>NZ_CP108788.1:0-5002258 GCF_045207585.1 Streptomyces sp. NBC_00887
CTGGCGGCTCTTGAGTTGGGCCTGGCGGCCTAACTTCGTCCTGACGGACGGACCGGTTAGGGCGTCAGGCCTGACGGCCTGACTGTGAGTGTGTGCTGGGCCTGACGGCCCGTTGGTTGGTGAGGTGTCAGGCCTGACGGCCTGACTGTGTTTTGGGTGGCGTGGGTTAGGGGTTTGCCCCGTGGCGGGGAAAACTGTCTGCATGTTTAGGCCTGTTCTGGCCTGGTGTTTGTAGGTGGCGGGGTGTCAGGCCTGATGGCCTGACTGGCGGTTGGGTTGGTGGGCTTCATGTTGGCGCCTGCCAGCGCTGCTGATGTCATTTTTGTTTTTGGGCAGGGATTTGATTTGCTCTCCCCTGCCCGGAGGGGGCCTGACGGCCTAATCTTGGTGTGGTGGGGTTGCGGGCGCCACGAGTACCACGGTGTTCCGCGGGGTGTCGTGTCGGGGGGGGGTTCTCTCTTTTTGGGTGGGGTGAGTTGAGCCTGAGGGGGCTACGCCCCCACAGTCCTGGAACGGCCTGTCTGTTGAGCAGTCCTGACGAATGTTCATGAGGATTGAGGAGTTGCATCCAGTCTCCTTGCCCTTCGTTGCTCGTTTCGGCGTGTACTCAGCCGACGAACTCGGTCCGAGAAGGCGGCAGTTGCATGACGGGAAGCCGGCGAACCAAACCAAACAGCCTCTCGCAGGCTCCCTCTTCCCGACCCCCGCGCCGGCTGACGCCAGCGCATGCAGGGCGGCCCACACTCGTTTCTCTACGGCACGTCACAACACAACGAAACAGGCTGATTCGGCACTAAGATCTCCGAACCGAGTACTAGGGGGACAACATGGCCATCGACGTAGTCGACGCTGTCAGGCTCGCAAGGACGAACCGGCGGAGGGACAAACGTCTGCTTGCCTGCGAGGAGGAGCTCGATCAGCGGACCGCGGAGGAGAACGCTGCCCTGCAGAAGGCAAGGCAGCTACTCCACGACGAGGCCATCGTCCCCTTCCGTGATGTTTTTCAGTGTCTCAAGCACGTCGATCTGGTCGAGCTGACCGCAATCGAGAGACCAACTATCGGCGGTGAGGCGGTCATCGAGCCTCGGCAGCCGCTCAGCATTGCCTGGCCGTCTGCTGTCGGCGCGCTGGCAGGCGCCGCGCTCCTAGTGGTTGGCCCGCTTGTCGTTGGTCACGTTGCCAAAGCAGGCCCTTATCACGCGGTGCGAAACCTCGGCTCCGCCTCCACCGGCAGGGCGATAAAGAGGCTGAACGGAGCGGCGGCCCGCAACGCCACGGAAGCCTGGTTTGGCCGTGGCTCTCTCGCCGCGGGCGGTGGCGGGAGGGCGGCCGGGAAGGAGTTGCTGTTCAAGATCGAAACGGCTTCAGCCAGCCTCACGCAGAAAGCCATCGCTCAGGGGCAGATCCAGGCGCTCAGAGACGGCCAGCTGAAAAAAGCCCGGGACCTGGAGCGGTGTGAGAGGAGGATCAGCGAGGTGCAGGACGCTGCGCCCGCCTTGCACGAGCGCAGCAAGGACATGCAGCGCGTCCTGCAGGACCTCCGGTTCATGCTGGTAGGACGGCTGCCGTCATTCACCGCGCTGGTCGAGGCGTGCGACGACTTTGCCCGATACGATCCCCGTCGGCGCGCAGAAGTGGCGGCGATGGTGGAACTCGACGGCCTCGCCCTCATGGTCATGGGCTGCCCGCTCACTGACGCGGAGGAACAGATGACCGAGGAATCGGGGCGGGTCGTCGCCGAAGTCGAGGCTCGACTGTGGGCGATGAAAACCGGGTCGTGAGTTCCGTACCTCGGCTTCGGGACTGGTGAGCTGGCATGTTCAGGTGCCGCCTATTCGGGGCCGATTCCACATGGGTTTCGCGCTGAGTGGTCAGCGTGAGCATCGGCGAACTGCGCAAGCTTGAGCGCGGACCGGCGGCTCCGGCGCCACGCCCTGGAAGACCTCCCACAGCCCATCCGGGACCAAGCGCACAACTATGTCCATGCTCAGAACAACGAGGGATAGCCAATCAAGACACCGTCTAAGGCGCATGGGTCGGCCTACGGGCGCCAGAACCTGAGGAGTCGGCGGAGACTGGCTGCTCGTCCCGGCTGCCGCTCGCCGCTGTCATGGGCGGCCAGCAGGCGGCGGTCCCGGTCCTGGTTCTGATCGATTTCCGACGGCGAGTAGCGGCGGCTCCAGCGGACACGGCCGTCGCGGATCCAGTAGTGCGAACGGCACGGGAGGGACCAGTTGCCGATCGAGGGGGTGAAGGAGACGTTCTCGCCGTTGTAGGTGAGGGACCACTGGGCCGGGGAGAGTGGTGTGACGACTTCGTGGCCGCATCCGCAGCAGCACAGGTGGCCGCAGGTGCGGTAGGGAATCGAGATGTAGAGGACCCCTGCGTCCATGGTCGGGGGGAAGGTCTCGGTGAAAACCGGGCGCAGGGTCTCTTGTGGGGTCACGGGAGGTCCTCGTTGGCGATCTCGTTGGTGATCAGTGAGTACGTGGTGTGGCTTTCGTCGGTGACGTCGGCGTAGATGCCGAGGGAGCGTTTCCAGCGGATGACGGCCAGGATGGCGTTGAGCGCGTTGAGGTCGGCGGTCTGGATGTTGCTTGCGTAGGCGTCGCGTTCAGGTGCTGGCCGGGGGATGCGGTGGCGTGCGGTGTCTCGGCGGCCCGGAAGGCTGGTGGTAACACGGAGCAGTCCGCTGAGGTGGCCGTCGATCTGATCGATGCCCATGCCGACGTCGATGAAGGGCACATCGTGGGCTTCGAGCCAGTCCATGATGGCTGGCTTGGTGGCGGCGTCGTCGGAGGCTAGGAACACGAACGTCGTCCCGTCGAGAAGGTCGAGGCTGTCTTCGTCGAGGTACTGCGTGCAGCTGGCCACTCCGCGGTGCATGTTGGCGTAGATAGAGGCGAAGTAGGCGGCCTTGGGCGGGCGTTCGCGGAGGGCGTCGAGGGTGGGTGCGCCGGGTGCGCGGAAGGCGTTGTGGTTGTCGAAGGTGTCGCCGTCGATCAGGAGGATTGAGTCGACCTCGGTCTTGGCGACCTGGTCGAGGATGTAACTTCCGCTGCCGCCGAGGCCGACGATCACGATGCGCTGCCCGCGGAAGCGGCGGTTGATGGTCGTGATGCCGGCGCGGGAGGTGGCGGTGTCGCGGTAGGCGAAGGGCGTATCCTCCTCGATTTCCTGGTACGCCGCGCCGGGGGTGGGTGTGGCCGAGGGGTCAAGGGCGTGGGCGTGGTCGGCGACGATCCGCACGTACGCGGTGATCTTCGTGTACTGGTCGGGGTAGCCGTCCGGGGGCTTGCTGGAGAGCATGAAGTTCGCCTGCATGTCGTCGGCAATCGCCCTGGGATCAGAGGTGGCAAGAGTCAGGGGGCAACCGTGCTCGTTGCAGGGGGTGGAGCCGCTGAACCAGATGCGGTGGTCGGTGCCGGAGACGAGGCGGTCTCCGGCGACGGTGACGGGGTGGGCGAGGAAGCCGTTGGTGACGGTGCGGTTCTCGGTGACGTACGGGATGCGGATGATGACGTGGCCGGCGACGAAGGTGACGTCGTGGCCGTCGTCGAGGAGGCGGGAGAGGTCGGGGTCACGAGCGAGAAGTGCGGTAGACATCGAAGACCATCTCCTTCTTCACTCGGACGCTGTGGCTGGCGGTGAGGCTGCCGGTGCCGTGGCCGTCGTGGCCGCGGCTGTAGCGGACCGTGTAGGTGTCCTGGTCATTCGGCTGCTGGCCCGGGTAGGCGAGGTCGACAACCTGTTCGTAGGTGATCTCCTTCGCCTCCCAGGTGTGGGGGCGGGCGTTGACGATGATCGTGACGGGCTTCGGCTTGTGGCTGTCCTGGGACATGAGGTTCTCCTGAAGTGGGGAGCGCGTGCTCGGACCGGTGTGCGCCGGGAACGCCTGGCGCGCCGCCGCGTGGGCGGCGCGTTCAACGGCCGGTTGATGGCGGCGGGTCAGCGCCGCGGGAGGGCGAGGAGGTTGTTGGTCCACACGCCGTCGGCGTGGGTCCGCAAGTACTTCTCGCCCCTGGAGGGCGTGACGACGCCGACTTCCGTGCGGTGTCCGGCCGCGTCGCTGGTGTAGGCCTTGCCGGACTTGTTCTCGATCCAGTCGACGATCTGTGCCCGGGTGCTGTTGCCGGTGTCGCCGGAGGTCTGGTTGGTCCACCACAGGTGCGTGATGTGCTCGTGCGTGGTGCCGCCGGCCGTCAGGCGCACCGCGGTGATCTGGATAGCCATGTTGTTGTTCCTGCTGTTCCTGCCGGCAGCGTTCCGATGAGTTCCCGCGGCCGGCGCCCGGGTCCCTTGAGCACCCTGGGTGGGGTGCTTCGCCTGGGACGGACGACGTAACTCGCGGGTAGGCAGGAGTGTGTGGCGGACGGGCCTTACGGGGTGTCAGGAGCAGTCGAGGCAGCGGTCGCTGTCCGCGGGGAACATGGCGGGCGGGTGCACGATGAAGCAGCCGGGGCAGGTGCGGCCGGGGTTGCGGGGCGGGCAGGCGCAGCGGCCGCAGTCGGGGCATACGGGGGTGCGGCAGCGCTGGCAGGCAGGATCGAAGGAGCGGTAGTGCTCGTCGCAGTTCGCGCAGATGTAGCTGCGTGAGCGGGGGCCGGTGTCGGCGGTGGGCGGGGTGAAGGGGCGCCAGGGGGCGGAGTCGGCGACGAGGACGGCGACGAGGTAGCCGTCCATGGGGGCGGTGTCGGTGTGCAGTTCGCGTCCGAGGATGCCGTCGCGGTAGCGGACCTGGGTTCGTCCTTGCGCACGGCCGGGGCCGGTCAGGGCACGTTCGATGACGGGGATGTCGCCTTGGAAGCCGCCGCGCCGCAGGGGTGGCAGGCCGTGGGAGGCGGCGAAGGCGAGGTGTCCGGTGGTCTTGAGGAGGAGGACGTGGCCGGGCGCGGGAAGGTGCTGGGCTGCTCGCACACAGACGGCCATCCGGGAGGCGTTGCTCGCCGCCCACAGGCGGGTGATCGCGGAGGCGGTGGGCCCTTTGGCGTCCAGGTGCTGGTCGACGAGATGTGCAGGAAGCAGGATCTCGGCGGCGAATGCGTCGCAGGCGGCGTCTTCAAGGAGGAGTCCACCGTCCGGTTCCCGGCTGAAGGGCTCTATGAGGTCGAAGCTGGTCCTCTGCAGGTGGTGACCGAGTTCGTGCAGGGCGGTGAAGTCCCGCCGTGCGTGGCTTGCGGATGCTGCGACGGACAGCCGGGGCGGGGGGCCGTAGTCGTACGCTCCGGCGACGCTGCATCCTTGACCCGTCTCGTTCTCGGGAACGTCTTTGACGGTGAGCTCGGGCCAGGTCCGCAGTTCCGCGAGGGCGCCCTGCGTGAGGCGTTCGACGGCGCCGGAACGTATCGCCTCGAGCTCTGTGATCATGGCGACAGCCTGGGTGCGGGCGGCGCCGGCGAGCACGTAGTTGACCACCTCAGGGTGCCCCCTTTTCTCTATGCGTCCAGGAGGAGTTCGAAGTAGCGGTCGGTGCGTGCGGTCCAGTTCGGCTGGGTCCGGTCGCGGTCGCGTGCGGCCAGGGTGTAGATGCCATAGACGGCACGTAGCCGCGCGTCGTGTTCCGTCTCGTCATGCTGGGCGGCGAGCTTCTTTACCTGGCTGCGGCGCAAGGGGCGGTTGAGCTCGTGCACGACGGCGGGCGGCACTGCGGGGTTGGCATCCAGGAGGCGTCCGGCCGGCTGTCCGAGGAGTGCGGCGAGCCTGGCGGCCTGTTCGGCGGTGAGAGGCTGCTGTCCCCTCCACACGTCCAGCGCCAAGGGCACCGGAAGTTTCAGCTCGGCCGCGATCTGCTGGGTGGTGATGCCGTGGTCACGAAACATCTGGGAGAGGCCTCCCGACCCTTGCGGCGCCCACCGTGCCGAGGCGAGGACCTCCACGTGGTCGGTGAGGACGGCACGGTATTCGCTGACCGCCGCGGACAAGACGGTACCGCTCCCCCATCGGGCGCCGGTCACAGTGTCGGCGATCGTCTGGGAAGTGAGGGTGTCAGGGCGGCTGGTCAGCTCGCTGACCTGCCGGTCCAACACACACCACGGCACGGTGGTCTCCAGGCCCCACCACAGTCCAAGCGGCTGCTCCAGCGTGGTCGCTTGGGCGGGCAGGAGCAACGTGTCGGCGTCGGCGTACCGTTCGAAGGAAGCAGGAACGGCTCGCACGGTGTCGTCGTCACCGGTCAGGGTGATCAGGAGCAGCTGGATGGTGTCTTCCCACACCGCGCGCCAGATCTGGCCGGGGCGGGGGTCCTGGGGTGGTGTGGTGGCCACGCGGTGGACGGCGTCGGGCACCTTCAGGCCCGCCGCGGCGGCTACCAACCTCTGGTAGGCAGTGGTGTGGACAGAGCTCATGCCGTCTCCCCCGTCTCCTCGGCTGCGGTCCATCAGCGCATTCTCTTCTCACTGGGTCCAGACGACGTAACTGGGGCCGTTCACGACGCAGCCTCACCGCAGCGCCGCAGCAGCGCGGCCATCACTGCCTCCGGGTCACTGTCCAACGACAGGGCATCGCGGAGCATGATCTTGAGGTTGGACAGGACAAGAACTGCGTGGCCCTGCCGGATCTCCAGCAGCTGCGCCGCGTGATGCGCGTCCTTGTCGAGGTAGGGAAGCAGCAGGCGCTCGTTGAGTGAGAGGCGCCGCCAAATATCCTCGGCCACCCCCTCCGTCCCGGTCGGGTCCGGCGCGGTAGTGGCCGCATGCTGCTCGACAATGGCGGCGACGGTCCCCTCATCGGCGAACAGCCTGGTCACTCGGGCCGGTGCCAGGAGCTCGAAGCGGGCCTCGAGAACCTTGGCGAGGTCTTCCTCCCGTACCGCTCCCTGGGCGTGCTGCAGCACGCCCAGCAGGATGGTTTTGAGGGCGTGGACGGTCTGCTTGGGCGTTGGGCCGGAATGGTTCCAGCGGGTGATGCCGACGCCTCTGACGCGCGCGGCATGGCCAATGAGATCATCGAGGTCCCCCTGCCACAGAGCTTCTTCGGAGTGGTCGGCCAGCGCCCAGCGCGGCGGGGAGCCGTTGCTCTTGCGGTAGTCCGCGTCCCCGCCCATCAGCCGGGCGATACGGCGCCGGAGTTTGCCTCGCGGTGTCTTCTTCGCCTCGTCGATGAGGAAGTTCTTGATCGACGTCAGAAACAGTCTTTCCAAGGAGGCTTCGTCGGCGGCCTGGGTGAAACAGACGGTCACGAACCGTTGTCCCGCTCCTTCCTGGGACAACATCGCGCTGATCACGTCGTAAGCCGCGTCATCGCTCCACACCGTGTGCCCCTCGGGGGGTGGAAAACCGGTGCCACGGCGCACCTGGTGAACCAGCCTCCGCAGCAGTTCGAACGTGGCCGGCCCCAACCCGCCGGTCTGCAGCTCCTCGTACGCGCTTTCTGTCACGAGCCCCACCCCGATCCCTGCTCCCCACCAGACGTCTGCGGCCGTGGGGTTTCGAGCCTGCTTACATCAGCATCCGTCTCCGGTGCATGCGACACGCGCATATTTCCCTACCGTGACGAGGGACCCGATCTGAGCAGGGAGCGGGGTTGATCCCACTACTCAACCCGGGATGGGTGCGTGACGCTCAGGCCCATCGCCTCGACCGCCAGCAGCTCGCACCACGCACCGGTGTCACCCGGATCCGGCGCGTCAAGCACGCCAACCTCTTCTGAAGGTATCCACGTACGCATGCCTTTGATTCGGAGACGTGGGGCCGCACTCACAGCTTCGATTGCCATAGCGAGAGGTGCACGGTACTCATCGTCTGGTTCGGCTGAGGGACGTGCGCCTCGACCCTAGGATGAGACTGGGGTTTGAGAAGGCGGAGGTAGCAAGTGACGCAGGTCCTTGTTGTCGGAGTGGGTGACTTCAACGAGGATGACGAGCTCGACGACGAAGATCCTCTGGCTCCCCCCAGCACACTGGAGGCACTGCCCTCCGTGGCACCGGCCGTCGGCGCCCTGACCGCGCAACTGGCCAAGACTCCCGGACTGAACGTGCTGGGCGGCACGGCCTCGCTCGATCCCGACTACAAGACGCTCACGCGTCTGTGGCGGGAGGCGCTGCGGCAGGCGCAGGCCAGCGCTGGTGCCGAAGCCCTCATCGTGCACTTTGCGGGGCACGGGGTCGCCGGTCCTGGGAAGGGGCTCTTCCTGGCATCACGGGAGACGACCCGGAAGGATCTGTCGTGGACGGCTGCCCAGGTCGGTACCTGGCTGGGTGAAGCTGAGGCGATGGTGGGCGGGCCGCCGGTGCTGCTGCTGCTGGACGTATGCGGGGCCGGCAGAGCCGTGGTGGAGCAGCTCCTGGACGGCATCAGGGCGGAGGACCGGCGGGTCTGGGTCATCGCGGCGTGCGCTGCGGACGAGAAGACGTACCAGGCCCGGTTCACCGTGGCGACCGGAAGAATCCTGGAGCGGCTGCGTGAGGGGCAGCTCGACATCTCCCCCGCGGTCGCGCACGTGCCGGTGGACACGCTTGCACGGGAGATCGACCGTGAGCTCGCCCGGTCAGCGGCGGATGAAAACCGGCCGTCGCAGAGTGTGCTGCGGACGACTCATCCGGAAGCCCGCGCCCTGGTGCCGTCGTTCCTGCTCAACCCTTCCTACCGGGAGACAGCCGGCGGCCAGTTCCGGCAGACGATCGACGTGGGGCTGTGGCAGTTCGCGACCGCAGTGGATCCCGCGCTCGACCCGTTGCACTTCATCTCGCGCGCTTCGGGAACGCCGCAGCAGCAGGACATCGGCCAGGGCTGCTTCTTCACCGGGCGCAGCGAACAGCTGGAGGTGATCAAGCGGTGGCTGGAAGGCCCTGGCGAGCAGACGATGATGATCGTGACCGGCAGCCCCGGTTCGGGAAAGTCCGCACTGCTCGGGGTGGTGGTCTGTCTGGCTCATTCGCAGCTGCGGGAGGTGTCCCGGCAGGTCGCCAACGCAGTCCACAGGGATGTGCGACCTGAGCCGGACCCCTATCTGGTGGCGGTTCACGCCCGGCAGCGGGGCCCCGCCGAGGTTCTGGCATCGATTGCCGCGCAGCTCAGCCTGGATGCCGAGCCAGGCCGCGGCTGGAGCACTACGGTTCTGCTGAACCGGATCGGTGAGAAGTGCGACCGCCCGGTGACCATCGTGGTCGACGCCCTGGACGAGGCGTCTTTGGACATGGCGCTGATCAATGTGCTGAGGCAGCTGGCTCAGGGACGGCGTCGGTTCGATGCAAAGGCTGCTGACAGGGACCTCGTGCTGTGCCGGGTGCTGGTGGGGACACGGCCGTGGTGGGACAGGTACGCGGCACTTCTCGAAGACTTGGCTGACGGGGCACAAATCACCCGCCCGACCGACAGCCGCCCGTGGTGGACGAAGTATGCGTCTTTGCTCAAGGAGTTGGAGGACCGCGGGCTGCTCGTCAATCTGGACGGCATCTCGGCGGATCAGCGGACGACGGAGCTGACCGACTACCTCTGTGACGTTCTGGAGACGTCTCGGGCATACAGCGGGCGGGGAACTGCCGAGGTCCGCAAGACCACCGCTCGTGCCGTGGCACAGCAGCTGGGGTTGCGCCACAAGTCCGGCGCGTTCCTGCTCGCTTCCCTGTTCGCGCACTATCTCGTCCACCGGGAAACTCCACCGAGCGTTGAGGAGGTGGTCGAGAAGGTTCCGGCAGATCTGCCGACCATGCTTGACCTGCATCTGGACGTGCTGCAGCGGGAGCACCCGGCCATGTCCGCCGTGCTGGCGGCAGTGGCCCACGGATACGGGCAGGGCATGCCGCTCGAGGTCGTGCACAGCGTCGCGCAGGCATTCGTCGTGGCATCCGGCGGCAAGGCGCCGGATCTGGATGATGTGCGCAAGGCTCTGTCGGCGGCATCGTTCTACCTGCGGTTCAGCACCGACACCGACGGGCAGCAGCTGTACCGCTTCTACCACCAGAGTCTTGTCGACCATCTGCGCGCCACGTACGCCCGGGTCAGACGGGTGGAGATCTTCAGGCGTGTTCTAGATACGGTTCCCGGTCCTGCCGAGTTGACTGCGCGCCGGTTCGGGCTGGCCCTCCCTTACGTGCTGCGGCATGCCGCTCAGCATGCCGCTGATGCCCGGACCGTCGATGAACTGCTGTTGTCCGCTTCCTTCCTCGTGTACTGCGATCCACTGCTGCTCCACGAGCACACCCGCGGCCGCACGGTGCGAGGGCGGATCGCAGCGCTGATGAGCCATGCCGCGCTGTCGGCTGCACACGAACCGTGGCAGCGCCGTGAGTGGCTGAGGAACACGGCTGCGGTGTGGGACGAGTTGTGGCTCGTGGAAGCGCTTGACGCGCTAGAGGAACCCACTGCGCAGCGTCCCCGGCAGGCGATGCTCGACTTCGTCTGGGGCACGTCGGCAACACTCGTCGAGGACGGGCCAGTTTCTTGGGGAGACTTCAACCTCATCCTTGTGCAGTGCTCGCAGCGCTGGCTGGCAGTCGGTGAGGCCTTCACCGGACAGCTACAGGTGTGGGACGTCCATCTGCATCGCCTGCTCTTCCCTCTCGAGACGCCCGACACGGCTCCTCCGGAACTGTTGTGCGCCAGGTACGGGGCTTTCGGCACGCTCATCGCAGGGGGGATGTCCGACGGCCAGGTCGTGGTGTGGAACGCTGACACGGGCCTGGTCAAGACCACGGTTCAGACGGATGCGATTCCCTTGACCGCCCTCGGCCTTGTCGAGCAGCACGGCCAGGCGTTCGTCGTGGCCTGCGGTGGTGGGGAGGTCATCGCATACGACCTGAGGGGGAACAGAGTCGCTTCCCTGAATGTGATCGACGCCTGGCTGTCGCGGATGGAGGCCGACGGGGACGTGGAAGACCTCCTCGAACCCGACATGGACATCGAAGGCTACGACTGCACCGCAGTCGATATCACCGAGCTGGACGGGAACGCGGTATACGTGGCCGGCGCTGTCGACGGCGCCGTGCACGTATGGAATGCGAACGGCAGGGACCACGTGGTGTGGCCAGGGGGCCAGAAGCCCATCTTCAGCCTGCAGATCCTTCGCGGTCCCCGGGGACCGATCGCGGTGACGGACGCTATGGACGGCACCCGGGCGTGGGATCTGAAGACTGGGGCGTCACGGCTGCTGAGCAGCATCAGGAGGGCCGATGCTGGAGCAGTCGTACTGCACAACGGCGTACCGTGCTTCGCGTACTTCGAGCCGGGCACCGGCATCTGTGCGCAGCCGCTGGACGGTGGCCCGGTGGTGCGCGGTGGTGTGTGTGAGCTGCCGCAGCGGCTTGCAAGCGTCAGCGTTTTGGCGACGGATGGAACACGGTGGGCGGCGATAGGCCAGATGGTGAGCGAGACGTCCACATGGAACCAGCCGATGGCGTTGCTCGCCCAGAGCGCGCGCGACGGCAAAGCATCGCTGAGGGTGGCAACCGGACACGACTCCCTGTTGGAATACGTCGCTGTGGCCAAGGTGGTCAGTAATGGGCGGCTTCCCGCTGTCAGCGTGGACGAAGAGGGATCGTTCCTCGTCTGGGACGCCCTGACGAGCGCGGCGCTGTGGGGCGGCATGAGAGGCGCCATCAACGCCGTGAAGGTGGGGGGCCTGGCTGGGAAGAACGTCGTATTCCTGAGCCACGGCTTTGGCGGCAGCAGCAGGATCGAGTTCCTGGATGCCGGCAGCGGGCGGGCGGTCCGCGCGCCCTATACGCCGCCGGACACCGTCGAGGAGCTGTCCGTCGACGACTCAGGTGAAGTCACCAGAGTCTTCGTACGTACGAGTTCTGGTGTCTGCATGTTCGCGCTCCATGAAGGCAAGCCGAAACTGACGCTTTATGAGGAATACGAGGAAGATGACCTTGAGTCGCCAGTAGCGGACTGCTTTGCCTGGCAGCGGTACGGCGCCGACGACACGATGGTCATCGCTCACACGACACACACGTTCGTTGACTCGAGGTGGAAGGCGGCCCGGAGCCTGACTGTGCGTCACGCGTCTGGTGTCAGCCGCCTACTGGACACGGAGACACCAGCGGTGGATGCCTTGGCGATCGGCCGGTGGGACGAGCACGACGCTGTCGTTTGCGGTGAGGAAGCCGGCTTCATCAGGGTGCTGAGTCTGAAAACCGGCCTGGAGCTGTCGCGCTTTCCTGCTCATACGGGGGGCGTATGGTCTGTGGCGTTTGTCAGAGTCGCCATGGAAGAGTTGTTGGTGACCTCGGGGCAGGACCATCGTGTCCGTGTCTGGGATCCTCGTGATCCGGGCGTAGCGCGGGAAGAGGTCGTCTTTCCCGACAGCCTGGGCAACATCGCTGTCAGTGACGCGGGCATCTTCGTAGGGTTCGGCACCCGGGTGGCGTTCTTCGCCTGGTCGAACCGCGCCGACGAGACGGACACAACACGGGAATCGGGGAGCTGATGGGGCGCATTGTGGTGGTCCATGGGGTGGGCAACTTCCAGAAGAGGCTGGAGCCTGGGGCTGCGGCGCGTAAGCTCGCCGACGGCTGGCAGGGCTATCTGGCGCATGGATACAAGGAGGCCGGCCTGGACCACCTCACGGTTCCCGGCATCACGGTCGCTTATTACGCATATCTCCTGCGTGACGCCGAGGGGCAGGGAGCAGGCGACGAGCTCGACCAGCTCTCTCCGGCCCAACAGCAGGCGGTTCTGGGGTGGCTGCGTGTGGTGGGCATGCCGGATGAGCCTGCGGAGAGCCAGTCGTGGGGCGGGATGCCGGTACGGCAGGCTATCGATCTCGTCGCGCGCAGGCGGGGTCTGACCGCACGGGTGCTGGGACGGATCGTGGTGGCGTTCATGCCGGAGGTCTACAGCTACCTCGCCTCCCCCGAGCGCAGGCGCCGGGCGCGGGACGAGGTTGCCAGGACGATCGAGCACAGTGGGGCGAAGGTCGTCGTCGCGCACTCTCTCGGGTCGATCGTCACCTACGAAGCCCTGCACGCTTATCCCGATCTCGGTGTGGAGGTCTTGATCACGGTCGGTTCCCCGCTGGGGGTACCCGGGGCTGTGTTCGACATGCTGGATCCGGCGCCCGATGCGTCCGGCCGCGGCACGCGACCCCCGGGTCTCCGCCACTGGGCCAACATCGCCGAGGCCGGTGACCTGGTAGCGCTCCCCCGCCGCCTGGGCGACCGCTTCCCTGTCGACTCACACCACGAGGCCCACATGTCGCCTGTCGACTTTCATACCCTTAACACCTATTTCGCCAGCGGTCTGACAGCGTCCGCGCTCGCCCCCTATTGCGTGGCGCCGTAAATGGTCCTAACAGAAGCCTCTGATGATGTGACTGTCGGCTTGATTGTTCGTGGGGAAGAGAGAGTCGCGTCCGTGGATCGTCTCGGATGAACTGTGGTCGCTGAGCGAGCCGTTGTTGCCTGTTCCAGTCCCAAAGCTGGTGGCCGGTCGGCTGAGGGTGCCTGACCGGCAGGCGCTGTGCGGGATCTTGTTTATGCTGCGTGGTCCCAGCCCGGTTATCCGCGCACGGCCGGGCAGCAAGCACCACATCCTTGTGGACCGTCAGGGCATCCCGCTCGCGGTGCCCCTGACCGGAGGAAACCGTAACGACGTCACCCAGCTGATGTCCCGGGACTCGTCGGACGACCACGTCGACGGCCTGACATCCTCCTCGGCGACTGCGGCTATGACCACGACAAGTACCGCCGCCTGGTCTGGGCTCGGGGCATCAAACCGGTCATCGCTCGCCGCGGAGTACCGCACGGTTCCGGCCTCGGTGTTCACCGATGGGTTCGAGCGCACGAGGCGCGTAGCCCCCTGGTCTGTTGAAGTCGGTCAGGGGCCTGGGCGGCGACGAAAGCGGAAGTAGGCGTGGGAACGGCCTACGAGCAGCGGCTGACCGAGTTTCGGCCGCACCCCGTCCCGGCGGGGGCGCAGCCGGGTCGCGGTGAGGATCAGTCGCAGCGAGCGGGCGGGGCGCCAGCCGGGGTCGGGGGGCTGTGCGAGGTGGTCATCGAGTGCGGCGCGCAGCTGGCCGTAGAACACCTTGTCGCCCCGCATCAGGGAGCTGGGCGGCGTGTGGAAGGGGGTCGAGTGGTTGAGTAGCCGTTCGAGGTCGCCGAGCTCCAGCCACAGCCGGCGTACATCGGGGCCGAAGGGCATGCCGTAGACGAGGTGGCAGGCGAGCAGCACTCCGTTGAGGCCGCTGGCGCTGGTCCCGGGGACGTCGATGTCGACGTCCTCGTACTTGCACTGTTCGAGGACGGCGCGGTAGACGGCGGTGGTGGTGTCGGGCGGCCGGTCCTCCTGGGGCTGCCGGGGGACGCAGCGCGTAGGCGGGCTAGTTCGCAGCATGCTCCGCCCATTCAGACGGCCAGGCTGACCCCGCCGCGCATGGCGACGGCCAGCCGCAGTTCCTTGTTGCGGCGGCCTTCCGAGGGAGTGCTCATGCCTCATCGTGAATCGGCTCTCCGTCCTCCGCACTTCGGTCGCAACGGAGGGCGAGGTCGGTAGGCAACGGCTCGGACAGCTTCATCACCTGCACAGGCTTCACCTCGCACTGACAACGAGGCTGCGGCTGCTGTGCGTGAATCGGCCTTCGCTGTCCGAGGTCGCTGGCGTAGCACGAGTGGTCACGACATGCCGACGGCGCCCGTGCACGGTGCGGGCGCCGAGGGAATGGGGATGAGCGGGGCTGGGGGCTCAGCTGCGGACGATGTTCTCCGCTTGCGGCCCCTTCTGGCCCTGCGTGATGTCGAACGTCACGGCTTCGCCCTCGGTCAGCTCGCGGTATCCGTTGCCGGAGATGTTGGAGTAGTGCGCGAAGACGTCCGGTCCGCCTCCGTCCTGGGCGATGAAGCCAAAGCCCTTTTCGGAGTTGAACCACTTCACGGTGCCGCTGGCCATGCTGGTCCCCCTGGTCAAATTCAGCAGCGGCCCTGGGACGGGCCGTTGCGGCGCCCTTTCTTCGGGCGGCCACTCCCGTCCTCCCCCAGCCCGTCCACACCTACACTCACCAGTCCGATCTTGTTACCCAGAACGCGACGATGGCCATGCCATCCGTCTCAGGCCAGCCGGGCGACGCCACCGAGCGATGGGCCCGATCGGAGAGTGAAAAGGACTGATCGTCCGTCGTGGAGACGAAAGCACTGCTTGACCAGGCTGCCTGCCCAGAGCATGTGCCTACAGGTCCGCGCCGAGCGCTCGCTCCAGCTCCACCGCGTGCTCAGCCATGCCCTGTTTCCATTCGTCGCTGTCCTGCTCGGCGATCTCCCGCCACAGCGTCGCTGTCGCGGCGCCGAACGCGGCCAGCACTTCAGGCGCAGCGTTACACCACGACGGAAAGCGGTCGGCGAAGGCGATGGCCTGCTCGGCTGAGTGGCCTGCGTCCATGAGGCGCAGCACCAGGGCGCCGGGGTCGATCCACGCGGCTCCCCGGGTGGGCCACGCCCAGTCGACGAGTCGAGCTCGTCCCTGCGTGATCAGGACGTTGTCCGGAGCGAAGTCGGTGTGCAGCAACGTTTTGCCCTCGAAGTGGTGGAGTGTGCCCGGTGGTGCGTAGTCGGCCCATCGGTCGGCTGCATCCTTGATGTCGACGTCTGCCGGGGCGGCGATCCCTTGCAGCTCCGCCAGGGCTGCCGCGACGAGCGACAGGTCGGCCGAGCCCGGCGAGTAGTCGGCGTGCCGGCCGTCGATTACCTCGTAGCCGAGGATGCTCCAGCCGTCGACCGCCAGGTGCCAGTACAGGTGCGGGCAGGACGGTGGCAGGTGTGGTGCCACGGCGGCCTCACGGCGCTGGGCAGCGGCCTGCGGGTGGTCGGCGGGGATGCCTTTGACGAAGATGCTGCCGTTTTCGGTACGGAGGACGGAAGCGATGCCGGAATTCATGCCACCGCTCACGGTCGTCGCTTGGTGCACTGCGCCGGTCTTGTCGGCGACGGCCTGGCGGACGTCGGCGGGAAGCTGATCGAAGGGGATGCGGGACATGGACACGCGCACTGTTCCTTGGCTGCCGGGATGAGGGATGCCGCCCCAGCCAGGGTACGGCTTGGGGCGGCATCCGAGGGGAGAAGGCGGGGTGGGCCCGAAAAGGGTTAGTAGGGCTGGTCGTCGCCGGCGGAGCAGCTGCACTCAGCCGCTTCGGCTGCCTCGTCGAGGTCGGCGATGATCCGGATCTCGTCGTCCCCGATCGGGGAGACGTTCAGCGGCACAGGGAGGGCGCCGGCCGCCCCTGCGCGCGGGCGCAGACCGATAATGACCGGCACTGGTCCCGGGCGGGTGAGCAGCGTGGTGGGTGGTGTCATGATCCGTAACCTCCGTGTTGGCAGTAGAGCTCTCGTTGGTCTCCCGCCTCCTGGTAGAGCTTGGCCAGTGGTCGGCATGTGCGGCATGTGCCGACCTTCGTGCAGCCGGAGCATCCACCGGTGCGGAGTTGTAGGGACTCGGCGATCGCGCCGAGTCGGGTGAGGCCTTCGACGCCTTCGGCGATGAGGTTCACGCTGGGGTCGCGGCCGACTTTGCAGATCGAGGCGATGCCGTGCGGGTTGGCATGGAAGAACGTGTGGCCCGCGTTGCAGCCGGTGAAGACGCTGCGGGGCGTGAGGTGGCTCTGGGACTGCGTGGCCAGAGGGTTCGCCTCGCCGTCGATCGTCGGGGACATGTTCGTGAACACCTGGTGCGGGAAGCCGTACCTCTCGCACATGGCCACCATCGCGTCGACCTCATGCGCGTTGTCGTCGGACACGATCACGTTGAGCCGGACCGGGAGTCGGTCCTCGCGGGCGGCGTCCAGGCCCTGTGTGAACCGGTCGAAGGCGCCGCGATTCCTCGTGACCTTGTCGTACGTGTCGGCGGTTGCTCCGTAGACGCTCAGTGTCAGCCGGTAGGGGCGGTGCCGGGCGAACAGGTCCCGGATCGGACGCTTGCGCAAGCTGGAGCCGTTCGAGGAGACCTGCACCATCATCCCGAGCTGGTGCGCGTACTCGTATGCCGCGCCGAACTCTCGGTCGATCAGCGCCTCGCCGCCGGTGATCTGTAACCACAGCACCCCTGCATCCCGCATCACCTCCAGGAGCCGCCGCTTGCCATCCCAGTCCAGGCCCTCGAACCGCTTCTCGCCGAGGTAGCAGAACTCGCAGTCGTAGTCACAGCCGAGGTTGATCTCCCACGACGCTTTGGCATACCCGTACTGCGACCGCTCGCGAACGAGGACGACGTCACCGAGGGCGGCTTCAGGGAGCTCAGCACTCCAGGCCCTGGCTGCCGCGTCGGCCAACCAGGCTGGAACGGGCCGGTCACTGCCTGCCAACAGTTCCTCGTAGCGGGCTTCGGGGATGCGGACGCCTGCCGCCTGGCCCGGCTGGACGAGCAGGTACTGCCCGAGGAAGGGGCTGGCGACGAGCCGCGGTGGAGCACTGCGGGGCGCGGGCTCTGCTTCGCTGACAATCACGCGGGCAGTCACATGAGCCTCCACGGGTAGCAGGGTCTGTCCTGGATTTGGCCCACCCAGTGGCGAGGTGTGCGGGGCACGTGCCAGCCGGGGTGGGGGTCGTTGGTCGCTGGCTCGTTTCCAGGCCGGGCGTTCATTTATGTCGCTGGGCCCGCGTTCCCTTGGTCAGTCCAGTTGGCCGAGGACCGGGTTGGGCGAGACTCCAACGGCTGGCCGCGACCAGCTGGGCGACCGCCTGCGGCAAGCACAGCATCGCGGGCGAGTCCATGGGCACCGACCAGTACACCCGGACGCCGTCGGCCCCGGTACGGCCCGGACGGGGCACCCCGAGGCTGGACTGACGCCCCAGGCACACCGTGCTTGAGACATCCCACCGCGCAGCCGTGCTCGCCGGCACGAGAGCGTAGTACCAGTCGGCGTACCGGTCGCAGATGACCGGGCCCTCCAACAGGGCAGCGACGAGGTAGGCGTCGATGACCACAGGTTCGGTGCTCCGGGCTGCGGCCTGGACCACGGAAGCCGGGATGCGTACGGCGGAGAAGATCGTGCCGCAGGACAGCAGGGCAACATGCCGGTCGTCCCACTCCGTGCGCGCCTGGACGCGGTTGGGTGCCGCCGCCAGCAACCAGTGCTCGACAGCGAGTTGCCGCTCCGCCGCAGTGGTCACATGGGGACAGGCGCGGGCGGCAACCCGAATCCCTCTGGGCGCCACCGTCACGGATGGGGTCCGGGTACGCTCGTGCACGATGACTCCTCGTCAGTCGTCACCCCGGGCAAACGGTCAGCACCGCCCCCGGGGGCTAGGCGTTTGAGAGTGGACTTCCTGCGAAGCCGCCGCTTCCCAGCCCGGGGTATCCCCATGATGGGTAGACGCCGTGGACGACCGGCGCGCAGACTCGCGTCAGCAGGAAGAGTGCCGCATGACCTACCAACCACCCACGGCCTTACCGCGTGACCTCCTCCACGAAGACGACGTGCAACGCGCCCTGGCCGACCATGACTTCGGTGTGATCTTCCGGATTGCGCGGGACCGGGCCGGCATCAGCTACTCGAAGATCGCAGCCGAGTGCGACATCAAGCCAGAGCGGGTCGGAACGCTCGCCCGGGGCCGGGGGCGCATCACAAGCTTCGAGAAGGTCATGCAGATCGCGGACGCCTTACGCATCCCCGGGCACCTGGTCGGTCTCGCGCCCCGCCCATGGGAGGCGGACGGCGCTCCTGCTGGAACGTCCCGCGCAGAGAACGGACCGCACGTGCGCCGCCGAACCATCCTCCAAGCAGCAACCAGCACCAGCCTGGCCGCCGCCCTGCCCGCCCTCCACCGGCCTGACACGCCCCGCCGCATCACGCACGCCTACGTCGACCGGCTCCGCGAACGCACGGCCCGCCTCCGACGCCTGGACGATGTCCTGGGCGGCGGCGACACCTACCGCGTATACCTCGGCGAAGTGCAGTTCACAAAGGGCCTCCTACGGCAGGGCTCGTTCACCGACGACGCACGCCGCCGACTCACCGCGCTCCTCGCCGAACAGGCGCAGCAAGCCGGATGGGCAGCGTTCGACGCAGGCCGCACACGCGACGCCACCACGCTCTACGAGGAGAGCCGCAGCTACGCGAAAGACGCACGCGACCAGAACCTCTACGGCAACAGCCTGGCCTTCCTCGCCTACCGCACTATCCCTGACGACCGGAGCACCGCCGTTACGTTCGCCCAGGACTCTTGCGCCACCATCACCGCCCACACGCCGTCCACCGTCCGTGCCCTCCTGTACGAACGCCTCGCGTGGGCCTGCGCCGTTGACGGTCAGCCGACAGGAACGCAGAGCGCCCTCGACGCCGCACGCGAGGCCCTGGACAACGGGCAGGACAGCGAGCCTCAACCCGATTGGTCCGTCTGGGTCGACCGCACGGAGCTGGACATCATGACCGGCCGCTGCTGGACCGAACTTGGCCGCCCCTTGCGTGCTGTCCCCGTCCTGACCGATGCCCTGGGCCGGTACTCCGACGACCACGCGCGCGACAAGGCCTTGTACCTCTCCTGGCTCGCTGACGCCTACCTCAGCGCCGGTGAGGTCGAGCAGGCAGCCGAGACCGTAGGCCGCGCGCTCGAACTCGCCACCGGCGTGGCCTCCATCCGGCCTCGGCAGCGCATTACTCCCCTGCTCGACCGGCTACGGCCTCACGCGGACATCGGCCCGGTCCGGGACGTCCTGGAGCACGCTGCCGGTTAGGCCCCGTCCACGGAGTCACTGATCCACTTCAAACACCGGTCGGCACCTGCAGCGATCGGCACGGCACACACCTCCGGATTGTCCCAGGGATGGTGCTCCAAGAGGTAGGACTCCAGCTCTGGATACCGGTCGACCGTCGTCTTGAGGAGGAGTTGCCACTCTTCACCGGTGCCGTACTCCCCCAGGTGCCAGAACACGCTCGTGACCGGCCCGATGATCTGAGCACCAGCAGCAAGCCGCTGCTGAACTGCCGGGCCCGCAAGCGCTACCGCCTGATCTTTCGTCTCCGTGGCCGTGGACACCTGCACGTAGTCAGTCATGCCGAGGAGCCTAACCAGCCAGGCACGAGGCAATGCCTCCGCTCGAACGCCGATGCACTACGCCCGCAGCGGTACAGCAGCGCACGCCGACACTTGCCCCGGACGGGCCCATGGACAAGGGCGTTGCGGTGTATTCAGGGTTTCTGGACAGGGTCGTGAGGTGCCGGTGGGCTTGCTTACACGGGTCTTCCGCGAGGGTTGGCTGGTGCGGTCGTGCTGGTTGTTGCCTCGCGTTGGTGGGGCCGCGATCGCGGCGGTTGGGCGGTGCGGGATCCCGGTGCAGCTGTGTCTGGACGTTCCCTCGACAGGGGCGGCGTGGTGGTGAGAATGGAAGACCACGTCACGCAAGGGGGCAGCGTGTCTACGTATCTGCGGCATGGTCGCGGGCGGTCGCGAGGCTGGCTGGGGTACCTGACGGCGGTGGGGGCTGGTGGGGCTGCTGTGGCGCTGTCGGCGATGTGGGCGTCCGGTCCGCTGGCCGCGGGTATCGGGGCTGCTGTTACGGCTGTCTACACCCTTGTCACCGATCGTGTGCGGCCGCAGCGTAGCGAGCCGAGTGAGGCTGCACTCTTGCTGACTGCGTCGGGCCGGATTCCTCGATTCGATCAGGTGGACCGTCCTGGGCTGGCCGGTGTTCATCCCGCTGACAGGCACCCTGATCACCAGCTGGCGCCGTCCTACGTGGAACGTGATGTCGGGCCTGAGCTGCGGCAAGCTTTGCTGGAGGGCGGCTTTGTCCTCATCGTGGGTGAGTCGACCGCGGGCAAGACCCGGCTCGCGTATGAGGTTGCGCGCTTATGTTTCCCTCGTCATGCCTTTGTGTGCCCCCTGACCAGGCCGGCGCTCGCGCATGCCCTCAAGGTCGCTCGGCGTCGTCGCCGGACTGTTCTATGGCTGGACAATCTCGAGAACTATCTGGGTGCTGACGGGGTGACCGCATCCGCGCTCACCGGACTGCTTCAGGGCCGGCCCGGGCGGGTGGTGGTCCTGGCGACAATACGGTCGCAGGAGTTCCGACGTTACGACGCCCGGGAAGAGAGCCGGCTCACGGGGTCGGACCGGGACGCTTGGCGGGCGCAGCGCGAGGTGCTCCACATGGCCGTGAAGGTCCGGTTGGAACGCCGCTGGTCCACGGCAGAGCAGGAGCGTGCTGCCGCACACCGAGATCCACGGATCCAACTGGCTCTGGGCAGTTGCGACCGTTTCGGGCTCGCGGAAGTCCTGGCGGCAGGGCCGGAGTTGTTGGCGGCGTGGGAGAACGCCTGGGCGCCGGAAGCCAATCCGCGGGGCGCGGCGATCGTCGCCGCAGCGGTCGACTGTCGGCGGTCGGGATTACGGCGGCCGGCGAGCAGGCAGTGGCTTCAGGACTTTCATCTGCCCTATCTCGCCGAGCGTGGTGGGCCGGACCTGCAGCCCGAGCCGTTTGCCGAGGCGATGCAGTGGGCGTGCAAGCCCGCGTACGCCACCAGCGGACTCCTGGTCGGGAATTACAGCCAGGGCTACACCGCCTTCGACTACCTGCTGAGCGCCCCACGGCTGTCTCCGGTGCCGGATCATCTGTGGGAGGCGCTCTTATCCCGTGTGGAGGCGGCGGACGCGTACGACATGGGGCTTCTCGCCCATCAGGCAAGTCAGCTGTCGCGGGCGACCGCAGCCCTGGAGCGGGCTCGGGCGGGAGGTGTGGCGGGAGCAGATTTCCTGCTGGCGATAGCGGTCGGCGACCGTGGGCGACCGCGCGAGGCGGTCAGAAGTCTTGAGGGCATCGTGCGGCACAGGCGGGCCCAGCTGGGCCCGCGTCACCCCGACACGCTTGCTTTCTTACACCAGTGGGCGTTCTTCACCGGGGAGGCCGGCGAGGGGCAGGCAGCCGCAGATGCGTTCGGGGAACTGGTCGCCGAGACGACCGCGGCTCTGGGCCCCGAGCACACCGATACGCTCGCCGCACGGCACCAACGGGCCTACTTCACCGGGGAAGCCGGGGACACGCAATCCGCTGTTCAGCAGCTCAGGGACCTCTTGGAGGACAGGACACGGCTGGAGGGGCCCGGCCACCCGCAAGTTCTTGCGGGTCGGCGCAGTCTTATCTGGTTCTCCGGCCTGAACGGAAACCTCGTGGACGCCGAACAGCAGTTGCGGCAGTTGATGGAGGACGCCCTGCGAACGCTCGGCCCGGATGACCCTCACATGCTTGCCATACGCAGTACCCAGGCGGACTTCGCCGCCCGGGCAGGCAGGGTCCGCGAAGCAACCTCAATCTTCACGCAGCTGATTGCCGAACGCAGCAGGGTCCTCGGCCACGACCACCCCCATGCCCTCCATACCCGCCTGCAACGAGCTCAAGGGCTGATGAGCTCGGGCCACAGCGAGCAGGCGCAGCAGGAGCTGATGCAGATCGTCGACGACGCGCAGCGCGTCCTGGAGCCGGGCACCGCCATCTCGCCCTAGCGCACCGCATGCTCAACCAGCTGCAGCTGCCCTGATTCGCTGGATGTCCCGGTTGATCCGCGGCCGGTGCGGCCGGAGCAGAAGCTGCTGCCGCATGTGGCGCAGGGCTGGGGGCGGTGTCAGGGCAGGTCGTCGTCGGTGAGGCAACCACTGCGCAGAAGGTCTTGTGCGTTGATGCCGCGCCGCTCAGCAAGCCTGGTGAACGCGTCGTGTTCTCGCTGCCAGGACAGCGCTCGTTCGGCCGCCGCCTGCCGGACGTATTCGTCGTGGCCGATGCCCAGGCTGGCGGCGTGCGCCGTGATCGCAGTTTGCTCAGCCTGAGTGAACTGCATCCTGCTACCTCTCGAAAGGTGGCCTGCTCCAGCAGCAGGCGAGGCTCTTCCATCATCGCGCAGACGACCATCTGGGCAAGCGGTGTCCGGGCTGGGATCCGCCCGGCACGTCTTCGAAGGCCGACGTGAATCCTGATCCTGTGGCGCCGGGCATTTACCAAGCGCCGCTTGGAGCGGTATGGGTCCGTTGCTGAGGCAGCCCCCTACCGCGTCCGTCAGGGGTGGGCGGTCGGTTTCCGGGGTGGCGGCACGGCCTGCAGCAGTTCCCACAGCGGACGCGAGCCGGACGCCCATGCTGCAAGCGTGTGGCGGTCAGTGACGTGGAGGCGCTGCTGCTTGGCGAAGGCCACGGCGGGCGCGGTGACCCGCCCGTTCGTGACGATCACAGCGATGTCGGCGCCGTGGACCGGGCGGGCTGTGCCGTTGAGGACCTGGAGGTCCGGTGTGCCTACCGCGGAGCCGGCCAGGCCGTTGCGGCGGTGTTTGCACTGGATCACCCAGCGGCGTCCGTAGGGGTCAGTGGCCTTCACGTCAGCACCCAGGTCCCCACCGCCGCCCACCCGGACGGCGTCCCAGCATCCGTCACGGCGCATCAGGTCCCGCACCGCGTCTTCGAACTGGGAGTGGTGCAGGGCGTCCAGATGAGACAGCCCGTACCGCAGGCCCTGTGCGCGGACCGTCTCCCACCGCGCCCTGTGCTGCTTCTGGTAGAGCCAGCCTCCGCTGGCCAGCACCGCGAGTACGCCGATGACGATCAGCATCCACCAGTGGGCAAGCAGCCAGTTGACGACAGCCACCACCAGAGCCATGGCCAAGGCCGCACTCACGAGGAACCCGATCAGCCGGTCATCTGCTCGCTGCCGCCGTTTGCCCGGCCTCCGGGTCCGCCGTCGTGCTGGCGGCCGTCTGATCGCTGCTGCCCGGGCCTTGCGTGAGCGGGGACTCATCGGCTGGCCTGCGTGACACCGCTGGCGAGCTCGCCTAGGAAGTCCATAATTTCGTGACCCACCGGTGTCGGTGCGATGAGTACCCCCAGGGCCAGAACGATGACGACGGTGAACTTCTCATCCAGTCGGCTTCGGGCCTCCGTACGCCGTCGCAGCCGGAAGATGACGATGACCGCGAGCAGCACAGCCACATTGATCGTCAGCAACTGCAGGACCTCCCCCAGGACCACACGACGCCGCGGGGCAGCAGCCACCGCCCAGCACTCTTGTGTAGCCGCGCCACCGTGATGTTGGAGGCACGTTGCTGACGGATGGCACAAAAGCCATCGGACCTGGCTGGATCAGACTTGTACGTCACCGTGCACGGTCACGTGCATCGGGGTCACCGGGCGGTCGAGCCCGCCGGTACATCCCCGCCCCCTGATGCCGCGCGTGACGGTCAAACACTGGCAAGGGCCGGAAAGCGGTCCCCGTCCACAGCCGAGGAAGGAGGGTTCTGGGAAGGCCTGTCTGCTCTCCTCTTGAGAGGGCCCCTGGCCTGAGGGGCGGAGCCGCTGTCGCTCGTACGAACGACAGGGGCCTCTTCAGCAGAACTCCGTGGGTACCGCAGTCGTCGTTACGGGCATGGAACCGATCGACGCACAGCACATCAGTGAGCCCGGCCTCATCGTTGTCGACATCACCGCGGCCGATGAACCGACCGCCCGGGCGGCGATGGCCGCACTCGAACAGCACTGGGTCACCTCAGGGATTGGGCCCGTTCGGCGCGAACCCGGAGCACCTGGTGTCAAGGCACGGATCTACGCGGACACCCGACGCCGACCAGGGGCGTCCGCGTGATCCAAGCTCTCCTGGAGCCCGGGTCGTACCGGCCGGGGCTCCAGGAATATTGGCGCAGTGCGCACCGGCACAGACGGGGAGATGTCTGCTGGGGGCACGTGCTGCGGTCCGGGGATGCTGGCCGCTGGCGCCAGCACCATCCCGGGGCGGGTTGTTACGGGGCGGGGGTGTAGGAGAGGACGGTTTCCTCGCAGGGGCCGTCGGCGAATGCCTTCAGCGCCTCGAGTTCGGCTGCGTCCGCAGCCAACTGCCAGCGAAGCTTGGTGGCCACCCACTCCCCCACGTACCGGCACTGCACCTCCGGGGCCGGCGGCAGCCACTCGGCGGGTCCTGATCCGACTTCTGCCTGTTGGTACGAGCGGTCACCGCGACCAGCGACGTCGCGGCGCCCTGGTCGTTCGCGTAGGCCTCGCGCCGGGCGGCCGTCCAGGCGGAAGCACCAGCTGGCGGGGAGCGTCATTCGAACCGTGCGGTATTCCCGGCTCCGGAGCAGCTGACAGGCACAGACGGGGACGTTCAGCGGCCGTCGCGGCGCCATTGGTAACGCCACGCCGCGTCGAGGTAGCCCTCCTCTTCCAGGGAACCGCGCTGCGGCGGGCCGAGAAGGCGTGCTGCCTCCACGCACCTTTCGTCGTCGTGGAGGGCGAGCCCGTAGACGGCAGCCAGCTGGACCAGACGGTCCGTATCGTCCAGCACAGCTGCCATGGCGTCCGCGAACACGGGATCGTGGTCCCTCCCCTCGGCAACCACGCGGCAGGCGATCTTTCGTACCACCGCGTCCGGATCGGCCATCAGCCCCAGCAACGCCGTGCGAGCATCGCCGGAAAAGGCCGGCGGCGAGGACAAGGCACCCAGCCCTTGCGCCACCGCACGCCGTACCCGGGCATCGGGATGGCCGGCGTGGGGCAGAAGGGCCGCCTCCGCGCGGGGGTCGCTGTGTTCTCCAAGAGCGACCAGCACCTCGGTGAGGACGGCGACATCCGTCTCGGCGGCCGCCCAGCCGGTGAACAGGTCCAGAGCGGGACCAGCGAACGCGTCCTCGTCGCTGTCGTCGAACAGATGAATAAGGCGGAGTACCTCGGCACCGAACAATCGGTGGGATGGGTCCGGGCTCGTACGCAGTACCGCCGCAGCGGCCCAGGTCGCCTCCTCTCGCCGTCCACTCAACTGGAGGCTGGCACGGCACCACGTTGCATGGTCCTGCTGATCGACCTGGGCCAACGCGCGGTCCATCAGCTCCTCGAACGAGGTTCGTACCCCGAGCAGTTCCTCGACGTACGTGAGGATCGCCCCATGGCCGTCCCGCGCAGTCATGCCACCAAGGGTGAACTCGACGACGCTGGCGAACTCGCCGTCTTGAACCCGCTTACGGCCGACAGCGTCCCGGGATCCGGTACGGCGTCGCAGCTCGGCCTCGACCCCCGTCTCGTGCCAGCGGCGCGCGAGGTCCCGGGCCTTCAGGAGTTCGATTTCGGGATACCTGCCGCGGATCTCGTGGTCCAGGAGCGCCTCGAACAGAGCGGGCGAACCCGAGTCGACCGCCTCACTCAAGGGAATGAGGTCATCGGGGCGGCTCTGGCCCGAATCCGCACCGTACTGGAGCAGCAGTTGGGCGATGCGCCCGGCGTGCATCCGGACGGCCAGGCAGAACGCGGCGTCCAGGTAGTCGGAGTCGCTGTGCTCGTGGAGAAGGATCCTCACCAGATCCGTGTCTCCAGCCTGGACCGCGGAGATCAGGGAGGACTGGCCGTCCACCGCATTGCTCGTACCCGTACCCACGCCCATGATCCTGTTCCCCCGTAGCGTTCTCGCAGCTCAGTGTAGATCTGCCGAAATCGGCCCGACGGGGCGGATAACAGGCTGGCACGGCTTGGCGGACTTGCATGACGATCGAATCAGGGCCCGGGGTATGGAGGCCCGTCGGTAAGGGCACACTGGCGTGCTTGAAGGTAGGCGGTCCAGTCGGTGGCGGCGCGGCGACGCCACTGGACGGCTGTGATCGGGTGGAGGCCGAGCATCGGGCCGAGGACCGCGGGCGGCAGGTCGCAAGCGAGGGCCACCAGGGCGGTGGTCCGGGCGGGCCGGTTGGGGATGTGACAGGCGGCCAGGCGTCGACTGAGGGCCGCGGCGGAGATGTGGGCACCGGGCAGGTGGCCGGGGAACAGCCAGCCAGCACTCGTGTTCACGGCTCAGCCCTGGGGAGCGGGGCGGTCGGCGAGGGTGGTCAACAGGTCGGCCAGGGTGGTGGGGAGCGGGATCGGGGTCCTGCCCAAAGTGAGGAACGTCGTCCCGTCTCCGGCGGTCAGGGCGGTGGTGGGCAGTGCAGCGATCCGGGTGAGGTGTTGGCCGAACAGCAGGAGGATCGCGCCGGGTCGCCCTGCTGCCCCCGCACCGTCGACCACACCAGCTCGCCGCGTGAGAGCCTGGCGGAGAAGTACGCCTCAACGTCCTCGGGGGCCCAGTCCCAGGGGTAGGTGCCGGTGAACTCGGCGAACCGACGCACCAGACTGACCCGGTCGCTGATTGTCTTCTTTGTCAGCAGCCGACTGCGCTGCTGCTGTTCCCACCCGGTCAGCATCGCGGCGAACATCGCCGCCTCCGGATCCAACGCGGCCACATTCGCCGCCCGCACAAGCCGGACCGCCCCAGGCAAACTCGCCCTGCTCAATGCCGCCTCCGAGAGTTGCATCAGATGCAACATCGTGGCGTTGAACGCCCCTCCGCAGGTCAGAACGCACCTACCGTCACCTCTACGGGTGACAACCCCATCCCCGACCTACCCCTCGCCGTCAGCGTGCGGGAGCAGAATGATGCGTCGAGCCCAGCTCCGCCTACTTCGAGTCCCAGGCTTCGGCGAGAGGGACCATGTGGTCGATGTCCAGGGCACCGGGGTCAGTGACCTCCTGGCCGTCGTAGTACGACAGCCACACTCCCCCGGTCAGCTTGCAGCCGGCACCCACCACCGGGGCCGTGACCGCCTCGGCGAGCAGCACCTCGTTGCGGGTGTTGCAGCCGTCGGTGGCGATGTCGCCGGAATTCCAGTGCCGGAAGGACGAGCGGGCGTAGCCGGTGCGGTCCTCGTCATCGATCCGGACCAGACCGATGGCTTCAGCGAACGTCGTCCGACGGACGCCGCCTTGATGGCGGTGAGGCAGGTGTTCTCGCCAGTGCCCGACGGCTGGACGCTCGCGCGGATGTGTACTGCCCTGGTGGCCAGACCGGCGCGAAGGGATGGTCGCGCGGCAGACCCACGTGCCTGCGGGCGGGCCCACCATCACGGTCCAAGCCTCCGGAGGAACGTCGGGGAAGTCGCAGTCGCACCAAGGGGTATGGTCCGGTATCCGGCCAGGTCCGGTACAAACCGGCAGGCATCGCGGGGAGGGTAAGGAAGAACAGTGGGCGACAAGACTGTGCAGCCTCTTGATGTGGCGGTCGACGAACTGTCCCTGTCCCTTTTGGGGTGGCAGATCGATGGGATCGAGGCCCGTCTGGTAACTACGACCTTCGGGAAGAAGGAACACTTCCAGGAGATCGCGGTGTCCGGAACAGCTCGCTTCCTCGGCGAGGACTGGTCCGACCGTTTCGGCGCGGGCGACTACGCGCCTACGCTTCTTCTTGCTCTGAGCCGCACCGGCTCCCCCGCTGCCCCCAGCTACCAGCGGGTTGTCGTCGAGACGGTCAAGAAGGTGAGCAAGCGCCCTCAACGATTCTCGGAGAAGAGCGATTCATGGGAGTGCAAGAAGCCGCTCCTGCCCAACGAGATCACTCTTCGAGTCACTGCTCTCGATGTTGAGGAGATCGATTCCGGCTTCGTCCTCCCGCCCAAGAAGTCCTCCGCCCTCCCGGTCGAGGTCATCGACGAAACAACGCATAAGTCGGTACGCCTTCGTGTCGCTTCCAGCGACGCCCACATCCTTCGTACGGAGTACGACTCGGGATTGCGCGTGCATATGGCCGGCAGTGCGGAGTTCAGCACGGCAAACGCGCTGCTGGCCGACCATCTGACGTCCGATGACTGGTACGACCAGGACGCAACTCTCGAGGACACCTGCCCCTTCGAGGTCGCCTTGCCCGGACTGGTCGTCGAAGTCCTGGACGAAGGAGGCTTCCTTCTGCAGAAGAAGGAGATCAATCTTTTTGGTCATGTTCCCGTAGGAGAATCGGGCAAGCTGCCCGGCCGTCAGCCGCGCTGGATCGCGGATGCGGGCGACGATCTCGACGAGTACGCCGGGCAGCCGGCACGTGTCATCGTCCGCATCATGGATGCGGAAGACCTGTGAGCGATCTGGCCCGGCATCTTCTCGCTCTGCAGGACACGCTCGTTCGCGAACACGCCCAGGCACCTGGGCTCTTCGGTGAAATCGCTCGGATGGAAGACCTGCTCGCAGACACCTACCGCAACCGGGTGCCCTACGAGTTGCTCCAGAACTCCGACGACGCCGACTCGACCGCCGTCATCGTGGAAACGCTTGGCGATGGCCGCTTCTCGTGGAGCAACGACGGAAGAGTTCTCGATGAGCGTGATGTCGAAGCACTGTGCCGCAGCGCCAGCTCGACCAAGCTCCGCGGCGGCGACTCGATCGGCTACCGGGGAATCGGGTTCAAATCGCTGGCAGCGATAGCCTCACGCATCGAGGTGCGTTCGGCCGACGTCGTCTTCACTTTCGACAAGACGACGGCGGCGGCGCTGCTCGGCGAGCCGAGTGGCGCGTCTCTGCCTCTGATCCGCATCCCCGCCAATGTCCGTGTCGCAGAGCGGGTGGGTGGAACCAGTTTCACGATCAGCTGCCGGCCCAGCGTCAACGGCGGGCTGGACGCCATCGACCCCATCAGTGCCCTGTTCCTCAGGAACATCACCCACGTGGAAATCCGATCGAAGGGGAGCACCCGATCTATTCGGATCGACCGCGGACAGTCGGAAGTCAGTCTTTGCCTCGACGAGGGCGACGCACGGTTCGGTGTACTCAGATACGGCACCGCGACCGTGGCTGTGCCACTCAACGCACGCGCCTCGGCGCTGACGGGTGTTCGCGGCAGGCTTGCCTGCTTCCTCCCCCTCGACGACGAGGTCGGTCTGCCCATCGTGGTATCGGGCGATCTCCTTACAGACCCGTCGCGAACGCACGCCGTGGTGGCGGACGACTCCACACAGCGAGTCCTGGCCGACGCAGCCAAGGCTGTCGCCGACCGTCTCCGTGCGCCGGGCGACCCGGTGTCAGAGCGGCTGTGGCAACTGATCCTGGAAGGGGAAGACATTCGTAGCCTCCTGGTATCGATGGGCACATCGGCCAGCAAGGTCCTTCTGACGTCGCTGCGGGAGGAAATGACGGCAGTTCGTCCGTCCTTCGCGTACTCGAGCCTGCCCCTCGAAGCCGAAGACGTGGCCGCGGTGTTCCCCGATGGAGCGCCCGCCGCACTCTACGATCAGCGTAATCAGATGGCGGCCAGGTCCATGAAGGCCGTGCTCGGACTGAAGAGTCTCGACTTTTCCAGCGTGCTGAGCAAGCCCGAACCACCGAAGCTGTCCGGCACCCTGCAGAGCCGGCTGGGCCAGCACTTCCAGGAACTGGCACGCACCCATGGCCGCACCCTCACCGCTGCCGAGCGAAAGCTCGCACAAGCAGTGGAGGACTCCTCCTCACCCACACCAGCACCCTCAGCTGTTTCCGTGTCCCCGTCCCAACCGGCGGGTTCTCTCCCCGCGGTTATCGCCCGGTGGCGCACTGCAGAAGTCGCCACCATGGAATTCCTCAACGGTCGAGGCTGGAACCTGCGCGATGTCAGCGGTCAGAACGTCGGCTACGACCTGGAGGGAACGGACCCGGACGCGCGGCAAGTGCGGGTCGAGGTGAAAAAGGTCGATCATCCAGACGCCCGATTCGCCATGACGAACAATGAGATGTCACTGATGCTGACAGCTCCAGGCGGCTACCTGCTCGCTGTAATCGTGGGCGATGGACGTCACGTCAAACTCTTGCTCCTCGACCCCTCTAGCGAGGACCTGCCCCGCGAACGTGTGTGCCGTCGCTGGGACTGGGAATTCACGGACTGGGCCCGCTTCGCCAGGGCGATTGACTAAGGACAGTCCCTAACGATCTCTGCGATCAAGACTTCGTCCTTCGCCTGCGGGTCATGTCAGCTGAAACGAGGGGTACAGCCGAGGCACCACAGAACATGGCGCGCTGAAAGCCGTGTCCCTGCCAGCCGGTTCGTCGGCGCGCTCGCCACCACGCCCCGGCTCACTGCGGTGCTGGCGAAACGAAGTTGCCGTCACCGCCTGGCGTGCAGGTCGGTCAGGGCGGCGACGTACCTGTGGTCGTCGGGGCAGGCGTGTCTGGCGGAGCGCAGGCCCGCCTCTCCGCCCTCCGGCCGGCAAATCGGTCTGAGGTTGGCATGTGTTCCCTAGTCGGGCAGGGCGATGCGCCGCTCGTCGAGATACTGCGCTGCCTTGATCTGGGTCGTGAGCCAGTGACGGCAAACCCTCCTGTACCGCACGAGGGTGCCCGAAGGTTCACGTAGTACGGCTTCGGCAACCAGAGGTCGCTGGCATGCCTTCCAGCCGTGGGCGCTGCAGGCGGTGTCGGGCGTCGGTGCGAGGGCGGAGGAGAACGGCTGGATGGACTCGATGTCGGAAAGCATGGGTGCCGTCATGCCCCGCAGCCTGCGAAAGCATGGCCCAGGGTTACCAGCGCATCTTCAGAGCATCAAGCGCGCGAATCCGCTCTGCAGGAAGACGTTCCTTACGGCGACGAGCGTTACTGATCCACTGCCCGAGCCGTACGGGTTGACCGTTGAGGTGTTCGACGTGGCGCTGGGGAACATCGAGATGCCCCTCCCGGTCGTGGAAGGCGCGGGCGGCAGCAAGGCCTTGATCCCGCTTCCGGGCAGTCTGTTGCCGCTTCTGCGGGGATGGCTCGGTGTTCTGGATCAGGCCGAGATCGGCCAGGAGCTGCTGCTGGGCGGGGTGCAGGCGTTCGGGGTGGAGGCGCTGGTTGTACAGCCACTCCCCCAGGTGATGTCCGTCATCGGTGTTGTAGTCCCGGGGGACGTCGGTCAGGTGGTGGCCGGCCGTGTGGTGTCTGCGGGCAGCGTGATAGGCGCGGTGCCAGGTCAGGGGCCAGGGTGGATTCCAGTGCGGATCGAGGTCTTGGAGTGCCTGGGTGCGGGCGGGAGCGAGGTCATCGGCTCGTTTGCGTTGGGTGGCGAGCCAGCGGCCGAGGGCGAATCCGTCCTGGTGGTGGTCGACGGGAGCGGCGAGGTGGCCGTGCAGGGCTGCGTAGGCGGTGGCGTGGGTGAGGCCGCGGTCGAAGGCTTGCTGGCGGGGGTCCCAGATGATGCCGAGGCGTTCGAGGGCTTGGGTTCGGGCGGGGTCGAGGGCGCCGGTGGTGTGGAGGTGGCGTTGCCAGGTGAGCCAGCGGCCGAGGGGGTAGTCGTCGTTGTCTTCGTAGGTCTGGGGGGCGTCGAGGTGGTGGTGGGTGCGGTGGTAGCGGCGGGCGGCGGTGAGGCCGCGGCGCCATTCGGCGCTTTTGGGGTTGAGGACGCGCAGTGTGAGGGCGAGTGCGACTTCTTCTTGTTGGGTGGGGCGTGCGAAGTGGAGCCAGGCGCCTGGGTCTTCGGATCCGAGGGTGGGGCGGTGGGTGCGGGGGTCGGCGAGGCGTGCGGTGAGGCGTTCGTCGTGGGCGCGCAGGGCTTGGACGGTGCGCCACAGGGGGTGTAGGCGTCGGCGCCGAGGAGGTCGTCGGGGTCTTCGTCGGGGGTGAGGTAGACGGGGACGATGAGGGTGGCTCTTTTGCCGGCGCCGGGGGTTTGCCGCAGGGCGCGGCCGACGGCTTGGACGGTGTCGACGGGGCTGTTTTTGGGGTCTGCGAAGACGACGGCGTCGATGGTGGGGACGTCGATGCCTTCGCCGAGGACGCGGGCGTTGGACAGGACGGCGGGTTGTTCGGGGTGGGTGTGGGTGGCGAAGTCGAGGAGGATGCGGCGGCGGGTGCGGGGCGGATGGCTGCCGCTGATCCATTGCGACCAGAGGCCTTCTGGTTGCAGGTGTGTGGGGAGGGCGGCTGCGGTGTCGGGGAGGGTGGTGGCGAACGCTCTGGCGTCGGAGACGCGGTGGTGGAAGGTCAGGACGCGGCGGAGTTGGTGGTCGTGGATGGCTCTGAGGACGGCGACTTGGTGGCCGGCGAGGCGGAGGCCGTCGGCGCCTGCGCCGGGGCTGGTGGCGAGCCAGTCGCGCAGGTCGGTGTCCTGGATGACGGGGACGAGGATCTGGTAGTCGGCGAGGAGGCCGAGGTCGATGGCGTCGGAGAGGGTGAGGCGCCAGGCGACGGGGCCGAAGAGGGTTTCGTCGTCCATGGAAGCGACGGGGGTGTCGCTGTGGTCGGTGTCGGGGTCCCAGATACGGGGGGTCGCGGTGAGGTAGAGGCGGCGGGTGGCGGGGACCTGGTCGTCGTGGTGGATTCCGGCCCAGGCTTTGCCGAGGCGGCCGGCGGTGCGGTGGGCTTCGTCGACGATCACAAGGTCCCAGGGCGGCAGGTGGTGGTCGCGGTGGGCGTTGATGACGGTGGGCAGGGAGGCGTAGGTGGCGTAGACGGTCACCGGGCCGGTGGTCTGGGTGAGTTCGGACAGCTCGGCCGGCTTCGTCGTCATCGGGACGTTGCCTGCTGAGGGGTGTTCCATGGCCTGGCGGGCCGAGCAGACGGCTACCGCTGGGCCTGTGTGGCCGGCGGCGTGCCAGGAGCGCACGGTCTGGGAGAGCAGGTCGAGTGTCGGGACCAGGACTAGGACCCGTCCGCGCGGGGCGAGGCGGGCGGTGGTGCGGGCCGCGATCAGGGTTTTCCCGGTGCCGCACGCGGCGATCACGCTCGCCCGCGCATGGGTGCGCAGCGTTTTGACCGCGGCGGTGACGGCTTCCTTCTGGTGGGGCCTGAGCTCGATGCCGGCGATGGCCATGAGGGTGTACCGCTCCGGGGGTGGGTTGGTGGGGGCGGTGGCATTGTTTCACCGCCCCCCGTGGGGTTATTCGGCTGCTTCGGTGATGACGGCCAGGGTGGAGCCGGTGGCGGCTTTGCGGACGTGGAGGCGGTGGGTGATGCGTCGGCGTAGTTCGGGGACGTGGCTGATGACGCCGACGGTGCGGTCGTGGGCGCGTAGGGAGTCCAGGACGTCGAGGACGTTGTGGAGGGTGTCTTCGTCGAGGGTGCCGAAGCCTTCGTCGATGAAGAGGGTGTCGAGGGCTTGTCCGCCTGATTCGGCGGTGACGACGTCGGCGAGTCCGAGGGCGAGAGAGAGGGAGGCGAAGAAGGATTCGCCTCCGGAGAGGGTGTCGGTGTCGCGGTCTTTCCCGCTCCAGGCGTCGGTGATCTTGAGTCCTAGGCCGGAGCGGGCGCCGTGGGAGGCCCGGTCGTCGGAGTGGATGAGGGTGTAGCGGTTTTCTGACATGCGGGTGAGTCGGGTGTTGGCTGATGCGACGACTTCTTCGAGTCGGGCGGCCAGGACGTAGGCCTCCAGTTGCATGCGGAGCTGGTTGCTGGGTGAGGTGCCGTTGATGAGGCCGTGCAGGTGGTCGACGGTGCGGTAGGAGTGTTCGAGGGGTTCGAGGTGCTGGATGTGGGTGGTGAGTTGGGTGAGGAGGGCGGCGAGGGCGCGGGTGCGTTCGGTGGCGTGTGCGGCTTTGGTGGCGGCGTGGGTGTGGTGGGTGGTGGCGGCGTCGAGTTGTGCGGCAGCTTCGTTGAGGTTGGCGGGTGGCTGGGCTGCGGCGGCGGTGAGGGCGGGGTCCTGGAGGCGGGTGGTGGCGGCGGCGCGCTGTTCGCGCCATTCGTTGATTTCTTCTTCCAGGGCGTGCAGGGCGTCGTCGGTCAGTAGTGCTTGTGCCGCGGTGTCGAGCGAGTCGAATCCGGCGGTGCGGGCGGCTTGTTCTGCTTGTTCGGCTGCCAGCTGGTGATCCGCCGCTGTGCGGGCGGCGTCGTTCGCGCGGTCGGCTGCGGTGTTGAGGCGGTCGGCTGTCGTTGTGAGTTGGGTGATGCGCTGGGTGAGGGTGGGGGCGTCGGCGCGGGCGGTGGCGAGCTTCTGGTCGAGGTCCTGGATCTGGGTGGAGAGGCTCTCGCAGCTGGTGTCGATGGCGGCCAGACGGGTGGCGGTGTTGGTGCGGGTGCCTTCGGTCTGGGTGTGCTGCTGGTCGAGGTTGTCGAGCTCTTCGGTTGCGGACCCGGTGTCGGCTGCGGCTTCGAGGGCTTGTCCCAGGTGTTGCTGCAGGGTGGTGTGTTCGGCGATGAGCTCGGCCAGGGGGTGTCTCCTCCTGCTTCGCCTCGAGCGGTGGCAGCCTGCCCGGTCAGTTGTCGTAGCTCTTCCTGGAGCGTGTCCTGGGTGTCCTGGGCCTTGATGTGGCGGTTTTCGGCGTTCTGTTCATCGGCGGCTGTGGGCTGGTCGGGGTGGGGGGCAGCGGGGTTGGGGTGCGTGGGAGAGCCGCAGACCACGCAGGGTTCACCTTCGGTGAGCTGGAGGGCGAGTTCGGCGGCCATGCCGTCGGTGCGCCTGCGCCGGATATCGATATGGTCTTGGGCGGCCTTCTTCGTGGCGGCCTGGGCCGTGACGAGGGTCTGCTGCGTCTTGGTGATCTTCTTTTCGTAGTCGTCTCGGCGTTTCGCCGCGTCCAGGCGGTCGGCAAGCAGTGCCAGTCCCGCAGTGTGCCGTCGGCTGGCTTCCTCAGCGGTGCGGGCAGCTTCGAGACGGACCTTGAGGATGCTGCGGCGCTGCGGTTCGTCATTGAGCCAGGCTTCGGCGTCAAGAAGGTCCTGGGCCAGGTCCTGTCGTTCGTCATCCAGCTTCTGCAGCTCTGTCCGGTACTGCTGCAGGGTGGCCTCGTCGGGGAGCAGCGCGCGCAGCGCGCCGATATCGGCGCGCAGGTGCTGGCCGGCGGTGGTCAGCTCGGCGGGGCTGAGCGTGGCGTGCTCAGGGTTGAGAAGGGTACGGGCGTCGTGTTCGTCTTCCTGCGCACGGGTGTGCTGGGTGGCGGCTGAGGCGGCGGCCTTCAGCAGTGGGGCCACTTTCTGGCCTTGCAGGGCGCGTTGGCGTTGCCGGCTCAGTTCGGCCTGCTGCTCTGCTTGTTCTTCGAGAGCGTCGAGCCGCTGGCGTGCTGCGCGGTGTGCTTCCTGGTGGACGGCGAGATCGCGTACGGCGTGCTCCCTGTCCCGGAAGGCTCCTAGTTCCTTTTCCGCGATAGCGGCAGCGGTGGCTGCGTCCTTTTCGTGGGTGGTGGCTTTGGTGTGCAGGGCGGTTGACCAGGCGAGGGCAGGGCCTGTGAGGGTGGCGGGGTCGGAGGCCGCAGGTGCGCCCTGTTCGGGTTCGAGGTCGTCTCTGGCTTGCTGCTGGGTTCGTTCGGCCAGGCGCACAACGTCGTTGCGTGCCTCGTCTCGCTGTTTGGCGAGGGTGCTCTTGCGCGCTGCCAGCCAGTCCTCGATGGATCCGAAGCGGTGGGTGTGGAAGAGCTTGCCGAGCAGATTCTTGCGGTCGGAGGCGCTTGCACGCAGGAATTTGGTGAACTCGTTCTGGGGCAGGAGGACGACCTGGCAGAACTGTTGCCGGCTCATGCCCAGCAGGTCCTTGATCTCGTCCGCGGCTTCCCGGTGGGACTTGCTCAGCGCTTCCCAGCGTCCCTGTCCGAAGGAGTCGAGGGACCATTCGCTGAGGTAGGTCTCGGCTTTCTGCAGGGTGTCACCGTCGCCGCGGACCTTCGGCTTCATCTGCGCCGGGATCCGCCGGATCCGCAGGCGTTTCCCGGCGAGGGTGGCCTCTAGTGTCACCTCGGTCAGGAGACCGGGGGCAGCGTGGTCGCTGCGCAGTTGCAGGTTGCGGTCGACGGGGGGCTCGCCGTAGAGGGCGACGCAGATCGCGGCGAAGAGGGTGCTTTTGCCGGCGCCGGTGTCGCCGTACAGGAGGAAGAGGCCGTCGCCGGACAGCGTGTCGAAGTCGACGGTGTGGGTAGCGGCGAAGGGGCCGAAAGCCTGCAGTTGCAGGGTGTGCAGGCGCATTAGACGGTTTCCTTCTCCTGGGCGCTGACGCGGGAGTTGTCGATCGCTTCCTGGAGGAGGCTGCGCTCTTCGTCGGTGGGCTGGGTGCCCCGCACGGTGGAGATGAAGTCGTGGGTGATGTCGAGGTCACCGCGGCCGCGGAGCCGTTCGCTGTAGGTAGGGCTAGTGGTCGTCTGTGTGGGGATGGCGGTGGGCTTGTGCTCGAGGTCGAGTGTGTAAGGGAAGCGCTGTTGGAGGCGTGCCATCGGTTCGTAGGGGCGGGCGGTGTCGGTGAGGGTGACGTGCAGCCAGGACTTGGCCAGGGATTCGTGGGCGGGGTCTGACAGGAGGTCTTCCAGCCGGCCTGTGAGGCGCGCCAGCGGCAGCTGCAGGTCCGCGGGCAGGGCGGTTCGGGTCACGGTGGGTGCTGCACCGGCGGGCAGGTCGATCAGGGTCAGGGACTTGTCGTGTCCGGCTTCGGAGAAGGAGTAGGCCAGCGGGGAGCCGCTGTAGTGGATGCGGTTGTTGACCCGCTGGGCGCCGTGGAGGTGTCCGAGTGCGACGTAGTCGATGCCGTCGAAGACACTCGCGGCGGCGTGGTCGACGCCGCCGACGCTGATGTCGCGTTCGCTCTTGCAGCCGGTCGCGCCGGTGATGAAGGCGTGGGCCAGCACGATGGAGCGGGTGCCGGTGGGGCGGGTGGCGAGGTCGGCGCGGATCCGGTCCAGAGCCGAGGTGAGGACTGCTTGATGGGTGGCGGCTTCGGCTTCGAGATGTGTGCGAACCAGGGTGGGCTCGAGGTAGGGCACTCCGTAGATGGCGATGGTGCCGGTGGGGCTGTTCAGCAGGATGGGGGTGGCGGCATCGGCCGGGTCGGTCCTCAGGTGCACGTCGGCTCGGGCGAGGAGTGCGGAGCCGACTCCGAGGCGGTGTGCGGAGTCGTGATTCCCGCTGATCATGATGGTCGGTATGCCCAGGTCTGCCATCTGGTTCAGGCCATGGCTGAACAGGCGCACTGCGTCCAGGCTGGGGATGGCCCTGTCGTAGATGTCTCCTGCGACGAGCAGGGCGTCCACGTGTTCGTCGCGGGCGGTGTTGCAGATGTGATCAAGAACTTTGCGCTGGGCGTCGACCAGGTCATTCCCGTGGAACCGGCGGCCCAGATGCCAGTCCGAAGTGTGCAGAAACCTCATGTGACGTGACCGTAGTCATGCTGCCTCTGCTACGGGTGTGTTTTCAGATAAACATCGCTGCATATGTGGAGATAGGCGATTACGTGTCCCTGGGGCGGGGCGCAACACGGGGTCGCCCCTTCATTCAGCCAGGACTGAAGGCAGACGTAACTGTGTGACGGTGCGTTCGACTGCGAGCGTTCGCCGCCTTCCACGCCTCAGCGGTCAGCGGCAACACCTGGACGCAATCGGCGAGGTAACGACTCGACTGCCTGGACCGGAGTGGCGGCGGCAGGAGCACGAAGGCGAGAGCGGCGGATGCGAAGCCATGAGGTGAACTCGTCGGCGAGGCCGGGCGGGTTGGCGGCCTCGGTTTGCCGGGCGATCGCCTCGTAGTACTCCAGCTCGTGGACGATCACCGGCACGGTTCGGCCGACAGATCTTTCGATGACGCCGGTCGTACGGAGGGGTCAGGCGAGCTGGCAGCAGGGTGGCCGCGAAGGTGACAGGTGGCGCGCCCAAACGGCGGTGAGCGTGCCGGGTTGTCCTGCGTATGGCCGAGTCCGAGGCGACAGGTGTACGGATTCCCGCACGGGTGTTCCCGGTGACGTTTGTGCACCTCAACGGCTGTCTGCTGCTGTGCTTCCCATTCGTTCAGCCATGACCAGGAAGGCCATGGCTGACATCACGACGCCGAAGAGCAGCGATGCGGCGATGGTTGGGGATGGGTGCCATAGCCTCGCTCGCTCCAGGAACAAATTCGCAGTTACGTAGCTGACGACCCCGAACCTGAGGAAGAAGATTTGGTTGGTGACCATTCTCAGGGCGTAGTGGGCCACCAGGAAGAGCGTCGCGTAGACCCACAGCCAGCTCTCGTTGACGGCAAGCCAGACGGTTGCGACGAAGAGAGGCACCGTGACCAGTGCGAGCAGCGCGGTACGCCATGTCAACTCCGCGGTTACTCTGCGGCCGACGGCGGCTCTGGACTTGCCACGTCCTGATTTCCACGTGAGCAGCGTGGGTTTCGAGAAGCGGGCGAACAGGAGATTCTCGTCTGTGTCCTGCGCCCCGTTGTACCAAGTCATCGTCACCTGGCCATCGCGCGAGTGGAACACGGCACCGGCTGGTAGGCGAGGGATCGTGCGGCGGATGGATATGAGCGCGCGGATGACCTTGACGTGCCCGAACCCGATCAGAAACAGCAGCGTCGTCGAGACCGCCCACAGGGCGGCGGTGATCAGTATGGCGATCAGCAGATGCTTGAGAATTTCCATGGCGCACACCGCGTCTCAGTTGAGGAGATCGTCTAGGAATCCGTTGCCGTCAGCTTCAGTGCGAGTTCCATGGGCAATTCGGCTGGTCCCGCGGTGGGTCCCAATGTGGCCGTCATCGTCGAGGTCTGCATCGCCTGTCGGCTGCGGGCCCGCTGGTCCACGGCCCTGGCGGTGGATCCATGCCCACGATTCGTCCGCCAGCTCGGCAGCTGTGGTCGCTCCTGCGCCTCCCGCCGCGGCGGCACCGAGCAGCCAGGCCAGCATGGCTTTGGGCTCAGCTTTGCGCGGTGGCGCGGTAAATCCCTGGGCCAGCGCTATGGGGGTCAGGCATGCGCCACCGCCTCTCGGGTCGCCCAGGTCTTCCAGCAGCGCCAGGATGCCGTGGGCAAACGGCTTGGCGGCCAGAGCGCGGCCGAAAAGATCGGTGCCCACCGGACGTCCAGCCTCGCCGGCTTGGCGGGCTTGTGCCACCAGCAGGGCTAGACGGGGTGAGGTGAGTTGTGCGAGTTCGTCATGCCATCCCGAAGGCAGTGCCGGTGTCTGGATGACAGGCCACAGGGCAAAGACTGCGAGGTCGACCATGACGGACTCAGGGAGCGGTTCGGCGGGTAGCCGGGTGCATTTGTAGAGGTACTGTGCGGCCCCCGCGGCGAGCAGACGGCGGAGCTGACCGGAATCTTTTGGGGATTTCGCAAGGGTGGCTAGGTCATGCTGCAACGCGTCGAGTTCCTTGGCGTGACTCGCTGCGCGGCGTCGCCCGAGAGGCGCGTTGCTGGCTTTGGTCAGGGTGCGGTAGTCCGTTGTCATGCGGTCGATCCAGAGACGCAGGTCGGGCAGAGCGAGCGGAGCCTCGAGGCCCTCGTAGTGGTGATGGTGGACGATGCTCTGTGTGCCGTTCACGACCTGGTAGGCGTGTCCCTGGCCTTTCACGCGGGCTTGGAGCCGGATGTCCTCGGCTGATTCGAGCCCATCATCAGGGGCGTGTGGACTCATGCGCCACAGTGTGGCCCGAGGGCCTGATCAAGTGCAGCCGAATCGACACAAGAAGCCTGTCTGTGTGCCATGTTGGGCACATCCTGCGTTAGGCGGGCAGAGGGGAGGCTTCGCGATGTCGGGTCCTGCACGGTGGACGGTGGCAGGCGCCTCGTCGGTAGTGGCGTTCGCTCTGGTGCTGTGGATGGTGCGCGCGGCGTCGTGGGGTTGGTTGCCCAGCGACGACGGAGACCGGTGGGCAGTCGGCACGGCGAGCGGAGCGGTGGTCGCAGCAGCAGTACTGTCCGCGCTGACGTGGTGGACCTCACGCCCGGCATCTCCCTCTCCCCTGGCCACGTCAGGGCCGCGTGTCACGCAAGCAGCCGACGCCCGGGATGATGCCGTCATCGACCAGGCTGTTGGCCACCGAGTGCCGCACGGTACTACTTCGGCGTCCGCAACCCCGTCGGCGGGCCACCTCACCCAGCGAGCGAAGGGCCGAGGCCGGTCCCAAATCCGCCAGACCGGCGGCGACGATCATCCCTGATCGGCGTGCTCTTCGCACTCGCGCTGGAAAATGCCAGGCAGGCGCGCCGAAGAGCCGAACGGGTCCGGACCCTGTTCCCGGGGAGCCCAGTCCTCGCGGGGCTCACAAGATCGCCGCCGCAGGCTAACAAGCTCGTGCACGGTTAGCGGTGGGACGTCGAGCTCTGGATCTTCGATCATGGCTGCGTGGTGGGGAAAGCGACGCGCACAGCGATCATCAGCGACCGGAGAATCACGGGCCTGTCGGCCGCTGTGATCGCTGAACTCGTCGCCGAGTTCGACCCGTTGTGGCATGAACGGCACAAGGTCAGGCTTGTGTCCCGCTCGCGGAAGCGTGCGATGGGCGCCCCAGCGCGAAGCACCGCATGGCCTTCGTCGACCGGCTCCTGGCCACGCTGGTGCACCTTCGCCACGGGGTTACTCACGATGTGCCGGCCTGCTGGTTCGGCGTGGACGCTCGACCGTCACCCGGGCCATCGGCGAGGCTTGCGGCCCCTGCTCGCGGAGCGGGGAAGACCCGTTTGGGTATTCGACCAAGGAATCCGTCACCACCGGTCCTGCGTCAGCGCGGACGCCAGGTACGGATTTCCAGGTGCACGATATGGGCGTCTGGGCGGATGCGGCTGCTTTCCACGAGCCATTGGTGGACAGCCGCGGTCACATCTCCACGTGTTTGGTCGACGCGGTGGGCAAAGTCGGTGGCTGCGAACCCGCCGCTGGTCGCAGAGCCGTAGGAACGCTCTTCGGTGTGGTCGGCGCGTTGAATGACGTCGCGGCGGATTCCTGGCGAGTCGGTCCTGCTTCCGGAAGCGTGCAGGAAGCCGGTTCTGGCCAGGCGCACGGTGAACGCGAGGCGTAGGCCCTGGCGGGCGGCTTCGGCGATGAGGGGGCGTAGGCGTGCGGAGCCGGAGGCGATGGCTTGCGCTCCGGCTCGGCCGGTTCCGGTGCCCGTGGGGGTGATGAGGAGGGCTTTGGTGCGGACTCGGGCTTTGGTGCCTGCTGCGGTGGTGCGGCGGGTGATGTGCCTGGCTGCGATGGTGGCGAGTTCGGTGGTGTCGGTGATGCCCGCCGTCTGGACGGCGGCGAGTACTTGGGTAAGGGCTGGGACGAAGGCTGCACCTTTGTTCTTTGTGTAGAACTGGGAGACGAGGGAGGCGTCGCGGTTGATGATGCGGGCGATGTCGCGTTTGGTGTAGCCGGCTGCCTGGAGCTGGTCGGCGAGGCGGGCTGCTTCGTTCAGGTGCGGTCCGGGCGCGGGGCGGCGGGGCGGCATCAGGGTGCCTCAGGGGTGGTCGTGGGCTGCTGGGTGGAGCGGCCTCGGTCGCGCAGGGCGAGGAGTTCGTCTTCGCTGGCGGGTGCGATGACGGGACCGGTGAGGTGGCCTTTGTTCAGGTAGTCGCCGGGCTGGCCGTGGTAGGGCCATGGCTGGGGCTGGGTGAGGTAGACGGCGTCGGTGCGGAAGGCGACGACGGTGCCGGGCGGGGTGTGGAGGGCTCCGGCGTAGGTGTCGTCTTCGCGGTGGCGCTGGGAGAGGAGTGCGGCGCGGGCGGAGGACCAGATGTGGGCTGCCCATTCGGGGTGGGCGTTGGGGTCGCGGGTGAAGCCGGTGGGGCGCTGCCAGGTGATGGTCTCGTCGTTGAAGCCGATGATTTCGGCGTCGGTGGGGACGTCGCGCTCTGCGGTGCGGGGGGTGGTGCCGGTGACGGTGCGGGGGCGTTGGGCGAAGGCGCCGATGCCGTACAGGAGGATGGCGCGGACGGCCCGGGAGGCGAGGTGGGCGGCGGTGCGTTGTGCGGGGTCGCCGTTGAGGTCGGCCTGGGCGGTGAGGGAAGCCCAGGCTTCTTTCAGCTTCTTGGACCAGTCGTCGAGCGGTTTGCCGTCGTCGAAGAGGATGCCGTCGAGGATCTCGATCTTCCACGGGCCCAAGGGGTTGGACAGGGCGGTGTAGATCTCGGGTCCGCCTGCCCAGGTGGTGAACGTGTGGCCGGGGGCGGCAGGGTAGTGCCAGGCGCGGTCGCCGGGGGCGGGTGCGGGAAGGATTCCGACGTGGTTCCAGGTGTCGGGGACGGTGACGCGGACGTGCCAGTGCCCGCAGGCGAACAGGGCTTTGGTCTGTTCCTTCTGGGACCAGGAGGCAAACGTGGCGGCGGTGACGCGGCGGGGGGTGCCGACACCTGATTTCCAGGTGTGTTTGGCGTAGGCGAAGGTCCGGTCGTATTCGACCAGGGCGGGAAGCTGTTGAGGGACGCGGGGCGGGGTGATGAGTTCGGTGCGGCCCTGTCCGGCCGTCGCGTGGAAGAGGCCGCGGAGCTCTTCGGACAGGACGGGGTAGCCGTCGGCGTACTGGCCCTTGGTGGGGACGGTGCGGGTCCACAGGTCCCGGCCGGTCTGGGAGGGAGAGCCCATGAGGACGGCGTCGGGCCAGTGACGGCGCAGGGCTTTCCAGAGCAGAACGAACGCGTCGCGGATGATGGCGGGTTCGGTGCCCTCGGTGTCGAACCACTCCCCCGCCGAGCGGATCTCCACATGCTGCTCCCCGTTTTCGCGCTGGTAGCGGCCGACGGGATTGCGGGGGTGGACGAAGTGACCGGCCATGCGGTCCTTGCCGCGACCGGTGTCGGTACGCCAGCCCGGTGTGGAGGCATTCAGCCAGGCTCCGACAGCGTCCTTGAGGAAGGGGTGCTGGTCTGCCACGCGGTGCCAGGGAGCCCCGGCGGTGATGTAGATCCGCTCGACGCCGTCGGGCAGAACGTGGAAGACGGTGTTCAAAATCTCTGCGGCACTGGCGGTCGGCAGGTCCAGGCGGAACGTCTGGTCGCGGTGCACCAGCACACCCGTCTGCGTATCCAGGAAGACGGTGCTGCGGGCCTGCTGGGTGAAGTTGGGGTGTGTGGAGGTGAGGATTTCGGTGTGTGCGAACCACCGGTCGCCATCGGGGCCCTCAGGGACGCCGGGAAGGTCGCGCTGCTCTCCCGTCCGCACAGGCGGAGCAAGGGCAGTTGGTGGTGTTTGTGCCTGAGGGGCGACGGGATCGGTTGAGCATCGTCCGGGCGTCTGTGTAGCGGGCCCGGCTACTGAGGCAGGTTCGGGCGCCGTGTCGCTCGCGTTGGTTTCCGAGTGCCGGCTGGGTGCAGGTTCGGGAGTCGGTCGGGTCATGTCCGGTGCAACAGTGCCTGAGCGGCCGGGTGACTCCTCAGCAACACTGGTGGGTGCCGGACCTGCCCCGGGTTGAGGCGTCGGCTGGACGGGGATGGACTGTGCTGCCGGTGGGGCGGTGGTGAGCCGGTCGGGGGCGAGGATCGGGGCGATGGCCACCACGTCAGCAAGGCTGAGCCCGGCCGCAGGTGCGATCCGCTCGGCCTTCGCCTTCTCGTATCCGGCCAGCGCGGTGATCTGCCGTGCACGGTCCGTCTCCAGCTTCGCGAGCGCGGCCTGGGACTTCTTGATGTCATCACGCAGCACGCGCAGCTCGGCCAACTGTGCGTTATAGGTCTTTGCGTCCATCACGATCCCTCATGCCCGCAGGTCAGTTGGTGAGGCGGTTTCCGGTGGAGACGTAGGCGATCGCGCCGCCCGAATGCGAAGTGAGGCGCGTCCCCAGGAGAAGGTCAGCTACGTTCCGGTCCGTTTGACGTGGGGCCGTCACGTGCTTAACAGGAGTGGCCAGGTCGGTGAGGTATCCGGCAAGGACTGCGCCCGGAAACGTGTGCCGGCCGCCCTCACCTTTCTCCCAGGTGTCCAAGCCGGTCAGGACGGCCACGACGTAGCCTGACAGGGTCACCGGCAGTATTCCCCCGGCAGCCACACTGGCGGCGTCGCAGCGCCACCAGCCGCGCAGGCCTTTGAGGAGGTCGTCGGGCCCGAGGTTGGATCCGTATCCGATCCATTGTCGGTCGGTGTCTTCGACTTGGCGGGCCGCGTCGACACGTAGGACCCCAAGTTCCTTGGCCTCCAGGTGGTGCAGAGGTGCACGCTCTCGTTCCTGCAGGGCTTGAACGACCCAGAGGGGCGTCATCACCCGAACACCCCGCCGGGAGAGCCCTGGGAGTACGCCTGCCTCGACGAGGCGCCGGTAGGTGGTGATTGCGCAGCCCAGCTCCTCGGCGACTTGCCCCGTCGTGAGCAGCATGGCCTGCCTCCTGGCCCGTCGGGTCTTTTACTGCGCTGACGCTATCGTCAACTTCACCCCCGTTCAAGTCCGATCAGTTATCTGATTCGGCTTGTCAGGCGGCGGGGCTGATCTCGCGACGGCGCCTCTTCGCTCGCCGCTCTCTTCACACGGCACGGCAGCCTCATGCCTCGCAGACGCCCGGCGCAGCGGTGGGAACTTGTGGGATGTGCATGCGGGTGGGAGAGGACGGCCCGTTCGCTACGACAACGACCGCGGTGAGTGAAAGGCCGACGCTGGCGCGTCAGCGTCCGCGAGAGTTTGGGACGGAGGGTGCCCTGGCGGACGGACCTACCGCCTGCCTGGGCCGGCTTCTCGAGCGTGCGGCCACTGACGCAGCACTCGCCTCTTCAAGGCCGTGTGGGTACGCGCGCCCATACGGTCTTGGTGCCTGCGTGGCTGACCGACCATCCCCATGCCGTGCTGAGTCTTGTGACGAGGAACAGCCCGCGGCCGGTTTCGTCGAGCAGGCTGGATGGTCTGTGCTGTGGAAGAGAAGTGCTGGGGTCGGTTACGGCGCAGACGATGGCGCCGTCCTTGCGGACGAGTCCCAGCCAGGCCTTTGTCCGCGTGTGGGGGGCAGTGGTGCGCAGTGCATGCTGGATGGCGTTGGCTGCCAGTTCCCAGGCTACGGCGAGGATCTCGTCGGCCCCTTGCCGCCTGTTCACGTCCCATTCGGCCAGTGTCTCGTGGGTGAACTCCCGCACTTGGGACCGGGCGGCAAAGGTGTCGGTGAATGTGCTGGCGGCGAACCCTGCGGTGCTGATGCCGAGCGCCAGACCCCAGTCCGGGGGGTGGGAGACGGCGAGGTTACCGATTTCGAGTGGGATCATTTCGGCCAGACCGGACTGGATTCGGTCACTGCTGTCGCAGCAGTGTGTAATCGATGCTGGTGCCCGCACTGTTCATCCCCCGATGGGCGCTCAGTTGTCCGGAGCCCTCACGGCCTGCCGGTCGCTAGTATCCAGCCCACTCCCGTCTCGTGCAATTGCATCGACGATTACTACGCAAAAGAGGGGCGAGGGGCTCCCACTGTGAAGGCCACTGGGCTTCATCAGCGGGATGAAACTAACAGCAGACGGGATATCCGGCATGGACAATTTTCGCAATGGCATTTCTGCAGGTTCACTCGAAGGAGTGGACTGGGCGAAGAGTCGGCACAGTGGACCGCAGGGGAACTGCGTAGAGTTGGCCGCGTTGCCTGACGGGGATGTTGCGCTTCGTAATTCGCGCGACCCACAGGGACCGGCGTTGATCTACTCACGTGAGGAGATCAGCGCTTTCCTTCACGGGGTCAAGGAAGGCGAGTTCGACGCTCTCGGCATGTAACTTGCTTGTTCGGCAGGGGTGTTGTTCCCTGACGGAGGGCTTCTGCGTGGGATAATCCGAGTAAGCGACGTCCCGCAGGAGCCCACATGCAGGCTGTTCCCAGTGACCAGCGTCCGCACCCCCCGCTCGGAAGTTACCTTTCTCTGCCGGGATTCAGTCCGACCGCGCTGAGCATGGCGCTGGGGTCGAGGCTGCGGGCTCTGCGCATCGCGGCCGGGGTGAGCGCGAGAGAGGCGGCCGCGGAGATCGGCTGCTCCGAAGCGAAGATCAGCCGGCTCGAGCGGGGGCAGTCCCCTCCTCATGTGGGCGATGTGAGCTGCCTGATGCGGCGGTACGGTGCGGTCGCCGAGCTGGAGACTGCGTGTGAACTGGCCAGGAAGGCGAATGAGCCCGGCTGGTGGGAGGATTTCGGTCCAGCCGTTCCTCCGTGGTTCGACAAGTTCCTGGGGCTGCAAGAGGCCGCGGAGCTGATCCGAACCTATGAAGTACAGCTGGTTCCCGGCCTGTTGCAGACCGAGGAATACGCCCGCGCGGTAACCGTGAGCGGTGTTCCGCTGGCCACCCCGCAGGAGGTCAGCGCCAGGGTGGGTCTGCGTAAGCGCCGCCAGGAGTTGTTGCAGCGCAGTGTCAGCCCGACATTGTGGGCCGTTGTCGACTGGCCGGTGCTGCACAGGCCTCTGGGAAGTGCAGGACTGATGCGCAGGCAGCTGGAGCACCTCATCGAGATGTCAAGTTCTCCTAGTATCAAGCTTCAGGTGCTTCCGCCGGACTGTCTGGCTATCGGCACCCCGGTGACGTTGCTGCGGTTCGGCCTGCCGGACTTGCCGGATGTGGTCTATCTGGAGCACCCGACGGGAGCGAATTACATCGACAAGCCCGAGGACACCGCGCAGTATCGGTCCATGCTGGACCACCTGTCCATGACAGCGCTCTCGCCGGCTCAGACGGTCAGCGAGCTGAAGAAGACGGTCCGCAGCATCCGTTAGCGGGATTTCTGCCCGATGCCGCCTAGTTCCTGCAGCGGTCCGGGGACCGGTCTGCCCTGCATGTCGTCAGGCCGCCACAGTGACACGTCCGTCACTCCGGGATCGAGCAGTTCGAGCCCATTGAAGAGAATCGTGGCTTCGGGGACAGAGCGCACATGCCCCCACTGCCCGCCCGTCGCGTCGTGCATCACCGCGTCGATCCTGTTGGCCAGTTCCGTTTCACGGCTGATGAGTTGACTGGCCACCAAGAAGCTTCCGGTCGGCAGTGCATCGATGAGACGAGCGATGGCCGGCTGATCACCAGTCCGGTCGGGGAGAGTATGCAGATAGGAGACAGCGAGTACGGCTACGGGCCTGGTGAGATCGACCAGGTTGGCGATGTCGGGGTGGCTGAGGATGCCCGGCGCCTGCGACAGGTCACCCTGGACCACTGCCGTGCCGGCCTCCTCCATCAATGCCCGCCCGTGGGCGACCACCATGGGGTCCCGGTCCACATAGACGACTTTGCTCTCGGGCCGGGCACGGCGGGCGGTTGTATGCGTGTTCTCCCACCTGGGCAGTCCACAGCCGAACTCGACGAATTGGTCGATTCCATGGGCGAGAGCCAGGGTCCGGACGGCCCGAAGCCGGAAGTGGCGCTGCGCGCGGGCTAAAAGCCGGCTCTGGGGCGCCTGGTCCAGCAATCGGTGGCAGGCCTCGCGGTCAGCAGGGTAATGGTCCTTGCCGCCCAGGAAGTAGTCGTACATGCGAGGGACGCTTGCCCTGTTGAGGTCGATCGTTTCCGGCAGGAATTCGCGTCCTTGCACCATCAACACTCTCACCCGTAGCCATGCACTATCTACCCGGTAACAAGCATGTCACGAGCAACTAGGGTGGCGCGGGCCAAGTCGTGCGCTGACTTGACGAACTGGGCAACTTCCACATGCCTCTGACATATGCCCATACGCGGGGCGCGCTCAGCGGAAGACCGGTGTCGCGTCCAGGCGGTGACGATCCTGGCTCTGCAGGCTGTCGACGGCCTTCGCCAGGTCCAGGGCCACCTCACTCTCCTTCACGCCCATCAGCTCCGCCGTCTCCGCGCGACTCAAACAGAGCCGGTAGCGCAGGAGTACGGCATCGGCCTGCCTGGGGGGCAGTGCCAGATGCGCAGCATCTCCGGCATTGCCCCGGCGGGCCCGGTCGGCGTCAAGCAGTGCCCAGTCCACCTGAGCAGTGAGTACCTGCCAGGCCACGCGGGAGGGCATGTCGCTGCTGATGACGCTGGGCCAGACCACCACGAGCGCGCCGAGCACGGACTCGACGATCTGCCGGGCCTTGCCCGCATCGAGAGACCGGGCTCGGGCGTAGCGGATGTAGCGCTCCTGGTGGCGCAGGCAGAACGCGGTGAACTCGACAGGCAAGGTAAGTGCCAGGGGTGGGCGGGGCTGGGTGCCGAAGCCCTCGGCCGGGGCCGGAACAGGTGCGGGCCAGGAGACCGGATTCACTGCGGGCCCTGGCAGTCGAATCGCACGCCGTCTTTGCGGCTGCTCGGTTCGGGGTCGCAGGCGTTGAGGAAGGCGGTGTAGACCGCTTCCCACAACGGCCGGATGTCGGCGGGGCATCCGCCGATTGCGGTGACGAAGCGGCCTGTCTTCTCCCAGGTGGGGACGTGTCCGCCATCGAGAATGCGTTCAGCGGTCGCGACGTCGATCTCGCCGCCGGACAGTTCGCAGATCTTGACCGCATCAGGGCGGTCGGCCATCAGGTGCAGGCCCTGCAGTGCTGCGTACAGGCGGGCGTTGGACTCGACCAGGTCTTGTGGCGGGGCGGCCAGCCCGTTCGCGCTTTCCCACATGGCACGTAACGCCATGGGGTCTTCGCCGAAGACTTCGACCAGCTGGCAGACCACCGGCCATGAGGGGGTGCGCTGCACCGACAGGATGCGAGAGACGTAGGAGCGGGAGAGGTCGGTGGAGTCAGCGACTTCCTGGATGCTCAGACCGCTGGCGTGGTGCAGGTTGGCCAGGGCCTGGGCAAGCTGGCGGGCGGCCCTGCTGGCGGAGGCCACAACGGGCTCTGTCTCCCGAACTGCAGAGGTCGGTGAGGTATGCGCCTGACGGGCGCGCTGACGCTCAAGGGACCTCAGTGCGAGGCGGCGCATCACCTCGCTCTCGCCCCAGCGGGTGCGTGCGGTGCTCTCGCTCACGCACGCCGCACGTGCGATGTCCTCCCAGCTCGTCCCCCGGCGGCGTGCGTCACGGGCGGCGGCGCCCATGTAATACGCCACTTCCTTCATGACCACCGCAGCACGCGGCAACAGCTCGTCCACGCCCTGCCCTTCGTACTCTGCGTCGAGCAGGTCCGATGCGAGGGTAAGCAGCTCTTCTGCGATCACCCTCGCCAGTGGCCGTCCGGCGTGAGCGTTCGCCGTGCCGGCGCCGGCGCCCCGCCCGTCGCGGGCTTTTTGGGCCTGCCGCCTGCACGTAGCCGTGCAGTAGGTCTTCTTGCGTCCACGCCCGGTGCGCTGCTCGATCCTCTGCCCGCAGTGCCAGCACCGTGAACTCTGTTCGGTCGCCTCGTCCGTCATTTCCGTCACCATCTGATCGCTCCGTTTTCTTTACCGGTCGCGCAATCCGCGCACCCCAACAGAAAAGGAATAGAGGGTTCCGATTGATGGGGGTGCGGGCATCTCGCCCCTGTCCGGCGGCGCCGCGCCCCCACAGCGAGGGCGCGGCGCCGGGTAGAGGTCAGGTCAGGGAAACCCGCTGGTAGCGGAGGTAGGAGTGGCGCGTTCCCATGAAGAGAGCACCGACGAGAGCCGCCGCGGCGGGCTGCTCCCAGGACTCAGTGATCAGGATGACGGCGAGGACCGGAACAGCCAGGAAAGCGCCCAGCTGGACCGTGACATCCCAGGCGACACCCGTGAGGGTTTCGCCCGCCGTGAAGCGCGGAATGTTAGCGTCGTGACCTGCCGCGAGCTGGTAATCCCTCACGGCAGCGATGAAGCGGTCGAGATACATGGTCTTCCTTCTGTGGAGCTATGTATTCGGTCGTGGAACACGAGGGGGCCCTGGAGTTGCTGGGAAGGCCGCCTGGGGCCCCACTCGCGACACGGACGCTACCGCCCCGCACCAGCCGTTATCCATTTGATCGGCTAAAACTTGCAAACCCCCGGCACGGCGGTACAGAAAATCCATCCACCAAGCGGCTGGCACTCCACTCAAACTGATCAGTTATCAGTCAGGATCGCGCACGGTCGCCCATTTTTGATTACTTCAAAAATGCTTTCGGCACACCATGCAATTGTGCGAGCATCAGGCCCACTTATCGAGGCGAGTGACCAAGATCTCTTACGGCACTCAGTGCCCATTCGAGATCACGTGACGCCAATGCCACTGCCTGCACATTCGCCACTCGCGCGGCACTCCGTGCCTCGGCTGATCTCCGTTCGGAGAACGGGATTTCAACCTGTTGAGCGCCTAGCACACGCGCTCCTGAGGGGCGGGGCAGCCGTGACGGGACGGTCACGGCGCCACCGGGCGGGGCGCGCGCCCGGGCACACGATCGATCGGTCTGGTTCGGCATGACTCTGCGTCAGGCACTGTCGGCCCGCCTCTGCCAGCACTGACGAACCGGCGCCGGCGGCGTAACCGCGCGCTTCGGCCGACTGGCTGCAAGAGAACATGGGCGCTGATGGCGCTGATCGATGCTGAGGACTTCACCGCGCTGGTGGACGGCAACGTTTTCCAGGACATCTCGGTCGCCGACGGGCCGAAGACGGCTGTGTGCGCAGCCCCGCCAATCAGCGACAGCCCTGCGCCGGCTCCTGCCACGCCAACTGAGCCGAGCTTCACCGCACTGACCGCTCACTGGGCGGCAGCGGGGCGTGTCGTGCCCGGCCGGACGGACCGGGAGTGGGCCATAGTGGCAGGCAGCTGCCCGTGGCCCCAGTGATAGAGGCCAGCGTGGTGCGGTGTTCGCCTCACCCCCCAAGGCCGCACTCGCTGCACCGGCTGGCAGCCTCGGAGCCTGCCCGGCCACCGAGGCTGCCAGCCCGGCGGTTCACCTGAGCCCCCTTCGGTCAGGCAGCGGACTGCAACCGCGCAGGTACACGTGCGTGCCCCGACGATGAACCTTTGGACCGACGGGGGTCGGCTGGGCGCCATGGACCACTGAGCGTGGGCCCGACGATGCGGGCTGGACTGCCCGCCCGGCGGGCGAGGTGCAATCTCACTCCCATGAATGATCTTCCAAATCCCGACTGCGGTGGACACCACGACCGGCAGCCGCCGGTACAAACGGCTGACCTAACGGTCAAGACGCCCTGCGCGATTCCCCGCCGCACCCGCCGTTGCGGTGTCTCCACGCAACGGGCTCGGGGAACGGGCTGGTCGCAAGGGCCGCTGCCCAGCCGCAAGCGACGGTGGTCAGTCCTCGGGCTTGGTAGGTCGGGCGGTTCGGCCGTGCTGGGCCGCGTTGACCCGAACCAGCACGGCGGGTGGCGTCAGCCAAGTTCTACGGTGCACTTCTCGGTATACGGCTCGTCGCGCCAGAGACAGATCTTGACGGTGACGTCCCGACCGCCGATGACGGTCGGGACCGCAGGGGTGCGGACGTAGTCACGCTGGTCGACTGGCAGTGGAGTGCGGCACTCGTGCCAGTCGTCACCGCCGTTGTCCGTCCAACGCAGTCGGATGCCGCCCGAGTGAGGGTCATTGTCGTCCGATCCAGCCCTGCCCCAGTAGTACTTGGGGCCCTTGTGGCTGAGGTAGCGGGCGGAGCCATTCATGATGTCAAAGTCCAGAGTTGGTGTGATCATCGTGGCTTGGTCATCGGTGAAGACCTTGGCTGGCTCTCTGATGATCTCACCCTTCTTAGTGCCGTCCAGGCAGCTGAGAATGCGGTTCTTGCTGACAGTCTGAGGGTTCTTCCCGTCGGCCTCGTCGCTGGAGGTAAACCACGCTGTTGCGGCCGCCACAGCGACAAGGGCGCCTGCGGTCATGGTGAGGAATCGTCGGCCGGGCCACCAGTTGCGCAGCTTGGGGTCTGGGACGGGCGGATCCTCATCCACTTCCGCGACCGCGACCGTGTCCGCGTCCGCGTCCGTGACAGCCTTGACGGCCTGCAGGAGTTCCCGCTTCTGCTCGTCACCGAAATCGATGTCAGCAATCTGGTAACAGGCAGTGGCGACAGCAAGGACCCAGGCTGCGTCTTTGACCCGGGGCAGGTCGCCCTTGAACGCCTTGGCCACGTAGTTGTGCGGGGATGCTCCTTCAAGCGAGATGGTCAGCAGTTGCGGGTTTTCGGATGTGGTGTCTGGATACAGCCGGTGCCTCTTGATGACCTGCAGGATGTGGCGCGTGGATTCGGCGCGCCCGCGAAGAGTGGGGGCGGTGCCATGGTCCTTGGCGAGCGCCTGGGCTCCACGGAGAAGTCGCGCGACGTGCTGTGCTGCCTCTTGCTGCTGCGGGGTGGGTCTCGTGCCCATACTCACCCTTCCGAGGTTGATGGCCAGTTGAGGGTCCGCCGATTCTGCCGCATCAGCTGTCGTGGTGTCTGTCAGCTGTCTCGCCGACACAGAGCTGCAGGTAACAGTTGTCTTTCGTGGACGAACTGCAGTGCCGACTGCTCTAGTTGGATTCGTTCCCGCTCACGCTGGGCGCTTCCGAGGAGCGCCTGTTTCTGCTGCGTCCGTAGCGGGAGTCTGAACCGTCACGGTTGACTGAAAGAGGAAAAGACGTGAAGCACCCCAAGGCCGGAGTCTTCTTGGCCAAGAACGCTTTGAGGGCCCTTGCAGTCGGAGCATCCGCCGTTGGCCTGATCCTCACGCTGGCGGGCCCGGCCAGCGCACAACAGCGGGTATGGACGTGGTCCGGGAACAGGATCGCAATCGACAACAGCCCTGGAACTGGCGCCTCGTGGGCCTGGGTCAATGACGAGATGGCCGACCAACGCGGCGTTTGCCTGCTGCTCAACTTCCAGAAGGTCAACGACATCGCCATCTGTGACGGGAACGGCGCACACAACGAAGCGACCTCCGAGTCCTACTCGGAAAATGTCTTCGGGGACGTTGTGGAGTTCCGGGCATGCGAATACGTCGGTGACACGTGGACGTCCTGCTCGTCCTGGACGTCCGTGTAGTGACGGCCGCTCCTGAAGGGCTCTCTCCCTGAGCCCTTCAGGAGCGCAGCCATCGACCACTGCTGACGGTGGCCTGTGGGCGGCGTCAGCTCCTTCTCCAGCCGGGTGACCGTGGCCCGCGCTGACATCAGTGCCACCGTCCTTGCCGCCCGTTCCTGCATAGGTGTCCCCGGTCCCGCCGGAGACACCCATCGCCTGGCCCACGGGCTCCGTCCCCGTGCCCGCCGCTGCCAGAGCCGTCGCCGTCCGAGTACAGGAACGGGGGAAGGCTGTGGCCGTAAGGGGGACCAGCCAGCGCACGCAGCGAGGCCGCGGCGGGCAAGGGGCTTCGCATTCATGGGTGCGCTCCAGGGCTTGTGAGTGATCCGCTCCTGGCGGGCATAAAAGACTGAGCGCGCTGCCCCAGCAGGCGCCGCTGACCGGCGCGGCCTACCGTTCATTCATGAACGCCACAAGCAGCCGCGAACCGCCCGCCTGCACCAGGTGCGGCGAAGCCCTCAGCTACTCGGGTCATGTGGACAAGACGGCAATGGGACATCAGAACCGCGAGCAGGAGCGCGGAATCTTCAAGTGCCGTAACGAGGCGTGCGAGAACTTCGAGACCGTCGTGGAGCCCAGCTAGCGCGCCGTCGCCAGCTGCTCGCGGGGCGCGGACGGTCGGACTCGGCGAAGAGCTCGCACATGTGGCCCGGGAAGTTGCGCACCTACGCGTTCTTGGTCCTCTTCCTGTCGTCGTCCATCGCCCGGCCGCGCGAGGCTTCCACACGCGGGCCTGCCGCTCGAGGTGGCACTGCTTCTGGGTCTCCTTGCGCACGAGACGGTGCCGGCTGGGAGTGGCCGTTGTGCTGCATGGCCGGGCCGCACATCTACCGCTCGCCACGGTCGCCTCGCGACGGTGTTCTGCAGCTCGCATCGTGAGCACGGTCAGGAGCCGCTTGCCGGTGCCTCACCACTGCGGCGAGGCCACCGCCGCCAGGTCGCGGGCCTCTTCGTCTGGCACCGGCCCGTGGAAATGATCATCAGCCAGGCGCTCAAAGGTCCTCGTCGCGCAGGAACGCAGCGTTCGGCAAAGGGAGTCGGCCGAAGTAGAAACAGTGCGGCGCGCCTTGGCGGGCCAGCGAAGCTCGATCCCGCAGTGCGGGCAGAAAACGAAGTGCTCGGTGATGTCTCCGCCACAGCCATACAGCAACTCGCGGACCTCTCCACGTAGGTGTCAGATCACATGCAAGGCTACGGCAGGCAGTGATCTCAGGTACCCGGATGTACCGGCAACCCGCCCGCAGCGCTGGCCTTACCGCATCGCCGGTTGGCCAGGCACGGCCGTCACACTGCCCACGAAGCAGGGGCAGGCAGAGGTAGGCGGGGCGTGGGAGCAGGTCGACGCCTCGGCGGTGCCTGGCCAAGCGTCTCCAAGGGCGCTAGCTGCCAGAGACGGCGGTGGCCGTCTGGTGAACAGCGGTGGCAGACTGCAGTCCATGGGTGAGGGTGAGGTGCGTGCTGCACTGACGTGGACTGATGAGGTGGCGCAGGCCCTGCGGGGCAACAGAATTGACTCGGCGGAGGGGGAGCTGACCTGGCCGGAGGCGCTGGAGCAGTTGCGTGCACGGGCTGGCGACGGACCCTACACAGGGCGTCAGCGGCAGCCTTGGGAAGCAACGATTTCCGATCTCACGCATGGTGCCGGCCGATTGGGTCCAGCGGTACGCCACCAGCTGGAGCCTCGTCTCACCGATCTCCTTGCCGCACTATCGCCGCCGCCGAACGCCAGCGCCGCGGACCGTATCGCCACGGCGGCGCGGCTGGCCGATGAGCTGCTCAGGCAGGCTAGTAGTGGGCAGTTGCTGCCCGCGGCGTGGCAGGACTTGTTGGGCTCGGCGCGCGACGGTGTCGGCTTCGACGCACTCGACGGGTGCCGGAAACTGCTGTACGTGTTGTTGCGGCGCTCACAGCATCAGGCCGAGCGGTTGTGCCACCAGTTGTCCGCGGTGATGCGCGATGACGCAGTGTCCGTGCAGCGGGCCCAGGTGCGGCTGGGTGATCTCGATGTCATTGCACCATCGAGAGACATAGTGGGTTCTGCGGCCGGGTGGAGCCCGCAGGCGCGCGCCGATCTGTGCGAGCGGCTGGTGGTGGCTCAGCCCCTCACGGCCCATCATGTGGTGTGGCACGCATTCAGACGGGCGGCGACCACCAAGATGGTCGAGGAGTATGGGCCCGTCACGTTATACGACAGCGAGTGGTTGCGCGGGAACCTGCTCAATGACGGGCCGTTCAAGAGGGATCTGCCTGCCGAGGCAACGGCCGACGACGGCTTCTTTCCCGCTGAGATGCTGCCCGAGGGGAAGGATGTGGTGATAGCCAGAGTCGATTTGGGTTCCAAAGCCCGGGCCGATGCGCCGGCCGACTCCCGTGTCCTGGTGCAGTCCTTGATTCTGGCGGCCACATTCCCCGCGGACCGGCATGGCTGGGAGCTCTACGAGGGCTACATCCATGCCGCCAATGGTGACTGCGGCTGGAAGGTGTTCAGTCTGCTCGACGAGGACATCGACGCCCGGATGCCTTACGGGCCGATGGACATCACTGCGAGACGCCTGTCGGAGATGGCACCGCGTGTAGCTCCGCACTTGGCATCCGGGCTTGCTGACCTGTCTGGTGTGGTCGACGCCATCGGCTGGTGGAAGGCCTCGGGAGTGCAGCCCCCGCACGCCTCAGTACTGCTGGATGTGCGCATCCTGGAGACCGTGGCAGGGATGGTGTGCGGGCATGGACAGACCTGGTACGGGTATCTCGACGCCTATCACAAGAACGCATGGATCCGGCGCTCCATGACATCCGAGCTGTTCCATGTGGTGTGGCATGCGCGCGATGACCTTCACCGGTGGAGCGCGCAGGAACAGGAAGCGGTCACTACGATCCATGACAAGCTGCTGCGTCATCGACGCTGGGAATCCCACGCTGACATGGCCCAGGTGGTTGCCGAACTTCCCGCCTTGGCAGCAGCTCTCCCGGAACACACGCTGCAGCATCGCCGGACCGCTGCCGCGGCCCACCGGATCTCGACCCCTGAAGGCGTACGCGCCTGGTACACGGACCTGGAGAACAGGTGGATGCGAACCCTGGGCCGGCTGCGGCTGGTCCGCAACGCCCTCGCCCACGGCGGCCCAGTCACCGCCGCCGCCGCCGCAGCCAGCGTCGCCCCGGTCGTGCACCAACTAGCCGGAGGAGCACTCCTGTCCAGCCTCACCGCACTCGCAGAAGGAACAGCTGCGGCTGATCGGCACGAGGCGCATCGCGATCGATGCGATGCGTGGGCCCGGGACTGTCTGTCCGGCACGGCCTACAAGCCCTAGCAGCTGACGTAACTGCAGCACATCGCACCGTGCCTCTGGATCGGCTATCGGCGGTTGAAGGGAGTGACCTGCCAGCGCAGGGCGCCCCGACTAGAATATCCCAGACGTAGAAGCTCCGCTGGCATCTAAGGTCCCCCTGATCGCGTGGGCTGGGTGCACATAGGAAGTGCCATCAACTTGCCCAGCAGCAATGTCACACGATGTCACCACGTGATGTCACCAGCCGCCACCAGGGATTTCCCTCCCCCAGGCCAGACCACCCAAATACGAGACCTGACACTGGCTCAGTAATGACATCCTCTTGATGGCACCGCAACGACTCTTCACAGTGGGCCGACGTACAGGTGAACCAGGGCTCAGCGCTGGCTGTCCCGTGCGGCCTAGCGAACACCCGGTCATCATCGCCGACAACACGGCGCACCTGACCGTCAAGGCGGCTGCCCTGGCGTGGTGAGGGTGAGGATCTGTGCGAGAACCTGGGATTCGAGCCACTCGGCTACTGCTAACCCATGGGCCCCTGCTGACCCATCGGGTATCTCTCACGAATCAGGAGGCCAAGCTCACCCAGTACGGTGAGCAACGCCTGCCTCGTCCTACGGGCCTCCGCTGCCCAGGCCAAAAGAGAATCTCGGTGGGCCGACTCAGCGGCCAGAGCTTTCATCAACGCTGATTCGTTGTCCACGACCCAGGCAAGCCGACGATCTGCCGCGTTCTCGAATTCGGAGAGCAGGTCTGGGCAGTACACACGCATCATGTTGCGCAGCGTGCGCCTGGCAGCTTTGCGCCTATGCTCGCGGATCAGTCGCTTGAACAAGGACACCTTCGGTGTCAGCTGATTGACGATGCTTCGTTGCATTTGGACCGCGTGAACTGTGCCTGCCATCGGGCCGCCGTTAGACCCGCCACAGATCCTATTCACCGACTCGCCGTAGTCGTACCGCCTCCTGAACCAAGTCCGCCTTGCCGGCCCGATCTCGCCGTCGAGCTTCATCTCGATCAAGCGCGTAGTCTGCTCAGCTGCGGTGCACCACTGATCAAGAATCGCATGCAACTCCATTAGGCTGGCATGTAGCGAGGGCCATTCCGGCGATGCGGTTGCCTGTTGCCTTACACCTCGCACGACCGCACCGCCCGCGCGGGTAATGATGGTTGCCTCTGGCCCTGTGAGCATGCTTTCCCCCAACCGCCGACGCACGTCGAGTCATTGAGCCTATTCCAACCTGCTGTAGGGCGCACGGCGGTCGCCGCGAGCACGGTGCTCGACTGTTTCATGCACCTTCGGCATCCACGGGGTCTTTCTGCAGTCCCCCATCGCAGCGACTGGCCGGGGCTCCGGCGCCGACAACGGAGCCCTCGCGCCCCCTGACGTTGCTTCAGAGGGCCTCAAAACACCCGACGGCTGGCCGCCTAACCCGAAGACCTCAGCCACCCAATACCTACGGACATCAAGAACGTTCTGGTCAGAGGCTTGAGAACCTTGCGTTAAGCCCCCGAGGAAAGACATACGGGCAGTGATTTGTCTCGACTGAGGGGGCGTACAGGGGCGTGATGTCATCCACAGGCGACCCTCCCCCACCCGCACCGAGCCCGCCGAGACCATCGACGAAGCCGACGCCGACCTGGAGTACAAGGACGGCCAGGAGGTGCACGGACCGAGTGCCCCGGCGCGAGAGCTGCTGAAGTTCAGCACTCCCAGGGACCCGGCCGTGCTTGCCGCGTTCATCAAACTGCGGATCCTGGACCCCGAACGCGAGCACTGGCGACGCGGGATCGAGGCCTCCGTCCTCTACAACAGCGAGCACGCCGATCTGCAGGTGCCCTTCACCTACCGCGCCCCCGGCACGACGACGGATGACACCCCCGGCCCTGCGGAGGACGGTGCTGAGGGGACCCAATGGCCGGCGTCGCTGGCCGGGTTCCCGCTCGGGCAGTGGATCGCCGACGCCCGCCGGCAGTACGCCTGCGGCACCATGCCGAACGACCGCATCGACCAGCTCGAGGAACTCGGCATGATCTGGTCCACCGTCGACGTCGCCTGGGAAGAAGGCCTGTCCGCAGCCCGTGCCTGGGCCGCTCTGCACGGCCATCTGCTCGCTCCCTTGGATGCCACCTATCAGGGGGCGAACGTCGGGATCTTCCTGAAGAACGCCCGGGCCGCCGCCCGCCGCGCCGACGACAACACCCATCGCCAGGCCAAAGGCCTCCCCGCCGAAGCCGCGGGCTGGGCCCTGTCGGAGGAGCGGAGGGTGCAGCTGGAGGAGATCGACGCCTCGTGGTGCCCGTCCTGGGCTGTCACCTGGCAGCGCGCCTTCCACCTCACCCGCCTCCACCTCGAAGCCGGCGCACCCCTGCCCACCCGGCCCGGCCAGGCCCTGGCCGCCCTGGGCCAGGCCCTGGCCCAGGGCGAGGACCTCGGACGCTGGGTCCAGACGGTGCGCACCGGGTGGGACAAGCTCACCGGTGCCCAGCAGTGGAGGTGCGAGCAGGTCCTCGGTATCGAACCCGCAGAAGAGGCGGAGAAGCCGAAGCCCTCGATGAGCCAGGCCCAGAAGTGGGCGATGCACCTCACCGCCGCGAGGCAGTTCTTCGAGCGCGAGGGACATCTGAAGGTTCCGAGGAAGCACGTCGAGACGATCAGCCTCCCCGGGCCCGGTGCCGACCGAGAAGAGGAGCGTTCCCTGAAGCTCGGTGCATGGATCGCGAACCAGCGCCTGAGGGCAGCGTCGTTGACCCCCGACCGGATCGAGCAGTTGTCCAAGGTCGGGATGCGCTGGGCGTGATCGTGGGCTGACACTCGGCGAGTCCGTCCCTGGCAGCGTCTTGGCGACCGGCCGGCCGAGCAGGTCCGCTTCACCGGGTCGTGCGGTGCCCGACCCGTTAGCACCGTGCCGCCACCGCTGGCGTAACGGGTTGTCGGGATGCTGCGCGAACCGGGTGCAGGGTCCCCATTCTGGCCTCGTCCTCCATGTTGAGCCTCTACCTCGCTGTGACGATGAGCGCAGGGGCCCCGGAGGGATGAGGAGGCGCGGCACACCGATGGACACCGGCGACGACGTAGAGGCAAATCCCTCAGAGTCCGGGCGGCACGGACGGAAGTGGAAGACGGTTGAGCGGTTGTTGGGGGCGCTAGCAGCACTAATCGCGGTGATCGGTGGCGCCCTGTGGGTGTTCCAGTGGGCGGCCGAGGACTCGCCTGTGGAGAAGGAGCAGAATCTGGTCGAGCAGCTGATGCCGGGGCTGACCTTGGATCGTGCGGCCGAGATCATGGACGACAAGCCGCACTACACTCAACGGCTGGCATCCGGCAACAGGGTCTATCAGTACAACCGGAAATGGGAGCGCATCCAGCTCTTGGTGGACCCGGATAACATCAGCGTGCTGTCTGTGGGGGTCTTTGCGGACAGCACAGACTTCCGCCCCTCGTTCCCGCTCGGACGCAAGCATCAGCTGACGCTCAACCGCACGCTATACGACGAGATCGGCGAGCCATCCGTCCTTTTCGGCGACTGCGGGGTCCACTCCGGCAGCTACTTTGAGGCCCACTCGCTCCTGGAGGGAGCCCCGGCAGCCATCGTTGCCGTGGGCATCCATCAGTCCTTCCGGGGTGACAGTGAGACGAATCCCGCGTGCGGATTCAAGAATCTCCCCGGCTGCGTCCCCCACGACTTCAAGGCAGCCGAAGCCTTGACCGGCGACCACACGACGTGTCTGACATCCGCTCCCGAAGGTGCCTTTCGCAGAAGTACTCCCATCGCCGCATTCGTTGCCACCAAACAGGTCGAACTGTCGGACGACATGTTCCAGTCCCCGTACGTCGTGGGCGGCGGGAACTACTGACCGGACGAGCGATCCCATCTCACGTGCTCAGGGCAAGCAGCGGACGTCCGGGCACGTGGCTGCATGGCTACTCGTTACGGGCGTGCGCGCGAGGCGCCGGGCGCACCCGGACGAAGCTCCACGTCCGGTCGTGCAGGGCTCAATGAAGAACGGCTGATTTAAGCGGCACCTGGGAGAGAACGTCAGGCAGCAGCACTTCTCTCTTCTTCGACTCGGCTCGAAGATGGCTTGGACGGGTTGCGGAATCGACAGTTCTGGGCAATCAAGTTTAGAATTCAATTGACGCCTCCTTATGCCTACCCGTTTGATTGTTGCACCTGACCCAGCATCGAAAATTCATGTACAGCAAAGGTGGGGAACGTGCCCAGGACCACTGTCACGCGTCTACGCGGAGCATTAGTCGCCGCTATGAGCATTGCGCTCGCGGCCGGAATCACATCGACCGCGCAAGCGCAGACCACAGCCATCTCAGCTCTGACGAACTGGAATGTCTATTCGACACATTTTGGTCCAAACGGGGAGGATGCCCCCCTCCGCTACGGCCGCGGCGACGTGGCGGGCTCCGCAGGCTTCGGGAAGCTGCACATCGAAGACAAGCACGCGAGCCAAATGGCCAGCTGGTCCGTCATGAAGAGAGACATCGACAAGACGCTGGACAGGGGCACCTGCAGCACCACCGGCACTTCGGGCAACCGCAAGACCACATGCATCCTGAACAGCAACACCTTCTACAACACACGAGCACGCCAAATGAAGGTGGTCTTCGCGCACCGAGTCGACTCGGACTCCAGGGATGGCCGCCCTGTAGGTATAATCACCGCCTACTACTCCATCTGCGGCTGCTTTCGCTAACGGGGGAACATGTCACTTCAGAGGCAGTACACGGAATACCTGAGGGAACTCGAATTCGACGTCCGGCAAGGAATCAACGATTCTTTGACCTCAGAAAAATACGGCACCCTCAATTCCCTGAACTTCCACGAAGACGATCAAGGCGTCTGGCTTGAGGCATCAGTTCAACTGAGGAAAATCGAGGCGCCGTGGAAGTTTCGCCGTGTCGTAGTTCGACTAGATGGCCCTCTCGACAGCCCGCTCATGGCCTCAACCCTCTTCAGCACAGCCATGATTGAGGACCTGGACACACTCCCGTGGCCGCCAACCAGCGCCTGACCGACCAGCAGGCAGGGAAGCTTTCCCGCAGCAAGTGGAAGCCACCGCAGTGAGCACGCCATCTTGATCGGCAGCGACCGTTCAAGCGCTCCATGACGTCTCGGGCCCGGCAGTGGGCTGAAGGGCGGCGAGTCAGCTTCTCGGTAACAGCTAGAGCTGGCCAGCCTCCGCCCGAGCCCGCAGGAACGCGCAAGAGGCCGCTGTCGGCCCACCGCTCGAGATGCATGAGCGCCGACGACAGTATGCGGTGGTGGTCATAACCCTGCAGGGACGCCGCCTGCCTGCAGGCCTGGACCGCGGCTGCCCGCCGAGAGGCACCTCGGGTGCAGATTTTCGTCGGCACCTCTGGAGCGGCGCCCAGGCAGGTGCCGGTCAGCGCGAACGGCCATGGCTGTTGCCCCTCAGCGCTCGGGCTTGGTCCACCAGGCTGTCGAAGAGCTCCGTACTGATGTTCGGCGGGAGGCCGTCGCCCTTGCTGCAGCAGGGCGGCTTGGTACGCCGCTCCTTGGACGGCTGTTCCACCCTGGCAAGCTTGTAGAGCAGGGCGTAGACGTCCGTTGCAGGATCATCGTCCCGGTGTGGTCCGACGAGTAGGACGACGGCCTGATTGCGCGCGAGAAAGGCTGTGACCACCCGCATGGAGTTGCGCAGGTGCTTGACGCATAGATGCTCGACCACATCGCCCGTCAGCCGATACTTGAGCGCTTTGCAGCCCTGGCTGCGCAGCTCCTGCAGGAAGGCCTCGTAGGCGGTGTGGTCAACGCGCCGCAACCGCTTGGTCTGTTGTTCTGCAAGTAGCGTCACTTGTACGGAAGTTGGCACATCTAGAGCCTACTTCGACGCAAGGACGCCTTTGTCTGTTTTCGCCGAGGCTTCCTCAGCTCGAGTGAGAGCCGGCTTGAGCTCTCCTCTCCGGAGTTGCTTCAGGCTCGTTTGCAGTTCAGCGCTCTCCAGGAGCGTCGCGTCCTGAAGGCGGTACCAGACCGCGTCGAGGAGGCCTCTTTGCTTGCCTGCAGCGCGCAGCTCCCTGACGAGGTGCAGCACCCGGTGCAAGGTCTCGGGGTCGACTCGTTTGGGACTCTCTGTCCTCAGGGGAAGCAGACCCTCGCTGACCCATGAGTGCACGGTGCGACTGCTCAGGTCCAGGAGTGCGGCTGCGATGCTGAGGCGGACCGGGGCGGCGTCATGCAGAGCACTCAAGGCGACCTTACGAAGCTTGTCGGCCTGTTCCGGCGAGGTCTCCGCGATGGCCTCTGCAACCTCCTCGACCTCCTCAACACGGTCAAAAAGCCCCTTGACCTGCTCTTTCTCACGTTCCAGCGTCTGAAGCATGGCAACCCTCCTCCCTTCTTACTTCAGAATATCTCTCCTTTTTCGGAAGCAGCAACAGCTGGGGGGAGACCGTTACACACTTGGTTTCCTCTCGGCCCAGGGCAACGCATCTCTCCGCCTACCCAGCGCTGCCCGACATCCTCAGGAAGCCCGCCCCCACCTGTGGCGGCAGGCGGGGCAGGCGTGAGCGGCGCTTTGACGATCCGTTCTTTCATGGCTTTGTGCTTGTCGCTCTCCTCCGCATCGACCAACACAGAGGCCTGCATGTGGTCGGTCTCCCACACGTGGTTTGACGGGGTCGAGCCGAAGCGCTCCGGGGTAGCGGCTGACCTTGTCCTGGCGGTCGGCGACAGCAAGCAGGGCAGTGACGGTCGCAGCCAGATCCGTAATTCGTACTTACGCACTGATTTCGTCCCGGCATGCTGAGGCACCGATTCTGCAGGCCGCCGGGCCAGGAACACATCATGCTTACGCGCCGCACGCTCCCCTCCCGCGAGACTCCCGCGACGGATGCCGGGTGTGACCGCCACCTGGCTGCCGATCGGGAAGCTGGAACACAGCACCGGCCTGGCGACGTCCTGGTCACCGGCCCAGTCGGCCCGATCGGCAGCCGCCGCCGCCCTCCACGGCTGCCAACCCTGGGACATCGACCCCTGCGCCGGCTGTGCCGGCCCGCTCCCCCGGCGTCAGGTCCCGGTCGTCAGCGACGGTGCGCCCCCGGGCGGAGACCGAGGATGACTGGTGGGGATGAGGTGTCGGGGCTGAGGCCGACTGGGCACTTCGTCAGGCGGAAGTGCTCGCTGGTGTGATCGAGGCTCTCACGGTTGCCAGCACGCCAGGAGCTACTCGACGCAGGCACTCCCCGCCGGGTCCTGGAGCTGATCAAGACCCAGGGGGCAAGCGGGCTCACAGCCTGACGGCCGGAGGTTCCTCCTCCATCGCCGAGAACATCACCCGAGCATGGCCTGAATAGTCGAAGCCGGATCCGGTCGTATGACCGTTCATGCCATGCATCACCAGCGACCAGGTGGCCTCGAAGAACCGCACGACCCACTTCATGGATTGCAGTTCCACGAGGTCCTGCCTCGCGTCCGATCCGTATTCGCCCAGCAGGCGCCGATCGAGGTCAGCATCGAATGCGCCGGCCATGGAAATGGTCGCGAGGTCGTAGAGTCCATCGCCCAATCCCGCGAACTCCCAGTCGACGAGAAAGAGCTGGTCCCCCGAGTCCAATATGTTGTTCTCCCACAGATCATTGTGGTTCAGCCCCGGTGGCGCCCCAGCTTGGGCGGCTCGGTGTGCCTCGAAGTCGTCCAGCCGAAGCAAAGCATCCCCGACGCCCGGCGGAAGTGACAGACCCATGTCGCGCGACTGGCCGACAAGATGTCGGATCCGGTCGTAGATCGCACCCGGGCGCCCCGGCACGTCGGTGAGGCCATGCATCCGGTGAAGGACTTCGACCAGCCGCTTCATCGTCCCCGGACTCCCGAGGCCGCCCCGCTGCTGGGGCGGCAGCGGTTCCACCCACGGCGTGACGATCAGGCCGATCGAGGGGTCGCAGTACAGCACCTCCGGCGCGATGCCGATCGTTGCCGCGGCTCGTGCCACAGCCGCCTCGTCAGGGTGATTCACCCCGAGGCGCGTCGCACTGACGGGGTCGGCCTGCCTGACCACGAACCGCTCACCCGATTCGCAACGCACGACCCAGAGATTGTTGTTGAGGCTCTGCACGCCTTCCAAGGACTCGATGAGAATCGGCCCCGTTTCGGAGAACATCGGGATGGACTCGATGACTGACTTGGCGGCCGGTGTCGGCTCGGTGGTTTTGGCCATAGCTCCTCATCCTCTGACGTTCGGGGTGACAGGCGTGGGCCTAGACGGGGAGTAGGTCGCCAGCGCTCCGTCGCGCAGTTCCAGGTAGGGCCACCGCCCTACCATGCCGCGGAGGCGTTCGGACTCTTCCAGGACGCGAACAGCCGGCGAGCCGGTGATTCCCAGGGTGGCTTCGAGTGCTCCGATCAGGCAGGTCGACAGCAGCTCCAGCGAACCCGGGCCGCAGCGTGAGCTGTCCTCGGTCAAGATGAACCCGATGCCTTCGGTATCGCGCTCGATGACCAGACCCATGCCTGTCGTGTCCGGCTGATCAGCTGTCCGGCTTCGGTTTCGGAACTCGATCTCGTACCGGGGCAGCCGGTGCGGATAGGGCCTGAGCGTTGCGCCATACGCTGTTGCAAGCCCGCCGATCCGGGTCGGATCGGCGGGGAGGTGCCTCAATGCATCCCGATGATTTCGGTCGAAGCCCACAGCCCAGTCAGCCGGTTCGCAGGTCCGGGCGTCCCCGAGGGCCAAGGCGATCGGGACGTCGACCGACATCTGAGCGACACAGGGCTCGCGCTCGTCGTCGGGCTGCCGATGGGTCTCGACCAGCAGTGCCGAATCATGCGCCTGCACGATCTCCTCGGCGCGGAAGAAGAACGCACGGACCAGGTTCTGCCAGGAGATGCCGAGGTTTCGGGCACGTCGATCCAACCCCTCAACCACCTCGGTGCCCACACTGCCGACCGACCGTTCCCGCCCCATCGCCCCAGGCCGCTCTATCACCGGCTTGGACGTTCCCGGGTCACCTCCACGGCGGACCCGGTGCCGGTGACACCGGCGTTGTTGATCAGTACGTCGAGCACCCCGTACCGCGCACCGAGTGCTGCGAAGGCAGTTGCGATGCTCCGGTCGTCCGTGAGGTCGAGCGGTACACAGCCCTTCCTCTCGTACGCCGACAGCTCCCCCATGTTCCGCCCCTCGTCGTGGTCATGGACCGCCAACTCGACGACGTAGCCGCGGTCGAGGAGCAGCCGCGCGGTCTCCAGCCCGAGTCCGCGCTCCGCGCCGGTGATCACTGCTATCGGCACAACACACTCCTTCGCTCGAACACTGACCCAGACATCCGATCTATTCACATGATACAGACAATATCATCGGATCAGTCAAGGGGGAACGTCGAGCTTCGCATCCAGGCATGGCCATCACGAATCCTGACGGCGCAGAGCTCTGCCACATCAACTTCCGCCCACTTGCTGGGAGAAATCTGATGGAGTCGCCGCAACAGTGATCCACGAAGGTGATCAAGATGGCTGATGTTGATCTCTGATCACGCATGGCCTACTGGCCAGTGAGACGATATACCAGAGACAGACATAGGATCTTTACGGTGGACTACTGGCCGAGATCACCGGGGGAAGGGTGGCAATGTCGATCGCCGTCTCACAGGACCGGAACCACCGGTATTCGGTCGTTGTCGAGAGCCAGGTTCTGTCGTCGTCAGGACCGTTGCGAACCGTGTTATCCGGGTACGACGGCGAAGCGCTCGTCGTCGTGGACGAAGAAGTGTGGCAGCGCTGAGGCCATGACGTCGGAGCGTTCCTCGCCCAGGCTCCGCACCGGATCCTCCGGCTCCCCGGAGGCGAGGAGAACAAGATGCCGGCAACAGGCTCGAAGTCGTCAAGGCAATGGACGAGTGCCAGATCGCGCGGCGCTCCAGCCCCGTTCTGGTCATCGGCGGCGCGTCGTGTGCGACGAACGTCGACCGAGTCTTCTGGAACATCTAGGAGGAACAGTGCATCCGACCTCTGAATCGGCAGCTCTGACGGCCGAAATGACGGCAGCCGCAGACGACGCGCTGCGGCTGTTCAAGCACTACGACACCGGCCGCTTCGCACTGACACTGAGCGGCTCCATGAGCAAGGGGACGTCCGACGAGCTGTCTGACACCGACTTCCGCTTCTACTCGGACACGCCGCGTCCGGACCCGGGCCCGGAGTGGGACGCCGACTGGCAGGCGGTACGGCGGCGCTGGGCGGAGAAGGGCGTGGTACTCGACGAACCCTGGTTCCGCACCGTAGCCGAGGTGGACGCGGTCGTGGACTCCTGGCTCGGCGGCCACGGCACGCCCGATGACCTGGTCTGGACCGTCTGGGGCTACCATCCGCTGGCCGACCTGGCGTGCCAGATCCCCGTCCACGACCCCGACGGCCTCGTCAGCCGGTGGCGCGACCGATTGGAGCCATATCCGGACACGGTGCGGCACGCGACGATCCAGAAGTTCCTGCCCGCGCTGCGGTACTGGCGGGACGACTACCACTACCGGAACAAGGTGGAACGCGCCGATCTCACCTTCCTCAGCAGTCTGACCGCAAAGCTCATCCACCACATCCTTCAGGTGTTGGCGGCAGTCAACCGGGTCTACTACCCCGGCGACGGCAACAACCTTCGTCAGGCGGCGGCCTTCCATACCGCTCCCGAACAGCTCGTGTCCCGCATCGCCGCCGTCCTGTACCCGCCGGGTGGATCGGCCGACGTCAGGGCTCAACGGAATGGGGTCATCGCTCTGATCGACGAGACGATCGCCGTGGTCAAGAACTCCGCACTGGACGAGGAGGATGGGGCATGAGCGGCGAGCCGATTGCACCGGCCGGGGCCCGACGGTGGGTTCCATGCGAGGAGGATGCTTCCGGACACAGCTTCGGGCCGGAGGAAGCGGCTCTGCTGGCTGAAGTCCTCGCCTCGGGCCGGCTGCTCGCCGCCTCCGACGGCTTCGTCGGCCAGTTGGAGGCCGAGTTCGCCCACCGGTACGGCGTGCCGGAGGCCGTGGCGTGCTCCTCCGGCACCTCGGCGGTCCAAGCCACGCTCGTGGCCCTGGGCCTTTCGGCCGGTGCCGAGGTCATCACCACCCCGATGACTGACATCGGCGGCGTGTCACCGATCGTCCAGGAGCGTTTGACGCCGGTCTTCGCCGATGTCGACCCGCTCACCGGCAACCTCGATCCGGATTCGGTCGCCGCGGCCGTCGGTAGCCGCACCGAAGCGATCATCGTGACCCATCTCGTCGGCAAGCCCTGCAACATGACCCGCTTGACCGCGATCGCGCAGCGCCATGGCCTGGCCGTCATCGAAGACTCCGCCCAAGCCTACGATGCACGCACGCGGATCTCCCGGTCGGCACCTTCGGCTCTGCCGGCTGCTTCAGCACCCAGCAGACGAAGCACATCTCCGCCGGAGAGGGTGGCCTCATCCTGGTGAACGATCGAAGCCTGGCCGTGCGCATCCGGTCCTGGATCAACAAGGGTGTGGAGAACGGAGTTCGTTCGCGCACGGAGGACCATCCGCTGGCGGGCGTGAACGCACGGATGACCGAACTTCAGGGAGCGGTCGCGCTCGCACAGCTGCGCAAACTCACGGGCTTCGTCGAGTCGCGGATCACGATGGCGGACGAGTTGTCGGCCATTCTGTCGGACGTCGAAGGGCTGACTTGTCCGCACAGCGATGTCGGTGAGATGCAAACCTATTGGAAGTATCTGCTGAGCGTCGACCCCGACCTCCTGCCCGGCGCCCGCGACCGGCTTGACGCAGAGCTCACCGCTCGGAGCACGGTGGTCCAGGCCCCAGTTCACGAAGACCCTGTTCGACTGGTATCCCAGCCGACTCGTCGGTGCCGGGCCGGCGCCGCCGGGGGGCGCGCGGGCCCATGAGCTCGGCGGTGACGTGGTTCTCGTACGCCTGGGGCTGACCGGTCACGGCCGGATCGCCTCCTCGTCCCCGGCGGCGATCCGGGCGCGGAAGACTGCCTCGCCGGCGGCGTCGTGGTGCTCCAGGTGTGTCCACCAGCGGTCCCAGTCGAAGCCGTCGCTGTGGTTGAAGGGGTGTGCGAGGGGGCGCAGCTGCTGCCACTCGCGCACGATGGCCACCTTCTGCCACTCGGTGCGGTCGGCCGGGTCCGTCTTCAGCAGGTGCTCCAGCAGTCCGACAGCGTTGGAAACGTAGAGGCTGCGAAAGAGAGCTCGTCGGTCTCGCCGACGTGTTCGTGAAGCCGCTCCAGCTGCTGGTAGCAGAACGCCTCCAGGTCTCGGACGTTCCCGTGCGTGAGCTGCTCGGCGTAGTGCAGGACAACAGCCCCGGGCTACGGACTTGCCGGCGACGCCGCCAGCGCTCTGGAGCACGGCACAACCTGAGAGGCGACGTGCTGCTGGGCCGCAGCCTCCGGCTTAGCGCCTTCCAAGGGCCCGACGCCGCCCCGGCCGTGGAGCCATCTGAACTACCGCGGCAACCACGGTCACCGACTTCCGGCGCGCACTAATTCACCCGTCTGGTTGGCCGACCCAGACGGTCAAGGTTCGGCCACCTGCCGGTGAAGTCGACTGCGGCGGACGGGGGCGTAGACGACCGTTTCCGCCCCCGGGCTGGATCGGATCGGCATCACTGTCTCTGGGATTTGGAGCTACCAGATGACAGAAAGTCTGACGGCCGAAGGAACAGGCGTGCCGACAGCAACGAGAAGCCCGTCGGGAGCCGGACCCACAGCACAATTGAAGTCCACCGTGGTGCCGGAGAACGCCGCCCCGTCGAAGGTCACTGTTCCGCGGGAGAACGCCGCTCCGTCGAAGGTCACCGTGCCACCGGAGAACGCGGCTCTGTCGAAGTTCACCGTGCCACCGGAGAACGCCGCTGCGCCAAAGTCCATCAGGCCGCCGGAGAATGCCGCTGAGCCAAAGTCCACGAGGCCGCCGGAGAACACCGCTCCGCCCAAGGTCACCGTTCCGCCGGAGAACGTGGCGGAGTTGAAGCGCACCGTGCCGCTGGAGAACGTGGCTCCGCGGAACTCCATCAAGCCGCCAGAAAACGTTGCACCGCTGAAGCGCACCGTGCCGTCGGAGACAACCGCTCCGTTGAAGATCACTACGCTGCCGGAGAACCTGGCTGCGCTGAAGGTCACCGTGCCGCCGGAGAACACCGCTCTGTTGAAGCGCACCGTGCCGCCAGAGAACACCGCACCGCCGAAGTTCATGTCGCCGTCGATAGTGACGCCGGTGAGGTCGAGGTCGCAGCCTTGCCAGGAGCGGTGGGTTTCCTGGGGGCGACGGAAATGGTCCCCGATGAGCCGCAGGATTGTGTGCCGGACCTTGCGAAAGGCCAGGTAGCGGTGGTGTTCCTCCTGATGGGTGGGGTCGTTGCCAGGGTCGGGGGTAAAGGGGAGCTGGAGGTAGGCGCAGAGGACGTCGATGCAGGTCTGGCGAAGGTTGTCGTCGGGGGCGTCGTCGGCGAGGCCGGCCAGGGCGTGGACTCCGCCGAGCCGGACGGCCGGGGAGTCCGAGCCGAGTTTGTCGACGGCCTGGGAGAAGCGTTCGGTGTGGAGCCGGGTGGCTTCGCGGTGGGCGCCGGCCTCGTCGACGCGCTGGCGGCGGTAGGCGACGACTAGGGCGACGAGCGCACCGGCCCCGGCGACCACTCCGAAGGAGAGTTTCACTAGGTCGAAGAGCGTCTTCGCGTCGAGCTTCGCGGTGGTATCGATCTCCTGGAAGTCCAGTAGGTCTACCAGGCCGTAGAAGACGCCGCCCGCGACCAGGACCGCAGCGACGAAGGTGAGGGCCAACGCACGGCCGACCTTCCACAACCGCAGCTCCCGTTCATTCAGTGATCGTGGCCTTCTCCTGGATGTCATGACGAGGAAGACAAAGCACTGAAGTCAGCGGTTGCAGTCAGCTGTTCCACCGCGGCCTCGGGCAGCGGTCCGCGCGTCTCGACTGCGGCCGCACGCTCCCGAGGACGGTGGCAACGGACACTCGCCGCTGGAATGGGCGCGGACCGGACCGTATCCACAGACGGTGCAGCTGCTGGAGGAGGCGGGCGCGGCGAGCTGATCCTGGGAGCCCGCCCCGTCAGGTCCGTGCGGCAGCCAGCATGTCGAGCGACACCTGCCATAGCCGCTCGGCCGCTACGGGGTCCAGGGCGTGGGCGGCGACTCCGCCCGGGTCACCCTCGTGATGGGGATGCGCCTCCTGGCAGTCCTCGAAGTACCGTCCGCCGATGCCTTCGAGCCCCGGCCACGTTGCCACCAGCACGGAGGTGGCCGCGCCCTGCTCGGGCGTCTTGAAGACGTAGCCAGAGGCGATCGCCTTGTCGAGTTCGTCCTGGCTCATGTGGCGTGTCAGGTTCGACAGGATCGCGCCGGGGTGGACGGCGTTGGCGGTGACGCCGTCACCGGCCCAGCGCCGGTTCGCCTCGACCGCGAAGAGCGCGTTCGCCGTCTTGGACTGGCCGTACGCGAGCTCGGTGTCGAACGGCGTGCGGCGGAAGTCGATGTCGTCGAAGTCCACCGGCTGTCGCAGATGCCCGACCGAGCTGAGCGCGACGATCCGCGCCCGGTCAGCGGCGGTGAGTGCCGGGTACAGGCCGGTGGCGAGCGCGAAGTGGCCGAGGTGATTCGTGGCGAACTGGAGCTCCCAGCCCTCCGATGTCCGCAGCTCGGGTGTGTACATCACACCAGCGTTGTTGATCAGGATGTCCAGCGGGCCGTCCCACGCGGCGGTGAACGCGGCGACGGACCGCTGGTCGGCGAGGTCGAGCGGCGCCACGAGCACCTGCTTGTTGCCGGTGGTGCCGGTGATGTCCTGGGCGGTGCGCTCACCAGCCTGGACGTCGCGTACGGCGAGGGTCACCTCGGCGCCCGCGCCGGCGAGCGCGCGAGCGGTCTCGACGCCAATGCCGGAGGAACCGCCGGTCACGACGGCGCGCCGGCCGGTGAGGTCGATACCGGCGACGACCTCGGCCGCGGTGGACTCGGCGTTGAAGGGGGTGGTGATCGGGCCGGTGGAGTCGGTGGTCATGGGGGCGGTCTGCCTCTCTACGTCGTACTCGCGGAAGCCGGGCCCGTCGGATGTCACGGCTTTTCGAACATCCCGGTCGGCACCCGTCAAGCCAACCACCTGGCGGGGGCATTCAGAGGAGGCGGAGGAGCCCGGCTCCACCTGGGGTCCAGCCGACCGGGGGTTCACCAGGCCCCCTGTTGGTCTCACCGGTTCCGTCCGTCGATTGAGGACAGGCCTTAGCCTGGAGACCATGGATGACACCTCTCCCAGTACCGGCGGCAGCACGGACCTGCGGGAGTTTCTGCGCTCGCGGCGGGCCCGGATCACCCCTGAGCGGGCCGGCCTGCCCCCGCAGCCGGGAGCCCGGCGGGTGCCCGGGCTGCGGCGCGAGGAGGTGGCGCTGTTGGCAGGGGTGAGCGTCGACTACTACGTACGGCTGGAGCGCGGCCGGAACGTCAACGTCTCGCAGACCGTGCTCGACTCCGTCGCCCGCGCCCTGCGTCTCGACGAGACGGAGCGGGGCCACCTCTTCGATCTCGCGCGCCCCGCCCGCGCCCGCCGCCGCCCGGAGACGCCGCAGCGGGTACGACAGGGGCTCCACCGGCTGCTGGACACGCTCGCCGACAGCCCGGCGCTGGTCATCGGCCACCGAATGGACGTCCTCGCCGCCAACCGGCTCGCCCGCGCCCTGTACACGGACTTCGACGCGCTGCCGCACCGGGAGCGGAACCTGGTCCGGTACCTGTTCCTCGACCCGGCCGCCCGGGAACTGTACCTCGACTGGCCGTCGGCGGCGCGGGGAACGGTCGCGGGCCTCCGTCTGTACGCCGGACGCCACCCCAACGACCTGCGGCTCGAGGAACTGGTCGGTGAACTGTCCCTGTGTGACCCGGACTTCCGCCGCTGGTGGGCTGACCACGACGTACTGCGCCGCAGCCACGGCACCAAGCGCTACCACCACCCCGTGGTCGGCGACCTCACCCTGGACTACGAGGCACTGACCCCGACCGACGACCCGGACCAGTTGCTCGGCCTCTACACCGCCGAGCCGAACTCACCGTCCGCCAGGGCCCTTGCCACTCTCGCCCGCTCGTGACCGTCGGGAGCGATGAGCCGGGAGAAGCCGAAGAGGGCCGGCATCCGTCGACCGCTCACCGATGAGCCCGTAGCCCCCGCCGCGACGAGCACGAAAGCGATGAACCCGAGGGCTGTCTTCTTGGGCCGAGCCTAGACTGCGGGGCGGCTGGTATCGGCCGAAAGGATCCCGGCGCGCGACCAAAGTAGTCGGTCAGCGAGGGCCGCGGCGTTCGCACGCCAGAATCAACCGAGCCCTGAGGGCCGTGTCCTGAGCCCCCTTACGCCGCCGCCCCCACCCGTTCCACTCGGCTCGTTCAGCATCAGTCAGGTCCAGCGGCGCAAGCTTCGGACCAGGACGAGTCATACGAGAAACTGTAAGCCAACTACTGGCTCAGGACACTAGCCCTCCAGCAGCGGTTCGCTATCTGGCCTGGTCAGAGGCGTCGTCGGGAGTGAAGTGGGCTGATGGTGGGTCAGAGGCGGTCTTGCCGGATGCTGCCCTCCAAGGAGTGGCATCGAGCACGGTCCGAGCTGTGGTGAGGGCAGCCTCCCCGGGCGATCGACGTGCCCTGCTCGGCTCGGTCGGCCGCAAGAGGCGGCTGGCAACTGGCAGAACACGCAGGTCACCGCACCCCCGACGGCCTGCGACGGCTGCTGAACGGAGCCACCTGGAACGCCGACGACGTCCGCGATGACCTGCAGACATACGTCGCTGACAAGCTCGGCGAAGCCGACGGGGTCCTCATCCTCGACGACAGCGGCTTCGCCAAGAAAGGCACCACCTCCGCAGGGCGTGCAGCGCCAGTACTCGGGCACCGCCGGGGCTCGCGTCTGAATAACTGCCAGGGTTGATCTGCGCAGGTGTCGTCGCGTGATGGTAGGTGGGTTTGTAGTTGCGCGAGGTTACGGGCGGGGGTTCCGGGTAGCGGTGTGACCGCGATGTGGTGCGGGGTCCAGGAGGCGGTGGCCGTCTTGGAACTGGATCGAGCCGCGCAGCACGAGCTGACGGAGGACCACATCGTCGGTGGGACCGGTAGTTGATCAGCCGTCCGCTGAGCCCGAACCGGCGAGCCCGGGCACGGGAAGGCTGCTGGAAGCGCCCCGGGCTCCGTTCAGCCCAGCGGTGACTCGGAGGTGCCCAGCATGCCGCGCAGCCACTGCTCGACCCCCGCCACATGGACCGTCGCCCACGCTGACGCGAGATCGGGATTGCGGTCTGCGATGGCCTCCATGATGGCTCGGTGCTGTTGACGAGTCCGCTCGACGGCACCCTCCTCCGTCATACCGCGCCATATCCGTGCCCGTGCTGTCGGGCCGGACAGCCCATCGATCAGCGAGCAGAGCACGGTGTTCCCCGAGCCGGACGCGATCCTGCGGTGGAACTCGAGGTCGTTGTCGATCAGCTCCTCCAGCGCGGCATCCTCGCTGAGGCCGTCGAGTACCTCCCGCAGAGCAGCGATGTCCTTGTCGGACATCACCCGAGCGGCCATCGCCGCCGCCGCAGGTTCCAGGATGCGGCGAACCTCCAAGAACTCCAGGACAGTGTCGTCCTGGTGGAATTCGACCACGAAACCCAGCGCGTCCAGGAGCAGGTTCGGCTCCAGGCTCGTAACGTACGTGCCGTCGCCCTGCCGTACGTCCAGGACGCGGATGAGTGAGAGTGCTTTGACCGCCTCGCGCAGGGAATTGCGTGACAGGCCGAGCCGCTCGGCGAGGACGGCCTCCTTGGGAAGCTTCGAGCCGGGACGGAGCTCACCGCTGACGATCATGGCCTTGATCTTCTCGATCGCCTCATCGGTGACTGGCACTGCTAAGCCTCCCAGGTTCCTGTTCTCTGAAGCATAGTCCCAGCGCGACCGGGCAGGACGCGGCCTGACTGCGGCGGCCCAGCCGGGTCGGAATGCGTCGATCACATCAGGCTCTGGCACCTGATGCGCTACAGCCGATAGACCCGGGTCGCGTTGCCGTGGAACACCGCTGCCTTCTCCTCTACGCCGAGTGAATCTGTGAGCTCGTCGGCGACTTCGACGACGGTGCTATATGAGGCTTGCAGGGTGCACACGGGCCAGTCGGAACCGAACAGCAGACGTCGCGGGCCGAAGGCATCCAGTGCCGTCTCGGCATAGGGCTTGAGATCCTGGGTTCGCCAGGAACCCGGAGCGGCCTCAGTGACCATCCCGGAGAGCTTGCACACGGTGTTGGGCAGGGCCGCCAGGCGTCGCAGGTCGGTTGCCCAGGGGTCGAGCCAGCCGCTCGCGATCAACGGTTTACCGAGGTGGTCGACGACGAAGGTCAGGCCGATGATCTGAGCCGCGGCGGCCGCCGCCGCGGCCAGCTGGTGCGGCTTGACGACAAGGTCGTAGGCGAGACCGGCCTCGGCGACAGCGGTGAGGCCGCGCTGCACATCAGGACGGAGCAGCCAATGCGGATCGGGCTCCGCCTGAACTTGGTGACGGATGCCGACAAGGTGTTCCCCGCCGGGTTGTTCGCGCAGGGCGGCGATTGCATCGGCAACATCCGGGGCCGTCAGATCGGTCCAGCCGACGACACCTGCGACGAGGTCGCTGCGAGCCGCGAGAGCCAAGAGCTCAGGTGTCTCCTCAGGCACGCAGACGGTCTGGACGACCACGGTGCCGACCACGTCGGCTGCACGCGCCTCGGTGGCGAGGTCCGCAGCGGAGAAGGAGCGTGCCAGCGGCGCAAGCTCCTCGCCCGCGATCCACGGCTGCGGGCGTACCGTGAGGTCCCAGACGTGATGGTGCGCATCAATGATCGGCCGATCCGTCACAGCTGCCACACCACCGGGAGCCCCGCCGCCGCGCCGGCCTCGGAGTAGTCGTGGACGACGTCGAGGAACTCGGCCATTCTGGCCTGCCAGACGATGTTGACCGGAAGGTGCTCCAGCTCGGCGAGCAGGCGCGGATAGTCGTCGCACTCGAGGAGGTGGAAGAGTTCGCGGTCGCTGCGCCAGATGGTCCAGGACGTGACTCCGGCGGCCCGGATGGCGGCAGTGAGTTCCTCGGGCACGGCGCGGTGGGCAGCCTCGTACTCCTCGATCCGGTCCGCGCGGACGCGGGTGTGCAGGGCGATTCTCATGGCTGCTCCGAGGACGTGGGGTCGACGACGATGACGTCTAGGGTTCGGGGGCCGTGTACGCCTTCGACCCGGTCGAGCTCGATGTCACTGGTGGCGGACGGTCCCGAGAGGAAGGTCAGGGGCATCCGCGGGTCAAGTCGCGCGAGGGCACCGGGGACGTCGTCGGCGATCTGCTCGGCACGGATGATGCAGAGGTGGTAGTCCGGAATGAGCGTCAGGGCGCGGCGGTTTTGGTCGGCGTCGGCGTCCGAGACGATGGTGCCGGTGACAGGGATCCCGGCGGAGGCGAGCGTGATCGCTCCATCCATGGTGTCCAGGGCGGGCACGTCCATTGGTTCGGGATGCCACTCCCAGTCGCCCGGCGGTAGCAACTCGCCAGGGAACCCGTCCGGCGGCGCCAGTCGTGTGGCGCCGCGCAGGCTCAACGCGGTGGCTATGGCATCGCGCAGTCCTGCACGATCGGTACGGGAGACGGCGGCACGGTAGTCGGCGACCCGTTCGGCAAGGAGGGCCACGGTGTCCTCGTCCGGTTCGGTATGGGTTTTCCGGTAGTCCCGAGGGACGGGGACGTCATCGGGCCGCTCGCCCAGCGGGACGTCGGTGAGGGCGGCGTGAACGCGTCCGAGGATGGCCTCACGGCTGCTCATGGTCACCTTCCCGGTTCCTGCGCCACCAGCTGCGGAAGGACTCGGCCGGCGGCGCCGGTGTGTCGCGGATGTCTGACCAGCCGTGCAGCGGGCTGGGAAGCCGCCCGATGTGCCCGCCCCTGGCGAGGAGACGTCCGCCGACCGCCGCAGCCTTCTGGGCCGGCCAGCACCCTGGGGTGGTCGAGGACGGAAGCCGCCGCCTTCATCACCATGGCCTCGGGGCTGGGCAAGCGCTTGGCAGCACGCTTGGCCTCGACGGCACATGATGTCGTTGAAGCAGGTGATGAACAGCGCGATGCGCATCAGCCCTGCTCTTGGGGGGTCGGCACGTCGGCGGCGAGCAACCCGCGCTCCTTGAGCTCGGCCCAGAGCGCGACCGGGATGGGGAAGTGGAGCATGGCGACGGCGTCCTCGATCTCGGGGGAGTTGCGGACACCGACCAGGACTCCGGAGACGGCAGGGTGCCCGAACGGAAATCGCAGGGCGGCGGCACGTAGGGGCACGCCGTGCGACTCGCAGACTGTTTTGAGGTCGAGCGCGCGTGCCACCAGGTCACTGGGGGCAGGGGCATAGTCGAAGGTCGCACCTGGACGGGGGTCGGCGAGAAGGCCGGAGTTGAAAACGCCGCCGATGACGACGCCCACGTCCTGCTGAAGGGCGAGTGGCAGCAGTTCGTCGAGTCCGCGCTGGTCGAGGAGGCTGTAGCGGCCGGCCAGCAGGACGGCGTCGATGTCGGTGTCCCGGATGAATCGGACGAGCAACTCGGTTTGATTCATGCCGACGCCGATGGCGCCGAGGATACCTTCGCCCCGCATGCGTTCCAGTTCCGGGTATGCCTCGTCCAGGGCCTGCTCGGCGTGGTCGTCCGGGTCGTGCAAGTAGGCGATGTCGATCCGGTCGAGGCCTAGGCGGTTCAGGCTGTCCTCGATGGACTGGCGCACGCCCTTGGCGCTGAAGTCCCAGCGCCTGCGGTGTGTGGCGGGCACGGCGAAGCCATTGGCGAGGTCGTTGCCGATGCCATCCGGCGCCGGGTCGAGGATGCGTCCCACCTTGGTGGACAGCACGTACTCGTGCCGAGGCATGCGGCGAAGCGCATCGCCCAGTCGCCGTTCCGACAGGCCCAGTCCGTAGTGGGGGGCGGTGTCGAAGTATCGGATTCCACAGGCCCAGGCGGTGGCCAAGGTCTGCTCGGCCTGTACGTCGCTCACCGGCGTGAACAGGTTGCCGATGCCGGCCGCACCAAGGGCGAGTTCACTCACCCGCACCGTGCTGTTCCCGAGTCGGTTCTGACGCAGCATCACGGCTTTGGCTCCGGTCGCAGGCGCAGGCCCGCCATGCCGCCGTCGACCGCGAGGGCCGTCCCGGTGGTGCTGGCGGCTGCGGGGGAAGCGAGGTAGGCAATGGCGGCAGCCACTTCCTCGGCGGTGACAAGCCGGCCGTTCGGCTGACGGCCGTTGAGTGCGGCCCGCTCCGCGGCCGGGTCGTCGGTGGCCTCCAGCAGCCGCCCCACCCACGGGGTGTCCACGGTGCCGGGGTTGACGCAGTTGACGCGGATGCCCTCGCGAACGTGGTCTGCGGCCATGGCGAGGGTGAGCGAGAGGACCGCACCCTTGCTCGCGGAGTACAGGGCCCGCTGGGGCAGGCCGGCGGTGGCGGCGATGGAACAGGTGTTGATCACCGAGGCACGGGAGGAGCGGCGCAGGTATGGCAGGGCGGCACGGGTGGTGCGCACGATGCCCAGCACGTTGACGTCCAGGACGCGGAGCCACTGCTCGTCCGGGTTGTCCTCCACCGTTCCGACCGCCCCCATGCCGGCGTTGTTGACCAGGATGTCGATCCCGCCGAGGGCTTCGGCCGCCCCTTCGACGGCCGCGCGGACGGATTCATCGTCGGCGACATCCGCGGTGAAGCCGCGCAGCGATGTGCCGATGCCGCTGGGGTCGACGTCGAGTACGGCGACGTCCGCTCCGCGCTCGCTCAGCAGCATGGCGGTGGCGAGGCCGATACCTGATGCACCGCCGGTGACCAGTGCCCTGTGTCCGTAGAGGTCGGTGGTCATTCCTGGTCCTCTGGGTCCGTGGCGGGCTCGGTGCGGGCCGCGTCGGAGACCCAGAACGCGCCGTGGGGGTAGGTGAAGGCGTCGATGCTGCTTTGATGCATGTCGGCGGAGAAGCCGGGCCTGGTGGGTGCCTGGTAGTGGCCGTCGCTGATCACCACTGGGTCGACGAAGTGCTCGTGGAGATGGTCGACGAACTCGATGACCCGGTCCTCGGTGCTGCCTGACAAGGACACGTAGTCGAACATCGACAGGTGCTGGACGAGTTCGCACAGGCCCACGCCTCCGGCGTGCGGGCACACCGGGACGCCGAACTTCGCCGCCAGCAGCAGGATGGCGAGGTTCTCGTTGACTCCGGCCACCCGGGCCGAGTCCATCTGGAGGACGTCGATAGCGCCAGCCTGGAGGAGCTGCTTGAAGACGATACGGTTCTGCACGTGCTCGCCGGTCGCGACCTTGATGGGGTGGACACCGCGGCGGATGGCGGCGTGGCCGAGGATGTCGTCCGGGCTGGTGGGCTCCTCCACCCAGTACGGGTCGAACTCCGCGAGGGCTGTCGTCCATGCGATGGCCGCCGCGACGTCCCAGCGCTGGTTGGCGTCGATGGCGATCCGAATTTTCGGTCCCAGCGTCTCGCGGGCCGCGCGGCATCGACGGATGTCGTCCTCCAGGTCGGCCCCGACCTTCAGCTTGATCTGAGTGAAGCCTTCCGCGACGGCCTGCCTGGCCAGGCGGGTCAGCTTCTCGTCGGAGTAGCCGAGCCAGCCAGGGGAGGTGGTGTACGCGGGGTAGCCGTGTTTCAGAAGCTGGGCGGCGCGCTCGCTAGCCCCCTGCCTGCCCTTGCTGAGCAGTTCCAAGGCCTCGTCGGGGGTCAGGGCGTCGCTGATGTAGCGGAAGTCGACCTGGTCCACCAGCCATGCCGGATCGGCGTCGGCCAGGAGCTGCCACAACGGCTTGCCCTCATGCTTGGCTGCGAGGTCCCAGACGGCGTTGACGACGGCCCCGATCGCCATGTGTATCACGCCCTTCTCCGGGCCCAGCCAGCGCAGCTGACTGTCCCCGATGAGGTCGCGATACAAGGAGCCGGGGTCGGCGCACAGCGCGGCGACGGAACGTCCGACGATATGGTCACTCAACGCGTTGATGGCAGCAACCTGAACATCGTTGCCACGGCCGATGGTGAAGGTGAAGCCGTGTCCCTCATGGCCGCCGGACGAGGTACGCAGGATGACGTACGCGGCGGAGTAGTCGGGGTCGGGGTTCATCGCGTCGGACCCGTCCAACCCCCGCGAGGTGGGGAAGCGGATGTCGTAGGTGTCGACGGCGGTGATCCGCGCTGTGGTTGCGGACAACTCGATGCCTTTCACGCGTTGATGAAGGTCTGGCGCTGGGTACCGAGGCCATCGATGGACAGCTCGACGACATCGCCTTTGCGCAGGTAAGGGGTACCCGGCAGGCCAAGGGCCACGCCGGCCGGAGTGCCGGTGTTGATGACGTCGCCCGGGCGCAGCACCATGTACTGGCTCAGGTACCAGACCAGATGGGCAACGTTGAAGATCATGTTCTTGGTGGTGCCGTCCTGGCGTGTGGTGCCGTTCACTGTGAGGCGCAATCCCAGTGCTTGAGGGTCGCTGACCTCGTCGGCTGTGACCAGCCAGGGGCCCATCGGGTTGAACGTCTCGCAAGACTTGCCGAGGTCCCACTGGGGGGAGAGTTCGAGCTGGTACTCGCGCTCGGAGACATCGTGACTGACCGCGTAACCGGCGATGTGCTCGGCGGCCTCGTCCGGGCTCGCCAGGTAGCGGGCCTCGCGTCCGATGACGACCGCTAGTTCGACCTCCCAGTCGGTTTTCACCGAACCGCGCGGGATGAGGACCTGGTCATAGGGGCCCACCACGGTGGCCGGGTCCTTCATGAAGACGACCGGCCGCTCCGGGACGGCCGCGCCGGTCTCCTCTGCGTGGTCGCGGTAGTTGAGACCGACGCACACCACCTTGCCGGGGCGAACGACAGGCGCGCCTATCCGCTGACCGACCGAGACGAGGGGCGGCAACGCGCCGTCGGCAAGCGCCTGCCGCACCTGGCCGATCCCTCCAGAGGCGAGGAAACTCGCGTCGATGTCGGCAGTCAGGCTCCGCAGGTCGTGCACGGTGCCGTTCTCTCCAAGAACTGCCGGAATCTCCGCCTCTGGCGCACCGATGCGCAGTAGCTTCATGCTCGTCTCCCGTTCGATGCGCTGGACGACAGCGCCTCGCAGATCAACACATCGGATGAATCCGTCTAGCGCGATCATACGGCCGACATCACCCGTCCGCAAGAAGTCATCCGATGACTGCGGACGATCACATGCGGAGGACTGCACAAATGTGCAGGTCAGAGGCGATCTAGAAAGCTCCGCGGGAGCGATCTCAGGTTGACGACGCCACGGGTACGAATGATCAGGGTTGTCCTCTTGTCAGGCCGTTTCCCGACTCGTATGGTCCTCATTATCACAAGCCATCCGATGACTGTGGGGCTAGATCCGCCTCCCGCCGCGGATCACACGGGGCATCAACCGGCCGCTCTCCCTGGACGAGGGCATGACCAAGGCCGGGTCACCTCTCGGTATGGGCCTCGATCCCCCTGTCATGCCAGACAGAACGCGTCGGCAACCCAGCCAAGGAGAACAGCACGATGAAGCCTCGCTCCTCCAGAATCGCGGCCGCCGCCGCCGTGGCCCTCGTCGCCGGCTTCGCCACGGCCTGCAACCGCGACAACACCGACTCCGTCTCCAGCAGCGACGCCTCGGTCGGCATCGACCTGCCGCGGTCGGACTCCGACTTCTGGAACTCCTACGCCCAGTACATCGACCAGGAGACCAAGCACCAGCGGGTTAAGACCCTGCCGGTGAGCAACTCCCAGAACGACGTGACCAAACTGGTTGCCAACGTCCAGGTCTTACAGAACACCGGAGCGAAGGCTGTCGTCATGGCGCCGCAGGACACTGGTGCCATCGCCTCCACGCTCGACCAGCTCGCCACGAAGAAGATCCCCGTCGTCAGCGTCGACACACGCCCCGACAAGGGTGACGTCTACATGGTCGTCCGCGCCGACAACCGGGCGTACGGCACCAAGGCATGCGAATACCTCGGGGAGCAGCTCGGCGGCATGGGCAAGGTCGCGGAACTGCAGGGGGCCCTCGACTCCATCAATGGCCGTGACCGCTCCGAGGCCTTCGCCTCCTGCATGAAGGAGAAGTTTCCCGGCATCAAGGTGATCGAGCTGGCCACCGACTGGAAGGGCGACGTCGCCTCGGCGAAGCTCCAGTCGACCCTGTCGGCTCATCCGGATCTGAACGGTATCTACATGCAGGCCGGTGGGGTCTTCCTGCAGCCGACCCTCACCCTGCTGAAGCAAAAGGGCCTGCTCAAGCCCGCCGGAAAGCCCGGGCACATCACCATCATCTCCAACGACGGCATCCCGCAGGAGCTCGACGCGATCCGTAAGGGACAGATCGACGCCACCATCTCCCAACCTGCCGACCTCTACGCCCGGTACGCCGTCTACTACGCCAAGGCGGCCGCCGAGGGCAAGACCTTCAAGCCCGGCCCAACCGACCACAACTCGACCATCGTCAAGCTGCCCAACGGGCTTGAGGATCAGCTCCCCGCTCCCCTGGTCACCAAGGAAAACGTCGACGACACGGCCCTCTGGGGCAACTCCATCAGCTAGCAGTCCCCGTGCCCGTGAGCGGCGGGCGGGCACTTCCCCCGGCCACCCGCCTCTCATGGAATCCTTGGAAAGGACACCTCCGCCATGGCGGACTCCCACCCCATACGGGGCCCCGTCGTCGAGGCCGACGGGATCAGCAAGCGCTACGGCGCCACAGTCGCTCTCAGCGGCGCCCGCATCTCTGTCGCATCCGGCGAGTCTCACGCGCTCGTAGGCCGCAACGGCGCCGGCAAGTCCACGCTCGTCAACGTTCTCACCGGGCTGCAGCGCCCGGACACCGGCACCCTGCGTTTCAACGGCGAGCCTGCCCCGGTCATCGGCGACACCGACGCCTGGCGCTCCCGCGTCGCATGCGTCTATCAGCGCTCCACCATCATTCCCGCACTGACCGTCGCCGAGAACCTCTTTCTGGACCGGCAGAGCAGCGGCGCGCTGCGCGCCATCAGCTGGAAGGGGCTGCGCCATCGCGCCAAGGACCTCCTCACCGAGTACGGCGTGGACGTCGACCCCACCGCCCGTGCGCAAGACCTGACCGTCGAGCAGCGCCAGTTCGTGGAGATCGGCCGCGCATTGTCATTCGGCGCCCGGTTCATCATCCTCGACGAGCCCACCGCGAAACTGGACGCACGCGGTATCGACCGGCTCTTCGAAAAGCTGCGCTCACTGCAGCAGCAGGGCGTCGCCTTCCTGTTCATCTCGCACCACCTGCAGGAGGTCTACGACCTGTGCACCACGGTCACGGTCTACCGGGACGCCCGCCATATCGTCACCGCCCCCGTCGCGGAGCTGAGCAAGCAAGCCCTGGTGGAGGCGATGACCGGAGAGCAGTCTCTGGGAACCGAGCCCAGTTGGTCGGTCAGTGGCCGGATGCGTGCGGACGGTGCCCCTCTGCTCGACATCGATGGCCTGTGCCTTGAGGGCAACTACCAAGAGGTCTCTCTGACCGCGCGCCCCAGCGAAGTGGTGGGACTCGCCGGCGCCGCCGCCAGCGGCAACGTACAGCTCGGTGAGACCATCGCCGGTCTACGTCGGCCCGACAGCGGAACCATCACGGTGGCCGGCTGCAAAGTCCGCACCGGGCAGGTGCCCGCCGCACTCGCTGCCGGCGTCGGCTTCGTCCCCGAGGACCGGCACATCCAGGGCCTTGTCCCTCAGCGGAGCGTCGCCGAGAACGCCACATTGACGGTCACCAGTCAGCTGGGTCCGTGCGGCGTCGTACTGCCCTCGCGCATCCGGTCCTTCGCGGCGCGCATGATCGCCGCTCTCGACATCAAGACTCCCGGGCCCTCCGCTCCCGTCTCCGCGCTGTCCGGAGGCAATCAGCAGAAGGTCGTCATCGCGCGCGCTCTCGCCATCGAGCCCCATGTCCTGGTCGCGATCAGGCCCACCAACGGCGTCGACATCAAGTCCAAGGAGTCCCTACTGAGCACCGTCCGGCAGGTCGCCGACGATGGAAAGACCGCACTGATCGTCTCCGACGAACTCGACGACCTGCGCGTCTGCGACCGTGTCGTGACGATGTTCCACGGACGCGTTATCGCCGAGTTCGAGCACGGATGGAGTGACGAACAACTGGTCGCTGCCATGGAAGGCATAACCGACCCCACCGAAAAGGAACAGCATGCCTCCCGCCACTGAGCTGCGTGCGCTGCCGGAGACCGGCACCACCGAGCCCGAAGGCCGCCGCCTCAAACTGGCACGGCTCCGCGATCTGTCGCTGGTCCCGGTGCTGCTCGTCCTGTGCCTCATCGGCTTCATCGTCTCGCCCGCGTTCCTCACCTCGGACAATCTGCTCGGCGTCGGCCAGCAGTCGACGGAGCTGAGTCTGCTCGTATTGGCTCAGGCGCTCGTCCTCATCGTCGGCCGGATGGATCTCTCTCTGGAGTCGACGATCGGCCTCGCCCCCGTTGTCGCCGTCTGGCTCGTACTCCCCGACCACGGTGCGAGATTCAACGGCCTCGGCCTGCTCCCGGAGTGGACGTCCATACCGCTTTGCCTGCTGGTCGGCGCCATTATCGGCCTGATCAACGGGTTCCTGATCCTCAAGCTACGGCTCAACGGTTTCATCGTCACACTGGGTGGGCTCACGCTGCTGCGCGGCTTGCAGATCGCTATCTCCGAGGGTCAGTCCATCGTCAACGTGCCCCGCTCGTTCAGCTACCTCGGCAGCGCCACCTGGCTCGGCGTCCCAGCCGCGGTCTGGATCTGCACGGTGCTCTTCGCCATCGGGGGCAGCACCCTCGCCTGGCTGCGTCATGGCCGCGCGCTCTATGCGATCGGCGGCAACGCCGAGGCCGCCCGCGCCGCGGGCATCCGCGTCGACCGGCTCGTGTGGGCCGTACTGATCATCGGCAGTCTTCTCGCCGCGTTTGCCGGAATCCTCTACACCGGCCACTACGGCTCCATCTCCGCAGATCAGGGCAGCGGTTGGATCTTCCAGGTCTTCGCCGCCACGGTCATCGGCGGTGTGAGCCTCAACGGCGGCCGGGGCACTCTGTTCGGTGCGCTCACGGGTGTGCTCACTCTGCAACTCGTAGTCAACGTCATGACCCTGGCAGGTGTGCCGCCTCTCTGGAACCAGTTCCTCAACGGCGCGATCATCATCGTCGCGCTCATCATCTCCCGCTTCGCGTCCGGCGAGAAGCAGGAGTAGCCGGCTCCAGTGACCAACTGAGAGCAGCCGAGCGGCGCCGCCCATCTGGGGAGAGTCAGGCGCGCGCCGCTTCGGCCCACGCAGGAGGGGCACACCATGACAGTGACCAACCAGGCCATCGAAAGAGATGATCGTTTCCAGCGCCTTGAGACCCGGTGCTCGATTGCCCAACGAGTGCGACTGGCAGGCCAGCATTGCTCGGCATTCTTTCCACCCACACCCAGCGGCTCCGCATCGTGCGCGGCACCCACGCGCCGACGCGCGAGCAGGCCCATCGCAAACACGAGGCCATCTGCCGGGCCTTGGCCGTCCGCGACGCCTCGCTCGCCGCGGACGCCAGCTCTGTGCATGTCGCCGCCGTCGAGGACTGGCTGACGAACGGAATCTCCCGGGAATTCTCCGGTCAGGGGGCCTTCCCTCCTTAGGGTGTCGGCCTACATCTGACGTCACCACGTCACGGCGACGGCCAAGCGCCACCCACCGCGGACCAGCCCGGCCATTGATACAGGCAGGGCGCGAAACATGACAGATGACCGGTCGTCAGGGACGGCGTCATCGTACGTGCAACGAACCACTGCGCCACAACTCGACGATGGCAGCGCCGCGCACCTCGATGCGCGCGCCCCGGCGGTGATACATCGCACCCGTGGACTCGGCGAGCACACCCGCTGCGTCTCGTGCCACGGCTGGCGACGGAGCGACAACGATGAACGTCTGCGTTCCTTGCAATCCGTCGGCACTGCGGGTTCCAAAGGTTACTTGCCAGTGTTGCACTTCGACCTCCCGATGTGTGCGCCGTGCACGCAATACATCCGATGTTTAATTCATCGTAGGTGCACCATGCGATCTGGGCAAGTTTCGCCAGCTGCCGGAGACTGCCTCCCTCCTGCAGTCATTCCCAAGTTTGGGCAACCTGGGCGCCACGCATCCATTCACTGTGGCCAGTATTCAACCGATGTCTGTCGCAACATCGCAGTAATCCCGCCGAGGCGGCCGCGCCGGCCTCAGGCGTCGAGCGCGACTGGACTGCAGCCGTGGACACCCAACGCAGGGTGGCATCCCGCACGATCCATGGATCGGATGAATGTGCGTCACAAAGTGCCTCAACTTAACAACTGAACCCTGTGAAAAAGGTGTTGCTCCGATGTATGGCCTGCCCTAGCCTTCCACCTGCCGGGCCCCGGTGACCGTCGTCACTCTGCGCTACCCGAACGCAAGGAGGAGGACCCATGTCAAGGGTTCAGATCAACCGAGCCGGCTCCCGAAAGCGAAAGGGGGTAGGACGGTCCGTGGTCGCGTCCGTTGGCACACTCATGGCCTTGTGCACCACGGTCGTGACGGCCGGCCCCGCCGCCGCGGCACCGAACCCCGTCGTCGCCGTCAACGACCACGACACGCCCGCACAAATCCTGGAGAAGGCAGCGTCCCTGACGCCGAGTCAGCGGCAACTGGACTGGCAGCTGGAAGAGCTGACCGGGTTCATCCACTTCGGCCCGAACACATTCACCTTCAAGGAATGGGGGACGGGGACCGAGGACCCCGACGTCTTCAATCCAACCAATCTGGACACCGACCAGTGGGCTGAGATGTTCAAGGAGGCGGGCTTCAAGAAGGTCATCCTCACCGCCAAGCACCATGACGGCATGCTGCTGTTCCCCTCGGCCTACTCCAGCCACGGCGTGGCCTCCAGCAACTGGATGAGTGGCAAAGGCAACGTGCTGAAGTCGTTCACCGACTCGTTCCGCAATCACGGCCTCAAGGTCGGCGTCTATCTCTCGCCGTCGGACGGTCACGAGTACCACGCCGGCAGGTTCGGCAACGGCAGCACGCCGAAGCCCACGCACATCCCGACCATCAGTGACGGCACGGACAGGGGCTTCGACTTCCCCGCGGTCGACGACTACAACCGCTACTACATGAACACCTTCTACGAGGTGCTCACCAAGTACGGCAAGCTCGATGAGATCTGGCTGGACGGAGCCAACCCGTGGCCGGACGCCCCCCAGCGCTACAACTTTTCTGACTGGATCACCATGATCCGTACGCTCCAGCCGACCGCGGTGGTCTTCCAGGACGGCGGCCCCGACGCACGATTTGTCGGCACTGAGGAGGGGCTGACTCATCGCGTGTCGGAGTGGTCGGCGGTTCCCAACATCGGCGATCCCGCCACCGCGGCGGACTCCGTGATACCCGTGCCTGGCGGCAGCAACTCTGCGAGCGATCTGGGAAGTGACGCCCTGCTGTCACAGCGCAATGCAGATGGCACCAGCAAGTGGGACATGGTCCGATGGCAGCCGGCCGAGTGCGACGGCATGTTGCAGGCTCCGTCCTGGTTCTGGGACCCGGGAGCCAAGCCGGTCTCGCTGGCCACCCTCCAGCACATGTATATGAACTCGGTGGGCAAGAACTGCCAGCTCCTGCTGAACGTCGCCCCTGACAACACCGGACGGATGCCGGCCGAAGCAGTGGACCGCATGAGGCAGTTCGGCAGCTGGGTTCGATCCCTGAATGTAAAGGTCTCCTCCGGTGCCTCCGCCGCCAACGACACCGGCACCTCCAACACCAGCGGCAACGTTCCGAGCAACGTGCTGGACGGTGACGGCTCGACGGCCTGGCAGCCCAACGGAACCACCGGAAACCTCGTCATGGACCTCGGGCCTGCCAAGACCTTCAATGTGGTGAAACTCCAGGAAAACATCCAGGTCGGGCAGCGCGTGTCCAGCTTCGCCTTCGACGTCTGGGACGGCAACGGCTGGCAGGAGGCCGGCAAGGCCACAACCATCGGGTACAAGCGCCTATTGCACCTACCGAACGCCGTCACCACCACCAAGGTCCGGTTGAGGATCAACACGTCTAGGGCGCTGTCCCCGGCGATCGCGACCTTTTCCCTGCACTCCGACGGCGCGATCGACACGAATATGGCCTTCGGCAAGTCCGCCACGCAGTCCAGCACCCTCACAGGAAGCGGGCAGGCCAGCCGTGCTGCTGACGGGAACGCCGACGGCTCCTTCCCGGCCGGTTCGGTCACCCACACGTCCGAAACCCCGCTCGACAACAACCCCTGGTGGCAGGTCGACCTGGGCACCTCACAAACAGTCGGCCAGATCAAATTGTGGAACCGCACCGACTGCTGCTCCAACCGCCTCCGCGACTTCTACGTCTTCGCCTCCGACACACCATTCACGTCAAACGACCCTGCAACAACCAAGGCACAAACCGGCGTATGGCACACCCACCGGAGCGAAGCGGTCGGCACATCCCTGACACTCCCCGTCGGCACCAAGGCCCGCTACATCCGCGTACAGCTCGTCGGCTCCGACCGACCACTCTCCCTCAGCGAAGTAGAGGTATTCGCCAACATGGCGCTCAACCGCCCGGCGACCCAGTCCAGCACCCACCATCTCGGATCCAGCGCGGATCGGGCTGTGGACGGCAAGGCCGACGGAATCTTCTTCGCCGGTTCGGTCACCCACACGTCCGACACCCCGCTCGACAACAACCCCTGGTGGCAGGTCGACCTGGGCACCTCACAAACAGTCGGCCAGATCAAATTGTGGAACCGCACCGACTGCTGCTCCAACCGCCTCCGCGACTTCTACGTCTTCGCCTCCGACACACCATTCACGTCAAACGACCCTGCAACAACCAAGGCACAAACCGGCGTATGGCACACCCACCGGAGCGAAGCGGTCGGCACATCCCTGACACTCCCCGTCGGCACCAAGGCCCGCTACATCCGCGTACAGCTCGTCGGCTCCGACCGACCACTCTCCCTCAGCGAAGTCCAGGTCCTTGGGTGACCCCCGAGGTCTTCTCCAACACCATCGAGACCACCTAGTTGTCCGTCCTCTGTACCCACCCCAACGGTTTCGTCACCCGTAGCGCTCACAGTCCAAAGCGGGTGCGGTCCTCCAGCTGGTGGGACCGCACCCGCCAACCCGTTTCACAGCGCCCCGGTGACCGGCCACTAGCCGGGTACGGCGCCGTCGGCCCGCGCACCCAGTGCATGCGACGACTTGCCCTAAGCCCTGCTGAGTGCACTACCCGACATCGGTCATCCGATAGAGGCATCGTGGCAGTCGCTATCTCCGTCAAGGCGACAGCAGAGTTTCGGCGACGCCCATCGCGGCGAACCTTTCGGGGTCGCACTGCCCCCAGTGCCAGGCACGCAGGGTCGGGCTGGCTGCAGCCAACGCGCTGCTGAGCAGCCCGCCGCAGGCGGTGATGGCCTGGAGTACCTCAGCCGGTGAGGCAGTGGGGCGGACGTTCAGGTCAAAGGGAAGGTAGGCGTCGGCGGGCTGGGCTGCCAGCTGCCCTGCGTAGGCCAACAAGTCGTGGCCGATGTGCGCTGCGGTTTGCCAGCAGGTCCATTCAAGCGGTCCCGCTGGCACCGTCCAGTCCTCGGCGGTATGAGGGCTGAGCACCTGCAGCATCTCTGCCACGGCGGCGTCAACGTCCCGTTGATCAATGCAGCACCCTCCTTACGGTTCATGCTGTGCGACTGGCTGTGCCGGTTGTCGTTCATTCACGCCGTCACGGATCTGGGACGTCCGCCCTAGCGGATGCCCTTCTCGCTGCGGATGCGGGCTCGTTCCTTCCCCTGGGCAGCGAGTACGTCGGGGTGGCGGGCGTTGGCTTGCGCCAGCGCAGGTAGGCGCGCAGGGCCCAGGTCTGCGCAGGATGGCTGCGGTGGTTGGAGTTGGCCAGGGTGAACTGGCGCAGCGGGCCGGAGTGCGCCTCGATGGGGTTGGCCCAGGAGGCGTAGGTCGGGGTGAATCACAGCTCGACCTTGTTCTTCTTCGCCCAGCGGCGAATCGTCGCGCCGGTGTGGGCGGAGAGGTTGTCCAGGAGGATGTAGGTCGGGGCGCCGTCGGGTCGGGCGGCGCGGATCGACTTCAGCGCGGCCAGGCTGTTGGCGGTGCCTTTGCGGCGGTGGTTGACGCCCCATAGGCGGTCGTCGCCGACGGAGTAGCAGCCGTGGAAGTAGGTGACGCCGTGGGTGCGGCGGTAGGTCGCCGGCAGCCGGTTGGGCCTGCCCTGCTTCGCCCAGCAGGAGCCCGCGGTGGGTCTGATCCCCAGCGGCCACAACTCGTCGAAGGCGAAGATGCGGTCGGGGAAGCGGTCCAGCACCTGCTCGATGCGGTAGAGCTTGGCGTCGGGGCCGGGGTCGGGCGATTCCTTCCAGGTCTTGGTGCGCTGGAAGGTGATGCCGCGGCGCAGGAGCAGGCACCGTAAGGCTTCCCGGCCGATGCGGATGACGCGTCCGTGCACGCGGCGCAGGTCGGGGACGGCCTCCCGCCCATCGAGGGTCCAGACAGGCCAGACCGATCTCGTTGAACCGGTGGATCACCTCCCGCGCCGTGTCCTCGTCGGCCTGGACCAGCTGCGCGATCACCGGGACCCGGTTTCCGCCGGCGGACGCCAGCAGCATCCTCGGCGTCCTGGAGGCGCGGCACGGCTCCGGGGTCTATGTGCCCTGTCTGACGATCTCCTGGAGAGCTGCGGCCTGTTCGCGGATAATGTCCTTCTGGTCTCCGAGCTGCGACTCGAGGCAGGCCACGCGCAGCGCCATCGCCTGAGTGCAGTGGTCATCGACCCGACCGACTCCGTCCGCGACCAGGCCATCGCCAAGACCCTCAGCACGACTCTTACCTGGAAGGTCCTCGCCTGACAGCACCGTTTGACCAGAGCAGTGCGGCCTCGGCGCGATCTCACCGAGGCCGCGCCGCACGCTGCCCGCCCTCACGGAGAGGATCAGTTCCCGCGGCCCTGCCGCCAGGCACTTCAGTGAGACACGCCTGATCTGGCTCAGTTCGGCGAAAGCTGGCTACTCGGCACGATCTGCTGGGGCGTGTTCGGACTCGACCAGAGCAACTTCATGTGCGCCTCCCCGGTCTGCTCCGTGTGCTCGACCCTGATGGCGTACTTCTTGCCAGCTTGGAGATCGACGGCGCCCTTGTCGACAGTCGGCGCGTGCGGCCGGGTGTTGTCAATGATGAGTCTGCCGTCGACCCAGACCCGGACAGTGTCGTCGGACACGGTCGTGAACACGTACTTCTCGCTGTAGCGCGGCTCGATCGTTCCGGTCCATCGGGTGCCGAAGTGATCCGAGGGGATACTCTCAGCCGGTGAACCACCAAACCGCCAGGCGTAGTTGATGGTCGGATCGGTGCGCGTGGCCCTTGGGCTCCCCGACAGCTGGTCGTTGTCGAAGATCTCGGCCTTGAGGCCGGTGCCGGTTCCCTCGGCCGTAGGAGCGGGCGGGGTGATCGACAGCTTGATCACCGTGGCGGCCGGGTTCGTGTCGTCGCCGGATGGAATGATGTCGTATCCGTCGCCCGCCTTGGTGACCGTGACCTTCTGGCCGCTACCCAGGACGCTCGCGCTGCCGACGGTGAACCCGGTGGTGGTGGTGGTGAGGTGCAGCGGCTTGCCCGCACCGGGCCAGTGGTAGACCGAGGCGTACAGGTCGTTGCCCGACCGGCTGACCACACCCCAGTCGGGTTCGGCGACGACGCCGGGGAAGCCCGCCTTGTAGATCGCGGCGCCCTGCCCTGACCGGTCCAGCCAGTCACCGATCTCCTTGAGCGCGGCGATGGATGGAGCGGGCACGCGTCCGAGCTTGTCGGGGCCGATGTTGAGGAGGTAGTTGCCGCTCCTACTCGTGGTGTTCAGCAGGTTCCGGGTGAGCTCTGCACCCGACTTCCAATTGTTGTCCCGACGTGAGTAGCCCCATGTGTTGTTCATGGTCATGCAGCTCTCCCAGAGCTGCCCGTCCACCGGTGCCTCCGGGATCTCCTGCTCCGGTGTGCCGTAGTCGCCATCGGAGACCCGCCGCTTGCCGACCCGGTTGTTGATCACCATTGAGGGATCCAGGTCACGCAGGTAGGACTCCAACTCCTCGCCGTCGCGTGCGGACCACGGATTCACCGGCCGGTCCGAGGCGACGGTCCACTCCCCGTCGAACCACATCAGGTCCGGGTCGTAGCCGTCGATCAACTCCTTGAGCTGCGCCCGCATCCGCTCCTTGTACTGGGGGAAGTCGCCGGTGAAATTGGGGTCGTGCCAGTCCCAGATCGAGTAGTAGAAGCCGAGCTTGATGCCTTCGGCGTCGGCGGCCTGCTTCAGCTCGGCGAGGATGTCGCGGTTCTTGTCGAAGGACGAGTGGTCGCGCAGGTTCCAGGTGTTCTGCTTGGTCGGCCACATCGCGTAACCGTCATGGTGCTTGGTGGTGATCACAATGTACTTCTGGCCAGCGCTCTTGGCCGCCGCGACGATGGCCTTCGCGTCGAACTCCTTCGGGTTGAAGGTCGCCGCCTGCTTCTCGTACTCGTCCTTCGGAATGCTGCAGAGGTACTGCAGCCATTCAGCGCCTCCCGAGTACTGGCAGGTCGAGCCATCGGGACGCGTGTATTCGCCCTCGAGATTGGAGTAGGCGCCGAAGTGGATGAACATGCCGAACCTGTTGTCGCGGAACCACGCCGTGCGTTCGGCCGTGAACGGGTCGTCGGTCGCGTAGTTCGTTCCGGGACCAGGGGCGGCGGCCACAGCTCCCTGGTCCGGTTGGGCGGACGACGTCGTGGGGGCGAGCGTCAGCAAGCCGACGAGCGTGACGGTCAAGGCGATGGCCCTGTCGCGTGTGAACATCATGGACATGTGCAGTACCTCCCTGTGGTCGTGGGCATCGTGAAGCAGGACGCCCCTCACAAGTGGCGTGTGCCGCCAAGAGTTCTCCCCTTGTCGGCGACCGTTCCTTGGCGGCCGTCGACCGGGAGCCGGTCAGCCGGCGAGCCGCCACTTCTGGTTGGTCTTGCCGTGGCAGGCGTAGAGGATCAGCTTGGTGCCGTCGGCAGTTCCGGCTGCGTTGGCGTCCAGGCACTTACCGAAGGCCTCTAGCTCCTGATTCTGTTGGTCATACATCCACTTCTGGGCGGCGGTGCCGTTGCAGGTGTACAGCTGCACCGGTGTGCCGTCGTCCGTCCGCGCCGCCTCGACGTCCATGCACTTGCCGAGGGCCCGGATCTCACCGCTCGGGGCGGAGAAGGTCCACTTCTGAGCAGCAGTGCCATTGCAGGTGTAGAGCTGTAGATCGTTGCCGTCCTGCGAATTGGCCGCGGGGACGTCCACGCACTTGCTGCTGGCGACACCGACGATCGCCGTGGACAGGGCACCGGTGGTCTTGTAGACGTGACCGGCTTCCCCGTCGAAGCTGATGCGCTGCCCATCGCGTGTCGGGGTGATGGCCCGGCCGGTGGTGGTGTCGACCACGCTGAACGCCCCGAGGAACATGGAGCTGCGTACGGCGACCGGGCCGTTCTTGGCCGGTGCCAAAGTGAACTCGGCGGCCCCGTGCTCCTTCCACGAGGCGCCCACCGTGACGTTGCCGCGCGCCTTCAGACCAGTGAACGATCCGTTCTTCCAGGTGCCCGGCAGCGCCGGCAGGGGGCGGATGTCGCCGCTCTGGCTCTGCAGCAGCATCTCGGTCATCCCCGAGGTGGCGCCGAAGTTGCCGTCGATCTGAAAGGTGGAGTCGTTGCCCAGGGGGTGCAAGTCAAACAGGTTGGGATAGGTGTTTGACTTAAGCTGCTCGGCGAGCAACTTGTGCGCGCGATCACCATCGAGCAGCCGCGCCCAGAAGTTCGTCTTCCATGCCCTGCTCCAGCCGGGGGAGTCAAACCCGGTTCCGCCATCTCCGCGCGCGTCCAGTGACACCTCGGCCGCGTCGGCGAACCTGGGCGTCGTGTCCGGGGAGATCTGGTGGCCCGGGTGAAGGGCATACAAGTGGGAGACGTGGCGGTGGGTGTTGTCACTCCTGTCCCTGTCAGCCTTCCACTCCTGCAGTTGACCCCAATTGCCCACGCGCAGACCGGGGTCGAGCTTGCCCAGTGCCGCCTGGAGGTCGCCCTGGAAGGAAGAGCTGACGTTCAGTTCCTTGGCCGCGGCGAGCGTGTCGGTCAGCAGCCCCCACACAATCTGCTGGGCCATAGAAGCACCGGCGGTGAAGTCCCCGTGTTCGGGCGAGAGGCTGGGCGTCACCACCAGCTTGCCGTCCCTCGGATCGGTGCGCAGGTTCTGCAGCCAGAACTGCGAGGCGCCCTTCAGCAGCGGATAGGCGCGGTCACGCAGGAACGCCGTATCCTTGCTGAAGAGGTACTGGTCATAGACTTGCGAGGCGAGCCAGCCGTTGGCCTCGGGGAACCAGAACGAAGTGGCGTAGTTGTGGACGCCGGTGAAGCCGTACGGGTTGGTCTCGTTGTGCACAACCCAACCGGGCGAACCGAACATGTCCGTCGCGGACCTAGTGCCCGCGTTCTTCAGGTCCTCGACGAACGCGGTGAACGGCTCGGCGGTCTCGGCCAGGTTGGTCTGGGCGGCGGGCCAGTAGTTCATCTGGAGGTTGATGTTGGTGTGATAGTCGGCGCTCCATGGCGGAGACGTCGAGTTGTTCCACACCCCCTGCAGATTCGCGGGCAGCGACCCAGGCCGCGAAGAGGCGATCAGCAGGTACCGGCCGTACTGATAGAAGAGCGCTTCTAAGGCCCGGTCCTGCGCGGACGCCCCACCCGAGTAGCTGGCGCGAAGCTGATCGGTGGGCTGACCGGGCATCGACTGGCCGATGTCGAGTCTCACCCGGTCGAACAGGCCCTGCTGATCGGCGGTATGGGCGCTCTTGAGGCTGTCGTACGACTTGGCGGACGCCGCGTCGACGGCCCTTGACACGCTTTCATGCGGGTCTGCGCCTCGATAACTTGGGTATTTCTGAGCGTAGTTGGTTCCCGCGCTCATCACGAAGGTCGCGCTGTCGGCACCCGTGACCGTCACCTGACCACCACTGTCGGTGACCGCGCCGCCTTGGGTCTTGACCTGGATCTGCGACTCGAAGACGAGACCGTTGTCGGCGAGCTTGCCACGAATGGTGAGCCGCCCGCCGTTCGCCGTGGCGGTGAAGTCACTTCGCGGCGAGGAGTATCCGAGCGTGAACGAGACCTTGCCGGCCTGGTTCGCGCCGAGTCGCCCGGCGATGACCTTGTCCGGGTGGCTGGCGAAGTACTCCCGCTCAAAGATGGCGCCGCCCGCGTCGTACCTGACACCGGCGACCGCGTTGCGAATGTCCAGGGAGCGGCGGTAGTTCGTGTACGAGGGCTCTCCTCCGGACATCGACAGGTTCAGGTCGCCGAAGGTCTGATAGTCACCGAAGCCGGTCTTGGCTTGGCCGAGCTTGCCGGCGACCCAGGGCGGACCGGCCTGTCCGTCGCGGTTGATGGTGTCGACGACTTCCTGTAGCGCCGCCGGACGGGGCGAGGTCCAGTTGCCCGAGTTGTATCCGGCGGCCCCCGGCCCCCCTGTCCACAGTGTCTTTTCGTTGAACTGAAGCTTCTCTATGCCCACTCCCCCGTACACCGTGGCCCCCATGGCTCCGTTGCCGATGGGCAGTGCTTCCTTGTGCCAGTCGGCGGCGGGATTGGCGTACCACAGGGTGAAGGGGTCGGCTGCTGCGGCTATGGCCCCGGTTTCAGGTGCAGCCATGGCCGCACTCGTGACCGACGCTGCGCACAGCACCCCGACCACAGCAAGCGGGGGGAGAAGCCCCCACTTCCGCGTTCCAGATCTTCTGATCATCGCGTGCGCATCTCCTCGGCTCTAGGAGGCTCGTGGCGGTGACACCATAGAGTCGACGAGACATCGGATCAATACTTCTCACACACGGAGGTTTGGGTCGTCACATTCGTCATGAATATCCCGATAGTTGAGAGTGATCCCGAAAGATTTGCCCGATGAATGACTCTCCAGCCCCAGTTCTCTCGCTCGGATGGCAGCACATCGGAAGACACCGGTCGGGTCAACGTGCCGGGCGCGCCGTCACGTTGACCCGACCGAAATCCGTTGGGCCCTCAGCGCATGGCAGGCGGGCGTCACGCGGAGCGATAGATCCGATGATACGCCACTCTTTCCCTCAATCTCACGGGAATTCAACTCCAGGTCTTGCTCATAGACCCGATGTGTTGCAGGCTCTTGTCCGAAACTTCGAACCAGACGCCATGACGGAGCCTCACCATTCGTCGGTGCACATCGAGCCCGCGAAGCGCACCGAATCCACCATTCCTCCACGCACACCGTCACGGAGAGGCGACGCACATGTCCCGTCGCAGGACCGGCACATCGAAAGCCCGTTGGCATTCATGGCGGACCGCGACACCGGCTGCCACCATCGCCGCATGCAGGGGCGTGCCGACCGGCTGCGCCGTCGCCGACAAGGCCGACGGTTTTGATGAACCGGGCTGACTGATCCACTATCGCGCGGCAGGGCGATCCCAGGGCCGAAGTCGCACTTGCCCTTGGAGTCTCGGGGACACCGCACGAGCGGACGGCATAGGTGCCGGCTCCCTCCCCGCGGCCCCATCCGACCGCACCACCACCAGGTGATCACCATGTCCGAAAGCGCCACCGCCTACATCGCCCCTCGAATACCCCTCGCAGACCCTGACTTGACCGCGCGTATCCGCAGCGGTCCGCCAGCTGCCGCCGCGGCTGCGTTGGAGGAGCTGTACCGGCGTTACCGCACCTCGGTTCTGATCTACGCACGCAGCTGCACCCAGGACTCGCACACCGCAGAAGACCTCGCCGCGGAAGCATTCGCCCGCACACTGCGGGCCGTACGAGGTGGGACAGGCCCCACGGGCCCCTGGCGGCCCTACCTCATTGCCACCATTCGTCGCACAGCTGCTGACTGGGCCACAACCGCGCGCCGGACCGAACTCGCCGCCGACCTCGAGACTCGACTGCCCGACGCTCCGATGGCAGCGAGCGGAGAGGAGCTGATGTTGGTGCAGGAGGACGCGGATTTGGTGCGCCGAGCATTCCGGAGACTCCCTGAGCGCTGGCAGATCGCCTTGTGGCAGTCGGCCGTAGAGGGCCAGGCCCCCGGCACCATGGCTCCGCTGCTCGGTCTCAGTCCCAGCGGCGTCACGTCCCTGGTTGCCCGCGCCCGCCAAGGGCTGCGCGCGGCCTATCTGGCCGAGCAGGTAGCGGGTGAGGCATCGCCAGAGGAGTGCGGCGGCTTCCTAGGCCGCTGACGGCCCTTGAAAACGCCCCGGGCTGCGACCAGTGAGACAGGCGGCACTTCGCGGGCAGGCGCCACGGCGCCATGGACAGCGCGCTCCTGGGTGAGCCCAGGTGAGCCGAATGCTGTCGGACCCACAGGCACGTACCTACCAAGGGAGGCGGACGCCGGGGCAGTGGGTGACGGGGAGGAGGAGTGTGCGGCGGGGGGCGTCTCGGCCAGAGAGCGGCCGCGGAGCGGACCATGTCCCCTTCTCCGTCCGACGACACGGTCATGCATGCGACAGCGCCTCCCGTGACCAGCACGGCAACTACGGCGGCTACGCCGGTAGTGCGGCTTCGCTGAGGTATTCGTCTCGGGTGACGGCGGCTGTGCCGCCCCGGCGGGTGTGCCGCGTGCACCGGCCCGAGTACGGAAGTCGGATCGCCCGGTGCAAGGGGGACCTTGGCCTCGGGAGGGCATAACAGAAATCGTGAAAGTCAGTCCGGGAGGCTTCCATCAGCCACCGGGCCGCCGCGCTGTTGGCCGCGAGTTTGCCGTCATCGCAAGGGTCAGCCAGAACCGCAGTACGTCGTCGAAGGACCTGTGGCCTACAGGTGTGCCGCCGAACAGGGCCCGCCAGTGTTCGGCGGCAACTCCCCTTCGAGCCGTGCCTATCGGCGAGAATGGAACCTCGCACGGGCGGCGCTCGCCGGTCCCGCTTCAACTGCCTCGCGGAAGAACCATGGGTGCTCGCGGGCACCGCCCCCACTGGACGATATCGAGAGCGGGTCGTCGCGCCACCACGGCGCACCGGAATCGTCATCGGCCAGTGGGGGCGGTGCCCCTCGGGACCTCGGTCTGTGTGACGGCGTCGGAGCCGGTGGCAACGGCGGCGCCCGGACAGCGGGGTCTGGAAAGTCCGGGCGCCTGCGAAGCCACCGGCTCCGGAGAGCAGTGGCGTGCCGGCCGGATGCGGCGACCTGGCCGAGCCAGTGGGCACTCGGCTTGTGGAGGTATGGGCACAGGTCAGGCGGTCGATAGTGTTGAGGATGAAGGTGGTCCGGAAGCTGCCCCCATTGGTAGTTGTCCAGGGACGTAGTCTGCTGGACTGGCGTCAGGGGCCCGTGAGTCGCGCCGCTGCCAGGGCCGAGGCGACGGTCCCCGCGGTCACCACGGCTGAGGCTGCAAACAGCGGAGTCCTCTGGCTCCACGTTCGCAGCACCCGCGAGTGCGAGAGCCGGTCCAACAAGGCGTCCCGTCCACGCAGCACGATCAGGCCGACACCGGTGAGCGTCAGGGCCATGCCCAGACCGAAGGCGGCCACCAACGCCAAGGCGACGGCAGCCTTGCCGGTCAGCAGGCCGGTGACCAGCACAAGGAAGGCGGACGGCGAGGGCAGCAGGCCGCCCGAGACACCCAGTAGCAGGAGGCCTCGCCATGTCAGCAGAGACGAGGCGTTCGGTATGCGACGGGTGTGTCCATGCCCGTGGTCGTGGTGCTTCCGATGGCGCACATGCCGCTGAAGCAAGATCGTCCCCACCGCCACCACCACCAGCGCCGCGGTCAGCTGAAGCCATCGCGTCAGTGCTGCGATGTCAGGAAAGCTATCCGCCGCCAGCCACCAGCCGACCGCCAGGGCGGCTACCGAGAACGTGTGCATGAGGGCGACGATCCCGCCCAGCCACACCGCGTCGCGCGGTCTGCCCCGACCGGCCACAAGATACCCGGCCGCCACCGACTTGCCGTGCCCGGGCGCACAGGCGTGGAGTGCGCCCACTGCCGCCGCCACAAGCAGCGCAACCGGCAGAGCCGCCCCATGGTCCAGCAGTGACGTCAGGTCGGTGGACCACGACCATATCTCCGCGTCCGGACCGCTGTCAGCGTCCGCTGACGTGAGCGCGAGCGACCGCGTCGGTTCCTCGGCCGTGTGCAGAGCACCGCTGCCGCTGTCCGTCACCGACAGCGTCCGGTACGCCGGATTGACGTCCGTCAGTGCCGTGACAGTCAGCGCGATGCGGTCTACCGGCTTCGGGCAGACGAAGTGCAGGCCCAGTTCGGGATCGTTAACCGGCTCGGCACGGCATGGGCGCGCGTCCTGCCGTACGACGATGTGGGAGCGCAAATAGCCCGCCTCGTCGCCGCCGGACTCCTCCCTGAGGACGGCAACGTCGTCCTGCTGCGCGGACCACGTCACGTCCACGGCAGTGCCCTTCGCCGCGACGCTCACGACGGGCGGGGTTCCGAATGGGTGCGCCTGCGCCGTGCCCGCGCTGCAGAAGAGCAGCGCGGACACGGCGATCAGCAGGAGCAACACCCTGATGTGTAGTACTCGCACGGTGCTGCTTCCCCCCTCAGCGCCGACGTGCGGTGAGCGCATGGACCGCGCCGTCGTCCGTGAGGGCAAAGACCCAGTCACCGCTCACCGAGAGGGCCGAAGCCACTCCCCCGCCGAGGTCGTACGAGGCGGACGACGCGCCGGTCGCCCGGTTCAGGACGAGCAGCCGTCCGTCCCACGTCCCTACGTAGACACGGGAGTTCGTCACCAGCGGATGCATCGTCGGCGAACCCGCTCCAGCCGTGCAGCCCCGGGCGACCCGCGATGGGTCGTCCGCCGGGCTCTCCCCGGCCAGGTAGCCGGCCTTGAACTCCCACACCGGCTTCGACGGATCTGCGGCACTCGTGTTGTAGGCGCGTACGACACCGTCCCGGCCAGCGACGTACGCCATGTCCCCCCACACGGCCGGGCTGGTGATCGGGGCAGGTCCCGGCTCGCACGTGTTGCCTCCCGCGCTACTGGTGCCAAGGTCGGACTTCCAGGTTTCCGCGCCCGTCTTCGGGTCGTGCCCGCGAACGCCGGACGCCGTGAAGGTCACCAGCTTCGGATCGCCCGACTCGAGGTCGGTCAGCGCGGGTGACGAGTGGCTGTCAATGCCGCCGCCGGTGTCCTTCACCCACAGCTGAGTGCAGGTGCTGAGGTCCATCGCGATGAGGGTGTTGCTCGACATGGAGTGCAGGTAGACGGTGTTGGAGCCGGGCTGACGGATCGCCGTGCTATGTGCCTGGCCCCAGGAGAGCGCTGCCCCGAAGCCTCCGGGGAGCACCGCTCCGGTCCTGCCGTCACGACAGCGGATCACGTTCGCGTCCTGGTAGACGGCGACCGGGCGGTCGTCACTGCCCTGGAGGGAGAAGACACTGACCGGCCCGCCCGCGCGACCGTAGCGGCGTACGGTGTCGCCGTGCGTCTCCTCGCGGTCGATGGCCTGCCAGGCGACACGGCCGTTCGCCAGGTCCAGCGCGTAGATCCGGCCCACACCGGTCGTCAGGTAGACCTTGCCCCCGTGGATCGTCGGCGCGGACTCTGCGTCCCCATCGAGGTAGGTGCGCCAGATCTCCCGCCCTGTGGGGATGTCGTAAGCGAGCACCATGCTGTTCGGCGAATCGAATGCGCGGGCTGAGACGATAAGTTTGCCGTCCGCTACGACGGAGCCGTTGAGATGGAACTGCTCGCCGGTCTGCCGTGCCCAGCGAAGGGCGAGCAGCGCGCCCGGATTGTCGCCACTGGCAGAACGCCCGGTCTCGTCGCGGCCCTGCCGCAGCCAGTTCTGTCCGGCCCTCGGCTCGGGCAGGTCGGAGTCGGGGACGATCTGGAAGGTGTTCCTGACGACGGGAAACGGCTTGCCCCGGGTGTCGTAGGCCACTGACTCGGCCGTGTAGGTGCCGGGCTTCAGCCCGCTCAGATGGCTACTCGCCCTGGTCCACGAGCCGCGCGCTGCGGGGCAGGGCTCGGGCTGAGCACCGGGCGGGGTGTAGCAGTTCTCGATGCCGGGCCAAATGGCTGGGATGCCGAAGCTCAGCTGCGCCTGTCGCACGACCCCGCCCCCGCTGTCGCGCACGGTCAGCGTGGCACGCTCGGGCCGGCGGCCGTTGTCCTCCGCATACACCTCGACGGGCACTCCGGTCCCGGCGCCGTGTACGCCGCCTTGGGCGGGACTGACGAGCGCGGCGTCGTCATCGATGGCGAATTGACGGTGGGTGCCCACCACATGGCCCGAGTCCTCGTTGCCGGGTGTGTTCGGGTTGTCGGTGATGGCGCTGAAGTCGAGAACCTTGTAGTCGGGACGAGCACCGTCGATGCCGTACGTGCCCTGGTTGTTGATCTCGACGGACCGTTTGAAGGCGCCGCGCCGGAACTCTGCCTGCTGGTTGTGGCCCGCAGCGACCATCCGCACGTCGTACTTCGCGAGGAGGTCGATCGTCGGTTGCATGCCCGCGCCGGGGCCCCACTGGGTGAACAGGGACCGGTGCGCGAAGACGAACACCTGCTTGCCTACCGCGTTGCGGGCCAGGTCCTCACGCAGCCACTCCAGCTGCGGTGCCAGCCCGCTGGAATCGTAGTTGTCCTCAAGTACGACGATGTGGCGGCCGTTGCGGTCGAAGCTGTACCACTCGGGTCCAAGGTTGCGACGGTAGTACTCCATGCTGCCGCCGTAGCCCTGGGATGTGGCCGTGCCGCCGAAATCGTGGTTGCCCATCACCGGATAGAAGGGGTGGCCGAGCCGCCCTTCCTTGAGACCCTCGCTGAACAGGTCGAAGCCGCCCTGACGGCGCGGCTCGGCCATCTGGTCCGTGACGGTGAGGTCACCGGTCGCGATCTGCATCGTCGCACCGTCGACCTCGGACATCGCCTGGACCTCGCTCGTCCACCGGGCCCGGTCGCCATCGCTGCCGCTGTAGACCTCGACGTCCGAGTTCATGATCCACGTCTCGGTGGGGTTCGAGGCGTTGTGGTCAGATACAAGAGCGAAGTCAACGCCCGTGCCGCCGGCTTCAGGGACCTTGCGGAAGAACTGCGGGACGTAGTCGTCGCGCAGCACGGGCGTGTATCCGTCGGGCGAGACGATGCTGACGAGGTCGGTCTCTCGCCGCTGCGGGTCAACCGGCAGGCTGTACGTGCCGTCCGAGCCGGTCGTGGTCCATACGGCGCCGTCGGTGACGTCGACGCCGGGCAGTGGCTTGTCATCGGAGTCCCGGCTGCCGTTGCCGTTGCGGTCTTCGAAGACGGTGCCCTGGACGGTCACGGGGGCGGCTGAAGCCGCGCCGGCGTCGGCGAAGGCTGGGTGGGGCGCGAGGACGGATGCCGCGACCGCGCCGACGGTCGCCAACTGCAACCGTCGCCGGGTACGGAGCGATGCGCGCAGGAGCGCCGGCAGTCGCCAGGCTGCGAGCAGTAGCGCGGCAGCGACCACGGTGAGGAGCGTGACGGGCAGCCAGGGGAACGAGGGCGGGGCGTGCGCGCCCCGGATGTCGACGAGCGGCGTGGCCGCGGAGGCGTCGGCGACCGTGCCGTCGAACTCGACCACGACCTGCGTCAAGCCGGCCTTGTCGATCAGCGAGCTCAGGTCGAGTGCGGCGATATGGCAGCGCCATGCCAGCTCGATGACGACACCACCGGGCACGCCGCCGGCGTCGCCGGGCACGCCGGTTCCGGTGGCCGGGCAGGGAGCCGAGAGCAACTCGGCCGCCCAGTGTCCGGCCTGTTGGGGCGTCACCACTGTGTGGTTCACGATGAGGCGGCCGCTCGTTACGTGGTCACCGGACGTGATCGCGAGTTCCGCGTGCTGGGGTGAGACATGCGCCGAGGCGGTCTGAGCACCGAAGCCCAGCACGAGAAGCAACAGCGCGATGGCAAACGCGCTCACGTTGCGTATGAGGTTCATGGGGCCGGAGGCTAGGCATGCTTTGATCGGTTACCGGCCCGTAGCGAGGGACTTAATCGTGCCGTCCTGCAGTGTTCCGTTTCGTGTTCGCGGCAGTTCGCCTATACGGGCGCCAGGCGGCTTCCGGCCTGCGGCGCGACCTGCAACGCTTGACTCCGCCGTAACCGTCGGCGACACAACAACCGTGACTTCGACACGTCACTTGGCTGGCCTCTCACCGTCCGTCAAGCGGTTGCTCCGCCCAAATGATCTTCCCGTGCGCGGTGTAACGAGTACCCCAGCGATGGGCCACCTGAGCGACCATGAACAGCCCGCGCCCGCCCTCATCCGTGGTCCGGGCATGATGCAGGCGTGGCGAGGTGCTGGAACCGTCGGTTACTTCACAGATCAGCGCCGCGTGGCGAATGAGCCGCAGCCGCACCGGCGGGGTCCCGTACCGGATGGCGTTGGTCACGAGTTCGCTGACGATGAGTTCGGTAGTCCAGGCGAGGTCATCGAGCCCCCACGTGGAAAGCTGCTCCATGGCAAAGGCACGGGCGCGGGCAACTTGTTCAGGTTCGTTCGGCACATCGCACGTGGCGACGTGGTCCCTTCCGAGCGCGTGCGTGCGTGCGAGCACGAGGGCGATGTCGTCCACTGGACTGCCGTCGAGCATCGCCGCGAGAAGATCGTCAGCGGCCCTTTCCAGATCGCCGTTCAGGGATGACAGCGCCGCTGCAAGACGGTCGGTCTCCAAGGAACGCGCGGGGTCGGAACCGCGGAGCAGCCCATCGGTGAACAGCACAAGGACCGTGCCCTCCTCGACGTCGAATTCCGCTGCCTCGAAAGGAAACGTGCCGACACCGAGCGGCGGCCCGGCCGGCAACTCAGGAGTCAGAACAGTTCGACCAGGTGTGACGACGAGGGGGGGCACATGACCGGCCCGCGCCACTGTGCATGAGACCGTCACCGGGTCGTACACCGCGTACAGACACCGCGCTCCCTGCACATTCGAGGCCGGCCCATGGTCCGCGAGGCCGGAGGACTCTTCATCGACCAGACGCAGGACCAGGTCGTCCAGATGTGCCAGCAGCTCCTCCGGCGGAAGGTCCATATCAGCGAGCGTATGGACTGCGGCGCGTAGTCGCCCCATCGCTGCAGCGGCGGAGATCCCGTGCCCTACCGGATCCCCCACGACCAAGGCGACCCGGGCGCCGGACAACGGAATCACGTCAAACCAGTCGCCACCCACGCCTCCGGCCGCGCCTGCCGGAAGGTACCGGACGGCGATATCGACCGATGTTGATCCTCCGAACTCGCCGGGCAGGAGGCTGCGCTGCAGGGTCAGCGCGGTCTCTCGCTCCCGGGCATAACGGCGGGCGTTGTCCAGGCAGAGCGCTGCCCGGGACGCCAGTTCCTCGGCCAGGGCCAGGTCGTCGTCTTCGAAGGCATCCGAGAATGCCGCACGGACAAACACCGCGATCCCCAGGACGGTTCCGCGCGCCCGCAACGGGACCGCCATCAGGGAGCGCATCCCCCAGCGCTTCACTCGCTCGGCCCGCAGAGGATCCTCAGCCAGCCAGTCGGCCCGGTCGGCATCCAGCTCCGGCACCAGGATCGCGGACTCCTCCAACAGACACTGCGCCATCGGGGAGGACTCCGGATACTCAGGGGGTTCACCGATTTCAGCGGCCGCTTCCGGCACGCCCCCATGAGCGGAATGATGGGCTACCCGCCGAAGCGCCGACGACGCAAGTGGAAGGCCGGGACCGGCAGTGGAGGCCGCTCCGTCGATCACGGTCTCAAGCAGGTCGACGGCGGCGAAGTCAGCGAAGGCCGGGACGGCGACCTCCACCAGCTCGGCGGCGGTGACCGACAAGTCCAGCGTGGTACCGATCCTCGCGCCGGAGTCAGTCAGCAGCGTCAGCCTCTGCCGGGTGCGCCACTTCTCGGTGATGTCCACCCCCATGTAGCAGATCCCGAGCACTCTGCCCGCCCCGTCGTCCAGACGCAGAAAGGACGTCGAGTATGCGTGTTCACGCCCTGGGTCGGCGGGGACGTACCCCTGGTACTCGAACCCCAGCACCGGAACACCGGTTTCCAGAACCTGCCGCATTTGCTGCTCCACGCCTCTCGGCGCGAGCTGGGGCAGAACCTCGGACATACGGCGGCCGAGTCGCCGGGACAGGGGCACGCCCGCCATGCGCTCCAGGGTCTCGTTGAGCCAGACATAGCGCAGCTCGGTGTCCAGGACGGCAATGCCATACGGGGAGCGAGTCAGGAAGGCTCCCAGAACCGCATGGCTGGCATCCCACCACGGTGCCCTGGACAGGTCCACCGCTGCCAAATGCCACAGACGTACCCCGGCAGCGCCGACGTGGGGCGTCGCCTGAACACCGAGGGTCAGCGTTCTGCCGACCTGTGAGTGGACCCTCAGCACCGCACTCGAAGCTCCGGGAGATGCGAGCGCCCTATCGACAGACTCTAGATCGGCGATGGACTCGACGAAGCGGGCGATCGGCAGGCCCAGCACATCGGAGGCGGCATAGCCCGTCAGCTGCTCTGCCGCAGACGACCAGCCTACAACCATACCACTGTCGTCCACCATTGCCGAAGCCGTTGGCATCAAGTCGAACGGCACTGGCCCGGCAGACCAGCCGCGGCGGCCCTCCGAGCGAGGCATGGCTGGACCTCCTAGAAGGAGAAGTGTCCTCATTCTCCTAGGTTCTTGTGACCGCGGCCACTCGTCGGGCTCTCCCACGTGATGTCTCTGCCGGGGAAGGAACCGCGGCGGCTGTCGCAAGTGGAAGTGAACAGCAGCGGCCCGCGGGCACTGTGCGGCGGCAACACCCGTACCCGCGGATGGCCCACCGTTGCAACACTGACGGCGGCACCGGCTGCCGAGCCTCCCTGGCACGGCTGGCTTCCCTATCGCCGATTGCGTGGCAGGCACACCCATCCCACGACGCCTCGGCCGGTGACCCTGAACACCTGGGAGGCGGTCCAATTTCGACCACCGGCTCGACAGGATCGTCGATCTCGCCGAGCGCGGCTCGCGTCGGTGTGGAGATGCTCGTTCTGGACGACGGCTGGTCAGCGGGCGCCGCGACGCGGCAGGGCTCGGCGACTGGACGGTCGACGCGACCGTGGCCCGACGGGCTGCGCCCGCTGGTCAAAGACGTCAGATCACTCGGCATGCAGGTCGGGCTATGGGTCGAGCCGGAAAGGGTGAATCCGCATTCCGATCTCGCCCGCGCCCACCCGACTGGGTGCTGACCGCGCCAGGACGTACGGCCCCACCACACCGCCCCAGCAAGTGCTCGACCTGGCCAGGCCCGAGGCGTACGCCCACATCCTGGCCCGCTTGGACGCACTGGTCGACGAGTACGACCTCGACTGCCAGAAATGGGACCACAACCGCGATCTACGGGAAGCGGTCCATGCCAGGAGCGCCGGAACACACGCCCAGATGCTGGCTACCGGCTCATCGACGGACTCCGCTCACGGCATCCCGCGTTGGAGATCGAGTCCTGCTCTTCAGGCGGCGCGCGGATCGACCACGGAATCCTGGAGCGCACGGACCGGGTGTGGGTATCCGACACGAACGACCGGCTTGGGCGACAGGTCATCCAGCGCTGGACCGGGCTGCTGGCGCCACCGGAACCGGTGGGCTGTCACATCGGCGCAGCCACCGACCACACCACGGGCCGCACCACCACCCTCGCCTTCCGCCTGGCGATGGGACCTCACCGCCTGTACCGACACCGAACTCGATCAACCGACCACGTGAGTCAGCCTGCACAACCGGCTCAGGACCATGGTGCACGGCGGACGGACCCCACACGCCGATCATCCCGACCTGAACGTCTGGCTGCACGACGTCGCCTCCGCCGACTGACGCCACGCCTTGTTCAGTCTTATGCAGCTACTGAGCCTTTTTCAACTTCAAGGCTGGGTTGGAGATCGGCTCATGTAGCCTCCGGCGCATGTCTTCCGCGCTGGACCACGCGATGATCGACAAGATTGCGGCCGAGATCGACGATGAGCTGATCGGGATGCGCCGCGACATCCACCGGCATCCCGATCTTGCCGGTGAGGAGCGGCGCACATCAGCACTGGTCGCCGAGCGGCTTCGCGCCGCGGGTCTGGCCGTCGTAACCGGCGTGGGCGGCCATGGTGTGGTGGCGGTGCTCGACGGTGCGGGTGAGGGCCCGACCGTCGCCTACCGGGCCGACATGGACGCGGTCGACGACGACGAACTGTTCGACTGTGCCTTCGCCTCGCAGGTCCCGGGGGCGGCCCACCTGTGCGGCCACGACCTGCACACGGCGATCGGGGTGGGTATCGCCTTGGTCCTCGCACGGCTGCGGAAGCAGCTGAACGGCCGGGTCGACTTCGTCTTCCAGCCGGCCGAGGAGACGTGCGAGGGCGCCCGGGCGATGATCGTGGACGGGGTTCTGGAGCGGACCGCGCCACGGGAGATCTACGCGCTGCACTGCGGCTCCAATCCAGTCGGCACGCTCGCGGTCGGGCCGGGTCAGCCGGGGCAAGACCGCTTCCGGATCGAGCTGGCGGGGCCGGGCGCCGCCGACGACGCCAAGCGGCTCGTCGCCATGATCGACGGATTGTCGACTGTCGGGCGCCCGCAGACGCCCGGACAGCTCCAGCAGCTCATGGACGACATGCAGACCCCGGACGGCCCGCTGGCGCGCTTTGTCTACGCCCTGTCCCATTCGAGCTCGGGCGATGATGGCGCGCGAGTGCACGCCTATCTGCGGGCCTGGCCTGAGAGCCGGTACGCCGAGATCCGTGAGGAGGTGCGGCGCTGGGTGGATGCGCTGCCCCGTGGGCGGGTGGAGTTCACCGAGCCTGCGTTGCCCGCCATGGTGTGCTCGCCGGAGCTCAACGCGGCGGCAGCCTCGTACCTGCGAGGCGCCCTGGGTGCGGACGCGGTCATGGTGTTGCACGCGGCGTATCCGTTCAACGGCGAGGACTTCGCGTACTTCCTGCACCAGGTGTCCGGAGCGATGTTCTACCTCGGTGTCGCCAACCCGGAAGCGGGCATCAACGGGGTCCCCCACTCCCCGAACTTCGCTGCCGACGAGCACGCGATCGGTATCGGGGTCCGCGCGATGGCGGGGTTCCTGTCACACCGTCTCGATGCCCTCGCCTGAGCTGCACCCGGTCGGCCGGGCAGCGCACCTCGCCAACGTGAGATGCAAAAATGCTCGCTGCCCGCGCAATGTCCTCGCGTGTGCCCATCGCATTCCCCTCCCTGGCCTGCACGTATAACAGGGCTCACCCCGCGTCCGGCGGATGGGCCCTGACGCGTCACACGCCCGGCTCGGCCCCGTCGGACACCGATGCCACCGGCAAGCAGGTCACGAGTCCGAATGGACAGTACCGACGGCCGTCGGCCGCCGTGAGTCGTGGGGTGTCCTGGCGCGGTCGATGCATGGGACGCACGCGAACAGCTGAACGCCGGCGCGGTCGCCCACCGGGCGCATGACCGCTGCCTCGCTACCGCAGACGAGACAGGCGCGGTCGTCCGCCTGCGCGGGCGTCAACTGCTCCGGGATGGGTGCGGTGCTGCTCATGATCTGGACTCCTTGATCGGAAGGTGTTTCGCATCAAGGCCCGTTCCGATGTTCACGGCACCGGTACGGGCCGTCTCGTATCCAGGACGGAGACCGACGCGAGTCGGGGGCCGCGTGCCCTGCAGGGCACAGTGATTCCCAATGTGGTTTGTCAAGGCGTGAGTTGCCGTTCTGTGGTGTGGTCAGGCCGCTGCGTGGCGGGGTGCGGGCGGCTCGGTGGTGAAGGTCCGTTGGTCGCGGATAAGGGCCCATAGGACGTCGAGGCGGCGTCGGGCCAGAGCGAGGACGGCTTGCTTGTGCGTCTTCCCCTCGCTGCGTTTGCGCTGGTAGAAGGCCTGGGAGGTGGGGCAGCAGCGGGCAGCGACCCGTGCGGAGAGGTAGAAGACCCGCAGTAGGCGCCGGTGCTAGCGGTGCGGACGGCGCATGTTGGCGCTGATCCGGCCCGAGTCCTTGGGAACCGGGGCGAGGCCCGCGACGCCGGCCAGGCGGGCTGGGGTGCTGAATGCGGCCAGGTCGCCACCAGTGCAGGCGATCAGCTCGGCGCCCAGAAGGGTGCCGATGCCGGGCATGCTCACGATGGTCTTGGCGTGCTGCTGGCGGACCCGGTCCTCGATGAGCGCGTCAACGCGCGCGATCTCGGCGTCCAGGTCCATGACCGCGCGGGCCAGTGTGTGCGTCATGGCGGCCGCGGTCTTCTCGCCGGGGACCTGGGTGTGCTGGGCGTGGGCAGCCTCGACCGCAGTAGCCGCGATCACCGCGGCATTGCGCACGCTGCGGTTGGCGAGCCAGCCGGCAAGACGGCTCTTCCCGATTCGCCGCAGGGCAGCGGGGGCCTGGTATCCGGTCAGTAGAACCAGTGCGCCCATCGAGGCGTTGTAGTCGAAGGCACGCTCAACGACGGGTAGACAAGCATTCGAAGCCTCTGGTGGAGACGGTCTCTCGGTCGAAAGCCCATCTACCAGGGGCTTCATCCGTTTGTCAGGCCAACTGCCCAGCCCGCACAGGAGGTTGGAAAAGGCTCAGTGGCACAGGACAGCCTCTCCGGTAGGTCGTGGTTTCTGATCACGCTGAAGGGGAGAGCTGTTCGCGCACCCATTCGGGATCGGGGTTGGTGTGTGGCTGCCCGCCACGACGACGGTGGGCACGGTCTCGTTGCCGTCGCTGGCTGCTCTCACCGCTGCGGCTGCTGCCGGGTCGTGCCAGATGTTGGCCCAGTGCAGCTGGCGGGCGCTGCGGCCAAGCCGGATGCGCAGTCGTATGCAGTACTTGCAGCCCCAGGGCCCCGGAGTGTTCCGCGAATGTCTGGTTTGATCATGGGACGCCGTGGAGTGTGAGGATGGCTGCGGGGGTTGGTTTGGGCGCGGCGTCCGCTGGAGGTGTTGGTCCAGCCGGTGAATCGCAGGGTGGCGCGGACGATGTCGCGGAGCGCGGCCATGACCGCGGGGCTATTGCGGGTGCGAACCTGGCTGGCGTCCTCGCCGAAGGTGCAGTCCCTGATCCAGTGGACGCTGTTTTCGATGATCCAGTGTCCCCTGGCCCACGCGGCCAGTTCGTCGGCGCTGCCCTGGTACGCCGCGAGGTCGGTGACGGCGTAGACGGTCTCGGCGGACCACTTCTTCGTGTCCAGGCGGCGTCTGCGGCGGATCCGCAGGACCTGCTTGGCCTGCGGGAACAGCAGCCCATCCACGGAGGCGACCTGCACTTCGCGGATCTCCTCGCGGCCGTGGCCGCGCTCGGTGGATCGGCGCAGGACCGGGACCTCCTTCCAGGGCAGGCAATGGAGTCGGCGGGCCAGTGTGGGTTGGTTGCTCTTGATCGTGAACAGGTAGTGGGATCGGCGCGACAGGAGGTAGGCGGCATGGTCGCGCTGCGCGTGAAGTGCGTCCGCGGTGACGACGGAGTCCACCTGCGGTCGTGCGCCTGCGGACGGGGGTTGGCGCGGCAGGTGCGGCGCTGTTCCCGCTCGGGGACGCCGTCCGGGGTGAGCGGGGTCGGTGCGGGGCGGACCAGGCCAGCCAGGCGGGCGTACCCGGCCCGCGTGAGCTCGGCTGGGTCGACTTTGCCGTAGGCGTCGCGCAGGGTGCGCTCGTCCGGGCAGCGGTAGCATCGGGCGAACGGGTCGAAGGGGGCCCCGAGCCGGGCCAGCGTCTCCTGCCCGCAGCGGCGTACCCATTCCGCTCTCGCGGTAAGGGAGTTGTTGCCTGCCGCGCTCATCGCACAGACCCCGATCGCTAGAAGTGTGGACAGCTGGTAGCGCACTCCGCGTGGATCTCGGGGGTCGGGTACTTGGCCAGCCGGTCGAGCAGCCCTGCCGCCTCGGGGGGTGCCGGGCAGTTCGGTTGCGTGACCCGTGACGGGAGGGGGGGCGCTGGGCGACTGGGGCATCGGCGGGGATGGATCAACGAGCACGGCAGCCTTGCGGATCGTGAGGCTCAAAGAATCCGTGATCCGCGGGCGCCGTGCTCGCTTTGCTTCAGGGCGTCCACCGGCCACGATCGGGGCAGACAGGGTATTTAGTTGCGATCGGGGGCATGGCTCAGCGGGTCGTACGTGCCTGTGAGCCGTCGTCGAGCTTCTCGAAGAGGAACTCGTGCTTGAGGAACGAGGTGTCGTACTCGTGCCCGGGGTATGGAGGGATGAGCTGAGCTGCCTGGATGAGCCGCCAGCCGTCGAGCAGAGCGTCGAGTCCGGTCTCGTACGGCGGTTCGCCGTCGTCCCCGGTCGCGGGCCGGGTCCGCCCGGTGCCGTCGTAGACCGACCAGCCCACGACCCGGGCGTCCAGCGCGGAGGTGCCCAGGTAGAGGGCCAGGACCTGCTGCCTCATGCGTTGCTCCCCATAGACGGACGGTTGCTCACACGGGTGACCCAGTGGTCGATGTCGAAGGTTGCGTCGCCGGTCAGGGCGCGCCACAGGCGGACCCTGTTATAGATTTCCAGGCGTCCGGCGGCCGTCTCGTACCAGGGGAACCAGGCGCTGAGTTCAGCCGCGACGGCCGGGTCGGCGAGGTCGGCTGTGTTCCACAGCCGGACCTGCGCCACGGTCGGATTGAACCGGATCTTGAACATGTACCGGCGGGTGTCGCTGTCGTTGCGGCGTCCTCCGTGCCACAGGCCGTGGTGCAGCAGGACCACTGTGCCGGCGGGACAGGTCAGCCGGGTCTGCCCGCGCAGGTTCTGGTAGCGCCCGGTGTCGCTCTCGTTGGTGCGGCGCAGATGACTGCCCGGCACACTCAGGGTGCCGCCCATGTCGGCGGTCACCTCATGGGGGTAGTACATGAGTTGGACATCGAAGGCGTCGGGCCGCACGTCGATGATCGCGTCGCCGTGCAACGGTTGGGCTTCGCCCCCGTGCGGCTCGCGGATGTGGACGGCGTGGTGGTCGACGGTCGGCTCAGGGCCGACCAGGCTGCGCAAGGCTCCGGCGACCGGGGGCAGTTCGACCAGGCTGCGGGCAAAAGACCCTTCGGGGAACGCTGCCAAGAGCGGGGTGCCGTAGGGCACGCCGGGGATCCCGGCGTCCAGGACCTCGATCGCCCGGGCATTCATCTCCGCAGGCACGACCGCATCCATACGCAGGTAGCCGTGCGCTGCAAAGCGCGCCACCTGGACTGAGGACAGCAGGTGTTTGCTGGTTGTCATACGGCAACCGTAGGTGCACCAAACTCTGATGTCGTGGCATGCGGTCACCATGTACTGGTAGTTTTTCACTATGAAGCAAACCGCGATCCACCTGGACGACCTGCCGCGGATCGTCAACATCGGCGTGGGCGTACACGGGGTTGCCCATCTCCACGACACCTTCCGACTGCCCGACCTGTGGCAGCTGCACCTGTACGGCTACACGGCCAAACTCACACTCGGCGACACGGTGCACCCGATCCGGCCCGGCCACGTGAGCCTGATCCCGCCGGACACCCAGGCGCATTACCACTACCGCGGCAGGTCCGAACACCTCTACGCGCACCTGCGACTTGCGCCTACGGGCGCGCCGCGCACCGTAGCGGTGATGCAGGACGCAGCCGCCGAGACACCGATGCTCTCCGACCTGCTGCGTCGGGCACTGGTGGCCTCACGAGGTGCGCCCAGCGAGGCCACCGCCGCGGTGTGGACAGTGCTGTGGCGCGTGGTGAACCTGGCCGGTCTCGACCACACCGGACGCCCTCACGCCGCGGTCGCCGCCGCCATGGCCCACATCGAGACGCACCTGGCCGATCCGCTGGCCGTGCCGGACATCGCCCGCGCGGGCGGAGTCTCACCCAACCACCTCACCCGGCTGTTCCGCACCGAGACCGGCGACACCGTGGTGGCCTACATTCGCCGCCGCCGGCTGGAGCGGGCCCGCCACTTGCTGCGCGCATCAACGCTGCCCATCCCCGCCGTCGCCGCCGCGGTCGGGATCAGCGATCTCCAGGCCTTCAACAAGGCGTGCCGAAGCGGGTTGGGCAGCGGCCCACGTGCCTACCGGTCGGGTGCCCCAGGACAGGCGGACGCGCCGCGCTGATCGCGTGTCACCGAGTCCCGCAGCCCGCAGAGCCGGCCCCTATACCCTCCCAAGCCAGCACAACCGCCAGTGGACCCGCGCTCACACCCTCACGCTCACCCTCCCGGTAAGGGTGGAGTAGCCGCCCTGGGACATCACCCGGGCCGTGTGCCGTACGTAGGCTGCCTGCTCCGGACCAGCGTCCGGAGTGTGGGCGCGGACATGGCCCAGCAGCCCGCTGGGCCGGCCGGTGGTGGTGAACCACGAGACCACCAGGTCACTCAGCTGTGCGCGGGCGCGGCGGCCGGGCTCGATCAGCTCCGGGTCCAGGCCCGCGTCCATGCTCCGCATGATCGTGTCGGAGACCTGCGCCCACTCGGCCAGCGGCGGGGGTGTGACACCGAGCAGGTCGGCGATCGCCGTCAGGGCGACGGGCTGCGCGAGCTCGCGCATGGCCTCCACCATCGGCTGCCCGGCCGACTGCTGCAGCCGCTCGCGGATCGCCTGACCGACCGAGTTCTGCAGGGCGTCCAGGTTCTGGGCGTGCAGCGCGGTCATGAACAGGCTACGCACCGCGGCCTGCTGGGGCGGGTCGAGGACCTGCACGCTCAGGTGCGCGTCCGGGACCTGGTTCCAAGGCGGCGCGGATCCCGCGCGAACGTCTCGTGGTCGCGCAGCACCCGCAGGCAGTCCTCGTAGCGGGTGATCAGCCAGCACTCCATCACCTCGTGCTCGTACCGGATCCGCTCGCGGAACCGCCGCCCCCGGCCCACCATTGCCCGGCCGTACCACGCGAAACCGAGCCGGCCTGCGTGCCGATGTCACACTCCGGTGCCCTAGTGCCCTCTATGAACAGCGGAAGGGGTTTTCAACGGCGGTCCGGAACACGGTGGTACCTGACTTTCGACCGCCCGCCCCCGCACACACTCCTTATGGCTCAACCGCCCAAAACGCGCAGCGGGCCGTGACAACAGGAGTCCAAGAGCATCCAGAACGGGAGACACATGAAAACGCAACTCACCAGATCCTTAGGGCTGTTCGCTGCTGTCGCCGCCACGGTGCTGTCCGTGTCCGGGCCGACCGCTGCGGCGCCCGGCACCGACACCGCAGATGCCGTGTCGCTCAGCGAATTCATCGATCAGCGCGAAGCCGCTTCTGCACCGATGTCGGCGCTGGCCGTATGCGAGCCCAATGTCTACCTGACATCTCGCGCCAACGACAGGATCGTCGCAGCCGAAACAAACTACACCGGCTACGACGAGGGACTGCTGCGAGCCCGCTCGACCAGCGTCGGCAGCATGGAGCGGTTCACTCTCTGCGACCACGGCGGTTACTACACCCTCCGGTCCCAGGGAAACAGTCGCTACGTCACCACTGAACTCAACTACTCGGGGGCAAACGAGGGACTCTTGCGTGCCCGCGGCACCAGCATCGGCGAATGGGAGAGGTACAGCATCAGCTGCCCGTCCTACTGCACCATCAAGTCCCAGGCGAACAATCGGTACGTGAGCGTCGAGCTGAACTACGACGGACACGACCACGCAATGCTGCGCGCGCGTTCGACCAGCGTCGGGACATGGGAGACATTCCGCTGACGGTCTGAGCCCGGTCCAGGAGGCTCTGGAAGCATCTGCGGCCATGCGTCCCCGGGAGACCTTCGGGGACGCATGTGGCCGTGCCGAAGGCGGATCAGCGTGCCTTCGGGGACCGGGAGTTCGCCCCGATGACCTGCGTTGCTGCGGTGTCAGGCGTCGCCGCAGGTGTCGGGCTTGGAGAAGCGGAATTTCTTGACGTGGGTGGACGGCTGGCTTGCAGTGTGAGGTCCACGGGACAGGGACTGGCTTGTTCATGACCCGGGTCCGGGCCCGTCCGTCCAAGCGCCGCGACCGGGGGCCGTCGAGTAGGTAGACCGAGCGCCGAGCGTCGTATCCGGCGGCGAAGACGACCAGGATGTCCAGGTCGTCCGCTCCGGGCCGCTCCCCCTCATAACAAGACCCACCTGGACGACGGCACCGTGTGCGCTGCCAAGCCCACCGGGGCCGTCAGAAGGAGACAGGAAAAACTAGTGAAACTCACCATATTCGGAGCGAACGGACCGACCGGGCGACAGGCCACCGAGCAGGCTGTCGCCGAAGGGCACGCGGTCACCGCCGTCACACGCCACCCGGAGCAGTTCCCGTTGAGCCACCCGCGACTGCAGGTGCTCGGCGCGGATGTGTTCGACGCCGGTGCCGTGGAACGGGCTGTGGCCGGGCAGGAAGCGGTGATTTCGGCGCTCGGGGTGCCCTACAGCAGGAATCCGGTCACCGTGTACTCCGAAGGGATCACCCACATCACGCAGGCCATGACCAAGCACGGCGTCCGGCGTCTGGTGTGTGTGTCCTCGACCGTGCTCTTCGGAGTGGCGGCGCCCGGCGAGACCTTCTTCTTCCGGAAAGTCCTCGAACCCTTCATCGCCCGCACCATGGGGCGCACGGTGTACGACGACATGCGGCGCATGGAGGAGATCGCGCGCGAAACTGACCGTGCGTGGACCGTCATCCGCCCCGCTGGCCTCTTCGACACCGCCGCCGTCAGCGACTATCAGGTCGCCACCTCGCGCCTGCCCGGCCGGTTCACCTCGCGCGCGGACCTGGGAAACGCACTGGTGCGCACCGCGACCGGCAACCGTCATGTGCGCGCCTTCGTCGATGTCCGCACCACAGAAGGGATTCCGAGCTTCCTCGATGTCATACGGAAGGAGGCGTTTGGCAGCGGGAAGTGAGTCCGGATCCGGGCGTGCCGTTCGAGGAGGGCGGCATGCATCAGGGAGGCGATGTTCATGACGGAAGACCATTTCATCCTGCTGGAGCCGGGCGGCGTAAGGCCGGGACGGATCCCGCTGCCGCCCGCCTTCGCCGTCAAGGCGACGACCGACGACACCGACGGGCGCTTCTCATGCTGGAGATGACCGTGGCTCAGGACCTTCCGCAGCATGTCCACCATCGCGCGGACGAGTGCGTCTATGTGCTGGCCGGCGTCCTGGAGATCGAGTTCGACGACCGCCGGCACCGTGCGCCCACGGTATGTTCGCACCGCTCCCGCGCGGCGTCCCGCACGCCCTGCGCAGCGCCTCCGACCCACCGCCCCGAGTCCTTCAGATCTCCTCGCCCGGCGGCTGGGAGCGATACGTCGAGGGCATGGTCGAGGCCGGGCCCGCCGTCCTCACCGACGGACGACTGGACCCCGCCAAGATCAATCCCATCGCGGCCGGACACCACATCGGCTACGAAGAACAGGGGTGAGCGATTCCACGCAGCGCTGCGGACCGCCAAGCGGCGGGATGGATGTCACACTCCGGCCGCTCTGTCCCTCTCAGTAGTGAATGCCACACAGGAAGGCGATCCATGGCGGCCAAACCCGATGACAGCCCGGTCACGCACGAGGCAGGACCCGCACGGGACGCCCCGCGCGGACAAGGCACGGGACAGCGGCAGGACGAGCCTGCGCACGGCGCAACGCAGCTCTTCGTCGACCACCGCGAGCTGCTCTTCTCTGTCGTCTACAACATGCTCGGCAGCGTCGCCGACACCGAGGACGTACTCCAGGAGACCTGGCTGTCCTGGTCCGGCAAGATTCGCCGGACGTCGCTGGCGGAGATCGACAACCCGCGCGCCTACCTCGTACGCATTGCGGTGAACCACGCGCTCGGCCGGCAGACCGCCATCGCCTTCCGCCGGGAGACGTACGTCGGTCCCTGGCTGCCCGAACCCCTGGTCACCGACGCCACCGCCGGCCTCGCCCCGGACACCGCCGACCATGCGGTCCGTACCGACTCGGTCTCCATAGCGATGCTCGTGGTCCTGGAGACCCTCACACCGCTGGAACGGGCGGTGTTCGTCCTCCACGAGGTGTTTGGCTACCCCCACACCGAGATCGCCGGCATGCTCGACCGGCAGCCTGCCGCCGTACGTCAACTCGCACGCCGGGCCCGCTCCCATGTCCACGCCCGCCGCCCCCGCTACCACGCCCACCCCCGCGTCCGGCGGGAGGCCACCGAGCGGTTCGTCGCGGCCGCCCTCGGCGGCGACATCCACGCGCTCATGGAGATCCTTGCCCCTGACGTGACGGTCTGGATCGACGGCGGAGGCGCGCGGCAGGCTGCCGGGCTGCGCCCGGTCCACGGCCGGGAGAAGGCCGCCCGCATGCTGGCCGGATACGCCACGCGGCGCACCGAGGATCTGGACATCCGCTACCGTCGCGTCAACGGCGACGACGCCGCGGTGCTGTTCACAGATGACTCCCCGTATGCCGTCATGGTCATGGATCTCACCCCGGATGGCGACCAGGTCTCCGGCGTCTACATCGTTACCAACCCCGCCAAGCTCACCCACGTAGGACCGGACAAGCTGAACGCGCCGGACGAGGTCACGGCCCCGGGCCGCCCCGAGCTCTGCCAACCGCCCGCCCCCGGAGAGCGCGCATGACCGCGCCAAGCACCCGAACTCGCGCGAGACGGGGGCACGCCGGCCGGAGGCGGGTACAGGGCCGAGGACTGGTGCGAGGGCCGACTGGGGATCTACCGCCTCGGCCGCACCTTGAACCGCCCGGTTCGTTAGAGGTGGTTGGTGGCTGTGAGTCGGAGCATGGCGATCGCGTGCTGGAGGCGTGACCGGTAGTGATCGGCTGCGGCGGCGATGTTGGTCCAGCCTGCTTGGCGCATGAGTCCGATGGTGAGGTTGCGCAGGGTGGCCATGGTGCGGGGTGCGGGTGCTACGCACGGCACGCCGCCCGGCGGGCACCGGGTGACGACGAGCAGTACCAGCGCTGGCTCACCATCGCGCGCACCGACCCAAATCTGTCCGCCGACTCCGCGGTGCTCGCCGATGCCTGGACGCAACTGGAGCAGCGCTACCGCAAGTTCTTAGAGGAGTACGCCGCCCAGTGCCCGACGATCGAGGCGTACAACGGCGCCCGGGACGCGCTGCGGCGCTGCGCCGACACCGGCGAGCGCCGGGAGCTGGACCGCATCGCCGCGGCCGTCGGCGGCCTGTCGAGGGAACGGGCTCGGCTGTACGCGCCGGAAGCGCGCCTGGAGTTGTGGACACTGCCATGGCGGTGATGTTCAGGCCCGGGATAGTCACCACCGCTGCGGCATAGATCCGGCGTAGATCACGGTGAACGTCGCGATGATGAATACGGCGACGCGTACGTAGTGACGTTCCCGATCCGGTCGGCCACGTCGGTCATGAAGACCACCGCCTCGCCCGGGTCCGGTCCGGCCACCACGACGTGACCGGTCAAGGGGGCGCCGGCCCCGGTCACTGTCCACCGTGACGCGCGCGCAACACGCCGGGACAGGGCGTGAGTCAGGGGCGCTCGAAGCGCTCGACAATCGCTCCCAACTACCTTGCAAAGCCTGGGGTGTTCGAGGTGTGCGTGAGGCGTTCGGCTATGGCGTTTCCGTAACGCCGTTCCGTGACGCCCGCCGCTGACGGCAGGCCCGCACCCGGCAACGGTCCGAGCAGCACACCGCCGCCTTCGACCGCTCCACCCCCACCGTCCACGACCGCGCGCAGACCGGGCACTCCGCCTGCTCTCCCCGCTGCATCGCAGCCACCCGCTGCCGGGTCCGCCATCGCCGTGACCTGCACCGACCCGAGCAGAACACCGCCTCCGCCGCCATCGTCCGCGGCAGCGGATCACCACGCTCCCGGCAGTACCGCCGCGCCGTCCCACCAACCCCCACACCACAGATCATCCAGCCGTTCACACCTCACGGCCAGGGATCAAAAACACCTACTCAGAGGGCGTTTAGCTCATATTTGGGCCGCTGTACCCGGGTATGGGCCTGGACTTGCCTGGGGCTGTTGAGGCTGGCGTGAATGGTGGTGCACGAGTCGTGGTTCTCGCGCCGCCTTGGCCTGGCTGCTCCTGTTTCATCCCAGGACGCCGGGTTGTGCGCCGTGTGCTTCGGGCGCCGGCGTCTGCGCCCGGGCCTTGCGGGTCATGAGTGGGTAGCCCGAAATCGTGTCTGAACGTCGTCGTTATCCCAGTGATCTGTCCGATGCCCGGTGGGAGTTGGTCGAGCCGGTCCTGACCGCCTGGCGGTCCGAGCGCCGCGGCCGCGGCCTGGACATCGGCCGGCCACCGGATCACGACCTGCGCAGTCTGCTGGACGCGGTCCTCTACGTGAACCGAACCGGGATCCCCTGGCGCTATCTGCCGCACGACTATCCGCACTGGAACACGGTCTACGCCTACTTCGCCCGCTGGCAGGCGGAAGGCGTCTTCGACCAGCTCAACAGCTTGCTGAGGCGTCAAGTCCGCAGACAGGAAGGCCGCGAGGAGGAACCGACCGCATGTGTCATCGACTCCCAGAGCATCAAGACCTCCACCAACGTCCCCGCGGCCGGGCAGGGTATCGACGCCGGGAAGAAGATCGTCGGCCGCAAGCGGAGCATCGTCATCGACACCGTCGGCCTGCTTCTGACGGTGCTGGTCACCGCCGCGAGCGTGCAGGACTCGATCGCCGGCCGGACCCTCATCGAAAGGGTCGCGGTCGAACATCCCACCGTTCGCAAGACCTGGGTCGACGGCGGCTACCGCCAGCACCTCGTCGAGCACGCCGCCACCCTCGGCATCGACATGCACATCGTTCGCCGCGACCCCACGACCAGGGGATTCTCTGTCCTGCCCCGCCGCTGGACCGTCGAGCGAACCCTCGGCTGGCTCATGAACCACCGCCGTCTCGCCCGCGACTACGAGGCCAAGCCCTATCGCTCCGAAGCCATGATCCAGCTCGCAATGATCAACCTCATGACCCGCAGACTCACCGCCGAATCCACCCCCACATGGCGCGGCGCATGAACCACCCGCAACATGCCAATCCGGGATGAAACAACGGGATGAAACGCCCTCTCACCGACTACGAAAAACGCTATGAACTGCCCGTCGAGCGTCCGGTACGCATCCTGGGCGTCCACCGGGACGGTGGGCTCCTCCGCGTGGAGACCGACTCCGGCACCTGGCACGCCCAAGCGGTGATCAGCGCGACCGGTACCTGGTGGCGGCCCTTCCTCCCCGCCGTCCCCGGCCAAGCAGCCTTCGAAGGTCACCAGCTGCACACGGTGGAGTAGAAGCTGCGGTCGCGGACGGCACTCAGGCCGCCCACTAGCAGCCCGGCCCACATCACGGAACCCCATTCCGAAAACGCCGACCATCAAGGGCGTGCCACCGGGGAAGATACGCGCTTTCGGTCCACATGCGCAGTTCCTCGCCCCACCATCACCCGGATGCCCGCTGTTCATGCGGTCTTCGCAGACTCTGCATGTCCCACGCGTGTAGTCCCTGCTGTCAGCGGAGTTGAGCATGAACCACGGCCACAGACACGACCACGGTCACCACCATCACCACCACGAGAGCGGCGACGCCTTGTCCCTGCCGCCCGCCCTCGACATGACGGTGCCGGACGAGGAACTGACCCCCAACCAGCTCTCGCGGCGCTCCATGCTGCGACGCACCGGCCTGCTCGGGGCGGGTCTCGCAGCGGGCAGCGTCCTCGCCGGGGCGGGCCAGGCCGCCGCGGCGGTGCCCGCGTCGGCGACTTCCACAGGTGGGAGTTCCGGCGGGTACCTATGGCTGGCCGGTGATCATCACATCCACACGCAGTACAGCTCGGACGGCAAGTACCGGGTGATCGACCACGTGCGGCAGGCGAACGCGCACGGCCTTGACTGGATGGTGATCACCGACCACGGCAGCGAGCAGCATGCGAAGATCGGTGTGGAGAAGGTCAACCCGGACATCGTCGCCGCCCGCGCGCAGATCGACGACACGCTGGTTTTCCAGGGTCTCGAGTGGAACATCCCGGCCGCCGAGCACGGCACCGTCTTCGTGCACCCCGGCAAGAACGAGGTGGCCGTGTTGAAGGAGTTCGAGAACTCCTTCGACGGCGCCGTCAAGAAGGCCACCGGCAGCACTCCGGCGAACGAGGCCCTCGCCATCTCCGGCCTGAACTTCCTCGCTGAGCAGGTCCAGCGGCGCAAGGTCAAGGATGCGCTGATGCTCGCCAACCACCCGGCGCGCAAGGGCATCGACTCTCCGCACGAGATCCGTGCCTGGCGCGACGCCCAGCCCACCATCGCGGTCGGCATGGAGGGCGCCCCCGGCCATCAGGCCGCCGGTATCGCCGCCCCGGCCGGTGCCGGTTCAGGGCGGGGCTACTACGACAACAGCCCCGGCTCCGCCTCGTACGCCGGGTACCCGCTGGAGAGTTACCGCACCTGGGGCGGCTTCGACTGGATGACCGCCACCGTCGGCGGCCTGTGGGACAGCCTGCTCGCCGAGGGCAAGCCGTGGTGGATCACCGCCAACTCCGACTCGCACAGCGTCTACGCCGACACCGCTGTGCCCGGCCCGAACAGCGACTTCACCACCAACGGTTACTTCAACGACCCGGTCTACGGCGGCGGCCTCAACCTCACCGACGGCGACTTCTGGCCCGGCCAGTACAGCCGCACGCACGTCGGCGCGGCCTCCTTCTCGTACAAGTCGGTCATGGACGGTATCCGGGCCGGCCGGGTCTGGGTCGACCACGGCGGCCTCATCAGCGGCCTCAACGCCCGGGTGAGGTCCGGCCTCAACGCAGTCACGCTCGGCGGCGTACTCCACGTCCGCAGCGGCAGCCAGGTCGACCTGGTCATCGACATCGCGCTGGCGGGTTGCCCCAACTGGGCCCAGTTCGTGCCCGCGCTCGCCCGTGTGGATGTCATCCAAGGCGACGTCACCGGCACCGTCTCCGACAAGGACACCTTCACCACGCCGAACACCAAGGTCGTCAAGTCGTTCGAGGTGAACAAGTCCACCGGCACGGTGCGCCTGACCTACTCGTTGGGCCGGGTGGACAAACCGGTCTACGTCCGGCTGCGCGGCACCGACGGCAACCGCACCGCCGTCGGCATCAACGGCGCCGCGATCGACCCGGTGGGCCCGGCCATGGACGTGGTCGGCGACGCCGACCCGTGGAAGGACCTGTGGTTCTACTCCAACCCGATGTGGGTCCTGCCCGCATGACCGCACCGCATCACGCGCCCGGCGTCCAGCCCGTCATCGGGGTGGACGCCGGGACGGCGAGCCTGCGCCAGGCCGACCACCTCATCCACCACTTGATGGACCGACTCGGCCTTCCACCGGTCACGATCGCCTGCACCCATCTGATCCGCACCGATGAGCGCCGGTGCGTGGCCATCACCTTCGCGCTGCCCGACGCCGAGGTGGCCGAGGCTGTGTGGGAGCGCCTGGCGGACGTGCTGGGGCCGGATGCCGGCGCGGTCCTGGGCGGACGCGAGCAGGGCGCGGTCCTGGGCGGACGCGAGCAGGGCCCGGTGCAGGCCACCCGCGGGGCGACGCTGGCCGCCGAGGAACACGCCCAACAGCGTGGCGGCCGAGCCGTGGTCTACCCCGCAGCCGAGCGCCTCACCGGCACGGTCACCGTGGCTGACCTGCTCACCCTGACCGCCATCGACCAGGTCTCCGTGGTGGGCACGCCACCGACCGGCGATCACGAACTTGATCCCGCCATACTGGTGCTCACCCGCGACCACGTACGGCCCGAATGGCGAGGCGGACGCCTGACCCTCTCCCTGGTACCGGCCGTCGGCGGCACTCTCGCACCGTTCGAGGTGCCCAACCCCACTCCCTGCTGCGCAGACCACACCTCGCCAGCGCGCCCACCTCGCGCCGCGCTGCCCGCCCTTGCGCCACCCAGATCACTAGCTGGGGAATCGTCTCCTACGCCTTCCCCGTACTGAACCCCCGATCACCGCGGCCACGATCTGGTCTACGACCGCGACCAGCTCCTGGCCCATGCCCTCGCAATGCGCCGTCCAAGGAACTCAGTCTCGCCAACTCACTCGCTCATCCGCCAACTGAAGCGCCAAAGGCCACAACCGGACGTCCTGGGGTCAGGAACAGACTCCGGCCTTGTCATTTATGGTCCGGTGTCGAACGCGGCTCGAACTTTGTCAGAGTTTCGCACTTCAGCGGACGAGAAGGCGGCCTCCGTCTGATCCCGTGCTCCGTCACAGAGTGGATCAACGCGAAGGCCGTGGTCGTGAGTTTGGTGCGTCAGGGCGTCCTGCGGGATGCGTTCGCGGAAGTGCCACACTTCCGGTCGGAGCTGTACGCGCGCTGCTGTGCACGGACGGGCCGGTGCGGACGCTGGTTGATCTCGCGCTCGCGCCTGAACACCGTCGTGGGCACGGGGCTTTGTACGGCGGACTCAACCACGGTCGGATCGACGTGGCCGGCTGCGTCGGACCCTCGTCGAGGTGCCGTTGCCGAGGGCAGCGGACGGTCGGCTCGTGCTGGCGGTGGATGTCTCGCCGTGGCTGCGTCCGGACGCCAACGCGTGTGCTGACCGGGCCTTTTGTCACACGTTCGGCCGGGGTGAGGGCAAGCATCAGATGGTGCCGGGCTGGCCGTACTCGGTGGTGGCTGCGTTGGAGACCGGCCGCACGTCTTGGACGGCGGTGCTGGACGCGGTCCGCCTGGAGCCAGGAACCGATGTCGCCGCGGTGACCACGGTGCAGGTCCGCGAGGTCGTCGAGCGGCTGGTCGCCGCTGGCCAGTGGCGGCCGGGTGACTACTCACGCTCAGGCCCGCCACCCACCCATGACCGGACCCTTCTTGCTCCTCAGTGCCCGCTCCAACGCAGGGAAGAACTCCAGCAGTTGGGTCCGCAGCCGGTTGGGCTGACGGGTGCGGTCGTTGACCAGGTCGAGGCGGCGGGCGGTGAGGGTGCGCAGGTCGACGGCTATCTCGTCGCCGGGCCGCAGGAGACCGAGGTCCTGGCGCATGCGTGCCTGGTCGGCGATGACGAACGCGTCCTTCTCATCCGTCTAGGACTTGTCCGGCCGATCATGTACGGAGGCAATCGGTAGCTTTGGCCGATTTCAAGGCTCCTCAGTGACACCCGTCGCCTGATGTACTGCCACGACTGACCAGTCCCGCTGCCTTATCGCGGATGGGCGGTATCGCGAGCGGTCTTCTCCCAAGTGGTGAGGTCGGAGCGGACGGCGTCGAGATGGGCGAGGACCGCGTCGACCGCGTCGCTGCCCAGGGGCAGGTGCAGCGGGGTCTGCTCGGCGTCCAAGGCGGCCAGGATCGCCGCCGCGGCCTTGGCTGGGTCGCCTGGTTCCGCGCCGCCGGCGGTCTGGGCCATCCGCCGGGTGGGACCGACTGCCTCGGCGTAGTCGGCGATCTCCTCACTGGCGCTGATGTTGCCCATCAGGCTGGTGCGGAAGGCGCCGGGCTCGACGATCAGCACCTTGATACCGAGCAGGCGTACCTCGTCGACCAGCGCCTCCGAGAATCCTTCCAGAGCGAACTTGGTGGCGCTGTAGGCGGAGAACCCGGCGAAGGACATCTGACCGCCCATGCTGCTCATCTGGACGATCGCGCCGCTGCGTCGGGCGCGCATGTGCGGGAGCACGGCCCGGACCAGTGCGGCGGGGCCGAAGAGGTGCAGGTCGAACAGAGACCGCAGTTCGGCGTCGGTGGTCTCCTCGGCGGCGCCGATGTGACTGCGTCCGGCGTTGTTGACCAGCACATCGATCCTGCCGTGACGGTCCACCACATTCAGCACGGTGGCCTCGATTCCTGCGGTGTCGGTGACGTCGAGCGGCACCGCCTCCACCTGGTCGGGGTGCGCGGCGACCAGGCCGGCCAGCGCGTCGACGCGGCGCGCGGTGGCCACCACCACGTCCCCGGCGGCGACCGCCGCTTCGGTGATCGCGCGGCCGAAGCCGCTGCTCGCCCCGGTCACCAGCCATACCTTGCTCATCGGACATCCCTTCCCGGAAAGTGCTGCGGATCTTTCGGGTTCAACCCTGCCGGGGCATCGGTCGCCCGTCCAAGACCCGCTGTGATAACCAATGGTTATGGATGTGCATGGGAGGGATCTTCGGTATTTCGCCGCCGTAGCGGAGGAACTGCACTTCACCCGTGCGGCCGAGCGGCTGTTCGTCTCCCAGCCCGCGCTGAGCAAGCAGATCCGGATGCTGGAACGGCAGCTCGGCGCGCCGCTGTTCGAGCGCGACCGGCAGGGTGTCCGACTCACGCCGGTGGGTGCCGCGCTGCTGCCCCACGCCTCTCAGGTGCTCGCCGCCTGGGACGCCGCGCGGGAGGCGGTCGAGGTCGCCAAGGCCGGGCAGCGGACGACCCTCCTCGTAGGGATGAGCACCAGCCCGGGCCGCAGCGGTCTGCTGCCGGCGATCAGATCCCGCTTCACCGGCGCACACCCCGACGTCACCGTGAAACTGCGCCAGGTCAGCTGGGAGGACTCGACCGCGGGACTCTCGGACGCCTCCAGCGACCTCGCTTTCATCTGGCTGCCCCTGCCTGACCCCGACCGCTACACCTGGGTGGTGGTGGCCGAGGAACCGCGCCTGGTCGCCCTGCCCCAGGAGCATCTGCTGGCCGCTCGCGCAGCCATCGACTTCGCCGACCTGCTGGACGAGCCCTTCCTCGCGCTACCGGAGAGCGCCGGGGCGCTGCGGGATTACTGGCTCGCGCTGGACGCCCGCGGTGGCAGGCCGCTGCGCATCGGGGCTGAAATCGCCAGTACCGACGAGACGTACGAAGCGCTCGTGGACGGACGCGGCGTCTGCCTGCTGGCCAGCGGGAACGCACCACTGATTGCCCTGGGCGGCGTCGTCACCCGCCCGGTGCGTGGTATCTCCCCCAGCCGGCTCGCGCTCGCCTGGCGTGCCGACGACCACCGTCCCCTGGTACTGGACTACGCACGAGCCTGTCGACAGGCGACCGGACAACCCTGAACGCACCACCCATGAGCCGAAGCCGACTTCCCCAGCCGTCCCACACCGACATCCCGCGGTCCCGCAATCGAACAGTGCGGCTACCCTCCGCGACTCCTCCCCAAGACCTGTGCCAGAGCCGCAACTGGCGTACATAGCTACCGGGTCACCATGTGCGACAACGGCAGCCCCTCCATCCTCCTCGGGCTCCAGCAGACGCTGCTGACGGAGTTCTCGCCATCGGCGACACCGCTCCGGTCCGGTGTGCGATGGGCAAGGGACGCTGCGTGCTCAGCTCGTGATCGCCACGTTCCACGTGATCCCGTGGGGGGCGAGGAAGTCGAGGAAGCCGACGCAGTCGTAACCCTGCGCGGGCGTGAGCACTCCGCCGGGGGCTCCGTCGGCGACGAGCCGGCGCACCCCCTCGACGGCGATCACGGCGGTGATCCCGTAGATGTCGGTGCCCCGCAGCTCTCCCCTGGCCTTTCGTCCGTCCTCGCCGAGGGCCTCCGCGACGATGGTGAAGGTGGCGGCTGGACGCCGGTCGCCCGATGGGCCCTCCGGCAGACCGCTGACGAACGTGTCCAGTTCGTCTGCCGGGGACTGCAGGAGGGCGGACATTTCCGGGGTGAACGCCGCCGCGTCCATGATGACCTCGACACGGCGTGCGGGCACGTGGCGGGGAACGGTGATGACCTCGGCGCCGGGCCACCTGAGTGTCGGCGACTCCTCCAGGTCGCCGGGGTAGGCGAACGATGTGCGCTTGGCCGGGATGCCGCCCGCCCTCCACTGGCCGTCCTCGTAGACGACGTCGCCGCTTCTGATCATCTCGACCGCCGAGCGGATGGTGCCGCGTGTCATGTCGAACTCGCCCACGCGGTAGGCGACGGTGAGCTCCTCTACCGGTCCGGTGCGCTGACCGGTGAGGTGCGCGATCATGTCGCCGAGGAGGATGTCGTAGCCCATTGCCGGGATGACGCTCACTCCGGCGCGCTCGGCGTCCTCGGCGTAGGTGTCGAAGACGCGCTGCAGGAAGAGCTGTTCGGCTGATGTGTCGACGTAGTGGCAGCCGGCGGCGATGGCCGCGCGTACCACCGGCTCGCCCGCCGAGATGAAGGGTCCGGCGCAGTTGATGACCGCGTCGCAGCCGTGAAACGCCTCGGCCAGCGCCGGCTCGTCGTCGGCGTCGGCGATACGCAGCTCGGCGTCGCCGGCGCCCGCCCCGTCGGCGGCGGCACGCAGCCGCGTGGCGTTGCGGCCGGAGAGCACCATGTCGAAGCCTCTGCGGCGCAGCTCTTCGATCATGAGCTTTCCGGTGTATCCGTTTGCTCCGTAGACAGCGATCTTCACACGAATCTCCTGGCGGGCGAGGACTGGTTGCAGTGACCCTAATACGTACGACCGTATATGACAATGCGGACGTTCGTATTCTGCTTTAGGATGGAAGCATGTCTACCTACCGCCCTGGAGACGAGCGCCGCCGCGCCGTCCTGGAGCGCGCGATGCACCTGGCGTCGGTCGAGGGTCTGGAAGGAATCTCGCTGGGCGGGCTGGCGAGCGCGCTGGGCATGAGTAAAAGCGGAGTGCAGGGCCTGTTCGGTACCAAGCAGGAACTGCAGCTGGAGGTCGTCGCCGCCGCGACGCAGGACTTCGCCCAACGCGTGCTGCGCAAGACCGAGCACGCGGACGACGGGCTGCCCCGCCTGCGCGCCCTGCTCGAAGCCTGGATCGATTACCTCGAGACCTTCGAAGGCGGCTGCTTCTTCTTCGCCACCGCGAACGAGTTCGACGGCCGCGTGGGGCCCGTCCGTGACGCGATCACCAATGCGGCGGCCAGCGGATACGAGACCCTGCGCAAGCAGATCCGCCTCGCCTGCCGCCTCGGTGAACTCGCCTCCGACACCGACGTCGAGCAACTCATCTTCGAATTCCACGGCGCGGCACTGCAGGCCAACTACGCCCGCAGACTCCTCGGCCAGCCGGACGCCTACGACCGCGCCCGCCGCGCGATACACGAGCGACTCGACCGCGGCGGGGGAGTGTCATGAATCAGGTGTGAGCCTTCTACGAGTCGGGGCGGGAGCAGGCGAGGTGATGGTGTCTGACGTTAGGGCCCAGGGCCTTTTCTTCCTCCGGTTTCCCGGTCGGCTGTGCCACCGCTGGTGACCTTGGCCAGGTCATTCCTTCTCCTGCTCCCGCCACTTCGAACCGTGCATGCGGTTTTCCCGCACACGGCTCACCGACGCCGTTCACCGCCGGCATTCGGTCTTTCCCGCCAGGCTTGGTGGCCCTGGGCGGAACGACGGCTCCGGCGAAGCTGAGCAGGCCGCAGTGGTCTGGCGAGAGGTTCGTCCTGGCTCCAGGCCGCGCGCACCTCGTAGTAGGTGTACGGCTCGAACTCTGGCTGGGTCAGCCGGGCGAGCCGCAGGTTGCCGCGGTCGTCGAGGCCGGCGGCCTCGATCGGCTCGATGCCGAAGTCGGCGAGGCGGGCGTTGATCAGTTCGGCGTGGCGCTGGACACGCTGCAGGACCTGGGCGACGATGCCGATCTTCTGCTCCTGGTGGGCGGCTTCGGCGGCGGCGAGCCAGTCCGGGATGACGGGCTGGTCGGTGGTGGGTGTGGTCATCGGCTTTTCTCGTCAGGTGCGTTGGGGTGGTTCGGAGCCCGGTGCCCTCGACGCGGACGCGCGGGTACAACCCGATACGCTTGCTCACCTGGAGAGTGCTTCTTTCCGTGCAGCCAACAGGACCCTAGACAGTCCCATCGTTGCAGTTCAGGAGCAATCTCCGCTTATTTGATCAAGACGTGGACGAGCACGCCTATGAAAGCTCAGGTGGCTCGCAGCGCCCACGGGATGACCGACGAGCAGGTGCAGAAGTCACGCCTGCAGTTCCCGATCTGCGACACCGCCGACGCGTTCGATAGGGCAGCGAAGTTAGCTGGGACACGCCCCAGGGCGCTGGGATTGACCTTTTGACGCGTCGCGATACGTTGGCGTCTCTATCAGTGGACAGCGATGAGAGGATCCGGCGTTGGCTGGAATAGGCGTGGGCTACCGGCCGTACACGGAGTTGCTGTTCGTCTGGAAACACAAGCCGGAGCTGAACGACGCGATGTCGTCGCTGGTGCCACCCGAGTTCCAGCCCACTTACTGGGAGATGGTGGCGGGCCCAGCGAACTACGCCCGGTTGGGCCGGGAGGACGGCCTGCGCTGGTGGATGGCGGCGCACCAGTCCCCCGACGACCGGATGAGGTTGGAAATCTCGCCGGGGGTCTACCTCAGCCGCGATGAACTGACCGAGCTGGAGCAGCGACTGACCACGCCGTCAGTGGCACAGCACATGGCTGCCAGGACCGTGGTGGTGGGTGCGGGGGTGGACCCGTTCGACGGTGATCCGGCGCTGAACCGGCGTCTCCAGGCAGCGATGCGTAGCCGCCAGCACTGGACAACCGCGCACCGCACGAAACTCTGACGACCGTCGCCGCACCCGCGGCTACCGAAATCGAGTCGACCCGCTCGCGATCCTGTTGCGGGTGACGCACGTGTTCGAGTTGAAGACGCGCCGCTCAGCGCCGGGCCGCCGCCCGGTGCTGATCCGGTTGTTGTCTGGCCTTCGAGATGCGGAACGCGGGCCTAGCCTCGATCTTTCTTGACGGTCCGCCGACGGAGTCGGCGGACCGTCAAGAAAGGAACCGGCACCACGTGCCATGGCAGCGGCTCGACAAACCAGATCAGTAATCGGTGAGATCCACGATCACGTCGCAGTGTGGGTCGTCGGAAGGCTGGTGCAGATACTCGTTCGCCAAGAACGCTGGGGAAACCAGGGAGCCGATCAGGCCAGGACCCGTATGACTGATCAGCACATCCACGCCGTAGGTGCGGTCCCGTTCCGGTGAACGGAAGTAGAGGCGCATGCGGTCGTCGCCCGTGATGACCGCGCCGATGAAGAGCGGCTTCCACGACACGTGTGTGGTGACGAGGGAGCGCACGAGATCGAGCAGACGCCCCGTGGCCGCCGACTCGATGTCTGGTTCGGAAGAATTCACACCTTGGCCCATGCCGGACACTTGTTCCCGCAACTCCAGCCAGCCCATGCCGAAGAAGCACCCCGCTTGCCCAGCTCGGCGATTCGGCCGGGCTGAACGTGCTGGTCAGGGCTTCCCGGCGGGCCGGGCTGAGCGATGTTGCGCTGGCGCTGGCGTGTGTGCCGCAGCCGGTATTGCGGATACTGGAGATGACGGGGGGAGCCGGGATCAGACCCGGCTCGAACAGCGGCGTCTTGCTGGAGCGGCGTGTCACGGCCGGAAGGCGGGCAGCTGCTGGAACACGCGGTCCAGCAGGTCCGGCGACGGCTTCCACGGCACGACCTGCCCGCGCGCCGGGCCGGGCAGGGGCAGCTCCTGAACGTCGGCAAGCGCCAGCTGCCAGGCTCCCGGGTGCGCCCACTGCGAGCAGAGCGGTGCTCCGTCGTGGTCCTGGTGGCAGCCGGTGATCCGGGCGATGCCGACCACCGCGCCCGTGACCAGCTGGCGGCCGCGGATCGTGCGGCCGATCAGCGGGATGCGCAGGGCGGGCTGGTCGATGGTCTTGCTCGTGTGCAGCAGCACCCAGCCGGTCCGCCACCGGGCGGTCCGGTTCTCCACCGTCTTGGCACCGGCGAGGATGCAGGCCGCGTACGGCTGCCTGACGCTGATGCCGCGGATCCAGTCGCCCTCGGGCAGAGCAGCGGTGCTCATGCGGCTCGCCCTCGCAGGCTGGTGCCCGGACGCCCGGCCCGGCGGCCGTTGACCGACGCAACCGTGGTGTGCGCCGTGGCGGCGATGACGGCGTGGCCGGTGTGCTTGCCGTCGTACAGGGCCGCGTCGGCGGCCCGCTGCAACACGGCCAGGTCGCTGGAGCCGACGATGTCCGGCGTCGCGGCACCGACCGAGGCGGCGACGTCGACGGTGCGGCCGTCGTCCAGGACGACCGGCGTGCGCAGCATGCGGACCAGCTGTGCGAGGCGCTGCTCCAGGCGAGGTGCGGGCAGTTCCAGGACGACCGCGAACTCATCGCCCCCGAGGCGGCCGACGGATGCGCGCGGGCCCGCCCAGGCGGTGAGCCGGGCCCCGAACGCCGCGAGGACAGCGTCGCCGGCCGGGTGTCCCATCGTGTCGTTCACGGCCTTGAAGTGGTCGGCGTCGATCATGACCAGAGCCGTGTCGTCGCCGTGGCGGGCCAGGAGCCGGCGGGCGCGGGCGGTGTAGGCGTCGCGGCGCAACAGGCCGGTCAGCGGGTCGCGGCGGGTCGCGGCGAGCTGCTTGTGCAGCGCGACCGCGTGGACCGCCCAGCCGGTCAGCGGCACCGCGGCGGTCGTCAGTAAGAGGGTGCGCTGGCCGATCCGGCCTTGAACGCGCAGGAGGGAGGACATACTTGGGTTCTCCGTCTCGTCTCGTACGGGATGGATGGGCCCGGGGCAGCCGTCTAGGACTTGTCCGGCCGATCATGCGCGGAGCCAGATGACGAGGGCTGCGGCGGTCGCGGTTCCGAGGAAGACGTAGCCGCGCTTGTCATAGCGGGTGGCCACGGCTCTGGCGTGCTTGAGCCTGTTGATGGCCCGTTCGACGGTGTTGCGCTTCTTGTACCGCTCTTCGTCGAAGCTTGGTGGCCGCCCGCCGCGTGAGCCTTTGCGTAGACGGGTGGCCTGGCTGTCGGTTTTCTCGGGGATGGTGTGCCGGATGCCCCGTTGTCGCAGGTAGTCCCGGCAGGGGCCGTTGCTGTAGGCCTTGTCGGCCGCGAGGCTGTCAGGCTTCTTGCGCGGCCTGCCCGGCCCGGTCCGCGGGACGCGGATTTTCTCCAGCACGGGCTTGAACTGGGTGCAGTCCGCCCGCTGTCCGGGGGTGACGATCAGGGACAGCGGGCGGCAGCGGCCGTCCGCGCTCAGGTGGAGCTTGGTGGTGAACCCGCCGCGCGAGCGGCCCAGGCCCTCACCTCCTGCACCACCTCCACCAGGCGGGCGACGAGGCTCTGCCACGGCGTCTCGTCCTGGTGTTCTGCCGCTGCGTCCCCCTTTGAGGCGGGCGTCGGCGGTGGTTGGGTTCGGGCGCCGGCCGCGTGCTGATGGGCCCGCACGATGGTGGAGTCGACCGAGACGTCCCAGTCGATGTCGCCTGCCGCGTCGGCTGCGGCCTGGACCTGCTGGAGCAGTCGTTCCCAGGTTCCGTCGGCCGACCACAGGCGGTGGCGTTCATAGACCGTCTTCCACGGGCCGAATCGTTCGGGCAGGTCACGCCATTGAACGCCGGTCCGCACCCGGTGCAAAATCCCGTCGATCACCTGCCGGTGATCCCGCCACCTGCCACAACGCCTGTTACTCACCGGCAGGAACGGCCGCAGCCGTTCCCACTCAGAATCCGTCAGATCACCCCGCCCCATGCCCACATCAACGACACGACAACGGAGTAGTCACATGATCGGCCGGACAAGTCCTAAGCGGTCTCGGTGAAGTCAACTCCCTGTTGGGGTAGGAGCCTTGGCGGGAAGTGGTGATGATGCCGAAGATCCTGACAGTGGAGTTGACGTCCGAGCAGCAGGCCGAGGTGCGCCGACGGCTGGCCGGGCGTGACCTGTCACGTAACGAGCGGCGACGGTTGGAGTGCATCCGGCTGCTGGGCCGGGGCTTGACCGTGTCACAGGTCGCCGACCTGCTGGAATGCAACCCGGTCACGGTCCGCGATGCGGTGCACCGTTTCACTTGCGGCGGGTTCGACGCCCTGGCCGATGCCCCGCGTCCAGGACGGCCCGCCCAGATCACCGACGACGATCTGCAGGCGCTGGGCGTGTTACTGGATGCCTCGGCCGAGGCAGGGGTGACCTGGACAGCCCCCGAGCTGTGCGACTGGCTGGCCACGGAGCGAGACGTGCGTGCGTGTATCGGCGGCGTGGCTGACCGAGCTGCTGCACCGCGAGGGATTTCGGCGGAAACGCACCCGCGACAGCCTCCGGCACAAGGCCGACCCCGTCCTTCAGCAGGCCGCCCGGGACCAGCTGGAGGACTTGCGGATTTACGAATGGAGGCCGACGTGGGCACGCGCGATGTGATCTTCCTCGACGAGTCCGGCTTCGCGCCCACCATGCCCACCGGCTACACCTGGTCACGTATAGGGCAGCGCGCAGTGGTGGCGCGCGAGGACACCCGCGACCGGCGGGTCAACGTGCGCTCGGTGCGCTGGTCGTGGGCGCCGATCCTGAACTGCTGTGGGAGCACACCCCCCGGCAAGATCAACGCGGCCGTGCTGCTGGAGTTCGTCTGCTCACGCCTGGCCGGCCTGCCCGGCGGAGCCGGCGCCTTGTCCCTGGCCGCGGACGGTGTCGGCGCCCGACTGCCCGTTTGGCGGCGGCCCCGGCCGTGCACAGTGGTACTGGACAACGCCTCCGCGCACATCGACAAAGTGTTCAAGGGCCGCCGCGAGCAACTGGCGAAGATCGGGGTGGAGCTGTTCTACCTGCCTCCCCGCAGCCCCGAGCTCAACGACATCGAGTACGTCTGGCGCTCGGCCAAGTACGAGGACTATCCCGACCGCGCCCACACCAGCATCGAAGCGATCGGTACCGCAGTAGACCGGGCACTGACCCGCCAACGAACCCGTATCCGAGGACAGCAGCGGACTTCACCGAGCCGCTTAGCCCAACAACCGGTTCCTGACCGCGGCGAGGACTTCCGTGCGGCTGCGCGGGCCGTTGTCGGCTGCAATGAGGTGGTCGCCGATGCGCAGTGAGAAGGTGATCAGGCAGCGGGCCTCGACATCGCCCTCGTCGGGACAGAAGGCCCCGTAGAGCTCGCGCAGATAGTCCATGCGCCGGTTGTCGGCCCGGCGGAGGCAACGCGCGACGCCTTCGTCGCGCCGGGCCCAGTCGCGGATCGCGAGCTCGACCCCGGCGCTGGTCACGGGCGTCTCGCCCGACCCCACGAAGTCGAAGAGACGCCCGAGCCGGTCGCGGGCGTCGCCCCCGTCGTTCTCGATCCGCTCGATGACATCCTCGGTGACCCCGCGCTCCCAGGTGCCGAGCATCTCTTCCAGCAGGGCGGCGCGGTTGCGGAAGTAGCCGTAGAAACCGCCCTTGCTGACGCCGAGCGCCTGGGCGAGGACCTCAACCCGGACAGCCTCGGGGCCGCCGGCGGCGAGCGCCCGCAGCCCCTCCTCGATCCACTTCTCCCGCGGCGTACGGATCGCGCCCATGCCGTGTCTCCCCTCACATACCCCGGCCAAGTATACGGAGCCGTATGGATGGGTCTATGCTCGATCTATACGTCACCGTATAGACAGGGGTTTGCCATGAGCGATCTGCGCCTTCCCTCAACCGACCACATGTCCCGCCCCTGGCGGATCCACGAGATCGCCGGCGACTTCCGGCTCGAGGATCTGTGGGCGCTGCCGACGCCGGGCGGCCCGGACGACCTGCACCACCTGATCCAGCAGATGGCGGACGGCAAGGACGGTCCGGACGGCGGCAACCCCGTGGGCCGCTTCCTTTTTGCGGTGCGCTGGAAGCTCGGCGCGCTGCTCGGCTGGGACAAGCCGGACTCGGGCGTCGGCGGCCGGGTGGCGACGCTGCGCGACCGGCTGCCGGACGACCTGCGCGAGGGGCCGCGGGGGCCCGACCTCAGCGCGGCACCCTTCACATCAGTCTTCCAGACACACGACGAGTGGGCCGCCGAGTACGCCAACAAGACCATGCACGGGCTGATGCACATCGGCTGGGTCTCCGACGGGAACGGCGGCTACCGCGGCCAGATGGCCGTGCTGGTCAAGCCCAACGGCCGCCTCGGCTCCCTGTACATGCTCGGCATCAAACCTTTCCGGTACCTGGGGGTGTACCCGGCCCTGATGCGATCGATCGGCCGGGAGTGGCGAGAGAACACGGCGCGCCGAACGGCACGCTGACGTCTCCCCTCCCCGTAACCCAGTCCGCCCAAGCCCCCGCTCCTCAAACACCGGCGGGGCTTGAGCGAAGGCACGAGGGATCGTGGTGGAGCTGTTCTACCCGCCACCCGCAACCCAGTCTCGAAGCGATCGGGAGCGCCATGGACTAGTAGGACTCCGTTACGTCTGTCTCGCGGTGCTGTTTGGGGGCATGTTGGGGGTGTGGACGCACATGAAGTGAACCGTGCTCGGGCGAAGTTGGGGTTATTCGTCGCTGATGTGTTCGCATCGGTGCCGCGCAAGGACCAGCGGGCCAAGGGCGACTGCTATCTGCGGGGGCTGATGCTGGACGGCCGCCGCAAGTCCGTCCAGGCCATGGCGGAGCGGCTGCCGGACGGCAACGAGCAGAACCTGCAGCAGTTCGTGAACCAGTCGACGTGGGATCCGGTGCCGGTGCGGCGGCGGATCGCCAAGCGGATGGTGCCGCAGATCGGCTCGGATGCCTGGGCGGTCGACGATGTGTCGTTCCCCAAGGACGGGAAGATGTCGGTGGCGGTTGCTCCCCAGTACTGCGGTGCCATGGGCAAGCAGGCGAACTGTCAGGTGGCGGTCAGCGTGCACGCGGTTACTGATGCCGCCTCCGTCCCGCTTCAGTGGCGGCTGTTCCTGCCCAGGGAGTGGGACAGCGACGCCGAACGCCGACGTCGCTGCCAGGTGCCTGATGAGGTCGGGCACCGGGAGAAGTGGCGCCTGGCCCTGGACGTCCTGGACGAGCTGGCCGGTTGGGGTCTCATCCCGCCGGTGGTGGTGGCCGACGCCGGCTACGGGCAGAACGCCGACTTCCGCGACGGGCTGCAACGCCGGAGCATCGGCTACGTGGTGGCGATCCGCTCGGACGTGACCGCCCACTCGCACGATGCGGTGCCCACTGCCCCGCCCTGGTCCGGCAACGGCCGCAAGCCTCAGCCCCGCTATCGCGACAAGCCGTCCCCGGTGGCCGCGCTCGCGGCGGACCAGGGGCGGCAGGCCTTCACCGAGGTGAGCTGGCGGGAAGGCTCCCGCGGGCCGATGCGTTCGCATTTCCTGTCCCTGCGGGTGCGGCCGGCCGGGGTCAAGTCCCGCCGCCTCGCCCAGGCCGCCACAGACGAAAACTGCTGGGACGGCGTCCTGCCCGACGTGACGCTGCTGGTCGAATGGCCCGCCGGCGCCGAGGCGCCCACCGGCTACTGGCTGTCCAACCTGCCCGACACGCTCTCCCTCGCCGAACTGGTCCGACTGGCGAAGATCCGCTGGCGCATCGAGCACGACTACCGCGAACTCAAGCACGGCCTCGGCCTGGACCACTTCGAAGGACGTTCCTGGACCGGCTGGCATCACCACGTCACCCTGGTCACCGCCGCCCACGCCTTCCTCACCAAACAGCGCCTGGCCCCAAAAGCCGATACACCGGACTCACCCTCTACCAGATCCTCGACACCATCCAGGACCTGCTGAACTGCTGGACCGGCACCTGCACCACCTGCCACCGCCCCCTGCCCAGAACATCCACCACCAGCCCAAACCCAAGAGCCAGAGCAACCTAACGGAGTCCTACTAGGCGTTGACCCGCCAACCGACCCACATCCAAGGATCAGCAGCGAACTTCACCAAAACCGCTTAGCCCTGGCCGCGGTAGGCGGCCGACGCCTGGTGCACGGCCAAGCCGGTGATGTAGACCATCGGCTGGTCGTGGCTGGAGAGCGCGAGTACGTCTGCGATCAGCTCCAGCAAGGCCGGTTCGTCGTTGAAGACTCGGCGTGAAAGGAGGCGTTCGCCGCGCTCGTCGACCACCACGCAGTGGTGGAATTCCTTGCCGATGTCCACTCCGGCCCAGATCTGGGGCGCGGTCACCTCCGCCAGCTCGTCGTCACACATCGATCCCGCAGACGACCTCGCCGACGTTGTCGTACACAGCGATCGAGTCGCGTATCCCAATTACCGGTAGTTCGTTAAATCCGGTGGTGGTATGGGTTGACGGCAGGTCGGGTTGGCCGTAGGCCGGTGGTAGGAGTCAACTGCCTGGCTGGGGGCTGAAGATGACTGCTCGCCGTCCGTGTCCGCCTGCGCCGGGGCCGGTGGAGGACTACGCGGCCCGGTTCGACGACCTCTTCTTCAGTCTGGCCCAGCGGCGAGGGTTTCGCGAGTACCTGACCGGGCTGCTGGCGCCGCGGGAGCGGAACAAGACGATCACCTGCATGGCGGGGGCGGAGCCGGTGGCCGGTGCGGGGATGCCGGGCGTGCAGCGGCTGCAGTTCTTCCTGTCTGAGTCTCCCTGGGAGGAAGAACTGGTCAACGACCGGCGGCTTGAGCTGCTGCGCGAGGAGCTGGCGACGGCTCCGCACGACGGCGGGGTCATCGTGATCGACGATTCCGGAGACCGCAAGGACGGCACCGCGACCGCGCATGTGGGCCGGCAGTGGCTGGGCCGGTTGGGCAAGACGGACAACGGCATCGTCACCGTGACCACGGTGTGGACCGACGGCCGCGTGTACTACCCGCTGCACGCCACTCCTTACACCACCGTCCACCACTTCGCCCGCGGCCGCTCCGACCCGGCCTTCCGCACGAAACCGCAGCTGGCCGCTGCCCTCGCGGCCCGAGGCAAGGAGGCGGGCTTCGGCTGCCGGGCGGTGGTCGCCGACTGCGCTTACTCCGTCAGCGACGACTGAAACCTCGCACTGCGGCGAGGCCGGCCTGGCCTACGTGGTCGCGCTCAAGCCGCACCGCGGCACCTGGGCTCGGGCCGACCAGCCGCACACCCTCATCGAAGCGACCCGCGCCCTGACCTGGCACGATGCCCAGCGTCCCAGCGAATGGACGCCCGTGGAGCGGCACTTCCGGACGGGCACGGTCAGACCTGGTGGGCCGCCGATGCCCGCCTGGGCGGCTACGGCCCCGACTCACCCTGCCGGCTGGTCGTGGCCACCTGGTACCTGGCCACCAACCTGCCCCACCCGGACGCATCCCACGCCGCCACCAGCCCGCACCCGCCCGCCGACCTCGCCGAGATCGTGCACCTCTACGGCCTCCGGCCGTGGATCGAGCAGAGCTACAAGCAGATCAAGGATGAACTCGGCTGGTCCGACTTCCAAGTCCGCTCCGACCGCGCCATCCGCCGCCACCAGACCCTGGTCAACTGCGCCTTCTCCTTCTGCTGGGACCAGTGGTTCACCCCACCCGGACCCCTGGATGCCACCGCGCCGGACCCCTGCCATGACGAGGGGCCAGAGAGGGGGACCGGCTCCGTCCCACCAGCCCCAACAGCCTTGCTGGCCCAGGGCCTTACGAGCCATCCGCTCCTGGCTCACCCCCGCCATCACCCTCAACCACTGGTGGCGAGCCTGGACGGACAAGGACCCACCCGCCGAGCTCCAGGCCCTAATCGACGCGGTCACCACCGGACACGGCATTGACCTCTACTGCCGGATTTAACGAACTACCGCTACACAGACCCTCGACATCAGGGCGGCCGCACCACAGCCGCCCTGATGGTTTGGTGATGACGCCTAGACTCCGCCTGTCAGGCGAAAACCTCGAAGGAGTAGAGCGAGTAGCCGTAAATCGTTCCGCGAGTGATGCCTTGCATCCGGACGTAGCGAGCGGTGGTCGCGGAGAAGGTCACCGTGTCGGTCCCGGCAGTGGTGCGGCCTCGTCGCTCAGCCACGGCCTGCCAGTTGGCGCCGTCTTCGGAGACCTGGATGTCGTAGTCCTTCCCGTAGGCGACCTCCCAGGTCAGACGGGCGGAACTGACGCGCTGTGCGCTACCGAGATCCACGCTGAGCCACTGGTTGTCGGTGTACCGACTGGACCACCGCGTGGAGGCGTCACCGTCGACGGCGTGGGATGCGGGGAACGCCTGGGTCTCGGTCGATGACGCGACCACAGGGCGGCGGTAGGCCAGGTCGCCGGGGGTCTGGCGAGGACCGAGGTAGCTGGTGCCGGGGCCTTTGCCGACTGAGGCGACCCGGTTCTGGAAGGCGGCGTAGTCGGTACCTGCCGCGCCGCCGGACCACATTTTCTGGGCGAGGGCGTCGAAGCTCTTGTTGACCAGTCCGTGGACCTGGAGTTCGGTGTAGTTGGCGCGGACCAAGTCGTTCCACACCGCGGGCATCGCTCCGAGGAGCTGGGGATCCTGTACAGCGAGTTCCTGACCGCCGCCGAAGATGTGCGGCTCCCAGCTCTTGAAGATGTCCTCACCATTCAGCCCCTGGCCGTGGTAATAGCTTGCAAAGGGGACGACATACAGCAGGTTGTCGTTGGAGTTGATGACCTTGTAGCCGTCGGCTGTCGCCGCTCTCGGCGAGTACCAGTGGTTGTTCCAACTGTTGATGACCATGCCCTTGTCGTATCCCGCTCCGCTCCCCGACATGGCGGAGAAGCTTCCCCAGGCGTGGACTTGTTTGCCGAGCGACCGCACGTACGGCGCCATGGTGTTGACGTAGGCCTTGAACTGGTCGGCCAGCTCCGTCGGGTACTCGTCGATGCCGATATGGACGGCGGGCCCGCGGAACCATGGAACGAACTCGGCGAACACACTCTTCATGAAGGAGGTTGTCTCCGGCTTGCTCAGATCCAGATGATCGGAGTTGCCGTTGTTGAGCCCCAGCTCGGGCTTGAGCTTGATGAAGGCCCGCGAGTGTGCCGGTGAGTCGATCTCCGGGATGATGGTGACGCCGTGGGCCGCTGCGGTGTCTTCGAAGGAGTTCCAGTCCTCACGGGTGTAGCCGTCCTCTGCTCCCAGGCCGGCGAACTTCGGATCGGTGCTCTTGAGTCGGAATGCGGAGATGGCTTGGGACCAGTCGCCGTTCGGCGCGCTGAGTTCGTTGTCGTTGAGGTGCAGCTGCAGGGTGTTGAGCTTCAGCCAACCCATCCAGTGCAGATAGGACTTGATGAACTCGGGAGTGAAGTAGCGTCGTCCCACGTCCAGCATGAAGCCCCGCACGGCGTAGTTCGGGTAGTCCACCGCGGTGCCGATGGGCAGGCTGGCGCGGTCGGGTGAGCCGAGGACAGCCTGCAGCAGGGTGCGGGTGCCGTAGTAGAGCCCCTTCTCGCCGCCGCCGTCGATGTGGACCAAGCCCTCAGTAACGCTCAGGCGGTACGACTCGGGGCGGAGCGCGGGTTTCGCACCGCCGAAGTCAGCACTCGGGTTGACGCGCAGTGCGATGTCGCCGACTGCTGGGCGGCCCGTGGAGGTACTCAGTCTTAGCGAGGTCAACTCCGATAATTCCGCGGCTACTTGAGTCGCGAGTCTACTGACGCCTGCCGGGGCATCAGCAGGGACGACGATGCGGCTTGACGAGGTGAGGACGAGACGGCCGGTTCCGCCGTTCCACTCCTGGATGGCCGGTACGACGCCGGGTGGTGCGCTGTTCGTCGCGGCTGAGGCGCTGGGCGCGCTCCGCAGCACAAGGAGAGGGGTGACGAGGAGGGCCAGGACCACCAGTCCTGTGGCAGAACGCATGGCGGTACGCGTTGGTTTCATCTCGACTCCAGGGAGGCAGGCGGGGCTCGGTTACACCCGTTTCGGTGTGCCCCGCGTCGCCGGAATGTGGGGTGGCGAAGAAGCATGACGTCAGAACTCCAAGCGAGTCGGTCTCACCATCCTCGGCCCGTGAAGCGCGGTCAAGTGGTTTAGACCAGTTACCTGGCAGTATCAACAGGTCTGGACCAATAAGGGCTTTCGTGCGGCCCGGGATCGCGACTACACATAGCCGCGTGACCTGACCGTCGAGCCACGAGCACCCCGGACGCTGCCCGCCCCGGCGGTGCCTCTGGGTGCATGTCGCAAACCTCAGCAGGCAACCCAGCCACCCTCCCGCGCCGACCGGAGAACGGCGTCGGTCAGATGGGCGGCGCGTGCTCCGTCCTCGGACACGGGCAGCCTTTCCCGGTGCTCGCCTCTGATCGCGGCGTGCGTGTCGGCGATAAGGGCGTTGAAGCAGTCCTGGAAGCCCTGGGCGTGTCCAGCCGGAAGAGGCGAGTACCGCTTTGCCGCCTCGGACAGCGTATTGGGTCACGGACCAGGGCCTGGGAGCGCTCGCGCTCTCCGATTCAGAGTCGTTCCGGGCTCTCTTGATCGAAGGCGAAGCTGCCAGCGGCGGCGGAGACCTCGAGGAAGAGCCGGTTCTTGCGGACAGCGGCGATCTGGCTGACGGCGACCGAGCCGAGGGCGCCGGAGGCGATGGCGAACTCGATCGTGCCGAGATCCTCCGCGAGTACTGGTCCGCTGCTCACCCGGCCGGCCACGACTACGGAGGTCTGCGCGCAGACCTTCGCGATCCGCTCGCCCGTCACGAACTCGACCAGATCGAACCATGTGGTCCGATGTCGCCGATCGTCCGGCAGGGCCCGCCCTTCGCGGAATCCACCCGCCAGTTGTCGTCGGTCGACTTGAGTAGCCAGTCCAGCAGGCAGCTGTCCTGGATCAGGCTGATCCGGCCCAGGTCGGCCAGCCGGGCCCTGGCCTCGCGAACATCGCGTAGAAGCGGTACACCAACGGCACGGCAGCGATCAGTTGGGCGCCACGAGCGCATTCTGCCATCGCGGCGGCCGTCGGCGCGTCTGTCGCCAGTAGCTTCTCGCAGATCACGGCCAGTCTAGATCCAGTGCCGTGAGTGCGAAAGGAGCGCGCAGGTGGCTGGGCCTGCAGATGCGCACCCCCATCGAAGCGACCGGCTTCGATGCTCCTCGGGCCGATCCCAGCGCCCTCTCTGCGCCGAAGAGCCGGCCTGCATGGATCGCTCTCTCCTCATGCGCATCCGCTACGGCCGCGAGCCGTGCCCCGGCATGTCAGGATGCCCGTGCATGGCTTTGGGCGATGAAGGCAGTTCCGATGATTCTCGTCGCATGTTCAGCATGATAGGAATGCCACGGGGGACTTACGTCGCAGGTCAAGTAAAGTCCGCGCTGGCTATGCTTCGCTCCATCGGCCAGCGTGTACGAGGACAAGGGGACGGGGAGTTGACCATCGAAGTGGCAGGCGCGGGCGACCTTCTGGCGATCCTGCGCAGCGGCGAGCCCCGAACCCGCACCGAGTTGATGCAGCTCACCGGTCTCGCCAGGTCCACGGTGTCCCAGCGGCTCGATGCCCTCCTGGACCAACGGTGGATCATCCCGGCGGGCGACGCGATCTCCTCCGGGGGAAGGCCTGCTGTTGCGTTCACCTTCAACGCTGGGGCGAGGGTCGTCCTCGCCGCCGACCTCGGTGCCACGCACTCACGCATCGCCGTGACCGACCTGACCACGCAGGTGCTGGCCGAGCGCAGCCAGGACATCGCGATTACGCAGGGGCCGGAACACGTCCTGGATTGGCTGGTCGAGGAGTTCGGGAGTCTGCTGGCCGAGGCCGGACACACGCTTGCCGACGTGTGTGGAGTCGGTGTCGGCCTTCCCGGCCCTGTCGAGCACACCACGGGGCTGCCGGTGAACCCGCCGATCATGCCCGGCTGGGACGGCTTCGATGTGCCGGGCTGGCTCGAACCCAAACTCGGCGCCCCCGTCCTCGTCGACAACGACGTCAACATCATGTCGCTCGGTGAGCACTGGGCGGTCAGCCCCGAGGTCGAACACCTGCTCTTCGTGAAGATCGGCACCGGCATCGGCTGCGGCATCATCACCGAGCACCGTCTCCACCGCGGCGCCCAGGGTGCAGCCGGGGACATCGGCCATATTCAGGTCGCCGCTGCCGCCGCCCGTGTCTGTCGCTGCGGCAACACCGGCTGCCTGGAAGCCGTCGCCGGCGGCGCTGCAATCGCCGAGCAGTTGCGCGATCTCGGCGAGGATGCAGTCGACAGCCGGGGCGTGGTCGCTCTTGTCCGTACCGGAAGCCCTGCAGCGATCCGGATGATCCGTCAGGCTGGCCGGGACATCGGCGACGTCCTGGCGTCGCTGGTCAACTTCTTCAACCCCAGCTCGATTGTCATCGGCGGTGATCTGTCCGACGCTGGTGAGCACCTGCTGGCCGGCGTCCGCGAACTCATCTACAGTCGCTCCCTCCCGCTGGCCACCCAGCACTTGAGCATCCGAGTCCGTCGGCTCGGTGACCGAGCCGGTGTCATAGGCGCGTCAGTCATGGCCATCGAGCATGTACTCAACCCCAGCGCGGTGGACCGCTCGGTCGCGAGCGGATGACACCGAAAGCCCCGATCGGTCCGCTCACCCGCCTCGCGAAAGGCCGGACGGTTCCGGTCCCACCGGGTGGCGGGACCGGAACCGTCCGGCGTCATCGGCCCGTCAGGTGCTCTGGTCCCACGTCTGCGCGGCGGTACCGTTGCACGTCCGCAGCTGCACCTTCGTGTCCGAAACGGCATGACCGCCCTCGACATCAAGGCACTTGCCGGACTTCGGGTTCACCAGCGAACCGTCTGCTCGCGGCTCCCAGTTCTGGGCGGCGGTCCCGTTGCACGTCCACAGCTGTACTTTCGTCCCGTCCAACGTCGCCGCACCATTGACGTCAAGACACTTGCCGAGGGCCCGCAGCGTCTGCCCCGATCTGGTCCAGGACTGTGCCGCGGTGCCGTTGCACGTATACACCTGGGCCTGGGTGCCATCCGCCGTTGAGGCTCCCTTGACATCCAGGCACAGCCCGCCCAGGCTCTTGATCGGGCCGGATCCGCTGCCTCGGGTGAAGGTGAAGTCGTCAACGTCGAACAGACCGCTCCCACTTCCCGAGAAGGTCAAGTAGACGTTCCCGGTGCCCGCCGGGACGTTGGACAGTGTGGTCGAGACGTCCTGGTAGGTCGACCAGCCACCAGTGTTCGGCACAGCGACCGAACCCAGGATCGGACCGGTCGGTGATCCCGTCCGCACCTGGAGGGTGCCGCCCGGACCGCCGGAGACGACCCTGGCCTTGAAGCCAGTGGCGCCAGTCAGCGCGATCCCGTCGTAGCGGGCCCAGTCGCCCGGGTCGATGTAGCCCAGGGTCTGACCACTGTTCGCCCCCGCCTTGGAGAATGAACTCACGCCACTGGCCTCTGAGTAGGACTCGGCCTGGACAGCAGTCGTCGCGCTCAGGTCCTTGATCCGGATGTTGCGGAAGGACGCCTCATCTCCGGTCCCGTGGTTTTGGATGCCGATGTGGCCGGCCAGGGAACGGGCCGGGTCGGTGTCGGTGAACTCGTTGATCTTGACGCCGTTGAGGAAGACCTCCAGCCGGTCGCCCTGGACGAGCAGTTCGTAGGTGTTCCACTCCCCCGGTGGGTTGAGCGCGGCGTCCCGGGGGGCCACGTCCGCGCCCTTGAAGCCGTAGACCGAACCAGTGGTCCTGTCCGCGGCGTCCGTGGCGTCGATCTGGACCTCGTATCCCTTGTTGACGGCCGACCACGGGTCATCGGAGGGCGGAAAGCCGAGGAAGACGCCGGAGTTGGCGTCCCCGGTCAGCTTCCAGTCCAGTTTGAGCGAGTACGAGGTGTACGCCTTGGTGTCGTACCAGAGCAGGCCCATGCCGCCGTGCGAGGCCAGGGTGGCGTCGTAGTTGATGAAGCCTCCCGGGCCGGCCTGCTTCCAGCCGGCGGTGGACCCGTTGTAGAGCGGGGCGTAGCCCATCTCGGGGCGACAGTCCGCCTTGGAGACGCCGGCCGCGTAGCGGATGCCGCCCAGCAGCATCTTTCGGAAGCCCTCGTCGCCGTAGGACGCCTCGGTGTGGCCGAGGCCGGTGTACCAGGAGCGTCCGCCCTGGTACGGCTTGCACCAGGTGATCGGGTGATCGCCCATCGCACCGCTCCCCGCGCTATAGCTCGACTCCTCCAGCGAGGCCAGCACATGGGCGGTGGAGCGCGGGTTGGACTGGTAGTTGTACCACTCGTCCCACCGGCTCCAGCTCTGCGGCAGGTGGGACGTGCCGGCATGCGCACGGTCCTCCACCTTCACCGTCGCCTGCTGCTGGACCGGGTGGGAGTTGAAGTAGGCGCCGACGACGCCGCCGTAGAAGTTCCAGCCGTACTCCGTGTCGGCGGCGGCATGCACACCGACGTACCCGCCGCCCTCCTTGATATACCCCTCGAAGGCCGACCGCTGGTCGTCGGTGAAGAGACGACTGGCGGGGTCGTTCGTGATGGTCGTGGTATTGAGGAAGACCACTGCCTCGTACTGGGCCAGATTGCCGGGGGTGAACGCTTCCGCGTCCTCGGTGGCGGTGACGGAGAAATCGTTTGCCGCACCCAGGTCCTTGATCGTTTGGGTGCCCGCGGTGATGGCCGGGTCGTGCCGGTATCCCACGGTCTTGGAGAAGACCAGCACCTGATAGTCCCGGTCGGCCGCCGAGGCGGCCGGAGCCTGCACCAGACCGCCCACGGTCAGCGCCACGACCGAGATGCCGAGCAGTGCTTTCCTGGTCATACGAGCACCGCCCACTTCTGGGCGCCGGTTCCGTTACAGGTCCACAACTGCACCTTCGTTCCGGAAGCCGTGTTGGCGCCCTGGACATCGAGGCACTTTCCGGAATTTGGGTTACGGAGTGTGCCGTCCGTTTGCGGGACCCACTCCTGCGCGACGGTTCCGTTGCACCGGTAGAGCTGGATCTTCGTGCCGTCCGCGGTACCCGCGCCTGCGACGTCGAGGCACTTGCCCAACGCCTTCAGCGTCCGGCCGTCGCGCTGCCAGGTCTGCGCAGCAGAGTTGTTGCAGTCGTACATCTGGATCTGTGTGTCGTCCGCAGTCGATGCACCCGCGACGTCCAAGCACTTGCCGCCAAGGCCCTGAACCGGGCCCGCGGTAGTGAAGTTGAACGAGTCCACATCGAAAAGCTTCCCCGAGCCTCCGCTGAAGGTCAGATAGAGCGTGGTGGTCTCGGCCTTGGCGTTGGAGACAGTGCCCGTCACCGTGGTAAAGGTCTCCCAGCCTCCGGTGGCCGGGACGGCAGCGGACCCGAGAACGGGCCCGGTCGGCGCCCCCGCGCGGATCTGCAGCGTGCCGCCGGCGCCACCGGAGGAGACCCGGGCGGTGAACGACTTCACCTTCTCCAGGCGGTACGGCTCGAAGGAGATCCAGTCACCGTTGTCGATCTCGCCGACGGTGGCACCGCCCTTGGCGGTCGGCTTGATGATGGTGCTGATGCCCGACTGGTCGTCGAAGTGTTCCGCCTGCCGCTCACGCAGCTGTGTGGTGACACGCTTGCCACCCGCCAGGCCCTGGCTGTCGGTGTAGCGGGCGTCGAAGACGGGGAAAAGTCGGGCCGCTTCTCCCTCGTTGGAGTCCTTCACCTCCATCCAGCCTGAGCACCCGGCCTCCGTGCCCAACTGGTGCACATGACTGTTCGGCGGAGTGTCGTGCCTGACGCCCATGTTCATCTCCGCCCGGGAGCAGTCGGGCTCGGCTCCGTCCTCGGCGTCGGAGGCGGTGAAGTCGAACGGGATGATGTCGTTCCAGGAGACCAGCTGTCCTTCCGAGGGCCGAGGGACCGTCACCGTCGGCGGGGTGTTGCCGACGCCGATGTTCAGGTCGTCGGTTGCGGTCGCACCGTCCGGGTCTCGGACGGTGAGTGTGGCCTTGTAGGTGCCGTTACTGCTGTACGTGTGTGAGGGGTTGGCCTCGGTCGAGGACGCTCCGTCGCCGAAGGTCCAGGAATAGGTGATCGGGTCGCCGTCCGGGTCCTTCGAGCCCGCCGAGGAGAACTTCACCGTCAGCGGCGCGTGTCCGTGGAGCGGGTCACCCGCGGCGACTGCCTCCGGTGCGTGATTGCCGCCCGCCCCGACGTAGTCGTAACGCAGTATCCTGGAGTTGTCGTTGAGCTCGAAGTACTTGCCGTTGCCGTAGTCCAGGACGTACAGGGCACCGTCCGGACCGAACTCCACGTCCATCACCTGATTGACGTTGTCCGTGGGGCTGTCCTTGAACGTGCTGATCTCACCGACACCACCCGTGGCCGTCACATGGATCGCCTTGATCCAGCCACGGCCGAACTCACCGGCGAAGAAATGCCCGCTGAGCGACTCCGGGAACTTTGTGGCGGAAGGGTTCGACGCGTCGTAGCGGTAGACCGGGCCGGCCATCGGAGCCTCACCCCCGAAGCCGAACTCCGGTGGGCTGCCGGCATCGCCGCCGTAGCGGATCCACGACGGCTTGGCCGGGGGCAGCACGGTCAGGCCGGTGTTGTTGGGCGAGCTGTTGGTGGGACCGCCCGCGCAGTCGAACTTCGGACCAGTCGAGTTGGTCGCGAAGTTCCAGTCGTTGTAGATTTCGGCCGCGGAGTTGGTCCCCGTGCAGTACGGCCAGCCATAGTTTCCGGGCTCAGTGATCCGGTTGAATTCGACCTGCCCAGCCGGTCCACGGTCGGCTTCGGAGCTGAGTGCGTCCGGACCGTAGTCGCCCACGTAGACCGCCCCGGTCTCCCTGTCGACGTTCATCCGGAAGGGGTTCCGGAGTCCCATCGCGTAGATCTCCGGCCTGGTCTTGTCTGTGCCCGGGGCGAACAGGTTGCCCGGCGGGATCGAGTAACTGCCGTCATCCTTGACCTTGACCCGGAGAACCTTGCCCCGCAGGTCGTTGGTGTTCGCTGAGGTGCGCTGGGCGTCGTACGCCTCCTGGCCCGGTCGTTCGTCGATCGGCGCGTACCCAGTGGTGAACGGGTTCGTGTCGTCGCCCGTGGACAGATACAGGTTGCCCGCCGCGTCGAAGTCGATGTCACCGCCCACGTGGCAGCAGATCCCTCGGGTCGCCGCGACGTCGAGGATCTTCTTCTCGCTGGCCAGCTCGAGTGTGTAGTCGGACTTCAGCGTGAACCTCGACAACCGGTTCACACTCTCGGAGGCCGGCGCGTAAAAAAGGTAGATCCGCCGGTTCGAGGCGAAATCGGGGTCTACGCCGACTCCTTGAAGCCCCTCCTCGTCGTGCGTGTAGACGGGGAGTGTTCCGATCAAGGTCGTTGTGCCGTCCTTGTCGGTGCGCCGCAATTTCCCGTCGCGCGCGGTGTGCAGCACCGACCGGTCCGGCAGTACCTCCATCGCGATGGGCTCGCCCAGTTCCCCGCCCCCCCTCGCAAGGGTGACCTCCGAGAAGTCCGATAGGGGGATGTCGTGCGCGGCCGCCGGGGTGGAGAACCCGGCGAACGCTGTGAGTGAGGCGGCTATCAGCATCAACGCTGTTGCCGCGGTCCAGGGGCGTGTACTTCGAAGCACGAAGCTTACCTTTCGACATTCGACTCGTACGCCGACCGCGTCTAGAGGCTGAAACAACCGCCCCTGCCGACGTGCCACCCGCCAGGCTCTGGGACGCCGCCACATTGGCAGTCCCCCTTTCGCTCGTCAAGGCTCCTACATAGGATTTGATTCATCAATCTTTTGCTTGACACTCGTCATATATCATGACGACCATAGGTCAACGAAGGCGACTTTCGCCCGAGTTGAAGTCGGCATCAGCCGCAACCGGACAGCCGCTCCGGGCTGCTTCACCCGAGCCGTACGACACTCCCGGCACGCCGAGCCGAGGTCCGTACGGATGCCACCCTGTGGTGGGCGCCCGGTGCGGTGTCAGGGCGCAGCATCGGTCGCTCCGCCAATCAGCTGAGGCCGGCCAGTGTCAGGCAAGGTTTTTGCGTCTGTCGCCTTAGCCGGAGAAGTGACGGCATGAGGGCTCAACAGAGAATCACCGGACCGTCGTCGCTCGCGGGAAGGCAGCCGTGGCTGCCGCGAACAGGCGAGGGATCCAGGGGCAGACCCGCCATCCGGTAGCACATGCCGAGCTTCTTGCGCGCCAGCGCGGTGGCGGCCTTGACCTTGACGTAGGGGTCGAGCGGGTCCATGAACAGTTGGACCGGGTCGTAGCCGGGTTTGCGGTGGATCTCGACGAGCTGGGCGAAGTCGGGGTGAGGCCGACGACGTCGAGGACGAGAAGCGGGGTGGGGGTGCTCATGGCAGCTCCTTCAGGCCGAGGTCCGTCAACAGGTCGTGGGCGAAGGCGAGTTCCGCGGCGATGCCCTCGATCAGACCGGCGCGGTCGAGAGGTCGCAGAGACGGTGGCAGGGCCTGCCACATATAGGTCTCCACTTCCAGTTGGTGCGTACGCGCGGCAGGGCCACCGACCAGGTGGGCCAGGCACTCCTTGAGCACGGGCAGCGTGGAGGTCAACGGCCCCGCGGACACGGCGTGCAGAGGGAGACGGAAGTGCGCACGCCAGGGTGCGGTGACCGGCAGGCCACCGAGACCAAGGGCCTCTCCCACATCGTCAGTGCCGCGCAACCCGGCCTCCGTCCTCACCCGCGTCTGGTGCAGGAACCGCGGCTCGTCGAAGGCTGCCAGCGCCTGGCGCGCCTCCGGCATATGCGGCTCCTGCACGTGCAGGGCGGTGGAGAGCTGAGCTTTAACGACGGGAATGTTGGCGGCATCAAGCTCGCCGAGCGCGGTCGCCGGGTCTTCGAAGGACGTAGCCAGGTGACCGGTGTCGACGCAAACCCCGATCCGGAAGGGGTCGAAGTCGGAGAGTAGTGCGGTCGCGTCGGCAGTGGTCTCCAGGATGCAGCCGGGCTCCGGCTCCAGCCCTACGCGAATAGACCGTCCAGTGCTCCTCTCCATGGCATCGAGGTAGTCGACCAGGGAGGAGAGGGCCCTTCGGGCGGCCTCGCCCGAACGATGGCTGTACGACGTCCGCCAGGCGAGAGGAAGGGTGGAAATGCTGCCTTCACTCACGTCGTCCGGCAATAGCGCAGTAAGCAAGCGAGCCAAGTCGGCGGTGTACTTGAGGCGTTGAGGATCCGCCCAATCGGGCTTGTAGACGCGGAACTTGACCTTCTCGGCGCCGAAGCCCTCGTAGGGGACGCCGTTGAGGGTGACAACCTCAAGACGTCGCCGTCTCAGCTCTGCGCGGAGCAGACGAAGGGCACCCGGGTCACGGACAAGGCTGAACACTGCGTCCCGGGCGAGCCACAGACCGATGCCGAGCCGTTCCCAGCCCAGCCTGATACGCACTGGTTCGCAGTGGTCCCGGAGCTGGGCGAGGACGCCGTCGAGGGTCTCGGCGGGGTGGACGTTGGTGCAGTAGGCCAGGTGGACGGTGGAGCCGTCGGGATGGCGGAAGCGCATAGTTCACGCCTCGCCGCGGAGGATGGAGTTGCCCTCGTGGGTGGCGTCGGTGGCCGCGACGTCCAGGTTCAGCCGACCGCTGAGCCCATAGAAGGCAACGGGGTTGCACCACAGCACCCGGGCGACCCCTGTGGTGGCGACGGACCCGCGGGCGCCGATCAGCCAGATTCCCGTACGTGGCTCTGCCTGTGCAGATGTCGTCATCGCGAGCGTCTCCCTGCCGTTCTCGTGCGGTCGTGAATGGGTGCCCGTGCCGAGGGATCACGGGCTTCTGGTGGAGGCTGCGCCAATCCGGCGACATCGGCGGGCGGCGGTACCACCGGTTGCCCTCGACCTGCGACGAGTAGTGGTCACATTGAAGGAGTGCTCAACTGCCGAACTGTCCCGCCGCGTTATCGACCCGTTATACCGAGGCCAGCTGCACGAACGTGAGGCGGAGCGACCAAGGGCGAGCGCGACAGGGTCGATCGAGTCACAAGTCGATAGCGCGACGAGACGGATGGCCAACGCCCACCTCCTTCGAGACGACAGCGCACGGGACGGCCACCCGGCCCGAGCCGGCCCTCTGCGCGCCGGGACGACCCTCCAGGCATCACGGGGAAGGGGCGACGTGAGGCGCATGACGGCACGACGGGCTAACGCCCATCAGGCGCGCATACTCACGCTGCTGCGCGACGCAGGCGCCAACTCGCGCGCCCAGTTGGGTGAGCCTGTGAACTTGTCGTGATCCGAACTCGCTGTCGAGGTGGACAGACTCATCGAGACGGGGCTCGTGGTGAACGACGGACTCGCTGCCTCGCGGGGGCGGCCGCAGGTCCCACAACATCCGGCTCACACCCGAGCTTCGCTTTCTGGGCGTCGACACCGGAGACACGTCAGCCGATGTCGCACTCACCAACGCTCAGTTGGAAGTCCTCGGCCAGTGAGTCTGCCGATCGATGTGAGGGACGGTCCTGTCGCCGTGGTCGAGCAAGTGCTCGACATGGCTGCGAAGTTGCAGGCAGCCGGACTCGCCGAGGACTTCGACGGAGCCGGAGTGGGGGTTCCCGGGCCGGTGCAATTCCCCGTGGGCATCCCGGTCGCTCCACCGATCATGCCCGGCTGGGACTGCTTTCTCGTCCGGGAGGCCCTCAGCCAGAAACTTGGCTGCACGGTCATGGTCGATAACGACGTGAACCTGGTGGCTGCCCCTGCTCTCTCACTCGCTGTATGTCACGCAAAGCAGCGCGCCATCCCCCGACCATGGGCCGCTCCCCAGGACCGGATCATCCAGCCGACCCACCTCGTCGTACACCATGTCTTGATCATCGGACCGGAACCGAGCGGTTACGCGAGCACCCGGCGAGCTGATACGTATGGCCCGCGGTCGCGGTGAACGTCAAGCGGTCGCCGTTGATGATGCCGACAACCAGGCCGCCCGAGGTGAGGTCAGTCATGGCATGGGAACCGCCGATCACCTGGTTGCGCAGTGTGAAATCACCCGAGTTCGCGGGTTTCATCGTGATGCGCACGTCCCCGTGAACAGTCCAGGAGATGTCGACGGTAACGTTCCCCCGGGCCTTGAGCCCGGTCACCGACCCTGACGACCACGAACTCGGTTTGGCCGGAAGGGCATGGATCTCACCATTCTGACTCTGCAGCAGCATCTCGGTGATCCCGGCGGTCGCCCCGAAATTCCCGTCGATCTGGAACGGCGGGTGGGTGTCCAACAGGTTGGGCAGCGTGGAGCTTCTGAGCTGTTCGACGAGGAGCTTGTGCGCGCGGTCGCCGTCCAGAAGCCGCGCCCAGAAGTTGATCTTCCATGCCTTGCTCCAACCGGTCCCGCCATCCCCGCGCGCGTTGAGTGAGACGCGAGCCGCATCCGCGAAGTGCGACCCGGCGTCAATCCCGTGACCGGGGTGCAGGGCGTACAGGTGGGAGGCGTGTCGGTGCGTGTCAGTGCCTTGGTCGAGGTCGGCCTTCCACTCCTGTAGTTGGCCCCACGCCCCAATCCGCAAGCCTGGGTCGAGCCGGGTGACCACAGCCCGAATCCGGTCACTCAGTCCGGGGTCGGTACGGAGTTGCCCGGCCGCGGCAATGGTGTCAGCGAACAGCTGGTGCACGATCTGCTGGGCCATTGCCGCCCCGGCGCTGAACTGGCCGTGTTCGGGGGAGAAACTCGGGGTGACGACGAGAGTTCCGTCACGGGGGTCGGCGCGTAGGTTGGCGAGCCAGAACTCGCTCGCTCCTTTGAGTATCGGGTAGATCCGCTCCAGCAGTCCGCGGTCCTTGGTGAACTCGTACAGATCGAACAGCTGCGAGGCGAGCCAGCCGTTGGCTTCGGGGAACCAGAACGAACCCGCCCAGTCGTGCACCCCGGTGAACCCGAACGGGTTCGTTTCGTTGTTGACGACCCAGCCCTCGGTAGCGAACATCGCCTGCGCGGTGACGCTGCCGGGGGCGACCAATGCCTCCACGAAACGGACGAACGGTTCGGCTGCCTCGAGGAGGTTGGCCGGGCCCGCCGGCCAGTAGTTCATCTGCAGGTTGATGTTGACGTGGTAGTCGGCACCCCATGGCGGTGAGGTGTCCTTGTTCCAGACGCCCTGCAGGTTGGCGGGCAGCGACCCAGCTCGGGAGGATGCGATCAGCAGATACCGGCCGTAGTGGAAGAACAGCGCCTCCAGCGCCCGGTCCGCGGCCGACACGCCACCGGTGTAGGCGGCGCGCAGAGTGTCCGTCGGCTGGTTCGGCATCTCTTGCCCGATGTCGAGCTGCACCCGGTTGAAGAGTGCCTGGTGGTCATGTACGTGCGCGGCGCGCAGGTCGGCGTAGGACCTGGCTGTCGCCGCGTCCACCCGGTCGGTCACGGCATCGCCCGGGTCGGGTCCTCGGTAGGTGGGGTAGGCATCGGCGTAATCCGTCGCGGCCGCGAGGATGAAGGTCGCGCTGGTGGCACCCGACACGGAGATGGCGCCATCGTCACAGGAGACGCTGCCTCCGTCGGTCACCACTTGAACCTGGCAGTCGAACACCATCCCGTTGTCAGCCAGGGCGCCACGGATGCTCAACCTGCCGTCCGCGCAGGTCGCAGCAAAATCGGCCCGAGGGGATGAGTAGCGAAGTGTGAAGGACACCTGACCCGGTTGATCGGTGGCCAATCGTCCGACGAACACCTGTTCCGGGCAGCTGATGAAGTACTCGCGGCTGTGGCGCACCCCGTCCGCGGTGAAAGCGACGTGCGCAGTGGCATCGTCGATGCGCAGCTCGCGCCGATACCCGGAGACGGACTGCGATGGACCATGCAGATCCAACCGGAGGTCGCCGAAGGTCTGGTAGCTGCCGAACCCTCTTCTGAGCTGGCCGAGCATGCCAGCCACCCACTCCGGCTCGGCCGCGTCCTCGCTGCTGATCGTGCTCAGCACCTCGTCAAGCGCGGCGCGGCGCGATGACCTCCAGTTGCCCGAGTCGTAATCGCCCGAGCCGGGGCCGCCGGTCCAGAGCGTCTTTTCGTTGAACTGAAGCCGCTCTGAGGCAATGCCTCCGAAAACCATGGCGCCGAGCGCACCGTTGCCGATCGGCAATGCCTCCGTCTCCCAATCGGTTGCAGGCTTGTCGTACCACAGGATGTTGTCGCAGTCAGCGGGGTTCCGGTTCATGGACACTCTCAGGTGAGCCTTTCGCAGGGACCATCACGTTCCAGCGCGGTCGAGGCCCAGGGCCTGCAACGCGAATGCGAGGTCGGGGTTGTTGACGCGGCCGTCCCAGCGCTTGCTGAGCCGCGCCGACTTGTCGAAGAGCAGGACCGCCGGGGCCGAGTTCACGTCCTCGGCCTCGGCGAGGGAACCATCGGGGTCCGGCCGGACACTGATGTCTCCGAGTTGCCAGTCGTGGCCGAAGTTCACGAGCTGGTCGGGCGTGGACTTGGCGGTGTCGACGATGACGGTGCGCAGGCCTGCGGGCCCGTACTGCTGGGCCATGCTCTTCAGCGTGGTGATCTGCAGCGCCGACGGATCCGCGCCGGTCGTTTCGGTGGCCAGGAACGCGACCAAGGTCGGATGTCCCGTCGTGGTCAGAGGTGTCGGTTCGGCGCGGTCGGGCTGCGCGGTGCAGGAAACGGCCAGGGCGGCCGCCGCGGTGGCGGCGGCCGCACCCAGCCTGACCAGGAGAGTCCTCGTCACGATCCGTAGACCTCGAACTCATGGATCCGGGCGGCCTGGGCTCCGTCATTGGTCGACGGAACCGTGGTGTTAAGGCGCACGCAGGTCGCTGAAACCGGTGTGATCGAGTGTTTGGTGACGTTGGCGGTGTTGCCGGTCGCCGTGACCCGGGTGGTCCAACCGCCGGCACAGGTCGGGTCGGTGGTGGTGGCGATGGTGAAATCCCGCGTGTTCAGGTTCGACGGATCACCACCCGAGCCGGCGTGCCGGATATTGAACCCGTCGACGGTTCGCGGGCCGGTGAGGTTCACGGTGAGGGTGTGGTTGCCTCCGTTGCCTGGGGAGCACCACTTGGTTCCGGGAGCACCGTCGATGGCCTTCGCGGCCGCCTCGTTGCCGTTGCATGCAGCGTTGGCGGTGGCGGTCCCGGGCAGCGCGTGGTTCGAGAACACCTCCACTTCGGCCAGGGAGAGCGGGTTGGCGTTGCCGATGAGCTGGACCCGGATGTACCGGACTTCCTTGCCCACGGGGATCGTGAAGAGGTCGGGCGCCTGTTCGGCCACGTGCCGCTGCCACACACCCGGCTGTTCTGCCGTCACGGCTGGATCATTCGACGTGAACGGAGTGGCGGACGCGAAGACGTTGAAGTCGGACAGGCGGCTGGAGCAGCAGTCGGTCCGGTTCGCGATGCGGATGGTGCCGACCGGTCTGCTGCTGCCGAGGTCGACCTGCCACCACGGGTTCGCGTCGATGGGCGCGTTGTTGGTGTGGGTGACCGACCCGTTGCCGAAGTTGCCGTCGGTGTCCCCGTCCAGCGCCCGGTCGGCGCTGGCACCGTTGAGGGTGCTGGATTGGGTGGCGTTGCCGCCGACAACGAGGCTCGAGGAGCAGGTCTGGCTGGTGAGGGCGGAGGACTGGACGGCCCCCCGGTCGGGGTCACAGAGCGCGGGGACGGAATTGCCGAAGTAGTCCCGGCCGCCGTTATTGGGGATAGCGACACCGCTCGTCCGCGAGGTGGAACCGGCGACGAGGTTGTAGCCGGTCGGATTGGTGCCGGGCGCGGACAGTCCGGGATCGGCGGTCAGCTTGCGCGGGTCGGCGGGCTCGGTGGCGGGGTGCACACCGTGGAAGGTATTTGAGTTCCACGCGAGGGCGTCCGCGTTGTTGTAGTTGACCTGGCCGGCCAGCGACGGGTCGAAGCTGAAGATGTTGTTGTAGAGCCTGACGTTCTCGGCGGTGGACCCGTTCCGGTTGTCGATCGGTTCCATGGGCAGGTGTGCAGGGGTCTTCGCGTAGAACGTGTTGTTGTACACCCTGGTGTTCAGCGCCTTGCCACAGACGATCCACAAGCCGCGGCCGTCGTTCTGGGAGATGTTGTAGCGGGCGACGTTGTCCTTGGAGATCCCGTGCGAACAGATGGTGAGGAGTCCACCCTGGTTGTCGTGCGAGTAGTTGTACTGCACGATCTGGCGATTGGCGCCGCCGTCGAAGTCGAAGGCGGTTCCGTCGAGGCGGCTCTGCCCGCCGGACACCTCGTTGAACTGAATGACCGAGTCGTCCGCGTTCCAGTTCCATATGGCCACGTGATAGTGCGACGGGTCACGGGTCATGTGGCCGTTGACGGTGTTGTACTCGATGACCGCGCCGACCGAGTTGTGCGCGTGGAGCCCGTCGGCGCCCATGTCTGTGAGGCTGTTGTTGCGGACGACGATGTTGGTGGCGGGCTGCCAGGGCTTACCCGCTGCGCACGGGTCCGACACGCACGGCATCTCAGGCCGCTCGCGCCAGGTCGTCCAGTGGACGAAGGCGAAGGAGTCCGTCTTGGTGAAGGTGTTGTTGGCGACCAGGATGTCGTTGTAGTGCGTGGGCACCGTCGTTCCGGTGACCTGCATGACGATGCCGCCGTTGGACTTGTCGTCCCACGCACGCGGGCCGAGCACATCGTGGATGTTCAGATTGGTGAAGTGGTAGTGGTTACCCGTCCCGTAGTCCTTGAGTTCGATGTAGATGCCGCGCAGGAGCTCGGACGAGGAGCCTGCGCTGCTGATGTCGAGATGGGTGAAGTCGTAGTACTGCTCGTTACGCAGGACCACGGTCGCGTACGTGTCGGTGTTCAGTCCGTCACCGACCAGCCGGGGTAGGGCTCCGGTGCCATAGGCGGAGACCAGGACGGGGGCGGATGCGCTCCCGGACCCGTTGAACTCGACGTTGCCGTTGCAGGTGGTACCGCGCTTGAACAGGACCTGGTCACCCGGGCCGAAGGCGTGCGCTGAGACGGCGGCCATGCTGTTCCAGGGCGATTGCTGGGATCCGTTGCCGCCGCCGGCGGCGGTGCAGTCGACGTAGTGCGCGCCTGCGGACGCAGCCGCGGGCGTCGGCACCACCACTTCAGGGACGAGGACCGCGGTCCCCACCAGCATGGTGCCGAGTAGCAGTCGGGCTAGGGATCTGAACATCCTGAGGACTCCTCTGTCCGCGCATAGTCAGATGGTGAAAATTCCAACCACCTCTAGGGTGCTCGGCAATGTATGGGCCCCGGATGGGGAGGGTCAATACAAGAGTAGACATCGGATCTATTGATCGATCTGCTCCGAGGCGGGGGGTCCTACGATTCCGGGGCATAGCGGGCAAACCAGCTATGCCAATCGGGGCGCGGGTCCCAGGCCAGCCAAGCGGCGGCCAGTGCGGTGTCGCCGGCGCTAGCGATGAGCGCGTGCGGCCAGCGCCGGGAACACAGGGCGACTACCCGACTGCGCACCGGTCCGGCCGAGGTCAGGACACCACCCGCGAGGATGATCGGCTCCTCGGATGCGGCCTCTCGTACGCTGGCCAGGCTTGCGACCAGGCGCTGCGCCGCCGAATCAGCGATCTCGGCCGCCACCGGGTCACCAGCACGCGCAGCGGCCGTGATCAAGGGAGACAACGGCGGCAGGGTGCCCACCGGATCACTCTGCACCAGTTCGGCGATGGCGTGTGCGACGCGCGGTGACCGATCGCCCCCCGGTCCGAGCAGGGCATCGACCACCAATTGCGCCAGCAGTCCCGGGCGCCCCTCGGCCAGCTGCCGCACCGCGGCACGCGTGATCTCACGCCCGAGCCAGTACCCCGATCCCTCGTCGCCGAGGACGCCGCCCAAGCCGTCCGCACAGGCAGTGACCTGCAGGTTTTCGATGCGCAAGGCCACAGCTCCGGTGCCCGCCAGCAACACGTGCCCCGAGGTCTCGGCAGCCCCGGCAACGAATCCCAGGAGTGGATCGTCCAGGTAGCGAACCGGGCAGACAACTCCGAGGTCGGACCACATCGCCGCGAACTCAGCCGCCACGTGGCGCTGCTGAAGCGCACCCACGCCCGCGATTCCGACACAGACAGCCGTCAAACGGCTGGCGTCCAGGTCGCCCAGCGCCTGCCGGACCGCCTCGGCGATTGCCGAGGCCGCCTTGGCCGGACCGCGCGATACGGGATTCCCTCCCCCGGCGCGGCCGCTGCCAAGGACCCGCCCGGCAGGTGTTGCAACCACGGCCCGCGACGCGGTGCCCCCAGCGTCGACACCCAACGTCAGTTCCATAGATCCTACCTCTCAGGGAAATGAAGTCTAGCGATGGCCCATGTGGCCGTGATACAAACTGGACCCACAGGCGATCATAATTATTTTCAGCCAAGTGAGGACCAAAATGTCAATCTGTGGCAAGCGCTACGCGGAGGCCGTCGCCGCCTACGTCTCCAGGGTTCCGTCCGAGCAGACGAAGGCAATCGCTCAGGCTGCTGACCTGGTCGTGACGAGCCTTCGGCGTGGCGGCATCGTCAACGCTTTCGGCTCGGGACACTCCGAGGCCGTGGCTATGGAGATTGCCGGGCGAGCCGGCGGGTTGGTGCCGACCAACAGGCTGGCGATGCGAGACATCGTGCTGCACGGCGGCGAACCGCTCAGCGTCCTGTCAGACCCGTTGCTGGAGCGAGACCTGGGTGTCGCGGAGCGAATCCTCAACGCGGCCCCGGTGCAGCCGGAGGACGCGTTCGTCATCATCTCCAGCTCGGGTGTGAACGGAGTTGTCGTGGAGCTCGCCGATATCGTGAAGAGGCGCGGCCACCCCCTCATCGCCCTGACGTCCCTGGCGCACAGCACAGCAGTCCCCTCTCGGCATCCCAGTGGGCGCAAGCTGTATGAGTTCGCGGACGTCGTACTGGACAACGGCGCACCCCTGGGCGACTCGGTGCTGGAGCTACCCGGTGGCGGTTCGTTCGGCGCCGTTTCCACGATCACCTCCGCCTTGCTGGCCCAGATGATGGTCGCCGAGGTCGTGGCCCAGATGCTGTCCGCGGACGAGGCGCCGCCGGTCTACCTCTCGGCGAACATCCCAGAGGGCGACGCCCACAACAACGAGCTCGAAGCTCGGTATGCCGGACGGCTCCGGCGCGGCGCCTGACGCCGCAACCTCATCCCCCTCACGCTTTGCTAGCACATCCGATTCGTCCAAGGAGGAAACCATGTCCAGAAACACCTTCATCGATCGCCGTGCGATGCTGCGCGGTGCGGCCGCCCTGGTAGCGGCCGGCGGAGTCGCCGCCCTGACGGGCTGTGCCACCGGCGGCGAGAAGTCCCCCGCCCCCACCAAGAGCGCTACTAAGAACAACCCCCTCGGCGTGCCAGATGACGCGGGCCTGAACGTGGTCATCTTCAAGGGTGGCTACGGCGACCAGTGGGCCAAGTTTGTCGAGGACCTGTACAGCAAGCGCTACCCGGACGCCAAGGTCGATCTCGAGGCGATCCAGCAGGTCGCGGAGACACTGCAGCCCCGGTTCGTCGGCGGCAACCCGCCGGACCTGGCCGACGCGCCCGGTCTGGGCATCGCCTCGCTGGTCACGCAGAAGCAGCTGCTCGACCTGGCACCCCTTCTCGACGCGCCGAGCGTGGACAACCCGTCGATCAAGGTGCGCGACACACTCCTTCCCGGTGTCGTGGAAGGAGCACTGTTCGACGGCAAGGTCTACCAGCTCAACTACATCACCACCGTCTTCGGGTTCTGCTACTCGAAGTCGTTGTTCGCCAAGCATGGCTGGGTGTACCCCAAGACGTGGGACGAGATGCTGGCACTGTGCGCCGAGATCAAGGACGCAGGGGTAGCCCCTTGGACATACCAGGGCAAGCACCCCGGGTACTGGACCGAAGCACTCATGGCCATGGCGACCAAGGCCGGCGGCCGGGACGTCGTCAAGGCGATCGACAACCTCGAGCCCAAGGCGTGGAAGAACCCCGCGGTGCTGGAGGCAGCTGAAGCCATCTACGAGATCGCGAAGAAGGGTTACCTGTTGCCTGGGACTGCCGCGCTGACGCACACCGAGGCGCAGACCGCCTGGGCCAAGGGGCAGGCGGCGTTCATCCCGTGTGGTACGTGGATCGAGAACGAGATGAAGGGCATCATCCCGGACGGCTTTGACACCGTCATCGCACCCACCCCATCGCTGACCAGCCGGGACGTGATGCCGCAGAAGACCGTGTACGCCAAGGCCTCCGAGTCGTTCATCGTTCCCGCGCAGGGAAGCAACCCGCGAGGGGGCATGGAGTTCCTGCGCCTGATGCTGTCCAAGGAGGCGTCGCAGAACTTCGCCAGGACCGCCGGCTCGATGACTGTGCTGAAGGGCGGCTCGGCTGGCGTCACGCTGAGTCCTGGCGTCGAGTCCGCACGGGACAGCCTGGAGGCCGCGGGCGACAATGTGGTGCTGCACACGTTCTCTGATTGGTACCCGCAGCTCCAGGAGGAGGTCGCCAGCGCCAACGGCGAGCTGATGACACTCGCTATCACACCGAAGGAGTGGGCCGCGCGCTGCCAGAAGGCGGCCGACAAGATCGCGGCGGACTCTTCGATCGCCAAGTTCACCCGCTGAGGAGCCGAGGTTCAACATGATGCGCCACGGTCGCCGCAAGTTCATCGCCGCATTTCTCGGCCCTCCGCTTCTCCTGTACGGAGTGTTCGTCCTCAACCCCTACGCTCAAGCGTTCTATCTGTCGCTGACAGATTGGGGCGGCTACTCCGACAAGGCTGAATTCGTCGGCCTGGACAACTTCCGCAAGCTCTTCTCCGACCAGCACTTCTGGGCCGCTCTGCGGAATAACGCTGTCATGCTCGCGGTGATTCCGGCGGTGACCGTAGCCGCAGCCCTCCTGATCACAGGTCTGCTGTACTTCGGTGGACGCCGGAAGGGAGCAGGTCACACCCCAGTGCGGGGTGCCGGCGTGTACAAGATCCTGTTCTTCCTCCCGCAGGTTCTGGCGGTCTCCGTTGTCGGGGTGCTCTGGCAGTTCATCTACACCCCCCGCAGCGGTCTACTCAATGCCGTGCTGGACGCTCTCGGCTTGGGCAGCTTGAAGCACGAGTGGCTCGCCGAACCGGGATTCGCGCTGCCCGCTGTGATGGTGGTGATGATCTGGAGCACGCTCGGTTTCTACATCGTGCTGTTCGGCGCGGCAGTGCAGGCGATCCCGTCCGAGGTCCTGGAAGCCGCGGCCCTCGATGGGGCGAGTAGGCCGACCACGTTCTTTCGCATCGTCCTTCCCATGGTGTGGGAGAGCGTTCAGGTCTCCTTCGTCGCCCTCGGGATCATGGCCCTGGACGGCTTCGCCTTCGTCCAGATCATGACCATCGGCCCAGGTGGCCCGGGGAACTCGACCGAGGTTCTCGGCCTCTCCCTTTGGAACAATTCGTTCAAGTACGGACAGTTCGGCTACGCGACCGCGTTCGGAGTGGTCCTCTTCCTGCTCACCATGGTCATGGCCGTCTTCACCTTCAAACTGTCCCGCCGCGACTCTATAGAACGGTAGAGGTTCCGCCGATGTCGACCTCACTCACGCCCAGCGAACCGCGCACCGACCCCCCAGCCCGCCACGCGCGGCGGCCAACCCGCCCCCGTGTCCGCCCCCTCGCAGGCTCCACCCACGTCGTCCTGATCGGGTGGTCTCTAGTGGTGACCCTCCCCCTGCTTTGGGCCGTCATCAGCTCGCTCAAGACAGCGGACGAGATCTTCACCAGCCCGTGGTCGGTGCCGGACAAGCCCCAGTTCGACAACTACGCAAGAGCCTGGAACGAGGCGTCCATCGGGCAGTACTTCCTCAACAGCCTCATCGTCGTCACCAGTGCAGTCGTCCTGGTGATGCTCCTGGGGTCCATGACCGCGTACGTGCTGGCCCGATACCCGTTTCGCGGCAGTCAGGTCATCTACTACCTGTTCGTGGCGGGGATGGCCTTCCCCGTGTTCCTGGCCCTGATCCCGTTGTTCTTCGTGGTCAAGGGCATGGGGCTGCTGAACACGGACCTCGGACTCATCCTCGTCTACGCCGCCTACTCATTGCCGTTCACCGTCTTCTTCATGACCGCGTTCTTCCGCACCCTGCCGAGCGAACTCGCCGAGGCGGCCGTGATCGACGGCTGCGGTCACTTCAGGGTGTTCTTCCAGATCATGCTCCCCTTGGCAACGCCCGGCCTGATCGGCGTCGGCATCTTCAACTTCCTCGGCCTGTGGAACCAGTACCTGCTGCCACTGGCCCTCAACCAGGATCCGGACAACTACGTCCTGGCACAGGGGTTGGCCATGCTAGCAATCAACCAGGGCTACAGCAGCGACTGGGGCGCCTTGTTCGCCGGGCTGAGCATCGCCATGCTGCCTGTGATCATGGTGTATGTCATCTTCCACCGCCGTATCCAGTCCGGCATCACGGCGGGCGCAGTGAAATGACCCAGGAAGTACACTTAACGGAAGTGGAAATCGTGTCCGATGACAGCCCAAGAAACCGGTCCGGCCTCGCGCCGATGCTGGCCCACATCGAGGCAGAGCTGGACGCGCTCCCCCAGGCCCTGGCACGCGTCGCCTCGGAAGTGCTACGCAATCCCAGGGACGCCGCGACCCTGACTTTGGTCGAGCTGGCCGAGCGCGCCCGGACGGCTCCGGCGTCCGCGACACGCTTCTGCCGGTGGCTCGGATACGACAACTACCGAATGTTCCGAGCGGCCCTGGCCACCGAGATCGCGCGAGCCGAGCAGGCCAAGTGGGAGAGTGATCTGGGCCAGGAAATCCTTCCCGACGATCCCCCCGACCGGGTACTGGAGGTCGTCGCCGGCGCCGACGCGCTGGCGATACAGGGGACCGCGGCTCAGATCGACCAGAGGACCGCGCTGCGCGTGGCGCAGCTGATCTCCCGCGCCCGCCGGGTCGACCTGTTCGGAGTCGGCGGGAGCTGGCTGTCAGCGCTCGAAATGCAGTACCGCCTCGAACGCATCGGCATCGCGGCGTGGTCCCGTAACGATGTTCACAGCGCCCTGACGAGCGCTGTGCTGCTCGGAGCTGGAGACGTCGCTTTCGGGATCTCCCACTCGGGCCGCACGAGGCAAACCCTAGACGTCATGGCACGCGCCCGCGCCTCGGGCGCGACGACCGTGGCCCTGACCAGCTTCGCCAGTTCGCCGTTGGCCCAATCAGCGGATCTGGTCCTGACCTCGTCGGTACGCGAGACCACTTTCCGTCCGGAGGCCCTGGCAGCCCGGCACTCCCAGCTGCTCGTTCTCGACTTCATCTACGTCTTGATCGCGCAGCGCACATACGAACGCACCACCTACGCCTTGGACGCCACCGTCAAGGCAGTGGAAGGACAGAAGGAATGAACTCGACCACGCCTGTCCAGCCAGTCAGCGATCGGGACCTGCGCGCCACGGCCTCCATGGTGCGGCCCTCCGCACGCCAACTCGCATGGCAGAAGCGGGACCTGAGCGCCTTTATCCACTTCGGAATCAATACGTTCACGGACCTGGAGTGGGGAACCGGCACCGAAGACCCGACATTGTTCAACCCCGCCACGCTGGACGCGAACCAATGGGTCGAACACCTCGCCGCGGCTGGCTTCAAAGCGGTCATCCTCACCGCCAAGCACCACGACGGATTCTGCCTGTGGCCAACCCGCTACACCCGGCACTCGGTCGCATCGAGCCCATGGCGCTCCGGGTCGGGCGACGTCGTAGGGGAACTCGTGGCAGCCGCCCGCAAACACCGTCTAGCAGTCGGGCTCTACCTCTCCCCCGCCGACCTCCATCAGATACACATCGACCGCCGGTACGGCAACGGCAGCGCCCGGGGCCGGTGCACCATCCCCACGCTCGTCGAGGACGACGACCGCGCCGGCCGGGTCGCAGGCGGCGAGCTACCGTCCTTCGGCGTGACCGCCGACGACTACAACCGGTTCTACCTCAACCAGCTCTACGAGGTGCTCACCGACTACGGTCCGATCGACGAGATATGGCTCGACGGCGCCAACCCGGACAGCTCTCACCCCCAGACCTACGACCGCCAGGCGTGGTATCAGCTCATTCGCGTCCTCGCGCCCGACGCCGTCATCTTCGGCGGACCCGACGCGCGGTGGGTCGGCAACGAGGTCGGTATCGCGCGCACCACGGAATGGAGCGTGGTCCCGTTCACCGGCGATCCGGAGGGCACCGGAGAGCTGGCTCTGGACCACCAAGCGGTGGACCTGGGCAGCGTCGAGAGCCTTCGTCACGGTGTCAGGTGCCACTGGTATCCGGCCGAGTCGGACGTGTCGATCCGCCCGGGCTGGTTCTACCACGCTTCCCAGGACAACTCGGTCAAGAGCTCGCAGCAGCTGCTCGAGCTCTATGAACACTCGGTCGGCCGCAACACCGTGTTCCTGCTGAACGTCCCACCCAACCGCGACGGGCTGTTGGCCGCGCCCGATGTCGACAGCATCAGGGGTTTCGGCGAACGACTCGCCCGGGTGTACGGCGATGACCTCGCGTCCGGCGCTCGCTCCGGGCCCCAGCGGGACGGTTCGACCACACTTACGTTCTCGGCCGACCAGAGCTTCAACCTCGTGGTGCTGCGGGAAGACATAGCCAACGGCCAGCAGGTCGAGCAGTTCGACGTCTATGCGGACATCAACAGCACCCTGACTACGATCGCCTCGGGTACCACCATCGGCCACTGCCGAATCCTGCGATTGCCCAGCACCGTTGAAGCCCGGCGCGTCGAGGTCCGCGTGACATCTGCCCGGGGCCCGTACCAGCTTGCCGTGTCCCTGCACCGCGACCAGGACGCGGCGGGGCCCACTGTGTTCCCCACGCTGGAAGCAGCCTTCGACGCCGTCACGGTGACCAACGACAACGACCCCCGCCGTGGCGAACTCGGCCCCCAGAGGCTCAGTCTCTCCGCGCAAACCCTCACCGACGCCGGGATCACACCAGGTGCGGCCGTCAACGCTCTCGGGTTCACCTTCCGGTGGCCGGCAGTGTCCCCGGGAGCACCCGACGCCGTCCGCCCCAACGGCCAGCGGATCTCTCTCAGCGGGCGCGCCGCCCGAGTTGGCCTGCTCCTCGTGGCGTCCGAACCTTTCACCGACGGATACGGCATGCTGACGTACGACGACGGCAACGTGGAAGAGTTCCGCTTGCCATCGGTCTCGCCCTGGGGAACGGCTCGACAGGACGGCGCGCCGGTGATCGAGCTGCCCTACCACAACACCCAGACGGGCCGGAGCGACACCCCCGCATGGATTGGCGCGATCGCCGTCCCAGCCGACACCTCCCGGACACTGACCGAGCTTGTCCTCCCGACGATCTCTGTACCCCATGCCGGCCCTCCCGGGGTACACCTCCTCGCAATCGCCCTGGACAGTGCCGATGCCGCAACCGACGGCTTCTCCCAGACGGGGTGAAGGCCAGCCCACGCGTCCCGGCCAGGACGGCACCTCAGCTACGCCACCATCGCGAAGCAGGGCAACCTCGATCGGCAAGCTGATCATCGAGGTCTGCCGCGACGGCTCCAACCAACAGCGGCAGCTCACCTGAAAGCCGGTCGGCCCTCTGCCCCTTTTTTTAGGGGCAGAGGGCTCTTGACGCCTGTCGTGCACCTGCTCAAACACAGCGTAGGAGCAGTTGGAGCCTTCCTCCGGTGGCGCGATTTCCTACGGCGCCGAACGGATCACGGTGCTGGCCATGAACGCCTTACGCGCCGACAGAGTAGGCGAGCGAGCCCCCGGCAACTCACTCTGCAGGAACCGACCACAACGCAACCGTCTCCTCTTGGGCAGGACCCATGACACGCGCCATTTCCCTTCACCACGTCAGCAAGAGACATGCTCGCGCTGCTGAGCGTGCCGTCGACAATCTCTCCCTCAGCGTCAGACCGGGGGAGTTTCTCGTAATGCTCGGTCCTTCGGGCTGCGGCAAGTCCACCGTGCTGCGGATGATCGCCGGACTGGAGGACATCACCGAGGGCGAACTGCTGCTGGACGGCGAATACGCCAATGACATCCCACCCCGAGAGCGGGATGTGGCTATGGTATTCCAGAGCTTCGCGCTCTACCCCAACATGACAAATCGCGAGAACATCGGCTTCCCGCTGTGCGTGAAGGACCCACAGGGCAACCATGACCCGCGTGTCGAAGCGACCGCGCGGATGCTCGGGATCGAGGACCTCCTGGACCGCTTTCCCCCCCAGCTCTCCGGCGGTGAGCGCCAGCGCGTCGCGATGGGCCGCGCGATCTCCCGACGGCCCTCCACCTTCCTGATGGACGAGCCGCTGTCCAATCTCGACGCCAAGCTGCGCAGCCATCTGCGCGCCGAAATCGCCCAGCTGACCGCCGAGCTGGGGGTGACCACCATCTATGTCACCCATGATCAGGCCGAGGCCATGTCGCTGGGCCATCGGGTCGCCGTAATGCGCGGCGGTGTGCTCCAGCAGGTCGGCACCCCGCGCGAGATCTATGCCCTGCCCGATAACGTCTTCGTCGCGGCCTTCATCGGCACCCCGCGCATCAATCTGCTGCAGGCCGTCGTGCAAGCGCCGCTGGGCAGCTGGATGTCGATCAACCTCGGCTCGCAGACGCTGCCGTTGTCCGAAGCGCGCCACGCGGACCACCAGTTGCTCCGAATCCAGCAGGGTCGGCAGATCATCGTAGGGCTACGCTCCGAGGCCGCGCGCATCGCGCCGCCCAGCCAGGCCCGAGCCGACGAGATCGCGCTGACCGGGATCGTGCAGCACCTGGAATTCCAGGGGCACGAGACGCTGGTGCATCTCAGCACCGGCTCGACTCCGGCCGTGATCCACGACCTGGAGTCGCCGCGGCCGCCGCACTCCGGCCTCGGCCAAGGAAGCGATGGCCCCAAGATGCTGGCCCGGCTCAAGCAGCAAGTGATCTCACGGATTACCGCGCCAGTCGCAGGAGGTGCCTCGCCGGAGCTACCACGCGCGCGGACAGCCGTCTCTGCCGGCGACTTCGTCGTACGCGCAGGGGCCGACCTGCGACTGCGGACAGGGGCGCAGGTGCCACTTCTCGTGGACATGGCGCGTCTGTACGTCTTCGATCACCAAGGCCACAGAATCTGTCCCACGCCCACCCGCCAGCCCGGCTTGGAGGCTTGACGTGATGTGCCCATCAGTCGAGTCCAGGACTAAGGGTTGTCCCGTAAATGATCTTTGAGTCGCCTCGGGGCATGGTGGACTGCTGTACCGCCCGTCGGCCTATCCAGCGAGGGCGAGGTTATGCATGCGGGCGATGCCGAGCATGGCGTGGTGGACGCCATCGCCTTTGAGGCGGCAGTCGCGGAGGATCTTCCAGGTCTTCATGCGGGCGAAGACGTGCTCGACACGCGGGCTCGGACTTGCTTGTGGGACTTGTTGTGTTCTTCTTTCCAGTCCGGGAGTTCGGTCTGGCCGCGCTCGCGGCGGTGCGGGATGACCAGTCCGGTGCCCGGGTAGCCGCCGTCGGCGATCGTGGTGGTCTTGCCGACCGCGGCATTGGCGCCGGACTCCTCCCACGCCTTGCAGTTGTTGCGGTTCCCGGCGAGCGGTCGGCCGACCACGACGACCAGGCGGGTGTCGGCATCGATGACGACCTGATGGTTGGTGGAGTACCGGTAGTTCTTCGACCGCTCGGCAATGGTGTGGTCGCGGGTGGGAACCAGGGTGCCGTCCACGATGAGCACGGCGTCCTTGGCGAACCGCTTGCGGGGCTGGAGGGCGAGCATCGGCCCGAGGTGATCGATGATCCGGTCCGCCGCCGACTTCGACACCCCGAACAGCGGAGCGAGCTGCCGCATGGTCAGGTTCGGCGCCAGTACACCGCGACCAGCAGTGCCCGGTCCTCCAGCGGAAGGCTCCACGGCCGGCCCTTGCGGACCGCGTCCGCACCCTCACGACGCAGAACCGCCACCAGCTTCGCGAAGGCACGCGGGCTCAGCCCGGTGAACGGGGCTATCCAGGACGGCTCCGACGCCGTGATCCCACCACACACGGAGATCATCTCCTGTGTCCGGGGAGCTCTGTGTGATGTCGCGCAGAATCCGATGGTGCTGCACGGCTCTGGCGTCAAGAATCACCGGATGCATGAAGTGAAGCTGTCCGACGGAATCATCACTCTGTCCCCCCTGCGCCTGGACGACGTGGAGGCGCACCTCGCGGGGGAGGACGAGCTACTCGTTCGCTGGCTCAACGGCGGTCCCGGCACGCGCGAGGGCATCGAAGCGTACTTCCGGCACTGCCGGGAGCAGTGGGACACCGCCGGGCCACTCCGCGCGTTCGGCATCCGGATGGGTGCCGACGAAGTGCTCGCGGGCACGATCGACTTGCGGTTCGCAGGAGAAGGTCTGGCGCCCGGCCAGGTGAATGTCGCCTACGGCCTTTATCCGTCCTGGCGGGGGCGTGGCCTGGCTACCCGCGCGGTCCTGTTGGCGTCCCAGTACGCGGCGAGCGAGGGCGAGGCGGAGGCGGTCATTCAGGTCGAGCCGGAAAATCCCGCATCTGCCGCAGTCGCGCAGCGGGCAGGGTTCACCCCGGGCAAGCCGACGCACGGCAAGGACGGCACACGCTTCGACTGGTACATCCGGGACCTGCACGCCGCTGCCCGGTGACAACCAACAGTTACGGAACTGCTTTTAGACGGCTCGTGACGGTCGCGTTCGCGGGCGGCGTCGGGAAACAAACCCATTTCTATGAATGCATAACCTGATCATCTTCACTTATTGTGACTTTCATGTGTTGACGCTCGCCGTGGTAATTCTCAGGTTGGTAGGCGGGACGGGTGGAAGGGACTGTGGTCGTGAGTGGTGGGCAGCGTGGACTTCCCCGGTTGCTGACGGCAGCGGAGACGGCGGCGCCGGTGGAGGCTGTCGACGTGGTCGCGGAGGACCTGCGGCTGCGTTTCAATGCCATGGAGGTCTCTTTCCTCATCGTGGACCTGACGGGGAAGGCAGTGGCGCGGTTGTCCACCGCTCCTGCGGAGGAGGGCCGTAAGGCGGAGCGGATCCCCTTGTTCGGCAGCGTCTACGAGGAGGTGATCCGTACCCAGCGGCTGTATCAGGAGGCGACCGGTCAGGGAGAGCGGGTGATTGTGCCGGTCACCAACCGGGGGGATGCGATCGGGCTGCTGGAACTGCTCCTGCCGGCCGGCCCCGGCGAGGACGTCCTTGACGAGGTCGGAGAAGCGGCCCACATCCTGGCCTACGTCGTGATCGCCAACGGGCGCTTCACCGACTTCTACACGTGGGGCAAACGCTCCAGGCCTCCCACCCTGGCAGCAGAAATCCAGTACCAGTTGCTGCCCCCGTCACTGTCCTGCGAGGCCGCGCAGTTCACCCTGTCCGGGAGCCTGGAGCCCTCCGAAAACCTCAGCGGCGACACCTTCGACTACACCCTGGACCGCGACGCCCTCCATATCTCGGTGACCGACCCCATGGGCCACGACATCGATGCCGCTCTGGCCGCCACGGTCCTGGTGAGCGCCCTGCGTGGCGCCCGCCGCGCGGGAGCCGGCCTGGCCGAACAGGCCCACCGGGCCGACCAGGCACTGGTCGCCCACGGCCACGGTCACGCCACCGGGCAACTGCTGCGCATCAATCTCCACACCGGGCAGGCCCAGCTCGTCAACGCCGGTCACCCCTGGCCCTTGCGGATGCGCGAGGGCGCGGTGGAGGTGATCACCTGCGAGGTGGACCATCCCTTCGGGCTGTCCGAGTTCGCGACCCGCCCCTACCGCGTCCAGGACCTCGACCTGCGCCCTGGTGACCGTGTGCTCATGTTCACCGACGGCATGCTGGAACGTCACGGGGAGCAGGTCGACCTGCCCGCCCTGCTGGAGCGCACCCGGGACCTGCACCCGCGGGAGACCGCGCTGATGCTGACGTCCGCGGTCCGGGATGCCGCCGGCGGCCGGCTCGGGGACGACGCCACCGTGATGTGCCTGGACTGGCACGGCCCCCAGGAGGCACAACGGCACGTCAGCTCCGGCGCGGACACGCGGCAGGCCTCAGCCAGCCGCACAAAGCAGCAGCCCTGACCAGAGTGCTCTGCTGGACGGCGCCAAGCGGCCGCCGAGTAGCACTCGCGTCGCGCCTCTTCCTGGAAGCCTGAGCTCCCGTCCATCCCCAGCCGCTATGGGCGGCTCTGGGACCTACCCGAATGAGACATCACGAGGTGTCTGGAGAACCGTCGAACTTGGGCTGCACTGCCACCCTGCCGAGTCGAGTGGTGGGAAGGTCTCGCCGGAGGCGCCAACGCCCCGGCCGCTCCTTGAGTTCTAGACCCGAAGCGCCGACAACTCCGTCGTCCACTGAGCGCAGGGCGCTTGCCATGGGGTGACTGACGGACGCAGCCGCCGACTCCGCAGTAAGCGGCCGGCCCGGCCCGACGTCTCGCGTCGGGCCGGAGAAGAAGGCCAGCGCAGCGCCGCTCGACTTCCCGCGACCACCCCCACCACCAGCCACCACAGCAGGGCAGACCAGGAGAACAAGGGGAAGTCTGAATACTCACCAGACGAAAACCGGTGCCTGACCTGGGCCTATGCAGGCGTCGGGCGGAATCGTGCGCGCCTGTAAGTAAAGGGGCAAACGGACGGGTTACTGGAGGGGATAGCGGAGGGGTAAGTGCGACTGCGCAGGACGACACCGAGCGCAGCGGCCAGGATCGGCCGGCATCGGGTCGGCGCAGCCTCTCTCCCGGCCTGTACAGCGGCGCGGGGTGGCGATGGTGGTCACCACCGCCACAGCACTTTTGCCCCGGGATCCGGACGGGCGGCAGACGGCGTCCCGGCGGTCACCACGAGTGGTCTCGCGCAGGGATGGAGTGAGTTACGGCCTGGACTCGTGCCCCCTGGCCGGTCTGGGCACCGGCATGCTCGGGCCATGGGAAGACGCGACGGGGTACGCAGTGGAACGGCCGGGGGATGCCTGTTCAACGGTTGCCTGGCTGTGCTCGTGCTGCTCCTTGTGTGTTTCATCGGACTGTGGGTATGGGCGGCCACGGCGGATGACCGGGCCGAGGAAGGGGTCGAGCTGGCTGGGCCGGCGCTGGCGACGCCCGCTCAGTAACTCTTCGGGGACCGTAGCTCGTGCGGTGCGGCGGACGGTGATGCCGTGAACGTCACGCGACCGTTCATGCTCTGCTGGCCCAGGGACACGGCATCCGGGAGATCGCCCGGGAACTGCACATGGGCCCTATGCCGACGGCGCCCGCACCGGTGCCCCGAGCGCAATTCAGGTTGCCGACCGATTTCATCTCGGCAGAACCTCGGTACCGCCGTCAAACGCAGCGCCTGACCACCCGCTGGTACTCCGGCCCGGTGGAGGGCCGGGCCAATCACATCAAGATGATCAAACGCCAGATGTTCGGACGCGGCAAACTCCCCCTCCTCCGCAAGCGCGTCCTCCTGACCGCCGCCCCGCCCCACAACCGACAGCAGTCGGTAACTTTCTCCGGCGCAGCTTGCCGTTACCCCTCCGGGGCCGCAGTGCAGCACATCGTTAGGCTCCCGGCCATGGCTAACGATCTCGGCTTCACCTGCTCCTGCTGCGATGAGTACCACGCAGAACTCCCCATGGGGTTTTCCACCATGGCGCCCGACGTCTGGTCCGAGAGCTTTGCTGGCGATTCCGCCAGCATGCTCTCCACCGACCAGTGCATCATCAAGAACGAGCACTTCTTCCTCAGAGGCACGATCGAAATACCTGTGATCGACAGCGACCACGCGTTCTCCTGGGGCGTCTGGGTCTCCCTCAGCCGCGACAACTTCGCCCGGTCCCTCGACGTTTGGGAGACGCCCGGCCGAGAGGCCGAACCCCCTATTTCGGCTGGCTGACCACCGAGCTGGCGCTCTACTCACCCAGCACCACGAACCTGAAGACGCACGCTCACACGCGTCCGCTCGGCCAGCGTCCATTCATCGAACTGGAGCCCACCGACCATCCCCTCGCAGTCGAACAGCGGACCGGCATCACCATGGACCGTGTCCGAGAGATCGCCGAGGCAGTCCTGCATCCCAACAGCGGTAAGGCCTGACCCGGACCCTCTGTCGGCAGCTCATACGCAACGAGCTGGTCACGGTGAGGATCACTCTGCTTTTCCTTCCTCCAGCGGCCGGTCCACTCCACGCAGCAAGAAGCAGCAACATCCGTTGATCGTCCTCACGGAATTTGTGCCTGATCCGAGTTGTGGTTCTGGCGCAGGTTCTGCGGCGGGTGACGCTCTGTCATTGCTCGATATCGAACAGCGGGATGGACGGTGCTGGCGGAGCAAGGACTGTGCGAAGGCGGTTGAGGTCGGCTCGCCACTGCTTCCAGTCTTCCGGATCGACCCAGTTCGAGGCCGGCCCGGCGTCGTAGCTGATGATGCGATCGAGGGCCTTGTCCGCGAGCGTCCGGAGATCGTCAGGGAAGGCGGGCATGGGTTCTTCAGGGCCGTAAGGTGTGTCGATTGGGCCGCCGCCGGGGCATTGCGCCGCAATCAGTGCGGCCGCAGCCACCGCTTCTTCTCCTTCGGTGAGCCAGCCGGTGGCGTCGATGGTGCGCGTGAGGACGCCACGGATCAGTGCCTCGCGTTCCTCGAGTTTGGCGTCGTCGAGAGCGTTGGCGAAGTCCGCTGCCGTGTCGTTGTCGAAGGGGCCAGTGTCCCAGGTGCCCATGTTTGATCTCCTCGTGTAGTTGCGCCGGGATCTTCGCATCAGCCGCTGACATTGCGGTCACTGTGCGAGCAGTACGCGCTTTCGCAGAGGGCGAAGCCAGCACGTCCGAATATCTGACGCTTGAGCATCTTGATCCGGTTGACATGCCCCTCGACCGCGCCCGAGCTCCAGGGCAGGCTGAGTCCAGCGGTGACGGCGTTGAGGTCGCGGTCGATGCCGGCGGCGAGGAAGGAGGCTCGTCCGTATGACCGGCGCTTGATGAGCTTGATGCGTGTGACCTGACTTCGACTGCACCTGAGCTCCAGGGCAGGCTGAGGCCGTTGACGACCGCCTCCCAGTCGTATTGGGCGGCGCGAGCACTTGCCGCCCGAATGCTGGCCGGCGAGCTGACACCACGCGAGCTGGCCTTGAGGATCCACCATCGTTTCGTGCACGAGCTGTCTCTGGTCGAACGACTCGCCAACCTGGACGATGACTACGCCGTCCTTGAATACGGCTACAGAACACAGGCGCAGGTCGACGCCGATGTCACGGCCGAAGCTCGTCGGCTTGCACAGCGTCCTCGTGTTCCAACCGAACCCACGGGCCCACCGGCCTGAGGCAGACCGATGGGCCCGTGGGTTCGGTCTGGAGGACCTTCGGCTTCCTTAAACCCACGGGCCTCACGGCCCGGTTCTCGTATAGCTACGGCAGAAGGACATGTAGCGGAGAGTGACGGGACATCCGGGTCTGTCGCGGTAGATGCATACACCTCACCTGCGGAAACGCGGCCGTTGTCCCTGGTGATGGGCGAGGAGCCGCGCATGCCTTGAGGCCGCGGGCGTCGGTGAACCGGCGGCATCCGCCCGGTGTTGACGAGTCGTCACGAGAATTTCAGCGCCGACATCTACACGCATAGACCACCCCGGGCCATCATGTGCGCGAGTCACCCCCTCAACTCCTCAACCTAGGAGCCAACACTCATGCGCACCAAGGCCCGCCGGAGCATCCTCACTACCCTCGTAGCAGCCGCCATCACCGCTGTCACCTTCCTCGGCACCACCCCTGCACAGGCCGCATTGCCCACCCCTGTGAGCGCCGCCACCGCCCGCTCCTACCTGGCGTCGATGCCCGCCACCGCCGAGTCGCACGGCTCGACGTACGACCGTGCGCTGTTCCCGCACTGGATCACCATCTCCGGCACCTGCGACACCCGGGAGACCGTCCTCAAGCGGGACGGCTCCGGCGTCGTCACCAACTCGTCCTGCGCCGCGACGTCGGGCAGCTGGTACTCGCCGTACGACGGCGCGACCTGGCACGCCGCGTCCGACCTCGACATCGACCACATGGTCCCGCTCTCCGAGGCATAGGCGTCCGGCGCGTGGGCGTGGAGCACCTCCCAGCGTCAAAACTTCGCCAACGACCGCACCCGCCCCCAACTGCTCGCGGTCACGGACAACGTCAATCAGTCCAAGGGTGACCAGGACCCGGGCACCTGGTGGCCATCCGTCACCAGCTACAAGTGCACCTACGCGCGCGCCTGGGTACAGGTGAAGTACTACTACGGCCTGACCGTCGACAGCACGGAGAAGAGCGCCCTGTCCTCAGTCCTCAACGGCTGCTGACGATCCCGACCCTCCTCGTACCGCCTACAGGCGGGTGAGGACCTCGGCGGCGGCGCAGATCTGGCAGGCCCTGGCGCCGGGACGGGCGAGGGCGGCGAGGGCCCCCTCGAGGTCGAGTTCCGCGCCGCCGGCGGGGACCGCCTTGCACCCGTGCTCGTGCACGACGGGGCCGGTCGGTCGGCTGCCGGGGCCGGCGGCCCGAGTGCGCTCGCCGGTCCAGGCCCAGCTCATGTCCGCGGCGGGCGGTGACGGGACGAGGTTAGGGGTGGGACGGCGGCCGGGCCTCGACCGCAGCGGCAACCCCCCGCCCGCTCGGCACGGCCCGCACACTCCATAAGCGGGCGGCCCCGATTCGAGGTCCGCATCAGCACTGCACTCGCCAAGGACAGGTCAGCGGCCACGTGCGGCAAAAGCTTCGCCCTCCGGCGGCTGCAATGCCGGGAAGCGGGGCGATTGTCTCGCTCAGGCGGCCCAGCCGATGGAGGAAACGTTGCTGTACGCGTCGTAGTCGGAGCCGAGTTCTTCGATGATCTGATCCCAGATGGCGTCGAGTTCCTGGATGTCGTCGTCGAGCCAGGCGTCGACGGCGTGGTCCCACAGGCCGCGGACGTTGATGCTGCGGCTGGCGGAGTGTTGCGCCGGTTCGGCGTCGTCCGCCTGACACCCTTCGCATCGGTACCCGGCCGGGGGAACCATGTGGTGGTGCCCGGGCGCGGTGTGCGGGGATGGGCACAGGCTTCACCGCGCGCGCTGAAGGCGGGGCTGCGTCGGCTTGTGCGTGAATCGCCCTTCGTTGTCCAGGGTCGCTGGCGTGGCGAGTGGTCACGACATGCTGTCGGTACCCGCGCACGGTGCGGGCGCCGACGGAAGGGAGATGAACGGGGCGGAGACTCAGCTGCGGGCGATGTTCTCGGCCTGCGGCCCCTTCTGGCCCTGCGTAATGTCGAATGTCACGGCTTCGCCCTCGGTCAGCTCGCGGTAACCGTTGCCCGAGATGTTGGAGTAGTGCGCGAAGACATCCGGTCCGCCTCCGTCTTGGGCGATGAAACCAAAGCCCTTCTCCGAGTTGAACCACTTCACGGTGCCACTGGCCATGCTCTTCCCCTTGGTTCAAATTCAACAACGGCCCTGGGCTGGACCCCTGTAGCGCCCTTCCCCCCCGTTACCTTTTTCGTGGCTCCGCAATGGGGCCTCCGGCCTTCGGGTCCGGCATGACTTCCCCCCCCTTGTTGTTCATGATCCGGGGGGTGGTGTCACCGGGCCCGGAGGCATCGACGGACCGCTGATGAGGGGCTTGAGCACCGGCTTCACCCGAGCCGGAAGAGCTCTCCGTAACGTGGATGTGGCAGCTCGGTGCCGAGGCAAGGCCGGACGAAAACGTGAGCGGAGGGGCCTGCACGTGATCGACACCGGCGACATCGACGTCTTCCTCGGCCTGGACGTCGGCAAGGGCGAACACCACGCCACCGCCGTCACCCCGGCCGGGAAGAAGGCGTTCGACAAGCGGTTACCCAACACCGAACCCAAGCTCCGCGAGCTGTTCGCCAAGTTGCAGGCCAAGCACGGAACGGTGCTGGTCGTGGTCGACCAGCCGGCCTCGATCGGGGCCCTGCCGCTGGCCGTGGCCCGGGACATGGGCTGCCCCGTGGCCTACCTTCCGGGGCTGACGATGCGGCGGATCGCCGATCTCTACCCGGGCGAGGCGAAGACGGATGCGAAGGACGCGTTCATCATCGCGGACGCGGCCCGGGCGATGCCTCACACGCTGCGGGCGATCGACGGTGAGGACGAGACGATCGCCGAGCTGGAGATGGTCGTCGGGTTCGACGACGACCTGGCCGGCGAGGCCACTCGGGTCGCGAACCGGCTCCACGGCCTGCTGACCCAGATCCATCCGTCGCTGGAACGGGTGCTGGGGCCGCGGTTGCAGCACCCGGCCGTCCTCGCGCTGCTGGAGCGGTTCGGTTCACCGGCCCAGATCCGCAAGGCCGGCCGACGCCGCCTGGTCACCCTCCTGCGGCCGAAGGCCCCGAGGATGGCCGAGCGTCTGGTCGAGGACATCATCGCCGCGTTGGACGAGCAGACCGTGACGGTTCCGGGGACCGAGGCGGCCGCGCTGATCGTCCCGAGCCTGGCCGGGTCCCTGACCGCCGTGCTTGACCAGCGGAGACTGCTGGCCGGGCGGATCGAGGAACTCCTGGAGGACCACCCTCTTTCGAAGGTCCTGAGGTCGATGCCGGGAGTCGGCGTCAGGACCGGAGCACGGATCCTGATCGAGGTCGGCGACGGCAGCACCTTCCCGACCGCCAGCCACCTCGCCGCCTACGCCGGTCTCGCCCCTGCCACCCGGAGTTCGGGCTCCTCGATCCGCGGTGAACACCCCTCCCGGAGAGGAAGCAAGCAGCTCAAACGGGCCTTCTTCCTCTCCGCGTTCGCCGCACTCGGCGACCCGGCATCGCGGGCCTACTACGACAAGAAGATCGCCCAAGGAAAGCACCACACCCAGGCCCTGCTCTGCCTCGCCAGACGGCGGGCCGACGTGCTATTTGCGATGCTCCGCGACGGAACCTTCTACGATCCTCGGCCTGCCACACCGGTGTGAGAACCGCTAGAGAGGCGCATCGCAGTCAAACTCGAACGTCTCCCTGGCGGCATCAGCGGGGAACTCAGGGTGGTCGTGCCAGATTCCAGCGAGGGCGACCAAAAGGTTCCATGCGGCGGCTGCCACATCAGTCGTTGCCCCGTTCGCGGGCGGAGCGGTCCGATGAAAGCGCACTGCAAAGATCTGCTTGTCCGCGGCCAGACGAAGGGCTGTCGCCGTGCGGCGGGCTTCACCTTGAAGCGAAGCCGAGTCAGGGATGCGGTCCCGCACGAAACGGACCAGCCGGTTGACTTGGTCCTCAGTGATCCGCTCCACCCGTTCCCCCCACAGTTAACGAGCCCATTCGCCTCGCGCGGCGCCAACTATCGCACCCGCCACGGTCCACTGACGCCCCAAAGCCTCTGCGGACGCCTCAATGCCTTGACCAAAGACATAGGGGCACCCCCCCCGGGGTCGGTGACCTCCTGGCCGTCGTAGTACGACAGCCACACTCCCCCGGTCAGCTTGCAGCCGGCACCCACCACCGGGGCCGTGACCGCCTCGGAAAGCAGCACCTCGTTGCGGGTGCTGCAGCCGTCGGTGGCGATGTCGCCGGAATTCCAGTGCCGGAAGGACGAGCGGGTGTAGCCGGTGCGGTCCTCGTCACCGTTGCCCGCGCATCGCGCTCGGCCCATCATCCAGGGATGAGCCCTTCGTCGGAGAGCAGCTCTCGCATCCGCGAGAGGCTGGTTGTCTCCTCGGGAAGCACCAGGTCCGATGGCGTAATCCGCTCATTGCTCACCGGTTCGCCGAGGCTGCGTACAGCGTCCAACAGGGCCGACAGGGCGGACGTGAATGCTGTCTCGTCGCCCGCGTCGGCGGATGCCTGCAAGGCGGAGTCCAGCTGGTTGAGCCGGTCTAGATGCTCGTCGGCGACGTCGTACTGGCCCTCGCCGAGAATGCGCATGATCATGGCGTCTCCTCACGCTCCGGCCGGGCCGTTGGGGTTCTCGGGGCTTCGACCGCCCGGGCGGTCGAAGCCGCTGGGAGCTGAGCCTTCATCCTGGCCAGCTCGTTCTCCACGTTCTGATCTGCGTTGACGCGCTCAATCTCAGCCTGGATGTCGTCCCGACCCACCGGTACGGTGGCGTCCTCCAGCGCACCGGAGGCGATCAGTTCGTCTAGCGCACCAGCGCGCGCCTGTAGCTGCTCGGTTTTGTCCTGCGCGCGCTGCATAGCCATGCCCACGTCACCCATCTCCTCACCGATACCGGTTACCGCCTCAGTGATACGGGTCTGGGCCTCGGCCGCAGTGTAGGTCGCCTTGACGGTCTCCTTGCGGGTTCGGAAGGTGTCCACCTTCGCTTCCAGGCGCTGCATTGCGAGCGTGAGCTTTTCCTCCTGATCCGCCAGCGAAGCATGCTGGGCTTCCAAGTCAGTGGTCTGCGCGGCCACGGCCGTACTTCGCGTGAGGGCCTCGCGGGCCAAGTCTTCGCGCCCTGCGGCCAGCGCCTGCTCGGCCTGGCGTTGCAGCTTGCCGCTGGATTGCTGCATCTGGCTAACCTGGAGTTCGACCCTCTTGCGGCTGGTTGCCACATCGGCCACCCCGCGCCGTACACGTTGCAACATCTGTAGCTGTTGTTCGTAGGAATAATCCAGGATCTCGCGAGGGTCTTCAGCCTCGTCCAATGCCTTGTTCGCCTTGATCCGGAACAGGGTGGTGAAGCGGTTGGTAATGCTGGTCATGGTGACCGCCTTCCTGCCGAGGCCGACGTCCGTAGAACGATTCAGCCCTGTGAGCGCTGGCACCGGATTGCTTACTCCGAGCAGACATCCGCGAGCAGCCCTTCCATTGTCCGACCCCAGCTGAGGTACGGCAGTGTGACCGTGTTTACACCGGCTCTGCTGGTATCGGGCCGGAATGCGTGCCGGAATCTGTCTGCGTGAGCGACACCAAGGCGACGGCGACGATTAGGGCACCCGGGAAGCGCACCGGATCTCCCGCCGACACCGCGACGGCACCAAACCGGCATCTGCTGTAAGGGCTTTGGGCTGGCCGGCACACCTCCGGGCTGTCCCAGGGATGGTGCTCCAAGAGGTAGGACTCCAGCTCCGGACACCGGTGGACCGTTGTGGCGGATACGTCCACACACTCGTTCCTCCGCTATCCGCGCTGCTGGTAGCGTCGCCACTCGCGTCCGGCATCGCGAGAGATCCACAGACCCTCGCCCTTCACCAGGTCGTATGTCGCCGTCGTCGCATCCGCGATGCCGTAGAGCGTGGTGCCGTCGACGGTGAGCGACGTGAATTTCGCCGGCGTCTTCAGCTCGTGGAAGCGGCTGTTGGTGCGGTCATCGGCGACCCAGTACCGGCCACCCTCCTCGCCGACGAGCAGCCGTCCGTCCGTAAACACCTGCATGACGAGCCATTCCGGGCCACGCTTCAGGGCGCTGAAGGGGATTCCACCATCGAGCACTGTCTTCCAGTGCCCGCCGCCGTCCGTCGTCACCAACAGGCCGCGCGTGCTGTGGCCCTGGGTGAGGGACAACGCTGCAGTGCCACCCCGCGCAGTGAGGGCGCCTCCCCAGTACGGCTTCGGCACAACCGTGCGGCCGAGCATGCGACCGCCGCGCTGCCATACGACGCTGAAGGGTTCTTCGGCGACGGGCTGGTCCAGGCTCCAGGCCGTGCCCCGCTCGTCGACGGCGAGCCGGATGGCGTTTTCCCAGACTCCGGCCGGTGGCGCCACGGTGCGCGTGGCGGGGCGGTAAATGAGGATCGGCTCCGGCGCGACGAGCAGGATGTCGCCGGGGCGGGTGCGCAACGCGGCTTCCGTGACGACGACCTTGCGCCGCTTGCCGTGTACGTCGAGGACTGATCCTTCCCTCGCTCCCACCCCGGGCGGCACCTGTAGGAAGCCATCGCGTATTCCCTTGAACGCGGCCTGCCCCGCCTCCGCGTCCGTGTGTTCCGCGTGCTCGGTGACCGTGCGGCCGTCGGGGTCCACGATGCGCCAGGCGGAGGCGGCCGGTCCTTCGTCGTCCTCGACGTTGCTGATGTAATAAGTCAGGAGCAGCGAGCCGTCGTCTGCGCGGATCACGCCACTGGGTGCGCCGGCTGCCTCAATGACGTCGGCTGGACCCGGGTGAGGGTCCTCGATGACGCGTTTGTACTCCGCCTCGCGACTGCCAGAGCGCTCATCGTCGGAGCCGTTGCAGGCGGTCAGTGCCAGCACCGCACTTGCCGCCGCCACGAGCCTGACCGGCCGCCTCCCGCAGTCCCTCAGCCACGTCATGATCACATCATCACACGGGGTGGCTGCCGTACCTCAGCGCCGGGCTGCGACCGCCTCCCGACGCCTCCGGTCCCGGGCTCGAGTGTCGCGTCACCCGCAGCTCAAATCCGCCCGGGCTGCTCGCGCGGCCGAACGTGGGCGGGCTGGAGACGCGCATCTGCGAGAGGCCAATCTGGTATGGCCCCGTTGCACTGACGAGCCGGTAGTTGAAGCCGAGGTTGGCGTAACGGTCGTGCCGCCAACGGTGCCCCTGAAGGTCTGGTGTCTGTGCAACGTGGGGGCGTTGTTGGGTCGGTTGGCCTCGTGTTGCCCTGGATCCCCTGATCCCAGACTCCCCGCGACAGGGCGATGGGCCCCAGGCCCGCCGATCAGGCTAGCGACGTCAGCGTGGCGCACGGTCTGAAAGGTCGGGTTCGAAGCGCATGGTTTGCAGGGCCCGTCGGGGGTAGCCAAGACCGTCGGCGTGCGTCGCCGACAGCCTCCCTGAGCCGACGGCTTCTCGCCGCCGTCCTCGTCTGCCTCCAGTGCATCGATGATCCGCAACTCCGTTTTCTCCGAAGCGGGTTCCTTCTCTGCCACGACCACGCCTTGTCTGGGGGTAACCAGCGTCGCGCCACCGCTGTCTTTCGGCGCACAGCGTGCCGTCTTCGTCCAACCAATCGATTCAGGATCCGTCGGGCGCGCCCTGGTTGCGACACGCATAGAAATGCCGTCGACCATGTCGGTCAGAACCGTCTCCTGCGAGTCGTTCACTGATATCGCGCGCCTGCGCCCTGAGGCCCGCTCCACGGGGGAAGGTGACAACAGCTGCGCTCTCGGCACCATGCCTGGCTGGGAGAGCTCAGCACGCTGTGGCTTCCGGGGCCGCTCCCATCCAGCTCTGGGGGCCACAGCGCTAAGCGCCGAAATCTGCGCCGCCGTGCCTGTCATCGATTGCCGGGCAGACTGTGTAGCCGCAGCGCAGGCGCCCCCAGCACGGAATGCAGTCGCGGTCGGCACTCCGTAAGCTGGCAGGAGCAGCTGGGCGCAGGATCGGGTGGGCGGCGCTTCGGTAGCCCATGTCGCGCCTGGCGGCAAAATCTCTTACCGAGCGGCACATCAATGTCGGCTGGGACGTGAAGACCTTATGGCTACACCCCGGGACCTATTGATGGTCACTATGGACGTGCCGACGAGCACTCCTGTGGATCAGGAAGATCTGTCGCTGGTGCTTGCCGCCGCTGAGCTGATCGACCTGCTCAAGGTCCGGGTTGTGGGCTTGGAGAGCCGTCACATCGTGCCAGGTCCGCATGGGGTACCTGCAGAGCACTTCTTGGAGCAGGCTGCCGCGACGCTGCAGTTGACGGAGCCGTACGAATTGATAGGTGACTGGCTGTGGCGCAGAGATCGCGCTCTGGCACGGTCATACACCGAGGCTCTTGAAACCGACAAGCTGGCCGCCTGGCAACGGCCTGCTGGGCATCGTTTCAGGCGCCGCGAGTTCACCTTGATCGACTCACCAGCTCGCCGGGAAGCAGCTGAGCGCTGGGCTGCCGCTGATCACGTCCTTGTTGCTCTCGCTGAGGCTGTTGGGATAAAGCGCGACGACCGGCCCAGCTCTGCGAACGTAGTGGACAGTTCAGTAGCAACGGTGTTGTCCGCTCTTGGCGGCACACTGGTACGGCTGAAGTCCGCGCAGAGGGAAGAACACCACCGACAGGGGAAGTTCGATGACGGCTGGGGCCTTTTGGAGTGACACCCACAGGACCCGCTCGGCTTGGAGCCCGCCTCGATGAAAGCAGGTTGCTGCCTCCGGGTCCTTGGCTGTGCAAACTTGAGGACGCGAACGGGCTGCCCCTCCTCGTCTGCCTCTCCGCGGCCAACACCCACGACAGCCTCGCGCTGAAGCCCATGATCGAGGGCCACCAAACGAGACACGACCCCCACCGCGGCCGCTACTTCAAGCCCCAGCGGCTCCACGCCGACAAGGCATACGACGTCCCCCACCTGCGGAAATGGCTCTGGGGCAAACACATCGGCGTACGCATCGCACGCAAGGGCATCGAATCCAGCGAACGGTTAGGGCGCCGACGATGGGTCATCGAACGCACCATGTCCTGGCTCACCAGATACCGCCGACTCAACCACCGCTACGAACGCCACCCCCGCAACTACCTGGCCTTTCTCGGCCTCGCCGCCGCCCTCTGCTGCTACAAACGACTCACCCGCCTCACCACATAGGACACGGTCTTAAAAGAGCGTTTTATCCCGTCCGGGGTGTTTGGTAAGTCGCCATGTCGGCGGATTGGGGTCACGCCCGGAGGCGTGTGAAGATCCGCTTGTGGAGTGCGATGTGTGTGGACGGGCGATGTGGCGGTGGCCGGCGATGCCGACTGTGTGGGACGAGGAGATCTGGTCCTGTTCCTGGTGCCATGCCGCCACCCATGTGGGCGGCGAGTGGTTCGAGGTCGCGCGGCCGCCGTATTTGCCTGTGGAGATGCGCTGGGAAAGGGTGGTCGCGGACGGCCTTCCCCTCGACGTTTCGCACGCCTTTGGCATCTTCGACAGGACGCTGTGCGGAGTCCGGCAAGCCGGCATGTCGCCGTCTGATTACGGGTGGCTGCCGCAGCGAGGGAACGCCTGTGGCGCTTGCCGGGAAGCGGCGGGTGTCATTGATGACCGCTGGCCGCAGGCTATGAGGGGCGAGGAAGCGCGGGTCAGTGTGGCCCGGCGGCTATGAGTCCTTCCAGTTCGGAGTCGACTCTCGTGTGAGCCTGCGGCTCATCAGGTCGATCATCGCGAGGCGGATCATCGCTTCGGAGCGGTGCGGGTGGGTTTCGTAGTCGCGGGCGAGGCGGCGGTGATTCATAAGCCAGCCGAACGTCCGCTCGACGACCCAGCGCCGCGGAATGTCCTTGAAGCCCTTCTGTCCCGGGTCACGGCGGGTGACCTCGACGTCGATGCCGAGGGTGGCGCCGTGGTCGATGGCCTTGGTTCGATAACCGCTGTCGGCCCATGCCTTGGTGATTCCGGGGTGGGCCTTGGCGATGCGCGAGAGCAGATGGATACCGCCGGCGTTGTCGGAACGCTGGCCGCGGTGACCCAGACCGCGAGGAGGAGGCCGAGGGTGTCGACGCCGATACGGCGCTTGCGGCCCGCGATCTTCTTGCCCGCGTCGATGCCCTGGCCGGTGGCCGGGACGTTGGCGGACGTCTTGATGCTCTGGGCGTCCAGGACGCATGCGCTCGGTTCGGCGTCCCGGCCTGCGGCCTCCCGGACAAGTCGGCGGAGCAGGCCGTTGAGCTGGTCGAACACGCCGTCCTTCTGCCAGGCGGCGAAGTATCCGTAGACGGTTTCCCACGGAGCGAAGTCGTGGGGAAGGTAGCGCCAGGGGATCCCGGTCCGGTCCACATACAACACCGCGTCCATGATCCGGCGCAGGTCGCGCTCGGGCGGCCGCCCGATATCCAGGCCCTTCCCTCGCCGCTCGGTCCGCCAGGCCGACACAATGGACTCGAGCAGTTCCCATCGGGCATCGGACAGGTCACTCGGATACGGCCGCTGTCGAGACATGTTTCGATAGTTCCGCCGAGCGGCATCCCGCCACAGGCGCAAACGGGAGCGAGTGGGGGCGCCTTGGGATCAGACAGGAGCGAACGGGCGGAAACGTGCCCGGCAATGGCGTCAGCCGCCCCTCACGTCACGGATAGCAACCCTGGCTTCAGCAGTCCCAGCCCGACCTGCTACCCAGAAGACCGCCAAACACCCCGGACAGGATATAACGCTCTTTAAGACCATGTAGGACACGGTCTTACTACTTCCTGGAGGCAGGCAGCTCAGCACCGAGATCGGCATTCCCACCGTCTCGGACCGAGTGATCGAGCCGGAGGAGCAGGTGCGGCCCAAGTCGCAAGGACAGGGCACGGTTTTAATCAGCACGGTGCTGCACAGGAAGCAGGCCGTACGGTCCTCGAGAGCGCGGGCTCTGCTGCAGCGTTTCGGCAGAGCCCGTTGCGGTGGTGCTTGTCGCAGCGACTCCCATCAGTGCCGCCACGCCCCACCGGCTGCCGGCTCTGCATCGATCACCACGAAGGTCCGGTTGCTGTCCGGGCCGTCCGTGCCTGTCAGTGCGCTGGTGAAGCCGCGCCGCTTCAGGTGGTAGCCGGCCGAGAGCCCCGACTGCCCGCACCCTATGACCACCACCGTCGCGCGCTCACCGGCTCGATCCCGCCCCGCTGGTCCCCATGCCGGGGCAGGTACGTCAGCGTGCTTCCGCCCGGTCACCGGCAGGGGGGTGTGCGGTTCCACCGGTGGCCAGGCGCATGAGATCGGTGTCGAAGTCGACGTCCTCGACGCTGCGTTCGGCGCGGGTGGCGTTGCCGCCGAACGTGTGCTGGTAGCCCGCCCAATTGCCGTCGGCGATGTCGCGGGCGGCGCCGCTGTGGAGGACGGCCGCGAGTTCACCGGCCGCGCGGACGATGCGCTTGCCGAGATCGGTCGAGCCCCAGTCCTCCGGTACGGCGTAGAGGGAGGTCGGCATCGGGATCGTCCGTAGGAACGCGAACAGCGGTCGGAGATGGTCGTCGACGACCATGCTGTGCCTGGCCGAGCCGCCGGTAGCGGCGAGGATGACCGGTTTGGCGATGAGCAGGTCGTTGTCGATCAGGTCGGCAAACGACTTGAACAGGCCGCTGATTCCTGCCTTGTAGACCGGAGTTGCGGCGATGATCGCGTCCGACTCGGCGAGCTGTGCGATGGCGTCCTTCACCTTCGCATCAGGTATCCCCGAGACGATCGACCGTGCGATCTCAACGGCGAGAGGTCCCAGATCGATCGAGCGCACGGTCGCGGCAATGCCGATCTCACGCAGTGCGTCGATGCTCTTCTGGGCGATCCGGTCGGACAACAGCCGGGTCGAGGACGGATCACTCACCCCGGCATTCACGACCGTGATGGCGATTTGTTGGGGGGCGGTGGGCACATTGTTCATGCGATGTTCCTTGGGTCTGGCTCCGTGTGCTGCGAGGTTGCCGGCGGGGCTGCGGCGGCAAGCGCCTTCCCGAGGTCGCGCAGCGTTGTCAGTTGTGACGCGGTGAGCGCGCGAGTCATCGCCGTCGCGACGTGTCGCGCGTGTGCGCGACCGAGTCGCCGCTGAACATCGCGTCCCTCGCCGGTCAGGACAACGCGGCAGGCACGGCCGTCGTCGGGATCCGGGAGCCGCTCGACAAGGCCGCGCTTCTCCAGACGCGCCACCAGCCGAGAGACTCCGGCCTGAGTCAACAGGACGTCGTCGATCAGATCGGTGATGCGCAAACCGTCCTCGGCGCCGACAAGGGCGTAGAGCACGCCGTACTCCCGGGGCGGGAAGACGCCCCAATCGCCGCAGTGCTCGAACTCTCGCGCTAGAGTCGCCTGTGCTCTGAACAGCGCTTCCCATGCCTCGTTCGCCAACCTCATCAAGCCCCTGGTGTCCGTCATCACGAGTCGACCGGGAAGCGAGCCGCATTTCCTGAGGCACTGTCCTGGTAGGGCGAGGTACCCGAGAGGTTGTCGCCCCGGTTGGGGTTCGGTCGCAGCTGGCGCGGTTCGGCGTCCCCGTACTTCGCCTTGACCAGCGCAGCGTGCGTCGGTGCGTCCGGGACGCCGGGCTTGCGGCGCGCCTGCATCTCCCGGCGCAATACCGGGACCACCTCGGTGCCCAGCAGTTCGACCTGTTCCAGCGCCATGTCGAGCGGAAGGGCGAGCGCGTCGACGGAGAAGAGTTGGCGCTGGTAGTCACCGAATCCCTCCTGGAAGGTGAGCACCTTCTCGATGACCTGTTGCGGGCTGCCCACCGTCAGCGGCGTGCCAGCCATGTAGTCCTCCAGTCTCGAGCCGCGGAACATCGGGTATCCCTCGAAGTAGGGCCGGTAGGTGTTGATTGCGTCCTGGGAGCGCTTGGCGATGAACCCTTGGCCGCCGAGCCCGACGAAGGCCTGGTCGGCGGTTCCGTGTCCGTAATGCTCGAACCGCCGCCGGTAGAGGTCGACGAGCGGCTTGAAGTGGAAGTTCGGGGCGAGGATGTGGTTGGCGAAGAACCCGTTGCCGTAGTACGCCGCCTGCTCCGCGGTCTCAGGGGTACGGATCGAGCCGTGCCACACGAAGGGCGGGACGTCGTCCAGCGGGCGCGGGGTGGAGGTGAAGCCCTGCAGCGGGGTGCGGAACTGTCCTTCCCAGTCGACTACGTCCTCGCGCCACAATCGGTGGAGCAGGTTGTAGTTCTCCAGGGAGAGTGCGACCCCCTGGCGGATGTCCTTGCCGAACCACGGGTAGACCGGGACGGTGTTCCCGCGTCCGAGCATTAGGTCCAGCCGCCCCTTGGCGACATGCTGGACCATCGCATAGTCCTCGGCGAGCTTCACCGGGTCGTTGGTCGTGATCAGGGTCACGGCTGTGCTCAGGATGATCCGCTCCGTCAGTGCCGCGATGTGCCCGAGCAGAGCCGGCGGCGAGGACATCACGAACGGGGGGTTGTGATGCTCACCCAGCGCGAAGACGTCGAGGCCGACCTCGTCGGCCCGCTGGGCGAGCTTGATCAGGTTACTGATCCGCTCCGCCTCGCTCTGGGTGTAACCCGTCGGGTCGGGAGAGATGTCACCGACCCCGAAGATACCGAATTGCATGTCGCACTCCTTCAACTGGTTACATGACTGCACTGATACATGACTTCGCATGTATCGAAACAGCTTGACGGAGCAAGCATTCCCGGGACCTGTCCGGCGGCGCCGTGATCCCGGTCATAGCGCATACGAAAATGACGGCCTCACCACGCTGGTACCGACCAACCCGCTACAGAACCGCATCGATTCATAAATGGCCACCGCGCTCACCGAGGCACTCGACGCAATCGGCCGCGGCAGCGCCGAGCCGTCCTGATACGCACCGAGGGCCCGGACTTCAGCTTCGGAGGTGACATCGTCGACTGGCCCGACGCGGACGTACGGCAACTGCGACCCTGTTCGAGGGCTACTAGGCCGCGGTGCCTTCCTTGCCGATCGGATGAGTCGCGTACGTGGAGTCATAGTCGGAACGCTCTGGGTAATTAAGATCCCGCTGCCCGTCGAAGAGGGCACCGCTTTGCCCGCGGGCGTCTTTGGACTCCGCGCCGCGCACTGATCCCAGCACGCGAGACCCGCGCCAGCGCCGCGATCAGCCAACTCCGCACCTGTTGGCCGCACCGGCGCCGCGGCAAGGCGGGCAGGTCCTGCTGCCACCCCCCACCGGGACCGCCCACTGCGTGGGGGCGGCCACCCGATTGCCTGATGTCCAATCTTCAACTAACGTATTTGCTTGACGCAGCAAATATTCGATCAAGTTGGAGAAGTGAAATGGGATGGTCCCTCACCGACGTCGGAAACCGGTACATGGAGCTTTGCGACCTGGCGCCGCAGGATCCGCTGGCCTTCGAGGAGCTCATGGGAATGTTCACCGAGGATGTGCAGACGACTCTCCTGCACGTCAGTGCCCCTGAGAAGAAGATGACAGGGCGTGCGGAACTCGCAGCGATGTACCGCTTCTTCTTCGAGTCCGGGCCTCGCTTCAAGCACCTCTGGAACGTGAACGAGCTCAGCGGGAACTCCATCGAAATGCCCTACGTGTTCGTCCTCCGCCAGTCCGACGGCTCGCTGTCCGTCTCCGGCGGGGCGGACAGGTTCGTCTTCGCCCCGGACGGCCGCATCGCCGAACTCACCAACGAGCAGAAGTTCTTCATCCACCTGTAGACGGCCCGCCTCCCGCTTTCCCGCTGACGCTGTCGAAGCCACGGCCAGCCAAACGGGTGGCGTCTCGCTGGCCGGGTCGCCACCTCGCCCGGCCCGGCCTCTGGAAACCAGGGGCGGGCCGAGCGCGAGGCCTCCGGCGCCATGACGCTGTCGCGTGAACTCGCCCCCAAGCGGAGGGGCACGTCGACATAGACCACCCCCTACCTCGACAGCCGCCCCCTTCCTGGACGGCGGCTGTCGCCGTTGGACGAAAGAGAGAAGACCATGCAAGGACTGCGCGGGAAGGTAGCCCTCATCGCGGGCGCCGCAGAGGGAAACATCGGCGCCGCAACAGCGATCCGTCTGGCCAGGGAAGGCATGCACGTCGTGACTGCCGATCTCAACGAAGCCAACGCCAAGGCCGTCGCCGACGAGATCACGGCCGCCGGAGGAAGCGCGGTGGCGAAGGCGTTCGACATCACCGACGAGACGTCGTACAAGGAATTGATCGAGTTCACGGTAGATCGCTTCGGAGGCCTGCACGGCCTGTTCAACGTGGCTGCCGACCTCTCCGCACGAACCATGAGCAGGGACACCGACGTCACCTCAGTCCCGCTCGACATCTGGCAGCACACCATTGACGTCACTCTCAGCGGCTACATGTACGGCATCCGCCACGCCTTGCCGATCATGATGGAGCAGGGCACCGGATCGATCGTGAACACCATGTCCAGCGTGGTGTGGATGGGCAAGGACGTAGCCGTCTCCTACCAGACTGCCAAGAGCGGTCTGGTAGGGCTCACCCGCCACACTGCAACCGTCGGCGGCAAGCACGGTGTCCGATGCAACCTCATCTCGCCCGGCGTCATCCTCAGCAAGGCATCCCTCGCAGCGACCACCGAGCAGTTCCGCGAGGAGACGCTCGCCTCGGTAAGGTCAACAAGGCTGGGCGTCCCGGACGATCTAGCCGGCCCTGTGGCGTTCTTGTTCTCCGACGACAGTTTCTACATCAACGGCCAGTCCTTCCTCGTCGACGGCGGGGCCAACTTCACCTGAGGACTGGGACCCTGCCCTTTGAAGAGCGGACATCGCGGGTCCCAGAGCAGTGCGAGCGCTACCAGGCAAGGCTCCGGGAGCATCCGCACCTCTTGACGAGGACGTCCATGCCATCCGGCAACAAGCTGGCATTCGGTTCGGGCTTGTCCACAAGGGGCTTCCCCACTGCGGCGGTTCTCGTCTGTGACCGTTCGGGGGCGGCCGCCGCTGACCTGATCGTCGCCGCGCTCAGCAAGACACGGGGGAGTGGCCTGTGATGCCTGAGCCAGCGATCTGCAGATCGCTGCTCACCGCACGCGCTGATGAGTTCCTCCAGCCCGGATTGTGCGGTCAGCGTGGCACGAGGCGAGCTGGTGGGCGGCCAGGTGCAGCCGGTCGTAACGACCCAACAGGTTGGCGAGCGCCACCATGAGGCGGGTGGTCTCCGGGCAGCCAGGCTCGCCTGCCGGGACGAGGACGAGGGGATGTTTCGGATCGGGCAGCGGCAGTACTCCGCCAAGGCGGCCCGGCAATGTCACGAGCCAGCCGTCGAGCGCGATGTCGCGGGAGCGGTAGCGGTGCAATTGGGTATGAGTCGTCCGGGTCCGAAGATTCCGCCGTTGTCGGTGACCGATGCCCAACGGGCTGTGCTGGAGGGGTGGGTACGTCGGCGTTCGACGGCCCAGGCCCTGGCCGCGGACAGGGTCCGAACCTGGCGGCGGCGGTTCATCGAACGGGGCCTGGACGGCCTGTCCGACGAACCGCGGCCGGGTGCACCGAGGAAGATCAGTGACGCTGACGTCGAGCGGGTCATCGTCAAGACACTCGAGGAGCGGCCGAAGAACGCCACCCATTGGTCGACCAGATCGATGGCTGCCGCCACCGGCATGTCGCAGTCGGCGATCTCCCGGATCTGGCGGGCGTTCGCACTCGCCCCGCACCGGTCCGAGACGTTCAAGCTGTCCACGGACCCGTTCTTCATCGACAAGGTCCGCGACGTCGTGGGCCTCTACCTGTGTATTGACCCTCAGCGTTGTTGACACGGCTGATCGGTGGCTTGCCATCGAGTGCGGTGTGGCAGCGGTGGTGGTTGTAACTGTGGAGGAAGTCTGCCAGGGCAGCGGTGCGCTCGTCGTTGGAGGTGTAGGGCCGCAGGTAGGCCCACTCCTCCTGGAGGGTGCGGTTGAAGCGTTCGACCTTGCCGTTGGTCTGTGGCCGGTAGGGGCGGATGCGCTTGTGGGCGATGCCATCCGCGGTTAGGGCCTGGGTGAAGAGTTTGGACTTGTAGCAGGAGCCGTTGTCGGTCAGAACCCATTCGACAGTGACGCCGTGTCCCGTGAAGAACGCGTGAGCCCGCTGCCAGAACCCGATCGCGGTGTGCTGGCGTTCGTCGGCCAGGACCTCGCTGTAGGCGAGGCGGGAGTGGTCGTCGACGGCGGAGTGGATGTAGCTGTAGCCGATCACCGGTTTGCAGCTCTTGCGCAGGTCAGTGGTGTTCTGCCGGTTCTGGTTGCCGGTTGTTCTGCCGACCGTGCGCCAGCCCCCGCCGTCAGGGATGTTGCCGAGCTTCTTGATGTCGACGTGCACCAGCTCGCCGGGACCGCTGCGTTCGTAGCGGCGTATCGGCTCGCCGGTCGGCCGGTCCAGCCAGGCCAGACGGTTCAGGCCGTGACGGGTCAGGATCCGGTGCACCGTGGAGGCGGGCAGACCGAGAATCGGGCCGATCCGGGCCGGGCCGAGCTTGCGGTCCTTCCGCAGATCGCAGACAGCTGCTTCCGTTCCAGGGGCCGTGCGGTGCGGGGTCGTGCGCGGTCGGCTCGAGCGGTCGAACAGCCCCGGGTCGCCCTCGGCCTGCCACCGTCGCACCCACTTGTGGGCGGTCGCCCGCGAGATTCCCATCTCTGCGGCCACATGAGCGACCGGACGGCCGGAACAGACACGTTGGATCAACAGCCGCCGGCCATGAACAGTCAGCCGGACATTACGGTGGGACACGAAGACCTCCGTGTGGTGCAGTCCTAGACAGCTCCACCACACCGGAGGTCTTCGCCTTTGATCAAGACCCCCGTGTCAACAACGCTCGTGATCAATACACAGGTGGGAGTCGAAATGGCCAACACGTGCGTGTTCTGCGGGGGGGGAGGGCGGGCAGCCGTGAGCACGTGCTGCCGCAGTGGCTGCGGCGCCAGGCCCCTGAGAAGTTCGTGGAGGCAGGTGGCACCCGCACCATCCGCACCAAGCAAGGTGAGTACCGGCAGATCCCCGAACTGTTCGCCACCGCCACTGTCAAATGCGTCTGCTCCACCTGCAACAACGTCTGGATGTCTGGCGTTGAGCAGAAGGTGCAGCCGTTCTTGTACCACGTGATGCTCGGCAGGCCCGTGGCTCTGAGACCATGTAGGACACGGTCTAAGTGCTGAAACCCGCGCCGAACAAGCCACTCTGCTTTGCCACGTTCCGGTCGGACCTGAGCCGGCGTTCGGACGGACCTGCCGACTCACGTAACCAGCTCTCGCGCTTGTCCGTGCCAGCGGACCTATGCGGCGTGGCGCCAACGCCTCTCTCCGAACGGCCAGCCGAGCCGCTGCGCCGCCATACTCGGGCGATGCCCCCAAGCACTGGGAGCCTCTACGAGCCGGGGACCGCGAGTTGCAAGGTGGCGTCGGCGCCTCGCGGTCCTCAGGCTCGGTTGGCGTCCGTTGCCACGGTGTCAGCGGCCGGGGAAACGCTCGGTGACCTCCTGAAGGACCCAGCCGTTGCCGTCGGGGTCGCTGAAGGTGGCGTAGGAAGCGTAGGAGTCGCCCTCGGGGTTACGGCCCACGATCCGCTCCTGTCCGGGGAGGTCGTGTGTGATCGTTCCGCCGGTGTGGTTGTGGAAGAGCCGGCCTCGAGCGTCGTGGAACACCTCACTCACTTCGATGCCTCGGTCCAGGAGCTCCTGGCGGGCTTCCGCAATGTCGGTGACTATGAGATAGAGGCCCTGCGTGGAGCCAGGCTCGGCGGAAGTGATGCCCTTACCGAAGATGATCGATGTCTCGGATCCGGGGGGTGTGAGGTGTACCGCGCGCCACTCCAGGATGGGGGCGGCGTCGATGTCCAGGCGGAATCCTGCCTTCTCGTAGAAGTCCTTGGCGCGGTCGACATCGGATACGGGCAAGACGATGAGTTCGAGCTTCAGGTTCATGGGTTTGTTCACTTTCTGTGAGTGAAGTGCCCGAGACGAGAATCGTCACCGGTTCAACTGGTGACGAGCGTGCAATATCGTTCGTCACCTGTCAAGGCGGTGACGTCTCGAGTTGGATTCACCTCGGACACTCATAGACCCGCAAACAAGCGCTTCCCCAGCTCAGAGCATGAGAATGCCGCAGCAAGCCACAGCTCGATCAGTCCGAATGCCGGGAAGAGTCATCCCGCAGCCCACCCGCTCAAGCCTCGACTCCCCCAAGACGATTTCGAAGCGGGCACACCTCCGAAATGAGCGCCACGACCCCGCCGGAACGTGGCAGCAGAACCATCGGGCCAAACACTGCCACTACAGCGCCCACGGAGTCGGCGCCTTCGCGGCGACGAGCAGCACCACGAAGCGGCCAACCACGACAGGCAACGCCGGTGAAGCCCTTAGGTGCCTCGCATCACTGACACATGCCGACGGTCCGAAACCGCGCAATTTTGCCTCGCACCAGCACCCCCACAGGGCGCCGCGCCCCTGGCGCAAGGGAGGCAGTAGCGGTCATTCGGCACAGCACAGCCCGCCCGCCGACCAAGGCAGTCAGCAGACGGCACCGCTTCCTGGATCGGACTGCACTCCCCCAAAGCGGCGCAGCGCTCCGACACATGCCTTGACTCGCGGGGATCACTGAAGCACCGGCGCCTGAAAGTTGAGGGGGGCGGGCCGCTGCTGGGCAGCTACCGGGCCATCGAGGTGCGGGCCCGACTGGAGGGGAGCCTCACGAGACCCTCCGGCGATCCGCCTCCTACTCGGCCCAGGGGTCGAAGCCTGCCTCGAGGACATCCTCGAGAGTGGCGCGGAGCCGGGCGGCCCGATCCACTCCGAAGTTCTCTTCGAACTGAGCCTGCACAGTGCACCAATAGGGAAGAGCGGCCTCCATGCGGCTCTGGCCGTCCGGGGTAATGGAGACGACACGGGCACGGCGGTCGGTCGAGGAGGTTTCGACGGTGACCAGGTTCTCTCGGGCCAGCGGTTTGAGGTTGGTGGCCAGGGTGGTGCGGTCCATGGCAATCATGTCCGCGAGGGCAGTGATCGTTATCGCCTCGCGGCCGCTCAGGTGCCGGAGGATGCTGAACTGCGTCGTTCGCAGGCCTGTCGGGGCGAGAGCCTTGTCGTAGGCGGCGCTCAGATACCGAGCCGCCTTACGCAGGGCGAGGCTGTTGCACGCGTCGACGGTATCCGTCGCCTCCGTAGGGGGCATGGTCTCCTCCAGATCCCAGATCCAACTAAGAGTACATGCGCCTAATCGCCGGCCACCCAGGGCAGGGGACGTTTCTTGCCATCCTCAAGATAGGAGCATATGCTCTTATCTCTGTGAGGCCTCCCCACTCCCTCACTCCGCCCCTCACCCACAAACCCAAGGGCCCACTATGGCTACCGCGACCGGATCGCCCGCCGAGCGCGAGCAGACACCCCCTCCCCCAGCAGGACAAACCCCGAAGCTGAGCCAGGGGGCTCGTCGGCCGCCCACAAGAATGTGGCTCCAGCCGACTCTGATCTCCCTGATCGTCGTGGCAGCCTTCATCGCCTGCTACGTCGGCCTTCAGCGCGACCCACAGCCGCACCAGGTGCCGATCGCCGTCACCGGACCCAGCCTGCCGGGGGAGGTCCAGGAGGCCCTGGGTAGTGCCATAGAGGTCCACCCCGCCGCAGACGCCACTACGGCACGCCACGCATTGGAACACCACGACGTCGTGGCGGTGCTCAGCGCCGAGACTCCTGATCACCTGAGCCTGAAGTTTGCCGGGGCCGCCGGCACATCCACCACTTCGGCTGTAAGCGATCTCGTCAACGCCTATGCCCATGGCGCTGGAATGCACGTCGCCGCCGAGGACGTCATCCCGCTCGCGAAGCACGATGCTCGCGGCTTGGCGGGCTTCTACGTGGCGTTCGGCGTGTCGCTGGCCGGCTTCGTTTTGGGTTCGAACGTTCTGGGCCTGGCTGGCGTCATGCGTCTGCGCCACCGGCTGCTTCTGCTGACCGGCGCCTCCGTCGCCATCGGTATCGTGGGGGCGATTCTCGTCGGCCCAGTCCTGGGCGCCGCCCCTGCGCCACTCATCCCCCTCATGCTCATCCTGGCCCTGCTGGCCGCGTCGGCTGCATTCACCACCACGCTCCTGGGAACCCTCCTGGGGCCGATCGGGCTGCCGATCACCACCCTGGTACTGCTGACCGTCGGCAATGCCACCAGTGGCGCCGTCATCGGGGCCGATCTGCTGCCCGCCGGAGCCAGGGCGATCTCGGCGCTTCTGCCACCGGGCGCCGCCGTCCGCGCAATCGCCGACCTGAGTTACTACGGCGGTTCCCACCTCGTCACCCCCGCGATCACACTGGCCCTGTGGGCGATAGTCGCCGGGGGCGTACTGGCCCTGCGCCCCCGCCTGGCGCGCCGCCGAGCAACTGCTGGCTGACTCCCATCTCACCGAACCCGCTGTTCCGCCGGAGACAACCCGGCATGAGCAGCGGGTTTCGGTCGAGCCTCCACCAGCATCCATCACTTCCTTGACAGGTGACGTTTGGGTTGCGACCATCTAGTCACCGGTGAGGGCCGAAACGGCGGCCGCGCCCGGGCGGACGACGGTCTGCTGGATACCTGGCCGGCGCTGCCGAAGGAGCTCGGCGGTGCCGGTACAGAACCCGCCCCCGAGCAGTTGTTCGCCGCGGTCTGGGCGACCTGCTTCCTCAGCGCAGTCCGTGCGTCCGCCGATGAGCGAAGGTCCGGCTGACCAGCACGTGTACGCGCCACTCGTGCGGGGCCGGCCCCCCACCTCATCCACCACGGACCCTGCCGGGGCGACGGAGCTGCAGACCTTTCGTGCACGCGGCGCCCCGGCACTCGTCCGTCCCCGGGCCAAACGGCTGCTGTCCGTGCCCGAAGTCCACTACAGGAAGGAAATGATCCAGATCATGAGTGAGACCGAGCAGAAGGCCTGGCTGGCCGGCGGTTGCTTCTGGGGCATGCAGGAGTTGATCCGGAAGCTTCCGGGCGTCCTGAGCACCCGAGTCGGGTACAGCGGTGGCGGCACACCGCTGTACCCGACCTATCGCGACCACGGCAGTCACGCGGAGTCGATCGAGATCGTCTTCGACCCCGCCGCCACCGACTACCGCATCATCCTCGAGTACTTCTTCCAGATCCATGACCCCACCACGAAGCACCGGCAGGGCAACGACATCGGTGCTAGCTACCGTTCTGCGGTCTTCTACCTGGACGATGAGCAGCGGCGCATCGCCCAAGAGACGATTGCCGATGTCGACGCATCCGGTTTGTGGCCGGGAAAGGTCGTGACGGAAGTCGTGCCGGCCGATGAGTTCTGGGAAGCCGAATCGGAGCATCAGGACTACCTCGAGCGCTACCCGGAGGGCTACACCTGCCACTTCCCGCGTCCGAACTGGCGGCTGCCCAAGAGGGCTGAGGCGTAATTGCCCTCGTTCTCGTTCTCGTTCACGGCTGAGGCCGCCTCACCGAAATTGGGTGGGGCGGCCTCAGCTGTATCAGCGCCTGAAGTCCTCACGCTGGTCCGTGTCGTCCTGAACCGCGTCGTCGGCGCGCCACCGGGAGTGGTACCGGGCGGCCCAGGCGCGGTCGACACGGCCTGTGCGCATTCCGTGCAACGCCTCAGGGTGTGCTCGCGCCTTCCTTATGTGTGCAATGACGGCGAATGTGATCGCCCAGGCGACGGCGTCGTGGATGAAGATCGCACTCGTACGGGAGATGAAGGGCAGGAGTCCCGCGAACCACATCAGCAGTCCTGTGGCCATCATGACCAGCACGGCGCCGGCGATCCAGCCCGCGTAGATCTTCTGGCCTGCGTTGAACTTTCCGGCCGGCCGGGCCTCAGGTGACATGACCCGGCGGCGAGCTGCGCGCAGCCATTGGCTGTCGTATTCCGTGAAGCGGTTCAGCCGGCGCAAGTCTGATCTCAGTGCCGAGGAGAAGAGACCGAGCACAAGGGGGGCGGGCAGGAGGATTCCTGACCATTTATGGAGGGTGGCCATCAGATACCGCTGCCCGACCACCTGGGCGATCGGTCCGATGTACAGGCAGGCGGCCGTCACCAGGCAAATGAGCATCAGCCACCCGGTGGAGCGGTGTACCAGGCGCTCGGCGTGGCTGAACCGCCGAACCTCGTGCGGATCAGGTTGCGCGTCCGTCGGCCTCATCGAGCCAGCCATCGATGTCATATCCGCGCTCCTCCCAGTAACCGGGTTTGACCTTGCTGGTGACCGAGATACCTGACAGCCATTTGGCCGACTTGTAGAAGTACATCGGCGCCGCGTAGAGCCGCGCCGGGCCGCCGTGGGCGTGTGTGATCGGCTTGTCCTGCATGTCCAGGGCAACCAGCATGTCTGCCCGCCGTGCCTGTTCGAGGGTCAGGCTCTCGGTATAGGCGCCGTCAAAGCAGGTGAAGTGGACGGCCGTGCCCCGCGAGCGGACTCCAGCCGCGTCCAAGAGGTCCGACAGCTTCACGCCGCTGAACGGTGTGTCGTCCACGCGCCACCCGTCGGTGCACACCACGTCGGCGACAACTCGGGTCTGGGGCATCTCCCGCAGGTCCGCGAGTGTGTAGGTTCTGGGCCTGTCGACCAGGCCGTCGATGCGCAGTTCGTAGTTCGTCACGTCCTTGCGCGGTACCGAGCTGACGACACTGAAGTACCGGAAGCCGCCCGGGTTAGGCAGCAGGCCGGTGAGACCGGTCGGATCGACTTGGGAGGAGGAAGCCAGAAAACGTTCCCAACCGCTCTGCAGGTAGGGAGCACCGGCTAGTCCTGCGGCCCCCGCGGCAAGCATTCCGAGCATGGTCCGGCGTCCTACCGGCGCACCGCCGGCCGGGCGTTTCGACTGGCCCGTCATGGCCACCATCCTTCGTATCGCGGCGATCGTGGCATCTCCCACCACCGGGCTGTTGTCGCAGGTGGTGGTTGGCACTGGTTCGTCTGAGGGGGAGGTTGGGGTGACTACGTTGTCGCCTCAGTTCCGCCGACCCTGACCGGGCATGTGCCCGCAGCGGACCTCCGGCGGCATGCCTTGTGACAGTGCACGTCACCCCTTGAAGCGGTGCTTTGCATGCTGACACGTCAATCCGTCACCAGTCAAGGCAGTGATTATTTGCTCACAGTCGGCAAGTGCGGCACATGCGATGCGCATCTCATCGAAGGCAGGGTCGGGCATGAGTGGCGTTGCATCGATCACCGTGCGAGGTGGCGGAGTCGCCGTGCCACTACTTCGTCTTCGGCACCAGTCCGCCCGCCAGAGAGGCAACGCCTAAGGAAGCGCGGGGGGGGACCCGACGCACTCCAGTACCGCAGAGCGGCGGGGCCCGTGGAACGGCGACGATCGCGGTCCGACCGTTCACCGTCGCAGCGAAGGCCCGCCTGAGCGGCATACTGATCGCCGGTGCTCGCCGCTCGCCCGAGCCGATCCCCTCGCTCGACAGCTACCGCCTGCCGGACACTTGCCGTCTTCCCGCGGTCCTGCACACGCCCTCCGTTGACGCCCTGACGGAGGCGGCGAGTTCGCCGCCTCCGTCCCCCATCGGCTTCTGCAGCACAGCAGTTCGAGGCTTCGGTGACACGTAGGGCCGATGGCAGGGGGCCCGGATGGGGTGTCCAGAGACGCCACAAAGTGTGGGGTGATACGGGAAGCCGCGTCACCGCCTGGGCCGGAATCTACTGCCGCCCCCTTTAGGAGAATTCGACGTGATCGATGTCGATGGTGACGAGTTCGATGTCACGAATGGCGACGCCGCCCTCTCCCTGCGGGTAGACGCGCCGCTTGGTAGGCACCATGATGCCGCCGAATTCCTTGTAGTCGGAGCTGTAGTGGGCGGCCGGTCCGGCGTTGAGGACCTCGGCCGCGTAGTCGTGTCGACGCAACAGCCCGGCCTCGTCGTAGTAGAAGACCTGTTCCGGCGCGTGAGTGGCGATACGGCTGGGGAAGGTCACCTGTAGCCGGCGCAGGGTCGCGCCGTCCTCAGTCACAGGCTCCAGCTCCTCGGTCTTGAAATCGGGCGAGGCGAAGATGAAGGGGGAGGTCAGGTAGGTCCACATCGCGTAGCCGGCGAAGTAGGCCAGGTGCAGATCGTCCCAGGGGGTCTCGAGGGTGTGGCCGGCGAATGCGGCGCGCGGATCAAATCGCTCCGCCTGTACATCGCCGGCGCTGTTCTCCACGGCTACCCGCTGAGCGGCGAAGGAGCTGTGCAGGTCTGGTGCGGTGAAGGGACTGTGACTGGCGTACTGGCGGTCGAGGTCGATCCGCACCGTGGATGAGTCGAGGACTCCGCCCTTGCCCTTCAGGTCCCAAAGGGCTCCGCCGGAATGGAATTGGACCACGGCCGTGCGGTACCGGCTGTAACGGTCCAGGCCGCCGTGGGCATCGATGACAGTGGTGGTGAGGTCAGTCATGAGGGTTCCTTCGTCTGGCATTGGCGTGCCGCCTACCATTCGACCATAACGACCGGTCGTCTTAACGTCAACGCATGACTTCCGCCGCGAGCGCGAGACGAGGAAGAGGCATGCCGCGCAAAGGCACGCTTGCCAGTGCATCCTTTAGCCCGCCACGCCCGACTGCACACCGGAGAGACGCCGTCAGCGGCAGGAAGAGTGGTATTCTGAGACGATCGACCATCTTGCGAGGAGGCCCTGACCGTGGCCCGACCCAGCTTGCGCGAAAACATCATTGAAGCGGCCGTCGAGCGGTTCCATGCCCACGGATACGCGGCAACAGGGGTGAAGGACATCACCGACGCCGCCGGCGCTCCGAAAGGGTCCTTCTACAACCATTTCGAAAGTAAGGAAGCACTCGCGATCGTGGCGTTGGAACGCTACGGAGAGAGCCGTCGCTTCGACATGCTGTGTGACGAGTCGGTGGCGCCCCTCGCCCGGCTGCGGCAGCACTTCGAATTCCTGCGCGACGAGAATCTCGAGACACGATTCGCCCGGGGCTGCATGGTCGGGGACATCGCAGTCGAGATGGCCGACCACAGTGAAGCGGTACGTGCGACCGTACAGTCGAGCTTCACCTATTGGCGCGAGGCCCTTGCCACGGCCATTTCCGCCGCCCAGCAGGCAGGCGAAGTGTCCAGGGCCCAGGAGGCTGCCACGCTGGCGTCCTTCGTGCTGAACGCATGGGAAGGGACCCTGATCGCCACCAGGACCGACCGTTCGGCCAAGCCCTTCGAATCCTTCTTCACGATGGTCTTCGGCGTCATCCTGCGCTAGGCGGTCTTGTCTGGATCACCGCGGCAAGTCAGCTCAGCGGCTGATGCTGTCCCGAGAGTGGGAAGCCTACGTAGATTCACCCGGTGACCTACGACATCATGCTTGTGCGGGTCCAGCCGGGTCTGACGCTTCAGGAAACGCTTGACCGTCTGAACGCCGGCTTTGATCCCGACGCCGACCTGCCCCTTCTCCGACTTACCGAAGCACAACGGGCCGAGTGGGACCGGATCCTGGGCCGAGTCTCACGGGACATCGGACCTGTGGAGTCTGAGGAGTACCTGTACAGCCTGGCCCTTGAGACGGTTGGTCCGCCGGGACGCGTGCAGCTCGACTACTACGGGGACACAGCCCACATCGAGGTCGCCTACCGTCACTCGGGGCTGGCGGCGTTGGAGGTGATGGAACTGGCCTATCGCATCGCTCGTATCGTCGAGGACGAAAGTGGCCTGACGGGCCACGACTTCGAGGTGGGCCAGCCCACCCGAACCGGTGACCCCGTCAAAGCCTCCGACCGGCTGAGTAGCATCTCCGTTTGGGCACAACATCACTTGAGCTAGCGGATCACTGGGCGGGCCAGCTGAAGATGCCGGGCGGCATGGAGTCCGGCCGGGTAGATGCTCGCGGTCTTCTCGTACGCCTCTCAGGTCGAAGCAGCACCAGTTGCCGGTCCGAGCAGTCAGTGGTGGGATGGAATTGTCTTGCGTCGGACCGCGGATAGAAGGCGACCGCCGGACACGAGAGTGCGTGGCCTGTCCTGCGTCGCGACTCGACAGCCGTGGTCAGGACGCCGAGGACAGTTCTGTGTGCCCTCGTCAACACGTGATCCAGAAGTGATTGGCGACTGCGTGCAGCGGCACCGTTTCCTGATCACGGAGGCACTCAGTGGATACCTATCGCGCCGCGCAGGTGGCTACGGCGAACGGACCCTTCGAGATCGTCGAACGCAGCACGCCAAGGCCGGGCCCCAACCACGTGCGACTATCCGTTGAAGCCTGCGGAATCTGTCACAGCGACGACTTCTTCGTGAGCGGTGGCATGCCGGGAGTCCAGTTCCCCCTGGTACCCGGACATGAGGTCGCCGGGCGCATCGAGGAACTGGGCGAGGGTGCCGAAAGCTTCCACTGGAAGGTGGGAGACCGAGTGACAGTGGGCTGGTTCGGGGGTAGCTGCTGGCACTGCACACCCTGCAGGCAGGGCGACTTCATCGTGTGCGAGAACCTCAAGATCCCCGGCTGGACATACGACGGGGGTTTCGCCGAGACCATGATCGCCCCGGTAGACGCACTGGCGCGGATCCCCGAATCCCTGTCGGCAGCAGAAGCGGGCCCCATGTCATGTGCGGGAGTCACCACCTACAACGGGCTACGCCGTAGCTCCGCCGAACCGGGCGACCGGGTTGCCGTAGTGGGTCTCGGTGGTCTCGGGCATCTCGGTGTGCAGTTCGCCGTAGCTATGGGATTCGAGACGGTGGCCATCGCCCGGGGCCAGGAGAAGGCGGAACTGGCGGAACAGTTCGGGGCGCACCACTACATCGACAGCACCGGACCGACCCCGGTCGCGGACGCCCTGCAGTCCCTGGGCAGCGTCAAGGTGGTCCTGGCAACTGCCGGCAATTCCGACGCCATCACAGCTACAGTCGACGGGCTGACACCTCGAGGCGAGCTCGTGGTCATCGGTGTTTCACCCGAGCCCCTGGCAATCAGCCCGCTCCAGCTCATTCTGCCCGGCAGGATCGTGCGCGGTCATCCCTCCGGTACAGCTCAGGACGTGCAGGACACCCTGGACTTCAGCGCCCTTCACGGCATCCTTCCCACAGTAGAAGAGACCCCTCTGAGTGAGGCTGACGCGGCCTACAAGAAGATGCTCTCCGGCGCAGCCCGCTTCCGCATGGTCCTCACCAACAGTTGACGTATCCTCCTGCTCGCCGCGGTGGGCGCTGCCAGTCTGGCGGCGCCACGAAGCCGGTCTTCAGGCTGGGGGCACGGCACGCGGGCGGGCTGCCTGGGCTCCGGCAACACGTCGTTGCCGCTTGCGGGCCGGGTTGTTGGGCACGAGAAGCCTCAGTCGGGCGAGCCCTCGGGTCGGTCGGTTGGGCACTCGGCCTGGTGGATGGCCCAGGCCGCGTTGACGAGCCCAATGTGGCTGAAAGCCTGCGGGAAATTGCCGAGCAGTTCGCCGCCAGGTCCGACTTCCTCTCCGAGGAGGCCCACGTCGTTCATGAAGCCGGCCGCGCGTTCGAAGATGGTACGGGCCTCTGCGACATCACCCGCCAGTGCGAGCGCCTGGGCCAGCCAAAACGTGCACAGCAGGAAGGTCCCCTCATTGCCGGGTAGGCCGTCGTCTGCCGCAAGGTAGCGGTAGACCATCCCGTCCGTACCGGTGAGGCGGGTCCTCACTGCGTCGATGGTGGCCCTCATCCGGGGAGTGTCGGCAGCTTCGAACCCTACGATTGCCAGCATGAGGGCCGACGCGTCGAGCGTGTCCGAGCCGAGCACCTGTGTGTATGCGCCTGCCGACTCACTCCACCCGTCGCGCTCGATGGCTGCGCGGATCTCGCTCCTGGCCTGCCGCCATACCGGGGTTCGGCTCTGTGCACCCAGCTCTTCGGACAGATCCAGGGCGCGGTCCAAGGCGACCCAGCACATGAGCTTGGAGTACAGAAAGTGCTGCGGCGCACTGCGGACTTCCCAGATCCCCTGGTCCTTCTCGCGCCATCGGGAGGCGGCACTGTCCGCAAGTCTGGTCAGGAAGGTTTTGGTGTGTTCGTCGAGGCCTCCCAGATAGTGGCGCAGCTTGTGGAAAGCGGCGAGCAGCTCGCCGTACACGTCGAGTTGACGCTGTTCCCAGGCTCCGTTGCCGGTTCGGACCGGCCGGCTCCCCCGCCATCCGGGCAGAAGAGGCAACTCGCGCTCACTCAAGTCGCGTTCTCCGCGGATGCCGAACATGATCTGCAGGCCTTCGTGGTGTTCGGGGTCCCCGTCTGCTGCCTGCGCCATCCAGCGGAAGAAGTGTTCGGCTTCATAGGGACAGGCAGCCACCCATAGTGCCTCCAGGGTGAAGGAGGCATCTCGTACCCAGGCGTAGCGATAGTCCCAGTTGCGGACCCCTCCGACTTCCTCGGGCAGCGAGGTCGTCGGGGCCGCGACGATGGCGCCGGTCGGCTGGAACGTGAGTGACTGCAGCACACGCCCGCTGTGGTGCACCAGGTCCGCCCACGGCCCTTCGTATGTCTGATGGCGCTGCGACCATGCGCGCCAGCCCGCCAGGGTGTCCTGCAGCTGGGTGAGGATCTCCTGCTGGGACCACACCTTGGGGCTGTCGCCTGCCGGTACCCGTTGGAGGGCGAAGCCTGCCCACTGGCCGGTCTGCAGTGTCGGGGCGCATCTGGCCATGTCCGTGATGTCCAGCCGGTACGGAGTGCTTAGTCCGATTGTGTCTGGGCCGCCGTGGCAATGCAGCCCTCGTCCTTCGTCGACAGGCATCAGGTGGGGCCTGATCAGGCCGTACTCCGGTCGCGGGGCGAACTCCATGTCGAGTGTGACGTGGCCTTCGGTGCACTTCACCGCTCTGAGGAGGAGGTGGGGCGCGTGCCGGCCGAGGTTGTGCCCCCATTCGCTGCGTCCTGTGGCGAGGGCGTCCGTGACGGTGATGACTCCGGTTGGGGTGCGAAATGTGGTCTCAAGGACCATCGTGCGGTCCACGTATCGTCTGCTTGCCGTGTGAGGGCCGGCCGGCCGGATGCTCCAGTGGCCTGCTTCTGGGCCCAGAATCCGCGCGAAAAGGGAACGGGAGTCGAAATGCGGCAGGCATAGCCAGTCGATTGATCCCTGGCTGCTGACGAGTGTTGCGGTATGGCAGTCGGAGAGCAGGGCGTAGTCCCCGATGGGACGGTCGTTCATCTGGGGCACCTCCGCAATTGGCAGTCGCAGCCGCCCTTGGGGGCGGACCGGAGCCTTGAGGTGCGGCAGTACGCCTCTGCCACATGTTCCTACAGGCGGGATATGCACGCACTTCCCTGGCGTCGCTCCATGCCCGTTCAGTGGCACCCTGCATGATCGGAATCTTCCGGCTCGCCCTGCGGACCTCGTAGGAGCGGCAGGGTGACGCGGGAGCGGAGGCCGCCCGTCAGAGGACAGCTCGGCAAGGCAAAACAGCGCCAGCCCGTTCGTCAGAGACACGCTCCAGGCGTGTCTCTGACGAACGGGCTGGTCAGTTGATTTTTCGGGGAGGGCGGCAGGCCCTTGAAGGCCTCCGCAGGGAAGTGTTCGCACCGCCTCGCCCGGGCGGGGGGCCGTCCGGGCGGGCTCGGCCGCTCCGGACATGCCATCGGCTGGACCGTTTCGCTGTACTCCACCATCTGCCAGGCTCATCAGGTTCCGCTGGAGCTGGAACGAAGAGCCGGCGGCCGGCTCGAGTGGTCGGCAGCCGCAGTTTCGGAGATCCGCGACTCAGCCCGTGACGGCCGGACAGGGTTCCTGTTTGGCTCCTGGACAGCGCGCAGGGGCTGTTCGCTCAGCTTTGGGGGTCGTTGCGCCCCTGCAGGGCCAGGGCGGTGGCAACAGCGGCTGTGACGGCCTCGTGCCCCTTGTCCTCGTTTGATCCTTCGAGCCCAGCGCGATCGAGGGCCTGCTCTTCGTTGTCGCAGGTCAGCACACCGAAGCCAACGGGGATCCCGGTATCGGTCGATACTTGCACCAGCCCCTGGGTGACGCCTTGGCAGACGTACTCGAAGTGGGGGGTGCCGCCGCGGATGACGACGCCGAGCGCAACGATGGCATCGTAGCCGCGCCCAGCCAGAACCTTCGCCGCGACAGGTAGTTCGAAGCTGCCAGGGACACGTATCAGGGTGGGTTCGTCGATACCGAGCTCGCGCAGGGCACGCGTGGCACCGTCGACCAGTCCGTCCATGACCTTCTTGTGCCACTCGGCGGCTATGACGGCAACTCGCAGGTTTTCGCCGTTCTCTACGTGCACTACAGGAGCGCCATTGCGGCTCATCGCTCTTCTCCTTGGTGGTGGGGGATGTGGGCGGCGTTCTTCTGGATGCCTTGCATTCACGGGGGCGCGTACAGGTCTCTCGAGAGGGTGCGGTGCACGACAGTCTCAGCACATGCCGCATGCGCTTCCGGTCTGGTGGGGCGCCCGCCGACGAAGACGTCGTTCACTCATCTCCGTCCGCGGGGGTCTCGGCCTCGCCGATGACCGATGACCGCTGTGTATGTGAGGCAGGTGCGGCCGCTGCTCACTTGGCCTCGGCTGAGCGGCCCTTTTCAGTTGCCGGAGCGCTTGAGGACCCCTGGCGATTGCGATCGTGGACGGCGGGTGCCGGCGTCCGGTCGATCTGCAGGCTGAGCAGTTCGGGGCGGCTGTAGTGGCCGCTGGCGTCCATCAGGCGCTTGCGGCGGTCGATGAGCGCAAAGTCGAGGTCAGCGATGACTTCGCCTTCGCCGGAGGTGATCGGTTCGCCGATGATGCGGCCGTCGGGGTCGATGATGGCTGTGAAGAAGCCGCCGGAGATCGCCTGTACGGGGCCGCCGGTGTCCTTCGCAATCTGGGCCTGCTGGTCGGCGTCGAGCCAGGCGGTGGCGCTGACGACGAAACTGGCCGATTCCAGAGCGTGCTGACGGACATTGACTTCGATCTGCTCTGCGAACAGATCGCCCCCGAAGGCGCCGGGGTACATCGCGGCGTGGATCTGCTCGCCGTCGGCGATGAGAGCGTAACGGGCCAGCGGCTGGTAGTGCTCCCAGCAGGCGAGCTGGCCGATGCGGCCGACGACGCTGTCGACCGCGCGCAAGCCTGATCCGTCTCCCTGTCCCCAGATCATCCGCTCGTGGTAGGTCGGCGTGATCTTGCGGCGGCGCTGGATCAGGGTTCCGTCGGCGTCGAACAGGAGTTGGGTGTTGTAAATGGTGCCGCCATCACGTTCGTTGACACCGATCGAGACGACCATGTTGGCCTTGCGGGCGGCGTCGCCGATGGCGTCCGTCTCGGCAGAGGGCACAGTCACCGACTCCTCAAGCAGGCGCAGGTGCTCCGTGGCCAGTTTGTAGGGGGGCTGCACGAAGGAGAAGTAGGGGTAGTAGGGGACAACGGTTTCAGGGAAGACGGCAAACTCGACACCCTTCTGGCCCAGCTCGTCGATCTTCTTCACGACCTTCTCGACGGTTCCTGCACGGCTGTAGAGCACCGGGCTGATCTGCACTGCGGCGGCCTTAACAACAGTCATGGTGTGGCTCCTTGTCTAGGTGCGGTCGGTGTGACCGAGAGGTGCTGTGCCCGTCCACTGACAGGCATGCGGATTCGGGAAACCGAGCCGCTGTCCGTGGGTAGCTGGTGCCCGGCTGTCTGGCGTCCGTGTCACCAGTTGTCCGATGATCGTCCACCATTCCCCAGATAGGAGCATATGCTCCTATCTGGGGAATGGCAACAGTAAGCCTCTGAACACCTATCGGGCGGTTTGAAGGGATTCATCCAGGACCGGCTTCGAACAGTGGGAGGTGGCGGAGTCTCAGAGGGCGTGGCCACGGATGTGCACACCGAAGGTGACGGCTTTCCCAAGCCGAAGACCGGATCAGCCGCACGCCTCCGGGCCAGCCGCGGTTGCCGGAATCTGCGTCCACGCCGTGCCGCTGCTGGAGGCCGCTTTCTAGGACCCCGGGTCGTCTCCTGTCACCTCTTCGGACACTTCGATGGGCAGGTCGAGCAAGACCGTCTTGCCACGTCCGTTTGGCGAGCTTCGCCATTTCCCACCGAGCGCCTCCACGATGAGCAGACCGCGGCCGTGCTCCGCCTCCGCGTTTTCCTCCTCGGCAAGCGCAAGGGGGGAGGGAACGGGCGGGTTACTGCCGGCGTCCCGCACCTCCAACCGGATGTGGTCGTCGAACGCGCGCAGGCGGACATCGACGTCGCTGCCTGCGTGGATGAGTGCGTTTGTGACGATCTCGGAAGTGACCAGCTGGCATGTGTCGGACATCTCCCGCAGCCCCCAGGCGGCCAGCTGCTCGTCCACGAAGGTTCGCGCTGCTTTAACTCCTGGCAGATCCCGTTGCTGAATATGCAGGCTCTCCGCCCGCTGGCCCTTCAGGTCGCTGCAGCCCTCGTAGCGGACGAGTAGAAGCACGGCGTCGTCACGGTGCCGCTGTGGGCTCGTCATCTCGGCGGTCATGCGGTCCGCCAGCTGCTCGAGGTCCTCTTCTGCCTCACCACCGCCAGCATCCAGTAGCGCAAGCGCCTGCGCCTGCGGGTCCGGCGCATCCCAGGCGATCAGGCCGTCGGTGTACAGCATCAGGACCGATCCGGGCTCAATATTGTGCTCCCAGCCTTCACTGGCGACTGACGTGGACACTCCGAGGGGGATATTCGACGGAGCGGTCATGACTTCGGCAGTCCCGTTCGGTCTTCGTACCAGTGGCAGGGGGTGCCCGGCGCTAGCCACCTGGGCGGTGCCGTCGACCGTGTCCAGCACGATGACGCAGCAGGTCACGATCAGGTCTGTGCCGAGCGCAGCAAGCAGTGTGCTGGTCCGGTCGATGACAGTGGTCGGACTGTGGCCTTCGGATGCGTAGGCGGCCACAGCCGTGCGCACCTGCCCCATGACTGCGGCGCTGTCCATGCCGTGTCCTTCGACATCCCCGACCACCAACACCATCCGTTCGTCGGGCAGTTTGATCACGTCGTACCAGTCGCCGCCCACCTTCGAGGTGGCTGCGGTTGCTCGGTACCGCGCCGTGGTGGTGAGTCTGGGCGAATCAGGCAGCGCGGACGGCAGGAGGAATCTCTGGAGGCATTCTGCGACCTCGTGCTGCTTGACGCTCAGTGCGACACGTTTCACCGCCGCGCCGAGGAGTCCGGCGAGCATGGTCATGATCGCTCGTTCTTCGGGGGGAAACGCGCGGGGCCCTTGGAAGGAGAGGCAGCAAACGCCAACAACCTGGCCACTCCTGAGAGGGGAGAACTCAAGGAGTCCGGTGTTTCCCGCGAGGGGCAGGTATGCCTCGGCCAGTGAGTCGGTGCCGTACTCGTCGGAGAGCGACGACTGGCCGTCTGGAAAGAAGAGGGGGCGCCCGCGGCTGGCCCGGGCCGCCGGCACCTGGGCGTCCCGTCCGACGCCGTGGGTGGTGCGGACCAGCCCAGAAGACTTTCCGCTGTGCCCCAGGACCCAAAGCCGGCCGTCGTCAGCGAACGTGAGGACCAGGGCCTGGGCGCGCAACGGCAGCATCACGCAGTACTGAGCTGCCTCGACGATGTCGTCCATCGTCATGGCCTGATTGAGCAGTTCGGCCAGGCGCCGAACGGGGTACATCATGCTGATGCCGGCAGAGCCCGGGACTCCGGGCACTCCCCATCCGGGGGTCACGTAGTTCGTCTCCGGGTCGAACCACCGGGGCGCGAGCATCGGCATGGGACCGGGCTCGATTACGGCCCCCTTCCCCGTCAGCTCGCCGAGCGCCCGGGCCAGCGCGTCTGCGATGCCCTGCAACTCAGCGTGGTCTGCTTCCTGGTAGTTGTCGTGGGTCTCGAGACGGAGAGTAGTGATCGCTCCGAAGCGACGTTCAGCGGCGCTGACAGGGGCCGAAAGAGAGATATAGGGATAGGGAAGGGTGTTCCCCTGGTCGGCCGGGTCGGCCGGGACAGGGTCGGACAGGGTGGCAGTTTCCCGCAGGGCAAACGCGCGAGCCGAGGCATAGAGCGCACCCAGACGCATTCGCACGGGGAACGTGAAGAGGGAGGGTGGGCTGCCGCTGACTGCGGCGAGCCCAAGTCCGCCATGGGCGTTGTCGAACAGATAGACGGCTGCCGAGACTGCACGCAGACGACGGACCGCTTCCTTCAGGGCGTGATGCAAGGTCGCCGCGAGGTCAGCCGCTTCCGTACGACCGGGCTGGGTCCCGTGGGGGCGCTCGCCGGCTGAACCGCTGCTCGTCACAGAAGGTCCCCTTCTGAGTGTCGACCGCGATGGGCGAATACATTCAGCAAACGCGCCGTCCGGTCGTGCCGCAACCGACGCTCGACGCCGCCTGCCCTATTCACGAGGGCGACCCGGGCGTCGGGAAGGCACCTGCCTGGCCGGCACCGGAGGGTCGTAGCCATATGAAGCCGTCCGGCTCGCGAAAGCTCCGGCCACCTCCAGCAGCGCCGTTCTCCCGGGGCCGCCAGGGGAGACGTCGATATCCACAGCCTCCGTGCCGGTGCCCGCCAGCCGCAAGATCTACTCAACTGCACATTCACGCGCACCCCACCGGCGGCACATGTGTCTCGCGTGAATCATCACTGACAGCCCGGCCAGCAACGCAAATCGTTTATGCAGCGCCACCGGACCACGCCCAGGCCGCACCTGCAGAACTCCGGCGGGAGGCGGCCATCACAGTACATCCCGGGCCGATTCTCGCCCCTCCCCCTGCGAGGCAGGCATCCGCGGCCGCCTGCCCAGCCGCCCCTCCCCCGCACCGACGGATCCTCCTGAACTGCCGGTTTACGGGCCTGTTTCCGCCCGAGGTCGAGGTCCCCGCCGGAGGCCACTCGCCTACTGCGCCATTCCCTGGGCGACAAAGCACTCAAGACCTCGGACACCTCCGAGAGGCGCACGCTGCGTGAAGACCAGAACAGCGAAGCCCACACATACGCGTGGCGCAGCACCATTCGTGCGTCACCGCCTTGACAGGTGACGCAGTCCGTGTGAACCTCGTTCTACGTCTTCGATTTTGCGAAAGGAAATTTCAATGAACGCCACTCCTACTCCCATCGACTCCGCAGGTCAGACTGAGACCGCATCCAGGGCGCGCCGCTGGTTCTCACGCCGCGCGTTCGTTGGTGGAGCGGCTGTCGCGGCCGCTGGTGCATCGCTGACCGGTGTAGCCACGGTCCCGGCGGTTGCTTCTCAGGGGCGGCGAACACCCGCGGGCTTCGGCTCAGTGTCGACGGCACCGCGCCTGCCGGCAGGGTTTTCGGAGACATTTAAGAGCCGGTTCGTCCAGGCGAACGGGATCCGCCAGCACGCGGTCGTCGGTGGTGACGGTCCGCCGCTGCTGCTGGTTCACGGCTGGCCGCAGAACTGGTATGCCTGGCGCCTGCTGATGCCGGAGCTGGCCAAGAAGTACACCGTCGTGGCGGTGGACCAGCGGGGTATCGGCCTGACCGAGAAGCCCGCGACCGGCTATGACACGCGAACGCTGGCTAACGACCTCGTCGCACTGATGGACGCCCTCGGCCACCGCAACAAGTTCGCCGTGGTAGGCCATGACACCGGCATGGTGATCAGCTACGCCCTCGCAGCAGATCACCCCGACCGTGTCGCACGGGTCGCCCTGGCCGAGGTTCCTGGCCCGCCCGGAGTGGTCCCTTCTCCGCCGATGTTCATCGAAGAGCAGTTCAACAACAAGCTGTGGCACATCCCGTTCAACCGGGTCAACCATGAACTGACCGAGAAGCTCGTCCAGGACCGCGAGGACATCTTCTTCGGCTACGAGTTCGACATCCAGGGCGGCAAGCTCCCCGAGTACGCACGCGAGTACTACATCAGTCTCTTCTCCAACCCCGAATCCCTGCGCGGTGCCTTCCAGTTCTACCGATCGTGGGACACCACCCTCAAGCAGAACGAAAAGCGCGCCAAGACGAAGCTGCCGATGCCCACGCTCGCCATCGGCGGAGCCGACAGCTGGGGCCCCGGAGTCGGCCATGCGATGGCGGAGTCAACGACCAAGCTCGAGACCGCGGTAATCCCTGGTGCCGCTCATTGGGTCGCCGAGCAGGCGCCCAAGGCAATGCTCGACACCCTCGGGGAATTCCTCGCCCCGTACCGCCACCGCAGGTAGTCCTCCGCACCCACTCACTCCAGGCACTGACCTGAACAGCGGGGCCGAGTACCCGGTAACGGCAACTCGGCCCCGCTCACCCGGCTTTCCCCACCTCCGGTGGATCACTGACGGAATTCACGCAGCTCGCCCCGGCGATGCTTCATCCACTCACCTGTGCGGCGCTGCCGCGCCCCCACATGCGAAGGAAACAACATGTTCGGCAAGCTCGGAGCACCTGAAATCCTGCTCATTCTCGTCGTCCTGGTCCTGCTCTTCGGCGCCAAAAGGCTGCCCGGCATGGCACGCTCCCTCGGCCAGTCCCTGCGGATCCTCAAGAGCGAAACCAAGGCGATGCGCGATCGCGACGAGGAGACGACCACGAGCGCCTCCCCACCCATGTCCGAGGGCACCGAAGGCGACCCACTCGTAGCGGTCTCCGGCCCAAACCGCCAGGAGGTCCCGGTGGCCACCCCGGGTGTCTACAGCCCTCACTGACCGATAACCAGGAGGCGAGAGAAGGACCGAGGCCTACCCATGACTGCCACTGCATCCCAGCACCCTCAGGGGAGTATGCCCCTCACGGCCCACCTACGTGAGCTGCGCAATCGCCTCTCCAAGGCGATCGGTGCCATCCTCGTAACGACCGTCGTCGCCGCGCTGTTCTACAAGCAGCTCATCGATTTCGTCATTGCGCCCCTGCCCGGCTGCGATCCCACGACCATCGGAGCCGCGGGATCGGAACGGTGCGGCATCGTCTCGACCAACGGCCTTCTCTCCCCCTTCACCCTCGCTCTCAAGGTCTCTCTCACCGCAGGCCTCATCGCAGCGAGCCCCGTCTGGCTCTACCAAATATGGGCCTTCCTCGCCCCCGGACTGCACCGCAGCGAGAAGAAGTACACGCGAGCCTTCCTGGCAGTCGGCATCCCTCTCTTCCTTGTCGGGGCTGCGATCGCTTATGCCATCCTTCCCACCACTGCACGCGTTCTGATCTCCTTCACCCCGGACGGGGCCACCAATATCCTGCCCATCGACGACTTCCTCGATCTCGCTACGCGCGCGATCGTCGTCTTCGGGCTGGCCTTCGAGCTCCCCCTCCTTTTGATCATGCTCAACTTCGCCGGCGTCCTTTCCGCCCAACGCATGATCAGCTGGTGGCGATACATGGTCATCGGCATCACCGTCTTCGCCGCCATCGCCACACCCAGCAGCGACCCCCTGACCATGCTTGCCCTCGCCGGTCCCGTTACCGCTCTGTACCTCCTCGCCTGCGCCGTCGCATCGTTCAACGACCGTCGCCGTGCCCGGGCTGAGGACACAGATGCCCTCAGCCCGGACGAAGCTTCCACCCTGCCTTCTCTTCGTGAGCCGGCAGACAGCCACTGAACCCCACCAGCACCACCCCGCAAAAACATCACACCCAGGAGATTGCACATGTTCTTCGACATGGGCCCACTCGAAGTAATCGCCATCGCCGTAATCGCCATCATCGTCCTCGGCCCCGAGAAGCTACCGAAAGCCATACAAGAAGTCACTTCGGTAATCCGCAAATTTCGGTCACTCTCCCAGACTGCTCAAACCGAGATACGCAAAGAGCTCGGGCCCGAGTACTCCGACCTCCACCTCAACGACCTGCGCCCTCGCAACCTCACCCAAAAGGCTATATCCAGCGCAGAACAAAGCATCCGCCTGCACGATCTCGCAAAGAGTATCGATCTGGACAAAATTATCGCCGATGAGAAGACTCGGCCGACGCTCGCCAAGGTCACGAACTAATTGGTTCGTTCTTCGTTCGGATCAGCTGCTGTCCTGGCCGGAAAGGGGTCCGCCGCCGGTCGACCGGCGGAAGACAGGCAGCCCACCTGATCCGCGTCGGGCACGGCGCCCCGACCACCACCGCGGCCGACGTTCAACGGCATCACCCAGACCCTGGCCCTGGTCGACGGCACCCCGATGGCGGCCGGACGTCCCAGTCGGCCAAGGCCGCGCCCCGAATCCATCCCTGGGTGACAAGGCGTACGCCTAAGGCCGTACGGCGTGAACTGTGGCGTCGCTGGCCCTTGCGGGCGATCGCGGATCGCGCGGAGGTCGGCCGCCAAAGTTCGACAGGGACGACTACAAGCAGCGGCACGTTGTGGAGTGCGGGATCAACCGGCTCAAGCGCCACCGGGCTGTCGCCACTCGTTACGACAAACTCGCCGTCCGCTTCGAAGCGACCGTGCTGGTCGCCAGCCATCAACGAATGGCTGTGACCGGCACTTTCACGCGGGTCCTAGTCGTAAGGCGGGCCGATGACCGCCTGGCCGATCTGCTCGGCCAGCCAGGCAGCGTAGCTCTGTGAGTCCCCGGTCTTGTGGACGTCGACGCATACACTGTGGGTCCCGATTTGTCGGGTGGTTCCTGCGTCGTCGCAGTTGAAGACCAAGGTGACCCCGTCGTGATCGACCCGCCCGTCGTACCCGTGCTCTGGCACCGCCGGCCAGATCACCTGGTCCCAGCGGATCAAGCCGTATCTCGCCCCAACCAACGCCGTGAAGGCGTCCTCGACACTGCCTACCGGCTGGTCCAGCATCGACGCCCAGAGCGGGAGCAGGGGAACGAGGCCATCTGCATCCTCAGAAAGCTCGGCCGCGTGCCAGTCGCACCTCAAGCCCGCCTGCGCATCAAACTCCCTCGCCCAGAACTCTTCGTTCTCCGTGCGGAACCAGGCGTCCGGCAGCACCTTACGCAGTTCCAACACCTCCGCGACCGTGCAGAGTTCCACGTCCACCGATACCTGGGCATAGTCTCGATCGCCCAGCGCGAGGAGCCGGCGCCCCGTGGCGAGGGCCGCTGCCGGGTCTGACGTGCGGAAGACGGGATAGGAGACGCCGTTGGACATGTGAGCACCCTGCCACACGTCGATGTTGGCCAGCATCTGCGTTTCGAATGCCTGTGACCAGCACTCACAACAGGCCTAGTCGGCCGCTGTGATCACCGAACTCGTTGCCGAGGTCGGACCGTAGTGGCATGAGCATCGCCAGACCAGGCTTACGTCCCGGCCGCGGAAGAGTGCGGTGGGCGCAGGTGCGAAGCACCGCATGATCTTTGTCGACCGGCTCCTGGCCACGCTCGTGCACCTTCGCCACGGGGTTACTCACGACGCGCTGGCCTGCCGGTTCGGCGTGGACCGCTCAACCGTCACCCGGCCATCGGCGAGGTGCGGTCCCTGCTCGCGGAGCGGGAGGCACCATCAGCCCCGACGTGTGGCTGCGAACGCTAGCTGAGGTCGTTGACCCCGTCTCGGCGAGCCGGGAAAACCAGCATCATCGACGGCATCGAGATCGTCTCCCCCGAGCGTCGGCCACCAGGACCGGGACAAGTTCATCTCCGGCAGACCGGATACCGGCTTGGCAGACGAAAGCGCCAAACCCCGCCGCCCCTTTCGACGTCCCACCACTGACCGTGCACGAGCTCGTTAGACTCACGCAGCTGCTGACTGCAGCCGGTGCAACGGGGAAATCCTTTTGTACACGAGCAATATGGGAATCCTCCATCACCCATGCGGCGCAGGAGCCTGCGGGCTTGACTGCAACCTGTCGTCGCCAGCCTCATGGGCCATGCGTCAGGCAGGGCCGACCCCAAACGTGAACGCCGGTGCGCCCGCCGGACCGCAGCTACGGGCGCCACAATCGGGGTACGCCTACCTCGAGGGTCTCAAACGTTTCCGTATCCACTCGGACGCCCCATCGCCGGGGCAAGAGATCGCCCTGCGGCTTCAGTCCGACTAGAAGATATGCAGGAAGCAACCGAGCGTAACCGCACCGGCAGCTGCGATCGAGGTCATCTTGAGAAGGATCCTCTGGGGCTTCAAGGGGCCTCTTTCGGAGAAGCGTCATGTTCTGTTTCGACGTCAGGATGTCTCACACTTTCACCCTTGGCAGGTGCACGCCGAAAAACGGTGAAAGTATCGCGGCCGGGATTTGATATCACCAATCAGCCGAGGCGGTCGGCCATCCAGATGCTAGCGAATGGACTCGGACCGCCCCGGCCGAGAACGTATGGGTCACAGACCACCCATGCGTATGAGCCACCAATGCGCGTTGTACACACCGCTTTGCGTGTCGCGTGGCGCAGCCGAACGCTCTTCCACGGTGTCCTCCAGCCGGACAGGGGCCGGAAGCTTCGAGAACCGCAGGCTGCGCTGCAACTGCGCCGCATCTACAGACTTGCGTTCCTTTGCCATTTCAACGCCTCCTAGCACGGCCCTAGCGGCGTGCTCGCTAGCAGTCTGTCCTCTGTCTGCGACAGAGGCGGAAGTGGATACCTCCGGTGATCCCACAGATCCAAGAGCTGGACACAAGCACTTGGCCCGACGCGTCGTACCCCTGCGGGAGATGGCGGCCTCCGGTAGTTACTGATTGAACGAAGAATGCTGCCGAGAAATTCCTTTCCCTGGCAAACGTGCGCACTGACAAGAGGTTGCAGGGAGCGAACTCCCTGGCAAGCCCTCACCGCCTGGGCCTGGACGACGAGCCGGGCTCAAGACGAGGTGCCATGGCCCCGGATACGAGGCTGGCCCCGGCGTTTTCCGTAGGCCGCGACAAGAGGGATCGGAGATCCACGCGGGTCAGCTGTCAGCGGTTTCTGCCCCGTGGCAAAGGAATCCGGCTGATCAGCGGCCGATGCACCTCGGCTACGGCCTCGCGTCCCTACCGATCCGGAGCTCTCGCGAAGGTGGGTCTCGCAGCACGACGGTGATCCCTCGGCGCGCGACCCGCCCTCGGAGAGCAACTGATCATCGCCGAATCAGACAGCGGCGGCGTTGATGGTGACGGGGATGTTGCCTCGAATCGCCTTGGAGTACGGGCAGATCTGGTGCGCAGCGTTGGCGAGCTCGTCAGCCTCCCCCTGGGTGACTCCGCCGAGCGAAAGGTTGAGGACCGCGGCAAGGGAGTATCCGTCGCTGCCGTGGTTCAGGGTGAGTTCGGTGTCGATTTCGGTGCTGCTGAGGCGGATTTTGCGTTGTGCCGCTGCGACGCGAAGGGCTCCGAGGAAACAGGCGGACCAGCCGGCAGCAAAGAGCTGCTCGGGGTTGGTGGCAGTGCCCGCGCCACCAAGCTCCTTGGGGAGTGACAGATCGGTGCTGAGCAGGCCGTCGCTGGATTCGGCGTGGCCGCCGTTGCGGCCTTCGCCGGTGACCTTCACGAGAGCGGTGTAGTCGTTCGCCATGGTTTCTCCTTCTTGGGACGTGCGCTGCGGATCCGTAACGCACGAAGGCAACACAAATCACGTTGCGTCACCTGTTTAAGCGGTGACTCCATGATTACATCACACTGGTCACCAGTCAAGGTGGTGACGAATGAGGATGCATTCAACCGCCTGCCGCCTCGGCGCATGCGGGCAGCACCGGCTGGCAGGTCAGCGTCTGCGGCGGCCACCAGAGACACCCAGCCGGTTGCGCGGCAGCTGGAGGGACAGCGCCGCACACAGCGTCGGCCAGACAGGAAGGGGAGTCGCGGCGCGTCGCCGGACCACCCGTGCCCGCGGGCGTGCCGGACGGCAGCCCCAACCCCCGCCGTCACCCGCACGGCGCAGCGAAATGAATGCGGAACGCCCCGTCCGAGCCATCTTGACCGGCCACACCTGACCGCATACTGCAGCCCTTTCGGGGCTGAACCTCGCACCGGAAACCACTTGCCCGAATCAGTGGCCGGCTCCTGTATTCGCATGCCGCCCCCCATGCCCGACATGCCGGTAACTCGACGTGAGGTTACGTTCACGACGAGTGAAAGGAGAAGTGCATGAACCGAACTCCGGGCGAGCCGCCTTCCAAGGACAGCTCGAACCCAGACCTGTCTCAGGACAGCAGTCGTAAGCCCTCTAGGCGCACCGTCATCGGCGGCCTCATTGCGACCGCTGCCGTCGCCGCGCTGATCGGCGGATTGGTGCTGTCCTCCCCGGGAACACCCGCGACCAATGCCCGCTCCTCCACCTTGGGAGGAGAGCCTGCGGTACCGGACGCCTCGTCGGCATCTCAGTCGGATAAGTTCGGCTCGGTATCCACATCCCCGGGTCTCTCAGCGGAGTTCAAGAAGACTTTCACCGACCATTACATCGAGGCTAATGGTCTGCGTCAGCACGCGGTCATCGGAGGCGAAGGCCCGCCTCTCCTGCTGGTACACGGCTGGCCGGAGAGCTGGTACGCGTGGCGCCTGGTAATGCCGGCCCTGGCGCGCAACCACACGGTCATCGCGGTCGACCAGCGCGGCATGGGCCTGACCGAGAAGCCTGCGACCGGATACGACACCGGCACTCTGGCCAAGGACTTGGCCGCTCTGATGGACAAGCTCGGCCACGAGCGGTTCTCTCTCGTGGGCCACGACACCGGCATGATCATCAGCTACGCACTGGCCGCCGACTCCCCGAGCCGGGTCGAGCGCGTGGCCCTGGCCGAGGTACCCGGCCCGCCCGGAGTCGTCCCGTCGCCGCCGCTGTTCCTGCCCGAGCCGCTCAACAACAGGCTGTGGCACATCCCGTTCAACCGGGCCGACGCCAAGCTGGTCGAAGAGCTCGTCTCGGATCGGGAAGACGCTTTCTACGGCTACGAGTTCAAGGTCCAGGGCGGCGGAGTGCCCAAGGAGGCAATTGACTACTACGTCCGCCTCCTCTCCAACCCCGAGAGCCTGAGCGGAAGTTTCGGCCTCTACCGCGCCTGGGACGCCACCACCGCGCAGAACGAGAAGCGGGCGAAGACAAAGCTTCAGATGCCCGTTCTGGGAATCGGTGGCCAGGACAGCTGGGGGAAGGCCGTCGCCGACGCCATGAAGGGTGCTGCGGTGAACGTACAGACCGCTGTCATTCCCAACACGGGACACTGGCTCGCCGAGCAATCTCCCGACCAGATGGTGGCAGTCCTCACCAAGTTCCTGAACTCCGGCCGCGGCGACGCGGACCAGGGCGACACCACGTCTCCCCCCATGGCTGGGAAGTGACGCGAACCCTGCTCAGCGCCGGAACGACCAGCTAGGGACCGCCGCCTCCCCAGGAGGCGGCGGTCGCTTGTGCCGCCTCAGCCAGAAACCTGGCTGACGGCCTCGCTGATCTGCTAGGGAAGAGCGGACGCTGCGCGCAGTCGTGGACTTCGGCTGCCGTCCACCGCGACTGATCGGTCGTCGACGTACCCTCAACGGTTGGGTTAGGGCTCCGCGAGCGAGCGGAAGCAGTCTTCTACCCCCCGCTCATTCGCTTGCGGGCCCGATACGCTGCGGCCTTGATTCTGTTACCGCACGGGTCCATGGCACACCACTCCCGCCTCGCACCCCGAGACCGGTCGATGTAGACCTGCGAGCACTCGGGATTGCCGCACTCCTTGAGCAGCGAGACGTCCGGCCCGCCGAGGACCGAGACGGCATCCTGGGCGACAGCGGCGAACGCCTGCTCGATGGAAGCTTCGACATGCCGCCCTTCCGCGGTGAGCTGCGGAACGGGGGTGGGCTTACGCGCGTAATCATTTACGAGCGCCAGTGCGTGCTGGTCATAGGCCCGGCCGGACATCCTCGCCAGGATCAGCTGGTAGACGGCCTCTCTGAGCTCCAGGGCCTCGCGGAGATCTGTGGCCTCGCAGGGAATCTCGCGCTCCGTGATCCCGCTTTCACGGAACCATGCGCTGAGGCTCTCGGGTGAGGACATGTCCTCACGGGGATCTGAGCGGTACCTAAAGCGCAGTGTTCCTGCGAAGTCGAGCGCCGGGGCACCTCCAGGGAAAGCGTGCATGTCACCACTCTAAATGGTGACGAATGAGGGCGCAAGAACCCGCCCCAGGTCACCGGCGAGCCCAAGGGGCGCCACAATTCGTCACCCCCTTGACAGGTGACGATTGGTGTGTGACCGTGCAAGAGCGACGCAGGGTGCGACGCGGATGTACGAGCAGAGAAGGCAGTCGGATGTTGGACGCAGACAAGCGGTCCCTGAAGGGCAGCAATCCGCTCCTCCGCCAGTGGAAGGATCAGAACGACGGCGCCAGCGGTCGGCGGTCCGCCGGTGCGGAAAATTCGACGGACGCGGGCACCGCACCCTCGTTGATCACGATCAACCTCCGCAAGGACACCGAAGCGGCCTACGACTCCGGATTCAGCCCTCCCGCACAGAACACCGCCGGCGCCATGACGATGGACGACGTGGTCGTCCGCACGGCCATGACCCTCGGAACGGTCGTCCTGACAGCGGTGCTGTCGTGGGTCCTGCTGCCGGTTGACCAGATGCAGCTGGGCAGGTCTTACGGCATCGCGGGTGGTGCCGCCCTGGTCGCCTTCGCCCTCTCCATGATCCAAGCCCTCAAGAGTCGACCCACCCCGGCACTGATCCTTGCGTACGCGGCATTCGAGGGGGTCTTCCTCGGCGTCATCTCCGCTGCAGTCTCCACCCACATCGCGCCGGGTGTAGTGATTCAAGCGGTCCTGGGCACGATGGCGGTCTTCGCCGGAGTGCTGATCGCCTACAAATTCGGCTGGATACGCGTCACCCGTCGCTTCTACGGCTTCGTGATCGCGGCGGGACTAGGTTACCTACTGCTCACAGTGACGAACCTCTTGTTCTCCGAGCTCGGCGACAGCGAGGGACTCGGCTTCCGCAGCGGCAGCCTCGGCATCGTCTTCGGAGTCATCGGTGTCGTCCTGGCGGCAGCATTCCTGGCCCTGCACTTCAGGCAGGTCGAGGAGGGCATCGAGAACGGCGCCCCCCGAAGGGATGCCTGGCTCGCGGCCTTCGGACTCACCCTGACCCTAGTTTGGCTCTATGTGGAACTTCTCAACCTGCTGACGCTGGTGCGGGAAGAGGACGTCTTCTGATCGCTCCGACCGCCCCGGACCGAACCTGAACCGGAGCACTGGCCAGAGACAGCTCATGAGCGCGGGAGAAACTACTCCCGCGCTCATTCACGTACTGCGACGCACCGGGCCAACACGACGCCGAGGGCTCCTACCGCAAGCAGGCCGATAGCGACTATCAGCGTCTCCCCCTGCATCCGCGTCCCGCAACCAGACGCCCCCACACACCTTGACCGCGGCCCAGGCGCAGCCCGCGGATTCGAAGGGAAGCCGATCAGCGGCCCGGCGCCCGCTGGGTGACCTCCTGCAGTACCCAGCCATTGCCGTCAGGGTCGCTGAAGGTTGCGAAGGAGCCGTACGAAGCGCGGTCCGGGTGCGGGCCGGCCTTGCGTTCCTGCCCCTCAATGCCATGCACGACCCCACCGCCCTCATGGCTGTGGAAGACCAGCCCGCCCGCATCGTGGAAGATCTCGCTCACGTCGATCCCGCGGCCCACGAGTTCGTCACGCGCGGCCTCGATATCGGAGACAACCAGGTACAGGCCCTGGCTCGAGCCAGGCGCAGCTGCGCTGAGGCCCTTGCCGAGCAGGATCGAGCATTCCGATCCGGGAGGCGTGAGATGTACCGCCCTCCACTGTTCACTGACGTTGGCGTCGAGATCCAGACGGAACCCTGCCTTCTCGTAGAACGCCTTCGAACGGTCGACGTCAGAGACAGGAAGAACGACGACTTCGAGTTTGAGGTCCATTCCTCTAGTCACCCTCTTGGACCTGGTTCTCGCAACTGCAGGAGTCTTCGAGCTTGCAGCTCCTGTCTGCGGGTGCATCCCCATACCGCGCCGACCTGGTCCCGGGCAGGCACACAGCGCTTGCTGAAGGTTGGCTCTGCGTATATCTGAGACTCATTCTGAGGAGGACCGGAAGAGGGCACAGCACCGTGTGGTCTGCGCGGGAATAACTCCCCCTCGTCACTCCTTAGAATGGTTACGCCTGGTGCCGCAGCCCGCGAGCCGGCAACGAAGGACTGGGCCAGGCCATACAGAACTACCGGCCCAGCATCAATTATCCAGAGCCTGATCAGAGTTTATGCGGTGAAATGTGTCATGGTGTGGTCCAGGATTGAGGTAGACGAAAAGCTCAGAAGGGCAACAGCGGTCGCCTCGGACCCTGCAGAGAGCTTTTGCGCGAATACCGGCCCGATGGCTACATCCTCGAACAGCCGGACCGAAGGCGCTGTCTTGCAGGCAGAGGGAGGGGAGAAGCCGTACGGTTCCAAAGCCCCCCACTTCATCCAGCGTTCGAAGTCGCTACACCTGATCTGGCGGATCGGTATATTCCTTGCGGGATTCGCGGTAGTCGGCACCGGCGTGATCCTTTTGCCGCTCCCCGGCCCCGGCTGGGTAGTGATCTTCGGCGGTATGGCGATCTGGGCCAGCGAATTCACTTGGGCCCAGTTCGTCCTGCGCTGGACGAAGCGGAAGGTGACCGAGGCAACGCGGCGAGCTTTGCGGCCGGAAGTGAGGCGGCGCAATATTGTTCTCACATCGGCGGCGCTCGCGGTAGTGGCAGCAACTGCCGGTACCTTGATCACGCACTTCGGCCTTCTCAACCGATCCATCTTCTGACTTGCCGCCCCCGCCCGCGGTGGGACGGGGTGTCCTGTGCCCCCTCTCCGAGGATGCAGGCGAGCAACGATGGCACGGCGCCTCCTAGAGGACAGACGACCTGGCTGCCGTGAGCTGGGCAGGCAGGGCAGACGCGGCCCACGTCAATGACAGCCTGTGCAAAGGCAGTCGGAGCCTCTGCAAGTGCGTTGTGTCCCGCACTGTCCGGTGCTCGCACTTCCCCGGGAACCTGTCCCGGAAGAAATCTCCACCACCAGGCGGCGTGAGGGATCGCGTTCGGTGTCGAGGCGTTGCCGGCCGCCGATCTCTGTTGTTGCAACCCACCTACAATGTGCCCATGGCGAATGCGGCGACTACCGACCCTCTCAACCCCGACGAGGAAGCATTCCTCCGGGCTCTCGGCAGGGTGATGTCTTTCCTGCCCCGCGTCGTCGACGCTGACATGCTCGAAGAGCAGCAAATCTCCGGGACCGAATACATGGCGCTCGTACATCTCGCCGATGCACCGCACAACCAGCTGTCCATGAGCGAGCTAGCCAATGCCTGTGGACTCTCCATCAGCGGTATGTCCCGACTTGTGAAGCGGTTGGAAAGCCAGGGACTCGTTCTGCGGGCCCAATCCCGTCAGGACGGACGGTCCCACCTTGTCGTGCTGACCAGCTCCGGCCGGGCACGGCTCGAGCAGGCGTGGCCCACTAATCTCGCCAGCGTCCGACGGCACGTCTTTTCCCGCATTGAAGGCTGCGACATAGCTGCTGCCGCTGAGGTGCTGGCACGTATTGCCCCGCGTCATTGAGATGACCTTGCGGGAGGCGAAGTCCTCGAAGCGGGCGGGCCAGCGCAGCCGGTGACACTCTCGCCCGGCGATGGCTGAAGACGGCCTTCGCGGATGAGGCAGCGGTGTTCCTCTCCGACCAACGGCCCTCGCCCCTGGCCTTTGCTCCGGCCGTTCACAAACGCCGACGCCGCCTACCCGCACCCGGACGGACGTCCTGGCCAGCGGCTGCGGCGGGTCCTCGACCTGAGCAACGCACTCGTGCTGTACCACTTCGCCGAGCAGGGCGTCAGGTCGGTGGCGAGCCCGGCCGGGGCGGCCTGCGACGGGTGGGATGCCGTCGAGGAGGGCGAGGGTTTGGGTGACGTCGTCGCCGTTGTGATGACTTTGAGCGAGGTGCCACGTCCGTCGCAGGTCGAGTGGTATTCGCTGCCCGCTTTTCCGCCGGTCGACCGGCGACGGACCGGTGTCGGCCCCCTTACTTACTTCGCGCGGATGAAGCATCGGCGCCAGCAGGTCAACTCCGAGCCGAACCTCAGCTACAGCAGCAGGAGTTGCCCGGCTTTATCTCCGGTAGAGCACGAACAGGATGCCCTGGAGACAGAGCTGGTCCGACACCGGCCGGGGCTTGGCGACCTCTTCGGCCAATGGAGGCCTAGCGGCTCGCTCAGTGCACACTGGTTGTCGTCCACGATTCACGGACGAGTAGTCAGACCCTCGCGAACGACCGAATCCTCACACCGGGGTCACGGCCAACCAGGACACTGCAGCAAGATCGCGTCACGAGCCCTAGGCGACTACACGTAGAACCGCGCTGAGCAGCTCTCCCACCTGTTCCATGATTCACAGATCACAAGGCTGGCAATGTCTTTATTGAAATTGCGAGCGTCGCTCTTCCCGGCCGCCGTGTAGAGCGAGTCGGTGGTGCCGTCCGTGAATGTCAGATCAACTCGGGCCCAATCCTTTCCAGCCTGGTAAGGGCTCCATGCCCAGGCCCAACTCGCCGTACCGTTACCCGGGCAGTTGTCTACCTGAGCCTGGGTCTGATTGTAAGAAAAGTAGCGGACGCAACCTTCTATGGTCGGCACTCCCTCAGCCGTGGTTGACGAGGCCAAGACGGAATCCGACCCGAGATTCCCCGTTTGCGCCGAGGCGGGAGATGCAACCCCCAGAGCCAAAGCGGCGGCAGCGCAAACACCCGCGAGGATGGAGAACATCTTCTCCCCCTTATCCCTCGCCGCTCCCCTGTAATTACGCTGGTTCATTTAATCCCTTTCCATGTGCAACCTGAACGACCAGGAACCGAGTTTCCGGGCACAGATCAGGCCGAAGCGATTGAAGCTTTAACGTACATGCACTTGATTGCCCAGTCAACTAATCTATTAGCGGGTCAAGTTGTTTTCTGGCAGACAAATGAGCGAACAAGTGGTGCCCCCTCAGACCGCAAGGCCGAGCTCTGGCTTATACAATCGGAAAGTGATGCTGCCGAGATCGACCGCATTGCCAGGACCTTTTAGCATCCTGGCCACGGCCGGCTCAGCGCCTACCGCCCGCAACAAGCTTGGGACAGGCGACGGCATCGACGGTGGGCAGATGGACGAAGGGGCAAACCCTGCAGGCTGCGTACGCAGACCTGTCGGCCCGACGTCCTGCCATGCCCACCAGCATGGGGCCACGCCCGGGGCCCAGCGGAAGGACAAGACCCCAAACGCCCCCTCAAGGAACTCGGCCTCTCGCGGAGCGGTCTGAGCTGCAAGACCCACCTCACCGGTGAGGGCGGCTACCGCCCTCACCGGCGAGCGACCGCAGTCCAGCTCGGGTCACGCCCCAACAGCCGCTGCGGCAACCACCGCTGCCTGCGAAGACGGCAGACCTGATGGCTCCAATTGCAAACACTGCCGAACCGCAACGAGGGCGGGCGAACCAACAACCAGCCCGAGTCTCGCGTCGACATGACCCGTCAGGGCCCAGAAGGTCTGCGTCTTCTGCGGCACGATCACCACAACAGCAATCCGCTTATGGCTCCGTCCGTGCAACTCCGGACAGGACCTAGTCGGCCAGCGGAGTAGCTGTGACATCGCTCGAGTACACCGACGCGAGGCGGTGGTTGTACTGGATGGCATACATCTTCTTGGCCCCGATGACGACCTTGCCACTGGAAGCGAAGAAGTCGTCGGTAGCAGACGGCGCACCGGTGGCAACGTATGCCTGGCCGGCCGGGAGGCCGTACATACTCAGCGGAGTCTGCGTGGAGGGCGAGAGACCCGCGGGGTATTCCGTGGCGTCCGGGTAGGACGTGCCGTACACGGCCACAGGCGGAGTGGCTGGCGTGGTACCGGCGGCCTTGATGACGGTTACATCATGTGTAGGCACCGTGTTGCGTCCGTCCGGGTTATGGAACCACACCCTGTGGCCGCTGAACCAGATCGCAGTCCAGTCACCCTCCTTACCGGCGACCACAAACTGCTGACCGTCCTGGGCCGTGCTTCCCCAGTCGGAGATTCTGCGGGTGCCGGCAGCACCGGAGTGGATCGCCTGGTCGCCGAAAAGGGGCGCTGTGCTGCTCGGCGCGGTCCGCAGGTAGACGAAGTTGGTCGGCTTCTCCACGTCCGTGCACGCCTTGATGGCGCCGGTCGGGTCGTCGGAGGGGCAGATCTGGACGGTCTGGTTGTTGTCGGCGAAGCCAGGGACGATGGTCACCACGGAGCCGATGTCACCGACTCCGCGGTCTCCGTCAGTGGGCGCGTCGAGCAGCGCCATGAAGTGGCCCCAGTCCCAGGAGGGCCCCGGGTCCCAGTGCATCCCGGAAACGAGAGACGACTTAGGGCCGACAACGTTGTCGTGCCCAATGATGTGCTGCCGGTCGAGCGGGATGCCGAAGCGGTCGGCCAGGTACTCCACCAGGTCTGCGGTGGCTTCGTACTGCGCTTCGGTGTACCAGGTGCCGCCGTGCGCGGCGTAGCCCTCGTGCTCGATGCCGATGGAATGCATGTTGGCGGAGTAGTTGCCGGCGTGGAAGGGAATGTCCTTGGTGGCCGCCATCTGCGTCGTAGCTCCGTCGGAGGAGCGCATTACGTAGTGGGCTGCGCCTCCGCCCGGCTTCTGGAAGGTGGCGATGGCGGACTCGTAGGAGGATTCGGTGTCGTGGATGACGATGGAATCGATCCTGACGCCGTTGCCCGGGCGGTTGGAGACTTGGCCGTTGGAAGGCGCTGCGGGAACGAAGGTGCAGTCCACCGTGGCTGGGCACTCGGTCGTGGTCGCGTCCGCCCGGGAGGCCAGGCCTAGCTTGGCCAACTGTCCTGTCGCAGGCCGGACCTGCGACGCGGCGGTCAGTTCCACTCGCTGTCCGTCGGATGTCGTCCGCTTGGCACCGCGCTTGACCGTGGCGAATACCCGGTCGGCGAATGCCTTGGCACTCTCCTGCTGCGTTGCCTGGCTGTAGCGGGCGACAGCTCCGTACCAGTCGGCTATGTCGGCCGAGGTCGTTCCGGTCAGGGACTTCTGGTGCGAGGCGAGTAGTGCCGCGCCGCCGCGAATGTTCGCTGCGGGGTCCTTGCGGAGCTTTTCGACGGACAGCCCGGTCAGTTTGGCCGCTGCCTTGAGAGTGTGCAGTGCCGGGTCGGCTGCCAGCTCCTGAAGATCGCCTCGTCCGGCGGCTCCTGCGGGGCCTGCGGCCAGCATGGTGGGGGTGACGTCCGTCAAGTGCATGGGCCCATAGCCGCCGCTCGCGCTGTGCCCGGAATGAGCGTTCCAGGTCGACTCCTGGTAGGCCACGGCCAGCAGTACTTCCTGCGGCACGTGGTGCTCGGCAGCTGCGGCGACGAACTCCTGCTGCCTGACGGTGGCGTCGGAAGCATTCTCATCGGTGGCCTGGGCCGCCAGCGGCACAACCACCGAGCCGCCGACGGCGAGTGCACCGATCGCAGCCAACAGGATCAGACGGGACTTGCGTGGACGGGCATGTTGACTGTCGGTCATGAAAATCCTGGTTCTGAGGGGGGAGGTTCTCTGACGTACAGATTGGGACTTCACAGCGCTGCGAAGTTCCCAGGATTACGAGCTCGTCAACTGTCGGTGCCTTCGCGTCAAGTCGGAACACGACGTGCTGCGAGGCTCCTGAGGGAGGGGCCGCTGCACTCTAGACCTGGCCGGTGTGGCCTCAAGGATGCAGCGGGGGCGAAGTGCAGGGTCGACAGCCAGGATGCAGTGGATTCCAGGTGGATCCTGTCTCCTGCAGTGAACAAGGACCGGGCGACGGAAAGTCACGCGGGCATCGGTCCTTGGGACTTGCTAAGACTGTGCCGCCTTGGCAGATCGTTCTTAAGGAAGCCCAGCTACCTGGCACGCAAGCAGGCACTCACTCCTTCCCATGCCGCGTCTACCGGATTGCAGGCAAATACAGCAAGAGTCCCGAAAGTTGTTGCTCGGTCAAGTAAGTAGATCAGGAGAATAACGCTCGGCGCAAACCCGTTGGCGCTCCGCCGACCGCCGCAGTCGCCGTCGTGGCTCCGTTGGGGCCAGGATTGGCGGCCTCGTACCACCGCACTCGACACTCCCCCGGATGATGGCCGCACGCGCGCCTACCGGTCAGGCCGGTGGGCACAGCGAGGCGCCAACTGGGAAGTGAGGCCGGTCTTTCGGGGACATCGGTGCAGGCTGGCCCTCGACGGCTGCCCGAGACTCTGCTGCCGGGCGCCCCAAGAGGCTGCAGGTGCCGGGCATGGAGCCTTTCGGCACGTACCGCCCCTTCGACGTGAATCTTCAGGACATCCATGCAACAGCCTCGCTCTGCGCAAAAGCCGCCCGGTACCCCGGGGCGGCCTACGACAAGACGCTGGTCTCCCTTGTCGCCAACAGTCACCATGGGCCGGACGACGCTCGCTTCCACCCTCAAGCCGCTCGCGCGGGAAGGTCTGGGACGGATCATCTAGGGCTTCGCCCCTCAGCCGAAGTTCGCCGAGGAGATACCGAAGCCGCACAGGGTGCAGCACTCGGCACGGTTGCAGCCGTGGTCAGGGCGACCGTCCGGGCCCTTCTTCAGGTGCAGGTTGCCGCCATTCAGGCACGAGGACGAGCGGGCGGTAGGGGATGTGTCTTGCGCTGACGCCACGACCGCAGCGGCCGGTCGCATTCCATCCAGCCGCATGAAGCACGTAGCATCCAGTGCAGTTACCGCCCATGTGAGCCAGCGCTCCACGCGCGGTCGCACTACGTTGCAGGCTCGCAGGCACCGACGGCAGTAGAGAGCCTTCGGCGGAATGACGGCGCTGAACAGCGCCCCCTTCCAGGACAGCGCCGGCGCGTCTCGTGCAGCACCCCAGCCTTCACTTACACCGCCCCCGTCCCGGTGACCAGCCAGGGATGGAATGCGGGAGGAGACATCGTCACCCCCGTATCCGTACTATCTCTGCTCCCGGGCATGCACAGCGGTGGCAGCGCAATCCCTGGCCGATAGCTACTCACCCCTGCGCCCGCCCTCCAGCAGCCAGCCAAGGAGAAGCACCATCATGTCCGAAAGCTTGACCTCCACTACCAAAGTAGCTGCGCAGTACTCGGCCCAGGTGAACGACGACCTCGAGCGCAACGCCAAGGAACAAGAGAGCCTCAGCAGTCAGGTCGCCGCCCTCCAGGAGCAGCTCACCGCCCTGCAGCATGATCAGAGTGTGCTGGTCAGCATCCAGCAGGCGTTGGGCGGTGTCGTGCCGACCGCCGAGGCCACCGTGCCTGTAGCCCGCACGAACACGGCAGCCCAGGCCGCAGGCGGCAAGAACACGCCCGTCAAGAAAGCCGCTGCCGCACAGGCAGCCAAGGCCGCAGCGGCGAAGGGCACCACACCCACGCTGGTGGAACTCGTACGCCGTCACCTCCTCGAGCAGAGCGAACCGCGCTCCGCCGCCGAGGTCTCCGCCGCACTGACCCAGGCCCACCCCGAACGCCTCGTCCAGACCACAGTGGTGCGCAACACACTCGAAGGGCTCGTTGCCAAGCATCGGGCGCAGCGCACCAAGCAGGGCTCCTCGGTCTACTACACCCCTCCCGGTGTGTCGCAGCCCGTGGCTTCGGCTGAGCCTACCGACCAGACCGAAAAGGCTTAGCCAGAGTTGGAAGTACGCAAGTCGGTTGTGGGGTGATGCACTCCGCTCGGCGCCGTCAGTGCTCGCCTGGCACGGGCCGGTGCAGAGGTGAGTGCGCTGGTCGACAGCGGTCACAACCTGCGCAACAGTACGTGGGCCCACCTGTTCATCATCGGTGCGTGAGGCGGGCTGTGCCTGCCCCTCCTCCACATCCGTCTCGGCGGAAAGCGAGTGTGCTCGCGGACGGGCCGCCGACACTTCACCGAATCGGAACGGAATATAGGGCTTCCCTTAAATGGATGCCACAGGCTGAACAATCAATTGCCCAGATGCTTCTTCCCTGGCCTGGGCGAGGCTCCAACCATACGCTTGTCTACGCAAGCAGACCACAAACTGCTTGACGCATCAACATGATATGCCGGTTCGATGCCAAAGACAACGCGACGAGCCTTCACTCCGGCCACGCAAGACTCTGCAGGGCTTCTGCCCCCGAAGCCCGCGGTGCCGGGCGCCGGTTCGCCTTGGCCGTCGAGCCAGAACACTCGGGCGCCGGCCCCCCGCCCGGCCCGCCAGGCATGGAGTTTTCGCGGAAGGGGCGGACGGCCGGGCGCCGGCCCATCAACCACGGGGACGCTTCTGCCCTCTGCCGCCCAACTGGCCGCACGGTCCCGACGACTACTGGACGGTAGACAGCACCAGCGGCAGAGGGTGGCGGGAAAGGCTCGCCACGTGCTCGGACGGCGCATCACGGAAGAAGCTCCCAGGGTGGCACTGCGCGCCGAACTGCCAGAGCCTGCCCACCCATCGGGTGTGGTTCACATCACAGGAACTCTGGCCTCTGAATCGACAGCTGATTGATGTGACAACAAATTTGCGTGCGCGCATACGTGCGGGGGATCCGCAGGCTTTCGCAGACCTTTTCGACGAGTACGCCCGGACTCTCTACAACCATGCTTTCCGACTGACCTCGGACTGGGCCGCAGCCGAGGACGTGGTGTCCGCGACGTTCATGGAAGCCTGGCGGTGCCACCAGCGTCTCGATGCCACCGGAGGCTCCCTGCGTCCCTGGCTTCTGGGTATCGCCACCAATCTCGTGCGCGCCCAAGCGCGCAGCAACCGCCGCTTCCGTGCGGCAGCACTCGCTGCGGCACGGACAGACACCTCGGTGGCCGACCACGCTGACGAGGTCGCCGGCCGGGTCGACGACCGTCGGCGGCTCACTGCAACCGCTGCCGTACTCGCCAAGCTACGCCGCAGCGAGCGCGAGGTGCTGAGTCTGTGCCTCTGGCAGAACTTGGACTACGCCACCACAGCCCAGCTCCTGCAGATTCCCGTCGGGACGGTTCGCTCCCGTCTCTCCCGCGCCCGCTCGAAGCTGCGCAAGCTTGCGGATGCGGAACTGTCGGAAGAAATCCGGGAACCCCAGTCGGCGAATCGACAGGTAAAGAGCGACCGCACCACTGCGGTCCGGCCCGTCCAGGAAGGAACCCGGATTTCATGAGCCAGCATCGTCTTATGCCTGATGAGTGGCAGGAGACCGCTCGTCTGGTCAGCCTCGAGGAAGCCGACCTCCCCGCGGGCCGCCACACCTTCCACAAGGAAGCCCTGATGACTTTCATCCACCAGTCGGACGCCGCGGCGAACACACCCACTCCCGACAAGCGGCGCAGGTTCCTGCGGCCCATGTTCGTCCTTCCGGCCGCCGCCTGTTCGCTGGCCGTTGTCGCCGCCGGCCTCGTCACTCTCACTGGCTCCAGCAGCAACTCCCCCACCGCACAGCCGGCGCTTATCGCGCAGGTCGGCACGAGCACCAGTCAGGGTGTGCCGCAGCTGCTGAACCGGATCGCGCTGGCGGCAACGAAGAAGCCGGTCGCCTCCGTCGGCGAGGGTCAGTACATCTACATCGAGAGCAAGTTCGGCGGAACCTACGAGCGCACGGTCGACGACAAAACCACCGTGGCCAGTGACGGCATCAACCGCCGACAGATCTGGCTCTCCGGGGACGGCACGAAGGGCTGGCTCATCGACCCCACCAACACCCCGGCTGACGGTGAGAGCATCGACCGGATCAACGAGAAGGGTGCGTCCGAGCCCGGACGTCTCAACGCCCCCACTCATGACTACCTCGCCACCCTGCCCACCGACGCCGACACCCTGCTGGCGAAGATCTACAAGGAAACCAAGGGGATGGGCAACAACCCTGACCAGCAGGCGTTCACCACCATCGGAGACCTGCTCAACGAATCCCTAGCTCCCGCCGACCTCAACACCGCACTTTTCAAGGCAGCCGCCAAGGTCCCTGGAGTAGTCCAGGTCCAGGACGCTGTGGACGCGGCCGGCCGCCACGGCGTGGCTGTCGCGCGGCTCGACGAAACCAGCGGCGCCCGCACCGAGATGATCTTCAACGCCGAGACCTACACCTACCTCGGCGAGCGCACCATACAAGTCCGTCCTCACGGCGGTGACTCGGGCAAGATCGAGCCCGGCACCATCCTGTTCACCTCGGCCATCACCGCCCGGCAGGTCGTCGACGACCTGAAGGAGGTCACCTCCTCCCGGGCGTAGCGAGCCCGCCCGTGCCGGTGGGGTGTCATGACATCGGCGGTAGCAGCACGGTGTCGAACGCGTTCTGATGCAAGAGGCTTGGCAGAGTCACTCGGCGGCGGTGCAGGCACGAGTCTGCGCGAGTGTTCGGCGCTGGATGCCGTCGGTGTCGAAGTTGGCGGGCGCCAACCAGGCACCGAACGCATCGCGGAGCGCCGGCCACTCGCTGCTGACGATCGAGAACCAGGCTGTGTCGCGGTTGCGCCCCTTGTAGACGACTGCTTGGCGGAAGGTGCCTTCGTAGCTGAAGCCGAGTCGCTCTGCGGCCCTGCGTGAGGGGGCGTTGAGACTGTCGCACTTCCACTCGTAACGCCGGTAGCCGAGGTCGTCGAAGACATAGGTCATCAGGAGGAACTGTGCCTCCGTCGAGATGACGGTGCGCTTCAGCAGTGGCGAGAACATGACGTTGCCCACCTCGATCACCCCGCCGGCCGGGTCCTGGCGCATGAGCGAGAGGGTGCCCACTGCCCTTTCGGACCTGTTGTCGACCACCGCATAGTGCAGGGGGTCCGTGCCGGCCGCGGCGTCGGCTGCCCAGAGGCGGTACTCCTCTGCGTCGGAGAAGGGACCGACAGCCATGTAAGTCCAGTCACGATCGTCCGGCGCCGACCGAAGCGCGCTGAACACGTCCTTGGCGTGACGTTCGGGGTCCAGGGCCTCCAGCCGGCAGTGTCGGCCGCTCAGCGTACGGCGGACCGGCAACGGGCGGGGGCTCCATTCCGGAACCGGGTCCCCGATGGACTGACCCCACTCGTTCGTGCGTGCAGGCATTGGACTCCGTAGGTGATGCTGGGCCGCGACGGCAGGAGCCACTGAGTTCAGCGAACTCCGGCCTCCGCCATCGGACACACCGGCAGGCTTAGCCGTGCTCGTGGCCCGCGAGTCAGCCCGTCGAGGCGAGTTCGGAAAAAACACTACGGGTTCTCACGGGGGTGCGGGCCGGAGATCGGCGCCAAGGCGGGCGTGCTTCCTGCGTGGATCCTGGCCGTGTGTGCCGGGATCTTCCTCGTCCGCGCCTCCCCCGTCTCCAAGCGCGCGAGGAGGGCGGTGTGCGGGGAACCAGGCCCCCGGGAGCGGGCTCGTGGGCCTGGGTGAGCTCACCTGCTCGTCAGGCGAGGGTGATGTTCTCCGCCTGAGGGCCCTTCTGACCCTGGGTGATGTCGAAGGTGACGGCCTGGCCTTCCCGGAGCTCCCGGAAACCGGTGGCGTTGATGGCAGAGTAGTGCGCGAAGACGTCCGGCCCGCCGCCGTCCTGCTGGATGAAACCAAAACCCTTTTCGGCGTTGAACCACTTAACGGATCCGCTGGCCATGCTGGTGCCTTTCACGTTGACATCCGGTTCCGCATCATGCGGCTCCGGGGCTTGTGGCCCGCTCTTTGCAGCGAAACGCCCGCACCGGAGCGCGGGCGGGTAGTGCGGACCACGACATCTGGCGGTGACGCTACATGGTGAATCTCTTCCCATCACAGAGCAACGCCCGATGCGGGTACTTCTGGTGTGGCTCCAGCGCCGCTTGAGCCGTTCCGTCTCCCCGCGAGACTTTCGACGCTACAGCGACGGACAACAGAAGTGATCTGAGGGTGTGGCATGGGTTTGAACCGGAGGCCGGCAACACGTGCAGGTGTCACGGCCGTGGGGCGGCGTGACACCTGCACGTGTTGCCAAACTCAACGCGCTGTTGACCGATGAGTCACGCCACCCGAACTCGGCTGCCGCCGACGCACGGGCCCGCATGGCAAGGCCAGTCGGCCTTGAGGATCAGTGGCGGGCACCGCAGCGCTTTCGCAACAGCCCTCGACACTGCGGCGGCACGACTACCACTCCCTCGGTACAGCTACCGCGGCAGCTTTCGTCATCCGAGTCTCCGCGTGCGCAGGCTGAACACGTCCTGATGAAGCACGTGCTCGCCCTAGAACCACTTGGTCCACACGAAGGTGGCTACGTAGGCCTGGCGTACCGCGTCCATACCTCGCTTGTGGTGAAAGTGCGTGACCACGAGGCCAATGAAAAACAGAGCGGCAAAGGGTCCGGCCACGAGGGCAGCTACGAGTGGGTCCACCAGCATCCCCACGGTCACAGAGGCGACGATGACGACTCCCGAGCAGAAGTACGCGGCGGCCAGGTCTCCAGTGCTTGCCTCCCGTGGTTCCCGCATGTCTGGATCGTACTCACCAGCCGTTTCGAGCTGGTGTCTGGGTCTTCGGGGCAGCATCCGAGGGCCATGGCACGGGGCAGCGGATGCCGGGGAAACAAGTGGCCTGTCGGGGTCAGGTGGCGGAGCTGGCTTTGCCCGGGTCGTTGGGATGAGATTGCAGTGCCGTGATCGTTGCTGTCATCCACGGCCACAGAGGCAAGCTACCCAGGACCTTTTCTCGCAACTCATTTTCGTCATCGGCACACCACACGCCGATACTGCGCAGTTCTCCAACAGGGCGCCACAGCCGCACGAGGTGCCCGTCGGCCGCAAGTGTCTTCGCGCGCAGGCCTTCTGCGGCACGGATCCGTTCGACTTCAGCCGAGTCGGTGCCCTCGGGAACAGTCGTAATGAGCTCGACGAGGAACTCCTTCATCACTACCTCCGTTTGGTGCTGTTTCCTGAAAAACCCAGGAAAGATACCGGTGGCACAACAGCAGCCGTTGCCTGCGTCTGACTACGCCTGTCACACCGTCGCTGCGGTTTCCGCAGGTGCACTCGCGCGCAACAACGCCAGGCAGTTCGCCCACAGCGTGTCGAGCTGGTCGGTGTTGTTGTAGAGCTTCGCGAACAGCACCTGGCCCTCCAGTTGCGCGACAACCGAACGGGCGGCCTGGCGGGTGTCGGCGACAGTGATGTCTTCTCGCTCCAATGCTGCGGCGATCACTTCTTCGACCATGCCCACCTGTGCGTCGAAGATTTGCTGCAAGCGTTCCCGGATGGCTTCGGTCTGGTTGCTCAGCTCCAGGGAGAGATTGCCGAACATGCATCCGGCGACGGAGCCGCACGTGGCTTGACCTGCACTTTGAGCGGCTTGCGTCTCCTCAAACAACTGCCGGAGCCGCTTCAGAGGCTCTTCGTTGCCGCCCAGGGCCCGGGCCCACCCCTGCTGCTGGAGAGCCCAGTGCTCATCGATTACTGCCAGGGCCAGGGCCTCTTTGGAGTCGAAGAAGTAGTAGAAGCTCCCCTTTGGAACCTCGGCCTTCTTGCAGATCTCCGCCACGCCCAGGGCCGAGTACCCGCGCAGCTCGATGAGCGATTGCGCGGCGGTGAGGATCTTGTTCCTGGCGTCACTGGTGCGTCCCATAGCGCAAGTATACGACCATCCGACTACAAGTAGTAGATCGGTCGTCTATTACCCTGAGCCATGGAGGTTCCAAGGTGCGAGCCGCACCCCCAGGGCGCAGGCGACCGAGGCGCCGGACGGTCAACACCAGCCTCTTTGACTCCGTCGAGCCGGTCGGTTACCTTATAGACGACCAGTCGACTATTTCTCTCATCCAGGAGGTCATCATGAGCACGCAGGGACAGAAGGTAGCGGTCATCACAGGCGCATCCCAGGGCATCGGCGCCGGCATCGTCGCGGCCTACCGTGAGCTCGGCTACGGCGTCGTGGCCACGTCACGCAGCATCACCGCGTCGCAGGACCCTGACGTCGTCACCGTCCGGGGTGACATCTCAGACCCGGCCACCGCGGAACGCGTCATCGCCGCGGGCATCGAGCGCTTCGGCCGCATCGACACTCTGGTCAACAACGCAGGAGTCTTCATCTCCAAGCCGTTCACCGAGTTCACCCAGGAGGACTACGACACGGCGCTCGGGGTCAACGTGGCGGGCTTCTTCCGCATCAGCCAGCTCGCAGTCGCCAGGATGCTCGAACAGGGCGGCGGCCACATCGTGCAGATCACGACCAGTCTTGTCGACCAGCCCAGCTCGAAGGTTCCCTCGATCCTCGCTTCCCTGACCAAGGGAGGCTTGCAGTCCGCCACCAAGGCCCTGGCCATCGAGTACGCCGCCAACGGGATCCGCTCCAACGCTGTCTCCCTGGGAACGATCAAAACCCCCATGCACGACGAGCAGCACCACGACACACTCGCCGCCATGCACCCGGTCGGCCGTATGGGCGATGTGCGCGACATTGTCGACGCGGTGCTCTACCTCGAGAACGCGCCGTTCGTCACCGGCTCGATCCTGCACGTTGACGGTGGCCAGAACGCAGGACACTGACCCGCCCTGCCGGACGCCGGATTGTCGGCGGGCCAGGGACGGGCAGCACCGCAGGCGGCATCAGGCGCCGCGGCAGACGCAGACCTGGCTCGGCTCGCCCAACCGGGCAAATGGCACGTTCGCGGTCTCAGGCATCGTCACGGGACAGGTCCGGACGGGCGGGGCCTCAGGCGCCGCCCTCGAGCCTGAAGCCGACCTTCATGCCAACCTGGAAATGCCCGATCGCCCCGTCGACGATGTGACCACGGACCTGTGTCACCTCGAACCAGTCCAGCCCCCGCAGCGTCTGCGCCGCACGCTGGATGCCGTTGCGCACGGCTTGGTCGACGCTCTCCGTGGAGGTGCCGACAATCTCGGTGACGCGGTAGGTGTGGTTCGACATGAGCCGCTCCTGTCGGTGGATTTGTTCTACCGTGCCCCAAGCCAACTGCCTCCGCGACAGCTCGGCCGGCCACCGGGAACCAAGGCTTCCCGCGGCGAGCGCCTGCAGCTCCCCCTCCAGCCACCCACGCTCTTCTGCGCACCAGGACTGTGTGGGCAATTTTTATACGACCGGTCTACTATGCCACTGCCAAGATGGCGCCCCTGGACGCGGTCCCGATGGTGTCCCGCACACCGGAATGAGAGTTGACGCGATGAGCCACCCGATGAATGCCGTACTGAACCAGTGGAAGGCCGCGTTCGACGGCCACCAGCCGGACGTCATGGCCGACTTGTTCACTCCGGACACCCTCTTCCAGGGCTTCGGGCCGGTGGTGCTCTCCGGCAGAAGCGCGGTACGCGACTACTACGAGGCGGTCGCAGCGGACCGAAGCGCAGACGTGACGGTGCTCCACACCTACTCGCTCGGCAAGGACATTGCCGGAGGTTTCGCAGACGTCACATTCAGCGACCCGTCCGGCTGGGAGGCCAAGGTGCACATGTCACTGGTCTTGCAGCACGGGGACGACCGCTGGAGGATCCGCCAGTACCACGTTTCCCGGGTGGCCACTCAGAGCTGAGAAACTCCGAGCATCCCTTCGAGGGCTGGATGCCCCCGCGGGCCGGTAACGGTCCGCGGGGGCATCCAGCACCGGGCAGGCCGCTGCCGACAGACCCAGAGCCTGATCGACGGGCGGACTGCCGGCGCCGACCACAGCCCATGGCGCCTCCCCGTGGGATTCGGCGAGCTTTCGCATCAGCGTCAAAGGCGCCTGGGCAGGTGTCGAAACCGGCAGCCAGGCCGAGCGCCGCTAGGTAGAGGCGATCGAGGCACTGCGGTGTGCGCCGGCGAATTCCCGGACGAGGCGCCAACCTGTGTCTCTTAAGTCACTCGGCATTCCTTTGACAGGGATCGCCAACCCGCCTACTTTATAGACGACCGGTCATATAGCCGGTGAAGTCGAATCCAGAAATGAGATGACCCCCATGACCACCGCTGTGAACGTCGCTGTCGTGTACTACTCCTCCACCGGCACCATTACCGAGATCGCCAAGGAACTGCGCGACGCAGCGGTCAAGGCGGGAGCGGAAGTTCGTCTGGTGAAGGCACCGGAGCTGGCTCCTTGGGAGGCCATCGAGTCGAACCCGGCCTGGGCCGCCAATCACATCGCCACGACGGACATACCCGAGGCGACGGTGGAGGACATCGCGTGGGCCGACGCGGTCCTGTTCGGGACGCCGACTCGATTCGGCAACGTCTCCGCCCAGCTGAAGCAGTTCATGGACACCCTCGGTGGCCTGTGGGCCCAGGGCAAACTGACCGACAAGGTCTACAGCGGCTTCACATCCTCGGCCACCGCTCACGCCGGCCAGGAGACCACGCTGCAGGCGCTCTACACCTCCGTCCACCACTTCGGCGGCATTTTGGTGGCTCCCGGCTTCACCGACCCGGTCAAGTTCGAGGACGGCAACCCTTACGGCACCTCGCACGTGGACGCGCAGGGCAACAACCCGGTGGGTGACACCACCCGTGCCGCGGCCCGCCACCAGGCGGAGCGCGTGGTGAAGATCGCTGGCAAGCTCAAGGCCGCCGCCTGACCGCTCGGCGTGTGCGCCCCGGCTCCCGGCCTGCAATGACACATTGCAGACCGGGCTGGAGAGCAGAAGGCCGACGCAGATCACGCTGAGTCGGGCCCCCGATCCGCTCCTGCAGGACGCGCGCAGAATCAGTACCCCTCTGATCTGCTCGGCGCCTCAGGAGCTTGGGCAGAGACTGGACCTCTCTGCCACAGTGCCGTCCAGACTCCCCCGGTCTGGGCGGCACTGTCATGTGCAGCACCCGGCGGCAGGGACCTCGGCGCAGGTCCCGGTGGGGTGGGCACGCACCGGGGCGAAGGGGAGCGGTTCGAGCGGCTGCACCGCTCCCCGTGCGTTGCTTACTTCAAGCCGTAGGCTCGGGTGAGGGTCTGGGTGATTGATCCTCCCTTCTCGTCTCTCGCCGTGGCCCGCAGGGTCACGAATGATGCTGCTTTCGGAGCCGCGAGCGATGTCTTCCAGGTGCCCTTGTGGTGCGTGGTTCTGGGCCGGTGCCACGTGGCCCCGTCGTCGTAGGAGACCTCCAGTCCCAGGGACGAGACGTTGGTGCCCGGGTCTCCGAGCACTGAGGGTGTGACTTCCAGAGCCGCATTCCGGCGGGCCCTGCCCTCGGCATCCAGATTCACTTCGTAGTCGAGCTGGACGAGTGGAAGAATCTGCTGTTCCGCTTCACCCGAGACGAACGACCACTCGGTGCGGGTCGAGGTCGAGTAGGGGCTGAAGGCGGGGTTGGCGTTGACGCCCTCGACCACGAGCCTGTACCGCGCCGCTTCGGGGGGTAGGTCCCAGGCGTATCCGCTGTCGTAGTCGGACTCGGCGAGCAGTTCCTCGCCCCGGTAGAGCAAGGTGCGCTGGGACAGACCGCCGCTGTTGTACCCCTGGCCGGCGTGCGCCGTTCCGTTGTCCCCCCATGCCGGCGTCGTGAAGACGAGTTTTGCGCCGTACTGCCGTACGGGGAGGTGTTCACTGATCATGCGTGGTCGCATGATCGGTGTGAGCCATCGGTCCTGGTAGGTGTGCGCCGGGCGGTAGGAGACCACGTCGGTTGACTGGTCGAGCACCTCCCTGGCGCTCACCTTCTGCTGCCACCTGATGTCGTTTCCTGTGGAGACCCAGTCGGTGCGTGGTCCGCGTGCCACGGGCGAGGACGGGAAGCTCGAGCCGCCGCCGAAGACATAGGGCGGGAAGTCCATCCTGGTCTCCGTCGCCCGGGTCTTCGCATCCTGTCCGAAGGTGAGGTCGATCCGCGCCAGGTTCTGCGGTGCGGCCCGGTAGTCGAGGTCCTCCGGGATGCCTGCCGTGTGTTGGCTGACCAGGTCGTACAGGTAGGAGGGGTCGGGGTGCGCGGTGGCCCGCAGGCGCACCTTGGCGCCATGTGATTCCGCTATGTCGGCGATCAGTGCCTCACCGTCGTCTCCTGTCACCGAGGCGACAGCCACCGGTCCGGCGGACTCGTAGTCGTCAAGGCCGTACCAGGTGTTGAGCCGTCCTACGGCGTCATTGACCACAAGAAGCATCTTCACTCCTGCGGCGTGGGCGGCCTGGGACTGCTCGTAGGGGGTGACGGTGGTGCTGCGACGCACGACGGCGGCCTTGCCCGCGGCGGACAGGCGGGCGTAGTCGGCCGGGGTCCCGGTGCCCGCGAAGACGGCGTCCGCCATCGTGGTGGTGCCCTCGGGCAGCGGCTTGGAGCCGTTCTGGGTCAGGACGTCTATGTCGTGTCCGTCGTAGGAGACGGTGAGCGGGGTCTGCGGGGCTCGCCATCTGGTGGTGAGTATGAATCCGCCGTGCTTCACCTTGCCGGTGGAGGGCTGGGCCCAGACGCTGTCGTACTCCGGGCCGACCGTTCTGTTGTCGAGCACGTCCCCGGGTGTCCCGTACTGCGGGTGCGTGGTGGTGAACGAGCGCCAGTATTCGAGTCTGGTGTGGGCGGGCATGTTCGGCTTGGGGGTCAGGGCCCGGATCTGGTGTGCGCGGGAGGCGTCGAAGATGACGGTCCGCTGCTCGGTCAGTTCGATCTCGGGGTCGCCCAGCAGTGCCAGGCCTTTGGAGTGTGCGCCGTGTGCCCCTTGCACGTCCTTGAACATCGTGGCGGCGTAGGAGCCGCGGGGTAGGTGCAGGGTCAGCCCGGACTCGGGGATTTGGAGGAACTGCGGCCGCAGCGGGTCCTGGGCGGATACGAGCTGGGCGGTGCCGGTGGTGGGCCGGCCCTGGCGGTCTTTCGCCTGGAGCACCAGGTCGTGGCGCTCAGTTTCCGTTCTGGCGCTCAGCATGGTGTGGACGAGGGCCGTTCCGGCATGGTCGTGTGCGATCACCTGGCCGGTGTGGGCGCCGGCTGCCACCTCACGCGGGTCGATGACGAGGGGGACGGAGGTGCTTCCGTGTGCCGGGACGGTGACTTGGTCGGTGCCCATCGCGAACAGGGAGGGTGGGCTTGTTCCCCGCTCCAGCGAGAGCCGCAGCTCGATCGGGGTGCTGCCGCTGTTCGTGTAGGTGATGCGGCGTTCTATCGGTTTTGGGTCGCGTGCCCATTTGATCAGTCCGGTGTCGACTGCGCCGGAGGCGACGACCTGGGTGCGGAAGGCTGCGGAGATGTCGGCGCGTCCGGAGCCGCCACGGTAGGCGGATATGCCGGAGGTGACCTTGCTGGTGCTCATCAGGGCGTTCTTGAGTTGCTGCCCTGTCCAGTCGGGGTGCTTTTCCAGGAGGAGCGCGGCAGTGCCGGCGACATGTGGTGTGGCCATCGAGGTGCCGCTCTTGGAGGTGTAGGCGCCCTCTCCGGGCAGGTGCTGTGAGCGGGCTGCCAGTATGTTGACGCCGGGTGCGGTGAGGTCGGGCTTGAGGCCTTGGTCCCCTTCTCTTGGTCCGCTGCTGGAGAAGCCGGCCATCTGGTCGGTGACGTCCACGGCTCCCACGGTGAGCGCGGTCTCTGCCGTGCCGGGTGCGTTGACGGTGTATTCGCCTGGCCCGGAATTGCCTGCTGCAATGACGAAGAGCGCCCCCGTCTCCTGACTGAGCGCGTTGACGCTCTGGCTCATGGGGTCGGCCTGAGTGTGGGTGGAGGAATTGCCCAGGCTCATGCTGATGATCTTGGCGTGTTCGGTCCTGGCCGCCCACTCCATGCCGGCGATGATCCCGGATTCGGTTCCGCTGCCGCTGTCGGAGAGGACCTTGCCGATGGCCAGGTCTGCTCCTGGGGCGACTCCTCTCTCCTTGCCTGCTGAGGCGGCGCCGGTGCCAGCAATGATCGAGGCCACGTGGGTGCCGTGCCCGCGGCGGTCGGTGACGTCCTCACCGGGCACGAAGCTTCGGGTGCTGACGATCCTGTCGTGCAGGTCCTGGTGAGCGGCGTCAACTCCTGTGTCCAGGACGGCGACTTTGACTCCGGTCCCGATGGCTCCTTGTTCCCAGACCTGGGGTGCACCGATCTGGGCCGTTGATTCGGCGAGAGTTGCCCTGACTTTGCCGTCCAGCCAGATCCTGTCGATGACGCCGGGCAGGGATCGCCCAGTGGAGGATTTCGGGGCGGGGGTGCGCTGCGTCGCGGGAAGAAGTGACTTCCACAGGAGCCCTGCCCTGGCCCGGTCCGCGGTTGCCGCCACGGCGCGGGCGGACGCCAGTTGGCCCTTGACTACGACTCCTGGCAGGTGTGCGCCAGTCATCCGTGCTGCTGCTGCATCGCGGGTGATGATGAGGGGCAGACCGGTGGTGTGCGTGTCGTCGTATCCCTGGGCAATGAGGCCGGTGACGTTGAAGAGCCGCTTGTCGAGCAGCCCTTCGGCAACATATGTGTCGGCATCGCCGGGGTACACGTAGGTGCCGGTGGCGTCGGTGACGGTGCGCAGTGATCCTGTGGCATCCGCAGGGCGTTGCACGCTGAGTGTGGGCCCGCCCTTGGGCCTGGGAGTGAGAGTCACCTTGTCGCCGGTGATGAGGGTGACGGTCCGGGCGGCCTGACTCGGCGCCGGGGGCGCGGCGGTCGGCTGATGGGCTGCGGGCGTCGCCTGGGCCATGGGCGAAACGGCGCCGCCCAGCATTGTGATCGCAGCGCCGAGCGCTATTGCACCTATTTTGCGAGCAGCGTTTTGCTGCACATTTTCCTCCCTGAATTGCTGACGGGCGGAATGTGATCACACATCGTCAGCTTCGTTCAAGGAGTAATCCGGTGGCTGTTTTGTCAGTCGCGGTTGAGCAGGATCTAAGTCGAGGGGGAAGGGAGGTGATGGGGGCTTTGCATGCGGTGCGGGAATGCCTACGACGGCTCTTCCGGTGTGCCGCGATGGCTGTCGTGGGGATGTTGTTCGTTTCCGTGATGCGCCGTTCGCCATCGTGGGGTCCCTCGGCGTTGGCGTCAACCGGGTCCCGGCACTTCGTCAGGTGCCGTGCGTGGCCTCTGTGCTGCTGCATCGGTGCCACTGCCGGGCTGGGCAGGACCATGTGCGGCCGGAGTCGGAGCATGGCGCAAAGGCGACTTGGCGCTTTCTGGACAAGGTATGAGGGTGACTATCCGCTTCCGGTGCCGCCATTGTGTTCCCGAGCGGGCGACGAGCTGGTCCGCATTCAAAGGTGCGGCAGTCGACGGCTCCGGGTGGCGTGTGGGCGCGATCCCCCCGTGGGGGGTGGGATCGCAAGGGCCGCCCGAAAGGAGGGGGTGCGGTCGGAACGCATGCCGACCGCACTCTCCCTCTCGCGGTTTCCTTTACCCGTGTGGAGAATTCGCGGAATTCACCGCACGGCATCACCCAGTATTTCGTTGCGTGTTGCCCGGTGCTGCAACAGGCGCTGCCGGGGCCAGGAGCTTTGGCGGCGGCCGGTCCCACCGCCCCCTCCGTCTTCCGCGCGCTCTGCCCGGTTCACCGGCGTCGTGACCCGGTGGGCAAGGGGGGATGTGTCTAAGCAGCGGAGCCGGTCGGCGGCCGTGTGGCCCGGTTATGCGTACCCTCACTCATGGCGCGGTTGGGACATGTCATATCTGTGACACCGCGATTCCGATGACATGTCATGTGGCATCGGCGGATCCTGTGCTGCAGCGCGTTGCGTCCCGCCGGATCCATGACATCGGCACGACACACCTTCTCGTGTCGATGGGTGGTGGCGTCGCACAGGCACATCGACTCGGCGGAGACACACCCACCATCAGGTATAGTCCAATATTCAACGACATGTTCGGCAGGTACACCTGCCGGCACTCGCCCGCGCCACCAGGGAGGCGGCATGCTTGAGGCAGCGGGCCTCACGGCAGTCGAAGAGGCTGTCTACCGGCTTCTGATCACGAATTCAACGGCGTCGGCCGACGAAGTCGCCTCGCAGACCGGTCTCACGTCCGGGCAGGCCGAGGGTGTCTTGGCGGCGCTCGCCACTATGGGGCTCGCGAGTCCCACCGACCGGCAGCCGAGCCACTTCACCGCGTCCCCTCCCGATGTTGCGTTGCTGCCGCGTCTGCAACGCAACGCGGACGCTCTCGATCAGGCCCGGGCCGCAGTCACCGACCTGCTGGAGAGCTACCGCGGCACCAGGCGCCGCGGGGACGCCGACCAGCTCATCGAGGTCATTACCGGCGCCGAGGCTCTGCGTCAGAACTTGCGGCAGTTGCAGGAGAACGCACGTCACGAGATGTTGTGGTTCTGCAAGGCCGAGTATGTCGCCATGCCTTCCGGCAGCAATCGTTCCGAGTACGAAGCTCTGGATCGCGGGGTCCGCTACCGCGTCCTGTACGAGCGGGCATTCTTCGATGACGACGGCGCGGTTGACAACGTTGTTGAGGCTGTCGGCGCCGGCGAAGTCGCGCGGTCGGTTCCCCACCTCCCCCTGCGGCTCGCCGTCGCCGACCGGTCCATCGCCATCTGCCCGCTGGTACCGGGCGGGCCTTCCGGGAGCCCCATCGAACCCACCGCGGCGCTGCTTCGCGACAGCAGTCTCCTGGAGGCGCTGACGGCGCTGTTCGAACGCTACTGGGAGGACGCTGTGCCGCTGCACGTCAGCGGCGTCGGTGCGGTTGACGTCACCAAGGAGGCCCACGGCACGGGCACCCTGCGCGAGACCGACCGCCGGCTGCTCTCGCTCCTGGTCGCAGGCGTGACGGACAAGGCCATTGCCAGTCATATGGGATTGAGCCGGCGCACGGTTCAGCGCCACATCCACCAGATGATGACTCTCGCGGGCGCCACCACCCGTATGCAACTGGCCTGGCAGGCTGCCCGACGTGGCTGGTTGTAGCAACGGTTTCGAGCGCGGCGGGTGCCCGATCCGGCCCTGGTGCAGGCGAGCCGTCGCCTGGATTCCGTGGACATGGGCCTGCCGGACGGCCTCGCGCACCACCTCACCCTGGTGAGGGTTTTCATGTCATCCCGGTCGCCTCACTTGGCGCGGTCGCGGTAGGTCTCCAGGAGGCGGAGCCAGACCTCACTGATCGTCGGGAAGGCGGGGACTGCGTGCCACAGTTGTTCCACGGTTGCCTCGGTGGTGACCGCGACAGTCGCCGAGTACAGCAGTTCCTGGACTCCCGGACCGACGAAGGTGACGCCGAGAACCGTGCCGTGGTCGGCGTCGATCAACATGCGTGCCTTTCCACGGTAGCCCTCGGCGTACTGGGCGGATCCCGCAAGATGGGCAAGGTCGTAGTCCACCACGTCAACTGGTCGCCCGGTGTGCTCGGCTTCCGGAGTCGTCAGGCCCACACTCACGACATCCGGGTCGGTGAAGATCACCTGGGGGACGGCCTTGATGTCGGCCGTCGAGGCATGCGCGCCCCACTTTCCGATGTCAAGCGGCTTACCCTGGGCGCGTGCCCCGATAATCGCGCCTGCGATCCGTGCCTGGTACTTGCCCTGATGGGTCATCAGTGCCCGGTGGTTGACGTCGCCGACCGAATAGAGCCAGCCTTCGGTGATCGCGCTCACGCGATAGGTGTCGTCCACCACCAGCCAGTCCCCCGGTGTGAGGCCGACCGTCTCCAGGCCGATGTCCGCGGTATGGGGAGAGCGGCCGGTTGCGATCAGGATTTCGTCTGCGGTCAGCGAGTCGCCGGTTGACAGAGTGATCTGTACTGGGCTGTCCGGGCCGTTCTGGCGTGCCACCTCGCTCACCGTGACCCCGAAGCGCAGGTCGACTCCAGCCTCCTCCAGGGAAGCAGCCACCATTTCTCCGGCGAAGGGTTCCATACGGTGGAGCAGCCCGCTCCCCCGCACCAGCAGAGTGACTTGGGAGCCGAGCGCCTGCCACGCCGTTGCCATCTCGACCGCGACCACTCCGCCGCCTACTACGGCCAGTCGGTCGGGCACACTGCGGGCGGCGGTCGCTTCACGGTTCGTCCAGGGGCGGACCGATTCGAGTCCCGGAAGGTTCGGGAACGCGGTGACGGTGCCCGTGCACACCCCGACGACGTGCCGTGCGGTGAGGCGGACCGTGTCGCCGTCGGGGGTCTGGACTACGACCTGCCGGGGGCCGTCCAGACGCCCATGGCCCCGCACCAGGTCCACGGACACTGAATTCAGCCAGTCGACCTGGTTCTCGTCCTGCCAGTTGGCGGACATTTTGTCGCGGTAGGCAAAGACTGCGGGAATGTCCAAAGGTCCCTCGACGGCGCGCCTGAGGCCTGGGATGCGACGTGCGTCGGCACGTGCAACTACCGGACGTAGCAGCGCTTTGCTGGGTTCGCATGCCCAAAAGGAACACTCGCCGCCGAGCAGTTCGTTTTCCACGATCACTGAGGTGAGGCCAGCAGCGCTCGTTCGTTCAGCCAGGTTTTCTCCTGCAGGACCGGCACCGAGAACAACGACATCGTAAGTCCGAGAACTGTCACTCATGCCCACTCCAGCCGCTCGTTATTGATGCTCTCGGTCTACACGACGGGTAAGCCCGGGAGCGACTTCCCTCGCCGCTGCTATGCGGCGTTGGTGGCATATCTTCTTCGGTACTGTGCGGATTCCCCTTCTATTTGATCCCCGCATTGCCACATCACCGGACCGGCCCGGGGCATGTGGCGACCTGCCGCGGCAGCTGCAGGCCGCGTTGCTGCTCTGCGCCCACGGGCCGCCTCCGGTCATGGCCGGCCTGTGGCCTTCGTTCTCGAGAGCTTCGGCCGGGCCGCGACGAGCAGGGCAGCCCCGACAGCCCAGATGGCCAACGTGATCATGGGCATGAGCATCGAGGTGTTCTGGAAGTAGCTGAGGTTGCCGATCGCGCGGACGGCTGCCCCTGGGGGCAGCAGGGGCGAGATGAAGTGGGCGGGACCGGGCAGCAAATTGGCCCCTATGACCGCACCGCTGGTGGCATTGCCCAAGGTCAGCAGGAGGAGTGTGGCGACGGGGACACCAATGGGGCCCATGTAGATACCGAACAGTTGGGTGGTGAAGGCCGCAGCAGCTGCCAGCAGTGCCAGGGTGATGGCCAGAGGAATCACGGGTGCTGGCACTGCGCCGAGGGCGGGGCCCGCCAGAACCGCAGCAAGGATGCCTGCAGCAGCGGAGAAGGCGGTGATGAGCACGAAGCGGTAGCGCTGGGGCAGCACCGCTCTGAGCCCCAGCACGCTCTGCGCGAGAACAAATCCTGCGAGTGTGACACCGAAGGAGAGGTAGAACCCCGCCAATCCCCGGGCGTCGTATTTGACCAGGGGGATGACATCGTCGACCGTCAGTCGCTGGTCGGTCTCCTGTGCGTACGTGCGCACGAGGCCCGTGACGATGCCGGTGGTGGACTGCCCATTTGCTCCGGCGACTTCGAGGTGCAGCGCACCGGCACCGGGGTTCTGGGTCAAGGACGCCACCACGTCGCGGCTCTCGAGCGCCTGCCGTGCCGCGGCGGGGGTAGCTGTGTGGACAATGTGCGCGCTGGTGCCCAGCGCGTCACCTACCTCATGGGCCAATTGCTCCCCTGTCACCGCTATCGGAAGCTCGTGGGGCTGTGGATTTCTTTGGAGGCCGATGTAGGCGCCGATGAAGCCAGCCAGAATGGCCAGGCCGATCAGCGCCGGCTGCAACCACGCTTTTGTCGGTACCCGGCTTCTTTCCGCCGTGGCGGGCGCGTCGGACCCGGCGCTCCCGGCAGAGCCGGCACTGCTGCGGTGGGAGTTCAAAAACGCCTCCGTAGGTGCAGTGAGGGCGCATCTCTACTCTTCGGGTTGCGCACATGGGCCCGGCCCATGAGGGCTGCAGGCGTCCGGGACCTCGTCCTGCAGACCCTCCCTGGTGGGCGGTTCGGTCGTTCCGGGCGCGCACTCACGGCACGGAGGCACTTTCGTCCGTTGCGCCCAGTCTCCCATCGTCGCCTCGTCGTCGCCGCTCAAGAGCCGGCGCACCCGATCGGGCGGACACCCGCAGAGAGCAGTGGCCCCATGGTGCTCGGGGTGGCTCTGGCCTGGGCGCGGTTGGCCCTTTTCTGCGGTGTTCGGCACCGGCCGCTGCAGAAAGGTTCGCCCAGGCCGATGTGCAAGCGCCGAAACAGTCCTGGCCCCGGTGTGCAGCAGGAGGGTGATCGCCTCGCTCCCTAGGGCGCAGGCGTCGTGCCGGAAAAAGGGCTCACCATGTACCTCTTGAGCAGGGTGAGGCCGACGTGGTCTGCCTCGGCGGACAGAGCAGTCCGGCTGCACCCACCACCCGGGAATCCGCCTCTGCGGGACTGCGCGAAAGAGTAGAGACTGGGCGGGTAACCCCGAAAGATGCGGTCTGGAGACAGCGTCTCTTCGTAGCGGCTCACGGATGTGCTCACCGGGCTTCCGAGAGGGTGCGCCGGTAACGAAGCTTCACCGTCTGCAAAGAAATACGAGGCGAAGTCCCGGACAGTCTTCGTAGTGGAGAGGGTTCTCCCCAGAAGCCGGCACCACCCGCCTTGTGTGGGTTGCCCGGCCCAAGGCACCCCCTCGAAAGAGCTGAGTGAGATGAAGAGCTGGAATCCCCTCCTGAAGCCACAAGCGGCAAATCGCCGCAGCGGCTCGTTGGACCTTCAAGAGCGGGCCTCCGGGACGAACGGTGCGCCAGGACGGTCCAATCCGTACGCCAAAACTGTCAGCCTGACCAAGGGCGCATGGGGCAACGACACCGCCCCGTCCGGCACCGCCGGCGTAGCGATGACCATGGACGACGTCGTGGTCCGTACGACAATGACACTCGGTATGGTCGTGCTCGGGGCGGTCTTGTCATGGGTGCTCCTGCCGGTCGACGAGGAGAACCTGAATACGTCGTACGGCATCGCGGTGGGTGCCGCCCTGGTGGCTTTCATCCTCGCCCTCATCCAGGTGTTCACGCCCAAGCCGGTGCCTGCGCTGATCCTCTCCTATGCGGCGTTCGAAGGTGTCTTCCTCGGAGTGATCTCCAGCGCCGTGTCCACCTACATCAGCCCTGGCGTCGTCGTGCAGACGGTGCTGGGCACGATGGCTGTCTTCGCCGGCGTACTCATCGCCTACAAGCTTCGTTGGATCCGCGTCACCAGGCGCTTCTACGGATTCGTCATGGCAGCGGCAGTGGGATTTTTGATCCTGATGCTCGCCAACCTGCTGTTCTCCGCGTTCAGCCGCGGCGACGGGCTCGGTTTCCGCAGTGGCTGGCTCGGCCTGCTGTTCGGTGTCGTCGGAGTGCTCCTCGGGGCAGCGTTTTTGGCGCTGGACTTCCGGCAGGTCGAGGACGGCATCAACGAGGGCGCACCACGGGAGCAGTCCTGGCTCTCCGCTTTCGGCCTCACTTTGTCCCTGGTCTGGATCTACCTTGAGATCCTGCAGTTGCTGAGTTTGATCCAAGGTGACGACTGGACCTGAGCAGGACGGTCTGGACAGATTGCCGCCGCAAGAGGTCCGGGGGCTCACCGCTGGCTGAAGGGCAGGGGCAACTCGCTTCGAGTCACCGCATGCGTGCCCGTAATGCCGGTCCGTCCGAGACTCGCTGACGGTGCTGCCATGGTGTTGCGCCGGGATGCGCTGAGCCTCTCCGCCTTCCAAATCTGTGATCTGGCCGAAGTGCTGCCCGGTCAGGGCCCTGACCGGCAATGCCCGCTACGCCCGACTGCACTTGCACCAGTTCCTCAAGTGGGCGCCACACTGTCACGCCCTTGGGGCACTGGGGTCACAGGCCGAGGGTATGCGTGGGATCGGTTCATGCTGCCGAAGCCCCGTGAAGCTTCGGCCGTCTCGAGCGGCGACGTTGCATCGCCTTCAGCATCGTTGCGGGGCTGGATGGGCCACGGGAAGCACATCCGGCGCGGCGTTCGATTGCAAGCACGGGTTCGCGGGGTGGCTGAGCGGGGTCAGGAAGAGTGAATTCCCACCATGCGCATGCCGCCACTGACGGTCGCACCGACGCAAAAACGAAAGTACAGAGGGCAAGCATCTAAACTGCCGAAATCCGCCCGAAGTTCGCATCATGAAGCTGCGTCAGGCGCGGGATACCGCTCAGCTGCGAAGAATCCGTTACACACACGAAGAGGTAGCCAGTGCTTCTGAAAACCTTCGGCTGGTCGTTCGCGATTACCGCGGCTGGCTTGGTTGCGGCGGTGTTCTACGGTGGGTGGATGGCATTCGGGATCGTCGCGATCCTGTCGGTCCTCGAGATCTCGCTGTCCTTCGACAATGCGGTGATCAACGCCGGAATCCTGAAGAAGATGAGTGCCTTCTGGCAGAAGATCTTCCTCACCGTCGGTGTGCTCATCGCGGTCTTCGGTATGCGGCTGGTCTTCCCCGTCGTGATCGTGGCCATCAGTGCTCAGTTGGGGCCGATCGAGGCAATTGATCTTTCGTTCAACGACCCTGACCGGTACAAGGAACTGGTGACGGACGCGCATCCGTCCATCGCCGCCTTCGGTGGCATGTTCCTGTTGATGATCTTCCTCGACTTCATTTTCGAGGACCGGGACATCCAGTGGCTGCACTGGATCGAGCGTCCGCTCGCGAAGCTCGGCAAGGTCGACATGCTGTCGATCTGCGTCGCGCTGATCGTGCTTCTGATCGCCTCGATCACCGTGGCTACCCATGCGCATCAGCACGGTGGCGGGCACGCGGACAAGGGTGAGACCGTCCTTCTGGCCGGTATCGCAGGTCTGATCACGTATCTCGTGGTCGGTGGCCTCTCCGGGTTCTTCGAGAGCAAGCTCGAGGAGGAGGAAGAGCAAGAAGCAAAAAGGGCCGGGGGCTCTGCCTCCGTGACGGTTGTCGTGGGCAAAGCCGCGTTCTTCATGTTCCTCTACCTCGAGGTGCTCGACGCGTCCTTCTCGTTCGACGGTGTCATCGGCGCCTTCGCCATCACCAACGAGATCGTGCTGATGGCCCTCGGCCTCGGTATCGGTGCCATGTACGTCCGTTCGCTCACCGTGTACCTGGTCCGCCAGGGCACGCTGGACGACTACGTCTACCTGGAGCACGGCGCGCACTACGCGATCGGCGCGCTGTCCATCATCCTGCTCGTCACCATCCAGTACGAGATCAACGAGATCATCACCGGTCTCGTCGGCGTCGTGCTGATCGGCTGGTCCTTCTGGTCCTCGGTGCGGCGCAACAAAGCCCTCGCAGCAGCCAGCGGGGGCCCGGAGACCACCTAGCCGGCCATCTTCCGGGCATGAGGCGGCGCGCGAGACGGACTCTGCCGACCGGACACGACTGCGTCCGGCGTCCGATGCGCGCAGTTTGCACCCGCCCGTGTGGGGCGGGCACTGTTCGCCGGCCCCGGTCCATCTGGGCTCCCTGCCAACCGTGACCGCCGCACTGCGCCGGCTGGGCGCGTATCTGTGGTTGGTCCGGACACTGCTCCAGCGGGTCGATCCGAAGTGAACAGGGCCGGCTCCAGTCGGCTCTTGAGTCGGCGGGAGCTCCGGGCCGCTGAGTTGGCGGCGCTCCTGTGAAGCGCCTGCTCCGGGCGCGCGAAGGAATTGCGGTGGCGGATCCAGGACGATGGGCCGCACATGATTCCCGGGGAGTCAGGCGCCGGGTCGCCGTGGCTGGGGAAGCACAACCCCGTGGCGCTCCAGGCAGTCACTGCTCGGGCGGGACTGAACCGGGCGATCAGGGTTTGGAGCGAGAGGCGGAGCGAGGGCCATACCGCACCAGGCAAACGAATAGGGTTCGGCCAGATAGCCCCACACGTCGCGGCTTCGCAGGTAGGCGTCCCTGGCATTTCGCAGGAAATCAAATATCTTGTGCACCTGCCCAACCCCCTTAGGGAAAACCGTCCCCACCGGACGCGTCCAGCACCAGAAGGAGATACAGAGAGACCGATCCGGCGGCACCAACCGGCTTTGATATTAAACGGTCCTGCGAGCGCACTACGCGTTTGTTGTCCAGCCTCACTGAATCTAAAAGGAGTGCGCGCGGACCTCATCGCTCACCGCAGCATCACGAATCCGTATTCCCATACGGAGAGATAGACGGCGGCAGCAATGAGCACCAGCGCCACCGTCAGGATGATCAGGTTCCTGCGCCGGACTGCGGGATCCCAGGCCTTTTGGGCGGCATCGGTGACCTTACGTTTGACCCACCGCAGCAAGAGCTGGGCCCAGACGAACTCGGTTCCCCAGATACCCACACCAAGGAAGATGACCACCCAGCCGGGGCCGGGCAGGGGCAGCAGCACGATCCCGGCACCGACCACGGCGAGACCGGCGATGAAGACTCCGATCTTCCAGCTTGTGTGCAGCACGCCGGAGCGCTTGATGAAGGAGGGAGCCCGGGATCCCAGGGCCCTGTCTCGCGCATTCTCTTGTGTATCCAGACCGGTCTGGGGAGAACCGTTTTGCAGAGCCTCGGACATGGACGGGCTCAGATGCCCGGTGGCACCGGATTGTTCACTGTTTTCTCCGCTGGATTTCATGCCGCTCAACCTCACCGGACGATGTGCCGCAGTCTGTCAGGATACGCCCACAACCTGGCGCACAACACTCGCCGGAATAGGGGAACTGCCCAAAATATTCGCCGGATACTGCCACCCCTGATTTCATTCGTGTAATTTAGGGCAATGAACGATAGACGCCGGAGGCGTAGTTCTAATTCCCCCCGTCGAGGAGTGGGCATGAAAGGAGTGCCGCGGCATGCGGGCGCTTGGCGTTTCTGGGACTGTGAGCGTCCAGGGGTCGGCAGCGCACCAGGGAGGCAGAATGATCACGAGGATCATGGGGGAAGGGCAGTGGAGGCTGGCAGACGCCCATTTCCCCGAGCTCAACAAGCTGGACGACGAGTTGCTGGCCGAGCTGGAGAGCGGTAACGAGGACGGCTTCCGGCGCACCCTCGTGGCCCTGCTCGATGCGGTGCGTCGGCTGGGGGTTCCGCTCCCCGACGACTTCCTGGAGCCCAGCGAGCTGATTCTTCCGTGCCTCGACGCCTCGATGGACAGCGTCAAGGGGATGCTGAACGACGACGGCCTCATCCCGGGCTGAACGAGCACGCCAGCGGGCGGCACGTACCCGAGAGGGCTGACCGGTCCCACGGGTGATCAGAGCAGCAGCTCCCGGCGCCCGGACGTGGGGCCTGCTTCTTTTGTGCCGGAGCCGGCGGCCAGGGCCCGGCCCGTCTGCTGACTGCCTTCGCACGGCCCCGGCCGGCCTGGCCTGCGGTTGGTGCGGCCGATGCGGTCGCCCCTCTCGTGTCCCCGTGGGGCCGGGGTTACGGGTACACACCTCTGCGGCGATCCGTGCCGCTCGCTCAGCAGGGCAGGAAGTCAGCGGGATGTGTCGGCGGGTCGGCCAAGCAGGCTGCGGCTCTCCGACTCGTTCACCAGGCGAGGTGCGCAGCCGGCCGCTGATCCGCTGAAAGGGAGCGGCTCGGGTCGTTTCCCAGGCAGTGCGCCACTTCGCGGACGCCTGGTCAGGTGTCATACGGGGAACCGGGCTGGGCTGAACGGGTTGCCGCTGCCGCGCAAGGGCCGGGCGCCGCCTTTGACGGCGTCAGCGCCTGTCCCCACGCCAGTCCCACCACTGCGGATCAGTGGCGCGAGGCCCGTACTCGGAGCAACCGCCTGGTCCGTAGGTTCCGTCGTCGGTGGCCAGATCGAGCCCGTTGGCGATTTCCGCTGCGGAGAGGGCGGTGATGTCGATGAGCAGTCCGTCGAGCGGGCCACCGACCAGCTCCCGGTACGCACGACCGGTGTGCGGGGCGGCGCGGGAGTCGTCGGGGTCAGCACGGTAGACCCGACGCTGCTTCATTTCCTCATCCATACACGCATATTCACAGCCCCCTCGAATGCCGGCGACCGATGAACGATGGACCCTGAACGGTTCGGGGTACTGCCAATGCTCGCCTGCGGTGATGGGGCAGTTCGACCGCGAGCGGTCACCCCGTTGGCCGACGCCTGTGGCCTCCCCGCCCAGCAGGGCTGTGCGCGTTCGCCACAGGTCGCATTCTTCCTCGGGTACGTTGCCCGATCCGGGTGAACTCCCGGTCAGCGGAGAAAGCCGGAGTAGTCGTGCTGCTGGAGCTGGCTGGTGATCTGTTTGACGGTCTCCAGACCGACACCCACGATGATCAGAATGCTGATGCCGCTGAGCTGGCTGGCTCCGCCGTAACTCGCGAACGCCACTGTCGGAAGGAGGGAAATAATTCCAAGGTAGAGCGCACCTGGCCACGTCATCCTGTTGATTACATACCCCAGGTATCGCGCAGTCGACTTACCGGCCCGGTAGCCCGGGATGAAGCCGCCATGTTTTTGCATATTCTCCGCGATCTCATCCGGATTGAATGTGATGGAGACGTAGAAGAATGCGAAGAAGACGGTGAGGAGGAAAAAGGTGATGACATAGTAGGGATCGCTGCCCGTGACGAAATTGGATTCGATCCACGCCTTCCATCCGGAGTCGGAACTGGAGAACTGCGCAAGGAGGGCGGGAATGTAGAGCAGCGAGGACGCGAAGATGACGGGGATCACGCCCGCCTGATTGACTTTCAGGGGAATGTAGGTGGACGAGTGGCTGTAGGATTTTCGCCCGATTACTCTCTTGGTGTATTGCACCGGGATACGGCGCTGGGCCTGCTCGACGAACACCACCAGACCTACCAGGACGAAGCCGATGGCCAGCACGCTGGCGAAGTTCACCCAGCCATCGGCGATCTTCCCGTTCTGCTTGATGGCCCACAGAGCGCCCGGCAGCGTGGCGGCGGTGGAGATGAACACGAGGATCGACATACCGTTGCCGACACCACGGTCGGTGATCAGCTCGCCGATCCACATGACGCATGCCGTGCCGGCAGTAATGGCGAGCACCATCATGGCCGTAGTGAAAACTGATTTGTTCGGCACGATGTCCGCTGCAACGGGGCAGCCAGTGAACAGGGCTCCACTGCGTGCTGTGGTCACGAGTCCTGCGCCCTGGAGAAGCGCGAGCCCGATCGTGAGGTAGCGGGTGTACTGCGTTGTCTTGGCCTGCCCGGCCTGACCCTCTTTTTTCAGTGCTTCCAGCCGCGGAATTACAGCGGTGAGCAGCTGAATAATGATACTTGCCGTGATATACGGCAAAATTCCCAGCGCAAAGATGGTGATCTGCAGCAGTGCGCCTCCACTGAACAGATTCAGGAGGCCCAGGAGCTTGCTGTTGTCGGCCTCCACTGCGTCGATACAGGTCTGCACATTCGGGTAGCTGACACCGGGGATCGGGACATGTGCCCCGAAACGGAAAATGATGATCATGCCGAGCGTGAAAAGTATCTTCTTACGCAGGTCAGGGGTCGTGAAGGCCTTGACGAACACGGTGAACAAAGCGCCTCCTTCGCTCCTGCTTCAGCAATGCAGAGGCGATTGTCTCGAAAGATGCTGAATCATCGGTGCAGAAGCGCTTCACCGTAAGAGCACGATCGCCGAGTCCTCCAGGAGGCGTCCCGTGCCCGGCCCGGCAACACAACAGACTCCCGGTGCGAGCGTGCCACGCCCCCAGCCCTCTCACGACTCGGCGATACCAGGCTGTCGGCGCCGCCACCGCGCTTGTCACACGGCAGTCGGTCCGGGAGAGCTGTTTGAGGGTTTAGGCCGTTCGCGCCGTGATGCGTCAGGCAGCGGGGCGGACAGTCGCTCTGCCGGGGCGTCACTTGCTGCGGAGGCGAGCAGGAGACGTCGCTTGCGGGTCCGGATTCGACCAGCTGCTCCGGCTTTCCCGAGTCCGGGTACCGCAGGACCGTGGGCCCGGGCGGAATGGCGTGGGGAGTCCGGCCCCGGAGGGCCGCATACAGGGTGAGTACGGCCGGGCCGAAACGCGAAACGGCCGGGACTGGGGCACCGTCGGCAACCGCAGCGGCCGAATGCAGGCCGGTGTGCGTCGAGGTATTGGACGCCCGGTGAGCCGGTACCCGGCCGCTGCACGTCGAGCAATGCGCGCCCGAGCTGATCTTCGGCACGTCGCGGTCGACTGCCGTCCCGCTCGCTGGCCCCCGGCGCCCGGGTGCGCGTCGCCCGCACGACTGGGTCGGCGCCTGCCGGACCAGCCTCGGTCACCAAGGTGGCCCGGCGGGACCCAGTGTCTTTGGCTGCGGAGGTCGTGAGATGCAGCTCACTGTCCCCGATGGATTGGTTTGACGGAAATAGCCGTTACCTCCTTAACAGGTTATCGACTCCGGACGGCAACGGGCTGCACTGCATGACCGGCCGTTAGAGGCACCGCACCAGTGCGGCGTTGGGATCTCACTTCTTGGCCGGAGCCCTTTCGACCCCTTCATGTAATCGATTCCATAGGAGGTGAATCATGGAGAGCCGACTGACGGTGCTCAGTCCGCCCGCAGCCGCACCCGGCAGCGGGCAGGCCGGAACACTCCGTGGTGCACTCGCGTATGCGAACCATGCGCGGCCGGGCATGTGCACCGGTCCGGCCGGCTTCCGTGCCGGCAGCGGGCGCCGGTTCACCGACAGCATCACGCCTGCCGGGCAGCGGGTCCGCGTGCCCGCCTTCGGGCTCCGGGGCCGGCCGGTGCAGGCCCTTTCCCTTTACGTCCGTACTCCGTGGGCGGGCGCCTCTGCGGAAGCGAAGGGGGCCCCCGGTGAACAGCAGTAGCCCCGTGCTCCTGCGCATGGAGGGTGTACGCAAGGTCTTCCCTGGCGTTGTGGCACTGGACAAGGTCGACTTCGAGCTCCGCCGTGGCGAGGTCCACGTCCTGCTGGGCGAGAACGGCGCGGGCAAGAGCACCTTGATCAAGATGCTTTCCGGCGCCTACCGCCCTGACGCCGGGCGTGTCCTGCTCGAGGACCGGGAGGTCCGCATCCACGGTGCGCAGGATGCCGAGAAGCTCAAGATCGCCACGATCTACCAGGAGTTCAACCTCGTCCCCGCACTGAGCGTCGCGGAGAACATCTTCCTGGGCCGTCAGCCCCGCCGCTTCGGGCTGCTCGACCGCAAGAAGATGAACGCCGACGCAGCTCTGCTGCTGGCGCGCGTGGGGGTGGACGTCGATCCCCGCACGCCCGTCGGTGAGCTGGGCATCGCCCGCATGCAGATGGTGGAGATAGCCAAGGCCCTGAGCCTGGACGCCCGCATCCTGATCATGGACGAGCCGACCGCGGTGCTCACCAGCGACGAGGTCGCCAAGCTTTTCCGCATCGTGCGCAGCCTGCGGGCGGACGGTGTCGGCATCATCTTCATCACCCACCACCTCGAGGAAATCGCAGCGGTCGGCGACCGCGTGACGATTCTGCGCGATGGGGCGAGTGTGGACCGGGTCCCGGCAGACACACCCGAGGACGAACTGGTCCGGCTGATGGTGGGACGCAGCATCGAGCAGCAGTACCCGCGCGCCCGCAGCGAGGCCGGCCCGCCGCTGCTGCGCGTGCGCGGGCTTTCCCGCAGCGGCATCTTTCAGGAGATCGACTTCGACGTGCGGGCCGGTGAGGTCGTCGGGCTGGCCGGCCTCGTGGGGGCCGGGCGCACCGAGCTCGTCCGGGCCGTCTTCGGAGCCGACCCCTACGACTTCGGACTTGTCGAGGTCCAGGGCAAGCGCCTGCCGGGCCACGACATCAATGCAGCCATGGACGCCGGCCTCGGCCTGGTCCCCGAGGACCGCAAAGGACAGGGCCTTCTCCTGGAGGCCAGCGTCCAGGAGAACCTCGGACTCGTCACCTTGCACCGCTCCACCCGGTTCGGGTTCATCGACCGGGCAGGCCAGCACGGGGCCGCCCAGCAGATCGCCGAACAGCTCAAGGTCCGGATGGCCGGCCTGCACCAGCACGTGGGCACCCTCTCCGGCGGCAACCAGCAAAAGGTCGTCATCGGCAAATGGCTGCTTGCCGACACCAAGGTCCTGATCCTCGACGAGCCGACCCGCGGCATCGACGTTGGCGCGAAAGTCGAGATCTATCAGCTCATCAACGAACTGACGGCCTCCGGGCACGCCGTGCTGATGATCTCCAGCGACCTGCCCGAGGTCCTGGGCATGAGCGACCGCGTCCTGGTCATGGCCCAGGGCCGCATCGCCGGTGAACTGCCCGCCCACGAAGCCACTCAGGACGCCGTCATGGCACTCGCCGTCGGCACCAGGCCCTTTACCGATACGGAGCACTCCCGTGGCCACTGACACCCTCAAACCCAGCAGGAAGGCCGGCCGCGGCGCGGCCACAGTGCGTCAACTGCTCCTCAACAACGGTGCCCTGACCGCGCTGATCGGCCTGACCGTGGCCCTGTCCCTGCTGTCCGGGGACTTTTTGACCACGACGAACCTCCTCAACGTGGGCGTCCAGGCTGCCGTCGTCGCGATCCTGGCCCTCGGTGTCACCTTCGTCATCGTCTCCGCCGGCATCGACCTGTCCGTCGGCTCGGTCGCCGCCCTGTCCGCAACCGTCCTGGCCTGGACCGCGACGTCCGCGGGCCTGCCCATCTGGCTCGCACTCCTCATCGCCGTAGCCACAGGCATAGCCAGCGGCCTGATCAGCGGCATGCTGATCGCCTACGGAAAATTGCCGCCCTTCATCGCCACCCTTGCGATGCTCTCCATCGCCCGGGGTCTGACCCTGGTCATTTCCCAGGGCAGTCCCATCGCCTTCCCCGACTCCCTCTCCCACCTCGGTGACACCATCGGAGGTTGGCTGCCGGTACCCGTCCTCGTGATGATCGCAGCCGTCGTCATCACGGCCGTGGTTCTCAGGCGCACTTACATCGGCCGCTCCATGTACGCGATTGGAGGGAACGAGGAAGCAGCCCGCCTCTCCGGGATCCGCGTCCAGCGCAAGAAGATCATCATCTACGCGCTGTCGGGACTGTTCGCCGCTGTCGCGGGAATCGTCCTGGCCTCACGGCTCTCCTCCGCCCAGCCGCAGGGAGCCATCGGCTACGAACTCGACGCCATCGCGGCAGTCGTCATCGGCGGCGCCAGCCTGGCCGGAGGCGTCGGCAAAGCCACCGGCACCCTCATCGGCGCGCTGATCCTCGCGGTCCTACGCAACGGTCTCAATCTCCTGTCCGTCTCCGCGTTCTGGCAGCAAGTCGTCATCGGCGTCGTCATCGCCCTCGCCGTCCTGCTCGACACTCTGCGCCGCCGGACCTGATATCCCCGCGGACACGCTCCGCCCGGCGCCTGCCATCGGTTCGTTCCGGCCGGAGCGAACCGTCTGCTCCGGCTCCCCCATCCCTAATCGGCCCACCCTTTTTCCGAACCTGCAAGGAACTCTCATGCGCATCAAAACCGTCAGTGCTGTGGTCGTCTCGGTCGCGGTGGCAGGGCTCGTCGTCACCGCCTGTGGCCCCGGCTCCTCCTCTTCCTCCTCCGACGTGAACGTGGGCCTGTCGATCTCCACCCTCAACAACCCCTTCTTCGTCCAGCTGAAGGAAGGCGCCCAGGCCGAAGCGAAGACCCAGAGCATCAAGCTGACCGTGACGGACGCCCAGAACGACGCTTCCCAGCAGGCCAACCAGCTGCAGAACTTCGTCAGCCAGAACAACGAGTCGATCATCGTCAACCCGGTGGACTCCGACGCCTCGGGCCCCTCGGTCAAGGCCGCCAACCGGGCAGATATCCCGGTCGTCGCTGCCGACCGCGGCGTGAACAAGGCCGAACTGGCCACCACCGTCGCCTCCGACAACGTCGGAGGCGGCAGGCTCGCCGCGAAGACACTGGCCGACTCGCTGGGCGGCAAGGGCACCGTCCTGGTCCTCCAGGGCACCGCCGGCACCTCCGCCGCACGAGAACGCGGCCAGGGCTTCGCCGAAGGCATCAAGGCCTACCCCGGCATTGATGTCGTCGCCCAGCAGAGCGCCGACTTCGACCGTGCCAAAGCGCTCGATGTCACCACCAACCTGCTCCAGGCACACAGGAACGTGAACGGTGTCTTCGCTCAGAACGACGAAATGGCACTCGGCGCGGTCAAGGCCCTGAGCAGCAAGGCCGGTGCCCAGGTGAAGGTTGTCGGCTTCGACGGCACGCCCGACGGCCTCACCGCCGTCAAGGCCGGCACCCTGCACGCCTCCATCGCCCAGCAGCCCAAGGAACTGGGCAAACTCGCCGTCCGCAACGCAGTCAAAGCCGCTGCGGGCGACAAGCTCGACAACACCGTCAAGGTGCCCGTGAAGGTCGTCACGAAGCAGAACGTCGCCGCTTTCACCTCCTGACCACCCTCACTGCCCCTGGAAGGGAGCACCACGGTGTATCGCTACGACGTGCTGGTCATCGGCTCGGCGAACGCCGACCTGATGATCAGCGTCGACCGCCGGCCAGCCGCCGGCGAGACCGTCCTCGGCTCCGATCTGGTTACCCTCCCCGGTGGCAAGGGGGCCAACCAGGCCGTCGCCGCCGCCCGCCTCGGCGCCCGCACAGCTCTCCTCGCCCGCGTAGGCAACGACGCACACGGACGTCTACTCATCGACTCCCTGGCCACTGCCGGTGTCGTCACTCCCGCAATCCGGACCGACAGCGCCCCCACCGGCGTTGCCCTGATCACCACAGACCCGACCGGCGACAACAGCATCGTGGTCTCCCCCGGGGCCAACGGCCGGTTCGGGCCAGCCGACGCAACACGGATCCTGGCCCTGTCGGGCCGGGCCCGGGTCGTCTCGCTGCAGTTGGAAATCCCCGTGGAAACAGTGATCGCCACCGCAGCAGCCGCGTCGGCGTCCGGGGCTCGGATCGTAATGAACCCCTCACCACCCCAACCTCTTCCGCCTAGCACACTCGCTCTGTGCGACCCCCTGGTCGTCAATGAACACGAGGCGGTCCACCTGCTGGGCGACATCGGCCGAGGCGACAGCGGTCCCGAACAATGGGCAGCCCAACTGCTCGCCATGGGACCGCGCTCCGTCGTCATCACCCTCGGCTCCGCCGGCGCCCTGGTGGCCGATGCCAAGGGCACCGTCCGGGTACCGGGTCTGCCCGTCCAAGCAGTGGACACCACCGGCGCCGGAGACGCGTTCACCGGAGCGCTCTCATGGCGGCTCGCCCAGAACGACAGCCTGGCCACAGCCGCACGCTTCGCTGTCCGCGTCGCCGCCTACGCCGTCACCCGACGTGGAACACAACTGTCCTACCCCACCCTTGAGCAACTACGTGATCTCTGACAGAGCCCACAGTTCCTCCTGGGGGGACGGTGCGGGCTGGGGGACGGGATAAAGAGATACAGGGCTTGGGAGCGGTAGAGGGGCCGAGGCCAGTAGGTACCAGGGGGGCGGTTGATGCTGCCTGTGTCACTGCTCGCGGTACCGGACAGCTTCCGTTCTAGTGGTCGTCGCAACACCCAGCCCAGGGGATGCGATGGAGTTCGAAGTCCGGAAGGTCCGGGCGGAGTAGGACCTGTGCCATGGCTGCCTGGCGAACTCGACTGTGAGGCGAGACAGGTGCTCGGTCGGGGCACGTGGTCGATCGATACCACCTGCGGAGACCGGATCGGGATGATCGAGAGCAAGGTGCGCGACGCTTCCTTCGCGGTGATGTCCGGCAAGCCTGACCCAGTCGGCAGTGGCCCACATTGGGCACTACCGCGACCACGTCACCGGTGACAGTTCGTTGCGGAGTACTCCGCATGGTCTGGCCGCCGGGGTTCGCTGGTGTTCCCCCCTCTGACGTGTGCGGAAGCGACGTCAGTCCTCGCGGCGCGGCCGGCGGCCGGTTGCTCCGGGGTGCACGCGTGTCCGGACTTGGTGGGATACCGGTTGGGGCGGGCAGCCGTGGCGAGTTGTCGTGTTTGGGCCATGGCCAAAGGCGTCACATCTGCATCTGGACCTAGTCGGCGCCAAGGCCTTCACTTTCGAGTCGTGAAGATCATGACGGGAAAAGCAGTTGGGCACCGCCCCTCGGCCACCCGGTGTTCGGTCTCGCACGTTGTGCTGCCCTGTTGCACCTCATCTCCTTCTGGAGGACGAACGTGGCCTTGATGTCACGCAGAAGATCAGCCGCCGCAGGCGCGGTTGCGGTAGTGGCCGCTCTCGCCTTGGTACCCCTCTCCCCCGTCCACGCCGCCCCTGGTCCGGACACTGCGCCCACACCGGTCGCGGTGAACGGCTCACCGGGGCCCGGCCGCTATATCGTCACCCTCGCCGACCCTGCAATATCCGTCTACCGGGGCGAGGTCGCAGGCATACCTGCCCGGGCCTCGGGCGGGGGCGGTGCGCTGGACCTCACCAACGAGAGCACCGCCCGATACCGCAAGCACCTCGTGGCCGCGCACCGGGCCACGGCCGCTTCGGTAGGGGCGGAGATCGAGCAGCAGTACACGGCTGCGACCAACGGGTTCGTCGCCGATCTGTCCATCACACAGGTGGCCCGGCTGCACCAGGACCGGCGTGTCCTTTCGGTCGAGCCGGACGCCGAGCACCGCACGACGGATGACCGTAACTCCGTGGACTTCCTCGGCCTGTCGGGGCGCGGTGGGGTGTGGTCCGAACTGGGCGGCACGCGCGCTGCCGGCAAAGGTGTCGTCGTCGGGGTGATCGACACCGGGATCTGGCCTGAGAGCCGCTCGTTCACCGGAACCCGCCTCGGTGCGACGCCACCCCCGGTCAAGGACCCCTTCCGGCCCTACCGCAAGGGCGAAAGCATCGTGATGCGGAAGGCGGACGGCGGCACCTTCACCGGTACCTGCCAGAGCGGTGAAGAATTCACCGCCGATCTCTGCAACACCAAGCTGGTCAGCGCCCGCTCCTTCGGCGACAGCTGGCTCATGGCGGCGACGGATCAGGAGCGGGAGGCGGAGTACCTCTCCCCGCGCGACCTCGTCGGGCACGGCACGCACACCGCTTCCACCGCAGCGGGCCGAAGCGGCGTCGACGTCCGCCTTCAGGGACGCAACTTCGGTGAGATCTCGGGAGTGGCGCCCGGCGCCGCCGTCGCCTCCTACAAGGCACTGTGGGGAGGTGTGGGGATGTCCTCCGACATCGTCGCGGCGATCGACCAGGCCGTGGCCGATGGGGTCGACGTCCTCAACTACTCGGTGGGCACCTTCGCGGAGAGCCACCCCGACAACGTGGTCCAGCAGGCGTTCCGTAACGCCGCCGCTTCGGGGATCTTCATTGCCGCATCGGCCGGCAACCAGGGACCGGCGTCATCCTCGATCGACAACTCCACGCCGTGGCTGACCACCGTGGCCGCGAGCAGCGCGGCACCCTATGAGTCCTCGCTGCGGCTCGGCAACGGACGCATCCACGTCGGGGGCAGCGTCTCGGTCAACGCACCCCTAGGGCCGAAGCCTCTCGTCCTGGCCGAGGACGTGAAACGTGCCGACGCTTCCCAGGGCCAAGCATCGGCTTGCATCGCCGGCACTCTGGATCCTTCGAAGGCCAAGGGATTGGTCGTCGTCTGCGACAGGGGTGTCAACGGCCGCATGGACAAGTCCCAGGAAGTCCTGCGTGCGGGCGGCGCCGGGATGATCCTGGCGAACTTCTCCCAGGATTCCACCGACTGGGACCTGCATCCGGTCCCCACCGTCCACGTCGAGCACGCCGCAGCCGCTGCCATCCGCACCTACGCCCGGACCTTGAACGCGACAGTCACCCTGCTGCCGGGAGGATCATCGAACCGACCTTATCCCCAGGTCGCTTCCTTTTCGTCGAGAGGCCCCTCGGCACGCAACCACGGTGACCTCCTCAAGCCCGACATCGCTGCCCCGGGCGTGGGTATCCTCGCCGCTGTCGCACCCGGGTCCAACCACAGCATGAAGTTCGACTTCCTGTCCGGCACCTCCATGGCAGCCCCGCACATCGCCGGGCTGGCAGCCCTGCACCTCGCCCGGCATCCCCGCTGGTCCCCGATGGCTGTGAAGTCAGCCATGATGACCACGACCACCCCCACCAAGACCGCCGCCGGCACACCCAGCACCGACGCCTTCGCACAGGGCGCCGGTCACGTGCGGCCCACCCGGATGCTCACTCCCGGCCTCATCTACGACTCCGCGGAACACGACTGGCTGGGCTACCTCGAAGGCCTGGGCACCGACACCGGCACCGATACACCGCCCATCGCCGCCAGTGACCTGAACTACCCCACGATCGCGATCGGGAAAATGGTCGGCACACAGACCATCACCCGCACCGTCACCGCGACCACCCCGGGCACCTACCGGGCCTCCACCGACCTGCCCGGCATCACCGCCACGGTCAAGCCCGCTGTGCTGCACTTCTCCAAGGCCGGCCAGAAGGCCACCTTCACCGTCACCTTCCGCCAGACGAAGGCGAAGACAGGCCGCACCGTGACCGGCGCCCTGACCTGGAGCAGCCACCGGGCTGCCGTGCAAAGCACCATCGTCATCACACCGTGGAGCGTCCTCGCCGCGCCCGTCGCAGCAGGACCGGCAGGCACGGGCAGTACCTCCTTCCAGGTCACCCCAGGCGCCGGTCCCATTACTGCGACCGCCCTCGGACCCGTCACCGGCACTCCCCTCAAGGACACACTCACATCGCAAAAGACCGACCAGGGGTTCCGGTTCACCGTCACCGAGAAGGACGAAGCCGTCCAGTTCTTCGCCACCTGCAGCAACCCCGATGACGAGGTGGCGCTCCTCGTCGTCAGAGAGCGTGAAAACGGCGAACCAGCCGAGATCGTTGGCAACACCGCCTGGCTGCCCGAACACCGCCCTGTCGTCAGCGTGACGAATCTGCAGCCCGGAACCTATACCGCCTACGTCGTGTCCCTGTCCGACAAGGACATTCCCTTCACCTTCCAGGCCAACTTCGTCGGCCCGCACACCTCGCCGGCACCACCGCATACTTTCCGGGTCACCACCCCACCCACCCACACCCAGCCCGGAACGCCCTTCAACCTGACAGCGACCTGGAACAACATCCCCACCGACCGCCCGGCCACCGGATACATCAGCTACCCCCAAGGAGCCGGAACCCTCATCACCATCGGCTAACGGTCACCACCCCAACACCCCGCCACGAGAACTAGGGTGACCACTCCCCCTGCCCCCCGGGGGCAGGGGGACAAACGGCAGAAGCACGATCAAGAGCGGGAGTTGCGGACACGGCAAGGAAGAGGTTGTTTCGTATCTCGTAGCAGTTCCCCAGTCGCTGCAGTCGCGGAACATCGGAAGGTCCGTTCGGCGTCCCGTTGGGTCGCTCCCGCCGGAGCGGTGGGTTGTGGTGTCTTCGCTGGCGATCGCGGTGTAATGAACGCGGGCTCACAGAAGGTGGCGGTGCATACCGGTACCTCGGTCGGCGAACAGCGAGCCGGGCCGGTTCCTCAGTCTCCCGCGCATACTGCGGATCCGGGTATCGCGTCCAGCAAGGGCATCAGTCGCGTGACGTTGTCATGGATCCCCGCTGGTCAGCGGGTCGGGCCGGTCTACAAGCAGGTGGCGCCCCTGACGGGTTCGCGCGGCCGAGGCGTAGGTTCGAAGTGAGCCCCCTTGAGGGCTCGACATGTGAGCGCACTGCCGCTAATCCATGTCCAGTAGGCCCACAGTGCCGCTGTCGCCTCGCCGACCAAACTGACGATGCCTCAGGCACCGTGATGTCATGGGTTGTTAGCCGACATAGCTATCCCATAGACCATCCAGCTTGGCCTGCGTGATGATGCTTTCCTCCCTCTCGGCTGCCAGTCCCGCCAGCGCCTCCTCAACAGCTGACAGCACGGCCGCCACGGCTTCATCTGTTTCGGCGGCGGAGCGATGAGGCTGCTCCGTGCGGATCCCGACAGAGGCTGCCAGGGCCACAAGGACGGGCTCGGCTGAAGCCCAGCGCTCCAATGCCTGGCGGTGGGCGGGAGAGTCAACAAGAACGACCTCACGGCTTCGGAGGGGGTGCCCACGAGGACGTCTCCGAGTGGCCAAGTCTTCCGTCTCAAGAGCGGCTGTATAGCGCTCCACGAGCATGTCTTCCCTGTTCCCTAGCCAGTCGCTGACCAGCTGGTATGGCTCCGTCAGGTGCAGCGACTCCATAGCCTGCTGCAGGCAGTGGTCATCAGGCACAGCCTGCCGGCCAGGCACGAGGTATCCGTTGTCCAAGCCGATTGCCTTGGCCTCCAACAAGTCGATCAGCTCGGCACCCGCAAGCGCGACCGATAGGTCAGCTGGATCTACCCGGCGGGTGGATGTCTCATCCATGGTGATCATCAGTAGGTTCTGGGGTGTAGTCATGAGTTCACATCCAAGCCGCGCCAACGACGAGTCGTGGGCATTCCGGTAATTCCGCCGGGTGCGTGCTAATCCGTCAAGAGGAGGCTTGGTGTGAGAACTGCCAGGCTGGCTCTGAGTGGCTGCACCTTCCCCTGCCCAATACGGTTAGTCCTGATCTCTTATGCTCTACACCACCTCAGGGAATTAAGCGACCGCTGGCACTGCGGCAGAAATCGTAATTCGCAGTCGCACGAGCTAACCCCGATTACGTCCGCGGGAATCGCCGCTGACTGCTGCGACAGCAGGTAAACCCGACACCCATAGGTTCCGCAGCCGCAGAACCTATGGACACAGTGATCAGTGATACTGAAAGTACCGGAGATCCGTGTGTCCTTGGCGCGGGTGACCGCTTCCCGGCCCCGGGGGCACGGGGGTGTTGCCCTCCGTCGCACCTCGGGCTTCGGACTGGCCAGTGGCGGTATTTCGCTGTCACCGAACCGAGGGAGTCGTTCATGACTACAGCGAAAGACCTGTTCATGATCGCCATAGACCTTGGGCCCAATCCCTCCGTGAGGCAAGGCGACCTTTCGCTCGCGCTCGCTGGAGCAGAGCTGATCGACCTCATCGAAGCAGAAGCCGTCACCTTGGATGACAATCTCATCGCTTCGAACTCGCAGCACCCACTCGATGATCACTTTTTGCGCGAGGCATCATCGGCTCTCACAGGTCAGGCGGAGCACGTCGAGGACTGGCTTTGGCGGCGAGGACGTGACCTCTCCGCCGCGTACCAAGGTGCCCTTGAGGAAATTGGTCAGCTGAAACAAGCACGGCACAGCCGATTTTCCTTGAGGGCCGCACGCCTGGAACTGGTCGATACGCCCGATCGCCGCGGAGCCACGAGCCGCTGGAACAGTGATGAGCCCGTTCTCGTCGCCCTGGCAGCGGCTGCCGGGATCGACAGGTCGCGGTCCGTGGACGGATCAATCCTTGAGAACGAGGCCGTGACGACCGTGCTGGACGCCGTCCACAATGCAGTGATGGAGCTTGAAGCTGAACGCCAGAAGCGGACGATCGAGAATGAAGCGTTCGACAACGTCTGGCGACTTCCCTGACGCCCTGCCAGGAACATTTGCCAACAGACCGGCAAGTCCCTCTCGCTTACCGTAAGTGCGGGTACTGAGGGGAACTCGCCCTCTGCAACTGGGAGACAGGGGGCTCAAGTGGTCGGCTTGCGCGAACACCCGGCGCGTGGCTGACGGTTACTTTGTCCACGCGGCCACCGTTGCCGCGGGGCGTCCAAGCAGCCACGAGGCTCCCAGGAGCATTTCAGCAGGCCTGACCTTCGTAAGCCTTGGGCTATGGGGAGTGCGACGCTCTTGATGTGACAGCAATGCCCGCGAGGGCACAGCCCTTCTGGGTGGGCTGTGTCCCTGGTTTGAGTCAGCGCAGCCTCGGTAGGAATGCGGACCTCCCAGCGCGCTGAGGGGGCTGACTCGTTCCGCCAGAGCGGAAACCCGGCTGGTCGGCCAGGCTAAATACCCGCTCTTCCGCGTGATCCCGCAAAAAATCTGGCGCCTCTGGTCGGTTCCCCCTGTCTTCTCTTGGGCAGTGACGGTACTCAAGCCCCGTTCCATGGTGTCTCTGGGCCGGGAGACACCATGCCCTGAAGTGTCAAGCACGGAAGGCAGAATTCTGGCGGCACCGGGGGCCCTGCTTGTGGAAGCCCGGACGACGTTGGCGGCAGAGAAACTCTGCTTAGCCATCCTGGTTCCGTGCCGCCAGGCGGTACTTCGCCGCCCTCCCCTGCGCCTCGGAGCGTCACAGACCACGCCCGTGATGCAGTTCGTCGCCGCCGAGGGCCTTCTCGTGTCGCCTTTGGGACGTGACACCAATGCGACATCTTCACGCGTTGGCCTAGCCGGATTCCCCCTGGATGATGCGTCGGGATACGTGTCCGACATGCTTGTTTGTCTATCTAGGAAATTCCCATGCCTCCATCGCCTTCTTCTGGTCGGCGGGGGGTAGCGCTCGGCATCGCCCTGGCGCTACTCCCTTCCCTCGGCGCTGTCTCGGCGTCTGCATCCCCACCACATGTTGGTTCCGCGGCCAACGGGGCACTCGCAGCGAAGGCAGCAGTGCACAGTGCCGGCACCGCCCCTCGTACCGTGACGTTGCTCAGCGGCGACAAGGTGACCGTTACCGGGAACGGTGCGTCCATGGTCACGACCGTGGAAGGCGCCGACGGCAGTCCGGTATCGGCTCATACCACTCGGATCGATGACGAGACCTACGTGTATCCGCACAAGGTGATGCCGTACGTCTCGTCGGGCGTCCTGGACAAGAACCTCTTCAACATCACCCGGCTGCTTGCCTACGGTTACGACGATGCCAGTACTGACGGTGTGCCGCTGATCGTGCGCTATTCCGACGTCGCCCATGCGCGCGCCAGGGCGGTACCCGCCGGCGCCGCGAGCGTGCGCTCGCTGAGCAGCATCCGGGGTGCAGCTCTGGCGCAGAAGCACGATGATGCTGCGAAGTTCTGGTCCTCCCTCACCAAGGGTGTGAAGCCCGCCGATCTGACTCGCAACACCCTGGGCGGCGCCCTCGGCGGCGCTGCCCGTGCTGTGGGTGGTGCGAAGGCTGCCGCACCGGTGCTGGCCGGTGGTATCGAGCGCGTGTGGCTGGACGGCAAGGTGAAGGCTGATCTGGCCGAGTCGGTCGCCCAGATCGGCGCGCCGCAGGTGTGGCAGGGCGGTAACACGGGGCAGGGCGTCGATGTCGCGGTGCTGGACACCGGTGTTGATGCCGGACATCCCGACCTGGTCAGCCGGATCGCCGCGGCGGACAGCTTTGTTCCCGATGAGACGGCTGTGGACCGCAACGGACACGGCACTCACGTGGCATCGACCATCGCCGGTACCGGCGCGGCTTCCAGCGGCAAGGAGAAGGGGGTCGCCCCCGGTGCCCGGCTGCACGTCGGCAAGGTTCTGGACGACACAGGCGGGGGCCAGACCTCCTGGATTCTGGCCGGCATGGAGTGGGCGGCGCGCCAAGAGCACGCCAAGGTCATCAGCATGAGTCTGGGCAGCCACGATCCCAGTGACGGCTCGGACCCGATGAGCTTGGCCGTCGACGCCCTCAGCGCCGAGACGGGGGCACTGTTCGCCGTTGCCGCAGGTAACAGCGGTCCCAAGGGGGCCATCGGTGCCCCTGGGGCCGCGAACGAGGCGCTGACCGTCGGCGCTGTGGACTCCTCCGACACCCTCGCTGATTTCTCCTCCCGTGGGCCCCGCGTCGTTGATGCCGCCGTCAAGCCGGAGATCACCGCGCCCGGTGTCGACATCCTGGCCGCCCGCTCGCAGTTCTCACCGGGTTCCGGCTCCTACATGCCGCTGAGCGGCACGTCCATGGCCACGCCCCACGTGGCAGGCGTGGCCGCGCTGGTGGCAGCTGCGCACCCCGGGTGGACCGGCCGCCAGATCAAGGACGCGTTGGTCAGCACCGCCAAGGCCACCCCGAAGTTCACGGCCTACCAGGCCGGCAACGGGCGGGTGGACGCCGCAGCAGTCACGTCGGCAACCGTGACCGCCACGGGTGTCGTCTCTGCAGGCTTGCAGTCCTGGCCTGCCGCCCCGGGCACGACTGTTGAGCGGGAGGTGACCTACGCCAACACCTCCGGCACTCCCGTCACCCTTGCTTTGAAGGTCACGGGTTCCGCGGGCACTCCTTCCGGTCTGTTCACCCTGTCGGCTCCGTCGGTGACCGTGCCTGCGCACGGCACCAGCATCGTGACCGTGACCGCACACATGGACGCGGCTTCCTCGGGCAGGGTGTATGACGCCCGCATCGAGGCTGCAGCCGGCGGTTCGGTGAAGGTGGCCACCGCGGTGGGCATCAGTACCCAGAGCGAACAGTTCAAGATGACGATCATCCCCAAGGATCGTTCCGGGCAGATCGTCACGGAGGACACGCTGCTGTTCTTGCAGCAAGGCCAGTACCCCGGCCTCGCTGGATGGGCCACCATCAACGGCCCGGTCGCCTTCATGGTCGACAAGGGCTCATGGACTGTCGCCACAACCATCCCTGTGCAGGGCGCCAACGGCCCGCGCTCGCGTGGCATGGCCCTTGTCGCCGAACCGGACTTCGTTCTGAACCGCGACGCCACTCTCACCATGGACGCCTCCAAGGCACGCCGTATGAATGCGGCCACTCCGAAGGAGTCCGTCACCACCGCGATGCGCGTCGACTACAGCCGTACGCGCGAGGCCTCCGGCTCCTTCGAGTGGAACTTCGGCTTCTGGCCCGACTACGACAGCTTCTACGCATCGGCCACCGGTAAGAAGGTCAGTGACGGTGACTTCACCGTACGGGCCCGTTGGCGCAACGAACAGCCGGCGCTGAAGCTCACCTCGGAGAAGAGTCCCGTCGACGACATCCTCGTTCGCCGTGGGGCCAAGCCGCTCCCCAAGGGGAACAGCCGGCCTGACGCTGTCTACCTCGGACAGGGTGCACCCGCCGACTACGCCGGCCGCAAGGTACGCGGGAAGGCCGCTGTTGTGCGGCGCAATGACACCGTGCCACTGCCCGACCAGACGGCGGCCGCCGCCGCGGCCGGGGCCACCATGCTGATCGTGGTCGATAACGGCGTCAACTGGCGGCTGGACCCGCGCACGCAGGTCACCCCGCCGCTTACGGTCGTATCCGTCGGCGTCGACCAGGGTGAGCGTTTGATCCGCCGCCTCACCACGTCTGGCAACCCCACCGTGCAGGTGTTCTCCCACCCGGCCACCGAGTACTTGTACGACCTGACACATGTCTGGGACGGCGCTCTGCCGGCTGACATGACCTACCGTCCTGGCGTCAAGGAACTTGCCAAGGTCGAGATGGCGTTCAACAACTACCGTGCGGCCGACGCCCAGGAGTACCGGTACGACATCTGGCCCGGATTCTCACTGCTGGGGCTGGGCAGGGAACTCCCGCGCCCCGCGCAGGGCACCCGTACCGACTGGGTCTCAACCGGCTCCGGCGTTCAGTGGGCACAGGCCGCCACCGTTCTCGAAGAGGTCAGGGTTGTGGCGCCGCAGCGCTCCTACGCGCCCAACAGAACCACCCGCGATCAATGGTTCGCCCCGATCGCCCGGCCCCGCCTCAACTTCGCGACCCCCGGCTCAGTCACCTGGCGGCAGGACGACATGATGTTCGTCGACGTCCCAGGCTGGGGCGACGCCGGCACCCGCCGTGAGGGATACGCGCGCTCCGCGGACGCCAAGGCCACGGCGTCGCTCTATCAGGGCAGCACCCTGTTGAAAACCTTCGACGGCACTTACGCCTACACCGACGGCCTGAAGCCGGTGCCGCTGCCGTACCGGTACGTCCTCACCACTGCCCGCGGCAACGGGGCCAATCCGTACTCCACCTCCACCAAGACGGCATGGGACTTCATCTCCGCCCCCGGCGCGCCGAACCGGGGCGTCGCCCTGCCGCTGATCCAGCTCGACTACGACGTCGATACCGACGTCAAGGGCAGAACCCACCGTGACGCGCGCGTCAGTGTCACTGCTTCGCACCTGACGTCGCCCGACCCCGGACAGCACCTCCCGCCCACCTCGGCCATCGGCAAGGTCAGCCTGGAGCTCTCCTACGACGACGGCGCCACGTGGCACAAGGCCCCGCTGACCCACATCGGCGGCAGCTGGCGCACCACCCTGGACGCCCCGAAGCGGGCCTCGTACGTCACCATCCGCGCGACGGCCAGTGACGACCAGGGCAATGCGGTGAACCAGACCATCACCAGGGCCTTCGGCCTGAAGTAGCTCTGCGACAGCGGGCCGGAGCGGGCACCATGCTCCGGCCCGCTGCGTGGAGGTGTGGTCCGGTAGCCGTGATCGGAACTGTTTCTGGCTTCGCGAACCCTCTATTTCCGTCGAAGATCGCCAATCGGCAGGCCGAGCGCAGGTGCACTGCAGGACAGGCCGTGGGAAGAACACACGGCACGGCCAAGGGGTGCCCAATTCGCCAACCCGTCGTCCCTGCGGACTAGTTATCGTCCAGGTCCGGCGACATCGCTTCAGACCTTGGAGATGGCGAAGATGCCGCCTTCGGAGTCACGGATCACGTGTGCTTCCCCTGCCCCGGCCACCCGGGAGGACATGCCTCCGGCATCCACTGCGGCAGCCGCTGTGCCGGGGGGGTCCTCCACGTGAAAGTCGACGATCCACCGAGGCCAGATCTGGAGACCGAAGTCGGCTTCGTTGCCTCCTTCACGCAGCACAGCGACGGTCTGTCCACCAGCTTGGACGCCGATCTGGTTGTGGTCGTGGTCAAGATGGAAGTCGGGCTCGGCCCATTTGAAGACCTGGGTGTAGAAGCTGGCGGCATTGCGTGCGTCGCGGGTCTGCAGAGCGAGCCGGGCCGGAGCAGCTCCGTCTCCAACCGACCAGGCCAGAGTGGGGCCTTCCCAGAATCCGAAGACCGCTCCATCTGGATCCGCGGCCAGGCCTGCGCGGCCGCCGCCCATGGCAATCGGGCCGATAGCGACAATGCCTCCCCGTTCTCTGATCCGGGCTCCGGCTTGGTCCGCGTCCGTCACTGCAAAGTATGGCGTCCAGACTGCAGGAAGGCAGATTGAGTTCGAGCGGGAGCCGACCCCAGCGACAGGGCTGCCACCACTGGCCAGGGCGACCGAGAACTCATCACCGAGGCCACTGTTCCTGAACTCCCAGCTCAGCACCGCTCGGTAGAACGCATGTGCGGCCTCGAGGTCATGGCTCATCAAGTTCACCCAGCATGGTGCGCCGATCACCGGGACATTCTGCTTAAGGGCTGTCATCGCTTTCCCGCTCCCATACATCGGCGTCCGGGTAACTGGTGTCGGATTCCCCTTGCCGAATAGGCCGAAGGGGAGGTGGGGCGGCCAGTTCGTCGTCACGGCCTGTCACCCACTCTAATCGTTCACCATTATTTCGACCCGGATTGTCGCCCCGTCCGCGACGTCGGAATCGGCGGGTCCACTGTCCTCCGCAATCGATCTTGACGACTCGAACGCGCACACCGTTCCCCACTTAACTCAACGAGCGAGCCCCGTGCAGGACGCCGCCTTAAGAGGGACAACTCAGCCCGGACCACAGGATGCTCCGAGACTTCGGTGAAGACATGGGAAATCAACTCTCCGAGCCCAAGGGAATAAACCGTCGCGGCAGTGGAGCGCAACTCGTCCAGTGTCCACCAGCGGCCGGCAGGACGTGGTCGGTCTGGGTGGCTCCGGCCGGATCGATATCGCGCGCCAACAAATACTGCCTTGGCGGCCGACGCCGGGCTGCTCATTGCTTCAGTGAGAGGCGGTTTTGTCGTGCGATTCGCCGTACAGGACACTTTTGCGCCCCCGGGACGCGTGCTGATCCGCACACACGATCGCAGTCCAGCGAGACCGCCCCGTTCCGATTCTCATCAGTGCCGGAATCGAGCGCCACGGGAGGTGGCATGGCACCCTGGTAAGAGAAGCGTCGGCGTGATTCGGCCGGTCCGTTAACCAGACCGGGAAGCGAACCTGATCGCCGAATTCACAGGAGGCACCATGCACGACCTGCGCAGGCTCGTGCGAGCGAAGGCGCTCAAAGCCCGCGGCCTGATCGAGGAGTCCTACGGACACGCGCTAAATGACGAAGGACTCAAAAGGGAAGGCCGTCGCCTGCGCACGGCCGCTCAGGAACAGGAGCGCCTGCTCCGAGGCGCGGGATCGGCGGACCATTGAACATCGACGCTGATGACCGGCTCGGCGCCTGCTGGCCCCGCCGTCGGGCGCTGTGCATGTCGATCGCCGCTTCGTAGCGGTTTCTACGGCCACCAGTGCTTCGCCGCTGGGACCAGTAGTTGCAGCTCGCAGGGTGACTGGGGAGGTTCACTGCGGCACTTGCAGGTCTCTCGAAGGTCCATGACGCAGGCCCCCGCTGCTGGCGGGGGCCTGCGTTTCGGTCGATGGCGGTTCTACTTGGTCAGGTACGCGTCGTAGATGGTTTCGTTGACGGCGTTGCCTTGCTTGTCGACTGCTTGGGCCTTGAAGGAGACGCTGCCGCCGGCTTCGGGGTTGGTGATTTGGACCCGTCCGTTACGCACGGGCTGCTCGTGCCAGTGGGCTCCGTGGTCGTAGGAGACTTGGACTCGCAGGGACTTGAGGTTTCGTCCCGCTGCAGAGCCCTTCACAGTCACTGGTACGGCCATCTTCGCCCTTGCCTTGGCGGTGTTGTCCAGGGACAGCTTGGGGGTGAAGCGCACGACGGATACGGGAAGTACGGTGATTCCCGGTGCGTATTCAGAGGAGAATGTCCAGCTCGCGGTGACGTTCGTGGAGACGTCGGTGACTGCGCCGCGGGCGATCGAGGCAGTCAGTCGGTAGTCGGTTCGCTCGTTGGCCGCGATGTAGAAGAAGTCCATCGGGTAGATGCTCGTGCGGAGCATCTCTCCGTTGCCGTATAGGGTCGTTTGAGCACTTTCATACGCCGAGTTGTTGTTGCTTTCGTTACCGCTGCCGTCCGACAGAATCGGCAGGGTTCCCAAGAGCGCCTCGTCGGCCCGCACGAAGCCGGCGCCCTCCGGGAGGTCGGGGCCGAAGACGCCCATGTTGAATTCGTGCCGGTAGGAGCGGCCCGGCGTGAACGTCCGTACGGGTGAGGTGTAGTTGCTCTCGAAGTTGTTGTGTGTATCCACCTGGTCGAACAGCAGCAGCCACGAGGGATTTTCCGACAACAAGTGGAGTGTCGTTGTGTCGGGGAGAGGCCGCTCGGTGCCGAGACCAGCACCGTTCTCCGTAACAGGGGTGACGAACCCGATTTTGCCTCTCGCCGGTGCTCCGAGACTCACCCTGACCTTCGAAAGTTCGCGGTCCCTGACGTGGTGCGTGAAGCCGGTCAGTAGTTTGTCGCCCTTCGGCTCGTACACCAGATGGTATTCATCGTGACCCTTGGCTCCGGTGGAGAACGAGAGACTGAGCTGTTGGCTCAGCCGGAGATCAGGGTTCACCTTCGGGCCCAGGTGGGCGGAATGAAATTCTTTGAAGGATGCGACGAAGACACCGAACCCGCTGCCAACTCCGTCAACCGGATCGGCGTGTGCACTGATGTGGCCAAAGATTTGGCTGACAGTGCGGCCTGGGACCGTAACGTCGATCTCCCGGGCGGTGCGGGCATCCAACGTGACCGTGGTGTCCTTGGTGATCTCAAGCATGGGCTGGTTGATCCAGTCAATGCCCTGGGCGGTCGACCCGGCAGGGTCGACTCTGAGCATGCTGTTGAGGAAGTACTGCCCCCTGGGGACCCGCACCGAGTATGTGTCTCCAAAAAGGAGGACGGATGCGCCCGCGGCGGGACCGGCCATGCCCACCATGTATGCATCCCAGGAGGGGGCGGCAGCGGGCTTGCCCTTGCGGTCCAGGGGCTTCACGGTGAGAGTGAATCTCTCCGCCTCACGGTCCACTGCGAGTGCGGTGCCGACTGTCTGCCCGTCTCCTTCAGCTGTGATCCGCCCGGTAAAGGCACCCACTGTGTCGCCGCCGAGTCGGGTATCGGCGGTGACCTTCACGGTCGCCTCGCCGTGCGGCGCGATGGTGACCTGGTCGTCGAAGGTGAACATTCCGTTGGGCACGGGGCTGCCGTCAGGGCCGGTGGCATCCATGGTCAGCTTGAGGGTTATGGCGGCACTGCCCATGTTGCGGTAGGTGAGGTTCTTACTGACCGGCTGATCATCGGTGTGCGGCCACAGTGCAATACCGAAGGAGAGGGACGCCTCCCGGGTGGTCACCGTCTGCTTGATCGCCTTGCGCAGGTCGACCCGGCCCGAGCCCTGCTCAAACGGTGTGTACGCGCCCGGCGTTGTTGAGGTGAGCAGCGCCTTCTTGATGTCATCGCCAGTCCAGTCGGGATGCTGCTGGGCGAGAAGCGCAGCGGCACCGGCGACGTGCGGGGTGGCCATGGAGGTACCGCTGAGGCCCACGTACCCTTCGGCTACTTGATCACCCCTGTCAGCAAGCAGGCTGCCTTTCGCAGCTGCGGCTGCAATGGCCACTCCGGGTGCCGTGAGGTCGGGTTTGATCCCAGAGTCGCCGATGCGGGGGCCTGTGCTGGAGAACGGAGCGAGACGGTCTTGCTTGTCCACAGCTCCGACGGTGAGAGCGGCTTCCGCACTGCCGGGTGTGCCGACCGTACCGGAGCCTTCCTGGCCGTTGTTTCCGGCCGCGATGACGAAGAGGGTTCCGCTCTCGGCCGACAGCTTGTTGACGGCCGCCTCCACCGGGTCGATCCCTGGAGTGTCGTAGGTGCCCAGGCTGACGTTGGCGACATCCGCCTTCTGCGCTGCCGCCCATTCCATGCCGACGATTACGCCGGAGAGGCTGCCGGTGCCCTCGTCGTTGAGCACTTTGCCGTTCAGGATGCGGGCGCCGGGCGCTACTCCTTTGTATGTGCCTTCTGACTTGGCCCCGGTGCCGGCCGCGATGGACGCTACGTGCGTGCCGTGGCCGTACAGGTCCTGCGTGTTCAGTGAGGTGGAGAAGTTGCGCTCAGCAATGACCTGCCCCGCGAGATCGGGGTGGGTGGCATCAACGCCGCTGTCCAGGATGGCGATGCGTGTGCCCGTGCCGTCGAAGCCGGCCGCCCACGCTTCGGGGGCGCCGATTTGCGGCACGCTCTGGTCGAGAGTTGCTTGGACCACCCCGTCGAGCCACACCGAGGCGACGCCCGGTGTAGCGGTTCGGCTCGTCGCGGTGGCAGGTCCGTCCGTGAGCGTGGACCAGAGTTGTGTAGAGCCGTTCGCAGGGGCGGTGACCGCGTCGGCGTTGACGCTCGCCAAGGTGTGCTCGACCTCGGCACCTGTGATGGAGCGAATGGCTTTCCTGGACTTGGGACGTGTCTCGTCGTACATCACGATGAGGCCCAGGCCCGGACGCTGTGCGTAAGCGGGAGTACTCAATGTGGTGATGTCGAAGAGGCGCCGGTCCAGCCAGCCGCTGCGTACCAGGCTCCGTGCGTCATCCGGCATGGCATAGGTGTGCTTGCCGATGGTCTCTGTCCGGATGGGTATGTGCTCTCGCCCCTTGGCGGGGCGCACGGAACGGATTTCGCCCTTTGCGTTCACCCCGATCCGGTCACCTGTGATCAGGGGGATCCACCGTTGAGCTGTTTCGGTTGGGGTGCCCTTGACTGCGGAGCTGGGCCCGAACGCCGACGTCGGCGTCGGCACCAGGACCGAGCCGGGTGGATCTGCGAGTGCCAGGGATACCGAGGGGGTCAGGGCGACCAACAGCATACTGATGCCCACCATTGCGCCCAGGGCATGTTTCGGGGACGTGGGTTTCACGGCTTCCTCTCGCTCGTTCACCTTGTGTCCACCCATGGATCGCATGGCTGGATCAGGTTGCGGCGGACAGCGCGGCACAAGCGTGTAGCAGATGCCAACGGATGACCGCGTCCAGGAGTTAGTTGCTAAATACGGCCATGGTTAAGGGACTGTCGGCCGGAATTCCCGTAGGCGTGAACTGACAGACAGACGTGACGAGTCGTCGAAGACTCGTAAATCATCGTGATGGCTGTCCTCCCACTCAAGAGGCGGCTCTGGCGATCTTGCGCCATGACTCATTCGTGCCATGCAGGGGCGGACACGCGGGCGGGGTGTGTGGGAGCGGGTTTCAAGCCCTGGAGGGGCGCACCCGAGCGGAGCCGCGTGCCGCCTGATGCGCGGCAGCGTCGATGGCCGAGCTGTCGACGGGCCAACTGTGAGTTGGGGCGTCGTCCCCGGTGAAGAAGCTCGCGGGCCCTGGCGGCGCGGGCCTTGATGGGCATGGCCTGGGTCTGGACGGTCTTGGTCGCGATCGTCAACGCCTCGGGCACACCAACCGTTTCGTGGCGCTCCTCACCGGCGTCCGCTCCTTGGGGAGGTACCGGGTTCGGTCGATGACGGCGTGGCCGCGGGTGGGATAGCCCCCTCCGGATGGTCGGCGGTCATCCGGGTCAGCGGTTGGCTTCGGTGCCCGGGTTTCGCTTGGGGGTGTGCGTGTTCGGGCGGCGCAGGTCGAGGTGGGTGTGCAGGGCAGCAGCGATCTCGCCCGCGGCGGCGAGCTGGTCGGGCGACAGGGCGTCGATGAACAGCTCGCGGACGGCGCGCAGGTGCGGGAAGGTGGCCGTCTCGAATGCCTTGGCGCCGGTGGGCGCCATGGCGATGTCCGCGCCGCGGCTGTCGGTGGAGCACTTCTCGCGACGGATCAGCCCGCGTCGTTCCATGCGGCCCAGGTGATGGGACAGGCGGCTGCGTTCCCAGCCGATCACCACGGCCAGTTCGGAGGACCGGAGTCGGCCGTGCTCGGCCTCGCTCAGCGCGAGCAGGACGGCGTAGTCGCCTGGGGACAGATCGGTGTCGTCCTGCAGGCGGGCGGCAAGGATTGTTCGCAGCGCTTCGGTGGTCTCGATGAAGTCCCGCCAGGTGCGCAGTTCCTCGCGGGTGGGCAGTTTCCGTTCCGGCATGGTCACATTCCCTCTTACTTGACGCGTCAAGCATATGACGTCATAGTTGAAGCGTCAACATTGACATGTCAATCATCGCGGAAGTGAACACCATGGAAGACCTTGTGCTGGGCCTGGACACCTTCGGCGACATCCCGGCGGACGACTCCGGTATGCCGGTCTCCCACGCCGCTGCCATCCGGCAGGTCGTGGAAGAGGCCGTACTCGCCGACGAACTCGGCGTCGACGTCATCGCCGTCGGTGAGCACCACCGCCCGGAGTACTCGATCTCCACCCCGGAGACCGTCCTGGCCGGCATCGCCTCCCGCACCTCGCGCATCAAGCTCGCCTCCGGCGTGACCGTGCTGAGCTCCGATGACCCGGTGCGCGTCTTCCAGCGTTTCGCCACCGTGGACGCGATCTCCCGCGGCCGCGCCCAGACAATCTTGGGCCGCGGCTCGTTCACCGAGTCCTTCCCGCTGTTCGGCTACGACCTGAGCGACTACGACCTGCTGTTCGAGGAGAAGCTCGAACTGTTCGTGAAACTGCTGGACGAGGAGCCGGTCACCTGGAGCGGCACCACCCGCGCCGCCCTGGACAACGCCGAGGTGTTCCCCAAGACCGAGTCCGGCCGCCTGGACACCTGGGTCGGCGTCGGCGGCTCCCCCCAGTCTCTGGTTCGCACCGCACGGCACGGCCTGCCACTCATGCTCGCGATCATCGGCGGCTCCCCTGAGCGCTTCGAGCCCCACATCGACCTGTACCGGCGGGCCGCCGAACAGTTCGGCACGCACCCCCACCCCGTGGGTATGCACTCGCCCGGATTCGTGGCCGACACCGACGAAGAGGCCAAGGAGCTGTACTACCCGTCCTACAAGGTGATACGGGACCGGATCGGCGCGCTGCGCGGCTGGCCGCCGGTGCGCCGCGCCGAATTCGACGCAGAGGTCGAGCACGGCTCGATGTACATCGGCGCGCCCGAGACCGTCGCCCGCAAGATCGCCCGCACGATCACGGCGCTGGGCGTGGGCCGCTTCGACATGATCTACAGCGCCGGGGACCAGCCGGCCTCGGCACGCATGCGCACGGTCGAGCTGTTCGGTGCGAAGGTGGCGCCCATGGTCCGCGACATCCTGGCGGGTTGAGCCATGACCACCCTCGGCGTCCTGGGCGCCGGCAAGGTCGGCACCGTCCTGGCCCGGCTCGCCGTCGCCGCAGGCTACGACGTTCTGATCGCCGGCTCCGGCGACCCGGCCAGGATCGCCCTCATCGTGGACGTCCTCACGCCCGGTGCCCTCCCGGTGACCACGGACCAGGCCGCCCAGCGCGCCGACATCGTCGTGTCTGCCCTGCCTCTGGGCAAGCACCGCGCCCTGCCTGCTGACGCGTTGGCCGGCAAGCTCGTGATCGACGCCATGAACTACTGGTGGGAGGTCGACGGCGTCCGGGACGACCTCACCGACCCGCGCACCTCCTCCAGCGAGATCGTGCAGGCCTTCCTCCCGCAGTCACGGATCGTCAAAGCCTTCAACCACATGGGCTACCACGATCTCGAGGAAGGCGCCCGCCCGCCCGGCGTCCCCGATCGCAAGGCGATCGCGATCGCCGGAGACGACCCGGACGACCTCACCGTGACCGCGGCCCTGGTCGACGCCCTCGGCTTCGACCCGGTCGTGGCCGGGGCACTGGCCGAAGGTGTGCGCATGCAGCCCGGCACCGAGCTGTTCGGCGCCAACACCGACGCCGCGGACCTGCGGGCGATGCTGGACCGTTTCCCGGCCTCTGACTCCGGCCGCATGCTCGCCCAGGCCCGCGCCACACCACCCCGCAACGCCCATCACTGACCCCCACCACGCCCACCCCTACCAACGCGCCATTGCGCTTACAGTCAGGAAAAGAAAAATGAACGTCGTCCTGTGGATCAGCGCCAGCTTGCTGGCCGTCCTCTTCCTCGGCGGCGGCGCGGCCAAGCTGCTCCAGCCCAAGGAAAAGCTGGCCGCCAGCCCCAACATGGCCTGGGCCGAGCCGTTCTCCCCCGCCATGATCAAGCTGATCGGCCTCGCCGAGGTCCTCGCCGCGATCGGCCTGATCCTCCCCGCGCTGCTGAACGTCGCCCCCCTCCTCGTCCCCCTGGCCGCCACCGGGCTGATCCTGATGATGATCGGCGCCATGACCGTGCACGGCCGCCGCAAGGAGAACCAGGCCGTCGTCATAAACGTGATCCTGCTCGTCTTGGCCGCCTTCGTTGCCTGGGGCCGCTTCGGCCCACACGCATTCTGAACCGGCCGAACAACCAACCAGCGACGACGCGCACGATCGTGCGCGTCGTCGCTGGTTCAGCTGAGTGGACGATCTGTGGCCGAAGGACCGCCTTCGTCCGGCTGCCCAAGTCGCAGGGTCAGGGGCTGTCCTGCCCCTCATGCCGAGGGCAATCCGCTTGAGTTGCTCGATGTCCGGTGCGGGCTCGTTGCCCGGTGGCCGGCAACCGGTAGGAGCCCTCATCGACGGCCGTGATCGCCACCCCAGACCGTCCTTTCGGAAGGTGTCGACGATCCAATCGACCGCGCCTGGAGCTCCGCGGCGAGCGGGGCTTTTCCGAACACTGAAGCGGTGCCGTCGGACACGGCGTTAGCCTTCCGGAACCGTTCCGCCGTGGTGGGATCGTCAGGCCTCCAGCGCTGAGCGTTCACCGGCACAAGGCACTCGCCGCGGTCGTCATCGACCATGACGTGCGCGAGGCCGTCCGCCCCGCCTTCCCGCACCACGCGCAGCTCGGCAGGAAGGGTGCCCCGGCGGCCCGCGCCAACCGACTGGCGTCGTCGGAGCCGTTACGCAGCCGGCCGATCCGCCCAAGCCTGTTCCAGTGCCTGGGTAAACGCCTCGGGTGACTGGACACCACTCACCCCGTAGCTCCGGTCCAGCACGAAGAAAGGCACGCCGCCCGTGCCGAGTTCCGCGGCAAGTCGCTCGTCGGACCGCACTTCTTCGGCGAACGCGTCCGGATTGTCGAGCACCTCTCGCACCTCCGCCTCGCCCAGCCCCGCCTCCACGCCTACGCCCACCAGGGTCTCCCGGTCGTAGATCGAGGCTTCCTCCGCGAAGTTGACCCGGAAGGCGAGGTCCAGGAGCTTGCCCTGCAAGCCGCGGGTGCCGGCGAAGTGCGAGAGACGGTACACGTCAAAGGTGTTCCCGAAGACACGTCCGCCGACGCGGAACTCAAGGCCAACGGCGTTCGCCATGGCCGCGGCCTGCTCCTCCCGCGCGACCTGCTGCTCGCGGGTGCGACCGTACTGTGCCGCGACCGCGTCGATGATCGGAACCGTGCCGTTCTCGGCCTGGGGATTGAGCTCGAAGGATCGGTGCACGACCTCGACCTGGTCACGGTGCGCGAAGGCGGCGAGCCCTCTACTGAAGTGCTCCCGACCTATGTAGCACCACGGGCAAGCGACATCGGTCCACATGTCGACACGCATCATCTGGAATCTCCTCTATGCGGGGGCGGCGGGCTTCCAGCGCCCGGCACGGAATGAAGGGATGCCCGATCAGCCCATCACACCGAGTGACATCCCAATGCTGACCAGTACCTCTCTCACGAGAATAGACGACCGACCATCTTTTGCCAACGTGCCTGGTGGAAGGCCTTGTGTTCGCTGGAAGCTGCTAGATCGAGTGCAACGGATCCTTCCGCGCCGCCGTCGGCGGCACCGCGGAGGGTCATCAAGCTCGGCACGGCAGGGCACAGAGGGAGACTGGCAGCTCCACGCCCCCGGACCCCTTGTGCTCGGTGGTTCAGTTCGCGGAACCGATGTCGGGGCTCATGCGGTGCCGCGGTGGAGACGGGGCGGTCACTGTGCGGTGGACGCTGTTGCCGAGTGCGTCGGTCACGGCGACCCGCAGCGCGACGGAGGCTCAGTGGTGCGCCGGGCTGGGCTCCAGGTCGAACGTCGTCGCACAACGCTTCCATCTTGAGAGACGTCACGGGCGGCCATATCGTCCTGTGCGGACTCAGTCCGGCACCGCGCGTACTATCCCGGCCCACCGCGTTCTGCGCGTCATCCGGCACGTCGTAGTCGAGCTGGAGGAGCGGCAGGAAGCCGCCATCTTTGCTTCGCAGCAGACACCAGGCCGGTTCGCACGTTCCGTCGTCCTCGGGCAGAGGGCATCCAACACGCCATCGCAGCCGCCTGCTTTGCAGGTCCGGACTTGGCGGTCGGAGCCTTGGCTGCCATGAGCGCTGTGTCAGTGCAGTTGCTGCTGCCAGTCGGCCGGTACAGGCCCAGCAGGTCCGGGCGCGGGCTGTGCAAGCGGGCGGGCGGTGGGTTCGGAAAGTTCGGGGCCATCCTTGTAGTACTGCTCGGTCTGCACGTTCCAGAACCAGCTCTCGCCCGGCTCAAAACTGGTGAGGAATGGGTGGCCCGATTCCATCGCGTGGCGTGTCCCATGCCGTGAGGGGGACGAGTCGCAGCAGCCTATGTGCCCGCACTCGGCGCACCGTCGCAAGTGCATCCACCACCCTGGCCCATCACCCGCCAGGCACTCGACACATCCGGTGCCGCTGGGTCGTGCGGTCGGGTCGATACCGGCAATCCGGTCGCCTGCCATGGGCTGCTCCTCGATCGTTGTCGAACCCTGGAGGCACTCATGCCCTCGTAGCCAGGTTCGCGCCGTGAGCACGTGATCGCCAGTCGCCCCGGCCACAGGGTCGGTGCGTTCACCTGGCCGCTCACGGAACAATCGGGGTGCTGGGAAGCTACGCGCTCCCCGGCTCGGCGCTGGCAACCATCCCCGCTGCCTCGCCCCAGCAACCGGAGAGCTGGGCGCTGGCCCGGTCATGTGGCTGATCGCCGAAGGGTCTCCCTCCATTCGTCTCTCACTTCGCGGGATTCATCCATAGCGGGATCGCGCCTTCCGCCGGGTGCATAGGCCGGGGACCGGTCTGCGCGGAGCGGTATGTGGGCGCAATACCAGGCCCGCTCAGCGCCTGCCTGCTCGGCGTCCGTGCCGGTCTGTCGATAGTCGAGCAGGGCGGTCATGACCCGGTGGCGCCCGAAGGCATAGACCGCTGGTTCGACGAACCAGAGGCAGAAGCTGGGGTCCGGGTCATAGACGGCTGCAGCCATCAACGGGGCGAAGAACTCTTCGGGCAGGTTGGCACGTTGGAGCAGTGGCTTGCGCACCGCATGGGCCAGGTGCCGTGCGCGGCGTGCTTCCGGTACGTCGGCCGCGTTCCCGAGATCCATCAGCCGCGCCACCTCGGTGGCGCATGACAGGAATGAGCGTGCAGCTGCCTCGTTGTGCTCTTCGTCCGCCATGGCGACATTCTGAACCTGCTCAGGCCGAGAGGGTACGGGACGATGATTGCTTCTCACCGAGTGAAACGATCACGTCGTGGCTGGTGCGATATCGGCGTCGGTGCCGTCCTGGCTAGAGCCCTTCACTGGGCTGAGCTCGTGCTGTTCGGCAAGAGTTGGTTGCCTCGGTACGACGCGAGCAAGGCGTGGATCAGCAGCGCGGCCGGCCCTGGAGCCTGTCGCTAGAGGACCGTGTCCTGCTGGTGGCGGCGTACTGGCGCACGACCTTAACGATGCGCCAGCTTGCTCCGTTGTTCGGGATCTCCAAGTCGGCCGCGGACCGGATCATCGACCATATTGGGCCGTTGCTGGCGCTCCGGCAGCGGAACCAGTTCCGCAAGGACACCGTGCTCATTGTCGACGGGACCTAGTGCCACCCGCGATCACTCGGTGGCCAAGCAGTCGAAGAGCTACCGCTACTCCACTGCCCACCAGGTCGTCATCGACGCTGACGCCCGACTGGTCGTGGTGGTCAGCCGGCCCTTGCCGGGAAGCCGCCACGACTCCCATGGCTGGGAGGAGTCCGGGGCCAAGGCTGCCGTCGGCACCACAATGACGATCGCCGACGGCGGCTACCAGGGCACCGGCCTGGTCATCTCGCACCGCCGCCGTAAAGGCGAAGAACTCCCGCCCTGGAGGGAGAAGCACAATCGCTCCCACAAACAGGTCCGCGCCCGCGTCGAGCACACCTTCGCCCGGATGACGAGCTGGAAGATCCTGCGCGACTGCGCCTCAAAGGACGGCGTGCACCACGCCATGCTCGGCATCGCTCATCTGCACAACCTTGCGCGCGCGACTGACCGCACCCGGCGTTCAGGATTCGGCGGGCAGGAGCTGGACCAGGCCGACCCAGTTCTCCTCGTCCACCTTGGTCTGTGTGGCGCGGACCCGCCAGCGGCCGGCGGGCAGTGAGACCGGTGCCACGGTGGGCATCCCGCCGTAGGGGTACTCGATGCCCAAGTCCGAACCCGCCCATGCGGAGTCCATGAGTACCGCCGGACCGTCCGAGACCCAGGTGCCGCTCTCATCCCACTCCGTGGCCGGATCTGCGAGGGCAGTGTCTGCCGCGGCACTCAGTCCGGCCTCGGAGTCGGCAGCGAGCCACCGCAGAAACACTCGGTGCTGCGGCAGATAGCAACTGGTCGCCGGCTCATCGGCCAGCACCAGTGCTTGCGCACCGTTCGCGTCAACAGGGATCACACCGGCCAGATCGTCCACCGCGCAGGCCCGGTCGTAGTCGTCCGGGGCGGTGGAGTCTCCCGCCATAAGACCACTCTCCGTACTCCCGCCCCAGGAGGCCAGGGCAGAGACGGGGACGACGATGAGAGGGCCGCCCATCGACTCCACCCAGACAGGGAAGGGGCCGGAGGCATCGTCTGCAGTGGATGAAGGGTTAACCATGCGAGCCAGTGTGCCCTCGCCCTCTGACAACGTCCCTGCGCTCATGGGAACCCAGCACGGGAAAGCTCAACGTCGCAAGCAGCAGTTACGGGACAACCTTTAGCACCGGCCCCAGGACGTGGGACACGGCATCCGGCCCTGGCGGGGCGCTGATCATGTGGGGCTTCCGTCGGGGTGGTCGTTCACCCATGTCAGTCCCCCGATATCGAGTTGGTGGCGGGCGCGGGTGACTGCGACGTAGGCGAGTCGGGCTTCGGCCTCGTCGATGGGGCCAGGGATGGGCCGGCCTTTGTCGTCCTTCTCGTCGGAGTCGCGGGGCGGGGTGAAGTCAGCTGCGATCCTGATGCTCCCCCATTGACGGCCTTTGGCTTTGTGGGCGGTCGAGACGGTCACGTCAGCGGTGTCCTCGCTATCGAGGCGGTGGACGGCGTTGAGGATGGCGTCGGTGCCGTGGGTGTCGACCAGGTCGACGAGCGGCTGGAGGTCTCCTCCGGCGGGGTCGTTTCCTGCGTAGTCCTGCAGGTCGCCCCAGGTGGGGAAGAGGAGGAGCTCGGGGTGGGATGTGCGGCGGCCCGCTCTGAGGTCGTCGGCCGCACGAGCGAGGGCTCGCAGGGATTCGCCTCCCCCGGTCAGAGCTACCCGGAGCTCTGCTTCGAGCAGGTGCATGACTTCGTGCATGGCGCCCACGTTGGTGCGGCACAGGATGGCATCGGGTTGTTCGACCGGCCCGAGGGTGGTGGGGATGGTTTCGGTGCCTGCCAGGCGCAGGGGTGCGTCGGCGATGGCGAGCCAGCGGTTGGCCTCGGTGGCGAGTCTGGGGCCGAAGCGGAACGACTTGGACAGGGTGAGAGCCGTGCCGCGGAAGGTGGTCATGATGTCGCGGGCGCCACGCCATTGGTAGATGGCTTGGGCTGAGTCTCCGACCATGACGAGCTGGGCGTGGTCACGTTGGGCGTTGAAGATCTGCTCGACTACGGGGTTGGTGTCCTGGGCTTCGTCCAGGAGGAGGAAGTCTGTGGGGATCCTGGGGCAGGTAAGTGCCCAGATTTTGAGGTAGTGGTCGTGGTCGAATCGGACGGCTCCGCTCATGGGGTGCTGGAGGTCTGCCCATGCCTTGCGGGCGAAGGGCATGACGATCTGGGTCAGTTGGCTGTGGTCGTCGGCGTTCTCGAGGCTGCGCAGTCTGGGGACGTGGTGGTCGGCGAGCGCTGGGTCCGCGGAGTGGCAGAAGCGGGTGATGGTGCGCAGGGTTGCGTAGGACAGGGCGCGGGGTGAGAGGTCTCGGTCGCCGATGCGGATGGTTTTGGTGATGCCGAGGTCCTGCCCGGTTTTCCAGCTGGGTTGGCGGGGGCCGTTAAGGCGGGTGCGGTAGCGGTGGCCGATGGCGGCGTAGGCGAGGGCGTGGGCGGTCTTGCAGGTGACGGTTGCGGGGAAGCGTGCGGCGGCGTCCTGGGCGATTGCCTTGTTGTAGGCGAGGTATCGGCCGGTGCGTTTGGTGCGGTGTGCAAGGAGTGCGAGCGTGCTGGTCTTGCCGGTGCCTGCGCCTGCTTGAAGGGTGAGGTGATCGCCGGCGTGGAACCGGTCGGCCGCGGTGGTCTGTTCGTCGGTGAGCGTCAGCACCGGGAGGGCTCCAAGAGTGGGCGGCGTTCGGTGAGGCGTTGTGCGGCTTCGTCGCGGCCCGGGTTTCTGCAGTGGTGGTTGCAGGTCGGCTGCGCGTTGGGGGTCACGGTCGGTGGGTGTGGGGGCGGCCAGGCAGTCGTGAGTGGATGTGCTGCCGGTGCAGAAGGGGATCGAAGGGCTCCCACTCGACGAGGCTGAGGTCGGCTGCTCCTGGGGCAGCGTGGTCGGGGCAGTGCTGGTGGCGCCATCGCAGCTGCTCTGCGTAGGGCAGGTGGGCGAGGTCGTACACGGCCATCAGGTTCGCCGGACAAGGTGGGCGGCGGCCGGCGGTGGGTGCTGGGAGCAGTGTCCAGATGCCGCCAGGGGTATCGGGGTCGAAGACTGGGCGGGTGCAGCGACGGCGCTGTCGCGTCTGCGAAACGCATTGGATGGTGTCGATCGGGCGCGGGGCTAGGCGGAGGACGCGCAGGAGATGGATGACGGGCCTGACTGGCCTGCAGGTGGTGGTGGGTGATGGGGATGGCTGGGCGGCCGGGGGTGTGAAAGCGCCGTTGTTGATGAAACGGCGGGTGTGCAGGGCCATGTGGCGGCGCAGGGTGGTGATCTGTGGGGTGAGGACGGCGGGAGCTGGTTGTGCGGGGCACAGGGTGGCGTGCGGGATGCGGCACCAGGGGCTGCCGTCGTGAGCTGGGTGGGCGGTGCCGGAGCTGACGTGCCAGCGGCTGGTGACCGGGACGGCGGCTGCGGGAAGTTCCTGCGGATGGAGGGGGACAACCCGGCCGTCGTCGGCGGAGTCGGCGCAGGGGTAGCGGTCGATGCGGTTGCCGCAGTCGGGGCAGCGGCCGGGCTGGGCGCTGCGGACGAGGCGGGTGGGGCTGTCAGGGGTGACGCGCAGGGCGCGTGAACGTGAGGGGCGGGCGGGGGAACCGTCCCATCGGCGGCCTGATGAGGCCGTGGCGGAGCACATGTCGGCGAAGGTGGCAGGTGACACGCCCGTGGTGAGGGAAACGTGCCGAGGTGTCCTGCGAACGACTTAGCGTCGTGGAACGCGTATGCGATTGCCCGTACGGGAGTTCCCTGTGGCGACTGGATCGGGTGATCTCCGGGCGGTGAAGCCTGGGCGTTAGGTGCGGGGTTCTGCTGGTGGTTCGTGGCCTTCGCAGAGGCGGGCGATGAGGTGGTCGACGGGCACGTTGAAGGCGTGGGCGATGGCGTGCCAGGTCTTGAGGGATCCGATGGTGCGGCCCTGCTCGATTTCGATGAGGGTGCGTCTGGCCAGGCCGGTACGGTCGGCGAGTTCGTCGTAGGTCCAGCCTCGTTCGCTCCTCAGCCGGGCTAGCTCCAGGCGGAGTGCGGTGAGGTTTGGGTCGGGCGGGAAGGTTGTCACCTCACCATCCGATGGTGCAGACCCCTGCCCTGTCAGTGCAGACCTCTGCCCTATTTCCGCAGGTCGCCGCACCGCCGCGAGGGCAGAGGTCTGCACTACGGTGCGTTTCCTCACCCCGCTCCCTCGGGATGAGGGACTCATTGGCATCACGGCGAGCAGGACCGGAGGAAGACGCGCCCCATGAGGCAGTGCACGATGCAGCCAGTGCAGCGCACCTGGACGGTGGAGCTACGCCCCGAGCGCGGCGGACCTGTGCTCGTCTGCTCAAGGTGCTCTTCGTCAGGCACCGCACCTATTCGCGCCTCGGCGCACGAGGCGATGACCCACCTGGCCCTGCATGCGCGCCGCGACGCGCTGCCCGCACACTTGCGCACCTGCCAGTGCCACGCACGCGGCTGCAGGTGGCACCCCAGGCATCGCGGCTGCGCCGGGAGCATCCTGCTCGTCCTGGCCTGGGAGCGCGGCGGTCGTCAATGGCGGCTCGCCGACACCTGTGCCGCCTGCGCTGGTGCCACGGAACATGCGGCGGTCGTTCCGGAGACTGCGCTGCCCAGTTCACCCCCCGGTTTCCCGCCCCAACACCGCAGGCTGCACGGTCTCGCTGACGAGGTTCGGGTGCGCGAGATGCTCAGCTATCTCGCAGCCGCCCTGCCGGCAGAGGCTTCTGCGGCTTCCCGCTTGCTTGCCTTGCAATGCGCACTGCGCTCGAGCTGCGGCGGCGATGTGCGCATCCCCACCGGCCTCGTGCGCGGAATGCGGCTGGGTTCGGATGCCACCCCACTAGGAGAACTGGAATGGGCAGGCTGGCTCCATATCCACGCTGTGCGGCCGAACAGCCCTCGCCAGGGATTCTCCGCTCGGCTGCTGGATCCCACGGTGCGCACCCAAGCTCCTGGGCGACTGAGCCGTGCCCGAGCAGCCGACTGGGCGCTGCGCGTCTGTGGAGCGCGCCAACTCGGCCCGCTCGGGGTGACCACCAGGCTGCTCGCGCTGGTACTCGGGGCGCATCTTCCTCCCGGTTCTGCTCATGCAGCCGTCGATCGGGAGATGCTCGGGCGCTTGTCCGGGCTTGCTCTGCCTCAGCTGTCCCAGGAACTTGACCTGCTTGCCGACAGGCGGTTCCTGCGTTCATGGACCTTCGAAGCTGTATCTGAAGACGTTCGGTGGGCCCTCTGGTCGCCGAATCAACTCACTCATGATGAGTCTTGAAAGCAGTTGCTCGCTGGCCCAAGCGTTGGAACCGACTGGCTGCAATTCCGTCCCTAGTCTCTGCCAAAAGGGGGTGTACTGCTAGTAGTTCAGGCCAGCGGGCTGCGCCCGGGCGTGTGCAGGATTCTCTTCGCTCAGAGTCAGCGCGGGGGTGTGGGTGTGGGGTGAATTCACGGCCAGGGAAGTTGCTCACAGCAAAGTGTGAGTAGCATCAGGGACTTACCCCCATTCGCAAACAGAAAGATGAGGGCCTCATGTCCCAAGTCGCTGCAGCCTCCACCGTCACCGCAGGTTACGCGCAGAAGGTCACGGAAGACCTCGCGCTCACCAAGAAGGAGCAGGAACGGGTCCGTGCTGAACTGGCCCGGCTGCAGGACGAGCTCCAGCAACTCGAGGAGAGCGAGAAGGTCCTGGTGAAAATGCAGGATGTACTTGGCGGTTCCAGCGAGTTGAACCACGGGGGCGGGAAGAAGGCCCCCGTGCCGGCTGCGCGTCGTGGAAAGGGTGCGACAACGCGGCAGAAGAAGGTTTCGCGTACGGCCAAGCCTTCGAAGGCCGGCCGTGAGGCTCCCGCCGGGAAGACCGCCTCGCCCAAGGGCGAGGCCGAAGAGACATGGGCTGCGCTGGCCAGCAGTTACCTGGCCGGGCAGAACGAGCCGAAGTCCGCCGCGGAGGTCTCCGCCGCGTTGACCGAAGCCCATCCCCAGCGCAAGGTGCAGGCGCCTGTCGTGCGCAACGCCCTGGAGCATGGTGTTGCCCGCGGTCTCCTGGAGCGTTCCAAGCAGGGCCGATCCGTGTACTACACCCCTGCTTCTGCCGCCACAGCGGCTTCCTCCGATGAGCCCGCTACGTCTGCCCAGTAGGCACGGCAGCGAATGGCAGAGTGTGCGGTGAGTCGGCCGCCCTGCTGGTCACGGACGACCAATGTCGAGCAGGAGCTGACTTTTACCTCGGCGGCATCAGTTACTCCTCCGAGGTTGGTCCGTGCGCAGCGACCTCCTAGCCGGATTGATGGGTCACGCGAAGTCTCCGCTCAGCCGCCTGGTCATCGCCTTGGTGGCCGTTCACGCACTGCCTGGTGAAGAACTCCGCACGATTCGGACAATCGATCTCAACCTTGCCTGCGGCACCCTCGAAGTCCGCCGCGGCTTGCTGCGGCCGGCCGGCATCGACGAACCCCAGAACATTGCCTCGCAGGACCCTCCCCAAGAACGTCACCCTCGTCGGCCTGCGGCAGGACCGCATGCTAGACGAGGCGTTTGCCACCGGTGATCCCCTCAAGCTGATGCGGCTTTTCGGGATCACCGCGCAGACCGCTATGCGCTATGTCAGCGCCGCCTGCCCGGAGCGCACCGCGAAACTGCCCTGGTAGCGGGCCTGCTCCCAGCCCGATGCCAGCTGAAAGCCCGTGGCGGTGTAGCAGTGGGTCCGGCATCATCCCCATGTGATTGTGATGCAACCCGTTCTGGAGATCTCCGCAGCCGACGACTTCGCGCTCTGGCCTGTTCGCGAGCACGAGTCATATGGCTACCTCGTGCTGAACGGGGAGCTCACTCCGGCGGAAGTCGGCACGGCGGTTATGCAGATCGCCGACTGCAACGACTTCGAGCCGGAGGAGGAGCACGGGCCGTGTCCGACCGACCCGCTCGGCACCTTCCTGCACGGCTTGCTCACCATGCCTGACTTGTTCGCCGCCGGCGGCTTCCGGGTGACCGACAACGCCACCGACATCGTCTTCGTCGAGCCAGGCTGCTGCAACGGCCTGGAGACCTGGCGCGACTGGCTGGAGGTGCTCAACGGCACCGGCTACTCCTACTTCGGCCACGATCCGTCCTCGACGGCCGAACGTCTTGGCGACATCGTCCGGCTGACGCTCGACGCGCACGAGACGGACAGCAGCCCGGTGATCGAGCTGTCGGTAGACCAGATACGCACGCTCGTCACCGGCGCCCAGCAGGATTTGCAGGACTTCCTCAGCCTTGCCGAAACCTGGGCTGAACAACACCTGCCGGCACACGCCGCCGCCGTCACTGCCGCCCTGGCACGGGCACTGAACCTGGCGCCCACACCATGACCAGCTTCCTGACCCACCGAGCGCGCGTGCACGACGCCCGGCTCCCCCTCCACCGGCGGCACAGCGCGTTGCGCACTTGCCTCACCGTTTTTGCTCCTTACGGCTTGCGGGCGACATACCACCACCTCACGCTCAGCGCCGCGATCCCCCGTCGGTTGGAGGCGGACCCGGACGCGCTGTCGCGGGCGGTGGAGGAACTGCACGAGGCGCGGGTGCTGTGGCTTGTGCGGGCAGACGAGTACGCAGCGCAGCGCCGGGCGGAGAAGCAGGCTGGGCGGCGGGCTGTACCGAACCCTCGGCCGTGGTGGCTGCAGAGCTGGTGGGAAAGCCCCGACCGTGCCTGGTACGAAGACCCGTTTCGCCACCCGTCGCTGCGTCTGTCCGAGTACGTCCGGCGACAGAACGCGATTCTGGACGGCGCCGAGCCGCCCGGCTGCCCGGCTTGCGGGGATGAGGGACCACGAGTGCTGAGCTCGACCGGGCACGGTTGGGTCGAGCTGTGCCGTGGGTGCGCACGGGCGCTGGCGCCATGTCCGTGCGGGCAGCGGCACCGGTTCGTGCCAGAGACCCCGTTCAACTGGAACGAAATCTGGCGACGGGCGCACATGAGCGATGACGGCACGCCGAACCCACATTGGCCTGCCGGTTAGCCAGTTGGATCGGCAGCACTGCAAACGCTCGGAAAATCAGATTCCGGCAGCTTCGCCGGAACCCGCGTGCGGGACCGCCGCAGCTATCAACTGACGCGCAGGTTCCGGCCTGCCAGCGTTCAGGAATCTCGGAACCCGCGTGCTTCCATCGACAGGTAGTTCAAGTGCCACGACGTGTTCTCGGGCCAGGTCGTGGTGCAGGCGGCCTGGCCGGGACGGCGTGCCGTCCAGGATTCACAACCGCTCCAACCGCACGGGGGCGCTCGCCGATTCTCCGCCTGAGCCACGAAATCAGTGGTGTGCCTCTTCAACAGCAAGCGAAGGGCCGCCCTTCGCATGAATGGACGGCGGACAGACCCCACATGTCAGATAGCGCCCCTGCCTACCGCTCATCGAACAAAGCTGCCCCGCCCGGACAAGCACGCCGGGGCTTCTGACAAAGTGGCGTGGCCCGGGGTGGACGGCTGGTGTGCCCGGCCGGCGACGGAACGTTCACCCCGGGCATTCGTGTGCTGTTTCAGGCGTGGTCATCATCGCGCTTGCGTCGACGCGGCTGGTCGACGGATACGAAGCGGAGCGCTTCAGTCTTCGGCACGGACCTGAACCTCCTCTCCCGCGCGGGAATGCGTCACGGTGGACGGTATGAGGCATGGCAGCATGCTTCACCTGGTGGCTAATGCCCTAACCGCCCGCGCGGCGACGGTCGTTTCACCGCGATCGGGTGCACTGCCAGTCCCGCACGCCTCGCCACCGAGCCGTACAACCGGGCTCAGGGCGCGACTTCGTAGTTCACAGTCGTGTCTGCGCAGCTGTCGGCGAGCTTCACCAACGCTGCCCGTTCCTTGTCGTCGGCGTTGAGTCCCCACCGCAGTTTGGTTGCAGTCCAGTCTGCGGCGTACTGGCAGTGGGTAGCTTCGGCCGGCGGCAACCAGCTGGCAGGGTCCCTGTCGGACTTGCTGCGGTTCGTCTTCGCGGTCACCGCCACCAGCGAACGCTCGGCGCCAAGGTCGTTGGCGAACGCTTCGCGGCGATCAGCGCTCCAGCCGAATGCCCCGCTGTCCCAGGCTTCGGCGAGCGGGATCATGTGGTCGATGTCCAGCTTCCTCGCCTCGGTGATCTCGGCGCCGTCGTAGTACGACATCCACACACCACCAGTGAGTACGCACCGGTCCCCTTGCTGGGGCTTCGTGGTCGCCTCCTCGAGGAGGACTTCGGCCCGGGTCTCGCATCCGTCGTCGTCCTCGTCGACCCAGTGATTGAAGCTGTCGCGTTCATACCCGTCGCGCTTTTCCGTCCCGGCCGGGATCTTCGCGATGGCGTCCGCGAGCGAGAGGGCACCCTCGGCGGGCCCGCCGGCCGCACCGGACGGTGCCGGCGAGGCGGCGGACGATCCCTCGGCCTCGGAGGGTTTCGAGTCACCGGTGTCCGCGGCCTGGGGGTTGCACCCGGCCAACGACAGGGCGAGCAAGGCGGCAGCAACGGGCGTGATGCGGCGACGGTTCACAAGCGAACTCCCTGATGGGATGCAGTGGCCCACTCATGTTCGCAGCGTTACGCCTTTACTGACAGGTGGTCATGTGTGCGGGCCTACCTGCAGTAAGCAGGCCGTGCACCACCTGGGCCCAGTGCCGACAGATGCCGGTAGCCGCGGCTGTTCAACTCAGCCCAGGTAAAGACTGGAAGGGACTATCCAGCCCAGGGTTCCGGCCCCTGCCTGACGGCGGGGGCTCCCTAGACTGGTCGGCGGGGCCGCAGTTCGACCGATCACGGTCCTGCTCAGTCCCGGCTGCGCGCCCGTGGTCGGCATGACGGCCGAACTGCCCGCACCGGACGGACGGTGCGGGCAGTTGATGATGAGGATGGATCCCGGCTCCGGCGGGCCCACTCACCTGCGCTCACCCCGCGTGGGGCCCGGCAGGCAGGAGCCGGCTTTCAGCCCGCCGTGCCGTTGATCAGCGGCGGTGGTGGTGGCGGCCGCCCCAGGACTCGGTGTCGACGGTGCGGCCGCGGTCGTTGCGCAGGACGGCGGTGTCGGAGTAGTTGTCCCAGACGTAGGAGCGGCGGTCCTGGAAGAGGTCGGTGCGGGTGTCGCGGCCGATGCCGGTGTGGACGCGGACGGTGGCGCGTCCGGCGAGGCGGACGTCGTCGAAGCGGTAGCGGTTACCGTCCTCGTCGCGCAGGGTCCAGCCGTCCAGGTTGACCGCGCGGCGGCTCTGGTTGGTGATCTCGACCCACTCGGCGTTCAGCGACCGGTTGCTGCGGTTGTCACGGCCCGGGCTGTCGGCCTGCACGTCACTGATCACGACGCGGGGGCCGGGGCGGTGGCGGTCGCCGTCGTCGGCGGAGGCCGGCAGCGCGATCGCTGAGACAACGGCACCGGCCGCCAGGACGGTAGCGGCTGCGCGGCGGGCGGTCGAAGAAGCAGACATAGGTGATGTCCCCTCAATCACAATGCCCCGGGCCCGGTTCAAGACCCCAGAGGCGGTACGAGTTCCCGACCCGTCCTGGGCCGAGAACACACACTGTGCGACCCCGACCGGGGCCTCGGGAGACCGACTCGACCCCGGTAACCAAATGCGGACATTTCCGTAACGATCCCCTGCATCGGTCAATCGATTAATATCGACATGAACTCGACATTCGATGAGGGCTACACCCACCCTGCGGGTGATCGGCAGCAAACGCTTGCGCACCCCCGGCGCACAACCGGTCTATCCACAGGCGCATCGCCATTCCGGATGTCGCCCAATCGGTAACAAGCGGCATCCGCCGATTCTCGAACACACGGCATGGCGTCACACACTTGCGCTAAGTGGTACTCATCAGCATCAAGCGGATCGGCCACTTCGAAGCGTCCAAGCGCTGAAGCCGAGGGGCCGAATCTCGCAGATGTCGTCACAGGCAGGCGGGTTCAGCGGCTTCGGTCAAGAGGCCGGTGCAGGTCCGGTTGGCTCCGAGAGAGCGGTCGCAGAGCATCCCGTATGGACGGGGTTGGACCCGGAGGGCAATCCTCACCGCGCAGGAGTCGGTAGACGGAGACGTGGGGCACCCGGATCGGCAGTGAACCGACCGCCCAGCCGGTCAGCGTGCCCGAACTTGAAGCTTCGGCCAGAGATGTGTCCTTGCCGTCGGCTCACACCGGCCCGCTCATTCGGCACATGGAGGCAGACAGCGCATTGGAGACGCCACCTGCTCATGGGATTCGTGGTCCGGGCTGCGGGCGTCGCTGCACCAACAGGGAGATGGCACATGTTCAACCTACCCACCCGTGTGGCGGCATGGACCGCATTTTCCGCGGGGTGCACCTCATGAACGTCTTCGGGAACGGCCTCGCACTCGTGCAGGTCATTGATGCGCTCGCGTCCCCCGGTGACGTCGCGCAGGTGGCGGCCGGCAGCAGTCAGGTGCTGGCGCCCCTCTTCGCCTCTGTGGTGAGCCTGCTGGTCGCTCTGCTGGGGTGGCGGCTGATTCGTCGGCACCGGAGCAGCGACCATGCCAGGTCCGGCCTCGTTGCCGTTGAAGAGATCCTCGGGAAGGTTCACGTAGAGGTTCTGCGGCTGACGGCGCTTGAACGCGCTGCCATGGGTGCGGACTTCGCGGCGTTGCGTGAACTGCTGCCGCGCGTGCAGCATGTCGCTGGACAGCACGAGTCCGCGCTGCACGACGAGCTGAGCGGAGTCGTCCTGGCGATGTCCGCGTACATCGGTTCGGCCGTCATCTCGGCCGACGAAGTAGGCGCGGCTTACCTCGCCTCCACTTCTACCGCCGAGGTCCCACCTGGGCTCGCCCTGGACAGGCTCATCAGCCAAGTACAGAAGCAAGGGCGTGAGGCCACCCACCTCATCGACCTGATCACCTCGGCCGAGAAGCTCGTCAGGGAGCTGCGGAAGCCATAGATCAGCCGTAGGCGGTGTGCCCCTCCCCGGCCGGGGAGGGGCACACCTCTGCGTTGTCCCGGTGCAGGCGGCCCTCCAGTTACGGGGAGGAAGGCTGCGCCCTGGTGGTGGACAGCGGCAGCCGAGTTCAGTCGAACAAGAGTTCATTCAAAGAATCTTGGTGAACCGCTCACACAAGGCGCCGTTTTGGACACATCCCTCTTGGTCGGGGGGACAGCCGCCGAAACGGAGAACAACACGTTATGACCGAGTCCGCCGAGAGCCGGAAGGATTCCACGCTACCCGGGCAGCGTGGTCCTTCCCCGGGTTCTTCTGATGGTGCACCAGAAGATCAACAGCCGTGCCATGAGGATCCGCAGGACGAAGAGAGGGATGCACCTGAACTGCCGTTGGAGGCACGTGAGCTGATAGCAAGGCTCGCCGGCCAGGGAAAGTTCCGGCGGAAGATCGGCCGAATGGTAGGCGAGCGGTTCCAGGACGACGTCTTCCAAGAAGCGCTCCTGGGACTGGTTATCCAAGTCGGCAGGACCGTGGAGCGGGACAGGCCTGCGGACGGGTCCGCCGATGCCCCATCACCGGCCGCCGTACCTGAGACCCGCCAGGAGGGTGATCTGCTGGTGCAGGCTCCCGACCTGCTGGCTTCTGAGAGCGAGGAAGTCGATCCGCCGTCGGTCGATGGCTCGGTGCGCGACTGGTCCGCGTACTTCATGACGATCTGCAAGAACAAGGCCAACCAGAAGCTCAAGGAGATGAGCCGGTCGATCGAGGTGTACGCCTCCGATCCCGCCGCGCATCCGTCATCAGGGAACTTGCTGGTGGAACTGGCCTCCGATCCGGACTCCGGATCGCGGGCACTCACCGTGCTTCGGGAGGTGCTGACCCCTTATCAATTCCAAGTCTACGTACGCCGTCACTGGTACGACATGGATCTCAAGGCGATCGCAAACGACCTCGGCAAGTCGTATGCCGGCATCCGGCGAGCCCTCACTGACGCGAACAAAAAGCTGCGGGATCCACGTGTCCAGGCCCGATTCGACTACAAGCCCCGCAATAAGAAGAACCGCTAGCGCTTGTGGATCCCGTTGCGAGACCACGGTCTTCTCTCGCCCAGGGAGATGACCGTGGGCTCTGATCGGGGCCCAGAAGTGCCTGCGGCAATCAGGCAGTCCTGCTCCGAACCCCAGACACAAGGAGACCAATCCATGCCTCTCATCTCGCTGCTTACCGGGATGTTCGCCGCTACGTTCGACGCACTACGGCAACTTCTCGATCGCTGGGTGACTCCACGGGCAGCTTCCCCTGTCCCTCCGCGGAAAGGCCGGCTGTCAACCGATGAGCACATCCAACTCGCCCTGCGCAGGTACGGTGCCAGTTCTCCTGCGCAGGGGCGCGCCAGCACCCCGTGGGGAGCCTCGGACTGCGAACCCCGCAAGCCCGATGGAAACCGCGGCTCAAGGGCTTTTAGCGCCCTGCGCCGGACGACATCCGGAAAAATTGGGCGCCACGCTGGGCCACCCCACGCGGCCGTCATCGCAGCCATCGGCTTCGCGGGCACTGACGCCACATCATCGACACCACGATCTGGCGTACTGGTTAGTGCACTGTGCCTGATCAGCGCAATGGTGGTGCTTGCCAGCGTGGCAGCATGCCTCAGCCTCGGGCTCACCCGGCAGCAACACACCGCCGCACTCAACGAGTCCGGACGCCACGCCCAGGGGGAACTCCTAGCCGACGCCGAAAGGTAGAACTGTCCAGCAGGCCCCCGCGCGCAGGATTCGGGAACTCTGGCATCCGGCTAGCCCTTCCCGACCATCGCAGTGGTGGCCTCCGTAAAACAGGAGAACTAGCTGACCTCATAGATTGTCCGAACGGGCAACCCCGCGCATGACGGGCCTATTGCCTACACATCAGACAGCAGGGGCTGTCGAGGGCGCTGGCCCCCGGCAGCCCCAAGCTCTCAACATGCCAGCAGCATATGAACCAGCCCACCTGTCCTCAATGGCAAGCCTCCTATCCACGTACCCGCCCGCGACGAGCGGTGGAGACGTGGCACGTACCAGCCCGAGCTGTCAGAACGGTGGTTCGGTGGAGTAGGCGCCGTCCCCGGCGGGTGCGGTCGGTTTGCTCACCGGCTGCTGGAGGACTCGTACAGCGTCCTCGATGCGGCCGAGTTCGATCAGGCGCTCGGCACGGAGAGAGCCGCCGAATGTCGGGTGCCGTTCGAGGACTGCGGCAGCTTCCTCGGTGCGGCCGGCTTCAGCAAGCACGTCGGACAGGACCCAGGCCGCGTACCACGTGTCGCCCTCGGGGTGCACCCGCGCCTGCTCGATCCCTTCATCGAGCAGGCCGCAGTCGGCCATGAGCGGAAGCCGCATCCGGAAGAAGTCCCACTCCTCCTTGCCACCGTGGCGATCCCTGAGGGCATCGAGGTGGGCCAGGCCGTCCCGGGGCCGGCCGTGATCGGCGTACAGGGTGCAAAGAGTGTGGACGATCCAGTCCTCCGCGCCGTGTTCGGCGAGCGCGCGCATCACCTCGATCGCCTCGTCGCCCCGTCCGTGCCGGACCAGGAGCTCGGACAGCGGTACAGCCACATGCCACATGCCGTCCGGCGTAGCACCAAAGGTGCGGTAGGCGGCGATCGCGCCTTCCACGTCGCCGCGTTTTTCCAGCACTTCGGCAAGGCGCTGCGCGGCGTGCCCGTGGTACTCGGACGCCGCGTACGCACGCAGTTCCGTGATTTGGTCGTGCCTGGCCAGCAGGTCGGCCAGCTGGTCACGGCCGTTGACGGAGGTGGTCTCGCGGGTGTGCAGCAGGGCGATCGCCTCCTCGATCCGGCCCTGGCGTTCCCTGATCGTGGCGAGCAGGCCGACTGCGTTGGACGGTTCTATCCGCAGGTTGTGGCAGTCGGCGTCGCTGCAAGCGGGGACCGCACCTTCTACCCGGGCCTCCAACAGGGCCGCCGCTTCCTCGTCCATGCCCGCCGCTTCGGCGACGTCGACCAGGCACTCGGCGAGGAACCAGTCCTGGATTTTGGTGCGCAGCAGCATGAACGCCTCGCCGCTGCGGTCGTGGCGGGCCAGCAGGCGCGCGAAGAAGACCAGCGCCAGCCGGTCACCGGCCTGCGCGTACGGGCGGGACAGCGCGATCGCGTCCTCCACCCGGCCCCAGCCCTCCAGCAGCTCCGCACGGGCCCGGGCCGCCGGCCACCAGTCTGTGGCGATGTACGGAGCGAGCACCTCCAAGGCCTGCTCGCGCTGGCCCCGATGCCCGAGCAGTCGTGCCCACTCCAGCGCGCAGAACCACTCCCCGCGGCCGGCCTGGAACTCCACTTCCCGCTCATGACCGAGTTCGAGAAGCCGCGCCACCAGTAGTGGAGGAATGCAGCCCGTCAATGTTCGGGCCCGGTAGTCAAGATCAGCAGCGTCCACGACAGCGCACCCTAGCCCTCACCACTGACACGGCCCGCACGTCAGAGCCATCGCACGGGAGTGCAGACGTCAAAAATCGACCCGGCGGGGGCGCCTGAAAGCCCCAGCACTTCGGGGATGATCTGCGCATCGAATCAGTTGGACGTCAGACGTACCTGTGCTCCGGTGTGGAAGCCGGCTCGTTGTCTCTCCTACATGTATCCGCTGCTGTTGTGGTGGTCGTTGTAGGAGCGGTCGGTGGAGTCCATGTCGGCGAGGACGGCGCGTGCGAGTTTGCGGCTGAAGGATGAGTCCTCGCGGTCGGGGTCGTCGATGGCTTCCTGCAGGTGGAAGGTGAGGGTGGCCCAGTTGCGGAAGTTGCCGTGGCAGGCGAGGTCGTTGACCCACAGCAGGTCTTGGGGTGACACGTCGGCCCACACGGGGTGGTAGTTCGGCATGGTGTCGACGACTTCGTCGGGGCGCAGGGGTGCGTATTGCTGCCATAGGCAGATTCGGGATGCGAGTGCGGCGCGGCTGCGGATGCGCTGGTAGCAGTTCTCTCCGCCGACGAATACGACGGCGAGGTGGGTCTGTTTGTCGGCCCAGAGGTCGCGGATGTATTCGAGGATGAGGTTGCTGAGGGTTTGTGCTTCGTCGAGGACGATGATGCGCGGTTGGGCGGCCAGGGTGCTTTTGATCAGGCGTTGTGTGGTGCGGTGGCCGGGTTGGAGGTCTTCGGGCAGTTCGAGGGCTTCGGCGAGGTCGGCCCTGAAGTCGTTGAGGGGGTATCCGGGCGGGTACTGGAAGCGCAGGGTGGTGTGTGCGGCGAGGTCGTAGAGGTTGGTGTTGACTGCGAGGGTTTTGCCGAGGCCGACCGCGCCGTGGATGCACATCATGCCGTTGGCTTTGATGACTGTTTTCAGGTGTGCTGCGGTGAGGCGGGTTGCGCGGGTGGGGCGAAGGGTGGCTCCGCGCAGGCTGAGGTGGTGGTCTTCGGGTGAGGGCGGGCTAAGGGCGTGCATGTCCGTCTGCGTCCTTGTCCGTGGTGGGGGTGGTGTCCCAGGAGGAGGTGGGTGCGGGGAGGTTGGCAGCGGGCTGGGTTGGCAACTGCGGTCGCGGAATGCCGTCGGGGGCGGTCTCCCAGGAGGTGGTGGGCTGCGGCAGATCCCGGAGGGCGTCTTGTGGGGGTGGCTTCGGGTGTGGTGTGGAGAGGTTGGCGATGGTGGGGCTGAGGAGGACTGGCGGGGTTGTGTCGGTGACGGCGCTGTAGCGCTTGCGCAGGCTGGCTTCGGTTTTCTCCAGTCGCCGTCTGAGAGCTGCGGCTGATCGTTTGCGGGTTCTGAACAGCTCGTGGCGGCGTTGTTCTGCGTCAGGGTCTGGGACGCCTTGTTTGAAGCCGGGGCCGAGGTAGGTGCTGGTTTTGGGGTCGGTGAGTTCGATGCGCTGGTCGTGGTGGGGCATGAAGCGGACAGCGACCTTCTTGCCGACGCAGCCGTTCATCCAGGCGTCGAGGTAGATCTTGTTGTCCCAGTGGACGCCGTTGCCTTGGATGATGAAGGTCTTGCGGGCGGGTTCGAGGGTGAAGGTGTGCAGTGCCTCGGGCGGGATGTCCCTGATGATCGTCAGGTCGTCTTCCCAGGCCTGTGCGGGCGTTTTGTTGCCGAGGTTGCGGATCTTGTGTTCGTAGTTCCACCAGCGGACCCATTTGAGCAGGAGGCCAACGAACTGCTCGAAGGTCAAAAGGTCTTCTATGGGCGGGCGTTTGCTTCGTCCTGGCTTCGTGGTGGGGCGTTCGGTGTAGCCGGGAAGTCCGGCGAAGAGTGTGTCTTTGACTGCGTCGTTGATTGCTTCGATGGTGCCTTTGAGTTCGGGATGGCGCGGAGGCAGGTCGACGCGTCGGATGCAGAAGGCGGCAAGTGCTTCTTCGACGGTTTCGCACAGGAAATCTTTCCCACGGTCGATGCGGATGAGGGTGGGGGCACCGCCGAAAGGGCCGTGGTGGCGGCCTCTGAGGATCGCTGAGCGCAGAGCAACGAGGATCGCTTCGCGAGACGGGGAGTGGGGCGTGATCGCCACTCCGCAGATGGCATCGGTAGCCGCCTCGGCGAACCATGTGATGTGGGGGCAGATGACCTCGTTGTTGAGACCAACGTGGACATCGGCGGTCTTATGGTCGCCTTCCCAGGCATCGTTGCGGTTTCCCCGCTCCCGGGTGTTGTGGACGTCGTAGCGGCGGCGTGCGGTTTCGCCGCCCTTGAGACCTGCGAGGTGTCCGGGGTCGAGTTCCCGGGTGATGGTGCGGTGGAGGGTGGCGTAGGAGTAGCGGCGTCCTGGCTTGCCTGGGATGTCGAGGTGGCCCTCGTCTGCGAGTTCGCGGTAGGCGGCGGCCGTGTTTCCGCACCAGCGGGCGAGTGCGTCGTGGATTTGCGGGGTCAGCCGCAGGCAGTCGCGTGGCTGGGGTGTGTAGGTGCCGTCGTGGGAGAGGGCGTTTTCGATCCAGCGGTCGATGGTTTTGGTGCTGCGGCCGAAGGCGCGGGCGACGAGTCGTTTGTCATCGGTGGTGAGTTTCCCGGTCTGCTGCAGGTGGAGGAGGTTACTGATCGCGGCTTGTCGCTGGGGCCTGGTGTCCGGGGTGGGTTGGGCTGCCATCGGTGTGTTCCATTGCTATGCGGGGGCGAGGGAGAGCAGTCCTGCGCCGTAGGACTGTCCGCGGCCGATGCCGTTGACGAGTGCGGTGGCGAGTGACTGTGGATCGGTAATGAGCGCGGTGCCGTCGAACTGGACCAGGCGGTGGAAGGGGCCGGGTCCGGCGCTCCGGGGCCGTCGGAAGTTGCGGGGTTCCATGGTGGTGGTGTCGGGGGCAAGTCCGGCCTGGGTGGCGCGGCGGTGCCACCATGCGAGGGCGTCGGGGCCGCGAAGGGCGACGACTGCTCCTCGCCGAAGGGGGTGGCGGGGGTGGTCTGTCGGCCACTGGGGCCGGGATGGCGGCGTGGCGGGTTCTTTCCGATGCGGGTCGAGGGGTTGGCGATGATGCGGTAGCGCACGCGCATGGAGGGTGTCAGGCGGTGGATGACGGGGGCGAGGTCGATGGTGCGGGCGTCGCCGTAGCCGGGGGGCAGGTGCTCGAGTTGGGGTGATGCGGTGGTCTGCACGTACAGCAGGGGTGTCGTGTGCTCGTGCTCCAGTCGGAACAGCAGGCCGGCGGCTCGGCGTGGGTGGGCGCAGTCGGGGTCGTGGGTGGCCAGGCGCATGAGTGTTTTGTGCAGCCCGACGTAGTCGGCGAGGTCGCGCCGTACGGCGGGGTGCGCGAGGTTGAGCTGGATGCAGGTCAGGCGCGCTTGGTGCATGAGGGTTCCCGTTCGAGGTAGTCGGCGAGAGCCGTCTGGGGGTGGCGTCCTGCGTAGAGGTGGGCTGGGAGGTGTTCGGTGGTGTGCCACGGGCGGCGCCGGGAGTACTGACGGGTTTCTTGGGTGTAGTCGCGTGGCTGGTCGGTGAGTTCGTAGGGACGCGCGGCGGATGTGTGGGTGGGGGGCTGTTCCCACACGACGGTGACGGGGACGGTTTCCGCGTCTGGGCGGGGTGGGTTCGGCAGGGTGAGGGGGGTGTGGTGCAGAAGGTGGTGGACGGGGTCGGTGAGGGGCTTGCCGAGGACGAGGGGTTCGTCGGGGACGCATGCGCGGCGTCCGAGGTAGGGGGCGTAGTGGGGGTGTTCGAGTTGGTCGGCGATGGTGTCGATGAGGTGGGGCGGACCGGTCAGGGCGAGGGTGAAGGCGGCGTCGGCGAGGTAGATGCGGTGGGAGGGCAGGGCGGAGCCGCTGGGCGGTCGGTGGTTGCCGGTGCTGGTGCGCAGGGACATGGGTCGGGGGTAGCCGCCGCCGGTGACGTGGTAGTCGGTGTGCAGGGTGCCGGGCTTGTCGATTCGGATGGTGAGGGTGAGGTCGTGGTAGGTGGGGTGGCCTGGCAGGTCGGAGAAGGGGTGTAGGACCTGGTTGCGGGGGCGGCCGGCGGCTGCGGCGAGCAGGCCGATGACTGCGGAGCGGGTCGGGTGGATGTTGGTGTCGCGGTGGGTGAACGCGGCTTGGGTGCCGTAGGCGCTGAGGGGGCCGGCGAGTCGCAGCAGCAGTCCGCTGTGGGCGCTCATGGGGTTGGCGGTAGTGCGGCGTCGCGGACGGCGGAGGCGATGAGGTCGTCGAGACTGTCGTGGTGGGGGCCTAGGTGGTCCAGGGGTGTGGGGTGTGCGGTGACGTGGCCGTGGCCGATGCGTCGTCGGGTGCCGATGAGCCGGTCGGTGAGGGCCGCCTCGGCGGCGAGGGCGTGCCGGGTAGGGGTGAGATAGCCCCCCGCGGTGGCGGCGCGCACGGGTTGTTCGAATGCGGCGGCATAGGAGACAGGGCGGCGGTCGCGGACTGTGTAGTGGACGGTGTCGGGCAGGGTGTGGGGGGCGGTGGAGGTGGCCTTGCCCTGGGGAAGGGTCATGATGAAGGCGTCCATGTACATGGCGAGGAGCTCGAGGGCCTGTTTGCTGTCGCCGTCGAGGTTGTGTGTGAGGCCGGGGATATTGATGGTGGTGTAGCAGTAGAAGACCCCGGCTGTCAGGAATGCGGTGCTGAGGTGGGCGCTTCCTGTGTCGCCGGGTGCGGGCCAGTCCTCCTTGGCGGTGAGGAAGTCCGGCTGGAAGTCGCTGGTGTGCGTGGTGAAGGCCCAGGCGACCTGAACGGCGCCGGTGACGCTGCTGGCTTCATGGCCGGCGAGCATACGGCCGAAGAGGCCGATGCAGGCGGTGCGGCGGGCGAGGATCTCACCGATGTCCTTCATCGGAAGCAGGCTGGGCGGCTCGGCTTCCTCCTGCTTCTTTCTGCCTTTCTTGGCGGAGCCGTTGAGGGTGGCGGCCAGGGCGTCTTCGAGCTGGGCGCGGTGGCGGGTGCACAGCGCGGTGAGGTCTTCGAGGAGTCCCTTCTCGGCGGTGTAGATCATGGCCTGGGTACGGTGGCCCTTGGTCGGGTCGGTCTTGAGGCCGCCTTTGATCGCGCTGCCGGCAATCTGCCTTCCGGCGAAGACCGCAAGGTCGTCGGGCCAGCCCGCCGTTTTCAGGGCGGTGATGACGCGGGGCGGGATCCTGCGTGTGCGGACAGCGGGTTCGGCGAGTTCGTCCTCGATTTCCATACGGATTGCGCGTTTGATGGCTTGGCTGGAAATGGCTCCGCGGGTGCTGTTGCCCAGGAGCAGTGTTTTGGGTTCCCCGTACTCTCCGCGGTTGGTGTTGGCCAAGGGGAGGCTGCGGGTGATGTGAAGATCCAGGTAGCGGGCGCGCATGATCACCATTCCCGGGGGTCGAGGGTCGGGGCGTCGTCAGGCAGGGCCAGGTAGAAGGAGTCCATCCAGCGGCTGACGACGGCTGGCCGGTCGTGGTCCCACCACGCAAGGTCGTTGAGGAGGACAGCCCAGTCGGGTCGACAGCCGGCCTGCAGCAGCTGGTCGGCGAGCCCTGGCAGGCGGGGGTGCAGGACGTCGGTGGACAGGCGGGACAGGAGCTGCAATTTCTCTCCCCAGGCGACGGCGCTGACGGGGCGGCGTGCGGCTGCGGTGGCGAGGGTGGCACCGAGGTTGGGCCTTCGGTGCCACAACGCCGGCCCCTGGTCGGCGTCGTCGTCCGGTTTCTCGGGCGGTGGGGTGCTGTTGCGGGCGGGGGGTTCGAGTGCGATGAGGGCGGCAACGGTGTAGTGCGCGCGCCTGGCCCCGTGGGCGTGGGTGAGTTTGCTGAGGTAGGGGTGGGCTTTGGTGCACTGCTGCACGCGGCGGCCTCGGCTTCCGGCCAGGTCTGCCCGGATTCGGTTGGTGGTGCACAGGTCGCGGACCTGGGCAACGAACTTGTCGTAGTGAGTTCGGCGTTCGACGGATGTCAGGCTCATCAAGGGTCCTTGGGACGGGGAGCGGATGCTTTGCGGATGGTGGCGATCGCGCGGGCGAGGGCGGGGCCAGCGCCGCAGTGATGAGCCAGGGCCGGAGCGGTGACCTGGCGCAGGATGTCGGCCGCGAGGAAGGCGAACACCTGGAACGCGGGGCGTTCGGGGTGCTGTTCGACGAGGTTCCAGAAGATCTGCTCAGCGCGCGGCCAGTAGTGGGCCAGGGCCTGCCTCGTCCATAGGGGCTTGGCTGTATCCCCGCGTCTGCCCGGTGTGCGGGCCCTTCCAGTGGGCGGGGTGACGGTCTCGCGCCACGCCTGGGCAGCGGCGCGTGCCAGTACGGCGGCCAGGGTTTCGGCCGCCCGGCGGCACTCGGCGATCCGGCTGGCCATCGCCGGGTCGTTCTCCTGCGCCCACGGCCAGATCGGCGGTGTGACCGCGGTGTACCAGGCGCGGTCCTTCGTCTTGGCTTCCTGGTCGAAGCCGTGAACCCGGACGGTCAGGTGCTTGGCAACCTCTTCGGGCAGTTCGTTGAGGTGTGCAAAGGCATCAGGGCGCCGGACGTTGTGCGTCTCATCGCCTGCCAGCAGCAGAGTGTCCAGGTCCCGCCACAGAGCCCGGTCAGCGTCGGCGCGCCGGGGCCTGTCGCGTGTTTCGGCGGGCTTATTCGGATCGGTGTGGATGATCAGGTAGGGGTCGGTGGCCGGCAGGCCACGATGGGGTGCGGCCCAGGTCAGGAAAGCGTTGACGGCGTGGCTGCCGTCGCCGTCGGGCACCAGGAGCAGGGCGTGGCGGGAGCGGCCTGTCAGCACGCCTCCGGGCCAGGTCACGGCTGCGGGAGGGTCGAGCGGGTGGGGCGGGCTCGTTGCTTCCCAGGGGCACAGGTCGTCTTCGGGCTGGTTGTCTCCCTGGTAGGGCGTCAGGTGCAGCAGCAGCGATTCGTACAGGGTGCGGCCACGGGGGTGGAAGGAGATGGTTCCTCTGACGGGGCCGGCGCGGAGGTCGGCTTGTGTGATGCCGTCGACGGTGCGGGCGGAGCATCGTCCGGCGCGTCCGTAGTAGTGGTGAATGAGCAGGTGCCAGGCTGCTTCGTGGCTGGGTACGGGGTGGGGGCGGGTGTCGCTGTGGCTGGAGAACCAGGCGAAGTTGTTCCCGGACGGGCGTCCGTGAACGAGTGCGTTCACGCCGGCTGCTTCCCGGCATTGGTCCGGGAGGCGGGGGTCTTGCAGGAAGGGCCGCTCGGTGTCGTAGAGGTCCCAGACATATGAGGTGAGGTAGGCGTCGATCGCCTCCGTGTCGAATCCGCTGCGGCTGTTCAGGAGCGTGGCGCGTTTGGTGTGCCATTCGTTGCGGGTCATGTCCGGGCGGTCGAGGCCGGTGATGCGTGCGGTGATCGCGGTGAGGATCCGCCACAGTGAGGACTCGGCCGGCGGGATCGGCAGCGCCAGGTCCTCGATTTCGTGGGCGTGATGGAACACGCCTGAAAGGCCCAGCCCGTCGTGATGGGATCCGGAGCGGATCGGGATCCATGGGCGTTCGGCGAGACAGTAGCGGGGGGTGATCGCAAGGCCTCCTCTCGACAGCCCTGGTCCCCTGTCCAAAGGAAAGGGAGACGGTCGGGGCGGAGCAGGGGATCGGGCGGGTGCGCGGCGTTGAGGGGGCGGGCAGCAGCTGCCGAAGGCGGATGGCCCGGAGCACAGAGGTTGCGGACCTGTTCAGCACAGCACGCGCGAAGGCTGACCGGACAGCGAACGATCTCTTGTCACACAATCCAGCGGTAGCGCGCGCAGTCTGACGTGCGCCTGGCGCACAACTCCCCGGATGTTGGCTCCTCTTGCGGCTAGCGTGTGTTCAGCTGCCAGAGGCAGCCTTCCGTGCGGTGGCGCGTGCGCTGTGCTGGCAGCTTCCCGGGACTGCGCACTTGTGGGCGCCGAGAGTTGTCCGGGCCGCCTCGACTGGGTTGGGTACGGTCAGGTGAGGATGCGGTGGACCAGGCCGAGTTCGTGATCCATGTGCAGCTGATGCCGGCCGAAGCAGACCGGGCCCGGGTGTTGGGGATCGTGTGCGAGGAGGATCAGATCCGACAGCAGAGGATGCTCCGTCCATGCCTTCGGCCTGGGCGCGTCCTGGTCGGGTGCTTGCTGCACCCACGCTGCGGGTACGGGCACGGCGCACTGGAGTAGGCGACGGATCTCGTGCGGTTTGAGGCGCGGCCCTTGTGGCAGCGGAACATTTCCGTGGGCATCCAGGGTGAGGCGGCCACCGGGTTGAACGTGGCATGGCAGCAGGCGGCGGGGACGGTCACCGTCGCGCGTGGCGGCCTGTCCGGCAGTGGTCGGCCGGCGGTGCAGGTCGGCCAGGGAGCCGACCCTGTCTGGTGGAGGAACGGCCTGAGTGGCGCCTAGGTACGTGGCGTGCCGTTCGGCGGCCACATGCGCGGTGTACAGGTCGGCGAGAGCATCCGGCACGCGGGCGGGGTGTTGCGCCGGGGCGTGGAGTTGCTGAACGAGGTCGGGCACGTCTTCGGGCAGTCTCACCTGGTACGGGTGGGAGGCAGACAGGAGGGCTGCGGTGCGGTGCATCCAGAACTCGGTGTCCCCCGTCAGCCATCCGTCAGGAACAGCGGTGCGCCCGTCCTCGACGGGGTTGAGCACGGTCATCACCGGGCCCTGCTTACGCACCCACGTCGGCCTTCGGGCATCGAGGCCGTGAGGGTCGTGGTCGCGCCAAAGGGATTCGAACCGCCATAGGCGGCCCATGCGTTGCAGCAGCCGGTGCAAGGATGCAAGGTCGCTGACCTGGACGTCCAGGTCGATGTCCAGGCCCATGTCCAGCAGGTTGGTCGTCACCGCGATCAGCCTGCGTGGCCGTCGGCCGCGTGGCCCGAGCACGTCGCAGATCCGGCGGGTGAGGGGCTCCCGTTGATGGCCGGGAAAGCGTGCGTGGAGGAGAACCAGCTCTTCTCCTGCCGCCATGCCGGCTGCTTCAAAGGCCCGGCGCAGGTAGCGGTAGGTGTCCTGGGCCTCGGCAACGGTCTGGGTGTGGATTGCGGCGGATCCGCCGTGCTCGGCCACCCGTTCCACCTCGCGGGCAATACGTTGCAGCCGCCCGTCCGTGTCAGCGATTCGGTCTGGGTCTCCATACGGCTGGTGGGTGACGTCGGTCAGGCTGATCGAGGCGGTGGAGCGGTGCTCACGGATGTGGGTCTGCCGCGTCTTCTCATCCATCAGCGTTGCAGAGGCGTCGTGGGCAGCGGCGAACAGCCAGCCGGGATAGGGGACCGTGAAGTCGCGTTCCGCAAGGTCTGCGGGCGGGTGGCCGGCTCCGGACAGGTAGGAACGGATCAGGCCGGCGGACTGCTCTGCGGGGAGGGTCGCTGAAAGCACCACAACCGGGCAGCCCAACGCGCCCAGCCAGTGCACCAGGCGCTGCATCAGCGTGAGGGTGTACGGGGTGTAGGAGTGGGCTTCGTCGATGATGACGGTGCGGCCCGACATGGCCAGCATCCGCAGGGCGCTGTATCGGCTGGGCAGGACGCCCATCAGTGCCTGGTCGAGGGTGGCGACGGTGAACTGGGCCAGCAGGGCACGGTCGAATCCGCGCAGCCACGGATCGGGCACGGTCACCTTGTGCTCGGGCCGGCCATGGATGCCGGGGCGGGGCGTGAAGTACTCGTCCAGGGTGAGCTGCCCTGCCCTGGCCAGGGCGTGGTCGGTGTAGGCGGGATTCAGGTAGCTGTGGCTGTGGACAAGGGTGACCGGTGCTCGCTCCGGCCGGTGTGCGGCCACGTACGTCACAAGCGTCTCGTACAGGGCATCAGCGATGGCAGTGGACGGCTGCAGGATCGCCGCGCCTCTCGTGTCGCAGTGGTGGTTGAAGATCCGCTGCGCTTCCAGTGCGGTGACGGTCTTACCTGCTCCGGTCCTGTCCGTGACAACCAGGATTCCCGTACCCCTGTCCGCGATCACGGGGTCGAGCTGCCGTATGACCGATTCCTGCAGTTGGTTGGGGTGCTCAAGATGCGGGTGAGCGGTGGTGAACGAAGCCGGCGGGAGATCGACACGCTCCAGGCCGGAGTCAGTAACGATCTGTGCAGCCCAGGACTCGTCCGCCATCGGCGACGCAGGCCTGCCGGCCGCGGCGTAGTGCTCTGCTGCTCCGAACGCCGGGGCCATCGCGCGGGGCACCCACACGTGCGGCTGGCTCGCCAGACGGTCCGCGACCATCACCAGCCCTGAGATCAGCACAGCCGCCGGCACCGACACCTGTGACGGAACCGCGCTGCCGCCGGTCAAGTGCCGGACCTGCGCCGCATAGCGCAACCGCACCTCCTGCCAGAGCGGTCCGCCGAGCTCGGCTTGGACTCCGGCGCTGCTGGCTGAGCCGCGCACATCGCACTGGTGAAACCAGCCGTGATGCCCGCCAATAATCTGAGCGGCCCGGACCGCGGGGCTCGCGTTCCCGCTCAGGGGGTAGCCGAACTCGGCCAGGATCTGCGCCATCGCGTGCATCGATGCCCGCTCATGCCGCATCAGGGGCCAGCCGCCAGTGTCCGCGCGCAGCTCGTCACTCACCCGCGCCCAGCCGACCGGCTCGCACTCCTGGAAACGGCTGACCTTGCCCAGGTCATGGCAGCCCGCCCAGAACATAACCACTTTCCGCGCGTCAGCCAGGCCAAGCCCCAGGCCGTCCGCGATCAACCGGCGTTGCTGAAGCGTCAGGTATTTGTCCCACAACTCCCCCGCCACCACGGCAACATCCAGCATGTGAAAGAGCACCGGATACCCGAGTCGGAACCTCTGAATGAACTTCCCCCACACGCATAACGGAAGACCGCCGAACCGCCCGTCCTCAACCACCCCCACACAAACCACACTCCCGTCACTGTCACGCTGCCTTCGTGGGCTCGCACCGCTGACTACCCACTCCAGTCTCAGCAACTGACAAACACAGCAGCGAATTACCTCCTTCTAGTGAAGACCACTCTCAGACCACCGCCACGCCAACGATCCGTGCGACAAAGGATCCACGAACCGTAAACGAGGAAGTTCAACAACCTCCCAACCGGCAAATACCTCAACAAACGATCTCGAGAGACACACTTGTCGCGCAGTGCGGATCAGCCAGCAAAACACTGGACCTTGGGCAGCTCCATGGTTCGCTATTGCCACAAGGAGAATTCACAGCGTCTCCGAATTCCAGCAGGCCTCCTCTCCACTCGCGGGGGGGGGTGACTCCGGTAGGGCGCTGACCTCGCTGCGAACCGCGGGGGGTCGTCCCCACGCGCGTGGGGCTGATTCCAGATTTCGCACCTCCGGGCTGGGGTTTCTCTCTCATCCCCACACGCGTGGGGCTGCTTCCCCCTCTTCAGCCGAAGCCTTCACCAGGGCGGTCTCGTCCCCACACGCGTGGGGCTGACTCCGCGGCCTATCTCTCCGCGCCCAAGGCATGGCTGTCGTCCCCACACACGTGGGGCTGCTTCCTCGATGGGCAGCATCCGCTCGACCAAGTCGCCCCGCATGTGCGTGGGGCTGGCACGGCTCAGCAGCGGATCCCTCAGATGTGCCCCGCTTCCCCACAGGTGTAAGGCACACCCGGACGCCGTGCGAGCTTCGGTCGCCCACGACAATCGCCCTGACCTCAGCGAGCAAATCACCGCCACGCAGGCGAGGTTGTATCCCAGGTCCGGACGTGACGTCCGGCAGCCACAGTTCCATCCGACCGTGATCCGAGGACCGTGAAGATCCACCAACGCCCCCAGAGGCGAAGCAAATGGGCAAGGAGCTTGCAGGGCTATACGGTCCGGTGCTGTCATAAGTGAAGGAAATCCCGACTGCGGCTCCGCATCCTCCCAGGTCAGCAAGCCTCGTCCCCACGCCCGTGGGGCTGCTTCGAGCGCGCTCGCCGCGCTGGACGCCCATGAACCCTCGTCCCCACGCCCGTGGGGCTGCTTCGGCGGGGGCATGGCCGAACTGCGGCCGCTACGTCTCGTCCCCACGCCCGTGGGGCTGCTTCTCCGGTGAGAACGCGGTGGCGGACCGGGAAGGTCTCGTCCCCACGCGCGTGGGGCTGCTTCCGAATGCGCTAGGGCGACCCGCACTGCTCAACCTCGTCCCCACACGCGTGGGGCTGCTTCCAGCTCCTCAAGTCTCCCGGCATCGGCAGAGACCTCGTCCCCACGCGTGGGGCTGCTTCTCCGCCCGGGTGGCTCAGGAACGGCCCAGAGCACTCGTCCCCACGCCGGTGGGGCTGCTTCCGTCTCGGCACTCAGCAGGGCGCCGGCCTCAGCCTCACCCCCACGCCCGAGGGGCTGCTTCCTTGTCGTCGTCGGCGGGCAGTCGGGCCACTCGGATCCCCCACTATCACTGCGAGGAATGTTCTCTTCCGGCAGCCCATCCCTCGCCAGTGGTCAGAGAAGCGTCTACTTGGGCTTGCATCCCAATGTCCTGGGCAATTGCACACAATGTCCCCTGACACTCGCGCGTCCCGTCCATGGACTCTGCCCAATCCGCCAGGTCAGCAGGCCGAGTCGGCGGACACTCTCAAGCAAGTATTGAAGACATTGGAGTGCTAGTCATCACGAGCACTGGCGGCGCGGTGTGGAGGCCGCCGTCATCTATGCCCGCGATCACGGCGACCTGCGTGTGCCGTTCACATACCGCGTGCCGGAGGTCGGGTGGCCGGCCTCGCTCGCCGATTTCCCGCTGGGGCAGTGGACCGCCGACGCCAGGAGGTTCTACGCCCGCGGGGACATGGACGAGGGCCGTGTCGCCCAGTTGGAGAAGCTCGGCATGGTCTGGTCCCACTTCGACGTCGCGTGGGAGGAGGGCGTGTCCGCCGCCCGTGGATGGGCGGCGGAACACGGCCACCTCCTGGCCCCGCTGGACGCCGCCCACCAGGGGTACAAGGTCGGTATCTGGCTGAAGAACGCCCGCGCCGCCGCCCGGCGCGCCCAGGACCTCGAACAGCGCCGGGCCGAAGGGCTGCCGGTGGAGTCACGGGCCGGCGCCCTGTCGGAGGAGCGGCGCGAGCAGCTGGAGGAGATCGATCCGTCCTGGTGCCCGGCCTGGCCGGTGGAATGGCAGCGCGCCTTCCACCTCACCCGCCTGCACCTGGAGGAGGTTGGCGGCGAACTGCCCACCGAGCCGGGCGTCGTCGTACACCGCGGCGAGGACCTCGGGCGGTGGGTGCGAGCGCAGCGGCTGGGCTGGGACAAGCTCACGACCGTGCAGCAGTGGATGTGCGAGCAGGTCCTCGGGGTCACGCCCGCGACCGAGGACGAGAAGCCGAGGCCGAGGGCCAGCCAGGCCGAGAAATGGGCGCTGCACCTCGCCGCCGCCCGGCAGTTCTTCGAGCGCGAGGGGCACCTTCGGGTACCGCGCAAGCACGTCGAGACCATCGTGGTCGGCGACGGTGAGGACGGGGCGCAGCGGGAGGTCCGGCTGGGCGCCTGGGTCGGTAACCAGCGGTCCCGGGCCGCGACGCTGGCACCTGAGCGAGTGGAGCGGCTCTCCGCGATCGGCATGAGGTGGGCGTAAATGCCCCTTTCACACGCCCCGGGCGTGTACACGGCTGTAGGTAGCCTGTTGCGTTGCTGTTCACGTACCTGTTGTTCCGCAATCGGCATCCGTCTCCGTCGGCGTGTCGTCGGTTCAGGGTCTCTCTTCCAAGATCCTTGTGAGCGTCCTGCGAGTGGCCTCGGCGAACTCGTCGTCGCCCCTTCGCTCAGCTTGTGCAATGACCTTCTGGCAGTTGCGCTTGCCCTCGGACTCACGCCTCTGTCGGATCAAGCAGAGTCCGTAGCCGGCCTTGCCTGGTAGGTGCCTGCGTTGGTGTGGCGCTCGTTCTTCGTCCAACCGGTCGGCCGCTTGGAGGAGGTACGGCTCGGGCTCGTCGCACCGATCGGTGTTGTGGAGAGCGCTGGCAATCCAGCCCTGCGCGCGGTGCGGACAGAGGATGGCCGCGCTCGATGACCGCGTGCGGCTCGGTAATGCCTGGGTCGGCCTGCCCTTGCTCAATGAGAGCCCTCCCTCGCAGCGTTCGCTTCTGGCTCAGGACCGGGCCGGGCATGAGCAGCGAGCGTGTCGATCGCGTCATCCAGGCCGGGGAGAGCGGCTTCCATGTCGGCCGCTCGGAACGCTGCCTCGGCAGTGCGCCGGACGGCTTGCGTTGCCTCGACCTCCGCGCAGGCCGAGGAGGAACTGGGGGTGGCGGCGCAGACGGACCGCCGTGCGCCGGCCGGTCCTGACTTGGTTCCGCACGGCCCCGCACCCGGTACCTGTGTCCGCCCCGGGCCCTCGCGCACACCCATTCGTGATGAGGACGGAGCTGATGATCGCTGACTTGGACTACGGGCTGCTGTCCGGCGGGAGCGTAGGCCATTTCCTGGGCCTGGAGCAGGCCCAGTTGGTCGGCACGGGCACGCTGCTGACCACTCGGGACAACGTCGGGGCCGTCATCGGGGCCAGGGCCATGATGGGCGTCTGCGGGCCGGCCGGATCCGGCAGGGCCATGTCGGTGAACTCCGCGTTGCGTTATCTCGGCCCGGACTTGTCCCACCGCCTGGAGCTGCGGGCCGGGCAGGCCCCGCGCGACATCCGATACGGTCTCTTCCAGGCGCTGGGGCTGCCCGGTGAGCCGCCGGCCCGCCCGATCGGGTTCGACACCCTCCTCAGGGAGGTGCTCGCCGAGGAGTTCTGGGTCCTGGTCTGTGATGAGGCGCAGTGGATGGAGATGGCCGGGTTCGAGTTCTGGCGCCATCTGTGGGACGGCATACGCACCAGCATCGCCGTGGTCTTCGCCGGGGGCGACGGCTGCTGCAAGGTCTTGCGCCGCGAACCGCATGCGGGCATCCAGGATCTTCATCTGGCAGGAGTTCACCCGCATGTCCAAGGACGAAGTGAGGGGGACGGTCCCTGCCTTCCACCCCGTCTGGACACAGGTGGCGACCGCGTTGGTCGACGCGGTCGCCAAACGGGCCGTCCACGGCAGCTTCCGCGACTGGGCCGGCATCACCACCTGCATCCTGGGCGGCTGAGGGAACTGGACCTCGGACAGGTCGACGAAGACCTCGTGCGCTGGGTCTTCAGCAAGATCGGCGGCATGTGGTGCAGGCGGTGTCCTCCCGGCCGTCACTGTCCTCGTCGGCGAGGACGACCACTCCAGCTGGACGGTCGCCGCGCATGCAGCACACGACCTGGTCCTGGGACGTGTGAGCGTCGACCCCGGTTCTGCCATCGGAGCACCCGCCGCCCTCGTCCACGACCTGCTCCACGCCCTGGGCAGGGGACTCCCTCATGGCGGAGAGACGTACGGGACGTGGGCCGGCTCCCAGCGCCCCGCCTTGGACGTGGTCGCCGCCTGGATCCTCACCCACCGCATCGGGCATCTCATCGTCTGCCGCACCGACTGCCTCACCACCGCCCGCCGGCATCAACTACTCGCCCTGCGCGAACGCTGCGGCATCCGCGTCAGCCTTCTCTTGCACCGGCCGGCCCTGCCCTGAGAACGCTCCTCGAACAGACCCCGTACCGCCTCGTCGACACCCTCCCTCTGGCCCGTGCGGTCCTGGACCGCACCATGGGCCACTCACCGGACGGCACGCGAGGCGCCGGACAGCAAGCGATCACGGGACCGGCCTCCAGCCCGGGCGAGGCGCAGTGGATCACCTCCCCGGTGTGGTCGCAGGGCGTGGTGACGGACCGTCCGAAACGTGCCCCGTGCCAGGGCGCCCCCGCGCTCGTGCCGACAAATGGCGCACCGTTCGCGCAAGATCGTGACCGCGCACCGGCAGACGTCCTCGCCGCACGGCTAACCACGGTGGCGCACTCCCCTGTACGCGGCAGCGCTGGCCGTCCGCGCGGTCACGGGGGCAGACATCAGCGGGCTCGCGCTGATCCGCGGCATCGGCGTCAACGAAACCGCGGTCGCCGTCGAAGTCCACGACCACGCAGCCCACCGCAGATGCCGGCTCTGCCCCCTCTCGACCTGGGCGCGCTGCCTCGTACGCACCGGCGGCGTCCGCGGACAGCTCAAGGACCGTGCATCGGACAGTCCATTCTTCCCACTCATCACGGCCTAGGGCCTGTCTTCAAAGGGTCATATCCACATCAGGAGTGACGCGATAGTGAGTGCCGCTTCGTAGGATTCGCGGGTTTTGTCGTAACGGGTGGCGATGGCCCGGTACTGCTTTAACGCATTGAAGCAGCGCTCGACGACGTTGCGCTGCTTGTAGCGCTCCTTGTCGAACGCGGGCGGCCTGCCGCCGTTGCTGCCTCGACGGCGGCGGTTCTCCTGCTGGTCCGACCGTTCAGGGATGGTGTGCGGGATACCGCGTTTCCGCAGGTAGTTACGTATGCCTCGGCTGCTGTATCCCTTGTCACCCAGGAGATGATCAGGCCGGTTGCGCGGTCGACCTGGGCCTGGACGGCAGACCCTGATCTGCGCAAGGATCTGCTCGAACTGCGTGCAGTCGTTGATGTTGCCGCCTGTGACGACAAAGCCGAGCGGACGGCCGCGGCCGTCGCAGGCGAGGTGAATCTTGGTCGTCAGTCCGCCACGGGATCGTCCGAGGGCGTGAGCGTGTGCCGTTTCTGCGGGACCTGCCCCTTTTTACGGGCGCCGGCCGCGTGCTGATGAGCGCGGGCGATCGTGGAGTCCACCGATACCAGCCAGTCAACGTCCCCAGCCGCATCCTTCTGAGCCTGAACGGCCTCAAGCATCCGCGTGAACGTGCCATCGAGCGCCCACCTGCGGAAACGTGTGTACAACGTCCGCCAGGACCCATACCTCTCCGGCACATCACGCCAGGCCGAACCAGTCCGCAGCTTCCACACGATCCCGTTCAGCACCACCCGGTCGTCCCGCCGGGGCCGCCCCGTGCCCGTCCGCGGAAGCAGCCCCGACAGAACGTCCCACTCGTCGTCCGAGAGCTCATGCCGCCGCACCATGCGTCACATGATGCCCCATCAACAGCCTTTGAAGACAGGCCCTAGGGCGGTGAACGACTCCGCCTCACCGCACAGGGGATTTGCTACACACTCGGCCACCATTGGTAGAAGGCGACGGTGCGCCGCCTCCCACGGCCCCCGACACCGCGGCGCATCGCCCGCACACACTCCTGACCAGCGGCAACGCGCTCCCCGCTGTGCGAACCTGCGACCAATTTGACCCGTATCAACGCCAAAGATTGTCAGCACCTGCTCGGTGTCCCTGACAGCAGCGGAATTCGCCCACGAAGTCACTGAACAGCTGAGAGTTCGATACTCGCCCACTGACATGACGGTGTCGAACCCTCGGTGACAAGAGCCCGCAGATCATCAGGTGTTGGCGGGAATTCCGGACGCCCCCAACCATCCGTGGGGAGTGCGGTTTTGCTGGTTGGACGGCTCCGGAGTTCGATTCGCCTGTTCAGGCCTGGAGCGCTTCGGTAGGCGGGCGTTGCCTTCCGATGGGCGATGAGGACCGCTTCGTTTTCCAAGAGGAGAAGCAGGCGAAGGCGGCTGGGGCCGCCCATCGGCCTCGCCGCCCATCGGTCTCGCCGCCCGTCGCGACTGCGACCCCCGTCTCTCGAAGCGGCGTTGCGCCCACATCAGGTGCAGCCCTGTTCTTGTGTCGTGGGGGGGTGCCACGCGTTCCCCGGGAGGGGAACGCCCCGGGAAGGACAGTCTGGGGCTCAGGTCCGGGAGGGGGGTGGCAGGAGCATCTGCTGGAGTTCGGCAGTACACATCATGTAGCCGTCGGGCGTCGGTAGGTTCTTGAGGTAGTGGTCAAGGTCCGATGCCAGTGAGAAGACGCGTACCGGGGTGCCTGCGGCACGGGCAGACTCCACGACCCTGCGCACACCGTCCAGGACGGCCGGATGGCGGGTGCGGTAGGAGTCTGCGACCAAGTGGTTTCCCCGGTCCGCAGCGAGATAGAACTGCACCAAGTCCTTGATGCCGACGAACAGTTCACTGACGCCGGCGGCACACATCGCCGAGGTGGCGTGGACTGCGGAGGGTGTCTCGATGAACGCGGACAGGGGGGCGCCGTCGGGTAAGTCGAGATGCGCTCTGAGTTGGGCGAACTCGGTCTCGTCGCTGACGAACGGCACCGAGAGCTGTACGCGGTCGGCGTCGTCGCCGAGGCGCTTGCGCAGGGTTGCCAGCACAGCGTGCAGGGCTTCGCGGTAGGCGACGGAGCCGAGCAGCCAGCGTGCGCCGTGCATGCCCATCTCTGGATTGGGCTCGACCGCGACGGGGGCGGTTTCTGTGACGTCGGCCGCGTGGTCCGAGCGCAGGTCAAGCATGCGCAGGACCAGCCGCTGGCCGGGCAGGAGCGCCTCGACGAAGCCGCAGAGCCGCTCTGCGATGGCCTGTCCGTAGGCGGTGATGTCGGCGGGTCCGCCGGCCATGGCGTCGAGCGGGCTCAGGCTCAGGGCGAGGCAGAGAAACTCCTCGCGGATGAAGAAGGACTCGACGCGTGCGGCGTTCGGTCCGCAGGAGTTGATGGTGGTGATGTCCTGCAGGTCCGCGATCACCGCACACGCCGAGCCGAGGTCATCCAGTGTGGGACTGTCGGCCTCGGGCTCCGAGGGCGTTTCCGGTCCGACAACGATCGACGCGCTTTCCAGGTACAGCGTCACTTCGCCGACCAGGTCGGCGAGGTCCGCCTCGTCGACGCGGAGCACGGGTATCCCTCTGCCTCGGCACAGCGACTGCATGTGGCCGGTGAGTCCGCCGGAGCCGCACACCACCGCGCGGGCGGCCACGATGGCGTCATACAGCCCGGCTTCGAGAGAGGGGGCGACGAGGATGGTTCCCTCGCGTGGACTTCTTGTCCGGTTACAGGTGCCCTGCAGCACGCTTTCGGTGCCGCCGGCCAGAAGAATTCCCAGAATCCGTCGCCCGTTCCCGTTCAACTAGCCCTCCGGATTTTCGGCGTTCCCTATCCCCAGTTGTCGACGTAGCTGCCGTGGCGTCACGGAGACGTCGTTGAGCCGTTCGACGGCCACCCGGTTGACGGCCGCCCTCATCAGGCGGTCGTGCCGGGAGATGTCCGCCGGAAGTGTCGGGAGACCGCCCAGGGATCGGATGCTCGCGTTCAAGCGGGAGTCGAGTGCCTCTCTTTCCCTTCGCTCACGTGTGGCCAGCCTCCGCACTTCCAGTAACACAGACTCCTCCAGCGCCGCCCGGTCCGCTTCCTCCGGGTTGCTGACAAGGCTGTGGTAGCGGGGATGCTGGGCCGCGATGTCGTTCAGGCCGTCCAGCCGCAGTTCAAGCTGCTCGATCACGTGTGCGGCGACGGAGACCGAGTGGTTCTTGATGGCGGCGAGGTTGAACGCGAACGCGCCGGTTCGGCCGTGCCGGACGATCTCGTCCCCCTCCCGCAGCACGCCGACCGTGGAGACGGGGCCGGCCGGTTGGCCGTCGGCGTCCAGCAGAGTTCCGCGTTCATCGACCTCCAGGCCGCGCCCGGTGCGTGCGTGAGGGACCGCGAGGCCCTTTTGGAGGAGGTTTCGCCAGAGTGGCTGTTCTACCTTCTCGTAGTCGAACTCCCTGCCGAAATTGGATACCACCAGGTCGGCTTCGACGCTGTGTCGCTCGTGTTGCGCGGCGACCGAGACCAGCAGCCCCCCCGACTGGGCGGGTGTGATCGCTTGCACCCTTCCGACGACCAGTTCCACCCGCCCGTCCTGGGGGTGCATCGCGCGCTCGATGATCGCCATCGTGTACTCCACCGCACCGACGCGCAGGGCTGCGATGGTGGTGGCGAACTCGTCCAGCAGACATCGCAGCTCGTTTGTCGGGATGCGTTCGATGACCTCGGGGAGGTACGGCTCCCACGCTTTGGCGATCCGCTCGGAGACGATCACGGAGGCGATGTCGGGGTGCTGTTCCCGGACCGTCGAGCAGGCCGTTCGCCATGCGGCCCTGACCCGGGCGAGGAATTCCTCGCGGTCGCGGTAGGGCTCGAGCAGGGTGTCGGGGCGGGGCAGCCACAGCACGCCGTGTTCGTGGGTGCCGGGGTAGGTTCGGAAGATCGTCCCGGACTTGGAGATGAGGTGGATCCGCCCGGTGTGGCCGTTACGCAGCAGCAGGCCCGCCGAGTCGTAGGCACTCAGCACCGATCCGACGATGGCCACGGTTGCGTCGGGCGGCAGCTGGGAGAGTTTACGGATTCCGGTCGCGGAGTACGGGTTCCGCACGAAGGAGGGGTGCCCGGCGGCCTCGGCCGCGAAGGGTGGCTCCTTGAGTTCGAGCCCGGTGGCCAGGACGACGTGGTCCGCCTGGAGCAGCTGTGTGTCCGCCACGGGTCCGGGGCGCAGACCTTCGATTCCGTGGGCGGCGAGGCCGCCGAGCGTCACCTCGAAGCCCCGGTCGCACGCTTGCATGTCGAGCGCCTCGCCGTCCGCTTCGACGAGGACGACGCCGGGGCAGGACTCCTTTGTGGCCTCGGCGAGCCGGTCGTGGAGGTAGTCCTGGAAGAGGCGGCGGGGGGCCGGGCCCTGTTCGGTGAACTTCTGGGCGGCCCAGCGCTGCGGCCAGTCCCGGCGGTCGGCCTCCTGGTTGGCCCAGTGGATGAAGTCGAGGACGTCCTCCCGGAACACGGACATCCGGCCGGCCTGGATGTTGAAGACGTGGTCCCAGGGGTTGCCGTCGCGGTGGTAGGCGACACCTGCGGAGCGGTAGTCGGGGTGCCGCTCCAGCAGGACGATCTCCAGAGGTCTTCGCGCGAAGTGGAGCAGCCGGATCGCCGTTGCGGTGCCGGCCAGGCCTGCCCCTACGACGAGAACTCTGGGACGCACACCCGTTCGACTCATGAAGAAGCCTCCCCGCTGGACCAAGGGCGCCCGGTCGTGCAGTCCACCACCGGCGCCGCGTACCGACCGCAAGCCGCCTGACTGAAAGTCAACTTCGTTGCCCGGTATGACTTTTGGGGCACACAAGGGCTTCCATGATTGTGGCGCAGACGATACCCGAACCTGTGGGGCGCCGAGGTCTCGATGGGCAACCGCGGCCGGTCTCCCAGTCGGCTCCGGAGCTGTGCGGCCCCGGAGCCGGACGGGAGCGGGCCAGTGGGATCAGTCGTCGATGTCCGGGGCGGCGGGGACGTCGAGTTCCGTGCGGACGTAGTGGTTGAAGTAGTTGGTGTACAGGTTCAGTGCCACATGGACGAACACCTCGGTCAGCTCGGTGTCCGTCCAGCCCTGGGCCACGGCCTCGTCCCACGCCGCGTCGGATGCCTCGCCGATCTCACCGGCGATCTCCCTCGCGACCTGGACCAGGGCGGCGAGCTTCACGTCGTCGCCCGCCTCCCCGCGGCGGATCACCACGGTCTCTTCCACCGTGAGGCCCGACACCTTCGCCGACACCGTGTGCGCCGACTGGCAGTACGCGCACGCATTGACCGCGCCCACGGCCAGGGCTATCGCCTCGCGCGTCCGGGCGTCGAAGGTGCCATGATCGGCGATAGCCCCGGTGATGCCCGCGTAGGCCTCCAGGACCACGGGGGAATGGGCCATCCCTCCGTGGATGTTGAGCACCCTCCCGAATCGCTTCTGCAGGCGGCGCAGAATCTCTCCGCCGGCTGCGGGCGCGCTGTCGATGGTGTGGACGGGAATCCGCGGCATGTGGATGCCTCTCCTCGTAGTGGTGGGAGTTCCTCGTCCTCACAGTCTGCCGAAGCTGCGAAACGGGTGGGTCGCCTTCGGCGCCCTCCAACCCATTCTTGGCATGTCGCCTTCGACAGGCCCCGGCCCCGGGCGATGAGTACCCGGCAGAAGATCCCGGGCCGCTCAGGGCAAAGGACGAGGGACGTATCTTGATGGTGTGAAGAGACGGCCCGGTGGTCCGCCAACAGCTTGTGGGCTATGCGGTGGGCGGCTGTAACCGCGGCCTTCCCGTTCCCGGCCAAGGACTTCGATCAGCCGACAGACCTCGCGGGGTGCGCGGCGAGTACTGTGCCGGTCACTGCCGTAGGCGAAGTCGGCGGTCGGCTGCGGCGGCGCTTGTTCCCTGACCGGGAGACGGGCTGACAGTTCGGCTGGCCAGCGCCCGTACTTCCTCACCCGCCCGCTTCGGGTGAGACACCTGGTCACGACAGTGATCGGAGCGCTCAAGCCCGGCGACGTCGTGTTCTACCGGCGACGTCGTGTCCTACGGCTACATCCCCAAGTGATCGGAGCGCTCAAGCCCGGCGACGTCGTGTTCTACGGCTACATCCCCACCCGCAACAGCACCATCCACCACGTCGGGATCTACCTCGGCAACGGTCAGATGGTCAACGCCGCCCGGCCCGGCACCAGAGTCCGCGTCGACTCCGGCACCTCCATGTCCCACTACGCCGGAGGAGCCCGCATCCTGTGACCACCACACCTGCAGGCAACAGCCGGGGACGAGCTTTCCTCGCGGCAGCCGGGGTCCTGGCCGCGACCGGCTGCACGCTCGTCCTCTACGCGACACCCCCGGGCGACAGGCCAGCATCTTCCACACCGCTCGACCTCTTCCGCCCACCCCACGCACACCCCGAGCAGCTCGGACACCAGTTCGGCCAGCAAGGGTCCTGTGGCCGACGAGGCGCGGTCCTCACCAGCGGCGAGCACCGCGTCGCCACCCGTCCTGTCCGACGAAGAGGCCCTCCCGGGCCAGGTGCCGTTCCACGAGCTGACCGGCTGGTACAACGCGCGTGGTCACCCGCGGTCCGGACGCTGCCGCTTGCGTACCGAGCATGCCGGCGCAGACGAAGCCCGTAGAGTGCCGCCCATGGTGACTGCGACTGTCCGCGAGTGGAACGACGAGGAAGGGTGGGGCGTACTCGATTCCTCCGAGACCCCCGGCGGCTGCTTCGGCCACTACTCCGACATTCAGCTGACCGGCTTCCGCACGCTGTCCTCCGGACAACAGGTGGACCTCACATGGAAAGACCCTGGCTTCAAACAGGACGGGTACGACTACCGCGCCGTGAGTATCGTGCCTCGGCCCGCCTGACACCAACGCCGACGCACGACCACGATCCCTCCCGGTCCTCTACAGCGCCGCACCCTTTACCGCAGTCTGTAGTAGCGCGTCCTCGATCGAACTCCCAAAGAGGGTGTAGGAAGCGGTGGAGCTGTCTGTGGTCAGCCCGCGCTCGTCCACGCACCTGGGCGGGGCACCAGCACTGCGGAGACCACCGCCCGGGACGAGGTCATGACATCGACCACGAATCGCAGGCGCCCGATATCGAGTTGGCCCAGTGCCGGACCGTGGTCGGCGGCGACGACGAGAGAGACCGCGAGCAGAAGAAGTCGCCACAGGGCCATCACGGGGCGGCGCACTGCACGAGGCAGCTCCGCCAGGGAGGCGTGCAGTCGCTCGCAGTGGAACGGGACATGGCGCTGCTCGTCGGACAGGATCCGCCCCGCCACATCCGCAGTGAGCGAGTCGCCGGTGCCATCGCGCAGCGCCCGATAATAGCGCAGCGCCACTACCTCCGCGATCATCAGCACCAGCAGCTCCATGCGCAAACCCATGAGACGCCGCAACCGTACGAAGACGGCGTCGCTCCAGTGCCCGGTCAACGCCGGCATGCCCCCCGCAGCCACCAGCCGAGCAAGCAGAAGAGCATAGTTGTGTTCCTCGGCGATGAAGAGCCGGACCGCCTGCCCGTAATCGGCGTCACCGGCCGCGTCCGCCTTACGGACGAGCTTGGCACCGTCACCGTCCTCGCCGACCTGGAAGCGCTGGATGCTGGCCCACACCACCGGATGCAGCGGGCGCGCTGTGCCCCCAGGGCACGCCTGCGCTCGCGCTCGTCCTCGAACCGCCTTGTCCACGTGGCGAAGCCGCCCGTATGCACCCATTCTCCCCTCTCCGAAACACAACCACCGTGCCCCGTAGAGGGACGACGCAGGCGGACACCAGAGCGTTCCACGGCCGCCCGACGACCACAGTTCACAGATTCACACGCGCGCCGGACGAGAGGCCTGCCGGTTCTCTCATGCACGGCCACTTCCCAGTGCACGTTGGCACGTTGACATCAGCGGCTGACATCAACGGCGTCGGACAATGATGGATCCGGGTGGTCATGAGTGGATCAGCAACCGCCCTGGAACACGACTACGAGCATCCCCGCGCTCCGTTGATCGAACTCCTGAAGCGGGTGTCGCAGGTTCGAATCCTGCCGTGGGCACAGCGCACTATCGCTCTGACCTGAGGTTTCTCCCCCAGGGAGGTGCTACTCGGCCTCGGACTCCTCGTCCGGGCCGTTTGCGTGAGCGGTGCGTGAGCGGACGGGGAGTCGCTGTCCCCAATCCGTCCCCACGGATCAGCGTCGTCCGGGACGGACTCGTCGGCCTCGCCGGGCTGGGCGCCCGCCCCGGGCCCGTTGTCCTTGGAGGTGACGCGTGCTCGCGGCACGAGCCGGGCCGCGGCCTTGGCGATCGCCAGGTCCGCCTCGGGGAGCAGGCTCGTGTACGTGTCCGACGTGATGGTGCTCGAGGAGTGGCCAAGCATCTCCTGGATGTCCTTCAGGCCGGCACGTCGTTCCGCTGGTCACCCGCACCGGCGACGCAGCCTTTCGCTGCACCGGACACTCGGGGTGTCACTTGCCGTCTGTCCGTGGATGCCCGTGCGTTCCTCCACGAGATGTCAGTGATCTGCCGTGAGTCGAATGATGTGAAGGTTTGGGGGTAAACGGAGCCTGGCGGTTGGGGTGTACCGGGGCGAGGCGGGCGGCATGCAGCAGACGGCAGGCGGCAAGGACCAGCAGGCCCTGCCGGGGGGCATTATCTCCGTGTCCGGGGTGTTCGAGGGCAGCGAGGACATCGCCGTCGCCCGGGACCTCACCCACGGCTTTCTCACTGATGTACAGGCCGTGCACGGGCTGCCGGTGTCCGGGCGGGCGATGGGCATGGTGCAGCTCGTGGTCAGCGAGCTGGTGACCAACGCCCGCAAGTACGCGCCCGGTCCGTGCCTGCTGACGCTGGAAGTCTGTGGCGGCTCGGTCGAGGTGACCGTGTGGGACAGCAACCCGACGCCACCAGCGATCCTCCCGCCCGACCCGACCCGAATCGGCCAGCACGGGCTGGAGCTGGTCCTGGCGATCGGTCAGAGCTTCGCGGTGCACCGCGAACCTGTGGGCAAGCGGATCTCGACAGCCATCGTGCTGGCCGACGACCCAGGCGGAGACGTCGTCGGCCACCACCCGTGATGGCCTGTACCGAACACGGGCACGGCGGGCGGCAGCAAGATGTCATCAGACCCAGCGAGCGACTTCGGTCGCTACTTCCCATGCCTACGGCAGAACTACGAACGTTGTTGTGACAGCCCACCGTCACTGCTGGTTTTCGTCGGTAGACGGCACGGGGTCGAGGAACTTGCGGACGAGGAAGGCGTCCTTCGTCGCGGTGGACTCGGACGGGCCGAAGAACGAGATCAGGTGGAGCGGGTCGGCTCCGGTAGCCAGGGCCTCGCCCAGGACGTCGTCGACACGGATACGGTCCAGGCTGACGCCGTTGAGGGTGACCTGTCGTCAAGAGGAAGTAACCGCTGACTGGGCCGGTGCCGTTCGCGGTCTGGCGGGAGACCACAACGTGCCGGCAGGGTGTGCGCCCATCGGGTCCGCCCGCCGCTCGGTGAGCCAGGCCCGCAGGGCGGCCCGGGTGAGAGCGCCCATCGGCTGGACGTTGCCGTAGATGGTGATGCGGTCTTGGCGGACATCAAGGTCGTCGAACTGAAGGGCCCGGACGGTCTCGCCCCGGGCCGCGTGAACGCCAGCCAGGACGACGGCGAACCTCGTGCCTGGGGACGCAGCGGTGACCTGCGTGTGGGTGACCTCGACGTCGGTCATCGGGGCGACGGCGCCCGGAACGCGCCAGCCGACGCGAATACCGCGCATGGGGCTGGTGAAGATGCGCCGGTACTTCCTGGCGTAGCGGAAAAGGGACCATAAGGAGGTGTACGGGCTGGCCACGGAGGTCGGCGACCGTGGTCATCACGTCGTCGCAGGTGATCTCCCGCAGTTGGTACGGCTCCCGGCCCACTTCCAGATGATCGGGCGGACGCCACCGAAATAGACGTGGAGGGCGCCCAGTGCCCGCGGACCGGCTGCGGGCACTACCGTCCAGCAGCCGAAGGAGCCAGTCCTGGACGTCGTCGGCGAAGCCGTTCGGCAAGGTGGCCGCATGGCGGTCAATCCAGTCCAGCGCGGCAGCACGCCGGTCACCGTTCGGCCGGTCCAGGGCGGCCAGAACCTCGGCGACACGGCCAAGCGGCCGTCTCGTCCCACCGAGTTGGTCGCGAAGTCTCAAGTAGCCGGCGAGGACGAAGCCCAGAGCTGATGGACTCTTCGGCTGATGAAGACGGACCAACCGTGTTCCTCACCGTGGCCGGCGGCGCACTGCCGCGCGGTAAGCACAGCGCCTGCGCCCGCGGGCTCGGGGAACTTGGGCGATACCGGCTGCCGCCCCAGCGCCGCCAAACGGCGGCGGTGAGCCCGGCTCCTGCAGACGTTCGCACAGTAGACCCGTCGCGGGCCCCGTCGGGAGCGGATCGGCACGGGTGCGCCGCACATCGGACACATCATCACGGTGGCAGCGATCGGTCGCGGCGTGATGGGCGGCTGTCCGGCAGCCTTCGCCGCGGGCTGCTCGTCCTTGGCGACGCGCAAGTCCTGAGCGGTCACCCGCAGGGCCAGGCGGAGCTGCTGCAATATTCGCGCCAACGAGGCAAGCGCAACCGGCTGCGGCACCGCCAGTGCCGCGCTCGTTGCGTTGTTTTCCATGCCCGCAACGCTATGACCGGCCAACACGCGCCGGAAGCATTGATCACCGGCGATCGGCTTGATTCACCGGCGATTCCTTGAAAGTTTTGCCGCAGGAGCACTCATTCGCCGGATGGTACCGACTCGCGCATCCTGGATGCCCTGCAGAGTGATGGCAGGAGAGCAGCAGGTCTAAAGCATGAGCGCGGTGCGCACACTCGGGGCACCGATCACTTGCTATCCGCACGGCTGCGGACGGCAGGAAAGGGCCGCCTGATGATTGTCCAGGCTGCAAGCGAAGCGTCGGCGGCATGTGCTGTTGCGGTGCCGGGCCGTCTATGCCTGCTCCACGGCAGCGGTCGCCGCCGCTGCCGCCCTTCGCTCCATGCCTGTCGACTTGGGCACCAACTGCCATCGAGATCTCAGGCCAGGCAACCGCATGATCCACATGCGGTCACCCCGGGTGAGCGTGACGATCGAGGTACGGGTGCGTGGCTGGAAGAGCATCGCGCGGCGCGACTCGGTCCCTCTCACACCGGGAGCAGAGCATGACGAGCAGAGAGAACGGACCCGACGACATCGACACCGAGGGCAAGGCCGTACCACCGTACGAGGGCCGCCGCCGGTCCGGCGATGTCCGGGCCAGGGAGAAGTCGATCAAGGGCGGGGCGAAGATCGCCGGCGCGACGGGACCCGTGACGGACGACGACGCGAAGGCAGCCGCTCCCGAGCGGACAGACCGAGGCGCCACAGCCTCACCGTCCGACCGAGAGCCGACCGAGCGGAGCGCGCAGCGTGGTTCCGAGGACACCGGAACCGGGCCCGCGCACCGCCGTGGGACGGGGCGCGCCGAGGATCAGTCCTGACGTCGCCCGCCTCTGGGCGGTCGAGGGTACGGCGCTTCGGTGGAATGCCGGTCCGTGAGCGGAGCGACGGCCTGTGTTGCCTCGGCCGGTGCGTCCGGCGCTAGGGCCTGTCTTCAAAGGCTGTTGATGGGGCATCATGTGACGCATGGTGCGGCGGCATGAGCTCTCGGACGACGAGTGGGACGTTCTGTCGGGGCTGCTTCCGCGGACGGGCACGGGGCGGCCCCGGCGGGACGACCGGGTGGTGCTGAACGGGATCGTGTGGAAGCTGCGGACTGGTTCGGCCTGGCGTGATGTGCCGGAGAGGTATGGGTCCTGGCGGACGTTGTACACACGTTTCCGCAGGTGGGCGCTCGATGGCACGTTCACGCGGATGCTTGAGGCCGTTCAGGCTCAGAAGGATGCGGCTGGGGACGTTGACTGGCTGGTATCGGTGGACTCCACGATCGCCCGCGCTCATCAGCACGCGGCCGGCGCCCGTAAAAGGGGCAGGTCCCGCAGAAACGGCACACGCTCACGCCCTCGGACGATCCCGTGGCGGACTGACGACCAAGATTCACCTCGCCTGCGACGGCCGCGGCCGTCCGCTCGGCTTTGTCGTCACAGGCGGCAACATCAACGACTGCACGCAGTTCGAGCAGATCCTTGCGCAGATCAGGGTCTGCCGTCCAGGCCCAGGTCGACCGCGCAACCGGCCTGATCATCTCCTGGGTGACAAGGGATACAGCAGCCGAGGCATACGTAACTACCTGCGGAAACGCGGTATCCCGCACACCATCCCTGAACGGTCGGACCAGCAGGAGAACCGCCGCCGTCGAGGCAGCAACGGCGGCAGGCCGCCCGCGTTCGACAAGGAGCGCTACAAGCAGCGCAACGTCGTCGAGCGCTGCTTCAATGCGTTAAAGCAGTACCGGGCCATCGCCACCCGTTACGACAAAACCCGCGAATCCTACGAAGCGGCACTCACTATCGCGTCACTCCTGATGTGGATATGACCCTTTGAAGACAGGCCCTAGCAGCGCTTCCGCCGACCGTTCTCGATCTTGCTCCGGGAAAGGTTCGTTTCTGAGAACACCTGACGGTGCGGCCAAACTCTACGACGGGGCTCGCGGGCATGGGGTGGGTGCTACCGCAACCAGGCTGGAGCGTAATCGTTGATCGTGAGTGATCAGTCTCCGTTCTTCTGCCAAGCGTTGCCTGTCAGGCGATGTCGCACGGGGCGAGAGCGACGTCCGTTGTGGGGTCTCAAATCCCGCGGCACACTGGTCAGCGGATGCGCCTGGCGGGGGTTGCCGCTGTGCTTCCGGATATCGAAGTCGACGGCCCATCGCAGGTTCCTGCGCACTCGACCGCATCGGCCTGGCGGAATCCCCGTTCCTTGCCGGTGACATCCAAGGGGCCGCCGCCGAAACGACCCTGGCCGTGCAGGCCGCGAGAGGCACGCAGTCGGGGCGTGTCCGTGCTCAACTCGGGCAGCTGTATCCCTACACCGTGGGACACAGCGCGTCGCGACCAGTGCGTGAGGCGCGCGATAGTATCCGCGACCTGCTGTCGAGCTGAGGAACAGGGAGCATGACAACACTTGCTGTGACCGGGCACATGGACCTGGCTGACGAAAGCGTGCCGGTTGTGTGGGCCGCGCTGCGTGAGCTGCTCGCCGAGTACAGCGATGACTTGACTGGGGTGTCGTGCATTGCCGCCGGGGCGGACAGCCTCTTCGCGGAAGAGGTCTCCGCGATCGGGGGCCGTCTGGTCGTGGTGATTCCCTCTCGGGATTACCGCGCTGCGAAGGTGAAGCCAGCCCACGTCGCAGTCTTCGACCACTTGGTGGAGGCGGCCGAGCACGTGGTGACTCTGCCGCATTCGACTGCGAACCGGGCTGCCTACGAGGCGGCGAACGCTGAGCTGCTGCGACGAGCCGATCGCCTCGTCGCCGTGTGGGACGGGACGCCCCCTTCGGGCAAGGGCGGCGGCACCGCTGACACCGTCGAGCAGGCCCGCGAGGCCGGGCTACCCGTGGATGTGGTCTGGCCCGCCGGAACTGTTCGGCGCGGATAGCCTCCAGATACACGAAAACGCCCCCTGCCCCGGCCGTAGCCGGCACAGGGGGCATTTCATCGTGCCTCCCGGGCTGCGGCAAACCCGGGAGCCATCGGGACGAGCGGCATGCTGAGTAGAAACCTTTTCTACAGGTTCAAGGCCCCTCGCTCCGCTCGTCGCGCGCTCCCCGGCTACGCCGGTCCCTGACTGAGGGGAACCGTCGGGCACGAGAAATGCCTCCGGCGGGGGGGCTCAGACTCCGGGATGGGAGGGGCGCCGTTCGCGAGTGCCGGCGGATTCGTGGTGTGCGTCGTGGGGCTCCCATCCCCACCACCTTCACCCCAGGCAGAGCCGAGCAGTCGCGGCCCAGGACGTCAAGGTCGTTCCTACAGTGGCGCGCTCCACCTTGACGCCCTGAACCACGACCGCTCCACGACGTGTGGGTCGAAGGCGGACGGGATGGGAGCTTGGGGGCCAGTGGTGGGTTGGTGCAGGGAGCTCGTGACCAGCTCCCGGACGGCCGTCCCCGTCTGGAACCGCTCCGCCGACAGTGCGCTATCGTGCGCGGCCAGGAGGCCAGGTGACTGATGGCATACCCAGATGGCGCAAGCCTCGGTTCTGGGTCGGGCTAATGACGTTCACTTTTGCGGGGAGCCGCATCGCGAAAGGCGCACTCATCGATGGGAACACGGTCTGGCAGGTAGTTGGGGTTGTCTTCCTGATCGGCTGTGCCTCCCTCATTGGATATGCCGTCGGAACTCGGTCGGCAACGCGAACCGGCGTCAAGGCCGCTTCGGATGCTGGCACCAGCATCTGGCACCAACAAGCACGAACAGGCATGATCAGTTGCGAGCTTGAGGCGCGTTGATGGCGCTCTGTGAAATCGGCCATCTCCTGCTCGGCGGTGACCCCAGACCTGCTCAGTGGATCTCCCCACATTGCCTGATGGCCAGGCGGCTCCAGGGGCAGGGCGAGCCTCGGCCGGACCGCCTGCTGACGGCGGCTTGCGCCAGAGTCCGCGTAAGCGTGAGAGCTCGCACCTCGGAGGTGGTCCTTCATCGCGGTGCGCGCGATCTTGGCCGTACGGCGGTCAGAGTGTGACTTTCAAACAGGGCTCAGATATGGGGCCAGTCCTGCCTGGCTGGCTGTCACCTCGCGTGCGATACGACGCCACTGGTCCTCTCCCCCGGGCAGCGGCCATACCCAGGTCGGCTGTTCCACGGTGTTCAGGTCATGAAGAAGGCGGACGAACTGTGGGCCGGCGGTTGCGGCACCGTCTGGAGCGGTGGGGCCGTGAATGGTGCGGAGTTCGGTGAAGCGTGCCAGTTCGTCCTCGTAGAAGCCCGTGGCCTCATCGATGCGCGCGGTCAGGTCAATCGCGCGGCACCGTGCGGTGCAACTGCAGCAGCGGAGGCTCGACGGATGCGGCGATCGCCGCGGCAAGCCGTGCGTGACCGTCCAGGATCAGACGGCAGTCAAGGACACTTATCACCACAACAGGACAGATGGGAGCGTCCCTTCACGGGCCTGCTTGCGGTACGCCTTGACCCGGCTGTCGTCAGCACCGGGCAATTCCACATCCAGGGCGGCGGCCGGGCGGTGGTGTCCCAGGCCGGGGCCGTGCTCTTGGTCGAGAGGTTCGCAAAGCCGCGCTGGGTCAGGCGTTATCAGCCGGCTGACACCCAGGCGGCGCCCTCGGGCGGCGCACGATTCAGGCAAGGTGCTGCTGGACGTGGCCCTCGCAGTCGCGATGGGCTGGGAATGCCCGACGCCTGTCACGGCCCGAGCCGCAGCTTGCCGCACCGGTTTTTCGGGTATGGCCCCCGGCCCGGCACGCGGACCTGTTCGACACCGCGTTCCGCGTCGCCCGCCGCGCTCCACGCTTTTCTGTTCATCCTGGCCGAACCTGCCGCAGACGCCGTCTCATCCCGTTGTGTGGATGGTCGCCACGCCCGCGCCATCGATGGCGCAGCTCTCGGCGCCAGATTTCCGCTCGATCAGTACGAACCGCGCCTCGCGAACGTCACTTGCGTCACTCTGGTCACCTGCTATGCAGAACTCCGCGCGCAGAGGGGCAGTGCCGTAGTACTGGCCGTTATCGTTCGGGCAGTCGAAAAGGTCGGGGTCGGGCGCAGAGCAATCGCGGCCTGGAGGAGGATCACGCCTCTCGGGGTGAGTGAATCCCGCGCAATGCATCATCTCATGAATGAGTGTCTGAGATATCTCCTCATTACCCTGCGGGAACAATACGCCGAAGTTCACATTGAGAGTGGAACCGCCGACAGTCGCGCTGGCGTTCGCATCCGGGTCACTCAGGATCGTGTGATGAATTGCACGTCCGTACGCTGCCTTGAGCGACTCCTTTTCCGTTGCCGCTAGAATGCCGCTCGACAGGCCCCTAGACAACGCTATCCAGTGACGGGCGATCAGCGTACCTCTGTTCTCACTTGAGATATCGCCGTCGAAGGTGAAACTCGACAACGCCGCACGCGCTTGGTCGTGAGCACCAATCAGTGCCACCAGGCTAGAGACGTCATATCGCTGAACCAAAGTGGCCATGCTCATATCGCCATGAAGGCCTTCGTCTTGGGCGAGCTGCCTCACGCTTCTCATGTGTCGCCTACTTCCAAGGTCGAATGTGTCGCCTACTTCCAAGGTCGAATATTTTGCGCGTCTACACAGCACTACGCACCCTTTGCGACAGTACGAGAACGATGCCTGCGGCGTTCCGCAGGCGTCGCAAATGATCAGCCGATCTGACTAGGCAGGACCGGCGAGCGCGAAGATCACCCCTGCGCCCGGCGCGAAGAGCTCGGGCCTTTGCTAAGCCCTGCTCTTTGATGGTCCTACTGTCTGTTGTGTGGTGCAACTGGGCAGCCGGGAAGGGCAGTCAGGCAGGGTGCGCCCACGCGTCGGGATGTCGGTGCCTTCGCGCTGTGTGCGCTTCAGGTCGCCTCGACGCGTTCCTGCCATGCTCCGCCGAAGGCGGATTTGCGGTCGGCAAGGGGAAAAGCCGCTGTCGGCCCGGTGACGGCGAGCCGCAGCAGATCGCCGAGCAGGACTACTTGACTTTCGGCGGGGACGCTGGCGTCGCGGACAACAGCGGCCAGGAAGGGAACCGTGACCTCGGGGCAGGTCCCTTGGTGAGAGTCGGAGGCAATATTTCCGGCCAGTCCTCCGTAAATGACCTCTGAGCAACTACGGTCAGCGGGCGACTCCAAATCCCTTTCGTCTCCGTGAAGTTCGGCGAATGGGTATCGAGCACACTGCTCGCCGCCGAAGCCTCACTTCCGAATAGCGAGCCGACCCCCGAGCGCGGTTTGAATGGATGTGACGCCGCCGTCGACCGGCTGTTGAGTCGGCAGGGCACTGGTCATCGTCCGCGCTGCTGTCCGCCGTGAACATTCGGCACAGCTGCAACAACTCCTGGCCGCCGCGTCGTGCCTTCGCACCCTGGTTTGCGCCCGTCCGTTTTCCGCATGAGAGTTGAAGGAGAAGTACCTCGTGTTCCCTTCATACCCAACCCCCATCGAAGCCGGGTCCGCCACGCATGCCGGACCTGCGGAAAATGGAGAATCAGAATGGCCATCAACGAATCAGTGACGGGCGACGACAGTGTGGCGATCACCGGGACTGCCCACCCGGGCGAGCGAACGGTCGGCGTCGGAGGGCGGGGCGACGCTGTGGGCGTCCAGGGCAAGGGCACCCGCTGGCATGGCGTAGAGGGCCTGAGTAGCAGCGCGATCGGAGGGGCCGGAGTCTACGGATCGAACTCCGCTGGCGGCGCCGGTGTGGTGGGCGAGACCTCGGGCCGCTTCAACCCCGCCGTGTACGGCAAGCACAGCGGCACCGAGGGCCAAGGCGTACTTGGCGAGGCTGATAACGGCGCCGGCACGGCAGGTAAGTCCAAGAACTGGGTGGGTGCCTACGGGGAGTCGGCGAGCACCTCTGGTGGGAGCGGTGTCTGGGGCGAGCACAAAGGCGCCGGTACCGGGACGATCGGTTTCAGCGCCGAAGGCGTCGGCGTGCACGCCCGCGGTGGCCGCCTCGCCGGCTTCTTTGAGGGCAATGTTGAGGTTACTGGTGACCTCGTGCTCACAGGGGCCGATGTAGCCGAGCAGTTCGACGTGGCCGTAGGCAGGGGCGATGGTGAGGACATTGGTCCTGGCGCGGTCCTCACCCTCGATCACGAGGGCGCTCTGACACCTTGCACGCTGGCGTATGACACGCGCGTGGCAGGCGTGGTGTCAGGGGCGGGTGACCGAGTTCCGGCACTCGTCCTGGATCGCCAGGAGGCGGGGACAAGCCGAGAGGCCGCATTCCGTAAAGCAATCGCCGTGATCGGGAAGGTCTGGTGCCGTGCGGACGCGTCGTCGAAGCCCATTGGCGTCGGCGATCTGCTGACGACCTCGTCGACTCCCGGCCACACCATGGTTGCGACCGACCGTGAGGCCGCATTTGGTGCTGTCCTTGGGAAAGCTCTTACCCCACTGGCATCGGGGACCGGCATGGTCCTGGTTCTCGTCGGCCTGGGTTGAGACTCCCGGAATTCGACTTCGAGCGTCGCTGCCTCACAACGGCGACGCTCGAGAGGTGCCCTCCCAAGTTGTGTACCGGATCGGTGCGAAGTGATCGAAATGACGGAACTCTAGGCCCCGGACTTTCACGAGGCGGCCTGTCCGAAGCATGATCGAGAAAGCGAGAAGTGCTCCTGACCTGCAACGATAAGACTTGTCGAGGGTCCAGATCGTGCCGTGGAAAGAAGCACTTCTCAGGTGGAGAAGCCTATGGGGTCGTACCCGCGTGTCCGCATCGAGGGCTGCGGCCGGGCGGTGGTCTCCCGGGCCGGGGGCGTGCTGCTGGTCGAGACCGTCCGCAAGGTCGGCTTGGACACCGCGATATCAGCGGTGCTGGCACCGTGGGGAAGGCTCGGGCGGCGCACGATCCGGGCAAGATTCTGCTGGACGTGGCTCTCGCGGTCGCGCTGGGCGGGGACTGTCTGGCCGACATGGGGATGCTGCGGGCCGAGTCAGCCGTGTTCGGCCTGGTTGCCTCCGACCCGACCGTCTCCCGCCTCATCGACACCCTGGGCGCGGCCGGCCCGAAGGCCCTGAACCGCGATCCGGTCAGCTCGGGCCGAAGCGCGAGCGTGTCTGGAAGTTGGCTGGAGCCTCCTCGCCGGACACCACCGGTCAGGTGATCGTGGACCTGGACGGAGTGCTGGTACTGGCCCACTCCGGGAAGCATGACGCCACCGCGACCTGGAAGAAGACCTACGGACACCGCCCACTGATGGGCTTCGTCGACCACGGACGCGGCGGCACCGGAGAGCCGGTGGCCGCCCTGCTGCGGCCCGGGAACGCGGGCAGCGAAACCCCCACCGCCCACATCACCGAACTCGTGGGTGCCGCCGGCGGAGTCGGTGCGGATCAGCGTGCGGCGTCCACGCCCGTATGTCTTCGGTAGCTGCGCCAGGGCGAGTTGGGCGGTCGGACGGGGACATCCGTGACGGCGCGTGGGTCGCAGAGCTCGACGGTGACGTAATGAAGGGCTGGCCGAAGGGAATGCGGCTGATCGTCCGCAAAGAACGCCCGCACCCTGGCGCCCAGTTGCGATTCACCGACGCCGACGGACTGCGGCTCACCGCGTTCGCCACCAACGCCCCGATCGCCGCAATCGAACTGCGACACCGCCAGCGGGCACGCGCCGAGGGCCGCATCCGGGCCGCCCGCGCCACCGGACTGCGCAACCTGCCCCTGCACGACACCGCGCAGAACCAGATCTGGCTGGAGATCGTCCAGATCGCCCTGGACCTGCTGGCCTGGATGCCCATGCTCGCTCCGACCGGTGAAACCCGCAGGTGGGAGCCCCGCCGACTGCGGCACCGCCTCTCCTCCGCCGCCGCCCAACTCGTCACAACTGCCCGCCTCCGGCACCTGAGATTCGCACGCCATTGGCCCTGGACCGACGTCATTGCGGACGCTATCGAGCCTCTCGACGTGCTCCCGAACCCGGGCTGACCAGCAGATCCACCCATCCCTTCGAGGGAACGTTCCATCCCGGAGTAGTGGAACCCGGCGTTCACCCGACACGACGCTCGGGCCCACGGCCTGCCCAACCACGGTCATCGGCAACGAAATGGGCCACCGACTTCGTCGGCGGCCCACACGAAAGAGTGCGCTGGCAGGTGGCGGCATTTCATTCTGCAGTGGTGATGCGGCCGCTTGGTCAGTGGGCGGTCATCCATTGAGACGCATAAACCGGCTGGAAAGTCGCGTAGCTGGTGCGACTGAGGTTGTGTGCTCCATATGCCGAGTGAACAGCGCAGTGAGGACAGCGCAGGTCCGCGCGGGGAACGGTCGGGTGCTGGACCGGACCCGCAGGTGGAGCGAAACGCGCCCGACACGCCCACGAAGGTTGGCAAGGCTTCTTGGGGGGCGGTGCTGAGGCGCACGCTGAAGGAGTTCAAACGGGATGAACTCCCCGACCGGGCAGCTGCCCTGACCTATTACGGAATTCTGGCCCTGTTCCCCGCCTTGCTGGTCCTCGTCTCACTACTCGGCATCGCGGGCAAGTCGACGACACAGACCGTTCTGGACAACATCAAGAAGCTGGCCCCGGGAGCGGCACGTGACGTCTTCGAAGACGCCGTGACCCAACTGCAGTCCAGCAGTGGGACCGGCTGGGTGGTGGCGATCGTGGGTCTGGCGGTTGCCCTGTGGTCGGCGTCCGGCTACGTGGCGGCGTTCATCCGGACCTCCAACGCGGTGTACGACCTGCCCGAGGGCCGTCCTGTCTGGAAGGTGCTTCCGGTCCGCGTAGGTCTGACTCTGGTGCTCATGGTGTTGGCCTGCGTCAGCGCGCTGATCGTCGTTCTCTCAGGCGATCTCGCCCGTCGGCTCGGCACCGCGCTGGGGGTCGGCGATACGGCCATGACCGTCTGGGCGATCGCGAAGTGGCCAGTCCTGGTGGTGCTGGTGACCCTCATGCTGGCGATCCTGTACTGGGCGGCACCGAACGCCAAGGGGCGAGGCTTCAAGTTCGTGTCGCTGGGCAGCCTGCTGGCGCTCCTGATCTGGATGGTTGCGTCGGCCGCCTTCGCCTTCTACGTCGCCAACTTCAGCTCGTACAACAAGACCTACGGCGCCCTGGCAGGCGTGATCATCTTTCTGGTCTGGCTGTGGATCACGAACCTGGCGATTCTGCTCGGCCTCGAATTCGATGCGGAAATGGCCAGGGAGCGGGCCATCATCGGCGGTCATCCACACCTGAAGGAGCCGTACGTAGCCCCGCGGGACACCCGCAAGTGGACCGACGAGGACCGCAGGGCCATGGGCGACGCCGGACCGTCCGATCCGCGCTCCGACTGAGTTCGCCTTCTCCCGAGCAGGCGCATGCAAACGGGCTGTCGCCCTCCGGCGCACCGGCGGTTCGGTGACGCGACGGCCTTGACCGTGCTGGCCCGACGCGGCGGTCCGTGACCCCCCCCTCGTCGCCCTCGTCCGAGCCGGCGCCGACTTCGAACGCGGCCACCTCATCGAACGAACCAGGGAAAATCGCTGCTTACGACCTGCCCCACGATTGGCCTGGACGAGAGTCCTGATCGATGGGCGGGTTCGGGAGTTCTGCTACCGGGCTGTCGACACCGCCCTCGGGGGAAGTCGGCCCGGCAGCGTTCACCGGCCGACCAGGTATATGGACCTTCGCGCGCGCCAGTCCGTAAAGACACGGGCTGATCGTCCAGATTCGAAGGCAGGATCTGGTCGCAGGTGGCCCGGCCGTCGAACCACAGTGAGCCGTGGTGCGGAGCCGTGACGACGAGCAGGGTCGAGAAGCCACAGCCGTTTTCCTGGATGAATACAGCTCCAGACGTCTTGCGCTCCTGGAACACCTCGTATTCGGCGTCCCATGCGACCACCAGGCCGCACGCTGTGGTCCGGCGCCGCCCGGCCCGGGCGGATGCATCACCAGACCGCCAGCGGAGTCATCCCTGCGTCGAGGACTGCCTGACGTACTTCGCGTACGCCGTCCAGGTCGTCTGCACCGTCGGTGACAAGGCCGAGAGTCCGGCCGTCCCCCGGCCACTCCTTGAGCTGGGACAGAGCAGGGCTTGGCTCGACTGCCGCGAGCGGGAGGCCGGCCTCTCCGGCTGCAGCACGCGATATGTCTCCCAGGCCCGGCCCATACAGCGGCCCGATCACGGACCCAGTTGCCGTCGCACCCCGGTCGCTATCCCTTTCCTTCGCCGGCCGTGGGTCCTCACCTTCGAAGCGTCCGCAGGAACTCACCGGGCCGACAACATGCGCGCTATCCAATCGGTGAGATCATGAAGCGGTGGGGAAACGCTCTCATCCTGATCGACGTGATCAACACGTATGAGCACCCCGAAGCCGAGTTTCTTGTTTCCGTCCATACGCAAGGCGTTACCTCACATCGTCCAGCTTCTGGCGACAGCGCACGCCGAAGGCGTGCCCGTCATTCACGGAAATGACAATGACGCCGAATGGCGCTGTCACCACGGCGAAATCATCGAGACTGCTCAGGCCGGGCCGAGAGGCGAACTTGTCCGTGAGCCCACACCCACAGTGACCTTGCCGAAGCCGCACTGCTCATGATGGAGCGCAGCATGCGAGCGACCATCACCGCGGCGACACGGTCGCGCTGTAGTGCTCGCGATCGGGAGACGTTCTCACCCCACTCGGCGGGCAGCGCCGTCAGACGGTGCTGTTCCGACGGGTCATTTCGTCGCTCGTTCTCTCCGGGCCGCCCTCATCGGCCTCTGTTCGCGCCTGATCACCCACCACCGCCACACACTCGCAGGAGCTCTCGTGACTGATCGGAAGCACATCCTGAGCGGACGTACAGCCGTGGTGACCGGCGCCGCACGCGGCCTCGGAGAGGCCGTCGCCCGAGAGCTGGCCGAGAGGGGCGTCCGCGTGGCTCTGCTCGGCCTGGAGGAGGACGCTCTCGCCCGGACGGCCGACGAACTTCCGACCGCGTCCCAGCACTGGCATGTAGACGTCACTGACGACGAGGCGATGGCCCGCACGGCCGAGGAGGTGGTCCGTCAACTGGGCCCGGTTTCGGTCGTCATCGCCAACGCCGGTGTGGCAGAGGGAGGTCCGTTTGCCGAATCCGACCCGGACAGCTGGCGGCGCGTGATCGAGGTCAACCTCGTAGGCAGCGCGATCACCGCACGGACGTTCCTGCCCCAACTGCTCAGCACCCGCGGTCACTACCTTCAGATCGCCTCCCTCGCATCCATCGGCGCCGCGCCGATGATGAGCGCGTACTGCGCTTCCAAAGCAGGCGTGGAGTCCTTCTCGCATTCCCTGCGCGCCGAACTGGCCCCCCGTGGGGTCGGCGTGGGAATCGCTTATCTGAACTGGATCGACACCGACATGATCCGCGACGCCGACCAGCACGCCGTGCTGCGGGAGCTCCGGGCCCACATGCCTCCACCGGCCCGCAAGACCTATCCCCCGGAGTACGTGGCCCGTCTCGTGGTCAACGCAGTCGAACGGCGGGCACCTTCCGTCTACGTGCCCGGGTGGCTCCGGAGCGTCCAGGCGGTGCGCGCCGGTCTGCCCGGGCTGGTCTCGCGGCTGGCCCGCCGGGAGCTGACACGTTCACAATTCGCAGGCACCGGGCTCTTGGGGGCCGGTGGACGTGCAGCAGAGGCAACCGAACGAACGCGGGCCTGACACCCAGGCCGGCCGCTCATGTGACAGCCCCACATCGGCGAGCAAGTCCCCCTCGGCATGAACAGAGTGCCGGCCACAACGCCCCGTTGTCGGTGCCCCGACTGGGCGACGGGAAGCCGCGCCCCGGGACTGTCGATCATCCGGTGCTGCGCCCTGTGCGGTCCGCCCACGGCGTGCCCGACACGTGCAGGCGGATACCGCGCGCCCCGCGCAGCGCGGCCCGCGCGGCGTTGGCACCAGGGGCACCGTGGACTCCGCCGCCGGGGTGCGCGGAGGCTGAGGCGAGGTAGAGGCCCTTCACTGGTGTTTCGGGCCGCCCGGTGCCCGGGACCGGCCGAAACAGAAGTTGTTGGTGGGCTGCTGCGGTTCCGCCGTTGATCGCGCCGCCGTGCAGATTGGCGTTCATGGACTCGATGGTGGGCGGTGCGAGAACGCGGCGGGAGATGACACGGGAACGGAATCCTGGGGCCCAGCGTTCGACTTCGTTCTCCATGCGGTCGGCCATGGCTTCCTGCTCGCGCCGGTCCCATCGCCCCGTCAGGTCGTCCTCACCCGCGTCACCCTTGATCCGCTGCGGGACGTGCGTATAGGCCCAAGCCGATTCGGTGCCGGCGGGTGAGCGAGTGGAGTCGGCTGTGGTCATCTGCCCGAAGAGGAGGAAGGGGCGGTCAGGCACTCGGCCCGTGGCGATCTGCGCCGCGAAGCGGGTGAGACCGTCGACCCCGTCGGCCAGGTGGACCGTGCCCGCCGAGGCAGCCTCACCAGCGGTCCAGGGCACCGGGGCGGTCAGCGCCCAGTCGATCTTGAACGTCGCGAAGTCCCACTGGAATGCGCGCAGGTCCTTGAGCAGCCGGTCGGGAAGGTGCTGCGCGCCGACCAGCTCGCCGTACAGCGCCGGTGCGGACACGTCGGCAAGGACGGCGCGGGATGCCGGTACGGACTCGCCCCCTGCGGTGCGTACGCCAACAGCACGTCCGCCGCGCACGACGATCTCGTCGACACGCTCCCCGCACCGGACCACGCCGCCGTGCCGCTCCAGCCTCCGCACCAGAGCCGCTGTGAGCGCCCCGGCGCCCCCGACCGGCACCGGAAAACCGTAAGTCTGTCCGAGCATGGACATCAGCCACCCGAAGCCCCCGCTGCCTGCAGCTTCGGGGCCGAGGTCCGCGTGCAGCGCGTTGCCCGCGAGCAGGAGCCTGGCTGCCTCTCCGCGGAACTGCTCCTCCCCCAGACATCGCACGGGCAGCAACAACATCCTCGCCAGTCGAAGCCCGCCGGCCGCCCGAAGCCTGGCCGCTAGGCGAACGCCGGAGCGCACCGGCGGGAAAGGGGTGAACAGGGCACGCAGGATGTCTGGACCCAGGCGATTCCACGTGCCGTACAGGTCGAGCCAGGCGGGCCCGTCGCCCGCGGCGAACATGTCCAGCCCATCCGCTGTGTCCTCGACTCCGCGTTCGAGAACCGCGCAGCGGCCGTCCGGCAGCGGGTGTGCCAGGACGCGCGGGGCGCAACTCCAATTGAGCCCTTCATCTTGCAGGTCGAGTCCTGCGAGAACAGGGGATGCGGCGGCCAGTGGGTAGAAGGCACTGAAGAGGTCGCTCACGTAGTCCGGGTGGACGCCTCGATCGCTGCGGACCGCGCCGCCGGGCTCCGGCTGTTCCTCCAGCACCTCCACACTCCATCCTGCAGCGGCAAGGAGATTCGCCGCCACAAGGCCATTGGGCCCCGCACCGATAACCACCGCGTCCGGCATCGATACCTCCCGTTCTCGCCGTTCCGAGTCCGCCCTACCGCCCAGCCGTGCTCTTCAGGCACGGCCCGGGCTGCCACCAGACCACTTGGTGCGCACAGGATTCACTAAAGCAAACATTCGGACGATCCGCCGCCTGCCGGGCACCCTGCGGGTAACCCACATCACATACCCCTCCACCCCTCGAGAAGGCCCTGACCACTCCTCTGCTCCCACTCTTCATCCTTGGGGACGTCCTTGGCACGGGCGTGCAGGCCCTGGTGGGACAGGTCGCCGCCGAATTCGGCGTGCCGTTGGGCTCCACAGCCAGTCGCGTTATGTCCGGCTGGCGACAGTCACCTCTTACGTGGAACTGGTCACCGGATATCCGCGTGCGGGCGGGGCGTCGCACTACGCCAACCTGTCATACGGTGCTGCCGTCGGGCGCTGCATGCTCGCCACTGACGTCGTGTCGGCGGCATGATGGTGCAGTGCCCGTGTAGTGCGTCGACGTTGTCCGCTCGCGCCGGCTCCCTTCCGGCCGATACAGGTCCGGCTTCATCGTGGGCGACCGTCTGCGGGTGGGCCCTGGCCGGGGACCGATTTCAGCCCTGGGTCCTGGAGACACACTCGGTTACCACGGCGCGCAGGCTGCCGGTGCGCGCGAGCGCGTCGCGTTGCGTCCGCGCCCCGGTTCCACGCTCCATGAGGTTCTTGAGCGCCTTCTCGACCGAGCTGAAGTCGTCGGTCTCCTCCAGGGCCGCTTGGACGTGACTGAGCAGGGCACCGATGACATCCGCCGCAGGCTCGGGGCGCATGGTGCGGGGATGCAGCAACCGGCCCTCCAGCCCTGACCGTCCGGCCTGCCAGGTGGCCATGCGAAGGACACTCACCCCGCTCGGATCCGGTGGGCCGCCGGCATGCCATTCGCGGGCCGCCGTTTCGACGAGGCCGCGTACCAACGTCGCAAGAAGCACGGTGTCGCCCGGGTCCAGACAGACATCCGCCACTCTCACCTCGACTGTCGGATACCGGTGGGAGAGCCGGGCATCGAAGTAGATCATTCCTTGGTCGCGCAGGACCCCTGTGTCGACCAGCGCCTGAACCTGTTCGTGGTAACGGTCTGCGGAGCCGAAGACTTCCACCGGCCCGGCCGAGGGCCATCGACCCCAGACTCTGCTGCGATAGCTGGAGTACTCGGTGTCCTGCCCCTGCCAAAAGGGCGAATTGGAGCTGAGCGCCAGAAGAACGGGCAACCAGGGACGCATCCGGTCGAGCACCCCGACGCCTTCCTCGTCCGAGTCGACCGCGACATGTACGTGGCATCCGCAGGTCAGCTGTTCCTGGGTGGTCAGACCGAACCGCTCGGCCAGCCACCGATACCGCTCTCCCTCCCCGATCGGGGGGTTGACGGGAAGAGGGGCCGTCGCCAAAGCCGCCACCGCTGCCCCGGCCTGCGCGGCGCTCTCCGCCGCCTCGGCCCTCCAGCGCAGGATCTCCTCCGCCAGTTCAGCCATCGCGCTGCACGGTTGGGTGGCGAATTCCATCTGCTGAAGGTGCAGCTCCGACTCGAAGGCCGAATCTCCCTCCGCGCGGACTTCCGCAAGTGCCAGCACCGCCGTTGACAGCGCCCGGGGCTCACCACTGTGCTCGTCGACGAGCAACAGCTCCTCCTCGACACCAACGGTCCGCACCATCACGCCTCCCAGACAGTCGCCGTAAGGCGCGCTCTCGCATGTGCCGCAGGCGGCGTCGTCCGTCCGCCCGGGTAGACCACCACGAAGATGTACATCGCTGTCCCAGCATGCAGCAGCCTGAGCCCTTCGCTGGATTCGCGCGTGACTTTCATGAGTGCGTGAACGAAGGGGAGGAACTCGTCCGTGCTCGTTCCCCCGGTTGCCTGCCGGGGGGAACCTCTCTGCGGCCGACGCTGGTTCGTTCAGCCGAAGCTCCTTCCCGCCAGCGGAGCGGTGTCCTCGCCTTTGCCGTGGCGTACGCCGTGCAGGAAAGCGCGCAGCGCTTGGTCGGCTGAGTGAACCGGTGCCCAGCCCAGTTCGTCGTGTGCACGGCCGCAGTTCATCACCGGCAGCCGCAGGACGGCGTCGAACAGATGCGGGGAGGCAGGGACGGCACGTGCTTGCCAAGCGGCGGCCAGGGCGCCGCGCACCAGTGCCCGGGGCAGCGGGACTACGTGGGCGTCGAGGAGTTCACCGAGGGCACGGACGTCGGTCACTGAGTCGGCGGCCAGATTGAAGGCGCCCCGAACGTGGTGGAGTGCGGCTAGGCGGTAAGCCTCGGCGGCGTCGTCCGTATGGAGGACCTGGAAGCGTAGGCCGTCGAGGTCCGGCACGAAGGGCAGAAGGTCGGGCCGAAGCAGTGTGCCGGGGACATAGCGGCCCGCGAAGATACGACGCTGTTCGCTGGCCGCTTGCTCCTTGAACAGGAAGCCGGGCCTCATGCGCACGATACGGATCTGGGGATGACGCAGTTCAAAGGTATCGAGTACCCGCTCCAAATATGCCTTTTCCCGGCAGTATGCGGCGTCGGGCCATCCATGGGTCGGCCAATCCTCGTCGACACCAGGCTCCTCCTTCGGGCCGGGAGAGTACGCCCCCACGCTTGAGGCGGGCACGAGGGCTGGGACTCCCGCATCACGCACCGCGTCGAAGACCCGTAGCGACCCCGCGACGTTGCTCTGCCACGTCACGACTGGGTCGTGGGTCGGCTGGAACCGCCACGCCAGGTGAATGACGGCATCTGCACCTGCGAACTGGGCCTTGAGTGTGCCGGCACTGGCCGGGCTGGAGAGGTCCACCGTGTCCCACTCCACGCCGGGCAACGTGATCTGTGGGCGGCGCCGGGCCAGGCCGAGGACCGATCCCACCCCCGGGTCGCGTGACAGAACTCGGATGACGCTTGTTCCCACGTTGCCGGTCGCACCGGTGACCACGATGCGCGGAGCGGGGCCTGTACTCATATGTCACTCCTCTGTACGGACCTTGTTCCCTCGAAGCCGAAGCGTCGGCCCGACCGAGGACGGCTCACCACTGCAAGCCGTGAGGTGCGTTGCGTTCTCCGGGTGCGTGGTCTGACCGATCGCGCACGCCGGTCGCTGTCGACCTTCAGACAGTCGCTCCTCGGGCGTGATCCTGCGGCGATTCAGGGTGTGAAGAGGATCTTGACCGCGCCATCCTGCTTCTTCTGGAACATGCTGTACGCCTCCGGCGCCTGGGCCAGGGGCATGCGGTGTGTGGCGAAGTCGTCGACGCCCAGCGGGTCCGCGTCGGTGAGCAGCGGCAGGAGGTCGTCGACCCAGCGCCATACGTTTGCCTGACCCATACGCAGTTGCACCTGCTTGTCGAACATGGTCAGCAGCGGCATGGGGTCGGTCATGCCTCCGTAGACGCCGGAGAGCGAGATCGTGCCGCCGCGCCGGACGAGGTCGATGGCCAGGTACAGGGCGGAAAGTCGGTCCACGCCGACGCTTTGCATCAGCTTGGCGGCCAGTGCATCAGGCAGGAGTGTGGTCATGTTCTGCATGCCCTTGACGATGGGGGCGCCGTGGGCTTCCATGCCGACAGCATCGATGACGGCGTCGGGGCCGCGGCCCTGTGTCAGGTCGCGGACGGCCTCGCCGATGTTTTTGCCGTGCTCGTTCAGGTCGAGGGTGTGGACACCGTGTGCTCGTGCCCGCTGCAGCCGTTCGGGAACGAGGTCGATCCCGATCACCTGGCCGGCACCTCGGTGGGCGGCGATGCGGGTGCACATGTCCCCGATCGGTCCCAGCCCGAGCACAGCGACGGTGCCGCCGGACGGCACCGCCGCGTAATCAACGGCCTGCCAGGCCGTCGGCAGGACATCCGACAGGTAGATGAATCGGTCGTCCGCAGGGCCGGGAGGCACGGCGATGGGAAGGGTGTTCCCGAATGGCACACGCAGGTATTCCGCCTGCCCGCCGGGAACCTGTCCGTAGAGCTTGGTGTAGCCGAAGAGGGCTGCCCCGTTGCCGTGTTCACGCACCTGGGTGGTCTCGCACTGGGACTGCAGGCCTTGATGGCACATGAAGCAGGATCCGCACGAGATGTTGAACGGGACGACGACCCGGTCGCCGGGGCGCAGATTGGTGACCTCCGCGCCGACTTCTTCGACGATGCCCATCGGCTCGTGGCCGAGGATGTCTCCGGCCCCGAGAAAGGGGCCGAACAACTCGTACAGGTGCAGGTCGGATCCGCACAGCCCGGTCGTCGTGACCTTGATGATCACGTCGGTCGGATCCTGGATCTCGGGGTCCGGAACGGTGTCGATCCGTACGTCGCGCTTACCGTGCCACGTCAGAGCTTTCATGCTGCCTTCCTCTATTCGGTGCCGTCGCGTTCGCCCGAGCCCGGTTCCGCCATCTCCCGGTGCGCCTCGGCCTTGGCCGCATCGGGAAGGACCTTGTGGGCCAGTCCCTGGGCCTCGGTCTTGACCGAGGCCCGTCCCTGGCCCTCGGTCTTGACCGACCCTGCGACAATCTTGTTCTTGCCGGCGAAGAACACGTCCAGGCCCTGCTCGGCCACCAAAGCTGGATCGTCATTGGACTGCCGGCCGACTTTGGTGTCGTCCATGCCCGCGCGGTGGAAGAAGTCCATCTCGGTCGGCCCGGGCATGGTGAAACGGACGTTCAGATCAAGCAACTCCAGTTCGTCGGCCAGATCAGTTTCGAGAAACGCCCTTGCCCGGCCGACACCCGCGTTCAGCGCCGCCACAGTTCTCGCCGGCCCAGACCTGCCGTACCGGTGAAGCGGGTTCGTGGAGCCGACGGTGGATCGGACCTGCTCGCTCGGCAAACGGCGCGAGTCGATGTTGTTGCAGTGATCCCAGACAGTGCGTACGTGAAGGAGGCGCAGCAGCGCGGCTGTGGCGCTCTCAGCACGGACCGCCGGGACGGACAGGTGGGGTCTGTTCTCGGTGGGGTTGCCGCTACAGGCTCGCTGTCTGGCCTGCAGCGGCATGCGTAGGTCAGAGTGTCAGGCCTGCGGGGCGAATCGCGCCCAGACGCGGTGGGTGCCCAGCAGCGTGGTGATCTTCTCCAGGACAGCGATGCCGTTCTCCTCGCTCACCACGCCCGGTGCGTCTACGGGGACACCGGCCTGCGCGAGGATGCTTTCGCCGCCGGCCCATGCGCCGATCGCCTTGCCGTGGCGAAATGCTTCGTTCACCAGGAGCAGGGCCCGCGGGTCGGTGGCGACCGCCGACGCGGTTCGGGTGTTGTCCGCCTTGGCGTCCCTCGCCCCGGCGGCATCACCGCCGGGGCCCGGCGCTCCGGCGAGCAGGACGACGTCGAACTCGATGGAGCGGGCGGTCGCGAAGGTGCGCTGGACCGTGATGGGGTTGCCATCCGTAGCGAGCCGGCCGCCGGCCGGGGCGATGACCAGCGGGACCATACCGGCATCGAGCACTGCCTGGCGGACGGTCCGGACGCCGTCCAGGTCGGCGTTGGCGTCGGCGACGATGCCGATGATCCGCCCGTCGAGCGGCCACACCGCGCCCACTTGCGAAAGTGCGGGGCTCGGGGCCGGTTCGGGCAGCGCCTTTTCGGCTGCGGGGGCGGGCAGGCCGAGTCCTGCTGCGACCTCCTCGCAGAGCTGGGCATCGATTCTCGCCAGCACCCCGAGCGCACGTTCCTTGATGACTTGTTCGTAGCACTTGCCCAGCTCGAAGGTGTATGCGGTGACGATGTGCTCGCGCTCCACCGGCTTCATGCTGAGCCAGAACTGTCGGGCCTGGCTGAAATGGTCGTCGAACGAAGCCGGGGCTTCGCGCACCTTCCGACTTTCCGCTACCTCGGCGGGTACTTCGATGAAGGCGCCGGTGTCCGCGCCCGCTTGGAACGGGCATCCTCCGTCAAGGGAGTTGGGCCTGTAGGGTGCCACGCCCCGGTGTACTGCAGTCTGGTGCATTCCGTCGCGCAGCATGTCGTTGACGGGTGCGTGGGTGCGGTTGATCGGCAGCTGTGGGAAGTTGGGGCCGCCGAGCCGGGTGAGTTGGGTGTCGAGGTACGAGAAGAGCCGGCCCTGGAGCAGCGGGTCGTTGGTGACGTCGATGCCGGGGACGAGGTTGCCCAGGTGGAAGGCAACCTGTTCCGTCTCGGCGAAGAAGTTCGACGGGTTGGCGTTCAGGGTCATCAGACCGACCGGCTGAACGGGGGCGAGCTCCTCGGGGACGATCTTTGTGGGGTCGAGCAGGTCGATGCCCTCGAAGGTCTGTTCCGGGTTGTCGGGGAAGGTCTGGATACCCAGTTCCCACTCGGGGAATGCACCGGCCTCGATGGCGTCGGCCAGGTCACGGCGGTGGAAGTCGGGGTCGACACCGGCCGCGATCTGCGCTTCCTCCCACACCAGGGAGTGGACGCCCAGCCTTGGCTTCCAGTGGAACTTCACCAGGGTGGAGGTGCCTTCGCCGTCGACGAGCCGGAAGGTGTGGACGCCGAAGCCCTCCATCATCCGGTAGGAACGCGGGATGCCCCGGTCGGACATGTTCCACAGCGTGTGGTGGGTCGCCTCGGTGTGCAGGGTGACGAAGTCCCAGAATGTGTCGTGCGCGCTTTGTGCCTGGGGGATTTCGCGGTCGGGGTGGGGCTTTCCGGCGTGGATGACGTCGGGGAACTTGATGGCGTCCTGGATGAAGAAGACGGGGATGTTGTTGCCGACGAGGTCGAAGACGCCCTCCTCCGTGTAGAACTTCGTGGCGAAGCCCCGGGTGTCACGCACGGTGTCGGCCGATCCGCGTGAGCCCAGGACTGTGGAGAACCGGACGAAGACCGGAGTCTGTACGTCCTTCGCCAGGAACGCAGCCTTCGAGATACGCGCCGCGGTGCCGTAACCGCGGAAGACGCCGTGGGCGGCGGCTCCCCGGGCGTGGACGACCCGCTCGGGAATGCGCTCGTGGTCGAAGTGGGTGATCTTCTCCCGCAGGTGGTGGTCCTGGAGGAGCACCGGGCCGCGGGGGCCTGCTTTCAGCGAGTGGTCGGTGTCGTACAGGCGTGCGCCCTGCGCTGTGGTCAGGTAGGCACCGCTCTGCGCCATCCGGGCGCGGTCCGCGCCCGTGGGCTGTCCCGTGGGACTCACCGTCTCCGGACCGCTCTGGTCGTGCTTGGCCGGCAAGGGCTCTCGCGGTGTTGTGGGCTCCTCTGCCGAGGGCGGGTCGACGGCCGGTTTCCCCGGGATGCCGTCCTCGGCGCCGTCACTGCCCAGCACGGCATTGGCAGCCGCCTTCAGAGGGTTCTTCTTCTCGCTCATGAATCGGCTCCCGAGAGGCTCAGCACTGGACGGACAGGGGTAAAACAGTAATAACGCCCGAAAGCGCGCTGAGCGTGCTGATTGCGCCGCCTGGCACGTGCCCGCCACCCTCCTGGTCCTCGTCGTTGCGCCCAGCACCACCGGGCGAGAGTCGTTTCGGGTCGTTTGTCGATAGACAGCGTCCGAGCGGGGTGTCTGGCAACAGCTCCACCGGGCACCGGGTACGCGTTAGGCGCAGGGCAGACAGTCACCAAGCCTGGCGCGCCAGACCCCCCCCCGGCCAGCGGCTCCCGTTTCCCGACCTCCAGGATCGGACCGGTGCTCGGATCAGCCGCGTTACCGACCGGACAGGGTCTGTCCCCGGCCGGGCGGTGTCGGCGACCGCCCGGCCAAGATGCACCACTGGAGGGATGCGGACTGGGCGTACCCACACGGGTAGAAGCTGGACTATGTCGCGGCTGAGGCCTACGAACAGGCGACCCAGGTGTCCCACGAGTTCGCCACCTTCTGTGAGGCGGTGGACTCTCTCCAGGGTGACGACGAAGTGGTTCGACACCCGCTCGGGAGGCGCTGGGACGTGCGAGTCGAGCTCGAAGCGTCGTGCAAGCTGCCGCAGCTGAGCTCCAGGTTCCGATCACGATGCAACCTGAGCTGAAGGGAGGGAACCCGCCGGTCAGCTTCCCTCTGCTCTCCGAAGCGGGGTAGGGCTGGTGACCTGTTCTGGAAGGGCTTTGTTGATCGCTCTCTTCGTTCGCCTTACCAGTGCCGTGAGCGACATGGAACGTCCGCCGACCGCTCGTTCCAGTAGAGGCCCGCCAGGCAGCACCATCGGGCTCTATTTCGACCGTCGTGCTCCGCCCGTGGAGACCAACGGACGCTCGGAGAACGGCAGCTGGATCGTGCGGTACCGCAACAGCACCAGGACGGCCGCGGTGGAGACCGTACGCCGCCTGGTGCACACCCACGCTCCTTGGCTGCCGATCCGCTACGCGCTCTGACACCTTTCAACGCGGGGCGGGCCGGAGCCCTGTAGTGCCGGAGCCCTGTCAGGACGCGGGCATCAGCACGGTGTCGATGAGCTGAACGGTCGCGTTCTCCGTCTCGACGTCACCGCAGACGATCGCCGCCGAGTCGTTCACCTTGAACGAGTCCCCGGACCCGGACGTCGTCAACGTGCCGCCCTGAAGGGTCTTGAACGAACCGTCGGGCAGCTCGTCGATGGTCACCTTCTCGCCGACAACGTGGTAAGTGAGCAGGTCGGTCAGCTTCTCCTTGTCATTGAGGATCTTGTCGAGGTCTGCCTTCGGGATCTTCTCGAAGGCAGCGTTCGTGGGCGCGAACACGGTGATGTTCTCGCCGTTGTTCAGCGTGTCCACCAGGCCGGCCTTCTTTACGGCGGTGACGAGGGTGGACAGTTCGGGGTTGTTCGACGCAGCGGTGGCGACCGGGTCGTCTGCCATGCCGGCGGCGCTGCCTTCGCCACTGGCCGGCAGGGACGCACACGCCGGCCCGAACGGCTCCGCCACAGGGCCCGCGTTCGCTGCGGGGGCCACGGCGAAGAGGGCTAGGGGGGCGAGAAGCGCACCGGCTCCGGTGAGAGCGGCACCCCTGAAATGGTTGATGATCATGACCTTCACCTTTTACTGGTGGGAGGAGTGGCGGCATATGCTGCTGCCCGTCACATCAATGTCTTCGCGCGATGTAGCCCAGTCGGATGACTTCCGGCGCAGAATTCTGAGAAACCACGAGTGGGCAGCGCTTACGGAGCGGACTGTGCTCGGCACACAAGGACGAACCGCCCCGCCGCCTCAGGGACCACCGACTTACAGGTTACGCCGACGACGCACACGCAGCATTCAGGGCTGTGCCCTGTGGTCCGGGTGGCCGCGAGTACTGCGCCCTTCTTTCATCTCGGCCTCGTAGAGATGCTGACGGCCGTCGGCGAGTTCCTGCCGCCCGCAGGATCTCCGCGACGCCAGAGGCATAGCCATGCCCGACCCGTCCCAGATATCTCGCCTGGACAAGCTCCGGATCACCCGCGAGTACCTGGCGTATCAGCTGCAGCGGACGGACACGGCTATCCGGGAGCTGGCGGCCCAGGAGGAACAGAACCGGCACCGTGCGGAGCAGGCGCGCGCGGATCAGGGGTGGAAGATCCAGCCGAAGCGCGGTGAGGCGCCGCCGGTGCTGCACCGCGGTGGCTGCGCCACATACAAGGCCAGGGACGGGATTCTGCTGGACCGAGCGCAGGCGCGGCTTGTGGTGACACATGAGACGTACATCGTGATGTGTGAGATCTGTACCCCGCAGACGGATCTGCGGGATCAGTAGGGCCTGGCATGAAGGGGCTCTTCGAGGCCCGAGGGGGGTTGCGCCGCTAACCCTCGCACCCCGCACAGTCCTGTCCGTCAGCGAACGGACAGGAGAAAGTCCATGCCCACCAAGAAGACCTCCCACCGCCGGGAGAAGGAGATCGAGCGCCGACCCTACGTCGATCTGAGCATCGGCCGAGCCCGAGTCACCGCGCCGAAGCGCACCGCCCGCCGCGCCGTCCGGGCCGTCCGGGCCGTCCGGGCCGTCCGGGCCGTCAGGTCGACCGCCACGCACGTCGGTGCTTCCTGCCTCACCTTGGTGGTGGTGCAGGTGCTCGCACGGCGGTGACGCGTGCGGTCCCCGGAGACGAGCACCGTCCCCGGGGACCGACGCACGAGGGCAACGGCTCCTCACCTCCAGGGAGCTTGCGGTGCCCCGCAAGGGTGGCCCAGGAGTCCTAGCTGAGACACCCGTACGCCGATAAACTGTGACGACGACCTCGAGTGCTGGCGCCAACTTCTGCCAGGAGATCTACGGCCGATTCTCCGCCGCACCGCGGAAGCGGGCGGCCGCGTGCCGCGCGTTGAGAGTGTCGCGGTGGTCGGCGCCGAGGACCCGGTCCTCTTCGGCGAGTTCGGCGATGGCGGCGGCCACGTCGTCTGAGGCCGCGTAGGCCGGATCTCAGGCCTCGCCAAGCTTGTGCGTCGCCTCATGCTGCGCATCTAGTGCTGTGACCACATCGGTTCGCCGGGTTGGTGGTTGGGGCGGTTGGAGGTGCGGTGATGCCCGATTCCGTCCGGTGGAGGTGCAGTGGCCGAGCCTCTCCGCGTGCGCAGACTGACCGACCGGTAAGGGCAGAGGCTGCTGCAGATTGCGCGCCGGGGCAGCACCAGTTCAGTGCGCTACCGGCGAGCGATGATGCTGCTGGCCTCGGCCGGCGGAAACCGTGTCCCCGTCATGGCCGAGTTGGTGCAGGCGGAAGAGGACACCGTCCGCGGCGTGATCCACCGCTTCAACGAGATCGGCCTGGCTGGCTTGGACCCTCGCTGGGCGGGAGGCCGTTCCCGCCTGCTCAGTCCCGCATCGGTCGCGAGGCGTTACGGTGCCTGCTCGCCCGCCGCGGCGTCACCTTCCAGCGCACCAAAACCTGGAAGGAGTCCCCGGACCCCGAGCGCGACGCCAAGCTCGACCGGATCGAGCACGTCCTTGACCGCTTCCCGGACCGGATCTTCGCATTCGACGAGTTCGGGCCGCTCGGGATTCGGCCCACCGGTGGATCAGCCTGGGCCACCTCCGGCCACCCGAACGGCACCCCGCGACCTACCACCGCACCCACGGCGTGCGGTACCTCCACCGCTGCTACTCGATCGGCGACGACACCCTGTGGGGCGTCAACCGCGCAAGAAAGGCACCGCGAACACCCTGGCCGCGCTTCGGTCGATCCGAGCGGCCCGCCCCGACGGCGCCCCGATCTACGTGATCCTGGACAACCTGTCCGCCCACAAGAGCACCCGCCTCCGGGACCGGGCCAAAGAACACCGGGTCGAACTGTGCTTCATCCCGACCTACGTCTCCTGGACCAATCCCATCGAGGCCCACTTCGGACGGCTACGGCAGTTCACCATCGCCAACTCGAACCACCCCAACCACCCGGTGCAGACCCGAGCCCTGCACGCCTACCTGCGCTGGCGCAACGCCAACACCCGTCACCGCGACGTCCTGGCCGCCGAACGCAGGAAGCGCGCCCGCGTCCTGGCGTTGGCCAGGACGTCGGCGGGCTGCTCGGTGATGTCCCCGCGTACGGGGGTGATCGTCGGTCGTGTCGTCATGCGGACATCCTGCCGTCAGCCCTGGTGTTCAGGTGCCGCCTGCGGTGGCCGGTGGGCTGCTGCGAGAGCGTTGCGGACAGCAAGGCGGCCGGCCTGCCGGAACGCCCGCGGGTGGGAGTCGACCGGGTGGAAGCGCATGCGCCGTAGGACTACCGCTGTAGCTGGAGACAACCCGGTCGCTGACTGTGTGAGTTCGTCGCGTATTCCCGCCTCGACAGCGGCCTGGCACTCGGCCTGCCACTTCGGATCGTCGTCGCCGTCAACAGCCAGTTCAGGGGCTGTCTCGAAGGTGACGCCTGTCTCCCACGGCTCGAAGTCGACAGTGACGTCCGCGAAGTCGGAGGGACAGCCGGCCTGCCGCGCGTAGACGGCGTGGACACCCCGGATCGGGTGAGGCGGGAACGTTGCGGTGTCGGATTCCACGGGGTCACGATACCGAGTGAGATTGTATGGAAGTCGTGCCGCCGCCGCACACCCCCCGCCCGTGAACGGTGACGAGGCCGCCGGCCTGCTGGAGCGCTCGGGCGAGCGCGAGGGCCGGGCTCTCCCTGACGTCATTGGTGCCGGGCTTGAACGCGGCACCCCACACGGTGACCCGGGAGCCCTTGAGGGGGCGGTCGCCCAGGGCGCGGGTGATGAAGCCCAGGGCAACCACGGTGCGACTCTCGTTGATCTCCTCGGCGGCGCGCAGCAGGACGGCGGCCTGGTCTGCGCCGAGCTGTCGGGCGCAGGCGCGGACGTCCTCGCAGCCGCCGCCGTACGAGGCCGGGTTTCATGCCGCCCTTGCCGATCCTGGGGTCGATGCCGAGGATGTACACGATCTGATCGACGTCGCCACCTGCGGCTTCGCCCATGTCGGCGTCCGCGTTGATGTAACTGATCTGATCTGCCGGCGACGTCTTGCGTCCCTGCCCGGACAGGCCGGCCGATAGCGCGAGGGCGCTGTCGTCTCACTCCCAGCTGGTCTCCGGGATGTGGTGGTGAGAGTGCGTGCCCCATCCGTCGCGAGCATGCCTGGAGCAGTGGTCGGCAACCATGCCTTCCCAGGACCGATCCGGCCACCACAGAGCTCCGTGCTCCTCATGAAGATGATCGTGGAGAGCCTTCAGCGCAACCGGGTCCGTGACCCGCGTGAAGACGTGGAAGGGCCACTTCTTCCGCCCGGTGAAGATCCAGGTCTGCCTGATCTCCCACCTACCCATGAACACCCCCATGTCGCGGCCGACATCATGGGGCATCCGTCAGTATCGCGCTCGGCAGTTGATCAGGTTAGGAGCGGTACCCCTCCCCACCCCGCCCGCGCGGCCACCGCGATCGGCACGACTGTCCGTACAGCTCGCAGGCGCCCGAACGGCGGACCTCTGCGATGTCGGCGGGATCCGAGGAGGACCAGATCAGGGCCGCGCAGTGTCTGCTGCGCGGCCCTGATCCGTGCCTGAGCCGGGATCGACCGACGCAGCCGTATCAGGCCAGTCAGCCATTGCGCTGCTCGTGGGTGTTCTGGCGGAGCCGGTCGGTGTGCCGGGTCATGGTGTCGATGTGATCGGCGAGGGCCGAATCTTCGGCGCGCAGGTGGGGCCGGGTATCGGTCAAGGGGAGGACGAGGTGGGCCGCGTCGTTGTCGGCGAGGGCCCGGTTCAGGTCGCTGACGGCTGCCGCGGCACCGTCCGGAAGACCGGTGAGCGCGGTGATCTGGCCGGCGAGCCGGCGCAGGTCCGCTGCGTTGTCGCGGGCCCAGGCCGTGACGGCACGGTCGGCGGCACGGGTGTCGCGGGTGGCCTGCACGCGCTCCTCGCCGGTGGACCCAGCGCTGCCGGGGCGCAGGCGCAAGTAGCGGCGTTCGGCGGCCTGGCGGCTGGCCACCCCGAGCGGCCCGGCGAGCTCGGCCCAGCTCGCACCCTGGCTGCGGGCGGTCTCGATCAGGCCGCTCTCCCAGCCGGCAAGTTCCTCCCGTACCTCACGCAGCATGAGGAGCGCGGCCAAAGCCGAGTGTGGTCCGGGCGTGTCCGCCGCCTCGGACGAGGGGGTTCCGGCGGTTGATCGCTGAACGCTCTTCACTGCCTGGTCGATGGCCCGCAAAGCCTCCGCCGCAGCGGAGACCGGGACCGGAGTGGTCGGCCGAATGACTTTGTCCATGACACCTCTCAACTGGATGTCACCCTCCGGGTGACATCTTGCTTGTCATCGTTTCGATGACATGTTACAACGGATGTGCATTGAAGCGCATTGGCAGTTTCTGCCTGAACCAACTGGAGGTGTTTCGCGATGTTGATGCGCACTGACCCGTTCCGCGAGATGGACCGGATCGTCCAGCAGCTGTCGGGTACGTCCGGGACCTGGTCGAAGCCGACCGCCATGCCCATGGACGCCTACCGCGAGGGCGACGAGTACGTCATCGCCTTCGACCTCCCCGGCGCGAGCACTGAGGCGATCGACATCGACGTCGAGCGGAACATGCTCCGGGTGAAGGCCGAGCGCCGGCCCGCCCCGAAGGCCGACACCGTGCAGATGGAGCTCTCCGAGCGCCCCCTCGGTGTCTTCTCGCGCCAGATCGTCCTGGCCGACACCCTGGACACCGAGCGCATCCAGGCCGACTACGACGCGGGCGTCCTGACCCTGCGCATCCCGATCGCCGAGCGTGCCAAGCCTCGGAAGGTCAGCATCGGCCGTACAGACGGGCACAAGCAGATCTCCGGCTGAACCGGCCCCACCCGCCCGCGGAGGACGGGGAACCGACCCCCTCCGGAAACCCCGTCCTCCGCACCCCGCAATCCGCTCCTCACGCCTCACTGCATTTCCGGAGGTGACGTGATGCCGATGCGACACGAAGCATTTCTGGCCCAGGTCCGCGAGCAGGGCCAGTACGCGACCGCCCAGGAGGCCGACCGGGTGGCCCGCGTCGTCCTGGCTCTCCTGGGCGCCCACCTCGTCGGCACGGTACGGGCCGAGCTCGCGGCCCGGCTTCCCGAGGCGTACGCCCTGATCCTGCTCAACCCCCTGCAGGCGACGGAACCGCTCTCGCCCGAGCGTTTCGTCCGCGCGACCGCGGCCTGGATCGAAGGCGCCACCGAGAAGACGGCCCTGTGGGATATCAACGCCGTGCTCTCCCCCGTGGCCACCGCTGCGGGCGACGCCCTCACCCACGAGGTCCTGCTCCAGCTCCCGCCCGGTTACGACCTCCTCTTCGGCCGCCCCCAGTCCCCCTGAGCAGCACCCGGCCGGAACGCGAACCCTCGAAGAGAAAGGACACCTCACCGCTGTGCACGCCCGGCTCCGACCTGACCGGTCCACCCCGACCGTGACGTTCGACCAGATGCTGGAACGCGTCCGCTACGAGCGGCATCTACCCCACCCGTGAGCGCGCGGAAGAATCCGTACGCACGGTCTTGGCCGCACTCGGCCGGCAGATCACCGGTGAGGAACGCGTCGACCTCGCCCAGCGAATGGCGCTCGAAGCGGCCCTCGCCCTGACATCCTCGACTACCGACATCGAACAGCTCAGCGGCTGGGGTTTCGCCAAAGACCTGGCCACACGAACCGGAGTCAGCCCGGCCGTTGCCCACTGGGACGCCGGCGCCGTACTCGCCTCAGTCTCCGCCCTCGCCGGCCCCGACCTCCTCGCCCGCATCCTCCAGCGACTCCCCGACGGCTACGCACTCCTCTTCGGCCAGGCCCAACTGCGTCGGCACCAGCCCGCCGCCTGAATGGAACCGGCTGCGCGGACACGCGTCAGGGCCGGGACAGCATCTGCTGTCCCGGCCCCGACGCATACGTGAGGTCAGTGCTTGAAAGCGTCCTTGACCTTCTCCTTGGCCTCGCGAGCATCACCCTTGGCCTGCTCCGCGCGGCCCTCGGCGGTCAGCCGCTCGTTGCCCGTCAGGCGCCCAGCGGTCTCCTTGAGCTTGCCCTTGGCCTGCTCGGCCTTTGCCTCGGTCTTCTGCTCACCAGACACAGCTGATCACTCCCTGTTCGATGGAAAAGGTCTTACAGAACCCCGTATGACCGGCGAGCGCCCGCCCAAACAGACGGCGTCATCGCCTCAGTCGCAGCCGTACCCCACCCGGGACTGCTGCGTCCCTTCAAAGGCACTGTCGACCCAGGGCCATACAGGGCTGATGGTGAGCGGGGGATCGCATCAGGCCGGTGCCGTCAGGACGTGGTCCGCACCTGGAAGGCGCACCGGTGCCCAGCCCAGGGCCAGGTAGCAGGGCGTGTACAGCGAGCGGGGCGCTCCGATCCACAGAGCGCGGAAGGCGATGCCGGCCAGAGCGCCCGTCCACACGGTCCACAGGAGAACAGAACGGACCGCTGCCCCGGGCCCGGGGCAGCCGAGGGCATCCACCCGACCACATCGTCGGCCCGCCCTGCGCATGCGCCGGACCGGTCGCGCCGAGCGGTTTGCCCGGCCCCAGGGGCGGCCCGAGACTCCCGAGACTCACCCGTGACCTGCGGGAAGATCCACGACCGGGGTTACCGCGGGTTCCGTCGCCACGGGCACAGGATCGTCACCGAACCGACATACCGAGCGGTCGGAAACCCCTTACGCAAGGGCTATACCCATGAGTAACGTACGCGGACCACCGGCGCCACCCGCCCGTTCCCCGGGGCGGCAAGGAGCAAGATCGATGTCGTACCACCAGCCTTTCCCCGGCCCACCGCCCGTACCCCAGCACCGGAATGCCGGGCGGCACCGCCAAGAGGCGGCGTCGCAGTCCTGGGAGGGTGGATCGCCGCCCTGGGACACCGATCCACAGGCAACCTGGGACTCGTCCACGCGAGCGTGGGACTCCTCGCCGCCGGGCTGGGACTCCGCGCAGCAGCCCTGGGACGCGTCCCCACAGCCGCAACCACCCGCCACCACCGACGATCGTGATGATCTGCACCGGCTCGGATCGGCTTACCGCAGGCTCCGCCGCGTCGCCACCTTCACCGCGCTCGGCTACTTCGTCATCTTCCTTTTCCTGTCCGGATACGCCCCCTCGATGATGACCAGCATCTTCACCGGTGGTCTCACCACCGGTCTGGTCCTGGGGCTCCTCCAGCTGCCCGTGGCGCTGGCTGCGATCGCGCTGTACGAGCGGAGCGCGCGCAACCACGTCGACCCGCTCGCCGCGGCGATCCGCGAACGCGCCGAGCAGGCGGCCGCGGCAGCCGCGCCCCGGCCAGAACGCCAGAGCCGCTCCGGAGGCCCCGTGTGGCAGCAGCCCACCGGAGGTGCGCGCGCATGACCAGCTTCAGCTCCGAGGCCCAGACCATGTCGCTGATGGCGTTCATCGCGGTCATCACCGTCACGCTGCTGCTGTGCGTGATAACCGGCCCCGATCGTGACGACCTGGGCGACTTCTACACCGGCTACCGCTCGCTCTCCCCCGTGCAGAGCGGCCTCGCGATCGCCGGCGACTACATCTCCGCCGGCACCGTGCTCGGCACCATCGGCATCATCGCGCTCGTCGGCTACGACGGTGTCACGCTCGTCCTGAGCACCGTGCTCTCGCTGGTCCTGATGATGTTCCTGCTCGCCGAACCGCTGCGTAACGCCGGCCGGTTCACGATCGGCGACGTCCTCACCCGGCGTCTCCCCGGCCCCGCCGTGCGGATCACCACGGCCGCGGTCACCCTGACCGCACTGCTGCCGCTGGTGATCTTCCAGCTCGCGGGCGCCGGCGATCTCCTCTCCGTCGTCCTCGGCTTCGACGCCGACGGCTTCAAGACCGGGGCGATCGTGTTCCTGGGCCTGCTGATGATCGCGTACGCGGCGATAGGCGGTATGAAGGGCACCGCCTTCATCCAGATCGTCAAGACCGTCGTCCTGCTCGGCGCGTCCCTCGCGATCGCCGCGCTCATCCTCAACCGCTTCGACTTCAGCCTGCCCTCCCTGCTGGACGCCGCCAAGCGCGGCAGCGGGGCCGGAGACGCCTATCTCGCCTCCGGTCTGCAGTTTGGTGGCAACGAACTCGACATGATCAGCACTCAGTTGACGGTCGTGCTCGGCGCCGCGGTGCTGCCACAGATCACCATGCGCATGTTCACCGCACGCAGCGCGGCAGCCGTGCGGCGCTCGATGTCCTGGGCCGTGTCGACCGTCGTCGTGACCTGTCTGCTGATCGCCGTCATCGGCTTCGGCGCGGCGGCGATCGTCGGCCACCAGGGGATCGTTGCCGGCGACCCGCAGGGCAAGACAGCGTTCCTCATGGTCAGCCAGGCCGTCATGGGCACGGACCAGACGACCGTCGAGACACTGCTGTTCACGGCCGTGGCGACAGCCATCTTCCTCACCCTGCTGGCCTCCGTCGCCGGGATCACCCTCGCCTGCGCCAACACCCTGGCGCACGACCTCATCACGCACGGGCTGCGCCGCAAGGCGCAACTGAAGGACTCCGCAGAGATGGCCATCGCCCGGACCGCCGCTGCGGGCGTCGGGCTCGTGGCGATCGCGATCGCCGCCGGTGCACGGCATCTGAACCTTCAGGCACTGCTCACCCTGTCGTTCTGCATCGGCGCGTCCGCGGTCGCACCGGCCCTCATCTACAGCCTCTTCTGGCGCCGCTACTCCCGTACGGGACTGCTCTGCACCCTCATCGTGGGCAGCGCCTCCGCGTTCATCCTCATGACCGGCAGCAACCTGGTGTCCGGATCGCCCCAGGCGATCTTCCCGGACCAGGACTTCAACTGGTTCCCGTTCACCACCTCGGGCATCCTCTCGGCCCCGCTGGGCTTCCTCGCGGGCTGGCTCGGCACGGTGCTCTACGAACCTGACCCGGCCTACCAGCGCATGCGGTACGAAGCGGTGGAGGAGACGATCCTGGCCGGCACACCCGCGGCTAACAGCGCCTCCGCGTCCTGACCCGCACGCCCCGCGCCCGGCCTGAAGTTCCAGGCCGGGCGCCCTTTCGGCTGTCCGAGGCGCCTTGGGCCTCTCGTTTGGATCTTGCCGGACTCGCGTGCCCTGGTGCCGCACCTCGCCGCGTTGTCGTCGGTCGGCATGGCTCCCTTGCCTCAATGTCTTCGGCTGTGATCGGAGAGAGTTGCGCCTCCATTGCGATCCGCCACACCCCGGCCGGATCGCTCGCCGTCACGTCCGCCCTCCACGCGCCCTCCGGTCCGCGCACCTCCACCTCCGTGTGCGCGCCGGCGGCCCGCGCGGCGGCCGCCAACTCCGGCTTGAGCAAGTGGTGCGCCATCGACTCCTCGGCGGCGGCGCACTCCGGAGTTTCCGGAGCGTGGGCAAAGAACCGCAGCCCCGTTGGCAAGACCTTGGCCGCAGCGGGTGTCGACACTCATCGCACACCAGTGGCGCAACCGGCCGCACTCGCCATACGTCCTCCCACGCCTGTCCGCAGCCGAGCACCGGGCGGGACCGGTGCCGGTGCAGTGCGGAGCGGCCCCCCGGGCACGGGCGAGGCAAGGTGGGACCGGGCCGGGCCCGTGCGGACCGGCCCGGGCCCGTGCAGTGCCGGGCCGATGCGGTGCGGTGAGGCACGGGGATGATCTTGCGTGACCTTTGGTCCCGCCAGTGGTTGAGACGGATGACCAGGTGGGCGTATCCGTCGAGGAATGGACGAGGACACACGATGCAGGCACAGCAGGCACGGACACTGACCCGGTTACTGTTCGGGTCCGGTGCCGTACTCATGGCGGCAGCCCTGCCCACAACAGCGGTACACGCCGACGAAACCCACACCCACTCACACAACGCACCACACCTCAGCCTCATCCAGACCGGACAGATCGACGACCCACTCGAGGACGTCCTGGAACACCCGACAATCCTGGGAACAACCCACGTCTCCGACTGAACAAGCCGCCCGCCGTACCACCCGCAGCCCGCACACCCCTGTTTGAGGCCGACAAGCCCCTCACAACGCAGAACAGAACTACCCGCCACGGGCCACGGGCTACGGGCTACGGGCCACGGGCCACGGGCCACGGGCCACGGCTCGATGAGGAACGAGTCGATCTTCGTCCAGGCAAGATCAGGATGCCCGTTGGCCACTGCCCAGTCCCCGGAATCTGCGGGCGTCGCGGCTCATGCCGGAGAGAATGCTCTTGTTGTCCCAGCGCCCGAACCATGAGCCCGGCTGAAACTGCCGGGGATCCGCGCGGGTGCTTTCACCGTCTTGTCGGGGAAGGCCCAAGTGATGATGCCGGTCGTGAAGTCCCACGACCGGGCCGAGCAGGCCGCCCAGTCCCAACAGGACACCCCTCACTGCTCCTCAGCACCGGCAAGCAATACCCGCTCCGTGGCGCCAGCTTCCGGGCGGCTTCCTGCGCTTCCAGCTCCGCTGGGCGCACCGGACTCGGCTTCTTGAAGCCGTAGGGTCTGACATTCGGCCACAGCGTGCAAGGCCGAGGAAGACAAGGGCTGGTCAGAGGTGGGTTTCTGTGAACGTTGGGGTGCAGCGCGGTGCGATCGCCGTCGTGCAAGTTCTCGGCCTCGCTGTGTGGTTCTCCATGTCAGCGGTGGTGCCGAGCCTGCGGAACGAATGGGGGCTCACGGCCGGCAGCGCGGTATGGCTGACGGCTTCCGTCCAGGTCGGTTTCGTCGCCGGGGCCGTGACGTCGACTGCCCTGAACCTGGCTGACCGCCTCCCGCCCCAATACCTGCTCGCGGCCAGTGCCGCGGCCGCCGCCGGCTGCACCCTGATGCTGGCCCTGTTCGCCGACCGGCTGGCCGTCGCCGTTCCCCTGCGGTTGATGACCGGGGTGTTCCTGGCCGGGGTATACCCCACCGGCATGAAGCTCATGGCCTCATGGGCCGGCAGCGCCGGGCGGGGCAGGACCATGGGCGTTCTCATCGCAGCCTTGACGCTTGGCTCCACACTTCCCCATCTCATCGCCGGGCTGGGATCCCTGCCCTGGCGCGGTGTCCTGCTCACCGCGGCAGCAGCCGGACTTGGGGGCTCCGCCATCGCGCTGCTCCTCCTCCGGCCCGGCCCCTACGCAGCGCCGGGCTCCCCCGCCCGCAACCCCCGCTACGCACTGAGTATGTTCACCGAACGCGGGCCTCGGCTGGCCAATCTCGGCTACTTCGGGCACATGTGGGAGCTCTACGCCCTGTGGACCTGGATCCCGTCCTTCCTGTTGACGACCGGCACCAGGAGAGATCTTCCGGTCTCGGTGGAGATCACCGTCTTCCTCACCATGGGGATCGGCGGGGCAGTCGGCTGTCTGCTCGGCGGGTGGGGCGCAGACCGGTTCGGCCGCGCTCCCGCCGCCCTGACGGCGCTCCTTGTCAGCGGCTTTTGCTGCCTGGTCTCCCCGTTCTTCTTCCACGCTCCGCCGCTTTTCCTGTTCGCCTTCTGCACGCTGTGGGGTGCTGCCGTGATCGCGGATTCAGGGGTGTTCTCGACAGCCCTGAGCGAGGTCGCCGACCAGCGATACATCGGGACGGCCCTGACCGGCCAGACCGCGATCGGGTTCGCCCTCACCGTCATCAGCATCCAGCTCACCCCACTCCTGGCCGAAGCCGTCGGTTGGCGTTACGCCTTCCTCCTCCTGGCTCCCGGCCCTCTTGCCGGCGCCCTCGCCATGCGCGCCTTCGGGAAAGGTGTTACCTCCGCTCCCTCCGCGCAGGGCAGCTCGTGACGACGGACGGCCACGTGCGGCACGAGCGTGGTCGCCGATCGCGTGCCAGCCTCAGAAATGAATCCGGGGGCAGCTCGTGAGGAGAATCGCGCCACCGCGCGGCAGTCGGGTCGTCGGTGGACCCCGGTTCGCCGATCAGGAGCGGGCCGCTGATGTGGAACTCGCCGTCGGCGGTGAACGTCTCGAAGCAGGTGCCCCAGCCGGTCGACTCCACCCGGGTGACGACCACCGCTCTTCGCGTCGGCGTTCCCCGCTCTTCGCCCCCGTCTCCTGGACCCGTGCGAGCGGCCGGCGCGAGGACGGCGTCCGGGTCGGCTTGGGCCAGGCGTACAGCGTGCTTCGCGTCGCTTCGTCGACCGAGACGGTGCGGACCACGGCGGTGAACAGCGTGGCAACCACCTCGAACGAATCGTTCAGCGGCAACATCATTCAGACCGGAACCAATTCCTACCTCCTCGCCGCTCCCCATGCCCAGTGACCAAGCGGAGCGAGTGACGGCTGAGACCGAGGCCTGACGGGGTCGAGAGCCGGGTGAGCGCCGCGCAGGACGTCGGCCCAGACCCGGCCCGACGAGCCACCGCCTCAGTACGACCCTGGCCCGTCGCTGCAAACTCGGTAGGGAAAGGCGGAGGAGGCACCGGACGTGCAACCGTTCGAGATCGGCAAGAGTCTACGGACCGAAGGGCTGTTCTCCCGGAAGACACCGTCCGTTTGCCCGCGTCCCAGCAGAGGTTCTCTCCATGCCGATATCCCCGCACAACCGTCGTGCCTGCCGTGCCGCTGTCGCCGCCCTCGGCGCTGTCGGCCTGATCGCGCTGACCGGGGCTCCCGCCGCCTTCGGCGATGAAACCGCACCCGCATTGGTCATTGGGGGCATCGAGCCGATCGACAGGGTGAAACCGGGGAGCAGCTTCGATGTGCCGGTCACCGTGGCGAACAAGGGCACCGGGGCCGCCGAGAAGGTATGGGTCTCCTACTCCGTCACCCGGGGACTCGACTTCACGGAGGTTCCCTCCAACTGCCGAGCACAGCAGGTCCCGTCCTACGACGAGATGCCCGAGAGGTGGATCGCGGTGTGTGCGTTCGACCAGGCGGTGGAGCCGGGCGTCGTCTACACGCCCGAGAAGCCTCTCCGTGTAAAGGCACTGGACCGCGCGCTCAACGACGAGCTGCGCGTGCGTGTCGGGGACGTCGATCCCGGGGCGGACGAGAACGGCACTCCGCCTGTGGCGGGAACCGCACCGGCGGTGAAACTGGTCGAGGGACAGGCGGGGAGCGAGGGGGCCGCGCAATTCGTCGACGTGCCCGTCACCTCCATCAACACGGCCGACTACCAGGTGACGGGTGCCGCGTTGAAGGGGAGTGTCGGTGAGACGGTGAGGATGACGGTGAAGTTCACCAACGCCGGGCCCGCCTGGGTTCTGACCAGGGAGGGGGACCGGCTCGTCACGGTCATGATCACGCCTCCCGCAGGAACGTCGGTCATCAAGCCCCACGGATTCTGCGAGGCCAAGGGTGAGGCGTACGCCTGCGGCACCAGTCAGCGGTCGGTCAATGAGGGCGGCCTAGAGACTTACACCTTCCAGCTGAAGATCGACAAACGGGTGGCGGACGCCAAGGGCTCGGTGGCGCTGAGCACCGAAGCGCGGCCGTTCGACCCAAACAAGAGCAACGACAAGGCCGACATCACTCTGGACGTCACGGGTGGGGGGTCGACCGGCTCGACGGGCAGCTCGACCGATGGCTCGGACGGCTCAGCCGGCGGGTCGCCGTCGACCGGCGACGACGGGACGACGACGACGACGAACAGCGGCACCCTGGCGGAGACCGGCTCCTCAACGTGGACGATCACGGGCGCGGCTGCCGCGGCGGTGGTCGCGGGTGCGGGCACGCTCCTCATCGTGCGCCGCCACCGGGCCCAGACCTGAGCTGACGACCGTCCGACGTGGCCGTCCAGGGGTACGTCGTTCTCAGGTCCGAGGACGGCCCGTCCTGGCTCCTGCTGACCACCGGCCCCCGCCGTGGAGAGGTGTGGGTGATCGCTGACGTCTGCGCCCCGGCGAGGACTGGTGGGGGTGATCGTTCCATCCTGCACAGTCGTAGGTTGCGGACCGTTCGAATCGCGTGCCGGCGCACCGTCGCGGTCCTTCCCGCTCTCTCTGATGCCTACCGCACCGGACTCGTTCGCCACCCTGCGCTCGACCAGTACCGCTCGATCCCACCCCAGAACCACGAGGAGCGGGCGGTGTGCGACCTGCGCGACGCCCTCGCCGCCCGGACAGCACTCCCCACCTGCTGCGTGGCGTCGGCCGAGGGCTCCCGTCTCGAGGCTTGTCGGACACATGTGTTGGCTCGGAGTGTCCCGTAGCTTTGGTCGCCGCTCCGTCGTCAGGAGCTGCAGGAGCGTCCCGCGCCGATTCCGACGAGGAGCGCAACGCCGAGCGACGGGTGCCGGGGAGCGCTTGCCGACCGCCCGGCGGGGTGTCGGAGGCTTGCCCCTCCGACACCCACCGAACACTTGCCCATTGGCTGGGTTCAGGTGCTGGCGCAACCGCACGGATCCGGACCGGCGCGGACCGCGACCTTCGGGGGCTCGGCCACTGCGGCATGGATGACCTCTCAGGACGCCGAACACGTAGCCGTAACCGATGGCGTGCCCGCCGCTGCCGACGTACTCGCGAGGAAGCCGAAGGTGGTACTGGCCCCCGCCTTCAGCGCGCCGTTCCACCCGGCGTCGCGCACCGTCGTCCCGGTCAGTGCGCCGTTCCAGACCTGGGTGAGCTGACTGCCCGCCGGGAGTGCGAGGGCAACCGCCCAGGAAGAGATCGCCGCCGTGGACGAGGCGTTGGTCACCGTCACCTCACCCTGATAGCCGCCCTGCCACGCTGACACCGCCCGGAAGGCCGCCGCGCAGCCACCATTCCCCGGGTCCTCCGGGCCCTCCGGGTCACCCGGGGTGAGCAGCGCCGACAGCGCCGGGTACCAACGGTCCGCCATCTTCGCGTCGCCGGAGGCGTTGGGGTGCACGCCGTCGTAGGTGTCTGTGGCCGTGTCGAAGCCCGTCCACTGGTCGACGACGGATACCGGCGACTGCGCGGTGGTGATGCCGTGGGCCCAGGCCGGAATGCGCTGGTTGAAGGCGACGGTGCGAGCGGCGCACTCGGCGCAGCTGCTCGGATTGATCGGGATGAGCTGGGCGACCAGCACCTTCATTGCCGGGTTGCCGGCCCGCATCTGGCCGACCAGCTTGGTGTACGCGGCAAGGATGGTGTCCGGCGCGATGCTGCTCCAGACGTCGTTGGTGCCGAAGTGCATGACGACGATGTCCGGCGCTGTCGCCGCCAACCATCCGGGCAGGAGGTTCTGGTCTGCGGTGGCGGTGGCAAGGAACCCGCCGTGGCCTTCGTTGTCGGCGTCGTGCGTGAGGGCGCAGCTCTGGGCGTTCAGCGTGCCGACGAAGTCGATATCGGTGTAACCGGCGTTCTGCAGCTGGTTCCAGAGGAGGGAACGCCAGCAGCCCGGGGAGCCGGTGATGGAGTCGCCGAGCGGCATGATCCGTACCGGGGTCGCGCCGGTTGCGGCGGCGGATGGGGCCCCGGCCAGGCCGAATCCGGCGGCGAAGACACATAGGGCGGCCAGGAAAGTGGCGAGGAGGGGGTGGCGTCTGCTGCGCACGGGGGCCTTCCTGAGGTGGGGGCGGAAGTGGGATGGCGGTACGCATCCCTGGGAGCGCTCCCATTCATCAAGCCACGATTGTCGCTGGCACGTCAATAACCCAAGGAGGCCGGGAGTCGGCGCTCTCGGTGCCGCCGCGACCGAGGTCTGGGCAAGCATCGGCTCGACGACGGTCGCAGGACGACTGGTCAGGCGTCCGGATGGGCCTGAGTCCGCAGCAACCACGCCGCACCACTGCAGTCGGAGGGAGGGGCGGGAAGCGGTGCCCTTTCACGTCCGTACTCCAGTGATGCCCTCCCCCGCGGTCACACTCGTAGATCCCGCTGTCCGGCACGATCTCGCCCGGATGCCACGACGTCATCAGGCCCTCAGTGGCAGCATCCCGCTGGAGGTAGCGGCCGAGACGGAGCGGGTACTGGCCTGTCACCACACCAACCCCTCGCATACGGTTCACATCGTGGTCATCCCGAAGGAACACGTACTATCGCAGACCGATCTCGCGGGCGCCGATGAGGGACTACTGCTGGAACTGGTCCAGGTCGTCCGTCAGGTCGCCGCCCAGGTCGAGGAGGAGCATGGCTCCTGCCCGGTGGTCACCAATTTGGGCCTGTACCAGGAGAGCAAACACCTGCACTGGCACGTCCTCTACCGGGGTGAGGACGAGGCAGCGATCCTACAGACGTATGGGCACCACGACCGCTGATCGTCAACATGGCAACCCTCGGATCCCTTCGAGCCTCCTCTGGGCGATCAGGCGGACGGGCGCGGTGTACGTCCACGGGCGACGGAGCGCGCTCCCCAGAACGGGACGCTTCTTGGGGGGCAAGGCGCGCGCACGTATCGCACAGCACGGCCGGACCCACTTCCCGCGGCGGGACCCGTCGGCCAGGTAGTTTCCGGGGGAAGCCGGCACGCGTACTTGCGGGCATGAGGTCCTCCTCGGCCGGCTCCCAGTCGGTGTAGAGCGTGACCTTGTCACCGCAGGCGGTGTACGGGTCGGAGTGGGGTCGATCTTGATGCCGCTGACCACGTAGAGATCAACAGTGTTGTCCTTGTCCCGCGCGGCAGCGCAGCTCGTAGGGCTTGCCCAGTTCCTCGACCACCCAGCCATCCTTTTCGTAGTGGTTGACCGCGTGGTCCCCGGCGTGCAGCTCTATGGCTTTGCGCTCCTTGGGGTCGAGACGTAGCCGGCGCGGCGGCGCTGGGGCTTCTCCTCGCCCCCGACCGTCGGCGGTGAAGCCAGGTGACTTGTCCAGGGGAACGTCTTCGGGCTGTCGGAGTCGACGGGGATGCCAGCGAGCTCCAGGAGGCGCTGGGCGGGCATCTGGACGCGTTTGCCCATGCCCCCGGTCGGTGCCGGAGCGGCGGATGGCGTAGCTTCCTGCTTCGGTGAGCGGACCATCGGGGCCCAGGGGCTTTATGCCGAAGCGCTGGGGGTACTTCAGGCGTCTCTCGGCCTCCTCGTCGGGCCAGTGCCAGAATTCGCCTTCCTGGAAGCCGCCGCCGACCCGGAAGAGGTAGAGGGTGGCAGTGCCCTGCAGCCAGTTCTCTAGACGGAATCGCGGGGAAGCGCCCGTGGCCAGGACGCCGAACTGGGATGACTGTCCTCGTATTCGGGCTTCTTCTGGGAAGCGGCGTGGAACGCCCGGGACGCCCTCACCGGCCCCGAGGTGCTCGCGCCACCAGGCAGACCAGCAGATCGGCTGCATCTACACCGCCCAGGGCATCGAATACCGGCAACGCGGGCACGCCCACTCGTAGGGCTGGCGACGAACCGCTGCCCACCTCTCAAGCCACCAGCTTGCACCGCATCTGAGAGCAGCCGCAGCGGGCAGGCCCGGGACGTAGCCGCCCACGGTGTCCGGCCTTGGCGCTACCCTCCGCGCGTGAACTTGCACTTCGACGACACCTACTTCTCCTGCACTCTGTGCGACGACGACAACGACCCGGATCCCCGGTTCCGGCGGGTCGACAAGGACCTGTGCGTCCGCTGCAACCGCGGGCAGCAGCAGGCTCGTACGTACTCGCTCTCCATAGCGCAGGTGAACGGAATCCCGGTTCAGCGCGACGCCTGCGCACTGTGCGAGGAGGAACCTAACTATGAGTTCGGCAGGGTGGACGAAGCCGGCCAGACCTTCTGGAACATCGACCACGACCATGCCTATTGCGGACGGGCAGGCTCCTGCGGCCGATGCGTCATCCGTGACACCCCCGCTTCAACGCCTACCTGGACAACCCTCCCGCCCGGCACCCAGACGCCCAGTCATGACTCCCCGTCCCCGACCCTCCTTGATGAACTACCCAAAGTGAGGCTAGCTGATAGAGTAGCTATTCGTTAAACAGAACACTGGGGGTAGAGCTTGAAGTTGACTGTCTTTCAGTTCGAGGGAACCGCCGAGGAACTCGACGCTTCCCAGGCTCTACGGGAGCTCACACAGCCCCGCCGTGGGACCACCAGCGTGGTGCAGCAGTCGGGACCGACGAGTTCAGCGATTCGGAACGCGATGCCTCGTGTGCCGGGGGTAGCTGAGGAAGGTCAGGAGACGGTCCGCGCGCTGCTCGGGCGCAGCCCGGCACCTGAGCTGTTCGTCCGCTTCCTGGCCGAGGCGACAGGGTGGGAGAACGTCGGTGTGCACGGAATCAAGCGCAAGGACGCGCAGCCGGGTGCTCCTCTCGACTACAGCCGGTACCTCCGGCTGCGCCGACAGGGCTCACAGCTGGGCGGCTTCGCCTACGTCTTTGCGGAGCGCAGCAGCATCAATCTCCGGCTCAACTACACCCGGGAGGAGCTCGACGAGGTTGGGGCCACGCAGGCGCGCATCCTCGTCACGGGTCACCGTGCGTACCGCGTCAGTGTCGATCTCAGCAACGAGACCAGCCTGACCCAGGCACTCCAGCTTGCCAATCTGGCCTACAACGCCACCTGAAGCAGCCGCTTCGCTGCTCGGGACAGAATGGGAAGACCGGCATGAACGTACGCCCCCACCAGAGAGAGGCCGTCGACGCGGTCCTGCGCGCCCTCGCCCTGCCAGACCGGGCCCTCCTTCCCAAGCGAGACTGAGGACGCAGCTCGTCATGGCCACCGGCTCCGCAAGACGCTCGTCGCCGCCCGCAGCGCGGAGGAGCTCCACGCGGGCCGCGTGCTGGTGCTTGTGCCCTCGCGTGTCCTGCCGCAGCGCGGACTGCCTCGGTATGCGGGGCGGGCCACCGCGTCGTTTCAGGCGTTGGCCCACCCCGCTCCGCAACAGAGTGGCTGTCTTCCCTGCGGTGCAGGCCGGGTCCAGGAGCAGGTCCTTGAGAGCGATGGCAGCCTCGCGGGCGGTTCGACCGCGGCGTGCCGGGCCTCCCCGTCGTCTTTGTCCCAGCGGCGGGCGTACTGATCCGGCGGGTAGCCCCAGTACGTAGCCGGTCGGCCTGGATCGGCACCCAGCTCGTCCACGGGGTCGATCCGCTTCTCCGCCACCGTGCACAGGTGGGCCCAGTTTGTCGCCCATATCTCGACCGCGCCGCCGTGAACGCCGACCTCACCCTGCTCAGGGCCTCGCCGAGCCGGGTCGGCGGCGTGTACGGCCACCGCTCGATGCCGGGTACTCCCTCGCCACGGCCGCCGTCACAATGTCACGAACCTGTTCGAAGACCGCTCCCGCTCGGTGCGATCAATGGGCAGCACCGCTCCCATGAGGCACGATCACCGGGACATTCCGAATCCCGGGGGACTTCTCATGGCTCACACCGCTCGTTCACGCCGTACCACCGCCGCACTCGCCGCTCTGTCGATCGGCATCCTGGCCCTGACCGCATGCGACGGTGACGTCGAGAACGACGCGGCCACCCCGGGCACGCACGCGAGCCCTTCCGCTACGAGTACGGACGAGGGCACCGACAAGCCCTCGTCGGCCGACCCTGGTGGCAGCGGCAGCGGGAAGTTCTCCGACAGCCCCAGCACCCCGCCGTCGTCGCCGAAGCCCGGGGCCGACGACGATCAGGACGGAGGTGTCGGCATGTGCGAGACGGCCGACCTCACCTACAACGTCACCGTCGCGTCCAGGCCGGTCAACCACGCCTTGCTGACCGCCAGCAACAAAGGCAGCGACCCCTGTCTGCTGTCGCCGAACGAGCTGGTGATCACGATTCCGGGGCTCGACGGCGCCGCCGGGCACATGGGACCCGCCGGCAAGGACTGGATTCTGAAGCCCGGCGAGAGCGCGTATGCCGGGATCATGTTCTCGCGCGCCGACACCGCGGGTGGCAAGAGCGCCGACAAGGTGGAAGTCGCACTCGCCGCTTCCGAGAGCCCGACGACCGTTCCGGTCAACGATGGCCCCGTCACGGTCAACGACAGCCAGGTCACCAGCTTCTTCGGTACCGCCGAGGACGCGCTGACCTACTGAGCTCTTTCAGCGTGGCCACTGATCGGGTGACGGGCTCGACGCCCGCGACGCACGAGGCTCCTGTGGCGCTGGGGGATTTTTCCGAAGTCTCACCCCCCAGGCGCAGGAGCCGCGTTGGTTCCGTATCCTGCCGCACGCGACCTGCCCCACGCCCTGGTCGAGCGGGCCACCTTGCTCATCGTCACCAGTGAGGGTGACCGCAGCTGCAAGCTCCCACCGCACCAGCATGCCCTGGTCACGGAGCGGAACCGGCTCGACGTACTGGCCGGCACCGTCTCCTGCCGCCGCCGTCCATGGACTGCGGGCCGGTTCGACAGACCGAATCACCGCTCCGCACCGTACCCATCGCCCCCCCCCAGGTCGGCGCCTCCGGATCAGCACTCCAGTTCGTGCCGACGATCGCGTCTTCCGTAGGCGATCTCGCTCGGGTCGCTGACGCTGCGTCGGGCCAGTACCCAGGGTCCGAAGCCGTTCTCCCAGTACGGGCGGATCGCGACACGCGCCCAGTCGCAAATCCGCTCACCGTGCGCGCCGGCCCCGCCGGAGATCCGGTTCCACCGCTGGCAGGCAGCGCGGCAACCAGCTGCTCCACCCGCGCGTCCGCCCCGCGCACGGTGATCACGGTGTCGTTGACCTTCGTGGCCAGCACGTGCGCGAGCCGTCGTTCCTCCAGCCACACTCGCAGGTGCGTTGCGGAAGTTTCCGCCGTTCTTCCCGGCCGGATCGTGCCCGTCATGGCCGAGGTCAGCTGCCGGCCATCGGCTTGAGCCCGGGCCACGATCTCGTTCAGGAACTGGCCGTCAACCGACGCTGACGCGGCTCCTGCCGCAGACGGCTTGGCTATGTTCTCGCTGGTCACAGGTGCACCCTTCCATGATCGGAATTACACCGTTCTTCTTACGGTCCTGCCGGTGGCGGTGAGGCAGCCGTCGCTGAGGTGGGGTCGGAGCTGGATTCTGCGTAACTCGCGGCGGAGTGTGCGGTCGAGGTCGTCGGGTGTGTCGAAGGCGGTGTTGGCCGTGGCTCTTCGCCCGAGTGACCAGACTGAGACGGCGGACAGCATGCTGACCTCCCCGGCGTTCGGCGGGCCGGCCAAGCTCTTGGAGGCGTTGCGGGCGCACAACGCGCGGATCGTGGAAACCCTCGCGGAGCAGCAGGCACCGAGCGCCTACAAGCCCGTCAGCAAGGACGCCAGCGGGAAGAAAGCACGGGCGAGGGCTCCGGGGGCGTCAGCGCCCCCGCCAAGGCCCTGCTGAGGTTCTCCACGCCCCGCGACCCGGCCACCCTCGCCGCGTTCATCAACCTGCGCGTCCTCAACCCCGAGCACGAGCACTGGCGCCGTGGCGTGGAGGCCGCTGTGATCTACGCCCGCGAACACGGTGACCTACGGGTGCCGTTCACGTTTCGCGTCCCGGCCGTCGACGACCAGGAGGCGGAAGGCGAGGGGTGACCGGCCGCGCTCGCCGGGTTCCCGCTGGGGCAGTGGACCGCCGACGCCAGGAGGTTCTACGCCGGCAACATGGACGAGGACCGTGCCGCCCAGTTGGAAAAGCTCGGCATGATCTCGTCCCACTTCGACGTCGCGAGGGAGGAGGGCCTGACCGCCGCGCGCGGGCCGCCGCCCGCAAGGCTGCCGAGAACGGGCACCTTCTGGCACCGCTGGACGCCACGTTCCAGGGTGCGGCGGTGGGTATTTGGTTGAAGAACGCGCGGGCGGCCGCGCGGAAGGCGCAGGAGATCGAGCGGCGGCGCGCGGAGGGTCTGCCGGTGGAGTCGTCGGCCGGTGCGCTGTCGGACACCCGGCGCGAGCAGCTGGAGGAGATCGACGCCTCTTGGTGCCCGTCGTGGCCGGTGACGTGGCAGCGGTCCTTCCACCTGGTCCGGATGCACCTGGACACCGGTGAGGCGCTGCCCACCGAGGCGCGCGAGGTCCTGCGCCAGGGCGAGGATCTGGGGCGGTGGGTGACGTCGGTGCGGTACGGGTGGGACCAGCTCACCGGCGTGCAGCGGTGGATGTGCGAGCAGGTCCTCGGGATCACGCCCGCGACCGAGGAGGAAAGGCCGAAGCGGCGCCGTTCGCAGTCCGACAAGTGGGCGATGAACTACGAGGCCGCCAAGCAGTTCTACGAGCGCGAGGGGCACCTTCAGGTCCCAAGGAAGTGGGTTGAGCGGATCGTCGGCGAGGACCAGGAGGAGCGGGAGGAGCGGGAGGAGCGGGAGCACAAGCTGGGGGCCTGGATGGGGAATCAGCGCAGCCGGGCGGCGACGCTGACGCCGGAGCGGATGGAGCAGCTGTCCGCGATCGGGATTGCGGTGGGCGTAGCGCGCAAGCGCGACAGTGGGCTGGGTAGGACTTCTGCCCAGCCTATTGCCGTCGATGCCCGGGGAGCCCGGCCTTACTCACAGCCCCGGCTCCTTGGGGTACTCGGGGACGCTGTGGTCCGGATCGCGCAGCCACTCACGTGTCACAGCGGCACGCTGCCGGGACGATGGCGTGAGTAAGATCCGCGCGGCAGAAGGATGGCTGTTGAGTGGGAGCGCATCGGGCAGCCCCTGTTCGACCGGATCGTCGAGGCCTTGGTGCACCGCCTGTACGACGCCGAGGCGACGGTGGAGGTGGTCAACGGGCGCGGCAGGGACGACGGCATCGACATCAAGTCACCAGCGGGCCGGGGTGCGTTCAAAGCAGCACGATGACCTCTTGCGTCCGCTGCCCGCCTGGCAGGGCAGGTCAGAACGCATCAGCTGCGCCACAGTTACGAGGTGGTACGGGTACCGGGGATGTAGTGGATCTGCCAGCGTTTCCAGTCGCGTCGTGTGTGCGCGGCCAGCTCGGTGGTTGTCAGGGCGGCGGTCTTCGCGGAGGCAAGACGTTGATGCCACGGGCCGGAACGGGGGCCGGTGAGAAGAGCTTCCAGCAACGGGCCGGCCAGGACGTGGTGGTCGAAGCGGGCAGGGCCGGCGGAGGCGAGCAATGCCAGTGGCGGCAGGTGGGCGGGGCGCAAGCCGGCCAGGGTTCGGCGTACGGCGGGGGCCGCGCCCCAGCAGGTGTCCAGGATCAGGGCTTTGGCCGTCAGCGGGCTGCTCAGGGAAGCGAGGTCGGTGTCTAGGAAGCCCTCGGGCTGAGGTCCGGGGTAGGAGTGTGCGCAGAGGTAGAGGACGTCTGCGGTGGCGCCGAGCGCGCGGTCTGCGTCTCCGGGTGCCACGATCAGGACTGGCTCGGTCGGGGACGGCAGGGAGGTCACGCGGCGCAGGTAGGTCAGGCGGGCGGCGACACGGCGTGCATCCTCCTGACAGCGTGGGGAGCGGGCGGGCGCGGCTGTCAGGACGCGCAGGTTCCGCACGATGCGGATGTGTCGTCGGCCGGAGTGCTGCGGGCCGGGTCTCATCCGAATCTCTCCCAGCCTGCCGTCGTGCAGTCGGTCTCGTAAGCGGGCAGTGGGGTGTCGTTGAGGTCGCGGTACTGCTGCTTCGGGTCCACCGTCCGGCCCGCGACCTGCGGGTTCTGCCCCGTCATCCGCTCCCCCTGGGCTGTCGCGTGCCGGCCCGGCGTCGTGGTCCTGTGCGCCCTGCTGGCGTCCGGTGCTCGTCATGTTCTCGGTCCGGCTTCCCAGCCGGTCTTGCAGAGCCTACTGGGCGTCACGGGTCGGCTGTTCGGTGATGGTGGCACGGTCTGGGCGCAGGTGGCGGGACGGGTCAGCCGCGTGGGGTGTACCAGGGCACTGGGGCCTGTCTTCAAAGGGTCATATCCACATCAGGAGTGACGCGATGGTGAGTGCCGCTTCGTAGGATTCGCGGGTTTTGTCGTAGCGGGTGGCGATGGCCCGGTACTGCTTTAAGCACTTTCGACAAGGAGCGCTACAAACAGCGCAACGTCGTCGAGCGCTGCTTCAACGCGTGGCGGCCTGCCGCCGTTGCTGCCGCGACGACGGCGGTTCGCCTGCTGGTCCGACCGTTCCGGGATGGTGTGCGGGATTCCGCTTTTCCGCAGGTAGTTGCGTATGGATCGACTGCTGTATCCCTTGTCGCCCAGGAGATGGTCGGGTCGGTTGCGCGGTCGGCCTGGGTCTGGGCGGCGAACCTTGATTTGCGCGAGGACCTGCTCGAACTGCGTACAGTCGTTGGTGTTGCCGCCTGTGACGACAAAGCCGAGCGGACGGCCGCGGCCGTCGCAGGCGAGGTGAATCTTGGTCGTCAGTCCGCCACGGGATCGTCCGAGGGCGTGAGCGTGTGCCGTTTCTGCGGGACCTGCCCCTTTTTACGGGCGCCGGCCGCGTGCTGATGAGCGCGGGTGATCGTGGAGTCCACCGATACCAGCCAGTCAACGTCCCCTGCCGCATCCTTCTGAGCCTGAACGGCCTCAAGCATCCGCGTGAACGTGCCATCGAGCGCCCACCTGCGGAAACGTGTGTACAAGGTCCGCCAGGACCCATACCTCTCCGGCACATCACGCCAGGCCGAACCGGTCCGCAGCTTCCACACGATCCCGTTCAGCACCACCCGGTCGTCTCGCCGGGGCCGCCCCGTGCCCGTCCGCGGAAGCAGCCCCGACAGAACGTCCCACTCGTCGTCCGAGAGCTCATGTCGCCGCACCATGCAACAGTGTTTGAAGACAGGCCCTAGCGCAGAAGGGCGTCCCGTACTCCTGGGGCGGCGGCAACGCGAAGGGCCCCTCGTCGGGGGTGTGCTGCTCGCCCGGAGGGCAGGACGGCCGCAGGGTCACGGGGTTCGACTGCTCAGGGCTCGCCCTGTACGCATTCGCCAAGGTGGGGATATCGCTGCCGCGTACCGCCTCCGCGCAGGCCTGTGTCGGCACCCGGATCCCCGCCTCCGCCGGAATCGGAGCACTCAAGCCCGGCGACCTGGTGTTCTACGGCTACATCCCCACCCGGAACAGCACCATCCACCACGTCGGGATCTACCTCGGCAACGGTCAGATGATCAATGCCGCCCGGCCCGGCACCAGGGTCCGGGTCGACTCCGGCACCTCCATGTCCGACTACGCCGGAGGAGCCCGCGTCCTGTGACCACCACACAGTCAGGTAGCGGCCGCGGCCGCGGCCGCGCCCTCCTCGCAGCAGCCGGGGTCCTGGCCGCGACCGGCTGCACGCTCGTCGTCTACGCGATGCCGTCGGGCGAAAGGTCAGCACCTTCCCTACCGCTCGCCCTCTCTTCCCCCCCACCCGGCGCAGACCCGGAGCAGCTCGGACACCGGGCTGCCGGCCGACGAGGGGCTTGGGGCCGATGAGGTGAGGTCTGTACCAGCGGCGAGCACCGCGTCGCCACCCGTCCTGGCGGAGGAAGAGGTCCTGCCGGAGCCAGGTGCCGGTCCCCGTGCCGACCCGCTGGTGCAACGCGCGTTGGACCGGGCGATTCCTGCCGACCTGTCCCCGGAAGATGAACGACAGCTCACCGCGCTGGGGCGGGCGGTGTGGATGGCAGAGATCACCGGTGCGGGACGGTCGAAGTGGCCCGCCTACTTTCCCGAACGACGGACGGTTGCGACGTACTCCCGGATCCGGATCCAAGGGCTGATCGCCCGCCGCGACACCTACCATCCGGCCGGCGTGATTGTGCAACTCGTACGGGCGGGAGCCGACCCGTCCGGCGCGTTCATCGATGGCCGAGCCGCCGCTGTCCGCTTCGCACGCAAAGCACAGACGTGGGCACCCGTACGGTGAACTTCCGCCGCATATCCGGTCGGGAGTTACCTGAGTGGATCGGGCACACGACCGCAGGTGAACTCCGCCGACGCGAAGAGCTCTGGGGTCAGGCGTACGCCTGTGATGTGTTCGGCGAGGGCGAAGGCAGCTTCGGTGTGCCTGTTGAGGTTGTCTTCGTCCATGTCGTTCAGATCGAAGCCCGCCTCCTCCATCTCCGTGAGGAGCCCGTCGGGGTGGCCGCCGTCGCGGCGGTTGGGCATGCCGGGTTCGAAGTGCAGGCGGGTGGCTCCGTCCTGGTACCAGTAAAACTGGTCGCCCGCGTTGACGTTGCAGTAGTGGGAGACCACTGTCCGGCCGCTCGAGATAGGGAGCATGATCGTGTCCGCGATGCCCACGTAGCCGTTGTGCTCGACCATCAGCGTCCAGTCACCAATGGAAGTCGCCGCCACGAAGCGCTCACCGTCTTCGACCTGTCCGTACGCTAGCCCGTCCAGTGCCCTCACACCCGTCATGCGTTCCCCGGGGTCGGCCCCGAGCGCCTTGAGCAGCGCATCCGGGCCAAGGCCTTGGATAAGGGTGATGCAGTACGCCTCCATGAGAAATGGGTACTGCTTCTCGAGCCATAGATAATCGGCGGCGGTGCTCCTGTCGGTCATGCCCGCAGCATGCCAGCCGCTGCTGCCACCCAGCCGTCTGCACGGCTCCGCGGTGAGTGAGTGGGCGCGCAGTCGTGGTGAGTTCGCTCCCAGAGGCTCATAGCACCCTGCCGCCTGGACCTTCGCGCACCACACGCGTCCCGGAGGCTCTGACCAGGGATGGTGAGTGCGAGATGCACCGCCACGTAAGCGTCAGCAACTCACCACCGACCCCGTGCCCCAACCGTGATCTCAACCGGGTGGCCATGGTGAGCGAATCGGTGAGTGGCGCCGGGTTCCTTAGGAACAACACCTGATCGCCTCTCCCTTCGGAGTCCCGCATGCCCCTTCAACTCTCCCGCGCGACGAGCCCGGCCCCGCCGACGGCGACGGAGCCGATCACGCACGCCATCCCGTCCGAGAGGGACTCATGACGTCCCGCACGATGAACCTTGCCTCAGCCCCTGCGGCCGCATGGGACACCCTGACCTCCCTCGGCTCCCTGGCCTGGTCATGGGCGAACTGGACGTACGAGTACGCGTGGCTGCTGGGGCTGATCGGCGGCATCGCGGGTGGCGCCTCGGCGTCTGTCTGCAGCGGCTCTTGAGCGGCGGACGTACGTGGAGCTGCTGCCGTCGCGTCAGTTCGAGGCGAGTGGCGAGGAGATCGGCCGGTTCGGCGCGCAGTTGGTCCGGGCTGCCGGTGCGGGTCCGTGGTGGACACCGAGGTCTGCTCGTACGGTGCGGGTGCGGCTGCGAGCCGACGGCAGCAAGCCGCTGACCTACCGGGTCGAGGCCCCGGCGTCGGCGCGGCATCTGCTGTTGCAGACGCCGTACGCCCGGGTGCGCTCGGAGCCGGCCCGGCCGATAGGAGACAAGCGCAAGCTGCCGGAGCACACGGTGCGGGCGGTATTCAGCCTGCACGGCGCCCCGGGGTCACGGCTGCGGGAAGTACCGCTGGAGCCCGATCCGCTGCAGCCGCTCATCGACGCGGTCGCCGACCTGCGGGCAGATCTGGGCGATCTGGCAGAGATGTGTCTGGACCTGTCGCCGGCGTCGAAGTGGCGCCTTCGGGCCAGGCGCTGGCAGGTCGTCGACGCGGCGCGGGATCACGCGCGGCGTGAGTCTCGGCGGGAAGCGCGGTGGATGACGCAGGACGCCGCGACGATGGAGGACGCCCTGACCTGGCAGGTGACGAGGCTGACCATGCCTCAGGAGCAGCGGTCGGGGTCGGGGCGGAGTCTGCTGATGGCGCCGCGGCCGCCGAGGGTGGATCGGGACAAGGCGCTGGGGAAGCTGGCGGAGGATGCCGGGCTGGTTCGGGTGCAGTTGCTCGTGCGGTGTTCTTCCGACGTGGTTGGCCGGGCCGAGCGACGGCTGCGGCACATCGAAGCGGCCCTGGACGTCTACGCGGCACGAACCCGGTTCTCCTCGGCCGGCTGGTCCCTGGGCCCGCTGCGTCTGGGCCCCGACCGGTGGCCGTGGCGGGACCGGTTCGACGAGCAGTGGACGACCGGACTGATCCGGCCCGGCCGCAATGCGTGGGCCCGGGTCGATGAGCTCGCCGGTTTCCTGAAACCGCCGACCGTGCACGCCCGGGTGCTCCACCATCGCCCGAGCCAAGCACTATAAGGCAACGCCGTTCCATGGATCCGAAGGTCGTCCGCCGGTATTTAGATCATGGCCATGAGTCGGTCCCCGTGAAGCTGATCAATCCGAGGGTTGGGCGGGCGTGTACTTTCCTCGCCGCGAGGTGCCGGCAGTTATGCCGACGCAGTGCCCGAGCGGCGCAGGAGTGCACTCCCTGTAGCTGCGGCGCCTCCGGCCCCAGAGTGCGGCCCGACCTGTGCGGGCCCCCGGTGGATGCGTCCTCCCCCGGGGGCCCGCCGCCCTCTTCGGAGCTCCGAGGACCCCCAGCGTCGTAACGACGGACCTGCAAGGGCTCGGTACCGCAACTCAGCTGCGGGGAGCAGGTTATGGGTGCTAGTCGTAGCTGGACGTCGAGCGAGAGCTAGGGCAACGCATGATCATTCTGGACAGTTGCGTGATTCGCAGATTGAGTCTTGACGGCGGCGAGGCGGACGTCCTGCGCGCCATCAGGCGGACCAAGGCGGAGCGGATCTGCGCTCCCTGGATGGCAGTTGAGGAACTCGCTGCCCAAAAGGCACTGGCCTACGAAGAGGCGCACGAGGCCGCCGCACTTGCACTCAGCCGCCTCCAGGGCAGGAGCCACCAGCCGGAGCCGAAGCCAATTCCGAGCCCGTCGCCCGCACGTGGCCGTTGTAGCGGAGCCCGTTACGCTCAAGGTGGATGGCATGGTGTCCGCCAAGTGGGACGCCGTCGGGCGTCACGAGAGGCTCATCAGAGTCGATCGGCGCCGCGTAGAGACCGAGAAGATCGCGGAGCGATGTCGGGCGTTGGGGCCCCAAGGCCGAGCGAACCGCTTCCAGGCTGCCGACACCCGGCCCGAATTGCTGACGGACACTGATCATGGTCTCGTCCTTCTCAGCGAGGGCTGACCAGGACACGGACGAGTCCGCGGCCGCTGGCGAGCGGGGTCAATGCCTTACCGATGATGGCGCCAAGCGCCCTGTGGGGTTCTGTCACGCGGCGAGCATGACCGTTGGTGGAAGAGGTTGTGAGCAGGTTGCCCGGGTGGATGGGGGTGGCATCGGCGTCGGCCAAGCACCACACCTTGCCCACTAGCGCAACCGCTACGCCGCCGTCGTGGCGATCGAGCACGACGGCCGGCTTCTCTCCGCCAGTACCAGACACGATCCCGGCTACTGCTGTGTCGTATTCCTGCTCACATGCTTGGACCTGACCGTCTTCACCGACTATGACAACCGTTCCAGGAGCAACGGCGGGGTCAGCAGCAGTCAGGGCCTCGGCGTAGTCGGCACCTGCGAGGAGAAGGTCGCCCGTAACCAGGACGTCGCCATCAAAGACGCCGGCTTTCCCCCCGGCTACGTTACTCGTGGCGAATACACCATTTCCACCCCTACCAAACAGGCCGTTGCCGCCGTTGTCGTTCACTCCGGCAACGCCGGCCTTAGCGGAAATATTGCCTATTCCCAGAACGCCGTCGTTGTTCTGGCTTACTCCGACAACGCCGTTCCCGTCCTTGCCGTCTCCGAATAGGCCGTTGAAGCCCCGGCCGAATACGCCGTTTCCGCTGTTTTCGTTGACGCCAGCAACGCCGGCCTTGCCGGGAGCATTGCCGAGTCCAAGGACGCCGTCTTCCTTCTCGCTTGTTCCGAGGATTCCAGCCTCGCTCTGTCCGGATCCAGATATCTGCGCCATGGCTACCTCCCTGCCCTAGTCGAGCTTGCTCTAAATTGACCACGTAATGGCCGAGTATTGGATCACATGGTTCGATTCTCGTTTGTGATTCCGAAAATCGAGCAATAGCTCAACGGTCTCACTGGGGTGTTGTGGGTTGTATCCCGGATTAGCCCCGGAGCCGCGATCCAACCAGGGGACTCGATCTACAATCAGTTCCCCCCACGAACCGCGCCCCATACCCACCGTGACACAGACCCCAGCCAGCCGCACCGTCAAAGGGCGTAGGCTCCCCGAACTTCGGGCCATCTTCGAGGAGTAGCGGATGCGGCGCTGGCGCAGCTTGATTATCGATGCGTGGGGAGCACTGGCCTACAAACCTGCGTTCGAGCAAGTGGCTGACGGCCGTTCCGGTCGACTACCTGGCCACGCCGGGGCTTCTTGGGCCACTGAGCTGGGACTTTGCGTGTTGCGGTTCTGTCCGGTTGAGCACGTGAGTTCCGGTTGATCATGTCAATCCGAGTGTGGCCAGAGGTCAGCCTGGGTGGCGGGCATTGTGGCGGGTGGCGGCAGCAATGTTGGTGTGGCCGTCCTGTCGGCAGACGCTGATAGCGAGGTTGCGAAGACTGGCCATCACGCGGGGCAGGCGGTCGGCGCGGATAGTGGAGGCGTCCTCGGCAAACATGGTGCTGCTTTCTACGGATCGCGGTCCCGTACGACGGACATGGGTTAATCAGCGTCCGTCGTACGGGGTGCTCCCCAAGCAGTGCCGGGCTACTGGCGGTTGCGCTCAGCGACAGTAATCGCTCGCCATGCCATTTCTCGGAGGGTTCACCAGCGGCTGTGCCAGTAAAGGGCGTTCATGGTGGCCCGCAGAGGCGCAGCGCCTTGCGGCAGTGATCCCCAGGCGCCGCCGTTGTTGGTATACCGGAGCGGGAAGGTGCCGGCCCGCTTGGTGCGCAGCTTGGTGTGATCGAGACCGGAGCTCTCCGAGTAGCGCACCAAATGCTGCGCCCCGACGTCAGTGGGAGCCGCGTTGCCGGCGCCGACCGTACCGTCGGCATTCGAGCCGATGAGCGTCCAGTCCGTTCCCCCCTTCGCCTGGGGGAGGGTGGGGCCGAGCCAGCGTCGGAAGGTGCCGTTCGGGTAGCGCATCTCCCGGCACTGCAGGTTGGAGGAGCAGAGGGCGGCAAACAGTGCGGCCTTCTGCGGGGTGCCCAGGTTGACGACGTCCTCTACCAAGAGGACCGGCGGCCAGGTCGGGTCACCCTTCTCGTATCCGGCCAGCGCGGCACGGGCGATCAGTCCGCCCATCGAGTGGCCGACGACGTCGACGGTCTGCCCCTTGGAGGAGTACATGTCGTGGATCTTCCACGCGAGGCCGCGCCCGAGATCTTTCAGGGAGGTATCCACGGTGCCCTTGCCCTCAGGGTCGATCCGTACGTCACACCCGATGCCGCCGTTCTCGGCGTCCTCCTCGTCGTCCTCCTCATAGAAACCGACGCGGTGTAGGGTCCCCTCCCACTTGGACTTCTTGAACAGTGTGGCGGCGGAGTTCCACTTCTCTCCACAGGTGTGACCTGGGGTGTAGCCCTTTATGAAGAAGACCGGGCGTTGCTTGCTGTCTTCCCGCGCAGCTGAGGTCTCGGCCTCAGAGGAAGTGGCGGCGCTGGCCGCAGGCGTCATGGTGAGGAGGACGGCGGCGCTCACTACGGACGTGACGAGAGACGATCTGAGTCGCATAAATACTCCCATTAAGGATTGTCCCGTAACGATCTAGGGGACGGTGGCGGCGGGGCCGGTCGCGGTGCCACCCCTTCGCTTTCCGGCGAGGGCGAGGTTGTGCAGTCGGGCGGTGCCGAACATGGCGTGATGGACGCCGTCGCCTTTGAGTCGGCAGTCACGCAGGATCTTCCAACCCTTCATGCGGGCGAAGTTGTGCCAGCTACCCGTGTCCTTGCCAGGCTCCGAACCACCCGGTTTGGGACACGTCTGCTACTATGCTCGGCCGACTTGGGGGAAACCTTGCCGAAACCTTGATACAGCAGGTCAGAGTGGCCGCTCCGGCACCTCTACCTGCGCGAGAGGCACCACGGCATGGTGAAGTTCTGTTTGTTGAGCGCCCTTGAGGTACGGAACGAGGGGCACCGGGTACCCCTGGGTCACCCGCAGCAACAGTCCGTGCTGGCGGCCTTGCTGATCGACGCCAACTACCCCGTGCCAGCCGATCAACTCCTCCACCGGGTGTGGGGCGGCGACGGGACCGCACGGGCCCAGACCACGCTCTACGCCTACATCTCCCGGCTCCGCCGCGCCCTGAGCCCTCACGGCACCCGTATAGTCCGCCGCTCCGGCGGTTACGTCCTGGAGGTCGACGAGGCCGTAGTGGACCTGTACCGCTTCCGCCGTCTGATCCGGCAAGCCGCGGAAGCCACTGATGACCACGCCGCCCGGGCACTGTTCGAACAGGGGCTCGGGTTGTGGCACGGTGAGCCCCTGTCCGGGCTGAAATCCCCCTGGTTGGACACCGTGCGCGCGCAGTTGGAGGCGGAACGGTGGGCCGCGCAACTGGATCACACCGATGTCATGCTGCGTACCGGCCGCCACAGCGAATGCCTCGCCCCCCTCACAGCGCGGGCCGACGCCCATCCGCTGGACGAGCGCCTCGCCGCCCAGCTGCTCCTGGCCCTGTACCGCAGCGGACGCCCCACGGACGCCCTGCACCACTACCAGGGCCTCCGGCTCCTGCTCTCCGAGGAGCTGGGCAGCGACCCGGAACCGGCGCTGCGCGAGCTCCACCAGCAGATCCTGAACTCGGACCCGCAGCTCGCCCCGCCGGCCCGCGCCCCGTTGAGCGTGGCGCGGACCACGCCGGTCCCCCGGCAGCTGCCCGCCCCGCCGCCGTTGTTCACCGGCCGCGGCAGCGAGCTCGCCCAGCTGGACAAGCTGTTGACAACTGAGTCCGAACCGGGCGGTGCAGTGCTGGTCTCGGCGATCTGCGGGACCGGCGGCGTCGGCAAGACCTGGATTGCGCTGCACTGGGCCCACGGCCGATACGAGCAATTCCCCGACGGGCAGCTCTGTGCCGACCTGCAGGGGTTCACCCCTGCAGGGGAGCCGGCCGACCCGCACGTGGTCATGCGGGGATTCCTGGAAGCCCTCGGCGTCAGCTCCGCGGACATCCCCACGGACCCGCAGGCGAATGCCGCGTTGTACCGAAGCCTGACGACAGGCAAGAGGATCCTCATCCTGCTCGACAACGCCCACAGCACCGAGCAGGTGCTGCCCCTGCTCCCCGGCAGCCCCACTTGCACAGTTCTGATCACCAGCCGGCGCCAGCTCCCCGCACTGACGGCCTCCCACGGCGCCGCGCAACTCACCCTGGAAACCCTCGCCCCTGCCGAGGCGCACGACCTGCTCGCCCGGCGCCTCGGCGCCGAACAGCTCACCGACGACCCCGACACCGTCACCGAGATCCTCCAGTACTGCGGCGGGCTCCCCCTGGCCATCAGTGTCCTGGCCGCCCGCCTCACCACCAGCCCGATGCTCACCCTTACCGCCCTGGCTGCAGAGCTGCACCAGACCGCGACCCGGCTCGACGCCCTGGACACCGGCGAGACATCCGCCGACGTGCGGACCGTCTTCGCCTCCTCCTACCTCGCCCTCGACGACGACTGCGCCCGGGTGTTCCGCCAGCTCGCCCAGGCACCCGGCCCCGACCTCGCCCTGCCCGCCGCCACCAGCCTCACCGCCCAACCGCCCGCCCGCCTCCGCACCTGGCTGCGCCGCCTCCAGGCCCACCACCTCGTCCAGGAACGCAGCCCCGGCCGCTTCTCCTGCCACGACCTGCTGCGCGCCTACGCCCTCGAGCTGGCGCAGACCGTAGCTCCCGCCGCCGAAGGGCGGGCGGCCCTCACCCGGGTGCTCGACCACTACGCGCACACCGCATATGCCGCCGACCGGCTCCTGCTGCCCCACCGCGACCCGATCCCACTGGCCCCGCCCGCACACGGCGCCCTTCCGGAAGAACTCACCACGCACGACAGGGCGATGGAATGGTTCACGAACGAGCACCCCGTGCTCACCGCGACCGTCGACCACTCCGTGCGCACCGGCCAGGACGCCCGCGCCTGGCAGACGGCCTGGGCCCTCACCACCTACCTCGCCCGGCGCGGACGCTGGGCCGACATCGCCGACCTGCACACCCTCTCTCGCCGCCGCCGTCCGCCTCGGCGACCCGGCCGCCCAGGTCGAATCCCACCGCTCGCTCGCCTGGGCTCTCACCGAGACCGGCCGCTACGCCGAAGCTCACCGCGAGCTGGCACATGCACTGTCCCTCCCGGAGACGACCGGCAGCCTTGTCCCCCGGGCCCACACCCACCTCGCGCTCGGCTGGCTATACGAACGCGAAGACGACCGGGCCGCAGCCCTGCGACACGACCAGAGCGCCGTCGACCTGTTCACCTCCGCCGGACACCTCGCAGGAAGGGCACGCGCACTGAACGCGGTGGCCTGGGACCACGCCCAGAACGGAGACCACGCCACCTCGGTGCACCGCGGTCAAGAAGCACTCGCCATCCAGCAGGAGCTGGGCGACTCCCGCGGCCAGGCCGGCACCTGGGACACCCTCGGATACGCCTACCACCAGCTCGGCGACCATACGAACGCCATTGACGGTTACGAACGCAGCCTGGAACTCAACCGCGCACTGGGCCACCGCTACAACGAAGCCGAGAACCTCTTCCACCTGGGCCAGACCCACCAGGCGACAGGAACCGTCGAAGTTGCCAGGGAAGTCGTGCGGCAGGCCCTCGACATCTACCTCGAAGTCCGCGCCCCCGAATCAGACCTGGAGCAGGTCCGCGCCCTGTTGGCCGAACTCGACGCAGCGCCCGCTGACGGTGGCGCATTCAACCAGACAGCAGAGCTCCATATGCCGGGCCGGTGGGGTGGGCGGCTGTGAGCGCCTTCGAGAAGGGCGTGGCGGCCCTGGCGCAGTACAAGGCCCGCGAGGGCTCTGTGACCGTCCCCAGGGCTCATGTGGAGCGGCTGGAGGACGGGAGTGAGGTGAAGCTGGGGGTGTTCCTCAGCAACAGCAAGAGCCGCCGGGCCAAGCTGACCGCCGACAAGATCGCCGCACTGGCCGGCCTCGGGCTGGAGTGGGCCGCGGCCTGACGTCGTTTTCAGGGGCCCGGCGTCGCCCGATGGACGGAGTGCAGCGCCAGGTCGGACTGGAGAGGACCCCGGGCGAGCCGTGCGGCCCGGGGTCTTTCGCTGACCCGGGCCCAGCGGCACCGCGTCCCAGGGCCTACACGCACTCCAGTGCGATGTCGTGCCCCCGAAGGCGGCGGCATCGCACTGGAGTGCGTGTAGGCCCTGGGATCTTGGGCGGCCTGCGGGCAATGTGGAGCCGTGCCGCCACTGACGCGAGGGTGCAGCAGCCGCTGTTCAGCTCAGGCGGTAGTCGAGGAGCGCGAGGCCGGCGGCGGCGCGGTGTTGGTAGGCGCGCAGTCCGGGGGCGCCGGGGGCGCGGGCTTCCGGGCGTTGCGGTGCCAGTGGCCGGTGAGTGCGGCCAGGAACGCCGTGGTGGTGTCCGGGCTGTCGGCGGTGGCGGGATGGTCGCGGAGCAGACGGGCGACGTCCGTGGGCGCGTGTCCGGCGAGGACGAGCTGCGGGGCGAGGGAGGCCGACAGCCGTCACTTTCAGCTGCCCGGGCGGCAGACGAAACAGCTCGCGGAGTATCTTCTGTGGCATCCCTTGTCCGCGGAGACAGCCTGAGCGCTGCTGCAAGAACCCGGCGAAGTGGTTCCGGCCGCCCGACGGCTACCAGTGCCAGGCACGGTGAGCTCCTACGAGCCCGACCCGGGTCGGGTGATATTCGTCCCGGCGGGCGCCCACCCGGCCATCGCCGTGCCCGCTCACCGGACCCGAGATGGACGACACGGCCGCACCGCCCCGCCTGCAGTCCTGGCGGAACCGTCTCACCGTCGACCATGCCGGGCTCCAGCTCCGCCTCGGCCCGGACGCCCACTGGTACCCGTACACACGCGAAAACGGCGAGTGGTGGCCGTGCGCGCCCTGTACCCCTGACCCGGTCGCCGCCCTCACCGCCGCATGGGACAGCCGCCAGTCACCCGGCGTCGCGTAGACCGGTCATCGGCGCCCTCGGGCAGGCCGCGTCACGCGCTCGGCGCCGCCGAGCGCGACTCACGGCCCTGCGGGGACAGAGGCCGGTAGTACTGGCGAGGCCGACGCCGCGCGCACCAGATACCGTGCCGACCGATACCGCGCATACGCAGGAGACCGGCTGTGATTCTTGAGATCCGTACCTACCGGCTGAGGCCGGGCACCGGTGACGAGTTCGTTCGCGTGATGCGGGAGGAGTCGGTGCCATTGCTCTGGAGAAGGCCGGTATCCGGGTGGTTGATTACCGTTCCGCCTCAGCCGGGTCCAGCCTTCGTGATCTTGACGTACAGGTATTCGTCCAGGACCTTCGCGAGGGATACGGAGGGTCGGCCGACCGCCCCGGGCAGATCCTCCTCGGTCACGTCCATCGCTTCGAGCAGGCTCTGTGCCCAAAACCGTCCAAGCCGCAGATGGCCGGCGAACGCCGCAGCGTCGCGTGCGCCGTGGAGTTGCTCGGCGATGGCCGCGTCCCACGGCATCACACCGTGCGGTCGCAGGGCATAGAGCGCCTTGGCCGCTGCCGTCGGGCCCAGCGAGCGAGCGCGCGGACCGGAGGCGACGCGGAGCGCCGCGAGTTGTGCGTAGGCGTCGGCGAATGTGGAAATGTCGCGGTCCGAAAGGGCCGTCAGGCCGGCAACGGGCAGTTCCGCGCCGCAGTCGCGCCACCACTCCTCCACGCCGGTGTCGAACGGTGCCGGTTCTCCCTCGCGGGGATAACGAATACGGCAGCCCCATGAGTTGAGCCATCGCAGGAGCGCGGCCCTGTGGTGCTCATCGGACAGGTCCAGTGCCGGCCGTGTGCTGTCCAGGAGCCTCAGCCAGCTGGTGTCAATGTTGCTGAATCCGTTGAACACACCGGCGGCGTGCCGCAGTTCGTCTGGAGAGGGAGCAGCCGGGAAGGGCGGGGCGGAGGCCGGCACGTCGCGGTCGAACCGGGTGCCGCGAAGGCGGTCCGCGGCCACGCGCTTCGGCACGACCATACGCCAGGCCTCGATGACGATTTCCTCCATCTCGGTTACGTCGAGAGCGTCCAGGCGGACCTCGAGCCAATTGAATCGTTGAATCGCCGGAGCAGGCATGCTGAATTTCTCGGGCTCGGCGGCGATCGCATCCGCCCGTTCTGCTTTAGGGAATGCGAATCCCATCGTGGTCTCGTCCTTGGAGAACGAGAGGTAGACGATGCGGTTGACCCGGAACTTGACTCGATCCCTGACCACAGCCTCTTCCGTTCGCGGCAGGGAGTGTGCCAGTTGGCGCACCTCTTTGATCGTTGCCATCATCCTGAGGATTCCTTTATTCTTCAACTGGTCCTGGTGCTCACTGTTGCCCGCCACAGGGCGGAGGAGGCGTCGCAGCGACGCCTCCGGCTCAGCCTCCCATGATGTACGGAGGTGGCCGCCAGTGCGGTGAACGCCGGCGCCAGGCCGCCCATCCCGCCAAGGCGGTGCCCGAGCTGGTCGCGACCGGGCCCTCGCAGGTGTTCACCTGGGACATCACCAAGGCCGCCGGACCGGCCAAGGGCGTCTGGTATCACGCCTACGTCATCATCGACATCTTCAGCCGGTACATCGTCGGCCACACCGTCGAGCGGGCCGAATCGGCGGTGCGGGCCGAGGAACTGATCCGCGAGACCATCGCCCGCAACGGCATCGTGCCCCAGACCGTGCACGCGGACCGCGGCACCTCGATGACATCGAAGAAGGTCTCCCAGCTACTGATCGACCTCGGCGTGACACGCTCGCACTCGAGGCCGAAGGTCTCCAACGACAACCCGTACAGCGAAGCCCAGTTCAAGACCACGAAGTACATGTCGGACTATCCCGAACGGTTCGATTCCCTGGCCCACGCCCGCGAATGGTTCGACACGTTCCTCGCGTACTACAACCACGAGCACCGGCACTCGGGCATCGGCTGGCACACACCCGCCTCCGTCCACTTCGGGACCGCCGAGGAAGTCCGCGACCAGCGCGCCGTCACCCTCGCCCAGGCATACACCCGCCACCCCGAACGCTTCGGCCGCCACCCCCGACCACCCGCAATACCCCAGACCGCCTGGATCAACGACCCGGCGAAACGCAGAGACCCCGCACCACAAATCTCATAGCGCCACAACCGTCTCACTGGACTTGAAATTCACCGGCCCGTCAGTGCACGGTCATCCAGCCGAGCACCCGTGTCGTCTGGAGGAAAACGATCAGGCACATTCCGGCAAGCAGAAGCACGCTCCATCGGAACATCCGCCGGAACAGATCGCCTTCAGCGCCGTGCATCCCCGTGGCTGCGGCGGCGATGGTCAGGTTCTGCAGCGAGATCATCTTGCCCACCACGCCTCCCGAGGCATTCGCCGCGGTGAGCAGGGTCGCCGGAAGGCCCGCCTTGTCGGCCGCGGTGACCTGCAACGCCCCGAACAGCGCGTTGGACGAAGTGTCCGATCCGGTCAACGCAACACCGAGCCATCCGAGAATGGGAGAGATCACGACAAACGCACCACCGGTACCGGCAAGCCAGGTGCCCAACACCATCGTTTGGCCGCTTGCATTCATCACGAACGACAGAGCCAGCAGTCCCGAGATGGTAGTGATCGGCCCACGCAAACGACCGAGTGTTTCGGCGAGAGCGGTGACCGCGACCCGGGGCGGTATGTGCAATACCACCATAGTGGCGAGGCCCGAGATCAGCAGCAAGGTACCGGTTGCGGCCAGCCAGTTGAACTTGAACATCGGCAGCGTCGACGGTTCTCCCCCCGATGTCAACAGATGCAGGCCGGGCCAAGGGAAGGTGACCGTGGCCGAGTTGAGCGCATCAGCGACGGGCTTCCACTGCGAGAACACGAAGATGGAGACGATCGCAAGGTAGGGGGCATAGGCACGCCAGACCTCCGTTCGGACGCCGGACGTCACTGGCAGCGGGGACGCACTCGCCTGGGGCGTGTCGGGATGAGCGATGACAGACGGAGCAGGGGCAGGGGACCGACGTACATGCTGTGCGCGGACTACTACCGTGACCACGCAGGCGCTCACCAGCGCGGAGCTGATGTCCGCGAGCGGAACGGAGATGTAATTGGATGTCACGAACTGTGTGAGCCCGTACGACACACCGCAGGCCAGGGCGGGAAACCACGTCTGGCGGACGCCCCGGCGCCCGTCCGCGATCCCCACCACCAGGAGAGGGACGAACACCGCGATGATCGGTACCTGCCGACCGGCCATCGCGCCGAGGTCGGCCATCGGCAGATCACTGACCTTGGCCAAGGTCGTGATGGGCAGCCCCAGCGGACCGAAGGCCGCCGGCACCGTGTTCGCGACAAGAGCCACTGCCGCTGCGCGCATCGGGCGGAAACCGCCCCCCACCAGCATGACGGTGGTGATCGCCACCGGAGTCCCCTGCCCGGCAAGCCCTTCGAGTAACGAGCCGAAGCAAAAGGCGATGATGATTGCCTGAATGCGCTGATCCTTGCTCACTGCGGCGAACGAGTGGCACAGAACGTCGAAGTGGCCGCTGTGCACCGTCATGGAATGGATCCAGATCGCGGCGACCAAGGTCCACGCGAGAGGGAACAAGCCGAAGGCCGCCCCCTGACCGGCGGCGAGCACAGCCTGCCCGGTAGGCATGCCATAGCCGAGAACAGCCACCAGCGCAGCGACTGCCAGGCTTCCCCAGGACGCCACCCAGGCTTTGGTGCGGAAAACTCCCAAGAACACGAAGAGGGCTGCGATGGGGACCAGGGCGAGCAGCGCGCTCCAAGCCAATGAGCCGAACACCGGATCGATGGTTTGCCGGTACAAGGCAGCCCTCCTCAGTCGACGGAAGGCCGGCACATCCAGCCACGGCAGGTCGCCTGCTAAGGATCAGACGCGGGGTGTGCACGATCATCTTCCGTATTGCTCTCTCCGTCGAGGGCCAGAAGCCACGTCGACGACGGGGAGACAACGCAGCAGGTCGCGCAGCCGCAGGAGCGTTTCCTGGCTGTGTCACCTTCTCCGGGCCATGGTCCTGCGCGAACGCCGTTCGGCATCCAGCATGCCGGTGGTTGCGGGCAGGTGTTCCCGAGGTGATTGCGGCGGTATCCCAGGGAGTTCGACGTGCTTGAGGACACGCAATCGACGAACGTCGAACCTCGACCGGACGCACGGGGGAGAGCGGCTCATCCTCGGCCGGCTGACTGTGGGACGGCGGATCGTTCTTGGGTGCGGATCCTCTCCGGGGATGATTGAGCTGGTGTTTTGCTGATTTGGGTGTGGGCGGGATGCTGGCGTCTCTACCGTGCGGGTAGAGGAGGTAGGTCGCTGACCTGCGGCGGGATGCCACAAAAAAGGAGGGGCCGCCAGATAGTCAGCCAGGTCCAGGGGCGGGACGGACTGTCCATGGCGGGAAGCGCGCGAGCGCCGAGCTCTGGAGGCACGACAATCCATCTACCAGGAGCTTCATCTCTTCTCGCACCCAGCCACACACCAACTCACGCCGCCGTCAGCCAGGTTCGCAAGGCCAGTGCAAAGGCTGACAACAAATGAGCAGGGTCGGTGCCGTAGGAGCCCGGCCTCCCGGGGCCCTACGGCACCTGGACCAAGGACGGCGGCCAGGACGCCGCGGAGCTCGCGCCGAGCAGCTGAACCGAGTGTGCCTTCGCCCTCGCTGCAGGTGCCGAGCGGGCCATAGGCGCCCTGGCGCACGGGCGCGACGGGTGATCACCCAGGCGACGTCTCCCCGCGGGCCCAGTGCCCCCATCGCTGTTCGGTGGCCTGGCGGGCGATACCTCCGACCCCCGTCAGCCGTCCACGGACGTTCTGGTCATCTCGTCGCAGTCGGAAGGTGTCGTGTCGTTGGCCCCGTCGACGAGGCATATCTTCAGGCCCACTTTCTGACCCGCCGTGACGTTGCCGAACGGGTCCCAGACCACGTACTCCCAGGCGCCGTTCCCGTTGTACTTCGAGCCGAGGTAGGTGCCGTCGAGCCATGCGTAGGCCCTCACGCCATGGGTGTCCTCGCAGGCGTCCCAGACCTCGATGTAGTCGTCGTTGGACCCGCCGCCCGGGGCTCCCTCTCCGTAATCGATGAAGTCGGCCGAGCCGCACACGTCGGCGGTCCAGACCGTGAAGCTGTCGTCCACTGCCACGGCCGAGGGGGCGGCAACTTTCTGGGCTTGGGCCGCCGGCGCCCCCCACAGCGCGACCGCCGTAGCAGCGACTCCCAGCCCTGCAATGATCTTCTGGCGCATATCGCTCTCCGATTCTGGTGATCCATCCGGAACTGAGGGAAAGACCGAACCCCATGACCGTCCGGCAGTCCGTCGCCCGGATGGCCCCTTGGGGCTCGCATCACCGAGTTCAGCGGTCGGCGCATTGTTTGGCAGGGCTGTTCCAGCGGCCAAACAATGGCCGGTCGCGAACTCTCCGGTCGGTGGTGGGGGCGCCTCGCAGGGCTTTGTTAGCTTCTACGGTGTGGTTCGGGTTCTGGGGCGGGTTGGCCACATATGGAACAGGCGCCGGTCCAGGTGGCCAGGAGTGCCTGGAGTTCGCGGAGGACCGCGTACAGGGTCAGGCCTGCGCAGGGGCCTTTGGGTCGAGTCGCAGGAGGGTGCAGAAGGCCTGGGCGAGGGCGGCGAGGGTGACGTGGCGGTGCCAGCCCAGGTAACTGCGGCCTTCGAAGTGGTCCAGGCTCAGGCCGTCCTTGAGTTCGCGGTAGTCGTGTTCAACTCTCCAGCGGATCTTGCAGATGCGTACGAGCTCGCGCAGCGGTGTGTCGGTGGACAGGGTGGAAAGCCAGTAGTCGGTGGGCTCGGCGGTGTCGTGGGGCCATTCGGCGATCAGCCAGCATTCGGGCAGTGATCCGTCGGCGGCGCGGGGTATGTCCTTGTTCGCCGGCCGTACGCGCAGGGCGGTGAACTGCGAGCGCATTTCGGCGGTGGGGTTGCGCTTGCTGGTCTTGGTTCCCTGGCGCCAGGTGACGGTGCGGCGGGCTGATCTGCCTGCGTTCAGGGCGAGTTGGCGAAGGTTACTTGGTTTGTCCGGGTAGGCGGGGGCCGGGGGGGGCCTCGGCCTCTGTAGGGGGCGCGTGCTGGTTCAGCGTCGGCGGGTTGTTGGGCACTGGTGGTGGCATTGACGGCCACCGCGTAGAGCAGACCGCGGTAAGTCAGGCCCTGGCGGAAACCGGTGGCGTCGCCGTAGCCGGCGTCGGCGGTCACCGGCAGGCCGGGCAGGCCCCACTCGCCCGTGACTTCGTCGAGCATGTCCAGGGCCAGACGCCACTTCTCGCGGTGGCGCTCCTCGTCGGGGATCTTTGCCTGGGCGCGGCGGCGCACGATGGCCCCAGCCATCAGCGGGTCGTCACCGTGCTTGGCATCGTCCCAGCTCTCGGGGATGAACAGCCGCCAGTCGATGGCCGAAGAGGCCTTCTCGCTGGCGAGGTTGACGCTCACGCCGATCTGACAGTTGCCGCGCTTGCCCAGCGCACCGCAGTACATCCGGGCCACCCCGGGGAGTCCATGCCGTCTTTGGGGAAGCCTGTGTCGTCGATGGTGTACGCCTCGGGGGTGATGTGCGCGTTCGCCCACCGCACGACCTTGGAACTGCGCCCTGTGCGGTGCACGCCTGCACCGGGATCGGTCTCTCGGCACCCACCAGACCAGCACTGGACTCCTGAGCGAACCCACCGAACTCTGGGCCTGCGCGCCCACCTGCCCGTGACCACAACTGTGCGGCATCGCAGTGGGAAGGGCTCGGAACGGGTGTTTCGGTAGCGCTGCGGCCGTGCCAGGTCGCACGGGTCTTGTCCTGGAGCGGCATCGCCGCGTATGTGCCGGATGCGGGGCGGCGGGCGGCACTCGCCGTCGCTTAGCCACTGTGCCGGGCTTCATCGGCTTGGAGGTCGACGCTGCCGACCGTTCAGTTACGGCCTGTCTGAAGCGGTTCTTCCTTCAACACCGCGGCCCACACACCACCCTTCATGACGACAGCTTGAGCAGGGCAGGTCGGACAGGCCCTCCGTGGGAAGCGGAGCTGTTTCTCGCGGTCAGTGCGGATGAAGGCGGCGGCCCAGGCCTGGCCGCCGCCTTCATCACGGGCAGCCTCAGATCTGCATGAGCCTTGTGCACCAGATCTCGTTGTAATCGCCGATGCTGCAGTCGGCGAACTCCCCGCTCCACAACTTCGTCCAGGTGCCCGCCGTCCGCCAGTGCCACGTGCCCGTCCGCGAGAATCGCTCGTGGTAGCCCCAACCGTTGAACGTGAAGGCGTCGACGTCGACGCCGGTGCCATTGCCGCCCACGATCCCGTTGCCGATCGACTTCTGGTCACATGGGAGGGTGTCGGGGTGACTCGCGGTACCGCCGTCAATGTTCCACACGTAGCAGCGGCCGTTGCCGTCGCCGAGATTGGTCGTGTAGTTCATCGCCCGGCCGGTCCTGTTCTTCACCGCGCCGCAAAAGTAGTCACCGAGACCGCCACAATTGTCCGCGGAGGCGGTGGGTGCCCCCGCGACGACCATCCCGGATGCCATGAGGACAACGGCGGCGGTTGCACCGGCCGCCCGATTCAGGCGAGATTCCTTGCGCATGACAACCCCAATTCCTTGATCGTGTTCGTACGCCTTGCCGTTCGGATATCCAGACAGTGGGCCCCCGGACGCAGGCTCCACAAGGGTGGGACGGGAGATGGAACGCCTGGGACAAAAACAGGCCGCTGACCTGCAAGATTGCGAGGGGGTGGGACGCCGCAGACAGACTCACTCAAGCCGAACCAATCGGCTGGTGACAGCGTTCCTACCGGCACCCCAACTACGAGTCCACCCGGACTTGGCGCCGGAGCGCTTGGACGGTGGCGAATGCCAGTTCGCGCGTGTGCGCGACCCCCGTGATACGTGTTCGAGAATCAGCGGAGACCGCTTGTTACCGATTCACCGGCGTCCGGGGGACCACGCGCCTGGCGGTGGACCGGTGGTGCGCCGGGGGTGCGTAAGCGGTTGCTGCCGATCATTGCCGGGTGGGTGTAGCTCGCACTGCTGCCGGGGCGCCGGACAGCCGCAATGGGGAGTCCGGGACGCTGTTGCGGGTGTAGACCGGCAGCTCGCCGTTGCAGCTGAAGGCGTGAAGCGATGGGGGAGCATCGTTGAACCATGCCGGACAATTCTCCTCGGCCCACGCAGCCGCAGCGTCGACACGATCCACATGCGACAGGAGATGCTCAGGAGCAGGCCCGCCACTGAACTGCACGAGGAAGCCGTGAGCGTCCACTGCCCACCAATCCCACGTGAATCCGGGTCGGGGATGCCGCAGGATCGTCGTCATGCCGTCACCGTATCCAGGCCAGACAGGGTCGTTGAAGGTGATCCGAAGGAAACGACCTAGTGACCTGAGTCAGAGATTCGGTGGCAGTAGGCGGCGACTTTGTCGAGGATTTCGTCGGCCGTCTTGGTCCAGATGAAGGGCCTGGGTTGGTCGTTCCAGTCGGCCAGCCAGGCCCGGACGTCACGTTCGAGGGCCTGGACGGAGCGGTGTACTCCGCGCTTAAGCTTCTTCTGTGTGAGTTCGGCGAACCACCGCTCGACCAGGTTCAGCCACGACGCGCTGGTAGGTGTGAAGTGCAGGTGGAAGCGCGGGTGTGCCAGCAGCCACTTCTTGATCTCGGGCGTCTTGTGCGTCGCGTAGTTGTCGAGGATCAGGTGGACCTGAAGGCCGGCCGGGACTTCCCTGTCGAGCTTGGCCAGGAACTTCTTGAACTCGACGGCCCGGTGGCGGCGGTGGAGCGACCCGATCACCTTGCCCGTCGCGACTTCCAGGGCGGCGAAGAGAGTGGTGGTGCCGGCGCGGATGTAGTCGTGACTTCGGCGCTCGGGAACCCCGGGCATCATCGGCAGGACCGGCTGGGACCGGTCCAGGGCCTGGATCTGCGACTTCTCGTCCACGCAGAGAACCAGAGCCTTCTCCGGCGGGTCGAGATAGAGGCCGACGACATCGCGGACCTTATCGATGAAGAACGGATCGGTGGAGAGCTTGTAGGTCTGCGAGCGGTGCGGGGCCAGAGCGAACGCCCGCCAGATCCTGGATACCGTCGACTGCGACATGCCCGTCGCGGCGGCCATCGAGCGCGTCGACCAGTGCGTCGCGTTCTTCGGCGTCTCCTCGAGCGTTCTGACGATCACTCGTTCCACATCCGCGTCGGTAATCTTCCGCGGGACACCCGGCCTGGGCTCGTCACACAAGCCGTCCAAGCCGTTCTCCAGGAAGCGCCGCCGCCAGGTGCGGACGGTGTCCGGCGCAACCCGCAGCCGACGGGACACCTCCATGATCGAGTGGCCGTCCGCGCACTCCAGCACGATCCGTGACCGCTGAGCCAGCACCTGCGCGGTCGTCCGCCGACGCACCCAGCCCTCCAGCACAGCCCGTTGAGCATCGGTCAGTGACAGCGGCGGAATCTTCGGCCCCGGACGACTCATAGCCAACTAACGCCAAACCTCTGACTCAGGTCACTAGCTCAAGGCAGAAGTCTCGGCACGGCCGGCGTCACCTCATGGTCATAGCCCCAGCGTCGCCATTAACCATCATGATCGGCATCGCTCCACTGGCGATCTCGACCGGAGGCGTCCGCGCTCCGGGCTGGCTACCTGATTGCCGGCGTCGTGCCGGACGCTCGGTGCGGCAGCCGGCCTGCTGACGATGTTCTCGTTCAACACTTTGCAGATCGGCGTGTACGGCCTGCTCGGCACGCAGTTCGCCGCTGCGTACCACCGCTTCCCCGCTAGCCCCCTTCCGTGGGGGCTGTTCGCCGCGATCGGCATCGTGCTGGTGTGAAGGCTCGGACGGCGCCGTATCGACGTCGGAGCGAAGGTGCACGGCGTCCTGCTCGCCGCCGAGACACTCATCCTGGCGTTGCTGGTGACCGCAGTGCTGGGTACGGGGCGGTGCCAACGGTTTTGACCGCTGGCACCGTCTCGCCGGAAGCCCTGTCGCAGCCCGGCATGTTTGCGATCCTGGCACCCAACCCTGCATCAGACCCGACCGAGGCCATCGGCGGTTGGTGGAACCGTCAGAACAACCCCGAGATCGATCTCATTGGTGCAGACCGCGAGCCGGTGGCCCGGCAGGTGCACTTCGTCGGCTCGGTCAAGTGGCTGGAGACCCCGCCCTTCGGCCGTCATGAGCACGACGCCTTGGTACGCGACATGCTCGCTGTCCCCGGTACCGCCCCGGACACTCCGTTGGTCGCGGTTTCCCGCTGCGCGGTGGCTGATGATCTGCCACTGACCGCCACTGGGGACCGGAGGACCTCGTACGGGGCGTGGCAGACCCGATAGCCGCGGAGCCTTGGCGGTGAATTTGCCGCACTGCTCGATGATGCAATGCGCACCAGCGAGTGATCGACTGAACTGTCGACAGGCTGTCGACGCGTTGGATCGGGGCCGTCGCAGCGTTCCAACGGCCAAGGACGGACAGAACTCGACAACAAACAGACTGGCGCCCCGCGAGGGTTTCCCCGCCGGTACCCGGTGGGCCCGAATACCGGATGACTGGTCCTGCCCGGACTGCGACGCAGCCAAGGTGGACTTCGAGATTGACCGAGATCACCCAGACCTGAGTCCTTCGTCATCCGCGTGGCGTGCTGCCCATCCGCACCAGGATCTCTTCCCATAGCTGGTCGTCGTTGAGTGCGGTTCTGACGAGTTGGTACATGCTGCGCTCACACAGGTCGACCAGGGCGGCGCGGTCCATCCCGGGCCGGTCGAGCCACGCCAGGACGACTTCCTCCATGTACGCCAGCCAGCCGGCCACGGCCAGGTCGAGCGCGGGGCTTGCCGGTGCGCCGACTTCGGCGAGGGCTTCGGTGAGCCAGCCCGCGAGGGTGGCGCGTGCCGAGCGGTGCAGAGTGCGCACTCCGGCGCCCGTGTTGAGGCGGGTGATGGCCTGGTAGATGGCCGGATAGCGGGAGACGTAGTCGATGAAGGTCTCGATGCTGGTGGTCAGCTGTTCGGCGTGGCTGAGTGCCGGGTCGGGGCGGACATGGGCCAGCAGTTCGTCGGCGGCGGACTCCAGGATCGCCTCCCGGAACTTGCGCTGGGATCCGAAGTAGTGGAACAGCAGCCCCGGTGAGACGCCGGCCTCGCTGGCGACGGCTTCGACGGAGACCTCGTCGATGGCGCGGACCTCCAGGACCCGGCGGGCAGCCGCGAGGATCTGGGTCCGGCGGTCGGTGGGCGGCATCCGGGATGCGCGGGCGGCAGAGGTCTGACGAGCCATGACCCCATCCTATTGACAGGAAATCAATAACTCCTACTGTTGAGTAAACCTCAATAACGGGGGCCGGCTCTGTCGCTGTCCCGGTTCTGGCCTGCTTGCCCAGCCCCCTCTCTTCGTGACGGAGGAGTGCCTTCATGAGCACCACCGATGAGCACGACAACCTGGTTCTTCAGCCGCGCGACGTCCAGTTCGACTGGTCCCGGCTGCCCATGCACTGGATCCCCGGCGAGCCGATGGCCACGCATGTCATCAATGTCCTTCACCTGCTGCTTCCGGAGGGCGAGCGCTGGTTCGTACGCACCTTCCAGGAAGCGGTGCCGCTGATCACGGACGACGAGTTGCGCGACGATGTCCTCGGCTTCATCGGGCAGGAGGCCATCCACGCCGAAGCGCACCAGGGTGTCCTGGACCATCTTCTGGCGAACGGCCTGGACCCGCGTCCGTACGTGGAGCAGGTGGAGTTCTTCTTCGGCCGGGTGCTGGGGGAGCGCCCCGGCATGTCGGCGGGACGGATGCGCGAGCGCGTGATCGAGAGGGTCGCTATCATCGCGGCGGTCGAGCACTTCACCGCGTTTCTGGGCGACTGGGTACTCAACGCCGACGGACTGGACCGGGCAGGCGTCGATCCGACCATGCTCGATCTGCTGCGCTGGCACGGCGCGGAGGAGGTCGAGCACCGCAGTGTGGCCTTTGACCTGCTGCGCCACCTCGACCCCGGATATCTGCGGCGTATTCGCACGTTGGCCATCGGTGGTCCGGTGCTGTTCCATCTGTGGATACGCGGGGCCCGGTTCCTGATGGCGGCCGATCCCGGCCTGGCCGCCGGGGCCAAGCCCACCTGGCGCGCCTACGTGGACGGAGCTCGGCGGGGGCTGCTGCCGCGACTCGGCCGGCTGACGCGCTCCGCCTCGCGCTACCTCAGCCCCCGCTACCACCCCTCGCAGGAGGGTTCGACCCGGCAGGCGGTCGCCTATCTCGGCTCCTCTCCCGCCGCCCGCGCCGCCGCTCACTGACCGACGTACGTCACGACAAGGACCCGCCACGATGAGCCGCGATCGCGACACCCAGTCTGCCGCGCCACCTGACCTGTACGGACGAGCTCGCCCCGACCGCCTCATGCGGTTCCTGGACGTGTTCGGCAACTACTACCTCCCGGCCGTCACGAAATCCGACCGGTACGGAAGACGTCCGGCGACGGAGCCGTCCGCCCCACTGAGGCTTGTGGTCACCGCCCGCAAAGCCCTGGCCGAGGATGTCGTCTCCTTACGGCTGGCAGCCCCGGACGGCTCGCCGCTGCCCCGCTGGCAGGCCGGTGCGCATCTGGATCTGTATCTGCCGTCCGGCCGCAGGCGGCAGTACTCGCTGTGCGGCGATCCGCAGGACCGCTTCGTGTACCGGATCGCGGTACGTCGTATCGAAGGTGGCGGGGGCGGGTCCGCCGAAGTCCACGACATCCTGCGCGAAGGCGCGCGGGTCACTGCCCGGGGGCCACGCAACGCCTTCCCCTTCGCCGCGGACCGTTCGGTGCTGCTCATCGCTGGAGGCATCGGCATCACACCCATCCTGCCGATGGTCCGGGAGGCGGCCCGGCTGGGCCTGGACTGGCAGCTGATCCACAGCGGCCGCTCCCGCGCCTCAATGCCGTTCGGCGCGGAACTCGCCGCGCTCGAACCCGGCCGGGTCGAGATCCTGCCGGACGACGAGCACGGCGTACCCGACGGCGCGAAGCTGCTCAGCCGCGCGTCGACCGGGGCTGCCGTGTACTGCTGCGGGCCCGGTCCCATGCTTGATTCTGTCCGCCGTGCCTTCGACGACAGCGCGGCATCCGCTCTGCACTTCGAACGGTTCGCGGCCGCGCCGATTGTCGACGGCAGGCCCTTCGAGCTGAAGCTGCGCCGCAGCGGTGCGGTCCTGCCCGTTCCGGCCGACCGGTCCGCCCTCGACGTCCTGCTGGAGAGGAACCCGGCAACGCCGTACTCCTGCCGTCAGGGTTTCTGCGGCGTCTGCACTCTGCGGGTGGCCGCCGGCACCGTGGACCACCGCGACAGCAGGCTCACCGAACAGGAGAAGGCAGCCGGCCGGATACGCGTATGCGTCTCCCGCGCGCCCGAGGGCTCCCGCCTCGAACTGGACCTGTAGCTCCTTCCCTCACGATGCGAAGGCGAGACCATGAGCACGCACGCACCAACCCGCAGGGCGGGCTCGTCCGCCGCCCCCGCGTTCCCCTTCGACGACCATGACCTCGACCGGTTCCGCGAGCTCCAGCAGCTCGCGTACCACTGCGCGCAGAAGGTCGGCGACTGGCTGGAGCCGGGCGTGACGGAGCGTCAGGCGGCGGCCCGGCTGGGCCGCGAGCTGGTCGCGGAGGGGGTCGAGGACTTCTTCCACGTACCGTTCGCATGGTTCGGCGACCGCACCGCCTTCCGGCACTTCAGGACGCCGCTGCAGTTCTTCGCCAGCGGCCGCCGCCTGGAGGAAGGCATGTCGTACGTCCTGGACTGCGCGCCCGTCGTCGACGGCTACACCGCCGACATCGGCTACGCCGGAAAGATCGGCGAGAACCCGGTCTGGGACAAGATCGCGCTGGACCTGCGCCACTACCGGGAGCTGATCGTCCAGGAGGTGCGGGACCGCAAGCCCCTCAACGAGATCTACGCCTCCGTGGACGCACTCATCGCCAAGCACGGCTACGACAACCGTCACCAGGTCTATCCCGGCCGGGTGATCGGCCACCAGGTGACCCGGATGAAGGCGCGCGGTCCGGCCGGCGTCAACGTCTTCGGTTTCGGCGTACGCACCCTGCAGACCCTGGGCCGGGAGCTGATCAGCGAACGGCTGCACGGACGTTCCCCCCTGTGGGCCGACGGCCGCTCCTCGCGCCACGCCCCGGCCCCCGGGCTGTGGGCGGTCGAGCCGCATGTCGGATTCCGTGACGTGGGCCTGAAGTTCGAAGAGCTGCTGGTCGTCACCGACGACGACGCCTACTGGCTTGACGACGACCTTCCCCACGTACGCCGCTGGGAGGACGCGGCCCGATGAACGCCATACCCGACCGCCTCGCCGAGCCACGACGGCGCACCGTGACATCCGGTGGCATCCCGCTCGCGGTGTACGAGCAGGGCCACCCGGAGCGCCCCACCGTGCTGCTCGTGCACGGCTACCCCGACACCCACCGGGTGTGGGACGACGTCGCGGACGCCCTCGCCACCGGCCACCATGTCGTGCGTTACGACGTGCGCGGCGCCGGTGAGTCCGGGCCCTCTGCCCGGCGCCGGGACTACCGGCTGGTGCTGCTCGCGGCCGATCTGTTCGCGGTGGCCGAGGCCGTCAGCCCTGACCGTCCCGTCCACGTGGTCGCCCACGACTGGGGCTCCATCCAGTCCTGGGAGGCCGTCACCCACCCCCTTGCGCCCGGCCGGATCGCCTCGTACACCTCGATTTCCGGCCCCTGCCTGGACCATGTCGGCCACTGGATCCGCCACCGGCTCGCCCGCCCCACCCCCCGCCATGTCGGCCAGCTCCTCAACCAGTTGGCGCACTCCTGGTACATCGCCGCCTTCCACCTTCCGGCCCTCGCCCCCGCCGCCTGGCGCAACGGACTCGCCGACCGCTGGGACGCCGTGCTGCACCGGGTGGAAGGCGTGACCCCCCGCCCCGGACACCCGCAGTCCACCCTCACCGCAGACGCGGTACGCGGCATCAACCTCTACCGCGCCAACATGCTCCCCCGCCTCCTGCGCCCCAGGCAGCGGCCCACCACTGTGCCCGTGCAGCTCATCGGCCTGACCAAAGACCACTACGTAAGCCCGGCACTCGCCGACGGACTCGAACGCTGGGCCCCGCACCTGTGGCAGCGGACCATTCCCGCCACCCACTGGTCCGCCTTGCTGGAGAGAGGAACCACCGTGGCCCGCATGGTCAAGGAATTCGTCGCCCACCATGAGGGCCAGGAGGCCGCAGGTCCCCTGAACAGATCCCGCCGGGGCCAAGCAGACAGCCGCATGCCCTTCACCGGACAGCTCGCCGTTGTCACAGGTGCCGGCAGCGGCATCGGCCGGGCCACAGCCCTGGCCTTCGCGGAACAGGGCGCGGACATCGCCATCTGCGACGTGGACCTCGAAGCCGCCGAACGCACCGCCGAACTCGCCCGCCTGATCGGAGCCTCCGCCCGTGCCTGGCGCGTGGACGTCTCCGACGGCCCCGCCGTCGACGCCTTCGCGTCGGAAGTCGCGGCGGAGTACGGCGTTCCGGACATCGTCGTCAACAACGCCGGTATCGGACACTCCGGCACCTTCCTGGAAACCACCGAGAAGGAATGGCAGCGCGTCCTGGACGTCAATCTCTGGGGCGTCATCCACGGCTGCCGCGCCTTCGGCACCCTCATGGCCGAACGTGGCGAGGGCGGCCACATCGTCAACCTCGCCTCCGCCGCCGCCTACCTCCCGTCCAAGATGCTCGCTGCCTACGCCACCAGCAAGGCCGCCGTCCTCATGCTCTCCGACTGCCTGCGCGCCGAAATGGCCGCCTCCCACATCGGCGTCTCCGCGATCTGCCCCGGCATCGTCAACACCAACATCACCAAAACCACCACGTTCTCCGGACTCGACGCCACACAGGAGGCCACCAAGCAGAAGCGCATCTCCGGCATGTACGCACAGCGCAACTTCCCCCGGGAGAAGGTCGCCGACCAGATCCTGCGCGCCGTCACCAAGGATCGAGCCGTCGTACCCGTCACCTTCGAAGCCAAAGCCGCCCGCCTCATCGGACGTCTGTCTCCCGCCCTCCTGCGCACCGCTGCCCGCCTCAACATCGGCTGAGTGGCCGTTCAGGAAGGCTTCCCATGTCCAAATCCCTCGGCATCGGCTCGAAAACCCCGACGCAGACGGCGTTCGAGCCCGCCGCGAAGGCTGGCTGAGCGCGCCTGAGCTGGGTGGTGCCGCAGTCCTGCGAGGACTGAGCGGAGTCGGGCCCCATCCGTGGACCAGCGCATACCTTGATCCTCTCTTTCAGATGAAGGCGAGGTAGGTGCCGACGTAAGGCCGGAGAAGGTGATGAGTTGTCGGGGCTTGAGGCAGGTGAACGCAACATGCATGGCGATGCCCGCGGCCACTGTGTACGGCATCGTCTGCGGGATCAGTAGCGCTGGGGGCAGTGCGAACTCCGCTGCGATGGCTGTGGCCGATGCCAAGCGCCAGAAGCGGATGTCCCGGTCGGTGAGGTTGCCGGTGTGGTGGCGGACGAAGCCGGGGACGCCGTATTGGCGGCGGTGGGGCAATCGGTCTCTGATCTGGGCGTAGACGTGGATCCACTGTGCAAGGTAGAGGCCGGTTCGGAACTGGGTCGAGCGGAGTTTCTGCCAGGCGCTGTTCCCATAGATGTCGGCGGTGACCAAGACGAGGAGGCACTGCGCCCAGGTGTTGGTGGTGCTGGGGTGGTGCTCGATGTGGAGGCCGTGGCCGAGGTCGCCGGCAAGGAGGAGACAGGTGCCGGTCAACAGGGTGAAGAGCACGGCGTTGGGGCTCTTGAGGTAGAGAAGTTCCATGGCGGCGCCGGCCAGGACCAGCACGAGCGACAGCCGAGGCAGGAACCCAACGGCGAGGACGACGGCCGCGAAGCTGCGGATGAACAGTGCGGGCCGGTGGAACCGGATCAGGAGGCGGGCCCGCTTGCCGAAGCGCTGTTTGGCAAGGTGCGTGCTGAGCGAGTCGGGGGTGAAGCGGTCCCAGCCGCCTTGGCCGAAGGACAGGGCGAAGCGCAGGGTCAGCACCGTGCCGATGACGATGCGCAACAGCTGGAGGCGGCCGGGGTCGGTGGGGTTCTGGAAGCCGGAGGTGATGCTGTCAAAGAACCACACGGCTGCCCCTCACCTCGATGTGGTGTTCGCCCTGGGCATTCAGGAGGCGGCCGTGTCCGTCGAGGCGGTCGTACCGGCCGCTGCGGACCAGGTAGTTGAGGATGGCTTGCAGCTGCGGCGGGCCGAGGATGAATGAGCCTGGGGAGAGATGGTCGTAGACGTTCACCGACTCGGTGCGCCCGTCTTTGGTGCCGGTGAGCGTGATGACGGTGAAGGTGGCCCGGCAGAACATCTTCCAGCGGAGCCATCGGCCGGGGAGACGGGTGAAGCCGGTGATCATCCACGCGCCGAGGGCGAGGGTGACGGCGGTCTGGGCAGCAGGCAGCACGGATTCGTGCATGGGTGACAACCTCCGTGACTTGGAGGGTGAAGGTGCGGTGGCCGGCCCGGTGTGCGGGCGGCGGGGTCAGCGCTCGGGCTTGGGCGGCCGCTGCATCAGTGCGGCCGCGGCCTGGCTGAGGCTGATCTTCTCGTGAAGAAAGTCCGACATCACTTCGGTGATGGGCATTTCCACGTCGTGGCTGCGGGCCAGGGCGAGGATCGCCTCCGCGCTCTTGACGCCCTCGGTGGTCTGCCGGGTGGCAGCCGTTGCCTGTTCGACGCTCAGGCCCTGGCCGAGGTGGGTGCCGAAGGTGCGGTTGCGGGAGAGGGGCCGGAGACCGCCGGCGTTCGACCGCGAGACCTGCAGAACAGCGCAGGATGTCCGCCGGACGTGGTGCGAAGGGCTACCGCTTCTACGACTGGCGTCATCGACCCACCAGGTCCGCCGCTACCCGCCCTGCAGCCGCTGGTAGATGTATCCGCGCTTGCCATAGCAAGTGGCCACGGCCCGGGACCCCGATGCCCCTCACTGCAGGGCTCCTGCGCGGCGGCCCTCGGTGAGCAGCGCTTCCACCAGTTGCGATTTCACGCCCGGTGCCAGGAACGTGAGGGGTTTGGCGGTCTGGTTCCGGTGGATCTCCATGCGGTGCGCTCCCATGTAGAGTTCCACGACCGTTGTCTGCTGGATACCGGTCACGTCGCTCCAGGCCACGGAATCGGTCACCCGGCCGAAGCGGTTGGTCACGGCCACCCCCTCCGCCAGGAGGTAGCACCGGTTCATGCCGAGCCGGGCGGTCAGCAGACGCCATCCGAACGTCACGGTGTAGACCGCGATCACCACCGCCGTCGTCCAGGCGAGGTTCCCGTCGACCTGGTCGGGGGTGAACACGGTAAGACCGGCCATGACGACCCAGAAGATAAGCAGGAATCCCCGAAATATCTGCAGCAGGGTGCCCGCGAACGGGGTCATGACGGTGTAGTCCCCTCGGATCGGACCGAGGCCCAGTCCGGACACGCGAGTGCGCACGATTCCCCCATCAGCCAGATCCGGTCCGAGCCCTGACGTGCGGTCGGCAAGGCAGGGCATATGCAGGGCATACCCCTACGCACGAGGGATCGAACAGGCTTGACCTGGATCGTGCCGGCTGGCGCGCGGAAGGCGCCGCCACATCCACTCCGCCGTCGACGACCACTCCCGGCTCGCCTACAGCGAGGTCCTGGCCGACGAACGCCAGCACACCGCGATCGGGTTCTGGCAGCGGGCTCACGCGTTCTTCAAGGGACACGGCGTCACTGTCGAACGGGTTCTGACCGACAACGGCTCCTGCTACAAGTCCAAACTCTTCACCCAGGCCCTCACCGCGGATGGCATCGCCGACAAGCGCATCCGCCCCTACCGGCCACAGACCAACGGCAAGGTCGAACGCTTCAACCGCACCCTCCAGGAGGAGTGTGCCTACCTGCGGCCCTACACCTCCAACGACGAGCGCACGGCTGCCCTGGCAGACTTCTCCTCCACAGCTACAACCACCACCGCTGCCACACCGCACTCGACGGCAAGCCACCGATCACCGAGTCAACAACGCTGAGGGTAAATACACCTAGAAGGCTGGTGCAGGCGTTGAGTTTTGACCCCATCGCCGACGTGGTGGGGTCCAACTCCTTGGTGTGGCGATGTCGCTGTCTGACATCAATGTCGGCGCACGCAGGCAACCGCGGGCGTACAGGTGCATGCTGGCCAATCCGGGCCGGCGCCGCGGCCGCCTCCGACGCAACATCAGCCGGCACTCCTCCCGCCCGGATCCCCGCCGCCACCTGGTACCGCCACATCGCCCGGCAGAAGGGCCGCGCCCCTCGCGCTGCTGCACGCCGCCGACAAGAACGGCGCCACCGCCGTCCGCGCCCTGATCGAGACCTGGGAACTCACCTGGGGACTGAACGCCCAAGAGCCCGATGTCGTCGAGGCCGGGACTGGTCCCCACGGCCGACGAGGTCCCGCAGGTAGTGGTTGATGCTGACGAGAACGTCGCGGAGGAAGGCCCGGGCCGCGTCCATGGACTGGTACGAAACGTACGCCGCCTATGGTTCGTCGAACCGGGTCGTCATCTGTTGAAGCTCCTCACGCTCGTAGCCAGCCAGGACCTCGGCTGAGAGGTCGTGGAGTACGAGTACCCGTCCCAGTACAGCCTGCCGTCACCCGTCACAGGATCCGACACCTTGCTCAAAGCACGGATTTGCCCCTCAAGCAACGGACGTCGCTCTGCGGAGACAAGGATGATCACAGATGGCCAGGACACGCGTTACCTCCCAGCCACCGTAGCCGAGCAGCCTTCGGGGCGCCGGACTTTCCGGTCGGCTGGGCAACTTCTCAGCCAGGCCACAGCCTCTAGACCCGTTCCAGCGAACGGTGGGGAGGTGGCGGGGTTTCGACCTCGATGGAATCACCGGGGCGGACGATCCCTCCTCGGCGGACAACGGCCATGACGCCGCACTTGAAGGTGAACTCGCCGGACAGGGAGTCCATGGTGAAAACCTCACCGAGCAGCCCACTACGGAAGTCGTTGATCTTCGCGCACGGATTGCGCAGCCCCGTCACCTCGAGCACCGCCCGCTCTCCGAGATGGAGCAGAGCACCGGTGGGCAAACCCAACAGGTCCACCTCACGCGTAGTGATGTTCTCACCGAGCTGGCCCGCAGAGACTTTGAAGCCCTTGCGCGCGAGCTCGCCGAAGAGTTCCTCATGCATCAGATGGACCTGGCGCAAGTTGGGTAGGTCCGGCTCGTAGGTCATGCGGAACTGGTGACGGATCGTCTCACCTGCGTGAACGTCTCCTTCCACTCCGAGCCCCGTGAGCAGCGTGATGGAATCACGATTGGGCTTGCCGAACGAGTACACCTCGTTCCGACTTACAGCGCCTACCAGACCAGCCACCACGTCTCCCACTGTCGTTCTTCTGCGGCTGCTCGATCCTAAAGGCGGGGCAACCAGCCCTGTGAACGGACTTCGCTGGACGGATGCGTCAGGGTGCGGAACCCGACCGGCTTCCTCCCGTCAGCGTGTGTCAAGGGAACAACTGTCACGTCGCAATTGATCTTGTCTGTGGGTAGGACTATGACCTGTGACGACCAGATCAATTGACATGCCGCGCGGCCGGAATTCTCAGTTGATCTGGTTCCGACTGGTTGGATGCCGGGTGCTGTCTCGGCTGGTCCGGTGACGCCGTTTCGGACTGGAATCAGGGCCGGGTAGTCAGCCACGACTGGTAGTCGCTGAAGATCTTGGCGATGCTGTTCGGTCGCTCTCGCGTGTCGAAGAACTCGGCGAGGAGCCGATGGAGAGTGGTCACGGCCTCGGTGTCGGCTTGGGGCGTGAGTGGGCGGGCCAGCCGTTGGGGGCGAGGTGGCGGGTCAGAGCCGCCCAGGTCCGGTTGTCGTCACGGTCATGTCGGACGACGAGCCACTCCCGGAAGCCCGTGCGCATATTCTTCCGGAGGTGCCGGCGTCCATGCCGAGGATGAAGGCGGTGGTCGTGGCGAAGGTGCAGTCGAGGTCGTGCCTGGCCGGCTCCCGAAGGACGGCGGTCACGACGCCCTCGTGGTGCTTGAACACGCCGGCATGGAGGGCTTGTTGGGATTCGGTCAGGACATCGCCAGACATGATTCCGGTTTGACTGGTCATGGGCCCCGGTTCCTGAGCGGGTGGGTGGCTGGACATGTGGCGGTGAACGGTGCACTAGGAGACATCGGCGTCGTGGTCGTCCAGCCTCCGTCATGCTCCAGCGCATCGGGAGTAGACCAGAAGGCCGCTTGCCCTTCCGATAAGCGAACAGGTCGACCACGGCGAGATGTCGTATTCATCTTCGGTGAGGTCGGGCCATCGTTTCGGGGACCCACGTCCCAACCGAGCCCGGTCGACCTGACGACTACAGGCCCGCCTGGGTCAGCAGCCACTCCATGCGCTCAACAGGAAGGAACGGCGAGGCGCCGGCGGCCTCCGCGACACGCTCCGAGGAGTCGGCGAGGAGTCGGCGCAGGGATGTGAGCGGGAGGCTGCGGTGGGCCGCGACTGCGCGGCGGACGCGGTCTTCGGGGTCGAAGGCCAGCTTCTCCGCGAGTTCCGGGGGCAGATCCGGATTACGGGGCGCGAAGGAGCGGAGCCGGGGCTCAGGGTCGGTGGCGAAACGGCTCAGGGCTGTCGGCGGGAACGTCAAGACCTCCGCCTTGTCCCACCAGAACGTGAACTTGTCCCGCCGAGGGTGGTAGCGGCGCTCGATGCTCTCGGCGGTCTCAGGATCGACCAGGTGCGGGGCGGTGTGTGCCGTAGTGAGGCGGACGATCTCCTCCTCATCGTCGAGCAACCGGGACACTGCGTCGACGGGAAGGGCCCTGCTGGCGGCCGCGGAGACTCGGAAGCTGACATAGGGCGAGTCGATGTGCGGCAGCGGATCGGCCGTAACCCATGGCAGGCGCAGGATCCGGAGGTCCGTGGGTGCGAAGGCATTCTGATACCACTGCAGGACTGCCTCATCGTCGGCGTCAGGGCCCGGATCGGCCATCGAATGCGAAAGCTCGTGGACCGAGGCGTGGATCTGTGCCCGCATGTGCTCCGGCGTGTCAGGTCGGGCGAAGACCTTCACCCGGACGCTCAAGGCCGGATCGCCGGCAAGGACTTCGCGGACCGACGGCGGCAAACCGGGATGCTGGGCGAGTTCAGTGCGCACGTCGCTGTCCTGATCGTCGGTGAGCCGCTGGAGAGTGTCTGCGTCGAGAACGGCGTGAATCACCGCGCCCGCCCGAGTCACAGGATCCGACAACAGCGTCGGCAGCAGGTCCGAGGGCGGTACTGGATGCGGCCGATGCGCGAAATAGGTGGAGCAGGCCGCGGCGCGGACCTCGGCCTCGGGATCGGTCAGCAGGATCCGGCGGACCTCTTCCGGTGCCTGTGTCTAGTGCTTCGCCAGCGCGGCGCGGACCCTGGGGTCGGAATCGACGGCGAGGCGGGCCCGGAGGTCGGGCGGTGTGTGACGGCCCTGGGCCAGGTACTCGCGGACCTGTGACTCAGGATCGTCGATGAGCTGCTCCAGCATCTCCCTCGGCGCGGTCTCGGCGTGTGTAACGAGCGCGGACCGCACCGCGCTGTCCCGATGGGCGGCCAGACGGATGCGGAACCGGTCCGGCAGGCGGTCGTTGAGCGCCAGGCTGTGCAGGAGCCAGTGGTCGTCGATGGCAATGATTTCGGCGATCATGTCCTCGGTGAGGTCCGGACGCCTCGCCACCTTTCCGCGGCCCCGCCGCCATGCGAACAGTCGCCGGATCATGGATTCCGGCAAGGCGGAATTCATTGCCAACCCGTCCATCACCATGTCGAGGTGGACCGGAGTCAGGGCGTCGGCGTCCATGCGGCCAGGATGCCAGGCAGGCTTCGATCCGAAGCTACCGGGCTCCGGCTCGACACCGGTCAGGCCTCATTCAACAGGCGGAGTCACCACTTACTGACCACGTAGAGCTACAGCACCATCGGGCCGGATCACCTGAGACAGGGACCAGTTCGACTGGGACGGGACAACAACCCTTAGCAGCGCGACCTGCTAGACCTGCTCTGTCTCACTGAAGCTTGGTCACGCCTCATCGACGTTTGAGTGAGTACCCCTGCCTACGTGAGTATGCGTACTCACGCGCGGGAGGTTGGCTTGATCAGAAGCTGTGCGCATGACACGAATCCCTGCTGCAACCAGCACGTTTGCCCGCTCCCCGCGCCGTCTGCGCCTCACCCTCGCCGTAACAGGGCTCTCTGTGCTCGCGCTTGGTGCGTGCGGCACGGAAGGCACCGCAAAGCCGACCGTCGGCGCAGAGCAGACCAAGCGCGCGGAAGCCGTCGGAGGCCAGGCCGGTCCGTCCCTCACTCAGATCCGGGACAGGTTCGAGCAGTCGTGTCCCCCGAGCGCCCCGCCGGAGGGGCCGCCGACGGGTCCGGCGGAGGAGCTGCCGCCGGGTGCCGAGGTGCCGAGCGATGCGATCGAGCCGATCGCTCCTGCAGCGGGGCCGGAAGTGGAGTTGAACGCTCGCGACTGGTGCGCGAGCAACCTCCACGAAGAGCGCATCGCCCAGGCACTCTGGAACCTGGTGGACCCCTCCCCCACCAAGGTCAGGACGATCCTGAACGACCTCGGCTATGCCGACGAGCGCATCCATGATCTCAAGCAGTCCGGTGCGTCCACGCGGTTCTTCCTCGACCTGCGCGAGAAGGGCGGGCGGCTCTGCCTGGAGGGCTCGGCAGCCGGCGAGAGGACCGTCATCGACAAATGTGTAGCCCCCGCGACCGGTCCGTTCACGCCTGGAGTTCGGAAGCAATGACCACCAGCTCGGCGCGATCGCCCCGTGTGCTGTCCGCGCCGGCGGAGGTGAGCCGGCGCATGCTGCCAATGCGGGCATGCCACCCGCCGCCGGCTGCGGTTCTCGGCTTGCGGCCCGGCGGCCACGATCCGTGGGGCAAGGCGTGGGAGCAGACCACTGTCGACCAACGGAAGGTCGTCTGCAGCCGTGTCGCCACCGAGGGCGCCGAGACTGCGAGCCAGGACATGGCAGACACATCGGAGTGGACGGCAGTCGACGTGCGCCAGTACCAACTCGACGAGAGGTACTGACATGGCACCCGGGCGGCGGTCGCCCCGCGCCCGCCGGGGAGTTCGCCTCTGCCGTCTTCCACTGTCGCCTTCCGACGACCGGACTCGAAGCGGTCCGCCCGGCCGCCGCCGCTGAGGGCGAGTCTCTGAACCAGTTTGTCCACGACCTTCTGGGCTGCAGCAGCTCAGCGATTCCTGCGGAACACGCAGCTCCCGGTGCTGCCTTCGTAGCTCCGGGAATCACGCTACGCGGAATCAGCACAGGGGCCGGGGGCGACGGCGCTTCCAGCAGCGGCCATCCGTCGACCTCCACCGCCCCCTGCTCCCCCGGCTGCCACCCGCGAGCCAACGCCGCGTCGAGCAGGGCCCGGACGGCGCCTGGTTCGTGCAGGTTCAGGGAGCCGCCCCCCACGAATCCCACGTCCCCGGAGCCCAGGGGAAACCCACCTGGAACGTACCGGCCCGGGTGCTGGGCGAAAACAATGCGCAGCGGGCCGCCGATGCCGGGCGGTTGAGGGTGCAGCGTGAGGGTCTCGCGGCAGTCCGCGGACCGGCCGCTGTCCGGCGCTCGGTGGCTGTGGCGGAGCGACCACAGGTATACGCGCCCGTCGGCGACCAGCTTGCGGGGCTTGTTCGGATGACGGGGCACGGGGCCAAGGGTACGTGGTCTGCTCAAAGCGGCTCGGGCGCACCATGACCGCCCCCGAAGCGCCTGGACGGGCACCACACTCACCGATCGCCGTGCCCATCCGCGACAGCCGCTGTCGAGCGCACGGGCCGCCCGGGCCGCCGGCTCGATCTCCTCGTGCGAACAGTCCGTGAGACGACGACCGTTTCCCCGCGACGGAACTTCACGTGCTCAACAGCCCGTCCAAGACGACGGTTCCTCGCCGGACTGCATTCCTGAGGATGAAGGGTGCGGGGGCGATCGTTAGGTCGGCGCGGGGGGTCTCGCCTCCCGCTCAGGACTCAAAGGTGCGACTCTGCACTCCTCAGTCACATCCGGCACTCATCGGCGACCTTCACCAGCGCGGCCCGTTCTCTGTCGTCGGCGCCGAGTCCCCACCGCAGCGTGGTTGCGGTCCAGTCCGCGGCGTACACACGGTGGGTGGCTTCGGCCGGCGGCAGCCGGCCGACTGAGTCCCTGTCTGACTTACGGGCTGCCCCACGATCGATATCGGGGTGTACCGGCTTGGGGTTCGGCTGGGCGGGTGGCTCAGCGGGCCATCGTGCGGGCGGGCACGAGTTCGGCGCTCGGCTGGTGTCGGGTGATGCACCGGGCAGCACGGTCGGAGGCCAGGCCAGGCCGGCGACGGCCAGATGGATCTCGCCGTAGTCCTCGCGGCGTCCGGTGTACGGCTGGAGGGGCGCCGTTGTCGATGCTCGGCGTTGGCGTGCTCGACGGTGTTCCGGCGGGAAGATTGCCGGCGTCGCAGCTCGCGCCACCTGTACCGCTCGGTCAGTGGCGCGTTGTCGATGTCTTTCGGCCTCGGAGGCGGGGCGCTGATCCGGTCGGGGAACTCGTTGGCCGGACCGCGATAGACACATGGCCGTGCGGATGTACTTCTTGATCACACTCGAAGAACCCGCACGGCCCGCCTCCTGTCACGGCCGACCGCCATCAATCGTGGGGGCGTAAGCCGGACAAGTGGCTGTACGAATTCGGCGGGCTGCCCTGCGAGCCCGTAGCCGACGTCGGATTCAGCCGCTGACCCGCTCCACCGGAATCCACACCTCCGCGTCCGCGTGTGTGCCGTCCTCGGACACCCGCGTGCGCGAAAGTGATGGACCCGGCCGGCTCCGGTACGGGTTTGACGGGAACCACTGCGTGTACACATCTCGCCAGAGGTACTGCACCGCCTGCGGGAACTGGCCCGAGGACTCGAACACCGCCCACATGCCCGGCTCGACGTCAAGGCTGTCCGAAGCGCCGGGCACCTCCGCGTCGCTCACCACCCCGTGGAAGTAGTCGATTTCGGTGCCCTCCGAGTCGTCCGCGGAGTGGTTGCTGACAGCGGCCACCACACCGCCGGGCTCCCCGTCTGCGTACTCCTCCCAGCGCCCCAGCGTCTCCTTGCCGATGCTCTTGACGAACTCCACGATGGCCGGGTTCATCCCCTCGTAGACCAGCGGGACCTGTGTCCCCCTGCCCATGAGCCTGAATCCGTCCCTGTCCACTACCCGGTACCGCATGCTGCTGCTCCCTTCTACGATGAGTCGGAAGGACATCCGTGGCTGGGACTGCAGCGCCGCACCCGTCCGCCGTGCCTCGCCGGGGCCGACCCCGTGCACGGCGCGAAAGGCACGCGCGAACGCCTCGCTCGAGCTGTACCCGTACCGCACCGCCACATCGAGCAGAGTCCGCTCCCCGGCGAGCACTTCGGCCCCGGCGAGCGTCAGCCGCCGACGGCGGACGTACTCGGAGAGCGGGATGCCCGCCAGCGCGGAGAACATCCGCCGGAAGTGGTACTCCGATGTCACGGTGATACGGGCCAGATCAGCCGCGTCGATGCGCTCATCGAGGTGCTCCTCGATGTGGTCCATGGCCTGATTCAGCCGCTCCAGCACTCCTGGCCGTCCTTTCCTCACTGGTCTCCACGCTAGGGAGGTCCCACTGTGCCGGACCCGACATCCTGTGCCCTGTGCGGTCGGGTCAGCTCGCCGCCCGCGTGTCTCGCGTGCCCTCATCACGTAGTGCCGGATGGCGGAGGTCACGCATGCCTGACGGCTCCGGCGTCGTCGGCGCCGAGGGGGCAGCGCCCCGGCCGCCCTCACACTGCGGTCCGAGGGTCACACCGGCCGGGACACGCTGATCAGGGCTCGCCATGAGGCGCCGTTCCGACGTTCCTGCCCCGTCGTCAGTCAATCGCGGGTATGCCGTTGGAGGCCATCTCATTTGGGGAGTCTGCGGTAGCAGATGGGGGTGCAGGCGGCGATGTCGGTCGAACCCGCTCAGCCGGCCGAAGTGTTCTGTGTCGCCTCGCGTGCCTCGGTGAGGGCTCGCTGCCTGAGGTTGCCGCCGAACAACTGAATCGTGGTGGCGGCCAGGATGTCGTCCCTGCCGATGGTCCGCCCGTCCCCCCTGCGGGCGGGCAGGGCACGGGGGGAATCCTGGAGGAACGGGGGTGGGGCCGGTTCGCCCGACATCACTGGGGTGACCGTACCGAAACGTTTGACCCCGCCCTCGCGGGCGACAAGGGCAGCTTCCCGGGCGAGGTCCGTCAGGAACACGCTCGCGATTCCGTCCAGGTCGCGGATCATCTCCGGGACGGCCGTCGCCCCCTGGCTCCACAGCAGCTTCTTGACCCCGGCCTCGAACCTGTGTGCGCCGACCACAGCACTCGGTTTGCGCGACTTGCTGCGCCTACGAGAAGGCACGATGGCACCCTCGGCGTCGTACAGGACACCGGTCATGCCTTTGAACGTCGGGCTGTGGTCGTACCATTTGTGCCCCACCTCGAGCTCGACGTTCCGGTCGATCGCCGAGACAAGGTCTCCGGACAACAGCTTCTTCCGGGATTGCTCCGCCGCGGCTCTCCGCGCGCCGTCGATGATCTCCGTCAGCACTGTCCGCGTCACCGACGCGGCGGCCCACGCGGCCGACCGAGAGACGTGCATCGGGGTCACGTCCCTGAACACCGCTTTGACGAGAGAAGACTTGAACGGCAAGACATCCATGACCGAGGTGGCCTCGGGACCGCTGTGCTCAGGGCGTGCGGGCTGTGCGGTCATCGGAAGAAACGCTCCCTGCTGTCGGAGTTGTCAGAGCGGCCCACACTTCACCACGCAAGCCCGCTCTCTTCCCCATCCTCCGTCGAAGCGGCGCCCGGTCAAAGGCCTGACGGGCACATCCCGACGGCCGGGCCGATGATCAGCCACCTCCCGCACGCCCTCTTGCCGTGGCACCTGCGTCCCCCGCCCGGCCGTCCGGCGGTACCCCGTTCTCCCAGGCCCCTGCCACCGAGGAGGAGCAGCTGGTGAGGCGCACGCAGGACGGCAAGTGGACGGTCAACGTGCGGGGCGACGGAGGCATTCCAGGCCCGCGAGGGGCACTTGAACGTGCCCCTCAGAGCCTGCGGCAGCAGATGAGGGTGCACGCGAGCTGGTGAGGGCGAGGAAGTGGGCGGCTTCGCGTTCGTAACGTCGGTGGAGGCGGCGGCAGTCGGCGAGACTGGCGAAGAGCGTCGTCCCCACGGCGCTCTATTCGAAGTCGCCGGTGGCGACGGCAAGGGTGTCAGGAGCGAACGCTAGGGTGCGTGCTCGTGGACGCTACTGATCTTGACCACCGGGCCCGGACGCGGTCCGGTTGTATCCCACCGGAACTGGTCTCGCGGCTGCTCGAACATGGCTACGCCGACGTGGTGGAAGCGCGGGCCGGGCGTGGGGAATGGTTCTGCGCGCTCGCATGGGCGCGGTTGCTGGGCGAGCAGGGGCGGCAGGCCGACGCGTTGCAGGTGCTCGCTCCGTACCTGGCGACCGGCTGGTGGACGGCCGTGGAAGCCGCCGCGGACCTGCTGGAGGGCTGGGGCCGCGTCGAGGAGGCGGTCGAGATCACTCGGGTCCGTATGGAGGCCGGGCATCCGATGGCGCTGGAGTCCTACACGCGCCTCCTCGCCCGGAACGGGCGCGCCGCGGAGGCCTTCACCCTGCTGCGACCGCACCTCGGTGAGCCGTCCCTGGCCGAGGCGTTGGTAGACGTCGCGGGACCCGCCGGGCGCGACGACGAAGTCGCCGCTCTACTCACGGCCCGAACCGAGCACCGGTGTTCCGACTTTCCGTGGTGTTGCCGAGGCTTCGATCGCGACATGGCGATCGGGCTGCTCGCCACCATCCGCGAGCGCCAGGGCCGCATCGACGAGGCGACCGCCCTGCTGTGCGCCGAGAACATCACGCCGGTCGGACACCGTGAGCAACTCGCTGCACTGCTGGCACGGCACGGCCGGCTCGACGCACTGCGGGCGGCCGCGACGAGTGATGACTCCGGGTTCGCCGTGCAACGGCTTGCGCGGTTGCTGGAGGAGCGCGGCGACGTGGAGGGCGCGGTCGCGGCATACCGTCAGGCCGAGGGAACTGTGGATCGAACGTCCAACTCGGCATTCGAGCTCGCGCAGCTCCTGGCCCGGCACGGCAGGGGCGACGAAGCGATCGATGTGATGCGCGTCCAGGCCGAAGCCCACAACGGGGACGACTGGATCCTCCACACTCTGTCCGGTCTCTACCTCGAGCACGGCCGCCCCCAGGACGGTCTGGAGCTCCTCGACTCCCTCGCCGCCGCCCGCGGGGGAGAGGAGGAATGGGACCTGTACTGGATACGACTGCCGCTGATCGCCGCCTGCAACGGTATCGACGAAGCGATCGCACAGGCCCGTGCCCACCCCGAAGGTGCCACCTCGTACGCGGCGCCGCATATCGCCGAGCTCCTCGCCGGCACCGGACGCACCGAGGACGCTCTCGCCGTCCTCGAACAGCACGCCCCCGCGAACAGGCACGACCTGGCCGGCTACCTCATCGACCTCGGCCGCGTCGAGGATGCCTTGGCCATCCTCCAACGGCCCACCCCACCGCCGCCCGAGTACTGGGGCGGCTCCTGGCACGACGAGCCCTCGCTCTGATTCACGGCACAGTTCGGGGCAACCTGCTGATCGACGGCGGCCGACTGATCTCCGTGATCGACTTCGGGTGCACGGGGGTGGGGGATCCTGCCTGCGATCTGTTCCCAGCGTGGAATCTGCTGCCGGCCGCTGCCGGAAAGGTCTTCCGCGAGGCACTCGCTGTGGACGATGCAACATGGATCCGCGGCCGGGGGAAGACACTCTCGCAGGCGCTGATCGCGCTGCCCTGTTACCGGAAGACGAACCCGCCTATGGCACACAACGCCCGGCATGTGATCCGGGCGGTGCTGGAGGAAGGCTGAGTGGCTGTTGTTGTTCCGAACTTGAGGAGTGCTGGTCGAACGGGAGTCACCTGAACTCCCGACCCGACCGGTCCTCCCCCGCCGTCGTGACCTCCGCGTCCATCACATCGAGCGGCAGCATGACCGCGCGCACCGGGTGGACGTCACGTCGCCGAGGTGCCCGGCCGCACGGCGAGGCCAGAGCACCCACAGGCACGGCGCCTGGCGTACCGCCACCACCAGCGTCCTCGCAGCAGTGCGCAGCTTGTCACCCGAGCGGTGGGAGGCGAGGACGCCCGCAATGGCCAACCGGCGGCGACTGTGAAAATCGCTGTCCGATCACCGGAGCACGGTGATAGACATCCGGCGTGGAAAAGAATCTTGAGTTCCCTGACCTGTTGCGACTGATCGATGAACGGTCGACCGCCTTCCGCGCCGTGGTCGCCGCCGCGCCCGGTCTCGACGCGCAGGTGCCGACCTGCCCCGGGTGGACGCTGTTCGATCTGGTGAAGCACCTGGGTGGGGGCGACCGTTTCTGGGCCGCCATCGTCGGCGCGGGGTCTGCCGACGCTCCCCCGGCCGAGGCCGTCGCCGCGCGCGCCGCGCTGGAAGTGCCGCAGGAGCGTGAGGCCCTGCTGGCCTGGCTGGCCGCGTCGACGCAGCTCCTGCTGGGCGCCCTGCGCGAGGCGGGACCGGAGAGCGGTTGCTGGACGTGGTGGCCCGCGTCGCAGTCACCGCAGACCGCCGGCGGCACCGCCCGGCACCGGATCCAGGAGACCGCGGTGCACACCTACGACGCCCAGCTCGCCGGGGGCGCCCCGCAACCGCTGCCGGTCGAGCTGGCACTCGACGGTGTGGAGGAGTTCCTGTTCACCGTCTGCGGAACGCCGAGTGCCTGGCCGCACAAGCCCACGGCCTTCGACTTCCACTCCGCCGAGGGCCGCTCCTGGCGCCTCACCGTCGACGGCGACGGCGCACGCACCACCCGCATCCCCGCGCCCACCGCGGCGACCGGCGAAGACTCGGACGCAGCCGGCGCCTCCGTCCACGGCACGGCCAGTGAGCTGGTCCTCTACCTGTACGACCGGATCCAGGCCGACTCCTTGCGCGTTGACGGAGACGCAGGGCTGCTCGACCTGCTCCGCGCCTGGGAGCCGGAGGAGAAGTAGGACGTAGCGGGGGCGGTTGGCCGCGCCTCGAGCCGGTAAGACACGACTCTTCGCCAGGTTCGTCAGTCGCGGCACCGGACTCAAACCCGCGAGGCGGCCTCGGGGCGTCACCAAGCCGACCGTCCACCTGGATGGCAGTCGAATTTGCCACCGCGCGATGCTGGACGCGATCCGCTACCTGGTCGACAACGGCACGAAGTGGCGGGCCATGCCTGCCGACTTCCCACCATGGGACCGGGTCTACGCGTTCCTCCGGCGCTGGCGCAACCACGATCTGGCCCGCGAGTTCCACGACCAGCTCCGCCGCCTGGTCCGCGAGCGGGCCGGGCGGGACTCGGAGCCGGGCGCCGGCGTGATCGACTCGCAGTCGGTCAAAGCGGACGCGGTCGTCGGCTCTGACAGCCGCGGCTTCGACGGCGGCAAGCTGATCGACGGGCGCAAGCGGCACGTCGTGGTCGACACCCTTGGCCTGCTGCTCGCGGTGATGGTCACCGCAGCGGATGTGGGCGACAGCGCCGCGGCCCAGGTCCTGCTCACCCAGGTCACTGCCGCGCACCCTGGCCCTGGTCTGGGCCGACGGCGGATACACCGGCAGCCTCGTCGAGTACTGCCTCGCGGCCCTCGCCCTGGTCCTCGCCATCATCAAACGCAGCGACGACATGCGCGGCTTCGTCGTGCTGCCCAAGCGGTGGATCGTCGAGCGGTTCTTCGCCCACCTGATGCGAAGTCGCCGTCTCGTGCGCGACTTCGAGCGTTCCATCGCCAGCGCGGAGGCGATGGTCTACTGGTCGATGACGATGCTCATGACCCGCCGCGTTGCCCGGCCACGTCCTTCGCGAGCGTGAATCGGCCAGGTGCCGGATCGATCAGCCAGCCGCGCGCCGTCAGCCGCTTGGCCTTCGATCGCAGTGCCTCCACCTTTCCCGGTACGGGGTCCAGGCCGAAACAGGCGGCCATCTCCTGGCACGTCAACGCTCCTTGACCGAGTCGGTTACGGTCGCTGAGGGCCTGCAGGATGCGCTGGTAGTCCACCGACAGCGCCGACCAGGCCAGCCCCGCGCGCCACACCTGCACCACTGTTTTCGGCTTCGCCGCCTCCGCCGGTTCGGGCCGCGCCGGTTGCACACGGGGAGCCGGCAGACCCTCGGAGGCGGGGGGCCGACGACGGCGTCGTTGCCCGGGGCCAGTACCTCGCCCACGCGTGAGCGGGCGATGACCCACTCGTTCCACTCCCGCTCAGCCAAGGCCAGCTCCGCCTGGAGGCGGCCGGCCTCCTCCCGCAGACCGTCGACACGACGGCGAGCGGTGAGCGGTGAGCGGTGAGCTCACGCTGTTCCAGCAGTCCCACGACCGACGGCGTCCTCGACCTACACCAACGCAACGACACGACACGTCACCACTGCCACGAGACCGCCGACCCTATGCCTGACCAGCGAGAACGCAGTCTCAAGCCCGGAAAGACAACAACCTCTGAGTCAATTCACTGTGTGCTGACCCGTGCTGGTCATTGTCACCCGGTCCGCAGCGGCGGTGACGGAGGGGCCGCAGGATGAGAGCGATCGCCCACGACGACTGGCTGCCCTGCGCGAGGCAACTCCCATAACCATTGCGCCGTAATGTTCGACCTCAGGGGCAGCCCCCTGCTCACCGGCGGGCGAGGGGCCGCAGGACTGGCCGAGACGGACCCGAGCCCCAACCGAACAAGGTAGGCAGCCCCACCTCCAGAACAGGCCGGAGGCGGAGTGCACCCAGAGCGCGTTGGGGACCCGCGTCCGGCGCCCGCATGTGGTCGACCGGACGGCCGAGGAGTGGGACGTGGGCCTGGCCGGCGAGGTGCCCGGCGGCATCGAGGACCCCTTCTTCCGGCGGCCGCTCTGGCTTCAGACCCGCTGCGCGGGACGGATCCTGTGGGCCTACGACGAGGAGCACGTGGATGCCCTCGCCGCCTGCGTGGGTGCCCGGCTGCGCGAGCGTCATGCCTCCTCCGACGATGGGGATGTTCGCCCGACTGCCTGCCTGGATGAAGTCCGCGGCGCACCGTGACGAGATACCGGCCGGCCTCGCGACGCTGGGGGCCCCTTGCTCGGATCGCGGCCTCCGCCGTCTGCGTTGCGAGCAACTAGCCATCAAGGTGCGGGCTCCGTCGAACCCAGCAATGACGAAGGCCACGCCCAGGGCTGGGCGGCCTCACAAACAGGTCTTCATCAGCGGCAGGTGATGCGGGTGATGACCACACTGTTGTGACTGATGATCCTGATCCCGCGGGATCCCTCCCATGCCTGCGTCAGCTCAACGTTCCGTTGTTCGAGTCACCGCCGGGTGAGCTGGCAGGCGACGCCGGAATGCGACTGTCTCCCGCATCGTCGGGGGTTTCTACCCGGCGGGTATGTGCTGGCGGAGCATAGTGAGGACGGTTGCAGAAATGAGTTCCGCAATGTCCGGCTGTCTTCCTCTTCGTAAGCCCGAGGAATTCCCAGCCGGCCCGGGAAAGTGAGAAACATGAAGTACATGATCCAGATGAACGTGCCTGCGGCCCAGTGGGACGCCATCATGTCGTCCTACTCCACAGCCGACATGGAGGCCATGTTCGCCCACATGAACGCCCTCAACGAGGACATCAATGCCGCTGGTGAATGGGTGGACGGTCAGGGCCTCGGCGGCCCCTCGCTGGTCAAGACGGTGAGGGCCGGAAGCGATGGGCGCCCGCAAGTGACCGACGGGCCGGCACAGGCGGAACAGCACATCCTGGCCGGGTACTGGGTGGTCGACGTCAAGAGCGAGGACCGGGCACTGGAGATCGCCGCACGGGCGTCCGCGTGTCCCGGCCCAGGCGGGAAGCCCGGCAGCGACCCGGTCGAAGTGCACCCGATCCCCGAGGGCCCACCGGAGGCCTGATCCGGCCCGGTCGACGCATGGGGGCCGGGATCGGTTCGTGCCTGAGCCCCTCCCATGTGACTCTGCGCGCCGGTGAGGCCGTCACGGTCCCACCACCCACGCCAGAGTGCGGGCTTCAGGCCGGAGTTCGACCATAACGGCCGCTGGTTGCCGGTGCCGACAACGGTCTACCGGTGTGTCAGCGCGTACCTCGGCGACGAGGTTCGGCTGAACGGGACGTACCGGAGCTTGTTCCCGGGGCCTCATCCATCCCTGATCTGCATTCCCGTCCACGGATGCTCGGGCCCGCTGGGGGCAGCGCGGCCCCAGCTCGCGCCGACGCCGCGCGGCAGGGCCCCGACTGGTGCGGCGAGGGCGGCGCCACGAGGAACTCACCCGCCGAGGGTGACCCGGCACCGTGAACCAGTTGTGGAGGCGCAATGCCCGAGGGCGCACGCAGCGCATCGTCGAGGAAGTAGTGCGAAGGTCGCGCTGAGGATGTCGAGAGCGTGCCACCGGCGCCGTCCCAGGGACATCAGCGGCCACCACCGGCCGCATGAGAACGAAGGAGACACCACCATGGCGATTCAGCGGATGGACAACGTCGGCATCGTCGTCGAGGACATTGATGCCGCCGTGGCGTTCTTCGTGGAACTCGGCATGGAGCTGGAGGGCAGGGCGGAGGTCGAGGGCCTCGTCGCCGACCAGTGCACCGGACTCGACGGCGTCCACTGTGACATCGCGATGGTCCGGACCCCGGACGGTCGCAGCCGGCTCGAGCTGGCGAAGTACCGCAGCCCTGCGGCGATCAGCGCCGGGCCGCGCAACCGGCCACACAACATTCTGGGCACGCACCGCGTCATGTTCGCCGTCGACGACATCGAGGCCACCGTTGCCCGGCTGCGCCCTCATGGCGCCGAACTCGTCGGCGAGATCGCCCGGTTCGAGGACAGCTATCTGCTCTGCTACCTCCGCGGGCCGGACGGCATCATCGTCGGGCTGGCCCAGCAACTGCACTGAGAAGGAGAAGTCGAACCACGCAGCAGAACAAGATCATCGAGGTGCGGACCCGCCGATCAGCCTGGAGCTCTGGCCGGTGACGTGACCCACCTGACCCCCGTCGAACCTGCCCCCGCCGGTAGGCGCCGGGCATCGTCTCGCGGGACTGGGGGCATCGGCTCGGCCGGTGGGCGGAGGACCACAGGTCAGGTGTCCGGATGGGGCCCTGCGTCCGAAACAACTACGCGCTGCCTGTGCAGTCGGACGGAGGTGGCGGGAACCGGCGCCCCTTGCCCGACATCGACGCCTTGGCCCCCTCCAGCCCGCGGGCGGGGCGGGGAAGCGCCGGGTGGGACGACAGGTGCTGATCGTCCGAGACCACGTTCTGTCAGGCCGGTCGCTCCTCCGTCGAGGAGAGGGACGCCGCGCGCACCGCTCGGGGCCGTGTGCCGGGGCCCGGATTCACCTGGCGCACCAGGAGGTCACCGCGGAGCGGCCGGGCTGGTCACTCGACCTGCGCCGACGGCTGCTGACGCCAGCACCTCGTGGAGCACACCGCCACTCTCGGCATCGACATGAACATCGTTCACCGCGACCCCACCAGCGGTTTCGCCGTCCTCCCGCCGGCGGACCCTCGAGCAGACTCGCCGGCCGTGTGCAGCAGGCTCGACGGCCCACCTCAGGGCGGCCTCGGGAGGTGGGACAGCCGACCGGGGCCGGCCCTGAGGACGGGTCACTTCCGCCAGAACAGGTGGTGTTTCACGCCGCTCGGGCTGGGCACGACATCCAGGTGGAACCGGTCGAGCAGCTCGTCTGGGGACTCCCAGAGTCGTAGTCCGGACCCGAGCTTTACCGGCGAGACCGCCACATGCATGGTGTCGACGAGGTCGGCGTCGAGGAACTGCCGGATGGTGGTCACCCCGCCGCCGAGCCGGACGTCCTTGCCCTGCGCCGCCTCCCGGGCCTGCTCGAGGACCGTGGCCGGATCACCGTCGACGAAGTGGAACGTCGTGTCGGAAAGTGTGAACGACGGACGCTCGTGGTGGGTCAGGACGAACACCGGGGTGCGGAACGGCGGCTTGTCACCCCACCAGCCCTGCCATTCATGGTCCTGCCAGGGCCCGCGCTGGGGCCCGAACTTGTTGCGGCCCATGATCTCTGCGCCGATGTTGCGGTCGTAGTCCCTCGTGAGGTAGTCGTCCAGGCCTCGGCTCCCTCCTGGGTCCGTGCGCATGGGCCAGCTCGCCGTGGCGCCCGCCCAGGCGAACAGCCTCTCGGGCTCGACCCCATCACCGAACGGTCTCTCGAGGGTCTGGTTCTCTCCCGCGCCGATTCCGTCACTTGAGACATTGAAGTTCTGGACTCTCAGTAATTGATTCACGCGTTCCTCCCGCGATGGGCGATGACGGTAGTGAGACTAGCCGGGCGGTGAGAATTCATCGCTGATTCCGTGACGGGTCAGAAACTGGGCTACGACAGCGTCTCTCCCTGTGAAGTTTGCCCAGACTCCGGCGGTGAGCGGGCGTCCGCGCCGGTGGGGTCTTCGACTATCCGCTCGGCCATCGAGGAGACTCGAAGGCACTGCCACAGACGTCGGACGGGTCGTGAGAAACGCCCACGCGGCGTCACGCGCACACGGCCTCGCTGCGTGACCTGATCGCCGCTCTATCGGTGGCGTCACCACAGCAGACCATGGAGGTGGAGTCCGAGCACTACCCTGATCCGGCTGTCGCGGACAGCCGGATCAGCGCTGCAACGGCCGGCGGCATAACTCGGTGTCGATCTCGCACCGGCACCCGGCGAACGGGGCCCACTCGCTTCGGCCGGCAACGCCTCGTCGGTCCTGAGCGCAAAGCCGCTGTTCCGCGCTCCCGCAAGCGCACCGAAACCCACGAACGCGGGCCGGACGGCTGCGGTGATGGTGCTCCGTTTGTGCCCCTGATTCAACCCGATCAACTGTTTCCGGTCATGCCTCTGTCGTCTGGCTGATTCCAGTGCCATGCTGATCGCGCGGAACCCGGTCATCCCCCCGAGGATCGGGATCCCGCAACGGCCCCGCCTGCGCGCTTCGGCAAAGGCGGGGCCTGCCGCCCCTCCCGGCCTCCCCACGGGAGGGTCGCTGCACGCCAGTTGCCCCCGACAGCGGCCGTTACGAACTTCGCTGACCCCGCCTCGACACCTTGTTCCTATACGGTGCGCCGGTACATCTACCGGAGTGCGGCTGGGAAACGAGTGATGGACACGAAGTCAGGGCCCGCGGGCGCGGGCGAGTTGAAGCGGCACCTGGGTGTGTTCGATGCCGTGGTGATCGGCCTGGGGTCGATGATCGGGGCGGGGATCTTCGCCGCTCTGGCTCCGGCGGCCGATGCGGCCGGGTCGGGGCTGCTGCTCGGCCTGACGCTGGCGGCCGTGGTGGCGTACTGCAACGCGACGTCCTCGGCACGCCTCGCCACCCGCTACCCCGCTTCCGGTGGTACCTACGTCTACGGGCGCGAGCGCCTGGGCGAGTTCTGGGGCTACCTCGCGGGCTGGGCGTTCGTGGTCGGCAAGAGCGCCTCCTGTGCGGCCATGGCGCTGACCGTCGGCTCCTACGTGTGGCCCGGTCAGGCGCACGCCGTCGCGGTCGCGGCCGTGGTGGCGCTGACCGCGGTCAACTACGCGGGGGTGCAGAAGTCCGCCTGGCTCACCCGCGTCATCGTCACCGTGGTCCTGGCCGTCCTGGTCGCCGTGACGGTCACCGTGGTCGCCTCCGGCGATGCGGACGCCGCCCGGCTCGGCATCGGTGACGACGCGACGTTCGGCGGGGTGCTCCGAGCGGCGGGCCTGCTGTTCTTCGCCTTCGCCGGCTACGCCCGCATCGCCACGCTCGGCGAGGAGGTCCGCGACCCCGCCCGCACCATCCCGCGGGCCATCCCGCTCGCTCTCGGCATCGCACTCGTCGTCTACGCGACCGTCGCCGTCGCCGTCCTGCTCGTGCTGGGCCCGCAACGCCTGGCGGACGCCACTGCCCCTCTGTCGGATGCCGCGCGTGCCACAGGCGCGGACTGGCTGCCGCCGGTCGTACGGGGAGGTGCCGCGGTGGCCGCGCTCGGCTCGCTCCTCGCCCTGATCCTCGGGGTCTCGCGTACGACCCTGGCGATGGCCCGCGACCGGCATCTCCCGCATGCCCTGGCTGCCGTCCACCCGAAGTTCCAGGTGCCGCACCGCGCCGAACTCGTGGTCGGCGCCGTCGTCGCCGCGCTCGCCGCGACCACCGACGTACGCGGGGCGATCGGGTTCTCCTCCTTCGGGGTGCTCGTCTACTACGCCGTCGCCAACGCGTCCGCGTGGACGCTCGCCCCGCACGAGGGCCGACCCGCGCGGATCATTCCGGCCGTCGGGCTCGCAGGCTGCCTCGTCCTCGCATTCGCCCTGCCGGCCTCGTCGGTGATCTCCGGAGCCGCAGTTCTGACCGTCGGCACCGCTGCCTACGCGGTACGTCGCGTGGTGACCGCCCGCAGTGGGTGACCACGGTTGACGCGCATCCGCTCTGTCAGCGGGTGCGGCGGACGCGGCCCAGAGCTCGCCTGCCCAGGGCGGTGCCGATCAGCCCCAGCATCAGGGCCACGTATGCCCCGCCCAAGCCGTTGCCGGTGCCGAGCCCACCGTCGGCGGTGGCCGCGACCAGCCCGCCGAGAGCCATGGCGACCAGTCCCAGGACCACGGCTGCCGTGGCCCCGAGCGACCCGTTGGCAATGCCGAGCCGGCCGGCAGGTCGGGTCAGGGCCAACACGGCGATGACCAGTGCGGCCAGCCCCAGCAGCCCGCCGGTGGTGGCTCCCAGCCTCCCGAGGCTGAATTCGGTGACGCCGGCGGCGACAGGCTGGACCGAGGGGTGTGCTGCCGCTGGTGCGGCAGGACCGAGCCCGCTGAGCAGGGCGGTCGCAGAGGCGGTGAAGAGGCGACGAGCGGACATGAGGGTGCTCCTTTTCCCACGAAACGGATGTGGTTGGAGCATCTCGGCCCGGCCCCGCCAGGTCGTCCAGCAGACGCAGGCACTTCGCGCTACCGCGGTCGCAGCAGGTGCTTCGGTGCTACTGCGCGCGCGGTAGTCGGCCGCTCGTCCGCACGCGGGATTCGCCCGCGGCGGCCACGGGCTACGGTGCGGGCATGAGCATGGGACAGTTCCGCATTCGAGCCGATGTCAGAGACTGGCTGATAGCCGTGGGCGTGGCGACAGCGCTGATGGTCACCGGGTTGTCCGGGCAGCACTCCGCCACGGGACTCGACCTGCTCGGATACGTGCTGTTGACGGTGGGCGGCCTCGCGCTGGCCGCGGGCCGCCGAGCTCCGATCGCCGTCCTCGCCGTCACCGCGCTGTGCGCGGTGGGGTACCAGGCGGCAGGTTTCGACGTGGCCGCCGTCGCGTTCCTCTTCGCGGTGTACGCGGCGATGCGGGCAGGACACCGCCTCATCACGGTGGCGGTGAGCGTGGCCGTGCTGGCCTCTCTCCCCCTCGCAGCCCTGACCTCCGGCCTGCACGACACGGGCGAGGCGTTCGCGCAGGCCCGGGGCGCCCTCGAAATCGCCTGGCTCATCGCCGCCGGCGCCGCCGGCGAAGCCCTCCGGCAGGCCGAGCAACGGGCGGACGAAGCCGAACGTACCCGCGAGGAGACCGCGCGGCGCCGCGCCGACGAGGAGCGGCTGCACATCGCGCGCGAGCTGCACGATTCGCTCACCCACCAGATCTCGGTCATCAAGGTGCAGTCCGAAGTCGCCGTCCACGTGGCACGTAAGCGCGGCGAGACGGTGCCAGAGGCCCTGCTGGCGATCCGTGAGGCCGGCCGTGAGGCGTCCCGGGAGCTCCGCGCCACGCTGGAGGCGCTGCGTGACGACGACAAGTCCCCGCCCCGTGGGCTCGACCACATCCCGGAGCTGGTTGAACGGGCCGGCAGGGGCGGTCTGCTGGCGACACTGACGATCGAAGGAGAGCGCCACGACGTGCCGGCCGCAGTGGGCAAAACCGTCTACCGGGTCGTTCAGGAGTCACTGACCAACATCGCCCGCCACGCGGACGCCGGCACGGTGTCGGTCCGCATCGGATACCGGCCTGACGCCCTTGCGATCCGCGTCGACGACGACGGCAAAGCCACCCCGGACAGTGCGCCGCAACCGGGCATCGGGCTCCTCGGGATGCGCGAACGCGTCACCGCCCTCGGAGGCCGACTGCGGGCAGCACCACGCAGCGAGGGCGGCTTCACCGTCCAGGCCGAACTCCCCCTGGAACGAGCCTCATGATCCGTGTCCTGCTGGTCGACGACCAGCCACTCATCCGCAGCGGATTCCGCGCGCTCCTCGACCTGGAGGACGACATCGAAGTCGTGGCCGAAGCCGCCAACGGCCACGACGGCCTGAGACTCGCCGAGGAACACCTGCCCGACATCGCGCTCGTCGACATCCAGATGCCGGGTCTCGACGGCATCGAGACGACTCGGCGCATCGCAGCGGACCCGGCCCTGGCCGGAGTACACGTCGTCATCCTCACCAACTACGGCCTGGACGAATACGTCTTCAACGCCCTGCGCGCCGGCGCGGCCGGATTCCTCGTCAAGGACATCGTGCCGGAGGACTTTCTGCACGCCGTACGCGTAGCCGCGCGCGGCGATGCCCTGCTCGCACCCTCCATCACCCGCAAGCTGATCAACCGATACATCACCCAGCCGCCTCCCACGGCCACTGATACGGCCCTGGAAGAGCTGACCAGCCGCGAACGCGAAGCCGTTGTCCTGGTCGCGCAAGGCCTTTCCAACGACGAGATCGCGGACCACATGGTGATCAGCCCGCTGACCGCGAAAACCCACATCAACAGATCCATGACCAAACTCCGGGCCCGGGACCGTGCCCAGCTCGTGGTCCTCGCCTACGAATCCGGCCTGGTCACCCCCCACAACTCCTGACAACCAGCGACGGCCACGTCGAAGTCACCTCCGTGCTCACGCGGACGGACATCCCCACGCGTGCCCTGAGCACCCCCAACGGATCCGGTCTTCGGGCCGCCTGAGCTTGCAGGGCTCGAGTCAGGTCACGGCTCGCGGACCGGGGCGGCGTGAACCTCGGCGACATCGTCGGGTCGCCCGACCCCAGCTGCTCCCGCGCATCGAACGCTCTTTGGCTCCGCTCATGAACCGCCGACCAGGCTGCGGGATCGAGGCTTGCATGTGATCACTGGGAGAGCGCGCCGGAATGCGCCGACGCCGGATTGGCAGCCCAGGTGTACTCGAACTCGGGCAACTCAAACCCCTGCTCGAACAGGCAGACACGTTCATCGGTACGGACAGCCCCGTGGCGCTCGTAGAAGGCGATTGCGCGTGTATTGGCGCGCAGCACCTCCAGATACACCGCCCGCTCGGGATGCTCGGCAGCAGCCCACGTGAGAGCGTGCTGGAGCAGCTGACCTCCGATGCCGGAGCCCGTACGGCCTGGCCTGGCATGCAAATTGTCCAGGAGAAGCCGACCGTCAGGGCGCGGGGCCACGTATGCGAAACCGACTGTTTCGCCCCCGTCCACAGCAACGAACAATCCTGCGCCGGACTCCGGCTCAAGAAGCCTCGCGCCCCAGAGCTCCAGCCGGCCCTCCAAGAGGGGGCCGCTCAAGAAGCTGGTCGGCATAATCCCCGCATACGCCGTACGCCAACTCTCCGCGTGCAGCGCTGCGATCTGCGCGACATCATCGCGCACGCCCTTTCTGATCTCCATGCGGACCAGCCTCACGCATGACATGGGGTGATGCCACATCCCTATTGGTGAAACAGCCAACAGAGCCACTTGGACATCGCCCAAGGCGTAGGCGCGGTCGGGCGGGCCGCAGGCTGACTTGCCACTACCGTCGGGCCGGTCCGCTGCACGGGCCGCTCGCACACGGCCGAAACAGATCTGAAATGGTGACCCGCGAAGTCTGGGGCTAGGGTCTTTCGTTTGGATCAGGCCGGGTCAGGGAGCGGGGTCTGGTGCTGTGCCTCGCAAGGCGGAGGAGGGAGGCGACGCGGAGCGTCGGCGACGGACGACAACGCCGCGAGGTGCGGCACCAGGGCACGCGAGCCCGGCCTGATCCAAACGAAAGACCCAGCTGGAGCGGGCCCGCGATCCCGGGCTGCGGGGCGAGTGCCCGCGGCCCGGCCCGTGGTCCGCGCCGGCCGCGGGCCTTCAGCGCAACGTCAGCAAGCCGTTCTGTTCGACCACGTCCAGGGAGAGCGTGCGGTAGCCGGCCGTCTCGAACAGCACGGTCAGCCGACGGCCGTCCTGGCTCATCACCGAGCCGTCCCCCCACTGACCGTGCCGGACCCGGGCGCCGAGCCGAAAGGGGTGCGGGGCGGCGCCGGCGCGGCTCACCTCCTGCGGGGCCACCGGTCCGCCGGTGCCGGCCAGCACCCCCGCGGCCGCCTTCGGGCCGTCCGGGGAGAGTGCGGCGGCCTCGCAGCGGTCGCAGGAGCCGCAGGACCCCCCGGCTTCCGGTTCCTGCCCGAAGTAGCCGAGCAGGAACCGCCGCCGGCAGCCCGTGTTCTCCGCGTAGCCCCGCATCATGTCGACCCGCGATCGCTCCAGCTGCTGGTGTGCGTCACCGAGTTCGACGGCCTTGCGGGCGGCCTCCGCCGGATCGGCGGCGCCGGTGGTCTCCAGGTCTCCCGATTCGGTGGTGCGTACCGCTTCGACCTGTTCCAGTAGATTGACGACGGCCGTCAGCCGACTGGCCGTCAGGCCCGTCTCGCTGCGCAGGTCGCTCGGCCGGACCGGGCCGGCGTGTTCCTCCAGTGTGCCGGCTACCTGGGAGACGGTGTCCGGGTCGGGGCGTCCGGCGGCGAAGAACCGCTGCATGCCGAGGTCCTGCGACCGGTAGGCGAGGATCGCCCGGGCCGGCTTCCCGTCCCGTCCGGCGCGGCCTATCTCCTGGTAGTAGGCGTCCAGGGAGCCGGGCACCGAGGCGTGCAGCACGAACCGGACGTCCGGCTTGTCGATGCCCATCCCGAAGGCGGAGGTGGCCACCACCACGTCCAGCTCCCCCGCGAGAAAACGGTCGTGCACCGCGCCGCGTTCCTTGGCGGGCAGGCCGGCGTGGTACGCCGCCACGCCCAGCCCCAGGTCGCCCAGCTCGCGGGCGTACTCCTCGGACTCCTTGCGGGTCGCAGCGTAGACCAGCCCGGGCTTGGGTTCGGCGGCGGCGCGTTCGACCACCGCCCGGCGCTTGTCGGCGGCGCTCCGGAAGGGAATGACCTCCAGGTGGATGTTGGGCCGGTCGAAGCCGGTGACCACCTCCCGCACGTCGCGCATGCCGAGCCGCTGGACGATGTCCGCCCGCACCGGGGCGGCGGCGCTCGCCGTGAGGGCGAGCACCGGCGGGCGGCCGATCCGGTCGATCACCTGGCCCAGCCGCAGGTACTCGGGCCGGAAGTCGTGCCCCCAGGTCGACACGCACTGTGCCTCGTCCACGACGAACAGCGCGGGCCGTGCCGCCGCGAGCTGCTCGACCACCTCGTCCTTGGCCAGCTGCTCCGGGGCGAGGAAGACGAAGTCGACGTCTCCTTCGCTGATCCGGTCCCACACCGCGTCGTTCTCGCCGCGGCTCTGGGTGGAGTTCACGGCCGCGGCGTCCGCACCGGCCCGTCTCAACAGGCCGCTCACCTGGTCCCGTTGCAGGGCGATCAGAGGGGAGACGACGACGGTGGGGCCGGACAGAAGTACCCCGGGCACCTGGTAGACGGCGGACTTCCCTGCGCCGGTCGGCATCACCACGAGAGTGTCGCGCTGTTCCATGACCGACTTCATCGCCCGCAACTGCTCCGGGCGCAGCCGCTCCCATCCGAACACCTTGCGCGCACTGCGCTGCAGTCGCCGGGACAACGCGCTGAAGGTGAACATGGTGCTCCTCGGGGGCTGTGGGATCGGGCCGGGCGGCAAAAGCGCCGTCCGGGTGACCTCCGACTACCCCGCGTCCGCCACCTCACGGCACCGAATGCGGCTGATCCCGTCGACCGCCCGCGCGACAGCTCGCCCGCCCCGGACTGTGCGCGCGAGCGGCACGCCGCGCCGGCGGGGTGCGCATGTCGCTCAGCGCCGCATGTCGCAGCGCCGTCGCGGACCGGGATCGCGGCACCCTCACCTCCCGCACCGCCCCACACCTTGCAACGGTTTTCGCACCTTTTCAGGTTCCGTAGAACTGATTTCGTTGAGGGCTGGCACCCAGCTACCGATATCGGTAGCTTGAGGGCGCATCGACCTCGGTGGAGCGCGCGCCTGTGCCGGGCCGCGACAGCCGTCCGGTTCGGCATGAAGTCCAGCAACGGACAACGCCCTCGTGAAAGAGCTGACGTGAACCCCAGCCAACTGCCCGCCACGCTGCCGGAAACAGACCGCACCCGTCACCGCCGACTACGGGAACAGGGCAGCCTGGACCGCGGCGAACTCGACGCGATCCTGGACGCAGGCTTCTTGTGCCACTTCGGTGTGGTCATCGAAGGGGACCCCATGGTCGTCCCCACCGTCTACGGAAGCGACGGGGAGAACCTCTACTTCCACGGCTCCGTGGCCAGCCGGAGCCTGACCGCCTCGCCGGGGGCGACGGTATGCGTCACCGTGACGCACGTGGACGGCCTCGTCCTTGCGCGGTCGGTGTTCGAGCACGGCGTCAACTACCGCAGCGCGATGATCTACGGCGTCCCGCGCCTGCTCACGGATGCGCAGGGGAAGCTGGAGGGGCTGCGCTGCCTGACCGAGCAGGCCGCACCGGGACAGTGGGACCACGCACGGCGGCCGAACCTCAGGGAGCTGGCGGCGACCTCACTGCTAGCCATTTCGCTTCGAGAGGCGTCGGTCAAGATACGCACGGGCGCCCCGGAGGACGGCGACGGACCCGACGCCGCCCTCGGGATCTGGGCGGGCGTCCTGCCCTTGGTCTCCACCTGGGGCGCCCCGGAAGCCGACCCTCTGCTCCCTGACGGCATCGAACCGCCCCGGCACATCGCCGCCCGCAGCGGAACCCGGGCGGGTTGAGCCGCCGCCCGGACGCGGTCGCAGCCGCTCTCGCCCCGGGACACGGGCCCGCCATGATCCAAACGAGAGGCCCAAGGTGGCCGACCGCTCCAGTTGGCCATTCTGGACGACTGGAGCGCTCAGTTCGAGGGTCGGCCGGTTACGGAGCTGCTTCGCGGAAACGCTCCAGGAGGGCATGTGCCTGCGGGGCGCCCGCGTCGAAGAACTGCGTGGCCAGTGCGGGGGGTACGGCGGTTCCCTGCATGCGGACCTCATAGCAGCTGAAGCAGAACGCCGCCTCGAACAGCACCAGGTCGAGAGTGTCCGCGTACGCCCGGACACTCCAGCCCGGCAAGAAGCCGCAGCGGTGCTGCTCACTGCCGGGCAGGCTTTCGATCAAGGCCAGGGCGCTGACGGCCTCGCTCCCGATCCAGTGGGCGCCCGCACTGCCTGGATACGGGGTGCCCCGCTTTGTCGGGAGGTCGGAGATTCTTACGACCTCGAGCAGCGCAGTGGCGGCCAGGGCTTCGGCGGGGAGCTTCATGTGCGTAGTCTGCCCGCGCCCGGTGTCGGGCGGAGCACCTGCCTCCATCAGTGACGGAGACCGTGCCCGGTTGAGGGGTCGGCGGGGACGGACGTCAGCAGTACGTGCGTACCAGCCGTCGACGGTGGCCTCGGCGTTCAGCACGCCGGTGTCGAAGTGACAGGCCAGAACCGGGGTCCCGTGTTCGTCACCGGTGACGGCCCAGCGCAGGCGCAGACACAAGGTGACACGGCGCTTGGCGGCGATGACACCGATCCGGGGATCGGAATTCGCTCTTGCGGGGCCCGTCAAGGTCAGAGCAGCTAGCCAGTAGCGACCGCCAGCCGTACTCGGGCTGCGGCTCTCACCTCAGTCGTCTCCATCGGGTCATCACGCAGCGCGGCGATCCGGCTCAGAGTCTCCGGGTTCGTAGGTGCCGAGGTGATCCCCAGCAGCCGCGTCGTTTCCTCACAGTCCCACAGGGACTCGGTGTACACATGCTCCAGACCGTCCCGGTCGATGGCGGCGAGTGCCTCCAGGTACGCGGTCCGCTCGTACGAGTGCGGGGTGTGCAGCCAGAAGCGCCGCAGGTAGGGAACCGCCCCGGCGGCGTCCCGGCCGAACCTGGCCAGGCGCCGGGCCGTCTGGTCAGGACCGCACCAGGCCCGCGCCGTCCACTGTTCGACGAGTTCTTGCACGAGTCCCGGCAATGCTTCCGGTCCGGGATGGTCGGCCAGGACGTCGGTACCCAGCTGTGCCAGCCAGGGGTGGTCCTCCTGTGCCCAGCCGTGCGCCGCCGGTACGGCCAGGGTGCCCAGGCGCTCAACGGCCCGTCTGAGCAGGGGCAAGGGTCGACGGCCGTTGGCCATGCCCAACGAGGGCACCAGCGGTATCAGCTCCACAGCAGGCTCTCGGGCATTGAGCGCGCGCAGCGCGTCGACCTTCGTGTTGCCTTCCGTGTGACTGTCGGCGAGCAGAGCGAGGAGTTCGGCGGTGCCGAGTCCGTTCAGTGACGTGCGCGGAACGAACGAACGGCTCTGGCCCTTGATACCGAACCGCGTCCACGGCTCGGAGCGCCACGGAAGCTCCGGCTCCGCGCCGATCCGGGCGCGCGCGATGTCACCGAGGACTTCCCACCACTGCGACGGCCAGCGGGCTGACAGCAACTCGAGCACGCGGGCCCGGTGCTCGCCTTCTCGGACGTACCCCAGAAGCCCTTCCCTGGCGTCGCCTGATCCGGCGAGAGCCAGGAGCACCAGCACCTCGCAGGCCCGCAAGCAAGCCTCCTCATCCCCCGCCAGCATGTCCACGATCGGCAGGGAGGACAGGCCCAGATCACGGACCAGCCGCGCCAGGTACAGGGACCGTTCATCCGACTGGTCGTCCCACCGCCAGTTGCGGCGGATCCCGTCATACACGAAGGCGGCAGCCCTCTGCGGATCCCGAACCGCTCGCACCGCACCCAGACCACGCCCCCGTTGCAGCAGGCCCTCCAGGGAGTTGGGGAGGGCATAGGGCACCTCGCACGCATCGCTCATCACCAGGCACCCTGCCCGACCCGGGCCTCGATCCGCCAGGCAATATCGGTCGGGTCCCATCGGGCCGGCCCTCGTGGTTGGACGTCGCGAAGGCGGGTGATGTCCTGGCGCCACTTCGGGCCGTTCGCAGCTTCGGCCCAGAGCCCGGCGAGTTCCGAGAGCTCGGAGACCACTTGGTCCAGAGCGTCGACGACGAGCGTGCGAAGATCCGCGGGCAGCTCCGATAGCGGCTCTGATGGGCCGTAGTTCGAACAGGCCGGCTCGCCATCAGGATGCTGGGCAACGACCAGGGCAGCCGCGGCCGGTACGCGCTCGCCGTCGGAGGTGCCGAGGTGGTCCGCAGGGTCCGCGGCACGTTTGAGTGCACTGCGGATCATGGATTCGCGTTTGCCCGTCCGGCGAAGGCGTCCGGCTCGGGGCAGTGGGCCAGAACGGGGCGTGGGCTTCGGAGTCGGCGACGCACCAGTACTGGGAGCGGAGTTCGGAGCGGGCTCCCTTTGGCTTTGGCCGCCCACGCCGAAACGCCGGGCTACTTGATGCGGTCGAGGAAGTCCAGCACACGACGGGTGGCCTGCGTTGCGGCGTGCTCGTCGTGCGACGGCAGGCTGCTGTCGGTGAACAGGTGCCTGTCGCCGGGGTAGAGGAACAGTTCGGCATCCGCCGCCGTCTCGACGAGCGCCCGGGCTGCGTCGACATCGCCCTCACGGGCGAAGAACCGATCCGCGTCCATACCGTGGACCTGGACCGGAACATCAAGGGGCCAGGCGCCGCCGAACTCCGCGACCGGGACGCATGCCTCCAGCAGCAGCGCGCCCCTTGCCCCGGGGCGGGTCTGGGCCAGCTTCTGCGCCGGCAGGACGCCGAGCGAAAACCCGAGGTAGACGAGTTCCGAAGCCAACCCCTCGGCAGCGGCGGTTCCGCGCGCGACAACCGTGCCGAACCCCACGTCCTCGGCGTAAGCCAAGCCCTCCTCGAGAGTGTCGAATACCTGCCCCTCGAACAGGTCCGGGACGTGAACCGTGTGTCCGGCCCGTCGCAGCCGCTCGGCGAACTCACGGACGCCGACGGTCAGCCCATGCCCATGGTGGAAAACCAGCACCTCAGTCATGCCGCTCCCCTCGTGCTGCGGGGCCCGGGCGGCACCGCAGCACGAGTATGGCCCGGGCCACTGACATCTGCGGGTCGCAGCCCGAACTGATCAGACCCTTGTCCCCGGCCGATGACATGCTCGATCCAGGCCAGCTCTCCGGGACCCGGGGACCGTGGCCCGATGGTGGCGTCCAGCGCCCAGAAGTCATCGCGGACTGCCTGCTCCCCGAACACTTCCCTACCGACTTCGTAGATATTCCGCCGGACCAGGTGAAACCGGGTGCCGTCGCGGCGATGAGTCTGCGGGCATCCGCAGGTCTATCCCTTAGGGGGAGACAACCGACTCATCGGGAGTAAGTCATGGGCTCCATCCACATCGAGCTGTTCGCGACCCTCGACCTCGTCGGGCAGGCGCCCGGCGGCCCCGACGAGGACCCGGTGGGGTTCCCGTTCGGTGGCTGGCAGGCGCCCCTGCTGGACGAGGTCGCCGGGGCACAGGTCGGTGCCGCGTACGAGGGCACGGACGCCCTCCTGCTCGGCCGGCGGACGTACGAGATCTTCGCCGCCTACTGGCCTCACCAGGAGGGCGGCGAGGACAACGAGATCGCCACACTCTTCAACAGCGTCCCGAAGTACGTGGCCTCTCGCGGCAGGCCCGACCTCTCCTGGGCCGGGTCCACGCAGCTCGGGCCGGACCTCGCCGAATCGGTGCGCGAGATCCGTGACCGGCACAAGCACGTGAAGGTCGTCGGAAGCCTCAACCTCGTGCAGACCCTGCTGCGCGAAAGGCTCTTCGACCGTCTCGACCTCTGGCTGCATCCGATCGTGCTCGGCGTCGGGAAGAAGGTGTTCGAGGATGGCGCGGTGCCCACGAACGTCACGCTCCTCGCCCCTCCGGTAGCCGGCCCGAAAGGCACCGTGTACCTGCGCTACGGGCTCGCCGACGGCACGCCCGCGACGGGGGACATGAGCGCACCCGATCGCGGTGCCGGAAGCGGCTGACGCCGCCCTGGGAGCTGCGACGGAAGGTCGTAGTCGGTCGGCGAGTTCTCACGTGGCCGGCCGACCGGCCTGGGCGCTTGCATCCGATACCTGGGTAGAGGTCTACCCCCGGAGGTGTTCCCAGCCGCCGGGACGTGATGACCCGGAGCCCGTGCTGCCCGGCCCCCTTCACCGACCTTGCCAAGGCGGACCGCCATTCCGGACCCCGCTGCTGACCTGCACACCCGCGCGCCCGGAAGGCGCTCGCCGACACTCCTTGTCCCCGGCACCACGGGTGCCGGGGACAAGTCGGCTCGCGCGACAGGTCAGGAAGCGACGAAGCGCGCGATCTGGCCCAGCACGACCGTGTCCGCCAGGAACCCGATGTGGGTCTGGCAGACCACGTTGTTGTTCGTCGCGCCGCTCAGCCGCGTGCTGGTGTACGGGAGGATGATGCCGTCGCACGCCGAGTACCAGCTCGCGTACCTGGTGTCACCCGGGGTCTCGTCGCCCGAGGTGATCTGGGCGATGAACGAGGAGCCCGGGTACATCTGCTGGCAGGTCGTGTAGATCAGGCAAGCGCCGGCGTACGTGGTCCCGTGGTTCGCGCCCGCGATCGAGGCGAGGTGGCTGACGCTGGTGTTGCCGCCCAGCACCTTCAGGTAGTACTGGCTGACAAGGCCGCCCATCGAGTGATTGACGATCGCGACCTTGCTCGCTCCGGTCCGGGACTTCACGTTGTTGACGAAGGAGGCCAGGCCCTGAGCGTTACTGATGTTGTTGCCGTAGGAGTTGTACTCGTAGGCGAAGAGCTTGGAACTGGACCACCCGTTGAGCTGGAAGACGCTCATGGCGGTGGCCCAGTTGGAGGCGTTGCCCGTGTATCCGTGGACGAAGACGACCGGGGTGCTGGTCGAGAGCGGCTGAGCGGCGGTCGCAGCGGCCTGTGCTGCCGCAGGGGTGGCCGCTGTCTGGGCTGCGCCTGCCGTCGACGCCGAGGAGAGCACGGTGAACGCGACCATGGCGGACGCGAGAACGCCGAGAAGCCGGCGGGGTGAACGACGACGCATGGAGCACTCCTGATGGGGATGCGGGGATAGGGTGCCTGACCCGACAAGAGTCGGGGCGCGAGGCACTGGCGCCATCGGCGAATTCACCGGCGTTCCCCGATGGGTGCCGGGCGCTCCGAACGCCTGGTGGGGGTTGCCCGGCCGCGTGGACCGCACCTGAGGGGGACGACCCGCCGGTGGTCGCCCAGCCGAGATCCGCTCTGCGGGCGTGTCCCGCTGGGGCGGCCCTCGCTTCTCTCGCCCGGGCGTCCGTGAGCGCATACTGGCCTCATGGACGCGTCCACGGGTGGCGGACCCCGCCTGCGGGAGCGACTGGGCAGCGCCGTCTTCGCCCGGGTCGCGGGTCCCGAAGGACCGGAGAACCGTGCCCGCATACACGGAACGCCCGGCCCGCGCTGGTTCGGTGCGCACCGGCCGATTCGCGTCGTCCACGGCGATGCGTCCATGTTCATCGGTGGACTCCGGGCACTCCTGCTCCAGTCGCTGCACCCGTTGGCCATGGCTGCCGTGGAGGCCCATTCCGGCTACCGCGGCGATCCCTGGGGACGGCTCCAGCGCACCAGTACCTTTCTCGCCGTCACCACGTACGGGACAGCGGATCACGCACAGCAGGCGGTCGAGCGGGTACGGGCCGTACATGGCCAGGTGCACGGAACGACTCCGTCCGGAGAGCCTTACGACGCCGCCGACCCGCATCTTCTCGGCTGGGTGCATGTGGCTGAGGTCGACAGCTTCCTGCTCGCGCACCAGCGCTACGGGGCCGAACCGCTCGACGCCGCCGGGTACGACGGCTACGTCGCCGACACGGCACGCGTGGCCGAAGCGCTCGGCGTCAGCGATCCTCCGCGCGATCGGAGGGAACTCGCCGCCCAGCTCGCGGCCTACCGTGGTGAACTGCGCCCGACGGAAGAGGCACGCGAGGCAGCACGCTTCATTCTGCTGCACCCGCCCCTGCCCTGGGCCGCCCGCGTCCCCTATGCGGTCCTCGCCGCCAACGCCGTCGCCGCCCTCCCCCGGTGGGCCCGCACGTCGCTGGAGCTACCTCGGCTGCCCGGCATGGCCGAAGCCGGTGTGACCCCGACCGGGCGCGCACTGACCGCCGCAATTCGCTGGGCCATGGCTCCACCACGCCGGCCGTTGTGATCGGTCGGCAGCACCACGAGCCCGCCGCTGAGCGCTTGAGCGCGGCGCGACCACTGACGCCTGACCGACGCCCCAGGCCCCCACGCACGCCTGTGCACGATGCACCCGGCATCGAGGCGCCGTCTCAACCCCTGCGGTGGGGCGTCTGCCGCCGTGACACCCGTTCGGCTGGGCCGGTCGGGTGAGCATCATCCGGACATCCCGTCAACGGGGCAGACATCAGCGCATCCGCACAAAGGCATTCGCCGGAAGCACTGGTGTGCAGGTGACCGAGAGTGAGTAGGGGTTGTGCATGCTGGGACTACGGCCCACCGTGGCCGAACCGATCGGTCCCGTCGACGATCCGCTGACAGCCCTCGATGCCGTCCAGGCCCTCGAGACGGAACTCGAGCACGTCCTCGACGCAGGCCTGCGCAGGGCCCGCGATGTGGATCCGGTATTCGCTACTGACGTCGCCGACCGTGTCGCAGCGTTCGTCCGGCGCGGCGGAAAGCGGCTGCGTACGGCGTTCGCGTGGTGCGGGTGGCGGGCGGCGGGCGGCGCGGGTGACGCCTCGGCGGTACTGCGCACGGGTGCCGCCCTCGAACTGGTCCAGGCGTGCGCTCTCGTCCACGACGACGTGATGGACGGATCACCGCTGCGCCGAGGCGCGCCGGCGATGCACGTCGACCTCGCCCGTCTGCACCGGGAGGCGCGGATGACGGGCGCGCCCGAAGCGTTCGCGACCGCCGCCGCCGTGCTCGCCGGCGATCTGGCGCTGGTCTGGGCCGACGACCTGCTGACGGAGACCGCGCTCGGCTCGCCGCACGGCCCGCGGCTGTACCGCGAGTGGCGCGCGATGCGCACTGAGATGGTCGCCGGACAGTACCGGGACATCCACGCGCAGGCGGCCGGGTCGTGCGGTCTCGACGAGGCGGTGACCATCGCCACGCTCAAGAGCGCCCTGTACACGGTCGAGCGCCCCCTGGCGCTCGGCGCGTCCCTGGCCGACGCCGAGGAGCACACCATGGACGCGCTGCGCTCGGCCGGACGGAGCGCGGGGCTGGCCTTCCAACTCCGCGACGACCTCCTCGGGGCTTTCGGTGACCCGGCGCTGACGGGCAAGCCGGCCGGTGACGACCTGCGGACGCACAAGCTGACCTACCTTCTCGCCATGGGTCTCAGGCTCGCCGAGTCCTCCGGCGACGAGGAGGCCGCCGACGCGCTCGCCATCGGAGCGGTCTCACGGTCGGATGACGGCGTGGAGCGTATGCGGGCCGCGCTGGAGCGGAACGGGGCCCGGGCCGTCGTGGAGTCCCGGATCGCGGAGCTGGCGGCCACGAGCCTGCGGCACTTCACGACAACCGGCGCGGACCTGGCCGTGCGGCGGGAGTTCACGGCGCTGGTCGAACGGGCCTCGGGTGTCGCCCTGGACGACGCCGGGGAGGCGGCGTGAGGACCGTACCGGGTGCGACGGACCATGTCGTCGTCGTGGGCGCAGGGCTTTCCGGTCTCGCCTGCGCCCTCCATCTGCTGGGCGCCGGCCGAAGAGTGACCGTGGTCGAACGGGACGGCGGCCCGGGCGGCCGGGCCGGCCGCGTACGCCTCGGCGGCTACCAAGTGGACACCGGCCCCACGGTGCTGACCATGCCGCATCTGGCGGACGAGGCCTTCGCCGCCGTCGGCGAGAGCCTCGCCGGCCACGTCGAGCTGGTGGCGCTGCACCCGGCCTACCGGGCGTGCTTCGCGGACGGAACGTCGCTCGACGTCCACACCGACGGCGAGGCGATGGAAGAGGAGGTCCGGCGATTCGCCGGACCGTCCGAAGCGGCCGGCTACCGCGGGCTGCGGGACTGGCTGGAGCGGCTGTACCGGGTCCAGATGCGACGCTTCATCGACACGAACTTCGACTCGCCCTTTCAGCTCCTGCACCCGGACCTGGCCCGTCTGGCGGCGCTGGGGGGCTTCGGACGGCTGGACAGGCGCATCGGCCGTTTCCTCTCCGACACCCGCCTGCGTCGCGTGTTCTCCTTCCAGTCCCTGTACGCCGGGGTCGCTCCGGCCAGGGCACTCGCGGCCTATGCGGTGATCGCCTACATGGACACCGTGGCCGGCGTCTGGTTCCCCAAGGGCGGTATGCACGCGCTGCCCCGCGGCATGGCGAACGCGGCGGCCGGCGCGGGTGCCGACTTCCGCTGGTCGGCCGAGGCGACCGAACTGGAACGCTCGGCCGGCCGGGTACGTGCCGTACGTCTGGCCTCGGGCGAACGGATCGCCTGCGACGCGGTCGTGCTGACGTGTGAGCTGCCCGCCGCCCACGGTCTGCTGGGGCGGGCCCCCCGGCGCCCGGTACGGCTGCGTCACTCACCGTCCGCCGTGGTCCTGCACGCGGGGACCGACCGTACCTGGCCCGGCCTCGCACACCACACCCTCTCGTTCGGCGGGGCCTGGGAGCGCACCTTCGAGGAACTGACCCGTTCGGGGCAGCTGATGAGCGACCCGTCCCTGCTGATCACTCGGCCGACGGCGCACGACCCTTCCTTGGCGCCGCCGGGCAGGCACCTCCACTACGTGCTGGCGCCCTGCCCGAACACCGACGTCGGCCCCTCCCCCGCAGCCTGGCGGGACCTGGGACCGCGCTACCGCGACGACCTGGTCGCCGAGCTGGAGCGGCGTGGCCTGAACGGGTTCGCGGACAGCGTCCAGGAGGAGCTGCTGGTGACGCCGCTGGACTGGGCTGCGCAAGGGCATACGGCGGGCAGCCCGTTCTCCGTCTCCCACACCTTCGCCCAGACCGGCCCGTTCCGCCCACGCAATCTCGTGCGCGGCCTCGAGAACGTCGTGTTGAGCGGCTGCGGGACGACCCCCGGTGTCGGCGTGCCGACGGTTCTCCTCAGCGGCAAACTCGCCGCCGCGCGTGTCACCGGCGGCGTCCGCAGCGGCCCCCTCCGTACCCGACCGGCACCGCGTGTCACGCGTGTGGCGGCGGCCCCGACCGAGGAGGACGCCCATGACCCGTCGTGAACTGGACGCCGCCGGGATCACCGGCCCCGCCCTGCGCGCCGCCTACAGCCGATGCAGGCGGCTCAACGCCCGCCACGGCAGGACCTACTTCCTGGCCACCCGGCTGCTCCCGGTGGAACGCCGCTCCGCAGTGCACGCGCTGTACGGCTTCGCCCGCTGGGCGGACGACATCGTGGACGACCTCGACCGGCCCCGGACGCCGGAGGAGCGGGACGAGCAATTGCGACGCCTGGAGAGCGACCTCGCACACGGGCTGCTCACCGGCGGCGGGGACGAGCCCGTGGTCCGGGCCGTGGCCGACACCGCGGACCGTTACGGCATCGACCACACGCTGTTCACCGACTTCCTGGCCTCGATGCGCAGCGACCTGCACGTCACGGACTATCCGACCTATGCCGATCTGAGGGATTACATGCACGGATCGGCCGCGGTGATCGGCCTGCAGATGCTGCCCGTGCTCGGCACGGTCACCCCGCGCGAGGAGGCTGAGCCGCACGCCGCGGCCCTCGGCGTAGCCTTTCAGCTCACCAACTTCCTGCGCGACGTCGGCGAAGACCTGGACCGGGGTCGGGTGTACCTGCCGACGGACCTGCTCACCGCCCACGGCGTGGACGGGGGTCTGCTGGAGTGGAGCCGCCGCACGGGGCGCGGCGATCCGCGGATCCGTGCGGCGCTCGTCGCCGCCGAGGCCATGACCAGGGACGTGTACCGGTCGGCGGAACCGGGCATCGCCATGCTCGAACCGCGGGTGCGCCCCTGCATCCGCACAGCGTTCACGCTGTACAGCGGCATCCTCGACGCGATCGCGGACCAGGGGTACTCGGTGCTGCACCGCCGTGCGGTGGTGTCGCGCGGGCGCCGTGCGGCCACGGCCGCCGTGGGGGTCGTGCACATCGCGGGCGCGCGGTGGCGCGCCCGCACCGCGCAACGGGCGCTCCGGGCGGGTGGCACGGCGCTGCAGGTGAAAGGACCTGTGCAGTGAGCGACCGAGCGGACCGGACCGGTTGGACACCGCCTCTGCGGCGACGCCGCCGGTCGAGCTGGGCGACACAGACACCGACGTGGCGTCAGGCACGCCCGGCGCTCATCGCCGACGCGCTCGAACGGGCTTCCGCCCGTCCCTCGGGCAACTGGTTCGTCGTCGGGGCCTCCCGGGACGTGCGTGCCGGTGGCCGCCCGTGCGGCAGAACGGTGGGCGGCGTCGAGGTCGTGCTGTGGCGGTCCGACACGGGTGAGCTCCACGCTGGGCCCGGCGCCTGCCCGCACCTCGGTGCCCCCCTGCGCGACAGCCGGGTGGTGTGCGGCACTCTGGTGTGCCATTGGCACGGACTGGTTCTGGACGGTGGGTCGTTCGCCGGCTGGGATCCGTACCCGGTCCATGACGACGGGATTCTGGTGTGGGTCCGGCTTGACGCTGTCGGGGGCGAGGAGCCCTCGGAGCGTCCCGTGGTACCGGTCCGGCCGGCGGCGGGCAGCGGGGTGGATGCCGTGTTCACGGTGGTGGGGCGATGCGAACCGCAGGACGTGGTCGCCAACCGGCTCGACCCGTGGCACGGTTCGTGGTTCCATCCGTACTCGTTCGTCGACCTGACCGTGGACCGGGAACCGCAAGGCGGGGATGACGACGCCTTCGTCGTCGACGTCTCCTTCCGCGTGACGGGAAGTCTGGTGGTCCCGGTCCGGGCGGAGTTCACCGCGCCCGATCCGCGCACGGTCGTCATGCGCATCACCGGGGGTGAGGGTGCCACGTCCGTGGTGGAGACCCATGCCACGCCGCTGTCCCGCAAGGCGGCCGGGCGGCCACGGACCGCCGTGATCGAGGCGGTCGTCGCCGCCTCGGACCGGCCGGGTTTCGCACTGGCACGGGCCGCCGCGCCGGCGCTGCGCCCGCTGATGCGCCGTACGTCAGGCCGGCTGTGGCGCGACGACCTGGCGTACGCGGAGCGGCGCTGGAGTCTGCGCAGCAGCGGGCGGTTCCCGGGGTGACAGCGGCGGGAAGGCGTCGGCGGCGTCGGCTTTCCCTTGCGCGTACGGCCTTTTGTACGCTCGCGGCCTGGGCCGGCGCGCCTCGTGCGCATCAGCGCGTGCCGACCGTGCCGAGGGCTCGCAGCAGAGGTGAACGGCCCGCCCGGGGAACCGTCCACAGGGTCTGCCCCCGGACGCCCCAGCCGGCGAGCAGAACGCCTGCTGCAAGGAATCCGGTGGTGGCGGCCCGTTCCATCAGAGCCACGGGCAGGTCGCAGCGGATCGCGTCACCGGCCAGCGTCACCTGGGGGTGGGGCGTCGACACGGTGGGCCGCCGGGAGTACGAGCCGACGGTGAAGAGGGGGCAGTCGGAGTGCCATGCGTGCCGTGCGTCCACGATTCGCGCCTGCCGTGTCTCCGGGTAGACCTGGTGCAGGCTGTCGACGAGGCGGGTCTGCACCGTCTCCGTGTTCGCTCCGGCGGCGACCGCGTAGGCGTGCAGCTCCACCACCGAGCCACCGGTGCGCGCCGCCCAGCGGGCGGCCTCGCCCTCGTAGCGTTCCAGGACGCTGATGTTGTCAAGGCCGTCGTATCCGCTGGTGCCGAGGAACCCGGCGCGGTCGGAGCGGACCGGCCGGTCGAGCCAGAGCCGGGAGACGAGGTACGGAGGGGCGGTGCGCAGGGCGGCGATGTCGTCGCGCCAGAGGGGGGTGCCGAGACCGGGTGACGCCGCGACAACCCCGCGCAGTGCCCCGGGATCGAGGGCGAGTACGACCGCGTCGTGCCTTTCCGCGGCGGCGTCGGTCCGCACGTCCACTCCCCCGCCCTCGCACGGGTTGACGCCGCGCACCGGTGTGCCGGTGCGCACATCCGCCCCGAGACGCCGGAGGTAGTCGCCCAGCGGCTCCCACAGTGCCTGGGGGAAGGGCTCGTTCGGCACATCGAACAGCAGGCCCTCGGAGGAGCCGAGGAAGTAGATGTGGAACATCAACAGCAGTTCTGCTGCGGACAGTTCACGTGGATCGGCGAAGAAGCTGCGTGAGAACACCTCGAATGCGAGGTGGTGCGCGGCTTCGGGAAAGCGGACACGTTCCAGAAAGCGCGTCGCGCTGACCGAGTCGAAGCGTTCGTAGACCTCGGGCACGCGGACGTCGAGGAGTGGCAGTGCTGCCCGGGCGTCCATGGCGGCGAGATCGCGCCAGCCGAAGGTGGGGCTCAGGGCGACGAACCCGAGCGCACTGAACGGGGGTGTACGGGGGATGTGGGCGAAGCTGTCGATCAGCCCGCCGCTGTGGCGCAGCGGGTAGTCGGGCAGCGGACGGAGACGGTCGAGTCCGGGATCGGTCCGCCGCAGCAATCCACGCAGGTTGTAGTACTGACGGAAGAAGGCGTGGAACCCGCGGCTCATGGTCGCCTCGGAGCCGTCTGCGAGGCTGGTGCGCCAACCCGCGAGACGGCCACCGAGCCCCTCCTCCCGTTCGTAGAGGGTGACGTGGGCGCCTCGTTCGGCGAGCAGGGTGGCTGCGGCGAGACCTGCGATGCCTCCGCCGATCACGGCGACGCCGGGAGCGTCCGCACGTTCGAAGCCGTCCCGGCCGGGGACGGGCTGGAGCATCTCGGCCTTGCGGTCCCGGCCTCGCCGGGCGGCGCGCTGCGGGACGCTCATCGGGCGTACTCCGCTGTCGCGGGGGCACCGCTGCGGGCGAGGAAGGTGTGCACGATGCCGGTCTGCCATCCGGCGACGGGGGCGGCGCGCACTCCCGTGAATCCGGCGGCCGCGAGACGGGCGGTGAAGGCGGGGGCGGTGTCGAAGGCGAGAACGCTTCGCCACAGGTGTCGGTAGAGGGCGCGGTCGCCGCTGAGCGTGCCCGCGGGAATGATCACCCCCTGGCACACGGCCGTCCACAGGGCACGGTGGGCGGCCGAGCCGCTGAGGCTGTACTCGTGCACGGCGAGCCGGCCGCCCGGTCGCAGCAGGGACCGGACGGCTGTCAGGACGCCGTCCGGGTCGGCGACGTTGCGGAACAGGTAGGCGGCGAACACCGCGTCGTAGGTTCGCTCACCGTACGTGACCACTTCTTCGGCGGTCCGGTGCTCGAACTGCACCCGGGCCGGCCACGGCTTGGCCATGGCGCGCCCCAGCATCCCCGACGAGGCGTCAACGGCCGTGATCCGGGCACGGGGCGCGGCCCGCAGGAGGGCCCGGGTTGAGGCTCCCGTGCCGCAGCCGAGGTCGAGGACGTGCAGGCCTTCCCCGGCGCGGGGCAGGCGGAGCCGTCGGGCCGAGCGCAGGAGATCGGTGCGGTAACCGGGGTTGAGGGCCGTGAGGAGGTCGTAGGCGTGCGACGCGTGGTCGAAGGCGCGTGCCAGGTCGTGGTCCCGCAGCAGGGTCATCGGTGGTTGCCTCCGGATCGGGGGGCGGGGTGGGAACGGCGGGGCAGGAAGGGAAGTTCGACGGCCGTTCGGATCATGGGGCCGATGGGGGTGCGCATACCGATGCCCCATTCCTCCCAGGGCGAGGTGGCGCCGTCGAGGAAACGCAGCAGCCGTTCCGGCGGGATGCGGCGGAACAGGTCGGTGAAGAAGTCGGGGCCGTCGATCCGTCCGGTGTCCAGGGCGCGCAGCAGTACCGCGTCCATGGCCAGGGCACGCCGTCCGTGGGGCGGTGGCACGATGGCTCGTCCGCCGTGGAGGGCGGCGGCGACGGCGCGGCTCTGCCGCTGCACGGCGGCGAAGGTGTAGCCGGTCGCCGGGCGGGTGGCGCCGCCCGCGGTCCCGATCCGGAAGACAGCCGGCCCGCTCCGGCGGGCGAAACGGCCGTCCGTCATGGGGATGACGCCCTGCTCCGCCGATTCCACGGTGAACGCACCGAGTTTCAGGATGTCGCGGCTGTAGTGGGCCAGCGCCGTCTCGTACGCGGATGTGGTCAGCGGAGTCCGGGAGAACTCGGTGTACTCGACGAGGGCCCGGTCCGGCGCCAGGGGCAGGACGTAGCCGAAGGCGAGCCCGTGGACCGGCTGGGGCACACGGAAGTCCATCAGGTCGGCGACCGTGGGGTCGAACCGGTCCGCGTCCGTGTGCACGAGCCATCCGCGGAAGTGCTGCATCAGTTGTGTGCGGGCCGGTGGCAGGGCGCGCCGCGGGCGGGAGTCGAACACGTGGCGGGCACGAAGTGTGAGCGTCCGGCCGTCCGCCGCCGTGCAGCGGACCTCCGCGCCGTCGACTGTGTTGCGTACCGTGTCGGCCGTCGCGCGCAGGAGGCGTCCCCCGGGGGACAGCGCCAGTCGGGAGTGCACGAGCCGCTCGAACGCCGTCGAGCGGAGCATGTGGTAGCGCAGCGGGGACGGGTCGACGGTGACCTCGCTGCCGTCGGTGGCGTGGATCCGCAGCCGGGACCAGGAGGCGGTGATCGCTTCGCCGAAGTCGCCGGTCCCCTGGTCCCAGTAGCACCAGGTCCGCTCGGGCGGTCGTCGTGGACCGTCCGGTGCTTCCACCAGGGTCACGGTGGGGGCACCTACCGCCGTCAGGCGATGCGCGAGGCTGAGCCCGGACGCACCGCCACCGACGATGACCACGTCGGACGTCCCGTCGAGCGTGTCGGAAGGTCCGCTCATCGGGCACGCCGTTCGATGACGGGCGTTCCGTCCGACGTCGTGCGCAGCAGCTCGGCATCCGCCTCCATCGCGTCGGCGACCGCACCGACGACCTGGTGCGGGTCGCCTCCCGTCGGCATCGGCGGGGCAGTGCCCGCGACCGCCCGGTCGGCGAAGCCGGTGTCCAGGTGTCCGGGCCGGACCTCCAGGACACGGATGCCGGAGGTCCGTGCCTCGCGGCGCGCGGCGCCGAGCCAGGCGCTCAATGCGGCCTTGGAAGCGCTGTAGTCGGCCATCCCCGGCTGCGGGCGTTCCGCTACCACGCCGGTGAAGGCGACGATCACCGAACCAGGAGGCAGGATGCCGAGCGCGGCGCGGAAGAACGCGGCGGGCGCGAGGACATTGACGGCCGTCAGATACTCCGCGACCTCGTCACCGACCTCCGCCGCCCGGCCGAAGGCCACCGTCCCGAAAGCCGTCACGACCGCGTCCAGTCCCCCCAGGCCGGCGGCCGCGCCGTGTACGGCTCGGGCGCAGGACGCGGTGTCGTACGCGTCGAACAGGACGGTCGGAGCGCCCGGATGCGCCGTGGCGGCCCGGGCGAGGCGGGCCGGGTCGCGGCCTGCGAGCGCCGGGTGTGCTCCCCGGCCGGCCAGCTCGGTGGTGAGGGCACCACCGAGGACGCCGGTAGCACCGGCCACCAGCACGCGCGCGCCGTCAAGGTTCACGTCCCACTCCCGTTCGCCGGTCCGGGCAGGCTGCTTCCGCACCGCGTTGTGTGTTCCGTGGACCGGCCTGCGGTGGGTGCGGCGGACACGGTCCGGCCGGATTCAAAGGCGCACCAGATCGCTCATCACCTCCCGGGCGGCCCGCGTGCCCGACGCCATGGCACCCTGCACGGAACCGGTCGCACGATGGTCGCCGCAGACGTACCTGCCCGGGCCGAAACGCGTGGTTCGGCTCAGCGGCCAGGGCGGCTCCATGACCGGCAGAGCCCCGTCGACCGTGTACACCCCGACCTGCTGCCAGCCGCTCGTGTCGGTGCCGTACAGCTCGGACAGGCGCCGGAGCACCGCACCGTCCACGCCGGGTCGGTCGCGGCCCAGCACGGAGCTGGAGATCAGCGCGGTGCCGGGCGGCGCGTACGTGGGCGCGACCTCGGTGAGGACGCAGGTGTTCAGCACCGCTCCGGAGCCGTCCACCACCAGGGTCGGCTCAGCCAGCGGTGTTCCCATGGCAGCGTGGTAATACGTGGTCACCGTACGGCCGTCCGGCACGGCCGAACCCGGCATCAGACGGGTCGCGGTGACGGCGTCCGTCGCCACGACGACGGACGTGGCCGACAGCTCGCGGCCGTCCGCCAGGAGCACCCCCGATGGGGTGACCGCGGCGACGGGTGTCTCCAGCCTCAGGACGCCGTCGGGCAGGCAGCGGGCCAGCTGGGCAGGCACGGCACCGATGCCGTGCGCGGGCAGACAGAGCGTTCCTCTGACCATGCTCCGCCAGACCAGATGGAAGAAGCGGGCGGAGGTCTCCAGCCGGTCCTCCAGGAACACTCCGGCCAGGAAAGGCCGCAGGATCTCCGTGACCGCCTCGTCCGACAGCCCCGCACGAGACAGGGTGGCGGCGGTGGAGCGGTCCGGACGTCGTTTGAGGGGGCCGACGGGGAGGACGGCGTCCCGCGCGGTAAGGGCAGCCATGGCTGCCAGGTCCCGGGCCGTCAGGGCCCGCCCGGGCAGCAGCGTGCCCGCCCTCCTCGGCTGCCGGGTCGGATCGGCGAGGCGGACAGGCCCTTTCGACGTGTGCGCGATGATCCCTGGGGTGAATGGCCTCAGCCGCAGGCTGGGCAGGTCCAGGCGTCGTTTCACCTGAGGATAGGACGTGTTGAACACCTGGAATCCGCGGTCCAGCAGGAACCCGTCCCGCCGGTCCGTGCGCATCCGGCCGCCCACACCGTCGGACGACTCCAGCAACGCCACCTGCTGACCCGAGCGGCACAGATCCAGGGCACAGGCCAGGCCGCCCAGACCCGCGCCGACCACGACGGTGAGCGGAGAGCGACGATGTTGAGCGGTCATGACCTCTTCCTTCGACGCGAACCTCTGTCCGTCACGAGTTGAGTCCGTCCCCCGGTGGCCTTCCGCGTGTTGGTCGCACGCGCTGACCATGATGAGGCCCGTCGTCTGCGGTGCGTCGTGCGCCAGGCGCGGAGGGCAAACACTCACAGTGTCCACTCGAACACGTTCCGTCCGGTGGAACCAGGCGCCACTTCGACCGCGTGTCGACCGGTGACTCCACATCACCTGAGCACGAGCGGCGACTCCACCGCCATGGCCGCCTCCGCCTGGTCGGAGAGCACGACTTCCAGGACGACGAACGGATGACCGGGCCATGGGTCGGGATCAGTGCTCGGTTGCCGCTCGCTGCAGCTGCGCGGTGATTTGCTGCCGGTCGATCTGGATCCAGTACTCGACGATGCGTCCTTGCATGACGGTGGGGTCGTCGGCGAGGGTGAAGCAGACGACATTGAGGCCGACCGGCGCCAGGAGCCGCAGGCCGGGTGTGCTCTCGACGGCGTCACCCAGGGCGCGTGCGCATCCGACGCACCTTTCGGTGATCTCACGGCGGCCGTCCTGCCCGTAGGCCCGCAGGGTGAACCAAGCGGCGAGAGCGTGCAGGCGACGGGAGTTCTCCGGCGTGAGGCGGGCCGTGCCGGGGTGTCTCCGAGGGGGCCGAGGTAAGCCGCCGCGTTCTGGAAGACGTTCGTCTGCAGGTTCCCGCCCGGCGGACTCGCCCTGTGGCTGCGGCTGACCACCGCCCCCGCCGACACCGTCGTGGATCGAAAGCCTGCCGGAACGGGGTCGCACGCGCGGCAGGCCCACGGTTCGCGGCCGACGCCGCCCTCGTCCACCGTCTGCGCGTGCCCTACACCCCACCCCTCTACGTACTCGACGAGATCGCCGCCGTTCTCGATGATGCCTGCCGAGACGGAGAACGGTGGTACCTCGTGAGCCGCCCCCGTCCCCCTCCGCACGACGGTCGGCCGCAGGAGGTACTCGCCGACGCGACGGGCGACACCCGCTCGTTCAACCCTCGGCGGGCGTGATCCGTGCCCGCAGAATGGGCGGGTGAACGACACCGTGATGACTGCCGCCGTTCTCTTCCGGCACGGCGGTCCGGAGGCACTCGAACTTCGAGATGACTGGCCGCTACCGAGCATCGGGCACGGTCAAGTGCTCGTGCGCGTAGGCGCGGCGGCAGTCAACAACACTGACGTGTGGACCAGGGAAGGCGCGTACGGGCTGCCCGGCCGCCCCGCGGCGAAGGCCGGCTGGCGCGGAGCACTGGACTTCCCCCGCATCCAGGGCGGCGACATCGCGGGCGTCATCAGCGAAACAGCCGCGGACGTGCCCGACGCGTGGCTGGGTCGCCGGGTCCTGGTCGATCCCGCCTTCTATGCGGATGCCCGCGACGACGCCGTGCCCGTCGGACTGCTCGGCAGCGAAGCGGACGGCGGCTTCGCGTCCTACGTAGCGGTCGATGCCGATCGTGTCCACGACATGAGCGCCTCCCCGCTCTCGGACCAGGAACTTGCCGCCCTTCCGGTGGCCTACGGCACGGCGATGGGCATGCTGGAACGCTCCCGCATCAGGAGCGGGGAGACGGTGCTGGTGACCGGCGCTTCCGGCGGGGTCGGACTCGCGCTCGTCCAGCTCGCCGCCGCTCGCGGCACACGGGTGGTGGCGCTCACGAGTACCTCCAAGGAGGCCGCACTGCGGGAGGCAGGCGCTGCGGCTGTCGTCTTCCGGGAGGCAGAACCGGCAGAGCTGCAGCACCGGCTGAGGGAGTTGGCGCCCGGAGGCCTCGATGCCGTCGCGGACGTGGCCGGCGGACCGTGGCTCGAACAACTCCTGCCCGTGCTGCGCGATGGTGCTCGCTGGGTCATCGCCGGAGCTGTCGCCGGGCCCGTCGTCACCTTCGACCTACGCCGTCTGTACCTGCACAACCTCAGTCTCATCGGCTCCTCGATGCACACCCGCGCCCACTTCGCCTCCTTGGCGGAAATGGCTCGCAACGGCACCGTACGACCCCGCATCGCCGGCAGCTATCGGCTTGGCGAACTCCACGCCGCCCAGGAGGAATTCCGGCGCGGCACACACGTAGGAAAGATCACCGTCACTCCGTGAGGTTCGTCGGGCCTGTCGCCCTACCCGGACCGTTCGACGAAGAGCGCGCTGGGAGCCTCGTTGGTTTCCTCTCGCCCCACCACTCGATCCGGTGACATACGGCCACGACAATCCGACGTAGCGTTATGGTGCTGCTGTCGGTGAGTGGCTGTGCAGTCGGTGTTGTGGCGTCGGCGAACGCAATCAGCTCGTCGCCCGTCGTCATGGCTCACAGTGGCTCACCGTAAGGAATGTTCGTGAAACTCTCCCTGCCCACATCCCCTCGGGTCACCGTCGCACTGGCGTCAAGCGCGCTCATCGCCACGGCGATGGTGACGTCCACGGGTCCCTCGTTCGCCGAATCCGCCCGTGGTCCGGAAGTGCAGCAGGCTGCTGCGAGCACCGCTCCACAGTGCGGCTTCTTCCGGTACAGCGTCCGAGAGTCCCGGTTCGCCGCATACAACCACTGCGGTGGGACCACGGTGTTGATCCATGTCGACGTCAGAGGAGGCGGCAGCGGGAACGACTTCCATCTCTGCGTCGGCCCCGGAGCCACGCAACTGCCGGGTGCGGGGCCGAACTACCTCAACGCGTACTACATCGGCGGTGCCGGGTGCCGGAGCGGAGACCGCACCGGACACACCCCCCACTGAGGTGGATGTGCCGGTCACGCCGGGGGCCCTGCGCACCGGTCCGAGTCCGGCTCCGCAAAAATGTTCCGTCGGCACCTAGTAGAGGGACAGGCCGTACACCGACAGCCACTCCACGACCGGCTGGTAGTAGGTGGCTCCTCCTGCCGCACAGTTTCCGGTGGTGGCGACGATGACGCCCAACGCGGTGCTACCGGCGAACGCGGGGCCACCCACGTCGCCGGGCTCGGAGCAGATGTTGGAGCGGAACAGTCCGCTCACCACACCCTCGGGGTAGTTGACCGTGACGTTCACGGCCGTGACTGTGCCGCAGCGGTATCCGGTCACCCGGCCCACGTGGCAGACGGACTGACCGACCGTCGGATTCGCGGCACCCGTGATGTCCTGCACCCCGCCGGCGGAGCCGCGCGAAACCTCGCCGGGGAAGACCACCGACGAATTCGTGTAACGGACGAGCGCGTAGTCGTTGCCGGGGAAGCTCGCGCTCGTGGTGGTGCCGATGAGCACGCTCAGGCTCGCGTCCGCGTACCAACGGGTGGCCCCCTGGGCGCAGCGACCCGTCACCAGACCGTAGAGGCTACTGCCGCTGCGGGCGTTGAAGCCGACGGTGCAGCGCGTTCCGGCGTTGCTGTGGATGACGTCGCCGCCACGCACCTCGATCGCCTTGCCGGCCGACCTGGTGGCATGACCACCGGAATCCTGCGCGTACGAGGTCGACCCTGCGGCGCTGAGCCAGCTGAGCAGCAGGATCATCGCTGCGACCGCCGAGGCGGCTGCGCGGAACGACCTGTCGATGCGCTGCGGAATCATGTTCCCTCCCCGTAGTGCGGAGCTGACATGTCATGCCCTTGCCATTATGCTCGCCAGTCCACCTTCCACAAGGTGACGTAGGGCGGTGAGCGGAGAGTGACCGGGGAGTAATCACGCCTCCCCCCGCCAACCCTGCCATTTCCCGACCCTCTTCCAGCACCGGCCGGCCTCGCGTCAGGCGCCACTGCGGCGCGCGTAGTGGCGCTGGGCCTTTGCGCGGTTCCCGCAGCCCGCCATCGAGCACCAGCGGCGGGTCCCGTTCTTCGAGATGTCGTAGAAGTGCAGGATGCAGGCGTTGTTGGCGCACGGGCGGATGCGCTCGGGGCGGCCGGCGAGCAGTTCCAGCCAGTTCTCCGCCGCGTGCCAGGCGGGCGCCCAGGTCGCGTCGTCCACGTCCACCCGCGTGCGCGGCGTCCCGTCCGGACCCAGGATCCGGCGTACTTGACCATGGGACAGCACCTCGTTGAGCGCCTTCACCGCGCCCTCCGGGGGCGGGTCCCCGCCTGCCACCAGGCCGTCGAGTGCCGCACGTACCCGTAGGAGCCGGTCGAGCGTGGCGGCGTCGGCCGGCGGCTCGTACGGGCCGGTGAGTTCCCGGACCGTGGGCGCGGCGAGCCAGATGGCCAGCCCCTCGGGCGTTTCCAGCAGGTCGTGATACCCCTCCGGGCCGATCCACCGCGTGTTCAGCAGGTCGAGCGCCGGCGGTTCGCCGGTCAGGGGACGCGGATCGATCCCCGGGGTGTGCGGCACGGGTCGGGCCCTTCCGTCTCGGACAGGCAGCCACCGACAGGGCGGCTCACCACCATCGATACTAACCGGCCAAGCCCCCGTGACCGGTTGACGGTGCTCGTTCTAACCCTTAACTTTCATTTCAACGGTTACGAGAAGCATCTCGCAGCCTTGACCCGGAAGCATGGGGAGCAGCCATGAGCAAGGCACCGACACTGCAGACCGGCCACATCGGCCTCAACGTCACCGACCTGGACCGCTCGCTCGCCTTCTACCGCGAGGTCTTCGACTTCGACGTGCTGGCCGAGGGCAAGGAGGACGACCGCCGCTGGGCGTTCCTGGGCCGCGGGTCCAGGCTGCTCGTCACCCTCTGGCAGCAGAGCGAGGGCACCTTCGCGGCGGACCTGCCCGGCCTGCATCACCTGTCCTTCCAGGTGGACACCGTCGAGGAGGTCCGGGCCACCGAAGAGGTGCTGCGCGGGCTCGGCGCCGCGTTCGCGTACGACGGCGTCGTCCCGCACGGGGAGCACGGCACGTCAGGCGGGATCTTCTTCACCGACCCCGACGGCACCCGTCTGGAGATCTACGCGCCCACCGGGGCCGACCCGTCGGATGCGCCGACCGCCGGTGCTCCCACCTGCGGGTTCTTCTAGGAGGGAGCCTGTCGTGGACAGCTATCACCGCGGTGAGATCGCCGTACAGGACCGGGCCGGCCTCACCCGGCAGGCCGGGTCCGCAGGCAGAGCGCTCAAGGACAGCATTCCCGAAGTGGCCGCCGCCTTCCTCGCCGGACAGCCGATGCTGGTGCTGGGAGGCACCGACAGGGCGGGCCGGGTCTGGGCCACCCAGCTCACGGGCGAGCCGGGGTTCCTGACCACACCCGACCCCCGGACTCTGCGTGTCGGTGCGCTCCCCCTGCCGGAGGATCCGCTCGCCGGCGTCCTGCTCGGTACGGGGGTGGGCGAGGCGCCCGCCCCTGCCCGGGTCGGCGCGATCGCCATCGAACCGGCCACCCGCCGCCGTATGCGGATCAACGGCCGCTCCGTCCAGGACGGTGCGGGCCTGCGCATCGACCTCGACCAGGTCGTCTCGAACTGCCCCAAGTACCTCCAGACCCGCGACTACCGCCTCCTCCCCGCAGACGACCCCAGGACCGACCTCACCGCCGGCAACCGCCGCTCCGTCACCGACAGCACCTCCCTGAGCCCCGCCCAGCAGCAGGCGCTGCGGTCCGCCGACACCTTCTTCATCGCCACCGCGTCCGACCAGGGCGACGCGGACGCCTCGCACCGGGGCGGCAACCCAGGCTTCGTCGAGGTGCTCTCGCCCACCCGGCTGCGCTGGCCCGACTACCTCGGCAACTCCATGTTCCTGACCCTGGGCAACCTCGAAATCAACCCCGCAGCGGGCATCCTGCTGCCCGGCTGGGAGACGGGCAGCACCCTGCACCTCACCGGCGCCGCCCGCACGGTGTGGGACGCGGCGGAGATCGCCCGCGTCCCCGGGGCGCAGCGGCTCGTCGAGTTCGAGATCGCGGCCGTGCGGGAGATCATGGCCACCTCGCGCCTTCGCTGGTCGCAGCCCGGATACTCCCGGTTCAACCCGCCGGTCGCCGGGAGACCTTCTGATCGGCCATGACACGCACGTCGCACCGACGCCAAGCGCGGGGAAGTCCCGGTCAACCATCGGCCCGGGGCTTCCCCATGAGACGGATCAAGCAAGAGGAGCAGGTGGAGCGGTGAGACGCATCGAAGAGTGAGCCGGGTCAAGGCGGCGTGTCAGGACGCTGTCGGCGTCCAGGCACCGAGCCAGTCCACTGTCTCCTGACCTGCGGCCTGGCTGTCGGTCAGTTGCGGGCGGTCGCTGCTCGCGGTGCCCGCGCGCGGACCGGTGTCCCGGTACTCGGCGAAACGGTCGCCCTGCCACGAGATGCCACCCATGTCGGCCCACGGGGGGCCGCCTTGGTCACAGCGCTCAGCAAAGGACGGACTAGCGCGGCACATGGTTGCCGGGCCTGGTCGAGGCCCGCAGCACATCGCCTTCACCAGCATCGCCTGCACCCTCATCTGCTACCGCGGGCTCGTGTCCTGATGCGCCGGCGCGTCGCGCTGGACGGGTGGAGCCGCGTCACGAACCCTCGACAGGTAGCCCCGCCACGAACTCCGAAAGATCGCACGACCGGGGCGGGACCTGCCCATGAGAGAACCGCTGGTAGTGATTGGCGACGAGACGACGCAATTCGGCCTCGGCCGGTTCGTCACCGTTGAGTTCAAGGGACACCTGGTGCGGCTCACCCGTCATGCGCAACGGTCTGGCCAGGGCGTCGAACCCGCATGAGTAGTCGTCGGGCATCTCCCACCACGCCTCGGCAGACGCTCGGTCCTCAAGGACATACATGGAGTAGTCGTCATCGAAGAGGATCACGGGGCCGATCGGCATATTCATTGACGGAGTATTGCGCACCCTGCAGATCAGATGCGTGCCTCAGCAAGCGTGAGCCGACGCTGATGTTCCCGAGTGAGATGGCTTCTTATGGCTGGCGGACACCAGCAGATGCGTGCCCCGCTCGATCACCGTACGGTCGGTCTGAGCATTCCTGACAGGACGGTCCTCGTACTGGCCCGGGGCCACTTCGCACGTACGCGGGACCAGTCGTCCGTCGGCTGACGGACTGCGGCCGGCCCGCCTGCCCTCAGTTGCCGTCTGCCTCGAGAAGGTGACTCGCCACTTGGTCGGTGGGCTGCACCCGTACACGCGTGATGGGCACAGGCCGCACTCCCCCAGACATTCAGCACCACCCTGCTTACGGCGATCACCGCTTCGACGGCGGCAGCCCGGACCAGCTCGGCACGGACAGGTAGCCGCGAACTGCGTCCTACTTCTGGCGGCGAAGCAACGTGGTGAGCGCCTCCGATTTCGAGGACCGCACGAGGACGTCTGGGTCTCCGGCAGCCAGCTGATAGTCGTAGGTGCCACGCGGCGCTTTACACTTCGGCGCGCGGCCGACCGGTTGAGCACCGGTCGTCTGCAGCACCCCGTTTTCGTACGAGAGAAGAGCGGCCTCCCATCGGCACGTACGGTTGCCTGCGACCAGTTCACCGGTCACCGCGTCCGACCCGAGTTCGCCTTCACCGAACGTGATCCGCAGCCCGTTGCCGTCCCGCCAGACACCGCGCAGGACGGCGGGCACCTCCACGTACCCCGGCTCTACGTACTCCACGTCGGTCGAGGCGTTGCCCTCCACCCAGGCCATCGAACCGTCTGGACGGGCTTCCAGGCGCATGCTGCGCGGTACCCCGCAGGTCCGTGACGGGCCCGGGCCAGCCCCGTCCATCGTGAACTCAGAGACAACCAGCGCCTTCTCGCTCCTGGACGTCGCGACCGCGCTGCCCCGGCAGATGCCGTCACCCGTGGCCGCCACGACGTCGATCCCGTTGGCGGACGTGACACGCCGGGGTATGTCCAGGCGGATGACGAACAGGGGAACGTCCTCGCCGTGCTCTGCCAGCCACCCACCCGAGAAGTCGGTGCCCGGCCCGGTCGCGTCGAGGATTGACTCCCGAGGGGAGTCCTCCCTGCCCCAGAGTCCGTACGCACTTGCTGCTGCGACCAAGACCCCGGCTGTCAGCATGGCGGCCACGACGCGCCCGCGCCGGCGTTTCGGCGCGGGCTCCAGGGCTACGTCCGTGCCTGTCTCGTCCTTTGCGGGCGGGGAGGCATGCACCACTTCCGGTTCCGGCCCCATGTCCCAGTCTGCCGACGGCCCGGACGTGTGGATTGACAACACCGCAAGGCCGGAGCCCGCCCGGCCCTCCTCGCGTAAGGCCACGGCAGGCACCGGCTCCCCGGCGAACTGGTGGACCCGGGCCAGCAGGGTCGGCGGCAGCCACGCACCTTCAGGTGCGGTCCTCGTCCACTCGGCGATCTGCGTCGTACTTGGCCGCTCCGCCGGATCCTTCGCCAGGCAATCCCTGACCAGGTCGGCAACCGACTCCGGAAGCCCGGTGAGATCCGGCTCCTCGTAGGCGATACGGAAGAGCAGGGCGTGGATCCCGGAGCTCCCGTCCCCGAACGGAGTCCGGCCTGTTGCCGCGTAGGCCAGCACGGAACCCAGGGAGAACACGTCACCGGCCGGGGTGACCTGTTGGCCTCGCACCTGCTCGGGCGCCATGTACCGAGGCGAACCCGGCCCGGAACCGGCCGAGGACAGCGTGTCGGCGTCGGTCCCTTCCAGGGCCCTGGCGATACCGAAGTCGATGACCCTGGGCCCTTGCGCGGTGAGCAGCACGTTGGACGGCTTGAGATCGCGGTGGACGATCCCAGCACGGTGGATCGCGGTGAGGGCCAGAGCCATCCGATGGGCGAGTACAGGGGCGGACGCCGAGGGCAGCGGTCCGAACCCCCCGTCCACCACATTCTGCAAGGTGGGGCCGGCGATGTAGGTGGTGGCAATCCACGGAGGTGTCCCAGCGGTGTCCGCATCGAGAACTGGTGCCGTCCACACGTCACCGACCCGACGAGCCGCACGCACCTCACGGGCGAACCTGGCACGGAAGGTGGGATGTTCGGCGATCTCCGCCCTGATCGTCTTCACTGCGACCAGAGCGTCACCCGTCTCGTCACGGTGCCGCGCCAGATATACCCGCCCCATGCCTCCCGCCCCCAGTCGGCCGAGCAGCCAGTAAGGGCCGAGGTGTGACGGGTCCTCGTCAGTCAGTGGTCGCATGGCGTGGAATCCTTGCACGTCATTGATGCGACCCGGGCAGAATCCGGCCGAACCCTCACGCCACCGCAGCCGACACCCACTCCGTACGCCTCGTTGCCGTCGCCGACTTCGACAACGGGACGTGCGGGCCAGCACATTGGGACGCATGGCTCCCTCGGCGATACGGCCCATCTGTCACCCAGAGCGAGTTCACATCCGCCCGGCACCCGCCAAGCCGACCTCCAAACGGTGGGCTGTCCCGGGCGCAGCCCACCCGCAGTCCGTCCTGCCACGGCAGACCTGGCAATCGGATCGGAAGGCGGGTAGCCAGGCGGCCGTACGAGACGCACCCGTCACGGAACACACCTCGCCCGGGATTTCCGGCACTATCAGTTCCGTCGGCCAACCGATCTGACGGTTTCGGTAGCCCGTCCGGGCTGCCGAAGCGGGACGTGTCCGAACGTTCCGACGGAACGCCGGCGACGGTGCCATGGTGGATGCATGAATGCAGACCTCTCGGCGGCCTCCTCGTTCATGGCCGCTCATGCCCGAGTTCTCGATCGTCGACGGTTCGAGATGATCCTCGGCGAAGCCGACGCCGGCTCCGTACTCGCGGCCGTCGACGGCTACCGCAATCAGGACGGCGGGTACGGCTGGGGGCTCGAACCGGACCTGCGTGCGCCCGAAAGTCAGCCCGCTGGCGCGCTGCACGCGTTCGAGGTGTTCCAGGAGGTCGCTCCGGCCACAACGCCACACGCGGTGCAACTGTGCGACTGGCTGGCGTCGGTCTCGCTACCCGACGGCGGCTTGCCCTTGGCCCTGCCGGTCGAGGACGCGAGCGGCTGCGCACCGTTCTGGGCCCAGGCCGACCCGAAGGTCTCCACCCTGCAGAGCACGTCGTTCGCAGTCGGCGCTGCCTTGCGGGTGGCCGCGTACGACTCCGCCGTCGCCGCCCATCCCTGGCTCGACCGGGCGACGCAGTACTGCCTGACCGCAATCGAAGCGATCGGCGACAGACCGCACGCGATCGAATTGTCGTTCGCGTTGCGCTTCCTCGACGCCGTGTCCGATACCCGCCCGGAGGCGGTAGCGCTGCTCGACCGCCTCCGCCGGTTCATCCCCGAGAGTGGTGTGCTGCCTGTCGAAGGTGGTTCCTCGGACGAGGTCATCCGGCCACTCGACATCGCCCCCGCTCCCGGTCGTCCCGCTCGCACGCTGTACGACGCGGACGTCATCGACACCGAGCTGAGTCGGCTGGCTGCCGAACAGCAGGACGACGGTGGCTGGTTGGTCGATTTCGTAAGCTATTCGCCGGCCGCCGCCCTCGAGTGGCGCGGATACCGGACCGTAGCCGCCTTGTCGGTCCTGAAGCAGAACTCCGCAATCTGACACCGGCCACCCGGCGTTGTGCCGGCCGTTCCGACGTCACAACGGGCACATGTCTGCCGAACGAGGCCGGTCGGCATGGCGATGGCGGCCAACGCCATGGTCCACGACAGTTGACGGGGCAGCGAGGCGAGGCGTGCTGGCAGCATGGTCCTCATGGCCGTAGAGGGACTGGGGAAGATCGCCGTGCGCTGCGCACGCGAATGGGATGCGGACGCGCTGCTTCAGATCGACTCGGTGGCGATGGACGGCGACGACGAGCGGCGCATGAGCATCCACCGGTGGTGCCGACGGGGCCTCGTCGCCATGGCCGAGGATGCGTCGGGGGCCCTGGGCTACTGCGTGGTGGAGTACACGTTCTTCGAGCAGGGCTTTGTCGCAATGCTCATGGTGGCGCCCGCCGCCCGTGGCCGAGGCGTGGGTACGCGCCTGCTCGCCCACGCGGCGGCATCACGCACCACCCCGAAGCTGTTCACCTCGACGAACGTGTCCAACCAGCCGATGCAGCGGCTCCTGCAGCGGGCGGGTTGGAGCCCGGTCGGCCTGCTCCACGGCTTGGACGAGGGCGACCCCGAGCTGTTCTACCTCTGCCCACGGGAACCTGCCGCTGCTCGCCCGTGACAGGAACCTCTGAATACTCGACAGAGCGGCTCGCGCGCTCTGGTCCGGAGGTTCCGGCGGATGACGGTGGAAGCCTCAACTGCCGAGTCGGTCAGAGGGCGGCGAGCAAGTCGTCGAGTGGTGCGGGTACGCGGTCGGGCTCGAGGGCCTCGACGAGGACGTGGCCGTAACGGATCTTGCGTCCCTTCTTCGTGCCGAGGAAGCGCCGGAACTGCTGCTGCGAGGTGCGGCCTTGCTGTGCGGGCTGGTGCAGGAAGGTCTGCAGGGCACGCAGGTCGCCCTCCTCCTGGACGAGCTCCTCCACCCGTCCCACACCCACTGCGCGGATGAGCTCGTCCTCCAGATCCGCCGCGCAGACGAAGAACCCCTGATGTGCCGCACCGGCCCGCTCCAAGCCCCGCGCGTAGTAGCGGGCCTCGGCCTCGTCGCACAGTCCGGTGAGGCGGAGGCCCAGGCCCGGTGGCCCGAGGATGTGTGCGAAGCGCCCGACGCTCATCGCACCGCCCATCGACAGTACGCACACTCCTTCGGCCGCCAGGTTCCGGCCGCGGCTCCCAGCCAGAGCGCTGACCGCTGCGACGTCGCTCGGCCCTTCGAGCAGGACTGCTGCCCGGACGCCCAGTCCCGTGGCGAGTTCACGCGCGGGGTCGCCGGGACCACCGGCCGCCCACGCGGTGACCGCCTCCCGGAACAATCCCATGTCAGCCATGGGACGAGTCTCCGCCCTTTCCGACTGTCACGGTAGGGATTTCCTGCCGACGCCCCGGTCGGTTGCGGGCAGTCGTGCCCGGTCGGCAGAAAGGCGTGAGAGCCGCGAAGGCCGCGTCGTCGATCAGGGTGCCGCCGAGGCGCATCACCACCGTGCCGGCGGGGATCGGGACCGTGGCGTAGAGACCTTGGCCCTCGATCGGGGACGAGGGTAGTGCGGCGCTGGGTATCAGCCAGGATTCCGCTGGGTGACGGCGTGCGCTCATGCAGCAGAGCGTACGAGCGGCCGGTCAGCGCTCAGGTTCTCGCCACTCCCCCGCCCCGCCCGGTGCTCCGACCGGGCTCGTCGGCGGTGCTCCCCCACCGGTTCCGATCGGGGAGCGGACGGGGATACCCGGTGGCTTTCGTGGTCCTTCCCTCGCAGAGTGATCGCATGACGACTCCCGTTCCCGAGTTCCTCCCCGGTCTCGAGCTGTCGCGGATCCTCTACGAGGAGGCGGTGCGGCCGATTCTCGATGAGGCGTATCCAGGGCTTCAGTACGCCGCCGCGAGGGTAGGTGTCGGATCCGAGGTGCTCGGCTTCGATACCGCACGGTCGGCGGATCACGACTGGGGCCCGCGCCTGGATCTCTTTCTCGCACCGAAGGCGGCTGCCGAGTACGGGGCCGACCTGCACGCACTCCTGAGGGAAAGGCTGCCGAAGGACGTGCGGGGCTGGCCGACCCATTTCCGTCATGGGGACCCGGTCGACCCGGTGGGTCTCATGGAGCGCACGGACGGTCCGGTGAACCACCGCGTCGCGGTGAACGACGTCAGCACATGGCTGGCCGGTCGGCTCGGCCCCGGTTCGGCGTCCGGCGAGCCGACGGTGGGCGACTGGCTGGCGATGCCGCAGCAGAGGCTCGCCGAGGTCACCGGGGGCGCGGTGTTCCACGACGGGCTCGGCACGCTCACGGCGGCACGGCGCCAGCTGGCCTGGTACCCCGATGAGGTGTGGCGGTACCTGTTGGCGTGCCAGTGGCAGCGGATCTCCCAGGAGGAAGCGTTCGTCGGACGCTGCGCCGAGGTGGGAGACGATCTCGGATCGGCCGTGGTCACCGGGCGGCTCGTGCGTGACCTGATGCGATTGTGCCTGCTCCTCGGACGAACGTACGCGCCCTACAGCAAGTGGCTGGGAAGTGCGTTCCGTCGGCTGCCGGTCGCCGAGGACCTGATGCCGTCGCTGCGGGGCGCGGTGACGGCAACGGAGTACGCGGCGCGTGAGCAGCACCTCTGTGACGCCTACGAGGTCGTGGCCGCTCTGCAGAACGACACGGGGCTCGCCGAGTACGTGGACCCGACACGGCGGCGGTACCACAACCGCCCGTTCCAGGTGCTGCATGCCGAACGCTTCGCGCACGCTCTGGAACGGACGATCACCGACCAGGTTCTGCGGGGCCTGCCTCTGTCCGGGAGCGTGGACCAGTGGACGGACAACACCGATCTTCTTGGGCAGCAAGGTCCGGTGCGTGCGGCGATCAACGCTCTCGGATGAGGGTGAGGGTGAGGGTGAGCGGCTCAAGACCTCTGGCGCGGCCGGATTCTTTCGACGAGGTGCCCGGGGGTGTGGGTGCTCGGGCGTGCGGGGTGCGAACAGGGCGAGAATCGTCGGCCAGGTCCGGCCGAGGGGGACGGAGATCCGCCGGATCGGTCATCCACGGCGAACTGCTCACCGCGACCACACCGTTGCCGGCCCGCGTTCCGGGAGCCGAAGCCGGCGTGCCCCTCCTCGTCGCCGCGATGGGACCTCAAGCCCTGTGCGTCAGTGGCGAGTTGGCGGACGGAATCCTTCCCTACCTCGCCGGACCCCGCGCCCTGTCCGAGCACATCGTGCCGACCGTGACCGCGGCGGCGGAGGCGGCGGGCCGCCCAGCGCCCAGAATTGTGGCTCTGGTGTACGGCGTGGTCACCGATGATGCCGACGCCGTACGCGCAAAGGCAGCCGAACAGCTGGCGTTCTACGAGCAGTTCCCGTCCAATGCGAGGGCCATCGAGCTCTCCGGCGGCAAACGGGCTGCCGACGTGGCGGTGATCGGCGACGAGCGCATCGTCGCCGACGAGGTGCGACGCTATCGGGACGCCGGGGCCACGGAGGTGGTGTTCTCAGGGACGGACATCGCCGGGGACACCGACCGCCGCCGTACCTGGGATCTGCTTGGCCGGCTTGCGGAGTAGTTGGTCCCCGGATCCGTCCGACGTGGCTGTTCGTCACCGGCCCTTGACTTGGAGTCCTCTCCAGCACCTAGCGTCTCGGCCATGACGACACCTCAGCACAAGATCGGATCGGGCTTCGGTGCGCGGAGCACCACGGACGACGTACTGAGCGGGGTCGACCTCTCCGGCAGCACCGCGATCGTCACCGGTGGCTACTCGGGACTCGGCCTGGAGACCACCCGCGCCCTGGCGGGTGCCGGAGCCCGCGTCATCGTCCCCGCCCGGCGACGGGCGGCCGCCGAGGAGGCGGTCAAGGGCATCGACGGCGTCGAGACCGACGACCTCGACCTGTCCGACCTCGACAGCGTCCGCGGATTCGCCGAACGGTTCCTGGCCTCCGGTCGCGAAGTCGACATCGTGATCAACAACGCCGGGATCATGGCCTGCCCCGAGACGCGTGTCGGCCCGGGGTGGGAGGCGCAGTTCGCCACCAACCACCTCGGTCACTACGCGCTGGTCAACCATCTCTGGCCGGCGATCGCACGCGGTGGCGCGCGCGTCATCGCCGTGTCCTCCGGCGCCCACGGAATCACCGGCGTGCGCTGGGACGACGTGCAGTTCGAGCGCGGTTACGACAGGTGGCAGGCGTACGGGCAGGCGAAGGCGGCGAACGTGCTGTTCGCCGTGCATCTCGATGCGCTCGGTCGGGACTCGGGAGTCAGGGCGTTCGCGCTGCATCCGGGCAGCATCCTCACCCCGTTGCAGCGCCACCTTCCGAAGTCGGAGATGGTCGAGGCGGGCTGGATCGACGAGAGCGGCAACCCGACCGATCCCACCTTCAAGACGCCCGAGCAGGGCGCGGCGACTCAGGTGTGGGCGGCGACCTCTCGCCAACTCGCCGGCCTGGGCGGCGTGTACTGCGAGGACTGCGACGTGGCCGAGCCGGCCGGCGACGGCTCGGAGGGCGGTGTGCACGCACATGCGACCGACCCCGAGCAGGCCGCGCGCCTGTGGGCGCTGTCGGCCGACCTCACAGGCGTCAACGCTTTCGCGGCGGCGACGTAGAGGGGCCTGCCTTCGGGGACGCGGACCAGGAGGACACCGCTCTTTGAGGACACGCGCCCGAGCCGGCCATTCGCAGGTCGGGTGGAGGCTTGGGGCTTCGGGTACGGCTGTGAGCGTGTCGCCGTCCGACGGCTCAGCAGACTCGCCCACCTGGAGCTCCCACTCGCCTGCGACAGACGGCTCCGGCCCTCGCCCTCCTGGTCACCGAACACCGAGCCCCGGAACGCACCGGGCTTGCAGCCCGCAGATGTGAGAGTTGACTCTCACATGATGTGAGAGGAAACTCTCACATCATGGATTCCAGGAACCGGCTGGGCGATATCGAGATCACCGATCCGCAGGCGATGCGGGCGTTGGCGCATCCCGTGAGGCTGGCGATCCTCGACCGTCTGCTACGACACGGGCCGGCGACAGCAACGCAACTCGCACCCGAAGTGGGAGCAACTCCCTCGGTGACCAGCTGGCATCTGCGGCACCTGGCGGGTTTCGGGCTGGTCCGTGATGCCGAGGCCGGGGCGGACCGCCGGCAACGGCGGTGGGAGGCGGCAGCCCGTGGTTTCCGCTTCGAGGCGCCGGAGGACGAGGAGGGCAGGGCGGCCGCGCAGGTCCTGTCCCGGGAGATGTTCGTGCGCTACGGGGATCTGCCGGACAGATGGCTGGCCGAGGTCGAGCCCGGCCTGGAGCCCGTCTGGCAGAGGGCCAGTGGACTTGCCCACACCCGTGTGGTCGTTTCGGCGGAGGAACTCGCGGCGATTCAGGACGGGATCGAGCGGGTGCTTGCGCCGTACGTGACACGCGACCCTGCCGAGCGTCCGGCGGGAAGCCGTGGCGTCCGGCTGATGCGCTACGCACTGCCGGAGCGGGACGAGGGGCGCACGGACGGTCGCCCGTGACCGCCCCGGCGACGGACACTCCGGCATCCCTGTGGCGTAACGCGCGCTTCCGCCGGTTCTGGGCGGGACAGTCGATATCGGAGTTCGGTGACCGGATCACCGAACTGGCACTGCCGTTGATCGCGGTGACAGCGCTCGGTGCCTCGGCCAACCAGGTGGCATGGCTGACCGCGCTCATCTGGACGCCGAACCTCCTCGGCATCTTCCTGGGGGCCTGGGTCGACCGACGCGTCCACAAACGACGCCTGATGGTTCTCGCCGATCTGGTGCGCGGTGCGGTGCTGATCAGCCTGCCCGTCGCGTACCTGCTCGATGCGGTGAGCCTCGGTCAGCTGTATGCAGTGGCGTTGCTGACCGGCGCCGCAGCCGTGCTGTTCAGCACCGCCTATCCGCCCTTCTTCGTTCAGCTCGTGCCTCGCTCGTCCTATGTCGAGGCCAACAGCAAGCTCAGTACGAGCCGGTCGGTGTCGTACGTGGTCGGGCCGGCGGTGGGCGGCGGTCTCGTGCAGGCGTTGACCGCTCCCGTCGCTGTCGTCGTCGATGCCCTGTCGTATCTGGCCTCCGCGTTCCTGATCGGGCGGATCCCGCTCGGTGAACATCGCGCCGACACCGGCGGAACCGCGGTTCCTTCATTGCTCCGGCGTGCCGGGGAAGGGCTGGCCTTCGTCGGGCGGCACCCGGTACTGCGTGCAGGGCTCGGCTGTGCAGCGACCGTCAACTTCTTCACCTTTGTTGCGGGCAGCGGGCTGATGGTGCTGTTCGCCAGCCGTGTGCTCGGACTGTCCGCCGGAGTCATCGGCCTGGCGATGGGCATCGGCTCCACCGGCGCTCTCCTCGGTGCCGTGATCGCCCCGCGGGTCTCGCGCCGTATCGGTGTGGGCCGCAGCATCGTGGTGGGAGCGGTGCTGTTCCCGGCGCCCATCGCCATCGCGGCGTGCGCGGGAGGCCCGCTCTGGGCGCGTGCCGGAGCGCTGGCCGCGGCGAGGTTCCTCTCCGGAGTCGGCGTCATGCTCTTCGACGTCAATCTCAACTCCCTGCAGACCAGCGTGATCCCCGACGGGATGCGCAGCCGCGTGGCAGGTGCTTACAGCACGCTCAACTACGGCATCCGCCCTGTCGGGGCCCTCGTCGGCGGCCTGCTCGCCACCGTCTTCGACCTGCGGACGGCGCTGCTCGTCGGGGCCGTCGGCGGAGCCCTGTCGTTGCTCTGGCTGCTCTCTTCGCCCATACCGCGCATCCACTCCCTGGCTGCCGACGACGTGGCCACGGCACGCGGGGATGGCGAGCCGAGCAGGACCGGGTAGCGGGCGCGATCCGTCTGCCGTACGGGCGGCCGGGAGTAGCTGAGGACCTTCTTGGCGTGTCCGGCGCCGGACCGACCAGCAACCGGGCACGGGGTCCCACAGGTACTCCACGTCGCCGAGGCCTGCTGGCCTCACCTGAGCCATCTCCCTGGCCTGGTCGAACTGGTCGAGCAGTACGCCCAAACGATCGGTCCGCGCGCCCTCGATCGCCATGCCCGGCTCCCCTCGCCGTCTCTTATCCCGTTGCGCTCAGGCGGAAACTAACGGCCCGCCCCACGGGGCGCGACTGATTTCCCCAACGGGAAGCGGTGCGGCACGACGCTGAGAGGTGTTCTCAGCAGTCGAGTCAAGTCGAGTCGAGTCAGAACGCCGAGATGAAGAGGTGAGTGGCGAGTGCGGCGATCAGGCCGCTCGAGAGCAAGGCGGTGACGAGCCGCCCGCGGCTGCCGGTCAGCGTTCGTCCCAGCAGTGCCCCGCCGCCGACGAGCAACAACTGCCAGCTGGTGGAGGCCACGAACGCAGCGAGGACGAATACCGCCTTTTCCATGAAGTGGGCAGCCGCCGCGATATCGCTGCCGAGCACGAGCGCCGCGAAGTAGATCACGGTCATGGGGTTCATCATCGTGATCGCCAGCAACGCCGCAAAGGCACGCGCGGGAGTGAGGGGCGTCGACTCTGTTCGGGTCGCGGTCTGCCGTTTGCGGTACTGGCGGATGCCCGTGGCGCCGCCCCAGAGCGCCAGCACCATGAGGACCGAGGCGGAGGCCCACTGCAGGGGAAGCATGACCGGCTCGACGAGGGGAGTGATCGTGGAGCCCCCGGCCACGGCGATCAACGCGTAGAGGCCGTCAGCGGTTGCCACCCCCAGAGCGGCGAACGCACCGATCTTGGGAGACGTACGGGCTGTCAGGGCCACCAGGTACGTCCCGACCGCTCCCACCGGCATGGCGATCCCGAAGCCGGCGAGGAGCCCCGCGACCAGAACGGCGCTCACGAGTGCGGGAACTTAGGCCTTCGCGGTCGGCCAGGCTGCTGCTGGGCTCGCACCGATCGGGCGGTGGAGGTCAGGAGCACGGCGGCGGTGGTCGTAGTCATGGGCGGATGTTGTCGGTAGGGCGGGCGGTCTTTCAAATCATTTTCCGTCCGTTTCACAGCCAGGGCCACGACCAAGGCGAACAGTGCCCTCCTGAAGGGTGGTCGGTGACCGTCACCGAGCACCGCCAACCGCCTGTCTGCCTGGAAATCCACGAGCCATCCGGTCAAGGTCCATGCATGATGCCTTCCGTGAACCATGTCCTGTGCGGGCTCGCTGCCAACGCGGCTCTGCCGTCCGAGCTGGTCGACCGGCTGATCACGGTCGCGGACGCCGATATCGCCGCGGCCCTCGCCGGTCACGCGGACCTCAGCCCTGCGCAGGCGGTCGCGTTGGCCTCGTCCGCCGAAGAAAGTGCGGTGCGGCTCGCGTACCAGGGCCGGCTGACCGCCGCCGACGTTGATCCCGCGGCACAGCCTCGCGCCGCCCTCGCCCTGCTCGAAGAGGGTGCCGGTGGACCGGAATGGGCTCGTCTCCTTGCGGCCGATCCCGTTGTCGACCATCGGGAGAAGCTGGCCCGCTGCCCCGACCTCCCGCCCGATGTGGTGGAGATGCTCGCCACGGACTCGGACGTGCGCGTCGTCGCGGAGTTCGCGTTGTGGACCACGCCTGATGCGGCCGCCAGGCTTGCGGGGCATCCACATGCCGAGGTCCGCCGCGCTGTGGCGGTCAATGAGGCGACGCCCCCGGCCGTACTGGCGGCGCTCATCAGCAGCGACGGGCTGTCTCACGCGCGGCGGTGCCTAGTCTGCGACCGCGAAGATCCGCCGTTCGTGCACGATCCGCAATGCTCACGGCTGGATTGCGATCTGCTGCCGGGCGCCTCCTGCGACGGCTCCCACGAATCCACCGTGCACGACTTGCTGCATGCGGCACTGCAGAACCCGGCCACGCCCGTGGAAGCCGTTGTCGGCTTCGCCGATCATCCTTCGATGCTCCTGCGCTGGGCACTCGCCGCCCGCCCCGACCTGCCCCCCGAGGTGTGCGCACGGATCGCCGTAGATCCCGTTCCCGGTGTCCGCGCCGACCTCGCCGCAAATCCCTCGATCGACGACGACGTGATCCGTGCCCTGGCCGAGGACGAGGACCACACCGTGCGGCGACAGTCGCGCACAACCCACACGTACCGCTCGACGTGCTGACCCGGCTGGCCGGCATGGCCACAGTCGGCTCCACCCTGCTGCCGCGGATCGCGTCCGCCTCCCCCACCGAGGTCAGGGAGCTGGCCCAGTCGCCGGACCCGGCCGCGCGGATGCTCGTGGCCCACCGACGGGACCTCCCGGCCGAGATCCGCGACGCGCTGGCCACCGATCCCGACGCCAAAGTGGTCAAGTCCGTCGCTCCGCACCCCGGCCTCCTCGATTCGCAGCTGCGCTCCATGGTCGTCCGGCACGGAGTCCGGGTCATCGCCGAAGTGGCGGCCAACCCGGACGCGACTCCGGCACTGCTGGAGTACCTGACCCGACACGAACCACTGGTACAGAAGGCGTTCCGCCAGATCGCCCGTCACCCCAACGCGACGGCCCCGGCACTGCTCGCCTGCTTGGCGGACCATCGGGCGAGGCCGATAGCCGCCGGTCATCCGACACTCCCGCCGCTGGTTGTCGCAGAGCTGCTCACTGATGGGAACGGTCAGGTAGCCGAAGCGGCGGCAGCCAACCCGTCGTTGCCGCTCGCCGTGATGGCGGAACTACTGCCCCAGGGCCTCTCACCGTTCGGTCACGAAATGTGATGGAGCGCATGGTGTCCCGGCCCTGGTTGGACACGTCGGCAGCGGAGACGGGTGGGCACGCTCGTACGCGAACGGATGCTCCGAGTAGAGGAAGATCACTGCGATCACGAGCACGCCCACTGTGAACCCGCCGAGCCAAAGGACCGGAACCCAGTCCATCGCGAATGCCCCGCTTCGTTCGTCGCCAGGATTCCTTCCTCGGATGACCAACGTCAGCCCCAGCAGAAGGGCGACCGGAACCTCGATGAGCAGCAGGATCAGACTGATACAGCCACCCGCGAATCCGTCACCTCGCGAGTCGGAACACCTCCCGGACCGGGCATCAGTCGCAAGCAGACGCGGCGTACGCGAACTCGGTTCGAAGGCCATGACCACACCCCCGTACGGTGCGCCGTGCACTGCGTCGCTGTTCACCGGGCCGAGACCCAGTCGTGCTGAGCCCAGCACCCTGCCATGACGTGTCCGGCCGATCACGCCGCTCGGTGAGGTGCAGCGAGGGAGAGGGCCCGATGAGTGCGGTGGGGCTGAGTCGGGCGGAAGCGATCGCGCTCGTGCAGCGGATCATGGAGGCGGACTACTACGCCTGTGAGGATGAGGTGAACGACTGGCTGGACAGGCTCGACAGAGCTCTTTCCTGCCCGTCCGGTCACGTCAGCGACCTGGTCTTCTGGCCGCCGGTGCGGGAGTTGTCGGCCGAGGACGTGGTCGACCATGCCTTGGGGTATCGGCCGATCGTCTTGTGACGCCGGTAGTCACCTGCGGAGCCAGATCACGAAGGTTGCCGCGGTGGCGGTGCCGAGGAAGACGTAGCCGCGCTTGTCGTAGCGAGTGGCGACTGCCCGGTGCTGCTTGAAGCGGACGTGCGGCCTTCTGGGCCATCACCGTGTTCGCTGCTGCGGTCACGAAAGTGGCTGTTCCAGGACTGGATCGGGTCCCGCAAGCGCCGGCGGCGCCTTTCGTGACGAGGTTCGGGTGTTGCCCCTCCGCATCACCGGCCGACCGGCCACCCTCCGCCACCGCACCAGCCTCCGACGGCTCCTGACGAACCCTCAGGTCAGGAGCAACGTCTCAGGCGCGGCGGACCCGCCAGAGCCACACTGCCGTGCCGGCCAGCAGAACCAGCGTCGCCAGGTTGGCGAGGAGGGCCGGGCCGTCGCCCGACGGGCCGCCACTGGACAGGTTCCACGTGACTATGAAGGCACTCGGCAGGACGGCGGCAAGCAGCACGCCAGTGGTCTTCTGGACGGCGGCCCAGTGCACCGAGGTGCAGAGAAGTACCGCGCCGGTGATGCGGAACAGGACGCCGAACACCGGCCCGGGGAGGTCAGGGAAGACCATCATGAAGGGCAGCGAGAGAGTGAGCATCAGGAGCGGGACCAGGGGGTGCACCTTGCCCCGTCGGGCGGGTGTACCGACACCGTCTCCGCCCGTGGTCCCGACAGCCGCGTTCCCCGACTCGGCCAGCGCTGTCGCCGCGATCATGCGGGGGTCCCCCAGCTCCGCCAGGACCTCGCCGATGGGGGTATCCGGGTGTTCGGCGCGCGTCACCTCGATGTGTTCGGCAAGGTCGGCGAGGAGTTCCTGGCGACGTTCGGCGGGGAGCGCGGAGGTCTCGCGCTCGACGGCGGAGAGGTAGTCGCGTACGGGATCGGCAGAGGTCTTCATTCGTGGTCTCCGGTGGAGGGGTGCGGGGTGGTCAGGAAGGCGTCGACGGCGTCGCGGAAGCCGGGCCAGACCCGGGTGAACTCGTCGAGTGCGGCCCGGCCGCTGTCAGTGAGCGCGTAGTAGCGGCGGGGTGGTCCGGAGGCGGACTCCTGCCAGGTGGTGGTGACCAGGTCGTCGCGGCGGAGCCGGGAGAGCAGCGGGTAGACCGTGCCCTGACTGGTGGCCAGGGCGCCGGAGTTCTGTAGGGCGTGGAGGAGTTCGACGCCGTACCGGGGGCGGTCCCGCATCAGGGCGAGTACGCAGTACTCCAGGACACCCTTGCGCAGCTGGGCGGCTGCCCTGGCCTGCCTGGCCGAATCACCTGGTTCCATGCGATGCAAGATACCTGGTGGGGCAAGCAAATGAGAAGGGGCCACGGATCCCCTGGACCCATCAGTCTGGAGGTGCCGGTGCCGACGACCTTCTGGGCCGTCACCAGGCCGCGATCAGGCGGGTGAAGCAGACAAACCCGCAGACCGGAAGCAACCGCACGGCAGGACGTAGTCGGCCTGCCGTGCATACGGGGCGGGGTCGGCGACGGACCAGCCGGGCCTGCGCTGCGTGTGCCGAGATGTTCAGCGACGCATTCGCCAACTCTGGGGTGTCCCGTGAGCGGACACTCAAGGCCGAGCGGTCCGATCGGGCTTCTCCAACAGCCGGTCGAGGCGGTGCCGCTGAGCCGACGTCAGATCAAGGCCTGCCGCCGCAGGATTCTCCTCCAGGTGGTCGATGCGTGCGGTACCCGGATCGGGAGGATGACCGGCGAATGCCCGAGAAGCCAGGCGAGGGCGACTTGTGGGGGTGTCGCCGGTCTCGGCGGCCTGCGGCGATCTCTGCCCTCTCGCCCGACGCTCCCCACGCAACGGGCCGCCAGGGCAGAATGGCGATCCCCGCCGCCTCACAGGCCGCGAGCACGGGCTCGTGCTCGAGGTCGAGGTCGAGGTCGAGGTCGAGGTCGAGGTCGAGGTCGAGGTCGAGGTCGAGCAGGTTGTAGCGGTCTGGACGCTCGAGACGTCGATGATCTCCAGAGCCCGGTCGAGTGCGGCGGTGGTGACCTCGGACAGTCCGATCCGCCCGATCTTCCCCTCGGTCTGCAGCTCCCGTAGCGTGCCGAGCTGGTCGGCGAGAGGTGTTTCCGGATCGATGCGGTGCAGTTGCAGTAGCTCGATCCGCTCGACGCGCAGTCGGCGCAGGACCTGTTCGACTTGAGCGCGCAGAGCGGCCGGACGGCCGTCCAGCCCCCACTCGCCCGACTCGGGCGACCGGGCGACGCCGACTTTCGCCGTCACCTCGGCCGCCGTGAGCACATGGACGGCACCGTCCAAGCCGTCGCCGGCCTTCTGTCCCAGCAGCAGACCGCAGACCAGATCCCGGCTCGGCAGACGTGAGCACGGAAGCCCCACCGGCCCCTTCGACGTCCCACCGCTCACCGTGCACGAGCTCGTTGGGAGCGGACCAGGTGAACAGGCCAGGCGCCCGGACGGGAGCCCGGCCACCCTCCGGTGAGGAAGGGTGGCCGGGCTCAGGGTCATGCCTCGCGCCCTTCTGCGCCCGCCAGCCGATCCGATGGTCATCCCTGAGCCCTCGGTGGCGCGCTGCGCGGCTTTCAGGCGTCGAGGGAGTTGGCGTTCCTCAGTTCCGCGAGCAGTTCGTTCTGTCCGGCCAGCAGCTCGGTGAGAATGCGCCGTGCGGCCCGAAGGAGTTCCGCCACATCGCCCCCGGCGAGTGCGTAGCTGACGGTGGAGCCCTCTCGGATGGAGATGACGATCCCCGAGCGGCGTAGTACGGCCAGTTGCTGGGAGAGGTTGGACGGTTCGATCTCGATGGCGTTCAGCAGTTCGCGTACGGGCACGGGGCCGTTCTGGAGAAGTTCCAGTACACGGATTCGGACTGGGTGTCCGAGCATGCGGAAGAACTCCGCTTTGGCCTGGTACAGCGGCACCTGCATGCGAATTGCACTCCCACCCGGGTCGACCATTCCATGAGCCGACAACCATTCCTGCTGGTCCTCGGCGCCCAGTCCGTCCATCCTCCTGCTTCCCGAACCCCCTGCGCCCTTGACTGAGCACTTTCAGATGTGCCGAGTTGAAGAGTTCTTCAACTCGTGGGCATGCGGAGCCGGGAAGCAGGAGAAACGTCTACAGTTCCAGTTCCGTCTCGATGCGTCTGAGCTGGTGCCTGGCCATGGCGAGGTTCGCCCTTCCCTTGTCCAGGACGAGGTAGAGGAACAGGCCGTTGCCCCCGCGCCCCTTGATCAGCCGGATGAGGTGGTACTGACTGCCGAGGGTGATCAGCACATCCTCGATGTCCTCCCTGATACCCAGCATCTCCATCGTTCGGATCTTCGCCCGGACCACATCGGTGTTCCCCGCGGCGGCTACCGTCAGATCGAGGTCCTTGCCTCCCCCCAGCGTTCCCAGGGCCATGCCGGACGTGTAGTCGACCAGCGCAACCCCCACGCTCCCCTCGATCGCGGTCATCGCCTCCTTCAGAGACGTCTCCACACTCAACATCGGTACTCGCTCCCTCAGCCTCGGACGAACCCGGCCCGTTTCATACCTCCGAACCAGGTGGTGATCGCCGAGGCTACCCACCGGCGCCCAACAGGATTGGAAAGAGCGGGAATTCGGCGGGAAACGAGCCCACACCCTAAAATGCACCACCACCTCGAGGTCACACAGCCCTGGTTGCCCGCACGATGTGGCCGTTACGGCCGTGTTCTCCCGAAGCCACGACGAAGTGACAAGTAGCTCTCTGTGATCAGAGTGACATTCAGTCAGGGACAGCGAGGCGGGTCCTGGGACTTCGCCGACCTGGAGGGCGGCGAAGTCGGTGTGGGCCTGTTCGACGGCTTCGGGATACGCCTCGCGCTCGGCGTGCTCGGCGAGCGCCCGGTAGATGCTCGCGACGGAGGGGTTCTGTCCCTTGCGCTTGCCGGTGGGGATGATCAGGTCGGGCTGGATCTGCTCGACGGACTCGCCGCCCGAGTGACGCCGCGGGACGGTGTGCAGCATGTCGTCGGTGATGACGGGCGGTCGGCCGTCATGCTTCCCCTTGCGGGCCGCGGTGTCGAGCCCTTCGAGGGTGGACTCGCGGATGTGCTCCCGCTCTGTCTCGGCCATCGCCGCGAAGAAGGCGGGACAGGCCATAGCGGCGCAGTTGAGAAGGCCGGAAACGTGGGAACGGGCAGGCGAATCCGGCGGAGGTGCCCCCCTCTCTCCTCGGTGCATCGCAGTCCCGAACAGAGCAAGTCGAGCGTGAGCCTTGTGCCCCCACCGGAGTACGGGTCGGTCGACAGCAGCACCGGGTGCCGGAATGGGGGGCGGAAGCGGATCCGGCGTCTACTCCCGCCGGCTCCGTCGCGTGGTGGTGGATAGCGGGACCATTGGATGATCATCGATACGGTGGCATCAACGGATCCTGACCGGGGTGGACAGGTCATCACCTGTCCACCCCTTCCGCGTCCCCGTACGTCAGCCGGTGAACCGCTCCCACAGGGCAGCCTCATCCGCGGCGAGCGGTGGCTCCCACACCAGCCTGCCGCCGATCAGCCCCGGCAGGCGGCCGGTGGCCGGCTGCGGATTCTCCAGCTTGTCGGCCGTCTCCTCCAGCAGCATGCTCAACGTCTGGTCCCCGACAGTACGCACGGACGTGTCGTCCCAGTGGCCGACCTTGCCCGTCTCGGCGTCGACGAACAGGCCATAGCTGGTGTCGGTCACCGACCATGAGCAGAACGGAATCCACGACGGCTTCCATACCGTCTCGTCGTCCGCGCTCCACCCGAGTCCCAGCTTCCGCCGGTTGTCCCTCTGCCACCGGTAGGACGTGGCCACCGTGCCCAGCTGCATCAACGCCCAGTCGTAGTCAGGCATCACGCCCGCCCCCGGAGTGTCCTTGCCCCCCGCGCACAGCAACCACAACGCCCGTAGCTCCACGGGTACACGTACCCCAAGTGCTTGCTCCAGCGCGGCGATCTCGTACGTGGACGCGCCGGGCAGCAGCGCCGCGCGGGTGGCGGACGCGTGCTGCTCGAGCCAGCTGATGATCCGCCGCCATGCATCGGTCACCTGTCGCGCAACGATCTGTTGCCTACGGGGATCCGGCACTTCCGCGGGGGCCTGCTCGTCGCCGGCGTCGGGGAGCGGCCCGGTCGCCTCGACGTCCCGGATCTCGATCCGGTCTACGTCCAGCAGAGGCGGACCATGGGCGTAGCGCACGATCAGGGATGGGCACGCATCGAAGGTGTCACTGTCGATCGTCGCCGCGTACAGGCCGAGCCTGCCGGCGCGCTCGCCCAGGCGTGGATCGTCGGCCAGCTGCCGGGCCAGGGTCTTGACCGCGTACAGGACACCGTCGCCGAGCTCGATGCAGCGAGCGCGTATGTGGTCGGGCAGGTCAACATCGACGGTCACCGGGAAGCCTGCTCCTTGCGTGTGGCTCGGGCGTACCGCTGGGCGCGTTCTGTTACGACGTCAGCCCCCACCCTGTGGACTCTTCACTCCCGCTGCCACCGATTACGATCCGCGATCAGAGTGGCCGAGATGCCGATGACGGCACCGGCCAGTGTGGAGAGCAGAGGCATCCAGTTCATGCGCAGCAGCTTGTCCGAACCAGCCCGCCAGGACCAGGGGTCTCGCTGCGGAGGCGGCACCGGCCTTCGCGATGCAGGGCGGGCGCGACCTCGCCAGGAGACCATTTGGGCCCCATGTCAGTCATGGTGCTCAGGTCGTTCGAGCCGGTAGTGGGACATCTCAAGTTTCAAGACGCGGAGTCGGCTGCGCAGACGTCTCTCGGGCAGGAGTCGTTCAGAAGGTCCTCCTGGAACATCACCAAGGCCCTGACCAAGAGGTCAGAGGAAACTTGCCCGGTGTGACAGTCACGCTGCGGCGGGCGGAACGCAGGGTTTCGATGAAGGAGCGCGTTCCCGGTAGCGCCGGTAGGCCAGGACACGGACCACGACCGGCTCATGCCGGGCAGGTCCGCTGCCGGCCCGGATCTGTGACAGCCACGACCCGTCACGCGATTGCCCGGGGTGGTCGGCTGCAGGGCGGCGCGGTGATGCCGAGTGGGGTGGTGGAGGGCAGTCACAGGGTTGAGGAGCTCAGTGCGATGAGGGCGATGGCGACAGCTGTGAGGACGGCTGCCGGTGGTGCTCCCTTGTAGTCACTGGCGCGCAGGTGCGTGGCGACTGCGCCGATGAAGTAGAGCGTCAGGGCGGACGCGGCGGCGATTCCGAGGGGCACCCACCAGAGTCCGATGACGAGGCCGCCGGCGCCGGCTATCTGGGCGACGCCCAGGAACGGCAGCACGCCCTATAGGGCAGGCCAAGGGTGGACATCTGGTCGACGAGCCGCGTCGGCCGGGTGAATTTGGCGCCTGCCGAAGCCAGGAGCACCGCCGACATGAGTGCAGCGACGATGGCATAGGTGATGAACATGGTGAGACCTCGACTGTTCAACGGGGGTGGAGTATCTGGACATTCGCCGACCTGGCGGTGCTTTGCTTCGCAGGTCAGGCGATTTCGAGCAACAGGGCGCTGAGTTCCGCCGGCCTGGTGATCATGGCGTCGTGGCCGGTGTCCAGCTTGTGGACGCAAGACGGTTCGCCGTTGGGCTGAAGCTTCGGGATGGGCCGACGTGTGACGCCCTCGGGCTCGTTGCCGATGCAGAGAATGTGAACCCGAGGGATGGACGCCTGCGCGGGGTTGTCCATCTCGGCCGACTGTCGGAAGCAGAGGACCGACTCATCTGCCAGCGTGGTCTTGAGCCAGGCGATGTCGTCGGGGTCGGTGACTCCGAAGAGGCCGTGTGGCGCGGGGAACTCCGGCAGAGGCGGAATGCGCCAGGGCTCTGCACTGCCGGCGGCACCGTCGATCATCACCTGTGTGAGCGGCATGACGTCGATGGCGTTCTCGCCGTGCGTCGGCACCATCGCGTCGAGGTACAGCAGGCGTGACATGCGCTCGGGAACCTGGTTCGCCACGCTGGAGATGACCATTCCCGCGTAGCTGTGTCCGACGAGGACGATGTCGTTCAGGTCGTTGGCGAGAATGAGGCTGACAATGTCGTCGACGTGGGTGGTGAGGCCGATCTCGGGGCTGAGAAGGTGTGCCTTGTCACCGTGGCCGGTGAGGGACGGCGTGAAGACACGGCGGCCCTGGGCGGTGAGTAGTGGGGCGACACGGTTCCAGGACTGTCCGTCGTGCCATGCACCGTGCACGAGGACGTAGGTGGTCGGGCAGGTCATGACTGTCTCCTTGACATGGGTGTGTATTCACTGACGGGTGAACTTGTGTTCCACGCGCGCACGGGCTGGGGCGTGCTTGCGGTGCAGGGCGGCTGACAGGCCCGGCACGATGACGGCTGAGGCGACGGTTCAGCCTGATTCGCTTGGTACGGCGGGTGCTACGCCGGACGCGAACTTGTCCATGGACCCCAGAACGCTCGAACGCGGCAGTCCGCCGAGATCGACTCGTCCGATGAACCGGTTGGCACCGAACGGTTCCTTTTCGATCATGAGCTTCTCGGTGGTCTCCTGCGCACTGCCGACCATGAGGGCGCCGTCGGGACCGGCCATCGCCTCGAAGGTCGGACGATCAAGGTGAACGCCGCGGCCCTGCGCGAAATACACGCGGTAGTAGGGGTAGAAGGTCTCGCGGGCTCCCTGCGACCTCGCACCGACGAAGAGATGGGCCGCCGCACCGATTCCGAGCGCGGCCCGCGGGTGCGCGGCCATCTCGCCGGTCTGCCAGTACGGATCGGCGGCCGTTGGGCCCGGGCGGGACTGCCTCCCAGACGCGCCGGCGTCATCGGCAGCCCCCGACAGCCGCACGGCGGGCGCTGTCCGGTGACCCTCCAACCGAATACGTCGAGTCCTGCCTGGTCGGTGAGGACGCCGGCGTCCTCGATGTCGCGGACTCGTTGCGAGCTGGTGGCGCCTGGGACGAAATCGGTAAGGGAAATGACGCCGAGTTCGACTTCGGCGCCCTTCGAATGGGTGAGCTGCATGCCCTCGACGCCAGGCAGCCGACAGGTACCCAAAGGTACCCTTCAGCTCGTGAGCCTCCGTCCCGGCACCGTCTTCCTCGCCGACTGCCCAGCCCGCCTGGCCATCGAGATCATCGCCGGCAAGTGGGCCGTGGTCACGCTCTTCGCTCTGAGCGACGGCCCCGTGCGCCACGGCGAGCTGGTCGAGCTCATCGGAGGCGTCTCACGCAAGGCACTGACGCAGACGCTGCGCCGCCTCCAGGACAACGGGCTCATCGAGCGACGCGCGTACGCCGAAGCACCACCACGCGTGGAATACAGCCTGACCGAGCTCGGGCGCACCCTGGAGGAGCCCATCAGAAGGCTCACCGAGTGGGCAAGAACCAACGGTGAGGCCGTCGTTGCCTTTCAAGAGACAGCTGAGCAGAAGGACCAATAGGTCCCGAAGAGCGGGGCGAGCTGCCGCAGCGTCAGGTTCGTCAGTCAGTACGCGGCGACCAGCAGGACCTGGTCCTCCCGCAGAGAGGGCTCCATGGCCGGCCCGAAGCGATCGATGACCTCGGGCAGCTCGAAATCCGAGGAACGAGGAAAGCGCATGACGGCATCTTCCCGTTCGCCGCTGCCCTGCGGCCAGCCGATTGCGGGTCGGCTCGGGGTGGGAGGTGTGAGCTGACGTGGAGGTACTCCGTCAGGCTCCGAGGACGATGCGGGTGCGGAAATGGCCTGGGCCGGCCCAGCCGTAGTCCGCGCGATCGAGGAACTTGGCCTTGATTGCCAGGCCTTCGACCTGACTGGAGCTCCACGTGCTCGACAACCCGGGCACCTACTCGCCACCGCCGCGCTGACTCACCACGGCAGCCAGGTGCCCGCCGGTCAGCCGACCTGGGCCGCTTGCACGCCCCAGTTCGAAACCTCAGCGAGCTTTGTCGCTTTGTGGCTCGACGCACAGGAATTGAGGGCCTCGGCTCGCCCCGGAGCAGGGTCGTTCGCAGCCTCGGCGGGACCGCCGGTGCACTTTTGCCGCTGCCCGCGACCTCTCGGTCAACTGCCTGGAGGCGGGCTCTCACATACCTACCCCAGCCGTCGATGAACCTGCTCTGACCTGGTGTTTTCCAAGAGTTCAGGTAGCGTGGAAAGTCCTGTCGGACGCCAGAGGGGACTCCGTGAGCGGGAGAGCCAGCGGATATGACGCCACGAGCATCACAGTTCTGGAGGGGTGTGAGGCCATTCGGAAGAGGCCCGGGATGTATGTCGGCTCGACCGGCATACGCGGCCTGCACCACCTGTTGTTCGAGGTCATCAGCCGGTCGGTGAACGACGTACTGGCTGACGGTGGTGGTTGTGTCGACGTCACCCTCACACCCGACGGCGGTGTCCGTGTCACCGACGACGGGCCAGGTGTCCCCGTCAGAACGGCCGGGAACACCAACAGTGCCGGCCTCGAAGCCCTCCTGACACGCCCGCACCCCCGAGCCGGGCCCGGCGACCCTCACGCCGTGAATTGGAGCCTCTACGGTATGGGCCCATGTGTCACCAATGCTCTGTCGAGCCGCCTCACGGCCGAGGTGCGGCGCGGGCACACGCTCTGGGTCCAGGAGTACTCACGCGGCGCCGCTCTCGCCCCGCCCGCAGCCATGGGGCCGGCGACCGGCAGCGGAACTTCTGTCGCCTTCTGGCCCGATGCCGACATCTTCGACACCATCGACTACTCGTTCGCTGCGTTGGCCAAGCGCTTCCGGGAGGTGGCCCTCCTGAACCGGGGCCTGAGCATCTCACTGACCGACGAACGCCCACCGGGCGGAGTCCGGTCGGTACGCTTCCAGTACCCCGACGGTCCCAAGGATTTCGTGGCCTTTCTCGACTCTGAATCCGGGGCGCACGCTACCGCGGACATCATTGGCTTCGAACACGAAGACACGCGGATGGCAGGAACAGTAGCGGTAGCCCTGACCTGGCACGGTGTGCGCGAGGAACGAATCCGGACCTTCGCCAACAGCGTGCCCACCCCGGAGGGCGGCACCCACGCAGACGGGTTTCGGACTGGGGTGGCATCTGCGGTCAACACGTACGCGCGTGAGCGACAGCTGCTGACAACGGAAGATGCCGATCTCACCGCCGACCGAATCGGTCATGGCCTGACAGCGGTCGTCTCAGTGAAACTGGCGAGTCCCGAATACTTGGGCCCGACCGGCGGCCAGCTGGGCGGCGCAACCGTGCACGACTGCGTCGAGCAGGCCGTCCAGACGTACCTCGGCACATGGCTGGCTCAACACCCGGAACAGGCCGCTGCCGTCGTCGCCCGCATCATCCACCGGAACAGGCCGCTGCCGTCGTCGCCCGCATCATCCAGGGGACACTGCGGAACTGACGCCTATCCGGCGAGGGCGACGTTGGGCATATGACCGATGCCGGCCAAGGCGCGGTGGACGCCTTCGCTTTGACTCGGCAGTCGCGGACGACCGTCAGCACGCCGCTAGGCCATGTATCGAAAGTGGATCTTGGGTTGTGCATGATCACAGATCATGGGTCGGGAGATCTCACAGACGAACAGTGGGCGGTGCTGGAAACACTGTTGCCGAAGGGTGCCAGGGCGGGGCGGCCACCGATCTGGCCTCGACGGCAACTGATCGACGGCATACGGTTCCGGGTCCGAACCGGAGTGCCGTGGCGAGACATCCCGGTCGGATACGGACCGTGGAACCGGGTCTACGACCTGTTCCGCCGGTGGCAGCGGGACGGCACGTGGCACCGGATCCTCACCCGGCTCCAGTCCCTGGCCGACGCGAAAGGCGCGATCACGTGGGAACTGAGCGTCGACTCCACAGTGTGCCGCGCTCATCAGCATGCGGCCGGGGCCCGCAAGCAGGGTGATCTGCAGAAGGAACCACCGGGCGGTGTGTTCACCGAGCCGAATGATCACGGGTTGGGACGCTCGCGCGGCGGGTTCACCACCAAGCTGCACCTGGCCGTCGAGCAAGGCCAGAAGCCCATGTCGATCGTGGTGACCGCCGGGCAGCGCGGGGACTCACCGCAGTTCGAACCCGTGCTGGAGAAGGTTCGCGTGCCTCGCATCGGGCCGGACCGGCCACGCGTCCGCCCCGATCGCGTGCGGGCAGACAAGGCGTACGCCTCCCGCAAAAACCGCGCCTACCTGCGCCGACGCGGGATCCGCTGCACGACCAGGCACGCAACCGCCAGAAGCTCGGCTCCCGTGGCGGCCGGCCGCCGCATTTCGATCCGGCCGACTACCGCGAGCGCCACGCGGTCGAGTGCGGGATCAATCGCCTCAAGCGACACCAAGCCGTGGCCACGAGATACGACAAACTCGCCGTCCACTACGAAGCCACTGTGCTGGTCGCGGCGATCAACGAATGGATATGAATGGCTCCGGCGTACTCATAATCGCTAGCCTCACCGGCTATGAAGCAGCGCCAGCAGAAGAAGCTCTCCCGCCACCTCTTCGAAGCAGTCCTGGCAGGTGACGCCATGCGCACGAAGGCCCTGCTGCGCAGTGGAGCAAGTCCAGAGAGACGGAACAGTGACGGCACCACTCCGCTGTACCTGGCTTCAGTGCAGGGCGAAGCCGAGATAGCTCGTTTGCTCATCGAAGCCGGGGCTTCTCCCGACACCGAAAGCAGCGGCCTCGGCTCTGAGGGCACACCGCTCTGCGCAGCCGCCTGCTGGGGGCACACCGAAACGATCCGGCAGTTGTTGACGCATGGCGCCGATCCCAACCTTCGCGAAGACCACGGCACAGGCAAGTCCCCGCTGGACTGGGCGAACAGCGGCCCTCACCCTGACACTGCCGAGATCCTTCGGGCAGCAGGGGCGCAACCGGCAACTCACCCAACTCCGTAGCTAGCGCGCCTCAGCACTCACTTTCGCAACAGGGCCTAGTGGATTGACCCTCAGCGTTGTTGACTCGGCTGATTGGTGGCTTGCCGTTGAGTGCGGTGTGGCAGCGGTGGGTGTTGTAGGTATGGAGGAAGTCCGCCAGGGCCGCGGTGCGTTCGGCGTTGGTTGTGCAGGGCCGCAGGTAGGCCCGCTCCTCCAGCGGGGTGCGGTTGAAGCGTTGACCTTGCCGTTGGTCTGCTGCCGGTAAGGGCGGATGCGCTTGTGGGCGATGCCGGCCGTGGTGAAGGACTGGGTGAAGTGCTTGGACTTGTAGCAGGCGCCGTTGTCGGTCAGGACCCGTTCGACGGTAGTGCCGTGGCCGGTGAAGAACGTCTGGGCACGTTGCCAGAATGCGATCAGGCTCGCCGCCCGCAACGAGGCGACTGTCCTCGTCGCGGCCGTCAACGAGTGGCTGTGACCCTTGGCCGTCAGGCGGTGGGATCCACGTTCCACGCCGCGGGCAGATCGCTGTCGCAGAAGACGCAGACGAAGTCGTCCTCGCGCACGATGTTGTGCTCCTGGCAGTCGGGGCACCGCCGGAATACCACCTCGTGGGTGAAGCCGGAGGGCCGCCCAAGTTGTACGCCGTCCAGAGCACGGGCGACTGCCGACCAGGAGGTGACGTCCGGGCAGTACCCGGTGGACTGGTTGCTGATCTCTCCCACGGCCCACCGGTCCGCCTCGCGCATGAAGCTGATCTCGCCGGCACTCAGAACCATGTCTCCGCCGGCACAGGCCACGTGCTCGCTTCGTCGCGGCGCCAGCCGAAGCACACCATCCCTACCGACCACGAAGGTGAACGGTTCAGCCAGCTCCGCCGCCGATTGCTCCACGATCCAGCCACCGAAGTCAGCCGCTGAGCCAATCCGGCACCCGCCGTCACCAGGCCGGACCGCAGTCTTCAGCTCGACCGGTCCGACGTACCTGTAATTCCGCCCCCGCCCACTCACACCAGCCAACCTAGAGCACTTCCGACGCATGCTTCAGTGCGGGAAGCGGCGAGGCGGGCGAGTCACTACGGTTTCCCGGAACTCAGCTATCCGCGAATGGACTTGGCGCATCAGGTACGTGTCCTCGATGCGATCCAGGTAGAGGCAGCGGTCCGCCAGGCCGGGGAGGTCGAAGGCGAAGTACAGGGACATCAGCGGATTCACGAACAACTCGCTGCCCCGGGTGCGGTCAGTGAACCGGACATCGCCGAACGAGCCGCGCACGGCTGCCGCGATCGAACCGTTCACAATGCTGGGATGCTCCGGGGTGTGGTGCTGAGCGTGCGCCACCGCGTCAAGGTAGAGGGCGCCCTCACGGGTGGCACGCGGTATCGAGAACGCGCCGAGGTAGGCACCGTCACGGTCCAGAGCGGCGATATTCTCCAATACCTGCACGTGGTTGACCCCGTGGTAGGCGTCTACTCCGAAGCCGACTGACACGACGAGCCGGGTCGGTATGCCGTCCAGACCCGCAAGCGCCGCCACGCTGGTCAGGTCCTCCTCCGGAGTCCCGAGCCCGGCTTCGTCCCCGCGCATCAGAATGTCCGTACCACCGTCGACCAGCACCACAGCGTCGACATCGTGCAACTCGACCAGCGCCTCGTAGGCGGCACGCAGGGGGCGTACCCCGGTCTGGGGGAAGGCGTACACGGTGGAGGGGTAGCCGTGCAGACGCAGCCACTGCGCGAGGGTCCGTTCCGGGAAATAGCTCTGGTGCGAAGCAGAGCCGGGTGTGACAGCGGCCAGATCAGGAACGACCCAGTCCTCGAGCGGGAGACCGGTTAGTGCGCTGAATGAGAGGTTCGCAAGATGTACCTGCTTGCCTTGATGCAGCAGGGAGAGAGCCAATGGAAGACCGGAGTAGATGTCGAAGCCGCCGCCCGCACCCGCGACAAGGATCCGTTCGGCATCGGCGAGCCGGGTGAAGAGCGGGTTGGAGTGGAGGAGCGTCATGAAGACCATTGTCCGGACCCCCACCCCCGAGCGCTCCCCATTTCTCGCCCTGAGACGAAGCCACCGAGCAACCGGGAATGCCCCCAAGACGGCGGCCCGTCCCAATGGCTCCCCCCGCGAAGAGCGCCCTGCCGCGCGCCTACGCTGCCGACCGGCCGGGGCGAAGCTGCGGTGGAATCTCACCGCTGACAGGCGGAGAGGACCGCTCGCCCGCCCTCGCCGCCCGCCCTCGCCGCATGAGCTTCCAGCCTTCGCGATGACCATCCGGCGAAAGCGGGCCCCCGGGCCGGCACCGGTCCTCCGGGCTCGGACGCGACGCCGGGAGTCGGCCGTACCCCTCGTGAACAGCCCGGCGTCCCGCAGCGTCAGTTCAGCGCTACGGGAGGCGGCGTACCGTAGAAGGTGAGCGGCGGCCAGCCCTTGGACTGGGCAAGCGCGGACAGCGCTTGGGCCACCTCCAGGGGCGTGATGTCCTGCGCGGACGGATAGCCGTTCGGCTTGTCGACGCGCACCTTGAAGCTCATGTCCATCCTCAGGTCGCTCTCGGCCATGCTCGCGTCCGCCCGGAACTCGGTTCCGTCCGTGAACTCGACCGTCGCCGGCGCCTCGTCCGTCTCCGCGGCCTCGGCCGTCGCGGTGGACGCGAACACGGCCCCCGCCGCGGCAGTCCCCGAGTACCCCAGCAGCTTGCGTCTCGACATCTCCGACACGGCCCCTCCTCCTGTCGACCTCCCGGGCGTCCGGGAGCCAGAATCGATCATAGGAACGAGGACCCCGCTCCGTAGCGATTTCGCGGTCTTTGCCGCCGTCCGGCAGCCGTGGACGAACTGGGCCGGCAAGCCCTCAGGACGAGCCGACGACGGGCCGGATGCCGAACGGACCGGATCTCGTCGCACGCGAACTCGCGGTCGGGGAAGCGTTCCAGCCGTGCTCGATGCCGGCGAGCCGGGGCTCGCCGGCACCGGGGCCTCTGGCACGGCAGGCGGTCCGTGGAATCGTTCGCCGGTCGTCGGTCCCTCCCCCGCCCTGTTCTCCTACTCGTTCTGAATCGCGTTCACCAGTCCGGCAATGAGGTTCGCCCGCTCCGTCATGGCGTCGATCACCAGATACTCGTGGTCCGCGTGGGCGCCACCCCCGACCGCACCGAGGCCATCGAGGGTCCGTACCCCCAGTGCGGCGGTGAAGTTGCCGTCGCTTCCGCCGCCGACCGACTTGCCTTCGATGCCGGGAAGGAGCCGCTGCGCCACCGCAAAGAGTTCGGTCGATGTCGATTCGGGCATCGGGGGACGGCCGACAGCTCCCTGGACCGAGATCTCCGCCTCGTCGAGATGGGCAGACAGTGCCGTGAACGCGGACTCGATTCGTTCCTTCTCGTCCGCCGACTCGACCCGCACGTCGACGATGACGGTCGCCTCTGCGGGAACGACGTTGTCCAGGGTTCCTGCGGAGGCAACGGTCGGGGTGACTGTCGTCCCGATGTCGGGTCGGCTCAGCGCTGCGATGTCCAGCACCTGATGTGCCGCCTCGATCAGGGCGTTGACTCCGGTTGCGGGCTCAAGGCCCGCGTGCGACGCCCGGCCCCTCACAGAGACCTGGAAGGTGCCGCAGCCCTTGCGTCCCGTCTTCAGGCCTCCCCCGTCGGCGGCGCCTTCGACCACGAGTACAGCGCCGCACGCGAGGGCTCGTTCCTCGATGAGGGCTCGGGAGGAGCGCGAGCCGACCTCTTCGTCGGCGGTCACGAGGATCTCGATGCCTGACCGGTCGTCGAGCGTCGCCACGCCGTGGACGGCCTGCACCAGACCGCCCAGCATGTCAAAGACCCCGGGCCCGGTCGCACGGCCGCCCTGGACCATGAACGGGCGGCGCTCAAGGGTGCCGAGCGGAAACACCGTGTCGTGGTGACCCAGGATCAGGACCTTCGGATCGCCACCGGCCGACCAGTGGACGTGGGGACCCGCTGTGCTCTCGACCAGGACGGCATGTCCGCCGAGGCGGCTCTCGAGGACGGCGGCGACAGCTTTGGCCGAGTCCCGCAGGGCGTCGACATCGCGCGACGGAGACTCGATCTCCACGAGTGTCCTGAGGTCCTCGATCATCGCGTCGACGCTCGCGCCGACGGTCTTGTGCATGGTCATTTCGCAAGGCTACCGGCGAGACAGCTGCCGACCTGGCCGGGGTGGTGGTGGCTGCCCGTCAGCAGGACGTGCGTCGGGCGGTGGTGGCGGCCTCGGTTTCGCGAGGTCAGCTCATGTGCTGCAGGAAGAAGGCGGCCGCTTCCCGGCCGACAGTGACGCGGGCCGCAGGGTCGGAGGGTTCCGGGGCGAAGAAGTCGTCGTGGCGGACGTCGGGGCCCACCGAACGGCCGCCGGCCGTCGGGATGTGCTCCAGATACGGCCTGGTGTCCTCCTCGTACGGGGCGATCGTGTCGGCCCCGGCCCAGCGGATCTCCACCGGTACGCGCACGGTCGCCAGGCTCTCCGGAGTCACCAGGCTGCCGATTCCGGGGGCCACTTGGAAGACCGCCCGCACCCGGGAGTCGGAAAGATCCGCTCCGGCGCCGTGCAGAACGCGCTTCGCCGTCTCGGCCTCGGGGTGCTTCTTCCTCAGTGCCTCCAGGACCCCGGGGAATTCAGGAACCTCCGGCAGGGGCGCTGCCCCCGTCAGCACGGCCCACAGGATCTGCGGATCGACGCGGGCCCCGGCGAGCGCCGCCGCCGTGTAGGCACCGAGAGAGAAGCCCGCCGCGCCGACCTGACCCAGAGGTTGTTCGCGGGCGAGTGCGTCGAGGGCGAACGAGACATCCCGGGGCCGCTCCCATACGTGGAGGAAGCCCTCCGGCTCGTAGCCGTCGACGAAGTTGTTTCCGTGGTGATCAAGGGCGGCCACCCGGAACCCTGCTTCGCGCAACGGGCTCACCAACCACTCCATGTCGCTTCCTGAACCGCCGGTGCCGTGCGAGACGACTATCAGCGGAGCAGGTGCGGCCGGCGGGGGCGACGGTTCCCACAGATAGAGCCGGATCGGCCGCGGACGTTGCGGGTCCATCAGATCAGGGCGGCTTTCGTCGTGCAGGACACGTATCAGCGGCTGTTCCTGCCCGGAGATCGTCATGACCACATCGTAGGGAGGCAACCGCCCCTGCTGGAACGCCTTGCCCCTTCAGCGGGGGCGAGTTGGGGAGCAGCTCTTGTGTCCGGCCGCCGGTGTGTCCGCCGGGGCCCGGCGCCTTCCCGTTCACTGCACCCCGCGGGGCCGGAACTGGATGCTGATACGTCCTCCCGCGGCTCGCGCGGTTTTGGGGACGGAGTGCTCCCAGGTCCGCTGACAGGAACCGCCCATCACGATCAGATCGCCGTGCCCGAGGGGGCGCCGGACGACAGCACCGCCGCGGCACGGGCGCAGCAGCAGGTCGCGGGGCGCTCCCACGGACAGGATGGCGACCATCGTGTCCTCGCTCGCCCCCCGGCCGATGCGGTCGCCGTGCCAGGCCACACTGTCGCGGCCGTCGCGGTAGTGGCACAGGCCGGCTGTCGTGAAGGGTTCACCGAGTTCGGCGGCGTAGTGCGTGGACAGAGCCTGGCGTGCTTCGTCGAGCACGGGGTGCGGCAGCGGTTCGCCGGAGCGGTAGAAGGCGAGCAGGCGAGGGACGGCGACGAGCCGCTCGTACATCTGCCGCCGCTCGGCCTTCCAGGGCACATCCGTGGCCAGCTGTTCGAACAGGACGTCGGCGCCGGTCAGCCAGCCGGGCAGCAGGTCGATCCAGGCGCCGTCGCCGAGTCCGGTCCTGCGCAGCCCGTCCAGCGGACGTAGGAGCACGTCCTCGCTTTGATCGAACAGGGACCCCTGGACCTGGTGCGCCGCCATGCCTCCAGAGTACCCCGCATTCGAACACGTGAACCATTAGGGTCGGCCTTACGCATCTGCCGCCCGGACGGCCTCGGCCACATCGCAGCCGCGGCACGCCACCCCGGCAGAGGGACGACATCGAAGGCGTCCCGTCCTCCCAGCAGGAGCACCGGCCGTCCGGGCGTACCGGATCCGAGTGCCGGCCGGGCGCGTAGTGTGCCTGGATGATCGGGACACCAGAGGCGTTCTCGCGGAGCACCATCGCGCGCGAGGGAGAAGCCGGGGCGGCCTGGCTCGCCGTCCTGCCCACCGTCGTCGACGAGTCGCTGGCACGCTGGGACTGCGTGCCGGACGGCGTAGTGATGCACGGGGGCGTCGGGATCATCGTTCCGTACGGCGGCGGGACGGCGGGACCGCCGTGCTGAAGGTGTCCTTCCCCCACCCCGGCAACGTCCACGAGCCGGACGCGTTCGCGGCGTGGGGCGGGCGCGGAGCCGTACTGCTGCACGAGCGCCACGACGAGTCCTTCGCCATGCTGCTGGAGCGGGTCAGGGCGTCGACACTTGCGGAGGTCGGGGACGACGACGAGGTGGTGACGGTCGCCGGAAGGATCAACCGCCGGCTGGCGGTCCCCGCGCCGCCCGGCCTGCCGCGGCTGCGGGAGCAGGCCGAATCCTGGGAGGAGCATCTGCGCAGGGATGCCGAGGAGCTGACGCACGCGCTGTCGCCCTACGTGGTCGACGCGGCGGTGGCGACCGTACGGGAGCTGGGCCGGGTCCAGTCCGACACTCTCGTCCACGGCGACCTGCACGGCGGAAACATCCTCGCGCCGATCGTGAGCCGTGGCTGGCGGTCGATCCGAAGGGGTACGCGGGAGACCCCGCTTACGACGGCGGCACGCTGCTCAAATCGCGCGCACTGACGATGCTCGGAGCGGACGACCTGGGCCGGGCCGTCCACCGCGCTCTGGACGCCTTCGCCGAGGCAGCGGAGCTCGATCGCGTACGCGTCCGGCGATGGGCTCAGTTTCATGCCGTCCAGGCCGCGTTCTGGGGTCGGCGCCACGGATTCCGCAGGGCCCGCACCGGATCTCGACCGGACCGGCTCACCGAATTCGCCGACCACCTGGCGAAACTGCTCACGGAGAGCGGACAGGGCCCCTCGCCCGGCTGAGGTGAGGGCGTCCCGGGGCAGAACCTCGCGACGGCCCGCAGGACGGTGTGTCCGCGGCCTCACCCGCCACGGCGTACCGACCGGCGTGAGCAGGGTGCCCCACGCCGGTCAGCCGTTGGTCAGGACTCCTGATCAAGCGGTGGCGCAGGCGGTCCCGCTCAGGGTGAACCCGGTCGCGGCCGTGTTGGTCCCTCCCCGGGTGCCGTTGAAGCCGACGGTGACCGAACCGCCGGCGGGTATGACGGAGGTGTACGAGGCGGGGACCACACTCACCGCGCCGCCGTTCTGCGTGAAGGATCCGCCCCAGGCGTGGCTCACGGTCTGGCCGTCGGCAAAGGAGAAGGCCAGTGTCCAGCCGTTGATCGCGGTGGTGGCGGTGTTACGGATGATGATCTCGCCCTGGAAGCCGCCGGGCCAGTCACCGACCACTCGGTAGCCGACGGAGCAGGCCGCTCCGGGTGTGCCGGTGCCCTCGTCGGTGACGACAGCCACCGTCGCCGAGCGGGCCGAGCGGTTCCCGGCCGCGTCGCGGGCGTAGACGGCGAAGGTGTACGACGTCTCTGCGGTGAGGCCGCTCACCGTGGCGCTGTTGGTGGAGGAGGCGGCAACCGTGGTCTCGGATCCGCTGCTGACGCGGACGACGTCGTAGCCGGCGACGCCGACGTTGTCGGTGGCGGCGGTCCAGCGGAGGGTGGCGGAGGTGGCCGTCACGGCCGAAGCGGTCGGGGTGCCGGGGGCTCCGGGGGCCTCGGTGTCGCCCGGTTCGCCGCCGCCGAAGACGGTGGCTTCCCGGGACGTCTGGGCGATGCCGTTGACGCCGTTGAAGATGCGCTCGCCCCAGGAGCTGAGCCGGGTGGGGTCGAAGTCGATCGTCAGGTCGAGGATCGGGTCGGTGTTACCGCTCCAGGACCAGGCCAGGTAGCCGAGCTTGAGCTGTTGGGCGGTGGCCATCATGGTGTTCTCGTCCGGGTCGCCGTACTGGTCGGCGGGGCCCCCGAACTCGCCGATCAGGATCGGCAGGCCGGCGTCCACGAACGCGTCCAGGTAGTCGGTGACCTTGTCGGCGGTGTTGTAGACGCTGTACATGTGGATCGAGAAGATCAGGTTGCCGGTGGGGTCGGCGTCGTAGACGGTCTGGGCGTTGGCACGCATGACGCCCTGCCAGTCCTGGCCCCAGTTCGGCGCGTCCACCATGATCGTGTGCTCGAACCCCGCGTTGCGCAGCTTCTTGACGGCGGAGATGGTGGGATCGGTCCAGCCCGCGGGATTGGTGTTGCCCCAGGGCTCGTTGCCGATGTTGATGATGACGTAGTTCTCTTCACCGGTGAGTACGCTCTGCAGGCCGAGCCAGTAGTCAGCGGCGTGGTCGAGCGTTCCGGCCGCCGCGTCCTCGCCGTAGCCGGTGGTGTCGTGCACCTCGAGCACACAGATGAGACGGTTCGCCTTGCACCGGTCGACGATGCTCGCCACGTCCGCGGGGCTGTTCTTGCTCCAGCGGTGTCCGTCGGAGAGAACCACGCGGACCGTGTTGGCGCCCGTGGCCTTGATGTCGGCCAGCGACTGCGTCTCGCCGGGGTACCAGGTGTGGGCGTGATTGACGCCGCGCATGACGAAGTCGTTGCCGTTGGCCTCGAGCAGGCGGCCGTCACTGACATGGAGGCCCGTGGCGAGCGCGCCGGCTTCGTGGGCCTGCACCCGGGCCTGGGCGGCGGCCGGGCCCGGGGTCCCGACAACGACGAGTCCGAGTAAGGCGGCCAGAGCGGTCAGGACGACGGTGACCGGGCTCTTACGTTTCATACGTCCAGTTGTTCTCATTACGACTCCAGAGGATGAGCGCCAAAAAACATCAACCGGGAAGGTGGGAGCGCTCCCATAAAGCCATCACGCCAGGGGCACGTCAAGACATCGCGCACGCTCCGACATGTGAACGACCGTCGCGCAGCAGCGAATCCGGTGCACGCGAATCGGATTACGCGGACATCACCCGGCAAAACCTGCCGGGCCGCAGGGCCGGGAGGCGGGCGTGCGGGTTTCCCGGCCGCACGCCCGCCTCCCGGCACCGAGCGGCTCGTCAGGCGTTCGGGTCGAACGGGATGCCGGCCGGCTTGGCCTTCTCGAGGTGAGGGTTGAAATTGCCGTCCTTGAGGCCGAAGACGGCACTTCCGAAGTTGGCCTGTGTCAGCTTGTCCCGCAGACCCGCCGGGTAGCCGTTCCAGCCGACGAGTTTGGGGAACTGCCATCCGTGATAGTGGTTCTCGGGCGGCTCGTCGTTGGAATTCGCGGGGCGGAAGCAGTGGGTGCTCAACCCGTCCTTGTGGTACACGATCTTGGGATGCGTTCCGTCCCACCGGATCTGATCGCGGTTGTAGACGTCGAAGTCGCCGTGAGCGGACGTGGATACGTAGCGGGCCTCGTTGTTCTGCACCCACACCACGACATGCTCCCAGTCGTGCCGGTGCCCGCCGAGCCCGCTGCCGGCCACGGCCTGGTCCTTCTCGAAGTAGAGCCCGTAGATGATCGCGCACCAGCCGTTGTTGCACTTGTAGCGGGCGTACCCGTTGGTGTTGTCCAGGTCCGAGGCGTCACGGCAACTTCCGTTGACGGCCCCGGTGGTGTTGAGACCAGGGGCTATGGCACCGTCCGGCCCGATGGCCGGAGTGGGGTAGCAGCCGTCCGTGTCGTAGTCGTAGGCGGGCTGGAACGACTGCTCCATTCCATCGGCGTTGAGCGGCAGAGCGCCGGGCGGGGCGGCGTACGCGCTGCCGGAGGACGCGATGACCATTACCAGGGCGCTGCCCACGACGAGCGACACCCTGCGGACTCGTGCTCTGCTCTTCACTGCTGCCTCCTGGTCGACGCGTGTCGGGGGTCACGCGGCTACGATTGACATGCCCATCGCAACCATGCTGAATCCCTCGGCACACGGACCGAGCACCACCTGATGTCGAGGTGATGAAGGCTCAGCCAACACGCGAGGAGCGAGCCGGCCCGTCGGGCGGCAGGCGGATCCCACCGCGCTCCTGAAACCGGAGGCCGTGGCGGGCCAGGGCGATCGTGGCGGTCCCGGCCTCGCCCATGCCACGTAGGGAAGTCCGGGAAGCCGGCCGCACGCGGGGCCGGCGGGAGAGCGCGGGGTTCGCACGGGCCCCGCGGCGTCCGCCTGGACACGAGCGGGGCCGTACCGGTCCGAGCGACTCCCCCACACGTCGACGCGGACGCGCCCGCCCCGGCATCGGCGGAGGGATCAGCCGCGACCGGCGTCCTGCGCGGCACGCTCCAGCCGGCCGCGGTAGCTCTCCCACGAGGACTGATCGCCGGGCGGCATGCTGTCGTTCCCCTTCGCCATCCCGACGGCCCCGTCGATGAGTTCCCTGACGATATCGGCGTGCCCGGCGTGCCGCTGGGTGTCGCCGAGCACGCGTACCAGCACGTGGTGCAGCGTCACGCCGCTTCGCTCCTCCGGCCACCACGGGACGCGGCCGACAGCATCGAGACCGAGCGTGGCGATCGTGGTGTCCGCGTGCTCCCAGGCCCGGCGGTACAGCCCCACGACCATGTCGCGCGACTCGTCCGGGGTGGCCCACATGTCCGCGCCCGGTTCGGCGTCCTCTCCGTACCAGGACGGCGGCTCATCGAAGAACGGGCGCCCGAACGTGTCCCCGAAGTAGCCCAGTTCCACGCCGGTGAGGTGCTTGACCAGGCCCAGGAGGTTCGTGCCGGTCGGCGTCAGCGGACGACGGATGTCGTACTCGGAGAGACCGTCGAGCTTCCACAGCAGGGCATCACGGGCGGCTTGCAAGTAGTGGAGCAGGTCCACCTTCGACTCTGATTCGATCATGTCGGGGAGTCTTCCGTCCGCCTCTGACATCGGGCCGCCGAAGGCTCCTGCCGAAGAGCGATCCGCTCGGCCGCTGACACCTTCGAAAGGTTGGGAGGTCGGTCCGGCCTGACGTCACGGGACAGAAGGGCACCGGAACGGGGCAGGTCACGACTCCCGGCTGACCCGTTCCCTCCCAGGTCGCCCATGTCGGCGCCGCTACCGCCGCGTTCCGTGGATGACACCGGTTCTTGACGGCGGCAGCCGAAGCATCAGCCCGCAGCGGTCGGGGAAGCCGCAGCCTGGTTCCGGACCATTTCCAGCAACGTGGTGTGGGTCCGCTGGTCGGCCGCCGCGATCAGTCCACCTGCGCCGGTGTGCAGCGGTTGGCCGTGAATGCCGGTCACCACGCACCCGGCCGCTTCGCACAGGGCGATCCCGGCGGCGAAATGCACGGAGTCGCGCAGGTCGCCGTCGGTGACGTAGGCGGCTCTTCGGCCGGCGGCGACCCAGGCCACGGCCAGGGTCGTGGAGACGACGCGTGGCCGGAAGTGGTCTGTGAACCCTGGGGCGGCGAGGAGGAGTGCTGCCCGGAAGTCCGGTGCGTTGGGGAAGGGCGGGTCGAGATTGACGTCGACCAGCCGGGACGCTGCCGAGGGTGCGAGTTCTTCGTCCACCTCGCCCTTTCGGAGACGGGCGCGCCTGCCGTCGGTCCAGAAGACCTCACCGCTGAACGGGTCGGCTGCCGCGGACACGGTGATGTCGGGCCCCACCCGCAGGGCCACGTTCACCGAGGCCAGCATGGTGTGTACGGCGTAGTTCAGCGTCCCGCACAACGGGTCGACGAGCCATCTGCGCTCCGCTCCGTCTGCGCCGCTGTGTCCGCTCTCCTCTCCGGTCACGGCGTCATGGGGTCGGGCGGTTCTCAGGATGCCGAGGATCGCGTTTTCCGCCGCGAGGTCGGCGCCTGTCGCGAAGTCGCCGTCGGACTTCGCGAACCGCTCCAGGGATTCCCCGTACATGTCGCTGACCACGGCCGCTCCTGCCCGTGCTGCCGCCAGAGCCAGTTGCGCATCATCTTCCGTGTTCATGATCAGCATGTGGCCAGGGTAACCACGGCCATGTCGGCGCGGCGGATTTCGCCGGGCTCGGCAAAGGCTCTCCCGCGCGGACGAGTTGCGGAACGGGTGAGGTCCGGTTCACGCACCGTGACGGGCCGGCTCCTGCGGGGCGTGCGGAGCACCGGGTCGCTCCGGCCGACGCGGGGCGTTCCGCGCCCGGCGACGGGCCGGCCGATGGGGGCGGGGGTGCCGGTGGCCGACGATCGGCGGGTTTCCGCCCATACCTCCGGCCCGCGCCGACGCGACAGCACGACTCCCCCGGCGAACCGTCCATCCGGCCCGTTGACATGGGTGAGAACCCGTTGCTTGGCTGAGGACAAGCGCTTTCCGGCCGGACTTTGGAGCGTTCAGGTGGAGTTCTCGCGTCGTTCCGTGCTGTCCATGATCCCGGCGGTGGCCCTGCTGGCCGTGGCACAGACGCTTCAAGCCCGAGCGGCGGTCCGGCGCGAGCCGGACGCGTCCGGCCGCACAGTGGCCGACCATGACGCTCTGGTCCGTAACACCGTTGCGATCTTCGCCGGCACCACCGAAGTCAACGCCCGCCCCGAGGTCGCACCGAAACTCACTGCCCTGCAGACGACAGCTCGCACCAGGCTCGCCGCGATGGACAGCGCCGGACAGGGCGAGCTCTTCGCGGGCGTACCGCTCGGCACCAGCGACCCCAACCTGAGCCTGTCCTTCCAGTACCTGTACGAAATCGCCCTCGCCACCGCTCTGCCGGGTACCGGCGCCTCGGAGCTCCGCGACAACAGCGCGGTCCGGCGACGGGTCATCGACGCTCTGGTCCACCTCCACGACGCCTACTACGGCGATCAGTCGAAGGGCTACTACGGCAACTGGTTCCACTGGGAGATCGGAATCTCCGCCTACGTCAGCAAGACCCTCGTCCTCCTGAGGGACGAGCTCGCGGTGTACCGGCCCCAGCTCGCCGCGACCTACGTGGCCTCCATGGACGCCTACCTCCGCAACGGCAAGGGCGGCGACGTCGATCTGGACTCGCGCTTCCACACCGGCGCCAATCTCGCCGACATCACGACGAACCGGATCCTCCAGGGTGCCGTCCTCGGCGACGAGGTCCGCACAGGGAAGGCCATCGCCGACCAGCTGACCGTCTTCGCGACGATCGACCCGTACAACCCGCAGCACGGCGTCACCGACGGTTTCTACGCCGACGGTTCCTTCGTCCAGCACGGCTCCGTCGCGTACACGGGCTCCTACGGAAAGGGCCTGCTCACCCGCATCGTCCAGACGATAAAGATCCTCGACGGAACCGGCTATGTGCCCGGCGACAGCCTCGTCGGTGTCGTGCAGGGCTGGGTGACCGAAGCCTTCGCCCCTCTGATCTTCGAAGGCTGGATGATGGAGATCGTCAAGGGCCGCGCGGTCTCACGGACCGGCACGGGGTACGCGGACGTCGCCGCCGTCGTGGAAGCCGTCGTCGACCTCGCCTCGTACACCACCGGCAGTGACACCGAGGCGCTCGAGGGCTACGTCAAGTACGTCGGGCAGACCTCGAAGGCCGGCCTCGACCCGGCCTCCTTCGTCTCCCCCGTCAGCATCGCCCGCCACGCCGACATCCTGAAGTCATCGTCGCCCGCGAGGGATCTGGGTCCAGCCGCCTCGCACACCGCGTTCGACGCGATGGACAGGACTGTCCACCGGCGGTCCGGCTACGCGTTCGCCCTGACCCGCAGTTCCGCGCGCATCAGCAAGTACGAGTACATGAGCGGCGAGAACCTGATGCCGTGGTTCCAGGGCGACGGCGCGCACTACCTCTACCTCTCCGGTCAGGACCAACGGCAGTCGTTCGGCATCGACTACTTCACGGCCGTCTCCCCGTACCGCCTGGCGGGCGTCACCGCGCCTGTGGAGACGCGCCGCACCGTTCCCGAGCTCTACGGCACGCTCTGGTACGACAACCCCGAGCGCGGGTTCACGGCATCGTCCGAGTCGCAGAACGCCTACGTCTACTTCCCGCGCGGCGGCAACGCCTTCTCCGGCGGCGCCCGTCTGGGCCCCTACGGTGTGGCCGGTCTCGTCCAGTCCGACGATGCGGCCTACACCGCCCAGCAGGCCGGTGAACTCCCCGACGACTTCGTCGCCTACCAGGGGGCCCGTGCCACCAAGTCGTGGTTCATGCTCGACGACGAGATAGTCGTCCTCGCCGCAGGAGTGACCGGACTCGAGGACCGCGCGGTGACCACCACCGTCGACAGCCGTATCGCCGCTCCCTCCGCACCCGTCACCCTCACCGGGAGCCTCCGTGACGGGACGCCCTGGCAGGGCACCGGGACCGCGCCACTGGCCTGGCTGCGTTATGCCGATGCCGAACAGGGGACGGCGATCGGGTACGTCTTCCTGTCCGGTCCGCGACCGGCTGTCGCACTCGACACAGTCACCCGCAGCCGGCGTCTCGTGCGACTGACCAATCCCGACACCCCCGTCACCAAGCAGGTCTTCACGCTCTCGTACGAGCAGGCCGCCGAGGAGCGGCCGGCCGCGATGGCGCACGTCCTCGTCCCGAACGCCTCGACCCGGCAGTTGGCCGCCTACGCCCACGGCCCGCTCTCCGTACTGGCCAACACCGTCCGCCTGCAGGCCGTCACGCACACTCGCCTGGGGTTGGTCGCCGCCAACTCCTTCGCCCCCGGCAGGCACCGCGCCGAGCGCCTCACCATCGACGGCCCGGCGTCTGTGATGCTTCGCCGGGCTCCCGACGGCACGTGCTCGATCGCGGTGTCCGATCCCACGACTCAGCGGAGCACGGTCTCGGTCACGGTCCACGGACCGGCCTTGCGGGCCCTTTCGGCCGATGACGGCGTCCGCGTCCGCCGCTTCCTCGGTGGCACTCGCCTCGACGTCACGACCCATCACGCCCATGGCCGCAGCTTCACCGCCACACTGGGCCGGCGCTGACGGCGCCGGCGGGGGCTTCGGCGGCCCCCTTGCACCGTGCTGGTCTGCGGCTACGCGTTCCGGTTCACTCGCTGTCAGTGGTCCCGCATACGGTTCTCCCATGGATGATCAGCGGTGTCGCTTCCTCACATGGACAAACTCACAGTCCGGGTGCCCGGGCAGCGCTCCCCAAGCGCCGGCGGCCCGGTGGGGCGGGCTCCGCGCATCTGTGCACCCCGCTGGGATGGAGACCGCACGTGAGTGAGACGCCGATGTACGAGGCGGGAGACGTACGAGAAGCGTGGGGCCGGGTAACCGCGTGGCTCGAGCGGAACGACCCCGGGGGTTTCGCTGCCCTCTGCGGCCCGGGGAACCAGGCGGCCATCGGCGATGCCGAACTGCGCATGGGTCTGACACTGCCGAGGGAGATGCGGGAGTGGCTCCTGGCGACCGACATCGATGCCGGCAGGCAATCCGATGGACGATCAAGTCTGGTGGCACTCGGGTGCGAGGCAGCCATCCCCGGCGACCATCTCCTTCTCGGCCTGGCGGACATTGAGGGCGTCTACCTCAGCCGGATGGCCTTGGAGGAGACGCAGCCGTCCCCAGACCCCGACTGCTCGTTCTGGCGCCGTGAGTGGGTCCCGATCGCCGCGGAACGCGACGGCCTCTACGGGACGTTTCTGGACACCCGCAACGGAACCGTCGGAACGTGGGCTGAGGCGCGCGGTCCTGAGGAAGGTGCCTTTGCCTCGTTGTTCGCCTTCTTCCAAGAGGTGGCGGACCGGCTGGAAGGAGTCGCCTCGGGGGACTGGAGAGGCCCCGCCGGTCCGGCTGGATCTGGCGGGCCCGCTCCCCGGCCGAAAGACGAGCCGATACGTCTCTGGGCACGCACGAACGGCTATCTCGTAAATGATCGTGGTCGGATCCCTGCGGAGATTCGCGAGGCTTACGAGATGTCACGGAGGTAATCACACCGAGCTCATCACGGCACGGAGCAGGGCACGTGGCCGAGTCCTGAAGTAACGACCCGGCCCGCTACGACAGTGAGTCGGCGGCCACGGATGCCGCCTGCGCGATCAGCCGGTCGTCGTACTCCGCCCCGTCCTCGGTGCGGTTCGACATGACGGCCATGACAATGGGGGCGGCGCCGGGCGGCCACACCACAGCGATGTCGTTGCGGGTGCCGTACGTGCCCCCGGCCCCCGACTTGTCGCCGACCTCCCAGCCGTCGGGCACTCCGGCCCTGATGAGCCCGGCTCCGGTGGTGCTGGTGCGCAGCCACTCCGTGAGCTGTGCTCGTTCGCCCTTGCCCAGGACGTCACCGAGGACGAACGCTCGCAGGTCTGCGGCCAGGGCCCGCGGCGTGCTCGTATCCCGCGTGGCGCCGGGGGTCCAGTCGTTCAGCTGCGGCTCGGAACGCTCCATCCGCGTCACGTCGTCGCCGATCTCCTGGAGTTCGGTGCCCAGACCCCGAGGGCCGCCCACCTGGTCGAGCAGCAGATTGGCAGCGGTGTTGTCGCCGAAGCGGACGGCGGCGTCGCACAAGGCGTCCAGGGTCATCCCGCTCCCGGCGTGCTTCGACGTCACGGGAGAGGGAGGAACCAGCTCGTCCGGGGAGTACCTGACTGTCCGTCCCATTCCGTCCGGGGAGTACTTCCGCAGAACGGCACCGGCGGCCAGGACCTTGAACGTCGAGGCGTAGGCGAACCGCTCCCCGTCGTTGTACGCCACTTCGCGTCCGGTGCCCGTGTCGACAGCGTAGACACCCAGCCGGGCGTCGAACTTGCGCTCGAGCTCCTTGAATTCACGGGCCGACTCCCCCGCGTCCGGTCCCGCCCCCTCCCCCGACTCCTCCCCCGTCACAGCGGACGAGGCCGGGGGCGTGGGCGAGGCCGGGGGAACATCTTGGCGGCCGCAGGCCGCCGCAGGGACGGCCAGAAGCATGGCGAGCACACCGCATACGGCGCGTCGGGCACCGGAGCCCCGCATGGTCAAAACCTCCTGGGCGCCCCCGGGCGGGGCGCGTCGGGGACGGAGCGGCCGTCCATCCCGGTTCGGGGGCGCGGGCATCGGATCCGCCCTCGCCTACGGACATCCTCACATCCCCGCCCGCACAGGCCGCCGGAGCAGGTACACGGCGGCGGTCGACACCAGGATGGCCATGCACGCGATGAACACCAGCCCCGCACCCTCCAGACCGATGGGACCCGACAGCACCCCCACACCGATCACAGGCACCGAGATACCCGCGTACGCCACCACGAACAGAGTCGAGATCACAGCCGCGCGCCGGTCCTCGGGAGACGCCCCGGCCACCGCGGACAGCGCCCCGCGGAAGGCCAGCCCCTGTCCGACCCCGCCGACCAGCGCGCTCAGCACCACCAGGAACAACAGGTCCCATCGCAGTGCTCCCGCGAGAAGCGCCAGCCCGGCGAGGAGACCCGCACAGCCCAGTGGCAGCGATCGCGCCACGCCGACCCTGCCGACTGCCAACTGTCCGGCGGTCGAGGCGAAGAAGGCCAGCGCGACGACCAGTCCGCTCACCGCGTGGTTGTTCACATCGAGGGATTCAGAAAGGAACGCCGGGCTGACCGACGTGAACACGCCGAAGAGCGCGAACCCGACGAACGAGGCGATCGCGGCCGGCGCGAACACCGACCGCACCTGCGGGGGCAGGCCGGGCCGCCGCGGCCGTACGGTACTCAGCGGCCGTCGCTCCCGTACTGTCTCGCGGAGCCACATCGTGATCGCCACACAGGCGGCCAGCAGGGTGAGGTGCACGGCGAACGGCAGGTACAGGGGACAGGGGGCGTACTGCGCGAGCACCCCGGCAAGCAACGGGCCGCAGCCCAGCCCGCCCATGTTGGCGGCAGTCGCCACGAACGTGGCCCGGGAGGCGCCGCCGTACGGTGCCAGCTCCATCACGTACGCCGTGGCGGCCCCGGTGAACAGGCCGGCGGACAGGCCGGACAGCAACCGTCCCGCATACAGCCAGCCCAGCCCGGTGGCGCACAGGAAGCAGACGGCGCTCGCCGCCGCGAACCCCAGACCCGCCAGCAGCACCGGTCGCCTGCCCACGATGTCGGAGACGTTGCCGGCCAGCAGCAGCACACCGATGACGCCGAAGGCATAGACGGCGTACACGACGGTCACCGTCAGCTCGGAGAACCCGAACTTGTCCTGATAGAGGCCGTAGAGGGGGGTCGGCAGCGTGGTGCCTGCCATGCACACGGCGAACACCGCCCCGCTGAGGAAACACTGGCGCCACCCTCGGCGATCACCGTCCATGCCGCCGACCGTAACCCCACGTGCCGCCCCGGACCGGCCAGGCGTGCCCGGCGTGCCACCACCGGTATGGGGTGACTGTTCACGCGTCGGGAGGCGGCGGAGTGCGGACCGACGCGGAGACTCGCGGTTCAGGGGAAGCGCTCCGCGGCAGGGTGAGGTATCCCGGAGTCATGGTCTTCCGGCAATGGCTCCACTCCCTCCGCAGCGGTGCCCGGCGGAGCAGCGCGCTGATCGTGGTTCCGTTCGCCCTCATCGCCGTCGTGACGGTGGTCGACATCATCGCCCCGCCGGAAGTCCACCTCGGTCCGTTTCTCGTCGCGGCTCCGGCACTCACCGCCTCGTTCGCCGGCCCGAGAATGACGGCGTTCGTCGGTGCGGTGGCCGTACTCGCGCAAGCCATGGTGGCGGTGGCACGGACCAGCATCAACGACCTCAACCACACCTACCAGATCATCGCGCTGTTCCTGATCTCCGCGATCGTGACGTTCTTCGCCCATTTGCGAGAGCGCCATTCCACGGAAATGGTGCAGCTTCGTACCGTGGCCGAGGCGGCTCAGCGGGGTGTGCTGCGCCCTCCGCCGGCCCGCAGCGGTCCGCTGCGTCTGGCCGCTGTGTACCTGGCTGCCGAAGCGGGTGCCCAGCTCGGTGGTGACCTCTACGCGACCGCGCGCACCGCCGAGGGGACCCGCGTGATCATCGGTGATGTCCGGGGCAAGGGCCTCGACGCCATCAACAGTGCCGCCGGCGTCCTGGGTGCCTTTCGCGCGCTGGCCCGCCAGGAGAAGCACCTGCCCGATCTGGTGAGCCGTCTGGAGAGCAGCGTGGCCGCGCACCAGATCGACGCACTGCACGAGGCGGAGGACGAGAACATCGCCGAGGCCTTCGTCACTGCGGCTGTGCTGGACATTCCCGACGGCGCCGAGGTGGTCCGCCTCATCAGCTGCGGGCATCCTCCGCCGCTGATCCTCCGTGCGGGTCAGGTGTGCCTGCTCGAAACGAAGGACCCGGCCCCACCGCTCGGGCTCGGGCGTCTGCTGGCCGGCCGGCCGACGGAGGACGTGTTCGCTTTCGACACAGGGGACATGCTTCTCCTGTACACGGACGGTGTCACCGAAGCCCGTGACCGTTCAGGCGACTTCTATCCCTTGACCGAACGGATCGCCTCGCAACACGGGAAGAACCCGCAGGCGTTGCTGAATCATCTGTGCGCGGACCTTCTGCGCCACGCGGGTGGCAGCCTCGGTGATGACGCGGCCCTGGTGGCGATCGAGCGCCTTCCCGCGGACGAGTGATCGGCTTGCGCCCGTGTGCACGGCAGCGATGCCCATCAGGACTCCTGGCTCTCCAGCGAGGTCCGTGGGGAGGCTGTTCATCAGTCCCGGTGTGCGCTCGTCGCTGCGCCTGAGGTCGAAGGCGGCGCGGCGGCGCCGGAGGTGACCTCGACGTCGGACGGGTCGAGCGCCAGGTGCTCCGCGGCGCACTCGACGACCGCGCGCACCGGCCCACCGCACGCGGTGTGGCGAAGCTCGAGCACAGGCACCTCGGGGTCCACGGCGTGGGCCTCGCCCCACTGCCGCAAGGCCACCAGGACGGGCCACAGCTCCCAGCCCTTCCGGGTCAGGCGGTACTCCTGCCGGGTGCGTCGACCCGGTTCCCGGTAGGGGACCGTGCGCATGACCCCGGCCGCCGTCAGTTTGCGCAGCCGGTCCGCGAGGACCGCCTCGGACAACCCCACATGACGGTGGAAGTCGTCGAAGCGCCGTACGCCGTTGGCCGCGTCACGCAGGATCAGCAGCGTCCATTTCTCGCCGACGATGTCGAGCGTGCGTTGGACGGGGCAGTTCTCCGTACTCGTCTCCAGCCACTCCATCCGACGATGATAGACCCCTTGACTTCATTGTTGACAGTCAGCTGCGACCTGGCTAGCTTCATCTGACATAGTCAGCGATGGAGGGGCAGCACCGTGGGGCGATCTCGCACGTACGAATGGCAGGACCCGGCCGTCACGGCGGGCGCCGTCGGTCGGGGCACCGGCCTGGAGTTCCTCCGTGACATCGCGTCCGGCCGCCTCCCCGGACCACCGGTCGGAGCGACCGTGGACTTCACCCTCGATGAGGTCGAGCACGGGCGCGCCGTGTTCTCACTGCTCCCGGGAGAGGAGCACTACAACCCCATCGGCAGCGTGCACGGCGGCATCTTCGCCACCCTGCTCGACTCCGCGGCAGGCTGTGCCGTCCAGTCCACGCTGCCGCGCGCACCGGATACACCTCCTTGGACCTGACCGTGAAGTTCCTGCGCCCGGTCACTGTCGAGACCGGCAGGGTCCGGGCCGTGGGCAGCGTCGTGAGCAGCGGCCGCCGCACCGCGCTCGCCGAGGCACAGCTGCTCGACGCCGGGGGCCGGCTGCTCGCCCACGCGACGAGCAGCTGTCTGCTGTTCCCCGTGCCCGCTGTCTGAACAGCGGGCGATCGTCCGTGCCGGTGCGGCGGGCTGCATATCGTTGCGCCATGGACGTGTTCGACGAGTTGTTGCGGAGCGTGCGGGGCCGGGGAGCGGTGTTCGGCCGGTCGATGCTGTGGCCGCCGTGGTCGCTGCGGTTCACCGACGGGGCGTATCTGACCTTCTGTGTGCCGCTGCGTGGTGCCGGCTGGATCGTTCCGGAGGGCGGGGAGCCGCGGCATGTGGGACTCGGTGAGGCCGCCATCGTCCGGGGCCCCGCGCCGTTCACCTTCACCGACGACATCACCCGGGAACCCGGAGCGGGCGCGCGGGAGGTGCGCTGGAGCGAGGGGACGGAGGGCGGGCAGGACCCCGATCACGAACTCAGCGGGTCCACCGTCCTGTTGGCGGCGGCCTACGACGTGCGGACCCAGGTTCCGCAGCGGCTGCTCCGGGTCCTGCCCCCGGCTCTCGTCGTACCGGAAGGCCATGACTGCACCGCGATGCGGGACTACTTGGAGGTGCAGATAGCCGGGGCGCGTCCGGGCCGCCAGATCGTGCTCGACCGGTTGCTGGACTGGCTGCTGGTGTGCACGCTCCGGGACTGGTTCGACCGCCCGGAGGCCGAGTCGCCGGGGTGGTACCAGGCACTCGGGGACGAGGTGGCGGGTCCCGCGCTGCAGGCGATTCACGAGGATCCCGCGCACCCCTGGACGACGGCGGGCCTCGCTGCCCGGTCCGGAGTGTCACGTACGACACTGGCCAAACGGTTCACCGAGCTCGTCGGGGAGGCCCCGGTCGCGTATCTGACGGAGTGGCGGATGACCCTGGCCGCCGATCTGCTGAGCCGCCCCGAGCTGACCGTGGCGGCGATCGCGCGCCGGGTCGGGTACGCGGACGCGTTCGGTTTCAGCGCGGCGTTCAAACGGCTTCGGGGCGAGAGCCCGAGCACGTATCGCCTGGAGGCGGTCGACCGCGCGCCGGGCCGGGCCGCCGCCCCGACCGCCTGATGCACGTGGGGGCGGACGGGCATCGACCCACCCGTGCGCCCCCTCGGCCGCTGTGACTCAGCGCCAGGCACCTTCGGCTGCCGCGTCGCGCACGAAGTCGGCGAAGTCACGCGGTGCCCGGCCGAGCGCCCGCCGCACCCCGTCGGAAACCTGGGCCTCCCTGCCCGTGCGGATCGGCAGCAGCGCGTCGGTCCACAGCGCGGCCTCGGCCTCCGGCATTCCTTGGGCCACGAGCCCGGCCCTGAACGCGGAATCGTCCACCCCGACGTAGGTGGCGCGTCGGCCGGTCGCCCTCGCGATCTCGTCGAGGACCTCGGCGAGGCCCAGCGCCCGGGGGCCCGACAGCTCGTACACCTCGCCCGTGTGACCGTCCTGGGTGAGTGCGGCGACGGCCACCGCCGCGATGTCGTCCGCGTCGACGAACGCGGCGGCTCCGTCCCCGACGGGCAGCGCGAGTTCGCCGCCCTTCACGCCGTCGAGGAAGACTCCCTCGCTGAAGTTCTGGGCGAACCAGCCGGGCCGCAGGATCGTCCAGTCCGCCCCGGAGGCCCGTACGGCCGCCTCGCCCTCCATGTGCGGACCTTCTCCTTCGTAGGCTTCGCCGAAGTAGCCGGGCACGTCGACGCCCCGGGCGGAGAGCAGCACGAGGCGCTCCACCCCGCTCGCGACTGCCTGCTCGACCAGGGCAGGCGTCGGCGAGGGCGAGGTGTCCAGCGGAACGATGTAGGCGGCGGTGGCTCCTTCCAGGGCGGCCTTCCAGGTGTTCGGGTCCGCCCAGTCGAACCGGGTCTCCCCGGACCGCGACGCCGCGCGTGTCCGCACGCCCTGTTCGCGGAGGCGGGCCACGACCCTGCGGCCTGTCTTGCCGGTACCACCGGTCACCAGTACGTCGACGGGCGCCTTCTCGTCCTTCTGTGTCATGACGCAAGCGTGTCCCGGCGGGCCCCGAGCTGCCATGGCTCAGCGTCCGGAACGGCTGTCCGTGCGTCCGGACAAGGACCGGCGCGGCAGTCCATGGGCGTCGCCCCGTAGCGGCAGCCACACCACGGTCAGCCGTCCGCGTGACGGTGACGGCGAACATCACCGTCATCTGGTTCTGTAAGGGGGACCTCGCGGGGTGCGGAGCTCGGACCGATGAGTTCTCCGGCGGCCCGGTGTCTCACGGGGGGCTACGGAAACGTCCGGTGCCCAAGAGAGAGTGGTGCGCGATGAGATTGGTACTGCAGGAGTTCCTTTCGCTGGACGGCGTCTACCAGGGCCCGGGGTCGCCTGACGAGGACACCAGTGACGGGTTCACCCGGGGCGGGTGGTTCGTTCCGCACATGGACGAGGAGTTCGAACGGCAGGTCGGCACCTGGCTCGGTACGGCGGACGCGTTCCTGTTCGGCCGCCGCACCTACCTGAACTTCGCCAGGGACTGGCCGCGAATGACCGAGCACCCGTTCGCCGGCATCTTGAACGGCCTGCCGAAGTACGTCGCCTCCCACAGCCTGGCCGAGGCCGCGTGGGACCCGACCACGATCCTGTCCGGCGACATTCCTGCCCAGGTCGCCGAGCTGAAGCGGCAGTCCGGTCGCGAGCTGCAGATCCACGGCAGCGGTCGGCTTGGTCAGTCCCTGCTGGCTGCGGGGCTGGTCGACGAACTGCGTCTCGCGATCGCCCCGGTGGTCGTGGGCACGGGCCGCCGCCTGTTCCCGGACGCCGGCGCCCCGGTCGGCCTTCGGCTCCTGAGCACTCGGACGACACCGGGCGGACTGGCAATTCACGTGTACGAATCGACAGGTCTGCCGGAGTACGGGACGTACGGGGCCGACGCGTAGCAGTCCGGGCCGAACACCGGTCCCGACGGCCTGCGGTGACGCCGGGATTCGGCACGAGCCCGTCGCTCCTTCGGGGATCGGCCGGCAGAGGGCTCAGAGCACGACGCGGAAGTGCGTGGTCAGCCGTGCCTGGTCGTCGAGGACGTGGAAGGCGAGGCCGGGCGGCTGCTCGCGGTCCGCGGGGGCGCTTCCCTCCCAGGGCATGCGCAGGGTCCAGGTGACGGCCGGTGCGACGATCAGCGGAAGCCCGGCGAAGGTGGAGGCGGCAGCTGTGTGGGCGTGGCCGGTGAGAACCGCAGCGACCTGCGGGTGCCTCGCGAGCAAGTCGGCCAGTTCCCCGGGCTGTTCGAGCTTGCAGGAGTCGGGGAGCGGGTGGTGGAGGTCGACCGGCGGCTGATGGAAGGCGATCAGCGCCGGGGTCCCTTGCGGCAGGCCGTCGAGTGTGGCGTCGATCCAGGCCAGTGTCCCTGCGTCGAGGCGTCCCTCGTCACGGCCCGGGATGGTGGAGTCGCACATCAGGATCGCGGTGCCGGTGATGTGGTGGACCTCGTTGACGGGGCCGCGCTCGGGTGCCTCACCCAGGAGGGCCTTGCGATAGGCGGGGCGCGCGTCGTGGTTGCCGGGGCAGGTCAGCACCGGGAAGGAGGCGGCCAGGATGCCTTTCGCCTCCTCGTACTCGGCAGCCTCACCGTGGTCGGCGATGTCCCCGGTGACCAGGAGGGCGTCGACCGGGTGCGCCAGGGCGCGCAGGTGGTCCATGACGCGAGTGGCACGTCGGGTCGCCCTCTCGCTGCCGTCCAGGTGCAGGTCGCTGATGTGGGCAAGCAGCGTCATCGCTCCTCCTTCTTCTCCGGTGGCGCTCACGGGGCAGCCGGCCTGCGCCGGGAGTGGTGCCGCCACCTCTACCTCTAACGGAAAATTTTGTTTTACCGTTAGGTACTCTAGGGGGCGCGGGGAGATGTGCTCAAGTGGTTGTCGACCGGTCGCAGAAAGGCAGGGAGGCCTTCATGGAACGCTGGCTGGCGTTGGAACTGGCGAGCACGATTCGCCATGACGGGGACGGCGGTGTCACCGACGACCTCGCCACGGTCCGGGAGACAGCCCTCTGGATCCGCCGTCAGGGCGAACTGCTCGGCGGCCCCGCCCCGTCCGGCGAACTCGTGGTGGACGAGAACCTCAGGCTCGCGGTCATCGAGCTGCGGCGGGCGGTCCGGGCCCTGTTCGCCCGCGTGGTCAGTCCCGCTCCGCCCAGCCCCGCGGACGCCCATCGGCTGATGCCCGCCGACCGGGCCGTCGCCCACCTCAATGCGGTCGCCGCCCGGGAACCGGTCACCCCGCAGCTCGACTGGCCCCTCGAAGGAGACCCCACCACGCGGCTGCTGTCGGCGCAGGACGACCCGTCCATCCGGCTGGTGGCACAACTCGCCCGTGCCGCCATCGACTTCCTGAGCGGCCCCCGGCGCGGGGAACTCCGGGCCTGTACGGCGCCGCGTTGCGTGCGCTACTTCGTCAAGAGCCACGGGCGGCAGGAATGGTGCAAGCCGTCCTGCGGGAACCGGGCCCGCGCGGCACGCCATTACAGGCGTCAGCGCACCGACGGCGCCGCAGATCCCGCACTTTCCTAGCGCCGCTGCCCGAACGCGCTCCCCGCCGGAAGCAGCTCATACCTCGGTCGGCACGCAGAGCACCGGCACGGTCGACAGGTGCAGGAGCTTGTGCGGGGTCGAGCCGAGCAGAGCGCCTCGCATGGGGCTCTCGCCCCAACTGCCGACGACGATGACCCGCGCCCCGTGGCGTGAAGCGGCGTCGATCAGCGCCTGGGCGGGGTTCTTGTCGATGACCTCGACGGCCGCCGGCACGCCGGCCTCGTCGGCGGCCTCGACGGCATGCTCCAACCCGGTTCGTCCCGCCTGGCGGATGGCTTCGTAGTGGGACCTGTACTCCTCGCCGGCCGCGCCGGGAGGCGCAGCTCCGTAGACCAGGACGAGTCGCTCGCCGAACGCCGCGGCCACCTCGATCGCGATGCGCAGAGCGCGCGCGGCACCGGGTGACTCGTCGTACCCGAGAACCACCGACATCAGGACTCCTTACCGTGCACGAGGTCCGGGTCGACCACACTGCGGCGCTCGGTCCAGAAGGTGGCCGACCTGAGACGCCACACCACCATGATCACCACACCGACCACGCTGATGCCGATGCCGATGACGAGCGGCGGGCCGAGCCCGAACCACGAGGTTCCGGTGTAGGAGTTCTCCGGGTCCGACATGTCCATCACCGACCGCACGAGAAGCCAGGTCAGCAGCCCCGCGCCGATCAGCGGGCCGAGGCCGATGAGGAGGAAGTTGCGGAGGCTCTCGGTCAGGTGACGGCGGTAGTAGATCACACAGGCCACACCCGTGAGGGCGTAGTAGAAGGCGATCAGCAGGGACAGGGCCGTCAGTGAGTCGAAGAGGGCGTTCTCGCTGATCCGGTTGACGATGAGGTACCAGGCGATGGCGATTCCGGCCACCCACCAGGTGCTCACGTCGGGGGTGCGGAACCGGGGGTGGATACGCGCGAGGTGCGCCGGCAGCGCGTGGCGGCGGGCCATCGACAGTGCTGTGCGCGACGCGGGGATGATGGTGGTCTGGGTCGATGCCAGTGCGGACGTGGCGACCGCGAGCAGGACGATCCAGTCCCAGCCGCCCATCACCTCGCCGGCGAGGAGGGCGAAGATGAACTCCTCCTCGTCCGCGTTGTCGGCGAGGTATGCCGTTCCGGCGAAGCCGACGACCGCGAAGCCGACGGACAGGTAGGTCACCAGCAGAATGACGGTCGACCAGACGCCGGCCTTCCCGGGAGCGGTGGCGGAGTCCTCGACCTCTTCGGTGAGATTGACGGCCGACTCCCAGCCCCAATAGATGAACACGCCCAGCAGCAGCCCACTCGTGAGCGCCGCGCCGCCGGCCCCGAAGGGGTTGAGCCACTCGGCCGAGGGTTTGATGGAGTCGGAATCGGTCGTACCCGCGTAGACGCGGTAGAGCGCCACGATCACGAAGACCAGCAGGAAGGCCACCTGCGCCAGGATCAGAACGTTCTGGACCTTGGCCGAGAGCTCCGTGCCGATGACGCACAGACCCGTCATGACCAGGATCAGGAGCACGGTGAGGAGCTGGCGCACGAAATCGTTCTCGACCCAGCTGTCGAGACCGACGGCCATCAGGGCGAAGCTGACGGCGACGTCCGCCAGCGACCCGACGACCAGAACGCCCGTCATCGCGATGGCCCAGCCGCCGAGCCACCCGGTCCACGGCCCCATCGCGCGGGTCACCCAGGAGAACGTGGTGCCGCAGTCCTGGTCCACCTTGTTGAGGTAGTAGAACGCCGAAGCGATCAGCAGCATCGGCACGAAGGAGGCGAAGAGCACTCCGGGGGCGTAGATGCCGACGAGTGCCACGATCGGTCCGATGACGGCCGCCACGGAGTAGGCCGGGGAGGTGGCGTTCAATCCGATGACCAGCGCGTCGACGAAGCCGATCGCGTTCGGCTTCAAGGTCGCCTGCGGTGCTGGTGGTCCGGCCGGTTCCTCTGCCATGCTCCCTCGCTCCGTAACGGCCTGAAGAAAAAGGCTAATAGGCCCCCTTCATGCTATTTGCGGGTCTTCGGGCGCGCCTCCCAGGCAGGGGCAGGACACCGCCGTACGGGGCACAGCGGTCGCAGCTGTCACTGTTCGCGCATGTGCCACGGTGCGCCGTACTCCGTCAACAGATCGAGGAAGGGCCGGGGAGGCAGGGCCTCCGGGCCGAGCACACCGCTTCCGTGCCAGGTGCCGCACGCGATGAGTTCGAGGGCGGCGACGGGATTGATGGCGGTCTGCCAGACCACGGCCTGGGAGCCGTACTCCCGCATGGACCACTGGTTGTCGACGACGTGGTAGAGGAAGACCTCTCTGGGCCGTCCGTCCTTGGTGCCCTTCACCCAGGTGCCCGCACACGTCTTCCCGTGCATCCGCTCGCCGAGCCCGGCCGGGTCCGGAAGGCAGGCGGCCACGACATCACGGGGCGACACCTGGACCTCGCCCTTGTCGCTGTTCACGCGGACGGGCTCCGTACGGTCGAGACCCAGTTTGTGGAGCGCGCGGAGCACCCCGATGAACTCGTCGCCCAGCCCGTACTTGAACGTGACCCGCCCGGCCTTCACATGGCGCGGTACGAGAAGCACCTCCTCGTGCTCGACGTTGACGCACTCGACCGGCCCGATGCCTTCCGGGAAGTCGAAGAGCTCCGGTTCGCTGAAGGGAGCTGTCGTGAACCAGCCGCGCCCTTCCTCGTACACGACCGGCGGGTTCAGGCACTCCTCGATGGTCGTCCAGATACTGAAGGAGGGGGCGAAGTCGTAGCCCTCCACGACCAGATCGGCTCCGTCACGGATGCCGATCTCCTCGATCTCGTCGAAGAGTTCGTCGGAGGCGTACCGGGCGAACACATCGGAGAGGCCGGGCTCCACGCCCATGCCCACGAGCGCGAGACGGCCCGCTCCCTCCCACTCCGCAGCCCGTTCGAACTGGGCGTCCCCGAGCTTGACGCCACACTTCTCGTACGGACGGTCAGGGTGCGGCCGGGAAAGGGACATCGCCATGTCGAGGTAGTTCGCGCCGTGTGCCAGCGCTGCCTCGAACAGAGGCAGCACGAATCGGGGGTCGGTGGCGTTGAGAAGCACACCGCAGCGGTTCTCACCGAGAGCGGCGCGCACCGCTGCGGGGTCCGAGGCGTCCAGCCGGACGGCGTTGAACCGGTGCCCGCTCTCCCCCAGGGCCGCGACGGCCTTCTCCGCGCGCTCAAGGTCGTAGTCGGCGACCGTCATGTGTTCGAAGAAGGGCCGGCGGGCCGCGATCCTGGTGATCGCCGTGCCCACGCCTCCCGCTCCGACCAAGAGGACACGCATGGGTGCACCACTCCTTCGCCGCGCTGCCGGCAATGGGGGCGCCCGTGCCGGTCCCGTGGGCGAGGACGCTAACAGCCGTGCGGCCCGGCGGCGGGCACCGTTCGGATCATGTCCCGCGTCCGGCGGTATCCGTGTCGGGCCCGGCGGTTCGGCGCCGCGCTATGCCGGGCGCGCCCCGGTGGGAACCGGCGCCGGGGCGGCCCGGGAGGTCTGGGCGGCCTTGCCCGGGCGCAGGGTCCACGGCACGGGCTCGGTGTTCGTCAGCCACTCGTCGGCGATCAGTCGCCTGACGATGAGGATCCGCAGATCACGTGACTGCTTCTTCCATCCCAGTCCCACGCACAGCTGTTTCACGGACGGACCGTGCCCGTGTTCCGCGCGGAAGGCGGCGGCGAACTCCGCGGCGCGGGGACCGCAGTCGGGCTGGGAGTCCTTCCACACGCCGTAGGTCGTGTGCGCACTCGCCGGGATCTGGGCGGGAACGGCCCTGCGCATGAACGCTTCCGCCACTCTCACGGTGGCCATGTGGCAGAGCGGACAGTGCTCGACGGCCTCGGCGTGCCGACGCAGTGCCGCGCTCGCCTGTGCCTTCCACGCGTCCCAGCTCAGTGGTTCCTCGGCGGTCGTGTCGCGAGGGCGCGGCGGGTCGGGCAGCGCGTGCATGCCCGAGAGGTGCCGTACGGCGTCGGCCAGCAGGTACCGGTTTCCCTCCAGTTCCAGCAGAAAACCCTTGGAGAGCAGTTCGGGCAGGGCCGCCCGGCACGGACCGGGGAGGTCGGCCGGCAGGGTCGCATGGCGTTCGGCCCGGGCGTGGGCTGCCAGGAACAGTGCGGCCAGGCGCGCGTTGCACGACGTCTTCCTGGCCGGCTTGGCGGCAAGGGTGCGGGTGGTCCACCCGGACACCCGGGACCTCTTCTCCTTGCCGAAGACCAGCCGCCGGTCCGAGGTGTCGGCAAGGTCGGGCACGGCGACGGCCACGGGTGTGTCCGGGCTGCCTCCGAACAGATCGCCCCGCACCTGCCATCCCAGAGTGCCCAGGGCGGTGACGGCGCTCTCCGCGTCGTCCAGACGCAGGGACTTCAGATCCTGGCCGGTGATGTTCCCGACCCCGCCCCGGGCGGCGCGGATCGCGACGACCACCGCGAGGAGCTGCGCGTCACTGCCGGCAAGCGGCAGCGACCCCACGTAGGTCAGGAGCCGGCGGGCGGCCTCTCCCTGCACAGCTGTCAGCAGGAAGGGCTTCGGAGTGGTCGCCACCACCGGCGCGGCCGAGACGTGGGGCGAGCTGGAAGAGGACTTGGGCACGACTTGTACAACGCGCGGACAGCACCGAGGTCACCATCTCGTACATCTGTACGAGATGGTGGATCGAGGCGGTGTCCGGAACGCCCGCCCGAGAACGAGATCTTGTTGGGGCGGCCGTGCTCGAACAGGCCCCCCTTCTCGCCGAGGTCGCGTGCGGCAGGGTCCTCCGTCTCGTCGAGGACGACGCGGCCGACCTTCGTGCTCAGGACGTACTCGTCGCGCGGATGACGGGCCAGTACGCCGCCGAGGCGGATCTCGGACAGACCCGCACCGTAGAAGGGCGCGGTGTCGAAGTAGCGGATGCCCTGGTCCCAGGTGGCCTCGACGGTGGCTGCCGCCTCTTCCTCGGGGATGGCCCGGAACATGTTGCCGAGCGGCGCGGTACCGAAACCGAGCAGGCCGGGCAGGAGGGTCTTGATCGTCATGGAGGTTCCTTGCGATACCTAGGGTGACAAATACTGTTTCGCAAGCGAATGCGGCATGCATCCGTCTTGTGCTCTCGAGGTTAGAATCCTAGACATGAGACTGCCCAAGACTTACCTCGACTCACTTGAGTCCTCCGAGGTCCCACATGCTTGACCTGCGACTTCTTCACTACTTCGTCGCCGTCGCCGAGGAGGAGCACGTCGGTCGCGCCGCCGAACGGCTGCACATCTCCCCGTCACCGCTCAGCCGCCAGATCGCGCAGCTGGAGAAGAACCTGGGCCTGACCCTCTTCGAGCGCAGCCAGCAGCGGATCCGTCTCACCTCCGACGGCCGTGTCTTCCTGACCGAGGCCCGCGCCCTGCTGCGTCATGCGGACCGGCTGGAGAACCTCGGCCGGCGGCTCGGCCGGGGCGAGGAGGGCGGGCTGTGCATCGGGTACGTCGCCGACGCCATGCACACGGGCATCCTGCCCGCCGCTCTTCGGGCTCTGCGCGAGGAACGCCCCGGCATTCACGTCGCCCTGTACGACCAGGAGTCCGCCGAGCAGTTCGAGGGACTGCGGCAGCGCAGCCTCGACATCGCGCTGGTACGCACTCCCCCGCCGGAGGACGACCCGGACCTGAGCGCCGCCGCGCTGCTTCAGGATCCCCTGCTTCTCGCGCTTCCTGCGGATCATCTGCTGGCGGAAAAGGCCGAGTTGACGCCCGACGACCTGACCGGGCAGCCCTGGATCGCGGTGGGCAAGGCCCAGGACGCGGCCTGGCGTGACTCGTTCCTCGCCTCGTGCGTCGCCTCCGGCTTCACTCCGGACATCCGCCTCGACGCTGCCGAGCCGCTCACCGCACTCGGCCTGGTCGCGTCGAGCCTGGGCCTCGCGCTCGTACAGAAGAGCATGGTCCGCGGCAGTACCGACGGAGTCGTGGTGCGAGAACTCCTCTGGTACGAACGCTCCGTCGGCCTGTGGGCCGCGTGGCACCGGGTCGACCTCCGGCCCGTCGTCACTTCGTTCCGCGAGACGGTTCTGGCCGGACAGCACGCGGCACAGGGGCAGCACACAGCACAGCGTCAGCAGCCGGGCGGCGCGGGTGACGGCGGTGCGGCCGGACGATGAGTTCGCAGGCCCGGAGCGGTCTACCCCAGTGGTGCAGCTCACCACGAAGGCGACAGAAGGCCGTCACCAGGAGGACAGAACAGTGACCACAGGCAAGGTGACCTGCGAACTCTCGATCTCCGTCGACGGGTACTCGGCCGGGCTCAACCAGCGCGAGGAACGCCCGTTCGGCGACGACGCCGGCGATGGCTGGGGCGGCAGGCTGCACTCCTGGATGTTCGAAACCCCGGAGCAGCGGCAGGCCGAGCTGGAACGGCTGACGGCGTACGGCGCCTTCGTCATGGGGCGCAACATGTTCGGCCCCGTACGCGGCGCGTGGGATCGACAATGGAAGGGGTGGTGGGGCGACAATCCGCCTTACCACACGCCGGTCTTCGTGCTGACCCACCATCCGCGCGACCCGCAGCCGATGGAGGGCGGCACCACGTTCCACTTCGTCACCGACGGCATCGCATCCGCACTGCGGCAGGCCCGCGAGGCGGCCGGGGACCGCGACGTGTCGATCCACGGGGGCGCGACCACCGTCAACCAGTACCTCGCCGCAGGCTTGATCGATGAACTGCGGCTGCACATCGTGCCGTTCACGCTCGGCGCCGGCACTCGACTGTTCGACGGGGTGCCGTCGCTGAATCTTGAGCAGGTGGAGTCGCGAGCGGCCAACTCCGTCACGCACGTGACCTATCGTGTGCTGCCCCGAACCCCGGAACAGTGAGCGGGACGACGCCCGATAACGTTCTCGCATGACTGTTCTTGAGCGTCTTCGTCCCGATCACGCGCCGGCGCTGCTCGCCTTCGAGCTGGAGAACCGCACGTACTTCGCTGCCTCGATCCCGGACCGCGGCGACGGCTACTTCGCCGGGTTCGACACACGTCACCGCGAGCTGCTCGACGAACAGGCTGCGGGGCTGCACCACTTCCACATCATCGCCGACAGCGAGGGCGCCGTCCTCGGCCGTGTCAATCTCGTCGGTGTCGCGGACGGTTCGGCCGAACTCGGGTACCGGATCGCCGAGCGGGCAGCCGGCCAGGGCCTGGCCACGTCCGCCGTCCGGCAGGTGTGCGCGCTGGCTTTCGCCGAGTACGGCCTGAGTGTTCTTCGGGCGGAGACGACACTGGACAACGCCGGGTCGCAGGCCGTGCTGGCCCGCAACGGATTCGTCCGCGTCGGTGAACTCACCCTGGACGGACGCCCCGGGCTGAGTTTCACGCGGCTTCCGATCGACCGCCCTCTCTGAGAACGCATCGGTGGCGGACCGCCACCGATGCGGGTCGGGCTGTGTCGTGATCAGTCGTTGTCGACTTCCTCGTCGGTGATCTTGCCCGTCGCGGCGTCCACGTCGAAGGCGGTCTTCTTCCAGTCCTCGGTGACTACATCGACCTGCCAGACGAGCGTCTGGCTGTCGTTCTCATCCAGGTTGAGCGAGGTGACCGTGCCCTTCTGCTTGTCCGTGGCGACCTTGGCCGCCTGCTTCCAGGTCTGCTGAGCCTTGCTGACCCAGTCGGCCAGTTCCTGCTTCTCGGCGTCGCTCTGCTCGGCCTCGGTGACGGAGTCGATCACGTCTCCGGACACCGCGTCGATACTCACCGTGTGCGCGGTTCCGTCCGCCTCGACGACTTCCGCGATCCACTTCGGGCCCGTGGAACTGCCGCTCGGGCTCGGGCTGCCTGTCGGGCTCGGGCTGCCTGTCGGGCTGGGGCTCGGGCTGCCGTCGGGGCTGGGGCTCGCGCTCGCACTGGGGCTGGCGCTCTCTTCGTCGTCGTCCAGACCCTCGAGGTCGAGGTCGGTGAGCTTGCCGCCGGAAACCTCACCCACGGCCGTCGTGGCGGCCTTGTCGTAGGTGACCTTGACGGTCGAGAGAAGTTCCTTGCGCTCGGTCTGGTCCTCGGTCAGCTGCGCAGCCGTACCGGAGGGGCTCTCGTACGGGGTGGTCGTCTGCTGAGGAATGACCTTGGCAGCCTCTGAGGTCGCCGCGGCTGTTTCGTCACCGTTGTCCTGGCCGCATCCCGTCACCATGGCGGCGGATGCAAGGACGGCGCACAGCGCGCCGACGCCACGGAGCCGGCGGGTACGCGTGGAAACGGTCTTGTTAGGTCGGGGCTCAAATCTCATACCGCATGACTAGCCGCCCCGGCGATCAGTCATGTTGTCCGACAGTCGGCTGTCACCCGATCGCCTGTGCGCCTCCGCCCATTCGCCGTGGTCGTGGTGGGCTCCCCGTCCGGTGACCGTCGCCGACACCGTCCTGCGGGCCGCGCGGAATGCGCCGATGATCCTTCGCAAGCAGAATTCCGCGTATGACCACACCTCGCCCGGGGAACGCGACCGATCCGGATCCCGCAGTGCCGGGGAGCCCGCCGCCCAACCAGGCGCTGACCCTGACTGCGATGCTCTTCGCCGTCTCGATGACGTTCATCGACCAGACAGTCGTCTCCATCGCGGCCCCCGACATCGTCCATGAACTCGGGCTGTCGGCCTCCGGGATGCAATGGGTAGTCAACGCCTACCTGCTGTCCCTGGCCGCGTTCTTCGCCCTCGGCGGAAGGCTCGCGGATGTCCTCGGGCACCGCCGGGTCATGCTGGCGGGCACACTCGTCTTCGTGATCTCCTCCGCACTGTGCGGAGCGGTGCCCTCCGGGGACCTCGCCCAGACATGGCTCATCGTCTTCCGCGCCACACAGGGCTTCGGGGCGGCGCTGATGTTCCCCGCCGCTCTCGCCGTCGTCATCGCGGTGTTCCCGGTGGAACGGCGCGGCCGGGCTCTGGCCCTGTTCTTCGGCCTCTCCGGGGCCCTCACGGCCGTCGGCCCGATCCTTGGCTGCTGGCTCACCTCCTGGACCTGGCGTTCGATCTTCTGGATCAACGTGCCGGTCGCTGTGATCGCCATCGTGCTGACGCTCCTGGCCCGCATCCCGAACCGGTCGCGTCGCGAACCCCTCGATGTACCGGGGGCCGTCCTGATGGCAGCCGGTATGGGCCTGACGGTGCTCGGCTTCCAGCAGGCGGCCGGCTGGGGCTGGAGCAGCGCCGCGACGTGGGCGTGCATCGTCGGCGGCCTGCTGGTGCTCGCGCTGTTCTGCCGACTGGAGCTGCGTACGCGGTACCCGCTCGTCAGGCTCCAGGTCTTCCGTGACCGTGCGTTCGCCGTGGATGCCGCGGTGCTGTTCTTCTCCATGCTGGCCTTCGTCCCGGTGTTCTTCTTCGCCTCCGTCTACGCACAGGTCTCCCTCAGCGCGTCACCCAATCAGGCGGCTCTCTACCTTCTGTATTTCTTCATCGGCTTCGGCATCGCGTCGCAGTGGGGCGGGCGCATCCTCGACCGCCGCGGTGCCCGGCCGGCGCTGAAACTCGGCACGGCGCTGGGTGCCGTCGGTTTCGCCCTCTGGGCCGGGAAACTGACCACGCTGTCGATGCACGACCAGTGGCCGTACGCGGCCATGGCCGGCGCGGGCATCGGCCTTCTGCTGTCACCCGCTTCGACCGACGCGGTGAACCGGGCGATCGGCGCCTCGTACGGCGAGGTCACCGGGATCACGCAGACGGTCCGGAACTTCGCGGCGAGCGTCGGCCTGGCCGTGTTCGGCACGGTCCTCACCCATGTCACCACCAACCGCGTGCATACGACGCTGCGCTCCGCGGGACTGTCGGACGCGGCTGCACAGGACGCCGCCCACAGCGTCGCCGAGGCCGTCACGGGCAACGGCGACGCGCGCCAGCCGTCCGGCGAGGGGAAGGTCGCCGAGGTGATGCGGGACTCCATGGGCGCCATCCGCATGGACTTCGCACAGGCCAATCAGTGGGTGTTCTCCTGCATGGCCGGCGCCCTGGCCGTTGCGTTCGTGTGTGCGCTCTGCCACCCGGGCACGCGGGTCGTGACCGGGTCCGAGAAGCCCGCCGACCAGGGCGCGTGAAGGTCTCCGCACCGCCGAACACGGCGCGGAACACGGCAGAACGCAGCGGATGACGCCGGTTCACCGTAACCGGCGTCATCCGTGCGGACTCTGTACAGGCGTCAGGCGGTCAGCTGTACCTCGGACGGTTCCGCCGCCGAGAGTACGGATGCCGCGGACGGGACGGCACGCAACTGGGCCTCCGCAGCGGTCAGCGCGTCCTTCACGGTCCGGGTTCCGGTGGTGACGCAGAGGGTGTAGGTGATGTCCTCGAGATGGCGGCTGCTCTCGGAAGTCCCCAGCCGTGCGTGGGCGCGTCGCAGTGTCTCGTAGCGCTTGACGAGATTCCGCAGCGTTGCGGGATTGGCCATCAGCACGGCAGTTCCTCTCCACAGGGCGGCCGGGAGCACATGGCCCCGCGCCGACGAAATCCGATCGCGCCGGCGGTACGCCTGGCGATGCGGGCGGCCGTGCGAAGTGTCAGCACGCATCCGATCCCTTGCAGATGATGGTCACCCCCGCTCACCGAATCCGCATCCGGAATCACGGAGGGTCATTCGCTGCCGGTTCCTGGAGCGCCGGGCGCGCGGGTGGGAAATAATGGAGGTGACAGGCGCCCGGCCTCTGCCGGTGCCCGGTCGGGAGGCACTCATGGATTACCCGGAGAGTTACGAGCTGATATTCCAGGCGGCCGGTGCCACGGATGATGTGGTCGTCGTCCACCTCACGGCCCGGTCGGGGGCGGGCGGTTACCCGGTCTACGAGGACGAGACGGGAATCGTGCGTGCCGAGATCAGCGAGCGGGGCGAGGTCCGCATGGTGGCGAGTGGCGGACATCAGGTTCTCGGAGTGCCTCTGCTCGCGCGGCCCCTGACTCATGGGGCCGGTCGCACCGGCTGAGCACACTCCTCCCCCGCTCCCTTCCGTCCGCGGCGACGTCGGCGCGGGAGACGCCTCCCGCGCGGGCTTACCTGACCGCGGACGGAGCAGCTCCGTCGGCTCTCGCCGCCGCGGTGCTCGCTCCGGCGGTCCGGCGGTCCGGCACGGCGATACGCTGGGGCTGTCCGCCGCCCGTGCGGTGGTACAGGATCATCGACGAACCGGCCGCCCTGCCGGCGAAGGACCTCGACGCGAAGGCCTGATCGTGACGGAGATGTGGGATCCGGAAGGTGCGGGCGTGATCGCCCTCCCCTCGGGGCGGCTGGTCCGCGGCCGCGCGCTGCGGCGCCCGCTTCCCGAGGGTCTCGAGCCGACCTTCGCGGTGCATCTGCTCGGAAAGCAACCGCCTCCGGAGGCCTGGGAGTCGCGGTGGCTGCGCTGGCCCGATTTCCGGCTTCCCACGGACCGGGAGGAAGCCCGGAGCGTGCTCGCCGAAGCGTGGCAGCGCGCGGTCGCGGAACGGGTCGAAGTTGCCTGCGGAGGTGGCCGTGGACGGACCGGGACCGCGCTTGCCTGTCTGGCGGTCCTCGACGGAGTACCGACGGACGAGGCTGTCGCCTTCGTCCGCCGGCACTATCACCCGGGGGCTGTGGAGACTCCCTGGCAGCGGCGGTTCGTACGACGCTTCGGGGAGCGGTGAGCGGCGCGGATCACTCCACGGCGCGCGAGACCGGAACCGTCGCTCCGTCCCCGGCGCGTACCGCCTCGACGATCTGCTGATGGAAATAACGGCTGGCTTCTTCGGAGGGACACGGCACAGGACTGCCGACCAGCGTGAACCAGTCCGAGGCACCGCTGAACTGCACGGCCACCTCTGCCTGCCCGTCGGACCATGTCGTGTGTACGGTCAGATCACCGCTCACGACGCCTACCTCTTCGGTGCGAACTCCGCCGGATCCCGCGAAGACACCGCAGGTAGTCCACGATGCCCAGTTCATGACGCGTCGCCTTTCGGACAGTGACAAGCCTGTCTAGCGGACTGATTTCGAGTATGACACCGCAGACCGCCAGTCGCACAGGTGTGCCAGTGCGTATCCGTTCGGTGACCGTGAGATGCACCGGACGCGGGGCCGTTCAGGAGTGCATCGAGGCACCCTTGAGGATCTTGTCCACCGCGTTGCGCGGCCCGTGGACGGCCAGTCCCACGAGGTCCATCGCATCCCGCTTCACGGCCCGGACGGCGGCCCGATTGGCCTCGTCGTGGCCGGACGCGAAGAGGTCGGACGTGAACACGGCCATCGTCACGCCCCGTCCGACCGCCCGGGTGTGCGCCGCCGTCATCAACTCCTTCGAACCGGCGAAGACGAGGACGGGCTGCCGGAACATGGGCAGGTACTCGGTGCCGTCGGCGTCGGCGTACGGTTCGCCGATCACTTCCGGCACCCGCGTACCCAGGCCACTGACGAGGAACGCCGTGACGTTGAGGCACTGCCAGGTCTGCAGGTCGTCACGGAGCAGGACGGCGATCTTGGTGTCGAAGCGTACGGGGGTGCTGTCATCGGTCATGCCGAGAAGCCTGCCGAGCCCGGCCGGTGCCGTCTTGTACGAACTTTGCACGGCCTGCGGGCCGGACCGGGCTTGTACGCTCTCCCCATGGCTGCCCCTCCGGACATCACCGCTTGGCGTCCGCGCGTCGAGGGAATCGACGAGGTCTTCCACGCCCGCTTCGCCGATCACGCCTACCCCATGCACACACACGACGCGTGGACGCTGCTCATCGTCGACGAAGGCATGGTCCGCTACGACCTGGAGCGCCACGAGCACGGGGCACGGAGCTCGGTGGTGACGCTGCTGCCTCCGCACATCCCGCACAACGGTGGCGCCGCGACCCCCGCAGGATTCCGCAAGCGCGTCCTCTACCTCAACACCGCGCAGATCGAAGCCGGCCTCATCGGCCGGGCCGTGGACCGCCCCGTGCTGCACGATCCGTCGCTGCGGCGCCGCATCCACCAGCTGCACCTCACGCTCGAACGGCCCGGCGACGAACTGGAGGCGCAGAGCCGCCTCGCGCTCGTCTCCGAACGCCTGGCCCAGCACCTGCGCGGACAGCTCGGCGCTCCTCCGTCACCGCACGACCGCCGGGTCGCGCACGAGCTTCGCGATCTGCTCGATGCGCGCTTCGTGGAGGGCGTGACGCTGCGGGAAGCGGCGGAGCTGCTGCACGCCCACCACACCCATCTGGTGAGGGCGTTCAGCAAGGAGTTCGCCATGGCCCCGCACCAGTACCTGACAGGGCGCCGCGTGGACCTGGCCCGGCGCCTGCTGCTCGGAGGGATGCGTTCGCCCGACGTGGCCACGTCGGTGGGCTTCTACGATCAGTCCCACTTCTCCCGGCACTTCAAGCGCGTCGTCGGCACCAGTCCGGGGCGCTACGCGCGCACCGCGGCCGCAGTTGACGAAAGGCCCTACCCGCGCTCCAGCGAGCCGCGCACGAACGCCGCCTGACCTGCGTGCTGCAGATCGTCCGCGACGACGCTGACCAGCCGCACGCCGAGGGTCACCGGCGGCGACCAGGACTCGTCCACCACGCGGTCCAGGGCCCGGTCGTCGAGACTGCGGACGAAGGCCAGGGTCTGCTCGTGCACGGCGTCGTAGTAGCCGAGGAGCAGATCCGCCGAAGCCACCTGTACGGAAGCCACCTGCGCGCTGCTGTGACCGTACCCGGTCGACCCCTTGGCGAAGGGCAGTTCGAAGCGGGAGGCCCAGTCCTCGGAGAACCAGACCTGCTCGGTCCCTGCGGCGTCGGCGACGTGGTCGTCCTGGATGCGCGTGAGGTGCCACACGAGCCAGGCGATCGAATTCGCGTCCTCGTCCAGCCGGGCGTTGAGGTCGTCGGGAGGGAGACCTTCGACCGCGGCGTGCACCGTGTCATGGATGCGCTCGAACGCATCGGCGAGAATGCCTGCACTGTTCATATGACCACCATGGCCGGTGTGTCTGCGGGGCCCGGACTTCGACACGCGGCCGGAGCCAGTGGGACGGCCTCGCCTGCTCCGCGGGGTGAGCCGGAACGGATCTAGCATGTCCGTATGGCACAGAGCGACGCGGTGGATGTGGATCAGTACCTGGCCGAGCTCCAGCCGGAGCGCCGGGCGGCCCTGACCCGGCTGCGCGAGCTGTGCCGGGACGAACTCACGGGGTTCACCGAAGTGATGGCGTACGGCATGCCGGGCTACGAACGGAGCGGGACCCTCGAGATCTCCTTCGCGAGCCAGAAGCAGTACATCTCCTTCTACCTGCTGCGCGGCGATGTCCGCGAGGCGTTCGAAGCCCGGCTGGCGGGTCAGGACATGGGCAAGGGATGCCTTCGCTTCCGTAAGCCGGAGCGCATCGACTTCGACCTCGTACGGGATCTGCTCACGGCCACTGCGGCGGCGCCCGGACCGGTCTGCTGAAGCGTCCCGCAGCCGCCGGGCGGGCCGGTCCGGCGTCCGTCAGGCGTGGACGGTGTCCAGCCACTGCGTCAGCCGGTTGCTGACCTCGGTGGCGCGTTCCTGCTGGATCCAGTGTCCGCACCCGTCCAGGATGTGCGAGGAGACCAGGCCGGGGAGTGTGGTGGGGTATTCCGCGATGGCCTCGGCCATCCACGTGGTGGAGGCGTCGAGGGCTCCACCGATGAAGAGCGAGGGCTGGGTGAGCCGTGCTCCGTCCCAGGCCGCAAGGTCCTCCCAGTCGCGGTCGACGTTCCGGTAGCGGTTGAGTGCCCCGGTCAGTCCGGTCCTCTCGAATTCGCCGCTGTACACGTCGAGGTCGGCCTCGGTGAGCCACGACGGGAGCTGATCGGCCGGGAAGCGGTCGCGCAGTTGTGCGCCCGGGGGCACGAAGAAGACGCTGTCCCTGCCGGGCGGCGGCATGGTGTCCGCGGAGAGTGCGGCGTAGAACCCGGCGAGCCACCCCCGTACGTCGGGCTCGATCTCCGCCTCGGCACGGCCGGGCTCCTGGAAGTAGCTGACGTAGAACTCGTCGTCGCCACCGATGCGGGCGAAACCCTCGGTGGGCCGCACTCCGCCCCGTGGGGCGTAGGGGACGCTGAGCAGCCCCGCCGCGGTGCACACGTCGGGGCGCAGCAGTGCGCTGTTCGCTGCGATGGGCGAGCCCCAGTCGTGGCCGATGACCGTTGCCGTCCTCTCGCCCAGAGCGTGTACGACTCCGACGTTGTCGCCGACGTGGGCCGTCATCCGGTAGGCGTCCACGGGCGCGGGGGCCGACGAGCGCCCGTGGCCGCGTACGTCGATGGCGACCGCGCGGTAGCCCGCCGCGGCGATGGCCGGCAGTTGGTGGCGCCATGAGTACGCGGTCTCCGGGAAGCCGTGGACCAGGAGGACGAGTGGTCCGTTGCCCTGTTCGATCAGATGGATCCGGCCTCCGGGGACGTCCACCAGTCGATGGACCGCCCCGGGAACGGACCTGGAGGGCTCGGGCGAGCGGGCGGGCTGCGGCATGTGTCCTCCTGTGGATCCCGGTGTCGTCCTGCGTCACGATCATTCGGCGCAGCACGCACGTCGGGCAAGAGATCTTGCTGTTCCGGCAAACCTGCTCATGCCATGCCTCCGGGGCCCCGGACACCGGAATTCGGTGCCGGGGCCCGGTCCCTCAGCTGCCGGCCGGATCCGGTACGAGCCCGTCCGCCACAAGTCCCGCGAGAACCGCCGCGCTCAGGGACTGGACTGCGGACAGCGGGCGGACCATCACGGTGAACTCCTGGATCCTGCCCTCCCCGTCGAACTGGAGCAGGTCGATCCCGTGAATCTCCTTGCCGCTCACGGACGCCTTGAAGAGCAGGATCTCCGAGGGGACCTGGACGTCGTCCGCGCTGGTCAGCGCCTCGCCCTCGAACTGTCCGATGTAGCGGAAGTCCTCGAACGTGCGCAGGAGCACGCCGAAGAGTCCGAGGACCATCGCCTTGCCCTCGAAGGGGGTGAACTTCACCGGGCTGAAGAAGCGGACGTTCTCGGTGAACAGATCGTCCAGTGCCGCGAGATCACTCTTCTCGACGGCGGTTCGGAAGCGCTCCGTGGTTTCGGCAGCAGTCATGGACATCTCCCCGACTCTCCTTGCTCAACAATGTGAATGATCAGTTTGTTGATTATGCCGCAGCCGCTCTCGCGGCTGCGGGCGGGGGGACGAATCAGGGGGCGACTCAGGCCGGCGGGTCGATGTAGCGCACGGTGACCGTGTCGAATCCGAGTGAGCCGAGCAGCCCCTGGAGCATGGAGGTGGTGTTCTTCTCCGCTCGCTGGGTGAGCCCGCTCTCCTTGGCCGCCGCGCCGATGTGCTTGGCGGCCAGCTTGTTCACCGCCTGCTCGCTTCCGGGGTTGTCGGAGAAGAAGTCACCGAGCCGGTCGAGGAGTCCGCGCTGTTTGGACACGGCGTAGGAGCGGTCCGGATCCAGTGCGGGCTTGCCCAGCACGGCGTGCGGCAGCCGGAGTTCGGCCGTGGTGCGGTCCTCGTTCACGACGACGCCGTTCTCCGTGACCTTGCCGAGGTCCACGAAGGCGCCCACGGTGCCCGCGCCCACGTAGAGGGTCCGGGTTCCACGTATGGCGTCGGGCAGGAACTTGGCGTCCTTCTCCAGGTCGACGACGACCTGGAAGTTGCCGGAGGCCGCCTCGTACGCGCTCATGTCCTGGATCGACTTGAGGACCGCGGGGCCCGAACGGTCCGTGGTCTCCTCGCCGAATACGTCGCCGAGCCCCGGCAGCAGGCTGAGCCGGGTGCCGAGGAGCAGCAGGACGACCGCTGCGGCACACAGGCCGACTGCTGTCAGGCACCCACGCCTACGGGCGGGGCGGCGGGCGCTCCTGCCGTCGGGTTCTCCGGCACTGTCTGTCCTTACGCCTGTGGACGTCATCCCTTCCGTGTGACCCGGCCCGGCGCTTTCAGTCCACCCGGCTCCACGACTACGCCAATTCCTGTACGGGCGGTCGAGTCATGCCGCGGTCACACCAGGAGGATGCCGTCTCGCGCGGCCTGCTGGCGGTGCATGCCGTAGTCGCCGCTGTCGCCGTCCTCCGGCGTGGTCAACGATGCCGTGATGCCGCCGATGATCCCGAGGACGAGGAAGAGCACCACCAGGGCCTTCCCCGCCCCGCTCATGATCAGCGGCCTGGTGAGCGTGCGAGCGTACCGCTGGCCGACGGAGAGGTCCTCGTCGCCGAAGAGTCCCTTGGGGTAGGCGGGGGTGAGCATCAGCGCGTAGGCGATGAAGCGCATCTGAAAGCGCAGGGTCGCCGCTGTCGCTTCCATGAGGGGCCGCGGCATCCGGCCCAGGATCAGCGTGATCAGCCACCAGACGAACGACAGCATCCACCAGCCGGACATGGCGAGGCTCTGGACGACGGCTGCCGGGATCATCAGGAGCAGCCGGAAGAACACAGCGAGGCGGTTCAGGTCGGTGGGCCGGACCTCGATCTGCACGGGGTAGTCGGGCGGCGGGGTGAGGGCGAACGGCGGGTACCGGTCGATCAGCAGCATCTCGGATGCGGCCACCCGCATGCGGTAGCCGAGATATCCGGCGAGGAAGCGGAAGACCGGCTCCGGCAGCCGTCCCAGGACCAGGGCGGCGAACCAGCCGACGATCACGGTGAGCACGGCGGCGACGTGCAGGAAGAACAGCACGATGAAGTGCGGAATCAGCAGGAGAAGTCGCAGCAGAACGGTGAGCCGGCGCTGGCGCGTCGGCTCGTTGACGTCCAGGACGGGCAGGAATTCCTCCGGATGCCCCGCGGTCCGCCCCGGGCTCCACTGTCCGTCAGCCATGTCGCTTCTCCTCGGCCGGTGATCCGTACGGCGTCGGCACGCACGGCCTCGTTCCCACGCTGGGCGCGTGGCGCCTGCCCGGCAATCGGCCGGGGCCCGAACGGGTGCCGCCGGATCCGCCGCCCCACCGGACAGCGGTGCGCGCGGTCCGCGCCGACCGCCACTCTTGTCGTCCTCCTCCTCAGCGGCGAGTCTTCGTACGTGAGCGGCACCGAACCCGTTCGTGAAGGGAAGACATCCGTGGACACCGCCTCATCCCTCCCCCGTCGTACCCGTGTCGGCATCGTGGGGGCTGGCCCGGCGGGGCTGCTCCTGGCCAGGCTGCTGCACGGGCACGGCGTCGACTGTGTGGTCCTGGAGAGCCGTGACCGCTCGTACGCCGAGCAGCGTCAGCGGGCCGGGATCCTGGAGCAGAGTGCCGTCGACGCCCTGCGTGCGAGCGGGGCCGGTGCGCGTCTGGACCGGGAGGGCATCGCGCACGACGGCATCGAGCTGCGCTTCGACGGCCGGTCCCACCGCGTGGACTTCCCGTCGCTGACGGGTGGCAGCCGCGTGTGGGTGTACGCGCAGACGGAGGTCGTCAAGGATCTGATCGCCCTGCAGCTCGCCGAGGGCCCACCGCTGCTGTTCGAGGCGGAGGCGGTGTCGGTGTCGGGTGCGGACCGGCCGGTGATCGCCTACCGGCACGGGGGCACCGAGCGGACGCTGCAGTGCGACTACGTGGTCGGCTGCGACGGCTTCCACGGTGTGACCCGTCGGTCCGTCCCCGAGGGCGTACTGCGGTCGTACTCCCGGGCCTATCCCTACTCCTGGCTGGGCATCCTGGCCGATGCTCCCCCGGTGTACGACGAGTTGGTCTACGCGCACTCATCGCGTGGATTCGCCCTTGCCAGCATGCGTTCGCCTGCCGTGAGCCGACTGTACCTCCAGGTGCCGAACGGGGAGGACCCCGCCGCCTGGTCCGACGACAGGATCTGGGACGAGCTCGACGTCCGGCTGGCCTCGGCGGGCAGCCGGAAGCTGGAACGGGGGCCGATCACGGCCAAGTCCGTGCTGCCGATGCGCAGTCAGGTCACCGAGCCCATGAGCCACGGCCGGGTGTTCCTCGCCGGGGACGCGGCGCACATCGTGCCGCCCACCGGCGCGAAGGGGCTGAACCTCGCCGCCGCCGATGTCGTGGTCCTCGCCCGTGCGTTCGCCCAGCTGGAACGGACCGGCTCCTCCGAGCTGCTCGACGCCTACTCCGAGACGTGCCTGCGACGCGTGTGGCGGGCCGAGCACTTCTCGTACGTCATGACGACGACGCTCCACACCGATCCGGCACAGAGCGCATTCGAGGCCCGTCTCCAGCTCGCGCAGCTGCACAGGATCGCGGACTCGCCGCATGCGGCTGCGGAGTTCGCCGAGAACTACACGGGCCACTTTCCCGGGTGGGCGTGATCCCGGCCGTCGGCTGGACGGCCGACGACCGGGACCTCATGGTGCCTGGACCTCATGGCGCCGGGATCTCATGGCGCCGGGTCACTCACTCCAGAAGGTCGGCATACGCCCCCAGAGCCAGTGCGATGTCGGCCTGTGCCCAGAACCGGTGGTAGGTGAAGACCGGCGCTGCTCCGCCGTCCAGATACGCCTGCACCTTGGGCCAGTTCGGGTCGTCCTCGTAGAAGGAGCGGATGGAGAGGAAGGTCGAGTCGTTGTTGACGGTGTCGCCGTTGGGCATGGCGCCCGTCCAGCCGCTGGGGACGTACACCGGGTCGTCGAACCGGTTGTAGTCGGCCCGGGTCTCCGGCACCGCCACACCTGCGTCGTCCTGGTAGTGCCCCCACATGCCGTCGAGCAGTGCCTCGGCCGTTGCCTTCGCCTCGGTGTCACCGGACTTGGCGGCGTAGTAGGTAAGGGTCCTGGCGTAGGCCCCTGCCACCCCGACGTCGTTGGTGTAGTCGGCGACGGTCACGTGAAGTCTGTCGTTGGCACCGGGACTTGACGCGTTCCAGGTGTCGGGCGCGCCCGACCACTTGAGGGTGGACGGCATGAGGTAGGTGCCGTCCGGGTTGATGGTCGTCTCGGACAGGGCCCAGTCGACCCACTTGTCGAGCACGGCCTTGGCCTGGGCGTCACCCGACTCGTGGTAGTACTCGGCGACGCGTTCCATCGACCACGCCTGGAAGCCGAACCACTGGTTGGACGGCGGGTCGTGGTAGACGGGCTTCTCGTCGTAGTACATGCCGTAGAAGGTCGGCGTACCGGCCGGCGGCTGGGCGTAACTGCCCTTCCAGCTGTTGGTCGCACCGCCCGCGATGGCACCCTCGTCCGACTGCAGCCACTGATAGAAGTCCAGCTGCCGGTCCAGGCTCTTGGCCCAGTCCTGCTGCCCCGTAGCCGACTTGGGCTTGAGGCCGGCCGACGCACTCAGGGCGTAGGCGGCCATCGGGTTCTGGTATCCGCCGTGGGCGTGGCTGGAACCGATGCGCCAGGACCAGCCCGCCGAGGTGTCGGTGGCACCGCCCCAGGCGTAGTACCAGGACATCAGGTAGTGCGCGCTGTCCTTGCCGCTTCCGGCCGGGCAGGCGGTCGGACCGACGCAGTTGCCGATCTTCTTGAAGTACTTGTCGAACATCGAGTAGCGCAGATAGTCACCCATCTTCGCCGCCTTGCCGACGGTCGCCGCGACCTCGCTCGCCTTGCCCTGCTCCTTGGCCCAGACATCGGCCCAGTAAGCGGCCTGCACGGCACGGGCGTCCGCGTCCGGAGCGTTGGTGAACTTCCACTGCTTGGCGTACGAGGCGTCCCCGGTGAAGAGGTCCAGATAGCCGCTGTCGCCGCCGTAGGTGAAGTTGTCGCAGGTCGGGTGGGTGACGGTCTCCCATACCGACTCCTGCGGTCCGCGCTGGAAGGTGTTGATGTACGACGGTCCGGTCTCGGTGGGACCGGCCGAGCACTTCCCTCCGGGCGTGTTGCCGTATCCGTAGACGTTGTCGACGTCCTGGATCCAGTGCATGCCGTAGATGTCGTCGGTGCCGTACGCGCTCTTCAGCTCGGCCGCGATCGGGTCCGATCCGGAGGCCGCCGATCCGTCGAGTACCGCCGGGTACTCGTTCGGGGTGTCGTGCTCGGGCGCGTAGGTGGCGGGCTTCGAGGCGTTGTAGAAGGAGTTCGTGGGCTGGTCGGCGTGGGTGGGGATCATGTACTTCTCCATGGTGGCCCACGCACCGTTGAACTTCGTCCAGTCCCCGGTGAGCTTCCCGTACATCGCCTGCAGCCAGATCAGATAGCTGTAGGCCTCCGATGTCGTCTCGTGCCCCTGGTCGGGGGCCTCGACTATCAGAGTCTCGACGGAGTGGTACGGAATACCTTCCGGCGAGAAGTAGCCGTTCGCCGGGTCGGTGATCTTCCCGTACAGCTCGAGGAAGCGCGCGTCGTACTCCTTCGCCGCGGCCAGCTGGGTGACGGTGACCTCGGCCTTGCTGTGGCCGGGGGCTGTCACGGTGAACGTCGCGGCTCCCGTACCGGAGGCGTCGGCCGAAACGGTCACCTTCTGGGCCGTGGACCAGTTCGACGGAGTGAAGCTGAGGCTCGCGCCGGCGGTGACGGCGAGACCGGAGTTGCCTGCTGTCCTGGCCACCCCGACAGTGACCGCAGACGTCGGCGCGGTGGAGAGCGCGACGTTGAACGTCCCCGACTTGCCCTGCTGGACTCCCAGTTGGGCAGGCGTGGCAACAACTGCCGGACCGGAGCGGACAGTGATGCCCGCAGGCGTCGACTCGGCCGAGGCTCCGAGACTGTCGTACGCCCTCGCGTAGACCGAATGGCTCCCCGCGGACAGACCTGCGGCGCTGTAGGTGTAGGGGGACGTGGTGTCGGTGCCCAACAGCGTCGTGTTGTCGTAGAACTCGACCTTGCTGATCCCCGCCCCGTCCGCCGCCGCCGCGGTGGCGGCCAGTGGTACGGAATCGCCGGCGGTGAAGACGGCGCCCGCCGCCGGAGAGGTGAGAACGGTGATCGGTGCCTTGTGGGCGCCCGCACAGACCGTGCCGTTGACGGAGAAGGCGGTCGGGGCGGCGTTGGTGCCGCTGTAGCTGAACTGTGCGCCCGTGGAGACCGCGGCCCCGGCGGCGATGCCACCGTTCCAGGCGGCGTTCTTGACCGTGACGGTCTTCCCGGACTGGGACCAGGTGCCGTTCCAGCCGTTGGTGAGCTGCTGGTTTCCCGTGTAGGCGTAACTCAGGGTCCAGCCGTTGATCGCGGCGGAGCCCCGGTTGGTGACGGTGAGCTCGGCGCTGAAACCGGATCCCCAGTCATTGGCCTTGTAGTCGACGCTGCACTCGACGGCCGCGGCCTGGGCCGGGGTGTTCGCAGCGGCGGTCATGCCCAGTGGAAGAGCGAGTGTGACGACGAATGCCGTCCACAACCGTCTGGATCCGACTCCAGTTCTGGCGGATCTTCTTCGTAACCATGTTCTTCGTGCGCTTCCCGATGGCATGCGCGGGTTCCTCCTCGCGGCTCGGCGACATGGGGGGCAAGCGGGGTTGAACACAAGCCTTGAACCAGTGGGAGCGCTCCCAGCATGGGGACGAGGAAAAAGAGAGTCAAGAGACTTGAAGAGTCGAATTAATTCGATAGCAAGAGATGAGAACAGGTGTGTTGACCGACACCACTTGACGCTCTAACGTCAAGCCACACCAGTGGGAGCGGTTCCATCAGTCGACGTGCCGTAGGGGGCGCGCCCGATCTGCAAGGAGTCGCTCATGCGACACCCCCCGCACCTATCGCACCTGTTCAGGCTGCTCCTCGGAGCAGTGCTCGCCACGGCCGGCCTGGTTGCCGCACCCATGGTGACGGCCTCCGGATCCGCCCCCGCATGCACGGTGGAACACAGCACTGTGAGTCAGCGGGACGGCGGCTTCCAGGGATCCGTCACGCTCACCGACCTGGGTGCAGCGAGCAGTGCCGTCACTACGGCGAGCGAGGGCTGGAACGGAGCACTCGCGAACGGCGCGAGGGTCATCTCCGGCTTCCTGGCGTCCGGTGCGGGGTCCGGGTCCACACCCGGTGCGTTCGGGCTCAACGGCACGCTCTGCACAGCGGATCCGGACCCGGATCCGACCGATCCCACTGATCCGGCCGAACCGCCCGCCCCTGCCGGGGAACCGCCCCGACCGAAGGTCTCCGGCAATCAGCTCGTCGACGAGAACGGCGCGACCCGCCGCATCCTCGGCGTCAACCGCTCCGGCGGCGAACTCATGGGCGCGCAGGGCCGTGGCATCCACGACGGCCCGGTCGACGACGCCTCCGTACAGGCGATCGCCGACCGGAACGCCAACACCGTCCGAATCCCTTTGAACGAGGAGTGCCGGCTGGGCCTGGACACGATAGACCCGCGAGGTGCGGGCGAGAACTCCATCAGCGCCGTGAAGGACCTGGCCGACGGGTCGGGGAGCACGGCATGACAACCACGGTCGAACCGCACTGGACCTGGGGGCAGTACACCGGAAGCCCGGCGGACTGCTCCGACGCGCACGCCAGTTGCGGGAAGCCGATGCACAACTCCCGCTGTACACCGGACTTCTGGCCCTCGGTCGCCTCGGCTCTCAAGGACGATCCGACCGTGGTGTTCGATCTATTCAACGAGCCCTGCCACGACCGCTGCTCCCGCGGTCGAGCAGGCCCGGACCTGCCGGCGGGACGGCAGCTCCGGCACCGGCCCCAGGACCCGGCGGGCAATCTCGCCGAGGCCTGGCATGTCTACAAGTCAACCTCTGTGCGAACGAGGACTGCTGGAACTCCCCGCTCGCACCGGTCGCCGCCGATGTCCCCCTCGTCGCAGACGAGATCGGCGAGAACACCTGCTCCCACGGCTGTGCCGGCGGGGTCATGCAGTGGTTCGACGACCGCGGGCTCTCCCAGCTCGGATGGACCCGGAACCCCGGGGACAGCTTCACGGGCCCGTCCTTGATCAGCGACTACGACGGTACCCCCACCCCGTACGGAATCGGGCTGCGCGATCATCTGCGCGCCCTCGACAGTTGAGGAAACGGAATTCGTATGAGCCGCACGAGCCGCACCACCATGCGCCGATCACGAACAGCACTCATAGCGGCGGGAGCACTTGTCGCCGCAGCCGCCGGCTCCGCAGCGGCGGCAGCACCCTTCGGGGCCTCGGCTGCCGCGGCGGCGGGATGCACCGTCGACTACAAGATCCAGAACCAGTGGAACGGCGGACTCACGGCCGCCGTGAGCGTGACGAACACGGGTGCCGCCATCTCCACCTGGCAGCTCGAATGGTCCTTCGCCGGCGGCGAGAAGGTCAGCCAGGGCTGGAACGCCACCGTGACGCAGAGCGGCGCTGCCGTCACCGCCAAGAACGTCTCCTACAACGGCACACTCGCCTCCGGAGCCTCCACCTCCTTCGGGTTCAACGCCACGGGCAACGGAAACAGTGCCGTTCCCGCGACCTTCAAGCTGAACGGCGTCACCTGCAACGGGTCCACGGAGCCGACCGACCCGCCGGACCCCACGGATCCGCCCACCGATCCTCCGGCGGGCAGCCGTGTCAACAACCCGTACGAGGGCGCGAAGGTCTATGTGAACCCGGAGTGGTCGGCGAAGGCCGCCGCGGAGCCGGGTGGCACCCGGGTATCCAACCAGCCCACGGGTGTCTGGCTCGACCGGATCGCCGCGATCGAGGGCGCCAACGACGGAATGGGCCTGCGCGACCATCTGGACGCGGCTCTGACGCAGAAGGGCTCAGGCGAACTCGTCGTCCAGCTCGTCATCTACAACCTGCCCGGGCGTGACTGCTCGGCGCTCGCCTCCAACGGTGAGCTCGGCCCCACGGAGATCGGCCGCTACAAGACGGAGTACATCGACCCGATCGCGGCGATCCTCGGCGACGCGAAGTACGCGGGGCTGCGCATCGTCACCACGGTCGAGATCGACTCGCTGCCGAACCTCGTGACCAATACCGGCAGCCGCCCCACCGCGACCCCTGCCTGCGACGTGATGAAGGCCAACGGCAACTACCAGAAGGGCGTCGGCTACGCGCTGAACAAGCTCGGTGACGTGCCCAACGTCTACAACTACATCGACGCGGGGCACCACGGCTGGATCGGCTGGGACGACAACTTCGGCGCGACCGCCGACATCTTCAAGGTGGCGGCGACGACCGAGGGCGCGACCGTCAACGACGTACACGGCTTCATCACCAACACGGCCAACTACGGCGCGACGAAGGAGGACAACTTCTCCATCGGCGACTCCGTCAACGGCACGTCCGTGCGTCAGTCGAAGTGGGTCGACTGGAACCGCTACACAGACGAGCAGTCCTACGCTCAGGCCTTCCGCCAAAAGCTCATCTCGGTCGGCTTCAACTCCGACATCGGCATGCTGATCGACACCTCGCGCAACGGCTGGGGCGGCACGCAGCGGCCGACCGGACCGGGTGCGTCCACCAGCGTCGACACCTACGTGGACGGTGGCCGTTACGACCGGCGCATCCACCTGGGCAACTGGTGCAACCAGGCCGGAGCCGGTCTCGGCGAACGGCCGAAGGCCGCCCCCGCAGCCGGGATCGACGCGTACGTCTGGATGAAGCCGCCGGGTGAGTCCGACGGCTCCAGCAAGGCGATCCCGAACGACGAGGGCAAGGGATTCGACGGGATGTGCGACCCGGCCTATGGCGGTAACGCACGCAACGGCAACAACCCGTCCGGAGCGCTGGGCAACGCCCCGGTTTCCGGACACTGGTTCTCCGCCCAGTTCCAGGAGCTCATGAAGAACGCCCACCCGGCGCTCTAGTTTCCACGTCGGCCGGTTCCGGACGCTCCCCCGCCCGGGCCCGGCCGACGGCTCCACATCCGGCCGATGAGGGCGCGTCCGCGGGCGGCCGACGCGGACGCTCTCCGGCCGGAAGAGACCTTGGCGGGAACCGCCTTGGCGGACCCGGACCTGTTCCTGATACCCCTCTTCGCACCGGCACCGGCACCGGCACCGGCACCGACCTTCGTCCTGATACCGGCCTTGTTGCCCGCACCGGTCCTGGCACCGGCCTTGCTCTTGGTGCCCGGCTTGCTCTTTGCCCCTGTCCGGTCCGCGGCCTTCCTCGTAGGCTTCGTCCTGGCAGTGTCCTCCACGGGCGGCACGTCGGAAAGGGCGTGGTAGCGACGGCTGATCCGCCGGCCCACCAGCGCGTAGCCGAGCAGAGCGCCGCTCGTATTGAGGATCACGTCGTCGACGTCGAAGGCCCGCCCGGCGACGAGCGCCCCCTGCGTGAGTTCGACGACCGCCATGACCAGCCCGGTCAGCAGGATCATCCGGATCATGCGCAGCCGACGCGGCACCAGGATCGGCAGCAGGACACCGAAGGGCGCGCCGAGCAGAAGGTTGCCTCCCGCCTGTTTGCACGCGGCCAGGAAGGTGTAGTCCTGCGCGTACTGCCGCAGCGACCGCCCCGGCTGCAGGTTCGAGGTGACGATGCCCTCGGACGCCGGCGAGGGGGTCAGCGTCACCTTCGCCAGGACGACGGAGAACGCCACAAGGCTCAGAAATGCCGCGATCAGCACCAACACGCGCAGCGCAAGACGGCCCCAGCTTCGGTGTTGTGCACTACGATTCGCCTCTACAGTCATGGCGGAACGGATGCCCCCAACCCTGACAGCCACACCCGGAGTCGGGTGCGACGATGTGGACATGAGCGCATCGGACAAGAACGAGCTGCTGGCGCAGGCCGTGCGGCTGCGTGAACAGGGCCACCCCGAACAGGCCAGGGAACGCCTGCTCTCCCTCACCGCCGACTATCCCGATGCCGTGGACGTGGCCTATCACACCGCCTGGGTCCACGATGTGCTCGGCCTCGAGGCCGAGGCCGTCCCGTACTACGAGCGCTGCCTCCAGGGCGACGCCCTCCGTGAGGAGGACCGCCGGGGAGCGCTGCTCGGGCTCGGGAGCACCTACCGGGTGCTGGGCAGGTTCGGGCAGGCCGTCGAGACGCTGCGCCGCGGTGTGTCGGAGTTCCCGGACGACGGCGCGCTGCGGACGTTCCTCTCCATGGCACTGTTCAACACCGGCGAGCATCACGAAGCCATGCAGATTCTGTTGCGCCTCGTCGCGGAGACGAGTGACAGCCCCGGAGTGCGGAGGTACCGGCCCGCCATCGAGCACTACGCGACGGACCTCAACCAGACGATGTGAACCCGACCCGTGGGCAGCCGGCGGACCGCTCGCAGCAGCCCGGGAGCAAAAAGGAGCCCCGGCCGGATCGGGGGAATCCAGCCGGGGCGGCTTGTGTACGGGGTGCGAATCTCGGTCGCCGCGCGCGGGCGCGGCCCGCTCGGTCCCACGTATATATGAACGATAAACCACCGAGGGCCGTTCCCGGGAATCGGCAGCCGCACATGTGATCCACACCATGCTCACCAGGGACGATGTCAGCCCTTGACGTCTCCGGCCGCGCCGAAGCGGCGCCGGAACTGTTCGATACGACCGGCCGCGTCCAGCACCTGGCGCGTACCGGTGTAGAAGGGATGACTGGCCGACGAGGTCTCCACGTCGATGACCGGATACGTGTTGCCGTCCTCCCACTCGACGCGTCGCTCGGCATCCGCGGTCGAGCGGGTCAGGAAGGCCGTTCCGGCGGCGATGTCACGGAAGACCACGGGACGGGATACGGGATGGATGCTGGACTTCATGGGCGTTCCTTCCTCACGGACAAGGGTCCTGCCGGGCGGCGTGAGCGGTCAGCGAACCTCACGGAAGAGGACGTGCGCTCCCGCGGCCGGGTCGTACTTGCGCAGCTCGAGCCGGTCGGGGCTGTTGCGGCGGTTCTTGCGTGTCACATAGCTGTGGCCGGTTCCGGCCGTGGACCGGAGGGTGATGACCGGCCTGACCTCACTGCGTGCCATGGGCACCTCCAGACGAGAGCACCGACCCCCTCCCCGTAATGGGAATGGGTATCGTTTTCGTTCTGGTCGGGTAACGCGGCCAGGGCCACCCGCATTCCCGGGAACCGATCCGCCCGTCGGAACACCTGCCCGACGCACACTTGTCCATCGCCGCGGACACCACCGGCGGCGCCTCCTCGGACCGGGCGCCGGACAGGACCCCGGACCGCAGCGGCATCACTGATCCAACGGCTCCCGGAGCACGCATATGCCCTGATCCCCGCAGAGGTGCGCCGCGCGACAGCCCCGCACGCGGGCGTACACGCAGCCGCTCACGCCCGACGACTTGCGTCAACACCCGCGTAAAGGCAAGGGTGTTCGGCGAGACCTCACCTCACTCGGCCGACGGCATATGCCGGAAGCAACAACGCATCGAGTGTTGCCAAATCCCTTACGGGCTCCCCGAGCCTGTGCAACAGTCGTGTTCGGTCCACCCCCATGAACCGGCCGTGCCATGCCTGTATCGGAGTACGAGATGCCGTCCCATACGTTCGCGGACCGCCCCGCCCCCCAGCCGCCCGAGCGAGATGCCGTCGAGGCGTTGATCAGCCGGACCCGACGGCTGCGCGGAGACGTGGATGCCGTGCGGCGGGACACCTCGGTCATCGAGGAGGACGACCCCCAGGTGCGCTGGCAGCGCGCGCTCTGCGATCTGGCCGTCCACCAGCTCGACGACCTCGGTGAGCACCTGGGACAGCTCAAGGACGGCATTCCGGCGGAGGCGGACGACGAACCCGCCGGGGCGGCCGACGGGGACACGACGGACGTACCGCGGCCCGGCTCGCTCCTCAGCAGGGTGGGCAGCGCCGAATGGAATCTGCTCACCGACGAGGTCAGCTGGTCGGACGAGCTCTACCAGATCTTCGGCAGGTCACCGGAAACGGAGCCGCTGTCCCTGGACGAGCTGCCGTCCCTGCTCCTCGCCGAGGACCAGCCCCTGCTGATGTCGATGGTCACCGACTGCCTGGTCGACGGCAGGCCGATAGACGGCGAATTCCGGATCCTGCTGCCCGACGGCCGGATGCGCACGGTTCACATGATGGGCGAACCCGTTCTCGACGCCGACGGCTGCACCGCCTCGATGTGGGCGGTCCTGCGCGATGTCAGCAGGCTCCGGCGCAGTCAGCACCTCATGAGCCGGACCCGGGACTCGCTGCGGCGCGGACAGCAGATCGCGCGGACCGAGCACCGGATGGCCGTGGAACTGCAGGAGGCCGTGCTGCCCCCCTGGCGCGGATCACTCGCCACTCCCGGCCGGGGCTCCGGCGCCCTGGACACCGCCGCCCACTATCTTCCGTCGGAGTCGAGCAACCTGATCGGCGGCGACTGGTACGACGCGCTGCAGCTCCCCGACGGCAGGACACTGCTCACCGTCGGTGACCTGACGGGCCACGGAATCCCCGCCACCTCGGCCATGGCGATGCTGCTGGGCGCGCTGCGCGGCATGGCGATGGCCGGCATCGAGCCGGGCGCCGTGATGGGCCATCTGAACCAGCTGATCGAATCCTCGGTCCAGCCCGTTCTGGGCAGCGCCGTGTGCTGCCGGTTCGACCCTGCGACAGGCACGCTCGCCTGGGCGCAGGCAGGTCACCCCGCGCCGCTGCTCTTCCGCAACGGAGTGGGGCGTCCTCTTCCGATGCCGGACGGCGTGCTGCTCGGCGCGGCGTCCGCCGTCTCCTACGAGCAGGACCAGGTGACCCTGCTTCCCGGCGATGTGCTGATGCTGCACACCGACGGGCTGACACGGCAGAGGGACCGCAGTGCCGGCCCGGACGCGCTGCTGGGCCTGGCCCCGCGGTTCGCGCAGGCCCGCACGGCGCAGGACTGCGTAAGGACTGTCGTCGAGGAGTTCGGCGGAACCGAACGGCTCGACGACGCATGTGTGCTGGTGGCCCGCGTCGGGGCATGAGGAATCGCAGGACGGCACGACCGCCCGTGGATGTGCTGATTCGCTGCTCCGACTGGGCCGGACGACGGCACTGCGCCGGTCGACGGCGCCCCGGATCAGATCTGTGAGCCCCTCGGCTTCTGGGTGAACGTGCTCTGCGGCAGGGCGAGTTGGATCTCCTCGCGAAGGTCCTCGATCTTGGCGTACCCCGCGAACTGACCGGTGAGCCGGTACATCTCGCGCAGGCGGTCCCAGGTGCGGTGGGAGGAGGTCTCCCCCATCGACACCAGGGCGAGCCGTGCGTACCGGTCGGCCTGCTCGGGGTCGTCGGCGATGAAGCAGGCCGACGCCAGCGAGATGTAGTCGAAGATCTTGGACCGCTGACGACCGTTTATACGGAGCTCGAGCGCCTGCTTCGCGTGGCGCTGGGCCGTGCCGGCCACAGCCGGATCGTGCTCCGCGAGCGTACGGAACGCCAGGGCCTGCATGCCGTGCATGTCCGCCTCGTCGAACATCTGCATCCAGCTCGGGGGCGGCACGTCGCCCTTGTCCGAGACGAAGAGCTCCTCGGCCTCGCCGAGCGTGCGCCGCATGGCTTGTCCGCGCCCCATGGACGCCTGGGCCCAAGCCTCGATGGTGTGCAGCATCGCTTGTGTGCGGGGCAGAGTCTCCTCCCCCGAACCGGACTTGGCGAGCTTCATCAGGTCCAGGGCGTCGTCCGGACGGCCCAGATGAACCATCTGGCGTGCCGCGCGAGAGAGGGCCTCGCCGGCCCTCGGCCGGTCTCCCCCCTCGCGCGCCGCATGCGCGGCGATGACGAAGTACTTCTGGGCGGTGGGTTCGAGGCCTACGTCGTGGGACATCCAGCCCGCGAGGACTGCGAGGTTGGCGGCGACGCCCCACAGCCGGCGCTGCAGATGGTCGGGGTGGTGGTAGGCGAGCATGCCTCCCACCTCGTTGAGCTGGCCCACGACGGCCTTGCGCTGAAGCCCTCCGCCGCGTGAGGCGTCCCAGGCACGGAATACCTCGACCGAGCGCTCGAGGGCCTCGATCTCCTCGGATCCGATGGGGGCGGCCTCGTACCGGTCGAAGCCGGCCGCGTCGGCGTACATGGGGTCGTTGAGGCCGGCTGCCTTGGCCGCCGGGGCGGGGTCGGAATGCAGCCAGTCGTGCATGGCGCCTGTGATGGCTGAGCCAGCGGCGAGCGCGGCGCCCGCGCTCACCAAGCCGCGTCGGTTGAGCATGAGGTCCATTCCCGTGAATTCGGTGAGGACCGCTGCCGTCCGTTCGGGCGCCCACGGCATTCCGTCGGGATTCTTCTCCGTCCCGGTGTCCTGCCGTTTCCCCACACGCCCGCGTCGGCCGAACCCGAGGTCCTCGATGGTCACGACACGGCCGAGCCGCTCGGTGAACAGAGCTGCCAGCACTTCGGGCACGGGATCTCGGGGGGACTCCCCCATGTCGATCCAGCGCCTGACCCGCGAGGTGTCGGTGGCCAGCTGGAGGTGGCCCATGGCCGCCGCCTGCCGGTTCACCATTCTCGCTAGCTCCCCCTTGGACCATCCGGCCAGGCCGAACAGATCAGAAAGGCGGGTGTTGGGTTCTCCGGTCACGTCAAGCCCCCAGGTTCTCGGCTGACTTGACACTAACCCGCTGTCAGATGCTGAGTGACTATTCGCCAGGCTTCGCCAGGGTGCGCCAGATGGTCCACTACCCATGACCCGGTGTCAGGTAGGAGTGCGCCACCCCGCCCGGCAGCCCTCGGGACTCCCCAGGGTGCCGAACGGCCGTCGGCCGGGGCGGCGCACGTAACTTGTCGGCGCACGAAGGGATCTGTCTCGCCCATGTACACAGCATCGTCCTCCGTGTCCGCCCCACCCCGCGCGTTCCGCCCCATGGGTGCGGGCGGCGGGCCCTTTCTCGACCCCAACGCCGCCTCGCCGGCGTCCGGCATGGGTCGGACCCGGCGGGCGGCGGGCACCGGCGCCCAACCCCTCAGCGGGCGACTCGACTTGTCCGGCCCTCAGGGTGCGCAGCTGAGGATGGCCATCGCCTCGGTGCACCGCATCTGTCCGGAGTTCAATCCGGTCCAGGTGCTGCGTCGCAGTGGGCGCTCGGTGCTCATCGTCGGCACCACCGGCCGTGCGACCGCGGTGGCCAAGTGCTTACTGGACCACTCCCCCGTGTGGACCGAGCGGTTCCGGCACGAAATAGCTGCGTACCGCGCCTTCGTCAGGCATCGTCCACCGGTTCGGGTCCCCCGACTCATCGCAGCCGACCCCGAGAACTGCACGCTGGTGATCGAGCGGATGCCCGGCCGGGTCGCGGCGCTGACGAGGCACCCCGCGGAGGCACCGCCCCGGGCGGATGTGCGGGCGGCCCTCGGAGCGGTCAGCAGGATCAATGCCTGGCGACCTCCGGCGGGCCTGTTCGACGCACCGCTGGACTACGCCTCACGCATCGCCAGGTATCACGAGTTGGGGCTCTTCACCGACCGTGATCTGGGTGACCTGCAGAAGTTGTTGCACGGTCTGGCCCACGCGAGCGGCCGGGGGGGCATGGGCCAGTTCTGTCACGGTGACGCGCTGCTCTCCAACATCCTGCTGCCGCCCACCGGCCCGGTGCTGGTCGACTGGGAGCACGCCGGCTGGTACCTGCCGGGCTACGACCTGGCGACGCTCTGGACCGTACTCGGTGACGCACCGGCGGCGCGCCGCCAGATCAGCCAGCTGGCGCAGGCGCCGGGTGCCGCGGCACGTGATGCGTTCCTGGTGAACCTCATGCTCGTACTGACCCGGGAGATCCGGACGTACGAGACCGCCGTCCAGCGTGCGATGCGCGAAGGGGCGCCGTCGGGTGGCGGCCAGGCCCGGCAGGGCGCGCTCTCCTCGGGCGAGGAACAGCGTCTGCTGCTGCGCAGGTTGCACGACGACTGCGCCATGGCGCGGCGCGCCGTGCGCGCCGCAGTGGGCACTCGCTGAGCGCGCCGGGCCGGAGAACCTGACCGACGGGGGACGAGTGCTGCGGGACCGGTGCCGACACGCCGGTCCCGCAGCATGTTGACCGGTTGTTCTCAGCGCACCCGTTCCACATCCACGTCGGACGCCTTCACGAACGCGATCCGGTGCCCGATCTGCACCGTCAGGTACTTTTGTGCGCCGGTGAAGTAGGTGTGGTCGTACGGCTTCGACGCGTCGATCGTCGGCGCGTAGTAGTAGCCGGTGGGCGCCTCACCTCCGCCGGGGAACGCCTGCCCCGCCTTGATCGTGTACACGAGGGGTGTGCCCACCGTCGGCTTCACGAAGTCCGAGGGGTACTCCCCCTTTTCCGGGTACGCCACTCCGTACACCGGCACCTCGGTCCTGCCCGCCTTCGGCCTGACGACGAGGCCGGACGTGGGAACGGTGACCCGGGTACCGCCGGGAGTGCGGAACCACGCCTTCTGGCCGTACCACCAGATCGCCGTCCAGCCCCGGGCCCGTTCCGCGACGACGGCCTGCTGGGTGGCGCTGATCTTGCTGCCCCAGTCGGCTGCGCAGTTGGTGCCCGCCGAACCGTCCGGGTGCAGCCCCGGGTCGGAGAAGAGCGGGGCGTCGTCGGAGGGCCCGGTGTGCAGCGGGACCGCGCTGCTCCCCTGCAACGGCAGGTCGACGCCCTTCTCACAGTCGCGGAACGCCTGCTCGTTCCTGGCGAAGTCGGGGCTGACCGTGACCAGTTCGCTGTCCTTGGGTGCACTGGGCACGGCGGGTCTGCCGAGCAGGGCCATGAAGCGGTTCCAGTCCCAGTACGGGCCCGGGTCCCAGTGCATGTTCCTCGTACCGGCCGCGCCGGTCGGCGGCACGCCGTCGTGGCCGAGGATGTGCTGCCGGTCGAGGGGGATGTCGTACTTCGCTGCCAGGTGACGCACGAGCCGGGCCGTGGACCGGTACATCTCCGGGGTGTACCACTTGGCGCCCTCGGCAGCGACACCCTCCTGCTCGATCCCGATGGAATGGGTGTTGAGGTACCAGTTGCCCGCCTGCCAGGCGACGTCCTTGTTCTTCACCATCTGGGTGACGTGGCCGTCGGCCGAGCGCACCACGTAGTGGGCGGAGGTCTGGTTGAGCGGGTTCTGGAAGATCTTCAGGGTGGTGTCGTAGTCCACCTCGGTGTCGTGCAGGACGATGAACTTGACCGGGTTGCTGTGCGGCCGGTCCGCCGTGTCGTAATTGCCGTACGTGTCCTTGTCGGCCGGATCGCCGGTCTGCTGGTAGGCCGCCGGTACCCAGTCGCAGTTGAGGCTGCGCGGGCATTCCGGCCGTACCGCGTCCGCGCCGGCCTGCGTCGCGGGGGCGAGGAGCGCGACGCTCAGCGCTCCCGCGGTGGTCAGTGCGAGTGCGAGCCTGGTCCTCTGTTTGGACGTCATGACAACCCTTCCTGGGCCGGGCCTACCGGAGGCGTTCCCGAGGTGATCTCAGCGTTCCGCCGTCGGCGGACACTCTGTGACGTGAGGTGTTGGTGAGTCAAGAGCACAGTGGGCCACGGGTATTGAGCTTGTGTGACTATTTCGGACTGTGCGTGCCCCGGATGGCCGAGGGGTAGTGCTGCCGCCGACAGGACCGGTCCGAGCGGACCGGGCGGAGTTCTCGAAAGGCCGACGCACACATGGCACAGCCCTTCTCCCTTCCGGACTTCTACGTGCCGTATCCGGCGCGTCTCAACCCTCATGTGGAGGCGGCCAGGAGCCATACCCGGGAGTGGGCGCGCGGAATGGGGATGCTCGAGGGGTCCGGCATCTGGGAGGAGAAGGACCTCGAGTCCCATGACTACGCGCTGCTGTGCGCGTACACCCACCCCGACTGCTCGTCCGAGGCCCTCTCCCTGGTCACCGACTGGTATGTGTGGGTCTTCTTCTTCGACGACCACTTCCTGGAACTGTTCAAGCGCACTCCGGACCGTGAGGGCGGGAAGCGGTATCTGGACCGGCTGCCCGCCTTCATGCCGATGGAGCGGGGGGCGGCGACGCCCGAGCCAGCGAACCCGGTCGAGGCGGGTCTGGCCGACCTCTGGGTCAGGACCGTGCCGGCCATGTCCGACGCCTGGCGGGCCAGGTTCGCCGAGGCTACGGAGAATCTGCTCAACGAGTCCCTGTGGGAGCTCGCGAACATCAACGAGGGCCGGATCGCGAACCCCGTCGAGTACATCGAGATGCGGCGCAAGGTGGGCGGCGCACCCTGGTCGGCGGGGCTGGTGGAGTACGCGGCGAATGCCGAGGTTCCGGCGTCGGTGGCCGATGCGCGGGCACTGCGGGTGCTGCGGGACGCCTTCTCCGACGGGGTCCACCTGCGCAACGACCTGTTCTCGTACCAGCGTGAGGTCGAGGACGAGGGCGAGAACAGCAACGGTGTGCTCGTCCTGGAGACGTTCCTGGGCTGCTCGACCCAGGAGGCGGCCGAGGCCGTCAACGATCTGCTGACCTCGCGGCTCCAGCAGTTCGAGAACACGGCCCTCACCGAACTCGGGCCCCTCTGCGCGGAGAGGGGGCTCACACCCGAGGAGACGGTCGCCGTGCTCGCGTACGTCAAGGGGCTTCAGGACTGGCAGTCGGGCGGCCACGAGTGGCACATGCGCTCCAGCCGCTACATGAACGGCGGTGGCACGGACGGCGCTGTGCCCGGTTTCGGAATGGCGGCCGCCTCCATCCGCTTCACGCCCCGTTCGGAGTCGGCCCGTCTGCGCGGCCACACCCATGTGCCGTACCAGCACGTCGGCCCGTCCCTGCTGCCCGACTTCGACATGCCGTTCACCACGACGCTGAGTCCGCACCTGGACGGGGCCCGGGTACGGATCGTGGACTGGTCGCGCCGGATGGGGCTTCTGGAGGCTCAGCCGGGTGTGCCGGGTTCGCACATCTGGGACGAGGAACGGCTTGTCGCGGCCGATCTGCCGCTCTGCGCCGCGGGCCTGCACCCCGACGCCACGCCCGACGAGCTCGACCTGTCATCGCAGTGGCTGACCTGGGGAACGTACGGCGACGACTGGTTCCCCGTGGTGCACGGCCGGACGCGTGACCTTGCCGGGGCCCGGCTGGCCAACGAGCGGCTGTCCCTCTTCATGCCCTTGGACGGGACGTCCGTGCCCGAGCCGGTCAACGCCCTGGAGCGGGGGCTGGCCGACCTCTGGCGGCGGACCGTCGAGCCGATGGACGCGAGCGGGCGCCGTACGTTCCGTGACGCGGTCGAGTCGATGACGGCGAGCTGGCTGTGGGAGCTGGCGAACCAGGCGCAGAACCGGATCCCGGACCCGGTGGACTACGTCGAGATGCGCAGGGCGACGTTCGGCTCGGATCTGACGATGAGCCTGTGCCGGCTGGGTCACGGCAGGAAGGTGCCGGACGCTGTCTACCGCAGTGGTCCCCTGCGCTCCCTGGAGAACGCGGCGTCGGACTACGCCTGCCTCGTCAACGACCTGTTCTCGTACCAGAAGGAGATCGAGTACGAGGGCGAGGTGCACAACGGTGTCCTGGTCGTGCAGAACTTCTTCGGGGTGGACTATCCGACGGCCGTGTCGATCGTGGACGATCTGATGAATTCGCGGATGCGCCAGTTCCAACACATCGCCGAACGCGAACTCCCCGTGCTGTACGACGACTTCGGACTGGACGCGGAGGCGCGGGAGGTCCTCGCGGGCTATGTCGTGGAGCTCCAGCACTGGATGGCGGGGATCCTGATCTGGCACCGCGACTGCCGGCGTTACCGGGAGGAGGATCTACGGCGGGGCACCGGTGCCCCGTGGCATCTCAGTGGCCCCACGGGGTTCGGTACGTCGGCGGCACGGGTGACGCAGCTGCTGACCGCGCAGGGACGTTTCAGCCCTGCTGGAAGAGCTCCGCTGGCAATGGCTTCAGCAGCGCGTACAGGTCGTCCGTGATCGGCCGGTCCCAGCTGGCGATGGTGACCAGCACGCCGTCGCTCCGGTCGAACTGAACGCAGGAGATACGGCTCTCCGAGAGCTTGACCCTGCGCACGATCAGAAGGCCGTCCCCCTGCATGACGGGGACGTCCTCGGTGCCGGTCACCTCGACCGGCTCGTCGTTCTCGAGCGCGAGGAGGAGCTGGGCGACCTCGAACGGGACCTGGCCCTCCTCGGTCTCGCGGGCGGGCGACCCCTCCGGCAGATTGCCGATGATCATCGCCGGGCCGCGGCCGCCGAACAGGTCGTAGCGCAGAAAGACGCCCTGACAGCTCCCGTCGGGAGCGGGGAGCAGACCGGCGCCGAGGTTGCCGGGCCAGTCCCCCGGATCCATGGCCAGGACGTCGAAGTCCGGGCCCGCGGGTGTGGCGGCGCTACGGCGGCGGAGGAAGGACATGCAGCCATGTTACGTGTCCCGGCTCACGTTGCGGAGCCGGGCACTCCCTAAGCGGACTCCGCGGCCAGCGCTTCCAGCAGCTCGACGGCTTCGGTCGCACGCGCGTACGGAACGAACAGGTGGTCGTGGTGGAATCCCGCGACCACGTTGCAGCTCACCCCCGCGTCGGTGAGGGCCAGCGAGACCGCCGCGGTCAGGCCGACGGCGTCCAGGGAGGAGTGCACCCGGAGCGTGATCCAGCCCGCGACGAAGTCGTGGGCCAGTCCGGACTCCAGCGCCTGCGCCTCGGGTACCACCAGGGTCAGCCCCTCGCGCTCGGTGACGGCGACCACCGGGGTCACACCGCCGGGCACCTCACCGTCCGGCACCGTCGTGAAGACGTAACGGCCGGGATTCAGCTCCGGTCGCATGCCGTGCAGCAGTTTTCGCAGATCGCGCTCGCCGGTCATGGGGGCAACGTTACGGCTCTCCTGTGCGGTGCCGCTCGTGGTGACGGCACCCGCACGGACGCCGGGGCACGGCTCACACGAGGTCGAATTCGCCGTCCCGCGCGTTGATCACGAAGGCCCGCCACTCGGCCGGGGTGAAGATCAGCGAAGGGCTGCCGGGTTTGCCGGCGTTGCGCATCGCCACGAATCCCTCCACGAAGGCGATCTGGACATCACCCGCACCCTGGCTGCCCGACCGCCAGTCCGCGTCACTGAGGTCGAGCTCCGGCTTGTCCCAGCTGGCGAACTGCTGGCGGCCGGTGGTGCTCTCCGTCACGGCTTCTCCTCCCGCTCGTCGTCCGGCCAAAGCCTAGCCACCGCCGACGGCCCGGGACAGGGCGCGGCAGAGCCCGGCGTCATGCGCCGGGCACCGGCGGGCAGCGGAACGAGTAAGCCATTCAGGCACGCCATGTATCCATACGCTCACCTTGCGTGGCAGCGGGCGGTCATCGCCCATAGCTTCGGCTCATGAGGAAAAGACACATCAAATGCCTGGTAGGCGTCACTGTCATCACGGCTACGGCGATGGGCGCGGCAGTGGTTCCGTCCTCGGCAGCCGCACCGCGCGAGCACGTGGTCCGGCCAGGCGGTTCGATCCAGAAGGCGGTGAACGCCGCAGGACCCGGCGGCACCGTCGTCGTCCTGCCCGGTACCTATCGCGAGAGCGTCCTGATCACGAAGCCGGGACTGACGCTGCGCGGCACAGGTGGCCGGACCGTCATCATGCCGGCGAAGGCGACCAAGAAGACCAAGGCCGCCAACACGTGCGCGGCGGGCGGCAACGGCATCTGCGTCGTGGGCACCAGGACCCGGATCGTCGAGGACGTCCACATCCGGTCCCTGACCGTCTCCGGCTTCAAGAAGAGCGGCATCTGGGCCTCCTGGACCGACGGACTGGCCGTCCACCGGGTGACCGCCAGGAACAACGGCACCTGGGGCGTCGCCCAGGAGCGTTCGACGCGTGGGGACTTCCGGCGCAACACCGCCACCGCCAACGGTGACGCGGGGATCTTCATCGCGAACTCGGTCAGCGAGGAGGGCGGCGCCACCGACACCCGTGGGACCGAGATCCAGAACAACACCCTGCGCGGGAACCGCATCGGCGTCACCGCCCGGCGGGTCAGGAACCTCTTGATCGACGGCAACCTCATCAGCGGCAACTGCAGCGGGGTCTTCGTCGTGGGCGACGAGTCCAAGCCCGCGGCCGGCGCGATGACCGTCAGCGGCAACCGGATCCTCAAGAACAACAAGTTCTGCGCGGCGACCCCGCGGCTGTCGGCCATCCAGGGGTCCGGCATCGTCCTCACCGGCAGCGAGGCCACGGTCGTACGGGGCAACGACATCCGGAACAACGTGGGGGCCACCCCGCTCTCCGGCGGGATCCTGCTGTTCAAGAGTTTCGTGGGCGCCCTCAACACGGACAACGCCATCACGGGCAATCTCGTGCGGGGCAACAAGCCCGCCGACCTGGCCAACAGGGACACCACGGGCAAGGGCAACACCTTCACCAGCAACCGGTGCGGGACGTCCGTACCGGCCGGAATGTGTGCCGAGTAATGGACCACCGCCGTACAAGGAGGAACGAGACGGTATGACCACCGTGAGTCCCACCCCCGACACCACCCCTGTGGCGTCCACCATCGCCGCGCCCTTGGCCCCCACCGCCGCTCCGGCCCCGCCGCCGGCCATGCGGCTGCGGGAGCTGGCGTTCGGGGCGGCCTGCGCCGCAGCCGTCCGGGCGGCGGCCCGGCTGGGCGTCGCCGACGCGCTGGGAGACACGCCCGCCTCGGCGGCGGAGCTCGCCCAGGCCGTGCACACCGAGCCCGTACCGCTGCAGCGGCTGCTGCGCGCGCTGTGCTGCTACGGCATCTTCGGTGAGAACGGGGACGGCAGGTTCGTCCACACGGAGATGTCCCGGCTGCTGCGCGAGGACGATCCGAACAGCCTGCGGTACATCTCGCTGTGGTGCACGGAGCCCTGGACGTGGGAGGTCTGGCCGCGGCTCGACGACGCCGTGCGCTCCGGGACCAGCGTCTTCCCTGAGACGTTCGGCAAGGGCTTCTTCGACTATCTCCACCAGGACGCGGGCGAGTCCGCCCATGTGTTCAACCGCGCCATGACCACGTCCAGCATGCAGTCGGCGCGGGATGTCGCCGAGCTCCTCGACCTCACCGGGGTGTCCTCGGTGGTCGACATCGGCGGCGGCCAGGGGCATGTGCTCGCGAGCCTGTTGGAGAAGCACCCCACGGTCCACGGAACGCTCCTGGACCTGCCCGGTGTCGTCGCGAAGGCGGACCCCCGGCTCCGCGACGGCGGCTCACTGGCGTCGCGCGTGTCGATCGTGCCCGGGGACTGCCGGGAGGACATCCCGGTCGAGGCGGATCTCTACATCATCAAGAACATCCTCGAGTGGGACGACGAGAGCACCCGCAGGACCCTGCGCAACGTGGTCGAAACGGCCCGTCCGGGCGCCCGCGTGGTGATCATCGAGAACCTGGTCGACGACACGCCTTCGATGCGGTTCACCACGGCCATGGACCTGCTGCTCCTCCTCAACGTCGGCGGCGCGAAGCACACGAGGGAGAGCCTGCTCGGCCGGATGTCCGAGGCCGGCCTCCGGGTCGGCGAGGTCCGCCCGGTCAACGCGTATCTCCACGCGTTCGAGTGCGTCGTACCGGACTGACATCCACGACGGACCGCGGTACACGGAGACCGCCCCGGGTCCGGCACCTAGGTGCCGGACCCGGGGCGGTCCTCGGTCGCGTCAGACGCCTTCGCGCTGCCACCGGTAGAACTGCTGGGCCATCGCGTCCTTCGGACCGCGCCAGGTCTGCGGGTCGTAGGGGCTCACGAAGGCGGTGAGCCGGTCGCTGATGGCCTTGAACTCGGGGTGCTGCGTCACCTTGGCGATCTCCGGGCCGGGGGGCCGGTCGGATTCGATCAGGTGCAGGTACACGTCGCCGAACTGGAACAGGGTGCGCCTGTTGACGCCGACGAGGTGGGGAAGCTCGGTGTTGTCGGATTCGGCGAACAACTCGGCGATGTCCGGGGCGGACTCGGGCGCCATCCGGGCGACGATCAGAGCGTGGTGCATCGGGCTGCCTTTCTGGGTACCCGGGACGGCCGGACCCGGTGTCGCGGGCCGGCCGTGGACGGGCACGGCGTCAGTTGGCCGGGACCGAGGCGGAGCGGCGCTCCCGGTCACGCTGTTCGATCTTGTCGCGGATGAGTTCCAGCTGGACGCGGGAGTTGCGGTTGATGTTGTCCGTCATCCACGCGTCGTCGACCGGTGCGTCCGGACGCATCGCGAAGTCCTGGCGCCAGTGCATCCTCGTGCCACCGGGGACCTCCGAGTACTCCCACCGGATGTCCATGTGCTGGAACGGGCCGGGCTCGACACGGCGGGCGTTCACGGTGCGCCCCGGCCGGTCGGTGGTGCGCTCCGAGACCCAGCTCCAGACCTTGCCGTTGTCGTCCGGGTGCATGGTGAGCCGGAACCTCGTCGTCTGGCCCTTCCGCTCGATCACCTCGACGGACGCGTACTCGCTGAACAGCTGCGGCCAGTGCTCGAGGTCGTTCGTCATGTCCCAGACGAGGTCGAGGGGGGCAGCGATGGTGATCTCGTTCTCCGTGTGTCCGGACACTTCAGGCTCCTGTCACGAGGGTGTTGTTGACGAGGTCGAGGAACTCGCCGGGGGTCTTGCAGCGGTCGGCGTCGGCCGGCAGCGGGCGGCCGAACCGGTTCTCGAGCACGGCCACGATGCCGAGCAGGCCGAGCGAGTCCAGGCCGTACTCGTCGAAGGCCGAGCCGGGACGGCTCTCCATCGCCAGCGGGTCGACCGTGAGACCCGCGCCGTTCTTCATGAGCGCGGCCAGTTCCTCGTAGGTCAGTTGAGTGGTCATGCGGGACTCCTTCTCACTGAGGGGTGTCGGTGCAGTGGCGCAGCACGAGCGCCGCGTTCGAGCCCATGAGCCCTCGGCTCAGTACCAGCGCCGTCCGCAGTTCCGCGGGGCGCGCACGGCCGATGACCACGTCGAGGTCGTGGCACACCTCGAAGACGTTGGGCGTCGGCGGGATCAGACCGTGTTCCATCGCGAGTACCGCGGCAGACGTGTCCAGCACGGGTGCTCCGCAGTAGGCGCGGCCGATGCCGGTCTTGGGTGCCGTCACCGGTACGCGCCGACCGTGCGGGCCCAGCGCGTCGGCGATGGCCAGTGCCTCGGCGCGGTCGGCCGAGGGCACACCGAGCGCGTCCGCGAAGACGACGTCGATCTCCTCCGGCGCGCAGCCGGCCTCCTCGAGCGCCCCTTCGATGGCGTGCGCCAGTCCCTCGCGGGACTGTTCCCACCGGGACGCCCCGGTGAAGGTGGCGGCGTGGCCGGCCAGTTCGGCACGGATCCGGGCACCGCGGCCGAGGGCCGCCGTCTCCTCCTCGACGACCAGCATCGCGCCGCCCTCGGCCGGCACGAATCCGCAGGCGTCCGAGGTGAACGGGCGGTAGGCGCGGGTCGGTTCGTCGCAGGTGCTGAGGTCCTCGTAGCCGAGCTGGCAGACGACCGAGTACGGCGCCAGGGGCGCTTCGGCCGCGCCGACGACGACGGCGTCGGTGCCGCGCCGGATGGAGCGTGCTGCGTGCATGAGCGCGTCCAGGCCACCGGCCTCGTCGCTGGCCACGACGGCGCACGGCCCCTTGAAGCCGCCGCGGATCGATATCTGACCGGTGCTGGCGGCGTAGAACCAGGCGATGGACTGGTACGGGCCGACGTAGCGGGAGCCCTGCCCCCACAGCCGCTGCAGTTCACGCTGGCCGAACTCGCCGCCGCCTGACCCTGCGGCGGTCACCACGCCCACGCTGAACGGGGCGCTCTCGTAGTCGGCGCGGCCGAGCCGTGCGTCGTCCAGGGCCAGATCGGCGGCCGCCATCGCGTAGTGCGTGAAGCGGTCGGTCTGGACGAGGTAACGCTCCTCGATGAACGCGACCGGGTCGAAGTCCCTGACTTCGCCCGCGACGCGCAGCGGCAGGTTCTCGCAGCCCTCGCGGGAGACCAGGTCGAGGACGCTGACGCCTTCCTGCGTCTGTTTCCAGAAGGCACCGGCGCCGGTCCCGTTGGGGGCGACGACACCGATCCCCGTAATGACGGATCGCCGGTGTGACCGGGTACTCATGGGGTCCTCCCGCCTGTTCGGGTCAGAGCGACGGCGGACTGGAATCCGCCGAACCCGCTGCCGACCGAAAGCACGCTGCGCAGCTTCAGGGGCCGTGCGGTGCGCGGCACGTAGTCGAGGTCGCACTCGGGGTCCGCGGTCTCGTAGTTGGCCGTCGGCGGAACCGTCTGGTGCTCGATGGCCAGTACGCACGCGGCGATCTCGATGGCGCCGATGGCGCCGAGCGAGTGGCCGACCATGGACTTGATCGAGCTCATCGGCACCTTGTACGCGTGTGCGCCCAGGGCCCGCTTCACCGCTGCCGTCTCGTGCCGGTCGTTCTGCTTGGTGCCCGAGCCGTGCGCGTTGACGTAGTCGACCTGCGAGGCGTTGATCCGACCGTGCGCGAGGGCGGTGTTGATGGCCTCGGCCATCTCGAGGCCTTCGCCGGTCAGACCGGTCATGTGGTAGGCGTTGCCGAAGGTGGCGTAGCCCGATATCTCGCAGTAGACGGTCGCCCCGCGGGCACGGGCGTGTTCGAGCTCCTCGAGTACGAGGACGGCGCCGCCCTCGCCCATGACGAAGCCGTCCCGGCGGGCGTCGAACGGCCGGGAAGCGTGCTCCGGGTCGTCGTTGTTCGCCGAGGTCGCCTTGATCGCGTCGAAGCACGCCACCGTGATGGGGGTGATGGGGGTGTCCGACGCACCGGCGATGCACACGTCGACCCGGCCTTCCTCGATGGAGTGGAAGGCGTACCCGATCGCGTCGAGGCCCGAGGTGCAGCCCGTGGAGACGGTCTGTACGGGCCCGTGGGCGCCGACCTCCTCGGCCACGGCCGAGGCGAGGGTGCTGGGCGAGAAGGCCCGCTCCAGGTGGGCGCCCGCCGGCCGGTGGTCGACGTCCCAGCGCTTGCCGCTCCCGCTGACGGCGACGTAGTCGTGCTCGAGGCGGGTGGTGCCCCCGACCGCGGTGCCGAGGGACACCCCGATGCGCCAGGGGTCCTCCTTCTCGGGGTCGAGTCCGGCGTCGCTCAGCGCCTCCCGGGCGGCAACCAGGGCGAACTGGACGTACCGGTCCGATCGTGCGACCAGGTCCGCGTCGAGGCCGTGGGCCGCAGGATCGAAGTCGCACTCGGCGGCGATGCGCGAGCGGAAGGCCGCCGGGTCGAACAGGGTGATGCCTCGGGTCGCTGTACGTCCGTTGGAGAGGAGGTCCCAGAACGCCGGGACTCCGATGCCGCCGGGTGCGACGACTCCGACTCCGGTGACGGCCACACGACGGGTCATGACGCAGCCTCCGTTCGTTCTGGCGGGGCTCCGCGCTCGGCTACGTCCGTGTGTTCGGTGTCCACGTGCCCGAGCTCCGGGCGCGGGGCGAGCGGACCGAGGTGGAAGACCATGCGCGCTTCCACGTCGCCCACGTTGCGGAAGCGGTGGCGGACGTGCGGGGGGATCAGCAGCCCCTGGTCGGGCCGCATCGCGTGCGGCTCTCCGTCCAGGTCCACTTCGAGGAGTCCTTCCACGACGTACACGAATTCCTCGGAGTACGGGTGGTAGTGCTCGCCGATGCGCTCACCCGGGCCGACGATGGCCAGCCCCATGAAGCCGCTGGTGGCGCCCACGGCGGTCGGTGTGAGCAGGGCGCGCAGGTCGCCTCCGCGCCTGCGGTTGGGCTGAGTCTCGCTGAGGTCCACGATGCGAGGCCGGTGCGTGGTCATGACTGCTCTCCTCCAGGCGCGTTGTGCGGTGTGACGGCAGCCCGGGGCGGTACCCGGTGCTGCCGGTTAAGCCGTTCAGGACTCGGTGGCCCGACGGTCGGTGATCAGGCTCATCTCTGCCTGGGCGAGGAAACGCGCGGCCTCCTGGTCGGTCGTCGGCATGCCGTTGGCACCGCCGTCGAGCAGCCGGCCGAGCATGGCCGCCTTGCGGTTGCCGCCGATGCCGAGCGCCTGGGCGGGCTGGGCGTCGAACGGGCCGCTCACTTCGAGGAGCCGCACCACGATGTCGTCGCGCTGGAAGATGGTGCTGCTCTCGATGGGGCTGGCGACGTCGTCCGCGGCCTCCTCGTCCTGGCCTGCGAGCAGCCGGGCCAACGCCATGCCGCAGCCTTCCTTGGCCTGGTAGAACAGCGCGTGCCGCTGGACGTCCGCGGCGGCGTGACGGCCGGCCTTCACGTGGTGCACGGTCGGGAGTGCGGCCCGGGTGAAGAACATCCGTGCGGAGTCGGGGTCGCTGAGGTCGCGGTCCTGCTCCAGGTACGGGTTGATGGCCTCTTCGAGAGCCCTGACCTCGGGCTGGCGCGAGACGTGGCGCAGCGCCGCCATCAGGTCGCCCTCGACCTCCACCGCTCGCACGACACGGTTCCCGTGCATGAAGAGCGAGGTACGGCACAGCCGGGTGTTCTCGTCGACGCGTGCCTGCGGGGAGTCGTAGTCGGCGAGGATCTTCGCGACCATCTCCTCCGTTCCCGGCTTCACCGTGAAGGTGAGCGCGTGGCGTACCACGCCGTCACCCAGACGCGGGGTGGCCTGGAGGCGGCCCTTGGCCGGATCGGGGGTCCGCTGCTCGAACGCGACGCCGGTCTCGCGCAGCACGCTGAAGCGGAGGGAGCGGGTGTCGCGCACGCAGCTGTGCAGCGGCTGCACCGTCGCGACGTGCTCCTCGCTGTTCACCCAGGCGAGGAAGGGCGGGGCGCTCTCCCACTCGCTGGTGATGAGCCACTGCGAGGGGTTCTCGATGGACTGGCACAGCTGGTCGCTGATGTGCCCGGGGATCGAGGCCACCTGGTTCCGCATGTGCTCGTACGCCTCGAGGAACTGGTTCTGGGCGCCGTCGTGCAGGTCCAGCAGCAGTATGACCCGGAGCCTCGAACCGTCGAAGGCGGACTGCGATATGCGTTCCGAGAGGGTTGTCATCTTTCGCTCTCCTTCGAGACGGATCGGCGGCCACGTCCCGTGGTCCCTCGTCATCCGTCGGTTTCGGGAAGCGGAGCAGGTCCTGCCCGCTGATGCGTGTTGTCGCCCCGCATCGCGAGTTCGCTCCCGCGACTGATCGTGGAACGCTGGTACGGGCGGCGCGAGATTTATGAACCGTTCAGGTGAGGCGGTGACCGAAGCCTCGGCACAAGGGCATGGACACTGCATCCGTCCCGCGTCCGAGCTGGAGCAACTGATGAACGAGAAGACCGACCTCCGCGTACCAGTCCTCATCGTGGGCGGCTCCCTGGTGGGCCTGTCCGCCTCCCTCTTCCTGAGCCGGCTCGGCGTCCGCCACCTGCTCGTCGAGAAGCACGCGAACACGTCGACCCACCCCCGCGGGCGCGGCAACAACGTCCGCACCATGGAGCTGTTCCGCACCGCCGGTGCCGAGCAGCTGATCCGGGACGCCGCCTCGGTGCTCGAGGACAACCACGGCATCCTCCAGGCGGGGTCGCTCACCGGGGACGACCAGGAGTGGCTGTTCAAGGAGATCGACCCGGGTGGCGGTCTCGCCCGGTTCAGCCCGAGCGGCTGGTGCCTGTGCAGCCAGAACGACCTGGAGCCCGTGCTGGTCACCCATGCCCGTGACCAGGGCAGCGAGCTGCGGTTCTCCAGCGAGCTGCTCACCTTCGAGCAGGACACGGACGGCGTGACCGCTGTGGTGAAGGACCGGGAGACCGGGGAGCACACCACGGTGCGGGCGGACTACCTCGTCGCCGCCGACGGGCCCCGCAGCCCGATCCGGGAGCAGCTGCGCATCGGTCAGTCGGGGCCCGGCGATCTGTTCCACAACGTGAGCATCACCTTCCGGTCCCGGCAGCTCGCCTCGGTCGTGGGCGACCGGCGCTTCATCGTCTGCTACCTGACCGACCCGGAGGCGGACGGGGCACTGCTTCCGGTGGACAACGAGGAGCAGTGGGTCTTCCACGCGCCGTGGCAGCCGGACCGGGGCGAGACGCTGGAGGACTTCAGCGACGAGCGGTGCGCGGAGCACATCCGCAGGGCGGTCGGAGCGCCCGGTCTCGACGTCGAGATCACGGGCAAGGCACCGTGGCACGCGGCGGAGCGGGTCGCGGAGCGTTACGGGGTGGGCAGGGTCTTCCTTGCCGGTGACTCGGCCCACGAGATGTCCCCCACCGGTGCGTTCGGTTCGAACACCGGTATTCAGGACGCGCACAACCTGGCGTGGAAGCTGGCTGCGGTGATCTCCGGCGAGGCGGGTCCCGGACTCCTCGGGACGTACGAGGCGGAGCGCCTGCCGGTGGCGAAGGCCACGAGCGCCCGCGCGTCGGCCCGTTCGGGGGAGCACAGTCACCCGGGTTACGCCGGGGCACCCGGTCCGACCGGCGGGCGCAAGGGCGGCATGCTCACGGTCGCGCTCGGATACCGCTATCTCCGGGGTGCGGTGCTGGGCACGGACACCGACCTGCCGGTGGTACCCGAGGGCATGGGTCTGACGGGCGAACCCGGCACGCGTGCACCACACTTGTGGGTCGACCGGGGCGGGGTGCGCCTGTCGACCCTGGATCTGTACGAGCGGTCGTTCGTGCTCCTGTGCGACGCGGGCCACCCGGAATGGCGAGCGGCGGCTGTCCGGGCGGCGGAGCGCCTGAAGGTCCGCCTGGACGCCTTCACGATCGGTGCGGGCACGGGTGCCGATCTGCAGCCCGCGAACGAGGCGGACTGGAGTGCTGCCCACGGCACGAGCCCCGAGGGTGCGGTGCTCGTGCGCCCCGACGGCTTCGTGGCCTGGCGGTCCGAGGGCGGCGTGACCGACGCGGAGGCGACTCTGTACGAGGCGCTGACGACGCTGCTCCACCGCGACTGAGCGATTGCGGGCGCGCCTCGCCCGCCGCATCTCACCCGACACCGAACGACCTCAGGGCGGTGAGGAAGGCGTCTGGGTTGTCGTGGTGCACGAGATGCCCGGCGTCGACGCGGACGTACCGCCCGCCGGGTATCCGGCGGGCCATCCACGCCAGTTGTTCCTGGTCGATGTGGCTGCGGGATCCGCCGACCACGAGCGTGGGGGCGGTGATCTCGCCCAGGCGCTCCCGTACCGCCGGATCGGGGGCGTTCAGCTGGGTGTCGATGGCGCCCACCACCGGCCAGTCGAAGCCGAGTTCTCCGGCGGGCCGCTCGGCCGGTGCGCGGGGCGGGTCGAGCGGGAGCATGGGCGGGGCGTCCTCGATGACGAGTCCGCCGATCAGCCCCGGGTACTGCTCGGCGAGCATCAGAGCCGCCGCGCCGCCCATCGAGTGCCCGACCACGACGGCGCCGGCCAGATTGCGGACCTCCAGGAACGCGTGCAGGTCGTCGCGGAAGAACTCGAAGGAGTAGCGGCCGGGCCAGTCGCTGAGTCCGTGGCCCCGGAAGTCGAGTGCGTACACCCGGTGCCGTACGGCGAGCCGTTCGGCGATTCCCGTCCAGTCCAGGCTGTTGCCGCCCCGTCCGTGGGCGAGCACGACGGGCGGGGACGCGGGATCGCCCCAGGTGCGGTGGGCGAGCCGGTTCCCGCCTGCGTACACGCTGCTGACCCCGGGGTCGAGGAAGGCGGTGACGGTGCGGACGAAGGAGCCGGGGTCGTCCATCCACGGGTAGTGTCCGGCGCCCCGTTGGACGACGAGCTCGCCGTGCGGGAAGAGCGCGGCGAGCTCGGCCGCGCGGTCGGGGCTGGGGCCGCCGTCGTACTCCCCGGCGACGACGAGTACCGGCGCCTCCAGCTCCCGCAGGGCTTCCACGACGGCAGCGGTCTCCAAGCCGTCCTGCGGATAGTGGAGCGACCGCGCCTCGGCATTGGTCTGGGCGGCGGCTTCGGCGGCGTGTGCCCGGGCACCGGCGTCCCATCGCCCGTAGGTGAACGGCAGTGTGGCTGCCCAGACGCCGGCCGTGGCGCGCCCGGCCCAGACCTCCTCCAGCGCGGCCCTGGCCTCGGCGTACCAGGGCTCCTGGCTGCGCAGTTCGGAGGCTTGGCGCCAGTCCTCGTCGGTGACGGGGATACCGGTGGCACGTGTGCTGGGGGTGACGAGGGTGAGGGTACGCAGTCTCTGCGGGTACTTCGCGGCGTAGAGGGCCGCGAGGCTACCGGACGCGGAGTGGGCCAGCAGATCGATCCGTTCGAGGCCGAGGTGCGTACGAAGGGCCTCGACGTCGTCGACGATCCGGTCGCAGCGGTACGTCGACGGGTCCTCCGGGACTGCGGAGTCCCCGGTGCCGCGCAGATCGAGGAGGACCAGTCGGCGCACCCGGGAGAGTCCGCCGAGGTCCCCGAGGTAGCGGGCGGCCCGCATCGGGCCGCCGGGCAGGCAGATCAGCAGAGGGCCGTCACCCACGAGGTGGTAGGCCAGTTCGGTCCCGTCGTACGTGCGGAAAGTCGGCATGCCCGACATCCAGACAGGGCAGGCGGGCGGCTGCGGGCGCGTACGCACAGAGCGATCAGGCGGGCACGCTGCCCGCGAGGAGCCGGGCGGCCGCCTGTCCGGCCTGGTGTGCGGGATCGGGCGTTCCCGAGATGGCCGCGGTGACGATCGCACCCTCGGCGAGCAGCACGTACGCGGCAGCGGATTCCTCCGGCCCGCCCGCGGCCACGACGAGTCCGGTGACGTAGGTGCGGAATGCGTCCTTGTGGTGGCGTGCGATGTCGGCGACACCGGAGTCGACGGCTCCGAGTTCGCCGAAGCCGTTGACGAAGGCGCAGCCGCGGAAGCCCGGCTCGGAGAACCACTGGTGGAGCCAGTCGTACACGGCGAGGACCCTGTCCCGCGGTGCGGGGCGTGCGGCGACGTACGCGGCAAGCCGCGCGCGCCAGCGGGTGTCCCGGGCTTCCAGGCAGGCGCGGACGAGTGCCGACTTGGAGGGGAAGAGTCCGTACAGGCGCTTGAGCGAAACGCCCGAGGTGGCCCGGATGTCGTCCATGCCGACCGCCTGGATGCCCCGCTCGTAGAACAGGTGCTCCGCGGCCTCCAATGCCGCGGTCCGTGCCTGCGCGAGATCCACCGAGACTCCCCTTGCGTGAGAACGTACGTTCTCCTACAGTACGGCAGCACGAGGGGAGAACGATCGTTCTCCCCTTCTGTCGAAGGAGATCCCATGACCGCAGAGCCGCTGGTCCCGCCGTTCACACGGGAATTCGCGGTCCAGAAGGTCCGTCGCGCGGAGGACGGCTGGAACACCCGCGACCCGGAGAAGGTCGCGCTCGCCTACACACCTGATTCGCGCTGGCGCAATCGCTCCGAGTGGGTCACCGGCCGCAGGGAGATCGTCGCCTTCCTCACCCGCAAGTGGGCCCGGGAGCTGGACTACCGGCTCGTCAAGGAGCTGTGGGCGCATGACGGCGACCGGATCGCCGTGCGCTTCGCCTACGAGTGGCACGACACCACGGGGCGGTGGTACCGCTCCTTCGGCAACGAGAACTGGGAGTTCGACGCCGGCGGCCTCATGCGCGTGAGGCACGCGTCCATCAACGACGTGCCGATCAAGGAGTCCGAACGGCGTTGTCACTGGCCGCTGGGCCGCAGGCCCGACGATCACCCCGGACTCACCGATCTGGGCTTCTGACCGGGCACATCTCCCGAGGAACGTCACCCCTCTTGCCATGGCGTCGGCATCCTGAATTACTACTCCCAGGGACATCGACCGAACGATCGGTCGTCTGCTTCGGCGAGAGGATCATCCGCATGACGGCTCTGCTGGACGCTGCCGAGCGGCTCGGCCGCGACGAACTGGAGGCGCTGCAGCTGGAACGGCTCCGGGGCACGCTGCGGCACGCGTACGACAACGTCGGTTTCTACCGGGCGGCCTTCGACAAGGCCGGCCTGCGGCCCGAGGACTGCCGTACGCTCGCCGACCTCGCCCGTTTCCCGTTCACCGTCAAGGCAGACCTGCGGGACAACTACCCCTTCGGGATGTTCGCCGTCCCCGAAGAGCGGGTACGGCGCATCCACGCGTCCAGCGGGACGACCGGCCGGCCGACCGTGGTCGGGTACACGGAGCGCGATCTGGACACCTGGGCGGACGTGGTCGCCCGGTCGATCAGGGCCGCGGGCGGGCGCCCGGGGCACAAGGTCCATGTGGCCTACGGGTACGGGCTCTTCACCGGCGGACTCGGGGCGCACTACGGGGCGGAGCGCCTCGGCTGCACCGTCATTCCCGCGTCCGGCGGCATGACGGCCCGCCAGGTTCAGCTGATCCAGGACTTCCGTCCCGAGATCATCATGATCACGCCCTCGTACATGCTGACCCTGCTGGACGAGTTCGAGCGCCAGGGGGTCGATGCCCGTACGACGTCGCTGAAGGTCGGCATCTTCGGCGCCGAGCCGTGGACCGAGCAGATGCGCCGCGAGATCGAGGAGCGGTTCGCCATCGACGCGGTCGACATATACGGGCTGTCCGAGGTGATGGGCCCGGGTGTCGCGCAGGAGTGCGTGGAGACCAAGGACGGGCTGCACATCTGGGAGGACCACTTCTATCCGGAGGTCGTCGATCCGTTCACCGGCGAGGTGCTGCCGGACGGCGAGGAGGGCGAGCTGGTGTTCACCTCGCTCACCAAGGAGGCCATGCCGGTGATCCGTTACCGGACCCGTGATCTGACGCGGCTGCTTCCCGGTACGGCGCGGGCCTTCCGGCGGATGGAGAAGGTCACCGGGCGCAGCGACGACATGGTGATCCTGCGCGGGGTGAACCTCTTTCCGACGCAGATCGAGGAGATCGTGCTGCGGACGCCGGGGGTGGCTCCGCACTTCCAGCTGCGACTGACCCGCGAGGGCCGCCTGGACGCGCTGACGGTACGCGCGGAGGCGCGGGCCGGGGCCACGACGGACGAACGTGCCGCCGCCGCCCGGTCGATCGCGGCGGCCGTGAAGGACGGGGTCGGGGTGACGGTGGGGGTCGAGATCGTCGATCCGGAGGTGCTGGAGCGGTCGGTCGGAAAGATCAAGCGGATCATCGACCTCAGGGACGCCACCTGAGGTACGGCCCGGTGCGGGCCCGGCCGGTCAGCGGGTCGCCGTCAGAGCGGCGAAGACGACGACATTGCTCCGGTACCCCGACTTCTTCGTGAAGCCCCCACCACAGGTGATCACCCGGATTTCGGGGCGGGCCGACGGGCCGTAGACCTTCTTGTCCGGGAAGTTCTTCTTGTCGTAGGACTCGACGGCGTAGACCGTGAACACGGCGGTGCGCAGGTCCGCCCGGATGACCTCGATCGTGGCGCCCTTGCGGACGGATCCCAGCCGGTGGAAGACGCCGGGTCCGACACGGGTGTCCACGTGTCCGGCGGTGATGGCGGTGCCCACGGCGCCGGGAGCGGTGCCGTCGGCGTACCAGCCGGCCAGGACCGGGTTGTCGTCCGGCGGAGGCTGCAGCGCCCCTGCCGCGTCGAGGGCCAGCCGGGCCACCGGGGCGTCCACGCCGGCGGCGGGGATACGCAGCCGGACCGGGTCCGACGGCGGGAGCGGGTGGACGGTGGGCCGCGCGGCCGGGGCGCTGGGGCTCGGAGACGGGGTGGGAGTCACGGGGGCCGTGGTCACCGGTGCGGGCGTGGCCGGCAGGGGGCGCAGGGGGGCCGGACGTACGGGTGGCCGGGGTGCGAGCTCAGGTGGCACGGGGGCGGGGCTCACGTAGGCGGGCACCGCTCGGGTGGCACCTACCGGATCCGTGTAGGCCTGGGAGATCGCCGGTCGCGCGGGAGGGGCGGCAGCCGGCGCCGGAGCGCTGCGGACGGGCGCGGGAAATGCGGGAGCCGCGACGGCCTGTGTGGCCGGCGGCTGCGGTGGGGTGTCGTCCCGCATTCCGCTGATCACGAGCGCGGTGCCCGCGACCAGGGCCCAGACAAGATGCTTGACCGCGGGGAACGACTGCGGTGACGTGCTGGACCTGCGCCCGGTTTCCATCTCGTGTGCCTCTGCTTCGCAGCGGTTGAGTTACTGGGGATGCCCGCGGGCCCCCGGGCCGGTACGGCGTCCGGGGCCCGCGGACAGGACACGGCCGCCATCGGGACACGACCGCGGTCGGACACGACCGCGGTCGGACACGACCGCGGTCAGGCTTCGACGGCGCTCGCCCGACGGCGCATCCTGACCACACCTCCGGCCAGCGCACCGGCCAGCAGCACGCTTCCCGCGGCGAGCTGCGTGCCCTTGTCCGTGGGAGCACCGAAGCCGGCGTCGACACCGCCGCTCGGAGCGCCCCCGCCGCTCGGGGCACCACCGCCGTTCTGGGCACCACCGCCGCTCTGGACGCGGTCGGCGATCCGGTACGTATCGGTGATCATGATCCGCGGCGGACACTTCACGATCACGGTGTCGGTACGGGCGACCGTCCCCGCCGGAATCTCGAACACGCCGACGAGCGTGCCCTTGCGTTCACCCGCGAAGAGGTGGAACGCCCCTCCGACCTCCGACGTGCCCTTGCCGTAGGTCTCTTTGCCGCATGCCCGGGTACTGACCGTGACCTGGGAACCGGGCGTTGCCCTGCCTGGGCTGATGCGGATGCTGGGCTCGGCGGCGGGTCCGACGGCGGCGACCGCGGCCGGGGCCGAGAGCCCGAGGGCACCGACGATCAGACAGATACCCGCACCGACGCGTGTGTTGCGCATGAGGATCCTCCTACGGGAGCAGGGTCCGGCCTGTCTGCGCGGCACCTCTGCTGTGCTCCGCTCCCGAGGCAACCGACAGTCCGTCACCTCCGCAACATGACATGTCGCCACATACGTCACCCGGCCAGGCGCAGAAGGCCGCCCCTGCGTGATCGTTTACGCAGGTCACCGAAGCGGAGGCAGGGACGGCGGAGGAACCGGCCGGCGGACGGCGAACGGGCTAAGCGCGGCAGGTGACCCGACCGTCCCGGAGCGCCCGCCGCCTACTCCCCCGGCCCCAGGGTCCGGCTGCCGGAAAACCGGTCCCTCAGCTCCCTCTTGAGGATCTTTCCGCTGGCGTTGCGCGGCAGCCCGTCCACGAAGAGGACCCTCTTCGGCGCCTTGAAGTGGGGGAGCTTCTCGCGGGCGTGCGCGATCAGTTCGGGCTCGGTGACCTCGCCACGCAGTACGACGATCGCGGTGACGGCCTCGATCCAGCGCTCGTCGGGCAGCCCCACGACAGCCGTCTCGGCCACTGCCGGATGGGTGTAGAGGACATCCTCCACCTGTCGTGAGGCGATGAGCACGCCTCCGGAGTTGATGACGTCCTTCACCCTGTCGACGACGGTGAAGTAGCCCTGCGCGTCGCGGACGGCGAGGTCGCCGGAGTGGAACCAGCCGTCGCGGAACGCCTCGGCGGTCTCCTCAGGCTTGTCCCAGTAGCCCTGGCACAGTTGCGGGGAGCGGTACACCACTTCGCCTGCCGTTCCGTCAGGCACGTCCTTGCCGTGCTCGTCCACCACCTTCGCCTCGACGAAGAGCACAGGCCGCCCGCACGATTCCATCCGGCCCTCGTGCTCGTCGGGGCCGAGGACGGTGGCGAGCGGGCCGATCTCGCTCTGCCCGAAGCAGTTGTAGAAGGCCAGCCCGGGCAGCCGCTCGCGCAGCCGTTCCAGTACGGGCACCGGCATGATCGAGGCACCGTAGTACGCCTTGCGCAGGGCACCGAGCTCCCGGGTGCCGAAGTCCGGGTGGTTGGCGAGGCCGATCCAGACGGTGGGCGGGGCGAAGAGGCTGTCCGCCTGCCCTGCCTCGACCAGGTCGAAGATCCGGTCCGCGTCCGGGGCGTCGAGAATGGTGTTCTCGGCGCCCACCGCGAGGTACGGCAGCAGGAACACGTGCATCTGCGCGGAGTGGTAGAGCGGCAGCGAGTGCACGGGCCGGTCGGTGGCGCGCAGGTCGAGCGCGGTGACGGCGCTGACGTACTCGTGGACCAGGGCGCCGTGCGTCATCATCGCGCCCTTGGGCCGGTCCGTGGTGCCCGAGGTGTACAGCAGCTGGACCAGGTCGTCGGCGCCGGGTGCGCGGTCGGGAGTGAAAGGGCGCCGGGTGTCCAGTTCGCCGAGGAGGGAGTCCGGTGCGTCGCGCAGTGCGCGTACGGCGTGTCCCTCCGGGATGCGCGAAGCCAGGTCGGGATCGGTGAGGACGAGGGAGCTGCCGGACTGTTCGAGGATGTACGCCAGGTCGTCGCCGGTGAGGTTCTGATTGACCGGCACGTGGACCAGCCCCGCCCTGGCGCAGGCCAGGTAGGCGATCAGATAGACATCGGAGTTGTGGGCGAAGGAGGCGACCCGGTCACCGGGACGCAGTCCGTGTGCGCCGGTCAGCACCGCGGCGGCCGTGCTCACCGACGCGTCGAGGGCGGCATAGGTCCAGGACCGCCCGGCGTAGCGGACGGCGATGTGCTCGGGGGTGCGCCGGGCGCTGCGCGCCACGACTCCGTCGACTGTGCTGCTGCGTACACCTGTCATGGCGTGATCCTGGGCGGCCCGCCGCCGGGGGTCAAGGGCCCGGATACCGACCAGCCGGTTGACAGGTGCACGGGTGGGCTGACTGAGTGGCGCGTGGCTGTCCGGGACTACCGGGCAACCGCCTTTCCCACCCGCACAGTTGGGAGGACCCTTGCCCCTCCGTAACCGTCTGAGACTCGTCGCGGTCTCCGGACTCGCCCTGTTCACCGCGGCCGCGTCGCTGCCTCCGGCCGCGGCCCGCACGTCGCCCGAGCACCGCCCTTCGGGCGGCGGACTGTCCGCCGTCATCCGGTACACCGAATACGGCATCCCGCACGTCGTGGCCAAGGACTACGCGGATCTGGGCTTCGGCAACGGCTGGGCCCAGGCCGCCGACCAGCTGTGCGTCCTCGCCGACGGATTCGTCACGGTGCGCGGCGAGCGGTCGGCGTACTTCGGTCAGGACGCCGCCCCCGACGGCTCGTTGTCCTCGGCGACGAAGAACCTCTCCAGCGATCTGTACTTCCGCGGGGTACGCGCGAGCGGCACCGTCGAGAAGCTGCTGAAGGTCCCGGCGCCGGCCGGTCCGAGTCACGACGTCAAGGAGACCATGCGCGGCTGGGCCGCCGGGTACAACGCGTGGATCAAGCAGAACCGGATCACGGATCCGGCCTGCCGGGGCGCCTCCTGGGTGCGGCCCGTCACCACGCTGGACGTGGCCGTCCGGGGCTTCGCGATCTCGGTGCTCGGCGGCCAGGGCCGTGGCATCGAAGGCATCACGGCCGCGCGGCCGCCGTCCTCGGTCCCGGCCGTCCCGGGTGTGTCGCCCGAGGAGGCAGCCGGCGCCGCGCGGCGGCTGCTGTCCACGCAGAACGCCGACATGGGTTCCAACGCCGTCGCCTTCAACGGGTCCACGACGGCCGGTGGGCGCGGGCTGCTGATCGGCAACCCGCACTATCCGTGGCAGGGCGGGCGCCGGTTCTGGCAGTCCCAGCAGACCATTCCCGGCGAGCTCGATGTGGCGGGCGGTTCCCTGCTCGGCTCGACCACGATGTCGATCGGCCACAACAGGAACATCGCCTGGAGCCATACCGTCGCCACGGGGGTCACGCTCAACCTGCATCAGCTGACGCTCGATCCCGCCGATCCGACGGCCTATCTGGTGGACGGCCGGAGCGAGCGGATGACGAAGCGGACGGTCACGGTTCCCGTGAAGGGCGCCGCCCCGGTGACCCGCAGCCAGTGGTGGACCCGCTACGGCCCCGTGGTCACCTCACTGGGGGCGGGGCTGCCGCTGCCCTGGACGGCGACGACCGCGTACGCGCTGAACGATCCCAACGCCTCGAACCTGCGCGCCTCGGACACCTCGCTCGGTTTCAGCAGGGCTCGCAGTACGGCGGACATCGAGTCGGCGCTGCGCCGCACCCAGGGCCTGCCATGGGTGAACACGGTCGCGGCCGACTCCCGGGGGCACTCCTTCTTCTCCCAGTCCCAGGTGCTGCCGAGGATCACCGACGACCTTGCCCAGCGCTGCTCCACCGCGCTGGGCAAGGCCACGTACCCCTCGTCGGGGCTTGCGGTGCTCGACGGGTCGAGGAGCGAGTGCGCGCTCGGATCCGACCCGGACGCGCTCCAGCCCGGCATCTTCGGGCCGGGCAGGATGCCCGTGCTCAAGGACACCCCGTACGTGGAGAACTCCAACGACAGTGCCTGGCTGACCCATGCGCAGACACCGCTGACCGGCTACGAGCGTGTCTTCGGCACCATCGGCACACCGCGCTCCATGCGTACCCGCGGTGCGATCGAGGACGTGTCCGCGATGGCGGAGAAGGGCCGGCTGACCGTCGGTGACCTGCAGCTCCAGCAGTTCGCGAACCGGGCGCCCGCCGGTGACATGACGGCCGGTGATCTGGCGCGGGCATGCTCGGCGCTGCCCGGCGGCACCGCGTCCGGCACCGACGGTTCGCCGGTCGACGTGTCGGCGGCGTGCGGCGTGCTGAAGGGCTGGGACCGGACCATGGACACCGCCAGCGCCGGAGCCCTGCTCTTCGACCGCTTCTGGCGCAGGGCAACCGCGACGGTCCCCGCCGACAAGCTGTGGAAGGTGCCGTTCTCCGCTGCCGATCCGGTCCGCACCCCGAACACCCTGAACACCTCGGCGCCCGGGATCGCCGCGGCACTGGCCGACTCGGTGGCCGAGCTGCGGGCGGCGGGGATCGCGCTGGACGCTCCTGTGGGCAGCCATCAGTTCGTCGTGCGCAACGGCAAGCGCATCCCGGTGGGCGGCGGCACGGAGTCGCTCGGCGTCTGGAACAAGACCGAACCCGTGTGGAATGCGGCGGGCGGCGGCTACACGGAGGTGTCGGCCGGTTCCAGCTACATCCAGGTGGTCGGCTGGGACGGCGGTCCGTGCCCGGTGGCCAGGACCCTGCTCACGTACTCCCAGTCGTCGAACCCGGCGTCACCGCACTACAGCGACCAGACCCGGTTGTACTCGGGCGAGCGCTGGGTGACGTCGCGGTTCTGCGAGAAGGACATCGCACGCTCACCCGCGCTGCGGGTCGTGCGGGTCCACGAGAGGCGATAGGCCTCGCTCCGTCCGCCCCCATCGGCCCCTGACGCACCGGCAGGACGCGTCAGGGGCTGATCGCCAGGAAGACGAACGCGGCGAAGATGACGAGGTGCACCCCGCCCTGGAGCAGGGTGGCACGCCCAGGCACGACGGTGAGGGCGCCCACCACGACGGTCAGGGCGAGCAGCACCATGTGGGTGGCGCCGAGGCCGAGGTGGAGCGGTCCTTCCAGCCAGATCGAGGCGAGCGCGATGGCCGGGATGGTGAGGCCGATGCTGGCCATCGCCGAGCCGAGGGCCAGGTTGAGGCTGGTCTGCACCCGCTCGCGCCGCGCGGCCCGTACGGCGGCGAGGGTCTCGGGCAGAAGAACCAGCAACGCGATGACGACGCCCACCACCGATTGCGGCATCCCGGCGGCCTCGACACCCGACTCGATGGTCGGCGACACGGCCTTGGAGTCGCCGACGACCGCGACGAGGGCCACCAGGAGCATGACCAGGCTGAGCACGGTCGCACCCCGGCCGGGCAGCGGCGCGGGGTCGTCCTCGGCCTTGCGCGGCCGGCCGTCCTGGGTGAGCGGCAGGAAGTACTCGCGGTGCCGCACGGTCTGTACGGCGACGAACAGTCCGTACAGGAGGAGCGAGGCCACGGCGGCGAAGCCGAGCTGGGCGGAGGAGAACTCGGGGCCGGGCTTTCCGATCGTGAAGGTGGGCAGGACCAAGCTCAGGGTGGCCAGTGTCGCCACTGTCGCCAGTGCGGCGCCCGTGCCCTCGGCGTTGAAGACGGCCACCCGGGTGCGTACGGCCCCGACCAGGAGGGAGAGGCCGACGATGCCGTTGCAGGTGATCATGACGGCGGCGAAGACCGTGTCGCGGGCGAGGGAGGAGGTCTTCGGCCCGCCGTCGACCATGAGAGTGACGATCAGGGCCACTTCGATGACGGTCACGGCGACGGCGAGGACGAGCGAGCCGTAGGGTTCACCGACCCTGTGCGCGATCACCTCGGCGTGGTGGACGGCGGCGAGCACCGCGCCCGCGAGGCACAGGGCCACCACGGCCACGGCCGTCGGGGACAGTTCGCGGCCCCAGCTGAGTACCAGCGCGACGGCCGCGATCACCGGTACCGCAACGGTCCACCGGTTGACCAGGGCCCGGGCCGTCGTGCTCACGTTCATGGCCACAGGCTGCCAGAGGCGACCCGGGAGCGCTCGGTGCCACGGCGCCGGGGCCGGCCGGGAACGCGGGCTCCGCCGTCTTCGCGATCGCCAATGCGTCGCGATCCGCACGCACGCGGTTTCCTGATGTCACGTCAGATTCTTCTGTCCGTCAGAGACGTACGGGACGGCAGGGGTGACAGTAATCTCTGCTTCGGCAGGAAGTTTCAGACTCGGACGAGATTTCGAAAGTTACTTTCGCTCACGTGCTTTCCACTCAAGGGGAAGGGGTTCCGAATGGCCGGGGACGTGTCGGGCAGGGGAATGAGCCGTCGGAGGCTGGGGGGCGGGATACTGGCGCTGGGCGGAGCCCTCGCCCTCGCGCCGATGCCCTTCGCGGGTGCGGCGGTGGCCGCCGGACGCGGGGCGGAGGCGGGCACACAGGCGGGCGCACAGTCGGGAGCTGGTACGGGTATGAGGCCGGGGCAGGGCAGGCCCACACTGCGCCGCGGTTCGGCCGAGCGCGCGGGGCTGCTGTCCGAGCCGCTCGACCAGCTCGTCGCCGATGCCGAGACGTATCTCGCCGACTCCCCCAAGCACCCCTGGTACGCGGGGGCCGTGCTGCTCGCCGGGCGCGGCGGCACCGTGGCCCTGCACCGGCCGATAGGCAAGGCCGTGCGCTACGCGGCGTACGACGAGAAGACCGACACCGGGGTGGAGTTCCCCGCGGACCAGCAGATCGCGATGGCCGAGGACACGGTCTTCGACCTGGCGTCGGTGTCCAAGCTGTTCACCTCGATCCTGGCCGTGCAGCAGATCGAGCGGGGCACGCTGGAGCTCGAGGCGACGGTCGCCTCCTATCTGCCGGACTTCGCGGGCGGCGGCAAGCAGGACATGACCATCCGTCAACTCCTCACCCACACCTCGGGCTTCCGGTCCTGGATCCCGCTCTTCAAGGAGCCGACCAGGGAGGGGAAGCTCCGCCTGCTGTGGAACGAGGTGCCGGCCTCCGCCCCCGGCACGAAGTACCTCTACTCCGACCTCAATCTGATCTCGCTGCAGCTGGTCCTGGAGAAGATCACCGGCCACGCCCAGGACGTGCTGCTCCGCGAGGAGATCACCGCTCCGCTCGGGATGCACCGCACCCGCTACAACCCGCCCGCCTCCTGGAAGCCGAAGATCGCCGCCACCGAGGACGCCCGGCTGCCCTGGTCCGGCCTGGACCGCGGGCTGGTCTGGGGCGAGGTCCACGACGAGAACGCCTTCAGCCTGGACGGGGTCGCCGGGCACGCGGGGGTCTTCTCCTGCGCCTGGGATCTGGCGATCCTGGCCCGTACGCTGCTCAACGGGGGCGTCTACGGCAGGTCCCGGATCCTGTCCGAGGACTCCGTGGAGCTGATGTTCACCGACTTCAACACCGCGTTCCCGGGTGATGAGCACGGCCTGGGCTTCGAGCTCTACCAGCACTGGTACATGGGTGCGATGGCCACGCCGCGCACCGCGGGACACACGGGGTTCACCGGCACCAGTCTCGTCCTCGATCCGACGACGGACTCGTTCCTGATCGTCCTCGGCAACTCGGTGCACCCCGTGCGCAGCTGGCGGTCGGGCAGTGCGCCGCGGGTCGCCGCGGCCAACCGGATGGCGCGCGCCGTTCCTGTCCGTCCCGCCCATGGCCGTACCGCCTGGTTCTCCGGCATGGCGAGCGCCTCGACCGCCACGCTCGCCCTGCCCGCGCTGCGTCCGGCGTCCGCGCACGCGGTGCTGAACTGTGCGCTCTGGTGGGACACCGAGCCGGGCTCGGACTCCCTGCGGCTGGAGGCGTCGTCCGATGCCGGGGCGACGTGGCTGCCCGTGCCGTTCACGACCGTACCGGCGGACGGAACCCGGCCCCCGCAGCCGGAGCCGCACCCGACGGGCTCGGTGTCGGGCTGGTCGGGCCGGGTCTGGCATCGTCTCGAGGCGGATCTGGCCGCCTGGCGCGGCACGGAGGTCCTGCTGCGATGGCGTTACACCACCGACCAGTTGTACGTCGGGCGTGGTGCGTACGTCGACGGTGTACGTGTCCGGGACGGCAGCCGCACGCTCTTCGACGGGAACCGGCCCGGCGACTCCGGCCGCATCGAGGCGACGGGCTGGATCCTCTCCGCCGACTGAGCGTTCCGCTGGTTGGATGACGGCATGAATGGAACACAGTCCATAGACGCCCCGTGGGGCGTGTCGGTGTTCGGTGCGGCGAGTGTGGATGCCGCGCCCGACCTGGCACGTCTCCGGGTCGCGATCGAGCAGACCAGGAACAAGCCCGGTGAGGCATTCGCCGCCACCCGGAGCGGTGTGAACCGGATCCGGGAGGTCCTGCGCGGGCACGGGGTGCCCGAGACCGCCGTGTCGACGTCGCGGCTGAACCTGTCGTCCCGGTGGAGCTACGGCGACGAGCGCAAGTTCCTCGGCTACGAGTGCACCGCCTCGTTCGTGATCGAGCTGCGGGAACTGGACATCCTGGAGACCGTTCTCATCGATGTCGTCGACGCGGGGGCCAACCAGGTCAAGGGAGTCGAGTTCGATGTGAGCACGAAGAAGGAACTGCGCGCCCGGGCGCGTACGGCGGCCGTGGCCGCGGCACGGGAGAAGGCCGCCCTGTACGCCGAGGCGGCCGATGTGCGGCTCGGACCCGTCATCCACATCAAGGACGTGGACTCCGAGCAACTGCAGAACTACCGCGGCCACGGCGGGCAGAGCGGCGGTGGTGAAGGCGACCTGACGCCGGGCAGGGTGTCCGTGTCGGCGGGCGTAGTGATCGGGCTTTCGCTCAGCAGCGGCTGAGGACGCGCGCCCCGGCGCGCGGAGCATGAGAGAGGCGGACAGTGAGCGCGGACCACCCAGGGGGGTCCGCGCTCCGCCATATCCGAATCCGAAACTTTCGCTGACACCCCGAACGTCTTTCGTCATGCGCGAGCATTATTACGGGAGACTCTGCCGGATGGATTCCCATACGTACCGGAGTCATACCGTCTGCGCAGGTCATCTCACCGCCTGCTCACAGATGAGCGGTTATTCGCTCGGAAATATTTCGGAAATGCAGCGTTGACGGTTCGTCACGTTGAGCGCATACTCTCCCTCGCGCCCCCTGCTGCTCCAACGCTCGTCCTCCCGCCGCGGGAGTGCCCACCGGGTGCACCCGCGGCGGCTGCACAGCACCTCGAACGGTCCGAACCACCTTGCCGGGTCCCCAGTTCCCTCCGCCCGGCAACCGGAAGAAGAGGCTGGAAACGTGATGGCCAAGAAGTCCCCCGGCGACCCCCTCGCCCGTCCGCACCTGCCGGCCCGTGCCAGAAGGGCGGTCTCGCTCATCACGGCGGGCGTCCTCGCCGCGGCGGGCGTGGTCTCGCTCGCCGGTACGGCCGAGGCGGTCGGCACGCTCGGCAACGCCGCGGCGGCGAAGGGCCGGTACTTCGGTACGGCGGTGGCCGCCAATCACCTCGGCGAAGCGCAGTACGCGTCCACGCTGGACGCCCAGTTCGACTCGGTGACGCCCGAGAACGAGATGAAGTGGGATGCGCTCGAAAGCACCCGCAACTCGTTCAACTTCTCGTCAGCCGACCAGATCGTCAGCCGTGCCCAGAGCAAGGGCATGAAGGTCCGGGGGCACACGCTCGTGTGGCACTCCCAGCTCCCCGGCTGGGTCGGCGGCCTGGGCACCGCCGATCTGCGTACGGCGATGAACAACCACATCACCCAGGTGATGACGCACTACAAGGGCAAGATCCACTCCTGGGACGTGGTGAACGAGGCCTACCAGGACGGCAGCAGTGGGGCCCGGCGCAGTTCACCGTTCCAGGACAAGCTCGGCAACGGCTTCATAGAGGAGGCGTTCCGCACCGCCCGCACGGTGGATGCCAACGCCAAGCTCTGTTACAACGACTACAACACCGACGGCCAGAACGCGAAGAGCAACGCGGTCTACGACATGGTCAAGGACTTCAAGGCGCGCGGTGTGCCGATCGACTGCGTGGGCTTCCAGTCGCACTTCAACAGCAACTCCCCCGTTCCCAGCGACTTCCAGGCCAACCTTCAGCGCTTCGCCGCCCTCGGTGTCGACGTGCAGATCACCGAGCTGGACATCGAGGGGTCCGGTTCGGCCCAGGCCGCCGGATACACCAAGGTGGTGAACGCCTGCCTGGCCGTGTCGCGCTGCACCGGCATCACCGTCTGGGGTGTCACGGACAAGTACTCGTGGCGCAGCAGCGGCACTCCGCTCCTGTTCGACGGCAACTACAACAAGAAGCCGGCGTACGACGCGGTGCTCGCCGCGCTCGGCGGATCCACCGGTGGAGGCGGTGGCGGCACCGGCAGCTGCACCGCCACGTACACCCAGACCGCCACCTGGAACGGCGGGTACAACGGACAGGTGACCATCAAGGCCGGCAGTTCCGCCATCAGTACGTGGACGGTGCCGGTGACCGTGACCTCCCCGCAGAAGGTCAGTGCCACCTGGAACGGCTCGCCCACCTGGGACTCGAGCGGAAACGTGATGACCATGAAGCCGAGCAACAACGGCAGCCTCGCCGCGGGTGCCTCGACGAGCTTCGGGTTCACCGTCGCGACGAACGGCAACACCTCCGCGCCCACCGTCGGTTCCTGCACCGCCTCCTGACCGGAGTCGGCCGCCGGCCGGAACGGGGCGCGTGAAACCCGCGCCCACCCGCCCCGTTCCTCATCACCGCCCCGCCCGGTCCCGAGACCTGGCGGGGCGGTTCGCCGCTATCCGGCCTCGGCCAGGGCGGGCGCGGGGGACGGTGCCGGAACGGCGGACGGCGCAGGTGCCGTGGATTCCCGTACCACCAGCCGTGGCCTGATCAGCAGCGACCGTCCGGCGCCCGGGGCCGAGCCGATCCGGGCCCGCAGCTGCTGGAAGGCTCGGCCGCCATCTCCGGAAGCGGCTGGCGGACCGTGGTCAGGGGCGGTTCGCGTCGACACGAGCGTGTACGGCAACACCATCACCGGTAACGCGGGCGGCGGCATCAAGTTCATGCGCACCCCGCAGGGCCCCGTGTGCACGAACACCATGAGCGGCAACACCGGTGGCGACGCGGTCGGTACGTACGCGAGCGAGTACGAGCCGACCGGCGCGTGCCCGCAGTGACCGGCCGGGGGCCCGCGAGACGCGGGGTACTGACGGCGGCGGGCGTGGCGGCGGTGGCCTTCGCCGCGCCCGGAGCCTCGCCCTCGCCGTGGCCGGGCTGCGCGAGGACGTGGCGGCGGCGGTGGCCGATGTGCCGTTCCTGTGTCACTTCCGGCGCGGCTCGCAGATCACGGACGCGGGGCCCTACGCCGAGATAGCCCGCTGGCTGTCGGGGCACCGCTTCCGGGTCGAGGAGGCGATGCAGACCCTGTCGTACTTCGACGGCGTCAACTTCGCGGCACGGGCGACCGCTCCGGCGTGGTTCTCGGTGGGGCTGATGGACCGGATCTGCCCGTCCTCGACCGTGTACGCGGCCTACCACGCCTACGCCGGTCCGGCCGAGATCGAGGTGTCCCCGTACAACGGCCACGAGGGCGGCGCTGCCGCGCAAGCTCTCCGCGCTGCGCGGCGTGTTCGGCCGGTAGGCGACGGCAGTCCGTCACCGGCCCAGCGCCGCCATGGCGGCGTTGTGGCCGGGCACCCCGCTGACCCCGCCGCCGCGCACCGCGCCCGCACCGCACAGCAGGACGTTGGCGTGTGCGGTCTCGACGCCCCAGCGGCCGGTGTCCCCTGTGGCGTACGGGAAGGACAGGTCCCGGTGGAAGATGTGGCCGCCGGGCAGCCTCAGGTCCTGCTCCAGGTCGAGCGGCGTCTTCGCCTCGATGCACGGCTCGCCGTTGCCGTCGAGTGCCAGGCAGTCGGCGATCGGCTCCTCCAGATGGGCGTCGAGTTCCGCGAGGGTGGCCTTGAGCAGGGCCGCGCGCGTGGCGTCGTTGTCGGCGGCGAAGAGCCGGGCGGGGGTGTGCAGCCCGAAGAGGGTGAGGGTCTGGTAGCCGCGTGCCGCGAGGTCGGGGCCGAGGATCGACGGGTCGGTCAGTGAGTGGCAGTAGATCTCGGACGGCGGGGCTGCGGGCAGCCGTCCCGCCGCCGCCTCGCGGTAGGCGTCGGCCAGTTGCCCGTACCCCTCCGCGATGTGGAAGGTTCCGGCGAACGCCCGGCGCGGGTCGACGGAGTGGTCACGCAGCTTCGGCAGCCGCGTGAGCAGCATGTTCACCTTCAGCTGCGCCCCCTCTGCCGGGGCCGGCGGCTCGTCCCCGAGGAGAGCGGCCAGGGCTTGCGGTGATGCGTTGACGAGCACCCTGCGGGCGCCCAGCACCCGTTCTCCGGCGGGCGAGCGGACGGTGACCTCGGCGTGGGACCCGTCGGTCTCGATACGGGTGGCCTCGTGCCGAACGCGGATCTCGGCACCCGCCGCCTGGGCCGCTCCGGCCAGGGCATCGGTGAGTGCCCCCATGCCGCCGACCGGGACGTCCCAGTCCCCGGTGCCACCGCCGATGACGTGGTAGAGGAAACAGCGGTTCTGGAGCAGGGACGGGTCATGGGCATCGGCGAAGGTGCCGATCAGGGCATCGGTCAGCACCACTCCGCGTACGAGGTCGTCGGTGAACCTCTCCTCCACGGCGACGCCGATGGGCTCCTCGAACAGCGTGCGCCAGGCTTCGGCGTCGTCGATCCGCGCCCGTAGCCCGTCGCGGGTCGGCAGGGGTTCCGTGAGCGTCGGGAAGGCACGCTCGGCGACCCGCTGCGTCATCGTGTAGAAGCGCTGCCAGGCCTCGTACTCGCGGTCGTCGCCGGTGAGTTCCGCGAAGGACGCCCGGGTGTTGTCGCCGCCGACGAGCAGTCCGGTGGCCCGTCCGCCGCGCACGGCCGGGGTGTACGAGGAAACCGTGCGCTTGCGGACGGCGAAGTCGAGACCGAGATCGCGGACGATCTTCTGCGGGAGCAGCGAGACGAGGTACGAGTAGCGGGAGAGCCTGGCGTCGATCCCGTCGAAGGGGCGGGTCGACACAGCCGCTCCCCCGGTGCTGCCGAGGCGCTCCAGGACGAGGACGGACTGCCCGGCACGGGCGAGGTAGGCGGCGGCCACCAGACCGTTGTGGCCGCCGCCTACGATCACCGTGTCGTAGCTGTCGTGCGCGGGTGTGCCGGGCGTGTGCGTCTCGTCTGTGGCCATGGGCCCTTCGTAACACGGAACGATCATCCCTGGCCAGAGGGCCGGAGAGTGTCGGAGTCCGGGTGCTGGAAGGGCGGCGCGGGGCGGCGGTGCGGGCCTGGTGCACCGGCACGCAAATCGGTGGGCGGCGCGGGGCGGCTGTGGCAGGGTGCTTTCCCGAAACGCTGTCCCCCGCCTTCGCTTGCCCGCCGCGCCCCGTCCCAGGAGAGTTCATGGTCACACCGGCACGCCTGATCCCGCTGCTCGAACAGTTCGACTGGGCGCGTGAACGCCTCGGCAACCGGATGGCCGGGCCCGTCGTGGACAGCGGCAACGGCACCGACGTCGAGGCCCCGCCGATGACCGACGAGGAGTACCTGTGGGAGCCGGTGCCCGGCTGCTGGTCGGTCCGTCCGCGTACCGCGGGTCCCGGACCGCGTGCGACCGCTCTGGCCGGCACCGGTGACTGGGGGCGCGACACGGCGGCTTTCCCGCACCCCTCGCCGCCGCCGTTCACGACCATCGCGTGGCGCCTGAGCCATCTCACCGAGCTGCTGGCCCTGCGCGCCGACCATTCGGCGGGCAGCCACAGTCTGACCCGGGACGACTTCCGCGTCGAGGGGCACGCGGCCGGGGCGCTCGCCGCCTTCTCGACCGCGGCCGCCGCGTGGCGAGCGGCCCTGATGGGCGCCGACGACACCGCGCTGGACACGGTCGGGTACAGCACGTACCCGCACGGCAGCGACCCGGAGGACCCGTTCATCGACATCGTCTGGTGGGTCAATCAGGAGCTGCTGCACCACGGCGCCGAGATCGCGCTGCTCCGCGACCTGTACCGCGGGCAGAACGTCTGACGCCCGCTCAGTGCGGCGGTATCCCCCGCTGCCTGCGCAGGGTCGCGACCCGCCGGTAGAGGTCCACCGCTTCGGTGCTGCGCCCGAGCTGTTCCAGGCAGTGCGCCTCGTCGTTGCGGCTGGCGAGCGCGTCGGGGTGGTCCGCTCCGAGGACCCGCTCACGGGCCTCGGCGACCTTCCGGTAGTCCGTGAGGGCGTCGGCCCATCGGCCCAGCCAGCCCAGGCCGACGGCGACCTCCCGGCGGCTGACGAGCGTGTCGGGGTGGTCGGGTCCCAGGGTGCGCTCCCGGATCGCGCACACCTCGCGTGATTCGACGAGCGCCTCCTCCCAGCGCGCCATCCGCCCCAGGTTGACGCCGAGTCCGTGCCGGGCGCGCAGGGTTTCAGGGTCGGCGGCTCCGTCGACCCGGGTGCGGTCGTCGACCAGCGCGCGGTACAGCGCGAGCGCCTCGGCGCTGCGGCCCAGCCTGCCGAGGCTGATGCCGACCTCGTAGCGGGCGGAGAGGGTGTCCGGGTGGTCGGCCCCGAGCACCACGGCACGGGCCTGCGCGACGTCGCGGTAGGTCTGCAGTGCCTCCGGCCACCGGCCCAGCTGGCCGAGCGTGTACGCCACTTCGTACAGCGTGACCAGGGTGTCCGGGTGGGTCGCACCGAGGAGGCGACTGCGGGCGTTCGCCACCTCGCGGGCCATGCGGTACGAGTCCTCCAGGCGGCCCAGCCTGCTGAGGTTGAACGCCAGGTTGTGGCGGCAGCGCAGGGTGTCCGGGTGGTCCGGGCCCATCGAACGCTCCCGGGAGGCGAGCACCGCCGCGTACACCTGGTGGGCTTCGAAGTGCCGGCCGAGCTGGCCCAGGACGTACGCCGTCTCCTGCCGGGCCGCAAGTGCCTCCGGGTGGTCGGGCCCCAGGGTGCGTTCGCGGCCGTCCGCGACCCGGCCGAACTCGCGCAGGGCATCCGTGGCGCGTCCGGTGCGGCTGAGGGTGAAGCCGACCTCGTACCGGCTGGCGAGGGTGTCGGGGTGGTCGGGGCCGAGCGCCTGCTCGCGTTCGGCGGCGACCGCGCGGTGCACTTCGCCCGCCTCGTCCCAGTGGCCGAGCCGCCCCAGGTTGAGGCCCGCGCTGTGCCGGCTGGCCAGGGTGGCGAGCAGCTCGGGCGACGGGGTGGGCCGGTCGGTCCGGGCCGCGGGAAGGCCGGCGGGCAGAACCCGCAGGCCGGTTCCGGTCGTCCAGGAGCCGGTCAGGCCGAGCGAGAGGTCGATGGGTGCGGTGCCCGGGGGTATCGCACCGGTCGCCTTGTGACCGGTGGTCATGTTGCGGGTCCAGGACGGCAGTCCCTGCGCGCCGCCCGCGGGCCGACGGCCGGGGTGCAGGACGGGGGCGGGCGGGGCGAGCCGGACCCTCCCGGTGTCCTGGCCATGCGTCTGCTCGCCGGTGCGTCCGAGCGTGATGCGCCTGCGCAGGTCGCCGGCGTCGGCCGGCCGGCCCTCGGGGGTCTTGGCCAACAGGTCCAGGACCACCCGGTCGAAGAACCCGGGAAGTTCGGCACGGTGGGTGCGCAGGGGCTCGGGCTGGGTGTCACGGTGTCCGACGAGGACCGCCCAGGCGTCGTCCAGGTCGAACGGCGGTACGCCCGTGGCAATCTCGTACAGCACACAGCCCAGCGAGTAGAGGTCGCTGCGGTGGTCGACCTCACCGCCGCTGATCTGCTCGGGCGACATGTAGTGCGGAGTGCCCATGGCGATGCCCGTGCCGGTGAGGCGTGAGGTGAAGCCGATGTCGTGTCCGAGCCGGGCGATGCCGAAGTCGCAGATCTTCACGGTGCCGTCGCCGAGCCGCATGATGTTGGCGGGCTTGAGGTCGCGGTGCACGATGCCCTGCTGGTGGGTGTAGCCGAGGGCGTCGGCGACCTGCTCCGCGATGTCGACGACGTCGGGTACGGGCAGCGGGTTCTGCTTGTTGTCCTCGAGGAGCTGGCTGAGGTTGCGTCCTTCCAGGAGCTCCATGACCAGGTAGAGGACGCCCTCGGACTCGCCGAAGTCGTGGACGACGGTGACACCTCGGTGCTGGAGCGCCGCTGCCACCCGCGCCTCGCGGCGGAAGCGTTCGCGCAGGATGCGGGTGAAGGACGGGTCGTGCTGGGGCACCATCGGTTTCAGGCACTTGACGGCCACCTGGCGTCCCAGGGACTCGTCCCGGGCACGCCACACCTCGCCCATGCCACCCCGCCCGATCAGATCGAGCAGCCGGTACCGGCTCTGGATCAGCCTGGTGTCCGCCATCGCCTGCTGTCGCCCCCGTCGCATCGCCTACTGCTGCGCCCTCCCCGGCCCGTCCAGTATGGCGGCCTGTCTGCGGAGTTTGTACGGGGCGGGGCGGCTCCCGGGGCCGAGTCGTGCCATCGCCTTCACAATGTGTCCGGGTGGCAGGCACCAGCGGATGCGTGCGGGAACGCAGCGCAGGGCGGTGCCGGTGGTGCGCAGGCGGCGGTCGACGACGTCCGGGGACGGCGCCCGCCTGCCGTACAGCTCGTGGGCGTACGGGGGCAGGGAGTCGTACGCGAGTGCCGCCACGCGCCGCCACAGCAGTGCGCGCGCCGGGGCCAGCAGGGCGTGGACCGGCGGGTTGCGCAGGAAGTCGTCGACGTCCAGCGCTTCCGGACCGGCGTCGAGTTCGGGGCGGACCCGGTCGAAGTAGGAGGCGAGTGCCACGGTCGTGGCGGGGACGCCGGCGGGGTCGAGGCCGACGAGGCGGGCGCTCTCGCGCTGTTCGAAGACGTACCGGTCGGCCTGGGCGTCGGTGAGCCGGAAGCCCGAGCGGCGCTGCACCTGGAGGTAGGAGTCGACCTCGGCGCAGTGCACCCAGAGCAGGAGCCCGGGTTCGTCGATGCCGTAGCTCTCGCCGGTCTCCGGGTCGGTGGCCTTGAGGAGACGGTGGATCCTGCGGACCCGGGCGCCGTACTTCTCAGCTGCCTGGGTGGTGTCGTAGGTGAGCGTGCCGACGAAGTCGGCCGTGCGCATCAGGCGCCCCCAGGCGTCCTTGCGGAAGTCGGAGTTCTGCATGACGCCGCGTACGGCGCGCGGGTGCAGCGCCTGCAGGTAGAGGGCGCGTACACCGGCGACCCACATCATGGGGTCCCCGTGCATCTGCCAGGTGACGGAACCGGGTCCGAACAGGCCCGGGTCTGCGTCGCTCATCGGCTCGTACCTTCCGCTCGGCTGTGGAACGGGGAGGCCTCGCGGCCGGGTCGTGCCGGGGCGCGGTCGTCGTCGGAAGAGCGTGCGAGGTGCTGCGCCACCCCGGCACCACTCCATGCATACCGCAACCGTGCACGTTCCGGGGAGGGGCCGGGCCCTGCGCGGGCACCCGGGGGGGGCGTGCCGCCCCCCCGGGTGCCCGCGGGTCAGCGTTTGACGGCCCGCAGGACCACGAACTTCGGGTCGCCCGCGACGGTGGTGCAGTTGCCGAACGTGCGGCGCAGCTGCGTGTGGTACCCGAGGTGCCGGTTGCCGACGACCCACAGTTCACCGCCCGGGCGCAGTGCGGCCCGCGCTCCCTGGAACATGGTGCGGGCGGTCGCGTCCGTGACCGCCTGGTGGGAGTGGAACGGCGGGTTGGTGAGGACGAGGTCGACACTTCCCGGGGGCACGTCCGCGAGCCCGTCACCGACGAGGAAGTCGGCCTTGGAGTCCGCCTCGGTGTTCGCCCGGAAGGTGGCCTCCGCGGAGGCCACCGCCTGGTACGACTCGTCGATGAAGGTGACGGACGCCTCGGGGTTGGCGAGCGCGGCGGAGGTGCCCACGACGCCGTTCCCGCAGCCGAGGTCGACGACACGGTCCGGACCGGTACGGCCGGGCAGGTGCTTCAGGAAGAAGCGGGTGCCGATGTCCAGGCGCTCGGCGCAGAAGATCCCGGCGTGATTGGTGACGGTCCGGCCGGAGACGGCGCCGACGTCGTCGGGCAGTTCGTAGCGGTACGGCCAGGGGCTGGGCGTCCGGGGCAGCGCCGGATCCGGGGTGCAGAAGATGAGCCGGGCCTTCTTCACCGCGAGCGACGTGCGGGTCGGTCCGATGATCCGCTCGAAGAGCTTGAGGGTGGAGGTGTGGATCTCCTTGACCATGCCGGTGCCGATGACGACGGTGCCGGCGTGGACGGCGGGAGCGAGTCTGTGCAGCTGGTCCTCGAGGAGCGCGAGACTCTTCGGCACCCGTACGAGCAGGACGTCGATGCGCTCCGGCGGGGTGTCGCGCGCCGACAGGAGCCGCACGGAGCCGGGTGCCGCGCCGTTGCGTGCCAGGTTGGCCAGGGTCGCACGCTGCGCGAGGTACGAGTCGGTGATCTGCACGGGGCCGTGTACGGCGAGCGCGGTCGCGAGGGCGCCCCAGCGGTCGCCGACCACGGCGACCTCTCCGGTCAGGTCGACCGGTTCGCCTCCCTCCGGATCCTCCAGCCGACGCAGCAGATACTCGTCGGCGGCGTCCCAGGCACGGAACGGGTCGCGCGGGTCCTCGGGGAATCGGGCGAGATCGAGTCCGCCCTGTGACGTAGTCAAACGGTTCATATTGCGTTCAGGCTAACCGAGTGGCGGGAAGCACCCCGCACGCTCCCCGCCCAGGGCCCTTACGGAAGCTGCTTGTCGATGGCCGACCGACCTTCCTCGGCCAGCCTGCGCTGCGCCCACTCCAGGGTCGCGGGGGTCAGATCCCGCCCGGAGGCGAGCACCAGATCCTCCGCGGCGGGCCGGTCGCTCCCACCGGTGTGCAGCAGGCGGTCCGGAGTCACCCCCCTGATCTCCGGCACGGGTACGGATACGGATTCGGACTCTTCGCTCATACCGCCTCCTCGTCCTTGCGGTAATTCTCGCGCCGGGGCGGCGTCGCCGCATCCGATGCCCCAGCTGCCGGGACGCCACGACGTCACTTGACTTGCACATGATAACTACGCAACGTTCACACGACTGGCACGGTGCGTGTGGAAGGCTCCCGGCTGACCAGACATCACATGGCCGCCGTGGCACCGCTTCCCCGCCTGTCTTCCCTGCCGGCGGCGCGGTTCCCGCAGCTTCGGAGAGGACACCCCACATGTCCAGTCGTCGCCGTTTCTACGCGCGTCCACTGCTGGCAACAGCTGCCGCGATCGCCGTCATCACCGGTGTCGCGGCCACCGCACCCGCCGCGACCCCCAAGGACGCGACTGCCGCCCCGGCGTCGCTCACCGCTCTCGACGACACCTACTACCAGGACGCGCTCGGCAGGACGGGCACCGCGCTCAAGAGCTCCCTGCACACCATCATCAGCGACCAGACCAAGCTCTCCTACAGCCAGGTCTGGGACGCGCTCAAGGCCACCGACGAGGACCCGTCCAACGCCTCCAACGTCATCCTCCTGTACACCGGCCGCTCCCAGTCCAAGAGCGGGAACGGGGGCGACACCGGCGACTGGAACCGCGAGCACGTCTGGGCCAAGTCGCACGGCGACTTCGGTACGGCGACGGGCCCCGGCACCGACATCCACCACCTGCGTCCCGAGGACGTCCAGGTCAACTCCATCCGCGGCAACAAGGACTTCGACAACGGCGGCAGCAGCGTGTCGGGGGCGCCCGGCAACTACACCGACAGTGACTCCTTCGAGCCGCGCGACGCCGTCAAGGGAGACGTCGCCCGGATGATCCTGTACATGGCCGTGCGGTACGAGGGTGACGACGCCTTCGCCGACCTCGAACCGAACGACAGGGTGAGCAACGGCTCGGCCCCGAACATCGGGCGGCTCTCCGTGCTCAAGCAGTGGAGTCAGGAGGACCCGCCGGACAGCTTCGAGCAGCACCGCAACGACGTCATATTCGACACGTACCAGCACAACCGGAACCCGTTCATCGACCACCCCGAATGGGTCGAGGCCATCTGGTAGGGCTCAGCCGGGGCCGGCCAGGGCCTGTGCGCAGCGTTCCACGGCCTCCTCGCGGGTGCCGTAGCGCGGCAGGTCCTGGCCGGTCCGCTCGCGGACGAGGTCGGGCGGGCCGAGCCGGTTGCCCGGGTCGACGACGGCGGCGCGGCGCCCGTCCTCGGCGAGACGGGCCAGACCGGCGTGCAGCAGGGTGACGGCCACGGAGTCGGCACCGGTCACCTCGCGCAGGTCGAGCACGACGGAGCCGGTCTGTTCGGGGCCCGACTCGTCCATGGCGTAGAGCACCCGCTCCGCGGCGGTGAAGTCGAGGGCGCCCTGCGCCGCGACGATCCCGACCCGTTCGTGCAGGGCGCGCTCGCGCCGGCTCGCGGGGGCAGAGGGCAGCACATCGGCGGTGGTGGCCAGCGTGACGGTGGAGCCCGGGAGTGCCGGGTTCCTCATGAGGTGGAGCCCGAGCCGCTCGGACAGGGCGCCGAGCGCGGCATGTCCGCGTACCGAGGTACCTGCCGGGTCCAGCAGCGGGCTGTAGGTGGCGAGGCCGAAGCGTGCCGGGCCCGCGGCGATCAGCCCGCCCGACACACCGCTCTTGGCCGGCAGCCCGACGCGCAGCAGCCAGTCGCCGGAGGCGTTGTACATGCCGCAGGTGGCCATGACGGCGAGGACCTGAGCGGCGACGGCCGGGGAGACGACGCTCTCGCCGGTGATCGGGTTGACTCCGCCGTGCGCGAGCGTGGCGGCCATCACGGCGAGGTCGACGGCGGTGACCCGAACCGAGCACTGCCGGAAGTAGGTGTCCACAGCGGCCACGGGGTCGACGCGCAGGGTGCCCGTGCTGCGGATCAGGTAGGCGAGCGCCCGGTTGCGGTCCCCGGTCGCCGCCTCGGACACGTACACCTCCTCGTCGACGTCCAGCCGTCGTCCGGCGAACCTGCTGAGACAGATCAGGATCCGGTCGAAGGCGGGGAGCGCCGGGGTACCGGGCACCAGCGCGGTGGTGACGATGGCTCCGGCATTGACCATGGCGTTGGCCGGCCGGCCGGTGCGGGGTTCCAGGCTGATGGCGTTGAAGGCTTCGCCGCTGGGTTCGGCGCCCACCCACCGGCCCACCTCGTCGAGGCCCAGTGAGGACAGGGCGAGCGCGTAGACGAAGGGTTTGGACACCGACTGCAGGGTGAAGGGGACACCGGCCTCACCTGCGCTGTAGCAGTGGCCGTCCATGCTGACGAGCGCCAGCCCGAAGTCGTCCGGGTCGGCTCTGGTCAACTCCGGGATGTAGTCGGCACGTTCTCCACCGCGCATGCCGGCGAACCGGGCGTGCAGTTCACGCAGGGCGTCCGTGACGGCTTCGGACGCGGTCATCCCGGATCCGTCCCGGCGGAGGGGGACGGCCTCCCTCCACTCATTGCGCGTCGTCACCGAAGATGTCGCGGAGCTTGGCCTCGCGCTCGGCGTCTAGGTTGCTGTGCAGCAGCTCGGCGCCGCCCCCCGGGAGGGACTCGCCGATCCGGCTGGGCACCTCGTTCATGGTGAGCAGGAAGAGCGCCGAAGTCCCGGGCGTCACCTTCTGCTTGACCTCGGCGATGAAGTCGTCGTCGATTCCGACGTCGGCGAGTTTCCCGCCGAGCGCCCCGGCCGCGGCTCCGATGGCCGCCCCGAGTAGCGGCATCAGGAAGATGAGCCCGAAGAGCATTCCCCAGAAGGTGCCGCTCAGCGCACCCGCGCCGACGAGGTTGATCAGCTGCTTCGTCCTCGGCTTCGAGCTCTCGGCGGGCCAGGTCACGACGGCGGCGTCCAGGATCTTGAGCAGGCCTTCCTTCTGGAGGGACTTCAGGGCCGTCTCCACGTTCTCGGCGCCCTCGGCCGACTGGAACTTCCACACGGTGAGCGTGGACATCGCGTACCTCCAGAGGGAAACGTAATAATTCGCTCATATTAGGATCAAAAGGTATGAATTGACTCGCTGAACGACCCGCACCTCTCCGTGGGAGCGGGCACCCCAGCACCGCGAACCCCGAACCCTCCGGGAGGGAACGATGGATACGGACGCCCTGACCGCCGGTCTGCTGCAGGAGCTGAGAGCGACCAGGCCCTATCCGGCCCTGTCCCTGACGATGCCGACCCACCGCCGGGCGCCCGACAACGCCCAGGACGCCGTACGGCTGCGCAACCTGGTGGCCGAGGCAGGCAACCGGCTGGAGGGTGACCCGCGCGTCACCCGCGAGGCCGGGGCCGCGGTGAAGGCCCAGCTCCAGCGGGCGGCCGAGGAGGTGGACCAGCGCCGCGCCCTGGAGGCTCTGGTCATCCTCGCCGACGCCGAGGGCTACCAGATCTGGCAACTGCCGCGCACGGCACCCGAACGGGTGGTCCTGAGCGACTCCTACCTGACCCGCAACCTGGTCGCCGCGAAGGCCGGGGCCCAGCTGTTCTGGGTGCTCGCCGTCTCCGCCGAGCACGCCACCCTGTGGTCCGGCACGAACGACGACCTGCGCGGCGAACAGATCGGCGGATTCCCTCTCACGGCTCCGCACGAGGCTCCCAACCCCCAGCGCGAGGAGCGGATCGGCGACACCCCGAGCACCTACAGCAGCGAGGACGCGCGCAACTTCCTGCGCTCCGTCGACGAGAAACTGCGCGCGGTGCTCGCGGCGGACCCGCGGCCGCTGTTCCTGGTCGGCCTCGCCCCCGCGCTCGCACTGCTCGACGAGGTCGGCGAGAGCGCCAAGTCGGCGATCGGGAGGGTCGCGAAGGGAACGACCCCGGAGACGACCGCGCCCGAGCTGCTCAAGGACCTGCGCCCCGCACTCGAGGACCGGCGGAAGCAGGCAGCCGCCGAGATCCAGGGCAGGCTCGACAACGCCCGCGGCAGCCGCTCCTTCGCCGGCGGACTCGACGAGGTGTGGGCAGCGGTACGCGAGGGCCGCGCCGGGCTGGTCGCGGTCGAGGAGCACTTCCAGCAGACGGTCAGGGTCACCGACGAGCACCTGGAGCCGGTCGACACGGCGGGCACCCGGGAGGTGGACGACCAGGTCCGCGAGGACATCGTCGACGAGCTCATCGAGGCGGCACTGGACAGCGGCTGCGAGGTGGCGTTCGTCGCGGACGACTCCCTCGCCGACCACGGCCGGATCTCGGCGGTCCTGCGCTTCTGACGGCGTGTCCCTACATGGAGATTATGTGAATTATCTCTAGGTTTGGCGCTCCAGGATCTCACTGATCACGCTTGTGCACGAAGGAGAGCCATTCATGGACCGATTCAGGCGCGCATCGGCGGCAGCCCTGCTGACAGCGGCGGTGCTCGCCGGCGCGGTGGGCGGGGCAGCGGCGTCGTCCGGTGTCCCCGCACCGCCCTCCGGGGCGAGCGCGGAGGACCTGGCGACACGGCCCGCACTCACCGCGCAGGTGACGCTGAACAGCGTCGGCGCCTGGCAGGAGTTCCGCATCCACGGTTCCGCCCAGAACATCCGCTCCGGCACGCCCATCGCCCTCCAGCAGAAGCAGGGCAAGCACTGGGTCTCGCTCCCCGCCACCATCAGGACCACCGGCAGCAACAGCTACAGCCTGCGGGTGAAGCTCGGCATCAAGGGCGAGAACGCGCTCCGGATCGTCGGCGGCGGCGCGGTCTCACCCGTCGTCCGCGCGACGGTGCGCTGAGCACCCGAACCCGCGGACACCCCCGCACGCCCCCGGCCGGCCCGCTTCCCAGCGGGCCGGCCGGGGTGCTGATACCGAACGCCCCTAGCGGACATCCGGCTCGGGGCCGTACCAGACCGTCGTGGCGTTGCAGAACTCACGGATGCCGTGCCCGGCCAGCTCCCGCCCGAAGCCCGAACGCTTGACTCCGCCGAACGGCAGGGCGGGATGCGAAGCGGTCATGCCGTTGAAGAAGACACCGCCCGCCTCCAGGTCGCGTACACAGCGGCTCGTCTCCCCCGGGTCGCGCGTCCAGACATTGGAGCTGAGCCCGAAGGGCGTGTCGTTGGCGAGGTCCACGGCTTCGTCCAGGTCCGCGACCCGGTAGACCGTCGCCACCGGGCCGAACGTCTCCTCCCGGTGGATGCGCATGCCGGGGGTGATCCCGGCCAGAACGGTCGGGGAGTAGAACCAGCCCCGGTCGAGGCCACCGGCAAGCCCTTCGGGCCGGCCGCCGCCGCAGAGCACGGTGGCGCCCTCGCGTACGGCGTCGTCCACCAGCTCCTCCAGGTCGGTGCGGCCCTGTTCGCTGGCGAGGGGGCCCACGTCGGTGGACTCCTCCATCGGGTCGCCCACGGTCAGGGCGCGCATCCCGGCGGTGAAACGCTCGGCGAACTCGTCGTAGACGTCGGCGTGGACGATGAAGCGCTTCGCTGCGATGCAGGACTGCCCGTTGTTCTGTACGCGGGCGGTGACGGCCGTATCCGCTGCCCGCCGGACGTCCGCGGACGGCAGGACGAGGAACGGGTCGCTGCCACCCAGTTCCAGCACGGTCTTCTTCACCTCGTCACCCGCGACGGAGGCGACCGCCCGGCCCGCCGGTTCACTGCCGGTGAGGGTCGCCGCGGCGACCCGGGGGTCGCGCAGGATCGCCTCGACGGCGCCCGAACCGACGAGCAGTGTCTGGAAGCACCCGGCGGGGAACCCGGCCCTGGTGAACAGGTCCTCGAGGTACAGGGCGGTCTGCGGCACGTTCGAGGCGTGCTTGAGCAGCCCGGTGTTGCCCGCCATGAGGGCGGGTGCGGCAAAGCGCATGACCTGCCAGAGCGGGAAGTTCCACGGCATCACCGCGAGGACGACGCCCAGCGGGCGGTAGTGCACATGGGCCCTGGACGCCCCGGAGTCCTTGACGTCCGCGTCCTCGGGGTGTTCATCGGCGAGCAGGCGTTCGGCGTTGGCCGCGTACCAGCGCATCGCCTTGGCGCATTTGGCGGCCTCCGCGCGGGCCGCCTTGACCGGCTTGCCCATCTCGGTGGTCATGGTGCGCGCGATGTCCTGCTGGTCCTCGTCGAGGAGATCGGCGGCCCGGTTCAGCAGGCGGGCCCGCTCGGCGAAGTGTGTGGTCCGGTAGCGACGGAACGCACGGTCGGCGGCCGCGAGCCTGCGCTCGGTCTCCTGCTCGTCCAGTGCGTCGAATGTCGCGAGTGTCTCGCCGTTCGCGGGATTGACCGTCGCGATGGGCATGGCAGTGGCCTCCTTGCATGGGTTCTCCGACCGTGCCGCGCCACGCCCTGCCGCGCAACGCGACCCGTGGTGCACACGTACCCGGCCGGCGCGGATCATGCGTGCGCGAGGCACGCGGTCCGCGCCGGCCGGGCGGGCGCCGGGCCGTTCCTCACACGAGGACGGGCACCGGATCGGGACGGCTGAGGAACGTACGGCCACCGGGGAGCGGCGTACGCGGCAGCAGTCCGGTGGTCCGCGGTGTCTCGGCGTAGCGCGTGAACCACACGACCTTGCCGTCGGTGGTCCGGCAGGTGCCCCAGCTGTCGCTGAGTGCCATGACCCGGCTGAGGCCACCGCCACCGCCGCTGAGCAGCCTGGGCATCCGGGAATCGTTGTCGGCCACGGACACCGTCAGATGGCGGCCGCTCCAGCGGAGTTCGACGACGCACTTGTTGTCGTCACCGACATGCCGCTGGACGTTGGTCAGGAGCTCGTCCACGGCCCGGCACACCGGCCGGACGTGCAGATCGAGATTCCAATGACGAAGGTGCGCGGCGACTATGCGCCGCAGCTGGGAAATGCGCTCTGCCGACACCTGCAGTTCGACCAGATAGTGCCGGTCGAGTGGAACGGTCATCGTCGAGGCTCCTCACCGCGAGGCCCACGTGCTTCACCCCGTCTGTACCAACGACCCCCGAACACGAAGCGTGAGCAGTATCCACTTCTGGGTCACTCATCAGGGTGACCCGAGGGGGCCGGTTGCGCAACCGAAGGACTGGGCAACGCTGTGTCACAGGTAGGGCAGCAGTTTGTCCGGGGTGAGCGGGAGTGTGCGCAGCCGCGCCCCGGTGGCGTGCCGCACGGCGTTCCCGATGGCGGCCGCCGTGCCGACGATGCCGATCTCGCCGATGCCCTTGCTGCCCATCGGGTTGAGGTGGGGGTCGTCCTCGTCGATCCAGTGCGCCTGGATCGCGGGGACGTCGGCGCACGACGGAACGTGGTAGGAGGCCAGGTCGCTCTCGGTGAAGTCCCCGTGGACGGGGTCCATGGTGCTGCCCTCGGTGAGGGCCATGCCGAGGCCCATCACCATGCCTCCGATGAACTGGGAGCGTGCGGTACGGGAGTTGAGGATGTGTCCGGCGGCGAAGACGCCCAGCATCCGGCGCACCCGGACCTCACCGGTGAGGGAGTCGACCGCCACCTCGGCGAAGTGGGCGCCGAAGGCGTGCCGGGCGTACGGGGACTCCTGTGCGGTCTCCTGTTCCGTGTCCGCCGTGACGGTGATGCCCTCCTGCGGTACCGGCCCGGTGTGTCCTGCGAGCCGGTCCGCGAGAGCGGTGGCCGCCTTGTGCACCGCCGACCCCCAGGACGCCGTGCCCGAGGACCCACCGGCCACGGAAGCCTCGGGCAGGTCGCTGCTGCCGATGTCGATCCGGACGTTCTCCTGCGGGGTGCCCAGTGCCGAGGCGGCGATCTGCGCCAGGACGGTGCGGGCGCCGGTGCCGATGTCGGTGGCGTTCACCCCGATATGGAAGGAACCGTCCGGCGCGGCATACGCGGAGGCGGCGGACTTCGAGACGAGCACCGGGTACGTCGCCGAGGCGACCCCGGTGCCGAGCAGCCATGACCCCTCCTGCCGGGCGGCGGGGCTCGGGTCCCGGTCGTGCCAGCCGAACCGCCTGGCCCCTTCGTTCAGACAGGCTGCGAGGTTGCGGCTGCTGAAGGGGCGTCCGCTGTCGGGTTCGGCCGCCGGTTCGTTGCGCAGGCGCAGTTCGACCGGGTCGATCCCCAGGGCGCAGGCCAGTTCGTCCATGGCGGATTCGAGGGCGTACATTCCCGGCGCCTCGCCCGGTGCGCGCATCCAGGAAGGGCTCGGCACATCGAGGGCGCTCACCCGGTGGACCGTGCGGCTGTGGGGCGAGGCGTACATCACGCGGGCCGGTACGGCGGCCTGCTCGACGAACTCCTTGATCGTCGAGGTGTGCGTGACGATCTCGTGGGAGACGGAGACGAGTACGCCGTCGCGGTCGGCACCCAGCCGCACCCGCTGGAGCGTGGGCGCCCGGTGGCCGACGATCGCCGCCATGTAGCGCCGGGGCAGGGCGAGTTGGACCGGGCGCCCGGTGTGACGCGCGGCCATCGCGGCCAGAACGGCCTGGGGGCGCGGGGTGCCCTTGGAGCCGAAGCCGCCGCCGACGTGCTCGGAGATGACGGTGATGCGGTTCCGCTCGATCCCCAGCGCCAGGGCGAGGCTGTCGCGCACCGTGCCGGAGCCCTGGCTCGAGTCGTGGACGGTCAGATGTCCGTCGGCCCACAGGGCGGTGGAGGCGTGCGGCTCCATGGGGTGGTTGTGCAGGCCAGGGAGCGTGTAGGTGGCGTCGATCCGTACCGGGGCGCCGGCGAACGCGGCGTCGGCGTCGCCACGTTCGCGTACAGCGGGGTGGCCCCCGTTGGCCTGCTCGGGGGTGTAGAGGCCGGGGTGGTCCCCGGTGAGGATCACGTCGTGGCCGGTCGTGCTGTACTCCACGCGGACGGCCGCCGCACCTGCCCGGGCGGCTTCGGGGCTCTCGGCCAGGACGAGGGCGACGGGCCAGCCCCGGTGCGGAACCCGGTCGTCCTGGAGGACCGAGAGGATCGGGTCGTCGGGTTCCTTCAGCCGCGGCGCGTTTTCCAGGGTGAGGACGGTGTGCACTCCCGGCACGGCGAGAGCGTCGTTGGTGCGGGTCGCGGTGACGTGCCCGCTCGGGACCGTGGCGGGGACGATCCAGCCGTACAGGCAGCCGGGCGGGGTGTGCTCCGCGGCGTACCGGGCCGTGCCGGTGACCTTGTCCCGGCCCTCGCGTCGGACGACGGGGGCGCCGGGCGGCTGGGCTGGGTGGCTCATGGCGGAGGTCCTCGGTTCGTCGGGGTCGGGCCGGGCGGCTCAGCGGGGCGGTGCGGGCAGGGCGGTGAGTTCCGCAAGGGCCCCGATCGCCAGATTGCGTGCCAGGGCCACTTTGAACCCGTTGTCCCGCAAGGGCACGGCGGCTTCGAGTTCGGTGTCCACCGCCTGGGCGAAGGTCTCGTCGGTAGCGGGTGCGCCCCGCAGCACCTCTTCTGCGGCCAAGGCGCGCCACGGCCGGTGGGCGAGCCCGCCGAAGGCGAGCGAGGCCTGCTCGACACGGCCGTCGCGGACGGTCAGCACGGCGGCGACGGAGGCGAGCGCGAAGGCGTACGAGGCACGGTCACGGGCCTTGCGGTACAGGGAGGCGGCGCCGTCCGGACGCGGCGGCAGCACCACTTCGGTGATCAGCTCGCCGGGCCTGATCACGGTGTCCTGGTCCGGATTGCCGCCCGGCAGCCGGTGGAAGCCGGTGACGGGCACGGTCCGTTCGCCCTCGGGTCCGTGCAGCCGGACGGTGGCGTCGAGGGCCGCGAGGGCGACCGCCATGTCCGAGGGGTTGGTGGCGACGCATTCCCGCGAGTGGCCGAGCACCGCGAGATCGCGATGGGTTCCCTCTCGGGCCGGGCAGCCGGAGCCCGGAGTTCTCTTGTTGCAGGGCTTGGAGACATCCTGGAAGTACGGGCACCGGGTGCGCTGGAGCAGATTCCCGCCGGTCGTGGCGGTGTTTCTCAGCTGCCCGGAGGCACCGGCGAGGAGAGCCTGCGACAGGGCGGGGTATCCGGTCCGTACAGCGGGGTGGGCGGCGAGGTCACTGTTGCGTACGGTCGCACCGATCCGGAGGCCGCCGTCGTCCGTCCGCGTCACCCGGTCCAGCGGGAGCCGGCTGACGTCGATGAGCAGGCCGGGCGACTCCACGCCGAGCTTCATGAGGTCGACGAGGTTGGTGCCGCCGGCGAGGAACCGGGCTCCGGGGCGTTCGGCACAGGCGCGGACGGCCTCGGCCACGGAGCCGGGGCGCAGATAGGCGAAGGGTTTCACGGGGCCACGTCCTCGATCGCTCGGACGATGTGGGGGTACGCGCCGCACCGGCAGAGATTGCCGCTCATCCGTTCGCGGATCTCCTCCGGTCCGAGGACCGCCGGGCCGTCGGGGGCGGATGCCGTGCTCGGGGTGACGTGGGAGGGAAATCCGTCCGCCGCCTCGCCGAGCATGCCGACCGCCGAGCAGATCTGTCCGGGGGTGCAGTAGCCGCACTGCAGGGCGTCCCTCTCCAGGAAGGCCGCCTGCAGTGGGTGCAGCCGGTCGCCGTCGGCCAGCCCTTCGACGGTGGTGATGCGGGCGCCCTCCTGAGCGACGGCGAACAGCAGGCAGCTGTTGGCGCGGCGGCCGTCGACGAGCACGGTGCAGGCACCGCACTGACCGTGGTCGCAGCCCTTCTTCGAACCGGTGAGGCCGAGGTGGTCGCGCAGCGCGTCCAGCACCGTGGTGCGGTGATCGAGCGTCACCGTCCGTGCGGTGCCGTTGATGTGCAGGGTGAAGGTCGAGCGGGTGTCCGGAAGGGGAACCTGTCCGGCGTCGGGATCACCGTTCCCGGGGGTGAGGTCGTCCATGGACGGGTGCCTTCCGGTCTCGTGCGGTGCGGGCATCACGCGGGGCCGCGGCTCTCCAGCCGCAGCCGGATCTCCTGTTCCTGGTCACCCGCGGCCGTCCCCACCACCCGGACGGCGAAGGTGTCCGCCAGGTGCTGACGGAGGCGGTCGACCGCCCAGTAGCCGCCCTGCGCCTCGACGGTCACGGGTGCGGACAGCTGCGTGGGCCGGGCACCGGCGAGTTCCTCGGACACGTCGACGGTCGCCGTCCACACGGTCGGGCGTGTCGTCGACGCCTCCTCGGGGGTGTCGCTCGCGGCGCGGTCCGAGACGAAGGCACGGCGCAGCACGTCGAACACGGTGCGCGCGTCCTCCTTCGGGCAGCCGGTCACCGCCACCACTACGTCGCCGCTCTCCCGGTGCTCCTGTGCCTGTGCGTCCGTGCTGTTCACAGTGGTTCCTTTCGGCTTCGAGGAAGGCGATACCGCTGCCGGGGCGCATCGTCACGAACCTGTCGGCCGGTTCACTCGTGCGAGCCCATGTGGAGGGCCAGACGACGGCCGGGTCCGGCCGACGACGCGGTACGCGGGGCTGCGGATCCCGAGCAAACGGGCACTCCGCCCCGTTCGGACGCGCGGGCGCGGCCTGCCACGGAGCGCACCCACTCTCCAGGCTCACCCGGTGGCTGCGTGTCGGCGACACGCGCAGGTTCAGCCGGCGGAAGGACCTGCCGAAGGGGTCGACCCGTTCCCTCGTGATCGTGTAGCCGGTTCCGCCCGCGTGAAACACATTCACCAGGACACCGTCACAAAATATGAATTACCTTCGCCAACTGTCTGTTTTCGATCCTCCCGGGTATCCGCCATGCATGGACGTAACAAACGGAGTCAGGGATTCTCTCGCTGTCACCCTTGCCGGGCCCGGCACGATCGGGGTTGTCGTCGGCATCGCGGGACTTGCCGTGGCGGTCGTGCTGATCGGCGCCTTCTGGTGGGGCATGCGGCGCCGGGACCAGGAACTTCCGCCGCCGCGCCCCGAGGAACAGCCTCACCGCCCCGATCACCGGACGGAGATCCGGGAGAGCGACAAGCACGGCTCGGACAGCTTTCCCGACAACGGCCGGGGACTCTCGCCCTACGAGCTCGGCGACCACGGCAACGAGGTGATCCCGCCCGACACCGACCGCCCGCGTGACCGAGACACGGGCGCCTGAGCCCGAGCGCGCATCCTGCCGCGACCTCCTCGCCTCCTCGACGGCGAGGAGGTCGCGTGTTGCGGGAGCGGTCGGCACACATGAGGCTGGTGCTGGCCCCCGCGGCACCGAAGAAGTCATGCCGCAGAACCGATAAGGCAGAGCGACCATGACCGCAAGCGAACCGGCACCGCTGACCGGCGCCACCGCGCCGTGCTGGGTCCATCTCGTGACCCGGGAGCTGGGGGCCGCCCAGCGCTTCTACGGTGCCGTCCTCGGCTGGACGTTCCGCACCGGCCCGCTGGGCAGGGACTACGCCATGGCCCGTTCGGACGGGGTGCCCGTGGCGGGAATCGGCGCCGTCGCCTCCGCCTACCAGGTGGGCGTGGCCTGGACCCCGTACTTCTCGGTCCGGGACGCCGATGTGGCCTCGGCCCGCATCCGCGAACGCAGCGGCACGGTGGCGGTGGGCCCGCTGACCATCGGCAAGGGACGCGCCGTCCTGGCAGCCGACCGGGACGGCGCGTCCTTCGGCGTCTGGGAGTGGACGGGGCGCGCGGCGTCCCTCGCGCCGTCGGGTCACCGGGCGCACGCCTGGCTCAGGCTGCGCACCAGGAACGCCTTCGACGCCGCGATCTTCTACGGCGAGGTGCTCGACTGGGAGAGCGGGGCGCCCGGCTGTTGCGAGGTCTCGTACGTCAAGGAGGAGGTCCTCGTGCGCTGCGACGGCCGTCCGCTGGCCCGGATCAGCTCGGGGGCGGTCGAGGCCGCACCCGACCCGATGGTGCGCCCGCACTGGCAGGTGCAGTTCCCGACCACCGATGTGACGGCGACGGTCCGCCTCGCGGAGGAGCACGGAGGCACGCTCATGGAGCGGCGCAGCGTGCCCCACGGCAGTGAGGCGACGCTGCGCGACCCGGACGGCGGGCTGTTCACCGTGACGGACGTACGCAGCCCCGCCGACAGGGACGACGACTGAACGGGTCACCCTGCCGAACCGGAATCCCCGTCGCCCCTCCGGCCACCGCCGGAGCGAGGGCCCCGGGCGATGGCCCACAACGGGAAGACGAACCAGCAGGCCAGGAACCACAGCGCCATCGCGCCCACCAGCCACAGGGCCAGGACGTTGTGGAGCGCCACCCGCAGGATGAGCAGCAGGGTCGAACACATCGTGCAGAAGAGCAGTCCGAGCCCGAGCTTCGTCAGGCGCGAGGCCCAGGTGACGGTCTGCGGCTTCATCCGTCTGCCGGTGAGCAGCCGGTGGTAGGACACCGGCCCTATCAGTGCGGCCGCCGTGGCCGATCCCAGCATGACGGTGACGACGTAGATGTTCCGGTCGGCGGTGGAGAGGTCGGCGAACCGGGGCTGGAAGACCACCGCGAGCAGGAAACCGAACAGGATCTGCACGCCGGTCTGGGCGACCCGCAGTTCCTGCAGCAGATCCGTCCACTGCCGGTCCGCCCGTTCCTCCTTCGTCTCCTCACGGCCTCTTCCGGCCGTCGCGCCCCGTTCCCCACCATTGCCACCGGCATCCGCCGATATCCGTCCCATCGGTGCCTCCACCACGTCGAGTGGCTGGTACTGGTGCCCCGCGGTCGCGCTGCGAATCCTTTCGGCGGGAAAGCAGGTGGTGATCCGTCCGGGCCATGGCGGGCCGGGCCCGTACCGGCGAACCGGCGGTGCGCAGGGGAACGGCACATTCGCGCGTGCTGTCCATAGTGGCACCTACCTGGGAATTCACCACGTCGGCCTGGCCTCGCCCTCACCCTCGGCCGGTGCGGACGGCGGCCCGGCGAGCGGCCGAAACCGGGCGATCAGAGGCCAAGCCCTCGACGCACCGTGACCCCTCGCCTAAGATCTTGTGTACGGCATCGCGCGTCGGTCACCGTCCGGGTGAGGCGTGGAGGTAGCCCGTGAGATGCCTTTTGGAGGCATTCCACAGTGTCAGTCGAGTTGAATCACACCATCATTCACTGCCGGGACAACCGTGAGTCCGCCGATTTCCTGGCGCACATTCTGGGCCTGGGCGCCGGAAGGGAATGGGGCCCCTTCATTCCGCTCGTCCTCGCGAACGGCGTCACGCTGGATTTCGCGACCGTTCCCGCCCAATCGATCACCGCGCAGCACTATGCGTTCCTCATTTCCGAGGCGGAGTTCGGCACGGCCTTCGAGCGGATCAAGGCGCAGGGGATCACGTACTACGCGGATCCCCATCAGAAGCTCCCCGGCGAGATCAACCACAACGACGGCGGGCGCGGGATCTACTTCCCCGATCCGAGCGGGCACGGGATGGAACTCATCACCCGCCCGTACGGCGGCTGGTCGTAACAGCGGCTGTCCGTAGCGCATCCGGGTGGCCCGGCCGGGATCCGGCCGGGCCACCCGCCGTCAGGGGCTCTCGACCGGGAGGGTCAGTTCGGGGCGGTCCCACATCACCGCGGGCGGGCGGGCCGTCACCGTGCCGGTGCGCTCCGCGCCCACACTGCGGTAGAAGCCTTCGGCGGGCGGATGCGAGACCACCCGCACGCCGCTCAGTCCCGCGCGGCGCGCCTCGTCCCGCAGGTGAGCGATGAGGAGGCGGCCGATGCCCAGCCCCTGGGCGTCGTCGCCGACGAACATGAGGTCGAGTTCGGGCGGGGAGACGATCAGCGAGTAGAAGCCGAGCACGCGGTCGTCGGCGCCGACGGCGGCGAAGACCCTGTGGGTCTCGATGTAGTCCGGGCCCACCCGGTACCCCTGGACCATCGGTGCGTACGGCCCGTCGTAGGCGCGTGAGGTGGTGACGAGACGGGTGAGCCGCTTGGCATCCCGCGCGACGGCCCGCCTGATGCGGACCCCTGCGGGTCCGGTGGACCCGCCACGCCGGTAGGTAACGCTCGACTTCATACGGCGAGTATTACGTACCCAGGACTCCCGGCGCGCAGGGACCCGGTGCGCAGGGGGCCCACCGGTTCCGGCTCAGCCCCGGCCCCGCTGCTCCCGCCACTCCCCCACGACGGCCTCGACGTCGAAGGGCGTGAGGTTCAGGGGCGGACCCTCGGGCGGCATGAGGAGCGCCTTGCGGATCTTGTCGTTGATCTCGTTCAGCAGGCGCCGGACCTCGGCTTCCGTCCTGGCAGCCGAGACCGCTTCCCTGGCATCCTCCGCCTCTTTCCGCAGGGTCAGCGACGGCGGGAGCACGGACAGTCCCTCCCGCTGCATCTTGGCCTTGATCCACCACGTCTCGTCGTAGGGCCGTTCGAGCCCGGGGATCGGCTTGCCGAAACCGGGCAACGCGGAGAAGTCACCACGCTGTTCGGCCTCACGGATCTGCTTGTCCACCCAGGATTCGAAGCTGACGCCGGTGGGCTTGCGCTCGGTCACCGTGTGCCCCTCTCAGAACCCGTCCGGCAGGACTCCGGGTTCGGGCCCGGGTCCGGCGCTTTCCACGATACCGAGCAGCCCGTCCGCATGAACTCCGTCAAGCGGGTACACGACTGCTTGCAGACGGCCCGGCACTTCGACCGGGCCCGTCCGAAGGGAGTTGACGAAAGTGAGACAGCGCTACGCACCGACCGCGAACCGACAGGAGGGTCAGTCATGACGACTGTGGTGATCATCGTTGCCGTCGTCCTGCTGGCGGCACTCGGCTACTTCCTCGTCCGTCGCCGGACGGACGGCGGCCATGGGCTGCGGCGTCGCTTCGGACCCGAGTACGACCGCACGGTCGAGCGGCACAACGGCGACACGAAGGCCGCCGAGCACGAGCTCGCCGAGCGCGTGAAGCTGCACGGCCACCTGGAGGAGCGACCCCTGCCTCCGGAGGCGCGCGAGGGATACACCGACCGCTGGGCCGCGGTGCAGGAGCAGTTCATCGACTCGCCCACCGAAGCGGTCGCCCAGGCCGACGCACTGCTGGCGCAGCTCGCCCGGGACCGGGGCTTCCCCGACGGGGCCGGCTTCGAGGAGCAGACGGCCGCCATCTCGGTGCATCACGCCGAGCATGTCGACGGGTACCGCAAGGTGCACACGGCGGTGCGCGGCCAGGGCGGCACCGAGGACATGCGCAAGGCGCTGATCGAGTCCCGTGCCCTCTTCGACGTACTGCTCGGACACGCCCCGGATGAACCGGCCCACGCGAGCCGGCACCGGACGAACGGAAGGACCGCATGATGCACCGCACCGGACCCACCGACAGTTCCGCGAACGAGGCGCCCCGGACCGCGGCGGAAACGCGGCACACCGAGACTTCTCCGGCCTCGACGGAAACGCGGCACACCGAGACACCCCGGACCGCCCCGGAAACGCGGCACGCCCCTGCGCCCGGGACTGCCGCGAAGCGGACCGCGACACCTGGCTCCGACCCGACCCAGGTCATGAACCGGGGTCCCGGCGATGCCGGTGCGCCGCCCGCCGCACGCCCGTCCACCGCGTCGGCCCCGGCAGGTCGGCCGGCCGGCCGGCCCGAGGCCACCCCGGCGGGCATGCCCCTGCTGCCCGTCAAGGAGCAGGAGTCGCTGACCGAGCGCATGAAGCAGGCGATCGCCGACTTCGTCGAGAGCCCGCGCCAGGCGGTCGAGGAGGCCGAAAGCACGTTCGACAGGATCGTGGCGGATCTGACCGAGGCGCTCGAGGAACGCAGGCGCAGCCTGCGCACGAGCTGGCAGGCAGAGGACACCGAGGCCCGGACGGAGGAGCTGCGGGTCGCCCTGCAGCAGTACCGTGACGTCGGCGAACGGCTCCTGCGAGTCTGACCGGAACCCCGCAACGGCGGCCCGGTGCGAGGTCCTTCGAGGACGTCGCACCGGGCCACGCGGCGTTTCAGGCCGGTACCGCCAGGTCTGCGCGCAACCGCTCCACCACCGCCGGGGGTACCCGCAGCGCCTTGTGGAGATAGCCGTCGAGTCCGCCCCACTTCTCGTCCATCGCGTCCAGGGCCGCTTCGAGGTAGCGGGGGCGGACTTCGATGATCGCGGACGCGATGTCCGGGTCGCCGCCCGCCTCGAGGAAGCGCTGGACACCGGGCCCGAAAGCGCCCCGGACGGCCTGGTTCACGGCCAGGAACTCCGCCCGGACGACGTCACGCGACGCGCCCGCCATGAGCAGCAGGAGCGCGGCGGCCCAGCCGGTCCGGTCCTTGCCGGTCGCACAGTGGAACAGCACAGGTCGCGCACGCGGGTCCGCGGCTGTCTCCAGGAAGGCGCGGTAGGCGGCCGCGGCACCGGGCGAGAGAACCATCTTCCGGTAGGTCTGGGCGAACAGTTCCTCAGCCTTGCCGTCGCCGAGCGCACTCGCTGCGCCGTCCGGGTCGCAGAGCAGCGCCCTGATCCTGGCCGGTGCCACGCCTGGGTTGTCTCCCAGGACGTCGGCGACGAAGAGCCGCGCGCCGGGCGGCAGGCGGTCGGGCGCCCACTGGCGCTCGTCCGCGGTGCGGAGGTCGACGACGGTACGGATACCGAGTGCGGCCACCGCCATGTCGCTCTCGGCGTCGAAGTCGCTCAGCTGACCCGAACGCAACAGGATTCCCTGGCGCAGGCGGCGGTCGCGTCCCAGGGCGATGCCGCCCAGGTCGCGCAGGTTGACGACGGTGGCGGCAGGGACGGCCCGGGCTGTCTGCACGATGAACTGCCTCATTCCCGACGAACTCCACAGGTCAGAATCAACGTCGCACGTAGCGCGAAAATCGACAAAGGGATAGAGCCGGGTACCGGCGGGGATGTCAGTCGGCGAGGATCCTCGTCTTCTGCGCCGCGAACTCGGCGTCGGTGAGTACGCCCTGCTGCCGCAGCTCGGCGAGCCGCTCGAGCAGGGTGATGACATCGTCCCCGCCGTCCGCGGGCTCCCCCGCGCCCCCCTCCGCGGGGAGGCGCTCATGCGCCACGAGCTGTCCGCCGGCCTCTTGGACCGCACGGGTGAGGGGCACCGCCCAGAGGTCCTCGCGCGCGATCAGCGCGGCCGAGTTGCCCGGTGGCACGTTCCGGCCGAGTGAGTCGATGTCCTTGACGGCAGACAGGCCGGCCACCTCACCGGCGACCGGTTCGAACGACACCAGCCCGTCGGGGTCGACGTCCCGCAGCTCCTTGAACGCGAGCGCGCCGCCCTCGCCGCGGTGGACGAAGGACAGGTCCAGGACCCGCACCGCCTGCGACGCGACCGCGTCGGCCAGAGCCGATGCCATCGGACCGGTGAGGGTGCTGCCGGGAAAGACGACGACGAGGTACTCCACGGGTCCCACGGCCACGACGCGCCCCTTTCCTGCGTTGCTGGAACGTCAGAAGCATAACTTCGGACATTCAGTGACGCACTGTGAAATTTCATGACTGAGGCAACGTATTCGCCGCATTGCCCACCATCGACGAGTACGACGGGACCGAACCCGCTCGTCCCCCGGACGGGGGAAACGCGACGGTCCGTAAAGGATCAGGTGCGTTCCGGAGAGGGCAAGGTCACAGCCGGTGCCACTGCTGCCCGTCAGAGCGCTGACCTAGCATCTGAGCATGACGGTCCTGCCTGCTGACGGGCTCTCTCTGGCCGCCGAGTTCCCTGACCCCTCCCATGATCAGTGGCAGAGCCTTGTCGAAGGCGTACTGCGCAAGTCTGGCAAGGAAGTCACGGGCACGGCCGCCGAGGAAGCGCTGTCCACCGCGCTCGGGGACGGGCTCACCGCCCGCCCCCTGTACACCTCCGACGACGTATCAACCGACTCCGGCTTCCCCGGCTTTGCCCCCTTCACCCGGGGCAGCAAGGCTGCGGGCAGCATTGCGGGCGGCTGGGACGTACGGCAACGCCACGCGCTGACGGACCCCGTACGCCTGAACGAGGCCGTACTCGGCGACCTCGAGAACGGCGTCACCTCGCTGTGGCTGGCCGTGGGCGGGCCCGGCGGGGTTCCGGCCACCGGCCTCGCCCGTGCGCTCGAAGGCGTCTATCTCGACCTGGCGCCCGTATCGCTCGACGCCGGGAGCGACTTCGAGCCTGCGGTACGGGAGTTGCTGGCGCTCTACGAGGCGCGGGGCGTCGCGAAGTCTGCCGCGCGCGGCAGCCTCGGCGCGGACCCGCTCGGCCACGCGGCCCGCACCGGCGGCGAGCCGGACCTGACGGCCGCCGTCCACTGGGCGCGGCTGTGCGGCCGCGAGTACCCCGGGCTGCGCACTCTGGCCGTCGACGCACTGCCGTACCACGAGGCGGGCGGCTCGGCCGCCCAGGAGTTGGGGCTCTCGCTGGCGACGGGCGTCGCCTATCTGCGGGCGCTGACCGAGGCGGGAGCCTCCGTCGAGGAGGCGTGTGCGCAGCTGGAGTTCCGGTACGCGGCGACGGCCGACCAGTTCCTGACGATCGCGAAGCTGCGGGCCGCGCGACGGCTGTGGGCCCGGGTCGCCGAGGTGTGCGGAAGCACCGCGGCAGGTGCGCAGCAGCAGCACGCCGTGACCTCGCCCGTGATGATGACCCGCCGCGATCCGTGGGTGAACATGCTGCGGACGACGCTCGCCTGCCTCGGCGCGGGGGTCGGCGGGGCCGACTCCGTCACCGTCCTGCCGTTCGATCACGCACTGGGTCTGCCGGACGCGTTCGCCCGGCGGATCGCCCGGAACACGTCGACGATCCTCATGGAGGAGTCGCATCTGGCCCGGGTCATCGATCCGGCAGGCGGTTCCTGGTACGTGGAGCGGCTGACCGATGAACTCGCGGCCGCGGCCTGGTCGTTCTTCCAGGAGGTCGAGCGGGCGGGCGGTCAGGCCGCCGCGCTGCGCTCCGGCATGGTCGAGGAGCGGCTCGCCGGCACCTGGGCCGCCCGCAGCAAGGACCTGGCCCGGCGCAAGGAACCGGTGACGGGCGTCAGCGAGTTCCCGACGCTCACCGAGCGGCCCGTGGAGCGCGAGCCCCACCCCGCCCCTGCGTCGGGAGGACTGCCGAAGGTCCGTCGCGACGAGGCCTTCGAGGCTCTGCGGGCCCGGTCGGACCGCCACCTGGCCGCCACCGGAAGCCGCCCGAAGGTGTTCCTCGCCGCCCTGGGCCCGGCCTCGGTGCACACGGCGCGGGCGTCCTTCGCAGCGAACCTCTTCGTCGCGGGCGGCATCGAACCCGTCCACGAACCGGCTTCCGTGGACGCCACGACCGCTGCCGGGGCCTTCGTCGCCAGCGGGGCGACGATCGCCTGCCTGTGCTCCTCCGACGCGCTCTACGCCGAGCAGGCCGACGCCGTCGCCGGGGCCCTCGCCTCGGCCGGAGCGCTGCAGGTCCTCCTCGCGGGCCGGCCCGGCGACTACCCGGCCGTCGACGGCCACGTGTTCGCGGGCTGCGATGTGGTCGCCGTCCTCTCCTCCGTACTCGACTGCATGGGAGTGGCGTGATGCAGACCACCGAGACCTCCGGGATCCCGGATGCGGGAACCCCTGTTCCGGACTTCTCCGATGTCCCCCTGGCCGCCGACGCCCCTGCGGAGGTGTCCGGCGACCGGTGGCGTGCCGCGGTGAAGGAGTCGACCGGTACGTCCGAGGACGAGCTGCTCTGGGAAACACCCGAGGGCATCGCGGTCAAGCCGCTGTACACCGGGCAGGACCTGGAGGGCCTCGACTTCCTTGAGACCTACCCGGGCATCGCCCCGTACCTGCGCGGCCCGTACCCGACGATGTACGTCAACCAGCCCTGGACGATCCGGCAGTACGCCGGGTTCTCCACGGCCGAGGAGTCGAACGCCTTCTACCGGCGCAATCTGGCGGCCGGCCAGAAGGGTCTCTCCGTCGCGTTCGACCTGCCCACGCACCGCGGCTACGACAGCGACCATCCCCGGGTGACCGGTGACGTCGGCATGGCGGGCGTGGCGATCGACTCGATCTACGACATGCGCCAGCTCTTCGACGGCATTCCCCTGGACAAGATGTCGGTGTCGATGACGATGAACGGCGCCGTGCTGCCCGTGCTCGCGTTGTACATCGTGGCCGCGGAGGAACAGGGCGTGCCGCCCGAGAAGCTGGCCGGGACCATCCAGAACGACATCCTCAAGGAGTTCATGGTCCGCAACACCTACATCTATCCGCCCGGTCCGTCGATGCGGATCATCTCCGACATCTTCGCGTTCACCTCGCAGAAGATGCCGCGCTACAACTCCATCTCCATCTCCGGTTACCACATCCAGGAGGCGGGGGCGACGGCCGACCTGGAGCTGGCCTACACCCTGGCCGACGGTGTGGAGTACCTGCGGGCGGGACGCGACGCCGGTCTCGACGTGGACGCGTTCGCGCCGCGGCTGTCGTTCTTCTGGGCGATCGGCATGAACTTCTTCATGGAGATCGCGAAGCTGCGCGCGGCCCGGCTCCTGTGGGCCAAGCTGGTGAAGGAGTTCGAGCCCAAGAACTCCAAGTCGTTGTCGCTGCGCACCCATTCGCAGACATCCGGGTGGTCGCTGACCGCTCAGGACGTCTTCAACAACGTCACGCGGACGTGCGTGGAGGCGATGGCCGCCACCCAGGGCCACACCCAGTCGCTGCACACCAACGCCCTGGACGAGGCGCTCGCCCTGCCGACGGACTTCTCGGCCCGGATCGCGCGCAACACGCAGCTGCTGCTCCAGCAGGAGTCCGGCACCGGGCGGGTCATCGACCCGTGGGGCGGCAGCGCCTACGTGGAGAAGCTGACGTACGACCTGGCGCGGCGGGCCTGGCAGCACATCGAGGAGGTCGAGGCGGCCGGTGGCATGGCGAAGGCCATCGACGCGGGCATCCCGAAGCTCCGGATCGAGGAGGCCGCGGCCCGTACCCAGGCGCGGATCGACGCCGGGCGCCAGCCGGTCATCGGCGTCAACAAGTACCGGGTGGAGACCGACGAGAAGATCGACGTGCTCAAGGTCGACAACTCCTCGGTGCGTACGCAGCAGATCGAGAAGCTCCGGCGGCTGCGCGAGGAGCGGGACGAGGCGGCCTGCCAGGACGCCCTGCGGGCGCTGACGGCGGCGGCCGAACGGGACCCGGGACCGGGCCTGGAGGGCAATCTGCTGGCGCTCGCGGTCGACGCGGCCCGTGCGATGGCCACGGTCGGCGAGATCTCGGACGCTCTGGAGAAGGTGTACGGGAGGCACGCGGGCCAGATCCGTACGATCTCCGGCGTGTACCGCAAAGAGGCAGGAGAGTCCCCGTCCGTGGACCGTACCCGCACGCTGGTCGACGATTTCGAGGAGGCCGAGGGCCGGCGTCCGCGCATCCTGGTCGCGAAGATGGGCCAGGACGGCCACGACCGTGGCCAGAAGGTGATCGCCACCGCCTTCGCCGACCTGGGCTTCGACGTCGACGTCGGCCCGCTGTTCCAGACGCCGGGCGAGGTCGCCCGGCAGGCGGTCGAGGCTGACGTGCACATCGTGGGCGTCTCGTCGCTGGCCGCCGGGCACCTCACGCTCGTACCCGCGCTTCGCGCGGAACTGGCGGCCGAGGGCCGGGAGGACATCATGATCGTGGTGGGCGGGGTGATTCCGCCGCAGGACATCGAGACGCTGCACGAGGCGGGTGCCGCCGCGGTGTTCCCGCCCGGCACCGTGATCCCGGACGCGGCCCACGACCTGGTCACGCGGCTCGGTGCCGCGCTCGGCCACGAGCTGTGAGCCGCTGACGGATGGCTCCGAACATCGACGTCGACGCATACGTCAAGGGCGTGCTCGACGGGAAGCGTGCGTTCGTGGCGCGCGCGATCACTCTCGTCGAGTCGACCCGCCCCGATCACCGGGTACTGGCGCAGCGGTTGCTGGGCGAGCTGCTGCCCTGTTCGGGGCGGGCCAGGCGCATCGGTATCAGCGGGGTTCCCGGCGTGGGGAAGTCCACGTTCATCGATGCGCTCGGCACCCTGTTGACGGGGCTCGGGCACCGGGTCGCCGTACTGGCCGTCGACCCCTCGTCCAGCCGTACGGGCGGTTCCATCCTGGGGGACAAGACCCGGATGGAACGGCTGGCGGTGGACGCCCGGGCGTTCGTGCGCCCCTCCCCCACCGCGGGGACGCTCGGCGGGGTGGCCAAGGCGACCCGTGAGTCCATCGTGGTGATGGAGGCGGCGGGCTACGACGTGGTCCTGGTGGAGACGGTCGGGGTCGGGCAGTCGGAGACCGCGGTCGCCAACATGGTCGACACGTTCCTGCTGCTCACTCTGGCCCGCACCGGCGACCAGCTGCAGGGCATCAAGAAGGGTGTCCTGGAACTGGCCGACGCCATCGCGGTCAACAAGGCCGACGGCCCCCACGAGCGCGACGCCCGCTCGGCGGCACGTGAACTGGCGGGCGCCCTGCGGCTGATGCACCCCGTGGACGCGGCGTGGACTCCCCCGGTCATGACCTGCAGCGCCCGGGAGTCGACCGGTCTGGACGAACTGTGGGAGCGGCTGGAGCAGCACCGAACGCTCCTGGACAGCACGGGGCGGCTCACGGCCAAGCGCCGCGAGCAGCAGGTGGACTGGACATGGACGATGGTCCGCGACGAGCTGCTGGACAGCCTTCGCAGCCATCCGACCGTGCGTGCGCTCACCCCGGAGCTCGAACAGCGGGTACGCGGGGGCGAGTTGACGGCCACTCTGGCCGCCGAACAGATCCTCGGAGCGTTCCGTGGGGATGCGGCGGCTCCGCCGGCCACGGCCGGCGGGAAGAAACCGGAAGACAACTGAGGCCCGTTCGCGCACAGTGGGTGCGGTGACCGATGACACCGCACCCACGACCCGTTCCAGCGAGCTGCTGGGATTCGCGCCCGATGCCCGGGTGCTCATCGTCAACTGCGACGACTTCGGGATGTACCACGCGGTCAACTCCGCCGTGATCGCGTCGATCGAGAACGGCATCGCGGCCTCGTGCAGTCTCATGGTGCCGTGCCCGTGGGCGGTGCACGGCATGCGTCTGCTCCGGGAGCGGCCGGAGATCCCCTTCGGGATCCACCTCACGCTCGTCTGCGACACGACGGACTACCGCTGGGGGCCGCTGAGCGCGAAGGACAGGGTTCCCTCGCTGCTGGACGACGCAGGCGAGCTCTTCACGCCGGCGGGCATCCCCGAGCTGCTCGGCCGGGCCCGCCCGGAAGAGGTCGAGCGCGAGTTCCGTGCACAGATAGACGCCGTCGTGGACGCCGGTCTCGAGCCGACCCATCTCGACTGGCACTGTCTGGCGGACGGCGGGCGCGAGGACATCCTCGACCTGACCGTGGCCCTGGCCGGGGAGTACGGCCTGGCCGTGAGAATCTGGCTCGAGCCCGCCAGGCAGAAGATGCTGCGACAGGGTCGGCCGGTCACTGATCACGCCTTCCTGGACAGCTTCGCGCTGGACCTCGACGGCAAGGCTGCCCGCTTCGCCGAGCTGCTGCGCTCCCTTCCGGCAGGGCTGAGCGAGTGGGCGGTGCATCCCGGGCTGGCCGACGAGGAGTCACGGGCCATCGACGGCGGATGGCAGGTGCGCAGCACGGACCTCGAATTCCTCACATCGCCCGAGGCGCACGAGATCCTTCGGCAGGAGGCCGTCGTGGTGACCGACTACCGCGCGGTCCAGCGGGTCTGGGCCGGCGCCGACGGCGCCAGGTAGCCGGGCGGCCTCCTTCCCTCCCCTCGGCTTGCGTGCTACGGTGCGATCAGCACGTGTGTACGCCACGAATTGGGCGCCGGTGCTGTTTCCTCTCATTTCTGCTGTTGTGCCCGTCCTCCAGGGACCGGCGATCCGGCTTCTCCGCACCACTTCTTCTGTCCGGTCCGGGCTTTTCTGCCCGTCACCCGGGGCGTGATTCCGCCGCCTCCGCTTCGCCGGACACCTCATTCGCCTTGTCCGCGAAAGGACCCACCCATGACCAGCACACTCGAACGCCCCGTCACGCAACAGAATCAGCCCGTCCGCACCGCGGGTGTCCTCGACACCACGAACAACGGACACGGCGTACTGCGCACCGACGGCGGCCATCCCTCCCCCGGTGACATCCAGGTGTCACCCTCACTCATCCGGCAGTACGGCCTGCGCAAGGGCGACGTCGTCTCCGGAACCTGCGAACGACCGCGGGCACTGTCCCGGATCGACTCGGTCAACGGCCGTGCGGCACAGGACCTTCGGGGCCGGCCGCACTTCCGCGACCTCACCCCTCTCCACCCCCGGGAGCGGCTGCGCCTGGAGACACCGCGCGGCGGACCCGCCACGCGCGTCGTCGACCTCGTCTCACCGGTCGGCAAGGGGCAGCGCGGCCTCATCGTCGCGCCCCCGAGGACAGGCAAGACCGTGCTCCTGCAGCAGCTCGCCGCAGCCGTCGCCACCAACCATCCGGAATGCCATCTGATGGTCGTCCTCCTGGACGAACGCCCCGAGGAGGTCACGGACATGCGCCGCTCCGTACGCGGCGAGGTGTACGCCTCCACGTTCGACCGGCCCGCGAAGGAGCACATCGCTCTCGCCGACCTCGCCGTGGAACGGGCCAAGCGGCTCGTCGAGCAGGGCCAGGACGTCGTGATCCTCCTCGACTCCCTGACCCGGCTGTGCCGGGCCCACAACAACGCCGCCGGGGCGGGCGGACGCACCCTCAGCGGTGGTGTCGACGCCTCCGCCCTCATCGGCCCGAAGAAGCTGTTCGGGGCGGCACGCCTGGCCGAGGAGGGCGGTTCGCTGACCATCCTGGCGACCGCACTGGTGGACACCGGATCCCGTGCCGACGACTACTTCTTCGAAGAACTGAAGAGCACCGGCAACATGGAACTGCGTCTGGACCGACGGCTGGCCGACCGGCGGGTCTTCCCCGCCGTCGACATCACGCTGTCCGGCACCCGCCGCGAAGAGCTCCTGGTGCCCGCCGCGGAACTGGCCGCCGTACGGGGACTGCGCCGCGCCCTGCGGTCCAGGGACGGACAGGCCACCCTGGAGGTCCTGCTGGAGAAGGTCCGCGCGACCCCGGACAACGCCACGTTCCTCCGGCAGGTCCAGCACACCGTTCCCGCCGCGTAGCAGCCCCGCTCACGACAGTCCGGTGCGCGCCGGCCCGCATCAGCCCGTGCCGCCCAGCGCCTCGGCGACCAGGGTGCGCGCCTCGTCCTGGACCCTGGCCAGGTGCCCGGCGCCCTGGAAGCTCTCCGCGTACACCTTGTACACGTCCTCCGTTCCGGAGGGACGGGCCGCGAACCAGGCACTGTCCGTGCAGACCTTCAGGCCGCCGATGGCCGCACCGTTGCCCGGCGCCTCGGTGAGTACGGCGGTGATGGGCTCACCCGCCAGGGTGTCCGCCGTGACCTGGTCCGGGGAGAGCCCGGCCAGTACCGCCTTCTCCTCACGCGTCGCCGGAGCGTCGATCCTGGCGTAGGCGGGGTCGCCGAAACGCGCGGTGAGCTCGCCGTAGTGCTGGGAGGGTGTGGAACCCGTGACGGCGGTGATCTCCGAAGCCAGCAGGGCGAGCAGGATGCCGTCCTTGTCGGTGGTCCACACCCGGCCGTCGCGGCGCAGGAAGGACGCTCCGGCGGACTCCTCCCCACCGAAACCCAGGGTGCCGCCGAACAGTCCGTCGACGAACCACTTGAATCCCACCGGCACCTCCACCAACGGGCGCCCGAGGTCTGCCGCGACCCGGTCGATCATGGAGGAGGAGACGAGGGTCTTGCCGATGCCGGTGCCGGCGGGCCAGCCGTCGCGGTGGGAGCAGAGGTAGCGGATGGCCACGGCCAGATAGTGGTTGGGGTTCATCAGCCCGCCGTCGGGGGTGACGATGCCGTGCCGGTCGGCGTCCGCGTCGTTGCCGGTGGAGACGGTGAACGCGTCGCGCTGCTCGATCAGGGACGCCATGGCGTACGGCGAGGAGCAGTCCATCCGGATCTTTCCGTCCCAGTCCAGCGTCATGAAGCGCCAGGTGGGGTCGGCGAGCGGGTTGACCACGGTGAGATCGAGCCGGTGGCGTTCGGCGATCCGGCCCCAGTAGGCGACCGAGGCGCCGCCGAGCGGGTCGGCACCGATCCGGATGCCCGCGTCGCGTACGGCGTCCAGATCCAGGACGGCCGGGAGGTCGTCGACGTACGCGGTGAGGAAGTCGTGCCGCCCCGTGGTGTCGGCGGCGAGTGCCCGGGCGTACGGGATCCGCCGGACCTCCTTCAGCCCGCCCTCGATCAGGGTGTTGGCCCGGTCCTGGATCCAGGAGGTGGCGTCCGAGCCGGCCGGCCCGCCGTGCGGGGGGTTGTACTTGTAGCCGCCGTCGGCCGGCGGGTTGTGCGACGGGGTGACCACGATGCCGTCGGCGAGACCGCTGCCACGGTCCTGGTTGTACGTCAGGATGGCGTGCGACACGGCCGGGGTGGGGGTGTAGCCGTCGTCGCTGTCGATCAGTACGGTGGCCCCGTTGGCGGCCAGCACCTCCAGGGCGGTCACCCGCGCCGGTTCGGACAGCGCATGGGTGTCGGCGCCGAGGAACAGCGGCCCGTCGGTGCCCTGCCGCATCCGGTAGTCGCAGATCGCCTGGGTCGTGGCGGCGATGTGGTCCTCGTTGAAGGCTGCCGCCACGGCCGATCCCCGGTGCCCGGAGGTGCCGAACGCGACACGCTGGCCGGGTTCGGCCGGGTCGGGGTGGACCGTGTAATAGGCGGTCACCAGGCGCGCCACGTCCACCAGGTCTCCGGGCTGCGCCGGCTGACCGGCCCGTTCGTGAACCATCGGTTCTCCTCTGTCGTCGTCGGTGCGTCCACGGACCGGACCACCGTCACGGGGCGGACGATCATCACGAGTTGTACCCGATACTGCGCCTTCGGCCGCACGCACGGGTACCCGCGGCCCGACAGCAGTAGATCCGGAGCACGGTCCCCGCCCGGGGTCGTTCGCGACAATTGGCCGGTTCCCGCACAGGACACGGCGGAACGGGCAGGGCCCGGAGGCCCCTCTCATGGGCGGTACACCGAGGGCCGCAATTCGCTTCGTACGACTCGGCATCCGGTGGCGGCACTTCAGGATCCCGCGGATTCCGGTATCCCGAATTCATCGACGCGTCGACGGCATCCCTGATCGGCCGAACGCAAGAGGAATAGGCACGGCATTGCCATCATGGGGCACAGTCCCGAACTGCAGAAGATGCGGGGCCATGACACGCCGCAGCATTCAGCGATCCGGTGTCAGTACCCCTGGTCGGAGCCAATCCGCATCACCTGATGCGCGAGTCATGCGTGTGTTCCCACAGACTGTCTGCCACAGTGCATTTCGGTCTAACCCACTTATCTCCGCCGCCATATTCCTTTCCGTCGGTCCTTACCCGAACCGGCTCGTCGGGGGCATGTGAGAAGAGAGCCGTGCGTGCTGCAGAAGAGTTGCACTGAGGAAAGACAACTGACGGTCCTTCATTTGGTCCAGCCGGTGGAGGGGGGAGTCGCACGGGTCGTGACCGACCTCGTCGCCGCGCAGGTCCGGGCAGGGCTGCGGCCTGTCGTGGCCTGCCCGCCGGGCGGTTCGCTGACGTCCGGGGCTTCCGTGGCGGGGGCCCGGGTGTGTACCTGGCCGGCCGAGCGTGCCCCGGGGCCGGGGCTGGGCCGGGAGGTCCTCACCGCGAGCCGTCTGATCAGCGCGTACGCACCCGACGTGATCCATGCCCACAGCGCGAAGGCCGGTCTCGCGGGTCGGCTGGCCGTCCGGGGCCGGGTGCCGACGGTGTTCCAGCCCCACGCCTGGTCGTTCGATGCCGTGGAGGGCCGGACCGCCCGGCTGGCCCTGAAGTGGGAGCGGTTCGGGGCACGGTGGAGCGACCGCATCCTCTGCGTCAGCGAATCCGAACGCCGCGCGGGCGAGCGCGCGGGCGTCGCCGCCCACTGGTCCGTGATCCACAACGGCATCGACCTCGGCCACTTCCGGCCGGCCGGCCGGGAGGCCGCGCTGGCGGCCCGCGCCGCCCTGCCGCTCCCGGAGACCGTCCCCGCCGGTGCCCCCCTGGTCGTGTGTGTCGGGCGGCTGAGCCGGCAGAAGGGCCAGGACGTGCTGCTGCGAGCCTGGCGGCGGACGCGGGTACCGGGGGCGCGGCTCGTCCTGGTCGGTGACGGACCGTGCCATGACGAACTGCGGCGCGCCGCACCTCCGGGTGTGCTGTTCGCGGGATCGAGCCGGGACGTGCGGCCGTGGATCCACGCCGCGGACGTCCTGGTCCTGCCGTCGCGGTGGGAAGGGATGGCACTGGCCCCGCTCGAGGCGATGGCGTGCGGCACCCCCGTGCTGATGTCCGATGTCAACGGCGCCCGGGAGAGCCTGCCGCCCGGCCACGAATCCCACTGCCTTGTGCCGCCCGAGGACCCTGCAGCCCTCGCGACGGCCCTGACCGCTCTGCTGACCGACCCGCCGCTGCGGAAGGAGCTGGGCAGCACGGCGCAGAGACATACCCGGTCGGTCTTCGATGTGAGGAAGACCGCCGGAGCGGTTCTGAGCCTTTACCAGGAACTAGTCGGCCTGTCCCACCCCACGACGAGGAAGCGCACCGAGCAATGACGACGGAGAGTGCACCTGTCCCCCGAGCCGCCCAGGCAACAGCCGTACGTCGTACGGCTTCCGCTGCCCGCCCACCGCGCGGCGGTACCGGGCGCGCGCAGTCCCTGCGGGCCGCCCGGAGCCTCAGGAGGTGGGGGTCCCCGTCGGGGCTCGTCGCCGCCGACGGCCTGGCGCTGGCTCTCGCCCTGGCGTTGGTGGCTCCCCTGCCGTGGCCTCCGGGGGTCTTCGTCCTCCAGGCCGCGGCCCAGGTGCTGCTGCACGCCCGTCGGGGCCTGTACCGGATCGGGCTGTCCCCGTCCGTCCTGGCGGAGCTGCCCGCGCTGCTCGGTCTTTCGCTGGTCCAGTGGTGCGTGACGGCCGAGGCACTGACCGCGTACGACCCCCGTTACGGCATCGGCTGGACCGCGCTGGCCTGCGCGGTCGCCGCGCAGACGCTGTTGAGCTGCGGTGCGCGCACTGCGGTCCACCGGACCCGGCTGCGGTCGGCTGCCCGCAGCCCCCAGTCGGCCCTGGTCGTGGGCGACGGTCAGGTCGCCGACCGGGTCACCACTGTCCTGCAGGAGCACCCGGAGTACGGGCTGCGGCCGGTGGGCCGGGTGGGGTCCGACGTTCCGACGGCCGTTGTCCCCGGGGCCGGTGCGACGTCCGGCGGAGCTCTGCTCCCCGTCCTCACGACCGCGCAGGACGTCGGCCGGGCGGTCATCCAGAACTCCGTGCGGCACGCCGTTTTCACGGTGCCGCCCGAGTCGGCACCCGGCGGGGCCGCGTTGTTCGGGCAGTTCGTCCGGCAGGGCTGCCGCGTGTGGTTGATCACCGAGCCGGGGACGATCGCCCCCTGCCGGACCGCGTCCAGACCGGACCATGTGTGGGGGTTCGCGGCCCACGCGCTGGACGACGGCCGGCACCGGCCGGCCGGCCACCGGGTCAAGCGGGTGATGGACGCCGTCCTGGCCATGATCGCCCTGATTGCGGCAGCCCCCCTGCTGGCCGCGTGCGCACTTGCCGTACGCGTCTGCGACGGCCCCGGAGTCGTCTTCAGGCAGGAGCGCATCGGACGGCACGGACGGCCGTTCGTCCTGCTGAAGTTCCGCACCCTGCGCCCGGCCGACGCCCATGAGTCCGCCACCCGGTGGAACGTGTCGGGCGACGAGGGCATGAGCCGCGTCGGCAGGACGCTCCGCCGGACGTCCCTCGACGAACTGCCGCAGCTGTGGAACGTGGTGCGCGGCGACATGAGCCTGGTCGGCCCCCGCCCGGAACGCCCCTACTTCGTGCAGCACTTCAGCCGTATCCACCCCGGCTACCGGGCGCGTCACCGCATGCCCGTCGGCATCACGGGGCTGGCCCAGGTGCACGGTCTGCGCGGCGACACCTCGATCGAGGACCGTGTCCGCTTCGACAACCGGTACATCGGGACCTGGTCGCTCTGGCAGGACGTGTGCGTCCTCGCGCGGACCGCGGGCTCGGTCTTCCGCCTCGGAGGCAGCTGAACCGTGACTCTCACCGTGACCGCCGCGCCGGCGGTACCCGTCGTCCGGTCCGGCCCGGCGCCCCCGGCCGTGCGCCGGTGGACGACCGCATGGCCGCTGCTGCCCCTGATCGCGACGGTACTGCTCCTGGCCGTACCGGCCGACGGCTCGGGGCCCGGGACCGTGTACGGCGTTCCGCCGGCCGACCTCGTCTCGGGCGTCGCGGTGCTCGTCTGTCCGGGGCGCCTGCTGTTCCTGCGGATGCGCCCTCTCACCCCGGCCGCGGCCGTCGTCCTGGGGCTCCCGGCCGTGGGCCTGGCGGTGGCCACGGTCACTGCGGCGGACCCGGCGGCGGCGCTCCCCGGATTCGTCCGGTACCTGCAGATCTTCGTGCTGGTACCGGCCGCCGTCCTCATCCTGGTCCAGGACGCCAGGGCGTTCCGGACCATCACGGGCACGCTGGTGCTCCTCGCGCTCGTCCAGGGCGCGACCGGGGTGTACCAGTACGCCACGGGGTCCGGCGCCTCGTACATGGGTGAGGACATCCGCGCCGTCGGTACGTTCGGGCCCAGCGACGTGATGGGCATGGCCACGGTGGTCGCCTACGGGCTGCTCGCAGCCGCCGCGTACGCGCTGGGCACCCGCGCCGGTGGGCCCCGGTGGCTGCGTCCTGGTGCCTTCTGTGTTGCCGCACTCCTGGTCGTTCCGCTCACCCTGTCGTTCAGCAGGGGGGCCTGGATCGCGACGGTCGCGGGTGCCCTGGCCGTGATCGCGCTGACCGGGCTGCGACAGGCCGTGCGCGCGCTGGCCGTGGTGTGCGCGGCCGGAGTCGTACTCGTCGGCGGTTTCGGCGTCGGGTCCGAGATGATCTCGCAGCGGCTCACCAGCATCACCGAGGTGACGCGCGCCCCCGACCGGTCGGTCAACGACCGGTACACCATGTGGGCGGCCGCCGCCGGCATGTGGCGCGAGCAGCCCGTGACCGGCGTCGGCCTCAAGGGCTTCCCCGCGCACCGCGACGGACACGCCTCGATCGGCCTCTCGTCGGGCAGTGACACCGCGGGCGCCGGGCAGGACTTCCGCAAGCAGCCGCTGCTGTCCCCCCACAACATGTATCTGCTCGTGCTGAGCGAGCAGGGCCTCATCGGCCTCACCGCCCTGGCGGGCACCTGGGTGGTGATCCTGGCCGGCGGGGTGCGCAGGCTGGTCCTCGCCCGGGCCCGGGGAGCAGCGGCCGTCGACTGCGGTCTCGCGGCGGTGGGGCTGATGACCTGGCAGACCGTCGACTTCCTGTACGCGGACATCGGCGGTCCCTCCACCGTCCTCACGGGAATCGTGCTCGGACTGGCCGCGTGGTGGGCGCTGGCCGAGCCGGAGAGGGCGACCGTCGCGTGAGCCGGGTCTCCGCAGCGACGGCCGAGAAGGCGAAGGGCTCGGGGACATCCGCGCCCGGAGCTCCGGCGGGGCCGGGACGGTTCCTCGCCCGGGCGGCCGCCGGTGCCGCCGGGCTGACCGTGATCGCCTCCCTGCTGGGGCTCGTACGGGACCAGGCCATCGCCCGGCTCTTCGGCGCGAGCCATGCCAGCGACGCGTTCCTGATCGCCTGGACCGTGCCCGAGATGGCGGCCACGCTGCTGATCGAGGACGGGATGGCCCTGCTGCTCGTCCCTGCCTTCAGCCATGCGCTGGCCCGGCGTGCCGCCGCCGGATCCGATGCGGACGGACTCGCGGACGATCCCGTGCGGGCGCTCGTCGCGGACACCTTTCCCCGGCTGTTCGCCTCGTTGGCCGGTGCGGGTGCCCTGCTGGTCCTGGGTGCTCCATGGGTCGTCAAGGTTCTGGCGCCCGGTCTGAGCGATCCCGGACTCGCCGTGGAATGCACCCGTCTGACCGCGGTCACGGTGCTCACCTTCGGCGTCACCGGGTACTTCAGCGCGGCCCTGCGGGCGCACGGGCGCTTCCTGGCCCCCGCCGGGGTCTACATCACCTACAACATCGGCATCATCGGTATGACGCTCGCGCTGCACTCCGTCTGGGGCGTGCGCGCCGCGGCGGCGGGGGTGGCCGTCGGCAGTGTGCTGATGATCCTGACCCAGCTGCCCACGTTCGCACGGCTGCTGCGGCGGCGGGTGCCACGCGCCGACGGGCCGCGCCCGGCGCGGGAGGGCCTCTCGCCGCTCCTGGGCGCCACGGTCCTCGCGCCCGTCGTGCTGTTCGTGGTGGGCCGTCAGTCGCAGGTGTTCGTCGAGCGGTTCCTCGCCTCGTCCCTGCCCGACGGGGCCATCTCGCATCTCAACTACGCGCAGAAGGTCGCGCAGCTCCCGATGGTGCTGTCCATGATGATCTGTACGGTGACCTTCCCGGTCGTCGCCCGGGCGATGGCGGCCGGGGACCGGGACGGCGCCCGCCGACGGGTCGAGCGCGATCTCGCACTGGCCGGGACGGTGGTCCTGCTGGGCACGTCGATGGTGCTCGGTTACGCGCACCAGATCGTCGAAGTGCTCTTCCAGCGAGGCGCTTTCGGCGCACAGGACACCGCGGCCACTGCCGGGGTGATGCGGATCTACGCACTCGGGCTGCTCGGCCACACCCTGGTCGGAACGCTGTGCAGGCCGTTCTTCTCCGCCGGAAAGCCCACCTGGTACCCCGTCTGCGCCATGGGCGTCGGGCTGCTGGTCACCACGGGGGCCGGTCTGGCCCTGGCCGGCCCGTTCGGCGTGAACGGCATCGCGGCGGCGAACGCCGTCGGCATCAGCACGGCCGCGCTGCTGCTCCTCCTGGGCCTGGGCTCGCGCGCGGTCGCCATCCGGGTCCGTTCCGTCGCGGTCTCCCTCGGCCGGCCTGCGGTCGCGGCGGCGGTCGCAGGGGCCGCGGGATGGGCTGCAGCCCCCGCGATCGGCCATCCGGCACTCAGCCTGGCGGCCGGCTGTGTCCTCGTCCCGGCGGCCTTCCTCCTCACCGGACTTGTCCTCAGAGCTCCCGAAGTCGTTCATCTGCTGGCTCTCACCCGACAGAGGTTCCTTCATGGCCGCTGACACATCGGCACACGCAGCCGTCCCGTCCGTTCTCCGAGCCCAGCCGTGGATTCTCACCTACCACTCGGTGAGCGATCCCACGGACGATCCGTACGGCATCACCGTCTCCGCCGACCGCCTCGACCAGCAGCTGACCTGGCTGCGCCGTCGCCGCCTCACCGGCGTGGGGGTCGGCGCGCTGCTGCGCGCACACGCCGCCGGCCGGCGCGGGCTGGTCGGGCTGACGTTCGACGACGGGTACGCCGACTTCCTCGACGAAGCGCTCCCGGTCCTGCTCGGGCACGGCTTCACGGCGACGGTGTTCGTCCTGCCCGGCCGGACGGGCGGATCCAACGCGTGGGATCCGCTCGGCCCCCGGAAGCCCCTGCTGTCCGAGGACGGCATCCGTGCCGTCGCGGACGCGGGACTGGAAGTCGGCTCGCACGGCATGCGCCACCTGGATCTGACGGCGCTGACCGACGAGGAACTGCGCCTGGAGACGCACGGCAGCAGGAAGGCGATCCGCGGCATCACCGGGACCGCTCCGGCCGGTTTCTGCTACCCGTACGGCACGGCCGACCGGCGGGTGCTGGCGTCGGTCCGGGACGCGGGGTACGGCTACGGCTGCGCGCTCGGCCCCGGTGCCCTCATCGGACCGCTGGCCCTGCCCCGTACGCACATCAGCCACGCCGACCGGGGCACCCGCCTGCGCGCGAAGGAACTGCGGCACCGGCTGCGCCACCGGCCCGACGCCGCCCCCGCGCCCGTCCCCACCGGAGGGCCCCGATGAAGGCCCTGCACATCATCACGGGCCTCGGGGTCGGCGGCGCGGAGCAGCAGCTGCGTCTGCTGCTCCGTCATCTGCCGGTGCCCTGCGACGTCGTGACGCTCACCAACCCCGGCCCGGTCGCCGAAGGGCTGCGCGCCGACGGAATCCGCGTCGGGCACCTGGGCATGAACGGCAACCGCGACCTCACCGCTGTACCCAGGCTGGCCCGGCTCATCCGCCGCGGCGCGTACGACCTCGTGCACACCCATCTGTACCGGGCCTGCGTCTACGGGCGGATCGCGGCCCGGCTCGCCGGGACCACGCGTGCCACGATCGCCACAGAGCATTCGCTGGGGCATGCGGAGATCGAAGGGCGGCCGCTCACCCGCGGCACCCGGGCCCTGTACCTGCGCACCGAGCGCCTCGGGGCGGCGACGGTCGCCGTCTCCCCCACCATCGCCGGCCGCCTGCTGGACTGGGGTGTGCCGGCCGCCCGGATCCACACCGTGCCCAATGGAATCGACGCGGCCCGGTTCCGCTTCGACAGCGGTCGGCGCCGGGCGACCCGGGCGCTGCTCGGTATCCCGGACGACGCGTTCGTGGTGGGGGGCGTCGGCAGACTCGTACCCGGAAAACGCTTCGACGTACTGATCCGTGCCGTCGCGGCGCTCCCGGGCGCCTGGCTCGTGCTGGCCGGGGACGGCCCCGAAGCCGGTTCGCTGCGCGCCCTGGCCACCCGGCTCCGGATCACCGGGCGGGTCCGCTTCCTGGGCGAGTGCGACGCGGACGGTGGCACGGCGGGCCCCGGGATCCCCGCGGTGCTCTCGGCCGTGGACACCTTCGTCTCGGCGTCCCGCGAGGAGACGTTCGGGCTGGCAGCCGTCGAGGCACTGGCCGCCGGACTTCCCGTCGTGCACAGCGCCTGTCCCGCCATCGAGGACCTCCCGGCCGGCCGGGCACCGGGCGCCACCCGCATCGGCGACGCCGGGTCCCTCTCCACTTCCGCCGACCTCACGCACGAGCTGACGGCCGCGCTGCGCCATCGGATGGAGAGCGGCGGACGACGACTGCCGCCGCCCCCTGCCGTGGACCAGTACGACATCAGGCTCAGCAGCGAGCGCCTCATGGATGTCTACGCGCACGCCCTCGACACCGCCCCTTCGACCTGGAGAGCACACTCATGACCGAGTCGCCCGAGCAGCAGCCGGCCGCCCACGGACGCCGCCCCAAATCCGCCCTACGCCACTGGTGGCCCCTGCCCGCCTGCATCCTGCTCGGAACGGCATCCGGGTTCTCCTACGGGCTGCTCGCCCCGACCGAGTACGCGGCGACCAGTTACGCCGTCGTGGCGGCCGACAAGGGCATCGATCCGTCAGCCGCGCTCGGCTACGCCCAGTCTTACGGCCGCCTGGCCACGAGCGAGGCGACCCTGGTCTATGCCCGCGGCGCCGCGGGCGAGCCGGTACGGGAACTGCGCACCCACGTACGCTCCGAGACCTCCCCCGACTCGCCCATGATCGCGATCACCGGAACGTCGGAGAACCGGCGTCGGGCCGCTGACATCGCCAACGCGGTCACCGAGGCCGTGGTGGTCAGCAGCGGTCATGTCGCCAAGGACACCGGGGTGAAACTCCTCAAGTTCTCGCACGCCGTTCCGTCGGCGGAGCCGGTGTCACCCTCGGTGCCCCTCGGTACGGCTGTGGGTGGGAGTGCGGGCGGGCTGATCGGCGGCCTGATCCTCCTCGTGCGGCCCCGCCAGGGACACCGGGGTGTCCCCGCCCAGGTGCCGGCTCCCGCCCAGGCGGACGGTCCGCTCCCGGCCGACGAACGGGAGCTCGTGCGATGACCGTCGACCTCGACAGGCGACTCACCGTCACCCTCTGCCGTGACCTGGAGGACTTCGCCGGACTCTCCGGGGAATGGGACGCCCTGCACCGCCGGTGCTCGACCTCCACTCCGTTCCAGAGCCACGCCTGGCTGCATTCGTGGTGGCTCTCCTACGGAGCGCCGGGCAGGCTCCGTGTCGTACTGACCCGGCGGAACGGGCGGCTGATCGGTGCCGCTCCCTTGATGCTCGTACACCGCCCGATGCCCCTGCTGGTGCCCATGGGCGGGGCGATCTCCGACTTCTTCGACATCCTCGTGGACGACGAGGAGGCGAAGGACGCGGTCAAGGCCCTGGAGCGCGGGTTCGAACGGGCCGCCGTCCACACAGTGATCGATCTGCGGGAGGTGCGGCCCGACGCCTCGGCCCAGCTGCTGTACGAGAACTGGTCCGGCGCCAGGAGCAGGCTCACGGACTCGACCTGCATGGAACTGCCCGCCGAGCCCATCGGCGCTCTCCTCACACGGATGTCCGGTTCGCGTGCCCAGCGCGTCCGCTCCAAACTGCGCAAGCTGGACGCCCTGAGGATCGAGTGCCGCCCCGCACCGGAGCACCGCGTGGCGGACGCGGTCGACACCCTGGTTCGGCTGCACGAACGCCAGTGGCGCGGCCGTGGGATCAACCCGGAGCACCTGCGGCCGCGCTTCTCCGCGCATCTGGTGCGTGCGACCCGCCGGATGGTCCGCGACGGCGAGGCGTCGCTGACGGAGTTCGTGCTCGACGGCGAAGTGGTGGCCGCCGACCTGTCGCTCAGGTCCGCGCGTCTGGCCGGCGCCTATCTGCACGGAGCCGATCCGGGGCTCCGGGAGAAGAAGGTGGACGTGTCGGTGATGCTGCTGCGCGAGGTGGCCCAGCAGGCGGCGGACACGGGGCGCAGCGTGCTGAGTCTGCTGCGCGGCTCGGAGCAGTACAAGAACAGCTGGGAACCCGTTCCCGTCGTCAACCAGCGCCTGCTGATCGCTCGGTCCGCTCTGGAACCGCTGCTCCGGTTGCGCGAGACGCAGGTGGTGGCGCGGGACCGGGCAGCGGAAGCCGTGAAGAACCGCTTTCCCGCCGCACGTGACTGGCACAGCCGGCTGAGCGCTCTGCCTGCCGGAGGCCTCTCCGTCATCGGCCGGAGATGACCGCGGATTACGACTTTTGATCCGATCCGTTACCGTCTGTCGATTTTCGCGTTGTCAGGGCATGCCGGCGCACCTTCTGCAGCCGGTTTCGAACCTCTCAAGGAGAACAGATGTCGCGCATCTCGAAGGTAGCCGCAGTCATGGCGGGTACCGGTGCCCTGATCGCCGGCGGTGCCGGCCTGGCTACCGCCGACGCCGGAGCCGAGGCCGTTGCCGCCCACTCCCCGGGTGTGGGTTCGGGCAACGCCATTCAGGTGCCCGTGCACGTCCCGGTCAACGTCTGCGGCAACACGGTGAACGTCATCGCGCTGCTCAACCCGGCCTTCGGCAACACCTGCGCGAACGTGTCGGACAGCCACAAGGACAAGGGTGACTACGGCTACGGCCACTGATCTCCACGCCGCACGCCACCGGGCCGCTCCTCCCCACCGGGAGGGGCGGCCCGGCCGTTTCCCGGGCGGCACCCGGATCCTGCCGCCTCAGACGTAGCGGTACAGGAGGGTGTGATCCAGGAGCTTCGCGGGCGCCACGTCCCACGGGGGCATCGGCTCGTCGAGGGCGAAGATCCGGCCGCGCTGCGGATCGTCGGCCGGGAGTGCGTGGCCCGGCAGATAGCGGGAGCGCGGGTGCGCCTTCTGCCAGCGTGTCCAGAGCAGATCCATGTAGGCGTGGTGCAGCCAGAAGACCGGGTCGTCGGGCGACGCGGCACCCCCCATGGAGCCACCGATCCAGCGGTGCACCTGGTTGTGGTTGGCCACCCCTCGTCCGCCTCTGACCCCCCAGCCCTCGATCCTGTTCCGAAAGCCGGTGGTGCTGACGCTGTTCCATGGCGCGGCGTCGTAGACCGGGTCGCTCAGCGCCCGGTCCACATCGGCCTTGCTGGGCAGGGTGACGGGCGCGGAGGGGCCGCCGAGGTTCCGGCGCAGGAAGGGGTCGTCGGTGACTCCCGCGCTGATACGCCAGTTTCCCTCCCGGTACGCGAACGGCCCTGTCATGACCTGCCGGTCGCCTGACCTGCCGTTGCCGCCGAGGAAGTCCTCCGCCCAGAGGGAGGACGCCGGCGTGTTGTCCCGCGTCCAGTCCCAGTAGGGGATCGATACCCCCGGGTCGACGGCTTGCAGGGCCTTCTCGAACTCCAGCAGGTACCTGCGGTGCCACGGGAAGAAGGACGGGGTCATATGAGCGGGCCGTAGCCCGCTCTCGGCGTCGGTGACGTAGAACTCCCGGTGCAGGTCGACGAACTCGTCGTACCGTCCCGAGCGCTTGAGCTCCAGGATCGCACCGACCAGGCGCTTCTTCTCCGTGCGTGTGAGGTTGCGCTGATTCTTGCGGCTGTACACCCGTGCTCGTCCTTCGTGGTTCAGATGGTGTGCGGGGAGGCCTTGGCCAGTTGGGCGGTGCCGATCTCGTCGACAGCCGCGCGGGCCGTCTCGAGCAGCGTCGGGAACGATTCGTAGTGGTTGACCGTGCTGAGGTAGCTCCCGTCGGAGCGCCTCATCACATGCAGCGTTCTGCCGTCGATGCTCACCTGCGTGCCGGCGATCGCGGACAGGGCTCCGGTCCGGCCGGTGGCCGCTGCACCGCCGGCAGGCACCATGACCGCTGCCGTCCCGCGGATGTCACGGCCCCGGTACATCTCGGCGAACCGCTCGGGCCCGGAAGGGCGCCCCTGCCCGCCGATGGCGGTTCCCGTGGCGGGGGTCCGATCCTGCGCGGTGCCGGCCCGGTTCTCCCGGCCCGCCACGAGAATCGGAGCGAGCGCGCCGCCCGTCCCGGCGACCACGCTCGCCGTGAAGGCGGCGCGCAGCACGACGCGGCGGCCCGGGCCCTTCCTGCCGGCCTGTGCGCCGCTCGCGCCGGTGGTCGGATCCATAGTCTGTTTCCTGCCTCTCATCCACGCTTCCGAGGTGTCTTCTCTCTCGAAGTTGACAACGAGGCGGCGCGTGAACGGTTCTCGTCGTGCGCGAATCACGCGACCGTGGGAATTTTCCGGGTCCGTACGGCCGTGTCGCCCGGGCGGCAGCGCGCGGCGGGTCAGCATGGCCGTTCGATCTCACGGAGGTTGCATGGACGCGCCGACGCAGGTACCCACGAGCCGCGTGCGCAGGACGGCGGACGTCGATCTGGCCGACCCGTCGTTCTGGCGGTTGCCCCGGCCCGAGCGGCTGTCCGCGTTCGCGCTGCTGCGGGAGCTCGACGCACCGGTCCTGTTCACCCCTCGCACGGGCTCGCACGCGCCTTTCCACGCGCTGGTGAGGCACGCCGATGTGAAGGCGGCGAGCCGGCAGCCGCACCTCTTCGCGAGCGCGCCCGGTGTCACCACGCCGGAACCGGCCCGCTGGGCCAAAGCGGTGTTCGGTAATTCCATGGTCAACATGGACGGCGCCGAGCACGCGGGTCTGCGCAGGACCATCTCCCGTGCGTTCGCCCCGCGGCTTCTCGCGGCCGCCGAGGAGAACATCCACGACGTCGCGCGGCGGCTGGTGGACGAGATGATCGCCGACGGCCCCGGCGACTTCATGCCTTCGGCTCCCTCCCGCATGCCGTTCGAGGTCATCTGCGACCTGATGGGAATCCCCGGCCGCCATCGCCCCGGGATCGCCGCCCAGATCGATCAGGCGTCGGAATACGTGGGCGTGAAGCGCCGGGGCCGCGCCCGGCTGCGGGTGCCCGGCCGTGGTCTGCGGTCCCTGGGCCGTATGCAGATGGTGATGGCCGAACTCGCGCATGAACGTCGTCGCCGGCCCGCCGACGACGTGATCTCGGCTCTGGTGCGCGCGGACGTCGACGGACAGGCACTGTCCTCGCGTCAGCTCGGCGCCTTCTTCTCCCTCTTGCTGGTGGCGGGGGTGGAGACCACACGCAACGCGATCGCCCACGGCCTGCTCCTGCTGACCGCGCACCCGGAGCAGCGCGCCCTCCTCGAGTCCGACTTCGACCGGTACGCCGACGGCGCGGTGGACGAGATCGTCCGGCACTCGACGCCGATCATCCAGTTCCGCCGGACGGTCGCGGCCGAGGCCACACTCGGCGGGCGCACCTTTCTTACCGGCGAGAAGGTCATGCTTCTCTACGCTTCGGCGAACCGGGACGCCTCGGTATTCACCGACCCCGACGCCTTCGACATCACCCGCTCTCCCAATCCGCATCTGGGCTACGGCGGGGGCGGGCCCCATCACTGTCTGGGAGCACATTTGGCGCGGCTGGAAATGAAAGCGCTCTTCCGTGAACTGCTCACGCGGCTCGCGAACGTGCGGGCGGTGGGCGAACCGGTGCTGGTCGATTCAAATTTCGACAACCGCGTCCGCTCACTTCCCTTCACCTTCGATAATTGTCACCCGAATGGTCCGGCCTGATTCTCCGGATGTCACAAATGGCCTACTCAAAAGCTCCCACGCAGCCCATTGTCGGGCGTTTCTCCCTAGGGTCGAGATCGTCGCAGGTATGCCGAAAACCCAAGGAGGAGCCGTGCCCGCACAGCGCCGTCTCATCAATTTCTGCATCGGGACGGCTGTGCTCGGCCTCCTCGTCGGTGGCGCGGTCGTCACGGAGCGGACCGAGTCGGACTCCAAGGCCGCGAAGGGCGCCTCACCTGCTCCCGCCGCGTCTGCCGACACCACCGCGATCGGCGCCTACCTGAACTACGGACCGGACGGCATCCGGCGGATGGCGGAGCTGTCGCGCTGGCTCGGCGGGACCGATCTGCGTGTCGGGCACAGCTACCTGCCGGGCGACCGGTGGGAGAACATCGAGGGCCGCCCCGGATTCCTCGCGGCGTGGGGCGCCTGGCGGCGTGCGTCCGAGGACCGGATGTTCGTGCTCAACACACCGATGCTGGAACGGAACGAGGCGCGCGTCCCGGACTCGGAGGTACGCAGGCTCCTGCGGGCGGGTGCCCGGGGAGAGTTCGACGAGCACTTCCGCAGACTGGCCGACCGGCTCGTCCTGCTGGGCATCCCCGACACGGTCATCGTCCTCGGCTGGGAGATGAACGGCACCACGTACACGCACCGCTGCGGTCCGGATCCCGTCGCGTGGAAGGCGTACTGGAGTCGCATCGTGACCACGATGCGTTCGGTCCCGGGCCAGAAGTTCCGCTTCGACTTCGCACCGAGCCGTGGGCGCGACGCCGTCCCCTGGACCGAGTGCTATCCCGGCGACGACGTCGTCGACATCATCGGCATGGACACCTACGACCAGCCTCCGGCCCGGACGTTCGACGAGCAGGTCAACGAACCGTACGGGCTGCAGAAGCAGGTCGACTTCGCGGCGGAGCGCGGCAAGCCCATCTCCTTCCCGGAGTGGGGCCTGTTCCGCAACGGCGACAACCCGGAGTACATGCGTCGCATGCTGAAGTGGTTCGAGCAGCACAAGCCGGTGTACCAGACGATCACGGACTACTGCCCGCACGGTGTGTGGCAGTGCGCCGCGAACCCCGAGTCGTCCCGGGTGTACCGCGAGATGCTGAACCAGGAGCCGGGGACCGCCGATCCCACCTCGCCCGTACCCATGCCGAGCGGGACGCCCAAGCCCGACAAGCCCACACCGATCGTGCCCGCACCGGACACCAACGGCTCCGATTGGTGCATCAGCGTCCCGCTGAGCGACTGGTTCAGCCAGTGGATGACGGACCGGAAGTTCTGTCTGGGCGACTGAATGTCGCCGCGAAGTCCGAGGCGAGGCCCGGCGGTCACGAATCTGTGGCCGCCGGGCCGACCCGGGCACGTTCCGGGTCGGATCCGTGAACGACTGCGGGAAATGACCCGCCCCGGAATCCGTGTCGCCGCTCGCCTGCAGGTTCGTACCGATCCCACTGCAGCAGCCGCTGGCGGACGGGCAGGTCGCGTGGCCGGGACGGCTCCGAGGCAGGGGGCGTACACCGCCGGGCGCCGGGCCGATCGCAGTCAGCCGTCCTGTGCGCGGAGGAACGCCAGTACTGCGGCGGTGAATTCCTGCGGGTTCTCCTCGGGGATCCAGTGCGCGGTACCCGGCACGATGAAGCCCGTCACCCGGTGGGCCACTTCCCGCATCATCTCCTCGACGAGCGCCCCCGAGGTACTCATCGCCCCGCCGACGGCCAGCACCGGTACGGTCAGTTTGCCGTCGCGCCCGAGTGCTGCACGGTTCTCCTCGGCATCCGCGTCGAACGCTCGGTACAGCTCGAATCCCGCACGCATCGCTCCGGGCGCGGAGTAGGCCGAGACGTAGACGTCGAAGTCGGTTTCGTCGATGGCTGAGGGATCGGAGTTGCGTACGGCGAAGAATGCCTGGAGGTACTGCCGTTCACGTCCGGCCACCAGCATCTCCGCGATGTCACGCGCCCCGTGGAACGCGAAGTGCCACACCCGTGAGTCGGTGCGCAGCCGGTCGAACACTTCGGTACCGGGAAGCGGTGCGTCCACTGCCACGAGATGGGACACGTCGTGGCGGAACTGCTGTGCGTACGCGTAGGCGACCATGAGGCCGATGTCGTGGCCGACGAGTACGACGGGCTCGTGGATTCCGAGGTGCTCGTGCAGCAGTTGGTGGATGTCGCGCGCCACGGTCCACTTGTCGTAGCCGGAGGCAGGGCGCGACGAGTGCCCGGCACCCCGGTAGTCGGGAGCGATCACGCGGTAGCCCGCCGCGACGAGCGGTCCCATCACCCGACGCCACTCCCACCAGGTCTGGGGAAATCCGTGGACCAGCACGATCGTGCGGACACCCTCGCCGGCCGACACGTAGTGCAGCCGGAGGCCCGGGGACAGATCCGCCATTCCGTGCGTGATGTCGAACGGTTCGTGTGGATCCTGGCCGAAGGGCATGGTGAAGGCTCCTGTCGTGTCGGGCGCCTCGGCGAGGGCCGCCGCTGCTTTCCACTGCTCACCCTGCATCCAGCAACTCGACAGGACAAGTGAAATGATCTATAGCGACTGTTAAGCTCACCTACATGCTGGATATGAGGCGTCTGCAGATCCTCCGCGCTGTGGTCACCAGCGGATCCGTGTCCGCCGCGGCCGCGAACCTCGGTTACACACCGTCGGCCATCAGCCAGCAGGTTTCGGCTCTGGAGAAGGAGGCCGCGACGCCGCTGCTGGAGAGAGCCGGCCGGGGCGTACGGCCCACCGAGGCCGGACGGCTGCTGACCCGTTACGCGGACACCATCAGCAGGACCGTGGCCGAGGCGGAGACGGCACTCGCCGACCTCCGAGAGGGCCGGACCGGCCATGTGAGCGTCCGCTACTTCAGCTCCGCCGGCGCCTCGTTGGTGGCTCCGGCCCTCGCCCGCATGCGGCACGGACACCCGGGAATCCGGGTCGAGCTCAAGCTGAGCGATCCGCACGACCCGTTGCCGGAGGTCAAAGAGGGCTCGGCCGATCTGGCGGTAGTGGTCCGGCCACAGGGCGATATCCCGGGCGGGGTCCGTCTGGTACCTCTTCTCGACGACCCGTACCACGTGGTCCTGCCGGTCGGGCACCGCCTCGCAGGGCAGCCGGTGATCGATCTCGGCGCGCTCGCCGACGAGGCATGGGTGGGGAGCGAACGGGCCTCCGACCGGTGTCTGGACATCGTGCTCACCGCGTGCGCGGCCGCCGGTTTCAGCCCCGGCTTCACGGTGGAGAGCGGGGACTACGCGACGGCCCTGGGTTTCGTCGCCGCAGGCATCGGCGTCGCACTGATTCCTCGAATGGGATTGCGCGGTACCGATGCGGACGTCGTCGTGCGCCAGGTCCGGGGGCCCGAACCGGTCAGGAAGATCTGCGCCGCCGTGCGCGGCACGACGACGGTCCCGCCGTCACTGAGCGCCCTGCTCACCGCACTCTCGGACGCCGCAAGCTGCCTGGACGCGCTTCCCCGGGAATCCGCAGTGGCAGGCCGGGGCGAGCACCCTGAGGCGACACGGGACGGGTTCGGCGGGACCCCGTAGCCGGGGCGGGGGTCGACACCACGGTGGGGCGAAGCGGACCTCCGCCTCGCCGCACCGTCTTCGGCCGGCAGGAGGTCAGGCCTTGCTGGTGCAGATCGTGTCGTACGGCCTGCCCGGGCTCGGGAACAGGTCCATGGGGTCGGCTCCCGCAGGGCATTCCTCGGCGGTCTTCGTCAGGGCCACCACCTTGCTCGCGCCGCTGCCCCCAGCACCGCAGGCCACTTCCTTGGCGGTATCGTCCACGCAGTCGCCCACCACCAGTTGGCCACCACCCGCTCCGGCATCACCGGGGTGGTCGCCGGACAGGTTACGGCCGCAGATCGTCTTGCTGGGGAGGCCGTTGCTGGCGTCACCTGAGCCGATGGCGACCTTCACCGAGATGATCTCGTCCGTACCGGCCGGGCATTCGACGGCCCCGGCGAAGAAGGAACCGTCCATGACGGCAAGGGCCTTGATCGTCGCCTTGGGGTCGTCGCAGTCGAGGCTCTGGAAACTGCCCTTCGCCCCGCCGCTGTCAGGTCCGGCACAGTCTCCGACCTTCCACTCCCGGGCCTTCTGATCGCCGCCGCCGGAGGATTCGCTGCAGGCGGTGGTGGCCCCCAGGACGAGCGCAAGGAGCAGCACCGCCCTGACGCCCGTACGAGGACCGCGCCGCGAGGACGCACCGGTGCTGCTTCGTCTGCTGCTCCGGGGCCGCGTGCTGCCGTGAACGCTCATGCTGCTGCTCCTTGGGTATCTGGCGTGGCACGCAAGGCATTTCGGCGTGGCACACGCATGGTGACGCGCGCCTGACGACGCCCGGAAGGAGCGTGGCGGTTCCCGGACCGGTCGGATGTGGACCACGACGGTCTTGGTCGCGGAGCAGGCGTCCAGGGTCTCGATGCCGTGTTCGCCGCCGAAGCCGGACTGCTTGAGCCGCCGAAGGGGACCGTGCCGGCACTCATGTCCGCGTAGGCGTTGATCCACACGGCCCGCGCGCAGACCGCTCGCGGTGCGGTCGGCGCGTTGGAGGTTCACCGGTCGGGCCGGTTCATGTTTCGTCGGCCACCGTGTCACCGGAGGACGGGACCGCCCTCCGGCTGCGGTACGCGACCACTCCGCACACCGCGAGGACGAGGACGGCCACGCCGGACACCCCGAGGGCCGTCCGCTCGGCGAAGAGCCTTCCCAGCACGTCGAGCACGCCCAGGCCCGCGGTCGCGTAGATCAGCGCCCAGGCCGCTCCGCCCACGAACAGCGCGGGGAGGTAGCGCGGCAACGGCATGCGCATGTTGCCCGCCAGGAAGTTGGCGGCGGTCTGGAAACCGACGGTCAGGAAGGAGACGGCCACCACCGGCGCGCCCCACCGCTGGATCGCCCGCTCCGCGCGCCGGAACTTGGCCGAGGAGATCCGCCCGGCGAACCTGCTGCGCCTGGCACCCGCGCCGGCGAGCCACCCGACGGCGAACGTCCCTCCGGCGCGAAGCAGGACGATGACGTACAGGGCTCCGGCCGTGTGCGCGATCTTATCCACGACGCCTCGTCCGGAACGCCGGGCAAGAACCCGCGTCCCCCGTCACGCGCATGGACGTTCCCGCCCCACCGGGAGTACGACCCGCACGATCCCGGTCACCGTCTCTCACCTGCGCCCTGCCTCTGCCCGTTCCGTTTACCGGGGTCCCTCCCGCGGCGCCGGAACCCGAACCCGCCGCGCAGGTCCACGCGTCAGGCAAGGCCAGCCTAACCGAACGCGCATACGGCGGATACAGGGCACCGGGCTGCCCGGCGAGCGACAGACGTCGGGCAGTGAAAGCGGTCGGCCGGTTGGGGAGGCCCCGAACGTCCTGGTGATGAGGTTCCGCGCCGCCGACAGTGGATCATGGTCGACGGGGCAGGTCCATAGGGCTGACGAAGGACTTGGGGCGGGGCTTTCCTGTGTCCGGGGCGGGACTCGGCAGCGAGTATTGCGTTCGACTTCGGGTGGCCCCGCTCCCGAGAATCGGCGCATGACTCTCCTTGTGCACACCTACGTCTACGACGCCGACGGTACACGCGAATTCCTGGAAGATCCCGAGTACGCCGACACCATGGCCGGATTCGAGAACACCCGCAGCCGCCTGTGGGGATCCGAGGCGATCCGGGCTCTGGGGGCGCGGTTCTTCCCCCGGTTGGACGGGGGTGACCTCTACGTGGAGCCGGTCGAGGTCGACGACTTCCTTGCCGAGTGCGAAGTGGTACGCGCACACTTTGATCATCTTGCTGAACGGAGCGGCTACGACGCCGATTACATCGCCGCACGGTTCGACAACATCCTTGTCGCCGCCGTGCGGGCCATGGCCGAGGGCGGCGGGGTCATCGTCTGGTGACGGCGTTCAAGGGCACTGCGCCACGGCACCTGGCGCGCTTCTCGATCGACCCGCCGGCTTCGGCAGCCCGGCCTTGTCCACTGGCCCTAGGATCGGGCCATGAGCAGGACCGACCGCGCCAGCCGGATGATCGCGGCACCACCGGCGGCTGTCTACGGCGCCCTCCTCGACCGGGAGTCGCTCGAGGCCTGGCTGCCGCCGGACGGCATGCGCGGGCGGGTCGAGCGGTGGGATCCCCGACCGGGTGGCGGATTCCGGATGATCCTCACCTACCTCGACGCCACCGACAGCCCGGGCAAGACCTCGGATGCGACGGATGTCGTCGACGTCGGGTTCGCCGACCTCGTGCCACCGGAGCGTGTGGTGACGCGGGCTGTGTTCGAGGCCGACGACCCGTCGTACGCGGGCACCATGACGATGACCTGGTACCTCGCCGCCGCCGGTGAGGGGACCGAGGTGACCGTCACCGCCACGGACGTACCGCCCGGCATCGACCGGACGGACCACGAGGCCGGGATCGCCTCCTCGCTGGCCAACCTGGCGTCCTACGTCGAAGCGGCCGGCTGACTCACGTCGCCCGCGCCGGGAGTGCGCTCAGTTCCCCACGCCGAGGCCGGACATGAAGGCGGACGGGTACCGGTCACCGCGCGCCGCGCCCGGCGGCACCGCCTTCTCGATCTCGGCGAGGTCGTCGTCGGTGAGGTTCAGGTCGATCGCGGGCAGCGCCTCGGCCGGCCGCTCGCGGGTGCGAGCGCCGACCAGCGGCACGATGGCCTCGCCCTGGGCGGCCACCCAGGCGATGGCCAGCTGGGCGACGGTGCACCCCTTCGCCTCGGCGACCCGGCGCAGAGCCTCCACGAGGGTGAGGTTGTGTTCCACGTTCCCGCTCGAGAACCGCGGGCTGAAGCTGCGGCTGTCACCGGGACCGGCGGTGTGGCCGGCGGACCAGTGCCCGGAGATGAGGCAGCGGCTGAGGACGCCGTACGCGGTCAGGCCGATGCCGAGCTCCCGCAGCGTGGGCAGAATGTCCGCCTCCACCGCGCGGGAGATCAGCGAGTACTCGATCTGCAGGTCGGCGACCGGGTGTACGGCGGACGACGAGGCCCGTGAGCGGCTGGAGCTGCTGCGCGTGCTCGGCGTCGAGGAGTTCCCCATGGAAGCAGCGGGCACGCCCGAACAGTGAAGCGGCCACCGGAGAAGGCGAACCTCCTTTCCGTCAGCAAACGCAGCCATAGGCTACGGCTGTCCTGACTGACTATCGCAGGCGGGGCCCGGGCCCGATCCGCTCCGGCCTGCTCACCTGCATTCGAGGAGACGGCGGTGAGAAGCAACGCCTCACGGTGGCCGATACCGATCATCGCGTTCGTTCTGGCAATGCCGCTGCTGACCGGCTGCGCCGTCGACAAGGGAACGGCGCTCGCTGCGGATTTCGAAGAGGACTGGGTCGGCGCTTCGGACGTCGAGAAGGTCAGCACCCTCGGGGACAACACCCTGCCCTTCATGGGAAAGGCGATCGGTGTGCTCGTCCTCAAGGACGACACCCCGCCCGACCGTGTGGCCGAGCGGGCGAACGAGCTGAGCGAGTACGTCGCACGCAACGACTCGATCACCGGCCGGATCACGGCGGACGGCATCACCGTCACCGTTGACGCGGACAAGCGGCGTGCCGGCGAAGTCGTGGCACTGTGGCGGTCACTGGCGACGGATGAACGGGTGGTGGACGGCGACATCAGTGGTTCGTCCTCGAAGAAGGGCCACCGCTGGCTGTCCAAGGTCACCGCCGTCGACTCCGCCGGCGCCCTTGGGTTCGACGACATGGCCGACAGCGGCGGCCGGCACCGACCGCTGTCGGATGTGACATCGGTCGAGGTCCGCACGGGGCGCGACGTGCGGCCCGGCCTCCTCGTCCAGTCGGACGTCGACGGTGGCCTCCCGACGGAGGCGATCGCCGCGTACGAGGCCGTGGTCGCTGAGCACCCGGTCGTCGGCGCGAGCCTGCAGTCCGCCCGCGTGGGCATCACCTTGGCGGACGCGGCGGATCGGGACGATGCCCCGGAACTCGCACGGAGGGCCGCACCGGGACTGGATGCGGCCGCCGTGTCGGTCACCGGCGAAGGCGGGGCCTGACCTCCGGGAAGGCGGTCGGCCTCCGGGAGGCGGGGAAGGCGGCGTGCCCGGCGGGGTGGGCCCCCGCGCTGCCAGGCACCGGCATGGAGGAGCATCTGGGCGACGGCCGGTCCAGGCCTCGGATCGTGAACGCCACGCGGGGTGCACCGCGACTTGATAGGCAAGTGAATGTTTGCCTATTCTTGGGGGCGTGGCCGACGACGTCTTCAAAGCCCTGGCTGACCCCACCCGCCGCACGATCCTCGACGAGCTCACCGAGAAGTCCGGGCAGACACTGTTCGAGATCTGCTCGCGGCTGAGCATGAAGCATCAGCTGGGCATCTCGCGCCAGGGGGTCTCCCAGCACCTCGCCGTGCTGGAAGCCGCCGGGCTCGTCGAGACCAGGCGGGAGGGCCGCTACAAGTTCCACGACCTGAACACGGCCCCTCTGCGGCATATCGCCGAGCGGTGGCTCGTGCCCGACACATCCGGACCGGAGAAGAGCACCCCATGAAGATCCATCTGACCAGCGTCTTCGTCGACGACCAGGCCAAGGCCCAGCACTTCTACACCGACATCCTCGGCTTCGTGACGAAGCACGACGTCCCGTTGGGCGAGAAGGACCGGTGGCTGACCGTCGTCTCGCCCGACGAGCCCGGCGGTACCGAACTCCTCCTGGAGCCCGTCGGCCACCCGGCCGCCAGGACCTACCGCGACGCGCTCGTCGAGGACGGCATCCCGCTCGCCCAGTTCGCCGTCGACGACGTCGAGGCGGAGTACGAGCGCCTGCGCGGCCTCGGCGTCCGCTTCATCCAGGAGCCCCTCAACATGGGGCCTGTCACCACCGCCGTCTTCGACGACACCTGCGGCAACCTGATCCAGATCGCGACGCAGCCGAAGTAGGCGTTCCGTCGACCGGCCGGACAGCGGTGGGGCGCTCACCGGATGTCCGTACACCGCACGGCGGAAGCCTACGCTGACCGGCATGCCGACCCGGGTGCCGATCAGCGACGAGCTGCGCTCCGCGTTGGGCTCCCCACGAAGGCCGTACTCCTGGACAGCAGCCCGCGCTCCCGGGTGTGGCGGGTCGGGCTGCGCGACGGTGGCCGGGTGATCGTCAAACAGATCACCGTTGGGGGCGGGGGCGGCACCGCGCCGCCCGGGGACGCGCGTTATGCGCGGGAGGTCGCCGCGCTGCGGCTCGCCGCACGGGCCACCCGCCCGAGCGTCGCACCCGCACTGCCCGGAACGGATCCCGCCTCCCGTGTGATGGTTCCGGAACACCTGGACGACCTCGGCGCGGCCGACGACTGGATGCCGGGCTACGCCGAGTCCCTGGCCCGGCTGCGGACTCACCGGACCGGCCGATACGGGCACGCTCCCCGCATGGTCCGGGCCGACTACCGCGGACGCCGACTCCTTCCTCGCCCTCGCCGAGGCCCTCGACGTCCCTGTCCCACCCGCGGTGCCGACGAACTCACCGGCCTGATCGACCGGCTCCGGCCCGCACCCCACCATGCGCTGCCTCACGGCGACCCCTGCCCAGGCAACGACCTGCGCACCGCCACCGACGTCCGCTTCGTCGAATTCGAGCACCGTCGCTGGGCAACGGCCTGGCCCAACTCGCCTACCTCCGCATCGGGTTCCCGACCTGCTGGTGTGCGATGTCGGTCACCGGTGCGCCCCTCGCGGAAGCCGAGGGCGTCTACCGTGCCCTCTGGCGGAGCCTCACCGGCACCGACGTCCCCGGCGACCTCGCCGACGCCTGCGCCGGCTGGCTCATCCGTGGCGACGCACTCGTCGGACGCGCCCGTCGCGAGTCGGTCGACCACCTCGCGCGGGTACCGGCGGAGGATTTCGAGTGGGGCTACGTCTCCGCCCGGGGAGCGCCTCGTCCACCGGCTCGGTGTGGTCGCGGACATGACCCGCGACCACGACCGTCTGCACGCACTCGGCCGCCTCTGCGCGGCACCGGCCGCGCGCGCCTGCTGGAACGCTGGTCCACGCTGCGCCCTCCGCCCGCGCAGAACACCCGCCCCCCGGGACCGACGGCCTGGGTGACCACCGACGGGCCACTCGTCGCCGTTCAGGCGTCCGGGTGGCCGGCGATGTTCAGGATGTTGCCGTCGGGTGCGCGGACGAAGAATCGGCGCAAGCCCCACGGTTCGTCGGTGAGCGGGTGCACGATCTCGTACCCGCGCCGTCGCGCCTCGGCGTACGCGTCGTCGACGCCCGCACCGACCCTGACCGAGGCGACCGGGTCCTGGGGTGCGGTGGCGTCGCGGGTGAGGAGCTGGAGCTCCGCACCTCCGTGGGGCGACCGGTAGCGAGCGACCCAGCCCAGATTGAAGTCCTCGACGCTCAGGCCGAGATAGCCGGTGTAGAAGTCACGGGCGGCCGCGATGTCCGGCACACGGAGATTCACTGTGATGCGGGTGGCTTCCATCATTGCTCCTCGAAAGCGGCAGGCTTGTCCCGTGGCGCACATCCGTGGCGAACGACCCGGGGCGCACGACAGGTGCTCGTGCCCTGCAGCCTGCCACCGAGCCTCAGCCCTCGTGCCGGCAACGCGCGGGAGCGCCGCCCCCACCTTCGACGCGCCGGGCGGACGGGGTGAGGGGCCGGGCGGGGACAAGGTGCCGGCGGGGCACCCGCCTGGGTTCGGGGCAGGTAGGCGCCCTTGGCGAGGACAGAGCCGGGTCGTAGACGGCGTGGTGGTCGGCGTCGTAGACAGGCTGATCATGCGGGCATAGCCGGAAGAACCGGTGCTGCGCCACCTGGTGTCCCCGGCGTGCGCCGACCGTGGCGGCGACCGCCGCCAGAACCCACACGCGATTCACCGCTTCCCCCGTGCCATCGCACAGAGATACGACGGGAGAAGGGCACTGCGTACCGAAGTGTCCACGCTGTGGCCTGCGGCCTCCGCGTGATCGTTCGCCTGCGCTCACACGTTGCGGGTCCTCGCTCCGGCAGACGTCGACAGCGGCGGCCCGGTCGTCGAAGCGCGGGCAGGATGCCTGCATCCGGGGCGCCGGCACCGTCCGGCTGTTCCCGGGAGGCCGACAGCACGAGGTGTCGTCGGACCTGCGCGTACGGAAGGAGGCCGAGGTCCGTCGTAGGCTGAGACCTCGCACGTGACGGACAGGAGGCTCAGGTGGCCGGGACGACGCTGGCCGAGGTGATGGCCGAGCTGGCCGAGCTCGAGGACCCGAAAGCGCGCGCGGTGAACAAGAAGCACGGTGACGACCACGGTGCGAACCTCAGCAAGCTGCGCGCCCTCGCGAAGCGGCTGAAGACGCAGCAGGATCTCGCGTGCGGGCTCTGGGAGACGGGTGACACCGCGGCGCGGCTGCTGGCGATTCTGATCTGCCGCCCTAAGGCGTTCGAGCGCGACGACTTGGACGCCATGGTGCGCGAAGCGCGTACGCCCAAGGTGCACGACTGGCTCGTGAACTACGTGGTGAAGAAGAACCCGCATGCCGAAGAGCTGCGCCTGGCCTGGTTCGCCGATCCGGATCCAGCGGTCGCGAGTGCCGGATGGGCGCTGACCACCGAACGCGTGGCGAAGAAGCCCGAGGGCCTCGACCTCTCAGGACTGCTCGACGTCATCGAGGCGGAGATGAAGAACGCCCCGGACCGCCTTCAGTGGGCGATGAACCACTGCCTGGCTCAGATCGGGATCGACCACGCCGGGCACCGCGCCCGTGCGATCGGCATCGGTGAGCGTCTTGAAGTACTCAAGGACTACCCGACTTCCCCGGGATGCACGTCGCCGTTCGCGCCCGTCTGGATCACCGAGCTGGTGCGCCGGCAGGACGCCCGGTAGGAAGGTTCGCACCGGTGGGGGCGAGGCCGGGCTGGGCCCGCGCCGCGACTCAGGGCCGGCCTCGGCATCAGGTACCGCTGAGCGGCGAGCCCCAGGTGTGGTCGTGGTGGGCTCTGCCCATCAGGTGCGCAAGCAGCAGCCCCGCGGTGTCCGGGGCGGTGGCTCGGGGGGCGCCCGCCGCAGTCAGGGCGGCACCGAGCCGCGCCTGCGCCGACTCCGGGCAGTGCATGTCGTTGAGAAGGGGAAGGGCGAGCAGGAGTCTGGCGGCGGATTCCTCCACCCCTTCAGCCGCGGGAGCGGGGTTGTCAGCGATGCGGGCCAGCTGGTTCCAGTCGATCCCGGCCCCCGAGAACCCTCCTTCCCAGGTGGCGATCCGCTGTCCGTGCCTCTGCCCCGGGTGAGTGAGGAGATAGTCGAAGCCGTAGTCGCCGACCGTGTTGCGGCAGACCACCACGACTCCGGAGCCGTCTGCCGCGGGCAGCCGGAACACCGGCCAGCGTTCAGGATCGAAGAGGATCTCGGACAGGGCATCGACATCGGCACCGTCGTCGCCGAACCACTCCGGAACAGGCCTCTCAGCACCTGTCACGTCGACACACATCGCCATGAGGTAGTTCGACCAGAAGCCCGGGCGAGCCAGCAGTGACTCCCCCGCAACCAGCGGGCCGCAGTCGTATCCCTTGATCAGCACCCCGCTAGCCTGCCACCTCGGGTGACCGCGCGCCCCGCCCTTGCCTCCACAGAGGGGAGCGCGGTACGGCCTCCGGCATCCCCCGGCAGACCGTGCTCGGGCCCGCAGACCACGAGACGGGCCGGCCGTCCGTCCCTGCCGGGTCCGGATCGGTACCGGTGCCGTCTTCTCCCCGCCGGCCACCGCACGACCACTGCCATGGAGCCCCCGGAAGTCCCCCGCCGCCACGGCCGTCCCGTCCGGAGAGCAGCCGCCTCGCACCCCGCCGAAATCGGCACCGAAACTTTCGAGACTCCGAAAGTTTCGGTGCCGCCTGTTCGGCGACATCCCGGCCTCCCTCAACCATTTTTCTTCCCACACCTGTGTTGACCAGCACAGAAGAGATCCACAATGTCGCCTGAGTTTCGGAAAGGTTACGTAAACCGTTGACAACTTCCTTGCCAGGCCCGACTGTTGTGACGCTCCCCGGCCGTGCACGGGATGCGCACGGCCGGGCTGTGTCACCTCATCGATGAACGCCGACGTGTGCTCGGCGTGTCTTTTGGTCACAGACCGCGCAATTCGCGAGGAGGAATCAACGCATGAGCGACACCCCGCACAACTCCGAACCACGTCAGGTCAGCCGCAGGAAGCTCGTCTTCGGCGGTGCCGGGGCGCTGGTGGCGGCCGGGACAGCAGGGCTGCTCCTTCCCAGCACGGCGCGCGCCGCAACGGTCCTCACCAGCAACGCGACCGGTACGCACAACGGCTACTACTACTCCTTCTGGACCGACGCCCCGGGCTCCGTCAGCATGACGCTGTCGGACACGGCCGGTTCGTACAGCAGCCAGTGGAGCAACACCAACAACTGGGTCGGCGGTCTCGGCTGGAGCAACGGCAGCCGCCGGGCCGTCACCTACTCCGGCTCGTTCAACCCGGGCAGCAACGGCTACCTGGCGCTGTACGGGTGGACCGCCAACCCGCTGGTCGAGTACTACATCGTGGAGAACTTCGGCCCGTACAACCCCGGTTCCGCCGGCACGAGGCGCGGCACGGTCACCGACGGCGGCGGTACGTACGACATCTACGAGTCCACCCGGACCAACCAGCCCTCCGTGGAAGGCACCAAGACCTTCCAGCAGTACTGGAGCATCCGGCAGAGCAAGCGCAGCAGCGGCACCATCAACACCGGCGCGCACTTCGACGCCTGGCAAGCGGCCGGGATGCCGATGGGGGCGTTCAACTACTACATGATCATGGCCACGGAGGGCTACCAGAGCACCGGCAGCTCCAGCGTCAGCCTGGGCGGTGGCGGGACCACGCCCACCACCCCGCCTCCGGGCGGGGGTACCACTCCTCCTCCGGCGACAGGTGCCTGCACCGCCACCTACCGCACCACCAGCTCGTGGAACAACGGCTTCAACGGTGAGGTGACCATCAATGCGGGCAGCAGCGGCGTCACCAACTGGAAGGTGCCGGTGACGCTGGCCGGCGGCCAGACGGTCACCTCCCTCTGGAACGGAACCTCGAGCCGGAGCGGGAACGTTCTGACCGTGACGCCGGTCAGTCACAACCGCACCCTGGGCGCGGGGCAGTCGACGTCGTTCGGCTTCACCGTCAGCGGACCCAGCAGCCCGTCCCCATCGGTCGGCAGTTGCAGCGTGGGCTGACCTCGGCGTCCCACGTACCCACTCGCTCCGGCGCGGTGCCCCCTCGGGCACCGCGCCGTTGCCGGTCCTGGGGCCTGGTCCAGTGGTCAAGCGGGAACGGGCAAGCAGCGCTTCGACCGCGATGGGCCGGCTCACGAGCTTCGTGAGGGGATTCTCCGGAACCACGACCACCTCGGCAGTCATCATCACCGTCGGCGGACTGATGCTGTTCCTGGCCGTCCACGGCGGGATCCGCGGCACAGCCCGCGTACAACTGGCCGAAGTGGCTATTCTGCTGATCGCTGCCGTCGTCCTCGCCGCGATGGTGCTCCGACGCTTCGACTGGGACCCCAGCCGCCTCCTGGACGCCGCTGCTGCGGGCAGCGGATTGGGCGACGCCCTCCTCGGTCCGGGCTGAGTCCTCCACCCGAGCAATGCCCACGCTCAGCACTACCGGAAGCTCGCAGCATCAGCCTTCACGAGGCGCACCGACTGACACTCCCGCAGCGTTTCGCCACCGGCCCCGCCCGGAGATTCGAGGTGCAGGGTCGCCCCGCCACTCGTGCGAGTTGCTGGGCGGCAGTCGTACGCGGAGGCGCCGGTCGAGATGCAGACCTCGACCGGTGCGTTCCGTTCCACCGGGCGGGCACTGAGGTCACATTCGACCTCCAGCCCCGCCGGACACCGCCCGAGAGACCCACCGGCCACCACAACCCACGAACCCCTTCAGACCTACTGAGCGGGCAATAGCCTGGACCAGGGCCCAGCCCGCAACCAACCCAGGAGGAACCGTTGAGAATGCTCATCAACGTGCCGGAGACCGTCGTCGCCGACGCCCTTCGCGGCATCGCCGCCGCCCACCCCGAGCTCACCGTGGACGTCGAGAACCGTCTGGTCGTGCGGCGCGACGCGCCCGTGGCCGGGAAGGTGGGGATCGTCTCCGGCGGCGGGTCCGGGCACGAACCCTTGCATGCGGGGTTCGTCGGGCCGGGAATGCTGTCCGCCGCGTGTCCCGGGGAGGTCTTCACCTCCCCCGTGCCCGACCAGATGGTGCGGGCCGCCGCCGCGGTCGACAGTGGTGCGGGAGTGCTGTTCGTCGTCAAGAACTACACCGGTGACGTGCTGAACTTCGACATGGCGGCCGAGCTCGCCGAGGAGGAGGGCATTCGGGTCGCCCGGGTCCTGGTCGACGACGACGTGGCGGTGGCCGACAGCACGTTCACGGCGGGCCGCCGCGGCACGGGCGCGACGGTGTTCGTCGAGAAGATCGCCGGTGCCCTCGCCGACGAGGGTGCGCCGCTCGAAAGGGTGGAGGCGGTGGCGCGGCGGGTGAACGAGTCCTCCCGGAGTTTCGGGGTGGCGCTCAGCGCGGTGACCACTCCGGCGAAGGGCAGTCCGACCTTCGATCTCCCGCCCGGGGAACTGGAGTTGGGCATCGGGATCCACGGGGAGCCGGGGCGGGAGCGGCGCTCGATGATGACGTCCGGAGAGATCGCCGATTTCGCCGTCCACGCGGTGCTGGAGGATCTGCGGCCGAACGGTCCCGTGCTGGCCCTCGTCAACGGGATGGGCGCGACACCGCTGCTGGAGCTGTACGGGTTCAATGCCGAGGTACATCGGGTGCTGTCCGAGCGGGGCGTGGCCGTGGCTCGTACGCTGGTGGGGAACTACGTGACGTCGCTCGACATGGCGGGCTGCTCGGTGACGCTCTGTCAGGTGGATGAGGAGATGCTACGGCTCTGGGACGCGCCGGTTCAGACGTCTGCGCTCCGCTGGGGCCGGTGAACCACTGCCCGGCACGCGTGAGGGAACAGGAGATCTTGTGCTCGACACCGACTTCTTCCTTCGCTGGATGGCCGCCACCGCGGCGGCCGTCCAGCGTGAGGCGAGCCGTTTGACCGACCTCGACGCCGCGATCGGGGATGCCGATCACGGAAGCAACATGCAGCGCGGCTTCACCGCGGTGACGGCTGTACTGGAGAAGGATCCTCCCGCGACACCCGGGGCCGTGCTGAGGCTCGTGGGGCGGCAGTTGATCTCGACGGTGGGCGGGGCGTCCGGACCGCTGTACGGGACGCTCCTGCGGCGTACCGGAAAGGCGCTGGGCGACACACCCGAGGTGACGCCCGGTCAACTGGCCGAGGCGTTCGGTGCGGGCGTCGCCGCTGTGGCTCAGCTGGGCGGTGCACAGGCCGGCGACAAGACGATGCTCGATGCGCTGCTGCCCGCCGTCGACGTGCTTGGGGTTTCGTTCGCGGCGGCCCGGGACGCGGCGCAGGCAGGTGCGCTGGCGACCGTGCCGTTGCAGGCGCGCAAGGGCAGGGCCAGCTATCTGGGCGAGCGCAGCATCGGACATCAGGATCCGGGTGCGACGTCGTCGGCGCTCCTGGTCGCGGCGCTCGCCGAGGCCGCGGGGACGAGCGGCGGAGGAGACGCGTGAGTGAGGAGAAGCAGGTCGGGATCGTCCTGGTGTCGCACAGCGGCCCGGTGGCCGAAGCCGTCGTGGAGCTGGCCAAGGAGCTGGCGGCCGGTGGGGCGACCGCCCCGGTTGCTGCGGCCGGGGGCACCTCCGCCGGAGGGCTCGGGACCAGTGCGGAGCTGATCGCCGGGGCCGCGAGGTCGGTGGACAGGGGCGTGGGGGTCGCGCTGCTCGTCGATCTCGGGAGCGCGGTGCTGACGGTGAAGGCCATGCTGTCCGAGGGTGGCGAACTGCCGTACGGCGCACGGCTGGTGGACGCGCCGTTCGTCGAGGGCGCGGTCGCCGCCCTGGTGACCGCGTCGGCCGGGGGCGATCTGGCCGCGGTGGAGGCAGCGGCGGCGGACGCTTACGACTACCGCAAGGTGTGAGCGGAGGCAGGCCGTCCCGCGCGCGGCGGGGCGGCCTGCCAGGAGTCACCCGCGTGTTCAGGTCACCGTGCAGACCGCTCCGTTGAGCGTGAACTGCTGGGGCTCGGTGAAGGTACCCGAGTACGTGCCCTGGAAGCCGAACGACTGGGTGCCGCCTGCGGCGATCCGGCCGTTGAAGCCCACGTTGGTCGCGGTCACCGCGCCCGAGGACGGCGAGAGGGCCGCGTTCCAGGCTTGGGTGACCTTCTGTCCCGACGGCAGGGTGAAGCCGAGCTTCCAGCCGTCGACGGGTGCGGTTCCGGTGTTGGTGACCGCGACGTCGGCGGTGAATCCGCCCGACCACGAGTTCGTGCCGTAGGCCACGCGGCAGGTGCCGGGCACGGGCGGCTCACCCGGGTTCTCCGTGCCGCCACCGGTGTTGACGGCCGAGGAGAAGGAGGTCACTCCGAGGCCGGCGCCGTTCTGCCAGGGCTCGAACCCTGCCTGGACGCTGGTGAGGTACCACGAGGGCTGGGCCATGCCCCGGGCGACGGTCTGGTCGACGAAGTCCATGACGTCGAAGGTCCAGCTGCTGATCGCGGACGGTGCCACGAACGAGATCACGTCGTTGCCGCCGTTGCTCCCGGTCCAGACCTCCCAGGTGCGGCCGCCGACGGAGGCGGTGCCGGCCTGCGAGCCGATCGGCTGGATGGGACCCACCCGGTTGAACCAGATCATGATCTCGGTCCGGTTGACTCCGTCGGTCTTCGGCTCCGGGTCGAGCCAGATGTCGTAGGACGCGTTGTAGACCGCGTTGGCGACGTAGGCGTACGTGATGCTGCTCGGCGCGCTGCTGATCGAGCTCAGCCGCTCGGGGAGTGCGGTCCCGGGCGAGCAGTTCGTGTAGTGGCAGCCGTTGAAGACGGACGGGTAGGACTTGGGTGCCCCGTTCGTCGGAACCGACCCGCCGGCCCTCTCGACGGTGAAGCCGTTGGCGGTGACGTTGACGCACTGTTCGTCAGCGGTGCCCCAGCGGTTGTTCTGGACCACGTACCGCCCCTGGATGACGGCCGTGCCGTACTGGTCGCAGATCAGGGTGTCGGCGTGAGCGGGTGTCGCGACCGTGCCGAGCGCCGCGAGCGAGGCCAGTGCCACGAGTAACGCCGTCACGGCGCTCCGTGCGGACCTGAGAGAGGCGATGAGGCTCTTCATGATGTCCTTTCGGTAGGACCCGATGATGGGAGCGCTCCCAGTTCTTGCTCCGGCGTGGAACCTATGGGGCTGTCGGGACTCTCCACAAGGGCCCCTCCGTAACACTTCCCGCGCCACCCCACGCCGGACGCCGCGCGGACGGGTCGCACACGGTCCGGCGGGTACGACACATCCCGGCAACAGGCACGCAATCAACAAATTGTTTAAAGCCCATACGGTCTCGTGCTGTTGGACCTTCTCCGTCCCTCCCCGCCCGCCCTTGGAGCGCCCCATGGTGTCCGCAACACCCGTACATCCCGTCGACGCGGTCCCACCGATACGCCAACTGGCGGCCTTCGGGCTGCAGCATGTGCTCGCCATGTACGCCGGCGCGGTGGCCGTGCCGTTGATCGTGGGCGGCGCGATGAAGCTGCCGCCCGCCGATCTGGCCTATCTGATCACCGCGGACCTGCTGATATGCGGGGTGGCGACGCTCATCCAGTGTGTCGGTTTCTGGCGCTTCGGTGTGCGTCTGCCGATCATGCAGGGCTGTACGTTCGCAGCCGTCTCGCCGATGGTGCTGATCGGCACGCAGGGCGGCGGGCTGCCGGCCATCTACGGATCCGTGATCGTCGCCGGACTCGCGATCGTCCTCCTGGCCCCGGTCTTCGGACGGCTGCTGAGGTTCTTCCCGCCTCTCGTGACGGGCACGGTGATCCTGATCATCGGTGTCTCGCTGCTGCCGGTGGCCGGCAACTGGGTGGCCGGCGGCGCGGGTGCGCCGGACTTCGGCGCCCCGAAGAACCTTGCGCTGGCGGGCTTCGTCCTGGTCGTAGTCCTGGCTGTCCAGGGCTTCGCGCCGGCCTTCCTGAGCCGGATCGCCGTGCTGATCGGCATCGCGGTGGGCCTCGCGGTATCGGTGCCGTTCGGGTTCACGGACTTCGGCGGGGTCGGGGACGCACACTGGGTGGGCATCAGCACGCCCTTCCACTTCGGCGCTCCGACGTTCCACGCCTCGGCCGTCATCGCGATGCTGGTCGTGGCCCTGGTGACGATGACGGAGACGACCGGGGACTTCATCGCCGTCGGCGAGATGACCGACCGCAGGGTCGAGCCGCGCGCCCTGGCCGACGGGCTGCGGGCCGACGGTCTGTCCACGGTCCTCGGTGGCGTGTTCAACACCTTCCCCTACACGGCGTTCGCCCAGAACGTGGGCCTGGTCGGCATGACCAAGGTCCGCAGTCGCTGGGTGGTCGCCGCGGCGGGCGCAATCCTCGTCCTTCTCGGGCTGCTGCCCAAGCTGGGCGCCGTCATCGCGGCCATTCCGGCTCCGGTGCTGGGTGGTGCGGGCCTGGTGATGTTCGGGACCGTCGCGGCGAGCGGTCTGCGAACCCTGGCCCAGGTCGAGTTCAAGGACAACAACAATCTGACGATCGTCGCCGTCTCGGTGGCGATGGGTGTGCTGCCGGTCGGGGTGCCGACGCTCTACGACCAGTTCCCGGCCTGGTTCCAGACGGTGATGCACAGCGGGATCAGCGCGGGCTGTCTGACGGCCATCGTGCTGAACATTCTCTTCAACCACCTTCACTCGAAGCCGGGTTCACGGCCGGAGGCCGCCGCCGCCCCGGTCGGCGTGCCCGTCGGCCGGGGCGAGGAATCCGTCCGGAAGGCCGGCGATCAGAAGGCCGACGATCAGCGCGTCTGAACCGTCCGGGCGCGGTGCGGCCCCGGCCGCACCGTCGGTTCCAGGGGTCGGTGCGGCACCCTTCGGAGGGTGCCGCACCGGTGGTGGTTCAGGCTGCCGGGGCGAGCACCGCCCCGGCAGCGACCTCGATCCGCACCTGCCGGGTCGTGCCGTTCACACTCACCGCGAGGGTGACGGTGCCCGGCCGCAGGGCGATGAGCGTGCCGGTGACCGGGTCCAGCGCCGCGACGTGACGCCCGCGGGTATCGCCCGGTTCGCCGATGTGGAGATTCGGGGAACCGGTCCAGTCGGCGCTGAGCGGGAAAGCGACCGGCACGGTCCTCGCCCCCTGGGTGACGCTCGCGCCGACCTTCGTACGCTCTCCCGTGCCGATCACGGACGGCACGTCGAGCGTCAGGGCGTCGACGTGGGCACGCGTCTGGGCCGACACCCAGTCGGGTCCGCCCTGCCACGGCCGGTGGCGTGCCGTCGTCTGCTCCGCGGGCGACACGCGGTCGGCGCCGATCAGGCTCCAGCCGGTGAAGCCCCCCTCGTCCGCCGGCCCTGCCGGTGCCTTGCCGGAGTTCCCGTTGATCAGATACGGGACGCCGTCGACGTGCGAGGCATGGAAGACGCCCACATGACTGCCGATCAGGGCCGCCCCCTTGCCCGTCGTGCGGCGGAAGCCGGCGAGCCACTGTTCGACGAGAGCAGCTTCCTTCCTGTCTCCGAGCTGGCTGCCCTTCTGGACGGTGGGGTCGCGCGGCGGCACGTGCTCGACCAGCATGACGGAGCCGACCGACGAGTCCTTCGCTGCCGCGTCCAGCTGCGCGCGCAGTTCCTTGATCTGGGCGAAGCCGCCGCCCCGCAGGCTGAGGCTCGATGTGTCGAGCGTGATGACACGGGTGCCCTTGTGGTCGAACGTGCGCTGGGCGGGGCCGAATTCGGTGATGAAGTTGTCGATCTTCCCGCCCATCACCTCGTGGTTGCCCGGTACGTAGTACCAGGGCAGTGTGTCGCCGAGTTCCTCCTCGAGGACACGGCGGGCGAAGGCGAGGTCCGCGGGTGATCCCTCGTCGACGAGGTCTCCGTTGACGACCAGGAAGTCCGGCTGTGCGGCCTTGATCTCCTGCAGGGTGCGACGGGCCTGCCGGACGATCGCGCTGTCCGGGTCGCGGGCGACGAACTGGGCGTCGGACATCACCGCGAACTGCCAGTCCCTGCGTTCGGTGACGGCGGCCGGGTCGATCAACGGGTCCGCAGGGGCTGTCTGTTCGGGCAGCTCGACGGTCGGGGGCACCTGGGCGGACAGGTCGTCGATGACGATCTCACCGGTGTACTGCCGGGCGGCCGCCGTCTCGGCGAGATAGAAGCGGTGTACGGACAACGGCATCGCCACGCCCTGCGGTACGGCGAACGTGACCTGGCGCCAGCCCGTCCAGGTGACGTAGGGGCCGCGCAGCAGCTGGTCCGAACCCGCGGCGTCCTTGAGGTGCAGGGTCGGCCAGGCGCCGTTGCCGTCACCCTTGATCCACAGGGTGAACGACTGGGGCTGGCCGGGTACGGGGACGGGCTGCGGTGGCGCGGCGTAGGCGGCGCGCGTCGCGGTCGACATGGTGAAGTCGTAGGTGAGCCGCAGTCCGGTACCGGTGTGCCCCTCGGGTGTCGCGGCGAGGGAGCCGGCCGCCCTGGCCTGGCTGAACTTCCAGGACCCGGCGTCGTCGAAGGCCGACACCGCCTGCTCGGTGAGCCCGACGCTCACCGCGAGGGTGGTGGTGGCGCCCTGGACGGTGGCCTTGATCTGTCCCGCACCGCTGCCCGTGCGGGACCTGACGGTGAACGAGCCCCGGCCGTCGTCGCCGATGTCGAACAGGGCCCGGTCGTAGTCGAGAGTGACGTCGTCCGGCTCCACGGGTGCGCTGGTGCCGTGGGCGTCGAGGCCCACGATGCCGAAGGTGCCGGTTGCCTGCGTGTCCGCGAGGCCGACCCGGACCGTCGTCGGCTGGATCCGGACCAGCCGGTCCAGGACGGTGAGCGTGGTGGCGCCGTGGGCACCGGCCCGTTCCGCCCGCACGTCGGTCGTGCCGCCGCGGCGGGCGGTGAAGGTGCCGTGGGAGTCGACGCTGCCGATGGCCGGGGCGGTGGTGCGCCAGCGCGGAGTGCCTCGGGCGGGCCCGTACGTCTCGTCGAACCCGGCGGCCGTGAGCTGTCGCGTCAGGCCCGGGAAGACGCGCTCGGGGTGGCCGCCCCCGACGGGGTCGGCGCCGGGGGCGGCGCCGGCCGGTGTGCGGGTCTCCACCCAGAATCCGTGGAGGCTGCCGCTGCCGTCGGGCGCGGTGAGGGCGAGGCCGTTGGGTACGGTGCGCTCGCTTCCGTCGGACGGGCTGTTCTCCACCTGGAGCGTGTCGCTGCCGGGTTCGCGGGCGACGAGTGTCGACGAGCCGCCGCCGTCCAGGTTGAGCGCGCTGTACGAGCCCGCCTGACGCATCATCAGGCCCAGTTCGGTGAGCGTGACGCCGCCGCTGTCGGTCTGGCGGCCGTCGACCGTGATGACCTGCATGGTGCGGCCGTCCTTGGAGAAGCCGACCGCGGTGCGGGGCGCGGCCGTGTTGTTGCCCTCGCCGTCGTGGTTCTGGGCGGCGCCGTCGACGACCAGGAGCTCCCTGCCGCCGACGGCGGTCCGCGGCACCGCACCGCTGTCGGTGCGTGCCCGGTACTCCATGGCGACGGGGTCACCCGGCTGCAGAGCGGTCAGCAGTGCCGCTCCGGCCTCGCGTCCGACGAGGACGGTGGTGCCTTCTGGTACGGGCCCCGAGCCCGGGGTGGCCGACACGGAGACGACCCTGCCGTCCTGTACGGCTGCCTCGGCGACGGGGGACGCGCCGTCGACGGTCAGGGCGCGGTCCGCGCTGCCCCAGGCGGAGGTGTAGGCGCCCACTCCCCCGGCGGGCACGTTCGCGGCGTTGTACGCGGCGAGGGGATGCTGGCCGGAGGGAAGCGTCAGGCTTCCCTCGAAGTACAGCTGCAGGACACGCCCTGCGTTCTCCGGCCCGATGCCCACAGCACGGTTGACGCCCGGGGCGGGCGAGTGGACCGGGCTGCCGTCCTTGATCCCGGGGCCCTGCGGCGCTCCGGTCTGGTTGATGTCGAAGAAGTCCGCGTTGATCGCGGCCACGGTGCGCCGGCCCTGACCCGGGTCGTGCCCGGCGGCCAGTTCGGAGACCGTTCGCCGTTCCGCGACCTTGCCGGCCGAGAGGTAGTCGGCGCGCGCTCCGCCGTCCAGGTCGACCGAGAGGGTGTCGACCCGTAGCCACTTGTCGGATTCGAGGCGGTCGTAGGAGCTGAGCCGGATGCCGGGGGCGAGCGGCCGGGAGCTCCGGGCGGTCTCGATGCCGTCGCCGTCCACGACGGCTCTCGCCCCACCCGACGGACTGCTCGCGGGTGGCGGGGCCACCGGTCTGAGGACCTCGGCGGAGTTGCGGGGGCGCGGATCCGGACCCGAATCGGCGGCTGCGGGCGCTATGGCCCCGACCGTCATCGCGGACACCGTCGCGAGCAGCACGAGCGGCCGCACTGCGGTGCCGAGTATGCCAAGGCCCACAAGTCCTCCTGGTGCAGAGCTGGTTGCGCCGGCAGTAAGCGCTGTCGGCGCACAGCATGGCCGGGCGTGCGGTGCCGCACCAGAGGACAACGGGGACATCAGGAGAAACAGCGGGCGGCGAAGGAATGACCGTCGGACCGGGTGGCTCGGTTCTCGGCCGAACGGGCGGCCGTCGATGGCCTTCCGGAACACCGCCCGGCAGACTTGGCGACATGCCGACATCAAGGCGCAGTGCGGGCGTTCTGCTCTACCGGATCACCGGGGGCGGGCGGGACGTCGACGTGCTGATCGGGCACATGGGCGGCCCGTTCTGGGCGGGCCGCGAGGCGGCTTCCTGGTCGATCCCCAAGGGTGAGTACGAGCCCGGGGAGGAGCCGGCGGCAGCCGCCCGGCGGGAGTTCGAGGAGGAGCTGGGGCTGCCGGTACCGGACGGCACGTGGGTGTCGCTCGGCGAGGCGCGTCAGTCGAGCGGCAAGACCGTGACCGTCTGGGCCGTGGAGGCCGAACTGGACCCCGCGCAGGCGGTTCCGGGAACGTTCACCATGGAGTGGCCCAGAGGGTCCGGTGTGCAGCGGGAGTTCCCGGAAATGGACCGGTTCGCCTGGTGCACACCGGACGAGGCCGCGGAACGCCTGGTGGCGGGCCAGCGCGTCTTCGTCGACCGGCTGCGCGGTTACGTCCGGGACGGGCGGGCGCCCACGGACCCGTAAGTCCCGGAATCCATGTTCCCGGCGCCCGTCACCGGGCGGCCGGCCCGCAGTTCGAGACGGTCCCCCGTGAAGCGGCTGCGGAAGCTGCGGTCGTGCGAGACGACGACGACGGCGCCCCGGTACCGGGCGAGTGCCGCCTCGAGCTCCTCGACCAGGCTCAGCGCGATGTGGTTCGTCGGCTCGTCCAGAACCAGCAGATCGGCGGGCCTGGTCACCAGGCGCGCCAGGGCCAGCCTGCGCTGCTGCCCGACGGAGAGCGCGGCGACGGAGACGGTCAGGTCTTCGGGACGGAAGAGGCCGAGCGCCAGCAGGTCCTCGGCGTACTCATCGGCGAACCCCGGCCGGCCCGCGGCGAACGTGGCGAGCAGCGAGCGGCGCGTGGGCCTGACGGGGAGTTCCTGCGGGAGGAAGCCGATCCGTGCCCGGCGCCGGACCGTGCCGGCGTCGGGCGCGAGGTCCCCGGCCAGAACGCGCAACAGGGTGGACTTGCCCGCACCGTTGGGTCCGGTGATCAGGAGTCTCTGCCCCGGGCCGATGCGCAGCGCCGGCAGGTCCAGGCGGTCGCCGACGACGACGGAATCGAGCTCGGCCGGCGGCTCGGAGCTCCCTGCCCCCGGGCCGGCTGATGTCGCGAGTTCGGCCGTGAAGCTCAGCGGGCGGGGAGGCGCGGGCACAGGCGTGCGGCGCAGCGCCTCCAGACGGGTCCTTGCCGCCCTGACCTGCCCTGACAGTTTGGCTTCGTGTGATCTGCGGTGCTTGCCGAAGCCCTGCCCGGGATCCTTGCCGGTGGCCGCCAGACGTTGACCGGCCGCGCCCACCAGCTCCTCGGTACGGGCCAGCTCGGCCAGCCACTCCTGGTGCTCCTGCGCCCATCGCCGACGTGCGGCCGCCTTGGCCTTGCGGTAGCCGTCCCAGCCGTCCCCGTACCGGGAGACGCCGCGCAGGTCCCGGTCGACCTCCAGGATCACGGTGGTGGTCCGCTCCAGGAACGCCCGGTCGTGGGTGACGGCCACCACGGTGCCGCGGTGGGCGCGGAGGTGGTCCTCCAGCCAGGTGACGGCGGCGACGTCGAGATGGTTGGTGGGTTCGTCGAGCAGGAGGAGTTCCGGAGCGGCGGCGAGTACGCAGGCCAGGGCCAGTCGGGACTGCTCCCCGCCGGACAGGGTGCCGAGCCTGCGGTCCCGGCCGAGGTGGCCCGAACCGAGGCCGTGCAGCGCCGCGTCGGCCCGGGCGTCGGCCTGGTACCCGCCGCGTTCCTCGTACGCCGACAGCAGGTCACCGTACGCACCGAGCTCCGCTTCGGTGGGATTCCCGTCGGACATTGCCGCTTCGGCCGCGCCGATCAGGCGCTCCAGGGTGCGGAGCTCGGCGAGGGCCGCGTCGATCGCGTCCTGGACGGTGCTGGCGGGGTCGAGCGTGAGGGTCTGGGCGAGGTAGCCGGTGCCGCCGGGGAAGGTGACGGTGATGTCGCCGCTCTCCGGGGCCTCGGCCCCGGCCATCAGACGGAGCAGGGTGGACTTGCCGGAACCGTTCTCGCCGATGACGCCGACCTTCTCGCCGGGACGGACGGTGAGGGACACCTGGTCGAGGACGGGTCGGTCTCCATAGGCCTTGGAGACGTCTTTCATGGACAACTGGGCGCGGTGGCACTGGGGAGTCATGAGGGCTTTCCCTGGGGTGACAGGCCTCGGCAGCGCTCAGCGGAACAGCTGCGGGGCGGCGGTGTCGGTCGGCGGGAAGGACTGCGGCACGACTGCGCGACCCGGTGGGTCACGCGGCGACGCTCGGCGTCGCGCGGCGGCGTCCTGGCCGGGAATCAGAGAAAGAAGGAGTACGAACCCATGCGGTCAGTGTAATCACGCTCCGACGGATACCGGCATCGGTTTCGGCCGGGGCGGCCCGGAGCTGTGCGCTCCGAGCCGTCGTCGTGGGTCGTCGGCGGTGGCTGTCGGGCTCGCAGGGCGTGCCGGGGTCAGGTCAGGCGTACCGGCAGCGCGCCGAATCCGTGGGCGATGAACGACTCGACCTGTCCGGCCGGGACCGACAGGTCGGCCAGGCGCAGTTCCGGGAACCGGGCGAAGAGTGCGGGCGGCGCGATCGTCGCCCCGAGCCGGGCCAGCGGCACGCCGATGCAGTAGTGCACACCGTGGCCGAAGGAGAGGCGTTCCTTAGTTGTCGAGGGTCATGTATGCGACAAGACTGGGGCGGCCGCCACTTCGTGGGACCGCTCTTCGGGGCAGCAGGCGAGGGTCAGTGGTCGCTCAACGCTCCCGTGGCGTGCTGCGCGTCGTCACCTTCGGGCATCCGGCGCAGCCTGCCCGTGTCCTGCGGCCTGCTCAGGACGAGCGCCGCCACGTCGTCGCGGCGCACCCCTCCGGAGAACTTCTCCAGGTCGGCCTGGAGCGCGTCCAGCACCTGGCGGGGGTCGCGCCCCGCCCACTCGGCGAGCCGTTCGTCCAGCGGGTAGAAGGTCCCACCGGAGTCGCGGGCCTCGGTCACCCCGTCCGTGAACACCAGGAGCGCCGCGCCGTGAGGAAAGGCGAGCCACTCGGCGGCGCGCGCCTCCGTGCTGAGCTCCGCCATCCCGAGGGGTACGGACGTCCGGTGCAGGGGCACCTTCGACACCGACCCACCGCGCAGCAATCTCGGCGGAAGGTGTCCGCAGTTCACGGCCCGCACCCGGTCGCCGCCGTCGAATCCGAGCAGCAGGGCGGTGACGAACCGCTCGGCGTCCCCGGTCTCGGCGGAGAAATGGTTGTGCCGGGCCACCGCGGCCTCCAGGGCGTCGGCCACCCCGGTGAGCTCGGCCTCCCGGATGGCCGCTTCGCGGAAGGCACCGAGCGCGGCGAAGCCCGCGCCGATCGCGGGCAGTCCCTTGCCCTGGACGTCACCGATGATGACCCGTGTCCCGTAGGGCGACTGCACGACGTCGTAGATGTCGCCGCCGACGAAGCGGTCCTCCTCGATCGGCTCGTAGATCCCGTGCGCCCGGACCTGCTCGGTGACGATGGGCAACGGCCGGAGAATCTGTCGCTGGAGTGCCACGGCCGCCGAACGCAGCCGGGCGATCTCCCTGGCATGCCGGATACGGGCGGCGCAGGCCGCGACTCCCAGGGCGCTGGCCACAGCGGTGAAGCAGATGACGAAGGTGACGTCCCAGAAGGCCCCGGCGGACCCGATGAGGGACGCGGCCACCACGACCGTGACCCACAGCGCCACACAGATCGTCTGGCGGACCGTACAGAAGACCGAGGCCAGCGCGGGCAGGACCACCAGGAGCGGAATGATGGGCAGCTCCTCGCCGCTGAGGACGTCGAGGAGGACGACCATGACAGACAGCAGCACCAGCCCTGCGGCGAGCGCCCAGCTCCTGACGCGGGAGGCACCGGCCGCCGCCTCACCCGGATCCGTCCCGGGCAGCGGCGTCCGGCGCGCCGCTGCCGGCAGCCGGAGCCCCATGACCACGAAAGGCCTCTCGCCGATTCGTCGGTGTCATCCCACCTGTTCCAAACTACCTTTCCCTCGGGCCGGGGTCCTGGCGTCGGTGCGCCGCTCCGGTTCCGCAGGGACCAGCGCCGAGAGGAACGCGGTCCGGCGGCGCAGCCGGAAGCCGAGCGATTCGTAGAGCCGGATGGCGTTGACGTTCGACGCGGCCGCGTGCAGGAAGGGCGTCTCACCGCGTTCCTCGATGCCGTGGGCGACGGCCCGAACGAGCCGCGTCGCGAGCCCCTCCCCTCGTACGGACTCATCGGTGCACACGCCACTGATCTCGGTCCAGCCGGGCGGGTGAAGCCGCTCGCCCGCCATCGCGACGAGCACCCCGGAGCGACGGATGCCCAGATAGGTACCGAGCTCGACCGTGCGCGGCAGGAACGGGCCGGGCCGGGTGCGCGCGACGAGTTCCAGCATCTCCGGCACGTCGGCGGGGCCCAGGAGCACCGCCTCCGGGTCGGGTGCGGTGTCCACGCCGTCGTCCACCAGCTGCACACCCTCGGCCTGGAAGACGATCTCCCAGTCGTCCGGCGGCGGCTCCCGGAAGGCGGTGAGGGTGATGGACTCGCCCGGCCCGGCGAGCGCGGCGACATCGGCCCAGTCCTGCGCCTCGGGCCGGTCCGGCAGGGCGAGCCACGGGGTGACGTCGGGCGGGTAGCGCAGGATCCTGCCCCGGTGCTCCGCGAAGTGGGCATGGGGTCCGGTCAGCGAGGCGCGGGCCGGATTGTCCAGAGGGTGCGCCGCGTCGCCCAGAGGGTGCGCCGCGTCCGGACGCGTCGGGTCGCCGGAGGAGCTCATGCCACCGCCCCGCTCGCGTGCGCACCGACCCCTTCGGGTGCCACTGCCCGGATCCGAACGGCGGCACCGACGAACGGCACAGGAAGTCGGCTTCCCGTTCCGGGTCCGTCATGGCGGTCGCGTACACAGGCCTTGGGCATGGGCTCCTCGCTCCGGTTGGTCTCAGCAGCTGACGACAGCATCGGAAAGCCCATTCGCCATGCACCTATTCCCGGGACGTCCGACTGTTCATGAGCGTGTAATCAAGGCACCGGGCAGCGGCCCTCGACGGCCGGTGGCGGGCTCGCCCCGGCAGCCGCTGCAGGACAGTCGGCCGGATCGCGGGCCGCTAAGGGGATCGTGCCCCCAACGTGCCCTTCGCTGTGGCACCCTGGAGACGGCCGCCCCACCGGGCTCCCCCGTACCGGTGGGGCGGTTCCGTGCTTGCTCGCGCCCAGGGGCGGTTCCGTGCTTGCTCGCGCCCAGCGGGCCTGCGGGACGGGCTTCCGGGAACGGCTCCTCTGGACGGCCCCCAGGGACGGCTTCTGGGGCGATAGCGATGATTCCCGGCCAATTCCGGGCACATATGCGGCTCAAATCCGCCTTTCACGCATGCGGGCAGAGCCTCCGGGAAGGCGCCCAGACCTCATGGCCTACGACCTGAGGAGCGTGACGGCATATGACGGAGCACACCGCGCAGACCGCCGACGTGACGCGAGCAGGAGCGGCGGACGAGCTGCCGTGGATCGAGGACGCGGGAAAGATCGCGCCCAAGGACGCACGCACCCTGTCGAAGCTCTTCTTCGACCGGCTGCAGGTGCTCGAGGAGGGCACGCCCGAGTACCAGTACGCGCGCAACACGCTCATCGAGATGAACCTGTCCCTCGTCCGCTTCGCCGCGGGGCGCTTCCGCAACCGGGGCAGCGGCGACATGGAGGACATCGTCCAGGTCGGCACCGTGGGCCTGATCAAGGCCATCGACCGTTTCGACCTCTCCCGTGAGGTGGAGTTCACCTCGTTCGCCGTGCCGTATATCGTCGGTGAGATCAAACGGTTCTTCCGCGACACCAGCTGGTCCGTGCATGTGCCCCGGCGCCTGCAGGAACTGCGGGTCGAGCTCGCCAAGGCGAAGGAGACCCTGTCGGCCGGCCTGGACAGGGACCCCACCGTGCACGAACTCGCCGAGCATCTGGGCCTCGAGGATGCGGAGATCACCGAGGGCATCGTCGCCGCCAACGGTTACACGGCGGGATCGCTCGACATGCCGACCGACGCCGCGGATTCCGCGGGACACATGACGAGCGGCCGCACCTACGCGGATGTGCTGGGGAGGATCGACCCCGCCATGGAGGCGGTGGAGAATCTTCATGCACTCGCGCCCCTGCTGGGTGAACTCGACGCGCGTGAGCGCCGCATCATCGACATGCGGTTCGGCCAGGAACTGACGCAGGCCCAGATAGGCGACCGTCTGGGGATCTCCCAGATGCATGTCTCCCGGCTGCTGGGCCGCATTCTGGACAAGCTCCGCACCGGGATGTTCACGCAGGACTGACACCCGGCCCCGACCCCGACAGGCATCTCGTCGGGAGCCCATCGGGGCCTCCCCACCGCCTCCCGTGCCATCCCGGTCCGCCGCACTCCGCGCGACATGCGCGGAGTGCGGCGGACCGATTCCGGCAACACAACTGCCCTCTGTTGCTGCGGTGTTGCAGGTTCGTGGCCATCCCGACGGCACGCTTCCACCCCCTCGTGCGGCCCTCTACGGTCCGTAATCAGCCCGTCGCCGCCGCGTCGCCATCCGTGCTCGCGCGCATCCGCCACTGAACCACCGTGCGAGGAATGACATGAGCCAGCCCGTCGACTCCGTCACCGCAGGACACACTCCGCAGGACCACGACCGGCAGGACGCCGGGGCCGCCTGGTCCTTCGAGACCAAGCAGATCCACTCCGGTGCCGTCCCGGATCCCACGACCGGTGCCCGTGCGGTACCGATCTACCAGTCGACGTCCTTCGTCTTCCGTGACACGCAGCATGCGGCCGACCTCTTCGCGCTGGCCGAGCCCGGCAACATCTACACCCGGATCCACAACCCCACGCAGGACGTCCTGGAGCACCGGATCGCCGCGCTGGAGGGTGGAGTCGCCGCCGTGGCACTCGCCTCCGGACAGGCCGCCGAGACGCTCGCGCTCCTGACGCTGGCCGGCGCCGGCGACCACATCGTCTCCTCGGCCTCGCTCTACGGCGGTACGTACAACCTGTTCCGGCACACGCTCCCCCGGTTCGGCATCGAGGTGTCGTTCGTCGAGGACCCCGACGACATCGAGGCGTGGCGGTCGGCGATCCGGCCCAACACCAAGGCCCTGTTCGCGGAGACGCTCGGCAATCCGCGCGGCGACGTCCTGGACATCCGGGGCGTGGCGGACGCTGCGCACGGGGCGGGGATTCCGCTCGTCGTCGACAACACCGTGCCGACCCCGTACCTCCTGCGGCCCCTCGAGCACGGCGCGGACGTCGTCATCCACTCCGCGACGAAGTTCCTCGGCGGGCACGGCACCACCATCGGCGGTGTCGTCGTGGACGGCGGCACGTTCGACTTCGGTGCCCACGCGGAGCGCTTTCCGGACTTCCACACCCCGGACCCGAGCTACCACGGTCTGCGGTACTGGCCGGACCTGGGGCACAGCGCCTTCGCCGTGAAGCTGCGGGTCCAGCTGCTGCGCGACCTGGGGCCCGCCCTCTCTCCGCACTCCGCGTTCCTGCTGCTCCAGGGTGTGGAGACGCTGAGCCTGCGCCTGGAGCGGCACACCTCCAACGCGCTGACGCTCGCCAGGTGGCTGGAGGGCCGCGACGAGGTGTCGGCCGTGCACTACGCGGGGCTGGAGTCGAGTCCCTGGTACGCAGCGGGGCGGCGCTACCTGCCGCGCGGTGCCGGAGCCGTGCTCGCCTTCGAGCTGCGGGACGGGGTGGAGGCGGGCAGGCGGTTCGTGGACGCGGTCGAGCTGTTCAGCCACCTCGCCAACATCGGTGACGTACGGAGCCTGATCATCCACCCCGCGTCCACGACACACAGCCAGCTGACCGAGGAACAGCTCGCCGCCACGGGCGCCACCGCCGGCCTGGTGCGGCTCTCGGTGGGTCTGGAGAACGTGGACGACCTCAAGGCCGATCTGGAGGCCGGCTTCCGCGCCGCCAAGGCGTCGTCCTGAACCGGGTCGCCACGTCCCCCGCACTCCCTCTCCCGCCGGCCGCCGGAGGCTGGCGGGAGGGGGATCCGTCCGGCCGCCGCTCCTGGGTGGCGCTGGACCGTCCGCTCAGGCTCGAGTCGGGGTCCGAGCTGCCGGGCGTACGGCTCGCGTACGAGACCTGGGGCAGGCTCGCGCCGGACGGCGCCAACGCGGTGCTGGTCCTGCACGCGCTGACCGGTGACAGTCACGCGGCGGGCCCTCCCGGCCCGGGGCATCCGACCGCGGGCTGGTGGGACGCACTGATCGGGCCGGGCCGGGCGTTCGACACCGACCGCTGGTTCGTCGTCGCGCCGAACGTTCTGGGCGGCTGTCAGGGCAGCACCGGTCCGTCCTCCCGGCGCCCCGACGGCACCCACTGGGGAACCGACTTCCCGTATCTGACGGTCCGCGACCAGGTGGCGGCCGAGGCCGCGCTCGCCGACGCTCTCGGCATCGGCCGTTGGGCTGCGGTCGTCGGCGGTTCGATGGGGGGCATGCGTGCCCTCGAATGGGCGGTGAGCCGGCCGGACCGTACGGGATCGCTGCTGGTACTCGCCACCCCGGCCGCGGCGTCGGCGGAACAGATCGCCTGGGGCAGCGTGCAGATCTCCGCGATCCGCGCCGACCCGGGCTGGCGGGGCGGCCGGTACCACGACGCCCCGCCCGGCTCGGGTCCGCACCGTGGGCTCGGCCAGGCTCGGCGGATCGCCCATGTCACCTACCGCAGCGAGGCGGAGCTGGGCGCGCGGTTCGGCCGGGAGGCGCAGTCCGGAGAGCTTCCCTCGCAGGGCGGGCGCTACCAGGTGGAGTCGTACCTCGACCACCATGCCGCCAAGCTGGTGCGCCGCTTCGACGCCGGCAGCTATGTGACGCTCACCGCGGCGATGAACGGACACGATGTGGGCCGGGGCCGCGGCGGTGTCGCGCAGGCGCTGCACCGTGCGGGCATGCCCGCGCTGGTCGCGGGAATCGAATCGGACCGGCTCTATCCGCCCTCGCAGCAGGCGGAACTGGCGGCGCTGCTGCCCGGTGCGGACCGGCTCCGGATCATCGCATCACCTTACGGACACGACGGTTTCCTCATCGAGACCGGCCAGGTGGGCCGCCTCGTAGAAGAGTTACTGCCCGCTTCGTAACCGCCCTTCCCCTCCCCTACCCCTGGAGCGCCCATGAGTTCCGTAGAGCCGTCCGAAGCCGCGTACGACCGGATGAGACTGCGTCAGTGGTCCCGCGGCGGCGCCAGATCGGCGGGGGTCGACCGCCGCGATCTTCTGAAGCTGGTCGTGGCGGCGTCGGCTGCCGTCCCGCTGATACCGGCCGCCGCCTCGCCGGCCCATGCGGCGGGAACCCTGGCAGGGGTGGTGAAGCCGCTGCCGCCGGAGCTGTTCACGGTGCGCGGCACCAACGCGGAGACGAACTTCGCCGCACTGCGCGACACCGGGCTGCTCACCCCCGTCGACCGCTTCTTCGTCCGCAACCACACCGCGACACCCCGCATCGAGGCGGCGGACTGGACGCTGACGGTCTGGGGCAGCGGGCTGGAGGGCGGGCCGGTGGACTTCTCGTACGCCGCGTTACGCGCCCTGCCGTCCGTCACCCGTACCGCGTATGTCGAGTGCGCGGGCAACGGCCGCAGTTTCTTCACCTCGCAACAGAACCAGCAGGTCAGCGGCACCGCCTGGACCCTCGGTGCGATCGGTACGGCGCGCTGGCGCGGGGTGCGGCTCGCCGATGTGCTGCGGCTGGCCGGAATCGGCAGGAACGCGGTCGACGTCCTGCCGCGTGGACTGGACGCGGAGGTCGTCAGCGACGGGACGAACCTGGGCCGGGTGCGCAGGCCTCTGCCGGTGTCGAAGGCTCTGGACGACGTCCTCCTCGCCTACGAGATGAACGGCGAGCCGCTGCCGCCCGACCACGGCCATCCGGTCCGGCTGATCGTCCCGTCCTGGGTCGGCATCGCGAACATCAAGTGGGTCGGTGACATCGAGGTGAGCGCGGAGCCGCTGCTGAGTCCGTGGAACACGGGCCTGTACCGGCTGTTCGGACCCGGGTACCCGCCGGAGGGCAGCGATCCGCTGACCCGGCAGACGCTCAAGAGCGCCTTCGAGGTGGCGCCCGGTGCCACCTTCGCCGCCCACCGCAGGCACCTGCTCACGGGCCGGTCCTGGTCGGGCGGCGCACCGGTGCGTCTCGTCGAGGTCAGCACCGACGGCGGCACCCGGTGGCGGCCCGCCCGGCTGCGCGACGAGCCCAGGAGCGGCAGCTGGGTCCGCTGGACGGCCGACTGGGTTCCGAAGGAGACCGGCCCCGCCGTGCTGCTCGCCCGGGCGACGGACCGGTCGGGCCGTACCCAGCCTGCGACGGCGGCCCACAACGCCCAGGGCTACCTCTTCGACGCGGTGGTCCGCCACCCCGTGACGGTCGCCTGAACCGTCCCGCCGCTATTTCGACGCGGTGGTCCGCCACCCCGTGACGGTCGCCTGAACCGTCCCGCCGCTATTCGGCGCGGCCCGCGTAGTACGTGGCGATCATGTCCTCGGCTCCGTGTCCGGCCGCCTCCGCCCGGGTGAACCGCTCGGCGGAGGCGGCGACCAGATCCAGCGTCACCCCGGACGTCTCGGCCGCGTCGAGGATCAGCCGGGTGTCCTTGAGCGCCGTGGAGAGCGCGAAGCTCGGGGTGAGGTCACCGGAGAGCACCGCGGCGGACTTGCCCCGCAGATACGGGGTGTCGAGCGGGCCGCCCCTCACCGCGTCCAGGAACAACTGCGGGTCGATACCGAGCCCTTCGGCGAGATTGAGGCATTCGTCCACGCCGTTGACCAAGTTGATCACCCAGGTGTTGGTGACCAGTTTGAGCCGGGTGGCCGCTCCCGGGTCCTCCCCGACCCATACGGTGCGCTGCCCGATCGCGTCCAGGACCGGCAGCGCCGTCGCGCGGGCGGAGGAGGGACCGGAGACGAACACCGTGAGGGTGCCCTGCTCGGCGGGCTGCCGGGTTCCGGAGACCGGGGCGTCCAGGTAGACGAGTCCGAGGCCGGCGGCCCGGTGGACGAGGTCGGTGGTGGCGTCGAGGCCGACGGTGGAACTCTGCAGCCAGACCTGTCCGGGGCGGAGTCCGGGGGCCGCGGCGGTGAGTGTCCGGGCCACGGACGGGCCGTCGTTCAGCGCGGTGAGGACGACATCGGCGCCGCGCACCGCTTCCTCCGCGGTGTCCGTCACGGTTGCCCCGTCCGCGGCAAGAGGCGTGGCCTTGGCCTGCGTACGGTTCCAGGCGCGGACGGGGAGTCCGGCCCTGAGCATGCTGCGCGCCATACCGGATCCCATGATCCCGGTGCCGAGGACCGCGACGGTCGGCGTGGGGGCGGCGGTGGTCAAGGGGGCATTCCCTTCCTCGGTGCGCCCCGCACGGCTGCGGCGGAGCGACGGGACTCAAGCCTGCCGCAGCGCGCCGTCGAGTACGGCGCGGTGTACGGCCCGGGCGAGTCGTGATCCCCAGCGTGAGCGCGGGCCGGCGAAGGGTTCCCCGGCCTGCGACCCGGGGTCCGGAGCGGCGACGCACACGGCGTCCGTCGGGGTGCCCGAGCAGTTGAGGCCGGCGTCCACGAGCGCTTGGACCTTGGCTTCGGTGGCCGTTGCCACGGCGTTGACCAGAGCGGCGTCGGAGAGGGCCACGGGGACGGTGACGACGATGTTGACCGTGCCCGGCGGCAGCGGGCCGTCGGTGCCTCCCGCCGGGTCCGCGGCCCATCCCCGTACCCCGAGACCGCTGGTGACGGTGGCCGTGACGCCCGCGTCGCACGCGACGGTGTACGCGGTGACGTCCGCGGCCGTCATCAGACCGGCCCCGGGGCCGCCGAGCTCCTCGGCCGCGGCGATCTCGGCGAGGTGCCGGTCCGGGTCCAGCCGCGGGTATCCACCCGGTACCTGCGCATTGAGAATCCAGGCCCGCGGCCCTATGCCGCCGCCCAGGACAGCGCTGCTGCAGACCCGCCAGCCGGGTCCCAGCCGCCAGACCAGGTGGTGGAGGCGGAGGCCTTCCTCCTGCCTGGCCAGCAGTTCACCGCGCTGTCCGGGGATGCGGGTCCGTACGGATTCGATGGCGCACCCCCGGGGACAGGCCGCCCGACGGTCGGCGACGGCGCGTCGATCATACGTGCGGAGCGGGACCGCATCCCCGGTGCACCCATGAGGGTGCTCACCCGAATGGCGTAACGGATGGAAGGGGCCGATACAGGCTTTGCGCGGGGCCACCGCCCACCCCGGCTGCTCCGGGCCGCCCACTGCCCGAGCCGGGAGGTTGCAGCGTCCAACCGGGTGAGGCGCGATGGAAGCCGGACGCGTCTTCTCTGCTGGACCCACCCACAGGGCGTGCCCGGGCGAGGAGGAATCGGCCATGGGAGCCGCTGACGGTTTCACGGATTCCGGAGAACTCGACGGTCTGACCGTCTACGACAGTGATGGCGAGAAGGTCGGCAGTGTAGGACGGGTGTACGTCGACGACGACACCGGCAAGCCCGACTGGATCACGGTCAAGACCGGCATGTTCGGCATGAAGGAGAGCTTCGTACCGCTCGCCGGAGCCCGCCGCGTGGGCTCCGACCTGCACGTCTCGCACACGAAGGACCGCGTCAAGGACGCCCCCCGGGTGGACGCCGACGCTCATCTCTCCGTGGCCGAGGAGGAAGAGCTCTACCGGCACTACGGCATGACCAGGAAGACCACCGGCACCGACGGCGGCGACGCGCGCACCACGTCCGGCACCGGAACGGCAGCCATGGGCGCCGCCGGAGCCGCGGGAACGGCCGGCGCCGCGGGAACGGCCGGCGCCGCGGGAACGGCCCGCCCCGGGACGACCGGCAAGGCGACCGCGGTCGGCACCACGGGCGCAGCCACCTCGGGGGCCGGCATGGGCAGGCACCGTGACACGGAGACGTCCTCCACGTCGCGCCCGCTCGCCGGAGCCGGGGCCGGGGCCCAACGGTCCGCCGCGGGCACCGGGGGCCGGGAGGAGATGGTCCGTTCCGAGGAACAGCTCCTCGTCGGTACGGAGGAGTACGAGAGCGGAAAGGCACACCTGCACAAGTACGTCGTGACCGAGAACGTCACCCGGACCGTACCCGTGTCCCACGAGGAAGTACGCGTGGTGCGCGAACCCATGCGGCCGGGCGAGAAGTCGACCGGAACGACGAGCATCGGCGAAGAGGACGTCGAAGTCACCCTGCACGCCGAACGCGCCACCGTCCGTAAGGAGGCCGTCCCGGTGGAACGCGTCCGCCTCGAAACCAACAAGGTCACCGAGCAGAAGGAAGTCTCCGCCGAACTCCGCAAGGAGAAGATCGACTACGCGGACGGCAAGGACATGGGCAGCGGCAAGGACACGGGCGGCGAGTTCGGCCAGGGACGCCGCCGCTGACCCCCTCACTCAGCGGCGACAGGCCGCGCGACAAGCAGCGAGGGGCGGGACCCGGACGACAAGGGCCCGCCCCTTCGCCGTGGGTCAGCCGGAAGCCGGGCCGCCCGCGGCGCCCCCCGGCAGGAAGCGCACCGAAGGCCTGCCGTCGGGCCCTTCGGGCGTCACCACCGCCCGTACCCGGTAGACGTCGGCGATGAGTTCCCCGGTGATCACCTCCGCGGGCGTTCCGCAGGCCACCACCCGTCCTTCCTTCAGCACGGTGACGCGGTCGCAGAACGTCGCGGCCAGGTTGAGGTCGTGCAGCGCCACGACAGCGGTGACGGGCAGCGCGGAGACGAGGGCCAGCAGCTCCAGTTGGTGCTGGATGTCCAGATGGTTCGTCGGCTCGTCCAGGAGGAGTTCACGAGGCTGCTGCGCGAGTGCACGGGCGATCTGGACGCGCTGGCGCTCGCCGCCGGACAGGGTGTGCCAGGACTGCTCGGCGCGTTCGGCGAGGCCTGTGCGCTCCAGCGCCTCGATCACGGCGTCCTCGTCCTCGCGGCCGGGCGCCGTCCAGGCACGGCGGTGCGGGATGCGGCCGAGGCGCACGACGTCCAGGACACTCAACTCGACCTGGGTGGTGGCGTGCTGGTCGACCACGGCGACGCGTCGGGCGACGGTGCGGCGGCCGGTCTCCGCGAAGGTCCGGCCGTCGAGGGTCACGGTGCCCGCGCCGGGGCCGAGAACTCCGGCCAGGATGCGGAGGAGCGTGGACTTGCCTGATCCGTTCGGCCCCAGCAGTCCGAGCGTGGCACCGGGCGGCGGCGCGATGTCCACACCGTCGCGGCCCGTCGGTCGCTCACGGCGCGGCGGGCGGCGACGGCTCGGCGGACCCCTGGTGCCAGGGGCCCTTCGCGTCGTCGTACGCGTCGGCGTAGTCCGGTCCCGCGATCGGCCAGTCGGCGAGCAGCTCTTCCGGCAGCGCGAAGGACTCGACCAGTTCGGGTGCGTGTGCGGCGACGGCTGCGATCAGTTCCTCGGTGGCTTCGGGCAGTTCGTCGACCTGCTGGGGGGTCAGGTGACCTGCCGCCAGCAGGTCCCCGCTGTTGCGGGCCACCCACTGGAGGGCGAAAAGCCGCTCCAGTTCGGCCAGCCGCTCCCGGGCGGCGCCCTCGGGGAGCGTTGTCAGCGCCTCGGCGTAGCCTTCGGCCGCCTGTCTGTACGCGTGGGCCTCGACCCCGCGCAGTGCGGCTCCGGAGGCCGCGTTCCACCGCGCGAGGGGGTCGCCGTGCGCTGCCCGGAGCGCGCGTTTCCTGGCCCGGGCGAACCAGATGTCCTCCACCGCGTCGAGGAGCCTGCCGAGGAACCGGGGGTCGGCCAGCTCACCGGGGGTCCGGTCGGCCGGGGTGTCGCCGGTCCCGTCCGCCGCGTCCTGCGAGGGGTCCACGGAGGCGGGTTCGGGGGCGAAGACCATGTCGGCCGCCGCCTTGGCGTGGACGGCGAGGTTGTCGCCCTCCGCCGTGATGGCACCTTCGATTCCGGTGACCAGCTCCGTCATGCCGTTGTTCTCCAACAGTGCCTGCGCCCCGCAGCGTTCACGGCACTCGACGATGACCGAGCGGGCCTGCCAGGTGATCCACCCCTTGGCGACGGCCACCAGGCGCTCCGCCTCCGCCCTGTCCGCGTCGGTGCGGCGCTCCCACCGGTCGAGTGCCCTGCGGTGCAGCAGACTCATGGCGAAGACGGTGGCCATCGCCGAGGCGAGCGGCCCGTGGTGGGTCCGGTGGGCGTTCACCGGAATCTGCCCGGCGCCCCGGGCGCCGGAGACCATGCGATGGCTGCCGTAGCGGACGGCTACCGCAAGCGTGGCGCGGGCGGAGCCGGCCGCGCAGGCGCTCATGGAGATCCGCCCCGGGGTCACACGGCCGATGGATGTCAGGAAGCGGCGCCGCCGGTCGGCGGGGGTGCTGCTGACCTCGCCGTCCCCGCCGAGTCCCCTCCCTTCCCCCAGCAGGGCGTCCCGCCCGACGAACAGCCGGTCGAACGAGGTCAGGCAGTGGTCCACGGGGCTGCCCATCCGGGCCGGCAACCGCCGGATCCGTACCCCTGGAAGAGCCTGTACGTCGTCGGTGAGCGGCACCAGGAAGAGGTGGACGCCGTGGTCCTTACCGTCGGCGAGGAGACGTGCGGCGACGAGACCGGTCTTCGGTCCGCCCGCCGGGCTGGTGTTGGGCATGAACTTCTGCGCCCCCGCGTTCGGGGTGCGCAGGACGAACCCGTCCCGCTCACGGTCGTACGTCGCGGTGGTCTCCAGGGAGGCCGCGTCGTTGCCGTGCGCCACCTCCGTACAGAGGAACGTGCCGATGCGCCGCATCCCCAGGAAGTCGGACAGATCGCGGTCCGTGCCTGCGTCGTGGTCGAGGAGACTGCCGAGGAAGAGGCTGTAGTGGATGCCCGCCACGGTGGTGAGCGCGGGGTCCACCGGGCCCAGCCATTCGTGCAGGGCGGCCAGCGCGCGCGGGTCGGCTGCGAGGCGGGCTCCGCTGTCGAGGGAGCGGTTGAGGATGCGCAGCCGGTCGTAGGCGAGGGCGAGACGCTCTTCGGGCGTACCGCCCGCGGGGCGGCGGAACGGTTCTGTACCGATCAGCCGCCGCCAGAAGCCGTGCTCCCGGCGGAAGTCCGCGCCGAGGACGACGCCGGTCAGCAGATCGGCCGTGGACGGTTTAACGGTGTCGGTAAGGGTCACGGTCATGAAGGACTAAACGACCGGGGCGGGCGGGAGGACACCGGCGTTGTCAGGCCTTGGGGACAGGTGCCCCGGTCAGTCCCGCCGCCAGCTCCTCCACATCGGGCGGAAGGGCACCGGCCCGTGCGACGGTCACGGCGGCCGATGCCGCCGCGTGGCGCAGCACGTCGCCCAGCGTCCCGGTGTCCAGTGAACGCAGCCGCGCGCGGCCGCCCTCTCCGAGCAGTCCGTGCGCAGCCAGGCTGTGCAGCGTGCCGGACATGAACGCGTCACCCGCTCCCACGGTGTCGACGACCCGGACGGGCACCGCGTCGACCTTCACCGTCGCACCGGGGAGAACCGCCAGCGCCCCTTCGGCTCCCCGCGTGACGAGGACGACCGCAGGACCGGAGCGCAGCCACCGCCCGGCGGTCTCCTCCGGTGTCTCACCCGGGTACAGCCACGCCAGGTCCTCGTCGCTCGCCTTGACCACGTCGCTGAGGGCGACACAGCGTTCGACCCTGCGTACGGCCTCGGTGTGGTCTCCCATCAGCTCAGGGCGCACATTCGGGTCGTAGCTGACGGTCGCGGTCGCCCGGAGTGCTTCGACGGTGGCCAGGACCGTACCGGCCCCCGGCTCGACGACGGCGGCGATCGACCCGGTGTGCACATGCTGCGGCGGCCGCTCCGGCGTCACCGGGGCCAGTGACCAGGTGATCTCGAAGGTGTACGAGGCCCGCCCCGCGTCGTCCAGGGTGACGGCGGCGGACGGTGTGGGCGCGCCGCGCCCGTCGGTGTGCACACGGACGCCTGCCGATGCCAGATGGTCCCGGATGAGCCGTCCGTTCACGTCCTGGCCGAGCTGGGTGAGGAGCGTGGTGCTCCGGCCCAGGCGGGCCAGACCGTATGCGACGTTCGCGGGGCTGCCGCCCGCGTGGACGCGGTCTGCCGCGCCCGGCTCCCGGACGATGTCGGCGACGCATTCGCCGATGACCAGCAGAGCGAGTCTGTCGAGCATGAGGAGGATCTCCAGGAGTGGCGCCGGGCGGGAGTGTCCGGCACGCGGTGGTCGGCGGACACGCTGCCGCCGATTCTGCCTCGTGCGCGGAGGGTTCCGGGAGACCCCGCGCCCGGTACCGACACCAGGGGCGTCCCTCACGCGCGGCGGTGCGTGCGGACGTCAGCCGATGCCGTCTCCCGTGACGGGTCCCGGCCGGCCGCTGAGCCGTACGGCAGGGCCGGCGGCGCGACGGACCCACAGCAGGGCGCCTGCCAGCAGCGCCGTGGCACCGAGCAGCCAGGGCAGGGGGCCTGCGGGCAGCACACCCGTGACCAGCCCTCCGGCCGCCCCGACGAGCTGCAACGAGAGTGACTGCACGGAAAGGGCCGTCGCTCGGCCCGAGGTGTCGACGCGGCGGTGCAGGAGGTCGTTCTCGCTGGGACCGGCGGCCCCGAGCCCCAGGTACACCAGGGCGTATCCGGCGACGGCCAAGGTCAGGGCGGCCGCCCCGGTGAAGGACACGGTCGCTGCGAGCATCAGGAGACCGGTGGCACTCGCCGCGAGACTCGCCAGGACCGCACGCTCGCTCCCGCCCGCGAACCGGGCGACGAGCGGGGCGATCTGACTGCCGACTGCCGAGCAGACGAACCCGACGGCTGCCAGTCCCGCGAAGAGCACCGCCCCGGACTCGGAGGCTCCGGTGATGGCTGCGGCGCGGCCGGGCGTGAGCAGTTCGAGTGCGGCCAGCGCGGTGCCGGCGGCGCCCGCGGTCATCAGGATGCGGCGGATCAGCGTGTCCCGGGCGCCGAGCCTCAGACCCGCGCCGATGGCCTCCGGAACACCGCGCAGCACACCCCGCAGGGTGGCCCGGGGGCGGGGAGGTTCGGGCAGTGCGGTGAGGGCGTAGAGGACGAAGACGGTCTCGACGGCCACACCCAGGAGGACGGGGACGGAGAGCGGCAGTACGAGGTCGGAGGTGTACGCGCGCAGCCGGGCGCCGAAGTCCGGGCCGAGGCCGAGCAGCCAGGGCAGCGCGCCGCCGAGCATCATGCCGAGTGCCATGGCGGCCGAGGACGCGGCGCCGCCGCGCGCCAGTCCCGTGCGCAGGTCGGTGTCGGGGCCGGAGCGGGCGTGCACGGTGTCGACGTACCAGGCTTCGGCCGGTCCGCTGGACAGGGCCCGGCCCGCGCCCATCAGCGCCATGCCGAGGGCGAGGACCCAGCCGGCCGTTCCGAGTCCTATGAGGGTGAGGGCGCACACGTTGAGGATTCCGGCGCCGGCCAGGACGGTACGGCGCCCGATGACGTCGGAGAGCCCGCCGGTGGGGAGTTCCAGGGCGGCGGCGGTGAGGGAGTGTGCGGCGAAGGCCGCGGCCACGGCGGCGAGGGCCAGGCCTCGTTCGGTGAAGAGCAGAACCATGGGCGCGGCGGTCAGGCCGGCCGGCAGCCAGAACAGGAACGACACCGTGACGAAGCGGCGCCGCGCGGTGCGTTCGTCCAGCCCGGTGCGCGCGGTGGCGGGCGCGGGCCGGGTCATGAGGTGCCCTGGGAGCGCGGGCCGGCCTCGGACGTGACGTCGGCGCGAGTGCCGCCGGTACGTGTGTCGCGGTCGGAGCGGAGGTCCGCGGTGAGGGGATTCGCGGACTCAGGTGACGTGGGTTCGCTCGCCGCCAGCGGGAGTCCGGCCGTGACCAGCACGACCTGCTCGGCCCTCGGATCGTGCTCGTCCCGGGCGTTCAGCTCCGCCACCTTGGCTTCGAACGCGTCCCAGAGCTCTCTCAGGGATTCCGGTGTCAGTCGGAGCATCAGGTCGCTGACACCGGAGGGCTCGTGCCACTCCTCCCCCAGCCTGCCGTCCTCGATGTCCGCCTCGTGCTGGACCACCGATTGCTGCAGGTGCTCGAGCGAGCGACGCCAGAACGTGCCCAGCACCGCCCGGCCCTCTGACGTGGCCAGCATCCCATCGTTGCTCCACGAGGTGACGGCGTGCACGGCCTGCCACCGTCGCTCGCGGCCGTCCCGGTGCTCAGCCTCCGCGACGAACGCGTACCTGGCCAGCACGCGCAGGTGGTAGCTGGTCGACGCCGACGACTCTCCCGTCCTGACCGCCAGCTCGCTCGCGGTGGCCGGACCGTGCTGCCGCAGCAGGCCGAGCAGCCGGAGACGCAGCGGGTGGGTGAGCGCCTTCAGCGCTGCCGAGTCCTGCGCGGGATCGAGTTTTCGGGGTGAGCCGTCGCTGTCCATGGCAGCAGGCTAGATGAGATCCGCACTTTCCCAAAGTATTTTTGCAGAATATTTTTGGGAAACCTGTTCAGTCGTTCCGCGCCCCCTCCAGGGCGTCCGCCACCAGCGCGAGGAAGCGGGCATGGGCTTGGGGACTGCACAAGGGCTCCGGGTTCCACGGGACGATCCACACCGCCTCCGTGGCCGCCCGCCAGTCCGGTGCACCGATCTCACCGAGCGGGGTCGCGTTCGACCGGACGTCCGCGAGGACGACGTCCGGCCGGAATTCCGCCGCCCGGCCCCAGTCCGTGGTGGACCAGTTGACTCCCCCGCCCGCGGCCGGTGACACGAGGTTGACCCCCAGCTCGGCCAGCACCCGCAGCTCGGGCCACATCGGCGGGCGGGCGATGTGGGCCTGCTCCTGGCCGGCCGGGGACAGTGCCACCACCCTCGGGCCGCCGGGAACGGCTCCGGCCACGGCGCGCAGCCGCGCCCTGGCGGCTTCCAGGTCCTCGGCGACACCCGGGACCGGTGCGCCGCCGAGCGAGCGGGCCAGCTCGGCGAACCGTTCGGCTGTGCGGTCCAGCGTGCGCGCCTGACCCACGTCGATCACGGCGACCGGTACCCGCCCCTCCAACTGCTTGGCGGCGTCCGGGTCCAGCCCGTAGACCTGTCCGTGGCCGTAGCTGACGGCGACGACCAGGTCCGGCCGTCCGCGTAAGAGGGTCTCCACGTCCAGGCCCGCGCCCGCACCCCGGTAGTCGACGGTGTCCAGCGGGAGCGTGCCGGTCTTCGCCCGGTCGGGCGCCGTACCGTCATGGCCGGAACCGAAGATCCCCTCCGGGCGCACACCGTAGTCCCACAGCGTCGCTCCGGCCTGGACGTAGGCGAGCACGCGCGAAGGGCGCCGCTCCGCCGCCAGCTGCTGCCCCCGGTCGTCCGCGAACCTCCACGCACTCTGCTCCGTCACGTCTCTCACTCCTCCGTACCGGCTGCCTCGGCCCTCACCCGGGCTCGCAGCTGACTACCTGCCCAGCCGGTCGTCGCCACACCCCTCGGTGGAACGTCCCACATAGGCGAGTGGCCCCGGATCGGGGACCTCGATCTCACGGAATCCGAGGCGGTCGTAGAAGGCCCTGGCCGGGGTGTTCGCCACCAGCATCGACAGATGGACGGCCGGGACCCCCTTGGAGTGGAGCGCGTCCAGGAAGGTGCCCATCAGCTCCCTCCCGTGCCCCTTGCGCTGCCAGGGCGGCAGCAGGTCGATGTGCAGATGCGCCGGATGTCCGTCCAGCTCGGGAAGGATCATGCGTTCGGGGTTGTAGAGAAGCGCGGTCATCTCCTCGACGGAGGTGCTCGGCGTTCCGTCGGGCCGGGGGAAGCGTTCCGTCACCAGCGGGAGCCAGACCTTGCGGAACGCGTCCACGAACTGCCGGGTGTCCGCGGTCCCCAGGATGTAGCCGACCGCCTGCCCGGACCCGTCGTCCAGGACGAACGTCAGCTCGGGTTCGAGGTACGCGTAGGGCGCCGCGAACAGCGCCGGCATCAGCTCCGGATCGGGGTACAGATGCCGGGAGTCACCGCCGTTGTCCGCTGTGCGGATGCAGATCTCCGCAAGGGCCTCACGGTCGCCGGGTCGGTAGGGACGTACGTGCGCTGCCTGGGTCATCGCCCCATCCTGCCTATTTGGGAGCGCTCCCACAAGGGCTTTGCCCTCAGCTGTCGCCGCCCTTCAAGCGCCCGAGTTCGACGTTGAACTGGGCACCGGCCAGAAGTGCCAGATTGGTGAACCAGATCCAGATCAGGAAGACGACCAGACCGGCCAGCGAACCGTACAGCCGGCTGTAGCTGCCGATGTGGGTGGCGTACAGAGCGAATCCGGCCGACGCGAACAGCCACAGGAACGCCGCGAGCACTCCGCCCGGCAGCCCGCGCCGGACGCCCCGGGCGGTACGCGGACCGGTGCTGAAGAGGACCAGGATCAGACAGGCGACCAGGCAGAGCAGCACGGGCCACTTGAGGACCGCCCAGACAGTCTCACCGGCGTGGGTCAGGCCAGTCCGTTCCCCGAACCAGCGGGCCAGCGGACCGGTGAGGACCAGGGCGAACGCGCTGGCCATCAGCAGGACGAGCAGTCCGATCGCGGACGCCACGATGATGTGCGCCTGGCGCAGGGCGGGCCTGGTGTCCTTCACGTCGTGCATGGCGTGCAGCGCTCTGCGGAAGACCGCCAGGTAGCTGGAGGCCGACCACACGGCGCTGACGCTCCCGGTGGCCACGAGGAGCCAGACGGCGGTGCGCTCGTGGGTGGCCGCCTCCAGGGGCTGGCGCAGCGCCGCTCCGGACTCGGCGGGCGCGAAGGCCGTGATGTCGATGATCAGGGCGTTGGTGGCGCCGGGGCTCGCGAGGCCGATGACGGACACCGTGACCAGGAGCGCCGGGAGCAGGGCGAGGATGGCGTAGTACGTGAGGGCCGCTGCCCAGTCGGAGAGGTCGTCGTTCCAGAGCGAGAGGGGAGTACGGCGCAAGGCGGTGCGCCAGCTCGGTGCGGCCCGCCCGGAAGGGGGCGCGGTGCTGTCCGCGGCGGGGGCGTCGGTCCTGCTGGGCACGCTGGTACTCCGGGGGACGAAGGAAGAATCGGCGGGCCGGACGGCGTCGGAGAACGGCCCGGCTGCCACCTTTCTCTCATGCCTCCGTATCGCAGGTGTATTCCTGGGCGCTCAGTCGTTGACAGCTGTCAGCAGCACCACGGCGTCCTCGAGTGCCAGCAGCCCGTGCCGTTCCTGGGGAATCGGGTGCAGCCCGCCCGTGGTCAGTTCCACGTCCCCGGAGGCGGCGGTGAGCCGGACCCGGCCGCGCAGTACCTGGAGCGAGGCGGCGGGGGGTGCGTTGTGCTCGTCGAGGGCGGATCCCGAGGTGAGTGCGATCACCGTCTGCCGCAGCGGTTCCTGCCGCAGCAGCAGGTGCGCGCTGCGCCCGTGCGCGCTGGCGCGGGCTGCGGTCAGGTGCTCGTCGGCGAGAGCGTTGAGATCATCCATACGACCACTGTGCCGCAGCCTCCGCTCCCCCGCTATCCGCCTCGGGCCGGGCCGCCACCGATGCGTACGGTGACGGCCCGGCCCGGTGGCGGTATCAGCTCCGCAGCCAGGCCGCCGCGTCACTGGGCAGCAGGCCGGAGCCGTCCAGCGGAGCACTGGTCAGCAGCACCTCGGTGTGGTCGGGGAGCGGCACCGGAGCCCCGGACAGGTTGACGGCGCAGATCAGGCCGTGGGCCCGGGTGAAGGCGAGCACCCCGGGTTCCGAGGGCAGCCAGTTCAGCCGGCCGTCCGCCGTTTCCGCGGCGGCTGCGGCGAATCCGGGTTCGCTGCGGCGCAGACTCAGGGCTTCGCGGTACAGGTTGAGCATCGAGCCGGGATCGCGGTTCTGGCGATCGGCGGCGTACGACGGCCAGGAGGCCGGCTGCGGCAGCCAGGGTTCGTCCGCGGACCCGAATCCGGCGTGCGGTTCCTGTTCGGCCCACGGCAGCGGCACCCGGCAGCCGTCGCGGCCGGGGTCGATCCCGCCGGAGCGCAGGTGCATGGGGTCCTGGATCCGCGCCTGCGGGATGTCGGCTTCCGGAAGGCCGAGCTCCTCGCCCTGGTACAGGTAGACGGCGCCGGGCAGTGCGAGCGAGAGCAGGGCGGCGGCCCGGGCCCTGCGGGTACCGAGTTCCAGATCCGTGGGGGTGCCGAAGACCTTGGCGGCGAAGTCGAACCCGGTGTCCTCGCGTCCGTACCGGGTCACGGTGCGTGTCACGTCGTGGTTGCACAGCACCCAGGTCGCGGGGGCGCCGACCGGCGCGTGCTCGGCGAGGGTGTCGTCGATCGCGGTACGCAGCAGCCGGGCGTCCCAGGGGCAGGCCAGGAAGTTGAAGTTGAAGGCGGTGTGCAGCTCGTCGGGCCGCAGGTAGCGGGCGAAGCGCTCGGAGTCGGGAAGCCATACCTCGCCGACGAAGATGCCCTCGTACTCGTCGGCGATCGCACGCCAGGCGCGGTAGATGCCGTGGAGTTCGTCGCGGTCGATGTACGGGTGGGGGTCGACGCCCTTGGTGAAGTCCGGCAGTGCCGGGTCCTTGGCCAGCAGGGCCGCCGAGTCGATGCGTACGCCCGCCACTCCCCGTTCGAACCAGAAGCGCAGTACGTCCTCGTGCTCCTGGCGGACGGCCGGGTGTGCCCAGTTGAGGTCGGGCTGCTCGGGAGCGAACAGGTGGAGGTACCACTGGCCGTCGTCGAGCCTGGTCCAGGGGGTGCCGCCGAATTCGGACACCCAGTCGTTGGGCGGGATCTCACCGTTCTCACCGCGTCCTGGCATGAAGTGGAAGAGATCGCGCTCGGGGCTGCCGGGGCCCGCCGCGAGAGCCGCCCGGAACCAGCTGTGCCGGTCGGAGACGTGGTTCGGAACGATGTCGATGAGGGTGCGTATGCCCAGTGCACGGGCCTCGGCGATCAGCTTCTCGGCTTCGGCGAGATGACCGAAGGCGGGGTCGATGACGCGGTAGTCGGCGACGTCGTAGCCGCCGTCGGCCAGGGGCGAGAGATACCAGGGGGTGAACCAGAGGGCGTCCACACCCAGCTCCACGAGGTAGGGCAGCCTGGCCCGTACTCCCGCGAGATCGCCGGTGCCGTCTCCGTCGCCGTCGGCGAAGCTGCGTACGTAGATCTGGTAGATGGCGGCGTCGCGCCACCAGGTTGCGGTGGCCTCGGTCGGACGGATGGCTGCCACGTGGCGTTCCTTTCGGGCAGGTGGTACTCCGCCGCCGGCCCCGGACACGGGGCGCGTGGTGGGATGGCCGGCGGCGGAGTGCTGGTGGGGGGCGGCAGGGGTGCTGCTGGGGTCTTCCGTCCGGATCAGGCGGGATCGTGATCCGGACGAGAATCCCTAGCCCTTGAGGCCGCCCGCGGTGAGACCGCTCATGATGTTGCGCTGGAAGAGAAGGAAGATCAGCAGCGTCGGGACGGACGCGATGGTGAGCGCGGCGATGAGGACGTTCTCCGGGACTCCGCTGGCCAGGGAGTAGATGCCCACGTTGAGCGTCTGCTTGCTCGGGTCGGGCAGGGTGAGCATCGGCCAGAGGAAGTCCTTCCAGACTCCGACGACGGCGAAGATGGAGACGACGCCGAGGATCGGCCGGGAGATCGGCAGCACCACGGAGCGCAGGGTGCGCAGGGGTGAGGCTCCGTCGATGGCGGCGGCGTCCAGCAGTTCGCGTGGGATCGAGTCGAAGAACCGCTTCAGCAGGAAGATGTTGAAGGCGTTCGTGACCGACGGCAGCCAGATCGCCCACGGCGAGTTGAGCAGGTTGCGCTCAAAGATCGGCACGTCGAGCACGGTGAGGTACTGCGGTACGACGAGGACGGTCGCCGGGATCATCAGGGTGGCGAGCATCATGCCGAGAATGACCTTGCCGAAGACCGGCCGCAGCTTGGAGAGCGAGTAGGCGGCGGCGACGTCGAAGATCAGCTGGAAGGCCAGCGCGCCGAACGCGTAGTACAGGGTGTTGAAGAGCAGCCGGGACAGGTCCATCACGTTCCACGCCTGGGAGTAGTTCTCCGTGTGGACCGAGGTGGGGAAGGCCGTGGGCGGGCTCTGTACGACTTCCTGCGTGGTCTTGAGCCCCCCGGTGACCATCCAGTACAGGGGCCCGAGGAATGCGATGGTGAAGGCGGCGATCACCACGGCGAAGATGACCCAGTAGAGGACCTTGCCGCGGGGGCGGCCCAGTTGGGCGGGCGAGATCAGGGTCCGCTGGCGGCCGAGGTCCGACTCGCGGGGGCCTCCCCTGCGCCCGCCGGTACCTCGCCGGGAGACAAGCGTGTTCGATGCCATCCTCGTACTCCCGTCCTAGTCTTCGCTGTTGCGGCTGAGCCGTACGTACACCGCGGAGAAGCCCGCGAGTACGACGAGCAGGACGAGTCCGAGAGCCGCCGCGCTGCCGTAGTTGTTGAAATTGAAGGCGTACTGGTAGATGAGGTAGACGACCGTCGTGGTGGAGCCTTCGGGACCCGCTCCGTTGGTGAGCAGGAAGGGCTCTGTGAACACCTGCATCGTCGCGATGATCTGCATGAGCAGCAGCAGCGACAGGATGAGCCGGGTCTGCGGAATGGTGACGTGCCAGATCTTGCGCAGCAGTCCGGCCCCGTCGAGTTCCGCCGCCTCGTACAGCTCGCCGGGGATGCCCTGGAGCGCGGCGAGGTAGATGAGGGTGGCTCCGCCCATGTTCATCCAGGTCGCCGCGATGACGACGGAGAGCATGGAGGTGTCGGGGTCCTGGAGCCATTGCTGGGCGGGGAGATGGAGGAATTCCAGGATCCGGTTGAAGAGTCCGTAGCCGGGGTCGTAGAAGTACTTGAAGAGCAGTACGGAGGCGACCGGCGGCAGCATGACCGGCAGGTAGACCAGCAGCCGCAGGTATCCCTGCGCGTGCCGGAACTCGTTGAGCACGACGGCGATGACGAACGGGACCGCGAAGCCCAGCACGAGGGCCAGGACGGTGAAGAGCAGGGTGTTGCGCCAGGCCTGCCAGAAGGCCGGGTCGTTGAAGACGTAGCTCAGGTTGGACCAGCCGGCCCAGGTCGTGCGTCCGTCCTCGGTCTTCTGGAAGGCCAGGAAGAACTCCCGGACCATCGGGTACCAGGAGAAGAACGAGAAGCAGAGGACCGCGCCGATCAGGAAGCCGTGCGCGGATATGTTGCGGCGCAGGGCGCGCACGAACTCCTCGCGGGGGAAGTCCGGCCGGGCGGGGCGGGGGTGTCCGGGCGGTGGCGGGCTCGCCTTGCTCGTGGACAGGGTGGGGGCCGACATGGTGTCTCCTCGGTGCCGGTGCAGTCGCTCGCAGTCGGACGGTCGGGATTGCGGGGCCGGGTCCGCGTGACCCGGCCCCGCGCGTCCGTTACTGGTTCGCCAGAACCTGATTGACCTGCTGCTCAGCGGTGGAGAGCAGCTTGTCGATGTCGGCGTCCTTGTTGGTCAGGACTCCAGACATCGCGACGTCGAGGATCTTGTAGATCTCCTGGGCCTTCGGCGGCTCGGCCTTGCCCTGGACGGGGTTGTCCATGAAGGCCTTGAAGTTCTCGATGGGCATCGTCGCGTTGGCGACGCGACTGGCGTCGTCCTTGGCCTTGCTCTCACCGGTGAAGAAGTTCGGCTGCGGCAGCCCGACGGGCAGCTGGTCGGCCTTGGTGCGGGCCCAGTCGAACTGGCCCTTGCCGGGCGAGAGGTTCTTGAAGTTCAGCCAGGCGACGGCCGCCTTGATCTTGTCGGGCGAACTGCCCTTCTTGATCATGTAGTTGTTGCCGCCGAAGAGGGTTCCCTGCGCGCCGGGGATCGGACCGATCCCGAAGTTCTCGTACTCGGCTCCGAGTTGCTGGACCATGTACGCGATGTCGTCGGGCGCGGCAAGGAACATGCCGAGCTTGTCGGTGGATATCTGCTTCTGCAGATCGCCCCACTTCAGCAGCTGGGTCTGGCCCATGCTGTTGTCCTTCCAGCGCATGTCGTGCAGCTGCTGGAGGACCTGCTTGCCCTTCTCGTCGTTGAAGGCCGCCTTATTGCCACTGGCGTCGACCACGTCACCGCCGAGGCCGTACTGCGTCGCGGCGAAGTGCCACCCGCCGTTGTTGCCCGCGCTGTACTCGCCGAAGCCGGCGATGCCCTTGCCGAGCGCCGCGATCTTCTTGCTCGCCGCGCGGACCTCTTCCCAGGTCGAGGGCGGGGTGTTCGGGTCCAGGCCGGCCTGTGTGAACAGCTTCCGGTTGACGATCAGGCCCATGGTGTAGTTGCTGGTCGGCAGGGCGTAGAGCTTGCCGTCCTTGCGGGCCACGTCGAGCACCTGGGGCTGGATGTCCCTGAGTGCGGGGACGGACTTGTCGGTGACGTACGCCGAGATGTCCTCCGCCCCGTCGTTGTCCAGGACCTGCTGCAGGTCGGTGAAGTAGGCGTAGAACACGTCCGGCTGCGACTTGCCCTTGAGCATCGCCGTGAAGCGCGGCGGCTCCAGGCACTGTCCGGGCGTGGACTTTCCGTTGATCGTGACGTTCGGGTAGATCTTGCCGAACGCCTTGATGTCCTCTTTCCACTCGCGCAGCTCCGCGGCCTTCGCGGCCGGCGGCATGCAGTCGATCGACAGCGTCACCTTGGCCTTCGGGTCCAGCGGTGCTGACGGATCGGACGAGCCGCTGCCGGAACCGCTCTTGTCGTCGTCGCTGTTGCTGCTGCTCGTGCCACAGGAGGCAAGGGCAGTCAGCGCGAGCGCGGTGACGAGCGCGGCGGCGGAGGTTCGACGTGTGCGAGAACGGCGGAACCCAGCACTTCTCATCGGTGGTCCCCTTCGGGCATGAGCATGGAAGGCCCTCGGCGAACTCTCTGCCGGGGCGCGGCTTACTCAACCACCGCCGACATGTGAACGCAATATCTCGCGCAGTTTTCGTAAATGTTTGACAGCCTTCCGCATCCGAAGCGTGACGCGCCCGGTGACGCACCCGCCGCCCCGGACTGCGATCCGTCCCGCGGGGCCGTCAGGTGTACGCCTGCGCGGTCGAGCCGCGGACCACGAGCTCGGGCTCGAAGAGGAGCTCGCCCGGCGGCACGGTGCCGCCCTGGATCAGCGCGGAGAGCAGCTCGACGGCCGCCCGCCCCATCGCCTCGATGGGCTGACGGACCGTGGTCAGCGGCGGTTCGGTGCAGTTCATGAAGGCGGAGTCGTCGAAGCCGACGACCGAGACGTCCGAGGGGACCCTGAGGCCCCGCCGGCGGGCGGCACGAACGGCACCGAGCGCCAGCGGGTCGCTGGCGCAGACGATCCCCGTGACACCCCGCTCCAGCAGGCGCGAGGCCGCGGCCCGGCCGCCCTCGAGCGAGAACATGGACCGCTCGATGCGCTCCTGCGGGAGCGCTCCCGCGACGGCGAGCGCGGCGGCGAGTTTGCGCCGCGAGGGGACGTGGTCGGAGGGGCCGAGGACCAGGCCAATGCGCTCGTGCCCGAGGGACACGAGGTGCCGCCACGCCTGTTCGATCGCGACGGCGTCGTCGCAGGACACACAGGGGAAGTCGAGCCCTTCGATGGGTGCGTTGATCAGCACGACCGGGATGCGGCGCTCGGCGAGCCGCCGGTAGTGGTCGTGCGGTTCGTCGGCCTGCGCGAAGAGTCCTCCCGCGAAGACGACTCCGGACACCTGCTGCTGGAGCAGCAGTTCGACGTAGTCGGCCTCCGAGACGCCCCCCTTGGTCTGGGTGCACAGCACGGGCGTGAGCCCTTGCTGTGCGAGGGAGCCGCCGATCACCTCGGCGAACGCCGGAAAGATCGGGTTCTGCAACTCGGGCAGGACGAGGCCGACGAGCCTGGCCCGCTCGCCGCGCAGCTGGGTCGGCCGCTCGTATCCGAGCACGTCCAGTGCCGTCAGCACCGATTGGCGGGTCGTCCGCGAGACTCCGGGCTTGCCGTTGAGCACCCGGCTGACCGTGGCCTCGCTGACCCCTACCTTCTGTGCCACCTGGGCAAGTCGTCGCGTCATGACCGCAACGCTAGCGCAACTCATGCAAGTCACCGACTTATCGCCGCAAAGAGTGTACGCAGGCGGGGGTGCCTCGCGGAAGTCGCGAGGCACCCCCTCATCCCTACTCCTTTCCCGTGGAACCCTCTGGGTCCTCCGTACCTCCCAGGCCCCCTACGGGTTGATGTTGATCTTGAACGTGGAGGTGGTGTTCCTGACGTCCACGGCGTTGCCGCTCAGCTTCAGCCCGTTGAACGTGACCTCGCCGACCGCCGGGCCCTGGCCCGTCTCCGGCATCTCGTTGGCCCAGAGACCGAAGCCGGACTTCGCGTCGAACGCGTCACCGCTCTTGCGTGCTCCGGTGATCGAGATGTAGGTGAGCACCGTGTCCTTGATCGGGAACTGGGGCTGTCCACCGACGTAGTTCGTCTGGAACATGATCCCGCTGTACGTCGGATCGACGATGTCCACATGGGAGATCCGGATGCCCTGGAACACCTTGGAGGCCGAGAACAGCCAGATGCCCGGGAAGGTCTGCGACCCCCAGAAGTGTCCGCCCGACCGCACGATCGACACGTTCTCGATCGCCGTGGGGCCGGTCCCGAAGCCGTTCATCGGATAGCCGAAGTCCAGCGAACTGACCGTGATTCCGGAGTAGACCAGGGTGTCGGCGATGTGGATGTTGCGGAAGGTGTTGTCGTACCCGCCGTACACGGCCACACCCGCGGCACGCCAGGTGAGGATGGACGTCAGGTTCTCGTACACGTTGTTCTTCATGTCCGCGCCGCCGCCGTCGATCGCGGAGAACAGCGCGAAGCTGTCGTCCCCGGTGGCACGCGCCTCGTTGTTGGTGACGTGGTTGTCGGTGGATCCGTTGGTCATGTTGACGCCGTCGGCGAACATGTTGCGGATCCGGGAGTTCTTGATGGTGACGCTGTCGGTGTTGGCGCCCCAGTAGAGGCACACCATGTGCTCGTTCCAGATGTTGTCGATCACGATGTCCGAGACGTTGGAGAAGTCGAACACCTTGCCCGGCCCGTCGATGCGGGAGGTGTAGTTGCCGAAGTACGCGAAGTTCGAGAACGACGAACCCTTCGCACTGGCCTCCGCACGGAACCCGATGTCGGTGTTGTCCTGTGTGGACGGGGCGTGGAAGCGGGTGTACCAGGGTCCCGCGCCGACGACCTTCACGGCCTTGCCGTAGACCTGGAACTTGCTGGCGGTGGAGTAGTCACCGGCCGGCAGGTAGACGCCCACGAGGGTGCCCGTGGTATCCATCCGGACCTTGTCCAGGGCGTTCTGGACGTCCTGGTGGGTGAAGCCGGCGGGCACGGTGTACGTGGCCGGGTTCGGGTTGGCCACCTGGGCGACCTGCTCCAGGCTGACGAAGTCGATCGCGTAGGTGCTGGTGTTGGCTGTGTCCTTCTGCAAGCGGATCTTGCTGCCTGCCGGGACGGTCCTGCCCAGCATGAGGTTCGCCTCGTCGTAGATGTGCCGGGGCGCTCCCGAGCCCGGGGAGTTGCCCGGTCCCGTCTCGTTCCCGTACAGCCACGCGTACTTCGACGTGAGGTCGATGGCCTTCAGGAAGGTGCCGTCCACATAGACGTTCAGTTTCGACCCGATGCCGCCGCCACCCGCGGAGTCCGGGATGGAGAACCGGGTGACCAGGGTGTTCGTGGACGCCCGGGTGGTGAACTCGACGTAGTTGCCCGTGCTGTCGAGGGTGACCGCCTTGCGCCCGGACGCCTCCCCTGCGACGTCGCCGACGGTCCTGTTGGGACCGACCACCTTGGCGCCTCCGCCCGCGACGCCGTCCTCGGCCTCGTACATGTCGTACGGCATGTCGGCGCCACGTCCGACGAACAGCGACTCGGTGCGGGTGTTGTTCTCGCGCTTCACCGGAAGCTCGTTGGCGTCGTCGGCGACCACCACCTTCACCGTGTACGAGCCGTTGGCGGCCGTCCAGGTGCCGAGGGAGACCGGCGCCGTCGTGGAGCCCGCCGCGATGGCGCCGCTGTGCGCGCCGGTCAGGGTCTTGACCGTGGCTCCCTTGGAGTCGACCAGAGTCAGGGTGATGCCGTGGCTGCCGCTCGCGGAGGCCACGGTGCCCTGGTTCCTGAGGGCGACGGAGAAGGCCACGGTGTCGCCCTCGGAGGGGGCGGACGGGGCGGTGGTGACCGCGTTCGCGACGAGGTCGGAGCTGGAGACCGGCTTCACGACCAGCGGGGAACTGCTGGTGAAGCGGTTGTTGGTCTCGTTCTCCTCGATGATCTCGCCCGCCGGGTCGACGACCGCGCCCAGTGTGTAACTGCCCGCGTCGCGCGCTCCGATACCGGCGGTGACCTGTACGGACGCGCCGGCGGCGAGAGCGCCCACCGATGCGGTGGCGACCTTGGAGCCGCCCAGCTCGAAGTCGAGCCTGCCCGCGGGAGCGGCTAGGGCGCCCGTGTTGCGTACGGTCGCCGACAGGGTGATCTGGTCGGACTCCACGGGAGCGGCCGGGGAGGCGCCGACTGCCGACACCTGCAGGTCCGCGTTGGGGGCGGGAGCGCCCATCACCCGGAACTCGGCGACCTGGCCTGCCGGGGCCCCGGTGTTGGAGGTGAACTTCAGCTGGACGTCGGCGACCCTGGCCGTGACCGGGATCGTCACCGTGTTGCCGCTCGCCGGGTCGAACGCGTAGTTCCTGGCCGCGGCCAGGCTCGTGAAGGACGTGGCGTTCTGCTCCCGTCCGAGCACTTCGATGTTCTGGGTGCGTGCGCCCCAGCTGCTGTCGGGGTTGAGCTTGACGACGACGCTCTCGGTGTCTGCGTTGGAACCGAGCTTCACGGTGAGGGTGTGGGGGTAGCTGCCGCCCGCACCCTCCCAGTAGGTGGTGACGGAGTTGTCGTTGGCGTTCGCCGCGACGAACGTGTGGACCACCGACGAGGCGGTGATCGGCTTGGAGACGGCGAGGTTGGACGCGGCGTTCGTGGAACCGTTGCGGGTCACGGAGTTGCTCGCGACGGATATGTTGCCGGCCGCGTCCTTGGCGCGCACCACATAGGTGACCGTGGTGCCGGCCGACTGGGTGTCGGTGTACGTCGTGGTGTCACCGGCCACGCTCCTGCGGAGCACGTTGTTGGCGTAGATGTCGTAGCCGGTCACGCCCTTGTTGTCCGAGGACGCCTGCCAGGTCAGCCTGATCTGTCCCGCGGACGGCTCGGTGAAGGCCAGTTGCGAGGGTGCGGTGGGTGCCTGCGTGTCGCCGGAGGTGCCCTGGCGGGTGACGGTGTTGCTGTTGCCCGACTCATTGCCCGCCGCGTCCCGGGCCCGTACGTGGTACGAGACGCTCTCGCCGGCCGGCCGGGTGTCGGTGAACGTGGTGACGTTGCCCGCCACGCTCGTCAGCAGTGTGTTGCCGGCGTAGATGTCGTAACCGGTGACACCCGTGTCGTCCGAGGAGGCCTTCCAGGTCAGCCTGATCTGCCCGGTGGCCGGCTCGGTGAAGGCCAGGTCGGCCGGGGCCGTGGGCGCCTGGGTGTCGCCGGTCCCGGGGCCGTAGACCTCCAGTTCGGAGACCTGCCCGGCCGGCTGGACCGAGTTGGCGGTGACCAGCACCCGTACGTAGCGGGTGGTGGTGGCGTCGAAGGAGATCGTCGCCGCCTGCCCGCCCGCGGCGTTGAAGGTGTACGCCTTGGAGGCGGTCAGGTCACTGAATTCCGACCCGTTGGCACTGCCCTGGATCTTCAGTGTCTGGGTCCGCTGCTCCCAGCCGTCGGGCAGCCGCAGCACGACCCGGTCGACGCGGACCGAGGAGCCGAGGTCCGCCTGGATCCACTGCGGGAGGGCGTTGTTCCGGCTCTCCCAGTAGCTGGCCCTGTTGCCGTCGTTGCCGTTGGCCGCCACGTACACCTCGGTGTGGCTGCTCGCCGTGAGGGTCCTGCCTGCGGCGAGGTCGGCCGACGACTCCTCGGCCTCACGGACCTCCAGTTCGGCGAGCTGGGCGTTGCGTCCCGCCGTGTTGGCCGTGATGTTCACCCGTACGAAGCGGGTCTTCGTGGCCGGGAAGGGGATCGTCACCTTGTTGGACGTACCGGGGCTGAAGGTGTACGTCCCCGAGGTCTTCAGGGTGGCGAAGCTCGTGCCGTCGGCGCTCCCCTGGATGGAGAGGGTCTGCCTTCTGCTCTCCCATCCTGCGGGAAGCTTCAGCGTCACCTCGTCGATCCGGGCATCCGGGCCGAGGTCGGTCTGCACCCACTGCGGAAGTGAGCTGCCGGATCCCTCCCAGTACGTCGACTGGTTGCCGTCCGTCACGCTCCGGGCGGCGTGCCCGTCGCCCGTACTGCTCGCCGCCGCGGCCCTGCCCGCGGCGATGCTGGGGCCGTCGGCCGCCGAGGCGGCGAGCGACGGCCATCCGATCATCAGAAGACTGGTGGTGACCGCGGCGGAAACAACCCGCCATCTCCAGCGTGTGGCTCTCATTGGTCCCCGATCTTCGGCCTCGGCGCGAAGCGCACCGAGGGCGCGGCTCTGTCTGCTCGGCTCGGTGACACCTGTTTCTGCGCTCACTGAGCATGAGTTTTGCGTTTTGCGGTCAGAGAATTGCAGAGAACTGCGAGAGCGTCCACCGTTGGGACAGAACCGAGCGATCCGGATCGAGAAGCGATGGGAGCACAAGCACCGTGCTTTCAATGAGATTTGGGTGCGACCGGAAGGAAGCCTCAGAGACCGCAAGGAAGCGCAATCAACGCAAGCTGTTTGCGCACAATGGAAAGGCGCTGCAAAGTGCCTGCTCCACGGCACAGCACGGAGCAGGGCCCGCATGTGCGGACCCCGCTCGGTGGAGGCGGATCAGTGTGCGGCCGGGACGGGGGTCAGAGGCCGCCGGTGTACAGAAGCCGGTCGGGCGAGCCGGTACCCAGATCCGTCAGCACGTCCGTCGTGGCCTGGCCGGCCATCCAGTCGGAGACCTCCCCGGGAGTCGCGGCAGGGTTCTGCTCCAGATAGAGGGCGGAGACGCCGACGACGTGCGGGCTGGACATGGACGTTCCGCTCAGCGCGGTGGAGCCGCCGCCGAGCCTGGCGGAGACGATGTCGACCCCGGGGGCGTACACCTCCACGCAGGTGCCCCAGTTGCTGAAGTCCGCCTGCCGGTCCTGGTTGTCGCTGGCACCCACGGCGAGCACCTGGTCGGCGCCCGCCGGGGAGACGTCGCAGGCGTCCTGGTTCTCGTTGCCCGCCGCGACGACAGGCAGGATTCCCAGCTCGGCCAGTCCGTCGAACGCGTCGTCGACCGCCGCGGACGAGGGTCCGCCGAGCGACGCGTTGACCACGCTGGGCGGCTCGGCGTTCTCGGCGATCCAGTCGAGCCCCGCGATGATCCCGGCCCAGGTTCCCGACCCTTCACAGTTGAGCACCCTGACGGGGACGAGCGAGGCGGAGCCCGCGACACCGTACGTCGCGCCGGCGACCGTACCGGCCACATGCGTGCCGTGGCCGTTGCAGTCCTCGGCGCCCCGGCCGTCGCCGATGCCGTCGTAGCCTTCGCCCACCCGGCCGCCGAACTCGCTGTGGGCGGCCTCGATGCCGGTGTCGACGATGTAGGCGGTCACGCCGGCACCCGTACCGGCCGCGTTGTACATGGAGTCCAGCGGCAGGGCCCGCTGGTCGATCCGGTCAAGCCCCCAGCTTGTGGCGGCCGCACGGGCACCTGCCGTCTTCTTGGCGGGCGGCGGTGCGAGCGAGGCCTCGCTGTTCTCCTCCACGGCCTGGACGCCTGCCGTTCCGCGCACCTTGTCCAGCTGGGCGGGGGTGAGCGAAGCCGCGAAGCCGTGCAGGACCTTGCTGTACGTGAACAGCGTGGCGACCCCGAGATCCTCGGTCATGGCATCAGCCGTCTGCGCGGACGACAGGGTGACGATGTACTGACCGGGCACGGCCCGGGACGACTTCTGCACCGGTACGAGACGGTCGCCGGTGTCGGCCGTGGCCGGGGTGGTGCCGATCAGCGGGGCGATCAACAGTAGAGCGGCCGGGGCCCAGTGGGCGCGCAGGCGCATGCGTTCTCCCTTGACGTGGAGGATCCGGTCGCGGACCAGGACAGGCCCGCGAGGTGCGAACACCTGACCTTTCGTCCACATCCCGGGCGCGCCTTGAGTCGCGTCAGCCGGACAGCGCAAAGATCGGTACCGGGGCAGGCCCATTTGGCCGATCACGTGAAAGGTTTCAACCTGCTTCTGCGGGCGAACGTAAACCCCCTCCCCTACGGACGTCAATGCCGCACACAGCAGGCTTTCAATCATCAAGCCAGAAAGACCTCGATCGCGAACGAACCCTTGACAGGGACCGGACACAACTCTAGCTTCACAGGACTGAAACGATTCATCCCCGCGTCGTTACGGAGCCGAGTTGTGATCAGCAGAAGACGACTGCTCAGCACCACCGCAGCCACCGCGGCGCTCGCCGCGGTGTCCGCACCAGCCGCGCACGCTGCCGGACCGGCGCGGGCAGCCGCCGGCCGGGCCCGTGTCACCGAGCCGACCGTCGAGTACGTGCGCCATCCTCTCGGTCTCGACACCCCGCGTCCGAGGCTGAGCTGGCCGGTCGCGTCGGAGGTCCCGGGCCGGACCCAGACCGCGTACCAGGTGCGGGTCGCCACCGCCCCGGAACGCCTCACGAAGCCCGACGTCTGGGACAGCGGCAAGGTCGAGTCCGACCGGTCGGTGCTGGTCCCGTACGCGGGCCCGGCGCCGGTGTCCCGTACGCGCTACCACTGGTCGGTGCGTGTGTGGGACTCCGGCGGGCAGGTCTCCGGGTGGAGCGAGCCGTCCTGGTGGGAGACCGGGCTCCTGGCCGAATCGGACTGGTCGGCAGGCTGGATCGGCGCGCCGGCCGCGCTGACCGCTGCGCCCGCTCTGGACGACGCCTCGTGGATCTGGTTCCCCGAGGGCGATCCGGCCGCCGGTGCGCCCGCGGCCACCCGCTGGTTCCGGGGCCGGGTGGAGGTTCCGGCCGGTGTCACCCGCGCGCGCCTGGTCATGACGGCCGATGACGGGTTCACCGCCCGGGTCGACGGCGTGGAGGTGGCGCACACCGAGGCGGACGGCCCCGCCAACAACTGGCAGCGGCCCGTCCTGAGGGATGTGACGGACCGGCTCTCCCCGGGCGTCCACGTGATCGCCGTGTCGGCCACCAACGCGACGGAAGGACCCGCCGGACTGCTCGGCCTGCTGGAGGTGACCACCGCTGACGGTGTGGTCACCCTGGCCACCGGCGCAGACTGGCGGACCACCGACAAGGAGCCTTCGGGGGACTGGGGGTCCGGTACCTACGACGACAGGGCGTGGTCCGCCGCCAAGGTCCTCGCCCCCTGGGGTTCCGGGCCCTGGGGCCGCGTCCAGGTGGCGCACTCCCCCGCCACCCAGCTGCGCAGGGAGTTCCGGCTCGGCCGCAAGCGGGTGGCGCGCGCCAGGCTGTACTCGACCGCACTCGGGCTGTACGAGGTGTTCCTCAACGGTCGGCGGGTCGGCGAGGACCGGCTCGCACCGGGCTGGACCGACTACGACAAGCGGGTCCAGTACCAGACGTACGACGTGACCGGACTGCTCGCACCGGGCGGGAACGCACTCGGGGTCACGCTCGCGGCAGGCTGGTACGCCGGAAACATCGCCTGGTTCGGCCCGCATCAGTACGGCGAACAGCCTGCCGTTCTTGCCCAGTTGGAAATCACCTTCACGGACGGCTCGACCGATCGGGTGGTGTCGGGGACCGACTGGCGCGCCGCGACCGGGCCCGTCACCGGCGCCGATCTCATGGCGGGCGAGGAGTACGACGCCCGACTGGAGACCGACGGCTGGACGCGGGCCGGCTTCGACGCGTCGGGGTGGCTCGGCGCCGATCGGGTGGACGACGTCACGGCGGCACTCGTCGCCGAAGTGGACGGGGCATGTCGTGTCGAGCGCGAACTGACGGCACGTGAGGTGACCGAACCGGAGCCCGGTGTGTTCGTGTTCGACCTCGGCCAGAACATGGTGGGCACCCCGCTCCTCACCGTGTCGGGGCCGGCCGGCACGACGGTGCGGCTGCGGCATGCCGAGGTCCTGAACCCGGACGGCACGATCTACACGACCAACCTGCGCACCGCCCGTGCCACGGACACGTACACGCTCAAGGGCGGCGGCCGGGAGACGTACGAACCCCGCTTCACCTTCCACGGCTTCCGCTACGTGGAGGTGACGGGCTATCCCGGCCGGCCGGGTCCCGACGCGATCGTGGGCCGTGTCATCCACACCTCGGCACCGTTCACCATGGACTTCACGACCGATGTGCCCATGCTCAACCAGCTCCACAGCAACATCACCTGGGGGCAGCGCGGCAACTTCCTCTCCATCCCGACGGACACCCCCGCGCGGGACGAGCGCCTCGGCTGGACCGGTGACATCAACGTCTTCGCGCCCACCGCCGCGTACACGATGGAGTCGGCACGCTTCCTCACGAAGTGGCTCCACGACCTGCGCGACGACCAGGTCGCCGACGGCGCGTTCCCGAACGTCGCCCCGGACCTTCCGGGTGTCGGCAGCGGTGCGGCGGGCTGGGGAGACGCCGGGGTGACCGTACCGTGGGCCCTGTACCAGGCGTACGGCGATGTGCGGGTCCTGGAGCAGTCCTGGTCCTCGATGCTGAAGTGGCTCGAGTACCTGGAGGCACACAGCACCGGGCTGCTGCGGCCCGCCGACGGCTACGGCGACTGGCTCAACATCGAGGACGAGACGCCCAAGGACGTCATCGGCACGGCGTACTTCGCCCACAGCGCCGACCTCGTCGCCCGCATCGCCGAGGCGCTGGGCAAGGACCCGGCGCCGTACCGGAGCCTCTTCGGCCGGGTGCGCGACGCGTTCCGGGCCGCGTACGTGACGGCCGGCGGACGCGTCAAGGGCGATACACAGACGGCCTACGTACTTGCTCTGTCCATGGATCTGCTGACGGAGGGCGACCGAGGGCCGGCGGCCGACCGGCTGGTCGCGCTCATCGAGGCGAAGGACTGGCATCTGTCGACGGGGTTTCTCGGGACCCCGCGGCTGCTGCCGGTGCTGACCGACACCGGGCACACGGATGTCGCCTACCGGCTGCTGACGCAGCGCACCTTCCCGAGCTGGGGCTACCAGATCGACCGGGGCGCCACGACGATGTGGGAGCGGTGGGACTCCATCCGGCCGGACGGCAGCTTCCAGGACGCAGGGATGAACTCCTTCAACCACTACGCGTACGGCTCCGTGGGTGAGTGGATGTACGCGAACATCGCGGGCATCGCACCGGGGAGCCCCGGCTTCCGGAAGGTCGTCGTGCGACCGCGTCCGGGCGGCGGAGTGACGCAGGCCGAGGGCCGGTTCGACTCCTTGTACGGGCCGGTCACGACGCGCTGGAAGACGGATGCGGACGGCTTCGCGCTGAGGGTCGTCCTGCCTGCCAACACGACCGCCGAGGTGTGGATTCCGGGTGGCGACGAGCGGAGCGCCGGCCAGGCCTCCGCGAGGTTCCTGCGCCTGGACGACGGATGTGCGGTCTTCGCCGCCGGATCGGGCACCCATCAGTTCGCCGCCTCCGCCTGACAGGGATCACCCCGGCGCCCTGTAGGACGGAAACTGTCCTACAGGGCGCCTAACGTGTGCTCAGGAGCTCGGGGAGATGCCCCAGGCTCCCCTGGAGGAGGCGGACGTGACCATGGCCGACGGCACGGAACCGGGCGTGGAGCCGCAGGTCTTCGAGCGGGTCGAGGAACTGAGGGACTGGCTGGAGCGGCATCACGGGGTGCGGTCGGACCTGTGGGTGAAGGTCGCGAAGAAGAGCACCGGCATCGAGTCCGTGACGGCCTCCGAGATCATCGACGCCGTGCTCTGTTACGGCTGGATCGACGGGCAGCGCAAGTCCCTCGACGAGACGTACTACCTCCAGCGGATCTCGCGCCGTCGCAAGGGCGGTCACTGGTCCCAGGTCAACGTGCGCAAGGTCGAGGCGCTGACGGCGGCCGGACTGATGCGGGAGCCGGGGCTGGCCGAGGTACGGGCCGCGCGGGAGGACGGGCGGTGGGCGGCGGCTTACCCCTCGCAGAAGGAGGCCACCGTGCCCGAGGACCTCGCGGCCGCGCTGGTCCCCGGCTCCCTGGCGGCGCGGCGGTTCGAGGAGCTCGGCAGGACGGACAGGTACCTGGTGATTCTCGAGCTCCTCAAGGCGAGAACGCCCGGGCTGAGGGCTGCCCGCCTCGCACGGGCGATCACGAAGCTGGAGTCGGGCGGCACGGCGGACTGAGCCGCCCGGCCCCGGTGGCCGGTGTCGCCCGGTCAGGTCGGCGTCACCCGGCCCCGGTCAGGCCGGCGTCACCCGACCCGGTCAGACGGTGACGCCGAGGAGGTCCGGCTTCTCGGCCAGCGAGGCGAGACGCCGGGCCGGATCCGCGACCAGCCGACGGGCCGCCAGATCGAGGATGCCGCCGACGGCCCTGATGTCCGCGGCCAGGGTGCCGTCCTCCTTGACGATCTGCTGCACGACCTCGAACGTCTTGCCCGCGCCGTAGACGAACGCGCAGCTCACGCGCACGCTGTCACCGCCACGAAGTTCGCTCAGGTACTTCACCGTCACTTCCAGCTGCACCGGGCCGATTCCGTCGGCCAGCAGCTTCTCCTGGGGCAGTCCGGCGGCCCGCAGCAGCTCCCAGCGCGCGTGTTCCGCGTACTGGAGATAGACGGCCTGGTTGAGGTGGCCCTGGGTGTCGAGCTCGTAGCCGCGCACTGTCACGTCGACGAAGTAGGTCATGAACGTCCGAACGCCGGCGGGCAGTCCGCCATTCCGCCGGAACCCGCGGCCAGGTGCCTCTACGCAACCCCTTTACGCGCCTGTCATGCGCGGGTAACTTCCTGACTGCAAAAGATTGCAGCAACATTCTGACAGCACTTGCTGTCGGAACGCACTGCTCGCCCGAACCCCGAGGCGCGTCCGGGTTCTCCGGCGGGATCCTCGCAGCCGCTCGCGGAGCGGTTGTGCTGTTGGCTGCCACGGTCCACCCGCCCGTGGCACTCCCCTGGAGACACACGAATGAAACGCACCCCCACCCGGCTGCTCGGACGCCCTCTGGGAGCGGCCGTCGCAGCCACCGTGATGCTGGGGCTCCTGACCGCGGTACCGAAGGCCGCTGGTCCCGATTCGGCTGTACCGGTGGCTGCTTCGGAGTCCACCGCGACCGTCTTCTACTACACGAAGACCAAGAACTGGTCCGCGTACAAACTCCACTACGCACCCGACGGCGGCTCCTGGACCGCCGTTCCGGGTGTGGCGATGGAGGCCGCGTGCACGGACTGGGTGAAGCAGACCGTCACCCTGGGCAGCGCGTCCGGCCTGGCCGCGACGTTCAACAACGGTTCGGGCGTCTGGGACAACAACGCCGGGAAGAACTACGCCCTGGGCGCCGGCAGCATCACCGTCAAGGACGGCGTGGTGGCCCACAGCGACCCGTGCGCGGACACCGGTACGGACCCGACTCCGACCGCCGACCCCGAAGAGACGCACAGCGCGGCGGTCTACTACTCGACCGCGACGGTCGGCTGGACCACCACCAATCTGCACTACCAGCCGGCGGGCGGCACCTGGACCACCGTGCCCGGCGTGGGCATGGAGGCCGCCTGTACCGGCTGGGTGAAGAAGTCGGTCGACCTCGGCACGGCGACCACGATGCTCGCCACGTTCAACAACGGCAACGGGGTGTGGGACAACAACAACGGCGCCAACTACACGGTCCCGGCCGGGCTCACCACGGTGAAGGACAAGAAGGTCACCGCCGGCGCGAAGGACCCCTGCGCCGCGGAGGTCCCGGACACCCAGGCACCGACCGTGCCCACGAAGGTGACCGCGGACGCCGACGGTGTCTCCGTCGTGCTGACCTGGGACCCGTCCAACGATGACCGTGGTGTGACGAAGTACCAGGTCACCCGGACCGGGGGCACGAAGGGCACGATGGTCACCGACGTCGGCTCCACGGTGTACTCCGACACCGGGCTGGAGGAGAGGACGGCCTACAGCTACACCGTCAGGGCCGTCGACGCCGCCGGGAACGTGTCGGGCGCCTCCGCATCCGCCACCGCGACCACGGGCGAGAAGCCCGCGGCCCCGGCGTCCGGGGAGCCGCTGGGCACCGATCCCCGCAAGGACCCGATCTACTTCGTGCTCACCGCCCGCTTCAACGACGGTGACACCTCCAACGACCGGGGCGGGAGCCAGCACACGAAGTCGGGCAACGCGGCCGACAACGACCCCATGTTCCGCGGCGACTTCAAGGGCCTGGTCGAGAAGCTCGACTACATCAAGGGCCTCGGTATGTCCGCCGTGTGGATCACCCCGGTGGTGCTGAACCGGTCCGACTACGACTACCACGGCTATCACGGCTACGACTTCTACGAGGTCGACGCCCGGCTGGAGTCCGCCGGCGCCTCCTACCAGGACCTCATCAACGCGGCCCACGCCAAGGGCATGAAGATCTACCAGGACGTCGTCTACAACCACTCCTCGCGCTGGGGCGCCAAGGGCCTGTTCACCCCGAAGGCCTACGGAGTCCGCGACACCCAGTGGAGCTGGTTCTACGACGAGAAGAACGACGGGTTCGAGTACGACGGCCTGACCGTCGAGCCCAAGTCCGGGAAGTCGTACTACAACGGCGATCTGTGGTCCACCGCCGAACCTTCGGGCAACACCTGCGTCAACTGGGGCACGCCCACCCGGTACACCTCGCCCGAGGGGTACCGGATCTACAACTGCCAGTGGCCCAACCCCACTTCGGGCATGTTCCCGAAGGCGTACTACCACAACTGCTGGATCGGGAACTGGGAGGGCGAGGACTCCCGCAGCTGCTGGCTGCACGACGACCTCGCCGACTTCAACACCGAGAGCACGCCCGTACAGAACTACCTGATCGGCGCCTACAACAAGTACATCGACATGGGCGTGGACGGCTTCCGGGTCGACACCGCCGTGCACATCCCCCGTACGACCTGGAACCGCCGCTTCCTGCCGGCGATCCAGGAGCGCGTCACCCAGCGGTTCGGCGCCGAGGCCGCGAAGAACTTCTTCGTCTTCGGTGAGGTCGCGGCCTTCGTCAACGACAAGTGGAACCGAGGCTCGGTCAACCACTCCGCGCAGTTCTACACCTGGAAGGAACGCAAGGAGTACAACGCGGACGACGAGAAGGCCGCGCTGGAGATGTACGACTACGAACAGCAGCAGGGCACCGGCTCCCAGCCGACCTCCAGCAACGCCTTCCTGAACGGCAACGCGTACCACGCACCGGACCACAGCAGGTTCTCCGGGATGAACGTCATCGACATGCGCATGCACATGAACTTCGGTGACGCCAACAACGCGTACAACAACGGCAAGGACTCCGACGACAGTTACAACGACGCCACCTACAACGTCGTGTACGTCGACAGCCACGACTACGGACCCAACAAGAGCAGCGAACGGTACGCGGGCGGCACCGACGCCTGGGCCGAGAACATGTCCCTGATGTGGACCTTCCGGGGCATCCCCACGCTCTACTACGGCTCCGAGGTCGAGTTCCAGGCCGGCAAGAAGATCGACTGCGGGCCCACCTGCCCGCTGGCGACGACAGGTCGCGCCTACTTCGGCGGTCAACTCGCGGGCGACGTCAAGGCGTCCGACTTCAGCAAGGTCTCCTCGGCGACCGGTGCCGTCGCCGACACCCTCGCGAAGCCGCTGGTCAAGCATGTGCAGCGGCTCAACGAGATCCGACGGGCCGTGCCGGCCCTGCAGATGGGCCAGTACTCCACCGAGGGCATCACCGGGTCGATGGCGTACAAGCGCCGCTACACCGACGCGGCGAGCGGCACGGACAGCTTCGCGCTGGTGACGGTCACCGGCAGTGCCACGTACACGGGCATCCCCAACGGCACCTACAAGGACGCCGTCACCGGCGACACCCGGGTGGTGACGGGCGGCACGCTCGCCGTCCCGGCGCCGGGCAAGGGCAACCTGCGGGTGTACGTCCTCGACCTCGGCGGGAAGAACGCGGCCCCCGGCATGATCGGGACGGCGGGTACCTACCTGAAGTGACCCGGGGTGGACCCGGGCGCGGCGGGCGCGCGATGCGCGTCCGTCACGCCCGGGCGCCTTCGCCCCCGGCCACCCGCCGCAAGGTGCGCAGCAGGTACTCCTTGCGGTGGAGCGGGTCGTGGTCGGTACGGGGCCGCTGCGGAACCGGTCCCTCGACCTGCCGGTAGTGCGCGAAGTCGGACTCCAGCACCCCCTCGCCGCGTGACAGCTCCGGCAACAGCTGCTGCAGTTCGTGGATGCGGGCGGCGGGGACCTCGCCCTCCAGGGTGCACACGCGGCCCCGCGTCAGCGGAGTCCGGGGAACGGCGCGCAGCCGTGCCAGGACCGGGACGAGGGGGCCGAACGTATCGGCCGGGAGCTCGATGCGGAATCGGTGCATCGGCTCGTACACCGTGGTTCCGGCCTGTTTCAGCGCGTCCATGAGCACCAGCGGAGTCAGGTTGCGGAAGTCTCCCGCGGTGCTCGACATGCTCTTGTCGAACACCGCGTGCGAATGACTCTGCCGGGGCCAGTAGCCGGAATGCGTCAGGGTGACGGTGCAGTCGGTGACCTGCCATCCGTGAATTCCCTGGCCGAGTGTCTCCAGCACGGTGTCCTCCACGGCCCTCATCAGGGAGAAGGGCATGGATCCGAGTTCCACCTCCCGCCGGAATTCCACCCCGCTGCCGGCCGGTGCGGGATCGACGCGGAGGCCGACCGTGGCGAGGAAGGGATTGGGTTCCCGGTCGATGACCTCGACGGCCGTGCCGGTCCCGGCCGGCCGTTCCAGGCAGATGGTCGTGGTCTCCCGGAAGGTCACCTCGATGCCGTACTCGTCCGCCAGCGTCGCCTGGATGACCTCCTTCTGCACCTCGCCGTAGAGCGAGAGGGAGATCTCCTGACGGATGTCGTCACGCCGTACGCCGATGAGCGGGTCCTGCTCCGCGAGGTGGCCGAGCGCGGTGTGCAGGGCGCCCCGGTCCTCCCGGCGGACAGGGGTCACCACCGTCTCCAGCGTCGGCGGGGCGAAGTGGGCCTGCGCCTGTGGCTTCGCGGGCGCCTCACCGATCCTGTCGCCGATCCGGACGGCGCCGAGCCCCCGCAGCCTGCCGATCCGGCCGGCGGTCAGAGCGGAAGCGCGGTCGTCCGCACCGCGGTCGAAGACGGTGATGCCGGAGATCTTGCCCTCGCGCCCGTCGTCCTCGCCGTCCCCCCGCAAGGGGACGCGTTCACGCGTGCGCAGCGTTCCGGAGAACATCCGGACGTACGCGATCTTCTCCCCGGCGGGACCGCGCTCGACCTTGAACACCGTGCCCGCAGCCGGTCCTCCGGCATCCTGGCCGGTGACGGGCAGCAGCTCGGTGATTCCCGCGATCAGTTCCGGCACGCCCGCCCCGGTGGCCGCGGAGCCGAAGTACACCGGGTGCACCAGCGTCTGCCGGGTCTGCTCCGCCAGGGCGGCGCGCAGCCGGTCGTACGGGATGCCCGTCGCGTCGTCGACGTAGGCGGCCAGCAGGTCGTCGTCGTGACCGGTGAGCAGATCGGTCAGCGCGGTGGTGAATCCCGGGTCCGCGGCGGTGAACGGTGCGGTGCGGGCTTCGCGGGTGCCCAGCGCCTCGGCCGAACCCATCGCGACGATGTCGCGGGACAGCCGCTCGGCGATGTCCGCGAGGACACCTTCGTAGCGGGCGCCGCCGCGGTCGGTCTTGTTGACGAAGACGAGTGTGGGGATCCGCAGCCTGCGCAGCGTCCGCATCAGGACACGGGTCTGTGCCTGAACGCCCTCCACGGCGGAGACGACGAGCACCGCTCCGTCGAGCACGCCGAGGACCCGTTCCACCTCGGCGATGAAGTCCGGGTGGCCCGGGGTGTCGATGAGGTTGACCGCCACGTGGTCGATGACGAAGGAGACGACCGCGGACTTGATGGTGATGCCGCGTTGCCGTTCGAGCGCCAGCGAGTCGGTCTGTGTGCTGCCGTCGTCGACGCTGCCGACGGTGTCGATGACTCCCGCGGCGTGGAGAAGCCGCTCGGTCAGGCTCGTCTTACCGGCGTCGACGTGCGCCAGAATTCCCAGGTTCAATGTGTGCACTGAGCTTCATGCCCTCGAGATAGGTGTGAATTCCTGTCTGGGTGGACACAGAAGCTCGGCGCATGAATTTCTCCAGGGTTGTTCGGCTGGTGCCGGAATTACAGCAGGCAGCCGCTTCGAGGGGCAATCGAATTAGGCCCCAAGGTGCGGGAAGCGCAGTTCGGTGCGGCTCCGCGCGGTCTCTCCGGGGCGCAGGACGGTGCTGGGCTGGCCGGGGCGGTTGGGTGAGTCGGGCAGGTGCTGGGTCTCCAGGCAGACCGCGCCGTGGCGTTCGTGGCGGCGTCCGGAGGCGTCGGTGAACGAGCCGTCGAGCTGGTTGGCGGTGTAGACCTGCACGCCCGGCTCGGTGGTCCACACCTCCAGGACCCGGGCCGAGTCCGGGGCGGTGAGGCGGGCGGCGCGGCGCAGACCCGCACCGGTCCCGCGCAGCACCCAGCAGTGGTCGTATCCGCCCGCCAGGCGCAGCTGTTCGTCCTCCAGTCCGATGGACTCCCCCAGTACGCGGGGTGCGGTGAGGTCGAAGGGTGTGCCCCGTACCGCGGCCGGAGCTCCCAGGGGGATGCCGTCGCCGTCCACCGGCAGATAGGTGTCGGCGTCGACCTCCAGCCGGTGGCCGAGGACGTCGCCACGGCCTGCCAGGTCGAAGTAGGCGTGGTTGGTGAGGTTGACGACCGTGGCGCGGTCGGTGACCGAGGCGTAGTCGATGGCCAGGGTGCCCGCGGTGTCGAGGGTGTACGTGACCGTCGCGTCGAGCGCGCCGGGGAACCCCATGTCGCCGTCGGGGCTGTGCAGGGTGAGGTGCAGGGACACGCTGTCGTCGGTGCCGTCCGCCGTGGCGTCCCACACCTTGGTGTGGAAGCCCTCGGGGCCCCCGTGCAGTGCGTGGCCGCGGTCGTTGGCGGGGATGTGGTGCGTCTCCCCGTCCAGGGTGAAGCGGCCGTTCGCGATGCGGTTGGCGTAGCGGCCGACGACCGCGCCGAAGTACGGGTGTTTGCCCGTGTAGTCGTCGACGGTGGCGAGCGACCGTACGACGGAGGCGGGCGTGCCCTTGGTGTCGGGCACGGTGAGGCTGTGGAGGGAGGCGCCGTAGGTGAGTACCTGGGCGACGACTCCCGTACCGGAGTCGAGGGTCCACAGGCCGGTCTCCGTCCCGTGGGCGGAGCCGAACGGTGTGCGGTGCACGGTGGGGCGCGGCATCAGAGGTCCTTGGGATGAGCGGGGGCACGCCCGGGTGCGGTGGATTCGCGGACGATGAGGCGGTAGCCGGGTCGGGGCCGGCGTGGTTCGGAGACCGGTTCGCCCGAGAGGCGTTCGACGAGGCTGTCGACGGCCAGCCGGGCGATGGCCTCCTTGTCCGGGGCGATGGTGGTGAGCGTGGTGGTGCCGTACCGGCTCTCCTCGATGTCGTCGAAGCCGACGACGGCGATGTCGTCCGGGATGCTCAGCCCGCGTTCGGTGATGGTCCGCATCGCTCCGATGGCGATGAGGTCGTTGTACGCGAACACGGCGTCCGGCCGCTCGCCCCGGTCCAGGAGCGAGGCCATGGCTGTGGCGCCGTCCTCGCGGCCGTATCCGTCGGTGACCACGACGAGGGACTCGTCCGGCTCGATGCCCGCGGCGGCCAGTTCCTCGCGCCAGCCGCGCAGCCGCAGATGCGCGGGCTGGCGTTCGCGTCCGGTACGTGAGCCGAGGAACGCGATCCTGCGGCTGCCGTTGTCGATGAGGTGGCGCACGGCCTCGCGGGACGCCGCGACGTTGTCGATGGCGATGTGGTCGTACGGGGCCTCGTACTCGCGCTCACCGAGCAGCACCAGCGGCGCCGTCTCGGTGCGTGCCATGAGGTCCTCGGTCTCCAGGTGGATGGGGCTGAGGATGAGGCCGTCGATCACATGGGACCGGAATCCCTGGCTGACCAGGAGTTCCTTCTCCCGGAGGCCGGCGGTGTGGTCGACCAGGACGGTGTAGTCGTGCCGGGCGGCCGCGTCGACGACCGCTCCGGCGAGTTCGGCGAAGTAGGGGTTGCCGAACTCGGGTACGGCGAGGGCGATGATCCCGGTGCGGCCCTTGCGCAGGTGGCGGGCGGTGAGGTTCGGCCGGTAGCCGAGTTCGTCGATCGCCTTCTGCACCTTGGCGCGCATCGCCGGTGTGACGTGCTGATAGTTGTTGACCACGTTCGACACGGTCTTGATGGACACGCCCGCCCGATGCGCAACGTCCTTGAGGCTGACGCCCACGGCACTCCTTGGCTCGACTTGGCTCAGTGGTTCGGCTCGGTACAGCTGGTTCGTCGTCAGGTGCTTCTGCGACTGCGCGCCAGATAGCGCTGGGCCACCACGACAACGATAAGGAAACCGCCGCTGACCACCGACTGGTACGAGGAGTTGAGCGAGCCGATCTGGTTGATCAGGTTCTGGATGACGGCCAGCAGCAGGACGCCCCACAGGGTTCCGCTGATCGAGCCGGCACCGCCGATGAGCAGCGTGCCGCCGATGACGACCGCGGAGATCGCGTCCAGTTCCATGCCCACGCCGACGATGGTGACACCGGAGGACAGCCGGGCCGCGTTGAGCGCACCGGCGAGTCCTGCCAGCAGGCCGCTGAGGGTGTAGACGAGGATCTTGGTGCGGGCGACCGGGAGGCCCATCAGGGTGGCGGCGTCGCTGCTGCCGCCGACGGCGAAGAGGGTCTGCCCGAACGAGGTGCGCTGCAGGACCAGTCCGCCGGCCCCGAACAGGACCAGGGCGATCAGGATCGGGTGGCCGAAGCCCCAGACGCTGCCCTGCCCGAGCTCCCCGAAGGCGGAGTCCTTGGGCACCAGGTAGGTGGTGGCGCCCTCGTCGGTGAGGGTGAGCAGCAGACCGCGGGCGGCCAGCAGGGTGGCGAGGGTGACGATGAAGGGCGCCATGTTGCCCCGGGCGATCAGGAGCCCGTTGAGCAGCCCGATCGCACCGCACACCACGAGGGGTACGAGCAGGGCGGCGAGGAAGCCGTACTGCGAGGCCCACGCGGCGAGGACTCCGCCGAGGGCGAATACCGACCCGACGGACAGGTCGATGCCGCCGGTGATGATGACCATGGTCATGCCGAGGGCGACCACGGCGAGGAAGGACGCCTGGATCGTCACACCGCGCGCGTTGTCCAGGGAGGCGAAGGTCGGGTAGATGAACGATGCGGCGATCACGACGGTCAGCAGGACCGCGAGGACGCCCTGGCGCTGGAGGACTTCGGCGATGCGCTGCTTGGTGTCCGGTGCGGGGGCGGCGGGGCGGGGAGCCTTGCCGTCCGCGGGTGCGGCCGGCTTCCGCACGGCCGGGGCCTGGACTGCGGGGGCGGGTGTGGTTTCGTTCATCGGGACCGACGCTCCCGGGCGACGTAGACGGCGGCGATGATGATGGCCGCCTGGGCGATCTGTGCGGTGGAGTCGGGCAGGTCGTGCTTGACGAGTGTGGCGCGCAGGAGCTGCATCAGCAGGGCGCCGGCCACGGTGCCGAGCACCCGGATGGAGCCGCCGTTGAGGGGCGTGCCGCCGACCACGACCGCCGTGATGGCGGAGAGTTCCATGAGGGTGCCGAGCGAGGACGGGTCGCTCGCGGTGAGCCTGGCCGTGGCGAGGATGCCGGCGAGGGCCGCGAGCACGCCGCACAGCACGTACACACCGATGAGGACGCGCTTCACGGGGAGTCCCGCGAGTGCGGCGGCGGACCGGTTGCCGCCGACGGCGACGATCTGCCGCCCGAAGGTGGTGCGCTGCACGAGGAAGGCCACGGCGACGGCGAGGACTCCGGCGATCAGGACGACCAGCGGAATGCCGAGGAAGGACCCGGTGCCCAGCGACAGCAGGTCGGGGTTGACGATCTGCTTGAGCTGGCCGTCGGCCATGACCAGGGCCAGTCCCCGGCCGCCGACGAAGAGGGCGAGCGTGGCCACGATGGGCTGCAGCCCGATGAGGGAGACCAGTGTGCCGTTGACCGCTCCGACGACCGCGCCCGCGAGGAGCGAGACGACGAGCGCGGGCACGAGCCCGTATCCGAGGTAGAGCGGCAGGAACGCGGCGGCGAGCGCCATGGTCGAGCCGACGGAGAGGTCGACGCCCTCGGTCCCGATGACCAGGGCCATGCCCAGGGCGACGATGACGATGGGGGCGACCTGGACGAGCTGGGTGCGGAAGTTGTCCGCGGTCATGAAGTGGTCGGTGAACAGGGCGTTGAAGAGCAGCACCACCGCCACGGCGACGTACACGCCGTATTCCTGGTACCAGGCGGGGTCACGCAGCCGTGCCAGGGGCGTCACACGCGTGACGGGCTGCTTCGCGGGCTCTACGGGTGGGGAGACGGCGGCCTGGGTCATCGGGGGTCCTCCTGAGCGGCCGGGGCCTTGTCTCCCGGCGCCGGTGCGTGGTCGGCGAGCACTTCGAGCAGCCGGCTCTCGGCCACCTCGTCGCCCGCCAGTTCGCCTGCGACGGCTCCGCCGCGCAGGACGACGATCCGGTCGGCGCCCTCGATGAGCTCCTCGATGTCGGAGGAGATGAGCAGGACGGCCAGGCCCTCGAGGGCGAGGTCGTCGATGAGGCTCTGGACCTCGGCCTTGGCGCCGACGTCGATGCCGCGGGTGGGTTCGTCGAGCAGCAGGACCTTGGGTTCCAGACAGAGCCAGCGGGCCAGCAGGACCTTCTGCTGGTTGCCGCCGGAGAGTTCGCCGACCTTCTGCTCGGGGCTGGACGCCTTGATCCGCAGGCGCTTCATGAAGATGTCGACGATCCGGTCCTGCTTGGCGCGGGAGACGACACCGGCCCGGGAGAGGCGCGGCATGGCGGCCAGCACGATGTTCTCGCGGACGGAGAGGCCGGGGACGATTCCCTCCGCCTTGCGGTCCTCGGGCAGCAGGCTGATCCCGGCCCGGATGGCGGCGGCCGGGGTGAGGCGGTTCAGCGCGGTGCCGTCGACGGTGAGCTCGCCCGCGTCCAGGGGCAGGGCACCGGACAGGGCCTTCGCCGTCTCGCTGCGTCCGGAGCCGAGGAGGCCGCCGAGGCCGAGCACTTCGCCCGCGTACAGCGACAGGGATATGTCGTGGAGCTGGTGGCGGCTGGTCAGGCCGGTCGCGGTGAGCACCGGGGTGCGGGCCGCTTCGTGTCCCTCGGCCGCGAAGTTGGTGACGCCGGAGCGGCGGACCTCGGCCATGTCGCGGCCGAGCATCATCGAGACGAGCTGCATCCGGTCGAGGTCGGCGAGGTCGCCGGTGTGGATGTGGCGGCCGTCGCGCAGTACGGTGACGCGGTCGCAGATCCGGTACAGCTCGTCCATGCGGTGGCTGACGTAGAGCACGGCGATGCCCTGGGCGCGCAGGGTCTCGATGACCCCGAAGAGGGTCTCCACCTCACGCGGTTCGAGCGAGGAGGTGGGTTCGTCCATGATGACGACCTGGGCGTTGACCGAGACGGCCCGTGCCAGGGCGACCATCTGCTGCGTGCCGATCCCTAGGGTGTGCAGGGGCCGGCGCGGGTCGACGCGTACGCCGAAGCCGTCGAGCAGTTCGGCCGTCTCCCGGTGCATGCGGGCGAAGTCGATGAGGCCGAGGCGGTTCTTGGGTTCGCGGCCGAGGAAGATGTTGCGCGCCACGCTCATCAGCGGGACGAGGTTCACCTCCTGGTAGATCGTGGAGATGCCGGCCTGCTGGGACTCGAACGGCCGGGCGAACCTCACCGGCTGACCCGCCATCCGCAGGTCGCCCCCGTCCGGCCGGTACACACCGGTCAGCACCTTGATGAGGGTGGACTTGCCGGCGCCGTTCTCGCCGACGAGCGCGTGCGTCTCGCCGGCGCGCAGGGAGAAGGAGACGTCGTCCAGGGCGACGACGCCGGGGAACCGTTTGCTCACCGAGCGGGCTTCGAGCACCGCGGCGGCCGTGGGTACGGCCGCGTCCGGTGCCTGAGGTACTGCTTCGGGTGGTGCCATGGGTGGTCTTGGCCTTCCGCTGTTCCAAGGGTGTGGGCCCGGGAGCCGCCGCGGCCCTCGTCAGAGGGCCACGGCGGCCGGGCCGTCGGGACCGGAGAGGTCAGTACGCTCCGCCGAGCGATTCCTTGGCGTTCGTGTCGTCGTACTCGCGGTCGCTGATGATGACGTTCTCGGGGATCTCCTCGCCGCCGTAGAACTTCTGGGCGGTCGCGAAGGCCAGCGGGCCGAAGCGCGGGTTGGACTCGATGACGGCGTTGTACTCGCCGTTGACCAGGGCCTGCACGGCGTTGCGGGTGCCGTCGACCGAGACGATCTTGACGTCCTTGCCGGGCTTCTTGCCTGAGGCCTTCAGCGCGGTGACGGCGCCGAGACCCATCTCGTCGTTCTCCGCGTAGACGGCGGTGATGTCGGGCTTGGACTGGATGAGCTGCTCCATGACCTGCTGGCCCTTGTCGCGGGCGAACTCGCCGGTCTGCTGGGCGACGATCTCGATGCCGGGCGCCTTGGCCTTGATCTGGTCGACGAAGCCCTTGGTGCGGTCGGTGGTCACGTTGTTGCCGGAGGCGCCGAGGAGGATGGCGACCTTGGCCTTGCCGCCGGTCGCCTTGATCATCGCGTCGGCGGCGCGCTTGCCCTGCTCGACGAAGTCGGAGCCGAGGAAGGCCACGTAGTCCTTGCAGGCCGTGGAGTTGACCTTGCGGTCGATGGTGAGGACCGGGACCTTCTTCGCCGCGGCGGCCTTGAGCGCCGGCTCGAGACCGTCGGAGTTGAGCGGGGCGACGATCAGGAACTGGGCGCCCTGGGAGAGCATGTCCTGGATGTCGCTGATCTGCTTGGAGAGCTGCGACTGCGCGTTGGTGACGAGCAGCTTCTTGACGCCGATCTTCGCGGCTTCGTCCTTGATGGACTGGGTCTCGGCGATACGGAAGGGGTTGGCCTCCTTCTCCGACTGCGAGAAGCCGACCACGGCGTTCTTCAGGTCCAGTTCCGGCGCTCCGTAGGTCTTCAGCGAGCAGCCGGCACCGGAACTGGCCTCGGGGGTCTTGGCCGCCTGGGCTCCCTGGCTGCTGTCACCGCCCGCGTTGTCCGGGGTCTCCGACTTCGAGCAGCCGGAAACGGCCAGCGTGGCGGTGGCGGCGAGCAGGCAGGCCGCGGCGAGGGTACGGGATCGACGCTGGGTCATCATGCGCGGGACGCTCCTTGGCGGGATGACGGCACGCTGTTCGGCGTGCGGTCGGGCATGGCGGGACGGTGGATCGGCCGCTCGGCGGCAGATGCCGCCGCATTCCTCACGACCCGCTGCTGAAGTGGGCTCCAGCTGCGCAAACTGTGGTCGTGAGAGCCTGTGCGGCCTCTCGGCGGCTCGGGTTTACAACGTTATATAGGCGTGGTGGCGCGGGCGGCAAGAGAGTTGTCGATGCGTTTCCAAAATGTGTCGCCCCGCGTCGCGACCTCCGGCGCGCGGCCGACGGGGCGGGACGGCATCAGGTGTTGCGCCACCTATGGACACCGGCTTGACGGCGTGCTGTCATACCGCCGACATCAGTTTTCCAACGTTGCAAGTACGTTGCCGCGTACAGGGCCCCGTACGCGGCAGCCGACTTCGCCATGCGCCGGGGCGGTCCTGACCGGTCGCACACCTCCCTGTCCTGCAGAGCAGAAGCGGAGCCCCACCGATGCCCCTGAACCGCAGACAACTCATGACCGGCGCTCTGGTCACGGCTGCCGCGACGACCGCGGGCGGCCGCTGGGCCACCACCGCGACCGCCGCCGGCGGCAAGGCGCCGGCCGTCCGTGGCGGCCACTACTCCCCCAACGCCGCTCCGCTGCATCCGACGGCCTTTCTCAAACTGCCGCCGGGCCGGGTCACCGCACGCGGCTGGCTCGCCGGCCAGCTCCGGCTCCAGCTGGACGGACTCTGCGGCCGCTACGAAGAGTTCTCCCACTTCCTGGACTTCGACGCGTCCGGCTGGGTCCGCCCCGACCGTGGAGGCTGGGAGGAGGTCCCGTACTGGCTGCGCGGATACGCCGACCTGGCGATCGTGACCGGTGACGCGACGGCGCTCGCGGCCACCCGCCGCTGGATCGACGCGATCCTCACGACCCAGCAGTCCGACGGGTTCTTCGGCCCGAAGTCACTGCGGACCTCGCTCAACGGGGGGCCGGACTTCTGGCCCTTCCTGCCGCTGATCCAGGCCCTGCGCTCCTGGCAGGAGTACAGCGACGACAACCGGATCATCCCGTTCCTCAGCAGGTTCTTCCGCTACATGAACGCCCAGGGCCCCGGGGCCTTCAACACCAGTTGGATAGCGCTGCGCTGGGGCGACGGCCTCGACAGCGTCTTCTGGCTCTTCAACCGCACCGGCGACACCTTCCTGCTCGATCTCGCCGACAAGATCCACCGGTACGGTGCCGACTGGGGCGACAACCTGGTCAACCTGCACAACGTCAACATCGCGCAGGGGTTCCGGGAACCCGCCCAGTACGCCCTGCGCAGCGGCTCCCCGCAGGACACCCAGGACACGTACGGGACCTACGGCAAGGCCATGGACCAGTACGGGCAGTTCCCGGGCGGCGGCTTCGCCGGGGACGAGAACGCACGTCCCGGGCACGGAGACCCCCGCCAGGGATTCGAGACCTGCGGAATCGTCGAGTTCATGGCGAGCCACCAGCTGCTCACCCGGATCACCGGCGACCCTCTGTGGGCGGACCGCTGCGAGGAGCTCGCCTTCAACTCGCTGCCCGCCTCGCTGGACCCGTCGGGCAGGGCGGTCCACTACGTCACCAGTGCCAACAGCGTCGATCTGGACAACGCCCCCAAGAACGGCCGGCAGTTCCAGAACGGCTTTGCGATGCAGGCGTACCTGCCTGGTGTCGACCAGTACCGCTGCTGCCCGCACAACTACGGGATGGGCTGGCCGTACTTCGTCGAGGAGCTCTGGCTCGCCACTCCGGACGGCGGGCTGGCCGCGGCGATGTACGCGGCCTGCGAGGTCACCGCGAAGGTGGCGGACGGTACGGAGGTCACCTTCACCGAGGAGACCGGCTACCCGTTCACGGACACCGTCTCGCTGGCGCTCACCTCACCGAAGAGTCTGCGCTTCCCCCTGGTGCTCCGGGTTCCCGCCTGGTGCGCCGAGCCGGACGTCAAGGTCAACGGGCGCAGCGTCGCCGCACCTGCCGGCCCCGCCTTCACCCGTATCGACCGCACCTGGGCCGACGGCGACAAGGTCACCCTGCGCTTCCCGCAGCGCACCGGCGTGCGCACCTGGGCGGACAACCACGGCTCGGTGAGCGTCGACCGCGGCCCGCTCACGTACTCGCTCCGGATCGGCGAGGACTACCGGCGCACCGGTGGCACCGAGCAGTTCCCTGAGTACGAGGTCCACGCCACGACTGCCTGGAACTACGGGCTCGTCCTGGACGGGGACAGCCCGTCCTCCTCGCTGCGCCACCACACGCGGCGTGCGCCCGGGGACAACCCGTTCACGCTCGAAGGCACCCCGCTGACCATGACCGCCCGGGCACGCAGGATCCCGGAGTGGACCGCGGACGGCGAGCACGTGGTGGCGCCCCTGCAGGTCAGCCCGGCACGCAGCGCAGAGCCGGTGGAGGAGGTCACCCTCGTCCCGATGGGTGCCGCCCGGCTCCGCATCACCTCGTTCCCCACCGCGGATCCGCAGGGGGCGCCGTGGCTCGCCGACCGCTGGTACCGGATCGGCAACCTGCACTCGGGCAAGGTCCTGGGCGTGGACGGCATGTCCACGGCCGACAGCGCCCATGTCGTCCAGTTCGCCGACAACGGCACCGACGACCACCTCTGGCGGCTCGTACCCAACGGCGACGGCTGGTACCGCGTCCTCAACCGCCACTCCGGCAAGGTCCTGGGCGTCGACACCATGTCCACCGCCGACAGCGCCCACGTCGTCCAGTTCGCCGACAACGGCACCGACGACCACCTCTGGCAGCTGCTCTGACACGCGTTCCGGACGCAGCTGACGCACCGCTCCCCCGCACCGGTGCGGGGGAGTTCCCCCTGTGAAGGAGATCAGACCGTTGACATCCTCCCCCTCCGGAAGGAGGGGGATTCCTACGGCTCGCGCCGTGGGGTTTTCTGCTTCGTCGCCGACTGCCCGCCCGGAGAACTCCGTTGAGGTCTTACACCAGCTCCACAGACTGTCACCGAGAGCCCCTCGGCCAGCACATTCTTCGCGGCGTTCACGTCCCGGTCGTGGGTCGTGCCGCACACGCACGTCCACTCACGGACGTTCAGTGGCATCTTGCCCCGCAACGTGCCGCACGCGGAGCACAGCTTGGAGGAGGGGAACCAGCGGTCGATGGCAACCAGGTCCCTTCCGTACCAGGCGCACTTGTACTCCAGCATGCCGCGCATCGCGGTCCAGGCCGCATCCGAGATGGCGCGGGCCGGGGAAAGGTTCTTGACCATGTTGCGTACGGTCAGATCCTCGATCACGATCGTTTGGTTTTCACGAACGAGACGAGTGGTCAGCTTGTGCAGGAAGTCGCGCCTGCGGTCGGCAATGCGGGCATGGACCTTCGAGACCTTACGCCGGGCCTTCGCCCGGTTCGCTCCGTCACCCCTGACCTTCTTCGCCAGCACCCGTTGGGCCCTGGCGAGACGGGCGCGGTCCTTGCGCTCGAACTTGGGGTTGGTGACCTTCTCCCCGGTGGAGAGCGTCACCAGGCTGGTGATCCCGGCGTCGATACCGACAGCGTTCGCGGTCTCGGGCATCGGCACGGGGATGTCGTCACACAGCATCGAGACGAACCAGCGCCCGGCCGAGTCCTGCGACACGGTCACGGTGGACGGCGTCGCACCTTCGGGAAGGGGACGGGACCAGACGATGTCGAGCGGTTCGCGCATCTTGGCGAGGGTCAGCTTGCCGTCACGGAAGCGGAAACCGCTGGTGGTGTACTCGGCAGACTTTCGCGACTTCTTCCGGGACTTGAAGGTCGGGTACTTGGCCCGCTTCTGCCAGAAGTTCCCGAACGCGCCTTGCAGATGCCGCAGCGTCTGCTGCAACGGCACCGACGACACCTCGGACAGGAAAGCCAGTTCCTCGGACTTCTTCCACGAGGTGAGCATCGCGGAGGTGGCGTTGTAGTTGACCCGCTCCTGACGGAGCGTCCACGCCTCGGACCGTGCGGCAAGCGCCAGGTTGTAGACCTTGCGAACGCACCCGAACGTGCGCGACAGCTCCGCTGCCTGCGCGTCGGTCGGGTAGAAGCGGTACTTGAACGCCCGCTTCACCTGGTTCGTGACCACGCTCACAAACTAGTGGTTCCGCGACTTAAGACCAAACCTGCGGGTCACAGCACTGCGATCCGCCCTGGCGGCGAATCCCAGCTCGTTGCCCTGCTCCGCAGGAGCTGTGTTTCCTCCCCGAGCTAAAGCGCGGGGTATCCACACAGGAGGAAAAGATGAAGTCCGTACGAGTCCCGGGCCGTGTGCCCTGGTGGCGCAGATTAGCCGCCGCAACCGGGCTGCCTGCCCTCGTCGCCACCGCACTGGTCGGCGTCGGCGCGGCCCCCTCCGACGCCGCGGCCGCGGCGTGGACGCCGAAGCCCTCCCCCATGACCACGCCCTGGACCGGCCAGGTGCCCGTGGACAACCCGCTCCCCGAGTATCCGCGCCCCCAGCTCACCCGCCCCGACTGGGCCAACCTCAACGGCATCTGGGACTTCGCGGTGACCGGCCGCGATGCCGGGCAGCCCGCGGCGTTCCCCGATCAGATCCGGGTCCCCTTCGTCGCGGAGTCCGCGCTCTCGGGCATCAAGCGCAGGATCACCGAGAACGACAAGCTCTGGTACAAGCGCAGCTTCACGGTCCCGTCCAACTGGAACGGCCGGCGCGTCGAGCTCAACTTCGGCGCGTCCGACTGGGAGACCACCGTCTGGGTCAACGGCACCCGGGTGGGTGCGCACAAGGGCGGGTTCGACTCGTTCGCCTACGACATCACGCCCCAGCTCAACGGCGGTTCGAACACCGTGGTGGTCTCCGTGTACGACCCGACGCAGACCGGCGGCCAGGCCGTCGGCAAGCAGCGGATCAACGACGTGAACCCGCACCCGGGCGGCGGCATCTTCTACACGGCCGCCTCCGGTATCTGGCAGACCGTCTGGCTCGAGCCCGTCGCCACCTCGCACATCACCCGGCTGGACATGACGCCGAACCTCGGCAACAACACCCTGCGGGTGAAGGTACTGGCGGCTTCCGCAGGCGGGCGCAGCGCGCGGGTCACGGTCTCCAGCGGGGGCACCGTGGTGGGCAGCTCGACCGGAACACCCGGCTCGGAGATCTCCGTGCCCGTGCCGAACCCCAGGCTGTGGAGCCCGGACGACCCGTATCTGTACGACGTGCGCGCCGAACTGCTCGACGGATCAGCCGTGGTGGACACGGTGGGCAGCTATGCGGGCATGAGGTCGATCGCGGTCGCGAAGGTCGACAACATCCTGCGGCCGGTCCTCAACGGGAAGTTCGTCTTCCAGAGCGGCACGCTCGACCAGGGCTACTGGCCGGACGGCATCTACACGGCGCCGACCGACGCCGCCCTCAGGTCTGATCTGCAGGCGCACAAGGACCTCGGGTTCAACATGGTCCGCAAGCACATCAAGGTCGAACCGCAGCGCTGGTTCCACTGGGCCGACAAGCTGGGGCTCCTCGTCTGGCAGGACATGCCGGCGATGGACACCGGCAAGACGCCCGACGGCGCCGCCCGTACCCAGTGGGAGGCCGAGTACCACGCGATCATCGACCAGCACCGCAGCTCGCCCTCCGTCGTCATGTGGGTCAACCAGAACGAGGGCTGGGGTCAGTACGACCAGGCCAGGATCGCCAATGAGGTGAAGGCGTACGACCCGTCCCGGCTGGTCAACAACATGAGCGGGGTCAACTGCTGCGGTTCCGTCGACGGCGGCAACGGCGATGTGATCGACAACCACATCTACGTCGGTCCGGGCAACACCGCGCCCACCGCGACCCGGGCCGCCGTCCTCGGCGAGTTCGGCGGTCTGGGATACAAGGTCCCCGGCCACGAGTGGTATCCGGGCGGCGGTTTCAGCTACGAGGACCAGGCGAGCATCTCCGCGCTCAACAACCGCTTCGTCGGACTGCTGGACAGCATGCGCGTCGGCCAGCTGCCGGCCGGGCTGTCGGCCTCCGTCTACACGGAGATCACCGACGTCGAGAACGAGGCGAACGGGCTGCTCACCTACGACCGCCAGGTGGTCAAGGTCGACACCGCACGGGTCAAGGCCGCCAACCAGGCCCTCATCCAGGCGTCGAAGACCCCCGCCCCGCCGGTCACCCTGCCCACCGGGCAGTACAAGTCGCTACGGGTCACCACGCCCGGCCACACCAACAAGTACCTGCGCCACCAGCAGCAGCTCGCCTACACCGCTGTCGTCGACGCCGCGGGCAGCGCACTGCTCAAGAGCGACGCCACCTGGAAGATCGTCACCGGTCTGGCGAACAGCAACTGCTACTCGTTGGAGTCCCGCAACTATCCCGGCGAGTACCTGCGCCACCAGGACTTCCGGGTCCGGCGCGACGCCAACGACGGCTCCGCCCTCTTCAAGGCCGATGCCACCTGGTGCGCGGTCGCGGGTACGGGCGGGGTACGGCTGTCCAGTGCGAATCTGCCCGGCAGCTATCTGCGTCACATCGGGTCCGAGGTGTGGCTGGCCAGTCCCGGCGGCGGTCATGCCTGGGACAACCCGGCAACGTTCACCGAGGACACGACCTGGGCGGTGGATGCGCCCTGGGCACCCTGATCTGACCACCCGTTGAAAGGGCCGGCCCGGCAGCACACGCTGCCGGGCCGGCCTTCGGTGTCGCTACGGCTGCTCGCCGTCGTGGAGCGCGGTCACCTCCTGGTCGGTGAGCGCTTTGTCGTACACCTTCACCTGGTCGACGGAGCCGTTCCAGAAGTCGGTGTCGGCGCCCGACCACTTGGCGCGGCCCACGGACAGCGCGCCGGTGCTGACATCGGCGGTGCCGGCCGCCGCGGTCGCGGCGAGTTTGCCGTCGACGTACAGCTTGATCTCGTCACCGCTGCGTACGCCGACCACGTGGTACCACTGGCCGAGCTCGGGCTTCATCTCCAGCCGGGCGCGGTGGGCGCCCGGTGTGGAGAAGGCGAACGCGCCCTGTCCGTACTGGAGGTAGAACGGGTTCTCCTGGCGCCGGCCGTCCTGGCTGACGAGCGTGGCGTAGTTGCCCGGCAGGGCGTCGAGCCAGGCCCAGGCAGACACGGTGTAGTCGCCGGTGGTGTCGACGACCGGACCGCTGGTCTCGGCGTACTGGCCCTCGCCGTTGAACTTCAGCGCCGATCCCTGCACTCCGGGCGCCCAGGACGTCCCCTGGGAGAGGGTGAGGTCCTTGTGGTTCGGGCCGCTGTCGGCGGCCTTGGTGCCCGTGTTCTCGTCGAGGGACCAGCTGCCGCCACCCTTGAGCTCGTCACGCTCACCGGCTGCTGCGCCGGCCGCGATGACCTCCTCGTTGATCTTCCGCACCTTGGCGGGGTCGACCTTGATCTCCCGACGGTCGTACGTCCAGAGCCCGTTGAGCTCGTTCTCGAGGTCGGTCACCTGGGTGTAGATGGAGCCGGACAGTTCGGCGCCGGCTGCCGCCAGGTAGTGCGTGCGGGTGTTCTCGACGTACTTGGCGGTCAGGGCGTCCTTGTCCGCGACACCGCTGTAGATCGCGGTGGGTGCACCCGGCCACATGTGTCCGGGCATGCGCAGGGTGAAGCCGCCGTGCTCACCGTCCATCGCCGCGCGGGTGTCGTCCGGGAAGGCCGGGTCGGTGTTGTTGTAGTCGTGGTGGTCGATGATGTCGCCCTTGCCGGAGTCGCCCTTGGAGTTGCAGCAGTTGACACCGCTGTGGGCGTTCACGACCCGGGAGGGGTCGGCGGCCTGGACCTTCTCGGTGATCTTGCCGGTCTCGGTGCGGTCCCACTCGCCCCAGCCCTCGTTGAAGACGATCCAGGCACCGATCGAGGGGTAGTTGTGCAGCTGCTCCATCATCTCGGCGCCCTGGTCGAGGAAGGCCTTCTGGCCCTTCTCACCGGTGATGTTGCCGGAGACGAAGTCCTGCCACACCAGGAGACCCATCCGGTCGGCGTGGTAGTACCAGCGGGCGGGCTCGACCTTGATGTGCTTGCGGACGGAGTTGAAGCCGAGGTCCTTCTGCGTCTTCAGGTCGAAGACAAGGGCGGAGTCGCTGGGCGCCGTGTTGAGGCCGTCGGGGTAGAAGCCCTGGTCGAGCTGGGCGAGGGAGAAGAACGGCTTCCCGTTGAGCACCAGCTTCTGGTAGCCGCCGACCTCGGCGACGCCGAAGGAGCGCATCCCGAAGTAGCTGTCGACGGTGTCCTTGGAGCGGCCGTCCTTGAGGGTGACCTCGAGGTCGTACAGGTACGGGTCGTCCGGCGTCCACAGGTGCTGCTTGGCGACCGGAAGGCTCAGCTCGCTGTTGGCCGGGCCGGTGACGGTGCCGACGACCTTGCCCTTCCTGTCACGGGCGACGGCGGTGATCCGGGCTGCCGGGGAGGCGTTCTCGGAGTTGACCTTCAGCGCGAGCCGGCCATTGTCGATGTCGGGCGTGGTCGTCAGGGAGTCGACCGCGGCGGGCGCGACGGGCTCCATCCAGACGGTCTGCCAGATGCCGGAGGAGGCGGTGTAGAAGATGCCGCTGGGGTTCGCGGACTGCTTGCCGGTGGGCTGGTCGGCCCCGGTCGTGTCGGTGACCGCGACCACGATCTCCTGAGGGCCGCTGCCCTTGAGGGCGTCGGTGACGTCGGCGCTGAAGGCGGTGTAGCCACCGGTGTGCTCGGCGACCTGCTTGCCGTTGACCCAGACCCGTGCCTGGTAGTCGACGGCGCCGAAGTTGAGCTTCAGACGGTCGTCGCTGCTCCGCTTGCCGACCGACCAGCTCTTGGGCACCGTGACGAGCTTGCGGTAGAACATGTGGTCTTCGTGGCGCTCGAGTCCGGAGAGCTGGGACTCGACGGGGTAGGGCACGGTGATGCGCTCGTCGAGCGACTTGCCGAAGACCGGCTGCTCACCGGCGGTGGCTCCCGCGAACTCCCACGGTCCGTTGAGGTTCTTCCAGTCGTCGCGCACCTGCTGCGGGCGCGGGTACTCGGGCAGCGGGTTCCTGCGGTCGACCTTCTCGCCCCACGGGGTGAGCAGCCGGTGTGTGGAGAGGTTCTTCGCCCTGCGGCTGATCGCCGGGACGGTCTCGTCGCCGGCCTTCAGGCCGCCCTCACCGTCGTACGCGAACCTGACCTGCTGGTTCTTCTGGACGGCTGCGCCCAGCGTGACCATGAGCGACTTGGGGTCGCCCTTCACCGCGGACACCGACGTGACGGGCATCGGCGTCGTGTCGGCCTCGACGGTGAGGTGGTCCTTGACGCCCTCGATGTCACTGACAGCGTTGTCGAAGGTCGCCTGCAGCTTCTGGCCGTCCTCGGCGACGCTCAGCGCGACGGGGTAGACCTCGAAGTCCGCGGGCGGTGTGAACGCGGACTCGGGCACGATCTGCTTGGCGAGCCTCGCGCTCGACCAGCGCAGGAACATGTTGGCCCCGCCGATGTCCTGGAACATCTCCAGGCGGAAGGTGTGCGGCTCGCCCGCCTTGAGTGCGACCGGAGAGCTGGTCTGCTCCTTGTCCCAGTCCGGTACCCAGTGGTCGATGACGGGCTTGTCGTCGATGAAGAGCCGGAACCCGTTGTCGCCGATGGCGGAGAAGGTGTAGTCACCGGTCTCGGGTGCTTCGATCTGTCCGGTCCAGCGAGCGGTGGTGTGCTCGGTCTTGCCGGTGGCCGACTCGAACGCGCCGGTGAGCCCGGGGAAGTTGATCTCCGGGTCGAGCGCCACGGCGCCGAGCTGGGCGAAGTCCCGTGCGCCCGGGGCGGACATGGCGAAGTACTCGCCCTTGAGGCCGTGGACCTCGGTCGACGGCTCCTCGGCCGTGAACGCGGAGGCTGCGGCGGTGCCCGCGTCGGGCGCCGCGGCGGCGGCCGGGACCAGGGTGGCCCCGAGGGGGAGCAGCAGAGCGGCCGTACAGGCCAGCGTTCTGAAGAGCGTGCGGGGGCGGGCTAGTTGTCGTATCAAGGCGTCGTCCTCGTCGAAGAAGCCGGAGTGCCCCGAACGGCGAGGCACTGCACATAGTCGAACATTGAGCCACAGCCTCAAACACTTAACAACGGTCGTGCATACATAATTTTCAACGATAGAAAAATCAGGTCCCCGACCGCCCGCCGATCGCCCGACCGTTCGCCCCGTCGGTCCGTTCCGCACGGGCACACCCCGATCGCCAAGGATCGGGGCGCGCCCGGGTGACGGTTACTGCGGCAGACCCGCAGGTCCGGTGGCCCATCCGGTGTTCGGCCGGTCGGCGAGCCTGTAGTCCAGCGAACCGCCCCGGGTGACCAGGCGCGCGTCGGTCCACGACCGGTCGCTCGGGCGGCCGTCGACCTCGACGGCGTCGATGTACGGATGTGTCGTATCGGCGGCCGGGGCACTGATCGTGATGCCCTTGCCCTGCGGCCGGTCGATCACCGCGGCCGGGAAGAGCGGGGCGCCCAGGAGCATCGTGGCGCTGCCCGGCGTCTGCGGGTACATGCCGAGGGCCGAGAAGACGTACCAGGCGGACATGGTGCCGAGATCGTCATTGCCCGGCAGACCGCGCGGACCGGTCCCGTACACCGTGTTCACGATCTCCCGCACGGTCTCCTGGGTCTTCCACGGCTTCCCCAGGGCGTTGTAGAGCCAAGGGGCGTGGATGCCGGGTTCGTTGGTCGGGTCGTAGCGCAGCGCGTCGCCGCCCTTCACCGACCAGGAGCCGTCCGCCTTGTGGAAGAAGGCGTCCAGCCTCTTGGCCGCGGTGTCCCGGCCGCCCATCGCGTCCGCCAGCCCCTGGACGTCCTGCGGGACCATCCAGGTGTACGTGGCACTGGTGCCCTGGGCGAAGCCGCGGTCGCTGCCGGGGCTGAAGGGGGTCACCCAGGAGCCGTCGAGGTTGCGTGCCTGGATGTAGCCGGTCGTCCCCGCGCCGTCGCCGGCCTCGGGGTTGAACACGTTGCGCCACCAACGGCCGCGCGCGTCGAAGGCGTCGGCCTCCTCGTCACGCCCCAGCAGCCGGGCCCAGCGGCCCAGTGCTGCGTCGGCGACCGCGTCCTCCAGCGTCTCGGCGGCGCCGCCCCAGCAGTGGCAGACGTCCTGAGGTGCGTAGTGGGACTCCAGGTACTGGGCGAGGTTGGGCCGCTGGCCGGTGCACTGGCCGGGGCACCCGGCGTCCGAGAGGCCGTCGGGGTGGGGCACCGTGGCCTGTCGGGCCAGGGACTCGAAGGCGCCCTCGTAGTCGAAGTTGCGTACGCCCATCGCGTAGAACGTGGCGAGGGTGGCCGCCGTGGGATCGCCCGTCATCACGTGCGTGGCACCGTTGACGTGCACCCAGCGGTCCCACACCCCGCCGTTCTGCCGGGCGAAGTTGTACAGGGACTGGGCGAAGTCGCCCGCGATCCTCGGCTTGAGGAGGGCGAGGAGCTGGATCTGGGCGCGGTACTGGTCCCAGCCGGAGAAGTTGCTGTACTGCGCCCCCTGCCCGCGCGTCACACGGTGCGGTTTCCCGTCCATGCCCGGGTAGCGGCCGTCGGTGTCGCTGATCAGGTTGGGCTGCATCAGCGAGTGGTACAGCGCGGTGTAGAAGGTGGTGCGCTGCGCGTCGGTCCCGCCGCCCGTGCGTACGGAGCTCAGTTCCTGGTCCCAGGCACGGGATCCGGCCCGGGCGACGTCGTCCACGCCTGACTTCGGCGCAATCTCCTTGCGGAGGTTGGCCTCCGCTCCGGCCTGGCTGACGTAGGAGATCCCGATCCGCATGCGGACGTCGTCATCGGCGGTGGTGTCGAAGCCGACCCATCCGCCGGACCCGCGTCCTGCCCGGTCGGCCCCGGTGGCGTACCCCTCGCCGCCGCTCGCGGTGGTCGAACCGGGTGCGAGGGTGCCGTCCTTCCAGGTACCGGTGGAGGCGAAGTCCCGGTCGAAGGAGGCGCTGAAGTAGAGCCGGTAGTAGCTCTTGCGGTTGTTGGTGCCACCATTGGCGCGCCGTCCGCAGAACGCCCCGGTCAGCACCGAACCGGTCACCTTTCGGTGTGCGGTGTCGATCTCGACCTCGGCGTCCTCGCTGCCGTTGAGGGAGTTGGACACCCGGAAGAGCAGATTGGCGGGCTTGCCGGCCGGGAAGCTGAAGTCGGCCACGCCCGCGCGCTTGCTCACCGCGAGGTCGGCCGAAGCGCCGGAGTCCAGGCCGAGGGTGTAACGGCCGGGCACCGCACGCTCGTTGTCGTGCGCGAAGTTCGCCGCGTACACGGCGTCCTTCGTATCGGCGGACGGCGACGTGGTGACGTCTCCGACGAACGGCATGATCGGCACATCGCCCGCGGCGCCCGGATTGCACCCGGCACCGTTGACATGGGTGAGGCTCAGTCCGCGCAGGCGGGTGGCCCCGTACTCGTAACCGTTCGCCGCTCCGGTGCTGGTCTGGTCGCCGGTCGTACTGGTCGGGGACCAGGCGATCATGCCGTACGGGAGGGTGGCGCCCGGGAAGGTGTTGCCGCCGTTCGCACTGCCGATCAGCGGGTCCACATAGGCGGTGGGTCGGGTGACGAGCGCGTCGGCCTGGGCGGCCGGCGGCATGACGGCAGCGGCCAGCGCGCCGGTGATGACGATCGCGGCGGCTCGCGCACCGAAGCGCCTGGCCGTGGGCGGTCTGGGGGGCATGTCGTACCTTCCGCAGGTTGGACAACGTTGTCGGACGCCGTTCCCCGACGTCCCCGTTGATCGTTGCGCGGCCGAGCGTAGGTCCCCGCAATGCCCGGGGGAAAGCCCTGCGCGGACTCCCACCGGTGAACGGGTGGTGAACGACCCGGCGGGGCGGGCCCCCTGGCACGATGACAGCACCTGCCCTGAACTCGACCTCGCGAAGGAGCGACGTGATCCTCTGGACGTACGCCCTCATCGACCGCCCGACAGCCGCCGCCGGCCGCGCACGCGCATTCTGGACCGAGGTCACGGGGACGCACGAGTCCGTGCCGCAGGGCGAGCGGGCCGAGTTCATCACACTGCTCCCCGACGAGGCCGACGCATGCCTGGCGGTGCAAGCCGTCGGCGGGGCGGGCGGGGCCCATCCGGATCTGGCGGTCGAGGACATGCCGGCGTTCGCCGCGCGGGCCACCGAGCTCGGAGCAGTGGTGGAGGCACGGAAGCCGGAACTGACCGTGCTGCGCTCCCCCGGCGGTCAGCGGTTCTGTCTCGTCCCCTGGCGCGGACAGAAGGTCCGCCCGCCGGTCCTCGCGGCCCGCGGGGTTCCCGAGAGCCGGCTGGACCAGCTCTGCCTCGATGTCGCACCGGCCGCGTTCGACTCGGAGGTCGCCTTCTGGGCGGCTCTGACGGGATGGGAGTCAACTCCCGGTGATCACGAGGAGTTCCATGTGCTGCGTCCGCACCTGGACCTGCCGGTGCACCTGCTGATCCAGCGCCTGGACGAGGCCCGCCCTGCCTCGGCGCACCTGGACATCGCGTGCCCGGACCTCGACGGGGGGCAGGCCTGGCACGAGCGGTGCGGCGCCACGCTCGTCCGCCAGGGCCCCGCGTGGACGGTGCTGCGGGACCCTGCGGGCGGCGTCTACTGCCTCACGCGGCGCGACCCGGTGACGGGCACCTGACCGGGCGTCCTACGCCCTGGAAGCCGCCAAGGGTGCTGGACGATCCGAAGCAACAGACGCGCCGCAACCTTTCAGTGGGGAGGACCGGGAGGGTGGCCTGCGCCACGCGACATGGCACGAGCCCCGACACCGCCCGTACACTCCACGAGCGGGTGGCCCGACCCGTCGATGATCGAGCAACCGCGTGAAGAAACGAAGAGCGGACCTGGTGACGCTCACGAACCCCCATCAGCCCGGCCGGGTCCGGACCACAGTATGAAAATCAGGCGACCGGGCGTGGCCCATCGTCCAGGATTGCGCCACGAGCCAAGACCTTGTGACGTCCTCCACGCACGGCTGGACGAGGAGGCCGACTTGGTCCGAGCTGCGACGGTGACGGGTGCGGGGCGTGGACCGCTCACGAGCGCGCGGTCGACTTCTGCCAAGGAGAACTCTCCGGCTACCAGAGAAGCAGCGACTGCCTGCGGCCGAGGCGCCGCCGCCGCATCCGTGGTGTCGCCCCGGCACCACCGGACGTAAGGCAGATCACCGGCTTGATGATGGGGAAACCTGAGCACCTGGGCTCACCACCGGCCTGGAGAAGGACGGGGACGCCGTCGTGCAAGGCCGCGCACGACTCTGCTGGGGCCCTGGCCCAGGGCAACTTCGGCACAGCAACCGAAGGGCGCAGGGCAACGGCTGGGAGAAGAAGGTGTCCTACGAGTCACCGGTGCCGCTGCGGGAGTCGGCTCGGGCCTGGACATCTGGTGGAAGCGAGCTCTTGAATCTCGCGGGGAAGCGCTCGTGCTTCGGATCCAAGTGGTTGATCAATGCCAGCAGGGCATCGCGCAGATCCAGGAGTCGCGGCAATGGCCCATCGTGGCCCGCGAGTTCCTGCAAGCTCTGGGAAAGTTCTTCGAACCAGGCTTGGAACGTATCATCTTGCTCCATTCGGGCGCAGAACTCGGCATATCCGATGCAATCGACAGCGTCACCTTCACGGCGAATCATCAGTTCACCGAGCGCTCGTTGATCGCTGCGGAATATTCGCAGGTGCTCATCTTCGTAGTCGCCCGAGGTGAAAACGGATGAGATGGTGAAGATATGGTTCATGATGACGCGATTGTCTTCATGGGTCCCAAGGTCCAGGAACTGAATGTGCGTGCGCATGATCTCTACCCAACCCATGTACTCAGCCACTCTGTGCAGCGTGCTGTAGAGGGAATATCGACGCTGCCGGGGTGAACCACCCTCGTGGAATTGGGCGAGGAATCGGATTCCGGTTGGTGATGCACCGCCCGCCAGGTTATAGATACGGGTCTGCAGGTCAAAGGCTGACCATAGGAGCGGATCGCGATATCGACTCATCGCGTCCAGTCGATTCGCCTGCCGCAGCCGCTCCGCTGACTGCTGGTCAAGTTCTGCCGCCAGCAGGGATTGTCGCCTTGCCCACCATGCACTCATTCCGGCCGTTGAGAGCGCGACGAGGGCGGACGACAACGCAACTACAAGCTCAACACTCATGTACGCGATTGTGGTGCATCATCGTTGCTGTCTGCCATAGCAATGCACGACCGGAGCCGTCATGACGCACCGTCCCGATCGCTTCGACTTGCGTCTGGCCACCACGGCTGATCAGCGCGACAAGGCCGGGAATCCGCTTCGACTCGACATGCCCTGCCAGAACCCCCGGGCCGGCACGAGAGCCTCCCACTGGCCGGCAAGTTCCATCGCGCAGGGAAAACCGAACGGCGTGCGAGCGAAGAACGCGTCGATGAGCGGGCGTAGTTCGTGTCCGGCATGGCCGAAGACACCCAGCCTCAGGGTGTGGCCGGCACCCAGGGAGGCCGCTTCGGCGCGGGCCAGTCCCGCCTGGAGGAGGTCGAAGGCCTGCTGGAGGTCTTCACGGAGGCGTCGGCCGACGGGAGTCAGGCTCACGCGCCGACTGGTGCGATCGAACAGGGTCACACCGAGGCGTCGTTCCTGTCTGCCGATGGCCTGACTGACGCGGGCCTGGGACACGTGGAGCCGTTCGGCGGTGCGGCCGAAGTGCAGTTCCTCGGCCAACGCCAGGAAGATCTCGATGTCGCGCAGCTCCATGGATAACCCCCCTGTTATGAATCTCTGCGCGAACTTTACATTGATCCACCGCTGACCTGCATCGATGCTGAGTACACCGCCACCGGACAGACGGCACATGCCTTCCGTACGCATCGATGAGGCAGGGGAAACCGATGTGCGATATGCAGTTGATCGCCGATCGCGTCGAGATCGAGGCGCTGCGCGCCGAGCTCACCGACGCGGTGATGATGCGTCACTTCGACCACGTTGCACTGCTGTTCACACCTCGCGGCGTCATGCGATGGCCGCACATCGAAAAGGAGTTCGCCGGCCGGGAGCAGATCCGCGCCGGAGTCGAGTGGGGGCAAGGACTCTGGGAGTTCTTCGTACAGAACGTTCACCCGGGCGTCATCCGGCTGGACGGTGACACCGCGACCGGTCGCGCCTGCATCCAGGAGTTCGGGCAGATGCGCGATGGCGCTTCGCACCTGAACTACGCCCTGTACCACGACCGCTACCAGCGCACCTCGGACGGCTGGAGGTTCAGCGAACGCGTTTACGAGATCCGGTACGTGGACTCCGCCCCTCTGACGGGCGCGCCACTGCCCGCATCTCCCCGGCCCTGGACACCCGCACCACCGAACCCCGAACCGGACGATCACCCCGTACAAGGAGTACCTCGTGGACCTCGCACTGTGGATCGCTGCCGGACTGCTGGCCGCCGTTGCCCTGCTCGGCGGCATCACCAAGACGTTGGTCCTCAAGGAGAAGTTGGCCGCGCAGCACGGCGGCGAGTGGACCAGAGACGTCGGCGCCGGTTTCTTGAAGACTCCCGGGATCCTCGAACTGCTCGCCGCGGTGGGCCTGATTCTTCCGGCCGTGCTCTGGACATCGCACCGGTCATGGTGCCGGTGACCGCACTGTGCTGGATCCTTCTGATGGTCGGCGCGATGGTCACCCATGGCCGCCTCGGCCAGTTCAAGCTCGTGATGGTGAACTCGGTCTATCTCCTGCTCGCGGCCTTCATCGCGTGGGGGCACCTCGCCGCCTGAGTGGCGCCCCGCGACATGGAACGACCACGGCCTGACAACTGACGGACGGGACCTCACCCCTACCGGCCATTCGGTCACAACTCCGTCACTACCGAAATATCCCGCCCCCTTGTCGCATACCGCACCGCTACGGTCATGCCTCCACGAACCACCCTTGGGGGACGACTTGAACACCCGCGCACTCACCGCTGCCCTCGCTTGTCTCGCGGCCGTGACGTTGGTCGGCTGCGACCCTGCCACTACGGATCCGAAGCCCCCAGCGCCTGCCGCCTCCGAGTCCTCCACCGACGCCCCTGCTGCACCGCCGTCCGAGAAGGCGGACAAGCCGCCCGCGTCCAAGGTCGTGCCGAACTTCGTCGGAATGGGCCTGCAGTCGGCGCAGGACAAAGCCCAGGCCGAGGGTTTCCCCCTGCTGACGTCCCACGACAGTGCGGGCCGCGACAGGCTGCAGGCACTCGACCGGAACTGGAAGGTCTGCTCCCAGAGCGTCAAGGCGGGGAAGACGGTGTCCACCGACATCGAGTTGGACTTCGGTGCGGTGAAGCTCGAGGAGACCTGCCCCGCCGACGACGCCGAGGCGCCTGAGGTGGCCGACGGGAAGATGCCGAACCTGGTCGGCAAGTCCGTCAAGGCAGCTCGTGGCGCTCTGGACTCGGGTACGTCGATCACAACGACGGACGCGGCGCAGGACCGCATGGTCCTACTGGAGAGCAACTGGCAGGTGTGCACCCAGTCGCCGGCCCCGGGAGCGGCCCTGAACGGTCAGCCCGTCGAGTTCACCGCGGTGAAGTACGAGGAGAGCTGCCCGTAGGCAATGCCTTCGGCGGCCGGCTGACCCCCTCACATGGAGGGGATCGCAGCGTTTGGGGTGCCCGAGATCAAATCGGCTGGGGAACAAGGTGCTCTACCACTGAGCTACGGAAGCCGTGAGCCTCCGACGGGATTCGAACCCGCGACCGCCCCATTAAGAGTGGAAGTATCCCCTGCCTGCGCACCGGGCACCCCCGACGCTGTGCGTCCCGAGATCAAGACGGCTGCGGCTCTGCGGGGTTCGATCCCCGCCCACCGAAGTGGTTCTACCCAAAAGAAGTAACCGCGGCCTGCACACCGGGAGGTGCTTGAAGTTGTGGCCTCACTCTAGCCGGTGAAGGCGGGACCAGCGCTTCGATTTACTGTCACGAGCATGGATTCGGCGACTGCGAGGAACACCCCTGCAGCCGCCGTCCCCTGAGCGGATTGCATGGGTGTGCTGCTGACGGGCTGCGGGGGGCCGCTCGTTCTCCATGGACGTGCCCCCTACGTCTCGTCGGTGTCGCGTTGCGCCACGGTCTGTCCGGGCGGGGCTGTTCGGCAGCCCGCTCCTTCGCGCGCTGCCCTGCGGTGGCGACCCAGAGCCCGATGAACGCGGCAACGAGGAGGACCTACACGAAGACAGGCAGGCCGCCGAACTCGGTGTCGACGAGGACCAGATCGCCGCGGTGAAGCTCGCTCCCGGCGAGAACGCGCCTGTTCGGTCGCCCGGACACGCCGATGCCCAGCAGGGCAGTGGGGCATGACGGTCAGAGAGTACGGGCCATCCGGGTACGGCGCTTCAGGGTCCGCGCGTAGTCCTCGAACCGCGCCTTCGCGATCACCGAGCGGTCGGCGGTACGGAGCACCACGCCTTCCGCACGGCCCGTAGCCTGGCTGTCCAGCGCTACCAGCGTCTGCGGCCAACTGGCGTTGAGCCAGGCGCTCATCCCGTCGACACTGGTCGGCAGGCTTTCCGGCGCCATGACGTCGAGGCGGGGGGTGAGCGGGATGCCTTCCATGTCGGCGGCGAGAGTCAAGGCGTCCTCGGTGAGGAACGATTGCCCACCCCCCTCGCGCCATGCGGATATGCGCTCGACCGGCCAGCCCAGAACCTCCAGCGGCACCGTCGCCACGTCGAACAACCGGTACCCGACCTGCCCTGTCCCGGTGTACTGCTTCGCCGCAGCACCCACCTTCGCCCCGTACACCTCCAGGTAGAAGACGTTGATGCCGTCCCTCGCGGCGAGGCCTTCGGCGACGGTGCGCAACGCCCCGACGATCCCCAGCGCCGGGTTGGTCACCCGGTCGCCCCGGGCGGCAAGAAGCTCCTCGCGGCTTCCGATGAACCAGTCCGCGCCTGGAAGTTGGATGATGCGCGCGTTCGTTCCGTCGACCTTTTCCGTGAGAACCACATCGCCGACGAACGGGGTGGCGTCTTCGGTGAGAGCGCCACGCTCACCGAGCACGTGATAGGTCGGGATGGACGGGTACTTGGTTGCCGAGTTCAGGGCGGCAAGATCGATGCCGTCGCTCATGCGGGACTCCTTGGTGGGCAAGTCTTCTTGATCCGGGCGCTGCGCCGGGCGAACAGGCTGGCTTTGACCTGCTCTTCTCCGGGGTGCTCCCACGTGTGCCGGCCGAGGGACATCTTCCACTGCTGGACGTGGGACTGCTCGTCAATTCCGCGCGATGCGGATCTTGACGGGGCGGCCGCGGCAGGTGGTGCGCATTGTGCGACGTGGCCGAGCAGCTACGAGACGCCCTCGTCTCCGCCTCACTGCTCGTGTGTCCGGCCTCGCGAGAGGACTCAGCGACGGCTCACTGGATCAGGTCTGTGTACGGATGATCCGGAGATGCCGGGCGGACATGGAGTTGCATCGGCTCCCATCAGATCTCCCCGGGAGTCCTCCCCAGAGGCGTCCAGCCATCGAAACGGCGACTGCAAGTGGATCACTCGCAGTCGCCGATTCGTGAGCGGCAGTCCGACGATTCCCCGGCTAGGGTGTGGTGATCGTCGGCCGCGGTGCGGTGGCCATGCCGCTGCCGATGGCGAAGCTGGGGTGCGGCGGCTGGTTGTACGCGGTGTTCTGCCAGGCCAGCGCGGTGCGGTACATGGTGTCGTGGAGCAGCGTGGTGATCCTGGTGCCGGTCTCGTACGGCGTCGAGTAGATCCGCAGCGCCGTGTTGTTGGTCGTCGGCCAGACGACTTCCTCGCGCCAGTCGCCGAAGATGTCGCCGGAGATCGTCGGCGTGGCCTTGGTGCCGTTGTTGCTGTGGACCGAGGCACCGGTCAGCTGGCGTGTGTCGGCCGAGGTGCCGTACTTGTCGATGTGGGTGCCGTCGAGGAGTTCTCGGGTCGTGTCGCCGTCCCACCAGGACAGGAAGTTCGAGCTGGACGGCTTCCGGCTGGTGACCACGGTGCCCTGCGGGTTGCGCACCCCGGAGACGGCGGAGGACCAGGACTCGGCGCCGGGGCTGCCTGACCAGATGTCACCGGACACCCCGCGGCCGTTGTCGCCGCTCGCCGGGGTGGACCAGAGGATCTTGCCCGTCTTCGCCTCCGCCATCCATGAGGACGGCTTCGAGCTGTCCTCGTCGACCTTGAACTCCTCCAGTCCCGCCCGGGAGGGGTCGAGGTCGCCTACGTGCATGGCGTCGCCGTGGCCGTTCTTCGTCGTCCACAGGCCGCTCCCGTTGTCGTCCACGGCCATGGCCCCGTACACGATTTCGTCCTTGCCGTCGGCATCGACGTCGGCGACCGACAACTGGTGGTTGCCCTGACCGTCGTACCCCTTGCCCACGTTGGTCGAGCTGTTGGTGTCGAAGGTCCAGCGCCGGGTGAAGGCGCCGCCCCGCCAGTCCCAGGCGGCGATGACGCTGCGCGTGTAGTAGCCGCGCGCCATGATCAGGGAGGGTCTGGCCCCGTCCAGGTAAGCGGTGCCGGCGAGGAAGCGGTCGACCCGGTTGCCGTACGAGTCACCCCAGGAGGACACCGTGCCGCGTGCGGGAACGTAGTCGACGGTGCCCATGGCAGCGCCGGTCCTGCCGTTGAACATCGTCAGGAACTCGGGTCCGGACAGGACGTATCCGGAGGAGTTGCGGTAGTCGGCGGAGGAGCTGCCGATCACCTTGCCGGTTCCGTCGACGCTGCCGTCGGCCGTCTTCGTCGCCACTTCGGCCTGGCCGTCGCCGTCGTAGTCGTACACCTGGAACTGGGTGTAGTGCGCGCCGGAGCGGATGTTGCGTCCGAGGTCGACGCGCCAGAGCCGGGTGCCGTCGAGCCGGATCCCGTCGATGATCGTGTTGCCCGTATAGCCGGACTGCGAGTTGTCCTTGGCGTTGGTGGGCTGCCATTTCAGTACGAAGTCGAGGGCGCCGTCGCCGTCCAGGTCACCGACGGACGCGTCGTTGGCCTCGTAGGTGTAGGCGACCCCGTCGGGTGTCGTGCCGCCCGCGGGCGGGCTGATGGGCACGTCCTTGTACCCGGCGCGGAACTGGATCGCGTTGACCGAGTCGCCCTGCTCCGTCCCGTTGACGACTGCCCGCACCGTGTAGTCGGCGGTGGCGGGTGCGCCCGAGTGGAAGTAGTTGGTCGAGGCGGTGACGGGCGAGGCGTTGACCTTCGTTCCGGCCCGGTAGACGTTGAAGGACACGCCGTCGGGGTCGGTGCCCAGCCAGCGCCAGCTGATGAGGTTGCCGCTGTCGGTGTGCACGCTGACGACGCCGCGGTCGAGTGCCTCGGCCTGCCGGGCGGCGGCGGCGTGCGAGGTGGGGCCGAGGGCGACCAGTCCGGCAGCGGCGAGCAGGCCTGCCGTCAGCGAGCCGAGCAGTGCCCGGTTACGGGTGATCCGGCGTCGCCTGCGGTGGGAGCGGGGATCGGGGTGGGGGAGCAGAGGGTCCACGGTACGCACCTTCTGGCCGGGGATGGCTTACGTCACGTCAGTTGCTCCCGGACGCCGAAAGGTTGCCGCTTCACCGGCCCGTTTTCCGCTCCGCGTCCCCAGCCCGGCGGCGTTCGCGGCGGTGTGCAGTGAACGCAGGGCCAGCAGCAGGAAGCCGATGTCGTCGAGGTACACGGGATCCGGCAGCAGGTCTACGGGCGACACCGTGTAGATCACCGCGGCCCACATCAGCGCCTTGTTGCGCAGCGGGATTCCCGCATCGAGGAGCAGCTTCCTGGCCCGGAACACCCGTACCAGGAGAACGGCGGCGACGCCCGCCGCGAGCAGGGCGACGAGCCCGCCGAGAACGAGCCAGACGGAGGTGTCCATGACCTATCGTCCACCCGTCCGAAGGCCGGAGCCTTCGGATCCGGCGAGCCCGCTCCCGGCCCGAGTGCGGGTGCGTCGTTCCGGGGCGCACAGCTTGCCTGTCTCATTCATGGGCCAATCGTCCATGAGTTCTTCTCCTCTGTTACGGATCGTCCTAAGAGGTTGTGCCGGACAGTGGCGGGCCCGCACAGCGCGGGTGACCGGCATCGGGGGGTCCGAAACCAGAGGAGACCCTGCGCGCCGGCCCGGCCGCCCTCATCGGACCGCCGGCAGGGGGGTTCCCGGGTGTGGAGCCGCCGCGCAGGCGGCGTCCAGCCTGATGCGGAAGTCCGTCACCGCACCCGGCTCGTCGATGATGTCCACCCGGCCCCCCGGGGCCTCGAGAATCGCCCGGTCGCCGATCTCGGGAGCGGACACCCGCAGGAGGTGCAGCGGCGGGACGGCGGTCATGGGGTGCGGCGGGGAGTCGAGGGGCATCACCTGCACGGTGAGGTGCGGCCGGTGTGCTGCTTCGGCGAGTACCGCCCACTGCTCGGTCATCACCTCGGGACCGCCCACCCGGGTATACAGCGCCGCGGCCGGGATCAGGGCCCACAGGGCCGCGCCGCGGCCCTCCAGGCGCCGCTGGCGCTCCTCCAGCAGTTCGAGGCGCCGGGTGCGCCGCGCCCCGGTGTCTGCGGGGTACAGGGTCCGGTCCAGGGCAGCCGCGTAGGCCGGAGTGCGCAGCAGTTCGGGGACCAGCGCGGGATGCCAGGTCCGGACGAGTGAGGCCGAGGACTCGAGGCCGATGACCTCCTGCCGCCACGGCTCCATCGCGTCCCGCCAGCGGTGCCACCATCCGGGCAGGTTCGCGGCCCCCAGGCCCGTGATGATCGATTCCGCCTCCGCCTCGGGAACCTCGTAGCGGTCCAGCAGGGCCCGGACCTGGCGGGCGTCCAGCCCGGTCTCGGCGCGTTCGATGCGGCGCACCGTGGCCGGATGCGCGTCGAGGGCCCGGGCGGCCGCCTGCAGGCTGACGCCCGCGCGTTCCCGCAGTATCCGCAGGCGTGCCGCGAGGACACGGTGCTCGACCGTGGGACCGGATCGGGGCCTCATGCGCCCGCCTTCCTCGCGAGGGCTCCGAAACAGAGAAACCCGAACATTCTGTCACTTGCAAAGTATGCACTTTGCGCCGAGAGTACATACATGCCGGAAATAGACACCCGCTCGCGCCTCGCTCCGGAGGACCCGAGCGGGAGGAGCGCACAGAGCTGGTGGATCCCCCGTCTTCCCGAGGGGGTACCTCAGGCGCGCCACCGTGTCCAGGAGGCGATGCGGGAGTGGGGAGAGCCTGACGACCGGGTCGAAGCAGCCGCCCTGGTCGTGACCGAGCTGGTCGCGAACGCGGTGCAGCACACCTCGGGCCGACGGGTCCGCTGCAGGCTCCTGCGTTCCCCCGGCGGGGTGCGGATCTGCGTGTGGAACCGCGGCCGGGCCCGTGTGCCGGCTCCGACGCGGCCCATGGACGCGAAGTCGGCTTCGCACGGCTCCCACGGCCCGACGCCGCGCCGCCCCGAGCTGTCGCGCTCGCCCGGGGACGGACCCCATGGCCCAGGAGGCCGGGCCGACGCGGACCACGGGGACCTTGCCGGGGCCGTCGACGGCCCCGACATCACGGATATCGACTCCCTCGCCGAGGACGGCCGGGGGCTGATGCTCGTGGACGCGCTGGCGACACGATGGGGAACGCGCACCAGCCTGTCCAGTCGGCTCGTCTGGGCCGACGTCTGAACCGCTCAGGCGACAGGCGTCCGGCATTCCGGGTGGCCCCAGCCCCTCGGGTTCTTCGCGATCAAGTCCTTCGCCGCATACGGCTTTCCGCAGTGGCAGCGGCCCGAGAACTTCGCCCGGATCGTCGCGGAGGGACGTGAGGAAGCTCCCTCGGTGCCCGCACCCGAGGTCCGGCCCTTCGTCGAGCGGGCCGGAGCCGGCACCGGCAGTCCGGCGGAACCGTGCGCTGTTCCCGCAGGCTGCTGCGATACAGCGGCCTCGCTCGCGGCCTGATCGGCGAGCGCGTTGAGCAGATCACCGTTCACCTGATGCGCGGGCACGTAGCGAAAGCTCACACTCCGGCCACCGAGCAGCGCGTCGATGCCGACCACCAGCTCGCGGTTGGCGACCGGCTTGCCCGCCGATGTCTTCCAGCCGTTGCGCTTCCAGCCCGGCAGCCACTTGGTCACCGCGTTCATCGCGTACTGGGAGTCCATGCGCACCTCGACCGGCACGGCCGGATCGGTGGACCTCAACAGCTCCCGCAGTGCGGTGAGCTCCGCGACGTTGTTGGTGGCGGTACCCAGCGGACCGGCCTCCCACCTCCGCGGGCTGCCCTCGGAATCCGCCACGACCCATGCCCAGGCGGCCGGTCCCGGATTTCCTTTGGATGCCCCGTCACACGCGGCGATGATGCTCTCGTTCATGCCCTTGATCATGCCAGCACAGGGGCTCAGGGCACGATCGAGTCGATGTAGCCGCCGTCGACCCGCACCGCGGCACCCGTGGTGGCCGATGCCTGCGGGGAGCTGAGGTAGACGACCATGTGCGCGATCTCCTCCGGCTCGATCAGCCGCTGCAGCAGGGACTGCGGGCGGTGCAGCCGCATGAACTCGCGCTGGGCCTCGTCCCACGACAGGTCCCTGTCCACCAGTTCGTAGACGAAGTCCTCGACCCCACCGGTGTGCGTCGGGCCGGCGATCACCGAGTTCACGGTCACCCCGGTGCCCGCGGCCTCCTTGGCGAAGCCCCGGGAGACCGCCAGCAGCGCGGTCTTCGTCATCCCGTAATGCATCATCTCCGCGGGGATCACGACGGCGGAATCGCTCGCGATGTTCTGCACCCGCCCCCAGCCCCGCTCGACCATTCCGGGCAGATAACTGCGGATCAGCCGTACGGCGCTGAGGACATTGGTGTCGAAGTAGGTGCGCCACTCCTCGTCGGTGATCTCCAGGGACGGCCTGGCACCGAAGATGCCGAGGTTGTTGACGAGGATGTCGGCGGCCGGCACGGCCTCGTGGAGTTCGGCCGCTCCCTGCTCGGTGGTCAGGTCGCAGGCGAGCGTGAGGACCGTCGCGTCCGGCACGGTGCCGCGCAGGACGTCCGCCGCCGTCTCCAGACGGTTCAGGCCACGACCGGTGAGGACGACGCGCGCCCCCGCGTCGGCGAGCCCGGTGGCGATGGCGAGACCGATGCCCTGTGAGGAGCCGGTGACGACCGCGGTCCTGCCGGCAAGATCGATGCGCACCTTGTGCTCCTTCCGTCTCCCGTCCACGGTGTACGGGGGCCGTCTCCACCCTGGCACCCCTCGCACCAGGACGCCTTCCGGGGCGCGGCGGCGCGGTATCAGCCCCCGGCGGCCGGGCGCCGCCGTGCCCATCCGAGAAGCACGACCGAGCACACCGCCGCGAGGGCGCACCAGGTGGAGATGAATTCCGTCTGCCACAGCGCGACGCAGACCGCCGCACCCACGGCGACCAGGACGCCCAGCAGCACGAGCCACCGGTCACCCGAGAGCAGCAGGGACCCGACGGTGGCGAGCAGGTATCCCGCCACGAGCAGTTCCGGCAGGGCCAGGTCGAGGACGTAGCCGAGCGTGTGGCCGCGGATGTCGGCGGCGACGGGGCGAGTGGTCAGGCTGTACGACAGGGCCGCGGCGGTCACGATGCCGGCCGCGAGGGGAACCGGGAGACGGCGACGTGGCGTGGGCGGCGCCGCGCACAGCACTCCCAGCGGCACCCAGAGTGCCAGCAGGGGAAGCGCGATGACGGCCCAGACGAGGGTGGCGGTCCCGCTGCCGCCTCCGGAACGCCAGATGACCGATTCGACGATCTGGTGCGCCCCGAGCAGCAGCGGCAGCGAGGCGAGCGGCAGGTCGCGGGCCCGTAGCGGTCGCGCGACGCAGGCCACCCCGATCGCGGCGACTCCCGCGCCCGCGACGAGATCGGCGGTCGCACTCCAGCACATGGCGCCACTCCGGTCCGGAACCGCACGCGTCGGCGGTTGCCCGCGCCACGCTACGGTTCCGCGGGCCCGCGATCGGGCCGACACGGCGGACGCCCCGTCGTCACCGGATGCGTGCGGGGCCCCGGCCCGCGGGAGGCGCGGCCGGGAGCCCCGTTGCGAGTGTCAGAGGACCCCGGACGCGGAGACCGCGATCTGGGCCTTGGTCCGGCCGGACGACGAGCCGTAGGACTCGATCTTGCGGACCAGCTCCATGCTGGGCTCGTCGGCGACCTCACCGAACACCACGTGCTTGCCGTCCAGCCACGGGGTGAGGACGGTGGTGATGAAGAACTGCGAACCGTTGCTGTTCGGGCCCGCGTTGGCCATCGAGAGCAGACCCGGCTTGTTGTGCTTCAGGGTGAAGTTCTCGTCGGCGAACTTCTCGCCGTAGATGCTCTTGCCACCGGTGCCGTCGCCCCGGGTGAAGTCGCCACCCTGCAGCATGAAGTCGGGGATGACACGGTGGAACGGCGAACCGGCGTAGCCGTAGCCTTTCTCGCCGGTGGCCAGGGCGCGGAAGTTCTCCGCGGTCTTGGGCGCCACGTCGTCGAACAGGTTGAACACGATCCGCCCGGCGGGCTCGTTGTCGATGGTGATGTCGAAATACGCCTTGATGGTCATGGGGCCATCCTGACATTGCCGGTCACCTCCCGATGCACAGCCCCCGCCCGGCGCGGCTCGCCACCCGCCGGATGCGGGCCGCTCCCCCCGTCCGACGCCGCTCGCCCTCTGCTGTCGCCGGTGAACGAACTACGGCGTACCACGGCCCCGAAGCCGTGGTACGCCGCGTTTCAAGCCGTCGGATCAGCGGTTGCCGCCACCACCGTTGTGGTGACCGCCACCGTTGTGGTTGCCTCCACCGTTGTGGTGGCCCCCACCGTTGTTACCGCCACCGTGGTGCCGGCCCCAGGACTTGGAGTCGACCTTGTGGCCACGGTTGTCGCGCAGGGTCGCGGTGTCCCTGGAGTCCCACACCTGCTGGCGGCGGTCCTGGTACACGTCGTGCCTCGTGTCCCGGCCCACGCCGGTGTGGACCCGGACGGAGGAGCGGCCGGGCAGGCGGAGGTCGAAGCGGTAGGTGCGGCGGCTCTCGTCCGTGAGCGTCCAGCCACGGAGGTTGACGGCACGGCGTCCCGTATTGGTTACGGTGACCCACTCCGCGTTCAGGCTGCGGTTGGACGCGTTGTCCCGGCCGGGGGCGTCGTGCTGGATCTCGCCCAGGACGACAGCCGAGCGCTGGGCCGGCCTGTTGTGGCCGTGGTCCCGGCCATCGGCGCTGGCAGGGAGTGCCGCTGCGGCGAGCAGTGCGCCGGAGGCGAGAACGGTGGCGGTGATCCGTCGTGCGGAACGGGACATGGGAACCCCTCATCATGCAGGCCCGGAACGGAGTACCGGGCGTTGTTCGGCCCCGGCGTACTGCCGGGAACGCAAACTTTGTCCCGCTTTCGCTGTGGCCGGAAGATGCCCTGGTTCGTGTGACAAAGTACGGACATTTCTGTCACACACGACTGCATTCGACACCGATCCCGTCGGTCGTATACCTGTCAACCGTTGATCATTGCACCGACCCTTTCAGCGGGCCGATTCCCTGATTACAGCGCCCCCGTCACGCCTCACTCCGCTCCCCGCGCACCCCCGCCCGGCACGTACGCATCGCGTAACGAAAGCGACAGCGCTTTCCTGGACAGGAGTTCCATTACGCCTGGAAAGAAGCTCACGCGTTCGAGCGTTCAGTGCCCAGCCAGCCGGCCCGATGCGGGCCCGCTGTCCACCGCTGGTGACCATCGCGTTGACGGAGGTCATCGGATCGAGCGCCATCGTCCTGGCCAGCAGCACGCCGGCAGCCAGCGGGAGCAGGGTCACGGCCAGGGCCGTACCGGCACTCGTCAGGTTCTGGATGCGGGGGCGCCGCGGCGCGTCGGGGAGCATGGTTCCCATTCGATCAGCGGCGGCCCGCCGCGAGATCGGGCAACGTACTCAGGCCGGCCGCTCCCCCGTACTCATTCGGCGCCGTTCCCGGGCCGAGTCGTCAGTCCCGACCGGTGACGCCCGGACCGGTCGCGCACCGGGCGGTCATGCCCCGGGCGCAGCGGGCGGGCCCCAATGCGAGTACCTGGGCAGCCACTTCACCCGGTAGTCGGGGTGCCCCGCGTACTCTGCGGCCATCTGTCTGACGACGAAACCCAGCCCCACGGCACGGCCGGAGGCGAAGTCCTGGCCCGGGCGGTCCGTGTCCATGGACGCGATCTCCTCGTACTCGTCCAGCAGGACCCTGTTCGTCTCGATGCGGCGCAGCGTGCGCGCGGGGTCCTGCAGCGCGATGTGCCGGTCGTAGCCACGGTTCCGTACGACGAACGCGATACCGCTGGTGCGGTCATGCACCTCGCCGGGTGCCTCCGCAGGGCACCGCCAGCTCTCACCGCCGGCTTCCTGCGCGGTGCGCTCCTCCTCGGAAAGGCGCGCCCGCACGAAGGCCAACAGGTCCGAGTTCTCTGCCATCTTGTTCCAAATCCCTCGCCGTCACAGGCACGTGCCGGCTGCGCACCGACGTGCGTCCGCCGCTCCGGGCCCGTTCTACCCAACCAGCAGAGGATGCCTCACGAGCGCGTACCTTCCGTGGTCCGCCCCGGGTCACGTCCGTATGACGGACACGGGCGCGTCAGGTGCCGACGGGAATCAGCAGTGCGGTGACGTTGTCGTGCCCTCCCGCGTCGAGGGCGAAGTCCACCAGGGACCGCGCGTCCTCGATCAGGCCGTCGCCCCGGGCCGACGCCCCGCGTCGCCGGTGGGGCAGCGCCGACCGCAGCGCCTCGGCGTCGGGCAGGTACCGCCACAGCCCGTCGGTGCACAACAGGAGGCGGCCGGGCACCGACGGCCGGTAGCTCCGCACCTGAGGCGCCGGTTCCCCCGCATCCGCCCCCAGCCAGGCGGAGAGCGCCTCGTGCTCACCGGTGTCGTCCTCGGTCAGCGCCGTTCCCGGCCCCTCGTCCGGAAGCCAGTAGGCGCGGCTGTCGCCGATCCAGGAACTCCAGATGCCCTGCGGGCCGGCGATGCCCGCGACATAGGTGCAGGCCGGAGCGGCGTCCCTCGACACGGCCAGCGCCGCAACCGCGTGCGCCGCGCGGACGGCGGCGTGGTCGAGGGCGGTCTCCGGCAGGTCTCCGGCGCTCAGACGCGTCGTCAGCCACCTCGCTCCGACGTCGGCCGCGACCTTCGCGGCCCGCTCGGAGCGCGGTGACATCGACACGCCGTCGCAGACCACCCCGATCGTCCACCGGTCGGCCGTGGTCAGCACCATGGCGTCCGCGTTGATCGCGCGCCGTCTGCCGCGGTCGCTGACCGCCGCCGCGCCGGTGTCCGCCGTGATCTCCACGTGCGACCGGAACGCCGGCTGCGCCGCACCGCAGTCCCAGCAGTGGCCGTCGGGGGCGACCGTGCCGCCGCATTCGGCACATCCCGGGGTCGTCACGCCCCGCACGGTTCGTGCGCGCTCCGTACTCATCGGGCGAACCTATCCGGCCCGGTCAGCCGGGCGACACCCCGCAGGCGGCCAGCAGGAGCGCGATGTCGTCGGGCCGGTCCTCGTCCTGGATCGCCTGCCCGATGACCCGGTCCGCCATCTCGGCGAGGGGCGCGTGGCTCACCTCGGCGAGGGTGCTGCGCAGGCGCTCGATACCCTCGTCGATGTCCTCTCCCGACTTCTCCACGAGTCCGTCGGTGAACAGGGCGAGCACGGCGCCCGGGGTGAGGTGCAGTTCGGTCACCGGATACGACGCCTCGGGGTCGACGCCGAGCACGACGCCGCCCGGGAGGTCCAGGACCTCGGTCCGCCCGTCGGGGTGGCGCAGTACGGGCTGGGGGTGGCCCGCCCGTACGGCCTGGGTGAAGCCGGTGCCGGGGTCGAGGACGACGTAGCAGCAACTGGCGAACTGGCCCGGATCGAGGTCGATGAGCAGCCGGTTGGTGGCGCTCATGATCTCCTGGGGGTCGTGCCCACTCAGGGAGAACGCCCTTACCGCGCTGCGCAGTTGACCCATGGTCGCGGCTGCTGCGACACCGTGCCCCTGTACGTCCCCGATGACCAGGGCCAGCCCGCTGCCGGTCTCGATGACGTCGTACCAGTCTCCGCCCACCTCCATGCCCTGGGTGCCGGAGAGGTAGCGCCCGACGGTGTCGACGCCTTCGACCACGGGCAGCCGGTGCGGCAGCAGGGCGTCCTGCAGTCCGCGCGCCAGGGCGGCCTCGGTGTCGTAGCGCTGGGCCCGTTGGAGCGCCTGGGCGATGAGCCCGGCCAGGGCGGTGAGCACGGTGCGCTCCTCGGGGCTGAAGCCCCGCGGCTGGTCGAAGCCGAGGATGCACGAACCGACCGGCCGCCCGGAGGCGATGAGCGGCAGGAAGGCGCGGGCGCCGACGCTCGTGTCCATGGGGATGCCGGGGTAGGAGGCCGCCAGCTTCTCCATGGACTCGAAGAACAGCGGCCGGCCGGTCGTGAGCGTGTCCACGCCCGGGATGTGGGCGTCGAGCCCGACGCCGTCGAAGCGGTCAAGGAAGCCCTTCGGGAAACCCGTCTCCCATGCCAGGTAGAGGCGCCCCTCGTTCTGCAGGTAGATGGCCAGCTGTCTGCCGCCGAAGGCGGGCAGCAGTTCCTCCGTGACCACGGCGGACACCTGCCGGGCCGTGACGGCCTCCGTCAGCGCGATGGCCAGGGCGACCGGACGGTACAGGACGGTTGCGCGGTCGGCGGCGGAGCCGAGGCCCGCACCCGGTGTGCCGACGGAGTGCGGCGCGTAGTCGGGCTGCGGCGCGGGGATGACGGTGACCGTGACCCCGTCGCGGCCCGGGTACATCGCCACGGACAGCCATTCGGTCGGGGTGCGTTTGGCGCGGAAGTGCACGGGGGCGTCGGAGAAGAGGGCCGCCCGGTGGTGGTCCTCGTAAGCGGGGTGCGCGAGCCAGGGCAACGCGTCCCACAGGAGCCGGCCGACCAGCTCCGCCCGACTGTGCCCGAGGATGTCCTCCCCGAGCCGGTTGACGTACGTGATCCGTCCGAGCCGGTCGTGGGAGAGCACGCCGCGCGGGAACCGGTCGGCCGCCTCCGGGACGACGGGCTCGGCACCCGGGTCGAGCAGGACACCGGTCAGATGGTGTGCTTGCCCGGCGCGGGGCCCGTGGCCCGAGAGCTCGAGCAGGAGCGACCGGCCGTCGGGGCCGCGCAGCCGCATCCGGCGTACGTGCGGCTGTGCCGACCGTGCGGCCCGGCTGCCCAGGGTCCACAGTCCGCACACGTCCTCCGGCAGCAGCCGGGCGGTCAGCGCTTCCACGGTGTGCGGGGGGAGGTCCGCGGGCTCGGTGCCGAGGATCAGGCACGCCTCGTCGTCCGCGGTGACCGCGCCGGTAGCCAGGTCCCAGTCGAAGTGGCCGACCCGCATCGGCTGCGCGGTTTCCGCGGGCAGCCGGACGGTCATGGGGTCGCCTTCCCACTCGGCCCGGTGCCCGCCCCTCTCCAGCTCCGCGATGTCGGCGCCGAGATGTTCCGCGATGCCCTGCAGCCTGTTGCGGTCGGCCCCGCCGACCGGTTCCCCGCGGGTGGCGTAGCGCAGCACGACGAGCACACCGACGATGGTGCGCCCGCTCCTGACGGGTACGTACAGCGACCCGAAGGGGAACGGCAGACCCGCCATGAGCTGCGGAAAGCGCCGCATGGCGTCCTCGGCGTCGCCGAGGTACACGGGCCTGCCCGAGCGGTACGCCTCGGCCACCGGGAAGGGACGGTTCACATGCATGCGCCACCAGGGGCGCATCAGGGGGGCAGGAAGCCCGGCGAGGACCGCCATCAGCAGCAGTCCCGGAGTGCGGGAGCGCAGGTAGATGCCGCCGGCGTACCCGCCGACGGCCTCGATCGCACTGACGACAGCCTGGGCGAGCACCAGAGACGGGCCGCCCGGTGCCCGGCCGACATCGGGTCTCCAGGTCACACCACCAGCATGCGCCACCCCCTCACCACCGGCACCTCCATGCCCCGCGCTGTCGCCGGGCACCGGGCCGGGTGTGCGGTCCGCCCGCACGATCCCCGGGGCCCGCGCCCGCGTAACACACGTCCTGGGCGTTCGAGTCATAAACGGCAGGACAACGTCTCATTCCACACCGTACGACCGGCTTTCGGCCAACGATGCGTGACTCCTGCGCCGCCGGACAACCTCGGGGGCCCTTCCTCGGCTCTCCCAGGAAAAGATCCTCCACTGCCCACCGGGCACTCGGAAATCGAGGAACGATGACCACCAGAACCCCCCGCAGCCGGCTGTGGCGGCCCTCCGTCGCCGCCGCCGCGGCGATCACCGTGATAGCCGGCGTCGCCGCCGCGGCACCGGACGCCAAGAAGGCACAGCCCGTGCCGGAGCTCGGTCTGATCGCTGCTTCGCCGTCGGTGACGCTCGACTCGTGGAAGGAGGAACCCGGTGTCTACCTGGATCTCGGTACGTACCTCACCGCCACGAAGGCCCCTCTGGAACTGAAGGTGACCCGCGCGTCCTACCAGGACCCGGTCGTCGCCACGCAGATCATCCGCCAGGGGAAGAAGACCCGCACCAGGGCCCTGCCCAAGGGGCTCGTGAAGGACTTCACGGGGCTGACGGACTTCGTCCGCGTCACCGTCACGAACGCCGCGGGGAAGACCGTGGTCAACAAGACGGAGTCGTTCTGCCCGAACAACGCGTCGGGACGGGTCCGCCCCGACGCACCGGCCACGTCGAAGTATCCCGAGAGCTGTCCCGCGAATCCCTTCACGCTCGGCTCGGTCTGGGGTGTCGAGAACGGCTGGGCGGCCAACACGTACGCGGGCTACTCCTCGACGCCGGTCGTCCTCCCCGCCGGGAAGTACACCGCGAAGGTGTCGGTGACCAAGGCCTATCGCGACCTGTTCGGCATCGCCGACAAGCCGCAGACGGTCAAGGTGACCGTGCGCGAGCGCAGCTGGGAGGAGAACGCGGGCGCCCGGTCCGCCGGCGGCCACGCCTCCCACGCGGCAGGGCACTCGGGCCATGCGGCCGTGCGCACGCCCGCGCCCGCCGCGGCCACCAGCGGCGCGGGTCCCTCGTACAACGTGGGCCACGGTCCTTACGCGCCCGCGCCGGCGGCGCTGCCCTGGGCGCTCAAGCGGGCGAGTCTCCGGTCCGCGCAGGCAGGTGACGGGCCGGGGCGGACGGACGGTTCCCGGCAGTCGCCCGCCACCCACCCCAACGCGAAGCGGCCGACCGGCCGGGCCGCGGTGCCGGACGTGCCCAAGCCCGACCTCCGTTCGCTGCCCGCGTACGGCATCACCATCGCCGAGGGCGACGCGGACGCCCCGGGCAAGGACTACCTGGCGTTCAGCGCCAATGTGTGGAACGCGGGCCCCGCGCAGTTGGTGGTGGACGGCTTCCGGGCGCCGGGCAAGGCACTGATGGACGCCTACCAGTACTTCTACGACTCCTCGGGCAAGCAGGTCGGCTACACACCGACCGGCACCATGGAGTGGGACCCCCGCCCGGGTCATGAGCACTGGCACTTCACGGACTTCGCGAGCTACCGGCTGCTCAAGGCCGACAAGAAGGAGACCGTCCGAAGCGGCAAGGAGGCCTTCTGCCTGGCCAACACGGACGCCGTCGACTACACGGTGAAGAACGCCAACTGGCACCCGGACAACACCGATCTGTCCACCGCGTGCGGCCAGGAGAACTCGATCTCCGTACGGGAGGTCCTCGACGTAGGCTCCGGTGACACCTACACGCAGGATCTTCCCGGCCAGTCGTTCGACATCACCGGACTGCCCAACGGCACGTACTACATCCAGGTACTGGCCAACCCCGAGAAGCGGCTCAAGGAGACGAACCTCGGCAACAACAGCGCGCTGCGCAAGGTCGTCCTGGGCGGCCGTGCCGGCGCCCGTACGGTGACCGTGCCGGCGCACGGTCTGGTGAACGCCGGCTGACGGCGGCCATGGGCGAGCCGGCTCCCGGGAGCGTCTCCCGGGAGCCGGTGTTCGCTCCGGACAGCATCAACAACCGCTGATCGTCGTGGAGTTGTTGTGGCAGACTTCGCAGGTGGAGCGGTTCACCCCATCTGCAACGGAGCTCGCCATGACGCCTGGGACGCCTCAGCCCCCGATCGACACCAGCAGGCCCCATTCGGCGCGTGTCTACGACGCGCTCCTCGGTGGCAAGGACAACTACCCCGTGGACCAGGCGGTGGCCGAGCATCTGCCGGTCGAGGCGAAGACCGGCGCCTTCCAGAACCGCGCGTTCATGAACCGCGCGACGGCCTGGCTGGCCGGCGAGGGCGTCGACCAGTTCCTCGACATCGGTACGGGGATCCCCACGGCGCCGAACCTGCACCAGACGGCCCAGGAGATCAACCCGGCCTCGCGGGTCGTCTACTGCGACAACGACCCGATCGTCCTGAGGCATGCGGAAGCCCTGCTGATCAGCCGTCCGGAGGGGGCGACGGACTACGTCCACGCCGATGTGCGCGAGGCGGGCACGATCATCGAGGCCGCCCGCAAGGTCCTGGACTTCGACCGCCCCGTCGCGCTCTCGCTCCTGGGCCTCCTCCACTTCCTGCCCGACGACGACGACCCGTACGCCATCGTGCGCACCCTGACGGCCTCGTTGGCGCCGGGCAGCTTCGTGGTGCTGTCCCAGGGCGCTTCGGACGTGAACCCCGAGCGCGGCGAGCAGGGCACGCAGGAGTACGGGAAGGGCGGCATCCGCCTCGCGCTGCGGACCCGGACGGAGTTCGAGCGCTTCTTCGAGGGCCTCGATGTGGTCGAACCCGGAGTGGTGACGGCACCCGAGTGGTACCACGGGACGCCCGCTCCCCGACCGGAGGAGAGCGGTCTGTACGTGGCCGTCGCCCTCGTCCCGTAGACCCGGCACCGAAGGGATTCACGTCATGACGGACCTTCACCACGACTCTGCGGCAGAGACGTTCGACGCGATCGGCGCCGACTACGAGCGTGCGTTCGCCGGTTCGGCCGCGCACCGCGACTCGCTGACGCGGCTCCTCGGACAGCTCGCACCGGGCAGCACCGTCCTGGACGTCGGCAGCGGGACCGGGCTTCCGACCGCCCGGACCCTGGCCGACGCCGGGCACCGGGTGCTGGGGGTCGATGTGTCGCCGGTCATGGTCGATCTGGCGTCCCGCCAAGTGCCCGAGGCATCCTTCCGTTGCGCCGACATTCGTGAACTCCCTCTGGAGAAGGAGAGTTTCGATGCCATCTGCGTCTACTTCTCGCTCCTGCAGATGTCGCGCGAGGAACAGACCGCCCTCGTGCACCGGCTGGCGGGAGCACTGCGGCACGGCGGCCGCATGGTCCTGGCCACGGTTCCCTTGGACGTGCAGGAGGTGAGCACGGTCTTCATGGGCCGGCAGGTGCGGGTGAGCAGCTTCTCCCCCGAGGCCTTCGCCGCTCTGGCGTCCGGCGCGGGGCTCTCGGCTGAGTGGGAGGACCGCACGGTGTTCACGCCGGCCGACGGCGGGGCGGTACCCGAGCCTCATATGTTCCTGCACTGCCTGCGGAGCTGACGCCGGCGCGGTCCGCTCAGTGTTCCGGCGGCGCGGTGGGCGGCAGCAACTGCTCCGTCCAGATGACCTTGCCGCCGTCGTCCGTGTAGCGCGTGCCCCACCGCTCCGCGAGCTGCGCGACGAGGAAGAGCCCGCGGCCTCCCTCGTCCGTGGTGGCCGCCTGCCGCAGATGGGGCGAGGTGCTGCTGCGGTCGGAGACCTCGCAGATCAGGGTGCGGTCACGGACCAGCCTGACGCGGATGGGCCCGGTGGCGTAACGGATGGAGTTGGTGACCAGTTCGCTGAGGATCAGCTCGGTCGTGAACGCCTCCTCGACCAGGTCCCACTCCGTCAGCTTGCGGGACACCTCGGCGCGTACGCGGGACACCTCTGCGGGGTCGGACGGCACCTCCCAGTCGGCCACGTCCTGCGCGGCGAGCCGGCGGGCGCGGCCGACGAGCAGCGCGATGTCGTCGCGGGCACGTGCGGCAACCATGACGCGCAGGACCGCCTCGCAGGTCTCCTCGGGTGTCCGGCCGGCGTAGTCGGCGAGGGTGCCGCGCAGGAGTTCCAGTCCTTCGTCGATGTCCCGGGTCCGGTCCTCGACGAGCCCGTCGGTGTAGAGCACCAGCCGGCTGTTCTCCGGCAGCTGTACGTCCAGTGTCTCGAACGGAAGGCCGCCGAGGCCCAGTGGCGGCCCGCCGGGCACATCGGCGAACTCGGCGGCGCCGTCCGGGTGGACGATCACCGGCTGGAGGTGGCCGGCCCGTGCCATGGTGCAGCGCCCGGACACCGGATCGTAGATGGCGTAGAGGCAGGTGGCCCCGGTGACTCCCCCGGCGGAGCCGTCGGCCGTCTCGTCCTGGTCGATCCGGGCCACCAGCTCGTCCAGGTGCCAGAGCAGTTCGTCGGGGGGAAGGTCCAGCGTGGAGAAGTTGTGGACCGCGGTGCGCAGCCGTCCCATGGTGGCGGCCGCGTGGAGCCCGTGGCCCACGACGTCGCCGACGACGAGTGCGACCCGGGCGCCGGGCAGCGGAATGATGTCGAACCAGTCCCCGCCCACCCCGCCGAGCCCGCCGACCCCGGCCTGCGCGGGCAGGTACCGGTAGGCCGCGTCGATGGCGGTCTGGTCGGGGAGGCCCCGGGGCAGCAGGCTGCGCTGCAGGGTGACCGCCACGGTGTGCTCACGTGAGTAGCGGCGGGCGTTGTCGATGCTCACGGCGGCGCGGGCGACGAGTTCCTCGGCGACGGACAGATCCTCGTCCTCGAACCGTTCGGGCCTCTGCGCACGCCAGAACATGGCCACACCGAGGATGACGCCCCGGGCCCTCAGCGGAACGGCGATCATCGAGTGGAAACCGCACTCGACGAGGCGCTCGGCCCGTGCGGGATGCTGCTCCTGCCATCCCGACAGGGCCGGCAGGTTCGTATCGATGACCGCCTCGCCCCTGAGCAGGCCGGCGCCGATGGCGGTGCTCGGCATGAAGCGGATGACCGACCCGAGCGGATAGAGCCCCGTGTCGTGCCGGGTACCGCTGAGCGCCGTGCGCCGCATGTCGGCGACCGTACGCGCCGCCGTCGGCTCCTCGCCACGCAGCACGGTCTCCGCCACGTCGACGGTCGCGTAGTCGGCGAACCTGGCAGTGGCGAAGTCGGCCAGTTCCTCGCACGTCCGTACGACATCGAGGGCTGTGCCGATCTCCGTACCGGCGTCGTACAGCAGTTTCAGCCTGCCCCGCGCCACGTCGGCCTTGCCCGTGAGTGCCTGCAGTTCCGTGGTGTCGCGCAGGGTGGTCACGCTGCCCGGCGGGCCGCCGTCCTGATCCGTGGAGCGCTGGCTGACCGCGAGAATCCGGTTGCCCACCGAGAGCACCTCGTCCGTGGCGATGCGCCCCGAGGCCAGCAGATCGGTGGTGAGGGGGTCGAGACCCAGATCGGTGACCGCTCGCCCTTCCACCTGCGCCGGCAGGCCGAGCAGCCGTCGTGCCTCGTCGTTGGCCAGCAGGAGCCGGCCGTCCCCACCGACGATGAGTACGCCCTCCCGCACGGCGTGCAGGACGGCGTCGTGGTGTTCGTACATCCGGGTCATCTCGGTCGGGCCGAGACCGTGGGTCTGGCGCCGGAGCCGTCTGCTGACGAGCGCCGTTCCGCCCATGGTGAGGAGCAGGATCCCCGCGGCGGAGCCGAAAAGGAGGGGGAACTGGTTCTCGACGACGCCACTCACCCGCTCGATGGTGATTCCCGCGGACACCATGCCGATGACCTTGCCGTTCGCGCCGAAGACGGGCACCACGGCCTGCACGAGAGGGCCGATCGTCCCGTTGACCCTCTCGGTGACGACGCGGCCCTCGAGTGCGGGCTGCACGTCGCCGACGAACTTCTTTCCGATCCGGTCGGGCAACGGGTGGGTGTACCGGATCGAGTCGAGGTTCAGTACGACGATGAAGTCGACTCCCGATCCCTTCCGGGCAGCCTCGGCCTTCGGCTGGAGCACCGCGCTGGGGTCCGGGCTCTCCAGGGCCGCTTCCATGCCCGGGGCGTTCGCGAAGGTCTCGGCGACGGCGACGGAGCGGTTGCGGGCTTCCCGTGCGCTGTCGGACCGGGACTGCAGCACGAGCGCGGCCACGGCGGCAGCGACGAGCAACACCACGATCGCCAACTGCAGGAGAAAGACCTGACCTGCGACGGTCCTCATTCTGAGAAACGAACGCGGGCGGCCGTAGCGTCCGGCCATGGTCCCCTTTTTACACCCTCGGCATGGACCGGGCGATCCGTGAGCCGCGAGGCACCGCAGCCGGAAGCGCCCGGAGCTGCACCCTACGACTGCGCGGCCGGCGCCTCCGGCTTCCTCGCTGCGCCCCCGTCCTCATGGGCGAGCCGGTGGGGCCACCACACCCGGGGGCCGATGTCCAGGAAGAGGGAGGTGACCAGAACGGACCGTACGACGAACGTGTCCAGGAGCACGCCCAGGGCGACCGCGAAGCCGATCTCCGCGAAGGCCACGACCGGCAGGGTCCCGAGTGCGGCGAAGGTGCCCGCCAGGACCAGCCCGGCCGAGGTGATCACGGCCCCGGTTGCGGAGAGGCCCGTCAGCACACCGGCCCTGGTGCCCTGGTGCAGGGCCTCCTCGCGGATCCGTGTGGTCAGGAAGATGTTGTAGTCGATGCCGAGTGCCACCAGGAACACGAACACGAACAGCGGGAAGTCCGTCGTCTCGCCGGCGTAGTCGAACACGTACCGGAAGACGAGCGCGCTGACACCGAGGGCGGCCGCGAAGGACAGCACCACGGTCGCGATCAGCAGCAGGGGCGCCACCAGTGCGCGCAGCACCAGCATCAGGACGATCAACACCACCAGCAGGACCAGGGGAATGATGAGCAGGTTGTCGTGCCTGGTGGCGGCGTCCATGTCGAGAATCGCCGCCGTGTCGCCACCCACCAGGGCGTCCGCGTCCGGCACCTGATGCACCGCGTCACGGACCCGTTCCACGGTCTGCTCGGCCTGCTCGCTGTCGCCGGGGTCGGTCATCGTCGCCTCGAAGATCACCCGGCCCTCGTGCACCGGCTTGGCACCGGGCGGTACGACGAGGGAGCCGGGCACCACACCGGGGGTCGTCTCGACCGCCCTGCGCACCTGCGCGCCCTTGCCGAGGTCCGCGATGACGACCAGCGGGCTGCCGCTGCCTGCCGGGAAGTACTGCTTCTGGATCTCCTGGCCGACGACGGAGTCGGGCTTGTCGGGGAAGGAGTCGGCGTTGCTGAGACCGGCGGCACGCAGCTGGATCAGGCCCAGGGACAGTGCGGCGAGCACGAGGGCGGTGGCCACCCAGACCCTGCGCGGGCGCACGGCGAGCCGCTCCCCCGTCCGGGCCCAGAATCCGTGCTCGGTCGGCTCGTCGCTGCCGAAGTGCGGGATGACCGGCCAGAAAACCCAGCGGCCGAAGATCACCAGCAGGGCGGGCAGGAGCGTGAGCATCGCGATGAGTGCGACGGCCACCCCGATCGCGGCAACCGGGCCGAGGCCCCGGGTGGAGTTCATCTCGGCGAACAGCAGGACGAGCATGCTCAGCACCACGGTGCCGCTGCTCGCGAGCACCGCGGGCCCGGCCCGGTGCAGCGCACGCGCCATCGCCTCGTGCCGGTCCTCGTGCCGGCGCAGTTCCTCCCGGTACCGGGCGACGAGGAGCAGGGCGTAGTCCGTTCCCGCGCCGAAGACGAGGACGGTCAGGATGCCGGCGCTCTGTCCGTTGACCGTGAGGCCGCCATGCGCCGCGAGCAGGTAGATGAGCGCCTGTGCGGTGAGCAGTGCGGCGACGACCGCGAGCACGGGCAGCACGAGCAGGGTCGGGCTGCGGTAGGTGATCAGCAGCATGATGATCACCACGGCCAGCGCGGCGAACAGCAGGGTCGAGTCGATGCCCGAGAAGGCGTCGGCGGAGTCCGCGGCCACGCCGCCGGGTCCGGTGATGTGGACCGCGAGACCTCCCTCGCTGCCGCCCACGACGTCCCGTACCGAATCGACCGCCGGACCGATGCGTTCCCATCCGTCCTCGTCCATCGTGATGGGGACGAGGATCTGGGCGGCCGCGGGTGCGTCCTGGCTGTCGTAGAGCGGTCCGCGTGTCTCGGCACCCCGCACACCGTGCGCGCGCAGCGTCATGAGCTGCTGCTTGTCCTCGGCGATCCGGGTGCGGTCGGCCCCGGTCAGGCCGGACTCCCGGGCGTACACGACGATCGCCGTGATGGTCTCGGGCCGGAATCCCTTGGATTCCTCCCAGACCTGGGTGGACTCGGCGCTGCTGGGCAGCCAGGACGTGGCGTCGTTGTCCTGGGCGTCGGTGAGCTTCCCCGCGAGAGGCGCCGCGACGACGAGGACGATCAGCCAGAACGCCACGATCAGCCACTTGGTGCGCCGCCCGCAGACCAGCCGGGCCACTCCCTGCCGTCGACGCTGCTGTACGTCCGGCATGCCACTCCCACCGCGTCGTCCTGGTCCTGGCGGCGACAGTAGAGCGGTGTCCTGCGGGTCGGGCACGCGACATGCCGTGCGGCCGCGGCATGAGCCACGGTCGGACCATCGTGGAGCGGATCTACGGGGTGGGGATGCCGCCGGGCCGGGATGGACGGCCGAAGCGTACGGGGACGCCGGGCGAGTACAGCACGCTCGCCGGCTCCCCTGCCGGTGCTGCCAGGCCCGCCGCTTTCACCAGGTTCTCGTCGCACTCGATGAGCCGGGCGTGGTGCAGGGGCCAGCGGGGATGGGTGTTCCGGAGATACGTCTGCCGTCCGAAGAAGGTGTAGTGCATGCCCCAGCGCGCGGTGAGGAAGTGCTCCAGTTCGCTGGGCTCCCCCACCTGGTCCCCGATGTCCAGGACTATCCGGCTGTGCGCGCCCCGGGGGCCCGGTAGGCGCCTGCTGGTGTAGGTGATGGTGTCCGCGTCACGCCGGATCGCCATCCGCGACCACCTGTACGGGAGCCGGAACGCCGTCCGTGCGACGGCCACCGGGATCAGCCGGGAGGCGTCGAGCGAGCGGAAGACCACACCCCGGCGCCCTTGGGAGTCCAGGGAGTACAGGCGGACATTGGTCTCCGGGAACGTCCCGAGGTAGGGGACGCCGGGGAGGCGGAACCAGCCGACGCGGTGCATCCGGAAGGCGACGAGTCCGATGTAGGTGACACCGTCCAGTGTGTCGGGAACCGTCCCGACCGGCAGGAGCGGCGCCACGTCCAAGGGGTCTGCCGGCCAGTGCACGAAGGCCAGATCCAGCCAGGACTGTGTCATCAGCGGGTTGAGACCCGGGTGGGGCGAGTCTGCCGTGATGGCTTGCGGGGCTCGGGACGAGGGTGTCACCGGGCCAGCATCGCAGAGCGGGGGCCGCGGTTCGTGACGTCGCGGGTGGGGTGAACGGGGTTGCGCCTACTGGAGTGCGCGCACCGCAGCCGAGAACACCCGGGGCATGCGGTGGGCGGCAGGGACGATCAGCCGGGCGATGCGGGGGTGCCCCGCGGCGCCCAACAGTCCTTGGGTGAGCATGCGATGACGTCGCGTCAGTCGCGCCCATTGTGCGGGGTAGGCCTCCGGCCGGTTCGCGGTGAGGCACGCGACCGCCGCTGTCGCGGTCGCCACGGCCAGGGCGATGCCTTCACCCGTAAGTGCGTCGACGTAGCCCGCCGCGTCACCGACCAGCAGGACCCGTCCGGCCCTCGGACTGCGCGCGTCCTGGCGCAGGGGTCCCGCGCCGCGGACGGGACCCGCCTCCAGGCCCCGGAGGGCGTCGGCCAGGGCGGGGAACGACGACAGGTGCTGTTCGTAGGGCCGGCGATCGCGACTGAGTACGGCGACACCGACCAGCCGGTGGCCGAGCGGTGTCACATAGGCCTCGCCTCGGCGCGACCAGTGGACCTCGACGAAGTCCGTCCACGGGGCGACCCGGTAGTGCCGGCGCAGGCCGTAGCGGCGCGGGGCGGATCCCGGGCGGTCGAGGCCGAGTTCGCGGCGCAGCGGGGAGTGCAGTCCGTCGGCGGCGATCAGCCAGCGTGCCGTGAGCCCCGCTGTGCTGACGCTGTCGTCGTCCTGCCGGATCGCCCCTGCTTTCCCGGGGACGATGCGTACGCCGAGTTCCACGGCCCGCCGGTGCAGGGCGGCGTGCAGTTCTGTGCGCCGTACGCCGAGCCCCGTGTCGCCTCGGAAGGTCGCCTCCGCGTTGCGGTGGCCCTCGACGTACCGGATTCCGCGCAGGTCGTGGCCGGCCACGCCGACGCCCAGCGCACGCAGGGCCGCCACACCGCTGGGCATGATTCCCTCGCCGCATGCCTTGTCCACGGGAACGGCGCGGGGTTCGACCACGACGACTTCCCGACCGGCTCCGGCGGCCCGGATCGCCGCCGCCAGACCGGCCGGGCCGCCCCCGGCCACCAGGACGTCGATCACGGGCGGGCGGCCATCGGCCGTACCGGGGCCAGTGCCCGGTCCTCGCACCGGACGCGCACAGCCATGAGGACGGCGTTGAGTGCGGTGAAGACCGTGGCGGTCACCCAGGCGCCGTGGACCAGGGGCAGCGCCAGCCCTTCGGCGGCGACCGCCGCGTAATTGGGGTGGCGCAGCCACCGGTAGGGCCCGCCGGTCACCAGGGGCATGTCCGGGACCACGATGACCCGGGTGTTCCACCGGTGTCCGAGCGTGCGGATGCACCACCAGCGCAGCCCCTGCGCCGCGGCCACCACCGCAACCATGGTCCAGCCGAACCACGGCAGGAACGGGCGCCCGGCCAGCCAGGTTTCGGCGAGGCATCCCGCCAGCAGAGCGGTGTGCAGGGCCACCATCGCCGGGTAGTGTCCGCGCCCGGCTTCGGTGCCGCCGCGGGCCAGGCTCCAGCGCGTGTTGCGCAGGGCCACGACGAGCTCGGCGAGCCGTTCGCCCGCGACGGCCAGCACCAGGGCCGTGTACCAGATCACGCGTTCCTCCCGACTACCAACGCAGCAGAACCAGTTCGCAGCAGAATCCGGGGCCCATGGCCATCAGCAGACCGGGTGTGCCCGGCTCGGGGCGCCTTTGCTGCATCGTGTCCCTCAGGACGTGCAGCACGGAGGAGGACGACAGGTTGCCCACTTCGGCCAGCGAACGCCAGGTGACGTCGAGTGCGCCCTCTGGCAGTTCGAGTACGTCGGAGACGGCTTCCAGGACCTTGGGGCCGCCGGGGTGGCACACCCAGTGGGCGATGTCCTTCGGCTTCAGCCCGTGTTCCTCCAGGAACCCGCGGACGTCGTCGGCGAGGTACCGGCGTACGACGTCGGGAACCGCCGGATCGAGCATCACCTTGAAGCCGGAGCTCCGGACGTCCCAGCCCATGACGCGTTCGGTGTCGGGGTAGAGCCGGCTGCGGGTGTCGATCACCTCGGGACCGTCCGCCGAGGCGGGGTGTTCGCCGCCGACTGCGACGACGGCCGCCGCACCGTCGCCGAACAGCGCGGTGGCGACGAGGTTGGCGGGCGTCGGGTCGGCCCGCTGGAAGGTGAGGGAGCAGAGCTCCACCGACAGCAGCACGGCCACCTGGCCGGGCCTGCCGAGCAGGTAGTCGTGCAGGCGCGCCACCCCTGCGGCTCCGGCGACGCAGCCCAGGCCGAAGACGGGGAGCCGTTTCACGTCGGGCCGCAGACCGAGGCGCCCCACGAGCCGGGCGTCGATGGAGGGAGCCGCAACTCCCGTGACGGAGGTGAACATCAGCAGGTCCACGTCGGCGGGCCGCAGCCCCGCCGTCCGCAGGGCCCCGCGCACCGCCTGACCGCCCAGCTCGACCGCGGCGCCGATGAACACGTCGTTGGCCGCCCCGAAACCGTCCAGTTCGCCGTAGCGCTCCAGGGGCAGAACCATGTTCCGGGTGCGGACCCGGGCGTTCTCGTGGATCCGGTCCAGGACGCGGCGGTCGGCCCCCGCGGGCAGGCAGGTGCGCGCCACCATGTCGGTGACCGCCCGCTGGGTGTGGCGGTGCGGTGGCAGGACCCCGTGCACGGCTGCGATCCGGGTCATCCTGGCCCCTGCTTCGGAGAGGTCATGACCCTCATCCTGCCTACAGAACAGGGTGAAACCCTGCACATCAGACACGCGGCTGGCGTGTTCGTGAGATCCGGAGTCCTTACGATCCCCTCGTGGACACCACTGACCGGCCGCAGGTGCACGAGTCCGTGACGCGACCGCCCCGCCCCGCGGTGGGGCTGGCTCTCTCCTGTCACCCTGGCCCGGTGGTGGCGGTGACCGCCCTCGTCGTCGCACTGTCCGTCAGTTCCGGGCTCGGGGGCACCCGCTGCGTCCTGGTCGGGGGGGCCGTACTGACGGGCCAGCTCTCGGTCGGCTGGTGCAACGACGCCTTCGACGCCCGGCGCGACGCGGCCGCCGGGCGCCGCGGCAAACCGGTGGCCGAAGGCGTGGTGTCACGGAGCACCGTGTGGCAGGCGGCGTTCACCGCGTTGCTGCTGTGCGTGGTGCTGTCGTCGGCGTGCGGTCCTGTCGCCGGTGCGGTGCACCTCACCGGGGTCGTGGCGGCGTGGACGTACAACCTCAAACTCAAGACGACGGCGCTGTCCTGGCTTCCGTACGTGATCGGCTTCGGCGGCCTGCCCGTCCTGGTCGCCCTGAACATGCCCGGTCACCCCTGGCCCGCGTGGTGGGCCGTGACCGCCGGGGCCATGCTGGGTGTCGGGGCCCATCTGGGCGATGTGCTCCCGGACATCGACGGGGATCTGGCATCCGGCAGTCGGGGCCTGCCCCAGCGGCTGGGCGCCGCCCGCACGCGGATGCTGCTCCCCGTACCGCTGGTGGCGGCGTCGGCGGTGCTCGTGCTGGGGCCTGCGGGACCTCCCGGCTGGTGGGGAGCGCTCACCCTGGCCGCGGTGGTGCCGACGGCGTTCGCCGGGTTCGTGCCACGGCGGACCTGGCGCACGGCGGCCCTCGCGGGAGCGGTGGCCGCGGCGTCGGTGGACGTGGCGCTGCTGCTGATACGGGGCACGTCCATCGCTTGAGCGTCCGCCGCACCCGCGGGGCGGAACGGCCTCGCGGGGCAGCCCCGGCCGTTCCGCCCCGAGCGGCCGCCTACTGGCCGGCCAGACCGGTGTGCGCGATACCGCGCACGATCTGCCGCTGGAAGAGCGCGAAGACGACCAGGAGCGGCAGTCCGGCGATCACGAGCGCCGCCATGATCTGTGCGTACCGCACCCCGAACGACGACTGGACGTTGACGAGGCCGACGGGCAGGGTCATGCCATTCGGGTCGGTGGTGACGAGGAACGGCCAGAGGAAGTTGTTCCAGGTGGAGATGAAGGTGAAGATCGCCACGGCGGCCAGCACCGGCCGGGACAGCGGGATCACGATCGTCCAGAACACCCGCCAGCGTCCGGCGCCGTCGACGAAGGCCGCCTCCTCCAGCTCTCTCGGTACGCCTTCGAAGAACTTCACCAGGATGAACACCATGGCGGGCACCGCGACCTGGGGCAGGATCACGCCCCAGTAGGTGTCGACGAGGCCGAGCTGCACCATCTCCTGGAACAGCGGCGCGATGAGTACCTGCGGCGGCACCATGATGCCGGCGAGCACCAGCCCGTAGAGCAGTCTGCGTCCGCGGAATTCGGTACGGGTGAAGCCGTACGCGGCCATCGCGCAGGTCAGGACGGTCAGCACGGTCGTCATGAGCGAGATGTACGCCGAGTTCATGAGCCAGCGCACCAGTTCGCCGGATTCCCAGACCTTGGAGTACGCGTCGAACGTGACGCGCGAACCGATCCACTCCAGCGGCGTCCCGGTCGTCTCCGCCTCCGGCTTCAGGGAGGTGGCGACGGCCCACGCGAGCGGGACGAGCCAGGCCACCGCGAGGACCAGGGCCACGACGAGCAGGACGAGCCTGCCGGGTGTCCAGCGCCGGCGCCGGCCCTCGGATCCGCCCGGCTGCTCGCTCCGGAGTACGCGGCGGGTTCTGACGGTGACGGAACCGCTCACTTTGCGGCCTCCTCAGCTCGGCGCCGGGACAGCAACGGCTGCACCAGGGAGACGGTCAGGATCAGGGCGAAGAAGATGTAGGAGACGGCCGAGGCGTAGCCGATGCGGTATCCGGTGAAGCCCTGTTGGTAGACGTACTGCAGGATCGGCCGGGTGGAGTCGTCGGGGCCGCCGCCGGTCATGAGGTAGATCTGATCGAAGATCTTCAGCGAGGCGAGCACCTGGAGGACCACGAGAAGCCCCGTGGTGCGGCGGAGCATCGGCATGGTGATGTGCCACAGCTGGTGCCTGCCGCCCGCTCCGTCCAGCTCGGCGGCCTCGTACAGATGGGCCGGTATGGCCTGCAGAGCGGCGAGGTACAGCAGGAAGTTGAAGCCGACGGTCCACCACAGGGTGGTGGCCACGACGGAGAGCATCGCGTAACGCTCGTCGCTCAGCCATCCGATACCCGGCTCCAGGCCGACGGAGGCGAGCATCTGGTCGGCGAGGCCGAAGCCGGAGGGAAAGATCATCTGTGCGAAGAGCAGGCAGACGACTCCGGACGGCAGGAGGAACGGGGCGAACCAGCTCAGCCGCCACAGCCACTGCACCACGCGCAGCTGATGGGCGAGCAGCGCGAGACCCAGCCCCACCAGGACGAGCGGGACGGTGGACAGGACGGTGAACCAGACGGTGTTCCAGAGCGAGGACCACACCTCGGGGTCGCCCAGGGCCTCCGCGTAGTTGTCGAGACCGACGAACTGCCCTCCGGAGCCGGTGATGTTGTCGCTGGTCAGGCTCATGCCCACACCTGATATCAGCGGCCAGACCAGGAACATGCCGTACACGAGCAGGAACGGGGCGATGAACACCAGACCGTGCTCGGTCCACTTCCTGTGCACGGAACGGGCCGTGGGGCGGCGGACGGCGTCCGCAGGCTTCGTCACGGGTGGCGGTGCCGCCGCGGTGGTGGAGGTCATGACGCGGCTCCCGGAAGGGGGTTGCGGGTGTCGAGGAGGGTTCTCAGGCGGGCCTTGCACTCGGTCAGCGCACCGCGCGGCGTACGGGATCCGGTGAGCACACCGGACAGCACGGCACCGAGTTCGATCCACATGCGGGAGGCGGAGCCGGCGAACCAGGCGGGCTCGTCCAGCGCCACGTCGTCGATCACGTCCCGGTACTCGGACTGGGGTTTCAGCTTCAGGTACGCCGGATCGTCGAGCACCGGCAGATAGGCGGGCACATGGCCGCCCTCGGCCCACGCGACGGAGTTCTTCAGCATCCAGGCGACGAGGGCGTGCGCCGCCTCGTTGGTCGCGCCCCCGCGGTCGTTCTGGTGCGGCAGGACGAACGAGTGGCAGTCGGCCTGTGCGGCGGCACTGCCGAAGAGCGCGGGCACGCGGGTCATGGAGAAGGGGATCCCGGCCGTCCGGAAGGTGGTGATCTCCCATTCGCCGTTGAGGTGGAAGGCGGTCTTCCCGCCGTTGAAGATGCCCACGGAGGCGCCGTAGTCGCACCGGCGCACCATCAGCCCCTCCTCGGCGAGGGTTGCCATGTACTCCAGCACGCCCAGGGCCTTGGCGTCGTCCAGCGCGAGGCGCTTGCCGTCCTCCGACAGGACCTTGCCACCGGTCTGCGCGTAGAACGTGGAGAAGAGGCGCCAGGGGGTGATGCAGTCGGGGCCGAGCGTCTCCGTCACCAGGCCCGGCTGTCCGGTCACCTTCTTCGCGGCGCGCAGCGCGTCGGCGAACTCCTCGGCGCCGCCGATCGGCTTGAGCCGGCCGCCCGACATGAGCCCGGCCTTCTCGCACACCTCGGTCTGGTAGTAGAGGACGAAGGGGTGGGTGTCGAACGGCACGGCGTACTGCTGGCCGCCCGCCCGTCCGCGGCTCCAGATCTCCGGCGGGAAGTCCTTTTCCCCCACTCCGTGTTCGGCCAGCAGATCGAGGTCGAAGGGGTCCACGAGCCTGCCGGGGGCGAAGCCCGCGAGCCGCGCGAGGTGCAGTACGGCCAGTTCTGGTGCCCTGCCTCCCGCGCCGGCCATGCCGAGCTTGGTGTAGTACGGCGCACCCCACTGCAAGGTCGCGGCCTCCAGGGCCAGGTCCGGGTGTTCGGTGCGGAAGTCCTCCAGCATTCCCGCCATGTTGACGCCGTCGCCGCCGCCGAAGAGATGCCAGAACCGCAGCCGGGTCTGCCCCGGTCCGGCTGCGGTGGCGGGCGCGGCGCAGCCGGACAGGGAGCCCAGGGCTCCGGCGGCCGCGAGGGCGCCGATTCCGCCTGCGAGGGCGCGGCGCCGGCTGGGGTGGTGTGGGTGCATGGCGGCTCGTCTCTGAGGGGTACGGGTCGTTCGCCACGGGCCGCGTGTTCGATATGTCGAATCCCGCCCGTCACTTCGGACGGGACCGTAGGCGCGGGGCAACCCGGCGTCAATGACTCTCGCTGAAATTGCGAACAACGTTCGATACCCCGGACAGCCCGTCCTGTCGCCGGACCCGAGACCCCGCCCATCGGTCTCCCGCGGCGCCCGTCGGCCTTTCGCGGCGACTCCGGCACGAAGCCGCGACGAGACGAACCAGCCGCCCCTCCGCTGCGTCCATCGGTACATGACGAGCGCGTCGTCACACCGGCCGGAAGCCATAACCGGGACATAGGGGCGGCAGTTGACGGGGACGGCCGACACCGACGGCAGCGCGGCGGAGCAGCACGGGGCCGAGGCGGCCCCGCCCGGCGCGCGACTCCGTCCGGCCATGGCATCCGTGATCACTGCGGTCAGGAAAGCGGCCGTCGTGGCACCGCCGGCCGTGATCGTGTCGTACGGCGAGGCTCCCTTCGTCCGTGCCGCCACCGGAGGGACAGGCCGGCTGTTCGGTGCGGAGTTCTGGCTCGCCGCCCTGGTTCTTGCCGGGCTGCGCGTCCAGGGGTGGACACGGGACGACAGCCGAGGGGTCACGTCGTTCGTCCAGGGCGCCCTCGTCGTCGGGGGCGTCGCCGGCCCGCTCCTCCTCTTCCACGGTGTGCTCGCCGCTTCGGCCATGGCGGCCTCCATGGCGGCACCGGGGGCGCTGGCGGCTGTCCTGGCCCGGCCGTTCGGCTTCGGGCCGGGCGACGGGGACACCTGAACACGCGCGGCACCGCTGCGGCGACGACTCCCTCCCCGCTTCCCCGTACAGCCCCTTTCCGCGGACTCCCCGTCGCACGGGCACGGGAAGGCCACCCGGACCGGCCTTGGAGCAGCACGCCCCGTGCATCTGACGCGAGCCCCCCGGAGCTGGAACCGGCGAGCGCCGGCGCCGCGCCCGGGCGTCGGTCCTCGCCGGTTCCGTGCCCAGCCGGAGGGTGCGGAGCCGGCGGTTAGAGTGGCTGCTCTCATGGCAGCAGCACATCCGTACGAGACGGCACCGAGCACCCCGGACAGGCCCCCGGTGCTTCGCGTGTACCTTTTCGGAGGATTTCGGGTAGAGCGCGACGGCGGTGCCCCCCTCGCCGACAAATGGCCGCGTCCCAGTGCCCGCTCTCTGGTCAAGCTCCTCGCCGTCTCCCCCGGACACAGCCTCCATCGCGAGCAGGCCATGGAGATCTGCTGGCCGGACGCCGACGCCCAGGCGGCGCTCGGTAGCCTGCGGGTCGCCCTGCACGCCGCACGCCGCGCCATCGAGCCGGAGCTGGCACCCCGCGCCTCCTCGTCCTATCTGACCGGCGAGGGCACCCTGCTGCGGCTCGATCCGCACACCGTGGTCATCGACGCCGATGCCGCGGAGACCCTTGCCGAGCGTGCGCTGGCCGAAGGGTCGACCGTCGCCCTGGCCACCGCGCTCGCGTCGTTCACCGGGGAGCTGCTGCCCGAGGACCGGTACGCCACGTGGGCCGAGGTCCGGCGCGAAGAACTCTCCGCGCTCCGCGACCGGGTACGGCTCGCCCTCGCCGAGGCCCACCTCGCGGAGGGCGAGACCGAGCTGGCCACCGAGGTGGCCCTGCGCGCCCTTGCCGCCGCGCCCGCTGAGGAACGCGCCCACCGGGTCCTGATCGACGCCTGTCTGCGCCAGGGACTGCGCCGGCAGGCCGTGCGCCAGTACCACCTGTGCCGGGAAGCACTCGATGCGGAACTCGGCATCCGCCCCGGGCCCGCCACCGAGCAGCTGCACCTGCTCGCACTGGACACCGCCACGACGGTGCTGCCCACAGCCTCCGCGCCCGTCCTCCCGGCCGCGATCCGCACCCCGCCCGGGACGCCGCTCCGCGGCCGGTCCGAGGAGCTGGGTGCACTGCTGGCCGCCGGGGGGCCGCCGGTGCGGCTGGTCCGCGGTGAGGCCGGGGTGGGCAAGACGCGGCTGACCGCAGAGGCGGCCAGGCGGGCGGCCGAGGCCGGGACGACCGTGCTGTGGGGCGCGGGCCACGACGCCGAGGGGCACACCCCGTACGGCGTTTTCGTCGAGGCCCTGGATGCCTGGCTCGCCGACCGGACGTCCGCCGAGCGGGCCAGGATCGGCGGCGAGTACCCCGAACTCGCCTCGCTGATCCCCTCGTTGGGGCAGATCGGTGCCGGTTCGGAGCGTAGTCCGGAAGAGGAACGCGACCGGTTCTTCCGAGCTGCCGCGGGGCTCCTGGGCGATCTCGCGGCGACCACACCCGTCCTCCTGGTCCTGGATGATCTGCACGCCGCCGACACGGGCTCCTACCAGCTGCTGAGTCATCTGGCCCGGCGTGCGGTGACCACGCGGACCGACTGGCGATTCGCTGTGACCTACCGCGCGGAGGAGATCGGGAGCACGGATCCCCGACGCACCTCGCTGGACTCCTTGGTGCGCCAAGGGCTGGCCCATTCCCTGGAGCTGGGAAGGCTGGGGCGGGCGGAGTGCCTGGCGGTCGCGGAGGACGCGGGCGCCCGGAGCGGGCTCGACCGGGTCTGGGAACTGTCACTCGGCAATCCCCTCTTCGCCCTGGAACTGGCCCGCACCGCGGACGGGTCGACGGAGCCGGCCTCGCTCAGCGCCCCGGAGGGCGTACGGCAGTTGGTGGCCGCACGGCTGTCCAGGCTCGGACCTGCGGCACGGCGGGTCGTCGAGGCGATATCGGTGGCGGGCGGGGGCGCCGCACTGTCCGAGGTGGTGGATGTCGCCGGGCACGGACTGCATCCGCGGCTCTCGCCCGCCGAGGCGACGGATGCCGTGGAAGCGGCTGTCCAGGCTTCGGTCCTGGAGGAACGGAACGTCGTGGTCGGCGGGCAACCTATGCCCGGACTCGTCTTCCGGCACCCACTGGTGCGGCTGACCTGCTACGACGGCTTGTCCGCAGCCCGCCGCAGGCAACTGCACTCGGCGTACGCGGAGGCGGTCCTGCGCCGCCGGCCCGACGCGGTCGACACGCTGGCCTCGCATCTGATGCGCGCCGACGACCCGCGCGCCACGCAGTATCTGCGGCAGGCGGCGGAGCGCGCCGCCGCGCTGTGCGCGAACGACACGGCGGACCGGTACTACATCGAGCTGACCGCCCGACTCGACGCGTTGGCCGCCGACGCCGCTCAGGCCAGGATCGACAGGGGGGCCGTGCTGCGCCGGATGGCCCGGTACCGGGATGCGGCGGCGGTGCTCCGGGAGGCACTGGAGGACATGGTGCGGCGCGGCGACGTGCACGGCCAGGTCCTGGCCGCCGCACGGCTCACCGAGGTGCTCGTGAAGTACCGCTCCACGGACGAGGGCGAGGAACTGCTCCACAGGTTCCCGCCCACCCCCGGCACCCCGGCCCTCACCGCGGCCACCCACCATCTGGCGGCAGCGGTCCTGAGGTTCGTCACGGGCCGGTACGAGGAGGCGCATCAGTACGCCTGTACCGCCCAGCAGGCCGCCGACGCGGTGCCGGGCAACGGCAGGCGCGGGCTGCTGGCCCGGGCGCTGGCCATGCAGGCGACCTCCCTCGGCCTCGCGGGCCGGCTGGCGGAGGCGCGCCCGGCCGCCGACCTGGCGCTGCCGCACGCCGAGGCGTACGGCGATCAGGAACTCATGGTCACGATCCTCTCCGTTCAGCGGGAGCACGCCCGCCGCTCCGGGCGGCTCGCCGAGGCCGTCTCCACGGGACAGCGCGCGCTGCTGCTCGCCGAGCGCACGGGGGATCCGACCGCGGTCGCTTTCGAGCGCGCCAATCTCGCTGAACTTCATCTCCTTCTCAGGGAGTTCACCGAGGCCGCCGATCATGCGCAAGGCGCGGTCCAGGAGACGGGCGAGCGGTCCGAGTGGTGTACCCCGTACGCCCTGGCGGCCCTGGCCAGGGTCCTCTCCAGGACGGGTGAACGTGGTGCGGCCGAGCTGTTGGCTCGCGCCGGTGAGGCGGCCCGGGCGCAAGGAGACCAGCAGGCCGTGCACGAGGTGCGGACGGCCGAGGCCGAAATGCTGGTGCGTGAGGGCCGCCCCGCCGAGGCGCTCGCACTGCTGGTCCACGGCGGCGGACCGGGAACAGCCCCTCTCCTGGCATGGGCGGAGCTCGCGTCGGGCCGACCGGAGCACGCCGCCCGCCACGCGGCCGAGGAAGTTGTGCGCGCGGAGCAGGCCGGCGAACGTCTTTCGGAGACTGACGCACGCACGGTGCACGCCGCCGCCCTCTCGGCGCTTGGCCTGGAACGGGAAGCCGAGGAGGAGTTCGACAGGGCGGCGAGGATGTCCGCGGAACTCCCTTATCCCGAAGGCGCGTTCAGGGTCGAGCTGGCCCGCGGACGGAGCTCCGGCCCTTCGGGGGAACAGACCCCCTGACACAGGCCGCTCCTATCGGCCCGTCTCCGGCATCCGGATCACCGCGGTGCCGCCGTCGAGGTCCACCGTTGTCCGGTTCGGCGGCGCCCCGTCCTCCTCGTCGTCCCGCATCAGCAGTGCCGACTGCCGCTCCTTGAGTTCGCTCTGCTTCCCCGGCGAGAAGCTCGCGTGCAGCTGTTCGAACCCGGTTGCCGATATCTGGCCCTGCCGGGCTCCGTTGCGCCATGGCAGAACCCCTGCCCGCCCGGCGCGCAGCAGCAGCTGATCGACGAAGGCCAGCACGGTCAGCACGAGGACCAGCCCGGGCAGAGTCATGAAGACGGCGAATCCCATGACCTGATTATCCGCCTCGACGGCCGTCGGCCTGCACTCTCCGCTCGATCTCCTCGCTTCGCGCCGTAGGAGTGCGCCCCTCACCCGGCAGGGACGGCGCTGTACCTCCATGGAGAGCTCGTGCCTATTTCCTACTCAGGGGTAGGCCTGCCCACCCCTCTTGTTATACCTTCCGTCCAACAGCTTGCTAGACGTGACGTCTAATAAGCGCGTAGGGCGCTCGCAGCCACCGGCCCCGTCGAACGGGCAAGGGACGGGACACGGTCGGGGCGGCGTCGAGTCGATCTCTCGATTCTAGGAGCGGCAGCATGGCAGGCAGCACCGTTCGGCCGGATGACAGGAACCACCGGGACCGGCTCGCCGAGCAGGAAGTCGCCCGGCGGCTGCTCGACTCGGCCGCGAAGCTCTCGTACGACCCGGCCATCGAGGTGGACTGGGAGACCCCCCTCAACACGGACGACCACGGCGCGAGCCCGGAGTGGAGCACGCTCTACGGCACCGCGTACTGGCAGGAGTTGTCCGATGCGCAGCGCAAGGCACTGACGCGTCAGGAAGCGGCGTCCGTCGCCAGCACCGGCATCTGGTTCGAAATGATCCTGCAGCAGATGGTGCTGCGCGACATGTACGCCAAGGACCCCACCGACCCACGGTTCCAGTGGGCGCTCACCGAGGTCGCCGACGAGTGCCGGCACTCCATCATGTTCGCCCGGGGTGCCGCGAAGCTGGGCGCGCCGGCCTACCGCCCCCACCGCATGGTGATCGAGCTCGGCCGGGCCTTCAAGACGCTCGCCTTCGGCGAGGCCGCGTACGCCGCGATCCTCGTCGCCGAAGAGGTGCTCGACGTGATGCAGCGCGACTGGATGCGGGACGAGCGGGTGGCCCCGTTCGTCCGGACGATCAACAACATCCATGTGGTGGAGGAGTCACGGCACATGAAGTTCGCCCGGGACGAGACCCGCAAGCGGCTGCGCGGCGCGGGCCCGCTGCGGCGGCAGCTCAACTCGCTCGTGGTCGCCATCGCCTCCTACTACATCGTCACCAGCATGGTGAACCGGAAGGTCTACGCGAACGCGGGCCTGGACACCGAGCGGGCCCTGGCCGAGGCCAGGACCAACGAGCACCACAAGTCCCTCATGCGTTCCAGCTGTTCGGGACTGATGGAGTTCCTGGCCTCGGCCCGCCTCCTCACGAAACCCGCCCTGTTCTTCTACAAGCGCGCCGACCTGATCTGACCCGAGCCGACGACCTGAGCTGACGAGATGACCTACGCCATCACCCAGACCTGCTGCAGCGACGCCACGTGCGTCGCCGTGTGCCCCGTCAACTGCATCCACCCGACTCCCGAGGAAAGGGAGTTCGGCAGCACGGAGATGCTCCACGTCGACCCGGCGACCTGCATCGACTGCGGCGCCTGCGCCGACGCCTGCCCGGTCGACGCGATCTTCCCGGTGGACAGTCTCTTCGGGGCACAGAAGGAGTACGCGGCCGTCAACGCGGCCTACTTCGCGGACAGGCCGGCCGCCCCGGCCCCGGCGGGACCGAACTTCCACGCCTGGGGCGAGCCCTCGTTCACACGCGGCGTTCCTTCCGATTTCACTCCGATCCGGGTGGCGGTCGTCGGCACCGGCCCGGCAGGCATGTACGCCGCCGAGGACCTCCTGCTGCACACCAACGCCGAGGTGACGCTGATCGACCGGCTGCCGGTGGCGGGCGGCCTCGTCCGGTACGGCGTCGCGCCCGACCACCCCGCGACAAAGGGGGTCGGCGAGACCTTCGCGCGCTTCCACTCCCATCCCCGCGTGCGCATGCAACTGGGCCTCCAGGTCGGCAAGGACATCACCGCCGGTGAACTCGCGGCACACCATGACGCGGTGATCTACGCGGTCGGCGCCTCCACGGGCCGTCGGCTCGGCATCCCGGGCGAGGACCTGCCGGGCAGCATCGCGGCGACCTCGTTCGTGTCCTGGTACAACGCCCACCCGGAGGCCGAGCCGGAGGCCGTGCGCCTGTCCACCGAGCGTGTGGTCGTCGCCGGCAACGGAAACGTGGCTCTCGATGTCGCGCGCATCCTCGCGGCGGATCCCGCCGCGCTGGCGCGTACCGACATCGCCGACCACGCGCTCGCCGTCCTGCGCGACTCGAAGGTGCGCGAGGTCGTCGTACTCGGACGGCGCGGCCCCGAGGACGTGGCCTGTACGGCCTCCGAGTTGCTCGCTCTGAAGCACCTGCCGGGCGTGGAGCTGGTCGTCGACGACCACGATCCGAGGACCGGTGCGCGGATCGACGCTGCGGCGCCCGGCGAGAAGGCCGCTCTGCTGCGCGACGTAGCCCGTGAGAGGACCGACTGGTCACGCCCCCCTGCAGCAGGCAGGCGCATCGTCTTCCGCTTCCACTCCGCCCCCGTGGAAGTGCTCGGCAAGGACGGCGTCGCGGCCGTGCGCGTGACGGCCGCGACGGGCGAGCAGGACATACCCGCCGGCCTGCTCCTGCGGGCGGTCGGCTACCGCGGCGTTCCGCTGCCGGGCCTGCCCTTCGACGACGCGACCGGCACGGTGCCGCACGAGGACGGCCGGGTGGCGGGCATGCCGGGGTCGTACGTGGTCGGCTGGATCAAGCGCGGCCCCTCAGGGGGCATCGGAGCCAACCGCACCTGCGCGGCCGAGACCGTCGGCGCTCTTCTGGCCGACGCCGTCGCGGGCCGGCTCCCGTCGCCCGCACAGCCGCCCAAGGCCTTCCGCCGCCTCGCCAAGCAGCGCTCCCGCCATGTCGTCGACGCCCGGGGACTGGCCGCCATCGACCGTGCCGAGCTGGCACGCGGTCGCGCCCTCGGCCGCCCGCGGGTCAAGTTCGCCACCGTGCCGGCGCTGATCGCGGCGGCGAAGGGCGGACGTGGGCGGAGCTGACGCTGCGAGGAGGACACCGGGAAGTGGCGGGCCGGTTCGCCGGCGAGTGCCGTGAGCTGTGCCCTCCCGGGGTCCGGCGAAGGACGCGATCCGGAGCGGGGCGCCCCCGCCCCGGACGGTCATCAGCCCGGTGCCGAGCCGGCCGGGAACGATCCGGCGGACCGCGTCGGTGGCGGCAACCGCCTTCGGGCGGGGCTCGGCTCAGACGGTTCGTCGTGCCTCGGCGAGGTTGGCGATGAGTTCGTCGCGGGCCTGGTGCTCGTGTGCGAGCCATGCGGGTTGGCCGGGGCCGCTGCGCCATGACTCGCTGAGGGGGCTGTTGTCGACGGTGTCGAACCCGAACCGGTCGTACAGGCGCGTCACGAGCTCCACGGCTTCGGGGTGGTCGCTGGAGGCCGACAGCGCAAGCCGGCCGGGGGTGCCTGCCGTCCTGCCCGCTGTGGTGATGCGGGGGGCTTGGATGTGGGTGAAGGCCTTGACGACCTTGGATTCCGGCAGGTGCTCCTGGCGGAGCTCGTGCACGGTCTTCTCTCCCGAGTCGATGGCCGGGATATGGCCGTCGCGCCAGGTCATGTAGTTGTTCGTGTCCAGCACGATCTTGCCCGCCAGTTGGTGCACGGGCATGTCGTTGATCACCTTGAGGGGGACCGCCACGACAGCGAACTCTCCGGCGGCGGCGGCGCCGGCGGCAGTTGCGGCGGCCGCTGACGGACCGAGCTCGTCGATGAGGTCCTTCAAGGTCTCGGGGCCTCGTGAATTGGCGATGACGACGTCGTAGCCGTTCACGATCGCCGCACGTGCGATCTGGCTGCCGACTTCGCCCGCGCCGATGATGCCGATGACTGTCATGATCTCTCGTCCCTGTGTGTGGTGGGGAGGCTGGGCCGTGGGGGGCGGCGGCGTGGCGTTGCTCGCGGTCCGTGGACTGCCGGGCGGGGCTCCGCCTTCCGGGTGCACGCCGGAGGCCGTTGGCCAGGACGCCGGGACGCACTGACCGACGGCCGTGCCGGACTCTTCCGGCCGCCGATCAGATCTGGTTCATTCCGCCGTCGACGTACAAGTTCGAACCGGTGATGAAGCTGCTCTGCTCGGAAGCGAGGAAGGCCACGGCCGCGGCGATCTCCTCCGGGCGCCCGAGCCGGCCCAGCGGAACGTGCGCCGCCAGGTGCTGCCGCAGGCCGGCCTGCTCGGGACCGGGAACGAGTCCCGACAGGCCAGGAGTGTCGGTCGGGCCGGGCGAAACGGCGTTGACCCGGACGCCTCGGCCCTTGAGTTCGTTGGCCCAGGTCCGGGCGAAGGACCGGATGGCGGCCTTGGAGGCCGCGTACACGCCGAACGCCTCCGCACCGACGTCCGCGTTGGTGGAACCGTTCAGGATCACCGAGGCGCCGTCGTTGAGCAGAGGCAGCGCCTTCTGGACGGTGAACAGCGTGCCCCGGACGTTGATCCCGAAATGGGTGTCGAAGTGCTTCTCGGTGATCTGCTCCAGCGGCACGAACGCGGCGACGGAGGCGTTCGCGAACAGGACGTCCAGACCTTGTCCACGGTCCCGGACCGCCTCGTAGAGCCGGTCCAGATCGGCCAGGTCCGCGATGTCGCCGACCACGGCGGTCGCCGAGCCGATCGTTTCGACGGCCGCGTCGAGTTCCGTCCTGCGCCGGCCGGTGATGAACACATGCGCTCCCTCGGCCGCCAGCCTCACGGCGCTTGCCAAGCCGATGCCGGTGCTGCCCCCGGTGACGAGAGCGGTCTTTCCCTCCAGCAGTCCCACAGCGATAGCCTCCCCTACATTCCGCATCGATCGATGCAGAACTCGAACGTACACCACTTCCGCATCGATCGATGCGGAAGTGGTACTGTGCGGAGCGTGGACATCAAACAGAACCGCTCCGCCGGCCGGCCACGGGGGTTCGACGCCGATGAGGCTCTTGAGCACGCCATGCTGGTCTTCTGGGAGCACGGCTACGAAGGCGCCAGCCTGGCCACCCTCACGGACGCGATGGGCATCTCCACCACCAGCATGTACGCGGCTTTCGGCAACAAGGAGAACTTGTTCCGCAAGGCGTTGGAGCGCTACTCCGAAGGCCCCAGCGCGTACTTGGACCGCGCCCTGGAAGAACCGACGGCCCTGGCGACGGCCACCGCGATTCTGACCGGCACCATCCGGACCACCACAGGCCCGGCCCGGCCCCACGGATGCATGGGCGTCCAGAGCGCCCTGGCCACCAGTGACTCCGGGCAGGCAGTCCGGGACCTCCTCGCCGCCTGGCGGAACAACGGATGCTCCCGCCTGCGGCAGCGGTTCCAACAAGCCGTCGACGACGGCGACCTGCCGCCGCAGGCAGATCCAGCACTCCTGGCCCGCTACGTCACCACCCTGGCCTTCGGCATCGCTGTGCAAGCCGCGAGCGGAGTCGACCGCGCGGAACTCCAGACGATGGCAGACGCCGCGCTGCGCAACTGGCCACTCTCCTGAAAGCCGTCCGGCACCTCCCGCTCCCTGGGTACGACTACCTGTCGACGGTCGCCAAAGGGCTCTTGAACAGCGGGTTGAGCAAGATGGTGCCTGCGGCGACGGGAAGGACCGCCGTCCCGGAATGGGGACTGACGATCCGTTCGGGATCCCGGCAGACGTGGGACAGATCGATCGCCGCGCCCCGTATCTCCTCGAGGTAGTCGGGATTGAGCAGACTGGAGTGCTCGGTGACCACGACCAGATCGGGGTTGAGGATGTCGAGCAGGAGCGCCGTCGCACGACCGACCGACCGGGCCCGCTCGCGCAGCAGCCGGTCCGCGCGCCGGTCCCCCGCCGCGGCCGCGTCCACGACGAGGTACACATCGGGTTCGGACACGATCCCGCGCCGCACGGCAGTCAGCGCGACGGCGGTGTTGGACGCCGTCGCCTCCAGACAGCCGGACCGCCCGCAGGGGCAGACGGCCGTGGAATCCGGTACCGGCAGGTGTGCCACGTCCCCCGCGCCTGACCCCGGCCCCTGGTGGACGACCCCGGCGATACCGAGGGCGGCGTCGACCACGTTGCCGATGAAGAGGTGGACCAGGCTGCGGCGCGCCGCGGGCCGGCCGAAGAGGATCTCGGACTGCGCGATGGCTCGGGCGTGGTTGTCGATCCGAACCTCCATTCCGCCCAGTCCACGGGCCAGTTCGGCAGCGAGCGGGCGCTGGTGCCAGCCCAGCGCGTCGTGCCGGACGGCCGTCCCCGGACCTGGATCCACCCATCCGCCGAGGGCTGCGCCGACCCCCAGCAGACGACGGCCCCGGTCGGCGTCGGCGAGAAAGGTGCGCAGCGCACCGAGGATGCGGTGCGGCAGATCCCCGGGGGCGATGCCGTCGTGCGGGAGCGTGCTGCGGGCCAGTAACCGGCCGCGCAGATCCAGCAGGCCGAACGTCGATCCGGGCACGCCGATGTGGACACCACCGGCCACCGGCCCGTCGGTCTCCCCGGCATGCAGGTCGACCGGGATCTGCGGTCTGCCCACACCGATGCTCTCGACGAGTTCGGGAAGTTCCCTCACGAGGCCGAGTCGGACCAGATCGGTGCACTGACGTGAGACGGCGGCGGGGCTGAGACCGGAGAGTTCGGCAATCATCCTGCGGGCGACAGGTCCATGATCGAGCACGGTGCGCAGGACCGTGGCGGCGTTGGCCTCGCGCCGGCCGTCGCCGGTCGTCCGGGCGATGTGAGGGACGGCTGCCATGGGGAGTTCCTCCGGTCCTGCGACCGGGGGCGGTCGCAACGTTACGGCGGCGTGAAATCGCGCCGGGGCCTTCGCCCCTCACCCCACCAGGGTGCGCGGTACATCCAGAGCGGCAGGGATAACTGCTGCTCAGAAGCTGTTTGACGACGCGTCGCCGGACAGGGCTCCGGCCTCACGCAGGCGCCGATTCAACCACTGCCGCGCACCGTCCGGGGCGTGGAAGTGTGCTTGACGTACGCCGCGGGCCGCTGGAAGTCTCCGAGACATGTTCGCGACGGCCGTTCCCGCCGCGCGGTCCGCGCACGCCGGCCGCGCCACAGCGCCCCAGACGTGTCCGGGTCGCTGTACCGCCGTCTGACCTGCCGGCTCCGGCCCCGCACCTCCGGCGATCCCGCTCCCCTGCCCTCCGCGGCACCCGTACCGCATCGCGTCCGGCGCAGGGCACCTCGCTCGACCCAATTACTTCCGCTCCAGGATCAATCAATTGAATGATCTTGGTCTCCGAAAGGAACCCATCCATGCCGTCGACAACCATTGCCCCCGCCTCCACCGTCACCGTCCGGAAGATCGGCGGCCGTCTCGGCGCAGTCATCTCCGGGGTGCGCCTCGGCGGCGACCTCGATCCCACGACCGTCGCCGCGGTCCGGGCCGCTCTGCTGGCCAACAAGGTCGTCTTCTTCCGCGGCCAGGACCACCTGGACGAGGACAGCCACGAGGCGTTCGGCCAACTGCTCGGCACCCCGGTCGCCCACCCCACCGTTCCCTCCGCCGACGGCCGCTACTCGCTCGGCATCGACTCCGATCACGGCGGCCGGGCGAACCAGTGGCACACCGACGTCACGTTCGTGCCCGCCTACCCGGCGTTCTCGATCCTGCGCGCCGTCGTCACCCCTCCGTACGGCGGCAACACCCTGTGGTCCAACACCGCTGCCGCCTATGCCGAGTTGCCGGAGCCCCTTCGCGTGCTCGCGGACAGTCTGCGCGCGGTCCACTCCAACGACTACGACTACGCGGCGCTGCGCCCCAACGCCCTGCCCGAGGCACTCGCGCAGTACCGCGAGGTGTTCACGTCCACCAAGTTCCTCACCGAGCACCCGGTGGTGCGTGTCCACCCCGAGACCGGCGAGCGCGTCCTGCTCCTCGGCAACTTCGTCCAGCGCATCAGCGGGCTGACCGGCCGGGACTCCCGCGCCCTGCTCGACCTGTTCCAGTCGCACGTCGAGCGGCCTGAGAACACCGTGCGCTGGCAGTGGCAGACCGGTGACGTCGCCATCTGGGACAACCGGGCCACACAGCACTACGGCGTGGACGACTCCGACACCCACGTGCGCAAGCTCCGCCGCGTCACCATCGACGGCGACGTCCCGGTCGGTGTCGACGGCCGCTCGTCCACCCTCATCAGCCCTGAAGAGGTGCCCGACCCCGCCTTCGGCATCGCCTCCGGCGCCTCGGAGTCCTCGGTGGCGCAGAAGGCCGGCGCGTGAGCGTGTCCGCCCCGCACGGCGACGTGCCCACCCCGGCGGGCGGCGCCATGGCGCCGCCCGCCGGGGTGGGACCGCAGGTGATCGTGGTCTCACCGACCAGCAGCGCTGGGACACGACCGGTGCCCACGGAACCCGGGCGGGGCCGGGCTCGACTCCCACCCGGCCGTCGCCGACGCACTGCGTCAGGAGCTGCTGGTGTGGCTCGCGCGGATCGAGGACACCCGGCCCGAGATCCGGCGGGCCGCACGGCGCCCGGCCGGCTGACGCCGCGCGGAGTCGTCCCCGGAGGAAGTGCCGTGGGAGGGGGTGCGGTTCGGCCACGGCACCGGACGGTGACGGCACTTCCCTGCCCTCGGACGGCGCGGTCCGGACACGTCCACCCTGCCGACAGGACCTCGCGCCGGCTCAGCCGTTGAACCGGCGTGCCAGGTAGTCCGCCGTCCGGCTCCCGGACGCCCGGGCCACGTCGGCCGGCCGTCCGGAGGCGACCACCCGGCCTCCCGCGTCGCCGCCTCCGGGCCCCAGGTCCACGATCCAGTCGGCTCCGGCCACCACTCCCATCTCGTGCTCGACCACGAACACCGAGTGGCCCGCGTCGACGAGCCCGTGCAGCTGCCGCATGAGCAGGTCGACATCGGCCGGATGCAGCCCTGTTGTCGGCTCGTCGAGTACGTACACGGTGTGTCCGACACGGCTCCGCTGGAGCTCCGAGGCGAGCTTGATGCGCTGCGCCTCGCCGCCCGACAGCTCGGTGGCGGGCTGCCCGAGCCGCAGATAGCCCAGGCCCACCTCGCGCAGGGTGCGAAGGCTCCGCGCCGCCTGCGGGACGTCGGCGAAGAACTCCGCGGCCGCGTCCACAGTCATGCCCAGTACCTCCGCGACGTCGTGGCCCCGGTAACGGACCTGCAGGGTCTCCTCGTTGTAGCGGGCTCCACGGCATTGCGGGCAGGGCGCGTAGGTGCCGGGCAGGAAGAGCAGCTCCACGGCCACCATTCCCTCGCCCTGGCAGGTCTCGCACCGGCCGCCGGCGACGTTGAAGGAGAAGCGGCCCGCGTTGTAGCCGCGCTGCCTCGCGTCGTCGGTGGCTGCGAAGAGCTTGCGCACGGAGTCGAACAGGCCTGTGTAGGTCGCCAGGTTGGAGCGCGGTGTACGGCCGATGGGCTTCTGGTCCACCTGCACCAGACGGTTCACCGCCTCCATCCCCTTGGCCACGAAGCCCGCGCCGGACCCGGTCTCCCCCTCCGCCGCGTCGCGTGCGTCACTCGCCTCGCCGGCGTTGTCCGACGGGTCTTCCGTGCCCAGATGCTCGGCGAGGGCCCCGGCGAGCACCTGTGCGATCAGGGTCGACTTTCCCGACCCCGAGACGCCGGTGACGGCCGCGAACACCCCCAGGGGCAGGTCCACATCGAGGTCGCGCAGGTTGTGCCGGTTGATGCCCCGCAGGCGAAGCCAGAGCGACGGCTCCCGCGGGGTACGCCCTGCCGCGGGGTCGGGACCCGAGGCGAACAGGAACCGGCGGGTCGCCGACTCGGCGACGGATGCCAGACCGTCCACCGGGCCGCTGTACAGGACCCGGCCGCCCAGCTCGCCCGCGTGCGGCCCGACGTCGACGATCCAGTCCGCCCTGCGGGCCACGTCCATGTCGTGCTCGACGACGTACACCGAGTTGCCTGCCTCCTTCAGCCGCACCAGCACCGTCAGCAGGGCCTCGGTGTCGGCCGGGTGCAGCCCCGCCGACGGCTCGTCCAGGACGTACACCACGCCGAACAGGCCCGACCTCAACTGCGTTGCGAGGCGCAGCCGTTGCAACTCCCCGGGCGAGAGCGACGGCGTCGTGCGGTCCAGGCTCAGATAGCCCAGGCCCAGTTCGGTGATCACCGCGATGCGGTCGACGAGGTCCGTGCAGAGCGTCTCGGCGACCTGTTGCCGGGGACCGGCGGGGAATCCACCGCCCTCGCCCCGGGCGACGGGCCGCAGCACTTCGGCCAGGGCGGCGAGCGGCATCGCGTTGAGCCGGGCGATCGTCCACCCCGCGAAGGTGACGGCCAGGGACTCCGGGCGGAGCCTGCTGCCGGCGCAGGACGGACAGGCCGAGCTCTCCAGATACCGTTCGGCCCGGGCGCGCAGCGTCTGGCTCTTGGAGTCGGCGAACGTGTGCATCACATAGCGCCGGGCGCTCTGGAAGGTGCCCTGGTACGAGCGCTGGATCCGGCCCGCCTCCCGCACCGGGTCCACGGTCACGACCGGCTGCTCGTCCGTGAACAGGATCCACTCCCGCTGCTGGTGCGGCAGCTCCCTCCAGGGCTGGTCGATGTCGTATCCGAGGGTCCGTGTGACGTCCCGCAGGTTCTTGCCGTGCCAGGCCCCGGGCCACGCGGCGACGGCACCCTCCGCGATGCTCAGCGACGGGTCCGGGACCAGGAGTTCTTCGGTGGTGCGGTGCACCTTGCCCAGGCCGTGGCACTCCGGGCAGGCGCCGGCTGCCGTGTTCGGGGAGAAGGCGTCGGAGTCCACCGGCTCGGCTCCGGGGGGATAGGTGCCCGCGCGGGAGAAGAGCATCCGCAGCGTGTTCGACAACGTCGTCACGGTGCCGACGGAGGAGCGGGACGACGCCGAACCCCGTCGCTGTTCCAGTGCGACGGCCGGTGGCAGCCCGATGACGTCGTCGACCGCGGGCACGCCCACCTGATGGATCAGCCGGCGGGCGTACGGGGCGACCGACTCGAAGTAGCGTCGCTGCGCCTCCGCGTAGATCGTGCCGAACGCCAGCGACGACTTGCCCGACCCCGAGACCCCGGTGAATACGGCCAGGGCGTCCCGCGGGATGTCCACGTCGACGTCCCGCAGGTTGTGTTCGCGGGCGCCGCGCACCCGCACGTACGGGTCATCGGCCGGGCTGGTCATATCTCTCCGGACGGCATCGGGGACGGACGGGCACGCCGCCGCCCGACGCGTCTCCTTCTTCAGTGTGCGCCCGCCGTTGCTCATCCGCAGTCCGCGCCCCCGCGTCCCCGCGCCTTTGTTAGCGCGTCGTTGCGGTCGTGTGGCACGTCACCGGAAAAGATCGACACGGGACTCGGCGGCCCGCATCGTGTGAAGCGCTTACTGCCTTCCGCAGCTGCCCTTCCGCACCCTGCGCCCCTGCATCGAGGAGTACCGATCGTCATGCATGCCATCCGTTCCGGATACCGAAGAATCGCCGCGGCGAGCGCCGCAGCGGTCCTCGCCGGACTCCTGTCGGCCCCGGCCGCGACGGCATCCGGCCACAGCGGCTCCCCGCAGCCCCGCCGCATCCTGGAGGACCTCGACCGGGGACTCGTGGCCGTCCCGTCGGGGAAGGGGACCTTCCTCAGCTGGCGCCTGCTCGGCACCGAGTACGGATCCGACATCTCGTTCAACGTCTACAGGGACGGCAAGCGCCTCAACCGCAGGCCCGTCACCGAGTCGACCACGTACCAGGACAACAGCACGGGCGGCGGTACGTACACCGTGCGCGCGATCGTGGGCAGCAGGGAGCAGCAGGCCGGCGCCCCCGCACTCTCCTTCGACGAGGGCTACGCCGAGATCCCGCTGACCGATGCCGACGGCTACACGGTGCAGCACGCCTGGCCGGGCGACCTCGACGGCGACGGCCGCTACGAGCTGGTCGTCAGCCGCCTCTCCGGCACCCGGGACAAGCCCGATCTGCTGGAGGCGTACTCCCTCCTGGGCCGTCGGCTGTGGCGCGTCGACCAGGGCCCCGGCTCGTTCACCCAGGTCGCGGGCAACGGCGCCAACGACCCCGCGCCCGCCGCGATCAGCGGGTCGACGGCCATCGGCGGCTTCCGCAACGACGACAACGTCACCGTCTACGACCTCGACAGCGACGGCAGGGCGGAGGTCCTCGTCCACACGGCGGACGGCACCACGTTCGCCGACGGCGCGAAGGTCGAGGCCGACTCACCCGCCCAGCAGTTCATCTCTGTCATCGACGGGGAGAGCGGAACCGAACGCACCCGGCAGCCCGTTCCGGAGGACTTCGTCGCGGACGGCCCCTCCGGAGGCCACTTCGGCGTCGCCCACCTGGACGGGGTGCACCCCAGCCTGGTGACCAAGCTGGTCACCCGAGTCGGTGCCAAGCGCGGTACCTTCCGTACCCTCTTCCAGACCTGGGACTTCGACGGCCGCGAGCTGAGCAGCCGCTGGAAGTACGTGGCCACCGCGGAGAGCCGCGCGACGAGCTTCCACCAGATCCGGGTCGTCGATGTCGACCAGGACGGCAAGGACGAGATCGCCGACGGCAACTACGTGGTCGACAGCGACGGTTCCCTGCGCTACGTCGTCGAGGGAGCGGGTCACGGGGACCGCTTCCACATCGCGGACCTGGACCCGGACCGCCCCGGACTCGAAGGGTTCGCGATCCAGCAGTCCGAGCTCGGCGTGGTGTCCGCGTTCCCCTGGTACTACTACGACGCCGGGACCGGCGAGCGCCTGACCACCGGCGTCCACCCGGAAGATCCGGCCGGCGAGGCGGACCTCGATGTGGGCCGTGGTACCGCCGCCGATATCGACCCCCGCCACCGGGGCCTCGAGTTCTGGACGTCCACGGCCGACGTGACCGCGCCCGGCGCGGGCGTGCGCAACGTCCGGGACGGCAAGGTCTCCACGACCACCCCCAGCGTCAACTTCCGTATCTGGTGGGACGGGGACAAGGGGGCCGAACTCCTCGACAGCACCCACGTCGAGAAGTGGAACCCGAGGTCCGAGACGTCGGAGCGGATCTTCGATCCGTCCGGTGTCGTGGCGGGGGCCCGCAACGCGACGCCCTTCTACGGAGACATCCTGGGCGACTGGCGCGAGGAGATCGTCGCCGAGACCGAGGACCACCGCGCACTTCGTCTCTACACCACCACCGAGCCCACCCGCACCCGGCTCTACACGCTCGCCCACAACCCCGAGTACCGGCTCGGCTGGACGGTGCGCGGCTACCTCCAGTCGACCTTCACCGACTACTACCTCGGTTTCGACTCCAGGAACCCGCGCAAGCCCGCCATCCGTACGGACACCGGCGCCGACCGCGCATGGACCCGCATCGCCGGTGACGCCTTCCGCTCCGGAACGGGGCAGTGGCGCTCCGAGCTCCAGGACGGCGGCTCGGTGACGGCCGAGGACGGAGTCCTGGACATCGACGTGCCCAGCGGCGCCACCGTCTGGTTCGGGAAGAGACTGAAGGGCCGGTACGAGCTCGAGTACACGGCGACGCCGGTCTCACGGGGCGGTCCGAACGACCGGGTGTCGGACCTCAACAACTTCTGGAACGCCACGGACGCCCGCTCCCCGCACGACCTCTTCGCCACCGTGAGGGAGGGCCGGCTCGACGAGTACAACTACCTGAGGACGTACTACGTCGGCTACGGCGCGAACGGCAACACCACCACACGGCTACGGCGTTACGTAGGGGATCCGGACAACCGGCCGCTGCTGTACGACTACACGCAGCCGCTGCTGACGGCCAACGAGCCCAACCGGGTCAGGATCGTCTCCGACGGTTCGACGGTCCGGTGGTGGAACAACGGGCGACTGGTCTTCGACCACCACGACCCGGAGGCGTACACGAGTGGACACTTCGCCTTCCGTACGGTCACCAGTCACTTCCGGATCAGCGACTTCGCCGTGTGGCGTCCGCCGACCCGGACCTGATCGGTGGAACTCCGCGGTCGTCACCCGTCGCCGGGGACCCCGGCGGCCGCAGCGTGCCTCCGCGCCGGGTCGGTGACCCGGCGCGGAGGCACGAGTGTCAGGCCTTCACCGTGGCCTGCTCCTCGACGACGGTCCCGTCGGCCTTCTCGCCGGCGATCCCGGCGGCGCGGGCCGCCGGGATGACCGCCGCGATCAGAGCAGCCACCAGGGCTACGCCGCCTCCGATGACCAGGCCGGCGCGGAAGCCGTCCTCCGAGGTGAGGCTGAAGCCGCCCATGGTGATGTTCATCTGGGACAGGACCACGCCGACCACCGCGGCACCGATCGAGGTTCCGAGGGATCGCATGAGCGTGTTGAAGCCGTTCGCGGCGGCGGTCTCGGAGAGCGGCACCGAGCTCATGATCAGCGCGGGCATCGAACCGTAGGCGAGGCCCACACCGCCGTTGATGACCAGGCAGACGAGCATCAGACCCCAGGCGGAACCCATCAGGACCAGCGACAGGCCGTAGCCCGCGGCGATGACGAGTGAACCGCAGATCAGGGTGAACTTCGGGCCCCGGGCGTCGGTGAGCTTTCCGCCGAACGGCGAGACGAGCATCATCATGATGCCGCCGGGCGCCATCCACAGGCCCGCGGCGAGCATCGACTGGCCCAGGCCGTAACCGGTCGCGTCGGGGAACTGCAGCAGCTGCGGAATGATCAGCATGCTGGCGTACATGCCGAACCCGATGAACACCGATGCGAGGTTGGTGAGCAGGACCCGGGGGCGGGCCGTGGTGCGCAGGTCGACCAGCGGATCCCGGGTACGGGTCTCCCAGAAGCCCCAGGCCAGCAGGACCACGACGGCGGCGGTGAACAGGCCGAGCGTCTCGGTCGAGCCCCAGCCCCACTCGGCGCCCTTGGAGACGGCGAGCAGGAGGCAGACCAGGCCCACACCGAGACCGATCGCACCGGGTGCGTCGAAACGCTGGCCCTTGGCGCCCGCCGGGATGTCCGGGATCATGAACCAGATCAGTGCGGCGATCGTCACGGCGAGCACGGCCGAACCCCAGAAGAGCACCCGCCAGCTCGTGTACTGGGCGACCGCCGCGGAGATCGGCAGGCCGAGACCGCCGCCGATGCCCATCGAGGCGCTGACCAGCGCGATGGAGGAGCTCAGCTTCTCCGCCGGGACCACGTCACGCAGCAGGGCGATGCCGAGGGGCACCATGCCCATACCCATGCCCTGCAGACCGCGCCCGACGATCATGGGGACGACGGAGGACGCGAGCGCACACACCACCGAACCCACGATGAGGGGCACGGAACACGCGAGGAGCAACCTGCGCTTGCCCAGCAGGTCACCGAGCCGTCCGGTGACGGGCACGCACACGGCCGCCACCAGCAGGGTGACCGTGATCACCCAGGCACTGTTCGCGGACGAGGTGTGCAGGATCCGGGGCAGCTCCCCGATCAAGGGCGTGACCAGCGTCTGCATGATGGCTGCCGTGGTGCCGGCGAAAGCCAGCGTGGCGACCACGGCGCCTGCGCGGGCCGGGGGCTGGGGGGCTTCCATGAAGGGATTCCTCGTATTCCTGTCGGGTGCAATATGCATCGTACACATCCAATGTATCGAGCATGTCATGTGTGCGATGCACATGATCGTGCGACACTTGAGCCCCGGCCACCGCGAACTGCAACGTGCCGGCCAGGCGGACGTGCAGGAGGCGGCGCACACATGAGCAGGCCGACGTACGAGGTCGAGTACGAGCAGATGCTGCTCAGCCGCCACGGACTCCTGCAGCACAGAGACGGGCGCGCCAAGGACGGCGGGCTGGAGCGAAGCGCCTACATCCTGCTCAGCCGCCTCCGCGTCCAGGGGCCGATGTCGATCGGCGAACTGAGCGACGCCTTCGGGCTCGACGCCTCCACCCTCAACCGGCAGACCGCCGCCGTGATGCACACCGGACTGGCCGAGCGCATCCCCGACCCCGCGGGCGGCATGGCCCGCAAGTTCCGCATCACCGACGAGGGCGCCCGCCTGCTCGACGAGGAACGCGAGCGCACGGTCCGCTCGCTGCGACGGGTCATGGCCGACTGGCCGGAGCAGGACATCGCCGCCTTCGCCGCTTACCTCAAGCGGTTCAACACCGGCATCGAGCGGCTCGGCGGGCGGCCCTGGCCGCGGCCGTGACCCGGTTCACCGCCGGGCTCGAGGCACCCGAGGCACCCGAGGCACCCCCTGCATGATCAAAAGGACGTCGGGTTAGCATATGAGCGCCTCCTAGCTCGAAAGATAAACCTGTGACTGTCAATGACGACTCGTTCACCAACTGGAAGATCCGCGAGGAGATCGCGGAATCGATGATCCCCATCATCGGGAAGCTGCACCGGGAGGGGGACGTCACCGTTCTCCTCCACAGCCGCTCCTTGGTGAACAAGTCGGTGGTCAGCCTCCTCAAGACCCACCGCTTCGCGCGCCAGATCGCCGGTGAGGAGCTCTCGGTCACCGAGACGCTGCCTTTCCTGCGGGCTCTCACCACCCTGGACCTCGGCCCTTCCCAGGTCGACATCGGCATGCTCGCCGCGACGTACAAGGCCGACGACCGCGGCCTCTCGGTGGAGGAGTTCACCGCCGAGGCCGTCTCCGGCGCCACCGGTGCCAACAAGATCGAGCGCCGCGAGCCGCGCGACGTCGTCCTCTACGGGTTCGGCCGCATCGGCCGCCTCGTCGCCCGCCTGCTCATCGAGAAGGCCGGCTCCGGCAACGGCCTGCGGCTGCGCGCCATCGTCGTCCGCCAGGGCGGCGAGCAGGACATCGTCAAGCGCGCCTCGCTGCTGCGCCGCGACTCCATCCACGGCCAGTTCCAGGGCACGATCACGGTCGACGAGGCGAACAGCACCATCGTCGCCAACGGCAACGAGATCAAGGTGATCTACGCCGGCGACCCGTCGGAGATCGACTACACGGCGTACGGCATCAACAACGCCATCCTCATCGACAACACCGGCAAGTGGCGCGACCGCGAGGGCCTGTCGAAGCACCTGCGCCCCGGCATCGACAAGGTCGTCCTGACCGCGCCGGGCAAGGGCGACGTCCCCAACATCGTGCACGGCGTCAACCACGACACGATCAAGCCCGATGAGCAGGTCCTGTCGTGTGCGTCCTGCACCACCAACGCGATCGTCCCGCCGCTGAAGGCGATGGCGGACGAGTACGGCGTGCTGCGCGGCCACGTGGAGACCGTCCACTCGTTCACCAACGACCAGAACCTGCTGGACAACTACCACCCGTCGGACCGCCGCGGCCGCTCGGCTCCGCTCAACATGGTCATCACCGAGACCGGCGCCGCGTCCGCGGTCGCCAAGGCGCTGCCCGACCTCGACGCGCCGATCACCGGCAGCTCCATCCGCGTTCCGGTGCCGGACGTCTCGATCGCGATCCTCAGCCTGAGGCTCGGGCGCGAGACGTCGCGTGAGGAGGTCCTCGACTACCTGCGCAACGTGTCGTTGACGTCCCCGCTCAAGCGCCAGATCGACTTCACCACCGCACCCGACGCGGTCTCGAGCGACTTCATCGGCTCGCGGCACGCCTCGATCGTCGACGCCGGTGCCACGAAGGTCGACGGCGACAACGCGATCCTCTACCTCTGGTACGACAACGAGTTCGGCTACTCCTGCCAGGTCATCCGCGTGGTTCAGCACGTGTCCGGGGTGGAGTACCCGACCTACCCGGCCCCGGCGGTCTGATCGCGGCGGACCGCCAGGTCCGCTCCGGTCCGCCGTCCGGCGGAGGGCACTGTGGGAGAGCGACCGACCCGGTCGTTCTCCCACAGGCGTGTCCGGCCCGGAAGGGATCACGGGACTGCCCTCAGGGACTGTCCCCGTGCCAGTGGAACCGGCGCGGATCCACCGCTCGCGGGGCGTAGAGGGCGCGGCCGCCCGGACCGTAGCGGCCGATCTCCGTGGGCAGGGCGACCGTTTCGTGACGGGCGGGGTCGGGCCAGTCGGTGACATCCAGGAGAAGCCCGTCCAGCGGTCCGCCGACCAGTTCCACGTAGGCGCGGCCCTGAAGCGGTCCGGCATCCTCGTGGTCCGCCCCGTAGACCCTGCCGCGCATGAACTCCAGCTCATCCATACGGGCAGCATCGCAGTCGGCACTGACACCGGCTGCTCGTGTTCCGCCGGTCGCGAGGCGGCGTCGAGCAGGAGATCCTTGCCGGCCGGGCACGCTCACTCGGCGCTCGTCCTGCGGGCGGTGACCAGTGCGAAGCTGAGGAACTCGCCGGCGTCCTTGGTGAGCATGTCGATGACGGGCTGACTGGATGCCCGGCCTTCCGGCCGGAACTCGGCGCCCGCCCGGGTCCACAGCAGCCAGTCCTGCCAGGCGTCCGGCTGCAGCCGTGCCGACGTGACCGTCACCAGTTCGGTGATCTCCCATTGGAAGCGCCACCACTCGGCCGTGTGCCAGGCGATCGCCTCCCATCCGACGACTTCCTTGATGTGCGGGGGAATCGCTCCCAGGTCCCGGACCTCACGATTCATCGCGGGTGTCGCCATGCCCAACTGCCCACCCGGCCGCAGAAACTGGAGCAGGTACGGCAGGTAGCTGTCCGCCGTGCCGAAGTACTCGAACGCGTCGATGCTGACGACGGCGTCGAAGCTCCCCTGCTCGAACGGCAGGACGTGCGCCTCCGCGTGCACGGCCTCCACCCGGTCGCCTACACCGGCCTCGGCGAAGACGGACGCCGCCTCTTCCGCGCCGATCCACCAGTCCGCCGCCACGACCTGGACGCCGTACTCGCGCGCCAGGAACACCGACGTCGCACCCTTGCCGGAACCGAGGTCGAGAACCCGCATGCCCGGACGCAGGTCGAGGTCCCGAGCCAGGTCCTCCAGCAGCCACAACGGGTTCGGCCCCATGTCCAGGCCGAGGAGCCAGGTCGGGTCGTAGCGGGACGAGCGTGGATAGCGGTCCGGGCGTATCAGGTCATCAAGGAAGGTCACGGCCACGACCCAAGTGGGTCGACGCGGTCCGTGCAACCCGATATCGCGGAGCCGCGGTGCTCGCTTCCGGCCCCGGGCCGAGCGCGAGAGGATGCTGCTCGACACGAGAGCCGCCGCTCCTCCCGTCCCTCCAGGGAGAATCCCTCCGTGAGGATCCGAACGCTGCGACGCAGGAAGCAGGGGCGGAAATGACCGGAGCGGGCAAGTCCCGGACACCGGGAGCGGAGGGAACCCGAGCACTTGTCGTACTGATCACGGGTGTCATGGCGGCGGGGAAGTCCACGGTCGCCCAACTGCTGGCCGAGCGGCTGCCGAAGGCCGCTCATGTCCGCGGCGACTTCTTCCGCAGGATGATGGTGTCCGGCCGTGAGGAGCTGATGCCGGAAGAGACCCCCGAAGCCCTCGCGCAGTTGTGGCTGCGCTACCGGTTGTCGGCCGCCACCGCCGACGCGTACGCGGCGCAGGGCTGGACCGCGGTGGTCCAGGACGTCATCCTCGGCAAGGACCTGGCGGACTACGCCGCCCTGATCAGGACCGAACCGCTCCACATCGTCGTCCTGTCCCCCGAGCCGGACGTCGTGGCGGCACGGGAGAAGAGCCGGGCCAAGACCGGTTACGGCGTCTGGACCATCGAGGCCCTCGACGCGTCGCTGCGCGAGGACACCCCACGCCTGGGCCTGTGGATCGACAATTCCCGGCAGACGCCGGAAGAGACAGTCCAGACCATTCTCGACCACCTCGACAGCCTCGCGGCGGACCGGTGACTCGGGCCGGCCGGCCGCGACCCCTGAGGCGGCCTTCCTGGCTTTCCTGCCCGTGACCGATCTTCACCAGTCGTGGACGGTGCCGTCCTGGAGACGGTTGACCGGCAGGTAGGCCGCCTCGTACGGATGGGCGGCCGCCGCCTTCTCGTCGAGTTCGACGCCGATGCCGGGCGCCTCTCCCGGGTGCAGGTGTCCGTCGGTGAACGTGTAGGCGTGCGGGAAGACTTCCTCGGTGAGCGGTGGGTGGCCCGAGTACTCCTGGATGCCGAAGTTGTGGACGGCGAGGTCGAGGTGTACGGCTGCCGCCATGCCGACCGGGGAGATGTCCTGGGGGCCGTGCACGGCGGTCTTGATCTGGTAGAGCGCGGCGAAGTCGAAGAGCTTCCGCAGCGGTGTGACGCCGCCGAAGTGGGTGACGGCGGACCGCACGTAGTCGATCAACTGCTCGGTGATCAGGGTCTGGTAGTCGTGAACGGTGTTGAAGACCTCGCCCACGGCAAGCGGTGTGGTGGTGTGCCGGCGCACCAGGCGAAGGGCCTCCTGGTTCTCCGCGGGAGTGCAGTCCTCCAGCCAGAAGGGCCGGTACGGCTCCAGGTCCTTGCCGAGCCGCGCTGCCTGCATCGGTGTGAGCCGGTGGTGCACGTCGTGGAGCAGAGGCAGTTCGCCGCCGAACTCGGCGCGTACGGCGTCGAAGACCGCGGGCACGTGGCGGAGGTAGGCGTCGGTGTCCCAGTCCTCCACCAGCGGCCGGGCCCTCTGGTGGAGGACCGGCGAGCCGTCGTCGTCCGTGCTGTGCACCCCGTACACCGCCTTCAGCCCGGGGATGCCCGACTGGATGCGGACCGCCTGGTACCCCTCGTCGAGACGGGCCCTGACCGAGTCCAGGAGTTCGGGTATGTCGCCGCCGTTGGCGTGCCCGTAGGTACGGACGCGCTCTCGGCTCGCACCTCCGAGGAGCTGGTACAGCGGCAGACCGGCGGCCTTGGCCTTGATGTCCCACAGGGCGACGTCGACGGCGGCGAGTGCGGCCATCGTCACCGGTCCGCGCCGCCAGTAGGCACCCCGGTACAGGAACTGCCACGTGTCCTCGATCCGGTGCGGGTCCGCACCGATGAGCAGGGGCGCGATGTGGTCGGTGAGGTAGCTGACGACGGCCAGCTCCCTGCCGTTGAGCGTGGCGTCACCCAGGCCGGTGAGGCCCTCGTCGGTCGTCAGTTTCAGCGTGACGAAGTTCCGGCCGGGGCTGGTGACGACCACCGTCGCGTGGACGATCTTCATGCGGATGCTCTCTCCGGTGCGGTGGGTGTGGCGAACGGGCTCGGCCTGTGCGGCACCCGGCCGACCCTGCACCACACAGGGCTGCGCCGGGACGCGGGGCCGAACGGCGCAGGCCGGCTCGGCGCTGTGGGCGCCGAGCCGGCCTGTCCGGTGGTGCGACCCCCGCGGGGGTGCCAAGTCTTCCGCTCGGCGGAGCCGGTCAGTCCGTGCCGAACTCCATCGCGGCGCGGTCCAGCATCTCGTCGTCGTCGGAGACCTCGCCGCGGGAGGCGATGGCCTCGGCGCCGCCCTCCGGCAGGGTGCCGATCAGGCCGGTCGCGGCCGCCTGGGCGGCACCGATGGCCGGGTTGGCGGTGCCGATCAGGCCGAGTCCGGCGTACTGCTCCAGCTTGGCGCGCGAGTCGGCGATGTCGAGGTTGCGCATCGTGAGCTGGCCGATCCGGTCGACCGGGCCGAACGCCGAGTCCTCGGTGCGCTCCATGGACAGCTTGTCCGGGTGGTAGCTGAACGCCGGGCCCGTGGTGTCCAGGAGCGAGTAGTCCTCGCCGCGCCGCAGCCGCAGTGTCACCTCGCCGGTGACGGCCGTGCCGACCCAGCGCTGGATCGACTCGCGCACCATCAGCGCCTGCGGGTCCAGCCAGCGGCCCTCGTACATCAGCCGTCCGAGGCGCCGTCCCTCGTTGTGGTACTGGGCGAGGGTGTCCTCGTTGTGGATGGCGTTGACCAGGCGCTCGTACGCGGCGTGCAGCAGGGCCATGCCCGGCGCCTCGTAGATGCCGCGGCTCTTGGCCTCGATGATCCGGTTCTCGATCTGGTCCGACATGCCCATGCCGTGCCGGCCGCCGATGGCGTTCGCCTTCATCACCAGGTCGACGGGGGAGGCGAACTTCTCACCGTTGATCGTCACCGGGCGGCCCTGGTCGAAGCCGATCGTCACGTCCTCGGTGGCGATCTCGACGGAGGGGTCCCAGAACCGCACACCCATGATGGGGTCGACGGTCTCCACGCCGGTGTTGAGTTGCTCCAGGGTCTTCGCCTCGTGGGTTGCGCCCCAGATGTTGGCGTCGGTGGAGTAGGCCTTCTCGGTGCTGTCGCGGTAGGGGAGGTCGTGGGCGAGGAGCCACTCCGACATCTCCTTGCGGCCGCCGAGCTCGGTGACGAAGTCCGCGTCGAGCCAGGGCTTGTAGATCCGCAGGTGCGGATTGGCCAGCAGGCCGTAGCGGTAGAACCGCTCGATGTCGTTGCCCTTGAAGGTCGAGCCGTCGCCCCAGATCTGGACGTCGTCCTCGAGCATCGCGCGGACCAGCAGGGTGCCCGTGACGGCACGGCCGAGAGGCGTCGTGTTGAAGTAGGCGCGCCCGCCCGAGCGGATGTGGAACGCGCCGCACGTGAGTGCGGCCAGGCCCTCCTCGACCAGCGCCGCACGGCAGTCGACCAGGCGCGCGATCTCGGCACCGTAAGCCTGCGCACGGCCGGGCACGGAGCCGATGTCGGGCTCGTCGTACTGGCCGATGTCGGCGGTGTAGGTGCACGGGATGGCGCCCTTGTCGCGCATCCACGCGACCGCGACCGAGGTATCGAGACCGCCCGAGAAGGCGATGCCGACACGCTCGCCGGCGGGAAGGGAGGTGAGGACCTTAGACATAGGAAGATTATGCATCATCTCGCATGCCCATGCAAAACCCGGGCGCGCGGCCCGCTCGGTCCTGCACGGACACCAGGTCCGCGAGGCCTGATGCATCGGCCCCGGCGGCTACGGGCGTCGAGGGCTCCTCGCACTGGGAGCAAACGTACGGCGCGCTCAGCCTCCGCCGCCGGAGGCAAGTCCGGAACGGTCGGCATCGTGGTGCGGCTTCTCCTCAACGGGTGCCGGAGCAGCCACCCCCGGGGGACGCAGGACGGAGGCACCGAGCACCACGAACAGGATCAGGAGCGCGGGAATGCCGAGGGCCACCGGGAGTCCCGTGATGGTGCTGACTCCGCCGATCACCAGTGGGCCGATGAGGAAGCCGACGTACCCGAGGCTGACGACGAGGGACAGCGCCGCTCCGGCGCGTTCGGGATCACGCTGCCCCGCGGCCGAGTAGACCTGTGGAGCGATGCAGGACATCCCGGCACCCAGGCATGCGAACCCGATGACGCCGGCCACCGGGTGGCCGATCAGCAGGGCAGCGGTCATGCCCACCGAGGCCAGAACCCCGCAGCCGCGTACGAGCCGCACGGGCCCGAACCGCTCGGCCAGCCGGTCACCGAGCAGTCGCCCGACCGTCATGGTGACCGAGAACGCGGCGAACGCCGCCGTGGCGAAGGCCGGCGCGCTGCCGAGGCTCTCGTGCAGGTAGACGGCGCTCCAGTCCGCAGCGGTGCCCTCCCCCACCAGCGTGCACATGGCCAGCGCTCCGAGGAACAGGAGGTAGTACGAGCGCGAGACACCCCCACCACCGGCCCCTGTCGCAGGCACGGGCGATGTCGGCGGGACATCCTGCGGCAGGGCCCACCCCGCGGCCCACACCGCGAGCAGCACCACACCGGCACCCACGGCGGCGAAGGTGGCCTCGGGGCTCAGGTCCTGATGGGCGAAGAGCCCGCCGATCGCGGCGCCCAGGAAGCCGCCGATGCTGTAGACGGCGTGGAACGACGACACGATCGGGCGGCCCCATGCCCGCTGGACCTCGATCCCGTTCGCGTTCATCGCGATGTTCAGGGTGCCGTGGACGAGGCCGAAGAGAAAGAGCGCCGCCATGAGGGTGACCAGCGTCGGCATGAATGCCGGAGGGATGAGCAGCAGCCCTTCGAGGAGGGCCGTCGGCACCATGACACGCGTACTCCCCCAGCGGTCGACGAGTCTCCCCAGGCCCATCATCCCGACGATGGCACCCACGGCGAAGGCCAGCAGGGCAAGGCCGAGCAGTCCGTCACCCAGCCCGAGGTCGCTCTTGATCGCGGGGATACGACTGGTCCAGCAGCCGAGGGCTGTACCGAACAGCAGGAACAGCAAGGACGTGGCAACACGCGCCCGCACCAGTGAGCGACGCGCTTCGAGCTTCGGGTTCACGCGAGGCATCTCCATCCGTTGACGCGCCTGTTCTGCTGTCCCGCTTCGGGGATCCGGTTGTCCGCCGGTGCGTCTTCCTCGTGCGGGGAATTGCGCAGACCGGTTCCCGTGGGTCCGAGGGCGTGCACGGGAGTGGCTCGTCAGCCGGAGGACTACGACCGCGTGCGCGGTGTCCGGCCGGCCCCGGCGAGCTGGACCGGAATCGTCGCGATACGGAAAGAGAGCGCTCTCCACCCTCGGCCGCAACCTTAGAAAGTTCCCCCTGGAGTGTCAACGGGCTCCAGACATGCGCGAGTTGACGCTGATCACTGGACGTGGGCCCCGCCCCGTCGGAGTTGCTCGACGCGTATCTCAGCGGCCGTCCACACGATCGCCGGACGCTGGAGCTCGGCCTACCGGCCGAAGAGGTGCGCCGCCTTCGTCTTCCAGTGGCCTCCCTTCGCCGCGTAACAACAGTCCGACGGGAATCGATCGCGTCCGACAGAGGACGCGCGATCTCTCCGAACGATGGGTTCGATACAAGGAACGAGGCGCGAGAGACTAATCGGCGCGCGCAGCCTGGAACTGGTCAATACCGTCTGGCAGCCGACGAGTTCGAGTCCTCCTCGTCCCGGACGTCACGGAGTTTCCATGCCCCCGCAGATGAAGCTGACGGCGATCACACTCGACTGCGCCGATCCCGAGGCGATGGCCGCGTTCTATCGGGAGGCCACGGAATTGAGCTTCACCCCGGTTCCCACGCCGACTTCGCCGGCGTCACCCGCACGGACGGCCTCGTCATCGGCTTCCAGCGCGTCGATGGCTACCGGGCTCCGCGGTGACCCGGGCAAACCGTGCCGCAGCAGAGCCACCTCGACTTCACGGTCGAGGACCTCGACGAGGCGGAGACCCTGCTGCTGGAGCTGGGTGCGTCCAAACCGGAGCACCAGCCGGGCGGAGACAGGTGGCGTGTCTTCACCGACCCGGCCGGGCATCCCTTCTGCCTGACCGGGGCCTGACGCCGGAGAACGAACGGCGAGGCCGGGGTGGACCACATCGGCCGGCGGTGCGAGTAGCCCTCCCTCAACGGTCCGCCGACCAGGTCGAGAACCTGCTCGACCGCAGCCGCCAACGGGGCGGGGCCGCCGAGTTCGGCAACGGCCTTGTGGCCGTCCGGCAGGGCATTTGCCCCGTACGGGATCAGCGCCGAGCATTCTGCGCGGCGACCACTTCCCGGTGCCGGCCCACGCGTTGTGGTGGGCAGTCAGCAGATGGGCCGCCTCGCGCAGGGTGAAGTCGGCGAGCGCAAGCTGTTCGTACCGGCCGGCCGACGGGGCGTCGGCCAGGTCGTCCATCCAGCAGGTGAGTCCGTAGCGGCCTTGCTCCCATTCCGCCGGGGTCGACGGAGGAGCCCCCGGCCGCGAGTGCCGCGCGCGCCTCTGCGCGTGTACGCGACAGATCCCCGCGCGGGTCCAGCAGGGGCAGACCCTGGCCCGTGGATGAACAGCACCGTGCCGCGGCGGCGGGCCCTGTCCCACGCGAAGAACGTCGGCACGTCCGCGCGGGCGTTCGCGAACAGCTCGGCCGGACGGCCCTCGTACCGGACCACCTCGCGGCGACTGGTGTCCGGATCGGGCACCAGAGGTCGGGACCGGAAGCCCGGGGCGCGGCGGCGAGGACGGCGAGTGCGGCGGCTTGCGTCACTGGATTGCATGGCAGCGGCCGCCGACACGGTTCGGGCCGAACTCCCGCGGTCCTGAGGTGAGTCGAGGGCCGGGCGGCCTGGATCAACCCACTAGTAAGTTAGGTTAGGCTAATCTAAGGAACCGTGGAGTTCGCACACGGTCGTGCACGCGTCATCAGGGAGGGGGAAATCGCCCATGGGCCTGCCCAGCGCCGGCTCCTACCCGATGCCGGCCGCCGCCCTTCCCCGCTCACGTGCCGCACGGAGAATCGATCCCGAACGTGCCGCACTGCTGGTCCACACCATGCAGAACCACTTCGTCGGTATGTTCTCGGCAGTGTTCTCCCCCGTGGTGGAGCTCGTCGACGACATCGTGGCGCTCCGGGAACTCGCGGGGACGCTGGGCATACCGGGTCGTCTTCTCGGCCGAACCGGCCGGACAACCACCGGGGCAGCGCGGGCTCGTCGGCGAACTGTGGGGATCGGGTATCGGGGACGATCCGGACCCGCCGCGATCATCGAGCCTCTCGCACCTCGCGCAGGCGAGCACCTGCTGGCCCGCGTGCGCCCCAACGCCTCCCTCCGCAGCCATTTGGGCAGGCTGCTGCGTTCACCGGCCCGCGACCAGCTCATCGTCTGCCGGCTGCACGCACACCGTGGCGTCCTGCTGACGGCCGCGGACGCCCTCATGAACGACATCCAGCCGTTCGTCGTCGCCGACGCGGTGGCCGACCTCTCCGCCGAGCGCCATTCCCTGGCCCTGGGCTGGGCGGCGGACAGCGGCGTGGTCTGCGCGACGGACCGTCCGCTGCGTGATCTTGTCCCGCACCGGGAGCCGAAGAACGCGTGACCACTCGTGAATTCAAGAAAGCAGGGGCAGCGATGAGACCGGTCGTCACGGAGCTCGCGAAGGCGGACCGGTCCGGTGGGCTGCTTCTCCGGCCGGAACGGCGGGGCTCCGCGGTCGTCATCAAATTCGGCGGCAACGCCATGGTCGACGAGAGCCTGCAGCGGACGTTCGCCCAGGACGTGGTGGAGTTGTGGCGCGCGGGTCTGCGCCCGGTCGTCGTGCACGGGGGCGGGCCGCAGATCAGCGCGATGCTCGACCGCCTGGGCCTGGAGACCCGCTTCGAGGCGGGCCTGCGGGTGACCACGCCGGAGACGATGGAGGTGGTCCGCATGGTGCTGACCGGCCGGGTCCAGCGGGAACTGGTGGGCCACATCAACGACCACGGGCCGTTCGCGGTGGGGATGACGGGCGAGGACGCGCACACGATGACGGCCGTGCGCCGACCCGCCTGGGTGGACGGCCGGCCGGTGGACATCGGTCTCGTCGGCGACATCGTGGACGTGAACCCGGGCATGGTGCGCACACTCCTCGACCAGGGGCACATCCCGGTGGTCTCCCCCGTGGCCCGCGGCGAGGACGGACAGGTCTACAACGTCAACGCCGATCTCGCGGCGTCGGCCCTGGCAGTGGCCCTCGAAGCCGAACGCCTGGTGGTCCTCACCGATGTGGAGGGGCTGTACGCGAACTGGCCGTACAGCACCGAGGTGATCGAGCGTCTGACGGCCGACGCACTGGACAAGATGCTGCCGGGACTGGCGAGCGGGATGCTGCCGAAGATGGAAGGCTGCCTGCAAGCCGTGCGCGGCGGCGTGCGCACCGCTCATGTACTCGACGGCCGCGTGCCGCACGCGGTCCTGCGTGGCGTACTCGGCGAGACCGGCCCCGGCACCACGGTGGTCCCTGACGACAGCCCGGACCACGACGGACAGGCTGGATGACCGCAGCGGGTGACGTACCGCTCCTGTGACGCGGGAGCGCGGGACGGGCGCCCGCGGCACCCTGTTCCCGGCCCCGAACCGGGGCGGGATCAGCACCACCTGAACCGAATCCCGGCATACGCAGCCGGACTTCACCGGCGCGATCGCGCGGTGAAGTCCGGGGGGCGGGTACCGCCGGGCCGACGGTCACAGGACCCTGGCGAGGATCCTTGCGTTGCGCCGGGGGTCCAGGGAATCCGCCCAGGGCCGGGGTGCCAGGCGCGCGGTCGAGGGCGCGAAGCCGTAGCGGAGGAACAGGGCGCCATCGCCGGTCGTCGCCGTGAACAGGGCACCGAGCGACTGGGCGCGCGCCATGGCCACGACCGCACGCAGGAGCGCGGCCCCCACTCCGTGTCCCTGACTGTGCGCGGCCACGCAGAAGTTGTACAGAACGCCCGCGGATCCGCGGCACTCCCCCGGCTCCGCCGGGTGCACGCGCAGACCCACGCAGCCGTCGACGCGGCCTGCGGCCTCCATGACGAGGAAGTCGGCCGCGTGGGTGGCGTAGAGCGAGGCGGGCCGCTCCCGCAGCGCCCCCGAGCGCATGAAGGGCCGGGACAGTCCGGCGAGTGCGGCAGCGTCCCCCTCACGGGCGCAACGCACGGAGGGCGTCGGCGCGAGGAGCGCAGGCGACAGCGGGGCGGGACGCGGCGTGGCCGTGATCAAGGCTTTCCCTTCCTCGGTTCCGTTTCGAAGAACGGCTCGTCGCCGTGCAACTCCGACACAACAAGCGAGATTAGGTTAGCCTTACCTAAGTTGTGAGTCCAATCCCGTGCCGCCCTGCTGTCCCTTCAGCGCGGACGGACAGCCCGGCAGCTCCTCGCCACGAGGCGGTCAGGCGTCCATGGACTCCGCGAGGGACGTGGGTCGCAGATCCGTCCAGCGGTCCTCGATGAACTCCAGGCACGCGTCACGGGTGTTCTCCTCGAAGAGGATCACCCACCCCCCGGGCACCTCGGCGAAGGACGGCCAGAGCGAGTGCTGACCCTCGTCGTTCACCAGGACCAGGAAGCGGCCTTCGGGGTCGTCAAAGGGGTTGGTACTCATGTGTCATTGCCTCCTCGGGCCGACGGGCCGGTGACAGCCTCGCCGAGAGTGTGAATCAGGTCCGCGTGTGGTGCTCCCGCAACGCGATCACCAGCCCGTTCAGGAGGTGGATCAGGATGGAAGGGGAGGCCACCATTAGGTTAGGCTCACCTAATCGAGTCGAGCTTAGCCTTTCAATATCCCTCTCACAAGGAGACGTTCATGCGACCGGTGATCGAACGGGTCCCCGCCGAGGACGCCTTCGCCGCGTACGGACTGCCCGGCAGGCCCGGCAGCGACGAGTTCTGGGCGGCGGCGCGGACACCCGCGTCGGTCCCCGCCGACGACGGCGGCTGGGTGACCCTGTTCCTCCGGCGCGGGACCGGGGCGAGCATCGGCTTCGAGAGCTGGTCGGACTCGACACCCCTGAGCCGATGGGGCGACACGGACTGCTGGTACGCCGAGGTCCGCATGCCCGCGCGGCTGCGGGTGACCTACCAGTTCCTGGCCGACGACGCGGCGTACGCCGACCCGTTCAACCCGGTCGGTGCCGGCGGCGACCGCTCCATCGCCGCGACCCCGGACGCTCCGGCCCAGCCTCACTGGCCGCTGATCGGCGCCGACGACGTCCTGCCCGTCCCCCGCACCCGGATCCGCTGGGCAAGCGAACGGCTGGGCGGACGGCGCACGGTGCGGGTCCACCCGGTGAGCGGCGGCGGGCCGGTGGTACTGCTCCTCGATGGGGACGACTGGCTGTATCTGCACCCGGCCATGACCGCGTTCGACGCGGCCGTCGCCAGTGGTGAGATGCCTCCCGTCACTCTCGTCTTCCTGCCGGCCAAGGACAGGAAAGCCGAGTTCGGGTGCGGCCCCGGACTGTGGGAGGCGGTCCGGGACGAACTTCTGCCGCTGGTGGCGGAGTCCGGCGTGCCCGCCGACCCGGACCGGCTGGTGGTCGCCGGGCAGAGCCTCGGCGGACTGAGCGCGATGTACGCGGCACTGGAGTTCCCGGACCTGGTGTCCCGTGTCGCCTGCCAGTCCGGGTCGTTCTGGTGGACGCCCGATGCACCGGACCGGCCGGACCCGTTCGGTGGCCCGGAGGGCGGTGCCATCGCGGCGCGCCTGCGGGAGCACTCCGACCTGTCCGGTCTGCGGGTCGCGTTCGACGTGGGGGAACACGAGACGCGGATGCTGCCCCACTGCGGGCTCGTCGAGACCCTGGCCGAACAGGCCGGTGCGACTGTGCGGATTTCCCGGTCGCCGTCGGAGCACGACCGGGCGGGCTGGCGGCACGCCCTGCTCAGAGACGTCTCCTGGGCGCTCGCCTAGGCCAGGGCTGAAAGGCTCACGGGAACGACGCTGCCGGGCACCGCTCCTGGTCTCCTACACGCCCAGGGCGCCGACGCGGCCCCTCGAAGCGGTGGGGCGCGCCGGCTCACGTACGGTGTGCCGACGCACTGCTCACGCGGCCAGGACGACCGGTTCGCCGAGACGTTCGGCGGCCTCCCGCCAGGCGCCGGTCACCGCCGCACGGGCATGTTCGGTGCGGTTCGGCAGGTCGCCCGTCAACATGACCGGCGCCCCGACGTGGACGTGGAGACCCGGCCTGCGCAGCGGGGCGGTGCCCAGGCCCGCGAGCTGCTTGAGCGGGCTTCCTGACACGATTCGGCGGGACCCGGCCTGTCCCAGGGGGATCACTGGGGCTCCCGCTCGGTGGGCGAGGCGGGCCAGCCCGCTGCGGAAGGCTTCCGGGGCTGCTTCTCCCGCGTCCTTGCGGTCCGGGATACCGCCCTCGGCGTAGATCAGGACCAGACGTCCTCGGGCAAGGGCCTCGGCGGCGCCGTCGAGGGCGTCGCCGGCGCGGGCGTCGTGCCGGTGGACGGGAATGTGCCCGTCATGGGCGAGCGCACGCCCGAGCGGGGGGATGCGCCAGAGACCTGCGGCCGCGAGGACGACAGGCTCGACGCCGAGACGGCGCAGCGCGGCGAGGACCACGGCCGGGTCGGCCAGTGAGCTGTGGTTGGCGGCGATGATGCTGCCCGGGGCGAAGCGGACGTCGCTGTCGGTGGTGACCGTCAGTCTGCCGACGGCAGGCACCAGGGCGCCGGCGAGGCGACTGAGCATGGGCGGGTCCTCCCGGACTCGGACGATGGTGATCCCCATCGTGGTCCGGAAGAGTGCCGCGGGCCTGAGTACCGGTGCTCAGCCGGCAGCCCGCCGGATACCCAGTCCCTCGGCGCCGGGGTTCCCCGCCGCACGACGCGCGGGACCCGGGCGGCAGGGTCTCCCGTCCGTACGGGAGACCCTGCCGCTCAACGCGCCACGGCCAGGCAGTAGTCCTCGTTCGTGGCGAGCAGATTGCGATGGGTGTCCTCGGCGGTGATGACCCCGTCGTCCAGGACCAGGACACGGTCGGCTGCGTCCAGGAGCGCCGGGCTGCTGGTGAACACGACGGTGGTGCGGCCGCGGCGCATCTTCGCGATGTTGCGTGCGATGAGCTGTTCGGTGACCGCGTCGACGGCTGTCGTCGGATCGTGCAGTACCAGGATGTCGGAGTCGGCGGCCAGGGCGCGGGCCAGGGACAGCCGTTGGCGCTGCCCACCGGAGAGGTTCGCACCGCGGTCGCGGACGCCGTGGTCGAGCCCTTCGCGGTGGAGGGCGACCACGTCGGTCAGCATCGACGCCTCGACCGCCTCGGGAACCATCGGGCTGGTGCCCGACGGGTCGATGTTCGTACGGAGGGTGCCCGCGAAGATCTCCCCGTCGTACGGGTTCACCAGCATGTGCTCACGGACGGCCTCGACCGACAGGTCCGCGATCTCGTGCCCGCTGACCCGTACCGCTCCCTCGTACGCCTGGGGCGGGACGTTCACGGCGAGGATCGACGCGAAGTCGGCCGCCGCGCGCGGCTGGTAGGCGGCGATGGCCACGAACTCGCCCGCCGGGACCCGGAACTTGAGCTTGCGCAGCGTCCCGTACCGGACGCAGTCGATCTCGAGGTCCCCGCCCGCGGCCGGGCGTTCCGGCCCCGGGGTCGTCACCGGCGGGGCGGCCAGTACCAGGGCCATCCGCTCGGCCGAGGCGCGCGCCATCATCACGTACTTCGGCATCTCCGAGAACATCTTGAGCGGTTCCATGATGAACTGCGCCAGCCCCACGGCCATGACGAGCTCCCCGATACTGATCTGCCCTTCGAACGCCAGCCATCCGGATGTCAGGGTCACAGCGGCGGCGAGGACCGCGTTGAGCGCCAGTGCGGTGCCGGCGTACGCGCCGTTCACCTTGGCGACGGTGATCGCCTGGTGCTTCGCCTCCGTGCTGACCTTCCGGTAGGAGAGGAACGCCGCGTGGTTGCCGCCGAAGCCGTGCAGCGGGCGCAGGCCGGTGATGAGGTCGGCGACCTTCGCCCCCGCCCGCGCCACCCTGGCCTGCTGTTCCTGGGTGCTTGCGCCGATCCGCTTGGACATCACGCTCAGGATCGACAGGATCGCGACGGTTCCCACGATCACGAGCAGGCCGAGCCGGATGTCGGCCAGGCCCAGCGCGACCGCCGCGACCACCACCGCGACCAGCGAGCTGATCAGCAGCGGCACCACCTCGATGATGTCGGCGGTCTGGTCGGCGTCCTCGGTGGCGATGGTCAGCACCTCGCCGGACTTCAGGTCGACGTCCCTGGCCACCGGCTGGAGCCCGCAGGCCGCGACCCGCACCCGCCAGCGGTGCGCCTCCGTCGTGTTCGCCTGCTGCAGAACACGCATCCCGAACCGCCACGACAGCGACACGGTCGTGATGATCACGGCCAGCGCGGCGATGGACAGGCCGAGCGAGCCGAGGCTCCGCTCCTGCAAGGAGTGTTCGACGATCAGGCCGAGCGCGATGGGGAACGCGGTCTCGCCGGCCTGGTACATGCCCATGAGGACGGTGCCCCTGGTCATGGCGCCGACGTTGCGCCGCAGGGCGGTCCGAAGGATGTCGGCCCCCTGCCGGGGCCGCTGGGTGTCAGGAGTTGTCATCAAGGTGGCTGGCAATCGCTTCCGGGGTTCGCAGTTCGAGCAGGTCACGGATCGTGATCACGGGACCGTACTCCCGGCGGAGCAGCCCGATCAGCCGCACCGCCAGCATGGAGTGTCCTCCGAGTGACACGAAGTCGCTCACCGCGCTCACTTCGTCATCGTCCAGGTCCAGTGCCTCGGCGAAGAACTCGCACACCACGGTCTCGGTCTCGGTCTCCGGACCGCGCTCCCCCGCCGTGGTCAGCACGCCCAAGGGCTTGGCTTCCGGGAGGGCCTTGGTGTCGGCCTTCCCGTTCACCGTCAGCGGGATGCTGCCGACCTGGGCGTAGTGCGTCGGGCGCAGGAAGTCCGGCAGTGCGGCGCCCACTTCGGCCGCGACCGTGGCCAGGCCCGCGTCACCGAGTACGAGGTAGGCGGCCAGCCGGTACGCTCCGTCGACCTCCGGGGCGGGCTGGGCGACGGCTGCGGCGAAACGCACCGCCGGGTGCGCCGCGAACGCGGCCTCCACTTCGCCCAGCTCGACCCGGTGTCCCCGGATCTTGACCTGCTGGTCGGTGCGGCCCAGGTACATCAGGTTCCCGTCGGGACGCCGGACCACCAGGTCCCCGGTGCGGTACATGCGCTCGCCGGGTTCGCCGAACGGGCAGGCGACGAACCGGTGCGCGGTCTGGGCGGGCTGGCCGAGGTAGCCGCGCGCGATGCCGATCCCCGACACGTACAGCTCCCCGGGAACTCCGTCCGGCAGGGGCCGCAGCCACGGGTCGAGGACGTACACCTCGGTGTTGTCGATCGCGACGCCGACCACCGGGTCCTGGCATTCGAAGGTGCCGACGCCGAGGGTGTTGATGGTGTACTCGGTGGGACCGTACAGGTTGTAGCCGACGGTCCCCTCGGTCTCGGCGAGCTTCTGCCACAGCCTCGGCGTGACGGCCTCGCCGCCCAGCAGCACCAGCGCGGGCCGCCGTTCGGGGTTGTCGAGCAGGCCCTCGGCCACCAGTTGCTGCGCGTAGGTCGGGGTCACGTTGATGACGTCGATCCCGTGCTCGAGGCAGTACTCGACCAGACGGGGCGCGTCGCGGCGCAGTTCCTCGTCGCAGATGTGCACTTCGTGGCCGTCGGCGAGCCACAGCAGTTCCTCCCACGACATGTCGAAGGCGAACGACACGGTGTGTGCGATCCGGAAGACCCTGTTCTCGTGCTCCGCCAGCACCGGCTCGAAGATCCGGCGCTGATGGTTGATCAGCATGTTGGTGAGCCCGGCGTACTCCGTCACCACGCCCTTGGGCTTTCCGGTCGATCCGGAGGTGAAGATCGTGTACGCGGGGTGCCGCAGTCGGTTCGGGGCGTCCGGCGCGAACGTCACGAACGGTTCGGCCTCGGGCAGCGGACGGTCGAGCTCGATCAGGTCACCGGTCAGCCTGGGCGACACGGCGCTCACGGTGAGGATCACCTTCGGGCGGGCCTCCTCGACGATCGCGGCGATTCGCTCGTCCGGGTGGTCGAGCTCCAGCGGCACGTACGCCGCACCGACGCGCAGTACGGCGAACAGTGCCACGATCGAGTCGAGGGAGCGCGGGACCGCGAGGCCCACGGCCGTCTCCGGGCCGATGCCGCGCCCGGCGAGTACGCCCGCCAGTGCGCGGCTGCGGTCGCGGAGCTGGGCGAACGTCATGGTCGAGCCGTGTGCGACGAGAGCGACCCGCTGCGGGTCACGGTCGGCCGCCCGGTCGAACCGGTCGACGACGGTGTCCGTACCGACGTCGGTACGCCCGGCGGGCTCGGGACGGGACACCGGACCGGGCAGTGCGCCGACCGGGCCTGTGGAACGGGCCAGGTCCTCGAGCACGCGCAGGTAGTCGTCGAGGAGACGACGGGCGTTGTCGGTGTCGCCGTCGCGGTGCTCCAGCTTGACGGTGAGCCGGTCGCCGGGGGTGACGACCCAGGTGAACGGGTAGTGCGTCGAGTCGTCGGCCTTCACCGAGGTGATGCCGTGCCTGGCGTTCATCTCGGCGAACGCGTCCATGTCCAGGAAGTTCTGAAGCACGAACAGGTTGTCGAACAGCGTGTCGTGCCCGCTGGCCCGCTGGATCTCGCCGAGTCCCAGGTGCTCGTGGTCCATCGCAGCGACCCTGGCCGCCTGGACGGCCGAGAGGTACTCACCGACGGTGTCGTCCGGCCGTGCCCGCGTCCACATGGGCACGGTGTTGAGCAGTACGCCGACGATGTCGGACAGCCCCTCGCCCTCACGGCCGGAGACGGTCACGCCGAACGCGGCGTCGCTCCGGCCCGTGTGCGCGCCCAGCAGGAGGCCGAACGCGCCGGTCAGCACCGAGTTCAGCGTGACTCCGTGCGCCCTGGCCGCTTCCCGCAGCAGTTCCGACTGCTCGGCGGACATCTGGTGCACGAGTGCGCGCGGCAGGTCGTCCGTGAGGGACGGGTTCGGTCCGGCGAGGAGCGTCGGGCCGGTGAGGCCGGCCAGGTGCTCCGCCCAGAAGCGTTCCGATACGGCGGGGTCCCTGGCGTCGAGCGTCCGGGCGTAGTCCTCGAATCCGGGCGTGACCGGTGTCGCGTCCAGCGGTTCGCCGGCGAGGACGGCCTGATAGGCGTCGAACAGGTCCCGCAGCAGGATCTCGCGGGACCAGCCGTCCCACAGCAGCAGGTGGTAACTGAGCAGCAGTCCGTCGCGGTCGTCGGGCAGACGGACCACGGTCAGCCGGACCATCGGCGGCTCGTCCGGGTCGAATCCCGTGTCACGGTCGCGGGTGCGCAGTGTTTCCACGTCCGCTTCCGTCTCGGGACGGACCGTGCGGACATCGACCCGTCGGCCCGCCTTGAGGACCTGGACCGGGTTTCCGTTGGCGTCGGTGGTGAAGCCGGCGCCCACGACCGGGTGCCGCGCGATCACGTGCGCCATCGCCTCGGCCAGCGCGTCGGTGTCCAGGCGCCGGTCGAAGGTGAAGTAGCTCTGTGCGACGTAGTGTCCGGCTTCGCCCGCCATCTGGGCCTGGAAGAACAGGCCCCTCTGGAGCGGGGTGACCGGTGCCGTGCGCTCGGCCGTCGCGGAGGCCTCGGCGGTGCGCTGCAGCGCGCCCAGCCAGTGCACGGCGATCTCGTCGGGGATGCCGTCGGCGAGGGTGAACGCCGCGTGCAGGCTTCCGGTGGCGTCGTCGGTCCACGCGTTGACCTCGACGGCGTACGGGCTGCCCTGGTCCCCGCCGGTGATGTGCAGCGCCCGGGACTCGCTGCCCCGCCCGAGGTAGTTGAACAGCACCTGAGGGCGGGCGTTCAGCAGGGGGGCCGTCTGAGGGTTGAGGTACCTGAGCCGACCGTAGGCGACGTGGCCGAGCTCGTCCGGCTGGCGTTCGGCGAGTTCGCGCGCCGCCGCGACGGGGTCGGTGTGCGCCGTGAGCCGCACCGGTGCGATGGAGGTGAACCAGCCGACCGTACGGGTGTAGTCGTGGTGCTCCAGCGCCGGGACCCTGCCGTGCCGCTCCAGCTCGATCGCGAGATCGGTCGGCGAGGGCTGGACCTGGGTCAGCGCGGTCCGGAGCGCGCCGCACAGCAACTCGGTGAGACCGACGCCCAGTACGGAGGGGGCGGTACGCGTCACGCGGTCGCTGACGTCGGCGGCGAGTACGACGGTGGTCTCGTGCAGACCCTCGACGGCGGGCAGCAGCGCCGGGGCCCGGAGCGTGGTGATCCAGTGCCCGAGGGCGTCCGTCGCGTGGGAGGACCCGGAGCTCAGCGCTTCGGCGTACTCGGCGTAGGACGTGGTCGGCGGTGCGAGCGGGGCACCGCCCATGGCGGCGGCCAGGTCGTCCAGCAGGATGAGCCAGGACACCGAGTCGACGGCCAGGTGGTGCACGGTGACCACCAGGGTGCGGCTCGCCTCGAGCCAGGAGAAGGCGATCACCTCCCCGGACTCGGGGTCGAGGCGCCCGGCCGCGTCGTTCGCCGCGGCAGTCGCGTCGTCCGTGTCCGTCCGCAGCACGCTGACCTCCCGGGCGGGTTCGGTGCGCAGTGCCCACACCCCGTGCTCGACGCTCAGCCGCAACCGGAGGGCGGGGTGCGCGGCCACGACCGCGCGGGCGGCGCGCTCGGCGTCGGCGAACCCGGTGCCCTCGGCCGCCACCAGCGCCCTGGCCTGGGCGAACCGGGCGAGTGAGGCGCCCAGTTCCCGCTGGCGCAGGATGATCGGCGTCGGCGACAGCGGGCCGTCCTCACGGCGCACGGGCTCGGCGGACGCGGTCCGCGGCGTGCGCGTCTCCAGGTGTTCGGCGAGCGCGCGCGGTGTCTTGAGGAGGAACACGTCGCGTGGCGCGATCGGGAGTCCGAGCGCTCTGGCCCGGTTGATCACGGTGATGGCGACGATGCTGTCGCCCCCGGCCATGAAGAAGTCGGTGTCACCGTCCACGTCCGCGGAGCCGGGCAGCGTCTCGGCGAAGATGCCGACCAGTGCGGCGAGCGCGGACTCGCCCGCGGCCACCGGGGTGCCGTCCTGTGCGGCGCGTGCGGATTCGCCCGCGGCCACGGAGGTGTCGTCCTGTGCGGCGCGCTCGGTCAGGGCCTTCCGGTCCAGCTTGCCGTTGACCGTCAGCGGCAGGACGTCGACCGGCAGCACCCGCCCGGGCACCATGTGCACGGGCAGCTTCGCCGACAGGAGGCCGGTGAGGTCGCCGGGCACCCGTCCCACGACGTGCGCGACGAGGTGGTCGCCGCCCTCCGCCACGGTGACAGCCACGTCGACGACGCCGTCGAGTTCCCGGATCGCGGCCTCCACCTCGCCGAGTTCGATACGGAATCCCTTGAGCTGCACCTGGTCGTCGGCGCGGCCGGCGAACTCCAGCTCGCCGTCGAGCGTGCGGAGCGCGAGGTCGCCCGTGTGGTACATGCGGGAGCCGTCGCCCGCGAACGGGTCCGCGACGAACCGGCCGGCGGTGAGTCCGGGCCTGCCCAGGTAGCCGAGGGACACCTGGTCACCGGCGACGTAGATGGCGCCGACCCGGCCCGGCGGTACCGGCCGGAGCCGGTCGTCGAGCAGGTAGGTGGCCAGACCGGGGATCGGACCGCCGATCGGGCTGACGTCCTCGCCGAAGTCCTCGTCGGTGAGCACCCGGTGGGTGACGTGGACGGTGGTCTCGGTGATGCCGTACATGTTGACCAGCTCGGGCGAACGGGTGCCGTGCCGGTCGACCCAGCCGCGCAGCCGCACGGGATCCAGTGCCTCTCCGCCGAAGATGATCCGGCGCAGTGCGGTGGCCGGTCCGCCGGCGTGCCGGTCGGCCTCCACGAACCGGTGGAACGCCGACGGGGTCTGGTTGAGCACGGTCACTCCGCGCTCCTGGACCAGCCGGTGGAAGTCGACCGGGGAGCGGGTCAGGGCGTACTCCGGCACCAGGAGCTCTCCCCCGTGCACCAGCGCGCCCCAGAGCTCCCAGACCGCGAAGTCGAAGGAGTAGGAGTGGAACTGGACCCACACGTCGCGCGGGCCGAAGTCCATGTCGGGCCGGGTGTTCGCGAGCAGCGTCACCACGCTCGAGTGCGGGACGACGACGCCCTTGGGCCTGCCGGTCGATCCGGACGTGTAGATCACGTATGCCGGGTCGTACCAGCCGGCCGCGGGCGCGGCGGTGTCCTGGGGCAGCCCGTCCGCCTGCGACAGCTCGTCCCCCTGGACGAGCACGCGGGCCGACAGTCCCTCACGGGTGAGCAGGTCGGTGAAGCGGTCCCGCTGCTCACGGTCGACGAGAACAACCTGCGGAGCGGCGTCGGAGAGGATGTACTCCAGCCGTTCGTCCGGGTACGCCAGGTCCAGCGGCACGTACGCGCCGCCCGCGGAGACGATCGCGACGAGGGCGACGACCTGCTCGAGGGAACGGGGGACGGCGACGGCCACGCGCTTGCCCGGTCCGACACCGGCCGCTCGAAGCGATGCGGCCAGCTCGTTCTTCGCCGCCTCCAGTTCGCCGTAGGTCAGTGACCTGGTGCTGCCGTCGAGCGCGCACTGGGTGACGGCGGTGGCGGCCGGGTCGCGGTGCGCGGCGGCGTCGAACAGTGCGCCCAGGGTCGTCGGGGTGATCGGCGCGGGGCGTCGGGCGTCGTCGGCTGCCAGGTCGTCGACCGGGGCGTCCGGACGGGTGAGGAGCCCGGTGAGGGTCCGGGTGAAGGTGCTCAGGACGGCCTGGGCGCTCGTTTCACGCAGCAGCTCACCGTCGTAGATGAGGTTGAAGCGCGGACGGCCCTCGAGTGCGCGCTCCACCACCAGCGTCAACGGGTAGTGCGGGGCGCCCTCGTTCACGATGTCGGCGATGACCAGCTCGTCGTCGGGTCCCCGCAGGGCGTCCACATCGGTCGCGACGTCGAACACCACCAGGGTGTCGAAACGGGAACCGGCGCCTGTCTGCCGGCCGATCCTCGCCAGTGAGACGTGCTGGTGCGGCAGCACCGCGCTCTGGTGTTCCCGTACGGAGGCGAGGAGGTCGCCCGCCGTGGTGGCGGCCTCCCACCGGGCGCGCACGGGGATCGTGTTGATGAACAGGCCCACCATGTCCCCGATGCCGGGCACATCCGCGTCGCGCCCGGACACCGTGGAACCGAACACCACGTCCTTGCCCTGCAGGATGCCGCCCAGCGTCACCGCCCAGGCGCTGTGCACGGCCACGCTGAGCGGCACGCCGGCCGCCCGGGCTGCCGCGTCGACGTCGTCCGTCGGCTCCACGGCGATGTCGGTGAACCGGTCGGAGGGGGTGTGCCCTTCGGCGACCAGTGAGGGGCCGGGAAGATCCGCGAGCTGCTCGCGCCACACGCGGTCGCTCTCGTCGTCGTCGCGTCCTGCGAGCCAGTGCACGTAGTCGGGGAATCCGCCGATCCGGTACACGGTCCCCGGCCGGTGGTACTCGGCCAGCAGCGTACGGAGCATCGGCGGCACCGACCAGCCGTCGGCGATGATGTGGTGCACGGTCTGCACCAGGACGTTCCGTCCGGAGCCCGCGCGGATGAGCGTGTACCGCATCAGCGGGCCGGTGGCGAGGTCGAATCCGGCGCGGCGGTCCCGCTCGGCGTATTCGCGGATCTCGTCGTCGGTGATTCCCGGGCGGTCCAGCGTGGTGAACGGCGCCCGGGCGCCGCTCTCCAGCACGGAGACCACACGGCCGTCGGCGAGGGCCACGAACCTGGCGGCCAGGTTCGGGTACAGGGTGAGCAGCCGGGTGGCCGCGGCCGTGAGCCGGTCGGCGTCCACCTCGCCCTCCAGCGTCAGCAACTGCTGCTCGACGTAGCTGCCCGCCGAGTCGTCGTCGAAGACCGAGTGGAAGTACAGGCCCTCCTGCAGCGGGGTCAGCGGCAGGATGTCCCGCAGCTCCGGGCCGTCCAGGGCGTCGACGTCGGGCTGCGTGAGCGGCACCAGGGCGAAGTCGCTGGGAGAGTGGCCGCCCTGGTCGAGGGCGGCCAGTCCGGCCAGCGCCACCCGCAGGTACTCGCCGACGGTCGCGATGTCCTCGTCGGTGAACATTCCGTCGGGCCAGGAGATGGTGGTGACCAGCTCGTACTCGCCGGTCGACGCGGGTTCGGCGATCGCGTTGAACTCCAGGGAGCGCGGCAGACGCATCCTCGGGTCGCGCTTCTCGCCCAGTTGCCCGGTGGTGCCCGCGGGCTGCCAGTCGCCGGTCGCGCCGGAGTCGAAGCGTCCCAGGTAGTTGAACAGCACCTGGGGTGCGGGCGCGTCGAACCCGGTACCGGCCAGGTAGCGCAGGGCACCGTAGGAGACGCCGTTGCTCGGCACCCTGGCGAGGTCTTCCTTGACCGCCTTGAGTGCTGCGGCCAGGTACTCGGGTGCCGTGGGGTCGGCTGCCGCGCCCGGGTCGACGGTCACCGGGAACAGGGTGGTGAACCAGCCCACGGTTCGTGACAGTTCCGGCTCGAAGCCGGCGGTGGCCGCCACGAACCGTCCTTCGCGGCCGTGGCCCTCGAGTTCGATGTGCGCGAACGTCTGGTCCTGCCCGAGGTCGCGGCGCCACCGGGCGAGGGAGACGGCGAGCGCGGTCAGCAGGACGTCGTTGACGCCCGCGTGGAACTTCGCGGGAATCTCGCCCAGCAGCGCGGCCGTGACCTCGGGACCGACGGAGACGGTCCGGGTCCGCTCCTGAACCACGGTGTCGGCTGCGGACAGCGCGCGCCTGCCCACGGGTGCGTCCGCTCCCGGCAGGGGGCGCTCGAAGTAGGCACGGTCCGCGTCGAAGTCCGCGCGCCCGAGCAGTTCGGTCCAGCGCCGGAACGACGTGCCCACCGTGGGCAGTTCGACCGGTTCGCCCGAGGAGATCTGGCGCCACGCCGTGGCCAGGTCCTCCATCAGGACACGCCAGGACACACCGTCGATCACCAGGTGGTGGACGACGACGACCAGCTGGCGGGACTCCCGTCGCCAGACGGCTCGCAGCATCACGCCGTCGTCCGGGTCGAGCCCGTCGGTGGCGAGCTCCACGCAGGCGTCGAGCGGACGGTCGCTCTCCTGCCACACCGCGGCGGCCGGTGCCGCCTCGGGGATGTCGAAGCTCCAGCGTTCACCGCGCACCAGCTTGGCGCGCAGCATGTCGTGGCGTCCGACCACGGCGGTGAGGATCTCGTCCAGGGCTCCGGCTGTCAGGTCCGCCGGGGTGTTCAGGACCATCGACTGCACGAAGCCGTCGACGGCGTCCGTGGTCTCGCCGAGCCACTGCACGATGGGCGAACCGACGACGGAACCGGTCGCCACATCGCTGTGCTGCACCGTGGAGACGTCCTCGCGGCTCGCCACCGCCGCCAGCGCGCCCACGACACTGTTGGTGAAGATCTGACGTGCCGTGACGTAGAGGCCCGCCTCGCGCAGCGCGCTGAGCAGGGAGATGGCCAGGATGCTGTCTCCGCCGAGCCGGAAGAAGTCCTGGTCGACGCCGACCTCGTCCAGCCGCAGCACCGCCGCGACCGTCGCGCACAGCACGCGCTCGTTCTCGGTGGCGGGCGGGACGATCGCGCCGGTCCCGATCACGGGCTCGGGCAGGGCCTTGCGGTCGAGCTTGCCGTTCGCGGTGAGCGGGAACTCCTTCATCACGACGGTGTGGGCGGGCACCATGTACTCCACCATGTGCTCGACGGCCCACGCCCTGACTTCTTCGGCGCGCAGGTCCTCGCTGCCGGCGGCCGGGATCACGTACCCCACGAGGTAGGTGCCGCCCGCCGTGTTCTTCTTGGCGACGACGCAGGTGTGCCGTACCCCGGGGTGCTCCGCGAGACCGGCCTCGACGTCCTCGATCTCCAGACGCATACCGCGGATCTTGATCTGGTTGTCGGCACGTCCGAGGAAGTCCAGCGACCCGTCCGGGGCGTAGCGCGCGAGGTCACCGGTCCGGTACAGCCGGGACCCGTCCCCCGCGAAGGGGTTGGCCACGAACCGGGACGCCGTCAGGCCGGCCGCGTTGACGTAGCCGCGCCCCAGGAGGAATCCGCCGACGTACAGTTCGCCGCCGACGCCGACGGGGACGGGGCGCAGTTCGTCGTCGAGCACGTAGAGCTGGGTGTTGGGGTTGGCCTTGCCGATCGATGTCGACAAGCGTTCCGCCTCGCCCCGGTAGATGACGTGGCTGACGCCGATCGTGGTCTCGGCCGGGCCGTAACCGTGGTACATGGGGATGTCGAGCCGGGTGCGGAAGCGCTCGTACAGCTCCGGGGTCAGGACTTCTCCGCCGCACCACACGTGCCGCAGGCTGTCCAGCCGACCGGAGTCGCCCGCGATCTCGAGCAGCACGTCCAGCATGGACGACACCAGGTACGTGAAGGTGACGCGGTGTTCGGCGATCACGCTCAGCAGGTGGTGCGGGTCTCGTTCGCCGCCGGGCCGCAGGACCACCAGCCTGCCGCCGGACACCAGCGGCAGGAAGATCTCGTTGATGGAGATGTCGAAGGACAGCGGGGCCTTGAAGAGTGACGCGTCGTCATGGCCGAAGCGCAGGATCTCGTCGACCTGCCACAGCAGGCGCTCGCTGATCGCTTCGTGCCGGATCATCGCGCCCTTGGGCCGCCCGGTGGAACCGGACGTGAAGATCACGTACGCCAGGGCGTCGCCGGGGACGGTGACCTCGGGGCCCTCGACGGGGCAGGAAGCGAACTTCCAGTCGTCGAGGTCCACGGCCACGGCTTCGGGTTCACCCGGGTTGTGCTCGCCCGTGTCGTTGAGCTGCAGCACGACCCGGGCGTCCTCGACGACGACGGCGCGGCGTGCGGCGGGCCACTGCGGATCCAGCGGCACGAACGCACAGCCTGCCTGGAGCACGCCGAGCAGCCCGATCACCATGTCGGCGGAGCGGCCGAGGGATATACCGACGACCTGTTCGGCGGTGAGTCCGCGTTCGATCAGATGGTGGGCCAGCTGACCCGACAGCTCGGCCACCTGGCGATACGTCAGCGACCGGTTCTCGTCGACGACGGCGACGGCGTCGGGCCTGGCCCGCGCCTGCTCGCGGAACATCTCCACCATGGTCGGGCGGATGCGCGCGGCCTCGGTGTCGTTCCACTCGGCCAGGGCTTCGATCCGCGCCGCCGGGCCGGACGGGCCGATGCTGCCGATGGGCCGGTCCGGGAAGTCGGCGAGGTCGTCCAGAGCGAGCTGGGCCTCGGCCGGCAGCACGCCTTCGGGGACGGCAATGCTCCGGCCGTCCGCGCCCACCTCCCAACCGGCAGGCACGGAACCGCCGTTGTCGACCCACCCGAGCACATCCGCGAACAGGGTCCCCGGGGTGAGGTCGATGCCGTCGGGCCCCAGTCCGGTCGCCCAGTACGAGAGACCGATGGCGCACGCTTCGGCGATGGTCCTGTCGGAGCGGTTACCGGTCCGCCGGCGCACGTCGGCCAGGCTCGCGGGAGAAAGCAGTACGAGTCGAGCGTTCGGATCCATCATCGAAGACTCAGTGTCCCTTCCAAGGTATGGAAGTTAGGCTACCCTAAGTCAGGCTTGCCTAACTACCTTCACGCCAGGCCTGCCAGAGGCGGGCATAGCGGCCACCGAGAGCCACCAACTCCTCGTGCGTTCCCTGCTCCACCACGCGCCCGGCGTCCAGTACCGCTATCCGGTCCGCCGCCATCGCCTGGGTCAGCCGGTGCGCCACGAACAGCGTGGTCCGGCCCGAGCACGCGGCCAGCACGGCCCGCTCCAGCTCCGCGGCACCCTCGCTGCCCGCCTCCGCGGTCGACTCGTCGAGCACCACCACGGGGGCCCGGCCCAACACCAGCCGGGCCAGGGCCACCTGGGCGACCTTGGTCACATCCAGGCGCTCGCCGCCCTCGCCGACCATGCCGTGCAGTCCGTCGGGCAGCGCCTCGACCCAACCGCCGGCGCCGACGGTGCGCAACGCGCCCATCAGTTCCGCATCGGTCGCCTCCGGCGCGGCGAGCCGAAGGTCGTCGGCGAGCGAACCGGAGAACACGTGCGTCTCCTGCGTCAGGATGCTCACCAGGGCACGTGCCCCCGCCTCGTCCGTACCGGCCAGGTCGTTCGACCCGATGCGCACCGATCCGGCCTGCGGCGTCCCGATGCCCGCGATCAGCGCGGCCAGTGTCGACTTGCCCGCGCCCGTCGCCCCCACGAGTGCGAGCGAACCACCGGCCGGGATCGTCAGGCTGACGTCCCGTAGGACGGGATCCTCGGTATCGGGATAGGTGAACGTCAGTCCCTCCACCGTCACCGGGTACGGCGCGATCTCCGCCGGTGCGACGGTGGCGTCACCGACCAGCCGTTCCTCCGCGGCCTCCCCCAGCACCCCGACCAGCCGGGTCAGGCTGGCGCCCGACTTCTGCGCCTCGTCGAAGGTGAACATGATGGCGCCCAGCGGCGTGAACAGCCGGTGGAACATCAGCGGAGCCGCCGACACCTCGCCCAGGCTGGCCATATCGGCCTCCAACAGGGCGTACCCCACCACGAGGATGAGGACCAGACCGATGAACTCGGCACGGTTCTCCCGGCCGACGAACCGGCCGAAGAACCGGAACACCTCGATGCCGAGATTCCGCACCCGCCAGGACTCACTGGTGACCTTCTCGCGGAAGGCGCCCTCCAGGCGGTACGCCCTGACGGTGTCGATCCCGTTCAGGCCGCTGATCAACGCCTGCGCACGGTCCGCCTGGGCGGCCCGTTGCCTGCGGTAGAGCGGGGCGGAGCGGGGGAGGTACCAGCGCAGGGCCAACGCGTACGCGGGCAGTGCGCCGGCACCCGCGAGGCCGAGCCGCCAGTCCAGTCCGAACATTCCGGCGGTGGCGATGGCGACCAGCACTCCGGCCGAGAAGACCGTGGGGATGGCCGACCGGATGCCCCTGGACAGCACGGCCACGTCGTCACCGACCCGGGAGAGCACATCTCCCCGGCCGACCTGCTCGACGCGCGCGCTCGGCATCCCGAGCACCGCCCGGACGGCACCTTCCCGCAGCCGCGCGAGCAGATCCGCGCCCAGCCGCCCGATCAGGTACGTCGACGCCGCGGTGGCCGCAGCGCCGAACACCGCGGCGGCCACCATCAACGCCCCGATCCTGACGAGGACCGAGCGGGACTCGCCTGCGACCACCCCGTCGACCACTTGGCCGAGCAGCAGCACGGGGAGCACCTGGAGCGCCGCCCCCGCCACCGTGGTGAACACGGTGGCCGCGGTCAGCCATGGCAACTCGCGGCAGTGCGCCGCCACCCATCGGGTGCCCTCGCGTCCGGTCGCCGTGCGCAGGGCCGCCGGTGCGACGCGTGTATCGGTGACACTCACGCGCGGACCGGTTCGGGCCGGGGGCTGGACAGGTTGACCACCATCTCTACTCGACCGACTTGACGAGCTCGTCGACCCCGTACGGCATGGACAGCAGCGTGCCCTGGGACAGTGCCGCACCGACCGCCGGGCCCTCACTGTCCAGCAGGTACGAGACCTTGCCGGCCTTGACCGCGGACAGGTTGTTGAACAGCTCGAACTTCTTCAACGCATCCGTGTCCGCCTTGTCGTTGATGACGACGATGCGGTCGACGTCGATCAGGTCGACGCGCTCCGGGGACAGCGCGGTGGAGAACTCGCCGCCGGCGATCTTGTCGATCTCCGTCGCACCCTTGTAGCCGATGCCCGTCAGCAGCCGGCCGCGCACGTCGGTGGTGGTGAAGGCCGAGATCGAGTCCTTGTACCAGGACACCGCGACAGCGGTCTCCTTGCCGAACTGCGGGTGCGCCTCACGGGCCGCGTCGAGCTGGCCCTGGATGCTCTTGACCATCGCGGTGCCCTCGGCCTCCTTGCCGAGCGCCTTGGCGATGTGCACCGCGTTGTCCTGCCACGGTGCGCTGAAGAGATCCTTCTCGCCCTTGGTGCGGCCCACCGTGGGAGCGATCTTGGAGAGCTTGTCGTAGGCGGCCTGGTCGACCTCGGAGTAGACCGCGAGGATCAGGTCCGGCCGCAGGGAGGCGATCTTCTCGAAGTTGGGGCCCGCGTCGCCGTTCTTCATGACGACCTCGGGGCGGGCGTCGCCCCACTTGTCCTTCACCCAGGGCCACTGGGTGTTGATGTCAGGGGACTCGCCCGCCGGGTTCGGGTACTGGTCGACCATGCCGACCGGCTTGATGCCGAACGCCAGGACGGTCTGATCGTCCGTGTAGCCGACGGTGACGACCCGCTTGGGGGCCTTGTCGATCTTCGTGGATCCGAACGCGTGCTCCACGGTGACCGGGAACGCGCCGGAGGCGGCAGCCGGAGCCTTGTCAGTCGTCTTGTCCGGCGTGTCGGAACCACAACCGGCGAGAAGGCCGACGCCGAGCGTCGCGGCGGAAACGACGGCAGCCAACCGCCGCCAGGACTTCGTGACCGTCGTCGTTCTATGGAGGAGCATCCGGGAATCCCTTGCTTTCGCGCTGTCCGCGTGCCCCCGTCTAAGGGCAGCCAAACCTTATCCTGCGCTGGTGAGGTTAGCCTAGCCTAACTGGAGCTAATTCCCTTACCCGGCCCTCAGTTGAACTGGACGTGCGTCCGGCCGACCGGAACGATGAGCGGCCGGTCACCCACCGGGTCCTCGATCACCATGGCGCGCAGCCCGAACGCCTCGTGCAGCAGCTCAGCCGTGATCACATCGCGCGGGTGACCCTGCGCGAGGATCGAACCCTCTTTCATCACGATGAGGTTGTCGCTGTAACGCGTGGCCAGATTGAGGTCGTGCAGCACCATGACCACCGTGCACCCCGACTCGTGCAGGTCGTCCACCAGGTCGAGCACGTCGATCGCGTGCGCCAGGTCCAGGTACGTGGTCGGCTCGTCCAGCAGCAGCAGATCGGTGCCCTGGGCCAGCGTCATCGATATCCACACGCGCTGACGCTGTCCGCCGGACAGGGAGTCGACCGGACGGTCCGCCAGTTCGGACACCCCGGTCATGGCCAGCGCGCGTTCCACGACGTCGGCGTCGTCCGACGACCACTGCCGCAGCCAACTCTGGTGCGGATGACGCCCCCTGGCGACCAGATCGGACACGGTCAGCCCCTCCGGCGCCACCGGCGCCTGCGGCAGCAGACCGAGCTTCTTCGCCACGTCCCTGGACCTGAGTCGGGCGATGTCCTCACCGTCCAGCACGACGGTCCCGCCGGTCGGCTTGAGCAGCCGCGTCAGGGTGCGCAACAGGGTCGACTTCCCACAGCCGTTGGGGCCGATGATCGTGGTGATCACCCCTGTCGGGATCGTCACGTCGAGGCCGTCGATGACGGTCCGGCTGCCGTACCCGACCGTGACGCCCCTGGCTGCCAGCCGTGCGACGTCGTGGACGCCGGACTCGGTCTCGGTGATGTACTGAGCGGCCACAAGTCCCCCTGTAGTCAAGACTGTCTGGATTGCCGAAGCCTTCGCGTGCTCTATCTGAGGTTCGCGCGCACCAGCAGGTACACGAGGAACGGGCCGCCGATCGCGGCGGTGACCACGCCGACGGGGAGAGTGATCGGCAGTGCCGTACGTGCGAAGAGGTCGGCGCCGATCAGCAGCAGCGCCCCCACCATGCCGGAGGCCACCATCGGCGGAGTCGGGTACCTCGCCAGACGCATCGCCACCTGCGGCGCCACCAGCGCGACGAACGGAACGGGACCGGCCGCGCTCACCGCCACAGCGGCCAGCAGAACCGCGCACAGCAGGAGGACCGCGCGCACCCACGAGTACCGGACGCCGAGGCCCGCGGCGATGTCGTCGCCGAGGTGCATCGGCTTGAACTGGAACGCGACGCATGCCACCGCCACCATGAGGACGAGCGTGCCCCAGAGCGCGACTTCGACCTCGTCCCAGGACCGGTTGTCCAGCGAGCCGACCAGCCATGTCTGGGCCCGTGCCACGTCCCTGATGTCGGCCGAGACGAGCAGCCAGGTCGTGATCGCCTCCATCGCGGCGCTCACCGAGATGCCGATGAGGATGAGCCGGAAGCCGTCGATCCCGCGCCGCCACGCCAGGAAGTACACGAGCAGACCCGTACCGAGGCCGCCGGCGAGAGCCGCGGCGGACAGACCCACGGAGCTGACGACCGCCGCGGCGGTCCCGCCCGACACCGTCACCAGGAACACCGCGACCGCGCTGGCGCCCCCGGTGATTCCCAGAATGTCCGGGCTGGCCAGCGGATTGCGCGCGATGGACTGCGTGATCGCCCCGGACACTCCCAGGGCGATGCCCACGACGAGCCCGGCCAGGGCCCGCGGCATCCGCAGATCCATGATGATGAACTCGTCGAACTGCTCGCCCCTGCCGAGGATCGTGGCGATCACCCGGGAAAGGCCGATGGGGAAGTCCCCCACGCTGACGGACAGGCAGAACACCAGGAAGGTCGCCGTCATCAGCAGCAGCGTGACGCACAGGAGCCAGGGCCGCCATACGAACGACACATGCCCCAGGCGTACGCCCGGCGCCACCGACGGCTTCACGTCTGTCACATTCATGCGTTCCTGAACTTTCCTCGCCACACCAGGGCCGCGAAGAACGGGGCGCCGAGAAGGGCGACGACGACTCCCGCGTCCAGCTCACCCGGCCGCACCACCAAACGGCCCACGATGTCACAGACCAGCAGGACGACGGCTCCGAGCAGACCCGCGTACGGCACCAGCCAGCGATAGTCCGGGCCGGTCAGGTACCGGGCCACGTGGGCCACCATGAGGCCGAGAAACGCGATCGGTCCGCACGCCGCCGTCGCCGCGCCCGCCAGCAGGGTGATCGCGACGATGCCGACGGTCCGGCTCAGCGCGATGTTCACCCCGAGCCCTCGCGCCACGTCGTCGCCCAGGTTGAGCAGGTTGAGGGTGGGCAGCTGGGTCAGGGCCAGCACCAGCCCGACCGCGATGAACGCGGTCACCGGCCAGATGACGTCGAATCCGACACCGGCCACGGAGCCGGCGTTCCAGAACCGCAGCGCGTTCAGCGACTCCTTGTCCGACAGCGCGACCGCCGTGGTCATCGCCGCGAGGAAGACCGTGACCCCCTGCCCGGCCAGTGCGAGCGTCAGGGGGTTGCCCGCCCCCCGGCCGATGCTCGACAGCCCGAACACGACGACGCCGGCGACCGCGGCCCCCAGGAAGGCGAACCATACGTACTGGAACGGATTGGAGAGCCCGAACAGTGCGATCACCGTCACCACCGCGAACGAGGCTCCGGAGTTCACCCCCAGCAGGCCCGTGTCGGCGATGGGGTTGCGCGTGTACCCCTGGATCAACGCCCCGCCGACCCCCAGGGCGACGCCCGCCACGATGGCCAGCGCCGTCCGGGGTATCCGCACGGTCTCCACGATGAGCCTGATCTCGGTGAGCCGCTGGTCGGAGTCCGGCGCGGCGAACAGCCCGTGCCACACCTCGCCAGGACTCAACGCGCGCGCCCCGACGGCCAACGACATCACCCCCACGGTCAGGAGGATGACCACGAGCGTGGCCGAACCCACAACCCGGCGCCGGCGGGCTTGCGTTGTTCCCCCGGTCGCGGGGCGCTCAACTGCAGTCGTGCTCATGTCGACGTACGTTATCCCTTTGATCCACTGGGGAGGCGCGGCGGTCGCTCACCCCGCGCCTCGGCCCCGAGCCTCGCGACTGCGGGCTAGCGGACTGTGCTGCCGGCCCCGTCGGTGACCGGCCTGGCCTCGTCGGAAGCGGACTTGACGCCCCGGTCGAGCAGCGAGTCCAGGATCTCGCCGACCCGGATCGCGGTGTTGGACAGCAGGGACGACGTGATGCCGTGCGTGTGCTCCGTGCCCCCCTGCAGGTAGATGCCGCAACGCAGGTCGGAGTCCGTCGCTATGCGGTAGTCGCGCTCGACGCGGACACGGCCCTCGTCGTCGCGGAGGCAGCGGTCCGCGACGTCGCCGAGGAGGCCGACGGGGTCGACGGGGCTGTAGCCGGTGGCGAACACCACGATGTCGGCGTCCAGTTCGCTCTCCTCACCCGTGACGAGGGACTTCACGGTGGACCGGACCTTCTCCGGCGTCTCCTCGACACCGGTGAGCCGGGACACGTTGACGAAGCGCAGCCGCTCGGTCCCGAGGACCTTCTCCTGGTAGGCCTGGCGGTACAGGTCGTCGATGAGGTCGATGTCCACCACGGCGTAGTTGGTGTTGCCGTGGTAGTCCATCAGCTTGCGCTTGATCTCGTCGGGCGCGGTGAAGTACTGGTCGACCGCCTCGGGATCGAAGATCCGGTTGGCGAAGCTGCTGTCGTCGGCGGGGCTGTAGCCGTAGCGCGAGAAGACCGCGCAGATCTCGGCCTCGGGGAAGACGCGGTGCAGGTAGGCGACGTTCTCGGCGGCGCTCTGCCCTGCGCCCACGACGACGAACCGGGAGGGCGACGTGCCCTCCAGCCCGGCGACCTTCGCCAGCAGATCGGAGTTGTGCCAGACGCGGTCGCCGCGCTCGACGCCCTCGGGCATGAGGGGACGCAGCCCGGTGCCGATGACGAGGTTGCGGGCCCGGTGGACCTCGAGGCCCTCGCCGGACCGGACCGTCACGTCCATGTACTCCACGGCTCCGTCACGGACGACGGGGGTGACCCCCACGACCTCGTTGCCGTAGGAGACCATGTCGTCGACCTGGGCCGCGGCCCACTCGAAGTAGTCGTGGAACTCGACCCGCAGCGGGAAGAGGTTCTTGTGGTTGATGAAGTCGACCAGCCGGCCCTTGCTCTTCAGATAGCAGAGGAAGCTGAACTCGCTGGTCGGGTTCCGGAGCGTCACCAGGTCCTTGAGGAAGGACACCTGCATGGTCGCGTCGTCGATCAGCATGCCGCGGTGCCAGCCGAAGCGTGGCTGCTGCTCGAAGAAGTGAGCGCTGACCGCCTCCTGCGAGCCGGTGCGTGCGTTGTGCTCGCTGATCGCGATCGCCATGGCCACATTGGACGGGCCGAAGCCGATGCCAATGAGGTCGTGGACCGGTGTTACGTCGCCAGGAAGAACCTGTGACATGTCACTCCCATCGTGCGGGGAAGCCGCCTGTCAGGCGTGGGGGAAGGTACGGGATGTGAGCACGCCGACGAAGCGGCCCGCTGGAATTTAGGTAAGCCTAAGCTAATCCTGTGGAGCTGTCGATAGGGCAGGCCGGAGCGGCGGTCGCAGGAGCTCCCGCCAACTACGGCTTCACGCCATCGCGTTGCATACTAAGGTAAGGCTTGCTTTACTGACCAACGACCAGTCCCTACCCTGAGGAGGAACCCCATGCGGGTTGTCATGTTCGGATACCAGACCTGGGGGCACCGCACCCTGCAAGCTCTCCTGGACTCCGAGCACGACGTGGTGCTGGTCGTGACCCACCCCAAGAGCGAGCACGCGTACGAGAAGATCTGGAGCGACTCGGTCGCCGACCTCGCCGAGGAGCACGGCGTCCCGGTCCTGATCCGCAACCGACCTGACGACGAGGAACTGTTCGAGCGCCTCAAGGCGGCCGACCCGGACATCATCGTCGCCAACAACTGGCGCACCTGGATCCCCCCGCGCATCTTCGGCCTCCCCCGGCACGGCACGCTGAACGTCCACGACTCACTGCTGCCGAAGTACGCCGGCTTCTCCCCGCTGATCTGGGCCCTCATCAACGGCGAGCCCGAGGTGGGCGTCACCGCGCACATGATGGACGACGAACTGGACGCCGGGGACATCGTCCGCCAGGAGGCGGTTCCCGTCGGGCCGACGGACACCGCCACCGACCTGTTCCACAAGACCGTCGACCTCATCGGCCCGGTGACCACCGGCGCACTCGCGCTCATCGCGTCCGGGCAGACGGAGTTCACCAAGCAGGACCGCTCCCTGGCGACCTTCTTCCACAAGCGCTCCGCCGAGGACATCCGCATCGACTGGAACTGGCCGGCGGAGGACCTCGAACGCCTGGTCCGCGCCCAGTCCGAGCCGTATCCCAGCGCCTACGCCTTCCACAGGGGCAAGCGGCTCGAGGTCCTCGCCGCAGTGGTGTCCGAGGGCCGCTACGGCGGTACGCCCGGCCGGATCTTCTACCGCGAGGGAGACGGCGTGGTCATCGTCGCCGGAGCCGACGCCCGCACGGGCCGCAACCACGGTCTGGCCGTCACCCGCGTACGGACCGAGGACGGCCGGGAGTTGCCCGCGACGGAGTACTTCACCAACATGGGCGGCTACCTGACCAGCCGTCCCTGACCCGCTGGCCTCCACGTATCAACGCGTGACGATTCCGGCGACGAGGTTGATCGTGGTCGCCAGGATGCTGACACCGAAGACGTAGGACAGCAGGCAGTGCCGCAGGGCCACCGCGCGGATGGTGGAACTGGACACGTCGGTGTCGGAGACCTGGTAGGTCATCCCGAGGTTGTAACTGAAGTAGAGGAAGTCGCTGTACTGCGGCGGGTCGTCGGTGTTGAAGTCGATCCCGCCCGCGGTCGGCACGTAGTACAGGTACGCGTACCGCGTGGCGTACATCAGGTGGAGCGCCGCCCAGGCCATGAACACACCGCAGAGTGCCGTGGCGGCGGCGGCGTGGCTCAGGTCGTCGTCGTCGACCAGGAGCAGCACCACGATGCCGAGCAGCCCGCACAGGGCGGAGCCGACGACGGCGAGCTCCTCGGCGACGGGCCTGAACTCCTCGCGCCGGACGTTGTGATGGGTGACGGTGGCGTTCATGGGCCACAGGACGATCCACCCCACCACGACGAAGACCGTCAGCGCGGCGGCGATGCCCGCGAGGACGCCCAGCGGCGTGTTGGCGGTCAGCACCCCGACCACCACGCCGGCGACCGCCCCGAGGACTGCCGCGCCGACGAGTCGGGGAACGGCGGAGAGTACTGACCAGAGGTGCATCGGGGACCTCGCCGAGAGGGCTGCCTCGGCAGGCCGGTGAAGGGTTCGCCCTTCCCGTACGACCATGGCTCGGACACATACGACGCCCCCACGGGCCATGGCATCGAAGGCCCGGCACGAAGGGCGCCACCAGGCTATCCGCGCATCGGCCGGGCGGCAGTGCGGCAGGTCCGGCGACGCGGGAAATGCCGAGTGGCGTGCCCGGAGGTCACCATCGGGCCCGCCACTTGCGGGGAAGGGCGCGCGGACGGAGTGCCGCGTCATCGGGGACGGACGAGCCGCTCCGGAAGCGGACGTTGATCGAGTGCAGCACCGCGGCGGCGGAGCAGGCGACCCAGGAGCTGTGGCCGAGGCCCAGCAGGAGCGCGGCCCCTCCCGCCAGTCCGGCGTTCAGGACCATCCGCGGGGCGGGGGCGGGCAGGACCGATGTGCGACCGGGGCGTTCGTGGAGCTGCCCCGTCACATCGGGCGCGTCGCTGCTGCCGTACTAGTCCGAGGTGCGCTCCCCGGGAGGAAGACCCGCCGCTTCGCGGTCTTCCTCGACGCGCTCGTCGAGTCGCTTCTCGTCCGGGCGCCTGGGCATGCCGCCTCCGTGACCCTTGTCCGGGTCGCCCTCGACCTGCTTGTTGGACTTGTGGTGGTGCTGCGCCATCGTTCTCTCCCTTGCGTTGCCCGGGCGGGCGCCGCGAATGATCCCGGTGCCCGTCAGGATGCGTTGCCGGACGAGGCCTGATCGGGGTACGGGCTGGCGCCCTCGGCGGCTGCGCTGCGGACGGTGCAGTGGAGGGAGTCGATCGTGCGGCGCAGCGGACGGGCGCCGAACTCCGGCTGGTAGCCGTGGGTCACCAGCAGCTTCTTCGCCCCCGGTGCCCGTGAGGGGTCGCCTCCACTCAAACCCGATGTCGATCGCTCCGCAAACGGAGTGGGCCTGTCGGCACAGCGGTAAAGCACGCGGGCAGGAAAGGGCTGTGCAGTCGGCGCGGGAATCGATGCCGTGTCCGGGGCACGCCCGTGACGATCACGGCCCTTGAAGGTCAGGGCGCCGGGCGGGTGCTCTCCCGTACCACCAGCTCGAACCGGGGTACGAGTAGGAGCGGACCAGGAAACCGGTGATGCTGTCAGAAGTTTTGACAGGCCGTGATCCGGGCCGCCAGGGTGTGCGGGTGAGCGATGACCCGACGATCGGTTTCCTGAAGGCGGTCTCCCCGCGCCTGGCCGACTCCGGCAGCGCCACGCTGTACCGGACGGACCCGGACGCCGACTACGGGCCGCTCAACCCGCTTACCCGCGACAAGGTCTGCGGCAGATCGGCGCTCAGGCGGGCCTGTCGCATGAGAAGGTACGCTACCGGCTCGCCCGCGCGGCGAACGCCACCAAGGTGGCCAGGCGCCGGTCCCCGGCGAGGTCGGAGACGGCCTGTGCACGGGCCGCCCGCGCGAAGCGAACCAGCGCCTGGAGCCTTCCCGGGGGTACCGCGGACAGGTCCCACGCGGCGCCGCCGAAGGCGTTCAACGCCTCGTAGCGCTCCAGGGCCTTACCCACCCCGCGCGCGGTGATGTCCCGGGGTGAACGCCGCAGCCGGTCCAGCTCGGACAGACGCTTGCCCGCGGGAACGACGACCAGGCGCTGCAACCCGGCGGCCTGCTCCTTGGTCGGGGCCGCGGCGAGCATGGCCCACAGGCGCTTCTCGGCGCGCTCGCGCGAACCGGAGACCAGCCGTTCCAGCACGGTCACGCCGGGCAGCACAACCTTCTTGTCGACCAGCCGCTTGGTGGCCAGGTCGAACAGCAGGGTCGGGCGCTCGGAGCCGATCCACGCCCGCTGGTACATCCAGCGGGCCAGCCCGAACCACTGGTCGAACTCGAACTTCGTGTACGTGTAGCCCTCGCGTATCTGGTCCTGGTGGTCCCAGCGGGTCTCTTTTGTGCCGTAGCCGGCGAACTCCGCGGGGTCCAGTCCCAACTGCTCGGCGACGTAGTCGACCACCACGGCGGGTACGCCTCGGGGTTGTTCAGGAACGTCCCCAGATACCGGACGGTCCCGAGCTGGACCGCCCAGCCGATCCGGTTGCGCGCGCCCTTGGCGGCCACTGCCCGGCGCCGGGCGGTCTGGTCGAGCAGGAAGGAACCGGCGAGCTGTCCCTCGTCCGGGTCTTCCGCGAACCGGCCGAAGCGCCTGCGTTGGTCCTCGCTCAAAAAGTTGGTGGGCACCGCGCGCTCCTTGATCGTCAACTTGCCTCGCGCGACGCTCCCAGCCTCTCCAACCGCGTGTTCGGTGCTCTTCAATTCCGGCCGGGATCATGGCCCGGCCTGATAAAGAGTCCAGGCCTCGGGGAGCCCATACCGACGATCGAGCGACCCCGGTGTCAGCCGGTCACCCGAGACTTCGCTCCGGTTTGGCCAATGGTGTGGATGTCGTGATCGTCCGGGGCGGTCGTGTTACGTCTCGCGCGGTGGACCGGTTGCGTCGGCAGCAGCGATGCCGGTAGCAGGGCGAGGGCGGCGAGTCCGGCGAGGACCATCAGGGTGGGGCCCGTCGCCGGGGCGGACATTGCTGGGGTCACGCCAGCAGTCAGAGTCCCGGCGGCCGATGGTCTCAACAGCATCATGCTGGCGGCTACGGCGATTCCGAGGGACGGGCCGACGTTCATGGCGGTCTGCTTGAGTCCACCGATAACCCCGGCATAGCCGGGCGGCGCCTCACCCACGACGGTTGCGGTGGCAGTGACCATGACGGTGGCGAATCCCGCGCCAAGGACGGCAAAGGCCAAGCCGGTATCAGCCCACGTGCCTGCCGAGCCGAGCTGGGACAGACCCCCTATGCCAAGGACGACGAGGACCGTACCGAGGATCGCGGTGCGGCGTGGGCTGTACCGGCGCAGCGCGGCGCCGGCGACGGGTGCACCGAGGGCCATGAGCGCGGTCAGCGGGAGTGCCCTCAGACCACTGGCAAGCGGGTCGAGTCCGAGTACGTCCTGGAAAAAGAATGTGGTCACGAACAGCGCGCCGAACATACCGCCGGTGGTGAACAGCAGGATCGCTACTGATGCCGTCACCGCTACGGACCGCGCCACTGCCGGCGGCACGATCGGGTGCGTGGTGCGGCGTTCGTGCCCGACGAACGCCGCCGCGACGCCCGCGAGAGCGGTGAGGCCGAGCCATGTCGACGCGGAGGTCCAGCCGTGCGCCGGTACGCCGGACAGGGTGTGCACCAGGACCGCGAGAGCAGTTGCGAGCAACGCCGCGCCGGTGAGGTCGAGTCGCTGAGTCCCGGTACGTGAGGGCGCCGGCGTCTTCACGGCGAGGGTGAGGGCGGCGATCGCGAGCGCGACGGGGACGTTGATCCAGAACACGGCACGCCAGCCCAGGTGCGCGACGAGAACGCCCCCGAGTACCGGACCGGCCGCCGCGGCCACACCGATCGCGCCGGTACGGATGGCGACCGGCGTACTGAGCCGGTCCGCCGGGTACGCCAGCCTCAGCAGCGCGAGTGTCGCCGGCTGGAGGAGCGCACCAAATACGCCTTGTACGGCGCGCAGGGCGATCACCCAGCCGGCTCCCGGAGCGAGCGCGATACCGGCCGAGGCGGCCGCGAAGCCGAGCACGCCGACGAACAGCATCCGCGGGTGCCCGTACCGGTCGCCCAAGCGTCCGGCGATGACGAGAAGCGCGGCCACCGTAAGCAGGTAGGCGGTACTGGTCCACTGAACCTGCGCCATGCTCGCGCCGAGGTCGTGTTGCAGGCTTGGCTGCGCCACCATGAGTACCGTGCCGTCCAGCGCGACGATCATCGCGCCGACCACGCTGACCAGGAGTGCGAGACGCTGCCGTACGGTTGCGGTCACGATTTCACCGGGCCGAGATGAGCGTCCAGCACCGCCGTGACGAGCCGGTCGAGCTGGCCGCTACCAGGTGCTCCGCCTGGTGGTGGGGCATCGAGGGCGAGCTGGAGGCTCCCCCAGGTCCACAGCTGGGCGAGGCCATGAAGGTTCGACCAGAGGGCGGCGGCCGTCACCGCCGGCGGCGGCTCGGACTCGCCCGGCGCACCCAACTGGTGCGCGGTGGCCTGCTCCGCCCGATGCCGGACGATGAGCTCGACGATGAGCTCGAACAACGGCAGAGTCGAATCTCGGAGCCGCGACTGGCCCGATGCGTGCTTCTCGCTGTCGAGCAGGTCGTGCCGGAACATCAGCTCGAACATGCCACGGTGCTCCAGCGCGTACCCGACGTGCGCCCGCCCGATCTCCTGCAACTGGCCGCGCGGCGACGTCGTGCCGTTGGTCGCGGCTGCGAACCGGACTTTGAGGTCCGCAAAACCGCGGCGGGCGATTGCAGAGAGCAGGGCGTGATGAGTGGGGAAGTACCGACGCGGAGCCCCGTGCGACACCCCCGCCCGTCGGGCGATCTCACGCAGCCCCAACGAGGCGGTTCCGTCGGTCATCACGAGGTCCACTCCGACGTCGATCAACCGTTCCCTGAGAGAGTTCTCGCGTTCCATAGACAGTGTCTACCATGATCCTTTAGACACTGTCTACGATGTCAGGGGATCGCGCGGTCGCGCAGCTCCGAGTGTCGTCAAACGAACGTCTGTCGACACGTGCGTGCGCGATCACGAACCCGCAGGTGGGTGACCTGTGACAGCGATGATTGATCCATTGCCACCGAAGTTTGACCACCGGTAGGTTCCTGCCAGCGAAGTTTGACTGGTGGGGCTGCTGAGGGTCTGGGGGAACGGTGGGGGCACCGGCGCTTGCGTACGGCGATGCCCCGTTATCGGCCTTTGAGCTGGACTTTTACGATGAAGGTGAGCGTCGACGGGAGCCGCTGGGACGGGCCTGGGACACGCGGTTCGAGGCTGGTGATCCGGTCCGTACGTTCAACTGGGCCAAGGACACAGAGAGTTTCGCCGGCTGGTACTACTCGGTGACCGCGGGCGGCCACGTGGGCTACGAGTCCTGGCTGGAGCGGGACCGGCTGATCCTGATGGACCGGGATCCGGAGATCATCGGGATCGCCTCGCAGCCGTTCTGGCTGCACTGGCGCGAGGGGAAGCGTCTGCGCCGCCACGCTCCGGACTACTTCGTACGGCTCGCGGACGGCCGGGGCCGCGTGGTCGATGTCCGTGCCGGTGACCGGATGGACGAGGCGACCGCGGAGCTGTTCGCCGGGACCCGGGTGGCCTGCCGGGCGGTGGGCTGGGAGTTCTCCCACGTCGGCGTCCCCGACCCGGTGCTCATGGGCCAATGTCCGGTGGCTGTCGCGCTATCGCAGGAGCCGGTGCGGCCGCCGCACCGATGTCGCCGAGCTGCTGCTGGACATCTTCGCGGAGCCGACTGAGCTGCTGGCAGGGGCAGTTCAGGCCGGTGACCGCTTGCTGGTGTTGCCCGTGCTGTTCCACCTGATGTGGTCGGGAATCCTGGCCACGGATCTGGAGGGCGGACTGCTTCGGGCCGAGAGCCCGGTCTGGGCGGAAGGGCGGCGAGGATGAGTACGTTGCGACGGCCGGCTGGGATCGCGGTCGGCTCCTGGGTCCGCTACCGGGGCCAGGTCCGCGGGGTGGTCGCCGTTGCCACGAAGACCGTGACCTTGACCGACTCCGGCGGTGATCCGCAGGTGGTGACGGTGGCCGAGCTGGTCGCGGAGGCCGACTTCGCGGTGGTCGACAACCCGGTGCGGATGCCGTTGCCGACCGCGTCGCTGCTGGAAACGTTCCCCGACCGGGTCATGGAAAGGGCCCTGTGGTGGGAGGGGCACATCCTCGAAGTCCTGCACGGCCTGCCGCCGGATGCCGGTGAGTACGCGGTGCCGCGGCCCGAGTACGCGGCGGGCCGCTCGTTGACCGCTCGGCAGCGGGCCAAGGCCGCCGAGCTGACCTCGCTGGGCCACAAGGTGTCGGCGAGTACGGTCGCTCACCGGCGCCGCCGCTACCAGGCCGAGGGAGTGCTGGGACTGGCCGACCACCGGCCGGTCCGCAAGCAGAGCGAGTTCGGCTCGATCGACGAGCGGATCGTGGCGGCCATGCGGCAGGCGATCGCCGAGGGCGTTGACTCCTCGACCCGCAACGGGGCCTTCATCCTCTGGAAGACCGGGGAGATCCTCAAAGAATCCGCTGACGGCCAGGGTGTCGAGCTGCCCTCCGAGCGCACGCTCTACCGGCTGCTGGCCAAGCTGACCTCCGGCACCCACACCTTCGGCACGGCCACCAACCGCCGCTCCAAGGCGCACGGGGCGACAGCACCGTTCGGTGAACTGCCCGCCTTCGCGCCGGGCGAGGTCATGCAGATCGACTCCACGCCGCTGGACGTGCTGGTCCTCCTCGACATCGGGGTGACCGGGCGAGTTGAACTCACCGCCATGATCGATGTCGCGACGAGGACGCTGACCGCAGCCGTGCTGCGGCCGAGCACGAAGGCCGTCGATGCCAGCGTGCTGCTGGCCCGCACCGTCACCCCCGAGCTCATGCGTCCGGGCTGGGTGGACGCCTTGAGGATGTCCCGCTCGCTGCTGCCGCACCGCAGGTTGCTGGACCTGGACGAGCGCCTGGCGCATGCCGCCGCCCGTCCGGTGATCGTCCCCGAGATGATCGTCTGCGACCACGGGAAGGCGTTCATCTCCCGCAACTTCCAGTCGTCCTGCCCCTTCCTGGAGATCGACGTGCAGCCGGCCCACAAGGCGGCGGGCTTCGAGAAGGGGCACATCGAGTCGATGCTGGGCTCGGTGGCCACGCTCTTCGCCCAGTTCCTGCCGGGCTACACCGGCCGCTCCGCCGACCACCGCGGACGGCATCTGGAACGTGAACGCCTGTGGTCCTTGATGGAGTTGCAGGAGTACCTGGATGAGTGGATTGTCGCGAAGTGGCAAAATCGCAGACACGACGGGCTGCGTGACCCGTCCCATCCGGGGCGGATGTTCACCCCGAACGAGAAGTACGCCACGCTCGTCGAGATCTGCGGTTACGTCCCGGTCGCGCTGACCGGCGACGACTACGTCGAACTTCTGCCCGCGGACTGTCGGGTGGTCAACGACTACGGCATCCGCATCAAGAACCGGACCTACGACAGCCCCGAGCTTGGCCCGATGCGCCGCCGGCACTCCGGCGTCCAGGCCAAGCGGGGCCTTTGGGAGGTCCATCGCGACCCCTACGACGTCTCCCGGATCTGGGTACGCGACCATCGCGGCGACGGCTCGTGGGTCCAGGCCACCTGGAAGCACCTGAACCGGGCCCCGATGCCCTTCGGTGACCTGGCCTGGAACCACGTCAGCCACCAGCTGCCCGACGCCACCGAGACCGAGATCGCCGACGCGGTCGCCGACCTGCTCACCCGCGCCCACGCCGGGCCCGAAGAGGCGGACCGGCCGGCGAAGCCGGCCAAGGCCAGCAAGCGGGACCGGCGGGTGGCCGCCCGCACCAAGGCCGCCGGGCCATCCACCCCGGCGCCCCGTCCCGAGCCCGCTCCGCAGACGGCGACCGAAGCCCCGGACGGACCGGCCGAGGATGCCGAGGCGGAGGAGACATTGGCCGAGGTGATCCCGCTGGGCCTGTTCGATCCGCGCGAAGACCCCTGGAGACGCACGTGACGATGCCGGACACCGCAGCCGAGGACACCGGGCGGCACCTGACCACACTGCCCGGATGGCGCCAGTTCGCCGTTGACCCGCCCGCACCTCCGGCACTGCTGACCGCCGCCAAGTACGCCGCGCTGCCTGCGCCGGACAAGTACCTCTACGACGAGACCCGCCTCGACCACCACGCACGTCTGCTGGTGGTGGCCACCTCCACCGTCCGCCACACCGTCGCCACCGGCCGGCGTCTGGTCGTGCTGAACCGGCACGCCATCAGCGCCCGCCGCGGGCTGATCGTCTCAGGGCCCGCCGGGACAGGGAAGACCATCGCGATCACCCAGCTCGGCCTGGCGCACGAACTCCTCGACCGCTCCCGCCATCCCCATGCCCAGGACCGGATCCCGGTCCTCTACGTCACCCTCCCGCCCGCCGCGACCGCCCGCATGATCGCGGCCGAGTTCGCCCGCTTCCTGGGCCTGCCCGTGAGGGCCCGCTTCAACATCACCGACATCATCGAGGCCGTCGTCGGTGTCTGCACGGATGCCCGCACGGGTCTGGTGCTGGTCGACGAGCTCCACAACATCTCGCTGACCAGCCGCAATGGCGCCGAAGTCGCCGACACCCTGAAGTACTTCTCGGAGCGAATACCGGCGACCTTCATCTACGCCGGCATCGACATCGAGGGCAGCACCCTGCTGTCCGGCACCCGCGGCGCCCAGATCGCCGGACGCTTCACCCTCATCCCCACCCATCCCTTCCCCTACAACCGGGAATGGAAGGGCCTGGTCGCGCAGATGGAGAACACTCTGCTTCTGCACCAGCACGCGCCGGGCAGCCTGGCCGCGCTCGACCGCTACCCCCACGACCGCACCGGCGGCATGATCGGCGCCCTGTCTCATCTCATCCGCGGCGCCGCGATCGACGCGATGCTCACCGGCACCGAGGAGATCACCCGGGACGGACTGGACGCGGTCCCGCTGGACTTCGCCGCCCAGGAGGCCACGACCGCCAAGCCCCGGGCGGCACGATGACCGTGAACCTCGTCCCCGACCCCTCGGTGACCCAGCTACCCGTTCAGGTCCGGCCGCTTCCGCGCGAGGGCACCGATGCGTTCATCGTCCGCCTCGCCCACGCCAACCACCTCAAGGCCGGCTACCTGCGGGACTACCTCTGCGAACCGCCCCACCACAAAGGCACCCCGAGCTACAGCCGCCTCGGTGCCGCGACCGGCCGGGACCCCGCCGCCCTCCGGGACACCCTGGAAGGCACGTCCGGCACCTGCAAAGAGTGCAACGCGCCGCTCCCGGCGACCAAGCCCGGCGCCAGAAGTCCCCGCCAGCACTGCTCCGCCCGCTGCCGTCAGCGAGCCCACCGAAGACGCCACCGCCCCGACCAGTCCACTCAACCACGGCCGCTGATCTGCGAGTTCTGCACGAAGCCCATCGCCGCGACGGCCGAGGGAGAAGCCCGGCGCTGGTGTTCATCGCGCTGCCGCCACCGGGCACTCCTCCAACCGGCCGGACCTGCCGTCGTCGAGCGGCAGACCGATCTCTCCGAGCAGAGGCCCACGGCCGGCTGCAGTCACTGCGGCACCCCCATCGACCCAGGCCGGACCGGCGCCCGGCGATACTGCTCTGCCGCCTGCCGCCAGAGAGCGTTCCGGCGGCGGAAGGAAGTACGCGACAACGTCCCCGCTCACAACGGCCTGATCAACCCGTGACCACTGCCCGAGCGGACAGCCACCCGCAGCCCCCGCGACTCACCCGCCTGCCCATCCAGGTCCGGCCACACCTCGGCGAGGGCACCGAGTCCTTCATCCGCCGTCTCGCCCGCGCCAACCACCTGCCCTACAAATACCTGCTCAGGGTCCTTTGCCGACGCGGCAGTTACGGGACCCCAGACCTCGACCTGCTGGCCCAGGCCACCGGACGGACCGTCACCAACCTGCGACGGGCACTCCCCGATGCCCCGGGACGCGTTGACTCCGACCCGGATCGAACCTGTGTCTTCTCCAAAGCGCTCGATCGCCGGGTCACGGACTCCCCGACCAGGCTCAACCTCGTCATGCTCCTGTTCGACGCCTACCAGGACGGCACACACCGGCAGCAGCTCAGCGCCCGCTACAAACTCGACCGGCGCATCGTCCGCATCGCACTCCAGTATCAGCAACCGCGCGGTCCCATGCGCCACACCCACAACCTCGTCATGCTCCTGGCCGCGATCGACGCCGCAGACCTGCACGACATGCTCACCCCCGTGACGTCCGCACTGCCCTCGTGATCACGGTCAAACTTCCCTACGTTGTTCTGCGGGACGGACGGCGCTACGAGCCAGCTCCGCCGGCAAGGGCTGCCGCATAGGTAGGGACGCGACACGCTGCGCGCGGCCAGTTGGCCTGACCGACCCCGTCAGACCAGACAGAACTCGTTACCTTCCGGGTCTGCCATCACCACGTGATCCGGCCTGCCCTGCAACTCGTCCTCGCGGACTACCGTCGCGCCCGCAGCGGTCAACCGCTCCACCGCCTCGACCACGCGCGGCCAGCGCACCTCCCACGGGGTTTCACGGCCACCACCAACTTGCACGTCGATATGCAGCCGGTTCTTCGCCACCTTCGGCTCCGGCACCTTCAGGAAGGACAAGGTGGGGCCCACGCCGTCCGGATCTGAGAGGTACGCCCCGTCATCCCACTCGTCCTCCGGAACCTCATGATGCGAAAACCACTCCTCCCAGCTCCCGAACCCTGCGGGCGCGGGCTTCTCCTCGTAGCCCAACGCCAGCGCCCAGAACGCGGCCAGTTTCCCCGGGTACGCGCAGTCGATCGTCAAGCTCCACTTGGTCCCCATGAGCCCTCCCCAGTCGGATGAACGGAGAGTACCGCGCACCTCCGACACCTCATGCCCGCTACCTCAAGCGTGCGCCGCGACTTGACGAACGGCATTAGGAATCGATGGCAAACCGTCAAACTTCGCTGTCACAGGTCAGTGGGTACTGTCGACAAGTCGCGTCGAAAATCAACGTCGGTGAACGGTCGGCGGGGTCCGACAATGCTCCTTGGCTACTGCCGCACTTCGACGGCCGACCAGAACCCCGACCACCAGATCGACGCGCTTCTGCGCAACGGCGTCGACCGCGACAACATCCGCGTCGACGTCGCCAGTGGCGCGAAAGCCTCCCGACCCAAGCTCGATCTCGTCATGCAGCTCATGCGTGAAGGCGACACGCTGAAGGTCACCCGGCTCGACCGGCTCTCCCGCTCAGTGCTGCACCTGGTGACCCTCGGCGCCCGAGCTGCGCGACCGCGGGATCGGGCTGCACGTCATCGAGCAGGGCATCGACACCGCCACCATGGAGGGCCGGGGCATGTTCGGGATGCTCTCCGTGCTCGCGGAACTCCAGCGCGAGCTGATCGTGGCGAACACGAACGACGGGCTCGCCTCCGCACGGGCCCGCGGCCGGGTCGGCGGCCGCCGACCGAAGCTCACGGCCGACCAAGCCGAGCTCGCCCAGCAGCTCTACGACGAGAGGGAGAAGACCGTCCAGCAGATCGCTGACATGTTCAACGTGCCAAGATCGACGGTGTACGGACACCTCGACAAGACCAAGACCGTGCCCCGCCAGCCGAAGAAGACCGCTGCCGCGAAGTCCTGACCACTACCTTGCGTCTGGCGTCCGTGCTGGGATTACGGGTCCGACTTCGTTGCCACCGGCTCCGACACGGCCCAGATCACCGCCTGTCAAAACTTCTGACAGCAACACCGGTTTCCTGGTCCGTTCCTACTCGGCCCCCGAACCCCGCGGTGAGTCGCGAGTGCGGCGCCATCGCGCCCGCGTCGATCCTGCGCGTCAGCGCGTCCACGACAGCTCCGCGATGCCCCGCTTGTCGGGAGCGAAGTCCGAGTACGGCGGCATCTGGTGGAACCCGCAGCGGCCTCTACGACTTCGACCGCGAGCCGAAGTTCGACCCGGTTGCGGAGCGTGACCGCTCAACGCGTCACCCGAGCGGCACGGCCCGGCGGGCGCAAGCCTGTCGCGGGTGCCATGTTTCCGACGGTGCACCAGCGGTAACGGGATACGTGGGGCGGCACCGCGTACCCGTGCCGTCGGACCCGTGTACGGGTGGGCCGAGCCCCTGAAGTGAACGAGGAGGAGAACGCCATGCCGGCAGGATCCAGCCCCAAGCGTGAGCGTCAGTACGAGCACGTCAAGGAGAGTGCCGAGAAGCGCGGCACGTCCGAGAAGCGTGCGAAGGAGATCGCCGCCCGCACGGTCAACAAGGAGCGCGCCCGCTCGGGGGAGGCGAAGACGGCGAGCAGGACGTCGACACGCGACCCGAAGTCGGCCTCGCAGCGTGGCGGCGAGCGCTCGCACAAGGGTGCGCAGGGCCGCACCAAGGACCAGCTGTACCAAGAGGCCAGGAAGAAGAACATCGAGGGCCGCTCGACGATGAACAAGGAAGAGCTCCTCAAGGCCGTCAGCCGCTGAGCCGCCGCCGTGCGGCTTCCGCCGCCCGCAGGGACGGTCGCCCATCCTGCGGGCGGACCGGGCGGACCGGGCGGCCTTCCTGCGTGTCCGGCACGTGCGAGACCCTCTCCGCCGAGAGCTCGACGACCGGGCCGCAGGACCTCTCAGAGTGCGCGCAGGGCGGGCAGGGGCTTGTCCTGCGCGCAGCGGATGAAGGTCCGGGCGAGCGCGACGTCGGTGAACCCTGCCCCGGTATGGGCGCGCACCGCATCTACGAACTTCCACCCGGCACCGCGACACCCATGGGGGACACGCGTCTCAGACAGGTCCCACAGCCTGGCGTTGTCCACGTCGAGTGCGTGCCGTGTTGGTTCACGTACCCTCCGTCGAAAAGCTCCCCAGTGATCTGCACGACTTCCTCGAGCATCACCAGACGCACATGGGCGGCCGGCCACCCGGCGCCGTCCACGTGCTCGTTGAGGTTCTCGCCGGAACCCGGTCCGAGCCGGAACCTCCCCTCGGAGAGCAACTGCAGCGTCGCCGCCTTGCGCGCCACCACCGCGGGATGGGAGCGCGTGGTCGGACCGGGCCGAGCCGCGTCATCGGTCGGAGACGGAGAAGAGGGCACCTTCGGAGTCGGAGATCACGAACGCGCTCCTCGAGGAGCCATCGGGCGAGGGTACGGATATCGCTTCGCCGCCGTGATCGACGGCTGCGGCCGCCGTCTGCTCGCTGTCCGGGACGAAGAAGTCGACGATCCACCGCGTCCGCGCTCTGGGGTCCGGAGCGGCATCGGTTGCTCCGCCTCGCAGAGTGGCCACGGTGCGCCCCCCGGCCTGGATGAGCACGTGGTCCTGTGCGTAGTCGACCGTACAACTGCCGGACGGCCCGGCCGCCCAGTCGAAGACCTCGGCGTAGAAGATGGCCGCCTCGAAGGCGTGTCGGGTCTGCAGGTCCAGCCGAGCCGGCGCCCCCTCTCCCGCCGACCAGGCCGGAGTCGACCCCTCCCAGAAGCCGAACGTGGCCCCTTCCCGGTCTGCAGCGACCCCGGCGCGCCCGTCGCCCAGCGGGATCGGGCCCACCGCGAGTGTGGCGCCGCGTTCCCTGACTCTGTCCGCTGTCCCGTCCGCGCTGCTCACGGCGAAGTACGGAATCCAGACGGCGGAGGGACCGTCGCCGCCCGGGCAGCGCCCGATTCCGGCGACCGGTCTGCCGTGCGCGAGGGCGACCGAGAAGTCGCTGCCGAGACTGCTGGGGTGAAATTCCCAGTGCATGACAGTGCCGTAGAAGGACTGAGCCGCACGCAGATCCCGTGCCGCCAGATTCACCCAGCAAGGCGCCCCGCATTGCGGCGAGATCCTTTCGAGGGCTGACATCCGACGCTCCTTCGCCCGGACCGCACGACGGCAGGGGCGGAGCAGTCCTGATCCGCGGGGCTCGTGGTCCCCACTGGCCGATGGACACCCGACAGTGCGGGGCGGCCGGCCCCGTACACCACGATGCCCCCGTCCCCGCCGACCCGCACCTCGGCACGACGGCGCTCACGCCGGATGCCCCGCCGGCGGATCCGGCTCAGCCGGATCCGCCGATGCGGGTGAAGACGCTGGTTTCCAGGCGGGCGAGAAGATCTGCGGGAGTGCGGTAGATCTCCACCGCCCCGGCCTGTTCGAGCTCCGCTCTGGGAATTCCGCCCGACAGGAGGCCCACGGCAGCCACCGACGCTCCGGTCGCCGCTTCCATGTCCCACACGGAATCGCCGACGTAGACCGTCTCTTCGCTGCGTGCGCCGGCGAGATCCATCGCGTGCCGGATCGGATCCGGGGCGGGTTTCCCCTCGTCGACGTCGTCGGCACTCGCCGTGTCGGCGATGGCGTCGTCGGCGTCGAGTGCCCGTCTCATGGCCTTGAGCTCACCACCGGATGCGGACGTGGCCAGCACTACGGTCCAGCCCCGTGCGGACAGGGCGCGCAGAAGATCCGCCGCGCCCTCCAGGGGCGGTAGCCGTTCGAAGTAGGTGGCGTACAGAGCCGCGTGCACGGCACTGATCCGCGTGTCCTGCTCGCGGTCCCGCCCTGGCCCGAGAAGGTGCTCGACGAGGTCGGCGGATCCACGTCCGATGGCCCGGTGCACCGCGGTCATCGGAATGATGTGGCCTGCCTGTCGAAAAGCCTCCCACCACGAGGTCACATGCAGGTAGTTGGTGTCCACAAGTGTCCCGTCCACGTCGAACAGAGCAGCAGGCGCCATGGCCTTCCTCCCTCGGCAGCTGTACGCAGCAGGTGCGCGGCGCCGCGGTCGGACGTCAGAATTCGACCGCCTCTGCGGCGCATATGCGGGCGCCCATGTTCCGTTCCATCATGTGGAGTGCGGCCTGAGCGAGGTCCGCATGAATATGGGCGACCCCCTCCTCAGGAATCGTAAGACCTAGGTGGCGGATATGCGCATCCAGTGCCGAGTAGAGAACGCATTGCTCCGTCACCTGACCGCAGAGAACGAGATGGCCGACGCCCACCTGGTCGAGCAGGTACGGCAGGGGTGTCTCGTAGAAGATCGAGTGCCTGGCCTTCACCACGAAAAGTGACTGCCCGTCCGGCTGCAGCGGTTCGACCAGATCGGGGCGCGCGCCGGCCAGTGCCGATTCCACGATCTCCCCGTGATGCGAACGCCATTCCCCGAAGTTGTCGTTGGCATAGATGACCGGTGTGCCGTTCGCACGAGCCGTCCGCAGCAGCCCTGCGATGACGGGAACTGCGCGTTCTGCCGAGGGAATCAGCTGCTCGGCATCCTGATGGTCATAACCATTGATCATGTCAATGACGATCAGCGCCTTACTCAGCATGAATCCCATGGTGCCATTCACTCGCGTCCGCAGCGAATTTCCTGGGGCTCGATGTCGGCAACGGGAGGACGTGGGGCACTGTCCATGTGCGCGGTCCCGAATCCCGTCGGGGCCCCTGCTCGCGTGAAGCCGGAAGCACGGGGCAGTCGGTGGGTGGCAGGAACAGCACGCCCGGCCGTGGCGGTCGGCAAAATAGGGCTCGGGAGGCCACGATGGTGCGGACGGTGGGTGTCGAGGAGGAGCTGCTGCTCGTCGACGAACAGAGCGGTGAGCCCCGCGCACTGTCGACGGCCGTGCTGGCCCTCGCGGAACGCCGTGCGAAGGGCGACTCGGTCTTCGAGCCGGAACTCCATGACCAGCAACTGGAGTTCGCCACCGAACCGCGCACCGACATGCGCGAACTCGCGGACGAGATCCTTCGCTCACGGGCCGAGGCGGCGAAGAGTGCCGCCCAGGCCGGTGCTGCCGTGGCAGCCATGGCGACAGCGCCTCTGCCGGTCAGCCCTTCGATCGGCGAGGGCGAGAGGTACCGGTGGCTCGCCGAGAGGTTCGGACTGACCACGCAGGAGCAGCTGACCTGCGGATGCCACGTGCACGTCTCGGTGGAGTCGGACGAGGAGGGCGTCGGGGTGCTGGACCGTATACGCCCCTGGCTGTCGGTGCTCCTTGCGCTGAGCGCCAACTCACCCTTCTGGCAGGGCCTCGACAGCGCGTACGCCAGTTATCGGAGCAGGGTCTGGGGGCGCTGGCCTTCGGCCGGACCGGTCGAGGTCTTCGGTTCCGCCGACCGCTACCACGAACAGGTCGCGGCACTCGTCGACACGGGGGTTCTGCGCGACAAGGGAATGATCTACTTCGACGCACGGCTCTCGCACCGGTACCCGACAGTCGAGGTCCGGGTGGCCGATGTGTGCCTCGATCCGGCCGACGCCGCGCTGCTCGCCACCCTCGTGCGCGGGCTGGTCGACACGGCGGCACGCAGCTGGTCCGAAGGGGAGCCGCCCGACCCGGTCGGGGTGGGTGTCCTGCGCATGGCCGCCTGGCAAGCCGGACGGGAGGGGCTGGACGGGCAGCTGCTCCACCCCCTGACCATGCTGCCCGAGCCCGCGTCCGAGGTCGTGGGCGCCCTGCTCGCGCACGTCCGCGACTCCTTGGAGGAGAGCGGCGACCTCGCATGGGCCGAGGCCGCGCTCAAGAACGTACTGGAGCGCGGGACCGGGGCACGGATCCAGCGGGAGGCACTCGACCGCACGGGCAGTCTCCGTGACGTAGTGGCCGCGTGCGTGGCCAGGACGCGCGGCTGACCCCTGGAACTGCCCTCCCGGGCCTTGATCTTCCCAGGTCACAGGCTCAGTCAGGGTACGACACCGTCGACACGTCCTTCCCGCAGGTGCGGAGGCTGCACCATCTGCGCCGACCGCTCTCGTCGGGAAACACCCAGCCGCAGCCCTCCCCCGGACATACCCGGATCATGAATCTGGCCGGAGCGGCCAGCAGTTCGGCCGCGCTGCGGGCCACAGCGAGAAGGGGCAGACGCAGTCCGGCGGACGGCGACAGTCGCCACCGGCCCAGTCTGTCCTGTCCGAAGACGAACGCGGAGGTTCTTGCCGCGGCCTCCGCCACACCGGCTACCGCTTTGAAGGCCCGCACATCATCGATGTCGGTCAGAACGGTGTAGAGCTGCGTACGGAACTCCCGGGCCTCCCGCAGGACTGCCGCGGCATCATTCGGTTGCTGCAGTGCCTGCTTGAGCAGCCCCGACACGACATGGGCCTCCGCGAGATCCATATGGCCTGCCCATACGGCCAGTGTGGAGTACGAACGCAGCCACTCGGATCCGGGCAGGGGAGGCCCGCCCCAGCCGGCGTAGGTGTTGCAGAACTCGAGCGCGGGGTGACCGCTCGTGGACCAGGGCAGCCATTCCTCCCCCACACGCACCGCGTACACGGGCCCGGGCGGCCGGTCCAGCCGGGGATCACCCCGCAGCATGCGCTCGTTCAGGGTCCGCAGTCGGTCGCCCGGCTCGACGCCGAGACGGCTCACGAGCGCCTGCCGGGTGAGCCGGTAGAGGTCGAGGGCCTCGGCCTGCCGGCCGCTTCTGCGCAGCCCGGTCATCTGCGCGGCGACGAGCCTCTCCCTTTCGGGGTGCCGGGGGGCGAGCGGTGAGAGTTCGGCGACCACCTTGTCGTGCTCGCCGAGTTCCAGGTGGGCTTCCGCTCTCTGTTCCAGTGCGGACATCCTCAGTTCGCCGAGGTGGCTGCCGAGCCGCGTGCGCAGCGCGTCGTCGGCCACGTCGGCGAGCAGCGGCCCGCGCCAGAGGGCAAGTGCCTCGTCGTAGTGGCGCACACGCTGGACGGCGTCCGTGGTCGCCCGTGCGCGGCCGCACAGGGCGATGAAGTCTTCGGCATCGATGGTGTGACCACCCGGGTCGAGGACATAACCGCCGTGCCGGGTGTCGATGTGCAGCCCGTGCGGCCGCAGTCGGGCGCGGATGCGGCCTATGTAGGTGTGGATGGTGCGGCGGGCGGACGCGGAGGCATCACCGTCCCACAGCAGGTCGGCGAGGCGGTCGGTGGCGACGACCCGCCCTGCCTCGAGGAGCAGGACCGAAAGGAGGCAGCGCTCCTGACGGCGGTCGGCGACAAGGATCCGCGCACCTTCGTGTCGGGCCTCGAACGGACCCAGCAGTTGGAACTCCATGGCCTTGGTGAGCGTATCCGGCCCGACCGCGCGGCAGACAGGCGTGGTCAGCGAGTGGTGAGAAGCCGGGGTCACTCTTTGGCCGGGACACCAGCCGAACCTCACTCACGGGAAGTCATCATGCGACGAACAGCTCTGGCCATCGGATCAATCCTGGCAACCACGCTCCTGGGCGCGACGCCGGCCCACGCCACCGGCGCCGAACACTCCGGCCTGCAACACGATCTCGGCTGGGAGCCCGCGCCTTCCGCGCCCTGGGATGTCGCCGCGGGCCACCGATGCGACTTCGCCATCCATGGCGAACCTGTCGTGGACGAGGTGGTGCAGCGTGTTCTGGCCCGGTACCCGGACGGGTCGCCGAAGAGTGTGGCGTACAGGGGGGACCTCGTCGTCCGGGTCACCAACAAGGTCTCGGACGTCTTCTACGACGCGGACGCTAGCGGCTCCGCGATCGTCGAGTACCGCGCCGACGGTTCGCAGTTCTGGTCGGTGCTGGGGCCGGTCCTGGTCGGCGTGGGTGAGGGCAACCTCGACCGGGGCATGTACGTCGTCGACGGCGTGTACACCCTCGCCATCAGCGCGTCCGGCCACAAGACCGTGACCATGGCTCATGGCTCGACGACGGACATCTGCGAGCGGATCTCCTGAACCGCACGGCTTGACGGGCCACTTCCCGGCGTCGCCGCGCCCGTGGAGCGCAGGAGTTCCACGGAAGCCGTCAGAACGGCATGCGCCAGCGGGCGCGGCGACCGGCCGAACCACTGCGTCCTACGGCCTTGGAGCTGCTGCGGAAGGGCTTGCTGAAGGCGCGGCCCAGGGCGCCGGGCGCCTTGCTGCCCGCGCGGGAGCCCAGCCCCAGCGTGCGCTGGGTTCCGCGCTCGGGGTGGCGGGAGAGCTTCGGGACGAAGAAGGCGAGGACGGCCAGGACAACACAGACGGCGACTATTCCGACGATGATCATCAAATCTCCTTCTGTAGTGGTGCAAGCCTCGCCTGCCCGCCGGGGGCGCCCTCAATCCGGCTGACCGCTCCGAGACTGCGACACCGGCCGCGTCCCCTCACCGAGTCGCGTTGCGCCTCATCCGTCATGGCATTCCTTCCCAGCTCGAGCGGCCACCGCCGCGCTCACCCGCACTCGTACTCACCGATGCCGGCCGCCTCCTCCGGTCGTCACGCGGTCGAACTCGTTCGGTCAGCGCCGAACAAGACCGGTGCGGCGCACGTACTGGAGCTACGAGCAAGCCGGAACGGACCGATGCCCGATGAAGGATGGACGAGATGACCGCAACGACAAGAAGCGGCCGGACCTGGCGGGGGCGCGGGAGCATTGCTCTGGTCGCCTGTGGTGCGCTGGCCGCCGGAGGACTCACAGCTGCCGGCGTGGGCATGCTGGAGCCGGAGACGGCGACAGCCTCGAGCCACCGGGAAGCGCCCCTGATCTCCGGGCAGCCCCAGTTCGACAACACCGACGTGTACGCGTTCGTCAGCCCCGACCATCCCGACTCGACGACGCTGGTGGCGAACTGGCTGCCGTTCCAGGAGCCGGCCGGTGGCCCCAACTTCTACACGTTCGCCGGCGACGCCCGCTATGACATCCACATCGACAGCGACGGTGACGCCCAGGACGACCTCCTGTACCGGTTCACCTTCAAGGACCACCGGAAGAACGAGAACACTTTCCTCTACAACACGGGCCCGGTGGAGAGCCTGACCGATCCGGACCTCAACTTCACTCAGACGTACGACCTGGAGCTGCTGCGGTTGCAGCACGGGAAGCCTGTCTCGCGCCACCCGCTGGCGAAGGGCCTGCCGGTCGCGCCGTCGAACGTCGGCAAGGCGTCGATGCCCGACTACCAGGCGCTGCGCGACCAGGCGGTTCAGAAGATCGCCGGCGGGCTCAAGGCCTTCGCCGGTCAGGCCGATGATCCGTTCTTCCTCGACCTGCGGGTCTTCGACCTCCTGTACGGCGGTGATCTGTCGGAGGTCGGCAACGACACTCTCCAGGGCTACAACGTCAACACGATCGCCCTCCAGGTGCCGAACTCGTACATCCGGGAGTCCGCCGAGCAGCCGGTGGTCGGCATCTACGCGACGACGGAGCGGAAGAACGCATACGGCGACTGGACGCGGGTGTCGCGGCTCGGCATGCCGCTGGTCAACGAGGTCGTCAATCCGGTCAAGGACAAGGACAGGTTCAACGCGTCGTCGCCCGAGAACGACGGCGACTTCCTGAAGAACGTCACCGAACCCGAGCTGCCGAAACTCATCGAGGGAATCTACAAGATCAAGGCTCCGGCGGAGCCGCGCGACGATCTCGTCTCGGTGTTCCTGACCGGGGTGAAGGACCTCAACCAGCCTCCGGCGGTCAAGGCTTCGGAGATGCTGCGCCTCAACACGTCCATCAAGCCGGTCGCGGAGCCGAAACGGCTGGGGGTGCTGGACGGCGACAACGCGGGCTTCCCCAACGGGCGGCGTCTGACGGACGACGTGCTGGACATCGCGCTCCAGGTCGTCGAGGGCGAACTCGTCGGTTCGAAGAACGACCTGGGCGACGCCGTCGACGCGAACGACAAGAAGTTCGGCACCGCCTTTCCGTACGTCGCCCTGCCCACCGCCGGTTCCGACGTCAGGGCGTCGGAGGCTGCCACGAAGGCGAACACCACAGGACTGACGGGCGGGATGTCCTCGATCACCGCGTCGTGGGACGACGACACGGTGATGCTCGCCTCCGCGGGAACGGGAGCCGCGACGGTGCTGCTGGTCGGCTTCGGCACGGCGTGGCTGCGTTCCCGCCGTCGAACCGGTCAGCGGTCCTGGCTCGGCTGACGCCCAGCCGTCGGGCTGTCGGGTGCCACGGCGGACCGGAGCCTCTCGTGACCAGGGCCCGCCGGCCGGCGTTACGCACTCCCCCACGACGCTGCCGAACCACCACCGACCGAGAACGAGGAGGGCAGGATCGATGCCCGTACGCACGCCGCGGTTCGCGCGAAGGTTTCAGCGACGGCACGGGCCGGGGCGTTGGCGCGTCTCCGCAGTCGTGGCGGTGGCTCTCGGGCTCACGTTCACCTCGGTGGCGTCCGGGGCCGGCGGTGATGCGGTGCGGCCCGAGCGCGCCGGGAGCGCGGTCGCGGCGGATGTGCCCGTCGAGCAGTTGGCCGTCGGGGAGCTGGCGCAGGGCATCACCACCTTGCAGCGGCACCTCAGGACGCAGCCCCGGGACGCCACCGGGTGGGCGACCCTGGGCGCCGCATACGTCGAACAGGCTCGGACCAGCGGTGATCCGACACGGTATCCGCAGGCCGAGGCGGCGTTCGAGCGTTCACTGAAGCTGCGTGCCGCGGACGGGAACGACGCGGCACTCGCCGGTCAGGCGGCGCTGGCCGCCGCGCGCCACGACTTCGAAGCGGCGCTGATGCTGGTGGACCGGGCGCTGAGGGTGAACCCGTACAGCGAGCGGGCGCTGTGCAGCCGGGTCGATGCCCTGGTCGAACTCGGCCGCTACGACGAGGCGCTGGAGGCGGTGGAGCTCGCCGACCGGCGGCGTCCCGGCATACCCGTGTTCACGCGGTACGCGTACGTCCTGGAGTTGCGCGGCGACGTGAAGGGGGCACGTCGGGTGCTGCTGCGGGCGCTGGCCTCGGCATTCAGTACGGCCGACGTGGCCTATGCGGCCACGTCACTCGGCAACCTTTCCTGGTCCCAGGGTGAGTTCCGTCAGGCGCTGAAGCATTTCGCGACCGCTCTGCGCGGCGAACCGGAGCACCTGCCGGCGCTGGAAGGACGCGGTCGCGCCCATGCCGCGCTGGGCGATCGAAAGCGTGCGGTGAGCGATCTCGAGGGGGTCGTACGGCGTTACCCGCTGCCTGGGCAGCTCGCCGCCCTCGCCGAACTGTACGAGGCGGGCGGACAGCGTCGGCAGGCCGAGGAGCAGTACGCGCTCATCCGCATCTGGACCCGTCTGGCCCGCGCCAATGGCGTCGCCACCGATCTGGAGTCCTCCCTCCTCGAGGCCGACCACGGCAACGCCGCCGAGGCGTTGAAGTCGGCGCGCGCCGAATGGACCCGCCGCGAGAGCGTGCACACGGCGGACGCTCTCGCCTGGGCGCTGCACGCGAACGGCAGGAACCAGGAGGCACTGACGTACGCGAAGAAGGCGACCTCCGGGTCGCCCGGCTATCGGAACGCCTCTTTCCTCTTTCACCGGGGCATGATCGAGCGCGCTCTCGACGACGACGGAGCTGCCCGGCGCCATCTGCGGGCCGCGCTCGATCTGAATCCGGGCTTCTCACCCACGGGAGCCCACGACGCCGCATCCGCCCTGTCGGCGCTGACCCGGCCCCGGGGTGACTCATGATCCGCCGTACCGCCGCCTGCGCTCTCGCCACGCTGGCGACGGGCACTGTCCTGGCTCTGCTCCCGGCGCGGGCGGCGCAAGCACACCCCTTGGGCAACTTCACGGTGAACCAGTACGACGGTCTCGTCGTCGTTCCGGGGCAGCTCAGCGTGGACCACGTGGAGGACCTGGCTGAGATCCCCGCCTCGCAGGAACGGATCCGTATCGACACCGACCGGGACGACCGGCTCGCGCCGGACGAACTGTCGGCATGGGCCCGGGCGCGGTGCGACGCTGCCGCCGAGGGTGCTCGGTTCACGGTCGGGGGCAGGGACGCGGGCGGCACCGGGGTCTCCGTCTCGGTGAGGAGCGCGAAGGCGCAGGTGCGTGCGGGGCAGGCGGGGCTGCAGACACTGCGCGTGACCTGCGGGATGGCGGCGCCGCTGCAGGATGGCGCGCGGTTGCGACTCTCGTACCGCCCGGCGGACGTAGCCACCGGCGTCGGGTGGCGGGAGATCACCGCACGGGGCGACCGGATGACGATCTCGGGGGCGGGCGTGCCCGACACCTCCCGGTCCCGGCGGCTGACCGCGTATCCCGACGACCTGCTCTCCTCACCGCCCGACTCGCGTTCGGCCACGTTCACGGTCCGCCCCGGCGGGTCGGCGCTGCGGGCGGGGACCGAGGACGAGGCGAACGCCTCCCCGGCGTTGGGCGTGCTGCCGCGCGGGACGGACCGTTGGACGCAGGCGCTGACCGGGCTGGTCGCCCGGCACGAGCTGACCGTGGGCTTCGCCGCGCTGGCGCTCGTGGTTTCGCTGCTGCTGGGCGCCATGCACGCGTTGGCCCCGGGGCACGGCAAGACCATGATGGCCGCCGCCGCAGCAGCGGGCGGCCGTGGTTCCTTGCGCGACATGCTGGCTCTCGGGGCTTCGGTGACTCTCACCCATACGCTGGGCGTCTTCGCGCTGGGTGCCCTGATCACCGCCGGCTCGGCGGCGGCGCCGACCGTGGTGTCCTGGCTGGGTATCGCGAGCGGCGCCCTGGTCGCGGTCGCAGGGGTGCTTCTGTTGCGCAGGGGGTGGCGTCTGCGCCACCGCACTCACGGCCCCGGTCATCACGGAAGCCGCGCATCCGGGCATGAGCACGCCCCTGCACACGAGCGCGGTGAGGACACCGGAACTCCGCACGGTGAGGAGCGGGTTCCCGCTCTCGCGACGGTGCGCCGAGCCGAGCACTCCGGCGAAACCGCAGACCGCTCCCCCACACCGGCGGGTACCGGCCAGACGCACGGCGACGATCATCACCATGGGCATGACCACAGCCATCCCCACAGTCATTCCCACAGCCACGTGCCGCCCGCCCCCGGGCTCCGCGGCGTGATACTCCTCGGCCTGGCCGGCGGGTTGGTGCCGAGTCCCTCCGCCGTCGTCGTACTCATCGGCGCGGCCGCTCTCGGTCAGGCGTGGTTCGGCTTCCTGCTGGTCCTGTCGTACGGAGGCGGGCTGGCGCTGACGCTCGCGGGAGCCGGGTTCCTGGTGGTGCGGCTACGGGAGACCACGGCCCGGAGGCTGGTCCAGCGGCCGCGAAGCCGGGTACTCGCGCGTGCCCACCGGCTGGCGCCGCTCGCCACGGCCTCCGTCGTCCTGATCCTCGGGTGCGGACTGGTGTTCAGGGGACTGGCAACCGCTCTGAGCTGAGAAGGTACGGACAGGCCAGGCATGAACCCGCACCAGGAGCTGGGCGATCGACCGGCCGGGCCCGGAAGGACGGCGCCGCCGGTAGGAGGCTCAGTTCCAGCTCCGGGCGTACCGGCGTCGGTAACTGTTCCGCCGCTGGGCCGATCGGATCAAGCCGGTTGCCGCGAGCCCGAGAAGGCTCACGGCGATGACCAGCAGACCAGGCGTGAGGGTCCGGAAGCTGACGGTACCGCCGAACATCGGAAGCCCCGACGATCCTGGGGCAACAGCCCCCGGGGCGACGGCTCCTGCGGCGGACGGGGGTGGGACCTGGCCGGTACCGCTTCCTTCGGCGGTCAGTCTCACTCCGAGGGCCGCCATCGCGGTGGTTGCCGGCTGGAAGTACGTGGTACCGCCGATGGTGCAGTCGCCATTGCCCCCGGACGTCAGGCCGAGGGCCAGCCCGTCGGCGAACAGCGGCCCCCCGCTGTCGCCCGGTTCGGCGCAGAGCGTCGTCTCGATCAGGCCGGTCACCGTGCCCTCGGGGTAGTTCACCGTCGCGTTCAGCGCGGTCACCCGGCCGGCGCGCACCCCGGTGGTGCTGCCGCTGCGGAAGGCCCGTTGGCCGACGACAGGGTCGGCGACCGCCACGATCCTCACCGTCTGGTCACCACCGACACCGACGACGCTCCTCGCACCGGAAGCTTCACCGTTCCCGTACGCGACGAGCGAGAAGTCGCTGCCGGGAAAGCTGGCAGCCGTGGTGGTGCCGAGTTGCCGGGTGCCCGTCGCGTCCTGGAACCAGGCGGTTCCGCGTGGACCGCAGTGACCGGCTGTCAGGACGAAGTCCTGCCGGCCGTCGGTCACGTTGAATCCAGCGGAGCAGCGTCCGTTGCGGGCGAAGATCGGGTCGGCGCCGTTGAGTCGGGTGGTGAGGGTTCCTCCGGTCCGCCGCATGTGCACGAAGCTGCCGATCTCCTCGGCGAGGCCCGACATCCGTGACCAGTCAGTGGCGGACACGGTGCTGTCGGCATGAACGACGATCCGGTTGGACGAGTAGTCCATCGCCCATGCCGTGCCGGACACCCGGGGGGCTTCGCCCAGCGCGTCGGTGGCCGACCGGAGGCTGACCATGCTGTGACGGACGAGTTCGGCGCGTGCCCCCGCTCGCCGGACCTCCGCCGCGGCCTCCGCGTCGGTCACCGCGACGACAGGGCGGCCGTCGGAGCCGATCCAACTGCCCGCCGTGCGCGAGGTGCCGAGCTGCGAGACCAGACCCGCGCCGAGCTCGGCAGGCGGAACGGTGCCGCCTGTGCCGTCCGGCGGGCCAGAGGATTCGCCCGCCACGGCGCTGGTCACCATCAGCCCGCCGCAGAGCAGTCCGCCGACGGCCGCCAGCCGTGCGATCCGTTGCAGGCTGCGTCGTGCGTGCCTCATCCGTTGCCCCCTCGAAGCCGTGCGGACACGACGTCATCGACGCCGGGAGCGTGGGATTCAGTGCCCTCTCCTCCATACGTGGCGCCTCGCTGTCCTGTTCACCCGGCCGTGGCTGTCACTCGGCCGGACAGCACCGAACCAGCACGGGAGGGAGGACCGCCCTCGGGAGATGTCCGGAAAAGCGCAACTACGAGGCTCTGTCCGCACCCCGCCGCGGGGCGGGTTTCAGCCGATTGCCCCTCGGCTCGGCACCGCGGCGCGTCCGGAGCGGGAACTCCCGAACGACCGACGCACACCCCCGACCCGCCGCCGGTTCCAGCCCGCCCCGCCCGCCTTGTCGTGAGAGACGCGGGGGCCACTCGCCCATCGCGCCGAACCGCCGCCCGTGAGTGCGGTCATCGCGTTCTTCCTGGGCCGATGCACGCTCGGCATCCACCTCGGAGCCAACACTTTGGTCCAGACCATTGACCCACGGATCGATCTCTCTCTAGCATCTGCGGCATCACGACAGCCCATCAGGGCAGGTGTCCTCCCCTCCCAGCGCATCACCCTTCGCATGCGGAAAACACGTATGCGGTTCAAGCCAGTTCGGGCCGACCCCACAGCCCGGCCCCCCAGGAGCGTCATGCCCGTACCCGATCAGCAGCCTCATTCCGCGCCGGCGAGCGAACCCGGACCGGCGAGGGGTCACGCCGCGGCCGTGCTCTCCGTCGGGCAGGAGCGTCTGTGGTTCCTGGACCAGTTCGAACCGGGGGACGCGGCCTACAACATTCCGCTGGTGCTCCGGTTCACGGGACCGCTCTCGCCGTCGGCCCTGGGCGCGGCCCTGGACGCGGCGACCGGTCGGCACGAGGCGCTGCGCAGCCGGTTCCCCGCCGTCGACGGACGTCCGTACGTCGTCGTCGATCCGCCGTCTCCCGTACCGCTCGACACCCGCGATCTGCGGGGCCGTCCCGATACGGACATCGCCTCGTGCATCGGCGAGTTCACCAATCGCCCGTTCGATCTGGCCGAGGGGCCGTTGCTGCGGGCCGCGCTGCTCCGTACCGGGGAGAGCGCATACACGTTCTGCCTCGTGGTCCACCACATCGTCGCCGACGGCTGGTCCCTCGGCCTCCTGCGTTCCGAACTCGCCGCGCACTACTCCGCCCACCGCGTGGGTGGTACGGCGGAGCTGGCGGAGCCGCCGTCCTATCTGGCTCACGCGGCCGCGGAGCGCGCGTGGCTGGACGGGCCCGAGGCCACCTCGGCCCTCGACCACTGGCGTGAGCTGCTCAGTGGCGCCACACCGTTGGCGCTTCCCCTCGAGCACCCCCGCCCCGAGGTCCCGGGCAGCGGCGGCGCCTACCACACCCGGGTGCTGGGCGGTCTGGGCGCTGTGGTGGAGTCCTTCGCCCGTTCACGGCGCCTCACCCCGTTCATGGTGATCGCCGCCGCCTATCAGGCTCTCCTCCACCGCTGCACCGGCCAGGACGACTTCTGTGTGGGGGTGCCCACCGCGGCACGGACCACGGTCGACAGCGAGCGGACCGTAGGCTACTTCTCCTCCACCCTGGTCCTGCGCGCGGACTTCGCCGGCGATCCGTCCTTCGACGCCGTCCTGCGGCGGATCCGCGGCGACTGGCTCCGCGCCCTGACGCACGGCCGCGTACCTTTCGAACGGCTCACCGAGGAGCTGCGGCAGGACCGTGACACCGGCCGCACGCCTGTCTTCCAGACGCTCCTCACCGTGCACACGCAGAGCGGCGGCGCTCTCGGCGAGCACCCCTTCGCCGACCTCGTGTGCGCCGAGGGCGACGGCGGCCACACCGCCGCCAAGTTCGAACTCGGCCTGGACGTCCGCCCGGACGGCGACGATCTGCACGCCGTCTTCGGCTACCGGACCGATCTCCTCGACGCGACGCAGACCGCCCTGATCGCCGCCCGCTTCGAGGTCCTGCTGCGCGCCGCCCTGGAGGCGCCGGACACGCCCGTACGGCTGCTGCCCGTGCTCGACGGGCACGAACTGGCGGTACAGCGGAACGAGACCGCGGGGCCCGCTCTTCCGGCACACCCCCCGACGGTCCTCGCCGCGATCGACCGGGCGGCGCTCGTCCCCGGCGCAGCGGCGGTCATCGGTCCCGACGAAAGCCTCACGCGCGGTGAACTCGCCGACTCCTCCCGCGCCCTGGCTGCCCGGCTCCTGGCAGCCGGCGTCCGCCGGGGGGACCTCGTCGCGCTCTGTCTGCCCCGGGGTCCGCAGGCGGTGGTGGCGATGCTCGCCGCCTGGCGCATCGGCGCCGGGTATCTCCCGCTGGACCCGCAATACCCCGCCGCACGGCTCGACTTCATGCTCCGTGACAGCGGGGCCGCCCTCCTGCTGACGCCTGACGGCAAGCCGGTCGCGGGTCTCACCGTCGACCTCCCGGTCCTGTCCGTCACCCCGCCGACCGGCTCCGAGGACGCCCCCGGGACTCTCCCCGGACCCGACAGCGAGGCGGGCCCGGACGACCCCGCGTACGTCATCTACACCTCGGGCTCCACCGGCACGCCCAAGGGCGTTCTCGTACCGCACCGCGCACTCGCGGCACGTGTCGCGTGGATGCGCGAGGGTTACGGCCTCGGCGAGGCGGACCGCGTCCTGCACAGCGCCTCGCTCTCCTTCGACACCAGCGCCGAGGAGATCTTCCCGGCACTGGCGTCGGGTGCGGTCCTCGTCACGGCCCGGCCCGGGGCCGCCCTCTCCGACCAGCTGGCCGAACCGTACGCGGCCGGTGTCACCGTCCTGGACCTTCCGACGCCCTACTGGCACCACCTCGTCGCCGACCTGGACGAAACCCCGTGGCCCCACTCGCTGCGCCTGCTGATCCTGGGCGCCGACCAGGCGCGCGCGGAGGCGGTCGCCGTCTGGCGGGGCCGTTTCGGCGACACCGTACGGCTGGTGAACTCCTACGGCCCGACGGAGACCACGGTCATCGCCACCACGGCGGACCTCGGCACGGCCGACGAGCTGCGACGGCCACCCATCGGCCGGCCCATCGGCGGGACGACCGTCGCCGTGCTGGACCGGCACGGCACGCCCGTGCCGCCCGGCACGCCCGGTGAGCTGGTGATCGGCGGGGCCGGTGTCGGCGACGGGTATCTGGGGCGCCCCGGCGCCACCGCCCGTTCCTTCGTGCCCGACCCGGACGGGCCTCCCGGGGCCCGCCGCTACCGCACGGGTGACCGGGTCCGCCGTCGCGCCGACGGGCAACTGGAGTTCCTCGGCCGCCTGGACGGCCAGGTGAAGGTGCGCGGATTCCGGATCGAGCCCGGCGAGGTCGAGTCCGCGCTCGGCGCCCTGCCCGGTGTCGCCGAGGCCGTGGTGTCCGCCCGCCAGGACCGGCTGGTCGCCCACGTCGTAGCGGCGCCGGGAGCGCCCGCGCCGGATCCGGCGCGGCTGCGCGCGGAGCTGTCCACGGTGCTGCCGCCGCATCTCGTCCCCGACGCCTGGGTCGTGCTCGACCGACTGCCCCTCACCCCGAACGGCAAGGTGGACCGGGCGGCCCTGCCGGATCCGGGGGCCGTCTCGCCCGTACGCGCCGTGCATGTACCGCCCCGGACCGAGGCGGAGGAACTCGTGGCCGACGTCTGGCGGGAGGTGCTCGGCACCGGACCCGTCGGCGCCGACGACGACTTCTTCGACCTGGGCGGCCACTCGCTCCTGGCCACCCGGGTCGTCGCCCGTATCCGCGCCGCCGTCGACCTCGCCGTCCCTCTGCGCACCCTGTTCACCCACCGCACGGTCGCGGCCTTCGCCGAGGCCGTGGAAGCGGCCCTGACCGCCGAGATCGACGCCCTGTCGGACACGGCGGCCGAAGAGCTCCTCGCCGCGCAGGACGCACTGGAAGGAAGCCGGCCCGTCTCATGAGCGCCGACACAACCAATCCGGCAGAACCCGCCGCGACCCGTCTCTCGGCCGCCAAGAAGGAGCTGCTGCGCCGCCGGCTGGCCTCGCGGACCGTTGCCCGCGCGACCGTGCCCCGCCGGGATCCCGGCACGCCCGTCCCGCTGTCGTTCGCCCAGGAACGGCTCTGGTTCATGGAGCAGTTCGCTCCGGGAACCGCCGCGTACAACATCCCGGTGGTCCGCAGGCTCCGCGGCCCGCTGGACATCGGCGCTCTGCGCGCCGCCCTGGACGCGAGCGTGGCCCGCCACGAGACGCTGCGCTCGCGGTACCCGGCCACCGACGACGGGCGCCCCCGGCTGGTCATCGATCCGCCCGGGCCGGCCGCTCTCACCCACGCCGAAGCCGCCTGCCTGTCCGAGGCCGAACGCCTCGTCGACGAGGCGTCGGCCGTGCCCTTCGACCTGGAGGAGGGGCCGCTGCTGCGAGCGCTCCTCATCCGGCTCGCCGACGACGACCACGTGCTGCTCCTGGTGGTCCATCACAGCGTCAGTGACGGCTGGTCCAGCGAGGTCCTGCTGGGTGAAGTGCTGCGCGGTCATGCCGCACACGTCTCGGGGGATCCGGATCCGCTTCCCGAACTCGTCGTCCAGTACGGTGACTTCGCCCTGTGGCAGCGCGAGCAGCTCAGCGGCGAGCGGCTCGCTGCCGAGGTCGCCCACTGGACCCGCGAGCTCGCCGGGATCGAGCCGCTGGAACTCGCCTTCTCGCGCCCCCGCCCGCCCCGTCAGACGTTCGAGGGCGCCGGGCACGCGTTCTCCGTCGACCGCGCTCTCCTGGAACGGCTCACGCTGCTCGGGCGCCGGCACGACGCGACCGTCCACATGGTGCTCCTGGCCGCCTTCCAGATTCTCCTGGCCCGCTACAGCGGTCAGAGCGACTTCGCCGTAGGCTCCCCCGTCGCCGGACGCCCCGAACCGGAACTCGAGCCTCTGGTCGGCATGTTCGTGAACGTCATCGCCCTTCCGGCCCGCCTGCAGGGCGACCCCCCGTTCTCCGAGTTCCTGCGCCGCACCCGCGAGACCTGCCTCGACGCCTACGCCCACCAGGACCTGCCGTTCGCACAGCTGGTCAGCGAGCTCAAGGTCCCCCGGGACGTGTCGCGGCCACCCGTCTTCCAGGCCGTCCTGGCCGTACAGAACTACGCCACCCAGCGCGACGCCGGATCGGACGGTCCCGTGACGGCCGAACCGTTCGGGGTGCGGGCCAGCGGTACCCGTTTCGATCTCGAACTCTTCCTCCAGGAGTGGCCCGACGGGCTGCACGGGTCCTTCAACTTCAACACCGACCTCTTCGAGGTTGCCGACATCTCACGCCTCGCCGACCACCTCGGCAGGCTCCTCCAAGCCGTCGCAGCGGCCCCGGAGTCCCCGCTGTCCGCCCTCGCCGGACGCACCCCCGACGAACACGACTTCGAGACGCGCCGGTTCAACGACACCGCGCTGGACCGTGCGCCCACCACCCTCACCGCCCTCGTCGCCGAGCAGATCGCCCGGACTCCCGACGCGGTCGCCGTGGCCGTGGAAGGCAGGGCGGCCCTCACCTACCGGCAGCTCGACGCACAGGCCGACCGGATCGCCGCCCGCCTGGCCGCCGAGGGGGTCGGCCCGGGCAGTCTCGTGGCCATCTGCTCCGAACGCTCACCCGAACTCGTCGCCGGTCTGCTGGGCATCCTGCGCACCGGTGCGGGATACACCCCGCTGGAACCCGGCTACCCCGCCGAACGCCTCGCCTTCCTCCTCGCCGACAGCGACGCGCCCGTCCTTCTCACCCAGCGCGGACTGCCCACCCCGCACGGCTGCACCGCGCAGGTCATGCTGCTGGACGACCCCGCGGAGCCGCCCAGATCGCGCCGCGGACCGGCGGGACCCGGCCCCGACGACACCGCGTACCTCATCTACACCTCCGGATCCACCGGCCGCCCGAAGGGCGTCCCGAACACCCACCGGGCGATCGCCAACCGCATCCAGTGGATGCAGGACGCCTACCGCCTGGGGCCGGACGACGCCGTCCTGCAGAAGACCCCCGTCGGCTTCGACGTATCGGTCTGGGAGTTCTTCTGGCCCCTGGCCACCGGCGCGCGCATCGTCCTCGCCAAGCCCGGCGGCCAGAAGGACAGCGGCTATCTGCGCGACCTCATCGCCTCCGCCGGCGTCACCGTCGCCCACTTCGTCCCCGCCATGCTGACGGTCTTCCTCGCCGAGGAGGACATCGAGCGGTGTACGGCGCTGCGCCGCGTGATCAGCAGCGGGGAGGCCCTGCCGCCCGACGCCGCCCGCGAGCTGACCGGCCGGCTGCCGCACTGCTCCGTCGCCAATCTGTACGGGCCCACGGAGGCCGCCGTCGACGTCTCCTCGTGGGAGTGCGCGGGCCCTCTGGAGACGGTGCCGATCGGGCTCCCGATCGACAACACCAGGCTGTACGTACTGGACGCCGCTCTGCGTCCCGTACCGCCCGGCGCCCCCGGCGAACTGCACATCGGCGGCACCGCGGTCGCCCTCGGCTACCACCGCCGGCCGGGCCTGACCGCAGCCCGGTTCGTGCCCGACCCGTACGGCCCGCCGGGCTCCCGTCTCTACCGCACCGGCGACCTGGCCCGCCGCCGACCGGACGGCGCCCTCCAGCACCTCGGCCGCATCGACCAGCAGATCAAGCTGCGCGGGCTGCGGATCGAGCCGGGCGAGACCGAGGCCGCGCTGCGCGCCCAGCCCGGTGTCGCGGACGCCGCCGTCGTCCTGCGCGAGGACCGGCCCGGCGACAAGCGTCTCGTCGGGTACGTCGTGGCCGCCACCGGCCCAGACCAGCCCGACCCCGCACGGCTCCGCACCGCGCTCAAGAGGCTGCTGCCCGACCATCAGGTCCCCGCCGTGGTGGCCGTCGTCCCCTCCCTGCCGCTCACCCCCAACGGGAAGCTCGACCGCCGTGCCCTGCCCGCTCCCCAGATGCGGCGCGCGACCGGCGCCACCCGGCCGGCCACCCCGACCGAGCTCCTGCTCGCCGAGATCTGGAGCGAGGTGCTCGGCCTGACGGAAGTCGGCACGGACGAGGACTTCTTCGACCTCGGTGGCCATTCGCTCCTCGCCACGCAGGTCGTCGCCAGGGCACGCGGCCGGCTCGCCGAGGCGGGCGCGCAGCCCGTCAGCGTCATGGACCTCTTCACCCACCGTACGATCCGCGACCTGGCCGCCGTCGCCGCAAGGGACGAGCACGACGACACCCCGCGGCCACTGCTGCACCGGCTCACCCCGCCGGTGTCCGCGGCCCGCCGTACCCGCACCTTCGTCTGCGTCCCCTACGGCGGCGGCAGCCCCGTCGTCTACCAGCCCGTCGCCGACGCGCTGCCCCCCGACGTCGAACTGTGGGCCGTCGCCGTGCCGGGCCACGACGTCGGCGTCACCGAGGAGTCCGTGCCGTTCGACGAACTCGCCGAACGCATCGCGGGCGAGGTGCGGGAACGGACGGAGGGACCCGTCGTCGTCTATGGCCACTGCGCCGTCGGTACGGCGCTGGCGATCGCCGTGTCCCGGCTGCTGGAGGCGACCGGCCATCCCCTGGAGGCCGTCTACGCCGGGGCCCAGTTCCCGTTCGCCCGGCCGCGCAGCCGTGTTCTCAACGCACTCAGCCGCGTCGCCTCCCTCGAACCCCTGCTCGGCGACCGGGTGTACGCGAACTGGCTCATCGGGCTCGGCGTGAACACCTCCGACCTCGACAAGGAGCAGGCCGCCTTCATCATCGGCAACATGCGCCGTGACACGCAGGCCGCCGAGGACTACTTCACCCGCGCCATCGCCGACGTCGCCTCCGGCGCCCCGCGGCTGCGCGCCCCGCTCGTCTGCCTGATCGGCGACCAGGACCCGGCCGCCGACTTCTACCAGGAGCGCTACCGCGAGTGGCTGCTGCTCGCCGAACGCTCCGCCGTCGCCGTCCTCGACCAGGGCGGTCACTTCTTCCTCAAGTACCGGGCCGTCGAGGTCGCCGACGCCGTCACCACCGTGCACCTCGCGGTCCGCGACGGGCTGACCGACGAGCTCCCCGCCCGCGATCCGCTCCACTCGTGGTGGTTCCACGGGGACACCGGCCCCATCGCCGCGGACGACGGCACACAGGCTGACGAACAGCCCTCTGCTCCACCCCACGAGGGAACGGAGTCCGCCGCCGGGCCCGAACCCAGCATGCGCCGGTTCCTCCTGGTCGCGGTCGGGCAGCTCTTCTCGATCACCGGCTCGGCACTGACCGAGTTCGCCCTCCCGATCTGGATCCTCCTGAACACCGGCTCCCTCACCCGGTACGCGCTGTACGCGGTCGTGGCCATGGTTCCGGGCATCCTCGTCGGCCCTCTCGCGGGAGCCCTCGTCGACCGGATGAACCGGCGCACGGTGCTCCTCGCCGGCGACATCGCCGCCTGCACCACCCAGGCCGGTCTCCTCGCTCTGCTCCTCACCGGAAACCTTCATTCCTGGGAGGTGTACGTCCTGCTCGGCGTACTCTCCGTCGCCCTGACGTTCCAACGGCTCGCCTACGCGTCCGCGGTCCCCCAGCTCGTGCCCAAGCAGTACCTCGGCCACGCGAACGGGATCGTTCAACTCGCTTTCGGAACAGCGCAGTTCGTGGTGCCACTGGTGGCTGTGGCGCTCATGGCGGCGATCGGTCTCGGCGGCATCCTCGTCATCGACGTGATCAGTTACGTGCTGGCCATCGGCGTCCTGCTCGCGGTGAAGTTCCCCCGGACGCTGCCGTGGACGCGTCGCGAGTCCCTCGTGTCCGAGATCCGGCACGGCTTCACCCATTCATGGCGCAACCGGGGTTTCCGGGCCATGCTCCTGTGGTTCGCGGGCCTCAACATCTTCCTCTCGCCCCTCTTCCTGCTCATCACCCCGCTGGTCCTCGCCTTCGACGACCTCCAGGGCGCGGCGCGGGTCGCCGTCGCGGGCGGCGCAGGAGCGATCCTGGGAGGGATCGTCATGGGCTTCTGGGGCGGCCCGCGCCGGCACCGGCTGCGGGGCATGCTCGGCCTCGCGGCGCTCCTGGCCCTGGCCGGAGCCGTCACCGGGCTGCACGCCAGCCTCTGGGTGATCGCCGCCGGGGCGTTCGGCATGTCCTTCGCCCTGTCCCTCGTCAACGGCGTCTACTCCACGATCGTCCAGGTCAAGGTGCCGCAGCGCTTCCACGGCCGCGTCTTCGCCCTGAACACGCTGGTCGCCTGGTCCACCCTGCCGTTGGGCCACGGCGTCATCGCGCCGCTGGGCTCCTCGCTGCTGGGACCGCTGATGGAGCGCGGAGGGGCGCTCGCCCCCGTCTTCGGTCCCCTGATAGGCACCGGCCCCGGGCGCGGCATCGCCCTGATGTACGTCCTGTTCGGGTGCGCCATGCTCGGCATGGTCGCGCTCGGCCTGCGCCTTCCCGTGCTGGCCCGCTTCGACCGGGACGTCCCCGAGGCCGAGCCCGACGACCTGGTCGGCCTGCGCGAGCGTGCCCGCATCGCCGCCGCCCGCCGTGTGAAGGAGAGCCGGACGTGACGGACACAGTCGCCACCCTGCCCGCCCTGCTCGCCCACCGTGCCGCCGCGCACGGCGACCGCACGGCCCTCGTCACCGGCCGCGAACGGCTCGACTTCGCATCCTGGCAAGCCCGTTCGGGTGCGTACGCCTCCGCACTGCGCTCCGCCGGACTGCGGCCCGGGGACCGTGTCGTGCTGCACCACGGCACGGGCCGGTGGACGGAGTTCGCCGTCGCGTTCCTCGCGGTGCTGCGCGCCGGCGGCGTGGCGGTCCCGCTGTCCGACCGGTCCGCGCCCGCCGCCACGGAGTACGTTCTCGCCGATGCGGGTGCCCGTTTCGTACTGCACGGCGGGCAGGATCTCCCGGCCGGAATCCCGCCCGGAACAACCGTGTTGACCGAATCCGACTCCGCCGGCCACCCCACCGCGCCGGACCTGCCCGACCCCGCACCCGACGGCCTTGCCCAGATCCTCTACACCTCCGGCACCACCGGAACCCCCAAGGCCGTCGGTGCCCGCCACGCCAACCTGGCTCATGGCTGCACGCTGGACGAGCGCCGCCGGCCGCTGCGCCACTCCTCCGCCTTCCTGCACGCCTTCCCTGTCGGCACGAACGCCGGACAGACCATGCTGGTCAACGCGCTCAACGCGCACGCCACGTGTGTCACCGCTCCGCAGTTCACCCCGGCCCGCTTCCTCCGGCTGCTGTCCGAACACGACGTCGGGAGCGTCTTCCTCGTCCCCGCCATGGCGATCGAACTGCTGGCGTCACCGGCCCTCGCGGACGCCACCGCCGCGGGCACGCTCGACGGTGTGCGCCTGGTCGGATCCACGGCCGCCGCTCTTCCCCAGCCGGTCGCGCTCGGGCTCGGCCGGGCCTTCCCGAAGGCCCAGATCGTCAACTACTACACCTCCACCGAAGCCGCGCCCGCGCAGATCACCCTGCTGTTCGATCCGGCCCGTCCCACCTCCCCCGGCCGGCCCGCCTCCCTGGCCGATCTGCGCGTGACCACCCCCGAAGGCCTCCCGGTCCCGGCGGGCGACCCGGGCGAGCTGTGGCTGCGATCTCCCGCGGCTCCACGGGCGTACATGGGCGAGAGGGACGGTGAGGTCTTCCAGGGACGCTGGGTACGCATGGGCGACCTCGGCCGCATCGACGAGGACGGCTTCCTGCACCTGCTCGACCGGGAGCGGGACGTCGTCAAGTCGGGCGCCCACAAGGTCTCCACCCTCCAGATCGAGAACGCCCTGCACTCCCATCCGCAGGTGCGCGACGCCGCCGCCGTCGGGGTTCCGCACCCTGTGCTCGGCAGCGTCGTCGCCGCCGTGGTCGTGTCCGACGCCGGTCTGACGGCGGCCGCCCTGCGGACGTTCCTGCTCGATCACCTGGCCGTCCACGAACTCCCCGCCACCGTGCTGTTCCGCGACGCGCTGCCCCGTAACGAGGCCGGCAAGGTCCTCAAACGCGACCTGCGCCGGCTCCTCGCCCAAGACCACTCCGAGGCCACCCTGTGAACGCGATCCTCAGTCCCGCCCAGCACGGCGTCTGGCTCACCGAGCGCACCCTGGACACCGCCGCCGCCTACCACCTCACCGTGACCGTGGACCTCCACGGCCCCGTCGACGCCGACGGCATGGTCCGGGCCTGCTCCGCCGTCGCGGCCCGACACCCGGCCCTCACCACGGTGTTCGGTGCCGACGGTGCTCCACGAGCCGGCACGGAACAGTCACGTCCGCGCGTGGTCGACTGCTCCCCCGGTCAACTGGACCCCCTCCTCGCCCAGGAGCGGTCCGTTCCCTTCGACCTCGCCCGCGGGCCGCTGTACCGCTTCGTCCTCTTCCGGCTGTCCCCGGTGCGGCACGTCCTGGTTCTGACCGTCCATCACCTCGTCTTCGACGGCGAGTCCAAGGACCGGCTGGTCAGCGACCTGGCCAACGCCTACCGCAGAGGTCCGCTCGCTCCGGTCGCCCCGCGGCCGGCGGTGGAGCCCTCCTCCGACGCCCTCGCGGGCGCGGAGGCGTACTGGGCCGCTCGTTGGCGCGAGCCGGCCGCGCCCGTGCTGCCCGGCCTCGCACCCTCGCGCATCCCCGGCACCGCTCCCGCGCCGGGCGCCGAGATCTCGCTGAACCTGGGACCCGGGCGGACCGGCCTCGTGGACACCACGGCGCGCCGGCTCGGGCTGACCCGCTTCGAACTCCTCACCGCGTCCTGGCACGCGCTGCTCGCCCGTTACGGCGACCCCGCCCCGGTCACGGCTGTCGAACTGTCGCTGCGCCCGCGCGGCGAGGCGGTCGGCGTGGGGCTGGCCGTCAACGAGCTGCCTCTCTTCAGCACCGCGGCCCCAGAAGCGCCGTTCGCAGCCTGGTCCCAGACCGTCCGCGCCGAACTGCGCGCCCTGTACCGGCACCGGGCCGTTCCACTGGGCCGCTCCGTGCGCGGTCTGACCCCGCGCACCGCGCTCACCCCCCTCTCCCTCAGTTACCGGCGGCGCCCCGCCGGGGAGCCGCCCGCCTTCGGCGACGGGGTGCGCGCCAAGGTCCACTGGACCGGCTTCTGCGGCACCGCGCGCAACCTGCTCCACCTCCAGCTCGTCGACTCCGGATCCGAGATCGACGCGAGCCTGCAGTACCGGGCCGACGCCCTCACCGCAGAATCGGCACGGAGCATCGCCGGACACTGGAGGAATCTCCTCGACGGCGTACTGGCCGACCCCGGCACCCCGGTCGGCGACCTGCCCCTGCTGACGTCCCGGGAACGGTCGGACCAGCTCGCCGCACCGGCCCCCCGGCCCGAACTCGCCCGGTGCACCGTGCCGGAGCTCTTCGCCCGTGCGGTCGCCGCACACCCCGACACGGTCGCCGTCGTCTGCGGTGAGGAAGCCCTGACCTACCGCGAGCTCTCCGGTCTCGTCGCGCACGCGGCCATCGCGCTGCACCGCCGCGGCGCGGGCCCGGGCACGCTCATCGGTATCGGCCTGCCCCGCGGGCGCGACCAGCTGGTCGCCGTCCTCGCCACCATGGCCTGCGGGGCCGCCTATCTGCCCCTCGACCCCGATTACCCGGCCGAGCGGCTGGCCTTCATCCGGTCCGACTCCCGTCTCGCGCTCCGGATCACCGCGCACCCCGACAGCCCCGGCGACCTCGTACCGGCCGATCTCGCACCCGAGGGCACGGACACCCCGGCCCTGCCCCCGGGCCCGACGCCGTCCCAGCCCGCCTACGTGCTCTACACCTCCGGGTCCACCGGGCGCCCCAAGGGGGTGGAGGTGCCCCACTCCGCGCTCGCCAACGTCCTGGGCGCGCTGCGCGACCACCTGGGCTCCGGCCCCGAGGACCGCTGGCTCGGACTCACCTCGCTGTCCTTCGACATCTCCGCCGTCGAACTGCTTCTGCCCCTGATCACCGGAGGACGCGTCGTCCTCGTACCCGAGGGTGGTCACCGCGACGGCCCCGCGCTCCTCGGCCTCGTCCGGGGCGAGGGGATCACCCACGTCCAGGCCACTCCCAGCGGATGGCGGCTGCTCCTCGACGCCGGCCTCACCGGCGCGGCGGCCGGGCTCACGGCGCTCACGGGCGGGGAGGCGCTGCCCCCGTCCCTCGCCACGGACCTGGCCGCGGTGAGCAAGCGGCTCGTGAACGTGTACGGCCCGACCGAGACGACCATCTGGTCCTCCCTCGCGGAACCCGCCGTGGCCGACGACGGACACGTCCTCATCGGCGAACCGCTCGCCAACACCCGCGCCTACGTCCTCGACGAGCGGCTGCGCCCCGTCCCGTACGGACTTGCGGGTGAGCTCTTCCTCGGCGGCGCGGGGCTGGCCCACGGCTACCGGCACCGCCCGGGCCTGACGGCCGCGCGTTTTCTCCCGGACCCGTACGGCCCGCCGGGATCGCGCATCTACCGCACCGGCGACGTCGTCCGGCGCCTTCCCGTCGGCGGTCTCGTCCACCTCGGCCGCTGTGACACCCAGGTCAAACTGCGCGGCCACCGGATCGAGCTGGGCGAGATCGAGGCGAGGCTGGCCTCGCATCCCTCGGTGGCCCAGGCCGCAGCCGCGGTGCACGGCACGGACGGCGACCGCCGGCTGAGTGCCTATGTCGTTCCCGCCGGCCCGGCACCCACCGCGCAGGAGCTGCACGCCCACCTGTCCGCGACGCTCCCCGCCGCCGCGGTGCCGGGCACGTACACGGTGCTCGACGCCTTCCCGCTGACGCCCAACGGCAAGCTGGACCGGTCCGCGCTCCCGGAGCCGGTCCCGGACCGGAGCGGGCCCGCGGCCGCCGGCGCCACGGACGGCGAACTCGACCCCACCACCGGTGCGGTGCTCGCCATCTGGCGCGAGGTCCTGGCCTTGGACGACCTCGGGCCCGACGAGGACCTCTTCGACCTCGGCGGCCATTCCCTGACCATCACCGCCATCGCCGCCCGCATCCATCAGAACCTCGGCGTGGACGTCCCTCTCGACGTCTTCTTCGACACCCCTACCGTGCACGGCGTCACCGCCGCCGTCACCGCACTGTGCAAGGAGTAGCCCTCATGAGCGATCCGACCCGCTACCTCGTGGCCGTCAACGACGAGGAGCAGCACGCCCTCTGGCAGGAGGGCACGCCGCTGCCCGCAGGCTGGCGGGCCGAGGGCTTCAGCGGCACCGAGGAGGAGTGCGTCGCGCACGTCGACCAGGTGTGGCCGGACATCCGACCGCTCAGCCTGCGCCGCCGTCTGGCCGACGAGGCCGCCCGGCAGGCGGGCGGCGTCCGGTGAACACGTCCGCCCCGACCCGAAACCGCCTTGCCGAGCTCGTCGAACGGGCCACGGACGGCCAGGTGGCCGCCGGCGAGATCGTCGACTCCGCCGAGCCGCTCGCCGCGCTCGGCGTCAGCTCGCTCTCCCTGCTGCGGCTGGCCGACAGCCTGGAGACCGAGTACGGCGTGCTCATCGATCTCGGCGACCGGGCGCTGTACACCGAAGGACTCGCCGGCCTCACCGCCCGTGTGCGGGCTCTGGCCGCGGAGAACACCCCGTGACGGCGGCGGGCCCGGACGCCTTGGTCCCCGGCACGGTGGCGCCGGACTCCGGCGCGGCCGTAGTTGCGGCACCGGATCCCGGCCGGACCCCGGCGGACGCGAGGACGACGGTCTCTTTCACGGGCGGCCGGTCCGGTGACGCCCCGCTCACCTGGGGGCAGCGCGCGATCTGGCACGCGATCGGCCGCACCGCTCCCAACGACCACTACTTCAACATCGGCCGTGTCCTGCCCCTCGCCGACCGGGGTACGCCCGTCGACCTGCCCCGGCTGGCGGGCGCCGTCGCCGCGCTCCTCGTACGCCACGAGGCGCTGCGCACCCGGATCGCGGCCGGTGACGACGGAGAACCCCGCCAACGCCTGTGTGCCGAGGGGCTGGTGGAGGTCCGCGTCCACGACGAGCCCGACCCGGCCGACTGCGGGGCCGCCGCCGAGGATCTGTTGGCGTCCCTGACCTCCCGCCGTTTCGACTACGCGCGCGAGTGGCCCGTACGGTTCGGCGCCGTCCGCCACGAAGGCCGGATCACCCACGTCGTGCTGGCGCTGTGCCATCTGGCCACCGACGGGCACGGCGCCGAGGTCCTCGTCCGCGATCTGCGGCTGCTGGCCCGCCGCGGGTCGGCCGGTCCAGCCTGCGCCGAGACCCCGCTGGACCTGGCACGGCATCAGGCCTCCCCGGCCGGCCGCCGCTCCGGCGGGGCCGCGCTCGCCCACTGGGAGAACGGACTGCGGCAAGCCCCTCCGACGATGTTCCCCACCCCGGTCGCGCCTCCACGCACCCCCCGCTTCTGGACGGGCCGTCTGGTCTCCGCCGCGCTCCCCCGGGCCGTCGAGGCGCTGGCCGCCGCCCATCGGGTCAGCGGCTCGACCGTGCTCCTCACCGCTTCGGCCGCTCTGGTCGCCGCCGATCAGGGGCACTCCGTGGCGGCGGTCATGCCGATCGCGGGCAATCGCGCGGCGCAGGGCCACCGCACCCTGGTCAGCACGCTGTCGCAGGACGCGCTGTTCGTCCTGCGCATGGACGATGTCCCGGGTCCGGACGCCGATTTCACCGATCTGCTGGCGGGTGCCTGGCCGGCCGCGCTCGCCGGCTACCGCGCGGCCGCCTACGATCCCGCCGACTGGGACGCCCTGCTGGAACGGGCGTCCCACGAGCGGGGTGCCGAGGTGCACCCGTACTGCTGCTTCAACGACATGCGGCTGACGGAGCGCCCCGCGTCGCCCCGGCCGGCGCCGGACGCCGAGGAACTCGTCGCGCTCCGCCGCCGGAGCGTGCTCGACTTCCCCGCGACGCAGGACCGCGTCGCCTGCCGGTACTGCCTGCACGTGAGCGGGGACGACAGCGCGCTCACCGTGACCCTCACCGCCGACACGGCCTATCTGCCGCCGGCCGCCGTCCAGGCCCACCTTCGCGCCATCGAGGAGGTCGTCGTGTCCTCGTCGGCCGGCGACCCGCCCCGGTTGGCCGCACTGCCTGGACTCCTCGCGACGGAAGGCTCCGGCCGATGAGCGCGGGTCTCGTCCCGCGGCCCCTGGCCCGTGCGGAGAAGACGTCCTGCGTCCAGGGCGGCAGCATGCGTTTCGGCGTGACCGCCGGCGACGGAGGCCCGCTGACCGGTCACGTCGTCGTCACCGACGTCGTCACCGAGCGCACGATGACGCGCGTACCCGTTCGCGGGACCGGGTGGACCCTCGACGTCCCGCCCGACTGGCCCAGTTCCCTGTATGTGGCCCGTTTCCACGACGACCGCCCCGAGACACCGGCGCCCGATCGCGACGCCGAACACGAAGTGTGGTTCGTGGTCCGCGCGGCCCGGCCCGCGGCGACCTCGTCCGTACTCGTCTCCGTTCCCTTCGCCACCTGGCGCGCGTACCACCGTGCGGGACAGCCGGGCCGCAGCATCTACTACGCGGAGGAGCCGGGCCGTGCCGCACGGGTGTCCCTCACCGAGCCGGGCGGCGGGCCGCCGCCCGAGCGCTGGGAGGAACCCCTGCTGCGCTGGCTCCCGGGTGCCGGGTACCCGGTCGAGTTCTGCTCCGGTTTCGATCTGCACGACGGCGACGAACTCCTGTCCTCCTACCGGCTGCTGGTGATCAACGGGCACGACGAGTACTGGTCGGCCGGCATGCGCGACAGCGTCGAGGCCTTCGTCCGCAAGGGCGGCAATCTGGCGGTCTTCGCGGGAAACACCGCCTGGTGGCAGATGCGCCTGGAGGACGAGGGGCGCACGATGGTCTGTCACCGCGATGCCGCCGCCGACCCCGCAGCCGCTGTGGACCCGCGCCTCGCCACCGTCGAGTGGTCCAGTTCGCCCGTCGACCGGCCCGAGAACTCCATGACCGGGGTCAGCTTCCGCAACGGCGCCGGCGCGTGGGGCGAGGGCATGGCCGTGATAGGACGCGAGTCGTACACGGTCCGGTTCGCCGGCCACTGGGTCTTCGAGGGCACCGGACTCGCCGACGGCGACGCGTTCGCCCGGGGCGCGCTCGGGTACGAGACCGACGCCGCCGAACTCGACTGGTCGGCCGGCGTGCCCCGGGCCACCGGACGGGACGGCACCCCCCGTTCCTTCGCCGTCCTCGCCACCGCGGACCTGCGGCACTGGCGTGCGTACGGGCAGGGCGGCTGGGCCACCATGGGCGTCTTCCGCATGGGCGCCGGCACGGTCTTCAACACCGCCACGATCAACTGGGGCCGGGCACTGTCCGATCCGGTCGTGGACCGGATCACCCGCAACGTCCTCGACCGTCTCGGCGGCACCTCTCCCCGTCCCGCCTGGCACACCGTCGGGCCGGCGCCGCGTCTGCGGGCGCTCGCCGCCTGCGAGGGCCTGCTCTTCGCCGTGGCCGAGGACGGCAGGACCCTGCTCCACCGCGAGCCGTCGGACCAGAACCTGCCGTGGGTCCCCTGTCCGCCCGCGCCGGGACCTGAGCCGGAGATACGGTGTCTGACGGCCCCGCGCGAAGCGTGCCGGCCCGTACCGCTGGCCCTGCTCGCGGTCGGAACGGACGACCGACTGCTGGTACGCGCTCCGGTGCCCGGGCCGGCTCCCTGGACCCCGGCCGGAAAGGTCCCCGCCGGAACGACCGCTCTGGCGATGTGCGACAACACTCTCTTCGCGGTGACCCCGCATGACGACACCCTGCACCATCGGCCTGCCCTGCACCCCGAGGCGCCGTGGACAGCCGTGGGACCGGCGGGCAAGGCAGCCTCCCTGACCGTGCTCAACGCCCGTCTGTACGCCCTCGGTCCGGACGGACTGCTCTCGCGTCCGCCGGTCACCACCGATGCTCCCTTCACCTTGGGCAGCCCCTTCCCTGCTGCCACCGCCCTCGCCTCGTACGCGGGGCGGCTGCTCGCGGCGACCACGGACGATCTCCTCGTCAGCCATCCGCCGGTGTGAACGGGACCGCCGGTGCACGGGGGCACCGGCGGTCGGGCGAGGCCGGTGTGACGGTTCCGGCCGGGCACCGTCACCTGGGAAGTGAGCCGGAATCCGCCTGGGGTGCGGTCCGCTCCGAGGGAGCCCGAGCCCCTCGGGCACCGTGTGGTTGACTGATCCGCATGGCCCTGTTTCCGCACCCGCCCGTTCGGCCGTGAGCGCCGATCCGGCCGCGGCCACCCGGCCCCGCAACCGTAAGCAACTCATCGTCGAGGCGGCCGGCCGAGTCTTCAGCGAGCGCGGCTACCATGCGGCGTCCATGGAGCAGATCGCCGCCGGCGTGGGTATCAGCGCGGCGGCCCTCTACCGGCATTTCCCGAACAAGTACGCACTGTTCGCGGAGTGCGCCGACCTCATGGCGGACCGGCTCGTCGCCTCGCTCGACGAGGTGCCGTCCGGGGCGGGTCCGGCGGACGTGCTCAGCGCCGTCACCCGGGTCGCCGTCGCGCACCGCGCATCGCCGGAGAACTCCAGTCCCCGCGTCTCGCTCAGCCAGCGCATGAAGCCGGCCGTGTTGGAGCTCTCGGCAGTGGTGCGACTCGGGGACCACAGAAGGTCGGAATCGGTGCTCATCAGCGCCTCCGGGGGCGAGGTCGTGCGGGTGGGGTGCGGTAGCGGGTCAGTCGGACGGGGTCCGTCCGAGGTCGCGGACGAACTCCTCCGCCCGGGGCCATGGGCCGTAGCCGGAGGCGGGGTTGAGGTGCCCGACGGGGCCGAGGTCCACGAGGCTGCTGCCCCATGCCCGGGCGAGACCGGCGACGCGACCGGACTCGGCCAGGGGGTCGTTCGTACTCGCCGCGACGATGCTGCGGAAGGGCAGGGCTGTCCGCGGCACCGGTGTCCAGCCGTTGTCGCGCAGGTCCTCGGCGGTGGGATAACCCTCCGGCAGCGTGGCCTCGAAGTCGGGCGGTGTCGCGAGCAGCGCTCCCAGCACCGGACGTCGGTGTCGTTGCGCCCAGTGCACGGTGGTCATCACCCCGGCGCTGTGCGCCACGAGTACGACGGGGCCGGAGATCTCCGACAACACCTCGTCCAGTGCGGCGACCTGGGCGTCACAGCTCAGCCTGTCCTTCTCCAGCGGGGGAACGGTCCGGGCGTCGGCGATCCTGTCGGCGAGGAGGGTCTGCCAGTGTTCCGGCACGTGATCGCGCAGCCCGGGGACGATCACGACCGTCGGCTCTGCGGTGGGGCTCATGCCCGAGCCTCCGATGTCGTGGGCGCCGTGCCGGGCAGCAGCCCCAGGCGGCGCAGATCCCTCTCGTAGGAGAACATTCCGATGGTGAAGACCACGCTGGTCACCAGGGCTACGAGCGGGATCACCCGCAGCGCGCCGAGCAGGCCCATGCTGTCCGCGAGCATGCCCGTCACCGCGGGCCCCGGGGCGAGCCCGAGCAGGCTGTTGGCCAGGGTGAGAGTCGCGAAGGCCGTCGCCGCGATGGCTGCGGGGGTCAGATTGGCGACCATCGCGGCCGCCGGCCCGGCGGTGCCTGCGGCCACCAGGGTCCCGGCCCCGATCAGCACGAGTTGCAGCGGACCGGTCGGCAGATGGAATCCCGCCATCAGCAGCACGAGCGACCCGAGGCTGCACGCAATCGCGACGACCCACTTCCGGGCCGCGACCTTCCGGCTCAGGCGGTCCGCGACGATCCCGCCGAGCACCATGCCGATGCCGCCGATCAGCGCGAAGACCCCGGCTCCGAGGCCCGCCTCACCAGGAGTCATGTCGTAGTACCGGTTGAGGAAGCTGGGCATCCAGGCGAGCAGCGCCATCGCGATGAACATCTGCAGCCCGCTGCCGATGTACGCGCAGACCACGGACAGCGACGAGAAGAGCCGCGGCAACTGGGCCCGGATGGGTGCACGTTCGCCAGGTGTGGACCTGTTTCGTCTCGTCGAGGCCGAACCGAGTCTCTTCTCCGTGATCACGAGACCGTATACGGCGGCGAGCGCGAGCCCGAAGAAGCCCATCGCGCCGAAGGCCCAGCGCCAGCCGAACTCCTGGGCGATGGCACCGCCGATCGACACCCCCAGCACGGATCCGAACGACCCTCCCGCGATGAAGGCCCCGGAGAGCGTGGCCCGTACGCCGATGGGGAACACGCTCAGGACGACCGCGATGCCCACACTCCCGTACGCCGCCTCCCCGACACCCACCATGAACCTGCCCAGGAGCATCTGGCCGTAGCTCGCGGCTATGGCACAGCCCAACGTGGCCAGGCTCCACGCTGCCGCCGAGAGGACGAGGATCCTGACCCGGCCCCATCGGTCCGCCAGCAACGACAGGGGGAACGTGAGCACACCGACCATCAGGGCCACGACGCCGCTGAGCGTGCCCAACTCGGCGTCGGAGACCAGCCATTCCGCCTTCAGCAGGGGAAAGACGGCGTTGAGTACCTGTCGCGACATGTAGTCGGACAGCAGCAGCCCGAAACTCAGGGCGAACACCAGCCAGGCATAGCCACGGGACACGGCCGGAGTGGCGGGAAGCGTGTCCGGCACCTGGGTGCCGGCGGTGTGAAGTCTCATGGGCGTCACCTTTCGTCTCTGGTCAAGGCTCAGATCTCGTCTCTGGTCAGGGCTCAGAACGTGGCGTCGCCGACGATCCCGGCGCGCTCCATCTTCCGGACGGCGGGCCAGTAGTCCTGGACGGCGTAGTGCTGGGTGGAGCGGTTGTCCCAGATGGCGACGCTGTTCTTCTGCCAGCGCCAGCGCACTTGGTACTCGGGGACGGCCGCCTGGCTGATCAGGTAGTTCAGGAGGTTGCCGGCGCCGGGCGCGTAGTCCTGGCCGAAGCGCACGTTCTCCGGCGTGTGATAGTTGACGAAGTGCGTGGTGAAGGCGTTGACGAAGAGGATCTCCTCGCCGGTCTCCGGATGGGTGCGCACCACCGGGTGCTCGGGGTCCGGGAAGCGGGCCTTCAGTTCGTGGCGTCGCTCCGCCGGCATCACGGCGCCGAAGGTCGCCTCGATGCTGTGCCGGGCGCGAAGGTCCGCGATCTGGGCCTTGATGTGCTCGGGCAGCCTGCGGTAGGCCTCGGCCATGTTGACCCAGATCGTGTCGCCACCCACCTCCGGCGTCTCCACGCAGCGCAGTACGGCGCCCATGGGCGGGGCCGCGCGCCAGGTCGCGTCGCAGTGCAGGGCGTTCTCGTAGTGCTCGGCCTTGCTGTCCAGGTCCTTGTAGATGCGGACCAGGCCCGGGTGTTCGGGGTCGCTGCCGGCCACCGGGTGGTCCTCCAGAGGCCCGAAGCGCGCCGCGAAGGCGACGTGTTCGGCGCGGGTGATGTCCTGGTCACGCAGGAAGAGGACCTTGTACCGCAGCAGCAGTTCCTTGATCTGTGCGAACAGGTCGTCGTCGCGCGCGGCGTCGCCGAGGTTCACGCCGAAGAGTTCGGCTCCTATGGTGCAGGTCAGCGGCTCGACCTCGATCGAGGCGCGGCGACCCCCGGTGCGCACCGGAGCCGGCGAGCCTTCCGTCGGGTGAATGATGTGGGGCATCGTGCTCACTCCTGGTTGTCGTGGGATTCGTGCCATGGGGTACGCGAGGTGCTCGGATGCGGCGTACTCAGACGACGAAGACGGAGGATCCCGTGGTGCGCCCTCCTTCGAGATCCCGGTGGGCCTGCGCCGCGTCGGGAAGGGCGTAACGCTGGTTCGTATCGACCGTGATGCGGCCGGACGCGACATGTCCGAACAGCTCATCGGCCAGTGCGGCGCGCTCCGCGGGCTCGGCGATGTAGTCGGCCAGGGCCGGCCGAGTCACGAACAGCGAGCCGTGGATCGCCAGTTGCATGGCATCGAGCGGCGGCACACCGGAGGCCGTACCGAAGCACACGAGCAGGCCGCGGCGCTGCAGCGAGGCCATGGATCCGGCGACGGTGTCCTTGCCGACGCTGTCGAAGACGACCGGGACGCCCTTGCCGTCCGTCAACTCGCGCACCCGCTCGGCCACGTTCTCCCGCCTGTAGTAGACGATGTGGTCGCAGCCGTGGGCGCGGGCGACCTCGGCCTTCTCCTCGCTGGAGACCGTCCCGATGACGGTGATGCCGAGCAGCTTCGCCCACTGGGAGAAGATCAGGCCGACGCCGCCGGCCGCCGCGTGGAGCAGGACGGTGTCGCCGGACTTCAGCGGGTGGATGCGGCGCAGCAGATAGGCGGAGGTGAGGCCGCGCATCGTCATGGCGGCCGCGGTCTCGCAGCTGATCCCGTCGGGCAGTCTGATCAGTGAGTCCGCGGGCATGACCCGCTCCGTGCTGTACGCACCCAGGGGGCTGCCGGTGTACGTCACCCGGTCCCCCTCGGCGACATCCGTGACGCCCTCGCCCACGGCCTCGATCACACCCGATGCCTCCACACCGAGACCGGCGGGGAGCGGGGCCGGGTACAGGCCGGTGCGGAAGTAGGTGTCGGCGAAGTTGAGTCCGACGGCGACGTGCCGGATCCGTACCTCGCCCGGGCCGGGGTCACCGGCTGTGACCTCTTCCCACTTCATGACGTCGGGGCCACCGGTTTCATGGAAGCGAATGGCGTGTGCCATGACGTGCTCCGTTTGCTCGTGTGCAATCTGGGTGGGGTGGTGCGGGGCGGCGGCCGGGCCTCCGGCCGCCGCCCGCGGGAGCCGGGTCAGCTCGTGACGTCGCGCAGCATGGAACCGCGCTGTCCGGGGCGGCGGTTGGGCACCATGCCGAGCCGGGCGAGGGTCTCGTCGGCGTCCGCGTACCATTCACCGATCCGGTAGATCCGCTTGGCGTCCTGCCCGGTGGCGACGTCACGGCCCAGTGCGTCGGCGATCCGGACCATCTGCTCGACCTGCTCGACGGACGACATCCGCTCGCCCTTGCGCTGCCACAGGTTGTCCTCGTTGCCCACCCGCACGTGCGCACCCAGAGCGATGCCGACCGCGCCCATCGGCGCCACCGCGCGCATGGAGGCCTCGATGGTGAGCACGGCGCCGTCCGGGACGCGGCGGATGAACTCGACCAGGTCGGCGGGGTGCCGGCCGGCGAACCCGCCGCCGATGGCGACGTAGTTCAGGACGAGGGGTCCGCTGTAGACGCCCTTGCGGATCAGCCGTTCCACGGTCTCCAGCTGCGCCGTGTTGGCGAGCTGGAAGTGCGGCTGGACGTCCTTGGCCCGGAGCCTCTCGAGATGTTCGAGATAGAAGTCCGGCCCGGCCTCGACCACCATGTCCCGGTATGCCTTGTAGTACCCCGGTTTGGCGATCGACGTGCCCTCGATGTCCTCGTCGTCGAAGAGCTCGACGATGTTCATCTGGTTGGTGTTGATCGCGATCGTCACCTGGTCGGGCCGGGGGGTGATCTCGGCCAGCATGTGGCGGGTGTCGTAGCTGAGCCACTTGGCGTCGCCGCCTTCGTCCTCGGGGGCGAAGGATATGGATCCGCCGACCTGCAGGACCATGTCCGGCACGGCCTCGCGCAGCCGGGCCATCAGCTCGTTGAACATGGAGATGCGCTTGGAGCCGTGACCGTCCAGTTCGCGTACGTGGATGTGCAGCACCGTGGCACCGGCGTCGTAGCAGTCGACGGCCGCCTGCACGTGTTCGTCCATGGTGAGCGGGAGGTCGTCGGCGTCACCGGGCAGCCACTCCGGCCCGTAGGGCGCGGCCTGGATGACCAGCTTCTCCTGGTTCTCCGGATACAGGGAGTCGTCGAAGAAATGCATGGTCCATCTCCTTTGTGGGGCGGGACTTCTGTCGGTGGGGCTTCACTCGCTGCCCGCGGCACCGCCTGTGACGTGGCGCCGGAAGGGCAGAGGGGAAACGGGCGCGAGGGTGCGGAAGGGGTTCCCGGGTCCGGCGGTCGCTCGGATGCGATCGGCGGTCGGTGGGGAGGGGGCACGCGGCATCGGGCAGGGATTCCTGCTCGTCCTCGTGGGCCGACCATGTCCCTTGCGGTGGTCCCACGTTAAGCGCGGGTTACGGCACGCGCTTGACCGATGGTGACAGGAGACTTATCGCTTGGGGACACGCGCCCCGGAGCGCGTCGAGCCGCCCTCGGTCATTCCTCGCCCGAGCGCCGCTGCACGGTCCCGCGGACCCGCCAGTCCCTCGGGCTGCATCCGAACCGCTCACGGAACCAGCGCGAGAAGGCGCTCGGTGCGGAGAATCCCAGCAGTCCGGCGATCTCCGTGAACGACCGACGTGGGTTCGCGACGAGTTGTTCCGCCAGCTGGATGCGTGTCGCGTTGAGCACCGAGGAGAAGGTCTCGCCCGAAGCCGCGAGGTGCCGGTGCACCGTCCTCCGGTCGATGCCGAGGCTGTCCGCGACCTGCTCGATCGAACAGCGCCCGGTGGGCAGCAGGACTTCGATCAGCTCGCTCACACGATCCAGCACGGTGGTCTCCCTGGACACCGCGATGGACTCGAAGTACTGCCGGGCGTAGGTCCGCAGCAGCGGGTCCGACATGGGGTTGGGAGCCTTGAGTTCGCTGGCGTAGAAGACGATCCCGTTGAACTCCCGGCCGAATTCCACCACGGGGCCGAAGAGACGTCGGTGGGTGCCGAAATCCGCCGGCGCTTCGTGCGTGAAGCACACGGACAGCGGCTGCCACCGGTCACCCAGAAAGCTGCGGAGCACCCCGTGGAAGGCGCCCACGGCCAGCTCGGTGGCCTGGCGGGTGGACATGGCCTCACCCACTTCGAGACTCACCCTGAGGGTGGCCAGGCCACGCGCCTCGGAGAGCCGGCTGTGAAGCAACTCGTTGTACATGTACTCGTGGCGGACGAGGAGTTCGAGGGCACTGCGGACATCTGGCTCGTCACGCAGGACCAGACTGATCGGGCCGAGATTGGAGAAGCGGCGCCGCTCGGCGAGGAGCAGGCCGAAGTCCACTCGGTGCGAGGCCTCCGCGGAGAGTTCCAGCAGCTCGATGACCGCCGCGCCGGGGATCCACCGGTCCTGGACCGCGAGGCCGACGGGGTCGAGGCCCACGCGCTTCATCAGGGCCCGCGGATCGATGCCGAGCGACTGACTGACCTCGACATAGCTGTTCAGCGCTGCGTTGCGGACAAGCGGCTTCATGGCGCACTCCAGGGGATGAGTCCCCAAGTGATAAGTGAGATGTCACGTCAAGTCAAGTAACAGCCCACGTCGTGACCTAGCGTTGCACCACCGCGGCGGAGCTCTCCGCCCGGATGCGGCGACCCGGACGGCCGGTACTCCTCGGGAAGCCACAGAGAGGAAGGGAGGCCACCATGAGGAGCGAGATCAACATGCTGCGCCGGCCCCATACCGGGCCGGCCGTGTGGAAGGGACCGGAGCAGGTCGACTCCGGGGAAGGGGTCCTACGGCTCTCACCTGCGCAGATCGACGAGCTCGACGCGGCCCTGCACAGGGTGCACGAACGGAGCATTCCGCTGCTGAAGGTCACATCCGGTGACTTTCCGCTGCCCACGCCGACCGGAGAGCTGCGGCACGTCGCCGACGTACTGGAGAACGGCCGGGGCTTCGTACTCGTGAAGGGCATTCCGGTCGAGCGGTACAACCTGGCCGCGGCGAGCACCGTCTTCTGGGGGGCGGGCCGCCACCTGGGTACGCCGGTCTCCCAGAACGCGTCGGGTCATATGCTCGGCCACGCCCGGGACACCGGCCGTAGCCTCACCGATCCGGCGACGCGCGGATATCAGACCCGCGAGAGTCTGCCGTTTCACAGCGACGGTTCCGATGTCCTCGGACTGCTGTGCCTGCGAGCGGCCCGCTCCGGCGGGCGGAGCGCCCTCGTCAGCTCGGCAGCGGTCCACAACGCCGTCCTGGAGCGGCGGCCGGATCTGGTCGAGCGGCTGTACCGCACCCACTTCTTCGACCGCCGGGAGGAGCATGCCCCCGGCGACCTCCCGTACGCCGCGCTCCCGCTCGCGTCCCGGAGCCGGAGGGGGCTCAGCATGCGCTACAACCGCTGCTATCTCGAATCCGCACAGCGCTTTCCCGACGTTCCCCGCCTCGACCCGGCGGACGTGGAGTTGTTCGACCTCGTCGACGCACTGGCGGAGTCCCCGGAGTTCCGGCTCGATGTCGACTTCGAGGCCGGCGACCTGCTGTTCGTGAACAACCACACCGTTCTTCATTCCCGTACGGGGTTCGAGGACTTCGCCGAGCCCGATCCGGGGCGCCACGTCCTGCGACTGTGGCTGACCCTCGGGCACGGTCGCGGCGGGATCTCCCCCCGCGACGTCATCGCGACACAGAACTCCGCACGTCTCCGCGGCTTCCGTCACTGCCGGTGACCGTCACCGCCTGCGCCCCCACCGATCCAGTCCGAACAGGAGCCCCATGGACAACCTCGCCTCACTCCTGGTGAAGTCCGCCCGATCGGGCGGCGACCGCGTCGCAGTCCGCCAGGACGACATCACCCTGACCTATGCCCAACTCGACGACGCGAGCGCCCGGTTCGCCACACTGCTGCGGAGCAGGGGGGTGCACCCGGGCGATCGTGTCGCGCTGGTCATGCCCAACGTCAGCTGTTTCCCGGTGGCGTACTACGGCATTCTCCGCTGCGGCGGCGTTGTCGTGCCGATGAACCCGCTGTTGAAATCCCGTGAAGTCGCCTTCGCCCTCAGGGATTCCGGATCCCGGATCGCGGTGACATCGCCTCACTCCACACACGAGGTGGCGACAGCCACGGCAGAAGTCGGCATCGACTGCCTGGTCACCGACACGGCGACGTTCGACACCTTGGTTCAGGACTCCGAACCCATGCGACAGGTCGCCGGGCGGGCGGCGGACGACACCGCCGTGATCCTATACACATCGGGCACGACAGGAACCCCCAAGGGTGCCGAGCTGACCCACCGCAACCTGGTGACCAACGCGGCAACCACGGCCGGGACACTGCTCCACGTCGGTCCGGCCGACGTGCTGTTCGGGGGCCTGCCCCTGTTCCACGCCTTCGGGCAGACCTGCGCCCTCAACACCGCCGTCGCCGCGGGCGCCACCCTGACCTTGATGCCGCGGTTCGATCCGGCCGAGGCGCTGGAGATCATGCGGCGGGACGGGGCCACGATCTTCCTGGGCGTCCCCACGATGTACTCGGCGCTGCTCAACAACAGGGGCCCCGACGGGCACGCGCTCCCCCGCCTGCGTCTGGCCGTTTCCGGCGGCGCTTCCCTGCCGGTCGAGGTACTGCACACCTTCGAGCGGGAATTCGCCGTCACGGTACTGGAGGGCTACGGCCTCTCGGAGACTTCGCCGGTCGCTGCGTTCAATCCTCCGGACCGGCCCCGCAAGGCCGGCTCGATCGGCGTCCCGATCCGCGGCGTCGAACTCAGGCTCATGGCCGACGACGGCACTCCGGTGGGCCCGGGCGAGGTGGGCGAGATCGCGATCCGCGGCGAGAACGTGATGAGGCGCTACTGGAACCGTCCGGACGACACCGCGGAAGCTGTCCGGGACGGGTGGTTCCACAGTGGTGATCTCGCGCGGGTCGACGACGACGGCTACTACTTCATCGTCGACCGGAAGAAGGACCTGATCATCCGTGGTGGATACAACGTCTATCCCCGCGAGATCGAGGAAGTCCTCTACGAACACCCGGCCGTCGCGGAGGCAGCCGTCGTCGGGGTGCCGCACGAGGTCCACGGCGAGGAGATAGCCGCCGTGGTCACCGTGCGGGACGGCTCCCAGGTCACTGCCGACGAGATGCGCGACCATGTCAGAGCGCGGGTGGCGGCCTACAAGTACCCCCGGATCGTCACCTTCACCGACGCGCTCCCGAAGGGAGCAACGGGCAAGATCCTCAAGCGGGAGATCGTCGTGGAGTGGAAGGCGCCGTAACCCCGGGGCGGGTGGCCCCGTGTACTGGTGCGAAACTGCCCGCCATGAGCAGATACACCGAAGTCATCGTGTTGGCACGGAATGCCGAAGACGTGATGGAGCCACTCACCCAACCCGACGGGAACCGGGAGTGGCACCAGTGCTTCAAGCGTGTGGACGACGGCGCGTTCGACGGATCCATCACGTCCGAGGAGTGCTACGTCTGGGTTGTCCAGTTCATCCGCCACAACTGGACAGGACTGCTGGCACATCTGGAATCGCTGCCGTGGCCCGACCCGTGGTCTGTACAGGTTCTGGTACGCGACGAGGACGACGACTGCTTCGGGATGTGGATGCTGTACGACGGCCGGCTGGTGGAGGTACCGATACCCCGAACCAGGCGAGAGCCCTTCTCGAGCACCATCGTCGGGGTGCTCTCCCGGACCGACCGCCCCGGCCACTGAAGGCGCAGGAAGGCGGAGGCGCTCGACAGCGGCGTCACCGACACCCCTGGACGGCGGACCGTTGGACCTGCTGTGGTGACAGCGGACCTTGCAGAGCGCAGCGTTGTCGATCACATGCGTGGGCCCTGGCTGATGCCCCCAGGGCCCCACCCATCGTCACCCGCCCGCTACGAAGCTCCCACCCATTTCTCGGGCAGGAGGGCGTGGGCATCAGCACGACGAATGCAACCTGAGCAGCGATCTGGATCAGCAGGGGCTCGCTCGTACTCGATGCCGACAGCGGCCATGTGAAGAGCAACATCGGCAGCACCAGCGCGCCGAGGGAAAGGGGTGTCTCCATCTTCCTGTGAGATATGGTCACGCAGCGACCTGTTCGGCGCCACACGCGGTGTGAGCCCTGGAGGGCCGGCTGGCGCGTGTCCTGCATCAGCACCCCTTCACGCATCGACCGTTCGTCCATGTCCTGCATGTCCTGTCCAGTTCCCTGACCGCACGGGCACGGGTCTTTGGCGCCAGCACGTGCCGCACAGGGCGCAGCGATGACACGGTGACTGGCCGGCCCTGCACTGAACCGCCCACATCCCCGAACCTGCTGCGCAGTGTCTGTGGCGTCTCCCGTTCGGCGTCGCATCGTTTGCGCCACGTGGCGCGGAAGTGGCGCAAACAAATGTTGCCCGCACTACCCCTCCACGCGCAGTCTAGGGTCGCGGGAGCGCTCCCACGCAGTCGGCACCCTCGCCTGGAACCCGGTGCCCACCGGAAAGAGGATGAGTTGTCATGCGCGTGACAATAAGCGGCCACGACAACACGCCGGACATCGTGGGTGCGTGGAAGACCAGGGGCGCGGACAACCTCACCGTTCAACTGAACGACCGGGCCGGTCATCGCGCGGCCCTCCCGCTGACCGGCACCGGTGACGTCCGCTACGACAAGCGTGTCCGTTCGGAGCGCGCCACCGGGTGCGAACCACTTGTGTGCGTACGACCGCCGCGCAAGCGTCCTCGAGTCTGGAGCCGACATGCTACGACGCCGCTGGACCGGGCAGCTCCTGCTGGCCCTCCTGCTGACCACCCTTGCTCCCTTACCCGCCGCGACCCAGTCCTTCGCGGCGGCCCCGACCGCGACGTCGGATACCAGGCCGACCCGCGCGGAGGCTGACCCCTCGCCAGTACCCCTGCCTTCGCTCCGTGCGACCACTACCCAGGTCGCCTCCGGGCTGAGACGGCCCACCGCCCTCGCCGCCCCCGACGACGGCACGGACCGGTTGTTCATCACCGAGAAGTCCGGCACCGTACGCGTGTACCACCCGGATACCGGCCTTGCCACGGCCCCGCTCATCGACATCAGGTCGGCCGTGGACGAATCGGGCAACGAGCGCGGCCTCCTCGGCATCGCCGTCCCGCCCGACTTCGCTGACAGCCACCACCTGTACGTGGCGTACACCGCACGGCCCGACGGAGCGGTCACTCTCGCCCGTTACCGCCTCGACGAGTCCCGCTCGGAGGTCCTGCTCTCCCAGCCGCACTCCGAGTACAGCGACCACAACGGCGGCCAGCTCGCGTTCGGCCCCGACGGCCACCTGTACTGGAGCATCGGTGACGGCGGCGGCTCCGCGGACCCCTTCCGCTCCGGGCAGCGACTGGACACCCTGCTGGGCAAGGTGATGCGCATCGACGTGAGCCGCGGTTGCGCCCCGCTCCCCTACTGCGTCCCCGGTGGCAACCCCTTCGTGGGCGCCCCCGGCGCGCGCGAGGAGATCTGGCTGTACGGTCTGCGCAACCCCTGGCGGTTCTCCTTCGACCGCGCCGACGGCTCGATGTGGATCGGCGACGTCGGCCAGGGCCGGTGGGAGGAGGTCGACCACCTCACGCCCGGAGAGGGAGGGCTGAACCTCGGCTGGTCCTGCCACGAGGGCCTGGAGAAGTTCGAGGGCGGCGATTGCGTGCCCGGCGAAACGTACACGGAGCCGGTTTTCACCTACTCCCCTTACACGGGCGGCTGCTCGGTCATCGGCGGTCACGTCTACCGGGGCCAGAAGTACGCCGACCTCGTCGGCGGCACGTACATCGCCACCGACTACTGCTCGTCCACGGTCTGGGCGCTGCGACCCGGCGGCGAAGGCGGCTACGAGCAGGCCGAGATCGGGGAGATGCCCACCCAGGTGACGTCCATCGGCACGACCGTCGACGGAGAGTTCTACGCGGTCAACGATCTGCCCGGCGGCCTGCACCGCGTGGCCTTCGCCCGTGAGGAGCCCGCCTGCCGTGTAAACCTCACCATCCGGACCTGGGGCACCGGCACGACGGTGGACCTCACCGTCACCAACACCGGCAGCACCCCCATGAACGGCTGGACGCTAGAGTTCCCGCTGGTCCTCGGGCAGACCGTCACCTCCGACTGGAACACCGACCTCACCCAGGGAAGCAACACGATCACGGCCACCAACACCTCGCACAACGCCACGATCGCTCCCGGCGCGAGCATCACTCTCGGCTACCTCGCCGCACACACCGGTGACTCGTCGTCGCCGCCACGGTTCATGCTGAACGGGGACGCCTGCGCCGTCGGCCGCTGAGCCGCCTGTACCGACGCCCTCCACGTCATCCCGCGAACCGTCGCCACCCGCTCGCCGTTCGACTGAGAACCGCCCGTGCGCACTTCGGAGGTGCGCACGGGCGGTCACGTCTGCGGGGTGCTCCGCACCCCGGCGAGCGTGCGGTGGTCACAGGCCCCGAGGGCCGTCACCCGCCGCTGTGGACTCGGCCAGCTTCTGGAACTCTCCCAGGTCGTAGTTGGTGAGTGCCGAGTCGAGGTTGGTCAGGGCACCCAGGTGCTCCACGAATCCGCTGGGGTCGTACTCGATCTGCAGGGCGACCCGGCTGGAGGTGTCGTCGAGCCGGTGGAAGGTGACCACGCCTGCGTGATGCACACCCTCGATCGTCTTCCAGGCGATCCGGTCCTGCGGGACGACCTCGGTGAGCTCCGCGACGAAGCTCTTGTCGGCGCCCGGCAGGGACAACTGCCAGGAGAACCGGCGCTCGTCCATCGGATCGACCCGTCGCACGTGGCTCAGGAACTTCGGCCACTGCGACACATCGCTCCACAGAGCCCAGGTGACGCTGACGGGCGCCTTGATGTCGACGGTCTCGACGAGGGAGGAGGACATGAGCAACAACCTTTCTTTCGCTCGGTTTCGCCTTCCGCTGCCGACTACCCGATAGGCGCCGCCACACGCATGCTCCTTCGCCATCCGGTCGCAGGAGAGACACCGATCAGCTTCGGGACGTCGGCCGGGCCGCACGCCGGGGCCGCCGTGGTGGGCCCCGGATGCGTGGGTAGACGAGAAGGGAGAGCCGAGCGAGGAGGGGTCGATGACGAAGGACACGTCGCTGCGTGCGGTGGGATGGGCACAGTCGTTTCCCGTATCGCACGGGGTACGGGCCGGCCGCCACTGGACGCGGGACCACCTGGCGTCCCTGGAATGGACGAAGGACGCTCCCGAAACCGTGGACGCGATACTGCTCAGTGTTTCCGAACTGGTCACCAACGCGCACGTGCACGCACACAGCGACGCCCAGCTGGTCCTCACCTGGGACAGTCGCTGCCTGCACGTGAGTGTCCACGACTCCGATCCCGTACCCCCCGCCCAGCAGCCCGAAGACCACACGACGACCGGTGGCCGTGGACTCGCCATCGTCGACGCGCTCGCCGACGGATGGGCCACGCACCCCCAGGCGTCGGGCAAGACCATCACCGCCTGCTTCGTCCCTCCCGGCGCGCCGAAGCCCCCGCATGGCGATTCCATCGACTGATCCCCCGCAGGAAATGATTCGGCGGGCGGCGCGGCGACCCGTCCGGAGAGACACCGAACTCGGGCTCTCGGTACGGCGCTGCGGGAGCGGTGCGCCGTACTGGCCGCCGCGGTCGCCCAGGAGATCCCCGGCGCGGCCTTGGCGGGGCTGCCCACGGGCGGACTGCATCTGTGGCTTCGTCTTCCGTCCGGCGTGGACGACACCGTCCTCACCGGTGCCGCCCGGCAACGGGGCGTCGCGGTCAGCACCGGCAGCCGCTACTTCGCCACCGAGCCGCCGGCAGCCCACCTGCGCATCGGGTTCGCCGCGGCGGCCGACCACTCCGAGCTGGCCGAGGGTGTACGGCGACTGGGAGCCGCGCTCACGGACCTCGGCCCGATGGAAGCGTGAGGCGTGATCAACGGGTTGGATCCATGGCGTCGCCTGCCGCGACAGTCCGAAGGACCGGGTCCGCGTCCGTGGGACGGCGGCGCCGGGCCGCCGTACTCGCGCCCGACCAGCAGCCGGTCACGGCCGCCGCGCGCACACCTGAGCGAACCTCCGGGTGAACACCGACCATGCCGAGACCGCCGCGCCCTCGTCGGCCACGGCCTCGGTGTGCAGCCGGTCCCTGTCGAAGCCCTGCAGGGCCAGCCGCTCCCGGTCCCAACCGGCGATCCGATGGGCCTCCGCCTCCGGGTGGAACTGCACACCCCAGGCCCGCGCCCCGACCCGGAACGCCTGGTGGGGGCAGGCCGCGCTGGACGCCAACCAGGCGGCACCCGGCGGGAGTTCGGTGATCGCGTCGACGTGCCGCTCGATCGCGGGAACCGCCCGGCCGAGCCCGTGGAGCAACGGGTCGTCGGCGGCTTCGGGGCGCAGCCGGATCTGTGTGCTGCCGAACTCGGGCTGCCCGTGACGCGCCCGTACGCTGCCGCCCGCCACCTGAGCGAGCAACTGGCCACCGAGGCAGATGCCGAGGACGGGCGTGCCGCCGTCCAGCGCCTGCGCGACGAGGTGGCGGGTGGCCGGGAGCCAGGGCGCGCGCTCGTCGTCGTCCGGCAGGAAGTTTCCGCCGAGCACGAGAAGCGGCCTGCTGTCGAGCCTTCGGGGCAGGACCTCACCCTCGTAGGGACGTAGCACTTCGAGGCCGATACCCGCCTCGCGCAGCCAGGCCCCGACCCGGCCGGGACCGCCGCTCCTGGTGTTCTGTACGACCACGGCGGTCGGCGGGCCCGGTGCGTTCGAAGGCGTCATCGCCTCGGCTCCCCTGCTCGGCATCTGCGTTCGCTGCGCTGATCATTCCGACAAGCACTTCGTAGCCGTCGGCACAAAGAATAGTTGGCGCCCACAGCTGACTGCCCTCCTGACCGGAAGCCCGAAACCCCTGACCCCGCGGCGGCGGGCTCCTGCTGTGGCCGACCGCGGACAGCAGCGACGGCGGCTCGGCAGCCGACGGCTCTTCACCTCAACCAGCGATACCGCCGCATCCGTTGTAGCGTCGACGAACCGGCGCTGAGCTGCACAGAGATCCGTCAGCTCACCTCATGCCACCACCGGCGCAGCCCGCATCGCGAACGCCCCCACCTCCGGTCCGGCAGCCCGACGGCACGGTCGATGTCATCGACGAGGTCCTCGGGGTTCCCCTCGGCGTCGGCGGAGGGGTTCCCCTCGGCGTCGGCGGAGGGGTTCCCCTCGGCGTCGGCGGCTTCCCGTTCCGCACGACCGAGACAGACCTCCAGGAGGGTTCCGTCCTGGCCCTGTACACCGACGGCCTCGTCGAAGCGGGTGAGGACATCAGCGAGGGCACCGAGGCCCTCCGATCCCAACTCGCCCGTGCCGCAGGGGAACTGGAAGCGACGGCGGAGAACATCCTTACGAGCATGCTCCCTTCCGCGCCCACCGACGACACGGTGATCGTGCTCGCACGGGCGAGCCGGTCATCACCTCACCGGCCGGGGCGAGCCGTGTGATGGCCAGTCAGCTCACGGTCGATCCTCGTGCACCGTACAGACACACACGCGCCGCCGTGTACATGCTCGATAGGTTGTACCCGTGCGCGAGCCGGGAGGATGGACCGGGCGGACCGTAAGGGGTCTGCTCTGCGCTTCGGCATGCCTTTTCCTGGGTGTGGTGAGCCATGCCTCGGCCGGTGGGCGGCTGCCCGGCGCAGGTCCGCTGGCGCTCATCCTGGCCACGCTGACCGTGCTCGGCTCGGTGTTCTTCGGTGGCCGCCGTCGCCGCTTCGATGTCACGGTGCTGGCGCTGGCCGGAACACAGTTCTCCCTCCACCTCGGTTTCCATCGATTCTCGATGCCCGAAGTCGGCCACGCGGCACATCACATGGCCGGCCGGCACATGGTCATGGGCCCGGCAGACATGGCCGAGCGCGGTATCGGGCATTCTCTGTCCTCCGCCATGACCTCGGCTCATACGGTCGCCACGGTCGGGACCGCGCTGTGCGTCATCTACGGAGAACGCGTCCTGCGCGGGCTGGCCGCCCTGGTCGTCCCGGCCTTCTGCTACCGCGAACCCCCGGCCCTCCCTGTCACCCCTCAGCTCCGGCCGGTGCCCCTGTCGTCGGCGCATCCCCGATTCGGGGTACTGCTCGCCCGTTCCCGGACCCGGCGGGGTCCTCCCTCGGCGACCCCGGCCTGACGGTCCCCCTTCCGCGTTCCATCGCACCGGCTGTTCACCGGTGCGCCGAGGCATGCGTACGGGCGGAGCCGGGCCGGGGCACTCGCGTCGCACCGTCACTCCGACGGAAGCACGTCACCGACTTCGCGGCGTCCCCGGCTCGTCCGGCGGCCGCGTCCACCTGAGGGATAGGCATGTCTTTCGGAACCGAAGAACCACCACAGAACGACCGCCGTCGTATCGACGCCCCGTCCGCCGCGGCGGCAGCAGTCGCCGTCGCCGAGCCCACCTCCACCCCTGCGGCCGAGCCCGGGCCCGGCCGCTCCTGGCAGGCCGTACGGAGCCTGCTCGTCCGGCTGCACTTCTTCGCCGGCGTATTCGTCGCCCCTTTCCTGTTGGTGGCCGCCCTGACGGGGTTGGCCTACACCTTCACGCCGCAGCTCGACCAACTCGTGTACGGCGACCAGTTGCGCGTCGAGCAGGTCGGCGAGGCGCCCCGTCCGCTGGCGGAGCAGATAGCCGCAGCCAGGGCCGCCCACCCGGAGGGCAGCCTGGCCTCCGTCGTCACCCCTCCCGGCCCGGAGGACACCACACGGGTGGTGCTGTCCCTGCCGGAGCTCGGTGACAAGCAGCGCACCGTGTTCGTCAACCCCTACACCGCCGAGGTGCAGGGCGACCTGACCACGTGGTTCGGCTCGACGCCACTCACCACCTGGCTCGACGACCTCCACCGCAATCTGCACCTGGGCGAGACCGGTCGCCTCTACTCAGAAGTCGCCGCGAGCTGGCTCTGGGTGATCGTCGCGGGCGGCCTCGTCCTCTGGCTCGGACGCAGCCGTGGACAGCGGGCCGGGTCCGCACGGGGCGTTCTGCTGCCCGACCGTTCGGCCCGGGGCGTGCGCCGCACCCGCAGTTGGCACGCGGCCACGGGTGTGTGGCTGGCACTCGGTCTGCTCTTCCTGAGTGCCACGGGCCTGACGTGGTCGCATTATGCGGGCGATCGGTTCGGGCAGCTGCTGGACGCGGCCAGGGGCCGTGCTCCCGCGTTGGACACCACACTTCCCGGCGCTCAGCCGCCAGCGGAGGACGAGGGCGGCGAACACGCCGGGCACGGCGCCGCGGAGGACTCCGCCGCGGCGGATCCGGCCGACTTCGACGCGGCCCTGGCCGCGGCCCGGGACGCCGGGTTGGGCGGCACGGTGGAGGTGACGCCTCCCGCCGACAGTTCGGGCGCGTGGGTCGTGGCCCAGGGCGACAACGTCTGGCCGGTGCACTACGACCAGGTCGCTGTCGACACCGAGAAGGGCGAGATCACCTCCCACAGCCGGTGGGCGGACTATCCGCTCCTCGCCAAGCTCAGCAAGCTCGGGGTGCAGGGGCACATGGGCGTGCTGTTCGGCATCGTCAACCAGATCGTGCTGGCCGCGATCGCGCTCGGCCTCACCGCCGTGACCATCTGGGGCTACCGCATGTGGTGGCAGCGCCGCCCGACCCGCGACGATCGCAGGGCTGCATTCGGCACGGCGCCCGCCCGCGGAGCCTGGCGCCGACTGCCGCTGCCCGTGATCGTCCTGGGCATCCCCGCTGTCGCCGCCCTCGGCTGGGCGCTGCCGGTCCTGGGGGTGACCCTGGCCGCCTTCCTCGTCGTGGACGTGGTGACAGGCCTGGTCCGGCACGTGCGGGCCTCGTAGGAGCAGAGGGCCCGGAGGACGGGGCAACAGCCCCTGTCCTCCGGGCCCGGTGTCAGCCGCTGCCTCAGGTGACGTACGGCGAGCCGAGCGTCAGCGCGTCGGTGGTGCGGGACACGACACACGTTCGTCGACGTCGGCATGACCTTGGCGCCGTGCCCGGTGAAGGGCCCGCGGCTAACGCACCAGTCGATCCGTGAAGCCGTTGCCGAAGACCCGGTGAGGGTCGAGCCGATCCAGGACGGAGACGGCTTCGGACCACTGCCCGGCGCCGTACGAAGCGGGCACCGCGGACCCGATGATCTGCTCGTCCGCCCAGGCCGCCGTGTCCGTATAGCCCCAGCCCTTGGACCACTCGACGCGCGCCAGCGCGTAGTCGCCGTCGAAGGTGCTCATCAGGAAGCGTTCCAGTTCCCGGTAGAACTCGTGGGCTCCGGGTGAGGTCGGCTGGGTCAGCACGTCCACCCACACCACGCAGTCGTACTCCGGGTGGTCCGGGTGCGGGCGGACGACGGAGAGCAGCGGCGGGCGTGCGCCCGGCGCGGCGGAGTCATCGGGCTGGTCGAGGCCGCTGACCCTGATCTCCACCTGCCCGTTGATCGGGAATCTGCCCGCCGCGGCCCAGGCCGCCAGCCTTTGCTTGTAGTCGCCGGCGAACTCGGAGACGACGCGCTGGACGTCTGCCCGGCGGGTGAGGATCCCGTACCCGTTCGCGGTCTCACGCAGTGTTGTGGGGCGCAAGTAGAACTGGAGGGCGTGCGACGGGCCCCACAGGTCCTTCGCGAGGGTGGCGGTCAGTCCGGTCGCCGCCACCGTGTACTGCGCGGCGCCGAGCAGCGGCGCGAGATGCCAGGAGCCCCCGACGACAAGCCCGGCCAGCCGGGCGACCGGGGTCGGGACGACATCGCTGAACGGGTAGTTGTACGGGCTGTGCACCGGCCTGGAAGTGACCGGGCGCTCAGGGCTGAGGCTCCACACCTTGAGCCAGGGCCGGTCGGTGAAGGCGAACCAGATCGTCTCCACCCGCCCCGACTCGGCCATGAAGTCCGCGAAGGTGTTTCCCCGGGCGGCGAGGGCGCTGCCCGGGGCGGCGAACAGTTCGTCGGCGGTGAGGTCGACGCGGCTCCGGCAGCGCAGCGGTATGTCCTCGCCCGCCTGGATCTCTGCCTCCACGATGAGGCCGCGCCCGAGGTGGGTGGCCAGCGCCTCGCACTCCTCGTCGGTTCCTCGGTGGAAGGTCTTCACGACGTAGGCATCCTGCTCCGCGTCCCAGACGACGGCGGTGAGGGACAGGACGAGGTTGCTGAGGCTGCCGTAGGTGTGGCCGGGGCGGGCGGACTCGCCGTCCGCGGGGACGCTGGTGCCGTGGGCGTCGATGGCCAGCGTGCCGCCCAGGGTCAACTCCCCCGGCGCGGGAGTGTTGGTGACGCCCAGCCCGTGGTCGGCGAGGAAGGCCATCAGCGTTTCGAGGGTCGCCCCGGCCTGCGCGCGCACCGCGCCGGGGGCGCCTGCGGGCGGGGTCGTGAGTTCCATGTGCGTGAGATGGACGGTGGTGTCCAGCAGGAGGACCTTCGCGTCGCGCTCGGTGGACGAAGTGATGGTCAGGGGCGACCAGTTGTGCGCCTTGCCCCGGGCACGTAGCCGCCAGCCGTTGGCATGCGCCCAGTTGGCGAGGTCGGCGAGGTCCTGCCCGGTGCGGGGCGCGCACGCCCACAGCCCGCCGTGGGTGATCTCGCCGGCCCAGTTGATGTACGGGGAGAGGTAGGGCACCAGACCGGCGGGCAGTTCGGGTGCGGCCGTCGGAACGATGACCGTCGCCGCGGCGGCCGGGGAGGACCCGGCCGTGGCAGCACCGAACGGGATGCCCAACGCGCCGGCAGCCGCCGCGGCCCGCAGAACACCACGGCGGGAGAGTCCGGAGGGCTCGGAGGGGCGGGAGGAGGTGACAGGACGCGGGGGGAACTCCGAGTGATCAGACATGAACCGAATGTATGGGGCTTCGGCGCGTCGCCGACGCTCCCCGGCAAAACTGCCGAGAACCCCCACCGGAAGGCCAAACGACAGCGATTCGAACCCGTCCACGATTCGGAGTCCGGTCCGTGTCCGCCGACCACTACCGGCCCCCACTACTCGGTGATACGTTATAGTGGTACTCGGTAGCACGCAGTACCGAGAGAACCGAGGAGGCCTCGCGATGGACGACCTGACGGAGATGCTGAAGGGCACGCTCGAAGGGTGCGTGCTCGAAATCATCGGCCGCGAGGAAACCTATGGGTACGCCATCACCCGTCAGCTGAACGAGCTCGGCTTCGCCGATGTCATCGAGGGGACGGTGTACACCATCCTGCTGCGGCTGGAGAGGAACGGACTCGTCCAGGTGACGAAACGACCGTCCGGGGTCGGTCCGCCGCGCAAGTTCTACGCGCTCAACGATGCCGGACTCGAGGAACTCGCGAAGTTCTGGGCGAAATGGCAGTACGTCTCATCACGCATCAACAAGCTCAAGGAGGGCGGGAGATGAACTTCTGGGAGAAGATCACAGGCAGCGATCTCACCAGGGAATGGAAGGCGTTCGCAGCCCGGGCCGAAGCCCTGCCGGACGACTACCGGGCGGTGTGGGAACAGATCGTCGCCCACCTCTTCCTTCATGGGGACTTCACCGGCCGAAACCTGATGCCGATCTTCGACGCCACCCTTGGGCTGCTCGAAGACACAGCGGCGGACGGGCTGAGCGTCCACGAAGTACTCGGCGACGACATCCGGGGCTTCTGCACGGCACTCGCCGGCGGAGAAGGGGCTCGAACCCATCGCGACCGGTGGCGCGAGCAGCTGAACAGGAACGTCGCAAGGAAACTGAGCCGGCTGGGAGGCTGACGTGGGCATCCAGGACATCATCGAAGGCAAGAAGCAGTGGCGGGCGCACATGGCGCGGGTCAAGGCGCTCCCGCCGGACTACCAGATCGTCTACAAGGAGATGCAGAGGTACCTGTTCAAGGTCGGCCCGATCGACCTGCCCGACGGGCCCCTGCTCCCCGGAATCGTCGACTTCTTCGAGGAGGGCGCCGCGACGGGCAAGGGGGTCCTGCAGCTGATCGGCAGCGACGTCGCCGCTTTCTGCGACGACTTGATCAAGGACTCACGCACCTACGCGGACATCTACCAGGAGTCCATCAGCGGGAAACCCGGTACCGCCGGGAAGTAGCACCCTGTCACCTCAAGTCGGCAGGCGAAGCCCGCAGGCGCGGCCCCTCCGCCTCCGCGCAGCGCGGACGGGCGCGGGCGGACCGGCCACCGGAAGCCGCCGCGCGCCTGTCCGCCGAGGCGGTCGAGCAGGCGGACGAGACCTGACTCGGTCCTGCCGACGCCCGCAGGCGAGCAGGTCTCCGCGGCGGGGCGGCCCGACGCCATTCCCCAGGACGGCACGACCGACGCGCAGTCACGGGCAGCCCTCTCGATCCGAGTTCCGTACAGCTCCCACTCCCCCTGCGCCTTCAGCCCCGGTAAGGAATTCACCATGCCTTCATCTGTCATGCCCACATCCAGTCAGGGTGACGGGCCCCCGTCGCCCACCGCCGTCTCCGCCGTCGGGCTCCGCAAGTCGTACGGCGAAAAGCTCGTCCTCGACGGCATCGATCTGCATATTCCGGCCGGGTCCGTGTTCGCCCTGCTCGGCCCGAACGGTGCCGGCAAGACGACCGCCGTGAAAATCCTCTCCACCCTCATCACCGCCGACGCCGGCGACCTGCACGTCGGCGGTCACGACCTGGCCGCCGACCCGCAGGCGGTTCGTGCCGCGATCGGTGTCACCGGGCAGTTCTCCGCCGTCGACGGGCTGATCACCGGCGAGGAGAACATGCTCCTCATGGCGGACCTGCACCACCTGCCCAAGAGCGAGGGGAGGCGGGTCGCCGTCGAACTCCTGGAGCGCTTCGACCTGACGGAGGCCGCCAGGAAGCCCGCCTCGACCTATTCCGGCGGCATGAAGCGCCGCCTGGACCTGGCGATGACGCTGGTCGGCAGCCCGCGGATCATCTTCCTCGACGAGCCGACGACAGGGCTCGACCCGCGCTCCCGCCACAACATGTGGGGCATCATCCGCGGCCTCGTCGCCGACGGCGTAACCGTCTTCCTCACCACCCAGTACCTGGAGGAGGCCGACGAACTCGCCGACCGCATCGCCGTGTTGAACGACGGCAAGATCGCCGCCGAGGGCACCGCCGAGGAGCTCAAACGGCTCGTCCCGGGCGGGCACGTCCGTCTCCGCTTCAACGACCCGGCCGCGTACCGGTCCGCCGCTGACGCCCTGCGCGAGGTCACCGGGGACGACGAGGCACTGTCGCTGTCCATCCCCAGCGACGGCAGCCAGCGCGAACTGCGCTCGGTTCTCGACCGGCTGGACTCGGCCGGCATCGAGGCGGACGAACTCACCGTCCACACCCCCGACCTCGACGACGTCTTCTTCGCCCTGACCAGCGGCACCGACATCCCCCACCAGCCCAAGGAGACCGTCCGATGAGCGCCCTGTCCCTCGCCGTCCGCGACTCGAACACGATGCTGCGCCGCAACCTGCTGCACGCCCGTCGCTACCCGTCAGCGACCCTGAACCTGCTGCTCACGCCGATCATGATGCTGCTGCTCTTCGTCTACATCTTCGGCGATGTGATGAGCGCGGGCATCGGTGGCGGCGGCGCGGACCGCTCCGACTACATCGCCTACATCGTCCCGGGCCTGCTGCTGATGACCGTCGGAAGCACCGTGATCGGGGCCGCGGTGTACGTCTCCATGGATATGACCGAAGGCCTCATCGCCCGCTTCCGCACGATGGCTGTCTACCGCCCTTCGGTCCTCATCGGGCACGTCGTCGGCAGCGTGCTGCAATCCGTCATGAGCGTGGTCCTCGTCGGCGCCGTCGGCGTGGCCATCGGCTTCCGCTCCACGGACGCGACCGCCCTGGAGTGGCTGGCGGCTTTCGGGCTCGTCGTCCTCTTCGCCCTTGCGCTGACCTGGATCGCGGTCGGCATGGGCTTGGCAAGCCCCAACCCCGAGGCGGCCAGCAACATGGCCATGCCGCTGATCCTCCTCCCTCTCATCTCCAGCGCCTTCATCCCCGCCGACACCATGCCCGGCTGGTTCCGGCCCATCGCTGAGTACCAGCCCTTCACGCCGGCCATCGAAACCCTCCGGGGTCTTCTCCTCGGCACGGAGATCGGCAACAACGGCTGGATCGCGATCGCCTGGTGCGTCGCCCTGATCGCGCTCGGATTCCGCTGGTCGACGGGGCAGTTCAACCGCGACCCGAAGTAGCTCAGGGGGTGGGTGGGACAAACTCGGGCTGGTCGAGCAGGCGCAGCCAACTTCCGTCGGACTGGCGCCTGACGACCTGCGCCCGCGCGCCGGCACTGTCCTTCGGTGGGGTCGAGGTGAGAGCGATGTTGCCGCTGATCAACGTCGGCAAAGGCCGTTCCAGCTCGAAGCGGGGACCGTTGGCCAGCACCTTCTCCCACAGCGCGCGGATCGCATCCCGCCCCACCGTCAGCTCGCCGGGCGGGTAAGCCATCACCGCATCCTCCTCGTAGAGCGCGGCAACCCCGGCCGCGTCACCGGCGTTGGATCGCTCGACGAACAAGCGGGTGATGTCCTCGGGCCGCATGGCCTTCTCGTACTCCGGCATGGGTTCCTCCTTCGTAAGGCTCCGGCGTTTCTCAGCCTGGTCGCCCGCCGACCAGAAGTCCAACAGATGGATCTTCTGCAAACTAGAATCTGCAGTCATGGAACTGAGGCAGCTGGAATACCTCGTCGCAGTCGCCGAGGAGCAGAACTTCACCCGTGCCGCCGAGCGTGTGCACATCAGTCAGTCCGGCATCAGCGCCCAGATCCGCCGGCTCGAACGGGAACTCGGTGCCGAGCTGTTCGACCGTTCGGCCCGAACCGTCACCCTCACCGTCGCGGGGAAAGCTGCGCTCGAACACGCCCGTGCCGCACTCGTCTCAGCTGGGGCAGTCGGCCGGGCAGTGGACGAGGTGACCGAGCTGATCCGGGGTCGCCTCACCGTCGGAATGGTCATCGGCTGCACCGTCACCCCGTTGTTCGACGCTCTCGCCGCCTTCCACAAGGCGCACCCCGGTGTGGAAATCTCGCTGCTGGAGGAGAGCTCCGACCGGCTCGTCGACGGGGTGCGCGCCGGCGCCGTCGACATGGCACTCATCGGAGCCGCAGCAGCCACCCCCGACGGGCTGGAGGCCCTGACCATCATCAGTGAACGGCTCGTCGCAGCAGTCCCGGCCGGGCACCCCTTGGCGAAGCAGCGGCGGGTCACCCTGCGCGACCTCATTGCCTACCCCGTCGTGTGCATGCCACCAGGCACCGGCCTACGCGCGGTATTCGACCAGGCTTGCGCCGCACAGAACCTCCAGCCCTCGATCGCCCTGCAGGCCAGCGCCGCGGATGCCATCGCCGACCTCGCCGCCCGCGGACTCGGCGTCGCCGTCCTCAGTAACTCGATGGCCGCGGGCTACCGCGACCGGCTCACCGCCCGCACCATCGATGACGTCGACACACCGGCGTTGCTCGCCCTGATCTGGAAGAGCGCACACAACCCCTCGGTACGCGAGCTGCTCGTGCACAGCCGACAAGCGTTCACGGACCTTCTGGGGCTGCACCGGTAAAGGTCGACCAGCGGCTTCACCGCCTCGGCCTTCGGCCCGGACCCGTACGCGGCCTGCCGGTGCGCCCGAATGCTCGGCTGCCGACGGGTGTCGGGGCCGGTGGATCAATTCAACGAGCAGCGCACGATCGGCATCCCCGCTCCGACCCTGAGCACAGGCCGGTGTCCCGCCGTGCAACGGAGGACGACGCTCCGTAGCCGGTGGAGGTCGACCGCATCAGGTCGGCGTCAAGGGAGCCCCCGTCCTCGTATGGACCCCGTCAAGGCGGTCTGTCACCGGTCCGAAGCCGAGGTTTCCTCATCTTGGCCGCACGGCCGATTCCATTCCTCACGTCAATCAGGAGCTCACGATGGCCGACCTGGCCTTCGTCGTCACCACGGTCGCGGTGTTCGCGCTGGTGGCTCTCGTCGCCCGGGGGGTGACCAAGCTGTGACCGCCGAGAACATCGTCGGCCTCGTCGTGGCCGTCTCCCTGCTGGGATACCTCGTGCTCGCCCTTCTTTACCCGGAGAGGTTCTGAGCGCCGCCATGAGTCCCCAGGCCGCTGGTGTGCTCCAGCTGCTCGCCCTGATCGCCGCCCTCTCGCTCGCGTACCGCCCGCTGGGCGACTACATGGCCAGGGTCTACTCCTCCGAGAAGCACTACCGGCCGGAGAAGTGGATATACAAGGCCATCGGTGCCAACCCAGCCGCCGAGATGAGGTGGCCCGCCTACCTACGGGGCGTGCTCGCCTTCTCGGCGGTGAGTGTTCTCTTCCTGTACCTCATGCAACGGGTACAGGGCTCGCTGCCCGGCTCCCTCGGTTTCTCCTCCATCGACCCGGACCAGGCGTTCAACACGGCCGCGTCGTTCGTGGCCAACACCAACTGGCAGTCGTACTACGGCGAGCAGGCCATGGGCCACGTCGTGCAGACCGGCGGCCTCGCGGTGCAGAACTTCCTCTCCGCCGCAGTCGGCATGGCCGTCGCGGTGGCGCTCGTCCGGGGCTTCGCACGGGCACGTACCGGTGAGCTCGGCAACTTCTGGGCCGACCTGGTGCGCGGCACCGTCCGCATCCTGGTGCCGATCTCGGTGATCGGTGCGCTCGTCCTGGTCGCCTGCGGTGCCATCCAGAACTTCTCCGGCATCCACGAGGTCGGCCAGTTCATGGGCGGCACGCAGGAGTGGAACGGTGGCGCGGTCGCGTCCCAGGAGGCCATCAAGGAGCTGGGCACCAACGGCGGCGGCTACTTCAACGCCAACTCCGCCCACCCCTTCGAGAACCCGAACCCGCTCTCCAACCTGTTCGAGATCTTCCTCATCCTGCTGATCCCGTTCGCGCTGACCCGCACCTTCGGCCGCATGGTCGGCTCGCTCAGGCAGGGATACGCGATCCTCGGCACGATGGCCACCATCTGGCTCGGCTTCACCGCGCTGATGATGTGGACCGAGTTCGCCCACCACGGACCTGCGTTCGACATCGCGGGCGGGGCGATGGAGGGCAAGGAGACCCGCTTCGGGATCGCCGGCTCCTCGATCTTCGCGGTTGCCACCACGCTGACCTCGACCGGTGCGGTGAACTCCTTCCACTCCTCCTTCACCGGCTTCGGCGGTGGCATCACGATGCTGGGCATGCAGTTGGGCGAGATCGCACCCGGCGGTGTCGGATCCGGCCTCTACGGCATGCTGATCATGGCGATCATCGCGGTGTTCATCGCGGGCCTCATGGTCGGACGGACCCCGGAGTACCTGGGCAAGAAGATCGGCACGCGCCAGATCAAGCTCGCGGCCTGCTACATCCTCATCACCCCGGCACTCGTGCTCGGTTTCACCGCCGTGGCGATGGCTCTGCCCACTCCGGGCAACTCGATGACGAACTCCGGGGCGCACGGCTTCTCCGAGATCCTGTACGCCTACACCTCCGGGGCGAACAACAACGGCTCCGCCTTCGCGGGACTGAACGCGGACACCCCGTGGTTCAACAGCACCATCGGCATCGCGATGCTGCTCGGCCGCTTCCTCCCGATCGTCTTCGTCCTGGCCCTCGCCGGGTCGCTGGCCGAGCAGAAGCCGGTGCCCGAGACCGCGGGCACCCTGCGCACCGACAAGCCCCTCTACGCGGGTCTTCTCGTCGGCACCATCCTGATCATCACCGGTCTGACTTACTTCCCCGCCCTTGCGCTGGGTCCGCTCGCCGAAGGGCTCGCCTCATGAGCACCGTCACCCCCACTCACGCTCCGCACGGAGACCTGCCGCCCTCCGGCAACCACGCGGTCACCGACCGCGTCGGCAGCGGCCTCTTCGACCCGAAGCAGCTGCTGAAGTCCTTCCCGGACGCGGTGCGCAAGCTCGACCCGCGCGTGATGATCAAGTCGCCCGTCATGTTCGTCGTCCTGGTCGGCTCGGTGGTCACCACCGTGCTGGCGGCGCTGGACCCGACCGACTGGTTCGGCTGGGCCATCGCCGGCTGGCTCTGGCTGACCACCGTCTTCGCGAACCTCGCAGAGGCGGTGGCCGAGGGCCGGGGCAAGGCCCAGGCCGACACCCTGCGCAAGGCCAAGACCGACACCGTCGCCCGCCGCCTCACCACGGACGGCAAGGGCGAGGAGCAGGTGCCCGGCGCGGAGCTCCGCATCGGTGACCTGGTGGTCTGCGAGGCGGGAGATGTCATCCCCGGCGACGGCGATGTCGTGGAAGGTGTCGCCTCCGTCGACGAATCCGCGATCACCGGAGAATCGGCCCCGGTCATCCGCGAATCCGGCGGCGACCGCAGTGCGGTGACCGGCGGTACGAAGGTGTTGTCCGACCGCGTTGTCATCAGGATCACGACGAAGCCGGGCGAAACATTCATCGACCGCATGATCAGCCTGGTGGAGGGCGCGGCCCGGCAGAAGACCCCCAACGAGATCGCCCTGAACATCCTTCTGGCGTCCCTCGCCATCGTCTTCCTGCTGGCCGTGGTCACCTTGAAGCCGTTCGCCGTCTACGCGGGCGCCGACGGCCAGACCTCGATGATCGTGCTCGCCGCGCTCCTGGTCTGTCTGATCCCGACCACCATCGGTGCGCTGCTCTCCGCGATCGGCATCGCCGGAATGGACCGCCTCGTCCAGCGCAACGTCCTGGCCATGTCGGGGCGCGCGGTGGAAGCGGCGGGCGACGTGTCGACCCTGCTCCTCGACAAGACGGGGACCATCACCCTGGGCAACCGTCAGGCGGCCGAATTCCTGGCGGTCGGAGGCGTTACGGAGGACGAACTCGCGGATGCCGCGCAGCTGTCCTCGCTCGCCGACGAAACCCCCGAAGGCAGGTCGATCGTCGTACTGGCCAAGGAGAAGTACAGGCTGCGGGAACGGGACCAGGGCGAGCTGACCGATGCCGAATGGGTCGCGTTCACCGCGCAGACCCGCATGTCGGGCGTCGACCTGGACGGGCGCAAGGTCCGCAAGGGGGCGACCGGCTCCGTCGTCGCCTGGGTGAAGGAGCGGGGCGGGGTTGTCGCCGAGGACGCGCACGCACTCACGGACGGGATTTCCCAGGCTGGTGGCACGCCGCTGCTGGTGGCTGTGGAAGACGCTCGCGGTCCGCGGATCCTCGGGGTCATCCATCTCAAGGACGTGGTGAAGGAGGGCATGCGCGAGCGGTTCGACGAGCTGCGCCGCATGGGCATCCGTACGGTCATGATCACCGGCGACAACCCGCTGACCGCGAAGGCGATCGCCGGGGAGGCGGGGGTCGACGACTTCCTGGCCGAGGCGACGCCCGAGGACAAGATGGCCCTCATCAAGCGGGAGCAGGCCGGCGGCAAGCTCGTCGCCATGACGGGTGACGGCACGAACGACGCCCCGGCCCTCGCCCAGGCGGACGTCGGGGTCGCGATGAACACCGGTACCTCGGCCGCCAAGGAGGCCGGGAACATGGTGGACCTGGACTCCAACCCCACCAAGCTCATCGAGATCGTCGCGATCGGCAAGCAGCTCCTCATCACCCGCGGCGCCCTCACCACGTTCTCCATCGCCAACGACGTCGCGAAGTACTTCGCGATCATCCCCGCCATGTTCGCCGTGGCGTACCCGTCGCTGGACAAGCTGAACATCATGGGCCTGGCCTCGCCGGAGTCGGCGATCCTGTCCGCGGTCATCTTCAACGCTCTGATCATCGTCGCTCTGGTACCGCTGGCCCTCAAGGGAGTGCGCTACCGGCCCGCCGGTGCTGACCGGATGCTGCGCCGCAACCTGGGCATCTACGGCCTCGGCGGTCTGGTCGCCCCGTTCGTCGGCATCAAGATCATCGACCTGCTCATCTCCCTCATCCCCGGAATCGGCTGATCCGCCATGACCAACACCTCCGTCAGCAACACCGTGCGCCTGTTCGGGGCCGGGCTGAGGGCCCTCCTCGTCCTCACCCTGGTGTGCGGGGTCATCTACCCGCTGGCCGTCACCGGGATCGCCCAGACCCTCTTCAACAACAAGGCCAACGGCTCCGAGATCAAGGACAAGAGCGGCCAGGTCGTCGGCTCCTCCCTCATCGGGCAGACCTACAACCTCCCGAAGAACGACCCGAACGACGCCGAAGAGGCAGCCAGGCCGGACCTGAAGTGGTTCCAGCCACGCCCCTCCAACGGCCTCGGCTCCAACAGCGTCAACACCCAGTACTCCCTGATCCTCTCCGGCGCCACCAACCGCTCCGGCGACAACGAGGACCTGATCACGTGGGTGACGGACGCCAAGGCGGCTGTGGTCAAGGACAACTCCACGGCCTCGTACAAGGTGGAGCCCGCTGACGTACCGGCAGACGCGGTCACCTCCTCAGGCTCCGGCCTGGACCCGGACATCTCCCCCGCGTACGCGAAGCTCCAGGTCCACCGGGTCGCGGAGGTGAACGACCTCCCCGTCGAGGAGGTCGAGGGCCTCGTCGCCGATCACACGACGGGCCGGCTCCTGGGCTTCATGGGCGAGCCCCGGGTGAACGTACTCGAACTGAACACAGCGCTCCAGGACCTGGTCCAGGGCTGACGGACCTCAGGCGAGGAACGGAAGCCGGTGGGGTGCGGTGACTCCGCACCCCACCGGACGGCCGCCATTCCACTGGATCCCGGTGTCCGGTTTCGGGCGTCACAGGTCCCCGCATCACCCCCTTCCGAGTGCGAACGCCGCGCTTCTGCCGCACCGTCACCTCAGAAGCCCTGGCGTCTCCGCCGTCTCTTTCACCGGGCACCGCGAGTGCTGACCACCACCCGGATCACCTCTGCGCCGAGACAGACCACCGCCCTTGTCGTCCTCGACGCGGCGCGGGTCGGCGCTCGGCGGCAGCGTCCCGGTCGGGAGCGCTCCCAAGCCGGGGATTGACGCGAGACAACCGCCGTATCCGCCTGTCACCCTGACCTGCCTTTTCGGAAATCCGCGCGACACATTTCGCCGCGATGGGTTGTCAGGGACACGCAGCGCTCCTACAGTCCCCTACAAACCAGCGCATGGGAGCGCTCCCATCGCGGGTCGTCGTGCGCTCCGATCCCCTCATCCCCCATCCGGCCATTCCTACCGACACCGACGCCCCGGCCCCATCCCCGTACGTCTCGCCGCCGAGCTCGTCCGGGCACCCCGTCCGCCTGATCCACGCACGCCCCCGAGGGTTCCGTCACCGGACGGTGACCGCACGGGACAAGCCGACCGGAAGACGATCCCCACACAGGCACAGGAGACACCATGACTCGACGCAAGAAACAACTTGCCTCCCTGGCAACGGTGCTCGCGACGCTCATCAGCGGGTTAGCCCTGGCGCTGTTCGGCCAGGGCAATGCGCAGGCGCACGGCGTGACGATGACGCCGGGGTCGCGTACGTACCTCTGCATGCTGGACGCCAAGACCAGCACCGGCGCCCTGGACCCGACCAACGCGGCGTGCAGGGCCGCGCTCAACGAGAGCGGTGCGACCGCTCTGTACAACTGGTTCGCCGTACTCGACTCCAACGCGGGTGGGCGAGGGGCCGGTTACGTCCCGGACGGAAAACTGTGCAGCGCCGGCGACCGGTCACCGTACAACTTCACCGGATACAACGCCCCCCGCGGTGACTGGCCCCGGACACACCTGACCTCCGGGAACACGATCCAGGTGAAGCACAGCAACTGGGCGGCGCACCCGGGTTCGTTCCGGGTGTACCTGTCCAAGCCCGGCTACTCGCCCACCACCGAACTGGGCTGGGACGACCTGGAACTGATCGAGACCGTCACCAACCCGCCGCAGACCGGCTCGCCGGGTGCGGACGGCGGCCACTACTACTGGGACCTGAACCTGCCCTCGGGCCGCTCGGGCGACGCGGTGATGTTCATCCAGTGGGTTCGCTCGGACAGCCAGGAGAACTTCTTCTCCTGCTCCGACATCGTCTTCGACGGCGGCAACGGCGAAGTGACCGGCATCCGCGGCTCAGGCAGCACTCCTACTCCGACGCCGACTCCGACCCCGGACCCCACACCCACGGACCCGCACTCCGGGTGCATGGCCGTCTACAGCGTGACCAACTCCTGGAGCGGCGGCTTCCAAGGTTCTGTCGAGGTCATGAACCACGGCACGACAGCACGTGACGGCTGGGCCGTGAAGTGGACGCCCGGCACGGGCGCCAAGGTCAGCAGCGTGTGGAACGGTGCGCTGACCACGGGGTCCGACGGCACGCTCACGGTCAAGAACCTCGACTACAACCGGACCATCCCGCCGGACGGCAGCGTCACCTTCGGCTTCACGGCGACATCGACCGGCAACAACTTCCCGATCGGCTCGATCGGCTGCGTCAACCCGTAGCCACCGAACGAAGCAGTGCCGGTTCCCGCACCCTGCGGGAACCGGCACTGCCGTGTCCCCAGGCCCGGCACGCATGACCGGCATCGACCCGATTTGTGCCGCAGCTGCGCCGACGTGCTCGACGAGCTCTCTGTCTTTCGCCTTCCGGCGCGCCCAGCCCGAATCTCTTCAGCCGGATGCGACGCATATCCTCACCGCTCGGGGGCACCGAGGCAGAAGGTTGGCGGTGCATTCAGCGGGCGAGGGCCACCCTTTTGGGGAGTGAACGGGTTGGTACGGAAAGCACGTTGGTCGGCTAACGGCCGGTGGGCCGGACGGGAGTGGACGGCGGTCCGGCGGTCCGTCCATAGCGCGTTCGAGGAGTCCGGACCCGAACGGGACACCCTCGTCCAATCCCTCAAAGCAGCCGCGGCGGCGATCATCGCCTGGGCCCTGACCGGATGGTGGCTCCAGGCTCCCATGGCACTCCTGGCTCCCTGGACGGCAGTCGCCCTGGTCAGCAGCACCGTTTACCAATCGCTGCGCACGGGCAGCCAGCAGTTCGGCATCATCGTCCTCGGCACGGTGTGGGCGTCGGCCGCCATGGCCGTCACGCATGACCAGACCATGGCCGCCATGCTGCTCACCCTGCCGTTCATGACGTTGCTCGGGAACTACCGCCGATTCGGGAGCCAGGGCATCCTCGGGGCGAGCACGGCCCTTTTCGTCATCACCTACGGATCGTCGAGCGCTTCCAACGTCGGTCACCGGCTGCTGGAGACGCTGATCGGCGCGGTGGTGGGCATCATGGTCAACGCCCTCGTCCTGCCCCCAGTCCATCTGCGCAGCGTCCGCGACCGCCTGCGCCGACTCGCGCGCGGATCGGCAGACCTGCTCGACGCCATGGCGCACGGCTTGCGCGAGGACAACGCATGGGAGAAGGCCGGGAACTGGCACACCGAGGCGTCCCGTCTGTCGTTGTCTCTCCAGGGCGTGGCCGATGCCAGGCACTGGGCCACGGAGGGGGCGCGCTGGAACCCGGGCGGACGGCTGCGACGGACGGGACCCCCGCCCCCACCTTTCACCGAGGACGTCCGGTGGGGCCGGGTCTGCACCCGCATCCTCGCCGTCGCACGCACCCTCAACGAAAGCGGCGGTGACGGCAGGGGCCTCCCGACGCCGCCTCCCTGCTTCCTCGTCGAGCTGTCGGACGTACTGGAGCAGGCCGCCCGCATGTGCCTCGAGGAGGCCGAGCATCCGGCCTCAGCCACCGACGATCGCCGCCGCGAGCGGGCGTTCGACAAGGCATGGGTCACACATCGCGCTCTCGCCGACAACTTCCAGCACCAGGAGGGACCGGCGGCCGCCGTCGGAGGTGCACTCTTGCTGGAGACACGCCAGTTGCTCATGGACCTGGCTCCACGCCCCTGAGCGGCACCGGAAACCGCCCCTGCGTCCAGCCGAAGTTCCCGAAGGCTCTGGGCCGGCCCGTGCTCAGAAGGCGTACCGGACGCGCAGCCACGGTGTGTGCGTGGCGATCAGTTGTTGGATGTGCGTCAGTGACTCCCGTTTGATGTCCTGTGTGTAGCGGACGTTGATGGCTCCGTTCTGCGAGCGCTTGGTCTCCTGGGCGGCAGGCTGCCACAGCACTTCCTCGGCGCGAGGGTGCCAGCCCAGGTTGACCTCGTGGAGCGACTGGTTGTGGGTCAGCATGATGATCTCGGCCGCCGCCTGTTGCTTCACGCGGACGGGCAGGACGTCGTCGAGGTGGGAAAGCAGGTCGGCCCAGTCCCGCTGCCATCCCGGGCGCAGGATGACGGGCGAGAGGTTGAAGTGGACCTCGTAGCCGGCGTCGAGGAAGTCGGCAGCTGCGGCGATCCGCTGGGTGACCGGGCTGGTCCGGATGTCCAGCAGCCGGGCGTCGTCGGGCGGCATGAGCGAGAAGCGCACTCGGGTACGCCCCTGAGGGTCGAGTGCGAGCAGATCGGGGTTGACGAACTTGGTTGCGAAGGAGGCCTTCGCCGTCGGCAGGCCGCGGAAGGCGGCGACGAGGTCTGCTGTGTTGTCGCAGACCAGGGCGTCGACCGAGCAGTCGCCGTTCTCGCCGATGTCGTAGACCCATGCCTGGGGGTCACACTGGTTGGGCTCCCTTTTGGGGCCCTGGGCCCGTACGTGGCTGCGGACGTGGGCCACGATCGCCTCGATGTTGGTGAACAGCGTGATGGGGTTGGCGTAGCCCTTGCGACGGGGTACGTAGCAGTAGGCGCAGGCCATCGCGCACCCGTTGGAGGGGCCTGGGGCAATCCAGTCGGCCGACCGGCCGTTGGGACGGGTCCGGAGTGTGCGCTTCATCCCGAGGACGAGCGTCTCGGTCTTGATACGGACCCAGCGGGCGATGTTGCCTTCGTTGCCGTGGAGGGAGGGGATGCGCCAGTGGCTCGCGACCTCGGTCACGCGCGCTCCCGGCAGCCGGGCCATGATCTGTCGGCCGCGTGGGGAGTCGAGTGCGGCCGGCTCCGCGTAGACCTCCCGCACGTCGAGCATTCGGCGGGCCTCCGGGCTGTCCCGGAAAGCCGAGTGCGCGGCCGGCTCCACTGCGATGTCCGACCACCCGAAGAGCGCTTGCTGCTCGGGCTCTCCCGGCGCGGCTCCTGTCGGCGGTTGATCCACGTTCCTCTCCTCTCCACATGTGGGTCGTGCCGAAGGGTGTCAGTCGCGGCGGTGACGCTCCTGTTCCAGCAGGGCGTCGAGATCGCGGAGCCGGTCCAGCCCCCGCACCGCCTGGGTCATCCGTGCGTTACGTTCGAACCGGTCGCGGTGGCGGTGCAGGAGGTTCCAGTACCCGGCGGTGAAGGGGCAGGCGTCATCACCGACCCTTACGGACGGCTCGTACCGGCAGGGTCCGCAGAAATCGCTCATGCGGTCGATGTACGCGCCTCCGGACGTGTAGGGCTTGGTGGTCATGCGGCCCCCGTCCGCGTACTGCGACATGCCCACCACGTTCGGGACCATGACCCAGTCGTAGCCGTCGACGAAGCTGCGGTGGAACCAGTCGGTGACCGCCCGGGGCTCCCACCCCCGTTGCAGGGCAAAGCTGCCCAGAATCATCAGGCGGGGGATGTGGTGTGTCCAGCCGGTCGTTCTGACCTGTTCCAGGACGTGGGTGAGGCAGTTCGCCTCCGTGCCGTCCGGGGACAGTTCCGTGAACCAGTCAGGCAGTCCCTCGTGGTGGCCCAAGGCGTTGCTCGCCCGGTATCGCGTCCCGAAGTGCCAGTAGACGTGCCAGACGAACTCACGCCATCCGGCGATCTGTCTCACGAATCCCTCGGCGCTGTTGAGTGGCACATCGCCGGATCGCCATTGCGCCTCCGCCCGTTCGACGCATTCCGCAGGGTCCAGCAGGCCGAGGTTGAGCGACGAGGAGAGCAGGCTGTGGCTCATCGTCGCGTCCCCGGCGAGAACCGCGTCCTCATACGCGCCGAACGTGGCGAGCCGGTGGTCCACGAAGCGGCGGAGCGCGGCCAGCGCCTCCCGGCGGGTGGCGGGGAACAGGCGGGGCGCGTCCTCACCGACGAACTCGACGTCCCCGTCACGGGACCAGCGGTCGAGGTCGGACCGCACCTCGGTGTCGATGTCGCTCTCCCGGGGGCGATAGGCCGCCGGAACGCCAAGATCGGTGGCGCCGCGCGGCGGGGGCTGCCGGTTGTCGTGGTCCAGGTTCCACCGGCCGCCGACGGGACGGTCGCCTTCCATCAGCAGGTCGTGCATCTGGCGGACCCACCGGTAGAAGTCCTCCTGCCGGAGGTGTTTCGTGCCGCGTCCGGCGGCCCAGTCCCTGAATTCGTCGTGCGTCACGAGAAAACCGCGCGCCGGCAGAACGCTCACGGAAGGCAGCGCGCGCACGAAGGCGTGGGCAGCGTGGGACGTGGGATGGTGCACGGTCACCGGGCCGTCCCCCACCGCCTCGCGCAGACCCTGACGGTATGTGTCCGCCTTGACGTACCGCACGCGGTCGCCGAGTTCGGCGGCTCGATGCCGCATCGCGGAGAGGACCAGGTGGGCCTTCGCACGGTGGAACCGCCGTCGTCGGAAGACGCTGCGGGCCTCGATCATGAGCAGCGGCGCGTTCCGCTGCGGACCGCCCCGCGCCGGATCGACGAAATGGGGACCGAGCTGATCGCCGAACAGCCAATGGGTGGCGCCGGACTCTTCCTCAGCCATTCCGAGCGCTCCCTCGACGAACATCCAGGATTTCCGGGCACAGGCCGATCGGGCTGCTCACGTGGGTCTCGTTTCAGTCGCGGGTAAGGTCCTCGCATCAACGACACAGGCCCTTTCCAGGATGCGAACTGCAGGGCCGCACTGCCGACCGAACCTCGGCCCACCCCGCGGTCGTGCCCTTCGCTGGACTGAGTGAGGCGGGCCTCCTCCGGGGAGAGCTGGGCGTTCAGTTCTGCGCCGCGGTCCCGCTCACCGCCCACGACGGGTACAACCTGGGCACCGTCAACATCACTCAGCCCCGGCCGTGGTGCCGGGCCTGGAGGCGGCGGCGCACTACAACGTCGCGCCTCTCCGGGGAACGTGGCGGGGCTTCTCCTATCTGTTCCCGCTCGACGGCGCCGCTGGGGGTTCTTGCCCGATGACGAGTGCGGCAAGGGAATCGCGGCCGCCGCAGTGACCTCGCCGACCCGCTATGCCCTGCGGGCCGCAGCCGCCTACGACCCCGATGGGGTAACCGTCCTTGGCAATCTGAATACCGTCCTCGCTCACGAGTACACCGGGGAGGACCCTCGCTCCTCACGGCCCGCTCCGGTCTCCTCACCCCCGCCCTACAGGCCTCACCCTTACCCTGGCCGTCCCCGCCGCCCCGTTGGTGCGTTCACCCATTGCCATCCACAAGGTGCCGCGAGCGCTCGGCCCCGGCGCCCCGTCCACGCCGCACGCCGCACGCCGCACGCCGCACGCCGCTCGCCGGGAGGGTCGCGGCTGTCAGTTCGCGAAGTAGAAGCGGATCGCGGTGCCTTCCGGGCTGGTGTGAACGCGGACCAGGTCGGCGAGGTAGTGAACCATCAGCAGACCCCGGCCGCCGAGCTGCTCCCGCGCGGCCGGGCGACGGCCTGCCAGCGGGTCACTCAGCTGCCCTGCGTCTGTCACCTCGCACAGAACCTGACCGTCCTGCGACCAGACCCATACGGTGCCCGACCCGCCACCATGCACGACGCTGTTGGTGGTCAGCTCGGCAACGGCCAGGGCGAAGTCGTCCAAACGCTCACCCGCGAGCCCCAGACGCCTGGCCCGCCCCACCGCGAACTCGCGTGCGGAGGGGAGGAGCTCGGCATCGAACACGTAGGCCAAGGTGTCCCACGGAGGGGCCAGCGGCTGGTTGTAGGTGGCGACGATGAGGTCGGGGTCGTAGCTGCGGCTTTGTTCCTCACGTCCTGCGTCGACAATCACGGGATGCGTGGCGTACGCGTCGGCGAGCACCGTGGCATCGAGCCGGACGGCGTCGTAGGGGCAGACGATGGTCACGTCGCGGCCGCGGAACGCAACGTTGATCAACGCCTCGTGCTGAACGCAGGCCGGGTACTCGGCCGCAGTACGGCCTGGCCAGATCGGTTCACCGATGATGCGCACCCGGCTGATGGGGTGGGCGTCGGCAAAGGCCCGCAGCACCTTGGGAATGATCCGGCCTGGGTTGCGCCCGGCCTCGTTCATGTCGATGAGTCGCACTGCCTCGGCGTCCGCACCGAGTTCCGCACGCAGCAGCGCGAGTTTGGGGCCAGGGACGGCCACCGCCACCGGCTCGCCCGCGGCGAGACCGTCCTGGATGAATGGCACAGTCCCGGCCAGGTACTCCTGGACATCCCGGTAGAACAGCGCCGGGTGGACGAACGAATCAGCCGCATCCATTACTTCGTCACCTCGATCGCTGACAGGTCGGCCCAGAACAGCTCCAATGCGCGCCGCAGCGGGCGCGGGGGCGCCTTGAGGACCATACGGCGTCCTATGCCAAGCTGCTGGGCTGCAACCGCCACCGCAGACGCGCCCGCGACGTCGACGAACGTCACGCAGGACAGGTCCAGATAGACGTCGCCGCTCCCGCCGACCAAACCCTCCAAAGCGTGCTCCCACGCAGCGCGGGTGGTCAGCGTGACCTCGCCGGACGCGTGCACTCCCGGTGGATCCGTCAGGGAACGGATCTCCAACGCGGCTGTCCTCGGCTGCGACGATGCCGCCAGAGAATCCCCACCGTGTGAGTCGTCCACCCTGTGACCTCCACAGACCTCAGTACCGCGGCATCATCCCACGACTGCGAGGCTCCAGGCCCACAGCATCCGGTAGCGGAGTTTCGTGGGCTCCCCGGCGGCCGGCTCGGCCTCCAGCAGGAGGATTTCGTCCAGGCGCGGACCTCGATCGCGGTCGGCGACAGCCAGCGTCCCCACTGATCACGCCAGCCGAACTTCATCTGGCCGTAGGGATCAGCTGTGCGCCGGCAGACAGCGGGCTCCTCGGTTCCACAGCGTGGTAACCGATGATCTCCTGTGAAGCCTGCTTGACCGGCGGTTCCGCCAGGTCGGGGGCAACGGGCTGCCGGCCACACGTCAGGTACGGAGTCATGCCGCCGAGCCTGGTCCTTGCCTCGGCGGCGAGGACTGCCTTTCCCCCGCTCTACCGGTTCTCGTCTCCTGGTTCGGCATCGCGGGCACGGAAACGACGCAGACGGGCGCGGCACGTGACGTCCTCGAGAACGCGGTGACCCAGCTGCAGTCCAGCAGTGGACCGGCTGGGTGATGGCGATCGTGGGTCTCGCAGCAGCCTTGTGGTCTGCGTCTGGTTACATGGCCGCGTTCATCCGGACCTCCAACGCCGTGCACGACCTGCCCGAGGGGCGCCCGGCCTGGAAGGTGCTCCCGGTCCGCGTCGGCTTGACTCCGGTGCTGATGGTGCTGGCCTGCGTCAGTGCCTTGATTGTCGTGCTCTCGGGCGGGCTCGCCCGTCGGCTCGGCACCGCGCTGGGAATCGGCGACACGGCCATGACCGTCTGGGCCATCACAGAATGGCCCGTCTTGGTCGTATTGGTGACCATCATGCTGGTGATCCTGTACTGGGCGGCCCGACAGCCCGTGACTGCGCCCGCATCCTGACGGGGTGGGCCGACCCGGCCCAGCTCGCGATCGTCCCGTCGTCGGCGTCCGCCCTGCGTTTCGTCCCGCGTTGTTGGTTCCAGTGCTGCGGCCGCCGCAACCCGGACCGTGTTGGACAGTGCAACTCGGACTGCCCTGTCCCGTCCCACTCTCACAAGACGGAAACAGGCCGCAGCACCTCCCCGTAGCGCCCGCCCGCACACCCGCGACCTGAACTATGGTGTCCCGCCACATACGCCCCTGACCTGCCCCTTCCTACGGTATGGCGACACAGACACGTCCCCGCCAACCGTCCGGAAGTGGTATCCATGGCCGCCCCAGCAACCGCTCCCCCACCCCCCTCGAACCTCCGCCGCGTCGTCGCGGCGAGTCTCGTCGGGACCACCGTGGAGTGGTACGACTTCTTCCTTTACGGATCGGCTGCCGCGCTGGTCTTCAACAAGCTGTTCTTCCCCGGATCCGAACCGCTCGTCGGAACCCTGCTCGCCTTCCTCACCTACGCGGTCGGTTTCGCCGCCCGGCCTCTCGGGGCCCTGGTGTTCGGGCATTACGGTGACCGGCTGGGCCGCAAGAAGCTGCTGGTGCTGAGCCTCTTGCTGATGGGTGGCGCGACCTTCGCCATCGGGCTCCTGCCCACACACGCCACCATCGGTCTGGCCGCCCCCGTCCTGCTCACCGTTCTGCGGCTGGTGCAGGGCTTCGCCCTCGGCGGCGAATGGGGCGGGGCCGTGCTGCTCGTCTCGGAGCACGGTGATGCAAAGAGGCGGGGGTTCTGGGCGTCATGGCCCCAGACCGGAGCACCCGCGGGGCAGCTGCTCGCCACCGGGGTGCTCTCCGCGCTCACCGCGCTGATGTCCGACTCCGCCTTCGAGGCGTGGGGCTGGCGCATCCCCTTCCTGCTCTCCGGGGTCCTCGTGATTCTCGGCTTGTGGATTCGTCTCTCTGTCGATGAATCACCGGTGTTCAAGGCCGCCCTGGCCCAGGCCGAGCAGCGCAGGACCGCGGCTGCGACGGCCGAGAAGATGCCGCTCGTCGCCGTGCTCCGTGATCACTGGCGGGATGTGCTCATCGCCATGGGCGCCCGGATGGCCGAGAACATCAGCTACTACGTGATCACCGCGTTCATCCTCGTGTACGCGACCACGTCCGCGGACCTGAGCAAGCAGACGGCGCTCAACGCCGTGCTCATCGCGTCCGCCGTGCACTTCGCCGTGATCCCGGCCTGGGGCGCGCTGTCCGACCGCATCGGACGCAGGCCGGTCTATCTGGTCGGCGCGACAGGCGTGGGCCTGTGGATGTTCCCGTTCTTCGCGCTGATCGACAGCCGGAGCTTCGGGAGCCTGCTGCTCGCCGTCACCGTGGGGCTGGTCTTCCACGGCGCGATGTACGCACCCCAGGCGGCGTTCTTCTCGGAGATGTTCTCGACGCGCATGCGCTACTCGGGTGCGTCGATCGGAGCACAGTTCTCGTCGGTCGCCGCGGGTGCGCCGGCGCCGCTCATCGCCACGGCCCTGCTCGCGGAGTTCGGCAGTTCGACGCCCATCTCCCTGTACGTCATCGCGGCCGCGCTGATCACGGTACTGGCGATCGTCTGCGCCAAGGAGACGCGGAACAGGGACCTCAGCGACATCGACGCGGATGCCGGAAAGGGTGCCGGAGACGTCCCGGGTGCCCGGACCGCGCTGCCTGCCGACTCCCGCACCACCTGAGCCGTTCACGCCGAGGGGCCGGCCACCACCTGTCGGGTGGTGGCCGGCCCCTCGGCGTCGTGCCGCGTCAGACGCCGGGCTCGGGCGTGGGTTCGAACCAGGTGGGGCCGTCGGTGAGGGCATGCTTGATCCGGAACAGGGAGAACTCGTTGAGCGGCGGCAGGGAGTCGACGGGGAACCACGCCACTTCCAGCGACTCGTCGTCGTTCACCCGTGCCTCGCCGCCGGTGGCGCGGCAGCGGAAGGTGATGTCGAGGTACTGGCAACGGTCGCCGTTGTCGTACTGCACGGGCTGCAGCGCCTGGGTGAGCACCACCCTCTCCGCGACGCAGTGCACGGCGGTCTCCTCGTACACCTCCCGTTCCGCGGTCGCCGCGGGCTCCTCACCGGGCTCGGAGATGCCGCCGATGACGGCCCACATGCCCGTGTCGGACCGTCGTCCGAGCAGGACTCGGCCCTCGTCGTCGAAGACGATCGCGGTGACGCCCGGCAGCAGGAGCAACTGGTGTCCGGCGGTGGCGCGGATCTCGCGGATGAAGTCGGGAGTAGCCATGCGGCGAGCCTACGTGGCCGCGGGGGAGGTCCCGGGGCGTGCCCTCCGGTCGTTCCTGGCACGCGCGGAACGGACCGTCACCCAGCCGAGGCCGGCCACCGCGAGCAGCGCGAGGATGCCTTCGGGCAGGGGGCCCATCCGCGTGGCGGGGGTGAGCGAGGACCGCAGCGGCACCTCGTCGACCAGGGCGTCCGCGGTGAACATCCCGGTCTTCTGCACGATCGTGCCGTCCGGCCGGATCACCGCGCTGACCCCGCTGGTGACGGGCACGACGACCGCCCGGCCGTGTTCGACCGCACGCACCTGGGACATCGCCAGCTGCTGGTAGGTCATCTCGCTGCGCCCGAAGGTCGCGTTGTTGCTCGGCACGGCGATCAGCTGGCCACCGTTCTTGACGGTGTCGCGCACGGCGTCGTCGAAGGCCGCCTCGTAGCAGGTGACGAGCCCCACCTTGGTGCCCGCCAGATCGAACACGCCGACCCTGCTGCCGGGTCCGAAGTCGCGCTGCACCCGGTCGACGTCCTTGCTGAAGATCCGCACGAAGGACCGCATGGGCATGTACTCGCCGAACGGCTGGATGTGCCGCTTGTCGTACGTGTCCACGGGGCCGCTGTCCGGGTCCCACTCGATGAGGGTGTTGCGGAGGTTTCCCGTGTCGGGCGCGAGCACGGCACCGATGACGGTGGGGGCACCGATGGCCTTCACCGCCTTGTCGATCACGTCGCGGGCGTCGGCGTTGCGGTAAGGGTCGAGATCGGAGGAGTTCTCCGGCCACAGGACGAAGTCCGGCTGGGGCACCTTCCCCGCCTTCACCTCCTGGGCCAGCTGCTCCGTGCGCTTGGCGTGGTTGTCCAGCACCTGGCGGCGCTGGGAGTTGAAGTCGAGCCCCAGGCGCGGCACGTTGCCCTGGACGGCGGCGACCGTCGCGGTGCCGTCCTCGGCGGAGTCGTCGACGAGCGGCAGGGCCGCGAGGGCGGCGACGACCGGGACCGCGACGGCTGCCGCGGCCGCCGCGACGGCGATGCGGGGCACCGTGCCGGTGGCGCGGTACGCGCGGATCTGTCGCAGGGCTTCGAAGAGTCCGAAGCCGCACAGCACCACGGCGAAGGAGAGCAGGGGGGTTCCGCCCAGCGCGGCGAGCGGCAGGAACACGCTGTCCGCCTGGCCGAAGGCGATCCTGCCCCAGGGGAAGCCGCCGAACGGCACGCGGGCGCGGACCGCTTCGTCGAGGGCCCAGACCGCGGCAGCCCAGAAGGGCCAGTACGCGAGCCGGGAGACCGCGGCGATCCCCACGCAGCCCACGGCGATGAACACCGCTTCGGCGAGCGCCAGGGCGAGCCACGGGACGGGGCCGACCTCTTCGCCCGTCCAGTGCAGCAGCGGGAGCATGAAGCCGAGACCGGCCAGGAGGCCGAGGCCCAGCGCGGCGCGCAGCCTGCGCGCGAAAAGGACCCATCCCAGCAGGGCGAACCCGGGCAGGACCAGCCACCACAGGGGCCGGGGCGGGAAGCTCGCGTAGAGCAGCGCACCGGACAGGACGGCTGCGGCCGGCCGGACGAGCCGCGGCCACAGCTTCCTGCTGCGGGGCGCGGGGGCGGACGGCGGTTCGACTGTGGTGATGGTGGCGCTCACCTGGCGGAGTCTACGGTGGGCGGCTGTGGGAGCGGCATCCCGCTCCGGCCGTTACGACTCCGCGGACCCGGTGGCGCTCAGGTGCAGCCGGTCGCGGATGAACCGTACAGCCGCTTCGGCGTTGTCCACCGTGACGGTGAAGGTCCTGCCGTCGCCGAGTCTCAGCACCAGCCCCTCGCCCCGGCGCACCACCACGGCGGTTCCCTGCTCGGGGCGCCAGCGGTAGCCCCAGCCGCCCCATTGGCGCGGGGTGACCTGGGGGGCGAAGTCCGCACCGACCACATGGGTGAGCAGGATCCGGCGCCTGGGCAGTCCGATGTGGCCGCAACGTACCTCGAGGGCGTCGCCGTCGACCTTGACGGCCACGTGGACGAAGGCGAGGGTCCCGAACAGGATCAGCAGTCCGGCGGCGAGACAGCCGATGACCGACATGAGCAGGGGGGCGATTCCGGCACTCCAGGCCGAATCGACAGCGAGTTCGATGCCCAGCGCCAGGCATCCCGCTCCGGCGGCGGCGAGCAGCCACTGGAAGCGGTTGCGGGCCCGGCCCGTCCAGATCGTGGCCGGGGCCTGGCTCGAACCGTGCCTCGCACTGCCGGGGTGGTCCGTCATGCCAAGCAGCGTACCCACGTTCCGCGTCCCGGGGAGCGGCTGCAGAGCCGGGCGGGACGGTCAGAGCGCGGGGCTGACGGCCTTGAGGAGCAGGCCCTCCGCGTACGCCAGTGCGGGTTCGGGCAGGTCGGCGGCGTGTCCGCCGAGGAGGACCGCGAGGGTGCCGACCGGTTCGGCCGACGGAGCGGGTGCGAAGCCGATACGGCGCAGCGCCTGTGTGGCGACCGCCACGGCTGAGCCGTGCAGGACGACCTGCGGCAGGCCGGGCTGCTGCACGGCGGCGCGGATGCGCTCGGCCACCAGCTCGTAGTGGGTACAGCCCAGGACCACGTCCGTCACGCCGGGCGGGGTGAGGGCGGCGGCAGCGGCCACCGCACGGTCGATCCCCGCTTCGTCCGCGTGCTGTACGGCGTCGGCCAGCCCGGGGCAGGGAACTTCGGTGACGTCCACCGACCGGGCGAAGTCTCGGATCAGCCCGCGCTGGTAGGGGCTCCCGGTGGTGGCCGGGGTGGCCCAGATGGCGACGGTGCCGCCGCCCGCCGCGGCGGGCTTGATCGCGGGGACCGTGCCGATGACCGGCAGTCCGGGTTCCAGTTCGGCCCGCAGGGCCGGCAGCGCGTGGACGGACGCGGTGTTGCAGGCGACGATCAGGGCGTCCGGCCGGTGGGCCGCGGCCGCGCGTGCCACGGCGAGCGCGCGATCGGTCACGTCCTCAGGAGTACGGGGTCCCCAGGGCATCGAGCCGGGGTCCGAGGACAGCACCAGATCGGCGTCGGGCCGAATCCGGCGCACCACGGCAGCGGCGGCGAGCAGGCCGATTCCCGAGTCCATCAGTGCGATCTTCACCCGGTCACCATAGTCGACAGCCCTTGCGGCGCCGCCGAAGTGGGGCAGACTTCGGCGGATGAGCGCCGTTGCCTGGATCGCCGTGGGTTCGCTGGTCGTGTGGGTGTGGCTGCTGCTGGGGCAGGGGTTCTTCTGGCGGACCGACCAGCGGCTCCCCAGGCGTGCCGACCCGGTGCGCTGGCCCTCGGTCGCCGTCGTCGTGCCCGCCAGGGACGAGGCCGAGATGCTGCCTGTCAGCCTCCCGTCGCTGCTCGCCCAGGACTATCCGGGGGACACGGAGATCTTCCTGGTCGACGACTGCAGCGAGGACGGCACGGGTGAGCTCGCGCGTGCGCTGTCGGTGAAGCACGGGGGGCTGCCGCTGACGGTGGTGTCGCCGGGTGAGCCCGAGTCCGGCTGGACGGGCAAGCTCTGGGCCCTGAGGCACGGAATCGCGCTGGCCCGGCAGCGGAAGCCGGAGTTCCTGCTGCTGACCGACGCGGACATCGCGCACGAGCCGGACAGTTTGAGGGAGCTGGTCGCCGCGGCCGGGGACGAGGGGGCGGGCGGCTTCGATCTCGTTTCGCAGATGGCACGACTCAGGGTGACGAGCACCTGGGAACGGCTCGTCGTGCCGGCCTTCGTCTACTTCTTCGGGCAGCTCTACCCCTTCCGCCGGGTCAACCGGGCGGGTACCCGGACGGCGGCCGCGGCGGGCGGCTGCGTGCTGCTGCGCACCGGGGCCGCCGAACGGGCACGCATCCCCGAGTCCATCCGGCAGGCGGTGATCGACGACGTGTCGCTGGCGCGGGCGGTGCAGCGCAGCGGCGGCCGGATCTGGCTGGGGCTCGCGGAGCGGGTGGACAGTGCGCGGCCCTATCCGCGGCTCGCGGATCTGTGGCAGATGGTTTCGCGCAGTGCGTACGCGCAGTTGCGGCACAGTCCGCTGCTGCTGGCCGGGACCGTTCTCGGGCTGGGTCTCGTCTACGTCGCACCGCCGGTGACGCTCGCGGCCGGGCTGCTGACGGGCGATACGGTGGCCGCGTGGGCGGGGGCGGCGGCGTGGGCCGTGATGGCGGGGACGTACATGCCGATGCTCGGGTACTACCGTCAGTCGCTGTGGCTGGCGCCGCTCCTGCCGTTCACCGCCGTCCTCTACCTCCTGATGACGGTGGACTCGGCGGTCCAGCACTACCGCGGACGCGGTGCGGCCTGGAAGGGGCGTACGTACGCCCGCCCCGAGGCCGCACCTGAGCCCTGAGCCCGGCCGTGGGAGGCCGGGCTCCATGGGCCGGGGGTCACTTGCGGCCGGGGGTCCAGTTCATTCCCCAGCCGTAGGCGGCGTCGATGGTCCGCTGGGGGCTCACCCCGCGCTGTGGGACGAGATAGCGTGCCTCCCGCTGCACCGTGAGCTCTCCCCCGTTGTTGGTGATCAGCGCGAGAGCGCAAACGGTGGAGGGCACGGTGCATTCGTCGAGAGAGAAGTCGATCGCCGCTCCGTTCTGTGGCTGCAGAGTGACGGTGGCATGCAGATCGGCGAAACTCCGGGCGCCTTCGTAGATGGTTACGAAGATCAGAACGCGGCGCAGCCGGTCCTTGTGGTCGAGGTTGACTGTGAGGTTCTCGCCGGTGGAGAGCGCGCCGGTGCGGTCGTCACCGTCGAGGTGGATAAAGGGGGGCCGGCTGAGATCACCGAAGGCGTTTCCCAGCGCCTGCACAACTCCCTTGCTTCCGTCGGTGAGTTCGTAGAGTGCGCAGAGATCGAGATCGAGGTCGGCGTGCATGGCGACGGCCCTGCCGAGTTTCGCGCCCCAGCTCTTGAACTGCTTGCGCACTTCCCAGTTGAGATTGACGCGCAGGGCCCCGGAGGTTCCGCCCTGTTTCGACAGGGAGACGGACGGCGCCTCCTTCGTCAGGGTGACCTTGGTCAGCCTCACCGGCTGCGTGACGGGGGGTGCGGCGGGAGGCGCGACCTGCGGGGCGGGAGCGGCCTGAGGTGCGCGGTAGGGCGCCGGGGGCGCCTGCGCCGGCTGCGGGTGGGGGGCCTGCTGAGGTGGTGCCGACTGCTGCGGTTCGTCGACGGAGATACCGAAGTCCGTCGCCAGACCTCCGAGTCCGGTGTCGTACCCCTGTCCTACGGCCCGGAACTTCCATGCGCCCTGCCGCAGGTACAGCTCGCCGAGGATGAACGCGGTCTCGACCGTCGCGTCCGCGCTCTCGAAGCGCGCGATCTCGGAGCCGCTCGCCGAGTCCACGATCCGCACGTAGAGGCCTGTCACCCGGCCGAAGGTGCCGCCGTCCGCCGAGGCCACGACGACCACGCGGTCGATCGCCGGCTCCACCGCGGCGAAGTCGACCACGAGGCTGTCCGTGACCGCGTCACCGGCCGTCCGCTTGCCCTCGTGGCGCACCGCGCCGGATGCGTGGGCCGGCTGGTTGTAAAAGACGAAGTCCGCGTCGTTGCGTACCTTTCCCGACACGAGAAGGAGCGCCGAGGCATCCACGTCCGGCGCCCCTGGGGAGGTTCGCCAGCCCAATTCGACCTGTACGACCTGAGCCGGCACAGGAACATTGGTTCCCTTTTGCATGGTCATGCTCGCCCCCATCACGAGTCCGGCTGCCCGGAGAGTTTCACGACAACCTAATCCCCGGCCCGCCGGGGAGCCCACAGTACGGCGGAGACTGCTCCCCGCGACCCGCCGGTAACCCCCCGTGAACTCGCTCTTTACACGATCACAGCGTGGCTCGGTGCCCCTTTTTGCCAAGTTCGCTCGCATTGGGGAACGCGGTTCCCTCACAACGCGTAAAACAACCCTCTTATCGGACTCCCCAACCAGCACATCGTGGGCTTAACTTATGTGTCATGACCTCCCCCCGCTCCACCTACGGCGGCGGCTACTACGCCGCGCCGTCGTTCCCCGACACCCCGATCTACGACTCCCTGGTCGCCGAGCGGGGTACTCCTCAGATCGCACCGATCCGAGTCCCCGCCGCGTACGACACGGGCAACAGTTATCTGCCGGCCCTGCCGTCGTCGCTTCCCGCCCTGCCCGCGGCCCCGTCCAGCGGGTCGTACGGCTACCCGCAGCAGGCGCCGCAGCCGCAGTACCAGAACGCGGGCATGCAGCACGCGCCGATGCAGCCCGCACACCTGCAGCACGCGCCGGCCCCGTACATCCCGCAGCAGCCCTCGGCGCCCCGCGGCTACCAGCAGCAGCCGCAGCGCCCCGGCACGGGTTACGAGTCGATGCGCCCGGCATCGCCCCGGCCCGCCCCGACTCCGTCCCCGTACGAGGACCCGTACAACCGTCCGTATCAGGGCCGGGGGTACTGAGCAGGCGCTCCTGCCCGCTGCCGGATACGACTGGCAAACTGGACGCATGGTCTCTCCCGTACTCAGGGCTGTCCACGTCCACCCGGTCAAGTCGCTGGCAGCGTGCGCAGCCGAGCAGGCCGTCGTCGAGCCATGGGGACTCGACGGCGACCGTCGCTGGATGCTGATCGACGGCCGGGGCAAGGTGGTCACCCAGCGTCAGCAGCCCGGCATGGCCCAGCTGTCCGCGAGGCCCCTGCCAGGTGGCGGGGTGATCGTCTCGGCGCCGGGGAGTGCCCCGCTGACCGTGGACGTGCCGGAGCCGGTCTGCACCGTCGGCGCGGAGCTCTTCAGGGACAAGGTCGAGGTGGTGGAGGCGGCCGAGGCCGCGCACGCCTGGTTCGGCGCACGCCTCGGTGCGGAGGTCCGGCTCGTCCATCTCGACGCGCCGTCGCACCGCAGGCCCGTCGATCCGGTGTTCGGCCGCCCGGGTGAGACGGTTTCGTTCGCCGACGGCTACCCCCTCCTTCTCACCTCGAGTGCCTCGCTGGATGCGCTCAACGCACTCGTGGCCCGGGGTGACCACCCCGAAGAGGGCCCGCTGCCGATGAACCGCTTCCGGCCGAACGTGGTCGTGGACGGGACGGCCCCGTGGGCCGAGGACGACTGGGGCCGGATCGCCATCGGGGAGGTCGCCTTCCGCGTGGCGAAGCCCTGCGCCCGCTGCATCGTGACCACGACCGACCAGCGGACGTCGAAGCGCGGCAAGGAGCCCCTGCGTACGCTCGCCCGCCATCGTCTGGTGGGCAGGGATCTCCTTTTCGGCCAGAACCTGATCCCTGAAGGCACCGGGGTGATCCGGGTCGGGGACCCGGTGCGGATCCTCGGCTGAACGTCGGACCACCTCGCACCGGCCGGGAACTCACCGGAGCGTCCCGGGCGTTGGACGGCGTGAGGTTGCTCTCTCTTCGCTTCCCCAGCACGTGATCAGTGCCGTACCGGGCTATGACGGATACGGAAGGGGGTGGATGACTGTGCGAGCGGTCCTGGGAATCCGGCGGTGGCGGCACAATCCCCTGTGCAGGCCCACCGACCGCCACGAGGCATGGGGGGCACTGGCAGCGATGCTGCTGATGCTGATCGCCGCCCCGGTGCTCGGCTGGGTGTGCGGGTCCCTCACCGATGAAGCCCTTCAGCAGGCAGTGCGCGCGCAGCACGCGCGGCGGCACCTCACCACCGCTGTCGTCGTGCGCGGGCCCTCCGGTGGCTCGCGCTTCGCCGAGGACCCCGAGGCGGCCGTGGCGGAAGGCACCGCGCAATCCTCCGCGGTGGCCCGGTGGAAGGCCCCGGACGGTACGGCCCGCACCGGCAGAGTGTCCGCGGCGTCCGCGGTCACCGCCCCCGGGGAGCGGATACGGATCTGGACGGATGACGGGGGCCGCCCGGTGATTCGCCCGATGGACACATCCACGGCGCGCACCCATGCGGTCCTGGCCGGAATCGGTGCGACCCTGGTCGCGGCGGGTCTGGTGGAAGCCACACGCCGACTGGCCGTATGGCGCATGATGCAACGGCGGTACGGTCGGCTCGACCGGGCCTGGGCCGAAACCGGTCCGGACTGGGGCCGGACCGGGACGGGCAGCTGAGCCCACCGGTGCGCGAGGTCGAGTGCCGGGACGCTACATCTGTTTACGGACCCTCATGAGCAGCCGACTCGTCAACTCGCGTCCGTCGCGCGCGCTACGGTGGACCGGCCCGCCCGACTCCTCGGCAGGCGGGCCCGGCGCTGTCGTGCGGCCGGTGGCACCGGCGTCGCACAGGCATGCGGACAGGCACGAGGCAGCGCACACGGCACGAGGTGGGGGCACAGCAGCACCATGGCACAGGGCACGGTCCAGGTGACGCACACCGGCACATCGCGATGGCGCCGCCGCACGGGCGAATACGCTTCCCTCACCGCAGCCCTGGAGGCCGCAGCGGACGGTGACGTCCTCACCATCGCCCCGGGTACCTACCGGGAGAACCTCGTCGTCGACCGCGCGGTGACCCTGCGCGGCCCCGAGGGATCCGTCGGTTCCGTGCGGATCGCGCCGGTCGACGGCGTACCCCTGACGGTGCGCGCCTCGGCGGTGATCCAGGATCTTCATGTGGAGGGTCAGGATTCCGCCGCCCCGGCGCTGCTCGTCGAGGAGGGCGCGCCCGAGCTTTCGGATCTGCGTGTCGTGACCCGGTCGGCCGCCGGGATCGAGGTGCGGGGGGCGGCCCGGCCCACCGTGCGCCGCTGTACCGTCGACAACCCGGCCGGCGTCGGCATCGCCGTACTCGACGGTGCCGGGGGCGTCTTCGAGGAGTGCGAGATCGTGTCGGCCGGGCAGTCCGGTGTCTCGGTCCGCGACGGGGCGCATCCGAGGCTCGAGCGGTGCCGTGTCCACCACGCCTCCGGTGCGGGGCTGAGCGTGACCGGCGAGGGCAGCGGTCTGGAAGCCGTGGGCTGCGAGGTGTACGAGATCAAGGGCAGCGGGGTGCAGGTCACGGCCCGCGGTTCCGCGCAACTCACCGACTGCACCGTGCACCGCACGTCCGCGGACGGCGTCACGCTGGACACCGACGCGGTCCTCACGCTCGCCGACTGCGACATTCACGACATCCCGGAGAACGCGGTCGACCTGCGGTCCCGCTCCGTTCTCACGCTGACGCGCTCGACCGTGCGCCGGTTCGGCCGCAACGGCCTGTCGGTCTGGGACCCGGGTACCCGTGTCGACGCCAACCAGTGCGAGATCCACGACAGCACGGGCGACTACCCGGCGGTGTGGGTCAGCGACGGCGCCACCGTGATACTCGATTCGTGCCGCGTCCACGACGTACCCGATGCCCTCTTCGTCCTGGACCGGGGTTCGCGCGCCGACGTGGTGGACAGCGACCTGTCCCAGATCCGCAACACGGCGGTGTCGGTGAGCGACGGCGCCACCGCCCAGCTCGACGACTGCCGGATCCGCGAAGCGTCCACCGGAGCGTGGTTCCGCGACCACGGCAGTGGCGGAACCCTGAACAACTGCACCATCGACGCCGCCCAGACCGGCGTCATCGTGACCAAGGGCGCCGACCCGACGATCGAGCGCTGCACGGTCACCTCGCCCGCCGAGGCCGGCTTCTATGTCTCGGCCGAGGGCCGCGGCACCTTCGACACCTGCCGCGTCACCGGGAGCGAGGGCTACGGCTTCCATGTCATGGACGGCTGCCGCTCCACGCTCACCCGCTGCCGCACCGAGCGGTGCGCCCGCGGCGGGTACGAGTTCGCGGAGGGCTCCGGCTCCCCGGGCGACGGGATCGGCGGCGGTCCTGTGGTGAAGGACTGCACCAGCGACGAGAGCGGACTGCGCGGTGCCACTGCCCCGGCCCCGCCGGTCCTGACGGCGACCCAGTCGACGCCCGGCCTGCTCGGTGCGATGCCGGGACAACGCGCCGCCGAGCCCGCCGCCCCCGCTCCGACGGAGCCGGTGCGCGATTCGGGCGCCGTCCTCGGGGAGTTGGACGCGCTGGTGGGTCTGGACAGCGTCAAGCGCGAGGTGCGTGCCCTGACCGACATGATCGAGGTCGGCCGGCGCCGCAGGCTCGCGGGCCTCAAGGCGGCGTCGGTGCGCAGGCACCTCGTGTTCACCGGGTCCCCGGGTACGGGCAAGACGACGGTGGCCCGCCTGTACGGCGAGATCCTGGCCTCGCTCGGTGTGCTGGAGCACGGTCATCTCGTGGAGGTGTCCCGGGTCGACCTGGTCGGCGAGCACATCGGTTCGACCGCGATCCGCACGCAGGAGGCGTTCGAACGGGCCCGTGGCGGAGTCCTGTTCGTCGATGAGGCGTACGCCCTGTCGCCCGAGGACTCCGGCCGGGACTTCGGTCGGGAGGCCATCGACACGCTGGTGAAGCTGATGGAGGACCACCGGGACGCCGTCGTCGTGATCGTGGCGGGGTACACGCACGAGATGGAGCGCTTCCTCACCGTCAACCCGGGCGTCGCGTCGCGTTTCTCACGGACCATCACCTTCAGTGACTATGTTCCCGAAGAGCTGCTGCGGATCGTCGAGCAGCAGGCCGAGGAGCATGAGTACAGCCTCGCGGGCGGAGCCGGGGAAGCGCTGCTCAAGTACTTCACAGAGCTTCCCAAGGGCCCCGCCTTCGGTAACGGCCGCACGGCCCGCCAGACCTTCGAGTCGATGGTCGAGCGGCATGCGGGCCGGGTCGCCCAGCTCGCCGAGCCGAGTACGGACGACCTCACTCTGCTCTATCCGGAGGACCTTCCCGAACTCCCCTGAGTCTCCCCGCCGCCCTGGTGGGGCACCACCGGTCCGAGCCGTTCCAGGAGCGCGGCCCGCTCCACGGCGAAGACCGGGTCGGCCTGGTAGTCCGAGTGCCCCAGAATCGGTTCGGGCAGCGGGTGTTCAGGGGTTCGGCCGTAGACCAGCGGGTCCTTCAGCGGGCCACGGTCCACCTCGGGTCCCTGGCTCTCGTCGATGCGGACGGGACCTCCGATCGGGTCCGTCGCACGCCAGAGGTTGCGCCAGCAGTGTACGGACCGGTGCAGCCCGTCCAGGGGTACCGGTCCGAAGTAGGCGGGGAACCAGCGCCCGTAGAGCCGCTCGATCGGTGAGCCGTAGGTGAGGAGCGCGACCCGGCGCCGCGTCGCGTCGGGCAGCTGCCAGACCGCGGACGCTGCCAGGACGCTGCCCTGGGAGTGGCCCGAGATGACGAGCCGGCCCCGGGTGCGCGCCGTCCAGGCGGACATCCGGGACGACAGGTCGGGCACGGCGCGCTCCGCGTAGCAGGGCGGTGCGAAGGGATGGGCGGCGCGCGGCCAGAACGTGCCGACGTCCCAGAGGATGCCGATCGTGCGCCGGGCGGACACGTCGCGGTAGGCGCGGCGGCCCCAGGTGACGAACAGGACGAATCCGAAGCCGATCATCCAGGAGCCGGTCGACTGCGCCGCCTCGGCGAGCGATTCGACGAGGGGAACCGCACCGTCCATCGCCCGGCCGGGCACCTCACCGGTGAGCCACGACCCGGCGACCGCTCCGGCGCCGAGGAGCAGTGTGGCGCCCGAGACCAGCGCGACGAGCCAGGGGGCGGAGTCGGTGAGGGCCGCCGTGGCCCTGGTGCCCGCGATCCGCCGGGTGCGGGCGCGGTCGGGCCGCGCCTGTTCGTACTCCGCCTCGACCTCGGGTCCCAGCCGACGGGCGCGCAGACCGGTGCGGACGGCCAGCCAGGTGAGGGGGGCCAGCAGGAGCAGCAGCAGGACAGGGATGACGGAAGCCTGCCAGCTGAGGAGCACGGGCGGCCCCTCTATGGTCGAGCCGGCGCCCATGCCGGGTGTACCGGAGCCGTCGAGCCAGTCGGCGACACGCTGGGCGACCCCGCCGGTCATCACACCGCCGAGCGCACAGGCGAGCATGGCCACGGCGGGCCCTCCGAGGCCGTGGAGGGTCGTGCGCGGCTCGGGGATGCGGTGGTACAGGCTCAGCGCCACCACGGCGAGCAGGACGACGAGAACGCACTGTCCGACGGCGAGGACGCGGAAGGCGGTCTCTCCGGGGAGGGTGCCCGAGGAAGCCCAGGCGGGACGGGACCATGCGGCGTACACCGTGCCGACGAGCAGCAGGGCGAGCGACGCCCCCGGCAGCAGGGTGGTGACGGCACGGTCGAGGGTGTTGTCGAGGCGCCGCTCGCTGCGGCCCCGGCGGCAGACCACCGCGACCACCACAAGCGCGCACACGGCGAGAGCCGCCTCGAACAGACCGCCGATCACAGCGGCCACGGGACCGTCGGTGGACCGGTCGTGCCGGGCTGCGGCTCCCCCCACCGCGGCTGCGACGGTGAGGAATCCGGCGGCGGTGTGGGCGGCCCGCAGCCGGGCGACCAGCCGGCGGCCGTACCAGAACCCGGGCCGGCCGAGGGCGGGACGGACCGGTGGTGCGGCGGACGTGGAGGTCTCCGGCGTGTGTGCCGAGTCCTCCCCGGGGTCGTCCCAGCTCAGCGGTCGCTGCGATTCGTACGCGCTCCAGGTGCGGTTGGACAGGTACCAGAGCAGTCCGACCAGGGCCGTGGGCACGAGTGCGGCGACCGCGAGCCGACGTCCGGGCTGGGACCACCAGCCGCCCTGCTCCGTCGACAGGAAGCCGAGCCAGGACCGCCGGCCGGAGCACTCGGGTGCGCCCGCGCACTGCCAGGCCACCAGGTCGAGGGCGACTTCGCAGACCGCGGCGGTCAGCAGCACGGTCAGGCTGAGCGCGATGAGCCGCACCACCATGCCGTACAGCCGCACCGACGCGGTGCGGCCCCGTGCCGTGGGCCGCATCCAGTGGGCGAGGTTGACCACCATGAAGGGGAGCAGCAGCAGCCACAGGGCACGGGAGCCGTTGCCCGAGGTGAGGTTGGCCCAGCAGTAGGCCTCGGCGACGGGTCCGTCCCCATGACGTCCGGGGTGCTGCTCGGCCTCGATGTCCTCGGTACGCCGGTAGATGGCGGCCGTCGCGTCGCCGGTGATCCTGGTCGTACGGGGGTCGCCGAGCATCTCCTGGGGAGTGGCTCCGCCGACGCCGTGGACGAGCAGTTCCAGCGCTGCCCCGGTGCTCTGCGGGGCCTGGGTGGCAGGGGGCAAGGTCGTCTGCTCGCTCTCTGGTCCGCCGGCCTGTCGGACGGCGGGGAAGGGACGGGGGCACGGCGCGGAGCGTCGGGCTGACGCGCAGTCACCACCATGTCCGACGGAGGGGGCCTGCCGCATCGCTCTCACCGAATCTCCCCAGTGACACGGTCGGCAGGGCTGCGTGGCAGGATGAGGGCGTCCCGCAGGCCGGTGTCGGACCTGCGGCCAGAGGGAAGGGACCGGACCCGGCGTTGAGCGAGAACCAGAACCTGCTCGCGGAACAGCGGCGCGCGCTCATCCTCGACGAGGTGCGCAAGCGCGGCGGGGTCCGGGTCAACGAGCTGACCCGCAGGCTGAATGTCTCCGACATGACCATCCGCCGGGACCTGGACGCGCTGGCCCGCCAGGGCGTCATCGAGAAGGTGCACGGCGGGGCTGTGCCGCTGGTCGAGGCGAGTACGCACGAACCAGGGTTCGAGGCCAAGTCGACGCTCGAGCTCAGCGCCAAGGAGGACATCGCGCGGGCGGCGGCGGCGATGGCCGTGCCGGGCAGCGCGATCGCCCTGTCCGGCGGCACGACCACGTTCGCGCTGGCCCGACACCTCCTGGACGTTCCGTCCCTGACCGTGGTGACGAATTCGGTGCGGGTCGCCGACGTGTTCCACGACGCCCAGCGGCCGACGGCGGGAGGTGGGCCCCGGGCCGGAGCGGCCACCGTGGTGCTGACCGGCGGGGTACGCACGCCTTCGGACTCCCTCGTCGGGCCGGTCGCGGACCGCGCGATCGGCTCCCTCCACTTCGATGTGCTGTTTCTCGGGGTGCACGGGATCTCCGTGGAGGCCGGCCTCTCGACCCCGAACCTCGCGGAGGCCGAGACGAACCGCCGCTTCGTGCGGGCCGCACGCCGGGTCGTGGTGGTGGCCGATCACACCAAGTGGGGCACGGTCGGCCTGAGTTCGTTCGCGACGCTGGACGAGGTGGACTCCTTCGTCACGGACTCGGGGCTGCCGGACGGCGCCCGGCAGGAGATCGAGGAGCATCTGCCGGGGCTTGTCGTGGCGGGCGGATCGGCACCCCAGTAGCCGCGTTCCAGGGGCGCCTGGGTTCCGCTCCGCATCCGACGGGCCGCGGACGTCCTAGGATCGTGCCGTGGCCGTCTTCCGGATCGAGCGTTTCACCCCCCTTCCCGCCGCCGAGGCCTGGCGTCGGGTGACCGACTGGGAGGCGCACGCCGGATCCGTACCGATGACGTCGGTCACCGTCCCGACCGGTCTGCCGACGCGAGTGGGGACGGTCTTCGTGGCTCGTACGGGTCTCGGGCCGTTCGGGTTCGACGATCCGATGGAAGTGGTGCGGTGGACGCCGCCGGTGGCCGGCCGTGCCGGGATCTGCCGGCTGGAGAAGCGCGGCCGGATCGTGCTGGGCAGGGCGTCGATCGATGTCCGGCCGACGGTCGCGGGGTCGCACGTGGTGTGGGTCGAGGATCTGCGCGTGAGGCTGCTGCCCGGGTGGGGTGATCCGCTGCTCTCGAATGCGGGCCGCCGGGTCTTCGGGCGGGTGCTCGACGCTCTGCTCGAAGGATCCTGACCTCAGGCGGGCCAGGTGCCGGTGGCCAGGAAGTGGTCGATGGTCCCCGTGTACGGGTCGATGTCCAGGCCCTGCTCGCTCAGCCAGCTGTCGGAGTAGTACTTGTCGAGGTAGCGCTCGCCCGGGTCGCAGAACAGCGTGACGATGCTCCCGGTGCTGCCCTGGCCGACCATCTCCGCGACGAGCTTGAACGCGCTCCACAGTCCGGTGCCGGTGGAACCGCCGGCCTTGCGGCCGATGGCCCGCTCCAGTGCGCGCACGGCCGCGATGCTCGCCGCGTCCGGCACCTTCATCATCCGGTCGATGGCACCGGGTACGAAGCTCGGCTCCATACGGGGCCGGCCGATGCCCTCTATGCGTGAACCGCAGTCGCTGGTGGCCAGGGGGTCGTGCCGGGTCCATCCGTCGAAGAAACAGGAGTTCTCCGGGTCGGGTACGCAGATCTTCGTGTCGTGCTGCATGTAGCGGACGTAGCGCCCGATGGTCGCCGAGGTACCGCCGGTTCCGGCCGTGGCGACGATCCAGGCGGGCGCCGGGTACCGCTCCAGCCTGAGCTGCTGGTAGATGGATTCCGCGATGTTGTTGTTTCCGCGCCAGTCGGTGGCCCGCTCGGCGTAGGTGAACTGGTCCATGTAGTGGCCGCCGGTGCGGGCGGCGAGGGCCGCGGACTCCTCGTACAGCTTCCGCGAGTCGTCGACGAAGTGGCACTGTCCGCCGTGGAATTCGATCAGCCGACACTTCTCGGGACTGGTGGTGCGGGGCATCACCGCGATGAACGAGACACCGATCAGCTTCGCGAAGTACGCCTCCGAGACCGCTGTCGAGCCGCTGGACGCCTCGATGACCGGCTTGCCGCGGCGGATCCAGCCGTTGCAGAGCCCGTAGAGGAAGAGCGAACGCGCCAGCCGGTGCTTGAGGCTGCCCGTGGGATGCGTCGACTCGTCCTTGAGGTACAGGTCGATGCCCCACTGCTCGGGCAGCGGGAAGCGCAGGAGGTGGGTGTCCGCGGACCGGTTGGCGTCCGCCTGGACCTTGCGCACGGCTTCCTTGAGCCAGGCACGGTAGTCGGGATCGCTGCGGTCGATGTCCGTGGTCGTCGCGATCTCACCGTCACGTCTGTGCCCACTGGTGTCCATCAGCGATCTCCTCCTCGTGCCACCGGTACCCGACGCCATCACGATATTCCCCCCACCTGCGCAAACGATCGCTTTGATACCCCATAGCCCTTCCTTGGCCCTGTCGTGGCCGCAGGTGCCCATGGTGCCTGAGATCCTCTCCCGAAACGCACGGTTCCGGCCTGATGCGACCTGGTGCACAGGCCCCGATGCGGGCAGACTTCCCAGCAGAAGCCGGTACAAGGGGGGGCGAAGTCGCCATGTCCGAGGCAGAGTTCAGTGCGAGTGGAGTCAGGATCGAGCGGTGGACCCGTTCCCTGACCCGGGCCGGTCAGGTCGTCGTCAAGGACGGCCGGCTGGCGCTGCTGACCAGTAACGGCCGGGAGATCGACAGCGCCCCGGTGACCACGGTGAGCGCGGGCAAGCGATGGTTCCTGGCGGCGGACTCCGCCGTCGCGCGGGTCAACGGGGTGCGCTACCGGCTGACCATGGGGCAGCGCAACCGCAGGCCCGGCGGGGCCGCTCCGGTGCGCAGGTTCCTGGAGGCGCTGCGCCGCGCGGGCGGGCGGCGGACCTGACGCAACGGTTCCGTACGGACACCGCGAGTTGCGGACCCCAACCCCCTGAGTCACGCTGTTGACACGTCACTGATGGTGTACCGGCGGTGACCGCGCAAGCCGCTCCGCCGGGTGCCGCAGGGCGGACCACGCACGACCAGACCAGAAACAGCAGCGCGCCACACTGCTGGATCCGTTCCTTCGTCTTCTTCCGGACCTATTTCGGGGAGTCGCAGCCGTGATCAGCGAGCCAAGCAGGCACTGCGCGGTGGAGCTCCAGGCCCTGCCGTCGCGGATCGGTCAGGTCCGCAGAATCATTTCGGCGCAACTGCGCTACTGGCATCTCGATCCTCTGATCGACCCGGCAGCGCTCGGCGTCACCGAACTGCTGACCAATGTCCACCGGCATGCACAGCCGGACAAATCGTGCACCGTCGAGATCGAGCTGCTGCTCGACCGTCTCACGGTTTCCGTCCACGACCACGACCCACGGCTGCCGACCGTGTGCGATGCCGATTCGTCCGCCACTTCGGGGCGCGGACTGGCGATGATCGCCGCGGTCAGCGAGAGCTGGGGAGTACGACCGACCGACGACACGGGCAAGGTCGTCTGGTTCACCCTTCCGGCCCCGTCCTTCGCCATCGCACTGTCGCCTCTCCCGGTGTACGGGTCGACGACCGACGGTCCTTTCGGCTCCGGACGGGACACGCTCGTGGAGCACACGGCACAGACTCGGGCCCGGTCGGCCGTCGTCGGCTGACCGGGCGGGGCGAGGGCGTCACTTCCTCTGTCGTGCGCGCTACTCCGTGGCGATCGCGCGGAGCACGTCGAGTCGTGCGGCGCGCCGGGCCGGCCGCCAGCCGGCCAGCGCGCCCGCGGCGAGCCCGACCAGGGCGACGGCCAGCAGCCTCAGCGGCGGCGGTGCGAAGACGAACACCGTGTCGCCGGTGCCTTCCGACGCCTTGACTTGACGGGCACCCAGCCCAGGAGAGCACCGAGCAGCAGGCCGCCTGCCGTGCCCAACCCGGAGAATGTAGGAGACCTGGGCCATGCCGTCCTCCCCGCCGAAGGTGGGCAGGCCGACGACGGTGACACGGACCGGGTCGGGGGTGCGCAGGACGGTGGTGTCGCCGATCTTCAGGCCGCCCGGCTCGGCGGTACCGCGGTTGACGACGACCTTGCCGGGCACAAACGGCGCTCGTCCGTCCACGAGGCGGTACGGATTGAGCTAGGGATCGGCGATCCAGTTCCCGGCGACGGTGGGCGGCCCCTGCCCGCCGATGGTCCGCCGTCTGCTCCCAGGAGCTGCCCCTCCCCCTCGGTCTTCGGAGCGGCTGCCGCGACACCCGGTACCTGTTCGATCTTTCGGACCAGATCGGTGGCCGATCCGGCGGTCAGGGTGTCGAGACCGGCGGCGCAGTGCATCAGGTCGATTTCCCGAAGCCGGAGGGCCCCGTGATCGCGGTGAAGCGGCCGCCCGGGAAGCCGACGCCCACTCCGTCCAGGCCCTGACCTCGGAGTCGCCTGTGCCGTAGACCTTCACGGCGTCGGCGACCCGGGCCGCTGCTGTGCTACCGGTGGTGGTGTCGGCGGTGGTCATGCCGGTCCGTCCTTGTCAAAGCGTCCGAAGGGCTCGTCCAGGACGGAGAGGCGGCGCCAGTACTCGTCCTCGTCGATCTCACCTGTGGCGAACCGCCTGCCGAGGAGGTCGATCGGCGAGTGCTCGCCGGTGCCGCCCCGGCGGACGCCGTGGGACTGCCACGGGCCCCGGCGGCCACGCCGGACGGTGCGGCGCAGCAGGGTGACGACGCCGATGACGACGGCCGCCCAGATGATCGGGAAGAGGAGGATCCAGGGTCCGGGTCCGCCGGAGTGGGCAAGGGTGTTCATCTCGGTCAGCTCCCTCGGTCAGGGGGTTCGTGCGCGTTCTTCTGTCGCTCACGAGCCTGGCTCCGGGAGGGGGTCCGGGGCGTCGTACGGCCGGCGGCAGTGCGCGTACCACTGTGGGAGTACGTGGTGCCCACGCGTCTGCTCCCGGCATCGGTCCCGGCCGCATCCGTTTGTACCTACTGGTATGTACAGTAAGGGGATGAGCACTCCGGACCGTCTGATCGAAGCCACCCAGGAGCTCCTCTGGGAGCGCGGCTACGTGGGCACCAGCCCCAAGGCCATCCAGCAGCGGGCGGGTGCGGGCCAGGGCAGCATGTACCACCACTTCGCCGGCAAGCCCGATCTGGCGCTCGCGGCCATCGACCGCACCGCGGCGCAGATGCGGGAAGCCGCGGGGCGCGTGCTGGACGGACCCGGACCGGCGTACGCGCGGATCTCCCGCTACCTGCTGCGCGAGCGCGAGGTGCTGCAGGGCTGCCCGGTGGGGCGGCTGACGATGGATCCGGACGTCGTGGCGAGCGACAAGCTGCGCGCACCGGTGGACGAGACACTGGCCTGGCTGCGGGGCCGGCTCACCGAGGTCGTCCAGGAGGGCCTGGACGGGGGCGAGTTCACACCGGGTCTCGTCGCGGGCGAGATCGCGGCGGCCATCGTGGCGACCGTCCAGGGCGGCTACGTCCTGGCTCGCGCCTCCGGCTCGACCGCCGCCTTCGACTCGGCGGTCACGGGGCTGCTCTCCCTGCTCACCGCACGCACCCCGTCGGCCTGAGCCGCGAAGACGGTTCCCTGCCCGAGGAGTTACCGATGCACGCCATGCAGTACGAGATCACCCTGCCCGCCGACTACGACATGGAGATCATCCGCGGACGCGTCGCGACGAGGGGGCACCTCCTCGACGCCTTCCCTGGCCTCGGCCTCAAGGCGTATCTGATCCGGGAACGCGGCGCGGCGTCACCGGTCAACCAGTACGCACCGCTGTATCTGTGGTCGGCCCCCGAGGGCATGAACGCCTTTCTCTGGGGCCCCGGTTTCCAGGGCGTCGTCGATGACTTCGGCCGCCCCGAGGTGCAGCACTGGACGGGACTCGCGTACCTGGACGGGCCGGCCGCGGGCGCGTCCGCCCGTATCGCGGTCCGCCGCCGGGTGCGGGTCGCGGACACGGTCCGGCCCGCCGGGGCGGTCGAGGCCGCGCTGGAGGAGGCCCGACTGCTGGCCGCGTCTCCCGGGGTCGTCGCCACGGCACTGGCCGTGGATCCGCGCCGCTGGGAGCTGCTCCACTTCACCCTCTGGGAAGAGGAGCCCGGCGCGGCCCCCGGTGACCGCTTCGAGGTGCTCCACGTGTCGGCGCCGGAGCGCGACCGGCTGGGGCGGGACAGGCAGTGGTGACCGCGGTCCGCACCGTCCTCGGATACATCCCCGCCGAAGACCTGGGTGTCTGCGACGCACACGACCACCTCTTCATCCGCACCCCGCTGCTGCCCGGCCAGGAGCTGGACGACCCCGGGCGGGCACAGGAACCGCTGCACGGATTCCACGGGCTCGGGGGCCGGTCGGTGGTCCGGTGGACTCCGTACGGGATGGGCAGGAAGCCCGGGGACCTCGTGGCACTTTCCCGTGCGACCGGGGTCCAGGTCGTCGCGGCCACGGGACTCCATCAAGCCGCCCATTACCCCGAGGAGTTGCTCGGCCGGATCCTGCCGGAGCCGGAGGCCCTGTTCGTCCGGGAGCTCACCGAGGGCATCGACGGTACGAAAGCGCGGGCAGGACGATCAAGGTGGCCGGATCGTTCCACGGCATCGACGCCCACGCCCGGCTCACCATGACGGCGGCGGCAGGTGCCCATCAACGGACCGGCGCACCGATCGCCGTGCATCTGGAGCTGGGTACGGGTGCGCTGGACGTACTGGACCTGCTGTGCGGGGAGTCGGGGGTGGATCCGGGGCGGGTCGCCCTCGGCCACCTGGGACGGTTCCCCGACGGCGTGGTGCAGCGCGAGGCCGCGCGGGCGGGTGCGTTCCTCGCGTTCGACGGCCCTTCACGGGCCAACCACGCCACGGACTGGCGGCTGCCGGACCAGCTCGCGGAGCTCGCCGATGCCGGCTTCGGCGGCCGGCTGCTGCTCGGTGGCGACACGACCGTGCCCGGGACACCGGGGATGCCCGACCTCCTGCGGAGGCTGCGTCCCCGGCCGGAGCAGGCCCTCGGAAAGGACCTGTTGCACTCGGTCCTTGTCACGGCCCCGGCGCGCGCCTTCGCGTTCGCCGCCCCGAGGCGGGGCCCCCGCCCCTGATCAGGTGAGGGCGGCCAGCGGGTCGTCGAGCACGGGCTGCCAGGCCAGCTCTGCGGCGCCGACCAGGCTGTTGTGGGCCAGCGTGCAGGACAGGATCGGCACGCTGCCGCTGCGCCCCCACAGGCTGCGGTCGGCGACGACCGCACGGAGCCGTTCGGGGTCGGCCTCGAGGAGGTCGCGGTGCAGTCCGCCGAGGATGATGCGGTCGGGGTTGAGGATGTTGACGAGCCCGGCAAGGCCCAGGCCGAGCCGGTCGATCAGCTCCTCCGCCGCGGTCCGTACGCAGGGGTCGGCGTACTCCGTGCGCAGCAGGTCGCCGGCCTGTTTGAGGAGCGACTCCTCGGGACCGGGTTCCCGGCGCGCCGCGGTGAGGAAGGCGAGGGGGTCCGTCTCGACGTCCAGGCACCCGCGTCCGCCGCAGTGGCAGGGCCGCCCCTCGGGGTTCACCGTGAGATGTCCCACTTCCAGGGCGAGTCCCGAACTCCCGCTGTGCAGGCGCCCGTCCAGGACGAGCGCACCGCCCACGCCACGGTGTCCGGTGGCCACGCAGAGCAGGTGCTGGGCGCCGCGTCCTGCGCCGTGCCGGTGCTCGGCGAGGGCGGTGAGGTTGACGTCGTTGCCGGTGAACGCCGGTCCGGTGATTCCGGCCGCGCGCACGCAGGCGGTGAAGATCTCCCGGACGGGGGCACCCGCGGGCCAGGCGATGTGCAGTGGGTTGAGGGCGGTGCCCTCGGGTTCGGCGACGGCCGAGGGTACGGCGAGCCCTGCTCCGACGCAGCGCAGTCCGCTGTCCCGGAGCAGCCGGGCACCGGCTTCGACGACCTCGCCGAGGACCTGGGCGGGATCGGCCATGACCGCGACGCAGCCGGGTGCGGTGGCGACGATCCTGCCACCGAGCCCGACGAGCGCGGCACGGAAGCCGTCGGAGTGGACCTGTGCGGCGAGTGCGACCGGCCCGCCGTCCCTGACGGCCAGCCGGTGCGAGGGGCGGCCCTGCGAACCGGCGGCGGAGCCGGGGCTGGAGTCGACCCGGATCAGCCCGAGCGCCTCCAGCTCCGCGGCCACCGCTCCCGCGGTGGCGCGGGTGACACCGAGTTCGGACGTCAGCACGGCGCGCGTGGGCGCGCGGCCTGTGTGGACCAGCTCCAGTGCGGGTCCCAGGGCGCTGCGGCCTCTCTCCAACTTCTGCCGGGTGGTGGTCGACTTCCCGTTCATGGGGGCGAGTCTCCCATGATCCGGAGCCGCCGCCGACGCCCGTACGCCCCACATCGTTCACCGGACGGTCACGGGGTTCGCCATGTTGCGTACGGCGTCCGCGCGGCCCTATGCTGAGTTTGTGCCGCAACTAAACAAACTGCGGACGGCCCTACCGGGGGGACTTGGCGGAGACACCGCCCCACCCCCGTCGGCCCGCCTCCGTACCGCGCTGACCGTGTTCTTCGCCCTCGACGGGTTCCTCTTCGCCGGCTGGGTGGTCCGCATCCCGGCCATCAAGCACCAGACCGGAGCCTCCCCCTCCACTCTCGGACTCGCCCTGCTGGGAGTCTCCGCGGGTGCGGTGATCACCATGATGCTCACCGGAAGGCTCTGCCGGCGATACGGGAGCCATGCCGTCACCGTGGTCTGCGGCGTGCTGCTCCCGCTGAGCATCGCCCTTCCCGCGCAGACGCATTCGGTCCTCGCCCTGGGGCTGGTCCTGTTGCTGTTCGGAGCCGCTTACGGCGGCATGAACGTGGCGGCGAACAGCGCGGCCGTCGATCTGGTCACCGCCATGCGCCGCCCGGTGATGCCGAGTTTCCACGCCGCTTTCAGCCTCGGCGCCATGGCCGGCGCCGGGCTCGGCGGACTGGTCGCGGGTGATCTGTCGCCCTCGACGCACCTGTTCGCCCTCGCCGGAATCGGGCTGCTCGTCACTGCCGTCACAGGCCCGGTACTGCTGCGCCACCGCCCGGCCACCGCCGTCACCGCCCCGAAGGGGACCTCCGGCACACGGGAGCGCCCGCAGCGCATGGACGGCCGGGCCCGCCGGATCGTCATCCTCTTCGGCGTCATCGCGCTCTGCACGGCGTACGGCGAGGGCGCGCTGGCCGAGTGGGGCGCGCTGCACCTCACGCAGGACCTGCACGCGAACCCGGGACCCGCGGCAGCCGGTTACTCCCTGTTCGCCCTGACCATGGCCATCGGCCGGCTCACCGGCACCACGCTCCTCGAACGGTTCGGGCAGACCCGCACCCTGGTGGTCGGCGGGACGACGGCCGCGGCGGGGATGCTGCTCGGAGCCCTCGCCCCCACGCTCTGGCTCGCCCTGCTCGGATTCGCCGTGACCGGCCTCGGCCTGGCCAACATCTTCCCCGTCGCGGTCGGCCGGGCGGGCGCGCTGGCCGGTCCCAGCGGAGTGGCTGCCGCGTCGACGCTCGGCTACGGCGGGATGCTGCTGGGACCGCCGGTGATCGGCTTCCTGGCCGACTGGTTCTCCCTGCCCGTGGCGCTCACGACGGTGACGCTGCTCGCCGCGACCGCCGCACTGCTGGGCTTCGGCGCACGCCGCGCAACGCACACATGAGCGAATGAGTAGGCGTACTCAGGCACGGACGGCTTCCCCGGCGCACGATGGAGACATCAACCGACCACGGGGAGCGGACATGAGCCACCAGTTGATGACCAAGCGGCAGCTGCGCACACTGGCACGACTGACATTCGGCAACACGGCGTCACGGATCTACCTCGGCCTCGTCCTGGCGGCCACGGTCTTCGTGGCGGTGGACACGCTGTTCGTGGCCCACGAGGATGCTTCGTTCGCCGGGGTCTGGGTGTTCTTCCTCGCGGCGCCGACGGTCTTCGTCTTCCTCGTCGGCAGCTCCATGGCCGGCGCCGACACGGGCGGTCCGGCCTGGTTCGTCTACCTTGCGCTGATCGTGTCCGTCCTCGTGCAGGCCTGCGCCCTCGGCTGGTTCGCACGACTGGTCCGCCGTGGCGGCCGGAGCCGCTCCGTCCACCCCCAGGGCGCCTGACCCACCTGGCACAATCTCGGCCGTGGAGATAACCGAGCACATCGCATCCCTCGCCGGTGAAGGCCGTCTGCTGGCCGGAGCCGCCGGCGAGGCGGGCCCGCACGCACCAGTACCGACCTGCCCCGGCTGGCAGGTGCGCGATCTGCTGAGACACACCGGCATGGTGCACCGCTGGGCGACGGCGTTCGTGACCGAGGGCCACCGGAGTTACGTCCCGGAGGGCGGCGAGCCCGATCTGGACGGCGACGAGCTCCTCGACTGGTTCACGGACGGGCACGCGCTGCTGGTGGAAGCACTGAGAAACGCGCCCGACGACCTCGACTGCTGGGCCTTCCTGCCCGCACCGTCCCCGCTGGCGTTCTGGGCGCGCAGGCAGGCGCACGAGACCAGGATCCACCGGGTGGACGCCGAGTCGGCGCGCGGCGGGGCACTGACACCGGTGTCGGCGCCCTACGCCGTCGACGGCATCGACGAACTGCTGACCGGCTTCCACGCCCGCCCCAAGAGCCGGGTGCGTTCCGGCACACCCCGCACCATGCGGCTGCGTGCGCTGGACGCGGACGCGGTGTGGACCGTACGGCTGTCCGCCGAACCCCCTCAGACAGTGCGGGGCGCCGACGCGGAGGCGGAGCAGGCCGACTGCGAGGTGAGCGGAACCGCCTCGGAGCTCTGTCTGGCCCTGTGGAACCGGCTGCCGCTCTCGTCCCTCGTGGCGAGCGGGGACAAGGAGGTCGCCGCGCTGTGGACCGGGAACTCCGGAGTCAACTGGTCGTGAACGCCCCGGCCGCCCCGGACCGGACGGTCCCGCTCAGCCGCGGTGCTCGCCCAGCATCCGGGCGAGCACCGCGCGCTGCAGCGGCCTGACCTCCGTGTGGCGGGTCCGGCCCTTCTCCGTCAGCTCGACCCGTACGCCGCGACGGTCCTCGCTGCACATCCCGCGGCAGACCAGCCCGTCCTTCTCCAGCCGGGCGACCAGCCGGGACAGCGCACTCTGGCTGAGATGGACCCGGGAGGCGAGTTCCTGTACCCGGTAGGCGGCTCCGCCGTCGTCGGCCGCGCTCTCCGCGAGGACGTCCAGCACCTCGAAGTCGCTGGCTCCCAGGCCGTGCTGGTGAAGGGCGCGATCGAGCTCGGAGAGAGTCCTGGCGTGCAGCGCGAGAAGAGCCCGCCACTCGTCGACGAGCACCCGGTCGGACGTGTTCGCTGGCATGTCCGCACGCTAGCAGAGCACCGGGTGGTCGTTGCATCGGAATCATATGCACGCGCATGGAACTCCGGGGGCGGTGGCCGCAGGGGCTCCTTGCCGCCGGCCACCGCTCCTGTGACACTTCGGACATGGGGCGACGCACTCAGGCGGACCGGGACGCGATGACGGTCGAGATCGGCTACGCGCTGGTGAGCGGAGCCCTGGTGGCCGCGGCCACGTTCGCCGGGATCTTTCTCCCTGCCCTGTTCCTCGATCTGACGTCCACGGGTGAGCGCGTCCTGTTCCGCATCGGCGCCGCGCTCGGCTCCCTGACGTTCGTCGTACGCGTGGTACACGTGCTGTGGCGCTTTCCGCGGGCGCCGCATGAGCAGCGCGTGCCGTCCGCTCAGCCGAGCCAACCGGGCCGCACGAGCCCCGACTCGTAGGCGAGCACGACGAGCTGGGCCCGGTCACGGGCGCCCAGCTTCACCATCGCGCGGCTCACATGCGTCTTGGCGGTGAGCGGACTGACGACGAGCCTGCGGGCGATCTCCTCGTTGGAGAGCCCGATTCCGACGAGGGCCATCACCTCCCGTTCCCGCTCGGTCAGTTCGTCCAGGGCGGTCGCCGCCGCGGGCTCCTTGGACCTGGCCGCGAACTCGGCGATCAGGCGGCGCGTCACTCCGGGCGAGAGCAGGGCGTCGCCGCCCACCACCGCCCGTACCGCGCGCAGCAGTTCCTCGGGTTCGGTGTCCTTGACCAGAAAGCCGGAGGCCCCGGAGCGAATTGCCTCGAACACGTACTCGTCCAGCTCGAAGGTGGTGAGCATGACGACCTTCACCTCGTGCAGCGCGGGGTCGCCGGTGATGGCGCGCGTCGCCGCGAGGCCGTCCAGATGCGGCATGCGGATGTCCATGAGCACCGTGTCGGGCCGTAGTTCGCGTACGAGGCGCACCGCTTCCGCTCCGTCGGCCGCCTCTCCCGCCACCTCGATGTCGGGCTGGGCGTCCAACAGGGCCCGGAAGCCTGCCCGGACGAGCAGCTGGTCGTCGGCCAGCAGTACGCGGATCACGATGTCTCCTCCGTGGGTCGGGCCGGATCCCGTGAGGCCGACGGCAGCGGGAGCTGGGCCCGTACACGGAAGCCCCCGTCGGGCCGTGGCCCCGCGTCGATCGTGCCACCCAGCGCGGCGGCACGCTCCCGCATACCGACAAGACCGTTGCCGCTGCCCCCGGCGTCGCCGCCGGTCGCGGGTCCCTCGTCGTCGATACGGAGCCGGATGCCCTCGCTCCCGTACGCGATCCGGACCTCGGCACTGCGCGACCCGGAGTGCCGCACCACGTTCGTGAGCGCCTCCTGCACGATGCGGAAGGCCGCGAGATCGGTGCCGGGCGGGACCTGGCCCGGCGCCCCGTCCGTCTCGACCGTGACGGTGAGGCCCGCAGCAGCGGCCTGGTCGACGAGTTCGGGGAGCCGGGCCAGACCCGGGGCAGGGGCGCGGGGGGCGTCGCCCGGGGCGCGGAGGTTGTCGAGGACCTGACGGACCTCGCCCAGTGCCTCCTTGCTCGCGGACTTGATGGTGGTGAGAGCGGTGCGGGCCTGTTCCGGATCCGAGTCGAGCAGCGCGAGTCCGACACCGGCCTGGACGTTGATGACGGAAATGCTGTGGGCGAGGACGTCGTGCAGTTCACGGGCCATGCGCAGCCTCTCCTCGTCGGCCCGCCGCTTCTCGGCCGCCTCGCGCTCCGCCCTGGCCGCGGCCCACTGCTCACGACGTACCCGCAGCAGCTCGGCGGCCGCGACGATCGCCACCACCCAGGCGGTGACGAACGCCTCCTGCCCCCAGGGGGCGGAGTCGTCCCCGTCCGGCGGCAGCCACCGGTACAGCCAGTGCGACATCAGCACATGGCCCGCCCACAACGCGCCGAGCGACCACCAGGCGGCCTTGCGGTGCCCCGAGACGATCGCACTGAAGCAGCCCACGGCGACGGCGAGGAACACCGGGCCGTAGGGATACCCCAGCCCGAGGTAGACGAGTGTCGCCGCCGACGTCCCGGTGACGGCCACCACCGGGTGCCGGCGCCGCACGAGCAGTACACCGACGGCTGCCGACAGCAGCAGCCGCGCGAGGAGGTCGACCGATTGACGGTCCTGGCCCTGCGCCGCGAAGGCGGTGCCCGCCATCACGAACACGCCGAGCGCCACGGTCGACGGCCACGGCAGCCGGGCGGCGTACCGTGCCCGCACGCCGGACAGCCACCGCGGCGGCCCCTCGCCCCTGGGGCCGCCCGGTCCCCTGCGGGGGGCCGCGCTTCTGCGCGCTCGCTGCTCGTCCATACCGGCAACGCTAGACGGACGGGCCCCCGCCGGGCGTCAGCCGGGCGTGGTGATGACGCGTACTCCCTGTGGAGTACCTCGCCCGGGCGGGCGGGGTGTTTCTGCGGGGTCCGCCCTTCAGGCCTGCACCGGCGTACCGCGTCAGGACGCCGCTCCGCCCGCCCGGTCGGCCGCGGTGGCCCGGCCGTCCAGGAGGCCCACCGAGCGGGCGAGGTCGTGGGCGCCGCGGCGGAACAGCAGGTCCCGCGCCTCGACGACCCGGTTGAACTGGCCGAAGACCTCGAAGGAGATCAGGCCGAAGAGCTGAGCCCACGCCGGGACGAGCGCGGCGACGACGCCGGGCGGGAGGTCGGGGGCCAGGTCGGCAGCCATGCGTTCGGCCTCGGGGCGCAGCTCGCCGGCCAGCGGCGGAACGGCCAGACCGTCACTGAGGAAGGCCTCGCGGACGAGCCCGATGAGGACCAGGCCCACGCGCGACGCGGGGCCGATCGTGTCCTGCGGGGCGGTGTAGCCGGGGACGGGCGATCCGTAGATCAGTGCGTACTCGTGGGGATGGGCAAGAGCCCACTCCCGTACGGCACAGGCGACGGTGGTCCAGCGGGCGGTGTGCGGTCCGGTGGAGCCGCCGGGCGTCGCGCGAGCCGCCTCGGCGGTCTCGCCGACCGCGCCGTACGCGTCGACGATGAGCGCGGTGAGGAGATCGTCGCGGCTGGGGAAGTAGCGGTAGAGCGCGGAGGAGACCATGCCCAGTTCGCGTGCGACGGCGCGGAGGGAGAGCTTCGCCGCGCCGTCTACGGCAAGCTGTCTCCTCGCCTCGTCCTTGATGGCGGCGGTGACCTCGATGCGAGCTCGTTCCCTGGCTCCTCGAATGGTGCTCATGGCTTCATTCTGACACGGAACGGATCACTGACCAACAACGAGAGCGGTGCTCTTGCCTTTGAGCACTCATCACGTGCACACTGATCTCAAGAGAGAGCAGCGCTCACGTTTGCGAAGGGGATCTCATGTCCGCACACGTTCAGAAGCCCGGCTGGTTCACCGTGAACATCCTCAACCGGACGGTCGCATGGATCACCCGGCGCGGCATCAGTGTCTGGGGATCCCGCGTCCTGGCGGTCCGTGGCCGCAAGAGCGGCGAGTGGCGCCGCACGCCGGTCAACCTCCTGACCGTGGACGGGCAGCAGTACCTGGTCGCACCCCGCGGCCACGTCCAGTGGACGCACAACATGCGTGCGGCGGGCGGCGGCGAGCTCCACCTCGGGAAGAAGAGCACGGCGTTCACCGCCACCGAGGTTCCTGACGACGAGAAGCCCGACCTGCTGCGCGCCTACCTCAAGCGCTGGAAGGCGGAGGTCGGCGTGTTCTTCAACGGCGTCGGCCCGGACTCGTCCGCCGAGGAGCTGCGCCGTATCGCCCCCGACCACCCGGTCTTCCGCATCACGGTCAAGGGCTGAGCGGCTGAGGGCCGAGGCAACGGAGGGCCTAGTCGGCTGCCGGCTGACCGGCTGACCGGCTGAAACACCCTCAGCGAGCCGAGGCGCCGCGCCCCTGCGACGGAAGACATCAAGGAGCCGAGGCCCCCCGTGAACGGGAGCCTCAGCGAACCGTGGAATCCTCGGAGACCGACGCCTGCTCCCGGAGCTCCCTGCGGTCCATCGCCGACAGCGCCCGCTGTGCCATCGGGTGCGAGCGCACCAGCTCGGCCAGCGACGTCGTCCCCCGGGCGACCCCGGCGAACGCGGTCCAGGCCGGGCGGAATCCGGTCAGCACCGCGTGGAGAACTCCCGGGCGCCGCTCGAACAGCTTGAGCATGCGTCGGCCGACCCCCATCTCGACGCCCAGACCCGCCTTGATCGCGAACGCGTAGTTCAGGGCCTGGCGCCGTGCATCGACAGCGTCGTGCGCCTCGGCGATCCGTACCGCCCACTCACCGGCGAGCCGTCCGGACCGAAGGGCGAACGAAATACCTTCCCTGGTCCACGGTTCGAGCAGCCCGGCCGCGTCGCCGCAGACCACCACCCTGCCGCGGGAGAGAGGCGAATCGTCGCTGCGGCAGCGGGTCAGGTGACCGGAGGAGATCTTCGGCTCGAACCCGGCAAGCCCCAGCCGCCCGATGAAGTCCTCCAGATACCGCTTGGTCCCCGCGCCGTCGCCGCGCGCCGAGATCACCCCGACTGTCAGCGTGTCGCCCTTCGGGAAGACCCAGCCGTAACTTCCCGGCATCGGGCCCCAGTCGATGAGCACCCGCCCCGCCCAGTCCTCCGCGACCGTCTCCGGAACCGGGATCTCCGCCTCGAGGCCGAGGTCCACCTGGTCGAGCTTCACCCCGACGTGCGCTCCTATGCGGCCGGCACTGCCGTCCGCACCGACGACCGCCCGCGCGAGAACTGTCTCCCCGTCGGACAGCACCACGGCGACCGTACGCCGGTCGGGCACCGCGGGGCCGTGCTGCTCCACCCGCGTCACCGCCGTACCGGTGCGCAGCTCGGCGCCCGCCTTCTGCGCCTCCTCCACCAGACCGGCGTCGAACTCCGGACGGTTGATCAGCCCGAAGAGCATGCGCTTGGACCTGCGGGTGCGCGACAGCTTCCCGTTGAGCGAGAAGGTCACCGCGTACACACGGTCCCTCAGGGGCAGTTCGAACCCCGGGGGCAGGGCATCCCGGGAGAATCCGATGATTCCGCCGCCGCACGTCTTGTAGCGGGGAATCTCCGCCTTCTCCAGCAACAGCACCCGACGGCCTGCGACGGCTGCCGCATACGCCGCGGAAGCCCCGGCCGGACCCGCACCGACCACGACGACGTCCCATACCGACGACGACTCTTCCGGCTCACGTCCGGCGTCTGCGTTCTCGCTGCTCACGATGTGCTTCTGCTCCCGATCCCGACCAGTGGCCCCAGCTGCTCACGGCATCCTACGGCGCGTTGCGGCCGCGCCCCGCTGTGGGAGGATCAGCCATGATTTCGTCGTACACGCAACGTCGCGACCCCGGCGTCGCCCACCGTGGCGTACACACCGCGCCACAGACCTAACGTCGTACCCACCAGGAGCGTGCCCATGACCGCCCGTCCGATTTCCGAGACCGTTGCCTCACTGATGCCCCGCGCGAAGGCGGAGCTGACCGAGCTGGTGGCTTTCCGGTCGGTGGCGGATCCCGCACAGTTCCCGAAGAGTGAGTGCGACGCGGCGGCCGACTGGGTCGCCGACGCGCTGCGGGCCGAGGACTTCCAGGACGTCGCCCTGCTCGACACCCCGGACGGAACCCGCTCCGTGTACGGCTTCCTGCCCGGACCGGCCGGCGCGCCGACCGTGCTGCTCTACGCGCACTACGACGTCCAGCCGCCGCTGGACGAGTCCGCCTGGATCTCCCCTCCGTTCGAGCTGACCGAACGTGACGGCCGCTGGTTCGGCCGGGGCGCCGCGGACTGCAAGGGCGGCTTCATCATGCATCTGCTCGCGCTGCGCGCCCTCAAGGCGAACGGGGGCGTGCCGGTCTCCGTCAAGGTGATCGCGGAGGGCTCGGAGGAGCAGGGGACGGGAGGCCTCGAACAGTACGCCGAGGCGCACCCGGAACTGCTCGCCGCCGACACGATCGTCATCGGTGACACCGGGAACTTCCGGGTCGGTCTGCCCACCGTCACCTCGACGCTGCGGGGTATGACCATGCTGCGGGTGCAGGTGGACACCCTCGAAGGGAACCTGCACTCCGGGCAGTTCGGCGGCGCGGCCCCGGACGCGCTGGCCGCGTTGATCCAGCTTCTGGCCTCGCTGCGCGCCGAGGACGGCACGACGACGGTCGACGGGCTGACGTCGGACGCCGAATGGGACGGACTGCAGTACCCGGAGGATGAGTTCCGCAAGGACGCCAAGGTGCTCGACGGCGTGGAACTGATCGGCACCGGTTCGGTCGCCGACCGGATCTGGGCGCGGCCCGCGGTGACCGTCATCGGCATCGACTGCCCGCCGGTGGTGGGTGCCACACCGTCGCTGCAGGCGAGCGCCCGGGCTCAGGTCAGCCTGCGGGTGCCCCCGGGCCAGGACGCCGCGGAGGCGACGAAGCTGCTGACCGCCCATCTCGAGTCGCACGCCCCGTGGGGCGCGCGGGTCTCCGTCGAACTGGTCGGCCAGGGCCAGGCGTTCCGCGCCGACATCACCAGCCCGGCGTACACCTCCATGGCGGAGGCCATGCGGGCCGCCTACCCCGGCGAGGAGATGCAGTCGTCCGGCATGGGCGGCTCGATCCCGCTCTGCAACACCCTGGCCGGGCTGTACCCCGAGGCAGAGATCCTGCTGATCGGGCTGAGCGAACCCGAGGCCCGGATCCACGCGGTGAACGAGAGCGTGTCCCCTCAGGAGCTCGAGCGCCTCTCCGTCGCCGAGGCGCTGTTCCTGCGCAACTACGCGGAGTCGAAGAAGGCCTGAGGGAGCGCGCCTTCGAGCACCCGTCGCCCGGAGCGGATTCCGGGCGACGGCCTCCCGAACGGTGACGGTGCCGGTGGGCCGAGAGGCATCTCAGCCCACCGGCACACCGGCCTCCAGGTTGAGCACGGTCGACCGTTCGCGGGCCCTCAGCGCCCAGCGCAGCCGCTCGAAGCGGGTGGGCGGGAGCATGACGGCCGCTTCCTCCTCGGTGACGAAACGCCAGCCGCGCAGTTCCGAACCGGGCAGCAGGAGCTGCGCGGCGTCCTCGCCGCTCAGGCGCCCGCCGTCGAACAGGAAGCGCAGCCCCCCGTATCCGGGGGGTCTGGGCGCCTCCCAGTCGATCACCAGGAGTCTGGGTACGGTGCCGAGGCGGAGCCCGAGCTCCTCGGCGACTTCCCGTATCCCGGCCTCCGCCGGAGCCTCGCCCTGCTCCACCACCCCACCGGGGAACTCCCAGCCCGGCTTGTAGGTCGGGTCGACGAGCAGGAACCGGTCCTGTTCGTCGAAGAGCAGGACCCCGGAGGCGACGGTTTCCGCACGCGGTTCGGGGGTCTGCACGATCTCGCACTCACGGGCGTCCCCGGTGCGTACGGCCTCGGCTATCCGTTCGGCCGTCTCGTACGGGGTGAGGGCGCTGGTGTCGATCGTGTGGGCGTCCGCGGTGATCCACTCGAGCGCCGCCCGGTAGGGCTCGATGTGTTCGTAGGCCCACTGCCGGATCCTCTCGCTGTGCTCGGGATCGTCCGCGAACTCCTCCCGGCCGGCGATCCGTCTCCGCAGGATCGTTTCCTCAGGTGAGAGCAGTACATGACGCACCGGGATGCGCCGGGCGGCAAGTCCACCGAAGATCTCGTCGCGGTACTCCTGTCTCAGCAGTGTCATGGGCACCACGAGCACCCCGGAGAGCTCGGCGAGCAGAGCGGCGGCCGTGTCGACCACCAGACGCCGCCATATCGCCAGGTCCTGGTAATCGGTCACTTCGGCGAGCTTTTTCTGGGGCAGCAGGTGGCGCAGTCCCCCGCCGATCAGTTCGGGGTCGTAGAAGGTGCTGTTCGGGATCAGATCGATCAGTTCGCACGCGGCGCTCGTTTTGCCCGCACTGAACGCACCGTTGATCCAGACGATCACGGGTCCCCCTCTTCCGTAGCCCTCTGTGGCTTGCCCGCAACACCCCGCTGCGGAAACCCGCCCGGGCGACGCTGTTGCACGGAGTCGGCAACCGGCGGCTGTCGGAGGGCGTCCCATCTGTACGAGCCCAGCCGCCGGCGCGACCGTAACGGCGGGCGGCCGGACGTCGTTGGAGCGGTCAGCACAGCAACGACGAGGGGGTGCGCGGTGCGCCGTACGGTACTTGAGCGGTTTCCCGCGGGGGGACCACGGGGCAGCTTGCCCGCCGAGGAGTTCGCGGCCGCCCGACGCTGCGAGGGCATGGCCGCCGAGGTCGTGATGGACCTGGAGCAGGACGCGTTCCTGGTGGTCGTTCCGCAGCAGGCGACCGACCGGGGCCGTTGAGCCCGGCGCGGGGCGCCCGGCCCGGGAGGCCGCTACGGGGCGGCGACGGCCCGTACCCCGTTCGCTCCTGCGGGACGGACCGCAGACGCGGCGGCTGCCGCGCCCACCAGTCCTGCGTCGGTGCCCATCACCGCTGGGGCGACCGTCAGTTGCCGGACGAAGGACAGAGTGGCGTAGTCGCGCAGGTACCGGCGCAGCGGCGCGAAGAGCACCTCACCCGCGCCGGCCACTCCCCCGCCGATCACCGCGATGTCGATCTCGGCCAGCGTGGCGGTGGCGGCGATTCCGGCGGCCAGCGCCTGGGCGGCCCGCTCGTACGAGGCGACGGCGACCGGGTCACCGGCCCGCGCGGCGGCGGCCACCGCTGCTGCCGTGACATCGCCGTCCGGGCCGGGGAGCCAGCCGTTCTCCAGGGCGCGGCGCGCGATGTTCGGTCCGCTGGCGAGGCGTTCGACACAGCCGCGCGCACCGCACGGGCAGAGGTCGCCGTCCAGGTCGACGCTGATGTGACCGATGTGTCCGGCGTTGCCCGAGGGGCCCGGGTGCAGTCTTCCGCCGAGCACGAGGCCGCCACCGACGCCCGTGGAGACGACCATGCAGAGCGCGTTGTCGTAGCCGCGGGCCGCCCCCAGCCAGTGCTCGGCCGCAGTCATCGCGACGCCGTCGCCGACCAGCGCGACGGCGAGTCCGCCCGTTTCCGCACCGACCCGCTCCACCAGCGGGAAACCCCGCCAGGCCGGCACGTTGACGGGGCTGACCGTGCCGGCCGAGGCGTCGACCGGCCCTGCGCTGCCGATGCCGGCCGCGCTCACCCTGTTCCACAGCGTGGAGGCCCTGAGCTCGGACAGGACCTCGCTCACCGCACCCATGACCGTCTCGGCGTCCTCACGTGCGGGTGTCGGCCGCTGCGCCCGCAGGAGAAGGGTTCCGCCGCCGTCCACCAACGCGCCGGCGATCTTGGTGCCGCCGATGTCGAGCGCTGCGACGAGGTCGGTATGCATCGGTGTGGTCTCTCCGGATGGGTGAGGAGCGGGCGAAGGTGCGGACCTGCGACTTCCGTACGTGGTCTGCATAGTCTCCATTCTGTTGACAACGTTGTCCAGGGCCTATGCTCGACGCCACAGGCTCCGAGCCCTCCCCAGCACCGCCCGTGGGGCGCCGCCGGAACCTCCCGCACCCGACGACAGGACAGCGCACCGTGGCCGAGACCACCCGTCATTCCGAGTCCCGCTACGGCAACCGGCCCACGATGAAGGACGTGGCGGCCCGTGCCGGAGTGGGCCTCAAGACGGTATCCCGGGTGGTGAACAGCGAACCCGGCGTCACCCCCGACACGGAGCGCCGCGTCCAGGAGGCGATCGAGGCCCTCGGCTTCCGCCGCAACGACAGCGCGCGGGTGCTGCGCAAGGGCCGCACGGCCTCCATCGGCCTCGTCCTGGAGGATCTCGCCGACCCGTTCTACGGCCCCCTGAGCCGCGCGGTGGAGGAAGTGGCGCGCGCCCACGGTGCGCTGCTGATCAACGGCTCCAGCGCCGAGGACCCGGAGCGCGAGCAGGAGCTCGTGCTCGCGCTCTGCGCACGTCGCGTCGACGGCCTCATCGTGATTCCGGCCGGTGACGACCACCGCTACCTGGAGCCCGAGATACAGGCGGGTATCGCCACCGTGTTCGTGGACCGCCCTGCGGGGCGGGTCGATGCCGACATGGTCCTCTCGGACAGCTTCGGCGGCGCGCGCGAAGGCGTCGGCCACCTACTCGCGCACGGCCATCGCCGGATCGGCTTCATCGGAGACCAGCCGCGCATCCACACCGCGACGGAGCGGCTGCGCGGTTACCACGCGGCCATGACCGACGCCGGAATCACGGTCGAGGACTCGTGGGTCTCCCTCGGATCCACCGATCCGGAGCGGGTCGGGGCAGCGGCCCGGACCATGCTCTCGGGTCCCGAACCGGTCACCGCCCTCTTCGCGGGCAACAACCGCGTGACGGTCACCGCCGTGCGCGTCCTCGCAGAGTACGAACGCCGGATCGCCCTGGTCGGCTTCGACGACATCGAGCTCGCCGACCTGCTCGGCATCACGGTGATCTCCCAGGACGCCGCGGCGGTGGGCCGCACCGCCGCGGAGCACCTCTTCCGCCGCCTCGACGGAGCCGACCACCCCCCGGTGCGGGTGGAGCTCCCGACGAGGCTCATCCCCCGCGGCTCGGGCGAACTGCCGCCCGCCTGAAACATGCGTACGGCGCGCTCGGCTACGGCGTCGTGACCGTCAGCCCGCCGCGCCGGGGAGAGGCGAAGGCGTCCAGGTCCGCGCGGGTGAGGCCGGTGAGCCGGGCCACCTCCGCGGTGTCCAGGGCGCCGCAGTCGACGCCGCGCAGCAGATAGCCGCTGAGTGCCTTGGCGGTGGCCGGCTCGTCCATGACGTCGCCGGCCGCCTTGGCGACATACGCGGCGAGGCGGGACGCGGCCTGTGCGAGACCCTCCCGGTAGAAGGCGTACACGGCCGCGTAGCGGGTCGGCAGGTGACCCGGGTGCATGTCCCAGCCCTGATAGTAGGCGCGGGCCAGAGCGCGCCGGGTGAGGCCGTAGTGGAGGCGCCATGCCTCGTGGACCTGGTGGGCGGGGCCGACGGGGAGCACATTCGTGGAGCCGTCGCACACGCGCACGCCGGTTCCCGCGGCGGCCACCTGCATGACGGCCTTGGCATGATCGGCGGCCGGGTGGTCGCTCGCCTGGTAGGCGGGGCTGACCCCGACGCAGGCGCTGTAGTCGAAGGTGCCGTAGTGCAGGCCCGTCGCTCGGCCCCGCGCGGCGTCGATCATGCGGGCCACGGCCGCGGTGCCGTCCGCGGCGAGGATGGACTGGCTCGTCTCGATCTGGATCTCGAACCCGAGGCGGCCCGCGGGCAGCCCGTGAGCCTGCTCGAAGGCCTCGAGCAGGCGGACGAAGGCCGTGACCTGTTCGGGGTACGTCACCTTGGGCAGCGTCAGCACGAGCCCCTCGGGGAGGCCTCCGGCCCGCATCAGACCGGTGAGGAAGATGTCCGTGGTGCGGATGCCGCGGTCGCGCACCCCGGCTTCCATGCACTTCATGCGGATGCCCATGTACGGGGCGGCGGTCCCGTCCCTGTACGCCTCGGACACCAGCCGGGCCACGCGGGCGGCGGCCTCGTCCTCCTCCGCGTCCGGGCGGGGCCCGTAGCCGTCCTCGAAGTCGATGCGCAGGTCCTCCACGGGCTCGCGCTCCAGCTTGGCGCGTACGCGGTCGTGGACGGGCTCCGCGAGCTCCTGCGGGATGCCCAGGACCGCGGCGAGCGCGGCCGCGTCGGGGGCGTGTTCGTCGAGGGCCATCAGCGCCTGGTCGCCCCAGGACCGGATGGTGCCGGCGGTGAAGGTGTCGGCGGGGACGTACACGGTGTGCACCGGCTGGCGCGTGCCCGGGTCTCCCGGGTAGCGGCGGGCGAGTTCGGCGTCCACCGCCGCGAGGGAGGCACTGATCTCCTCACCCACCGCGTCGGCGAGGCTCGTCGCCACCTTCTCCTGCTGACCCATGACCGTACCCTCCGCACTCTCGCAATTTCCGCTTCCCGGAAACACTCATCCGCATAGTGAAGTTATAAGTCCGCCTGCCCTTGCGTCAATGGTGATCGGAAACGGTCCGGGGCCGCGCGGCGAGGAACACCGCGCGGCCCCGGACCGTCGCACAGGTACTGCTTCTCGCGGGTCAGCCCTTGCGGGTCTTGACCTCGTCGGTCAGCTGCGGGACTACGGCGAACAGGTCGCCGACGACGCCGTAGTCGACCAGGTCGAAGATCGGAGCCTCGGCGTCCTTGTTGATCGCGACGATCGTCTTCGAGGTCTGCATGCCGGCCCGGTGCTGGATCGCGCCGGAGATGCCCGAGGCGATGTAGAGCTGCGGGGAGACCGACTTGCCGGTCTGGCCGACCTGGTTGGTGTGCGGGTACCAGCCGGCGTCGACCGCGGCGCGGGAGGCGCCGACTGCGGCACCGAGCGAGTCGGCGAGCGCCTCGATGATCGCGAAGTTCTCGGCGCCGTTGACCCCACGGCCGCCGGAGACGACGATCGCGGCCTCGGTCAGCTCGGGGCGGCCGGTCGACTCGCGCGGGGTGCGGGAGAGGACCTTGGTGCCGGTGGCGGTCGCGGAGAAGGAGACGGCGAGGGCCTCGACGGTGCCCGCGGCGGCAGCGGCCTCGACGGGGGCCGAATTCGGCTTGACCGTGATGACCGGAGTGCCCTTGGAGACACGGGACTTGGTGGTGTACGAGGCGGCGAACGCGGACTGCGTCGCGACCGGACCCTGGTCGCCGGACTCCAGGTCGACGGCGTCGGTGATGATGCCGGAGCCGATACGGACCGCGAGGCGGGCCGCGATCTCCTTGGTCTCCGCGGAGGAGGGCAGCAGCACGGCGGCCGGGGAGACCGCGTCGTAGGCGGCCTGCAGCGCGTCCACCTTCGGTACGACGAGGTAGTCGGCGAACTCCGGGGCGTCGGCGGTGAGGACCTTGACCGCGCCGTGCTCGGCGAGGACACCGGCGGTGTCCGCGGCACCGTTGCCCAGCGCGACGGCGACGGGCTCGCCGATGCGGCGGGCGAGCGTCAGCAGCTCCAGAGTGGGCTTGCGGACGGCACCGTCCACGTGGTCGACATAGACGAGAACTTCAGCCATGGGACTTCAATCTCCTGCGTGCGAAGTAGGCGGGGGCGGTGAAGGGGGAACGGCCGGGGCTCAGATGAACTTCTGGCCCGCAAGGAACTCGGCCAGCTGCTTGCCGCCCTCGCCCTCGTCCTTGACGATCGTTCCCGCGGTGCGGGCCGGACGCTCGGCCGCGGAGTCCACCGCGCTCCAGGAGCCGCCCAGGCCGACCTCGTCCGCCTCGATCTCCAGGTCCTCGAGGTCCAGGGACACAACCGGCTTCTTCTTCGCCGCCATGATGCCCTTGAACGACGGGTAGCGGGCCTCACCCGACTGGTCGGTCACCGAGACCACGGCCGGCAGGGAAGCCTCCAGCTGCTCGGACGCGGAGTCGCCGTCGCGGCGGCCCTTGACCGTGCCGTCCTCGACCGAGACCTCGGAGAGCAGGGTGACCTGCGGGACGGAGAGCCGCTCGGCGAGCAGCGCCGGGAGCACACCCATGGTGCCGTCCGTCGACGCCATGCCGCAGATGACCAGGTCGTAGCCGGTCTTCTCGATGGCCTTGGCGAGCACCAGCGAGGTGCCGATGACGTCGGTGCCGTGCAGGTCGTCGTCCTCGACGTGGACGGCCTTGTCGGCGCCCATCGACAGCGCCTTGCGCAGCGCGTCCTTGGCGTCCTCGGGGCCCACCGTCAGCACGGTGATCTCCGCGTCGTCCGCCTCGTCGGCGATCTGCAGTGCCTGCTCGACCGCGTACTCGTCCAGCTCCGACAGCAGACCGTCGACGTCGTCACGGTCCAGGGTCAGGTCATCGGCGAAGTGCCGGTCGCCGGTGGCGTCGGGCACGTACTTCACACAGACAACGATCCTCAAGCTCACGCCGGCTCTCCTACTGCATCGTCTTTTCTGGGCTGCCTTGTTGCACGCAGCATAGGCGCCTTATGGGGCGGTTTCCGGTCAGGGCGACCGATGCTCCGGTGGAAATATTACTCGTCAGTACACCCATTGATCTGCCCATAAGCAAGCGCTTGGAACTGTGACGTTGCCAACGCGGTCCGCTCATGTGCCGCATGCGGGTCCTCAGTCTCGCAGAGCGGTGAATCGGCCCTGGTGGTAGACCAGCGGGCGGCCACCTCCGGAGGGATCCCCGGCCACCGCCTGAGCGATCACCACGCGATGATCCCCGGCCGGAATCCGGGCCACCACTCGGCACACGAGCCAGGCGACCACACCGTCGAGCAGGGGCACGCCTTCCGGCCCACTGCGCCAGCCGGTGGACGGGCCGAACCGGTCGGCGCCGCTGCGCGCGAACGCGGCGGCCAGCTCCCGCTGTTCCTCGCCGAGTATGTGCACGCCGATGTGCTCGGCCTCGGCCACCACGGGCCAACTGGAGGACGCGGTGCCCACACCGAAGGAGATGAGGGGCGGCTCGGCGGCGACGGAGTTGAGCGAGGTGGCCGTGAAGCCGACCGGGCGCTTGCCGGCCGCGGTGATCACGGCGACACCGGCGGCATGCTGCCGGAAGACAGAACGGAGAAGTTCGGGCGAGGCCGTCCGGGGGGCGGCGAGATCGGGCGAGGCCGTCATGGGATGTCCTTCTGCGAGGGGATGTACGGGGGCCGTGGGTTCTCAGGCACCCGGACAGCGCGCACTGGCATGGCGTACGAGGTCGACGTGGACCCGGCCGTAGAGAAGGAGTGCTGGCGGCATGCCGTCAGACTTCCGATACGTGGTGTGTGCAGTCAAGCGTGTCCCGCCATGTGGGAGATGCATCACGGTCCGTCACAACGCCCGCCCCAGCGCCGCGACGACGTCGGCCGTCCTCGGCTGCCCCGCGGCCCGCCGGACGATCCTGCCCGCCGCGTCGAGCACGAGGACGGTGGGCGTGCGACCGATGCCGAGTCTGCGTACGAGCGTGAGATGCGCCTCGGCGTCGATCTCGATGTGCGCCACGCCGTCGACCATCCCCGCGACCTCGGCCAGCGTGCGCCGAGTGGCCCTGCAGGGCTGACAGAAGGCGCTGGAGAACTGCACGAGGGTCGCTCGATCCCCCAGTTCCGCGCCGAGTTGGGCAGCGTCCAGGGTCTCGGCAGCCGTCTGCCCGTCCATCCGCGTCCTCCTTCTCAGAGCTCTGCGCAAAGGGTCAGCACCCTATGGCCCCATTACATTCCCGGAGGTTTCACGTGACGAGAATCTCGCGCGCCGGGCCCTTTGGGGCTGGCCACGGCGTCGCGCATGGGGCACGATCGCCACAATGCCGATTACCTACGGCTGCGTAACTTCCGCCGGGAGAACCCACCCCAGGCACTGAAGAAGGGTCTTCATCCAGATGGCAGAACTCGTCTATCGGCCGGTCGTCGGCGCCGCTCGTACGCTGTTCAAGGCGCTCGACCTGAAGATCGACACCCAGGGTTCGGAGCACATCCCGAAGACCGGTGGCGCCGTACTGGTCAGCAACCACATCAGCTATCTGGACTTCATCTTCACCGGACTCGGCGCCCTCCCGCAGAAGCGGCTCGTCCGCTTCATGGCGAAGGAATCGGTCTTCCGGCACAAGGTCTCCGGCCCGCTGATGCGCGGTATGAAGCACATCCCCGTCGACCGCAACCAGGGCGAGGACGCCTACGCGCACGCGCTCGCCTCGTTGCGGTCCGGCGAGATCGTCGGTGTGTTCCCCGAGGCGACGATCTCCCAGTCCTTCACCCTGAAGAGCTTCAAGTCGGGTGCCGCGCGGCTGGCCCAGGAGGCCGGCGTGCCGCTGATCCCGATGGCGCTGTGGGGCACGCAGCGGCTGTGGACCAAGGGCCGCCCGCGCAACTTCCGGCGCAGCCACATCCCGGTCACCATCCGGGTGGGCGAGCCCCTGGATGCGCCCACCGACCAGTACGCGGGCGCGATCACCCGTAGGCTCCGGGAGCGCGTGCAGGAGCTCCTGGAAGCGGCGCAGCGCGCCTATCCGGTGCGCCCCAGGGACGCGAGCGACACCTGGTGGGTTCCGGCGCACCTCGGCGGTACGGCTCCGACGCCCGCCGAGGTCCGCGAGCTCGGCTGACCGGCCGGTCAGCAGCGAATCGTCACGCCGGTTCGTGGAGGGTGATCCGTACCCCGGGGCTCAATTTCTCGAGGGACTCGGCGAGTTCGGTGGCTGCGACCCCGAGCTCGCCGGGCGTCACGGGGGCAAGACCCTCCAGCAGGAAGAGGGCGTTCACCGATTCCTCGGTGAGACGCGTGCGCACGCCCTGACGCCAGTTCCAGCGGCGGCAGGTCACGGCCTCGTCGTCGCGCCAGACGACCTCGCCGGGCTCGGGGTGTTCCACGGCGTCCTCGCCGCCGGCGACGGTGGGGAACGGCTCCAGCCCCGTCGCGCGCACGATCCGCATGGCACCGCCGATGCGGTCCAGGTCCTCGCCGCCGACAGGGATCAGGTGGGCGACGCTGATGGCGTTGTAGAGGTCGACCAGCAGATTGATCCGGGGCAGTCCGGCCTCGGTGAGCGCGCGCCTGGCCAGCGCCTCGGCGGAGTTGCGGGTGCGTGAGGGCTTGGCACCGAATGACGTGTAGGTCTCGCGCCAGGCGGCGATGTGCGGGTCCTCGTGCGGCGCCCGGCCGCCGAGCCGCTCGACCAGCCTGCGGGTCGCATCGTCCAGCAGCGCCGAACTGTCCTCGTTGCTGGGCCCGTTGACCAGACCGTGTGCCTCGACGGCAACATGGGTGAAGCCCGGGGCCAGGCTGCGCACTTCGTCGGTAACCGTGATCGTCAGGGCCATCGTCCGCCTCGCTCCGACGCGTTGCGGGCACAGGTCCGGGCGTTCCGGAACCACCGCACGCGGTACGGCACAGTGTACTGGACAGCCCAATCCACTGGACTTGCGCGTGCGCCCGCCGGGCACAGCGATGCGGCCGACCGGGCGCTCCGGTCGGCCGCATCCCCCACGACTACTTCGACATCTCGTCCTTGAGCGCGAGCACGAAGGCGTCGACGTCCTCTTCCCGGGTGTCGAAGGCACACATCCAGCGGACGTCTCCGGCCTTCTCGTCCCAGAAGTAGAAGCGGAAGCGCTTCTGCAGCCGTTCGCTCACGTCGTGCGGCAGGCGGGCGAAGACGGCGTTGGCCTGGACGGGATAGAGGATCTCCACGCCGTCCACCGAGCGGACCCCCTCGGCGAGGCGCTGCGCCATGGCGTTGGAGTGCCGGGCGTTGCGCAGCCAGAGGTCACGGGCGAGCAGCGCCTCGAGCTGGACGGAGACGAAGCGCATCTTGGAGGCCAGCTGCATCGACAGCTTGCGCAGGTGCTTCATCGCACGGACGGAGTCCGGGTCAAGGACGATGACAGCCTCGCCGAAGAGAGCGCCGTTCTTCGTGCCCCCGAAGGAGAGGACGTCGACGCCGACCGCGTTGGTGAACGTACGCATCGGCACGTCCAGCGACGCGGCGGCGTTGGCTATCCGGGCTCCGTCGAGGTGGACCTTCATGCCCCGCTCGTGGGCGTGATCGCAGATGGCCCGGATCTCGGCCGGTGTGTAGACCGTACCGAGCTCGGTGTTCTGGGTGATCGACACGACCTGTGGCATCGCCCGGTGCTCGTCGTCCCAGCCGTAGGCCTGGCGGTCGATGAGCTCCGGCGTCAGTTTGCCGTCCGGGGTCGGGACGGTGAGCAGCTTCAGTCCGCCCATCCGCTCCGGCGCTCCGCCCTCGTCGACGTTGATGTGGGCGGATTCGGCGCAGATCACCGCGCCCCAGCGGTCGGTCATGGCCTGGAGCGCGACGACGTTGGCTCCGGTGCCGTTGAACACCGGGAAGGCCTCGGCGGTCGGGCCGAAGTGGCTGTGGATGACCCGCTGGAGGTGCCCGGTGTAGTCGTCCTCGCCGTAGGCGACCTGATGGCCGCCGTTGGCGAGGGCAAGGGCGGCGAGGATCTCCGGGTGCGCGCCCGCGTAGTTGTCACTGGCGAAACCGCGTACATGCGGATCGTGGTGACGTCGCGCATCGGTCCTTACGGTTGCGGGGTCAGCCACAGACGCTTTCCGTTCACTTCTCCGGCGGGCATGTCCCAGACGCCGGCGATGGCCTCGGCCAGCTCCTTGACATCGGTGAAGCCCGCAAACTTCGCATTCGGGCGCTCGGCGCGCATCGCGTCGTGCACCAGTGCCTTGACGACCAGGATCGCAGCAGCCGAGGTCGGACCGTCGTCGCCCCCCGCCTTGCGGAAGGCGTCGCCCAGAGCGAGCGTCCAGGCCTCTGCCGCGGCCTTGGCTGCGGCGTAGGCCGCGTTGCCCTCCGTGGGCTTGCTGGCTCCTGCCGCGCTCACCAGGACGTAGCGGCCGCGGTCACTGCGCTGCAGGACGTCCTGGAACGCGAGAGAAGTCGACTGGACCGTACGGATCAGCAGCTTCTCGAGGAAGTCCCAGTCGGCGAGCGACGTCTCGGCGAAGGTCGCGCTGCCGCGCCAGCCCCCGACGAGATGGACGAGGCCGTCGATCCGGCCGAACTCCTTCTCCGTCTTGTCCACCCACTCACGCGCGGCACCCACGTCGAGCAGATCGACGGTGTCTCCCGTGACGGTCGCTCCACCGTGCGCGTACCGCGCGGCGTCGACCGCCTCGGCGAGCCGTTCCGGATGGGAGTCGGACGCCACCACGGTCGCGCCCGCCTCGGCGAGCCTCAGCAGTGTGGCCCGGCCGGCGGGCCCCGCCGCTCCGGCCACCGCGATCACCGCACCCTCGAGCACACCGCTGCCCTCGTTCCTGTCTGTTCCGTTCATGGCCACCGACTCCTCAGAACGCGCGTTCACGCAGCTGCCCGCTCGGCATCCGTCGCCGTGATCCCCTTGGTGGCGGCGATCACGTGCTTCAGCTTCTTGGAAAGCGCCTCATAGAACATGCTCAGGGGAAACTCGTCCGGAAGCACGTCGTCGACGAGCTTGCGTGGCGGCTGGGTCAGGTCCAGGGCGTCCGGACCCTTGGCCCAGCGGGAGCCGGGGTGCGGGGCGAGATAGGTGGCGACCAGGTCGTACGCGGCGAACCAGTGCACCAGCTTGGGCCGGTCGATGCCGTCGCGGTAGAGCTTCTCGATCTCGCCGCAGAGCTGGTTGGTGACCTGCGGGGCGCGGTCCCAGTCGATCTTCAGGGTGTTGTCGGTCCAGCGGACCACGTCGTGCTTGTGGAGGTACGCGAAGAGGAGCTGGCCGCCGAGGCCGTCGTAGTTGCGCACGCGCTCGCCCGTGACGGGAAAGCGGAACATCCGGTCGAACAGCACCGCGAACTGCACGTCGCGGCCCTGGCCGAAGCCGTCGGCCTCCAGGTTCACAGCCTCCCTGAAGGCGGTGAGGTCGCAGCGCAGCTCCTCGAGTCCGTACATCCAGAACGGCTGGCGCTGCTTGATCATGAAGGGGTCGAACGGCAGGTCGCCGTGGCTGTGGGTGCGGTCGTGGACCATGTCCCAGAGTACGAATGCCTGCTCGCAGCGCTTCTGGTCGCCGATCATCTCGCGGATGTCGTCGGGCAGCTCGACAGCCAGGAGCGCGACGGAGGCCTCGGTGACGCGGCGGAAGCGGGCCGCCTCGCGGTCGCAGAAGATGCCTCCCCAGCTGAACCGCTCGGGAGCCTCGCGCACGGCGATGGTCTCGGGGAAGAGCACGGCGGAGTTGGTGTCGTAACCCGAGGTGAAGTCCTCGAAGGTGATGCCGCAGAACAGCGGGTTGTCGTAGCGGGTTGCCTCGAGGTCGGCGAGCCACTCGGGCCAGACCATGCGCAGCACGACCGCTTCGAGGTTGCGGTCCGGGTTGCCGTTCTGCGTGTACATCGCGAAGACGACGAGGTGCTGGAGTCCGTCGGCGCGGTTCTTGGCGGGCTGGAAGGCGAGGAGCGAGTCGAGGAAGTCCGGAACGCCGAAGTCGTCGGCGGCCCAGCGGCGCAGGTCCTGAACGAGGGCGCGGTGGTACGCGGCGTCGTACGGGAGCAGGGGGGAGAGCTCCTCGACCGCGGTGATCACGCGCTCGAGCGTGGCGGTGGCCGTCTCCGTGGAGGGGGCTCCCACGGCCGCGAAGTCGATGGAGCCGTCCTTCGACTGCCAGGGACGCAGCTCTTCCACGGCACTCTTGAGCACGGGCCAGGCCGGGTGCTCGACTACCCGCGGGGCAGCAGCTATCGCGCCGGTGGCGGCGGCGTGCTCAAGAATTTCCGTCATAACACTTCCTTCACAGAAGAACCTCGCGTGGAGCAACGGTAACCACCGTCGGCCACTTCGAACAAGTCGGATCCAGAAAATTATCCTGCGATCCTCCATCATCACCGCTATTTTTCCTGCCACACATCCGCTGGACAACTTCTTCCGCCGCACGGGCAGGACGTTAGCCTTCCTGCGCGCGAGACCTGGTTCCCTGGGGTATGAGCAGCACGCGGGGGCCGACGACGGACGGAAGCGGGATTGCCTTGACTTTTCTCACCATCGGTCACCGCGGAGTCATGGGTGTCGAGCCGGAGAACACGCTGCGCTCCTTCGTGCACGCGGAGCAGGCCGGCATGGACGCCATCGAACTGGATCTCCATCTGAGCAAGGACGGCGCACTCGCCGTCATGCACGACGCCGCGGTGGACCGCACGACGGACGGCAGGGGGCAGATCGCCGAGAAGACGCTGGCAGAGCTCCGCGAGCTCGATGCCGGACAGGGTGAGCGGGTGCCCGTCTTCGAGGAGGTGCTCGACGCGGTCGGCTCACCCCTGCAGGCGGAGATCAAGGACCTGGCCGCGGCGCGGGCGCTCGCCGAGGTGATGCTGCGGCGCGATCTCGCCGGCCGGGTCGAGGTGTCGTCGTTCCATGACGGGGCGGTCGCCGAGATCGCGCAGCTGGTACCGGGGGTGCGGACCGTGCTCATCGCGAGCCACTGGGGCGGGGACGTGGTCGAACGCGCCCGGGCGGTGGGCGCTGCCACGCTTGCCCTGAACATCCGCCGCACCACGCTGGAGGTCGTGGAGCAGGCGCACGCGGCGGGTCTGAAGGTGATCGGCTGGGTGGTGAACACCCAGGACCATCTGCGTCTGGTGCGCGGACTCGGCCTGGACGGAGCGACGACCGACTATCCGGAGATCCGCCGGGCGGGCCGCTTCACCGCCTGAGCCCCGGGACGGGTCTACAGCTCCTTGACGAGCAGCTCGAACGCGAGGTCGTCGCGCTGCGGGATGCCGAAGCGCTCGTCGCCGTACGGGAAGGGGGTCAGCTCTCCCGTACGGCGGTAGCCCCGGCGCTCGTACCAGGCAATCAGCTCCTCGCGGACCGAGATCACCGTCATGTGCATCTCGGTCACACCCCAGCTCTCGCGGACCATGCGCTCCGCCTCGGCGATGATGACCTTGCCGAGGCCGGCGCCCTGGAGCCCGGGCTTCACCGCGAACATGCCGAAGTAGGCAGCCTTGCCCCGGTGCTCGAGCTGGCAGCAGGCGACCGGCTCTCCGTCCCGCTCGGCCACCAGGAGCCGCCCCGAGGGAGCCGTGACCACCTCGCGCACCCCGTCCGCGTCCGTCCGCTGCCCTTGGAGGATGTCCGCCTCCGTGGTCCATCCGGCCCGGCTCGAGTCGCCGCGGTAGGCGGACTGGACGAGCTGCACGAGAACCGGCACATCGGCTTCGGTCGCGTCGCGGAAGGTCAGCTGTGCCCGGTCAGGGGACGGTGCGATGTCCATGGTGGCGTTCTCCGTTTGTCTGCTGCCGACGGTGCGGTCCGAGACTAACCCGGCCGCCGGCCGCCCCCTTCGGGCCCTGGTGCGCTCCCCCAGTACCCCAATGCGCCCCGGTAGGGCGATCCGGCGCTGGGCACCGAGTAGATGACATCGGCGATCACCGTAGGGGGAGGTGCACCGTGCACGGACCGGCGCCGGCCGGCTGGCTGTTGATGGTGCTGTGCGGAGCCACGGGGGCGTACAGCCTGGTGCGTACGCGCAGCGGAACGGAGGAGGAGCGCAGGACGGCGCGCGCGGAAGGACTGATGGGTTTCGGCATGGCCGCGATGGCCGTGCCCGCGGCCGTGTTCACCCTGCCCGGCTGGACCTGGGCGGTGTACGCGGTGCTGTTCGGCGGGGCGGCTCTGCGCGTGCTCGTGGCCGCCCGGTACCGCGCCCACCATCTGCACCATCTGGTCGGTTCGCTGGCCATGGTCTACATGGCGGTGGCGATGGCGCGCAACGCGGGCCGGGGCGTGAGCGGCGGGCACATGGATCACGGAGCCGCCGGATCCGCGGCGTCGGCCGGAGGCATACCCCTGCTGACCGGAGCGCTGCTGGCGTACTACGCGCTGTACGTGCTGCGCTCCGCGGGACGGTTGATCCCGGTGACCGCAGCCGCCGGCCCGGGCAGTCCTGGCCGTGCGGCGGGCCCCGGCCGGGGGTCGCGCCCCGAGCTGGCACTGGCCTGCAGGCTGACCCTGGGGATAGGCATGCTCGCGATGCTGCTCACTCTGTGAGACAGCGGGCCCGTTGTGCCGTGTCGTGCGTCACTTGGCGTGCACGGCCATACCCGCGAGTACCGCGGCCCTCATAGGGTGACGCCCATGCTGGTCTCCCTCGTGCTGCTGGTCCTCGGTGCACTGACCGCCGTTGTGACTCCGCGCCTGATGGCCCGGGCACAGTGGCCGGAGCGCGAGCCGGTCGTGGCCCTGTGGGTCTGGCAGTGCGTGGTCGCCGGGGTTCTGCTGTCCTTCGGGCTCTCCATGATGCTCAGTGCGGCCGCCGCCTGGCAGGCGGTACGGGGACAGGTCTTCGCGCCCGCCCCCCGCGCGGTGGTGGAGGCCTACGCGCTGGCCGCCTACGGGCCCTGGTCGGCCGTCATCGCGGTGCTGCTCGCGCTGGGCGGTCTCTGGACCGTGGCCATGCTCGTACGGGAGATCCACCGGGCGCAGCAGCGGCGCAGGCGGCGCCGGAGCGAACTGCTGGTCCGTTCCCCACTGATGCCCGGCGAGGAGCCCGGCAGCGGCCCTCTGGTGGTGCTGGAGGGCGAGCGTCCGGATGCCTGGTGGCTGCCCGGTGCGGCGCCTCGACTGGTCATCACCACAGCGGCTCTCGGGCGGCTGAAAGGCCGTCAGCTCGATGCCGTACTGGCTCATGAGCAGGGTCACGCGCAGGCCCGCCACGACTGGCTCCTGCACTGCTCGACCGCGCTGGCGACCGGGTTCCCGCAGGTGCCGGTGTTCGCGGCGTTCCGTGACGAGATGCACCGACTGGTCGAACTGGCGGCGGACGATGTGGCGTCCCGGCGCTTCGGGCGCCTCACGATCGCCCTCGCCCTGGTCGAACTCAACGAGGACCGCGGAGTGTTCGGCCCGTGCCCGACCCCGGACGCGCAAGTGCCGCTCCGGGTGAACCGGTTGCTCGCCCCGGTGGAGCGGCTGACCGCGGGCCGTCGGCTGCGGCTGACCGCGGCGGCCGCCCTGGTGCCGGTCGTACCGCTGTTGGTGGCCTTCGTTCCGGGACTCAGCGCACTGGGATGAGTGGGTTTCGCCCCACGTCCGCGAGGATCGTCCCCATGCACTCCCCTTCCCGGCCCCCGCACACCGAAGCCGGCTTTCCGACGACCGGAGTCATCTGCGCGGCCCTGGCCGCTGTGCTGCTGATCCTGGTCGCGGTGCGCTGGTCACCCCTGATGTCGCTGGACCGCACGGTCGCCGAGGCTCTGCACCGCAGAGCGGTGACCGAGTCCGGGCTCGTCCAGGTCAACCGGGTGCTGACGGACTGGGTATGGGACCCCTGGACGATGCGCGCCCTGATCGCCGTCGCCGTGATCGCCCTGTGGTGGCGCGGGGCGCGGTTGCTCGCGGTGTGGGTGGCCGCGACCAGTGCGCTCGCCACGGCGTCTCAGCAAGGGCTGAAGGCCGCCCTGGGCCGCGAGCGCCCCCGGTGGCCCGACCCGGTGGATTCGGCGAACTACGCGGCCTTTCCGTCGGGCCACGCGATGACGGCGGTGGTGAGCTGCGGACTGCTGCTGTGGCTGCTGCGCCTCTACGGCGCGGGGCCGAGGCTGTGGCGTACGGCACTGACGGTGGCGGGGGTCTCCGTGGTGGGCGTGGCCGTCACACGCCTCTACCTGGGGGTGCACTGGATGACCGATGTCGTGGGCGGCCTGCTGCTGGGCGCCGCCGTGGTCGCGTTCTCGACAGCCGGTTACACGGCACTCCGGCGGCGCGGCGGACGGGACGCGGCCTTGTCGCGACGCCCGTGAAACGGCGAGGATCAGGGACCATGGCCGTCAAAGGTGTGCTCTTCGACTTCTCCGGGACCCTCTTCCGTATCGAGTCGGTCGACTCGTGGCTGCGTGCCGTCCTCGACGCACGGGGCGCGACCATGGGACGGGCCGACTTCCGACGGTTCGTACAGCGGCTGACAGCTGCCGGGGCCCTGCCGGGCGGCCCTCATCCGCAGCGGGTTCCGTCGCACCTCACGGCGGCCTGGGCCGATCGGGACAGGAGCGCGGAGCTGCACAGGCAGGCGTACACCGGGCTGGCCCACCGGGCCGAGCTGCCGGATCCCGGCCTGTGCGACGCGTTGTACGACCGCCATATGACGCCCGAGGCATGGCGCCCGTACCCCGATGCCATGGAGGTGCTCCGTGGGCTGCGGCACAACGGGATCGCGGTCGCTGTGGTCAGCAACATCGGCTGGGATCTGCGGCCCGTCTTCCGGACACACGGCCTGGACGGCCTGGTCGACGCGTACGTCCTGTCCTTCGAGCACGGCATCCAGAAGCCGGATCCCCGCCTGTTCCGGACCGCCTGCACGCTGCTGGGGCGCGATCCGTCGGACGTGGTCATGGTCGGCGACGACCGGCACGCGGACGGGGGCGCGGCCGCACTGGGCTGTGACGTGCGTTTCGTGGATCACCTGCCCGTACGGGAGCGGCCGGACGGGCTCCGTGCGCTCGGGCTGGTGGCGCTCGCGGACGGGCGCCCGGATCCGCACGCTTCGTGAAGACTTCTTGGAGACGGTGTGAGGGATGTCCTGTCCGCCGATGGGGCTGATTGTCGGACAGGGGCCTTAGCCTGGACGCATGTCCCCGTATCCGAACACGTCCGGTTCCGTGCGTTCCGCCTCAGTGGTCAACGAAGAGATCCGTGACCTGTGGCAGCGCTCGGGCGGACTGCTGTCCCCGGACGACGAGACGGAGTACCAGAGCCTGCTGGTGGAGTGGGCCGCGGCGGCGGGTACGAGCGTGAGGCCTGCGGCCTGAGAGCCTCCGGTGTGGCACGGGCCCCGGCTGGTACCGCCGTTGCCCCGCCGGTACCGTCCGGCTCCCGCCGGTGTTGCTGGGTCCTCTGATTCCGGCGATCCCCCGCGTCGCCGGATCCAGGGGTACAGCATGTCCCCGCGTGGCTCGTCGGTCAATGAATTAAGCGTGCCCCGCCAGGTGCGATCCACCCGGCGGGGCACGGCGTTTCGTGCGGAGATGCGGCCGGGTCAGCGGTCGAAGTAGTCCGGCTGCGTCTGCACGTTGAGCTCGTGCATCCGCACCCGCTTCGCCGGGTCCGTCCGCCAGTCGTCGAGCCTCAGCACGTCGAAGCCCTTGGCGATGTCGTTGGAGTAGATATAGCCGTTGTAGTAGTAGGCCGACCAGGGACCGGCCGTGGTGACGGCCGCGGTCGTGATGGGACCGCGCTCGAAGAAGGCGATCTCCTTCGGCTTCGCGGAGTTGGTGAAGTCCCATACGGAGACGCCACCCTGGTACCACGCCTGGACCATCAGGTCGCGGCCCTTGACCGGGATGATCGACCCGTTGTGGGCGACACAGACCTCGGTCTCGGCCTGCGGGCGGTCGATCTTGAAGTAGCTGCGGAAGACCAGCTTGCGGTGGTCGCCCCTGCCGATGATGTCGTAGATGCCGTCGGCGCCGCGGTTCGGACCGACCTCGTCGTTGCAGGTGGCCGCGCCGCCTCCGCCGAGCTCATCGGTGAAGACGACCTTGTCGGCACCCTGGTTGAAGGTCGCGGAGTGCCAGAACGCGAAGTTCACGTTGTCCTGGACCCGGTCGATGATCTTCGGGTTCTCGGGGTCCTCGATGGAGAACAGCAGACCGTCCCCCATGCACGCGCCGGCCGCCAGGTCCTTCGACGGGAGCACGGTGATGTCGTGGCAGCCGGTGGTCTTGGAGACACCCGGGTTGTCCGGAGCGCCCGGGTTCCCGCCGTCCGGGAAGAGGATCGGGAAGTTGACGATCCGGGACTCCTCGGGAGCGTTGCGCGGCACCTTGATGACGGAGATCCCGTCGTGCGGCGGCTGGCAGTCCGGGAACGTCGCGTTGGGCGAGTACGAGGAGACGTACACGTAGACGTTCTTGCGCTCGGGAACGATCGTGTGGGTGTGCGAACCACACGCGGTCTCGACTGCGGCGACGTACTGCGGGTTGCGCTTGTCGCTGATGTCGAAGACCTTCATGCCCTCCCAGGAGGACTTCTCCGTGGCGGGCTGGGTGGTGCTGGCGCACGAGTTGTCGCTGCGTGAGGAGTCGGTCGACAGGAAGAGCAGGTCCCCGGAGACCGAGATGTCGTTCTGCGAACCGGGGCACAGGACCTGTGCGACGGTCCTCGGGCTCTTCGGGTTGCTGATGTCGAAGATCCGGAAGCCGTCGTAGTTTCCGGAGAAGGCGTACTTGCCCTGGAAGACCAGGTCCGAGTTCGTGCCCTTCAGCGCGTCCTTCGGAACGTTGGCGACGTGAGTGATGTTGTCGCTGTGGACGATCTCGTCCACGCCGGGTATCTCGCCGCTCTTGATGGCGGCCCTGGCTTCGGCCTGCTGGCTCACGGAGACACCGCTGCTGGTGGCAGCCTTGTCACCGGGGTCGGGTGTCGCGGCCGCGGGCCCGGCCGTGAACAGCGTGGCGATCAGTCCGGCCGCGGCTGCCGCCACACCCAGACGTCTGCGCCGCACTCTGGTGGTGTGCAACGAGGTCACTGCGTCCTCCCTTGTGGCCGTTCATGGTTGAACGGTGCATCGACCCCGGCAGTATCGTCCCTCGCATGTACACACCAACAGATGGCAACAGAGACGTAATAAAAGTTTTTGATCTTTGCCCTGCGGAAGGTGTTAGGACGGTCTGCAACACACCCATGTGGCACAGGAGGTCGCCGTGTTGATTCGCTGTCAGATCCCGCGCGCACGCGCAACCGCTCTCGCGGCGACGCTCGCGGTGGCCGTACTCGCCCTGGGGGCCTGCGATTCCGGAAGCGGCGACAAGGAGACGAAATCCGCGACGGGCAAGGGGCCTTCGGTGGTGGCGCCCGGAAAACCGGGCGAGCCCGCAAGGACGCTCTCCGCCGAGGAGGCGGTGAAGGCCGCCGGGGACGACACCCCCAACTCCGCGGACTTCCGCTACGCCGAGCTGATGATCGAGCACCACAAGCAGGCCCTGGTCCTCACCGCACTGGTCTCCGGACGGAGCGCCTCCACATCTGTCGAACGGCTCTCCGAACGCATATCGGCAGGTCAGAAGCCGGAGATCGGCGCGATGGAAGGCTGGCTGAAAAACAACGGCGGAGACAAGCGCACAGAGTCCCACGACCACTCCGCCATGCCCGGCATGGCGACCGAGGGCCAGCTGAAGAAGCTGCGCGCGGCACGGGGCAAGGCCTTCGACGCACTGTTCCTCGACCTGATGATCACTCACCACCAGGGCGCGATCACGATGGCGACGGAGGCACTCGCCGACGGCAACAACGTCACCGTCGAGGAGATGGCCACCGATGTCGTCGCCCAGCAGACCGTGGAGATCGACCGGATGCGCAAGCTGATGACCTGACGGCCCGGGCGAACCGGACCCCGCGTGCCTCTCCCCCGTTTCGCGCCGCGGTGCGATGCTGGAGGCATCCTGCGGGAAGAGGTGCGCCGTGCTTCGTGTCGCCGTCGTCGGTTCGGGCCCCAGCGGTGTCTACACCGCCCAGGCCCTGCTGCAGCAGTCGCGGGTGCCGGATGTGCGGGTCCATGTACTGGACCGGCTGCCCACCCCGTACGGTCTGGTCCGCTACGGTGTCGCCCCCGACCACGAGAAGATCAAGTCGCTCCAGAACAGCCTCCGGGCGGTTCTGGAGGACGACCGGATCACCTTCGTCGGGCATGTCGAGGTGGGCGGCGAGGGCGGGCTGTCACCCGCCCGGCTCAAGGAGCTGTACCACGCGGTGGTCTACTGCGTCGGTGCGGCGGCCGATCGCCCGCTCGCCGTTCCCGGCGAGGATCTGCCGGGGAGCTTCTCCGCGACGGAGTTCGTCTCCTGGTACAGCGCGCACCCGGACACGGCCGCCGACGGCTTCACGCTCGGGGCGCGCTCGGCCGTGGTGATCGGCGTCGGCAACGTCGCGGTCGACGTGGCCCGGATCCTGGCCCGCGGCGCGGCGGAGCTGCGTTCCACCGATGTGCCCCCGGCAGCCCTGGACGCACTCGCGGCGAGCCGGGTCCGGGAGGTCCACATCGCGGGCAGGCGCGGCCCCTCACAGGCGAGGTTCACCACGAAGGAACTGCGCGAGCTCGGTGCGCTGCCGCGCGCACGGATGGTCGTGGACGGTGCGGAGCTGGCCCTCGACCCTGCTTACGCGTCCCCGGCGGGCGCGCCCGGGACGCCGCCGCTGCCCGCCGTGGTGCGGCGGAATCTGGAGGTGCTGCGCGGGTGGTCGGCCGATCCGCCGCCCCTGGGGGGTGACCCTGAGCGCCGCATCCGGCTCCGCTTCTTCCTGCGCCCGGTCGAGCTGCTGGAGAGGGGCGGACGGGTGGCGGGTGTGAGGTTCGCGCGGACGGCTCCGAACGGTGCCGGTGGAGTGCGGGACACCGGTGGCTACGAGGACATCGAGGCCCAACTCGTGCTGCGGGCCGTGGGCTACCGGGGGACTCCGCTGCCCGGTCTGCCGTTCGACCCGGCGCGGAGCACGGTGCCGCATCTGGCCGGCCGGGTGCTGCGGGACGGGGTCGCGTCGCCCGGGGAGTACGTCGCCGGGTGGATCAAGCGAGGCCCGACGGGAGTGATCGGTTCGAACAGGTCCTGCGCCAAGGAGACGGTCGCCTCGCTGATCGACGACGCGCCGCTGCTGGCGGAAAGGGCAGTGCCCGCCGACCCGCTGGGCGCCCTGAGGGACTGGGGGCTGCGGCCGGTGGAGTGGAACGGCTGGCTGTCGATCGAGCGGGCGGAGGCCGCACTGGGCCGTTCGCTCGGACGTGGACGGGTGAAGATCCCCGACTGGCCCGGACTGCTCGACGCGGCACGGGGCGACGGCACCGGGTGACGGGACAGCCCTTGAGCGGCCCGCCGTGGGGTCAGTCCTCCCCGAGACGTTTCGCCTGCCGGTCCGCCGCACCGAGGACACTGTCGAGCAGGCCCGGAAAAAGGGCGTCCAGGTCCTCCGTCCGCAGGCCGCTCAGCTTGGCGGTGCCACGGTAGATCTGCCGGATCACACCGCTTTCGCGCAGCACCCGGAAGTGATGCGTGCTGGTGGACTTGGTGACCGGAAGCCCGAAGCGGGAGCAGGCCAGTTCATCTGCGGCGCCTGCCAGTTGGCGCACGATCCGCAGTCGTATCGGGTCGGAGAGCGCATGGAGCACGTCCTCCAGGCGGATCTCGTCCCGCGAGGGGTGTGCGAGCGCACGGGCGGCATTCGATGTCACTGTGGCTCCACTTCGTCCGGGCTGTCCATTGTACGAGACCTGTCGTAGTTTTACCGGCGGGTGGCGACCACCAGACGGGCGCGGGGACTGCCGTCCGGGCCCTGGCCGAGGTCCGTGAGGGGAAGCAGCCGCACGGAGAATCCGGTGCGCACGAGATCCTCCGTCACATCCGGAAGCCGGAACGTGCGGTAGTACATGACGAACGGCGGACGCCACAGCACGTTGCGCACGCGCATGGCCGCGTCGAAGCCGAGCAGCGACCAGTAGGCACGCGAACCCACCGGGGGCGGCGCACCGACCGGGAAGACGAACCGGCCACCCGGCCGCAGCGATGCGTACACCTGCCCGAACAGCTCGGGGCGCTCCTTCGGCAGGAAGTGACCGAACGCCCCGAGGCTGATGGCCAGATCGAAGACCGGCGCGAAGGGCAGCGCCAGCGCGTCGGCGCGTACCCAGTCCACCCGCGGACCGCCGTCGCCCCCTGCCTGTGCCGCCCGTGCGGCTTGTGCCGCCTGCGCCACTTGCGCCACTTGCGCCACTTGCGCCACTTGCGCCACTTGCGCCACGGCGAGCATTCCGGCGCTGAAGTCGACTCCGGTGACCCGCTCCCGGCACAGCTCGCCCAGTACGCCCACACCCGCTCCGGTGCCGCAGCAGACGTCGAGCCCCCTGTCGAAGGGGCCGAGGGGGCGCACCGCCCGGGTGACGGCGTCGAGCACCCGGTCCGGGGTCCGGTAGGGCGTCCGGTCGAACTTGGGGGCGAGCAGGTCGTACCCGCGCATCGTGGACGAGAGCGCCTGAACGGCCAGTTCGCGGAGGGTCGGGCCCTGTGGAGTGAACATCGCGGATCAGCGTACCGAGAAAAGCCCGGGCCCCCGCCCCGGGCGCAGCCTCGTGTCAGACAGCCCGCTGGTACTGCTCGGGTGTCGGAACATCTCCGCCGAGTGCGCGCGAGGCGTTGCGGGCGAAGTAGGGGTCGCGCAGCAGTTCCCGTCCGAGCAGAACGGCGTCGGCGCGCTCATCCGAGAGGATCTTCTCGGCCTGTACGGGGTCGGTGATCAGACCGACGGCGGCCACCGGAAGGCCCGCCTCGGTGCGGACCCGCTCGGCGAACGGCACCTGGTAGCCCGGCCCGACGGGGATCTGCGCGCGCGGCGCGAGCCCGCCGGTGGAGACGTCCAGCAGGTCGACGCCGTGCGCCCGCAGCTCGCGTGCGAAGCGGACGGTGTCGTCCGCCGTCCAGCCCTCCCGCTCGTCGTCCGCGTTCTCGGTCAGCCAGTCGGTGGCGGAGATCCGGAAGAACACCGGGAGTTCCTCGGGCCACACGGCCCGGACCGCGTCCACGACCTCCAGGGCGAAGCGGATGCGGTTCTCGAAGGAGCCGCCGTAGGCGTCGGTCCGGTGGTTGGCGTGCGGGGAGAGGAACTCACCGATCAGATATCCGTGGGCGCCGTGGACCTCGACGACACGGAAGCCGGCCGCGAGCGCCCGGCGGGCGGCATCCGCGAACCGGGCGACGACCTGTTGGATGCCCTCGACCGTCAGCTCGGCGGGCACCGGGTGGCCCTCGTCGTACGCGACCGGGCTCGGGGCGACCGGCTGCCAGCCCTCACTGTCCGGGGTCGCCTCGACCGGACCGCCGCCCAGCCAGGGGCGGTCCGTCGACGCCTTGCGGCCGGCATGGGCGAGCTGGACGCCGGGAACGGTTCCGTGGCGCGTGAGGAAGTCGGTGATGCGGCGGAGTGCGTCCGCCTGCCGGTCGTTCCAGATGCCGAGGTCGGCGGGGCTGATCCGGCCCTCCGGGCTGACGGCCGTGGCCTCCACCAGGATCAGACCCGTGCCGCCCGTCGCGCGGGAGGCGTAGTGGGCGAAGTGCCAGTCGTTCGCCGCGCCCGTGTCCGGCCCCGACGTCTCCGCGCTGTACTGGCACATCGGGGCCATCCAGATGCGGTTGGGAATGGACAGCGACCGCAGGGTGTAGGGCTCGAAGAGTGCGCTCACGGGAGACTCCGCTTCCTCTGGATGCGACGATGCGACGGGCAGGACAGGCGGGCGGACATGCCGAGCACGCCTTATACGAGATTCACCGTACTACGAGATCTACCGTACTACGGGAAACGTCGAATTACGAAGCCTCTCGTACAACCGGCCCGGGTCCGCCCTTCACCTCCCCGGCCGCCGCCGCCTGAGCCTGATGTCGGCCTCGGCCGCGTACATCTGGCTCCAACTGCGTCCGCCGCCCGACGTCCACGTCACCTGGACGTTCGCCCCGTCGACCCTGACGCCCTCCACCGTCATGGCCCGGTCGCCGTCGCGTACGTCGCCGCGGAGCAGTTCGCGGGCCTTGACGGTCACCGGATCCGACAGACGCGCGTTCTCCGCCTCCTCGGCCGCCCCGACGAGCGCCGCGGCCAGTTCCCTGGCCGCGGCCGGGGAACAGGACCAGGAGGCGCCGGCCGACGGGCCCTCGATCAGGATCCCGACCCTGGGGGCGCCCTCGGCCGGGCCGGGGGTCACCTCCAGCGCCGCACCGCGTCCCTCGGTGTCCTCGATCTCGATGCTCATGCCTGTCGCGCCTCCTCGTCCCGCTCCGGTCAGCTCAGCCGGAGACTCTCCGGCGGGCCCAGATAGCTGGGCTTGAGGCCGCCGGTGTCCACCACCAGGTTCTGCAGCACCACCGTCGGGTCGACCATCCAGAATTTCAGCACATGGACGCCGGCCCGGCCGATGTGGTGTGCGGTGCTGGTGCGGTTGACGTTGTCCGAGGTGTTACGGGCCCACTGCGGGTTCATGGTGCCGTCGTCGGCGCCGGTGACCGCGGTGACGTTGACGGACTGCGGCGCGTCGTCGTCGAAGGAGACGGCGTACGTGAGCCCGTCGGCCGCCCGTGCGTTGTTCCGGGGCGAGAGGTACGCCCAGACCGTGACCGGCCCGGTAGTGAACAGGCTGACCCGGTACTCCAGCCTCGGCCCCTTCCCGCCCGGCGTCTGGCGTGCGGCCGTGACCGGGAAGGGCTCCATGCCCGAACCGGTGCGGCCGATGCCGGGGATGCGCTGCCAGGAGATGCCGTCGCGGCCCAGCGCCCGGTGGAAGTGGTCCGCCTCGATGGAGACGTAACCGTTGGCCTCGACGAAGCCGGAGAGCTGTGCGCGCCGCGCTTGGGGGCGGTCGATCACGGCCTGGACGACCACCTCGCTGCCACCGGGGCCGGAAACGGTGACCGGAACCCGGGTGACACCCTCGGGTGCCCGTGACCAGTCGACCCTGAAGGTGACCCGGGTCTGGGCGTCCACCCGCCCCTGCGTCCGGTCGGCGATCAGCCACGACGCGCCCGTGCGGATGCGGTAGTCGAAGGGTTCGGAGCCACGGTTGAACACCTCGACGTACTGCGCCGGCTGGCTCTGGTACGGGCTGAAGACCGGCAGCACGGGCTCGGCACCGTCCTGCCCCGCGGCCGGCCACCAGGCGGCCGAGCCGTCGATGGCCACCCCCATCTCGGCCGTGCGCGGGAGTTCGATGCGGCGCACGGCGGGGAAGATCTCGTCGGCGATCGCCACGTTGTTGAGCTCGGGCTGCTGCCAGGGAGCGTTGGGGCCGTAGCGGTCCACATCGCCGTAACCGATGTGCGGCTGGGTCTGGAAGCCCTCCCACTTCCCGTCGGCCACCTCGGTGTTGAAGCGGCGCGCCAGCGCGAAGTCGTCGGCGAGCCTGGCCTCGGCGGTGGCCGCGAGCTGGTTGGTGAGGGCCCTGCCCTGGGGCGCGTAGTGGAGGTTGGTGAACTCGGCCTCACGCAGGGCGTACAGGTTGGCGGTCGCCCGGACCTCGTAACCGACCAGCTGGTACCAGGCGTCCTGGGCCGAGGCGGGGAGCTTGCGCCCGATGCGCGCCGCCGCGGTGTCCAGTCGCTCCCAGTCCCCCGTGACCCGCTCCAGCTCGCGGTAGTCGGTCAGGCTGAAGGGGGTGGCCCGGTCGTCGTAGACGATGGCGGACGAGTCCTTCGCCGGGTCCTTGGCGGGGTCGAGGGTGATCCTCCGGTTGAGCAGTTCGGGCTTGCGGCGGGACTGCAGCTGGGCGTAGGTGCGCAGGACGGCGGCCACGTCCTCGGCCTGCTTCTCGCCGAAGTTCTGCCGGGCGTACTGCTCCTCCCACTCCGGGATCCGGTCCAGGGTCCAGCGGTCGGGGTTCCAGGCGTACTCCAGGAAGAACTGGGTGGGCAGTTCGTTGCCCTTGAGGTCTCCGACGTTGGTGATCCAGAGGCCGTGGTTGCCGTAGGCCGCGCTCTGGTGCAGCTGGTCCCACATGTTGGGGAGCGAGGCGGTGTCGACCCACTTGTAGTTGCGGCCCACCCCGACGTAGTCGAAGTGGTAGTAGAGGCCGTACCCACCGCTGCGGTCGTCGTTCTCCAGGTCGGGCAGCTTGCGGATGTTGGCCCAGTTGTCGTCGGTGAGGACGACGGTGACGTCGTCGGGGACCCGCAGTCCGCGGTCCCAGTAGCGCTGGACCTCCTTGTAGAGCGTCCACACCTGCGGAACGTCGGCGTCGGGGCCGAGTTCCTCGGCGAGGATCTGGCGCTGGGTGGCGATGATCTCGCTCATCAGCTCGATGCCGTCGCCGTCGGGCAGGCTGACGTCGCCGTTGCCACGCATGCCGAGGGTGACCACACCCTCGAAGTCCTCGTCCGCCATGCGGCGGATGCCCTGCCTCCAGTAGGCCTTGATGGCTTCGGCGTTGCGGCGGAAGGACCACTCCCCGGTGCCGCCGTAGGGGTCGTTGCCGGGCTTGGTGATGTTTCCCGCGCCGTCACGGACGGCCGCGACGGCATGCCTGTTCCACTCCTCGATCCCCCGCATCATGGGTGCCTCGTGCGAGGTGCCCATGACGACGCCGTACGCCTTCGCGGTGGCGTGGTTCTGCGGGTCGTCCTCGGCGAAGGCGCGGCCCCAGACGGCGGGCCACAGGTAGTTGGCCTTGAGCCGCAGCATCACTTCGAAGATCTTGGCGTAGAAGTCGGCGTTGAATCCGCCCTCGAAGCCCGGCGCCTTGCCGGGGCCGAAGAAGGCGGGGGCCCAGGTCCCGAGCGCCGGGTTCTCGTCGTTGACGAAGAATCCGCGGTACTTCACGGCGGGGGTGCCCTGGCTGTGCAGACCCGGCAGGACGTACAGCGCGTCACGGTGTACGGGTGCGACGTCGTCCCACCAGTACCAGGGCGAGACGCCGATGCCCCGGGAGACGTCGTACGCGCCGAAGATCGTGCCGCGCTGGTCGCTGCCCGCGATCACGAAGGCACGGTCAACGCCCGGCAGCGGCTTCTCCACCACGGTCTGCAGGCTGGTCTCCCACTGTCCCTCGATCGAGGAGACCTTGAGCTTGCGCGCGGCGACCAGGGCGTCGATCAGCGGGCTGCGGCCGAGGGTTCCCACGAGCACGATCTCGCGGCTGCCCTTGGGAGCGGTGTCGTGCGCGAGCACGGGGCGGACCCCGGTGACGCGCTCGATGTCCGCCCGGAGGTCACCGGCCACCCGCACGACTCCGGCGTAGTCGCTGTCGCTGACCACGATCGGGGCCGCCCTGCCGGCCCTTACCAGCGGGAAGGCGCCGGAGCGCGGGGTGAAGGAGACGTAGGCACCGGGGTCCGTGGGCCGGAGAGGGGCGGGGCCGCCGGACAGCGGTGTCGTCGCTGCCGCCTCACCCGTGATCCCCATCAGGGAGCCGAGGGGTGTGGCCGCGAGCGCGGTCAGCCCCAGGCCGGCCCCCAGGACCGATCGGCGACTGCTGTGGTGCGGGACGTGCTGGTCCATACTGCTCTCCCAGTTTTGTTCACACTCTTGACAAATTGGACGGGTATGAGTCCTTGGCATGTGTTCGGGTGGAGGGGGTGTGGCGCGTCAGTCGATGGCGCCGGACGCGGCGGGCTGGGCAGCGGTGGCTGTCACCGCTTCGCCGTCGCCGTCGGAGGCGGGTGACAGGGCCGCCACGATCGCGTCGGCGGTGTCGTCGGGCTCCGGGCTGATCAGACCGACGGCGATGTACACCACCAGCGAGGTGACCAGCGGGGTGACGATCACCAAGGTCTGGTCCGTGCTCTCGAGCACGGACTTCACGAGGACGTAGCCCAGCAGCCCCGACGCCCAGGAGGACAGGGCCGCGCGGGGCCCGAACCTGCGGAACGCCGGCAGCAGCCCCAGCAGCATCGGGATGGAGATGGGGCCCATCACGGCCACGACGAGTCCGACGATGATGCCCAGCACACCACCGGAATGGTCCGCCTCGATGGCGACGATCATGCTGAGGGTGATGAACACGACGGTGCACACCCGGGCGACGAGGAGTCCGGTCGCCGGGGACAGGTCCCTGGCGCGGCGGACCACCGCGGGGATGATGTCGCGGGTGACGACCGCGGAGACCGCGTTGGCGTCCGACGAGGCCATCGTCATCGTGTGGGAGAACATTCCCGCCAGGGTCAGACCGACGAGCCCTGGGCGACGGCGTGGCAGGCCTCGGAACCATCTGGAACAGGCTGCCGGACGGGCAACTTGAGGCGGCACCGACGGCCAGCGAGCAGGTTGCCTTGAGCATGACAGACGCCTTTTCGCAGTGGCGCCCCGTCCGGAGCCCTCGGCTCACGCCGAGGGCTCCGGGGCAGCCTTCGAAAGTTTCGACAGCACCTCCGCACACCCCCGGGCGTGCGGAGCGGGCGGGCAGGGAACCGCTGCCCCTGCCCGTCAGTTCTCCGGGACCACCGGCTCGTGCGACGTGGTGCAGACGAGGCGGCGCCGGTGATCGACGGTTCGCTCGGGCCCGGTGAGGCGCAGCCGTACCGTGTGCCGAACGTCGGCGTAGTCGCTGGATGCGGCGAAGCGGAGCTCGATGTCACCGGGCTCGACGATGCGGCGCCCGCCCGTCCCGGTGAAGGACACCAGGTCCGCATGGAAGCGGAAGCGGACCCGCCGGGTCTCCCCCGCGGCGAGCGGCACGCGGGCGTAGCCGATCAGCCGCGACTCGGGGCGGGTGGTCTGGGCGACCGGGTCGTGGACGTAGAGCTGGACGACTTCGGCGCCTTCGCGTTCGCCGCTGTTGCGGACGGTGAGCTCGAGGTCGGTCGCGCCGTCGGTGGGCAGCTCGGCCGGGACGGGAGCGCCGGCCTCCCACTCGAAGGAGGTGTACGAGAGTCCGTGGCCGAACGGGTGGAGCGGGGTCGGGTCCAGGTTGCTGACCCCGTTGACCCGGCCGAGCGGCGGCTGCAGGTAGGTCCACGGCTGGCCGCCGGGACCGTGGGGGACACCGATGGGCAGCCGTCCGGAGGGGTTGACCCGCCCCGACAGCACGCCCGCCAGTGCCGGTCCGCCCTCCTCGCCCGGGAAGAAGGCCTGCACGCACCCGGCCAGCCGGTCGGCCCGGCCGCCGAGCGCGTACGTGCGGCCCGTCAGCAGCACGAGGACCACCGGGGTTCCCGTGTCCAGCAGCGCGTCGAGCAGCTCGGCCTGGATACCCGGCAGGGACAGATCGGCCGCGTCGCAGCCCTCGCCCGAGGTGCCGCGGCCGAACAGGCCGGCCCGGTCGCCGAGCACGGCCACGCAGACATCGGCGCCGACGGCCATTTCCACGGCCTGCGCGATTCCGGCAGTGTCCGCCCCGTCGACGTCGCAGCCCTCCGCGAAGTCGATCCCGGCACCCGGGAATTCCTCGCGCAACGACTCGAGCACCGTCGGAACGGCGATGCCCATCGGCATCTCGGGGTGCAGGACGCCCACATGGCTGGGGAAGGAGTAGCAGCCGAGCATGGCCAGCGGGTCGTCGGCGCGTGGCCCCACCACCGCGATCCGTCCGGTGCCGCCGAGCGGCAGCACATCGCCGGGGTTGGCGAGCAGGACACAGGACCGCTCGGCCAGGATCCGGGCCAGGGCCCGGTTCCGCGGCGGGTCGAGGTCCACGGTGCCGCGCGCCCGGTCCGGGTCCACCCCGTCGAGCGCGGCGGGCAGGACCGGCCGTTTCGGGTCGAGCAGCCCGAGCTCGCACTTCTGCAGCAGGACACGGCGCAGAGCCCGGTCCACCAGATCCTCGGCCACCGCTCCCTCACGCACTGCGGCGATGAGCTCGTCGCCGTAACTGCGCACGGTGGGCAGTTCCACATCGACGCCCGCGGTGAGTGCGAGCCGGGCGGCATCGGCGCGACCGGCGGCGACCTTGTGCAGGGTCTCCAGGAACCCGATGCCGAAGTAGTCGGCGACGACGGTCCCGCCGAACCCCCAGGTGTCCCTGAGCAGCTCGGTGAGCAGTGCCGGGTCCGCGGCGGTGGGCACCCCGTCGATCTCGGCGTACGAGTGCATCACCGAGCGGGCACCGCCCTCGCGGAGCGCCATCTCGAAGGGCGGAAGGATCACGTCGGCCATCTCACGGCCGCCCGCACGGACCGGCGCGAGGTTCCGCGCCCCGGCGGACGCGGAGTAGCCCGCGAAGTGCTTCAGCGTGGCGACGATCCCGGCGGACTCGAGGCCCCGGACGTAGGCCGAACCGATCGTCGCGACCAGGTACGGGTCCTCGCCGATGGTCTCCTCCACGCGGCCCCAGCGAAGGTCCCGCACGACGTCCAGAACGGGAGCGAGCCCCTGGTGGACGCCGACCGACCGCATGTCGGCGCCGATCAGACGGGCCATCTCCTCGACGAGCTCGGGGTCCCAGGCCGCACCCCAGGCCAGCGGCACGGGATAGGCGGTGGCGCCCCACGCGGTGAAGCCGGCGAGGCACTCCTCGTGGGCGAGCGCCGGGATGCCGAACCTGCCGGCCTCGGCGATCCGGGTCTGCGCCCGCGCCAGTGCGACGGCGCCGACACCCGGGTCCACCGGGGCGGTGCCGAACGGCCGGGTGAGCTGGCCGAGTCCGCGGGTCGTGAGCTCCTCGAAGTCGACCGGGTCGACCATGTCGTTCTGGTGGGGTGCGACCCCGTCGCCCTCGGCGTCGGCGCCCACCCAGATTCCGTAGAGCTGTGCGGCCTTCTCCTCGAGGGTCATCCGGGTGATGAGATCGGCCACCCGCACCTCTGGGGTGAGCGAGGGGTCGCGCCAGGGGCCGTCGGCCTCGGGTACCGGGTCGGCCTCACGGGCTTGGGGGTGGGGGTGGATCGCCATGGCGGCAGGGGTTCCTCTCAAGAGTGCGGTGGTGCGGGGCGGCAGAGGTGTCGCTACTTGCCGCCCACCCCCATCAGTCCGTTGACCAGCGCACGCCGGGCCACGAGGTACACGGCGAAGATGGGCACGACGGAGAGCACGATCGCCGCCAGCACGGCCGGGATGTTCACGCCGAACTGGGTCATGAAGTTGAACAGCCCGAGCGTGAGCACCCGGTTCTCCTCCGACTGCGTCAGGATCAGGGGGAACAGGAAACCGTTCCACGCCTGCAGTGCGGAGAAGATCGCCACTGTGCTGATGCCGGCCTTGGAGAGCGGTATCGCCAGCTGCCACAGCATCCGCACGGGCGAGGCGCCGTCGAGGGACATCGCCTCGTACATCTCCTCCGATACGTCCCGCATGGTGCCGCTGAGTACCAGGACGGCAACCGGCATGGAGAAGGCCGCGGTCGGCAGGATGATCGCGTAGAGGGTGTCGTAGAGACCCATCTTGCCGATGAGCAGGTACAGGGGAACGATCACCGCCTGCGCCGGTATCGCCACACCGAGCAGGAACGTCCGGAACGCCAGTGAGGAGAGGCGGCTGCGGGTGCGCACCGCCACGTACGCCACCGGGATGGACAGCACCAGCACGATGGCCACCGTGGACACCGCGACGATCGCGGTGTTGCCGAGCAGCGTGAGGAACCCGCTGTGCAGCACGGTGTTGTAGTTGTCGAACGTCGGATCCGTCGGGAAAGCCAGCGGGTCGCCGTTCAGCGCCTCGTCCTGGCGCATGAGCGACGCGGAGACGAGCGTGTAGAGCGGCACCAGGACGATGACGAGCCAGACCAGCGAGCCCAGGCCGGCCAGCGGGTTGCCCAGCAGCTTCCGGCGGCGGGCGGAGGCCTGATGGCGCTTCAGGGACGGCGAGATCCGCTGCGGGGCAACGGGGCGGGTGTCGATCGACATCGCGTCACATACCTTCCCGGGTGGATCGCATCGATCCGAAGCCGCTGAAGCGGACCAGGATGAGCGAGAGACTGGTGGCCACGACGACCAGTGCGGTGGCGATGGCTGCGGCATATCCCAGGTCGTACGTCTGGAAGCCGGTCCGGTACATCAGGTACGGCAGGATCGTCGTGTCCGTGCCGGGACCGCCCTTGGTCATGATGAGCACGGTGTCGAAGTACGTCAGCGAGCCGACGATCATCAGGACCGACGAGGTCGTCATGGTGTGGCGCAGCTGCGGCAGGGTGATGTGGAAGAACTGCCGCACCATGCCGGCGCCGTCGATGGCGGCGGCCTGGTAGAGGACCTCCGGGATCTGCCGGGCACCGCCCTGGTAGATCAGCGTGTGGAAGGGCATGAACTGCCAGCCGCCGACGAACGCCACCATGAGCAGCGCGCCCGTGGACGACCCCATGATGTTGGGATCGATTCCGATCCAGGGGCCGATCTCCTTGATCACGCCGAAGTTGGGGTCCAGCAGGGCGTGGAAGAGCATGGCGATCGCGGTGGTGGAGAGCAGCAGCGGAATGAAGAAGATCGCGGACAGCACGGCCCGGCTGCGTTGGCGTCCCGCCGCCCAGACGCCCAGCAGCAGTGCCACGGGGGTCTGGAAGGCCCAGCTGATCGTGGTGAGCAGGAGGCTCAGCCAGGCCGCCTGGCCGAACTCGGAGTCCTGGAACAACCGGGTCCAGTTGTCCAGGCCCGTCAGGGTCGGGGAGTTGAGCCCGTCCCATTCGCAGAAGGAGAGGTAGACGGCGATCGCCAGGGGGATGATCGCGAAGACGGCGAAGAAGAGGATGCCGGGCAGGGCCCAGGCGACCGGGGGGCGGCCGACGTTGCCGACGGCCGCCTTCCTGTCTCCGCGCCTCTTCGCGTGCGGAGTGTGGTGGGACATCGTCAGTGTGCGGCCTTCATTGCTTCGACGAACTGCTCCGGAGTGCTCTTTCCGGCGAACAGCTTGCTGATTTCGGTGAGCAGCGGGGTGGCGTACTGGGCCTCCAGCGCCTGGTCCCACGAGAGGGTGAAGCTCGGGGCCTTCTGGACCAGCTGGTACTGGTCGTTGGCGAACTCGGGGTTGGGCGAGGTGCTCAGCATCGAGGCCGCGTTGGAGGTGGTGGGGATGTCACCGTTGTCGACGAGGGCCTGGGCGTAGGTCTTCGACGCCATCGTCTTCAGGAACGCGATGGCGGCGTCCTTGTGCTTGGTACGGGCGTTGACGGACCAGTAGTTGGTGGGGTTGCCCACCACGTTCGCCGGGTCACCCACGCCGCCCGCCACGGTCGGGAACGCGGCCCAGCCGAGGTCCTTCTTGGCGAATTCGGGCGCCTTGCCCAGCTGGGTCGAGTACTCCCACGAGCCCATGAGGTGCATGGCGGCCTTGCCCTTGTTGAGCAGGGTCGGGGCTCCGCCGTTGCCGTAGTCGACCGAGTTGAAGTTCTTGCCGAACGCGCCGTCGTCGATCAGCTCCTTGACGGTCTGCGCCGTCTTGAGCACCGCCGGGTCGCCCCAGCCGTCGGTGTCGCCGTTCTGGATCTTCTGGAAGACCTCGGGTCCGCCGATCCGGTCGAGCAGGTACTCCATCCACATCAGCTCGGGCCACTTGTCGGAGCCGCCCAGGGCGAAGGGGGTGATGCCCGCGGCCTTGAAGGTGGTGATGGCCTTCTGGAGGTCCTCCCACGTCTTGGGGACCTCGAGCTTGTGCTCGGCGAAGAGGCTCTTGTTGTAGAAGACCATCACGGGCTGCATGCCGCGCATCGGCACCCCGTATATCTTCCCGTCGAGGCTGCCCGCGGTCATGATCGACGGGAGGAAGCCGTCCTTGAGCGTGGCGTCGTTCTTGACGGTCGAGGTGAGGTCGACCAGGTTCTTGGAGTCGACGTACGGCTTGATGGAACCGCCGCCCCAGTTGAAGAAGACGTCCGGGGCGCTGGGCGAGCCCATGGCACTGCGGAGCTTGTTCACGTAGTCGGTCCCGGGGACCGACACCAGCTTGACCTTGACCTCGGAGGTCTTGTTGAACGTGTCGACCGCGGCCTGCTGTACCTTGACCGCGTCATCGCCGTAGACGTACGCGGTGATGGTGCCGCCGCCGTCGCTGCCGCTGTCTCCCGAACCGCAGCCGGCCAGGAGACCGGCCATCGCCATCGCCGCACCGACTGCGACCCATCTCGTCGTACGTGTGCCCTGAGTGAAAATACCCGACCGCATGACCGCACCCTCTGTCGAATGTTTCGGCTTGCCTTTCGAATGTTGCCGGAACCGTACGGTCGTGTTTCGGGCCCGTCAAGAGGGCAGGACCAAGGATTTACCAACACCGCCCGGCCACCTGTTCGGGGCTTCGGGGAGCTACGATTCGTGCATGAGCGCTGCAAAGGTCCAGCCCCAACAGGAGAAGGTGTCCGTCGACGAGTCGTCGGAGAGCACCGCCACGCTGGCAGAAATCGCCCGAGCGGCCGGAGTTTCGGCTCCGACAGTTTCGAAAGTGCTGAACGGGCGAGCCGATGTCGCCCCCAGCACCCGCACCAGGGTGGAGGAACTGCTGCTGCGCCACGGCTACCGCCGGAGGCGCGGCGCCTCGCAACAGTCCCAGCTCATCGACCTGGTCTTCCACGAACTGGACAGCGCCTGGGCGATGGAAGTCGTCCGGGGAGTCGAGAACGTCGCCCGTGAGGAAGGCCTGAGCCTGGTGCTCTCGGAGAGCGCCGGCAGGCTGACCCCGGGCCAGACCTGGGTGGACGGCGTCCTGGCACGCCGCCCGGCCGGCGTCATCCTGGTGCTCTCGGACCTCGACGCCGCCCAGCGCGCCCAGCTCAACAGCCGCAGCATCCCGTTCGTCGTGGTGGACCCGGCGGGCGATCCCGGTGACGACATCCCTTCGGTCGGCGCGGCCAACTGGCAGGGCGGTCTCGCCGCCACACGCCATCTGACGGGTCTGGGACACCGCCGGATCGGCGTCATCGGCGGGCCGACCCGCATGATGTGCAGCCGCGCCCGCATCGACGGCTACCGTGCCGCGCTGGAGACCTCGGGCATTCCGATGGACCCCGAGCTCGTGCGCGAGGGCGAGTTCCACCACGAAGACGGCTACACGGCGGCCCTGGAGCTGCTGCGCCTGCCGAACCCCCCCACCGCGATCTTCGCCGGCAACGACCTGCAGGCACTCGGCGTGTACGAGGCGGCGCGTGAGCTGGGACTGCGGATTCCGGAGGACCTCAGCGTGGTCGGATTCGACGACCTGCCGCTCACCCGGTGGATCGGGCCGCCTCTCACCACCGTGCGGCAGCCGCTCATAGAGATGGCCGAGACCGCCGCCCGGCTGGTGCTCGACCTCGGCCGGGGCCGGCAGCCCGCCACCACCCGGGTCGACCTGGCGACGAGCCTGGTGGTCCGCAGCAGCACGGCCCCGCCGGCCGGCTGACGCACGAGCGGGACCCTGTCGGCGGGGCGGCGATCGGGAGTCGGTCAGCCCGGGCATACGTCGAGGCGGCCGCACATACCGAACCTCCCGAGTGCGAAAGCCTGTTCTGCCTGCACCCGGGCATCGCGGAGGTGCGCGTCCTCGCCGCGGGCCAGGGCGTCGAGGTGCCGGCCGGTCGCCCGGGACGCGGCCGCCGCGCCCTGCTGCCGGCGTGCGCGCCAGTCCTCGGTCCGGGGGCGCACGAGCTCCGCGGCGGCCCGGTGGAACGCGGCCGGCGGCCCGGGGTCGCCCGCCTCGGTGGCGCCGCGCAGTGCGAGGAAACCTGGACGGCGAGGTCGCGGCGGGTGCGTGCGGCGAACGTCTGCGCTTCCTCGGTGCCGCCGGGAAGGGTGGCTGCCGCACGGTAGAGCCCGGCGTCCGCGAGGATCCGGGGCGGAAACGTGAGCACGGCGTCACCCGCTTCCGGCAGCCCGCTGTTCTGCATGAGGACGACGATGCGCAGCCCGTCCTCGTTGACCAGCCGGTGGATGGTGCCCGGGGTGAACCACACGAGGGCCCCCGGAACCAGGGGGGTCTCCTGGAGCCCGACGCCGTGAGTGTCTGCACGGACCCGCTGCCTCCGACGACCACGTAGCCCTCGGAACACCTCAGGTGCAGATGCGGGGTGCCACCGCGCAGGCCGTCCTCCGTGGGCCAGTCGTAGACCCTGAGGTGGGACACCGCGACAGCGCCCCGCAGCCCTTCGAAGGCCGTCACAGGTGCTCCTCGGTCGGGTGCCGCCTTCGCCTGCCGGGCACGCCGCTCCGTGCGTCCCCGCGCCTGTTCCACCGCCCGCCCCCGGTCTGTCGCGCCTGGGCTGCAAGCGCTTTCCACACCAGACGACCCGGCGTACGACCGGGGGTCAAGAGCGCCTGCCGCAACCGCCCCGGCCAGGGCGGCGACCGAATGTGCGGGCTGCTGTCAGTGGCCCGGTGCAGACTGTCCCCTATCCGGCATAACGGCGTTTCGGGAGGTCTCTGTCATGACCGACGTACTGCTCACCGTGGGCACCCGCAAAGGACTCTTCATCGGCCGCAGGCGCGGCGGCGCATGGGAGTTCGGAGATCCGCACTTCAACGCGCAGGCCGTCTATTCGATCGCGATCGACACCCGCGGGCCGGCACCCCGCCTTCTGGTCGGCGGCGACAGCGCACACTGGGGCCCCTCCGTCTTCCACTCCGACGACCTGGGCGCCACATGGGTCGAGCCGAAGCAGCCGGCGGTGAAGTTCCCCCAGTTCACCGAGGCGTCGCTGGAGCGGGTCTGGCAGCTGCATCCGGCCGGACCCGAGGCGCCCGGCGTGGTGTACGCGGGGACGGAGCCGGCGGCCCTGTTCCGGTCCGAGGACGGTGGCGAGTCCTTCGAGCTGGTCCGCCCGCTGTGGGAGCACCCGACGAGGTCGAAGTGGGTACCCGGCGGGGGAGGCGAGGGTCTCCACACCATCCTGACCGACCGGAGGGACGCCCGTGCGGTGACCGTCGCCGTCTCCACCGCGGGCGTGTTCCGGACGAAGGACGGCGGCGAGCGGTGGGCTCCGTCCAACAAGGGGGTCTCCGCGGTCTTCCTGCCGGACCCCGACCCCGAGTTCGGCCAGTGCGTGCACAAGGTCACCCGTGACGCGGCCGATCCCGACCGGCTCTACCTGCAGAACCACTGGGGGGTCTTCCGCAGCGACGACTCCGGGGACAACTGGACGGACATCGGCGCGGGCCTGCCTTCGGACTTCGGCTTCGCCGCGGTCGCGCATCCGCACCACGCGGACACGGTCTACGTCTTCCCGATCAACGCGGACGCCGACCGCGTCCCCGCAGGTCGCCGCTGCCGGGTGTTCCGTACGCGTGACGCCGGAGCGACCTGGGAGCCCCTGACGCAGGGCCTGCCGGACGGCGCCCACTACGGCACGGTGCTCCGCGATGCGCTCTGTACGGACGACGCCGACCCGGCGGGCGTCTACTTCGGCAACCGCAACGGCGAGGTGTACGCCAGCGAGGACGACGGGGACAGCTGGCAGCAGCTCGCCTCGCATCTGCCCGACGTGCTGTGCGTGCGGGCGGTGGTGCTCGACTGACCCGCAGCCGACCGGTGTGGTCGTAGCACCGGTGGAGACCAGTAGAGTGCGGCCCGTGGCAGCACGACCGTTGAAAGAAATCGTTGAGCCGGGGTGGGCGCAGGCCCTCGAGCCCGTGGCCGAACGCATCGCCGCTATGGGCGACTTCCTCCGCACGGAGATCGCCGCGGGGCGCACCTACCTGCCCGCGGGACCGAATGTGCTGAGGGCGTTCCAGCAACCCTTCGACGAGGTACGCGTCCTGATCGTCGGCCAGGATCCGTACCCGACACCGGGGCATGCGATCGGCCTGAGTTTCGCGGTGGCACCCGAGGTGAGTCCGGTGCCCGGGAGTCTGGAGAACATCTTCCGGGAGCTGCACTCGGATCTTGGCCTTCCACGGCCCTCCAACGGCGATCTGACGCCCTGGGCGCAGCAGGGGGTGCTCCTGCTCAACAGGGCGCTGACGACGGCTCCCAGGCGGCCTGCGGCGCACCGGGGCAAAGGCTGGGAGGAGGTGACCGAGCAGGCCATCCGCGCGCTGGTCGCGCGCGGCACACCGCTCGTGTCGGTGCTGTGGGGCCGTGACGCCCGCAATCTGCGGCCGCTGCTGGGCGACTTCCCGGCGATCGAGTCCTCGCACCCCTCCCCCATGTCGGCCGACCGCGGCTTCTTCGGTTCACGTCCGTTCAGCCGGACCAATGAACTGCTGCAGCGCCAGGGGGCGCAGCCGGTCGACTGGCGGCTGCCGTGACGGCAGCGCCGGACCCGTTCGTCATCGGCGTGGACTCCGGCGGGTCCGGGCTGCGCGTGGCGCTCGGGACCGTAGGCACGGAGCATCCCGTGTCCACCACGGTCTGCGCCGAACCGGTGCGGACGGGAACGGCCGGCATCGATGCCGGGCACATGCTGGAGCAGCTTCTGCCGGCGGTCCGGGGGCTGCTGGAGGAGGCCGGGCCGGGGGCGGAGATCGCCGCTGTGGCCGTCGGGGCCGCCGGGATGGCGACGCTCGGCGGGCAGTTGCGTACCGAGCTGCCGGCAGCTCTGGCGCAGGCGCTGGTCGTGCGGCGGGTGGCGCTGGCCGCCGACGCGGTGACCGCTTACGCGGGTGCCCTCGGACAGCGACCCGGAGCGGTCGTCGCGGGCGGCACGGGCATGATCGCGCTCGGCACCGATCTGACGACGTGGCGAAGGGCCGACGGCTGGGGTCATCTGCTGGGCGACTCCGGCGGCGGTGCCTGGATCGGCCGCGCCGGACTCGACGCGGCGATGCGCGCCCACGACGGGCGGGCCGGGGGTTCCCCCGACCTGCTCGCGCGGCTCCGGAAGATTTTCGGTTTTGCTCCCGATCTTCCGGGGCTCCTCTATCCGCGAGGCGACCGTCCGGCTCTGCTCGCTTCCTTCGCCCCCGAAGTCGCGGCCTGCGCCGCCGAGGACGAGGTCGCGGCCGGCATCCTGCGGGAGGCTGCCGTCCACATCGCCGAAGCCGCAGCGGCGGTCTGCCCCCCGGCCACGGACGCCGGGAACGGCGGGTGCGAAGTCGCCCTGACGGGAGGTCTGTTCAGGATGGGCGATCCGCTCACCGGGCCCTTGTACGCAGAGCTCGCGCGACAGGTCCCGCAGGCCCGCGTGGTGCCCGCCGCAGGTGATCCGCTCCACGGTTCGCTGGCCGTCGCGCGGGCTCTCGCCCTGGCGGAACTGCGGCTGCCCACCCACCCGGCACTGCTGTTCGTGGCGGAGGTGACGTGAGCATACCGAGCATCTGACCGCCCGGACAGAGCAGGGCAGTTGACTGGTATGCCACTCAACAGACATAACCGGACAGATAACGCCCGACCACCCCCTCCCCGAACAGAGGGGCACCCAAAACCAGTAGCATGCGGCGCCATGAGCACCCCCACTGGGCCCGCTTCCGGCCTGCCTGTACGAATGCCGCGACCTCGCCAGTCCGGACGGCACCGCCGCCCGGAGCCCGTGGTCGCACCTGAGGGCGCTGCCGCGCTCGTTCTCGCTGTTCCCGGTACCCCTTCCTCGGCCACGCGCAGCCTCGCCGAAGAAGTGATCAGCATCGCCCGTTCCGAGCTTCCCGGCCTGAACGCACAGATCGGTTATCTCGACGGTGACGACGCCGAGTACCCCACGCTCGTCTCCGTACTCGCGCATACCGCCACCGAGCGCACCGCGCGCTACGAGCAGGCCGTTGCCGCGGGTCGTGAGGTCTCCGAGCCGCAGGGCCCGTCCGCCGTCGTGGTGCCGCTGCTGGCGGGGCCGGACAGCGCCCTGATCCGGCGGATACGGCAGGCGGTCATGGAGAGCGGCACCCAGACCGAGCTGACCGATGTGCTGGGCCCGCACCCGCTCCTCGCCGAGGCACTCCACGTGCGCCTTTCGGAGGCCGGCCTGGCGCGCGCCGACCGTGCCAGGCTGTTCACCGTGGCGACCGCGGCCGACGGCATCGTGCTGGCCACGGTGGGCGGCGACGAGGCCGTGCAGGCCGCCGGGATCACCGGCATGCTGCTGGCCGCGCGCCTCGCGGTTCCGGTGATGGCCGCCGCACTGGATGTGGAGGGTTCGGTCGCCTCGATCGCCGCACAGCTCCAGAACTCCGGTTCCGCCCAGCTCGCGCTCGCGCCGTACCTGGTGGGCCCGGAGGTCGACACCGGCCTGCTGGAGGCCGCCGCGAGGGAGGCCGGCTGCGCGACCGCCGAGCCGCTCGGCGCGTACCCGGCCATCGGCAAGCTCGTGCTCTCGACCTACGCGGCGACGCTCGGCATCACGCCGGCGACACCGCAGGGCGCCCAGGCGCACTGATCGGCGCCCGCACCTCCGACTGATCGGGCGGCACGGACCGGATAGCCCCGGCCCGTGCCGCCTGTCGTTCCCGGGCGCCTCCCCGGGACTCACGGGGCGTCTCCCGGGGCGCCCCGGGGCGCCCCGGGGCGCCTCAGGCGAAGACGACGCAGGAGGCGGCGGGAGCGTCGATGGAGCCCGCGTGGGCCGGAATGCCCGTTTCCGCGTCGACGGCGAACCAGCTGACGTTGCCGGAGTGCTCGTTCGCCACGTACAGCCACTGCCCGGTGGGATCGAGGGTGAGGTCGCGGGGCCATTGCCCGCCGCAGCCCACGGCCGCGGCCAGGAGCGGTTTCTCGGCCGTCTCGTCGAGCGTGAGGACGGAGATGCTGTCGTGGCCGCGGTTCGCGGTCCACAGGAACCGCCCGTCGTACGAGACCACGACCTCGGACGGGTACGTACGCGCGTCCCCGGCCGTGACGCCTTCGGAATCCACGTCGTGGGGCAGCACAGGTGTCTCCCCGAACGGCTCGAGCCGGCCCGTGGCCGCGTCCCAGCGGCATACGGTGACCGTCGGCTCCAGTTCGTTCAGCACGTAGGCGTGTCCCCCCGACGGGTGGAAGGCCATGTGTCGCGGCCCGCTGCCGGGGCGCATGGCCGTCTCCCCGTGCAGCCGCAGCGACCCGGTGCGCGGGTCGAGGGCGCAGACGCGCACGGAGTCCGTACCCAGGTCCACGCTCAGCACCCAGTTCCCCGAGGGGTCGGCGAGCACCTGGTGGGCGTGCGGGCCCGCCTGCCGGCCGGTGTCGGGCCCGCTGCCCTCGTGCCGGAGCACGGAGGCCGCCGGGCCGAGGGAGCCGTCGGCCCGTACCGGCAGCGCGGTCACGCTCCCGGAGCCGTAGTTGGCGGTGACCAGATGACCGGCGGCGAGTGCCAGGTGTGTGGGGCTGCTCCCGTCGACGGACCGCACCGGGCCGGCGGGCCGCAGGCCGTCGTCGCCGATCTCCCATGCGGCGGCGGCGCCGTCGGAGGTCTCGCTGACCGCGTACAGAAGCCTGACACCCGTTGCGGAGGCGGGGCCGACCGTGAGGAAGGAGGGGTCGGGAACGGCGTCCGTGGCCGCGAGCACGGTCAGCGCCCCGGTGTCCGGGTCGACGGCGACCGCGGTGACACCGCGTCCGCCGGCCGAGGTGAACGACCCTATGAATGCCCGCCCGGCGCTTCTGCTGCCCATCGCGCTACCCCGCCTTTGCCGTCTGTGCCGTCTGTCGCGATCTTCCCCGGCGACGGTAGCAGGCAGCCCTTCGTGGTCCAGACCAATCCGGAAAGCCCCTTCGGACACGTACCGCGCGCCTGCGTGCCGGTGGCCGGCCGAGCGGCCCCCTCAAGGGGCCTAGGGGACGTCAGGCACGGATCAGCGGGGCCCGGGGGGAGCTGTGCAGGGGCGCGGCCAGTTCGGCGAGCGCCCGCTCCAGGCTGTGCAGGTGGGCGAGCGCGGGTTCGGCGACACCGGCGGCCGGCAGGTGGCCGGCGGCGGAAGCCGTCTCGTGGCGCCTGCGGTCCGGGGCCGTCAGCGCTTCCACGGAGGCTTCGACACGCCAGCAGGCGGCGGCGAGACGGGCGTCGTGCGACGCCTCCGGGTCCGCCGCGACGGACGCGAGACCGCGTACCTCGCGTGCGCACACGTCGAGCAGTGCGAGCACCTGCCCGGCCCGCGCCTTACGGGCGCGCAGCGGGCTCAGGGGATGCACCAGCGGGCCGAGCGAGAGCCGTACGCGCCCGAGGAGCGCTTCCAGTTCGGCGACGCGGGGGGCCGGGTCCGCCGTCGCCGAACCCGCGAGCCGCGCGGCCGCCTCCGCGGTGCAGGCGTGCACACAGCGCAGGGCCCGCTGGATCCAGGCATCGGTCGTGGCGTGCGTGGTGACCGGCAGCAGGAGGAGCACCGCCGCCATCGCGCCGAGCGCCCCCACACCCGTCTCCACGAGCCGCAGTGCGAGCAGTGAGGGGTCCAGCACGCCGAGAGCCCCGTAGAGCGCACCTGCCATGACGGTCACCGAGAACATCATCCAGGTGTACGAGACCGCCGCCGAGTAGAAGATCCCGAAGACAGCGGCCGCCACGACGACGGCGGTCGGCACGGCGGCACCGTGCAGCGGAACGACGACGACCAGACCGACGGGGATACCGATCAGCGTGCCCAGGACCCGGCGGAATCCCCGCACCAGGGTCTCGCCACGGGACGCGGTGTTCACGAAGACCCACCAGGTGGCGCCGACGGCCCAGTACCAGCGCTCCTCGGAGAGGAGCTGCCCCACCAGGAGCGCGAAGGCGCCACCCGCGGTCGCCTGGATCGCCTGGCGTGTGGTCGCGCGGGCCAGCCCCCGGCCGGCCACCGGGGTGAGCACCGAGGGGGCGGGCAGCCGCCGCTCGTAGCACCAGAAGCCGAAGCGGACGGCGGACGAGGCCAGCAGGGAGAGGGCGACCGCGGAGTACAGCTCGGGCAACTGCGCGGGCAGCGTGTGCAGGAACTGCGTGACGAAGAAGGACATGAAGGCGAACACACCGAGGGCGTGCCCCCGCGGCCCCCACCGCCGGGCGTACACGCCGGCACCCATCACCGCGAGGAAGGCCACGTCGCGCGCCACAGGCTGGTCGTGCAGCAGGGCTGCCAGGGCCAGCACGGGGAGCCCCGCGGCAGGCAGCAGAGCCGTCGTGATGGCCTGCCCGCGCACGGTGGGGTCGGTCACCGTGAACAGGGCCAGCAGTGCGGCGAGACCGCCGGTGATCGCCCCGACGAGCGAGTGGCCGGCCAGCCCGCACACCACGACCGCCAGCCCGATGCCGAGGACGGCCCGGACCCCGCTGCGCAGGCGCAGTCGTCCCGGATCCGCGGCAACGAACATCCTCTTCAGCAACGAAGGCTCTCCCCTGTGAACCCGGCCCGTGCACCGGCATGAAAAAGGCGCCACGGGGATCCGCAGCGCCATCGACAGATACATCAGAGCATCCCGGCACCTCATGGCTCAAATCGAGGCGAAACCACTGGGCCATTGGTACATCTCCGGAGGCGTATGGCGTGCCACAAGTAGGCCAACGGACCCGGTCGCCCGTGGAAGGCACCGATCCCGGGCCGGGCCACGGTTAGAGTCGGGCGAAGGATCACCGAGCCGGGAGGAGAACGGCCGATCATGGCGGTGGACGCCCTCGACACCCGAATCCTGCGGCTGCTCATCGAGCAGCCGCGCACCAGCGTCCGCGAGTACGCGCGCATCCTGGCAGTGGCGCGCGGCACCCTCCAGGCCCGGCTGGACCGTCTGGAGCGGGACGGCGTGATCACCGGCACGGGACCGTCGATCTCCCCCGCGGCACTCGGTCACCCGGTGCTCGCCTTCGTCCACCTGGAGGTCACCCAGGGGCACCTGGACGAGGTGGGGGACGCGCTCGCGGCGGTCCCGGAGATCATCGAGGTGTTCTCGACGACCGGCGGCGGTGACCTCCTGACGCGCGTCGTGGCCCGCGACAACGGTCACCTCGAGGACGTGATCCAGCAGCTGATCCAGCTCCCCGGCGTCGTCAGGACGCGCACGGAGGTGGCCCTGCGCGAGAGGGTGGCGCACCGGGTCCTGCCGCTGGTCGAGGCCGTGGGGCGGGCGGCGGGCAGTCCGGACTGATCACCGTCCGGCATGCTGGGAGCCATGAGTTCCAGGCGCACCCCGGCCCTTCGGGTCATCTTCGATCTCGACGGCACGCTCGTCGACAGCGAGCCGAACTACTACGAGGCGGGGCGCCGCCTCCTCTCCCGGTACGGCGTACAGGACTACGACTGGGAGAAGCACGCGCGCTTCATCGGGATCGGTACCCGGGAGACCCTGACCGTCCTGCGCGCGGAGTACGGGATCGAGGCGCCGGTCGAGGAACTGCTGGCGGGGAAGAACGCCCTGTATCTGGAGCTCGCCGGCGCTTCGACGAAGGTCTTCCCGCAGATGCGGCTCCTGGTCGAGCGGCTGCACGAGGACGGGGTCGCGATGGCGGTGGCCTCGGGTTCGTCCCGGGCGGCGATCGGAGCCACCCTCGCCGTCACCGGGCTGGACGCGTACATCCGGCTGTACGTGTCCGCCGAGGAGGTGGCGCACGGAAAGCCGGAGCCCGATGTGTTCCTGGAGACCGCCCGGCGGCTCGGCGCCGAACCGGCGGACTGCGTGGTGCTGGAGGACGCCGTGCCGGGCGTCGAGGCGGCGTACGCGGCGGGAATGCGCTGCATCGCGGTTCCCTTTGCCGAAGAGATCGCCGGTGAGCCCGCGTTCGCGACTGCGGAACTGCTCTTCCCCGGCGGGCAGGACGAGTTCACCGCACAGGCCGTGTTCGACCGCCTCCGCCAGGGACTTTGATGCGGATCAGGCCGGATTCGGCGGGGTGGTGGCGGCCCCGGCAACCGGAGGCCCGGCGGACGGATATCCTGATCATGCCGCACACCCCACGTACCGTACCGAGCCGTTGAGCCCGATGAGGTCGCCGCTGCGGCAGTCGGAGCGGGCCACAGTTCGAGATAGGTGTGCACAGGTGCTGGTAGCTGGTCGGTACCGGTTGATATCCCCCATCGGTCGTGGCGGCATGGGTGAGGTGTGGCGCGCCACGGACGAAGTCCTGGGCCGGGCCGTGGCGGTGAAACTGCTGCTCGGGGACCATGCCGACGCCTCGTCGACCGCCCGGTTCCGCCTGGAGGCGCAGACCGCGGCGCGTCTGAGCCATCCTCACCTGGTGGCCGTGTTCGACTTCGGCTCGTGGGAGGACCGCTTCTATCTGGTGATGGAGCTGGTCGAGGGCAGGAGTCTCGGGGACCTGCTGGCGGCCCAGGAGTCGGTTCACCCCGAGCAGGTGGCCGACATCGCGGGTCAGGCGGCTGCGGGTCTGGCGGCCGCGCACCGGCAGGGCATCGTGCACCGCGACATCAAGCCGGGCAACCTCATGCTGGATGCCGACGGTACGGTGAAGATCGGCGACTTCGGCATCGCCCAGTTCGTCGACGACCCCTCGACGGCTCTGACCACCGCCGGCCACATCGTGGGCACGAGCCTGTACCTGGCTCCGGAGCGGGCGCTCGGCCGCACCGCCGACTCCGCGTCGGACATGTACTCCCTCGGTTGTGTCGTCTACCAACTACTGGTCGGTCAGCCGCCGTTCCGCTCGGACACCGCGACCGCGACGCTCTACCAGCACGTGGACACGCCTCCGGTGCCGGTGAGACAGCGGGGGGTCGACATCTCCCCCGCCTTCGATTCGTATCTGCTGGGCCTGCTGGCGAAGCAGCCCGAGGACCGGCCGAGTGCACAGCAGGCCTCGGAATGGTTCCGCAGCGGCGCCTGGCGCGGGCGCCCCGAGCCGCTGCCGCAGCAGCATGCCGCCGCCCCGCGGCCCGTCGTCCCTGCCGCTCCGGCGCCGGGTGCCGCCACTCCCGACACCGGGGGCATGTCGGCGTACCGGCTGCCGCAGCCCACCGGGCGCAGACGGGCGACGCCTGCGCCCCGGGCCGCCAGATCAGCGTCCACGCGCCGGCTCCGCGCGGGTGAGGCCATCCGCCGACGGCCCCGTGTGGCGAGTGCCGTCGCCGGAGCCGTCGCCTTCGTGGCGGCGGTGTACCTGGGAACGGTCCTGTTCTCGCCGGACTCCGGTGCGGCGGATACCCCGGATCCCGGTCCTACGCCGACGGCCACACTGCAGCCGTCCGCGCCTGTCGAACCGGCCGGCCCTGCCGGGGACGGGCCCCGGCAGGACGGCGAGGACGGCGAGGAGTCGGACGACTGAGCCCCTCCGCGGTGCTCGGCCCCGGCTCGTGTCCGCGTCACCAGCGCGCGTGGATCTCCGCGCGGATCCGGCGGTCGTACAGCTCCCGCACCGCGTCCAGCGTGCTCAGCGGCAGCGGGGCAAGAACGGCCGCGGCAGCGTTGGCCCGGGCCTGAGCCACGGAACGCGCACCGGGGATGACGCTCGTGACACCGGGCTGCTGGATGATCCAGCGCAGCGCGGTCTGCGCCGAAGTGGCGCCTTCGGGAACGAGTTCGGCGAATTCGGCGGCAGCCGCCACACCGGTCGCGAAGTCGACGCCGGAGAACGTCTCGCCCTGGTCGAAGGCCTCGCCGTGGCGGTTGTACGTGCGGTGGTCCTCGGGAGCGAAGACCGTGTCCTCGGTGTACTTGCCGGACAGCAGTCCGGAGGCGAGCGGAACCCGCGCGATGATCCCGACTCCCGCCGCGGCAGCCGCCGGAAGCACCTCGTCCAGCGGCTTGAGGCGGAACGGGTTGAGGATGATCTGCACGCTCGCGACACCCGGCCTGGCGATCGCCGCGAGTGCCTCCGCGCACGTTTCGACGCTGACCGCGTAGGCCTTGGTCCGCTTTTCCGCGACGAGCGTGTCCAGGGCGTCGTAGACCGCGTCCGAGGAGTAGACGCTGGTCGGCGGGCAGTGCAGTTGTACGAGGTCGAGCGTGTCGACGCCGAGGTTGGCGCGCGAACGGTCGTTCCAGGTACGGAAGTTGTCCAGTACGTAGTTCTCGGGGACCTGGTCGGCGCGCCGGCCCATCTTGGTGGCGACGAAGACGTCCGCGTCCGGACGGTCCTTCAGGTATCGGCCGATGAGCTGCTCGCTGCGGCCGTCCCCGTAGACGTCGGCGGTGTCGAAGAAGGTGACTCCCGACTCGACGGCCGCGTCCAGGACGTCGAAGGCGTCGGCCTCCCGCACCTCACCCCAGTCCCCGCCCAGCTGCCAGGTGCCCAGTCCTACGACCGATACGTCACGTCCGGTCCTGCCCAGTGTCCGCTGCTCCATGAGGATCATGCTACGTCGCCGCCCGGGGCCGGCGGCGTGGTGGACCGCCGGCCCCGGGGTGGGCCCTCGTCAGTTGGTGGTGACGCGTACGTAGTCGACGACGAGCTGCTGGGGGAACGTGGTGCTGCCGTCCGGATCGCCGGGCCAGTAGCCGCCGACGGCGAGGTTGAGTATGAGGAAGAACGGCTTGTTGAAGACCCAGGGATTGCCGTTGAGGTCGGCGGGAGTGCGCCTCTGATAGACGGTGCCGTCGACGGACCAGGTGACGGAGTCCGGTGCCCAGTCGACGGCGAAGGTGTGGAAGTCGTCCGCGAAGGCCGCCCCGCCCGGGAGGCTGTATCCGGCACCGATTCCTCCGGATCCGGAGTAGCCGGGGCCGTGCAGGGTCCCATGGACGGTACCGGGCTCGAAGCCGACGTTCTCCATGATGTCGATCTCACCGCTGTTCGGCCAGCCGACGCTGCCGATGTCGGCGCCGAGCATCCAGAACGCGGGCCACATCCCCTGTCCGCGCGGGACCTTCATCCTGGCCTCGACATGACCGTACGTCTGGGTGAACCTGCCGGAGGTGTTGAGACGGGACGAGGTGTACTCGCAGGTTCCGTACCAGCACCGGTAGTTGCCGGGGTTCTCCTTGCGCGCGGTGATGACCAGGTTGCCCTGGCCGTCGAGGGCGGCGTTGTTGTTGCCCGCCGTGTAGTACTGCCGTTCGTGGTTGTTGACGTTGTCGCCGGTCTCGATCTGCCACTTGCCGCCGTCGACGGCCGAACCCGCGGCTCCGTCGAACTCGTCGGCGAACACCACGGCGGCCGGGGCCGCGGCCTTCGGTGCCGCGGAGGACGCGGTCGTGTGGGGAGACGGGGCGGCCGACGCGCCTGCGGGAAGGGCGGTCAGGGCGGCCGAACAGCAGAGCAGCGAGAGGGCGTACATCATCGTGCGACGCCGTTTCGCCGGACGCCTCATGGTGTGATCAAAGGGGTGCACAGTCATCACGTCACTTCGAGGTGGAGGATGGTGGGGGGCATGTGCATGACAGGTGGACGCCGAGAGGTGAACGGTTGGGGCGCTCATCCCGGGCGTATATTTCAACTCTTGATTTAAGACAGGCGCCGAAGAGCCGTCAAGGTCCCGGTCCGGACCGGGCGGGTAGAAGTCATCGCCATGGGGAACGGACATCTCATGCGTATGCGACCCGTACTCGCCGTTCCCGCCGCAATCGCCCTGGCCCTGCTGGCTCCGACGGGTGCCCTGGCGGCCTCCTCAGCCGTCGCGGCCCCGGTGCCGCCCACCTGCCGAGACAGCCGCCTGGCGGTCGCCGCCACCGCCTCGGACCAGCCCGACGCTGTACGGATCAGCATCACCAACCGCGGTGGCACGGCCTGTGTCGTCGACCGCATCCCCACCGTGGTCTTCGGCGGCTTGGACGGCTCGGCACAGCCGGTGCCCGCGAGCGGGAGCGCACCGTACCGCCTGGCGGCCGGCCGATCGGCGTACGCGGCTGTGCGCACGCTGGCCCCCACGTCGACGGAGCTGCGGGTGGCGGACCGGCTGACGGTCGCCGGGGACCCGTCCCACCGGGGACGCACCTTCGACGCCGCCTCTCTGGGAGCCCCCGACGGTATCCGGGTGTGGGAACCGGTCACCACGTCGTGGCACCCGTCGCAGGCCGCTGCCGACGCGGTGCTCGAGCGGCACACGGACTGACCGCCGGGGCAGATCCCACGGCCCCCCTACGGCCGCCGTCGTGCGCCGCGCGGCCGACGGCGGCACAGTGGAGGTACGGGCCGCGCAGTGCCTGCGCGGGCCTGGCCGGGCGGAGCCGCACGCCTCGTCCGACGGCAGTCCAGGGCGGAAGGATCCAGCCGTGAGCAGCGACGACGCACAACGTTTCGTGGTGCAGATCCATGAGGCCCGGCGGATGCACTTCGACTTCCGCCTGGAACTGGACGGCGTATTGAAGTCGTGGGCCGTGCCCCGCGGCCCGTCGGACAATCCGCGCGACAAGCGGCTTGCCGTGCCGACGGAGGACCACCCGCTGGAGTACCGCGAGTTCGAAGGAGTCATTCCACAGGACGAACAGGGCAGCGGCACCGTCATCGTCTGGGACCAGGGCACCTACCGTCCGCTCAGCCACGACGCCGAGGGCGCTCCCGTACCGTTCGGCGAGTCCCTGGACCGCGGGCACGCCACGTTCTGGCTCGACGGAAGCAAACTGCACGGCGAATTCACGCTCACCCGCTTCCACATCGGCAACGAGGACGACACCGACGGCCCCGAGGCCTGGCTGCTCATCAAGGCCGACGACCGGCAGGCCGTACGCGACAGGCCCGGCACACCCGACCCGTACCACGCCCGCTCGGCCCGCACCGGCCGGACACTGCACCAGGTCGCCGCCGCGGAACGGGAGCGGGCCGGCTGACCCGTGGTCCGGGTCAGGACACGGTCGTCCGCCCCTCGACCCGCGCCGCGAGCTGCTCCCGCAGCCGGCTCAGCCGGGCGATCTCCGCGTCGAGTACGGCAAGCCGCCGCGCCGCCACCCCCTCGCTCTCCGCGCCCCCTTCCCCGGATCCGGCACAGGACCGGAGCGGTCCGTCGACCAGGAGGTCCAGTCGGTCCGAGCAGTGCCGCACATCCTCGACCGTCAGCCCCAGCGACAGCAGCTCACGGATGACGCGGACCCTGGCGACATCACGCGTTCCGTACTCCCGCTGGCCCGTCGTGCTGCGCCCGGGCGGTGGCAGCAGTCCCCGCTCCTCGTAGAACCGCAACGCTCTCGGCGTGGTCCCCGCTGCCGCCGCAGCGTCACCGATCCGCATCCGCCACCCCCAGGGTTCCCGCAGCGTTCTCACAACGTGACGACGACGGTGCCGAGATGGTGACCGCCGATCATCTCGTGCAACGCCCGTGCGGCGTTGTCCATGCCCGCGATCCGCACATGCGGGAAGGTGATCTCTCCGGAACGCAGCCACTGCCCGAACCTCCGGTTCCACTCACCGTGCGCCTCCGGGTGGTCGAGCCCGCTGATGCCGGTCATCGTGACGCGCTTGACGACGAGTTGGAACGAGTCGATCTCGACGGGGGCCGTGGTGCCGCTCCCCCGCTCGGACAGCTGACCCGACAGCGCCCCGACCAGTACGAACCGGGCGCCCGGGCGCGCCGCCCCGACGGCCGCCCGCAGCTGCTCCCCCCCGACCATGTCGACGAACACATCGATGCCCTCGGGTGCCGCTTCGGCCAGCCGATCGGACAGGGAACCCTCCTGCCCCCTCAGTACGACCGCGTCGTACCCCAGGCGCTCCCGCATCACGGCGGCCTTCTCGGGTGAGCCGGTGCTGCCGATCACGCGGCCGGCCCCGAGCAGCCTGGCGGTCTGTCCCGCCATGGATCCGACCGCTCCGGCCCCGCCGGACACGAACACCGTCTCCCCGGCCCGCAGTTCCGCGACCCGGGTGAGTGCCGCGTACGCCAGGGACCCCTGGGACAGATGGGCCACCGGGTCGGGCAGGACGTCACCGAGCGGCGTGCATCCGGCGGCGGGGACCACGGCGTACTCCCGCCAGCCGAGATAGTGCGAGACCAGCTCCCCCACGGCCGGTCCGCCGGGGCCTGGGTTCGTCACGACCTCTCCGACGGCCGCACCGAACAGGGTGTCCCCGGGGCCCACACCCGGGAAGGGGGCTCCCTCGACTCCCCCGCCGATGACCGTACGCAGGGCGGGAAAGACCTGGAAGCAGCCGTTGCGCACCAGGACCTCACCCTCCCCGGGCTGCGGCAGCGGTGTCTCCACGACACGGAAGTGCTCCGGGCGGGGCAGTCCTTCGGGAACGGCGGCAAGCCGCACTTCCCGGGAGGTGCGAGGCAGGGGCGGTCGAACGGTCATGCGGGCTCCTCGTCTGCGGGCCTCCGGCCGATCGGCCGGAGGCCCGCAGACGCTAAACCCTCACCTGTACGTCAGGGGCAAGCCCCGGGCTGTACTCACGCGGGCCTGACGGCTACCAGGTGGGCGAACACCACCACGTTGTCCTTGTAGTCCTTCGCCTTCTTGTCGTACTCGCCGCCGCACGTGATCAGCCGGAGCTGGGCGGTGCCGTCGTCGGCGTACACCCGCTCGTCGGGGAAGTTCGCCTTGCTGAACGTCTCGACCGAATCCACCTGGAACACGGTGACGATGCCGTCCTCGCGGGTGATGCTCACCTTGTTGCCGGGCTTGAGCGTCCCGAGCAGCAGGAACACGGCCGGGCCCGTCATGGTGTCGACGTGACCGGCGACGACCGAGGTGCCGCGCTCGCCGGGGGTCGCCCCGTCCTTGAACCAGCCGGCCAGATTCATGTCGTTCGGGGGCGGCGCGTCCAGCCGCCCCGACGGGCCGATGGCCAGCGGAGTGAACGGGGCGTCGACGGCGATCTTCTTGATCCTGATCCGCGCGGGTTCCGACCGGGACAGCCCGTAGGACTCGGAGGACTCGGAGGGCGCCGGAACGGGCGAGGGCGGGGCGGCGGCGGGAGAGGACGCGGGCGCCGGCGCCACGGCCGCGACGGGCGGCGGGACTCCTGCCGAGGCGTCGAGGGAGTTGTAGACGAGGAGGAAGCCCAGGCCCACCGCCACGGCGGGCCACAGCAGGGAACGGCCGAGGCCGGGGGAAGCGGACTCTGTGTCGGACGGCTGCTGGGCGGCCATGCGCATGCTGCCTTTCGGGTACGAGGAGGGCGGAACGGACCGGGGGACGCCGGGGGAAAATCGGCGCGGCCACCGCCCGGGGAGGGCGGCGGCCGCGACAGGAATATCTTCGGCCCGGCGGATGCCTGTCAGGCTGCCGCGACACCCGAGGTGTTGCGGCGGCGCAGCCGGTATGCGGCCGCCCCGATACCGCCGAGCATCAGCAGGGAGCCCGCTGCCAGGCCGCCGCCGGACAGAGCCATCGCTCCACCGCCGGTGTGGACGCCGCCCTCCGGCTTCTCGTGCTTCCAGGTCTCCGACTTCTCGCTGCCCGTGGTGCTGCCGGACTCGGAGCCCTCTTCCTTGTCCTTCTGCCAGTCGTCCGCCGTGATGCCGGCCAGCGCACCGCCACCGGTGTGCACGCCACCCTCCGGCTTCTCGTGCTTCCACGAGTCCGGCTTCTCACGGTCCGCGTTGTTACCGCCCGCGGACTCCTCCTTGTCCTTCTGCCAGTCGTCCGCCGTGATGCCGGCCAGCGCACCGCCACCGGTGTGCACGCCACCCTCCGGCTTCTCGTGCTTCCACGAGTCCGGCTTCTCACGGTCCGCGTTGTTACCGCCCGCGGACTCCTCCTTGTCCTTCTGCCAGTCGTCCGCCGTGATGCCGGCCAGCGCACCGCCACCGGTGTGCACGCCACCCTCCGGCTTCTCGTGCTTCCACGAGTCCGGCTTCTCACGGTCGTCGTTGTTGCTGCTCGATGAGGAGCCGCTGTCCTTGTCCCAGCCATCGGCCGAGGTCACGGCGTACGCGGCTGGGGCAGAGACCGCGAGGACCGCCGTGACGGCGGCCGATGCGAACAGGGTGCGAGCAGAGCGCATGGATACACAGTCCTTTCACCACCCCCGCGAAGGCCGACACATCGTCGGCTCATCGGATCGCAGGTGCGACGTGATCCACCGTCAGCTGAAATCCCGTGTCCCACCACTGGGGAGAGCCGCATTCGAGGGACTCCATGGGCTCTTCGTGTGACAGCAGGCCAGATGTCACCCGTTGGACGGCACGCCACGCCGAGGCGATGTTTGGGCGGCGGCGGCCCCGTTACGGGACACACGGGGCCGATGAGCCGATCCCCCACTTCCTGAACAGACGAGGTCTCAGATCTCACGCTCCGTCACTGAACAGGACGAATCAAAGGGGCAATCACTGCAGGGGTGTCATCAGTTCTTGTCGTCAACAGGCCCTGATACATCTGTTGTTGCACATCTCTTGACGTGTTCGTAACAAGGGTGGAGTATCTGCCGCAGCCGGAGAGAGCGCTCTCTGGCTGTGCGCGTCGTGTACCCGCCCCACGACTCAGGAGACACTCGTATGTACGCACCCCCTCTGTTCCACAGACACGTTGCCCCGCTGGGCAGAAGACGCGGCGGTGTGCTGGCCGTCGTCGCCGGCCTCGTCCTCTCGCTCCTGGCGTTCGTCCCCTCGACCCCGGCGAGCGCGGCACCCGCGCTCCTGTCGCAGGGCAAGACGGTCACCGCTTCCAGCCAGGAGAACGGCGGCACTCCCGCCGGCTTTGCGGTGGACGGCGACAACGGCACCCGCTGGGCGAGCGCCTTCGCCGACCCCCAGTGGATCAAGGTCGACCTGGGCGCCTCCGCCTCGGTGAGCCAGATCGTGCTGCGGTGGGAGGCCGCCTACGGCACCGCCTACCGCATCGAGTTCTCCACGGACAACAACAACTGGAGCACCGCCTACTCGACCACGACGGGCCCCGGCGGCACGGAGACGCTCAACGTCTCCGGCACCGCCCGCTACGTCCGGCTGACCGGTACCACCCGGGCCACCGGGTACGGCTACTCCCTCTGGGAGTTCCAGGTGTTCGGGACGACGGGCGGCGGGGGCGACCCGCAGATCCCCGGCGGCGGTGACCTCGGCCCCAACGTCCTGGTCTTCGACCCGTCGACCCCGAACATCCAGGGCAAGGTCGACGAGATCTTCAAGAAGCAGGAGTCGGCCCAGTTCGGGACCGGCAGGTACGCGCTGATGTTCAAGCCGGGCACGTACAACAACATCAACGCCCAGATCGGCTTCTACACCCAGATCGCGGGTCTCGGCCTGAAGCCGGACGACACCACCTTCAACGGTGATGTCACCGTGGACGCCGGCTGGTTCAACGGCAACGCCACCCAGAACTTCTGGCGTTCGGCCGAGAACCTCGCCCTCAACCCGGTCAGCGGCACCAACCGCTGGGCCGTCTCCCAGGCCGCCCCCTTCCGCCGCATGCACGTCAAGGGCGGGCTCAACCTCGCGCCGAACGGATACGGCTGGGCCAGCGGCGGCTACATCGCCGACAGCAAGATCGACGGCCAGGTCGGCCCCTACTCGCAGCAGCAGTGGTACACCCGCGACAGCTCCATCGGCAGCTGGGGCAACGGCGTCTGGAACATGACGTTCTCCGGAGTCGAGGGGGCGCCCGCGCAGAGCTTCCCCGAGCCGCCGTACACGACCCTGAACAACACCCCGGTCTCCCGCGAGAAGCCGTTCCTGTACCTCGACGGCAACAACTACAAGGTCTTCGTCCCCGCCAAGCGCACCAACGCACGCGGTGTCTCCTGGAACGGCACCCCGCAGGGCGAGTCCATTCCGCTGAGCCAGTTCTACGTGGTCAAGCCCGGCGCGACCGCGCAGACGATCAACGCCGCCGTCCGCCAGGGGCTGCACCTGCTGTTCACCCCGGGCATCTACCACGTCAACGAGCCCATCGAGATCAACCGCGCGAACACCGTCGCACTGGGCCTCGGCCTCGCCACGATCATCCCGGACAACGGGGTGACCGCGATCAAGGTCGGTGACGTCGACGGCGTCAAGCTGGCCGGCCTCCTGGTCGACGCCGGTACGCAGAACTCCTCGGTGCTCGTCCAGGTGGGCCCCGACGGCGCGGCGGCCGACCACTCGGCCAACCCGACCTCGCTCCAGGACGTGTTCGTCCGGGTCGGCGGAGCGGGCGCCGGCAAGGCGACCACCGGCATGGTCGTCAACAGCGACGACACGATCATCGACCACACCTGGCTCTGGCGCGCCGACCACGGCGACGGGGTCGGATGGGAGACCAACCGGTCCGACTACGGTCTGCGGGTGAACGGCGACGACGTGCTGGCCACCGGGCTGTTCGTCGAGCACTTCAACAAGTACGACGTGCAGTGGTACGGGGAGAACGGCAAGACGATCTTCTTCCAGAACGAGAAGGCGTACGACGCCCCCAACCAGGCCGCCATCCAGAACGGCGGCACCAAGGGGTTCGCCGCCTACAAGGTGGCCGACTCGGTGACCACCCATGAGGGCTGGGGCATGGGCAGTTACTGCTACTACAACGTCGACCCGACCATCCGTCAGGAGCACGGTTTCCAGGCACCGGTGAAGCCCGGAGTGAAGTTCCACGACCTGCTCGTGGTGTCCCTGGGCGGCCAGGGACAGTACGAACACGTCATCAACAGCACCGGATCCCCCACATCCGGCACCTCGACCATCCCGTCACAGGTGGTGTCCTTTCCCTGAGACGGGGTGAGGTGAGCGGAGCTCCACTCACCCGACGGCGCGGGGCCCGGCAGCAGTCACCGCCGGGCCCCGCGTCACGTCCCGACGAGCATCTCCAGGTAGGAACGCAGTTCCGGGCCCGTCGCGGCGGTGATCCGCAGCCCCAGGTAGCCGTCGGGCCGTACGAGGATCGCCTCGCCGCCCCGAGCGCCGTACATCGACCGGAACTCGTCGAGGCCGTCGTGCACGGCGGGCAGTCGCAGCCCGGGTGCCCGCACCTTCGGAGCGAGGACCGCGCAGGCGTTCAGCAGGCCGGGCGCCGCCCGCTCGGCGGCAGCCGCCACCTCGTCGAATCGCGCCGGCTGCTCCTCGTCGTCCGCGTAGAGCAGCAGGGTGTGGTCGCGTCCCCGCAGCAGGGTGAACAGCCGTACGGGGAAGGACGCCAGACCGTACTCGAGGCCGCCGCAGTCGGGAGCGCGGTCGCCCGGGGCGGGGCCGTCGTGCGCGGTGCCGTCCGGGCCCACGACGGGGCTGCCCCGGTAGCCGACCAGGAGCTGTGCCTCCCGGCGCATCATCGTCGCCGGGTCGTCCGGATCGGACTGCATGCCGCTCCGCGCATGACGGACCGTTCGCCGCACCACTTCCTCTCCGACCGGGCGGCGCTCGGAGTCGTAGCTCGCCAGCAGGCCCTCGCCCGCCCGGCCGCGCACGGCGGCGGCCAGTTTCCACGCCAGGTTGTAGGCGTCCTGCACACCGGTGTTCATGCCCTGGGCTCCCGTGGGCGGGTGGATGTGGGCGGCGTCCCCCGCAACGAACACCCGCCCCTGCCCGTAACGGTCGACCAGCCGATGGCTGATGCGGAAGACGGAGGACCAGCGCAGCGACGATGCGGTCGTGGGCACGGGTGAGAGCCGGTCGAGCACCGCCTGGATGTGCTCCAGCCCGGGCTGCGGGCCGCGGTCACCGCTCAGACCGTGCACCACCTCGTCCTTCCCGGTCCGCTGGGCCTGCGACAGTTCCGGCGGAGTCAGCATCGACATCCGGTAGCGGCGGAGCCCGGGCAGCGGGATGCACACCAGCAGGTCGTCGGTGCGCCCGTCGACGACGTGCGAGGACCGGACCGTGTACCCGAAGGGCAGGTCCCAGTCGACCTCGACATCGCCCAGCATGTACTCCTCGGGGAGGGCCGCACCCTCGAAGGTGAGCCCGAGGCCCTTGCGTACGACGCTGTGGGCGCCGTCGCAGCCCACCAGGTAGCGGGCCCGGACCTCCTCCGTTCCGCCGGAGGGCAACGCGAGACGTGCCCTGACCTCGCCGTCGTCCTGCTCGAAGGAGACGAGCTCCGTACCGCGCTCGACCTGTCCTCCCAGGCGGACCAGGAGCTCTTCGAGGAGCCGTTCCGTCTCGTACTGCGGGAGGGCGGCGAAGGCGTAGGGAACGTCCGCGGGCAGGGTCAGGTCGATCCGGCCCTGTTCCTCGCCGTTGACGTAGAGCAGTTGCCCCTTCAATGGGATTGCGGTCTCCAGCGCCTCGCGGACCATCCCCATCCGGTCCCAGATCTCCAGGGTCCTGGGCTGGACGCCCACCGCCTTGGCGAAGGGCTGACGGGCGCGGAGCCGGTCGACGACCCTGTTCCCGATGCCCCGCCGCTGCAGCTCCGACGCGGCCGTGAGACCGACCGGGCCCGCCCCTACGACCAGCACGTCGACGTCGATCACGGTGCCTCCCGGGAGGAAGTGCGTCACTCAAATGCAGCACACCGGGGGCGTTGTGTCCATTTCGCGAATCGGGTGGGCCGACGCGGGAGGACTCGTTCCCTCCCGCGCCGCCCCGAGATCGCCGGCCCGTGCAATCTGCCCGTGGGCGTCAGGCGACGGTGCAGGCCTCACCGCCCAGGGTGAAGGCGGTGGGCTCGACGTTGCTGCCCGACCAGCTGCCCGAGAAGCCGAAGCCCACGGAGGAGCCGGACGCCACCTTGCCGTTCCAGCCGACATTGGCCGCGGTCACCTTCGCACCGTCCTGCCGCGGGGTGGCGTTCCACATCTGGGTGACCTTCTGCCCGCCGGAGAAGGACCAGGCCAGCTGCCAGCCGTCGAGGGCCGCGCTTCCGGTGTTGGTGACCGTCACATCGGCCTGGAAACCACCGGACCACTGGTTGGTGATCGTGTACGTCACCGAGCAGTCGGCGTCCGCCGGAGGCTCCTCCGGGTCGGGACCCGGATCCGGGTCGGGGTCCGGGCTGCCGGAGTCCGAGGACTCGCCCACCTGGATCCCCCGGCCGTTCGTGGAGACGTACACCCGTCCGTAGACCCGCGGGTCTCCGGTGATCGCGGCCCCGGTCCAACCCCACTGGCGGGTGTCGTCGTTGATGCGGGTCCAGTGCGCACCCGCATCCGTGGACCGGAAGATCCCGCGCACCCCACCGATCTTCGCGCTCACGAAGACGGTCTGGTACGAGGCGCCGGGGGCCGCCTTGCCGAAGCCGACGCTGTCCGCCTGCTCCACGCCGGAGAACTTGGTGAAGCTCGTACCGGAGTCGGTGGAACGCCACAGCCCGTAAGCGCCTGTCGACGTGCCGCCCGCGAGCCAGATGTCGCCCTCCTTACCGGGCAACGCCTTGAAGCGGACGTTGCCTTCGGCGGGCAGGCCGTTCGCCTTGGCGGTGAAGGTGGCGCCGCCGTCCGTCGACACGTAGAAGGTGCCGGCCTTGAAGCCGTAGAACTTCTTCGGGTTCTTGCGGTCGGACTCGACCGTCGCCCCGGCCGGAATGCCGGTGGACGCGGTCCAGGAGTTGCCGTAGCCCGTCGTGCGGTGGACGGCCGCGCCGTCCGGGCTCCAGACGAATCCACTGGCGTCCGCCGCTGCGGCGACCGTGCCGCCGCCGGTCACTCCGGAGGGCTCGGAGCCCTGGAACCAGTTGGCTCCGTTGTCGGTGGAGAAGCCGATGTGCGGTGCCGCGTCGGCGTTGCCGACCCGGACGACCGTTCCCGGTGACGCCTCCGCGAAGTCCAGGCTGGTGGTCGAGTCGAGGTTCGGCGAGGTGAACATCAGGCTGGGCACCGCGTCGAGATTCGTGTGGCGGAAGCCTCCGATGTCGCCGAGCGCACTCAGCAGCGGAGCTCCGGAGGGCGGGCTCGCCAAGTCGTTGACGGCCGTCTCCTCCAGCCCCTTGACCATCGGGGTGATCTTGAACTGGCTGCCCGAGTCCCAGGAGGTGAGGTTCTCGGTGCCGTAGACCGTCGCGCCCGTGCCGTACATCATCCGGTCCGAGTCGAACGGGTCGATCTCCAGTGCCTCCGTCATCCAGCCCAGCTTGGGCGAGGTCTCGGGCGGTGACGGGTGGGCGCCCCAGCTGAGCCAGGGGACGGTGGAGACGTCCAGGGTGTAGCGGTTGGAACGGTTCGGGTAACTGGTGTAGTCCCAGGCCTTCGTCCAGGTCGCGCCGCTGTCCGTGGAACGGAAGAGCTGGGTGTCGGGCCACCAGGAGCTGTAGGCGGTGGCCATCAGGGTGCCGGGCTGCTGCCGGTCCACGGAGAGTCCGCTGAAGCCGTAGTAGGTGTCGGCCTCCGCGACCGGGCTGACGTCCGTCCACTCGCCGGTCCCGGTGGCGTACCGCCAGATGCGCCCCTTGCCGCCGTCGTACGGGCCGCCCGTGTCGCTCAGGGTCAGATACAGGTGGCCCGTCGAGGAGTCGAGCACGCCCTTGTGCGCGAGATACCCGGTCGGCTGTCCGGCGATCCGCGACCAGGTGCTTCCGCCGTCCTTCGAGCGGTAGACGGTGTTCGCCTTGTCGGCGACCCCCACGTAGATGTCCTTGGTGGTGCTGCCCGCGCTGCCGGAGCGCTCGTCGAACGTCACCCAGACGATGCCCTGGTTGTCGCTGGCGTACCCACTGGTGTCGGACGGGTCCTGCGCGTAGTTGCCGGGATTCGGAAAGGCCGTCACCTCCGACCAGGTGACCCCTGAATCGGTGGACCTCCACAGCCCGTTGCCGCTGGGGGCACCCAGGTAGAGGACGGAGCTCTTGTTCGGGTCGACCGTGAGGCGCTCACCCATCCCGCGCCCCGGCATGTTGCCGCCCAGCTTGAAGGGAAGCGTGGTCGCCTTCCAGGACGCGCCGCGGTCCGAGGACCTGAGGACGGCGCCGTTCGTCGGGTCCCAGCTGTTGGTGTACGTGCCGACTGCCGCGTACACGTTGTCGGGCTCAGCCGTGTCGGAGGCGAGACTGACGACGCCGGACCAGCCCCATCGGTCCCAGTCCACCCAGTCGAGCAGCGGGGTCCACTGTTTGCCCGACTGGTCCCACCGGTAGGCACCGCCGATGTCGGTACGTGCGTAGGCGAGGTTCTTCTCGGACCGGTTGAAGACGATGCCCGGCACGAAACCGCCGCCGTCGATCCGCGCGTTCTTCCATGTGTAGGTGTCTGCGGCGATCGACACATCGGATGCTTCGGCCGTGCGGGGCACATCGTCGGAGCGTGCCGCCGCCGGGGATCCGGTGACGGCCAACCCGGCGGTCAGGGTGAGTGCCGCCAGTAGTGCGGCGAATGGTCTGGCGCTCAAGCGCACGGAAACGTCCTCTCCGAGCTGGGCCGCCGAGGACGGCGGCTGGGGGGTGGACACAGAGATGGGAGCGCTCCCATGAAGCAACACGATGGTAGCGTCGCGCGCCGCCGGGGAGAAGGGTGGTGCGCACGGTTCATCGGATGAATCGGCCACGAGCCCCGCGCAGACCACCCCGCACCCTTCCGACGGCACCGCCTGCCGACTGCTGACGCCCTCACCCCGCGCCCAGGTCCCCGCAGCATCAGGGAAAGGGGCACATCTCCGCCACATTCCCGGAGGCCGCGTGACGGATGAACACGCAACGAGAGAAATAGCTCCACCTATTCACTGACTGCACTCATTCCCGGCCTCCTCTTCCCAACTCGTGCGGACGGGGATACGCACGCGTTTCTTCACGCGGACACGCATATCGCCGGTTCCGCAAAAACCTGCACACCGCATACGCAGACCGAGCACGCGGCCGCCGAGAAACACCCGGTCCGAACCAGGTACGTACCAGGTCCAGGGCCGTTTGGTACGGGAGTGCCCCACTTGGAGCAAGGAGAGTCACGACCACGAGGAATTCGTCCCGTGAAGCTCGTGAAGGATTTGCCGTCAGAAAATGAACGGGTCTGCACGCGAGGCGATTCGAGGGCGCAGATATCGACCGCGCCACCCTTGTTCGATTGGCTGCGCAAGCCATCGGCGTGCTTTGATCCTGGCCCATACGGGAGCCGCACCACGGGTTTCCGGTTTAAGGAATTTCCAGACGAAGGGCAGCGCTCATCATGAACCTCACCCCCCAGGTTGAGACCCTCGAGATCTCCGACAACGACCTGGACAACGTGTCCGGCGGCCTCATCGGTGGCGTTCTCGGCAATGTCACCGCCACCGCCGACTCGATCGCCCCGGTCACCGGCATCGTGGGCTCCGTCACCGGTCTGGTCGAGTCGACCACCGGCGTGAACACCGGCGCGGTCACCGGTCTGGCCACCGGCCTCACCGCCGGTCTCTGAGAGACGGCAGCACCCACCGAGCCCCGGAACCCGTCGGTTCCGGGGCTCGGTGCCGACCGCCGACAGGTGAGGGAAGAGTTCCGTGCAGTTCCGCCAACAGGCCCTTTCCAAGCTGCAGTCGCCCGAACAGCTCAACCTGCCGGTGCGTTTCGCGCGCCCGCAGGGACTGCTCGTCCTGAGCATCACCGTGGCGGTGATGGCCGCTGCCTGCTTCTGGGCGGTCACCGGCACCGTGGCCACCACACTCAGCGCCCCCGGGATCCTCACACACGCCAAGGGCAGCTACATCCTGCAGAGCCCCGTAGCCGGACAGATCACCGAAGTGCTCGCGGAAGAGGGCGAAAGCCTGCCTGCCGGCGCACCGTTGCTCAAGGTCCGCACGGAGCAGGGCGATCACGTCGTCCGCACCATCGACGCCGGCAGGCTGACCACGGTGACGGCCACGATCGGCGCCGTGGTCACCACCGGCGCCGATGTGGCGAGCGTCGAACGCGTCGACGGCACGGCCGATCCGCTCGTCGTGATGCTCTACGTACCGGGCAACAAGGGGGCGGCCGTCCCGGTGGGCGCCTCCGTCGACCTCACCGTCCAGTCCGTGCCCTCCCAGCAGTACGGGGTGCTGCGCGGCCGGGTGGCCGCGGTCGGCCGGCCCCGGACCCAGCAACAGATCACCCGGTTCCTCGGTGACGGCCAGCTGGGAGAGCAGTTCTCGCGCCGAGGCAGGCCGGTGGCAGTCCTGGTGAAACTCGACCGCTCGGCCGCCACCGAGTCCGGCTACCGGTGGTCATCGACCCAGGGGCCCCCGTACGCGATCGACTCCATGACCCTGGCCACCGGCTCCGTCCATCTGGCCGACCGGCATCCGATCGATTGGCTCCTCCCGTGACCGCACCGCACCCCTCCCCCGCAGCGCAGCGGCTGCCGCCCCCCGGTCGCGGCAGACACCGCCCCGAGAGCGCCTCCGGAGGCAGGCGGCGGTCGCGGCCGCGGCCTGCGCCGAAGACCGGACGGACCAGGACCGTCCGCACGCCCACCGTGCTCCAGATGGAGGCGCTGGAGTGCGGGGCGGCCTCGTTGGCCATGGTGCTCGGCCACTACGGCCGGCATGTGCCGCTGGAGGAGCTGCGCATCGCCTGCGGAGTGTCGCGCGACGGGTCGCGAGCCAGCAACGTGCTGAAGGCGGCCCGCAGTTACGGCCTGACGGCCAAGGGCATGCAGATGGAGCCCGCCGCACTCGCGGAGGTCCAGGCGCCGGCCATTCTGTTCTGGGAGTTCAACCACTACGTCGTGTACGACGGCATCGGCCGGCGGCTCGGACGCCGGGGCGTGCACATCAACGACCCCGACAAGGGTCGCCGTTTCGTTGCCTCCGAGGATTTCGACACCAGCTTCACCGGAGTGGTGCTCGTGCTGGAGCCGGGCGACGATTTCCGGCGCGGCGGCCGGAAACCCGGCGTCATGGGCGCCCTGCCCGCGCGGCTGCGCGGCACCACGGGCACGATGCTGGTGGCACTGCTCGCCAGCCTGCTGCTCGTGGCCGTCGGCGCCACGCTGCCGGCCCTGAGCCGTACGTACATCGACATGTTCCTGATCGGCGATCAGACCTCGCTGCTGGGTGTGCTGTTCGGCGCGATGGGCACGATGGTCGCGCTCACTCTCGTACTGACCTGGCTGCAGCAGGCGAATCTGCTGCGCGGCCGCATCATCTCCTCCACGCTCGGCAGCGCCCGCTTCTTCCGTCATCTGCTGCGGCTGCCGGTGACCTTCTTCGCCCAGCGCAGTCCCGCCGACCTCGTCCAGCGCCTGCAGTCGAACGACGCCGTGGCCGAGACACTCGCCCGCGACCTCACCGCGGCCGGTGTGGACGGAATCGTCGTCATCCTCTACGCGTTCCTGCTGTGGACCTACGATCCGCAACTGACCGTCATCGGGGTGGGAATCGCCCTGCTCAACGTGGTCGCGATGCGCATCGTCGTACGGCTGCGGACCACCGGTACCCAGAAGCTGCGGGCCGACAGCGCCCGGCTGACGAACACCTCGTACACCGGGCTGCAGTTGATCGAGACCATGAAGGCGACCGGCGGGGAGAACGGGTACTTCCGGCGCTGGGCGGGCCAGCACGCGACGACGCTCGACGAGCAGCAGCGGCTCGGAGTGCCGAGCGCCTGGCTCGGCGTCGTCGCTCCCGCGCTCGCGACGCTCAACAGCGCGCTGATCCTCTGGATCGGCGGGCTGAGGGCGGTCGAGGGGCACATCTCGATCGGGCTGCTCGTCGCCTTCCAGGCGCTGGTGACCCGCTTCACCGCACCCGTCACCCGGCTCAACGGGGTGGCCGGGCGGGTCCAGGACTTCGCGGCCGATGTGGCCCGTCTGAAGGATGTCGAGAACTTCCCGGTGGACCCCCTCTACTCCCGCCGCGAGCCCGCGGCGAGTACACGCCGGCTCAAGGGCCATGTGACGCTGGACGACATCAGGTTCGGTTACAGCCCGCTCGACAAGCCGCTGCTCACCGGATTCTCGCTGTCCGTGGGCCCTGGTCAGCAGGTGGCGCTCGTCGGCGGGTCCGGCAGTGGCAAGTCGACGGTCTCCCGGCTGATCTCGGGGCTCTACAGCCCGTGGGAGGGCACGATCCGGATCGACGGGCAGCGCTTGGAGGACATTCCGAGGGGCGCGTTGGCCGCGTCGGTCTCCTTCGTCGACCAGGACGTCTTCCTGTTCGAGGGCACGGTGCGGGACAACGTGGCGCTGTGGGACCCCTCGGTGCCGGACGAAGCCGTGGTCGCCGCGCTCCAGGACGCCGCACTGTACGAAGTCGTCGCCCGCCGCCCGAGGGGTATCCACAGCAGGGTGGAGCAGGACGGCCGCAACTTCTCCGGCGGCCAGCGCCAGCGTCTGGAAATCGCGCGCGCTCTCGTGCGACGGCCCAGCATCCTGGTGCTGGACGAGGTCACCAGCGCACTGGACGCGGAGACCGAGCAGGTCATCATCGACAATCTGCGGCGGCGCGGCTGTGCCTGCGTCGTGATCGCACACCGGCTGAGCACGGTCCGCGACAGCGACGAGATCGTGGTCCTGGACCACGGATCCGTCGTCGAACGCGGGCGGCACGAGGACCTGGTCGCTGCCGGGGGTCCGTACGCCGAACTGGTCAGGGAGCACTGACGTGACGTCCGTACACCACCCTGCGGGCGCGGAGTCCCTAGGACAGGACCCGGTCATCGGAGCGCTGGGAGGGCTCGGCGCTCCCATCGACTGCACCGGGCTGCGCAGCCTCTCGCTCGAAGGGCCCCAGGTGCTGTGGCTCGTCGTGGGCGGTGCCCTCGACCTGTTCGCGGTCGACGCGCTGGAGCAGGGCCACTGGCACTTCCTCGGTCGGCTCGAGCCGGGAACACTGGTGCTGGGACCCGTCGAGGGGCCTCAGCACACGCTGGTCGGCCGGCCCCTGCAGGAGTGCGTGCTGCGCCGGATCCCGCTGCGGGAGCTCTACCGGCCCGAGTACGCGGCCCAGGGGGCGTTCGAGGGGCAGTACCGCAGCCATTACGACACGGGCGATGCCGCTCTGAGTCTGCTGGAGCACGCCTTCTCGCTCGGTGTCGGGCGCAGTCAGCGTGTCCTGTTCGAGGCCCCGCTGGACAGCAGGACCGCTCTCGAAGAGACGGTGGGCGACGACAACATCCTCTGGCTGCCGGTGTCGCCGGGCAGCGTGCAGTACGGTGCCGCTTTCAGCGCCGAGGCGGCCGGTGACCTGCTCGTCGACGGCGCGTTGTGGCAGGGGATGGTCAACCAGCAGTACCGGTTGCTGTCCGCGCTCGACCGCTGGATCGAGCAGCTGGAGCGCGCCCACGAGGACCGTACGGCGGCCGGTATGAAGGCGGGCGAAGCCGTCCGCAAGGAGGCCGACGAGGCGCTGCTGACCTCGATGGGCCGTTCCGGCAGGAGCTCTTCGCGCAGGGCGGGCGCCACCGATGACGCGGTGTACGCGGCCTGCCGGCTGGTGGCGCGTGATTCGGGGATCGTTCTGTCGGAGGCTCCGGCAGGCGGTGCGGTGAGCGACCGGATCGATCCGGTCGAGCGCGTCGCGGTCGCCTCCCGGATCAGGACGCGCCCCGTGCGGCTCGACGGGCGCTGGTGGCGGGAGAACTCCGGGCCTCTGGTGGGCCACCGGGCCGCGTCGGGGGCACCGGTCGCGCTGCTCTGGCGCCGCGGCGGGTACGAGTCGGTGAACCCACTGACCGGCCGGCGCTCCCGCGTCGACAGCACAGCCGCCCAGGACTTCGAGCAGCGTGCCGTCATGTTCTACCGGCCGTTGCCCGAGCGGCCGCTGGGCACGTGGCAGCTGCTGCGCTTCAGCCTGTTCGGCACGCGGGCCGATCTGCGCAGACTGCTGCTGACCGGACTCGTGACGGTGGCGCTCGGTTCGCTGGTGCCGCTCGCGACGGGCCAGGTGCTCGGCGTGTACGTGCCCAATGCCGAGAGCGACCTCATCGTCCAGGTCTCACTGGCCGTGATCATCACCGGTGTCGTGTCGGCCGCCTTCATGCTGCTGCAGAACCTCACCATCCTGCGAATGGAGGGGCGCATCGAGAGCACGCTCCAGCCCGCTGTGTGGGACCGCTTGCTGCGTCTGCCCACGAAGTTCTTCACAGAGCGGTCGACGGGCGAGCTGGCGGGCGCGGCGATGGGTGTCGGTGCGATCCGTCGCGTGCTGTCCGGGATCGGGCCCGTGGCCGTGCAGGCCGGCACCCTCGGTGCGATGAATCTCGGCCTGCTGTTCTGGTTCAGCGTCCCGCTGGCGCTGACCGCCATCGCGATGCTGGTCGTCATCGCGGGTGTGTTCCTCACCCTGGGCATGTGGGAACTGCGGTGGCAGCGGCGGCTGGTGGAGCTCGGCAACAAGCTGAACAACCAGGCGTTCCAGACACTGCGCGGGCTGCCCAAGCTGCGGGTCGCCTCGGCGGAGAGCTTCGCGTACGGGGCGTGGGCGGCGGAGTTCGCGCGCAGCCGCGAGCTGCAGAAGCGGGCGGGCCGGATCAAGAACCTGACGACGGTGCTCAACGCGGTCTATCTGCCGTTGTGTTCGCTGGTCATGTTCATCCTGCTGGCGGGCCCTGCCCGCGGCTCGTTGTCCGCCAGCGAGTTCCTGACCTTCAACACCTCGGTGACCATGCTGCTGACCGCGGTCACGCAGCTCACCGGGGCGTTCGTGTCCGCTGCCGCCGTACTGCCGATGTTCGAGCAGATCAGGCCGGTGCTCGACGAGGCGCCCGAGGTACGGGGTGCCAGCACGCAGCCCGGCGCGCTGTCCGGGGAGATCGAGGCCCGGGGCCTGTCCTTCCGCTACACCGATGACGGTCCCGCCGTGCTCGACGACCTGTCCCTTGCCGTGCGGCCGGGCGAGTTCGTCGCGATCGTCGGTCCCAGCGGCTGCGGCAAGTCGACGCTTCTGCGGCTGCTCATCGGCTTCGACAAGCCGGCTTCCGGCAGCGTCCTGTACGACGGCCAGGATCTGGCGGCACTCGACCAGGCGGCCGTGCGCCGCCAGTGCGGGGTCGTCCTGCAGAACGCCCAGCCGCTGTCCGGCTCGATCCTGGACTGCATCTGCGGCGCCGAGGTCTTCACCCAGGAAGAGGCGTGGGAGGCCGCCGCGATGGCGGGTCTGGCCGAGGACATCACGCGCATGCCGATGGGCCTGCACACCATGATCTCCGGTGGCGGCGCCATCTCCGGTGGCCAGCGTCAGCGGCTGATGATCGCCCAGGCGCTCGTCCGGCGGCCCCGCATCCTGTTCTTCGACGAGGCCACCAGCGCGCTCGACAACGAGACCCAGCGCACGGTGATCGAGAGCACCCGGTCCCTGAAGGCCACCCGCGTCGTGATCGCGCACCGGCTCTCCACGGTCCTGGACGCCGATCGTGTGATCGTCATGTCGGACGGCCGGATCGTTCAGCAGGGGCCGCCCGCCGAGTTGCTCGCGGACACGGGCGGGCGGCTTCATGAGCTGGTGCGGCGTCAGATGCACTAGGCGACAGTTGCGGGCGCCGCTTCCGACGCGGCCACCGCTCAGTCGGACGAGCCGCGCCGGCCGCCGGGCCTCGGAGCGGCCGCGGCGTCGCGGATGCTGTCGTGTGCCGCCGCAGCGACCGCTTCGGCGGTGATCCCGAATTCCCGGTACAGCCGTGCGTAGTCGGCGGACGCGCCGTAGTGCTCGAGGCTCACGATCCGCCCGGCGTCGCCGACCACCTCGCGCCAGCCCTGGCCGACGGCGGCCTCGACACTGACCCGGGCGCGCACGGTGGGCGGCAGGACCTCGTCCTGGTACTCCGGCGACTGCTCGGCGAACCATTCGCGGCAGGGCATCGAGACCACACGTACGGCCAGGCCCTCGCCCGTCAGGAGGGCGCGCGCGTCGAGGGCGATGTGGACCTCGGATCCCGTCGCCACGAGGATGACGTCGGGAACCACTCCGGACGCGTCGGCGAGGACGTAGGCGCCGCGTGCCGCCCCCTCGGCCGGGGCGTTCGCCAGGTTCCCGCGGTCGAGCACCGGGAGGTTCTGCCGGGTCAGGACGAGACCGGCGGGCCGGTCGGTGTGCTCCAGGACCGTCCGCCAGCAGACCACCGTCTCGTTCGCGTCGCCCGGGCGTACGACGTCGAGCCCGGGGATCGCCCGCAGTGCGGCGAGGTGTTCGACGGGCTGGTGCGTCGGACCGTCCTCGCCCAGACCGATCGAGTCGTGCGTCCACACATAGGTGACGGGCAGCTTCATCAACGCGGCCAGGCGGACAGCGGGGCGCATGTAGTCGCTGAACGTCAGGAACGTACCGCCGTAGGGGCGGGTCAGGCTCTGCAGGGCGATGCCGTTGAGGGCGGCTCCCATGGCGTGTTCACGGATGCCGAAGTGCAGGGTCCTCCCGTAGGGACCGCCCTTGAACTCCGCGGTCTGCCGGTCCGCCGGAACGAAGGAGGGCTCGTCCTCCATCGTGGTGTTGTTGCTCCCGGCCAGGTCCGCGGAGCCGCCCCACAGTTCGGGCAGCACGGGAGCCAGGGCACCGAGCACCTTGCCGGACGCCTTGCGGGTGGCCATGCCCTTCGCGTCGGCCGGAAACGCGGGCAGTGCCTCGGTCCAGCCTTCCGGGAGCCGCTGCTCCCGGAGGCGGTCCAGAAGCGCGGCCCGCTCCGGGTTCGCGGCTCGCCAGCTCTCGTACCCCGGCTGCCACTGAGCCCGCGCCGCCCGGCCCCGCTCACCGACCGCGCGGGTGTGGACGAGGACCTCGTCCTCGATGGCGAAGGACACCTCGGGGTCGAAGCCCAGGAGCTTCTTCGTGCCGGCGACCTCCTCGTCGCCCAGGGCCGACCCGTGCGCCTTGCCGCTGTTCCTCTTCGTCGGGGCGGGCCATCCGATGATGGTGCGCAGCATGATCAACGACGGGCGGGTCCGGTCCTCCTTGGCCGCTTCGATCGCGGCGAGCAGCGCGTCGACGTCCTCGACGTAGTCGCCCGTGCGGGTCCAGTCGACCGTCTGCACGTGCCAGCCGTAGGCGGCGAAGCGGGCGGGGACGTCCTCGCTGAAGGAGATGTCGGTGTCGTCCTCGATGGAGATGTGGTTCGAGTCGTAGAACACCACCAGGCTGCCGAGCCGCTGGTGGCCGGCGAGCGACGCGGCCTCGGAGGCCACGCCCTCCATCATGTCGCCGTCGGAAGCCACCACGTACACCTGGTGGTCGAAGGGGCTGGCGCCCGGCGCGGCGTCCGGGTCGAGGAGCCCCCGCTCCCGGCGGGCCGCCATCGCCATGCCGACCGCAGCGCCCATGCCCTGGCCCAGCGGGCCGGTGGTGACTTCGACACCGCGGGTGTGCCGGTACTCCGGATGCCCGGGCGTCGCCGAATCCCAGGTCCGCAGCGCCTCCAGATCCTCCATCTCCAGGCCGTAGCCCGCGAGATAGAGCTGGATGTACAGGGTGAGGCTGGTGTGACCGCAGGAGAGTACGAAGCGGTCCCTGCCCAGCCATTGGTCATCGGCCGGATCGTGCCGCATGACCTGCTGGAACAGCAGATAGGCGAGCGGCGCCAGGCTCATCGCCGTGCCCGGGTGGCCGTTGCCGGTCTTCTGTACGGCGTCGGCGGCCAGCACCCGGACGGTGTCCACCGCCCGCACGTCCACCGGACCCCAGCCGGCCCGGTCCGCCACCGGCAGCGCGAGGCCGGGGTCGCGCGGTGCGGTGCTGCCGGAAGAGGATCGCTCGGGCGCCATGGTGGTGTCTCCCTCGGGATGTCGCTTACCGGCCCGTACGGGCCCGGCCCTGTGGCTCGGTCCCTCTTGGCATCCTCGGTTCCCTGGGCGCCCTTCGCATCCCGGGGCGGGAGCGGTGGAGCGGATCGGGCGATGCTTCGGGGAAGCCGGCCGGGACGACGCGTACCCGTTCCTGCCCGAGACACGCTCGGCACCTGTCACTTCCGGCCTCGTTCCCGGCTCTCCCGGCGCGGTCCGCGCGGGACCGTGCCGATTCTCGCCGTGCCCGGCTCAGTCCGCGGCGCGGAAGCCCCGCAGGCGCAGGCTGTTGCCGACGACGAAGACGGAGGAGAAGGCCATGGCCGCTCCGGCGATCATCGGGTTGAGCAGTCCGGCGGCGGCGAGCGGCAGGGCGGCCACGTTGTAGGCGAAGGCCCAGAACAGGTTCGAGCGGATGGTGCCGAGCGTCCTGCGGGAGAGCCGGATCGCGTCGGCTGCGGCCCGCAGGTCTCCCCGTACGAGGGTCAGATCGCCGGCCTCGATGGCGGCGTCGGTACCGGTGCCCATCGCGATCCCGAGATCGGCCTGGGCGAGTGCGGCAGCGTCGTTGACGCCGTCACCGACCATCGCCACGCTGCGGCCCTCCGCCTGGAGCCTCTTGACGACGGCCACCTTGTCCTCGGGCATGACCTCGGCGATGACGTCGCCGATGCCGACCTCGGCGGCCACGGATTCGGCGACGGCCTTGTTGTCGCCGGTCAGCAGCACCGGGGTCAGGCCCAGTCCGCGCAGCCGCCTGATCGCCTCGGGGCTGGTCTCCCTGACCACGTCGGCCACCTCCAGGACCGCACGCGCCTCGCCGTCCCAGGCGACGAGCACGGCGGTCCTCCCTGCCTTCTCGGCGTCGTCCTTGGCCCTCCTGAGCTGCTCGGGCAGGTCGATGGCCCACTCGATGAGCAGCTTCTCCCGGCCTGCGAGAACGGCGTGGCCCTCGACGACGCCCTGCACGCCGAGGCCGGGGACGCCGGCGAAGTCCTCGGGGGTGGGCAGGGCACCGGCCTTCGCGACTGCCCCGGTGGCGATCGCTCGGGCGATCGGGTGCTCGGAGGCGTGCTCCAGGGCGCCCGCGAGACGCAGGACCTCCTTCTCGTCCGTGTCCCCGACGGTGCGCACGCCGACCAGGGTCATCAGCCCGGTGGTGACGGTGCCGGTCTTGTCCAGGACGATGGTGTCCACCCTGCGGGTGCTCTCCAGTACCTCCGGGCCCTTGATGAGGATGCCGAGCTGGGCGCCACGGCCGGTACCGACCATGAGGGCGGTCGGGGTGGCCAGGCCGAGTGCGCAGGGGCAGGCGATGATCAGGACGGCGACGGCGGCGGTGAACGCGGCCGTGAGGCCGGTGCCGTTGCCGAGCCAGAAGCCGAGCGTGGCGAGCGCGAGCCCGATGACGACCGGCACGAACACCGCGGAGATCCTGTCGGCGAGGCGCTGGGCGGCGGCCTTGCCGTTCTGCGCGTCCTCGACGAGCGCTGCCATGCGGGCGAGCTGGGTGTCGGCACCGATCCGGGTGGCCTCGACGACCAGCCGGCCCCCGGCGTTCAGCGTCGCCCCGGTGACGGTGTCGCCGACGGACACCTCGACGGGTACGGACTCCCCCGTGAGCATCGACGCGTCCACGGCGGAGGACCCCTCGACGACGGTGCCGTCGGTGGCGATCTTCTCCCCGGGACGGACCAGGAAGCGGTCGCCCACCCGCAGATCCGCGGTGGGCACGGTGACTTCGAGTCCGCCGCGCAGGAGGGTCACCTCCTTGGCGCCGAGCTCCAGGAGTGCCTTGAGAGCGGCACCCGCCTTGCGCTTGGAGCGGGCCTCGAAGTACCGGCCGGCCAGGATGAAGGCCGTGACACCCGCCGCGGCCTCCAGATAGATGTTCCCCGCGCCGTCGGTGCGGGCGATCGTGAACTCGAAGGGGTGCGTCATGCCCGGTGTGCCGGCCGTTCCGAGGAAGAGCGCCCACAGTGACCACAGGAAGGCGGCGCCGGTACCGACGGAGATCAGGGTGTCCATCGTGGCCGCCCCGTGCCGGGCGTTGGTGAGGGCGGCGCGGTGGAAGGGCCAGGCCGCGTACGTGACGACGGGCGCGGCAAGGGTGAGCGAGAGCCACTGCCAGTACTCGATCTGCAGGGCGGGGATCATCGCCATCGCGACGACGGGTACGGCGAGGACGACCGCGATGACCAGGCGCTGACGCAACGGCCTCAGCTCGTTGTCGGCACGCTCGTCGTCGCTCATGCCGCTCGCGGCGTCCTCGTCGTTGCCGGTCCGGGGCCGGGTGGGTACCTGGGCGGAGTAGCCGGTCGCCTCTACGGTGGCGATCAGTTCCTCGACCGAGATGTCGTCGCCATGGGTGACCTTCGCCTTCTCGGTGGCGTAGTTGACGGTGGCCTCGACCCCGTCCATGCGGTTCAGCTTCTTCTCTATGCGGGCCGCGCACGAGGCGCAGGTCATACCGCTGATGGCGAGCTCTACCCGGGCGGCGCCCGGCGTCCTGGTGGTCATGTGGCTGCTCCTACGTTCGGCGGGGGGCCCGGGCCGGAAGTACGGGTCGACGGAGGCCGGGGTGCGAGGGCTCCCCCTTGAGATCCTGATACCCCCATGGGGTACCTTGAAGATCTCCAGGTATACCCCCCTCCCGTATCTTGCGCAAGCCGGCGCGGGGCCTTGCGTATACCCCTAGGGGTATAGCCTGATGACGGTGGGCACCGCCCCGGAGCCCGCCCGGACGACAAGGAGCAGCCATGAACACCGCCGGGAGGATCACGTCCTTCACCGCAGCACTCGCTGTGTCCTTCGGCGCCGCCTACGGCCTCGGCAACACCGTCGGCCCTCTGGGCGGCACCGAACCGGCCCCGCAGGCCGACCACATGAACAGCACGGCGTCGGAGGGAAGTGGCGACGGCAGCGACCCTGCGCCATCACCGCCCGGAGGGCTCCAGATCTCCGAAGGCGGCTACACCCTCGACCTCTTCACCCCGCGCCTGAAGGCGGCACAGGAGGGCGAACTGCGTTTCGCCGTACGCGACCGGCCCGGTCGGCCGGTCACGGCGTACCAGCGCGAGCACGACAAGGAACTCCACCTCATCCTCGCCTCACGTGACCTGGCCACCTATCGGCACCTGCACCCCACCCGGGCCGCCGACGGCACCTGGAGCACCCCCGTCACCCTCCCTGCCGCCGGTGACTACCGGGTCTTCGCGGACTTCACCCCCGGCGCGAGGAACGCCCCCGACCTCACTCTCGGCGCCGACCTCGCCGTGTCCGGCGCCTACAAGCCCGCCGAGCTCCCCAAGCCGTCCCGCACCGCCACGGTCGACGGCTACACCGTGACCCTGAACGGGACGCTTCGGCCCGGCGCCGCGGAAGACCTCAGGCTCGACGTCAGCAGGGGCGGCCGCCCGGTCACCGACCTCCAGCGCCACCTCGCCGCCTACGGACACCTCGTCGCCCTGCGCGCCGGTGACCTCGCCCACCTGCACGTCCACCCGACCGGGGAGCCCGGTGACGGCAGCACCGAGACCGGTCCGGAGGTCTCGTTCACCGCGACGGCGCCCAGTTCCGGGACCTACCGCCTCTTCCTGGACTTCAAGCACAACGGCACGGTCCGCACCGCGGCCTTCACGGTCCGGGCCGGAGCGGCGCCGTTCACCCCCCGGCCCGCCGAGCCCACGACGGAGCACGAGGACGGCGGCCACACGCACTGAACCAGGGTCATTTCGGAGGCGGTGCCACGGGCTCGGGTCAAGTGGTGCGCACTCAGCGGGGCGTGCTGATGCCCGCGCACGGCGCGGCGGCCCGGACCGCGGCCTGACCGGGGTGGGTCAGTCCCAGCGGTCCTGGTTGATGAAGTGGCCGAAGCCCCGCCAGGAGTTGGGTCCCATGGCCCCGTCGATGGGTCCGGTGTAGCCGTTGGCGGCGGCCAGTCGTTGGACCGCGGCCCAGGAGTTGGGTCCCATCACGCCGTCGATGGGTCCGGTGTAGCCCCAGTTGCGCATGTTCCTCTGGAGCGCGGCGTATGTGTTGGTCCCGGGGACACCGTCGATCGGGCCGGTGTAACCGGACTCGATCCGCAGCCAGTTCTGCGTCCGCTTCCACATGATCGGACCCGGAATACCGTCCTGCTCGGTCGTCGACTTCGGCAGCGCGTCCCCTCCGGGCGGCGGGTCGGTGGGCTCCGTGAGGTCGAAGGCCCAGGAGCGGGCGAGGTTGAGGTCGACGGGAGAGACTCCGCCCGCGGATCCGACCGACGTGTACTGGTGGGCGGCCCAGGCGGGGTAGCGGCCGCCGAGGTCCGGTGCGCCGGGATAGGTGCCGTTGTCGGACCCCCAGGATGCCGCCCACAGGTGAGCGCCGGCGGCGACGGTGCGGCTCCAGGTACCGGCCCGCAGCGCACCGGCGCTGATGTAGAACCAGGGCACGTAGGCGCCGACCCGTTCCCGTACGCGGTTGAACCAGGCGGACACATCCGTGTCGTTCCACAGCCGGGTGGAGTCGTCGAGCACCTCGACGTCCAGCGCGAGCACGTCACCGACGCGGTAGTCGTGGAGGTGGTCCACGAAGTAGTCGGCGGCGGCGGTGGGAGTGAGGAAGTCCCCCGACAGCCAGTAGTGGCCCACGCGCAGACCTGCGGCGCGGGCGCCGTCCACATGGCCGGCGTAGGAGGACGTGACGTAGGGGCCCTCGGCGAGCTGGCACCCTCCGGCCTTGGCGATGAGGAAGCTACGGCCTTCCCCGACGGCGCGGGCGTAGTCGATGCCGCGCTGGTAGTTCGAGACGTCCACGCCCTGCACGTCGGCAGCGGGAGCCGGCCCGGTGGTGGCCGCGGCGCGGGCGGCCGTGACGATGCCGGCCGGGGCCAGGGCCGTCGCGACGGCGCCACGGATCAAGGTTCTCCTGCGCATGCTTCCTCCGGTGGGGGCGGGGCTCACAGCGGCAAACGTGACATGTTCTTATCAATATCTATGCGCGTAGGCTACCGTGGTGCCGCGTTCCTCCGCCAGCTCAAGTCGCCGTATTAACAAGGGAGTTGCTGTGTGCGAGAACCATCGGCCTGACGACGGCCGGCAGGATCGGCCACGGCTCGAGATGAGCCGCCGCACCCTGCTGCGCGGCTCGGTCACCACGCTCGGCCTGGCCGCCGGCGGCGTACTGTTCTCGGGAACCGCCGCCCACGCCCTGGACATCTACAACCCGTTCAGCGGCTACCGGATGACGGGTACCTGGCAGGATCACCTCAACAGTGGCTCCCTGGGCGGGCTCGACTACGGGATGGGCGTCGGAACTGCGCTGCCCGCCGCCGGCGCCGGCGTCGTCACCAACATCCCGAACAACGGCACGGGTGGACACACGGTGACCATCACCCACAGCGACGGGTACCGGACGCAGTACATGCACCTGTCGCAGTTCCTGCTGGCCAACGGCACCTCGGTCGGCAAGGGCGCCATCGTCGGACGGTCCGGGGGTGCCGTCGGTGCCCCCGGCTCCGGGAGCTCAACCGGACCGCACGTCCACTGGCATCTGATCACCCCGGGCGGCACCCGGGTCAACCCGCTCAATTACCTGGGCGGGGGCGGCGGGCTGCCGAAGTCGACGACCGAGCAGGACGGTATTCCGGGTCCGATCATGTGGAAGCGGACGCAGAACTGGCTGCGGATCGAGTCCGGTTACACCGGCCCGATCGACGGTGTCCCCGGGACCAACACATACGCCGCGCTCCAGAGGAACATGCGCAACTGGGGCTACACCGGACCCATCGACGGCGTGATGGGACCCAACTCCTGGGCCGCGGTCCAACGACTGGCCGCCGCCAACGGCTACACCGGACCCATCGACGGGGCCATGGGACCCAACTCCTGGCGGGGCTTCGGCCACTTCATCAACCAGGACCGCTGGGACTGACCCACCCCCTTCGGCGCACAAGGAAATCCCCGGTCCGCAATTGCGGATCGGGGATTTTCTCACGTATATTGAATTCTTCTGTGTGCCCACAGAAAAGGCCCCGCACAGGGGGCCTACCAGAAACACAGTATCCGGCAGGGAGCCATTTTGTCAAATCGGGAAAGCGTCGAATTGGAGAAGGAGCAGGAATACGTCGACCGGCTCCATCACCGTGTCGACGTGCTGCGCGGGGCCGCCTCGGACGCCGTCGAGGAGGCGCTGACGCCGGTCGGGACCGGCCTGCAGGCGCGCCTCGAACGCGATGTCCGCGTCGCGGAACGCTCGGGTCTGGTGGCTGCCCTCGACGCGGTGGACGGTTCGCTGTGTTTCGGGCGCATCGATCTCGCGAACGGCGACACGCACCACATCGGCCGGATCGGGATCCGCGAGGACGACACCGAACACACTCCCCTGCTGATCGACTGGCGTGCGCCGGTCGCCCGCCCCTTCTATCTCGCCACCGGGCACACACCGATGGGGCTGCGCCGGCGTCGGCACCTCACCACCGAGGGCCGCGTCGTCACCGAACTGCACGACGAGGTCCTCGACCTCGGGGACCGGGAGCGCACCGGCTTCGAGGACCCGAGCGGCGATGCCGTGCTGCTCGCGGCCGTGGACTCCGCCCGCACCGGCCGCATGGGCGACATCGTGCGGACCATCCAGGCGGAGCAGGACCGGATCATCCGCGCCCCGCACCGCGGTGTACTCGTCGTCGAGGGTGGCCCGGGCACGGGCAAGACCGCTGTCGCGCTGCACCGGGCGGCCTTCCTCCTGTACGAGCACCGCGAGCTGCTCGCCAAGCGTGCCGTCCTGATCGTGGGCCCCAACCCCGCCTTCCTGCGCTACATCGGCGAGGTGCTGCCCGCGCTCGGCGAGACGGGTGTCCTGCTCTCCACGCAGGCCGAACTCTTCCCGGGCGTCCACGCACGCGGCACCGACGCCCCGCGCGCCGCCGCCGTCAAGGGCGGCGAACCGATGGCCGAGGCGCTCGCCCTCGCCGTACGCGACCGGCAGCAGCTGCCCGAGCCCGGCGCCCCGCTGATCATCCGGAACGACGACGGGGACCTCGTCCTCGACTGGGAGATCGCCTACGAGGCCCGGCAGGGGGCCCGCGACACCCGCCTCCCGCACAACCTCGCCCGCCCGTACTTCGCCTTCCGGATCATCGACGCCCTCACCGCGCAGCTCGGCGAGCGCCTCGGTGCGGACCCGTACGGCGGCCCCAACTTCCTCGGCCCGGACGACTTCGCCCAGTTGGGCAAGAGCGTCGCCGTCAGTGAGGAGGTGCACGCCGCCATCGACGCGCTGTGGCCCGAGCTCACCCCGGAGGAGTTCCTGACGGACTATCTGGCCGAGCCCGTGTACGTGCCGGACGAGGACGCCGACGCCATCCGTCGAGCGCCGGGCGACGGGGAGTGGACCCCCGCCGACGTCCCGCTGCTCGACGAGGCCGCCGAACTGCTCGGGGCGGACGACAGCGCCGATCGGGCCGCCGCCGAGGCAGGGCGCCAGGAGCGGATCGCGTACGCGCAGGCCGTCCTGGAGATGTCGCGGGGCTCGGAGACGTACGAGTTCGAGGACGAGGAGGAGTCCGAGATCCTCGCCGCCCACGACATCATCGACGCCGAACGCATGGCGGAGCGGCAGGAGGAGGCCGACCACCGCAGCGCGGCCGAACGCGCCGCCGCCGACCGGACCTGGGCGTTCGGGCACATCATCGTCGACGAGGCGCAGGAGCTGTCGCCCATGGCGTGGCGGCTGCTGATGCGCCGTTCGCCGACACGCTCGCTGACCCTTGTCGGCGACCCGGCGCAGACCTCCGAGGAGGCCGGGGTCGGCTCGTGGGACACGATCCTCCAGCCGTACGTCGGTGACCGCTACGAACACGTCAGGCTGGGCGTGAACTACCGTACGCCTGCCGAGATCATGGAGCTCGCCGCCCGTGTCGTACGGGCCGTGGACCCGTCGTTCGAGCCTCCCGGCTCCGTGCGGTCCACCGGTGAGGCGCCCTGGACGCGCGACGCCGGCGAGGATCTGGCGGGCGCGGTGGCGCTCGCGGTCGCTGAGCTGATGCCCGAGGAGGGACGACTCGCGGTGATCGCGCCTGCGGCGCTCCACGAGGAGGTCGCTGCCCGGCTGGACGGTGTGACGGCCGGTGAGGAGCCCGATCTCACCCGCACGGTGGTGCTGCTCGACCCGCGCCAGGCCAAGGGGCTCGAATTCGACCATGTACTGGTCGTGGAGCCCGCCAGGTACGGGACCAGCGACCTGTACGTGGCACTGACCCGCGCCACGCAGCGCCTGGGCATCGTCCACCGTGAAGAGCTGCCGGCTTCGCTGACGACGCCGCCGCCGGGCAGTGCCCCGGCAGCCGCGGGCACTAACGGGTAATGGGTATGGGCGGGTAATGAGGGCTTCCTACCGTGGCGCGGCATCATGGTCCGGCGTACGGAGGGAATGCGGTGACTCCGTCAGCGGTGGAGATCGTCACCATCAGGGTGCTCGGCGGCTTCCGGGTGGACCGCGCCGGTGAGACGGCCCCGGCCGCGCGGTGGTCACGGCCCGGTGCGCGCCGGTTGCTCAAGGCCCTGGCACGGGCGGACGGCGGGCGGATGCACCGCTCGAGGAGCGGGCCGGGGCGGACCAGGACGGAGGCGCTCTGCGTGCCCGGGCCGTCGACGGGCGCGGGCAGGATCGCCAGTTCGCGGTCGACGATCACCATCTCTATTGGAAGCCTGGGTGCTGATCGTGCTTCCTCCCCCGCGTCGACGTACCGGCCGATCCGGCCCGGACCGCCGGGGCTCTCCAGTGCCCGGCGGTCGTAGACCGTCCGGTAGCGCACCCCTGCCGAAAGCTGTTCCATTTCACGGTCGTTGGCGAGCAGGTCGAGGCCGGCGGCGCGGGACACGTACGGCGGGATGCCGAAGACGAGGACCTCCTTGCGCGCGTTGCTCCGGAGCTGGTCGAACCGCTGGGCGACCGTTGCGCCGGGGATGAACTCCACCGGCACGGAGTCGGTCCTCTGCTGCTCCGCGGTCGTTCGGTACGCGGCGGCGAGCCGGCCCATGGCCGCGCGGGCCACGTGCAACTCCTGCATCGCGCAGCAGGACTTCGCCCGCGATGTCCGGCGGGGAGACGATCACCCGGGGCCCCTCACCTTCCGTCCTGGTCAGCAGGCCCCGCGCCGCCAGACCGGTCGGCTACACCTCGATCCGCTCGGGCGGCAGTCCTGTCAGCGCGGGCAACCGGTCGACACGGCAGGGCCCCTGCCGTACGAGCTCTGCATAGATCCGGGTCTCCTCATCGGTCAGTCCCAGCGCTTCGGACATCACAATCCCTCCCTGTTCCGGCACGGTCGGCTTCAGGCTCCCGGTCTGCGCGGGTGGGCGAAACCAGCAGGAACGGGAGGCCCCGCCCGCTGTAACACCCCAGTAACGGCGGCCGTGTACACAGCAGCCGTACAGGTGCCATTTGATCGTTGGGGTGTGCGCATGCCAGTACCGGCCGAACTCTCACGCGCCCCGATGCTGTCCCTGCACCTCCTCGGGGGGTTCGCGGCGGTCCGCGACGACGGCGTGGCGATCCCCCGCCGGTGGCGGCGCAGCACCGCGCAGACCCTGGTGAAGCTGCTGGCGGTGGCTCCTGGTCTGCGCCGCCACCGCGAGGAGGTCATGGATCTGCTGTGGCCGGACGCCCCGATGGACACGGCGGTGCGGAATCTTCGCGTCACCCTGCATGCCGCCCGCCACGCGTTGCAGCCCGAGCTGGCACCGCGGGTTCCTTCCTCCTATCTGATCGCGGAGGGCGATCTGCTGTTCCTGGCGCCGGACCGGGTGCGGGTCGACGCCGACGGGGCCGAGGAGGCCGGGCGCGCCGCGCTCGCTTCGGGGGACGCCGACGTGATCGGAGAGGCACTGCAGGTCCTGGACCGCGAGCTGTTGCCGGAGGACCGGTACGCGGACTGGGCCGGGGAGCGCCGTCGCCGCATCGAGGTGCTGCGCGAGCGGCTCGTACCGGCTCTGGCCGAGCGGCTGTTGGCCGACGGTCGCACCGAGGCGGCGATCGGTGTGCTGCGGGACGCGGTCGACCGCTCGCCCGCCGACGAGCCGTTGAACCTGCTGCTGGCCCGCACGTGGTGCGACATGGGCAGGCCGCGGCAGGCCATCCGCCAGTACCACGCCTGCCGTGAGGCGCTCGACGATGAGCTCGGGGTGCGTCCCGGTGCCGCGCTGGAGGCGTTGCACCGTACCGCCCTGTCCGCACTGGATGCTCTCGGCACGGCGCCGGTCGCCCGGACCGCGCCGGAGCCCACGCCCTTGCCACCCGCGATCCGACGTCCCGAACGGCTCCCGCTGTTCGGCCGCGAGCGCCCTCTGGCGCTGCTCGCCGAGCACGCCTCGGCGTCGGCGGGCGACACCCCGCTCGTCGTGGTGCGCGGTGAGGCGGGGATCGGGAAGACCAGGCTGGTCGCGGAGGCGGCGCGCTGCGCGGCGGCGCAGGGTGTGTGCGTGCTCTGGGGCACGAGCCACGAGGCGGAGGGGCAGACACCGTACGGGGTGTTCGCCGACGCGCTCGACGGTCACCTCGCCGGCTGCAGCGCCGAGGAGCGTTCCCGGGTCAGCGCCGAGCACAGCGGCCTCGCCGCCCTGCTGCCCTCCCTGGGCGGCGGGCCGCCGGCCGCCGCCAGCCCGGAGGAGGAGCGCGCCCGGCTGTTCCGGGCCGTCGCCGGTGTCCTCACCGACCTTGCGGCCACCCGGCCGGTCCTCGTCGTCCTCGACGATGTGCACGCCGCCGATCCGGGTTCGCTGAGCCTGCTGCATCACCTGGTGCGGACCGCGCAGGCCAGACGATGGAGGTTCATCGCCACCTGCCGCGACGACACCCTCGATCCGGACGACGTGCGGCGGCAGGTGCTCGACGGCATCCTGCGGCAGCGGATGGCGATGGAGGTCGACCTGCTGCGTCTGAGCCGTGCCGACTGCGCGGGACTCGCCGCCGCGGCAGCCGGCCGCGGCGGGCCGGCTGAGGACCGCCGTACCGCCTCACGCATCTTCCGGCTGTCGCTCGGGAACCCGCTGTTCACCCTGGAACTCACCACCAGTGCGGAATCGGACCTGGAACGCATGGGACCCCGCCACCGCACCACCGCCGAACCGGCCGCGGACGCCGTCCCGGACAGCATCCGGCGCCTGGTCGGCGGACGGCTGGCCCGGCTCCCCGGGGACGCCCGGCGCACCCTCGTGGCCCTGTCCGTGGCGGGCGGCACCGCGGTCTCGCTCGCCGAGCTCCAGGCCGTCACCTCCGCCGGGCTGCATCCGCCGCTGGACGGGGCGGAGGTCGTGGCGGCGCTCGATGCGGCAGCCGGTTCCGGCATTGTCGAGGAGCGCGATGTGGTCCTCGGCGGCCGTCAGGTCCTCGGCTACGCGTTCCGACACCCGCTGGTACGACTGGCGTGTGCCGAACAGCTCAGCAGGGCCGCGCGACGTCGCCTCCATCAGGCGTATGCCGACACCGTGCTCGGGCTGCGTCCCGATGCCGTCGACACCCTCGCCTTCCACATGTCGGTGGCGGACGACTCACGAGCACCTGTCTTCCTCAGGGCCGCCGCCGACCGGGCCGCCGCCCTGTACGCCAACGACAGTGCAAGCGACTACTACCGCGAACTGGTGGCCCAACTCGACGCCACGGACAGCGTCGCGGCCGCCGAGGCGCGGCTCGCCTGGGGGAATGTGCTCCGCCGCGCGGCACGGTATCCGGAGGCCGAGGAGGTACTGCGGTGTGCGCTCCGCGATCTGGCGTCGGCCGCCGAACACGCCGGGGCGCTCCGTGCCGCGGTGTCCCTGGCCGAGGTGCTCGGACGTGCCGGGCGCCCGCTCGAAGGTCTCGCGGTGCTCCGTGAGGCGCCCTCGCCGAAGCGGTCCACGGTTGCCGACCGGGTCGGTCTTCATCTCGCCGAGGGCGCGCTCAGCTTCTACGCCGGGCGGCCCGACGGGACGATGGCCGCGCTGCGCCGGGCGGAGCTGGAGGCGGCCCGGCTGCCCGAGGACGACCGCGATCCGCTGCTGTCCCGCCTGTTCACGATCCGTGCCGCTTCGCTGCTCACCTCCGGGCAGGTACGCGAGAGCCGCGGGGCGGCCGAGGCGGCACTGCTGACCGGCGAGCGGACCGGTGATGCGGCGCTGATCTCCAGCGCACTCTCCGTCGTGGGTGAACTGGCCCGCGAGGAGGGCCGGACGGAGGCCGCACGGGACTGCGCACGGCGCGCGGTGTCGGTCGCCCGGCGTACCGGGGACCCTACGGTGCTCGCCTTCGACCAGAGCAATCTGGCGGGCGCCGAACTACTGGTGGGCGATCACCGGCGGGCGACGGCACTGGCGAACGCGGCGGTCCGGCTGGCCCGTTCACTCGGTTCCTCGTGGGTGCTGCCCTACGCGCTGGTGGGGCTCGCCGAGGTCGAGCTGCGCTGCGGGCGGCTGGCGGAGGCGGACGAGGCGCTGCGCGAGTGTGCCGACACGGGGGCGCTGGCGCGTGACCCTCAGATACTGGAGGGGATGCGGCGGCTGGCGCAGGAGCTCGTCGCCGCCAGGGCCGCACAGGCGGACGGATCGCAACCGTCACGGCCGAGGGAGCGCATGGGTATTCCGGCCCCAGGAAGGTGAGTCGGCGCTCCCCCGGCCGGCGCGCTCGGACAGCGCGCCGGCCGGGGGCCGGGTCGTGCCCGGTCCGAGGACCGGATCTACCTCCGGGTGGACGCCGGACCGGCGCTGCCGTTGATGACGAACTGCGATCCTGGTTCGACCACGACGTCACCGTCGGCCGAGCCGGTGATGGTCACACCGGTCAGGGTCGCACTGCCCCGCGCACCTCCGTGGGCGAGGATTCCGGACCCGTTGACGGAATTGTCGATGCGGACGTTCGAGATCTGCGCTCCGGGCACGGACCCGCCGCCCGACTTGAACTGGATGCCGTCGTAGGTCGAGTCATGGATGTCGGTGTCCCGGATCGTGACGCCGGGAATGTCCTGACCGGCCGCGAACAGGGTGATGGCACCGAACTCCTGGGCCTCGCCCCAGAACGCACCGCCCGTGCGGTGGAGCGCGTTGTTGGCGATGAGTGTCTGCCCGGAGAAAGGCAGCGGATCATGGTCCGTCGCCAGCATGATGCCCGGGTAGTTCATCGTGTCGGCGATGATGTTGTTCTCGATCGTGTTGCCGTAACCGCCGTATACCGCAATGCCGTTGGCCCTCCAGGGCAACTGGATGGTGTTGTTGCGGAAGTGGTTGTCATGGCCGATGTCCACCGACGGATTCTTGACGTACTTGCTCGACCACACGGCCAGTGCGTCGTCGCCGGTGTTCCTGAACGAGGAGTTGAACACGGTCGAATTGCGCGTGCCGTTCGCGAAGTTGATGCCGTCCGCGTACGTGTTGCGAATCCGCATGCCGGTGAACTCGACGCCGTCGCCCGGTCCCCAGAGGTCCGGGATGTTGTCGTAGTCACGGCCGACCCACACGCCCACGTTCGCGTGCTCCAGCCACACGTTGGTGATCTTGGTGCCATCGCCGAAGCGTCCGTTCAGACCCACTCCGCCCTCGGCGTTGCCGTCTCCGCCCCGGATGGTGCCGGAACCGAAGATCGCCAGGTCCGAGATCTTGGTGTTGTCGTCGATGTCGAAGCCGAAGTTCCCCTCGTGCGGGTGGTTGATGCCGCCCGCGTTCTGGGGCTGGGTGAGGGTGTACAGCTGGGAGTGCCACATGCCCGCGCCGCGGATGGTGACGTCCTTGATGCCGACCTGGTTGAACTGGCCCCGGTTCAGCGGGTCGTCGGTCAGGATCTTCTGCTCCTGCCGCCACTGGCCCTGCGGGATCCACACGCAGCCGATGTCACCGTTCTGATCGGCCGTCACTGCCCGCTGGATGGCGTCCGTGTCGTCGATTCCGTCGTTCGGGACGGCACCGTAGGTGGTGATCGACGTGCATCCGGCCGGCTGGGCGGCGGGCGGCGCCACCTGCTCCAGATCGACGAGGTCGATGATGTAGAAGGAGGCCGAGTCGCCCGCGTCGCGCTGGAGACGGAACTTCGTGCCGGCGGGGTAGGTCTGGCCGAGCAGGGCGTTGGACTCGTCGAACAGCCTGCGGGCGTCGGCCTGCGGCTGGTTGGACAGGCCTTCGGGACTGTCCGTGTCACCGTAGAGCCAGCTGTGCTTGGAGGAGAGTGTCAGCTTGCGGGCGAAGGTGTCGTTGACGTACAGGCTGATCGTGGCTTCCGTCCCGCCGCCACCGGAGGCGTCGGGGATCGAGTTGCGGACCACGAGGGAGTTGGACGGTACGGTCGAGGTGACCTCGACGTACTGGCCGGTGGAGTTCAGCCGCACGGATTCGCGGCCCGAGGATTCGGTGGCGAAGTTGGTGTGCCCGAAGGTGCGCTCCTGGTCGGCCTTCAGCAACGTGCCCTCGTAGTCGGCCTGTTCCGCCTCGTACTCGGTGTACGGGACCGCAGCCCCCCGGCCGACCACGATGGCGCGGGAGAAGACGTTGTTGTTCTCGTTGGTCTCGGTGAGGACTCCGGTCGCGTCCGCGGTGGCGGTCAGGTTGGCCCCGCCGCTCTTCGCGGTCCAGCTCCCGCTGATGGGCACGCTGACCGTACCTCCGGCGGGAACGGCCCCGGTCGCGCCGTTCAGTGTGGTGCTCTCCGCCAGGAGACGAGTGACCGTCGAGGAACTCACCGCCGTGGTACCGCGATTGTGTACGGAGACGGTGAAGGTGACGGCGGCGCCCACCGCGGGATTCGACGGGCTGGAGGTGATGCCCAGCACCTCCAGGTCGGGTCCGGGGCTCTGGGAGACCACGAGCTTCGACGCGGCGGTGCGGCTGTTGTTGCTGTTGTCCTGCTCGACGATCGTGTCGGTCGGGTCAACGACGGCCGAGACGCTGTAGGCGCCCATCGGGCGCTTGCCGACGGCGACCGGCACGGTGGCCGATGCTCCGGCGGCGAGACCGCCCACGGACGCGCTGCCGGCGACCAGGCCTTCGAGGCTGACGTCGACCGTCGTCGCGGCGGACGCCGCCGTACCCGTGTTGCGCACCGTGGCGTTCACGGTGACGTCGTCCTTCTCCGACGGCGTGGCGGGCGACCATGCCAGCTCGGAGACGGTCAGGTCGGGGTTGGGGGCGGCGGTCCCGACGACCTGGATCTCTGCTGCCTGCGCACCGGGCGCACCGGTGTTGGAGAAGAACTTGAGCTGTACGTCCGCGTACCGGCCGCTGACCGGGATGGTCACCGTGTTCTGGTTGCCGGAGGGGTTGAAGGAGTAGTCGGCGCGGTCCTTCAACGAGGCGAATATTGTGGCGTCCTGGGCGCGGCCGAGCACCTGGACGCTCTGCGTACGGGTCGCCCACGCCTGGTCCGGGGAGAGCTTGACGACGACGGCCTCGATGTCGGCGTCGGCGCCGAGCTTCACCGTCAGCGTCGAGGGGTATCCGTTCGACTCCCAGTACGTGGAGAGTTTGTCGTCATTGGCGTTCGCCGCCACATAGGTCTGTGTGACCGACGAAGCCTCGATCGGCTTGTTCAGTGCCAGGTTGGAGCCGTCCGGGGACGGTGGGCCGGGATCCTCCCCGCCGTCCCCGGAGACCTCCACCTGGGAGAGCTGCGCGGCGTTCCAGCCGGTGTTGGCGGTCACGTGCACCCGGATGAACCGTGCCTGCTTCGCGGGGAAGCCGATGGTGACGGTGTTGCCCGCCGAAGGGCTGAACACCCGGGCGGCCGACGCGGACAGGGTACTGAAGCCACTCCCGTCCGTGCTGCCCTGGACGGCGAGCGTCTGCGTCCGCGCCTCCCACGTCGTCGGCAGTTTCAGCACCACCTGGTCGACGTCGAACCGGTTGCCGAGGTCGATCTGGACCCACTGCGGGAAGGTGCCCGGGCTCTCCCAGTACGTCTGCTGACTGCCGTCGGTGACGTTCGACGCCGCGTAGCCACCGTGCGACCCGCTGGTCGTCGCCTGTTTACCGAGAGCCAGGTCGGGGCTCCGGACGGCCGCCGATGCGGCGACGGGCAGGAGCCCGACGGTCATCAGCGCGGCTGCCACCGCTCCGACGGCGAACCGCCGTCCGAGTTGCTTCCATCTCATGCTGTCCTCAGTTCCGTGGGCTGCGGGACCGGGAGGGCACAGCGGCGCGTCACCGACAGCGCGACGCGTTCTGCGTCACGCGGTCGGTGACGGCCGGGTACGGGCTGCCGGTACACCGATGGGGGGACGATCGGGGACGCCGGCAGGGGGAAGGCAGGCCACCCGCCGGAAACTCGCGTGCATTGCCTAGGATTTTGAGTGATCCGGTCAATATTTTGCGGTGCCGAGGTGACAGGTTTCTAGCAGGTCACACTTTTGTCAACGGTCCTCACACCGGCACCACCCTCACGCCCGCCAACTGCGCAGCTCAGCGCCACCAACCGGATCGCAAAGGATCAGGAGTGACCAGCGAAGCCCTCTCCGACGCACCACGGCCTTCGCCGTTCCTTGGCGGCGCAACCGCCAGTTGCCGGTCAGCACAGTCCGGTCGGAGGCGACGTGGCGCAGGTCCGCAGCTTCAACGCCGCCGGCACCGGGGCCGCGGGCAGTGCAATGTGTACGCTCCGGTGCGGGGGGGCCGAGCCGACACAGGACGAGTCCGGCCGGGACCGCGTGGGTCGCCGACGAGGGGACCAGGGCGATCCCCGGTCCGGCGGCGGCACTCCGCGATCCTGATGACCTTCCTGGGCTTGAAGCCCGCCCGTGCCCACGCGCCAGCGAGCATGGCGGGGCTGTCCGAGGGCGCGTCCTGGAGCCAGACCTCGTCGCACAGATAGCGCAGCTCGACGGTCCCGGCTCCCGCCAGGGAATGGCCGTGGTGGAGCGACGAGCAACTCGTCCCCGGGAGAGCCGTCGTCGTGACACCCCCGGCCGGCGGAAGACCGGACGGAGTTCACTGACCACGGCGAGATCGAGATCCCTCTCCGTGAGCTGCCGCATCAGGGTGCCGCTCCGCCCCTCGACCGCGGTGACCTCCACGTCCGGCCCGTCCCGCTTGAACTCGCGCAGGGCCGCGCGCACCAGGGAGATGGTGGCGGTGGCGAACGCACCGATGCGCAGGATTCCGCCGCGGCCCGCGTGCAGCGCGGCGCGTTCGTGTTCCGCCCTGGACCCGGAACAAGCCTTCGGACCGAGCCACCACGGCCTGGCTGCGCCCGTTCTCCCGGAGGCATTCCCTCGACCTTGACGGTGGCGCATCGTCAGGTCCTCCCCCTCCGGCTCCCAGGCGCGGAGCAGGTCGATGAGACCTGCGTCTCCGTCGATCCGCAGGGAGTCCGCCGGGATGCGGTCGTACATGAACAGGACCAGCTCACCGGCCGTGCCGCGGCCGGAGACTCCGGCCGCTTCCTGACCCTCGTCGGCAGCGGTGGCGGGCGGCGTTCCGGGGACGGGGAGACGCGTGGAGCGTGCGCCGTCGCCGTCGGCCGTCAGGCGCCAGGAGTGGCCCTCGGTGGCGTGGAAGCCGAAGGCAGTGGGCTTGTGCGGCCAGGCGCCGGGAGTTGCGCAGCAGGTGGACAGGAATTCGTCGACACCCTCGAGTGCCACCTCGTCCGGCAGCGGCTGCGGGTCACCCGCGGTGACCTGCGCGTCGTAGGTGTGCACCGCGATCTCCTGGAGCTGGTGCCGGGCGACGGCGCCGCAGGTCCTCGGCGACTGCGCCGTGCCCCACCACGTCCAGCAACCACGGTCCGGGCCGGCCTCCCGCAGTTCGTCCAGGAGCTCCTGCGTCGATGCGGCCAGCCAGGCCGGCAGGGCCTCGCGCTCCCGAGGTGGGACCGGGCCTTCCCTGCGGACTTCATCAAGGCGGCAGGGCCTGCCGCGACGGTGGCGGCCCAGGAGCGACACCCCTCGCCCAGGTGCCGCACCAGGTCGAACAGCGTCCACCCGGGGCAGGTCGGCACCTGCACGTCGAGGCTGGGCGCGGAAGCGACGGCGGCGCGGAAGGCCGGCCGTTCGTCGATCAGCCGCAGCAGACCGGGGGACTCCAGATTCTTCCCCACTCCGGATGCCTGACACTGCGCTCCGGCAACCGGACAGCGATTTCCGCTGACAACACGCCTGCCGTGGAACGCCGTTGCACTCCCGGACCCGAGGTCCAGCCTTCGTGGGCCTGGTGGTCCCGGCGGCCCCGTACCGGCTGCTGGCGCGCCGCGAGGCGCCGCAGGCAACGGATGGGCCCCGCGAGTCCTGCCCGCTCCGCAGCAGGCCTGAACTGATGAGATCGAGCCCCGCCCGGCAGTCCCTGGCCTGGGCTTCGTCGTGCCCGTCTAGAGGGGTTCCTGCTGCTCCGGCGTACCCCCGGGCATCGTGATGTGTGTCAGCACCTCGGCCGTGGTGGGTAGTGCGGGTATCAGGTCGCCGACACCCGTGACGCCCAGCAGCCTCGTCAGGTGGGGCGGTGCGGCGGCCAACGACAGGGACCCGTGCCGGTCCTTCGCGTACCGGAGGATGGCGATCATCGCGTTGAGACCGGAGGAATCGCAGAACTCCACGGGCGCCAGGTCCAGGACCAGGTGTGGCCTGCCCTGCCTGATCAGCTCCATGGCCCGGGTCCGCAAGGCCGGCGCACTGTCCACATCGATCTCTCCGGCAACCGTGAGGACGGCGATCGAGTCCGCCGGATACCTGACAGTGAGGATGAGGGTCTGGCTGTGCGTCATGGGTGTCAGTACTCCAGGCCGGGAGCGGGTCGCCGTCACGGCGGGAGCGGCGTGGCCCGCTCGAAGATCACGCATCAGATGTCGACTGCCGAACCGTACCCCATGACAACTGTTGTCGTACGGAAACCCATCGAGCCTCCGTCGCGACCCGGGGAACCTGTGGCGGACGGGGGTAGGATATTCGGGGCCGTGCATGTGTGTCCCGGAACCTCGGTCCTGGCTCTCCGTACGAGCGCAGCGGATGCCCGGCTCGATTGCTCGGTCCGGTGGCCAGACGGACGAGTGAGGCGATGCCGGATCGGAGTGTCATCAATATGGGCCTGAGCCCCGAACCCGACCATCGGTCGCGGGATGTGGCCCGTGAGGGTTCCGAGTTCGTCGAACTCCTCGAAGTCCTCTGGGAGCACGGACGCGAAGCCGTGCCGACAGGCCCGGTCTCCCCTTCCCAGCTCCGCGTGCTGTACACGCTGGACCGGGAGGAGGGCATCAATCTGCGGATGCTCGCCGATGCCCTGGGATCGGCCTCCCCCTCGGTCAGCAGGCTGTGCGACCGCTTGCAGGCCACGGGGTTCGTGGAGCGCACCCCCAGCCCGGTGAGCCGCCGGGAACTGGAGCTCCGGCTGACCAGTCTCGGCAAGGCGTATCTGGTCGACCTGCGCATGCGCAGGGAGGAGGTGCTGATGTCCACGATCGACGCGATGCCGGCCAAGGCACGGCGTTCGCTCCTCGAAGGGCTCAGGGCCTTCCGCGGCGCGGCTGCGTCCTCGGGGCAGGACAGCGACGGGGCGAGACCCTTGCGGTCGACCGGATAGAAGCCGGCCGACCGCACGGCCGCCTGATCGGCCACGGTCACACGAACGTGCCACCGGTGGAGGACTGCCGTCCGAACCAGTCCAGGCAGACCACCAGGGCATCGTCCTCCAGCGGTGTCGCGCCCCGGTAGTCCCGCAGATCGCGGAGAACCGCGAGAGGCACCTGCTCGGAAGGCAGGAAGCGGTGCGCGGACAGTGCCCGTGCGAGGGCACGCTGCCCGTAGTGCTCCCCCGCCGCCGACGCGCTGTCGTAGACACCGTCACTACCGATCAGCAGCCGGTCGCCCGGCTCCACGCGAAGGCGCTCCGCGACGTACTCCGTCTCTTCGAACATGCCCAGCGGGAGCTGCGCGTCGAAGTCGAAGGATTCGACGCCGCGTCCCCTCAGCCGCCACATGCGGGGGGAGCCGGCGTCCACGGCCTCCACCTCGCCCGTGGCCAGGTCGAAACGGAGCAGCAGGACCGACGCGTGCAGGGCGCCCCGGTGCTGGGCGTAGACGGCCTGGTCGGCAAGGCTGGCCTGGCCGGAAAGGTCGAGGCCGGCGCGGCGGGCGTTGCGCAGCGCGTTCACTACGAGATTGGTCAGCAGGGCCGCCTCCATCCCCTTGCCCATACCGTTGGTGACGGTGAGGGTGAGGTGATGGGCCGACACCGACCAGTCGAAGTTGTCGCCGAAGATCGCGTACGCGGGCTCCAGGTGGGCACCCAGCGAGAATTCGGGGCGGGACACGGAGCGGCCGGGCAGCAGCTGCCACTGCATCTCCGCGGCCAGGGTCAGCCGTGTGGCGCGGCGGGCGAGGAGATAGAGGTCGGTGTCCCGTTCGGCTACGAGGATCTCGTGGCCGAGCGCTTCGCAGATCTGCTGCATCTCCGCGAGGCACTCGCGGGACCAGCCGCCCTCCCGCGCCGTGACGCTGAGGACACCGAGCCGGTCTCCCCGGACGGTCACCGGCAGGTGCGCCGTCGCCGGACCCGGCGTGGTCCGGGGCTCCACGTACGCCTCCTGGGCGCCGAATGCCCGCCCTTGCGGGCTGTCATGTATGGGCACCGGCTCGGCGAGAGGCGCCTCGGACACCACTTGGAGCGTGGTCACGCCGTAGTCGGCGAGCCGCAACTCCACGCTCTGTACGTCGTACTGCTCCCGCAGAGTCGTCGTGACGACGTCGAGGAGCTGATGAGGTGCGGCCTTGCGCAGCTCTCGCTCGACGGCAGCGAATCTGTCCACGTGATCCTGTTTCTCGTCGTGCTGCGCCGAAGCCCCGGACCGTCCGTGGGCCTCGGCCGTCAGCCTCCAGCGTACGGGGCCTGTACCCGATCCAGCGCGGCGCGCCCAGGGGGGTCGCACCGGTGATCGGCGCTGCTCATCTTACGATGCCCAGAGACAACTGTTTCCGCACAGCAAGAAAATTCGCGTCACCGCGCATGGTCCTCCCGAGGCGGGGCAAGGGCTCGTCAGGAAGCGAGCTCGTTCCAGGGAGGGTGACAAGAAGTGATTGCTGAACAGACTGCCGGGCTCATGCCGACTGACGTGACGTCGGCTTCGGAGGCTTCGCCGGAGCGTGTCGGTGAGCTGCCCTGGATCGAGGACGCGGGCAAGGTGGCCCCGAAGGACGCGCGCGCCCTGTCGACGCTGTTCTTCGAGCAGCTGCAGGTCCTGGAGGAGGGCACGCGCGAGTACCAGTACGCGCGCAACACCCTCATCGAGATGAACATCTCCCTGGTCAGGTTCGCCGCGCGCCGCTTCCGCAACCGGGGCAGCGGTGAGATGGAGGACATCACCCAGGTCGGAACCATCGGACTCATCAAGGCCATCGACCGGTTCGAGCTCTCCCGTGAGGTCGAGTTCACCACCTTCGCCGTCCCCTACATCATCGGCGAGATCAAGCGCTTCTTCCGTGACACCACCTGGGCCGTCCACGTCCCCCGACGGCTGCAGGAACTCCGCGTGGATCTGGCCAAGGCGAAGGACGAACTCGCCACCCACCTGGACCGTGACCCGACGGCGAAGGAACTGGCCGAACACATGGACCTCACCGAGGACGAGGTCATCGAGGGCATCATCGCGTCGAACGGCTACACCGCGGGCTCCCTGGACCTGCCGACCGACTCCGGGGAAACGCCGGGCTCGGCGTCCCGCACGTTCGCCGACATCCTGGGTGAGCCCGACTCCGCCATGGAGACCGTGGAGAACCTGCACGCCTTGGCCCCGCTCCTGGAGGAGCTCGACGACCGCGAGCGACGCATCATCGAGATGCGCTTCGGCCAGGAGATGACGCAGTCGCAGATAGGCGCCGAACTCGACGTCTCCCAGATGCACGTCTCCCGCCTCCTCACACGCACCCTCGGCAAGCTCCGCGCCGGCATGCTGGCCTGAATACGCCCGCACCCGGAACCTTCGGGACACCGGCGGGCCGTCGTCCGCGCGATGAAGCGGCCTTCCGGCCCGGCACCGATCGGGCTGGGCCCGCCGCCCGGGACGCATCGGTGACCCCACCACGTCCCTGCCCGGCAGGTACCGCCCGTGGATCCGGCACAGTCCCACGCCGGACCGACGGCCACCCCCCGTCGGTCGCCGTGTGCGGCGCGGCGCGCAGCCCGCCCCGCGCCGCACACGGAAGACCGATGACTCTCGGTTCGCACGGCGCCTGAGCCCGCGGCGGCGCGCCTCCCCGACGATGACGACCGGCACCGGCCACCCCTTTCGCCTCAAGTCCGCGAAGATGCCTCGTCGGTGCGTTTCCCCAGCTGTTCCCTGGCCCGAATCCGGGCCTTGTCGCGTTTCTGGCCTCGTGTCGGTGAGGCCGGTCGTGACTCATGCGGAAACGGTCGCGTCAGCGGGCGGTCGACCCGTCGGGCCCGACAGCCCGCAACTCTCTTGGCGTACGGCACTTCCGCCGCCGTCGGCCCGTCGGTCCCACACCGCTGAATCCGAGCCGGCCGATCCCTGGGACGCGCCATCAGCCTCGGCTGAATACAGCCGGTACCCGGACAAACATCGTGCGGACGCGATCATCGTATCGAGCGAATGTCAGCAACTTCCCTTGGTTCAGGGGGCGAAGCGGCCGTTAAGGTTCCTCTGGGTCTGGACGGATTCCCGTTCATATACCGCTTTTCCCTCCTGTTGCCCGGTGGTGTCCGCTTACGCGCGCCACCGCCCTGACCAAGGAGACCTTGCCCGATGACCACTGACTCGACCACGGAAGCGCAAGTGGAGTTGCCCCGGCAGTCCAGCCTGAGCACGGCGGCTGCCCGCAACCTCGCCACCACGACCAAGTCCGCCCCGCAGATGCAGGAGATCACCTCTCGCTGGCTCCTGCGCATGCTCCCCTGGGTGGAGACCCAGGGCGGGGCCTACCGGGTGAACCGTCGGCTGACGTACACCGTCGGCGACGGGAGCGTGGAGTTCATCCAGGACGGCGCCGACGTCCGGGTGATTCCCCGTGAGCTCGGTGAACTGGCCCTGCTGCGCGGCTTCGACGACGTCGAGGTACTGGCAGCCGTCGCGGACAGGTGCGTCCAACGCGACTTCCGCACCGGCGAGACGCTCGTGGAGCGCGGGACACCCGCGGACCAGCTCCACCTGATCGCCCACGGACGCATCAGCCGGACCTCGGTCGGCAAGTACGGCGACGATGCCGCTCTGGACGTACTCGCCGATGGCGACCGGTTCGGGGAGCACGCCCTGCTCGAGGAGGACGCCCGGTGGGAGCACACCGCCACCGCCGAGACCTCGGGCACGCTGCTCACCCTGTCACGCGCCGACTTCCGCGCCGTGCTGTCCACGGCGCCGAGCCTCCGAGCCCACCTCGAAGAGTTCTCCTCGCTGTCCAGCCAACGGCAGAACCACCGCGGCGAGGCGGAGATCGCGATGTCGGCCGGCCACAGCGGCGAAACCGAGCTGCCCGGCGCGTTCGTCGACTACGAACTGAAACCGCGCGAGTACGAACTCTCGGTCGCCCAGACCATTCTGCGGATCCACACGAGGGTCGCCGACCTCTACAACGGGCCGATGAACCAGACGAAGGAGCAACTCAGGCTCACCATCGAGGCGTTGCGTGAGCGCCAGGAGCACGAGCTGATCAACAACCGGGAGTTCGGCCTGCTCCACAACGCGGACTTCAAGCAGCGCATCCAGACGCACTCCGGTCCCCCGACTCCGGACGACATGGACGAACTGCTGTGCCGGCGCCGCGGCACCAAGTTCTTCCTCGCGCACCCTCGGACGATCGCGGCGATCGGGCGCGGGTTCAACGCGCGTGGGGTCTATCCGGACCATGTCGACCTCGGGGGCCAGCAGGTCCCGGCCTGGCGCGGGGTCCCGATCCTCCCCTGCAACAAGATCCCCGTCACCAAGGAGAGGACCAGCTCGATCCTCGCCATGCGTACCGGCGAGGAGAACCAGGGCGTCATCGGTCTGCACCAGACCGGGCTCCCGGACGAGTACGAACCGGGTCTGTCGGTCCGCTTCATGGGCCTCGACGAGAAGGCGATCACGTCCTACCTCGTCAGCACCTACTACTCCGCCGCCATCCTCGTGCCGGACGCGGTCGGCGTGCTGGAGAACGTGCAGATCGCCCACTGGCCCAAGTAGCGGGCCCGGCCCGAAAAGGCCTGGTGCGACACCCCCAACCCCTCTCGGGGCGGTCGCGCATGCCCCGGAGGGCCTCGGGACAGCCGCCCACCCCACGAAGGAGCCACGGATGTCAGAGCCTGAGCTGCCACCACCACAGTCCCACCTGCAAGAGGCCGCTTCCCGCTTCGGGGCGCACGTACTCGCTTCCGCCGCGGCCCGCGCCTTCGACATCGACACCGCGACCGGCGGGCCGCCCTGCGCTCCGGCCTCGCCCGCCCCGCCTGCGCCGGCCTCGCCCGCCCTGACTCCCCTCGACACCCCGGCGATGGAGGTGCCCGCACCGGGCGCCGACCTGGCACGCATCCTGCGTGGCCCCAGCGGTCTGGGCACAGCGGGCCTGCGCCTGATCCTGCGGGAAAGGCCACCGACGTCTTCGGAGCCGCCGACGGACACAGCGGAGGGCACGCCGGTCCCGGGCCTCTACTACCACCCGGTGCCCGAGCCCGACCCGGTGCGGGTCGAAGAAGTCAGCCGAAGGATCAAGTCCTGGGCGTTGGACGAGGTCAGCCTGTATCCCGAGGACTGGGAGGAGGAGTTCGACGGCTTTTCGGTGGGCCGCTACATGGTCGGCTGCCATCCGGACGCGCCCACCGTCGACCACCTGATGGTCGCCACACGCTTGATGGTGGCCGAGAACGCCGTGGACGACTGCTACTGCGAGGACCACGGGGGCTCTCCCGTCGGCCTGGGCGAACGTCTTCTGCTGGCGCACACCGCCCTCGACCCCCTGCACACGACCGAGGAGTACCAGCCGCAGTGGGCGAAGTCGCTCCACGCGGACGCACCCCGGCGCGCCTACCGCTCCGCCATGGAGTACTTCGTCCGAGCTGCCAGCCCTTCCCAGGCGGACCGGTTACGGCACGACATGGCCCGGCTGCACCTGGGGTACCTCGCCGAAGCGGCCTGGGCGCAGTTGGACCACGTACCGGAGGTGTGGGAGTACCTGGCCATGCGCCAGTTCAACAACTTCCGTCCCTGTCCGACCATCACCGACACCGTCGGCGGCTACGAACTGCCGGCGGACCTGCACGCCCAGGCCGCGATGCAGAAGGTCATCGCCCTCGCGGGGAACGCGACGACCATCGTGAACGACCTGTACTCGTACACCAAGGAACTCGACGCTCCGGGCCGGCACCTGAACCTGCCCGTCGTGATCGCCGAACGTGAGGGCCTCTCCGAACGGGACGCCTATCTGAAGTCGGTCGAGGTCCACAACGACCTCATGCACGACTTCGAACGAGAAGCCTCCGCCCTGGCCGAGGCCTGCCCCGCCCCCGACGTGCAGCGCTTCCTCCGGGGCGTGGCCACCTGGGTCGACGGCAACCACCACTGGCACCGGTCCAACACCTACCGCTACAGCCTGCCCGATTTCTGGTAAGAGAATGGAATCATCTGTGACCCACACCGAACTCGCCACCGCGTCCCTCCACATCCCCCGCCCGTCGACGCCCTACCAGGGGGACATCGCCCGCTACTGGGACGGGGAGGCCAGGCCCGTGAACCTGCGTCTCGGCGATGTCGACGGCCTCTACCACCATCACTACGGCATCGGCGACGTGGACCACGCCGCACTCGGTGACTCCACGGACAGCGAGAGCGAGAAGAAACTCATCGCCGAGCTCCACCGACTGGAGTCCGCCCAGGCGGAGTTCCTTCTGGGGCATCTCGGTGACATCGGCGAGGACGACACCCTGGTGGACGCCGGCTGTGGCCGCGGCGGTTCGATGGTGATGGCGCACCAGCGCTTCGGGTGCGAGGTCGAAGGTGTCACGCTGTCGGCCAAGCAAGCCGACTTCGCCAACCGTCGTGCCCGAGAACTCCGTGTCCAGGACCACGTCCGCGCCCGCGTCTGCAACATGCTCGCCACTCCGTTCGAGACCGGGTCGGCCGCGGCCTCGTGGAACAACGAGTCGAGCATGTACGTCGACCTGCACGACCTCTTCGCCGAACACTCCCGCATCCTCGAGGTCGGCGGCCGCTACGTGACCATCACCGGCTGCTGGAACCCGCGGTACGGGCAGCCCTCGAAGTGGGTCTCGCAGATCAACGCGCACTTCGAGTGCAACATCCACTCGCGCCGGGAGTACCTGCGCGCCATGGCCGACAATCGCCTCGTGCCACAGGCCGTCATCGATCTCACCCCCGACACCCTGCCCTACTGGGAGCTACGGGCCACGTCTTCGCTGGTCACGGGAATCGAGGACGCGTTCATCAACTCCTACAGGGACGGGTCCTTCCAGTACCTCCTCATCGCAGCCGACCGCATCTGACCGCCTGCTGACCGGAGGGCCCGCCCCCGGTGGAACGGGCCCTCTCCGTGCCACAGCCACGCGCCCCACTGCGGCTCGGCACGGCGCCCGGTCAGCCCACCAGGTCCGGCGCGCGCAGCATTTCCGACGGGATGCCCCAGGCGTCGACGAAGTCGACCGCGAGGGGCCGGACCTTGCGGCAGAGGTCGTTCACCTCACGGCTGATCGCCTTGGAACGCTGGACGGTCAGCCTGCCGTGCTCCATGAACCAGGCCCGGTCCGCCTCGATCGTCGACAGGGCGAACAGGTCGCACAGCAAGCCCAGCGCGACCTTGTTGCCGCTCTTCGGCAACGCACGCACCTGGTCGACGAACGCTTCCAGCACCAGCCGCTCCACGTGTGCGTGGGCGACCGCGATGACGTGGTCCTGGACCTGCGAGAAGACGGCTCCGGGGTTGCGCTTCTGGTCGATCCCGCGCTTGAGCCTGCGGGCGACGCCGGCGAGCATGTGCTCCTCTCGGTAGCGGAGCATGGCGAGCTGGTATTCCGAGTCTCGCAGCCCGGCTTCCTGGTCCCACTCGTCTCCGCCGGGCAGCAGATCGCGTACCCGCTCGAGCAGCTTGTGGGCCGAAGTCTTCTCGATGACCGTCTCGACGGCGAGGTTGGTGACGTGGCGTACCATGCCGAGCTGGTCGAGGTCCTCGAACTCGCTCGCGTAATGGGTGAGCAGGCCTTTGGCCACGAGTTGCAGCAGGACGTGGTTGTCGCCCTCGAAGGTGGTGAAGATGTCGCTGTCGCTCTTGAGGGCGGCGAACCGGTTCACGGTGAGGTAACCGGCGCCGCCGCACGCCTCGCGGCACTCCTGGATGACCCGGGTGGCGTGCCAGGTGCCGAGCGCCTTGGTGCCCGCGGCCCGTGACTCCAGCCGGCGCCGCGCGTGCGCGTCGTCCTCGATGCCGGAGAAGACGTCGTGCAGCTGCGTGCGCACGACGTCCTGCGCGAAGTGCAACGCGTACGTGCGCGCGACGAGCGGCAGCAGACGACGCTGGTGCAGACCGTAGTCGAGGAGCAGTTGCTCCTCCGCGTCCGGGGACGCCTCGAACTGCCGGCGCCGCACGGCGTACTTGGTGGCGATCGCGAGGGCGACCTTGGCCGCGTTGACCCCGGCGCCGCCGACGCTGACCCGTCCCTGGACCAGTGTGCCGAGCATGGTGAAGAAGCGCCGGTCGGGGTTCTCGATCGAGCTTTCGTAGACGCCGTCGGCGGTGACGTCGGCGAACCGGTTGAGCAGCGCCTCACGCGGCACCCGCACGCCGTCGAACCAGATGCGGCCGTTGTCCACGCCGTTGAGGCCCATCTTTCGGCCGTCGTCCTCGATCCGGACACCGGGGGCCACCTCGCCGCCGACCCGGACCGGCACGACGAACGCGTGCACCCCCTCGGGCTTCCCGCCCACCTCCAGCTGGGCGAAGACGACCGCCAGCTCCGCGTGGCGGGCCGCATTGCCGATGTAGTCCTTGCGCGCCTGGTCGCCGTCCGTGGTGATGACGAACTCCTGGCGGGCGGCGTCGTACCTCGCGTGGGTGCCGAGCGCCTGGACATTGGAGCCGTGCCCGGTCTCGGTCATCGCGAAGCACCCCATCAGCCGCCCGGTGATCAGGTCCGGCAGATGGGCGTCGTGGTGGCGTTCGGTGCCCAGGTGCAGGATCGCGCCACCGAAGAGTCCGAACTGCACGCCGACCTTCACCAGCACCGAAAGGTCACCGAAGGCAAGGGTCTCGAAAGCGGCGATCGAGGCTCCGATGTCGCCGCCCCCTCCGTACTTGCTCGGGAAACCCATACCGGTCTGTCCCGTCGCGGCCATCTCGACCACGAGCTCACGAACCCGCTCGCGAAACGCGTCGACGCCGAGCTCGTCGGCCTCCTCGAGAACGGAGGCATGCGTCACCAGGTTGCTCCGGACCAGGCCGCGGATCTCGGCGTACTCGCCGTCGAGCACCTCGGCCAGGGCCCGGACGTCGACCTCGGGCTGCACGTATCCGCTCGCAGCAGTGGATGTGTTGTCAGTGGCCATGCCATCTCGCTACCCCGCGCGGGGACGATCAAGCGGTCGACCGGCGCTCGCAGGGCCGTACGGGGGAAGCGCGGCGAGGTGACCGAGCAGATGCGTTCCACGCCCCGGCCGGGTGCTGTGGGCCAGTGCGGTTGCTCGACACGCTGGGGCTCACGCGCGGCAGCTGACTGCGGCGCCAGGCACAGTGGAGGCATGACCACGGACAACAGGAACATTCTCGCCCGGGGGCGCGTGGCGACCCGGCTGCCCGCCCAGGACCTGGACCGGGCACGGCGCTTCTACGCCGAGCAGCTCGGGCTGGAGCCCGTCGACGAACGGCCCGGTGGACTGCTGTACCGGTGTGGAGACACCGAGTTCGCCCTGTTCGAGTCGACAGGAGCCTCGCCCGGAACTTTCACCCAGATGGGGTGGCAGGTCGACGACGTGGAGACGATCGTGGCGGAACTCAAGCAACGCGGCGTGATGTTCGAGGAGGTCGACGTGCCCGGTCTCCGGACGAAGGACGGGATCGCCGATATCGACGGGAACTACCCGAGCAAGGGCGCACGGGGAGAGCGCGCCGCCTGGTTCCGCGACAGCGAGGGCAACCTGCTGGGCATCGGCGAGCCGGTCGCCTGAACGGCGCACATCGTGGTCCGGCCGGCGTCCGTGCAGCCGGTCGCCGCGGTGCGCAACCTCCAGGTGGCGCAGCAGATCAGCGGGTGAGCCGGTGAGATCCTGGGCCCCGCAAGGAAGGCGGCCGGCGTCCGGTGCCGCCGGGGTCAGCTCGGCTTCGGCGGCTTCTGTGCGTCGAAGGCGAAGAGAGTGTTCCTGGCCGCGGCCACGATCACCGCACGTCCAGCGACGGTCACACGCGGGCCTGCGCCCTGCTCACCCGTCAGACCGTCGGCCTGCGGATCCGTTGTCCACAGCGCTCTGCCGTCGTGCGGGGACAGTGCGACGACCCGACCGGTGGCCGAGCTGAAGTACAGCGCGTCGGCTCCTGCCGCGGGACCCGACGCGCCCTCCACGCCCGTCTGCCGCGACCACTTCTTCCGGCCGGTCGCGGGGTCGAGCGCCGTGACGAGACCGGTGTGCCCGCTCACGTACACGGTGCCGTCCGCCATGCCGGGCGTCCCCGCGTACGTCTGGGCCAGTCGGGAGTACGTGACCTTCCGCGAGGCCGGGTCAACCCGCGCCACCCCGTCGTAACCGGTCAGCGCCGGTCCCTCCAGGTGCTCCTGAAGGAGTACGAGCCTGCCGTCGGCGCCGCCCACCGGCACGGCGGGACCGTCGACCGCGATAGGCCTGCCCAGGGTCCCCGAGGCGCGGTCGACCGTGGACAGGGTCGGGTGGCGCACCTCCAAGGCATCCACCTCCGCATCCGTCGCGCACATGGCGAAGAGCCGTGGGCCCGCCGGGACGGGAGCGCACTGCGTTCCCGCGGGGAACGACGTCGTCCAGGTGACCTCACCGCTGTGCGCGTCCCGGGCCTCGAAGCGGGAGTTGGAAGCGTCGACCGTCACGACGGCGGAGCCGATCACGACGGCGTCCTGGGTCCGGCCCGTGACGGCGGTCGACTGGGCGCCGGACGGTACGGACCACAGCTCCCTGCCGTTGTCGGCGTCGATGGCCACCACCTCGCTGGGAGGGTCCTGCGGGGCGTCCTGGGCGGCGAAGCGGTAACCGAGCGCCGTGTCGTCGGTGGCGCCCACCAGGTGCATGCCCTGGACGGGGACGCCCGGGCTCTTCGCCGTCCACACCCGCGAGCCGTCCATGGTCCTGATACGGGTGGCGACGACACCGCCGCCCCCGCAGAACAGCGCCTCGCCGCGCGCGACGCAACGCAGCTCGTCGGGGATGTCTTCGCTGCCACCCTGCACGGTCCTGCGCCACGGCTCGAAGCCGTCCGGCAGTGCAGCACCCGGCACCGCGACGCTGTTGCCCTTGTCACCGCCGCTGTTGCCCCCGGAGCCGCCCGCCTTCAGCGCCGCGACTCCCCCGCCGATCGCTGCCACGGCGACCGCGGCCGCGAGCACAGGACGCCACCGGCGGCGCAGACGGTGGCCGATGGGGGTGCCGGTGCTCCCTGGACCGGCCTCGGCGGTGGCCGGGGCATTCGGCTCCGGGGTGGCCCGCGTCGCGTGATGCTGGGTGATCATGTCGCGGGTGCGGCCCGCGCCGAGCCCGCTCACCTCGGTACCGCCGAGGTCGGACGGCAAATCCCGCAACAGCACGAGGAGTTCGTCCGCCGAGGGGCGCCCCTCGGGCTCCTTGTCCAGGCACGGCTCGATGACCGCACGCAGAGCCGCCGGTACCGCACCCAGCGACGGCTCCTCGTGCACCACCTGATACGCCGTCAAATACGGGCTGTCCGCGTCGAAGGGCCCATGTCCCGTTGCCGCGTACACCAGCAGCGTCCCCAGCGAGAAGACATCGGACCGCGGCCCCACACCGCGCGGCGCCTGCAACTGCTCCGGCGACATGAAGGGCGGCGTACCGATGACCCGCCCGGTCATCGTCAGCGTCTGCTGGTCCACGGCGCGCGAAATGCCGAAGTCGATGACGCGCGGGCCCTCGGGCGAGAGCACGACGTTCGAGGGCTTCAGGTCACGGTGGACGACCCCCACCCGGTGGATGTCGCGCAGTGCCTCCGCCAGCCCGATGGCGAGCCTCCTCAGCTCCGCTCCGTTCAGCGGACCCTCCGCGGCGATGCGCTGGGCGAGCGTGTGCCCCTCGATGTAGGTCGTCGCCATCCACGGCTGCTCGGCCTCGGGGGCGGCGTCGACCACGGCGGCGGTGAACGCTCCACTCACCCGCCTCGCGGCAGCAACCTCCTGCCGGAAGCGGATGCGGAACTCGTCGTCCCCCGCGTACTGCTGATGGATGAGCTTGATCGCGACGGGTCGCCCCGAACTCGTACGGGCCAGAAAGACCGTGCCCATGCCACCCGAGCCGAGCCGCGCCTCAAGTGGATAACCGCCGATCTCGGCTGGATCTCCTTCGCGCAGCGACACCCTTCCCGACCTCCCGTCCCCCGTGCACCTGTGCCACCACGGGCCCGCGTACCTGTCCTGCACCCAAACTAGTCGCAGTGCAGTACGGCAGAGCAAAGCGGGTGACGAACAGCGAGCGCAGGGCTGCTCCCGTGCCGCTCACGACGTTCCGCCGTGGGAGAACCATGCCCCGGCAGTGGGGGCATGGGTCGCCCGCCCGGGGTCAGAGCTGGTTGATCGCGCGCATCGCCAGGCCCTCGGTGCCGGCCCAGCCGTTCACCCGCGCCGCGTCGTCGTAGGAGACGGAGGGGAGGCCGTCGGGCAGGTCGAAGATGAGCGTGCCGTTGAGTTCGGTGCCCTCACCGGCGACCAGGGTGGCGGTGAACCGGTCGGCCTGGTCGTACGCCGCCTCGCCGCCCTCGTCGTTGCCGAAGACGTACAGGCCTGCGTACGCCGCGCCGTCTCCTTCGACGACGACGGGCTCGGTGTCAGGCTCTCCGAGCGTCTCGACGGTGGAGGCGTCGTTGCCTGCCCCGAGTCGCACCAGCGGTGCCTCGTTCAGGACGCAGGGCTTCTTGTTGCCGTTGGTGACGGTCAGCAGGAAGTGGCGGGGGGTCTCCCCGGACGGGTCCTGCAACTCGACCGCGGTGGTGAGGTCGGTGACCTTGCAGTCCTGGTAGTCGGTGCCGTTGCCTCCGCCGGTCTCGCCGCTGTCCCCGGTCGCGTCACCGGCCGAGCCACCACTGCCGGTTTCGGTGGCGGTGCCGGTGTCGCCCGATGCCTCGGGACTCTTCGACGCGCTCTCCCCGGCCGACGCGGAGGCCGACGGGGCGGCGTTGTCCTCACCCCCGGAGGCCTGGCAGGCGGTGGCCCCCAGCAGCGCCGCGACCGCCACCACCCCCAAGAGGGTGCCGCGCAGGCCCTGACGTAGCGATCCGACTCTCACTGTCTTCGCGTGCATGCTGTGTTCCACTCCCCCGAGACCGGCCCCCGGGACCGGTCGATGTCTCAAGCTCTGCACAGCCATTCTGGGTTGCCGCCCATCGGTCGGTCGCCCCGGATCCGGGTCTGTTACAGCCCTCGTACGAACTGATGCCTTGGCGTGACGATGACGCCGGCGGCACGGCGGCCGCGGTCCGCAGCCCGCAGAAGGGGGTCATAGCTGACTCCCGGACCGGCGGCGAGAGGGACTACAGCTGCGGTGTCAGTCTGCTGACGTATCCTTCCGGCCACCGCACACCGACTCGGAGGATCAAGAGAATTGACCGGCCTGTCTGCTTTCCCGCTGCCCTTTCGTGCTTCCCGTTCCATAGCGTTCGCAACACCCCGAACACTGCGGGAACTTCAGATGATGCAGTGCAGCTCACACATTCGGGCGAAGCCGGGGTGGTTCGACAAGATGAACGATGCCGACATCGTCGCCAGGTGGACGCAGGAAGCGGTCGCCCAAGGGCTCACCGAAGCGCAGGTTCGTTACGTGCTCGCCGAACTCGTGCATTACGCCGCGCTGCGGGACGGACGAACCGGCATCGAGGTGTCCGCCGTCGACGGGGTGTGGCAGTCGGACACGCTGGTCGACGACACGCTCGGATCCCGGCTGCGCGAGGCGGTCCGGGTTCTGGAGCAGGTCCCCGAAGCGGAAAAGGACTGGCATCCCGGGTCCGACGGCCAGGTACTGGATCTGGTCCATCCCTCACTGTTCTGCCTGGTGAAAGAGGTGAGCGACGCACCCGAGCGGGCTTGGCAGAACGAGACGGGCCGCTACTCGACATACGAACTCTCGGAGAAATTCCAGTGGTTGCCCACGGACGTCGACGTCACTGATGACGGCGATATCACCTTCCGTTCGTACGTCAACAACGTCCACCCCGAGACTCATCACGAACTGGCTTCCGTCCTACCGGACTTGTTCTCGTGCATGCGCCCTCTGCTGGAGAACGTGCTCACCGATCTGCGCCATCCCCGGCCCCTGCGGATCGAGGCCGATCCCTACGGGTGGTACGACTCGGAGCCTGAGCATCCGGACACATCAGACTACAGCGATGATGGGGCCTACGCGGAAGCCCTCCGTGCTTGGGAGGAGGCCGAGGACGACTGGTGGGAAAACCGCCGCCCGGTCATCCCGGACGCCCCGGCCTTCACTCCGCCCGAGTTGCCCGGTGCATCCGCCCGAGTCGACCTGCGAGGCCACCGCCTCCAGGTCATCGTCAAGCTCGCCACCATTCACCTCACCCCGGACAAGCCCGAGTACCCGGGCGGTTCCTGGCATGTCGAGGGGATGCTGAACGAGCGGATCGTCTCGACCGGCATCTACTACTGGGACAGTGAGAACATCACCGAAAGCCGGCTGAGCTTCCGGGCGGCACTCGACGACCCGAACTACGAACAGAACGACGACAACGGTCTGCGTGAGGTCTACGGCCTGGAGGACGAAGACGCACTGAACCAGACGCTGGGATCGGCATCGACCCCAGCGGGCCGCTGCCTGGCGTTCCCGAACATCCTGCAGCACCGCGTCGGCTCATTCCACCTGACGGACCCAACCCGCCCGGGACATCGCAAAATTCTCGCGTTCTTCCTGGTCGACCCGTCGGAGAAGATCGTCTCGACATCCGATGTGCCACCGCAGCAACCATGGTCCGAAACCTCGACCATGACGCTTGAACAGGCCAATGAATTTCGGGAACAACTCATGCGGGAACGCAAGTTCTTCGTCGACGAGCACAACGAGCAGCTCTACGAGCGAGAATTCTCCCTCTGCGAGCACTGAACCAAGGCAGAGGGCGCGGGAGGGGACCCGGGGGCAAGTCCTGCGGCGCCCGCCCCTGTGCCCTCTCGAACTGCGCGCGCGGTGATGGGGTACCGAGCGTGCCGAACAGACTACCGGCGCGCGGGGCTGTGGCTCCGGTGGCCGCCGGCTCTTCCGGCAATTCGTCGGCGATGAACGGCAGGTCCGTCTGCCTGCTCTGATGCGACTACGCTGGCGGAGGTATCACACGTGAAGGAAGGACACAAATGGCTCGCCCTTACAACCCCGGACCGAAACAGTTCGTCTTCGCTGTCGGTGACGGCAACTCCCAGCAGGTCTCCGTAGGCGACCCTCAGGAAGCGTACGTAGCATTCTCCGCGTTCTTCCGGAATCGAGATGCTGATACCTACACCATCGAAGATGCACCTGCGAGCCAAAGCTTGGTGCTCATGCCCGGTCAAGGTGTGATCGCACGGATCGATGTGGCGGATCAGCCTCGGTCTGAATACCTCAAGGTCGATAGGGCCAATCGCTACCTGCCGAGCGCGATGCTGTTTTTCGAGAACGGATATGCCGGCCTCGACTACTTCGGCCAGTGGTTCTCGGACCTCGCGGACCTCGACGCGTCACCGGAGACTCGCGGCGCTACCCGCGCCGCCACGATCACGACCGAAGCCGCGGCAATCGAAGAAGTCGCTCGGATCTGGGGAAATTCGGGCATCGTAGACCCGAGCAACCAGTACTACGTCTTCTTCGACTCGCATGATGTCAGCGATGACCGAGCTGAACGAGCCGAACTGCTCAAGTTGATCGAATTCCTCGGTGTCGAACGAGTCGACGCCCCGGCCGAGGCCGCCGATGGCGAAGTCTGGGTGCGCACCGACACGCGCCTCGACGTCGAATTTGAACGGTGGTCATGAACAGATTTGGTTCGGGATGGGGCTGCAACATCGCCGTGATGCCCGCCGTGGGCCAAGGCCAACCGTGTCCAGCCGGTGCCGTTCGGAAATGACTCGCCTACGCGTCGACCACTGACTGCTGTATTCCTCTGGTGATGGGTAGGCGGCGATTTCCATCTGGTCGCATCCTGTCGAGATCGGTGCCGGATCGAAGTTGCTCTGCACCGGAACTCGGTGGAGTTCAGGTTCGACGTCTGACTCGACCATGACGGGCCTGCTCGCTCCGGGCGGCGTGGGATGACACGAAAGCGGCCGGTCAGGTCGGTGCAGGCAGGACTCGCCAGTCTCTTCTGATGGGGAAGACTGAGTCCATGAGAGACATAGTTTTCACGCGCAGGAGCGGCTGGATCCCGAACGTGATCCGCGAGGCCGGTGAGCTGAAGCTGATGCTCGGTGCCGGGGCCGACGCCAACCATGAGCCTCGCACGTTCACGTTCTCGATCGGGGAAGCCCATCTTGCGGTGATCCGGGAGGACCTGGCCAGACACCTGCTGCTGTGGAGTGCGGTCCTTCCGCTGTGCGACGACGCCGGAACCCGGGGCCGGCTCGAAGAGAACGCTGCCGTCGCGCTCCTGGACCCGATCCTCCTCTCCGCGCCCGCGGACGTCGACGCGCTCTTCCAACGCATCCGGTGGGACAGGGGTCGGCTCATCGCCCATGGGGCTGACATCGATCTGCTCGAGCGCGGTCAGGTCTGCGCGGCGATGCGCGCGGCGACAGAGACGTCCAACGGGAAACGAGCTCAGGAGTACCACGCGGACCGCCGCCGCGCCGAGCGCGGAACAGTACTCGGTCCACTCGACGCCGCGATACTGAGGTACACGGGCCAGTACCTGCACGGCGCGACGGTTCCGAAGCGGATGCCCGATACCGTCGACCCCGTGCTGCTGCCGGAGGTCATGCGTGTGATCGCCACCGCGGAGCGGGCATGCGCCGGGATGCGGATCGGCCGCGATCCGCGACGGGGCAAGCGCGCCACGGACAAGCGCGACTGGGATCGGATGGCGACGGCGGTCGACGCGGCCGTGCGCCGTGCACACCCTGAGCTCGTCGATGACGCGGTGCGTACCGTGAGCTTCCTGATGTGCTCGGAGGCTGCGGACCACTCCAGGAGCACCCCCATGGAGGACGACGAGGAGGCTTCCGGCGACCGCGCCGACTTCGGCGAGAGTGCGAGGAAGACGATCCTGTCGTTCACCGACGACAAGGGCGTCGACAAGAAGTGGATCCAGGACGATCCCCGCACTGCCACCGCGGAGTTCTGGGAGTTCGTCGGCGATCGCTCTGCCGCGGACAACGAAGTGTTCACCATCGAGGACGAGGAGATGGGCGAAGGGATCCAGCTCCACTTCTACGCGGATTCCATCGCCCGGATCACGACGGTGCACGAGGGTGAAGGCGAGTCGGATCCGGAGTACCGGGTCGAGTACAGCCTGGTCGACGGGATCAGCGGGTACCGGAACCTGGTGAGCACCTTCGTCCGCGGCGGCTGCGCCGCACTCGAGCAGCACGGCTCTTGGATGTCGGATGCCGCCGAGTTCGAGCGCGCGCGCCGGCGGCGCGACGCCAAGTAGTCGCCGATGCTTGCCCTCACGATGCGGCGACAGACGGCTCCCATGCCAGGGCTTTCAAGGAGGACTCCCACACGGGCGGTGGTGAACAGTCGGAGCCGGGTCCGTTTCGGTGCCCAGCGGCGGGTAGCACCGGTCCACCGCCGGCAGACTTGTCGCGAGTAGCTCGGCTGTGCGACGCCGTGGCCGCCGCCCGCAGCGCCCCGTGCGCCGCCACCTCGTAGGCCGCCGCACCCCGGACGCCACGCTTATGCGGTGGCGCCCGCTGCGGCCGACCTTGCCGACCCCGCGCGCTGGAGCTACGCGTCCCCCACCGACCCGGGCAGCCGTGCGTACGGGCTGCACTGGGCCGCCGTATGGCTGGAAGGGCGCGCGCTCGGCGAGGAGGCCGACGGCGACCTGTTCACCGCGGTCCGGCCACTGCTCGCCGACAAGATCGCCGCGACCACCCGCCGCGCCCGCGTCGAGCGGGCCCTCGGCCGTGACGGGCAGCCCACCGCGCTCGACCGGCGGTGCCCGTACTGCCGTGGGCCGCTCACCGCGTACACCCGGGCGGCTCCTGTCATGGTGAGGAGGAGCGGAAGGTCGTCACGGTGTCCGTGGCCGGCGTCGTACCCGGAGATGCCGACGGCACGGCAGCCGTGGCCGTCCCGTTCGGGCAGGCGTCGGCGCCAGTTGGACGGTGGGCCGGATGTCGGGGTGGGCGAGCACGCGAAGGGCCCCGGCGCTTTCGCGCCGAGGCCCTGATGAGAGGGGTGCGCCGATCCGGAACGGCGCACCGCAGGCTGGGTTTCGGCGGTCCGCCGTCCCTCTCTAAACGAGCGTCATCGCGTAGATCTCGACGCGGGAGTCGTCCGGCAGCGAGACCGAACGGACCGTCTTGCCCCCGTCGAGCTCGGCGGCCGTACCGAAGAGCCGAATGGACGGCCCGTCGACACCGCTGCCCCGCTTGATGCGGTGCGGCATGTCGAGGACGACCGTGCCGCCGTCCGGCGCGGAGCCCGCCCAGTCGCCGAACGTCACCGGTGCCTCCGTGCTGCTGCCGTCCGTGTAGTGCACGGTCAGTGTGGTGGTCACAGGACCGTTGTGCGCCGAGCCGACCAGCCGCAGCGCACTGTGCTGTCCGGCGGGCAGCAGGAGGGCCTGCCCGCTTGCTTCGAGGAAGTTGTTCGCCGTGCCGGTGGGGTCCGGCGCGTCGTACGTCACCCCGTCCCACGTGACCGGCCCCGCCTTGGGCAGCAGGTCGCCGTCATAGCTCCAGCCATGCCCGTCGAAGTCGCCCTCGTCGGAGTTCGCCACCGTGGCCGTGCCGTCGTGGCCGAGGTCCGCGCGCAGGTCCACTGCGCACTGCCCGTTCGCCTCACTCGCGCAGGTCGTGGCGGCTCCCACCGCGACGGTGGCCTTGCGGGTGACCGAGTTCGTCCCTCGGCCCGCGACCTTCACCTCCACCGGGTAGGACCCGGCCGCGACGCCCGGCGGCACGGTGATGCCGAGCGACACCTCCTTCTGCACCGGGAGATGACCGGAATCGATCACCAGTGGTGAACGCTGTGCCGTCGTGGCCTTCCAGCCGCTGGGCACCTTCGCCGTGACCGACACGTTCAGCTTGCCGGGTGCCTGCCCGAGGACGTCCAGCGTGAACTTCGCGATCTGTGCGGCGTCACCCGTGGGGACGACCGCCGAGGCGGGACGCAGCGACGCGTCGACGTGCTTGCGGCTGTCGGGGGATGCCTGGTTGACGGAGGGCGGCTGGGCGCCCTTGCCCGTGCCCCATGAGGAGGGGGAGGTCCCGAGCCGGTGGGCAAGGGTTCCGCCGTGCGCGAGCTTGTTCCAGCTCAGCCAGGTCTGGGGTACGTCCCGGCCGTTCAGGGCCACGCTCTGCACGTACCGCTTCGTGTCGCTCGCTCCGGGTGCCTCGATCGTCAGCGTGCCGCCCTGACCCTTGGTGCCGGACGCCTTGGGGTAGCTGCCGATCCGGACGGTCGCCGACTCGAACTGCGGGCTGGACACGGCCAGGAAGTCGCCGCCGCTCATCGTCGGGTAGAGGCCGAGGGAGGAGAAGACGTACCAGGCCGACATGGTGCCCAGGTCGTCGTTGCCCGTCATCCCGTCCGGCCCGTTGGTGAACAGCGTCATCGCCGCACGCACCACGGTCGCGGTCTTCGCCGGGGCGCCGACCCAGTTGTACATGTACGGGGCGTGCAGGTCCGGCTCGTTGTTCGGGTTGTACGTCGGCTTGCCGTAGTAGTCGTACGGCTGCGAGATCCAGTCGTTCCGAGCGGTGCCCGCCGGGTCGGTGAGCAGTTTGTCGTGGACGAAGAAGGAATCGAGCCGCTTCTCGGTGGCGCTCCGGCCGCCCATCAGGCTGACGAGACCAGCCGGGTCCTGCGGTACCAGCCACTGGTACTGGTACGCGCCGCCCTCATGGAACTGGTGCGCCGCCTCGACCGGGTCGTACGGCGTGAGCCAGGTGCCGTCGGCCGTCCGCGGCCGGAACTGCTGGATCGAGGAGTCCCACAGGTTCCGGTACCACTGCCCGCGCGTGGCGAACATCCGGGCGTCCGACTTGTGTCCGAGCCGGTCGGCCATCAGTGCGAGCGACGCATCGGCGGCGGAGTACTCCATCGTCGCCGACGCCGGGTGCTTGCAGTCGTTGTCGCCGCCCTTGTCCGCGCAGTCCTTGCCGAGCTCGAGTCCTGACGGGATGTAGCCGCGCTCGGTGTAGTGGTCCGATCCCGAGCGTCCGTTGTACGGCGAGTCGGCGGGCGGGGTGCTGGTCGCGTTCTTCTTCAGCAACGCATAGGTCTCTGCCTCGTGTCCGGCGAGCAGACCCTTCGACCAGGCCTCTACGAGGAAGGGCGTGACGGGGTCACCGGTCATGATGTTGGTCTCGCTGTTGGCGAGCGCCCAGCGGGGCAGCCAGCCGCCGTCCCGGCCAGCCGCGACGACCGACAGCGCGACGTCCCGGGCGACCTTCGGCTCCAGCATCTGCAGAAGCTGGTTCTGCGGCCGGTAGGTGTCCCAGAGCGAGAAGTTCTGGTACGGCGTGTAGTCCTTTGCCGTGTGCGTCTTGTTGTCGAACCCCTGGTACATGCCGTCGACGTCACCGGCGAGGTTCGGGTGCAACTGGCTGTGGTAGAGCGCGGTGTAGAAGGCCTTCTGCCGGTCCGCCGCGCCTCCGCCCACCCGGATGGAATCCAGCTGCTTCTTCCAGGTGTCCTGCAACGCCTTGCGCGTGCCGTCGAAGTCGAAGGACTCCTTGGTCTCCGCGGCCAGGTTCTTACGGGCGCCCTCCACACCGGTGTAGGACAGCCCCACCTTGAGGACGGCGTCCCGGTCGGTGGTCGCGTCGAAGGTCACCCAGGCGCCGTTCTGGCCGCCTCCCTCCGCGTCTCGCGTGCCGGGCTCGGGGTCTGCGCCGTCCCATGTGCCGTAGGCCTTGAAGGGCCGGTCGAAGGTGGCACTGAAGTACACCGTGTGCTCGTCGTGCCCGGCGCAGAAGCCCCCGGCGTGCACCCGGCCCTCGATGGTGCGGTCACCGACGACGTGCACCTCGGAGTCCAGCACGGACTGGTTGGCCTTGCCCGTGTTGAACAGGACGTTGGCCGAACCGGTGGAGGGGAAGGTGTAGCGCTGCCACCCGGTGCGCTCGGTGGCGGTGAGTTCCGCGTCGACGTCGTACTTCTTCAGTCCCACCCGGTAATAGCCGGGACTGGCCTGCTCGTCGTCGTGGCTGTACGGGGAGCGGTAGGCGTTCGGGTCCACGGAGTCGACCGCGCCCGTGGTCGGCATGATGGGCAGCTCGCCCATGACGCCGCAGCCGACGCCGGACAGGTGCGTCTGGCTGAATCCGTAGATCGAGTCCTGCTTGTAGTCGTATCCGCCCTGGCCGCCGGTGTCCGGACTGACCTGAACCATGCCGAACGGCGCGCTCGCCCCGGGGAAGGTGTTGCCGAAGTTCTGGGTTCCGACGAACGGATTGACCAGATCGATCGGTTCCGCGTCCGAGGCGGCGGCGGGCTGGGCGATGCCGACCACTCCACCACTCACGAGGACGGCGGCCATCAGACCGGCTGTTATACCGGAAGCACGGGGACGGAACGGTCTGAAAGCAAACCGCATGGGGTATTTCCCTTCGAATCCTGACCGACTGACAACGTTGTCACTCTGTTCGTTGGCACCGTAACCCCCCACCACCCCGGATGTCACTGGCTGAGCGGGGGGCAAATCCTGACGCGATGAATCGATTCTGCAGAACGGGGCGTCGACAAGTGACCTGCCTGCCCTGGCGCGCGGCCGGCCTGCGAGGCGGATGCGCCACCCAACGGCACACGGAGGTGGGCGTAGCCCTCGCGGCCGGAGAGGAACCGCGCGACGGCTTGGGCCGAGACCTCGTCGGGCACGTCGAGGTACAGGATGGGACGGAATCCCCAGACTCGGAGCGCCAACCGGTAGCCGCTGGCGAGCGGACAATCACGTGAAGCCGAGATCCGGCTCCGCCGGCTGCTGAACGTGCATCCGGGCCAAGTCGGCGGAGAACGGAGTGGGGCCGAGCAGCTGCCGCTGCCAGGCCCGTCTGATCAGAGCGTGGAGCGTGGCGGCCTCCAGAGTCCTTCGGACCGTGCGCGCTATGTAGTTGGCCCGGAACTGCGTCAAACCCTTCTCCCACGCGTACTCCCCGGTCGTTCCCTCGGCGGCGGCCATCCGGATCAGGTGGTACTCCGCAGTCTTCAGCATGCGCGGCTGGGTGGGTGCGGACGGTGGTGTCCGACTCGGCGTCGAGGTAGAGAGCGTGCGGGGCCGGCGACGGCCGAGGCCCGGCCGTCGGTGACCGTGATCCGGGGCGTCGTTCCCCCGTAGTCCATCCGAGGCCGGAACTCCGAGCGCACCGTCATCTGTCCGGTGAGGACCTGGGCGATGCGGATCAGGCGGGGCTGGGTGGTCCGCGCGTCCCAGGGCGGCATGAAGTCGGTGATCTGCAGGGTGCCGTCCTCGGTAATCCAGAAGCTGTCCAGGACGAGGGAGTCGCGCTGGTACTGGCGGTGGTCGGCGGGAGCGGGCAGCCCGTCGTCGGCGGCGGGTCCCAGCTGCCGGAAGCCGTGCTCACGGGTGCCCAGGAGCCCGGCGAACGGGGCCGGGCTGTCGAACCGGGGCAGACACCCCCAGTCCACGCTCCCGGTTCTGCTGATCAGGGCGGCGGTCTGGAGGTCTCCTACAGGGCGTAGTTCTCGATGGGCTGCTCATGATGGTCCGTTCGTTGCGGCTCGGTGGATCATGGGGTGCTGCGGGCGCTTGGTGCGCATGGTGGAGAGGGCGGCGGCCCGGGCGAGGTGCCACGGCGTGCTGCTGGTGCCCGCCGGATAGCCGCCGGTGCGGAGGTGGGAGTCGATCAGGGCGTGGAGGACACCGTCGCGAGGCCACTGGGGAGCCCGGTGGTCGCGGTATGCGGTGAGCGCTCTGTGTCGGGGTTGCCAGGAGTTCCGGTCCGCCGGGCAGGGCGCGCACAGCGGGCCAGCCCTCCACGAGGGTTGCGAACGGCCGTGTCGCTTGGACGAGTTCGCGGGGCAGGGCGGGCGCGGGGCTTGGACTGGGCGATGAGCCAGGCCAGCCCGCTCGCCGTGTCGGGGTGGCAGGCGGTGACGATCTCGATGATGGACGCGGCGGCGAGGACCGCGGGGTCGACACCCTGGTCGTGGGCGAGTTGGTGGGCGACGGTCCGGGTTTCCGCCGCGAGGGCGTCCTCGGGCGCTCTTCAGTCGCAAGAGGGTAGATCGGAAACGCTCAGCACAAGCGCCGCGGTGAGGATCTGCGGTGGCTTCGTCGACATCAGCTGCTGCTGATCGAGCAGTGCGAGACGCCTTCGAAGGCGTACATCGAGTTCGACAGCCTTGCGGCGGAGGCTCTCGGCGGACTCCTTGGGCTTTTCGCCCCTCCGTTCCTTCTCGGCGGCTGCCGCAGCATCGAGGAGCAACCGCTCGGTCTCCGAGGTCAGACGCTTGGTCACCAGTTCCCGGGTCCTGATCAACTCCGCCAGGCGACGGGGCTGGACCTCGGCCAGGTATTCGGGAAGTTGGTTGGCGATGATCCAGCTGGTTGCCTTGTCCTCGGCGTCTGCGAGCCAGGGAAGGCCACATGCAACGTGGGTCGCCGCGCCGTTCGGCGCCGCGGCACAGTCCAGGTAGGGCGCGGGGCCGGCCGGGTGCACGGTGCCGTGGCTGTCGACGTAGGCGTAGGCGAACCGTCGGGCCACCGACTCACCGGTGGCGTCCGCGACCTCCTCGACGACCCCGACGAGGAGGTGCGCTTCCTTGAGGGTGGCTGAGACGAGGACGGTGCCCTGGTTCAGCGCGCCCCCGAAGTTCCGGATGGTTTCGTCCATGACGGCGTCGTGCAGCGGGTGGCCGGGGGCGAGCAGGTCGGCGCGGGCGCGGTCGTCAGGCTGGACGTGGCTAAGGTCGAAGGAGATGCGGTTGTACTTGGTGGCGATCGGTCCGCTGCCTGCCGAGCGGATGTGCTGGGGCACGTTGGCTATCTCGTAACGCCCCTGTTCGCGCTTGACGATCCGGCCACCGAGCCGGGTGAAGGCGTCCTTGAAGGTCGATTCGATGTAGTGCGGCTGAAGACGTAGAGAGCGGGCTGCCCACCTGCCCTGAGACGGAGGTCACCCGGTCGCCTGGGTCACCCGCCAGAGCTGGTCCCTCTCACTTGGTGCGGCCGAGAAACACCCCTACAGTCCCACCTCTTGGGACCTACCCGAGGAACGACAGCCGCACCCGGCGGTCCGCATTATCGACGTTCGTATCCACCAAACTCCGTTAAGGCAACCCCAGGGTATCCGGACCCACGTGGACCTGATCAGTACCGTGGCTACCCTCGACCGCGATGAACTCGGCGGGGGCAGCACGGGGAAGGAGCAAGAGCGACGCATCGGGCAGCCCGCGCGGTCAGCCAACTACCCATGTGAGCGACGGCTTGGCTCTAAGCTGTGTTCGCAATCTATCGAGGGGGCCGCAATGGCAGATCAGGTGGTGTCGTACGCGCTGGACGACGAGACGGTCATCCGGTTCGAGATCGAGCCGACAGACGAGTTCCACCAGGTCAGCGCCGCAGAGATCGTGGGCCAGGTCCGCGAAGCGGTACGGCCGGCTGTGGAAGCCGCCCGGACAGTACTCGACCAGGCTGTGGCGCTCCGCCCTGCGGAGGTCCAGGTGAAATTCGGCATCAAGGTCAGTGGGACGGCCAACTGGCTCGTGGCCAAGGCTTCGACGGACGCGAACTTCGAGGTGTCCATGGTTTGGCGACCCGAGGCGGCGGACGGGGCCTGAGCCTCGATGAACGCCGCTGTCGGTTCGGGCCCGCGCCCGGGCACCGATGCCTGGGTAGCCGCAGCACACGGCACGGAGCACGACGAAAAGGCCCTGGGATCCGGCTTCCTCATAGACGACCATCGGGTGCTTACCTGCGCGCATGTCGCATGCCCAACGTGGGAAAGAACGCGGGAGCTGTGGGTGGCCTTCCCCAAGTCGGACCAGTTCATGGACCGGCGCTTCCGAGTACGAGATGTGTTCGCGCCGGAAGCTCCAGCAAAGCACCGCGCGCAGGACGTAGCCGTCCTCGTACTCTCGGAGCCGGTCTCCGGTGAGCCGGCAGGGCGACTGCGGCGGCCGACGCCTTCCGCCCTCGTAGGTGACGCGTGGTGGGCATTCGGGTTCCCCGACGGCGACCTATTCGGCAATTCGTCGGACGGGACGGTCGGCGAAGCGCTCGCCTACGGGTGGGTGCGACTCGACACGGCATCGCGTTATCCCGTCAAGCCCGGCTATAGCGGTGCCGCATTGTGGTCATCGACGTACCAGGCGATCGTGGGTCTGGTCGGGCAAGCCAGCGGCTCGGGTGACGCCCGAGCCTTTACGCTCTATCAGGCCGATAGGTGTCTGCCCGAACAAAAGATCGCGCTGCTCGCCGACTGGTCGGCCGAGGCAGCGGGCGAAACAGCGCTCGCGGCGTGGGGCTGGACGCTGGACGACGACCCGGAAGCTGGCCGGCACTGGAAGCCGCGCGCCCGCGGCGTGAGCACCGACTCCGAAAAGGGCTTCCGGTTCCGAGGCCGCACCGCAGCGCTCGCCGAGATCATCGGCTGGATGACCTGCGTCACCGCACCGCGGAAAGTCTTGATGGTGACCGGGTCACCCGGCGTGGGCAAGTCCGCAGTACTCGGGCGCGTGGTCACCTCAGCAGATTTCGGTATCGCCGCGTCACTCCCGGCGGATGACGACGCCCTGCGTGCCCCCCTCGGTGCGGTCTCCTGCGCCGTTCACGCCAAGGGAAAGACCGCTCTCGAGGTAGCCGAGGAGATTGCCGCTGCGGCCTCGGCCGCGCCACCCGAACGCGCGAGCGACCTGGCCTCCGTACTGCGGGCCGCGCTGTCCGAACGAGCCGCCTCCGCGCAAACGCCCTTCGTCATCGTCATCGACGCTCTTGACGAGGCCACCAGCGCGCAGCAGGCCCGCCTGATCGCGCGACACATTGCCATCCCGCTGGCTGAGACTTGCGCGGATCTCCATGTCCGGGTTCTAGTTGGTAGCCGCCGCAGGGACGACGCCGGTAGCTTGCTCGACCCATTCGGCGCGGCGGTCCGTGTCATCGACTTGGACACTCCCGAGTTCTTCGCCACAGCGGACCTCGCCGCGTACACCATGGCTACGCTCCAACTGTTGGGCGACGAGCGGCCCGATAACCCATATGCCGACAAGCGCACCGCGCGCCCGGTTGCTGCCCGCATCGCAGAACTCGCCGACGCGAACTTTCTCGTGGCCGGTCTCACCGCGCGCGCTCACGGCCTGCACGATACTCGCGCTGTTGCGCCCGCAGATATTGCCTTCACGCCCACCGTCGCTGCAGCACTGGAGGAATACCTCTCACGACTGCCTGCAGTTGACGGCGCTCCGGCGGCTGATGCCCTAAGCGTCCTGGCCTACGCCGAGGCTCCAGGGCTCCCACTGCCGTTGTGGAGCGCTGCAGTGGAGAAACTTACGGGCCACCACCTCACTGAGAACCAGCTCCGTTCTCTGGCACGCTCGTCAGCCGCGAACTTTCTCATCGAGAGCGGCGTCAGCGATCAGAACACGGGTGTGTTCCGGCTATTCCACCAAGCCCTGAATGACGCGCTGCGGCAAAATCGCGCGCAGCTCGGATCGAACGTGACCGACGAGCGCGCCCTCACGCGCTCCTTCATCTCCTACGGCCGACGGCTGGGCTGGGACCGTGCGCCCGCGTACCTGCTGCGTTCGCTACCCCGGCACGCCGTGGGCGGCCGGGTCATCGACGAGCTGCTTGCGGACGCGGAGTACGCGCTCCACGCAGATCTGCGACGCCTCATCCCGGCGAGCAGTTCGGCGGTCTCCCGGGCGGCCAAGGAACGCGCCCAGGTTCTACGCCGGACGCCGCAAGCCATCGACTGTGTCCCCACCAGGCGCGCGGCCCTTTTCAGCGTAACCGAGGCGCAGGAAGGATTCGGACAGGTCTACGGGCCCTTGGCAGTGAAGGGGCCATACCGAGCCGAGTGGGCAGCAGTCGCCTCCCGCGCCGAAGACGCAATTCTAGAGGGCCACAGCGGCGAGATCCGCGCTGTATGCGCCCTCGGCCCCCCGACCGGCACCCTGCTCGCCAGCGCCGCCGGCGACGGGACCGTCCGGCTTTGGGACCCAGTGACCGCCCGGACGGTACGACGCCTCACTCCCAAGTTCGGGCGCGTCAGTGCGATGTGCGGCCTGATCGTCGACGGGCAGACTTACCTCGCTCTCGCTGCGGACAGGGACGTCTGGCTGTGGAACGAGTCCCTGCGACGCGCAGCGGGGTACCTGCGCGGCCACGTCAGCTCGATCCGAGATCTGTGTGCCTTCGAAACGGCCGACGGGCCTCGCCTTGCAACAGGGAGCGCGGACGGAACAGTCCGGATCTGGGATCCCGCCTCCCGAGAGTGCACAGCGGTCCTGTCGGAGCACGGCGGCTGGGTCGAGAGTGTGTGCACGGTAGCGGTCAACCACGGAACTCTCCTGGCGTCGGGCGGAGACGAAGATGACCGCTCCATCATTCTCTGGCGTCCCGACACCGGCGAACGCGTCCACATCCTCGAAGGGCACGAGAGTTCCGTCATCGCCCTGTCCGCGGTGGAGATGGGAGATCACACCCTGCTGGCAAGTCTCGGAGACGACAAGACGGTTCGTCTGTGGGACCCGATCAGCGGCTGGTGTGTAAGTACCCTCCCCGGGGAGGACCTGGCCTTTAGACTGCGCGCCCTCACAGTCGAGGGAAAGTCGCTGCTTGCCAGCCCGAGCGGCGACCTGGTCCGACTGCTGGACCCGGAGAGCGGCCGCATCGCCATCACCCTCCAAGGCCATTCCGACTCCGTGGACTCCCTCTGCGTGCTGCACGTCAACGGCCGAGACCTGATCGCCAGTGGGGGCGCCGACCACACCGTGCGGCTGTGGGACCCGTCGGCGCCGCGCGCCAGCAGTGTGAGCGCTGTACGCGCGCTCTCCCCCGCATCCAGCGGTAACGGTTTGCTATTGGCCGCTGGCGGTGACGACGGCGTGACCCAACTGCGAGATCCTGGCTCTGGCTCGGTCGTCAACTCGTTGAGTGGAAATCACGACTGGGTGCGGGCTCTATGTACCGTGACCCACCTCAACCGGTCGTACCTCGCCGGGTGCGGTGACGACGGAGCAGTGTGGCTGTCCGACCTTACGGAAGCCGTGCCGCGGTCGTCTCGACGTCCAGGCAACAAACCCGCCTACACCGTGTGCTCCGTGCGCGTCGGCGACCAAACGCTACTAGCTACGGGCCACACCGACGGAAGCGCATGGCTTTGGGACCCACTGAGCAACGAGACCGCACACTTTGCCCGCTTCCATAGCGGGATCTACGCCATGTGTCCCCTGGAAATCGCTGGCCAACCATACGTCGCAACGGCTACGGACGGTCAGGACGGCGCGGTGTGGTTGTGGGACGCCACCTCTGGTCAGCGCCACAAATTGGTCGCCGCAACCGAGACCCTTGCAATGTGCGCGCTGCCCATGATGGGGCAGACCGCGCTCGCCACCGCGCACGCACATGGAGAAGTGTGCCTGTGGGATGCCGCGCGTGGCGAACCCATCGGAGCCCTCTCAGGCCACTCGGGCGCAGTAAACGCAGTGAGCATGATCGGTGAGGGCGGGACATTCCTCGCCAGCGCCAGTAGCGACAGGACCGTACGCCTGTGGGACGTGTCGGGCCAAGCGCTGGTTGAAGAGATTCCCGTACATCATCCTGCACTTGCCGTCACATGGGTGTCACAGCGGCTGATCGTTGGGCTCGACCACGGGCTCCTCGCACTATCGCTAGGGGAGGTGAGTAGTACACCGCCGGTGGGTGAGCCGGAACACCTGAGGCTTTGAATGTGGACAATCGGCCGAACCGTAGCTACGCGCTCCCGTTCCCTACTGAGGGCTAGATGTATTGCCCCTCAGCGTTGTTGACGCGGCTGATCGGCGGGTGTCCGTCGAGTGCGGTGTGGCAGCGGTGGTGGTTGTAGGTGTGCAGGAAGTCTGCCAGGGCCAGAGACCGTTCGTCGTTGCTGGTGTAGGGCCGTAGGGAGGCCCATCCGTCGAGCAGGGTGCGGTTGAACCGTTCGACTTTGCCGTTGGTCTGGGGGCGATAGGGCCGGGTGAGTTTCCCGGTCGCTTCCAGCTTGGTGAGGGCTGCTTTCCAGGCCAGGCCCTTGCGGTAGGCCCAGGCGTTGTCGGTCAGCACGCGTTCGATGCGGGTGATGCCGTGGCTGTGGAAGAACGCGGCCGCGCGGGTGAGGAAGTCCGCGCAGGTCGCAACCTTCTCGTCGGGATGGATCTCGCTGTAGGCCAGGCGGGAGTGGTCGTAGACGGCGGAGTGGACGTAGTCGAAGCCCATCTGGCTGCGGGTGGCCCGGCCGGCCTGGCGGCCAAGGGTCTTGTGTCCGCCGCCGTCGGGGATCCGTCCGAGCTTCTTCACGTCGACGTGGATGAGTTCGCCGGGCCGTTCGCGTTCGTAGCGGCGGATCACGGTGCCTGTGGGGCGGTCGATCCAGGCCAGCCGGTGCCGGGTCAGGATGCGGTGGACGGTCGAGGCGGGAAGGCCCAGGACCGGGCCGATCCGGGCACGGCCCAGCTTGCGGTCGGTCCGCAGGCGGCACACCCTGGCCTCGACGTCGGGCGAGGTGAGGTGCGGTGTCGTGAGCGGCTTGCTGGACCGGTCATGGAGCCCCGCCTCACCCTCGTTCCGCCAGCGGCGCATCCCCTTGTGCGCCGTTGCCCTGGAGACGCCCATCTCCGCAGCAACGTGCGCGACAGGACGGCCCGAACAGACACGTTCGACCAGCAGTCTCCTGCCAAAGACGGTCAGCCGGGCATTACGGTGGGACACGAAGACCTCCAGTGCGGTGCAGTCCTAGACAGCTCCACCACACCGGAGGTCTGCGCCTTTGATCAAGACCCCTGTGTCAACAACGCTCGTGATCAATACAGCTAGACGTTGCTCGCCGCCGGGTCGTTGAGGACGGCGTTGACTGTGGACCAGCACAGGTCGGCTGTATCGAAGTCCGCGCTGTGCTTGGCTCGCTTCTCGGCGAGCGGGTGAACCAGATTGCGGTAAGTCCGCAGGAGTACCGAAGCCAACTTCGCTTCTTGATCGATCCATCCATTGCCGAGGGCATTGCGGAACATGGTTTTGCATGGGTCAGCATCTAGGGGGACTAGTCGTCACGGAGAGTGAGTAGCCTCCCGTGGTCACCCATAACGTCGCCTTCGCCCGGCGGTCTCCCGCGCCGCGGATGGCGAGGTGAAGGGCAAGTTCCTCGGCCGTGCAGGTGGGCTACAGCCGCTGCCCGCGTTCAAGTTCACCGGCGAGATCACCGGCGGCGCCACCGGAGGTCGGCGCGACGGCCAGCTTCGGAAGACAGGCGAACGCTCCCCAGTGGCCATCGTGCTCGTTCAGCACCACGGGCGCGTCACCGGGAGTTGCTCGCGCGTCCCCCAGGCCTACATCGCCGCGCGGCACCGCTCGCCCAGCCCTGCCCAGAGCTTGGGCTCGCTCAGTTGGTGCGGCCGGACATCACCCCTACAGTGACGACACACGCAGCCCTACCCGAGGAACGACAGCCGTACCTGCCGGTCGGCATTGTCCCTGTTGGTATCGACCAACATCCGTTACGGCAACCCGCAGCGTACCCTCACGGTTGGTCTGCACGAACAGTCCAGTGCTGCAATGGAGTTGCGCGCGCTCCTACTTCAGCAGAGGGCCGAACGTGACTGGGGTGAACATGTCGCCGCGACAAGACCAGAAGGACTCACTGTCGAATCGACCGACCGTCACCGGCTCCCGTAGTCCTCGACCAGCTCGCCGATCACAGCGAGGAGCGCGTCGGCCCGGTTCCGATCCTTACGCTGGTCGCGCAGCCTGTGGTCAAGTCCCCGCAGGCCGGACACTGCGGCCGGATCACGGCGCCGCATCGCGTCCAGCCACGGCGTGCTGACGAGGTCCATGCACGTGGAGAACAGGAGCCGGGTGGACGGGGCGGGGCGCCGGGTCGGGGGCGGCGAACCCCGTGGTCACATAACGGGCCGGTTCGGTCAGACTCCAGCCGACGAAGGTACCATCCTGGACGAGGAGTGCCACGTCGGGGCGATTCAGATGCGTGCCTCCAGCAGCTCGTCAAAACCGCGAGGTCACGCAGACAGGTCAGCACGGCGTCCTCCGGGGCACGGCAGAGCTCGGTCGTCACCTCCAGTCGGAAGTCCCGGGCCTCGTCCACGCGAAGACCTCCCGGGTCGATAGCGGGGGTCAGGGATGGCGGGCAGAGTCCTCGGGGTCGGCGGCCTCACCGAAGACCTGGAACTCGGCGCCGGCCAGGTCTTGGTCTTGGCGGTGGACCCGGGACTCATCAGGCGCTTCCCAGCCACGGCCCACTGCCGAAGGTATCCAGATGGAACGCGCCGCGCTCCTCTACGTTCGAATACTCCGCGATGCGCACGCGGAAGTCCCGGAAGTCGAAGCGGGGTGAGACACAGCAGTTCGCCCGCCACCATCACGGTCGATTCCGCCCGGTGTCGAGTGGTACACCGCGTCCGACTTCTTGAGTCTTTCCAGAACCATTTCCTCGGTGAAACGACCGTCGCCTCGGCCGCAGGCATAGCCCCACCGGTACACGCCATTCCGGCCCGGTCGACAACCTGCGCGCCCAGAGATCACCCCACCAGCTCGGGAATGCTATCCACCCCAAAGCACCCGCGCCCGGCGCTCGCTGTTGAAACCCAGGCCGTGCCGGTAGATCTCCGGAACCCAGTAGCGGCCGTCCGTGCCTTTGCTGAAAACCCCGGAGTCGATGAGCGTATCCGCTTCCTGAACCGTGAGACCGACCCGTTCGAGTTCGAACGGGACAGTGACCTGGGTCTCCAGACGCTCCAGCTTGGTGAGTAGCTCACCGATTTCACGATTCTCGGCCCGAATCGACTCGATCTTGTTCTTGCTGCACGCAAGCAGTGCCTTTCGCATCGCGCCAGGCACCAGGACCCGGTCCTCGACCGTGTCGTAAGAGCTAGAGAGTTCGGCAGACTTGGCAAGGAACACCACGACGTCCCGAGCCTGAACCTGGTTATTGAAGTCTCCGAGTGCCGCAGGCACCCACAGGTGCGAACGTGCCTCCCGCGACTTCTCCGTCCCCATCTTCCAACCCCACACTTGAACGAGGCTCTGTACCAAATCGTCCTCGGAAAGTTCAGTGACCGCGACAAGGTCCACAGGAGTGGGCAGGGCTTGCGCGTGTGCGGTTACCCAAAGCGCGAGCCGCAGGGCTTCCTCCTTACTCCAGTGCAGTGCATAGCGGTCGTACCGGCCGAGAAGTTGACCGCTGTTCTGCCGTACAGCCCAGGTGACCAGGTCCCTGCGGACGAAAACCATGAGCCCGAAGGGCCGCCCGCGCAGGGATCGGAGCCAGCCAAGTACATCGATCAGCAGCACCCGCAGCGCCGTGCTCTTCACCTCAGCGTCGAGGCTCTGCAGCAGATCCTCCAGGCCGTCGATCACGAACACGGCCTTGGCTCGCTTGCCGAGCTCTGCTAGCGCCTCCTCCGGACTCCGTCCGTCCGCTGGCTCCACCCCTGCGGCGACGGCCAGACACTCCAGCCAGAGACTCCGCCAGGCAAGTTCGTTCTGACCGTCCAACCTGGCCAGCCCGGATTTCAACCTGTCACTGATGCTTCTCCCCGAAGCAGCATCGACATCCGCTGGGCCACCGTTTTGCCTGGCGAAGTCGTCGCGAAGGTCCTGCGGCTCCAGTTCGCCGTACTCCAAGTTGGCGGACTCCAGCACAGGGACCACTGGTGCGCGCAGATCAACTCCGTCAACCCCAGATTTTTCGGCAAATCTCTCCCACGTGCGCGCCGCACACGCCTTGGAATACAGAAACGTCTTTCCGGCCCCTTTCGCACCGACCACGAGCGCAAGCGGCAACTCAGTGCGGTGGTCGCCCAGAAGCCTACGCAAAGGGTCCGTGACTAGGAATCCGCCGGTCGACGAGAGCCCCTTCTTTTCCGCGTGGATCAGTTCCCCTGCGGTTTGAGCAAGGTTCCGCCGCAGCTGCGCGTAGTCGGTCCTCGCCTTGCCCCCATCCGGCGGCCCGCCTGTGAGGAGCAGCTGAGGGGTGGGGCTAGGAAGAATCGGGTCAAGGGCATCGGCGATCCCGCAGGAGCCGAGAACCCTCAAAACCGCGTCCCAGGTGGAGGGCAGAGCCAGGAGTTCTTCCCGGAAGGGACTCATGACCGGCTGGACCAGCAGCCCTGTATCCACAGCCTCCGTGCCGTCCGCGGAGTCGGCCGTGGGGCGTCCGATCGTCGCCGCAAGTGCGCCGCCAAGCGCGCTACGGGCAGCCTCTGCCTGCGCACCGTGCGCGTCCAGGCGATACTGAGTGACGATCACAGAGCTGGCGGGGTCCAGTCCCTGGACAGCAGGCGCCTTCTGCCCGAGTTGCCGGACCATCAGTTCGACGCCGGCCAAGGACTGATGGCTCAGCGTGGTGACGAAGACACGCTGCACCCGCGGATCAAGGAGGATCGGCGCGGACAGCTCGGACGCTCCCGCACGCAGGTCCACGATCACGGTGTCCGCGCCCATGCGGGCGCCAAGTGCAGCGATGGCCTCGGTCAGAAGGTAGGGGGAACGGCCTGGGGAGAACAGGTCCGCGGGTTCGATACGCGGCGGCCCAAGCAACACCCTACGGCTGGTCGGCACCACGGTGAGACGGCCCCCGCCCGTGTAGTGACCGACCTGCTGGTTGGGCAGGTACTTCGCCGCGATGTCCACGGCCGACTGCCAGCCGTTGTCCTCGTCACCCTGAATCAGTGTGACGAAGTCCTCGTAACTGAAGTCGCACTGACCGCCCTGCTCCTTGTGCATCCAAGAGATACCGGGCGCCTCCAGGTCCGCGTCGATCAGCAGAACGTTACCGCCGCGCCTGGCGAGCTTGTCTGCAGCGGCAACGGCGTGCACCGTGCGCCCGACGCCGCCCTTGAAGGAGTGAAAGGCCATCACCTGGACGTCGTTCGTGAAACCGTCACGCTGAGGGCGTCGCAATGGCTCCGCCAGGTGACGGGTGATGTGCTTCTCCCGTAGAAGCGGTAGCCGTAGGGGTCCGTCGGGCACCTCCGGCTCGATGCTCAGTTGCACCCGGAGGCCCGTGAACTCGTTCGTACGTGGGTCGTCCAGACCCAGCATCAATACTCCGTCGTGCTGAGCCGCGGAGCCCGCCCCGAACGCCTCCTCCAGCCACTGCCGCACCAGCTCCTGGTCCGTGCCGTCGTCGACGACGAGCTCCAGACAGTCCCACCAGCCGTCAGCGGCGACGAGCCACTCCGGCCACCTTCCCAGAGTCGCCAGTCGGGCCAGGTGCTCGTCGACGTCCACCCAGCTGAAAAGGTGCGCGGGAGGCGCTGTGCTGCTGTCCATGGTCCCCAGTTCCTCCGCGGCTCTGTTCATCACGTCTCAGTCCTGCTCGCACCATGCGATGAGTGCGTGCAGTGACGCCTGAGCATTCTTTTCGTCTTCTTCATTCAGTTTCGCACCATAACGCCATGCCTGGTGAAGGTCAGCGAGGGCAACCTTTCCAGCACCCTGAGCGCTCATTCGGCAGCGATCCAGCCTGGCAAGGTGGTCGCTGACCGAACGCGGCAGACACAGCTCCTTGGCAAGCTTCCGCAGGTCGTGCGTGGGCTCCAACCCTGATGTATTCCGCTGTCCCCTACGGCTCAGTACTCGCTCCTTGATCGCGCACTCCGTCGCGTAAAAGAGCAGGAGGTACGACGTGCTGGCATCCCCGCACTCCGCTACTTTGCCTGCGCTACCGCGTAGTTGGCCCCGACGACTGCGAAGGGCGTGCACACCCACATGAAGCACCATGCGTCCCATCGTCTCACCGTCCGGGTAGCATCAGCCTCGATTCCGGCCCACCCCGTCAGCCGGTCCGCAGTTTCGGTATCGCCGGTTCCGGGTCACCGACCGCCTTGGTTACCCGCTTGCCTCGGCGGCCGTTGCGGCAGCCAGCAAGTGGGGACCGGCTCGCGACCTTCCGCTCCGTCCTGCGCGGTGATCTCGGCCTCCATCCGCTCCCCGGAACAACCCGTCGACGACTCCCCCGACAAGGTCTGACGCGTAAGTCGTCACGGTGAGTGGACAGCCTCCCGTGGTCAACCATGTCACGCCCTCATCCCCGCGGTTTCCCGCTTCGCGGATGGAGAGGAAGGGCAAGTTCCCCGGCCGTGCTGGTGGACGCTTGGTCCGGCCGGACATCACTCCTACAGCGACGGCAGACGCAGCTTTACCCGAGGAACGACAGACGGACCTGACGTTCCGCATTGTCGACGTTCGTGTCCGCCAAACTCCACTAAGGCACCCTGAGAATAGCTGGCCACCCTCGCCGTGGGGCTGGACGTGATAGGGACCGTCACGTGCGAGCAGGCGGCAGTTCGTAGGGGTCAACTCGGCGGACAGAGTTGTCTGCCAACCATGCGCTCGTGCTCGTTCAGGGTCTGTCGACCTCGCGGTCGACCTGCGCTGCAATCCAACGACGACACGACGGAGCGGTCTTCCCGCAGCGCGCCACAAGACGTCAGGGAAGTTCAATGAGAGCCGTACCGGGGTGTCGAGGCTCACTCCACGATCGTCTGTGCGGACAAGCGGAGCCACTGGTGAGGGGCTGACGACCGATCGGGCCATGCAGGTGTGGCCATCGCTTGGAGTAGCGCAAAGATCCGAAACCAGCCGGCCGCACCCGGATGGCGGTTACCGTGGATGTGACGGATCACCGGAATGCTGGGGGCGGCATGGGACTGGCGAACGAGAAGATTATTTCCCAGGTGGAGAACCTGCTGCGGGGCATGGTCGTCATTCCCTCCATCCAGCGCGACTTCGTCTGGATGCGGCCTGACGTACGTGATCTCTTCGATTCGCTCTACCGAGGCTATCCGGTCGGCGCCCTGCTGCTGTGGAAGACCGGCCTGAACGTCCCGTTCAAGACTGCCGCCGTCGTCCAGACCGACAAAACGACGAACCAACCCCTCTATCTGCTGGACGGACAGCAGCGGCTGACCTCCCTCGCCTGGGTCTACCGACCCCAGTCGAAGGCCGACGGTCGGCACATAGACCTGCGCTTCGACGTGCGTACCGAGGAATTCGTGACCCCGAGCGCCGTGCAGCGCAAGGATCCGCTCCTGATCCCGGTGTCGACGCTCCTGCAGGAGAACGTGCAGTTCTACCCGGTCCTGAACAAGGCCGGGGTGTCCCCCGACGACCCGGACTTCGGCACCTGGATGCAGCGGCTGCAGAAGGTGAACAACATCCGGTATCACCAGATCGCCGTCATCACCTATGAGTCCGACGACTACGAGGAGGTCGCCGAGCTATTCGCCCGGCTGAACAAGGGCGGCCGACGGCTTTCCAAAGGCGATCTCGTGTACAGCGCCATCGCGGCCCGCTGGTCCGCCGGCCTGGACACCATGGATGCCTTTCACCAGGAACTACGGGACAGCGACTTCGACCTGAACAGGGAAGCCGTCCTGCGCCTCATGAGCCTCCTCGCGGGCACCGGCGCCCATCACATCAAGCTCATCGGAGCGGAGGTGAACGAGACCGCGCTGAAGGAGGCGTGGCACGCCACCGAAAGGGCCCTTCGCTTCGCGATCGACTTCCTGAAAGGCGAGTGCTCGATCCCCCGGTCCGAGATCCTCTCCTCCCCGAACGTCACGATCGTGCCTGCGCTGCTGCTCTATCACCGGAGCGGCAAGCTGCGTCCGGGAGAGGCGCAACTGCTGCGTCGCTGGGTGTACACGGCGATGGCCTTCAGCCACTACTCGCTGCAGGTCGAGGGCAAGCTCGACGCGGAGGCCCGGCTGATCAGGTCCCGTGCCGGGGAGGACCTGTTCGCCGAGCTCATCCGCCGGGCCTCCGGCCCCCGCTCACTGGACAGCGCACTGCACCCGAGGGACCTGGAGCAGAAGTACTCCACGCACGCCTTCTTCAAACTGCTCTACATCGCCGCGCTGCGGGGCAGGGCGCGGGACTGGTCGACCAACATCGCCATCAACGATCAGCCGATGAACAGCGGTTCCAGGATCGAGTTCCACCACGTGTTCCCTCGCGCCCGGGTCCAGGGGACCTGCGCGAAGGAGGAGTGGAACAGCCTCGCCAACCTGGCCTTCGTCACCGGCCAGACCAACAAGATGATCTCCTCCAAGCTGCCAGCCGAGTACATGGCGGGCGTCGCGCCGGAGCGCCTGGCCGAACAGTGGATCCCCAGCGACCCGGAGCTGCGGTCCCTGGACCGGTTCCCCGACTTCCTGGCCGCGCGCAGGAGCCTGCTGGCCAATGTCCTCAACGAGCTCCTGGGTCTGCCCGCCTACGACGGGAGTGCCATCCGTCAGGACGCCGACGAGATGCCGGCCGACGAGACCGTGATCGCTGAGGACACTTCCGCGCCCGCGCTGGTCAAGGCAGACGTGCAGGCGTTGCGCACGGAGCAGGGCGTCGAGTTGCACGCCGTCTACGATGGCCGGCGCACCACCGCCTACTACGATCCGCCCTCCCGCGCCGTGACGATCCCCTCCGGCCCCGGCCGCGGCGTGTACGAATCCCCCAGCGGGGCGGCGGTAGCCATGGTCCGGGCTCTCAACCCGCGCGTCAACCCGAACCGCAACGGATGGTCGTTCTGGACCGTCACGGCCACGGGGGCGCTCCTGCAAAGCATTCGGTGAAGAGCGGCAGCAACGGCCGTGCACGTTGTCTGCCGCCCGGCCTACGTCAGACATCTCGATCAACAGCCCGGGCCTCGCTCGTTGCGCTTCACGGCCCATCACCCGATCGGTGGCCAACTCGAAGAAGCTCACTCAGTGTTCAGCATGGGGGCAGGGTGCTGTACCACTAGCAGACCAAGAACCCGTCGGCAGCATTGACAGCAGCCTCAATCCGGGGGCAGTTGGCGCGGCCGGACTTGCTATCTACAGTCCGCACCGAGTCAGCGTCCTATCCGAGGAAGCTCAACCGCACCTGACGGTTGTGATTCGAGATGTTGGTATCGACCAGGCAGACCGACTGCCACGTCCCGAGCTCCAGCCCTCCACCGATCACCGGCAGGGTCGCGTGCGGCGGTACGAGGGCGGGGAGCACGTGGTCGCGGCCGTGGCCGGGGCTTCCGTGGCGGTGGCGCCAGCGGTCGTCGGCGGGGAGCAGGGTCTGCAGGGCCGCGAGGAGGTCGTCGTCGCTGCCCGCTCCGGTCTCCAGGACCGCGATTCCGGCGGTCGCGTGAGGGACGAAGACGTTGAGCAGGCCGTCCCTGCCGTGGGCGACACGGGCGAGGAACTGTTCGCAGTCCGCCGTCAGGTCCGTGACCGTCTCGGTCCGTCCGGTGGCGATGCTCAGCAGGTGCGTGGCGAAGGAGTCGGGCATGGCTCCATTCTGGCGCCGTCGGCAGGCGGTCGCGCCCCCGGTCGGTCCGGGAAGATCCGGGAGCCGTCCAGAGTTGGTAGAAGGGTGAACAACTTCGGGATGCGCGAGCGGGACGTGGTCGTGATCGGCGCCGGGCAGGCGGGGCTGTCCGCTGCCTACCATCTGCGGCGCGCCGGCCTCGAACCCGACCGGGACTTCGTCGTCCTCGACCACGCCCCGCGGCCCGGGGGTGCCTGGCAGTTCCGCTGGCCGTCGCTCACTTACGGCAAGGTCCACGGCATGCACTCCCTGCCCGGCATGGAGCTGACGGGTGCCGACGACGGCCGCCCTTCGTCCGAGGTGATCGCCGAGTACTTCGACGCGTACGAAAACCGCTTCGACCTGCGGGTGCACCGTCCCGTCGAAGTGAAGGCCGTGCGCGAAGGCAGCGAAGGAGAGGACGGCCGCCTGCTCGTCGAGACGTCCGAGGACACCTACGCCACGCGTGCCCTTGTCAACGCGACGGGGACTTGGGACCGGCCGTTCCGGCCGCGGTATCCGGGCCAGGAGACCTTCCGGGGGCGGCAGTTGCACACTGTCGACTATCCGGGGCCGGCGGAGTTCGCCGGACAACGGGTCATCGTGGTCGGTGGTGGAGCCTCGGGGACCCAGCACCTGATGGAGATCGCCGAAGTGGCGGCCGCGACGTACTGGGTGACGCGTCGGCCCCCGGTGTTCCGGGAGGGGCCGTTCGGCGAGGAGCAGGGGCGGGCCGCCGTGGCGATGGTGGAGGAGCGTGTACGGCGTGGGCTTCCGCCGCAGAGCGTGGTGAGCGTGACCGGACTGCCGCTGACCGACGCTGTCCGACGCGCACGCGAGGAGAGGGTCCTCGACCGGCTCCCCATGTTCGAGCGGATCACCCCGGACGGGGTGGCCTGGGCCGATGGCCGGACTGCAGAGGCCGATGTGATTCTGTGGGCGACCGGATTCCGGGCCGCAGTCGATCATTTGGCCCCGCTGAGGCTGCGCGAGCCGGGCGGCGGCATACGCGTCGAGGACACCCGGGCGATACGGGACGGGCGCGTCCATCTCGTCGGGTACGGGCCGTCGGCCAGCACGATCGGCGCCAACCGGGCGGGACGCGCCGCGGCACGCTCGATCACCCGTCTGCTGGAGCGGACCGGCAGCGGCACGCCCGCCGCGCAGGGCGCCTCCGTCTGACCCGCACCGAGCGCAACAGACCCACCACTGCTCGATCGAGCCGGCAAGGCCCTGCTCTCCCGGAGCTGCGACGAAGTGGCCAGTACTCTCTGCAATTATGTGACGCTCGGTCAGGGACAGTGAGGCGAGGATCGGGGCCGCCCGACGTGTGCGTGCAAACTCCGGAGGGGCCGCCATCCCGATGATCACGACGAAGTGCCCCCGGAGCCGGCCGCGTGAGCGGACCTCATAGCGCGAGCGGTCTTGTAGGCCCTGTTCTCCCGAAGCTACGGCGAAGTAGGACAGCAACACCGGTTCCTCTGGTCCGTTCCTGCCGGGGACCTGGTTCCGGCCAGCTCACGGCCACGCCGAATCCTGTAGCAACACCCACATTCAGTCTCTACAGGCAGCGCATTGCCAGGACGAGCACCCAACGTCACCCCGACATCGCCGCGATACTCACCGACCAGACGAGCGCGTGCAAAGCAGCACACGCCGCCATCGCCGCCGGTGGCGAGGTACGGAACTCGGAAGGGGCGGTGCCCCAGTGGATGGTCGCCCGCCGGGGCTGAGAGGACGACGGACAGCCCGGGCCTGCCCGGTGTCAGTGCCCGCGCCTAGGGTGCCGGGCATGATCGTGTTCACTGTCGAAGAGTCCTGGGACCGCATCGAGAGCTGGCTCGCGCGGCACGCCCCTGTCACCCATGGGCTGCTGCGACCGCCGGCTCCCCCGGCGGCCATCGCGGCGGCCGAACTTCGGCTGGGGGTGACCTTCCCGCCCGACCTGAGGGAGTCGCTGCTGCGGCACGACGGTGTGGAGCTCCAGGACGGAACGCTCAGGCTCGACTACTACGGACCACCGTCCGGAGTCGGGAAGATCATCCAGAGCGCCGAGCTCCTGCGCGAGGCCGGGGAGGACGTTGCCGAGGAGGAGGCCGAGCTCGACGAGGAGGAGCGCGACGAGTATGCGTACTGGCCGCACGAACGACTGCTGATCACCCTGGGCATCGGCTGGCAGTCCTCCGACGGGCTCTTCCTGGTCACCCGCCCCGGCCCGCACCACGGGCGGGTCGGCCGGTACTTCGACGAGACGGGCTCGACCTTCACCCCCTGGCCGGGGCTGCGGCACGTCCTCTCCGACTTCGCCACGGCCCTGGAGCACGGCCTGCCCTTCGACGGGCGGACACCCCTGGCCCACGAGGGCCGGCTGATCTGGGACGGAGGCGGGACAGTCGTCGCCGACCCGATCTCCGCCCTGGGCCTCGCCGCCGGGGCCCCTGAGCCGCAGGTACCACCCGCGCCCGAGCCGGCCGCGCCCGTCCCGCAGCCCGACGGGGTGTACGCCGTCATCACCTTCGGGAGCGGCGGACTCTTCGGACCCGAGCCCGCACCGCCCGTGCAGCCGGACGTCGTGTTCGTGGCAGGCATCGACCCCGGGGAGCTGCTGGACCGGCTGGGCTCCGTGCCCGCGACCGCCGGGCCGCGCAGCCGGGAGCAGGCGCGGCTGTCCGCAGGCGCGCCTTGGGCCGCGCACCGCCCGATGGTCCGGGCCGGGTCCTGCGGCGATGGGTGGTCGTACGCCACGCAGGAGGGCGGTGACGCCCAGTTCGGCCGTCCCGAGGTGCTGGGACGGCTGTCCCGCGGAACCCGGGTGGTGCGGCTGACGAAGCAGGGACCCGAGGTGCGCGTGACCGTCGTGGAAGACGGCACGGAGCGGCCGGAGGCGGGCCACCGGGTCGAATCGCCGCGCGAGGACTACGTGACCGGCCCCGACGGGGAGAAGTGGCAGGAGCTCGGCGTCGATCCCTGGCCCGGCTCGACGGCCGCCTACGCGCGGCTGCTGGCAGGCCTGACGGCGGAGCACGGCATCAGCTGGGACCCGGCGGACGACGCAGCGGCGCCGCTGGCCGGCGCGCTGCTGCTGCCGGTCCTCGACGAGGTGCCGGAGGCGGGGCACCCGGTGACCGTCGTACGCGACTTCGACCTCGGCGCCCTCGTGGAGCGGACCCCGCCGCAGCGGTTGCGCTCCGCGGTGGCGGCGCAGCTCGCCCGGCTGGCGTCGGAGACGGGTATCGACGGCTACCCGGAGATCGCCCGGGCACTGGAGCAGACCGGCCGGGGCGAGTTGGTGGGTCTCCCGGCCGACGGGGCACTCGACCTGCGGATGCGGACCATCCGGGCGGAGACCCGGGCCGTCCGCGGACTGCTCGACGCGGCCCGCCACCAGCCGGACCTTGCGCCCGTCACCGCGGCCGACCTCGCGGCGTGGCACGGACGGGACGCGGCGGCCGGGGCCCTGCGCCGGTTCCTGCTGCTACCCCTGCCCGCAGCGGCGGAGACGGTCCTGAGCCTGCGCATGTCCCTACACTGGCGCGACGAGCTGGCGGCGGACCTGGCCGACCAGGCCGACCAGGCCGACCAGGCCGACCAGGCCGACCAGGCCGACCAGGCCGTCAAGTCTTCGGGATGAGCCCTGCGTGCACGGCCCGGTCGTAGAGCCGCTTGTGCCACTCGTTGGCGTCAGGTCCGGGATCGGTGGTCAGGACGGGGTTCGGATCGGTCTCGATGAGGTGCAGCGGGGTCCCTGCGACGCCGTAGCAGTCGTCGGGGCCGAAGCAGGAGAGGAGCGCTCGGGCTTCCTCTGCCGTGACCGGCTCGGGGATCGCTTCGAGTTGCTCGACACGTCTGTCGATCTCTTCTCCGCTTGCATCCCAGTCTGGGAGCGGGCCGCGGCAACGAACGCCTGCACTTCGGCTCTCATAGGTGAATGATCAGCTTGCATCGCCCACCACGGGCAAGGTCCTGCCCGGTCAGGCGGCGACCGCCGCGGCGTTCTGGCGGTCCGCCTCGGCCTCGATCTCTGCGATACGCGCCCCAAGCTGACGCTGCGCCCGTGCCAGGCGGCGAGGGCTACGCTGCCAGCCCCGCGAGCCGAAGACCTCCCACACAGGCGTGGTGAGCCACTCCAGCAGTTCGGCCTTCCGGTCGTCCTCGCGCTCGGAGATCATCACCGCCCGGGCGTAAGGCACGTAGGTGCCGATCAGACCGCGCAGGAAGTCCGTCGGCCAGCTGACCGCGTACGTTTCCACGTTGTCGACCATCCACTCGGTCGCCTCGTCGAGCTGCTTCACCCAACGGGCCCGCTCCGCCTCAACGCGCTCACGCATAACTGGCGTCCACGCCGCATCGTCCGGGTTCGGTGCCTCGAACTTTTGCAGTCTGCCGCTTGCCGACAAGATCCGCAGCATCGTGGCCAGGAACCGGTCCCGGGCCTGGTGCGCATCCATGATCCGCCGCTTCCGGGCCTCCAACCGCGGCATCACCAACCACCCGGTGCCCACGGTTGTGACCAGCGCCGTCGCCAACGCGATCATGATCGTTTCTGCAACCCCGGGCCCAGCCGACATGCGCACAACCTCTCTCGCTGCGCCGCCGTGGCGCCCTTCAGTCTGCCAGCCTGCGCCGACGCTGCGAACACATCTCACGAAGCGCCTCCGCCCTCCAAGCCCGCTGCATTCCGCACTCGCTGCAAACTCCCGGCCTCATACACGAACAGGGGATCGGGATTTCGCCAGAACATGTGATCGTCTCGCATCTCGTCGATCAACTCCGGTGCGCAGCCTGATGATTGCAGGGCGCGGGCAACGGGCAGACCGCGACTGCGCAGTCCCACCTATGCACCATGCACAAGGAGAGGCACCGAATAGCTTCCTCACCCACCTGCTTGCCGGCGTCGTCCACTCGTGGGTTGGCTCGTCTGGCCATTGCTCGACCGGCGCCGCCGCTCCCCGTCCCACGGGAGCGGCGGCGCCGCCGTGTTGCGCGGCTCGTCAGCCGCGGGGGGCAGGTTCGACCGGGCCCGCGAAAGGCGCCAGCGCGGCAAATCCGGGGTCCACGGTGACCGCCTCGACCAGCGCGTCGAGTGTCCGCCGGACCCGGGGCAGCGGGTGGTCCGGGAATTCCGCGTCCCACCTGGCGTGATCCGCCGCGTGGAAGGGAAGGCCGCCTTGGACCTCGGGGGCATAGGGGTGCGGCCGGAAGTACTGGTCGGGGTCGAGCTTCGCGAGGACGACGGCTTCCCGCATGCCTGTCATTCCGCGCTCGGGCGCCTGGATCTTCACCACCGTGCTGCATCCGGCCCGGGGCACCGTGAAACTGCCGATGAACACCTGCCCGTGGGCCTGTTGGGGCAGCGGCACCTTGAGTATCTGACGCAGTGCAGGCAGCCCGCCCAGCGTCTTCACCGATGCCTCTATGAGCCCGCCGCCCGCTTGCGCGGTCCAGTGCGTCAGCGTGTTGCGCAGGGTCGGGCCGTCTTCCAGCGCGGCAGGAAGGTCAGGCGGCAGTCCGAAGTAGTGCAGCGACAGCACATCACCGTCGTCATTCACCCAGGCGTCGTTGTCCACGGGCCGGTATCCGGGGAGTTCCACCCCGAGCAGAGCTCTCATGGACGGCGATCATGCCGTACGGGCATCCCGCCGCACAGGCGCGATCGCGCCTTCATGTGGCCGCGGGGGCGAGGTCGCCGTCGCGGCGGATGAGGGCCGCGTACCGGCCGTCCTTCTCCAGCAGCTCCGCGTGCGTGCCGCGCTCGGCCGCCCGCCCGCCGTCCAGGACGACGATCTGGTCCGCGTCCCTGACGGTGGAGAGCCGGTGCGCGATGGTGAGGGTGGTGCGCCCCTTCGACAGCGCGTCAATGGCTTGCTGCACGGCGTGTTCCGTACGGGTGTCGAGCGCGCTGGTCGCCTCGTCGAGGATCAGAACGGGCGGGTCACGGAGGATCGTGCGGGCGATGGCCAGGCGCTGCTTCTCACCGCCCGAGAAGCGGTACCCCCGCTCACCGACGAGCGTGTCGTAGCCGTCGGGCAGTGATGCGATGTGGTCGTGGATCTGAGCGGCGCGGGCCGCTGCTTCGATCTCCTCGTCGGTGGCGTCCGGCTTGGCGAAGCGAAGGTTCTCGGCCACGGAGGCGTGGAAGAGATAGGTCTCCTGGGAGACCACGCCGACGGCCCTGGCGAGGGTGTCGAAGTCCAGGTCCCGGACATCGACCCCGTCGATGGTGACCCTGCCGCCGGTGACGTCGTACAGCCGCGGCACCAGATAGCTGAGCGTCGACTTGCCCGAGCCGGTGGGGCCGACGACGGCCAGACTGCGGCCGGCGGGCACGGTCACGTCGATGCTGCTCAGCGTCGGGCCGCTCTTCTCGTCGTAGCTGAAGGTGACGTTCTCGAAGGCGACCTCGCCCCTGATCTTCTCCAGCCGGACGGGCTTCTCGGGCTCGGTGATGTCCACGTCGAGATCGAGGTACTCGAAGATCCGCTGGAACAGGGCGAGGGATGTCTGCATCTGCACGCCGGTGGAGAGCAGGCTCACCGCCGGCCGGAACAGGCCCTGCTGCAGCGAGACGAAGGCGACCAGCGTGCCGATGGAGACGGCCGTGGCACCCGACTGGAGGGTGAGGCCGGCCGCCCAGTAGATGACGGCGGGCATCGCGGCCATGACGATGCCTATCGTCGACATCCGCCACCGCCCGGCCATGTTGGAGCGCACTTCGAGGTCGACCAGGCGTTCCGACTCCTCGGCGAAGCCCTTGGTGAGGGAGTCCGAGCGGCCCATGGTGCGGCCGAGCAGGATGCCGCTGACCGAGAGCGACTCGGTGACCGTGGCCGCCATCGCGGCCATCTGCTTCTGCCGCTGGGTGGTGATCTTCTTGCGCTCACGGCCGACCCGGCGGCTGATCCAGACGAATACGGGCAGCAGGAGCAGCGAGACGACCGTGAGCCGCCAGTCCAGCGCGAGCATGGCGACCACGGTGGCGATGACGGCGGTGAGGTTGGAGACCAGCGAGGTCGCGGTGGAGGTGACCGTCGCCTGCATCCCGCCGATGTCGTTGGCGATGCGCGACTGGACCTCGCCCGTGCGGGTCCTGGTGAAGAAGGCGAGCGGCATCCGCTGCAGCTGGGTGTAGACGGCGGTGCGCAGGTCGTGCATGACGCGCTGGCCGACCGTCGTGGAGATCAGGGTCTGCAGCACGCCGAAGACGCTGGTCATCACGGCGGTGAGGATCATGCCGAGCGCGAGCAGCGTGAGCAGTCCCGTACGCCCCTGGGGAATCGCGGTGTCCAGGATCTCGCGGAGCAGGAACGGGGTGGCGACCGACACCAGCGACGAGGCGCCGACCAGCAGCCCCACGATCGCGAGCCTGCCGCGGTAGGGGCGGAAGAGGCGGAAGATGCGGCGCAGCTCGGCGGGCGGCTGCTGGGCATCACCGGCAGGGGGTGTCCACGTGGGTTCGTCGGGTTTCATGTGCTCCTTCGAGAGCGTGTGGCCGACAGGCCCCGGGTGGAGGCGTGCGGCGGCGGACGTGCGGAATTTCGACGTTACGGAGCTTAGCTCATTGTTACCTCTATTCACAATGAACGAGGTCCTGATATCGTTCCCTCATGGACTCCCCCGATCCCGACGGTCTTCTGGCCGAACAGCTGCTGCGTCTCACCCGCAGACTTCAGCGCATCCAGAGCCGCCAGCTGGAGCCGATCGACATCACTCCGGCGCAGTTCCGGCTGCTACGCACGGTCGCGCACTACGAGGATCCACCCCGGATGGCCGATCTCGCCCAGCGCCTCGACGTCGTCCCGCGCGCGGTCACCACACTGGTGGACGGCCTGGAGGCCAATGACCGGGTGCGCCGCGCGCCGGACCCGACCAACCGCCGGGTGGTCCGCATCGAGATCACCGAGGAGGGCAGGGCCACGCTCCGTTCGCTGCGCAACGCGCGGAAGGCCGCCGCAGAGGAGATCCTGGCTCCACTGACCGCCGAGCAGCGCGAGGTGCTCGGCGGGCTGCTGACCGCTCTGGTGGACGGGATGCCGGAGCGCCGCCGCTGCTGAGGCGCGGTGCGGGGCACCGCACCGTGTCGTCGAGGAGATCCTGAGATGCCGCTGCTGGAGCCGAAGCCGGAAGCCCTCCGTCCTGGTACGGCACGGGCGCCGTCCCCCGACCGGGTGCCGGGCTGGAAGGCCGCGGGCACACCCACACCGCTGCGCGCCGACCTGACCGCCCTGCTCGGCGCGGAGAAGGTGCTGTGGAAGATCTCCGACCTCGTGCGGTACGCCTCGGATGCCAGCCCCTACCGCTTCCTGCCGCAGGTCGTCCTGGTCCCCAAGGACATCGACGACATCTCGGCGATCCTCTCGTACGCCCACGGCAAGGGCCGCAACGTGGTCTTCCGGGCCGCGGGCACCAGCCTCAACGGCCAGGCACAGGGCGAGGACATCCTCGTCGACGTCCGCCACCACTGGACGGGCATCGAAGTCCTCGACGACGGGGCGCGGGCACGCATCCGTCCGGGGACCACCGTCATGCGTGCCAACGCCACGCTCGCCCGGCACGGCAGGCTGCTGGGGCCCGATCCCGCCAGTGCCATCGCCTGCACCATCGGCGGTGTCGTCGCGAACAACGCCTCAGGAATGACCGCCGGCACGACCCGCAATTCGTACCGCACGGTCTCCTCCCTCACCTTCGTCCTGCCGAGCGGCACAGTGGTCGACACGGCCGAACCGGCCGCCGACGAGCTGCTGCGTCACGCCGAGCCGCGCCTGTGCGAAGGGCTGCTGGCCGTCAAGGCGGAGATCGAGGCGGACGAGCGGCTCACCGCCCGGATCCGCGCCAAGTACGAGATCAAGAACACCAACGGCTACCGGCTCGACGCGTTCCTGGACGGATCGACCCCCGTGGAGATCCTCCGCGGGCTGATGGTGGGCTCCGAGGGCACCTTCGGCTTCATCTCGGAGGTCGTCTTCGACACGCTGCCGCTGGACCGCCTGGTCTCCTCCGCTCTGCTGTTCTTCCCTTCCCTCACCGCAGCCGCGGCGGCCGTGCCGCAGTTCAACGAGGCGGGTGCGATCGCCGTGGAGCTCATGGACGGCAACACGCTGCGGGCATCGGTGCGCGTCCAGGGCGTCCCGTCGGACTGGGCGTCCCTCCCCAGGGACACGACGGCGCTCCTGGTGGAGTTCCGCGCCCCGGACGAGGCGGCTCTGGAGGCCTACGAGCAGGCGGCGGCTTCGGTCGTCACGGGGCTCGACCTCGTCGTGCCGGCCGTGTCCGTGACCAACGCGTTCACCCGGGACGCCGCCACGGTCGCGGGCTACTGGAAGGCCCGCAAGGCGTTCGTCACCGCCGTCGGCGGCTCCCGCCCCTCGGGCACCACGCTGATCACTGAGGACTTCGCGGTGCCGCCGTCCCGGCTTGCCGAGGCCTGCGAGGCCCTGCTCGAACTCCAGGCCGTCCATGGCTTCGACGCCGCCGTCGCAGGTCATGCGGCGCACGGAAACCTGCACTTCCTGCTCGCTTTCGACGCCGCGGAATCCGCGGACGTCGACCGGTACGCCGCCTTCATGGACAGCTTCTGCTCGCTCGTCGTCGACCGTTTCGACGGATCGCTGAAGGCGGAGCACGCCACGGGCCGCAACATCGCGCCGTTCCTGGAGCTGGAGTGGGGCCCGAAGGCCACCGAACTCATGTGGCGTACGAAGCAGATCATCGACCCCGACGGGGTGCTGGCGCCGCGGATCGTCCTGGACCGCGACCCGAAGGCGCACCTGCGCGGGCTCAAGACGATCCCCAAGGTCGAGCCGGTCGCTGATCCGTGCATCGAGTGCGGCTTCTGCGAACCGACCTGCCCCAGCGAGGACCTGACCACCACGCCCCGTCAACGCATCGTTCTGCGCAGGGAGATGATGCGCCAGCCGGACCGCTCCCCGGTGGAGGCCGGTCTCCTCGACGCGTACGGGTACGACGCCGTGGACACCTGCGCGGGCGACTCCACGTGCAAGCTGGCCTGCCCGGTCGGCATCGACACCGGCGCGATGATGAAGGATTTCCGTCATCACCGGCACTCGCCGCGCGAGGAGCGCATCGCGGCGCTCACGGCGAAGCACTTCAAGGCGGTGGAGGTCTCGGCACGGCTCGCGGTCGCCGCGGCCGACGCCGTCTCCGACCGGGTCGGCGACCGTCTGCTCGAGTCGGTGACCCGGCTGGCCCGCAAGGCCGTTCGCCCCGATCTGGTTCCGGAGTGGCTTCCCCAGATCCCCGGCGCTGCCGGCCGGAGGATGCCTCCCACCTCGCGGGCGGGTGCGCACGCCGTCTACTACCCGGCCTGTGTGAACCGCATCTTCGCCGGACCCGAGGACGAGGGATCGCCGTCGCTCGCCGATGCGGTCGTCTCCCTGTCCGCCCGGGCCGCAAAGCCCGTGTGGATCCCCGAGGACGTCGCGGGTACCTGCTGCGCGACGATCTGGCACTCCAAGGGGTACGACGTGGCCAACGCCGTGATGGCCAACCGCATCGTGGAGGCGGCATGGGGCTGGACCGCGGGCGGCAGGCTGCCGCTGGTCGTCGACGCCTCCTCGTGCACGCTCGGCATGTCCCACGAGGTGGTGCCCTATCTCACCGAGGCCAACCGGGACCTGCACCGTGAGCTGACTGTCGTCGACTCGCTCGTCTGGGCCGCCGAGGAGCTGCTTCCTTCGCTGACCGTGTTCCGCAGGGTGGGCTCGGCCGTCCTGCATCCCACCTGCTCGATGGAGCACCTGGGAGACGTGGCACAGCTGCGCGCGGTCGCCGAGGCATGCGCGGAGGACGTCGTCATCCCCGACGACGCGGGCTGCTGCGCGTTCGCGGGCGACCGCGGCATGCTGCACAAGGAGCTCACCGACTCGGCGACCGCCAAGGAGGCGGCCGAGGTGAACACCCGGGAGTACGACGCGTATCTGTCGGCGAACCGGATGTGCGAGATCGGCATGGACCGGGCGACCGGCCGCACGTACTACTCGGCACTGATGGAGCTGGAGCGGGCGACCCGGCCGGTTCTCTGAACCCGGGGCGCGCACCACACCTCCGCCCCCCGGCCGGTTCTCTGAACCCCGGCGCGCACCGGCCCTCCGCCCCCCGGCCGGTTCTCTGAACCCAGGCGCGCACCACACCTGCGACCCCCCGGCCGGTCATTGAACCCGGTGCGTACCCCGGTCCCGGGCGTCCGCCGGCCGTCCGGATCCGGCACGCCCGTCCTCCGTCAACACCGCCGGAAAGTCCATGGTTTCGGCGCGAGAGTCCACGCGCGAGTCCAAACGCATCCCTTGCGCAACAGCAGTCCCACCGTCCAGGGTCCTTACCGAGGTTCGGGAACCCGTCATGCCCCAGGGCTTCCCACACCCTTACGCGCACCGTCAGATCCCCCTTCCTGGAGGCTCGATGAACGACGACGCACCAAAGGATCAGGACCCGCAGAACACGGACGACGGCTCTATGAGCCGTCGTTCCGTGCTTCGTACCACGGCCGGAGTGGCCGGAATAGCAGGCGCCGGACTCGGACTCGGAACACTCGGCACCGGCACGGCAGCAGCAACGGCGGAGGCGAATCCGGCGACCGTCCCCGCACGCCAGGGCAGCACCATGGCCGGGGTTCGCTTCGACCGGCGCTCCACCGTGCGGGTCGGCATCGTGGGCCTCGGCAACCGTGGCGGCAGCATGATCGACCTCTTCCTCGCCGTCACCGGAGTACAGGTCGTCGCCGTCTGCGACCCGGTGAAGGCCAAGGCCGAACAGGCGGCCGCGAAGGTGACAGCGGCGGGTCAGCCCGTGCCCGCCGTGTACACGAACGGCGAGGACGACTACGAGAACCTCTGCAAGCGCGGGGACATCGACTTCGTCTACGTGGCGACTCCCTGGGACCTCCACTTCGAGATGGCGAAGACCGCCATGCTCAACGGCAAGCATGTCGGCGTCGAGTGTCCGATCGCTCTCCAGCTCGACCAGCTCTGGCAGTTGGTCGACCTCTCCGAACGGACCCGGCGACACTGCATGCAGCTGGAGAACTGCTGCTACGGCCGGAACGAGATGCGGGTGCTGCGGATGGCGCACGCCGGTCTCTTCGGCGACCTGCTGCACGGGGCGGGCGCGTACAACCACGATCTTCGGGGGCTGATGTTCGACCCCGATTACTACGAGGGTCCGTGGCGGCGCCTGTGGCACACCCGGTTGCGCGGTGATCTGTACCCCAACCACGGATTCGGGCCGGTCGCCAACTACATGGACATCAACCGCGGCGACCGCGCGGTGAGCATCACCAGCGTCGGCTCACCCGCACGCGGTCTCGCCGAGTACCGCGAGCAGCACATGCCCGCCGGTGACCCGAGCTGGAAGGAGACCTACATCGAGAGCGACCGGACGATCAGTCTCGTCCAGACGGCGAAGGGCCGGGTGATCCGCCTGGAGCACGACGTGTCGACGCCCCACCCGTACTCACGCATCAACAGCCTCGGTGGCACCAAGGGCGTCTTCGAGGACTACCCGACACGCATCTATCTGGAGCCCGACCACACCGACGACCAGTGGAAGGACTTCTCCGCGTACGCCGACTGGGACCACTGGCTGTGGAAGGAGCACGCCGACCCGCCCGGTGGTCACGGCGGAATGGACTACATGCTGGTGTTCCGTCTGATGCAGTGCATGCGGCTCGGACTCGCGCCCGACTTCGACGTCTACGACGCGGCCACCTGGACCGCGCCTGTTCCACTGAGCCACCTCTCCATCAAGGCCAAGGGCGTTCCGCAGCAGATCCCGGACTTCACCCGCGGTGAATGGAAGAAGGCCCGTCCGGGCATGGACTCCGACAAGCCCGCGGAGTAGACCGGACGGGGCTCCGCGCCGAACGGCGCGGAGCCCCGCCGCAGGTGCCCGGTACCTGACGGGTCGGACCTGTGTCGGACCTGTGCGGACCGGGCCGGCCTCGCGCCCTGCGTCCCGCTCCGCCGCCCTCGGCTGCCGGCCGCCGTATCCACCAATAATCGCTTGCTTCGGACCGGGGCATGACGCGAACCTTGCACGGTTTGGTCACCTACTGTTCCACGAGATCCGTCACGGATCTCTGCCCCTTCCGATCTTTGGAACGTCATGCAGATTCGCGATCTTCCGTATTCGGATCCCGGCGACCCCGATGTCCGTTCAGGCCCACGTTTTCTGTTCTGGCTCGGGCGCAACCAGCTCACCGGCCAGCTCAAATCCCTCTCCTGGGGGCTGCTGCACCAGTGCGCGATCGCCGGGCTGCCGCTCGCCGTGGGAGTCGCGGTCCAGGCCGTCGTCGAACGTTCCGGCCGGGACCTCGCGCTGGCCGGAGCACTCATCGTGGCCCTCGGCATCCTCATCGCCGTGGGCGACACCATGCTCCACCGCACAGCGGTCACCAACTGGATCACCGCGGCGGCCAGGGTCCAGCAGTTGCTGGCCCGTAAGACCGCCGAGCTCGGCTCGGCGCTGACCCGGCGGGTCGCGGCGGGAGAAGTCGTCGCCGTCTCCACCGGGGACGTCGAGAAGATCGGCTGGTTCGTCGAGGCGCTGTCGCGCTTCGCCGCCGCCGCCACCGCCCTCGTACTCATCAGCATCGGGCTCATCGTCTACCTGCCCTCGCTGGGCGTGCTGGTCGCGATCGCCATGCCTGTCCTGGCGCTCGCCGTCCTGCCGCTGCTCCCCCGCGCCACCCGGCGGGCGGATCTCCAGCGTGAGAAGGCGGGCAAGGCGACCGAACTGGCCTCCGACACCGTCGCCGGCCTGCGGGTGCTGCGTGGCATCGGCGGCGAGGAGCTCTTCCTGGCCCGCTACCGACGTGCCTCGCAGGAAGTCCGCAAGGCCGCCGTGCGCAGTGCGCGGATGTGGGCGCTGATCTCGGCGATCCAGGTGCTTCTGCCCGGAATCCTGCTCATCTCGCTGGTCTGGTACGGGGCGACGCTGGCCCGGGACGGCCGGATCGACGTCGGCCAGCTGGTCACCGTGTACAGCGCGGCGACGCTGATGCTCTTCCCTCTCCGGCACTTCGAGGAGATCGCCATGGCGTACTCCTTCTCGCGGCCGTCGGCGCAGCGTGCGGTCCGGGTCCTGTCGCTGCGGCGCAGTGCGCAGCCCTCGACGATCGACGCCATGTCACCCGAGGGCGATCTGTACGACCCGGTGAGCGGACTGATGGCGCCGCGCGGCCTGTTCACCGCCGTTGTCTGCGGTGATCCCGACGAGGCGGGCCGGCTGGCCGAGCGGCTCGGCGGGCACGCGGAGACGGACGACGCCTCGGACCCGGAACCCTCGGTGCTCCTGGGCGGTGTGGCTCTGGACGAGCTGCCGCTCGACTCGGCGAGGGCCGCGGTGCTGGTGCAGGACAAGGATCCGGTGCTGCTCTCGGGGACGCTGCGGGAGCTGCTCGACGTGCCGTCGTCGGGCAGGGTCACCGCCGAGGACGCGCTCGCGGCCGCCCACTGCGGTGACGTGCTGGATGCTCTGGCCCAGGCGTCCGTGGACACGGACGGCGACGCGATGCGCACCCGGATCACCGAACGCGGCCGGTCCCTGTCGGGTGGCCAGCGCCAGCGGCTCGCGCTGGCCCGCTCCCTGGTCACCGACCCGGAGGCACTCGTGCTCGACGAGCCGACGTCCGCCGTCGACTCGCACACGGAGGCCCGGGTCGCCGCCGGGATCAAGCAACTGCGCCAGGGCCGTACGACCGTCGCGTTCGCCTCGTCGCCGCTGCTCCTGGACCTCGCAGACCGCGTGGTCCTGGTCCACTCGGGCACGGTCGCGGCGGTCGGCGCGCACCGCGAACTGCTGCGGGACGAACCGCGGTACCGGGCGGTCGTCACCCGTGAGACCGACGCGGAGATCGCGGCACCGGCCGTACAGGACGGGCTCGCCGGAATCGGTGCGTCGCAGTCCACCGAAACGAAAGAGGAATTCGAGGAGAGGGCATGATCGGCGTCGCACCCCCCGCATACGACCCGGCCGCACCGCAGTCGGCGACGACCCTGCCGGTCGGCACACCGCTGACCGTACGGTCCTACGTGCGTTCTCTGCTCCGGCGTCACCGGAAGCCGTTCGTGGTGCTCATCGCGGTCAACGCGATCGCGGTGATCGCGTCGATCACCGGGCCGTATCTCCTGGGCGGGCTGGTCGAGGACCTTTCCAACGGCGTCACCGACCTCCATCTGGAGCGCACCGCGGCGGTGTTCGCCCTCGCACTGATCGTGCAGACGGTCTTCACACGGACGATGCGGCTGCGCGGAGCGGTGCTCGGTGAGGAGATGCTGGCCGATCTGCGCGAGGACTTCCTCGTGCGGTCGGTCGGGCTGCCGCCGGGCGTTCTGGAGCGGGCCGGCACCGGCGATCTGCTCTCCAGGATCACGACGGACATCGACCGGCTGGCGAACGCGATGCGGGAGGCCGTGCCGCAACTGGCGATCGGCGTCGTGTGGGCCGGGCTGCTGCTCGGCGCTCTGACGGTCACCGCCCCGCCGCTCGCTCTGGCCGTGCTGATCGCGCTGCCGGTGCTGATCACCGGCTGCCGGTGGTACTTCCGGCGGGCGCCTTCCGCGTACCGCTCGGAGGCCGCCGGGTACGCGGCGGTCGCGGCGATGCTCGCCGAGACCGTGGACGCCGGCCGGACGGTGGAGTCCCATCGGCTGGGAGCGGGCAGGGTCGCGCTCTCCGACCGGCGGGTCAAGGAGTGGGTCTCGTGGGAGCGGTACACGCTGTTCCTGCGCTCGGTGCTGTTCCCCGTCATCAACGCCACGTACGTGACGATTCTCGGGGCGGTGCTGCTGCTCGGCGGCTGGTTCGTGCTGGAGGGCTGGCTCACCGTCGGGCAGCTGACGACGGGCGCGCTGCTGGCACAGATGATGGTCGACCCGATCGGTCTGATCCTTCGTTGGTACGACGAGTTGCAGGTCGCCCAGGTGTCGTTGGCGAGGCTTGTCGGCGTACGGGAGATCGAGCCGGACGCGGGCGACGACGCGGTCGGGCCGGACGGCCGGGAGGTACGGGCCGAGGAAGTGCGATTCGGTTACCGCGCCGGTGTCGACGTCCTGCACGAGGTGTCGCTTGACGTGGCCCCTGGTACGCGTCTCGCCCTGGTCGGGCCGTCCGGTGCGGGCAAGTCCACGCTGGGGCGTCTGCTGGCCGGGATCTACGCGCCCCGGACCGGTGAGGTCACGCTGGGCGGGGCTGAGCTGTCCCGGATGCCGGCGGAGCGGGTACGTACCCATGTGGCTCTGGTGAACCAGGAGCACCACGTGTTCGTGGGCTCGCTCCGGGACAACCTGCTGCTGGCCCGTTCGGGCGCCGAGGACGCGGAGTTGTGGGCCTCGCTCGCGGCGGTCGACGCGGACGGCTGGGCCAAGGCCCTGGCGGACGGCCTGGACGCGGAGGTGGGCTCGGGCGGTCTGGCCCTCACCCCGGCGCAGGCGCAGCAGATCGCGCTGGCCCGCCTGGTGCTGGCGGATCCGCACACCCTGGTGCTGGACGAGGCGACGTCGCTGCTCGACCCTCGGGCGGCCCGGCACCTGGAGCGTTCACTGGCCCGGGTGCTGGACGGCCGGACGGTGATCGCGATCGCGCACCGGCTGCACACGGCGCACGACGCGGATGTGATCGCGGTCGTCGAGGAGGGCCGGATCAGCGAGCTGGGCAGCCACGACGAGCTGGTGGCGGCGGACGGCGCGTACGCGGCGCTGTGGCGGTCCTGGCACGGATGAGCCCGGGGCGGCGGCCGGGGTGACCCTCCGGCCGCCGCCCCACAAGAGGCGGACTGCGGCCCCTCCGGTGAGGATGAGGAGTGACTGGCCCCGGATACGGGGCAGGTGAGCGATGACCGCGTAAGCCCGAGAAGGGACGCACACCGTGGCACGACCCAGGATCCTCGTTGTCGGCGCAGGCTTCGCCGGAGTCGAGTGCGTGCGCCGGCTGGAACGCAGCCTCACCCCCGGTGAGGCGGACATCGCCCTCGTCACGCCGTTCTCGTACCAGCTCTATCTTCCGCTGCTCCCGCAGGTGGCGTCCGGGGTGCTCACCCCCCAGTCGGTCGCCGTCTCCCTGCGCAGGAGCCGGCGCCACCGCACCCGGATCGTGCCGGGCGGCGCCATCGGTGTGGACACGAAGGCGAAGATCTGCGTCATCCGCAAGATCACCGATGAGATCGTGAACGAGCCGTACGACCACCTCGTGCTGGCCGCCGGGAGCGTCACCCGGACGTTCGACATCCCTGGGCTGGTCGACAACGCGCGGGGGATGAAGACGCTGGCCGAGGCCGCCTACATCCGGGACCACGTCATCTCCCAGCTCGACCTGGCCGATGCCAGCCAGGACGAGGCCGAACGGGAGTCCCGGCTGCAGTTCGTGGTGGTGGGCGGCGGATACGCGGGCACGGAGACCGCCGCCTGCCTGCAGCGGCTGACCGCCAACGCCGTCCGGCACTACCCCCGGCTGGACCCGAAGCTGATCAAGTGGCATCTGATCGACATCGCGCCCAAGCTCATGCCCGAGCTCGGCGACAAGCTGGGGCGCACCGCGCTGGAGATCCTGCGCAAGCGCGGCATCGAGGTGTCCCTCGGTGTCTCGGTGGCCGAGGCGGCTCCGGACAAGGTGACCTTCACCGACGGCCGGGTGCTGCCCAGCCGCACGCTCATCTGGACCGCCGGGGTCGCGGCCAGCCCGCTCGTCGCCACCCTCGACGCGGAGACGGTACGCGGCAGGCTCGCGGTGACCCCGGAGATGCAGGTGCCGGGCGTGGACGGGGTGTTCGCCCTGGGCGACTCGGCGGCGGTGCCCGACCTGGCCACCGGCGACGGAGCGGTCTGCCCTCCCACCGCGCAGCACGCCATACGGCAGGGGCGGGTGCTGGCGGACAACCTCATCGCTTCGCTGCGCGGCCGTCCGCTGCAGCCGTACGTCCACAAGGACCTCGGTCTCGTCGTGGACCTCGGCGGCCGGGACGCGGTGTCCAAGCCGCTGGGCATCGAGCTGAAGGGCATGCCCGCCCAGTTGGTGGCACGCGGCTACCACTGGTCGGGGCTGAGGACCAATGTCGCCAAGACCCGGGTCCTGACGAACTGGATGCTGAACGCGATCGCGGGGGACGACTTCGTACGGACCGGATTCCAGGCCCGCAAGCCCGCCACCCTGCGCGACTTCGAGTACACCGACGCCTACCTCACGCCGGAACAGCTCCGCGCGCACACCGCGTCGACGGGCACCCGCGGCTGATCAGCGGTCAGGCGCGGGCCCCCGCCGCACCGGTGGGGGCCGCGCTCGCGTCCGGCGCCGGGTTCAGATCCGTCGGCCGAGCACCGTGTCGACCGTGTCCGCCTCCTGCGGCGACTTGTCCTCGCGGTAGCGCAGCACCCGGGCGAACCGCAGGGTGACGCCCGCCGGGTAGCGGGTGGAACTCTGGAGTCCGTCGTAGGCGATCTCGACGACGAGCTCCGGCCGCACGGTGACGACGTGTCCGTCGTCGCCGGTGGACAGTTCCCGGAGGCGTTCGGTCTGCCAGGCGAGCATCTTGTCCGTGAGGCCTTTGAAGGTCTTGCCGAGCATGGCGAAGGTGCCGTCCTGCCGCCTCGCTCCCAGATGGAGGTTGGACAGTTTTCCGGTGCGTCTGCCGTGCCCCCACTCGGCCGCCAGGACCACGAGGTCGAGGGTGTGCACAGGCTTCACCTTCAGCCAGGAGGCGCCCCGTCGGCCCGCGCTGTAGGGCGCGGTCAGTCCCTTGACCACCACGCCTTCGTGGCCGTGCGCCAGGGTGGTCTCGAAGAACGCCACCGCGCCCCCGCGTGCCGCTTCGTCCCCGGGGTCCGTCACGAGGAAGCGCCGCACCCGCATCGGTTCCGGGACAAGGGCGGCCAGCTCCGTGTGCCGTTCGGTGAGGGGGAGGTCCAGCAGTTCGCGCCCGTCGACGGAGAGCACGTCGAAGAAGACGGCGACCACGGGGACCTCGGCAGCCGCTGTGACGACGTCCCGCCGGGATCCGACCCGGCCGGCGGTCTCCTGGAAGGGCCGCGGTCTGCCGTCGGGCCCGAGAGCGATCACCTCGCCGTCGAGGACGAACCGGTCGCCTCCGAAGCCGGCCACCGCCGTGACCAGCTCGGGAAGCCTGTCGGTGATGTCGTCGAGGGTGCGGGTGTGGACCTGCACCCGCGCCCCGTCTCGGTGCACCTGTACGCGAATGCCGTCGAGCTTCTCCTCGACGGCGCACGGCCCCAGCTTGTCGATGGCTTCGGTGACCGAGCGCGCGGTGTGAGCGAGCATCGGCAGGACCGGCCGGCCGACAGTGAGTCCGAAGGCCGGGAGAGCCCCGGGGCCGTCCGCGAGCAGCGCGCGGGCGACCGCCTCCAGTGATCCGGCGAGCATGACGGCGCGGCGCACCTCTGCGGGCACCGCGCCGGTGGCACCGGCCAGGGCGTCGATGGCGACGGCGTCGAGTGCCCCCTGGCGCACCTCACCGGTGAGCAGCCCGCGCAGAAGATGCTGCTCGTCGGCGGTGGCGGCGCCGAACAGCCGCTGGAGGCGCTCCTTGCGCGCGGCCTGCGAGCCCGGACCGGTCAGGGCCCCGATCGCCGTCAGTTCCGCGTCGACGTCCGTCGCCGTCAGCGTCGCCGTGTCCGCGGGCGCCACGGGATCGCCCAGGGTGCTCCACCCGATGCCGAGCCGCCCCTGTGGGAGGCGGCCGGCGAGGTACGGGATGACCACGGGGACGTCGTCGGGACCGGCCTCCCGGAACAGTCCGGCGAGCAGGGCGACCTTCCGGGTCCGTGCCGATGTCGCGGCGACCTCGAGGGACACGTGGGCGAGCCGGGCGAGCAGCATGGGGTCATGGTGCTACGGCTCGGTGCGCACCGCCCCCGGAACGGGCGCGCGGCGGTCAGATGAAGTTGAGCGCCGCGGCCGCGCCCACTCCCCCGAGCACCATGAACGCGGGCATCAGCACCTTGATCTCCACCCAGCTGCCGGCCCGGAAGCGCATGAACTTCGGGGGTCCGAGTGGGTACCACCGCTTGCGGCCGAGCGGGATCGGCCACAGGATCGGGCAGCCCGAGACGGTGAGCGCGTCGCCGACGCAGTGGACGAGGGACCCGAGCACGATCGGCAGGCCCAGCCACAGGTACTCCTGGCCGGGCTCGGCGAACAGCCAGTCCGAACCGTGGCCCGGCTTGTCGAGCACCCCGGCCAGGATCCACGCGCTGGTCGCGCCGAGCATCCAGACGAGGACGTCGCTGGACATGCGCGCGGCCCGCCACAGCAGGCCCTCGACGGCGAGCACGAGATGGACGAAGAGAATCGCCAGGACCGCCCACCGGCCGCCGGTGATCGCCGCGAGAGAGGCGCCCCCGCCCATCAGCACCGCCCACAGCCAGGTATGGGTGAGGGTTCGGTGTCCGCCCGTCCTGCGCGGGTCGCCGGCTCCCTTGGTCGCCTTGTAGACGGCGTACGAGAGTTTGTCGACGATCTCGCACACGCCCTTGGAGATCGGGCCGAAGGCACGCGAGATCGTGGCGGACTTGTGGTCGAGGTCGGGGGCGAGCGCGGCGCCCGCGCAGATCAGTGCCCCCACGACGAGGACCGGCCAGGGCATCGTGTGGCCCGCGGCGGCGGCCGCGGCGCCCACCCCCAGCCAGGCGGCTGCCCCTGACAGAGAGTGTGCCGGTCCCATCATGGCTGTTTCCGCCCCCATCGTGATTCGGCCGTGCGGCACGGCCGGGCCGCCATTGCCTGTGCGCTGCGGCCGAGTTGAGTGGGCAGCGTATCGTCCGTGATCTTCGGTCGGTCCTCCGGTTCCCGCATCCGGGCACAAGGCAGGCAAGATGGGGGCGTGACCCTTATCGATCAGCTGCCCCCGACCGCCGACCCGGACGCCCTCTTCGAGGCCTTCTCGTCATGGACCGAATCGCAGGGCATCACCCTCTATCCGGCTCAGGAGGAGGCGCTGATCGAGGTGGTCTCCGGGGCGAATGTGATCCTTTCCACCCCCACCGGCTCCGGAAAGAGCCTGGTCGCGGCGGGTGCGCACTTCACGGCCCTGGCCCAGGACAAGGTCACGTTCTACACCGCGCCGATCAAGGCGCTGGTCTCGGAGAAGTTCTTCGACCTGTGCAAGATGTTCGGCACGGAGAACGTGGGCATGCTGACCGGCGACGCCTCGGTCAACGCCGACGCCCCGGTGATCTGCTGCACGGCCGAGGTGCTGGCTTCCATCGCGCTGCGTGACGGGAAGTACGCGGACGTCGGCCAGGTCGTGATGGACGAGTTCCACTTCTACGCGGAGCAGGACCGCGGCTGGGCCTGGCAGATCCCGATCCTGGAACTGCCGCAGGCCCAGTTCATCCTGATGTCGGCCACGCTCGGTGACGTCAGGATGTTCGAGGAGGACCTGACCCGCCGCACCGGCCGCCCCACCTCCGTGGTGCGCTCGGCGACGCGTCCGGTCCCGCTCAGTTACGAGTACCGGCTGACGCCGATCACCGAGACGCTCACCGAGCTCCTGGACACCCGGCAGTCGCCGGTCTACATCGTGCACTTCACCCAGGCGGCGGCCGTCGAGCGCGCGCAGTCGCTGATGAGCATCAACATGTGCACGAAGGAGGAGAAGGAGAAGATCGCCGATCTGATCGGCAACTTCCGTTTCACCACCAAGTTCGGCCAGAACCTCTCCCGTTACGTACGGCACGGCATCGGGGTGCACCACGCGGGCATGCTCCCCAAGTACCGCCGCCTGGTCGAGAAGCTCGCGCAGGCGGGCCTGCTGAAGGTGATCTGCGGTACGGACACACTCGGTGTCGGCGTCAACGTCCCGATCCGCACGGTGCTGTTCACCGCCCTCACCAAGTACGACGGCACCCGGGTGCGCACGCTGCGCGCCCGCGAGTTCCACCAGATCGCCGGCCGCGCCGGCCGGGCCGGTTTCGACACGGCCGGCTTCGTGGTCGCCCAGGCACCCGAGCACGTCATCGAGAACGAGAAGGCCGTCAAGAAGGCGGGCGACGACCCCAAGAAGAAGCGCAAGGTGGTCCGCAAGAAGGCCCCCGAGGGCTTTGTCGCCTGGTCGGAGACCACCTTCGACAAGCTCATCACCTCCGATCCCGAGCCCCTGACCTCGCGCTTCCGGGTCACGCACACGATGCTGCTCTCGGTGATCGCCCGCCCGGGCAACGCCTTCGAGGCGATGCGGCACCTGCTGGAGGACAACCACGAGCCGCGCCGGGCTCAGCTCCGGCACATCCGGCGGGCCATCGCCATCTACCGCTCGCTGCTCGACGGCGGTGTGGTGGAGCAGCTCGACACCCCGGACGCCGAGGGCCGGATCGTGCGCCTGACCGTCGATCTCCAGCAGGACTTCGCACTGAACCAGCCGCTGTCGACCTTCGCGCTGGCCGCGTTCGACCTGCTGGACGCCGAATCCCCTTCGTACGCCCTGGACATGGTCTCCGTCGTCGAGTCGACGCTCGACGACCCGCGGCAGATCCTCGCCGCCCAGCAGAACAAGGCGCGGGGCGAGGCCGTCGGGCAGATGAAGGCGGACGGCGTCGAGTACGAGGACCGGATGGAGCGGCTCCAGGAGGTCACGTACCCCAAGCCGCTGAGCGAGCTGCTCTGGCACGCGTACGACGTGTACCGCACGAGCCACCCGTGGGTCGGCGACCATCCCGTGTCGCCGAAGTCGGTGATCCGGGACATGTACGAACGGGCCATGACGTTCACGGAGTTCACGTCGAACTACGAGCTGGCCCGTACCGAGGGCATCGTGCTGCGCTATCTGGCGAGTGCGTACAAGGCGCTCGAGCACACCATCCCGGACGACCTGAAGTCCGAGGACCTGGAGGATCTGATCGCCTGGCTCGGCGAGATGGTGCGTCAGGTGGACTCCAGCCTGCTGGACGAGTGGGAGCAGCTGGCGAACCCGGAGGTGGAGACCGCCGAGCAGGCTCAGGAGCGGGCCGACGAGGTCAAGCCGGTCACCGCCAACGCCCGCGCCTTCCGGGTCCTGGTGCGCAACGCGATGTTCCGCCGGGTGGAGCTGGCCGCCCTGGACCGGGTCCGCGACCTGGGCGAGCTCGACGCCGACTCGGGCTGGGACGAGGACGCCTGGGGCGAGGCGATGGACGGCTACTGGGAAGCGCACGAGGACCTGGGTACGGGTCCGGACGCGCGCGGCCCGAAGCTGCTGAAGATCGACGAGGACCTCGAGCACGGTCTGTGGCGCGTGTGGCAGGCCTTTGCCGACCCGGCGGGTGACCATGACTGGGGTATCCGTGCGGAGGTCGATCTGGCGGCCTCCGACGAGGAGGGCCGTGCGGTTGTCCGCGTCACGGCCGTCGGCCAGCTGTGACGACGCACCGGCTTCGAGAGTGGAGAAGAACCGCATGACGACGAACCCCGCCGAGCGCTTGGTCGATCTTCTCGACCTGGAGCGGATCGAGGTCAACATCTTCCGTGGCCGCAGCCCCGACGAGTCCCTGCAACGGGTCTTCGGCGGTCAGGTCGCGGGACAGGCCCTGGTCGCGGCAGGCCGCACCACGGACGGGGACCGTCCCGTCCACTCGCTGCACGCCTACTTCCTGCGGCCCGGCCGCCCCGGTGTGCCGATCGTGTACGACGTCGAGCGGGTGAGGGACGGCCGGTCCTTCACCACCCGCCGGGTCACGGCCGTCCAGCAGGGCCGGACGATCTTCAATCTGACGGCGTCCTTCCACCGTCCCGAGGAGGCGGGCTTCGAGCATCAGCTGCCGCCCGCCCGTACGGTGCCGGACCCCGACGACCTGCCCACGGTCGCCGACGAGGTGCGCGAGCACCTGGGCGGGCTGCCGGAGGCGCTGGAGCGGATGGCGCGGCGTCAGCCCTTCGACATCCGCTACGTCGACCGGCTGCGCTGGACGCACGAGGAGATCAAGGACGCGGACCCGCGCAGCGCGGTGTGGATGCGCGCGGTGGGCCCGCTGGGCGACGACCCGCTCGTGCACACCTGTGCGCTGACGTACGCGAGCGACATGACGCTGCTGGACGCGGTCCGGATCCCGGTGGAGCCGCTGTGGGGTCCGCGCGGCTTCGACATGGCGTCGCTGGACCACGCCATGTGGTTCCACCGGCCGTTCCGGGCGGACGAGTGGTTCCTGTACGACCAGGAGTCGCCGATCGCCACGGGTGGCCGCGGACTGGCCAGGGGCCGGATCTACGACCGCCAGGGGCAGTTGCTGGTGTCGGTGGTGCAGGAGGGCCTGTTCCGCCGTCTCGACGGCGCGTAGCGCCCACTGCGGGGTCAGATGCCGGGCAGCGTGTCCTGCTCGACGTCGTGACGGCGGGTCCGGATGTCCGGGCCTGCCGGATGCAGTTTGGCGTCGCAGGAGGGGCCGAGTCCGGTGCGGCGTGAGTCCGCGCCGGTGAGGGGGCGTCCGCACAGGCCGCAGCGCACCGTACGGCGGCCCTCGGTCCGGCCGGCTTCGGGCTGCGGTCCGGGGAAGAGTTCAGGGAAGGGCTCGGGGGACTTCACGTACGGATCCTCTCAAGCCAGGGCGGCAGGCACGACCGGTGACCGTGCGACCTGTCAGTCGCGCAGCCGGTCGAGTGCCTCGTCGAGGGTGCGGGCTGCCGTGATGAGGGAGAGGTGGGTGAATGCCTGGGGGAAGTTGCCCAGTTGCTCGCCGGTGGGGCCGATCTCCTCGGCGAACAGGCCGACGTGGTTGGCGTAGGTGAGCATCTTCTCGAACGTGTAGCGGGCCATCCGCAGTCGCCCGGCGCGGGCCAGCGCGTCGACGTAGAGGAATGTGCAGAGGCTGAACGTGCCCTCGGAGCCGCGCAGGCCGTCCGGGGAGGCGGCCGGGTCGTAGCGGTAGACCAGGCTGTCGGAGACGAGGGTGTCGTTCATGGCGTCCAGGGTGGACAGCCAGCTGGGGTCCTTGGGTGCGAGGAATCCCACCCTGGGCATCAGGAGCAGCGAGGCGTCGAGAACGTCCCCCTCGTAGTGCTGGACGTACGCCTTTTCCTGCTCGCTCCAGCCCCGTTCCATGACCTGTTCGAGGATGGAGTCCCTGGCCCGGGTCCACCGGACGGTATCGGCCGGTCTGCTGAACGCGGTCGCGAGCTTCAGCCCGCGGTCGAACGCGGCCCAGCACATCACCCGGCTGTAGGTGAAGTCCTCGCGTCCGCCGCGCGTTTCCCAGATGCCCTCGTCGGGGCCGTCCCAGGAGTCGGCGAGCCAGTCCAGGGTGCGGGAGACCTTCTTCCAGCCGCGGTAGCCCGCCTGGATGCCGACCTCGTGCCCTTCGGAGAGTGCGTAGAGGGCCTCGCCGTAGATGTCGAGCTGCAACTGGTCGGAGGCGGCGTTGCCCAGGCGTACCGGATGGGAACCGCGGTAGCCCTCGAGGTGCGTGAGAATCTCCTCCGCCGGCAGGGGTTCGCCGTCGACGCGGTACATGGTCTGCAGTGCCTCGCCGTCGATGTCCCCGTCCCCGAGGCGGGCGCCCAGCCAGCGGGTGAAAGCGGTCGCCTCCTCGACGAATCCCAGGTCCAGCAGGGCCCGCACCGACAGTGACCCGTCCCTGACCCAGGTGTACCGGTAGTCCCAGTTGCGTTCACCACCGATCTGCTCGGGCAGGCCCATCGTGGCGGCGGCGACCGGTGCGCCGGTGGGGGCGTAGGTGAGGAGCTTCAGGGTGATGGCGGAACGGTTGACCATGTCCGACCAACGGCCCCGGTAACGGGAGGTGCGCAGCCAGTTCTGCCAGAACTCGACGACCTCCCAGAGCTGCTCGTCGGTCCCCTCGACGGTGGGCCGCGGCGGCGCGGGTCCGTCGGGCCCGCAGACGGTGAAGACGGCGACCGCCGACTCGCCCACGCCCAGCGTCACCGTTCCGCGCACATCGTGGCCGTCGCGCTCCAGGGGAAAGCCTGTCCGCAGATGCCCGCTGATCCCCGCAGACCTGAACACGGCTCCCTCCGGGCCGAGTTCGAGCTCATGGGACGCACGCCCGTAGTCGAACCGGGGCCTGCACTCCATCGAGAACCGTACGGTCCCCCGCACCGCGCGCACTTTCCGTACCAGTGTGTGCCGGCCGGTGGCGCCGCCGGAGGTGATCGGCGCCATCCAGTCGAGCACTTCGCCGACTCCGTCGGGCGACATGAAGCGGGTGACCAGCACGGCGGTGTCCGGGTAGTAGAGCTGCTTGCAGGAGCTCTCCGGGCCGTCGGGCGACAGCCGGAAACAGCCGCCCCGGTCGTGGTCGAGCAGTGCGGCGAAGACGCTCGGGGAATCGAACCGGGGGACGGCCAGCCAGTCGACGACGCCCTGCGAGGAGATCAGCGCGCAGGTCTGCAGGTCGCCCACCAGACCGTGGGTGGCTATGGGAGGGTATCGGTCCATGACCGTCCAATCTCCGGCATGTCACTGTCTATGCCACTATCAGCCACCCGGCATCCGGCCGCCCGCCCTGCCTCGTGGGGGCACGGAATGGACATGATCCATGTCCGCGCGGTGAGCCCCCCGGACCGCACCGACCGGGTCGTGGAGCTCCTCGCCGGTGACCCTTACGTCCTGAACCTGATCGTGCAGCGTGGCGCCGCGCGCCACCCCGACGGTGACGCCTTCGCCTGCGATGTGCTGGCGGGGGCGGCGAACGATGTACTGCGGGGCCTGCGGGGACTCGAGATCGACGTGGACGGTTCCGTCGTCATCGAGCCGGTGGACATGGCGTTCTCGGGGCGGGCATCGGAGAACGCGGCCCGCCGCCTCGGGGCACTTGTCAACGCCCCGGTCTGGGCCCAGGTGGAGGCGCGCATCAGGTCCGAGGGGAGGTACCCGCCGAGCTTCTACCTCTACCTGGTCATCGCGGGTCTCATCGGCTCGGTCGGCATCGTCACCAACTCCCAGATCCTGATCGTCGGGGCCATGGTCGTCGGCCCCGAGTACGGCGCTATCGTCGCCGTGGCGCTGGGCATCGACAGGGGCGACCGGACCATGATCCGCGCAGGGCTGGGCGCCCTGTGCACAGGCTTCCTGCTGACGATCGTGGTCACCTTCCTCTTCAGCCTCCTCATCCGCGGCTTCGGTCTTCAGTCGGAGGCTTTCGACCTGGGGCTCCGGCCGGTCTCCGACCTGATCAACACCCCCAACTTCTTCTCCTTCGCCGTCGCCGCCCTCGCCGCTGTCGTCGGCATCGTGTCGCTCACGGAGGCCCGCGCGAGCGCCCTCCTCGGGGTGTTCATCTCAGTCACCACCATTCCGGCCGCTGCGGCCATCAGCGTGTCGACTGCTTTCGCCAGCTGGTCCGAGGCACGGGGTTCCCTCATCCAGCTCCTGGTGAACATCGTGGTGCTCATCGTGGTGGGCGCGGGTGCGCTGCGGTGCCAGCGTGCGATCTGGCGGAGGGTGGGCCGCCGGGCCAGGAAGCGGGGACACGCCTGAGTCCACACGGCGACCCCCGCCGCCGGAACGCGCCGGGCGGGCGGAATCCGTCCGGCCGGGGATGATGGGAGGCAGGGGCCGCCCGCACGGCCCCGCGCGCAGTCAGGAGGGCCGCCATGCCCCAGGAACGCACCTCACCGCTCCGTGCCGTACCGGGCTCGACACCGAAGGAACGGGCCGCGCTCGGCAAGGCAGCCCGCAAGCGGGCTCCCCGGTCGAGCCACCAGGTGTACGAGCCACCGGCGGACCGGCCGGATCCACTGGCCCTCCTGGAGGCCCAGTCGGCGGCCAGGGTGCAGGAGCTCGTCCCGATCCGCTACGGGCGGATGACGGAGTCACCCTTCCGTTTCTACCGGGGCGCCGCGGCCGTCATGGCCTCCGACCTGGCCGGGACGCCCGCCTCGGGAATCAGGGCGCAGCTGTGCGGTGACGCCCATCTGCTGAACTTCAGACTGCTGGCCTCCCCCGAGCGCCATCTGCTGTTCGACATCAACGACTTCGACGAGACTTTGCCGGGTCCCTGGGAGTGGGACGTGAAGCGGCTGGCGGCCAGCCTCGTCATCGCGGGGCGCGCCAACGGCTTCTCGGACAAGGAGCGGGCCCGCATCGTACGGGCCACCGTCCGGTCGTACCGGGAGTCGATGATCCGGTTCGCGGGCATGCGCAATCTCGATGTCTGGTACACGCAGACCGACGAGGGTCGTCTCAAGGCCCTGGCCGCCGACAGACTGGCCTCCCGGGGCCGCAAGCGCATGGCCAGAGCGACGGCCAAGGCCCGCACCCGGGACAGCCTGCAGGCGTTCGACAAACTCACCGAGGTGGTCGGCGGGCAGCTCCGGATCGCCGCGGATCCACCCCTGATCGTGCCGGTCGCGGACTTGCTTCCCGACGCGGAACGCAGCGCGACGGAGAAGCAGTTCCGGACGCTTCTCCGGCGCTACGGCCTCAGCCTTCCTTCGGACCGGCGGTCCCTGCTCGCCGACTTCCGGCCCGTGGACATGGCCCGCAAGGTCGTGGGCGTGGGAAGCGTCGGGACGCGCTGCTGGATCATCCTCCTGCTGGGCAGGGACGGCGGGGATCCGCTCGTCCTCCAGGCCAAGGAGGCCGACTCCTCGGTGCTCGCGGCGCACGCCGGGGCGAGCGCCTACCGGAATCAGGGCGAGCGGGTGGTGGCCGGTCAGCGCCTGATGCAGGCTGCCGGCGACATCTTCCTGGGCTGGGAGCGGGTGGAGGGGTTCGACGGGAAACGCAGGGACTTCTACGTACGCCAGTTGCGCGACTGGAAGGGCATCGCCGAACCGGAGCAGATGGTGCCGCGCGGAATGGCCGCTTTCGGCGAGTTGTGCGGGATGACGCTGGCCCGTGCGCACGCGCGGTCCGGTGACCGGATCGCCATCGCGGCCTACTTGGGCCACGGCGACGGGTTCGACCGGGCGCTGCAGACGTTCGCCGAGCGGTACGCCGACCAGAACGAGCGGGACCACCGGGCACTGGTCGATGCGGTGGCCACGGGCCGTCTTCCCGCGACCGGGGCGGGCACGAAGTAGCGAGACCCGGATTCACCCCACCTCAACAGCGGGTACACCGCGGACATAGCGGGACATCGTGGTATCACGTGAGGAGCCCGGCGGGGCAGGACGAGCCGGCCGGGACCCGAAACCGAGGAGACCATGACGATGTCGGCCGCACCGGTCGGAACACCCGGCACGGAGTCCCCGGATCCGCGCGCGGTGATCCGCACGCGGAGTTACGCAGTACTTCTGGTCATGGTGGCAATCCTCGGAGTCCCCATCTCCGCCGCGGCGTTCGGGTTCCTGGCGCTCGTCCACGAGCTCCAGAACCTGACCTACAAGGACCTGCCCCACGCACTGGGCTTCGACGATACGCCGACGTGGTGGCCGGTCCCGTTGCTCGCCGTCGCGGGCCTGCTGACGGCACTGAGCATCCGTTACCTCCCGGGAACGGGTGGACACAAGCCGGCCGAGGGCCTGGTGAAATCAGGGGCACCGACGGCCGCGGAACTTCCGGGGGTCGCGCTCGCCGCCCTCGCGTCCCTCGGCCTCGGCGCGGTCCTCGGACCCGAGGCCCCGCTCATCGCCATCGGCGGCGGGCTGGCCGTGTGCGCGGTGCGTCTACTGAAACCCGGCATCGAGCCGAGCGCGAGCGCCATGGTTGCGGCCGCAGGCAGCTTCGCCGCCATCAGCGCCCTCCTGGGATCACCGCTCGCCGGCGCGTTCCTGCTGATGGAGGCGTCCGGCCTCGCCGGGATGATGCTCGGCCTCGTGCTCGTGCCGGGGCTGCTCGCCTCGGGCATCGGGGCGCTCATCTTCGTCGGGCTGGGATCGTGGACCGGGCTGGGGACGTACTCCCTCGCCATCCCGCACGTGCCGCACACGCCCACGCCCACCGTCGCCGAGTTCGGCTGGGCGCTCGCCCTCGGAGTCGCGGCGGCCTTCGCGGGCACGGGCATCAGAAGGCTTGCCCTGCTCCTGCAGGAGTGGGTCGAACAGCGGAGGGTGATCGCCACCGTGGGAACGGGCGTGGCCGTCGGCGTACTCGCGCTCCTGTATGCCGAGAGCACGGGCGGGGACGCGTCCGAGGTGCTGTACTCGGGCCAGGACGCCCTCGGGGGTCTGCTCACCGAGGACGCCGAATATTCGGTCGGAACGCTCCTGGTACTGATCACCTGCAAGGCGCTCGCGTATGCCTTGTCGTTGAGCAGCTTCAGAGGTGGCCCCATCTTCCCGTCGATGTTCCTGGGGGCGGCAGGCGGGCTGGCACTGTCGCACCTGCCCGGCCTGAACGCCACCTCGGGTTTCGCGATGGGACTCGGGGCGATGTGCGTGGCGATGCTCAAGCTGCCGATGACATCGGTACTGCTCGCCACGCTGCTGCTGGGATCCGAGGGCATCACGGTCATGCCGCTCGTGATCGTCTCCGTCGTGGTCTCCTACGTCCTCGTACTCAGGCTCGAGCCTTCTGCGACCCCGAACACAGCGCCCAGATGATGAAGACGTTGATCGCGATGAGCACGATGGACCAGAACGGGTAGTAGGGGAGCCACAGGAAGTTGGCGATGGCCAGGAGTCCGGCCAGCACGACACCGACCGCACGCGCCCAGAGCGCTCCGGTGAACAGGGCGCAGCCGGCGAGAACGACCACGATGCCGAGGATGAGGTGCACCCAGCCCCAGCCGGTCAGGCTGAACTTGAACACGTAGTTGCTCGTGGAGACGAAGAGATCGTCCTTGGCCAGGGCGGCTATCCCCTCGAGGATGGCCATCGCACCGCCGAAGATCATCATCACTGCGGCGAAGACGGTCCAGCCGGACTGAACCTCCTTGTGCGCGTCCGGGGCGTCGTGGCCCGTTCGCGTCCCACTCATGCTTCCAGCCATGTCAGTCTCCTAGGTTCCGCAGCCGATGTGCGGCGCAGGACGCGCCGCACATATGGCTTATGTCGCATTTATCAGACTGACACACCATCACCCGATCGGCACGTAGACCGCCTGACACCTATCTCCGATCAGAGATACAATCCCGCATATGAGAGAACAGGGTGCGCCGGAGTCCGTCGATGCCCGGCTCGCGACCCGGCTGGGCCTGCTCCGCACCGAACGCGGCTGGTCGCTGGACGAGCTGTCCCGCCGCGCCGGCGTGAGCCGCTCGACGCTGTCACGACTGGAGCGCGGCGAGCTGAGTCCCACCACCACCGTGCTCGGACAGCTGTGCACGGTGTACGAGCGGACCATGTCGCGGCTGCTGATGGAGGTGGAGGCGGAGCCGCCAGGACTCGTGCCCGCCGCACAGCAGCCGGTGTGGCGGGACGAGCGCGCCGGATTCGTGCGCCGTTCCGTGTCGCCGCCGCACGCCGGCCTGCGTGCCGAGGTCATCGAGGGCGCGCTCGCCGCGGGCTCCGTCGTCACGTACGAGAATCCGCCCGTGCCCGGCGTGGAGCAGCACATCTGGGTACTCGAGGGGACGGTCGAGATCACCGTCGAAGGCACGGCGCACACCGTCGGCCCCGGAGACTGCCTGCGCTTCCGGCTGCACGGCCCCTCGCAGTTCCACTGCCCCGGCCCCGACCGGGTCCGCTACGCCCTGATGATCGTCCTGCCGTGAATGTGAAAGGACCTGTCGCATGACCGAGATCGTCTCCGTGTCCGGCCCCGAACTGGTCACGTACGCCGACGAGTTGGCTGCCCTGCTGGTCGAGACCGTGGAGGGCGGATCCTCGGTGGGCTTCCTGGCACCGCTGGACCGCGGGGCTGCCGCCACCTGGTGGCGGGAGCGGGCGGCCTCCGTCGAGACGGGCTGCCATCAGGTGTGGATCGCCCGTGACGGGGAACGGGTGGCCGGCACGATCGGGCTGGTCAGGCCCGCGCTGCCCAATGCCGGGCACCGCGCGGAGGTCGCCAAGCTGATGGTGCGGCCCTCCTCCCGCGGCCGAGGAGTCGGCCGCGCCCTGCTCACGGCGGTCGAGCGGTCGGCCGCCACCGAGGGGCTCTCCCTGCTGATCCTCGACACCGAGACCGGCAGTCCCGCCGAAGGGCTCTACCGCTCGGCGGGCTGGACGGAGTGCGGCTCGATCCCCCGGTACGCCATGGACCCCGCCGGCACCCTGCGGGCGACCACCTTCTACTACAAGGCGGTCGGCCCCGCGAATCCCCAGGAGTCACAATGAACAGCGACGCCACGCTATCGAGGAGATACCCCATGACCCTGCACGACATCCCGCTGAGCACCCTCACCGGCGAGCCGACCACGCTGGGGGCCTACGAGGGCTCCGCGGTCCTGCTGGTGAACGTCGCTTCGAAGTGCGGGCTCACCCCGCAGTACGCCGGTCTGGAGCGGCTCCAGAAGGAGTACGGCGACCGCGGGTTCACCGTCCTCGGCGTGCCCTGCAACCAGTTCGCGGGCCAGGAGCCGGGCACGGCTGAGGAGATCCAGACGTTCTGCTCGACGACGTACGGGGTGAGCTTCCCGCTCCTGGCGAAGATCGATGTCAACGGCGAGGACCGGCACCCGCTCTACACGGAGCTCACGAAGGTCGCGGACGCCGAGGGCGCGGCCGGTGACGTCCAGTGGAACTTCGAGAAGTTCCTGATCTCCCCGGCCGGCGAACCGGTCGCCCGGATCCGCCCCCGTACCGAGCCGGACGCGCCCGAGGTCATCGCGGCGATCGAGGCGAACCTGCCGCAGAAGTAGAACGGCTCGCGGGGCCGGACCGTTGCCCGGTCCGGCCCCGCGGTACGTCCGAGGGCCGGCGCTAGCGGATCGGCATCCCCGACAGGGTGCGGGCGATCACCAGGCGCTGGATCTCGCTCGTGCCCTCGAAGATGGTGTAGATCGCCGCGTCACGGTGCATGCGCTCCACCGGGTACTCACGGGTGTAGCCGTTGCCGCCGAGGATCTGGACGGCCTGGGCGGTCACCGACTTCGCCGTCTCGCTCGCGAAGAGCTTCGACATCGATCCCTCGGCCGAGGTGAACGGCTTGCCGGCGCTCGCCATCCAGGAGGCGCGCCAGACCAGCAGCCGGGCCGCGTCGATCTGCGTACGCATGTCGGCCAGCTGGAAGGCGATGCCCTGGTTGTCGATGATGGGGCGGCCGAACTGGGTCCGGGTCTTCGCGTAGTCGAGGGCGACCTCGTAGGCGGCACGGGCGGTGCCGACCGCCATGGCGCCGACGGCCGGGCGGGACGCCTCGAAGGTGGCCATCGCGGCGTTCTTGACGCGCTCCCCGCCGGACTTGGCACGCTCACGGGCCCGGGCGAGGCGCTCGTCGAGCTTCTCCTTGCCGCCGAGCAGGCAGTGCCCGGGGACGCGTGCGTCCTCGAGGACCACCTCGGCGGTGTGCGAGGCGCGGATGCCGTGCTTCTTGAACTTCTGCCCCTGGGAGAGGCCCGGGGTGGCGGGCGGGACGATGAACGAGGCGTGGCCCTTCGAGCCCAGCTCCGGGTCGACGACCGCGACGACGACGTGGACGTTGGCGATACCGCCGTTGGTCGCCCAGGTCTTGGTGCCGTTGAGGATCCACTCGTCCTTGGCCTCGTCGTACACCGCGCGGGTACGCATGGAGCCGACGTCGGAGCCGGCGTCCGGCTCGGAGGAGCAGAAGGCGGCGACCTTCACATCGTTCGCGTCGCCGTACATCTGCGGGATCCAGGTGCCGATCTGCTCCTCGGTGCCGTTGGCGAGGACGCCGACGGCCGCCAGGCCCGTACCGACGATCGACAGGGCGATGCCCGCGTCACCCCAGAAGAGCTCCTCCATAGCCACGGGGATGCCGAGACCCGTAGGGTCGAAGAACTGCTGGGCGTAGAAGTCGAGGGAGTAGATGCCTACCTTGGCCGCCTCCTGGATGACGGGCCAGGGCGTTTCCTCACGCTCGTCCCACTCCGAAGCGGCCGGGCGGATCACTTCCGCGGCGAAGCCGTGGAGCCAGTCCCGGACCTGCTTCTGGTCGTCGTTGAGATCGAGCGTGAACTCGGCCATGTTCCCTCCATGCACTTCAGTGAAAAACATGCGTTACTCGCGGTAACAACAGTCTGTTACCAGCAAGTAGCCACTGTCAACCGGTCACACGCGGATCCGCGCCCGGCAGGTCATGGTGTTACGTTGCCCGGGCGTCAAGAGATCGCATGACAGCTGGCCGGGGCGGGGAGATACGACATGGAGACCACACGAGGGGCCGAGCGACAGCGGACGGCGGCCGAACGCCGGCGCCGGGAGCTGCTCGAAGCGGCGGACCGCGTGGTGCTCAGGGACGGGCCGAAGGCGTCGATGAACGCGATCGCGGCGGAGGCCGGGATCACCAAGCCCATCCTCTACCGGCACTTCGGCGACAAGGGCGGCCTCTACCGCGCGCTCGGCAAGCGCCACACGGACGCACTGCTGAGTGCCCTGCGGGCCGCGCTCGACGCCCCCTCCGAGCGGCGCGAGCGGGTCGAGGCGACTCTGGACACCTATCTCGCAGCGATCGAGGCCCGCCCCCAGGTCTACCGCTTCCTGATGCACCCGTCCGACGACGCGGCACCTTCTCCCGAGCAGGGCTTCGACGTGGGCCGGCACTCCGCCCCGCTGCTGCGCCGCCTCGGCGAGGAGCTCGGCAAGGTGATCGCCGAACGGGTCGACCTCGGCCCGGACAGCGAACAGATGGCCCGCATCTGGGGCCACGGCATCGTCGGCATGATGCATGCGGCCGGCGACTGGTGGCTCGGCGACCGCCCGTGCTCGCGCGAACAGCTCGTACGCAGCCTCGCCGACCTGCTCTGGGGCAGGCTGGCCGAGGCCGGCGACCTGCCGGGCGGCCAGGGCTTCTGAACCGCCTTCCACTTGAGGAGTCAGTCCGTCCGCCCCCACGGCGCCCGCCGGGCCGCGCGCAGCGCCCTGGCGCGGCGCAGTCCGGTCAGCCGGTCGGTGTAGACCCTGCCGTCCAGGTGGTCGCACTCGTGCTGGAGGCAGCGGGCGAACCAGCCGGTACCGGTGACCCGTACCGGCTCGCCCGTCATGGACCTGCCCTCGACCACCGCACGGTCGAAGCGCTGGGTGCCGGCTTCGAGGCCGGGAAGTGAAAGGCACCCCTCCGGTCCGCGTACGGTGATGCCGTCCGCCTCGACGAGCACCGGATTGACGAGATGTCCCAGATGTCGGACTTCTTCGTCGTCCGGGCAGTCGTAGACGAACACCTTCAACGGGACGCCGATCTGGTTCGCGGCGAGCCCGACCCCCTGCGCCGCGTACATGGTGGCGAACATGTCCTCGACCAGCCGGGCGAGCGAGGGCCCGAAGTCGGTGACTTCCTCGCACGGTCGGTGGAGCACCGGGTCGCCGAGCAGACTCAGGGCGCGAACGAGTCCGGAACTGCCGGGGATCGGGCGGTTTCGCATGGGGAGAAGCGTACGTTCCACGTGACCTCCACGTTCCCCGTGGTGCCGAGGTGCGGTCGACGCGCCGGACATCGATAGGCTGGGCGCGGACTGATGCAAGGAGGATCTAGGACGATGGCAGGCAACACGGAGCCGTTGTCGCCGCGGGCCAAGCTCGCCGTGACGGCGGGCAAGGCCGCGGCGGCGGTGTCGCGCGCTGCGGGGCGTGGCAGCGGATCGGTGATCGGCGGCCGGGTGGCGCTCAAGCTCGACCCCGACCTGCTGGGGCGGCTGGCGCAGCACCTGGACGTGATCCTCGTGTCCGCGACGAACGGCAAGACGACCACCACCCGGCTGATCGCCGAGGCGCTCCGGGCCGCTGGGCCCGTCGTGTCGAACGCGCTCGGCGCCAACATGCCCGCGGGAATCACCTCCGCGCTGGCCGGCGGATCGGACGCGAAGTACGGCGTGATCGAGGTCGACGAGAAGTATCTCGCCGGCGTCGCACGCGATACGACGCCGAAGGTGATCGCGCTGCTCAACCTCTCCCGCGACCAGCTGGACCGCGCCGCGGAGACCCGGATGCTGGCCGAGAAGTGGCGTGAGGGCCTCTCCGGCTCGAAGGCCGTGATCGTCGCCAACGCGGACGACCCGCTGATCGTCTGGGCGGCGTCCTCCTCCCCCAACGTGGTGTGGGTCGCGGCCGGACAGGCGTGGAAGGACGACGCCTGGTCCTGCCCGTCCTGCGGCGGTGTGATGCAGCGCCCCGGCGACGACTGGTTCTGCGGCGAGTGCGGCTTCCGCCGCCCCGCCCCCAGCTGGGCGCTCAACGGCGACTACGTCCTGGACCCGCACGGCTCCGCATGGCCGATCCACCTTCAGCTGCCGGGCCGGGCCAACAAGGCGAACGCCACCAGTTCGGCCGCGGTCGCCGCGGTCTTCGGTGTGCCGCCGCAGGTCGCCCTGGAGCGGATGTACCAGGTGCAGGCCGTTGCGGGACGCTACGACGTCGTGACCTTCCTCGGCCGCGAGCTGCGCCTCCTGCTGGCGAAGAACCCGGCGGGCTGGCTCGAGACGTTCTCCCTGATCGACCCCCCGCCCACCCCGGTGATCCTCTCGGTGAACGCCCGAGGGGCGGACGGCACGGACACCTCCTGGCTGTGGGACGTCGACTACACCCAGCTGTACGGCCACCCGATCTTCGTACTCGGTGACCGCAAGCTGGACCTCGCGGTGCGGCTCGAGGTCGCCGGACTGGACTTCCGCGTCTGCGAGACCCTGGACGAGGCCGTCCAGATGGCTCCGCCCGGCCGCATCGAGGTCATCGCCAACTACACCGCCTTCCAGGATCTGCGCCGTCGTGTCGGCAACTGACCCCGGCGCGGGCCACCCCCGGAGAGGACGAAGCATGAGCAACAACAGCCTGCGGCTGGTGTGGGTCTACCCCGACCTCCTCAGCACCTACGGCGATCAGGGCAACGCCCTCGTGGTCGAGCGCCGGGCACGCCAGCGCGGTCTCGACGTGTCGCGTGTCGACGTGCGCAGCGACCAGCCCATCCCCACCTCGGGCGACATCTACCTGATCGGTGGCGGTGAGGACCGTCCGCAGCGTCTCGCCGCGGAGCGGCTGCGCCGCGACGGCGGGCTGAGCAGGGCCGCGTCCAACGGCGCGATCATCTTCTCCGTCTGCGCGGGCTACCAGATCCTCGGCCACGAGTTCATCAACGACCTCGGCGAGCGGGAGCCCGGGCTCGGGCTGCTCGATGTGGTCTCCACGCGCGGCGAGGGCGCCCGGTGCGTCGGCGACGTGCTCGGTGACATCGATCCGAACCTGGGGCTCCCGCCCCTGACCGGATTCGAGAACCACCAGGGCATCACGCACCTCGGCCCGACGGCCCGGCCGTTCGCCCGCACCCGGATCGGGCGGGGCAACGGCACGGGCGACGGCACCGAGGGCGCGTACAACGACACGGTCTTCGGCACGTACATGCACGGTCCCGTACTGGCACGCAATCCGTTGATCGCGGACCACCTGCTGAAGCTGGCCCTCGATGTGAACGCGCTGCCGCCGTGCGACGACCGCTGGTACGAGGCGCTCCGCTCCGAACGGATCGCCGCGGCGACGCAGCCCGCCTGACTCCTCCCGGCCGTCACGGTCTCCCTACGGGCACGCCCTGTTGACAGGCTGCACCTAGCTGTGGGGTTCCGTGTACGGCCGGTGGACGTCCAGCAGGCGGACGGTGGTTTCGGTCCCGCCACCTTGCGCCGGTAGGGTGGCGGGGATCCAACCGGACGACGTGGTCCGGTCGTCGGCCCACGTTGCAAAGGTTTCCCGGGCAATGCGAATTGGTGTGCTCACCTCCGGCGGCGACTGCCCCGGCCTGAACGCCGTCATCCGTTCCGTCGTGCACCGCGCGGTGGTAGATCACGGCGACGAGGTCATCGGCTTCCACGACGGCTGGAAGGGCCTCCTCGAGTGCGATTACCGCAAGCTCGACCTCGATGCGGTCGGCGGTATCCTCGCCCGCGGCGGCACGATCCTCGGCTCCTCCAGGGTCCAGCCGGCCCATCTGCGTGACGGGGTCGAACGGGCCAAGGGCCACGTCGCCGACCTCGGCCTCGACGCGATCATCCCGATCGGCGGCGAAGGCACGCTGAAGGCGGCCAACCTGCTCTCCGAGGCGGGGCTGCCCATCGTCGGTGTGCCGAAGACCATCGACAACGACATCGCCTCCACCGATGTGACCTTCGGTTTCGACACGGCTGTCGGTGTCGCGACCGAGGCCCTCGACCGGCTGAAGACCACGGCCGAGTCGCACCAGCGGGTGCTCATCGTCGAGGTCATGGGACGGCACACCGGCTGGATCGCGCTGCACTCCGGCATGGCGGCCGGCGCGCACGCCATCGTGGTCCCCGAGCGGCCCTTCGACATGGACGAACTGACCGCGCTCGTCGGGCAGCGTTTCTCGGCCGGCAAGAAGTTCGCCATCGTCGTCGTCGCCGAGGGTGCGAAGCCTCGCGCGGGTTCCATGGAGTTCAACCAGGGCACCAAGGACATCTACGGGCACGAGCGCTTCGCCGGTGTGGCGACGCAGCTCTCCATCGAGCTGGAGCAGCGCCTGCAGAAGGAGGCCCGCCCGGTGATCCTCGGTCACGTCCAGCGCGGCGGCACCCCGACCGCGTACGACCGCGTCCTGGCCACCCGCTTCGGCTGGCACGCGGTGGAGGCGGCTCACCGCGGTGAGTTCGGCATGATGACGGCGCTGCGCGGCACCGACATCACGATGGTCCCGCTGGCGGAGGCCGTGGAGACCCTGAAGACGGTTCCCGCCGAGCGCTACGCCGAGGCCCAGTGCGTGCTCTGACCGACACAAAGGTCCACGAACCGCCCCCGCCCGCAGCCGCGGCCGGGGGCGGTTCTAGTCTGGACCGGACAACCGGCACGAATCGGGGACGCCCCCGGCGGGAGTGAACAGATGGATCACAGCGGGCACGGCATGAACATGGATCTGCCGCCGTTCACGCTGGGACGCGGGCTCGAATTCTCCGCGGACCCGTTCTTCCTGGCCGGCTCCGTCGCCGCGCTGGCTCTCTACGGGTACGCGGTGCTGCGTCTGCGCAGGCGCGGCGACGGCTGGCCGGTCAACCGGATCACCTTCTTCGTCGTCGGCGTGCTGTCCATCGCCCTGGTGATGTGCACCAAGCTCAACGACTACGGCATGGTCATGTTCAGCGTGCACATGGTGCAGCACATGGTGATCAGCATGCTGTCGCCGATTCTCCTGCTGCTGGGCGCCCCGGTGACGCTGGCACTGCGGGCGCTTCCGGTCGCGGGGCGGGACCGCACCGGGCCGCGCGAGCTGCTGCTCATGCTGCTGCACAGCCGCTACATGAAGGTCGTCACGCATCCGGTGTTCACGATCCCGCTCTTCATCGCGAGCCTGTACGCGCTCTACTTCACGCCGCTGTTCGACTTCCTGATGGGGTCGAAGCCCGGCCATCTGGCGATGATGGTGCACTTCCTCGGCGTCGGCCTGGTGTTCTTCTGGCCGATCATGGGCGTGGACCCCGGGCCGCACCGGCCGGGCTATGTGATGCGGATGCTGGAGCTCTTCGCGGGCATGCCGTTCCACGCGTTCTTCGGTATTGCCCTGATGATGGCGAGCGGGCCGATGGTGGAGACGTACAAGACGCCTCCGGCGTCCCTCGGCATCGATCCGCTGAGCGATCAGAACTGGGCGGGCGGCATCGCCTGGGCGTTCAGCGAGATCCCGTCGGTGCTGGTCCTGATCGCTCTGGTCTTCCAGTGGTACCGCTCCGAACAGCGGACGGCAAAGCGTGCGGACCGGGCGGCCGACCGGGACGGCGACCGCGAGCTGAACGCGTACAACGCCTATCTCGCCTCATTGCAGGCACGCGGGCAGTAGCGGCGGGCACGCCTGTGGGGTGACCATGGCCTCAACGGCCGTGCGGCCGATGAGGAGAGTGCGCTCATGTCCGGATCCACGAAGATCATGGGAGTGCTTACCGTCGGGGCGCTGGTCGCGGTGACGGCGTACACGGTGGCGCTGGGGAGCAACGGCTGGCTCTGGTTCGGCTGGGTGGTCCTGGGGCTGGCCACCCTGGGAATGGTGGCCACCCGCGACACCTGAGTTACGTCCCTGTCTCACAGGGCAACCGATGGGTGTCCCGCATGACCGGTGGGGCCCGGCCGCAGGCGATCACACACGCCGATCGGCGATGTGCGAGGTTGTGTCCTGTGACCTGGCTGAACACGGTCACCAGCCCGAACCAGAGTGGGAGAGACCTTGTTCTATTACGTCCTGAAATATGTCGTGCTCGGACCACTGCTCCGGCTGGGGTTCCGGCCCCGTATCGAAGGACTGGAGCACATTCCTGCCGAGGGCGCGGCCATCGTCGCGGGCAATCACCTGTCGTTCTCCGACCATTTCCTGATGCCCGCGATCATCAAACGGCGCATCACGTTCCTCGCGAAGGCGGAGTACTTCACCGGCCCCGGCATCAAGGGCAAGCTCACCGCGGCGTTCTTCCACAGCATCGGGCAGATTCCGGTGGACCGGTCGGGCAAGGAGGCCGGTCAGGCGGCGATCCGCGAAGGGCTGGGGGTGCTGAGCAAGGGTGAACTGCTGGGGATCTACCCGGAGGGCACCCGCTCGCACGACGGGCGCCTGTACAAGGGCAAGGTCGGGGTCGCCGTGATGGCGATCAGGGCAGGCGTCCCGGTCGTCCCGTGCGCGATGGTCGGTACGTTCGAGATCCAGCCGCCCGGGAAGGTCGTGCCGCGGATCAAGCGGGTCACCATCCGCTTCGGCGAGCCCCTGGACTTCTCCCGCTACGCCGGGCTCGAGGACCAGAAGGCGGCGATCCGCGCGGTCACCGACGAGATCATGTACGCCATCCTCGGCCTCTCCGGGCAGGAGTACGTCGACGAGTACGCGGTCAAGGTGAAGGCCGCGCAGGCGGAGCCGTCCAGAAAGTTCCCTCGGCGGCAACGCTGAGCGTGGAGTCTGCTCCTGGCAGATCTCCCTGGTCCGGCGTCGTGGCGCCCCGTAGCGTCTCCCGTATGAGCAGAGGACGAGCGTTCGTGCTGGGCGCCACGGGGCAGGTCGGCCGGGCCGCCGTGCGGGCCCTGGCGGAGGACGGCTGGGACGTGACGGCGGGGTCGCGCGGGGGCGGCCGGGACGGTGCGTGGGGGTCGGCCGTCGGCAGTGTGTCGCTCGACCGTGAGGACGAGGGGGCGCTGGCCGCCGCGCTCGGCGACGGCTGCGACGTCCTGGTCGACATGGTGGCGTTCGACGGCGCCCACGCCCGGCAGTTGGCCGGGCTCACCGGCCGTGTCGGTTCGGCCGTCGTCATCTCCAGCGGTGCCGTCTACGAGGACGGCAGGGGACGCGGCTTCGACACCCAGGGCGAGCCCGACGGCACTCCTCACTATCCGCTGCCGATCCCTGAGACACAGCGCACGGTGGCCCCGGGCGACGCGACGTACGCGACGCGGAAGATGCAGCTGGAGCAGGAGCTGCTCGCGGCCGGCGGCGAACTCCCGGTGACGCTGCTGCGGGCGGGCGCGATACACGGGGAGTACTGCCGCACGCCGCGCGAGCTGTACTTCGTCAAGCGTCTGCTCGACGGACGCGGGCGGCGGGTGCTCGCGTACGACGGGAGGTCCCGCTTCCATCCGGTCCATGTGTCCAACCTCGCCGAGCTGATACGTCTCGCCGCTCTGCGGCCGGCTTCGCGGGTGCTCAACGCAGGGGATCCGCAGGCGCCGACCGTCTCCGAGATCGGCGCGGCCATCGACGACGTGCTGGGCCGGAGGACCGAAACGGTCCTGGTGGCGGGTGCCCCTCCCGAGGGTCACGTCGGCGAGACGCCGTGGACCAGCGCTCATCCCATCGTCTACGACATGGCGCTCGCCCGGCGCGAGCTCGGCTACGTGCCCGTGACGGACTATGCGCAATCACTTCCGGGGACCGTCGAGTGGCTCGCGTCCGAACTGCACGGACAGGAGTGGACGAAGGCCTTCCCGAAGATGGCGCGGAACTACGGCGAGGCCCTCTTCGACTACGCGGCGGAGGACGCCTGGCTGGAACGGTACGACCGCAGGGCATGAGCCCGGTCGGCGCAGCGGGCGGCCGGTTGGATCTCCGGCCGCCCGCCCGCTCACTTCAGATCGACGCTCACGGCTTCGGTGTGGCGTGCGGGGTGCACGTCACATCACGCGGGTCGGTCTTCCCGGTGAGCAGGTAGGTGTCCACCCGCTCGTTGATGCAGGGGTTGGCCAGACCGGTGACGCCGTGGGAGCCGGCGTCCTTCTCGGTGATGAGGCGGGAGCCCTTGAAGCGCTTGTGCAGTTCGACGGCGCCCCCGTACGGAGTGGCGGCGTCGCGCGTGGACTGCACGATCAGCACGGGCGGCAGGCCCTTGCCGGTCCTGACGTCCAGCGGGGTCTGCTGCTTCGTCGACCAGGTCGCACAGGGCAGGTTCATCCAGGCGTTCGCCCAGGTCATGAACGGGTTGTCCTTGTGCAGCCTGGTGTTGTCGCGGTCCCACTTCGACCAGTTGGTGGGCCACTTGGCGTCCGCGCACTCGACCGCCGTGTACACAGCGTTGCCGTTCTCCGAGGAGGCGTTGCCCTTGGTGTCCGACAGGTCGGGGGCAGCGGCGTCGATCAGCGCCTGGGTGTCGCCGCCCAGGTAGTCGCTCCAGATCTGGGCGGTGGGTGCCCAGGCGGAGTCGTAGTACGGCGCACCCTGGAAGAACCCGATGAGTTCGGCGGGGCCGACGACGCCGCCGATCGGGTCCTTCTTGGCCGCGGCGCGCAGCTTCAGCCACGCCTGCTCGACCTTCTCGGGCGTGTCACCGATGTGGTAGACGGAGTCGTTCTTGGCGACCCACGTCTTCCAGTCCTGCCAGCGCACCTGGAAGGCGACGTCCTGGCCGAGGTTGGCCTCGTACCAGATGTTGTCCTTCGAAGGATCGACCACGCTGTCGACGATCATGCGGCGCACGTGGTCCGGGAAGAGCGTGCCGTAGACCGCACCCAGGTAGGTGCCGTAGGAGACGCCCAGGAAGTTGAGCTTCTTCTCGCCGAGCGCGGCACGGATGACATCCAGGTCGCGTGCGGTGTTGGGCGTGGTCATGTGCGGCAGCATGTCGCCGCTGCGTTCGGCGCAGCCGGCCGCGTACTCGGCGGCGAGCTTGCGCTGCGCGCGCTTGTCGGCCTCGCTGTCGGGTACGGGGTCCGCCTTCGGGGCCTTCACGAACTCCTGCGGGTCGATGCAGGAGATCGGCGCCGAGTGGCCGACACCGCGTGGGTCGAAGCCGACGAAGTCGTATGCCTTCGCCACGTTCACCCAGAGCGGGTTCTTGGTGACGATGCGCCTCGGGAACGCCATACCGGAGCCGCCGGGGCCACCGGGGTTGTAGAGGAGCGCGCCCTGGCGCTCCTCCTTCGTGCCCGTGCTGACGTGCCGGTCGACGGCGAGCTTGATCTGCTTGCCGTTCGGCTTGGCGTAGTCGAGCGGCACGGTCACCCATCCGCACTGGATGGGTGTGACGATCGCCCAGTCGGCCGGACAGTCCGTCCAGTCGATGCCGGCCTTCGCCGCTCGGGCCGCGGCGACCTGGACGCCGCGCGCCTCGGAACCGCCGTGGTGACGGCCGTCGGCACTGGCTGCCGGTGCGGCTATCGCCCCCGCTACGAGCGTGCCCGCGATCAGAGTGCCGGCCGAGCCGAGCACTGCTGTGCGTCTCAAGTGGAACCTCCCCCTGTGTGTTGCGCCCGCTGGTGGCGCAGGTGTTCGTACGTCCAGCGGATCCTTTCGTCTGTGGGGCTACTGAGAACAGGGCGAACGCATGTTTCTTTACCGAACCAATAACCGGTGACCGCGTCCCGCTGAGCGGACTCAGGCCCCGTGGCAGTCCTTGAGTCCGTCCAACAGCCCGGCGAGCGCCTCGTCCAAGACGCCGCGCAGCAGCCGGGCGTCGGCTGCGAGCGCTGTCACCAGGACGGCGGGACCGGCCAGCGGGGCGAGCGCGGCGGTGGGTCCCAGAAGCCGGGGTTCAGGCAGGTCCTCCTCGAAAGCCGGGTGGACGACGAGTAGTTGACCTACCGCCCGGTGACCGCCCAGGACCGCAGCGCCGTCCCATCCGCCGGGCGCCCCGGGCCCGTACCCCAGCTGTTGGTCGAGCAAGGGGCGGCCGGCCCGGCGGACCGTCAGACGGGTGGTGAGGCTGCCGGTGACCTCGCCGTGCCGTCCCAGGATCTGTTCCTCGCGCAGCACCAGACGTGCGGAGGCGGCGAGTTCGACCCGGGTGCTCTGGTCGAGCTCGCTGCCGTACGCGGAGATGAGCTGCTCGGGAAGCCAGCGGAGTTCCGCGCCCTCCCCCACGCTCAGCCGCAGGTCGTACGAGGCGCGGCCCGCGTCCGGACGGGCGCCGGGGAGCGCCACGGTGGCCGCGGCGGAGTCCACCGCCAGCCGTGCGCCGTCCTCGGCCCGCACCTCGATGGCGAGGCGGTCGCCGCCCAGCGGCGCGCTCATCGCTCCGACCACGGTGACGCGGGCGCGTCCGGGCTCCGGTGATCTGGTGCGGCGCAGGGCCAACGGTCCCGCGCTCTCCAGCACGGGGAGCGCGGTGGAACCTCGCCCGTCGGGGACCGCGGTGATGCGAGCGGTGGCGTCGATGCTCATGCGGTCCAGGCCGCGAGCTGCGCCCGCACCCAGTCCGCGACGGGCGCCACGCCCTCGGCGGAGGTCAGGGAGGTGAACACGACGGGGAGTTCACCGCGCTGCTCGGCGGCGTCGCGGGCCATCCGGCCCAGGTCGGAGCCGACGTACGGGGCGAGATCCGTCTTGTTGATGACGAGGAGGTCGGCGGTGGTGACTCCCGGGCCCCCCTTGCGCGGGATGTCGTCTCCCCCCGCCACGTCGATCACGAAGACCTGGGCGTCGACGAGTCCCTTGGAGAAGGTCGCGGTGAGGTTGTCGCCGCCGGATTCGACGAGGATCAGGTCGAGCGGTCCCACGGAGTCCTCCAGGTCCTCGACGGCTTCGAGGTTGGCGGAGATGTCGTCGCGGATGGCGGTGTGCGGGCAGGCGCCGGTCTCGACGGCCTGGATGCGCTCGGGCGCCAGCACGGCGTTGCGCAGGAGGAAGGCCGCGTCCTCGCGGGTGTAGATGTCATTGGTGACGACGGCGATCGACAGCCGGTCGCGCAGGGCGCGGCACAGGGCGGCAACCGTCGCGGTCTTCCCGGAACCGACGGGTCCGCCGAGGCCGATGCGCAGGGCGCGCCGGGTGCCGTCGGGGCGTGCGGCGTCGGCGCTGACGGCTGCGGGGCCGCTGTGGGTGTGGTCGAGGTGCATGGGGGTGACTCCTGGTGGCAGGTGTGGAGTTCTCAGGACGCGAACAGCCGGACCGGCCAGGCCGCGTGTGCTTCGGCGGTGATGTCGAGCAGCGGCGCGGAGGCGGCGGGCAGTGCGTCGATGCCCTCCAGTGCGGCTGCGGCGGCCTGTTCGGCGACCAGGTCGAGTTCGGGCGCGAGGCGGGCGAGGACGGCGGTGGCCTCGAAGGGGTCCAGGGAGAGCAGCCGGACGACCGCGGTGGCCGGGCCGCTGACTGCTTCGTAAAGGACGCAGTGTGCGGCGTCCTCGGGCCCCAGGCCCGCCGCGCGTGCGGTGAGGCCGAGGACGACGGGCTGGTGGGCGCCCCGCGGCCGGGCCGCTGCGAGCGCGGCCAGTTCGGTGCTGGGCCAGGTTGCCCGCGCGGCCCGCATCAGCTGGCGGCCGAGCTTGCGTGCGACGGCCCGCAGCGCGGGCGAGGGCGTCCGGGCGTCGGCGGCCTCGTCGAGCGCGAGCGGGTCGAGGCCGTGGGCCGCCGCCGCGGCGAGTGCGGCCGAGGTCAGTCCCGTGGTGTGGAGCCGGCCCAGGCAGAAGCCCGCCAGGTCCTGGGCGTTGCGGATGTGTCCTGCCTTGACGGCCGGTTCGGCGCCACCCGAGTGGGCGTGGCCGCCGGCGGGGAACCGGCCGTCGGCGAGGACGAGCAGTGCGGCGCGTGTCGTCATGGAGGCCTGACCCGCCCTCAGAAGAGGAAGTAGCGCTGGGCCATGGGGAGTTCGGCTGCCGGAGCAGGTTCGACCTGCTCCCCGTCGATGGTGACCGCAAAGCTGTCGGGGTCGACCTGGACCCGTGGCATGGCGTCGTTCTCCCGCATGTCCGCCTTGGTGACCCCGCGGGTGCTGGTGATGGGCACGAATGCCTTGCCCAGCCCCAGCCGGTCCGGCAGCCCGTCCTCGATGGCGGCCGTGGACACGAAGTTGAAGGAGTTGGCGGCGGGCGCACGCCCCACGGCGCCGAACATCGGACGGGGCATGACGGGCTGCGGGGTGGGGATCGAGGCGTTGGCGTCGCCCATCTGCGCGTACGCGATCTGACCGCCCTTGATCACGGTCTGCGGCTTGACGCCGAAGAAAGCCGGGTCCCACAGCACGAGGTCGGCGAGCTTCCCCGTCTCGACCGAGCCGATCTCCCGGTCCAGGCCCTGGGCGACTGCCGGGTTGATCGTGTATTTGGCGACATAGCGACGAGCCCGGTGGTTGTCGGCGGCCCCGTCGCCCGCCAGGGAACCGCGTCGCCGCTTCATCACGTGGGCCGTCTGCCAGGTACGCAGGATCACCTCGCCGATCCGTCCCATCGCCTGGGAGTCGGAGGAGATGATCGAGATGGCGCCGAGGTCGTGGAGGATGTCCTCGGCCGCGATGGTCGAGGGCCGGATCCGGGACTCGGCGAAGGCCAGGTCCTCCGGCACGGCGGGGTTGAGGTGATGACAGACCATCAGCATGTCGAGGTGTTCCTCGATCGTGTTGACGGTGTGCGGCCGGGTCGGATTGGTGGAGCTGGGCAGGACGTACGGCTCCGAGACCACGCTGATGATGTCGGGGGCGTGCCCGCCGCCCGCGCCCTCGGTGTGGTACGCGTGAATGGAGCGCCCGGCGATGGCGGCGAGGGTGTCGGCGACGAATCCGGCCTCGTTGAGCGTGTCCGTGTGGATGGCCAGTTGCGCGCCTGTCTCCTCGCAGACGCTCAGACAGGCGTCGATGACGGCGGGGGTGGCGCCCCAGTCCTCATGGATCTTGAACCCCAGCGCTCCGGCGCGCAGCTGGGAGTGCATGGCCTCGCGGGACATCGTGTTGCCCTTGCCGAGCAGGCCGATGTTGACGGGATAGCCCTCCAGGGCCTCGAACATCCGGGCGAGGTGCCAGGGCCCCGGGGTGATCGTGGTGGCCTTGGTCCCTTCCGCCGGGCCCGTGCCACCACCGACGAGCGTGGTGATGCCGGAGGAGAGCGCCTGGTCGACGAGGGTCGGGGAGATGAAGTGGACGTGCGCGTCGATGGCACCCGCGGTGATGAACTTGCCGTTGCCCGCGATGATTTCGGTCTCGGGACCGATGACCAGATCAGGGTGGACGCCGTCCATCGTGTCGGGGTTGCCGGCCTTGCCGATGCCGGTGATCCGGCCGTCGCGGATACCGATGTCGGCTTTGACGATGCCCCAGTGGTCGATGATGACGGCGCCCGTGATGACCGTGTCGGGTGCTCCCTCGGCGCGGGTGGTGCGCGCCTGGCCCATCGATTCGCGGATCACCTTGCCGCCACCGAACACCGCCTCGTCACCGGCCCTCCCGGGGCCGCCCGAGCGGTCCTCCTCGATCTCGACGACGAGATCGGTGTCGGCGAGCCGGATATGGTCGCCTGTGGTCGGCCCGAACAGATCGGCGTACACGGCGCGGCTGAGCTCAGGCATCGAGGGAACCTCCGGTTTCGCCGCGCAGCCCGGGGACGGTGCGCAGGCCTGCGAGCGGGACGAGTTCGACGTCGACCGGGACACCGGGCTCGAAGCGCACGGCGGTACCCGCTGCGATGTTCAGCCGCAGCCCGTGCGCTGCCCGGCGGTCGAAGTCCAGACCGGGGTTGGCCTCGGCGAAGTGGTAGTGCGAGCCGACCTGGACGGGCCGGTCGGCAGCGTTGAGGACGGTGATGCGGGTGACGGGGCGCCCCTCGTTGAGCCGCACCGTGCCTTCCGCGTACAGGATCTCTCCGGGAATCATCCGGCCGCTCCCCCGTCAGACGATCGGATCGTGGACGGTGACGAGCTTGGTGCCGTCCGGGAAGGTGGCTTCGACCTGGACGTCGTGAATCATCTCGGGGATGCCGTCCATGACGTCCTCGCGGGTGAGCACCTTCCTGCCGGAGGCCATCAGTTCGGCGACGGTCCGGCCGTCGCGCGCGCCCTCCAGGAGGTGGGAGGTGATCAGAGCGATCGCCTCGGGGTGATTCAGCCGCAGCCCGCGCGCCCTGCGCTTCTCGGCGACATCGGCCGCCACATGGATGAGCAGGCGTTCCTGTTCGTGCGGAGTCAGTTGCACGCTTCCACCTCTTCGTCTTCCGCCCGGGACCGGCCCGGGCGCAGCGGGACCCTATCCCCGTTCAACACTCTGTTGAACGATGAAGCGGATCGCGCGGCCAGGTATTGCACGTTAGGGCGGAAGTTTTTCCGGCGCGTTAACTGATCTTTTGCAGATCCATGGACATCAGCCCGCGCAGGCCGCTTTCGAGGACTTCCGGGCCGACGTCGCCGAACATGGCCAGCTGGGCGATGTACCCCTGGGCGACGGCGATCAGCGTGCGGGCGACGTGCTCGTCCGGCACCTCGGCGGTGAGCATTCCGGCCGCGCGGTACACGCCGACCAGTTCCGCCCAGGCCACACGCAGACCCGCATAGGCCTCACCCAGGGTGTCCGCCAGCCGCTCACTGCGCAGGGTCTCGGACCACACCTGGACGATCAGCCCGGCGTAGGCCCTGCGGTCCAGCCCGCCCGCCCTGTCCGTCCCGTCACCGAAAAGCGTGCGCACCACACGGCCGATCAGGACATCGGGAGTGGGCGGCGGACTGTCCCGGGAGGCCCGCTCGAAGGCCTGACGGACTCCACCGACCGCCTCCCCCGCGATGGCCGCGATCAGGTCCTCCTTGCCGCTGAAGTAGCGGTAGACCGCCCCCGCCGACAGCCCGACCTCCTTCAGGACGTCCTGCATCGAGGTGCCGTGGAAGCCGTCGCGGGCGAAGGCGCGTGCGGCGCCGTCGAGGATCTGCCGGCGGCGGGCGTCGAGGTGTTCCTGGGATACACGGGCCATGGACCCAACCTAAAACGAACGTTCCTTCTTGACAAGGTGCCGAGCCGGAAGGACAGTGGGATGAGCATAAAACGAACGATCCTTCTCTTTGAATCGAGGCACTCGTCATGCCCGGACAGAACCGCCGCGCGGTGGCGGTCATCCTGCTCGTCCCTCTGGTGGTGACGCTCGCGCTCTGGGCCTTCTCGTGGCCCGCCGCCCGGACGGCACCTCGGGACCTGCCCGTGGGCATCGCGGGCACCGCACCGGCGGCCGACCGGCTGCAGGAGCAGCTCGAGCGGCGCGAGGGTGCGTTCGAGATCCACCGCTACGACGACGCACCCGCCGCCCGCGCCGCCATCGAGGACCGGGTCGTATACGGCGCCGTCGTGGCCACGGAGAAGGGCCCGCAGCTGCTCACCGCGTCGGCGGCGAGCCCGGCCGTCTCCCAGCTGCTGCGCGAAGCGGTCACCGCTGCGGCCCCTGCGGGCAGCGAGGTACCGGTCACCGACGTCGTCGCCGCGCCCGGAGCCGATCCCCGGGGCAGCGTGCTCGGCGCGAGCATCCTGCCGTTGGCCCTGGCCGGAGTCGCTTCCGGGGCGGTGGTGACCCTCATGAAGCTGCGCGGCGCCCGTGCCGCCGTGACGCTGACCGGCGCGGCAGTCCTGGTGGGTGTCGCCGCCACGGCCGTGGCACACAGCTGGCTCGGCGTGATCACGGGCGACTGGTGGGCCGAGGCCGGCACCATCGGACTGACCGTGGTGGCGATCGGTGCGGCCGTGGCGGGGCTCGCCGCCCTGATCGGCACGCCGGGCATCGGTCTGGGGGCGCTGCTGATGGTGCTGCTGGGCAATCCGTTCTCCGGGATCACCAGCGCCCCCGAACTGCTCCCCGAACCGGTCGGCATGATCGGCCAGTGGCTGCCGCCGGGCGCGGGCGGATCACTCCTGCGATCCGTGGCGTTCTTCGACGGAAGTGCGGCCGGCGGGGCCATGGCGACCCTGGCGATCTGGGCGGTGCTCGGCCTCACCGCCGTCCTGATCGGCGGCCGCGCCCGCCCGGGGAACCCCGACCAGATCGAATCCTCCGAGCGCGACCCCGCACCCGCCCTCGCGGGCTGAGCGACTCCGCACCGGAACCGCCGCGCACCCCCGCCGTAGCGGACGGGGGTGCGCGGCTCTTGTCGTCGTGCCCGGAGTCAGTCGTCCCGGTCGTCGTGGCCGCGGTGCTCCGCGGCGATACCGAAACGGCGGCGTTCGCCGGGAGCGGATGTGATGGAGCCGATCGAGGACACCGTACGAACGATCTGCTCCTCGGCCTCGGCCGCGACCTCGTCACTCTCGAGTCGCTGCAGGTCAGCCGCCGACACCAGGGCCACGAGCGGCTTGCCGTGCCGTGTCACGACCACTCGCTCACCACCGTAGACAACGCGGTTGATCAGTTCGGCGAGCTCTGCTCGGGCTTGCGTCACCGGAATCTCGTAGGCCATGGTCCCCAGCTTAAGGCGCGTATCTCACCGTCACGGAGTCCGTGCGGCAGCGGAGAAGCCCAGCTCCTGTCGGCATCCATTCCGCCCGAGGTCGACGGCGAGGGCCTCGTCCCGAGCGACGTTCTTCCGGTCCAGGAGTTGTCGGCCTCAGACAGAGAAACCGGAGATCCTCTGCGGAGTCACCCGGACGATCAGCCGCAGGACATCGTCCGACTCGGCGGGCGGGTCCTCTCCGAGGTACTTCTGCGAGAGCTCGCGCGGAAGTGACTTTTCCCGGTCCTCGATCAATTCGACGGTGCCACGGATGTCCACCGAGTGGTACGGGTTCTCGATGTCGTAGACGGTGAGGCTGACCCGTGGGTCCCGGGTGAGGTTTCGCGCCTTCTGCCGCCCGGCCGTGGTGGAGAACAGCACCGCGTCTCCGTCCCTCGCCATCCAGACCACCGAGGTCTGCGGCCCTCCGTCCCGGTTCAGCGTCGCGACGGTGGCGAAGTTCCTCCCGTCCAGAAGCTTCCGCGTCTCCTCGTTGAACGCTACTGACACTGCCTCACCCTTCTGTCCCGCAACCCCTGTTGTCCACTGCTCGGGTGGAGAACGGATGCGAGGGCCGAGTTCTTCCCGATGGAGGATCGAACAGGCGGCACCCTCCTGGGGAACTCGAAGCAGGGCGCCGCCGCTCCTGGACATTGACCGGAAGCCGAGCCGGTAACGGCAGCGCACCCTCAGGCGAGGGGTACACGTCAACGTGCACCCCTCGCTCTGCCGACGGGCCGAAGGCAGTCGACGCCGGCCCTGTCGCGGCGCCGGGCCCGCAGACCGCGCGCCTGTCGAGCACCCTCCAGCCAGGGCACTTCTCGGGCCGGCCAGGGGCGTCGACGTGGCGGACACGTGCGGCCTGGTCGTGGCGGGCCGGAGAGACGGCGATGGTGCCGCCGCACTTCGTACAGACGGTGGTGGCATCACTCTCGGACATGGAACCGACCTTTCCTGTGGAGTCCCTACGCCCCCAGGTTCACCCGGCGTACGGCGGACAGCGGTGCCCTCCAGGAATGCTCAGCGTGTCGCCCACAGCCCCCTGTCGGCGTCGAGGTTGCACGAACGCGAGCCTCCTCGGCCCCCGATGTGATGGGTTATCAGGTTTCGTCCCTCGCCGAGAGCGAAACAGCCTCGGCCCTGTTGCTTCCCCCTGGACCCCTGAGCCATAGTTCCCATCGAAGCTTCTGTACGTCCTGTACATTTTTTACGGACTCGAAGGAAGAGGCAACGCCGTGCACCGTCCTGCCGCCCGCCATGTACTGCCCGAGTTCACCGAACGCACCGCGACCGGCACCCGGACTCTGGATCCGTACTCGAAGCTGCTCGCCGAGCGGATCGTCTTTCTCGGCACGCCCATCGACGACACCGCGGCCACCGACCTCATCGCGCAGTTCATGTACCTGGAGTACTCCGGGCCCGACCGGCCGGTCTCCCTCTACATCAACTCGCCCGGCGGCTCGTTCAACGCCATGGCTGCGGTCTACGACACCATGCAGTACCTGATCTGCGAGGTGGAGACCTTCTGCCTCGGCCAGGCGGGCTCCTACGCCGCCGCTCTGCTCGCAGCCGGCGCACCCGGCCGCCGACATGCCCTGCCCGGCGCCCGGGTAGTCATTCAGCAGCCGGCTCTCGACGAGCCGGTGCAGGGCCAGCCCTCCGACCTCGAGATCAAGGCGCGCGAGCTGATGCGTGAGCGAGAGTCGCTCACCGCGATGCTGGCCCGCCACACGGGGCGTTCCGCACAGGACATCGGCACCGACCTCGAGCGGGACACCATCCTCGACGCCCCGGCCGCCAAGGCGTACGGGCTGGTCGACCACATCACGGAGAACCGCACACCGCACCGGCCGCCACACCCCGCGAGGTGATCCCCGTTGCTCTCTCCCCAGCTTCCGCCGCTCCCCGCGCTGACCCGCGCCGAGGGAGAGTTCATCGACTGCTACCTGGAGGTGCTCGACCAGGTCGGCCGGATCAACCCCGCCCGCGGCAGCGACACCTACGCAGCGCTCCGGGCCGCCCAGGCGCTGGCCTCACGGGCGACCGCCCTGCGCGACGCCCTCGCGCTGATGCATGAGCGGGGCGAGTCCCAGATCCATGCGGGCACGCTGGCACGGGCGTTGAGGGTGCTGGACGGTGAGCGGCGCGCCGAGCGGGTCACCGTGCCTCCCGCTTCGGAGGGTTGACCGCTCCTCAGGCCGTCTCCCTTGCCGTGAAGTCGTCCTGACGCCGTTTCATGGCGTCTCCTCCGGCGGGAGGCGAGCCGCGACGGTCCGTTCCGGCCGCCGCCGTGCGCGACCTCGGGGCCAGCGCGGCGCGCAGTGCCGGCGTGAGGACGCGGCGGGTCTCGGACGGGGTGAGTGCGGCGGGGGTGGGAAGGGGGTTGAGGTAGCGCGTGTAGATGAGGCCGCCCAGAACCGTCACCACAGCCGTGGCGCGGGCGGTCGCGTCGCGTCCGCCGAGAAATTCAACAAGCCGGGCCAACAGCTCGCGTTCCAGGTATTCGCGGATCACCTCGGCCGCCTCCTCGCCCCGGATGGTGAGCTGCCGGAAGTCAGCGTCCTCCCACAGGTCCGTCACGGCGTCGATCAGACGGTCGGGGAGGGTTGCCGTATCGCCGCCGAGGACATCGTCCACCGCAAGCGCGTTGGCGCACTGGAACTGCATCACGTCCGCGAACAGGCCCTTCTTCGAGCCGAAGTGGTACGCGATCAGCGCCGGGTCGACGCCGGCGGCCCCGGCGACCGCGCGCAGGGTGGTGAGCCGGTAGCCGCGTTCCAGGAACAGTTCACGAGCCGCCGAGACGATCGACTCGCGGGTGGGCGGGTTGCCGCGGGGGCGGCCTCGGGTGCGGACGGAGGCGGGGGCGGCGTTATTCATCAGCGTTGAGCCTGCGTTTCGCGGTCGGCACAGTCAAGGGCGTTCCGGAAGCCACACCAAGGGATGGCCCACACCATGCGTATCGCAGTCTTCGGCGCCAACGGACCGACCGGGCGCCACCTCACCGAACAAGCCCTCGCGGCCGGCCACGAGGTCGTCGCCGTGACCCGCCGCCCGGGTTCCCTCCCCGCACGGCCGGGCCTCACCGTGGCAGTCGCCGATGCCACCGACCCGGAGGCCGTCGACGCCGTGATCGGCGGGACGGACGCCGTCCTCTCCGCGCTGGGCGCACGCTTCTCCAAAGAGAACATCACCACGTACTCGGCAAGCGCCACCGCCCTCACCCGGGCCATGGCCCGGCACGGTGTCGAACGGCTGCTCACCGTGAGCTCCAGCATCGCCGACCCCGACTGGCGGCCCACCGGCGCCCACTTCTTCAACCATGTGCTCGACCCGCTCGTCAACCGGCGCCTCGGCCGCACCCTGCACGAGGACATGCGCCGCATGGAGGCCGTGATCGGTCGTACCGACCTCGACTGGACGCTCGTCCGCCCCTCGGGCCTCTTCGAGCACCCCGCCGTCACCCGCTACCACACCGCCGAGACCAGCGCCGACGGCGTCTTCACCGCTCGTGCCGACCTCGCCGCGAGCATGCTGCGCGAGCTGGAGGAGCGGCGGTACGTCCGTACGGCCATGGGGGTCATCACCACTGCCGTGAGACCGAACATCGCCAAGCTGATCTGGAACGAGGGCGTGAAGAAGAGGTGAGCCGGGCGACTGCCGGACTGCCGGCCGCCGCAAGGGCGTTCCTCGCTCTGCCCCACACGGCCGCGCTGACCACCCTCCGCCCGGACGGGACACCGCACGCCACGCCCGTCCGCTTCACCTTCGACGCGTCCGCCGGTCTCGTCCGGGTGACCACCCGGGCGGGAGCCCGCAAGGCCCGGAACGTGGCGGCAGGTGGCGCTGCGGCCCGTGTCGCGCTCTGCCAGGCGGACGGCTTCCGCTGGCTCACTCTCGAAGGCCGGGCCGCCGTCACCGACGACCCCGCCCGCCTGGCCGAGGCCGTTCGCCGCTACACCGACCGCTACCGCACGGCCTCGCCCGCCCCGCCGGACCTGGTCGTCGTCGAGATGGCCGTCGACCGCGTCCAGAGCCTCAATCTCTGAATCTCCCGCACAGAAAGCGAAGTGACACCGCGATGCCCACCCTTCCCGTCCTCGATTCCGCCCTTCACTACCGCGAGTCCGGCGACCCCGACGGCCTGCCGTTCGTCTTCCTCCACGGCAACCCCACCTCCTCGCACCTGTGGCGGAACGTCCTGCCGGGCGTGGCCGCGCCCGGCCGCCGTCTCCTGGCCCCCGACCTCATCGGCATGGGCGACTCCGGCAAGCCCGACCTCGCCTATTCCTTCGACGACCACGCCCGCTACCTCGACGCCTGGTTCGACGCCCTCGGCCTTGCCGAGGCTGTCCTCGTCGGCCATGACTGGGGCGGAGCGCTCGCCTTCGACCGCGCAGCCCGCCTCCCGGACAGCGTGCGTGGCCTCGCCTTCACCGAGGCGATCATCAAACCGCTGGTCGGCGACGAATTCCCGTCGGCCGGAAGGGAGTTGTTTACTCTTCTGCGCACCCCGGGGGTGGGCGAGGAGATGATCCTGGAGAAGTCGCTGTTCATCGACGGGCTCCCGGGCACGCTCGCCACCCCACTGGATCCGGCCGATCTCGAGGTCTACCGCCGCCCCTTCCCGACCCCGCACAGCCGCCGCCCGATCCTGGCGTGGACGCGCATGATGCCGCTGGACTCCGAACCCGCCGACGTCGTGGCCCGCATCGAACGCTACGACGCCTGGCTGGCCGCCAGTCCCGAAGTCCCCAAGCTGCTCGCCTCGTTCGATCCCGGTCCGGGCGCGATGACCGACCAGGGGGCAGTCGCCTGGTGCGAGGAGAACATCGCGGGTCTGGAGGTCTCCCGCCACGGGCCGGCCGGCCACCACTCCCCGGAGGACCGCCCCGCGGACCTGGCCGGGGCGATCAACGTCTGGGCCGACCGCCACGGGCTGGCACGCCCGTAGACGTCCTCGAATTGCGGAAGGACGGTCACCGGCCCGTCTCCCGCCGAGGGGTGCACGCGCCTCGCTCACCGCCACCGTCGAACACCCGGGCTACGGAACCCTCGGCTGCCCCGAGCCGCCAGATCTTCGAACAGTTCCGTCAACGGCTGCACCGATGCCCCCGAAGCCGGACACGCCCGATGCGCAGATCAATTTTACTCACCCGTTCGGCGTAGACCATCCCCCTCACGGGGGACAGCTCAACTTGCGCAGTGCGCGCGGACACTGAGTGGAATTCACCGTTCCGCTGCTGGTACGAGGCCGGTCACACAGCGTCGCCTCAGCTTCGGTCCCGCCCCGTCCACCCGAACGGATCAGTCGTGATGACTCTCACAAAACAACCTTCACCGCGGAAATCCGGCAGCCCGTGAGTAAAGATCCCTGAGACGACAAGCCCCCGCCACCGCGACGGGGCGGTCCGGGCGGACGCCGAGTCCTGCCGCTGTCCGGATGCCTGGTCGACAGAAGTGGATCGGCAGGAGTGGAGGACCCGAGCACAACGGGTCGACGGGATATCCCTTCGACCCTCGGGGTGAAGCCGCCAAGTGCGGCCGGGCAACTTCGCCAGCCCGAACCCGACAGGTCATCCTTCACAGGCGGCTGACGAAGGGTTGCGCATGACTGCGCAGGTTCATGTCCCGTCTCTTTTCGCCCGGGTCGGTACGGCCTCGGTTCTCACATTCGCTGTAGGTACCACCATGCTCGCCCCCGGCCTCGTCAACGAGGCCGGGGCCGCTACCCACTCGACGAGGGCGCTCGACATCGCCGCCTCGAAGAAGGGAGCGCCCTACAGGCACGGCGCCAGCGGCCCCCACCGCTTCGACTGTTCGGGCCTCACGCTCTACGCGTTCAAGAAGGCGGGCAAGAAGCTCCCCCGCACGGCCCAGCAGCAGTACAACAAGACCCGCCACATCTCCTCGTCGCAACGGCGGCGCGGCGACCTGGTCTTCTTCCACGCGGGCCGGAGCGTCTACCACGTGGGCATCTACGCCGGCGGCGGCAAGATCTGGCACTCGCCGAAGACCGGGGCGGTGGTCCGGCTGGAACGGATCTGGTCGAAGAGCATCTGGTACGGGCGGGTCCGCTGACGGCTGCCCCCGGCTGACACCGCCGCCGGCCGTCCCTGCCAGCCCCGCAGGAGGCCGGTCCTGCCGAGTCAGTGCAGCAGGGGCCCGGTCACCAGCACGAGCCCCAGCGCGGTGAGCGCCGCGCCGCTGCCGCCCTCGATCGCGCGGGCGGTACGCGGCCGGCGCAGCCAACGGCCGAGGCGGTCCACCAGCAGGGCCACGGCCGGGAACCAGAGGAGGGCCAGCACCACGACCACGGCCGCCAGCAGCAGGGTTCTGGGAAGCGGCGGCTGCCCCTCGGGGACGAACTGGGGCAGCAGGCTGAGGAAGAGCACAGGCGCCTTCGGGTTCAGGGCGTTGGTCAGGAAGCCCTGGCGCAGTGCCCGTACCGGCCCCCGTTCGGTTGCGGGCGCCTCATCCGGTGCGGAGGCGCCCGCAACCGCCCGCCGCCGGACCGCGTACAGGGCGCTCACCCCCAGGTGGAGCACATAGGCGCCACCGAGCAGCTGCACGGTGCGGAACAGGACGGGCACCGCCACCAGCACCGCCGCGAGTCCGGCGACGGCCAGCGCGGTGTGCACGAGCAGCCCCCCGGCGACACCCACCGCCGCAGCCATCCCTGACCGGCGCGAGGCGAGGGCGTTGCGTACGACCACGGTGAAGTCCGCGCCGGGCAGGGCGACCATTCCCGCGGCGACCGGGACGAAGGCGAGAAGTTGTGCGTCCATGGGTACACCCTGACCCGGCCGGCCCTTTAGCGTGTACTTGCAATCTTCTGGGTCTGCCAAAAGGAATGCTTTATGTACGATCCGACGCGGCTGGCCGCACTGGTGGCGGTCGCCGAGGCCGGTTCGATCACGAAGGCGGCCGCGAGGCTCGGCTACACCGCGCCCGCCCTCTCCCAGCAGCTCGCGAAACTGGAGCGGGAGTCCGGGGCCGCGCTGCTGGTGCGCCACCATCGCGGGGCCCGCCTGACGGCTGCCGGTGAGCTACTGGCCGGGCGTGCCCGACGGGTCCTGGACGAGATGGACCAGGCGCGGCACGAGCTGGCCCGGCTCGCGGGGCTGTCGGGAGGGCGGCTGCGGGTCGGCACCTTCACCACGGCCGGTATTCATCTGCTGCCGCCGGTGCTCAGTGCGTTCCGCCGCGCCCACCCGGACGTGGAACTCACCGTGACGGACTACGAGCCGCCCGGCGGGGTCGCAGCCGTGGCCGCGGGCGACGTGGATCTGGCGCTGACCCATGCGTACGAACCGGCTGTCGCCGATCCGCTGCCCTCCGGGGTGTACGCCGAGCCTCTGCTGGTCGAGGAGCTCGTACTGATCACAGCCGTGGGGCAGGCGCTGTCCGAGGGCAGCGGCCGGCTCCCGGTGACCGAGCTGGCGGGCCGTCCGCTGATCAGCAGCGCACCCGCGCATCCACCCCGACAGGGGGTGGAGCGCGCGCTGGCCGACGCCGGGGCGACGCCGGCCGTGGTGTGCGAGTCCCCCGGCTACGCGCTGGTGTGCGCACTGGTCAGCGCGGGTGTAGGCGTGGCGGTGGTGCCCGAGATGGTCGCGTCGATGTCTCCGACGCCACTCGCCGTGCGGCGCCTCGACCCCTCCGCCTTCCGCCGGACGATCTCCGTGGTGCACCGCGGTGACCGGTCGACGGCCGCGGCCGCGACACTCAGGGCTCTGCTGCGCAGCGGCTTCGGCCGCGCCACGGGGGCGCGGTGACGTCAGGCCTGAGCGGGCACGACCCAGGGAAGCGCGATCGACACGGTCTTGCCGCCGTCCGGGGTGGGGCTGACGCTCAGCCGGCCGCCGCATTCCTTGGCGAGGGCCCTGATGATCACCATCCCGCGGCCGTTGTCCTGCTGGACTGCGGCGGGTAGCCGTTGGGGCCAGCGGGGGTGACTGTCCGTCACTCCCAGATAGAGTTCGACGTCCCGGTCGAGGCGGAGGTCCACCGTGAAGGTGGGCGACTGCCCGAAGGTGTGCTGGACGGCGTTGGTGGCGAGCTCCGAGACGATCAGCCGGATCGTGTCGGCGGCGTCGGTCCCGTCGGGGAGGCCCCAGCCGGCGAGAACGCCGGCCACGTACCTCCGTGCCCGGGAGACCGAGACCGGGTCGCTCGGCAGAGTGGCGGTTGCTTCTTGATGGTCTGCCATGGCGACGCCGTCCCTTTCCCGCCCTGACCGACCTGCGATCGGCCTGGATTGTGCTTCGCGCCAGATTGCCACTGATGCCGCCCTCTGTAACGGCAATCCATCAAGATATGCATATATCTGTCGCCCAATACGGTGAACTCTGCCCCGGAAGCCGTATACGGGCGCAACACTGGCCCCCTTCCGAGCCGGACCCGGTACGGGCCGGCTCCCCGCAGAGCGGAAGGAGGCCGGCATGCGGCACGGCCCAGCGGTACGCCGACGCAAGCTCGGGGAGGAGCTGCGGAGTCTGCGCCACACCACGGGACTCACCAGCCGGGAGGCAGCCCGTCTGCTGGGCTGGCACCAGTCGAAGGTGAGCCGGATCGAGACGGGTGCGAGCGGAGTGACTCCGGGCGATGTGACCCGGTTGCTGGACGCCTACGACGTGGACGACGTTCACCTCCGGTCCCTCCTGGAGGTGCTCGCGGGCTCGGCGGGCGGTGGGGGCACAGGGTGGTGGCATGCCTACCGGGGCCTCATCCCACCCCAGTACCGCGACTTCATCAGCCTGGAGTCCCAGGCGGGAGCCGCCCGCACGCTGGAGACCTCGGTGGTCCCGGGGCTGCTCCAGACCGCGGGCTACGCACGGGCGGTGACCCGGTCCTCGCTGGACGGGCTGCCGCCCGGACAGCTGGACTCCCTGGTGGAGGTCCGGCTCGCCCGCCAAGGGGTGCTGTACGCGCAGCGCCCGCTGGAGTTGAGCGTCGTGCTCGACGAAGCCGTGCTGCGGCGCGGAGTCGGCGGCCCCCAGGTGATGAGGGAGCAGCTGGACCATCTGGCCCACGCAGCTCAACTACCGCACGTGCAACTGCAGTTACTGCCTTTCGAGGCCGGCAGCTATATCGGCCTCACGGGACCTTTCGTTATCTTCTCCTTCCCGAACATTTCTGATCTGGATGTGGTCGTTCTTGACCATTTGACGAGTAGTCTCTATCTGGAGCGGAGAGAAGACCTCGAGGCGTACAGCTCGGCCTTCCGCACGATGCAGGCTCACGCGCTGTCGCCGGAGCGATCGCTGGACCTCATCGCCGCAGTCAGCCGCGGCGACTGACCGGACCTACAGACTGCCCGAGGGGGGCACGATGTCCGACCGTCTCGCACAGCACCGTCTCGAAGCGCACGCACCGCGGTGGCGCCGCAGCAGCCGCAGCACCGGGATGAACAACTGCGTGGAAGCTGCCCGGCTCGGCGCTGGGCAGCTCGCCGTACGCGACTCCAAGGACGTGGACCTGCCGCCGCTGCGCTTCTCGGCGACGGCCTGGACCTCCTTCGTCGGCGGGCTGGGTGACCGCCGGGTCAGCTGACCCCGGAGGGTGCCGATGCCACGATCGTGGCCACCGCGGTCGCGATCTGCTCACGGCTGAGGTCGGCCCGTGCGGTCAGCCGCAGCCTGGAGATCCCGTCCGGTACCGACGGGGGCCGGAAGCACCCGACCGCGAGACCGGCCGTGCGGCAGTCCGCCGCCCAGCGCACCGCCGCCTCCGCGGACGGCGCGCGGACGGAGACGACCGCCGCGTCGGGGCGCACCGCTGTCAGACCTGCCGCGGTCAGCCGGCCGTACAGGTCGCCGGCGACCTCCCGGGCCCTGGCCGCCCGTTCCGGTTCGCGGCGGAGCAGCCGCAGAGCACCCAGGGCCGAGCCTGCCGCCGCCGGCGCGAGACCGGTGTCGAAGATGAACGTGCGGGCCGTGTTGACCAGATGGTCGATGACACGGGCGGGGCCGAGGACCGCTCCACCCTGACTGCCCAGGGATTTGGAGAGGGTGAGCGTGGCGACGACACCTTCGCCGCCGGCCAGCCCGGCGGCGGCGAGCGCTCCACGCCCGCCCTCGCCCAGCACGCCCAGGCCGTGCGCGTCGTCCACGAGGAGTGCCGCGCCCTCGGCGCGGCAGACAGTGGCGAGCTCCGCCAGCGGCGCGGCATCGCCGTCCACCGAGAAGACGGAGTCCGAGACGGCCAGCGCACGTCCGTCGTGCGCCTGGAGCGCCTTGCGCACGGCGTCGGGGTCCGCGTGCGGCACGACCGCCGTGGCGGCCCGCGAGAGCCTGCACCCGTCGACGATCGAGGCGTGGTTGCCCGCGTCGGACACGATCAGCGAGCCGTGTCCGGTCAGTGCGGTGAGAGCGGCGAGGTTGGCCGCATAGCCGGACGAGAGCACCAGGGCGGCTTCGAACCCGCAGAAGTCCGCGAGCGCGCGTTCGAGTTCGGCGTGCAGCGCGGTGGACCCGGTGACCAGCCGTGAGCCCGTGGCGCCGGCCCCCCAGCGCCGGGCCGCGTCCGCCGCCGCGGCGGTGACTTCGGGGTGCCGGGTGAGGCCGAGATAGTCGTTGCTCGCGAGGTCCAGCAGTTCCGCTTCGGCGGGCCGGGGGCGCAGGGTCCGGACGAGTCCGGCGGCGGCACGGCGACGGGCCTCGTCATCGATCCAGTCGAACGGGGCGAAGGGCATGGGAGGGTCCCTTTTGTAGGCAGCTCACAGACCCTAGCCCGGTGCGCAGCAGGTCAGGATGTGGCAATACACACACCCTTGGCCGCCTCTCCTGTCCGGTTCCTCCTTGGCCGGAGGCCGTGCCGTACGTAAGGATCAGGTCCATGGACCTGCTGAACACGCTGGTGGACAAGGGGCTGCGGCGCGAACTGCCGACCCGTGAAGAAGCGCTCGCCGTACTGGCGACCTCCGACGACGAACTGCTCGACGTGGTGGCCGCGGCCGGAAAGGTGCGCCGCCAGTGGTTCGGGCGGCGCGTGAAACTGAACTATCTGGTCAACCTCAAGTCCGGGCTCTGCCCCGAGGACTGCTCGTACTGCTCGCAGCGGCTCGGCTCCAAGGCGGAGATCCTCAAGTACACCTGGCTGAAGCCGGACGAGGCGACGAAGGCCGCGACCGCCGGGGTCGCCGGTGGCGCGAAGCGCGTGTGCCTGGTGGCGAGCGGCCGAGGGCCGACGGACCGGGACGTCGACCGGGTGTCGAAGACCATCGAGGCGATCAAGGAGCAGCACGAGGACGTCGAGGTGTGCGCCTGCCTCGGTCTGCTGTCCGAGGGGCAGGCGGACCGTCTCAGGTCCGCGGGAGCCGATGCGTACAACCACAATCTCAACACCTCGGAGGGGACGTACGGGGACATCACGACGACCCACACGTACGCCGACCGGGTGGATACCGTGCAGCAGGCCCAGGCCGCGGGCCTTTCGGCGTGCTCCGGGCTGATCGCGGGCATGGGCGAGACCGACGCCGACCTGGTGGACGTCGTCTTCTCGCTGCGCGAGCTGAACCCGGACTCGGTGCCGGTGAACTTCCTGATTCCGATGGAGGGGACCCCGCTCGCCAAGGACTGGCACCTCACCCCTCAGCGGTGCCTGCGCATTCTGGCGATGGTCCGTTTCGTCTGCCCGGACGTCGAGGTACGTCTCGCCGGCGGGCGCGAGGTCCATCTGCGCTCGATGCAGCCGCTCGCCCTGAACCTGGTCAACTCGATCTTCCTGGGCGACTATCTGACCAGTGAGGGCCAGGCGGGCCAGACCGACCTCGACATGATCGCGGACGCCGGTTTCGAGGTGGAGGGTGCGGGCACGACGACGCTTCCCGAGCACCGCGCCCAGGTGGGCGGCGGCTGTGGTTCGCACGACGGCGGCTGCGCACCCTGCGGTGACGCTCCCGAGGCGGCCGCGGAGGACGCCGAGGTCCCTGCGGCACGGACGGATCTGGTGGCGGTCCGACGCCGCGGTGCCGGGACGGACCTCGCGCCCAATGCGTGAACCGCTCGCGCCCGGACGGCTGCGCGCCCTGGACCGGGCCCACGTCTGGCACCCCTACGGTCCGATGCCGGGCCGTCAGGAGCCGCTGGTCGTGGAGTCCGCGTCCGGTGTGCGGCTCCGGCTCGCGGAACCCGCCGAAGGGCACCGCGAGCTGGTGGACGGCATGTCCTCGTGGTGGTCGGCGGTGCACGGCTACAACCATCCGGTTCTCAACGAGGCCGCACGCGGCCAGCTGGACCGGATGAGCCATGTGATGTTCGGCGGGCTCACCCACGAGCCCGCCGTCCGGCTCGCCACCCGGCTGGTGGAGATCACTCCGGAACCGCTGCAACACGTCTTCCTCGCCGACTCCGGATCGGTTTCGGTCGAGGTCGCGGTGAAGATGTGCCTGCAGTACTGGCGCTCGGCCGGGCAGCCCGCCAAACACCGGCTGCTGACATGGCGCGGGGGCTACCACGGGGACACCTGGCAGCCGATGTCGGTGTGCGATCCCGAGGGCGGGATGCACGAACTGTGGTCGGGGGCCCTCCCGCGCCAGATCTTCGCGGACGCTCCGCCGGACGGCTTCGACGCCGAGCCGGACGACGCCTACGTGCGTCATCTGCGGGAGATCGTCGCGGACCACGCCGACGAACTGGCGGCGGTGATCGTGGAACCGGTGGTACAGGGTGCCGGCGGCATGCGGTTCCACTCGCCCGCGTACCTGCGGGTGCTCCGCGAGGCGTGCGACGAGAACGACGTACTCCTCGTGTTCGACGAGATCGCGACGGGATTCGGCCGCACGGGGCAGCTGTTCGCAGCCGGGCACGCCGGGGTCTCCCCCGATGTCATGTGTGTCGGCAAGGCTCTGACCGGCGGCTATCTGACGCTGGCCGCCACGCTGTGCACCTCACGTGTGGCGGAGGGCATCTCGAGCGGAGATGTGCCGGTGCTGGCGCACGGGCCGACGTTCATGGGCAATCCGCTCGCCGCGTCAGTGGCCTCGGCCTCCATCGATCTGCTGCTGGGCCAGGACTGGGAGCAGGAGGTGAAGCGGATCGGCGCAGGGCTGCGGCACGGGCTCGCGGAGGCCTCCGGTCTGCCTGGTGTCCGGGACGTACGGGTGCTGGGCGCGATCGGAGTGGTACAGCTCGATCACGAGGTGGACATGACGGCCGCGACACGCGCCGCGGTCCGCGAGGGCGTCTGGCTGCGGCCGTTCCGCGACCTCGTGTACACCATGCCGCCCTATGTGACGGGCGACGACGATGTGGCACGGATCTGCCGGGCCGTGTGCGCGGCAGCGCGGGAAGGGTGACATGACGATTCTGGTGGTGTCGGGTACGGGCACCGAGATCGGCAAGACGGTCGTGACAGCCGCGGTGGCCGCGGCCTTCCGGGGCCGCCGGGTCGCGGTTCTCAAGCCCGCCCAGACCGGGCTGGCGCCCGGCGAGCCGGGGGACGCCGCCGAGGTGGCACGGCTCGCGGGCGCCCATGTGACCGCGGTCGAACTGGCACGTTTCCCGGAGCCGCTGGCCCCTGCGACGGCCGCGCGCCGTGCCGGAATGGCACCGGTGCGTCCGTACGAAGTGGCCGAAGCCGCCCAGAAACTGGCGACGGAGCACGATCTGGTGCTCGTCGAGGGTGCGGGCGGACTGCTGGTCCGGTTCGACGACGAGGGTGCCACCCTCGCGGACGCCGCACGACTGATGGGAGCGCCCGTGCTGGTCGTGGCACCCGCGGGCCTGGGGACCCTGAACGCCACGGCGCTCACGGCCGAGGCACTGCGGGCGCGTGGCATCGAGTGCCTCGGCGTGGTGGTGGGCAGCATGCCGCCCGAACCGGATCTGGCCGCCCGCTGCAATCTCGACGACCTTCCGGTCGTGGCGGGCGCCCCGCTGCTCGGCGCGGTCCCGGCCGGGGCGGGATTTCTGCCTCCGGCCGACTTCCGTGCGCGGGCCGCGAGTTGGCTGGCACCGGAGCTCGGCGGGAACGGGTTCGGCCGTTGAGCGGCTGAGCGGGCCCGCACGGGGGAGAATCGAGGTAGCCGTACCTGTCCCTCGAGGAGGTCCGTCATGCCGAGGTCCGTCACGCACCTGCGCAACACGAAGATTCCAGGGGATGCGGTGCACCACCCGGTCTTCGCCCGGTTCTACGCCTGGATGAGCGTGACCGCCGATCTGAAGGGCGGCATCGCCGCCCACCGGGAGGAGCTCCTGTCCGGGCTCTCGGGCCGGGTGATCGAGATCGGCGCGGGCAACGGACTCAATTTCGCGCACTACCCCGGGTCCGTCTCCGAGGTGGTGGCGATCGAACCCGAGCGCAGCCTGCGTCAACTGGCGGCCCGCGCCGGCCTGCGTGCGGAGGTCCCGGTCGATGTGGTGCCGGGCACGGCCGAGGCCCTGCCGGTCAAGAGCGAGGCCTTCGACGCGGCCGTGGCCTCGCTCGTCCTGTGCACCGTCCGGGATCTGCCCCGGGCCCTCGGTGAGATCAAGCGGGTGCTGCGGCCGGGCGGTGAACTGCGCTTCTTCGAGCACACGCTGGCGTCAGGCCGGGCGCTGTCGACCGCTCAGCGCGCGGTGGACCGCACCGTCTGGCCGCTGCTCTTCGGGGGCTGTCACACGGCGCGGGACACCCTCGCGGCGATCGAGGCTGCCGGCTTCGAGCTGGGGACGTACCGCAGGCTGCGGATCCCGGAACGGGGTGTGCAGCTGCCGTCCTCACCCTGCGTGCTCGGGGTCGCCCGGCGCCCCATGGTCGTGGACTGAGGCACCCGGCGCGCGGCCGTGGACCCAGGCACGGGGCCGTGGACCCAGGCGCGCCGCCACGGGGACTCAGGCACACAGCCCCGCACTCGGACGCGCGGCCGTGGACTCAGGTACGCGGCGCGTGGGAGCAGCCTGCCCGGTCACAGGGTCCACTGGCGCAGTTCGTCCGCGATGGCCCGGACATCCGCCTTGCCCTCCTTCACCAGCAGGGCCAGGTCGCGGACCTGTTCGGGCGACGTGATGACCTTCAGGCCCGACGCGACGAGGTAGCCGTACGCGACCGCGGACGCGAACATCGCGTTGGAGTGCTCCAGAGCCGGTACGTGGAGAAGCAGTTGCAGCAGGGCTGCGGCCCGGGAGTGCGGATCGCTGTAGACGGGACTGCCGAAGATCTCCGCCTCGTGCCGGCCGACCGCGGCGACGAGCGCACCCCAGTCGACGACCTGTGGATCACCGGGTGTCTTGTGCTCGGCGACCATGAGCAGCCAGGAAAGGTCGATCTGGAGGTTCAACGGCTGCCTTTGCGCTCCGTGCCGAACTCCTCGGCGAACACCGACTCGTACTGCTTCATGAAGTCGGCCGCGGCCTCGACGAAGGTGTGTCCCACCTCGCCCGCATCCTGTTTGACGAGCTCCTCTATGTAGCGGTTCACGCTCATCCCCCGCTGCAGCGCGCGCTGGCGCGCTGCTTCGGCGGTGGCCTCGTCCACTCGAACGTTCAGCTGAGTCTTGGGCACACCATCACGCTAGCGTGCCTGCGCTAGCACCGGCAAGAGGAACCGGCGCGTGCCCCGTGCACCGGTGACCGCCGCACACAGGACGCACGACCGCGCACCGTCCGGCGGGACGCCGGTGAGCTGGGAATACGCCGCCGCGCCTCCCCCATCACGTCGCACGCACCCGAGTGCTGGACACCTGCGGGCTGCGGGCGCGCCCCGTGGCGGAGTGAGCGCTTCGGCTCCGTGCGGACACGACCGCGTCATCCGGCGGAAACACCCTCTCCCTAATTTCTATCGTCCGACAGGAATACGGCTTCGGCCGACTGCCCCGCGCTCCCGGAACCGTCCGCCCTCCCCTGAGAGCAGGTCCAGCCATGGCCGCCACCGCCCCCGCCGACCTACGTCCCGACCCGCCCGTACCCCCGGCCCCGGAAGCCGGCTCCTCCCTCCAGGAGTTCGGCTACCGACAGGAACTGCACCGCAGCCTCGGCCGGTACGCCTCCTTCGCCGCCGGATTCTCGTTCATCTCCGTCCTGACGACGGTCTTCCAGTTCTTCGCGGTCGGCTACGCCTTCGGCGGTCCGGTCTTCTTCTGGACCTGGCCGGCCGTGCTGGCCGGACAGCTGCTGGTCGCCGCGTGTTTCGCCGAACTCGCCGCCCGCTACCCGATTTCGGGTGCGATCTACCAGTGGTCGTCCCGGCTCAGCAATCTCACCTTCGGCTGGTTCGCAGGCTGGATCATGGTCATCGGTCAGGTCGTGGTGGTGGCCGCGGCGGCCCTGGCTCTCCAGATGGTGATGCCCCCGATCTGGTCCGGTTTCCAGATCCTCGGCGGCGACCCGGCACCGCTGTCGCGGACCGGGGCGGCCAACGCGGCGGTCCTCGGGACTATTCTGCTGGCCCTCACGACGCTGGTGAACGTCATCGACAACCGCGTGATGTCGGTGGTCAACCGGATCGGGGTCACGGCCGAGATCATCGGTGCCGTCCTGATCGTGGTACTGCTTCTGACGCACTCCGAGCGCAGTCCGGGCATCACCTTTCACACAAGCGGCGCGGAGACGGGTGTGTTCGGCGCCCTGCTGGTGGGTTCGTTCACGGCCGCGTACGTGATGATCGGCTTCGACAGCGCCGGGGAGATGAGCGAGGAGACCCGCGATCCCCTCCGGACCGCCCCGCGCACGATCCTGTCCGCGCTCGGCGCGGCGGGCCTGCTCGGCGGGCTCCTGGTCCTGGGCGGGCTGCTGGCCGCGCCGAGTCTCACGGACGGGAACCTCGCGACCGACGGCATGAGCTACGTCCTGACCAGCAGTCTGGGTGACGGCCTGGGCAGGGTTCTGCTGGCCGATGTGGTGGTCGCCGTCGTGGTGGCGACGCTGGCGGTCCAGACCGCGGCGTGCCGGATGCTGTTCTCGATGGCACGTGACGGGCAGTTGCCCTGTTCCGGCCTGCTGTCCAAGGTCAACCGGCGGACCGGGATGCCGACCGCACCCGCACTGGTCGTCGGGGTGCTCGCCGCGGTCCTGCTGCTCCTCAACTTCTCCTCGCCGGACGCGTTCCTGGCCATCGGCACCACGTGCATCGTGATGCTGTACCTCGCGTACTCGATGGTGACGGGCCCGCTCCTGGTCCGCCGGCTGCGCGGCACGTACAGCTCCCGCACCGATGCCCTGGACGAGGCGGGCAAGCCGCTGTTCTCACTGGGGCGCTGGGGCCTGCCGGTCAATGTTCTCGCCCTGCTCTACGGCCTGTTCATGACGGTCAACCTGGCCTGGCCCCGGGCGGAGGTCTACGACCCGGCGGGCGGTCACTGGTACTTCCAGTGGTTCACGGTCCTGTTCCTGACCGGCACGGTCGCCCTGGGCGCCGCGTACCGCACGTACCGGAGGCGAGCGGTTTCCACCCGCTGACCCGTCGGCCCCGGATACCGGCAGAACCGCCGGTGCCCGGGGCCGCCGCGTGGCCTACCCGTCGCGCCGCGACCCGGCGATGCGCAGCGCCGCGTCCGCCGTCGCGGCGGCGAACACGTCGGCCGACCGCTCCGGGTCCGAGCGGTGCACCAGGATCACGCCTTCGATCAGGCCGAAGACCAGATCGGTGCGCAGCGCCAGCTCCCCCTCGTCGAGGTCCGCGCACGCCTCCGTGTCGGCCAGCAACTCCCCGTACGCGTCCTTGAGCTCGGTCCGGACGCGATGGAATCCGGCGAACCGTTCCGCCCGCACCTCGGGCAGCACGTACAGCGCGCCCAGATTGTGCGGGCCCGCGCACAGCAGTGCCACATCCGAGCGGCACAGCTCCCACAGCCGGTCCTCCGCACTCGTCGCGTCATCGGCGAGCAGTCGCCGTGCCACCGCCAACGACGGGGTGACCGTGGACTCGAGGAGCTCCGCGAGCAGGTCCTCCTTGCCCGCGACGTAGTGATACATCGTCGCCTGGCGCATGCCTGCCCGTTCCGCGACGGCCCGGGTGGTGGTCGCCGAGTAGCCGCGGCTGGTGAACAGCTCGGCGGCCGCGCTCAGCAGTTCGTCTCGCGCGGACAGACCGCTGTCGGGCCGCTGCTGGGCGCGCGGGCGACCGACCTTTCTTCCGGTGGGAGGCATGAGGCCGATCGTCGCACATCCCGGGCTGCGGGGATCTTGGTGAGCAGTCGGTAACGCACCCGCAACGGACGGGCAACGAACCCGAATCCCGGGCGACTTAATTTCTGTCGAGCGACAGAAACTGGCGCGGGGCCCCGCAGCGAGCCGCGCACTGATGCCACCGCCGACCGGAGGTCCAGCCATGGCGACAGCGACAACACACGGAGCGCGGGAGCACGCCCGCTCCCAACACATCACCCGTACCCGTGACATGCCGGTGGTCCCCGCGGCCGACTGGCCGGCCGGCCTGCCGGGCGAGCCCGTGTGGGCCGAGACCGTCGCGGGAGGCAACTACACACACCGCGTCCTCGCCCGCGGTACGGAACTGCGCCTCACGGACCTCGACGGTGACGCCTGCGCCCATGTGCTCCTGTACGCCGACGGCCGCCCGTGGGAGCGGCTGAACACCGCCGACACGGTCAAGGTCCAGTGGAACGCCTATCTCGGCGCGGACCGGCTGCTCCTGTCCGACCAGGGGCGTGTCCTCGCTTCGGTGATCGCCGACTCCTCGGGCCGGCACGACGCGTTGTGCGGTACGTCAACCCTCCTGCGCAACACCGCGCGGTACGGGGACGGCACTCCGCAGTCCGCCTCCCCCGCCGGGCGTGAACTGCTGAAGCTCGCCGCCGCCAAGAACGGCCTCGAGCCCCGGGATCTGCCGCCCTCCCTCTCCTTCTTCCAGGGCGTGCAGATACGGGAGGACGGTGCCCTGGACTTCACCGGCTCGGCGGGAGCGGGCACGGCCGTGACGCTGCGCGCCGAGCAGGACCTGACGGTGCTCGTCGCGAACGTCCCGCATCCGCTGGACCCCCGCCCGGCGTACACCTGCACCTCGCTGGAGGTGCTCGCCTGGCGTGCCCGGCCGACGCGGCCCGGCGACCCGCTCTGGGACGCATCGCCCGAGGGGCGCGGGGCCTTCCTCAACACGAACGACTTCCTCACCGCCAGGGGGCGAGCATGACCGACACGACCACCACCGCCACGATCCCCGCACGGGCCGCGTGGTCCGCCGTGGTCCGCGCCGGCGAACACCTCACTCTCACCGACCTGCACGGCAATCAGGCCGTCGACTTCCTCGTGTACGACGCCCGGGACACCGCCGTCCGCTACAGCGCGCCGGACACCCTCCACGCGCAGGGCAACATCTTCCTCACCACCGGCAGCGTGCTGATGTCGAACGAGCACACCCCGCTCATGACGGTCACCGAGGACACCTGCGGCCGGCACGACACCGTCGGCGGCGCGTGCTCCAAGGAGTCCAACACGCTGCGCTACGGACACCACACCTGGTCGCAGCACGCCTGCGTGGACAACTTCCTCGCGGAGGGCGCCCGGCACGGGCTCGGCAAACGGGATCTCGTCTCCAACATCAACTGGTACATGAACGTGCCCGTCGAGAAGGACGGCACGCTCGGCATCGTGGACGGCATCTCGGCGCCCGGCCTGAAGGTCACCCTCCGCGCCGAGACGGACGTCCTGGTCCTGGTCTCCAACTGCCCCCAGATCAACAACCCGTGCAACGGCTTCGACCCGACAGCCGTCGAGGCCACCATCACCGCTCCCGCCGCAACGGGGGCCGCGCGATGACCTTCGACACCCTCCTGATCGCCAACCGCGGCGAGATCGCCGTCCGGATCATCAGGACGGCCCGCGAACTGGGCCTGCGTACCGTCGCGGTGTTCTCCGACGCCGATCGCTCCGCACCCCACGTCCGGCTCGCCGACGAGGCGGTGCGCCTCGGCCCCGCGCCGGCCAAGGAGTCGTACCTCGACGCCGATCTGGTCCTCAAGGCCGCCAAGGACACCGGCGCGGGCGCCATCCACCCGGGCTACGGATTCCTGTCCGAGGACGCGGAGTTCGCCCGGCGTTGCGAGGACGCCGGAATCGTCTTCGTCGGTCCGACCGCCGATCAGCTTGAACTGTTCGGCGCCAAGCACACCGCCCGCGCGGCGGCCGAGGAGGCGGGTGTCCCCCTGGCGCCCGGCACCGGGCTGCTCCCCGACCTGCCCGCGGCCCTCACCGCGGCGGAGCGCATCGGCTACCCGGTGATGCTCAAGGCCACCGGAGGAGGCGGCGGAATCGGTCTGTCGGCCTGCCGGTCCGCCGAGGAGCTGACCGACGCATGGGAGCGCGTGCAGCGCGTCGCCGCCGCGTCCTTCTCCTCGGCGGGGGTCTTCCTGGAGCGGCTCGTCGAGCACGCGCGGCATGTGGAGGTGCAGGTCTTCGGCGACGGCCGGGGCCGCGTGGTCACCTTCGGCGACCGCGACTGCTCGCTCCAGCGCCGCAACCAGAAGGTCCTGGAGGAGGCCCCCGCCCCGGGCCTCCCGGATGCCGTCCGCAGCCGACTGGCCGCGTCGGCACGCGAGTTGTGCGCCTCGGTCGGCTACCGATCGGCGGGCACGGTGGAGTTCGTGTACGACGCCGCCCGCGAGGAGGCGTACTTCCTGGAGGTCAACACCCGTCTCCAGGTCGAACACCCCGTCACCGAGGAGATCTTCGGTGTCGACCTCGTCGCCTGGATGCTGCGCCTGGCGCAGGGCGACACCGACGTCGTGCGGGAACCGTCGGAGCCGCGCGGCCACGCGGTCGAGGCACGCGTGTACGCGGAGGACCCGACGCGCGACCACCGTCCGGGCGCCGGCCTGCTGACCCGCGTCGCGTTCCCCGAGGCCGAGGGCATCCGTGTGGACACCTGGATCGAGACGGGTACGGAGGTGACGACCTCGTACGACCCGATGCTGGCCAAGGTCATCGCGTACGGCACCGACCGTGCCCACGCGCTCACCCGGCTGGACGAGGCCCTGGCCGCGACCCGGGTGGACGGCATCGAGACCAATCTGGGATTGGTGCGGGCAGCCCTGGCCGACGACCGGTTCCGGGGCGCCGCACACTCGACCGCCACCCTGGCCACGGTCACGGACCCGACCCCCCGCATCGAGGTGGTGGCCGGCGGCACTCTCACCACCGTGCAGGACTGGCCCGGTCGCACGGGCTACTGGCAGGTGGGCGTACCGCCTTCGGGCCCCATGGACGACCTCTCCTTCCGGCTCGGCAACACCGCTCTGGACAACGCCCCGGGCGCACCCGGCCTCGAATGCACGCTCCAGGGCCCGACTCTGCGCTTCACCCGTGCGACGACGGTGTGTGTCACGGGTGCACCCGCCCCCGTGACGCTCGACGGCGCGCCGGTCGGGCAGTGGGAGCCCCTGACCGTCCCGGCCGGCGCCACCCTCGCCGTCGGCACCCCGGCCGCGCACGGACTGCGGACCTACATCCTGTTCGCGGGTGGCGGCCTGGACGTCCCCGACTTCCTGGGCAGCGCCGCCACGTTCACGCTCGGCGGCTTCGGCGGCCACGGCGGGCGGGCCCTGCGCACCGGCGACGTCCTGCACGGCGGGAGCGGCGCGGCCGGCGCGACCGACGGGAGCGGCGCGGCCGCGGGCGTCGCCGTCCCGGAGAGTGCACGTCCGCACTTCGGCTCCGTGTGGCGAATCGGAGCGGCCGAAGGCCCCCACGCAGCGCCCGAGTTCTTCACCGAGGAGGACATCCACGACTTCTACGCGGCCGACTGGAAGGTCCACTTCAACTCGGCCAGGACCGGTGTGCGCCTGGTCGGTCCCAAGCCGCGCTGGGCCCGCACCGACGGCGGCGAGGCGGGCCTGCACCCGTCCAACATCCATGACACCCCCTACTCCGTGGGCGCCGTCGACTACACCGGCGACATGCCGGTGCTCCTCGGTCCCGACGGGCCCTCGCTGGGCGGGTTCGTCTGCCCGGCGACGGTGGTGACGGGCGAACGCTGGAAGCTGGGGCAGCTGCGCCCCGGCGACACCGTCCGCTTCCGGCCGGTGACGATCACCGGTGCGCCGCGCCCCGCGATCGTCGACGGCGGCATCCTGTTCCAGGACGGCACCCTCACCTACCGCCGCAGCGGCGACGACAACGTCCTGGTCGAGTACGGGCCGATGCAGCTGGACCTGGCGCTGCGGATGCGCGTCCACGCGCTGATGGAGGCGCTGACGGCGCAGGCCGTCCCCGGCATCACCGGCCTCACGCCCGGTATCCGCTCGCTCCAGATCCAGACCGACCCCTCGGTCCTTCCGCAGGAACGGCTCCTGGAGCTGCTCCACCGCACCGAGGCGGCCCTCCCGCCGACCGACGCCCTCGTCGTACGGTCCAGGACCGTGCATCTGCCGTTGTCCTGGGACGACCCGGCGACCCGGGAAGCCATCGCGCGCTACACGGCGGGGGTACGGGACGACGCCCCCTGGTGCCCGTGGAACATCGAGTTCATCCGCCGGGTCAACGGCCTGGACTCCGTGGACGAGGTCTACCGCACGGTCTTCGACGCCGAGTACCTGGTGATGGGGCTCGGTGACGTCTACCTGGGCGCGCCCGTCGCCACCCCGCTGGACCCGCGCCACCGGCTGGTCACCACGAAGTACAACCCGGCCCGCACCTGGACGGCCGAGAACTCGGTCGGCATCGGCGGCGCGTACCTGTGCATCTACGGGATGGAGGGCCCCGGCGGCTACCAGTTCGTGGGCCGAACGACCCAGGTGTGGTCGGGCTGGCAGCAGCGCGGTGCCTTCGAGCCGGGTTCGCCCTGGCTGTTGCGCTTCTTCGACCGCATCAAGTGGTATCCGGTGGAGGCGGACGAACTCCTCGAACTCCGCGCGGACATCGCGTCCGGGCGCTTCGTACCGCGCATCGAGGAAGGCGAGTTCTCGCTGGCGCGGTACCGGGCGTTCCTCGACTCGAACGCCGAGTCGATCGCCGCGTTCCGCACCCGGCAGGGCACCGCGTTCGGCGCCGAGCGTGACGCCTGGGAGGAGGCCGGCGAGTTCACCAGGGCCGAGGCGGCAACCGCCCCGGCCGAGGTGCCCGCGGAGATCGAGGTACCTGAGGGGGGCCGACTGCTGGAAGCCGAGTTCGCCGCATCCGTCTGGCAGGTGAATGTGGCCGCGGGGGACACGGTCACGGCGGGTCAGCCGCTGCTCGCGCTGGAGGCGATGAAGATGGAATCCCGCGTCCATGCCCCGATGGACGGCACGGTCGTCCGGATCCTCACCAAGCCCGGCGCCCAGGTGGAGTCGGGAACACCGCTGCTCGTCCTGTCCCGCCGACCCGAGGTGGCACCATGACCGACCCCAGCCCCGTTCTCCGGCGGGTTCGTGCGGCCCACGCGCGTGTCCGGGCGGTCGACCGGCCCGAGATCTGGATCGACCTGCGTCCGCTGGCCGATCTGGAGGAGGAGGCCCGCGCTCTGGACGCCCGCGTCGCCGCGGGCGAACACCTTCCGCTGTCGGGCCGTCTGCTGGCGGTGAAGGGCAATATCGACGTGGCCGGCCTGCCGACCACGGCCGGCTGCCCCTCGTACGCGTACGAGCCCGCCGCCGACGCCCCCGCCGTGGCCCGTCTGCGCGCGTCCGGTGCGCTGGTGATCGGAACGACGAACCTCGACCAGTTCGCCACCGGTCTGGTCGGGACCCGCTCCCCGTACGGTGCGGTGCGCAACGCCGTCGACCCTTCCCGCGTGAGCGGCGGTTCAAGCTCCGGGTCGGCGGTCGCGGTGGCCCTGGGCATCGCCGACCTGGCACTCGGCACGGACACCGCGGGCTCGGGGCGCGTTCCCGCGGCGTTCAACGGCATCGTCGGTGTGAAGCCGACCCGAGGTCTCGTCCCGACCGAGGGGGTGGTGCCGGCCTGCGCGAGCCTGGACTGCGTCACGGTGTTCGCCCGTACGCTCCCCGAGGCGGAGCAGGCACTGGGCCTGATGAGCACTCCCGCACCGCGCGCCGTCCCTCCCCGGGCACCGGGTCCCTGGCGCGTCGCCGTTCCTCCCGTCCAGCAGCTGGGGGCGCTCGACCCCGGCTGGGCAGAGGCGTACGAGGCCGCCGTCGAGCGGCTCCGCGCGGCGGGTGCCGAGATCAGACCGCTCGACCTCACCCCGTTCACCGAGGCGGCCGCCCTTCTGTACCAGGGGGCGTTCGTGGCCGAGCGCTACACCGCCGTGGGGGACTTCATCGACGGCACTCCCGCGCCCACGGATCTCGACCCCACGGTGGCAGCGATCATTTCCGCGGCCCGCGACATCCCCGCGCACCGCCTCTTCGCCGACCGGGACCGCCTGGCCCGTCTCCGTACAGCGGCCCTGAGCGCGCTGGGCGACTCCGACGCCCTCCTGCTCCCCACCGCGCCCGGGCACCCCACCCTCGCCGAAGTGGCCGCCGACCCCGTCGGCGCGAACACCCGACTGGGACGGTTCACCAACTCCACCAACCTGTTCGACCTGTGCGCGCTCGCCGTGCCCGCGGGCGACGTCGCGGAACTGCCCTTCGGGGTCATGCTGATCGGCCCGGCCGACACCGACGAACGGCTGCCCCGGATCGCGGCGCTCCTGACCCCACCCGTACAGCTCGCCGTGGTCGGCGCCCATCTGACGGGCCAGCCGCTCAACTCACAGCTCCTCGCGCTGGGCGCCCGGCTGATCCGTACGACGAGGACAGCGCCCTCCTACAGACTGCACGCGCTGCGCACGACTCCCGCAAAGCCGGGCCTGGAACGGGTCGCCGAGGACGGCGCATCCGTCGAGACGGAGATCTGGGAGTTGCCCCCGGAAGGGCTGGGGACACTGACGGCACAGCTCCCGCACCCTATGACGCTGGGCCGGATCGACCTCGCCGACGGCACCACGGCCCCTGGATTCCTCTGTGAGCCGTATGCGCTGCACGGGGCCGCGGACATCACGGCCCACGGTGGCTGGTGCGCGTACCGCACTGCGGGAACCGGCGGGGGCGGGCACGCGGCCGCACCGTGACCACGCCGTTCCTGGGCGAGGAAATGGCTCGCAGAACAGGTCGGTGCTCTGCTTGGTTGGCCACATGAGCGATCTCCATATACGTTCCGCATCCCTCGCGATCCGTTGCGCGACCCCGGCCGACATCAGCAGCGTGCTCCGGTTCTGGGATGAGGCCGCAGAGGGAACGAGCATCAGCGACGACTACGACGGGGTGGCCGGGCTCATCTCGAGAGACCCGGAAGCCCTGCTCCTCGCAGAGCGCGACGGCGTCCTCGCAGGAACGATCATCGCCGGTTTCGACGGCTGGCGATGCTCTGCCTACCGGCTCGCCGTACACCCGGACCACCGCCGGCAGGGCGCCGCCACCGCACTGATGGACGCGGCGGAACAGCGGTTCATCGCCCTGGGCGGGCGCCGGGTCGACGCCATGGTCCTGGAGGCCAACGAGACGGCGCACCACACATGGGCGGCGGCCGGATACCACCGCGAGGACCACTGGCGGCGCTGGGTGAAACCGCTGTAGACACGTGCGGGGGCGCCCTGCCTCCGCCTCTGCCTCCGCCTCTGCCTCCGTCGGATTCTGACCTCCCCTGAGGATTCGGGCTTCCTCCGGCGCATGCCCGAATCCGATGCGGGCAGAGGACTGAAGCACCTCACCGGTTGCGACCATGGGTAACCTCCGGGAACGCCCGACGCACCCGGCATTTTGCCGACCCTTTACTATGGACCCTCAACCGTCCCACTTTTCGAAAGGTGTGAGCGTCCGCCCATGGGCGAGCCTCCCAGTAGTAGACACCGCCGACATCGCGCGAACCTCCTGCCCCTGCCCGATCATGGGACGGAGGTGAACCGATGACCGAAGTGCTACTGCTCCTCGTGGCGGTGCTGCTCTCACTCGCCTGCGGCGCTTTCGTGGCGGCGGAGTTCTCCCTGACCACCGTGGAGCGCGGCGAGCTCGAACGGGCCGTCGAGCGGGGGGAACGAGGTGCGGCGGGAGCACTCAAGGCTGTCCGCAGCCTCACCTATCAGCTCTCCGGCGCTCAGCTCGGCATCACCGTCACCAACCTCGTCGTCGGCATGCTCGCCGAGCCGTCCATCGCCAAGCTGATCCGGGGACCGGTCGAGGCCATGGGGTTCTCCCCCGGCGTGGCTTCCACGCTGGCACTCGTCCTCGGTACCGCCCTGTCCACCGTGGTCCTGATGGTGGTCGGCGAGCTCGTCCCGAAGAACTGGGCGATCTCGTCCCCGCTGGCCGTCGCCAAGGTGGTCGCCACTCCACAGCGGGTGTTCACCGCCGTCTTCCGTCCGTTCATCAGCCACCTCAACAACACCGCCAACCGGATGGTGCGCCGCTTCGGCCTCGAACCGACCGAGGAGCTGGCCTCCGCGCGCAGCCCGCAGGAACTGGTGGCCCTGGCACGTCACTCCGCGAAGGAGGGCGCCCTGGAGGCGGACACCGCGGAACTGTTCGTGCGCACCCTCAACCTGTCCGAGCTGACCGCGGAGAACGTGATGACCCCGCGCGTCCAGGTGACCGCCCTCGAGGTCCGGGCCACCGCGGAGGACGTCGCGAACGCCACCCGGGCGACCGGTCTCTCCCGCTTCCCGGTCTACCGGGGCAGCCTGGACTCGGTCGTGGGAGTCGCGCACATCAAGGACGTGCTGGCCATTCCCGCAGCGCAGCGGCCCCGCAAGCCGGTCTCGGACATGCTGCGCGAGCCGCTCCTCGTGCCCGAGACCCTCACGGTGGACCGGTTGCTGGACCGGCTGTCGGGCAAACTCGCCATGGCCGTCGTCATCGACGAGTACGGCGGCACGGCAGGCGTCGTGACGCTGGAGGACATCGTCGAGGAGGTCGTCGGCGAGGTACGTGACGAGCACGACCCGCACGAGACGCCCGACCTCGCACCCGCCGGTGAGGACGCCGACGGACGCACCCTGTGGTCGGCCGACGGTGCCGCCCGCACGGACCAGCTCCGGACCATCGGGCTGCGGGTCCCGGACGGCCCCTACGAGACACTCGCCGGGCTCATCGCCACCGAGGTCGGCCGCATCCCTGTGGTCGGCGACACCGTCGAGCTCACCGGCTGGCGGATCGACGTCGTGGACGCCTCGGGGCACCGCGCCGCGCGCGCCCTGCTGCACGCACCGCTGCCCGGTACCGACGATCCGACGGAGAACGAACGATGATCGCCGTGCAGCTCTTGATCGGGCTGCTGACCCTGGTCGTGAACGCCTTCTTCGTCGGCGCGGAGTTCGCACTGATCTCCGTACGGCGCAGCCAGATCGAGCCGGAGGCCGAGGCCGGGAACCGGCGGGCACGCAGCGTCATCTGGGGCCTCGAGCATGTCTCGGCACTCCTCGCGGCGGCGCAGCTGGGCATCACGCTCTGCACGCTGGTGCTCGGCATCGTCGCCGAGCCCGCCATCGCACACCTGCTGGAGCCCGTCTTCGACGCTGTGGGGGTGCCGCACGGACTGGTTCACCCGATCTCGTTCGTGATCGCCCTGACGGTGGCGACCTACCTGCACATGCTGCTCGGCGAGATGGTGCCGAAGAACGTCGCGCTGGCCGAGCCGGCCCGCACCGCGCTGCTGCTCGGACCGCCGCTCGTGACCCTGGCCAGGGCGCTGCGCCCGGTGATCTTCACCATCAACGCCTTCGCCAACGCCCTGCTGAAGCTGTTGCGGGTGGAGACCAAGGACGAGGTGTCCGCGACCTTCTCCGACGACGAGCTGGCCCGGCTCGTCAAGGACGCCGGTGACGCGGGCCTCGTCGACGACCGCTCGGCGGAGCGGCTGCGGCATGCCCTGGAACTCGGCCGCCGGCCGGTCCGGGACGTCCTGCTCCCGGTCGACCGGGTGCTGTACACGCGGGTCGGGACGACGCCCGAGGAGCTGGAGCGCCTCTCGTCGGAATCCGGCTTCTCCCGCTTTCCCGTCATGGACAGCGAGCAGCGGATTCTCGGGTACCTCCACGTGAAGGACGCGCTGGACGCCACACCCCGCGACGTTCCGTTCCCGGTGACGGCGATGCGGCCGATCGCCCGGGTACGGGCCAATACGCCGCTCGACGATGTCCTCACCGCGCTGCGGCGGAGCCGTACCCACCTGGCAGCCGTGCTGGACGAGGACGACGACCGGCTGGTCGGCATGGTCACGATGGAGGACGTGCTGCGGGAGCTGGTGGGAAGGGCCCAGGCGCGCTGACCTCGGTGTCCTGTGGGAGGGAGTGGCGAGGGGCGCGGCTGCGGTCGCGCCCCTCTTCCGGCGGGATCCGGCCGCGGTTCCCACCACGGTAGGATCGCATGGCCATGGAATTGAATGCCTCCTACACCAGTCTTGTCGCCCTCGGCGACTCGTTCACCGAGGGCATGTCGGACCTGTTGCCCAACGGTTCCTACCGCGGCTGGGCCGACGTCCTCGCCGCCCGGCTCGCGGCCCGCACTCCCGGATTCCGGTACGCGAATCTCGCCGTGCGCGGAAAACTCATCAGCCAGATCGTCGACGAGCAGGTTGCCGTCGCGGCGGCGCTGCAGCCCGACGTGATCACGCTCGTCGGCGGGCTCAACGACACCCTGCGGCCGAAGTGCGACATGGGCATGGTGCGGGGTCGGCTGGAGGAGGCCGTGGAGCGTCTCGCTCCGTCGTGCAAGCAACTGGTGCTGATGCGCAGCCCGGGACGCAACGGTCCCGTGATGGAACGCTTCCGTCCGCGCATGGAGGAGCTCTTCTCGCTGGTCGACGACCTCGCGGAACGGCACGGCGCGGTGGTGGCCGATCTGTACGGTGCGCCCTCCCTGGGGGATCCCCGGATGTGGGACGTCGACCGTCTGCATCTGACACCCGAGGGGCATCGGAGGGTCGCCGAGGCGGTCTGGCAGACGCTCGGGCTGCCGGCGGAGAGCGACTGGCGGACCCCCGTGCCGGCTTCCCAGCCCGCGCGCTGGGCCAAGAGGCGCGTCGATGACGTCCGGTTCGCCCGGCAGCATCTGATGCCCTGGATCGGGCGGCGCCTCACCGGACGCTCGTCCGGTGACGGACGGGCCGGCGCGCAGTTCGACGCCGGGCTCGGGCGCGCCTTCTACGTCACGCCTGCGGACGCGGCGAACCCCGGCCCTGTGACGGAGTGGCGCCGGCTGGAACACTGACGCCCCGCGCGCCCCGATGCCTCTCCGCGCGTGCCCTGGCGTCCATTCGTGCGTGCGCGATGGTGCCGTCCGCCCGTGCGGGCCTTGGCTTCCCGACTTCATCGCCCAGCAGCCGAGTTGGCGCAGTTGCACCTGGTACGCAAGGGGCGGATGAGCCAGGCTGGTCGTCGACCGCGCAGGGGCACCCTGGGCACCAGGACAGGGATGAACGATGAGTGACGACACCGCGGCGCCGACGGACCGGATCGACACGGGCACACCGCACTCGGCACGCGTCTGGAACTACTGGCTCGGCGGCAAGGACAACTACGAGGTGGACCGCCTGCTGGGCGCGGCCATGGAGGAGTCGTACCCGCAGATCATCGACATCGCCCGTGCCTCCCGCCTGTTCCAGGCGCGGGCCGTCCGCTACCTTGCCCAGGAAGCGGGGATACGGCAGTTCCTCGACCTCGGCACCGGCCTGCCGACAGCGAACGCGACGCACGAGGTGGCCCAGGCGGTGGCCCCTTCCGCTCGTATCGTTTACGTGGACCACGATCCGATCGTGCTGGCCCACGCTCGTGCCCTGCTGACCAGCCGGCCCGAGGGCGCCACGGACTACGTGCACGCGGACCTGAAGGATTCCGGGACGGTACTGCGGGAGGCCGCCAGAACACTGGACCTCCAGCAGCCGGTTGTCCTGATGGTGCTGTCGACCCTGGGGCATATCGCGGACGGGGGCGAGGCCGCCGCCCTTCTGCGCAGCTATCTCGACGCGTTGCCCGTCGGAAGCTTCCTGATGCTGTGCGACACGATCGAGACGGAGGAGACCCGGGCTGCGTCCGACGACTACGCCAGCGGTGGCGCGATGCCCTACATCTCACGGCCCAGGGAGATCATGCGCTCCTTCGCGGACGGCCTGGACCTGGTCGAGCCCGGCTTCGGTTCGATCAGCCTGTGGCGCCCGGAGGAGCCCGTCACCGGTGAGCCGGTCGACCAGTGGGGATTCGTGGCCGCGAAGCGGTAGGGCAATCTCATCATGAGGCCTTGGGCAGGCCGGGCATCGCGTTCGTAGGAAAGCACACACCGGCCCGCGGCGTCGGCCTGCAGAAACCGCCAGTAGAATCTGGACACGTGACTGCTGTGTCTGCGAAGCCTCGCATCCCCAATGTCCTGGCCGGCCGCTATGCCTCTACGGAGCTGGCCGTCCTCTGGTCCCCCGAGCAGAAGGTGAAGCTGGAGCGTCAGCTGTGGCTGGCGGTGCTGCGCGCTCAGAAGGACCTCGGGATCGAGGTGCCCGACGCAGCGCTCACCGACTACGAGCGGGTGATCGACCAGGTCGACCTGGCCTCGATCGCCGAGCGCGAGAAGGTGACCCGGCACGACGTCAAGGCCCGGATCGAGGAGTTCAACGCCCTCGCCGGCCACGAGCAGGTGCACAAGGGCATGACCTCCCGGGACCTCACCGAGAACGTCGAACAGTTGCAGATCCGGCTCTCGCTGGAGCTCATGCGCGACCGTACGGTGTCGGTTCTGGCCCGGCTGGGCAAGCTGTCGGCCGAGTACCGCGAGTTGGTCATCGCGGGGCGCTCGCACAATGTCGCCGCGCAGGCGACGACGCTCGGCAAGCGTTTCGCGACCGCCGCGGACGAGCTGCTCGTGGCCTACGGACGGCTTGAGGACCTGCTCGACCGTTACCCGCTGCGTGGCATCAAGGGCCCGGTCGGAACGGCGCAGGACATGCTGGACCTGCTGGGCGGCGACGCGGACAAGCTGGCCGACCTGGAGCAGCGCATCGCCGGGCACCTCGGCTTCGCGCAGGCCTTCACCTCGGTCGGCCAGGTCTACCCCCGCTCTCTCGACTACGACGTGGTCACCTCGCTGGTCCAGTTGGCCGCTGCGCCCTCGTCGGTCGCCAAGACCATCCGGCTGATGGCCGGCCACGAGCTGGTGACCGAAGGCTTCAAGCCGGGTCAGGTCGGCTCCTCGGCCATGCCGCACAAGATGAACACCCGTTCCTGCGAGCGCGTCAACGGCCTGATGGTCATCCTGCGCGGCTACGCGTCGATGACGGGCGAACTGGCGGGCGATCAGTGGAACGAGGGCGACGTGTCCTGCTCCGTGGTCCGCCGGGTCGCACTGCCGGACGCGTTCTTCGCGTTCGACGGGCTGCTGGAGACCTTCCTGACGGTCCTCGACGAGTTCGGCGCGTTCCCTGCGGTCGTGGCCCGTGAGCTGGACCGCTACCTGCCGTTCCTCGCCACGACCAAGGTGCTGATGGGCGCGGTACGGGCAGGAGTCGGCCGTGAGGTCGCCCACGAGGCGATCAAGGAGAACGCTGTCGCCTCGGCGCTGGCCATGCGTGAGCAGGGTGTCGAACGCAACGAGCTGCTGGACAAGCTGGCCGCCGACGAGCGCATCCCGCTCGACCGCGGGCAGCTGGACGCCCTGATGGCGGACAAGCTGTCCTTCACCGGCGCGGCCGGCGACCAGGTTGCCGCTCTGGTGGCCCGGATCGAGGAGATCACCAAGCAGCACCCGGAAGCGGCCGGCTACACGCCCGGTTCCATCCTCTGATGGTCCCCACCACCGGCGCATGACACCCGAAGAGCTCCTGGCCGCCCGCGACCGCATCGTCCCCGATGTGGTCGCGGGCGGTCTGCGTGTGCTGTTCTGCGGCATCAACCCGAGCCTCATGACCGGGGCGACCGGACACCATTTCGCCCACCCCGGCAATCGGTTCTGGCCGGTTCTGCATCTGTCGGGCTTCACTCCGAGGCAACTGAAACCGTCGGAACAGAACGAGCTGCTCACCCATGGGCTCGGCATCACCAACGTGGTTGCCCGTGCCACGGCACGTGCGGACGAGCTGAGCACCGCGGAATTCCGCGAAGGAGGCGAACTTCTGTCGGCGAAGGTGGAACAGCTCGGGCCTTCGTGGCTCGCTGTCGTCGGCGTCACCGCCTACCGCACGGCTTTCGGTGAACGCCGTGCGCAGATCGGTCCGCAGGAGCCGACCATCGGGGGCGCCCGTGTCTGGGCACTGCCCAACCCGAGTGGACTCAACGCCCACTGGACCGTGAGGACGATGGCGGAGGAATTCGCCCGCCTGCGCACGGCCGTGGGACAGGACACACCTCCCCCCACCCCCTGACCGCTGCACCCTCCGAGGCCTTGAGAGCCCGAGCCATTGAGCCCCCGAGCGATTGAGCCCCGGAGCCCCTGAGCCCCTGAGCTCTTGAGCTCTTGAGCTCTTGAGCTCTTGAGCTCTTGAGCTCTTGAGCTCTTGAGCTCTTGAGCCATTGAGGCCGCCGGGCGGGCACCGGTCAGGCGTCCCTCTTACGCACGGCCCACCAACCGGCGAGCAACGCGGCACCGGCCCATGCTGCGGTGACGGCCAGCCCCGTCCACGGCCCGAGGTTTCCTTCGGGATTCTGGTGGAGAACCACCTGCCCTGCCCGGTCCGGAAGATACTGCGCTACCCCGCCCGCGATGTCTCCGACCACGAAGGAGACGATCAGGATGAAGGGGATGAGCAGACTGAGTACGGCAACCGCGCTGCGCAGCAGCGCTGTCAGTCCGGCCGCGAACAGAGCCATCAGCGTGAGGTAGACGCCCCCGCCGAACGCCGCTCGCAGTGCACCGGGCTCTCCCAGACCGATCGCGTAGTCGCCCATGAACATCTGTCCCACGAGGAACGTGGTGAAGCTGGTGATCATTCCCACGGCGAGAGCGAGTCCGCCGACCACGGACATCTTTGCTGCGTAGAAGAGGCCTCGACGCGGAACGGCCGAGAGCGATATCCGCATGGCCCCGTTCAGGAACTCGGAGGACAGGGCAGTCGCACCGAAACTGATGGCGGCGATCTGGCCGAAGTTCAGCGCGTAGAAGGCGCCGAAGACCAACTCGGTATCAGCGTTGTCCGCCTCGGCCTGTCCGACGGTGGCGAACGTGAGCACGGTGATGGCGAGGGTGGCGGCGAAGACCGCTATCAGGGATCCGGACACGGACCGCACCGACTTGATCTTGATCCACTCGGAGTGCAGAACGGCAGTTGCCGACATCGTCACGGCGGTCAGACCTCCTGGTGTGCGTTGGGTGATGTGGAGGCGGCGAATTCCGTTTCGGCCGCGGTGAGGTCGAGATACGCCTGTTCCAAGGTGACCTGCTCATCAAGGAGTTCAAGGATGGGGATCCCTTCGAAGGCGGCTAGGGCACCGATTTGCTCCGCCTTGGCTCCCTCCACCGTCCAGCGGCCGTCGCCTCCCTGCTCCGGCTCGTATCCCTTGCGGATCAGCGCATCCCTCAGACGCGTGGATTCGGTTGTCCGGAGCCGTACGCGCGGCCGGCTCCGGGAGTCGAGGAACTCCTGCATCGGCAGATCGACGAGGAGCCTGCCCCGGCCGAGGACCACCAGGTGGTCGGCGAAGGACGAGGTCTCGTACATCAAGTGACTGGAGACGAGTACGGTGCGGCCCTCGCGTGCCAGCCGCCGCATCAGCTCACGGATCCACATGATGCCTTCCGGGTCCAGTCCGTTGGACGGTTCGTCCAGCATCACCACCTCGGGATCTCCGAGCAGGGCCGCGGCGATACCGAGACGCTGGCGCATGCCGAGCGAGAACGTCTTGATCCGCTGCCCGCCGACCGCGCCGAGGCCGGCTTCCTCGAGCACCTCCTCGACCCGTCTGCCTGCTATGCCGTTGCTCGCGGCGAGTGCCAGCAGGTGATTGCGCGCGGTCCGCGAGCCGTGCGCCGCCTGCGCGTCGAGCAGTGCGCCGACCCGGCGCAGCGGGTTGCCGAGCGAGGCGTAGGGCTGTCCGCCGATCGTGGCGGAACCGCCCGTGGCCCGGTCCAGGCCGAGGACCAGTCGCATGGTGGTGGACTTCCCGGCGCCGTTCGGGCCGAGAAAACCCGTCACTCGGCCCGGCCGCACGCTGAACGTGAGGCGGTCCACGGCGCGGGTGGATCCGTAGTCCTTCGTGAGCTCGTGAACGTCGATGCTGGTCATGACCCCAGACTGGCCGCCGGCCCCGGCCCGTGGCCTCCCCCGCCCGAGTGGATCGTCTCCCTCTCGCGGGGGGAGCCTCCGGCCGCTCGGCACTGGCACGATGGCAGCATGCGCCGCCTCCTCAGACCGCTGGCAGTCCCCGCCACCTACAGCCGATGGCTTCATCTGCTCATCCCGTCCGCGGTCGTCAGCGTGTGGATGTTCATTTCCCCGGCCAATCCATGGGTTCCCTTCTTCCTCGCGGTTCCTGTGGGGCTGATTCCCGCGATGCGTCTCGCCGAAGGAGTACAGGCTCAGCTGCTCCTCACACCGCAGGAGCGCGGCCGTCCGGACGCCGCGATCTCCATTGGGCCTGCGGCGACATGGGCGGACCGCTGGCGCACCGTGGCCTGGCTGGAGATACGGCTGCTGCTTGCGGCCGCGGCCACCTTCGCGACTGTCTGGCTGCCTGCCACGACGGTCGACCTCGTCAGCGCCTTGTTCGGGACCCGGTTGAGCGGTGACTGGCTGGTCCGTGGTGTCGAGCCGAGCTGGTGGTTCGTGCTGCTCGCCCCCCTGCCGATGCTGGTGCTGCTCGGGCTGGTCGTCATGCTCGGCCATCTGGTCACCGCTGTTGCCCGGTGGTTGCTCGGTCCGTCACCCGTGGAGCGGATGACCGCCTTGGAGGAGCGCACCGAGCAGTTGCTCGAGCGGAACCGGATAGCGCGGGAGCTCCATGATTCGATCGGGCACGCGCTGACGGTCGCGGTGGTGCAGGCGGGGGCAGCCCGGACTGCGCGCGACCCCGAGTTCACCGACCGGGCACTCGCCGCCATCGAGGAGACCGGCCGCAGTGCGCTGGACGATCTGGAGCGCGTGCTGCGAGTGTTGCGCGAATCGGGCACCCCGGTCAGCCGGCGGCCCACGTTGCTCGAGGCCGACAGGCTGCTGGACTCGGCTCGCGGCGCCGGAGCGAAGGTCAGTGCGAATGTGTCGGGTCCGCTGGGTCTGGTCCCCGACCCCGTGTCCCGCGAGGGCTACCGAATTCTTCAGGAGTCACTCACCAACGTGCTGCGTCACGCCGGCCCCGTCCCCATCCGGGTGAGACTCACGGTGATGGACGGGTGGCTGGAGCTCGAAGTGGCCAATCCGATCGGTGGATCACCGAAGGGGCGGGGCGGTGGCAGCGGCCTGCAGGGCGTACGTGAGCGAGCCTCCCTGCTGGGTGGAAAGGCCAAGACGGGCCCGTTCGGAGGAGAGTGGATGGTGCACGCGAGCCTCCCGCTGGACCACATACGCTGACCGGATGCCGGTTACCGTACTTCTGGTCGACGACGAGCCCCTCGTCCGCACGGGACTGCGTGCGGTCCTTGAGGCGCAGCCCGATATCACCGTGGTGGGCGAGGCCGCCGATGGCGCCGCGGTGATCCCCCTCGTGCGTCAACTGCGTCCCGATGTCGTGGCGATGGACGTCCGTATGCCCTTGATGGACGGGATCGAGGCGACCCGGCTGGTGCTGCGCACGGTTCCCGATCCGCCGAAGATCCTCGTGGTGACGACCTTCGAGAACGACGAGTACGTGTACGAGGCGCTGCGTGCCGGTGCGGACGGGTTCCTCCTCAAGCGCGCCCGGCCCGCGGAGATCGTGCACGCGGTGCGGCTGGTGGCGGAGGGGGAGTCGCTGCTGTTCCCCGCTGCGGTCCGCCGGCTCGCGGCGGAGTACGGCACGAGCAAGGCGCGGGAGGCGATGGACCGTGCGGCTCTCACCGACCGCGAGGCAGCGGTGCTCCGGTTGATGGCACGGGGCCTGTCCAACGCGGAGATCGCAGCGAAGCTCACGGTCGGAGTGGAGACGGTGAAGAGCCATGTCAGCGCGGTCCTGGCGAAGTTGGGCGCCAGGGACCGTACCCAGGCGGTGATCGCCGCCTACGAGTCCGGCTTCGTGGCTCCAGGCTGACTCAGGTCACCTCTCGGTACCGGCTTCCGGAGCCGGTCGCCGCAGCCTGGGTCAGCGAGTACGATCCGGCAGACATGCGCGCGACCTGGGAGGACACACCGTGGGCCGGCTGACCGGTGGGGACCCGTCTCTGCTCCGGCGGATCAATTCCGCGGTGGTGCTGCACGCCCTGCGGGGTGCCCAGTCACCCACTCTCACGGACCTGACACGACTCACGGGGCTGTCCCGCCCCACCGTCGAGGGAGTCGTCGAGGGCCTCTTCGAGGCAGGTCTGGTCGTCGAGGCCCTGCCGGACGAGAGTGAGACACGGCGGCAGGGGCGGCCTGCCCGGCGGTTCCGGTTCCGTGCCGAGGCCGGGTACTTGCTGGGTGTCGAGATCGGCGCCCACCGGGTCTCCGCGCTGCTGTCCGGGCTGGACGGAAGGATCGTGGGCGCGGGCTCGCGCGAGGTCTCCGAGACGGCTTGCGCGGATGACAGGATCGATCAGGTCAGGGCCGTGATCGCCGATGTGCTGCGGCGCACCGGAGTCGCGCGGAGCAGCTTGCGCGCGGTCGGGGTGGGCAGCCCCGGCATTGTCGAGGCCGACGGGACCGTACGGCTGGCCACCGCCCTGCCGGACTGGACCGGCCTGGCGCTCGGCGAGAAACTGCGGCGTTCCTTCCGGTGTCCTGTACTGGTGGAGAACGACGCCAATGCCGCGGCGGTGGCCGAGCACTGGAAGGGTGCGGCAACCGAGTCCGACGACATCGTCTTCGTTCTCGCGGGCTTGAGCCCCGGGGCGGGTTCACTGATCGGGGGGCGGCTGCACCGCGGATTCGGCGGGGCGGCCGGCGAGATCGGCGCGCTGCACCTGCTGGGCCGGGATGTCACCCCTGAGCATCTCCTCTCGACGACCGACACCCCGCTGGACCCGCTGGACGAGCACGCCGTGGCCGCCGTCTTCTCGAAGGCCAAGCACGGCGATGACGGAGCGCAGGCCGCTGTCGAACGGTTCATCCAACGTCTGGTTCATGATGTCGCGGCCCTGGTGCTGGCGCTGGATCCGGAGCTCGTGGTCATCGGCGGCTGGGCCGCCGGACTGGACGGTGTCCTCGACCCTCTCCGGGACGAGTTGGCCCGTTACTGTCTGCGGCCGCCCCGGGTGGCCCTGTCTCTGCTGGGCGAGGCGGCCGTGGCCACCGGCGCCCTGCGGCTCGCGCTGGACCATGTCGAGGAACAGCTCTTCGCGGTGGAGGCAACGGTGACGGCCCGCCGCTGACTGCGACGGGCCGCACGTTGGGCATGACACGAGTGAGTGGCGGGCCTCGGGTGCCGAGGACAGGAACCGCGGCGCCCTCGGGTCAGGAAGCCTGCCGTTCCTGCTCGTCGTGACTGATTTCCAGCGCCCCCGAGTCCCCGAAGGTCAGACGGCAGGTGTCCGCCCGGTACGTGGCGACAGATACGGCCGCTGTACCGGAGGCGGCGAAGTAGCGTGTCGTGACCACGAGAACCGGGGCACCGGGAAGCCGGTCGAGCTCCTTGGCATCGTCCGCGCGTGCCGATCCGAGCTCGACCGAGCGGTCCTGGCCGTCGAGGCCGAGTCGGTGCAGCTCGCGCAGGACGCTGCGGGCCCGGGTGGGCCCGGACGGCGCTTCGATCGCGGAGAGTTCGGGTACGGACGACGAGGGGACGTACAGGAGCTCCGCCGCCACCGACTGCCCATGGGTGACACGTATGCGGCGCACCACGTGCACAGGTTCCTCGGCGTCGCACTCCAGTACGGCGGCAACCGCGGCGGGAGCAGTCGCGACGGTGCATTCGACGGGCTGCCAGGCCTCGTCCGAGCCCCCGCCCGCCCAGTCGTGCTGCGCGGCAGCGACGGCCACACCGACACGAGGCGGAGCGACGGTCGTGCCGACGCCCCGGCGTCGCTGCAGTCTTCCTTCGAGTTCGAGCTGCTCCAGAGCCTGTCGGAGCGTGGCCCTGGCGACTCCGAAACGCGCCGCGAGGTCACGCTCGTTGGGCAGGATCTCTCCTACCGCAAAGTCCGAGTCGAGTGCCTCACTGAGCACGGTCTTGAGGTGCCAGTACTTCGGCTCCTGTACCGATTCCAGCTGCGTGGTCCCCACCCTGTCCTCCGCATTCGCCCGGCGTCTTTCCGCGACGTTATTTATTAAAGGTCCCTGTCTTAACATGGAGACCTTAGGACGGCGTACCACCTTGGTCAAGACCAATCCTCACCCCGTAACAGAGCGAAACGGGCTGCTGCCGCAGAGCGTTCACAGGACGTTCGCGGAGCCGTGAGCCCCGCGCAGCAATGAGCCCCGCGACCGAGGAGGCTCGTGGGGCTCGTGAGGTTCATGGGCTCGCGGGTGCCGGAGGAAGGTCGGCGGAGAGAAAGCAGACGGCTATCCGCCAGCCGGCACTTAACTCACGGACAATCCAGAAAGTTTGTCTGGATTACGAATGATATAGACGCATTGAATGAATCCCTCTTCGACGTCCACCTGGAAGACGGTGTCCACTTTTCCGTCGATGAACAAACCCACGGCCGGACCCCCGTTGAGCTCCAGGACCCGCGCCTCCATTTCCACGGACATGTCCCTCCCGACAGCGAAGAGGAAGCGGCTGACCTTGTCCGCGGTCTCGATGATCCGCCGCGGCGCCTTCGACTTGCCCCCGCTGTCGCTGACCAGCCGCACATCGGGCGCCAACAGGACGAGCAGCTCTTCGATGTCGCCACCCGACGCGGCCGAGAGGAACCGCTCGGTGAGATCACGGCGTACGGCCGGATCCACGTCGTAGCGCGGCTTGCGCTCCTCCACGTGCCGCTTGGCACGTCCGGCGAGCTGGCGCACCGCTGCCTCGGTCCGGTCGAGGGTGACCGCGATCTCGGCGTAGGGAAACCCGAATGCCTCACGGAGGACGAACACCGCCCGCTCCAGGGGCGAGAGCGACTCGAGGACGACCAGCACGGCGAGGGACACGGAGTCGGCGAGGACCGCCTGCTCCGCGGTGTCGGGGACGGAAGGGCCGAACTCGGTGACGACAGGCTCGGGCAGCCACGGCCCCACGTACGCCTCGCGCCTGGACTGCAGGTGACGCAGCCGGTCGATGGCCAGCCGGGTGGTGATGCGTACGAGGAAGGCCCTCGGTTCGCGCACGTCCTCGCGTCCGGCCGACGACCAGCGGAGCCACGCCTCCTGCACCACGTCCTCGGCGTCGGCGATGCGGCCGAGCATGCGGTAGGCCACCCCGGTGAGGACGGGCCGGCTTTCTTCGAAGAGATCGGTCACGGTATCGACAGTCACTTCCCCATCCCAGCGGACACGTCAGGCGCTGTCCAGCAGGAACAACAGGAATCGGGCGCACCTATTGAACTGGAAGCTACTCGGCGGTAATCATTGCTGACGAGGGGTCCGTCCCCTCATTCCCCGCCCGCACGGGGCCGGATCACCCGAGGAGCAGCATGGCCACCACGGTCTCGTTCGCAGTCGATTCGGCCGTCGGCCGGCACACCGTGTCCATGGCGTACGAACGAGCCGGGTCCGGCGAGCCGTTGCTGCTTCTCCACGGCATCGGTCACCACCGTCAGGCCTGGGACCCGGTCGTACGGATCCTGGCCGTCGAGCGGGACGTCATAGCGGTGGACCTGCCCGGGTTCGGGGACTCACCGGCTCTGCCGGACGGCCTCCCTTACGACCTGGGGACCGTGGTCCCGGTGCTCGCCGCGTTCTGCGAGGCAATCGGGGTGGAGCGTCCCCATGTCGCGGGCAACTCCCTCGGAGGGCTCCTGGCTCTGGAGCTGGGCCGCGAGAAGCTCGTCTCCTCGGTGACGGCCCTGTCCCCGGCCGGGTTCTGGACGGAGGGCGAGCGACGCTACGCGTTCGGGGTGCTGCGCACCATGCGACGCGGCGCGCTGACGATGCCGATGCCCGTGATCGAGCGGCTCTCGCGGAGTTCGGCCGGCCGTGCGGCGCTGACCAGCACCATCTACGCACGGCCCGGCCGCCGTTCACCCGATGCCGTCGTGTCGGAGACGGTCGCTCTGCGCGGGGCGACGGGCTTCCACCAGACTCTTGCCGCCGGCCGGGGCCTCACCTTCTCCGACGATGTGCCTGATCTCCCGGTCACCATCGCCTGGGGCAGCCGGGACCGTCTGCTGCTGCGCCGGCAGGGAATCCGGGCCAAGGGGCTCATCCCCGGTGCCCGGCTCGTACAGCTCCCCGACTGCGGTCATGTTCCGATGAACGACGACCCCGCCCCCGTGGCGCGCGTCATCCTCGACACGAGCCGCTGAACGCCCGACGCGCAGTGCCGCGGCCTCGGTCCCGGAACGGCCCGCACCGCTCGCGGCGCCGGCCGGCTTCCCGGCCGCGGGAAGGCGGCGCCTGAGGACGCCCGAGCCGAGGGCCACACCCGCGCCCACCAGAATGCTGCCCGCACCCTGCGCGATGCCGTACACCCCCGCACCGACGACAGGCGCGGTGAGCGCGGCCGATACCGGGATCAGCCCGGAGAAGAGCGTCGCGCGCTCGGCACCGATGCGCCGCATACCGCTGTACCAGCAGACGAATCCGATCACTGTGACGACGGCCGCCTGCCACAGCAGGGCCAGCGCCTCCTCCACCGCGGGCACCCGTACGAACCCCGCCCCGTCCAGCAGTACACCCAGCAGCGCCGACTCCAGGGCGGCGACGCCACAGACGGTCGCCGACAGCAGCTTCGGGCCCAGCGGACGCAGCACCGGCACGGCCAGTACCGCGAAGCCGACCTCACCGACGAGCGCGCCCATCGAGCAGAGGATGCCCGCCAGGTCGGTCCGGCCCCAGCCCTGGACGGTGAACGCCCCGGCCGCGACGAAACCGGCCGCGTACAGGACGGTCCGGGAGGGGCGGCGGCCTTCCAGCACAGGGACCATGACGCCCACGACGATGGGCGCGCAGCCCACGAACACGCCTGGAACGGCCGGCTCCGCCGAGCGTTCGGCAACCAGCACCGCAAGGTTGAAGCCGACCATGCCGATGGCCGCGAGGGCCGCGAGGCGGACCCACTGACGGCGGGTGAGGGTACGAAGAGGGACGAGCCCTGACGTGCCGCGGCTGCGCAGGAGCGGGAGCAGTAACAGCGCGGCGAGGCCGTACCTCAGTGCCTGCCCGCCCGCGTACGGATAGTCGCCCAGGAGGCTGTTCGCGGTGAAGGAGGCACCGACCAGAGTGCAGGCGAAAGCAGCGAGAAGGGCGCCGCGCAGATCGGTAGCGTTCATGGAACCGACGCTAGGTTCCGGCACGGTCCGGTTTAAGGTCCACTTCCATGACGTCTTCGGAGACCAATCCACGACCCGGTCCGGGCGTTCAGGAAGAGCGGCCCATCGCCTCCGCCGCTTGGGAGCTGTTGATCCCCGCAGTCTCCGCGCCCGCCCGTCAGCGCGGTCGTGCGCTGCAGTCGGCGTTGCGCGAGGCCGTGCGTTCGGGTCGGCTCGCGGCGGGCACCAGGCTTCCGGCCAGCCGTGAACTCGCCGCCGACCTCGGGGTGTCGCGGGGTCTGGTGACGGAGGCGTACGAGCAGCTGACGGCGGAGAGTTATCTGCGCAGCGGCCGGGGCGCGGGCACGTGGGTGAGCGGCGGGGTGCGACCGGCTGCCCGTGGGGCGCGTGATCTGGCGCCGCGTGCGCCCGGCGTACGGGTGGACTTCCGCCCGGGCACCCCCGATCTCTCCCTCTTCCCGCGGAGCGCCTGGGGCGCCGCCCACCGCGCGGTCCTCGGCCGGCTGCCGCACAGCGCTCTCGGCTACCCGGACCCGCGCGGTCTTCCGGAGCTGCGCGAGGCTTTGGCCGCCCTGCTGACGCGGCGTCGCGGAGTGGTGGCCGATCCCGAGCGGCTTGTGGTGTGTTCGGGCGTGGCACAGGCGACGACGCTGCTCGGCTTCGTGCTGCGGGGGCGCGGCGCCGCGGAGGTCGGTGTGGAGGACCCGGGAAGCCCGGAGCACGCAGCGCTGTTCGCCTCGGCCGGGCTCGGGACGGTCCCGCTGCCGCTGGACGGCGAGGGTCTCGCTGTGGCACCGCTTCTGCGTTCCGGTGTGCGCGCTCTCGTGACGACCCCGGCGCATCAGTTCCCCACCGGGATCGCCTACTCGGCCGAGCGCCGCAGCAGGCTCCTCGACTGGGCCCGCAGCTCCTCGGCCGTGATCATGGAGGACGACTACGACGGTGACTTCCGCTACGACAGGGCGCCTGTCGGGGCTCTCCAGGGACTGGACCCGGAGCATGTCGTGTACACGGGCTCGGTGAGCAAGTCGCTGGCGCCGGGACTGCGGCTGGGCTGGCTGATCGCCCCCGCGTCGATGACCGACGAGATCGTCGACCGCAAGCGCACCATGGACCTCGGCAATCCCGCCATCGACCAGGCCGTCCTCGCGGACTTCGTCACCCGGGGCGGCTACGACCGTCACCTGCGGCGCTGCCAGCGCGCCTACCGGGAACGACGGGACGCCATGACCGCAGCGCTGGAGGAACACTTTCCCGGTGCCGAAGTCAGCGGGATCGCCGCGGGGCTGCACATCATCGCCCGTCTGCCCGAACGCTGCGGTTCCCGGGCGGACATCCTGGTCCGGGCGGCGGCAGCCGGGATCGCCCTGCGCCCGCTGAGCGACTACGGGACGGCTGACGCCGAGGACCCCGCGGTCCGTCTGGTGCTCGGCTACGCGCATCTGGCCCCGGCCGATATCGCGCACGGGATCCGTCTGCTGGCCCGCGGGCTCACGGCGTCCTAGGGAAGGAACAGGCCGCCTGTTCATCTGGGGTTGGCGTTCCGGCCGCCGCCAGGCACTAGGCATGAGTCGGCAACCAGCCATGCGCGCACAGCCGTTCCGGCAGGCCGTCCGCCCCGTCGCCCCTGGAGGCATCCCGATGTCGAACCGTCCTCGCATATCGGCCCCGGGCCGTCGCACCGTGCTGCGCGGCTCGCTGCTCGCCTCGGCCGCGGCCGCAGTGCCCACCACCCTGGCAGCCGCTCCGGCCTTCGCGCTCTCCGGCAGGCCGAGCGCGGCATGGGGTGTGCAGGTGGGCGATGTGACGGCGTCGTCGGCGCTGGTATGGGTGCGTTCGGACCGTCCGGCCCGGATGCTGGTCGAGACGTCGGCCACCGAGTCATTCCGCAAGGCACGCAGATGGCACGGTCCGCTGATGGGGGCGCGCACGGACTTCACGGGCACGACCCCCCTGTACGGTCTGCCCGCCGGCGAGCAGGTGCACTACCGGGTGACGCTCGCGGACCCGCACGACCCGCGCCGCACGGGCAAGCCGGTGTACGGAACCTTCCGCACCGCCCCCGCCAGGCGCCGTGAGGGGGTGCGCTTCCTGTGGTCCGGCGACATCGCGGGCCAGGGCTGGGGCATCAATCCGGACATCGGCGGCTACGTGGTGTACGACGAAATGCGGCGCCTCGACCCGGACTTCTTCCTGTGCAGCGGCGACAACATCTACGCGGACGGGGTGCTCGAACCGAGCGTGGCACTGCCCGACGGCCGGACCTGGCGCAACATCACGACCCAGGAGAAGTCCAAGGTCGCCGAGACCCTCGACGAGTACCGCGGCAACTTCCGGTACAACCTGCTGGACGACAACCTGCGCACGTTCAACGCACAGGTTCCCTCCGTCATCCAGTGGGACGACCACGAGGTCCGGAACAACTGGTATCCCGGTCAGATCCTCGACGACGTGCGCTACACCGAGAAGAACGTCGATCTCCTGGCGGCCCGGTCGATGCGGGCGTTCCGCGAGTACTTCCCGGCGTCGGCCCTGCACGGCCCCTCCGCGCACGGTGCGTCCCGGGAAGGGCGCATGCACCGCGTCGTGCGGCACGGTCCGCTGCTCGATGTGTTCGTCCTGGACATGCGGTCCTTCCGTAACGCCAACTCCCCCGGGCGGCAGCCCGACGACACCACCGGCATCCTCGGCTCCGAGCAGCTGAGCTGGCTCAAGCGCGAGCTCTCGCAGTCGCGCGCGGTGTGGAAGGTGATCGCCGCGGACATGCCGCTGGGCCTGGTCGTCCCCGACGGGGCCACCGACTTCGAGGCGGTCGCCCAGGGGGATCCCGGCGCACCGCTGGGACGTGAGCTGCAGATCGCCGAACTGCTGCGGTACATCAAGCACCGGCGGATCACGGGCACCCTCTGGCTGACCGCCGATGTGCACTACACCAGCGCCCAGCACTACTCACCCGAGCGTGCGGCATTCAAGGACTTCGCGCCTTTCTGGGAGTTCGTCTCGGGTCCGCTGGCCGCAGGCGGCTTCCCCGCCAACGCGCTCGACGGCACGTTCGGTCCCGAGCGGGTCTTCGTCCGGGCTCCGGACCGGGCGAACGTGTCGCCCATGGAGTCCCCGCAGTACTTCGGAGAGGTCGATATCGACGGTGGGAGCGGGGAACTGACGGTGCGGCTGCGGGCGCAGGGTGGCACGGTTCTGTTCACCAAGGTGCTGCAGCCCGGGCGTACGGGGCAGTGAGCGGGCGTCGTCGGGAACCGGTCCCGGGCTCGCGTCCGGGGCCGTTGTCAGTGGTGGGTCCTACGGTTTTCCCATGACCCGAACCGTTCAGGCCCTGGCCTACTCACGCCCGTCCGTCCTGGAGTCCTCGCAGGCCGGGCGGTTGCTCGGACTGGAGACCGCCGGCGGTCTCACGCCGCGCGGCGCCGAGGCGCACCCCCGGTTCTTCTCCGGGTTCCTCACTTCGCCGAGGATCGCCGCGCGGGGGCTCCTGGCCGTCGCCGATGTGGCGTCCGCCCGCTACTACCAGCGGACGCTGCCGTCGTCCCTCGACCCGGTGGTCACGGGCAACGGCGACCGGCTGCGCTTCGAGTCGTTCTCCGGCTGCTGCGGGGTGTACGCGCGTCTTGATGTGCTGCAGGAAGGCCTCGACGGGGCGGAGACGGGGCACGGGACGACGAATGTGGACGTCAACCACCCCTTGCGTGAGGCGCTGTCGCGGATAACCGCGGACGATCCGCTGCACCTGCGGGTCGGGCCCGACGAGATGGCGGTCACCACCATCGACGGGCCGGTGGTGGAGAAGAAGGTGCCGCTGCCGGGACGCTGGCTGCGCGGTTTCGCCGAGGCCCAGGTGGTGTCCGCCGGATTCGATCTGCGGGCCGAGCTCCCGGCGGCGGAGGCTGTCCGGTTCCTCCGTTCGCTGCCGCGCTCCTCGGGGAACGCCTCGCGGGGAGCCCGGTGGGTCGTGCCCGCCGGGAAGACCCTGCGACCGACGACCCGCCCCGTCGCGGGCGCGGTCTGCCTGCCGGGTCCGGAGCGACTGGTGGCGCTGCAGCGGGTGTTGCGGCATGCGACGGCTCTGCGGATCTACGGTCCGGTGGCCGACGGTACGGCGACGGCGAGTGCCTGGGAGGTGGTGTTGCCGGGAATGCGGCTGACACTGACCCTGTCGCCGGACGCGTCACGCGGATTCTCCGGTGAGGGAGGAGTGCTGGAGGCGCTGGCAACGGACGATGCCGCGGCGGACGCCGAACTGGTGTCCGTGCTGCTGGCCTGGGAGCCCAGGATCGACCCTGCCGATCTGGCCGAGCAGTCGGGGCTGACGGTGGAACGGATCCGGGCGGCGCTCACCCGGTTGGGCACGGCCGGGCGCGTGGGGTACGACCTCGCGAACGCCGCCTACTTCCACCGGGAGCTTCCCTACGACGCACGCCGGGCCGAGCGGCACAATCCACGTCTGGTCGCGGCACGGCAGCTGGCCGGTTCGGGAGCGGTCGTCGTCGACGGTGAGCTGGCGGCCGTCTCCTCCGGTGAACGCCGCTACCAGGTGCGGGAGAGGGACGGAGTGCTGAGCTGTACCTGCCAGTGGTGGGCGGACTACCGAGGACGCCGCGGCCCCTGCAAACACGCCTTGGCGGTCCGTATGGTCCGCCGCGGTGCCGCGGTCGCCGGCGGTGCCGCGGTCGCCGGCGGTGTGCGATGAAGGAGCTCCTCACCGCCGTACGGGAAGGCCGCACACAGGATGTGCCCGCACTGGTGGCCGGACTCGACCGCGAGGGACGCAGGGCGGCCCTCGCCGAGTTGAAGTCCCTGCGCAAGGAGGCCCGGGGCTGGGACTGGCGGCAGCGGGCAGCCGTCCAGAACACCCTGCTGGTCGCGGGCGCGGGGTGTCACACCGGCGCAGCCGCCTGCGCGGCCTGGATCGGCGGCAGGGATCTGCGCGACTGGTCGAGCACTCCCTACCCCTTGGTCCTGAAGGTCCTCGCGGACCGTGATCCGGACTGGCTCGCCGATCTCGCCCATCGGCTGGCGGCACGTCCGTCGATGGCCTCGACGGACGCCGACTACCGGTTCGTCGCCGAACTGGTGCGCATCGCGCAGTGCCCGATGCCGGTCACCGACACCATCGTGGAGGCCTGGCTGTCGTACGTCGGCTCCAGCAGGTGGCACGACAACAAGCGGACCCCCCTGATCGAGGTCCTGCGCGCCGACCCGCACCTCACGGCCATGGTGCCGAGGCTGTTCGAGGGCTCCGAGCCGCCGTCCGCTCTGTACTGGTACGACGATCCCGACTCCGGTGATCATTGGCCGGCAGCCCTGGCGACGCTGGCCGCCGAAGGGATGCTGGACCGTGCCGTGCTGGTCGACGGGGCCGTGAAACGGCTGCTGCGCGGGGGGAAGCCGGGGAGTCTGAGGTTCTACCTCGCCGTGGTGCGTGCACTCGGCCTGACCGAGGAGGAGGAGAATGCGCGTGTCCCGGACTGGTCGGGGATGGCCGGGGACGGCATCGCGATCGTCGCGGGCCATGCGCAGGAGGTGCTGTCCCGACTGGACGCCCGCGGGGAACTGACCACGCGTGTGCTCGCAGAAGTCTCGGGCCCGGTGCTGTTCCGCACGGAGAAGAAGCTGGTGCGGACCCAGTTGACACTGATCGGCAAGGTGCTGCGCCGGGACGCGTCCACCGCCGATGAACTGCTTCCGGTCGTCGCCGAGGCTTTCGGGCACGAGGACATGGACATCCAGGAGCGGGCCCTCAAGCTGACGGCACGTCATCTCCGTTCGGCCGGTGACACCGCCCGTGAGGATCTCGCCGTTGCCGCGGCGCAGCTGGGACCGATGCACCGGGCCGCCGCCCGTGAGGTGTTCGGGGACCTGCTGGACGAGGGGACCGCCGAGGAGGCTTACGAGGAGACTCTGCCTCCGGCACCCGCCGCGCGCCTCGTCGGACCCGCCCCGGAGACGGTGGCCGAGCTCGTCGAAGAGGTCGCCGCCCTGATCAACTCCGGTTCTCGGGAGGTCAGTTCGTTCGAGCGAGCCCTCGACGGGCTGATCCGTCACGCCCGGACCGACCGTACGGCGCTGACGGAGGCACTGCGCGAGGCGATGGCCGGACAATGGTGGCTCGATGACCTTCGGCAGGAGCAGGTGGACCGGTGGTTCTCCAGGAATCCAGGCGGTCTCGATCTTGTCGCGGCAGCGCTGCTCGGCCGGATCTCGTTCCGGTCCCTCCACGACGGACGCAACCGTTGGACGGCAGCCGGCACCTGCCCGCACGCCGCGCTGGACAGGGTGATGCACGCGAGGCTCTGGGAGGCGGCCGACTTCGCGACGACGGGGCGGGTGCCTTTCCTGCTGGCCACGCCGACCTGGCACACCGGTTCGCTGGACCCCGACGAGCTCGTGGAGCGGCTGCGTGCCTACCGTCGGCTCGGCGTCCCGCCGGGGCCCGCCGACTTCGCGCAGGCGCTGCTTCGCGTGCGAAGGACCGGCAGCCTGCGGGCAGCGGCCGACGCCGCCCTGCTCGGCACGACGGAGGGCGACCGGCTCGCCTCGTGGTTGCGGACGGACACACCGGTCGCCCCCGTACTGCGGCACAGGTCCGACAGCGACCGTCCGACCTCCGGTACCTGGTGGCAGCGCTCCGCCACCGGGACCCGGCGGGTGCTGCTCGCCACGAAGGAACGCCTCGACATCCAGCAGGAGTTCCCACCCGCGTTCCACTGGCTGGGCCGTCCGCACCACCCCGATCAGAGTCCCTGCTACCACTGGGACGCCGCCCGCTCGGAGCACTGGCTCGCGGCCCTCCCGGAGGACGGCGAGGCCCTCGCGGCCTGGCTGATACCCACCCTCATGCACGGTGCGGACGACGGTCCGGACGGTGGGGCGTGGGTCCTGCCGGGACTCGCCGAGGCGGGTGGACCTGCCGCCGACGCCATTCATCTCGCCCTGGCGTACGGACTGGGGGCTCGCCGTCCGGAGGACCGCCTGTCCGCGGTGGACGCCCTCCTCGTCCTCGCCTCCCAGGGGCGCCTGGACGCGGGGCTGCTCGGGCGGGAGCTCGCCGTTCTCGTCGACCACGATCTCGTGAAGCCGAACCGGCTCGCGGACTCGGCCCGTACGGCCGCCGCCACCGGCGCGTACCGGACGGTCCTTTCGGTGCTGACGGCAGCGCTGCCGAGCCTGCTGGCCTACGAGAAGGCGCCCCACGGGCTGGGCGACGTCCTGGCCGTGGCTGCCGCGTGCGCGGAACGCTGCGGACCGGTGACCTCGGAACCGATCGCCGGCCTCGCCGCGACGGCCGGCCGACGGGGCTCCTCGCAGCTGGTGCGGCAGGCCGCCCGGCTGCTGGCGGCGTCCGGATCCGGGTATGACGGGGGTGCCGTCGAGGGGGACAGCCAAAAGGTGTTGATAGGAGCCAGATCCACACGTAACCCATCAGTCACAATGCGTTCGTGATCAGGCAACACCGTTCGGTCACAGTGAAGACATGACTGATGTGACATCCGCAAAGAGTGCCCGCCGCCCCCACCACTGGCGGCGGGACCTGATCGAGCTGGCCGCCCTCTTCACGGCGGTTGCGGTGGCCGACGCGATCGCCAATCTGATCGGGCACACCCCGGACGGCCCGTACCTGCTGGTCGCCTCGGCCGTGGCCCTCGCGGCCACGGCCGCGTTCCACACATGGTGGGCACGACGCCACAGCCACGCCCCGCCGCCGCAGCCGGACAGCGATACGGACACCGGCGGCGCAGGCAGCGCGCTCACGTCCTCCGGCGTGGAGGCGGACGTGGAGACCGTGCTGTGGCGGATGCGGACGACGGTGCGGGACACCCCCGGCACCCTCGCCGCGCTCTGCATCGCTCTCGCCCGGCACCGGATCGACATTCTCACGCTGCAGACGCACCCGCTGGCCGAGGGCACCGTCGACGAGTTCCTGCTGAGGGCTCCCGCGGCGCTGCCGGCTCAGCAGCTCACCCGGGAGATCTCCGCCGCGGGTGGTTCCGCCACCTGGATCGAGCGCGCCGACGCGCACGATCTGGTGGATGCGCCCACCAGGGTCCTCGGCCTCGCGACCCGCACCGCTCTGGACGCGGCGGAACTCCCTCTCGCGCTGCGCCAGCTGCTCGGCCGTTGCACCATCCACTCGCTGCCGGCCCTGTCGATCACCGGACGGCCCACCGGGGAGAGTGCTCCCGTGGAGGGAGTGCTGGAGGAGACCGTGATGAGGCTTCGCGATCCCTCCGGCGGCGTCATCACCGTCGAGCGGCCCTATCTTCCGTTCACCCCGACCGAATTCGCCCGGGCCCGCGCCCTGGTGGAGCTCGATGCCCGTCTCGGGCCCCGCGTACCGCGCAGCGAGGACGTCCTCACCCTTCCCGAGGGCAACGAGATCACGGTGCGGCGCGCGGACCGCGGCGATCTCGCTGCCGCCCGCGCCATGCACGACCGCTGCTCCGACAACACCCTCGGTCTGCGCTACCACGGCCCGGTGCGTGATGCCGACCGCTATCTGGACCACCTGCTGAGCCCGCGTTTCGGCCGCACGCTCGCCGTTCAGACGGCTTCCGGCCGGCTGGTCGCGCTCGGCCACCTGCTCTGGGACGGCGACGAGACCGAGGTCGCTCTGATGGTCGAGGACGACTGGCAGCGCAGGGGCATCGGTTCCGAACTCCTGGGCCGGCTGGTGGCCATGGCCGTCGAGGCGGGCTGCGAGAGCGTGTACGCCGTCACCCAGGCGCACAACACGGGCATGGTCGCTGCCATGCGTGCGCTCTCGCTGCCCCTCGACTACCAGATCGAAGAGGGAACCCTCGTCATCACAGCCCGGCTGGATGCGACACCAGGTCTGCCGGCCGCCCCGCACGGGCAGTCCGAGCAGACACCGCAGGCCCGTCGCTGAGCGCCTGACACAGATCGGCCCAGAGGTCCTCGACGTCCTCCAGGCCGACGGACATCCGCAGCAGCCGGTCGCCGACGCCCGCGGCCTGCCGGTCTCCCTCATCCACAATGCGGTGGCTGATGGAGGCCGGATGCTGGATCAGGGTGTCGACGCTGCCGAGACTCACGGCGGGCGTGATGAGCCCGACTCCCGCGATCACGCGGTGCGGATCCCCGTACACCTCGAACGAGACCATCGCCCCGCCCAGCTTCGGGTAGTGGACCCGCGCGATGCGGGGGTCGGCGGAGAGCCGTCGGGTGAGTTCGGCGGCGCTCGCCGACGCGGCCCTGACCCGCACCGACAGGGTGGAGAGGCCGCGCAGCAGCAGATAGCCGGCCAGCGGATGCAGCACACCACCGGTGGCGAACCGCACCTGCCGGAGCTTCGCCGCGAACTCCTCGTCGCACGCCACGACCCCGCCCATGACGTCGCCGTGGCCACCGAGGTACTTGGTCGCGCTGTGCAGCACGACCCGGGCACCGTGCTCGACCGGACGCTGGAGTACGGGGGTCGCGAAGGTGTTGTCGACGAGCAGCGGCACCGAACCGCAGGAGTGCGCCACCGCCCGGATGTCGATCTCGGCCAGCGTGGGATTGGCCGGAGTCTCGACCATCACCAGCCCGGTGTCCGGGCGGATCGCGTCGGCGATGCCCGCCGGATCGGTCCAGGTCACCTCGGTCCCGAGCAGCCCGGCGCCGAGGAGGTGGTCACTGCATCCGTACAACGGCCGGACGGCGACGACATGGCGCAGCCCCATGCTCGCGCGGGCCAGCAGCACGGCGGTGAGCGCCGCCATTCCGCTGGCGAAGGCCACAGCGCTCTCGGTCCCCTCCAGACGGGCCAGTGCCGTCTCGAAGCGGGCGTTCGTCGGATTGTCCAGCCGGGCGTAGACGGGCGGCCCGTCCGGCTTGGCTCCGGTGGCGGCGAAGGCATCGATCCGCTCGGCCTCACCCCGTGAGTCGTACGAGGGGTAGGTGGTGGACAGATCGATGGGCGCGGCGTGCAGTCCCAGAGAGGCGAGATCGTCGCGTCCGGCGTGCACGGCTTCGGTGGCGAGCGCCCTGGACCGGAGGAGGGCCGGGGATGTCAGCGATGAGGCTTCGGTGTCCATGCCAGTACTCTGAACACTGAGCGGCCGATCGAGCGAAAATCCCGTGTTACGTTCGCCCAATGGCTGAATCTGTCGCTCTGGACCCGGTGGATCTACACATTCTGCGACTGCTGCAGAACGATGCACGGACGACGTACCGGGAGCTGGCCGCCGAAGTCGGGGTGGCGCCGTCCACCTGTCTGGACAGGGTGGCACGGCTGCGCCGCTCCGGTGTCATCCTCGGGCACCAGCTGCGGCTCGATCCGGCCCGGCTCGGCCGGGGCCTCGAGGCACTGCTCCTGGTGCAGGTCCGGCCGCACCGCAGGGAACTCATCGGACCGTTCGTCGAGCGGATCCGCGCACTGCCCGAGTCCCGCGCGCTCTTCCATCTCACCGGGCCCGACGACTATCTCGTCCATGTGGCCGTCGCCGGCACGGCGGACCTGCAGCGCCTGGTCCTGGACGAGTTCACCTCGCAGCGTGAGGTGGCGCGGGTGGAGACGCGGCTGATCTTCCAGCAATGGGAGTGCGGTCCGCTGCTGCCGCCCACCGCGGGCACGGACGAGGCGCACCCCGACTCCACAACGCCGTAAAGGACCTCCACCGGGACCTAGGTCCTATCCGGGTGACGCGGAGCCCTTCGGCGTACGAGGATGTCCACATGTCAGACACATCGAGCAGCACGCTGCCGCGCCAGGTCGCCGACGCCTACGTCGACGCGTTCATCGAACTCGACCCGATCACCGGTACCTACCTCGGTGTCGCGGAAAGCTCTCGTCGGCTGCCCGATTTCTCTCCGGCCGGCCAGGAAGCCGCTGCCGAGCTGATCCGCCGCACCCTGGCGGAGCTCGACGCCGCCGAGCGGGCGCCGGGCGCGGACACCGACGCCGAGCAGCGCTGCGCGCGACTTCTGCGCGAGCGGCTGACGGCCGAACTCGCCATCCACGAGACCGAGGAGGGCATGCGGGCCGTCTCCAACATCCACTCACCGGCGCACAGCCTGCGCGACGTCTTCACGGCGACGCCGACCGCAACGGACGAGGACTGGGCGGCGGTCGTGGACCGACTGCTCGCGGTCCCCGCGGCGTTGGACGGGTACCGGGCCTCGCTCGCGCTCGGTCTCGATCGCAAGCTGTACGCGGGCCCGCGCCCCACGGCCACGTTCATCGAGCAACTGGGTTCCTGGGCCGGGGAGGGCGGCACCGGGTTCTTCCAGGACTTCGTGGCCCCGGGACCGGAGTCGCTGCGCGCGGAGCTGGACGACGCCGCACGCCGGGCGACCGAGGGGCTCCTCGCGCTGCGCGGGTGGCTGAGGGAGGTCTACGCCCCCGCGATCGAGGGTGCCCCCGACACCGTCGGCCGTGAGCGCTACGCACGTTGGGCACGCCAGTACAACGGCACGGACCTCGATCTCGACGAGGCGTACGCGTACGGCTGGTCCGAATACCACCGGCTGCTGGCCGAGATGAGGACCGAGGCAGACAAGATCCTTCCGGGCGCCGGCCCCTGGGAGGCTCTCGCCCATCTCGATGTGCACGGCAAGCACATCGAGGGCGTGGACGAGGTCCGTGTGTGGCTGCAGGAGCTGATGGACGAAGCCATCGACGCGCTCGACGGAACCCACTTCGAACTCGCCGAGCGGGTACGGAAGGTGGAGTCCCGGATCGCCCCGGCGGGAGGAGCCGCCGCTCCGTACTACACCGGTCCTTCCGAGGACTTCTCCCGGCCCGGCCGCACGTGGCTGCCCACCATGGGCGAGACGCGTTTCCCCGTGTACGACCTGGTGTCCACCTGGTACCACGAGGGAGTGCCGGGCCACCATCTGCAGATCGCCCAGTGGACCCACGTCGCCGACAGCCTTTCCCGCTACCAGGCGTCGATCGGCCATGTCAGTGCCAACGCCGAGGGCTGGGCGCTGTATGCGGAGCGGCTGATGGACGAGCTGGGCTTCCTGCCCGACGCCGAGCGGCGGCTCGGCTATCTGGACGCGCAGATGATGCGTGCCTGCCGGGTGATCGTGGACATCGGCATGCACCTGGAGCTGGAGATCCCCGCGGACTCGCCGTTCCACCCGGGCGAGCGGTGGACGCCGGAGCTGGCCCAGGAGTTCTTCGGCAGCCACAGCGGCCGGCCTGCCGACTTCGTGGAGAGCGAGCTGACCCGCTATCTGTCGATGCCGGGGCAGGCCATCGGCTACAAGCTGGGCGAGCGCGCCTGGCTGCTGGGCCGGGAGAACGCACGCAAGGCGCACGGGGACGCGTTCGACCTCAAGGCCTGGCACATGGCGGCTCTCTCGCAGGGTTCGCTCGGCCTGGACGATCTGGTGGACGAGCTGTCCAGGATCTGACGCCGGATCGAACGTCGGGGATCTGATCCGCGAGCGGTTCCGCGTTCCGATCCGCGCGGCCGACGGGTCCGGTGGAACCATGGCCCTGTCCGCTCGCGACGCCTCCGCCGGCGCGCCCTTCCGTATCCGCCCGAGTCCCGAGCGAAAGCTCAAGAAACGGTTCCGCATGACGCCGACCGGTTTCCTGTTCTGCTCCGACCCCCTGCGCCCCGGACGCCCGGACCCTCAGTTCGCCCAGGAGGCTGCCGCCGCCCGCAGGGCGGGGGCGCAGATCGCCCTGGTCGACCACGACGCGCTGCTCGCCGGGGACCCGGAAGCGTCCGTCGGCCGGGTCCGGCGGGACTCGGGGGCGTACTGGTACCGAGGCTGGATGATTCCGCCGGTGCGGTACGAGGAGCTGGAGGGGGCGCTGGCAGGGCGCGGCTGCTCGCTCCTCACGGATGCCGCCGCATACCGCACGGCGCATGAACTGCCCGGCTGGTACGGGGTATTCGCCGGTCTCACACCGCACAGCGTCTGGTGCGCGCTGACCTCCGACGCCGCCGCAGGTACAGGCACGGAGTTCTGGGCACGCCTCGCCGGACCTCTCGGCTCCGGGGCGGGCGTCGTCAAGGACTTCGTGAAGTCCCGTAAGCACGAGTGGGACGAGGCCTGCTACGTACCGGCGCTGTCGGACGCTCCTCGGCTCGCCTCGGTCGTCGGGCGGTTCGTCGAGCTGCAGGGCGACTTCCTGGCCGGTGGTGTGGTGCTGCGGGCCTACGAGTCGTTCGTTCCGGGCGGCGAGGCCCGGGTGTGGTGGGTGGACGGTGAGGCCGTGCTGGTGACCGCCCACCCCGACACGCCCGCCCAGGTACCCACGCCCGGGCTCGATGCCGTCGGTGAGGCGGTGCGTGGCCTCGGCTGGCGTTGGGTGACGACGGACATGGCCCTGCGCGACGACGGGGTGTGGCGGGTGGTGGAGGTCGGCGACGGGCAGGTCAGCGGACTGCCTGCCGGCCACGACGGGGAGGGCGTGTTCGCTGCCCTGCTCGACACCGCGGGCACTTCCCAGGGGCGCTGACCGGCCGGTGACCGGCAGTCGCCGCAGTCGTCGGCACGACGCGGTGGTCAGCAACCGCAGTCGTCGGCACCCGCCGGCGCGGTGAGCGGGTCGGCGGGGCGCCGTTCCAGGCCCTGCCAGGTCTCGAACTCGAATCCCTCGCGCGCCCAGTACTCGAATCCGCCGAGCATCTCCTTGACCTGGTAACCGAGTTCGGCGAGGGCCAGGGCGGCGCGGGCGGCACCGTTGCAGCCGGGGCCCCAGCAGTAGGTGACCACCGGTACCGCCGGGTCGAGAAGTTCCTGTGCCTGCTCCGCCACGAGTGCGGTGGGCAGGTGTACCGCGCCGGGAATGTGTCCCTGGTCCCAGGACGCGGTGGACCGGGAGTCCAGCACGACGAAGCCCGGGTCGCCGCCCGCCGCCAGTGCCGCGGCCACGTCGGAGGCATCGGCGTGGAAGGCCAGCGAGGCACCGAAGTACGCGGCGGCGGCCGCAGGGGAGGCCGGGGCGACGCGCAGGACGGGGTTGTCTGTGGTGGTGAGCTGTGAGGTCATGCCCAGAAATCTACGGTCGGTGCTCCTCTGCCGGAAGTGAGGATCCCCGCCACATCGCTTGATCTGCCGGGGATCTCCCTGTTGTCTGAGGAGCATGACCGACTATTCCCCGGACGCCACGGACTGGCGCATCCTCGACGTCCTGCAACGCGACGGACGTGCGACCTTCGCCGAGCTGGCCCGCGCCGTCGCCATGTCGCCGAGCGCCGTCACCGAACGCGTGCGCCGCCTCGAGGAGGTGGGCGTGATCAGCGGTTACACCGCAGTGGTGGAACCCGAGCGGCTCGGGATGCCGATCATGGCCCTCGTACGGCTGCGCTATCCGAACGGCAACTACAAGCCTTTCCACGATCTGACGGACACGACGCCGGAGATCGTGGAGGCACATCACGTGACGGGGGACGACTGCTTCGTGCTGAAGGTGACCGCCCGTTCGATGCGCCACCTCGAAGAGGTCACGGGGAGGATCGGCACCCTCGGCTCCGTGACCACCAGCATCGTGTACTCCTCGCCTCTCCCCCGCCGGGCGATCAGCCGCTGAGCGTGCCCGCCACGCGATGCCGCACCGCCGAGCCGTGTCGTTCCTTGACCAATTCCAGCTGTGCGGGGATGCGGCGCCGCAGGTCGGCGACATGACTGACGATGCCGACGCTGCGGTCGCGTTCGCGCAGCGAGTCCAGGACGTCGAGGACCTCGTCCAGGGTCTGCTCGTCCAGGCTGCCGAAGCCCTCGTCGATGAAGAGCGTGTCCAGCCGTACGCCGCCCGCCTCGTCCGTGACGACATCGGCGAGGCCGAGCGCGAGGGCGAGCGACGCGAAGAACGTCTCGCCGCCGGACAGGGTCGCCGTGTCGCGCTCCCGGCCCGTCCAGGAGTCCACGACGTGCAGCCCGAGTCCTGCTCTGCGCCCACCGCTCCGCGCGTCGGAGTGGACCAGGGTGTAGCGGCCCGACGACATGCGCTGGAGACGGGCTGTCGCGGCCGCGGCGACCTGTTCCAGCCGGGCGGCGAGCACATACGCCTCGAGCCGCATTTTGCGCTCGTTGTCGGCCGAGGTGCCCGCGGTCAGCCCGGCGAGACGTGCCACCCGTTCGTGCTCCTGCCGGAGCGGCCCCATCCTGCGCACCTCGTCCGCGGTCTGCCGGGAGAGCCGGCCGAGCTCCGTGCAGCGCTCCTGGGCGGCGGCGAGGGCGGCGGCGCTGTCGCGCAGCTGCCGTCCTGACGCGTCGTACGCCGACTGCGCGGCATCCGGCGTCGCGGGCGGGTGCGCCGCGGCTGCCCGGGCGTCCTCCTCGGCGAGCCGGTCGGCGACGGCTGCGGCCTCCGCCTGCCAGGCGTCGATCCGGTGCTGGAGTTCCCGCTGGGCTGTACCGTCGACGAGCGCCGAAGCCGCGGCCTGCGGGGTGTCGAACCCGGCCCGGAAGGCGGCGTCGGCGAGTGTGCCGTCGGCCTCCTTGCGGCGCTGCGCGGCGCTCTGTTCGGCCCGCAGCGCATCAGCGGCATCGGCGAGCAGCGAGACCCGGCGCTCCAGCAGGTCCGCGTGTGCGGCGACGGAGCCCGAGGCCCCCCGTGCCGCCACCAGTTCGGTCTCCAGTGCGGCCTGTTCGCGGTCGAGTGCTTCCCGCTGTGAGGTACGGGCCGCCGAGCGCCGTTCGGCCTGCTGCCGGGCGTCGAGCCGTCCGAGGTGTTCCCGCTCGGCAGCGGCGAGTGCCTCCCGCGCGCCGTGCATCCCGGCTGCCAGCCGGTGCGCTTCCGCGTGTTCCCGGGCCAGCCCGGTGACGACCGCCTCGAGTTCCGCGACGGAGGCCGTACCCCGGCCGGAATCCTGCGCCGCCCCCTCGGCCTCCGGCACCTCCAGATGCTCCGACAGGTCCCCCGACGCCTCCGCCCGCGCCACGGCGAGCCGTTCGCGCAGCACGCCGAGCTCGCGCTCCGCCTCCGCGCGGGACTGCTCCGCACGCCGGTGGTCGGCGAGCGCCGCTTCCTCCGTCGCGCGGTCCACATGGCCGTCTCCCGGGCGGGCCGGCTCCGGGTGATCGGCCGACCCGCACACCGTGCAGGCCACGCCGTCGGCGAGCCCTGCGGCCAGCTCCGCCGCGATGTCGCGCAGCCGCCGCTCACGCAGCCCCAGCCAGGTCTCGTGCGCGGCGAGGGCGTGCTCGCGGGCCGCGGTCAGACTGTCCTCGGCGGTCCCTTCCCGGACGACGAGTGCGTCGCGCCGCCGTGCCGCGTCGAGCCTTCTGCGCGCCGGTTCCAGCCGGCCGGCCAGCTGCTCGGCCCGGGTCGCGGCCTCCTGCGCGCTCTCGATGCGCTCCCGCAGTTCCCGGTGGATGCCGTCCCAGCCCGCCAGCCAGTCCGCCGACTCCTGGATCAGTTCGTCGTCGGCACGGGACTGCCGTTCGATCCCCGCCCGTTCGGCGTCGATCTGCCTGCTGCGCCGTTCGGCGCGGCGCGCCGCTTCGAGTGCGCCGAGGTCCGACCGGAGGGTGCGCTCAGCGCCGGAAAGCTGTTCGACGCCCGCGTCGGCCAGCTCCGGGGGCAGCTCCGCGCGAGAGCGTTCACGGGCCCCGCTCGCCGCCCGGTGGGCGCGTTCGGCCTCCTCGCGCAGCTCGAGCGCCGGAGCGACGAGGTCCGCCTTGCGTGCGCGCGTGAGCTGTTCGTGGCAGCGGTCGCGCTCGATGCGACGCTCCTCCAGTCCTGCGGCGCGGCGGCGCGTTTCCCCGTACCGCTGCTGCAGCCGGGCGAGCTCGCGCTCGGCGTCCAGGGCGTCGCGCGCGGCGTTGTTCCGGGCCTCCGCCGCCGACAGTGCGCACCGGGCGATGTCGAGCCGCTCGTGTGCGCCGCCACGCGCGACGGCTGCCCATTGCAGTACGCCGTCGGCGAGTCCGGGTTCACCGGGCCGGTCCTCGGGCAGGGGCGATTCGCTGGCGGCCGGTCCGGCGGCCTGCGCGATGCGCTGGGCGAGGGCCAGGATGTGTGCGTCGCCGGTTCGGACCTGCGCTTCCGCCCTACGGCGCAGCTCGGCCAGGTGGTCCTCCACCGCGGCGAACCGGCGGGTGTCGAAGAGCCTGCCCAGGAGTTTGCCGCGTGCCTCGGCGTCGGCCCGCAGGAAGCGCGCGAAGTCTCCCTGGGGAAGCAGGACCACCTGGCAGAACTGGTCCCTGCTCATCCCGATGAGCCGGCCGATCTCCTCGCCGATCTCCTGGTGCGAGCGGCTGAGCGCCTGCCAGCCCTTCTCGGGGCCGTACTCGCGCAGCAGGCTCTGTGCCTTTTCTGTCGTGAAGCCGTGTCCCCGCTTCCTCGGACGGGGCTGGGCGGGCCGACGGGTGACCTCCAGGCGACGTCCTCCCACGGTCAGCTCCAGCCGGACCTCGGTCGGCAGGTCGGCCGGGGCATGGTCGCTCCGCAGCGAGGTGCCGAGGCTCTGCCGGGCGCCGGGTACGGCTCCGTACAGGCCGAAGCAGACGGCGTCGAGGACGGAGGTCTTGCCCGCGCCGGTCGGACCGTGCAGCAGGAAGAGCCCGGCCGAGGAGAGCGCGTCGAAGTCGACTTCCTGGGTGGCGCCGAAGGGGCCGAAGGCGGTGAGGGTGAGCCGGTGCAGTCTCAACGGGACACCTCGTGCACGCCGTCGCTCACCCGTACGTCGTCGAACGCGGCGCGCAGCACCGTGCGCTCCTGCTCGCTGGGCCCGCTCCCGCCGCGCACATGGGCCACGAAGTCCTCCGCGATCTGCTGGTCGTCCCGGCCCCGGAGCCGCTGGGCGTACGAAGCGAAGGGGTCCTCGGGGGCACGCTCCGGTTCGAACACGAGGCTGAGGGTGTGCGGGAATCGGGCCAGGAGGCGTGCCATCGGCTCGACGGGCCGTACCGGGTCGGTGAGGGTGGCTTCGACCCAGGACTCCTCGTGCCGTTCCAGGGCGGCGTCGTCGAGGAGGGTGTCGAGCCGTCCCCGGAGCCGTGCGAGCGGGTGCGGGGCCGGGCATTCGATGCGTTCGGCGGAGATCTCTCCGCCGGCGCCGAGGTCGATCAGCCACATCGTCTTGCGGTGGGTTGCCTCGGAGAAGGAGTACGCGAGCGGGGAACCGGAGTAGCGGACGCGTTCGGTGACGGTCTGGCAGCCGTGCAGGTGCCCGAGGGCCGCGTAGTCGGCACCGGCGAAGACTCCCGCGGGGACGGCGGCGACACCGCCGACCGTGATGTCGCGTTCGCTGTCGCTGGGTTCGCCGCCCGACACGAACGCGTGAGCGAGGACCACGGAGCGGGTGGCGGCGGGCCGGTCGGCGAGATCGGCACGGACCCGGTCCATTGCGGCGGTCAGGACCGCTTCGTGTCCGGCCTTCGTGGCACCCAGGGTGTCCTTGACGAGCGCGGGTTCCAGATAGGGCAGACCGTAGAACGCCACGTCTCCGTGTGCGTCCTGCAGCACTACGGGGGTCGCGCAGTCCGCCGGATCGGTGCGCAGGTGGATGCCGGCCCGCGCGATCAGCCCCGCACCGACGCCGAGCCGGTGGGCGGAGTCGTGATTGCCGGAGATCATGACGGTCGGCACGCCGGCGGCGGCGAGCCGGTGCAGTGCGTCGTCGAACAGCCTGACGGCCGCCAGCGGCGGCACGGCCCTGTCGTAGACATCGCCCGCCACGAGGACCGCGTCGACCTCGTGCTCGCGTACGGTCCGCACGAGGTGGTCGAGGTAGTCGGCCTGGGCTTCGAGCATGGGGACACGGTGGAACGACCGCCCCAGGTGCCAGTCCGAGGTGTGCAGAATCCTCACGACATCACTCCGACGGCTCCGACCTGCATCTTCCGCTTCCTCCGCCCCGGAGCCGCACCGGCTCCGCACCCCCGCCCGCCGCGGATTTCCGCAGTCGGCCCGACACCACGCTAATGCCGCGGGGCCTCTGATCCCTCATCCGGCCCGTACGTCCCCGTACGCCTCGCCACCCAGTTCGAGCGTCGCCGAGCCGGCCGTCGCATCGGCGAGCCAGACCCTGAAGTCCTCGATGTCTGCGTCCGGGATGCCGATCTCGATCGTCACCGCCTCCGCGTACCGCACATCGTGCACGGAGCGGCCGGTGGCGCGCAGATCGTTCTCGAGCTTGCCGGCCCTCTGGTGGTCGACGGTGACCGTGGCCAGTCGGAAGCGCTGCCGGGTGATCGTGCCCAGCGTGTCGAGCGCTTCCCCGACAGCGCCCCCGTACGCCCGGATCAGCCCGCCGGCGCCGAGCTTGACGCCGCCGTAGTAGCGGGTGACGACGGCGACGGCGTACCGCACCTCCCGGCGCATCATCATCTGGAGCATGGGGACGCCCGCGGTGCCGCCCGGCTCCCCGTCGTCACTCGCCTTCTGTACGGAGGCGTCGGCGCCGATCACGTAGGCGAAGCAGTTGTGGCTGGCGGTGGGGTGCTCCTTACGGATGCGTGCGACGAATTCCTGCGCCTCCTGCTCGGTGGCTGCGGGGGCGAGCGCGCAGAGGAAGCGCGATCGGTTGACCTCGGTCTCGTGCACACCCGCGCGAGCGACTGTCCGGTACTGCTCCTGCATCCGGCCACCCTATGCGCCGTCCGGCGACCGCCCCTCCCCCGGCCGTACGGGAATGGTCCGGGGGGACCGTCCGTTGTCCCGGGCATGTACGCAGACGATGAGACGGTCCGCAGGATTCTTCAGGACTCTGGCGACACCTGGGCGGTGGTCGGTCTGTCCGACAACCGCTCCCGGGCGGCCTACGGGGTGGCCGAGGTCCTTCAGCGCTTCGGCAAGCGTGTTGTCCCGGTGCACCCCAAGGCGGCGACGGTCCACGGCGAGCAGGGGTACGCCGCGCTGGCGGACATTCCGTTCCCGGTCGACGTGGTGGACGTCTTCGTCAACAGCGATCTGGCGGGCACGGTCGCCGACGAAGCGGTCGCGGCAGGCGCGAAGGCGGTCTGGTTCCAGCTCGGGGTGATCGACGAGGCGGCGTACGGGCGCACTCGCGCGGCCGGTGTCGACATGGTGATGGACCGCTGCCCCGCCATCGAAATCCCGACACTCGCCCGCCGCTCCTGACAGGACGGTGTCGCACCCGTTCCGCAACGGGAACAATGTCTGCCGTGACAGAGCAGCTGATCAGCAATGACCGGGCGGTGGCCCAGCTGTCCCGGCTCGGGGTGGAGCGGGGCGGTGTCCTGCTGGTCCACACCTCGATGCGTGCGGTGGGGGGTGACGCCGTCGACATGGTCGACGCCCTTCGGCAGGCGCTCGGACCGGAAGGGACGCTGGTCGTCCCCTCGTTCACCTCGGAGAACTCCGACACCTCACCCCCGTACCTGGACCGGGTACGGGGGCTGAGCGAGGCGGCGCGCGCGGCCGTGCGCGCGTCGATGCCCCCGTTCGACAGGGCCGCGTCGCCCGCGACCGGCATGGGCACGCTGGCCGAGACGGTCCGTCTGGCACCGGGCGCCGAGCGCAGCGCCCACCCCCAGACGTCGTTCGCCGCGATCGGCCCGGCGGCCGGGAGCCTGCTCGCCCGGCACCGTCCGACCTGCCATCTGGGCGAGGACTCCCCCCTCGCCCGTCTGTACGAATCCGACGCCCGGATTCTGCTCCTGGGCACGGGCTTCGACACGTGCACGGCCTTTCATCTGGCCGAGTACCTGCTCCCCGACCCGCCGCGCCGCCTCTACCGCTGCGTGGTGGCGCCCGAGGGCCGCCGTCAGTGGTGGGAGTACGAGGACGTCGCGCTGGACGACAGCGACTTCGCCGCGCTGGGGCGCGACTTCGAGCGGGCGGACACCGGCGGGGCCGTACGGCGGGGGCGCGTGGGCTCGGCACAGAGCCGGCTGATCCGGCTGACCTCGGCGGTGGACTTCGCCGTCGGCTGGTTCAAGGACAACCGCGCCCGAAGCTGAGGCGGGCAGGTCCGCGCCCTCCCGCTACTGGCTTCAGATCCCCAGGCCCTCGACCAGCACCGCACCCGGCAGTGCCGCCAGTGCCTTGCCCGGGACGATCAGCTTGCCGCGGCGCCGGCCGCTGCCGATGAGCACCCACTCCTCGTCGACCACCGCGGGGTCGAGCAGCAGCGGCCAGGTGGCGGGCAGGCCGATCGGGGTGATCCCGCCGTACTCCATGCCGGACTCGCCGACCGCCACGTCCATCGGGGCGAAGGACGCCTTGCGTGCGCCGAGGTGCTTGCGTACGGCGCCGTTCACATCGACGCGTGTGCGCGAGAGGACCAGGCATGCGGCCAGGGTGACCTCGCCGCCACGCTTGCCCGCGACGACGACGCAGTTGGCCGACCGGTCGAGCAGCTCCGGGCCGTAGTGCTCGACGAAGACGTCGGTGTCGGCGATCGCCGGATCCGTGTCGACGTGGACGATGCGGTCGGCGGGGACGCCGCCCCAGCCCCTGGCCACCGCATCGGCGACGGGCGGGGGAAGCAGACCGAGACGGTCTGTGGCGGGAGAAGCGTCCTCGAGGTTGCCCAGTGGTGCGCGCATGCGCGTCACGCCAACAGCCCTCCGGCCGAGGTCAGTTGCCGTCACGGCGTACCGGCGGGATCGAGACGGCCATGGTCAGTTCGGCCGGCTCGGTGCCGTCGTTGCGGTAGCTGTGCGGCACGTGTGCCTCGAAGGTCGCGGAGGTGCCGGCCGGCACGGAGTGCTCGCCGCCGTCGACGATCAGGGTCAGTTCGCCCGAGGTGACGTGGAGAAGTTCCACCGTGCCCTCGGGATGCGGGTCGGAGGCACTGCCGTCGCCGGGCATCAGGTGCCAGGCCCAGAGCTCCATCGGCCCCCTGGCTTCCGTGCCGACGAGCAGCGTGGTCCAGCTGCCCGCCTCCGTGGACCACATCCGCACGGCCTGGCTCTCGGGAACCAGGCGCACCTGGGACCCCTGCTCGTAGTCGAGGAGGGTCGTGATACTCACGCCGAGAGCGTCGGCGAGTTTGACGGTGGTGCCGACGCTCGGGTTCGTACGTGCCTGCTCGATCTGGATGATCATGCCGCGACTGACCCCGGCACGGGCGGCGAGTGCGTCGAGGGTGAAGCCGCGCTCGCCCCGCCAGCGCTTGAGGTTGCGTGCGAGCGACTGGGTGAGCTGATCGAGGTCAGACACGTTCCGTCCAATATTTTGGATGACTGGGTCGAAAATACTGCACTACGGTGTGGTGTACCCACCCGATCACCGCACTGTACTGCGAGGCACGCGATGACAGCACTGTTCGCCCTGGCCACGAGCCTCCTGTGGGGGCTGGCCGACTTCGGCGGCGGGCTGCTGACCCGGCGGACCCCCGCACTCACCGTGGTGGTGGTCTCGCAGTGCATCGCCGCTGCGGTGCTCGGCATCGTCGTGACGGCGACGGGTGCCTGGAGCGAGCTGGACGGACGTCTCTGGTTCGCGGTCGCGGCCGGCGCCGTCGGACCCGTGGCGATGCTGAGCTTCTACAAGGCGCTGGCCCTCGGCCCGATGGGCGTGGTCTCCCCCCTCGGCGCGCTGGGTGTCGCCGTTCCGGTCGGGATCGGACTGATCGTCGGCGAACAGCCGGGACTGCCGCAGTTCGCCGGTGTCGCCGTGGCCGTCGTCGGCGTCGTCCTGGCAGGCGGCCCTCAGTTGCGTGGGGCCCCGGTGCAGCGCCAGGCCGTTGTGCTGACCCTGCTGGCGGCATTCGGTTTCGGAGCGGTGATGGCGCTGATCGCCGAGGCGTCCACCACGGTCACCGGACTGTTCCTGGCGCTCTTCGTCCAGCGCGTCACCAACATCGCCGTCGGCGGCACGGCCCTGTACGTATCGGTGCGCCGCGGGGGCCGTGCCCTGCCCGAGGAGGGCGGTCGGGCCGTCGTCCTCGCCGCGCTGCCCGCGCTGGCGTTCGTCGGCCTCGCCGATGTCGCCGCGAACGGCACCTACTCGATCGCGGCCCGGTACGGCCCGGTCACCGTGGCCGCGGTCCTCGCGTCGCTGTACCCGGTGGTGACGGCGCTGGGCGCACGCGTCGTGCTGGGCGAACGGCTGCGCGCGGTCCAGGCCGCGGGCGCGGGCCTCGCCCTGCTCGGGACCCTCCTGCTGGCCACGGGGTAGGCACTCAGCCGCGGGGCGTGTCCTCGAGATGCGCCACGGCCAGCAACTGCTCGGGCGTGACGCCTTCCGGGATCGGCACAGGTGCGGGTGTCCGCAGCGGCGGCTGCCAGCCGTTCTCGGGGTCCCAGCTCCGTACCACCCGGGCGGGCGCTCCCGCCACCACGGCGTGGTCGGGCACCTCGCCCCGTACGACGGCTCCGGCGGCGACCACCACGTTGCGCCCGAGCCTGGCCCCCGGCAGGACCACCGCTCCGGTTCCGATCCAGCAGCCGGGACCGATCACCACGGGCTCCATGCGGGGCCACTGCTTCCCGACGGGCTCGTGGGGGTCGTCGTAGCTGTGGTTGGTGGAGGTGATGTAGACGTACGGACCGCAGTACGTGTTCGAGCCGATCGTCACCGTCGTGTCGGCGATGACATGGCTGCCGCGGCCCAGCACCACACCGTCGCCCAGGGTCAGGATCGGCTCGGACCCCAGGTCCAGGTCGGGCATCATCCCGGCCGTGAGCGTCACCTGCTCGCCGATGATGCAGTGGTCTCCGAGCTCGATCCACGGCTCGCCGAACACGGTGCCCTGTGGAAAGGCGAGACGGGTCCCGGCGCCCATGCGGCCGAACCGCAGGCGCCCCGGGTGCTGCGCGGTGACCGCGCCGGACTCCTGCACCCAGGCCCAGCCCCGGTGGACGGCACGGGACAGGACGCGGCGCCGCCAGAGGGCCACGGACGAGAACGTGTTTCTGTTCTTCGGCACCCGCTCACGGTAGTCGGCCGTGACGGGACCGGCCCTCGCGCCAGGCTGTGATGTTCGCCCCACCCCGGCCCGGCGGGACGAAGAGGACGTCGCTTACGGTTTCACAGGTGGGAGGACGCGTCCTCACCGCACCCGCAACCGAGGAGCACACGATGACAGAGCAGGCGTTGGTCACCGGCATCGGCGGCAAGGAGCCGGACATCGACCCGGACGCCTTCGTGGCGCCGACCTCCGTCGTCATCGGCGAGGTCTCCTTGGCCCCGGGCTCCAGCGTCTGGTACCAGGCCGTGCTGCGTGCCGACTGCGGCCCGATCTCTCTCGGGCCCGACAGCAACATCCAGGACAACTGCAGCGTCCACACCGATCCCGGCTTCCCGCTCACGGTCGGCGCCCGGGTCTCCGTCGGCCACAACGCGGTCCTGCACGGCTGCGTGATCGAGGACGACGTCCTGATCGGCATGGGCGCCACGGTGCTCAACGGGGCGCACATCGGCGCCGGGTCACTGATCGCCGCGCAGGCCCTCGTACCGCAGGGGATGCGGGTGCCGCCGGGTTCGCTCGTCGCCGGTGTGCCCGCCAAGGTCAAGCGGGAACTGACCGCCGAGGAGCTCGCGAACATCCGCTTCAACGCCGTCGGCTACGTGGAACTGGCGAAGGCGCACCGTAAGGCCCACCAGGCCTGATGCAGGCAGCCGGGCTCGCGGCCGAAGCCCCGCGGGGGGTCCGGGCCGCGGGCGCCGGGGTCAGTCGACGGCAGGTACCGGGTCCGGCTCCGCCGCCGCCGGGGAGCCGGCCGCCGACTGCTGTCCGGCCTTCTTCGCCCGGTTCTTCAGCACCAGCATCGACGTCAGGCCGATCAGTACGGCAGCCACCAGGCCGAGCCACGAGAAGCGCTTGAGCCAAGCCTCGGCGACGACACCCACCGAGTAGATGACGGCCGTGGTGCCACCGGCCCAGACGATGCCGCCGAGCACGTTGGCGATCAGGAACTTCCAGTACGGCATGTGCAGAACGCCGGCGAGCGGTCCGGCGAAGATCCGCAGCAGTGCGACGAAGCGGCCGAAGAAAACCGCCCACACACCCCACTTCTCGAACGACCGCTCCGCCAGTGCGATCTGGGGCTCACCGAAGTGCTTGGGGAATCTGCCGCCGAGCCAAGCGAGCAGAGGACGGCCTCCCCTGCGGCCGATGGCATAGCCGATCGAGTCACCGATGATCGCTCCGGCCGACGCGCAGGCGCCGAGCACCACGGGGTCGATGTCACCGTGCTGGGAGGCGAGGAGCGCCGAACTGACGAGGATGATCTCGCCCGGCAGCGGAATTCCCAGGCTCTCGAGCCCGATGACGACCCCCACCAGGAGGTAAATACTGACCGCGGGTACGGTCTCGAGCCACTCCTGGACGTGCAACGCCGGTCCCTCCGTAAGAAATCCTGCCGCTGTGCACTCCTCCGGCGCACGGCGGGCAGCCTACCTGGCCCGGACGGCGCGAAGGGCCGCCGCTCCCCTGAGCGGGGTGCGGCGGCCCGGTGCGGACGGATCGGTCAGCGGTTCGGACGCAGGGTCCAGACCACGGTCATCTCGCTCGTCACGGCGCCGTCGGCCCGCCGAATCTCGACGGTGATGGGGAATTCAGGCCGCTTGCCCTCGTCGAGTTCGGCGATGACGTCCGCCACCGGGCGGCCGAGCGTCGCGGTCGCCGTGACGGCTCCCATGGCCACCTTCTTGAAGGACATCTCCGAGGTGACGGGGAGCGGCACGGCCCGGCCCATCTGGTCGCCGAAGGCGGCCACGACGATCGCGCCGCTCGCGGACTCGGCCAGGGTGAACATCGCTCCGGCGTGCGGTCCGCCGAGGTGGTTGTGGTACTCGGCCTGGTCCGGCAGCGAGAGGACAGCCCGCTCCGCGCTCGTTTCGAGGTACTGCAGGTTGAGGGTCCTGACCATCGGAACGGTCGCGGACAGCATCTCGCCGACTGTCATCTCTTCAGTGCTCATGAACGGGATGTTACTCGCGGGTACAAGGCTTTGGCCATCTCCTCACAGGGGCGGCCGTAGCAGTGGGCGCCGCACCCCTCTATGGTTACTGGCCATGTGGCCAGGACAGCAGCCGCCCGGGGGCGAGCAAAACCCGCAGGACCAGAATCAGAACCCGTACCAGCAGCCGGGGTACCAGCAGCCGAATCCCTACCAGCAGCCGGGATACCAGCAGCAGGGTTATCCGCAGCAGGGCCAGCCCGGGCAGCAGCCGGGCTACCCGCAGCCGAACCCGTACCAGCAGCCGACGATGCCGCAGTACGCGGTGCCGGGGCCGCCCGGAGGTCCGCAGCCGGACGACAAGAAGAAGACGGCGATCGTCGCGATCGTCGCCGCCACCGCGGTCGTCGTGGCGGCTGTCGTCACCGGCGTCGTCGTCATGGGCAAGGACGACGACAAGGGCGGCAAGACCGTCGCCGACGACAAGAAGTCGTCGCCGTCGGCGAAGCCGTCCGACGCCACCTCCTCGCCCGCGGCCAACCCGCGGGGCGGTGAGGACGCCGCGCCGACGATCCCCGGCTGGAAGGTCGTCACGAACCCCAAGTGGGGCACGCAGTTCGACGTACCCGGCGACTGGGAGGTCTCGGGCGCCGGCGTGTTCTCCGGCTTCGAGAACGTCAAGAAGCCCGAGGGCCCGCCCGCCGTCGGCTTCTCCGCGCCGGCCCACTACAAGAGCAAGTGGTGCGTCGACGACGCCGACAAGGACGGCACCAAGGAGGACACCGGTCTGGCCGGCGTCGGCACCAAGGGAGGTCAGGGCGCCAAGAGCACCGACGAGGCCGCCACCAACGAGGCCGCCAACTGGGTGTGGGCCGCCTACGCCCAGGAGGACCCCAAGGAGAAGGTCAAGATCGGCAAGCCCAAGCCGTACACGACCAAGTCCGGCCTCTCCGGCAGCGTGGTGACCGCCACCGCGACGGGGCTGGCCAACAAGGACAAGTGCGACACCGACGGCAAGTCGATCGCCTTCACCTTCAAGAACGCCAAGGCCGAGTACTCGTCCTGGATCCTCTACGCCAACGCGGGCGTGGACGACGAACTCCCGGACGCCACCATCCAGAAGATCCTCAGCACGGTCCGGCTCGCGGAGAGCACGTCCTGACGCTCCGCACCCTCGGAACGGCCGGCCCATTTGGCAGCGAGGGGCTGCGGCGGGGATAGTCCCCTGGTGACTTCCGCCGCCGCATCTCCGCCCCCCTCGCTCCGCTCCGAGCGGACGGGCCGCAACTTCGGTCTGCTGACAGCCGCCGCGATCATCACGGGCCTGGGTACCCACGGCGCGCTGATCGCGGCGGCGTTCGCGGTTCTGGAGTCGGGCGGCGACGCCGGCGACGTCGGCCTGGTCGCCGCCGCGCGTACCGCGCCGCTGGTGCTCTTCCTGCTGATCGGCGGTGCGATCGCCGACCGGCTGCCGCGCCACCGGGTGATGGTCGCTGCGAACTCGCTCAACTGCGTCTCCCAGGCGGTGTTCGCCTGGCTGGTCCTGACCGGCGACGCCCAGCTGTGGCACATGATGCTCCTGACCGCGCTGTGCGGCACCGGGCAGGCCTTCTTCAGTCCCGCTGCCGAGGGCATGCTGATGTCCGGCGTCAGCGGCGAGCAGGCGAGCCGCGCCTTCGCCCTCTTCCGGATGTCCATGCACGGTGCGGCCATCGGCGGCGCGGCGCTCGGCGGCGCGATGATCGCCGCCATGGACCCCGGCTGGGTGCTGGCCGCCGACGCGGCGGCGTTCGCCGTGGCCGGTGCGCTGCGGGCCTTCCTCGACGTGAGCCACATTCCGAAGCGCGCTCCGGGCGGTGGACTGCTCGCCGATCTGCGTGACGGCTGGCGGGAGGTCGCGAGCCGCCCCTGGCTCTGGGCCATCGTGCTGCAGTTCTCCGTGGTCGTGGCCGTCATCGGCGCCGCCGAGGCGGTGTACGGACCCCTGGTGGCCCGGGACGAGCTCGGCGGTGCGCGCCCATGGGGGTTCGCGCTCGCCGCGTTCGGAGTCGGCACGCTGGGCGGGGCGCTGCTGATGATGCGCTGGAAGCCCCGACGTCTGCTGCTCGCCGGGACGCTCTGCGTGTTCCCGCTGGCGTTGCCCTCGGCGAGCCTCGCCGTGCCGCTGCCGGTGGCCGGTCTCTGCGGGGTGATGTTCGTGACCGGGGTCGCCATCGAGGTGTTCGGCGTCTCCTGGATGACGGCGCTCCATCAGGAGATCCCGGAGGAGAAGCTGTCCCGGGTCTCGGCGTACGACTGGTTCGGCTCCGTCGCGATGGTGCCGCTGGCCACGGCGGCGGCCGGTCCGGTGGAGACACTGGTGGGCCGCAGCGAGGCCCTGTGGGGCTGCGCCGCGCTGATCGTGGTGGTGACGGCGGCGGTGCTGCTCGTCCCGGACGTACGGAACCTGACCCGGCGCAGCACGGTGAAGGCGGCCGGAGGCCCGGCGCCGGTGCCGCCCGCGCAGGAGCGCCGGGTGTCAGCCGATACCGAAGGCTCCGTCGGGGGGCTCGGGTGAGGCGACCGCGTCGGCGTCCCGTACGGGCTCGGCGCCACCTACGAGCCGTGTGAGCGCCGTCCCGTGGGCGACCCGGGCGGGGAACGCGTCCGCGGCGCACACCCTCGTCAGCGGTGCGATGTCGAGGGGGCTTCGCGAGGCGACGAGCACGACGTTGCCGAAGCGACGGCCGCGCAGTACGGCCGGCTCCGCGATCAGCGCGAGCTCGTCGAAGACCTCGGCGAAGTTGGCGAGCTGCGGGCGCAGGAAGCCGAAGGGCGCGCTGTCCGCCAGGTTGGCCGCGTAGATCCCTCCGGCCCGCAGGACCCGCCCGGCGGCCCGTGCGTACTCGACGGACGTGAGGTGCGCCGGTACCCGTGCGCCGCCGAAGACGTCGGCGATCAGCAGGTCGGCGGAATCCTCCGGTGCCTCTTCCAGCCAGCCCCGGGCGTCGGTGCCGTGCACGGTGATCCCGGCCGCTTCGGGCAGCGGCAGATGCTCATGGACCAGCTCGATCAGTCCCCGGTCGGCCTCGGCCACGTCCTGCCGGGAGCCGGGGCGGGTCGCCGCGACGTAGCGGGGCAGCGTGAGCGCGCCGCCGCCGAGGTGCACCGCGTCCAAGGGCGCGCCGGGCTCTGCCGCGAGGTCCACGACATGGGCGAGCCGCTGCACGTACTCGAATTCGAGGTACTCCGGATCGTCGAGGTCGACGTACGACTGCGGGGCTCCGTCGACCGTGAGCAGCCACGCCCGGTCCCGGTCCACGTCGGGCAGCAGCCGGGCGGTGCCGAAGTCGGCGGCGCGGATGACGGGTATCGGCTCGTTCACGCCCTCATTGTTCCCTGTTTCCCGGGCGGGCCGGACTGCCCGGGAATACCGGATGTTCCCGGGTGTACCGGACTGCCCGGGTGTACCGGACTGCCCGGGTGTACCGGACTGCCCGGGTGCGCCTGACTGCCCGGGTCCGCAGGACATGCGGAACCCGCCCCCCGTGGAATGCGGGAGGCGGGTTCCCCGGCCTCAGAGCAGGCCGGTGACCGTACCGGCGCCGACGGTCCTGCCGCCCTCGCGGATCGCGAAGCCGAGACCGGACTCCAGCGGGATGTCACGGCCGAGCTCGATGGTCATGGTGACCGTGTCGCCGGGCCGGGCCACGGCCGTTTCGCCGAGGTCGACGTCGCCGACCACGTCCGCCGTACGGATGTAGAACTGCGGCCGGTAGCCGGTGGTGACCGCGGTGGTGCGGCCGCCTTCCCGGGCCGACAGGACGTACACCTGCGCGGTGAAGCGCCGGCTCGGACTGACACTTCCGGGAGCCGCCACCACATGGCCGCGGCGGACCCGGTCGCGCTCCACTCCGCGCAGCAGCAACGCGACGTTGTCCCCGGCCTCCGCGGACTCCATCGGCTTGCCGAAGGTCTCCAGGCCGGTCACGACCGTCTCGATGTCCGCACCGAGCACCGCCACCCGGTCCCCCACGCGCACCGTGCCGCGCTCCACGGCACCGGTGACGACGGTGCCGCGGCCCGTGATGGTGAGCACGTTCTCCACGGACAGCAGGAACGGCGCGTCGATGTAGCGCACGGGCATCGGCACGTACGTGTCGATCGCGTCGAGCAGCCCTTCGATGGACGCCGTCCACCGCGGGTCCCCCTCCAGGGCCTTGAGCCCCGACACCCGTACGACGGGCACCGTGTCGCCGCCGTAGCCGTGCGCGGAGAGCAGCTCACGGACCTCCAGCTCGACGAGGTCGGTCAGCTCGGGGTCACCCACGTCGGCCTTGTTGAGGGCGACGACGATGTGGTCGACGCCGACCTGACGGGCCAGCAGGACGTGCTCCGCGGTCTGGGGCATGATCCCGTCGAGCGCGGAGACGACGAGGATCGCCCCGTCGAGCTGCGCCGCTCCGGTGACCATGTTCTTGATGTAGTCGGCGTGGCCGGGCATGTCGACGTGCGCGTAGTGCCGGGTGTCGGTCTCGTACTCGACGTGCGAGATGTTGATGGTGATGCCGCGCTGCGCCTCCTCGGGCGCCCGGTCGATCCGGTCGAACGGCACGAAGGTGCCGGTCCCCCGGTCGCTCAGCACCTTGGTGATGGCGGCGGTCAGTGTGGTCTTGCCGTGGTCGACGTGGCCCATGGTGCCGATGTTCAGGTGCGGCTTGGTGCGCACGTATGCCGTCTTGGGCATGGCTCATTCCTTGGAATTCGAGGCTGAGAAGAGAAGACCCCAGGGCCCCGCCGACCCTCCCCTTACGGGGTCCGCCGGACTGTCGGGGGAGGGTCAGCTTCGGGCGCCGCCGATGGGCGCTGCGGCAGCGAGGAACGCTGCTTCGACTGCTGCTGCGGTTGCGACCGCGGTGCTCACGGCAGCCTTCGGCGAGTCCGCGACTGCGGACTGCGCTGCGAGGAAGGCGTACCGGAACATGTCCCTGATCATGGCGGAGCGGCGCGGGGGCGTCGAATGGTTTTCGGGCGGGCGGACGGGCCTGCCGCACACACGAGTTCAGCCGGCCGTGGTCGTCACACGTTCCGGAGCGCCTCGCGGACGGACAGCGGCGACAACCTGTCCCGGGCACCCTCGACGAAGTCGCGCACGGCATCCGGGTCGGTCTTCGCGTACTCGCGCAGACACCAGCCGATCGCCTTGCGGATGAAGAAGTCCGGGTGGTCGGCCCGCGCCAGGCAGTAGCCGAACAGCCTTCCTGTGTCGGTCAGTTCCTTGTACCGCAGTTGGTGCAGCAGGGCCGTGCGGGCGACCCACATGTCGTCGCCCTCGATCCACCGGTCCATCGCCGTCGCGAGCACCGGATCGGCGGTCACGAGCGGGCCTGCGACATGGGCGGCGAGCAGGTCGACGGTGTCCCACCAGGCCCTGGTGGAGACGAGGTGGCGCAGGACCGGGAGGAACCCGGAGGAGCAGCGCGCCACATGGCGGCGCAGGTAGTCGACGGCGAAGTACTGGTACTCACGCTCCGGCAACTCCCAGCAGCGCAGGGCGATCGCCGTACAGTCCGCCTCGTCCGGCCGCCTCGTACCGGCCAGCAGGGTCCGCGAAAGGGCCCGCCGCTGCGGGGTGGCGATGCCGAGGAACGGGGCGATGTCCTTCATGTACGCGGCTGCCGAGACCGCTCGTTCCGGGTCGGCGGCCCGGGGGTAGACAGCCGTGAGCCGCTCGAACAGGGTGTCGGCGAGCTCGCTGTCCGGCACGGTGGGAGCGGCGTGCGCTGCGGGCCTCATGGGCTGCACATTACGGCGATCACGCGTCTGTTCCGGTTCATCCCCCCGAACCACCAGGAACACTCCGGACGATGATCCAGTACTCGTCGTCCGCCTCCGAGACCGCGAACGGACGACTTCCGTCCGCCGACAGACCCAGGAACTCGGGCGAGCCCGTCTCCGCCGCGATGCGGTACGGAAGGGCTACGCGCCGGCACGGGTACCGACCCCTCGACAACCGTCAATCCGCACGCCAGCAAGATGTTTCGCCCATCCCGAGCCTCACCGCTGTGCATCGACCATCGTCGGCCACGCCCGCTCCCTCCCGGCAACCCCACGGGCACGGGCACCTGGGCAAACCGGGCGGAGGCTGAGGACACCTGCCGCCTGAACAGATGCCCCGCACAGTCAGCCGGTGTATCGCGTCCGGACACATTACGGCGATCACACACCCGTCTCGGTTAGTCTCCCCAAATGTTCGACCCCGTCCCCGCCGCCCGGCCCGCCGGCGGTCTCGCAGTGCGTTGTACGAGGGTGCTGCTCTCACCCTGGTCCCGGTTCTCCCTGCTCGTGGCCGTACTGCTGGCTGCCGCCACCTCGATGCTGCTGTTCGAACCACAGCGGCTGCTCGCCTCCGGCTGGCCACCCCAGCTGACCGGTTCGGCCGCGGCCATGCTGTTCGGCGCCGCGTACGGCGTGTGCACCGTGGCGTTCGTACCGCGTCCGCTTCTCAACCTCGCCGCCGGTGCGCTCTTCGGCGCACAGACAGGCCTGGCGGCGGCTCTGGCGGGTACCGTGCTCGGCGCGGGTGTCTCCTTCATGCTCGGTCGGGTACTGGGACAGGACGCCCTCCGGACGCTCCTGCGCGGACGGTGGATGAAGGCCGCGGACGGACTGCTGAGCCGGCACGGTTTCCGCTCCATGCTGGCGCTGCGGCTCTTCCCCGGAGTGCCGTTCGCCGCCGCCAACTACTGTGCGGCGACCTCCCGGATGGGGTACCCGCCGTTCCTGCTGGCCACCGGGATCGGTTCGATCCCCAATACGGCGGCGTACGTCATCGCGGGCAGCGAGGCATCCTCGCCGACCTCGCCCGCCTTCCTGGCGGCCATGGGCTTCATCGTGCTGTCGGGGGCGGGTGCGGCCCTGCTCGCCTGGCGCAAGCGTCACCGGCTGGGCGGTTCCTGAGCGGTGCACGGGCGGCGTAGCGGGGGCAGCCGGGAGTCCGTTCACGTACAGGCGATACGCTGCGCGCGACCGAAAGACGATCTCCGGGGCGCAACACCATGCCCTCTTTTTCCCTTTTGACCGCTTCCGCACGCTGTCGACGGCTTGAGTCTCCGTCGGACGTTGCATGATCACCTCCGGGATGGCCAAAGCCCCATGAGCTGGTTCGAATCATTCGTCCTGGGCCTCGTTCAGGGACTGACCGAGTTCCTGCCGATCTCCTCCAGCGCACACCTGCGGCTGACCGCCGCGTTCGCCGGCTGGCACGACCCGGGTGCGGCGTTCACCGCCATCACGCAGATCGGCACCGAGGCTGCGGTCCTCATCTACTTCCGCAAGGACATCGCCCGGATCGTCTCGGCCTGGTTCCGGTCACTGACCAACTCCTCGATGCGAGGCGACCACGACGCCCAGATGGGCTGGCTGGTGATCATCGGTTCGATTCCCATCGGCGTGCTGGGCGTGACCTTCAAGGACCAGATCGAGGGCCCCTTCCGCGACCTCCGTCTGATCGCGACGACGCTGATCGTCATGGGCATCGTCCTCGGCATCGCGGACCGCCTCGCGGCCCGTGACGAGACCGGCGGCAAGCACCGGGCGATCAAGGAGCGCAAGTCGCTGAAGGAACTGGGCGTCAGGGACGGCCTGATCTTCGGTTTCTGCCAGGCAATGGCCCTGATCCCGGGCGTCTCCCGCTCGGGTGCCACGATCAGCGGTGGGCTGCTCATGGGCTACACCCGTGAGGCAGCGGCCCGCTACTCCTTCCTTCTCGCCATTCCTGCGGTGCTGGCCTCGGGCGCGTTCGAGCTCAAGGACGCGGGCGAGGGACATGTCTCCTGGGGGCCGACGATCTTCGCGACGATCATCGCGTTCGTGGTCGGCTACGCGGTCATCGCATGGTTCATGAAGTTCATCACGACCAAGAGCTTCATGCCGTTCGTCATCTACCGCGTGCTTCTGGGCATCCTCCTGTTCATCCTGATCGGCGCGGGTGTCCTGAGCCCCCACGCCGGTGAATCCGCGGGCTGAGACCGGCCCTGCGGAAGAAGTCGGCAAGACCCGTCAGGGCTGCTCCTGGCGGGGGAAGTCCCTGCCTTTGATCTTCACCATGCGCCCGTCGGGGTGGTGCCAGACGATGCCCTCGTAGGGGCGGGCGTGCAGCCAGGTGCGTAGGCCGTCGTAGTCACGGGGTGCAGTAGCGAAGTCCTGCCGGATGGACAGAACGGACCATCCGTGGGGTACGAGGACGTGGTCGGCGTAGTTCTCCGGGTTCCCGTTGACCTTCGGGCCCAGGAGCTCGTAGGTGCCCGGCTTCTCGATCTCGCGGCTCCCGACGGCTTCGGCGTGGATCTTCGCGAAGCTGGACTGCGCGACAGGTTCCCAACCGACGGTCCTGCCCGTCTCATCGTCGGTTGAAATCAGGACGTAGCCCGGTGGCGGCGTCCTCCCACGCTTCACCTCGCGGCGCGCCCACCACTCTCCGGACTGATCGAGCATGACGCACGTGCCGTCGTACTTCCGGGTCGCCTCCCCCTCACCGGCTATCACCCATGCGCAGCCCGGAGTCACCTCGGGCAGCACAAGAGCGGGGCGGGCGTCGAAGTCGCGGACGAACAGGGTCGGGATCTTCCTCATGCGCTCCTCCTGTGTCGATGACCACGACAGTCTCCGGCGCGCTCCCCGGAGGCCGCCAGTCGTTTTGGCACTCCCACCGCGCCCCGCACCGGCCGCGCAGGACCCCATCTCCGACGGCTCGGTCAGGCTCACACAGAAGTGCTCCGGCTCTTCGTGTCCTTCCATCGAGCCGAAGGAAGCCCCGGACCATCGGGCCTGGGGCTTCACTGTGCGGTGCGGCATCAGGCCGGGCACTTGCCGCCTGCGGCCTGGTACTCGGTGGTACCGGCCGGGAGTCCTGCTTCTGCCGATCCGGCTGCCCCGACGACGTAGCGCCCGTTGGCGAGGCGCCGGTCGTACTCGTCCCCGCCGGTCGTGCATTCGATGCCGACGACGTACACGGCCTCTTCGGTGAGTTCGGCCTTCACGGCGTCGAAGACGGCAGGGAGCCGGTCGTCGCTGTCGACTTGGACGAGGACGTTCCTGACGGCGCCCACCTCTTCCCGTTCGGTGATCTTGTAGGCGACCGCGGCGGCGTTGCTCCCGCCTCGGACCCCGTCGCCGCCCGTGTTGCTTCCACCGTTCTCGCTGCTGACGTCGTCGGCGCAACCGCTCAGAGCGACGGTGGCGGCGAGGGTGATGAGGACGGTACCGACTGTGGCTCTCATCCGATTCATCATCCGTACCCTCTGCCGATACGTCTCCCTATTTCAGATTGTTGACAGCTTTTCGTATGCATAGGTCACTATCTGCCCTGACAGGCCGCCTTCTTGTTCATCACGCCGAGGCAGTGCCGATCACGGTGGCCGCTCACGGCCCGCCGAGTGATGACCAGTTGCAGCCCGTGCCAGGGGTTCGGCGCGCTTCGGCCGGTGTCGTCCCGTCGGCCACGGCAGGAGTCGGCGACACCACGACGCCCAGGTCAGCGGAGACCGGTAACCCGTCGCCGCCGTAGAACCTCGACCGCCCGTACAATCTGCACATGCCCACCCCGCCCTCCGAGCCGACGCCTGTCCGCTCACTCACCGAGCTGAACGCGGAGATCCGCGCGCTCGTCGACGGCGGCCTGGTGTCCCCGGAGTCCCGCCGGGAGTACGAACGGCTGCTGGTCGAGTGGGGGGCCTCGGTGCAGGGCGGCGTCGAGGCGGCCTGACCGTCGGTGCGGGCGTCAGGAGCTTCGCTCCGGCGGCTGGTGCAGCCCGAAGGGGGCACCCTGGTCGTCGTGGCAGAGCTGGAAGCGGCCGAACCGGGCGACCGACCCTTCGTCGCTTCCCAGGTCGATGTCGTCGACCTGCCCGCCGAGTTCGCGGACGCGTGCCACCGCGGACGCCATGTCGTCGACGGCGAAGAACAGGTACGGGCTCGCGCCCGCGTCCCCGCCGTGCAGCCCGCCGGGGACATTGGGCGTACCGATCGCGAACCCGCCGCCGTCGGCGGGGCCGGGCTCGAAGGTCCAGCCGAACAGCCCGCCGTAGAACGTCCGCGCCTGCCCGGGGTCGCCCGCACCCAGTTCGAAGAAGGAGACCTCACCGGCCATTACGGGTACCTGCCGTCCGCTCGGAGACTTTCCGTCCACGCTACGGCCGGCCGCGGCCCGTGGCATTCCGCCGTGCCGCCCCGCCGCCGGGAAACCGCGTTGCCATCTGTTCTCCCCCTCCATACGGTGCGGCGCGTGCTGCCTGAAGTGAATACGGACGAGGAGTGGGACGCGGTCGTACCGGACGAGGCCGTGATGCGTCCCGGCGCGGAGGATCTCTGTGCACGGCTCGGGCTCGCCGGAGCCCCCCTCACCCGCTTCCCGGAAGGCTCCCAGCCGGTGTACGCGGTCGGGGACGAACAAGTGCTCAAACTGTTCCCGGGGGCGGCTGCCGAGGACGGCATCGCCGAAGGACGGGTGCTGACCCATGTGCAACGGCGGCTCCCCGTCCCCACGCCCGAGGTGCGCAGCTTCGGAGCGTACGAGAACGGCCGGCAGTAGCAGTACGTCCTGATGTCCCGGCTGCCCGGTGAAGGCCTCGCCGGCGCCTGGGACCGCATGCCGCGGGCGGACCACGAGCGGATCGTGAGCGAGGCCGGCGAGACGCTCGCCGGCCTGCACGCACTCGACACCGAGCCGCTCGCGGACGTGCTCGGCCCCGGCGACTGGAGTGCGTTCGTGGCCGGGCAGCGTGCGGACGCGGTCGTGCGGCAGCAGAAGCGAGGGCTGGGGGAAGCCTGGTCGGAACAGATCCCCGGCTTCCTGGACCGGATGCGACCTCCGCCCGCCCCTCGACCCGCCCTTCTGCACACGGAGTTCATGCGCGAGCACCTGCTCGTGGACGCGGGCGGCCGCAGGCTCACCGGGCTGTTCGATTTCGAGCCTGCCATGATCGGCGACCCTGCCTACGACTTCGTGGCCGTCGGACTCTTCGTGACGCGCGGGGACCCGCAGTTGATGGGACGGGTGCTGAAGGCGTACGGCCGGACCTTCGAACCGTCGGAACTCCTGGCGTACACGCTGCTGCACGTGCACAGCGACCTCCCCTGGTACCTCCGGGAACTGCCGGCTCCCGCAGACGGCACGCTGGACTCGCTCGCGGACATGTGGTTCGGCGCGCTGTGAAGTGAGCCGCGTCCGTCAGCCGCCCGGTACACCTCCGCACCCGACCCGCACGTGGAGCTCCGGGATCGTCGCCCGCCTGGCACGGTCCGGCCACGTCTGGGGCCGGACCCTTGGCCTGCCGCTCCCACAGGCGGAGACTTGCGCGATGACACAGCGCGTGGCTCTCGCGACGGTGATGGACCGGCTCTCCATCGATGCATTGATCACTGACTACGCGGTCGCGGTGGACGACGGCACCTGGGACGACTACATCGCGTTGTTCACCGAGGACGGGCGCGCCGACTACCGCGGTGCCGGAGGGATCGAGGGCACGGCAGCCGAGGTCGCACAATGGCTCGCCCGGACCCTGCGTGCCTCCCCCGTCCGCCAGCACCTGATCGTCAACCGGCGGCTCGATCTCCAGGATCTTGGCGGCTACTCCGGTGACCGGGCACGGGTGCGGGCGGACTATCTGAACCCGATGGGCCCGGAAGCCGAACCCGGGAAACACGGGACGGCACCCGCCTTCGTCTCCGGCGGCAGGTTCGCCTTCGATCTGCTGCGTACGGAGCCGGGCTGGCGCATCCGTACCGTCGAGGCGCATGAGATGTGGCGGTGCGCGCCCGGCTCCCCCACCGGCTGACCCCCCGTCCGGCACCGGCGTCACCGGCTGGTCCCAGGGCCCGGCGGCGCCGTGTCGGACGGCACGCCCACTGTGCGCTGCCGATCTTCTGCCCCACACTGGGATCACGTGGGCGGACCGGCAGGGAGGACACGGTATGCCGTTGCGGGGCGGGCGGGTTCCGGCTGGCCGGGTTGCGGACGGCCCGGCCACCGGGTTCCTGCCTGGCGTGCACCTGCTGCGCTCACCCGGGTGGCGCGCCGCCGCCGCCCTGCTCGCGGGCGCACTGCCCGCCCTGGCGTTTCCCGAACCTTCGGCCTGGTGGTTCGCCTACGTCGCACTGGTGCCGTGGCTGCTCCTGATCCGGTCGGCGGACACCGGGCGGCGGGCGGCCTTCGACGGATGGCTCGGCGGCATGGGTTTCATGCTCGCCGTCCATCACTGGCTGGTTCCGAGCCTGCACGTGTTCATCGTGGTGCTCGCGGCGCTGCTCGGCCTGTTGTGGGCCCCCTGGGGCCTGCTGGTGGCCGGACTGCTCCGCGGATCACCATCCGTACCGCGCTCGGTCGCGGCTGTCGCCGTGGTGCCCTCCGGCTGGCTGATGATCGAACTCGTCCGCTCCTGGGAGGGGCTCGGCGGCCCCTGGGGGCTGCTGGGCGCCAGCCAGTGGGAGTTCGCGCCCGCCCTGCGGACCGCGTCGGTGGGCGGTGTGTGGCTGGTCAGCCTGCTCGTCCTGGCGGTGAACACGGCGGTCGCTCTGCTGATCGCCGTACCTGGGGCCCGCACTGCCGCGGCCGCGTCCCTGGTGGCGTGGACGTTGTTCGTCGGCGCGCTGTGGGTATGGGCACCTCGGCCGGAGAGCACGGGAACGGCCCGGATCGCCGTCGTGCAGCCGGGTGTTGTCGACGGCCCCGGCAGCATCGAGCGCCGGTTCGCGCGCAGTGAGGCGCTGACCCGTGGTCTCGCCGGCCGGGATGTCGACCTGGTGGTGTGGGGCGAGAGCAGTGTGGGTGTCGATCTTTCGCGCAGCCCCGGGACGGCGGCTCGGATCGCGGCGCTCTCGCGGCTGGTCGGGGCCGACGTGCTGGTGAACATGGATGCCAGGCGGACGGACGACACGGACCGCGCCGGGATCTTCAAGTCGGCGGTGCTGGTGGGTCCGGACGGGCCGACCGGGGACCGCTACGACAAGATGCGGCTGGTGCCGTTCGGTGAGTACGTCCCGGCCCGTGCGGTGCTGGGCTGGGCGACCTCGGTGGGCAAGGCCGCGGGTGAGGACCGCATGCGCGGCAGCCGCCCGGTGGTGATGCGCCTGCCGGGCGAGGACGGGCTGCGGCTCGGGCCGCTGGTGTGCTTCGAGTCCGCGTTTCCCGACATGAGCAGACGGCTCGCCAAGGACGGCGCCCAGGTGTTGATCGCCCAGTCGTCCACTTCGACGTTCCAGCACAGCTGGGCCCCGGAGCAGCATGCGTCGCTCGGGGCGCTGCGGGCGGCCGAGAGCGGGCGCCCGATGGTGCACGCCACCCTCACGGGCGTCAGCGCCGTGTACGGGCCGCAGGGCGAACGGGTGGGAACGTGGATCGGTACGGACGCGAGTGAGGCCGCCGTGTTCGACGTACCGCGCGCCCGGGGCACGACGCTCTATGCGCGCCTCGGTGCGTGGCCGGTGTACGGGGCACTGGCCGTGCTGACCGCCTTCTTCGCCGTGGCGGGGGTGCGATCCCTCAGGACGCCTGCTCCAGCGCGTCCCGGACCACGCGCTCGCACAGACGGTGGGTCTCCAGGGCGTCCTGGGCGCTGAGCACCTTTCCGGCCCTGATTCCGTCCAGGAAGGACAGCACGCTCTGCTCGATGCCGCGCTGGCGTGCGACGGGTACCCAGTCACCGCGCCGCCGGACGGTGGGCTGGCCCTTGTGGTCGACGACGTCGGCGAGGTTGAGGACCTGGCGCTTGGTGTCCTGGCCGGAGACCTCGAGGATCTCCTCGGTCGATCCGTTGAGCCGGTTCATCATGCCGATGGCGGTGAAGCCGTCTCCCGACAGCTGAAGAACCACATGGTGCATGAGGCCGTCGATGATGCGCGCCCGCACGACGGTACCGGTGACCGGACCGGGCACCAGGAAGCGCAGCGTGTCGACGACGTGGATGAAGTCGTCGAGCACCATGCTGCGCGGGTCCTCGGGCAACCCGACCCGGTTCTTCTGCAGCAGGATCAGCTCGCGCGGGTGCTCGACGCACTGCGCGTAGGACGGGGCGAGGCGGCGGTTGAACCCGACGGCGAGGCTCACGCCCCGCTCCTCGGCCAGGGCCACCAGCCGCTCGGAGTCGGCGAGTTCATGGGCGAGTGGCTTGTCGACGTAGGTGGGCACACCCGCTTCGAGCAGCCTGCCGGTGATCTCCGGGTGCACGGGGGTCGGTGCGTGCACGAAGGCGGCGTCCAGTCCCTGGGCCAGGAGCGAGTCGAGGTCTGCGTGGAGCTGCCGGGCGGGGATCCGATGGGTCTCCCCGACGGCCGCCAGGGTGGCCGGTGTACGGGTCTGCAGATGCAGCTCGACCCCGGGCAGGGCAGTCAGAACCGGCAGATACGCCTTCTGCGCGATGTCGCCGAGCCCGATGCAGCCGACCTTCACCAGTGTCTCCCTGTCGTCCGCGCACGCCCGTGTCACGGCCGCGTCATATGTCCGTCCTTGGTTCCGGCAGCATACGTGCGCCGGGGCGGCCGCCAGTCGGCGATCCCGTCGAAGGTCCGCAGGACGAGTCCCGGGCCGAGGCGGGAGGCGGTGGACATCAGCCCGTTCCGGAGTGCGGCGGCCGGCCCGCTGGACAGCTGCATCAGCCGGGAGACCTGTGCGGACTTGCGGACGATCGCCGTCGTACGGGGCAGTCTGACCGCGCTGTAGGCGGCTGTCCCCTCCGCCAGGTCGGCGTCCGGGGTGAGGTGGTGGGCGAGCACGATGGCGTCCTCGATGGCCTGGTTGCCGCCCTGGCCCAGCGTGGGTGCCATGGCGTGCGCGGCGTCACCCACGAGCACCGTTCGCCCCCGGTGGAAGGAGGGCAGCGGGTCGGTCAGGTGGTACACGTCGTGCCGCAGAACCCCCTCGGGCGTGACGGCGTCGATGATCCCGGGAACCGGGGCGTGCCAGTCGCCGAACCTGCGCAGGAGTTCCGCCTTCTCGTCGTCGGGTGCGACCGCCCCGGCCGGGGCACTGGCCGCCGCGTAGGCGTAGATCCGGCCGTCCTTCAGCGGATGGCTGCCCCACAGGGCGCCCCGGCCCCAGGTCTCCTGCGAGCCGATCGGGCTGCCGGGCGCGGGGGCGATGACACGCCAGGTGGTGAACCCGCTGTAGGTGGGACCCGGGTGATGCGGGAAGAGCGTGGAGCGTACGGACGAGCCGATGCCGTCGGCCCCGACCACGAGGTCGGCCTCGATGTCCCCGGAGGGTGTCCTCACGACGGCCCGGCGGCCGCCCGCGCTGCCGGCGCCGACGAGCTGGGCCGGTGTGCCGGTGTGCAGGGCGGTGTCGGGGATCCCGGCGCGGAGCAGGTCGATCAGGACGGAGCGGTGCAGCAGGACCAGAGGGCCGCCGAACCTCTCCGCCGCGGCCGCGCTGTTCATTCGGGCGAGCCAGCGGCCGGACGGATTGCGCATCCCGCCGTCGCCCTGCCAGGCGGCGAGGGACCTGATCGTGTCGCCGAGGCCGATGACGTCCAGGGCGCGCTGCGCGTTGGGAGAGAGGCTGATGCCGGCGCCGACCGGCTCCACCGAGGGCGCACGCTCCAGGACGGTGACGTGCCAGCCGCACCGGTGCAGCGCCGTGGCGGCGGTGAGTCCGCCGATTCCGCTGCCGATGATCACCGCATGGGGTGTCGTCATGACTGAGCCCTCCTCGGAACTACACCTGTAGTGCGAGATCCACCGTACTACAGCCGTAGTGGCGACGGTAGATTGACCCCATGCCCACAAGCACCACGGGGACACCCGGCACCTCCCGCGCGCGCGTGATCGCCGACACCGCGCTCACCCTTCTCGCGGAGCGCGGAATGCGGGGTCTCACCCATCGCGCGGTGGACGAGCGGGCCGGACTCCCCCAGGGGTCGACGTCGAACCACGCACGCACCCGACAGGCGCTGCTGGAAGCCGCCGTTCGCCGGCTCGCGGAACGCGAGGCACAGGTGCTCGCTCCCGGAGAACTTCCGGCGGACGGCGCCCCAGGCTCCGCTGCCGCCGCACTGGCCCGCGCGCTGCACCGCTGTCTGACCGGCCATCCGGAACTTCTGGTCTGCCGTTACGAACTCGCCCTGGAGGCCACCAGGCGCCCCGAACTGCGGGCGTTCTACGATGCCGCGGGCCGGCAGTTCCGCGAGCCCCTGGTCGCCCTGATGACCGCAGCCGGATCCGCCGAACCGGAGCGCCACGCGCTGTCCCTCGTGGCCTGGGCGGAAGGGATGATGTTCGCCTGCGCCGCGGGCTCGTACCACCGATCCGTTCCGACCGAGGACGAACTGCGTACCGGGTGCGCCGAACTGTTGCGCGGGATGCTCGGCGTCCAGGCCGCCCAGAACCTCTAACCGCTGGCCATGCTCATGATCATTGAGTGAGGATGATCGGCATGACGACAGACGAACGTTCCGAACCCGCCTTCGACGCCGCCGAGCGCCAGATGCTCGAGGGATGGCTGGACTACCACCGCCAGACGCTGGTCATGAAGTGCGCGGGCCTCACCGACGCCCAGTTGCGGGAGGCGTCCGTGCCCCCCTCGGAGTTCACACTGCTCGGACTCGTGCGACATCTGGCCGAGGTCGAGCGCGGCTGGTTCCGCGAGGTGCTGGTCGGTGAGGACGTACCGCCCCTCTACGGCAGCGACGAGGACCCGGACGGGGAGTTCCACCTCACCGAGGCGGACACCTGGGACGAGGCGCATGCGACCTGGCTGGCGGAGATCGAGGCGGCACGGCTGAATTCGGCGAAGTTCGAACTCGACGGACTCTCGGTCGGCCTGAGCAGCCAGGGCAAGCCCTTCAGCCTCCGCTGGATCTACACGCACATGATCGAGGAGTACGCCCGGCACAACGGTCACGCGGACCTCGTACGGGAACGGATCGACGGCACGACCGGGGAGTGATCCTGCGGGCCCTCACCCCACGCCCCTCCTGACGCTCCGCACCCGGTTCGGGGGCACGCCGCTGACCGGGTCACTCGTGCGGACCAATCCTCGCTCACCGGCTGTCACCGGGCGAAACGACCGAGCAGAGTTACCCAGGTGCATCGAATCAGAATCACAGCAACGCTGCTGGTGGGGATTACTGTCACAGCTGTCTCCGGCTGCGTGTCGGTGGAACCCTCCAAGAGAACCGTCGCGCCACGTTCCGGAGCCGGCAGACCCGTCCAGGACGTGGCCCCGCAGATCGTGCAGCCGCCGGTCCGGGACTCCCTCGAGGCCCTGCCGGACCCCGTGACGTCCGTACGGGCCGTGGCCCCGGGAGCACCCTCCCCGGCCCGGAGGACCACGCCACGGGCCCCACGGCAGTACGAACCGGCCGACACCCCGAGGGGGCGGACACCTCACCGGCTGTCCGCCGTGCCGCCCGCGGCGCTCCCCGCCGTGCCGGGCTCCGCCGTCACCGGGAACGACGTCTGCAGGCTCGGGCGCGGGTACGGGCGCTGGCCCGCAGGCAGCCCTCAGTCCCTGATCTGCGACGAGACATACGGCCGCTGAGCCGCGAAAGCCCGTACGGGGTGGGCCCGCCAGGTCACGGGCGGGCCCACCTCACTGCCCGGCGGCGCTGCCCCGCATCCTCTGCTCCAGCCGTCCGATGGCGGCGCGGACGCCCCCGCCGTACCCGTCGTCGCCGAGCACACCGGCGGCGTCCCACGCCCGGTCCAGATGGATCCGGGCGGACTCGGGGCGCTGCAGCTTCAGGTAGTCCGCCGCGAGATTGAGGTGCAGGGAGGGGAAGAAGGCCCGGACCGCGGTCGCGTCCCGGTGTTCCGCGACCGGCCCGCCGCTCAGCCCTTCCGCGGCCGTCAGCGCCCGCAGGTCCCATGCGAGCTCATCGCCGGGATCGTCCTGGGTGTCGGCCATGTAGTGCGCGAGGGTGCAGCGGTGGAGGGCGTCGCCCTCCTCGCCGATCTCCGACCAGATGGCCCCGAAGCGATTGCGGGCCTCTTCCCTGTCCCCTCCGTGCAGCAGCATGATCGCCTGGCCGATCCTGGTCATGACGGCGTCCTTCGACGCCTCCTGCTGCTCCGCCACCGCGGTCTCCCTGGGTACGCCGTCCAGCCCGTTCCGGTCGGTCGAACGCTAGCCGCAGCCGCCGGGAAACCCGCTCAGGCGCGGACCGGAACCGCCGGTCGGGTCGCCCCTCGTCCCAGGTCCGGGATGCGCCAGTCGATGGCCTCGTGGCCCTGGGCGGCGATCGCCTCGTTGATCTGGGTGAAGGGGCGGGAGCCGAACCACTTCTTCGCGGACAGCGGCGAGGGGTGCGCGCCCTTCACCACCACGTGGCGCTCCTGGTCGATCAGCGGGAGCTTCTTCTGCGCGTAGTTGCCCCAGAGGACGAACACCGCCGGGTCGGGCCGCTCGGCGACGGCGCGGATCACCGCGTCCGTGACCTTCTCCCAGCCCTTGGCCTTGTGCGAATTCGCCTCGCCGCCGCGCACCGTCAGCACCGCGTTGAGCAGGAGGACGCCCTGCTCGGCCCACGGCATCAGGTATCCGTTGTCCGGGACCGGCAGGCCGAGCTCGTCGTTCATCTCCTTGTAGATGTTGCGGAGCGAAGGGGGCGTCCTGACGCCGGGCAGCACCGAGAAGCAGAGCCCGTGCCCCTGCCCCTCACCGTGGTACGGGTCCTGGCCGAGGATGAGCACCTTGACCCGGTCGTACGGGGTGGCGTCCAGGGCGGCGAAGACCTGTTCGCGCGGCGGATACACCGGCCCCCTGGCCCGCTCCTCCTCGACGAATTCCGTGAGCTCCTTGAAGTACGGCTTCTGCAGCTCTTCGTCGAGGACGCCGCGCCAGGATTCGGGCAGCAGGTCGGTGTCGGTCACGTCCACAACCTCCGGTACACAATCGGTTCTTGACCACAGAACCTACCGGGGGCCACTGACAACGACCGCCCCGAGCCCTACCAGCTGGCCTTGCGGTAGAGCTCCCACATCTGCATGACCGTCTGCGGGTCCAGGGCTCGTTCGCCGCCGCCGATGTCCTCACCGGCCGCCACGTACAGCTTGCCCTGCCACAGCGGCAGCAGCCGGACGTCCTCGACGAGGACTTCCTGGGCCTTCTTGAACTGCGTGGAAACGGCTCCGCGATCGCTCTCCTGGCGGGACGACGCCAGCTGCTCATCGATCTCCGCGGTCAGGTAGGGCGTCCCGGTGACGCTGTCCTTGCCGACGAAGGGGGCGATGAAGTTGTCCGGGTCCGGGAAGTCGGGGAACCAGCCACGGCCGAAGACCGGGTACTCGCCCTTGGTGAAGCCTTCCTGGAAGGTCTTCCACGGCGCGCTCTTCAGGGTGATCTTGAACAGCCCCGAGTCCTCGAGCTGGCGCTTGATCTCGGCGAACTCGGGGGCGGTGGAGGAGCCGTAGCGGTCCGTGGTGAACCAGAACGTCATCTTGACCGGCTCGTTGATCCCCGCCTCGGCGAGGATGGCCTGGGCCTTGGTCTTGTTCGCGTCGCCGAAGGCGTCGAAGAAGCTCGTGGTATGGCCGGCGATGCCCTTGGGGACCATGGAGTACAGCGGCTCCGCGGTGCCCTGGTAGACCTTGGCGACCAGGGCGTCACGGTTCACCAGCTGCGCGATGGCCCGCCGGACCGCGGGCTTGCCTGCGGCCGGGTCCTTGGGGTTGAAGACCAGGAAGCGGATGTCGGCGCCGACGGTCTCGACGATCTGCAGACCGGCGTTGTCCTTCTTGTTGTCCTCGAGGCCGACGACCTCCTCGGCGGTCAGACCGCGGTAGGTGGCATCGATCTCCTTCTTCTTCAGGGCATCCACCATGGGGGCGGAGTCCTTGAAGTAGCGGATGGTGACGGCGGTGTTCTTGCGGTTGGCGAAGCCCTTGTAGTTGGGGTTCTTGGTCAGCTCGGCCTTGTTCCCGGGCTCGTACGACTCCAGGACGTACGGACCGGAGCCGGTGACCTTGCCGTCGTCACGGATCTTGTCCGCGGGGTACTCACTGGGTGCGACGAGCGACATCGCCGGGGTCGCGAGGATGAACGGGAAGGTCGCGTCCGCCTTGCTGAGGTGGAAGATGACCGTGTCGTCACCCTTGGTCTCCACACGGTCGAGGGAGCCGAGCAGACCGGCCGGGCCGCCCTTGACCTTGATCTTCACGATCCGGTCGATGGAGTACTTGACGGCCTCGGCGTTGATCGCCTCGCCGTTGGAGAACTTCAGGCCCTGACGGAGCTTGCACCGGTAGGCCATGCTCGTGGAATCGGTGAACTGGCAGTCCTCCGCCGCGTCGGGCTCGGGGCTCATCGTGCCGGTGGGGAAGCTCACCAGGGTCTGGAAGACGTTCCTCATCAGCTCCCAGGAGCCGTCCCAGGCCGCTGCCGGATCGAGCGTCGAGGGCGAACTCGTCGTCCCGACGGCTATCTGCTGGTCGGTTTCCGAACTGCTGTCGGACAGCAAACCGCAGCCGGCCAGCAGAGAAAGAGATGCAAGGGCTGCAGCAGCCTGCAGACTGGCCCGGTAGAACACGTGAACGCTCCTCGATCAGCCATGGGTCGGCAGACCATACCGCAGCGCCCCGCCAGGTCAATCCGCTGGCCCGGCGGGGCGCTTGACTCATTCAGGGCCAAACCGGCTCAGGCCGTACTCAGGCCACGCCGGCATTCAGGAAAATACCTCCGTCGACCACGAGAGTCTGCCCCGTGATCCAGTCGGACTGCGCGGAGGTGAGGAAGGCCGCGGCACCTCCGATGTCCTCCGGAACTCCGAGCCTGCCGAGCGGGTAGGCGGCTGCCGCCTCCGCCTCCCGGCCCTCGTAGAGCGCCTCGGCGAACTTGGTCTTGATCACGGCCGGAGCGATCGCGTTGACCCGGACGACCGGCGCGAACTCGTGCGCCAGCTGGAGGGTCAGGTTGACCATGGCGGCCTTGCTCATCCCGTAGGCACCGATGAAGGGCGACGCCGAGACACCGGCGACGGAGGCGATGTTCACGATCGCCCCGCCGTTGTCCTTCTGCCAGGCCTTCCAGGTCTGCTGGGCGAAGCCGAGCGCCGAGATCACATTGGTCTCGTACACCTTGCGGGCGACGTTGAGGTCGAGCTCGGCCATCGGGCCGAAGACCGGGTTCGTACCCGCGTTGTTGATCAGGTAGTCGACCCGGCCGAACGCCTCCATGGCGCGCTCGACCGCTGCCGCCTGATGTGCCTCGTCGTGCGCCTTGCCCGCGATCCCGATCGCCCGGTCGGCGCCGAGCTTCTCGACGGCCTCCTTGAGTGCGTCCTCGCCACGGCCCGTGATGACGACGCGGTCGCCCCGGGCGACGAGCGCCTCGGCGACGCCGTAGCCGATACCGCGGCTCGCACCCGTGATGAGTGCGACCTTGCCACTGTCCTGCACAGTCATGATGTCCGTTACCTTTCCGGGGTCAGTTGAGCGGTCCGCCGGCGACGTACATGACCTGGCCGGAGACGAAGCCCGCGTCGTCGCCGGTGAAGAAGGCGATGGCGTTGGCGATGTCCTCGGGCCACCCCACGCGCTGCACGGGGATCTGGGTGGCTGCCGCGGCCTGGAACTCCTCGAAGCCCATGCCGACGCGGGCCGCCGTCTGGGCGGTCATCTCCGTGACGATGAAGCCGGGGGCGACGGCGTTGGCGGTGACGCCGAACTTGCCGAGCTCCTTGGCGAGGGTCTTCGTGAAGCCCTGGAGACCGGCCTTCACGGCGGAGTAGTTGGCCTGACCCCGGTTTCCGAGGGCCGAGGAGGAGGACAGCGAGACGATGCGGCCGAACTTGGCCTCCACCATGTGCGACTGGACGGCCTTCGCCATCAGGAACGCACCCTTGAGATGTACGTTCATGACGAGGTCCCAGTCGGCCTCGCTCATCTTGAAGAGCAGGTTGTCGCGGAGTACGCCCGCGTTGTTGACGAGGATCGTCGGGGCGCCGAGCTCGGCGGCGACGCGCGCGACGGCGGCTTCCACCTGGGCGCTGTCCGACACATCGCAGCCGACGGCGAGGGCGGTGCCCCCCGCGGCGGTGATCTTCTCGACCGTGTCCTTGCAGGCCGCCTCGTCGAGGTCGAGTACGGCGACGGCGCGGCCCTCGGCCGCCAGGCGTACGGCGGTGGCGGCGCCAATGCCCCGCGCCGCTCCCGTCACGATGGCGACGCGCTGCTCGGTGGTGGACATGCTTGGTTCTCCTCGCCCTTGGATCGCGGCTCAGCGGACGTCAGGAAGTTCCCGATAACTGAGCAACCGCTTAGTACCTTCAGCAGACGAGACGCTAGAAGCCCTGGCACCCGGTGTCAACGGCCCACGGGGGCAGGGGCGCATGTCACACCGGAAGGCGCCGCTGCCGGACCTGCCGCAGGCGGCGCCGCCAACCGCCGGCTCAGCGCACCAGCAGGTCGAGCAGCCGCTCGACCTCGGCCTCCGGGTCCGTGGTGAGACCGCTGTGGACGGCCCCCGGCTGGACCACCGTGGAGCGTGGTGCGATCAGCCACCGAAAGCGCCGCCCCGCGTCGTCACCGGCAGCCTGACCTGCGGCGTCACCACCGCAGCAGACCCCCTCGACCGCGCGCAGAGCGGCCTGGACGCCCACCACGTCGGCGTGCGGATCGAGGGCCTTCAGCTTGCGCTCGTCCAGATGCGTGCGCGCCGCGACGAAGGACTTCGCCCGGCAGTACACCAGCACGCCCGCGTTGAAGCACTCGCCGCGCTCGACCCGCGGGACGACGCGCAGCAGCGCGTACTCGAAAACAGTGCGCTCGCTCATCGGCCGCCGTCCTTGCTGCTCTGTCCGGCGTCCGCCTGCTCCGCACGGTCCTCACGGGTGGGGCGCGGCCGCGGCGCGAGGCGCTCGGTGAGCCAGCCCGGGGCCTGGGATGCCCGTGTCTTCGTGGGCGCCTCCATCGTGATCCGTTCGTGGACACTGCCGGCGCGTGCCAGCAGCGGCGCCACATACGCCCGGCGCAGCTGGTCCGTCGAGTCGAATCCGGGTTCGCCCGCCAGCCACTCCTCGGGCACATCGGCGACCACCCCGGTCAGCAACTCCTCGGTGACGAGCGGGGCGAGCTCCGCGGCCGCGGCCGCGACGTCCGGCCCGAACGGGGCGAGGACGTGGTCGGAGGCGTTGTACGGCTTCGCCGCCGACGCCTGCGCTCCCGGCCAGTTGTGGTGCCAGATCATCGTGGCCCCGTGGTCGATGAGCCAGAGATCGCCGTGCCAGACCAGCAAGTTGGGGTTCCGCCACGACCGGTCCACATTGTTGATCAGCGCGTCGAACCAGACGACCCGGCCGGCCTCCGCAGGGTCCACCTCGTAGGCGAGGGGATCGAAACCGAGCGAGCCGGGCAGATAGTCCATCCCCAGGTTCAGCCCGCCGCTCGCCTTGAGGAGCTCCTGCACTTCCTGGTCCGGTTCGGCGAGCCCGATGACGGGATCGAGCTGGATCGTCACCAGCTCGGGGACCCGCAGTCCCAGCCGCCTGCCGAGCTCCCCGCAGATGATCTCCGCGACAAGGGTCTTGCGCCCCTGCCCTGCGCCGGTGAACTTCATGACGTACGTGCCGAGGTCGTCGGCTTCGACGATCCCGGGCAGCGATCCGCCCTCCCGCAGGGGCGTGACGTAGCGGGTCGCCGTGACTTCTGTGAGCATTTCGCCAGGCTATACGGCTCGGGCACCTTGCGATCCATGGATGATCACACCGCCTCCGCGGACAGGACGCACAGGACGCCCTGCGGCATCCGCTGCCGCGTCCCGTTCGGCCGGTCCGGGCCCTCCATGCCTTCGAGGGAAGCCGGGGAGCTCGTCCGGGTATACCGCTTACGGCTTCGTGACGTGCCGGTCCGTCGGCGGACGATTCCGCGCCGGGCGTCCTAACGTGGGCGTATGCGTGTACTGGTCACCGGCGGCGCCGGGTTCATCGGTTCGGAGATCGTGCGGACGCTCGTGTCTGCCGGGCACGAGGCGGTGGTGCTCGACGCCCTGCTCCCCTCGGCGCACGGCGGCACCGCGGCACCGCCCGGCGGCGACGGCCGTGACGGCGGACTGATCGTGGCGGACGTACGGGACCGCGAGGCCGTGGGCCGCGCATTGCGGGGAGTCGACGTGGTGTGCCACCAGGCGGCGATGGTCGGCCTGGGGAAGGACTTCGCCGACGCCCCGGAGTACGTCGGTTGCAACGACCTGGGAACAGCCGTGCTGCTGGCCGCGATGGCCGCGGCGGGGGTCCGGAGTCTGGTGCTCGCCGGGTCGATGGTGGTCTACGGGGAGGGCCGCTACACCTGTCCCCGTCATGGCGGTGTCCGGCCGGGCCCACGGGCGGAGGCCGATCTGGTGGCGGGCCGGTTCGAACCGCACTGCCCCGACTGCGGTGCCGAGTTGGAGTCCGGGCTGGTCGCGGAGGACGCTCCCGCCGACCCACGCAACGTGTACGCGGCGACCAAGCTCGCCCAGGAGCATCTCGCCGCAGCCTGGGCTCGCGCGACGGGCGGACGCGCGGTGTCGTTGCGCTACCACAACGTGTACGGACCGGGGATGCCGCGCGACACCCCGTACGCGGGTGTCGCCTCCTTCTTCCGTTCGGCCCTCGCCCGGGGGGAGGCTCCCCGCGTCTTCGAGGACGGCGGTCAGCGACGGGACTTCATCCATGTGCGGGACGTGGCCGCCGCCAACGCGGTGGCGCTGGAGGCGGTCGCGGGACGCGGACCGGGCAGTTTCGCCGCGTACAACACCGGGAGCGGTGAGCCGCACACCATCGGTGAGATGGCTGCCGTGCTGGCCTCGGCCCACGGAGGCCCCGCGCCGGTGACCACCGGTGAGTACCGGCTCGGGGACGTACGCCATGTCACGGCGGACTCGCGACGGCTGCGGGACGAACTGGGCTGGAAGCCGGAGGTCGGGTTCGCCGAGGGCATGGCGCAGTTCGCCGGGGCGCCGCTGCGGGATGCGGCCGCGGGTCTGTCCGCCTGAGGCTCACGCCACGGGCAGGGTCACCTCGAAGCAGCAGCCGCCGGTCACGTTGCGGACCTCCGCCCGGCCGGCGTGTGCCTCGACGATCCCCCGCACGATGGCGAGACCTAGTCCCGCGCCGGCCGGTGGCGTACGGGCGTGGCTGCCGCGCCAGCCGGTGTCGAAGACCCTGGGCAGGTCCTCCTCCGGGATGCCGCCGCAGCCGTCGGTCACCGAGAGGACCACCCCGCCGCCCGTGCGCTGCGCGGCCACGGCGACGGTGCCGTCGGCGGGGGTGCGGCGGATGGCGTTGATCAGGAGGTTGCCCAGGACCCGGTTCATCTCCTTGCCGTCGACCTCGACGGGCACCGCCTCGATCCGGTCGCCGACCAGCCGCACGCCGTGCTCGCGGGCCAGCGGGTCCGCGCCGGCGAGCGCGTCGCCCACCAGGTCGTGGACGGAGATCCGCGTGGGGCTCAGGGTGAGCGAGCCGGCATGGATGCGGGAGAGTTCGAAGAGGTCGCCGACCATGTCGTTCATCCGCTCCACCTCGGTGCGTATCTGCCGCAGATAGCGTCCCGAATCGACGGCCATGCCGTCCTCCAACGCCTCGGACATGGCGCGCAGCCCGGCGAGCGGGGTGCGCAGGTCGTGCGAGATCCAGGCAACGAGCTCACGCCGCGAGGTCTCCAGGGCGCGCTCCCGCTCGCGTGAACTGTCGAGCTTGGCACTGGTGGCGGCCAGTTCCCTCGTGAGAGCCGCGAGTTCGGCAGTGGCCGGGGCCTCGGGGGCCGCGAAGGTGCCGCCGTCGCCGAATGAGCGGGCGGCGAGGGTCAGTTCGCGGCTCCTCGCCGCCACCCAGCGGCCCAGCAGCATCGCGGTGACGAGCGAGACGACGGCGGCCATGGCGAGGACGGTCGTGACCACCGTCAGGTCGTGCGGCGACAGGAACATGGCCCAGGCGACGGCCAGTGTTCCGGCGAGCATCGCGGTGACGGCCACGGCGGCCACGACGGTCAGCGAGACGACCAGCGAACGGCGCCGGGACAGCCGCAGCACGAGTGCGCCGAGCAGTCCGGCCGCGGCGGCGCCCAGGAAGGCGAGGAGCGCGATGAGGAGGATGTCGGTCATGACGGTGTTCCGGAGGCGGAATCGGCGGAGGCGTGGATGGCAGCCCTGCCCGGGAGGTCCAGGCGGTAGCCGACACCCCAGACCGTGCGGATCAGCTCCGGGCGGGCCGGATCGGCCTCGACCTTCCCGCGCAGGCGGCGGACGTGGACGGTCACTGTCGACAGGTCCCCGAAGTCCCAGCCCCAGACCCCGCGCATCAGCTCCTCCCGGGTGAACACCTGCCCCGGGTGGCGCAGGAGGAAGGCGAGCAGGTCGAACTCCCGCAGCGTGAGGGCCAGCGCACGGCCCTCCCAGGTCGCACTTCTGGCCGCGGGGTCGAGGACGAGCCCCGCGCCTTCGAGCAGCGCGGAGCGGCCGCCGGAAGTCGCGGCGGCCCTGACGCGGCGGAGCACGGAGTCGACGCGCAGGACGAGTTCGCGGGGGCTGAAGGGCTTGGTCACGTAGTCGTCCGCGCCCGTCTCCAGACCGAGGATGCGGTCGTCCTCGTCGCCGCGTGCGGTCAGCATGATGACGGGCACCGGTCCGTGCGCCCGCATGCGGCGGCAGACCTCGAAGCCGTCCATCCCGGGCAGCATCAGGTCCAGGACGGCCAGGTCCGGGCGACGGGCGGCGTACTGCTCGAGCGCGGCGGGGCCGTTCGCCGCGCGGGCCACCTCGTATCCGGCGCCACTCAGGTATCCGGCGACCACTTCCGCGACGGTGGGGTCGTCGTCCACGACGAGTACGCGGCCGCGCCCTCCCGGTTTCGTGCCGGTCGCCGGCATGGGCTTCTCCTCCGCCGGACGCACCCCGTCGGCGGGGACGGACTGTGGAGTGTCCGGAGTCGTCTGCATGCCCCCACCTTGGCATCCGGGGCGCGGAGCCGGGGACGCCCGTGTGCCGCTGCCCGGCGACGTCCACATTTCGTAAGAATCTGGAACCCGAAATGCCCGCTTCCTCTCCGTAGGGTGATCCGGGTGACCCTTCCTTCCGATACTTCCGCCCTCCGTGCCGACATCGTCCTGCCATGTCTGGACGAGGCTGCCGCACTGCCCGCGGTGCTGGCCTCGGTCCCTCGTGGCTGGCGGGCGATCGTCGTGGACAACGGCTCCACCGACGGCTCGGCGGAGCTGGCCCGGTCCCTCGGTGCGACCGTGGTGCACGAACCCCGGCGCGGGTTCGGCGCGGCCTGTCAGGCAGGGCTCCTCGCCTCCGACGCGGAGTTCGTCTGCTTCTGCGACTGCGACGGTTCGCTGGATCCCGGGCTGCTGCCCGGCTTCGTCCGCCGGGTCGCCGACGGTGAGAGCGATCTCCTGCTCGGCCGCCGCCGTCCCGAGGAGCGCGGCGCCTGGCCGCTGCACGCGCGGGCCGGCAATGCGGCGCTGGCCCGCATGCTCCGCCGCCGCACGGGACTGCGGCTGCACGACCTGGGGCCGATGCGGGCCGCACGCCGGACCGATCTGCTGGCGCTCGATCTCACCGACCGGCGCAGCGGCTACCCGCTGCAGATGGTCGTGCGCGCGGCCGACGCGGGACTGCGGGTCACCGAGACGGACGTCCCGTACGTCGCGCGGACGGGAAAGTCGAAGGTCACCGGCACCTGGCTGGGCACCTGGCACGCGGTGCGCGACATGCGCGCCGTGCTGAGTGAGCCGCCGGTCCGGGCGGGGGCCTCTCGATGAGGGCATCCGATCCCGGCGCCGCCCGTTCGGGGCCGGCCGGGTCGACTACCCTGCTGGTCATCGCCAAGGAGCCGCTGCCCGGCCGGGTCAAGACCCGGCTCACCCCTCCCTTCTCGCCCGTCGAGGCCGCACGGCTCGCCGAGGCCGCCCTGGGTGACACCCTGCGTACCGTCGGCGCCCTGCCGGCCGCGCGGCGGGCGGTCGTCCTGGACGGGGCGCCCGGACCGTGGCTGCCGCCCGGCATCGAGGTGGTGGCACAGAGCACGGGAGGTCTCGACGAGCGGCTCGCCGCCGCGTTCGGCGCGTGCGCGGGGCCGACACTCCTGATCGGCATGGACACCCCGCAGGTCTCTGCGGCCGATCTGGCCCCCGTACTGAGCCCCGGCGCCTGGGACGGCTGCGACGCCTGGTTCGGCCCTGCCGAGGACGGCGGCTTCTGGGCGCTGGGCCTGGTTGAACCGGATCCCGAACTCCTGCGCGGTGTGCCGATGTCCGTACCCGAGACCGGTGCCGTGCAGCGGCGCAGGCTGGTCGATGCCGGGCTGGCCGTTCGCGATCTTCCCTTGCTGCGGGACGTGGACACGGCGGCAGATGCCCTGGCGGTCGCGGCCCTCGCGCCGCACGGGCGGTTCGCCGCCGAGCTCGCCCGGCTGACCGGGACGGCGGTCCGATGAGCCGCTCGGGACCGGACCGCGGTGTGGTGATCCCGTCGCGCCCGGACGTCACCTCATGGAGCACCGACCCGTACTCCAACGCCCTGCGCAACGGACACGGGCCGCTCTTCCTCCGCCGTACGGACGGCTGGCTGCTGCCCCTCGACGTCGAACGCTGGTGCGCCGACGCGGACGCCGCGGACCTGTCGGCGCTGCGGCGGTGCGAGGGCCCCGTACTGGACATCGGGTGCGGGCCCGGGCGGCTGGTCGCCGCGCTGGCGGCCCGCGGCCACCGCGCCCTCGGCATCGACGTCAGCGAGGCCGCCGTAGACCGCACCCTGCGGCTCGGAGCGTCCGCCCTGCACCGGTCCGTCTTCGAGCCGCTGCCCGGCGAGGGGCGTTGGGGCACGGTTCTCCTCGTCGACGGCAACATCGGCATCGGAGGCGATCCGCGGCACCTTCTGCACCGCACGGCGGACCTGCTCGCCCCCGGTGGACTCCTCATCGCCGAGACCGCGCCGCAGGACATCGACGAACGGGTCCGGGTTCAGTTGGACGACGGACGCTCCTCCGGCCCCGGACCGGCACGGACCGCCCCCTTCCCGTGGGCCCGGCTCGGCACACCCGCCCTGATGAGGTACGCCCTCCCCCATGGGCTGCACTCCGTCGATCAGTGGGACGCGGGCGGCCGCTCCTTCGTCTCCCTGCGGCGCGGCCGGACCGTCCGGACCACCAGGCACAGCCCCGACACGAGGAACAGCGCTGCCGTGATCAGCAGCCAGTTCCCCAGGAACACATCGGGGGACAGCCCGCTCGCCGGCTCGTAGCGCTCCGCCTGCCGGGTGATCAGCGGGAACCACACGAGCAACAGCAGTCCGGAGATGAACGCCGGCACGCGGACGAAGTTCACCGAGACGGAACGCGGGCGGAAGGACCTGCGCAGCAGCAGGTCCGCCCCTGCGTACACCGGAACCAGCACCAGGTCGTGCACGAGGGCCGCGCCGACGAACCACACGATGACGCCGAGCGTGTCCCCCGCCAGCAGCCGTACACCGGCGTATCCGGCCAGGGCGAAGGAAGCGGCCATCATGACGAGGTGCAGGGGCCCCTCCCCGTACCGACGCCGCAGGAGCGCGCGGGGATCCGTTCTGTTCACAGCTCTCCGAAGGTCAGCCGGGCCACCCATTTGGTGTTGAGTACGCCGGGGGCGGCCGGGACGATGATCCGCGCCGGGTATCCGTGATCGGGTGACAGTTCCTCGCCGTTGACCCGCATCGCCAGCAGCGAACGCGGGTCCCGTACCTGGTTGTCGCGGAGCGCCGCCCGGCGGAACGGCCCGCTGCGCTGGACCGATTCGACCAGCACGCCCGGTGGCTGGTCCGGGTACCCGGCGAGCGCCGCCAGATCCCGCAGCCGTACGCCGCGCCACCACTGGTCGGAGGTGGACCAGCCCTCCACGCACGCGATCGGAAGCGCCGCGCTGTGCTGGTCCATGGCCAGCAACTGCTCCCGGGTGAACCGGAGGTCCCCGGCCGGCCCACTGACGGTGAGCCACCAGCCCTCCCCCGTATCGGCCGTGGTGACGCCGACGGCGGCGGCCGTCTTGTTGATCTGGAAGCCGTTGGGTCCGGAGCCCGGCTCGGCGGCACCGTGCGGGGTGAGCACCGCGAGACGCCTCAACGGCCCGTCGAAGCTCCGCCCGGCCGACGTGACCAGGAGGACCGATGAGCCGGCACCCACCATGGCCAGCGCGCCGCGCCGGGACAGGGTCGGCGCGGCGGGAAGGGGGGCCTCCAGCCGGTCACCCCGAACCGTCCCGCTCAGTCCCCCCGACCGCAGCACCCGAACGGCCTGCGGCGCCCGCAGGCCCGCATGGGCGAGGAACGCGGCGAAGAACACCCACGCCCCGTAGAAGTGCAACGGGTAGAAGGAGCCCGGAAACAGGTACTCCAGCTGGATGTTGAGCAACCCGGTGAGGAACTGGAACAGCGCACCACCCACGAGCAGCAGCAGCGAGATCCGTTCCAGCGCGTGCCCGAGGGAGCGGACCGGCGGCAGTGCGAAGAGTCTGGGAACCACCGACCACAGCTTTGCCAGCAGGACCGGGACGAGCACGATCCCCACGGTGACGTGGAGGCCCTGCGTCAGCCGGTACAGCCAGTGCGGCCCGGTCGGCCAGGCGAAGAGGTAGAAGCCGAGCAGCCCCTTGCCTGGGGTCTTGTCGTTGACCGGATTCAGGTCCGGGTTGTAGGCGGCGTACGACAACAGGCCCGTGACGAAGAGCAACGTGATCCCGACGAGCAGGACGAGGCCGAGCACCGCGGTGAACCGCACTCCCCGTACGGGACTGCGCCAGAACCCGGGCGCCGAGGGAAGGCGTTCGGGGAGCGTCGCGGCGCGTCCGGAAAGGAGCCGGGAAAGGGAAGCGGGAGGTGTCGGACTGTTCCGACGGCTGTCGCCCATGTCCCGACGCTATGCCCGCGGAACCTGGGAGGGGCGGGTGCGACTCCTGACGAAACGATGACGTCACCCCTCGGAGCGTACGGGCCCGGCACCCCGCCCACTCCTGCCCGGAGGCCCACCGACGCAGTCCGGAATCTGACGGTTCGGTGACGCGCCCCGCCGGCACCCGCCACCGCGGCACCGCCGTGCGTACGGTGCCTGCGTGAAGACCGAGGACCGCACCGAGCACATCACCGAGCCGACCGCACAGCGCTCCGGGCACCGCCGTGACCTCGTGGCCGCCGGCGCGGGCATCATGCTGGTCACGGCCGCCGTGCTCGTCGGCCACGCCATCGAGAACGCCGACCACACCCTCTACGTCCGCTGGGCGCCCCTGCTGGCGACGTGGTACCCGCACGTCGGCCCCGGCACGGTGGCCGCCCCGGCCGTCGCCGTGGCCGTCGTCGCGTACGGCCCCGTCCTCGCCGGCCGGCTCCGTCGGCGGGCACTGCTTCTCAGTTGCTACGCCGCCTCTCTCGCCTGGGTCTTCTCGCTCGCGCTGATCGACGGCTGGGAGCGTGGCATCGCCGTACGTCTCACCACGAAGCACGAGTACCTGAGAGTCATCGGCCGCTTCGACGACATCGGTGCCGCTCTGCAGGGCTTCAACGACCACATCCTGATCGGACCTCCGGGCAACTGGCCCGCCCATGTCGCGGGACACCCGCCGGGCGCCACCCTCACCTTCGTCCTGCTGGACCGCGTCGGGCTCGGCGGCGGCGCCTGGGCCGGGATCTGGTGCATCGTGACCGGCGCCTCCGCGTCGGTGGCGGCCCTGATCGCCGTTCGTGCCCTGACGGACGAGCACACCGCCCGCCGCGCCGCGCCCTTCACCGTCCTCGCACCCGTCGCGGTCTGGGCCGGTACCTCGGCCGACGGCTACTTCACCGCGGTGGCCGCCTGGTCCATCACCCTGCTCGCCCTGGCCGCGACCCGCACGGTCCGCAGCCCCGCAGCCGCCGCGCTGGGGGCGGGCCTGCTGTACGGCCTGGTCTGCTACCTCAGTTACGGGCTGACGCTGATCGCACTCCTGCTCCTCGCCGTACTCGTGCTGACTCGCACCGCACGGCCGCTCGTCCCTTTCGTGCTGGGAGCGCTGGTCGTACCGGCCGCCTTCACGCTCGCGGGCTTCAACTGGTGGGAGGCGTACCACCTGCTCGTCGATCGCTACTACCAGGGGGCGGGGGGACTCCGGCCGTACTCCTACTGGGTCTGGGCGAACTTCGCCTGCACCGCGATCGCCGTCGGACCTGCGACGCTCGCGGGCCTGCGCCGGACGGCGGTGGGTGTCCCCGGAGCCGTGCGCGCCCTGCGAACCGGGACGACGGCTTCGCCGCACCGCCTGGTCCTGTTCGTCTCGGCGGCGTTCCTCGCGCTGCTGGCCGCCGACCTGTCAGGGATGAGCAAGGCGGAGACGGAACGGATCTGGCAGCCCTTCATCCTCTGGCTGCTCCCCGCCACCGCGCTCCTGCCCGTACCGCGCCGACGCGGCTGGCTGGCCGCACAGGCAGTCGTGGCCCTGACGGTCAACCACGTGTTCTGGACCGGATGGTAGGCACGGGGCCGGACCGCGTACGGGCGCGTCCGCGCGTCTGCATGTGGTGGCAGGGCGTCCGTCCCTCCCCGTGAGGCTTGCCATCGCCCTCATGTTTACGCAAACATGTATCCGGCAGGGATTCCGGCCGCCGTGCGCCGGATCGCTCGCGCACCCCCTTGAGCACAGGAGCAGCAGCACATGTCCGTTCTTCAGATCGACGACGGCGGATTCCGACTCGACGGTGAACCCTTCCGGGTCCTGTCCGGTGGGCTGCACTACTTCCGGGTCCATCCGGCGCAGTGGGCAGACCGACTCCGCAAGGCCCGCCTCATGGGTCTCAACACGGTCGAGACGTATGTCCCCTGGAACCTCCACCAGCCGCGTCCGGACCGGTTCCACATGGACGGCGGACTCGACCTGCCCGCCTTCCTCGGCCTCGCCGCCGCGGAAGGCCTCCACGTCCTGCTCCGTCCCGGGCCCTACATCTGCGCCGAGTGGGAGGGCGGCGGCCTGCCCTCCTGGCTCCTGGAGCAGCCCGACATCCGCCTGCGCACCCGCGACCCCCGCTATCTCGCCGCGGTCGACGACTACTTCACCCGGCTCCTCACCCCGCTCCAGCCCTACTTCGCCACCCGCGGCGGACCGGTACTCGCCGTGCAGGTGGAGAACGAGTACGGGGCGTACGGCGACGACTCCGCCTACCTGGAGCACCTCGCCGACTCGCTGCGGCGCTGCGGTGTCGACGTGCCGCTGTTCACCTGCGACCAGCCCGCGGACCTGGAGCGTGGCGGGTTGCCGGGGGTCCTCGCCACGGCCAACTTCGGTAGCCGCTCCACCCAGAACCTCGCGGCTCTGCGCGCACACCGGCCGACCGGACCGCTGGTGTCCACGGAGTTCTGGATCGGCTGGTTCGACCGCTGGGGCGGCCACCACGTGGTCCGTGACCCGGACCAGGCGGCACAGGAGCTGGACGAGGCCCTGGCGGCCGGGGCCTCGGTGAACCTCTACATGTTCCACGGCGGCACGAACTTCGGCTTCACCAACGGCGCCAACGACAAGCACACCTACCGGCCGACCGTCACCTCCTACGACTACGACGCACCCCTCGACGAAGCCGGGGACCCCACCGAGAAGTTCACCGCATTCCGCGAGGTCATCGCCAAGTACGCACCGGTCCCCGCTGAGCCTGTTCCCGCGCGCGCGGACAAACTCGCCCTGGCGGCAGTGGCGTTGAACGAGAGTGCCGGCCTGTTCGACTGGGCTCCGAGCCTCGGTGACGCCGTCGGGTCCCTGAATCCGCTGACGATGGAGCAACTGCGCCAGGACTTCGGATTCGTCCTCTACGAGACGGTCCTGGCGGCCGCCGGACCCGCCCTGCTCGAACTGGAGCACGTCCGCGACCGCGCCCAGGTCTTCCTCGACGGCCGGAGCGTCGGGGTCCTGGAGCGGGAGAACCACGAGCACGCCCTCTCCTTCACCGTGCCCCGCGCGGGCTGCGTCCTCAGCCTGCTCGTCGAGAACCAGGGCCGCGTCAACTACGGGCCGGGCATCCACGACCGCAAGGGGCTGCCCGGCAGGCTCCTGCTGGACGGCACGGAGCTCGTCGGCTGGACCAACCGGCCGCTGCCTCTGACCTCTCTCGACGGACTGGGCTTCGCCGCCACGACCACGACGCCGACCGGTCCGACCTTCCACCGCGGGACCTTCGAACTCGCCGGTACGGCGGACACCTTCCTCCACCTCGACGGCTGGACCAAGGGCAGTGCGTGGATCAACGGTTTCGCACTGGGCCGCTACTGGTCCCGCGGGCCCCAGCGGTCCTTGTACGTCCCCGCGCCGGTGCTCCAGGAGGGCACCAACGAGATCGTCGTTCTCGAACTGCACGCGGCCCATCGCGCCCGTACCGTCGACTTCCGGGAGACCCACGACCTCGGCCCCACCGACGAGTAGGTGCAGGTCCGTCACCGGGCGTAAACACATGCCGCTGTCGGTGAGGGGTTGCTCGGGCGGGGGCGGGACGGGCCCCACTGCCGCAGCCGACGGTCCGGCGGCGCCTCCGACCCCCACCGGGTCCGGTGAGGGCACAAGTTGCGGTCTCAGGCGTCGGGGGGAGTACCGCGGCGGGACCCGTCGTTCTGGTGCGCGACCGCGTCGGAGAGCTGCGCGCACAGGCGCTCGATCTCGCCGTGGGTGCGGTTCCGTTCGGTGACGACCGCGGTGAGGAGCAGGGCGGTGAGGGAGACCGTGCCGTTGAACGCCTGGAGGGTGACCATGTTCGTGAGGAGGTCCTGGTGGGCGAAGGGGCCGGTCATCCGCCCGGAGGCGAGGATCGCGAGCGTGGAGACGCCCAGGGCGCACGGTGCGGCTCCCGCACGTTCGAAGCGGAACGAGGCCCAGATCAGGAAGGGGAACACGAGAAAGAGCAGAGATGAGCTGCCGGCGTTGGTCGCCAGGAGCGTCACGGTCAGGGTGCACGCCGCCAGTGCCGCCGCCTCGACCCAGATCATGGCGCTGACACCGCGTGGCCACCGGGCCCATCGGACCACGAGCAGGAAGGGGGTGACAACGAGCACGCCCATGGCATCGCCGGTCCACCACACGGACCAGGTCGGCCAGAAGCCGCTGGCCGGGAGTACCCCTGACAGCAGGAGGGTGCTGCTGCCGATGGTCGCGCTGATCAGCATGGGAGCCAGGGCGCCGAGGAAGACCAGGGCCAGCGCATCCTGCAGACGGTCGAGGCCGTTGTGGAAACCGGCGCGGTTCAGCAGCAGGTAGGAGCAGATCGGGGCGAAGGTGTTGCCGACGACGATCGCCAGTACCGAGGGGACCGTGGGGCCGATGGAGATGTTGACCGCGAGGGCGCCGACAGCGATTCCGGGCCAGACCCGCGCTCCGAACAGGAGCAGGGCGGCGACCGCGATACCGGTCGGCGGCCATAGGGGCGTGACCTGGCCACGCACCAGTTGCTGGAGCAGTCCCAGGCGGGCGGTCGCGTAGTAGAGGGCGGCGACCGCCAAAATCGTCAGAGCAGTGGCCTTGTGCCGCCCGATTTGTGAGAAGTCCACCACATCAGCATCAGACACCATCCCGAGCGGTCAGGGCCTGACGGACGCGCCGACGCCACGGCCATGCAGGCGGGCGGTACGTCTGCGTCTGTACTACCGGGTGCCCGGCGGCCCCTCGTAGCGGACGACGAGAACGGCGGCATCGTCATCGTGTCCGGTGCGGTCCGCGACCCGGATCACCCGCGAGGCCAGGACGTCGGGCGCGACACCATGTGCGGAGGCCACCAGCCCCGCCACCTCCGCCAGCCCCTCCTCGATCGGGTAGGCCGGTCCTTCCACGACGCCGTCGGTCAGCAGGACGAGGTAGCCGGGCTGCGTCACGCGTCGGTGGACTACCGGGTAGCTCTGGCCGGGCAGAATCCCCAGAGGGACCCCGCCGGCGTCCAGGGACACACCCGAATCACCCGCGTCGGTGCCCCACACCATCGGGACGTGGCCGGCCCGGGCTATACGGAGATCGCCGCTCTGCGGTACGAAGCTCAGCAGGCAACAGGTGGTGAAGAGGTCGCCGCCGAGCGAGATCAGCAAGTCATTGGCGCTGGTCAGCACCTCCCCGGGGTCGGCCGTGACACTGGCGAGGGCCCGCAGGCTGGCCCGCGCCTCCCCCATGAAGGCGGCGGCCTCCACTCCGTGGCCCTGCACATCGCCGATGACCACCCCCGCCACCCCGTCCCTCATCGGGAAGGCGTCGTAGAAGTCACCGCCGACAGCAAGACCGTCCTGCGAGGGCGCGTACCGGGCCGCCAGTCGGACGCCCGGAAAATCGGGCAGTTCGGCAGGGAGCATGTGCCGCTGCAGCGCCATGCCGAGCTCCGCCCGGGCACGCTGGAGCCTGACGTTCTCCAGTGCCTGATCGACAAGGCGCCCAAGGGTGAGGAGAAGTTCCTGGGTGCTGTCCGGCGCTCTGCGGTGTCGGTACATGACATTCCTGAGGATTCCGTTCCCCCTGATCAAACCCTAGCCCGGTCGCCGCCACCTGGCGCGGACGGCCGGCACCCGCCCGGCCGCGGCGGGGGTGCGATCCCCTCCGCCGGCATGCGGCGGCGCCATCCCCATGCCGGGTGAGGCGGGCCCGTGGATCAGCCCGTCCGCCCGCGAGATGTCCGACGAAGCCGTGAGGCCGCAGCCGGTGGTCCGAAGGAGATCAGACCTCCGTATACGGAGCCGTGCTCGCGCGCACGACCAGCCGGGTCGGCACCAGCGTCGTGCCGCCCTCCACGGCCTTGCCACCCAGCTCCGCCAGGATGGCGTCGACGCACAACTCCCCCACCCGGGCGAAGTCCTGGTGGACGGTGGTCAGAGGCGGGATGAAGGAGGCGCTCTCGGTGATGTCGTCGAAGCCCACGACGCTCATGTCCTCGGGTACGCGCTTTCCGCGCTCATGGAGTGCCCTCAGCACGCCGAGTGCCATCTGGTCGTTCGCCACGAACACCGCGGTGCAGTCGGGCTCGTCGGCCAGCCGCAGGCCCGCCTCGTAGCCGGATGCGGGGGCCCAGTCGCCCCGCAGCAGGGGCGGCACCTCCCGCCCCTCCTCACGCAGCGCCGACTCCCAGGCGACCGCGCGGCGACCCGCCGCGAACGACTCCTCCGGGCCCGCCAGGTGCCAGACCGTACGGTGCCCGAGTTCGAGGAGGTGGCGCACGGCCGTACGGGCACCCTGGTGCTGGTCGGTGTCCACCACGTGGAAGCGGTCGCCGGCGTCCGAGTCCACCACGACGACGGTCACATGCGGCGGCAGGGTCAGCAACGCCGTGTCGAGCAGGTGCACTTCCATGATCAGGACGACCGCGTCGACCGCGAGTTCGTCGAGCCGCGTGAAGGCTCCTCTGACGTTGTCCTGGGTCGGGGCGTCGATCGGGATCAGCGTGACCGCGTACCCCGCGTGCGAGGCGAACTTCGCGATGGCTTCCAGGGTCCGCACGTTGCCGGTGCTGGACAGGCTCATGGTGATGACGCCGATGGTCCGGAAGTCGCCTCGCTTGAGAGCGCGGGCGGCGCTGTTGGGCCGGTAGCCGAGCTCCTTCATGGCGTCCAGCACCTTCTGCCGGGTCCGGTCGATGACGGCCGGGTCCCCGTTGGACACCCGGGAGACCGTCTGCGACGAGACGCCGGCGACCCGGGCGACGTCAGCCATCGACACCCGTGGCTGCCTGCCTTTCGCGGCGCGGCGGCCGCCCTTGTCCACCGTCTCCGCACGAGCGGCCGCGTCTTTCTCCGTCACCGGTCTTCCTTCCATCGACTCCCACCCCATGCTTGACGACCCCCACCGGGAGTGTCACCATCACGCTACCGATGATTACGTAAACATTTCTCATCGGGCACAGCCTGATCCGGCCGCTTCCGGCCCGAAGGCCCTCGTCCCTCCTCACAACGGACCGGTCGGTCACCGACACAAGGAACCAGCCATGACGCTCCTGCCGACTCCGGCGAAGGCACTACCACCACCCCGCGTGCGAGCGCGCTCCCGCCTCCGCAGGCAGGCCCTCGTCGGGTGGGGGTTCGCAGGTCCGTTCGTCGCGGTCTTCGGCCTCGTCTTCCTTGCGCCGATCGGATACGCGCTGTATCTCAGCCTCTTCCGCGACCGGCTCATCGGCGGGAACTCCTTCGTCGGCATGGACAACTACCAGCAGGCGCTGACGGACCCGCAGTTCTGGGAGGGACTGGCCAGGGTCGGGCTGTTCCTGGCCGTACAGGTGCCCATCATGCTGGGCATCGCGCTGCTGGTCGCGCTGGCCATCGACAGCGGGCGTCTGTACGGCAAGGCCTTCTTCCGCATATCGATCTTCCTGCCCTACGCCGTACCCGCGGTCGTCGCGAGCCTGATGTGGGGCTTCATCTACGGCACCCGGTTCGGTCTGGTCGGCAACATCAACGACGCCTTCGGCGTCGCCCTTCCCGACCCGCTCTCCCCCGCACTGGTGCTCACCTCCATCGGCAACATCGTGACCTGGGAATTCGTCGGGTACAACATGCTGATCTTCTACTCGGCGCTCAAGGTCGTGCCCCGCTCGCTCCACGAAGCCGCCGCGATCGACGGCGCCGGCGAGTGGCGGGTCATCACCGCGGTCAAGCTGCCGGCGATCCGCGGCGCCCTGGTCATCGCGACGATCTTCTCGGTCATCGGCAGCTTCCAGCTCTTCAACGAGCCGAGCATCCTGCAGAAGCTCGCCCCGAACGCGATCACGAGCGACTTCACCCCCAACCTCTACACCTACTCGCTGTCCTTCTCCGGCCGGCAGCACAACTACGCGGCCACGGTGGCGATCGTGATGGGCGTCATCACCGCGATCATCGCGTACAGCGTCCAGCTGCGCGGAATGCGGAAGGGCTGAGCCATGACCACGAACCTCGCCGGAGTCGACGCGAACGCCGCGGACCCCGCCGGCCCCGCCGGGACCGCGCGCACCTCCCGGGGATCCGGCCGGCCGGCCCTGCGGCCCCGCCGTCGCCCCCACACCCCGCTCAACCCCCGCCCCAGCATCCCGCTGACCCTCCTGACCGGACTGGTCCTCCTCTACTCACTGCTTCCGCTGGCCTGGCTGGTCATCAACGCGACCAAGGACCAGAAGGGCCTGCTCGGGTCCTCGGGCCTGTGGTTCGGCGAGGACTTCAACCTCTGGGACAACATCTCCCGGACGCTGGCCTACGACGACGGTGTCTTCGTCCGCTGGCTGCTCAACACCCTTCTGTACGTCGCCGCGGGAGCCGGCGGCGCCACGATCCTCGCCGTCCTGGGCGGATACGCCCTGGCCAAGTACCGATTCCCCGGCCGGCGCGCCGTGTTCGCGGTCGTCATCGGTGCGGTGGCCGTGCCGGGCACGGCTCTCGCGGTACCCACGTTCCTGATGTTCAGCAGCATGGGCCTGACGAACACCCCGTGGGCCGTCATCATCCCCTCCCTGATCTCCCCGTTCGGGCTCTACCTGATGTGGGTGTTCGCCGCCGAGGCGGTACCCGCGGAACTCCTCGAAGCGGCCCGCGTCGACGGCTCAGGCGAACTGCGCACCTTCTTCCGCATCGCCCTGCCGCTGTTGATGCCGGGAACGGTCACCGTGCTGCTCTTCTCCATGGTCGCGACCTGGAACAACTACTTCCTGCCGCTGATCATGATCAAGGACCCGGACTGGTACCCGCTCACCCTCGGTCTCAACGCCTGGAACGCCCAGGCCCAGACGGCAGGCGGCGAGGCCGTCTTCGACCTCATCATCACCGGCTCCCTGCTCACGATCGTGCCGATCGTCGTGATCTTCCTCCTGCTCCAGCGGTACTGGCAGTCCGGCCTGGCCGCAGGCAGCGTCAAGGAGTGAATCCGCCCCCACACGCGCCCTCCCCTCCCCTTCCCCGAGCACCGAACCAGGAGCACCACGCATGAGGACACACAGCACTCGCCGGCTTCTCGCCGCGGTCGCCGCGGTCTGCGCCATCACCCTCGCCGCGACCGCCTGCGGCTCCTCCGATCCGGCCGAGGACGGCGACACGAAGGACGTCGCGTCCGCGCTGGCGAAGGGAGGCAAGATAACGGTGTGGGCCTGGGAACCCACGCTCAAGACGGTGGTTGCCGACTTCGAGAAGAAGTACCCGAAGGTCGACGTCGAACTCGTCAACGCGGGCACCGGCGACAAGCAGTACAGCGCTCTGCAGAACGCCATCGCCGCCGGCTCCGGCGCCCCCGACGTGGCGCAGATCGAGTACTACGCCCTCGGCCAGTTCGCGATCGGCAAGTCCGTGGAGGACCTCGCCGGCTACGGCGCCGCCGGACACGACAAGAAGTTCACCAACGGCCCCTGGAACGCCGTGACGTACGACAAGGCCGTCTACGCCCTGCCCATGGACTCCGGCCCGATGGCGCTGTTCTACAACAAGAAGGTCTTCGACAAGCACCACATCGAGGTCCCCACCACGTGGGACGAGTACGTCGAGGCAGCGCGCACCCTGCACAAGGCCGACCCCAAGGTCTTCATCACCAACGACACCGGCGACGCGGGCGCCACCACCAGCCTCATCTGGCAGGCGGGTGGCCGTCCGTACAAGGCCGAAGGCGCCGACGTCACGGTCGACTTCAAGGACGCGGGCACCAGGACGTACACCAGCACCTGGCAGAAGCTGCTGGACGAGGACCTGATCGCACCGATCAGCTCCTGGAGCGACGAGTGGTACAAGGGCCTGGCCGACGGCAGCATCGCCACCCTGTCCATCGGCGCCTGGATGCCCGCCAACTTCACCTCGGGCGTCGCCTCCGCGTCCGGTGACTGGCGCGTGGCCCCGCTCCCCCAGTGGACCAAGGGCAGGACGGACAGCGCCGAGAACGGGGGCAGTTCCCTCGCCGTCCCGAAGGCCGCCAAGAACAGGGAACTGGCTTACGCCTTCGCCGAGTTCGCGACCACGGGCGCCGGCGCCACGGCCCGCGTCGGCGAAGGCGCCTTCCCCGCCACCCGGGCGGACCTGGAATCGAAGACCTTCCTGGAGACCGCGTTCCCCTACTTCGGCGGCCAGCAGGCCAACAAGGTCTTCGCCGACTCGGCCCGCAACGTGGGCAGCGACTGGTCGTACCTGCCGTACCAGGTGTACGCGAACTCCGTCTTCAACGACACCGTGGGCAAGTCGTACGTCTCCTCGACCCCCCTGTCGCAGGGGCTGGAAGCCTGGGAGCAGTCCAGCATCAAGTACGGCAACGACCAGGGGTTCAACGTCAACAAGTAGTCCGGGGAACGAGGCGGCGGCTGTGCGGGACCTCTTCGGCACAGCCGCCTTCCCTGATCCGCAAACGGGTCTCCAGGGCTGTCCGAGCGGGGACTTGGGTTCGCGGAAGCGCCGATGAGCTGTGTGATGATGCACCGATGTCAACCGTCTCAGGGGAGAGACCGGGCGGGTGAGAAGGGCGGGAACACAGCGTGCGCAAGGGTGGGGCATCCATACCGGACGAGGAGTGGGAGCGCTTTCTGCGGGAGGCCGAGGCGGGGATTCCGGGCGCGCCCGAGGAACCTTCGGCGCGTGCCCGGATGGTGGCGCGGCGGCTGCGTGAGGCGCCCGGTCGGCCGGAGGGGTGGCGAACCCACCAACCGCGGCGGCCGCGAACGGGAAAAGGCTGGTACGCGGTCGGTCTGCTGGTGGTGGTCGTCCTGCTGGTCGTGGTGATGATTCCGGGGCGGGTGGCCGGGTGGTTCGGAGTCGGAGTCGGTGGGAGTGCGCCGCTCGCCGCCGAGTCGGAACGTCCGGACCAGCCGCCGGCGAATGAGCTGGCGGCCCTACCACCCACGTTGGAGGAGCCGTTCAGGGGGTCGCCGGCGGAGCGGTGGGGCGACGGGACGGCATCACTCGTCCTGCCTGCGGCACGGGTGACCGGCTGGATGAGCAAGGAGCAGGTCGCACAGGCGCTCGACCGGACCCGAGACTTCCTCGCGGAGTCCAGCCTGGATCCTGGTGTGCTGCGCGGGGAGCGGCCGGGGAAGGCGATCGCGTTGATCAATCCGTACCAGCAGGACGTCAACGACTACCTGGCGACCGCGTTCCGCGCCCCGAGCCGGGAGAACAATCCTCTGAAGCTGTTCAGCCGTTTCGCGGAAACGAAGACGCGGCTTGTCGGGAACGTGGTCAGGACACGCGGACGGATCACGTACCAGGAGGGTGAGCGCGGCGCGGTCGAGGTAGCCACTGATGTCACGTACGTCTATCCGGTCGTACGCGCTGCGGCAGGAAGTGACGAAGTCACCCGCACCATTGTGCGCCGCGAGGTCGTCATGAGCTGGGACGACCCGTCGAAGGTGAAGATCAGGCCCGGGACGTTCTCCCTCGTCTCCTACAAGTCGGACACCACCAACGGCGGCTGTGACACCTACACCGGCTACTTCACCCCCGAGTTCAGGGCCGAACGCGCGGCCAACGGCTCGGGGGACGGCCCCGAGGTCGACCCGTACGACCGGAGCACGTCGTTGGAGGCGCGCATCCGTGAGAGCGGCGAAGCAGGGTGCGGGAGAGCCACACGGCTGTGATCAGGTGGGGGCGGGTGCGCGGCGCACGGGATCCGGCGTCCGAGGGGATGTATGAGGTGGGGGCGGGAACTTCGCCGGCGTCTGAACACGGGAGCTCTTCGGTCCGTACCACTGACGACGTCATGTATTCCGATGAAGGGAAAGCCGGCATGAGCGCATCGCAGGAGCGCCAGGTCCACTTCGGGCGCCGCACCGTCGTCGCGGCGGTCGGCGCAGCCGGAGTGGCCGCCGCACTCACCGCGTGCGGCGGCTCGAAGGACTCGGGCGGTTCGGACACGGTTCAGCCCGCCGGGGAGGGGGACGGTGCGAACGGGGGCGGCACGGTCCTCGCAAGCACCGCCGATATTCCTGAGGGAGGCGGAATGGTGTTCGCCGACCGGGGGGTCGTGGTGACGCAGCCCACGGCCGGTGAGTTCAAGGCCTTCTCCTCGAAGTGCACCCACCAGGGCTGCGCGGTGAAGGAAATCTCGAACGGAACCATCAACTGCCCTTGTCACGGCAGCACTTTCGACGCGGCGACCGGCAGCGTGACGAACGGTCCGGCGACCCAGGCGTTGCCGGCCAAGGAGATCAAGGTCGAGGGCGACTCGATCACGCTCGTGTAGCCGGGCGAGCGTGTACGGATCATCGCGGGGGCAGTCGGCAGGCACCCCCGCGATGGCCTCGGCCTGCTCCACCCGAGTGGACTTCCGGAGGTAGAGCCTCCATGATTCCGGACACCCGGTCGGACAGCAGGAGAGGCACCCCCATGACCGTCACCCAGCGTCGCGGCCGTCGGATCATGATGACGGACCCGGAACGGGACACCTATCTCGGCGAGCAGCGCACCTGCCGGGTGGCCACGGTCTCCGCCGAGGGGATGCCCCACGTCGGGGCGCTCTGGTTCGTGTGGGACGGCACGTCCCTCTGGCTGTACTCGCTCACCCGGAGCCGGCGCTGGGCACAGCTGCGGCAGAACCCGAAGGTAGCGGTGGTGGTGGACGACGGGGTGGAGTACGGAGACCTGCGCGGAGTGGAGCTGTCCGGCGAGGCGGAGGTCGTCGGCGAAGCACCCCGTACGGGCGAGGTGTGTGCCGAACTCGAGCTGCCGGAGCAGCTCTTCGCTTCGAAGTACTTCGGCCTGGACACGCTGCCGCACGACGGACGGCACGCCTGGCTGCGGCTCACGCCCGAGGCCGTCACCTCCTGGGACTTCCGTAAGCTGGCCGGCCTCTCCTGAAACCCGGCCCGCCGCTACGGGACCGGTACCGGATCACAGTGCCCGTCCTGCGTCACGCAGGGCCGCGACGGCTGCCCGGATCGACGGACGCCGGTCCGCGTCCGTCCGCCACACCGCGTGGATGTGGCGTCGCATCCTCTGCCGTACGGGCACCATGCACACCCCCTCCGGGACCGGTCCGCGGCCGAGCCGGGGCGTCACACAGACGCCGAATCCGGCCGCGATCAGGGCGAGTTGGGTGTGGTGCTCGCCCGCGAGGTGCGAGATGCGGGGCTCGACGCCCACGGACCGCAGGGTGAACATCAGCCAGTCGTAGCAGAATTCGCCCTCCGGCCAGGAGACCCACTCGTCGTCGGCGAAGTCCTCGAGGTCCACCTCCGTCCGGTCCGCGAGCGGATGCCCGGCCGGCATGGCGATGTCCGGTACGTCTTCGAGGAGTTCGGCCTTGGCCAGACCACCCGGCACCGGCAGGCGCTTGTTGCTCCAGTCGAGCACCACGGCCAGGTCCATGTCGCCCCGGAGCACGGCGCGAATGGCTCGCTCCGGCTCCAGCTCCACCGTGCGTACCTTCAGTTCGGGATGATCCCGGCGCAGTGCGGTGAGGGCGGCGGGGAACAGCCCTCGCGCGGCGGTCGGAAAGGCCGCCAGCCGCACTTCACCCACCACCTCGCCGCGCTGGGCCTCGATGTCGGACTGGGCCAGCTCCACCTGCGACAGGATGCGTGCGGCATGGTCGGCGAGCAGCTGACCGGCATCGGTCAGCCGGACGCCCCGGCCGTTCTTGGCGAGGAGCTGCTGGCCCACCTCGCGTTCCAGCTTGGCCATCTGCTGCGACACCGCCGACGTGGTGACGTGAAGACCCTCGGCAGCGCCGCTCACCGAGCCGTGCCGGGCGAGGGCATCCAGGGTGCGCAGGCGCTCCAGATTCAACATGTAAGCAATGCTACGCGAATGAAGCCACTAAATCTCACTTGTCCTACGCGGTTCTTGTTGTCATCGTTGACCCCATGAGCGCTCCCTCCGCACCGGCGACGGTGCCGTCCGCCGGTATCCCCCGGCCCATCACACCCTCCCCCGGCCGGCGTCGGGCCGTGGACTGGCGCATCCGGTTCGTGGTGCTCTCCCTCATCTGGGGCTTCAGCTTCCTGCTCATCAAGGTCGGCACCCACGGGTACGCCCCCTTCCAGGTCACCTTCGGCCGACTGCTGTTCGGTACGGCGGTGCTCGCCGTCGCCATCGCGGTGCGCCGCGAACGGCTGCCGCGTTCCGGCCGGACCTGGGGCCATCTCTTCGTCGCCGCGTTCCTCCTCAACGCGCTGCCCTTCTCGCTCTTCGCCTACGCCGAGCTGACCATCCCGTCCACGCTCGCCGGGATCTGCAACGCCACCTCGCCCCTGTGGGGCATGGCCCTCTCGCTCGTCGCGCTCTCCGAGGACCGGCCGACCCGCCGCCGCGTCGCGGGACTCGGCCTCGGCTTCATCGGCGTGCTGACCGTCCTGGGCGCCTGGCAGGGCTTCTCCGGACTGGACTTCGGCGGTACGGCCATGGCCCTGCTCGCCTCGCTCAGCTATCCGATCGGCTGGATCTACGTACGCCGCACGCTGGCGGGCACCGGCTCCTCGGCGCTGGCGATGACCGGTAGCCAGCTCTTCCTCGGGACGCTGCAACTGGCCGTCGTCACACCGATGTTCACCTCGCTCCCCGAGCGCTTCCCGCTGCTCCCGACGCTCTCCGTCATCGCTCTGGGAGCGCTCGGAACAGGGCTCGCGCTGCTCATGCAGTACGGGCTCGTCCAGGAGGTCGGCCCGACGACGGCCCAGATGGTCACCTACTTCATCCCGGTCATCGCCACCGCGGCCGGCGTGGCCGTGCTAGGCGAACAGCTGAGCTGGAACACCCCGGTCGGCGCCCTGGTGGTCCTCGCGGGTGCCGCACTCACCCAGAGCAGACCCCGTCCGTCCATCAAGCCCGCACGGGTGCCGGGGCGCCGCCCGTTCAGCCGTAGGTGATGGGCGCGGCCGGCTGCGCCGCGGCCGCCACCGCGTCCGCCAGGGGTTCGATGTCCGCCCCGGTCAGCGATGACACGGTCAGTCGCACCCCCTGCGGTGCGACGTTCCGGAAGCGCGCACCCGGGGCCACCGCCCAGCCCGCGTGCAGCAGTCTGGTCACGGCGCCGGTCTCGTCGCCGACGGGGACCCAGACGTTCATCCCGCTCCGCCCGCGCGCCGGCACGCCACGGTCCTCCAGCGCCAGGACGAGCGCGTCACGGCGCTCACCGTAGGCCCTCGCGACCGCGACGACGTCGACGGCTCCGGAGGTCCACAGGTGCACCACCGCCCGCTGGAGCAGGGTGCTGACCCAGCCCGGCCCCAGCCTCTGCCTGCCGGTCACACGGTCGACAGTAACCGCGTCCCCGGTCAGCACGGCGACCCGCAGATCCGGTCCGTACGCCTTCGCGACGGACCGTACGAAGGCCCAGCGGTCCGTGGATCCCACCAGCGGGTGCAGCGGCAGGTCGACGATGGCGTGACCATGATCGTCCTCGATCAGGAGCACCCCGGGGTACCGCGCGAGAACGGACCGCAGCTCCTTCGCCCGGTCTGCCCCCACCGCCGCCCCGGTCGGGTTCTGCGCCCGGCCGGTCACGATCAGCGCCTTGGCCCCCGCCCTCAGCGCGCGCTCCACGTCGCCGGGCAGCGGCCCCTCGTCGTCCACGGCGACGGGCGCGGCACGCAGGCCGAGGGCCGGGACCAGATCCAGCAGGCTCCCCCACCCGGGGTCTTCGACGGCGACCGCGTCACCGGGTCTGAGATGGGCCGACAGCACGCGTTCGATCGCGTCGAGGGATCCCGAGGTGACCGCCACGGGCCCCGCGGGCACACCGTCGGCATCCAGTTCCGCCCGGACGAACGCCGCGAGTTCGGGGATCACGGGAGCATCCCCGTACAGCCGGGGCTTCAGCGCGTTCGCCCGCGCGGCCACGGCCAGCGCTTCGCCGAGGTCGGGCAGCAGGGCCGGATCGGGGTTGCCGGACCCCAGGTCCCGCACACCCGGCGGCGCGTCGATCCGGAGCGAGCCGCGGGAGGTGCTCGCAGGGCGTTGCCTCACCCTGCTGCCCCTGCGCCCCGCGGTCTCGATCACTCCGCGCTCACGGAGCGTCCGGTAGGCGGCGGCCACCGTATTCGGATTGACCCCCAGCACCGACGCCAACTCCCGCATAGGCGGCAGCACATGGCCGGGGGCGAGGTCGCCCGAACCCACCCCGCGCTCCACGCTCGCGGCAATGTCCGATGCGCGCCGCCCGCCGATCCGATACTCTCCTAGCACAAACATGATTATGCACTAGTGCAATGGAGAGCGCAATGCCGGACACCGCAACGCCCGACAGCACCGGCCAGGCAGTCGCAGCCCCGTACGAGCCGACCGAGCGCACGGTCCCGAGCCGTGCCAGGCAACGCGCTTCGTACGACCGGGAGGTCGTCCACTCGATACTCGACGAGGGCTACCTCTGCCATCTCGGATTCGTCCGCGACGGGGCACCGGTCGTGCTCCCGACCCTCTTCGGCAGGGTCGGCGAGCGGCTGTACGTGCACGGCTCGACCGGATCCCGGCCGCTGCGCACGGCGGGCGCGTCGGATCCGGGCCTGGCGGTCTGCCTGACGGTCACGCTCGTCGACGGCCTGGTGCTGGCCCGGTCCGCGTTCCACCACTCCATGAACTACCGCTCCGTGGTGGTGCACGGAGTCGCCCGCACGGTGACCGACCCCGAGGAACGGCGCGTGGCCCTCGACGCCATCGTCGATCAGGTCGTTCCCGGCAGGTCGCTGGACTCCCGGCCGGCCGACGCGAAGGAACTCGCCGCCACGGCGGTCATCCGGCTGGACCTCGACGAGGTCTCCGCCAAGGTACGCACCGGAGGGCCGAACGACGACGAGGCAGACCTCACGCTGCCGTACTGGGCGGGTGTGGTGCCGCTGGCCCACGGCTACGCCGCACCGGTTCCGTCCGACGACCTCGACCCCGCCGTGCCCGTACCGGACTACCTGGCCGCTCTCTGACACGCCTCTTCGTGTGCCGGGCCCGTCACGTGGACGGGCCCGGCACACGGGATCAGATGGGCAGGGCCTCCCGGCGCCTGCGGACGGCGGCAGCCGCGCCGCGCGCCTCGTCGAGGGCCGGCCCGGCCACCGCACCGAGCAGGAGCAGCGTGCCGACGACCGTCGCTGCGGTGAGCTGCTCCCGCAGGACGGTGACCGCGATGAAGGCCGCGCTCACCGGCTCCAGGAGCATGATCACGGACACGGTCGCCGACCGGACCGCAGCGGCGCCGGCGAAGTAGAGCGCATAGGCGAGCGCGGTCGGCACAGCCGCCACATAGACCATCAGCCACAGCACTTGCCCCGTGGCGGCGGTGTGCGGCACGAGCCCCTCGGCCAGCGCCGCAGGCAGCAGACCGACCGCGCCGATGCCGAACGCCCACGCACTGGTGGAGAGTGAGTCGCCGGACGCGCCCTGGCGTCCCAGCCACCGGGTCAGCAGCGTGATCGCCGCATAACCGGCGGCGGACAGCAGGGCCAGCAGCACCCCGACGGGCCGCACTTCGGCGGCCTCGCCGCCGAGCACGAGCACGGCGAGACCGGCGAGGGCACCGGCGACGGCGACGAATCCGCCCCGGCCCAGCCGCTCCCCCATCAACAGCCGTGCGCCGACCGCGATGAGGACAGGCCCGGCCCCCAGAGTGACGACGGTCCCGACCGCGAGACCGGTCGCTTCGACCGCCGCGAAGTAGGCACTCTGGAACACCGTGAGACCGATGCCGGTCCCCAGGATGCGCAGCAGCCGCAGACGGCGGGACTCATGCGCGGCGCCCGGCCGACGGGGTCGCAGCGCCAGCACGCCCGCCAGGAGTACGAGACCCCCGGCGCACCGCCAGAACGACAGGGCGAGCGGGCCGAGATCGCTGACCCGGAAGAGCAGGGACGCGGCCGCGCCCGCGGTGCCCCAGGCGATACCGGCGACAACGAGATAGAGGAGGCTCCGCCCGACGGGCAGGCCGGAAACAGGGTGGGACACGTGACTTCTCCGGAGGAAGAGGGGGGTGGTGGTCGCTCGGCTCCGCACGCGGGCAGCGACGAACCGCTCGGGGACTGCCCGAGCCCGGTCTTCGTCAGGAGTGGCCGCGCGCGCTAGGCGACAGGCGGCGGAAGTACGGTCAGGTGCATGATCGCCACCCTACGGTGCGGTCCGGTGCCCGGACAACTCACCCTCCGCGACGGCGGAGCCGCCGCCGTCCTCACCGTCCGATACCTGCACTCCGGCGCCGGACGCCACCGGACCGGACGGCGGTCTGGGCGCGGCGGACTGCGCGATGAAGGCCCCGATCAGCACCACACCGCCGCCGACGAGCTGGGGCGCGGAGAGGTGTTCACCGAGGAGCACCCAGGCCAGCACGGTCGCGATGACCGCCTCCAGGCAGGCGACAACACCGGCGACCTGCGGTGAGAGCAGCCGTACCGACACCACACCGGTGACGTAGGCGAGCACGGTCGCGAGCAGCACGATCCAGCCCAGCAGCACCCACGCGGGAACGGCGTTCCCGTTCATCTCGGCGCTCCCGCCCAGAGCCGCCCAGTTCATGCCCCACGGCCGGGCCACCACGGTGAGTACCGCAGCCCCGACCAGCAGTCCGTACGCGATCACGCCGAACGGATGCGGCGGCCCGGCTTCGGTGTCGCCGTGGCTCCCTCGGTCACGACTGCCCTGATCGGACAGGACGAAGTAGCCCACCTGACAGCACGCCGCTCCGAGCGCGAGCAGCAGGCCGACGGCGTCGAAGCTCAGTCCGGCCCACACCTCGACGACACAGGCGAGTCCGCCGACCGCGAGGACCACCCCGGCCGCGGCGGCCCGGGTGACGGGCCTGCGCTGCACGAAACGCACCCAGCCGAGTACCAGCGCGGGCGCCAGGTACTCGACGAGCAGGGCGACACCGACGGGGATACGGGAGATCGCGGCGAAGTAGAAGGCCTGCACGCCCGCGACGGCGAAGAGCCCGAAACCGGCCAGCAGGGCCGGTCGTTCACGCACCAGATGCCGGTGCCGCCAGGCGACGGGCAGCATGACGAGCGCTGCGCCCGCCACACGTAGCCACACCACGTGCAACGGGTCGAGCCCCGCCTCGATCAGCGGCTTGGCCGCCACCCCTGAACCACCGAATGCGAGCGCCGAGACCAAGGCCAGGCCCAGACCGGCGCTTCTCCCCTGAGACGCGTGCATCGGCACATCATGACAGCCCGCGTCAGCAGCGTCACCCTCGTCACGCCTGTCGGAAGGGTGTCCATGATCACCCCTGCCGGGAAACCTCGGCCAGCCGGTCCGCCGTACGCCCGGCAAGCCACGCCGCCTCCACGCCCGCCCGCTCCAGCACCTCGACGGCGCGGCACTCCGGGTCCCCCACCAGTGCGCCGAGAATGTCGAGCCCACCGGCGCGGGACTCCCCGCGCAGAACCGCGCCCCGCTCCGCCCGGCCCATTGCCGCGACGGCCGAGGGTGACCACCCGTCGGCCCCCGGCCCGGCCACCGCCGTCAGGTCACCCGAGTGCTCCAGGGTCCCCTGCCAGCGGAGCCCGTAGCCGATGCTGCGCTGCACGAGATAGCCGAGGACCCGTGCCAGCTTGGGTCCACCGTCGAAAACGGCACGGACCTCAGGATCTGATTCGATGAGCGAGTGCAGCAGATGAGCTGTGTCGATGTGGCGGTCGCCGTCACGCAGGGCCCGTCTGCGCGCACCTGTGACCACCGAGGCCAGTTCAGCGGTGAATCCGGCGTCGTTCGGTGCGGGCTGTTCGGGTATCCAGGGTGTCCGGTTGTGCACACAACCCACCCCATCAGTCCCGGAACACGGCGGCATCCCCGGCACGGCCCATCTGCGTATCCCACCGAGGGCGGGCACCTGCGGAGTTCCTCATCCTTGCGGATGAGATCGGGCTCGCACGGGGCACCGGTCCGCGGAAAGAGCGCGCGCCGCCTTGCGCCGCACTCCCGGCGCAACCGGTGACGCGCCGGACACGTCCCTCAGGCCACACCGATCCGACGACACCGGCGGGAGGAGGGTCCTTTCGTGTCCTGGTCGGTCGCTCTGCCGGCCCTGGACGGACGGCAGTACGTCTACCGCGTCCACGCCCCCGCCGACGCACTGCCCGCCGACCTCTTCTGGGCTGCGTTCCACTGCCACGACGACGGTCCGCACCCCCGCGCTTCGGACCGGTTCGACGCGGCGGCGATCTGGCGGACGGGGCCGGCGGACCTCATCGCCCGCCCGTGAAGCGGGCACCCGCACACGACGTACGCCGCAAGGGCCCCGCGGAACAGGGCCCTTGCGGCGTACGGTCGCACACCCCACGGGTCAGTGGTCGTCGTCGGCAAGGATCAGATAGAGCTTCTTACGGGCATCGTTGATCACCGTGAGCGCCTTCTGGCGCTGATCGGCGGAGCCGGTCTTCCAGACCTGCCCGAACGCCTCCATCAGGCCGAACCCGGCCTGGCGGATCTCGTTCACACCCTCCCAGTCGACTCCACGCCCGACTTCCTCCCACGGCGCCTCGGGACCGGTCTCGGCCTCGGTGCTGCCCGCCTCGGTGAGGGTGAACAGCTTCTTGCCGCCCTCGCTCGCGCTGACGATCAGGCCCTCGTCCTCCAGCAGTTGAAGGGTGGGGTAGACCGATCCGGGGCTGGGCCGCCAGGCCCCTCCGCTGCGCTCGCCGATCTCCTGGATCATCTCGTAACCGTGCATCGAACGATCCTTGAGCAGCGCCAGGATCGACGCTCGCACGTCGCCGCGCCGCGCCCTTCCCCTGCCGCCGCCCCGGCCGCGTCCGCCGCCGAAGGGCCCGCCACCGAACGGTCCGCCACCGAAGGGCGGGCCGAACGAGCCAAAGGCTGCCCGCCTCCCCTCGTAGTCGCCCCGACCTTGATGACCGGGCCCGCAGTGCCCATGTCCGTGCTCATGCTCGTGTCCATGTGAACGCATCGCTACGCTCCTTCCATCGTTGATCTGTCACGATGCTTCAACGATATATCGGAACCGATCGCCTGACAAGGAACACTTCGCCAGGTGATCGGGATGCGCAGCCGTCCTGGGGATGAACACCCCCGATGGCTTCGCCCTCCGGCCCGTCCTCCGGACCGAACGGTTCAGCTTCCTGACGCTCAGCAGCGAGCTCTCACCCGCCGAGATCGGTACGGCTGACATGCGCATCGCCGCATGCAATGACGTCGACCCTGCGGATTCCGCCGATCTGCCGCCTCGGCCGGCACACCCTCTGAGCGGCTTCCTGCACGGACTGCTTACTCTCGACACCCCCTATGCCGCGGGCGGCCTGCGGGTCACGGACACCTCCACAGCCGTCGCCTTCTCGCCCAGCTGCTGTGACGGACCGGAAGACTGGCACGACTGGTACCGGGTCGCCGACGGCAGCAGCAGAATCGGGTACGGCCACGATCCTCACCCGTCGACGGCCGAGCGCCTCGGCGACACCATCCGTCTGACCGTCGGCACCGATCGGACCGGCAGTTCAGTGATCGAACTGTCAGTCCCGGAGCTGCGCCATCTGCTCGCCGGCGCCGAGCATGACCTGACTGGGTTCCCAGCGGTGGCGACCGACCGGGTTTCCGAGCACCTGCCCGACCACTCTGCTCCTCTGGTCGCCGCCCTTGCCCGCGTTCTCGACCTTCCTCCGCCGGGCATACCGCCGGCGCCGTTCAACACGGAACGGACGTGACGACGGGCATGCGCATGACCTGGAGGTTGGACGGACACGGCTGGGCCGACTGCACCGGTGAAGACCAACAGGCCAAAGCCGAACTCACAGCCTCCTGCATCACCAGCGCTCCGAAGGAGTTCCTGACTGCCGTGGCCCGGCCCGGCTCGTCTCAGGCGAGACGGACACCCGCGCGCAGTTCGAAGCCGAGACCACAGCCTTCCGGTGGATCTTCTACCGCCAAGGTGGCGACGCCTGGATCCGCATCCTGGAACTTCGCCGCGGCAGCGACAACAAGGGCACCGAGATCTGGTCGAGCCGACTTCACATCGACACGCCGGCCCGAGCCGTGATCCGCTGTTTCGACGAGGTGGCTCGGACCTACGACGAGAGCGGCTACTTGGCCAAATGGGGTGAGCACTTCCCTCGAACCGAACTCGAAGCCCCCAGACGCCTCTGGAACGCTCATCCACACAGCGATGACACGTGAGCGACGTGCTCGCGGAGCCGTTGCCCCCACGGCATGCACCAGCCGGTCACACGTCGCCGAGGAACCCAGGATCGGACGGCCCCATCTGCCGGGCGAAGTCCGCAGCGACTCCGATGACCTCGCGCATCGGCACAGGCCGCCGACGTGTCGCCGCGAGATCGGCATGGGCCTCCTCGGACCACAGGAACGGGTACACAGAAATGCCCTGCGAGAAGGCCAGGGCCGCAGCTTCCTCACGCCAGCCCGGCCATCGCAGCCCGTCATAGAACGTCTCCAACCGACCCGAGAGCAGCCAGGAGACCCATCCGGAGTGGCCCATTTCCATCGCTTCCCACTGAAGGGTGTCGGGAGCGAAGTACGTCATCTGCCCAGGTGCCCCTGGCCTGCCCACAGCCGCAGGATCGCCACCGTTCAGCGCGAAGACCCCACCGACGACGTCGTGGCCGACGATCAGACCTGTCGCGGGATGCCAGACCGGATCGAAGTCTGCGGGAAAACGGTTGACCCGCGCCAGACTCGGGAGCCCTCCGCCCGTGACCGCACCCCCGCCGAACACACGCACCCACCCGTTGTCCACGAGCAGCCCGCCGGTGTTCAGCGCCAGAGCACCCAGCACCGATCGCGCCGTGACCTGCATCTGCAGAAGACATCGGCGACCCTCGTCGACGTCGGCAGACAGCACCTGAACGGGTGCGGAGCTCGCCGACAGCGTCTCCCGAAGCTCTGGCCACGCCGGATCATCCACATGGGTCAACTCGTCGATCGCTCGCATCCGAGGATGGTCGCACCCCTCCCCACCGCCCCGTCGCACGGGCCGAACCACACCCGGCCCGGAGTCCGGGGCGTTGGATGGGCCATGCGACGTCTTGGGCGAACTTCGCTGACAACGGTCAAGGTTCACCGTCACAGGACAGCAGGGCCGCCAACCGGGAATTGGCCTTGGACCGCGCCCACCGGTCCGCCTACGGTCACCGTCATGAGGATCCGCATCGTCGACGCGTTCACCGACCGCCCCTTCGCCGGCAACCCCGCCGGGGTCCTGATCCTGGAATCCGGCCCCTTCCCCGATCCCGGACGGCTTCAGCAGATCGCCGCCGAGGTCAACCTCTCCGAGACGGCGTTCGCCCACCCGCTGCCGCCCGGCGCCGACGCCGACTGGGCGCTGCGCTGGTTCACCCCGGCCACCGAGGTCGACATCTGCGGGCACGCCACACTCGCCACCGCGCACGTCCTGCACACCACGGGAACGGCGAGCGGCACGGTCCGTTTCTCGACCCGCTGCGGAATCCTGCGCACCACCACCCACCCGGACGGCACCCTCACGCTGGACTTCCCGACAGCTCCGCTGACACCCGTCACCGCCCCGCCCGGCCTGGCGAAGGCGTTGGGCGCCGATCCCGTCTCCGTCCACGACACGGGATCGCACATCGGCGACCTGCTGATCGAACTCGCCGACGAGGCTGCCGTACGCGCGCTCTCGCCGGACTTCGCCGGACTGGTCGCCCTCTCCCGGCGTGGCGTCATCGCCACGGCCGCGGCCGCGGACCCTTCGGGCGGCTACGACTTCGTGTCGCGCGGCTTCTTCCCCGGAGTCGGCATCGACGAGGATCCGGTGACCGGCAGCGCCCACACCGCCCTGGCCCCGTTCTGGTCGGCACGCCTCGGGCGCGAGGACCTCACCGGCCTGCAGGCCTCCGCCCGTTCCGGCCTCGTCCGCACCTCACTGCGCGGCGACCGCACCCTGCTGACCGGCAGCGCCGTCACCGTCATCGACGGGGAACTGCTGGCCGCACTCTGACGCGGGCCGGGGTGCGCGGGTCCGCGCACCCCGGCCCCTTCGTTCACGGCGTCGGCAGCCAGCTCACCTTCCCCGCGAGCAGCGCGTATCCCACGAACGCCCCGATGTCGAGCAGGGCATGCGCGACCACCAGCGGACCGACGCGTCCCCAGCGCCGGTACAGCAGCACGAAGACGACGCCCATGACCATGTTCCCGATGAAGCCGCCGATGCCCTGGTACAGGTGGTAGGAGCCGCGCAGCACGGAACTCGCCATCAGGGCGGCCATGGGCGTCCAGCCCAACTGCTGCAGCCGGCGCAGCAGATAGCCGACGACGATGACTTCCTCCACAACGGAGTTCTGCACCGCGGAGAGAATCAGGACGGGGAACTTCCACCACACCTCGGGCAGCGATTCGGGGACCACCGTCAGGTTGAATCCGCCCGCCCGCGCCACCAGATAGAACACCAGCCCGGCGCTGCCGATCCCCGCCGCGACCAGGGTGCCGCGCCCGAGGTCCGACGAGGGCCTGGTCCGGTCGAATCCGAGGACGCGCAGACCGGCGCCCTCACGGGTCAGCAGATGAGCCACCAGCACGACGGGCACCAGGGCCGTTGCGATCCCGAACAATTGCCAGGCCAGATCCAACCACGGCCGGCCTGGCGCGTACGAGCCGTTCAGCGTCGCGGCCTGATCCTTCAAGCCTCCTGGTTTCGTCAACGACCCGACAAAGCTGATCAGGGCAGACACCCCGCTGGCCCCCAGCGAGAGGGCCAGCACCAGCACCGTCTCCTGCCGCAGGATCCGCCGCGAAACGGCCTCATGAGGAGTGAATTCAGCCACGCGCCCCGCCTCCACCAGTACACCTGCCTTCAGTTCTGCAATCGCAACTCATGCCGCCCGCCGTCCCGCTAAGGTCTCGAATGCAGGTACGAAGATCATGCGTGACAGGCCGGGGGACAATCGCCATTGCCGATGGTGCGGTCCCCCTTTTTCCTTGTTCATCCTCAAGGAGGCACCATCGACATGGGACGTCATAGCTTGCCCGACGGCTGCCGGGCGGAGGGTCACCGGGACACCCCTCCCCCGCGTCACCGTCGCTCCGTCGCCATCGCCACGGTGCTCGTGCTTGCCGCGGCAGCGGGAACAGCGGTCGCGGCGGAGGGCGGCCTGCTGTCGTTATCGGACTCCTGCGAGGACGCGGCGGTACGCCTGACCGTTGTCGCCTCCCCGGACATCGCCCCTGCCGTCAGGACCGTCGCGGCCAGGGCGCGCGAGGAGTCGGCGCGATCCGACGACCGCTGCCTCCATGTCACCGTTCTGGCCCGCGATTCCTACAAGGTCGCGAACGCGCTCGCCACGGGTTCGGGGGATCCCGGCTACCAGGTCTGGCTGCCGGACTCCGACCTCTGGCTGGACCGCGCGAAGGGCACGGGCAGCGGCATCCCGGTCGCCCCGGGCGACTTCGTGGCCACCTCCCCGGTGACCGTCGGCATGGTGCCGTCCGCGTCCAAGGCACTGGGCTGGCCCGAGAAGACCTACTCCTGGGCCGAGTTGGCTGCTTCGGCCATGGGATCGGACGAGGTACGTCTGGGAGTTGCCGATCCGGCACGCAGCGCCACCGGCCTGCTGGCTCTCAGCAGCATGGGAGCGTCGGCCGGCGGGCCGGGCGGCGACCACGACACCGAGGTCGCCGCCACGGCCAAGGCCCTGGCGCAGCGGATGTCCGACAGCGACAGACAGTTGCTCGAGTCGCTGGCGCAGGACGCCTCAGGAGTCGAAGGCGGGAATCCGGAGCACAATCAGGCGGTTCTGGTCTCCGAGCAGGCGGCGTTCACCCACAACGCGAGCTCGCCGAGTGCGGGCAGGCTCCAGCTCTTCTACCCCGCGGACGGCACCCCGCTCCTCAACTATCCGTACGCGCTGGTCAACAGCGCCGAGCTGACCAGCGACGAGAGCAGAGCCGCTCTCCGGTTCATGAGACTGCTGGACGACGACAAAGCCCACGCCGTCCTGGAGAAGAACGGCTTCCGCACCACCGACGGCACCACCGAGGCCGCGCTGGTCGAGTCCGCGGGCGGCAGAACTCCTCAGCCGTTCGCCACCCCTGCCGCCGTACCGCCCTCCGCCGATGTGCTCCAGGAGACCCTCGGCATGTGGACGGTCACGGTGCAGAGCGCCCGGCTGACCGCGGTCGTCGACGCCTCCGGTTCCATGGCCGTCACGGTGCCGGGGCGTGACCGGTCGCGGATGGACGTCACCAAGGCCTCGCTGATCCAGGCACTGGGCCAGTTCACGCCCGACGACGAGATCGGCCTGTGGGTGTTCGCGACGACTCTCGACGGGGACAAGGACTACCGCCGGGTGGTGCCCACCCGGAGGCTCGGCGAACCGGCGAAGGGCGGCGGAACGCACCGGGAGAGGCTCTCGGCGGCCTTCAACGCGCTGGAGCCCGTGCCGAACGGCGCGACCGGCCTGTACGACACCACTCTGGCCTCCTACAAGGAGGCGCAGTCGTCGTACGTGAAGGGCAAGTTCAATGCCCTGGTCCTCCTCACCGACGGTTCGAACCAGGACGACCACAGCATCTCCAGGAGCGCCCTGATCGACCGGCTGAAGGAGGTCTCGGACCCGGAGAGGCCGGTTCCGATCATCGCGATCGCGGTGGGCCCGGACGCCGACCGCGCGGAGGTGACGGAGATGGCTGAGGTCACCGGCGGAGGCTGCTACGGGGTCAGCGACCCCGCCGAGATCCAGGCTGTCATCCTGCAGGCAGTCATGACGGCCGGGCAGAGTGGTCGCTGAGACCGGGAGTAGCCTCCGCCGAGCGGCCAAGACCCGAGACCGACGCCCTGGACCAGAGCGCCCGGCGCCCGGGAGCAGCCTCCCCCGGCGCCCAGGAGCAGCCTCCCCCCGGCCGGGGCTCCGCCGTCTCCCGCCCTCAGGGAGCCGGGAAGCCGACGGGCCAGGTGTGCACCGGTTCGCCCGCCTGCATCAGCTCCCCGTAGCGCCGGGTGGTGGCAGCCAGCGCGGCCTCACGTTCGAGACCTGCCTCCAGCGCCCGGTGGTACGTGTCGACCTGCCAGGAGGCCCCGTTCACCCGGAGCCTGCAGCGTTCCTCGATGACGCCGAGGTAGCGGTCGCGGTCCACGGGCTCGATGTTCCAGGCATCGAGCCCGGCGGCGGCGAGGGGCAGCAGCTCGTCCCGCACCAGCTGGACAGCGGGCACCTTCGCGACCCCGCCCGAGCGGCCCGGACGGGGCCAGAGCAGCTCCGCGTCGATTCCGTGGCGGCAGGCGGCGTCGAAGTTCTCGGCGGCCGCCTCGAAGGGCAGCCGGGTCCACACCGGCCGGGACTCGTCTGCCAGCGCGCGCACCAGGCCGTAGTAGAAGGCGGCGTTGGCGATCACGTCGGTGACCGTCGGGCCGGCGGGAAGGACCCTGTTCTCCACCCTGAGGTGGGGAATGCCGTCGACGAGGCCGTACACCGGCCGGTTCCACCGGTAGACCGTGCCGTTGTGCAGTACGAGCTCGGCAAGCGTGGGAACGCCGCCCTCGTCGAGCACGCGCAAGGGTTCCTCGTCGTCGCAGATCGGCAGCAGCGGCGGGAAGTAGCGCAGATTCTCCTCGAAGAGCTCGTGGGCGGAGCTGATCCAGCGCTCCCCGAACCAGGTCCTCGGGCGGACCCCCTGATTCGTCAGCTCAGGCGGCCGCACGTCTGTGGCCTGCAGGAACAGGGGCGGCCTGGACTCCCTCCACAGCTCCTTGCCGAACAGGAAGGGGGCATTGGCCCCCAGTGCGATCTGGACGGACGCGATGGCCTGGGCGGCGTTCCACACGTCCGCGAAGCGTGTCGGCGTCACCTGCAGATGGAGCTGGACGGAGGTGCACGCCGACTCGGGCGCAATGGAGGCGGAAGTGGCCACCAGGCGTTCGACGCCCTCGATATCGAGGGCGAAATCCTCACCGCGTGCCGCGGCCATTTGATCGTTGAGAAGCGTGTATCGGTCCACGTCCGACAGATTGGCCGAGACCACGTCGTGGCGGCCCAGAGTGGGCAGGATTCCGATCATCATGATCCCGGCATCGACCTCGACGGCCTTCCTGTGGGCATATGCAAGTCCGGTACGGAGCTCCTCGGCGAGCTGATCGAAAACCCGTCCGCTCAGCCGGTGCGGAAGGATATTTACTTCCAGGTTGAACATCCCGAGTTCGGTCTGGAAATCCCGGCTGGCGATCCGCTGGAGCACCTCCGCATTCCGCATCCTCGGCATACCGTCGGAGCCCGCCAGATTGAGCTCGATCTCCAGACCCATGAGATTTCTGGGACGATCGAACCTCCCCTCCGACAGGAGCCTCCCCAGTCCCTCCAGGCACTGGGAGAGCTTTTTCCGGTACGCCTGCCGATCGGACAGGTCAAAGGCGCCCGCCACGACCTTCTCGCCCATCGAAGGGTCCCTCCTCGAGTGGGCGGCCCGCGGCCCAGGCCGCTCGCATCACGATCGATAATGCCCAGACGGCGTGATCTATAACGCCCCGATGTCCACGCGTACCCGCTAGTCTGGCGACAGAAGCCGGAGGCACATTCCTTCGGCATGCGGCCAATGCACAGTCGCCGCCGGATACGTGGTAGAAACACCGACGGGTTTCAGCCTACCGCTGTGTCGGAAGAAAACCTGGCAGGGGGCATCCAGGGCCTGCCGAACCAACACCATCTCCACATTTCAAAGGCTCGATCCCGCCTTGCGTGCAATATGCGGGACAGCTAGACGAAACACCGTGTGAACACTTGTCGTATAAACTCTGCGAACGAGGCAGAGAGTTGACGCACCGGCCCGTCCGCCCGTCACCGGCCTTCCTCTGGCCCCGCACGCCGACAGCGCCGTCTGCACCCGCCCACGCATCACCGTGTCTCCAAGTGAGAGGCGACCCACTATGCCGCTGCATGTTTCTCCGGCCCCAGCGCCCGCACTGCGCAGCGTTCTCGCGGCACTCGGTTCTCCCACCGCAGTCCGCGAGGCCCACACGCCCGCTCTCCGGTCCGTCCAGGGATCGCTGAGCCCCGAACTGCCCCTCCCGGTCCACGTACTGGACCGGATCGTCCCCGACGATTCCACGCCCCGCACCCGCCTGGCCGGCTGGCGCTTCCTGATCCGCAGCGGCGAGCGCGCCGTGGCCGCCGCGGACACCATGCTCACCGCCGACGGCTGGACCTTCTCCCACTTCTTCGAGGGGCCGTACATCGTCTCGACCGAACTCGCCGTACGACAGGCGGATTCGGCGGCAGCGCACTACCAGCCGCGCCTGCTGTCCGTACCGGAGCTCTACATGCTCACGCTGTGGCTGCACGCGGACACCGAAGCCGATGCCGGGGGAGGCACCCTCGCCCCGACGGATGTGCTGGTGCCCCTCGCGCCCGCTCCTCCCGGCATCACGGCCCATCGACCGCATCGCGTCTCCGATCTGCTTCCGGTCATGACCATGCGTGTCTCCCCGGCTCCGCTGCCCGGTCTGCCCGGCCTCCTCGGGTCGCCTGCCTGATCCTCGAACGCCATGCGCCCCCGCCGTGCACCACGGCGGGGGCGCATCCGTACCCGTCCGGACTAGCCCCTTCAGGCCACCCCGAACCACCCGAAGGGACAGTGCAGTTGCATTGAACCGTCCGGCCGGGTGATGCGTCATGAGAGGAGAAGAGCAGCTGCTGCGAAATCCCTGCGGAACGACGCCCGTAGGGCAACACTGGGACCGGACCGACTGATACGGGGGCGGCCATGAACACATCGTCAAGCCGCAGGACACTCGACTCAACGCAGCGAAAGAACCCATCCATGTGCCAGCACCAGCCACCCTGCCCGACCGCGGACTCCAACGACCGGGAAGCCGCGCGCCTGACGGCTCATCACCCGGAACAGGGCTGGAGCCTGCTGTGCAACGGCGTCCTGCTCTTCGAGGACACCGGTGAGCTGCTCCCGGACGGGCAGATCATCGCCCCGCACCGGACGCTGAAGACCGGCCAGGTGATGAAGGCCGCCTGACCGCGGCCGGAGAAAGACGGGGGCCGGCCCGGAGAAGTCTCCGCACCGGCCCCGACGGGTGTCCGCGTTCCTACTGGTCGTACTCGTCCAGCGGCGGGCAGGAGCAGACCAGGTTGCGGTCGCCGAAGGCGCCGTCGATCCGGCGCACCGGCGGCCAGTACTTGTCCGAAGGCGTGACGCCGGCCGGGAAGACAGCCTCTTCACGGCTGTAGGCGTGCGTCCACTCGCCACCGAGCGCGGCCGCCGTGTGCGGGGCGTTGCTCAGCGGGTTGTCCTCCGCGCTCCACGCGCCGGATGCGACCTTCTCGATCTCACCGCGAATGGCGATCATCGTGTCGCAGAACCGGTCGAGCTCCGCGAGGTCCTCGCTCTCGGTGGGCTCGATCATCAGCGTCCCGGCCACCGGGAACGACATCGTCGGCGAGTGGAAGCCGTAGTCGATCAGCCGCTTCGCGACGTCGTCGATGCTGACGCCGGTCGACTTGGAGATCGGGCGCAGGTCCACGATGCACTCGTGTGCGACCAGACCGGCCGGGCCGTTGTACAGGATCGGGAAGTGCGGTTCCAGACGCTTGGCGATGTAGTTGGCCGCGAGTACGGCGACCTGCGTCGCACGCTTCAGTCCCTCGCCGCCCATCAGCCGTACGTACGCCCAGGAGATGGGCAGAATTCCGGCCGAGCCCCACGGTGCCGCCGAGATCGGGCCGACGCCGGTCTCGGGGCCGGCGGCGGGCTGCAGCGGGTGGTTGGGAAGGTACGGCGCCAGGTGCGCGCGGACACCGACCGGGCCGACGCCCGGGCCACCGCCGCCGTGCGGGATGCAGAAGGTCTTGTGCAGGTTCAGGTGCGAGACGTCGCCGCCGAACTTGCCCGGCTTGGCGAGGCCCACCAGCGCGTTGAGGTTGGCGCCGTCGACGTACACCTGGCCGCCCGCGTCGTGCACCTCGCCGCAGATCGCGGCGACGTGCTCCTCGAAGACACCGTGCGTGGACGGGTAGGTGATCATGAGGACCGCGAGTTCGTCACGGTGCTTCTCGATCTTGGCGCGGAGGTCGTCGATGTCGACCTCGCCGTCGTCGGCGGTCTTCACGACGACGACCTTCATGCCCGCCATCACGGCGCTCGCGGCGTTGGTGCCGTGCGCGGAGGACGGGATGAGGCAGACGGTACGCCCCTCGTCGCCGTTCGCCCGGTGGAAGGCACGCACGGCCAGAAGACCGGCGAACTCACCCTGGGAGCCGGCGTTGGGCTGGAGGGAGACGGCGTCGTAGCCGGTGACCTCGGCCAGGCGCTCCTCCAGCTCACGGATGAGGGTGAGGAAGCCCTGTGCCTGCTCGGCCGGCGCGAACGGGTGCAGCGCACCGAATTCGGGCCAGGTGATCGACTCCATCTCGGCGGTGGCGTTGAGCTTCATGGTGCAGGAGCCGAGCGGGATCATGCCGCGGTCCAGCGCGTAGTCGCGGTCGGCGAGCTTGCGCAGGTAGCGCAGCATCGCGGTCTCGGAACGGTGCTGGTGGAAGACCGGGTGGGCGAGGACGGTGTCGGTGCGCAGCAGGTTCCCGGGCAGCGCGTCCTCGGCGTCGGCATCGAGGGCCTCGATGTCGCCGCCGGCTCCGAAGGCGGCCCAGACGGCCGCGATCTGCGCACGGGTGGTGGTCTCGTCGCAGGCGATGGAGACGTGGTCGGCGTCGACGAGCCGCAGGTTCACCCCGCGCTCGCGGGCACCGGCGACCACACCGGTAGCTGCACCGGGAACTCTCACGGTGAGGGTGTCGAAGTAGGCGCCGTGCACCACGTCGATACCGGCGGCCCGCAGACCGTCGGCCAGGATCGTGGCGTACCTGTGGGTGCGCCGCGCGATCGTGCGCAGACCGTCGGGGCCGTGGTAGACGGCGTACATCCCCGCCATCACGGCGAGCAGCACCTGCGCGGTGCAGATGTTGCTGGTGGCCTTCTCCCGGCGGATGTGCTGCTCGCGGGTCTGGAGGGCGAGACGGTAGGCCCTGTTGCCGTCGGCGTCGACGGAGACGCCCACGAGACGGCCGGGCAGGCTGCGCGCGAACTTCTCGCGGACGGCCATGAAGCCGGCGTGCGGTCCGCCGAAGCCCATCGGGACACCGAAGCGCTGCGTGGTCCCGACGGCCACGTCCGCGCCCAGCTCGCCGGGCGAGGTGAGCAGGGTCAGGGCCAGCAGATCGGCCGCGACGGTGACGATCGCGCCGAGCTCGTGTGCGCGGTCGATGACGGGCTTGATGTCACGGACCGCTCCGGAGGCGCCCGGATACTGCAGCAGGACGCCGAAGACGCCGCGCTCGGCGACATCGGCCGGAATTCCGTCGGTGAGGTCGGCGACGACCACCTCGACGCCGGTCGGTTCGGCGCGGGTCCGGATCACGGCGACGGTCTGCGGCAGGGTGTCGGCGTCGACCAGGAAGACGCCGTTCCTGACCTTGCCGACGCGCCGTGCGAGCGCCATCGCCTCGGCAGCCGCCGTGCCCTCGTCGAGGAGGGAGGCACCGGAGGTGGGCAGACCGGTCAGGTCGGCCACCATCGTCTGGAAGTTCAGCAGGGCCTCGAGCCGCCCCTGGGAGATCTCCGGCTGGTAGGGCGTGTACGCCGTGTACCAGGCAGGGTTCTCCATGACGTTGCGCAGGATCACCGGCGGGGTGAACGTGCCGTAGTAGCCGAGCCCGATCATCGGCGCGAGCACCTGATTGCGGTCGGCGAGGCGTCGCAGTTCGGCCAGGACCTCGGCCTCGGTACGGGCAGCCGGAAGATCCAGCGCCTCGGCGCTCTTGATCACGTCCGGCACGGCAGCGGCGGTGAGCTCGTCGAGGGAGCCGTATCCGACCTGGGCGAGCATCTTGGCCTGGGCCTCGGCATCGGGCCCGATGTGGCGCTGCTCGAAGGGAATGCCCTGCTCCAGCTGGGAGAGCGGAGTGCGACGGGGGGTCATGATGGAGGCCTCCTGGTCTCACGACCTGCGAGGGGCACCACGGCGTGGCTGCCCGAACGGCCTCCCCATCTGTCATCTCGACCTGAGAGCTTCACCGGCACGCCCTGAGGCATACCGGCTTTCACCGTCGGTGAGGACGGGGCCCGCCACGGCACGTGCCGTACGGATCCCGTCCTGCTTTCCAGAGTGACCTCGTCCGTGCGGTACGGGGGCCTGAGAGATTCCGGGGAGGAGTTGCTCCTTCGGCGCCTCCGGAATGCTCCGGAGGACTCTCCCGCACAGGGTCAGCAGCCGTGTTCCAGACTACCAGCGGGGCGGCGCCGGCCGTCTCGAGTGGCCGAAGCCCCGGATCTGGCCTTTCGTAGTGCCTGTGGAGCTATTGCGACCACCCTGACCGCAGTGCGACCAGTGGGAGGCACCGTGCAGACCGACATCGATCCGCGCAGCCTGATCGGCCGCAAGGCCTACGACCGCCAAGGCTCCAAGATCGGAACGGTGGACGAGGTCTATCTCGACGACGCCACCGGTGTACCCGAGTGGGCGGCCGTGCGCACCGGACTGTTCACCCGGGACGCCTTCGTACCGCTGGAACCGAGCGAATTCGTCGACGGCACCCTGGTGATCCCCTTCGACCGCGCCCTGATCAAGGACGCCCCCGATTTCGGAGTCGGCCGTCATCTCTCCCCTGAGCAGGAACTGCAGCTCTACCGCCATTACGGGCTGGACTCCGCCGCGCCGGGCGGTACGGGGCCCGACAGGGACTTCGGCAGGCTGGCCGGCCACGAGGAGTAGTCCACGGGGTCCCGCACCAGGGGTAGCGGGTCGGCCGGCCGGAGCTGCGGATCGTCGACACGGAACGTGCGTACCCGGCCCGGCCGCTCCTCCGGCTCCTCGAACCGGACCGTGACACGGCCGACACCGCTGCCCTGCACCCATCCGTGGCCGTGGTCCTCGTGGCGTACGTCGTGGCCTGCGGGCCACCGTCGGCCCGCGAGGCGGTCCGCCCTCTCCTCGGCCGTTTCCTCCGCCGTGACCGGCTCGTCGGGGGCACCGTCGGCCCCGTCCTCCGACTCGTCCGCCACCGCCTGCCGGGCGTCGGCGGCCTGCGCGAAGAGGTCCTCCTGGGTGAAGTCCGCGAGCCCTGTGACACCCACTCCGAGGAGCCGTACGCCACCGGTGGTGTCAACGGCCTCCAGCAACCGCGCCGCGGCTTCTCTGACGACCGTGGGGTCGTCGGTGGGGCCGCGCAGGGTCTCGGAACGCGTGAGCGTGGAGAAGTCGTAGCGGCGCACCTTGAGCACGACGGTCCGCCCCGACCTCCCCGCGCCTCGCAGGCGCTCCACACACCGTCCGGCCAGCCTCTCCACCTCCGTCCTGACCCGGACCCGGTCGTGCAGGTCCACGTCGAAGGTGTCCTCGACCGATACGGACTTCGCGTCCCGTTCCGCGACGACGGGCCGGTCGTCGTGCCCGAGGGCCATGCGGTACAGCGCGACGCCGTGCGCCTTGCCCAGCAGGCGGACGAGCTCTGCCTCCCCGGCCTCGGCCAGGTCCTGGACCACCGTCATCCCCGCGCGCCGCAGATGGTCCCCGGTGGCGGGCCCGACGCCCGGCAGGATCCGCACGGACATGGGAGCGAGCAGTTCGCGCTCCGTACCCGGCTCGATGAGCAGGAGACCGTCCGGTTTCGCCTCCTCCGAGGCGATCTTGGCCAGCATCTTGGAACCGGCCAGACCGACCGAACCGCTGAGTCCGGTGACGCCTCTGATGACCGTGCGCAGCTGCTCACCGATCGCACGGGCCGATGCCGCGTCATCGGCGACCCCGCCGGCCTCCAGGTCGACGAAGGCCTCGTCCAGGCTGAGCGGCTCGACGAGCGGCGAAAGCCGCCCGAGGAGCTCCATCACCTGGTCGCTCACCGTCCGGTAGAGCGCGAACCGCGGCACCAGATAGGCGGCGTTGGGTGCAAGCCGTCTCGCCTGTGCCATGGGCATCGCCGAATGCACTCCGAAGCGCCGGGCCTCGTACGACGCGGTGGCCACCACCCCACGCATTCCCAGTCCGCCCACCACCACCGGTTTGCCGCGCAGGCTCGGTTTCGCCGCCTGCTCGGCAGAGGCGTAGAAGGCATCCATGTCCAGATGCAGGATGGTGGGAGCGGATCTCACATCAACCGATGCTGCCCTATGCCACTGACAACGGGCCTGCTCCGCGCCCGTGCGGCGCGGAGCAGGCCCGGTGGCTCAGCCCGCACGGTTGCGCCGCCGGGCCAGCTCGTCCGCGGGGTTGTTGCCGATCAGCGTCTCCCCCGTGTCGACCCGCTCGCCGTGGAGCTGCGACAGGGTCGCGTCCACATCGCGCCAGACGACGCCCACGGCGATACCGAAGACTCCCTGCCCCCCCTGGAGCAGATCCACGACCTCGTCGGGCGAGGAGCACTCGTAGACCGTCGCCCCGTCGCTCATCAGGGTCATCCGTTCCAGATCCGTGAATCCGCGGGCCCTCAGGTGCTGGACCGTGGTGCGGATGTTCTGCAGCGCGACACCCGTGTCGAGGAACCGCTTCACGATCTTGAGGAGGACCACGTCCCGGAAACTGTAGAGACGCTGTGTCCCCGATCCGTACGCCGGACGCACACTCGGCTCCACCAGACCCGTACGGGCCCAGTAGTCGAGCTGCCGGTAGGTGATCCCGGCCGCCGCGCACGCCGTCGGCCCCCGGTAGCCGATGTCACCTGCCACTACCGCACCGTCCGCTGCCACCGCCTCCGGCTGAACCGGCTGTCTGATGGTGTGGTCGGCCGCACTGCTGTGCTGCCGGTACGGCCCACCCGCAGCCGTACCGTCGCCGCTGCTTCTCACGCCGACCTCCGTCCTTGACCTGCCATCTCGAAGGTAGGCAGTCACCAGGGGTGCGTCAACGATCGCCACACTCGGCACGCCGAGTGATAATCACCCTGAGGGTGGTTTCCCGTGTCTCATTTCCGGGAACGGCTTGTCGGATGCGCTGACGGCACCCCCGCGGGACGGTCACTGACTGTTCGTACCGAAGTCCTCCGGTGAGATCTGGTCGAGGAACTCACGGAACTTCTCGACCTCGTCCTCCTGCTCGTCCGGGATGGCGATCCCGGCGTCGTCCAGCACACCGTCACTGCCGTAGATCGGCGTTCCGGTGCGCAGGGCGAGCGCTATGGCGTCGGACGGCCGCGCGCTCACCTCGACTCCGCTGGCGAAGACCAGCTCCGCGTAGAAAACCCCTTCTCTGAGGTCCGTGATCCGGACCTCGGTGAGCTCTTGGCCGACGGCCTCGAGCACATCCTTGAAGAGATCATGGGTCAGCGGCCTGGCCGGAGCCATGCCCTGCTGGGCGAAGGCGATCGCGGTCGCTTCCCCAGGGCCGATCCAAATGGGGAGGTACCGGTCGCCTCCTACTTCACGCAGGAGCACGATCGGTTGGTTGGAGGGCATTTCCACCCGGACACCCACAACGTCGAGCTCGTTCACACAGCAACCCTAGGACGTGCCCGCCATGTTTGGATAGTCGGGCTCCGCCGCGGTCAGTGGAACCGGACCTTGAGGGCGGTCTGCACGAAGGCCGCGTGGAGCCGGACGGACAGCTCCGCGAGCTCTCTCGCGGTGGCCTCCGCATGGGCCCTGGTCTGCGGATTCCGGTGCCGGCGCAGGGGCGCGACCACCTGTTCGACCAGTCCCGCCTCACGATCCGCGGCGGCCTTGACGGCCCGCAGATGCCGAGGTTCCAGACCGAATCGCCCCAGATCCGCCACAAGTCTCGCGACCGTCACCGCCTCGGCTTCGTAGCTTCCCTCGGGCGAGGGAGCGATCAGCCCGTAGGACTCCCACTCGACGAGCTGGTCCTCACTGACGTCAGCGGCCGCGAGAAGCTCGGAGCGCCCGATCCGGGCGGCTGTGGCCCGGCCGGGGTCCGGTTCCCAGCGACCGTCCACGAGCTCGCCCTGACCGCCGCCGGACGGCAGCGCGGCCTGCTCGCCACGGGCGAGGGCATCCAGGTGCTCACGGATGACCTTGAGCGGCAGGTAGTGGTCCCGCTGCATGCGCAGCACCTGAGCCAGCCGCTCCATGTCGGCCGGGCTGAACTTGCGATAGCCGGAGGGCGTCCGCTGCGGCTCGACGAGCCCCTCCGCCTCAAGGAAGCGGATCTTGGAGATCGTTACTTCGGGAAACTCGTCGCGCAGCTCCAGAAGCACCGTGCCGATGCTCATGGCGCGCTCGTCCGCGGCGGCGGTGCCGTGTCCGGCACCGCCTGTCGGTGTTCGCAGCATGAACCTTCCTCGGGGTCCTTCCGGACGCGGTCCGGGGGAGGGTCAGACGCCCCGCTGGCTCGCGTAGAAGACCAGCCGGTACTTGCCGATCTGAACTTCGTCGCCGTTGGACAGCAGGACGGAATCGATGCGCTCACGGTTGACGTAGGTGCCGTTGAGGCTGCCGACGTCGCCCACGGTGAAACTACCGTCCGGGCTCCTGCGGAACTCCACATGGCGCCGCGACACGGTCACGTCGTCGAGGAAGATGTCGCTCTGCGGGTGACGGCCCGCGGTGGTCAGCTCGCCGTCCAGCAGGAAGCGGCTGCCGGAGTTCGGGCCGCGGCGCACCACCAGGAGCGCGGATCCCGCGGGCAGCGCGTCGACGGCTGCCTGTGCTTCCGGCGAGAGGGACGGAATGGCCGTCTGTCCCGTCACCTCGGCCTCGTACGCCTCGATGCCGGAGATCGAGATCGTCGACGTCGTCTCGGAGGCGCGCTCGGGAACTCCGCCCCGCAGCGGCGCACCGCAGTTGGAACAGAAACGGCCGGCCTCGCCATTGCGATGCCCGCACCTCGTACAGACCGGCATGGAGGAGCCCTCCGGGGCGGGGGTGAACCCTCCACCCGTACTTGAGGTTGATGGTTCCCCGAAACCTATGCGTCCGGCACCGGCAGGGTCAACAGACGACGCGCCGGAGGCGCCCCTCTGATCGCCCGGCGAACCCGGCACCTCATCGCGGAAGAGCGGGCGCTCCGAACCCTGCTCCTCGGCGCCCTGACCCTGGCGCGGAGCACGGTGGCGAGCAGCGCCGCTGTCTTCGCGTGCACTCTTTCCGAACAACTTCGCAAACAACTTCACGGGCGATTCCCCTTGACCGAAATAGACCCGCCCGTGGGGCAGGACGAACCCTGAATGAACACACCTGCCGACCCGGACATCTTCACAACGTCCGTATCCACCCGACAGTTTCCACCACGCGCCACCGATCCGATGCGCCGACCCCCCGCAACCTCGTGACTGTGTCCTGCGGGCCACGTGCGCCAAGGCCTCACCGGGACGACGACCGAGCGTAGTCAGGCAGCTTCGCCGGTCGCAAGGCGTCGACGACGATCTCCTCGGCCCGTGCCACCTCCGCCGTGGCCTGCTCCTTCTCGAGCGTCTGCACCACTCCACCGGGGATGTTGAGCGCCGGCTCGAGGTCCTGCGGTTTGCCGATCACCTTGAACTCGTACGGAGACCGGATCCTCCGGTTGTCCACCCTCAGGTCTCCCCCGTCGCCGGAGAAATACGTATTGGCCACCACCCGCACGCCGTTGATCTCGATCGCTTCGGCACCGGCCGCCCGCAGTTCCTGGATGGCATCGAGGAGCATGTCCGGTTCGACCGCACCGCTCGGGTCGTTGATGGTGAGGGTGATGCCGGGTCCCTCGGCCGCGACCGTACCCGCGAGGATGCCGAGCTGCCGCTCCTTCTCGAGCGTCTGCTTGCGGGCCTCCTCCGCCTGGTCGGAGCTGTTCTCCAGCTCCGTGCGCTGGTCGTCGAGGCTCTGCTTCTCGTCCTCGAGCCGCTGGGTCCGGTTGTCGAGCTCGTCGAGGATGCGGACCAGGTCCTCCTGGCGGGCACCGCGCAACGCGCTGTTGTCGCTGTTCGACCTGACCTGGATGGCCAGCCCCAGCCCCAGTACGAACAGCAGGAGCGCCACGATGAGTTGGGCCCTGCTCACCCTGGGCGGCCAGAGGCCCGCCAGCAGCCGCTGGCGCCCGGAGGACTCCTTGGGCTGGTCGGCGCCGGTCTCGGGGGCCGGCGCGGGGACCTCTGCCGGCAGCTCGCCCGCAGGTCCCTCGTTGCGCGGATTCTCGTCGTTGCTCATCGGCCTCAAGCCCGGAAGACGTGCCGACGGATCGCCGCGGCATTGGAGAAGATGCGGATACCGAGCACGACCACCACACCGGTGGAGAGCTGGGCGCCTACACCCAGCTTGTCGCCGAGGAACACGATCAGTGCGGCCACCACGACGTTCGAGAGGAACGACACGACGAAGACCTTGTCCACGAAGATCCCGTCGAGCATGGCACGCAGACCTCCGAAGACGGCGTCGAGTGCGGCCACAACGGCGATCGGCAGGTAGGGCTCGACCACCGCCGGCACTTCGGGCCGGACCAACAGTCCGACCACGACTCCCACGACGAGGCCCAGTACGGCGATCACGATGTGCCCTTCCCTGTTTCTGCCGCACCACTGCGCGTGTCTGCGGCCTGAGGCTCTGCTGTGCGTACGATCAGGCTCGGCGCGGCCGGAAGGCGCACCCGCTCCTGCTCGGAGATGCTGGTGCGGATGTCGAAGCTCTCGTGCAGCGCCTGCAGATACAGACCGTCCGCGCTGTCCTGGAAGGCGTCGGAGAGTTTCTTGCCGTCCCCCACCGCCAGCACCGTGTAGGGCGGCACCAGCGGCCTGTTGTCGACCAGTATGGCGTCGCCCGCCGCGCGGATCGCGGAGAGGGCGGTCAGCCGCTGTCCGTTGATGGCGATCGCTTCCGCCCCGGACTGCCAGAGGCCGTTGACCACGCGCTGCATATCGCGGTCGCGCACCCGCCCGGTGTCGGCGAAGCCGGTCGACTCACGCGGTCCGCCGCCGCCCTGGTCGGTGTCCTTGGCGTCATCGACGACGAGCTTGATTCCGGGCCCTTCGACCGCGGTCGCTCCGGAGAGGAGCGCCACCAGCCCGCCCTTGGCCCCGCCATGCCGTTCGAGCGCCTTGCGCTGCCGTTCGTCGACGTCCTTGCGCAGTTCGTCGACGTCCTCCTGGAGCGCGTCCGCCGCATCGGTCTCGGCGTTGACACGGTCGATGAGCTCTTCGCGCTCCTTCGCCACGACCGGTGCCGCGACCTGGGCCTCGGCGGCACCGAGCGTCACGACGAGAGCCGCGACGACGAGGCCTGCCGCGAGGCCGAGCTTCGACTTGAGCGTACGGGGCATGCCCGCACTTCCGTCGGCCTTGCGGCGCGCAGCAGCCTCGGCGTATCCCTCGTCGAGGCTGTGGTCCATCACATTGGTCAACAGCGACATGGACGCGTCGGGGCGGGGACGCTGCGGGGTGCTACTCCGATCGGGGGGCGGCTGCGACATGCCGCACATCGTCGCACGTCATGCCTGCTGCCGCCGAATGGCCCCACCGGTGGCCCGGAAGCCGCAGCACCACGGCGTCCGGGCCACCCGGCTCGGCTCAGTCGCCGGCGCTGTCCACGATCGCCGACCACTCGTCCAGCAGGGCCTGGGCGGAGGCGTCATCGGGGCCTTCGGCCCACAGATGGGTGACGGCCTCCGCCCTGTCGGGCAGCACCATCACCCAGCGGCCGTCGGTCTCCACCACCCGGACACCGTCGGTGGTGTCCACACTGCGCTCCCCTGCCGCCTCCACGACCCGCCGCATGACGAGCCCCTTGACGGCCCAGGGCGTCGCAAGGTCACGGCGCAGCACGTGGGCACGCGGAATGCGGGCATCGATCTGGCTGAGCGTGAGCTGGGTCCGGGCCACCAGCCCGATGAGCCTGACGAAGGCAGCCGAGCCGTCGAAGACGCTGCTGAACTCGGGAATGATGAATCCGCCGCGTCCGTCACCACCGAAAATGGTGGCGTCCTCGCGTCCCACCCTGGTCAGGTCGTCCGGGGACGTGGTCGTCCACTCCACCTGCGTGCCGTGGTACGCGGCCACCTGTTCGGCGACACGGGTGGTGGTCACCGGCAGGGCCACGCGCCCGCTCCGCCGCTCGGCCGCCACGAGGTCGAGCATGACCAGCAGGGCCCTGTCGTCCTCGATGATCCGGCCCCGCTCGTCGACGAGGGAGAGCCGCTCACCGACGGGGTCGAACCGCACCCCGAAGGCCGCCCGTGCGGACGACACGATCTCCCCGAGGCGCACCAGTCCGGCCCGCCTGGACTCGGCGGACTCTGTGGGACGCGACTCGTCGAGCCCGGGGTTGATCGTCAGCGCGTCCACACCGAGGCGTCCGAGCAGGCTGGGCAGGACGAGCCCCGCGCTGCCGTTCGACGCGTCGACCACGACCTTGAGGCTCGCGTCGGCGATACCGTCCGTGTCGACGTTGCGGAGCAGGGATCCCGTGTAGGAGTCGAAGACGCTCGACGGGAAGTGGAGGTCTCCGATCTCACCGGGGAAGGCCCTGCGGTACTCCTGGCGGGCGTAGACGCGGTCAAGCTTGCGCTGGCGCGCCTGGGAGAGATCGGCACCGCTTTCGTCGATGAACATGATGTCGACGGAGTCCGGCACACCGGGCGACGTCCGGATCATGATGCCGCCGGCACTGCCCCGCGCGGTCTGCTGGCGGGCCACCGGCAGCGGCACGTTCTCCAGGTCCCGTACGTCGATGGCGCTCGCCTGCAGGGCGGAGATGACCGCTCTCTTCAGCGCGCGCGCACCACGGGAGTGGTCACGTGCCGTGGTGACGGTCGACCCCTTCTTCAGGGTCGTCGCGTACGCACCGGCGAGTCGCACGGCGAGCTCCGGGGTGATCTCGACGTTCAGGATCCCGGAGACACCGCGCGCTCCGAAGAGGTGCGCCTGCCCCCGCGACTCCCAGATCACCGAGGTGTTGACGAAGGCTCCGGCCTCGATGGTCTTGAACGGGTACACCCGCACATTGCCCTGGATGATCGATTCCTCGCCGACCAGGCATTCGTCGCCGATGACGGCGCCGTCCTCGATGCGGGCCGCCCGCATGATGTCGGTGTTCTTACCGATCACGCAGCCACGAAGATTGCTGTGCTGGCCGATGTACACGTTGTCGTGCACCACGGCCCTGTGCAGGAAGGCACCGGTTTTCACCACGACGTTCGACCCGATGACGGTGTGTTCCCGGAGTTCGACACCGGCTTCGATCTTGGCGTAGTCGCCGATGTACAGCGGCCCTCGGAGTACCGCGTCGGGATGGACCTCCGCGCCCTCCGCGACCCACACACCGGGCGAGATCTCGAAGCCGTCGAGCTCGACGTCGACCTTGCGCTCCAACACGTCGGCCTGGGCCTTCACGTAGCTCTCGTGGGTGCCCACGTCCTCCCAGTAGCCCTCGGCGACATAGCCGTAGATCGGCTTGCCCTCCTTCATGAGCTGCGGAAACACGTCGCCGGACCAGTCCACCGAGGTATCTGCCTGGACGTAGTCGAAGACCTCGGGCTCCATGACGTAGATGCCCGTGTTGACGGTGTCCGAGAAGACCTGGCCCCAGGTCGGCTTCTCCAGGAAGCGCTCGACCTGACCCTGCTCGTCGACAATCGTGATGCCGAACTCCAGCGGATTCGGGACCCTGGTCAGGCATACCGTGACCAGTCCGCCCTTCTCCTTGTGGAAGGCAATGAGGTCCGTCAGGTCGAAGTCGGTGAGTGCGTCACCGGAAATAACCAGGAAGGTGTCGTCCTTGAGGGCTTCCTCTGCGTTCTTGACGCTTCCCGCGGTACCGAGTGGCTTCTCCTCGTTGGCGTAGGTGAGCTCCATTCCGAGTTCTTCGCCGTCGCCGAAGTAGTTCTTCACGAGCGAAGCAAGGAACTGAACGGTTACGACGGTCTCATTGAGCCCATGCCGCTTGAGCAGCCGCAGCACATGCTCCATGATCGGCCGATTGGCTACGGGCAGGAGCGGCTTGGGCATGCTTGAGGTCATGGGGCGAAGACGAGTGCCTTCGCCGCCGGCCATTACGACGGCCTTCATGTCGGAAACGTCCTCCTTGAAGAGACGACGGTCTAGCCGACATCACCCGTCGGGGCAACAACCACAGCATCCGTTGCGGACCGGCGACACTGCGCGGCACCGCATCAACGAGCTATTCGGCTACTTCATCCGCCTTGACGAGTCGGCGGACCTGGACCACGTAGAGGATCCCTGCCCACCAATAGAGCGTTGTACCCCAACCAGCGAACGCCCATCCGAAAACGGCGCCCAGCGAAGCCAGCCAACCACTTCCGTCACTGAGCAGCAACAAGGGGAAGGCGTACATCAGGTTGAAGGTTGCAGCTTTCCCGAGGAAGTTCACCTGCGGCGGCGGATAGCCGTGCCGGCGCAGGATTCCCACCATGACAAGGAGCATGAGCTCACGTGCGAGAAGAGCTGCGGTGAGCCAGAGCGGCAGGATCTCGCGCCAGGTGAGCCCGACGAGGGTCGACAGGATGTAGAGGCGGTCGGCAGCTGGGTCCAGGAGTCGCCCGAGGCTGCTGATCTGGTTCCACCGGCGTGCGAGCTTGCCGTCGAGATAGTCGCTGACGCCGCTCAGCATCAGCACCAGCAACGCCCAGCCGTCGCTGTTGGGCCCGCCGAAGACGGGACGAAGGATCAACCACAGGAAGAGCGGCACGCCGACGAGGCGAGCCATGCTGAGGATGTTGGGGATGGTGAGTACTCGGTTCGTCTGAACTCGAGTCTCCTGGACCTCCACCCGGGGGCCTCCTGTGAAGAACGTGCCAATGATGCACCCTGACCCTACCCTCAGCCGCCGAGTGCCGATGCACGGGGGTACAAGGACGTGATTGAACGCAGAAAAGCCCCGTGCCACAAGGGCACGGGGCTTTCCCGGAATAATTGTTCGGCGGCGTCCTACTCTCCCACAGGGTCCCCCCTGCAGTACCATCGGCGCTGAAAGGCTTAGCTTCCGGGTTCGGAATGTAACCGGGCGTTTCCCTAACGCAATGACCACCGAAACACTATGAAATTAACCAACACCGGAAGAAAACACGGCCGTTCGTTATTTCAGAACTAACACAGTGGACGCGAGCAACTGAGGACAAGCCCTCGGCCTATTAGTACCAGTCAGCTCCACCCGTTACCGGGCTTCCACATCTGGCCTATCAACCCAGTCGTCTACTGGGAGCCTTAACCACTCAAGGTGGTGGGAATACTCATCTCGAAGCAGGCTTCCCGCTTAGATGCTTTCAGCGGTTATCCTTTCCGAACGTAGCCAACCAGCCATGCCCTTGGCAGGACAACTGGCACACCAGAGGTTCGTCCGTCCCGGTCCTCTCGTACTAGGGACAGCCCTTCTCAATATTCCTACGCGCACAGCGGATAGGGACCGAACTGTCTCACGACGTTCTAAACCCAGCTCGCGTACCGCTTTAATGGGCGAACAGCCCAACCCTTGGGACCGACTCCAGCCCCAGGATGCGACGAGCCGACATCGAGGTGCCAAACCATCCCGTCGATATGGACTCTTGGGGAAGATCAGCCTGTTATCCCCGGGGTACCTTTTATCCGTTGAGCGACAGCGCTTCCACAAGCCACTGCCGGATCACTAGTCCCGACTTTCGTCCCTGCTCGACCCGTCGGTCTCACAGTCAAGCTCCCTTGTGCACTTACACTCAACACCTGATTGCCAACCAGGCTGAGGGAACCTTTGGGCGCCTCCGTTACTCTTTAGGAGGCAACCGCCCCAGTTAAACTACCCATCAGACACTGTCCCTGATCCGGATCACGGACCTAGGTTAGACATCCAGCACGACCAGAGTGGTATTTCAACGACGACTCCACAACCACTGGCGTGGCCGCTTCAAAGTCTCCCACCTATCCTACACAAGCCGAACCGAACACCAATATCAAACTATAGTAAAGGTCCCGGGGTCTTTCCGTCCTGCTGCGCGAAACGAGCATCTTTACTCGTAGTGCAATTTCACCGGGCCTATGGTTGAGACAGTCGAGAAGTCGTTACGCCATTCGTGCAGGTCGGAACTTACCCGACAAGGAATTTCGCTACCTTAGGATGGTTATAGTTACCACCGCCGTTTACTGGCGCTTAAGTTCTCAGCTTCGCACACCCGAAAGTGCACTAACCGGTCCCCTTAACGTTCCAGCACCGGGCAGGCGTCAGTCCGTATACATCGCCTTACGGCTTCGCACGGACCTGTGTTTTTAGTAAACAGTCGCTTCTCGCTGGTCTCTGCGGCCACCCCCAGCTCAGGAAGCAAGTTCCCTCACCAGTGATGGCCCCCCTTCTCCCGAAGTTACGGGGGCATTTTGCCGAGTTCCTTAACCATAGTTCACCCGAACGCCTCGGTATTCTCTACCTGACTACCTGAGTCGGTTTAGGGTACGGGCCGCCATGAAACTCGCTAGAGGCTTTTCTCGACAGCATAGGATCATCCACTTCACCACAATCGGCTCGGCATCAGGTCTCAGCCTTAATGTGTGACGGATTTACCTGCCACACGGCCTACACCCTTACCCCGGGACTACCACCGCCCGGGCTGGACTACCTTCCTGCGTCACCCCATCGCTTACCTAATACAAGTCTGGTTCATCGGCTCCACCACTACCCTCAACTCCGAAGAGATCGGGCCGGCTTCACGGACTTAGCATCGCCTGATTCAGTATTGGGCGTTTCAAAGCGGGTACCGGAATATCAACCGGTTGTCCATCGACTACGCCTGTCGGCCTCGCCTTAGGTCCCGACTTACCCTGGGCAGATCAGCTTGACCCAGGAACCCTTAGTCAATCGGCGCACACGTTTCTCACGTGTGTATCGCTACTCATGCCTGCATTCTCACTCGTGAACCGTCCACAACTCGCTTCCGCGGCTGCTTCACCCGGCACACGACGCTCCCCTACCCATCCCAGCCCCCGTTGGGGGTACGTGCTGGAATGACACGACTTCGGCGGTACGCTTGAGCCCCGCTACATTGTCGGCGCGGAATCACTTGACCAGTGAGCTATTACGCACTCTTTCAAGGGTGGCTGCTTCTAAGCCAACCTCCTGGTTGTCTCTGCGACTCCACATCCTTTCCCACTTAGCGTACGCTTAGGGGCCTTAGTCGATGCTCTGGGCTGTTTCCCTCTCGACCATGGAGCTTATCCCCCACAGTCTCACTGCCGTGCTCTCACTTACCGGCATTCGGAGTTTGGCTAAGGTCAGTAACCCGGTAGGGCCCATCGCCTATCCAGTGCTCTACCTCCGGCAAGAAACACACGACGCTGCACCTAAATGCATTTCGGGGAGAACCAGCTATCACGGAGTTTGATTGGCCTTTCACCCCTAACCACAGGTCATCCCCCAGGTTTTCAACCCTGGTGGGTTCGGTCCTCCACGAAGTCTTACCTCCGCTTCAACCTGCCCATGGCTAGATCACTCCGCTTCGGGTCTTGAGCGCGCTACTAAATCGCCCTATTCGGACTCGCTTTCGCTACGGCTTCCCCACACGGGTTAACCTCGCAACACACCGCAAACTCGCAGGCTCATTCTTCAAAAGGCACGCAGTCACGACTGCATGTGCAAGCACATACAGCGACGCTCCCACGGCTTGTAGGCACACGGTTTCAGGTACTATTTCACTCCGCTCCCGCGGTACTTTTCACCATTCCCTCACGGTACTATCCGCTATCGGTCACCAGGGAATATTTAGGCTTAGCGGGTGGTCCCGCCAGATTCACACGGGATTTCTCGGGCCCCGTGCTACTTGGGTGTCTCTTAAACGAGCCGTTGATGTTTCAGCTACGGGGGTCTTACCCTCTACGCCGGACCTTTCGCATGTCCTTCGCCTACACCAACGGTTTCTGACTCGTCTCACAGTCGGCAGACCATGAAAAAGAGATCCCACAACCCCGCATGCGCAACCCCTGCCGGGTATCACACGCATACGGTTTGGCCTCATCCAGTTTCGCTCGCCACTACTCCCGGAATCACGGTTGTTTTCTCTTCCTGCGGGTACTGAGATGTTTCACTTCCCCGCGTTCCCTCCACACTGCCTATGTGTTCAGCAGTGGGTGACAGCCCATGACGACTGCCGGGTTTCCCCATTCGGAAACCCCCGGATCAAAGCTTGGTTGACAGCTCCCCGGGGACTATCGTGGCCTCCCACGTCCTTCATCGGTTCCTGGTGCCAAGGCATCCACCGTGCGCCCTTAAAAACTTGGCCACAGATGCTCGCGTCCACTGTGCAGTTCTCAAACAACGACCAGCCACCCATCACCCCGCCCTCACAGGCGAGTTCACTGGGGCCGGCAACCGAAGATCCAGACTCAACGAGCCCGTACCTTCAGATACCCAACAGCGTGCCCGACCCGACCGATCCCTCTCACTTTCCACGCCGAAGCAGTACTCGCAAAAACAACCTGTCGTGCCGAATAGTCAACGTTCCACCCATGAGCAACCACCGTCGAACATTTGCCGACGAAATGGTCTCTGGATTCCCCGAAGAGAACCTAGATGCTCCTTAGAAAGGAGGTGATCCAGCCGCACCTTCCGGTACGGCTACCTTGTTACGACTTCGTCCCAATCGCCAGTCCCACCTTCGACAGCTCCCTCCCACAAGGGGTTGGGCCACCGGCTTCGGGTGTTACCGACTTTCGTGACGTGACGGGCGGTGTGTACAAGGCCCGGGAACGTATTCACCGCAGCAATGCTGATCTGCGATTACTAGCAACTCCGACTTCATGGGGTCGAGTTGCAGACCCCAATCCGAACTGAGACCGGCTTTTTGAGATTCGCTCCGCCTCGCGGCATCGCAGCTCATTGTACCGGCCATTGTAGCACGTGTGCAGCCCAAGACATAAGGGGCATGATGACTTGACGTCGTCCCCACCTTCCTCCGAGTTGACCCCGGCAGTCTCCTGTGAGTCCCCATCACCCCGAAGGGCATGCTGGCAACACAGAACAAGGGTTGCGCTCGTTGCGGGACTTAACCCAACATCTCACGACACGAGCTGACGACAGCCATGCACCACCTGTATACCGACCACAAGGGGGGCACCATCTCTGATGCTTTCCGGTATATGTCAAGCCTTGGTAAGGTTCTTCGCGTTGCGTCGAATTAAGCCACATGCTCCGCTGCTTGTGCGGGCCCCCGTCAATTCCTTTGAGTTTTAGCCTTGCGGCCGTACTCCCCAGGCGGGGAACTTAATGCGTTAGCTGCGGCACCGACGACGTGGAATGTCGCCAACACCTAGTTCCCAACGTTTACGGCGTGGACTACCAGGGTATCTAATCCTGTTCGCTCCCCACGCTTTCGCTCCTCAGCGTCAGTAATGGCCCAGAGATCCGCCTTCGCCACCGGTGTTCCTCCTGATATCTGCGCATTTCACCGCTACACCAGGAATTCCGATCTCCCCTACCACACTCTAGCTAGCCCGTATCGAATGCAGACTCGGGGTTAAGCCCCGAGCTTTCACATCCGACGTGACAAGCCGCCTACGAGCTCTTTACGCCCAATAATTCCGGACAACGCTCGCACCCTACGTATTACCGCGGCTGCTGGCACGTAGTTAGCCGGTGCTTCTTCTGCAGGTACCGTCACTTGCGCTTCTTCCCTGCTGAAAGAGGTTTACAACCCGAAGGCCGTCATCCCTCACGCGGCGTCGCTGCATCAGGCTTTCGCCCATTGTGCAATATTCCCCACTGCTGCCTCCCGTAGGAGTCTGGGCCGTGTCTCAGTCCCAGTGTGGCCGGTCGCCCTCTCAGGCCGGCTACCCGTCGTCGCCTTGGTAGGCCATTACCCCACCAACAAGCTGATAGGCCGCGGGCTCATCCTTCACCGCCGGAGCTTTTAACCCCGTCCCATGCAGGACAGAGTGTTATCCGGTATTAGACCCCGTTTCCAGGGCTTGTCCCAGAGTGAAGGGCAGATTGCCCACGTGTTACTCACCCGTTCGCCACTAATCCACCCCGAAGGGCTTCATCGTTCGACTTGCATGTGTTAAGCACGCCGCCAGCGTTCGTCCTGAGCCAGGATCAAACTCTCCATGAATGTTTTCCCGTAATCGGGAGAGCACCATAAAAGAGCGGGACAACCAACCGGAATAGGGCTGGTCATCCACAGCGTCCTCGCTGATGTTGCCTACCCGCCACATGGGCCAGTAGGACTTCAAAGGAACCACCAACCCACCGAAGTGGGCCGGGGTATCAACAAATTTGGCGTTGACTTTTGGCACGCTGTTGAGTTCTCAAGGAACGGACGCTTCCTTCGGTCCCGTTTCACCGGGGCCCTCCGGGCGCTTCCCTTCGTTCTTGCGTTTCCGACTCTATCAGACTCTTTCGTGTCCGATTCCCGGCCGAAGCGGGCCCCCTGCGAAGCAGGAGAATTGTTACTGCGCTTTCCAGTTCTTCGCTTTCGCGCTTTCCCTTTCCGGCGAGTCCGACTCTATCAGCCGTTTTCCATTTCCTTGACCAGCTCCTGCAGACACGCAGAATGAGGCTCAGATCGGAAGTTCGGTGTTTGAGAGTCGCCGCCGACCCCCGACTCGAGGTCGTGTTGGGGCCAGGCAGAATGACGACAATACAGGCCGCTGTGGGGCGAGGCAAATCGTTCGCGGTGCACCCCTAGGTCTGCCAACCGGTAGCTCTCGGGCGGAACCGTGACTTCATATGACTTACGCTGCTGATCAGTACGCCGTCCCCATCAGTCGGTACGGCGACAACAGACCAAGCTCCACCCCTGGGAGGCTCCCCATGACCACAGTGACGTCCCCGCTTGTCGGCCGCGCGATCGGACTCACCGCGGTTCCCGATCCGGTCTTCTCCGGCGCCATGGTTGGTCCCGGTACCGCCATCGACCCCGTGCGCGAGCCCTCCGAGGCCGTCTCTCCGGTCGACGGCATCGTCGTCTCCCTGCACCCCCACGCCTTTGTCGTGGTGGACGACGAGGGACACGGGGTGCTGACCCACCTCGGCATCGACACCGTACAGCTCAATGGCGAGGGCTTCGAGCTCCTCGTGAACAAGGGGGACACCGTGACCCGTGGTCAGGGCATCGTGCGGTGGGACCCGGCCGCCGTCGAGGCAGCCGGCAAGTCGGCGATCTGCCCGATCGTGGCGCTCGAAGCCACCGCCGAATCCCTTTCCGAGGTGCGCGAGGACGGCGACGTGAAGGTCGGAGACGCACTGTTCGGCTGGCAGTAACACCTTTGGTTCAGCAACTGCCAGTGGGCATTCACCGCGGTGGCACAGCCACCGCACAACCGGAGACGGGTGAAATGGAGACAACGCTGCGAGGCGTCGGCGTGAGCCACGGTGTGGCGATCGGCGAAGTTCGGCACATGGGTACGGCGGTGCTTGAGCCGCCCGCCAAACAGATTCCTACGGAGGAGGCCGAGCGCGAGCAGGGGCGCGCCCGCCAGGCGGTGGAAGCTGTCGCGGCCGACCTGATCGCGCGAGGCAATCTTGCCGGCGGCGAGGCCCAGCACGTGCTCGAGGCCCAGGCCATGATGGCGCAGGACCCGGAGCTCATGGCCGATGTGGATCGCCGCATCGCAGTCGGCAGCACCGCGGAGCGGGGGGTCTACGACGCATTCGCCTCGTACCGGGCTCTGCTGGCCAATGCCGGGGAGTATCTGGCCGGCCGCGTCGCGGACCTCGACGATGTGCGGAACCGGATCGTTGCGCGGCTGCTCGGCGTTCCGATGCCGGGTGTTCCGGACAGTGACGAGCCCTACGTACTGATTGCTCGCGACCTGGCCCCGGCCGACACGGCCCTGCTGGACCCGGCTCTGGTGCTCGGGTTCGTCACCGAGGAGGGCGGTCCGACGAGTCACAGCGCAATTCTGGCGCGCGCACTGGGAGTTCCGGCCGTCGTTGCTCTCCCGGGAGCCGGGGAGATCGCCGAAGGCACCGTCGTCGCGGTGGACGGCAGTACCGGTGAGGTCTTCGTCGAGCCGAGCGACGAGAAGCGTACGGCGATGGAGAGCGCCGCGGCGGCCCGCAAGGCCGCGTTGTCCGCCACGACGGGACCGGGTGCCACGTCCGACGGCCACAAGGTCCCGTTGCTCGCCAATGTCGGCGGTCCCGCCGATGTGCCGGCGGCGGTGGAGGCCGGTGCCGAAGGCGTCGGGCTGTTCCGTACCGAGTTCCTGTTCCTGGACGACAGCAAGCAGGCGCCCACCGAGGCGAAGCAGATCGCGGCCTACCGTGCCGTGCTGGAGGCGTTCCCCGAGGGGCGCGTCGTCGTGCGGGTGCTCGACGCCGGTGCGGACAAGCCGCTGGACTTCCTGACCCCGGCGGACGAGCCGAACCCGGCGCTCGGTGTCCGTGGGCTGCGCAGTCTGCTGGACCACCCCGATGTGCTGCGCACGCAGCTGACCGCCCTTTCCAAGGCGGTCGAGGGTCTGCCCGTCTACCTCGAGGTCATGGCCCCGATGGTGGCCGACCGTGCCGACGCGAAGGCGTTCGCGGACGCGTGCCGTGAGGCCGGACTGCAGGCGAAGTTCGGTGCGATGGTGGAGATTCCCTCCGCCGCGCTGCGGGCTCGCTCGATCCTGCAGGAGGTGGAGTTCCTGTCGCTGGGTACCAACGACCTGGCGCAGTACACCTTCGCGGCCGACCGGCAGGTGGGCGCCGTCTCCCGACTGCAGGACCCGTGGCAGCCGGCGCTGCTGGATCTGGTCGCTCTGTCGGCCGACGCGGCCCGCGCGGAGGGCAAGAGCTGTGGTGTCTGCGGAGAGGCTGCCGCGGATCCGCTGCTTGCCTGCGTGCTGACCGGTCTGGGTGTCACCTCGCTGTCCATGGGCGCCGCTTCCATTCCCTATGTGCGCGCCACGCTGGCGAAGTACACGCTCGCGCAGTGCGAGCGTGCCGCTTCCGCCGCTCGTGCGACGGACTCCGCCGAAGAGGCACGGATCGCGGCCCAGGCGGTGCTGTCGGGCGAGTGACGCCGCCGGACTCGCGCAGTCGGTTGTGAAGGGGTTCCCGCCCTGCAGGCGGGAGCCCCTTCGTTCTTTCCGTCAGTGGTGCTCCTCCGGCTCGTCGGCGCCGAGGTCGAAGCCTGCGCAGTACTCCACGTTCGACTCCGGGGAGACCGGTTCGCCCGTGTCCGCGTCGGTGCAGTAGGCGCTGAAGACCTCGCCCGCGGTCAGCGGGACGAGTCCGCCGCGGATCAGACGCCAGCCGTACACCCGGTCGGGGGCGTCCGCGGTGCTGGTGCGCATCACCACGCCTCCCCGTGTCTCGAGTGCGATGCCGACGGCGAGGACGGTGGCGAACTCCGCTCCTTCCGACGATTCGAGATGCACCGGACCGTCGGGGTGCCTCGTCGTGTGGAGCACGGCGAGGAGCTGTTCGTTTTCCGTGGGTGTGCTGCAGACCGTGTGGTGGGTACCCGGTCCTGCTGTCTCCAGCAGACGCGTCAGCAGGTGGGAGGCCCGGTCGAAGGCGGCCCTGCCGATGTCCTGTCCGCAGTCCGCGCAGTCTCCGAGGTCCGCCAGGAGCATGGTGGCGTACTCCCAGGTAGCCCGGCGGACGGCGCGCGAGACGAGTTGCGGGATCAGGGCGTCGATGGGCTGGCCGGTATAGGCCACGGTGGCACCGGCTGCGGCGATTTCGGCGGTGAAGCGGCTGCGGTTCGTGCGGTCGTCCGGATCGAGGTCGGCGTCGGTGCAGAACTCCGCGTAGTCCTCCGGGTCGAAGAGGGCGACCGTGGTGTGCATTCCCTGCGCTGCGAGGGTTTTGAGCAGGCCTTCGACCTGCTGCAGATAGACGGAGTGATCGTCGAAGGTGAAGGTCCGGTAGTGACGCATCGCCGCGAAGTCCTCGGCGTCGACCAGGAGGCCGACGGTATTGGGTGCTTCGCGGCGCAGCGCGCGTCGCATGGATGTGGCGGAGCGGTGGTGGGTGCGTTTCGTCTGCTTGATGTGCGCCATGAGTCCCCCTGTGCGCTGTCGATCGATGCTCACTCAGCGTAATCAGGGGGACTGACAACGGTGCCCTCGGTGACCGGGTCAGCGGCGTTCGCGGGCGAGGTTCTCGTAGAAGTGGAGGAGTTCGAGGTTGTCGATGGAGCCGGGGTTGACCGCCTTGGACAGGGCCGTGCCCTGTAGGAGGCGCTTGACCGGAACCTCGATGCGTTTGCCGGTGAGGGTGTGCGGGATACCGGGGACCTCGATGACCTCGTCCGGTACGTGGCGTGGGGAGAGGTTCTCGCGGATCGTCCGCTTGATGCTGTCGCGGAGGTCGTCGTCGAGCGCGGCACCTTCGGCGAGGTGGACGAAGAGCGGCATCCAGTAGCCCCCGTCCGGCTCCTCGATGCCGATGACGAGGGACTCGCGGATCTCGGGGAGCCGTTCGACGGCTTCGTAGATGTCTGCGGATCCCATCCGCACCCCCTGCCTGTTGAGGGTGGAGTCGGAGCGTCCGTGGATGATGACCGAGCCGTGGCCGGTGAGGGTGATCCAGTCGCCGTGACGCCAGACGCCGGGGTACATGTCGAAGTAACTGTCGTGGTAGCGGCTGCCGTCGGGGTCGTTCCAGAAGTGGATCGGCATGGAGGGCATGGGGCTGGTGACGACGAGCTCGCCGACCTCGCCGGTCAGCGGCTTGCCTGCGGGGTCCCAGGCCTGGAGGTCCGTGCCGAGGCAGGGGGCCTGCAGTTCGCCGATGTGGACCGGCAGGGTGGGGACCGCGCCCGCGAAGCAGCTGCAGACGTCGGTGCCGCCGCTGACGGAGGCGATCCACAGGTCCTCGGCCACCTCGTCGTGGAGCCAGCGGAAACCGTCGGGCGGAAGCGGGGAGCCGGTGGTGGCGACGCATTGGACACGGCTGAGGTCGTGGTCGCGGCCCGGATGGATTCCGGCCTTGCGGCAGGCCATGACGTAGGCCGCGGAGGTACCGAAGAGGGTCGCTCCGGTCTGTTCGGCGACCCGCCACTGGGCGCTGACGTCCGGGTATCCGGGGCTTCCGTCGTACAGCACGACCGTGGTGCCGGTCAGCAGGCCGGAGACGAGGAAGTTCCACATCATCCAGCCGGTGGAGGTGTACCAGAAGAAGCGGTCGTCGGGGCCGAGGTCGCAGTGCAGCCCGATCTGCTTGAGGTGTTCGACGAGGATGCCGCCCTGGGACTGGACGATCGCCTTGGGAAGTCCGGTGGTCCCGGAGGAGTACAGCACCCAGAGCGGGTGCTCGAAGGGGACCTGTTCGAAGACGGGTTCGACATCGGCGGAGGTGAGCGCGGACCACTCGAGGGCTCCGTCGGGCGCGTCCGTGCCGAGGAGCGGGATGTGGACGACGGCGCGCAGGGTGGGGAGCTCGCGTCGGAGCTCCGCCACGGTCTCGGTGCGGTCGTGCTCCTTGCCGCCGTAGCGGTAGCCGTCGACGGTGAACAGGACGACGGGTTCGACCTGCTGGAAGCGGTCGAGGACGCTGCGGGCACCGAAGTCGGGGGCGCACGACGTCCAGACTCCGCCGACGGCAGCCGTGGCGAGGAAGGCGACGACCGCCTGCGGAATGTTGGGGAGGTACCCGCTGACGCGGTCGCCGGGTGTGACGCCGAGGGCGCGCAGCTCGGCGGCGAGGGAGCCGACCTGGCTGCGGAGCGACGACCAGCTGATGGGGATCTGCGTGTGGGTCTCGTCGACGTGGAGCAGTGCCGGGGCATCGGCGCGCAGGGGGTCGTCGGCGGTCCGCAGTGCGTGTTCGGCGTAGTTGAGGGTGGATCCGGGGAACCACTGGGCACCGGGCATGGCGCGGTCGCCGATGACGGTCTCGTACGGGGTGGAGAAGCGCACGTCGAACCAGTCGGTGACGGCCTGCCAGAAGGTGTCGAGCTCGTCGACCGACCAGCGGTGCAGTGCCTCGTAGCCGCCTTCGGCGGGCGCTCCGTACCGCCCTGCCGCCCAGCGCTGGAAGCGGGTGACGGCCGCGGCCTCGATGCGTTCGGGGTCGGGCTGCCAGAGGGGGGCTTCGCCGGCTTCTGAGGTCATGGGGTGGCTCCCTGGCCTTTCTCGGGTACGCGGGGTGTGCGTGCGTCGCGCGCACGGGCTGGGGTGTGCGCGTGAGCGGCATTCACGGACGATGCCATGTGATCGTCTTTCGCACCAGGGTCCCCCGGCCATGGTTGCCGGCGCGGCAGTGTGGTCCGGCCACAGGTGAACGGAAGCTGAACGGACCCCGTTCGCCGTCGGCCGGGTGGCAGGGTGGCCTGCATGGATGGTCGTGACCTGGTGCGCTCGGTGAAGATGGTCGGTTCCGTGCAGGGGATGCGCGCGGTGCGCTCCGCCTGGCGACGACGGCGGACGGACGCGCGGGCGTTGCCGCCGCGGGGGCCGGAGCGGGCTCGGGTCCCCGGTCTTCTGGTGGGGGCCGAGCCCGGACCGGGCGGGGGTGTCGTGAGATTCGCCCGTTCGGAGTTGCGCATCCGTGTGGCCGTCGGTGGTGCGGTGTTCTGGTCCTGGGACGGTGCGGAGTCGATGCCGTCCTACGCGCTGCCGGGAGAGGCGCCGGAACCGGATCCGCGGGCCGGGCTGGAGCCGGACAAGGACGGCGGCTGGCAGGTGGTGTCGGAGCGGCTGACGGTGGCGGTGTCGCGGCACGGGGCGGTGGAGCTGCGTACACCGGGCGGTGTGGTGCTGCGCCGGGAGCTGCCGCCGCGGTGGTGGGAACCGGTGGGCGGGGGTGCGGCGCGTTGGGTCCAGCGCTCCGAGGTGCCTGCCGACGCGCGCTTCTTCGGACTCGGTGGGCGGGCGGGCGGTCCGCGGCTGCGCGGGGGGACGTACAGGCTGTGGAACACCGATCCGGGTGGCCGCTTCGGTCCCGGGGACGATCCGCTGTATCTGACTATGCCGGTGCAGTTGGTGGTGTCGGACGCGGGGACGCATCTGGCCTTCCATGACAACACCTGGTCGGGCCGGGTGACCCTCCGGGAGGGTGAGGAGGGTGCGGGGTCCGGGCATGACCGGCCGGGTACCTGTGAGGTGCGGATGGAGGGCGGTCCGCTGCGCTGCTGGGTGGTGACGGGTACGCCGTCCAGGGTGCTGCAGGGCTGGACGGCGCTGACCGGTGCGCCCGCGCTGCCGCCCTCGTGGGCGTTGGGTCCGCAGCACTCCAGGTGGGGGTTCGGCAGCGAGGACGAGGTGCGGCGGATAGTGGCGGGGTACCGGGAGCGGGGCCTGGCACTGTCGGCGGTGCACCTGGACATCGATCACTACGACGCGCATCAGGTCTTCACGGTCGACCGTGAGCGGTTCCCCGATCTGCCCGGGCTGGCCAAGGAGTTGCGCGCGGACGGGGTGCGTCTGGTGTCGATCGTCGACCCGGCGGTGAAGGCGTCACCGGGCAACGGGGTTTTCGACAGCGGCCGGGAGGTCGGCACGGCGGGTGCGTTCGTCCGGGATCCGCAGGGGCGCCGGGTGCTCGGTGAGGTGTGGCCGGGTGAGTGCGTCTACCCGGACTTCACCGATCCGCAGGTGAGGCAGTGGTGGGGGACGCTGTACGAGGAGCGGCTCGCCCAGGGGTTCTCCGGGGTGTGGCACGACATGAACGAGCCGGTGGCGTTCACGGCCTTCGGGGACCCTTCGCTGCCGCATTCGTCCCGGCACGCGCTTGAGGGCCGTGGCGGTGACCATCGTGAGGCGCACAACGTCTACGGCCTCACGATGGCGCAGGCCGGGTACGAAGGGCTGCGCAGGCTGCGGCCCGATGAGCGGCCGTTCCTGTTCTCCCGTTCCGGCTGGGCGGGGATGCAGCGGTACGGAGGCACCTGGTCCGGTGACGTGGCGACGGGGTGGCCCGGGCTGCGTGCGTCGCTGGCCCTGGTGCTGGGTCTCGGACTCTGCGGGGTGCCGTATTCGGGGCCGGATGTGGGCGGGTTCGACGGGTCGCCGTCGCCGGAGCTGTATCTGCGCTGGTTCCAGCTGGGCGCGTACCTGCCGTTGTTCCGTACCCATGCGGCCATCGACGCGGGGCGGCGGGAGCCGTGGGAGTTCGGGACCGAGGTGCTCAGTGGCGCGAGGGCCGCACTGGAGGAACGGGAGCGGCTGCGCCCCTACTTCGTGACGCTGGCGGAACTGGCCAGGCTGACGGGTGCGCCGTATGTGCGGCCGTTGTGGTGGGGGGCCTCCGGGGACCGGGCGCTGCGGGAGTGCGAGGACGCGTTCCTGCTGGGCGATGCACTGCTCGTGGCACCGGTGCTGGAGTGCGGGTCGGATCGCCGGGCGGTTCGGCTGCCGCGCGGCCGCTGGTACGACACGGCGACCGAGGAGGCGTACGAGGGGCCGGGACAGGTTCTGCTGGACGCGCCGTTGTCACGGATTCCGGTGCTGGCGCGGGCCGGGGCGGTGCTTCCGGTGCGGCGTGCGGACGGAAGCACGGAGCTGGAGGTGTGGGCTCCTGCGGCGGGGCGCACGGGTGGCGGGCTGGTGGCGCGCGATGTGGGCGACGGGTGGACCCGGTCCGAGGTGGAGCGGTTCACGTCCCGGCTCTCGGGCGGGCGTGTCGTGGTCGAGCGGGACGGTGAGGAGGACCTGGTGACGTATCCGGTACGGGTGCGGGGGCTGCGGGCCCCCGCGGGCCCGGTTCAGTCGCTGTAGCTGCCGGCGAACCAGGAGCGTACGGCCCGGGTGTGCAGCGGGAAGGCGAGCTCCGCGGGGGTCTGCAGGACCTCGAACCCCGAGGTCTCGTCCGTGGGCACGGACGGCGGCAGGTCCGCGGCGGGGCGGGGCGGGAGCAGACCGAAGAGGAGGAGATGGCCGTCCGGCGAGCTCAGGGCGTCGGCGAGCCGTACGTCCGTCCCGTCGGCCTTGATCCCGGTTTCCTCGCGCAGTTCCCGTACGACCGCCTCGCGCCAGTCCTCGGTGTGGTCGATGTACCCGCCGGGCAGGGCGATGCCGCCCAGTTGCGGTGGGATGGTGCGGGTGATGACGACGAGTCCGGTGCCGTGCGGGCCGGTGACGGGCAGGAGGGCGACGGCGACGGGCAGCGGGTTGCGGTAGGTGGTGGCGCCGCAGGCGGGGCAGGTGCGTGGCCAGGCGGTGGGCACCGACGGGTCTGCGGAGTACGGGGCTCCGCAGGAGCTGCAGTGGGAGTCCTTCACGGGCGGACTGTATCCGATCGCCCTTCTCCTCCGCCCCCGAGCTGATGGACGATGTGCCCATGACAGGAATCGTTCACGCCCTCCGCGCTTCGGCCGCCGCTGCCGCCGCCCTGCTCGCCCTGACCGCTGCCGCTCCGGTGGCCCGGGCCGAGCCCGAACCCAAGGCTCCCCCGGAGTTCGTCGACCTGCGCTCCGTCGATCCCACGATCATCACCGAGATGCGGTACACCACCGCGCACACCTTCCTGGGCGAGCGGGTGGAGGGGTACCGGCAGCCCGTCTGCATCCTGACCCGGCCCGCGGCACGGGCGCTGCGCACGGCTCAGCGGAGCCTCCTGCGCCAGGGTTACTCGCTCAAGGTGTACGACTGCTACCGGCCGCAGCGGGCGGTGGACCACTTCGTGCGCTGGGCGAAGGATCTCGACGACCAGACCATGAAAAACGAGTTCTATCCGCTCGTCGACAAGACCCGTCTGTTCGAGGACGGTTACATCGCGGAGAAGTCCGGTCACAGCCGGGGCAGCACGGTCGACCTGACGCTGGTGAAGCTTCCCGCCCTGCCGACCAGGCCCTACGTGCCGGGCGAGCGGCTGGCGCCGTGCTACGCGCCGGCGGACGAGCGATTCCCCGACAACTCGGTCGACATGGGGACGGGTTACGACTGTTTCGACACCTTGTCGCACACGGACGACCCGAGGGTGCAGGGGATACAGCGCACGAACCGGCAGTTCCTGAAGACGACGCTCACCGGCCTCGGTTTCGTGAACCTGGCCGAGGAGTGGTGGCACTACACCTACAAGCCCGAGGTGTTCCCGGACACCTACTTCGACTTCCCGGTGAGCAGGCGGTCCGTCGCGGGCCACTGAGAGCGGCTCCGGCGCGAAGAACGGGCGACCGGGACCACCCCCGTGGGCTCCGGCCGCCCGTTCTCCTTGTCGGACGCGGAACTGCCGTATCCGGTTGCCATCTGAGCCATTACGGTGCCTCTATGTCACAACAGACGTTCGATTCGTACGAAGAGTTCTGGCCCTACTACGTCGCGATGCATTCCAGGGCGGCGACGAGGTGGGTCCATCTGACGGGAACACTGACCGGTCTCGCCGTCACCGCCTACGGACTGGCGCGCGGCCGGAAGCGCTACGCCGCTGCGTTGCCCCTGATCGGGTACGGCACCGCCTGGCCGGCGCACTTCCTCATCGAGAAGAACAATCCCGCCACGTTCGGGCACCCCGCATGGTCGCTGCGCGGCGATGTGCAGATGATCCGCATGATGCTCGCCGGACGGGACGGGGAGCTGGCCGAGACGGCCGCCAAGTGGCTCGCCGAGAACCCCTGACCGGAGGGTGTGCACGGGGGTTGACGGTCCGTCACGACAGGTGAAGACTCCTTCCACGACCACTGCCGGTCCGCACCGTACGCGCGGCCCGTACCCCGGTCGGCGGGGGTACGGGCCGCGTTCGGTGCTGTCGCCGGACTGTCAGGTCGTGGCAGGTTCCCGGAGCCGGTCGGCCCGCGCCATCGCGTGTTCGACGACGGCCACCAGCACATCCCGTACGGACGCCCGGTCGCGCGCGTCGCACAGGAGAACCGGTACCTCGGGGTCGAGGTCGAGTGCCGTTCGCACCGCTTCGTCGGGGAACTGTTCGGCCCCCTCGAAGAGGTTGACCGCGACGGTGAACGGGATCCCGCGGCGCTCGAAGTAGTCGACCGCCGCGAAGCAGTCCTCCAGCCGGCGGGTGTCCGCGAGGACGACCGCCCCCAGCGCGCCCTGGGCCAGTTCGTCCCACAGGAACCAGAACCGGTCCTGTCCGGGCGTCCCGAACAGATAGAGGACCAGGTCCTCGCGCAGGGTGATCCGCCCGAAGTCCATGGCCACCGTGGTGGTGTTCTTGCCCTCGACACCGGCAAGGTCGTCGACGGGGCGGCCCGCCTCGCTCAGCCTCTCCTCCGTACGCAGCGGTCTGATCTCGCTGACCGCCCCCACCAGGGTCGTCTTGCCTACGCCGAATCCGCCCGCCACCAGGATTTTCAGGGTAACGGGCTCAACGGGCCGCTTTCTGCGGCTAGAGCGCCCGAAGGCCATTGATCACCTCGCGAAGAATGTTCACGTCCGGCAGCTCGGCCGGCGGAACGGGACGGGTGACATGAACCAGTTCGTCCTCGACGAGATCGCCGACCAGGACCCGGACCACCCCGACAGGGAGGTCCAGTCCGGAGGCGAGCTCGGCGATGGACTGGGGCATGTCGCTGCACAGTTCAACGATCTCCACGTGTTCCGGGGAGAGCGTCTGATCACGGCCCGGATCGTCGGCCGCGGGTTCGGGGACGACGATCGCGATCAGGTCGAGACGATGACGGGACGCGCTGCTGGTACGGCCCCGGGTCATCGCGTAGGGACGGACGACCGGGCCTGCTTCGGCGTCGTACCAGCGTGAGGAGCCCACATCGGTGGGTGCTGATCCGGGGGCGGTGCCCCGGTCGGAGTCGGCGCTCATGCCGTCCGCTCACCCGCCGGCGGGGAAACCGGTCGTCCGGGGGGCGTTGGCCAGGTGAACCCCCACGCGCTTGACCATGAGTGTCATCTCGTACGCCACCTGCCCGACGTCCGAGTCCGAGTCGGAGAGGACGGCGAGACAGCTGCCGTCACCGGCCGCGGTGACGAAGAGGAAGGCGTCGTCGAGTTCCACTACGGTCTGCCGGACCCGGCCCGCGTCGAAGTGCCGGCCCACGCCCTTGGCGAGGCTGTGGAATCCGGACGCCACGGCTGCCAGGTGTTCGCTGTCCTCGCGGGTCAGATCCTTGGACGTGCCGGTGGCCAGGCCGTCGCTGGAGAGCACCAGCGCCTTACGGATGCTCGCGACGCGCTCGACCAGTTCGTCGAGGAGCCAGTTGAGTTCGCCGGAGCCCTGGCGTGAGGCGTTGTGTGCTGCGGCGTTCGGTGCGGTCATCGACCGTCCCCTCCCGGAGTGGTTCCTGGTGCTGTCTCGCCGTGGCCGGTCACGTCCTCGGCGTTCTGCCGACGGCCGCGCTGCCAGCCGCGTTGAAGCGAAGCCATGCGATTGCGTACTTCGTCCGCGTCACGTTCGAGGTCGTCGACGGTGTCTGCGGGGGCGTTGCCGGGAGTCCGGCCCGCGGAGTCCTCCCGGAGCTGAGGGGCGAGGCTTGCCTGCCGGACCCTGCGCGGCAGGCCGCCCACGGTGTCCGGTGCGGACGGCCGCGCACTGGAGCTGCGCTGTGACGGGAAGGGGGCCCGCCGGCCGGCCGCCGAGACGGTGCCTGTCTCGGGAGCGGCCGGGAAGACCGCGGCGTCCGGCGCGACCGGGAAGTCGTCCGGTGCCGTGGAGGGGGACCGGTCCCGTTCGCCGACCCGGCGGCCGTGGTCGGTGACCAGGGTCGGCGGCTTGCGGCGCGGCAGCGGTACGGGCCCCGCGGGGCGCATCGGGCGGACGTCTCCGGAGCGCCCGTCGGACGGGTCGAACGCCTGCTGGTGCTGTTCACGGCCGGTGTCCCGGCGCAGATCGCGGGCGCGGAAGATGCCGCCGCGCTCGCTCTCCGTGTCCTCGAGGTCGGAGACGCCGTCGAGGACGGGCGCGAGCGCCGGGTCGAGTACCTGGTCGTCGGTGAACTCCAGGGCCCCTACCGGGCTTTCGAGTTCCACGGGGCCGTCGAGCACGGACGGGTCGCTGAGTCCGGTGGGGACCGGCGAGAGCCCGGCGGGCCTGGCCGTGGTGGTCACGTCCGCCAGTCCGTCCCTGCGGGCCTTGTCGCTGCCGGGCACGGTGCTGCCCGGCCGGCCGCTGCCGATGGCCTTCTCGGCCCGGCGGTCGAGGCGGAAGCCCGTGCCATGGGTGTCGGGTGCGTCGGTGAGCAGTTGGGCCGGGATGAAGACGATCGCGGTCGTCCCCCCGTACGGCGATGTCTGCAGCGACACCCTGACGTTCTGCCGCTGGGCGAGCCGGCTGACCACGAAGAGGCCGAGCCGGTCGGTGTCGGAGAGCTCGAAGTCGGGGGTCTCGGCGAGCCGTAGGTTGGCGTCCAGGAGGACCTCGGGCGACATGCCGAGGCCGCGGTCGTGGATCTCGAGCGTGAAGCCGTTGGCCACGCGTTCGCCGTGCACCTGGACGGCGGCGTGCGGGGGCGAGAACACGGTGGCGTTCTCAAGGAGTTCGGCGATCAGGTGGGTGAGGTCGGCCACGGCGGGGCCGCCCACGCCGATACGGGCGAGGCGCCGTACCTCGATCCGTTCGTAGTCCTCGACCTCGGCGACCGCCGCCCGTACCACGTCCATCAGCTGGATGGGCTTGCGCCACTGCCGGGAAGGGGCTGCCCCGGAGAGGATCACGAGCCCTTCCGCGTGGCGCCGCATGCGGGTGGTGAGGTGGTCGAGGCGGAAGAGATCGGAGAGTTCGTCGCTGTTCTCGGTGCGGCGCTCCATGGTGTCCAGGAGCGTCAGCTGGCGGTGCAGGAGCACCTGGTTGCGCCGTGCGAGATTGACGAAGACCTCGGAGACGCCGCGGCGCATGTCCGCCTGCTTGACCGCGGCCTCGACGGCGGCCCGCTGGAGCGTGTTGAGCGCCTGGCCGACCTGGCCGATCTCGTCCCGTTCGTACTGGAGGTGCGGGGCCTCGGTCTCGACGTCGACCTGTTCGCCCGCGGCCAGCCGCCGCATCACGCTCGGCAGCCGTACGCCGGACACCTCGTGGGCGTCCTTGCGCAGCCGGGAGAGGTCGCGGACGAGCTCGCGTCCGATGCGTACCGAGACGAAGACGGAGACGAGCAGCGCGACGAATCCGAGGACACCGGCGACGCCTGCCTGGATGAGGACGCGGTATCCGGCCGGTTCGGCACGGTCCTGGAAGCGGTTCGCCATCTCCGTGCTGTCGTTGGCCAGGTGTTCGAGAACCGGCGGGGCCACTTCCTGCCAGCGCGCCGCGTCGATGGGGCCGGGCTTCTTGAACGGGCCTGCGGCAATGAGCCGTTGCTCGGCCGTACGCAACGATTCGGTGTCGGGGCTTCCCCAGTACTGCTCCATGCGCCGGCTCTCGGCCTCGGGCAGCAGTTCGAGGTTGACCTCGTACAGAAGGTTGCGGCTGGCGGCGAGGTCGGAGATGGCGCGCAGCTCGGGGGCGCCCAGGCGTCCCGCGATGAGGCCCGAGGTGATCAGCGCGTCCTCGCGGGAGAGCATCTCGCGCGCCCGGGAGATGCCGACCAGCGCCCGGACCTGCTTGTCCATCGATACGTTCTCCATGGTGTGGAGTCCGTTGAGGAAGCGGTAGCAGGGGTCGACGAGACCGTTGTAGAAGTCGAGGGCACGGGTACGGTCGATGGTGCGCTTCTCGACGGACGCACGCAGCGAGTCCAGGCCGTCGACCTCGCTGAGGATCGAGTCGAGCTGCGTCTCCGCGTCCTGACTCAGCGCGTCGCGGACGCCCTCCTGTTGTGCGCTCCTCCTGACGTCCGCCACGACCCGGTCGGTCGCGGCACGTTGACGGCGCAGGATCGGCAGGGCGTCGGAAGCCCGGGGGTCGGCGAGGAAGACCAGCGTCTGACGGCGTTCGCCCTGGACGGCACGGACGGTGTCCTCCAGAGGATGGCCGACCTTCTCCACGATGGCGCTCGCACCCATCAGTTCGTCGGCTTCGCGCCCGGTGACGTAAGTGGCGAAGACCCAGAGTCCCGTGAGAGAGACGAGCGGCACCAGGAGCAACGCCACGATCTTCCTGCGGATGGACTTCCCGCGAAAGCGCATGGCCTCCCCCAGCTCGACCCCGCGCTGCGGGGGTGGTCGTGTCGGTGTCGTTCCGGTGTTCCGGCGGTGGTCCGCCGGAGGTACGTCGGTGTGCCGTCAACAAACGGCGCGAGCCTACTACTGACAAGCAGACAACTCGAAGGCGTGTCCGGACGATTTTCGGCCGCCCTCCCCATCGTTGATCACGAGTTGTCCGGGTATTCCCTGAGATGAAATTCGCGAAAGCGACAGAGAAAGTCTCCCGACAGGCCACGGAGTCACTTCAGGCAGTTGGCTGGAATTCTTCGTTCCGCGACCGTACGGGGCCGATTGAGGATGTTCTGCGGGAATCTTCCCGGCTCGGCATTCGTCCACATGTACGGGGCAGGAGAACATTATGGGGCAGGCGTGGCAGAGCTGCAGGGCCCGCCCGCGTAGAACGGGCGCAACCCGGGCAGCCACCCTGAAGTCGGACAGCGGTGGGGAGTTGAAGGTCCTTGGACACGGAAGAGCGTCGGATCGCGGCGTCGGCTGCGGAGGCGACCGGGCCGGCGAGGGTTCCGCGGCAGCAGCTGTGGGTGGAGGAACCCGCGCTGCGGCGGCGGATGCCTGATCCGGTGCGGACTGCCGCGGTGCGTGCCGTCCTCATAGCGTCGCTGACGATCATTCAGGCCATGGTGGCCTTCCTGTGCACCCTCGCCGGATCGTGGCTCGCCTTCCCGATGGTGCTCAGCGGTGTGGGCAGCACGGTCGTCGCGACATGGTCGGTGCTGGATGTGTGGGTGACCCGGCAGGTGTGGAACCAGCGCAACGGCGTGGTGTCCGTGCCGTCCAGCACCGCGCGTCGCATGCGGCGTGAGCGGCGCCGCGCCCGGCGCACGGCCAGGGCGCAGACGCGCAAGGCCACCCGGATACGGCGCCGGGGCACAGGCGGGCTCTCCAGGGCCTGACGGCCTGTGCTCCGGCGCGGTGGCCGGCGATCCGGTGACGCTCGGACGGTTGGAAAGGCCCTCACCGTTGGAGAGGCCCTCATGGTTCGAGAGGGCCTCACGGTTCGAGAGGGCCTCCGGGACAGCCTCAGCGAAGAGTCGTCTCCGACCGCATCTCCGGAACCGATGCCCCCGCCGGGGCGTTCGGCGTCTGCTCGCTGCGCTTGAACATGCGGGTCGCCGTGATCTCTCCGTGGACGGTCTCCCCCGCCGGGTCCTGCTGCGGCAGTCCCGGCCTCAGGTGCTCCTCCACGCTGATGTACTTCAGTCCCGCGCGCAGGTCCGCGTCGTTGCGGAGCCGGATGACCAGCGGGAATTCGGCGAGCGCCGTGGTGTCGAACAAACCGGTCGTGTAGAGGAGCTGAACCCCCAGGGCGTCCGAGACGGCACGCTGGAGTTCCAGCAGATAGGTGGCGTTGGCCCGGCCGATGGGATTGTCGAGGAAGAGGGTGCCCGCGTGGCGATGGCGGTCGCGGCCCCGGTCGTTGCTGCGCAGGGCCGCCATCGTGCAGTACAGGGCGATCGCCGCGGTCAGCAGCTGACCGCCCGAGAAGACATCGCCCATCTGCCCGACCGGGACCCGCTCGGCGCGCAGCACCGCGTCCGGCTTGAGGATCTCCACGGCGATGCCCTTGGGCAGCAGCGCCGCCTGGACTCCCCGCAGCAGCAGGGACATACCGTCCCGGCGCAGGTCGGAGTTCTTCTTGAGCGCGGCGTGTGTGGCGTCGTCGATGACCTCTCCGAGCCGTTCGCTGAGAGTGGCCTGGTCGGGTTCCTCGAAGCGGATCCGGAGGAACTCCTGGCCGGACCACTCCCCGAGCCCCTCGGGAAGCCGGGAGAGCCGCTGGGCGGAGCGAAGGGTCGTGAGGGCGGAGTCCACGAGACCGCGGAGCCGGTCGACGATGGAGTCGCGGTTGCGCTCCAGCTGGGCGAGCTCGTCGGTGAGCACCCGCAGCCGGGGGGCGAAGGCGGCGGCCCACTTCTCCGCGTGGTCGGGAAGGGCGACGGCCGGTAGCTCACGGATCTGCTGCCGGGCGGGTGTGCGGACCTGCTCGTAGCGGGTGGAGTTGGCATGCCGTACGAGCACGTCGCTCGCTTCCCGTACGGAACTCTCGGCCGCCGACAGGTCGGTGACGCAGCCGCGCAGTGAGCGCCGGGCCTCCGCGGCGGACTGCCTGGCCTCCTCGAGGGTGCCGGGGTACGGGCTGGGGGCGTCGCCTTCGTCGTCCGCGCCGTGGTCCCTGAGCAGATCGCGCAGGAGCGCCGCCGTCTCGTCGAAGCCGCTCGCCGAGTCCTCCGCGCCGCGGTGGGCGCGCAGCAGTTCGGCGTGGGTGGCACGGGCGGTGTCCAGGGCCGCGGTGGCGGTGGCCAGTTCGGCCGTTGCCGTGCGGAACAGGATCTGGGCCTGTTCCGCGTCGGCCGGGGAGAGGTCCTCGGAGAGCTCGGTGTGGCGTGCCTCGTCGTCGGCCGGGGCGAGCCGTTCCGCCTCGCCCCGCAGCCTGCCGAGCTGCTCGCTGGCCGTGGACGCCCTGGTCTCCAGGAGCTGCACGAGGGACTCGGCGCGGGCGGCCGCGGCCTGCCGCGAGGGGCCGTCGGCGCCGTCGGTGCCTTCGAGGAGCTGGGCGGCACGGGTACGGACCTTGTTGGAGAGGCGGTCGAGCTCCGCGACGGCGGCACTCTCGTCGCTCTCGGCGCGGGCCTGCTCGGCGCGCAGGTCGGCGCCGACGCCCACCTTCTCGTACAGCTGGGATGCGGCCCGGTACGCCTCGCGCAGGGCGGGGAGGGAGGTGCGGGCTGTGCCGGCGGCCTGCTCGGGCAGGGTTTCGGGGGCACCCGCGATCTCGGCGCGTTCGGCGCGCAGGGCACGGGCGGTGCGTCGGGCGTCGTCCGCGGCGCGCTGGGCGGCCCTGCGGTCCTCGTCCGCGGCACGCGCCCGATCCAGGCAGACCGTGGCCCGTGCTTCGGATTCGGCTGCTTCGTCCGTCAGTTCACGGAGCCGTGCCTGCCAGGCCGACCGCTCGCGCAGACGGTGCGCCAGGCCGGCGAGGGCGTCGGCAGCACGGCGGGCGCGCTGCGCGGTCTCCTGCCGCTCCTCGCGGACGCGTGCGGCGTCGGCGGCGGCTTCGTCGGCCTCGGCGCGGACGGTGCGCGCCTCGGCGAGTACGGCCTCGGCCGTCTCGGCGGCGGTGCGCGCGGTACGGGCAGCATCGCCGAGCTCGCCGAGCATGCCGGGCGGGCAGTCGGAGCGCCACGAGCCGATACGGGCGGCGAGGGAGCGGTCGGCGGTGAGCCGCGCCGCCAGGATCCTGATGTCCTCGTCACGGGCTGCGGCCCGGGTCCTGAGCGCCTGCCGTTCCTCGTCCGCCGCGTGCTCGTCGTGCATGGCCGGGTTCGGCGGGACGAGGAAGACCTCGTCCGCTCCGCCCGTGCCTGCGCCGGGCGCGGGGACGGGTGCGAGGAGTGCCGCGGTGGTGCCGACCGCGACGGCCGAGCGGGGCAGCAGGGCCGCGGTGCCGAGCACCTCCCGGGCGCGGGCGTGGGCGTCCGGGTCGGTGATGACGACGCCGTCGACGAGCTCGGGGCGTGCGGAGAGCATCGCTGCGTGGTCGGCGGGGTCGACGGCCTGGGCGAGGTAGCGCCAGCCGGGCAGGGCCGGGATGCCGTGCTCACCGAGGTACTCGACGGTGGCGAGGACGTCGGGGCCGGGCGGCAGCAGTCCTCCGTCGCCGAGCGCGCCCAGGATGCGTGCGTCGTCGGCGGCGGCGGTGCGCAGGTCGAAGAGCCTGCGCTCGGCGGAGGCGACGCCCTGGTCGAGGAGCTCACGCAGTTCGTCGGCGCTGCTGTCGAACTCCTCGGCGCTGAGGGACTGCGCGTCCCGGGAAGCCGGTCCGCCGGCCCCCGGGGTGCTCTCCCCCTCCTGTTCTGCGGCGCCCCGGCGGGGGCGGGGCACGCCGGTGCCGCTCGTGGTCTGCAGTCCCAGCAGGTCGGCGAGGCGGTGGTCGGCCGCGATCGACTCGGCGGCCCTGCGCTCGGCCTCGTACGACTGTTCGGCGGCCTGCGCGCCGTCCGCGGCCCTTGCCGCGGCGAGCTCGGCGCGGCTCTCGGCCGCCGCCGCCTCCCTGGCGTGGTCGGCCGTGGCCCGGGCGGCCTCCCTGGCGGTGTCCCAGGCGGCGACGGCGGTCTGTTCGGCATCGCTCGCGGCGAGCGCGGCGCGGGCCGGGTCGGCGTCCGGCGCGGTGTTGTCGAGCCAGCCCGCCCGGACGGCTTCGGCTGTCTCCTGTTCGACCTCGGCGAGGCGCTGGCGCAGGTGTCCGGCCTCGCTGCGGGCGCGCTGGGCCTCCGTGGCCGCGGTGGTGGCGTCGCGGTGAGCCGTCTCGCCGGTGGCCTGGAGGGTGGCGGAGCGCTCCTCCTCCTCGTTGGCGACGCTCTCGCCCGCCTCGGCCGCTGTGTGCAGGGCGCGCACCAGGTCCGCGGCGGCTGTGGCGCGTGCGGCGAGAGCCGGGGCGGCGTCCCGTTCCGCCTCCCGGATGGCCACGGCGACGCGGGCGGAGCGGTCGGCTGCCGCGCGATGGCGCAGGACCGCCTCGGCTGCCTGCCAGGCGGCGTGCAGGGTACGGGCGTCGCCCAGCTCGCGGCGCTGGGCCGCCGCGCCCTTCTCCGCGGCTGCCAGGGCCAGTGAGGCGTGCCGGTAGGCCAGCTCCGCCGCGATCAGGTCCCGGTGGCCGCGGGCGGCCTCCGCCGCCGTGACGGTGTGGGCGGCTGCTGTGACCTGCTCGGCCAGCTCCGCGGTGCGGCCCCGCTCCTCGGCGGCGCGGGTGGCCAGCCTGCGGGCGATGGTGCGGGTGCGGCGCTCGGCACCGGCGTGGATGTCGCGGCTGCGGGCCCTGGTCGCGGTGGCCTCGACGATCCGGCCCAGCAGGTCGACGGATCCCGCGGTGAAGTCGCGCTCTGCTGTGAGCTCGGCGCGCCGGCCCAGCTTGTTGCCGAAGCCGCTGACGAGGTCGGCGAGGCCGTCCGTGTCGCGGGTGTCGGTGACGGCCCGCAGCAGCAGGTCGGTGAAGTCGGAGTCCTTCTTGACGGCGAACAGACCGGCTGCCTCGCCCTCGTCCGAGTTCATCTCGCGCTGGTAGCGGAAGAGTTCGGGGTCGAGGCCCAGCTCACCGAGGTGCTCGTTCCATCGGTCGTGGATCTCTTCCCAGTGCACATCGAGGTGCTGGTAGAACTTGCCCGCGTCCGTGAGGGCGTCCCGGAAGCCCTTCATGGTGCGGCGCCTGCCCCGGGCGCCGGAGACGCCTTCGGCCGGGCGGCCCACGGAGGTGGCCTCGGCGACGGGGAGGCTGTCGAGGCTGAGTCCCGGCCCGGGGCGGAAGGAGTACCAGGCTTCGGCGAACTTGCGCGGGTCGTTGGACACCTGACGCCCGCGCCACTCGCTGACCTTGCCGACGACCACGCATTCACCGGTGAGCGTGTGCTGCCACTCCAGGGCGACATGCCCGCAGTCGTCGGCGAGCAGGAACTTGCGCAGCACTCCCGAGCTCGCGCCGCCCAGGGTGTTGCGGTGCCCCGGCAGCATGACGGAGAAGATCAGCTTGAGCAGGACGGACTTTCCGCCGCCGTTCTCCAGGAAGAGCACACCTGCGGGTGCGGGACGGCGCGGCGGGCCCACCGGCTCGTCCTCGAAGAACTCCGCCTGGGCCGGTGCGGGGTGGGGCACGGGCTGACCGACACCGCGCAGGTCGAGCACGGTGTCGGCGTAGCGCGCACCGGCGGGTCCGATGGAGTAGAGGCGGACCCGGGACAACTCGTACATGGCGGCGGACTCTCGTCGTTCAGGCAGCGGAGGGGCAACGGAAGAGGCTGGGCCCGACAGGTGCCGGGCACGGCGGTTGGGGCGTGGACGGGGCCGGGTCAGGAGTGGAAGGGCAGACCCGCGTCGGCGACCAGTTCCGGATTGTCGGCGTCGGGCGGGGGCAGGAGGGTCGCCGAGCCGTCCGTGACCGGGACGACGCCGAGCTCCAGCAGCTCGGTCATGGCCGCGTTGCCCGCCATGTCACGTACCTGCAGCTGGTAACGGGCGGTGGTGCGGTACGTGCCGCCCGCGTCGTCCCCGGTGCGCTGGAGGAAGCCCGAGTCGGTGAGGAAGGCGACGGCCTTGCCGATGATGCCCGTGGTGGATCCTGCGAGCCGCCGTGCGTCCTTCGTCGCTCCGGTGGCGCTGCGGCGGGCGTAGACCCGCCAGCCGGATTCCAGCCCCGGGGCGTCGGAGGCCGGGTCGGTGTTGTCGCCCCGTTCCTCGGCAAGCTCCTCCAGGCGGTGGCAGGCCTGGCGGACGAAGGCGTCGACCCCGTTGACCGTGATGCGGCCGATGTAGGCGTCGTCCGCGAGGTCCTCGGGCCGGGGAAAGGCCATGGCGGCGACGGCGAGGTGGGCGAGGCCGTGGAGGAAGCGGTCGGCGGAATCGGAGGACGCGCGCCGGGCGTAGTCCCCCATGCGCACGGCGAACACCGAGTCCTCGTCGGCGGTCACGGCCATGCCCGCCCGGGTGGAGACCTCCAGGACGACGAGTCCGAGCCCGGTGGCGACCGCGTCGGCGAGCCGGGCGAAGGCCGGCTCTTCCCGGTAGCGGCGCAGCAGTTCCGCGTACTCGGCGTCACGGGCAGGCATGAGCTTGGGCTGCAGTCCGAAGGAGACGAGCCGCGCGGCGTCGGCCGCGTCGGCCGGGGTGACGGCGGCGGGAGCGGCGGGCGGTGCGGTGTCGGCCGTGTGCGTGGCGGACGGGTCGCCCCACCCTTCGGTGTACTCGGCGTGCTGCTCGCTCACTGCTGTGGCTCCTCGGTGCGGGTACTGCGCTCACGTTCCGGCAGGGTGGTGCGGGTCCTCGCCCGCCGACCCGGTCCGGGGGCCTTCGTTCCTGGTGTCCTCGCCCCGGGGGCCTTCGTTCCGGGGGCCCTCATGAGGCTTCCTTCCGGTCGGCGGCCATGCCTGCGGCGTCCAGGAGCGCCATGCCCACTATCAGGTCCGCGCCGCCGAATTCCGGGTCGTCGAGCTGGGTGCCGTCGTCGACGGCGAACAGCAGTCGCCGCTCGCCCTGGCGGTAGGCGGTCCCGACCGGCGGGCTCGCCGCATGGACCGACAGCAGGGCGACCAGGTAGGGCAGGTCCGGATCACGGAGGCGGGCCTCGGCGAGGAGTCCGGAGAGCCGGCGGGGGGCGTCGTGCTCGAGGTCGAGCAGCTCCATGGCGCTCGCGAGCTGCTCCTCGCTGAACCGGCTGTCGTCAGGGGTGGCGATGAGATCGGGTTCGGGCATTTCCACGCCCAGGTGCTCACGCTCCACCGGCGGTGTGAACAGCATGTCGACGAGATCGCCGATGCGGACCGAGGTGGGGGTACGCAGTCCGGTCCCGTGGGCGAAGAACGCGTCGGTGGCCCTGGTGGCCTGTTCGACGGGGAGCGGCAGCAGGGGGACGACGAGCTGTCCGTACAGATCGAGTCCCACCCGGGCCGTGGGGGCGGCGAAGGCCTGGCGGTCCTGCTCGGCGCGGAAGAGCGGTCCGGCCTCCAGGAGCCTGGACTGCAGCTGGGTGTGGCGGCGGATGCAGTCCTTCACGATGTCGACGAGCTCCGCGGCGCGCCGCTTGTGTTCGGGGTCCTCCGCCTCGTCCCTGGCCTTGCGGATGTTGGTGAGAATCGCGTTCTCGTGGCGGTAGCGGTCGGCTACGTGGTCCAGCGCTTCGGTGATCATGTCCGGAACGGCGTTGAGCCAGTCGACGGCGCGGACGTTGCGCCGGGTCGCCTCGAGTGTCCTGCGGAGGGTCTGCGCGTACTGCACGGTGCGGTAGCGGGCCTGCTCCGCGGCGAGCTGCGCGTCGGCCAGGCGGCCCCGGCTGATGAGGACCTCCAACTTGACCTCGGCGGCGATCTGGGCGCTGGTCACGTCCGTGTCGAGTGCACCGACCAGGACGTTGACCGCTTCGTCGGTGGCGCGGAGGTAGAGGCTGCCGCCGTGCCCGGGGACCTCTTCGATGAGCTTGAAGTCATAGTCCCTGCGGACGTACACGCCATCGGGGCCGAAGGTGCCGTACACCGCGCGGAAGCCGCGGTCGACGCTGCCGACGTTGATCAGGTTCTCCAGCACCCAGCGGGCAACCCGCTCGTACTCGGCGACGGGGCGGCCCGGTGCCTGGGCACCGACCCGCGGGAGGAGTCTGGCCACTATCTGGTCGTGGTCGGCGCCCGTGTCGAAGTCCATGTTCAGGGTGACCAGGTCGATCGCGGCGAGGGCGACCTCGGCCATCGCGTAGACCGTGTACTCGCCGGCGAGATTCGCCTTGCGCACATCGAGGTCGTGCAGCGGAGCGGTGCAGGCCAGCGCGCGCAGCCGACGCGAGAGCCCCTCGTCGGCGGCGGGGCCCGCGGCGGGCCGCGGTCCGGCGCTGAGCTGGGACGCAGCGGTGTCGGTGTAGGCAGGCGAAGTCACGCTGAACAGATTAGGTCCTCACACCGACAACGGTCGAAACGGCGCAGAAGCGACCGGTTGCCCGGACCCGTAGCCGCCTCCGCCCGGTGTGCGCAGGACCAGCACGTCCCCGGTGTCCAGCTCGGCGGTGTCGCAGCCGTCCAGCGGTGTGACGGTCCTACCGTCGGCCCGTTCCACGTGCTGGGTGCCCAGTGCCCCCGGCCCGCCTCCGGACATTCCGTACGGTGCCACTCGGCGGTGTCCGGACAGCAGTGCCACGGTCACGGGCTCGAGGAAGCGGATTCTGCGTTCCACCCCGGAGCCGCCGTGCCACCGGCCCTCGCCGCCGCTGCCTTCCCGTACGCCGAAGCTCTCCAGCAGCACGGGGTAGCGCCACTCGAGGATCTCGGGGTCGGTGAGCCGGGAGTTGGTCATGTGGGTCTGTACGGCGTCGGTGCCGTCGAAGCCGTCACCGGCGCCCGACCCGCTGGCGACCGTCTCGTAGTACTGGACGCGGTCGTTGCCGAAGGTGAGGTTGTTCATGGTGCCCGATCCCTCGGCCTGGACGCCCAGTGCCGCGTAGAGGGCACCGGTCACGGCCTGGGAGGTCTCCACATTGCCCGCGACGGTCGCCGCCGGGTGGACGGGCGCCAGCATGGATCCCGCCGGGACGCGTACTTCCAGGGGTTCGAGGCAGCCGCTGTTGAGCGGGATGTCGTCCTCGATCAGTGTCCTGAAGACGTACAGGACGGCTGCCATGACCACGGACTTCGGGGCGTTGAAGTTGCCGGGCTGCTGGGGGGAGGTGCCGGCGAAGTCGATGACGGCGGTGCGTGCCTCGCGGTCCACCGTCACGGCCACCTCGATGACGGCGCCGTTGTCGGTCTCGTAGCGGCAGGAGCCGTCGTGCAGCCCGGCGACGATCCGGCGCACGGACTCCTCCGCGTTGTCCTGGACGTGACCCATGTACGCCGAGACGACGTCGTGCCCGAACTGACGGGTCATGCGGCGCAGCTCCGCGATGCCCTTCTCGTTGGCCGCGATCTGGGCGCGCAGGTCGGCGAGGTTGGTGTCCGGGTCCCGTGAGGGGTACGCGGCGGTCGTGAGCAGCTCCCGGGTCTCCTCCTCGCGGAGCCTTCCGTCGCGCACGAGCAGCCAGTTGTCGAACAGGACCCCCTCTTCGTGGATCGTGCGGCTGAAGGCGGGCATGGACCCGGGGGTGATGCCGCCGATCTCGGCGTGGTGTCCGCGCGAGGCCACCAGGAAGCGCAGCCGGGGCTCCGAGCCGTCCTCGTCGTCGAACACGGGCGACACGACGGTGACGTCGGGCAGGTGCGTGCCGCCGTGGTACGGATCGTTGATGGCATACACATCGCCGGGGCGCAAGGAGTTCCGGTTGCGTCGCAGCACCTCCTTGATGGACTCCCCCATCGAGCCCAGGTGCACCGGGATGTGCGGTGCATTGGCCACGAGGTTGCCGTCCTGGTCGAACAGCGCGCACGAGAAGTCCAGACGCTCCTTGATGTTGACGGAGTGGGCGGTGTTCTCCAGCCTCACGCCCATCTGTTCGGCGATCGACATGAAGAGGTTGTTGAACACCTCCAGCATCACCGGGTCCACCCGGGTGCCGACGGCGGTCCTCTCGGGCCTGGGGCGTACCCGTGTCAGTACGAGGTGCCCGGCCGCGTCCGCCGTGGCCTGCCAGCCCGGGTCGACGACGGTGGTGGAGTCGTCCTCGGCGACGACGGCCGGGCCGGTCACGGTGTCCGACAGGCGCAGGTCGGCCCTGCGGTACAGAGCGGTGTCCTGCCATCGGCCCTCGGTGAACATCCGCACGTTCTCGAGCGGTTGCAGCGCGTGCTCGCGCGCGGCCGAGGAGACGCGGTGGGGGACGTGCGGTCCGGCTGCCGCGGTCGCCTCCACCGAGACGGCCTCGACCACCAGGGGCTTGTCCATGGTGAATCCGTAGCGGGCCCGGTGGGCGGCTGTGAACTCCTCCGTCATGGCGGTCACCGTGCCGAGGGCTACGGGCAGGCTCGCGTCCGTGCCGGAGTAGCGCAGGAGGACCCGCGCCCGGGTACCGACGGCCCGGTCGGGGACGGATTCCGCTCGGAGCTCGGCGCGGGTGCGCTCGGCCAGCTCCTCGCAGGTGCCGTCCACCCCGGCCCCGGTCTCCTCGTCCAGTTCGGCCTCGACCGATTGTTCGCGCATCGCGGTGGCATCGGCCAGACCGATGCCGTACGCGGAGAGGACCCCGGCGAGCGGCGGTACGAGGACGGTGTCGATGCCCAGGGCGTCGGCGACGGCGCAGGCGTGCTGACCGCCGGCCCCGCCGAACGTCGTGAGCGCGTACCGGGTGATGTCGTGGCCTCGCTGGACGGAGATCTTCTTGACGGCGTTCGCCATGTTCAGTACGGCGATCTCCAGGAAGCCCGAGGCGGCCTCCGCCGCGGTCCGGGGCCTCCCCGTGACGGATGCGGCCCTCTCGGCGAGCGCGTCGAAGTGTTCTCGCACGACGGTCTCGTCGAGCGGCTGGTCGCCGGCCGGTCCGAAGACGGCGGGGAAGTACGCGGCCTGGACCCGGCCGAGCATCACGTTGGCGTCGGTGACGGTGAGCGGCCCGCCCCTGCGGTAGCAGGCGGGGCCGGGGTCGGCGCCCGCGGAGTCGGGGCCGACCCGGTAACGGCGCCCGTCGAAGTGCAGCACCGAGCCGCCGCCCGCGGCGACGGTGTTGATGCTCATCATGGGTGCGCGCATCCGCACCCCTGCCACCTGGGTGCCGAACTCCCGCTCGAACTCGCCCGCGTAGTGGGAGACGTCGGTGGAGGTGCCACCCATGTCGAACCCGATGACCCGGTCGTATCCCGCCTGTTCGGACGTGCGGACCATGCCGACGACGCCGCCGGCGGGGCCGGAGAGCACCGCGTCCTTGCCCCGGAAGTGCGCGGCCTCACGCAGTCCGCCGTTGGACTGCATGAACATGAGGCGGATCCCCCTCAGTTCACCGGCCACCTCGTCGACGTACCGGCGCAGGATCGGCGACAGGTAGGCGTCGACGACCGTGGTGTCGCCCCGTGGCACCAGCTTGATCAGCGGACTGACTTCGTGCGAGCAGCTGATCTGGGTGAAGCCCGCTTCCCGGGCTGCCGCCGCGACGGCGATCTCGTGGTCGGGGTGGCGGTAGCCGTGCATGAGTACGACCGCCGCGCTCTGGATTCCGTCGTCCCGGGCCGCCTTCAGCTGCTCGGCCACCGCGGTGCGGTCGAGGGGTCTCACGATCCGGCCCCCGGCGTCGATCCGCTCCGGGACCTCGATCACCCGGTCGTACACGGCCTCGGGGAGCACGATGTGCCGGTCGAAGAGGCGCGGCCGGTTCTGGTACGCGATCCGCAGGGCGTCCCGGAAGCCTTCCGTGATGACCAGGACGGTCGGCTCGCCCCGGCGCTCCAGGAGCGCGTTCGTGGCGACGGTGGTGCCCATCTTGACGCCCGCGACCCGGTCGGCGGGAACCGGGTCGTGGGGGCCGAGACCGAGCAGCTGCCTGATTCCGGCCACGGCCGCGTCGCGGTAGCGGTCCGGATCGTGCGAGAGGAGTTTGCGGGAGACGAGCCGCCCGTCGGGGTCACGTCCCACCACGTCGGTGAAGGTGCCTCCACGGTCGATCCAGAACTCCCAGCGCCCGGTCATCCCTCCATTCTGGCGCGGGGGACGACCACACGCAGGGACGGCGCGTGCGTGATGTCGGCGAGTGCCTCCAGCAGCGTCTGCTCGGCCCTGACGTCCAGCTGTCCGCTCGTTCCGCCCACCCGGTGGCGGATCTCGGCCGCCGCGAGTCCCAGCAGCTGGGGCAGCAGGTCCGTGCTTCTGCGGGCCAGCCAGCCCGTGCCCTCCGTGACCAGCCAGCGGGCCGCGGCCGCGCGCGTGGGGGGCGGCTGCTGCGGTTCGGGACCGGGCGGGGCGCCCAGGGCGAGGCCGCGGTCGGCGAGCAGCCGGTGGAATCCGCCTGCGAGTCTCCTGTGTCCCCGCTCGGCCGGATGGAGCCGGTCCACGCTCCACAGGGAGCGATCCTGGACCCAGGTCCGGTCCGCGGCGTGGAGATGTACCGCGTCGTAGCGGGCGGACAGGGCGTGCACCACGGCGTTCACCGCCCGTTGCCGCCGGGCCAGGGGGTGGCGCAGCGGGGCGGGGAGCCCCAGGGCCGTGCCGGGGTCGGGCAGACACGCTGTCAGGATCACGGCTCCGCCCGCGGCCAGCTGTGCGCAGATCTCGTCGAGCCGCCCGGCGAGCAGCCGGATGTCGAAGGAGCGGCGAAGGGTGTCGTTGACGCCGACGACGACCGAGGCGATGTCGGGCCGGAACGCCGCGGCCGCCGCTGCCTGGTGGTCGCGGACATCGCCGGACAGCGAGCCGGCGACGGCGAAGTTGCGGAATTCCACGTCCCGCTCCGCGCCGCCGAGTCCCTCGGCGAGCAGGGCGGCCCAGCCCCGCCAGCCGCCCGGAACAGGGTCCCCGATTCCTTCGGTCAGCGAGTCCCCCAGTGCGGCGAACCGCAGGGTTTTACGGGCGGCCGTGGCGCCGGCTCCGGGTGTCGCGGGACCGGCCGTCGCGTGGAGGCCGGCCGGCCCGCTCATGGCCTCGCCCCGAGCGCTCCGCGCCGTTCGGGGGCATCGTGCGCGGCCAGGAACGCGGCCACCGAGCGTTCCCAGCCGAAGAGTTCGGCCCGCGCCCGCGCCGCCGCCCTGCGTTCCCGCTCGGGGCGGGCCAGGAGTTCCCGTACCGCGGCGGCGAACGCCTCTCCCGTGTCCGCGGCGGCCAGGCCTCCGTCTCCGATCACCTCCGGCAGTGCCGAGGTGCCGCTCGCGACGACCGGGGTACCGCAGGCGAGTGCCTCCAGGGCCGACAGGCCGAACGTCTCTGCGGGGCCCGGGGCCAGACAGACGTCCGCCGTCGCCTGAAGGTCGGCCAGGTGGGTGCGCTCCCGTACGTGGCCCAGGAACTCGACCGGCAGGCGCTCCGCACGGGCCCTGTTCTCCAGCCCGGCCCGCAGCGGCCCGTCACCTGCCACGACCAGCGCGGCGCGCACCCCTTGGCCCCGCAGCGCCGCCAGTGCGTCCAGGGCGCGGCCGGGCCGTTTCTCCACCGAGAGCCGTGAACACAGCAGCAGGAGCACCGCGTCGCCGACGGTGTGACGGGCGCGCAGCGTCCCGCTGCGGAGATCCGGACGGCACCCGCGCAGGTCCACGCCGAGCGGGGCGCGCACGACGTTGCGCACACCGATCCGTACGAACTCGCGCTCCGCCCATTCCGTGGTGCACACGATCCGGGTGTAGGCGTGGGCGCTCCGTGCGTTGAGACGGTCGGCGGCGCGACCCGCCGCCGCCGGGGGGACGCCCCAGGTGCGCAGGACTCCGTCGGCCGTCTCGTGGGACACCATGACCGCGGGCACCCGGGCGCGGCGTGCCCACTCCCCCGTCCATCGCAGTGTGGTCCGGTCGGACGCCTCGAGCCGGTCGGGGCGCAGCCCCTCCAGGAGGCCGCGCAGCCTCCTGCGGTTCGTCAGCACGCGGTAGCCGCCGCTTCCCGGCAGGACCGGCCCGGGCAGGGTGATCACGCGGCCCTGGGGGGTGTGCACGTCGCTCGCCGTGGCCCCCGGGACGATCAGTACGGGCTCGTGCCCCGCCGCGCGGTAGCCGCGGCCGAGCTCGTCCAGTGCGGTGCGCAGGCCGCCGGATGCGGGGGTGACGAAGTTCGCCAGACGCACGATCCTGAGCCCGTCCCGGGCTCTTGGGGTCCTGCCGTTCACGCGGCCACCGCCGTCCGGCCGCGGAGGACCTCGTCGTAGTGGCCGAGCAGCTGGTCGCCGACCGCTGCCCAGGTGCGGCCCTCGACCATGGCCCGTGCGGTCCTGCCGTAGGCCTCGGCGCGCGCGGGGTCCGCGACGAGGGCGCCGACCGCTGCTTGTACGGCCCCGGGGTCGTGCGGGGGGACGAGCACCCCGGTGCGCCCGTGGTCGACGAGGTCGAGCGGTCCGCCCGCCGCCGGGGCGACCACGGGGACGCCGGAGGCCATGGCCTCCTGCACGGTCTGGCAGAAGGTCTCGTACGGACCTGTGTGTGCGAACACGTCCAGGGAGGCGAAGATCCGCGCGAGTTCCTCTCCGGTCCGCCTTCCCAGGAAGACGGCTCCGGGCAGTGCCGTGCGCAGCGAGGCCTCGCTCGGTCCGTCGCCGACGACCACGACCCTGACGCCGGGCAGGGTGCAGGCTCCGGCGAGGAGTTCGACGTGTTTCTCCGGGGCCAGCCGGCCGACGTAGCCGACGATCTTCTCCCCGCCGGGAGCGAGCGAGCGGCGCAGCGCCTCGTCCCGCAGACCGGGGCGGAACCGTACGGTGTCGACGCCCCGCGGCCAGAGCCTCACCCGGGGCACTCCGTGGTCGGTGAGATCGCGCAGTGCGGCGGCGGAGGGGGCGAGGGTGAGGTCGGCCGCGCTGTGCACGGCGCGCATCCTGCGCCAGGCGGCGTTCTCACCGGTGCCCAGATAGGTGCGGGCGTAGCCGGCCAGGTCGGTCTGGTAGACGGCGACGGCCGGCAGCCCCAGCCGGGTGGCGACGGCCATCCCCCGTACGCCGAGGACGAAGGGTCCCGCGAGATGGACGAGTTCGGCGCGGTGCCCCGTGAGCGCGGCGGCGAGCCGTCGGCTGGGGAGCGCCACCCGGACCTGCGGGTAGCCGGGCAGAGGCAGGGAGGGGACACGCACCACCGGGCAGGGCGCGTCGGTGTACGTGGGGTCGGCGGAGACGGTGGAGGACGTTGTCCCGGCGGCTGCCGGGGCGATGACGAGCGGTTCGTGGCCTCGGGCGACGAGATGCCGTGCGGTCTGCAGGGTGCAGTGGGCCACACCGTTGACGTCGGGCGGGAAGGACTCGGTGACGATGACGACACGCATACCCGTGTTGTCGCCGCGCCGGGCGTGGCTGCGCCGACTTGGATCTTTCCGCCCGGGGAACGTCCTATGAGCTTTTGCGCCGCGTGCCCCCCGACACGCGGCATCCCGGGTTCGGCGCGGCAGCCCGCGCCCCGGGTCAGACGGCGGGAGCGTCCGGTCCGATCCGGCTGCGTACAGCCGTCTGTACCTCGGCTTCCTCGGCCGGGTCGGCGGCCAGCCGCCGCAGGCGTTCGGCGACCCTGATGTCCCCCGTCTCCGCGTGGAGCGCGGCGAGTTCCCGGGTCGTCTCCTCGCAGTCCCAGAGGCATTCGACCGCGAAGCCGGTGGCGAAGGAGGGGTCGGTGGCTGCCAGGGCGCGGGCCGCCCGTCCTCGAAGGTGCGAGGAGGACGTCTCCCGGTAGACGTGGCGCAGTACCGGAGCGGCGCAGGCGATGCCGAGGCGGCCCGTGCCGTCGACGAGGGTCCACAGCCGCTGGGCGTCGGGGCCGTCCCCCCGTACGGCCTCGCGCAGCGCGGCGAGTACGAGCGGGGCGTCCTCGGCGCCGCCGCGGCAGGCGAGCACTCCCGCGGCCGACGCTCCGAGGGCGTCGGGCCGGTGCGCCCAGCGCCGGGCTCGGTCCACCGCCGCGTCGCCGCACATGCGCTCGAACGCGGCCACGGCGGCTTCGGCGACGACGGACGAGGGGCTGAGGGCGGCCTGCTCGATCAGGTCGAGCACGGCCGGGTCCTGGGCCTCGACGAGGTAGTGGAGGGCCGCACAGCGTGCGCCGTCGGAGCCGCCGCGGGCGGCCTCGATGATCAGCGGCCTGTCCTCGGCGCCCGCGACGGCGGAGAGGCAGCGGGCGGCCGGCACGTGGAGCACACTGCCGCGCTCCAGACCTTCCTGTGCCCAGTCGAAGACGGCCTGGACACTCCAGCCGGGGCGGGGACCGCCGGGCCGCATCTGCCGCTGCCACCGGTCGAAGGAGCCCTGTTCGGTCGCGGCCCGGACGCGGGCTCCGACCGCTTCGCGCGGGTCGTCCGCCCACAGCCGCCAGGGCCGCGGCTCGAATGCGTCCCGTACGGCGGCGGCCAGCTCGGCGGTGCCTTCCGGGGTGGCGGGGAACCGGCCGAGTACGGGTACGGCGAGTGAGCGCAGTCCGGCGTCGTCGTCGCGCAGGGCCAGCTCGTCGAGTGCCCAGGCCCAGTTGGCCCCGGTGGCCGCGTAGCGCCGGAGCAGCACGAGGGCGTCGTCGCGTCCGTAGGAGGCGAGGTGGCCGAGTACGGAGAGTGCCAGGCCCGTGCGTGAGTCCTCGGTGTCGAGCTGGTCCTCGGGGTCCCACAGGTGCCGCTCGATCTCCTCGATGCCGCCGTCGAGATCGAGGTACAGGCGTGCGTAGTAGAGGGAGCGGTTGTCGACCTGCCAGTCGTGACGCGGATCGCTCAGGACGCAGTGGTTGAGGGCCGCGAGAGCCTCGGGGCGTGGTGCGGCGAGTGCGTGGAGCGTGCCGTCGCCGCGGCCCCTCTGCAACAGGCCGAGCAGGGTGCCGCTCGGCGCTATGAATGGATCGAACATGGGGAAAGCCTCACATCAAGCTGTCGACGCAACCGGGACTGTGCTGTTCCAAGTGCCTGGGAGGCACTAGGCCGCGCAGCAACATGATCGGCCGACCGCCGTCTTCTGCCTGGTGCTCATCTTCCTCTGCCTCTCGTCGGTGGTCCTGAGCGGACCCGCGACGTCATGATGACCCAGCCATTTCGCCGACGCGACCACATTTACGGCGCACCGGTCAGCCGGCGGTCCGGGCGGTGTCTCAGCGCGCACCGAAGAGTTCCAGCAGGTCGCCCTTGCCGAACATGCGTGCGGTGTCCACCGCGGACGGTGTTCCGGCGGCCGGATCGGCTCCCGCGGCGAGCAGTGCCTCGATCACGGTGCGCTCCCCCTTGAAGACGGCTCCGGCGAGCGGGGTCTGCCCCCGGTCGTTGGCGCGGTCAGGGTCCGCACCACGGCCGGCGAGGGCCGTGACGGCCTCTGCGTGCCCGTGGTACGCGGCGAGCATCAGCAGGGAGTCGCCCCGGTCGTTGGTGAGGTTCGCGGGGACTCCGGCGTCGACATAGGCGGCGAGCGAGTCGGCCTCCCCCTTGCGAGCGAGGTCGAAGACCTTGGTCGCCAGCTCGACCACCTCGGGATCGGGGGTTTCGCTCATCGGACGGACCGCCTTCCATAACCGTTGGTCGCCGTTGCCGACCTGGTGGGGAGTACGGCGGGGGCCGTACGAGTGAATCGACAGGGTACTGCTCCGGTGCCGACATGAGCGTGCCCGGATGCGGCAAAAGATCACGACGAGTGGCGGCCTTTGCGGCGCGCTCTCCGGACCGTTCCGCTCGGACAACCACTTTTCGCCCGCCGGTCGAGTGAAAACATCACCATTTCACCCAATTGCACCTTTTATCGTATAGATACATCTTGTGATCCTGGAAGTACTCATGGTGACTGTCCCCTTCAACCAGGAGAACTGCTCATGATCCTCTCCATCTCGGGCGTGGTACTGCTCGGCATCATCGTCTTCCTGTTCTTCAAGAAGGACGGGCTCAAGGCATCCCACGCCCTCATCTGCGCCCTGTTCGGCTTCTACCTGGCCGGCACCGCCATCGCTCCCAGCATCACCGCAGGCGGCGCGAGCCTCGCCAGCATGCTGGGCGGGATCAAGTTCTGACGCTCCCCTCCCGCTCCGACCTCTTCAGGAGACCGACGTGGCCCGGCGACCACTCCCCCGCATTCTGAGCAGCGGCAGCGCTTCGATCACTCGCAGTCGCGAGTTCGCGCGCACGGCCGCCGACAACGCCACCGACGTCCTCCATCCGCTGATCACGGTCACCCGTGGACTGCGGCTGCTGGCCGGAGCAGGACGACAGAAATGGGCCGCGACGCCCAGGGACAGGCGCGGGCACGTCCTGTTCCTCGTCGCGGCCTGCGTACTGGTGGTGGCGCTCATCCCGTACGGGCCCCTGCTGGCCCTGATCTCGGTGATGGGCGCCGCCGCGTGGAAGGGACGGGACCGCACTCCGGTGAAGACCGGTCCCGACGACACGGAGACGGCACGGCTGCAAGCGCTCTACGAGGCGCTGGTGCCCCACTTCTCCGTGGCCGACGACCCCAGTCCGCTGTACTCCCACGGCGGCGACTGGGAGAAGGCCTTCGACTCCTCGTTCGCGTTCGACGGCAGCGGCCGCCTCACCCGTCTCCAGGTGGGCTACCCGGCGTACTTCACGGACGGCGAAGCGGCTTCCCGGACGCGCATCGAGCAGGTCCTCCACGCCAAGTCGGGCCGGGGCCGCGAGTACCACTTCGCCTGGGACGAGGAGAACAACCACCTCCTCATGACCGTGCTCGAAGCGCTGCCCACCACCATTGCCGCCCAGCGCTTCGTCACCGGCCCCGGTGAGACCGTGCTGGGTTTCACCGACGCCGACGCGGTGCGGCGCACCGTTCCGGTCGTGGACGGTGACGCGACCCGGGACGCGCCTCCGGTGGTCTGGCGGACCGGAGCCCGTTCCACGGAACCGCATCTGCTCGTCGTCGGGCATCCTGGCAGCGGCACGACGACGCTCCTGCGGTCCATCGCGCTGCAGGCCCTCCAGCACGGCGACGTCCTCGTCGTCGAAGGCAGCGGAACCGGCGAGTACGGCTGTCTGGCAGGACGCCCGGGAGTCCTCGCCGTCGAATGCGGTCTGGCCGGGTCCCTGGCAACGCTCGAATGGGCCGCGCACGAGACGGAACGCCGGCTCATCGCGGCGAACCGGGCGCGCCAGGCGGGCCACCCCGAACCCGAGGACATCAAGCGCCCTCTCTGGATCCTGCTGGACCGCCCGAGCGCGCTCGGACACCTGGCGGCGGCCGACGGCAGGCCCGATCCGCAGGAGCTGCTCCAGGTACCACTGCGACACGGCCGTGCGGCCGGTGTGACGGTCGTCGTGGCGGACCAGTTCGACAGCGTGGACGCGCTCACCGATACCGTACGGACCCACACCCGGGCCCGCGCCGTCCTCGGCCCCGCCACGCACGAGCAGGTCGAGTCCGTGCTCGGTGCCCCGCCCCACACCACCCCGACCGCGGACGTACCGCCGGGCCGGGGGTACGCGCGACTGGGCACCGGCCCGGTCCTGCGGCTCCAGGTCCCGGCAACACCCGACCCGTACGACCACGCGACGAGCGAGGCGCACCGGCAGGCCGTGCTCGACCTGCTGCCGGGTGGGCAGCAGCCTCCGGTGGAACAGGCCCCACGGGCCGCGGAAGCCGCCGAATCCGTCCCCGTCCCGGCACACCCGGATCCGCTGATCACGGCGCCGGCCACTGCCGAGGGGTGAAGCCGACGGCCTCAGGCCACGAACGTCCGCGGGGTCTCGGCTCCCGCGCTCGCGCCGGACCTGACGAGCTCCGCTGCCGCGGCGAGTCTCACCGCAGCCTCGTCCGCCACCGGGCCGCCCACCGTGAACGGCAGCCGCACATAGCCCTCGAACGCCCCGTCGACCCCGAACCGGGGCCCCGACGGCACCCGTACGCCGACCCGCTCGCCTGCCACGGCCAGCCGTGATCCGGAGAGCCCGCCCGTGCGCACCCAGAGGGTGAGCCCGCCGCGCGGCACCTCGAACTGCCACTCCGGGAGTTCCCGGCGCAGTGCCCGCACCAGGTCGTCCCTGTTCACCCGCGCCTGGTCGCGCCGGACCTCCACCGCCTGTTCCCAGCCTCCGGTGCGCATCAGCCAGTTGATGGCGAGCTGTTCCAGTACCGGAGTGCCCATGTCCGCGTACGCACGGGCCGCCACCAGGCTGCGGATGACGTCCGGGGCCGCCCGGACCCAGCCGATCCGCATTCCCGCCCAGAAGGCCTTGCTCGCCGATCCGACGGTGAGGACGGTGCTGCCCGCCGGGTCGAAGGCGCAGACCCGGCGGGGCATCTCCACGTCGGCGTCCAGATGGAGCTCGTTCATGGTCTCGTCGACCACGAGCACCGTGCCCGCGGAGCGGGCCGCGTCGACCAGGGCGCGCCGTTGCTGCTCGTCGGCGAGCGCCCCGGTGGGGTTGTGGAAGTCCGCGACGACATAGGCCAGCCGGGGCGCGGAGTCCCGCAGGACCTGGCGCCACCGGTTCATGTCCCAGCCGCCGAGCCCCTCCTCCATGGCCACCGGTACCAGCCGGGCCCCGGCCTCCCGCATGAGCTGCAGGATGTTGGCGTAACTCGGGGACTCCACAGCGATGCGCTCGCCGCGCCCGGCGAAGAGGTGGCAGATCGCGTCGATGGCGCCCATCGCCCCGGTGGTGACCATGATCTGTTCCGGCATGGTGGGGATGCCGGAACCGGTGTAGCGGGCGGCGATCATCTGCCGCAGTGCGGGCAGGCCGGCCGGGTAGTCGCCGTGGGTGTGCGCGTAGGGCGGAAGCTCCTCCAGAGCGCCCTGGACGGCCCGGGTCAGCCAGGGCTCCGGGGCCGGCAGCGAGGCGCAGCCCAGATCGATTATCGAGCCGAGTGATTCCGGGGGCAGGGGTTCGAGACCGCGGGCGGGCAGCGGGTTGCCCGCGGGGACCGCGGTCCAGCTGCCGGCCCCGCGGCGGGACTCCAGGAACCCCTCGGCACGCAGCGCCTCGTACGCCGCGGCGACGGTGGTCCGGCTGAGCGAGAGGGCGAGGGCCAGCTCCCGCTCGGCGGGCAGCCGGGCGGCGACCGGGACCCTGCCTTCGAGGACGAGCAGGCGCACACCGTCGGCGAGGGCGCGGTAGGCGGGCGGCTTGCGGGTGCCCTGCCCGGCGGGCCGGGGCTGCTGCGCCCTGAGCTGCCGTGCGAGCTGCGCGGCACCCACCGTCGAAGTCCACTGAGCCATGGAAATCAGTCCACCTTCCTCGGATTGGCCATAGTTGGCAGCCGATCCCCCGCCACAGAGTGTCATGCAGCAGTCCAACACCACCACACAGGGGGCACCACTTGTCCGAACCCACCGCCCGGAGCGGGACCCGCCTCAGCCGGCGGCTGATCCAGCTCTATGCGGGCCTGGCCCTCTACGGAGCGAGTTCGGCGCTCATGGTCCGCGCCGGGCTCGGGCTCGAACCGTGGGGCGTGCTGCATCAGGGCCTCGCTGAGCGGACGGGCATCTCCATCGGCGTCGTCTCGATCATCGTCGGCGCCGTCGTGCTGCTCGTGTGGATCCCGATCAGACAGCGCCCCGGGCTCGGCACAGTCTCCAACGTCTTCGCCGTGGGCATCGCGATGGACTCCACCCTCGCCCTCCTTCCGGATGCGCACGGGTTCGGGGCGCAGATCCCGCTGATGGCCGCGGGCATCGTCCTCAACGGCGTCGCCACCGGGCTGTACATCTCGGCGCGGTTCGGCCCGGGGCCGCGCGACGGGCTGATGACCGGCCTGAACCGGCTCACGGGGCGCCCCATCAGGCTGGTGCGCACGGCGATCGAGGTGGCCGTCGTGGTGACCGGATTCCTGCTCGGGGGCTCCCTCGGCGCAGGCACTGTGCTGTACGCCCTGGCCATCGGCCCGCTGGCCCAGTTCTTCCTACGCGTCTTCGACCTCCCGGCGCCGGACGAGGGCACCCCGGATGTTGCCGGCCGGACACCGCAGGAGGCGATACTGCCGCAGTGACAACAGCGACTTCGGGACGCCACCCCTATCTGGACCACCCTTCGCCGATTCCGTTCGCCCACCGCGGCGGAGCGGCGGACGGGATGGAGAACACGGCAGCAGCCTTCCGTCGGGCGGCCGGTGCGGGCTATCGCTACTTCGAGACGGATGTCCACACCACCGCGGACGGCCGCCTGGTGGCCTTCCACGACTCCACCCTGGACCGTGTCACGGACGCCCGGGGCCGGATAGCCGAGCTCCCCTGGAGCGAGGTGAGCCGGGCGAGGGTGGCGGGAAGTGAGCCGCTGCCGCTCTTCGAGGAGCTGCTGGAGGAGTTCCCCGAGGCCCGCTGGAACGTGGACATCAAGGCGGAGCCTGCCCTCGTCCCGCTCATCGAGCTGATCCGCAGGACCGACGCCTGGGACCGGGTGTGCGTGGGGTCGTTCTCGGAGTCGAGGGTGGCCAGGGCGCACCGTCTCGCGGGTCCGCGCCTGGCCACCTCCTACGGTGTGCGCGGTGTGTTCGGCCTGCGGCTGCGTTCGTACGGCATTCCGGCGGCGCTCCGCGCCGGGGCCGTGTGCGCACAGGTCCCGGAGAGCCAGAACGGCATCCGGGTGGTGGACCGGAGCTTCGTCCGTACGGCCCACGCACGCGGACTGCAGGTGCATGTCTGGACGGTCAACGAACCGGAACGAATGGCGGCGCTCCTGGACCTCGGTGTGGATGGCATCATGACCGATCACATCGAGACGCTGCGCACGGTGCTGAGCGAGCGGGGGGCCTGGGCCTGACGCCGGCACGGCCGCGTCCGCACTGCATCAGCGAGGGGGCGCGGCGTGAGCACCGGAACCGCAGAATCGACCGGACCTGCGGAACGGCCCCCCGGGGCCGCGGACCGCCTTCGGGAACAACGAGGCTGGTACTTCTACGACTTCGCCTGTTCCGTCTACTCCACCAGCGTCCTCACGGTCTTCCTCGGCCCGTACCTGACGTCCATAGCCAAGGCCGCCGCCGATGCGGACGGCTTCGTGCATCCGCTGGGCATACCCGTGCGGGCCGGCTCGCTCTTCGCGTACGCCGTCTCGGTGTCGGTCGTGGTGGCGGTACTGGTGATGCCGATGGCGGGCGCCGCCGCGGACCGTACGGGGCGCAAGAAGCCGCTGCTCGCGGCGGCGGCTTACGTGGGCGCCACGGCGACCGCCTGCATGTTCTTCCTGGACGGCGAGCGCTATCTGCTGGGTGCGTTCCTGCTCATCGTGGCGAACGCGTCGATCTCCGTGTCGATGGTGCTGTACAACGCCTATCTGCCGCAGATCGCGGCTCCGGAGGAACGCGACGCGGTCTCCTCCCGCGGATGGGCCTTCGGGTACACCTCGGGTGCCCTCGTCCTCGTCCTGAACCTCGTCCTCTACACGGGCCATGACTCCTTCGGCCTGTCCGAGTCCGACGCGGTCCGGATCTGTCTCGCCTCGGCCGGTGTGTGGTGGGGCGCCTTCACCCTCGTACCCCTGCGAAGGCTGCGCGACCGACGGGTGGCTCCCGGCGGCGAGGGGGCGGTCGGATCCGGCTGGCGGCAGCTGATGGCGACCCTGCGCGACATGCGCCGCCATCCGCTGACGCTGTCCTTCCTGCTCGCCTACCTCGTATACAACGACGGGATCCAGACGGTGATCTCCCAGGCCTCGGTGTACGGCTCGGAGGAGCTGGGCCTCGACCAGACGACTCTGATCACCGCGGTGCTTCTCGTGCAGGTGCTCGCGGTGGCCGGGGCGCTCGGGATGGGCCGGCTCGCCCGGGTGTACGGCGCGAAGCGCACGATTCTCGCCTCGCTGGTCGTCTGGACGCTGATCCTCGTCTGCGCCTACCTGCTGCCTGCCGACGCGCCGGTGTTCTTCTACTCGCTGGCGGCCGCGATCGGCCTGGTTCTGGGCGGCAGCCAGGCGCTCTCGCGCTCGCTGTTCTCGCACCTCGTGCCGCGCGGGAAGGAGGCCGAGTACTTCTCGGCGTACGAGATGAGCGACCGGGGACTCAGCTGGCTGGGCCCCCTGGTCTTCGGTCTCGGCTATCAGCTGACCGGCAGCTACCGGGACGCGATCCTGTCCCTGGTGATCTTCTTCACGCTCGGTTCCGTGCTGCTCGCGCGGGTGCCTGTGCGGGCGGCTGTGGCCGCCGCGGGCAATCCCGTGCCGGACCGGATTTAGACGTTGAAGTGAAAGGCCGGTAGTGTACGCCTTTGGCCTGCCCGGAGGACCGTTACTGCGAGTGGTAGAAGCAAAACCGTTGGGTGACAACTTCCACCAGAGGTGACAAACCGGGCACCGATGGGTACTCAACCCAGATACAGCAGCGGCACGACGGGCGACGCATGACCGGAAACGGGAATCTTTACCGCCGACCGGACGTTGACCGGATGACGACGACAGCGACATTTGTCCTGTGGGCGACAAGCCCGGGAGGCACGATTCATGAGTGAGCGAGCTCTCCGCGGCACGCGACTTGTGGTTACCAGCTACGAGACGGACCGCGGCATCGATCTGGCCCCGCGCCAGGCGGTGGAGTACGCATGCCCGAACGGCCATCGATTTGAGATGCCGTTCTCGGTAGAGGCGGACATTCCGCCGGAGTGGGAGTGCAAGGCGTGCGGCGCCACGGCACTCCTGGTGGACGGGGATGGCCCCGAGGAGAAGAAGGGCAAGCCTGCGCGTACGCACTGGGACATGCTCATGGAGCGGCGCACACGCGAGGAGTTGGAGGAAGTGCTGGCCGAGAGGCTGGCGGTCCTGCGCTCCGGCGCCATGAACATTGCCGTGCACCCGCGGGACAGCAGGAAGTCTGCCTGACCGCATATCACCGCACAGATCCAAGAGCCGCGGGCCGTGACACAGAACGTGTGTCACGGCCCGCGGCTCTTTGTCCGCCCGTGCACCCAGGGCTTGTGCGCCCAAGGCGTTGTGGGCCGCGCTGCACTTCTGTGGGCTGTGCGGCCTCGGGAGCCGTACAGCCCACAGAGTTTCAGGGGGACAGCGGCGGCCGGTTCGCTCCGGGGCCCTCGTCGGGGCGGGAGTGCGTCCGCGTGCCGTCCTCACGGATGACCTCGCCCTGGACGACCTTTCCGTCCGGCCGGTGCATACGGGCCTGCTGGAAGGCGTCCGACAGGCTGCCCGGCCCGGCCGCCCGCATCCGGCGCTCCAGGGAACGCTCCACGTAGCGGCCCGCCATCGAGCGGACCGGCGGCAGCAGGAGCAGCAGTCCCGCCGCGTCCGAGATGAGGCCGGGGAGCATGAGGAGCAGGCCGGCCAGCATCAGGAAGCCGTTGCCCTTGCTGCCCGACGGGGCAGCGGCCGGGGTCGCCGTCGCGCCCGGCTGCCCGGGCATCTGCTGGAAGGTCTCGGTGAGGGTGCGCATGGCCCGCCGCCCCGCCCGCTTGATCACCACGGCCCCGAGTACGGCGCCGGCGACCAGGATCAGCAGCACGGTGAACGCGCTCGCCGCTTCGGCCACCACGGTCAGCAGCCAGATCTCCAGCACCAGCCAGGCCGCGAGGCCCAGGGGCAGGAAGGTACGGGCGCGTGAGCGCCGTGGACGGTTCGAAGGCGGTGTGCCGGTCGTCATGCACCCAGTGTGCCTGTACGGGCGTGGAAGCGGCATAAGGGGGTGATCATGGTGCCCGCCGCCGATCATCGACCGGGGCCGGGAGGTCAGGAGGGCTTGCGGCCGAGGACCTTGCTCACCCGGGTGGTGATTCCCCATCCGGTGACCCGCCACAACGCCTCGACCAGGATGTCGCGGCTCATCTTGGAGTCGCCGATCTCCCGCTCCATGAACGTGATCGGCACCTCGACCACGTGGTAGCCCGCCTCGACCGCGCGGCGGGCCAGGTCGACCTGGAAGCAGTAGCCCTGCGAGGCGACCTCTTCGAGGCCGAGGCCGTCCAGGGTCGGGGTGCGGAAGGCACGGTAGCCGCCGGTGACGTCCCGCACCGAGAGGCCGAGGAGCATCCGGGAGTAGAGGCTGCCGCCGCGGGAGATCATCTCGCGGTGCCTGGGCCAGTTGACCACCCGGCCGCCGGGGACCCAGCGCGAGCCGAGGACGAGATCGGCGCCCTTCAGCGCGGTCAGGAGCCGGGGAAGTTCCTCGGGCTGGTGGGAGCCGTCGGCGTCCATCTCGACGAGAACGCCGTAGTCGTTCTCCGAGCCCCAGCGGAAGCCCGCCAGATAGGCGGCTCCGAGCCCTTCCTTGCCCTTGCGGTGCAGGACGTGCACGTGGTCGTCGCCCGCTGCGAGCTCGTCGGCGACCTTTCCGGTGCCGTCGGGGCTGTTGTCGTCGGCGACCAGGATGTCCGCTTCCGGAACGGCGGCGCGCACCCTGGCGACGATCAGCTTGATGTTCTCGGCCTCGTTGTAGGTCGGAATGATCACCAAGACTCTGCCGAGCGGGCCGAACTGCCTCTGACCGCCGTCGTTCACTACTGCCCCTTAAAGTCCGTACGCAGGTGCACACCATATCCAGCGCGCCACGGCCGGACTCCGACGCGGTCACGACGTGACGCGCGAGGCGCGCCCGCGGTACCGGACAGAAGGATGGAACTGCGGACAGAACTGCGGATCGGGGCCCGGCGTCCTTCGGGCCGACCTGGGACCCGCTGGCTGCGGGTCGACCGAATGCCGTTGTCTACTGAACCTCCGGGCCCCACCCGGGTCGCACCCGCCGTCCGGCCGAAACCTCCCCTCGCCCCCGAGGCGCGGGCGCTGAACCTGGCTGTCAGTGGTGGCGCGCCGGTGCGGCACACCACCCCGTGACCCAGCGGCGTTCGACGACTGCGTGGAGGTTTGACCGGGCGGACGTCCAGTGGTGGACCCAGCCGAACCTACCGGCCCGTGGGCACTCTCTGTCAACAGCCGTTTGACCTGCGATTTTTACCTAAAGCGCCTGGCCAGTGCCAAGGGTCCGCAGGTCGCGGCAGAGTGCGCGCAACTTCGATCGGCGGTACGAAATGTCACGACGTCACTCGTTCGGCCGTACGTAGACAGTTTGTCCGAAAACCACGGTGCGCAGGCATACGGGAAGCTCACCCCCGGGAGTGAGATCCGGCAGGCCAGGGGTGCCGGAACGGGGGTCGGTCGACCAGCGGGAGACCCTGTCGTCGGGGGCCTGAACGACCAGCTCACCGGCACGCCACACGGCGTAGTCGGCGGGCGCGCCGGGGACGAGGACTCCCGCGTCGTCGCGGCCGACCGCCCGCCAGCCGCCGCGGGTGTGTGCCGTGAAGCCCGCCCGTACGGAGATGCGGTGCCCCGCCGTCCGGTGGAAGGCAGCGGCGCGCACGGTCCCCCACGGGTCCAGAGGGGTGACCGGGCTGTCCGAGCCGAAGGCGAGGGGCACACCTGCGCGCAGGAGTGCCGCGTACGGATTGAGCGTGCCGGCCCGCTCGGCACCCAGCCGACCGGTGTACATGCCGTCCGGGCCGCCCCAGGCGGCGTCGAAGGCGGGCTGGACGGATGCGGTGAGCCCCAGCTCGGCAAAGGCCGCGATGGTCTCGGGGGTGAGCATCTCGGCATGTTCCACCCGGTGCCTGGCGGCGCGGATCCGGGCCAGTCCGAGAGTCTCGGAGGCAGCCCGTACACCCGCCACGACCGCGGAGACCGCGGCGTCGCCGATGGCGTGGAACCCCGCCTGCAGTCCCGCCTCGGTGCAGGCCGTGACATGCGCGGCGATCTGCGCCGCGTCCAGATGGGCGGTGCCGGTGTGCGGCGCGTCGGCGTACGGCTCGTGGAGGAAGGCGGTGTGCGAGCCCAGGGACCCGTCGACGAAGAGGTCCCCTGCCGCGCCGGCGGCTCCGAGCTCCCGGATCCGGGCGGCGCCCTTCGCGTCCTCGATCCGTTCGGCCCAGTATCCGAAGACCCGGGGGCCCGACTGTTCGGCGGCGATCTTCAGCAGAGCGGTGAAGTCCTCCTCGTCCGAGATGTCGGGGCCGGCGCACTCGTGCACCGTCCCGATGCCGAGCGAGGCCGCCTGCGCGAGCGCGGCACGCTGGGCCTCGGCACGCTGCTGCGGTGTGACGGCGCCGTGGGCCGCGGCGCGCACCGCGTGGTGCGCGGCGCCGACCAGAGGGCCGTCGGGGTGGTAGCCGGTGAGCTCGGTGGCACCCGGGACGAGGTCCAGGAGCGCGGTGGTGACCACCGCGGAGTGCACATCGACACGGGGCAGGTAGACCGGCCGGCCGCCGGCCGCCGCGTCGAGTTCGGGGCGCGAGGGGGGCCGCTGTTCCGGCCAGCGCGTCGCGTCCCAGCCATGGCCGAGGACGACCCGCTCCCCCGGGTGGCTCTTCACGTACGCACGCACGAGCCGGAGGGCGTCGGCGAGCGTGCGCGCGCCCGAGAGGTCCAGCCCGGTGAGAGCGAGTCCGGTCGACGTGGTGTGGACGTGCGAGTCGGTGAACGCCGGGGTGACCAGGGCCCCTTCCAGGTCGATCACCTCGTCGACGCCGCTCGCGAAGGCGTCGGCGGCCCCCTCGGACCCCACCCAGGCGACATGCCCGCGTTCGACGACCATCGCGGTCGCGAACGGGTCGGCGGGGCTGTGGACGTCTCCACCGCGCAGCAGCACGGTGCGGTGGTCGCCCTGAAAGGCGGTGCTCTCGGTCATGGCACCAGTCTCGCGCCTGCCCGGACCGCTTCGGTCCGCACCCCCCTCGACGGAGGGCTGCACCCCCTCGACGGGGGGCCGGCACCCACGCACCGACGAGCACCGCCCGCTCCCGGGCGGGGGCCGGGGCACCGCGCCTCAGATACGCGGGGGGCGGGCCTCGTACGGTGTGGAGAGGACGACGGTCGTACGGGTGGAGACACCGGCCAGCGAGCGGATCCGGGTCAGCAGGTGCTCCAGCTCCAGGGGGGTGGCGACCCGCACCTTGAGGATGTAGTTCTCGTCGCCCGCGACGCTGTGGCAGGCCTCGAGCTCCGGGACACCGGCGAGGCGTTCGGCGATGTCGTCGGGCGCGCTCGGGTCGAACGGCTTCACCGAGATGAACGCGGTAAGGGGCAGGCCGACGGCTTCGGGGTCGACGACCGCGGCATAGCCCCGGATGACCCCGCGCTGCTCCAGCCTGCGCACACGCTGATGAACGGCCGAGGTGGACAGGCCCGTGGCCTTGCCCAGGTCGGTGTAGCTCATCCGCCCGTCCTTGACGAGCAACTCCACGATCTGACGGTCCAGCTCCTCCATGCGGATCAACCTATGGCCCCAGGTCCCTCCAAGCACAGTCGTGGAGCCTGTGGAACTGCACGTTCGGGGGGCATGTGACGAATGCCACAAGTTTACGGGTGGGTAGCCGACGGCCTCGCGGTTACCGCCCGCTCCCGACGGGAAGTGCTTGCTGTGGTCGAGGCCGTGGCGCCTTGCCGGCCCACCCGAGGGGGGAACAACCCATGCAGAGCCTGAAGCTCACCGGACGTACCGAACCGGAGCCCGTTGATTCCGACGAGGACACCGCTCCCGACGCGTACGACACATTCGAGATGTACCGGGTGATCTGCCCGGACTGCTCCCAGCCCATCGCCCTGCTGGCGGACGAGGACGTCCTGCCCGAGCACGCGTTGTGCCCCTCCCCGTGGAATCCGTTCGTCCTCACCGTGTGCTCGGGCACGAGCCGCTCCGCCGCGGACGCGCGTCCGGCCGATGAGTCCCTCGATGCCCAGGAGCAGGAGACGGCCCTGCTGCTGACACTCCCTCAGGGGCTCGACTGGCGGATGCAGCCCTTCTCGCACGCCGGCGGCCCCGGCTCACGCCCCCTGCAGGTTCCGCAGATGCGGCGTCGCGCCGCCTGACGTTCCCTGAGTCGCACATCTGTGCCGCACCACGACGGCGGGCCGTCGTGGTGCGGACAGTTCCACCGACCGGTTCCGGCGCCCGTACAGCCCGGACACCGTCCGGGGCACCCGCATGCGCCCTCCGGGGCCCGTGCACCCGAGGAACGGGCGCACGAATCGCCCGGACGGTGACCCGCCGCCCTGCCGGGGCGTTGTTTGCGTATGAGCATGCTGCACTCGACAGCCGGACCGGTTCGCCGCCGCCTGACCGCTCCGACGCCCGAAGAATCGGTTCCTCAGCCCGGCCAGGCACCCCGGGAGGCGGCACAGCCGCCCGTGCCGCACACGACCGACCCGCCCATCTACCGGGCGATGCTGCACCATTGGGAGGGTACGGGCCGGACGCTGCCGGGCCGCCAGGACCAGGAGTGGAACCGGATCATGACGACGCCGGTGTGGTCGGACCGGCCCGTCCGGGTCAGCGCGTCTCGGGACCCGCGAGATGGCGGGCGATGACCATGCGCTGGATCTGATTGGTGCCCTCGACGATCTGCAGCACCTTGGCCTCACGCATCAGACGCTCGACGGGGAAGTCGAGGGTGTAGCCGTAGCCCCCGAGCACCTGGACCGCGTCGGTGGTCACCCTCATGGCCGCGTCGGTGCAGAACAGCTTCGCCATCGCCGCCTGCCGGGAGAACGGCAGGCCCGCGTCACGGAGGCGCGCCGCCTCCAGGTAGAGCGCCCGTCCGGCCTCGATCTGGGTGGCCATGTCGGCGAGCATGAAGCGCAGGCCCTGGAAGTCCGCGACGGGACGGCCGAACTGACGTCGTCCCGTCGCGTAGCCGACGGCCTCGTCCAGGGCCGCCTGGGCGACCCCGATGGCACAGGCGGCGATCCCGAGCCGCCCCGAGTCGAGCGCGGACAGGGCGATGGCGAAGCCCTGCCCCTCGTCGCCGATACGGCGGTCACCGGAGATCCGCACACCGTCGAAGTGCAGCTGGGCGGTCGGCGAGCCCTTCATGCCCATCTTCTTCTCGGGTACGGCCGCGGTGAGCCCCTCCGCGTCCCCCGGGACGAGGAACGCGGTGATCCCGCGGGAACCCTCCACCCCGGTCCTCGCCAGCACCGTGTAGAAGTCGGCGATGCCGCCGTGCGTGATCCAGGCCTTGGTGCCGGTCAGCACCCAGTCGTCGCCGTCCCGCACCGCCTTCGTGCGCAGCGAGGCCGCGTCGGAGCCCGAGGCGGGCTCCGAGAGGCAGTAGGCGCCCAGCAGACCGCCCGAGAGCATCGCCGGGAGGTGGGTTGCCTGCTGCTCCTCGGTGCCGTATCCGGCGAGCGCGTGGCAGGCGAGGGAGTGGACACTGACTCCGAGTCCGACGGTGAGCCTGGCCGCGGCCAGCTCTTCGAGCACCTGGAGGTACACCTCGTACGGCTGGTCACCGCCGCCGTGTGCGGAGTCGTACGGCAGGCCGAGCAGTCCGGACTCGGAGAGCAGGGTGAAGACCGCGCGCGGGAAATGGCCCGCTTCCTCCTCCTCCGCCGCCCTGGGAGTGATCTCCTTGGACACGATGTCGCGGACGAGCTCGATGAGCTGCCGGGACTCCTCGGTGGGCAGGCGGCGTTCCACCGGCTGCGGGGCACTGTCGGACATGACGGCGCTCTCCTCCCTGTCGGGCGTTGCGGCGGTCGCGCGCGCGGGGTGTGAGCGGCGCCGCCGGGTGGTCCCGGGCGATGCCCGGAAATCTATGACTCCCCAGCCGATCCTGCCTGCTCGGATCACGAGAGGCGCTGGCCAGCGGCTGTGGCGCGTTGAGTATGCCCGATCGGAGCGCTTGCGTCACCGGTCGCCCGGCGTCCTTGATCAGGGAAATTGGTCCGAACCATTGACCCAACTGGTCTAGTCCACCTACGGTTTCCCCCATTGCCGATCGCGTCCATGCCAAACCTATGGATTCGGTCGGCACCCCCACACAGAAGCCCTCCCCCACGAGGAGCCACAATGACCGGACTTCACCGTCCACGCGCCCGCTTCCGGGCGCTCGCAGCGACCGTCTGCACCGCCGCGCTCGGAGCCGCCCTCCTAGGCGTAGCAGGGACGTCGTCGGCGGGTGCGGCCCCCGCCGCCCCCGCACCGGCAGCCGCCGAGGCCGCCCCCGCCGCCGCCGGCGGCAAGGTGGTCGGATACTTCACCAACTGGGGTGTCTACGAGCGCGATTACCACGTCAAGAACATCGAGACGTCCGGCTCGGCCGACAAGCTCACGCACATCAACTACGCCTTCGGCAATGTCCAGGGTGGCAAGTGCACCATCGGCGACAGCTACGCCGACTACGAGAAGGCGTACACGGCCGACCAGTCCGTCGACGGCGTCGCGGACACCTGGGACCAGGAACTGCGCGGCAATTTCAACCAGTTGCGCAAGCTGAAGAAGCTGCACCCGGACCTGAAGATCATCTGGTCCTTCGGCGGCTGGACCTGGTCCGGCGGCTTCGGTGAGGCCGCGCAGAATCCGGCCGCCTTCGCCGAGTCCTGCTACAACCTGGTCGAGGACCCCCGCTGGGCCGACGTCTTCGACGGCATCGACATCGACTGGGAGTACCCGAATGCCTGCGGCCTGAGCTGCGACACCAGCGGCCGTGACGCCTACGGCAACCTTCTGTCCGCTCTGCGCACCAAGTTCGGCACCGGCAACCTGATCACCTCGGCGATCACGGCCGACGGCTCGGACGGCGGAAAGATCGACGCCGCGGACTACGCCGGTGCGGCGAAGTACCTCGACTGGTTCAACCCGATGACGTACGACTTCTTCGGCGCGTTCGCGGCCGAGGGGCCGACCGCCCCGCATTCCCCGCTGACCTCCTACCCGGGCATCCCGACGGAGGGCTTCGACAGCGACGCGGCCATATCCAAGCTCAAGGGTCTGGGCGTCCCCTCGGAGAAGCTGCTGCTGGGCATCGGCTTCTACGGCCGCGGCTGGACGGGCGTCACGCAGTCGGAGCCCGGCGGCACGGCCACCGGGGCTGCCCCGGGGACGTACGAGGCGGGCATGGAGGACTACAAGGTCCTGAAGAACAGCTGCCCGGCCACGGGCACGGTCGCCGGGACCGCGTACGCCCACTGCGGCACCGACTGGTGGAGCTACGACACCCCGGCCACCATCGCCACGAAGATGGACTACAAGAACCAGCAGGGCCTGGGAGGCACCTTCTTCTGGGAGCTCAGCGGTGACACCACGAACGGCGAGCTGATCAAGGCGATCAACTAGCCGCGACGGGGTACACGCACGACAGGGCGGGCGAGGGGCGGGGGGCCGGGCGGGCGCCTCGCCCCTCTCGCACGTGCCCCCGCGCCGCGATCGTCCGGCGTCACATGAGTCCGGCCTGGGTGACGAACATCGCGAGCACGACCACGAGCGTCCAGCCCAGGATGTGCTCCAGCACCTTCGGCCCGTCCTGGGGGCCGCCCGTGCGGGCGCGGCGGGCGCGGGTCGTGTTCTCGGCTGCGGTCGCGGTCATGGCATCTCGCTCGGTCGTTCGGCAGTGGTCGTCCCCCGTGACCCGACCACAGTGCCAGCGTGGCCGGCTCACGGGTAGAGACCCGGATCACTCCCGCCGCGGCCCGCGGACCGGGCGTGCGGCCGGCCGCTGTCCCGGATCCCCTCTGCCGTAAGGGATCCGGGACGGGACCGGAGCGGAGGGAGCGTGCCGGCTGTGCGGGACACCACACGGCACCCGAACCGACTCCGGGCCCGCTCCGGTCCGACGCGGACGCACCGGCCGGCGGGGCATTCCTCGTCTCGGGCAGCGGGCGTTTCCGCCCTCCTCCTCATGGCCGAGGTGCCCTGCGAGCGGGCACGGGCATCAGGTGATGCTCCATCGCTGGGCATTGTTGTTGTTGCAGGTCCATTGACGGACCTCGGCGCCCGGCGCGGTACCCCAGTTGTAGTTGTCGAGGCACAGCCCGCTGTGCCGGTTGACGAGGGTGGAATACCCTTCCCCCACCGGAACCGGCCGCCATTGCTGCACTGTCGCGCCATTGCACGTCCACTGCTGAACGACGGATCCGGGCGCGGTCGCGAAGTCCTTGTTGTCCAGGCAGAGCCCGCTGTGCCCGTTGCGGATCCGGTAGTACCCGTTCTCCGTGGGTGTCAGGGTCCAGTTCTGGACCGCGGCGCCGTTGCATGTCCACTGGCGCACCTCCGCTCCTGGCGTGGTGGCCCAGTCGTAGTCGTCCAGGCACAGGCCGCTGTGCCGGTTGCGGAGGGCCACCGGTGCGGGGGCGGCGCCGGCCTCGCCCGACGGGCCCTGGAGGACGGTCGACGTCGAGACCGGGGTGCCCAGGTTCGGAGTGCCATCGGCGTTCCAGGAGATCTTCTGCACCCGCGTCGTGCGTGTGGTGCCGCAGCCCTGGCTCGCCGAGGAGTTCGCGTGGTAGGCGATCCAGGTCTCGCTGCCGTCGGGGGACGTGAAGAACGAATGGTGCCCGGGCCCGAACACCCCGGCCGCGTCGTTGCGCTGGAAGATCGGCTGGGGCGACTTGGCCCAGGACGCGGTGGCGAGCGGGTCGCCACCGCTGTACTCCAGCATGCCCAGCTTGTAGTGGGGGCCGTTGCAGTGGCTGGCCGAGTACGTCAGGAAGGTGCGGCCGTTGCGTTGCAGGGCGAACGACCCCTCGTTGACGGCTCCGTCCTGCCGTTCCCACGCGAGGGTCGGAGCCGATATCCGCGTGCCGTGGGCGCCGGCCGTCCAAGGGTTCGACAGGGGTGCGATGTAGAGCGACTGCAGACCGTCCTGCGGGGAGAACGCGGAGTAGGTCATGTAGAGAGCGCCGTTGAGCCTCAGCGGGCTCGCATCGATCGCCCACCCGTTGTCCGGCATCAGATGGATGATGCCTCGGTCCGTGTACGGCCCGAGCGGATCGGTCCCGGCGCTCTCCAGTGCGTGCGTCCGACGGGGGCCACCGGACTGCTCGACCGAGTAGTACAGGTACCAGCGGTCGCCGATCATCTCCAGGTGGGGTGCCCACATCGCCGTTCCGGCCGTGCGGAAGACCACCTGTTCCGGGGCGTTGCGCAGACCTGCGACGGTCGTCGACCGGCGCATGACGACGTCGGAGGACCATGTCGTGGCGACGTAGTAGTAGAAGCCGCCGTGGAAGACCAGCGTCGGGTCCGCGCTGTTCGGAACATTTACCACAGGGTTGGTGAAGGATGGGCCGGGTGCCGCCTGAGCAGGGCTCGCGCTAGGCAGGCTCATGCCAATTGCGGTGATGAACGCGAGAAGGAGGAGAATTCCTCGCCCCACGGCTCTTCCTTCATGGACGAACAGCACATCTTCTCCTCGGGGGAGTGTGAAGGTTGCGGACGACGGACTGCGCTGCGCAGCCGAGATCGCTCGGGCAGGAGGAGCCCTCTCGGCAAGCCCTGCGACGGAAGCGTGGTCACTGCTGGCGGAACGTGGCGTCCTGGTTGGCGGTCGTCGTACCGACGCTCTGTACGTACAGCAGGAAGCCGAAGTGCCGGACGTACTGTCCCGGAAGCCGGTAGGCCTCGTAGGAGACACCACCGGCCGCATCCGCGAGGCCGGGCCGCTGGTAGAAGGTCGCTCCGTCGGCGAAGGTCGTGGTGCCGTCGTTCTTCTCCACCCAGACCTCGCCGTTCCTGGCGCGCAGGTAGTAGCCCGGGAAGTTGGCGGACTCCAGCGAGACCGTTCCGCTGCCGGTGAGCCCACTCACGGTGCGGAATTGCGAGTCAGCGAGATTGCTGACGTTCGCCTCGAGCTTTCCGCGGAATTCCCAGTGCCGGATGTAATGGTTCGGGAAATTGAAGGAGGACAGACGCTTGGGGGTGACACCATCGGCGACCGGAATCCCGAAATTGGGTGTGCCGTCGGCGTTCCAGTAGACCTTCTGGACACGCGTCCTGCGGTTGGGGTCGTTGAGCGGATCGCCGGCGATGTCTTTGTAGTTGCGGTCGTGATAGACGAGTACGTCGCTCCTGTTGTCCTCCGAGGTCGTGAAGGAGTTGTGACCCGGGCCGTACTGGCCGGTGGCCGCGTTGGTGGCGAAGACGGGAGTGGCGCTCTTCGACCAAGCCGCGGGATCGAGCAGATTTCCGGTGGCCGAGGCGGTGAGCATGCCGAGGCAGTAGTTGCTGTCGGTCGCAGACGCGGAGTACGTCATGAAGACCTTGCCGCCGTGCTGGATCAACGCCGGACCCTCGTTGACTCGATAGCCGGCGGTCTCCCAGCCGTACGTGGGCACGCTCAGCCGTACAGGCGTGCCGCTGATGGTCCACGGGTTGACCATCTTGGCGATGTAGAGGTTGGAGTTGCTGTTGATGCCCGGGTCCTGCTGCGCCCAGCTGAGGTACCGGGAACCGTTCACCACGAAGGTGGTCGCATCCAGCGCGAAGCTGTCCATCGGCGTTTTGATCTGACCCTTTTCGGTCCATCCACCGGTCAGCGGGTTCGCGGCAGAGCTCTCGAGGACGTGCATCCTGATCTTCCACACGTCGTCGGCGCGTCCTGCAGCGAAGTAGACATACCACTTGCCGTCGATGAAGTGGATTTCCGGCGCCCAGATGTGTGCGCCCATCTCTCCGGTCGCGTGCTTCGTCCAGATCACCGTTTCGGAGGCGGTGGAGAGTGCCTGGATGGTTGTGGCCCGGCGCAGGACGATGCGGTCGTACTCGGGGACGGTTGCGGTGAAGTAGTAGAACCCGTCCGTGTGTTTGAAGATATGCGGGTCGGCCCGCTGATTCACCAAGGGTTGGAATACGGGACGGCCGGCGAGTCCGGCGCGGCGGCCTGGGCGGGAGAGGGCAGCAGCAGGGTTGCCACCATGACAACCCCGACCGCGAGAGCGCTGAAGAGCTTACGGAACCCCACTCTGTCCTCCTCATGTGGCGACAGTGAGGCCGACGGCCATCACTGGTAAACGTGCGTTGGGCCGGGCTGAGCCGAGATGGGCCGGGCTGGGACGGGCTGGGCTGAGCTGGATGAACTTTCAGGCCTACGCATGTCGCTGCACCCCGACGCCCCTTCGTCCTCGCGCACCAGCTGGGCATGCGTGGACGAAGGCCGACCCACGCCCGCCGGCCGGGGCCGCGGGCGATCATGCGGTGGCGTACGACATGGGCCCTGCCGTGCCGTGGGCTGAGACAACGAGCAGCGCCTGCCGTTCGACCCAGGAGGTCCATCGGTTGCGAGATTGTTAACGCTAACAGCCCGGGCGTCAAGAGCTCTGTCAAAGTTCGACTCCACCCCTACGCCCGACCGGCTCTGCGGGCCTGGTGGAGCTCCAGCGTCACGCCGACCCCCGAGGCGGATGACCTCAGGGCCGCCCGTCGCGTCCACCGCGTATCAACTCATCGCATCTAGGGATGAATCAACCAGCGTGGTCCCGGTCTCCGCTCACGGAGCCCGGCATCCCACCGCCCTCCGACGCCTTACGCCTCCACCCTGGATACCGGCCGCCTGGAAGCATGATGAGCCCCTCAAGGCCCGACGGGTCAAGAATGGATAACGCGTCACCGAGGCCTTGAAGTCTCGATGTGTGAACGCTAACAATGATGCGCGCTCAGCCTCTGGCCACCTCCCGCCTCGCCTCCCTGGCGGCCACGGAGCCCTCCCACGGCGCACCCTCAGGGACCCATCCACCCCGGTGCACTGCCTTCACCGTGCTCCGGGGCCCACCCGCAGATGCGAGAGGACCCAACGACCATGAAGCGCAGAGCTCTTCTCGCCGCCGCCGTTCTGGCAGGCTCGATGCTCACCGCCTGCTCCACCGAGCAGTCGTCCGGGGAGGACTCGGACGGCGAACTGGTGCTCGGATTCGCCCAGGTCGGCTCGGAAAGCGGCTGGCGCACGGCGAACACCAAGTCCGTTCAGGAGGCGGCGAAGAAGGCCGGCATCACCCTCAAGTTCTCCGATGCGCAGCAGAAGCAGGAGAACCAGATCGAGGCGATCCGCGGATTCATCCAGCAGAAGGTCGACGTCATCGCCTTCTCCCCGGTCGTGGAGTCAGGCTGGGGTGCGGTACTGAACGAGGCGAAGGACGCCAAGATTCCGGTCATTCTCACGGACCGTGCGGTCGACTCCGAGGATGTCCCTCTCTACACGTCCTTTCTCGGCTCGGACTTCGTCGAGGAGGGCGAGGAGGCGGGAGTCTGGCTCGTCAAGGAGTACGAGGACCGTAGTGGCCCGGTCGACATCGTCGAACTCCAGGGCACCACCGGATCCGCTCCCGCGAACGACCGCGAAGCGGGTTTCGCCGAGGCCATCAAGCTGGACGCCAAGTTCAGGATCGTGGCTTCGCAGTCGGGTGACTTCACCCGCGCCAAGGGCAAGGAGGTCATGCAGGCCATTCTGAATTCGCACAGGAACCCCGATGTCCTGTACTCCCACAATGACGACATGGCTCTGGGTGCGATCGAGGCCATCGAGGAAGCCGGAATGGAACCGGGGACCGACATCAAGATCATCTCGGTCGACGGCACGAAGGATGCCTTCATGGCCATGAAGGCCAAGAAGATCAATGTCATCGTGGAGTGCAATCCGCTGCTCGGCGACCAACTGATGCGCCTGGTCCGGCAGGTAGCAGCCGGGAGCAGGGTTCCCCGGCGCGTCGAGACGGTTGAGGACGTCTACACCCAGGAGGAGGCCGAGGTGGCTCTGCCGAGCCGCGAGTACTGACGGGCCGCCGACCACCGCGTCGCCGTCGGCGATCGGTACTCCATTGTCACACCAGCAGGTGCTGCTGACGGATCACTCCCGGGAACGCTCCCCCGAAAGAAAGTCCCCTGCGTGATCATGGAGTCGTCCCAGCCGGTCATCCGGCTCCACCGCCGCAGTCCCGGAGGGTGATGCCGCACTGCGGGCGAGAGGACGCAGACCGCACCCGAAGGGCCGGCCGAGGCCCGGCCCCGGCGCACCGGGTCACTCCCGTCGCCCCGTACGTGTCGGCGGACGAAGCGGGCTCGGGCATGGGCCCCTCGTGGGGCCGCCGAAGGCCGACCGGTCTCGAAGGCCTGCGTCCGGGCGGCAGAGCGGGCACCTACCGCCGCCTCCGTGTCCGCGTCCACCCGAAGTCATGACGTCGCAGCCGGGCACGCCCGGCGGCCCGCTCGGACGGAACCCTTCCCTGGCGAGCTCCGTGGGCGACGCCGTAGGAGCGCCCCCCGAGCCGCACACACCTGCTGTTGCCCGGCACGCCGCAGTCAACGGGCAGGCGTATGAGCGGAGTTGCCGTAATAGGCGTCCGGTCCGTGCTTCCGCGTGAAGTGCCTGTCCAGGAGATGCTGCGGTGGGGCCGACACGGCCTCGAGTGCCGGCTGGAGCGCCAGCGTGTGCAGGGCCATCTCGGCTACGGCCTCACAGATGATGGCGTTCTCGAGCGAAGCCGTGGCGGTGGCCCCCCACGTGAAGGGACCGTGACGCGAAACGAGTGCCCCGGGGACGTCCTCGGCACGTCGGGGGTCGCCTTCGAGCAGGGCGACGATCACCTGGCCGGTGTTGTACTCGTAGTCCTTCATGCACTGTTCGGCGGTGAGATCCGCTGTCACGGGGATGGCCCCGTTGAACGTGTCCGCATGTGTCGTACCCAGGACGGGTACGGGGCGCCGGGCCTGCGCGAAGGCGACCGCGTGGGTCGAATGCGTGTGAGTGACTCCCCCCACCGAGGGAAAGGCCCGGTAGAGGCAGCGGTGGGTCTCGGTGTCGGTGGACGGCTTGAGGCTCCCTTCCACGACACTGCCGTCCTCCAGCGCCACCACCACGAGATCTTCCTCGGTGAGATCGGTGTAGGAGACGCCGGACGGCTTGATGACGAACACACCCGCGTCACGGTCCACTCCACTCACATTCCCCCAGGTGAGCGTCGCAAGCCCGGCCTCCGGGATCCGCAGGTTGGCCGCCAGTACCTCGCGGCGGAGCTTCTTGATGGTGGTCTCGCTCACTACGTGTTCACCGGGCCTTCTGGGGTCGGCAGCAGTTCTCCGGAAGCGGAGCCGGCGGAGGCTGCGGCACGTCGAGTGTGTCGGGCATGGGTGCGCGTCGGCCGCGAGGGCAGCGGCTCTATGCCAATCAGATTGTGAGCGCTAACATCACAACACTCAAGACCTCTGGTGCACCAACTTCCCTGTCGCCCCGTACCAGGCATGGGGCAGAATGTGCGCGCGCACAAGAAGGACGGGTCATCACGCAAGTCGGCACCCACGCCCCGGCGTGGCCCCGGGCGGTACCTTGGACATGCCGCTCGCTCGAGGAAGGAAGAGGATTGACCCAGCTCCCAGATGTGGCGAGAGCCCCCACGATGGCAGACGTCGCTCGCGCGGCGGACGTGTCCCATCAGACGGTTTCCCGCGTCCTCAGTGGTCATCCGAACGTGAGCGCCAAGACCCGCGCCGCGGTGACACAGGTGATCGAGCAGCTGGGTTACCGCCGCAACTCGGCGGCTCGCGCCCTGGCAACCCGGCGCACTCACACTCTCGGTGTCATCGCGGTGAACACCACCCTGCACGGGCCCGCAAGCACCCTGTCGGGCGTCCAGGAGGCGGCTCGGGAGCGCGGTTACCTCGCTTCGGCCGTGACCCTGCGCATGGCCAATCAGGCCGCGCTCACGGAGGCCATGCAGCACCTCACGACCTGGGGAGTGGAGGGTGTCATCGCCATCACCCCCCAGCGTGACGCCGTGAAGGCCTTGGCGGCGCTCGACACCCCATGCCCTGTCGTCACCGTGGAAGGCGGCCACACCCTCGATCTGCCCGGGGTGTCCCTGGACCAGCACCTGGGCGCCCGGATGATCACTGAGCATCTCCTCGCCACCGGGCACTCCACCGTGTGGCACGTCGCAGGCCCTCAGGACTGGCTGGAGAGCGAAGCGCGGACCGCGGGATGGGAGAGCGCCCTGCGCGACGCCGGCGCCACGGTACCGCCGCCACTCCGGGGCGACTGGAGTCCCATGTCGGGGTACCGGGCAGGCCAGCAGCTCGCCGGCCACGTCCTGGCCTCACCCGGACGCGGGGACGGTCTGACCGCCGTGTTCGTCGCGAACGACCAGATGGCACTCGGGGTACTGCGCGCATTTCGGGAAGCCGGCGTGCAGACACCCACGGACGTCGCGGTCGCCGGCTTCGACGACATCCCCGAGGCGGAGTTCTTCCCGCCCCCGCTCACGACGATCCGTCAGGACTTCACCTCACTGGGCCGAAGCAGCATCGCACTGCTCCTGGACCACATCGAGGGCCGGACCAGCGAGTCGACCCACCTCACCGTCGCGCCGGAGCTCATCGTGCGTGCGAGCACCGCGCGCCGGAACATTCCGCACGCGGAATGACGACCCCCTGCCGCCGATCCCCGTGCTCCGACAGCGCGGTCGGACTCCTCGGCAGCGAGAGGCGTTCGCGGTACGTCACGCCCCGGGCCTGAGCAGTACCTTGCCGACACCGGGGTCGACCGATTCGGAGAGCTGTATGGCTTGCTGATAGGCGTCCAGGCCGAAGGTGTGCGTGATCAGAGGGCGGGTGGAGAGCCGTCCCGAGGTGAAGGCCCGCACGGCGCGGACCCACGCCGCCGATGTCGCTCCGAGGACACACTGCACATTCAGTTGCCGCTTCATGAGTTCGGCGGGATCGAGGAGGTCCGGGCCCAGACCCGTACTCGTACCGATCAGGCGACCACCCTTCCGGAGTGTTCCGACCGCCTGCTGCGAGGTGGTGTGCGCGTCGACGGTGTGTACGGCGACGTCGAACTCCCGGGGCAGAGACTCACCGAGAGCGATGTAGGCATGCGCGCCGAGAGCCAGGGCCAGGTCCTCGCGGCCCGCACCCGAACCCACCACGGTCACCCGCTTCGCACCGGTCGCCACCAGGAATTGGACGACGAGGAGCCCGAACACCCCGTCGCCGAGCACGGCGATGCTCTCCAGGGGGAGGGGCCGCGCCTTGAGCACGGCGGCCACCGCGCAGGCAGCCGGCTCGAGCAGGGCGGCCGCGGCAAGATCCGCGTCGTCCGGAAGCACATGCAGGTGCCGTGCGGGAATCACGAGCGTTTCGGCCATGCCGCCGGGCTGGGTGAACCCCGTCTCCTCGTACCCCGACTCGCACAGCGTGCTCTCACCCAGGTGACACCGCTCGCAGATCTGGCATCCCCGGGCACTCTCGCCGACAACCTTCCGGCCCAGGAGCCCTTCCGGCACCCCGCTGCCCACGCGCTCCACGGTTCCGGACCACTCATGGCCGGGCGTGAGCGGATACCGCACATAGCCGTCGGGTCTCGCACCGCGGAGTATGTCCGTGTCGCTTCGACAGAGCCCGTTGCTGTGTACGCGGACCAGCGCTTCGGCCGGGCCGGGCGACACGACTGGTTGCGATATCACCTGGTGCGCTCCCGGCCCGGTGACCAGGATCGCGGCACTCATCATTCACCGTCCATGGGCTGGTGGTGCCGCAGAGCCTCTTCTGGTCGGCGCGGTCGGCTGCCGTGCCGGAGTCCTTGTCTTGCGACGATCATCACCATGGCCCGATCTGTTCGGTATATCGAATGACGTTCGAGATGTTGGCGGTACGTTAGAGGCGGCGTCGAAACGAAGTCAATGGGCGTGCGTACGCCATCGAGGGGCCCTTCGAAGCCGAGCCTGACGGCTCGGACAGACTTCGGACGGATGGCCGCCCGCACGACCGGACAACCTCGCAGATGCGGACGGCCGGAGCGCACCGCTGCCGAAATCCGGGAGGGGTGCCGTCGGGGCGATCGTCCTCGACCGCTCTCCCGGAGGACGTGCCGACGACCCGACCCTCATCCGGGGCCGGGTACCAGCGGGTTCTCCGGTCAGTCCGTCGTGAAGCTCAGTACCGTGGTGGACCGGTACACCTCACCGGGCCGCAGCAGGGTGGTCGGATCACTTGCCCGATTGGGCGAATCCGGGAAGTGCTGGGTTTCCAGGGCTATCCCCGCATAGGCGCGGTACGGCCTGCCGCCCTTTCCGATGACGTCTCCGGAGAAGCCGTTTCCGGTGTACACCTGCATGCCTGGCTCTGTGGTGCGGACTTCGAGGCGCCGTCCGGACACCGGAGCGTGGAGAACGGCCGCCCTGCGCAACTGGGAGCGCCGCGCCGGGTAGAGGACCCAGTTGTGGTCGAACCCGCCTCCTGCGGTGATGAGCTGGGCGTCGGTGTGGGTGAGGACGTCGGACAGCCGCCGGGGACGGCGCAGGTCGAACGGTGTGTCGCTGACCGGCCGATGAGGACCTTCGGGGATGAGTTCGGCATCGACCGGGGTGAACAGCGGTGCGTCGATCTGGAGATGGTGCGCCAGGATGTTGCCGCGGTCCTCTCCCTCGAGGTTCCAGAAGGCGTGGTTGGAGAGGTTGACGACGGTCGGGGCTTCGGCCTCTGCCCGGTAGGACAGGGTCAGGTTGTCCTCCCGGTCCAGCGTGTAGCTCACGCGGATGCTCACGGCGCCCGGGAACCCCTGGTCCCCGTCCGGGCTGTGCAGGAAGAGCCTGACGCCGGTGCGGTTGGCGGAGTGAAAGGGTTCGCAGCGCCAGGACCGCTGATCGAACCCGTCGGGGCCGCCGTGCAGGCTGTGACCGGTGTCCTGCGTGTCGAGGCGATGGGTGACCCCGTCGACGGTGAGCCGGCCGTGGGCGATGCGGTTCGCGTAGCGGCCCACCGTCGCACCGAAGTAGCGGGCCTCGCCCTGGAGCGCCCCTGCTTCCCGGGGGGAGAGGACGACATCCGCGAGGCGGCCCCACCTGTCGGGTACGACAAGGGAGTGCAGGCGGGCGCCGCGTGTGTGGACTTCCGCGCGTGCCCGGCCGGGGAATCCGAAGACCCACCGGTCGCCCGTCCCGACGTCCGCCGACGGGAAGGGTCTACGGACCCGCCCGGAGGGCTCGCCCGTCTTCGGCCGGGGCAGTCCGCCCACTGATTCCTGTGGATGTCCCATGGTCTGTGTTCCCTTGGACGTGTGGCGTACCCGGTAGCGGTACCGGGCAGGGGGCGGGCGGCCGCTGCCCGGGCTGCACGGGCGGGCCGACCGGTGGGAGGAGAGACGTGCGAGGCGTCAGTCGGCGGCGGGGCGACGACCACTCATCAGGCGCTGCAGCACGATGAAGACGAGCAGCAGGGCCCCGATGACGATGCGGGTCCACCAGGAGCTGAGCGTGCCCTGGAAGTTGATGACCGTCTGGATCATGCCCAGGACGAGAACGCCCATGGCCGTGCCCAGGACGAACCCCGAACCTCCCGTCAGGAGGGTGCCGCCGATGACGGTGGCGGCTATGGCGTCGAGCTCCAGGCCCATGGCGTGCAGGGCGTAGCCGGAGAGCATGTAGAAGGTCAGCAGCACGCCACCGAGTGCGGAGCACAGACCGCTGATCGCGTAGACCGCGACCTTCGTCGTGCCGACCGGCAGACCCATCAGGCGGGCTGAGTTCTCGTTGCCGCCCAGAGCGTGGACGTTGCGGCCGAACCGGGAGTGGTGGAGGGTCACGAAGGCGGCCACCACCACCGCCAGCGCGATGACCACGGATATGGAGACGAAGAGTCCCCCGGGTGCGTAGAGACGCGTCTGCGCGATCTGCACCGTGGTGGGGTCGCTGATCGAGATGGACTCGGTGCTGATGGTGTAGCACAGGCCCCTGGCCAGGAACATGCCGGCGAGGGTGACGATGAACGGCTGGATCTCGAAGGTGTGGATGATCCAGCCCATCAGGGATCCCCCTGCCCCTCCCACCAGCAGCACCAGAGGGATGACGGAGACCAGCGGCCATTGGTGCTGTTCGACCAGCCAGGCGGTGAGCATCGTCGACAGGGCGACGACCGAACCGACGGAGAGGTCGATGCCACCGGTGAGGATGACGAAGGTGACGCCGACGGCGACGACCAGGAGGAAGCCGTTGTCGATCAGGAGGTTGAGCAGGACCTGTGCCGAGAAGAACCCGTCGTAGCGCACCGAGCCCACGGCGAACATCGCCACCAGCAGGACGGCGGTGACCATCAGGGGGATACGGGCGCGACTGCGCGCCGAGGCGGTCGCACGGAAGGGCCGGGTGAGGGTCGCGGCGGCCCCCGCGATGCCGGTGCTCATGCACGTACCTCCTGCTGCCGCGGGGTCTCGCCCGCCGTGGTGTGTGATCCGGGGGGCGCCGTTCTTCTGCGGCGGCGCAGTGCCTTGGCCCGGAATACCGGGGACTGCACGAGGCAGACGACGATGACGACGACTGCCTTGAAGACGAGTGTGACCTCGGGCGGAACGCCCAGGGTGTACACGGTGGTCGAGAGCGTCTGGATGATCAACGCACCCAGGACGGTGCCGCCGATGGAGAAGCGCCCGCCGGTGAGCGCCGTGCCCCCCACGACGACGGCGAGGATCGCGTCGAGCTCGATCCACAGTCCGGCGTTGTTGCCGTCTGCGCTGGAGACGTTGGAGCTGATCATCAAGCCGGCGATGGCGGCGCACAGGGCGCTGAAGACGTAGACCACGGTGAGGACACCGGCTGCGCGGATGCCGACCAGGCGGCTCGCTGTGGGGTTGCCGCCCACCGACTCGATCAGCAGGCCCAGTGCGCTGCGCCGCGTGATGGCCGAGGTGAGCGCGACGACGGCCGCCGCAAGGAGCACGGCGAAGGGGAACATGAGCCAGTAGCCCCCGCCGATCATCTTGTAGGGGCTGCTGGTCACCGTGATGATCTGACCGTCGGTGATCAGCTGGGCGACGCCGCGGCCGGCCACCATCAGGATGAGGGTGGCCACGATGGGCTGTACTCCGAGCCGTGAGACGAGCAGCCCGTTCGCCAGGCCGAGTACCGACGCCACACACAGCGCGATGACGACTGCCGTGGCCATGGTGCCGACACTGCCGGGATGTTCGGAGGTTGCGATGTGCTGGCAGGCGAGCGCGCCGGCGATGGCGACGGTGGAACCGACGGAGAGGTCGATACCACGAGTGGCGATGACGAGCGTCATGCCGAGCGACACCAGGATGAGGGGAGCGCCGAACTGCACGATGTCGATGAGGCTGCCGTAGAGGTGGTCGTTGCGTACGCGCACGGCGAGGAAGTCGTGCGTGAAGGCGAGGTTGCCGAGCAACAGGGCGAGCAGGATGAGCGAGGGCCACAGGAGTCGGTGGCCGGCCAGCCGCTTCCGGAGGCCGTCGGCCGCTGTGGCCTTGGCAGGCTGCGGGGTCATGAATGCGCTCCGGTGGCGATGGTGGCCAGAATGCGTTCGGGTGTGACGCTGTCGTCGTTCGTGAGGGTGGCGACCATGCGGTGGTCCCGCAGCACGGCGATGCGGTGGCTGAGGCGCAGGACCTCCTCGATCTCCGCGGAGATGAACAGCACGGCGGTGCCATCGGCCGCGAGGCGGGCCACGAGCTTCTGGATCTCGGCCTTGGCCCCGATGTCGATGCCCCGGGTGGGTTCGTCGAGGATCAGCAGTCTGGGGTCCGTCAGCAGCCAGCGAGCCAGCAGGACCTTCTGCTGGTTGCCTCCGCTGAGATGGCGCACCTGGGCCTCGGGGGCGGCGGGACGGATGTCCAGGGCGTCGATCCAGTGCCGCGCCAGCTCGTCCTGCCTGGCCCGGGACAGGGGCTTGGTCCAGCCACGGGCGGCCTGCAATGCGAGCACGATGTTCTCGCGGACGGTCAGTTCACCCACGAGCCCCTCGGACTTGCGGTTCTCCGAGCAGAACGCGATCCGGTGGGCGATGGCGTTGCGCGGGGTGCGGAACGAGACCGTCTCGCCTTCCACACTCAGCTCGCCGGCGTCCGCGCTGTCCGCGCCGAACAGCAGGCGGGCGGCCTCCGTTCGGCCGGAGCCGAGGAGCCCGGCCAGGCCGATGACCTCTCCGGGACGGATGTCCAGGTCGTACGGTTCGATGAATCCGGTGCGCGTCAGCTGCCGCGCCCGGAGGAACGGCTCGCCGCCGGCACGTTCGGAGGCTTCTCGGTGGGCTTCGTCCGAGAGCTGGTCGAGTGTGGCCAACGCCCCGCCGATCATGCGCTGCACCAAGGAGACAGGGGTGAGTTCCTCGATGGGGTACTCACCCTCCAGGCGGCCGTTGCGCAGGATCGTGACGCGGTCGCAGATGTCGAAGACCTGATCGAGGAAGTGGGTGACGAACAGAATGGCCACACCGCGGTCCCGCAGGCGGCGTACCAGCGTGAACAGCTGCGCGACTTCCTCCCGGTCGAGGCTGGAGGTGGGTTCGTCCAGCACGAGAACCTTGGCCGAGACGTCCACGGCCCGGACGATGGCGACCAGTTGCTGTACGGCAAGGGAGTGCGTGCTCAGCGGACTGGTGACTTCCAGGTCGAGGTCCAGTTCCGTCAGGAGTTCCCTCGCCCGCTGCCGCAGCGCCGACCAGTGGATGAGACCGAACCTGCGGGGTTCCCGGCCGATGAGGATGTTCTCCGCGACGGAGATGTTCGAGCAGAGGTTGACTTCCTGGTAGACCGTGCTGATGCCCGCACGCTGGGCCTGGAGGGGGTCGCCGAACTCCTGCGGCCGTCCGCCGACGAGAATGGTGCCTTCGTCGGCCGGGTGCACGCCGGTGAGAACCTTGATCAGAGTGGACTTCCCCGCGCCGTTCTCACCCATCAGGGCGTGAACCTCTCCGGGGTAGAGCCGCAGGGCTACCCCGTCCAGGGCGAGCACACCCGGGAATTGCTTGCGGATTCCGTGGGCTTCCAGAACCGGCCGTCGCTGGTCGGCCGTCTCTGCCTGGGGGGTGGTTGGGGCTGCCATCCGCCCTCCTCTCATGAGGTGTGGCCGAAGGAGGCGCACCGCGTCGGGGCCTCCTCCGTGCCGGTCGGACGTGCGTCAGTACTTACGGGTCGGCAGTGCGGCCTCGGCCTCGGCCTGGGGGAAGACTCCCTCCTCGGTCTCCACGCGGGCCGGCACGTCCTCCCCCGCTGCGACCTTCTTGGTCAGCTCCATCAGCTGGTCACCGAGCAACGGGTTGCACTCGACGACGACGTTGATCTTGCCTGCGGCCATCGCGACGAAGGCGTCCTTGATCCCGTCCACCGAGATGATCTTGATGTCGGTGCCCGGCTTCTTGCCCGCTTCCTCGATCGCCTGGATCGCGCCGAGTGCCATGTCGTCGTTGTGGGCGTAGAGGACGTCGATGTCCTTCTGGGACTTCAGGAAGGCCTGCATGACCTCCTTGCCCTTGGCGCGGGTGAACTCGCCGGTCTGCGAGGCGGTGATCTTGAACTTGTCGTCGCCCTTGATGACGTCGGCGAAGCCGGCCTTGCGGTCGTTGGCCGGCGCCGAGCCGGTGGTGCCCTGGAGTTCGACGATGTTGACCGGCGCGTCCTTGCCCTCGTACTCCGCCGTCAGCCACTCACCGGCGGACTTGCCCTCCTTGACGAAGTCCGAGCCCAGGAAGGACTTGTAGAGCGAGGAGTCCTTGCTGTCCACCGCACGGTCGGTGAGGATCACCGGGATGCCGGCGTCCTTGGCCTCCTTCAGGACGGTGTCCCAGCCGGACTCCACCACCGGCGAGAAGGCGATGACGTCGACCTTCTGCTGGATGAAGGTGCGGATCGCCTTGATCTGGTTCTCCTGCTTCTGCTGCGCGTCGGAGAACTTGAGGGTGATGCCGGCCTTCTTCGCCGCCTCCTGGACGGACTTGGTGTTGGCGGTACGCCACCCGCTCTCGGCGCCGACCTGGGCGAAGCCGAGCACGATCTTGCCGTCGGAGCCGCCCCCGCCGGCGCCCGCGGATCCGGATGCGGGGTTCTCCGTGGAGCAGGCGGTCAGCGCCGAGGACGCGATGAGGGCGATGCTGACGGCAAAGGCAGCTCTGCGAGCCATGATGGGTGTCCTTTCGGGATACACGAAATTCACGTCGGCGCGACCACGAGGCGGTCTCCGCAGGCGAGTTGAGCCCTGTTCGAGCAGTGGAGCCGGCAGCAGGAACGAGTACCGACAGGCCCGCCTCGAAGGGTGGGTGCCGCAGCATTGTGAGCGCTAACAGCTCAACATCTCAATCCCTTGACGCGCGTTACTTTTCCGTTATCTTGCTCCATGCCTCGGGTCGACCGACCTCCTCTCCGTCGGCAACTGCACCGCCACAAGGCTCGCCGTGACGCACACAGGACATGGAACTGCCGAGCAGATCAGCACCATTTACCCATAACCGGACAACATTTGCCCCACGTCTCGACCGGCGGCACGCACGGTCACCTCCCGCGCGAGAGGCGCCGGCAGCGCGCGACTCTTGATTTCACGATTGTTAGCGCTCACACTTCGAGTGTCGAGCAAGCCCGCTCCCTGGGCCCACACGAGTCGCCGCCCTCCTGCCGGCCGCTTGCTGTTGAACAACTTCCTCGAAAGGCACCCCTGGTGACGTCACCCCATCCCCCCGCGTCCCCCGTACCCCCGCGTTCCGAGGGCTCCGAGAGCTCCGAGAGCTCCGAGAGCTCCGAGCAGTACACCGTGGGAGTCGACTTCGGCACTCTGTCGGGCCGCGCCGTGGTGGTGCGCGTGCGGGACGGAGCGGAGCTGGCCACCGCGGTACACGACTATCCGCACGGGGTGATCGACCGGAATCTGCCCGGCACCGGCGCATCACTGCCGCCCGACTGGGCCCTGCAGCACCCCCAGGACTGGGTCGACGTCCTGCGCCACGCCGTGCCGGCGGCTGTCGCGGCGGCAGGCGTCGATCCCGTCTCGGTCATCGGCATCGCCACCGACTTCACCGCCTGCACCGTGCTTCCCACGCTTGCGGACGGGACCCCGTTGGCCGAGACGGGGCTCGCCGACCGCCCTCACGCCTGGCCGAAGCTGTGGAAGCACCACGCCGCACAGGGACAGGCCGACCGCATCAACGATCTCGCTCACGCACGGGGCGAGCAGTGGATCTCGCGGTACGGCGGCAAGATCTCGGCCGAATGGCAGTTCGCCAAGGCCCTGCAGGTCCTGGAGGAGGACCCGCAGGTGTACGACTCGTGTGCCCGCTGGATCGAGGCGGCGGACTGGATCGTGTGGCAGCTCACCGGTGCGGAGTCGCGGAACGCCTGCACCGCCGGGTACAAGGGCATCTACCAGGACGGCTCCTACCCCGGCGAGCAGTACCTGGCCGGCCTGGACCCACGCTTCTCGGACTTCGCCCGGACCCGGCTCGAGTTCCCTCTGTCCGCACTCGGCTCCCGTGTGGGATCACTGTCCGCCAGGGCTGCCGACTGGACCGGTCTTCCCGCCGGTATCGCCGTCGCGGCCGGCAACGTCGACGCCCATGTGACCGCGGCGGCCGCCCAAGCCGTGGAGGACGGCCGTCTGCTGGCCATCATGGGCACCTCCACCTGCCATGTCGTCAATGCTCCCGTGCTGGCCGACGTCCCCGGGATCTGCGGTGTCGTCGCCGGAGGCATCGTGGAGGGCACCTACGGCTACGAGGCGGGGCAGAGCGCGGTCGGCGACATCTTCGCCTGGGCCCTTCGCCAGGGCGTCCCGGCGGAGTACCTCGAAGAGGCGGCGTCCCTGGGCGAGGATCTGCACACCCTGCTGACCCGCAAAGCGGCTCGGCAGCCGGTCGGGGGCCATGGGCTGGTGGCCCTGGACTGGATGAACGGCAACCGTTCGGTGCTCGTCGACCACCACCTCTCCGGTGTCATCGTGGGACTCACCCTGGCCACCCGGCCCGAAGACGTCTACCGCGCGCTCCTGGAAGCCACCGCCTTCGGCACCCGCGTCATCGTGGAGACGCTGGAGAGCGGCGGCGTCCCGGTCAACGAGTTCATCGTGGCCGGCGGACTGGCCAAGAACCAACTGCTCATGCAGATCTACTCCGACGTACTGCGCCGTCCTGTCTCCCTCGCGGCCTCCCAGCAGGGACCGGCACTCGGCTCGGCCATCCACGCCGCCGTCGCCGCGGGAGCGCACCCTGACGTGCGTACCGCGACAGCCGCCATGGGCAGCCTGAAGCGCGACGCCTTCACGCCCGACTCCGCGCGCGCCGACGCCTACGACGCGCTGTTCGCCGAATACCGGCTGCTGCACGACCACTTCGGCACCGGCGACCTCCTGCACCGCCTGAGGAACGTACGGAACAACGCGATCGCCTCCCTCTGACAACGGCCACGACGCCCGCAACGCTCTGCGCGCGGCCCCACCACGTACACGACTACCTCCAGGAGCTCCCGTGTCCAGCCCCGCATCATCCATCCACGAGATCTGGTTCCTCACCGGCAGCCAGGGCCTCTACGGCGAGGAGACCCTGCACCAGGTGGCCGAGCAGTCCGGGCAGATCGCCGCTGCTCTCGCCGACGCGAGCGACCTCCCGGCGCGCATCGTGTGGAAGCCCGTGCTGACGGAGGCCTCCTCGATCCGGCGCATGTGTCTCGAGGCGAACAGTGACGATCGCTGCGTGGGCCTCATCGCCTGGATGCACACCTTCTCCCCCGCGAAGATGTGGATCTCCGGCCTGGACGCCCTGCGCAAGCCCCTGCTCCACCTCCACACCCAGTCGAACGTCGCCCTGCCCTGGGCCACCATCGACATGGACTTCATGAATCTCAACCAAGCCGCCCACGGCGACCGCGAGTTCGGGCACATCCAGTCCCGCCTCGGGGTGGCCCGCAAGACCGTGGCCGGCCATGTCACCGATCCCCTGACGGTCGCCCGGGTCACGACCTGGGCCCGTGCCGCAGCCGCCCGCTCCGAACTCGCCACGCTCAAGGTCGCCCGCTTCGGCGACAACATGCGCGACGTGGCCGTCACCGAGGGCGACAAGGTCGAGGCGCAGCTCCGCTTCGGGGTGTCCGTCAACACCTATGGCGTCAACGACCTCGTCGACGTGGTCGACAGCGCGGACGAATCAGTGGTCAGCGCCCTGGTCAAGGAGTACGACGACACCTATCACCTCGCACCGGAGCTGCGCACCGGGGGCGAACGGCACGAGTCGCTCCGCTACGCGGCCCGTATCGAGGTGGGTCTGAACACCTTCCTCGACGAGGGCGGGTTCGAGGCCTTCACCACCAACTTCGAGGACCTCGGCGGCTTGCGCCAGCTCCCGGGTCTTGCCGTGCAACGCCTCATGTCCCGGGGCTACGGCTTCGGAGGCGAGGGCGACTGGAAGACCGCCGTGCTGCTGCGCGCCCTCAAGGTCGCCGCCGCGGGCCTCCCCGGCGGAACGTCCTTCATGGAGGACTACACGTACGACCTCACGCCCGGCAACGAAGTCATCCTGGGCGCGCACATGCTCGAGGTCTGCCCGACGATCGCGACCGGCACTCCCAGCTGTGAGATCCATCCGCTGGGCATCGGCGGCCGCGAGGACCCCGTACGTCTGGTGTTCGACGCCGCCCCGGGCCCCGGCGTCGTTGTAGGTCTGGCCGACCTCGGGGACCGCTTCCGCCTGGTCGCCAACGACATCGACGTCGTGTCCCCGGCCGAGCCCCTGCCCGCCCTTCCTGTGGCCCGCGCCGTCTGGCAGCCCCGCCCCGACCTGCGTACCTCCACCGAGTCGTGGCTCACGGCCGGCGGCCCGCACCACACCGTGCTGAGCACCGCGCTCACCACGGAGCACCTGGACGATCTGGCCGAGATGCTCCGCATGGAACTCGCTGTCATCGACGGGGCGACGAACGTGCGGCAGTTCACGCGCGAACTGCGCTGGAACCAGGCATATCACCGCCTTGCTCTGGGGTTGTGACGCCGCCGGAGCCGCCCCGTCGCGCAGGGGAACGACCTGATCGGGGCGTGCGACGAGAACGGTGCGGTCAGTAGGGGGCCGGGGCGGGTGCGGGACCCGCCCCGGCCCTCATCTGCGCAGAGGCTGTGGTCGTGGCGCGACCGGCGGCGGGCGAGTCACTTCTCGATCCACCCTGCCGATGCGGTCCTGTCCCGCGGCAGCGTGGCTGCGGGGGCCCAACGGGGAGAACACGCAGCCGATCCGGCCTGAGAGACCTTCGAAGGAGCCTCATGTACGGAAATACGGAAACGCCAGTTCCTGCCTTGGGCTATTTCTTTCCTCTGCGTGGAAAGGTGAAGAGAGGCACGCGAGGTTCGGAATATCGAACACATGCCAGATGTCGCCGGAACCATAAGTGCCGGGCAATGCGGAGTCAACTCCCAGGACGCCTTTCGGTGACGTGAGGGCGGAGCAGATGAGACGGCAACGGCAGGCGCAAGAAATTACGTCACAGGCGTTGACGTCGCAGCGGCGGGCCCCTAATTTCTGACCGCCCAACCGAACTGGGTTCGAGATGCCGAACACGCGACCAATATGTCACTTCGCACTCCGCACCTGCACTCCCTCAGCTCGCCCCAGACCCCTGCCTCCAGCGAGAAACCGGAGTTCCGATGAGCATTCCCACCCGCCCCCGAGCCCTTTCGCGCCGTTCATTTCTCGGCGCCGCCGCAGCCACTTCTGTGGCTCTGGCCGCCGATGTGTCCCTAGGGGCCCGGACAGCTCACGCCGCCGATTCTGCATACGTCATGGGCTATTTCACCGAATCACCACTGAACAACGGAAACGACTACGGCCTCCACCTGGCTGTCAGCACCGACTCCCTGAATTGGATGCCGCTGAACCAGAACGCACCGGTGGTCACCCCCACCGCGGGCGCCGGCGGCTTGCGCGACCCGTTCATCCTGCGTAAGCAGGACGGCGCCTTCGTGGTTCTCGCCACCGATCTGAAAGGCACCGACTGGGGCTACAACAGCCAGTACATCCATGTCTGGGACTCCGCCGACCTGCGCACCTTCACCAACTACCGGCGCCCGAAGCTGCACGGCATGGCCACCCACAGCTGGGCCCCGGAAGCCTTCTGGGACGCCTCCCGGGGCCAGTACGCCCTCATCTACTCGTCGGTGAACTCGACCGGGCACAGCGTCATCATGGTCAACTACACGACGGATTTCCTGACGGTCTCCGCACCGCAGGTCTTCTTCGACCCGGGATACGACGTCATCGACGGGGACATGGCGGTGGGGGTGAACGGCGTCAACTACCTGTTCTTCAAGAACAGCGCCACCGGCGGTCTGACCGGGGCTCGGTCCACGTCGCTGAACCCGGGAAGCTTCGTTCCCTTCGGCACCTCGCTCGCCCACGGTGGCACCGAGGCGCCCACCCTGGTGAAGTCCCTGACCTCGAACACCTGGTACCTGTGGGGCGACACGTACACGCCGAACGGCGTCCTCTACGCCTGGCAGACGAACGATCTCGCCGCCGGCAGCTGGACCCCCGTCGACCAGCGGCTCTACACCCACCCCCTCAACGCCAAACACTGCACCATCGCCGCCATCACCGCCGGCCAGCACAGCAATCTCGTGACGCGGTGGGGAGCACCCGCCTGGAACCGGCTCAAGTCCTACAACTTCCCGGACCGGTACGTACGCCACGCCAACCTGATCGCGCGGTTGGACACCTACCCGTTCGACCCGTACCCCGACTCGCAGTGGAAGCTGGTACCCGGCCTCGCCGACGCTTCCGGAGTGTCCTTCCAGTCGGTCAACTACCCGACCCGCTACCTGCGTCACTTCAACTACGCGCTGCGCCTCGACGAGAGTGACGGCACGGCCGGATTCGCAGCGGACGCGACCTTCCACCGGGTCGCCGGCCTCGCCGATGCCTCCTGGGCGTCCTTCCGTTCACACAACAACCCGACCCGCTACGTCCGGCACTCCGACTACACCCTGCGGATAGACCCTGTCGTGACCGCCACCGACAGGGCGGACGCCACCTTCTCGGTCGGCTACTGACGAGAGCGATCGGCCCGCGTCGCAACCGCTGGGTGCATCCGGCCGAGCCGGCACCCAGCGGGCCCCAGTCGACATCAACGCCTGGGACTTCGCCGGGTCGACGTCACGGTGGACCCCGTACGGCCACCTCGCCCAGGACGGCCGGGAGCACTGCCGTCAGGTCGTCGAGGCGGCCGTGGGGTTCCCCGCTCAGGCCAGGCCCAGCGACCTCAGAACCCGCTGCTGACCCGGTGTCGGGTCCGTCGGCCAGTAGACGTAGCAGACCCCGCCCGTACCGCTCCTGACCGCGCCGTTCGCGTCGTAGCGCTTCGTCCTCAGCCAGATGTTCTCCCACTCTCGCCGAAGGTAGACGCGCCGCACGGCCCCGTTGTCCGGCGAGGCGGGGTCATTGGCGATCACATCGCCGTCGGCCGTGAAGCCGATGACGGTCATCAGATGGCCGGAGGTGCCGTAGCCCGCCCCGGTCAGCTCCGTCTCGAGGAACGACTGGGACGTTATGACCGGCACGCCCGCACCGACCAGCTTCTCCAGATCGCCCAGCGACCCGAGCCGGGTGACGACCGCGTTCATGTCCTTGTACGTGGCCGCGTATGCGGCGTTGAAGGGCCAGTTGCCACAGCCCTCGTACTGGTAGTCGAAGGTGTAGCGGGCCGCGTGGCAGACCTGGGGGTCGGCGAGCCCCGGCTTGACCCAGGACAGCTCGTCCGCGGTGGGCTTGCGCCCCCAGTACTCGATGATCATCTGCGAGGAGGTCGGGCTGCACCAGGCCTCGCCACCGTTGTCGTACTCGGGGTACTGCCCCACGTGGACGTTCTGCGAGTAGCGGGGCACCGGCAGTTCGCGGACGAGCCCCGGCGCGGCGGCCGGGACGGTGAAGCGGTCCGGGACGTCCGAGGCCATCGCGCCGACGCGGTGGACCGTGGGGGTGAGACGGCTGCCCGGGGTCCGGTGGAGGGTGAGCCGCAGCCGGTACGAGACCAGCCGCAGCCCGCTCGCGGCGTCGTCCACCGAGAAGGTGTCGGTCCAGACCGTGCTCCTGTCGTCGGTCTGGTCGTCGACGGAGGTCCGGCGGATGTCCGCGTCGCCGGAGGCCCAGCGGCCCATCACGTACCAGGGGGTGTCGGTCCCGTCGGAGTACCGGCCGCGCAGCTCGATCTGGATCCATGTACCGGCCGGGGTGCGGGCGTTCCACGAGGCGATCACCTCGGTGGCCGGCACCGTGGAGCGGTGGACGGGTGAGGTCCAGGTCGCGTACTCCCAGGTGGTGGTCCTCCCCGTGTGCGGGTCGGCGTAGTCGGTGGTCCCGGCGGGGGTCGAGATCACGAGACCCGGCCTGCGGCCGGCGACGGCGCGTGTGCCCTCGGAGGTACCGAAGCGCCAGTCGGTGTAGGTGTTCCAGAAACGGTTGTCGACGAGCGAGGCGACCGCCGGGGTGGGAGAGGTGCGGGCGGGAGCGGCTGCGGCGGAGCCTGCGGCGGACACCGCGCCTGCGCCGGCCGCGAGCGCGGCGGTCAGCACGGTTCTGCGTGAAGTCGGTCTGGTCATGGGCGAGACCCCCTGTCGTGAGCGGATATGGGGCTGCGGATGCCGAGCGGTGCGCCAACTATTGCGGGTCCGGACCGGATCCGGCCAGCGATTCGCGCCGCGTCGCGTGATCAATATTGGTCTGGTCCACTGGCGTGACCTGCGAGGGCTCCGGCCGGGGTGCGGGACAGCCCTTAGGCTGGAGACATGAACGACCTGGCGGACCACGCCCGCCGCCTGCGCTCCCTGGCCCCGTCCTGCGGGCCGGTGCGGCTGATCGCGGTCGACGGACACGCGGGCTCGGGCAAGACGACCTTCGCGGGCCGGCTGGCCGCAGCCCTGGACGACGCCCCCGTGCTGCATCTGGACGACCTCGCCACCCATGGCGAGCTCTTCGCCTGGACCGGCCGGCTGCGGGCGCAGGTCCTCGGCCCGCTCTCGCGCGGAGAGACGGCGCACTACGCCCCGTACGACTGGACAGGCCGGTGCTTCGGGCCGCAGCGGGCACTGCCGCCCGCCCCGGTGATGCTGATCGAGGGGGTGGGCGCGGGCCGGAGCGCGGTGCGCCCCTTCCTGGCGGAGCTGCTGTGGCTCGAAGGGGACAGCGGCAGGTCCTGGGAGCGGGGCCGCCGTCGCGACGGCCCCGCGCTCTCGGAATTCTGGGACGGATGGACCGTCGCGGAACTCGAGCACTTCGCCCACGACCCCTCGTACCCCTTCGCGGATGCGGTGATACGGCAGTTGCCCGAGGGGTACGCGTGGCTGGAAGCGCCTCACGCGACAGCGGGAACGCGTCACATCATCACGCACAGTGAAGGTTGAGGGTCGCCATACCGAGCAGTCGGAATTCGCTCCCGGCGTGCCCCAACTCGGCTTGACCGAGGGGCCGTACAGGTCTTACGTTCTCGATGTGCGGCTTTTCGGAGCCCTCACAGACGCGGAGCCCCCGGTTGTTCCCCCGTGATCGGGGGCTTCGTTCTGCCCTCGGGCAGCCGTTTCCGGCCGCCCGGTGACGCGTTCCGCTCACACTGGGTCACGACTCCGATGCGCCGGTTACGCCCTTCGCTGCTCACTCCCTGTACAGGTACGATGCATCTCGGTGCGGTCAATTCCCGTCCCCGACGCAGTGATTCGGCACGCTCCGATGGGCATGCTGTGCGGGCGGGACATTCTGGGGGCACGGTTTGTGGGGGACCTGATGGACATCGGCACGCAGGGCTCACAAGCCCCCGCCGACCTTGCGTGGCTGCGCGGCGTGGACGCCTACACGATGGGTGCGTACCCGCAGGCCGAAGAGGAATTCCGAAGTGCGGTGCGCTTCGACCCCGGCATGGCGGACGGCTGGCTCGGCCTGCACGCCCTGCGGATCGACACCACCACCGCGCTCTTACGCATGTACCGCCATCGAGACCGGTTCGGCGAGCAACGGGCGCGCCATCGACGCACCCTCAACTCCTGGTACTGGCTGGGCTGGTGGGTGCAACCGGTGCTCGAGAGCCCGCGCGACCTGCTTCTCGCGCACGCCTCGCACTGGCTGGACGGCCGTCACGTACCCGAGCTGGACCGGGCGTTGGCGGGCCTTCCCCCGATCGACACGGATCCGCATGTGCGGTTCCTCCACGCCTGCCGCGCCTACCTGGTCAAGGACTGGGAGCAGCTCGTACGCACCACGGAGCAGCTGGTCGACGATCCACTGCTCGGCATCGAGGCCGGGCTCTTCGGCGGGATGGCACGGGTGCGCCTGGAGATGTACGGGCATGCGGAGCCACTGCTGTCCGCCGCCCTGATGCGCTGCCGCAGCGAGCAACCGCAGCGCAAGGAGCTGCGCTACTGGCTGGCGCGGGCCCATGAGGGCACCGGGCGTAGCGCGGCGGCGCTTCCGCTGTACCGGGCGGTGCATCGCGTGGACCCCGCCTTCATGGACACCTCCGCCCGGCTCGCGGCGATCTCCGAGGGGGACGGATACGACGAGGCGGCCGATCTGGCCGCGGTGTCGATGACCGGCTTCGGCCCGGACGGCACGGGCACGGAGGCCCAGGCCGACGGGGACTCGCTGCTGGACACCGGTCTGGTGGACGGGCGCGAACCCTGGCTCGGCGGGGACCCGCAGGACCTGCCCGGAGCCGGTTCGGCTCCGCGTGCCGACGGGGTGAGGGAGAAGTCCGCGGGACAGCCCGCGCCCGCCGCCTTCCCCTCGGGGCCGAGCGATCCGGCGCTGCTCGCCGAGGCCCTGGCGGAGCTGGAGCGCATGGTGGGACTCGAACCCGTGAAGCGCCAGGTCAAGGCTCTGTCCGCGCAGCTCAACATGGCGCGGCTCCGCGCCGAGCAGGGTCTTCCGGTGCAGCCGCCCAAGCGTCACTTCGTCTTCTCCGGGCCGTCCGGGACGGGCAAGACCACGGTCGCGCGCATTCTCGGCCGGGTGTTCTACGCGCTCGGCCTCCTGGGCGGTGACCACTTGGTGGAGGCCCAGCGGTCCGATCTCGTCGGTGAGTTCCTCGGCCAGACGGCGGTGAAGGCCAATGAGCTGATCGACTCGGCGCTCGGCGGGGTGCTCTTCGTGGACGAGGCGTACAGCCTCTCCAACTCCGGTTACAGCAAGGGCGACGCGTACGGCGACGAGGCCCTGCAGGTCCTGCTCAAGCGGGCCGAGGACAACAGGGACCATCTCGTGGTCATCCTCGCGGGCTATCCGGAGGGCATGGACCGGCTGCTCTCCACCAATCCGGGTCTCTCCTCACGCTTCACGACCCGGGTGGACTTCCCCAGCTACCGCCCTCTGGAACTCACCGCGATCGGCGGGGTGCTGGCCGCCGAGAACGGCGACGTCTGGGACGAGGAGTCGCTGGACGAGCTGCGCAGCATCAGCGGGCACGTGGTCGACCAGGGCTGGATCGACGAGCTGGGTAACGGCCGCTTCCTCCGCACCCTGTACGAGAAGAGCTGCGCCTATCGCGATCTGCGGCTCTCCGGCTACGCGGTCGCGCCGACCCGGGACGATCTGGCCACGCTCCGGCTGCCGGACCTGATGCAGGCGTACGGCGAAGTGCTCTCCGGGCGGGGTCCGGTGGACCGCGGGAAGCCGGAGCCAGGGGCGCTGTGAGCAGCAGGGCGCCGGGTCCCCCGGCGCCGGGGGGCGGGTGCCCTCCCGGCGCCGAGCCGGTTCCGTGCGGTGGTGAATGACCCGTCAGCCCAGTGGGGCCATGGCCTTGCGCTCCGTCGGCACCTTCACCGTGCGGCGGGGCACCGAGACGCGGTGCGCCGGGTCCCGGACCTCACCGACGAGCTTTTCCAGGACGTCCTCCATGGCGACCAGGCCGAGCACCTTGCCCGTGGCGTCGGCGACCTGGGCCAGATGCGTCGCGGCGCGGCGCATCACGGTCAGGGCGTCGTCCAGCGGGAGTTCCGCCCGCACGGTCGCCATCGGGCGCCAGATCTGCTGCGGGACGGCACGCTCGCCGTCCTCCAGCTCGAGGACGTCCTTGACGTGCAGATATCCCATGAAGGGGCCGCCGCCCTCCGCACGGACAGGAAAGCGCGAGAAGCCGGTCCGTACGGTCAGCTCCTCGACCTGGCGCGGGGTGACGGACGGATCCACCGTCACCAGGGACGCCCGGTCGAGCAGCACGTCGGTGACGGGCCGGCTGCCCAGCTCCAGTGCGTCCCCGAGCCGTTCCTGCGCCTCGGGTTCGAGCAGTCCGGCCTGTCCGGAGTCCTCCACCAGCCGGTTGAGCTGTTCGCTGGTGAAGACGGACTCGACCTCGTCCTTCGGCTCGACCTTGAAGAGCCGGAGCACGAGCCGGGCACACGCTCCGAGCGCCGAGGTGACCGGCCGGCAGAGCCGGGCGAAGCCGACCAGTCCGGGGCTGAGCCACATCGCGGTCTTCTCGGGAGCGGCCATCGCCAGGTTCTTCGGGACCATTTCGCCGATGACGAGATGGAGGAAGATCACGGAGACGAGGGCCAGGGCGTAGCCGAGGGGGTGGATGAGTCCCTCGGGCATGTGCGCCGCGTGGAAGACCGGCTCCAGGAGATGGGCGACGGTCGGCTCGGCGACGGCGCCGAGGGTGAGCGAGCAGACCGTGATGCCGAACTGTGCGGCGGCCATCATCTGCGGCAGGTTCTCCAGGCCGTACAGCACCTTCCCCGCCCTGCTCGACCCGTTGGCGGCCAGGGGTTCGATCTGACTGCGACGCACGGACACCAGAGCGAATTCGGCGCCGACGAAGAAGCCGTTCGCCAGCACCAGGAGCCCCGCGAAAAGCAACTGGACGAGACTCATCGCACAGCCTCCGCCAGTGCACGGACGGGCTCGTGCGCCACCGGTTCCGCCGCGCCCGTCAGCCGCACGAAGCGCACCTGCTCGGCGCGGTAGTGGCCGACCTGGCGGACGGAGATCCGCCAGCCGGGCAGCTCGGCCCGGTCACCGGGAGCGGGGATGCGTCCCAGCAAATCGGCGACCAGTCCTGCCACGGTCTCGTACGGCCCTTCGGGCACGTCGAGGCCTATCCGCAGCAATGTCAGTACCCGGCAGCTTCCCTCCACGTCCCAGCCGGGGCGTCCGTCGTCGGTGACGACGGACGTCAGCTCGGGGCGGTCGGCGCCTTCCGCGTCATGCTCGTCCCTCACCTCGCCGACGAGTTCCTCGATGATGTCCTCGAGGGTGACGACACCGGCGGTGCCCCCGTACTCGTCGACCACGACGGCGATCGGCTGCTCGTTGCGCAGCTGCCGGAGCAGCTGCTCGACGGGAAGCGTCTCCGGTACCAGGAGCGGCGGTACGGCGATCCGGCCCGCCGGGGTCCGGAGCCGGTCCTGGGCGGGGACGGCGAGGGCGTCCTTGAGATGCACCATCCCCACGACCTCGTCGATGCGGTCCCGGTAGACGGGAAAGCGGGAGAGCCCGGTGGCCCGGGTGAGGTTGAGGACGTCCGCGGCGGTCGCCGACGACTGCAGGGCGCTGACCTTCACCCGCGGGGTCATCACGTGCTGCGCGGTGAGACCGGCGAGCGACAGGGTCCGTACGAAGAGATCGGCGGTGTCCTGCTCCAGGATGCCGGCCTCTGCCGAGTGGCGGGCGAGCGAGACCAGTTCGCCGGGGGTCCGCGCGGAGGCCAGTTCATCGGTGGGCTCGACGCCCAGCAGCCGTACCAGCCGGTTGGCCACGGTGTTCAGCACGGTGATCACCGGCCTCAGGAGGGTGGCGAACCGGTGCTGGGGACCGGCGACGAACCGGGCGACCTGGAGCGGCCGGGAGACCGCCCAGTTCTTCGGTACGAGCTCGCCGATGACCATCTGGACGGCGGAGGCGAGCAGCATGCCGATCACGACGCTCACACCGGGGACGGCGCCTGCGGGCAGTCCGGTGGCGGTGAGCGGTCCGGCGAGCAGCTGGGCGAGCGCGGGTTCGGCCAGCATGCCGACGACCAGCGAGGTGATGGTGATGCCGAGCTGGGTGCCGGAGAGCTGGAAGGAGAGTTCACGCAGGGCCGCGACGACGGTGCGGGCCCGGCGGTCGCCTTCGGCGGCGGCGCGTTCGGCGTCCGGCCGGTCCACCGTGACGAGCCCGAATTCGGCTGCCACGAAGAATCCGTTGGCGAGGATGAGAAGGAATGCCGCGCTGAGAAGCAGCAGGGGGGTTGTCATGCCGCCGCCTCCGGGGAGAGGGCGGCGCAGGTACTACCGGACGATCCGTCCATTGCTGGAGGGAGTCACTCCTTGGGTCGCAGGAATGCCCCGCCGGCCCGTGGGCCTCTGGTGCGGGGCGGGGCGCTCGAGGCGCCGCCGCCCTCCAGAGTAATCAAGATGCGGCTCTTCGGGGCAGAGGGCTCAGACGTTCTCCGTGGCGTCGTCCGTTCCGGTGCCGTGTGAATTCCACGAGCGCGCGGAGTGTCCGTGCGTCACGAATGGCCTGTTCCCTGGCGATTCCGGGCTGGATGCCGAGGGCGGGCATGCTGGTGCCGTCGCTCAGGTCGAGGAAGACCCAGGGGTCGCCCGCCCGCAGATTGACGCGCAGGATCTCCGCCCAGGCCAGTCGGCGGGTCCGGGTGATGTTGACCACCCTGACCCCGGCCTCGTCGGCGACGATCTTCGGCCTGCTGAGCAGGGCGAGCACACCGAGGAAGAGCAGCGCGACGAAGACGAAGCTGGTCCGCTCCCCCGGGCTCAGGTGTTCGAGGATCAGTGCGACGACGGTGATGACGACGAACATGGCCACCCCCACGGTCAGCAGGACCACCCGGGTGAGGGTGGGCCTGAAGGTGACCGGGAGGGCGGGGAGTTCGGTCCGGGACGCGGGGGCGGACATGAGACTGTCGTCCTTCGGTGTGCGCTGGTCGGTCCGGGCCGTCAGAGGCGGCAGGCGTGGATGGCCGTCGTGAGGATGGCGCGGGCGCCGAGCTCGTACAGGTCGTCCATGATCCGCTGCGCCTCCTTGGCGGCGACCATGGAGCGGACGGCCACCCAGCCCTCGTGGTGCAGCGGGGAGATGGTCGGCGACTCGAGGCCCGGGGTGAGGGCCACGGCGCGCTCCAGGTGCTCGACGCGGCAGTCGTAGTCCATCATCACGTAGCTGCGGGCGACCAGGACGCCCTGCAGGCGGCGCAGGAACTGCTCCACCTTGGGCTCGTCGGCGGGGGCGCCCTTGCGACGGATCACGACCGCTTCCGAGGACATGATCGGCTCGCCGATGACTTCCAGACCGGCGTTGCGCATGCTGGTGCCGGTCTCCACCACATCGGCGATGATCTGGGCGACACCGAGCTCGATGGCCGTCTCGACCGCGCCGTCGAGGTGCACGACCGAGGCCTTGACACCCACTTCGGCGAGGTGCTTGGCGACGATGCCCTCGTAGGAGGTGGCGACCGTCATGCCGTCGAAGTCCTGCGGGCCGGTGGCCGTGCCGGGCTTCGTGGCGTAGCGGAAGGTGGAGCGGGCGAAGCCGAGCTGGAGGATCTCCTCGGCGTCGGCACCGGAGTCCAGCAGCAGGTCGCGGCCGGTGATGCCGATGTCCAGGCGGCCGGAGCTGACGTAGATCGCGATGTCGCGCGGCCGCAGATAGAAGAACTCGACCTCGTTCGTGGGGTCGACCAGGACGAGTTCCTTCGACTCCTTGCGCTGCTGGTAGCCCGCCTCATGGAGCATCGCCATCGCAGGCCCGGAGATTGCACCCTTGTTGGGGACGGCGATGCGCAGCATGAGGTCAGGTTTCCTTTGTACGGAGGGAGTTCCGGGAACGTGCGGGGCTGTGCTCAGAGGTGGGCGTAGACGTCGTCGAGGGAGATTCCGCGGGCGACCATCATCACCTGGACGTGGTACAGCAGCTGCGAGATCTCCTCGGCGGCGGCTTCCTTGCCCTCGTACTCGGCGGCCATCCAGACCTCGGCGGCCTCCTCGACGACCTTCTTGCCGATGGCATGCACGCCCTTGTCCACCAGTTCGGCGGTGCGGGAGGTGGAGGGGTCGCCGTTGGCGGCCTTGAGCTGCAGCTCGGCGAAGAGCTCTTCGAAGGTTTTGTTCGCCATGATGGTCCTTAGAATACGGGGTCCCGGACCCTCTCTCAGCGCCAGGGTTCGCTGACGGTGCGCAGCGTGGCCGCGGTGGCGACGGCGGCGGTGACCGCTTCGTGCCCCTTGTCCTCGTTGGAACCCTCGAGTCCCGCCCGGTCCAGCGCCTGCTCCTCGGTGTCGCAGGTGAGGACGCCGAAGCCGACGGGGACGCCGGTGTCGACGGTGACCTGGGTGAGGCCGTTGGTGACGCCCTGGGACACGTACTCGAAGTGGGGGGTGCCGCCGCGGATGATCACTCCGAGGGCGACGATCGCGTCGTAACCGCGTCCCGCGAGGACCTTGGCGACCACCGGGAGCTCGAAGCTGCCGGGGACCCGGAGCAGGGTCGGTTCGTCGATGCCCAGGTCGTGCAGGGCGCGCAGTGCCCCGTCGACGAGTCCGTCCATGACCTTCTCGTGCCACTGCGCAGCGATCACTGCCACCCGCAGGTCACCGCAGTTGCGTACGGACAGTTCGGGTGCGCCCTTGCCGCTCATGTCTCTCCTACTGTTCGTCTGTGCTTACTGGTTGCCGCAGGTCGACGCGGTGACCGCGTCGAGCCAGGGCAGGTCGTGCCCCATGCGGTCCCGCTTGGTGCGCAGGTACCGCAGATTGTGTTCGCCGGCCTGGACGGGCATGGGTTCGCGCCCGGTGATCCCGAGCCCGTGCCGCACGAGCGCGGCGGTCTTGTCGGGGTTGTTGGTCATCAGCCGGAGCGTGCGGACGCCGAGGTCCTCGAGGATCTGGGCACCCGCCGCGTAGTCCCTGGCATCGGCCGGCAGGCCGAGCTCGAGATTGGCGTCGAGGGTGTCGGAGCCCCGCTCCTGGAGTTCGTACGCGCGCAGCTTGGACAGCAGGCCGATGCCGCGTCCCTCGTGACCGCGCAGATAGACGACGATGCCGCGGCCCTCGGTCGTGATGCGTTCCATCGAGGCGTGCAGCTGGGGGCCGCAGTCGCAGCGCTGGGACTGGAAGATGTCCCCCGTCAGGCACTCGGAGTGGACCCGGACGAGGACGTCCTGGCCGTCACCGATGTCCCCGTGGACGAGTGCCACGTGCTCGACGCCGTCGACGGTGGAGCGGTAGCCGAACGCGGTGAACGCGCCGAACGCGGTCGGCAGGCGTACCTCGGCCTCACGGCGGACGGTCGGTTCCGAGCTGCGCCGGTAGGCGATCAGGTCCTCGATGGAGATGATCGTCAGTCCGTGCTTGCGTGCGAACGGGACGAGGTCGGGCAGCCTGAGCATCACCCCGTCCTCGCCGGCGATCTCGACGATGGCGCCTGCGGGCCGCAGCCCGGCGAGGCGGGCGAGGTCCACCGCGGCCTCGGTGTGGCCGTTGCGGACGAGGACACCACCGGAGCGGGCGCGCAGCGGGAAGATGTGGCCGGGCCGGACGAAGTCGCCGGCGCCCGCCCTGCCGCCCGCCAGCATCCGCAGCGTGGTGGCCCGGTCGGCTGCGGAGATCCCGGTGGTCACACCATGGGCGGCCGAGGCGTCGACGGAGACGGTGAAGGCGGTCTTCATCGACTCGGTGTTGTTGTCGACCATCTGCGGGAGTTCGAGCCGTTCCAGCTCGTCGTTCTCCATGGGCGCGCAGATCAGCCCACGGCACTCGCTCATCATGAACGCGACGATCTCGGGGGTCGCCTTCTCGGCGGCGATGACGAGGTCGCCCTCGTTCTCGCGGTCCTCGTCGTCGACGACGACGACGGGCCGGCCGGCGGCGATGTCGCGGATCGCCTGCTCCACGGGGTCGAGGGACAGGTCCTCGGCCGTACGGTCGTGCAACCAGGTGGGCTGGGCAGTCATGCCGTGGCTCCTTCCAGAGCGGGTGACCGCGTACGCAGCCACCAGTCGCGCATGCCCCACAGGACGAGGGCCCCGTAGACGACGTAGATGAGACCGGAGAAGGCGAGTCCGCTGTGGAAGTTGAGCGGTACGCCGACGAGGTCGACGAGCAGCCACGCGAACCAGAACTCGACCATGCCGCGGGCCTGGGCCAGCATCGCGACGAGCGTGCCGGCGAAGATGTACGCGTCCGCCCACGGGCTCCAGGAGAGCGAGGGGAAGGCGGTGAACAGGCAGCCGACCGCGAGGGTGCCGACCGCGGCGCCGCCCGCCAGGTACGCACGCTCGCGCCAGGTGGCGAAGCGCACGGCGATGGAACCGTCCTGCTGCCTGCCGCGGGTCCACTGCTGCCAGCCCCATACGGCGACGGCGACGACGATCAGCTGCTTGCCGACGCTGCCCGCCTGCTGCACGGAGACGTTGGCGGCGATCAGGACGACGCCGGACAGGAGCTGGGCGGGCCAGGTCCAGACCGAGCGGAGCCAGCCGAGGGCCAGGGCTGTCAGACCGATCGTGTTGCCGATCAGGTCCGACCAGATGATGTGCTGGCCGAAGGCGGTGAACGCCTCCGAGTTCAGCCAGTCCAGGGCGCTCATGCGACCGGCCCTCCGGATTCCGGCGCGTTCCCGCCGAGCAGCCGCTCGACGTACTTCGCGATGACGTCCACTTCGAGGTTGACCGGGTCGCCGGGCTCCTTCACGCCCAGAGTGGTCAGCGCGAGGGTGGTGGGGATGAGGCTGATGGTGAAGTAGTCAGGGCCCGCGTCGACGACGGTCAGGCTCACGCCGTCGACGGTGATCGAGCCCTTCTCCACCACGTAACGGGTGAGATCGGCGGGCAGGGAGATCTTCACGATCTCCCAGTTCTCGGAGATCTTGCGCTCGATGATGCGGCCCGTGCCGTCGACGTGGCCCTGGACGATGTGTCCGCCGAGCCGGCCGCCGAGCGCCATGGGGCGCTCCAGGTTGACCCGGGAGCCGGTCTCGAGCGCTCCGAGGCTGGAGCGGCTCAGCGTCTCGGCCATCACATCGGCGGTGAACTCGTGTTCGCCGAGGTCCACGACGGTGAGGCAGACGCCGTTGACGGCGATGGAGTCGCCGTGCTTGGCGCCTTCGGTGACAACGGGGCCGCGCAGTCGGAAGCGGGAGGCGTCGCCGAGTTTCTCGACGGCGGTGACCTCACCCAGTTCTTCGACAATTCCGGTGAACACTCAGTTTCCCTTCCGAGCAGGGACGGGGACGGCGGTGATGCGCAGATCGGGGCCGATACGGACGGTCTCGGTCACGTCGAGGCGCAACGCCTGGGAGATGGTGGAGATTCCGGCGTCGGCGAGGGCTGCCGGGCCCGCGCCGAGGAGGACCGGAGCGAGGTAGCCGACGACCTTGTCGACTGCTCCCGCGGCGACGAAGGAACCGGCGAGGACGGGTCCGCCTTCGAGGAGTACGGAGCGGATCCCGCGCCTGTGCAGGGCCGTGAGCAGGGACGGGATGTCCAGGCCGGGGCCGGTGGCGGCGCGGGGCAGCCGGAGCACGGTGCCTTCGGGGAGGTGCGCGGTGTCGGCGTCGCCGGCGACCGCGATCAGGGTGGGTGCCGTGCCGTCGAGCACCCGGGAGCCGGGTCGTACGGCGGTGGCGCCCGTGTCGACGACGACACGGAGAGGCTGGTCGGCGCCTTCGATGCCGCGTACCGCGAGCTGGGGGTCGTCGGTGCGGGCCGTGCCGGAACCGACCACGACGGCGTCGGCCTCGGCGCGCAGCCGGTGGACGTCGGCGCGGGACTCGGCGGAGGTGATCCAGCGGCTCGTGGCGTCCGCGGCGGCGATCCGGCCGTCGAGGGTGGCCGCGTACTTCCACAGGACGTACGGGCGGCTGAGCCGCACGGAGGTCAGCCAGGCGGCGTTGCCCGCCTCGGCCTCTTCGGCGAGGAGGCCCTGCTCCACCTCGATCCCGGCGGCACGCAGGGTGTCGGCGCCTCCGGCGGCCTGCGGGTTCGGGTCACCGACGGCGTACACCACCCGCTCGACACCGGCTGCCGCGAGCGCCTGCGCGCAGGGGCCGGTGCGTCCGGTGTGGTTGCAGGGTTCGAGGGTGACGTAGGCGGTGCCGCCCCTGGCCTGCTCGCCGGCCTCGCGCAGGGCGTGGATCTCGGCGTGCGGCCCACCGGCGCGCCGGTGGAAGCCCTCACCGGCCGGCTGTCCGGCGGCGTCGAGAATCACGCACCCGACGACCGGGTTGGGGCTGGTGGAGCCGAGTCCGCGGGCCGCGAGCGTGATCGCTCGCCGCATGGCGGTGATATCGGCTGCGGTGGCCACCGGGTCCTCCTGCCTCTTCGGGCACGGACTCCGGGGCCTGTCGATGACGACAGATGAAGCGGAACGCAACAGGGGAACGCCGAGCCGGGACACGGATGCGTGGTCCCGGAAGATCCCGGAACGCATCCGCCCAAGGCGGCGTACCTGTGACGGACCGCCGCGCACTGCCTCCCATCCGGACTTTCACCGTCGGTCCAGGAATCTCACCTGGTCAACCGGCCGCTGGATGCGGACGGGTCGCGGACTATAACCGCCGGTTCGGAATTACACCGACCCCGGAGTGCGCTGCTACTGGTACAGCACACATTCTGCCACGGCTGGAGTTCAGCCATGCGGGTGCGCACTGTGGCGTGGATCACAGAAAGCTACCGGGCGCCACCCGGAGCGAACAGGACCTCCTGCGCGGCCTCGCGGGCGGCGAGCAGCGCGCCACGCAGGACCGCGCTGCCACCCAGCTCCCCCGCCCTGACCTCCGTGGGCAGGGGCGACATGCGGGCGAGCCGTTCCTCGACCCGTGCGGCGAGCGTGTCACCGCCCGCCCTGCCGACCTCGCCGGCCAGGACGAGGCAGCCGGGGTCGAGCACCGAGACGACGGCTGCGGCGCCGAGCGCGATCCGGTCGGCCAGCGCCGCCAGGAACGCGTCGCCCTCCGGGCCGTCCGCGGCCAGCGCGGAACGGACGACGGACGCGGCTGCGAGGTACTGCTCCTGCTCCCCGTCGCCGGCGGGGCCCTGCGCCTTGATGCCGTGGTCGGCTGCCAGTTCGCAGACGGCGACCGAGCCGGTCAGCGAGTGGTATCCGCCGTCGCAGTTGTGTGCCGAGGGCACCCCGCCGGTGCCGGGTACCGGCAGGAATCCGATCTCGCCCGCCCCGCCGGAGGCGCCGCGGCGCAGCTTCCCGTCCAGCATGACGGCGGCTCCGATGCCGTGGCCGAGCCAGAGCAGGACGAAGGTGTCGCGGTCGCGTGCGGCGCCGATGCGGTGTTCGGCGACGGCGGCCAGATTGGTCTCGTTCTCCACGAGGACCGTCGCGGGCAGCCGCTGCTGGAGCACCTTGACCAGCCCGCGGTGCCAGGCGGGGAGCCCTGTCGTGTCGCGGAGCTCGCCGGAAACGGGGTCGATGAGGCCGGGGGCTCCGATGCCGACGCTGTGGAGCGGCGCCGTTCCCGCGGCGCGGGCGGTGCGCTCCAGCAGCGCGACGGCCTGTTCCACCGCGGGCTCGGTCGCGGTGTCGCTGCCGATGGGCAGGGTGGCCTCGGCGAGCGTGACACCCAGCAGATCGGCGACGACCACGGCGACGCTGTCGGTGCGTACGTCGAGAGCGGCCAGGTGTGCGCGGTCGGCAACGATCCCGTACAGCCGGGCGTTGGGGCCCCGGCGGTCCGATCCGCTCTCGCCGACGACCCTGACCAGGCCGGCGTCCTGCAGTCGTTCGACCAGGTCGGCGACCGTGGGGCGGGACAGTCCGGTCAGGGTCTTGAGCTGAGTGGCCGTCAGCGGGCCGTCCTGCTGGAGAAGTCGCAGGGCGAGCCGGTCGTTGATGGCCCGGGCCGTGCTGGGGGATGCGGGCATGCCGGGATCCTTCCAGATCGCTGCCGGCCCGCCGTGGCGGGCTATTTATCAGGCAGGGTTCCTGATAGTTTACGTCCCGCACCGCGTGGACGGGCACCCGAGTGGCCTGTTCGGCGAGGATTCTCCGGGGAGGGCACGGCGTATGACGATGGATCCAACGGTCCGGGTTTTCGGCATGGAACAGGTCAGGCGGGCCAGGTACGCGGTCGCCGCGGTCTTCGCCGTGCACGGAGCGGTGACCGGCAGCTTCGCGACCCGGGTCCCCTGGATCCAGGACCATGCCTCGGTGAGCGCCGGACAGCTCGGCCTCGCCCTCGCCTTCCCGGCCATCGGCGCGTCACTGGCCATGCCGCTGGCCGGCCGGGTCAGTCACCGGTTCGGCGCACGGACGGCCCTGCGCGGGCTGCTGGCGCTCTGGACGCTGGCACTGGCCCTTCCGGCCCTGGCCCCGAACCTGTTCACGCTCTGCGCGGCGCTCTTCGTGTACGGGGCGACCGCCGGGATGTCGGACGTCGCCATGAACGCGCTCGGCGTCGAGGTGGAGAACCGGCTCGACAAGTCGATCATGTCCGGGCTGCACGGGTGGTGGAGCGTGGGCGCGCTGGTCGGTTCCGCGGCCGGCACGGTCGCCGCGCACATCGGCGCCGATGCCCGGCTCCATCACACCCTGGCCGCGCTCGTGCTCACCGTGCTCGGCCTGATCGCGTGCCGGCACGTGCTCGACCTGCGCAGCGAGCCGGACGAGGAGCCGCCGCCACGCTTCACTCTGCCGCCGAAGTCCGCGCTGGTCATCGGCGCGGTGGGCTTCTGCGCCGTGTTCGCCGAAGGAGCGAGCCTGGACTGGTCGGCGGTCTACCTCAAGGACAACATGGGCAGTTCCGCCGGGCTCGCCGCGGCGTCCACGACCGCGTTCGCCCTGATGATGGCGATCGCCCGGATCGCCGGCGACCGGGTCGTCGACCGGTTCGGCGCGGTGCGGACCGTACGGGTCGGCGGCGTCCTGGCCACCGTCGGCGGGCTGCTGGTTGTCCTGGCGCCGAACGCGGGGCTGGCGCTGTGCGGCTTCGGCCTGCTGGGACTGGGCGTCGCGGTCGTCGTACCGCTGGCGTTCGCGGCGGCCGGGCGCAGCGGGGACAACCCGAGCCGGGCCATCGCGGGCGTCGCCACCATCACGTACACCTCGGGGCTCATCGCCCCGTCCGCGATCGGCTCCCTGGCGGAGGCGACGTCGCTGCTGGTGTCGTTCGGCCTCGTGACGGTGCTGGCATTCGGACTGGTGCTGGGCGCCGGGGTGCTGAGGGCGGGCGATCGCAAGGTGGCGGAGGGCGGCGCGCCCGACGCGGCACCCGCCGCCGCACCGTCCGGAAGCACCGCCGGAAAGTGACACGGGACGGCGTACGGGTGCCGCGGACGGCGCGGGGCCCGTACGCCGCAGGTCAGCCGGCGATCGAGTCGAGCTGTTCCGCGGCGGGGCACAGTGCCCACGGGTCACCGCCGGGGGAGTTTCGAGGCGGGGACCGCCGCCCGGGCCTCCCGGTCGCCCGCGGCCGCGGCCGCGTGCACGATGTCGCTCGCCGCGTACCGGTGGAACTCCAGCTCGGGGTGCGGCCAGGGGGCGGCCCCGGTCGCGGCGGGCAGCAGATGGCGCACGGCCGTGAACAGGCTCTGCCCCTGCGGCCCTTCGTAGTCCCAGAGGTCCACCCCGACCTGCCTGCCGATGGCGGCGAGCCGGGTGTGGGCGACCAGGTCGAAGGTCGAGTAGTGCCGGCTCCTGGTCCGTGCGAGCTCCTGGGGCCGGCTTCCACCCTCACGATGTCCCGACGACTTCGAACTGAGCGGTGCCGTGCTCGGCACCATCGTCGTGATCACCGGTTACCACGTGCTGCGGGCCTTCGCCCCCGCCCACCTCAGGACCAAGGAGCCCTGCTGGACTCGGGCACCTCCGCGTACGACGAGGAATCGCCCAAGAGCTGAGGCTCAGCCGGTGGCCAGGGCGTAGGCGTAGTCCGGGGTGAAGGATCCGGCCGCGCCCGTGCAGCCGTCGGACTCCCCCGGCAGCTTCACCCACAGGTAGGCGTCGATCCGGGACTCGCCGGTCCTCGTCGTCGGGGTCCGGCCGAGGGCCCTGCCTCCCGGGTCGCACCAGTCACCGGCCTGCGGCGCCCCGTTGCCGTTGCGACTGGTGTCGATGACCGCGCCGAGGCGGGCCGGGCCGCCGAGGGCGGCCAGTACCCGGCGGGCGTAGTCCGCTTCGTCCGCCGTGCTGTGGAAGTTCGACACATTGGTGAAGATGCCGTCCCCGCTGGTCGCGGCTCCGGCCTCCTTGAGCGCCGCCGCCTGCTTGGCGGCGGCGTGCCAGCCCGAGTGCCCGCCGTCGAAGTAGACCCTGGCCCGCGGGTTCGCGGCGTGCAGGGTACGGCCCGCCCTGGCCAGCGACGCGAAGCGGGCTGCGCGCTGCCCCGCCGAGAGGCAGTCCGAGAGCGCGATCGCGTCCGGCTCAAGGATCACGATCACCGGCCCGCTGCCCAGCCCTTCGGCGAATTCGCCCATCCACGCGTCGTACGCCGCGAGTCCCGGCGCCCCTCCTTCGGAGGCTCCGCCACAGTCCCGGTCGGGTATCGCGTAGGGCACGAGCACGGGGGTGCGGCCCGCGGCGGCGGCTCCCGACGTCACGCCGCGGACCTGGGCGGTCACCGCTGACGGGTTGTAGGCCGCGAACCAGACCGCGGCCGGCTGCGCCGCGATCCGGGACTCGATGAGCGGGCGGCGCGGATCGTCCCGGTGGCCTCGGACCCAGTCCAGGACCTGCGACTCCGGGTGGCGGTAGAGCCCGGCGGCCGTGGCGGTCCGCTGCGGGGGCTTCTTCTGCGACGGCGCCGGAGCGGCTCTCTTCACGCCCGTCCGGGAAGGACGCGGCGAGGCGGAGGGGGACACGGTGGCCGGTGACGCGGTGGGCACCGCGGGCAGCGGTTCGAGGACCGGCGAAGCGGTCGTGTCGGGGCGGGCGGTCGTCCGCTCGCCCTCCCCCGCGGCTGCGGTGATCACACCGGTCGCCGTACCGACGGCGACGACGGCCGATGCGGCGAAGGCCATGGCGTGCCGGCGTGCGGTACGCCTCCGCTGTCTGGTTTCGGTCCTGCGTTGTGCGCGTGCGCCCGACACTGTTCGTTCCTCTCCCCCGGCGCCCCGCGTTCGTCCGTTCCGATGAACCTCCGGCCGGTCTGCGCCGTGGCGAGCCTACGGCTGGGACGCTGCCCGCATGGCCCAGTTCGAGCAGTTCGCAGACCCGGTCGGCGCCTCCTGCCCACGAGTGGACGGTGCGGTGGCCGATGTGGGCACGGTGATCGAGCGGATGCGCATGCTCCGCTCCCACTGGCCGCCGGGAGACGGCGTAGCCGTGTTCAACCAGGTCTATCTGACGGTCACCGAGGCCGTCAGCGGGCGGACCGAGGACGGTTCCCTCCCGGACCGGGACACCGTGTCCGCCCTGGATGTGCGGTTCGCCGAGCGCTATCTGACCGCTGTCGACACCGCCGCCGCGGGCGGTCGGCCGCCCGCCTGCTGGCGTCCGCTGTTCCAGCTCCGGCGCCATCCCGGCGTACGCCCGCTGCAGTTCGCACTCGCCGGTATCAATGCGCACATCGGTCACGATCTCGCCGTGGCCGTGGTGGACACCTGTCGTACGCTCGGCTGCGCTCCGGCGGACCTGGAGGAGGAGTTCGACCGGGTGGGAGATCTCCTCGTGATGCTGGAGGAACAGATCCGCGAAGAACTGATGCCGGGTCCCGATCTGCTGGAGGTCGCCGACCCCCTCACGCATCTGGCGGGTTCCTGGAGCCTGGAGAGGGCCCGTGAGGCCTCGTGGTCGGCGGCGCGGATGCTGTGGCGACTGCGTGGAGTACCGCTGCTGGCCGAGGAGTTCAGGGCTCGTACGGACGCGGGTATCGGCCTGGTGGGGCGGATTCTGCTCACCCCGTGCCGCTGATCCGGTTCACCCGGACGGCGGGTCATACCCTGGGGTGTTCCCCGGCCTCTTCCCCGCGGAGCCCATCATGTCCGATCCGGCCGGCCGCCCCCGCGTGGTCGTCTCCGTACCCCCGCACCTGCGCGCCGAGTTCTTCACCGCCGAGGTCTGGCAGCAGTTGGACGCGGCGGCCGAGCTGACCGTTCTGGACGAGCACCGGGACCGTACGGCGCTGGCTGCGGCCCTCCCCGGCGCACGGGCACTCATCACCTCGTGGCGCAGTCCGCGCGTCGACGCGCGGCTCCTCGACTCCGCTGACCGGTTGGAGCTCGTCGCGCACACGGGATCGGCCGTGGCCCCGTACGTCGACGAGGAGGTGTTCCGGCGCGGCGTCCATGTCACGCAGGCGGGGCACGAGATGGCCCGGCCGGTGGCCGAGGTGGCCCTCGCCTTCACCCTGTCCCTGCTGCACCGCATCCACCGCTTCGATCATGCCCTGCACGGCGGCGCCCCGTGGGCCGAGGCCGTCCAGGGCGCCGCCGTCGCACGAGATCCACGGCAGCGACATCGGGGTGGTCGGCGCGTCCCGCACCGGTCGCGCGTACATCTCCATGGTGCGGGCGATGGGGGCGCGGGTCCGGGTCACCGACCCGTTCCTGTCCGACGCGGACGCGGTGGCGCTCGGGGTGGAGTCCGTGCCGCTGGAGGAGCTGCTGACGCGGAGCAGAATCGTCGCCGTGCACGCCCCGGTGACCGAGCGGACGCACCGGATGCTCGGTGCCGCCCAGCTTGCGCTGATGCCGGACGGCGCGGGCCTGGTGAACACCGCCCGGGCCTGGCTGGTCGACGAGGAGGCACTGCTCGCGGAGCTGGCCTCGGGGCGGCTGGACGCGGCGATCGACGTGTTCGACGCGGAGCCGCTCCCGGAGGACCACCCCTTCCGCGCCCTGCCGAACGTGCTGCTGACCCCGCATCGGGCCGCGGGCAGCGTCGAGGGCAGGCAGCGTCTCGGGGCGAGCGCCGTCGGCGAGGTGCTGCGGTTGCTCGCCGGGCAGCGCCTGCTCCACACGGTGACCGCCGACGCCCTGGAACGCCTGCGCTGACGGCCCGTCCGGGGTCTGCGCGCGCAGGCGTTCCGGGCGGTGCCGGGGCTGCCGGCCGGGCCGGGGTCTGCGCCGACGGCCCGGCCGGTGCCCGGTCTCAGTCCTCCGGAAGCTCGACCGGTGCGATCTCGTCGAAGACGTCGCCGGGGCCGGGGTTCGTCGGGTCCGTGGCGCCGCCGAACTGGGCCATCACACCCCAGACGGCGTTGAGCGCGGTCTGCACGGCGCCCTCGGCCCAGCCGGCCGTCCACGAGATGTCGTCGCCGGCCAGGAACAGGCCCCGCTTGTCCGAGGGCAGCCGGTCCTGCATGAAGTGGGTGAACAGGCGCCGCTGGTAGCGGTAGTGACCCGGCAGGTTGGCCTTGAACGCGCCCATGAAGTAGGGCTCGTTCTCCCACGAGACGGTGACCGGGTTACCGATGATGTGCTTGCGGATGTCGACCTTGGGATAGATCTCGCCGAGCGATTTGAGCATGACGTCCATGCGCTCCTTCGGGGAGAGCGGCAGCCACTTCAGGCTGTCGTCGCACCACGTGTAGGAGAGGCAGATGACGGCCGGCTTGCCGGGCCCGTCGTCCAGGAGGTACGTGCCCCGGGTCATCCGGTCCGTGAGCGTCATCGACATGGTGTCGCGGCCGGTCGCTTCGTCCTTGTCCAACCAGAACGGCCGGTCGACGGGCACGAACAGTTTGGACGACTCCATGTAGTGGGTGCGCTCCATCGCCGTCCAGTGGTCGATCGGGAAGAGCGCGTCGTCGCAGGCGATCTTGGAGAGCAGCAGCCAGGACTGCCCGGTGAAGACCGCCGCCCGGTAGGAGCGGATGTCGCCGGTGGCGTCCGTGACGGTGATCCGGTTGCCTGCGGTACGGTCCAGGCGGGTCACCGCGGGGCGCGGCTGCCCGCCGTGCAGGGAGGCCAGCGACGTACCGAGCGGCCAGTGGACGATCTTGCGCGGTTCGCGGTCCCACAGGCGCAGCGGCAGCTGCTGGCTGCCGCCGACGATCCCGCGGTGGTGGTCGTCGGCCTCGGTGTAGACGACGCGGAGGATCTCCAGGATGGAGTTGGGGAAGTCGGTGTCCCAGCCGCCGGTTCCGAAGCCGACCTGGCCGAAGATCTCGCGGTGCCGGAAGGACTTGAAGGCGTCCGAGGCGCAGAGGAACCCGTAGAAGGTCTGGTTGTCGAGCTTCTCGACGAGCTTCGCCCAGATCTCCCGGATGCGCGGGACATCGCGCTCGCGCATGGCGCTGTTCATGTCGGAGAAGTCGGCGCCCTCTTCCAGGCACGCGTTCCAGGCGTCCATCACATCGCGGTAGACCTGCGGCAGATCGGCGATCGTCTCGGCGTAGTGGGACTCGCCCTTGAGGTCGACGACGGTCGACGGAGTCGCCGCGGAGAGCGGGTTGGGGAACGGCTCGGTCTCCAGGCCCACCAGGTCGATGTAGTGCTGCAGCGCCGTGGACGAGGGCGGGAAGCGCATGGCGCCCATCTCGGCGGTCAGCGAGGGGTCGCAGCCCTCGAAACCGACCGTACGCAGCCGGCCGCCGATCTGGTCCGCTTCGTAGACGACGGGCCGCAGCCCCATCTTCATCAGTTCGTACGCGGCGATGATGCCGGAGAGGCCACCGCCGATGACGGCGACCTCGGATCCGTGCTCGGTCGCCGGTATCTGGCCGATGCCCGCCGGGTGCGCGAGGAAGTCGTCGTACGCGTAGGGGAAGTCCGGCCCGAACATGGTGATCGGCGGCTGCGCGTCGGTGTGCTGGACGGCGTTGGGCACCGTGGACGTCATGGGGTACGGACTCCTTGCACAGGTGAGAGGGGGACGAAGAGGGAGGGCGGCGCGGGTCAGACGAGGGAGCCGTACAGGCCGGGACGGCGGTCCTTCAGATACGGGTTGGCCGTCCGCGAGGCATCGAGGAACCCGGGGTCCACCTCACCGATGACGAGCTCCTCACCGCGGCCGGCGCGGGTCCTCACAGTGCCGTCGGGGCCTGCCAGACAGCTCAGCCCGACGAACTCGAACTCACCCTCCGGACCGGTCCTGTTGACGTACGCGACGTACATCTGGCTCTCGAAGGCACGGACCGGGACCACCGACTCGGCGACGAACTGGAAGGGGTGCATCTGGGCGGTCGGCACCAGCAGCAGACCGGTCCCCGCCAGGGCGTGCGCGCGGACGTTCTCCGGGAACTCGACGTCGTAGCAGATCAGCACGCCGATCCGGACGCCGTCGAGGTCCGCCTGCACCACGGCCTGCTCGCCGGGGGTGAACCACTTCTGCTCGAAGCTGCCGAACAGGTGGGTCTTGCGGTAGTTCGCGAGGGCGCCGCCGTCCGGGCCGATGAGCTGCGCCGCGTTGAAGATCAGCTCGCCGGCGCGCTCCGGGTAGCCGTACAGGACCGCGATGCCGTGCCGCGCGCAGAGCTCGGCGACCGCGCGTGCCCCCGGGCCGTCCGCGGGTTCGGCGAGCGTGGGGACGGCGTCGCCGACGGCGTATCCGGTGAGGAAGAGTTCCGGGCAGACGAGCAGTCGGGCACCGGCTTCGGCGGCGCGTCCTGCGGCCTCGTCGAGCACCTTGATGTTCTCGTCCACGGAGCCGGGTCGTCCGGAGCTCTGGAGCAGGGCGGTACGCAGCGGCGGCATGGCTGACCTCGGGCGGTGCGGGCGGAGTACGGGGAGACGTATTGAAGGTACGGGGCGCCGATCGGGCCGGACAAGGCGCGAGTGTTGCGCACACACCATCGATTCATTGCGTCGGACAGGGCTGCCGCGGCGATTCGTTGCGTACGGCGTCCACGCAGGTCAGAAGGGTGATTTCGGTCTCGCACGGGCGGGGGCGGGGCCCCGCGCGGCCTCAGGCGGGAGAGCCCGAGGCGTACCGTCGCAGCAGCGGGGAGAGGACGAGCACCGACTTGGTGCGCTCCACGTACGGCTCGCCCGCGATGCGCTCGAGCACCTGCTCGAAGTGCCGCATATCGGCGGCGAAGACCTGCACGATCGCGTCGGCGTCCCCCGTGACGGTGGACGCGGACGCGATCTCCGGGTAACGGGCGAGGCCCTGCTTGATCGCTTCCGGTGCGGTGTTGCGGCTGCAGTAGATCTCGATGAAGCCCTCGGTGTGCCAGCCGAGCGCCGCCGGGTCCACCCGCACGGTGAAGCCGGTGATGGCTCCCTCGGCGCGCAGTCGGTCCACGCGGCGTTTCACGGCGGGGGCGGACAGTCCGATGATCGCGCCGATGTCGGCGTAACTGCGCCGGGCGTCTTCGGCAAGGGCGTGGACGATGCGTTCGTCGAGGTCGTTCAGGCGCACTTCAGAGGGATCACTTCTCTGCGACGGTCGGATTCGGGGGCGGCACGGGCCGCCCCCGAAGTAGACCACGCGCGCCCGCGCGGGGCGCGCTCACCGCAGGGGGGCGGCCGGTCAGAAGGGGAACTGCGAGCGGCCGTGCTGCACCGAGATCCACTTCTGGGTGGTGAAGGCCTCGATCGTCGAGTCGCCGTTCAGCCGTCCCAGGCCCGAGGCCTTCTCGCCGCCGAAGGGCACGATGGGCTCGTCGTGGACCGTGCCGTCGTTGATGTGGATCATGCCGGTGCGGATGCGCTGCCCCACGCGTACACCGCGTTCGATGTTTCCCGTGTGCACCGCGCCGCTCAGCCCGTACGGGGTGTCGTTGGCGATCCGGACGGCCTCGTCCTCGCCGTCGAAGGGCACGAGGAGGGCGACGGGCCCGAAGATCTCCTGCTGCAGGACGGGGGAATCGGCGGCTATCGCGGTCAGTACGGAGGGGCTCACCAGGTTGCCCTCGGCCCGGCCGTGCAACAGGGCCGTCGCGCCGGCCTCCACGGTCTGGTCGACGATCTTGCTCACCGCTTCGGCCTGCGAGGAGTTGATCAGCGGGCCGATCTGGGTCGAGGGGTCGGCCGGGTCCCCGACGCGCAGGGAGGCGACCTTGGCGACGAACTTCTCGGTGAACTCCTTCTCGACGGCGCGGTCGATCAGGATCCGGTTGGCGGCCATGCAGACCTGGCCCTGGTGCACGTACCGGCTGAAGACGGCCGCGTCGACGGCGTAGTCCACATCGGCGTCGTCCAGGACGATCAGCGCGCTGTTCCCGCCGAGTTCGAGTACGGACTGCTTGAAGTTGGCCGCGCACACCGTCGCGACGTGGCGGCCCACCTTGTCGGAACCGGTGAAGGAGATGAGCCTCGGGACGGGGTGTTCGAGCAGCGCGTCGCCGATCTCGGCGATGTCGGTGACCACGACGTTCAGCAGCCCGGCGGGCAGACCGGCGTCCTCGAAAACCTTGGCCAGGAGCGTGCCACCGCAGATCGGCGTGTTCTGGTGGGGCTTGAGGACCACGGCGTTGCCGAGGGCCAGCGCGGGCGCGACCGACTTGAGCGACAGCAGGAAGGGGAAGTTGAAGGGGCTGATGACGCCCACGACGCCGACGGGCACGCGGTAGACACGGTTCTCCTTGCCCTCGGTCGGCGAGGGAAGGATCTGTCCGGACGGCCGCAGCGCGAGCTGGACGGCCTCGCGCAGGAACTCCTTGGCGAGGTGCAGTTCGAACGCGGCCTTCAGCCGGGTGCCTCCGAGCTCCGCGACGATCGCATCGGCGATCTCGGGCTCGCGCTCCTCGACGATCCGCAGAGCCTTCTCCAGGACCGCACGGCGGGTGTACGGGTTGGTGTCCGCCCATTCCTGCTGGGCCCGCTCGGCCGCGCGGTAGGCCTGGTCGACCTCGGCCGCCGTGGCGACGGTGATGGCTGCGAGCTTGTCACCGTTGTACGGGTTGAAGTCGATGATGTCCCAGGACCCCTTCCCCGGCCTCCACTCGCCGTCGATGTACTGGTGGGCCAGGTCAGTGAAGAAGGACATGAGATCCCTTACCGCAGAGAGGCGGGCAGCTGATTGCGACTCATATTACTTACAATTCAACAGAGTTGAAGGTGGTCAATAATGCCTGACTGCCGACTAGAAGCGGTCTTATTCAGTCATGTAACGACACCTGAACACACAGGTGCCCCTCCCGGTACGAACACCCGGGAGGGGCACCTGTGATGCGTGGACCGCGCGGTCAACTCCAGCTGGCGTGCAGCGGCTTGCCCTCCGCGTAACCGGCGGCGCTCTGCACACCCACGATGGCCTTCTCGGCGAACTCCTCGAGCGAGGCCGCACCCGCGTAGGTGCAGGACGAGCGGACGCCGGCGATGATCGAGTCGATCAGGTCCTCCACACCGGGGCGCGCCGGGTCCAGGAACATCCGCGAGGTGGAGATACCCTCCTCGAACAGACCCTTGCGAGCCCGGTCGTAGGCGGACTCCTCCGATGTGCGGTTCTTCACCGCGCGTGCGGAGGCCATCCCGAAGGACTCCTTGTAGTAGCGGCCGTCCGCGGACTGCTGGAGGTCACCGGGCGACTCGTACGTGCCGGCGAACCAGGAACCGATCATCACGTTGGACGCACCGGCGGCGAGCGCCATGGCGACGTCGCGCGGGTGGCGGACGCCTCCGTCCGCCCAGACGTGCTTGCCGTGCTTGCGGGCCTCGGCCGCGCACTCGAGCACGGCGGAGAACTGGGGCCTGCCCACACCGGTCATCATCCGGGTGGTGCACATGGCGCCGGGGCCGACCCCGACCTTGATGATGTCCGCGCCGGCCTCGATCAGGTCGCGCACGCCTTCGGCCGCGACGACGTTGCCTGCCACGATCGGCACGCGCGGGTCGAGCGCCCGCACCGCGGCGACCGCGCTGATCATGGACTCCTGGTGGCCGTGCGCGGTGTCGACGACGAGCGTGTCGACGCCCGCGTCGAGGAGCTGCTTGGCCTTCCCCGCGACATCGCCGTTGATTCCGACGGCCGCGGCGATGCGCAGCCTGCCCTCGGAGTCCGTCGCCGGGGTGTACAGCGTCGCGCGCAGCGCGGCCTTGCGGGTGAGGATGCCGACGAGCCTGCCGTCCGCGTCGACCGCGGGGGCGAGCTTGCGGTTGGCGCCGTCGAGCTTGCCGAAGGCGTCGCGCGGGTCGATGTCCGCGTCGAGCAGCACCAGGTCCTTGGACATGACCTCGGACAGCTGCGTGAAGCGGTCGACACCGGTCAGGTCGTGGTCGGTGACGACACCGACCGGCCTGCGCTCCGCGTCGACGACGACACCCGCTCCGTGGGCCCGCTTGTGCAGCAGGGACAGGGCGTCGGCAACGGTCTGGCCGGGAGACAGCTCGATGGGAGTGTCGAGCACGAGGTGGCGCGTCTTGACCCAGCTGATGACCTCGGTGACCACCTCGATCGGGATGTCCTGGGGGATGACGACCAGCCCACCGCGGCGGGCGACCGTCTCCGCCATCCGGCGCCCCGCGATCGCGGTCATGTTCGCGACGACGAGCGGGATGGTGGTGCCGGTGCCGTCGGGCGAGGAGAGGTCCACGGCCTGCCGGGAACCGACCGCGGAGCGGCCGGGGACCATGAAGACATCGTCGTACGTGAGGTCGTAGGGGACCGAGGGGGACGCCGTGTAGCGACCGGTGCCGGGCTCAAGAAAACGCATAACACTCATTTTTTCATACGAAACGGTGCAGGTCGTTTCCACGAAGACACAGCAATGGACCCCCGCGTTCGTGAGTTCCTCCAAAGAGGCGCTCCGGGGGGCCTGGCAAGTGGAACCTGCCTTACTCGTAGACCTTACCCGAACGCCTTTCAACCATTCGTGATCACGATCCCTGGACCGGGTGACAGGGGGTCAGGTAGCTTCAAATCCGCAGGTCTCGGGGGTGACCGCCACCACCGCTCAGAGCGCGCGGAGGAACCCGTCACGTCGTTGGCCGGAGAGGATTCGGATCCGTCTGTGGAGAGCGAACTGCCCGACATCTACTGCCCGTTCCCTCAGCGGACGAACCCCCACGTAGGGCACACCCGCGAGCACATCGCCGCGTGGACGCGCCGCACCGGTCTGGTGCACCGGGAGTCCGCGAGACGCCGTTTCGAGCAGGCCGACTTCGGCGCGTTCGTCGGCATGGTCTACCCCACGGCGGGCAGCGAGCACCTCGACCTGGTCGCCGACTGGTTCGTCTGGCTCTTCCTCGTCGACGACCAGCTGGACGACGGCCATCTCGGCCGCAGCCCCGAACGGGTACGCGACGTCGTGGCTCGGATGCGTTCCGTGGTGGAGGGAACGGCTCCCGGCCCGCTGCCGGGCGAGGAGCCGCCCGCCGCCGTCGTCGCCCTGGCCGATCTGTGGGAACGTACGATTCCGCAGGCGGCCCCGCACTGGCGCACGCGTTTCTCCTGGCACCTCATGACGTACCTGATGACCGCCACCACCTGGGAGGCGGGGAACCGGGCCGAAGGCGTCGTGCCGGCCGAGGAGACCTACGTGGCCCAGCGCCGGCACACGGGGGCGATCCATGTGTGCATGGACCTGATAGAGATCGTGGCGGGCATCGAGGCGCCCGAGTCGGTCCACAACGACCCCCGGTTCATCACGGCTCTGGAAGCCTCCTGCAACGTCGTGTGCTGGGCGAACGACGTGTACTCCTTCGAGAAGGAGCAGGTGCTCGGCGAGATCCACAACCTCGTTCACCTGGTACGCCACCACCGGGGCTACGGGGAACAGCAGGCCCTCGACCACGTGTGCGCCGAGATAGCCACCGAGACCGAGCGCTTCCTCACGGCGGAGGACGAGCTGCTCGACATGTATCCGCAGCTGTCCGAGCTGCTCGTCCCCTATCTCGACGGGATGCGGAGCTGGATGCGCGGCAATCTGGACTGGTCCCGGCAGACCCCCCGCTACAACCCGGCGGATGTCAGCCAGTACGCGGAACCCGCGGAGTACCTGGAGGAGACCGTCCTCGGCGTGGCCGCGGACCCGGCGGGATCGGGCACGTCCGACGGGCAGCGAAGCCGGTAGACGACGGAGGCCGGGCACCCGTGCGGTGCCCGGCCTCCGTGATGTTCCGTGACGGTCAGTCGTCGGGGTCGGCGCGCTCCAGGGCGGGGCGCTGTCCGGCAGCGGACTCCGTCAGCAGGTAGTCGGCCGCGGCCGTGTCCGTCACCAGGCTGGTGACCAGGCCCGAGCGGAGCACCGCGCCGATCGCCGCCGCCTTGCGCTGACCGCCGGCGATGGCGACCACCTCGGGGATCCGGCGCAGCCGGTCCGCCTCCACGGTGATGCACCGCTCGCCCAGGTCCCGGCCGACGCGCCGACCGTCGGAGTCGAAGAGGTGCGCGGACATCTCGGCCGCGACCCCGAGCGAGGCGTAGTGCGCCCGCTCCTCGTCCGAGAGCATGTCGTGGACGGTGGAGATGCCCGGCTCCCAGGAACCGATGGAGACCGCGGCGACCGTCACCTTGTCGAAGTACTCGAAGGCGCGGGCGATACCCGTCTGGTGGCGCAGGGCCGCCGCCGTCGCCGGATCGGGCAGGAGCATCGGCGCGTAGATCGGATGCGCCTCGCCGCCGGACACCTGGGCCGCGCGGCGCACCGCCTCGACCGATCCGCGCTCGGCCGTCCCCGCGTCGTAGACCCCGGTCAGCTGCACGACCGTGCAGGGCGGCAGCCGGTCGAGCGCCGCGGCCATGTGGATCGTGGAGCGGCCCCAGGCCAGGCCCAGCACATCGCCCTCGTTCACCAGCTCGCCGAGCAGCTCGGCCGCGACCTCGCCCAGGTTCTCCGGGTCGGCTGCGTCGTCCTGCTCGTCCGCCGGGGACTCGACGACGACCGCGTGGCGCAACCCGTAGCGGGCCCGCAGCGCGTCGGAGCGCTCCGCGTCAAGCTCGGCCGGTACCCGGATCTCGATCCGTACGAGATCACGCTCGAGGGCCGTCTCCAGAACCCGGGCCACCTTGAAGCGGCTGACGCCGAACTCCTCGGCGATCTGGATCTTCGACTTTCCCTCGAGGTAGAACCGACGGGCCATGGCCGCCGCCTGGACCAGCTCCGCGGGTCCCATCCGCATGGCTGACCGACCCGCCGAGATGCCAGACACCGCGATCTCCTCACTGCTGTTCACACGCCCGATACACCGTCATCCTGTCAGATCCGGCGATCCTTGATCCGGCCCGTCGGGCCGCGTTCATCTGCCCTTTGTTCAGTGGCCGCACGCCCAGGGCGCCGCGGCGGTGGCTGCGTCCGCCTTCTCGCGCAGGGCACGCACGGCCTGGGCCGGGTCCTGGGCCCCGTAGACCGCGGACCCGGCGACGAAGACATCGGCTCCGGCCTCCGCGCAGCGCTCGATGGTGGTGGCGGAGACGCCGCCGTCGACCTGGAGCCAGAGCTCGAGGCCGTGCTTGGAGATCAGGTCACGGGTACGCCGGATCTTCGGCAGCATGATGTCCAGGAAGGACTGGCCCCCGAAGCCCGGCTCCACCGTCATGATCAGCAGCATGTCGAGCTCGGGGAGCAGGTCCTCGTACGGCTCGATCGGGGTCGCGGGCTTGAGTGCCATCGAGGCGCGCGCCCCCTTGGCCCTGATCTCCCGCGCCAGCCGTACGGGCGCCGCCGCCGCCTCCGCGTGGAAGGTGACGGAGCCGGCGCCCGCCTCGACGTACTGCGGTGCCCAGCGGTCCGCGTCCTCGATCATCAGATGGCAGTCCAGCGGGGTGTCCGTGGCCTTGCTCAGCGCCTCCACGATCGGCACGCCGAGCGTCAGGTTGGGCACAAAGTGGTTGTCCATCACATCGACATGGAGCCAGTCGGCGCCGTCGACGGCCTTCGCCTCCTCGGCGAGTCGCGCGAAGTCGGCGGACAGGATGCTGGGGTTGATCTGGGCCATGCACCAAGCCTGCCATGTTCCGCGCCACTTCCCCGCCTCGGTGCCCCCCAAAGCCTCACGGGATCATTACGGTTCGCACAATCCCGGCTTTTCGCCCGGCCTGCGGGCCAGGGGTCACCCCGTACGTCGCAGCAGCGCCAGATACATCGCGTCCGTGCCGTGCAGATGCGGCCACAACTGGACGTCTGGACCGTCGCCCAGCGCCGGTACTCCCGGCATCAGGGGGCGGGCATCCACCCACTCCGCCTCGACCGGCGCTCCGCCGCGCCCCTTGAGCACGTCCTCGACGACGATCCGGGTCTCGGCCAGATGCGGCGAGCAGGTCGCGTAGCCGACGACCCCGCCGATCCGGACGGCCTTCAACGCCTCGCGCAGCAGGCCCCGTTGGAGCGGCGCGAAGCTCTCCAGGTCCTCCGCGCGGCGACGCCACCGGGACTCCGGGCGGCGGCGCAGCGCCCCGAGGCCCGAGCACGGTACGTCCATCAGGATCCGGTCGAAGGTGCCCGGCTGCCAGGGCGGCCGGGTGCCGTCCGCGGTGACCACCTGGTACGGGCCCGGGTTGCCGGCCAGTGCCCGCTCGACGAGCCGGGCGCGGTGCGGCTGCTTCTCGGCGGCGAGCAGTGCCGCGCCGCGTCCGGCAGCGAGCGCGGCAAGCAGGGCCGCCTTGCCGCCAGGGCCGGCGCAGCCGTCGAGCCACCGTGTGTCACTGCCCTCCACGGGCGCGTTGGCGAGGGCGGTGGCGACGAGCTGGCTGCCCTCGTCCTGCACACCCGCGCTGCCGTCCTGCACCGCGGTCAGCGCACCGGGCTCGCCGCCCTCGGCCATCCGTACGGCGTAGGGGGACCAGCGGCCCGGCAGTCCGCTCTCCTCGCCCAGGGCAGCCAGCAGCTCGTCGGTGGTGGAGCGGCCGGGGCGGGCGACGAGCGTCACCTCGGGGCGTTCGTTGTCGGCTTCGAGGAGGTCCTCGATCCCGGCGCGGCCACCGCCCAGGGCGTCCCACAGCGCGGAGACGATCCACCGCGGATGGGAGTGGACGACCGAGAGGTGCTGCTCGGCATCCTCGTCGTACGACGGCGCGACGCGCTCCACCCAGGTGTCGAGATCGTGCGCCGAGACCTTGCGCAGCACGGCGTTGACGAACTTGGCACGCCCCTCACCCAGGACGACGCGGGCCAGCTCCACGCTGGCGGAGACGGCCGCGTGGGTCGGGATGCGGGTGCCGAGCAGCTGGTGCACGCCCATGTTGAGCACGTCCAGCACGGGCGGGTCCACCTCGCGCAGCGGCCGGTCGATGCAGGCCGCGACGATCGCGTCGTACGTGCCCTGGCGGCGCAGGGTCCCGTAGACCAGCTCGGTCGCGAGCGCGGCGTCCCGTCCGTCGAAGTCACCCTTGGCGCGTGCCTTCTTCAGCAGCGGGGGCAGGACGAGGTTGGCGTACGCGTCGCGTTCGTCGACGGCCCTGAGCGCTTCGAAGGCGAGGAACCGGACCGGGTCCTTCTGCGGGCGGCGATGCGGCTTGGCGGGACGGCGACGCTGCTGGTCGTTCACGTGAAAGGTGCTCCGCTGATGGTGAGAGTGGCGAACCCACCCAGCGTACGTCGCCGCCCGGACCGGCGGCACGGGCGGCGGCATGTGCGGCGACGTGGGCTCCGGAGGCGCGGGCGCCTCCCCGTCGTCAGAGTCCCAGGAGCTCGCCCGGGACGATGCGCACACCGCGCGCCCAGTCGGCGGCCTTCATCGGCTTCTTGCCCTGGGGCTGGACCCAGAGGAGCTCCACGGCGTGCGATCCGGTGCCCACGTACACGTTGTTCTTGCCCGCGGACAGCTCGCCCGGCGCCAGGTCGGCGCGGTCCAGGACGGGCGCTGCCTGGACCAGCTTGAGGCGCTCGCCCCTGAAGAGGGTCCACGCACCGGGGGCCGGGGTGCAGCCGCGCACGATCCGGTCGACCCGCAGCGCGGGTGCGGACCACTGCACCTGGGCGTCCTCGACGGTGATCTTGGGCGCGAGGGTGATGCCCTCGGCGGGCTGCGGTACGGCGTGCAGGGTGCCGTCCTCGATGCCGTCCATGGTCGCGGCGAGCAGCCCGGCGCCGGCGAAGGCCAGCCGGGTGAGCAGGTCACCGCTGGTGTCCGTGGGCCGTACCTCTTCGGTCAGGACGCCGTACACCGGTCCGGAGTCCAGGCCCTCCTCGATCAGGAAGGTCGACGCGCCGGTCACCTCGTCCCCGGCCATCACCGCGTGCTGCACCGGTGCGGCGCCACGCCAGGCCGGCAGGAGCGAGAAGTGCAGATTGACCCAGCCGCGGGCGGGAACGTCGAGGGCCGTCCTGGGCAGCAGCGCACCGTAGGCCACGACGGGGCAGCAGTCCGGGGCGATCTCCCGCAGCCGCGCCAGGAAGGCCTCGTCGCGCGGGCGTACCGGCTTGAGGACCTCGATCCCCGCTTCCTCGGCGCGCTCGGCCACCGGGCTGGCCACGAGGCGGCGGCCCCGCCCGGCGGGTGCGTCGGGACGGGTGACGACGGCGGCCACCTCATGGCGGCCGGAGGCGATCAGGGCGTCCAGGGCGGGGACGGCAACCTCGGGGGTGCCTGCGAAGACGAGCTTCATGGGTGGCGGACTGCCTCTCGGGCCGAAACGTACGGTGTGGCGAGCAGCACACCAGTCTAGGGGCTGTCCCGTCGTCCCTGACGGGCGCACACCCGGGACGACGGGGCGGCCCCGGGACCCGGCCACCGGGGGGCGTACGCACGCCTGTGCGCCCCGCGCATATGCGCATACGCCCCTGATGCGTGACCACATGGCCGGGTGAGGCGTTGGTCAAGAGAGATTGACCGAAGTGGGCCGCCGAAAGATGCGGTCCGATCCCTTTCAACGCCGGTTCGAGAGGCTTGTTCATGGCCGACCACGCAACCCACGACGCCCAGGCGCGTGCCAGTCTGCACCTGCTGGTGCGGGACATCGAGCGGGTCCGGCGGCAGGTGGACGCGCTGCGCACCCTCACTGCGCAGCTGGGAAACGTCTACCGTCCGCGCCGCTCCGGCCCGTCCGCGGGCTTCGTCGTCTACGGCAGGGCCCCGGCGCCCACCGTCCGGCTGGCTCAGGAACTGCGGGACAGCGTCGAGACGCTGGTCACGGCGGCGGTGGACTTCGACCGCTCGCTCGGCTTCTCGTGGGACGCGGTGGGCTCGGCCCTCGGGGTCACCAAGCAGGCGGTGCACCGCCGTTACGGTGCGCGGCGGAACACCCCGCAGCCGGGTACCGCCGAGGTCGCCGCCGAGTCCGCACCCCGTCCGCTGCCCGCGCCGCCCGGTTCCTCCCCCGTGCTGCCCGCGGTGCCCGCGGCCCGTTCCATGCCGCCGCAGCCGTCGGCGGACCGTCCCGCGCCGCGCGAGGAGCTGCGCCCCGGCGCCTTCCCCGGCCCCCGCAACGGCTGACCGGAGCGCTTCCTCTGCCCTCACCGCGTCCGCACGGCGGGGGCGGCGGCCATGGCGGCGGGGCCGTACGGCCTCGTCAGCCGATGTCCGGCGGGTCGATCCTGATCCGTACCGGATCTCCGGTCCCACGGGCCGTCCGCGCCGCCTGAGCCGCCTTCAGGGCGGCGGCGAGCGCCGCCCCGCGCCCTGGCGGAACCCTGACCAGTGCCCGTTCCCAGGTCTCGCCCGGCGGTGCGTCCCCCTGCCTCCGGGGCCTGCCGGAGACGGCCCCCGGCAGCGGTACCGGTCCGAGGATCTCCGCCTCCGACGGCAGTTCCACGGCGGCCAGGTACGCGGCGATCGCCTCCGGCGGCCCGGTCACCGAAGCCATCCGGGACACCGGGGGGAAGCCGAGCTCGGCACGCTCCGCGAGTTCGCGGCGGGCATGGCCGACGGGGTCCCAGCGCACGAGGGCCTGGACGGGCCGCAGGGTCGGCTCGGCCACGATCACCACCGTGCCCCCCTCAGGCTGTCCCCGCACCAGTGAGGCTGCGGCCGTCCAGCGCCGCAGTGCCTCCTCGCCGGCCCGCAGGTCCGGCCGGCCGACCATCGCCCAGCCGTCCAGCAGCAGCGCGGCCGCGTAGCCGCCCTCCGCCACGGGTTCGGCCCCGGGCGTGCTGACCACCAGGGCGGGCTGGTCCGGTACGGAGTCCAGCACGTGGTCCCGGCCCGACGTCCGCACCGGAACGGCGGGAAACGCCCGGCCCAGCTCCTCGGCGGTCCGCCGGGCACCGACGATCCGGGCCCGCAGCCGCCCGCTGCCGCAGGCGGCGCAGCGCCAGGCCGTCTCGGCGCGTCCGCACCAGGCGCAGTTGAGATCCTGCTGGTCCGGAGCCTCCAGCGGCCCCGCGCAGTGCCCGCACCGCGCGGGTTCGCGGCAGCGCTCGCAGGCCAGCCGGGGTGCGTACCCGCGGCGCGGCACCTGGATCAGCACGGGACCGCTGCGCAGCCCGTCCCGTACGGTCTGCCAGGCGAGGCTGGGCAGCCGGGCGGAACGCGCCGCCCCGTCCCTCGCGAGCTCACCGTCGCCGACCGTACGCACCAGGGGCGCCGCGATCCGCAACTGCTCCCGGTCCGCGCGCAGAGGCAGCGCCCAGCCGCTCTCGACCAGCTGGGCGGCCTCGACGGTGCAGTGGGTACCGCCCAGGAGGAACGCGCACCGGCCGTGCGCCGCCCTCAGCTCCAGGACTTCCCGGACGTGCGGGAACGGGGCGTTGTCGTCGCTGTGACTGGAGTCCCCGTCGTCCCAGACGGCCACCAGGCCCAGATCGGCGACGGGGGCGAACATGGCGGCCCTGGTCCCGACCACCGCGCGCACCGAACCGCGCCGGACGGCGAGCCACTCCCGGTAGCGCTTCTCGGGCCCCGAGTCGGCGGTCAGCAGCGCGTGGCGCCCCTCCCCCATCACCTCGGTGAGCGCGGCGTCCACACGCCCCGCGGTCCGCCCGTCGGGTACGACGACGAGTGCGCCCCGTCCCGAGGCCAGCGTGGCGGCGACGGCCCTGGCGATCTCCTCGGGCCAGTGCGGCCCGGGCAGTGCGGTCCAGACGGCTCTGGGCGCACCGCCCTCGGCCAGTGCGCCGAGGAACGCGGGCCCCTGGGCGTACCGCTCCCAGGTGCCGGGGGCCGGTGCCGGGGGCGGTGGCAGCGGCGCGGGTGACGCCTTGGACTCCGCCCGGCCGTTCCTGGGCGGCACGGCGAGCTGCAGCACATCGGCGAGGCTGCCCGCGTAACGGTCGGCGACGGCCCGCGAGAGCGCGAGCAGCTCGGGGCCGAGCACCGGCTCGGGCGAGACGACGTAGGCGAGCGCCGCCAGGGCGCCCTGATAGTCCGACCCGGCACGCCGCTCGATCAGGAATCCGTCGATCAGCCCACCGCCCTCGCGCCGCCCGCCGCGGACCTGGCGCCCCCCGGCCCCGAACCGCACCCGCACCCGGACACCGGGCTGCGCCTCGGCGTCGAGCTCCTCCGGGACCGCGTAATCGAAATACTGATCGAGGTGAAGCGCGCCCTTGTTCACCAGGACCCGGGCGACCGGCAGCTCCTCGGCGAGCGCCGCGCCCCGCCAGGTGCGGGGCTTGGCCCGCGGCACCTTGGCCCGGCGCACGGTCTCCCGGATGAGCGCAAGCTGCTCCGGTGCCCCGGCCTCGGGCTCGTCGGACCGCTCGTCTTCGCTGCTCACAGCCAAATTCCTACCAGACGCCACTGACACCGGTCGCGCCTCCCGCAGCGCACGCACAGGGGCCCGGACACCGTGTACGGCATCCGGGCCCCGGAGGGCTGACGTCGGCCGGGCTAGAGCCCCGCCGCCGCACGCAGCGCGTCCACGCGGTCGGTGCGCTCCCAGGTGAAGTCGGGCAGCTCACGGCCGAAGTGGCCGTACGCGGCGGTCTGGGCGTAGATCGGGCGGAGCAGGTCGAGGTCGCGGATGATCGCGGCCGGACGGAGGTCGAAGACCTCGCCGATCGCGTGCTCGATCTTCTCCGTCTCGACGGTGGCGGTGCCGAAGGTCTCGACGAACAGACCCACCGGCTCGGCCTTGCCGATCGCGTACGCGACCTGGACCTCGCAGCGGGCGGCGAGACCGGCCGCGACGACGTTCTTCGCCACCCAGCGCATGGCGTACGCCGCCGAGCGGTCGACCTTCGACGGGTCCTTGCCGGAGAAGGCGCCGCCGCCGTGGCGGGCCATGCCGCCGTAGGTGTCGATGATGATCTTCCGGCCGGTCAGACCGGCGTCACCCATCGGACCGCCGATCTCGAAGCGGCCGGTCGGGTTCACCAGGAGCCGGTAGCCCTCGGTGTCCAGCTTGATGCCGTCCTCGATGAGCTGCGCCAGGACGTGCTCGACGACGAACTCACGGATGTCGGGCGCGAGGAGCGAGTCCAGGTCGATGTCGGACGCGTGCTGCGAGGAGACGACGACCGTGTCGAGGCGGACGGCCTTGTCACCGTCGTACTCGATGGTGACCTGGGTCTTGCCGTCGGGACGCAGGTACGGGATGGTCCCGTTCTTGCGGACCTCCGACAGCCGGCGGGAGAGCCGGTGCGCCACGTGGATCGGGAGCGGCATCAGCTCGGGCGTCTCGTCGCAGGCGTAGCCGAACATGAGGCCCTGGTCGCCGGCGCCCTGCTTGTCGAGCTCGTCCTCGTCGCCCTCGACGCGCTTCTCGTACGCCGTGTCGACACCCTGGGCGATGTCCGGGGACTGCGCTCCGATGGACACGGACACGCCGCAGGAGGCTCCGTCGAAGCCCTTCTTGGAGGAGTCGTAGCCGATCTCCAGCACCTTGTTGCGCACGAGGTTGGGGATGTCGGCGTAGGCCTTGGTGGTGACCTCACCCGCGACATGCACCAGACCAGTAGTGATCAAGGTCTCGACGGCGACACGCGAGGAAGGGTCCTCACGCAGGAGCGCGTCGAGAATCGTGTCGCTGATCTGGTCAGCGATCTTGTCGGGGTGGCCCTCGGTAACGGACTCCGAGGTGAAGAGACGGCGGGACACATCGCTCCCTGGGGTTGCAGCGGCTGCTGGCTGATCATTGATGGACCTCCGGGAGCTGCGCCCGGCACGTTCCGTCGACCAGTTTATCGGTCGCTTCCGGTGAATGGGCCACGCGTCTCGCCCCTTGGGAGCTCTGTGACCGGCGGCACTGTTGACGTCAGTACGACAATCACTCCTTCCGGGTGTGAGAAATGACCGAATTTCTTGAGCTTCCATCCCGCCGGAGCGGCAACTGAGCAATCTAGCCGAAGCGCGCCGCCACCAGGTCCCAAACCGTGTCGGCGAGTGCTTCTTTCGGCCCGTACGGCACAGCGGTCTCGCCGCCTTCGGCCGAGAGCACCACCGCTTCGTTCTCCTCGGACCCGAAGGTCTTGCGCTCCCCCACCTCGTTGACCACGAGCAGGTCGCAGCCCTTGCGGCGGAGCTTCTCGCGGCCGTTGGCGAGGACGTCGTCGGTCTCCGCGGCGAAACCGACGACGACCTGGCCGGGGCGGGCCCGGTCCGCGGAGACCTCGGCGAGGATGTCGGGATTGCGGACGAGGACCAGGGGCGCCGGCTCCTGGCCGTCCTTCTTCTTGATCTTGCCCGCGGCGTAGTCCGCGGGACGGAAGTCGGCGACCGCCGCGGCCATCACCACCACATCGGCGTCGGCCACCGCCTTCAGCACGGCCTCGCGCAGCTGTACGGCGGTTCCGGCGCGCAGGACGTCGGCGCCCGCGGGGTCGGGCAGTCCGGTGTTCGCCTCGATCAGCGTCACCCGGGCGCCGCGGGCGACAGCGGTGCGCGCCAGCGCGTAGCCCTGCTTGCCGGAGGAGCGGTTGCCGAGGTAGCGGACCGGGTCGAGGGGCTCCCGGGTGCCGCCGGCGCTGATGACCACGTGCCGGCCTGCGAGGTCGGGTTCGGCCGGTCCGCGGGTCAGGACGCGGCGGCAGACCTCGAAGATCTCACCCGGGTCCGGCAGCCGGCCCTTGCCGGTGTCGACGCCGGTGAGGCGGCCGACAGCGGGCTCGATGACGACGGCGCCGCGGCGGCGCAGCGTGGCCACGTTCTCCTGCGTGGCCGGGTGCTCCCACATCTCGGTGTGCATCGCCGGTGCGAAGACGACCGGACAGCGGGCGGTGAGGAGCGTGTTGGTGAGGAGGTCGTCGGCGAGGCCGTGGGCGGCCTTGGCGAGCATGTCGGCGGTGGCGGGGGCGACCACGACGAGGTCGGCCGCCTGCCCGATCCGGACGTGCGGCACCTCGTGCACGCTGTCCCAGACCTCGCTCGACACGGGGTTGCCGGAGAGCGCCGACCAGGTGGCGGCCCCGACGAAGTTCAGCGACGCCCCGGTCGGCACGACCCGGACGTCATGACCGGACTCGGTCAGCCGGCGCAGCAGTTCGCACGCCTTGTAGGCGGCGATGCCACCGCTGACCCCCAGGACGACCTTCGGCTTGTCCACTGCGTCTCCCCGCACTCGTTTCTCCGCGCAACCGATGCGCACCCGGCTGCCCGCAGCCGGGGGACGTACGCACTCCATGCTGCCTCACCGCATGGGACGGCCCTCGGCGGGCCCGGCCCCGGACACACCACAGGCCCGGCGGTGATGACCGCCGGGCCTGTGGTGAAGGTGCGTTTCCTGCCTACTGTGCGGGGCCCTCGATGGCCTCGGAGGTCAGCAGGCCCGCGTTGATCTCGCGGAGCGCGATCGAGAGCGGCTTCTCGTGCACGTGGGTGTCGACGAGCGGACCGACGTACTCGAGGAGGCCTTCACCGAGCTGCGAGTAGTACGCGTTGATCTGGCGCGCGCGCTTGGCCGCGTAGATCACGAGGCTGTACTTCGAGTCGGTGGCCTCGAGGAGCTCATCAATCGGCGGGTTGATGATGCCCTCGGGCGTGGTGATGGAAGAGGACACTCTCTGCCTTCCGAAGGGGATAGAGATCAAAGAGATCTTTGATCATGCTGGTTCCGCAGTGGTGATGCTCTGCGTCCGCGGGGGCCGACGAGGTCAGTCGTCGATGCCGCGGAGGCCGGAAGCCTGCAGCATCAACGTTAGCAGCTCGCGTGCCACGTCCTCGACCGAGGTGTTGACAAGAGTCGTATCGAACTCCGCCTCGGCGGCCAGCTCGACCTTCGCCGCCGTGAGACGGCGCTCGATCACGTCGGGCGCCTCCGTCCCGCGGCCGGTGAGCCGGCGGACCAGCTCGTCCCAGCTCGGCGGCGCCAGGAAGACGAGCTGCGCGTCGGGCATCGACTGGCGGACCAGGCGGGCACCCTGCAGATCGATCTCCAGCAGCACCGGTTCGCCCGCCTCGAGGCGCTCCAGCACGGCCCGGCGTGGGGTGCCGTAACGGTTGCCCGCGAACTCCGCCCACTCCAGCAGCTCGCCGTTGGCGATCAGCTTGTCGAACTCCTCGGTGTCCACGAAGAAGTAGTGGACGCCGTTGCGTTCGCCGGGGCGCGGTTTGCGGGTCGTGGCCGACACCGAGAGCCAGACCTCGGGGTGAACCTTGCGCATATGAGCGACGACCGTGCTCTTACCGACCCCGGAGGGGCCGGAGAGCACGGTCAGCCGCGGACGTACGTCCGGGGGTACGGGGGAGTTCCCCCGGGATGTTGCAGCCATGGAGCGATTATCCCGCTTCTCAGGAGTGCCTGAGAACGTCAGGCGGCACTGCCGCCGAACTCACGCTCCAAAGATGCGATCTGGTTGGAGCCAAGACCCCGGACCCGGCGGCTCTCGGAGATGCCGAGCCGCTCCATGATCTGCTTGGCGCGGACCTTGCCCACGCCCGGCAGGGACTCCAGCAGGGCGGAGACCTTCATCTTGCCGATGACGTCGTTCTCCTGGCCCGACTTGATGACCTCGTGGAGGGAGGCGCCGGAATGCTTGAGTCGATTCTTGACCTCGGCCCGCTCCCGGCGAGCCGCGGCGGCCTTTTCGAGCGCGGCTGCGCGCTGTTCAGGGGTAAGGGGCGGAAGAGCCACGCCTACGTCACCTCGGATGTCGATCTGTCGGATACGGACCGCTGAGGAACGTGAAAGCCCCACAGCCGGTGAGCAACGAACAACCTGTGCTCGTTAGCTCTCGACGGAGACTAGCGGCCACGGCCGCCTGAGTCAGCGAGAACAGACGAAAAGTCCTGGTCAGCCTCAGCCGACCAGGACATTTCCGTCATAACAACCCGGATTTCTGGTCAGGATTCCGTCAACGCGCTGTTACGTGGCATGGTCAGCCATCCGAGACGGCTGCGCGGACCTCGTCCGCGAACCGACCGGCGGCTTCGCGCAGCCCTGACGCGTCCGGTCCGTGGCGCAGCACGCCCCGGCTCACGCTCGGCACCACATTGCCCACCGAGGCGCCGAACACACCGGGCAGATCCGCGGGAGTGGCGCCCTGGGCGCCGATGCCGGGAGCGAGCAGCGGACCGTTGATCGCCAGATTCACACCCGCGTCCCCGAGCGTGGCACCGACGACCGCCCCGACGGAGCCGAGCGGCGCCGCGCCCTCGTTCTCGGCGGCCATGTGGTCGAGCATCAGCTGGGCCAGCGGCCGGCCGTCCGCGGCGGTGGCACGCTGGACCTCGGCGCCCTCCGGGTTGGAGGTGAGGGCGAGGACGAAGACGCCCGAGCCGGAGATCGCGGCCGCGTCGAGCGCCGGGCGCAGCGAGCCGAAGCCGAGGTACGGCGAGACGGTGACCGCGTCGGAGAACAGCGGCGAGTCCTTGTCGAGGTACGTGGCCGCGTAGGCGCCCATGGTGGAGCCGATGTCCCCGCGCTTGGCGTCCATGAGCACCAGGGCCCCGGCGGCGCGCGCCTCCTCGACGGCCTTCTCCAGGACGGCGATGCCGCGCGAGCCGAATCGCTCGAAGAACGCCGACTGCGGCTTGAGCACGGCGACCCGGTCGGCCAGTGCCTCGACGACGGTACGGGTGAAGCGCTCCAGGCCCGCGATGTCGTCGTTCAGGCCCCAGGAGGTGAGGAGCGAGGCGTGCGGGTCGATGCCCACGCAGAGCGGTCCGCGGGTGTCCATGGCGCGGCGCAGACGGGCGCCGAAGGGTTCGAGGGTCACTGCATGACCTTCCGTGTCGAGGCGCCGACGGCTTCGGCGAGGGTGGCGTACGGGGAGGCGGCAAGGCGGGCGGCCAGGCCCTTGTGGATCGAACGGGCGTAGAACGGGCCCTCGTAGATGAAGGCGCTGTAGCCCTGGACGAGCGTGGCACCGGCGAGGATGCGCTGCCAGGCGTCCTCGGCGTTCTCGACGCCCCCGACACCGACGAGGGTGATCCGGGTCCCCACACGGGCGTACAGGCGGCTCAGGACCTCCAGGGAGCGCTCCTTGAGGGGTGCGCCGGAGAGTCCGCCGGTCTCCTTGACCAGCGACGCCGGGGACTTCAGTCCGAGACTGTCGCGGGCGATGGTGGTGTTGGTGGCGATGATGCCGTCCAGACCTAGCTCGACGGCGAGGTCCGCGACCGCGTCGACGTCGTCGTCCGCCAGGTCGGGGGCGATCTTGACGAGCAGCGGGACCCGGCGGTCCGTGACCGTACGGTCGGCGGCCTCGCGCACCGCCGAGAGCAGCGGCCGGAGCGCCTCGGTGGCCTGGAGGTTGCGCAGGCCGGGGGTGTTGGGCGAGGAGACGTTGACGACGAGGTAGTCGGCGTGGGCGGCGAGCCGCTCGGTGGACTTGACGTAGTCCCCCACCGCCTCGGCCTCGGGGACCACCTTGGTCTTGCCGATGTTGACGCCGACCGTCGTACGGAAGACGGGCCTGCGGGCGGCCAGGCGTTCGGCGACGGCCGCGGAGCCCTCGTTGTTGAAGCCCATGCGGTTGATCAGCGCACGGTCCGCGACGAGCCGGAAGAGGCGCTGCTTCGGGTTGCCGGGCTGCGGTTCACCGGTGACCGTGCCGATCTCGATGTGGTCGAACCCGAGCATCGACATGCCGTCGATCGCGATCGCGTTCTTGTCGAAGCCGGCGGCGAGCCCGAACGGGCCGTGCATCCTCAGCCCGAGGGCCTCGGTGCGCAGTTCCTCGTAGCGGGGGGCGAGCGCGGCGGCGACGAAGGTCCGCAGCACGGGGACGCGGGCCGCGAGGCGGATCCAGCGGAAGGCCAGGTAGTGGGCCTGCTCCGGGTCCATGCGCTTGAAGACCAGCTGGAAGAAGAGTTTGTACATCACACAGTCCTCATGAAGAGGGGGACACCGTTTCCGGTGTCCCCCCTGCTGGCGTCCTAGGGTCTTTCGTTCGGATCAGGCCGGATCAGGGAGCGGGGTCCGGTGCGTGCAGCTGCAAGGCGGAGGAGGGAGCCCACGCGATGGGGTCTCCTCTGCTCGAGCGAAGCCGAGAGCTCGGGGAAGTAAGCGACGACGACAACGCCGGAGGGGGTCCCCCCTGGCCCTTAAGGCCTTGGGGGAGTGCGTGCCGGACCCCGCGAGCCCGGCATGATCCGAACGGGAGGCCCTAGTCGCGGGCCGCGGTCAGATGTTCCGCGTGTTCCTGGAGGGAACGTACGCCGACGTCACCGTGGTTGAGCGCGTCGATGCCCTGGACGGCGGCGGCGAGCGCCTGGACCGTGGTGAGGCACGGCACCGACCGGGCGACGGCCGCGGTGCGGATCTCGTAGCCGTCGAGCCTGCCGCCCGTTCCGTACGGCGTGTTGACGATGAGGTCGACCTGGCCGTCGTGGATCAGCTGGACGATGGTCTTCTCGCCGTTGGGGCCCTCGCCCTCGGACTGCTTGCGCACGATGGTGGCGTTGATGCCGTTGCGCTTGAGCACCTCGGCCGTGCCGGACGTGGCCATCAGCTCGAAGCCGTGGGCGACGAGCTCGCGGGCCGGGAAGATCATCGAGCGCTTGTCGCGGTTGGCGACGGAGATGAAGGCGCGGCCCTTGGTGGGCAGCGGGCCGTACGCGCCGGCCTGCGACTTGGCGTACGCCGTGCCGAAGACCGAGTCGATGCCCATGACCTCACCGGTGGAGCGCATCTCCGGGCCGAGGACCGTGTCGACGCCGCGGCCGTGGATGTCGCGGAAGCGCGACCACGGCATGACGGCCTCCTTGACGGAGATCGGCGCGTCGAGCGGCAGGGTGCCGCCGTCGCCCTGCTTCGGCAGCAGGCCCTCCTCGCGCAGCTCGGCGACGGTCGCGCCCAGCGAGATGCGGGCGGCGGCCTTCGCGAGCGGGACCGCGGTCGCCTTCGAGGTGAAGGGGACGGTCCGCGAGGCGCGCGGGTTGGCTTCGAGCACGTAGAGGATGTCGCCGGAGAGCGCGAACTGGATGTTGATCAGGCCGCGTACGCCGACGCCCTTGGCGATGCCCTCGGTCGAGGCCCGCAGGCGCTTGATGTCGAAGCCGCCGAGCGTGATCGGGGGCAGTGCGCAGGCGGAGTCGCCGGAGTGGATGCCGGCCTCCTCGATGTGCTCCATGACGCCGCCGAGGTACAGCTCGGTGCCGTCGTAGAGCGCGTCGACGTCGATCTCGATCGCGTCGTCGAGGAAGCGGTCGACCAGGACCGGCCGGGTGGGGCTGATCTCGGTGGACTCGGCGATGTACGAGGAGAGGCGCGCCTCGTCGTACACGATCTCCATGCCGCGGCCGCCGAGCACGTACGACGGGCGTACGAGGACGGGGTAGCCGATCTCGTCGGCGATGGCCTTGGCCTCGGAGAACGTGGTCGCCGTGCCGTGCTTCGGGGCGGGCAGACCGGCCTCGGCGAGGACCCGGCCGAAGGCACCGCGGTCCTCGGCGGCGTGGATGGCCTCCGGGGAGGTGCCCACGATCGGCACGCCGTTGTCCTTGAGCGCCTGCGCCAGGCCGAGCGGGGTCTGGCCGCCGAGCTGGACGATGACACCGGCGATCGGGCCCGCGAGGGACTCGGCGTGCACGATCTCCAGGACGTCCTCGAGGGTGAGCGGCTCGAAGTACAGCCGGTCGGAGGTGTCGTAGTCCGTGGAGACGGTCTCCGGGTTGCAGTTGACCATCACGGTCTCGTAGCCCGCGTCGCTCAGTGCGAAGGAGGCGTGGACGCAGGAGTAGTCGAACTCGATGCCCTGGCCGATGCGGTTCGGACCGGATCCGAGGATGATCACCGCGGGCTTGGTGCGGGACGCGACCTCGCTCTCCTCGTCGTAGGAGGAGTAGAAGTACGGCGTGTTGGCGGCGAACTCCGCGGCACAGGTGTCCACCGTCTTGTAGACCGGGCGGATGCCCAGGGCGTGCCGTACCTCGCGCACGACGTCCTCGCGCAGACCGCGGATCTCGCCGATCTGGGCGTCGGAGAAGCCGTGCCGCTTGGCCTCGGCGAGCAGCTCGGTGTCGAGGCGCTCGGCGGCGGCCAGCTCGTCGGCGATCTCCTTGATCAGGAAGAGCTGGTCGACGAACCAGGGGTCGATCTTCGTGGCGTCGAAGACCTCTTCCTGGGTGGCGCCGGCGCGGATCGCCTGCATGACGGTGTTGATGCGGCCGTCCGTGGGGCGGACCGCCTCGGCGAGCAGCTCGGCCTTGTCGCCGGGCTCGCCGGTGAAGGCGAACTGCGAGCCCTTCTTCTCCAGGGAGCGCAGGGCCTTCTGCAGCGCCTCGGTGAAGTTGCGGCCGATCGCCATGGCCTCGCCCACCGACTTCATGGTGGTGGTGAGGGTGGAGTCGGCGGAGGGGAACTTCTCGAAGGCGAAGCGCGGGGCCTTCACGACGACGTAGTCGAGGGTCGGCTCGAAGGAGGCCGGCGTCTTCTCGGTGATGTCGTTGGGGATCTCGTCGAGCGTGTAGCCGACAGCCAGCTTGGCGGCGATCTTGGCGATCGGGAAGCCGGTGGCCTTCGAGGCGAGCGCCGAGGAGCGGGAGACGCGCGGGTTCATCTCGATCACGATGACCCGGCCGTCGGTCGGGTCGATGGCGAACTGGATGTTGCAGCCGCCGGTGTCGACACCGACCTCGCGGATGATCGCGATGCCGATGTCGCGCAGCCGCTGGTACTCGCGGTCGGTGAGGGTCATCGAGGGGGCGACGGTGATCGAGTCACCGGTGTGGACGCCCATCGGGTCGAAGTTCTCGATGGAGCAGACGACCACGACGTTGTCGTTCTTGTCGCGCATCAGCTCCAGCTCGTACTCCTTCCAGCCCAGGATGGACTCCTCCAGGAGCACCTCGGTGGTCGGCGAGAGCGTGAGGCCCTGTCCGGCGATGCGGCGCAGCTCGTCCTCGTCGTGGGCGAAGCCGGAACCGGCGCCGCCCATGGTGAAGGACGGGCGGACGACGACGGGGTAGCCGCCGAGGGTGTCGACGCCCTCGATGATGTCGTCCATGGTGTGGCAGATGACGGAGCGGGCGGACTCGCCGTAACCGATCTTCGCCTTGACGGCTTCGACGACGCCCTTGAAGAGGTCGCGGTCCTCGCCCTTGTTGATGGCCTCGACGTTGGCGCCGATGAGCTCGACGCCGTACTTCTCCAGGACACCGTTCTCGTGCATGGAGATCGCGGTGTTGAGCGCGGTCTGGCCGCCCAGCGTCGGGAGGAGCGCGTCGGGGCGCTCCTTGGCGATGATCTTCTCGACGAACTCGGGGGTGATCGGCTCGACGTACGTGGCGTCGGCGATCTCCGGGTCGGTCATGATCGTGGCCGGGTTGGAGTTGACCAGGATGACGCGCAGGCCCTCGGCCTTGAGAACGCGGCAGGCCTGGGTGCCGGAGTAGTCGAATTCGGCGGCCTGCCCGATGACGATCGGGCCGGAGCCGATGACCAGGACGGACTGGATATCGGAGCGCTTAGGCACGCTGGCCCTCCATCAGGGTAACGAAACGGTCGAAGAGGTACGCGGCGTCGTGCGGGCCTGCAGCTGCTTCGGGGTGGTACTGGACGCTGAAGGCGGGCCGGTCCAGGAGCTGGAGGCCTTCGACGACCTGGTCGTTCAGGCAGACGTGGGAGACCTCGGCGCGGCCGAACTCGGTGTCGGAGACCTTGTCGAGGGGGGCGTCGACGGCGAAGCCGTGGTTGTGCGCGGTGACCTCGACCTTGCCGGTCGTGCGGTCCTGCACGGGCTGGTTGATGCCGCGGTGGCCGTACTTCAGCTTGTACGTGCCGAAGCCCAGTGCGCGGCCCAGGATCTGGTTGCCGAAGCAGATGCCGAAGAGCGGGGTCTTCCGCTCCAGGACGCCCTGCATGACGGAGACGGGGTGGTCGGCGGTCGACGGGTCGCCGGGGCCGTTGGAGAAGAAGACTCCGTCGGGCTTCACCGCGTACACCTCGTCGAGGGTGGCGGTGGCGGGCAGGACGTGCACCTCGATGCCGCGCTCGGCCATGCGGTGCGGGGTCATGCCCTTGATGCCGAGGTCGATCGCGGCGACGGTGAACTTCTTGGTGCCGATCGCCGGGACGACGTACGTCTCCTTGGTGGCGACCTCGGCGGCGAGGTCGGCGCCGCTCATCTCGGGCGCCTGGCGCACCTTGGCGAGCAGTATGCCCTCGTCCGCGATGGCGTTGCCGGAGAAGATGCCGACGCGCATCGCGCCGCGCTCGCGGAGGTGGCGGGTCAGCGCACGGGTGTCGATGCCGCTGATGCCGACGATGCCCTGGCTGACGAGCTCCTCGTCCAGCGAGCGCCGGGAGCGCCAGTTGGAGGGCTTGCGGGCGGGGTCGCGGACGACGTATCCGGCGACCCAGATCTGCTTCGACTCGGCGTCGTCGTCGTTCACACCGGTGTTGCCGATGTGCGGGGCGGTCATCACGACGACCTGGCGGTGGTACGAGGGATCGGTCAGCGTTTCCTGGTAACCGGTCATGCCGGTGGAGAACACCGCTTCGCCGAAGGTCTCCCCCACGGCCCCGTAGGCGCGGCCGCGGAAGGAGCGGCCGTCCTCCAGGACGAGTACGGCGGGAGCTTTGTCGGCTCCCCGGGTGGAGATCGTCATCGTGCGGTGCCTTCCGTAGTGCTGGTGAGGTGGTTGACGGCGTCGACCCAGGCCGGGTGCTCGGCGGCGTGGTCGGAGCGGAAACCGGAGTCGATCAGCCTGTCGCCGTGCGCCCAGGTGATGACCAGGAGGCCGCCCTCGGGGAGGACCTTGCCGGCGAGCGCCTTGTCGAGCCGGGCCTCGCGCAGTGCGGCGGCGGGGACGAAGAAGTCGGCCGCGCCGGGGCGTACGACGTCGAGGCCCTGCTCCGTGAGGGTGAGTTCCACCCGGCTGCGGGTGCCGAGGCCGTGGGCGACGATGCGGTCGAGCCACTGTCCCGCAGTGGTCGACGCGTGGTAGCGGCCGGTCAGCGTGAGCAGCTTCTCGCCGTCCGCGAATCCTTCGGGGGCCGTGGCGAGCTCGGGCAGATCGGACTGGAGGCTGCCGCGCCACTTCCACCCCTGGCGCATCAGCCAGTAGACGAAAGCGATGAAGACGACCAGTCCGAGGACCCAGCTGATGCGGGCGGACCAGTCGGTCACCTCCGCCGACTTCTGCTCGGCGGCCAGCTGGTACAGCTGATAACTGGGGTTGAGTGTTGTCACGCGAGCTTCCCGTCGACGACCGTGGCACGGCCCCGCAGGAAGGTGTGGGTCACTCGGCCCGGCAGCTCGCGACCCTCGTACGGAGTGTTGCGGCTGCGGGACGCGAAGCCCGCGGGGTCCACGGCTCCACGGTATGCCGGATCGACCAGTGTGAGGTTGGCGGGCTCACCCGCCGAGACGGGCCGGCCGTGTCCTTCGAGCCGGCCGATGGCCGCGGGACGGAACGACATGCGGTCGGCGACGCCCGCCCAGTCGATGAGACCGGTGTCCACCATCGTCTGCTGGACCACGGACAGCGCGGTCTCCAGGCCCACCATGCCCATGGCGGCGGCGGCCCACTCGCAGTCCTTGTCCTCGTGCGGGTGCGGGGCGTGGTCGGTGGCGACGCAGTCGATCGTGCCGTCGGCGAGCGCCTCGCGCAGGGCCATCACGTCGGCCTCGGTGCGCAGCGGCGGGTTCACCTTGTAGACGGGGTCGTAGGTCCGTACGAGCTCGTCGGTGAGGAGCAGGTGGTGCGGGGTGACCTCGGCGGTGACGTTCCAGCCCTTGGACTTGGCCCAGCGGACGATCTCCACGGAGCCGGCGGTCGAGAGGTGGCAGATGTGCACCCGGGAGTCGACGTGGGCGGCGAGCAGTACGTCGCGGGCGATGATCGACTCCTCGGCGACGGCGGGCCAGCCGCCGAGACCGAGCTCGGCCGAGACGATGCCCTCGTTCATCTGGGCGCCCTCGGTGAGGCGGGGCTCCTGCGCATGCTGGGCGACGACGCCGTCGAACGCCTTCACGTACTCCAGGGCGCGTCGCATGATCACCGCGTCGTCGACGCACTTGCCGTCGTCGGAGAAGACCTTCACTCCGGCGGCGGAGTCGTGCATGGCTCCGAGCTCGGCGAGCTGCTTGCCCTCCAGGCCGACGGTGACGGCGCCGATGGGCTGCACGTCGCAGTAGCCGGACTCCTTGCCGAGCCGCCAGACCTGCTCGACGACGCCCGCGGTGTCGGCTACGGGGAATGTGTTGGCCATGGCGTGGACGGCGGTGAAGCCGCCGACGGCCGCGGCCCGGGTGCCGGTGAGCACCGTCTCGGAGTCCTCGCGGCCGGGCTCGCGCAGGTGCGTGTGCAGGTCGACGAGGCCGGGCAGCAGGACCTGGCCCGCGGCCTCGATCACGGTGGCGTCGCCGGCGTCGAGTCCGGTGCCGACCGCGGAGATGGTCTCGCCGTCGATGAGGACGTCCTGGGGCTCGCCGCCGAGGACCTTCGCACCGCGGATAAGGATCTTGCTCATGGTTACTTGTTCTCCTCGGTACGGTTGTGAACGGCGGGAGCGGCGGGCTCGGAGCCGCCGAGCAGCAGGTAGAGCACGGCCATGCGGATCGACACGCCGTTGGCGACCTGCTCGACGACCGTGCAGCGGTCGGAGTCGGCGACGTCGGCGGTGATCTCCATGCCGCGGACCATCGGGCCGGGGTGCATGACGATGGCGTGCTCGGGCATGCGCGCCATGCGCAGGCCGTCCAGGCCGTAGCGGCGCGAGTACTCGCGCTCGGTCGGGAAGTACGCGGCGTTCATCCGTTCGCGCTGCACACGGAGCATCATCACCGCGTCGGACTTCGGCAGCACCTCGTCGAGGCTGTAGCTGACGTCGCAGGGCCACTGCTCGACACCGACGGGCACCAGGGTGGGCGGGGCCACCAGGGTGACGTGCGCGCCGAGCGTGGTCAGCAGGTGGACGTTGGACCGGGCCACCCGGCTGTGCAGGATGTCGCCGACGATCGTGATGCGGCGGCCTTCGAGGTCCCGGCCGAGCCCCGCGTCGGCTCCGACCAGCCTGCGGCGCATCGTGAAGGCGTCCAGCAGTGCCTGGGTGGGGTGCTCGTGCGTGCCGTCGCCCGCGTTGACGACGGCCCCGTCGATCCAGCCCGATGTCGCGAGGCGGTACGGAGCCCCCGAGGCGCCGTGCCGGATGACGACGGCGTCGGCGCCCATCGCCTCCAGGGTCAGGGCGGTGTCCTTGAGGGACTCGCCCTTGGAGACGGACGAGCCCTTCGCGGAGAAGTTGATGACGTCGGCGGACAGCCGCTTGGCGGCGGCCTCGAACGAGATGCGGGTGCGCGTCGAGTCCTCGAAGAAGAGGTTGACGACGGTACGGCCGCGCAGGGTGGGGAGCTTCTTGATCGGCCGGTCCGCGACCCGGGCCATTTCCTCGGCGGTGTCGAGGATCAGGACGGCGTCGTCGCGGGTGAGATCTGCGGCCGAGATGAGGTGACGCTTCATCTGGGGTTCTCCGTGGATGGTGGAGGGATCAGGCATGCGGGCGTGCGGAAGCTGCCGTACGGCCACTGGAGCGGCGTACGGGGCGCGGAGCTACTGCTCGCCCGCCGGGACGGTCTGCTTGACGCCGAGCAGCACGGCGTCGCGGCCGTCCTCCTCGGCGAGCTGGACCTTGACCGTCTCCCGCAGCGACGTGGGGAGGTTCTTGCCGACGTAGTCGGCACGGATCGGGAGTTCACGGTGGCCGCGGTCGACGAGGACCGCGAGCTGCACGGCGCGTGGACGGCCGATGTCGCCGAGCGCGTCGAGTGCGGCGCGGATCGTGCGGCCGGAGAAGAGCACGTCGTCGACCAGGACGACGAGCCTGCCCTCGATGCCCTCACCGGGGATCTCCGTGCGGGCAAGGGCGCGCGCGGGGCGCATCCTCAGGTCGTCGCGGTACATCGTGATGTCGAGCGATCCGACCGGCGTCTTCCGGCCGGTGATCTCTTCGAGTTTCCCGGCGAGCCGGGAGGCGAGGTAGACCCCCCGCGTCGGGATGCCGAGGAGCACCACGTCGTCGGCGCCCTTGGCGCGTTCGACGATCTCGTGGGCGATTCGGGTCAGTACCCGGGCGATGTCGGGAGCCTCGAGAACGGGGCGTGCCGCATTGCCGTGGTCGTCATGCTGTGCGTCCATAAGAAACGGACCTCCTTCTCCGCCTCACTGGACGGACGTTAAAGGACGTCGAAATTGCGTCATCCACGTTACCAGGGCTTGTGCGAGCCCCGACCCCGCCCCCGGGAGGTGGCAGTCCGGACCTTTCAGCTTGACGCATCCAAGTAACGCTGCGTAACCTCACAGTGAGTTACCAGCCACGCGGCGGAGCCGCAGAATGTTCCAGCGTCCGGGGAGCCTTATGTCCAGCGAATACGCAAAACAGCTCGGGGCCAAGCTCCGCGCCATCCGCACCCAGCAGGGCCTCTCCCTCCACGGCGTGGAGGAGAAGTCGCAGGGCCGCTGGAAGGCCGTAGTGGTCGGTTCGTACGAGCGCGGCGACCGCGCCGTGACCGTGCAGCGCCTTGCCGAGCTGGCGGATTTCTATGGCGTCCCGGTGCAGGAGCTCCTGCCCGGCACGACGCCCGGCGGTGCTGCCGAGCCGCCGCCGAAGCTCGTCCTCGACCTGGAGCGCCTCGCCCACGTCCCGCCGGAGAAGGCCGGACCGCTGCAGCGTTACGCGGCGACGATCCAGAGCCAGCGCGGCGACTACAACGGCAAGGTGCTCTCGATCCGCCAGGACGATCTGCGCACGCTGGCCGTGATCTACGACCAGTCGCCGTCCGTGCTCACGGAGCAGCTGATCAGCTGGGGCGTTCTGGACGCCGACGCGCGCCGCGCAGTGGCCCACGACGAGGGCTGACAGCCGCAGCAGAAACGTACCGCCGGGTAGGCGGGGGCCCTCGCGGGCACCCCGCCGGCCCGGCGTTTCCGTTCCCGGCGCCTTTCCGTTTCCGGGGCGGCTCGCACCTCGGCAGGTGTGGGGCGCGGCCCTGCCGGGCGGGGTGGCGGCGCCGGGCACGCCGAAGGGCCCACAGCTCGCGCCATGGGCCCTTCGTTCGGCTGAACACCGCCGGGCTACTGCTCCCGGCGGAGGTTCGGCTTGAGATCCTTGAAACGGGCCAGCAGGCCGTTCACGAAGGACGGGGAGTCGTCCGTGGAGAACTCCTTGGCGAGCTGGACCGCCTCATCGATCACCACGGCGTCCGGGGTCGAGTCCATCCAGATCAGCTCGTACGCGCCGAGCCTGAGGATGCTCCGGTCGACGACCGGCATGCGGTCGATCTCCCAGTCCACGGCATAGGTGACGATGAGGTCGTCGATGCGGTCCGCGTACTGCGCGTACCCCTCGACGAGCTCCATGGTGAATTCGCCGACCGGCGGCTGACGGTCGTCGGTCCGCGAGAGCCGAACCCAGTCCGCGAGGACCGTCTGCACGGACTCACCGCGCTGGTCGGCCTCGAAGAGGATCTGGAAGGCGCGCTTGCGGGCCTTGTTCCGGGCAGCCACGGTTAGCTGTTCACCCGGCCGAGGTAGTCGCCCGTACGGGTGTCGACCTTGATCTTCTCGCCGGTGGTGATGAAGAGCGGGACGCCGATCTCGTAGCCCGTCTCCAGGGTGGCGGGCTTGCTGCCACCGGTGGAGCGGTCACCCTGGACACCCGGGTCGGTGTGCTGGATCGTCAGCTCGACCGCGGCCGGCAGCTCGACGTAGAGCACCTCGCCCTCGTGCTGCGCGACCGAAGCGGTGAAGCCCTCGATCAGGAAGTTGGCGGCGTCGCCGACAGCCTTGCGGTCGACCATCAGCTGGTCGTACGTGTTCATGTCCATGAAGACGAAGTACTCGCCGTCCATGTACGAGAACTGCATGTCTCGGCGGTCAATGGTGGCCGTTTCGACCTTCACGCCGGCGTTGAACGTCTTGTCGACGACCTTGCCGGAGAGCACGTTCTTGAGCTTGGTACGCACGAAAGCCGGGCCCTTGCCGGGCTTGACGTGCTGGAACTCGACGACGGACCAGAGCTGGCCTCCGTCGAGCTTGAGCACCAGGCCGTTCTTGAGGTCGTTCGTGGAAGCCACGGTTGCGGAATCTCCTGGACTGAAGCTGGTGGACGACAAAGGATGCGCGCTAGAGCGCGAGCAGCTCCTTGGTCGTAATGGTGAGTAGCTCGGGTCCGCCGTCCGCCTCGGGGCGCACGACGAGCGTGTCATCGATCCGGACACCGCCCCGGCCCGGGAGGTGGACCCCCGGTTCGACGGTGACCGGCACACAAGCGTCCAGTTTACCCATGGCTGTCGGTGCCAGCTGCGGGTCCTCGTCGATTTCGAGCCCTACCCCGTGCCCGGTCCATGCCTGGAGGCCCTCCGTGTGACCCGCCGATTCCAGCAGATGACGGGCCGCGTGGTCCACGTCACGGTAGGCGGCACCGGGCACGAGAGCCTCCCGCCCGGCCCGCTGAGCGGCGAAAACAAGGTCGTACAGCTCGATCTGCCATGCGGCGGGAGCGGTCCCGATGACGAACGTCCGACCGATCTCGCACCGGTAGCCGCGATAGTTCGCACCCAGGCAGACGGAGAGAAAATCGCCTTCCTCCACCCTCCGGTCCGAGGGCCTGTGACGCCCCTGGCCGGAATTGGGGCCGGTTCCGACGGAAGTGGAGAAGGCGGGGCCGTCCGCTCCGTGGTCCACCAGGCGGCGCTCCAGCTCCAGGGCGAGGTGCCGCTCGGTGCGGCCCACCAGGATGGATTCGAGGAGCTCTCCGAGGGCCTGGTCGGTGATCTCGGCGGCGATCCGCAGACAGGCGATCTCCTCCTCGTCCTTGACGACCCGCAGCTGCTCCACGGTGAAGCCGAGATCGGCCAGGCGGAGGCGGGGGGCGACGGAGCCCATGGCTCGGTGCCGGGCGACGGTGAGGTCGTGCTCCTCGACGGCGAGGGATTCCGCGTCGAGGGAGAGAGCCAGATCCGCGGCGGCGACGACGGGGTCCCCGTCGGGCGCGGGCAGCACCGTCAGCCGCAGTTGTTCGTCGGGGCGCCCGTGGGCGGGATCGCCCGTCGGGGCACGGGGGCAGAGCAGGACGTCCTGTCCGGGGCCGAGCAGCAGCACGGCGCCGGGCGGGGCCCCGCCCGCGAGATAGCGGACGTTGGCGGGGCGGGAGACCAGGGCCGCAGCGGATCCGGCGGCGGCGTACCGGTCGCGGAGCAGCCCGCGTCGGACGGCGTACACCTCTGACATGTTCCGAGCCTACGAGCGCGGGCGGCGGGCCGCCCGGTCAGCGCATCCGACCGGGGCGCGGCACCCGCGGCTACCAGGTGGGCGGGCTGGCTATGGAGCGGGCGAGCACGTCGTCCAGGACCCTGGCGGTGGTCTCGACGTCGTACGTGGAGTTGTCGATGATCGGCAGGCCGGAGCCGTACCAGCCGGCCATCCGGCCGTGGATCCGGGCGACTTCCTCGTCGGACAGGCGCCGGTTGCCGCTGCGGGCCGCGTTGCGCTCCAGGACGACCTCCAGGCCGGGCAGGAGGACGACGGGCAGCAGGCCGGGGCCGACATGGCGCTTCCAGCCCCCCAGGCCGACGACGGGCCGGTCAGGGAAGACCGCGTCGTCGAGGATGCACGAGATGCCGTTGGCCAGGAAGTTACGGGCGGCGAAGCCGCAGGTGCGGCGTGCCAGCCGGTACTGCGCCTCGGAGTGGTCGTTCCAACCGGCCTGCGGGTCGGCGAAACCCGAGCAGACCCATTCGCGGACGTCGTCGAGGGAGACATGCGCGGTCGGGACGCGTCGGCGGCCCGCCCAGAGCTTGGCGACCGTCGTCTTGCCGGCCCCCGCCGGGCCGATCAGCAGCACGGCCAGGGTCGCGGTGCCGGTGCCCGCCTCGGCGGGCGGCGCGGGCAGCGGAACGGGCCCGCCCGGTGGGAGCTGGATGTGCCCGGTGGTCTCCCGCGAGGGAGGGGAAGGGGCGTGCTGGGGTGCGGGGCCGGTCCAGCCCTGCCCCTGGGGGGCGGGAGGTATCGGCGGCGGCCCCGGCGGACCGGGGTGCTGGGCCTCCTGCGTCCACGGCCCGTTTCCGGGACCGTGGGGCGGCGGCAGCGGGGCCCCCACTGCGTGCTGCATCCGGTGCCACTCCGTCTCGTGCAGGCAACTGGCGCTGGTCGACGGCAACCGTACCTTCCTGGGCCGCCACCGAGTGAACGGCCCAGGGAGGCACGAAGTGCCCGTTGACAGTCCGTCAGGCCGTCAACTCGTCGGACAGGGCGCGCAGGGCGAGTCGGTAGGAGCCGATACCGAATCCGGCCACGGTGCCGGTGGCCACCGGGGCGACCACCGAGGTGTGGCGGAATTCCTCCCGTGCGTACGGATTCGAGATGTGCACCTCGATCAGCGGAGCGGTGCGCTGAGCGGCCGCGTCGCGCATGCCGTACGAGTAGTGGGTGAAAGCGCCCGGGTTGAGAACGACCGGAATCGATCCGTCGGCTGCCTCGTGGAGCCAGCGGATCAGTTCGCCCTCGTCATTGGTCTCGCGGACGTCGACGTCGAAGCCGAGCTCCTTGCCGACGGTACGGCAGGTGTCGACCAGACCCGCGTACGACGTCGCCCCGTACACGTCGGGCTCGCGGGAGCCGAGCCGTCCGAGATTCGGGCCGTTGAGCACGAGGACCCTGCGGGTGGTCATGCGGAGACCTCCCCGTAGGCGGCGAGGAGGACCGCCGGGTCGGGTCCCTCGAGCACGGTGGGCTTCCCGATGCCGTCCAGGACGATGAAGCGCAGCAGATCGCCGCGCGACTTCTTGTCGACCTTCATGTTCTCCAGGAGCTTGGGCCACTGGTCGCCGCGGTAGGTGAGCGGCAGTCCGACGGACTCCAGGACGGCGCGGTGCCGGTCGGCGGTGGCGTCGTCGAGGCGTCCGGCGAGCCGGCCCAGTTCGGCGGCGAAGACCATGCCGATCGAGACGGCGGCGCCGTGGCGCCACTTGTAGCGCTCGTTCTTCTCGATGGCGTGGGCCAGGGTGTGCCCGTAGTTGAGGATTTCCCGGAGTCCGGACTCCTTGAGGTCGCTGGAGACGACCTCGGCCTTGACCCGGATGGAACGCTCGATCAGCTCGGCGGTGTGCGGTCCGGCGGGCGTGCGGGCGCCCTGCGGGTCGGCCTCGACGAGGTCGAGGATGACCGGGTCGGCGATGAAGCCGGCCTTGATGATCTCGGCCATGCCGGAGACGTAGTCGTTGACCGGCAGCGAGTCGAGCGCGGCGAGGTCGCAGAGCACTCCGGCGGGCGGGTGGAAGGCGCCGACGAGGTTCTTGCCCTCGGCGGTGTTGATACCGGTCTTGCCGCCGACGGCCGCGTCGACCATCGCGAGCACCGTCGTCGGCACGGCGATCCAGCGGACCCCGCGCAGCCAGGTGGCGGCGACGAAGCCCGCCACGTCGGTGGTGGCGCCACCGCCGACACCGACGATGACGTCCGTGCGGGTGAAGCCGGTCTGGCCGAGCGCCTTCCAGCAGTAGGCCGCGACCTCGACGGTCTTGGCCTCCTCGGCGTTCGGCAGCTGGATCGCGATGGCCTCGTAGCCCTGGTCGGCCAGGTCCTGGCGGACCGCCTCACCGGTCTCGGCGAGCGCTTCGGGGTGCAGGACGGCGACCCTCCTGGCGCGGTCGCCGATGAGGTTCGCCAGCTCGCCGAGGAGCTGGCGGCCGACGAGCACCTCGTACGGGTCGGTACCCGCCGTGCCGGCGATCTGGATGCGCGTGGTGCCCTGCTCGGTCATACGTGTGTTCTCCCGGCCGGACAGCGGGGACTCGCCCGTGCGCTCCGGCAGTTCCAGTGCGTCGAGGACCGCCTGGGCGACCTCTTCGGGGGTGCGTTCATCAGTGGCGACGACGGAGCGGGCCACCTCTTCGTAGAGATGGCGCCTGGCCTCCATCAGCTCGCGCCACTGCCGTCGCGGGTTGACGGCGAGCAGGGGCCGGGCGGTGTTCAGCCCGACCCGTTTGACGGCCTCGTCCACGTCCATCGACAGGTAGACGACGGGGTGGCCTGCGAGCAGCTCACGCGTCGTCCCGTCGAGCACCGTTCCGCCGCCGAGGGAGAGGACGCCCCGGTGCTGGGCCATGGCGTCCCGCACCGCCTGCCGTTCCAGCGCCCGGAAGTGCTCCTCGCCCTCGTCGAAGAAGATCTCGGAGATCGCCTTGCCCGCCGTGGCCACGACATCCGCGTCGGTGTCCCGGTAGGTCGTGCCGAGGCGCTCGGCGAGCAGCTCGCCCACCGTGGACTTGCCGACCCCCATGGGGCCGACGAGGACGATCAGCGGGCCGCTCACCGGATCTGCATGTGGGAGAGGTACGACTGCACGTTGCGGTGGGTCTCCGCGACGCTGTCGCCGCCGAACTTCTCCGCGACCGCGTCGGCCAGGACCAGTGCGACCATCGCCTCGGCGACGATCCCGGCGGCCGGGACGGCACAGACGTCGGAGCGCTGGTGGTGGGCCTGGGCCGCCTCACCGGTGACGACGTCGATGGTGGCGAGCGCGCGGGGCACCGTGGCGATCGGCTTCATCGCGGCCCGGACCCGCAGCAGCTCACCCGTGGTCAGGCCGCCCTCGGTGCCGCCGGAACGGCCGGAGGTGCGCCTGATCCCGTCCGCGGTGGCCACGATCTCGTCGTGCGCCTTGGAGCCCGGTACCCGGGCCAGGTCGAAGCCGTCGCCGACCTCGACGCCCTTGATGGCCTGGATGCCCATCAGAGCGGCGGCGAGCCGGGCGTCGAGCCGACGGTCCCAGTGCACGTGCGAACCGAGACCGACGGGCACGCCGTACGCGAGCACCTCGACGACTCCGCCGAGGGTGTCGCCGTCCTTGTGGGCCTGGTCGATCTCCGCGACCATCGCCTTCGACGCGTCGGCGTCCAGGCAGCGCACGGGGTCGGCGTCGAGCCGCTCGACATCGGACGGCTTGGGGCAGACGCCGTAGGGCGCCTTGGCCGCGGCCAGCTCGACGACGTGGGAGACGATCTCGATGCCCGCGGTCTCCTTGAGGTAGGAGCGGGCGACGGCGCCGAGGGCGACACGGGCCGCGGTCTCCCGGGCGCTGGCGCGCTCCAGGATCGGCCGGGCCTCGTCGAAGCCGTACTTCTGCATCCCGGCGAGGTCGGCGTGACCGGGCCGGGGCCGGGTCAGCGGGGCGTTACGGGCCTGCGCGGCCAGTACGTCGGGGTCGACCGGGTCGGCCGACATGACCTGCTCCCACTTGGGCCACTCGGTGTTGCCCACCATCACGGCGACGGGCGAACCCATGGTCAGACCGTGCCGGACGCCGCCGAGGAAGGTGACCTCGTCCTTCTCGAACTTCATCCGAGCGCCGCGCCCGTAACCGAGCCGTCGCCGGGCGAGCGCGTCCGCCACCATCTCCGTGGTGACCGGGATGCCGGCGGGAAGACCCTCCAGCGTCGCCACCAGTGCGGGGCCGTGCGACTCTCCCGCGGTCAGCCAGCGCAACCTGCTCAACGGTGCTCCTCATGCTCGCGCCTGAAAACTGCAACGGCGCGACCGGGTGCGCGGCCCTGGCCCGCCACCCCGATCCTCCCACGCCCGGGGGCGCGAACCACCCGCCGGTCCAGCAGACGGACCGTTCCGGCGCCCGACGCGGTCCCGCGCGCGGGACGAAGGGTCCCGACGTGCACGTCGCTTCGCGCGGCGTCAGTGCTCGCGCGCCGCGAGGGCTTCCTCGCCCGCCGCGCGCATCGCGGCCAGCGGGCCGGGGCTTCGTCCGGTCATCTGCTCCACCTGGAGGACGGCCTGATGGACGAGAAGATCGAGACCCGCGACCACGGTCCCTTCCGCTGCTGACCAGCGGGCGGCGAGCGCGGTCGGCCACGGCTCGTAGAGCACGTCGAACAGGGTGCCCGGGGCAGCCGGTACCGCGTCCGCCAGAGCGTCCGTGGTGCCGGCGGGGGTGGTGGCGATCACCAGCGGGGCCCGCAGCGCCTGCTCCGCCGACGCCCAGTCGGCGACCCGGACATCGACGCCGAGGCGGTCGCCCCAGCCGCGCATCTCGTCTCCGCGTTCCCTGCTGCGGACGTAGACGGTGACCGGTCCGGTACAGATCGCGGCGAGTGCGGCGACGGCCGAGGACGCGGTCGCTCCGGCGCCGAGTACGGCGGCGGACTCCACCTTCTCGACTCCGCGTTCGTGCAGTGCAGCGATCATTCCGGGGATGTCGGTGTTGTCGCCGACCCGACGGCCGTCCTCGGTGAACACGACGGTGTTGACCGCCTCGACCGAGGCTGCGGTCTCACTGATCTCGTCGAGCAGCGGAATGATCGCCCGCTTGAGCGGCATCGTCAGGGAAAGTCCGGCCCAGGAGGAGTCCAGGCCCTCGACGAAGCCCGCAAGCCCGGCCTCGTCCACGTCGAAGCGGTCGTACGACCATGTATCGAGGCCGAGTTCCGCGTACGCGGCCCGGTGCAGGGCCGGGGAGAGCGAATGGGCGATCGGCGAGCCGAGGACGGCCGCGCGGCGGCGTCCGTCAGTCGAGGCCATGCTGTTCCTTGAACTTGTCATTGAGCTTTTCGTGCTCAGCAACCGTCTTGGTGAAGTCGGTCTTCTTGCCGTCGAGCGAAATGAAGAACATCCAGCCGTCGGCCGTCGGATTGAGCGTGGCCCTGATCGCTTCCTCGCCCGGATTGCTGATCGGTCCGGGGGTCAGGCCGGCGTGGAAATAGGTGTTGTACGGATCGTCGTTGCTCCGGATCTCACCGAGATCGATCTTGATCTTGCTCTGCTTCTTCAGGTAATTGAACGCGGAGTCGAACTCGAGCTTCCGATTCGTGATCGTGTTGTCCGGCTTCAGGCGGTTGTAGACAACCTCCGCCATCTTGCGGAAGTCATCGTGCGTGAGGCCCTCCGCCTGGACGAGGCTGGCCACCGTGAGCACCTGCCACGGGCCGTCCAGGTTGTACTTCTTGGCCGCCGCTTCGAGGTCGAGCTTCTTGTATTCCGCGTTCGCCCGATCGACCATCTTCTTCAGGACGACCTCAGGCTTCGTCCCCTGGGAGACCGGATAGGCGGCCGGGTAGAGGAATCCTTCCAGCGGATCCTTGAGGACCGGGCCGTCCTCCACCCAGTCGGGCAGTCCGAAGCTTCCCGCCTTGGTCTTGGCGACGCCCGCCGTCGTGCCCGCCTTGATCTTCAGCTTCGTGTCGATCAACTGGTAGATGGCAGCGTTCCGCCATCCCTCCGGAATCACCAGAGCATTCTTGCTCGTCGGGGACAGCATGAGATCCACTGCACTGTCCCCGGACATCTCCTTCTTCAGGAGATAAACACCGGCCTGAATGGACTTCCCCTTGGGATTCCCGTTCTGGGCCGAAATGAAGGCGTCGGCCGACTTCACGACGCCCGCCTTCTTCAGAATGTTCGCGATCTCCGCCCCGAGAGCGCCTTCCGGGATCTCCACCTCGACCTCGCCCGAACCGCTGCCCGCGAAATCGGGGGCCTCGCCGAACTGACTCTTGTAGTACGAGTAGCCGAAGTAGGTGGCTCCGCCGAGGCCGCCCACGAGGATCAGGGAGACGACCAGGCAGGCGCAGCCGCTGCGGCTCTTCTTCTTGCCTTTGCCCCGGCGGGGCTCGCGCGGCTCGTCGTCGTAGTCGTCACCGTCCCGGGAGTCGCGGGGGTTCCGGGAATCGCGGCCCTCGTCGGGCTCGTCCGCACCCGTGAAGAAAGGATGCGTCTCCTCCTGAGGCTCATCCGGATCCCAGTCCGGGTTCTGCCGCTGAGGCTGCTGAGGCTCGGGCGCCTGCTCGCGGCGGCCCGGGGGCTGCGGCGGGGGGTAGGCCTCGGCCGTGCCGTAGTAGTCGGCCTGCTCGCCGTAGCCGCCCGGGGCGTTGCCGTACGGCGGCTGGGGCTGCGGCTCGTACGGCATCGCGGCGTGCTGGCCCGTGTCCCAGCCGCCGTTGTACTGGGGCTGCTGGGGCTGCTGGGGCTGCTGGGGCTGCTGCTGGGCGTACGGGTCCTGCGGGTAGCCCTGCTGGGGGTGCTGCTGGGCATACGGGTCCTGCTGGTGCGCGTACGGGGCCTGCTGCTGGGTATAAGGGTCCTGCGGGTAGCCCTGCTGGGGCTGCTGCTGGGCATACGGGTCCTGCGCATAGGGCTGCTGCTGGCTGTCGTACTGGCCCTGGCCGTGGGCAGCCTGTCGGCCGCCTTCCCACCCCTGGTCCCCGTACAAGGGGTCCTCGGGGTGCCACGGTTCGGAGCCGGGGCCCCGGCCATACTCAGTCATCGATCCCCTTGAGCCGCGAGACGACGTTCCGTCTCTTCGCTTCGCTGTGCGGTGTTTGTTCGAACACCGACGCATCGCGCGGAACGTTACCGTATCGCGATCAGACAACCACTTCGACGCCCTCGCCGGGAGCCTGCCCCGAGGCCCGTTCGGACTCCAGAGCGTTCTGAAGGATCACCACAGCGGCAGCCTGGTCGATGACAGACCGGCCCTTCTTGGACTTCACGCCCGAAGCACGGAGCCCCTGAGTGGCCGTCACTGTGGTCATCCTCTCGTCCACCAATCGCACCGGAATGGGTGCGACCGAGCGGGCGAACACCTGGGCGAAGGCCCGGACCTTCGCCGCGGCGGGACCTTCGCCACCGCCCAGTGAGCGGGGCAGACCGACGATGACCTCGATCGGCTCGTACTCCTCGACGATCTGGCCGAGCCGCCGGTGGGCGGCCGGGACGTCGCGTCCCGGCACGGTCTCCACCGGCGTGGCGAGGATCCCGTCGGGGTCGCACGAGGCGACCCCGATACGGGCGTCACCGACGTCGATGGCGAGTCGACGTCCACGGCGCATCTGCGTCATCTCCGGTGTCACGCCGTCTCGGTGACGAGGCGTTCGACAGCGGCGACGGCGTCACCGATGGCGTCCGGGTTCTGGCCGCCGCCCTGCGCGACGTCCGGCTTGCCGCCGCCACCGCCACCGAGGGTCTTGGCGGCGGTACGGACCAGGTCACCGGCCTTGAGGCCGCGTTCGCGTGCGGCCTCGTTGGTGGCGATCACGGTCAGCGGGCGTCCGTTGGCCGTGGCGAACAGGGCCACGACGGCCGGCCGGCCGCCCTGGATGCGTCCACGCACGTCCAGGACGAGCTTGCGCAGGTCGTCGGCCGAGGTGCCGTCCGGGACCTGTCCGGTGACCAGGGCGACGCCCCGGACGTCCTTGGCCGAGTCGACCAGCCCGGCGGCGGCCGCCAGGACCTTCTCCGCGCGGAACTTCTCGATCTCCTTCTCGGCGTCCTTCAGCTTGCCGAGCATGCCGGCGATCTTCTCCGGGAGCTCCTCGGACCGGCCCTTGACCAGTTCCTGGAGCTGGGCGACGACCGTGTGCTCCTTGGCGAGGAAGTTGTACGCGTCGACACCGACCAGGGCCTCGATACGGCGCACACCGGAACCGATCGACGACTCGCCGAGGAGCTTCACCAGGCCCAGCTGGGAGGTGTTGTGGACGTGCGTGCCGCCGCACAGCTCCTTGGAGAAGTCGCCGATGGTGACGACCCGGACCCGCTCGCCGTACTTCTCGCCGAACTCGGCGATGGCGCCCTGCTTCTTGGCCTCGTCGATCGACATGACGTCGGCCTGGACGTCGAGCTCCCGTGAGAGGACCTCGTTGATCCTCTGCTCGACGTCGGTGAGGACCGTGCCGGGTACGGCGGCGGGCGAGCCGAAGTCGAAGCGGAAGCGGCCGGGCGAGTTCTCCGAACCGGCCTGGGCGGCCGTCGGGCCGAGGGCGTCGCGCAGCGCCTGGTGCGTGAGGTGCGTGGCGCTGTGGGCGCGGGCGATGGCGCGGCGGCGCGTGTTGTCGATGGCGGCGTACACGGAGGCACCGACCGTCACCTCACCGACCTGGACGACGCCCTTGTGCACGTGGACGCCGGGGACCGGCTTCTGTACGTCGCGGACCTCGATGACGGCGCCGGTGTCGAGCCGGATCCGTCCCTGGTCGGCGATCTGGCCGCCGCCCTCGGCGTAGAACGGGGTGCGGTCCAGGACGACCTCGACCTCGTCGCCCTCGGTGGCGGCCGGCGAGGGGACACCGTCGACGAGGAGACCGACGATCGTCGACTCGCCCTCGATGGAGGTGTAGCCGGTGAACTCGGTGGCGCCGGACCTGTCGGCGACCTCGCGGTAGGCGGACAGGTCGGCGTGACCGGTCTTCTTGGCGCGGGCGTCGGCCTTGGCCTTGTCCCGCTGCTCCTGCATCAGGCGGCGGAAGCCCTCCTCGTCGACGGAGAGGCCCTGTTCTGCGGCCATCTCCAGCGTGAGGTCGATCGGGAAGCCCCAGGTGTCGTGGAGCAGGAACGCCTTGTCGCCGGCGAGGACCTGGCCGCCGGCGGCCTTGGTCTCCGTGACGGCGGTCTCGAGGATGTTCGTGCCGCCCTTGAGGGCCTTGAGGAAGGCGGCTTCCTCGGACAGGGCGACGGTCTCGATGCGCTTGCGGTCGGTGATGAGCTCCGGGTACTGCTCGCCCATCGTGTCGATCACGACGTCGACCAGGTCGCGGGCGACCGGTCCGGTGGCGCCCATGAGCCGCATGTTGCGGATGGCGCGGCGCATGATGCGGCGCAGCACGTAGCCGCGGCCCTCGTTGCCGGGAGTGACGCCGTCGCCGATGAGCATCACCGACGTGCGGATGTGGTCGGCGACGACGCGCAGGGAGACGTCCGAGCCCTGCTCGGCTCCGTAGCGCACGCCGGTGAGCTCGGTGGCCTTGTCCATGACGACGCGCAGGGTGTCGGTCTCGTACATGTTCTGTACGCCCTGAAGGATCATGGCGAGGCGCTCGAGGCCGAGACCGGTGTCGATGTTCTGCGACGGCAGGTCGCCGAGGATCGGGAAGTCCTCCTTGCCGTCGCCGGCACCCCGCTCGTACTGCATGAAGACCAGGTTCCAGATCTCCACGTAGCGCTCGTCGTTGACGGCGGGGCCGCCCTCGACGCCGAACTCCGGGCCGCGGTCGTAGTTGATCTCGGAGCACGGGCCGCAGGGACCGGGGACGCCCATGGACCAGAAGTTGTCCTTCTTGCCCAGGCGCTGGATGCGCTCGGCCGGAACGCCGATCTTCTCGCGCCAGATCTGCTCGGCCTCGTCGTCGTCCAGGTAGACGGTGATCCACAGACGCTCGGGGTCGAGGCCGAAGCCGCCGTCCTCGACGGAGTTGGTCAGGGCCTCCCAGGCGTACTGGATGGCCCCTTCCTTGAAGTAGTCCCCGAAGGAGAAGTTGCCGCACATCTGGAAGAACGTGCCGTGCCGGGTGGTCTTGCCGACCTCTTCGATGTCCGGCGTACGGACGCACTTCTGGACGCTGGTGACGCGCGGGGCGGGCGGCTTGACCTCGCCGAGGAAGTACGGCTTGAAGGGGACCATGCCCGCGGGGACCAGCAGCAGAGTCGGGTCGTCCGCGATGAGCGACGCCGAAGGCACGACGGTGTGACCGCGCTCCTCGAAGAAGCTCAGCCAGCGGCGGCGAATTTCAGCCGACTCCATTAGTGGTCCTCATTCCGGTTGTTCGAGTTGTAGGGGAGCTTGCGGTGGGTGGCGTCGCGGCCCGGGTCGGCCGCTTCGACTGCGTAATGGGCGCGTACCGGGAGTTCGGGGTCGACAGGTGCGTCGAGGCCCAGCGCCCCGCCCAGTTCGGCCTCGCGCCGGACCATGCCCTCGCGCACGTCGAGAGCGAAGTCCTTCAGCCTGTGACCCGCCTCGATCGCCTTGTTCGCGGCCTGGGCCGCGAGGCTCTCGGGAGTCAGCTGCCTGATCTTGCGGTTGACCTTGGTGGTGGCCCAGACGCCGGCGGCTGCGCCGGCGGTGAACCAGAACGTACGGCGGAACATCGCTGCGTCAGTCCTTCTGTCCACGGGAGCTGCGGCCGCTCCGCTTCCTGCTGCGGGCGGACGGCACGGTACGGCCGACGATCACGGTGCGGCGGGAGGTCCGGGGGGCCGGCTCCGGTTCCGGAGCGGTCCGGCGGCCGAGCGCCTGGCGTACCCCGTAGCCGAACGCGGCGACCTTCACGAGCGGCCCGCCGAACGTCGAAGCGACGGTGGTGGAGAGCGCGGAGGCGTTGGAGGTGACCTCCTGCACGTCGCTCGCGATGGCGTCGACCTTGTCGAGCTGGGTCTGCGCGGAGCGCAGGGTCGCGGAGGCGTCGGCGAGCAGCGGAACCGCCTGCTCGGTCACGTCCGCCACCAGCTCGGTGGTCGCCCTGAGCGTCTGGGCCAGCCTCACCAGCACCACGGCGAGGAACGAAACCAGGATCGCCCAGAAGACGGCCACCAGGATCCCGGCCACCTCTCCACCGGACACAGTGCACCGCTCCCTGCTCGTCGATTGCCCCGGCCGGGGCTTGTCTCTGCCTGTCTCGGGTCGGCCGGTGTGTGCTGCCACCACAGCCGGTCCTCGTCCCTCGACCCTATCGCGCCGGGCGTCAGGCCCTGTACCGCATTACGGGCGGGCGGGGCGAGCGCGGAGGCGGGGAGATTGTACGGAGAGCTTATGTGCCAGTACTCTGCGTGTTTCATGCGACGCCCTCAGCGCCCCTCCCCCGCACCCGACGACGCCGAACCCTCGCCCGCCGCCGTCCACGGAAACCTCCCTGCCGAACTGAACACATTCGTGGGACGCGAGGACGAGCTGGCCCGGCTGGGGCTGCTGCTGGACGAGTCCAGGCTGGTCACGGTCGCCGGGGTGGCCGGGGTCGGCAAGACCCGTTGTGCCGTCCGGATCGCGGCACTCACGGAGAAACGGTACTGCGACGGGGTGTGGATCGCCGAGCTGTCGGCCATCCACGATCCGGCGCTGCTCGAGCACGCGTTGGTCGACGCCCTGGGCCTCACCGATCACACCAAGAGGCCGCCACGCACCACGCTGGTGGAGCACTGCGCCGAGCGTCAACTTCTGCTCGTGATCGACGGCTTCGAACATCTCATCGATTCATGTGCCGAGCTGGTGGGCGAACTGCTGCGCAGGGCACCGCGGCTGCAGATCCTCGCCGCCGGACGCCGTCCCCTGCGCGTGGACGGCGAGGTCACCTTCGCGCTGGCGCCGATGGCGGACGAGGACGCCCTGGAGCTCTTCACCCACCGGGCCCGGGCCGTACAGCCGGGGTTCCGGCTGACGGCCGACAACCAGGAGTCCGCACGTGAGCTGTGCCGGCGCCTCGACGGAATCCCGCTCGCGCTCGAACTGGCCGCCGGGCGGCTGCGGGCCCTGTCCGTGGAGCAGGTCCTCCAGCGGCTGGACGACCGCTTCCGGCTGCTGACCGGCGGCAGCCGGAGCGCGTTGCCCCGCCATCAGACCCTGCGTACGGCCATCGGCTGGAGCCACGAACTGTGCGCCCCGGAACAGCGCCTGTTGTGGGCGCGGCTTTCGGTGTTCGCCGGGCAGTTCGACCTGGAGGCCGTCGAGTACATCTGCAGCGGTCCCGACCTGCCGGTGGACTCGGTGCTCGACGTTCTGGACGAGCTGCTCGCGCAGTCCGTCGTACTGCGGGAGGACTCGCCGGTGGGCAGTCGGTACCGGCTGCTGGACACCGTGCGGGAGTACGGCGCCGAGTGGCTGGGCGCGACCGGCGACACCGAACGGCTGCGCCGCAGGCACCGGGACTGGTTCCTGGGGCTCGCCACCTGGTGCGAGCTCGACTGGTTCAGCCCCCGGCAGGCCGCGGCGGCCGCCCGCATCGACAGCGAGCTGCCCAATCTGCGCCGGGCGATGGAGTGCTCGATGGAGAGCCCCGACGAGGTCCACCTCGCCCAGTACCTGGCGGGCACCCTCTGGTTCTACTGGGCGGGCTGCGGCCGGCTCTCGGAGGGGCGCCACTGGCTGGACCACGTCCTGGAGGAGGAGTCGCCCTACGATCCGTCGCGGCTGAAGGCCCTGTGGGTGCTGGGTTATGTGGCGGTGCTGCAGGGCGACGCGATCGGCGCGGTCTCGGCCCTGCAGGAGTGCCGGGAGGAGGGCGAGCGCTCGGGGGACGCCTCCGCGGTGGCCTACGCGGTGCACCGCACCGGCTGCCTGGCGATCGTCACGGACGATCTGGTCCGCGCCGAGGAGCTGCTGCGCGAGGCCCTGGCGCGCTACCGGGAGATCGGTGAGCTCAACAGCAATGTACTGATGGCCCAGATCGAGCTGGCGATGGCCGTGGCCTTCGGCGGGGACCTGGACGGGGCGGCGGAGATCTGTGACGAGGTCCGCGAGATCTGCGAGGACCACGGGGAGCGCTGGGCTCTTGCCTACGCTCTGTACGTACTGGCCTATGCGGCTCTGCAGCGGGGGCGCACGACGCGGGCGCGGCAGATGCTCGGCGAAGCACTGTCCATCGCGCACACGTTCCACGACCTGCTCGGCACGGTCCTCTCGTTGGAGCTGATGGCCCTGCTGACCGCCGTCGAGGGCGACGCCGCGGAGGCCGCCGTCCTGCAGGGCGCCGCGGACCGGGTCTGGCCCTCGGTGGGCCTTCCCCTGTTCGGCTCGGCGTACTACGGCAGGCCGCGCGCCGACTGCGAGGCACGGGCCCGCAACGTGCTCGGCGATGTGCGGTACGAGGCGGAGCGGCGCACGGGAAGCCGGCTGGACACGACGGCCGCGGTGGCGCGGGCGCTCGGCGAGGTGGCCCACGTCCGTCCGGGCGGGGAGGGGACACGCGGTGTGGCGGCGCCCGGGGAAACGCGAAGGCCCGCCGCCTCCCGGACAACAGGGAGGGGCGGGCCCGAGCTGTGAGGTAGCTACGCCTGGATCAGCGGGCGTAGTACTCGACGACGAGCTGCTCGTCGCAGATGACCGGAATTTCCTTGCGGTTCGGGTCACGGTCCAGGCGGAAGGCCAGGGCCTTCAGGTTCACCTGGAGGTAGCGCGGGGTCTCACCGTCGGTGTCGTAACCACCCTCGCGGGCCACCTGGAAGGGGACCTTGGCGCGGCTGCGCTCGCGGACCTGCACGACGTCGTCGGGGCGCACGCGGAAGGACGGCTTGTCGACCTTGCCACCGTTGACCTCGATGTGGCCGTGGACGACCATCTGGCGGGCCTGGTAGATGGTGCGGGCGATGCCCGAACGCAGGACCAGGGCGTCGAGGCGGCGCTCGAGCTCGACGACCAGCGCCTCGCCCGTCTTGCCTTCGGCCTTCTTGGCGCGGTCGTAGGCACGCGCCATCTGGCGCTCGCTGATGTCGTACTGCGCGCGGAGACGCTGCTTCTCGAGCAGACGGACCTTGTAGTCCGAGTTCTGCTTGCGGCCACGGCCGTGCTCGCCCGGCGGGTAGGGGCGGGCTTCGAAGTACTTGACAGCCTTCGGCGTCAGGGCGATGCCGAGGGCACGCGACTTCTTGACCTTGGGACGCGACTGGTTAGGCACGTTCTCCAGACCTCCGTTGTAGGTTAAGTTAGGTAAGGCTTACCTTACTCAAGGAGATCGCATGTCTCGCCCTGGGAACACCACTCACGTCACGGACAGCACAGACAGCGGCAGCACACCAGAAGGTGCTGCTACGACGGAAGGCCGATCTGATCGTGGTCAGCCGCGTCCCAGCGGGCTTGAAAACACTCGGATGCCGTCAGCAGCCGAGCGCACACGTTCTCTCGTACAGAGTACCTGCTCCGCGGCACTGCTCGTACCGGGGCTGGATGTGATCCCTCCCGACCTCCTGGTACCGGACTCCAGGTACATCGGCCCCGACGGGGATCTGTTCCTCCGGTTCCCAGCCGACTCACCGGTCGTGCGGGCCGCGACACACGCCCAGGGTGACGAGCTCACCGCCGTACTGGAGATCACCGACGTCGCACCGGTCTCGGTCCCGCACCGGATCCGCGGCCGAGCCCGGATCGCCGGCTGGCTGACCCGGCCACCGGGCCTGGCCGAGCCCGGCCGGATGATGCTCAGGCTGGAGGTCGGGGAGGCGGCCATCGACGACCTGTGGGGCGCGGAGGACATCGAGCCCGAGGCGTTGCGCGACGCGGACGCCGATCCGCTCGTCAGCCACGAGGCCGAGCTGCTCCAGCATCTGCACGCGGCCCACGGCGAGCAGATGGAGACCTTGTCCACGCTGCTCGGCGAACGGACCGCGGACACCCGCTCGGCTCGGCGGACCGCCGCCGTCCCGGTCGCGCTCGACCGCTTCGGTCTCCGGGTCCGGTTCGTCGAGGACGGCGGGGACTGCTTCGACGCACGATTCGAGTTCCCGGACCCCGTCCGCGATGTCAGCGAGCTGCGCCGCGCCATGTACACGCTCTTCGAGGCGGCTTCCTGCTGAACCGCCCCGGAGTCACCGCATCGGGCCGCTCACGGTCAGGACGACGCGGTGCCCGGTTCGCCGCGGCCGAGCCGCTCACGGACCCGGTCCGCCACGTCCGCGTACCGCGCCTCCGCGCCGTAGCGCGTGGGTTCGTAGTAGCGCTTGCCGCGGACCGCCTCCGGGGCGTACTCCTGTGCGGCGATCCCGCCGGGGACGTCGTGGGGGTAGACATAGCCCTGGGCGTGGCCCAGCTTGGCGGCACCCTTGTAGTGACCGTCGCGCAGATGGGCGGGAACCGGGCCTGCGAGGCCTCTGCGCACATCCTCCTGCGCCGCCGAGATCGCCAGGGTGGCCGCGTTGGACTTCGGGGCGAGCGCCAGCGCGATCGTGGCGTGGCTGAGGGTGAGCGCAGCCTCCGGAAAGCCGATCATGGCTACCGCCTGGGCCGCTGCCACCGCGGTGGGCAGCGCTGTCGGATCGGCGAGCCCGATGTCCTCACTCGCGGAGATCATCAGCCTCCGGGCGATGAACCGGGGGTCCTCCCCCGCCTCGATCATCCGGGCGAGGTAGTGCAGGGCGGCATCCACGTCGGAGCCGCGGATGGACTTGATCAGGGCACTCGCCACGTCGTAGTGCTGGTCGCCGTCACGGTCGTACTTCACGGCGGCCCGGTCGACGGTCTCCTCGAGCGTCGTGAGCGTGATCTCCGGCTCGTGCTTGGCGAGGGCCGCTCCGGCCGCCGCCTCCAGAGCGGTCAGGGCGCGCCGGGCGTCACCGCCCGCGATCCGCAGCAGATGCGCCTCCGCGTCGTCGGTCAGGGTGACGGCTCCGCCCAGCCCCCGCTCATCGGACAGGGCCCGGCGCAGGAGGGCGCGCAGATCCTCGTCGGTGAGGGGCTCCAGGGTCAGCAGCAGGGAGCGCGACAGCAGCGGGGAGATGATCGAGAAGTACGGATTCTCCGTGGTGGCGGCGATCAGGGTCACCCAGCGGTTCTCCACGGCGGGGAGCAGGGAGTCCTGCTGCGCCTTGGAGAAGCGGTGGATCTCGTCGAGGAAGAGGACCGTCTCCTTGCCGAAGCCCCCGGTGGCGCGGCGCGCGCCCTCGATGACGGCCCGGACCTCCTTGACGCCCGCGGTGATCGCGGAGAGCTCGACGAAGCGCTTGTTGGTGGCCTTGCTGACCACGTACGCCAGGGTCGTCTTGCCGGTGCCCGGCGGCCCCCAGAGGATCACCGAGGAGGGGCCTGCCGGTCCCCCGCTCCCTTCGCCGACGAGCCGGCGCAGGGGCGAGCCCTGCTTGAGCAGATGCTGCTGGCCCACGACCTCGTCGAGCGTACGAGGACGCATCCGGACAGCGAGGGGGCTGCTGGACGGGTCCTTCTCCTGGCGGTCTTCGGCTGCTGCGGTAAAGAGGTCGGGCTCCACGCTCCGAAGCCTATGTCACCCCACTGACAGGACCGCCGGCTGCGTCAGCTGGTCCAGAAGTCCCACCAGCGGGTCAGGATCAGCATGCCGATGATTCCGATCCAGAGCACCGGCGGCACCCAGTGGAATTCGGTGAGGGTGTTCCGCAGCCAGGCGGGGGCGGGCAGGATGCCGTGCTTGATGTTGTGCGTGGTGACGTAGCAGAACATGAAGATCGTGGCGACCCAGGCCAGGCAGCACCACAGGCAGAGCGAGTTGATGTTGTAGAGCGACTGGTACTGGAGCCAGGTGCAGAATCCGACGCCGAACAGCGTGCCCGCGTTCAGGCCGAGCCAGTACCAGCTGCGGAAGCGCGCGCCGGCCAGGAGCGCCATGCCGATGCCGATGACCACCGAGTAGGTGGCGATTCCGAGCATCGGGTTGGGGAAGCCGAACGCCGCCGCCTGCTCGCTCTTCATGATGTTGCCGCAGGCGACGACCGGGTTCAGGCTGCAGCCCGGGGTGAAGCTGGGGTCCTCGAGCAGCTTGAACTTGTCGATCGTGATCACCCAGGCGGCGAGCAGCCCGGCCGCGCCGGTGATCACCAGCAGCAGCGCGAGCGCGCGACTGCCGCCGAAGGTCTTCGCGCCGTCGTCCTCGTCCTGCCGGGAGGAGGGGTGGTCTACCGCTGCCATCGTCATATCGCCGTTCCATCACTGAGTAGCCAGCCGGGCTTGGTCATTGTGCCGCACAGCCGGCACGGCCAACCGTTCGATGAACATAAAGGTGTGCCCGGACAGGGCCCGGAATGCGGGGCCGCGGGAGGTCCTCCACGGCATGACGGATCGGGCGGTCGACGTGTGCGGGCTGCACAGGCGACACGGGGTGGCCGACCGCCGCGGACGGCGTCCACCTGCGGATCCGTGCCGGACAGGTGCTCGGGCTCCCACGGGCCGCACGGTGCGGGGAAGAGCACCCGCGTCGAGATCCTGTGAGGTCGCCGCGGCCGCGACGGTCCGTGTGCCCGGGGCCGATCCGGCCACCGCCGGCCGCCGGCGGCGCTCCCGGATCGGCGACGTCCGGCAGGATGAATCGGCTCCCGCCGAGTTGACGGTGCGGGAGACAGCCCGGCGGACCCCTCCTGGGCCTGCCCGCCGTCCGGCGGCACAGCCGGCGCCGAACGCGCCTGTGCCCGCCCGGGAGAACCGGGCGGGCACGGGCGAACTCGGCCGATCAGGCCAGCCTGGTCCGCACCTCGGCCACGAGCGCGTGAAGCGCCACCGCCTGCTGCTCGCCCGACTCCATGTCCTTGAGCTGGACCGTGCCCTCGGCGAGGTCGCGCTCACCGGCCACGATCGTCAAGCGGGCGCCGGAGCGGTTCGCGCTCTTCATCGCACCCTTCAGGCCCCGGCCGCCGAACGCGAAGTCGGTGGCGACACCCGCCCGGCGCAACTCGGTGACCAGGCCGAAGAGCACCCGACGGGCCTCCTCGCCGAGCGGTACCGCATACACGCTGGTGGTGGGGGGGACGGCGAGCTCGATGCCCTCCGCCTCCAGTGCGAGCACCGTACGGTCCACGCCGAGCGCCCAGCCGACGGACGGCAGCGCGGGGCCGCCGATCATCTCGGACAGTCCGTCGTAGCGGCCGCCGCCGCCCACCGCGGACTGGGAGCCCAGACCGTCGTGGACGAACTCGAAGGTCGTGCGCGTGTAGTAGTCGAGGCCTCGGACCAGTTTCTCGTCGTCCTCGTACACGACTCCGGCCGCCGTCAGCAGATCGCGGACCTCCTCGTGGTACGCCTTGCAGGCGTCGCACAGGTAGTCGCGCAGCTTGGGTGCGCCGGTCAGCTGCTTCTGCACGTCGGGCCGCTTGTCGTCGAGGACCCGGAGCGGGTTGATCTCGATGCGCCGGCGGGTCTCCTCATCCAGGTCGAGGTCGCGCAGGAAGGTCTGGAGCGACTCCCGGTAGACGGGACGGCACTCCTTGTCGCCCAGCGAGTTCAGCAGGATCCGGAACTGCGCGAGGCCCAGCGAGCGGTACGCCTGGTCGGCCAGGATGATCAGCTCGGCGTCCAGCGCCGGGTCCTCGGTGCCGATGGCTTCCGCGCCGACCTGCGAGAAGTGCCTGTAACGGCCCTTCTGCGGGCGCTCGTAGCGGTAGTACGAGCCGGAATACCAGAGCTTGACGGGGAGGTTGCCGGCCTTGTGCAGGTTGGCCTCCAGCGCGGCACGCAGCACGGAGGCGGTGCCCTCGGGGCGCAGCGCGAGCTTGTCGCCGCCCTTGGTCTCGAAGGCGTACATCTCCTTGGACACGATGTCGGTGGACTCACCGACCCCGCGCGCGAACAGGGCGACGTCCTCGAATCCAGGCGTCTCGATGTAGCCGTAGCCGGAGTTCTTCAGGGGTGCGGAGATCGCCGCGCGCACCGCGAGGTACTTCGCGGAGTCCGGCGGGATCAGGTCGTACGTGCCCTTGGGGGCCTGGAAGGTACTCACAGGAATTTCTCTCGTCACATTCCTCGGCGGGGCGCGTCCATGCCGTGCAGATACGGGTTGGAGGCGCGCTCGCGGCCGATGGTCGTCTGGGGGCCGTGGCCGGACAGCACCACGGTCGAGTCGTCGAGCGGCAGGCACACACGGGCCAGCGACTCGAGCAGCTCGGCGTGGTCGCCGCCGGGCAGGTCGGTGCGTCCGACGGAGCCGGCGAAGAGCAGGTCGCCCGAGAAGAGAACCTGCGGAACATCCGCGGCCTCGGGCATCCTGAACGTCACCGACCCCTTGGTATGGCCGGGCGCGTGCGCGACGCCGAACTCCAGGCCCGCCAGCTTCAGCAGGGCGCCGTCGGTCAGCTCCTTGACGTCGTCCGGTTCGCCCACGGTCAGCTCACCCATGAGCGGCATCCCGATGGAGCGGCCGAGCGCCTTCTCCGGATCGCTCATCATGTACCGGTCCTCGGGGTGGATCCAGGCGGGGACGTCATGGGCGCCGCACACGGGGACGACCGAGGCCACATGGTCGATGTGGCCGTGGGTGAGCACGACGGCGACGGGCTTGAGCCGATGCTTCTTGAGCGCTTCCTCGACGCCCTGGGCCGCTTGGTGGCCCGGGTCGATGATCACGCACTCCTCGCCTGCGGCGGGGGCGACCAGGTAGCAATTGGTCCCCCAGGCCCCGGCGGGGAACCCGGCAATGAGCACGATCGTCCTTAGTGTTCGTCCGACGGGAGAGGGCTGTGGAGACGGATGCGGCAGATCAGAGCCTACCGGCGCTCCTCATTCCACAGCTAACCCATATACGGTACGGGGCAACCCAGGCCGAATCACACGACGTACAAGGAGACCAACCGGTGGTCAGCAGCGATCAGCGGCGGCGGCAGCTCGCCCGGGAGAAGTTCGAGCGGCAGCAACAGCGCCGGGAGGAAGCGCGCCGGAAGACCAGGCGCCTTGCCGTGATCATCGTGTCGGCTGTGGCCGTGGTGGCGGTCATCGGCGCGGGCGCGTACGTCTCCCGGGACGGCGACGACACGAAGGACTCCGCGGATGCGGCGGCGAGCGCGAGCCCGTCGGCCTCTCCCTCGGCGAGCGAGAGCAAGGCTCCCGAGCCCGCGATGAAGATCGACAAAAAAGCGAAGTACTCGATGTCGCTGAAGACGAGCCAGGGCGACATCGCGATCGCGATGGACGCGGCGAAGACCCCGCACACCACCAACTCGTTCAAGGCCCTCGCGGACAAGGGGTACTTCGACAGCACGAAGTGTCACCGCCTGACCACGGAGGGCATTTTCGTCCTTCAGTGCGGTGACCCCAAGGGAGACGGAACGGGCGGTCCCGGCTACACGATCCCGGACGAGAACCTGACCGCGCTCGGCAAGGCGGGCGACGACGGGTCGGTCACATACCCGGCGGGCACGGTCGCGATGGCGAACACCGGCCAGCCGGGCACCGGCGGCAGCCAGTTCTTCCTCGTCTACAAGGACACCAAACTGCCGCCCAGCTACACGCCGTTCGGCACCATGGACGATGCCGGCCTGAAGGCCGTCAAGAAGATCGCCGCGGCGGGCGTCACCGGTGGGGCGGCCGACGGTGCTCCGAAGAAGGCGGTCACGGTCGAGAAGGCGACGGTCGACAAGGTCTGACCGGCCGGCCGGCCGGCCGGCCGGCCCCCGTCGCTCGGGGCGGGCGGAGAATTTCGGCCGCGCTGAGTGCGGACAGCCGGGTGGCCGGTCGCCTAGATTGGCGTTGTGCAGGGCGGGCGCTGCCCGCCCCAGGAAACTGTGGACGATGCCCGGGGGGCGAACCCCCTCGTAGGCATCAGGTGGAGGAGGCGCTGTGAGCAGCGACCCGTGGGGCCGTGTCGACGAGACGGGCACCGTGTACGTGCGTACGGCCGAGGGCGAGCAGGTCGTCGGATCGTGGCAGGCCGGTTCCCCCGAGGAGGCACTGGCCTATTTCGAGCGCAAGTACGAGGGCCTGGTGGTCGAGATCGGCCTCCTCGAGCGGCGGGTGAAGACCACCGATCTGTCGGCGAAGGATGCGACGGCTGCGATCGAGCATCTGCGTCAGCAGGTCGACGAGCACCACGCCGTGGGCGACCTCGCCGCGCTCGGCAAGCGGCTGGACTCCCTCGTCGCGACCGTCGACTCGCGGCGGGAGGAGCGCAAGGCCCAGAAGGCGAAGCAGACCGACGAGGCGCGCCACGCCAAGGAGGCGCTCGTCGTCGAGGCCGAGGAGCTGGCGCAGAGCGAGCAGTGGCGGTCCGCGGGTGAACGGCTGCGGGCGCTCGTCGACACCTGGAAGGGTCTGCCGCGACTCGACCGCAAGTCGGACGACGAGCTGTGGCACCGCTTCTCGCATGCCCGTTCGGCGTTCTCGAAGCGCCGCAAGGCGCACTTCGCCTCGCTGGACGCCCAGCGCGAGGAGGCCCGCAAGGTCAAGGAGAAGCTGGTCGCCGAGGCCGAGTCGCTCTCCGGTTCCACCGACTGGGGTACGACGGCCGCCCGTTACCGCGACCTGATGACCGAGTGGAAGGCCGCGGGCCGCGCCCAGCGCGAGTCCGAGGACGACCTGTGGAACCGTTTCCGCGGCGCCCAGGACGTCTTCTTCGCGGCGCGCAGCGGCGTCTTCGCGGAGCGTGACGCGGAGCAGGGCGAGAACCTCAAGCTGAAGGAGGAGCTCGCCGTCGAGGCCGAGAAGCTGGTGCCGGTGACGGATCTGAAGGCGGCCAGGGCCGCGTTCCGCTCCGTCAACGAGCGCTGGGAGGCCGTCGGCCACGTCCCGCGTGACGCCCGCCCGAAGGTCGAGGGCCGGATGCACGCGGTGGAGAAGGCGCTTCAGGAGGCCGAGGAGTCCGAGTGGCGCCGGACGAACCCGGAGGCGCGGGCCCGCGCCGAGGGTCTTACCGGTCAGCTCCAGGCCGCCGTCGACAAGCTGCGCACGCAGATCGACACGGCGCGCGCCTCGGGCAACAACGCGAGGGCGGACAAGCTGTCCCGCGAGCTCGAGGGCCGGCAGGCGCTGCTGGACCAGGCGCTGAAGGGCCTGGAGGAGTTCGGCGGCTGACAAGCCTCCCGACTTGATCAGAGGGGCTTCCCCGCGTCTGCGCGGGGAAGCCCCTCTGGCGTCCGCCGCCCGGCGGATGACACGCGTACCGGTCCCGCCCGGCGTCGCGCCGTGCCGTTGCCGCTGTGTGGCCGTTGCCACCGGGTCCGGCGTCGGGGGCGGCGAAGGGCGACCGCCAGGTAGCACTCCGGCCCGCTCCGCCTACCCGGAGCCGGACCGGTTCAGTTCCTGGGGTGCCTGAGGTGCCTGCGCCATCGGCCGACGGCTGCCACGTCGGGCGTTTCCGGTGGGAGGGCAGGTCATTCCTGGGTGAGCATGCCTGTGCGGAGCTTTTTCAGGATGCGGGTGAGGAGGCGTGAGACGTGCATCTGGGAAAGGCCGAGGTGTTCGCCGATCTGAGACTGGGTCAGCTCCTGGCCGAAGCGCATCCGAAGGATGGCGCGTTCGCGTTCGTCCAGCGATTCCATCAGTGGGGCCAGTGCGTGGAGGTTCTCCACCAGCTCCATGTCGGGGTCGAGGCAGCCCGTGATCTCGGCATACGTATGGCCGCCCTTTCGGGAACTGTTCTCCTCGGTGTGACCCACGGGCAGGTCGAGGGAGCCCGCGGTGTAGCCGTTGGCCGCGACGAGACCCTCGATGACGTCCTCCTCGCCGATGTCCAGGAAGGCGGCCATCTCGGCGACCGTGGGATCCCGGTCCAGCCTGTTGGCCAGCTGTTCCTTGGTCTTGGCGAGAGTCACCCGTAGTTCCTGAAGTCGGCGCGGGACGTGGACCGACCATGTCGTGTCCCGGAAGAAGCGCTTGATCTCGCCGACGATGTAGGGGATCGCGAAGGAGGTGAACTCGACCTCGCGGGAGAGCTCGAAGCGGTCGATCGCCTTGATCAGGCCGATGGTGCCGACCTGGATGATGTCCTCCATCTGCCCGTCACCGCGGTTGCGGTATCGCTTGGCAGCGAAATGGACCAGCGACAGATTCATCTCGATCAAGGTGTTGCGGGCGTACTGGTATTCGGCCGTGCCCTCTTCCAGGACCTGGAGCCGGTCGAAGAAGATCTTCCCCATCGCCCGTGCGTCCTTCGGAGCGATCCTCTGAGGATCGTCGATCTGCGGGAGCCCGGCCCCAACCGCCGGGTCCGCGACCAAGGCCTGTCTGGACGTCGATGTCACGATCTTCCCCTCCACTGTCATCTGCTGCCCTTTGGGCCCCCGTAGGCGAACCAGCGCGTACCCCCGCCGCATCGGTACACACCCCTCGGGACAGATGGCGTGTCCACCGGCGAGCTTGCGTCTGCGACCGGTGTGCGTGACGGCATGGCCACAAGCGTGAGGGGTAGGCGGCGGTGATCCGAACCCCGTGCCCGGTAGGGCACTTCACCGGTTCGGCATGCCCAGACGGAGGAGACGCGGTGAGCAAGCACAACATATTCGTCATCGGCCTGAGCGATGCCGACCTGCGCACGCTGGAATCAGTACCCGACGCCGGGCGGTACCGCTTCCATCCTCTGCTGACCATGGACGAGCTCCAGGTCGGCGAGGTGTCGGTGCCCGCATTGCTGGAGAAGGCCCGGTCCGTACTCGACGCGTTCGACGGAACTGTCGACGCGATCGTCGGCTATCGGGACTTCCCGGTGAGTACCCTCGTCCCGCTCCTCTCCGAACGCTACGGCACGCGGAGCACCAGCCTCGAATCCATCGTCAAGTGCGAGCACAAGTACTGGAGTCGGCTGGAACAGCAGAAGGCGGTGAAGGAGCACCCCCGTTTCGGAAGGGTCGATCTGTCCGCGTCCGACCCTCGCCCCCCGGAAGGGGTGAGGTATCCGATGTGGCTCAAGCCGGCGCTGTCGTACTCCTCGGAACTGGCCTTCGGAGTGAAGAACGACGAGGAATTCGGTGCCGCCGTCGCGGAGATACGGGACGGCATCAGCCGGGTCGGCCGTCCCTTCGACCACATCCTCGATCAGCTCGATCTGCCGCCCGAGATGAAGGGTGTCGGAGGACAGGTCTGCCTCGCGGAGGAGGCGCTCACCGGCCTGCAAGTGGCGGTGGAGGGATACGCGCGTGGCGGTGAGGTCACCGTGTACGGCGTGCTGGACTCCATCAACTACCCGGACAGCTCGTCCTTCCTGCGCCACCAGTACCCGTCGACGCTCCCCGCCCCGGTGGTCCAGCGACTGCACGACGTCTCCGCGAAGGTGATCAAGCAGATCGGCATGGACTCCGCCACCTTCAGCATCGAGTACTTCTACGATCCCCGTGCCGACGAACTCAACCTCCTGGAGATCAACCCCCGGCACTCGCAGTCGCATGCGGAACTCTTCGAGTACGTGGACGGAGTCCCCAACCACCACCACATGATCAGCCTCGCCCTCGACAACGATCCGGGCGTGGCCCGGGGCGCGGGCCCGTACCGGATGGCTGCCAAGTGGTACTACCGGTGGTTCGCCGACGGGGTCGTCCACGGAGTCCCGGACGAGGAGGACATCCGGCGCATCGAGCGCGAAGTCCCCGGGGTGCGGGTGGACATGATCCCTGAAGAAGGGCAGCGGCTGTCTCGGATGCCTGAGCAGGACAGCTACAGCTATGAAGTGGCCCACATCTTCACCGGCGGCGACAGCGAGGAGGAACTGCGCGAGAAGTTCGACCGCTGTGTCGCCTCGCTGCACCTCGCCTTCGACGGCATTGCTCCCGCGGACCACGACGGCACGACTCCCTGACCCGGACTGCAGGGATGGCTGCTGTGTGGCAGCCGAGCACCTGGGCAGCAGACCAGCTGAGCCGCAATCACCAGGAGGTGGAAGCCCGTATGCGTTCCGTGAGCAACTTGCCCTGCGAGACGACGGAGGAGGACCACGTCGTCATCCCCATGTCCGACGGTGTGAACCTCTCCGCGCGGATCTGGCGGCCCGTGTCCTCGGACGCGGAGCCGGTGCCGGCGATTCTGGAGTGCATCCCCTACCGCAAGCGGGATCTCACCTCGGTGCGCGATTCGCTCCATCACCCCTACATCGCCGGGCACGGCTATGCCTGTGCCCGCGTCGACATCCGCGGCACCGGCGACTCCGAAGGCGTGCTCGCGGATGAGTACCTGGAACGCGAGCAGGCCGATACCGAGGAAGTGCTCGCCTGGCTGGCCGATCAGCCCTGGTGCGACGGCAGCACCGGCATGATGGGCATCTCGTGGGGCGCATTCGCAGCGCTCCAGGTGGCTGCCCGGCAGCCACCGAGCCTGCGGGCGATCGCCATCTCCTCCTTCACCGACGACCGCTACGCCGACGACATGCACTACATGGGCGGCGCCATGCTGTCCGACAACCTCGCCGAGGCCGGCACCATGTTCGCCTACGCCACCTGCCCGCCCGACCCGGCCGTCGTCGGCGAGCAGTGGCGCGAGATGTGGCACCAGCGCATGGAGCACACCAGCCCCTGGGCCCTGGAATGGCTGCGCCACCAGCGCCGCGACGCCTACTGGGAGCACGCTTCGGTCTGCGAGGACTACTCCCGCGTGCGGTGCCCGGTCCTTGCCTCCAGCGGGTGGGCCGACGGCTACTCCAACGCGGTGACACGTCTGCTGGGCAACCTGGACGTCCCGCGCAGGGGCCTCATCGGGCCGTGGTCCCACAAGTTCCCGCACCTGGGGGAACCGGGCCCGGCCATCGGCTACCTGCAGGAGGTCGTTGCCTGGTGGGACCACTGGCTGAAGGACATCGACAACGGCGTCATGGACGGCCCCATGCTCCAGACATGGATGCAGGAGAGTGTGCCGCCTTCCACGTCGTACGAGGAACGGCCCGGCCGCTGGGTGGGCGAACCGGCCTGGCCCTCCCCGCACATCGAACCGACCGAGCACCGCCTGAGCCGTCACCGCATCGGCAGGCCCGGGGAGGTGCCGGAGGCCGCGGACCCGCTGACTGTGCGATCGCCCCTGTCGGTGGGCCAGTTCGCCGGTAAGTGGGCGTCGTACAACGCACCGCCGGACCTGCCCTACGACCAGCGGGAGGAGGACGGCGGTTCACTCGTGTTCGAGACCGACGAACTCACCGAGCAGCTTGAGATCCTTGGGTCCCCGACTGTCCGACTCGAGGTGTCCGCAAGCGAACCGGTGGCGATGGTCGCAGCCCGGCTCTCCGACGTGGCACCCGACGGAAGCGCCACCCGGGTCACGTACGGGCTGCTCAACCTCACCCACTGCGAGACGTCGAAGGACCCGCAGCCGCTCGAACCCGGAAAGCGGTACCGGGCGACCGTCCAACTCAACGGCGTGGCGCAGGCGTTCCCGGCCGGACACCGTATCCGCCTCTCCCTTTCGACCTCGTACTGGCCGCTGGCCTGGCCTCCGCCCGAACCGGTCACGTTGAACGTGTGGGAGGGGACCAGCAGCCTGACCCTGCCGGTGCGTCCTGTCAGCGCACCCGACCACCTGTCCTGGAAGCCCTTCGGCGAGCCCGAGGGCGCTCCACCGCTCGCGACCACACAGCTCACGCCCCCGGAGCAGCGTTGGGAGGTCAGGCGTGACCTGATCGACTATCACTCCGCGCTGGAGATCGTGAAGGACGGTGGTCTGGTGCGTTACGAGGACATCGGGCTCGACGTGGGCCTGCGCGCCTACGAACGCTACGCGGCGGTCGCCGACGACCTGACGTCGGTCAGCGGCGAAGCCGCCTGGACCATGCGCTTCCAGCGGAAGGACTGGGACGTGCGGGTGGAGACCCGCACGGTACTGCGGTGCACCCGGACGGAATTCCTCGTGGACGCGACGCTCGACGGGTACGAGGACGGCCGCCGTGTGTTCTCCCGCACGTGGAACGAGACGCTGCCTCGCGACCTCCTCTGACGCCCCCTCGCTCCGAGGGGGCGTTCAGCCCGGTCATGTCCGAGGGCACCGTGGGCAGGACCGCGCTCCCTGGGCCTGTCGTACGGGCGCCGTCGTCGGCGACGTGGGCCGGAGCCACAACGCCGACGACGCCGTAGGACCGCCCCGGGACGGTCCTAAGGCCTGCGGGCCGAAGTGACCCGGTAGACGTCGTACACGCCCTCGACGCCCCGCACGGCCTTCAGGACGTGGCCGAGGTGCTTGGGGTCGCCCATCTCGAAGGTGAACCGCGAGGTGGCCACCCGGTCGCGGGACGTCTGCACGGCCGCCGACAGGATGTTGACGTGCTGGTCCGACAGGACCCGCGTGACGTCGGAGAGCAGCCTCGACCGGTCCAGTGCCTCGACCTGGATGGCGACGAGGAAGACCGACGACTGGGTCGGCGCCCACTCGACCTCGAGGATCCGCTCCGGCTGCTGCGAGAGCGAGTCGACGTTGACGCAGTCGGCGCGGTGCACGGAGACACCGCTGCCACGGGTCACGAACCCGATGATCGGGTCACCGGGCACGGGGGTGCAGCAGCGGGCCAGTTTGACCCAGACGTCCTCGACACCCTTGACGACCACACCCGGATCCGCCTTGGCACGGCGCTTGTTGCGGCCGTGCGAGGGCGGCGAGCTCTCCGCGAGGTCCTCGTTGGCGGCGTCCTCGCCGCCGAGCGCCTGGACCAGCTTCTGGACGACACCTGCCGCCGCGACGTGCCCCTCACCGATCGCCGCGTATAGCGACGAGATGTCGGGGTACCGCATCTCGTGGGCGAGGGTGACCAGGGAGTCGCCGGTGAGGATCCGCTGGATCGGCAGGTTCTGCTTGCGCATGGCCCGCGCGATGGAGTCCTTGCCCTGCTCGATCGCCTCGTCGCGGCGCTCCTTGGAGAACCAGGCGCGGATCTTGTTGCGCGCCCGCGGCGACTTGACGAACCCGAGCCAGTCCCGGGAGGGTCCGGCGCCGGCCGCCTTGGAGGTGAAGACCTCCACCAGGTCGCCGTTGTCGAGCGTCGACTCGAGCGGTACGAGCCGCCCGTTGACCCGTGCTCCTATGGTCCGGTGGCCGACCTCCGTGTGGACGGCGTACGCGAAGTCGACCGGGGTCGCACCCGCGGGGAGCGCTATGACATCGCCCTTGGGTGTGAAGACGAAGACCTCGTTGCGCGAGAGGTCGAAGCGCAGGGACTCCAGGAACTCGCTGGGGTCCTCGGTCTCCTTCTGCCAGTCCAGGAGCTGGCGCAGCCACGCCATGTCGTTGACGGTGTCCTGGCCGCGGCCGGTGTTCTTGGGCACGTCGGTACGCACCTTGGAGGCGCCGGCCGAGGGCTCCTGCTTGTACTTCCAGTGCGCGGCGATGCCGTACTCGGCGCGGCGGTGCATGTCGAACGTGCGGATCTGGAGCTCGACGGGCTTGCCGCTGGGGCCGATCACCGTGGTGTGCAGTGACTGGTACATGTTGAACTTCGGCATCGCGATGTAGTCCTTGAACCGGCCGGGGACCGGGTTCCATCGCGCGTGGACGGTGCCGAGGGCCGCGTAGCAGTCGCGGACCGTGTCGACGAGGACACGGATGCCCACCAGGTCGTAGATCTCGGCGAAGTCGCGGCCCCGCACGATCATCTTCTGGTAGACGCTGTAGTAGTGCTTCGGGCGTCCGGTGACGGTGGCCTTGATCCGGGCGGCGCGCAGGTCGGACTGGACCTCGTCGGTCACTACGGCGAGGTACTCGTCGCGCTTGGGCGCGCGCTCGGCGACGAGGCGGACGATCTCGTCGTACATCTTCGGGTAGAGGATCGCGAAGGCGAGGTCCTCCAGCTCCCACTTGATGGTGTTCATGCCCAGGCGGTGAGCCAGGGGCGCGTAGATCTCAAGGGTCTCGCGGGCCTTCTTCTCCTGCTTCTCCCGCTTGAGGTACCGCATGGTGCGCATGTTGTGCAGGCGGTCGGCCAGCTTGATGACGAGGACCCTGGGGTCCTTGGCCATGGCGACGACCATCTTGCGCACGGTCTCGGCCTGCGCGGCCTCGCCGAACTTGACCTTGTCGAGCTTGGTGACGCCGTCCACGAGGAGCGCGACCTGGTCGCCGAAGTCCTTGCGCAGCGTGTCCAGGCCGTATTCGGTGTCCTCGACCGTGTCGTGCAGCAGTCCGGCCATCAGTGTCGCCGGGTCCATGCCGAGCTCGGCGAGGATGGTCGTGACGGCGAGCGGATGGGTGATGTAGGGGTCGCCGCTCTTGCGCTTCTGCCCGCGGTGCCAGCGCTCGGCGACCTGGTAGGCCTTCTCGATCTGCCGCAGTGTGGCGGACTCGATCTTGGGGTCGTTGCTGCGGACCGTGCGCAGGAGCGGTTCGAGGACCGGGTTGTACGGGCTGGAGCGCTGCACGCCCAGCCGGGCGAGCCTGGCCCGGACACGGTTGGACGAACCACCGGAGCGGGCCGGCGGGGCCGGCGGGGTGGCTGCGGGCTTGGCCGGGGGCTTGGCGACGGGAGCGGGAGACGTCGCGGCCGGGGGCTTCGCGGCCGGAGCGGGAGACGTCGGTGGTGCGGGAGTCTTCGGGGCGGCCTGCGTGGACCCGGTGGGCTCGGCGGAGGGCGCGGGCTCGGCATCCGGCTTCGCCGGGGACGCCGCCTTCACCCCGGGCGGGGGGCCCGGCTTCGCCGTCGCAGGTGCGGCAGGTGCCTCGGAGGCGGTGCCCCGGTCCTGGTCCGCGTCGTCCGCGGGCTCTCGCTTCCCGGGCTCCGGCTCCTGCGCGCGCTGCGCCTCCTCGGGCGTGGCGGGGTCCGCAGCGGGCTCGTCGGGCTGCGGGGCGGCGACTGGCTGGGCCTCGTCTGGCAAGTGCGCTCCTCGTGCGGATCCGGGCTACCCGGAAAGCCCATGGTATCGATCCCCGGGCCGGTCCTCGCCCGGGGACCGTGGGAACCCGTCACCACACAGGACGGGCACCCGGATGTCCCGAGTGCCCGTCCTGTGTGACCGGCTGCTGCCACTACGGCTGCGCAGCGCCGCTCAGAGCGTGATCAGCGCCTCCAGCGGGGCGCCGCGGAGGGCCCCCTCCAGACGTGCACGGCCGGCGAGGAAGCCGAGCTCCATGAGGACCGCCACACCCGCGACCTGGGCGCCGGCCCGCCGGATCAGCTCCAGCGAGGCCTCGGCGGTGCCGCCGGTGGCCAGGACGTCGTCGATGACCATGATCCGGTCGTCGGCCGACAGGTCCTCGGCGTGGATCTCGATCTCCGCCGTGCCGTACTCCAGCTCGTACGCCTGCCCGAGCGTGGCACCGGGCAGCTTCCCGGCCTTGCGGACGGGTACGAAGCCGAGGCCGGACTTGACGGCGACGGGCGCCGCCAGGATGAAACCGCGCGCCTCGAGGCCGACGACCTTGGTGGCCCCGTGCCGTACGCACAGGTCCACGAGGGAGTCGGTGAGCGCCGTGAAGGCGACCGGGTCCGCGAGCAGCGGGGTGATGTCCTTGAACACCACTCCGGGCTTCGGATAGTCCGGTACGTCGCGGATCCGGCTGAGCAGGAGCTCCCGGGTCGAGTCGGTGGTGCTGGTCATCGACGCTTCCCCGGAGTCCGCCCGTGGCCCCTTGGCTGCTGGCGCTGTCCGACGACGGCGCCGGCGGCTGCGGCGTCCTCGGGGAAGCCGTCCTCCTCCTGCGCGCGGTCGTCCCGCTCGTCCTCCGCGGACTCGCCCTTGGCGGCTGCGGCAGCCCGCTTGGCGAGGATCCGCTTCTTCAGCGCCTTCATCTGCGGTTCGCGTTCCTTGAGGTCGGCGACCAGAGGTGTGGCGATGAAGATCGAGGAGTACGCACCGGCCGCGAGGCCGACGAAGAGCGACAGCGAGATGTCGTTCAGCATGCCTGCGCCGAGGACACCGCCACCGATGAAGAGCAGGCCGGCGACCGGCAGCAGAGCGACGACGGTGGTGTTGATGGAGCGCACCAGCGTGCCGTTGATGGAGCGGTTGGCGACCTCGCTGTACGTCCAGCGGGTCTGCTTCGTGATCCCCTTCTGGCCCTCCTTGAGACTGTCGAAGACGACGACGGTGTCGTAGAGGGAGTAACCGAGGATCGTCAGCAGACCGATCACGGTGCCCGGGGTGACCTCGAAGCCGACCAGGGCGTAGACACCGACCGTGATGGTGATGTCATGGATCAACGCGACGAGGGCCGCGATGGCCATGCGCCACTCGAAGGCGATCGCGAGATAGATCACCACGAGGACCATGAAGATGCCGAGGCCGGTCCAGGCCTTGTTGGCGATCTGCTCACCCCAGCTGGGACCGACCAGATCCGCGTTGATCTTGGACTCCGGGATGCCGAGGTCCTCCGAGAGCTGGGTCTTGATCCGGTCGGCCTGCGCCGTGTCGACCTCGGTGATCTGGATCCGGAGCCCGCCGTCGCCGAGTTCCTGGACGATCGCCTCGTGGCCGGAGGCCGCCACCGCGTCCTCGTGGGCCTGGGAGACCGAGACCTTGGCCTTGGTGTCGGTCGTGAAGACCGCGCCGCCCTTGAACTCGATGCCCATGTTCAGACCGCTGACCGCCAGGCCGAGGATGGCCGTGATCGTGATCAGGATCGAGACGCCGTACCAGATCTTGCGCTTGCCGATGAAGTCGTAACCGACCTCGCCACGGTAGAGCCGGGCGCCGAGATTGCCGAGTCGCGACATCTCACGCCTCCTTCGGGTGGTCGGTGGGGGCGTGGACACGGCGCGAGCGGCGCAGCGGCGGCTTGGCACCGAGCCGCTTCGGATCCAGCCCGGACCAGGGGTGACCGCTGGAGAAGAACTTCGTACGGCCCATCAGAGTCATGAGGGGCTTCGTGAAGAGGAACACCACGACGACGTCGAGCACGGTCGTCAGGCCGAGCGTGAACGCGAAGCCCTGAACCTTCCCGACGGTGACCAGGAAGAGCACCGCGGCGGCGAGGAACGACACGAAGTCGGAGACCAGGATCGTGCGCCGGGCACGGGGCCAGGCCCTCTCGATCGCGGGACGCAGCGTGCGGCCTTCGCGGATCTCGTCACGGACGCGTTCGAAGTACACGATGAACGAGTCCGCCGTGATACCGATCGCCACGATGGCGCCACAGACTGCGGGCAGGTTCAGCGCGAAGCCGATGGCCGGGCCGAGCAGAGCCATGATCGTGTAGGTCAGGATGCCGGACGCCGCGAGGCTGAGGAGCGCGATGAGCGCCAGACCGCGGTAGTAGGCCACCAGGTAGATGATGACCAGGGCCAGGCCGATGGCGCCGGCGATCAGACCGGCCTCCAGCTGCTCGCCACCGAGGGCTGCGGTGACCGTGGTGACCGTGTCCTCGCTGAAGGACAACGGAAGCGCACCGTAGGAGAGCACGTTGGCCAGGTCCTCGGCGGACTGCTGGGTGAAGCTGCCGGAGATCTCGGCGCTGCCGCTGAGGGTCTCGTTCACCTGCGGTGCGGAGACGACCTCGCCGTCGAGGGAGATCGCGAACTGGTTCATCGGGGACTGCTGCGCCGACAGCTTCTTCGTGATCGTCTGGAACTTCTTGGAGCCCTTGTCGGTGAACTCCATCGAGACGAGCCAGATGCCGCGCTGCTGGTCGAACTGGGCCTTGGCGTCGTCGACGTCGGTACCGGAGACCTCGGCCGGGCCGAGGAGGTATTTCGCGTCACCTTCGGAGCTGCACGCGACCGCGGGGTCCTCGGGCTTGACTCCGACACCGGCGGCCACCCGGGCCTCCGGGTCGGTGCAGTCCAGCGCGGTGAACTTCTTCTCCAGCGCGGCGGTCGCCGGGTCGGGCGCCGGCGTCGCTGCAGGGGGCTCGGAGGTCTTCGCACCGTCCGAGGCACTGGGGGTCGGCGTCGCGTCCTTCTTCAGGGCGCCGGTGACCGCACGGCCCTGGGTGGTGGCGCTCGCCGAAGGCGTGGCCTTCGAGTCGGAAGCGGTCTCCGGGTCGCTCGCCTTCGCACTGGGCGTGGCACTCGGCTTGCCGGAACCGTTCGCGGAAGGGCTCGCGGACCCGGTGGGCGTCGGTTCGCCGCCTGCGACGGTGAGCACGGGACGGAAGTAGAGCTGGGCAGTCGTACCGACCTGATCCCGGGCCTGCTTCGAATTCGTGCCCTTGGGGATGTTGACGATGATGTTCGACTTGCCCTGGGTCTGGACCTCGGCCTCGGAGACACCCAGACCATTGACACGGCGCTCGATGATGCTGACCGCGGTGTTCATGTTGGTCTCGTTGATCGCGTCAGGCTTGCCGGGCTGGCTCTTCGCCTTGAGCGTGATCGACGTGCCGCCCGCCAGGTCGATGCCAAGCCTGGGCGTGGTGTGACCGGACCAGAACATCCCGCCGGCGAGCGCGACCATGGCGATCAGAATAAAAGCCAGGGCACGCCCCGGCCTGCTCTGACCGCCGGCCGGCCCTCGGCCCTTCTTCGGTGCTGCCACCTTCTCGTTTCTCCCTGTCCAACCGCCCCGCGCCGGGTACGCGCCCGAGCGGCCACGAAGTGTTGTGGGGACCCGCCCCCGCAGAAGACCGCACGGTCCGGGGGACACCGGTCACCTGTAGGTGTCCGGCGTCCCTGGATCGTGGAACTACTTCTTCGCGTCGCCCTCGCCGTCGGCCTTGGCGTCCTTGACCTCGGAGTCCTTGGACCCGTCGGCGTCGCCCTCGGCCTTCTTGCCCAGGTCGATCTTCGCGTCGTCCGCGTCCGCCTCGGCGGTCTCGGTGGCGGTCAGCGAGGAGGCGTCGTCGGGCACGACCGCGCCGTCGACCTTCAGGTCCTCGTCGTCACCGTGGACGATGCGGTTGTACTCCGCGTCGTCCAGGACGGCACCGATCGAGTTCTTGGCGTAGATGGCGTGGACGCCGGGCGCGACCTCGAGGAGAACCGTGTCGTCCTGGATTTCCTTGACGGTGGCGTACATGCCCCCGATCGTCCGGACGCCCGTGCCGGGCTGCATGTCGTTGCGCATCTGCGCAGCCGCCTGCTGCTTCTTCTTGGCGGACCGGGTCATCAGGAACATGGCCCCGATGAGCACGATGAAGGGGAGGAGGGTCACGAGACTCACGGGACGGAACTTCCTTCGCACGACCGCGCTGAAATGCGGCCTGATCTACGGGGGTGGGTACACCGACCTGTACGGGCGGCATCGGCGGAGTCTAAGCGAGTCCGCATCATTGGAACAACGCCCAGCATGGCACCGTGGTTCCCCTGGTGGCCAACCCTGTGACGCATCACGCCCCGAACAGGCCCTGTTGTCCCTTAACGCCTTGCTGCGGCGGTACGAGGCCGAGGTGAGCCCAGGCCGCTGGGGTGGCCACCCGTCCTCGGGGGGTCCTGGCGAGCAGTCCTTCCCGTACGAGGAAGGGCTCGGCGACCTCCTCGACGGTCTCACGCTCCTCCCCCACCGCCACGGCGAGGGTGGACAGGCCGACGGGGCCGCCGCCGAAGAGTTTCAGCAGGGCGCCGAGCACCGCGCGGTCCAGCCGGTCCAGGCCCCGGTCGTCGACCTCGTACACCCGCAGGGCCGCTGCGGCGATGTCCCGGTCGATCCGGCCCTCGGCCTTGACCTGCGCGTAGTCCCGGACGCGGCGCAGCAGCCGGTTGGCGATACGGGGCGTGCCCCGGGAGCGTCCGGCGATCTCGGCCGCGCCCTCGGTGTCTATGGCCACGTCGAGGAGGCCCGCGGAGCGGTGGATGACCCGCTCCAGCTCCGTGGGGGCGTAGAACTCCATGTGGCCGGTGAAGCCGAATCGGTCGCGCAGCGGGGGCGGCAGCAGTCCGGCCCTGGTGGTGGCCCCGACCAGCGTGAAGGGGGGCAGTTCCAGCGGGATGGCCGTGGCACCGGGGCCCTTGCCGACGATGACGTCGACGCGGAAGTCCTCCATGGCCATGTAGAGCATTTCCTCGGCGGGCCGCGACATGCGGTGGATCTCGTCGAGGAAGAGGACCTCGCCCTCCTGGAGGGAGGAGAGGATCGCCGCGAGGTCGCCCGCGTGCTGGATGGCGGGGCCGGAGGTGATGCGGATCGGGGCGTTCATCTCGGCGGCGATGATCAGGGAGAGAGTGGTCTTGCCGAGGCCCGGGGCACCGGAGAGCAGGACGTGATCGGCCGTGGCGCCACGGGCGCGCGCGGCCTTGAGTACCAGGTCGAGCTGTTCCCGTACCTTCTCCTGGCCGACGAACTCGTCGAGGTCCTTGGGGCGCAGCGCGGCCTCGACCGCGGTGTCCTCCCCGTCCGCACCGGCGGCGACCAGCCGGTCGTCCAGCAGGTCGTCCGTCGCGCCGGTGTCGGTTCCGGTCTCGTCCCAGTTCATCTCGTCAGTCCCGCCTCGGGTGTTTCGGTGCCGGTCGTGCGATGCTCCGGCCGGCGTACGGGGCGTCGGCCCCCGGGTCAGCGTGCGCGGTTGAGTGTCTGCAGGGCCGCGCGCAGCAGCTGCGGTACGGGCGGCTGTGCGCCGCCGGCGATCGCGGCCTCGGCCTGCGGGGCCACGGCGGTCACGGCCTCGTCGGCCTCGCGCGTCGCGTAGCCGAGGCCGATCAGGGCGGCCTGCAGCTGGTCGCGCCAGGAGGAGCTGACCGCGGTGCCGATGCCCTGCTGCCCGATGTGCGCCCCGACCGGCTCGCCGAGCCGGTCCTTGAGGTCCAGGAGGAGCTTCTGGGCGCCCTTCTTGCCGATCCCGGAGACGGCGGTGAGCGCCTTCTCGTCACCGGTGGCGACGGCGATGCGCAGGGCGTCCGGGCTGTGGGTGGCGAGCATCGCCTGGGCGAGACGCGGGCCGACGCCGTTGGCGGTCTGGAGGAGCTCGAAGACCTGCCGCTCGTCGTCGTCGGCGAAGCCGTACAGCGTGAGCGAGTCCTCCCGTACGACGAGGGAGGTGGCGAGCCTCGCCTCCTGGCCGATCCGCAGGCCCGCGAGTGTGCCGGGGGCGCAGTGGACGGCCATGCCGATGCCGCCGACCTCGATCACGGCCGTGGTCGGGGCGAGGGCGGCCACCGGGCCGGAGACGAAGGCGATCATGCGGTACGGCCTTTCAGCGTGCGGTGGGCGGCGACGGCCTGCTCCAGTCGGTTCTGCGCGGGGGCGCGCCAGATGTGGCAGATGGCGAGGGCGAGTGCGTCGGCGGCGTCGGCGGGCCTGGGCGGTGCGTCGAGCCGCAGCAGCCGCGTCACCATGGCTCCGACCTGCGCCTTGTCGGCGCGGCCCGAGCCGGTGACGGCCGCCTTGACCTCACTGGGGGTGTGCAGGGCGACCGGGATGCCCCGGCGGGAGGCGCAGAGCATGGCGACCGCGCTGGCCTGGGCCGTGCCCATCACCGTACGGACGTTGTGCTGGCTGAACACCCGCTCCACAGCGACGAATTCGGGCCGGTGCTCGTCGAGCCACTGCTCGATGCCCTGCTCGATGGCGACCAGTCGATGTCCGAGCTCGGCATCGGCCGGCGTGCGTACGACGCCGACGCCGACCATCGTCAGCGGCCGGCCCGCCACACCCTCGACGACTCCGACACCGCACCGGGTCAGCCCCGGGTCCACGCCCAGAACACGCATGGAGCGCCCCCTCCCCTCACCGATCGGTCAACTGTTCCCGCAGGCTATCGGCTCGCACCGACAATGCGACGGGCCGACGGGGTGTGTCCCCGTCGGCCCGTCGGCTCCGCTCGTGCGGAGGGTGCCCGGATGTCAGGCGTCGACCTTCTCCATGACCTCGTCGGAGACGTCGAAGTTGGCGAAGACGTTCTGCACGTCGTCGCTGTCCTCGAGCGCGTCGATGAGCTTGAAGATCTTGCGCGCGCCCTCTTCGTCGAGGTCGACCTGCATGGTGGGCAGGAAGTTGGCCTCGGCGGAGTCGTAGTCGATTCCCGCCTCCTGGAGCGCGGTGCGGACCGCGACCATGTCGGTGGCCTCGCTGACGACCTCGAAGGTCTCACCGAGGTCGTTGACCTCCTCGGCGCCCGCGTCGAGCACGGCGCCCAGGACGTCGTCCTCGGACAGCTCGCCCTTCGGGACGATGACGACGCCCTTGCGGTTGAACAGGTACGAGACGGAGCCGGGGTCGGCCATCGAGCCGCCGTTGCGGGTCATCGCGACACGTACGTCGGACGCCGCGCGGTTGCGGTTGTCGGTGAGGCACTCGATGAGCACCGCGACACCGTTGGGGCCGTAGCCCTCGTACATGATCGTCTCGTAGTCCGCGCCGCCCGCTTCGAGACCGCCGCCGCGCTTGACCGCGGAGTCGATGTTCTTGTTCGGGACGGAGCTCTTCTTCGCCTTCTGGATGGCGTCGACGAGCGTCGGGTTGCCTTCGGGGTCCACGCCGCCGGAACGGGCCGCAACCTCGATGTTCTTGATCAGCTTCGCGAAGAGCTTGCCGCGCTTGGCATCGATCACGGCCTTCTTGTGCTTCGTCGTAGCCCATTTAGAGTGGCCGGACATCTGCCTTCTCCTTCGCGTCACCAAAATCTGAACGAACCCGAGAGATCCTACCGGGATCGAGTCAGCACACTGCGCGCACCATGTCGACGAAGAGTGCGTGGACCCGGTGGTCCCCGGTCAGTTCGGGGTGGAATGACGTAGCCAGGGCGTTTCCCTGCCGTACGGCGACAATATGCCCGCCGTGTTCCGCGATGACTTCTGCCTCCGCCCCGACCGACTCGACCCAGGGCGCGCGGATGAACACGCCCTCGACCGGACCGTCCGCGATCCCGTCCACCTCGACGGCGGCTTCGAACGACTCGTTCTGCCGCCCGAAAGCGTTACGGCGCACGATCATGTCGATACCGCCGACCGTCTCCTGGCCCGAGCGGGGGTCCAGGATCTTGTCGGCGAGCAGGATCATCCCGGCGCAGGTGCCGTAGACGGGCATTCCGGCGGCGACCCGCTCGCGCAGCGGTTCCAGCATGCCGAACAGGACGGCCAGCTTGGACATCGTGGTGGACTCGCCACCGGGTATGACGAGCCCGTCGACCTCGGCGAGCTCCTCGGGACGCCGGACCGGCCTGGCCACGGCGTCCGCCGAGGCCAGGGCGATCAGATGTTCCCGTACGTCGCCCTGGAGAGCCAGGACTCCGATGACAGGGTTGTCGGTCATCAGTGGGTTACCAGCCGCGGTTGGCGTAGCGCTCGGCCTCGGGCAGCGTGTCGCAGTTGATGCCGACCATGGCCTCGCCCAGGTTGCGGGAGGCGTCCGCGATGACCTTCGGGTCGTCGTAGAAGGTGGTGGCCTTCACGATGGCGGCGGCGCGCTTGGCGGGGTCGCCGGACTTGAAGATGCCGGAGCCGACGAAGACGCCCTCGGCACCGAGCTGACGCATCAGGGCCGCGTCCGCGGGGGTGGCGACACCACCGGCGGAGAACAGGACGACGGGCAGCTTGCCGAGCTCGGCGACCTCCTTGACCAGCTCGTACGGGGCACGGAGGTCCTTGGCGGCGGCGTACAGCTCGTTGTTGTCGAAGCCGCGCAGGCGGGCGATCTCGTTCTTGATCTGGCGCAGGTGCCGGACCGCCTCGACGACGTTGCCGGTGCCGGCCTCGCCCTTCGAGCGGATCATCGCGGCACCCTCGGCGATGCGGCGCAGGGCCTCGCCCAGGTTGGTGGCACCGCAGACGAAGGGAGTGGTGAAGGCGAACTTGTCGCTGTGGTTGACCTCGTCGGCCGGGGTGAGGACCTCGGACTCGTCGATGTAGTCGACGCCGAGGGACTGCAGGACCTGGGCCTCGACGAAGTGGCCGATGCGGGACTTGGCCATGACGGGGATGGAGACGGCCTCGATGATCTCTTCGATCATGTTGGGGTCGGACATCCGGGCCACGCCGCCGTCCTTGCGGATGTCGGCCGGAACCCGCTCCAGGGCCATGACCGCCACGGCGCCCGCGTCCTCGGCGATCTTCGCCTGCTCGGCGTCGACGACGTCCATGATCACGCCGCCCTTGAGCTGCTCGGCCATGCCGCGCTTGACGCGGGCGGTGCCGGTGGCCGGGGACTCGGTGGACTGCGGGGTGCTGGGAAGCGTGGACACGGATCGACCTCACTGGGGGTGAAAAAGGAACGGGAGACTGCAGGCACGAGCAAACGCTCCGGGACCAGTCCACAGCAAGGGCCAATGGACACCCCGTGGATCGTTTTGTGCGCCGCCTCAGCTGCCGGGCCGGTCCGCCAGCGCGACCGGTGGCTCGTCGTCCATCTCGAAGGCGAGCGGGAACGGGGCGTGTCCGGCGAGCCGGAACAGTCGTACGGTCCGGTGCCTGCGCAGCGCGCGGGCGGCACGCACCGAGTCGTTGTGGAAGCGCCGGGCCATCGGGACCCGGCGCACGGCGGCGGCCAGTTCCTTCGCCGCGTCCTGTCCGCCGGGGAACTCCTTGAGGGCCTCGACCTGCGCCGTCTCGCCGAACACGGCCCGCAGCGCGGTGCTCAGCTCACTCTCGGAGACCTCGCGCTGCTCCTCCTCGGCCTGCCGTGCGGCGTGCGCCGCCTCGTACAGCACGATCGACGCCGCGGGATCCAGCACCCCGGCGGTGGCCAGTTCCTGGGTGACCGAGGCACGGCGCAACAACTGGGCGTCCAAGGCCGCCCGGGAAGCGTCGATACGGGCGTGGAGCCGGTCGAGCCGGCCGGCGGTCCAGCTGAGGTACAGGCCGATCGCGAGGAGCGCGACGGCAATCCAGATGAAGGTTTCGATCACGGGCGGCAAGGCTACCGTCGCCGGGTGCGCCCCCGGGCCGCCGGTGCGCCGTATCGGCCCGTGAGCCCGGCGTCAGTCCCTGGCCAGCCCGAACCGTGCGCGCAGGCCCGTGCGTTCGTCGGTGTCCACCGATGCGGCCCCGTCCGTGACCGTCTCGTACACGGCGAGGATGTCCGCGCCGACCGTCTCCCAGTCGAAGCGGCGCACGTGCGCGCTGCCCCGCTCCCTCAGACCGGCCCGTCGCTCCGGGTCGCCCAGCAGGCGGATCGCGGCCGCGGCGAGCGCGTCGGCGTCCTCGTTGGCGAAGAGGTCGCCCGCGGCCCCCTGGTCGAGCACCTGCGCGAACGCGTCGAGGTCGCTGGCGAGCACGGGTGCTCCCGCCGACAGGGCCTCGACCAGGATGATGCCGAAGCTCTCGCCGCCGGTGTTCGGCGCCACGTACACATCGACACTGCACAGCAGCCGCGCCTTGTCCTCGTCGCTCACCATGCCGAGGAACTCGACGCGCTCGCGCATCTCCTTCGGCAGTGAGGCGACCGCCTCCTCCTCGTCACCGCGGCCCGCGACCAGCAGGCGCGTCTCCGGGCGGGCGGCGAGGATCGCGGGGAGCGCCTTCATCAGGACGGGCAGCCCCTTGCGCGGTTCGTCGATGCGCCCTATGAAGCCGAGCGTGCCGCCCTGCCACTCGGCCTTCGGTTCGGCACCGGCGAAGAAGCCGACGTCCACGCCGTTGGGGATGACCACCGCGTCCCCGCCGAGGTGCTCGACCAGGGTGCGTCGCGCGTACTCGCTCACCGCGATCCGCGCGCTGATCTTCTCCAGCGCCGGCTGGAGGATCGGGTACGCGGCGATCATGGCCCGGGAGCGGGGGTTGGACGTGTGGAACGTGGCGACGATCGGCCCCTGCGCCGCCCAGCAGGCGAGCAGCCCGAGCGAGGGCGAGGTGGGCTCGTGGATGTGGATGACGTCGAAGGTGCCGTCGTGCAGCCAGCGGCGCACCCGCGCGGCGGACAGGAACCCGAAGTTCAACCGGGCCACCGAGCCGTTGTACGGGACGGGCACGGCACGGCCCGCGGACACCACGTACGGCGGCAGCGGCGTCTCGTCGTCCGCGGGCGCCAGCACCGAGACGTGATGGCCGAGGCGGATCAGGTGCTCGGCGAGGTCCCGGATGTGGAACTGCACCCCACCGGGGACGTCCCAGGAGTACGGGCAGACGATGCCGATCTTCACGGAGTTTCCCCCTGGGGGTCCAGATCGGAGATCCAGAGCCGCTGCAGCATGTGCCAGTCCTCCGGATGCTCGGCGATCCCGGTGGCGAAGGCATCGGCCAGCGCCTGTGTCATGGAGGACGTGTTCTCGGCGCGGGTACCTGTCCCGGGTGCGCCCACGGCCGGATGGATCTGCGCCTGCATGACGGACGTGCCGTCGTACCAGAGCGTGACGGGCAGCAGCAGCGCGCCGGTCTGCTGGGCCAGCAGCGCGGGTCCTGCGGGCATCCGCGCGGTGTCGCCGAAGAAGTTCACCTCGACACCGGACGCCGACAGGTCGCGGTCGGCGACCAGGCAGATCAGGCCGCCGGACCGCAGCCGCCTGGCCAGGGTCCCGAAGGCGGCCCCTCCGTTGTGCGGCAGGACCTCCATGCCCAGGCCCCGGCGGTAGGCCACGAACCGGTCGTACAGGGTCTCCGGCTTCAGCCGCTCGGCGACCGTCGTGAACGGCACCTTCAGGTCGGTGGTGACCCATGCGCCCGCCAGGTCCCAGTTCCCCAGGTGCGGCAGCGCGATGATGACCCCGTTCCCGGCGTCCATGCCTTCGGTGAGCCGGTGGACGTCCCGGACGTTGATGCTGTCCCTGATCCGCTGCGGACTCCAGGTCGGCAGCCGGAAGGACTCCATCCAGTAGCGCATGTAGGAGCGCATGCCGGCCTTCGACAGCTCGGCGAGACGGGCGGCGTCCGCGTCGGGAACCACCCTGGCCAGGTTCGACTCCAGCCGCAGCACCGACTTGCCCCGCCGCTTCCAGGCGTGGTCGGCGATGGTGCGGAAGAGCGCACGGGCGGCCGGTTCGGGCAGCTTCTTGACCGCGCCCCAGCCGAGCCCGTAGAGCCCGTCGGTGAGCCGTCCCCTGAGATCGGATCCGGTGCCGCTCACTGCGCGGCCTCGCTCCCCTGTTCCGCGGTCCCGCCCGCGGCGTCGGCCTCGGCCGACTCCCGGCGCACGGTCACCACCCGCTGGACCAGGGTCACCAGGCTGCCCACGGCAACGATCCACAGCGCGATCGGCAGCAGGATCTGGATCCCGGGCACGCCGAACCCGTGCAGGCCGGCCAGTCCGGCGGCGACCAGCGAGATCACCAGCCGTTCGGCGCGTTCCACCAGCCCGTTGACCGCGACCGGCAGGCCGATCGACTCACCGCGGGCCTTGGTGTACGAGACCACCTGGCCGCTGGCCAGGCAGAAGATCGCGACCGCACACAGCACGTTGTCGTCGCCGCTGCCCGCGTACCAGAGGGCGAACCCGGCGAAGATCGCCCCGTCCGCGACCCGGTCGAGCGTCGAGTCCAGGAACGCGCCCCACCGGCTGGAGATCCCGGCCTGCCGCGCCATGTTGCCGTCGACGAGATCCGAGAACACGAAGGCCGTGATCACGATCGTGCCCCAGAAGAACTCCCCCATCGGGAAGAAGACCAGCGCACCTGCCATCACTCCGGCCGTGCCGACGAGAGTGACCGCGTCGGGGCTGACCCCGAGGCGGAGCAGCAGAGCGGCGAACGGTGTGAGGACACGCGTAAAAAATGCACGCGCGTACTTGTTCAGCATGGCCTTCCCGAGGTTCGGTGGGCCGTGCGGCCACTTCGGCCACCGGCTGGCCCATCGTAGTCACGAGCCGTGCCGTCCCACGGCGGGGCACCCCGTCCCGGTGGGTCACCCGGAACTCACCGGCGTCGGGGTGCGACATATGGACGCGGCCCGGCGCGAGTGGAAAGCTCGAATGACGCGGGCGCTGCCGGAGCCGCGTCGGCTCCTCCTGCCCGTGACCCCCACTCCCCAGGGCCTCACAGCCCCACCGATCGGGAGGAACGCATCATGGGCGACAGGACGCATACACACACCGGGGCCGCCGGCAGAGCAGCGACGGCCGACCGGCCCGCTTCCGTACGGAACGTGGTACTGGTCGGCCACAGCGGCTCCGGCAAGACCACTCTGGTCGAGGCTCTCGCGCTCACGGCGGGAGCGGTCAACCGGGCCGGCCGGGTCGAGGACGGCGGGACCGTCTCCGACTACGACGAGATCGAGCAACGCCGACAACGTTCCGTACAGCTCTCGCTGGTCCCCGTCGAATGGGGCGGCTACAAGATCAATCTGCTGGACACCCCCGGCTACGCGGATTTCGTCGGGGAACTCAGGGCCGGTCTGCGCGCTGCGGACGCGGCCCTGTTCGTCGTCTCGGCGGCCCAGGAGGCCGACGCGGTCGCGGGCACCACCCGTGCGGTCTGGGAGGAGTGCGCCGCCGTCGGGATGCCGCGCGCGATCGTCGTCACGCACCTGGACACCGCCCGCACCTCCTTCGACGAGATGACCCGGGTCTGCGGCCGGCTCTTCGGCGGCGAGGACCCCGACGCCGTGCTTCCCCTCTATCTGCCGGTGCAGGGCCCCGAGGCCCCTGACGGGCACGCGCCGTTGACGGGCCTCACCGGACTGCTCACGCAGCGGATCTTCGACTACTCCTCCGGGGAGCGGAAGGAGAACCCGCCCGCGGGCGACGAGCGGGCACCGCTCCTGGCGGCACGCAACCGGCTCATCGAAGGGATCATCGCCGAGAGCGAGGACGAGACCTTGATGGACCACTACCTCGCCGGCGGCGACATCGACACCAAGACGCTCGTCGACGACCTGGAACGCGCCGTCGCACGCGGCGCCTTCCACCCCGTCCTCACCGCGGCCCCGGCCGTCGACGGCGCGCGTCAGGGGATCGGCACGGTCGAGCTCCTGGACCTGATCACCGGCGGCTTCCCCTCCCCCCTCGAACGGACCCTCCCCGCCGTCACCACTCCCGAGGGCGCCCCGCGGCCCGCCCCGGTATGCGACCCGCAGGGGCCCCTGGTCGCCGAGGTGGTGAAGACGGCGTCCGACCCCTACGTCGGACGCGTCTCCCTCGTGCGCGTCTTCTCCGGCACCCTGCGCCCCGACGACACGGTGCACGTGTGCGGCCACGGCCTCACCGACCCGGGGCACGAGCCGCGCCCCTGCCACGACGCGGACGTACGGGTGGGCGCGCTCTCCTCCCCTTTCGGCAAGCAGCAGCGCCCCCTGGACCACTGCATCGCCGGAGACCTCGCGTCCGTCTCCAAGCTGGGCGGTGCCGAGACCGGGGACACGCTCTCCGGCACCGGGGATCCGCTGCTGATGGAGCCGTGGACCATGCCGGACCCGCTGCTGCCCCTGGCGGTGCGCGCGCACAGCAAGGCCGACGAGGACAAGCTCTCCCAGGGCCTGGCCCGGCTCGTCGCCGAGGATCCCACCCTGCGCCTGGAGCAGAACCAGGACACCCACCAGGTCGTCCTGTGGTGCATGGGAGAGGCCCAGGCGGACGTCGCGCTGGAGCGGCTGCGCAGCAGGTACGGCGTGCAGGTCGACGCCGTGGCCCACCGGGTGCCCCTGCGGGAGACGTTCGCGTCACGGACCGTCGGGCGGGGCCGCCACGTCAAGCAGTCGGGCGGCCACGGCCAGTACGCCATCTGCGAGATCGAGGTGGAGCCGCTGCCTCCCGGTACGGGCATCGAGTTCGTCGACAAGGTGGTGGGCGGCGCGGTGCCGCGCCAGTTCATCCCGTCCGTCGAGAAGGGCGTGCGCGCCCAGGCGGCCCGCGGCGTCGCGGCGGGGCACCCGCTCGTCGACGTCCGCATCACCCTGCTCGACGGGAAGTCGCACTCGGTCGACTCGTCCGACGCCGCTTTCCAGACCGCCGGCGCCCTGGCACTGCGTGAGGCGGCCACCGACACCCGCATCCAGCTCCTCGAACCGGTCGCCGAGGTCCGGGTGCTGGTCCCCGACGACTACGTGGGGGCCGTCATGAGCGATCTCGCCGGCCGGCGCGGCAGGGTGGTCGGCACCGAGCAGGCGGCCGGGGAGCAGACCCTCGTACGCGCCGAGGTGCCCGAGATCGAGATCGGCAGGTACGCGGTCGATCTACGCTCCCTGTCGCACGGCACCGGACGATTCGACCGGGCGTACGCCCGGCACGAGGCCATGCCACCCCAACTCGCCGACCGCATCCGCAAAGAGCAGGAAAACGGCACAGACGTCACCTAGCTGACCGGAATTGACACCTGCCAACCCGCCCCGGCCCCCACAGCCGGGCGGCGTCGCGATCCGGACGATACGCTGTGGTCCCAGCTCAGAAGGTGTGCGACGTACGGTAGTTGGGAAAGCCGCAGGAGCAGACCAGGCGTCAAGTGGGGGCGGCAGAGTGGCCAGCAACGGATTCGATTTCTCTCCCGGCGCGCAGATCCCTGTCCAGGGCTCGGCCGGACAGGCGGTGGCGACCAACGCCCTCGCCTCCGCCGCATACCGCGACAGCGATGTGTCGGAGATCCTCAAGGCCAACAGCGAGTGGCACAAGTCCGAGGTGAAGCCGGGCGACTCCAAGCTCTTCAAGTCCGACTACTTCAAGCCGAATCTCGGTGAGGCGTTCTCCCGCGCCGTCCAGGAACGCACGCTCGGGGGCGACCGCAAGGCACTCATCCAGTCGTTCGGCACCGACCCGCAGACCGTCGTCGAGCACTGCCTGTCCGCCACCCGGCTGCGCAAGGCGCGCGACACCCGGCTGACCCTGGTGACGGCTCTCTTCGGCTTCGCGTTCCTGCCCGGACTGATCCTGTGGGTCCTGGCCTTCCGGCTACGTGACTCCCTCAACAACTCCAAGGACAAGGTCTTCCAGTCCCTGGGCGGCGTCCTGCTCGTCGCCGTCGGCGTCATCGCCATCATCTTCCTGGTCGCCATGCCGGTCACCGGACTCCTGGCCCTCTATCTCCGCGCCATGGTCGTCGCCCCGGTCATCGGCTGGTTGCTCGCCAAGCGGATCGCGGAGACGTCCGCCAAGGACATGCGCGACCGCTGGGAGGGGCTCCTCTCCGGCACCGGCGTCAGGGCCAAGATCCCCGAGGCCGTACCGAAGAACCCCAACGAGACGGCCCGCGAAGCCCTGCGCCAGGGCCTGGAGAAGCTCTCCGCCGAACAGCAGTCCAACGCGGTCTTCTACGCCGGCCCCAAGGGCATCCTCGGCATGGGCACCCGCTGGGGCAGCTGGCAGCTCGCCGAGGAGCTCGTACCCAAGGACCCCGCCAAGGAGATCCACCAGTTCCGCAGCTGGGACCTGATAAGGGTCATCCACGACCAGCTCAAGATGCTGGAGCGCGGCCCGCTGAACACCGGAGGCTTCCCCACTCCCTCCGTCAAGCACTGGATCGTGTCGCCCGTCGGTGAGAACGCCGACTCCGTCTCGCGCCCCGCGGGCGAGGACGTCGCCACCTTCCAGGTCAAGCCGCACGAGATACAGCGGATCTGCAACCACCAGCAGTTCGGCAGCGGGGACCGGCACTACCTGGGCGTCCAGTTCACCCTCTGGGACGGCCAGTTGGTGATCACCATGCTGATCACCGTCACCGTGCTCCACGAGACCCTGCGGATCGAGGTCACCGGACACGCCCTTGGGCCGGTCCACTCCCTCTTCCTCTCCAAGCCGGAGGCCAAGACGAAGACGGTGAAGAAGGCCGTCAAGTTCTGGGAGACCCGCAAGGTCACGCTCCCCCTCGTCAAGGCGAAGGAAGTCGTCAGGCTCGCGCTGCGTGCCCCGTTCACCTGGTACCCGCCGCTGCTCGACTACCTCGGAGGCAAGATCGTCCTGCCCGAGCCCTTCGGCCTGCGCCACGCCTGGGCCGCCAAGCCGTGGGGCCACCGCTTCATGGCCGACGACGCCATGCGGGCGGCCACCCCCGTCCTGCGATCCGTGCACTCCGCCGCCATGCGGGTCCTGAAGGAGAACGGCGTCGACACCGAACGCTTCGACAACCGATCCATGATCCTCAGCGGTCTCGTCCAGGACCCGGCACCGCGGAAGGCCGACGTCTACGACGCGTGACGGCACGACCGTGGGCGCCCCCGGCCACCCGGCCGCGGGCGCCCACGCGTGCGATGCGGGGAGAACTCAGCCGGAGGGCTGCTCGGCCGGCCACACACCGGCCAGCATCGCCCGGGTGTCCCCGAGCAGCTGGGGCAGCACCTTCGTGTGGGCGACGACCGGCATGAAGTTGGTGTCCCCGCCCCAGCGCGGCACCACGTGCTGGTGCAGGTGCGCGGCGATTCCCGCCCCGGCCTCCGCACCCTGGTTCATCCCGATGTTGAACCCGTGTGCTCCGGATGCCGCCCGCAGCGCGACCATCGCCCGCTTGGTGAAGTCGGCGAGTTCGGCCGTCTCCGGACCGTCCAGCTCCGTGTAGTCCGCGACGTGCCGGTACGGCACGACCATCAGGTGCCCGCCGTTGTACGGGTACAGATTGAGCACGGCGTAGACCTTCTCGCCGCGCGCGACGACGAGCCCGTCCTCGTCCGACTTGGAGGGAATGACGCAGAACGGACAGCCGTCCTCGGCCCCCGGACCGTTCGGCTTGTTCTCACCCTGGATGTAGGCCATCCGGTGGGGCGTCCACAGGCGCTGGAACGCGTCGGGCGTCCCCACTCCGATCTGCTGCTCCGGCTCACTCGTCATGCCGGTCAGCATATTGCTTCACCCCGGCGGAGCGTGTCGCCGGGGCCCGGCCGGGCAGCGCACCGCGATGCTGGGGCCATGAGCGCCCCTTCCGACTCTTCCGTACCCGTCCGGCTCACGGAATGGGAGCAGCGCACGGAGGTCCCGCTCTTCGTCGCGGCGCTGGTCTTCCTCACCGGCTACGCGGTACGCGTCCTGGCCCCCCACGACAGTGAACCGTGGCCCGACATCGCCCTCGCCCTGGTCGCCGCCACCTGGCTGCTCTTCGCGGTGGACTACGGCGTACGGCTCCGCCTCAGCGGCCTGGGCCGGCACTTCGTACGCACCCACGTGCTGGACACCGTGGTACTCGCGCTGCCCCTGCTGCGCCCCCTGCGTGTGGTCCAGATCTACACGGCGGTCCAGAAGCGCCGGGACGAGCCGCGGCTGAGCCTGTACGCCCGTGTGATCGCCTACGCGGGGCTCACGACCGTGCTGCTCGGCTTCTCGGCGTCGCTCGCCGTGTACCACCTGGAGCACACGGCCCCGGACGCCAGCATCCGTACGTTCGGCGACGCGGTGTGGTGGGCGTGCGCGACGCTCACGACGGTGGGGTACGGGGACGCCGTGCCGATCACGTTCGGCGGCCGGGTCGTCGCGACGGGACTGATGGTCTGCGGGCTGGCCCTGCTGGGGGCGGTGACGGGCTCGTTCTCGTCGTGGCTGCTGCAGGTGTTCGCCCGGGAGGACGAGAAGAGGCCCTCGGGGAGCGCGTAGCTCACCGGGGGCCTCTCCTCAGGCAGGATCACACCTGGACGCGTCGCTCCACCACGTCGACGAGCTTGGCGATCGCTTCGTCGCGGGCGATGCCGTTCTCCTGCGAACCGTCGCGGTAGCGGAAGGACACCGTGCCCGCGTTCATGTCCTCGTCACCGACGATGATCATGAACGGCACCTTGGCGCGCTGGTGGTTGCGGATCTTCTTCTGCATGCGGTCCGAAGAAGCGTCCACCTCGACCCGCAGGCCCTTCTTCCGTGCCTCGGCGGCGAACTCCTGGAGGTACGGGATGTGGGTGTCACCGATCGGGATGCCGACCGCCTGGACCGGGGCCAGCCATACCGGGAACGCACCCGCGTAGTGCTCGAGCAGCACCGCGAAGAAGCGCTCGATGGAGCCGAACAGCGCGCGGTGGATCATGACCGGGCGCTGCTTGGTGCCGTCCGGGCCGGTGTACTCCAGGTCGAAGCGCTCCGGCAGGTTGAAGTCGAGCTGCACGGTCGACATCTGCCAGGTACGGCCGATGGCGTCCTTGCACTGCACCGAGATCTTCGGGCCGTAGAACGCGGCGCCGCCCGGGTCGGGGACGAGGGGCAGGCCCTGCTTCTCGGCGACCTGGCGCAGCGTCTCGGTGGCCTCTTCCCAGACCTCGTCGGAGCCGACGAACTTCTCCGGGTCCTTGGTGGAGAGCTCCAGGTAGAAGTCGGTCAGCCCGTAGTCGCGCAGGAGGTTCAGGACGAAGGTGAGCGTCCGGTCGAGCTCCTCCGCCATCTGCTCCTTGGTGCAGTAGATGTGCGCGTCGTCCTGGGTGAAGCCGCGCGAGCGGGTCAGCCCGTGGACGACACCCGACTTCTCGTACCGGTACACCGTGCCGAACTCGAAGAGCCGCAGCGGAAGTTCGCGGTAGGAACGGCCTCGCGCGTCGAAGATCAGGTTGTGCATCGGGCAGTTCATCGGCTTGAGGTAGTAGTCCACCCCGTCGTCGAGCTGCATGGGCGGGTACATGCCGTCGGCGTACCAGTCCAGGTGACCCGACTTCTCGAAGAGCTTGCCCTTGGTCGCGTGGGGGCTGTAGACGAACTCGTAGCCCTCCTCCTCGTGGCGGCGCCGCGAGTAGTCCTCCATGGCCCGGCGGATGACGCCGCCCTTGGGGTGGAAGACGGCGAGGCCGGGGCCGATCTCGTCGGGGAAGGAGAAGAGGTCCAGCTCGTTGCCGAGCTTGCGGTGGTCGCGCTTGGCGGCCTCCTCCAGGAACTCCAGGTGCGCCTTGAGCTCGTCCTTGGTGGGCCACGCGGTGCCGTAGATGCGCTGCAGCATGGGGTTCTTCTCGCTGCCCCGCCAGTACGCCGCGGCGTTCCGCATCAGCTTGAACGCCGGGATGAACCGGGTGGTGGGCAGGTGGGGACCGCGGCAGAGGTCCTTCCAGCACAGCTCGCCGGTCTTGGCGTCGAAGTTGTCGTAGATGGTCAGCTCGCCGCCGCCCACCTCGACGTCCGCGCCGTCGTCCGAGGAGGCCGAGCCCTTGATGCCGATGAGCTCCAGCTTGTACGGCTCGTCGGCGAGCTCCTCACGGGCGGCCTCGTCGGTGACCACCCGGCGGGAGAACCTCTGCCCCCGCTTCTGGATCTCCTGCATCTTCTTCTCGATGGCCTTGAGGTCCTCGGGCGTGAACGGCTTCTCGACGTCGAAGTCGTAGTAGAAGCCGTCCTTGACCGGCGGGCCGATGCCCAGCTTGGCGTCGGGGTGCAGCTCCTGCACGGCCTGGGCCATCACGTGCGCGGTGGAGTGCCGCAAGATGTTGAGGCCGTCCTCGGAGGAGATCTCGACGGGCTCGACGACTTCGCCGTCCTTGAGCTCGTACGCGAGGTCCCGCAGCTCCCCCTCGACCCGTGCGGCGACGACGGTGCGCTGTCCGGGGAAGAGCTCGCCGGCCGTCGTTCCCGTCGTCACCACGTGCTCTTCCCGCTCGGAATCGCGTTGGATGATCACACGGACGTCTGACACCGGTCTCTCCTGACTGAGGGGGTGCGTCGCATTCCTCTGCGCGCAAGAGGAATCGTACCGAGCCGGAGGCCCCGGACGCGAAAGGGATACCGCGGGGGTACCCCGGGGGCTATCCCTCGTCCCCCGTGCACGCCTCCTCGAAGAAGTCGACGTTCTCCTGGAGCGACTTCATCAGCCGGTCCCGCTCCGCCTCGTCCACCTGGACGGGCGCGACCTGCGAGGCTCCGGTGAGCCGCCGGAAGCCGCCGCGGTTCTCCAGTCGGCCCTCGACCCGCAGCGGCAGGCCGACGAGGTGGGCGTGGCCGGCGATCCGGTACGCCTCCTCGTCGAGTTCGATCCGGACGTGCGCGACCTCGGCCCCGGCGAGCACCCGCAGCCGCACGATGCCCGGGCCGCGCGGCCCGGAGCGGCGCAGCCGCACGACGGCCCCGGTGATCCGTACCGGGACGGCCGGCTCGTCCTGGAGGTAGCGCACCCCTGCCAGGCGCAGGGCGGGCAGGTCCCCCGGGGAGAACTCGACGGGCTCGGGCCGTGCGGGGCAGCCTTCGGGCGTTCCGGCGGCGGGTGCCCAGTCCAGCGTGATCCTGGTGCCTTCCGATCCGCGGACCAGAGCGACGACCGCCTCGGTCAGCTCCCTGCTGACCCCGGCCGCGACGGCGCTGTCGAACGCTTCCATGCCCCCGGTGGCGCGCTGGTAGTCGACGGCCTCCCTGGTGGCGTGCAGCGCCTGGTAGAGCTGTACGGCCACGGCCCTCCCGGAGGCGACGGGGACGAAGACCGTGAGCCGACGGCCGCCCGGCGCGGGTCCGACGAGGGTGCCGTCCAGGGCCGCCCGCGCCTTCCCGCGGTGGCGTGCGCCGTGGTAGCCGGCGAGGCCGCGTACGGCGAGTGCTCCGGCGAGCAGGATCTGCCGGGCGGCCGTACGCAGTTGTTCGGCCTCCGTCCAGCCCGCGGCCCCGGCGGTCTCCTCGGGGACATCGCGCCACCAGCGGATCTCGTCGCTCGGCACGGCGAGGGAGACCAGGACGTCACGTGCCGACGGCGCGGCGCTGCGGGCGAGCGCGGTGAGGGCTTCGGCGAGCAGGTCCTCACTGTCGGGGTAGGCGGCGGTGTCGGGCACGAGCAGGCTGGTGCCCGCGGCGGAACCGGGCGGGGTCCACCGGCTGTAGCGCCCGGCGGCTCCCCCGCGACGGCGCCATCCGTGCCGGCGCAGGAGCGTGCCGAGTACGGCCGGGTCGACGAGGGCGGGGTCGGGCCCCTGGTCCACGTCCTCGGCGTACGGGTGCGCGCGTGTGCCCGCCGGCGTCGTCCCGCCGGCGGGCTCGTCCATCGACCGGTGCATCAGGGTCTCCCTCCCGCCCCGACCCGGGCCATGATCTCGCAGAGTGCTCGGTCGTCGAAGATCCGCGAGGTCGGGATCCGCACAGTGGTCCTGTGCCGGCCCGTCACCGCGTGGCCGGCCAGGTTGGTCCAGTAGCAGCAGTGCCGCAGGTCGAGACGGTCGTGCCCGGCCCGCAGCCAGTCGTCCTGGCTGCGGGGCACGATCATCACGACGAGGATCTTGTGCACCGACACGGGTGTCCGTGCGAGCTTCACGAGGTGGGCGTTGTCGAGCGTGAAGGAGAACGCCGCGCCAGGTGGGTGCGGGGGAATCTGGTAGGTGCACTTGAGCTGCACCTTGATGGTCACTTCGTCGTCGACGGTGTGGTCGGGGGCGCCGTGGCTGACGTGCCAGTCGATGCCGTTGTCGGGAAAGGGCTGCGACAGGGAACACCCCGCCGCGGCCGCTACCGCGTGCAAGTAGCCCACCTGGAGGGTCTCCATGCAGGCGGTGGTGGCGAGTGTGCCGCGCAGTGGTGGTGCCATCCGCTGCGGCGGCGGTCCTCCCCCGTAGTCCTCGGCGCGGGCGGGACCCCCTGGGTTCGGCTGCGCGAGCGCCATGGCTCCGTGTGCCTTCCGGGCTGTGCCGACCGGTTGCCCGGTCTCCGCTGACGGGACGGCCAACTTCCTTTCCCGTCTCCTGTGTTGTCACCGCAGGAGACGGCCCGCAAACGGCGTATCAGGCAAAGGGCCCGGGTATCACCGAATCGGGCAGAGGAATCCCGTCATCTGCCGCGCAGGGGCGAGGAGTTCGGGGATGATGCACTGGTTCGAAGGGCCGCTGGCCGCTTTTGACACGGAGACAACAGGCGTGAACGTCGAGGAGGACCGGATCGTTTCGGCCGCTCTCGTCGTCCAGGACACCGCGGGCGGACGCCTTCGCGTCACCCGCTGGCTGGTCAATCCGGGGATACCGGTACCCGTCGGGGCCACCGAGATCCACGGTCTGACCGACGACCACCTGCAGCGCAACGGCCGGTGGCCCGCACCGGTCGTCGAGGAGATAGCGAGGGCGCTGGCCGAGCAGTGCGCGACGGGCCGGCCGCTCGTCGTGATGAACGCGCCGTTCGACCTGACGCTGCTGGACCGGGAGCTGAAGCGGCACCGGGCGTCGTCGCTGGGCGCGTATCTGCAGAACACGCCCCTGTGCGTGCTGGACCCACGTGTCCTGGACAAACACCTGGACCGCTACCGCAAGGGCCGCCGCACGCTGACGGATCTGTGCGAGCTGTACGGGGTGGTGCTGGACGGGGCGCATGACGCGGCGGCCGACGCGGCGGCGTCGCTGGAGCTGGTGCGCGCGGTGGGGCGGCGGTTCTCCGCCCGGCTGGAGCGGCTGTCGCCGGCGGAGCTGCATTCGCTGCAGGCGGTGTGGCACGCGGCGCAGGCGCGCGGTCTGCAGGCGTGGTTCGAGAAGAACGGCGAGGCGGAGGCTGTGGATCCGGCGTGGCCGCTGCGTCCGGAGCTGCCGGCGGCGGCCTGATCCGGGCCGGTACGCGAAAGCCGGTCCGTCGATGGTGCTGACGGACCGGCTTTTCCCGGGTGGGCGATACTGGTTTCGAACCAGTGACCTCTTCGGTGTGAACGAAGCGCTCTCCCACTGAGCTAATCGCCCGGGAACGGGTTGAACCATACAGGGCCCGGCGGGCTACGTTCAAACTCCTTGCAGCCATGCCGCCAGCCCGCGGCGTCCGGCGCGCATCATCAGCGTGTGATTGGCGCGGAAGACGAGGCGTCCGGGCACGGCGAGGCGGCGCAGCAGCCTCCTGCGGACGACGGTCTCCTGCTCGTAGAGCACCCGGCTCCCGCCGTCGTGCGCGGTGACGGTCCAGCGGACCCAGCCCTCGAGATCACCGGTCATGGCGGCCTGGAGGATCCGGGACGCGGGCTCGCGGCGGCTCTGCCTGACGGTCACGACCAGGTCGTACGGGAGGAAGGAGCGGAAGCGCGTCGTGGCGGAGGTGTCGTCGACGGGCGTGACCTCGCGGACCTGCGGCCACCACCGGGGGTAGTCCTCGGCGCCTTCCAGGGCCACGTACACGGTGTCGGGAGCGGCGGGCAGGTCCCAGACGCTGGTGAAGCGGTAGTGGTTCCAGTCCATGGGTCCAGTCTGCGCGTGCCGGACCTACTCATGGCGGGAACTGAGTATCCGAGCGCATGTACGAGCGTGTGGTCGGCGCCACACTCCCCTCATGGAACATGTGCCGCCACCCGCCGAGGAATTGGCGCTCCTCGACCAAGAACTTGTCCGGCTCGACGCCCGTCGGCTGCAGCTGCTGAACCGCCGCGCCTGGCTGCTGGGCGTGCTGCGCCCGCCGGTCGCCCCGCCTCCGTTCGCGGCACCTCCCGGGCGGCTTCCCGCCGCGCCGTTCGGCTGGGGGCCGCCGGTCGGCGCCGCCGCCGCAGCCCCGGCGTCCGGTGCGTCCGGTGTACAGAACGTGCTGCTGGTCCTCGGTGGTCTGCTGCTGACGATCGCGGCGATCGCGTTCACCCTGTTCAGCTGGGGCGAGATGGGTATCGCCGGCCGTTCGGCGGTGCTGGCGACGGTGACGCTGGCCGCGCTCGTGGCTCCCGCGCTGCTGCTGAGGCGCAAGCTGTCCGCGACGGCGGAGGCGCTGACGGTACTGGCGCTCGTGCTGACGGTTCTGGACGCGTACGCGCTGCACGCGGTGGCCGTGCCGGACACGGACAGGCTCGGCTTCGCGGCGGTCGCGTCCGCGGTGCTGACCGCGTTGTGGGCGGCGTACGGGCTGGCGCTGGGGCGGCTGCGGATGCCGCTGCCCGCTGCCGTGGTGGCGGGGCAACTGCCGCTGGTGCTCGGGGCGTGGTCCGCCGGGGCGCAGGCAGCGGTCTTCGGTTGGGCGCTGCTGGTGACCGCGGCCGCGGATGTCGCGGTGGCGCTGCGTGGCCGGGGACTCGCGGTGCGGATCACGGCGGGCGTCGGGGCGGCGTCGGCCGGGCTGATCGCGATGCTGATCGGCCTGGGCCAGTCGGTGTCGGCCGATGGACCGCTCGCGGCCGCGGGCCCGGGTGCGCTGTTGCTGGCCGGTGCGGTGGTGGCGCTGTTCGCGGCGTGGCGCGCGCCGAAGGAGTGGGCCGGTGCCGCGGGTGTGGTGGCGGGTCTCGCCGCGGTGGCCGGGGTGGGCGGTGTGCTGCGTACGGGCCTGCCGTGGAACTGGTCGGTGGTGGTGTACCTGCTGTGCGGTGCGGCGCTGACGGCGGTGGTGCGTGTGCGGGTTCCGCAGCCGGTGGGCCGGGGTGTGCTGGTGGCGTCCGCGGCGGTGACGGCGGGTGCGGTGCTGTGGGCGCTGCCTGCGGTGGCGGCTGTGCTGCTGGGGCCGGTGTCCTTGCTGACCGATGTGTGGGCCGGGGCGCCGGGGAGCGTCCGGGGCGCCCTGGGACCGTCGATGCCGTGGCCGGAGTCGGCTGCCTCGCCGGTGGTGCTGGTACTGGTGGCGGGCCTGTTTGCGGCTCTGCACGCCGGGTGGGACCGGGTATGCGGCGCGCTGCTGTCGCCCCGGCCGGGGTGGCGTGTCGCCGCGGCGGCCGGCGCGATGGTCCTGGGCTGGTGTGCGGCACTGGCGCTGCCGGCTGTGATGGACGTGCCGTACGCGGTGGCGGTGGGCGTGGAACTGCTGCTGGTGACGGGGCTGCTGGCGGTCGCCGTGCGGGCGGGGGCGGGTGCGCTTTCGTTCACCGCTCTGGTGTGCGCGCTCGTGGGCGCGGTGAGTGCGGGCCTGCTCGCACTGGCCGCCGAACCGGCCACGTACGCGGTGTTCGTGGGACTGTCGGTGCTGTTCGCGGGTGCGGCGGCCCGGTCGGGGGCGGCTGCGGTGCAGTCGGTCCTCGCCGGTGCCTCCGTCCTGTGCGCGATCGTGCCTGTTTCGGCGGCGGGGGCTTCGCTGGGGTGGAGCGCGCCGCACGCCGCTCCTTTGGTCCTGGTCGTTCCCGCGGTGACGGTGCTGCTCGGGGCACGGCTACGGGTGGCCGCCGTGGCGTCGACGGTGGAACTCACCGGGGCCTTCGGAGCGGTGGTGGCCGTGGGGCTCGCGGTGACGGACGCGCCCTTCCTGGCTCTGGTGCTGGCGCTGTGCGGGGTGCTGGCCGCGGGTACCGCGGTGCGGCCGGACCGCCGGCCGGTTGCGGGGCACCTGGCGGCGGTGCTGTTCGTGATGGCCGCGTGGGTGCGGCTGGCGGCTTCGGAGGTGTCGGACCCGGAGGCCTACACCCTGCCGGTGTCGGTGATCGCGTTCGCGGTCGGGTACCTGCGCCGTCGCACGGACCCGGCCGCGTCCTCCTGGGTGGCGTACGGCCCCGCGCTCTCGATGACGATGGTACCGAGCCTCGTGGTGGCGTGGGTCGATCCGCACTGGCTGCGGCCCCTGCTGCTGGGCATGGCGGCGCTCGTGGTCACGCTGGTGGGCGCCCGCTTCCGGCTTCAGGCGCCCCTGGTGCTGGGCGGTTCGGTCCTGGCCCTGGTCGGGCTCCACGAGCTGGCCCCGCATGTCGTCCAGGTCTTCGACGCACTCCCCCGCTGGGCGCCCCCGGCGCTCGCCGGGCTGCTGCTGCTCGCACTCGGGGCGACGTACGAACAGCGGCTGCGCGACGCGCGCCGGGTGCGGGAGAGCCTCGGCCGGATGCGTTAGGGCCTCTCGTTCGGATCATGCCGGGCTCGCGGGGCCCGGCACCCTGATCCGGCCTGACCCGAACGAAGAACCCTAGGGCATCTTGTCGCCGACGAGTGCGAGGTTCTGGATCGCCGCGAGTCCGTACAGGGCGGTGGAGTTGGTGCTGACCCAGGCCGCTTCACTGCCCGGTACGGGTCCGGTCGGTCCCTCGACCTTGTGGGTGCTCCAGTCGGTGGTCTCCTTGTAGTCCCACGTGTCGGCGCTGCTGTAGAACTGCTTCCACGCCCGGGTGGCAAGGGTGACGTCTCCTGTTCGTACGGCGGCGTAGGCGTCCTGGCGGGAGTGGCCCTGGAACAGCAGCAGGGTGCCGAAGTTGCTGCCGTAGCGGGCGGTCTGTTCCGCCTTGGTGGCGTTGAAGTAGCGGCAGTAGTCGATCCATGCCGCCTCGAACTCCGGCATGTCGATCATGTCGATGAGTTCGGCGTTGAGCTCGACCAGGCCGAACATGGCCGACAGGTGCGAGACACCGACCGCGGGCTTCTCGGCTATCGCGAACTTCCCGGTGTCGAGGTCGTACAGACCGACGCCCTGGACGAAGCCGTTGGGCTGGGCGGCGATGGTCTCCATGGTGGACAGCACCCGGTCCCTGGCCTTCTCCCACTTGGGGCCGCGGCGCTCCCACTCGGTGAGCCAGGCGGAGACGAGGCCGCTCCAGTCGGTGCCGAAGCCGATGGACAGGGCGTGCCGGTCGGGGGTGTACGGCTCGGTGCGGATCTTGCGGATGGGGTCCAGGGCGAGGAAGGTCTCGTCGGAGTCGACATTGGCGTGCATGAGGTCGCCCACGCGCTCGTCCGCGGTGAGGAAGTAGAACATTCGGCGGTAGGTGGTGTTGGCGATGCGCTGCTGCTTGGCGCTGTCGGCGTAGTGCTGGACGCCGTGGCGCGTGCCGAGTCCCGCCCACCTGCCGAGGTGGTAGACGTCGACCTCGCCGGTGTGCCGGGTCATGGCTTCGGCGAAGCGGTAGATGTCGGCGCGGCCCGAGCGCATGTACGCGTACCAGAGCCACAGGTCGGGCGAGAGCTCGGAGTTGTCCCAGGCGTAGCCGCCGACGTCGTAGCACCACTGATGGCGGGTGGGGTCGTAGGTGTGCATGATGTCGCCGTAGTCCCAGAAGCCGTACCAACGGCGCATCTCCACCTGGTCCTTGTAGTACGTGAAGAGGAAGTCCAGATGGTCCTCGATCTTCGACTTGGCGGCGGTGGACCGGTCGGGTTCGGCGAAGAGCCCGCCGAAGACCTTGGCCTTGATGAGCTGCTTGGGCGGCGCGGCGAGCTGGGGCGGGGTGCGTACGGCGTCGACCTGCTGGGCGAGGGTCTCGGCGGTGGGGGTGAACTCGTTGGCCCAGAAGAGGAGTTCACTCGTCCGCGCGATGCCGTACGGGGTGCCGAAGCCGGGTTCGTAGTCCTCGTAGGTGATGTTGAGGCCTTCGAGCTGTTCGGCGTAGGTGTCCTGTCCCATGCCGTCGTGGTAGAAGCGCAGGTCCATGGGCCGGGCCTCGGGTGACCAGAGCCAGAGGGTGACCTCGGCCTCGTCGGTCTGGGCGTCGCGGATGTCCAGCTGGGCGGGGTGCTTCTCCCAGAAGTCGCGCAGTCCGAAGGAGAGTCCGCCGCTCGGCCCGCCGACGTATCCGAAGCCGGAGGCCCGCGTGCCGCCTCCGGCGGGGATCCACCCATGGCCCTTCTTCGTGCGCTTGCGCAGCCCGAAACCGTCGGCGGAGAGCTGGGAGAGCGTGTAGTCGCCCCACTCGGGGATGTACTGGAGCCGGGTGGTGACCCGCTGGTCCCAGGTGGCGGGGTCGGGGAGCTTCTGGCCCGCGAACTGTGCCTCGCGCACGGCGGCCCCGGGGTCCCGGCGCAGCCCGGTGATGCCCTTCACGGCCTCGCGCAGGAGGCCGGTGCCGTCGCCGCCGATGCGGATGTGGCGGTCATGGGCGGCGTCGCGCATCGGGACGCCGAAGCGGACGCCGAGGCCGCGGATGAAGTCGCCGCTCGCCTTTCCGGGTTCCTGGGTGCCGTCGTAGGTGATGGTGTGCATCATCCGGAAGGAGTCGGCGCCCGCGTAGAAGTAGAACCGTACGGAGAACGGCATCCAGGAGCGGGAGCCCTTGCGGTGCTTGCCGTCGATGCGGACGACGGCACGGACGGGGCCGTCCTGCTCCGTCTCGGCGGCTTCGATGACGCTCTCGAAGCGCTCGTACTTCTCGTTGCCCTGGTCGCCGTCCTCGATCTCGCCCTGGCGCAGCAGGACGAGCCGGCCGTTGCGGGCGATTTCGGTGGAGCCGCGGGTGACGGACGTGACCAGTGCCGAGCCGTTGGTGCCGAGTTTGGCCGTGATCACCCCGGTCGAGACGGTGAGGGTGCCGCCCGCCCGGGTGACGGTGACCTTCTTCTCCGGGGCGGCGGGCGTCCCCGTGGTGAGTGCGAACTTCTTCGCGGTGACCTCGGGGCCGACCGCGTGCGCGGTCCACTTGAGCGAGCCGTCGGGCCAGTAGCCGATCGGCCAGGTCTGTACGGGGACGTCCTTGCCGTCCTCGGTGGCCAGCGCGAACGTCTGGTCCTTCGCGTACTGCCCCTTGGGCCAGGGCACACCGAGTGTGGATCCGGGGGCGGCGCCGAGGCCGCCGGACTCGAGCCAGGTGAGGGGGACGGGCTCGGTGGTGTTCTCCGCGCCCGGGACGGCGGTTGCGGTGGTGGCGCCGAAGGACCAGCTGAACTGGGCGGCTGCGCCGGCCGCCGCTGCGGCCTTCAGGAGTGTTCTGCGGGGCATCCTGGACATGGTTGTGCCTCTCTCCGTGCGGACGGGGGACATCGAAAGGGCGGTACGGGGGTCTCAGCGGGCGAGCCGGCGGGCCTCGACTGCGGTGGCCGCGGCGGCGACGGCCCCGAGGACGGGGACGGCGAGCGGCAGTACCAGTGCGCCGGAGAGCACGACGACGGCCATCCCGCAGACGAGCAGGAGGGAGCCGGCCGGGTCGCGGACCGTGCGGCGGCCCGCGGCGGCGAGGAGGGACCGCCAGTTGTCGCCGGGCTCCCAGCACGCGGCGGCGCGTACGACCGCGACCAGGTAGCCGATCAGGGCGAGGATGCCGACGGCGCCCACGAAAGGGCCGCCGGGCAGCCCGGCTCGTACGGCCGACAGGTCCAGCCACAGCAGGGCTGCGGCCGCCCACACGGACACGCCGACGAGCCAGCCGCCGCGGGCAGCGGCGCGTGCGTCGGTGACGAACTCCCGCAGGCCGCCCTGCTCGCCCGCCAGATGGCGGCGCAGGTGCCGGGTCCCCGCGGCGAAGGCCGCGGGGAACGTGAGGAGCGGCAGGGCGGCGACGGCGATCCATACGCCGGTGAGCAGGCATTCGGAGAACAGGCCGAAACGGTCCATGACACGCGAACGCCGTTCCGCGGTGCGGGACTTCGTCGTCACGGTGGCCTCAGCCCTTCAGACCGGAGGTGGCCATGCCGTCGATCAGGTAGCGCTGGAAGGCCAGGAAGAAGGCCAGCACGGGCAGCAGGGCGACCAGCGACATGGCGATCATGCCGCCGTAGTCGGCCACGGCGTCCTGGTCGATGAACATCTTCAGCCCCATGGAGACGGTGTACTTGTCCGGCTCGTTGAGGTAGAGCAGGGGGCCCATGAAGTCGTTCCAGGCGTTGATGAAGGTGAAGATGGCGCTGGTGATGAGCGCGGGCCGGCAGAGCGGCATGACGATCGACCAGTAGATCCTCAGGTGTCCGCAGCCGTCGAGCCGCGCGGCCTCGTCGAGCTCCTTGGGCAGCCCACGCATGAACTGCACCATCAGGAAGACGAAGAAGGCGTCGGTGGCGAGGTACTTGCCGATGAGCAGCGGCGTGAAGGTGTTGATCAGTTCCAGCTTCTGGAACAGCACGTACTGCGGAATGATCAGCACGTGGTACGGCAGGAGCAGGGTGCCGATCATGATGGCGAACATGACGTTGCGGCCGGCGAAGCGGACCTTCGCGAAGGCGTACGCCGTCAGCGAGCAGGACAGCACCACGCCGATGACCGAACCAACCGCGATGTAGGCCGAGTTCAGGAAGAACGTCGAGATGGGGATGTCGGCGATGCCCTCGGTGAGCCGGGTGTAGTTGTCCGTGATGGGGTCGGCCGGGAACAGGTCCAGGGCGCCGATGATGTCCGCGCTGGGCTTGAACGAGGCGCCGATCGTCCACACCACCGGGTAGAGGACCACGGCGAGGATGACGAGTGCACCGAGGTGCCAGGCGAATGCGCCGGGTCCCCGGCGTCGTACGGCTGCGTGCAGGAGACTCATCGGCCGCCCTCCTCGTAGTGCACCCAGCGCTTCTGGGACCAGAACAGCACGGCGGTGACCAGGCCCACCGCGACGAGCAGCAGCCATCCCATGGCGGAGGCGAAGCCCATCCGGCTGTTCACGAAGCCCTGTTCGTACAGGTAGCAGGTATAGACGAGCGTCGCGTCGGCCGGTCCGCAGCTGCCGTTGCTGACGATGTAGGCGGAGCCGAAGATCTGGAAGGAGTGGATGGTCTCCAGCAGGACGTTGAAGAACAGCACCGGCGAGATCATCGGCAGGGTGATGTGGAAGAACCTGCGCCATCGGCCGGCTCCGTCCACCTCGGCCGCCTCGTACAGTTCCCGCGGGACCTGCTTGAGACCGGCCAGGAAGATGACCATCGGGGCGCCGAACTGCCAGACGGTGAGGGCGATCAGCGCGTAGATGATCATCCCGGGGTCGCCGATCCAGCCGCCCACCTCGACACCGAACACCTTCTGCGTACGGTCGACGAGGGCGTCGTCCGAGAACAGTGCGCGCCAGACGATGGCCGCCGAAACGCTCGCGCCGATCAGGGACGGGGCGTAGAAGGCCGCCCGGTAGAAGGACTGGCCCCACCGCTTCTGGGCGAGCAGCATCGCGACGGCGAGTGCGGCGGCCAGTTTGACCGGGGTGCCGATCAGTACGTACCACGAGGTGACCTCGACCGACTGGCGCCACCGGGGGTCGGCGAACATGTCGGTGAAGTTCTGCAGGCCGATCCAGCGCGGGGCTTCGAACAGGTTGTACTCGGTGAACGAGAGGTACAGCGAGAACACCATGGGCCCGGCGACCAGGAACAGGAAGCCCGCGATCCAGGGCGACATGAACAGGTAGCCGGCCAGGTTCTCGCGGCTGCCGGCCCGCTCGGGGCCGGCAGGCGGCGCGTTTCCCACGGGACCGGTCCGCTTCTCCGCGGACCGGTCGCCCCCGGACGCGCGTGCGCCCGAGGAGGTCTGGATGTGAGTCACCACGGTACCTCTCAGTTCGAGGCGAGGGCGGTCTTGGCCTCGGAGAAGAACTGCTTCACGGAGTCCTTCGGCGAGGCCTTGCCCAGGGAGAGGTCGGCGGAGATGCGCAGGAAGGCCGCCTCGATCACGTCGGCGCCCGCCGGGTGCGGTGTGATGGGCTCCAGGATGCCCGCGCCGGCGATCGCGGACTCGTACGCGGCGATCGCCTTGCTGGGGGCGTCGGTGGGCTCGTAGGCCTCGAACTGGGCGGTGGTGGCGGGTACGCCGCGGTCGTACCCCATGATCCTGGCGACCGCGGGGTCGTGGGTCATGAAGCCGATGAAGGTGGCCACCTCGGCCGGGTGCTTGGTGCGCGCCGTGCCGCTGAGCATCAGCGAACCCAGGTACTGGCCGGTCTTCTTGCCGTCGGTGCTGGGGATGGGGGCGAGGCCGTAGCTGCTCTTGCCCTCGGCGCTGTAGCGGACCGAGAAGTTGTCCCAGGTGAACTCACCGGCGGAGAGTCCCTTGGCGGTCGCGGAGGCGGGCTTGATCTGTTCGACCTTCTTGGGGTCGGCGTAGACACCCGACCTGACCCGCTCCAGGGCCTCGGTCCAGTACGGCAGCAGCTCGGTCTCGCCGAAGCCCATTCCGTCCTCGGTGAAGAAGGCCTTGCCGTTCTGGCGGAGTATCAGGTCGTACAGGTACATCACGCCGTGCGGTCCGGCGTCACCGGCGATCTTCTGACCGTTCTTGATCTTCTGCAGGCCCGCGTACCAGTCGTCCCAGGTCCAGCCGATCTCGGGGGCGATGCCGGCCTTCTCGTAGACCCTCTCGTCGATGACCAGGGCCATCGAGTTGCTGCCGACCGGTACGCCGAGCAGCTTGCCGTCGACCTCCGCGAACTTCTCCAGCCCGGAACGGAAACCGTCGAGGCTGAGGTTGCCCTTCTCCACCTGGGGGCTGAGGTCGAGGAGGACGTTCTTCGCCTCGTACTTGCGCAGGAAGGTCACGGCGTTCTGGATGACGTCCGGGGCGTTGCCGCCGGCCGCCTGCGTGTTGAACTTCTTCCAGAAGTCCGGGTACTGCTGGAAGTCCGTCTTCACCTTGATCTTCGGGTGCTTCTTCTCGAAGAGGGCGACGCACTGCTGGACCTTCTTCGCCCGGTCGTCGGCGCCCCACCAGGAGTGCCGGATGGTGACCGTACCCCCGGAACTGCCGCTCCCGCCCGAGCCGCAACCAGCTGCGGTCAGTCCGAGACCGGCCGCCGAGAGGCCGGCCAGCTTCAGCATCTGCCGCCGGTCCATGCCGTTGTTCCGAGACATCTCTTGCCCCCACCATCGCATTGAATCGTTTTAGAAAGCGCTTGCTGGGTCAAAGTAAGGAGCGGCACCCGGCTCGTCAACGGTTAGGACGAAAATCGGCGGAACGCCCGGCCCGCCGAACACCTGTACGCGAAAACACCGATGGCCCGGAAGCTTCGAGTGAAGCTTCCGGGCCATCGGTACGGGGTGGGCGATACTGGGTTCGAACCAGTGACCTCTTCGGTGTGAACGAAGCGCTCTCCCACTGAGCTAATCGCCCCGGCGCACCGCAAACATTACCCCATGTCAGCGGTGTCTCCGGACCATCGACGGGTCACTGGTCGATCCTCCACGGCATGGTGATCCCGAACTTCCAGACGTAGATCCCGACGAGTACGGCGATGATCACGAGCCCCACCGTGGTGAGGATGATGTTGCGCCGCCGCACCTCGGGATCGAGGGCGCGCTGAGCAGCCTCGGTGACCTTGCGCCGGGTCCAGCGCAGGACGAGCTGCGCCCAGACGAACTCCGTCGCCCAGATCGCCATACCCCCGAAGATCACCAGCCACCCGGGGCCCGGCAGCGGCAGCATCACGATGCCCGCTCCGACCACCGCGAGGCCGACGACGAAGATGCCGACCTGCCAGCTCACGTGCAACAGCCGGGACGCCTTGATGAACCCCGGGGCCCGCGAGCCCAGCTCCCTCTCGGCCTGCGCCGCATCCCCCGTCGCGGACTCCGCGGCCGGCCGTGAGGCGACCTCGCTCCGCTCGTCACTCTCCGCATTCATGAACCCCAACCTACCCGAACGGTGTCGGTCACTGGAATGGACGCATCACCCAAAGTTACACACCGCCCCACAACACGCCCGAAGCATCACAAATAGGTCAGAGGGGTTTACAACACCACCGTAGGTGGCATGTCGATTTCGCCGACGTGCGAATCCCCGAGCGCACACTGAGCGAAAGGCCCTGGCGCTTATGAACACCACGGTCAGCTGCGAGCTGCACCTGCGCCTCGTTGTGTCGAGCGAGTCCTCACTGCCTGTACCCGCGGGCCTGCGGTATGACACGGCCGATCCCTATGCCGTGCACGCCACCTTCCACACCGGAGCGGAGGAGACGGTCGAGTGGGTTTTCGCCCGTGACCTCCTTGCCGAGGGGCTGCACCGGCCCACCGGCACCGGAGACGTCCGCGTCTGGCCATCACGTAGTCACGGCCAGGGTGTCGTCTGCATCGCACTGAGCTCCCCGGAGGGAGAAGCCCTGCTAGAAGCTCCGGCAAGGGCCCTGGAGTCGTTCCTGAAGAGGACCGACGCCGCGGTTCCGCCGGGCACCGAGCATCGTCACTTCGATCTGGATACGGAGCTCTCACACATCCTGGCCGAGAGCTGAGCCAGGCCGAGAGCTGCGGGACGCCGTCCGACTCGGGGAGACGGCGTCGCGCGGACAACCTCATACGGCAGACACCGGCGCCGTCGCCGCGGAACCCACCGCGGCGACGGCGTCGGCGCGCGCCGGGGCACCGGGATTCCTTACTGCGCGTCCCTCGGTTGCGACGGCTTCGGTCTCGCGGTCCCGGGAACCGGCGGTCTCGGTCACGGTCCCCCACGACCGACGGTTCCGGTCCCGTCCTGGCGACCCCACGCGTCCCACACGCCCCACAGGTACCGAAGCGACTCACGAGTGACCGCCATGTGACCACCAGAGCCGCCAGGCGGCCGTCACGCGCTCCGGCGGCTCGTCCGACCGGCAAAGGCCCTCCCGCTCGCCCGTAAGTCCCTGCCGGGCCCGTGGCGCCTTCGCCGAGCCAGTAGAGTCACCCGGCATCGGCGGGCACCCGCCCGCCGGAGGCCAGGGAGCGAAGCGTGCTGATCCCACACGACACCCGGATCGCCCTCGACACGGTGGTCGATCTGGTGAACACCGCGCCGGAGAGCGAGCCGGCCGACGGGCTCCCCGACGTCGATGCGCTCTACGACTTCGCGGAGCGCCATCTCATCAGCGGCGTGGGCGAGCTCGGCGAGAAGGACCTGCGCGCCGTACGGGACGTGCGGAGCCTGTTCGCGGAGGTGTTCGCGGCGCCCGACGCCCGTACTGCCGCCGATCTCGTCAACCGGCTGGTGGCCGCCGCGGGCACCACCCCGCAACTCACGAACCACGACGGCTACGACTGGCACGTCCACTACTTCGCGCCGGACGCCTCCGTCTCGGACCATCTCGCGGCCGACTGCGGCATGGCCCTGGCCTTCATCGTCGTGGCGGGCGAACAGGAGCGGCTGCGCCGCTGCGAGGCGCCGGACTGCCGGCGCGCGTTCGTCGATCTGTCCCGCAACCGCTCGCGTCGCTACTGCTCCAGCCGCACCTGCGGTAATCGGCTCCATGTCGCCGCGTACCGGGCACGGCGCAGGGAAGCGGCGCGCTGACCGTCGCCGCACGCGCCGGACGGGCCCCTGCAGGGTGGCGGGCGGAGCGGCGGTCCCGGATGCCGATGCCCGCTCACAGGAAGAAAAGATCATGCAGCGCGGCCATCAGCAGAAGACTGCCGATCACCGTCAGAAAGATCATCAGGGGTGGCTGGGACAGCGCGAAGAGGCAGCCACGCGGCTCTTCGGCAGGGGGTGCGGGGGCCTCGCCCCGGTATGTATCCACCATCTCGAGGCGATCATGACGCAGAGGCACCCCCGTTGGCGATCAACACGCCTTTTCGCACGGGGAGTTCACCCTCCGCGTACGGCGCGAATTCGCTCCGGCGTCCGATCCCCGGTCACCCATCCGCACCCGTCGCCCACGACTCGTGGACCCCTCTCCGGGCGCGGCCCGCGAGTCAGCGCGGAGCGGCGCTGGACGCGCGTACGACGAGCTCCGGCTGGAGCACCACACTGCGGTGCCGGTGGCTGCCGTCCCCGTCGTCCGCCTCCTCGAGAAGGAGCTCCGCCGCCATCCTGCCCATGAGCACGGCGGGCTGCCTGACCGAGGTCAGCGGCACGGCGGCCGCCGCGGCGAACTCGATGTCGTCGTAACCGACGATGGCGACGTCCTGCGGCACCCGGACGCCCGCCGCGTAGAGCGACTGAAGGACACCGAGGGCAAGCAGGTCGTTGGCGCAGAAGACGGCGGTCGGGCGCGGCACGAGACCGAGCAGCCGTGCCCCGGCGTCCCGGCCCGCCGCCACGTCCAGGCGGTCGGACGGGATCTCGATGAGGGCCTCGGGACCGAGTCCGGCCTCAGCGAGGGCGGAGAGCGCACCCTCACGGCGGTCCCTGATCTGGTGCAGGTCGCCGGGGCCGCTGACATAGGCGACGGAACGGTGCCCCGCCGAGACGAGGTGCCCTACGGCGAGCCTGCCGCCGCGTACGTCGTCGACGGAGACGGCGCAGGTCTCGGCACCCGGGGCGACCCGGTCCACGAGCACGTACGGAATCCGGTGGCGGCCGAACGCCTCGAGGTTGCCGCCGGTGGCGTCGGCCGGGGTGACGAGCACCCCGCAGACGCGTTGTTCGGCGAAGAGCCCGAGGTATTCGGCCTCCTCCTCGGGACTCTGGCCGCTGTTGCACACCATCACGCCGAGACCGGCGTCCCGGGCCGCGCGTTCCGCGCCGCGGGCGATGTCGACGAAGAAGGGGTTGCCCATGTCGAGGACGAGCAGGGCCATGATCCGGCTCCGGCCCGCCCTGAGCTGCCTGGCCGACTCGCTGCGTACGTAACCGAGCTCCTCGATCGCCGCCAGTACCCGGGCCCGGGTGTCCGGAAGCACCGCCTCGGGGCGGTTGATCACGTTGGAGACGGTGCCCACCGAGACTCCGGCCTGCCGGGCCACATCCTTGATCCCTGCCACACGCCCCACTTGCCCTGCCCCACTGATGCGTCCGGCCGCCGCGCGTCGGCGCAGCGTATCCCTGTCCTGCCGACGTCATCCGGCAAGATCCGCCGGCCCGTCGCCCTTGCCCTGCGGCCCAGGAATGAATTGTTTCAATACGTCCGGGACGCTAACTCCATCCCCGGATACCGTCAAGATCGGATCGGAGCAACCCCGAATATACCGATACGCGAAGCGGAGACGAGCGGCTCGCGCACGCCCCCCACACGCATGAATCGATTCATATTGCAGCCATAATGGCGGTGTCACGCAGCGCCCGGATTGCCCTGTCAGATGCCGTGCTTCTTCAGGATCGCCTCGATGTCGCTGAAGTCCTCACCGGGCGCGGCGGCCTGCTGCGGCTTCTTCTTCGCCTGCGGCTGCGGCTGCGGGCGGGCCGTCGTGTTCGCGGACGTCAGTGAGGGTGTCGACGCGGCCGGGGAGACTGCGTCACCCTGCGACGCAGCCCGAGCGGCCTTGCGTTCCCTGCGGGTGGAGCCGCCGCGACGCTCCACCGCCCGTGTGGTCATGAAGAGGAGCCACGCCAGCGCGAGCAGCCCGAAGCCGAGCCAGACGCTGGGCTTGAACACGATGTCGGACAACCACTCGACGACACCGGTCATCACGAGGCCGACGGGCACCAGCGAGTAAGCGGCGATCCTGGTCGCCGCGAGGAATCGCTTGCGGTACGCGGTGATCGCGGCGATGCCCAGGCCTGCCGCCGACACCGCGGAACAGATGGTCTCGGCAAGCATCGGTGCCTCCAGCACATCGGGAAACGTCCCTTCCATCCTGCACCGGTCGCGGCTCGGGGGCCACGGTCCCGGGCCACATCAGGGACATTTCAGGGCTGCGGTCCTCCCCAGGTCCCGATTGGGAAGCGGAGGTCCGGCCTGAAAGACTGATCCCATGAGCGATTCCACCCCCTCAGCCCCGGTCGTCCTGGACATCTGGTGCGAGCTCGAGTGCCCCGACTGCCATCAGGCCCTCTCCGACGTCCACGCCCTTCGCGCCCGCTACGGCGACCGGCTGGAGATCCGGCTGCGCCACTTCCCGCTGGAGAAGCACAAGCACGCGTACGCCGCGGCCCAGGCGGCCGAGGAGGCCGTCGAGCAGGGCAAGGGGTGGCCGTACATCGAGGCGGTACTGGCCCGCACCGCCGACCTCGCCCGTACCGGTGAGCCCGTGCTGCTCGATGTGGCACGTGAACTGGGGCTGGACGCCGAGGAGTTCGACACCGCGCTGATCGACGGCCGGCACATGCTGATCGTCGACGCGGACCAGGCCGAGGGCAAGGCCATCGGGGTCACCGGAACCCCGACGTATGTGATCGGTGACGAGCGGCTGGACGGTGGCAAGAGCCAGGAAGGGCTGCGCGAGCGGATCGAGGAGATCGCGGACCGTCTGCTGGCCGACCGCGGCTGACGGCGGGTCCGCCCGGCGGCGCGGGCCGGCACCCCGCCGCGAGGACCGCCTACAACGCCTTGGCCAGGTTGTACTGGGTCGGCTCGTAACCGAGCGACTCGTACAGCCGCAGCGCGGGGGTGTTGGACGCGAAGACGTGCAGGCCGAGCCTGCCGAGCCCCGAGTCGAGCGTGATGTCCTCGGCACGGTGCATCAGCGCACGGCCGTATCCGTGTCCGCGGTGCTCTCCCCGGACCTCGACGTCGAAGACGTATCCCATCGCCTCGCCCGTCGGTGTCTCGTGCCGCGCCACCCACACATGGCCGATGACGTCGCCGCCGTGGACGAGCACGTGGAAGTGCATGCCCTCGGTGGCCAGACCGTCCGGCAGGTTCGTGGCGTGGTCGGTCTCGGACTTCCGCCGGGCCTGCTCCTCCGGGACGCCGCGCTCGATCCAGTTCTGCGCGTACGTCTCCACGCTGGTGCTCGCCCAGTCGGCGAATTCCTGGCCGCTCATGGGACGCCCGGTGACGCCGTCCGGGAGCGCGGGTGCGGTCCGCCGGAGCTCCTTGACCATGTTCCGGCTGCGCTCGGTGTAGCCGAGCACGGCCCCGAGCCCCCGGGCGGCCTCGTCGTCCGCGGGAGCCACCAGCCGGACCTGGGTGCACCCCCAGCTGCGCAGCACCTCCTCCGCGGCGAGGGCGGCGATGGTGCCCCGGCCCCGCCTGCGATGCGTCTCCTCGATGCGCAGCGACCGGATTATCCCGGCCGACGCGCCGAACACCGGATCGGTGGAGACGGCGACGGAACCGACGGGACGCCCGTTGTCGCACACGTCGTACGTGCGTTCCTGTGCGCCGTCGGCGCCTTGCTGGATCGGCCCGGTCGGCCGGAGGGTCGTGGTCATCAGGGGTGTTCTATCCGCTCGTCCTCGGTCCGTCACCTGTTTTTGCCGGACGGGCTCAGGGATCGAGGTCGTCGCCCGCGCGCTCGTCGAAGATCCGCATCGCCTTCGCCGTAACCGGCCCCGGCGCGCCCGGCAGCTCCCGTCCGTCCACCCGGTGGACGGCCTGGATGTCGCGGAGCGTGGAGGTCAGGAAGATCTCCTCGGCCCTTTCGAGGATGTCCAGCGGCAGCTCCGTCTCCTGCGCACCGGTCCACTCCACGGCCAGTGCGCGGGTGATCCCGGCAAGGCATCCGGAGGTGAGGGGAGGGGTGTGGATCCGGCCGTCGAGCACGACGAAGACATTGGATCCGGTGCCCTCGCAGAGCTGCCCGACCGTGTTGGGGAAGAGCGCCTCGGAGGCACCCTGCTCGTGGGCGCGCGCGAGGGCGACGACGTTCTCGGCGTACGAGGTGGTCTTGAGCCCTGCCACCGCACTGCGTTCGTTGCGCGTCCAGGGGACGGTGATCACGGCTGTGCTGTCCGGACGGCGTGACGTCTCACCGAGGGCGACGACGAGGCTGGGCCCCGCGTCGCCGCGGTCGGAACCGAGGGGTGAGAGGCCTCCGGTGTACGTGATCCGCAGCCGGCCGAGCTCCGTGGGATTGGCCGCGATGACGGCCTCCGAGGCGCGGCGGACCTCGTCCTGGTCGGGGTCGGACAGTCCGAGGCCACGGGCCGAGCGCGTCAGCCGGTCGAGATGCCGGGTCAGGGCGAAGGGGCGGCCCTGGGCGACCCTGACCGTCTCGAAGATGCCGTCCCCCACGGTCAGTCCGTGATCGAGCACGGACACCCGTGCGTCATCGGCGTCCCGGAGCTCGCCGTTGACCCAAATCCTCATGACGCGGTCCTTCCTGTCTCCTCGTAGGCGCCCGACGCTACAGCGAGCAGCCGGGACGCCTTCAGCTCGGTCTCCGCCCATTCACGCTGCGGGTCGGATCCCCAGGTGATACCGGCTCCGGTACCGAAGCGCAGCTCGGGTGCGGTGCCCGTGCGGTCGATCCAGAAGGTCCTTATGCCGACGGCCAGTTCCGCGGTGTCCCTGTCCGCGTCGACCCAGCCGATCCCTCCGCAGTACGGACCGCGCGGCGCTGTCTCGAGGGCGTCGATGATCCTCAGGGCACTGGACTTCGGGGCACCGGTGACGGATCCGGGCGGAAACGCGGCGGTGAGCAGCTCCGGCCAGCCGGCGCCGTCGGCCAGCCGGCCACGCACGGTGGAGACGAGGTGGACGAGTCCGGGGTGCTTCTCCACCACACAGAGGTCGGGGACGCTCACGCTGCCGGTCGCGCAGACCCGGCCCAGGTCGTTGCGGACCAGGTCGACGATCATCACGTTCTCGGCGTGGTCCTTGTCCAGCAGATCGTCCTCGGTCCGCCCGGTTCCCTTGATCGGCCCGGACTCGACGATCCTGCCCTCACGCCTCAGGAAGAGCTCCGGGGAGGCGGTGGCTATCTCGACACCCTGGGCAGGCAGCCGGATCGTCCCCGCGTAGGGAGCGGGGTTGCCGCGGGCCAGCAGGGCGGTGAGCGCGTCCACGTCGGCTACGGGGCCGGGCAGCGGTGCGGACAGGACCCGGCAGAGGTTGGCCTGGTAGACCTCGCCCGCCGCGATGTGTTCACGGATCCGCCGTACGCCGGCCTTGTACGCGTCCTCGTCGAGCGATGAGATCCAGTCCTGCGGCGCCGGGCCACGCCAGGCGCCGGGCACGGGAAGGGGCACCTGCTCGGTCCGTACGGTGGAGAAGCGGGCGCAGACGAGACGGCCCTCGAAATCGGCGGATACGGCCCAGAAACCGGATGATTCGAGAGCCGCAGGATCGCTGGTCACATCCTGCAGGCCTGAGGCGATGAGGCCGCCGAAGCGGGCCATGGGAGCTAGGTCGTGCACTCTGGTGAGTCTAGAACGGTGCACGGTGACCTGCGGCGGGGCGGAGGCAGCGCAGCACGCTGCACAAACGCGTTTTTGTGCTGGCCCGGGAATCCGCTAGAGTTCAACACGTCACCGGGACGCGCAAGCCGAACGGGAATGACAAGCGGACGTAGCTCAGTTGGTAGAGCGCAACCTTGCCAAGGTTGAGGTCGCCAGTTCGAACCTGGTCGTCCGCTCGCAGAAGGTGGGGGATCTTCCCGAACCCCCATCCCTGGTGGAGTGGCCGAGAGGCGAGGCAACGGCCTGCAAAGCCGTCTACACGGGTTCAAATCCCGTCTCCACCTCCAAGGACGATTAGCTCAGCGGGAGAGCACTTCCCTGACACGGAAGGGGTCACTGGTTCAATCCCAGTATCGTCCACCGGTCCGCAAGGACCCCCGCGCGATTAGCTCAGCGGGAGAGCGCTTCCCTGACACGGAAGAGGTCACTGGTTCAATCCCAGTATCGCGCACGCAGTACACGCAGGGTCACCCTGCGCGATTAGCTCAGCGGGAGAGCGCTTCCCTGACACGGAAGAGGTCACTGGTTCAATCCCAGTATCGCGCACCGTTCGAAGCCCCCGGTCGTCTCGACGACCGGGGGCTTCGTCGTTGTCCTGCGGGTCAGCCGGTGAAGAGCTGGGTGGCCTTGCGGGTCAGTTCGTACAGCCCGTAGCCGAACGGCACTGCGACCCAGAGCCAGACGAGGACCATGAGCGGCTTACGACTCCTGGTGGACACGGGGGGCTGCTCCCTTCCGGAGTCTCGTGGAAGCGCGGGTGGACGGGGCGGATGCACTCGTTGGCGACGAAGCCGACGACGAGCAGCCCGATCATGATGGTCAGCGAGGTCGTGTAGAGGCTGGGACCGCTGTGGCCTGCGCGCTCCCCCGCGTCGGCGACCCTGTTGACGATCAGCGGACCGAGCACGCCCGCCGTGGACCAGGCGGTCAGCAGCCGACCGTGGATGGCTCCGACCTGGTACGTGCCGAAGAGGTCCCTCAGGTAGGCGGGAGCGGTCGCGAACCCTCCTCCGTAGAAGGAGAGGATCACCAGCGCGCAGCAGATGAAGAGCGGCTTGGAGTCGTTGCCGAGCCGTTCGATCATCACGTACATCAGCGCGCCGACACCGAGGTAGACGCGGTACATGTTCTTGCGGCCGATCAGGTCCGAGGTGGAGGACCACAGGAGACGGCCGCCCATGTTGGCCAGCGAGAGCAGGGCGACGAAGCCCGCCGCGGCCGAGACCGACACCGGGGTGGAGGTGTCCGCGAAGAAGTCCTGGATCATCGGCACGGCCTTCTCGAGGATGCCGATGCCCGCGGTGACGTTCATGCGCAGGACTACCCACAGGCACCAGAACTGCGGTGTGCGCAGGGCGTTGCGCGCGGAGACCTGGGCGTTGGTGACGAGCCTGCGGGTTTCCTGCTTCGGCTCCCAGCCGTCGGGGAGCCAGCCCTCCGGCGGCACCCGTACCAGGAGGACGCCGAGCGCCAAGAACGCCGCGTAGACGACGCCGTGCACGAGGAAGGCGCTCGCGATGCCGGAGCGGTCCGTACCGAAGCTCTCGAGCATGCCCGTGGACCAGGGCGAGGCTATGAGGGCGCCGCCGCCGAAGCCCATGATGGCGATGCCCGTGGCCATGCCGGGGCGGTCGGGGAACCACTTGATGAGGGTGGAGACCGGGGAGATGTAGCCGATGCCGAGCCCGATCCCGCCGATGAAGCCGTAGCCGAGGACGACGAGCCAGTACCGGCCGGTGGCCGCACCGAGGGCGGCGACGAGGAAGCCGGAGGAGAAGCAGACGAGGGAGACGGACATCGCCCAGCGGGGACCGTTGCGTTCGACGAGTGTGCCGCCGAAGGCCGCGGAGAGGCCCAGCATCACGATGCCCAGCTGGAACGGGAGGGCGCTCACGGTGCCCGACAGCCCGAGTGCGGATTCGAGTGGGGGCTTGAACACGCTCCAGGCGTAGGCCTGTCCGATGGAGAGGTGCACGGCGAGCGCGGCGGGTGGCACGAGCCAGCGGCTCCAGCCCGGGGGGCGACAGTTCGGGACCTGTCGAGGAAGTGCATGGCCCCGCTAGGCAGCGATCATGCTCATGACTAGATCAGGAACCGAACTTCGTCGACGGTATGCAATGCGGGCGCGACGGGCCCGGACGCAACGCGCCCGGGCCCCCGCAGGGGTTCAGGAGGAGAAGAGCATCCGGCCGAAGCTCTTCTGGCGGTGGTGTCCGTGGTGCCCGCCCTGGTGCGGCGCACCCCACGCGGGAGCCGGGGCCGCGGGGTACGCCTGCGGGGCGGCGGGGTACGCCTGGGGGGCGGGCGGAGCGGGCGGGGCCTGCTGCGACCACTGCGACTCGAGGCGGGTCAGGGACTCCAGCTCGCCGTAGTCGAGGAATATGCCGCGGCAGCCTGTGCACTGCTCGATCTGGACGCCGTTGCGGTTGTACGTGTTCATCTGGGCGTGGCACTTGGGACACTGGATCATCGGGCCGGCTCCTCACCGTCGTTTCGATGTCGCCGGAATGCATGCCCGGCGGCAGTCGGTTCACCCTACGACGAGAGCTCGGGTGTCAACTCGGGCGGGAGGGACGCAATGCGGACACACGCGTCGATCATCAGCTGTTCCACCGCATCCGGACTTCGGCCCTCCGCCGCGGACTTGGCGAAGGCGAGCGCCGCCGTCTGCACCGTGAGTGCGCGCGCGGCGACGTCCAGGTCGGGCCACGGGTCCCCCTCGGCGCGTACGGCGGGGCCGCCCGCGGCCCGGTAGGCGTCCAGGAAGCGCAGCCAGACCTCGGGCGCCAGCAGCCCTGCCGCGTACCAGGCGGCGGGGCGCGCCAGGTCCCAGGCGGGGTCGCCGAGGCCCGCGTCGTCGACGTCGATCAGCAACCAGGGGCCGTTCGGGGCCGGGTGGCGGACGAGCTGGCCGAGGTGCAGGTCTCCGTGGCAGACGAAGCGGGCCCGGAGCCCGCGGGACGGCGCCTCGTCACGAGCCCACGCGGGCAGGCCGCGCCAGGCGGCGAGGACCGGAGCGGTGTCCGGGTCGCCGGGCCGGGCGGCGCGCATCCGCGCGACGGCCCGGGCGGCCTTGGCGGGTCCGCGCATGGGCGGCAGCGGATGGGGCGGCGGGGTGCGGTGCAGCCGGGCCAGGAGGGTGCCCGCCTCCTCCCAGGGAGCGGCATCGGGGTCCGAGGGGTCGACGGGTTCACCGTGCGGCCAGAGGCTGACGGGGCGGCCGTCGGGCGTCACCCCGAGGAAGCCGGCCGGGGGCGCCGCGGTTTCCGGCGCCTGACGGGGTGCGGGGACCGGCAGGGGCGGGAGCAGGACGCCCGCGAGGAGCGGTGCCGCGGCCAGGGCGAGACGGTCAGCCAGGTCCGGCCGGTCGGTGTCCGGGGCGTGCGCCTTGGCGACCACCGGCCCCCTGCGGACCACTGTTCCGTCGGGGCGGTCCGCGAGCACCCGGGGCGGGGGGCAGTCGCACGCGACGGCACGGGCATGGCTGCCGGCATGAGCGAGGTCGCCCAGTACGCGTACGACAGGGGTGGTGGTCATCGGTTCGGCTCCCCCGGCGGTGATCGGCCGGCCCTGCGGCCGGTCCCGGCGACGAGCGTACGGGGCGCGGCCGCCCGGCCGGAGGTCGCCCGGCGGCCCCGAAGGGGTCCGGACAGCGCGATGTCCGGCCAGCTCCCCAGCTGGCCGGACAAACGCTGCCGTCCGCCGCACCCCCGTCCCCACGGGGTTGTTGGCCGGATGTCCTGGTCCGGACCGCTCTTCCGGACCCGGGGCGCCGCTCAGCGCCCCAGCATCACGCCCACGGACGACGCTTGTGTGACCACTGCGTCCCAGCCGCCGAAGACAACTACGAGCAGGGCCGCCAGGGGAAGGACCATGGCTGTCGCCACCAGGGGGTGGCGCGTACCGGACGGGCGTGCACCGAACGAGGCGTAGGCCCTGCGTCCCTGTGCGCGGATCATGGTCCGCGTTGCCGTGTCCGCCATGGTTCCTCTCCTGACCTGTTTCGGAGCGGCGGGCGTTCGACCTCGGGGGACGAGTTCTGCGCCCGCCGCTTGACTTCAACATTAGGGAGGCGGAAGCCCTCGGGCGTCATGCCCGCGTACCGATTACCGGGCCTCCCGGAGGATGAGCCGTCGGCATCCGGCGTACTCCCCTGGGTGGAGACGCGGCGCTAGGCCTTGGGGTCTTCCCGGAGGGGACGCTCCGAGTCGTCCTCCCTGGGTACCGGTTGTTCGACCAGGGCGAGCACCCTGGTCGCCATGAAGCGGGCGGTTCGGACAACTGATCCACTTCGGGTGACTTCGCTCACTTCGACCACCCCTCGACGGACTGCTGTCTCCACCCGGCGGCCTGCCCTGGAGGCCACCACCTCGTACGTCCGAGTCGTGTCTCCCGCGTCCACGACTATCTCCACGCGATCGCCCTTCATTGATCCAATCCCCCTTCTGCGACGGTCCTTTGAGATCTCGCACGGGTCACAGGGCCTGGATCTCCGGCTCCCTGACCACTCCTCAATTCTCCCACCGGGCACTGACAATCGATGGGTCGGCGAGGGCGCGGCCTCTGAGCGCGCCGCGCCACGGGTACGTAAGCTGTGCCTCGTCAGGCGGACCGGCAGCGGGGATGGGCAGACGATGGCGATGATGCGGCTCCGGCGCGAGGACCCGCGTGTCGTCGGCTCGTTCAGGCTGCACCGGCGGCTCGGTGCGGGCGGTATGGGTGTGGTCTATCTGGGTTCCGACCGCAGGGGCCAGCGGGTGGCGCTCAAGGTGATCCGGCCGGATCTGGCGGAGGACCAGGAGTTCCGTTCGCGCTTCGCGCGCGAGGTGTCCGCCGCCCGCCGGATCCGCGGTGGCTGTACGGCACGTCTGGTGGCCGCCGATCTGGAGGCGGACCGCCCGTGGTTCGCGACGCAGTACGTCCCGGGGCCTTCGCTGCACGACAAGGTCGTCGAGGAGGGGCCGCTGTCGGCGGCCGAGGTGGCCTCGATCGGTGCGGCGCTGTCCGAAGGACTGGTGGCGGTGCACGAGGCCGGGGTGGTTCACCGTGATCTGAAGCCGTCGAACATCCTCCTCTCCCCCAAGGGCCCCCGGATCATCGACTTCGGTATCGCGTGGGCGACCGGGGCGAGCACGCTCACGCATGTCGGGACGGCCGTGGGTTCGCCGGGCTTCCTGGCGCCCGAGCAGGTGCGGGGCGCGGCGGTGACGCCCGCCACGGACGTGTTCTCGCTGGGCGCCACCCTGGCGTACGCGGCGACGGCCGACTCGCCCTTCGGGCACGGCAGTTCCGAAGTGATGCTCTACCGCGTGGTGCACGAGGAGCCGCATCTCTTCGAGGTGCACGACGCGCTCGCTCCGCTGGTGCGCGCCTGTCTGGCGAAGGACCCGGAGGAGCGGCCGAGCACTCTGCAGCTCTCGATGCGGCTCAAGGAGATCGCCGCGCGCGAGGCACAGGGACTGCAGGAGCGCAGGCCGCCCGCCCAGCGGGCCGAGCAGGAGCTGGACCGGCCGACCGGTCTCCTCGACGGCCCGTACACCGAGCAGCACACCCGGCGCGCGGCGGCCGGCCCCACTCCGGCGCCCCGTCCCGCGGCCGGGCGCCCCTCGTCGTCGCGCTCGGCTGCGCCACGTACCGGCGGCACACGCCCTCAGGCGGCGCGCGGCACCGGGCACTCCGGGAAGCGTCCGCAGGGCACCAACGGAACGAACGGCCGTCCGGGCACGCGCCCCGGGGTCCGGACGACCTCCGCCGGGAAGAGCGGCAAGCGGCGGCCTGCCAATCCGCGGCTGCTGCGCCAGCGGCTCGTCGTGTTCGTCGTCGTGACCCTGCTCGTGGCGCTGGGGATCGCGGCTGCGCAGGGCTGCCAGGGCCCCTCGCAGGGGCTGGGCGGCACGCCGTCCCCGACCCACGACGCGTACCCGGCCGTGGATCAGCAGGTGGCGCCGTCCGGTCAGGCGGAGACGGGACGCGTCGCGTAGAAGGCGACGGCCGAGGCAGCGGCGACGTTGAGCGAGTCGACTCCGGCGTCCATGGGGATGCGGACGTGTTCGTCCGCGGCGGCCAGCGCCGCGGCGGTGAGCCCGTCCCCCTCGGTACCGAAGACGAGCGCGAGCCTCTCGTGCCGACGTGCGGCCAGGGCGTCCAGGGTGATCGACTGCTCGCTGAGGCAGAGCGCGGCCGTGGTGAAGCCGGCCGAGCGGAGCAGGTCGAGGTCCTTGGGCCATGCACCGAGCCTGGTCCACGGGACCAGGAAGACGGACCCCATCGACACCTTGACCGCCCGCCGGTACAGGGGGTCGGCGCAGCGCGGGGTGAGGAGGACGGCGTCGACTCCGAGTGCTGCCGCGTTACGGAAGGCCGCTCCGAGATTGGCGTGGTCGACGATGTCCTCGAAGACGGCCACCCGGCGGACGTGCCCGGACTCCGGGGCCAGGAGGGAGCCGACCTCGGCAAGCGGTCTGCGCTGCATGGAGGCGAGCGCTCCGCGGTGCACGTGATAGCCGGTGACGCGTTCGGCGAGCTCCGGTGTGACCGCGTAGACGGGTGCGCGGGCCTCGTCGATGACATCGCGCATCACGTCGACCCACTTGGCGGACAGCAGCATGGACCGCATCTCGTACCCGGCGTCCGCGGCCCGTCTGATGACCTTCTCGCCCTCGGCGATGAAGAGGCCTTCGGCGGGCTCCCGGCGGCGCCGGAGTTCGACGTCCGTGAGGCCCGTGTAGTCGCTCAGACGCGGGTCGTCGGGGTCGTCGATCGTGATGAGTTCAGCCACGGGACGATGCTTCCCCACCGGTGACCGGGCCGGTGCCGACGCCGACGACGGCGCCGATGACGATCACGGCGGGCGGACGCACGTCCTCCGCGACGACTCGCTCCCCGACGTCCTTGAGGGTCGCGTCGACCCTGCGCTGAGCGGCCGTGGTGCCCTCCTGGACCAGTGCGACCGGGGTGTCGGGGGACTTGCCGTGGGAGATGAGCGCACGGGCGATGGCGCCGATCTTGTCGACGGCCATCAGGAGGACGAGGGTGCCGCGCAGCTGTGCGAGGGCCTCCCAGTCGACCAGCGAGCGCGGGTCTTCGGGGGCCACGTGCCCACTGACCACGGTGAACTCATGGGCGACTCCGCGGTGGGTGACGGGGATGCCGGCCGCCCCCGGTACGGAGATCGAACTGGAGATGCCGGGGACGACGGTGCAGGCGATGCCTTCGGCGGCCAGCGCCTGGGCCTCCTCCATCCCGCGGCCGAAAACGAAGGGGTCGCCTCCCTTGAGCCGGACGACGGCCTTGCCCGCCTTGGCGTGGTCGATCAGCGCCTGGTTGATCGCCCCCTGCGCCATGTAGCGGCCGTACGGGATCTTCGCCGCGTCGATCACCTCGACGTGCGGCGGGAGTTCGTCGAGCAGATCACGGGGACCGAGCCGGTCGGCGATGACCACATCGGCCTCGGCCAGGAGGCGCCGGCCCCTGACCGTGATCAGGTCGGGGTCGCCCGGGCCGCCGCCGACCAGCGCGACGCCGGGGGCACGGGTGCGGTGGTGCGGGGCGGCGAGGGTGCCGTCGCGCAGGCCCTCGACGATCGCGTCGCGGACCGCGGCGGAGTGGCGGGGGTCCCGGCCCTGCGAGGTGGTGGTGAGGACGGCGACCGTGATGCCCTCGCTGCGGCCGGTGGCCGGTGTCCAGGCGGTCGCCGCCTCCGCGTCGTCGCTGCGGACGCACCAGGTGCGGGTGCGCTCCGCCTCGGCGGACGCGGCGTCGTTGGCTGCGGCGTCGGTGGACGCGACCAGGGCGTACCAGGTGTCCGCGAGGTCGCCGTCCTCGTACCGGCGGCGCTCCCAGCGGATCTCACCGGCGTCCGCCATCGCCTCGACGGACGGGGTTGCGGACGGGGAGACCAGGGTGATGTCGGCGCCGGCCGCGATGAGGGCGGGCAGCCGGCGCTGCGCGACCTGGCCGCCGCCGACTACGACGACGCGGCGCCCGGTCAGGCGCAGTCCGACGGGGTAGGCAGGGTGATCGTCGTGCTCGGCCATGGCGGTGCGGGCTCCTCGTGCAGGGTGCAGGGTGCGGTGTGCTGCGGGCCGCTGCGGCGGTGGAGCGGCTGTGACGTGAGGCTGTGACGTGTGGCTGTCGCGGACCCACGATACGGGGTGGTGGGGGCGGGGGTCGGTGGGCGGTGCGGGGTCCGGTGGGCGCCCGCGGTGGGCCTGTACCCCTGCCCGCCCTGCCGGTGACCGGGGCTCCCGCCCGTCCCCGGTCCCCGATCGTGCACCGCACCGCGGTACCGGTCCCACCGGGTGGGACCGGTACCGCGGTGCGGTGCCCGCTACTTCTCCGTGACTCCGGCTGAGTCGAAGGTCGCCACGTCGTGCATCGCGCGCGCCGCGCTCTGCACGATCGGCAGTGCGAGCAGGGCGCCCGTGCCCTCGCCGAGCCTGAGGTCCAGGTCGACCAGCGGGCGCAGGCCCAGCTTGTTGAGGGCGGCGACATGGCCGGGTTCCGCGCTGCGGTGTCCGGCGATGCAGGCGGCGAGCGCCTCGGGGGCGATCGCGCGGGCGACCAGGGCGGCCGCGCCCGCGCTCACACCGTCGAGGATGACGGGTGTGCGGAGCGACGCACCACCCAGCAGGAAACCGGCCATCGCGGCGTGCTCGAGGCCGCCGACGGCAGCCAGCACGCCGATCGGGTCGGCCGGGTCGGGCTGGTGCAGCTCCAGGCCGCGCCGGACCACATCGACCTTGCGGGCGTGCATCTCGTCGTTGATCCCGGTGCCCCGCCCGGTCACCTCCGCCGGGTCCATGCCCGTGTACACGCAGATCAGGGCCGCCGACGCGGTGGTGTTGGCGATGCCCATCTCACCTGTGAGGAGGCCCTTGTTGCCCGCAGCCACGAGGTCCCGCGCGGTCTCGATGCCGACCTCGATCGCCGCGAGGACCTCCTCGCGGGTGAGCGCGGGGCCCGTCGTGAAGTCGGCCGTCCCCGGGCGTACCTTCCGGGGAAGGAGGCCGGGCGTCGAGGGCAGGTCGGAGGCGACTCCGACATCGACCACGCAGACCTCGGCGCCGACCTGGGCCGCGAACGCGTTGCACACGGCTCCGCCGCCGAGGAAGTTGGCGACCATCTGGCCCGTGACCTCCTGCGGCCACGCCGTGACGCCCTGGGCGTGCACCCCGTGGTCACCGGCGAAGATCGCGACGGCGGCGGGCTCCGGGACCGGCGGCGGGCAGACCCGCGAGAGTCCGGACAGCTGGGCGGAGATGATCTCCAGCATGCCGAGCGCGCCTGCGGGCTTCGTCATCCGCTTCTGGCGTTCCCAGGCCTCGCCGAGCGCCTTCGCGTCCAGCGGGCGGATGCTCGCGATGGTGTCCTGCAGCAGGTCGTGCGGCTCCTCGCCCGGCAGGGCACGGCGGCCGTACGTCTCCTCGTGCACGACCCAGGACAGCGGGCGGCGCTTGGACCAGCCCGCCTGCATCAGCTCGGGTTCCTCGGGGAACTCGTCGACGTAACCGACGCAGAGGTACGCGACGACTTCGAGGTGATCGGGCAGGCCCAGGGCACGGACCATCTCACGCTCGTCGAAGAAGCTGACCCAGCCGACTCCGAGGCCCTCGGCGCGGGCGGCGAGCCACAGGTTCTCGACGGCGAGAGCCGAGGAGTACGGGGCCATCTGCGGCTGGGTGTGGCGGCCAAGGGTGTGACGGCCGCCGCGGGTGGGATCCGCGGTGACGACGATGTTCACCGGAGTGTCGAGGATGGCCTCGATCTTCAGTTCCTTGAACTGCTTGGCCCGGCCCTTGGGGAGCGACTTGGCGTACGCCTCCCGCTGGCGCTGAGCCAGTTCGTGCATCGAACGGCGGGTCTCCGCGGAACGGATGACCACGAAGTCCCAGGGCTGGGAGTGACCGACGCTCGGTGCGGTGTGCGCTGCTTCGAGCACACGGAGCAGGACCTCGTGCGGGATGGGGTCGCTGCGGAATCCGTTGCGGATGTCGCGGCGTTCGCGCATGACCTTGAGGACGGCTTCGCGCTCGGCGTCGTCGTAGCCGGGGGCGGGCGGGGTCACGGCCGGCGGTTCGGCGGGCTCGGGGGCCGCGGCGGGAGCGGCCTCGGCGACAACGGTCCCGTCGGGAGCCGCTTCGACGAAGACGGCCCCGGCGGGAGCCGCTTCCGCGGACACGGCCTCGGCCCCGCGGGGCTCGGCGTCCGTCGTCACGGCGTCGGGCTCCGCGCCGCCCGCGAGTTCGGTGGCCGGAGCACCCACGGCAGGGGTCTCCAGGGCGGGAGTCTCGATGATCTCCGGTCCGGTGCCCGGTTCGGCCTCGGCCTCTACGGGGAGTTCGGCCTGCGGTACGGGGACGGGCTCCGCGACGAGCTCGGGCTCGGACTCCACGACGGGTTCCGGAGTCGCGAGCGCGGCCGGCTCGGGGTCCGGCGCGGCAACCGGCTCGGGCTCGGGCGCGCCAACCGGCTCGGCGATCGCGACGGGTTCCGCAACGGGGGCCGGTTCGGCGAAGGTGACCGGCTCGACCGGGGCGACGCCGTCCGGCGCCTCGACCGCCTGCTCGGGCTCGGGGGCCTCCACCGGCACCGGGGCGACGGCCACCGCAGGAGCGGTGGGCTCCGGCGCGGTCGGCGCCACGGGTTCCGGGGCGACCTCGGGCGCGAACGCGACCGGAGCAGCCGGGGCGACCTCGGGCGCGAACGCGACCGGAGCAGCCGGGGCGACAGCGAACGGCTCCTGGTCGACGACCGCGTCGGGCCGGGCCTCCTCGGCCGTCACAGCCCCGGCTTCCGGCTGTACGGGGTCGGGTGCCGGGGCAGCGGGCGTCGGGGCGAGGTGCGGAGTCGTCGGCACGGAGCCTTCCACGGGCACGAACTGCCCCATGGACTCGGCTGCGGCAGTTTCGGCCGGCGCGTCGAGGGGCGTCGTGAGGGGAGTTCCCTCAGCAACCCCGTCAGGAAGACCGGCAATCCCGGTCTGCACCTCCGCCGGCACCTCCGGTGTCGCCTCGGCCACCGGTTCCGGGGCCACTTGTTCCGGGGCGACCTGTTCCGGGGCGACCGTTTCTGCGGGAACGGCAGGTACGGGTTCGGGCCGGAAAGCCTGCTCGGGCGCCTGCGCGCCCCACGGGTCGCCGAGCTGGCGCGGGATCTCGCCCAGCTGCGGGCCCGGCAGCGGGGCCTGGTCGTCCGCCGGGATGTCGAAGTACTCGGGACCCGTCGTCGGCGGCCCGGCGTGCCGTGCGGGCATCGGGCTCTGCGGGGCGCCGGCCGGGCCGCGGTCGGCGAGTGAGCGCACGACGCCGCCGCTCGGCGAACCGCCGTAGGAGGGGGCGTCGCCCGAGGCGGGGCCCCGGTGCAGTGGGCGCCGCGCCGGGGCGGGGGCCTGGGCGGCCACGGGGACCTGGGCGGGGGCCTGCACCGGGGCGGGGGCCGGGATCCGTACCCCGTTGAGGTCGACGGAGCCGGAGTCACGGCCTCCGGACTCGTGGGTGCCGGTCGTGGACGTCTGCGCCTCGGCGGCGTACAGGGGCTGGCCCTGCGCCGGTACATGCGCATGGTGCTGCGACTGGAAGGCGGACTGCTGTCCTGCCGACTGCTCGGGCAGACCCGACGGCGCGGGCGCCGGTGCGGGTGCCGGGGCGGCGGGTGCGTCGCTCCACGCGCCCTGGGGCGCGGGCATCAGCAGAAGGTCTTCGTCCTCGGGTGCGTGCTCGGAGGGGTCGAGGTAGGCGTACGCGTCCGGGGCGGGGATGCCCGGCTGCGCCACCATGCCTGCGTTCTCCGGCAGTCCCTCGCCCGGGATCTGGCCGGTGTCAGTCATGCGTACCCCTCGCCCATCGTCAGTGCTCCTTCGGCCCTTCGCCCGGGATGCCCGAACCACGGCACGCCGGTGCTCGTCAACAAGAACGAGCGGGCTCGCCGCGCGGCACGAAACGCGCGCGGAGCTATACATTCTCGCGGTCGTTCGCCGCCGCGACAGGCAGTTCCGCCACGGCTCGCTGTGGACTGCGCCACGTTGCGCGTCCCCCGGTTTCGCCGTACCACACCGCGGACCAAAACGAGCCACTTTTCCGGACATTGACGAACGAAGCGACGAACGGCCGGGCGCGGTACAACAATCGGTCAGCCTACCTCGCGCTCCGTGGCGAGCACCTCAGGGGGCGAGGTCGGAACGGAGCGCGGAGAGCAGGAACACGACGGACCGTTCGCGCTCGGTCCAGGCAGAGGTGTCGAGTTCGACGGACTGGAGCAGTGCGCACTCGATGGTGTAGCCGTTCTCCGTGAGTGCCGCCCCGAGGGCTTCGGCCTCGTCCCGGGTGGAGGCATGGGTGACGATGCGCTCCGGGCGCCGGGCGGCGACGGCGGTGACCACGGGAACGCCGCCGCCGCCTATCCGTACGACATCGGGCTCAGGCAGGCGTTCGAGAACGTGCGGGGCCCGGCCGTGGACGACCTGGACCGGGACCTGGAAGGTCCTGGCCGCCGCCGTCGTACGGGTACAGGCGTCCGGGTCGCTGTCCACGGCCAGGACCGCCGCACCGAAGCCTGCGGCCTCCACGGCGAGGGCGCCGCCGCCGCAGCCGATGTCCCAGACCAGGTCGCCGGTGCGCGGGCCGAGGCGGGCCAACTGGGCGGCCCGCAGGCCGGGCGACTCGCCCTCGCCGGGCTCCGCCCCGACGGGTCCGTAGGCACCGGCCGGCAGGGCCCAGCCGCGGGCTCCCCGGGGCTGGACCGGCTCGCGGCCGGCGAACCAGGCGCCGGTGGCGGGATTCTCGGGCCCGCCGCCTATGACGATGACCACGTTCGGGTCGCGCCAGGTGTGGTCGGCGGTCTTGTCGGAGGTGAGGACGGTGACCCGTTCGCGTTCGGTACCGAGCTCCTCGCAGATCACGAAGGTGCGGTGGACGCCTTCCATGAGGAGGGCGAGCTCGGCGGGTCCCGCGCCCGGGGAGGTGAGGACGGCGACCTTGTGGTGGGCGCGGCAGACGTTGACCGCGCGGCGCAGGGTGCGCGGGTGGGCCACGACGACCTGGGCGTCGTCCCAGGGCATTCCCGCGCGGGCGAAGGCGGCGGCGACCGAGGAGACGGCGGGGACGACTTCGACCTCGAGGCCGTGCTCGGGTGCGCGCAGGGTGCGTACGACCCCGAAGAAGCCGGGATCGCCGTCGGCGATGACCACGGCGCTGCCACGGTGGCCGGCGATCCTGCGGGCGGCCAGGTCGATGCTGCCGAGGCGGATCCGTTCGGCGCTCCCGGGGACCTCGGGGAGCGCCAGGTGGTGGGCGGCTCCGGCGACGAGCGTGGCGGCCGAGAGCGCGGCCGTGGCCGCTCTGGTCAGTGGCGAGCCGTCCCAGCCGATCACCGTGACCCGGTCGGCCATCGTCGTCAGTCTCCTGGTGTGTCGCAGGCGTGGGCTCTGCGCGGGAGCGGCGGAGCAAGGGTGAGCGTATCCGGTCCGTACCAAGGGCCGGCCAGCGGCTTCCTTGAGCCCGGAGGAGGCCTTCAGTTCCAGTCGTTGTAGGTGCCGTAGCCGCCCGCGTCGGCCAGCTGCTCGGCGACGCCTTCGAGGTCCTCCGGGAGGAGCCCCCAGACGATCAGGTCGGTCCTGATGTCCGTCCAGCCGCCGTCCGTGCCGTTCTCGGTCCGGGTGCGCGCTATCCGTGCGTTGCGCAGCACTCCCTCGCTGATGCAGCCCAGCTTCTGGGCGACCTGCTGGGAGGCGGTGTTGTCGGCGGGCGTGCGCAGCTCGATGCGCTCGAAGCCCTGGTCGCGGAAGAGCCACTCGGCGAGGGCCAGGACGGATTCGGTGGCGTATCCCTCGCCGCGCGCCCAGGGGGCGGTGATGTAGCCGACCTCGGCCGCCAGGGTGCGCCAGTCGGTGTTGAGGAGCCGGACGGAGCCGACGAGGCGCTGGGTGAGGAATTCGGTGACGGCGAAGACGATGCCGTTTCCCTGGGTGCGCTCGGCGGGGGCGATCCTGCGGACCCACCGTTCCGCGTCGACCTGGGTGTAGGGGTGTGGCGCATCGGTCCAGGCGGTGACCAGCTCGTCGTTCATCATTTCGATGTACGCGGGGACGTCCGCCATGTCGAAGGGGCGCAGCACCAACCTGTCCGTGCTGATGGAGATGGACGGGAAGGTGGTATTCATGCGCAGCTCCATGCCGAAGACCGTGTAAAGGCACAGCATGCAGCATCGGGCCGTTGATGTGCATGGCCGGGTCCGCACGGCGGAGCCCCGCACACCCCGGTCGGGGTGTGCGGGGCTCGTGACGCAAGTGGCCCCGGAGGGTCAGGACTTGGCGGGCACTCCGAAGGCCGGGACGATCGAGCCCTGGTAGGTGTCCTCGATGAACTTCTTGACCTCGTCGGAGTTGAGGAGCTTCACGAGCTTCTGGACGCGGGCGTCCTTCTCGTTTCCTTCCTTGACGGCGAGGAAGTTGGCGTACGGGTTGTCGTCGGCGCTCTCCAGCACCAGCGAGTCCTTGCCCGGCTTCAGGTCGGCCTCGATGGCGTAGTTGCCGTTGATGACGGCGGCGTCGACGTCGTTCAGGGCGCGGGGCACGGTTGCGGCCTCCAGCTCCTTGAACTCCAGACCCTTCTTGTCCGTGATGTCGCTGAGCTTGGCGCTGGTTCCGACGCCGTCCTTGAGGGTGATCAGCCCGTTCTCGGCGAGCAGCTGGAGCGCGCGGCCCTCGTTGGTGGTGTCGTTGGGCACGGCGACCGTCTGGCCGGCCTTGATGTCCTTGACGTCCTTGATCTTGCTCGAGTAGAGGCCGAGGGGCTCCAGGTGAACGTTGACGACCGGGACGATGTGCGTCTTCTGCTTCTTGTTGAAGTCGTCCAGGTACGGCTTGTGCTGGAAGAAGTTGGCGTCGACCTGGCCGTTCTCCGTGGCGGTGTTCGGCAGGACGTAGTCGGTGAACTCCTTGACCTCCAGCCTGAGGCCCGCCTCGTCCGCCAGGTTCTCCTTGACGAAGTTCAGGATGTCGGCGTGCGGCGTCGGGGACGCGGCGACGACGAGGGCCTTGGAGGTGTCGGCGCCGGCGCCGGTCTCGCCCTTGGCGGCCGGGTCGGAGTCCGTGCCGCAGGCGCTGAGGCCGAAGGCGAGGGCGGCGGTGGCTGCGGCTGCAGCGGTGATCTTGATGTTCTTACGCACGAAGAGTGCCTCTTTCCGGTGGTGATGGTGGTGCGCCCGGACAAGGAGTTCGGGCTTCTTGGGGAGAAGTCAGGAGGTGGTGCGGCCCCGGCGGGCCAGCAGGCGTACGGCTCCGTCACCGATCAGCTGGATCAGGGTCACGACGACGATCAGCAGCACGACGGTGATGAGCATGAACTGGTTGTCGAAGCGCTGGAATCCGTAGGTGACGGCCTTGGAGCCGAGCCCTTCGCCGCCGACCGCGCCGGCCATCGCGGAGTAGCCGATGAGCACGATGACGGTGGTGGTCACACCGGAGACAATCGAGGGCAGCGCCTGCGGGAGCAGGACCTTGCGGACGATCGTGGGGATGGACCCGCCCATCGACTGGACGGCTTCGACGAGCCCGTGGTCGACCTCGCGGATCGCCGTCTCGACGAGGCGCGCGAAGAACGGGATGGCGCCGACGGCGAGGGGCACGATCATCGCCGACGGGCCGATGAAGGTGCCGACGACCCAGGTGGTGAACGGGATCAGGGCGATCAGCAGGATGATGAAGGGCAGCGAGCGGCCGATGTTCACGATCACGCCGATGACCTTGTTGACCACGGTGTTTTGGAGCAGCCCGCCCTTGTCGGTGAGGACCAGCAGAACGCCGAGCGGCAGTCCGCCGAGGACGGTGACGACCGCGGACCACAGCACCATGTAGAGGGTGTCGATGGTTCCCTGGGTGAGCAGTGGCTGCATTTCGGACCAGGTCACTTCGCCACCTCCTTGGTGAGCGGGGCGGGGGTCTGTGCGGGGATGGCGGTGGTGCCGGCGGGCGCGCTGTCCACGATCTCGGCCTGGAGGCCCTGCTCGCGCAGGAAGCCGATCGGGACGACGTTCTCCTCGAACCGGCCGGGCAGCTCGATGCGCATCCGGCCGATCTGCCGGCCGCCGACGGTGTCCATCGCGGCACCCAGGATCGAGATGTCGACGTTGTACGTACGGGAGAGCTGCGAGATCAGGGGCCGGGCCGCGGCCTCGCCGTGGAAGGTGACGTCGACGACCGTGCAGTCGGGGCCGGAGGCCGTGCCCCCCACGGGGAAGAGCTCGTGGGCCAGCTCCGAACCGGGCGTGGCCAGCAGCGTGCCGACGGTGCCCGACTCGACGATGCGGCCCTTCCTCATCAGCGCGGCCGAGTCGCAGATGGTCTTGACGACGTCCATCTCGTGCGTGATGAGCAGCACGGTGAGGCCGAGCTCCTGGTTGAGGTCGCGCAGCAGTTGCAGGATGGAGCGGGTGGTCTCGGGGTCGAGGGCGGAGGTCGCCTCGTCGGAGAGCAGCACCTTCGGGTCGCCGGCCAGCGCGCGGGCGATGCCGACGCGCTGCTTCTGACCGCCGGAGAGCTGGCCCGGGTAGGCCTTCGCCTTGTCGGCGAGTCCGACGAGGTCGAGGAGCTCGCGGGCCTTGCGGGTGCGTGCCTGGCCGGAGACGCCGAGGATCTCCAGGGGCAGCTCGACGTTACCGAGGACGGTGCGTGAGGCCAGCAGGTTGAAGTGCTGGAAGACCATGCCGATACGGCTGCGCGCCTCGCGCAGTTCCTTGCCGGCCCGCTTGCCGCGGCCCGCGAGGGCGGTGAGGTCCTGGCCGGCCACGGTCACGGTGCCGGCGGTGGGGCGTTCCAGCAGGTTGACGCAGCGGATGAGGGAGGACTTTCCGGCGCCGCTCTGTCCGATGACGCCGTACACCTCGCCTTCGCGGACATGGAGGTCCACGCCGTCCAGGGCCGTGACCTCACGGCCGCGTGACTGGTAGACCTTCGTGAGGCCCGAAGTGGTGATCACAGGGGGGTTCCGTCACTGTCGAGTGCACGGCGCGGTGTCCGCCGGGCACGGGGCATTCGTCTGAAGAGACTGTTCTCGGTGGTCTCGTGGTCGACCGGTGGGAGTCTCGGCACGGCCGGGCCGTCGGTGGGCGGGGGCGCGGCACATGCCCGGGCAGGCTCGATCCGTTGGCTACGGACGGCGCGGGCTCGGTCTCGCTTCGGGGCGCGAGGCTCAGGCGGGGGCCCTCAGAAGGCGCGCATTCGACACATACAACGAGCACCGGGCGTGGTGATCGCCTCGGTCGCAGGGATGCGGCAGCTCGTCGTGGTCATGGGCCCCAGTAAAACAGACGTGCCGTTCCGGAAGATCCAGCTGTCCGGATAGCGGACAGCCGTGGATGGTCGGCCCACGACGCCCGGCCTCCGGTTCCGCGCCCCGTGCGCACCGCTCTGACCTGCGGTGACACGAGGTACGGCATACCCCCTCCACAGTGCCCGGCCCGCCCTTGCCGGGCGCGTGCTGTGGTCAAGGCCACGAAGTCCGGACGCCGCGCCGGTCCGGACGCCGGTGCCCGCCCGAGGGGCCGGGGCCGCACGCGGCGGGTCCTGGAGTCCGTAATACCCTCACTGCATGCTTGACGCCCTGACGGTCGCGGTCGCCGTGACCGCGCTCGCCCTCGCCGCCTGGTGCGGTCACGCCGCCTACCGGGACCAGCCCACGAAGGACTGGCACTTCATCGGGATGGCCGTCGTCTCCGTGCTGGCGCTGGCCCAGCTGCTGGTGGGGATCGTGCAGCTGGCCCGGGGTGAGCGGCCCGACCAGGGCATGACGATCTTCATCGCCTATCTGATCGGCTCCTTCGCGGCCGTGCCCGCGGCGGGCTTCCTGTCGCTGAGCGAGCGGACCCGCTGGGGTTCGGTGACGGTGGCGGCGGGCGCGGTCGTGCTGGCCGTGCTCGAAGTACGGCTCTACGACATCTGGGGAAACTGACCGTGACCGACACCGACCGCACCGGGGACCCCGGCGCTTCCCCCGTACCCGCGGGCCCGAAGCCGCAGTTCGAGCTCGGCACCGGGCCCGGGCGCGTACTCGTCTGGTTCTACGGGGTGTTCACCGTGGCCGCCGCGTCCCGCTCGATCGTCCAGATGATCCTGGACTTCGACAAGGCTCCGTTGGCCTACGTGCTGTCCGCCGTCGCCGCCGTCGTATACGGCTTCATCACGTACTCGCTGGTGCGGGGCGGGGAGAAGGCGCGCAGGGCGGCGCTGGTGTGCTGCGCCGCCGAGCTCGCGGGGGTGCTGGTCATCGGCACCTGGACCTTGCTGGAGCCGTCCGCGTTCCCCGATGCCACGGTGTGGTCGGACTTCGGCATGGGCTACCTGTTCATCCCGGTGATCCTGCCGGTCACCGGGATGATCTGGCTGCGCCGCGCGCGGAACGCCTGACTGTCAGATCCGCCGCGGTCCTTCAGGCACTGGCCACGTAGACCGGTGCGGCAGCGTCCTTCTCCAGCAGGATCAGACGAACGCCGTCCTCGCCGGTGGCGTTGCCCACCCTTGAGTAGCCGGCCTTGCTGTAGAGCCGCAGGTTCGCCTCGCTGCGCTCTCCGGTGTGCAGCCGGAAGCGCCTGGCCGAACGCCCGTCGGCCAGGCCCGATTCCGCGGCGCGCAGCAGACGTGCGCCGAGGCCGTGCCCCTGGAGCCGGGGGTGGACGCAGAGTTTGCCGATGAGGCCGGTGCTGTCCCCGTCGGTGAAGCCGCGTACCGAACCGACGACTTCCTCGCCGAGCCGGGCCACGAAGACCAGGTCCCTGGCGACTTCGCCGCGTACCGATTCGAGGGTCTGGACGAGTGGGTCGATCCGGTAGTTGCCGTAGAGCTCCGCCTCGCTCTGGAAGCAGAGGTACTGAAGCTTGAAGATCTGCTCGACGTCCTGTGCTGTCGCCGCCGAGATGGTCACGCTCATGCCCATGTGTGCATGCCTCCCGCTCACCTGGTCCGCCGGTTGTCTACCGCTCCTATCCCCGCACTTCAGGAGCTACAACCTCCGCCGCGAGCATTCTGCGCAGACATCCAAGGCATCGGGAACGGATCGGGCCCAAGCTTCCCTGTGACATACCCAACTCCCCTGCGATTTCCCGGTAGGTCGGATCGTGGGGAGCGAGTATCGCCGCCAGCAGCCGGGGGCACCGGCCGGGCAGCCGGTCCACCGCCGCACGCAGCACCCGGCGTTCGTCGGCACCCAGGGCGAGGCGCTCCGGGCAGCCGCTCCAGTCTCCCGGCGGCTCGCCCGCTGTGTACGCGCGCTCGCGCCGTGCTCTGCGGCGGGCGCGGCGCACCTCCGCCCGTACGGCGGTGCGGACCCAGCGGGCGGGATCCGCGGGTGCCCCCTGCCCCGCCGGCCGCTCCAGCAGCCGCAGCCACACGGCCTGTTCCAGGTCCGCCGGATCGATCTCGGCGGCCGGGGCCTCGGCCGTCGCCTCCGCGCGCACCAGCGGGAGCAGGGCCCGGACGACAGCGGCCGGGGAGAGCGGGCCCCGGGCCGCGGGAGCTTGATCGAGAAGCGTCATGCCCCGTCAACGCTCCCCGTCCACAGCCGGTTGCCGTGCACGGGGAGCTCCACCCGACCGGGGCATCCCGGCCTGGCCGCTGACGGAGGTGGCTCAGCGGCCGGCGGCGTCCCCGGCGAAGTCGGCCGCCGCGAGCAGCGCGGTGTCCGGGTTGTCCGAGAAGACCCCGTCGATGCCGGCCTGGAAGTACGTACGGAGGGCGCCGAAGGCGTCGCCGTACGCGTTCGGGTCCGTGCCGCGCCGGAAGTCCGCCGGCAGGAAGGAGTTCTCGTTGCGCATCGTGTACGGGTGCAGGATCAGGCCGCGCGCGTGCGCGTCCCGGACCAGGGTGGTCGGTGTGGTGAGCCGGCCCGCCGAGTCCTTGGGGATGACCAGGTCCAGCGTCGGGCCTATGCCCTGCGCGAAGGACGCGATCCACGTCAGCCCGGCGGGCTTCACGAGGTCGGCGACGGTACGCGGGTCGCCCGCCTCGACGAAGTCCCAGGGCCGCTCCTTCGGTCCGGACAGCAGGACGACGCGCGGTGTGGCGACGAGCTTCGACAGCCGCTGCACGGAGGTCGGTTCGAAGGACTGCAGGATCAGCGGGGAGTGCGCGCGGTGCCGGTTGTGGCGGCGCAGCAGCCGGGCCAGCGGCTCCTCGAGACCGAGCCCGAGGCTCCGGAAGTACGTGGGGTGCTTGGTCTCGACGTACAGCCAGACGGGCTTGCCGCGCCGGCGTCCTTCCTTGTCTGCCCAGCGCAGGACCTCCTCGAAGGTGGGGATCTCCCAGCGGCCGTCGTAGAGGGTGTTCTCCTGGCGGGTGCCGGGGATCCGCTCCTTGGCGCGCAGCGTCTTCAGTTCGGCGAGGGTGAAGTCCTCGGTGAACCAGCCGGTGAGGGAGACCCCGTCGACCGTCCTGGTCGTCCTGCGGCCCGCGAACTCGGGGTGGTCCGCGACGTCCGTCGTGCCGGTGATGTCGTTCTCGTGTCGGCAGACGAGATGGCCGTCCTTGGTCGGCACCAGATCCTGCTCGACGATGTGCGCGCCCATGTCCAGGGCCAGCTGGTAGGAGCCGAGGGTGTGCTCGGGCCGGTAGCCGCTGGCGCCGCGGTGGCCGATGACGGTCGGCACGGGCAGGTCCCGGTAGGAGCCGTGGCCGCCGCCCTGTGCGGCCCGGCCGTGCTCGGCCGCGTTCGCCGTACCGATCGGTCCGAGGGCTGCCGTACCGAGGACGGCCGCTCCCAGCAGTGTCCGCCGGCCGGGACCCTGCGCACGCTCTGTCATGTGTACTCCTCGCATGTGATGTCCGGCACCTGTCGAGCCGGGGTCTTCCGCTTGGAACAGGCCGGATCGGGCCGGGGTCCGGTGCCGTGGATCGCGGGGCGGAGGCGCTGCCCGACGACCAGGAGACGGGGTAAAGCCGCACGCGAGCCCGGCCCCATCCGTACGAGAGGCTCGAGTGGCTTGATCGTAGGCAGCTACGCCATCGGTGGGGCGGCACGTGGACGAACATGGCGGAAACACACGTCAACACTGCGTATCCACTCGGTGAACCCGATGTGCGATTCGGGGGTACCCACGAGTATCGTCCTCACCTGCACAGACCCTTAAAATTCCCGACCCGGCCGGCCCGGCCACAACACCGGAGGATGCGTTGTCCCGACTCACGGTCATCAAGGCAGTGCTCGGACCGATCCTGCGCCTGATGTTCCGCCCCCAGGTGGAAGGCGCCAAGAACATTCCGGGGACCGGGCCGGTGATTCTCGCGGGCAACCATCTGACGTTCATCGACTCGATGATCATGCCGATCTGCTGCGACCGGCCGGTGTTCTACATCGGCAAGGACGAGTACGTCACCGGCAAGGGCCTCAAGGGCCGTCTGATGGCCTGGTTCTTCACGGGCTGCGGAATGATCCCGGTCGACCGGGACGGGGGCCGCGGAGGCGTCGCCGCCCTCATGACGGGCCGCCGGGTGCTGGACGGGGGCAACGCCTTCGCCATCTACCCGGAGGGCACCCGCTCCCCCGACGGCCGGCTCTACCGGGGCCGTACGGGCATCGCGAGGCTGACGCTGATGACGGGTGCGCCGGTGGTGCCGTTCGCGATGATCGGCACGGACAAGCTGCAGCCGGGCGGCGCCGGGCTGCCCCGGCCGGGCAAGGTGACGGTCCGGTTCGGTGAGCCGATGGAGTTCTCGCGCTACGAGGGCATGGACCGCGACCGCTATGTGCTGCGGGCGGTGACGGACTCGGTGATGGCCGAGGTGATGCGGCTGTCCGGCCAGGAGTACGTCGACATGTACGCAACGAAGGCCAAGGCCGCCTGACCCGGCCGCGCCCGGCGTGAAAGGGCCCGTACCTCCGGATGGCGGGGGTACGGGCCCTTTCGTGTGTCCGCCGCTCGGGTGGACCCTGTGGCCGGCGTGAAGGCCCTACGGCCTGCCGTCCGGCACGATGCCTTCCTCCAGCTTCTGGCCGCGCAGCAGGTACCACGCGGATACGGCGGTCGCCAGGAGCACCGCGGCGCCGACGCCAGCGGCGACCCTCAGCCCGTTGACGAACGCCTCCTGCGCGGCCCAGACCAGTGCCTCCGCCTGCTGGGCGGGTAGTGCCTCGGCCGATTCCACGGCACCGCCGAGTGATTCGTGGGCCGCCGCGGAGGTGTCCGCCGGGACTCCCTCCGGTGTGGCGAAGCCCTGGTAGACGCTGGTGACGATGGAGCCGAGCAGCGCGATACCGAGGGCCGCGCCGAGCTCGTACGCCGTCTCGGAGACGGCGGACGCGGAGCCGGCATGCTCATGGGGGACGCTGGAAAGGATGACGTCGGCGGTGACGGTGAAGGAGAATCCGGCGCCGACGCCGACCACCAGGAGCAGAGCTCCGATCAGCGGATACGCGGTCTCCTTGTGGATGAGGGTGACCACCGCGAGCGACAGCCCGATCGCCGCCAGCCCGCCCGCGACGACGGACCGGACCGAGAAGCGGCGGGCCGCCCGGCCCGCCAGCAGCCCCGCGGTCACCGCGCCGATCGCCGCGGGCAGTTCGGCGAGCCCGGCCTCCAGCGGGCTGCGCCCCTGAACCAGCTGCAGGAACTGGGAGAGGAAGAAGACCAGTCCGGACAGGCCGAGGATGGTCAGCAGGTCGGCGACGACCGCGCCCGAGAAGCCCCGGTGGTGGAAGAGCCGCATGTCCAGCAGGGGTGCGGGGAGCCGGAACTGCCGCCGTACGAACCAGACGAGCGCGAGCACACCCACCACGGCTGCGAGAGCCACGGCCCAGCTGATGCCGTGCGCCGCCAGGTCCTTGATGGCGTACACGACGCCGACCATGCCGATGAGGGAGAGCCCCACGCTGGGCACGTCCCACGGCCCCGGCGCCGGGTCCTTCGACTCGGGGATCATCTTGATGCCCACGGCCACGAGGACCGCCATCACCGGCAGGTTGATCAGGAAGACCGAGCCCCACCAGAAGTGCTCGAGGAGGACACCGCCGATGACGGGGCCGACCGCCGCGCCCGCGGAGGCCATGGCACCCCAGATGCCGATGGCGAAGCTTCGCTCGCGCGGATCGTGGAAGAGGTTCCGGATCAGGGCGAGCGTGGACGGCATCAGGGTGGCTCCCGCGACACCCAGCAGCGCCCGGGCCAGGATCATCATCTCGGCGCTGTTCGCATACGCGTTGAGCACGGAGACCGCGCCGAAGGCGGCGGCCCCGGTCAGCAGGAGCTTCTTGCGGCCGATGCGGTCGCCGAGGCTGCCCATGGAGACGAGGAGTCCGGCGATGACGAAGGAGTAGACGTCGCCGATCCAGAGCAACTGGGTCGCCGTCGGTTCGAGGTCCTCACTGAGGAACGGGGTGGCGAGGCCGAGGACAGTGGCGTCGACGGCCACCAGCAGGACGGCGAGGACGAGGACCGCGAGGGCGATCCACCGCCCCGGGTGGTACGGGTCGCCCGAGATGCCGGGGCGGTGCTCGGTGCTGGTCATTTCTCCACGCTCCGGCGTGCTCCGCCGAGCAGCAACTCGACGATCATGTACTGGAAGTCCTGTCCGGCGACGCGCCCGGCCTGTACGGCCCACGCGCCGGTGCCGATGAGCCCGTACAGGGCCTCGGTCAGCCAGGCCGGTGTGAGGTCGATCCGGAACTCGCCGCGCTCCTGGCCGCGCCGGAAGAAGGCGGAGACGCGGGCGTCGAGCCGGTTCCAGCCCTCGTTCACCTGATCGCCCTCGAAGAGCTGGTTCTCGTTGACGAGGAAGGACAGCAGCCCGGCAGCGGGCTCGACGGCGGCGACGAGGCGCCGCAGGCCTTCCTCGGCGGTTCCCTCGTCGAGCTCGGCGGTGTCGAGTGCGGCCTCGAATTCCTGGATGCCGAGGTTCTCCAATGCCCTGACCAGCGCATCCCGTCCGGCAAAGTGGCGGTGCAGGGTGGCGCGGCCGATGCCTGCGGCCTTGGCGACCTCGTCCATGGTGGCGGTGGATCTACGGGTCAGCAGTGCGGCGGCGCTGCGCAGCACCTGCTCACGGTCGAGAGTCATGAGACGACACTAACCCAAATGAGACATGGACGTCTCATAGCGAGGCCGGGTCGTGTCGCAGCCCGCGGCGGTACGGGTCATCATGAACGACTTCTGGATCCGCGGCCGCATCCGTGGGCCGACGGGAGATTCTCCTGAGCCGCGGCACCGGCGTACGCTCGTAGGCTGCACACCGCGGATGTACGAGGAGGCTGTCCGTCCGGAGCGGACGGCAGAGGGAAAAGAGGAGCACCCACTCCTTTCCACTCTCAACATATAGCGCACGGGGGGCCTTGCGGCAAGGCCCCGGTCATGCCGCAGAATCATCCGCCGAAGCCACTACCTGCGGAAATGAGGGAGCAACGACGTGCGCGCGTTGTCGTCTGCGTATGGACCGGGCGGGGAGGCCGAACCGCTGATGGGACTCGCGGTGACGGCCATCCGGGCCGACGCACCTCCGGTGGTGGTGACCCGGCCGTACTGGGCCGGACGGGTGGCCGACGAACGACACCCCGTGTCCGCGTGAGCCACGCGGGAACGCCGGCCCGGAAACCCGGAAGCACAGAGCACGAGACCTCAACACCCCTGGTGGCCGATGCCCGCCACGGACACCAGATTCTTCACGCCGGTCCAGGCACCTTGCTGCGCGCAACGGTTGCAAGCGACCTCAGATCGGAGCCAACGCCGTGAACCCGCTGACCACCAGCGCATTCGACCTTCCCGACCGCCTCTCCCCCAAGGCCGACCCGGCACTGATCGCCGGCGACGAGCGGCACTTCGCGGCCATCGCGGAGTGCCTCGAGCAGTCGATCGCCGAACTGTCCGACCGCCTCGCCGCCGAACGAAGGACCCCCGGCGGCATCGGCCGGCAGGCCATGGACCGGGACAGCGAAATCCACCGGCTGACCGCTCGTCTGCGCACACTGCGTCGCTTCGGCATGGACCTGTGCCTCGGGCACATGGTCGGTGCGGACACCTCCGAGCCGGTCTACGTCGGACGTCTGGGCCTGACGGACAGCTCGGGCCGCCGGCTGCTGCTCGACTGGCGCTCACCCGCGGCCGAGCCGTTCTTCGGGGCCACCCACGGCAACCCGATGGGTCTGGCGAGCCGCCGCAGGTACCGCTGGACACGCGGCCGCATCAGCGACTACTGGGACGAGGTGTTCACCCCGGACGGCTTCGCCGGGCACGCCGCGCTCGACGACCAGTCCGCCTTCATCGCCAGCCTGGGCAGCAACAGGTCGCCCAAGATGCGGGATGTGCTCGGCACCATCCAGGCCGACCAGGACGCCATCATCCGCGCGGGATCACGTGGCGCCCTCGTCGTCGACGGCGGTCCGGGCACGGGGAAGACCGTCGTCGCGCTGCACCGCTCCGCCTACCTCCTCTACTCCGACCCCCGCCTCGGTCACCGCCGGGGCGGCGTCCTGTTCGTCGGTCCGCACCAGCCCTACCTCGGCTACGTCGCCGACGTCCTGCCCAGCCTCGGGGAGGAGGGCGTACAGACCTGCACCCTGCGGGATCTCGTCACCGAGGGAGCCGCGGCGGCCGTGGAGACCGACCCGGAGGTGGCCCGCCTGAAGTCGTCCGCGAACCTGGTGAAGGCGGTGGAGGCGGCCGTCAGCTTCTACGAGGAGCCGCCGACCGAGGGGATGACGGTCACGACCCAGTGGTCCGACATCCGGCTGAGCGCCGCCGACTGGGCCGTGGCGTTCGAAGCAGCAGGACCCGGTGCCCCGCACAACGAGGCGCGCGACCAGGTCTGGGAGGAACTGCTCACGATCCTGATGGACAAGTACGAGGGCGAAGGCTCGGAGTACTTGCTGCGCAAGTCGCTGCTGCGGAACAGGGACCTGCTCACGGCCTTCGACCGGGCGTGGCCGCTGCTCGAAGCGGCCGACCTCGTCGGAGACCTGTGGTCGGTACCCGCCTACCTGCGCAAGTGCGCTCCCTGGCTCGGCCCCGATGACATCAAGCGTCTGCAGCGCCGCGACGCCCAGGCCTGGACCGTGTCCGACCTGCCGATCCTGGACGCGGCTCGACAGCGGGTCGGGGACCCCGAGGCGGCGCGGCGCAGGCGTCGGAACGAGGCCGCTGTCGCCGACGAGCGCGAGCGCAGGGCCGAGTCCATCACCAGCATGATGCAGAACATGGTGATCGACGAGAGCGAAGGCGCGCTGGGGATGCTGCACGGCCGGGACCTGCAGGACTCCCTGATCGACGAGAGCGCACTGCAGGGCACCGAACCGGACCTGCTCGCCGGCCCGTTCGCCCACGTCGTCGTGGACGAGGCCCAGGAACTGACCGACGCGGAGTGGCAGATGCTGCTGCTCCGGTGCCCGTCCCGCAGCTTCACCATCGTCGGGGACCGCGCCCAGGCCAGGCACGGGTTCACGGAGTCGTGGCAGGAACGTCTCGAGCGGGTCGGGATCGACCGGATCAACCTGGCCTCACTGAGCATCAACTACCGGACGCCGGAGGAGATCATGGCGGAGGCCGAGCCGGTCATCCGGGCCGTGCTCCCGGACGCCAATGTTCCGGCCTCCATCCGCAGCAGCAACGTTCCCGTCGTGCACGGGTCCGCTTCGGAACTGAGCTCGGTCCTCGACACCTGGCTCGCCGAGCATGCGGACGGGATCGCCTGCGTCATCGGCGATCCGGCATTCCGCTCGACGTCCCGCGTCCGGTCGCTGACCCCGGAGCTGTCGAAGGGGCTCGAGTTCGACCTGGTCGTCCTCGTCGACCCGGAGGAGTTCGGCGAGGGCGTCGAAGGGGCGGTCGACCGCTATGTCGCGATGACCCGGGCGACCCAGCAGCTCGTCATCCTCACGAGCTCCTGACGCCTTCCACCCTGTCGGGCGGGGACAGGGGCACCATGAGGCGATGAAGCCGCTGCTGCTGATCGACATCGACGGCCCGCTCAATCCGTACATGGCGCTGTCCCGCCGCGGGGCGCCCGAGGGCTACCGGCGGCACACCATGCGGCCGACGGGGTGGACGGCGGGGCCGGCGCTGCCGGTCCTGCTCAACCCGGAGCACGGCGACGAACTGCTGGCCCTCACCGACCGGTACGAACTCGTCTGGGCGACCACCTGGAAGGACGAGGCCAACGAGTGGATCGGCCCGCACCTCGGGCTGCCCCCGCTGCCGTACATCGACTGGCCCGCGATGCACGGTGCCACCGCGGACGGGACGTACTGGAAGACGCGGTACGTCGTCGAGTACGCGGCCGGGAGGCCGTTCGCCTGGGTCGACGACGAGATCACGGATCTCGACACGGGCTGGGTGGCGGGACACCACCCGGGGCGGGCGCTGCTGCGTCCGGTGGATCCCCGGGTGGGGCTGGTGCGGGCGGACTTCGACGCACTCGCCGCCTGGGCGTGATGCCGGCTCAGCTCCAGGGCAGCGAGGAGCGGTGCCGCCAGTACGCCTCCGGCTCCTCCACCAGGGCGTCGAGCCGGTCCAGCCGGTCCGCGTCCAGGTCGAGGAGGGGGGCGTGCAGATTGCCGGCGAGCTGGGTGACGGTGGCCGCTCCTGACAGCACGACGCCCGCCCACGGCCGGTGGAGCACGAAGGCCAGGGCGGCGGCGTCCGCGCCCAGTTCGGCCTCGGCGGCGATCTCCCGGACGACGGCGGGAGCCTCGGTCCCGGCGAGCCTGCCGTTGGCCATGGCCTCCTTGACGATGACGGTGAGCCCGGCGTCGTGCGCCTCGGCGAGCGCCGGCTCCGCGGAGGTCTCCAGCGCGTTGTACGTGGCCTGGACGGTGCGGAAGAGGGGCTCGCCGTCCACCGTGACGGCAAGGGCGGCCCGGATGGCGTCGGCCTGGGCGGGGCCGCTGGTGGAGAGACCGACGGTGGTGCCCTCCGCGGCCAGCGCGGCCAGGCGCGCGTGCAGGTCCTTGTCGCTCAGTGCCGGGCTGTCGGCGGTCACCGAGTGGATCTGGTAGAGGTCGAGCCGTTCGCCGAGCAGTCCGGCCGTTTCGGCGCGCTGGCGTTCGAACGTGGCGAGGCTGTGGTCCTTGACCTCGTGCGCTTCGGCGTCGACGCGCCAGTCGGCGGTGTAGGTGTAGCCCCACTTGCTGCCGATGACCACGTCCGTCACCTCGGGCCGCGCGGTCAGCCAGTCGGCGAGGAACTCCTCGGAACGGCCGTAGGAGCGGGCCGCGTCGAAGTACCGGACGCCCTGCGCGTAGGCGGCGTCCAGGAGGTCGTGGGTGCGGGAGCGCAGCGCGTCCGCGCTGCGGTCTGCGGGCAGGTCCCGGTCCCGGTGCAGATTGATGTAACCGGGCCTGCCGACAGCGGCCAGGCCCAGCCCGATGTGGGCGGTCGGGGTGGTCGCTCGGTTCAGGCGGGCGAAGGGCATCGCGGACTCCTCCTGGTCGGTTTCATGTACCTGCCCGACCAACGTAGCCCGCGATGCCGCCGGATCAGCCGCGCGCGGTCGCCCAGGCGTGCTGCGTCGTGAGGTCGGCCTTCACCTCGGCGAGCTGGACGGCGACGGCCGACGGGGCCGTGCCGCCGCGGCCGTCGCGGGAGGCGAGCGCGCCGGGCACGTCGAGTACCGTGCGCACCTCGGGGGTGAGGTGCTCGGAGATCTTGGCGAACTGCTCGTCCGTCAGTTCGTCGAGCTCGATGCCCTGCTGCTCGCACACCTTGACGCACTCGCCTGCGACCTCGTGCGCGACCCGGAACGGGACGCCCTGCTTGACCAGCCACTCGGCGATGTCCGTGGCGAGCGAGAAGCCGGCCGGGGCCAGCTCCTCCATGCGCTCACGGTTGACGGTGAGCGTGGCCATCATGCCGGTGAAGGCGGGGAGCAGGACCTCCAACTGGTCGCAGGAGTCGAAGACGGGTTCCTTGTCCTCCTGCAGGTCGCGGTTGTACGCGAGCGGGAGGGCCTTGAGGGTCGCCATCAGCCCGGTCAGATTACCGATGAGACGGCCGGACTTGCCGCGGGCCAGCTCGGCGATGTCCGGGTTCTTCTTCTGCGGCATGATCGATGACCCGGTGGAGAAGGCGTCGTGGAGGGTGACGAAGGAGAACTCCTTCGTGTTCCAGATGATGATCTCCTCCGCGATCCGGGAGAGGTTGATGCCGATCATCGCGGTGATGAACGCGAACTCGGCGACGAAGTCCCGGGACGCGGTGCCGTCGATGGAGTTGGCGACGGATCCGTGCTCGAAGCCGAGGTCGGCGGCGACCGCCTCCGGGTCGAGCCCGAGGGACGATCCGGCCAGCGCGCCGGAGCCGTACGGGGAGACGGCGGTCCGCTCGTCCCACTGCCGCAGCCGCTCGGCGTCCCGGATGAAGGGCTGCACATGGGCCAGGACGTGGTGGGCGAACAGCACGGGCTGGGCGTGCTGCAGGTGCGTACGGCCGGGCATGGCCACGTCGGCGTGGGCCTCGGCCAGCCCGACGAGCGCGTCCTGGAGTTCGGCGATCAGCCCGCCGATGATCCTGGCGTGGTCGCGCAGGTACATCCGGAAGAGCGTGGCGACCTGGTCGTTGCGTGACCGGCCTGCCCGCAGCTTGCCGCCGAGGTCCGGACCGAGACGCTCCAGCAGGCCGCGCTCCAGCGCGGTGTGGACGTCCTCGTCGGCGATGGTGCCGGTGAACGAGCCGTCGGCGACGGCGGCTTCGAGCGAGTCCAGGCCGGCGATCATGCGGTCGAGCTCGTCCTCGGTGAGCAGACCCGCCTTGTTGAGCACCCGCGCGTGGGCACGGGAGCCGGCGATGTCGTACGGGGCGAGCCGCCAGTCGAAGTGGACGGAGGCGGACAGCTTGGCCAGCGCCTCGGCGGGTCCGTCGGCGAAACGGCCGCCCCAGAGGCGTACGTCGCTGTTGCCGGTGCCGTTGCTCACTGCGTGCTCCTCGGGAGTGCAAGGGTGGGATGTGCGACCGCCTCCCCGCACGCGTACGGAGGGGAGGCGGTGGGTGACTCGGGGATCGGACGAGGTCGCACGTGGCCGCGATCTTCGAGGAAAGGCCGAGGATCCCGATGAAGCCCTGTGCGGTGCAGTCACTGGTAGGCATAACTATGCAGCCCTCTGTATGGTTTGTCAAAGCTGCTGGTGGGAGGCGCGTGTGATCCCTAGGCTGGGCTCATGCGGAACGTGATCCCTCTGTCGCCCACGCTGTACCTCTCCCCGCAGGACCGACTCCTGCTGGGCAAGCCCCTGGCCGCGGCACTGGACACGCCCGATCCGGAGGCATGGGTCGAGCTCGACCGGCGGATACGGTCGGAGACCGCGCGGCGGAGCGGGGTCCTGCCGCTGGTGTCCCTGCTCCGGGAGCGTCATGCAGGCGGACGCGGGTCGGTCGACTGGTCGAGCGCACCCCGCTGGGACGAGGAGGCGAAGGACGTCACCTGGTCGCAGTTCCCGCCCCGTGAGGCGGAGACCGCGATCGCCCTCTGCCACCGCCGGTGGCAGGTCCGCGAGGCCGCGCTGGCGTTCACCCCCGGGCAGCCGCCCCTCCTGCCCCTGCTGCTGATCCGCTGCGCCGACCGTCACGTACGGGTACGGGAGCGGGCCCGCCGGATCATGCGTGCGACCCTGCAGGCGTCGGAGGCGGAGCCCTCGGACCTGGTGGCCCTGGCCCTGCGTCTGACCCTTTTCCCGCACGGCGGCTGGGCCCTGGACCGGGTCCTGGCCGCCACGGGACCCCTGCCGGGACTGCCGGGCATGCTCTGCGCGAGCCATGCGCCGGAGGTCCGGGTCCTCGGGGCGCGACTGGCCCTGGAGGGGGACCTGCTCACGCCCGCCGGGCTGACGGAGCTCATCCTCACCGCCCCGGACCGGGTCGTCCGCCACCGGTGCACCGACAAACTGCTCGCGCAGGTCACCGCAGGTGATCCGGAGCGGCTCCTGGACCCCTTGCTCGGGGCCTCCTCGGCCGTGACGCGGTCCTCCGCGGTGATGGCCCTGCACCGGGCGGACCGCGGCCCGGAGGCCGAGTCGCGCCTGGTCGATCAGTCGGCCCGCGTGCGTTCCGCCGCCCGCCTGGTCCTGCGGCTGGAGGGCCGCGACCCGGGGGAGGTCTACCGCGCGATGTGCGCCGGTCGCGCCGCCTCCGGGCTGCCGCCGGGAGCCCTGTTCGGCCTGGCCGAGTCCGGAGCGCCCGACGCGACGGCCCTGCTGCGGCCGTTGACGGCCCATCCGGAGGGCCGGGTGCGCGCCGCGGCACTCGCCGCCCTGCGCATGCTGGACGCGGTCTCCCCCGACGAGCTGATGGCCGCCATGGACGACCCGCATCCGCCGGTGGTGCGCACCGCCTGCAAGGCGCTCGTCCCGTACGTCCTGCTGGTCCCGGAGGAGTGGCTGGCCTCCTTGGTCGCCCCCGGCCGCCCCCAGCACGTGCGGCGTTCCGCCCTCCGCCTGCTCTGCGCCCACAGCCTCGCTCTGCGCAAACGCGTACTGGCCGCGATGGAGGACGACGAGGACCCCGAGGTCGCCCACGAGGCGCAGCGTGCCCGCTACGAGCCGCTGCCGCCCTTCAGTTCCGGTGGATGAGAAGCATTACGGGCGAGTCGTCCGGCGACGGATACTTCACTTCATGGGAAAAACGTACGAGCGTATCGACGGACGGCTGCGGACCTTCATCGAGGAGCAGCACATCTTCTTCACCGCCACCTCCCCTCTGGACGCCGATGGCACGGTGAACCTCTCCCCCAAGGGCGTCAGCGGTTCATTCGCCGTCGTCGACGAACGGACCGTCGCCTACCTCGACTTCGCGGGGAGCACCGCCGAGACCGTCGCCCACCTGCGCGAGAACGGACGCATCACGCTGATGTGGTGTGCCTTCCAGGGGCCGCCGAACATCGTGCGTGTGCACGGCCGCGGTGAGCCGGTCTTCCGCGACGATCCGCGGTTCCCTGCCCTGCTCGGCCACTTCCCCTCGGTCGACCCGGCTTCGCACGGCCTGCGCGCGATCATCGTGGTGACGGCCGAACTGATCCGGGACAGCTGCGGATACGGGGTGCCCTTCATGGCGTACGACGAGGACCGCTCCCTGCACGCCGACCGCTTCAGGCGGGAGGACGACGCCAGCCTGAGCGCGTACTTCGGGAAGAAGGAGCACATCGCGACCAGCATCGACGGGCTGCCGGGTCTTCCCCTGCCGCTGCCCGCCCTGCCGGCGCCGTCCGCGGGGTGAGGCGCTGGGCCGTACGGAGCAGGCGCGGTGGGGCCGCGCCGCCGCGGGCCGTACGGTCCGGAACATGCGCAGATCCCTGGTGACCGTGTCGGTTCTGCTGGCACTGGCGTCCCTCGCGGCCCGGCCGGCAGAACCGGCACCCCTCCCTGAACGGCTGGCCGACACGGGCGGCGGCAGCCAACTGATCACCGCCGAGGCCCCGGGCACGGACTCCACCACGGGCACGGTCACGTGGTGGGACCGGCGGTCGGGTACATGGGTCCGTGCGGGTTCCGCACCTGCCCGCTTCGGGGCGAACGGACTGACCGAGGGTGCCGCGCGTACGCAGGGCACGAACACCACGCCCACCGGCCTGTACGACCTGCCGTACGCCTTCGGCGTCGCTGCCGCCCCGGCCGGGACCCGCTATCCGTACCGCCTGGTCAACGAGCGCTCGTGGTGGTGCCAGGACAACGCGTCGCGCGCGTACAACCGCTGGGTGGAGCCGCTGTCGGCGGACTGCCGGGCGGACGAGGCCGAACATCTGGTGACGTACGGGACGCAGTACGCGCGTGCGCTCGTGATCGGCTTCAACTACCACCGGCCGGTACGGGGCCGGGGTGCCGGGATCTTCCTCCACGTCAACGGCAAGGGGGCGACAGCGGGTTGTGTCTCCGTGCCGGCCGCCGACATGGACCGGATCCTGGCCTGGGCGGAGCCGGCGCGGCGTCCGCATATCGCGGTCGGGACCGAGTCCGGCCCGACCGCGATCACGCGCTACTGACGGGCCGCCGCTCAGCGCTCGTTCTGGGCGAGCCGCAGCAGGTGGTCGGCCAGCGCCTGGCCGCCGTTCGGGTCACGGCTGATCAGCATCAGCGTGTCGTCACCCGCGATCGTGCCGAGGATCGCCTGCAGTTCGGCCTGGTCGATGGCCGAGGCGAGGAACTGGGCGGCGCCCGGCGGCGTACGCAGCACCACGAGGTTGGCCGAGGCCTCCGCCGAGATGAGCAGCTCGGAGGAGAGCCTGCGCATCCGTTCCTCCTTCGCGGACCCGCCGAGCGGTGCCTGCGGGGTACGGAAACCGCCCTCACTGGGCACCGCGTAGATCAGCTCGCCTCCGGTGTTGCGGATCTTCACCGCGCCGAGCTCGTCCAGGTCCCGGGAGAGCGTCGCCTGGGTGACGCTCAGCCCGTCGTCGGCCAGCAGCCTGGCCAACTGGCTCTGTGAGCGCACCGGCTGCCGGTTCAGGATGTCCACGATCCGTCGGTGGCGGGCGGTGCGGGTCTGTGGCACCGACGGCCCGCCGTGCTCGGATTCCTGCGCCTCGGTCATCGTCGTCGCCTCATTCTCCGGATCGTCCGTCCCCGTGGGCCGCGTCGAGAGCTCCGGGCAGAATGCGCAGGAACGCGTCCACCTCGGCGTCGCCGATGATCAGTGGCGGCATGAGCCGCACGACATCGGGGGCGGGAGCGTTCACCAGGAGTCCGGCTTCCTGGGCCGCCTTCTGCACCTGCGGTGCGAAGGGCCCGGTGAGCACGATGCCCAGCAGCAGGCCGGAGCCGCGGACGTGGGAGACCAACGGGTGACCCAGCCCCTCCACACCGTCCCTGATCTTCTCGCCGAGCCGCTTCACGTCGTCCAGGGCGCCGTCGGCGGCCAGGGTGTCCAGAACGGCGAGACCGGCGGCGCAGGCGACCGGGTTGCCGCCGAACGTCGTGCCGTGCTGGCCGGGCTTCAGCAGGTCGGCCGCCGCGCCGAACGCTACGGTCGCGCCGATCGGCAGCCCTCCGCCGAGGCCCTTGGCGAGGGTGACGAGGTCGGGCTCGACGCCCTGGTGGGCCTGGTACTCGAACCAGTGGCCGCAGCGGCCGATCCCGGTCTGCACCTCGTCCAGGACCAGCAGTGTGCCGGTGGCCCGGGTGATCTCCCGGGCGGCCTCCAGATAGCCCTTGGGCGGTACGACGACACCGTTCTCACCCTGGATGGGCTCGATGATCAGGAGGGCCGTGTCGGTCGTCACCGCGGCGCGGAGCGCCTCGACGTCGCCGTACGGCACGTGGGTGACGTCGCCGGGCAGCGGCACGAAGGGCTCGCGCTTCCTGGGCTGGCCGGTCAGGGCGAGCGCGCCCATGGTCCGGCCGTGGAATCCGCCGTCGGTCGCGACCATGTGGCTGCGCCCGGTGAGCCGGCCGATCTTGAAGGCGGCCTCGTTCGCCTCGGCGCCGGAGTTGGAGAAGTAGACCTTGCCCGTCCGGCCGAAGAGCTGAAGCAGGCGCTCCGCGAGCGCGATGGGCGGTTCGGCGATGAAGAGGTTGGAGACGTGGCCGAGTGAGGCGGCCTGGGCGGAGACGGCCTCGACGACGGCCGGGTGCGCGTGGCCGAGGGCGTTCACCGCGATACCGCCGACGAAGTCGAGATATTCGGTGCCGTCGGCGTCCCACACACGGGCGCCCGCGCCGCGGACCAGGGACAGCTGCGGTGTTCCGTAGTTGTCCATCAGCGCCGTCTGCCAGCGCTGCGAGAACTGCTCGTTGCTCATGACTCCCCCTGCGCGTGCGGCTGCGGCTCGATGTGTACGTCGTTGTGTGGGCCGACCGGTGCGCCGTCCTGCGTGTCGGGCACGACCATCGTGCCGATTCCCTCGTCGGTGAAGATCTCCAGCAGGATCGAGTGCTGGACCCGGCCGTCGATGACGCGGGCGGTCTCGACGCCGTTGCGCACTGCGTGCAGGCAGCCCTGCATCTTGGGCACCATGCCGCTGGAGAGATCGGGCAGCAGCTTCTCCAGCTCGGTGGCGGTGAGCCGGCTGATCACGTCGTCGCTGTGGGGCCAGTCCTCGTAGAGGCCCTCGACATCGGTGAGGACCATCAGCGTCTCGGCGTTGAGCGCGGCCGCGAGGGCCGCGGCGGCGGTGTCGGCGTTGACGTTGTAGACGTGGTTGTCCTCGGCGGAGCGCGCGATGGAGGAGATGACCGGGATCCGGCCGTCGTCCAGCAGCGCCTGGATGGCTCCGGTGTCAATGGCGGTGATCTCGCCGACCCTGCCGATGTCGACGGACTCGCCGTCGATCATCGGGCGGTGCTGGGTGGCGGTGATGGTGTGGGCGTCCTCGCCGGTCATGCCGACGGCGAGCGGGCCGTGCTGGTTGAGGAGGCCGACGAGCTCGCGCTGGACCTGGCCGGCCAGCACCATGCGTACGACGTCCATGGCCTCGGGCGTGGTGACGCGGAGACCGGCCTTGAACTCACTGACCAGGCCCTGCTTGTCGAGCTGGGCACTGATCTGCGGACCGCCGCCGTGCACGACGACGGGCTTGAGACCGGCGTGCCGCAGGAAGACGACGTCCTGGGCGAACGCGGCCTTCAGCTCCTCGTCGATCATGGCGTTGCCGCCGAACTTGATGACGACGGTCTTTCCGTTGTGCCGGGTCAGCCAGGGCAGCGCCTCGATGAGGATCTGCGCCTTCGGCAGCGCCGTGTGCTTCCTCGCGGCACTCATGAGCTGTACGCGCTGTTCTCGTGGACGTACTCGGCGGTGAGGTCGTTGGCCCAGATGACGGCCGTCTCGGTGCCGGCGGCGAGGTCGGCGGTGATCTTGACCTCCCGGTAGCGCATGTCGACGAGGTCGCGGTCCTCGCCGACACAGCCGTTCCTGCAGACCCACACGTCGTTGATCGCGACGTTCAGCTGATCGGGGTCGAAGGCGGCCTTCGTGGTACCGATGGCGGACAGGACACGGCCCCAGTTGGGGTCCTCCCCGTGGATGGCGCACTTGAGGAGGTTGTTGCGGGCGATGCTGCGGCCCACCTCGACGGCGTCGTCCTCGGTCGCGGCGTTGACGACCTCGATCCGGATGTCCTTGGAAGCGCCCTCGGCGTCACCGATCAACTGGCGTGCGAGGTCGGCGCAGACGGTCTGGACGACAGCGGCGAACTCGGCCTGCCCCGGGGAGATTCCGCTCGCGCCCGAGGCGAGCAGCAGCACGGTGTCGTTGGTCGACATGCAGCCGTCGGAGTCGACCCGGTCGAAGGTGGTCCGGGTCGCGTCGCGCAGCGCGGAGTCGAGACCTGCGGCGTCCACGTCGGCGTCGGTGGTCAGGACGACCAGCATGGTGGCGAGGCCGGGGGCGAGCATGCCGGCGCCCTTGGCCATTCCGCCGACGGTCCAGCCCGCGCCGCCCGCGACCGCGGTCTTGTGCACGGTGTCGGTTGTCTTGATGGCGATGGCGGCCTTCTCACCGCCGTGCTCGCTCAACGCCGCCGCGGCCTTCTCGATGCCGGGCAGGAGCCTGTCCATGGGGAGCAGCAGGCCGATCAGTCCGGTCGACGCGACCGCGATCTCGCCCGCGCTGTGACCGGTGAGGACCTCGGCGGCCTTCTCTGCGGTCGCGTGCGTGTCCTGGAAGCCCTTGGGGCCCGTACAGGCGTTGGCACCACCGGAGTTGAGGACGACGGCGGTCACTTCGCCACCCTTGAGGACCTGCTCCGACCAGAGGACGGGTGCGGCCCTGACGCGGTTGGAGGTGAAGACGCCCGCGGCGGCGCGACCGGGCCCGTTGTTGACCACGAGGGCCAGGTCCGGACCGCCGCTCTCCTTGATTCCGGCGGCGATGCCCGCCGCCGTGAATCCCTTGGCTGCCGTGACGCTCACTGCATCTCCTCGTTCGCTGCTCCGCCGGCGCTGCGCGGCGGCGCGGTCCTCGTCGTCTCCCGCAGCCCGGCGGCTGCGCGTGCGTCGCTCACGGTGCGACTCCGATGGTGGAAAGACCTGTGTCCTCGGGCAGCCCGAGTGCGATGTTCATGCTCTGCAGGGCTCCGGACGCGGTGCCCTTGGCGAGGTTGTCGATGGCGCTGATCACGATGATCCGGCCGGCTGCCTCGTCGTGGGCGACCTGGATCTGGACGGCGTTGGATCCGTACACGGCCGCGGTGGCGGGCCACTGCCCCTCGGGCAGCAGGTCGACGAACGGCTCGTCCGCGAAGGCCTTCTCGTAGGCGGCGCGGAGGGACTCCGTGCTCACGCCCGGCTTCGCCTTCGCGCTGCACGTGGCGAGGATGCCGCGGGGCATGGGCGCGAGGGTCGGTGTGAAGGACACGGTGACCGGCTCACCGGCTGCCGCACTGAGGTTCTGGATCATCTCGGGCGTGTGCCGGTGGACTCCGCCGACGCCGTACGGGGACATGTTGCCCATGACCTCGGAGCCCAGGAGGTGCGGCTTGGCGGCCTTTCCCGCCCCCGAGGTGCCGGAGGCGGCGACGACGACGGCCTCCGGTTCGGCGAGCTGGGCCGCGTACGCCGGGAAGAGCGCGAGGGAGACGGCGGTCGGGTAGCAGCCGGGCACCGCGATGCGCTTGGACCCCTCCAGCGCGCTGCGGGCTCCGGGCAGCTCGGGCAGGCCGTACGGCCAGGTGCCCGCGTGCGGCGAGTTGTAGAATTTCTCCCAGTCGGCGGCGTCCTTCAGCCGGAAGTCGGCGCCCATGTCGACGACGAGCACCTCGTCGCCGAGCTGCTCGGCGACGGCGGCCGACTGCCCGTGCGGCAGGGCCAGGAAGACGACCTCGTGCCCGGCGAGCACCTCGGCCGTGGTCGGCTGGAGCACGCGGTCGGCCAGCGGCCTCAGGTGCGGTTGCAGTGCGCCGAGCTTCTGTCCGGCGTTGGAGTGGCCGGTGAGGGCGCCGATCTCGACCTGTGGGTGGGTGAGGAGCAGGCGGAGCAGTTCCCCGCCGGCATATCCGCTCGCTCCAGCCACTGCCGCACGTACCACCATCGAAATGCCTCCTCGTCGATGGCATGACTATACGCTGGCCTGCACTTTTATGCAAAGATTTGCTGATTGAGCGTCGTCTTGATGGTGACTGAGCGCGATAGTTGGCCCTTGAGCTCACGAGTTGGCCCCTGAGCGCGATTCCTGGCCCGTAGGACTGCGGGCGGGACTGCCGCCCGATGCGCTGCCGGACCCCGCCACTAGACTCCGGCACCATGACGGCCGCCACTCCCCTGTCGCCGATCCCGGTCGCTCCTGACGGTTTGACCCGCAGGGCCAAGAGGTTCGTAGAGGTGGAGGGCATCCGCGTTCCTCGGCAGTGCATCGGGCGCCATCGCGACACGTGGCTCAGGCACGGCATCCCGGCCGCAGAGATCGACCGGGTCGCGGCCTTCCAGAACCGCTGGGGCGGTCTCGCGCTGCCGCCGGCCCCGTTCTACGAGAGCGGCCCGCGCATCCTGGACGCGGACGTCCCCGAGGGCTCGGCCGCGGAGGGCTGGTGGATTCCGGCCGGGGACTGTCGGGTGTCCATGGCCTACGGCTTCATGATCGGCCCCGGTGGCGAGTTCGGGATCCACGGCTCCCATTGGGCGCCGCTGCATGCCAGTGCGGACGGCTGGGTGGAATCGCTGGCGCTGGCCGCCCACGCGAGGCGCTGGGCCAAGACCATCACGAGGACCACCGGCAAGGCCGTCGACTCACTGGACCTCGACGGTTACGAGCAGGTGCCTGAAGTGCAGGGCCTGACCGACACCTGGTGGCGGGGCAAGGACTCGCTCATCGCCCTCTACCGTGGCGAGGCCGTAGGCCTTGACGCACCTCAATGCCTGGAGGCTCACGTCTACGGCAGCCTCGACCAGTGGGGCCTCCACGGCGGCTGACCGCTCACCGGCGCCGCTGTTCGGGCCGGAGCCGGGGTTCGGCGAGGAAGCGGCCGCCTGGCAGTCCACGCCCGAGGCGAAGTCGGTCATGGCGCGCTCCGGCAACGAGTGGGGCGCCGCGTACGCCGCGTCGGGCGCGGACCCGGAGGTCGTGGCGGCCACGACGGCGGCGACGATCGCTGCCTACACCGGGGCGTAGAGCGGGGCGGCCGGGTTCCTCACCGCTTCGAGACCCTGACGGACCCGGGAGACCCGGCGGCCGTCACCGCGCCCTCACCGCCCCCGCACGCGTCAGGAACGCGGGTCGCCGGACTCCTCGGACCGCGCCGCGTTCTTCTCCTTGATGCGGATCGCTTCCTTGCGGACCTCGGCCTGGGTGGCGCGCTCCTTCTGCAGCCACTCGGGGCTCTCGTCCTTGAGCGCGTCGATCTGCTCGGTGGTGAGCGGCTCGGTGACTCCGCCCCGCGCGAGGCCGGCGATGGAGATGCCCAGCTTCGAAGCGACCACGGGCCGGGGGTGCGGACCGTTGCGCCGCAGCTCCTGCAGCCACTCGGGCGGATCGGCCTGGAGTGCGTTCAGCTCGCTGCGCGAGACGACGCCCTCCTGGAACTCGGCGGGGGTGGCTTCGAGGTACACACCCAGCTTCTTCGCCGCGGTGGCGGGCTTCATTGTCTGGGTGGTCTGGTGCGACGTCATGGTGTCCAGGGTATCGAGCATGTGCGCCGCCTCCGACCACGGCCGGTAACCTGGCGGAGTGACAGGCTCGGAAACCCCCTCTTCGTTCCGGCTCGCCTACGTCCCGGGCGTGACCCCGACCAAATGGGTGCGGATCTGGAACGAGCGGCTGCCCGGCGTCCCGCTGATCCTCGTGGGCGTCCCCGCGGCCGAGGCGGCCGGTGTGCTGCGCGGCGGCGACGCCGACGCCGGTTTCGTACGCCTCCCGGTGGACCGTACGGATCTGAGCGCGATCCCCCTCTACACCGAGACGACCGTGGTCGTGGTCCCCAAGGACCACCTCGTGGCGGCCGTCGACGAGGTGTCGGCCGCGGATCTCGCCGACGAGATCGTGCTGCACCCCCTCGACGACACCCTGGAGTGGGAGCGTCCGCCTGGCCGGCCCGCGCTCGAGCGCCCCGCGACGACGGAGGACGCCGTCGAGCTGGTGGCGGCGGGGGTGGGGCTGCTCGTCGTCCCGCAGTCGCTGGCCCGTCTGTACCACCGCAAGGACCTCACCTACCGGCCGCTCTCGGACGTACCCGAGTCGCGCATCGCCCTGTCCTGGCCGGAGGAGAGGACCACCGACCTGGTGGAGGAGTTCATCGGGATCGTCCGCGGGCGGACCGTGAACAGCACCCGGGGCCGCCCCCCGACACCCCCGCAGCCGAAGGCCAAGCGCCCGGAGAAGAAGGGCGGCGCACCGCGCAAGCCCGCAGCCGGCAAGGCGACGGGCAAGAGCCCCCGGGGCGCGTCCGGCGGCGGCAAGCGCGGCAAGCCCCGGCGTCGCCCGTAGCGGGCATCGGAGGCGGGGCACCCCCTACTCGTAGTACTCCAGAGCTACGTGACAGGTGCGCTCCTCAGCGGGACGCCGACCACACGGGGCGGTCCATAGCTTCGGTACCGGATTCATCAGGCACATCCGGTACGGAAGGACCACCCATGGCGTCCCGCCCACGCAGCAGCCGTTTGCGTCGCGCGTTGCTCTCCGCGCTCGTCACCGCGTCCGTGGCACTGCCGGTGTCGGGGGCGGCCCGCCCCGCCGCTGTTCCGGCACCCGCCCCTGCGGCCCTCGGCCCGCTGGGCACCACGGCCCCTGGCGCGCTGGCGGCGCGGTACGCGGCGAACCGTGACGGCATCCGGGCCGCCGAGCACATGGCCGCCCGGAACGGGGACCGGCAACGCGCCGCCTCGCTGCGGGACATGGCCAGGTCCGCCCGGCACTTCCTCGCGTTCGACGGGCGCGACGGCGGCCGCAGCGCCGAGGTCTTCGGGGATCTGTCCCGGGCCGGACGGATCGCCGTACTGGTACCGGGAGCCGGCGTCGACCTCGACCACTACTGGCGTTTACGGCGCGATGCCGAGGCGCTCCTCCGGGAGCTCGGCAGCGGGTCGGCCGTCGTCGCCTGGCTCGGGTACCGGACACCGGTCACGGTGAGCCCCGGGGCGCTGACGTCGGCGCGTGCCGTCGAAGCGGCACCTCAACTGACCTCCTTCGTACGGGAGTTGGGTGCGGCACGGCCCCCCGCCCGGGTCTCCGTGCTCTGCCACTCCTACGGTTCCGTCGTCTGCGCCAGGGCGGCGTCCGGACTCGATGTCGCGGAGATCGTGCTGTACGGCAGTCCCGGCACCGGTGCCGACAGCGCCGCCGCGCTGCACACCCGGGCCACCGTCCGGGCCGGCCGGAGCGGTGACGACTGGATCGCGGACGTACCGCACATACGGGTGCGACTGCCGTTCGTGACGGTCGGGTTCGGTACCGACCCGGTCTCGCCGGAGTTCGGCGCCGAGGTCTTCGACGCGGGCGACGGCGGGCACAGCGACTACCTGAAGCCCGGTTCCGTCTCGCTGCGCAGCATCGGCCGGATCGTCGCGGGGACGGCGGGCCGTCGTGCGTGAGCTCGTGCGGCGCATCGAGTCCGCGACGCCTCCGGACCGCGACCGTGCGCTCGACGCCCTGCGCGGCCTCGCCATCCTGGGCGTGGTGTGCGGCCACTGGCTGGTGACGGCTCTGGTCGCCGACAGCGGCACGGTGCACGGGGCGAGTCCGCTCCAGTACATGCCGCAGTTCACCCCGGTGTCCTGGGTGTTCCAGACGCTCGCGGTCTTCTTCCTGGTGGGCGGGCACGTGGGAGCGAAGGGTTATGCCTCCGCCCGGGCGAGGGGCGAGTCCTACGGCGTGTGGCTGCGGGCCCGGATGGGGCGGCTGTTCCGGCCGGTCGCCGTGGTCCTGGTGGTGTGGGCCGTGGCGGCGTGCGTGATGCTGGCCTCCGGGGTGGACCAGGGCACCGTGCGCGCGCTGGGCAAGCTGGTGTGGTCGCCCCTGTGGTTCCTGCTGGTCTTCGCGGCGCTGACGGCGGCGACCCCGCTCGTGGCGCGGCTGCATGCGCTGTGGCCGCTCGCCGCGGTCCTCCACGTCGACCTGATCCGCCTGGGCCTCGACGGCCCGGCCGCCCTCGGCCGGGTCAACGTGGCGGCGGGCTGGCTGGTCCCGTACTGCCTGGGCGCCGCTTGGGCGCGGGGCGGGCTGCGCAGCCGCCGGACCGGTTGGGCGTTGCTGCTCGGGGGCGCGGCGGCCACCGCAGGGCTCGTCCTGTTCGCCGGCTATCCGGCGTCCATGGTCGGGGTGCCGGGCGGCGAGCTGTCCAACCTCGATCCTCCGACGCTCGCGGTCGTCACCTTCGGCCTCGCCCAGTGCGGAGCGGCTCTGCTGCTGCTCGGACCGCTGCGCCGGGTCCTGGCGCGTCCCGCCGTCTGGGCGGCCGTGGCGCTGGTGAACCTGTCCGCGATGACCGTGTTCCTGTGGCACCAGACCGCGATGATCGTGGTCACCTCGACCGTCCTGTTCGCCGGCGGCCCGTTGCCCGGTCTGCACACCGTGCCCGACGGCCCGGTCTGGGTCCTGGCACGGCTGGCCTGGCTGCCGGTCTTCGCCCTGGTGTTGCTGGCGCTCCGGCACGCCTTCGGTGCGTACGAGCAGCGGCGGAACAGCAGATCGACCGTCGTACGGAAGAGTTCCCCCGCCCGGATCCAGGAGTCGCGACGTGCTTAAGGTGGAGAACATGACGGGGTGGGCGGGGGCCGGGGCGGCCGGGCGACGGCTGGCGGCCGCTCTGCGGAGGCTGCCGCGCACGCTGCGCGAGGATCTGTGGACCTCGCCCGTCGATCCGGTACCGCCACCGGGCCGGCCGGGCGCACCGATATGGCGGCCGGTGTTCGGAATGCTGCTGGCGATCGTCGCGTCGGCGATCACGCTGTTCCATGTGTACGACCTGATACCGGACGGCTCCGGCATCCCCCTGTACGCGGTTCTCCTCGCCGTGCTCCAGTCGGTGGCGCTGATCACCGGTATGTCCCGGCCGCTGTACGCCTGGTGGGCGTCGCTCGGGCTCATGGTCGTCAGCGTGCGGCTCGCCGAGCCGGTGCTGAGGCCAGACGCGCTGTTCCCGTGGACCACGCCCGAAATCGCCCTGCAGAGCGGGGCGTTGTTTCTGTTGGCACTCCGGGTCCAGCCACGCCGCGCGGTCACCGCGCTGGTGGTCAGTCTCCTGACGGGGCTTGCCGCCAGCTCGTTCGCCACGCAGGCCCACAACTACGCCCTCGACCGCGCCGCCCTCGTCGCCGTCGCGGCCGTCGTGGTCGGCAGCGCGCTGCGGGCCCTGCGGGTGGCCCGCACCCAGTTGGTGGAGCAGTCGGAGCTGACGGAGGAGGAACGGGCCCGGCGCACGCTCCTGGAGGAGCGCAACCGGATCGCACGCGAGCTGCACGACGTGGTCGCCCACCACATGTCCGTGATCTCCATCCAGGCCCAGGTAGCCCCGCACCTGGTGGAGAACCCGTCGGACGAGCTCAAGGAGAACCTCGCGGGCATCCGGGAGAACGCCGTCGAGGCACTCGCCGAACTGCGCCGCGTGCTCGGCGTACTGCGCTCGGAGGACGCCCTCGCGGACGGCGTACGGCACGCCCCGCAGCCCACCCTCGACATGCTTCCCGAACTGGTCGGGAAGGTACGGGGGGCCGGCATCACCGTCACCACGGAAACGGCCGGCACCCGGCGGCCGTTGCCGCCCGGCGTCGAGCTGTCGGCGTTCCGCATCGTGCAGGAGGCGCTCAGCAACGTGATGCGGCACGCCCCGGGGGCACGCGCCCGGGTGGAGGTCGGCTACCACAGGGCGGCCGTCACGGTCCGGGTCACCAACTCCGCCCCGGACACCCCGCCCGCACGGTCCGCAGGCGTCGGCCACGGGCTGCTCGGAATGAACGAACGGACCGCCATGCTGGGCGGCGAACTCACCCACGGCCCCACCCCCGGCGGGGGTTACGAAGTAGTGGCGACACTTCCCCTGGAGGAACCCGCATGACCATCCGCGTGCTGATCGCCGACGACCAGATGATGGTGCGTCAGGGCTTCACGGTGCTGCTGAACGCCGAGCCCGGCATCGAGGTCGTCGGCCAGGCGGTGGATGGTCTCGACGCGGTGGAGAAGGTCGCCGCACTGGCTCCCGACGTCGTCCTGATGGACATACGGATGCCGCGTCTCGGCGGGATCGACGCCACCCGCCGCATCACCGAAGCGCCGGGCGCCACCGTCAAGGTCCTCGTCCTGACCACCTTCGACCTCGACGAGTACGTGTACGAGGCGCTGCGCGCGGGCGCCTCCGGTTTCCTGCTGAAGGACGCGTCGGCGGCCGAACTCGCGCGGGCGGTACGGGTGGTGGCGGCCGGCGACGCGCTGCTCGCCCCGAACATCACCAAGCGTCTGATCGCCGAGTTCTCCCGGGTGAGCACCGCGCCGCGCGCCCCGAGCAGGGACCGCGTCGGTGATCTCACGGAACGCGAGACCGAGGTCCTGTTCCTCGTCGCGCAAGGGCTGTCCAACGCGGAGATCGCCGGGCGGCTGGTCGTGGCGGAGCAGACCGTGAAGACCCATGTGAGCCGGATCCTGGTGAAACTGGGCCTGCGCGACCGGACGCAGGCCGCGGTGTTCGCGTACGAGTCGGGGCTGGTGCGCCCGGCCGGCTACTGACCGGACGCCGCCCGCGGCCGGGAGCGGGGCACGTCGTCCGCCCCGTCCGCCCGGTCAGAGGGACGCGTACACCGCGTCGATCAGCGCCATCTTGCGTGGGTCGTCGGCGATGTTCGCGCCCATGCGGTTCATGACGTAGCCGAGCGAGATGCCGGCCTCCGGGTCGGCGAATCCGCAGGAACCGCCCGCCCCGTCGTGCCCGACGGCACGCGGGTTGGGACCGTAGGAGGCGTTCTCGCCGCTCAGCCAGAGGCCGAGGCCCAGCTCGGTGTCGTGGGCGAAGCCCGCGCCGAGGACCAGGTCCCGGCAGCTGCCCTGCCCCTCACGGACCCTTTCCGCGGCCTTCTCGGAGAGGATCCGACGGCCGTCGACGCTGCCCCGTCCGGCGAGGATGCCGTAGAGCGCGGCGACCGCGCGGGCCGTTCCGTGGCCGTTCGCGGCGGGGATCTCGGCGGCCCGCCACTCGGGGGTGTTGGCGGCGGCCGTGCCCGTACCGGGGTTGAGCAGTGAGGCGATGGCCACCGGCTCCATCCGGGCGAAGAGCGCGGCCTGTTCACGCGAGACGGTCTTCGGCTGGACGAGCTCGGCGACCCGGTGGGCGTCCTCCTCCGGGAAACCGATGGTGAAGTCGATGTCCAGCGGGCCCGTGATCTCCTGCCGCAGGAACTCCCCGGGCAGCAGGCCGGTGATCCGGCGGACGACCTCGCCGATGAGGAATCCGTACGAGATGGCGTGATATCCGGAGCGGGTGCCCGGCTCCCACCACGGTTCGGTCGCGGCGAGGCGGGCCGTCGTCAGCTCCCAGTCGTACAGCTCGGCCAGGGTGTGCGGATCCCGCAGGCCCGCGACGCCCGACCGGTGCGAGAGCAGATGGCGTACGGGCACGGACTCCTTGCCGGCGGCGGCGAATTCGGGCCAGTACGTGGCTACGGGAGCGTCCAGGTCGAGGAGGCCGCGGTCGACGAGGATGTGGGCGCAGAGCGCGGTCGGGCCCTTCGTCGTGGACCACACGTTGACCACGGTGTCCCGCTCCCACGGACGGGTCCGGTCCTTGTCCGCCCAGCCACCCCAGAGGTCTACCGCCGGGGAACCGTCGACGAGGACGGTGACGGCCGCGCCCAGTTCGTCACGCTGCTCGAAATTCGCCGCGAACGCGTCGCGCACCGCCGCGAACCGGTCGTCGCAGTGGCCATGGAAGTGCGGCACGGATCACTCCTCGTCTCGGGAGCCCTCACCGTACCGACTGGTCGGACTGGCGGGAAGAAGCCGAACTCCGGGTTCCTCCGATCGAGGGGAGCCGTCAGCGCCGAAGCGCTTCGAGGCTCAGGCTCCAGCGGCCGGGCATCCCGGTGAGCGTGAGGGTGGAGAGCGGGCGGACGTCGACGTTCCAGTACGTCGACGGCGGAGCTTTGAGCGCGTAGACGAGGGCGGCCCGGACGACGGCGGGTTCGGCGACGGCGACGATGAAACCGTCGCACGCCGGACGGGTGTCGAGCCAGCCGCCTATCCGGGAGATGAAGGCGAGCAGCGGTTCGCCGCCGTGCGGGGCGGATCGCGGGTCGGCGAGCCAGGCGTCGACGGACGCGGGCTCCCGGGCGGCCACGTCCGCGAGGGTCAGGCCGCGCCAGCGGCCCATGTCGCAGTCGCGGAGCGCGGGCTGGGCCATGGGCGCGAAGCCGAGGGCGTCGCCGGTGGCGCGGCTGCGCGGTGTGGGCGAGCAGTAGCGCAGCTCGGCCGCGCCGAGCGACACCAGGGCGTGTGCGGCGAGCTGCACCTCGTGCCAGCCCGTGTGGTCGAGCGGCCGGTCGTCGTCGAAACGCTCGGCGAGCAGGGCGGAGCTGCGCGCTGCTGCGACCAGGGAGACACGAACACTCATGGGCGCGATCGTGGAGCCGAACGCCGCGCCGGTCAAGAGGGCGGCGTCCGGCGGACACAAGCGCTTCCGGTCAGCCCACCTGGAGGCACATCCACTTTCCCGGTGCTTCGAGCGGCATGAAGCCGACCTTCGCGTAGACCCCGTGCGCGTCGTCCGTGGCGAGGAGGAACCTGCGCACGCCCGTCGGCGCCAGCCGGTCCCGGATCTCGGTGACGAGCCGGGTGCCGATTCCGTTGCCGCGGGCCGCCCGGTCGACGTACACGTCGCAGATCCAGGCGAACGAGGCGTGGTCGGTCACCACCCGGGCGAGGGCGACCTGTTCGCCCGAGGCGACGTCGTACGCGCCGAAGTTGAGGGATCCGGCCAGCGCACGGTCCTGCTGCTCACGACTGCGGCCCAGGGCCCAGTAGGCGTCCGTGGAGAGCCATTGGTGAATGCGGGCGGGGTCCAGCCGGGAGGGGTCGCTGGAGATCTCGTACCGCTGCCCGCAGGCACCTGCGGAGGAGGCGTCGGCAGAGGAGGCGGTGGCTGCTGAGGCGTCTGTGTCGGTCATGCGCGCAGGCTATCCGTCGGGCCCTGGCGGTCGAACAGCTCGTCGCACGCTGTGCGCAGTCTCCGTACGCCCTCGGCGATCTCCACGGGGCCGGCGACCGCGGCGAAGCTCAGCCGGATGTGACCGGCCGGGGGCTCGGCGCAGTGGTACGGGCGGCCGGGGGCGACGGCGACGCCGGCCCGCAGGGCGGCGGAGACCAGGGCGGGCTCCTCGGCCCCCGGCCCGGGGAGCCTGAGCCAGAGGCTGCCTCCGCCCGACGGCACGTGGGGCAGCGCGAGTTCGGGCAGCCGGCTCCGGACCGCGGCGGTGATCGCGGTGCGGCGGCTGCCGAGCTCGGCGGCCACCGCACGCAGATGACGCCCCCAGGCCGGTGAGCCGACGAGTTCGAGTGCGGCCTCCTGGAGCGGGCGGGGCACGAAGAAGCTGTCGACGACCTGGATGGCCCGCAGGCGCTCCAGGACAGGACCGCGGGCCGCCAGCGCGCCGACGCGCAGGCTCGGCGAGGTGACCTTGGTGAGGGAGCGGACGTGGACGACGACACCGTCCCGGTCGTGTGCGACCAGAGGTTCGGGCAGCGGGCCGGAGTCCGCGTGGGCGAGGCGGCGGGCGAAGTCGTCCTCGACGACGAAGGCGCCCGCCTCCCGGGCGGTCCGTACGATCTGCGCACGCCGGTCCGGTCCGAGTACCGCGCCGGTCGGGTTCTGGAAGAGCGGCTGGCAGACGAAGAGCCGCGCCCCGGTGGCGCGGAAAGCGGCGGCGAGCAGGTCGGGGCGTACGCCGTCGGTGTCCACCGGCACGGGCACCGGCCTCAGCCCGGTGGCACGGGCGGCGGCCAGCATGCCGGGATAGGTGGGGGATTCGACGAGAACGGGGGCCCCGGGCGGCGCGAGGGCCCGCAGTGCGGTGGCCAGCGCGCTCTGGCCGCCCGCGGTGATCAGGACGTCGGCGCCGGTGAGCGTGCCGCCGATCTCGCGGGCGAACCAGGCGCGGAGCTCGCTCAGGCCGTCGGTGGGCGGTCTCCCCCACGCTCCGGGGCGGCGGCCGGCCCGGGCCAGCGCGTCGGACATGGCTCGCTCGGGCTGGAGCGAGGTGTGGAGGTAACCGCCGTTGAACTCGATGACTCCGGGCCGCGGCGCGGCGAGCGTGACCAGCACTCCGGAGGCGTCGACGGTGCGCGGTACGACCTCCGGTCCGCTGTCGCCGCTGAGCGAGACCTCCTGCCAGGACGTGTCACCCGGTGCGGGAACGTCGGTGCGGTCCTCGGCCCGGAAGGCTCCCGAGCCGGGCCGGGTGACGACCAGGCCTTCGGCGGCGAGCTGCGCGACGGCCCGGGAGACGGTCACGGGACTCACCCGGAAGCGCTCGACGAGAGCTCGGCTCGATGGGAGCTTTCCACCGGGTGAGTAGCGGTTGAGTTCCTCGCGCAGGGAACTCACCAGCTCGGCCACACTGCTACGCTCATGCATGACAGCACAGGATAGCGCTATTGCGCCCACCACGATAGCGGTCGGCCGGCACACGGGCCGTGGCGGCGTCCTGCTCGCCGGACTCGGCGTCCTCGCCTTCTCACTGACCTTTCCGTCCACCGCGTGGGGGCTGGAGAGCTTCGGCCCCTGGTCCCTGGTCGCGCTGCGCAGCGTGCTCGCCGCGCTGATCGTCGGCAGCTTCCTGCTCGCGGGCCGCGTCCCGTTGCCGGACCGCCGCCACTGGGGCGGCCTCGCGGTCGTCGCGGGCGGGGTCGTGGTCGGGTTCCCCCTGCTGACGACGCTCGCCCTGCAGACCTCCACGACTTCGCACGCGGCCGTGGTGGTGGGGCTGCTGCCACTGACGACCGCGCTCTTCGCGTCGCTGCGCACCGGCTCCCGGCCGCCCCGCGCCTTCTGGATCGCCGCGCTCACCGGCGCCGCCGTGGTGATCGCCTTCACGGTCCAGCAGAGCGGCGGGGTCCTCTCCCGCGGCGATCTGTACCTGTTCGGCGCACTGCTGGTCTGCGCGGCCGGATACACGGAGGGCGGCAGGCTCGCCGGCGTCATGCCGGGCTGGCAGGTCGTCGGCTGGGCTCTGCTCCTCTGCCTGCCGCTCGCCATCGTGGGCGCGGCCGTGGCGCTGCCCTTCGAGCCGGTGCGAATCACCGCGCACGGGGTGATCGGTCTGGTCTGGGTCGCGGCGGGGTCGACCTTCCTCGGCCTGTACGTCTGGTACCGCGGCATGGCGGAGATCGGGGTCGCGCGGGCGAGCCAGCTCCAGCTGGCGCAGCCGTTGCTCACCCTGGTCTGGTCGTTCTTCGCCCTCGGCGAGGAGGTGCCCGCAGCCGCTCCGGTGGCGGCGGTGGCCGTGCTGGTGTGCATCGCCGTCACCCAGCGCGCGGGCAGGCCCGCAGGACGCCCTGGAGCCCGCGGGACGGCCCGTACGAGAGGCGGCGCCCGCGTCCGGTCATAGACTTGTCGACATGGATCGCCACCCGTGAGGAGGTCACTCCCGATGGAGGCACATGCGGGCGACCGGCTGCTGATGCACGGCAGGACCGTGGGACAGCACGACCGTGTCGCAGACATCATCGAAGTGCTCGGCGACGGGGGCAGTCCCCCGTTCCGCCTGCGCTTCAAGGACGGGCATGAGTCGATCATGTCCCCCGGCCCCGACAGCGTCGTCCAGCACACCGCCCCCGAGGACCGGGACCGGTAACCGGGCCGCGCGCGTGCAGCCGGGGACCGTGCGGGTCCCCGGCACACGCGTCCCCGGCACACGCGTCCCCGGTCAGCGCGGCGTGCGGGTCCGCACCTGGTAGTGGTCGGCGACCACACGGGCCATGGCCCCGATCCTGTCGGCCTTCAGGTGCCGCGCGGAGAAGAAGACGTGGCCGCCCACCTCCGGGTGCGTGGCGGCGAGGTCGAGGTGGCGGGAGAGTTCCGCCGGGTCCTGCCAGGCGGCGGGCTGGGCGGGATCACCGGCCTTGTGGAGCGCCTCTCCCGCATAGAGACCGACTCCCGTGCCCCGGACCGTCTCGGCCCACCAGGGCAGCAGCTTCGCGTAGTCGGCGGCGGCGAAGCCGATGTTCCAGTAGATCTGCGGGCAGATGTAGTCGATCCAGCCCTCCTTCACCCACTTGCGGGTGTCGGCGTGCAGGTCGTCGTACGTCTGCACACCGGCCCTGGTGTCCGAGCCCAGTGGATCGGTCGCGGCGTTGCGCCACACCCCGAAGGGGCTGATCCCGAAGCGGACGGCCGGCTTGAGCTCCTTGATCCGTTCGGCCGTCCCGCTGACGAGCCGGTCGGTGTTGTCCCGGCGCCAGGCGGCCTTGTCCGGGAAGTCCGCGCCGTACTCCTCGTACGCCGCGTCGTCGGCGAAGGCCTGGCCCGCCACCGGGTAGGGGTAGAAGTAGTCGTCCCAGTGGACCCCGTCGATGTCGTAGCGGCTGACCGCGTCGAGCATCGCGTCCTGAACGAACGTCCTCACCTCGGGGAGCCCCGGGTTGTAGTAGAGCTTCCCGCCGTAGGGCAGTACCCAGTCCGGATGAAGTCTGGCCGGGTGGGTGGCGACGAGCCGTGAAGGGTCCGTGTGGTTCGCGACCCGGTACGGGTTGAACCATGCGTGCAGCTCCAGACCGCGGGCGTGCGCCTCGCGCACCGCGGTCCCCAGCGGGTCCCAGCCCGGGTCCCGGCCCTGCACCCCGGTCAGGCACCGCGCCCACGGCTCGTACGGCGAGGGCCACAGGGCGTCCGCGGTCGGCCGCACCTGGAGGAACACCGCGTTCAGCCGCAGCTCGACCGCCCGGTCCAGATGGGCGGCCAGCTCCGCCTGCTGGGCCGCGGCGGTCAGGCCGGGGGCAGAGGGCCAGTCCAGATTGGCCACCGTCGCGATCCACACACCCCGCAGTTCACCCGGGGCCGCCCCGCGGCGCCTCCGTGCGGAGCCCGGCCGGGGCCCGGCGACCGCGTCGCCCGCCGTCATCAGGGCGGCCACCATCCCGGCCGCGCCCATCGCGAAGGATCTCCGGCCCATATGCCGCATTGATCACACCTTTCACTCGTCTGTCCCCTGTACCGCTCCGGTCTCACTCCGGATCATGGCCGGTGACGCAGATCATGCCCGCCCCAAGACCTCCCGACCCGCAGGTCACCTCGGCCGGATCGCGGAGTAACGTCGTGGGGTCGAGGCGGGCACCGGAATCAGACGGGAACTGCCGCACGAAGATCAGCGAAAGGCACGAGGTGACGGACTCTATGGCCGACATTGCACGCGTCGGAGTGGTGGGCTGTGGCCAGATGGGCGCAGGCATCGCGGAGGTGTGCGCCCGCAGCGGCCTCGATGTCATGGTGGCCGAGACCACCGGCGAGGCCCTGGAGATAGGGCGTACCCGGCTGCACAACTCCCTCTCGAAGGCCGCCGAACGCGGCAAGATCACTGCGGAGGAGCGCGACGAGACACTCGGCCGCCTCAGCTTCACCACCGATCTCGGTGAGTTCGCGGACCGCGATCTCGTCATCGAGGCCGTCGTGGAGAACGAGCAGGTCAAGACCGAGATCTTCCAGGTGCTCGACCAGGTGGTGACCCGGCCGGACGCGATCCTCGCCTCGAACACCTCCTCCATCCCGCTGGTGAAGCTCGCCGTGGCGACGTCCCGGCCGGACCAGGTCATCGGCATCCACTTCTTCAACCCGGCCCCGGTGCAGAAGCTCGTCGAGCTGATCCCCGCTCTGACAACGTCGGACGAGACGATAAAGCGCGCCGAAGCCGTCGTGCAGAACGTGCTCGAGAAGCACGCGATCCGCGCCCAGGACCGTTCCGGTTTCGTCGTCAACGCCCTGCTGATCCCGTATCTGCTCTCGGCGATCCGGATGTTCGAGTCGGGCATCGCCAGCCGCGAGGACATCGACAACGGCATGGAGATGGGCTGCGCCCACCCGATGGGTCCTCTCAAGCTCGCCGACCTGATCGGGCTGGACACCGTGGCCTCGGTCGCCGACTCGATGTACGCCGAGTACAAGGAGCCGCTGTACGCCGCTCCCCCGCTGCTCCAGCGGATGGTGGACGCGGGCCGCCTCGGCCGCAAGACGGGCTCGGGCTTCTACCCGTACGGCTGAATTCCCGCGGCGCCGCGACCACGCGCCAGGCGCCGCACGTGTACGCGAAGGGCCGGCCGGGACATCCCCGGCCGGCCCTTCGCATGTCCGTATGCGCTCAGCCCAGCTGCATGTGATGCAGCATCAGCAGGCCGGCCGCCATGTTGGCCGCCGGGATCTCGCCGCGCGCGATCATGTCGGGCACGAGCTTGAGCGGTATCCACTCACGGCGCGAGGACTCGAAGCCGTCCGCCGGGGGGCCGGTGTACGTCGCCTCCCGCGTCCAGAAGAGGTGGTGCCGGGCGTCGATGAGGCCGTTGGCCGGCTCCACCGTCATCAGTGGGCGCAGTTCGCCCGGGCGCCAGCCGGTCTCCTCCTCCATCTCCCGGGCTGCCCCGGCCGCGATGTCCTCGCCGTCCTCGACGACACCCGCAGCGAGCTCCCAGCCCCAGCTGTCGGTGATGAACCGGTGCCGCCACAGCAGGAGCACCTCGTTCGCCTCGTTCACGACGGTCGCCGCGGCCACCGGCCGCAGCCGGATGAGGAAGTGCTCGAGATGCCGGCCGTCAGGCAGAACGACATCTGCCAGATTGACCCGGAACCAGCGATTCTCATAAACAGTCTGTTCGCCTAAGTTCATCCACTGCACAGTTTTGCCACCTTCCGACTGGTCGATGGCAACATCGGAGCAGGGTCAGCCCCGCAAGGGAACGTACGGCGGCACCTCGGGCGGAGCTCACAGAGGCACGCGCAGCGCCCCGTCGATGAGGCCGGCCGCAGCGTCGGCGTCGGCGGAGCCGCTCGCGGCCAGGTGTTCCCGCACGGAGCGCAGCCGGTCACGCAGTCGCCGCGACTCCATGCCCCGGGCGCGTTCCGCCATTTCCGAGGCGGTGCGGGCCGCCTTGTCCGGCTCGCCCTGGAGCAGTTCGAGATGGGTGAGCATCGCCAGCCTGTGCACGGTGCCGCGGTCGTGCGCCGGGGAGCGTACGGCCGCCGCGGCGTGCTCCCTGGCGCCGGGGAGATCCCCGAGCCTGAGCAGCGCCTCCGCCACCTGGACGTTGACGAGTCCGGGCTGCACGTATCCCGTCTCGTCCGGTTCGTGGCCCGGGTGGATACGGCCGTCCTGGGACTCTGCGCGGCGGATGCACTCCAGGGCGCTCCGGTGGTCGCCGAGCTGCGCGTAGGCCTTGGCCTGCATCGCGTACAGATCGGCTGCCAGGGCCGGGGTGATGTGGGAGCCCGCCGCCCGCAGTGCGGCCTCGGCGAACGCGACGGACCGGCGGTAGTCGGCCAGGAACAGCGACTGGTTGACCAGCAGCGCGATCACGTAGCCGCCGAGCCCCCGGTCCCCGCTGGCCTTGGCGAGTCGCAGTGCCTGGTGGAAGTAGCGCTGCGCGAGCCCATGGGCGTCCGAGTCGTAGGCACAGATCCCCGCGACGGCCACCAGCCCACCCGTCGCACGGTGCAGTTGACGGCCCGTCGCGTCGCTGTACCCGCTGCGCAGGAGCGGCGCGGTCTCGGCGTTGAGGAAGCCCACGACCCGTGCCCTGGTCGCGATGCCACCCGCCTTTCGGTACATCTGTTCGTAGTGGGCGCGGGCCGCACGCAGCATCGCTATGTCGGCCATGCTCACGCGGGACGGCCCGGGGCGGGACACATCGGCGTCCTCGGGCGGGTTCTCCCACTCCCAGACGGGCATCACGGCCGTCGTACCCGTGACGGCGGGAGCCGTCACGAGATTGGGGCGCTGTTGCTCGTCGGAGCGCCACAGGGCGGTCGCGTGCTCGACGAATCCCGGGAGGGTCGAACCGTGCGCGACCGTGTACACCCCTGAGGTACCCATGCCGATGTCGTCGAGCGTGACGGGCCTGTCCAGTCGGCTGCCCAGGACCTCGCAGATCAGGTCCGGCACCTGACCGCGCGGGCGTTGGCCCTTGAGCCAGCGGGAGACCGCAGTGTGTTCGTACTTCAGGCACAGGCCGCGGGCGCGGCCTGCCTGATTGACATGGCCGGCGAGCCCTGCGCGGGACACACCCGCCTCGTCGATCAGGGATTCGAGCAGGACGTTGGGCTCCATTGCCCCCCCATGTGCGCGTCGCAATGACCCTAGTGGAGCACGATTCACACGGGGTGTGAACGGAATGCCCGAACCATCCTGCTGTGCGCTCTGCCGCGCCGGGGCACCGGTCGCTTGAATGAGTGCCTCGCAAGAGGCGGCCGGGTCGTCGGCTCCCCCTCGTAAAGTTCGACGACCCGCACCCGCGCCGTCCGTTCTGCCGACCTGCCCGACACTCCGTGGCAGGGCGGACGGCGCCGGATCGCACGACCTACTGCCCCGATGACAGGAGGGTGGCTGCGGGTCCGGCCGGACCGGGGTTCCCCCGGCGCCGTCCGGGGCCCGCGTGCGGTCCACGCGCCCGGCGAGACAGAAGAAGGGGCGTATCCGATGGCCGGATACGCCCCTCCTCACTGTGCGCGAACTGTGCGCGAACCCTGCGCGAGCCCTCGTCGGCAAGGACCGGTCGCGCCGGGTGCTACGCGCCGCGCAGCACCGCGCCCGTGCGCTCGGCGGCCAGGGCGACCGCGGTGTCGCGGGCCGCGGAGGCCTCGTCGACGGTGAGCGTGCGGTCGGTGGCGCGGAAACGCAGCGCGTACGCCAGGGACTTCTTACCCTCGCCGATCTGGTCGCCGGTGAAGACGTCGAACAGCCGCAGCGACTCGAGGAGTTCGCCGGCGCCTTCGCGCAGCGCCTTCTCGACCGCGTCGGCGGACACGTCCTGCCCGACGACGAGCGCCACGTCCTGGGTCGCCACCGGGAAGGTGGAGATCCGCGGCGCCTGGAGCGCACCGTCGACGGCCTGCTCCAGGACGTCGAGCTCGACCTCCATGGCGCAGGCCCGCTCCGGCAGGTGGAGCTCCTTGATGACGCGCGGGTGCAGTTCGCCCGCGTGCCCGAAGAGGGTCTCCTCGCCGTTCACCGTGACGTACAGTGCGGCGCACCGGCCGGGGTGCCACGGGGCGTGCTGATCGCCGCGGACGGTCAGCTCGACGCCCGCCTCACGGGCGATCGTGCGTGCCGCCTCGACGGAGTCCGCCCAGTCGGCGGGACGGCCCCTGCCCCACCAGCCGGCCTGCTCGCGGGCGCCCGCGAGGACGACGGCGGCGCGGCGCGGCTGGCGCGGGAGCGCCGCGTCGAGACCGGCGATCTCCTCGTCGGTGGGACGGCGGTCGACGGGCAGCCGCACGGCCTTCGTCTCCTCGCCGGACGGCCGGAAGACCAGACCGGTCTCGAAGAGCGCGAGGTCGTGGCTGCCTCGCCCGTCGTTGCGCCGCAGTGCTCCGAGCAGACCCGGCAGCAGCGTCGTGCGCAGCGCGGGCTCCTCGTCGGACAGCGGGTTGACGAGCGTGACCGTGCGGCGGCGGGCGTCGTCCTCGTCCAGGCCGAGCTGGTCGAGGGCGGCGTCGCCGATGAACGGGTAGCTGAGCGCCTCGACGTAACCGGCGCCCGCGAGTGCCCGGCCGATGCGCCGGTGGAGCCGCTGGCGGTCGGTGAGCCCCCGGCCGGACGGCGGCGTCGGCAGCGTGGACGGGAGGTTCTCGTAGCCCTCGAGCCGGATGACCTCTTCGGCCAGGTCGTTCGGCGCGGCGAGGTCGGGGCGCCAGGACGGCACCGTGACGATCAGCTCGTCCTGACCGTAGACGTCGCAGCCGACCTGCTGGAGGCGGCGTACGACGATCTCGCGGCCGTAGGCGACACCGGCCACCCTGTCGGGGTGATCGGCCGGCATGGCGATGGTGCGGGGGGCGGACGGGGCGCTGATCTCGGTGACGCCCGACTCCGCGGTGCCGCCGGCGAGGAGGACCAGCAGGTCGACGGTGCGCTGCGCGGCAGCGGCGGCGGCCTGCGGGTCGACGCCGCGCTCGAAGCGCTTGGACGCCTCCGAGGCCAGCTTGTGGCGGCGCGCGGTCCGTGCGATGGAGATCGCGTCGAAGTGCGCGGCCTCGATGACGACCTCGGTGGTGCCGGCCTCCTCGGCCTGCACGTCGGCGATCTCCGTGTCGGCACCGCCCATGACACCCGCGAGACCGATCGGCCCGCGGTCGTCGGTGATGACCAGGTCCTGGGCGTCCAGGACGCGCACCGTGCCGTCGAGCGTGGTGAGCTTCTCGCCCTGCTGGGCGCGGCGCACCCCGATCGCTCCCTGGATGCGGGTCCGGTCGTAGGCGTGCAGCGGCTGGCCGAGCTCGAGCATCACGTAGTTGGTGATGTCGACCGCGAGCGAGATCGGGCGCATCCCGGCCTTCTGGAGCCTGCGCTGCATCCAGATCGGGGAGCGTGCCTCGGGCTGCAGACCGACCACGGTGCGCGCGGTGAAGCGGGAGCAGCCGATCGGGTCGGCGACCTTCACCGGGTAGCCGTACGCGTTCGGGGCGGGCACGTCCAGCAGCGCCGGGTCGCGCAGCGGCAGACCGTACGCGATCGCGGTCTCGCGGGCGACGCCGCGCATCGACAGGCAGTAGCCCCGGTCGGGGGTGACGGCGATGTCGAGGACCTCGTCGATGAGCTCGAGGAGCTCGATCGCGTCGGTGCCGGCCTCGTGCTCGGGGGGCAGCACGATGATGCCGTGCGTGCCGTCGTCGCCCATGCCGAGTTCGTCGGTCGAGCAGATCATGCCGTGCGAGGTCTTGCCGTAGGTCTTGCGCGCGGCGATCGCGAAGTCACCGGGCAGGACGGCGCCCGGGAGGACCACGACGACCTTGTCGCCGACGGCGAAGTTGCGGGCGCCGCAGACGATCTCCTGCGGTTCGCCGGTGCCGTTGGCGGTGCCGACGTCCACGGTGCAGAAGCGGATGGGCTTCTTGAAGCCCTCCAGCTCCTCGATGGTCAGTACCTGACCGACGACGAGGGGGCCCTTGAGGCCCGCGCCGATCTGTTCGACGGTCTCTACCTCGAGGCCCACCGCGACGAGCTTGGCCTGTACGTCACGGCCGGTCTCGGTCGCCGGCAGGTCGACGTACTCCCGCAGCCAGGAAAGCGGGACGCGCATCAGATCTCCATCCCGAACGGCCGGGTGAACCGGACGTCACCCTCGACCATGTCTCGCATGTCTTCGACGTTGTGGCGGAACATCAGCATCCGCTCGATGCCGAACCCGAAGGCGAATCCGCTGTACTTCTGGGGGTCGACACCGCAGGCGACGAGCACCTTCGGGTTGACCATGCCGCAGCCGCCGAGCTCGATCCAGCCCTCGCTGCCGCAGGTGCGGCAGGGGCGGTCCGGGTTGCCGACGGACTCGCCGCGGCAGACGTAGCAGACCATGTCCATCTCGGCGGACGGCTCGGTGAACGGGAAGAAGTTCGGCCGCAGCCGGGTCTTCATGTCCGGGCCGAAGAGCGCCTGGACCATGTGGTCGAGGGTGCCCTTGAGGTCGGCCATGGTGAGGCCCTCGTCGACGGCGAGCAGCTCGATCTGGTGGAAGACCGGGGTGTGCGTCGCGTCGAGCTCGTCGGTGCGGTAGACCCTGCCGGGGCAGACCACGTAGACAGGGGGCTTGCGACTGAGCAGCGAGCGGGCCTGGACGGGCGAGGTGTGCGTGCGCAGCACGACACCGGACTCGTCGTTCCTGGCACCGTCGGCGCCCTGCACGAAGAACGTGTCCTGCATCTGCCGGGCCGGGTGGTCGGGCACGAAGTTCAGGGCGTCGAAGTTGAACCACTCCGCCTCGACCTCGGGGCCTTCCGCGATCTCGTAGCCCATGGCGACGAAGACGTCGGCGACGCGCTCCATGATGGTCGTGAGGGGGTGGCGCGCACCGGCCGGGGTGCGGTCGTAGGGCAGTGTGACGTCCACGGCCTCCTCGACGAGCACACGGGCGTCACGCTCGGCCTCCAGCTCCGTCTGGCGGGCGGCGAGGGCCTTGGAGACGGCGCCGCGGGCCTGGCCCACGCGCTTGCCGGCCTCGGCCTTGGCCTGCGGCGGCAGGGCGCCGATCTCGCGGTTGGCGAGCGACAGGGGCGAGGTGCCACCGGTGTGCGCGGTCTTCGCCTGGGCGAGCGCGTCGAGGTCGCCGGCAGCGGCGAAGGCGGCGAACGCCTCGTCCCGCATGCGCTCGATCTCTTCCGGTTTCAGTGCCTCGACCTCGACTGGGTCGTACGACTTGTTCGGTGCCGACATCTCTTCCCGTGCTTCCGATTGGCTGATACTGCGCTGAACCGGGGAAACCCCGGACCCTGCGGCCCCTCGCTCGACGACTGAGGACGCAAAGGTGCCAAAAGTCGAGTCTAAGGGCCGGGGAGAGGCGAAGGAGCCCGTGGGCCGCTCAAGCCCACCCGTCGCCCGCCGCCACCCTGTCCGATTCGCTGGCGCGAAACCCCTTCATTTCAGATAGGCCGGGGCGCTCACGGGCAGGATAAATCGGAACTCGGCGCCGCCGCCGGGCCCCCGGTCGACCGTGATCGTGCCGCCGTGCGCCTCGACGATGCCCTTGACGATGTAGAGGCCCAGGCCGGTCCCGCCGCGCTTGCTCCCCCGCCAGAAGCGGGTGAAGACGCGGCCCATCGACTCCTCGGGGATGCCGGGACCTTCGTCGCTCACGGTGACTGCCGTTCCGATCTCGTCGCTCTTGCCCGGTGCGGGTGCAGGGGCGATCTCAATAGTGATGGTTCCCTCGCCGTGGCGCACCGCGTTTTCCAGGAGGTTGCCCAGGACCTGGTCGACCTTGTCGGGGTCGGCCCAGAGGTCGGGCAGGGGCTGCCGTGTGCGTACGAGGAAGCGGTCCGGTGCCTGGCCGTTCGCCGTGAGGGCCTGGACGTGGCGTTCGACGGCGGCGGAGATGTCCACGGGCTGGCGGCGCAGCTCCAGGCGCCCGGAGTCGATGCGGGAGATGTCGAGCAGCTCCGCGATGAGCCGGTTGACGCGGTTGGCGTCGGCGTCGACGGTCTCCAGCATGAGCCGCTTCTGGTCGTCGGTGAAACGCTCCCACTTGGCCAGCAGGGTCGCGGTGAACCCCTTGACCGAGGTCAGCGGGGAGCGCAGTTCGTGGGCGACGGTGGCGATCAGCTCGGCGTGGCTGCGTTCGGTGCGGCGGCGCGCCTCGGTTCCGCGGAGCGAGACGACCAGCCGGCGGACCGGGCCGGTCGGGGCTTCACGTACGTACCGCGCTGATACCAGGACCTCACGGCCGCCGGGGAGCAGCAGGTTCCGCTCGGGCTGTCCGACCCTGATGGCGAGCCCCCCGTACGGGTCGGTCAGGGCCCACCAGCGGCGGCCCTTGAGGTCTTCGAGGGGCAGCGCGAGCTCGAGGGGGCGGCCCAGGGCCGCAGCCCGCGGTGTGGCGGTGATCCGCGTCGCGGCCGAGTTGAAGCAGATGATCCGGCCGCTCTCGTCGGCGACGACGAGACCGTCGGGCAGGTCGTCCGGGTCGATGCCCGTTGCCGCGTCCCCGATGATGCCGATGGTGTCGTCCCCGTCGGTGATGGCGCGCACGGCGGCCGTGTGTGTCTGACGCGGCCTGCTCATGCCGACAGCCATATTCCCGTACCCCACCTCTCGAACCGGTGCAGTGGGCCCCCGAGTTCGTCACCCTACTAGGCGCCGGACGGCGAGCGACACCCCGAGGCTGCGCACCGCCGGGTGTGGCTTGGATCGATCGGTGGAGCTCCGGTAACGGGCCGGCTCAGCCGGTGTGCCGCGGGCGCTGGGCCCGTGCGGAGGCGTAGAGGCACACGGCGGCGGCAGTGGCAAGATTGAGGCTCTCCGCCCGGCCGTGGATCGGGACCCGGACGACGGCGTCGGCCAGCGCCCTGGTCTCCTCCGGCAGGCCCCAGGCCTCGTTACCGAACACCCAGGCGGTGGGACCGCCCATGGTGCCCGCGTCGAGCTCGTCGTCGAGGTCGTCCGCGCCCGCGCCGTCGGCCGCCAGGATGCGCACACCGGCGTCCCGCAGCCCTTGCACGGCCTGTTCGACGGGCACGCCGACGGCGACCGGCAGATGGAAGAGCGAACCGACCGAGGCACGGACCGACTTGGGGTTGTACAGGTCCACGGACGCGTCGGTGAGCACGACGGCGTCGGCGCCCGCGGCATCGGCGCAGCGCAGCACGGTTCCGGCGTTCCCGGGGTCCCGTACGTGGGCGAGTACGGCGACCAGTGTGGGCTTCGCCGCGAGGATCTCCTCGAAGGGCGAGTCCAGGAAGCGGCAGACACCGATCAGCCCCTGCGGGGTGACGGTCTGCGAGACGTCGGCCAGCACGTCGCTGTCCGCGAGATGCACGCGGGCGCCCGCCGCGTGGGCGGCGTCGACGATGTCGGCGTACCGGTCGGCGGCCTCGACGGTGGCGAAGAGCTCGGTCAGCGTGGGCTCGCCGTCGCTGCCCCGGTGCGCCGCTGCCTCCCGCACGGCCTGCGGCCCCTCTGCGATGAACCTGCGCTCCTTGCCGCGGAAGTTGCGCCTGGCCAGCCGTCGTGCGGCGGCGACGCGCGGCGACCGCGCGGAGATCAGTTCGGGGGTGCCCATGGTCGGCGGCGAGCCTCTCTGCGTATCTCTGCTTCTCTGCGTACGTTTCTCTGCGTACGGATGACTACGTACGCACAGCGTCCTGCAACGCACCGGACCCGCAGACGGCTTGCGCCTGCGGGTCCGGCTCACACACCTGGAAGGACTGCCTGGATCAGGCGGCCTTCGGGGCGTTGACGTCGCTCGGAAGGGCCTTCTGAGCGACCTCGACGAGAGCGGCGAACGCGTTGGCGTCGTTGACCGCGAGCTCGGCCAGGATCTTGCGGTCCACCTCGATGTTGGCGGCGTTCAGACCCTGGATGAGGCGGTTGTACGTCATGCCGTTCTGGCGGGCAGCGGCGTTGATGCGCTGGATCCAGAGCCGACGGAAGTCGCCCTTGCGCTTCTTGCGGTCGTTGTAGTTGTAGACCAGGGAGTGGGTGACCTGCTCCTTGGCCTTGCGGTACAGGCGCGAACGCTGACCGCGGTAACCCTTGGCGGCCTCGAGGATCGCCCGGCGCTTCTTGTGGGCGTTTACTGCCCGCTTGACGCGTGCCACTTTTGACTCCTTACAGCGGGGCCGTGGTTGGACTCACACGGCCCGGAAACGAATTGGTCCCGGTCGGATCGAGGTCGCGCCTCCGGGTTCACCGGAGGCAGCGTCCTCACTTGCCGAGAAGCTTCTTGACCTTCTTGACGTCGGCCGGAGCCACGACGACCGTGCCGGTCAGCGAGCGGGTCTTCTTGGACGACTTGTGCTCGAGCAGGTGGCGCTTGCCGGCCTTCTCACGGAGCACCTTGCCGGAGCCGGTGATCTTGAAGCGCTTGCTGGCACCGCTGTGCGTCTTGTTCTTCGGCATCGCGCCGTTCTCTCCTCGTCAGTGGCGCCCCTCTCGGTGCGGGCACCGGACTGCAGGGGCGTCAGATCTTTGGGTGGTTCCCGAGGGACCTGGGGGCGCCTGGATGGCAGCCCCCAGAGGTCACGCCTCGGAAGGTGTTTCTGCAGGTGTCTCGGCCGGAGCCTCGGCAGCTGCGGCCGGGGCCTCAGCGTCTTCACCCTCGGGCTCGGCGTCGTGGGCGTAACCCTGACGCTCCGCCTTGCGGGCGGCCTGGGCCTCACGGGCCTCGGCCATGGCTTCGGTCTTCTTCTTGTGCGGGCCCAGAACCATGATCATGTTCCGGCCGTCCTGCTTCGGGTTGGACTCGATGAAGCCGAGGTCCTCGACATCCGAAGCGAGACGCTGGAGCAGTCGGAAACCCAGCTCGGGACGGGACTGCTCACGACCACGGAACATGATCGTGATCTTGACCTTGTCCCCCTGCTTGAGGAACCGGACGACGTGACCCTTCTTGGTGTCGTAGTCGTGCGGGTCGATCTTCGGCCGGAGCTTCATTTCCTTGATGACCGTGTGCGCCTGGTTCTTGCGCGCCTCACGGGCCTTCATGGCCGACTCGTACTTGAACTTTCCGTAGTCCATGAGCTTGCACACGGGGGGACGGGCTGTCGCCGCCACCTCGACCAGGTCGAGGTCGTACTCCTGTGCAAGTTCCAGGGCCTTGGCAAGCGGAACAATCCCGACCTGCTCGCCGCTGGGACCGACAAGTCGCACCTCGGGAACGCGAATCCGGTCGTTGATGCGGGGCTCGGCGCTGATGGATCCTCCTCGGTAGCGCCACGCGACCGCCTGGCGGACAGCCGCGTAGCGTCTGTTTCGTAAGACCAACCGAGCCGGGAAAGCAAAAATGCCCCGGGACGGGACACAGGCGGGGCTCCAGGAAATACCGGAACACCGCGCGGTCAACCGCGGGGCGCATCGAGCAGCTCCATCGTCCGTACGGAACGATGGTCGCTACCTGACCGGTGACCCGCCGTCCGCGAGGACGGTCAGGTGGGAGATCGGAGCCTCCACTTGTGGGCCGAGCACATAGGTGTCCGGCCGGTCGTTACACAAGGTTAGCAGCTTCGCGGGGCTGCGGCTAACCCGCGGCCCCGCACGCCTCGCAGTCGCTCCCACAGGTGCTCCCACGGACAGCGCCGTGCGGACGTGGCCTTATCGTGTGGGGCATGAGTGACGCGACCCCCAGCACCGAGAACCCCGGCTTCGACGACATGGCCCGCGACATCGCGGAGGTCCCCGCGGTCGAGGTGATCGTGACCGTCGCCGTCAATCTGATGAGCGCGGCCGCCGTGAAGCTCGGTCTGACCGAGGAGGGCGAGCAGCACAAGGACCTGGACGAGGCCCGCAAGCTGGTCCAGGCACTGGCCGGTCTGCTCGACGCGAGCACCACCGAGATCAGCACCTTCCACGCCTCCCCGCTGCGCGACGGCCTGAAGTCGCTCCAGCTGGCCTTCCGCGAGGCCTCGCTCGTACCGGACGAGCCGGGCCAGGGCCCCGGCGAGAAGTACACGGGCCCCGTCTACGGCTGATCCCTCCGCACCGCACACCTCCGAGCCCGCTGCCTGCGACAGGCGGCGGGCTCTCGCGTGTGTCAGCGGGTGAAGAGGGGCTCGCCGGGTGCCTCGGCCCCGGCCGGCAGGAGTGCGAGGTCGATACCGCGCACCAGCCTGGCACGCAGGACCTCGCTGGCCGACAGCGCGTCGGCGACCCGCCGGGCGGCTTCGGCCACCACCGCGTCCGGGCGGAGGACCAGGGCGAGGGTGCCGTCGGCCTGCCCCGGGCCCAGGTGGGCCCGGATCACCGCAGGTTCGGCTGCGACCGCTTCCCGTACCGCGGCGACCACGGCCGGGTCGTCGAGCGGGTCCGTGCTGCTGCGGTTCTCTGCCAGGGCGAGCAGCGCCGGGCCGGTCAGTTCGAAGGCGACGGGCCCCGCGAGGTCCAGGACCACCGTGTCCGCCTTCTCGTGGGCGGCGGCCTGCAGGGCCTGGTGCAGGGGTACGGCGACCGGGCGCGCCTGCGGGTCCCAGCGGGCCAGCGAGGCGGTGGAGGTGAAGGCGGGCAGGGCGCGCCGGTCACCGGCCTGCAGGGTCGGCACGGCCATGTCGCTGGTCTTCTCGCGACGCAGCCCGTTCTCGTCCTCCTCGACCTCGCCGAGGACGGCGACGACCGGGACGAGGAGCCTGGCGCCGCGGAGCGCCGCCAGGACCGGGCCGACGGTTGTCCGGTCCTCCGCCCACGCGGCGAGCGCCGCCGTCAGTTCGGGGGCGGCCGTGCCGTCGTCGTCGGAGAAGCCGGGGTCCGGAATGTTCTTGAGCGCCACACGACGAGCGTAGTGGACCGGTTCTCCCATCCCGGCGACAGGTCGGGCACAGGCTGCTGCCAGCTGCGGTTCCTAGCGTCCGGATCATGTCCCGCAGAAGAATCCGCAGGTCCGCCCTGTCCGCATCCGTGACGGCTGTCGTGCTGCTGGCGGGTTCCGCCGCCGGGGGCGCGAATCTGGTGGGTCACTCGCCGGATCGTGCGCCCGCCGCCGTGGCATCCGTATCGTCCGCGTCGAGCCCGTCGGCCGCGGCGAGCACGAGCGAGGAGCCCGAGGTGGATCTCGATGCGGAGCTGGCAGGCGCGCTGGCGCCCCTGACCGGCGGCGCCGACGTGTCGGTGGCGGTGCTGGACACGGCGAGCGGGGCGGGCGCGGTGTACGGGGACGGGGCGTACGACACCGCGAGCATCGTCAAGGTCGACATCCTGGCGGCCCTGCTGCTCCTCGCCCAGGACGAGGGGCGGGAGCTGAACGGCGCCGAGCACGCGTGGGCGGAGGCCATGATCCGGCGCAGCGACAACACCTCGGCCACCGAGCTCCTGAAGACGGTCGGCGGCGCCGAGGGGCTGGACGCGGCGAACGAGCGGCTGGGGCTCTCCGGGACGACTGCCGCGCATGCGTGGGGGCTGACGCAGACGACGGCCACCGACCAGGTGCGTCTGCTGGAGGCGGTGTTCGGTACGGATTCGGAGCTGTCGGAGACCTCGCGCGCGTACCTGACGGAGCTGATGGGCGAGGTCCGGGCGGACCAGCGGTGGGGGGTGTCGGCGGCGGGCAGCGGCGCGGCGCTGAAGAACGGGTGGATGCCCCGCACGACGACCGGGCTGTGGGACATCAACAGCATCGGACGGGTGGAGAGCGGCGGGAGCACCTACCTGGTGGCCGTGCTGTCGCGCGGGCACGCGACGAAGGAGGCCGGCGTAGCCCTCGTCGAGTCGGTGGCGAAGGCCGCCGTCGGCGTGGCAGGACGGGTCAGCGCCACCGGGTGATGCCGGCGACGGTGCTGTTTCCGCTCGTGCTTCCGCCGGTGTGGGCTCCCCTGCCGCGCCACAGGACCACGGCCAGGGCCAGCAGCACGGCGCCGAGCGCCCCGGCGGACGGGGCCAGCCAGCCGGCGGGGCCGTCGTCCCCGGCCTTCGGGTCGGGGCCGGATCCGAAGTACTGCTTGCGGTAACCGGCCGGGGCGGACTTGGCGTCCAGGTTGTCGGGGCGGAGCTTCTCCCCGGCCTCGATCGCGGCGGCGGGGTCGACCAGCCCGTAGCCACGGGCGTCGTCGCGGCCGCCTGCCGGGGAGTTGCGCGCGGTGTCCGCGAGCAACGTCTTGAGCTGGGCGGGCGACAGCCCGGGGTGGGCGGCGCGTACGAGGGCGACGGCTCCGGAGACGAACGCCGAGGCGGCCGAGGTGCCCCACTCGATGTAGTAGTGGCGGTCCGGGTTGGCGACGACGATGTCGACACCCGGCGCGCTGACGGTGGCGTACCAGCGGCTGGTGGAGAACGCGGCGTGGGTGCCGTACTTGTCGACGGCGGCGACAGCGATCACCCCGGGGTAGGCGGCGGGGTAGGAGACGCCGTTGCCCTTCTCACCGCTGTTTCCGGCCGAGGCGACGACGGAGACGTTCTTGCTCAGGGCGTACTGGACGGCCGCGTCCTCACCGGGCTCGGGGTGCGCGGACTTGCTGTCGTCGCCGAGGGAGAGGTTGATGACGTCGGCACCGTGGTCGGTGGCCCAGCGGATGCCGTCGGCGAGGGCGGTACCGCGCGACTGACGGGCCTTGGCGCGGGACGCGTCGTTGGACTCGAGGATGACCCGCACGGGCATGATCCTCACTTCCGGTGCGACTCCGAGGACGCCGTCGTTCCGCCCGGGCCCGTTGCCGTGGCCCGCGATGATGCCGGCCATCGCGGTGCCGTGCACCGCCCAGGCCCGGTCGCCCTTTCCGGCGCCGAACCCGATGAGGTCCTTGCCCGGGAGCACTTGGCCCTGGAGGTCGGGGTGGCTGCCGTCGACCCCGGTGTCCAGGACGGCGACGGTGATGCCCTTGCCCTTCGTGGTCTGCCAGGCCCGGTCGGTGTGCAGGGCCTCCAGGGCCCATTGCCGGTCCCGCAGGGCGTCGGCCTGGGCCGGCACCGCGGGCAGTACCGCGAACGCTGTGGCGATGGCCACCGCGGCGAACGCGCGGAGCCGGCGGGGGCGGGTCATTCCGGCTTCTCCGTGAGGTCGGTGACGTTCCTGCGCAGCGAGCGCTCCACCCGGTCGGCGATGCCCTTCGCCTCGTGGCCGAGCCCGGCCTGGGCGACCGCCGTGGTGGCGCCTGCCGCCATGGCGACGGCTGCGGGCTGCGGCTCGGCGACCGTACGGCCGTCGGCGAAACCGGAGACGGCGAACACGACGACGGGCACCTCGGTCAGGACGCTGACCGTCCAACTGGCACGCTGCCGGTCACCGAAGTCCGCTGCGGCGGTGCCCTCGGCGGGGTAGGTACGGGGCATCAGGTCTGCCCGTACATCGAGGTGCTGGCCGGTGAACCGGGTACTGAGCGCGCGCATCCCTTCGCTGTCCGCCTCGGTGAAGACCATGCCCACGGTGGTGACACTGCTGCTTGTCGCGTCGGTGTAGGTGGCCCGCACCATGCGTGCGCAGCCGACCGGGCGGAGCGTCTTGAGCAGCAGCGGGTCCAGGCCCGCCGCGCAATCGCTGTCGGTGGCGACGGCGACGCGGGTCCAGACCCGGTCGGTGGCCCCCGGTCCCGCGCCGTCGCCCTTGAGGGTGCGGGGGAAGAGCGTGTCGACGGGGACGCTGTGCCAGGCGGAGCGGCCGGCCGAGTACGCGGTACCGGCTCCGGGCTCGGCCGCGGAGTCCCCCGTGAGCCAGGTGCCGGTGACCGCACCGCCGATCAGCCCGATGCCGAGCACGACACAGGCCACGGCGGCCGCGGCCCTGCCCGGGTTCCGGGTCTTTATGGGGCGCAGGCGGGTGGTGGTCTCGACGGGCGTCTCGGCGTAGCCGTAGTACGCCCCCGGCGGGGCGGGGACGGCGCCGGGGCGCGGGGTGAGATCCACCGCGCCGACGGGCCTGCGCCTGGTCGCGGGCGGCGGCGGAGGAGGCGCGGCGGGTGGTGCGGGCGGCACGATGCGCAGCTGGGTGGTCGTCTCCACGGGCGGGGGCGCGTCGTCCGCGGTGCGGGGCGCGGGGGCCTGCGGGCGGGGAGCCGGGGCCTGCGTGGGCTGCGCGACCGTGCCCGGTGCGGCGGGGGCCTGCGTGGGCGGCACGCCCGTGCCCGGTGCGGCGGGAGGCACGGAGGGCGGTATGGGCTGCACGCCCGTGCCCGGTGCGGCGGGAGGCGCGGGCGGAGCCGGGGGCTGCGCGGGGACGGGCGGCGGGGTGGTCGGGCGGGGCGGCACAGGAGCGCGCTGCGCTTCGGTACTCATCCGGCCCCCTGGTTCACTTCCCCGTACCGCCTGCGGATCACTTTCCCGGACCGGCCGTCGGTCATCCGCGTGACCGTCACTCTACGGGGTGAAGGGCGCCCCGTGGGCACAGGACCGGGGGTGCGGGGGATCTGCACCGAACGTCCCCCTACCCAGTGGTACGACCGTCTGGCAAGCTGCGGCCATGACTGCCCGCGCCGCTGACCGGACCCGTTACAACCGGGCCACCGCCCATCTCGACGCCCCTGTGGCGGTGGTGGACCTGGAGGCTTTCGACACCAATGCGGACGACCTCGTGCGCCGGGCGGGCGGGAAGCCCGTCCGGGTGGCGAGCAAGTCGGTGCGCTGCCGCGCGCTGCTGGAGCGGGTGCTCGCGCGTCCGGGGTTCGCCGGGATCATGTCGTTCACCCTCGCGGAATCGCTGTGGCTGGCCCGGGCCGGTTTCGACGACGTGCTGCTGGCCTATCCGTCGGCCGACCGGGCCGCGTACGCCGAGCTGGCGGCGGATCCCAAGCTGTCGGCGGCCGTGACCGTGATGGTGGACGACCACGCGCAGCTGGAGCTGATCGACGCGGCACGGGCCGGCGGCACCGAGGAGATCCGGGTCTGTCTGGAGCTGGACACCTCGCTGCGGATGCTCGGCGGCCGGGTCAGGATCGGCGCGCTGCGCTCGCCCCTGCGCTCGCCCGCCCAACTGGCCGAGCTGGCCCGTTCCGTGGCCCGTAGGCCGGGCTTCCGGCTGGTGGGGCTGATGGCGTACGAGGGCCATGTCGCGGGCGTCGGGGACTCGGTCGCCGGCCGGCCGCTGCGATCGCGTGCGGTCCGCCTGATGCAGGCCACGGCCCGCAAGGAGCTGGCGGCGCGGCGGGCGGAGGTCGTGCGGGCCGTCCGGGCGGTGACGCCGGACCTGGAGTTCGTGAACGGGGGCGGCACCGGCAGTGTGCAGCACACCGCGGCCGAGGCGGCGGTGACCGAGATCGCGGCCGGTTCGGGGTTGTACGTACCGCGGCTGTTCGACAACTACACCTCGTTCACGGGCCGTCCGGCCGCCCTGTTCGCCCAGCCCGTGGTGCGGCGGCCGGGTGTGGGCGTGGTGACGGTGCTGGGTGGCGGATATCCGGCGTCCGGGGCCGCGGGCGCGGACCGGCTGCCGGTCCCGTACCTGCCCGAGGGGCTGCGCTACGACCCGCAGGAGGGTCCGGGAGAGGTGCAGACGCCGTTGCTCGGCTCGCCCGCCGATGATCTGCTGATCGGGGACAAGGTGTGGTTCCGGCACGCCAAGGCCGGTGAGCTGTGCGAGCGCTTCGACGAACTGCAGCTGATCGAGGGCGACCGGATCACGGCGACCGTGCCGACGTACCGGGGCGAGGGCCGTACGTTCCTCTAGGGTCGTCTGCCCGGATCGGGGCCGGAGCGGGTCAGGGTCCGACCGAGCTGCCGACGCCTCCTCCGGTGGCACTGTCACCGAGCGGGCGGATGCCCCGGGTGATGGTGTCCATGAGGGAGACGGGCAGCTTGTCCTGTCCGGCGTCGAGCGCGAAGCGGACGATGACCGGCGTTTCGCTGCCCACCGCCGAGGGGAAGACGAGCGACTGCACGAATCCGCCGGGGCCCTTGCCCGTGGTGACCTGCCGGCGCACCAGGTATCCGGTCCGCCCGGCCACGCTCACGGACTTGGACGCCAGTTCCTTCTGCGACGTGATGCCGCCGTGGATCGGGTCCCCGACGAAGTTCTCCCCGTAGGCCTTGTCGGCGGCGGTCTTGATGTCCTGCTTCGCCAGAGTCTCGACGGACGTGACGTCGGTGCCGCTCGCGGTGCGGACGGTGACCGTGCCGTGGTAGCAGTAACTGCCGGAATCGCCGGGGCAGGTGTAGGACTCGACCGTACGCATCGTGGTCGCGTCGTCGAGCGTGCTCTCCGGCTTCTCCCAGCCCTCGGGGACCGGGAGCGTGATCCCGTTGAGCTGGTCGACGAGCAGCTTCGGGTCGTCCGCGGGGGCGTCGTCGGCCGACGGGGTGTCCGTGCCCGGGGTGTCGGAGCCACCGGTCGCCGGTGCGGAGCTGCTGGGCCCGGGGCCCGCCTGTGTGCCTGTGCCGTCGTCCTCGCCCAGCACCAGGATTCCGGTGACGGTCGCGCCGGCGATCACGAGGACCGCCAGCGCGACCGCGACGACCCGGGTGGTCCGGCCGCCGCTCGGGGCGGGGGCCGGTGGGACCTGCGGTGCGAACTGCTGCTGGAACGCGACGGGCTGCGCGACGGCGGCCGGCCGCGTGTGCCCGGTCCAGGCCGTGCCGTCCCACCAGCGCTCGGTGCCGGAGGTACTCGCGTCCGGGTACCAGCCGGGAGGGGTCGCGTTGCTCATGCCCCCACTCTAGATTCCGGGGATTTCGCTGCGAGGGGCCCTGGTGCCCTGCGCCGGAGATCCGGCGTCGGTGGTGCGGTCCCCGATCCGTCACTCGCGCGCGTACACCGAGAAGGGGCGCGCCCCCGAATCCTGCCGCACGGCGACGACGAGCTCCTCGTACACGAGCAGGTCCGCCAGTTCGCCCTGTGCCCGGTCCACGTCGAGACCGGTCTCGATGCTCTCCTTCTCGTCGCCCGTGGCGGCGTCGAGCACCCGCAGTTCGTCGAGGCCGTCGTGCCGGGAGCCGCGGTCGGCGAGAACGGTCACCCGGCCGCCGGTCACGTCGAGGGCGCGCAGACCGCCCGCGACGGCCACGTCCTCCAGCCAGACCTGGCCGCCGCTCGTGAGGTCGAAGGCGACCACGCGGTCCCGGTACGCCTCGCGCTCCCTGCTCTCGGCGCCGAGATAGAGCCGCCCGTCCGCGACGGCCACGAGGGCCGGCGCGTGTGCCTGGACCGTTCCGTATCCGCCGGTGGACTCGATCCGCCCGGCGGGCTTCCCGTCCTCTCTGAAGGCGAGGAAGGTACTTGGCTGGCCCTCCGTCGCGCCGCCGAGCTGCGCGACCGCCGGCTCGGCGGACAACAGGGTCACCTGACCGTCCGGTACGGGCGTGGTCCGGCCGCCGAGGGGCGCGGTCCACCGCTGCCGGCCGTCGGCCGGATCGAACGCGGCGAGGCGCAGTTCGGTGCGGGCACAAGCGAGTACTGCGACGACCTGCCGCTCCCCCGCGGCGATCTGCTCGGGCACGCAGCCCTCGGGGACGGCCGCTGTCCAGCGCGGGGCGCCGGTCCGCAGATCGAGGGCGCGCAGGGCCTTCGACCCGGGGACGGCGGGGCGGGTGTCGGGGGTCCACGTGTCGTCGTCGAGGGCCCACATGTCGTCGGCGTCCCGCACGACGGCGATCCCGCCACCGACGGCGACCATGTCGGTGAACGTATCGGTCTGTTCGCCCGGGGGGCGAGGCGTGTGCCATCGCTCGCGGCCGGTCGTGAGGTCGAGCGCGGCGACGGTCGAGCAGCCCGCGTCCGTCGTGTTCCCCCGGGCGATCAGAACGATGGAGCCGGCCGACCGCCGGCTGACGGCGCAGATGTGCTCCTGTCCGGGTGGGGTGTACTCCCAGCGGCCCTTCCCCGTCCCCGCGTCGAAGGCGGTGACCGCGTCGTACCGGCTGCGGACGAGCGTGTCACCGACCAGCCAGGTTCCGTTGCCGTAGCCCATGGCTTCGCTGTCGACCGGGGCCTCCCAGACGACGCGCAGTGAGCCCCCGAGGGCGGAGCAGCCCGTGGCGAGGCCGGCGACGAGGAGCGCGGTGAAGGCCGCGCGGAGGGGGCGAAGCCGCCCCGTACCCTGACGGCCCGGCAGCAGCCTCTTCCGCCCCGGCCCCGTGTCGTCGGTCGTGCGCGTCGCCATGCGGATCCCCACCCCTGGCTCGAACGGTCGAAACCCCGTCAGGGTAGGTCACAGCCGGTCCACTTGGTCGACACTTCCGGCGGGCGGCCGGCCTGGCCGCGGCTCGTCCGTCGACCCGGCCGACCGGAACGGGCGATCGCTAAAGGGGAGTCACGTACGCCCCCGAGATCCCGCCGTCGACGAGGAAGTCGGTGGCGTTGACGAACGAGGAGTCGTCGCTGGCCAGGAAGGCTACGGCCGCCGCGATCTCCGTCGCCTCGGCGAACCGGCCGACGGGAATGTGCACCAGCCTGCGGGCTGCCCGCTCGGGGTCCTTGGCGAACAGCTCCTGGAGCAGAGGGGTGTTGACCGGTCCCGGGCACAGGGCGTTGACCCGGATCCCCTCCCGGGCGAACTGCACACCGAGTTCGCGGGACATCGCGAGCACTCCGCCCTTGGACGCGGTGTACGAGATCTGGGAGGTCGCCGCGCCCATCCGGGCCACGAAGGACGCGGTGTTGATGATCGAGCCGCGCCCCTGGCGCCGCATGTAGGGGAGGGCAGCCTTGCAGCAGAGGTAGACGGAGGTGAGGTTGACGTCCTGGACGCGCTTCCACGCCTCCAGCCCGGTGGTCAGGATGGAGTCGTCGTCGGGTGGCGAGATGCCGGCGTTGTTGAAGGCGATGTCCACGGATCCGTACGTGTCGTACGCGGCCTTGAACAGCGCCTCGACCTGGTCGGGGTCGGTGACGTCGACCTGTACGAAGGTGCCTCCGGCTTCCTTGGCGGCCGCTCTGCCCGCGGTTTCGTCGATGTCGCCGCAGACGACGTTGGCGCCTTCGGACGCCAGCCTGCGGGCGGTGGCGAGACCGATGCCGCTGCCGGCTCCGGTGATGACGGCGGTACGGCCGGCCAGGCGGCGGCAGATGTTCCCGGTGTCGGTGGTCATGCGTGTTCAGGCCTCCGTGCCGATGAAGACGTTCTTGGTTTCGGTGAATGCCGCGAGGGCGTCGGGCCCCAGTTCACGGCCGAGTCCGGACTGCTTGTAGCCGCCGAACGGTGTCCAGTAGCGGACGGCGGAGTGGGAGTTGACGGACAGGTTTCCGGCCCGCACCGCCCGGGAGACCCGCAGGGCGCGGCCCACGTCGCGGGTCCAGACGGACCCGGCCAGGCCGTACTCGGTGGCGTTCGCCAGCCGGACCGCGTCCGCCTCGTCCTCGAAGGGCAGCACGACGGCGACCGGCCCGAAGACCTCCTCGGTGGCGACGGGCGCGTCCGCGTGGACCTCGGTGAGGACGGTGGGCGGGAACCAGAACCCAGGGCCTTCGGGGGCGCTGCCCCGGATGCCGGCCGCGCCCTCGGGGACGTAGGAGCGGACCCGCTCCAGTTGGGTGCGGGAGATCAGCGGGCCCATCTGGGTCTTCTCGTCCGAGGGATCGCCCACGACCACCGAGGCGAGGGCGGGGGCGAGGAGTTCCAGGAAGCGTTCGTGGGCGGAACGCTGGACGAGGATGCGGCTGCGGGCGCAGCAGTCCTGACCGGCGTTGTCCAGGAAGGACATCGGTGCGGCGGCTGCGGCGGCCTCGATGTCGGCGTCCGCGAAGACGATGTTGGGGCTCTTGCCGCCGAGTTCGAGGGTGAGCCGCTTCACGCGGTCGGCGCACGCGGCCATGATCTGCTTGCCGACACGGGTGGAGCCCGTGAAGACGATCTTGGCCACTCCGCGGTGTTCCACCAGGGCCCTGCCCGCGACCTCGCCCGCGCCGGGCAGCACCTGGAAGAGGTGCTCGGGCAGACCCGCTTCCAGGGCGAGCCCGGCCAGGTGCAGGGCGGTGAGCGGGGTTGTCTCCGCCGGTTTGAGGAGTACGGCGTTACCGGCGGCGAGAGCCGGGGCCACCCCCCAGGCGGCGATCGGCAGGGGGAAGTTCCAGGGGGCGATCACCCCGATGACGCCGAGGGGTTCGAGGAAGGTGACGTCGATGCCGCCGGGCACGGGGATCTGACGCCCGGTGAGGCGCTCCACTCCCCCGGCCGCGTAGTCCAGCAGATCGCGGACGTTGCCGGCCTCCCAGCGCGCGTTGCCCAGGGTGTGGCCCGCCTCGGTGACCTCCAGCCGCGCGAGCCGTTCGCCGTGTTCGTCGACAAGGACGGCGAAGCGGCGCAGCAGCCGGGCGCGGTCGGCGGGAGCGAGTGCGGCCCAGACCTGCTGCGCTGCCGCGGCCCGCGTGACGGCGGTGTCCACCTCGGCGACGGTGGTGGCGGGAACGGTGGCGACGAGCTCTTCGGTCGCCGGGTTCAGTACTCGGTGCTCGGTGATCACAGGTGCCTCACAGGCGTTCGAAGGAGCGGCGGAGCTCCCAGTCGGTCACCGCGGCGTCGAAGGCCTCGAGTTCGACACGCGCCATGTTGCGGTAGTGCGAGACGATCTCGTCGCCGAAGGCCTCCCGGGCCACGTCGCTGTCCTCCCAGAGGGCGGCCGCTTCGCGGAGTGTGGTGGGGACCTGGTCGTATCCGGCGGTGTAGGCGTTGCCCTCGCACGCGTCGGGGAGTTCGAGTGCGTGCTCGATGCCGTGGAGTCCGGCGGCGACGAGGCCTGCGACGGCGAGGTACGGGTTGACGTCTCCGCCGGGGAGCCGGTTCTCGAAGCGCATCGAGCGGCCGTGTCCGACGACGCGCAGGGCGCAGGTGCGGTTGTCGTGGCCCCAGGCGACGGCCGTCGGGGCGAAGGAGCCGGGCTGGAAGCGTTTGTAGGAGTTGATGTTGGGCGCGTAGAGCAGGGAGAAGTCGCGCAGGGCGGCGAGCTGTCCGGCGAGGAAGTGCCGCATCACGGGTGACATCGTGCCGTCCTCGCCCGCCATGACGCTCTGTCCGCCTTCGTCCCGGAGCGAGAGGTGGATGTGGCAGGAGTTGCCTTCGCGCTCGTTGAACTTGGCCATGAAGGTGAGCGCGACGCCCTCCTGGGCGGCGATCTCCTTGGAGCCCGTCTTGTAGACGGCGTGCTGGTCGCAGGTGACCAGTGCCTCGGCGTATCGGAAGACGATCTCGTGCTGGCCGGGGTTGCACTCGCCCTTGGCCGACTCGACGGTGAGGCCGGCGGCCGCCATCTCGTTGCGGATGCGGCGCAGCAGGGGCTCGATGCGGCCGGTTCCGAGGACGGAGTAGTCGACGTTGTACTGGTTGGCCGGGGTGAGATCGCGGTAGTTGCGGTCCCAGGCCTGCTCGTAGGTGTCCTTGAAGACGATGAATTCGAGCTCGGTGCCGACATGGGCGGTCAGCCCGTGGGCGGCGAGCCGCTCCAGCTGGCGGCGGAGGATCTGGCGGGGCGCGGCGACGACGGGTGCACCGTCCTCCCAGGCGAGGTCGGCGAGAACCATGGCCGTGCCCTCGTGCCAGGGCACCCTGCGCAGGGTGGCCAGGTCGGGGTGCATCGCGAAGTCGCCGTAGCCGTTGGCCCAGGAGGACATCGCGAATCCGTCGACGGTGTTCATGTCCGTGTCGACGGCGAGCAGGTAGTTGCAGCCCTCCGTTCCGTGTTCCAGCACCTCGTCGACGAAGAAGGACGCCGCGAACCGTTTGCCCTGCAGCCGGCCCTGCATGTCGGGGAAGGCAAGGACGACGGTGTCGATCTCGCCGCTCGCGACGAGCAGACGCAGCTCCTCGGGCCGGAGCGGGGGTGTGCGGTCTGCCACGGGGTACTCCTCGTTCGGTCAGCCGGAAGGCTTAAGGTATGGGACAGAACCATTGAGGGGAAGGGGATCGGGACGTGGCGCAGGAGACCGGTGGGACCGGGCCCTTCGACCGGCTGCTGCCCGTACTGAGGCCGGTGCACGCGGGCAACGGCTTCGAGGAGGCGCTGGAGCAGGTCCTCCAGGTGGTCCGGCTCGGCCTGGTGCCCAGCGGCGGGCGGCTGCCCGCCGAGCGGGATCTGGCGGAGCTGCTGGGGATCAGCCGCGTCACCCTGCGCGAGGTCCTGAAGGTGCTCCAGGACCAGGGGCTGGTCGAGGCCAGGAGGGGCAGGTACGGCGGCACGTTCGTGCTCCCCCGCGCCGGCGGGGCCGGCGGCGGCGAGCTGCGCCGCCGGGTGGAGGGGGTCGACATCGAGGACGTCCTGCGCTTCCGCGAGGTGCTGGACACCGGGGCGGCCGGGCTGTGCGCGGCGCACGGCCTCCACGACGAGGGCGTGGACCGGCTGCGCAGGGCACTGATCGCGACACACGAAGCACCTCTGCCCGACTACCGCAGGCTCGACACCCTGTTTCACCTGACGCTGGCCGAGCTCTCCGGCTCCCCGTCCCTCACCGCCCGGTACGCCGCCGTACGGGCGACCCTGAACGACCTGCTCGACTGCATACCCCTGCTGGTGCGGAACCTCGAGCATTCGCAGCACCAGCACGCGGTGCTCGTCGACGCGGTGCTCGACGGCGACGAGGAGGCCGCGCGCACGGTGATGCGCGAGCACTGCGCCGGAACGGCGGCACTGCTCCGGGGTTTCCTGGCCTGAACCCGATCTTCCGGATCGTCTCTCTTGCGCACCGGCCCGGTACGCACAAAGGTATGACGCATCACCATTGCACCGGGCCCGGTCCACGCGACCGCCCGCCGGAGGGACCGCACCATGCACGAACCGCTCATCGGCGTCACCACCTACCTGGAGCCGGCGGCTCGCTGGGGTGTCTGGGAGCTCCCCGCAGCGGTGCTCCCCTCGGCGTATCCCCGGCTGGTCCAGCGGTCCGGCGGCCTGGCGGCCCTGCTGCCGCCGGACGCCCCCGAGCGCGCGTCGGCCGTCGTGGCCAGGCTGGACGGGCTGGTGATCGCGGGCGGCGCCGATATCGACCCCGGTCTGTACGGCGCGGAGCGCGACTTCAGGACCGGGCCGCCCGCGCACGAGCGCGACGCCTGGGAGCTTGCGCTGCTCCGCGCGGCGATGGAGGCCGGCACCCCGGTGCTCGGCATCTGCCGCGGCATGCAGCTGCTCAACGTGGCGCTGGGCGGCACACTGAGCCAGCATCTGGACGGGCACACCGGTCCGTTCGGCAAGGCGGGGGTGCTCGGCGAGCACGCGGTGTCGCCGGTGCCGGGGACGCTGTACGCCTCGCTCGTGCCCGAGAACGCGTCCGTACCCACGTACCACCACCAGGCCGTGGACCGTCTCGCTCCGGGTCTCGTGGTGTCCGCGCACGCGGCGGACGGCACGGTCGAGGCGGTCGAGCTGCCGGGCCCGCAGTGGGTGCTCGGGGTGCAGTGGCACCCGGAGATGGGCGAGGACCTCCGGATCATGCGGGCCCTGGTCACGGCGGCCCTGGCACGGACGAGCCCGTCCGCCGTCTGAGGAACCGGGGCCGGAAGCGGTCCGGGGACCGAGGAGCAGCAGAGCCGGAAGGCGGGCAGGCCCGCGGGACTACGCCCCGTCGGCGGTCAGTGAGAGCAGGTCACGGGCGGGGCCCGTGGGGCGGTGGCCCGCGGGCCAGACCGCCCGCAGCTGACGCCTGAGCCGGACGCCCGCCACGGGGACCTTGACCAGGCGCCGGGCCGACAGCTCCTCGCCGAGAGCCAGTTCGCTCAGGACACAGGGACCGGCCCCGCTCTCCGCCGCCCCCTTCACCGCCGTGGTCGAGGAGAGTTCCAGCAGCGGCCGCGCGAGTCCGCCGTGCACGGCGAGTGCGGCGTCCAGGACCTGCCGGGTGCCCGAACCGTGCTCCCGCAGGATCAGCGGTGTCGCCGCCAGCTCCTGCGGAGTCAGCTGACTGCGGCGGCGGGCCCACGGATGGGTGGGCGCGACGACGACGACGAGGCGGTCGTGCGCGATGACCGTGCCGTCGAGCCCCTCCGGCACCGACAGTCCCTCGACGAAGCCGAGGTCGGCCTCACCCGCGCGCAACCGCAGGGCGACCACGGCCGAGTTGCCCGCGGTCAGGGACACGGCCGTTCCAGGGCGTGCGGCGCGCAGCGCGATCAGCCAGCCCGGCAGCAGGTACTCCGCGATGGTCATGCTCGCCGCGACCCGCAGCCGGGAGTCGCGCCGGTCCCGCAGCGCCTGCGCACCGGCGTCGAACGCCTCGGCAGCCTCGACGACCCTGCGCGCCCAGTCGGTGACGAGGGCGCCCGCGTCGGTCAGCCGGGAGCCCCGCGGCGAGCGGTCAAGGAGCGCGACACCGAGCTGCCGCTCCATCGACCGGATGCGGCTGGAGGCGGCGGGCTGGGTGATGCCGACGTCCCGCGCGGCCCTGCCCAGGCTGCCGTGACGGGCGACGGCCAGCAGCAGCACCATCGCCCCGAGGTCGGGGACCCGGTGGGACAGGGGGCCGTGCTCGTCACCGGGGCTGGGCGGCGGGGCGCTGGACATCGGTATGGACATAAGCCCAGCTTATGACGTCATAGGTCCGGGCTCCCTGGTGGGCCGGAACCCGCCCGCCGAGGATCGTGGCATGGCCATCTTTCCGCAGATCCAGTCCCGGGTGCTCGCCCCCGCCCCCACCCCTCTTCGGCTCCCCACCCTGCGGTACATCGGCCCCAACTGGTACGCGACGGTCATGGGCACCGTGATCGTCGCCACGGCAGGGGCCGGGCTGCCCGTGCACGTGCCCGGGCTGCGCGGTGCCTGCCTCGTGGTCTGGGCCGTGTCCGCGGTGCTGCTCGTAACGGTCCTCGCGGCCCGCGCCGGACACTGGATCCTGCACCGGGACCAGGCCCGCGCCCACCTCCTGGATCCTGCCGTCGCCCCGTTCTACGGCTGCCTCTCCATGGCGCTGCTCGCGGTCGGCGCGGGGACCCTCCTGGTCGGCCGGGACGTCATCGGGCATTCCGCCGCGGTCGCCGTGGACGCGGTGCTGTTCACGCTCGGCACGGTGACCGGACTCGCCGCGGCGGTCGCGATCCCGTACCTCATGGTCGTACGGCACCGTCCGGAACCCGGCACCGCGTCGCCGGTCTGGCTGCTCCCCCTCGTGGCGCCGATGGTCTCCGCCGCTGTCGGTCCGCTGCTCGTGCCGGAACTGCCCGCGGGCCAGTGGCGCGAGGCACTGCTGCTCGCCTGCTTCGCGATGTTCGGGCTGTCGCTGCTGGCGACCCTGGTGATCGTTCCGCTGGTCTTCGGCCGGCTGGTGCACCAGGGCCCGTTGCCGCTCGCGCTGACACCGACCCTCTTCCTGGTGCTCGGCCCCCTGGGCCAGTCGACGACCGCGGTCAATCAGCTGGCCGATGCGGCGCCGGCTGCGATCGGGGCGCCGCACGCCTCGGCGTTCGGCGCGTTCGCCGTGCTGTACGGGGTACCCGTGATGGGGTTCGCGCTGCTGTGGCTGGCGCTGTCCGTGGCGATGGTGGTGCGGGCCGCGCGGCGCGGCATGCGGTTCACGATGACGTGGTGGGGCTTCACGTTCCCGGTCGGTACGTGTGTCACGGGCGCGGCGGGGCTGGCCCGGCACACCGGGCTCACCGCCTTCGTCTGGCTGGCCGTCGCGCTCTACGTGCTGCTGGTGGCCGCCTGGGCGGTGGCGGGCGCACGGACGCTGCGGGGACTGCTCAGCGGAGTGCTGCTCGCAGCACCGCAGCCGCTTCGGTCAGCGACGGCCCGTACCACGTGAGGTGACGGCCGTCGACGAGCGCGGCGGGCAGCCCGGGAAAGGCCTCGGGGCCGTCGGTCGCGGTGAACCGGTACGGCTCGTCGGGCAGGACGACCAGCTCGGCGCCTGCCGCGTTCAGCTCGGCCACCGGGATGCGGGGATAGCGCTCGGGGTGGTCCGCGTAGACGTTGCGTACGCCGAACCGTGCCAGCAGGTCACCGGCGAACGTGTCGCGGCCCAGCACCATCCAGGGCCTGCGCCAGACCGGGATGACCGCGGGGCGCGGGGTGGCGGGAGGCGGCAGCGCCGCCCAGGCGGTCTCGGCCTCCTCCAGCCAGCGCGGCCGGCCCAGGCCGCATCCGGCGACCAGGACCCGCTCCAGTTCGGTGAAGGCCTGGGCGAGGGTGCGGACCTCGGTGACCAGGACGTTCAGCCCGGCCTCCCGCAGGGCGGCGAGGTCGGGGTCCCGGTTCTCCTCCTCGTTGGCGACGACGAGGTCGGGGCGCAGTGCCACGACGGCCGCCACGTCGGGATTCTTGGTACCGCCGATCCGGGCGGTGGTGAGCTCCGGCGGGTGGGTGCACCAGTCGGTGGCACCGACCAGCAGGCCGGGGGCGGTGACGGCCACCGCCTCGGTCAGCGAGGGAACGAGGGACACGACGCGCACGACAGGACCCCTCGGCTCAGCGACGCGAGTCGTACGTCGCGTCGATGTGCTCGGCGACCGAGACGACGAGCAGCCGGGTGCCGGGCACCGTCGCGCGCCACCGGTGCCGGACCCCTCCGGAGAGGAAGAGGGTGTCGCCGCGGCCCAGCCGGTAGGCCTGGCCCTCGGCCTCGACCTCGGCTGCGCCCTCCACGACGTACATCACCTCGTCGTTGCGGTGCTGGAACTCGCGTCCGAGGTCCTGCTCGCCCACGAACTCCAGGACGCTGAGCTGGTGGCGGCCGCGCACGAGTCTGCGTACGCCGTCGTCGTCACCCGCCCGCACGACGTCCACGGAGCGCGCCGAGTCCGCCGCTGCCCGCAGCCGCTCGGTCGTGGTTTCCAGTGCTTCCGCCACCCGGTCCAGGGAACGGGCGCTGGGTCTGGCACGCTCGTTCTCGATCTGGCTGAGGAACGGCACGGACAAGCCGCTGCGCCCGGCCACCGCGGCCAGTGTGAGACCCAGGGTCCTGCGCCGTCGGCGAACCGCGGCACCCACCCGAAGGGCTTCCTTGTCGTCCATGTCCGGCTCCCTCCCCGGATCGTCATCCTCCCGGTTGCCAGCACCCTACGCATGTCGTTTGTGGGATGGAGCCGAAGTGAATGTCCGGGAAACCTTCAGGGAGGGCTCCGACCAGCCTGAAGGGGACGGCCCCGGCGCAATGCCGGGACCGTCCCCTTCAGGGTGTTGACTGCTGACGCGGACCGATTCAGCTGCCGACGGGGGCCAGCTGGTCCACCACTTCCGGGTTGGCGTCCATCCAGTGGCGGGCGGATTCCTTCTCCTTGCCCGCCCCGCCCTTCTGGATCTCCACCTCGAGCGAGGCCAGCTGCGCCTCACTGAGCTTGAAGTCCTTCAGCCAGCCGGTGAACTCCGGGAAGTCCTTGGCGAAGTCCTTCTTGGCGACCGTGTGGATCTGCTCGCCCTCGCCCCAGGCGCCCTTGGGGTCCTTCAGCTTCTTCAGGTCGTGCTTGCCGTAGGCCCAGTGCGGCGACCACAGGGTCACCACGACCGGCTCCTTCTTCTTGATCGACCGGTTCAGCTCGGCCAGCATCGAGGAGGTGCTGGAGGAGACGACCTCGTACTCGCCCTCCAGTCCGTACTCCTTGAGCACCTTCTCGTTCAGCGTGCCCATCATCCCGGCGCTGGACTCGATGCCGATGATCTTGCCGTTGAACTTCTTGCCCTGGCCCTTGAGGTCATCGAGCGAGTCGATGCCCTTGACGTACGAGGGAACGGTCAGCTCCAGCGAGGTCGGCCCGTACCAGGAACCGAGATCGGTGAGGTTGTCCTTGTAGCGATCCCAGTAGTCCTTGTGCGTGGTCGGCAGCCAGGAGTCGAACTGGACGTCCAGCTGTCCCTGCGCGAGGCCGGTGTAGAGCGGGCCCGGGTCGAGCTGCTTCACCGTGGTCTTGTACCCGCGGTCCTCCAGCATGTTCTGCCAGAGGTAGGTGGAGGCGATGGCTTCGTCCCACGGGAAGTACCCCATGTTGACGGTCTTGCCCGCGTCCTCGCCCTGCTGCGCACCGCCCGCACCGCCGGGTACCGGCGCCAGCTTGGCGAGGAGACCGGGGTTCTTCTTCAGCCAGCTGCGGACGCCGTCCTGCTCCTTGCCCTGGCCGGCTCCCTGGATCTCGTTCTCCAGGCTGGTGAGCTGCTTCTCGGTGAGCTTGAACTTCTTCAGCCAGTCGGCGACGGCCGGTGCCTTCTCGGCGAAGCCCTTGTGGGCGACGGTGTGGATCTGCTCGCCCTCGCCCCAGGCGCCCTTGGGGTCCTTCAGCTTCTTCAGGTCGTGCTTGCCGTAGGCCCAGTGCGGCGACCACAGGGTCACCACGACCGGCTCCTTCTTCTTGATCGACCGGTTCAGCTCGGCCAGCATCGAGGAGGTGCTGGAGGAGACGACCTCGTACTCGCCCTCCAGTCCGTACTCCTTGAGCACCTTCTCGTTCAGCGTGCCCATCATCCCGGCGCTGGACTCGATGCCGATGATCTTGCCGTTGAACTTCTTGCCCTGGCCCTTGAGGTCATCGAGCGAGTCGATGCCCTTGACGTACGAGGGAACGGTCAGCTCCAGCGAGGTCGGCCCGTACCAGGAACCGAGATCGGTGAGGTTGTCCTTGTAGCGATCCCAGTAGTCCTTGTGCGTGGTCGGCAGCCAGGAGTCGAACTGGACGTCCAGCTGTCCCTGCGCGAGGCCGGTGTAGAGCGGGCCCGGGTCGAGCTGGGTGATGCCCGTGGTGTAGCCGCGCTGCTCGAGGAGCTCCTTCCAGAGGAAGGTGGAGGCGATGCCCTCGTCCCAGGGGATGTAGCCCAGGTTGATCTTCTCGCCCTTGCCGACGTTCCCGCTGTCGGCCGTGGCGGTCCCGGAGTCGTTCGAGCCCGAGCCGGCGATGTTCAGACCGCCCGCGACGAGCGCGAGCACGACGACACCGGTCATCGCGACAGCGGTTCCCGGCTTGTAGTGCGTGAACTTCAGGCGACGCGCACCGGCGGCGGCCTTGGCGGCCGCTCGGCGGCCGAGCGGGGAGACCCGCTCGTTGAGCGCTCCGGTCATCCGGTCGAGGTACATGGCGAGGATGACGACGGCGATCCCGCTCTCGGCGGCGAGGCCGACCTGGAGCTGGGTGATCGCGGCGTACACCTTCTCGCCGAGGCCTCCGGCGCCGGCCATGCCGCCGATGACGACCATCGACAGGGCCAGCATGATGACCTGGTTGATTCCGGCCATGATCGTCGGAAGCGCGAGCGGAAGCTGCACCCGGGTCAGGGTGTCCTTGGGCGTGGTGCCGAACGCCGCGGCCGCCTCGACCAGCTCGCTGTCGACCTGGCGGATGCCGAGCTCGGTCATCCGGACGCCGGGGGGCATCGCGAAGACGATGGTGGCGATGACACCGGGGGTGACGCCGACGCCGAAGAACATGACGCCGGGGATCAGGTAGACGAAGGCGGGCATCGTCTGCATGACGTCGAGCACGGGCCGCAGGGCGGCGCCGACCCGGTTGTTGCGCGCGGCCCAGATACCCATGGGCACCGCGATCACGATGGTGATGACGGCTGCCACCACGACCAGCGAGAGCGTCGCCATCGCCTCGCCCCACAGGGCGAGGGAGTCGATCAGCGCGAAGCCCGCGAAGGTGAGCACGGCCGGGACGATGCCGCGCAGCCAGAAGGCGATCACGGCGAAGATCGCGGCCACGAGCAGCGGCTCGCCGCCGCCGAGTACCGCGTTGACACCGTCGTACATGCCGCCGAGGACGGCCTTGATGGCGTCGAAGATCCAGGTGAGGTTCGACTGGAGCCAGTCGACGGCGCTCTCGACCCATGCGCCGAAGGAGATCCTAGGCACCGGCGTTCACCTTCCTGATGTCACGCTGGGCCGGCACCACGTTCTCGACCTTCGGTTCCTCGCCGAGCGCGGCGAGCAGACGGTTGCGCGGCACGACGCCGATGACGCCGCCTTCCGCGTCGGTGACGGCGACGGCGACCCCGCTGGTGGAACAGGGGGTGAAGAGCTCCGCGATGGGCGTCTCGGCGGACACCGTCGCGGGGGCCTCGGCCAACAGGTCCTCGTCGGAGCGGCCCGCTTCGGGCTGCTCCATGATCGAACCGGCGGTGAGCACGCGGGAGCGGTCGACGTCCTGGATGAAGGAGGCCACGTAGTCGTTGGCCGGCCGGACGAGGATGTCCTCGGCGGTGCCCTGCTGGACGATCTCGCCGTCCCGCATCACGGCGATGCGGTCACCGAGGCGCATGGCCTCGTTGAGGTCGTGGGTGATGAAGACGATGGTCTTCTTCAGTCGCTTCTGCAGTTCGAGCAGCTGGTCCTGCATGTCGCGGCGGATCAGGGGGTCGAGCGCGCTGAACGACTCGTCCATCAGCAGGAGGTCGGCGTCGGTGGCGAGCGCGCGGGCGAGCCCGACACGCTGCTGCATGCCGCCGGACAGCTCGTCGGGCCAGGACTTCTCCCAGCCGGCGAGGCCCGTCATCTCCAGGGCGTCGGTGGCGCGCTTCTCGCGCTCGGCACGCGGTACTCCCTGAACCTCCAGCCCGTACGCGGCGTTCTCGAGCACGCTCCTGTGGGGGAAGAGCGCAAAGTGCTGGAAAACCATGCTGATCTTGGAGGAGCGGACGCCGCGCAGCTCGCGCGGGCTCAGGGCGGTGAGGTCCTGCCCGTCGAACAGCACACGTCCGGCGGTGGGCTCGAGCAGCCCGTTGAGCATCCGCAGCAATGTGGACTTCCCGGATCCGGAGAGCCCCATGACGACGAAGATCTGGCCCGGTTCCACGGTGAACGAGGCGTCGATCACCGCTGCGGTCGTTCCGTCGGCGCGCAGCTCGTCGCGGTGGGTACCGCTCTCGAGCTTCCGCACGGCTTGATCGGGTCGTCTGCCGAACACCTTGTACAGGTGCTCCGCTTGCAGCCTTGACACATATACCTCACGCGTTGAACCAAAAACGGTCTGCCACCCCCTCCGGCAGACCGTGGAGCAGTGCGGATTCGGTCCGCAAAGCACGCACATCAGTCGAAAAATGGACGTGGTCCGCTCCGGTGGCGCGCCTGCCCTCACTTACGCAGCCCAAACACATGTGTGATCCAGTTCACCTTCGGGTGGCGGTGGCGGCGGGACGGCAGGCGTCGGCCGCCGGCGGTGTCGGTGCCGTGCGGCATCATCGGGGTGTGACGCGACGCCTGATGCTCCTCGACACCGCCTCCCTCTACTTCCGCGCCTACTTCGGCGTCCCGGACTCGGTGCGCGCACCGGACGGCACTCCGGTCAACGCCGTGCGCGGGCTCCTCGACTTCATCGCCCGGCTGGTCCAGGACCACCGGCCCGACGACCTGGTCGCCTGCATGGACGCGGACTGGCGGCCGCACTGGCGGGTCGAGCTGATCCCCACCTACAAGGCGCACCGGGTGGCCGCCGAGACACCCGCCGGGGTCCCGGACGAGGAGGAGACCCCCGACACCCTCTCCCCGCAGGTCCCGATCATCGAGGACGTCCTGGACGCCCTCGGCATCGCCAGGGTGGGCGTCGCCCCGTACGAGGCGGACGACGTGATCGGCACGCTCGCCGGCCGGGCCACCGGCCCCGTGGACATCGTGACCGGCGACCGCGACCTGTACCAGCTGGTCGACGACGCCCGCCAGGTGCGGGTGCTGTACCCGCTGAAGGGCGTGGGCACGCTCCAGATGACCGACGAGGCATGGCTGCGGGAGAAGTACGGTGTCGACGGCGCCGGCTACGTCGATCTCGCGCTGCTGCGCGGAGACCCGAGCGACGGCCTGCCGGGGGTCCCCGGCATCGGCGAGAAGACCGCGGCGAAGCTGCTGGACGCCTACGGCGATCTGGCCGGGATCATGGCCGCGGTCGGCGATCCGGCCTCGAAGCTGACCCCGTCGCAGCGCAAGCGCCTCGACGAGGCGCGGGACTACGTGGCGGTCGCACCGAAGGTGGTCCGGGTCGCCGGCGACGTACCGCTGCCCGAATTCGACGCCGCGCTCCCCGACGAGCCGCGGGACCCCGCGGCCCTCGAGGCCCTCGCGGCCCAGTGGGGTCTGGGCGGCTCCCTGCAACGCCTGCTCGTCACACTCCAGGCGTGAGAGTGCTAACTTAGGCATACCTAAGTCCAGAGGTTCATTGCACAACCGGAGCAGGGAGTCCCTTGTGGCAGAGCGGCAGGCACGCCAGGCACCGACGGCGCAGGGGGCGCAGGTCGTGCGCACCGAACAGCTCACCCCGCACATGGTGCGGGTGGTTCTCGGCGGCGACGGCCTGGCAGGCTTCGAGCTCGCGGGGTTCGCCGACCACTACGTCAAGCTGTGCTTCGCGCCCGAAGGCGCGGACTACGCACACCCCTTCGACATGGCCAGGATCCGCGAGGAGTACCCGCGCGAGCAGTGGCCCACCACCCGTACGTACACGGTGCGTTCCTGGGATCCGGCCGCCCGTGAGCTCGCCATCGACTTCGTGGTGCACGGGGACGAGGGGCTCGCAGGTCCGTGGGCGAGCCGGGCGCAGCCCGGCGACCAGGTGACGTTCCTGGGCCCCGGCGGCGGTTACGGGCCGCAGGCCTCGGCCGACTGGCACCTGCTCGTCGGCGACGAGAGCGCGCTGCCCGCGATCGCCGTGGCCCTGGAGCAGATGCCGGCGGGCGCGCTGGTGCACGCCTTCGTCGAGGTCGCGGACGCCGCGGAGGAGCAGAAGATCGTCACGCCCGACGGAGTGGTGGTGACCTGGCTGCACCGGGCCGAACGTCCCGTCGGAGAGGCTCTGACCGCCGCGGTGACGGGTCTTGAGTTCCCCGAGGGCGAGGTACAGGCCTTCGTCCACGGCGAGGCGGGCTTCGTCAAGGAGATCCGCCGTCACCTTCGGCTGGAGCGCGGGATCCCGCTCGCTCAGCTGTCGATCTCCGGTTACTGGCGCGAAGGCAAGAACGACGACGCCTGGCGCGCGGTCAAGCGCGAGTGGAACGAGCAGGTCGAGCGCGAGCAGGAGAAGGCCGCGTAGCGAGCCCGACGCACCCCTGCGGCCCGGTCCCCGTCATCGACGGCGGCCGGGCCGTGCGACGATTCCGGCCCACCGACCAATCCGCACGGCCGCCGGCTTCGAATCACCCAGGAAACCGTTGCGTGCCCTGGGAGGAACATCCGCGTGAAAGAGGCCGTTTACATCAGCGGGGCACCCGCGCCCGGGCCCGATCTGCAGGCGCTGCTCGTCCTGGTCGCCTGTGGGGACCAGGACGCCTTCACCGAGGTGTACGACATGGTCAGCGGGTCGGTCCTCGGCCTGGTGCGCAGTGTCCTCCGCGACCCCGCCCAGTCCGAGGAGGTCGCCCAGGAGGTGCTGGTCGAGGTGTGGCGCACCGCCGCCCGCTTCCAGCCGTCCCGGGGCAGCGCCATGAACTGGGTGCTCACCCTCGCCCACCACCGCGCCGTCGACCGGGTCCGGTCGGCCGAGGCGAGCGCGGCGCGGGAGCACAGGGCGGCGCTGCTGGACCGCACGCCCGACTTCGACGAGGTCTCCGAACAGGTCGAGACCCGGCTCGAGAGGGAACAGGTCCGTCGCTGTCTGCGGACGCTCTCCGAACTCCAGCGGCAGTCCGTGACCCTGGCGTACTACCGGGGGCTGACCTATCGCGAGGTCGGCGAGCTGCTCTCCGTACCACTGGGAACCGTCAAGACACGGTTGCGCGACGGGCTGATCCGGCTGCGCGACTGCCTGGGGGTGAACGCATGAGCACCGCCGATCTGCACACACTGACCGGGGCCTACGCCCTGCACGCTCTACCGGAGGACGAACGCCTCGCGTTCGAGCGGCACCTGGACGCCTGCGAGGCGTGCGCCCAGGAGGTACGGGAGCTGTCCGCCACCGCCGCCCGGCTCGGGCTCGCGGTGTCCACCCCTGCGCCGCCCGGGTTGCGCGACCGGGTGCTGCGGGAGATCACGACCGTACGGCAGGAGCCGCCGGCCCGCGGCCGGACCGGCCTCTCCGGTGCCCCTCCGCGCCGGGCGGGCCGCTGGTCGACGTACGCGCTCGCCGCCTGCGTCGCCGCCGCTGCCGCGTTCGGCGGGGTCGCCGTGTGGCAGAACCAGGTCGCGCAGGACGCCCGGCAGAAGGCGGACCGGGCACAGCAGCAGAACGAGCAGCTGGCCCGGGTGCTCGCGGCGCCGGATGCCAGAACCGGCTCGGGAGCCCTGGAAGACGGCGCCCGCGGGGCGGTCGTCGTCTCGCAGAGTGAGAACCGGGCGGTCTTCCTGGCCTCCGGCCTGGCCCGGCCGCCCGGGGGGAAGGTCTACCAGCTGTGGTTCAACGACGACGGGACCATGCGGTCGGCCGGTCTGATGGACCCGTCGGCGACGGACGACGCCGTACTGCTGGACGGGCCGGTCGACCGGGCGTCCGGCATGGGCATCACCGTCGAGCCGGCGGGTGGATCCGAGCAGCCGACCTCGGCGCCCGTGGCCCTGATGGACTTCCCGGGCGCCTGAGTCGGAGCGAGGGGCCCCTGGGCACGCGCGCCCAGGGGCTGTTCAGCGCTTCCTGCCCGGCGGCCACGGGAGGAATCCGCTGGTACGGGCCCGGTAGTCGTCGTAGCCGGGCCGTCCTGCCATGTGCCGCTCCAGCAGCGCCTTGCCGCTGCCCTTGATCAGCAGGAAGCTCATCACCACGGGCGCCACGAGGGTCGCCGCCGCGACCGCGGGGTCGGAGCACACGAAGAGGAACAGACCCCACCAGACACAGAAGTCGCCGAAGTAGTTCGGGTGCCGGGTCCAGGACCACAGCCCCCGGTCCATGATCCGCCCCTTGTTCTCCGGATCGCTCTTGAACCGGGCCAGTTGCCGGTCCCCCACCGCCTCGAAACCGAGCCCCACCGCCCACAGCGCGGTGCCCGCCCAGGCCCACCAGGACAGCGGTCCCGTCAGGTACTGCGCCGCCTGTACGGGCAGTGAGATCAGCCAGACCAGCGCCCCTTGGAGGAGGTACACCTTGCGCAGGGCGTAGAGGTCCGGGTGCCCGGGAGCCTTGGCCAGCATGGCGGCGTAGCGGGGATCCTCCCCGTGGCCTCGGCCGCGGAGGCCGATGTGCACGGCCAGCCGCAGTCCCCAGACGACCGTCAGTGCGGTCACCAGGAGCCGGCGTGCGTCCTCACCGTCGCCCTTCGAGAGCGCGTACGAGACGACTGCGACGGCTGCGAAGCCGATGCCCCACGCCACGTCGACGATCCGGTGCAGGCCCTCGCGCAGGGCGATCAGGAACGTCACGAGCATGACGGCGAGCGCGGCACCCGCCGCCGCGGCCAGGTTCTGGGCGAATGCCGCCCAGGCGAAGCCGTTCACCGGCCGGACCCTGGGCGCGGCCCCGCGATGACGGGTTCGCCGGGGGTGTGGCCGTCCTGTGCGGCCGTGGCGCCGAGGCCCGTGTACCGGTCGTGGCGGGTGGCGCGCAGACCGGCCGCGAGGTTGTCGGCGATGTCGATGTCACCGGTGATGCAGGCCTCGGCCAGGCCCGGTTCGCCCGGCTGCCGGAGGAGGCGGCGCAGCGCCCTGGGCGAACGGACCTGCACCGTGAGGGCGTCCTCGGGGCCGGTCTCGCTGCCGTCCCACATCCTGATCCTGAGCGGCGGCTGCCCACCGAGGTACTGCTCGATGACCGGCGCGATGCGCTGCGCGGCCCCGTACCCCGGGGTGTGGGTGATGGTGTTCACGCGGTGTCCTCACGGGTCAGGAGAATCTGCTGCACGTCGAGATAACCGGACCGGAATCCGGCCTCGGAGTAGGCGAGGTAGAACGTCCACATGCGCCGGAAGGTCGCGTCGAAGCCGAGGGCGTCGACCCGGTCCGCCCGCTCCTCGAAGCGCTCACGCCACAGCCTGAGTGTCTCTGCGTAGTGCATGCCGTAGGTGCTGCGCCGCCTGGTCCGCAGGGCGGTGTGTGCGGTGGTGACGCGCTCGATCGATTCGGTGGAAGGGAGCAGCCCGCCCGGGAAGATGTACTTCTGGATCCAGGTGTGGGTGCTGCTGCTGGCGAGCATCCGGTCGTCCGGCATGGTGATCGCCTGGAGTGCGATGCGCCCGCCGGGGGCGAGGCAGCGGTCCAGCGTGCGGAAGTACACCGGCCAGAACTCCTGGCCGACGGCCTCGATCATCTCGACGCTGACGACCGCGTCGTACTCCCCGGTGACGTCCCGGTAGTCGCAGAGGCGCACGTCCACGCGGTCCTCGTGGCCGGCCTCGCGGATCCTGCCAATGGCCAGTTCCCGCTGTTCCCGGGAGAGCGTCAGCGTGGTGACGCGGGCACCGCGCGCGGCGGCCCGGAGGGCGAGTTCGCCCCAGCCGGTTCCGATCTCCAGCAGTTCGGTGCCCTGGCTCACGCCGGCCATGTCGAGCAGCCGGTCGATCTTGCGGTGCTGGCCGGCGGCCAGCAGGTCGTGCTCGGCCGGGAATCCGCGGAAGACGGCCGAGGAGTACGTCAGCGTGTCGTCGAGGAAGAGGGCGAAGAGGTCGTTGGACAGGTCGTAGTGGTGGCTGATGTTGTCGCGCGAGCCCTCGGGGGTGTTGGCCTGAGCGGCAGGCTGCCGCGGTGCCCACAGTCTCCGCAACTTCTGCAGCGGTGCGGGGACGAGGTCCGCCGCGTTGCCGGCGAGGACCGTCAGGACGCCGACGAGGTCCGGCGAGTCCCATTCGCCGGCCATGTACGACTCGCCGAAGCCGACCAGTCCGCTCGCGCCGATCCGCCGGAAGAACGCGTCCGGCCGCCGGATCTCCATGAGCGGCCCGCCCGGTCCGATGCTGTCACGGCCGGCGAGCCGGGCACGCAACGGGAGCCGTGACAGGGCGTGCCGGACGAGCCGTTCGGCCACGGCGGTCCTGACCCCGGACGCCCGCGGCTGGGCCACCACATCGGGCCATCTGTCCGGGTCGACGCCCGTGAGGGAGGCCGAGGCGGCTCTGACCTGGGCCGGAATGCTGCCGCTGCGGGCGGGAGCCACGCGAGGGGCTGAGGGAGTGGGAGAGGTGGGCACCTTCACTGCATGCCTTCCTGTGTGCGGTGACGGGGACGTGGCTGCACGGGCAGCCGGCGAAGGAACAGCCGGATGCCGTGGAGCCTGATGGCGGCGGAGACGACAAGGGTGGAAAAGGGGTGGCGGAGGAACAGCCGGAGCAGTTGGGCGGGCGTACCGGGGCGCCGCGTTCCCCGTACGGTCGCCGTGAACGGGCGTGTGCCGTCGCGTTCCAGATGGATCGTCAGGTTCAGTCGAGGGCCGGGTTCGGGCAGCCGCATCCGGTAGTCGCCGTCCACGGGGAAGAACGGCGACACGGAGAAGTCCTTGCCGGTCACCGCCCGGTCGGCCGCGTCCGGGCGCAGCAGGTAGCAGTGACGTTCCCCGTAGGTGTTGTGCACCTCGGCGACCACGCAGAGGGGCGTGCCGTCGGGGCGGCGGCACCAGTAGACGGTCAGCGGGTTGAAGACATGGCCGAAGACCCGGGCCTGGGTGAGCATGGTGACGGTGCCGTCGGCGAGGTCGACGGCCCGGGCGGCGAGGAACCGCTCCAGCCCGGCCCGGATCGTGGGGGCCGTGCCGCCGAAGTGGTCGCGCGCGTCGAAACGGGCCAACGGGCGCAGGACGGAAGGGAGTCGTGGCGGCCGGTCCGGGTCGATCAGCCACAGATAGCCGCGGTGCCGCAGGTCGTACCGACGGGGCGCGGTGCGTACGTGGGTGATGGCGCACGGGTAGAGGGCGTTCACCAGGTCACCCCCAGGGCGGCTGCGGCCTCGGCTCCGGAACGGCAGCCGTCCTCGTGGAAACCCCAGCCGTGGTAGGCCCCGGCGTAGGCGGTGACCGGTCCCGAAAGGGCCGGCAGCCGGGCCTGGGCGGCGACCGATTCCGGGGTGAAGACGGGGTGCTCGTAGAGCATGCGGGCCCGGACGCGGTCCGGGTCGACCCTGTCCGCACCGTTCAGCGTGACGACGAACCGCTCGGGGGCGTCCAGCCGTTGGAGCCGGTTCATGTCGTAGCTGACGGTGACCCGGTCGGCGTCGGCCGCGCAGGACGGCATCAGGTAGTTCCACGAGGCTGCGGCGCGCCGGCTGCGCGGAAGGACGGCGGTATCGGTGTGCAGCAGCGTGGGGTTGTGGGAGTAGCGGAAGGCGCCGAGGGTGCGCCGTTCCTCGTCGGTGGGGTCGGCGAGCAGGCGGAGCGCCTGGTCGGGATGGGTGGCGACGACCACCTCGTCGTACTCGTCGGTGGCGCCGTCCTCGGTGACGATCTCCACGCCGTCGCTGTGCCGGCGCACGGCACGCACGGGGGTGGACGTGCGCACGGAGTGCACCTGCTTGGCGATGCGTTCGGCGTAGGTCCGCGATCCGCCGGTGACGGTCCGCCACACCGGCGACCCGCCGATCGTGAGCATGCCGTGGTGGTCCAGGAACCGGAAGAGGTACCGGGCCGGGTAGCGCAGCGCGGTCACCGGGTCGCAGGACCAGACGGCGGAGACCATGGGTGTCAGGAAGTGGGCGCTGAAGTAGGGGGAGAAGCGGCCCCGGGCGGCGAACTGCCCCAGGGTCATGGCGGACGCACCGTCGTCCCGGGCGAGCAGGGCGCGGGCTGCCCGGTGGAACCGGGGCACTTCCGCGAGCATCCGCAGGTACGGGCCCCTCAGGGCGGCCCCCGGCCGGGCGAACAGTCCTGCGGCGCCCCGGGCGCCCGCGTACTCCAGGCCGCAGCCCTCGCAGCGCACGGACATGCTCATCTCCGACTCCTGGGTCGCCACACCGAGTTCGTCGAAGAGCCGGAGCAGATGGGGGTAGGTACGCCGGTTGTGCACGATGAACCCGGAGTCGACGCGGTGTATGCGGCCGTCCGACGAGGTCAGGTCGTGGGTGTGCGCGTGGCCCCCGACGCGCTCGTCCGCCTCGTGGAGTGTCACGTCCCGTGCGCTGCCCAGGACGTGAGCGGCGGTCAGCCCCGCCACTCCGCTGCCGATCACGGCTGTGCGCCGCCGCTTCGTTGTCATGGGGGTTCCTCCCGGTGTCGCACGGCTGGCGGGGCTCGCCGGAGAGCCCCTCAGAGGCCATTCGGTGCAGGTGGGCCCGCGGATTGGCCGCTGTGCGGACTTCCTTCGATCGGGTGAACGACCAATCCGCGTGGTCCCCGGTGCCGAACTCCTGGTGTGAGCACAGACCGATACGTTTCGCAGAGTCACGGGGCCCCGGGGTCCCGGGGATCCCGCTGGGCACGCGCCGCGTTCGCCGCGCTCAGCGGTCTGATCGCCGGGTTCACGGCCCTGTGCGTGGCCGAACTCGTCGCGGCTGCCGTACGTCCGGAGGCGGGGCCGGTCACGGCGGTGGGCGGGGCGGTCATCGACCGGACTCCCCCGGCCGTCAAGGACTTCGCCGTACGGAACTTCGGCACCGACGACAAGCTGGTGCTGCAGCTCGGGATCCTCGTACTCCTGGCGCTCTTCGCCATGGCGGTCGGGGTCCTCGCGCTGCGGCACCGGCGGAGCGGCGCCGCGGCCGTACTGGTCTTCGGTGTGGTCGGCGCGGTCGCGGCAGCCGGGCGGCCGGAGGGCCGCCCGGCCGACGCGCTGCCGTCGGTCGTGGGCGCCTTGGTGGCCGCGGGGGTCCTGTACCTCCTGGCCGGACGGCTCACACCGGCAACCGGCCCGTCTCCCGCGGCTGAGGAGACGGACGGCGGGGCGCAGGGTGCCTTCGACCGCCGCGGATTCGTGATCGCGGCGACCGCTGCCGCGGCGGCCTCGGCCGGTGCGGGGCTCCTGGGCCGTCGGTTCCAGGTGTCCGAACTGGCCGGGGTCTCCGCCTCACGCGGCGAGATCGCACTCCCGGCACCCGCCTCACCGGCTCCCGCCGTACCCGGGGGCGCCGATCTGGGGATCCGTGGGCTGAGTTCCTTCGTGACGCCGAACAAGGATTTCTACCGGGTGGACACCGCCCTGGTGGTCCCGCGCGTCGACGCCGACCGGTGGCGGCTGCGGATCCACGGCAGAGGGGTGGCGCAACCCGTCACTCTCCGCTTCCAGGACCTCCTGCGGCGCGAACTCGTCGAGCGGGACATCACGCTGACCTGTGTGTCCAACCAGGTGGGCGGCCCGTACGTGGGCACCGCCCGGTGGATCGGCGTACGACTGGCCGACCTGCTGGGCGAGGCCGGGGTGAAGCCCCCGTCGGAGGGCGGGCCCGCGGACCAGATCGTGGCGCGTTCCGTCGACGGGATGACGATCGGCACCCCGGTCGAGGCGGCCATGGACGGCCGCGACGCACTGCTCGCGGTCGGTATGAACGGCGAACCGCTGCCGTTCGACCACGGCTTCCCCGTCCGGATGGTCGTTCCCGGTCTGTACGGCTACGTCTCGGCCTGCAAGTGGATCCGGGACATCGAACTCACGACGTTCGACGCGTACGACGCGTACTGGGTCGAGCGCGACTGGTCGCGCGAGGCTCCGATCAAGACCCAGTCACGCATCGACACGCCCCGCCCCTTCGCCTCCCCGCGCGCGGGGACCGTGCCCGTCGCCGGCGTCGCATGGGCCCAGCACCGGGGCATCGCCCGGGTGGAGGTCCGGGTGGACGGCGGCGCGTGGCACACGGCACGGCTGGCCGCCGAGGCCGGTCGTGACACCTGGCGCCAATGGGTGTGGGAGTGGCCGGCCACGACCGGCCACCACACCCTCGAGGTCCGCGCGACGGACCGTAGCGGCGTCACCCAGACCGACGAGCGGGTCGGCACCGTGCCCGACGGTGCGACCGGCCGGCACTCGGTGGTGGTCGACGTGTCCTGACCGCCCGGCCTTTCCACCCGTTCCCCTTCCTGTCCCCTCCGCTTTGTTGATCAACACACCTCACAGGAGAACACCATGAACAACCGTCACCTTCGCCGCGTCGCCGTCGCCGTCTCCGCCGCCGCCCTGCTGCCGCTGGCGATGACCGCCTGCTCCGGCGACTCCGACACCGCGGCGTCCGGCTCCGACTCCGGCGCGGACAAGGCCGCGTCGAGCGCTCCGGCCAAGGAGACCCGGCCCATGGACGAGCCGTTCGGCCCGGCCTGTGCGACGGTCCCGAAGGACGGCGCGGGCTCCTTCGCGGGGATGGCGCAGGACCCGGTCGCCACGGCGGCGTCGAGCAACCCGGCGCTGTCCACCCTGGTCACGGCCGTCAAGCAGGCCGGCCTCGTCGACACCCTGAACAGCGCCGAGAACATCACGGTGTTCGCCCCGACCAACGACGCCTTCGCCAAGATCCCGAAGGCCGACCTGGACAAGCTGCTCGCCGACAAGGCCGCGCTCACCAAGGTGCTCACCTCGCACGTCGTGGGCGAGAAGCTGGCGCCCTCGCAGCTGGACAAGGGCTCCTTCGACACCCTGGCCAAGACGCAGCTGACGACGTCCGGTTCGGACATGACGTACACCGTGAACGACTCCTCGAAGGTCGTCTGCGGCAACGTCCCGACCGCCAACGCCACGGTCTACATCATCGACACCGTCCTGATGCCGGCCGCCTGACGTTCTCTTCCGCTCGTGCGCTGACCGTATGAGCAGAACGGGCCCCGAGGGCCGCACTCCTGGAACGGGCGAACCGGGGAAGGCGGCCCGGAGGGACCGCGCCGCCGGTGCCGTGGTCGGCTCCGCGGCCGGCGACGCACTGGGCGCCCCCTTCGAGTTCGGGGCGCCCGGTGTGTTCGGCGCCCGCTTCCCGGACGGCGTGAGGACGCTGTGCGGGGGCGGGGGCTGGGATCCTGGCGAGGCCACGGACGACACGCAGATGGCCGTTCTGGTCGGCGAGTCGCTGCTGGAGAACGACGGTCTCGAACTCTCCGACATCTTCGACCCGTTCAGGCGCTGGGCGGCCGACGGACCCAAGGAACTCGGGCTGCAGACCGAGGACGTCCTGACGAGCGGGGACCCCTGGGACATGGCCGCCGCCCTGCATTTCCCGATCAACGCGCGTGCGGCGGGCAACGGTTCGCTGATGCGGGCGACCACCTCCGCCGTGTACTTCGCGCGGCAGGGGGTGCGGCGACCATGGACGCCGCACGCCGCATCGCGGCCCTGACCCATGGCGACCGGGCCGCGTGGGAAGGCACCTCCGTCTTCCACGAGCTGGTGCGCGTCGCCCTGGACGGCGACGATCCCCTCGCCGCCGTTCCCGGCGCCCTCGCCGAGGTGCATGCCGACCACCGGGACCGCTGGGCGGCCGTGCTGGCACCGGACTGGCATCCGGACGACGCGACCGAGTTCAACGGTGCGGTGTGGCCCTGCCTCGGCACCGCGCTCCGGGCACTGCGCACCACCTCCGGCTTCGAGGGCGCGCTCGGCGCCGCGGTCGACGTGGGCGGGGACACCGACACGGTCGCGGCGGTCACCGGCGGACTGGCGGGAGCGGTGTACGGGCTCGGCGCCCTCCCGGAACGCTGGACGCGAACCCTGCACGTGCCGCTGCCGGGGTACGGGGACCGGGTGCTGCGGGCCGCGGACCTGGTGTCCCTGACCGAGCGGCTCGACGGAAACGCAGGAATCCGCCGCGAGAAAACCTACACATAAGAGACATATAAGGGCACACTGGCTGAAGAGACGATGACCGCGCCATCCGTACCGCGGTCGCCCTTCAAAGGTTCGAAGGAGACGATCTCATGAGTAACGTCTCGCACAGGAGTGACCTATCGGGCCATCCCGATGTCGATGAGATGCGGGAGCGCCACGACCGCGTGATGAGCGGCGGCGGCCGCGGTACCGCTCTCGCCGACGCGCCTGTGTTCCTCCTCGGTATCTACTGCGCCGTCTCGCCCTGGGTGCTGCACTTCACGGCGAGCCAGCCGGCCCTGGTGACACACAACCTCGTCATCGGTATCGCGATCGCCGTTCTGGCGCTGTGCTTCACCGCCATGCCGGAACGGATGACCGGCATGAGCATCGCCATCTGCGCCCTGGGCGCCTGGCTGATCGTGTCGCCCTGGATCGTGGGCTCGAGCCCCGATATGGGCGTCATCCTCAACAACGTGATCGTCGGAGGCCTGGCTGTGGTGCTGGGGGCGGTCTGCGCGGGCCTCGCGGTGATGAACAAGAAGACGTAGCGGAGAGGACCGCGAACGCAGGAAAGGACTGCGCACGCACAGAAGTGGCCACAGACACGAACACGCCTGCGGCCACTCTGCTGTCGTTCCTACCCGGCGGCATCACGCCGACGGGATCACCCGCCGGAATCACCCCGTCCGGGATCACCCCACGGAGCTGTACGCCACCACGCCCCGCAGGACCCCGTCGACGGCCTTGTGCGCGTTCTTCGCCACCGAACTCCCGTCCCTGGGTGCGGCGGCCGCGATCTGGCCGAGCACGTCGATGACCTGCTTGCACCAGCGCACGAAGTCGCCGGCCGGCATCTCCGCCTCCCGCAGCACCTCGTCCAGCGTCCGCCCCGAGGCCCACATGTAGACGGCCCAGGCGAAACCGAGGTCCGGTTCGCGCTGGCCGACCCCTTCCGTCTGGCTGATCTTGAAGTCCTCCTCCAGGGCGTCGAGCCTGCCCCAGATGCGGACCATCTCACCCATCGCCGTCTTCGCCGGACCGGACGGCAGCTTGGGCGCCACCGCGTCGTCCGCCTGGCGCGACTCGTAGACCAGGGCCGACACGCACGCGGCGAGCTCGGCGGGGTTCAGCCCCTCCCAGACGCCTTCGCGCAGGCACTCGCTCGCCAGCAGGTCCAGCTCGCCGTAGAGCCGTGCCAGCCGCCTGCCGTTGTCCGTGACCTCGCTGCCCCGCAGGTAGTCGAGCTCGGTGAGGAGGGCGACGATCCGGTCGAAGGTGCGGGCGATCGTGTTCGTCCGCCCCTCGATCCGGTGCTCCAGCTGCCGGGTGTCGCGCTGCAGCCGGTGGTACCGCTCCGCCCACCGGGCGTGGTCCTCACGCTCGTCGCACCCGTGGCACGGGTGCGCACGCAGCTCGGTACGCAGCCGGGCGATCTCCCTGTCGTCGGCCGCCGCGGCCCGCTCCTTGCGGTGGCGTCCCGGATCGATGTGCCCCGCCTTGCTGCGCAGCGCGGACGCCAGATCGCGGCGCGACTGCGGTGAGCGCGGGTTGAACGACTTGGGGACCCGCATCCGCTCCAGCGCCTCCACCGGCACCGGGAAGTCGATGTGGGCCAGCCGCTTGACCTGACGCTCGACGGTCAGCACCAGGGGACGCGGTCCGTCGTGGTACTCCAGCCCGCGGTGCCCGTTGGTGCGCCCTCCCGGCAGCCCCGGGTCCAGCACCAGAGCCAGTCCCGCGAACTTGCCGGTCGGCACATGGATGATGTCACCGGGCTTGAGCTTCTCCAGCGACGACGCGGCAGCGGCCCGCCGCTGCGCCGCACCCTGCTTGGCGAGGTCCGTCTCCCGGTCCTTGAGGTCGCGGCGCAGCCGCGCGTACTCCTCGAAGTCCCCGAGATGGCAGGTCATGCCCTCGCGGTAGCCCTCCAGGCCCTCTTCGTTGCGCTGGACCTGCCGGGAGATCCCGACCACCGAACGGTCCGCCTGGAACTGTGCGAAGGAGGTCTCCAGCAGCTCGCGCGACCGGTGCCGCCCGAACTGCTGCACGAGGTTCACGGCCATGTTGTACGAGGGCCGGAAGCTGGAACGCAGCGGATACGTGCGCGTACCCGCGAGTCCGGCGAGCGCGCCCGGGTCCATGCCCCGCTGCCACAGGACCACCGCATGGCCCTCGACGTCGATGCCCCGCCGCCCGGCCCGCCCGGTCAGCTGGGTGTACTCGCCGGGAGTGATGTCGGCGTGCTGCTCGCCGTTCCACTTGACGAGTTTCTCCAGCACGACGGAACGCGCCGGCATGTTGATGCCGAGCGCCAGTGTCTCCGTCGCGAAGACCGCCTTGACGAGGCCGCGGACGAAGAGCTCCTCGACGACCTCCTTGAAGGTCGGCAGCATGCCGGCGTGGTGCGCGGCGATGCCCCGCTCCAGGCCTTCGAGCCACTCGTAGTACCCGAGGACATGCAGATCCTCGGGTGGGATGGACGCGGTGCGCTCCTCGACGATCTCCCGCACCAGACGGCGCTTGTCCTCGTCGTTGAGCCGCAGCCCCGCCTGCAGGCACTGCTGGACGGCCCCCTCGCAGCCTGCCCGGCTGAAGATGAACGTGATGGCGGGCAGCAGGCCCTCGGCGTCGAGCCGGTCGATGACCTCGGGCCTGGCCGGGGTCCAGATCCGGCTGCGCTGACGCCGCTCGCGCTCGCGGTCGGCCTCGCGCACCATCTTGCCCCGGCGGCGCTCACGCGGGTTGTACCCGCGCTGGTTCTCCATGCGGGCGAGCCTGACGAGGTCGGGGTTGACCTCGCGCCGGCCGGTGCCCCGGCCGCCGTGGTCGGTCTCCTCCTCGAAGAGGTCGTACATCCGCCGTCCGGCCATGACGTGCTGCCACAGCGGAACCGGCCGGTGCTCGGAGACGATCACCTGGGTGTCGCCCCGGACGGTGTCCAGCCAGTCGCCGAACTCCTCGGCGTTGGACACGGTCGCCGACAGCGACACCAGAGTCACCGACTCCGGCAGGTGGATGATCACTTCCTCCCACACGGCACCGCGGAAGCGGTCGGAGAGGTAGTGCACCTCGTCCATCACCACATAGCCGAGGCCGGTGAGCGACTGGGAGCCCGCGTACAGCATGTTGCGCAGCACCTCGGTGGTCATGACGACCACGGGTGCGTCCGCGTTGACGCTGTTGTCCCCGGTGAGCAGTCCGACCTTGTCCGCGCCGTAGCGCCTGACCAGGTCGGTGAACTTCTGGTTGGACAGCGCCTTGATCGGCGTCGTGTAGAAGCACTTGCGGCCCTGCTCCAGGGCCAGGTGTACGGCGAATTCGCCGACGATCGTCTTGCCCGACCCCGTGGGGGCCGCGACCAGCACCCCCTTGCCCGCCTCCAGGGCCTGGCAGGCCTCGATCTGGAACGGGTCCAGTCCGAACTCGTACATCTCGCGGAAGGGCCCGAGGGCGGTGGCCTGCTCGGCCGCACGGACCCGGGAAGCCTGGTATCGCTCAGCTGGTGAGAGGTCCTCTGTCATCTTGATACGAGCCTACCCGCCAGGTATGACAGTCAGCCCGATCTTTAAATTCACGGTGAGAGGACCCGGACGGCACCGGGTACACAGGTCGCCGTGAGGGGCAGCGCCCCCAGCGGCTCGCCGTCGGCGTACGCGGTGACGCCCGCGGCGGCCAGCTCGATCGAGGCGACCCGGTGCACGGTGACGTCGGGGTGGCCGAGATGCGTCCCCTTGTACACCTTCGGGAACACCTTGAGCAGGGTGGACCGGCTGCAGTCTCCGACCACGGTGACGTCGAAGAGCCCGTCGTCCATGACCGCGTCCGCGCAGATCCGCATGCCACCGCCGTACGTGGACCCGTTGCCGACGGCGATCAGCGTCGCCTCGATCTCGCGCACCGGACCTCCGTCCAGCCGGATCCGGTACGGAATCGGCCGGAAGGCCGCCAGTTCGGCGAGGATCGCCAGGTCGTACTTGAACCGTCCGCCGACCCAGCGCATCCGGTTCCCGCGGTCGTTGACCCGCGAGTCGAACCCGGAGGCGAGCACGGAACCGAACCAGCGCTCGCCGACCCGGCCCAGGTCGATCTCGCGCTCCGTCCCCGCCTTGAGCGCCGCCGCGGCCAGCCGTCCCGCCGCGGCGGGGTCACGGATCGGCAGCCCGAGCGCGCGGGCGAAGTCGTTGCCGGTGCCGACCGCGACGACGCCCAGCGGTGTCCCGGTCCCGGCGACGGCCTGCAGGGCGAGGGACATCATGCCGTCCCCGCCCACGGCTATCAGTGCGCCGGTCCCGGCGGCCACGGCCTCGCGGGCGCGCCGCAGGGCGTCAACGGCGTCCTCGCCGAGCACGGTCCGCACGGAGAATCCGGCGTCCCGCAACGCGGAAGCGGCCGGCTGCGCGGCACGCGCGCCCCGGCCGCGTCCTGCGGTGGGATTGACGAAGAGGGTGATCTCGCTGGTCACTGGGGTCCCCTTGGACGGAGTCTGGGGGAGGACCCTACAAGATCAGGTGATGTCGTCGTAACCGTTGAGGCGGTGAGATCGGGCACCGTCGGAGTCACCACTGGCCTGCTCGGGCAGGGCTGCCCGTGAGGCGGAGACGCCCTCGACCGCGCCGACGCCCTCGGGTGTGAGGTCGAGCTGCGATGCCTCGTCGTCGTCGAGGTCGGCGTCGGGGTTGCGGCGCCGCCTGCGCTTGTCGTTGAGGAGGGAGAAACCGACCGCGATGAAGTAGAGCACCGCGAGCGGGCCCGCCAGCAGGAGCATCGAGATGGGCTCGCCGCCCGGCGTCGCGATGGCCGCGAACGCGGTGAGTCCGACGAGCATCCCGCGCCACCAGCGCAGCATGCGGGCTCCGGACAGGACCCCCGTCATGTTGAGCAGGATGAGCAGCAGGGGCAGCTCGAAGGCCAGCCCGAAGACGAGCACCATCCGCGTGATCAGGTCGAGGAAGTCGTCGAGGGGCAGCAGGTTCTTCACGTTGTCCGGCGTGAAGCCGAGCATGATCTCCGCGGTCTGCGGAAGGATCGTGTACGCGAGGTAGGCGCCGGCGAGGAAGAGCGGAACCCCGGCAGCCACGAAGGCCATCGAGTAGCGCTTCTCCTGCTTGTGCAGGCCCGGGGCCACGAACGCCCACAGCTGGTACAGCCAGACCGGCGTGGCCATCAGAACGCCCGCCATCAGGGACACCTTCAGCGCGATGGTGAAGGGCGACAGCAGACCGTTGGTGGTCATCTCCGCACACGGCCGACCGTTGACCATGGTCACGGCGCCGTTCTTGCAGCCGACCGAGTCCAGGATCGGCTTCATCAGGAACTCGAAGATTTCCTTCTGGAAGAACGCTGCCGCGATCACGGCGACCACGATGGCAAGTACCGACTTCAGCAGTCGGTTGCGCAGCTCACGCAGGTGATCGAGGAGGGGCATCCGCCCCTCGTCGTCCTTCTCCTGCTTGCGGGCAGACTTGAGCAACCCACTTCCCTCGTCTCGTGCGGCAGCTGTCGGTGGAGCGCGTCAGCTGTCAGCTCTGGGTGGTGGGCTTGGCCTCGCTGACCGGGCGGGAGCTGGTGACGTCTCCCGGGGCGGCCTGGATCGTCTTGGCGGGGGCCGGCTGCGGGGTGGGGTCCGCGACGGTCTCCGTGGTGGGCGTCGCGGGTTCCGCGCCGTCCTTCTTCATGGCCTTGGCCTCGCTCTTGAGGATGCGGGCCGACTTGCCGAGCGAACGCGCCATGTCGGGAAGCTTCTTGGCACCGAAGAGCAGCAGAATGACAGCGATGATCAGGATGATCTCGAGGGGCTTCAGATTGCCGAGCGGCATGTGCGACTTCCTTCTCACTGAGGCGACTGGAGGGTGGACTCACTACCCGTTCGACCGGACGTACGTCCGACCTGCGCGCTGGCAGCGATCGTAACCCGCAGGGGTAAACGCGAGGCAATGCCCGTGCGTACTCCCGCTTGCGGCCCGCACCTCCCTAGCCTGGGCCGACTCCAGCAGCGTACCCCCCGAACCGGTGAATCCTTAAGGCCGCTCCCCTGCTATCGCAGGGCCTCACCGGTGTCCGCGAGACCGGTGGCCGCTCGTTCGAGATCCTCTGCCGCTCGATTGATCCGCTTCGTGGTGGCCGAAACCTGGCGGCCGAGCCGTTGCGCCTCGACGAAGACCTTGACGGCCAGGATTCCGAGCACGGCCAGGCCGAGGAATCCCAGAGCGATGGCGAGCATGGGCCAGAACATGGACGGAGCCTCGATGTCTTCTCGTTACTGCGGGGCGGTCACCGCAGGGCGGTGTGGAGGCGAAGGGTCCGCACTCCGCCGCCGGTGAGGAGTTCGATGATGCGCTCCCCGGCGGGCTTGCGGACGGCCGAGCCGCACTCGGGGCAGGTGAAGGAGTAGAAGGTCGTGCGACGGCTCGCGCCTATCGCGAGGCGCAGGGCACCTGCCGCCAGCTCGAATCTCTCGCGGCAGTCCGGGCAGGCCGCCCGGAACCGGACGGTGGCGGGCACCGGTACCGCTACCGGCCCGGTCTGCCTACTCGATATCGCAGTCATACGGCCTCTGTCTCCTCCGTGTTCCGGTAGCCGCCGCTCAGAGGGCACCGTCATAGGCGGCGAGCGCTTCCCGGGCCGCCGTCCGCGCACTCTGCGCGAGGTCCTCCGGCGCCGTGATGCGCCCTTCTCCGCCCAGCCTCAGGGCGAGTCTGCGCAGCGAGGCCGGGTCGGGGGTACGGAGTGTGATCCGCAGGCCCCCGTCGGGCAGTTCCTCCGCGCTGTCGTGCGGGTAGTACTCGGCGACCCACCGGCCCCCGGGTCCCACCTCGACGACGACCTCCGGGTCCTCGGCCGCCGGCTGCACCAGGCCCTCCGAAAGATCACGCAGTTCGAGCTCCGGCGGTGCGGCCGGGGCGTCGAGCAGCCGGATCTCGGCGACCCTGTCGAGCCGGAACGTACGCCGCGCCTCGGAGAGCCGGCACCAGCCCTCCATATAGGTGTGGCCGACGGCGAACAGGCGGATCGGGTCCACCTCGCGCTCGGTGAGCTCGTCGCGCGCGGGAGAGTAGTAGCGCAGCCAGAGGCGGCGGCGCTCGGAGATCGCCCGGTCGACCTCGGCGAAGACCCCGCCCTCGGACTCGAAGATCACCGAGAGCCGAGAACTGGCCGCCCCGACCTCTCCGGCCGCCGTCTCCAGTTTCGCGGTCGCGCGCACCAGCGCCTGCCGGTCGCTCTCACGCAGTCCGGGCAGCGTGGCCACCGCGCGGGCCGCGACGAGCAGCGCCGTGGCCTCGTCCGCGGCCAGCCGGAGCGGCTCCGCCACGTCGTCCGGGTTGTGCCACCAGATCCGGTCGCCGTCGGTGTCGATGTCGAGCAGGTCACCGCCGCGGAAGCTGGTCCCGCACATGGGGAGCACGTCGAGGTCGGAGATCAGCTCGTCCTCGGTGATCCCGAAGGCCCGGGCGACGTCCTGGACGTGGGCGCCGGGGCGCTCGCGCAGGTATGTCACCAGGGAGAGCATCCGCCTGGTCTGGTCGATCGCGTTCGTGGCCACGAGTACGGTTCCCCTCAGTCCTTGGCCACGGCGCGCAGCCGGTCCATCACATCGGCCCGCAGATCGGCGGGTTCCCTCACGACGACGTCGGGTCCGAACTCGACGAGCCAGGCGTCCAGTCCGTGTCCGTACGGAATCTCCAACTCGTCCCAGCCGTCACCGAGTTCCCGTACGGATATCGCGCGGGAGCGCAGCGGGTAGCCGGACCCGGCGCGCAGCCTGATCCGGGCGGTCCTGGTCGCGGTCTCCCCCGCCCAGCTCTCCACGGTCTCGCGCACGGTCACCACATCGGGCACCGAGGCCGTGAAGGCCCCGGCCCGGGAGCGGACCCGGCCGGCGATCCTGGACAGCCGGAAGACCCTCTCGGCGCCCCTGTCCCGGTCCCAGCCTGCCAGGTACCAGTGGCCGCGCCAGCACTCGAGCGTCCAGGGCTCCACCTGGCGCTGCTCGGGGCGGGCGGCGTTGGCCTTGCGGTAGTCGAAGGTGACGGGGCGGCGGTCCCTGCAGGCGAGCATCAGCGGCTCGAAGGCCGCCTCGTGGACCGGGATACGGGGTTCGAGGGCACTGTGCACCTCGTACGCGTCCTCGGCCTCCGGCATGCCGGCCGCCCGCAGCTTCTGCAGGGCGCCGCTGGCGGCCCCGGCCAGCCTTGCCTGCTGCCAGACCTTGGCGGCGAGCCCGAGGGCGGCGGCCTCCTCGGCGTCCAGCGTGATGGGGGGCAGCCGGTTGCTGTCGCGGCGCGCGAGGTAGCCGGTGTCGCCGTCCAGGTTCTCCACGGTCTCGATGACCAGACCGAGTTCGCGCAGATCATCCTTGTCGCGCTCGAACATCCGGTTGAAGGATTCGTCCGAGCCCGCTTCCATGTAGGCCTCGATGGACCCGCGGAGCTCACGTTTGCTGAGCGGGCGCCGGGTACCCAGCAGACACAGTGCCAGGTTCATCAGCCGTTCGGCCTTGGCAATCGCCATCGACGCCCTTTCTCTACGTGCTACGACCGTCGACCGTACCGCCCCGGGGTGTCCGGACCAAAGCGAGGGCCCGCGCCTGCGGCGCGGGCCCTCGCTCCTGTAGTCCGGACGGATCAGACGCCGACCAGGTCACAGACGAAGATGAGCGTCTCGCCGGGCGCGATGGCGCCGCCACCCGCGCCGCGGTCGCCGTAGGCGAGGTTCGCGGGGATGGTCAGCTGACGACGGCCGCCGACCTTCATGCCCTGGACGCCCTGGTCCCAGCCGGCGATGACCTGACCGGCACCGAGCTGGAACTGCAGCGGGGTGCCGCGGTTCCACGAAGCGTCGAACTCCTCGCCGGTGGAGAACGCCACACCCACGTAGTGCACGGAGACGGTCTGGCCCGCCTGGGCCACCGCTCCGTCGCCCTCCCAGATGTCCTTGATCTCCAGGTCGGCCGGCGGCTCGCCACCCGGGAAGTCGATCTCGGGCTTCTCGATGCTCACTGAACTGCTCCTCTAAATGATGAACTGGGCAACCGGGACAGTCTTACATCTTTGTCAGGATGTCCATGGCCCATACGAGCGTCGAGTTGGCAGGAATGGTCTGCTGCGCCTCGTTGCCGAAAGCCTGGTCCGGCGGGATGACGAGCAGCACACGGCTGCCGACCTTCTTGCCGACCAACCCGTTCTTCAGACCCTTGACGGTGATCTGGGCCAGCGGGAAGGTCGCGGTCTTGCCCGTGTCGTAGGTGCTGTCGAACTTCTTGCCGCCCTTCCACAGGTAGGCCTCGTAGTTCACGACGAGGCTGTCGGTCTCCTTGATGACGTCCCCGTCGGACTCCAGGATGTAGTGGGAGACCAGCTTCTTGGGCGGGTTGCCCTTGGGGAACGTGACCTTCGGTGCCTTGCCGTCGGTGTTCGTGCCGACCTTCGGCAGGTCGATGTTGTCCTGGGCGACCGGGGTGCCCTCGGCGGACTTCGGAACCTGCGTCGCCTTCACCACGTCGACGACGAAGACGAGGGTGGAGTTGGGCTTGATGTCTCCCTGCCCCTGCTCCCCGTAGGCGAGGTCCGGCGGGATGACGAGCTGGACCCGGCTACCGACCTTCTGGCCGACCAGACCCTTGTCCCAGCCCTGGATGACCATGCCGGCACCGAGCGTCAGGTCGAACGGCTGGCCCTTGTCGAAGCTGTTGTCGAACGGCTTGGTGGAGTTCCACGCCTGCCCGAGGTAGTTGACCTGGATCGCGTCGCCGTTCTTGAGCTTCGCGCCGTCACCCTCACTGATGACTTCGGTCTTCAGCTCCTTGGGCGGATCGCCCTCACCCTTCGCCAGGGTGGGCTTCTCGCCGAATTTCGCTCCCGCGGTGATCGCGGGATTGCCTTCGGACGAGGCGGAGTCGGAGGCCTTGTCGTCGCCGCATGCCGCCGTGGACAGCAGCAGAAGGGGGACGACGAGAAGGCCGGCAAGTCGGCGCACTGGTTCCTCAGATCTCAGACGGCACGTGAATGGGTCCCCGACACTCTAGGCCGAGCGAAGGGCCCCGCACGAGGAACGTACGGGGCCCGGTCGCGTGCGGGGCGGGAGATCTCTCGTCCGGATCACATACCCGCGATCAGTTTCTCCACCCGCTCGTCGACGGAGCGGAACGGGTCCTTGCACAACACGGTGCGCTGTGCCTGGTCGTTGAGCTTGAGGTGCACCCAGTCGACGGTGAAGTCCCGCCGCTGCTCCTGGGCCCTGCGGATGAAGTCACCGCGCAGCCGTGCCCTGGTCGTCTGCGGGGGCACCGACTTGCCCTCGAAGATCTTCAGGTCGTTGCAGATACGGGCGGTCTGGCCCTTGCGCTCCAGGAGGTAGTAGAGCCCGCGCCGCCGATGGATGTCGTGGTAGGCGAGGTCTATCTGCGCGACCCTCGGGTTCGACATGGTCATGTTGTGCTTGGCCCGGTACCGCTCGATGAGCTTGTACTTCATGACCCAGTCGATCTCGGTGCCGATCCGGTCGAGGTCCTCGGCCTCGATGGCGTCCAGCGTGCGGCCCCACAGTTCGAGGACCTGGTCGACGGTGCCGGTGCGGATGCCGCGGCGTTCGACGAAGTCGACGGCCTTCTCGTAGTACTCCCGCTGGACCTCGATGGCCGATGCCTCCCGGCCGCTGGCCAGGCGCACCTTGCGCTGCCCGGTGATGTCGTGGCTGACCTCGCGGATGGCCCGGATCGGGTTCTCCAGGGTCAGGTCGCGCATCACCGTGCCCGCCTCGATCATGCGGAGCACCAGGTCGGTCGCGCCGACCTTGAGCAGCATGGTCGTCTCGGACATGTTGGAGTCACCGACGATGACGTGGAGGCGGCGGTACCGCTCGGCGTCGGCGTGCGGTTCGTCCCTGGTGTTGATGATCGGCCGGGAGCGTGTCGTGGCGGAACTGACGCCCTCCCAGATGTGCTCGGCACGCTGGCTGACGCAGTAGACCGCGCCACGCGGGGTCTGCAGCACCTTGCCCGCACCACAGATCAGCTGCCGGGTGACGAGGAACGGAATGAGGATGTCCGCGAGCCGGGAGAATTCTCCGTGCCGGGCCACGAGGTAGTTCTCGTGGCACCCGTAGGAGTTTCCCGCCGAGTCGGTGTTGTTCTTGAAGAGATAGACGTCGCCCGCGATTCCCTCCTCGTGCAGGCGGCGTTCGGCGTCGACGAGCAGGCCTTCGAGAATGCGTTCGCCTGCCTTGTCGTGCGTGACCAGTTCGGTCACGTCGTCGCATTCGGGTGTCGCGTATTCCGGATGCGATCCCACGTCGAGGTAGAGGCGGGCGCCGTTCCGCAGAAAGACATTGCTGCTGCGGCCCCATGACACAACACGGCGGAAGAGGTAGCGCGCCACTTCGTCAGGTGACAGTCGGCGCTGTCCCCTGAACGTGCACGTGACGCCGTACTCGTTCTCCAGCCCGAAAATGCGGCGGTCCATGACTGAACATTACGCCTTACGGCCTGAGCTGAAACCGGGTTCGGCAGCACCGTTTCGATCATTTTCCGATCCGGTCACAACAGCGGGCCTGCGCCCGGGAACTGCGAGGACCCTTCCGGTGGCCAGCAGAACCAGCAGCGCGGCCACTCCCCCGGCCCCCGCGACGGCGAAACCCGACGCCGTTCCGCCGAGCTCGACGGCCGGGCCCGCCACGGCCGTTCCGGCCGCGGCACCCACACCGAACGTCGTCACGAGCCAGGAGAACGCCTCCGTCACCGTGCCCCGCGGGGCGTGCCGGTCGACCACGATGAACGAGCAGGCGATGGCCGGCGCGAGGAAGACTCCCGCGAGCGCGGACAGCGCGGTCATGGCGGGCACCCCGGGGGTCAGCATCAGGGGCAGGTAGCACAGGGCCAGCAGCGCGACGATGACCCGCAGCCGCCGCTCGGGGGCTCCGGCCCACTGGCGCGCCCCGTAGGCCACGCCGCCGATCAGTGCGCCCAGTCCGAGCGCGGCCATCAGCCAGCCGTACACGGACTCCCGGCCGTGGTCGTCGGCGTACGCGACACCCGCCACCGTGATCGAGCCGAGGGCGAGCCCGACGAAGAAGAACGCCCCCAGCAGGGCCAGCAGCCCGCGCGAGCGCAGCGCGCCCAGCCAGTGCGCCTCGCGGGGAGCGGAGCGCCAGGTGCGGGACGGCTCGGACAGCACCACCCAGAGCGCGCCGAGGACACCCATGGCGTTGATGACCAGCAGCGCCGCGGCCGGTGACCAGAGCGACACCAGGACCGTCACGAGGAGCGGCCCCAGGGTGAACATCACTTCCTGGGCCACCGCGTCCATGGCGTACGCACGGTGGACCCGGTCCTCGCTGCCCAGCACCTTCGGCCACAGGGCCCGCAGGCCGCCCTCCAGCGGCGGTGTGAAGACTCCGGCCACGATCACGGCCGCGACGGCCTGCGGGAGCGAGCCGAGGCCCACCAGGGCCAGCGCGGCCATGCCCAGTGCGGAGAGCACGGCGGCGGGGAGCTGGACGCGTGGCTGGCCGTAGAGGTCCACGGCTCTGCCCAGAAGGGGCTGCCCCACGGCCGTGGCCAGACCGTACGCGGCGGCGAGGCCACCGGCCAGCGTGTAGCTGCCGCCCTCGGCCCGGGTGAACAGGACGATCGCGATGTGGGCGGTGCCGTTCGGCAGCCGCCCGACCAGGGTCCCCGCCAGCAGTCGGGCGGCATGCCGCGCCCGGAGGATGTCCAGATATCCCGCGGCCATGTCCGCCTCTCTCCCCCGGCGTGCTTCGCGCTCCACCGAAGTTTTACGTATAACGTCGAGGTTCATACGTACCATGTGCGCAGTCCGCGAGTCCATCCCACGGCAGCTGGCCGGTCCAGCACGGAGGCACGAGTGAGCAGCGCGCAGCAGCCCGCCCCACCCCGGCCCACCAGCCGCGACGTGGCCCGGGCCGCAGGCGTATCGCAGGCCACCGTCTCGCTCGTGCTCGGCGGCAAATGGCAGGGACGGGTGTCCGAGGCGACCGCCGGGCGCGTCCGCGACAGCGCCCGGGACCTCGGCTACCGGCCCAACCTCGCCGCTCGCAGCCTCCGGCTCGGCCGCACCCGCACCGCGCTCCTCGTGGTGCCCGCGCTCACCAACGAGTTCTTCGCCCGGGTCTACACGGGCGCCGCCGCCGTCGCGGCCGAGCACGACTTCGGCGTCGTGCTCTACCCCTCGCCCGATGGCACAGGACCGGCCAGGGACCCGTTCGCGTCGGCCCGCGCGGCACTCGACGGTGTCATCGCCTCCTCCATGGCCGCCGACGCCCTGGGTGCGCTCCGCGGGGCGGATCTGCCCCTGGTGATGCTCGACAGCGACCCCGACGAACACGGCGCGGCGGCACAGGTGAACCTCGACATCGCGGACGGCATGCGCCAGGTGGCGGAGCATCTGCTGGCCCTCGGCCACCGCCGCCTCGTCCATCTGGCCTCCGCCGTGGACACCTGGACCTTCGCGGAGCGGGCCCGCGCCCTGGCGGACGCCGTGCGGGACGTCCCCGGCGCCGCCGTCCGCCGGGTGACGTCCCCGCTGGACGTTCGGGCCGGGCGCGAGGCAACGGAGGCGGTCCTGGCCGCCCCCGGGCCGCTGCCGACGGCGATCGTCTGCGACGACGACATCCTGGCCGCCGGTGCCTGCAAGGCGGTACGCAGGCGCGGGCTACGGGTTCCCGGCGACATCTCCGTGACCGGCTTCGACGACCTCGCCCTCGCCACAGCGGTGGAACCGGAGCTCACCACGGTGCAGCTCCCGGCCGAACAGGTGGGCGAGCGCGGTATGGCGGCCCTGCTCGCCGTCCTGGACGGCCGGCCCGCGGAGCCGGGCAGCCTCCCCGTGCGCCTGGTGGTCCGCGGCTCCACAGCGGCGCCTCCCGCCGACGGCGGCCGGACATGACGGCGCCCCGGCAGCCGGTCGCGGCTGCCGGGGGCACCGGCACGGATACCTGCCCGAGCGGATTACTCCTGCGTGGACTCGCCGGTGCTGCCACCGGTGCTCTCGCCCGAGCTCTCGCCGGTCGTCCCGTCCGGGGCGTCGGGTTCCTCGGTGTCGGACGGGGCGTCCGTCGGGGTCGCTCCCGCACCGTCCGCGTCCAGCAGCCGCGTCAGCTGCCGGCCGACGATCCGCTTGAACTTGCGCTGCTGCGGCCTCGTACGGTCCAGGACCGCGACTTCGAGCCGCTCGGCGGGAATCTCCCGCTCGTTGCCGTTGGCCTCGCGCGACAGCGCCTGCACGGCCAGCTTGAGCGCCTCCGCGAGCGACATCCCGTCACGATGGCGCTGATCGAGGAAGGTGCTGATCTGCTCGGCGTTGCCGCCGACCGCGACCGAGCCGTGCTCGTCCACGATCGAACCGTCGTGCGGGAGCCGGTAGATCTGGTCGCCCTCCGGCCCGGCACCGACCTCGGCGACCACCAGCTCCACCTCGTACGGCTTCTCGGCGGCGCTGGAGAAGATGGTGCCCAGGGTCTGCGCGTAGACGTTGGCCAGCCCACGGGCCGTCACATCGTCACGGTCGTAGGTGTATCCGCGCAGATCCGCGTAGCGCACACCGCCGATCCGGAGGTTCTCGTACTCGTTGTACTTGCCGGCGGCGGCGAAGCCGATCCGGTCGTAGATCTCGCTGAACTTGTGCAGCGCACGGGACGGGTTCTCGCCGACGAACACAATGCCGTCGGCGTACTGCAGCACAACCAGGCTGCGACCACGGGCGATGCCCTTCCGGGCGTATTCCGCCCGGTCGGCCATGGCCTGCTGGGGTGAGACATAGAACGGCGTCGACACCGGCTATCCGTCCCTTTCTGTCAGTGACGAGTGCATCGGAGAGGAATCGGGCCGGTCAGAGCAGCGCGGCACGCGGGCCGTCGGGCTGCTCGAGCCGGCGCTCCAGGATCGCGCGCGCGATCTCCGAGGATTCCGTGTCGTTCAGCCTGCGGAAGCCCTCGTCGGTGATGACGGTGACGATCGGATAGATCCGGCGGGCCACGTCGGGGCCACCGGTCGCCGAGTCGTCGTCTGCCGCGTCGTACAGCGCCTGCACGACCAGAGTGAGTGTCTGCTCCTCCGTCAGGTCCTCGCGGTACAGCTTCTTCATCGACCCGCGGGCGAAGATCGAGCCGGAGCCGGTGGCCGCGTACCCGTGTTCCTCGGAACGCCCGCCGGTGACGTCGTACGAGAAGATCCGGCCCTTCTCACGGTCGACGTCGTAGCCGGCGAACAACGGGACGACCGCCAGACCCTGCATGGCCATCGCCAGATTGCTGCGGATCATCGTGGACAGCCGGTTCGCCTTGCCCTCCAGGGAGAGTGTGGCGCCCTCGACCTTCTCGAAGTGCTCCAGTTCGAGCTGGAACAGCTTGACCATCTCCACGGCGAGACCGGCCGTGCCGGCGATCCCCACCGCCGAGTACTCGTCGGCCGGGAACACCTTCTCGATGTCCCGTTGCGCGATCATGTTCCCCATGGTCGCCCGCCGGTCACCGGCCAGCACCACACCGCCCGGGAACGAGGCCGCGACGATCGTCGTACCGTGCGGTGCCTCGATGGCTCCCTGCATCGGCGGCAGGCTGCGGTTGCCCGGAAGCATCGACGGCGACTGGTCGGACAGGAAGTCCATGAACGAGGACGATCCCGGCGTCAGGAAGGCAGCTGGTAGACGCCCGGTGCTACGAGTGTTGGCTTCCACGCGTTTCCCTCCACGTATGCGGCTGCACGCCTTATGGCATCCGGCCGGTCCTTGAGCTGCCCCAGGGCTGCGTTGCAGCTGAAGCACAGTACGCCACGGACCCTACCCGTCTCATGACAGTGATCCACATGCTCCGCCGAAGCAGTTAGACAGATGCAGCAAACGCCCTGCTGAGCGGCGATCAGCGCGTCCAACTCCGCTGGACCGAGCCCGTACTTGCGCTGGAAGTAACTGATCCGGTTTCGCTCGCCGCGGCATGGGCGACAGTAGCTCGACCAGCCGTCGGAAGACGATCTGTTGCGATCCCACTGATCGTGCGGTTTCACCTCGCCGCACTGCGGGCAACGCTTGTGCCCCCGAGGGACCGGGACCTTGACTCGAACGGTCCGGCCCCTGGCCTCCTGGCGCTGCCGGTAGTACTCAGCAGAGCACCCCCGGCAGTACGCCTGGAGGCCGTCCCGCATTGCCCTGTTACTGGCGAAGGACTCCGTCGGCAGAGTTTTTCGACAGCGAGAGCATTTCCTTCCGGCAGAGAGGTCGGACATTAAGCCCTACTCTCCACCTTTCTGAACGAACGACCTCACGAAATCCTCGGCGTTGGCCTCGAGTACGTCGTCGATCTCGTCGAGGACGTCGTCGACGTCCTCGCCCAGCTTCTCCTGCCGCTCCTTGAGGTCCTCGGATGCCTGCGCCTCCTGCGCCTGCTCCTCGGCCTCCTCGGTGGAACGTGTCGCCTTCTGCTGTCCGCCGCCGGTGTCCTTGGTCGCCATGTAGCTCACCCCGCTCGGTTCGAAGCACTTGATCAGACCCTACCTACGGAGTCCGACATTGGCCCGGTACTTGTCTCAACGTCCGGAGGTCATCTGATTGATTCCCAGTCGAGGGGCCTTTCAGCCGCCCGACAGCGTCCGGACCAGCTCTTCCGCCGTGCGGCAGCGGTCCAGGAGCTCCTTCACGTGCTCCCGTGTACCGCGCAGCGGCTCCATCGTGGGCACCCGTTGCAGAGAGTCACGATCGGGCAGATCGAAGATGACCGAATCCCAGGAGGCCGCGGCCACGTCGTCCGCGTACTGCTCCAGGCAGCGGCCCCGGAAATAGGCCCTGGTGTCCTCGGGAGGCTTCGTACGGGCCCGCTCGACGTCGTTCTCGTCGAGCAGTCGCTTCATCTTCCCGCGGGCCGCCAGGCGGTTGTAGAGGCCCTTGTCGGCCCTCACGTCGGCGTACTGGAGGTCCACCAGGTGCAGGCGGGGGGCGTCCCAGTCCAGGCTGTCGCGCCGCCTGTAGGCCTCCATGAGTTCCCGTTTGGCGATCCAGTCCAGTTCGCCCGACAGGCTCATCGGATCGGTCTCCAGGCGGTTCAGCGTGTCCTCCCAGCGGACCAGGACGTCCTTGGTCTGCTCGTCGGCGTCCGCCCCGTAGCGCTCCTCGACGTATTTGCGGCCCAGCTCGAAGTACTCCATCTGGAGTTGTACCGCGGAGAGTGTCCGGCCGCTGCGGAGCGTGATCAGCTGCTGCAGGGTCGGGTCGTGCGAGACCTGGTGCAGGGTGCGCACCGGCTGGTCGACGGCCAGGTCGACGTTGATGAAGCCGTCCTCGATCATGGAGAGCACCAGTGCCGTGGTGCCGAGCTTCAGATAGGTCGAGATCTCGGAGAGATTGGCATCGCCGATGATCACATGCAGCCTGCGGTACTTCTCGGCGTCCGAGTGCGGTTCGTCGCGGGTGTTGATGATGGGGCGCTTGAGAGTGGTCTCGAGACCGACCTCGACCTCGAAGTAGTCGGCACGCTGACTGATCTGGAACCCGTGCTCGTGGCCGTCCTGGCCGATGCCGACCCGGCCGGCACCGGTGACGACCTGCCGGGACACGAAGAACGGCGTCAGATGGCGCACGATGTCCGAGAAGGGGGTCTCCCGCTTCATCAGGTAGTTCTCGTGCGTGCCGTAGGACGCGCCCTTGTTGTCGGTGTTGTTCTTGTAGAGGTGGATCGGCTGGGCACCGGGGATGGCCGCGGCCCGCTCGGCGGCTTCGGCCATGACGCGCTCGCCGGCCTTGTCCCAGAGCACCGCGTCCAGCGGATTGGTGATCTCCGGTGAGCTGTATTCGGGGTGCGCGTGGTCGACGTACAGCCGCGCACCGTTGGTGAGGATGACATTGGCGAGGCCGATGTCCTCGTCGGTGAGCTGACTGGAGTCGGCGGTCTCGCGGGCGAGGTCGAAGCCTCGCGCGTCGCGCAGCGGATTCTCCTCCTCGAAGTCCCAGCGGGCGCGGCGCGCCCGGTGCATCGCCGCCGCGTAGGCGTTGACGATCTGGGACGAGGTGAGCATGGCATTGGCGTTGGGGTGACCGGGGACGGAGATCCCGTACTCCGTCTCGATGCCCATTACTCGCCGTACGGTCATGCGGCCCTCCTTGCCCGGCGGTGCCCCCGTCCGGGAGCGCCGCTCAAGTACCGCTGCTGGTCCGGTACGCGTGCGGTGCCCGTCCCCGCACTGCGCGACTCGGCGGTACAGCAGAGCCTAGAGCGCCTCTGCGCCGGTGGGGAGATCAATTACGTCATTGTTCGGGTATGGCCGGAGCTGCCGGGAAAACGGCCGGCTGCGAATGCCCTGCCGGGCATCCGCAGCCGGTCTGCGTTTTACAGGTACTGTCCGGTATTTGCCACCGTGTCGATGGAGCGACCGGTGTCCGCGCCCTGCTTTCCGGTGACGAGTGTGCGGATGAAGACGATCCGCTCGCCCTTCTTTCCGGAAATCCTGGCCCAGTCGTCCGGGTTCGTGGTGTTGGGCAGGTCCTCGTTCTCCTTGAACTCGTCCACGCACGCCTGGAGAAGGTGGGAGACGCGCAGGCCCTTTTGGCGCTGCTCGAGGAATGCCTTGATGGCCATTTTCTTTGCCCGGTCCACGATGTTCTGAATCATCGCTCCGGAGTTGAAGTCCTTGAAGTACAGGACTTCCTTGTCGCCGTTGGCGTAGGTGACCTCGAGGAAGCGGTTCTCCTCGGACTCCGTGTACATCCGCTCCACGACCGACTGGATCATCGCGTGGGCGGCGGCCTCCTTCGAGCCGGAGTGCTCGGTGAGGTCGTCCGCGTGCAGCGGCAGCGAAGGAGTGAGGTACTTCGCGAAGATGTCCTTCGCGGCCTCCGCGTCCGGGCGCTCGATCTTGATCTTCACATCGAGACGGCCGGGCCGCAGGATGGCGGGGTCGATCATGTCCTCGCGGTTGGAGGCACCGATGACGATGACGTTCTCCAGGCCCTCCACACCGTCGATCTCGGCGAGCAGCTGGGGGACGATGGTGTTCTCCACGTCCGAGCTGACACCGGAACCACGGGTGCGGAAGAGGGACTCCATCTCGTCGAAGAAGACGATGACGGGGGTGCCCTCGCTCGCCTTCTCCCGAGCACGCTGGAAGACCAGACGGATGTGCCGCTCGGTCTCACCGACGTACTTGTTGAGGAGCTCGGGGCCCTTGATATTGAGGAAGTAGCTCTTCCCCGCGGGCTGTCCGGTGACCTCGGCGACCTTTTTGGCCAGCGAGTTGGCTACGGCCTTGGCAATGAGTGTCTTGCCGCAGCCGGGGGGACCGTAGAGCAGGATGCCCTTCGGCGGACGCAGTTCGTGCTCTTTGAAGAGGTCCGGGTGCAGGTAGGGGAGCTCGACCGCGTCGCGGATCAGCTCGATCTGGTCGCCCAGGCCGCCGATCTTCTCGTAGTCGATGTCCGGAACCTCTTCGAGGACGAGCTCTTCGACCTCGCTCTTGGGGACCACTTCGTAGACGTAGCCGGACCTGGGTTCGAGCAGGAGGGCGTCGCCGGGGCGGATGGTGATGTCCAGCAGAGGCTCGGCGAGCCTCACCACCCGCTCCTCGTCGGTGTGCCCGACGACCAGGGCGCGTTCGCCGTCCTCGAGGATCTCCTTGAGGGTGACGATGTCCCCGGCCCGCTCGAATTCCATGGCCTCGACCACGTTGAGCGCCTCGTTGAGCATGACTTCCTGGCCCCGCCGAAGGCCTTCGATCTCGACGCTGGGGCTCACATTCACCCGGAGCTTGCGGCCCCCGGTGAAGATGTCGCAGGTGCCGTCCTCGTTGACCTGCAGGAAGACACCGAAGCCGGCCGGTGGCTGGGCAAGCCGGTCGACTTCCTCCTTGAGGGCCACGATCTGGTCGCGGGCCTCGCGGAGCGTATTGGCGAGCCGCTCGTTCTGTGCGGACACGCCTGCCAGGTTGGTCTGCAACTCGACGATCCGCTCTTCGAGAATCCTCGTATGACGCGGAGAGTCGGCGAGCTTGCGTCGCAGGACGGCGATTTCCTGCTCGAGATAGGCAACCTGGCCGGCTGGGTCTTCTGACCCCCGCCCGGGCCGGATGCCGCGGTTGATGTCGTCGTCGTGGGCTGCCACGGTCCTCACCTCCTCCAAGGGGAGCTGGACGCTTCCTGACCCTACCTGGGTGGGTGATGATTGAAACCCCTAGATCACAAAGACCCGGTGGTGTGTCCGATCTTCACCCTTGCGCTCTCCCTCACGCCAAGGGAATACCCACCCTTCGGCACCGGGAAGCTGCCGGTTGTATCGTCGAACCGTTCAACACCCGTCAGGGCTGGCTTCAATTGGTGCAGATACGCAGGGAACGGCAGGACACATGACCGCGCAGCAGGACGCTCCGGGCAGCAGTGACACGCAGGACCTGGAGGTCTGGATCGACCAGGACCTCTGTACGGGCGACGGCATCTGCGTGCAGTACGCACCTGAGGTGTTCGAGCTGGACATCGACGGTCTGGCATATGTCAAGAGCGCCGAGGACGAGCTGCTCCAGGACAAGGGGGCGACCACCCCGGTGCCGCTGCCGCTGCTCCAGGACGTGGTGGACTCGGCCAAGGAATGCCCGGGCGACTGCATTCATGTACGTCGCGTTTCGGACAACGTGGAAGTCTTCGGCCCGGACGCGGCGTAACGCCTCAGGCGCTCAGCGCGGTGTCCCCGGCGGACTTGATGAACGCGTTGCCCTTCCACTGCCAGGTGGCGCTCTCCTGCTCGTCGGGGCAGCAGCGCGGCACCTCGGCCGAGGAGTAGCCGAGGAGCGTCGCCGCGACGAGGCCGTCACGGACCGCGAGATCCGTGACCGTCATCTTCTGGGCGGGGTCCACCAGGGTTGCCACAACCCGCGGTGCGGCCCCGCTCGCCTGTGTCAGGACGTAGATCCCGCTGGGCGGTGTGCCGGAACCCGCGGCGCAGTGCACGACGGCGACGGTCTCGGGCCTCTTGTCGCCGTCGAGGTCGCCGGCGGCCTGTTCGGCGACGGTGTACCCGGCTGTGCCGCAGTCCAGCGGGAAGTCGGCGTCGGCCGGGTCGGGTGCTGCGGCGGCGGGCGCGGCGCCGTGCTGGGCGTTGGTGCGGTGCTCGGACGCGGAGGCGGTCGCGGTGGCCGCCTCCGGCTGGAGCAGGCCTGCCGCTGCGACGACGGCGGCCATGGCCGCGGCCGTGGCGAGCCAGTGCACCGGCTTGGTGTCGGTGTGCGCGAGATCCGGGAGCGCGGAGGACTGCACGCGGTTTCTCTCCTGTGGTTCCTGGAGGCCTGGACAGGCGGCGGCCGACGGGAAATCGGCGGGTGGGGGTGGCCAGCATCGTGCCACACCTCACACCGCAGGGGAACGGCGGGGTCACCGCCCGTTGCCGCGGAGGACGAAAAGGCGCCGCCTGCCGGCTCCCGGGTCGGTCCGGGGAACTGGGCGGCGGCGCCTGAGCGTTGTACGGGTCAGTCGCGGTTGGCGGAGCCGCTCTTGCTGCCGGGACCGCTGTAGTCCTCGCCGTAGGCGCCCTTGGACGGGCGGCGGCGGCGCAGCGGCGCCTCGACGCCGTCCGCGAGACGGCGGGCGGTGACCAGGAAGCCGGTGTGGCCGATCATCCTGTGGTCGGGACGGACGGCCAGGCCTTCGACGTGCCAGTTGCGGATCATCGACTCCCAGGGCTGCGGCTCCGCGAAGCAGCCGATCTCCCGGATGGATTCGACGGTCCGCGACAGCTGCGTGGTGGTCGCGACGTACGCGCAGAGGATGCCGCCGGGCACGAGTGCCTTGGAGACGGCCTCGAGGCATTCCCACGGGGCGAGCATGTCCAGGACGACACGGTCGACGTCGGTGTCCGAGAGGTTGTCCTGGAGGTCGCCGACGGTGAGCTGCCAGGCGGGGTGCGGAGAGCCGAAGTAACGCTCCACGTTCTGCCGGGCGATCTCGGCGAAGTCCTCGCGGCGCTCGTAGGAGTGCAGCATGCCCTGCTCGCCGATGGCGCGCAGGAGGAAGGTACTGAGCGCTCCGGAGCCGACACCGGCTTCCACGACGCGGGCGCCGGGGAAGATGTCGCCGAAGGCCAGGATCTGCCCCGCGTCCTTGGGATAGACCACGGCGGCGCCGCGGGGCATGGACAGGACGTAGTCGGGGAGCAGGGGGCGCAGCGCGAGATAGGCGACGTTTCCCGTGGTACGGACAACACTGCCCTCGGGAGCACCGATCAGCTCGTCGTGCGGGAAAGAACCCTTGTGGGTGTGGAAGTTCTTTCCGGCCTCGAGCGTGAAGGTGTAGTGGCGTCCCTTGGGGTCGGTGAGCTGGACCTGGTCCCCGACTTTGAATGGGCCGCGACGACGGGCGGCACCGGTCGGTTCGGACATGCGGCCAGCCTACCGGTATTTCGGAGTCCCCCATTTTCGGGGGCCTTTCCGGGGGCCTTCGGCCGCCCGCGTGCCCGGTGGCGGAGAGTCAGGCCGCGGGCCGGGCCATCGCCGCGACGAAGGCGCGTTCGACGTCGGCGGTGGAGAGGACTCCGTAGATCTCGCCGGTGTCCTCGACGACCAGGTACTCGGTGGCGGGGGTCGCCTTGAGCCGGTCCAGCAGAGCCTCGCCCGCGAGTTCCGCGGGGACCTTCATGCCCTCGGTGAGGTCCTGGGCGAGGCCGCTGACGGCTACCCAGGGGCGGCGGTGTTCGGGGACTCCGACGATGGCTGCCTCGCGGACGACGCCCTTGGGGTTGCCCTGTCCGTCGACGACCACGAGGGCACGGGCGCCCGCCTCGTTGGCACGGCGGAGTGCCTCGGAGAGCGGAGTGGCGGACTCGACGGGGACCGCGCGCCGCGTCAGGGTGCGGGCGCGCAGGTCCGGGAGGTGCTCGCGCAGCCTGGCCATGCGCAGGCTGTTGCCCGCGCCGGTCCAGATGATTCCGGCGAGGATCGCGGCGAGCAGAGCGTCGGTCACGGTCTCGAAGCCGCTGATCTCGCTGGTGGCGTTGCCGAGGGCGCCGGTGTGGGTGAGGAGGGGCAGGCCGACGAGAACGGCGACGGCCAGGCCCCGGCCGACCCATGCGGCGGCGATGGTGCCGCTCATCGGCTTGCCGGTGATCTTCCAGACGACGGCGCGCAGCATGCGTCCGCCGTCGAGGGGGAGGCCGGGCAGCAGGTTGAAGGCGGCGACGATGAGGTTGGAGATCATCAGTCCGGCGAGGAGCACCCCGGGGACGGTGCCGGCTTCGACGAACTGCAGGGGGATGTAGAAGAGGCCGCCCAGCACCAGGGAGAGCAGGGGACCCACGAAGGCGAGGACGAACTCGCGGCCGGGGGTCTCGGACTCCTTCTCGATCTCGGAGACGCCGCCGAAGAACTGGAGCTGGATGCGGCGGACCGGCAGCTTGTAGCGCAGGGCGGCGACGGTGTGCGCGAGCTCGTGGACGAGGACGGAGGCGTAGAAGGCGATCGCGAAGAACAGTGCGACCAGGTAGCGGGCGGCGCCGAGTTCCGGCAGCACGCGGTCGAGCTGACCGCCGAAGACCCACGTGATCAGCGCGGCGACGACGAACCAGCTGGGCGCCACGTACACGGGCACGCCGAAGGGGCGGCCCATGAGGAGGCCGCCGCCCGGATCTGCGGGGCGGCGCGGTTTGCCTTTCTCCGGCCCGGTGCCGGGGTCGGAACCCCCTGCGCCGGGCTTCGGGCGCCCGCTGTCGCCGCTCTCGTCCACGGGGTCCTTTCGGTCGGTGGCGTCCTGCCACGATCATGCAGTCTGCGAGCTCTGTGGTCGATGGTATGCCGCTGGGTGTCGGTGGCGGGTCGTAGGGTCTGCGACATGACCTCCGTACCGCGCCCGCCTCGGCCACCCTCGTCCCTGTCGCCGTCGCGCGCGAGCGATTTCATGCAATGCCCGTTGCTGTACCGCTTCCGGGTCATCGACAAGCTGCCCGAGAAGCCCAGTGAGGCAGCTACCCGGGGCACGCTGGTGCATGCGGTGCTGGAGCGCCTGTTCGACTCCCCGGCGGGGGACCGTACGGCGCCGAAGGCCAAGGCGCTGATCCCCGGCCAGTGGGACCGGCTGCTCGAGTCGAAGCCCGAGCTGACCGAGCTGTTCGACGGGGACGCCGGGAGTGAGCGCCTCGCCGGGTGGCTGCGCGAGGCGGAGCAGCTGGTGGAGCGGTGGTTCTCGCTGGAGGACCCGACCCGGCTGGAGCCGGCCGAGCGTGAGCTGTTCGTCGAGACGGAGCTGGATTCGGGGCTGCGGCTGCGCGGTGTGATCGACCGGATCGACGTGGCTCCCACCGGCGAGGTCCGGATCGTGGACTACAAGACGGGCAAGGCCCCGCGTCCGGAGTACGCGGAGGGCGCGCTGTTCCAGATGAAGTTCTACGCCCTGGTGATCTGGCGTCTGAAGAACGTGCTGCCCAGGCGGCTCCAGCTCGTCTATCTGGGCAGCGGTGACGTCCTGACGTACGACCCCGTTCCGGCCGACCTGGAGCGGGTGGAGCGCAAACTGCTGGCCCTGTGGGACGCGATCCGGCTGGCTACGGAGACGGGCGAGTGGCGGCCGCGGCCGACGAAGCTCTGCGGCTGGTGCGATCACCGTGCGGTCTGTCCCGAGTTCGGTGGGACTCCCCCGGTGTATCCCCTGTCGGTACGCCCTGCGGAGTCGGAGGAAGGTGTCCAGGGCAGAATGGAGCCGGTCCGGGCAGAGGCCGGCCAACCGGCGGCCCTCGAAGGCCCTTAAGGAGATTCCGTGGCTATCCGCGTCCTGCTGGTCGATGACCAACCACTGCTGCGCACCGGTTTCCGGATGATCCTGGAGGCCGAGGGCGATCTCGCGGTGGTCGGGGAGGCCGGCGACGGTCTGCAGGCCATCGACCAGGTGCGGGCGCTGCAGCCCGATGTCGTGCTCATGGACATCCGGATGCCGCGGATGGACGGTGTCGAGGCGACCCGTCAGATCACCGGCCCCGGACGCGACGGTCCGGCGAAGGTCCTCGTGCTGACGACGTTCGATCTCGACGAGTACGTGGTGGAGGCGCTGCGCGCCGGAGCCAGCGGCTTCCTGCTGAAGGACGCTCCGGCCAATGAGCTGGTGCAGGCCATCCGCGTGGTGGCGGCGGGCGAGGCGATGCTGGCGCCGAGCATCACGCGCCGGCTGCTCGACAAGTACGCGGACCATCTGCCGTCGGGCGAGGAGCCCGTCCCGGACGCGCTCCACACGCTCACGGAGCGCGAGGTGGAAGTGCTGAAGCTCGTGGCGCGGGGCCTGTCGAACGCGGAGATCGCCGCCGACCTGTTCGTGAGCGAGACGACGGTCAAGACCCATGTGGGCCACGTGCTGACGAAGCTGGGCCTGCGCGACCGGGTGCAGGCGGCTGTCTACGCCTACGAGAGCGGTCTGGTGCGTCCCGGCGCCCAGTGAGCCGGGGCGGTACAGGCGGTGCGTACGGTGATGCGGTCCGGGGCAGTTGCCCCGGACCGCATCGCCGTTCCGCAAGGTGCCGCGTCAGCTGCGGGCGAGCTCCCAGAGCTGCAGGTCGGCCGAGGCGTTGACCGCCCACTCCACACCGTTCAGGCCGACACGCGAGGCGACGTACTGCTTGCCCTGCCAGACCGGGAGGACGGGGACGTCGTCGGCCACGATGTCCTGGATCTTCGTGAAGGTCCCGGACGCCGCGCTGCGGTCGGCCGCGCGGCGGGACTGGGGAATGAGCGTGTCCTGGGCGAGCGCCGACTCGTAGGGCGAGTTGAGGAAGTTGTTCTTGTCGAGGAACGGCGCCGTGTAGTTGTCCGGGTCCGGGAAGTCCGGGAACCAGCCCATCCCGTAAACGGCGTAGTCACCGTTCTTCTGGGCCGGGCGGTACTTGGACCACGGAGTGCCCACGACGTCGACCTCGAAGAGCTTCGAGTCGTTGAGCTGCTTCGCCAGCAGCTTGTACTCGGAGGCGGTGGCGGGACCGTAGTGGTCGGTCGTGTAGTTCAGCGTGAACTTCACCGGGGTGTCGATGCCGGCCTTCTCCAGGGTTTCCGCGGCGCCTGTGACGCTCGGCTCCCCGTACTTGTTGAAGAACGAGTTGGTGTGTCCGGTCACTCCGGACGGGATCAGCGAGTAGAGCGGCTCGGCGGTGCTGCCGTACACGCCGGTCGCGATGGACCCCCGGTCGATGACCTGGGCCATCGCCTGGCGCACGGCCTTGTCCTTCACCGCCGGGTCCTCGGTGTTGAAGGCGAGGTAGCTGATGGCGAGGCCGGGCATCTCGGTGAGCTCGATGCCTTCCTTCGGCTGCTCGAGCATCTGCTGGGCCTGCTCGGGCGACATGGTGCGCGTCATCATGTCGATCTCGTCGTCCTCGAGCGCCTTGCCCATCGCCGCCGCGTCGGGGAAGAGGTTCAGCTCGACCTTGTCGTTGAGGACCTTCAGGTCGCCCTTGTACTTGGGGTTCCGGGTGAAGACGACCTTGACGACCTGGTCGTCCTTGACCTCGGGCTCCATGGTGTACGGACCCGAGCCGTCGACCTGGAAGCCGTCGCGGGCGGCCTTGGCGGGGTACTTGTCCTTCTGGACGATCCCGGCGGGCGGCGTGGCGAGCTTGTAGGGGAAGGTCGCGTCCGAGGTCTTCAGGTGGAAGACGATCTGCTTCGGACCCTTGGTCTCGATCGTGTCGATGTTCGCGAGCAGGCCCACCGGGCCGCTTTCGTCCTTGATGTCCAGGACGCGCTGGATCGAGTACTTCACGTCCTCCGGCGTGACGGGCGTGCCGTCGGAGAAGGTGAGGCCGTCGCGCAGGGTGCAGCGGTAGCTCTCGCTCGCCGTGTCGGTGAACTCGCAGCTCCGGGCCGCTTCGGGAACGGGCTCACCGCCGCCGCGCGGGATGTGGGTCAGGGTCTGCACCGTCTGGCGCAGGACGTTCCAGACACCCGCTTCGTAGCCGATCGCCGGGTCGAGCGGCGCGGTGTTGTCCTTGGAGGCGACGAACTGGTCCGTTGTCCCGACGACGATGGCATCGCCCCCGTCGTCCGACCCGCCACAGGCGGCGAGAACGGGCGCGAGCAGGCCGATCACGGCCGGCAGCACCAGCGTCTTGCGGTTCATCTGGACGTACTCCCTCATTCCGACATGTGAGATGACCGAGGTTAGTGGGAGCCGTGGAAGGGCTTGACCGGGGCGATCCGGCCACGTATGCACTCGGTGATGACAGATGACCGCGCGTTCACATCACGCTCGGGAATGATTCGTACACCGCTTCATGAACCGGGACACATGGGCTGCCGAAACGGACACTCGGGGTGATCCCGAAAGGGTCCGACCGTCACGGCGCGTGACGAACCTCACGCCCGGACTGATGACGACGTCTTGACATGAACCTGCATTACGCGTGCTGTTCCGTGATCAGCCGGCGCAGGAACGCGAGATCCACGTGCTCGAGGGAGGGCACCACCACGCGTCCGGGCGCGGCGGCGATCGGAGCGACGGACGGCACGGCGACCACACGGCAGCCCGCGGCCTCCGCCGCGGCGACGCCCGTCGCGGTGTCCTCGACGACCGCGCAGCGCCGGGGGTCGGCCGCGAATCCGGCGGCCGCCGCGAGGTACGGCTCCGGGTGGGGCTTCGTGCGGGTGACCTCGTCACCCGCGACAGTGAGCGCGAAGTGGTGGTGCCCCACCGAGTCCAGCACCCGGTCGATGATGCGCCGGTGCGAGGCGGACACGAGGGCGGTGGGCACCCTGTGCGCGGCGAGCTCGGCGAGCAGCCGTGCGGCGCCCGGCATGAGCGGCACGCCACGTGCGATGCGCTTCTCGAAGCGGTCGTTGAGGAGCACCGTGAGCTCTTCGATGGAGATGTCGGCACCGGTGACCTCGATCAGGTACCCGGCGCTGCGGGTCATCGGACCTCCGACGACGATGTCGCGCCAGGATTCGTCCAGGCGGTGCCCGAGGTCGGCGAAGACCTCGGCCTCCACGTCCCACCAGAATCCCTCGGTATCGACCAGGGTGCCGTCCATGTCGAGAAGGACGGCCTGCAGGGCGGAGCCTTCGGCCGTACGGGTCAAGGACGCGGGGACCGTACTGGTCATCCGGTACACCTCCATGAGGGACGAGAAGGCCGGCCGCCTTCCCGGTGGGAACGGCGACCGGCCTGCACTGGACCGACCAGTCTACGACTCGTGCGGGGACGACGCATGGAGCGGCGCCCTGCCGCGCGTTGAACAGCTGACTACCGTGCGTTGAAGTACTTGGCCTCGGGGTGGTGGATGACGATCGCGTCGGTGGACTGCTCGGGGTGCAGCTGGAACTCCTCGGAGAGCTTCACCCCGATGCGCTCGGGCTCCAGGAGCGCCGCGATCTTCGCCCGGTCCTCCAGGTCCGGGCAGGCCCCGTAGCCGAGGGAGAAGCGCGCTCCGCGGTACTTCAGGGCGAACATGTCCTCGACGTCCGAAGGGTCCTCCCCGGCGAAGCCCAGCTCGCTGCGGACCCGTGCGTGCCAGTACTCGGCGAGCGCCTCGGCCAGCTGCACGGACAGCCCGTGCAGCTCCAGGTAGTCGCGGTAGGAGTTCGCCTCGAAGAGCTCGGCGGTGGCCCCGCCGATCTTCGAGCCGACCGTGACGACCTGGAGGCCGATCACGTCCGTCTCACCCGACTCCTCGGGGCGGAAGAAGTCCGCGAGGCACAGACGGCGGCCGCGGCGCTGGCGCGGGAAGGTGAAGCGGGTGCGCTCCGAGCCGTCCTCGTGCAGCAGGATCAGGTCGTCACCCTTGGACACGCACGGGAAGTAGCCGTAGACGACGGCCGCCTCCAGCAGGTTCTCGGTGTGGAGCTTGTCGAGCCAGCCGCGCAGGTGCGGGCGGCCCTCGGTCTCCACCAGCTCCTCGTACGTCGGCCCGTCGCCCGCACGGGCCTGCTTGAGGCCCCACTGGCCCTTGAAGAGGGCTCCCTCGTCCAGCCAGGAGGCGTACTCCTTGAGCTGGATGCCCTTGACCACGCGGGTGCCCCAGAACGGCGGCTCGGGGACCGGGTTGGTGACGGAGACGTCGGAACGCACGCCCTCCTCCGGCTCCTCGACCTCCGGTACGGCGGTGTCCCGCTTGGGCACCCTGCGCTGCTTCAGCTCGGGAAGCGTGGCACCCGGGACGCCCCGCTTGACCGCGATGAGGGCGTCCATGAGCCGCAGCCCCTCGAACGCGTCGCGGGCGTAGCGGACCTCGCCCTCGTAGATCTCGTGCAGGTCCTGCTCGACGTAGGCCCGGGTGAGGGCGGCACCGCCCAGGATGACCGGGTAGTCGGCCGCCATCCTGCGCTGGTTCAGCTCCTCCAGGTTCTCCTTCATGATCACCGTCGACTTCACCAGGAGACCGGACATGCCGATGACATCGGCCCGGTGCTCCTCGGCGGCGTCCAGGATCGCGGCGACGGGCTGCTTGATGCCCAGGTTGACGACGTTGTAGCCGTTGTTCGACAGGATGATGTCGACGAGGTTCTTGCCGATGTCGTGGACGTCGCCGCGGACGGTGGCCAGCACGATGGTGCCCTTGCCCTCGGCGTCCGACTTCTCCATGTGCGGTTCGAGGTGGGCCACCGCCGTCTTCATGACCTCGGCGGACTGCAGCACGAAGGGCAGCTGCATCTGCCCGGAGCCGAAGAGCTCGCCGACGACCTTCATGCCCGCGAGCAGGGTGTCGTTGACGATGTCGAGCGCGGGACGGCTCTGCAGGGCTTCGTCGAGGTCCGTCTCCAGACCGTTCTTCTCACCGTCGATGATGCGGCGCTGCAGTCGCTCGTCCAGCGGCAGGGCCAGGAGCTCCTCGGCCTTGCCCTCCTTCATCGACTTCATGTTGACGCCCTCGAACAGCTCCATGAGCCGCTGGAGGGGGTCGTACCCCTCGGCGCGCCGGTCGTAGACGAGATCGAGTGCGACCTTGACCTGTTCCTCCTCCAGCCGCGCGATGGGCAGGATCTTGGAGGCGTGCACGATCGCGGAGTCCAGGCCGGCCTTGACGCACTCGTCGAGGAACACGGAGTTCAGGACGACGCGGGCGGCCGGGTTGAGGCCGAAGGAGATGTTGGACAGGCCGAGCGTGGTCTGGACGTCGGGGTGGCGCTTCTTCAGCTCCCGGATTGCTCCGATCGTGGCGACGCCGTCCTTGCGGGACTCCTCCTGACCGGTGCAGATGGTGAAGGTCAGGGTGTCGATGAGGATGTCGGACTCGTGGATGCCCCAGTTCCCGGTCAGGTCCTCGATCAGGCGCTCGGCGATGGCGACCTTGTGCTCGACGGTGCGGGCCTGGCCCTCCTCGTCGATGGTCAGCGCGATCAGCGCGGCGCCGTGCTCTGAGGCCAGCGCGCTGACCTGGGCGAAGCGGGACTCGGGCCCGTCGCCGTCCTCGTAGTTGACGGAGTTGAGCACCGCTCGTCCGCCGAGCTTCTCCAGGCCGGCCCGCAGGACGGGCAGCTCGGTGGAGTCCAGGACGATGGGCAGCGTGGAGGCCGTGGCGAAGCGTCCCGCCAGCTCCTCCATGTCGGCCACGCCGTCGCGGCCGACGTAGTCGACGCAGAGGTCGAGCATGTGCGCGCCCTCCCGGATCTGGTCGCGGGCCATCTCCACGCAGTCGTCCCAGCGCGCCTCGAGCATGGCCTCGCGGAACTTCTTCGACCCGTTGGCGTTCGTACGCTCGCCGATCGCCAGGTAGGAGGTGTCCTGGCGGAACGGAACGGTCTGGTAGAGGGAGGCGGCGCCCGGCTCGGGGCGCGGCTCGCGGACGGTGGGGGCCACGCCCCGCACGCGCTCGACGACCTGGCGCAGGTGTTCGGGCGTGGTCCCGCAGCAGCCGCCGATCAGGGAGAGGCCGTACTCGCGTACGAAGGTCTCCTGGGCGTCGGCCAGTTCCGACGGGGACAGCGGGTAGTGCGCGCCGTTCTTGCCGAGCACCGGCAGGCCCGCGTTCGGCATGCAGGAGAGCGGGATGCGGGAGTGCCGGGCGAGGTAGCGCAGGTGCTCGCTCATCTCGGCCGGGCCGGTGGCACAGTTCAGGCCGATCATGTCGATGCCGAGCGGCTCGAGCGCGGTCAGTGCGGCGCCGATCTCGGAGCCGAGCAGCATCGTGCCGGTCGTCTCGACGGTGACGGAGCAGATGACCGGCAGGTCGGCGCCGGTGGCTTCGAGGGCGCGCCGGGCGCCGATGACGGAGGCCTTGGTCTGCAGCAGGTCCTGGGTGGTCTCGATCAGGAGCGCGTCGGCGCCGCCGGCGATCATGCCTTCGGCGTTCTGCTGGTAGGCGTCGCGGAGCTTGCCGTACGGGGCGTGGCCGAGGGTCGGCAGTTTGGTACCCGGCCCCATCGAGCCGAGCACCCAGCGCTGCTGCCCGGTGGAGGCGGTGAACTCGTCGGCGACCTCACGGGCGATACGGGCTCCGGATTCGGAGAGCTCGAAGACCCGCTCGGGAATGTCGTACTCGCCCAGGGCCGCGAGGTTGGCTCCGAACGTGTTCGTCTCGACGCAGTCCACGCCGACGGCGAAGTACTCCTCATGCACCGAACGGACGATGTCGGGCCGGGTGACGTTGAGGATCTCGTTACAGCCCTCCAGGTCCTCGAAGTCCTCGAGGGTGGGGTCCTGGGCCTGCAGCATCGTGCCCATGGCGCCGTCGGCCACCACCACACGGGTGGCGAGCGCCTCGCGGAGGGCTGCGGCTCGGGTGCGGCTGTCAGCGGCGGGGGTCTGCAACGAGGCCATGGATGTTCTCCCTGGGATGCGACGGCTGTCGGCTTTGCGCCCTTCTGCGGAGGAGGGCACGCCGCCAGCCTAGCCGGGCGGGGCCCGGCCCGGTCGTCGCGTCCCACGGGGCGGACTGCATGCTGTGCGAGGAACGGGCCCGGTCGCGCGGTGACGCAGAATCTTCGACCGACCGGACATAGGTCGGCATCGACCGATAGTGTTCAGCATTGTCGAACCGAGGTGGAGGAGTACGGCGCGATGGCCAAGAACATCCAGTCGCTCGAGCGGGCAGCAGCGATGCTGCGTCTGCTGGCGGGCGGCGAGCGTCGGCTCGGGCTGTCCGACATCTCCTCCTCGCTGGGGCTGGCCAAGGGCACCGCGCACGGCATCCTGCGCACCCTGCAGCACGAGGGCTTCGTCGAGCAGGACGCCGCCTCCGGCCGCTATCAGCTCGGCGCCGAACTGCTGCGCCTGGGCAACAGCTATCTCGACGTGCACGAGCTGCGGGCCCGCGCCCTCGTCTGGACCGACGACCTGGCACGTTCCAGCGGCGAGAGCGTCCACCTGGGCGTGCTGCACCAGCACGGCGTGCTGATCGTCCACCACGTCTTCCGGCCCGACGACAGCCGCCAGGTACTGGAGGTCGGGGCCATGCAGCCGCTGCACTCCACCGCTCTCGGCAAGGTGCTCTCCGCCTACGACCCCGTGGCGCACAGCGAGGTCGTCGAGGTGGAGCGCCGGCCCTTCACGCCGCGCACGGTCACCGCCGAGCAGGAGTTCGAGTCACTGCTCGACCTGATCCGGGCGCAGGGCTGGGCCTCCGACGTGGAGGAGACCTGGGAGGGGGTGGCCGCGGTGGCCGCACCCATTCACGACCGGCGGCGGATGCCCGTGGGCGCCGTGGCCGTGACGGGCGCCGTGGAGCGGGTCAGCCCCGGCGGTGACCTGCGCCCCGAGCTCATCGCCGCGGTACGGGACTGCGCCCGCGCCGTCTCCCGGGATCTGGGTGCCGGGCGCTTCTGAGCCCGCACCGCGCCGTCGGTAACGATCGAGTCCCGCACCGGGTCCCGAGCCACAGAACTCTTGACGCGTCGTTCATTGGGGAGAAACATTGCCGTTCACCGGTCGGCATTGCCGAACACCTAACGGCAATACGCGTTAGGGTGTGACAGTGCCGAGGGCCGGTCAAGCCCTTACAGGTGACGTGCCCTCAATGAGGGGTACCCACCTGGGGCGCGATCCACCGGAGGGACCCGGTGTTTCGCCTTCCCATGGACGAAGGACAAAGGAGTCGCGGGTGTCCAGCTCCGACATCTTCATCGGCGAGACCATCGGTACCGCCATACTCATCCTGCTCGGCGGCGGTGTCTGTGCCGCCGTCACGCTCAAGCACTCGAAGGCGCGGAACGCCGGCTGGCTGGCCATCACCTTCGGGTGGGGCTTCGCCGTACTGACCGGCGCCTATCTCTCGGCCGGCGTGTCCGGTGCCCACCTCAATCCGGCCGTCACGATCGGCGTCGCGATTCAGGGCGGCACCCCGTGGAGCGAAGTACCGCTGTACTTCGCTTCCCAGCTGCTCGGCGCGATGATCGGCGCGGTGCTGGTCTGGGCCGTGTACTACGGGCAGTTCCACGCACACCTCAACGACCCGGAGATCGTGAAGGGCCCTCCCGCCGAGGAGGGCATGGTCGACCAGTCGGCCGCTCCGAAGGCGGGCCCCGTACTCGGGATCTTCTCCACGGGTCCTGAGATCCGCAACGTCGTACAGAACCTGGTCACGGAGATCATCGCCACCGCCGTCCTGATCCTGGCGATCCTCACCCAGGGCCTCAACAACGAGGGCAAGGGCCTCGGGACGCTCGGCGTCCTGATCACCGCTCTGGTGGTCGTCGGAATCGGTCTCTCGCTCGGTGGTCCGACCGGCTACGCGATCAACCCGGTTCGCGACCTCGGTCCGCGTATCGTGCACGCGCTGCTGCCACTGCCGAACAAGGGCGGTTCCGACTGGGGCTACGCCTGGGTACCGGTAGTAGGACCCCTCGTAGGCGCCGCCCTGGCGGGCGGGCTCTACAACCTCGCCTTCGCCTGAGCCGTAAAACCCCTCGACACCACAGACCTCCGGGAGCACACCGTGACCGACGCACACACCACCGGGCCGTTCATCGCGGCCATCGACCAGGGCACCACGTCCAGTCGCTGCATCGTCTTCGACAAGGACGGCCGGATCGTCTCCGTCGACCAGAAGGAGCACGAGCAGATCTTCCCCAAGCCGGGCTGGGTCGAGCACAACGCGACAGAGATCTGGGAGAACGTCCAGGAAGTCGTCGCCGGGGCGGTCGTCAAGGCGGGAATCACCTCCGCCGACGTCAAGGCGATCGGCATCACCAACCAGCGCGAGACCACCCTGCTCTGGGACAAGAACACCGGTGAGCCCGTCCACAACGCCCTCGTCTGGCAGGACACCCGCACCGACGCGCTCTGCAAGGAACTCGGCCGCAACGTCGGCCAGGACCGCTTCCGCCGCGAGACGGGGCTGCCGCTCGCGTCGTACTTCGCCGGTCCGAAGGTCCGCTGGCTGCTCGACAACGTCGAAGGGCTGCGCGAGCGCGCCGAGCGGGGCGACATCCTCTTCGGCACCATGGACTCCTGGGTCATCTGGAACCTGACCGGCGGCACCGACGGCGGCGTCCACGTCACCGACGTCACCAACGCCTCCCGCACCCTCCTGATGAACCTGCACACGATGCGGTGGGACGACAAGATCGTCCAGTCGATGAACATCCCGCCGGCCGTGCTGCCGGAGATCCGGTCCTCCGCCGAGGTGTACGGAACCGCCAAGGGCGGCGTCCTCGACGGCATCCCGGTGGCCTCCGCGCTCGGCGACCAGCAGGCCGCGCTGTTCGGCCAGACCTGTTTCTCCCAGGGCGAGGCCAAGTCCACGTACGGCACCGGCACCTTCATGCTGATGAACACCGGCCACACCCCGGTGAACTCGTACAACGGACTGCTGACGACCGTCGGTTACCAGATCGGCGACCAGAAGCCGGTGTACGCCCTGGAGGGGTCCATCGCCGTCACCGGTTCGCTGGTGCAGTGGATGCGCGACCAGATGGGTCTGATCAAGTCCGCGGCCGAGATCGAGACGCTCGCGTCCTCGGTCGAGGACAACGGGGGCGCGTACTTCGTGCCGGCGTTCTCCGGTCTGTTCGCCCCCTACTGGCGTCCCGACGCCCGCGGTGTCATCGCCGGCCTCACCCGGTACGTGACCAAGGCGCACATCGCCCGTGCCGTGCTCGAGGCCACCGCCTGGCAGACCCGCGAGATCAGTGACGCCATGACCAAGGACTCCGGCGTCGAGCTGACCGCTCTCAAGGTCGACGGCGGCATGACCTCCAACAACCTGCTGATGCAGACGCTCTCCGACTTCCTGGACGCGCCCGTGGTGCGTCCCATGGTCGCCGAGACCACCTGCCTCGGCGCCGCCTACGCCGCCGGCCTCGCCGTCGGCTTCTGGCCGGACACCGACGCGCTGCGCGCCAACTGGCGCCGGGCCGCCGAGTGGACACCCCGGATGGACGCGGGCACCCGCGACCGCGAGTACAAGAGCTGGCTCAAGGCCGTGGAGCGTTCCATGGGCTGGCTCGACGAAGACACTGCCGAGGAGTAAAACGACATGACCACCCTGCAGAGCGTCCCCGCCCTCGGGACGCATCCGGCCTCCGGCTCCCTTCCGAGCCGCGCCGAGACCCGGGAGCAGCTTTCCAAGGCGACGTACGACCTCCTGGTGATCGGCGGCGGCATCCTGGGCATCTCCACCGCCTGGCACGCCGCGCAGTCCGGGCTGCGGGTGGCTCTGGTGGACGCCGGCGACTTCGCCGGCGCCACCTCCTCCGCCTCCTCCAAGCTCCTCCACGGCGGTCTGCGCTACCTGCAGACCGGCGCGGTGAAGCTGGTCGCGGAGAACCACTTCGAGCGGCGCGCGGTGTCCCGTCAGGTAGCCCCGCACCTGGCCAATCCGCTCACCTTCTACCTCCCCGTCTACAAGGGCGGGCCGCACGGCGCGGCCAAGCTCGGGGCGGGCGTCTTCGCCTACTCGGCGCTGTCCGGGTTCGGTGACGGCGTCGGCCATGTGATCAGCCCGGCGAGGGCACAGCGCGATGTGCCCGAGCTGCGCACGGACAATCTGAAGGCCGTCGCGGTCTACGGCGACGACCAGATGAACGACGCCAGGATGGCGCTGATGACGGTCCGCGCGGCCGTCGACGCCGGCGCCGTCGTCCTCAACCACGCCGCGGTGACCGGGCTGCGCTTCACCCGGGGCCGGGTCACCGGGGCGGAGCTGGAGGACCGTCAGGACGGCACGGAGTTCGGTGTGGACGCCCGTCTCGTCCTGAACGCCACCGGCCCGTGGGTCGACCACCTGCGGAAGATGGAGAACCCCGACGCGGCTCCTTCCATACGCCTGTCCAAGGGCGCGCACCTGGTCCTCAAGCGCACCCGCCCCTGGAAGGCCGCGCTGGCCACCCCGATCGACAAGTACAGGATCACGTTCGCGCTGCCGTGGGAGGACATGCTGCTGCTCGGCACGACCGACGAGGAGTACGAGGGCGACCCGGCCGATGTCGCGGTCACCGAGAAGGACACCGCGCAGATCCTGGACGAGGCGGCGTTCTCCGTCCGCGACCAGCAGCTGTCACGCGACCTGATCACGTACGCGTTCGCGGGCCTGCGCGTCCTGCCGGGCGGTCCCGGCGGCACGTCCAAGGCGAAGCGGGAGACCGTCGTGACGGAGGGCCGCGGCGGCATGCTGTCGGTCGCGGGCGGCAAGTGGACGACGTTCCGCCACATCGGCCGTACGGTGATGAACAAGCTGGCCGCACTGCCCGGGCACCCCCTCACCGAGGACATGGAGCCGATGTCGCGGCTGCCGCGGAAGCTGCCGCTCCCCGGCATCGCGAACCCCAACGCGGTCGCGCACCGGCTGATGGTCGACGGTGGCACGCCCGGTCCGCGGATGCCGGCCGACACGGCCCGGCACCTCGCCACCCACTACGGATCGCTCGCCTTCGACATCGCGCGGCTGGCGAACGAGAACCCGGCGCTGGCGGCCCGTATCCACCCGGACGCGCCGGAGATCTGGGCGCAGGTCGCGTACGCACGTGACCGCGAGTGGGCCGAGACGGCGGACGACGTGCTGCGCCGCCGGACGACGCTCACGATCCGGGGTCTGGCGACGGACGGGATCCGGGCCCAGGTCGAGGAGGTACTGGCCGACAGGCGCTGACGGTCGGCACAGCACACCGCAGGGGCGGCTCCGGGGGGAGCCGCCCCTGCGGTGTGCCTCCGTGGGACGCGCCACACAGCTGCCATACGGGTGCAACGTGACGCGGGGACAGTGGAGGGATGACCGCACACGAGGGTTTCCGTCTGTCGGTGGCACTGAACGGTGCCGGGTCCCATCCCGCCGCACCCGCACGGCCGTTCACGCCCGAGGCGTACGCCTCCCTGGTGCGCGGCGCCGAGGAGGACGGGTTCCGGCTGCGGCCCGCCGTACTCCCGGTCACCGCCGACCTGGTGCCCGTCCTGCAGCGGCGGGGGCTCTTCCGCACCGAGTACACCGCCCTGACCCTGCGCGGCCACCTCGGTCCGGCCGGGGTCTGACGCCCCGTCTCTCCACGCATCGGAAGGAAAGGTCCTCGTGAAGTTCTCCGTGCTCTCCCTCATCGGGCACGCCCCGCACCCGCTGACGGGCGAACTCCCCTCGGCGGCCGACCGGTTCCACGAGGTGATCGAGACCGCGACGGCTGCGGAGCGCCTCGGTTTCGACGCCTGTTCGGTCGGGGAGCGGCACGCCGGGCCGTTCCTCTCCTCCAGTCCCGGCGTGGTACTGGGCGCGCTGGCCGCACGTACGAGCACCATCAGGCTGCTGACCGGGGTCACGGTCGTCGCGATCCTCGATCCGGTGCGGGTGGCGGAGGACTTCGCGACGCTCGACCAGATATCGCGCGGCCGGATCGAGCTCGTCGTGGGCAAGGGTGCGGAGGCCGGGCACTTCGATCTGTTCGGGCTCGACGAGGAGCGGCAGTGGGATCTGCAGAAGGAGAAGTACGAGCTGCTGCGGCGGCTGTGGACCGAGGAAGGGGTCGACTGGGAGGGCGAGTTCCGTCCGTCCCTGAAGAACGTGACGACCGTGCCGCGTCCGTACGCCGGGCTGCCGCGCATCTGGCACGGCTCGGCGACCAGCCTCAACTCCCCCGAACTCGCCGCGAAGCACGGCGATCCGCTCTTCACGGCCAACGCGATCCAGCCCCGTGAGGCGTACGCCCGGCTCATCGCCCACTACCGGGAACGGTTCGAGGCGCACGGACACGACCCGGCCGATGCGCGGGTGGCGGCGGGGTCGGGCGGGCTGCTCATCGCGGACAGCTCGCAGCGTGCCGTCGAACGATACAAGGAGCTCTACGAGGCCAGGGTCGCCCAGTCGTTCAGACCGCATCTGGAGGGCAGGGCAGGCTACAACACCCCGTTCCGCACGATCGAGGACGCCATCGCGAACGGGCCGCAGCTCATCGGGTCCCCGCAGCAGATCATCGACAAGGTCCTCGGCTGCCACTCGGTGTACCGGCACGACCTGCAGTCGATCACCGTGGACGGTTTCGGTCTGCCGCACGGCGAACAGCTGGAGACCCTGCAGCGGTTCGCCGAGGAGGTCGCCCCGGTACTGCGACGCGAGGCGCCCTCCACGCTCTGGGAGTGACCCCGGGCCCGCACGGGGCCCGGGGCGCCGGGCCCTCAGGCCCTTGCCGGAGCCTTGGCGAAGGGGACCTGGGCGGGGCCGGGGTCGGCCGGACCGTCCGGGTGGGCCCACAGGCCCCGGGCGGCGAGCCGGGGAAGGACGCCTTCGCCGAACCAGTACGCCTCCTCGAGGTGCGGGTACCCGGAGAGGATGAACTCGTCGATGCCGAGCCGGTGGTACTCCTCGATGCGCTCGACGACCTCCTCGTGGCTGCCGACGAGCGCGGTGCCCGCACCGCCCCGGACCAGGCCGATGCCCGCCCACAGGTTGGGGTGGATCTCCAGGCCGTCGCGGCCGCCGCCGTGCAGGGCGAGCATCCGCTTCTGCCCGTCGGACTCGCTGCGGGCCAGGCCCTCCTGGACGGAGCGCACGGTGGCGGGGTCGAAGCCCGCCAGGAGGCGGTCCGCCTCGGCCCAGGCCCGCTCGGAGGTGTCACGGGCGATGACGTGGAGCCGGATGCCGAAGCGCAGGGTGCGGCCCTCGCGCTCGGCCAGCCCGCGTATCCAGGCGATCTTCTCCGCTACCTGGGCGGGCGGTTCGCCCCAGGTGAGGTAGACGTCCGCGTGGCGGGCTGCGACCACACCGGCGGCGGGCGAGGAGCCGCCGAAGTACACCTCGGGCACCGGGTCGGGCACCCGGGTGAGCCGGGCGTCCTCGACGGTGAGGTGCTCGCCCTTCATGTCCACGGTCCTGCCCGCCCACAGGTCCCGGACGATCTCCAGGAACTCTCCGGTCCGGGCGTAGCGCGCGTCCTTGTCGAGGAAGTCCCCGTACGCGCGCTGCTCATGGCTCTCCCCGCCCGTCACCACGTTGAGCAGCAGCCGTCCCCCGGTCTGGCGCTGGTAGGTGGAGGCCATCTGCGCGGCGAGGGTGGGCGAGAGGAAACCGGGCCTGAAGGCGACCAGGAACTTCAGGCGTTCGGTGTGCTGGCTGACCATGGCCGTGGTCAGCCAGGCGTCCTCGCACCAGGCACCGGTGGGGGTCAGCACCCCTTCGAAGCCGAGGTCCTCGGCGGCACGGGCGATCTGGGCCAGGTAGCGGACGGTGGGCGGACGGTCGCCGCCCGCCGCCGTGACGGGGGTGCCGTGCCCGCCTCCGACGACGTGGCGGCTGTCGCCGTTGGTGGGCAGGAACCAGTGGAAGGTGAGAGTCACCGGTGATCTCCGTTCGGGGGTGTCACAGCAGGCCGTGGCGGGGCGGTCGGGTGCCGCTGAGGGCGTGGCGGCCGAGGTGCTGGATCTTCCAGCGGGCCGGGTCGTGGAGGGTGTGGGTGCGGGCGTCGCGCCAGTGCCGGTGCAGGTTGAGCGAGTCGAGGGCCGAGCGGGTGCCGGCCACCTCGAACAGGGCTCCCGCGACCTCGACGGCGGCGCTCGCGGCGTACGCCTTGGCTGCGGCGACGGCGAGTGACGCCTCGGCGGCGGTCCCGTCGGTGAGGGTGGTCTGCGCGGTGTCGACGGCACGGGCGGCGGTGTCCAGGAGCGCGTCGGCGGCCCGCACCCGGAGGTCGAGTTCGCCGAACCGCTGGATGAGCAGCGGGTCCTCGGCCGCGGTGTCGTACCCGCTCTCGAACCAGGGGCGGCTCTTCGTCGTCACGAAATCCGCCGCCTCGGCCAGGGCTCCGGCCGCGATCCCCGCGTCGATCGCCGCGTGCAGCAACTGGGCCACCGCGCCGTGCAGTTGCGGACCCTCGAAGGTCAGATGGTGCGCGAACACCCGGTCTGCGGGCACGCGCACGCCCTCCAGGCGTACGGTGCCGCTCGCGGTGGTGCGCTGGCCCATGCCGTCCCAGTCGTCGAGGACGGTCAGACCGGGTGCCCCGGCGGGGACGAGGGCGACGTGCAGCTTGTCCTCGACGCCGCGGGCGAGCACGGGGATCCAGTCGGCGAAGAGTGCGCCGGTCGCGTAGTTCTTCACACCCGTCAGCAGGTACGAGCCGTCGGGGGCGGGTTCCAGCCGGGTGCGGATGTCCTGGACGTGCCTCGTCCCCGCCTCGGACTGGGCGTTGCCGAACCGCTTGCCCGCCAGCAGCTCCGCGTGGAAGAAGGCCTGCTGCTCGCGGGTGCCCTGCCTGCGGATCACGTTGACGTACGCGAAATGGCTCTGCGGGATCTGGGCGAGGCTCGCGTCGGCCGAGGCGAGCAGCCGGAATACGTGGGCGAGGGTGAGGGCGCTGACGTCCGCGCCGCCGTGGTCCGCGGGGACGGTCACGGCCAGCAGGCCGGATGCCGAGAGCTTCTCCAGTTCGGTGCGCGGCAGCAGGCGTTCGGCGTCGCGCCGCGGGGCTCCTTCGCGGAATTCCGCGGCGAGTTCGGCAGCCTTCTTCAGTGCCTCGGCGTCGTCGCGGATGATCTCAGCCATGGACTGCCACCGGTGCCGTGCGCTCCAGCGCGGCCGAGAACCCGTCGACGATCCGGTCCAGCGCCTCGGCATCCGCCGCCTCGACGGTGAGTGCCCCGTCGGTGGACACCGTGATGTGCCGGTCCAGGACGAACCAGCCCTGGGTGATGTGGGACGCGCCCATCGAACTGAGCACCGGGCGCAGCGCGTAGTCGATGGCCAGGACGTGGGCGGTGCTGCCTCCGGTGGCCAGGGGCAGGACGGTCTTCCCGGCGAGGGCGGACTGCGGCAGCAGGTCGAGCAGGGACTTGAGCAGTCCCGAGTACGCGGCCTTGTAGATGGGCGTGCCGATGACGACGCCGTCGGCACGCGCGAACAGATCGAGGGCGCCCACCACGGCCGGATGGCCGAAGTCTGCGCGGAGCAGGGCGTCCGCGGGCAGCGTGCGGACGTCGAACGGTATGACCGTGTGGCCCTGGCCTGCGAGGCGGTCGTCGAGGTGGCGCAGCAGCCGGGCGGTGCGGGAGGTGGCGGAGGGGCTTCCCGAGACGGACAGGACGGTGGCCATGGGCTCTCTTCTCGTGGGGCGGTGCAGGCAGGACCGCGGACGGCGCACGGACCCGCGCCGGACGGCGCGGAGCGGCACGAGGCGCCGGGTCGGCCGGGGCGGAGCGGGGCGTCGGCGTCGGCGTCGGCGTCGGCGGGAAATGCCGGGTCACCGGCGGAGGGGGTCCCGGAGACGGGCCGGCCCGTCCTGGTCAGGAGGGCATGGGACAGCGCGCGAAGGAGGGGTCCCTCAGACTTCGCGACAACAGAAGGAGCTGGCAACACGTGCGAGGTCGATGTGACGTCGCTGTGTGAGGTTCCGTCGGTCCTTCATGCCCGTCAGACTAGCCATCCACGGCGCCGGCAGTCGAGTGGGTGTCCACGGGCCGAACACCGCGGTCGGGCTCCGCCTCACGGGGCGAAACACCGCGGTCGGGCTCCGCCTCATGCGGCGAGTCCCTCCACCGGCTCTTTGTGGAGCACCCCCCGGAGCCTTTGGAGCCCGCGGGTGGCCGTGCCACGGGCAGAGGGCCACATAATGGGGGCATACATCGGATGTCTTGTGTGCGCGAGGAGGCCCACCATGGCCGTCACCGACGAAGCGATCGAGAAGATCAAGGGAATGATCGTCACGGGCGCCCTGCGACCCGGCGACCGGCTCCCCAAGGAGAGCGAACTCGCGGCCGAGCTGGGCCTGTCACGCAACTCGCTGCGCGAGGCGGTGCGGGCGCTGTCCCTCATCCGGATCCTCGACGTGCGCCAGGGTGACGGCACCTATGTGACCAGCCTGGATCCTCAGCTGCTGCTGGAGGCCCTGAGTTTCGTGGTGGACTTCCACCGGGACGACACCGTGCTCGAGTTCCTCGCGGTCCGCAGGATCCTGGAGCCTGCGGCCACGGCGATGGCGGCCCCGCTGATCGAGGATTCCCAACTGGACGCGCTGGACGCCCAGCTGGACGCACTGGGTGCCGATCCCTCGGTGGAGGAGCTGGTCGCCGGCGATCTGGAGTTCCACCGCGGGATCGTCCAGGCGTCCGGGAACTCCGTCCTCTGCTCGTTGCTGGACGGGCTCTCCGGGCCGACCACCCGCGCCAGGGTCTGGCGTGGGCTGACCCAGGAGGACGCGGTCAGCCGCACCCTGCACGAGCACCGGGCGATTCTCGCGGCGCTGCGGGACCGGGACGCCGAGGCGGCCCGTTCCTGGGCGACGGTGCATGTGGCGAGTGTCGAGCAGTGGCTGCGCTCGGCGCTGTGACGGGCGGGCCCGAACACGACGCGGCTCGCGGCGTGTTCGCCGGTGGCGGCGCCGGTGGTCGAGCCGGTACGGGCCGTGCGGCGCTGACGCGCGCATCCACTCCACGGCCTCGGCCGGAGGAACTGCCCGACCGGGCGGCCGGTGCATGACGTCGCGCGCAGCACGCAGCCCCAGGACAGAGCGACAACTCGACCTGTTTTCCTGGCCTACAGCTCGGATGAATCAGGGAACATGCACGGTTCACTCGCCCACGCAAACGGACTGCAGGGGGAGGGGGCGGAAGCCGTAAGGTTGGTCCGTACGCAAGGAAACTTCGGAAGGAGGCCTGGGTGATCGAGCTCGAGGGGGTACCCGAGCTGATCGACCCGGTCATGGTGGCCGCGTTCGAAGGCTGGAACGACGCCGGTGACGCCGCCTCCACAGCGGTCGGACATCTGGACCGGGAATGGAAGGGCGAGGTGTTCGCGGCGCTCGACGCCGAGGACTACTACGACTTCCAGGTCAACCGGCCCACGGTGTGGCTGGACGGTGGGGTGCGCAAGATCACCTGGCCCACCACGCGGCTCTCCGTGGTCCGTATCGGCGGGGAGAAACCCCGCGACCTGGTGCTGGTCCGAGGCATCGAACCCTCGATGCGCTGGCGCTCGTTCTGCAACGAGATCCTGGGTTTCGCCCATGAGCTGGGCGTCGAGATGGTCGTCATCCTGGGGGCACTGCTCGGCGACACCCCGCACACCAGGCCGGTGCCGGTCAGCGGGGTCACGTCGGACCCGGATCTGGCCAGGACGATGGATCTGGAGGAAACCCGGTACGAGGGCCCGACCGGCATCGTCGGCATCCTCCAGGAGGCCTGTACGCACGCCGGTGTGCCTGCGGTGAGCCTGTGGGCGGCGGTGCCGCACTACGTGTCGCAGCCCCCGAACCCGAAGGCGACGCTCGCCCTGCTGAACCGTCTGGAGGACCTGCTCGGGCTGCGGATCCCGCTGGGCGAACTGGCCGAGGACGCACGCGCGTGGCAGCTCGGCGTCGATCAACTGGCCGCCGAGGACAGCGAGGTGGCCGAGTACGTGCAGACACTGGAGGAGGCTCGGGACACCGCGGAGCTGCCCGAGGCGTCCGGCGAGGCCATCGCCCGGGAATTCGAGCGGTATCTCAGACGCCGGGATGTCGGAGGTCCCGGCCAGGGGCCGGGCGGCCATGCAACGGAGAGCGGCGACGTGTCCTATCTGCGGGACACGTCGAGCGGTCGCACGAGACCGCCGAAGCCGCAGCGTCCGGAGAGCGGGCGGCCCAAGGACACCCCGAAGGACGCCCCCGAGGGCGGGTCCGGCTCGGGTCCCGGGTCCCAGGACTCGCCGGAGGACCCGTCCGCCGGGACCGACGAGGGGCCGGCAGGTCCTGCCGGGGACTGACTCCGCACGGCGCACCACCCGCCTCCGTACACGAGGCCCCGCCCCGGACTTCTCGTCGAAGTCCGGGGCCGGTTCGTGTCGGCAGGGGTGGTCGGGTCAGAGTGCGACACCGAGCAGGGCGTCGACGGTGCGCGAGACGAGACCGGGTGCGCCCTCGTCGGTACCGCCGTCGGAGTTCTGCCGGGCTGCCCAGCGGTCCACGGCGGCGAGCGCCGCCGGAGCGTCCAGGTCGTCGGCCAGGGCCTCCCGGACCTCCTCGACGAGTGCGTCCGCGGAGAGCCCGTCGGGCCGGGAGACGGCGGCACGCCAGGTCGCGAGACGCGCGACGGCGTCGGCGAGCACCTGGTCGGTCCACTCCCAGTCGGACCGGTAGTGGTGCGAGAGCAGCGCCAGCCTGATCGCCGCGGGGTCCACGTCGTCGCGGCGCAGGGCCGAGACGAAGACGAGGTTGCCCTTGGATTTGGACATCTTCTGGCCGTTCAGGGCGACCATGCCGGCGTGCACGTAGGCGCGGGCGAACGGATGCTCGCCGGTCAGTGCCTGCGCGTGGGAGGCACCCATCTCGTGGTGCGGGAAGGCGAGGTCGGAACCGCCCCCCTGGATGTCGAAGCCCATGCCGAGGTGGTCCAGCGCGATGGCGACGCACTCGATGTGCCAGCCGGGCCGGCCACGGCCGAGACTGCCGCCGTCCCAGCTCGGCTCGCCCTCGCGAGCGGCCATCCAGAGTATCGGGTCGAGCGGGTTCTTCTTGCCCGGCCGGTCCGGGTCACCGCCGCGTTCCGCGGAGAGGAGGCGCATCGCATCGGCGTCGAGCCCCGAGACCTCACCGAAGTGCGGGTCGCAGTCGACGGAGAAGTACACGTCGCCGTCGAGCTCGTAGGCGGCACCCGCGTCCCTGAGGCGTTCGACCAGCGGGACGATGCCCGGTATCGCCTCGACCGCCCCGATGTAGTGCTGGGGCGGAAGCATGCGCAGGGCGGTCATGTCCTCCCTGAAGAGTGCCGTCTCGCGCTCCGCGAGCTCGGTCCAGTCCTGACCGTCGCGCACGGCCCGCTCCAGCAGCGGATCGTCCACGTCGGTCACATTCTGGACGTAGTGAACCTGCCGCTTGGTGTCGAGCCACACGCGCTGAACGAGGTCGAACGCGTTGTAGGTCGCCGCATGACCCATGTGGGTCGCGTCGTACGGCGTGATGCCGCAGACATAGATGCGGGCGACGGGACCGGGGTCAAGGGTGATCCGTCCGCCGGTCGCGGTGTCGTGGATCCGAAGGTCGCGGCCCTTGCCAGGCAGGGCGGGGACCTCAGAAGCGGGCCAGGCATGCATGTCATGAGCGTAACCGGACGATGCTTCCGGATACGAACCGGATCAAGGATCCTGGCCGAAGAGGCGTCTTGTACGGGCGGCAGTTTTCCGCCGGCGGCCGGGAACGGGCTGCCGGAGGCCCACTCCCGCACCGGTCGATCCGCCCTCCGGACCCGCTGTCCGGCCTTCGGCCACCTGCCCCCGCGAGAGGGCCGCTCTCAGACCGGTGGCCACGGAATCGCCGGCCACTCCCCGCTCGGCTGCGGGTGCCTCCCGGACTTCCGCAGCCCGGCAACCCGCCCCCGCAGCGCGTCGAGCTCCACCGCGGTGATGAGTTCCCCCAACCGGGTGGCCAGCGCCGCACCTGGTTCCAGGTCGGCGGACAGCGCGTCCAGTACCTCGACCGCCTCGGCCGTCAGCGGCTCGCCCGCCCAGCCCCACAGCAACGTCCGCAGCTTGTCATCGGCGTTGAAGGTGACACCGTGATCGATGCCGAACAGCCGGCCTCCGGGGGCGGGCAGCAGATGCCCGCCCTTGCGGTCGCCGTTGTTGATCACCGCGTCCAGGACCGCGAGCCTGCGCAGCCGGGGGTCGTCAGCGTGCACCAGCAGCGCGGTCTTCCCCTCTCCCACCTCGGCGAAGCCCACAGCCTTCCAGCCGTCCCCCGGCTCCTCGTCCTCGACGAGCCCGAGCAGCGGCGGCAGTCCGTGGACACCGCCGCCGTCGGCCGCGGACTCCTCGGCGGTCTCGTCCGCCTCGATCCACAGTTGGCACATGCCCTCGCCGTAGGGGCCCTCGCGCAGCACCGTCGGCGGCACGAGCCCCCACCCGGTCGCCTCGGAGAGCTCGTAGGCCGCAACCTCGCGCTGGGCGAGCGTGCCGTCCGGGAAGTCCCACAGCGGCTGCTCCCCGGCCACCGGCTTGTACACGCAGGGGCGTTCCTCGCCCTCGTACGCGACCGTGCAGTAGAGCACGGCGTTCGACGCGCCGCGGACCTGTCCGAGGACCGTGAGCTCCCCCTGGGCGAGCAGGGTCTTCAGTCCGGCCTCCGTCAGGCTCCGCGACGGTATCCGTTCTGGCGCGGGCATACGTGTCCTTCCGGGTCGAGCGGCAGGCTGCAGAGCGGGCACGGCGGGCGGCCTGCGTTCACGACGTCCAGGGCGCGCTTGGCGAACGCCCGGGCCTGCGCGCCGCTCAGCCGGACCCGGAGCATCGGCGGGCCGTTCTCCTCGTCCTGCAGGAGCCTTTCCTCGGCCTCCGCGAGGTCGTCCGCGGAGTCCGCGTCCAGCTCGACGAGGGCCTGCGCCTCGACGATCATGCGCTGTTCCTCGCCGTCCCAGGCGAGCGCCATCGTGCCGACCCTGAACTCCTCCTCGACCGGGGCGTCGAGCGGGGCGGTGTCGGTGACGTCCATGGGTGCCACCGCCGGCACCGGTGAATTGCCGCCGGTCCGCCGGACGACCTCGTCGAGGAGTTCGTCGATCCGTTCGGCCAACGCGGCAACCTGGGTCTTCTCCAGGGCCACACTGGTGACCCGTCCCGTCGAGGATGCCTGCAGGAAAAACGTACGGCGGCCAGGCAGCCCGACCGTACCGGCCACGAAACGGTCCGGGGGGTCGTAGAGGAACACCTGACGGGACACGTCCTGTCTCCCTTGAAATATGAAGGCGAATGGGGGCCGCCCGGGCCCCGGGGGGGGGGATTCCCCCGCAAGGCCTCCACGGCGCGTCCACCCTACTGCGCGGAGAGATCACGGCGCCCCCGCGCCGCCCCCGACGGCCGCATCCGTTGCCTCCTCCCCCGCCGCGTCGGCCCCCAGGGGCTGTTCGCGCGGTGCCAGGGACGCGAAGTCGCCGGTGTCACCGAGGCGGAGGAGGAAGGGCCGGAGGCGGGTGTAGCGGATCGCGGTGACCGAGCAGGGGTCGGCGTGAATGCGCTGGAAGAGGTCGAGGTGCATGCCGAGCGCGTCGGCCACGAGGGCCTTGATGATGTCGCCGTGCGAGCACATCACGTACGTGGCGTCGTCGCCGTGTTCCGCCTCGATGCGGCTGTTCCAGTCCCGTACGGCGTCCACGGCCCTGGCCTGCATGGCCCGCATGGACTCGCCGCCGGGGAACGCGGCGGCCGAGGGGTGCTGCTGCACGACGGACATCAGCGGTTCGTCGGAGAGTTCGGCGAGCTTGCGCCCCGACCAGTCGCCGTAGTCGCATTCGCTGATCCGGTCCTCGGTCCGCAGGACGAGGCCGGGCCGGGCGTCGAGCAGGGGCTGGAGGGTCTCACGACAGCGCTGCAGGGGGCTGCTGACGGCCGCGACGAGGTTGATCGCGGCCAGTCGTCCGGGCAGCGCGGCCGCCTGTTCGGCGCCGCGCTCGTCGAGGGAGACACCGGGGGTCCGCCCCGCGAGCACTCCGGCGGTGTTGGCGGTCGAGCGTCCGTGGCGTACAAGGATGAGCGTGGGCATACGTGCCAGCGTAGAGGGAACGTCGAAGGTGCGAGGAGGCACGATGCAGGGAAGAATGCGCGCGTGATCGTGGACTGCGGCATTTACCGGGACGGGCGCCGGACCGACGGCCCCGCCGACTTCTCCGACGCCCTGGGCGAAGCGCGGCAGGTCGGGGACGCCTTTGTCTGGATCGGACTGCACGAGCCGACGGAGAAGGAGTTCGACCTCGTCAGCAGCGAGTTCGGCCTGCACCCCCTGGCGGTGGAGGACGCCCTGCGCGCCCATCAGCGTCCCAAGCTCGAGGTCTACGACGACTCCCTGTTCGCCGTCATCAAGCCCGTGGTCTACGAGCCGGAGAGCGACACGGTCAGCACCGATGAGCTGATGATCTTCATAGGCGACTCCTTCGTGGTGACCGTCCGCCACGGCGAGGGGGCACCCCTCGCAGCGGTACGCCGCCGGCTCGAGGCCGAGCCCGAGGTGCTCAGGCACGGCCCCACGGCAGTGCTGTACGCGGTCAGCGACGCGGCGGTCGACCACTACATCGAGGTCGCCGCCGAGCTCCAGGCGGACCTGTCGGAGCTGGAGGCGCAGGTGTTCGCCCCGAGCGGCACCGGGGACGCCAAGAACACCGCTGCCCGCATCTACACCTTCAAACGGCAGGTGCTGGAATTCCGCCGGGCGACCGGCCCGCTGACCGCGCCGATGACCCGGCTCGCGGGCGCGGGCGTGCCTTTCGTCGACAAGCACTCTCAGCCGTTCTTCCGGGACGTCAGCGACCACCTGACGCGTGCCAACGAGCATGTGGAGGGGCTCGACCGGCTGCTCTCGGACATTCTGTCGGCGCATCTGGCACAGATGGGGGTACGGCAGAACGACGACATGAGGAAGATCTCGGCGTGGGCGGCCATGGCCGCCGTACCGACCATGGTGGCCGGCATCTACGGCATGAACTTCGACCACATGCCCGAGCTGCACTGGGTGTGGACGTACCCGGTGGTGATCGGGCTGATGGGCTGCGCCGTTTTCGGCCTGTACCGCCTGTTCAAACACCGCGGCTGGATGTAGCGCTCCGCGTTCGGGGCGGGCCGGGCCCGTCCGTCAGGCGTACTCGACTTCCGGCGTCGCCGGGCCGCCCAGCGCGTCGGGCCGTGCGGGCGGCTCCAGGCTCACCATGCGCCGCCAGCCGGCCAGCCGCTCGTACGCGTACATCCCGTGGATCCCCGCGGCCAGGACGGCCGCCTTGGCGCGGGGCCAGCGCAGCACGGTGCCCATGTGGCTCATCACGGCGAGGCTGACGTCCCGGTACACCCGGATCTCGGCGAGGGCGCACTCCCGCAGGACGGTCTGAATCGTCCGGCCGTGCCCGGCCCGGGCGAAGCGGAGCAGTTCCTCATGGCAGTAGGCAAGGTGGTTGTCCTCGTCCCGCGAGATCATCTTCACCGCGCGGCCGAGTGCCGGATGGTCCGCGAAGTGCCTGCGCAGCAGCTGCATCTGCTCGGAGGCGCGCTGTTCCGTGACCCTGCTGTGGGCGAGGTAGACGATGATGTCCCGCTCCGACAGCGGTTCGTCTCGGTTGAGCTGGTCATGGGCGAGGCCGATGCCGTGCCTCTCCAGGAGCCGCGTGTAGTCGGTCTCGTACGGCACGACCACGGGTTCGAGCCCGCGCTGCTTCAGCAGGGCGTTGAAGATCCGGCCGTGCTTGTCCTCGTCGGCCCCGTGCCGGGTGATCTTGGGGGCGAGATCGCGCAAGGTTCCCGGGACGAGGGCGGCGATGCGGCCGTTCTCCCAGCCGCCCTGGGACTCCCCGCTGGCTGCGATCGAGCAGAACAGCCGGAAGGCGTCGTCGTCGTCCAGGATCTCCTGAAAAAGACTCTTTGCCGAGAGCATCACTGCCACCCTTCGCACCGTGTCCGCAGAAACAAAGTCAAAGGCGGAACCGGGCGGCAGGCAACACGAGGGGGGCCGGACAGGGCCGAACGGGCCCCCGCCCCGTCCGGTCGGCGGCGTCGGGGCGTCGGGGCGTCGGGGCGTAACCGTCGGGCGCGGTGCGCGTTGTTCCCTGTGACGGCCGTGGCGGGGAGGACCCCAGAAGCCCCCACCACGGCCGTAGTGCTGTCCCCGGGGGCGTGGAAGGCCCTAGGCGGCGATGCCGGAGTGCTCCAGGGCGTCCGTGCCGGCGCGCAGGGCCGCAAGCCGCTCCTCGAGCGTGAAGCCGGCCGGGGCGAGCGTCAGCGTGGTGACTCCGGCGGCGGCGTAGGCCTGCATGCGTTCGGCGATCCGCTCCACCGAGCCGAGCAGCGTGGTCTGGTCGATGAGCTGGTGCGGCACGGCGGCGGCGGCGCCCGCCTTGTCACCGGCCAGGTACTTGTCCTGGATCTCGGCGGCTTCCTTCTCGTACCCCATGCGCCGGGCCAGCTGGTTGTAGAAGTTCTGCTTGCGGCTGCCCATGCCGCCGACGTACAGCGCGGTGTACGGGCGGAACATGTCGGCGAGGCCGTTGATGTCGTCGCCGACGGCGAGCGGCAGCGTCGGACAGACGTCGAAGCCCTCCATGGTCTTCCCGGCCTTCTCACGGCCGGCCCGCAGGTGCTTCACCGCGGTGTCCTCGAGGTGTTCGGCGGAGGGGAAGATCAGCAGGGCTCCGTCGGCGATCTCGCCGGTCTGCTCCAGGTTCTTCGGGCCGATCGCCGCAATGTAGAGCGGGATGTGCTCGCGCTGTGGGTGGACGGTGAGCTTGATGGGCTTGCCCGGGCCGTCGGGGAGCGGCAGCGTCCAGTGCTCCCCCTCGTAGGAGAGGCGCTCGCGGGACATGGCCTTGCGCACGATGTCGACGTACTCGCGGGTGCGGGCCAGCGGCTTGTCGAACTTGACGCCGTACCAGCCCTCGGAGACCTGCGGTCCCGACACACCGAGGCCGAGGCGGAACCGGCCTCCGGAGAGCGAGTCGAGAGTGGCCGCGGTCATCGCCGTCATGGCGGGCTGACGGGCCGGGATCTGCATGATGGCGGACCCGACGTCGATGGACTCGGTCTGGGCGGCGACCCAGGCAAGCACGGTCGGTACGTCGGAGCCGTAGGCCTCGGCCGCCCAGCAGACGTCGTAACCGAGCCGGTCGGCCTCCTGGGCGACGGCGAGGTTGTCGCCGTCCATGCCCGCGCCCCAGTAACCGAGATTGATGCCGAGCCGCATGCCGCGCTCCCTCTACTGATGAGTAACGTCCCTGTGTCCCGGACTCTAGCGCGCATGCCGGGGATCCGGCAGGCTGGACGGCCCTCAGTTCGGTTGTCCACAGGCTTCCACCCTGTGGGGCCTTGGCCAGTAATCTCAGCGCCCATGGAGCAGAGGCATCTCGGCCGTACCGGCCTTCGCGTGTCCCGGGTCGGGCTCGGCACCCTCACCTGGGGCCGGGACACCGACGAGCACGATGCTGCCGACCAGCTGAAAGCCTTCTGGGACGCCGGCGGCACGCTGGTCGACACCGCCGATGTGTACGGCGGCGGGGAGGCCGAGTACCTCCTCGGGCGGCTCGTCGACAACCTGGTGCCCCGGCAGGATCTGGTCATCGCGACCAAGGCCGGCAGCGTGCCCGATCCGTACCGCCGCTTCGACGGATCGCGCGGGCATCTGCTGGCCGCGCTCGACGCGTCCCTGGAGCGGCTCGGGACGGACTACGTCGACCTGTGGCAGGTCCACGCCTTCGACCCCGTGACTCCGCTGGACGAGACCCTTCAGACACTGGACCTGGCGGTGTCCTCGGGACGGGTCCGCTATGCGGGAGTGTCGAACTTCAGCGGCTGGCAGCTGGCCAAGGCGGCCACCTGGCAGCTCGCGGCGCCCGGTCTGCGTACCCGGCTGGCCAGCACGCAGATGGAGTACTCACTGCTGCAGCGGGGCATCGAGCGGGAGGTGCTGCCCGCGGCACTGGATCTCGGAGTGGGGCTGCTGCCTTCGTCCCCGCTCGGCCGCGGGGTACTGACCGGCAAGTACCGCACCGGCACGCCGTCCGATTCACGGGGCGCCTCGGAGCACCTCGCCCCCTTCGTCGAGCCGTATCTCGACGAACCTGCGAGCCGGATCGTGGACGCGGTGGCCACAGCCGCGGACGGCCTCGCCACGACACCTCTCATGGTCGCGCTCGCCTGGGTGCGGGACCGCCCGGGAGTGGTGGCCCCGATCATCGGCGCGCGCAACGCGCAGCAACTCTCCGAGGCCTTGTCAGTGGAGGCGCTTAGTCTTCCTGACGAGATCTGCCAGGCGCTCGACGATGTGTCGGCGCCCGTGCACCGCTATCCCGACCAGGACTGGAGCACGCTGTGACTGCCCTTCCCCGGGGGGAAACCCCGGACCCCGCGGCCGAGAACCACGAGGACCGCGAGGACGCGGGCTCCGACGACGCCGTCGGCGCCTCCGGTGCGCCCGGCGACGACGGGGCCGCGGAGGGCGGTGCGGAGCAGGTTCCCGCGAGCCCCGAAGCCTCCGCAGAGTCCGAGACCGCCGCGGACGCCGAGGCCTCGGCCGACCTCGAGCCCTCCGCAGAATCCGCAGACGCCGAGGCTTCCGGCGGCACCGAGGCCGGCGGCACGCCCGGGACCGTCGCGGATCCCGCGCTCTCGGAGGCCGAGATCGAGCTGGCGGCTCAGCGCGAGCTCCGGGAGCGGATCGAGAAGCGCAAGGCGGAGAAGGAAGGACCCATCGCCGCCGGTACGAAGCTGAGCGGCCCGGCTGCCGACCTGCTCGCGGCCGTGCGCGCCGTCGAGAGCGGCGAGAAGGCCGGCACCGCGTTCTTCGAGCCGCGCGCGTCGGCGCCCGCGCCCCGCCCGGCCGCCACCGGACCCGCGTCCGTACCCGCTGCCGCCCGGCCCCGGCCCGCCGGACAGCAGCCCACGCACAGCGCCTCCCCCGAGGCGGCCGGCGCCGTCGCGGCGGTGCTCGCCGAGGGCGGCGCGCCCGAGGCCCTGGCACGGCCGGCTGCTGTGACGCTCGGCGAACAGGCCGCCGGTCTCCTGCGCGAGGACCCCTGGCAGCTGCTGTCCGTGCCCGGGGTCCGCCCCGAGCAGGCTGACGGCTTCGCCAGGGCTCTGCTCGGGGCGGAGTGCGGCCCGGACGACGAGCGGCGCACGGCGGCGCTCGTGGGCTGGCTGCTGGAGCGTGCCGCCCTCCAGGGCCATACCGCACTGGACGCGTCGCAGGTACGTGCGGCACTGGCCGAGCGCGCGGTCACCGATCCCGAAGCCGCCGTCGAGCACGCCGTCGCCGAGGGTGTCGTGCTCGTCTTCCAGGACGGCCTCGACCCCGCGGACGCCGCGGAGGCCGAGGAGTCGGAGGGGGACGACGAGGACGGCGCTCAGGACGCACACGACGAGCAGGAGCCGGTACAGGTCCTACTGGGCCTCGACCGGTACGCGCTGGCCGAGGAGAGCCTCGCCGACGGCCTGGCACGGCTGGTCAACGCCTGCGAGAAGGGCGCCGACTGGACGGAGGCCGCTGACGCCGCCCCGTCGCCCTCGGCGGCCGAGCTGATCAGGACGGTGGCGACCGCCGGACTCGTCGCCCACAGCGGTGGCGAGAGTGCCCGGGCGGAACCCGCCGCCCTCGTCGCCGCCGCGCAGGGCCTGGGACTGCGCGCCCTCGGCGCGACCCACAGTGTGGACGGCAGGCACCGGCTGGCCACCGCGGTCGGTGATCCGCGGACCGCGGTCACCCTCCTGGATCTGCTCTCCGGTGCGTCGGGCCCCGGACGGGACACTGACGGTGCCCTCGCCTTGGACCTGCTGGTCGTGCTGGACGCGCCGCAGCTCGATGTGGAGACCGCCGCGATGCTGGTGGAGTCCCTCGCCGACGGGACCCGGCTGGTGCTGAGCGGCGACCCGGGTGTGCTGGGTTCCGCCGGTGCGGGCCGGGTGTTCGCGGACGTGCTGGCGGCACGCGCCTGCCCGCAGGTGGTGTCGCGCACACCGGACCCCGGACCGATCGGCGAACTCGTCTCGGGCATCGGAATCGGTGAGCTCACCCAGGTCGACGCGCCGGGCCGGGAAGTCGTGATCGTCCCCGTCCGCGATGCGGGTGAGGCGGTCCACCGCACCGTGCAGCTCGTCGCCGACTCGGTGCCGCGTGCCATCGGCGTGCCTTCGTCCGACACGCAGGTGATCACCGTCGGACACGGTGGCTCCGCCGGCACCAAGGCGCTCAACGCGGCGCTCAAGGAGCGGCTCAATCCGGGCCCCGGCAGATTCGGCGGCTTCGACCCGGGCGACCGGGTCGTCCACGTACCGGCTCCCGGCAGGACCGTTCCGGGTTCGGTCGTCTCGGCCGACGCCGAGGGACTGCACCTGGACTGTGCGGGCACCCCCGTCGTCGTACCCCCGGACGCGGTGGAGTCGTCGGTACGCCACGGCTGGGCCCTCAGCGCCCATCAGGCGGCCGGAATGCGCTGGCCCGCCGTGGTCGTCGTCCTGCCTGGCGATGCGGCTCAGGGCCTGAGCCGCCCATGGGTGTACACCGCGTTCAGCCGCGGTGAGCACCACCTGTCCGTGGTGCACGGCGTGGACCAGGCACTGCCGCGCGCGGTCGCCGAGATCCCCGCCCAGGAGCGGACGACGCGGCTGCGCCCCCTGCTGGAGGCGCTGCCGACCCCGGACGCGTCCTAGGGAACCCCGGCGTGCCCCGGACCGCCCGACGAAGGCCCCCGGTGCGCGCCGGGGCCTTCGTCCGCGGAGTCAGGAGCCGCCGACCACCGACACGTCCGCGTCTCCGTCCAGCTCGTCCTCGTCGAAGACCGAGCTGACGTCGAAGCGGCAGACCACCTGCGCCGGATCGGCGTCGTCGAACGGTGCCCCGAGCCACTCCCCCGGCTCGGGAAGCTCGTCCACTGCGGAGACCCACAGCGTGGAGTCGCCCTCTTCCAGTCCGAATTCCTTGTGCCGGGACGCGATCTCGTCCACCTCGTACTCGCCGAACAGCACGCCCAGCGCGGCATGCACGCTGGTGCCGACCACCGGCACGGTGTCGCTGTCGTGCTGGTCCGGGTCCAGGTCGGCGAGCCGCTGGGCCTGGGCCAGCAGCCGCGGGGGTTCCACCACCGCGTAGTCGCGCCTGATCAGCACACTGAGGGCGTGCGGCTCCTCCGGACCCGCGTACGGCGGCAGCGAGTCCTCAGCGCCGGGGATCTCGAAGGGGGTGACCTCGTCGTAGCGGTCGTAGAGGAATTCGTCGTAGACCTCGGCCGCAGCGGCCAGTGCGTTGAACGCGTCGAAAACAGCGGGGTCGTCGTCCCCCGTACGTCGTTCGACCGCCTCGAGGTGGCGGTCGAGCGCGGTTTTGACTGCATCGGCGGCGGCGCGTACCTCGGCAGCGGTGGGCTGCGCAGCATCAGACATAGTGCAGACGCTATCCGTACCGGGGCTCTGCACGCACAATAGATGCGATGCCGGAATACGAATTTGTCGACGTGTACGTGCCGCGCGGGGTCTCCCGCAAGGAAGCGACCCGCCTGCTGACCGACCATGCCGAGTACGGGCACTGGGAGTTGGACCGCCTGACCCTGCGCCTGGACGGCAGCCGCCGCGTCCGGTTGCGCCGCCGGATCATCCGCCAGCTCCGGGCCACCTGGTAGCGCGGAGCGGGTCCCGCGCCTGCGGAACCCGCTCCCTGAACGACGCCGTACGCCGAAGTCGCGGTGCCGTTATGCGGCGCTGCGCGAGCGGCGGTACAGGACCGTACCCGCACCGGCGAGCAGCAGGCCTGCGCTCGCCGGGACCAGCAGGTCGAGCCCGCCCGCACCGGTCTGTGCGAGCTGCGGGCCGGGCACGAGCTGGGCCTCGGGAGCGGGCGGAACCTGCGCGGGCGGCAGGGCCGGCTCCTCGGGGGTGTGGGGCGTCTGCGGTACGACGGGCGGAGGGCTGACCTCCGCGTCGTTCTCGCAACTGTTGCCGAAGACCGGGTTGAGCAGGCCACCGATGGTGACGCTGTTGCCGCAGACGTTCACGGAGATCTCGACCGGCACCTGCACCTGGTTGCCGGAGCCGATACCGGGTGACCCCTTCGCCTCCCCCTGAGCGGAGGCGCCCGGGGCGCGGTGCCTGCCGGTCCCCTCTCCGCCGCCCAGGCCCTCGTGCCCGGAGGCCCGGCTGCCGGAGCCGGACCTGCCGTGTCCGTGACCGGACGAGGCGCCGTCTTCCCTGGAGTGGCCGGGACCGGCGTCCGCCGATCCGTTTCCGCAGTCGTTCCCGCCCGTGGGATTGAGCAGGCCGACGACGTTCACGGAGTTTCCGCAGACGTTGACCGGTACGTCGATCGGGACCTGGATCGAGTTCCCCGACAGCACCCCCGGTGAGTTCGACGCGCCGCCTGCGGCTCCCGAGTCGGCGTGTGCGTAGCCACCACTGAGCGCGAGCACGCCGCCCGCCGCTGCCATGGTGATCAGGCCTTTACGTGTGACCTGTCGCATAGGTTCGTTTCCTGCCTTCTGCCTTCCGAATGCCCTCGGCACAGCCGTGCGAGGGCCGAATGCCCAGTGGCCCCGGAGTGCATGGCGCACTCCGGGGCCGACCGGACTCACACCCTTACGGGTTGGTGTTCAACGTCAGCTGTTGACGCAGACGTTGCCGAAGGCCGGGTTCAGCAGGCCGATGACGGAAATGGTGTTGCCGCACACGTTCACCGGAACGTGGACCGGGACCTGGACAACGTTGCCCGAGAGCACGCCGGGGCTGCCGATGGCAGCACCCTGGGCGCCGGCGTCGGCAGAAGCCATACCCGCACCCGCGAGCACGAGACCACCGGTAGCAGCCGCGACCGCGACGACCTTCTTGATCATTATTCCTCCTGGTTGACAAGTGCGATCCCAGCCGCGGACCGCATCACCTGTAACGAGGAGGGAGTTGGGGGGCTACGAGTGCGCGACCCCTTTCATCCTTTCCGGTGAGGTACGCACACGCTGGCGAATTCGGCTGCCGGCAGCGCGCCCTCTGCTCCAGGACCTCAGGAATGGTCGATGAAGCGGTCGAGCACCCGGGTGCCGAATTTCAGGCCGTCCACCGGCACCCGCTCGTCCACACCGTGGAACATGCCGGCGAAGTCCAGCTCCGGCGGCAGCTTCAACGGGGCGAAGCCGAAGCAGCGGATGCCGAGGTCGTCGAAGGACTTCGCGTCGGTACCGCCGGAGAGCATGTAGGGAACGGCGCGGGCGATCGGGTCCTCGGCCTTGAGCGCGAGCTGGATCGCGTCCACCAGGGAGCCGTCGAAACTGGTCTCCAGCGCCTTGTCGCCGTGCACGTCCTCGCGCTTCACCCGCGGGCCGAGGATCCGGTCGAGGTCGGCCAGGAACTCGTCCTCGTAACCGGGCAGGAAGCGCCCGTCCACGTGCGCGGTGGCCTGTCCGGGGATCACGTTCACCTTGTACCCGGCGCCGAGCATGGTCGGGGCGGCGGAGTTCCGCAGGGTGGCGCCGACCATCTTGGCGATCCCGCCGAGCTTGGCGAGCGTCGCCTCCATGTCCTCCGGGTCGAGCGGGGTGCCCAGCGCGTCGGACAGCTCGTCGAGGAAGGACCGCACGGTCTTGGTCACCCGGACCGGCCATTTGTGGCGGCCGAGCCTGCCCACGGCCTCGCAGAGCTCCGTGATCGCGTTGTCGTTGTTGGTCATGGATCCGTGCCCGGCCGTGCCGTCCACGGTGAGCCGCATCCAGTGCATGCCCTTCTGCGCGGTCTCCACCAGGTAGAGCCGCAGGTTCTCGTTGACGGTGAACGAGAAGCCGCCGACCTCGCCGATCGCCTCGGTGACGCCGTCGAAGAGGTCACGGTGGTGGTCGACGAGGTGCCGCGCCCCGTACGTGCCGCCCGCCTCCTCGTCCGCGAGGAAGGCCAGCACGATGTCACGCGGGGGCTTGCGTCCGCTGCGCATGCGGTCGCGGACGACCGCGAGGGTCATCGCGTCCATGTCCTTCATGTCGACCGCGCCCCGGCCCCAGACGCAGCCGTCCGCGATCTCGCCGGAAAACGGGTCGTGCGTCCAGTCGACCGCGTTGGCGGGGACCACGTCGGTGTGCCCGTGGATCAGCAGCGCGGGCTTGGAGGGGTCCTCGCCCTCGATCCGGGCCACGGTGGATGCCCGGCCCTTGTGGGACTCGATGATCTTCGGTTCCAGCCCGACCTCGGCGAGCTTCTCGGCGACGTACTCGGCGGCGAGCCGCTCCCCGGGGCCCGAGTGGTCGCCGTAGTTGCTGGTGTCGATCCTGATCAGGTCACGACAGAGGTCCACGACCTCATCCTCACCGGAGACGGTCCGAGTCGTGTTGGTCTCGCTCACGCTGCTTCCTTCCACTGTCGCGGTGGTGCTCCCCCTCATCCTCGCGCGCCTGCCCCGCACACCCAAGACCGCCCGCTCCTCGTTACGTGCCTTTCACACCATGGGGCGTGATCGAGCACCCCCGAATGTTTGCTATGGTTTTCCACGTCGGAACGGGCCCTGCCCGATCGACACACACCCGGTCCGGGTGGCGGAATGGCAGACGCGCTAGCTTGAGGTGCTAGTGCCCTTTATCGGGCGTGGGGGTTCAAGTCCCCCCTCGGACACCAGCAGAAAACCCCCAGGTCACCCTGGGGGTTTTCGCTGTTCCGGCCCTATTCCCTGATGCGCAGGAAGGTCACGGAGTGCGCCGGGAACGTGTGGGTGAGTACGCGTCCGTCGACCCTCAGGGTCGATTTCCGTGGCGCCACCTGCCGGTCGTCTGCGGTGTTCACCGCGTCCGGGGCCGCCTGGAGCGTGGTCAGCCGGGCGGTCCGCGAGGCCGGCCTCGCCCCCAGGTCGATCCTGGTCCTGGCATCCGACGCCTGGGCGTTGACCACCTTGACCACGAGCTCGCCCGTGGCGTCGTCCCGGGTGACCACCTGCCGGAAGGGTTCGGCGGGCTTGTCGTCGGTGAAGGTGCCCCACTGCTTCCCGTCGAGGAAGAGGGTGACCTGCCGGTCGCGCACCTGGATCCTGAGGTCGTACGCGCGTCCCGTCTCGATCTTCGTGCTGTCCTCGGTCATCGTCTGGTTGGCGCCGTCGACCGTCTTCTCCACTGCGGAGCGGGTGTTGCCCCAGCCTCCGAGGTTCCACCAGTACTTGTTCCCGGTATCCTTGACCCCGAAGGCGACGAGGAAGCCCTCCTTGCCCGCCTTCTTCGTCGCCTTGACCCGCAGGTCGTAGTTCTGCCAGCCGGTGTCGCCGGCCGTGACCAGGGTGTTCTCGGCGCTCTCGTCGGACTGGACGTACGCGCCGTCCTCGACGGCCCAGGCGCCGCAGCCCGCCGCCTTCGTCCACTGCGCGTCCCCGGCCGAGAAGTCGTCGCTCAGCAGAGGGGTGCCGTCCTCGCCGGTGACCTCGACGTGGTCGTACGCGGCGCTGGTCGCCCAGGTCGACAGCCCGACGGCGCCGGTGATCGGCGCGGAGACCGCGGGTGTGGTGGAGGCGGTGCTCGGCACGACCCGGTCGCCGACGTTGTTCATGAAGAGCTTCTGCACCTCATAGTTCGCCGACCCCCATGACTTCTCGTTGTCGAACCAGATCATGTCCGGGCGCCACTGCGCGTCGCTCGTGTCGGCGAGCAGCGGGGCGTAGGAGGCGAGCTTCACGACATCCGCGTTGCGTTCGAGGCCGGTCATGAAGGCGGCTTCGGCAAGGGCGTTGGAGAAGCGGTTGTCGAGCGACGCGTATTCGCCGAGGAACACCTCGGGGCCGTTGCGGTCGTAGGTGTCGTAGCGGGCGTTGTTCTCGAGGAACCACTGCGGGCTGTTGTAGTAGTGCTCGTCGACCATGGCGACGTCCGCGGCACGGTTGAGCTGCCAGGCGCGGTCGAAGGTGGTGCCGCTGTCGTCCGGGCCGGAGTTGCTGACCACGGTGATGTCCGGGTACCTGGCCTCGATGGCCTCGCGGAACTCGGTGAAGCGGGTGAAGAACTCGTCCGGGAGGTTCTCCTCGTTGCCGACCTCCAGGTGGGTGAGTCCGAACGGCGCGCGGTGGCCCATGGCGGCGCGCTTGGCGCCCCAGGTGGAGCCGGCCGGGCCGTTGGCGAACTCGATCAGGTCGAGCGCGTCCTGGATGTGCCGTTGCAGCAGGTCCGGGTCGTCGGTCGCCTTGTTCTGGCCGCAGCCGGTGACCAGTGCGGGCACGACGGGCAGCGCCATCGCGCCGATGTCCTCGGCGAACTGGAAGTACTCGTAGTAGCCGAGGCCGTAGGTCTGGTTGTAGCCCCAGAAGTTGGCGTTGACGGGACGCTGCTCGACCGGGCCGATGGTGTCCTTCCACTGGTAGGAGCGCTTGCGCTCCCAGCCGGGCGCCTCGTACGCCTCATGGCTTCCCGTGTTGACGAGGCAGCCTCCGGGGAAGCGCAGGAAGCCGGGTTCCAGTGCGGCGGTCTTCTCCGCGAGGTCCTTGCGGAGGCCGTTCGCCCGTCCCTTGTAGGTGTCCCGGGGGAAGAGGGAGATCATGTCGAGCCGTACGGTGCCGCTGCCGCCGGCCGTCACGGTGAGCCGGCCGTCCGCGGCCGCGGTGCGGGCGGTGAGGGTGCCCGTGTACTTCGCCCAGCGGTCTCCACGCACGGTGATGCGCAGCGGTGCGGTGAGCGCGGTGCCGTCCGCGGCGGTCGCTCCGACGGTCAGCGCGGTGCCCTCGGCCCGGTCGGTGCGCGCCCAGACGGAGAAGTCGTAGCGGGCGCCCCGGCGTATGCGCAGGCCCTCGTTGTAACCCGAGTTGGTCACCCCGAAACCGGCCTGTCCGCCCGCGCCGCCGGCGAGGTCGAGGCGCAGGTACCGGCGGTTGCGTTCGTTCAGACGGTCGTCGTCGTCCACGGTCAGGGCCTGCCCCGTGCCGCCGGACACCGCGGTCGGACTCCAGGCGGTCATGGCCGAGTACGCGGCGTTGTCGGCACGGTCGTACTCGAAGGATCTGTTCTGGACGAGTTCGGCGTACAGCCCTCCGTCGGCCGCGTGGTTGATGTCTTCGTAGAAGACCCCGTACATCGTGTCGTCGATGGTGGGGCCGGTGCGGTCCGGGTGCACGGTGAGGGAGTAGTCGGTCGGCTCGGCCACCGGTGCGGTGCCGTCGGCGCGGGCGGGTGCGGCCACCAGCGTTCCGAGGAGGAGCGCGACGACGGGGACGGTGAGCCGGGGCCACAGGTGCGGGTACGGCATGGATGCTCCAGGAGTTCACTGTTCGATATATCGGACGTTGCCCAGAACTTCGAACGCAAGATAGGCAGGGACATGGGGCGCGTCAATGCCGCGGACGGGTCCCGGCACCGGTGGGCGGGGCCGGTTCCGGATGTCACTCGGAGTCGGCCACCGGGATGCCGAAGTCCGGTGTGCCGTCCGCCTTCCAGGCCAGCCGCTGGATCCGGGTGTGCCGGTTGGGGTCGTGCAGCGGGTCGCCGGCGATCTCCCGGTACGGCCGTGCGTGGTAGACGAGCACGTCGGTGCGGCCGTCCTCGGCCACGGTGAAGGAGTTGTGGCCCGGGCCGTACTGACCCGTTCCTCGCTGCTGGTGAAGACGGGCTCCGGGGACTTGGTCCAGGAGGCAGGGTTCATCAGGTCGCTGCGGGCGTCCGCGGTGAGGAGGCCCACGCAGTAGTTGGCATCGGTCGCGCTCGCGGAGTACGACATGAAGACGCGGCCGTTCCGCTTGATCACCGCGGGCCCTTCGTTGACCTTGAAGCCGACACATTCCCAGTCGTACTCGGGTGTGCTGAGGCGGATCTGGGGCCCGGTCAGCTTCCACGGGCCGGCCATCCGGGAGAGGAAGAGCCCGGTGTTGCTGTCCAGGCCGGGCTCGTGCTGGGCCCAGACGAGGTAGCGGTCTCCCCGGTGGGTGAAGGTGTGGGCGTCGAGCGAGAACGTGTCCCAGGCCGTGGCAAGCTGCCCCTTCTCGGTCCAGGTGCCGCGGAAGGGGTCGGCGCTCGCGTTCTCCAGCACCCAGATCCGTATCCTCCACACGTCGTCCGCGGGCGCCGAGGCGAAATAGACGTACCACTTGCCGCCGATGCGGTGGAGTTCCGGCGCCCAGATGTGGGCGGCCATGTCCCCGGTGGTGTGCCGGGTCCAGATCACCGCTTCCTCGGCGGTGCTCAGGCCGCGCAGGGTGCGGGAGGAACGCAGGATGATCCGGTCGTACTCGGGGGCGCTGGCGGTGAAGTAGTAACGGCCGTCGGTGTGCCGGGTGATGTGCGGGTCGGCACGTTGCTCGACCAGTGGATTGCGGTACGGGGCGCGTGGCGCCGCGGCGTGGGCGACGCCTGGTACGGCGGTGAGGGCTCCCGCACCCAGGGCTCCCCTCAGCACGGCCCTGCGGCTGGGCATTTCGGCATGGTTCACGGCGATGGCCTTTCGTCGGGGTGCGGGGTCACCGGACCGTGCGCGGCGCAAGGAGCTGCTGGGCGCGCAGTTCACCGAGGACGAGCGCGGCGTACTCGGTGGCGCCTCGCGTGGAGGTGTGGGTGTTGTCGCGCTTCTCGTTGTAGAGGTAGAGGGCTTTGGAGGCCTCGGGGCCGAGCTCCTCGACCCTCGCCCTGGTCAGGGCGGTGAGGTCGACGAGCGGGGTGTCCTGCTCGGCGGCGAGGGTGCGCGCCTCGGCAGGCAGGTCCACGCCCAGGCCGTTGACGATCAGCGCGGTGCCGTTGTCGAGCGTGCCGTCGGTGTTGAACCAGCGGCGGACGATCGGGGTGACGAGCACGGGCCGGCCGCCCTCGGCGCGCACGTCCTCGATCATCGCGGTGAGGTTGGCCCGGTAGGTGGCGCGGTCGGTCTGCTTGTCGTTGTGGGCGAGCTGGATGAGGACGAGGTCGCCGCGGTGGATTCGGGCCCGGAGGGCGGGGAACAGGGCCGGGTTGTCCCGGAAGGTCTGCGAGCTCTCCCCGGAGTCGGCGTAGTTGGCGACGGAGAGCCGGTCCGTGAGGTACTGCGGGAGCTGCTGCCCCCAACCCGAGTAGGGCTCACCGGGCTGGTCACAGACGGTGGAGTCGCCCGCGAGGAGGATCTGGGGCGTGCGGACCCGCTCGACCCGGAGTGCCGCGAGCCGCGGTGCCGTGCCGCCGAAGGCGAGGTCCAGTCCGGGGCTGCCGGCCGGCCCCGTGGGCTCGCCCTCCGGCTCGCGCACATCCACCGTGAAGCTGCGGCGCAGGGTCTCACCGGCCGCGTTCGGGGTCTCGGCGAGCACGGCTCTTCGCGTCTCGGCGGTGACCGCCGTCGAGCCGGCCTCCACACCTCCGAGAAGGACCCGGACCCGGTACGTACCGGGAGCGACGTCGAAGTGGCAGACGACCGGGGCCGTCCCGGTGCAGCGGTCCAGGCCGTCCGGCCCGGCGGCGGTGCGGCCCTGGGCCACCGCGGGAGTGACCGCCAGGGCGGTCAGGGCGGCAGCGGCGGTGCAGGCGGTCAGCAGGAGTGTTCCGGCTCGGCGCATGGCGAGGCTCCTCCGGGTCGAGTGATTCGGGGTCGAGTGATTCGGGGTCGAGTGATTCAGGGTTGGGTGATTCGGGGCTGGGTGATTCAGGGTTGGACGTCAACGGATTGAATGGATTCAGCGGGCAGGACCCTACGCGGGTCGGCAAGCGCTTTCTACAGGGCGTGCGAATTCGTCCGCGACCCTTGACGAGGGCCCTCAACACCCCTAGCGTCGGTCCGATTTGACGAACAGCGTCCGGTATTCCGAACGACTTCGGGAGAGACATGCGTCCGCACCCCGCGAGAAGAGCCCTTGCCCCTCTGCTGCCTCTCCTGTCCCTCGTCGTCGGCCTGCTCGCGTTCCCCGGCAGCGGCCCCGCCCACGCCGGACCCGCGGGGATCAGCGACGGGGCCGCGACCTCGCAAGCCGCGGCCGCGCTCACGGTGCACGACCTCGCCGACGTGCGCGGCAATCTGACGCTGCCCGCCGCCGGGGCCCACGGCACCACCGTCACGTGGAGGTCCCACCGGCCCCGGGTCATCGACGCGACGGGCATCGTGCACCGCCCGGCGCCGGGTGCGGGACCGACGAGCGTGGAGCTCACCGCCCTGGTCACCCGGGGCAGGGCGGCCGCGCGCCGTACCTTCACCGCGGCCGTGCCCGAACTGCCGCAGGAGCGGACGTACACCGGCTACGCCATGAGCTACTTCACGGGCGAGGGCACCGAGGACGGCGAGCAGATACGGATGTCGCTCAGCCGTGGCGACGACCCGCTGCACTGGCAGGAGCTGAACGGCGGCGAGCCGGTGCTCACTTCGGACCTCGGCACCAAGGGGCTCCGCGACCCGTTCGTCATCCGCTCACCGGAGGGCGACAAGTTCTACCAGATCGCCACCGACCTGCGGATGTACGGCGGCGCGGGCGGCAGCTGGGACCAGGTCCAGCGCACCGGCAGCAGATCGGTCATGGTCTGGGAGTCCACGGACCTGGTGAACTGGACCGACCGGCGCCTGGTGGAGGTCGCGCCCGACACCGCCGGCAACACCTGGGCCCCGGAGGCGTACTACGACGAGAAGCTCGGCTCGTACGTCGTCTTCTGGGCCTCCAAGATCTACGCGGCGGACGACCCGGAGCACACCGGCAGCACCTACAACAAGATGCTGTACGCGACCACGCGCGACTTCCGCACCTTCACCGAGCCGGAGGTGTGGCACGACCCCGGGTACTCGGTGATCGACTCGACGGTCATCCGCCACGACGGCAGCTACTACCGCTTCACCAAGGACGAGCGGAACCCGTCGTCGGACACCCCGTGCTCCAAGTTCATCACGGCGGAGAAGTCTCAGGACCTCACATCCCGTTCGTACGGCTTCGTGACCGACTGCATCGGTAAGGGCTCGGTCGACCGGGGCGAGGGCCCCGCGGTCTTCAGGTCCAACACCGAGGAGACGTGGTACCTCCTCATCGACGAGTTCGGCGGGCGCGGCTACGTACCGTTCGAGACGGACGACCTCGACTCGGGCAGGTGGACGATGTCCGCGGACTACGCACTCCCGGCGGGCGCCCGGCACGGCACGGTACTTCCGGTCACGCAGGAGGAGTACGAGCGGCTGCTCGGCTCCTGACGGCCGAGCTGTGAGGCCGGCCTATGTCCAGGCCCTTCGCTCGTCGCGCCGCACGCCAGGCGACGGACGTGGACCAGCGGGTCTCAGCGGGCGTCGGACAAGTCGCTGGGGCAGGACCCCTGTTGACGAGGCGTGTTGAGACAGCCGGTTCGGAGCACCACTGCCGTTGCACGGTATGCGATGGCGACTCACCTCAACCGATACGCCGTGGAGATATGCCCAGGACGAGTTTCTCCAGTGCCTCCCGGGCCGGGCCGAACGTCGCTATCCACGTCTCGATCAGATAGATCTCGCTGGTCTCGTCGATGCCGAGGAAGAATCTGCCCTCGTCGAGTTCACCGATGGGGAAGATGTCCCGTCCCACCGTCGAGCTCCAGTCTGCGAATCGGTCCTCCTCGCCCACCGCGAGTTCGGGATCGAAGGTGAAGGGCGTTCTCGCACAGGTGATGCCCGGCCCGCTGATCTGGACGTCCAAACCTCCGAACTCCGTCAGGAAGCGGTCGGCGGCCTCATGCAACCGCACCAGCCCAGTTGCCTCCAGCCTCTCGCGCCACTGTTGAACGGGGACGCGTCGCTCCGGCCGCCATCCGGCCGCGCGCAGCGTCTCCTCGACCTCACCGGCATCCCGCCGGGCCGCCGCATCTGCCTCGACCCACGCCTGATCCACGGGCACGTTCTCAGGCCAGCCCGGCCGCCACTGGGCCAGCCACTCGTCGAAGTCCTCGCGCAGGAACTGGCGCACTACGGGCTTGAGTCGCACCTGCGGCCGCATATCGGCCCACCAGACCTCGAACTCCGCCACGGTCCCCACCGTCGGCCAGCGCTCCGCGGCGGACGGAAGCAGCAGCACGTCGACGAACCCGCCAACCGGAAGGCCGATGTCGACGAAGATCCCCGTCGCACCCGGATTCGGAACCGCGGTCACCGTCCCTGAAAGCCTCTGCCCCAACCACAGGCCTCTCCGAGCCCGGATCCACTCTTCGACGCTGACCATGAAGCGCATTCTCGCAGCGGAATCACGGCAAAGGGGTTATGCGGTTGCAACCGTACTTGTTGTCTCGAGGCCAGGCGCATCAGATCGGCCGACGCCGGACGAAGAGGCCACCGCGCCGGCACGTAGGTTCCGAACCTTGTCGAAGCGTGAGCTACATCACTCCAAAAGTTTGCTGCATTCGCGCAAATTTACGCAAATTGCTGATCGTACGATGAATTTGCTGGTGGTAGCTCTGGCGTTCGGGTGGCGCGGGATGGCTATTGATTCTGGATAAGCAGTAGGGAACACCTGTGTGTCACCAAGGCTTGGCGCTGCGTAACCTTTCTCGAATTACCCCTGCACACCTGGCCATTGGGTGGCGTCGTTGTAAGTGAAGGGCGCACAACCCGCGCACTTCCCGGGCTTGAGAAATCCGCCCGGCTCTTCGTACGAGCAGAGGCCTGCGCCTGTGACGATCCAACTCGTAGGTGACCTGATGATGCTGGCTGTCACGATCCGCGTCTTCGGTCAGGACGCCATCACGCTGCTTCGCCGTCTGGCAGCCGCAGGCGTCCGGGCCGGGGTGAGCGAGATGAGCCGCCGCCCCCACGACGGGAAGGAAGGGCGGTGACCGAGAACCGACACTGCACCCGGCGGGGTGGCGAGCCGATGACACAGCAGCCCCCCGACCACGCCTTCACTGCCTTCCACCGGATGAAGCGCCCGCACTACGTCCACTACGCCGAGACGTTCCTGCACAACCGTCACGACGCCGAGGAGGCGACCGACAGCGCCTTCGAGCAGCTCTACCGTTCCTGGGGCAAAGTCCTGAGCAGCGACAATCCGGACGGCTATGCCTGGACCGTCATGCGCAACAAGGTCACCGACCACGTCCGCGCCCGTAACCGCCGGCCCCCACTGCTCGACGACGAGGCCTTCAACACGGTCGCCTTGCGCGACGCCGTCGATCCGTACGGCCAGATCACCGAGTCCCTCGCACTTATGCGCGCCATGCGCCAGCTCACCGAACGCCAGCTCGACGTCATGGTGATGACTTGCCTCCACGCACTCAACGCGACCCAGGTCGCCGAAGCGCTCGGCATCACCAGCGCTACCGTCCGATCCACGGTCCGCCACGCAACGCGCAGACTGCGCGACATCCTGGGCACCGACCACACCATGGAAGGACGGCGATGACCCCCCACATCACGGAGTTCCTCTCCCGAGCCCGCCTGGTCACCACCCCCTACACCCAAGAAGACATCGACGCCGCCGAGGCCCGCCTCATCGCTCGCATCCACACGAGCACACCACCCGCCGCCGCGCCTCCGGCGCCACCCGCTGCTGTCCCGGAAGAGCCGACGGAGCAGCAGGCAGCGCAGAACCTGAACACCCTCTGCGAAGCCGTCGTCACCCGCAAAACCGCCCTCAGCACCCTGAACACCTTCCTCACCCCGCAACTCCCCGAGCCCCCGGGCGCCCGGGTCCTGGGCTGCATCCTCCAGCTCGCCGAGTCCGAAGAGAACGCCCGCTTCTGGTGGCAGTACGCGGCCGGCGCCGGAGACCCTGCAGCCTCCTACTGCCTGTACCTCCACCACCTCGCGCTCGGCGAGCACGGTGAAGCCGACTGGTGGCACGAACAGACCGAGCAGATCCAGAGCGCTCTGCCCTCCAGCGACGACTCCACCGACGCAGAGCCCCGCATCAAGAACGACGTGTCCGATGCCGTCACCGACGCACTGCACGCCGTAACGACTACCGACGCGAGCCTGTTGCCCACTGCTCTGCGCATCCTGGGCGCACTCAAAACCGAATCCGAACCGGCTCCGGTGCCGGAGGTGGTAGGCGCCGTACTCGACTACGTCCCCGCAGCCGTCGGCCCCATCGGCGACTTCGAACTCCCCCTGCCTGCCCCTGGCTTCACCGACCACATCCGCACCCTCACCAAGACCACCGGCCCGCCCGCTCCCAGCCGACCGCGGGTACGCAACCGGCTCCAGACCCGCCCCAAGGCCGCAGGCTCGCTCATTGCCTCCGCGCGTCGGCATTCCACCTGGTGCTGGGGGTGAAGCCGCCGGTAGACCTTCGGGAAGGTCTGCTGCGCACACGGGTGTCACGCCCCCAGACGTCAGTTCAGACTCGCCATGAAGCCCCCGTGGGCGGAGCCGGAGCCGACCAGGTAGGCCCGATCGAGCACCTCGGGCAGTTCGTCGAGTGACAGGACGACGGCGCCACCGGCTCGTTCTGTGTCCGTGCACCAGTCGCCCATTTCGCCGGCCTCGGCACCGTTGCCCGTATCGATGACCGGGGCCGCTGCGGCAGGGATGATGAACCCAGCCTCGCCGGGCCCGTCCACGACACACAGGGTGAGTTTGGAGACGATGTTCCACCCCTCGCGCCGGGGTACCGCGCCGTCAGGTGCGGCCAGAACGGGTAGAACGCCATGAACCGGGGCTACGGACAGCAGGAGCACAGGGGTGGCCCCCCGAATGAACTGGGTCTTCTCAGGATTCAGAAGCATCGGGGCACTCTGGCAGGCGGGTGGGGCCGGAGCGGCGGCGGGGCGGCCGGCGCGCTGCAGTGCCGGGACGTGGCCTCGGCGCGCTCCGAGCACCCGGCCAGGATTCCCGGACGAGCTGGTGCAGGCGTAGCGGTCCTGGCTCGCCGCCGTCCCTCGCTCACCCCTTGGCCGGCTCAAGGCTGAGCACGACGACCTCGAGCACCACCGCGCCGTAGCGGCTGATACCGGGACCACCGTCCCACCCAGCAACTGCCCCGCAAGCAGGCAACTGTGGGGAACCGGGCTGCATGCCGGGTCGCACCGTGTCCGGTCGCCCTTGAGCCGGTCGAGCACGCCGATCTCGATCAGGCGCTCGGCGATCGGCGATCGGCAGCACCGGGGGGCGCGCTGTCAGAGGTCACCGGCAACCGGGCGGTGCCATGATGGGCAGTCCTCCAGGCCCCCACCCATGACAAGGACCGACGCGATGAGAGGACGGGCGAAGCCCCCCGCCGCCCCGCTGCCCCAGCGGGACGGCATCGATCCGGTGCGGGTGAGGCTGCCGGAGGACCCGGACGGGGTCTGGGGATGCGTCCGGGACCATCTGCTGGACCGGTTCGCAGGGGCGGTCGGGGCGCGGCGGGTGGAGGCGATGCTCGCCGAGGGGCTGTTCGTCGGGGCCGACGGCGGTGCGGTGCGTGGCGACGAGCCGTACACAGCGGGCCGGTACCTCTGGTTCCACCGGGACTTCGCGCCGGAGGATCCGGTGCCGTTCCCCGTCGGTGTGGTGTACCGCGACGAGCACCTCGTCATCGCGGACAAGCCGCACTTCCTCGCCACGACTCCGCGCGGCCGGCACATCACCGAGACGGCGGTGGCCCGGTTGCGCAGGGAGCTGGATCTGCCGGAGCTGCAGCCCGCCCACCGCCTCGACCGGCTGACGGCGGGGCTCGTCCTGTTCGTCGTACGGCCCGGGGAGCGGGGGGCGTACCAGACCCTGTTCCGGGACCGGCTGGTGCGCAAGGAGTACGAGGCCGTGGCACCGTACGACGCGGGTGTGACGCTCCCCCGCACCGTGCGCAGCCGGATCGTCAAGGAGCGCGGGGTCATCGCCGCGCGCGAGGAGCCGGGCGAGGCGAACAGTGAGAGCCGGATCGAGCTCCTGGAGCACCGGGGCGGGTTCGGCCGTTACCGGCTGCTGCCCGCCACGGGGCGTACCCATCAGCTCCGGGTCCACATGAACGCGCTGGGGCTGCCGCTCGTCCACGATCCCGTCTATCCGGTGGTGGAACCGGAGCAGGACCGTGACGACTACACGCGGCCCATGCAACTGCTGGCCAGGGTGCTGGAGTTCACCGATCCGGTCACGGGCACGCCGCACCGCTTCGAGAGCGGCCTGCGGCTCACCGCGTGGCCGGACCGGTGAACCCGGGCCGGGTCAGTGGCCGCGGGCGATCCATTCGTCCAGGTGCGGGGCCTCGTCGCCGATCGTGGTGGAGTCCCCGTGTCCGGTGCGCACGACGGTCTCGGGCGGGAGTCCGAGCAGCCGGTCCCTGATCGAGTCGACGATCGTCGGGAAGTGGGAGAAGGACCGTCCGGTCGCCCCGGGCCCGCCGTGGAACAGGGTGTCACCGGTGAAGACGGTGGCCAGGTCCGGGGCGTAGAGGCAGACAGCGCCCGGCGCATGGCCCGGGGTGTGCAGGACCGACAGGCGTGTTCCGGCGACCTCCAGCTCCTGCCCGTCGGCCAGTTCGGCGTCGGGGGTGCGGTGCGGGTGGGTCTGCTTCCACAGCGGCAGGTCGTCGGGGTGCAGGAGGATCGGTGCGCCGGTCGCGTCGGCGAGGGCGGGGGCCGCGTCGATGTGGTCGTTGTGCGCGTGGGTGCAGATGATGGCGCGCAGCGTACGGCCGCCGAGTGCGGCCTCGATCGCGAGGGCGTCGTGGGCGGCGTCGATGACGACCGCCTCGGTCTCGTCGCCGATGATCCAGACGTTGTTGTCGACGTCCCACTCACCGCCGTCGAGGGCGAAGGTGCCGGAGGTGACCAGGTGGTCGATGCGGGCGGTCATCAGAACACCACCACCGAACGCAGGACGTCACCGTCGTGCATGCGGGCGAAGGCCTGTTCGATGTCGCCGAGTCCGATCGTCTCGGTGACGAACGCGCCGAGGTCGATGCGGCCCTGCTGGTGCAGGTCGATGAGCACCGGGAAGTCGCGCGAGGGCAGGCAGTCGCCGTACCAGGAGGACTTGAGCGAGCCGCCGCGGCCGAACACGTCGAGCAGCGGGAGTTCGAGCTGCATCTCCGGGGTGGGGACGCCGACGAGGACGACGGTGCCGGCGAGGTCGCGGGCGTAGAAGGCCTGCTTGTACGTCTCCGGGCGGCCGACGGCCTCGATGACGACGTCCGCGCCGTTGCCGCCGGTCAGTGCGCGGATCGCCTCGACGGGGTCGTCGGAGCGTGAGTTGACGGTGTGGGTGGCACCCATCTTCTTCGCCGTCTCCAGCTTGCGGTCGTCGATGTCGACCGCGATGATCTTCGCCGCGCCTGCGAGCCGGGCGCCGACGACGGCCGCGTCGCCGACGCCGCCGCAGCCGATGACGGCCACGGAGTCGCCGCGGCCGACCTGGCCGGTGTTGATGGCGGCGCCGATGCCCGCCATGACACCGCAGCCGAGCAGTCCGGCGACGGCCGGGGAGACCTCGGGGTCGACCTTGGTGCACTGGCCGGCCGCGACGAGGGTCTTCTCGGCGAAGGCGCCGATCCCGAGTGCCGGGGAGAGTTCGGTGCCGTCCAGCAGGGTCATCTTCTGCGCGGCGTTGTGGGTGTTGAAGCAGTACCAGGGACGGCCGCGCAGACAGGCGCGGCACTGTCCGCACACCGCACGCCAGTTGAGGACGACGAAGTCGCCGGGCGCGACGTCGCCGACGCCCTCGCCCACGGACTCCACGATGCCCGCGGCCTCGTGGCCGAGGAGGAACGGGAAGTCGTCGTTGATGCCGCCCTGCTTGTAGTGCAGGTCGGTGTGGCAGACGCCGCACGCCTGGATCTTCACGACTGCCTCGCCGGGCCCGGGGTCCGGGATCACGATGGTCTCGACCCGTACCGGCTCGTTCTTCCCCGGTGCGATGACCCCTTGCACCTGCTGCGCCATACCGTGGTCTCCCTGTTTCCGAGTGGGACTCCTGCGAAGGTTGATCACGGACAACCGTACGCCCCGGAGGGTGCCGCGTCGGCACCCTCCGGGGCGTTGCGTTCCACGGAGGAGGTTCGGTGTCAGGCCCCGGAGTCGTGGGCCTTCCGGCCGCCGACGCAGGTCCGCAGCACACGTGTCCGGCCGATCTCGTCGGACGGGTTTCGCTACGGGTCGCGGTCCAGGACCACCAGGCCGGCGAGGGCTCCGGCGCGGAGTGAGCCGGTGCTCGCGGCCGCTGCCAGGCGGTCGGCGCACGTGCGTGAAGGACCGTGCCCGCCCGGCGACCGAGGGCGGAGCTCAGGGCGCGAGTACGTCCAGTTCGTGGAGGGCGCCCACCGCGATCTCCTTCGTCAGCCGTTCCGCGGCTGCCGCGTCCCCCTCGCGGACCGCCTCGGCCAGGCGTACGTGGAGGGTGACGGCGGCGGGGTCGGGGTCCTCGAACATCACCTGGTGGTGGGTACGGCCGGCGAGGACCTCGGCGACGACGTCGCCGAGCCGCGCGAACATCTCGTTCCCGGAGGCGTTGAGCACGATGCGGTGGAACGCGATGTCGTGCCGCAGATAGCCCTCCAACTGCTGGCCGCGCGAGGTGGCGACCATGCCGAGGGCGCATTCGGTGAGGGCGGCGCACTGTTCGGGGGTGGCGTGCCGGGCGGCGAGTCCGGCGGCGACGGGTTCGACGGCGGACCTCAGCACGGTGAGGGAGCGCAGCTGCCGGGGGCGGTCGGAGCCGGCCAGCCGCCAGCGGATGACCTGGGGGTCGTAGACGTTCCACTCCTCGGTGGGCCGCACGGTCACGCCGACCCGGCGGCGGGACTCGACCAGGTGCATGGACTCCAGGACGCGGATCACTTCGCGTACGACGGTGCGGGACACCTCGAAGCGCTGCGCCAGCTCGTCGGTGCGCAGGACCCGGCCGGGCGGGAAGTCCCCGGCGGCGATCTCCAGACCCAGGGTGTCCAGCACATGTGTATGCAGCCCCTGGCCCTGTGTGGTCATGCCCGCAAGCCTACGGGGAGGCCCGCGGGAACATTAAGTACGACGTTTATGTCACAGCTACTTGAATAAGTCGTATGTAATGAGTTTCAGTAGCGCGACGGACCGATGTCGAAGAAGACAGCGAGGCACCAATGAGCACCCCCCACGTCGTCGTGGTGATGGGCGTAGCAGGGACCGGCAAGACCACGATCGGTCCCCTGCTCGCCGCCGAACTCGGCGTTCCCTACGCCGAGGGCGACGACTTCCACCCGCCGGCCAACATCGCCAAGATGTCGGCGGGGACCCCGCTGGACGACACCGACCGCCGGCCCTGGCTGGACGCGATCGGCCGGTGGGCCCACGGCCGGGCGGGGCTCGGCGGCGTCGTCAGCAGCTCCGCGCTCAAGCGCGTCTACCGTGACCGGCTGCGCGCCGAAGCCCCTGGTGCCGTCTTCCTCCATCTGACCGGTGACCGGGCTCTCATCGAGCGCCGGATGGCGGACCGCAAGGGCCACTTCATGCCGACCGCACTGCTCGACTCCCAGTTCGCGACCCTGCAGGAACTGCAGGAGGACGAGGCGGGCGTGGCAGTGGACGTGTCCGGCACCCCCGAAGAAATAACCGACCGGGCCGTCGCCGCGTTGCGCCGGCTCGCCTCTTAAGGATCACCGTGAGCAGTCTCAGCGTCGAGATGCTGGCAGCGGATGCCGTCGAGCCGATCACCTCGGCCGGCAACGCGCAGTTGGGCATCGCCGTCCTGGCGGGCATCGCCGTCATCGTCGTACTCATCACCAAGTTCAAGGTGCACGCCTTCCTGGCGCTGACCATCGGTTCACTGGCGCTCGGCGTCTTCGCCGGTGCCCCGCTGGACAAGACGATCACCAGCTTCTCCACGGGCCTCGGCGCCACCGTCGCCAGTGTCGGTGTGCTGATCGCGCTCGGCGCGATCCTGGGCAAGCTGCTCGCCGACTCGGGCGGCGCCGACCAGATCGTCGACACGATTCTCGCGAGGGCGAGCGGGCGCGCCATGCCCTGGGCGATGGTCCTGATCGCCTCGATCATCGGTCTGCCGTTGTTCTTCGAGGTCGGCATCGTGCTGCTGATCCCGGTGGTGCTGCTGGTCGCCAAGCGCGGCAACTACTCCCTGATGCGGATCGGTATCCCCGCGCTCGCCGGACTCTCGGTGATGCACGGCCTGATCCCGCCGCACCCCGGCCCGCTGGTCGCCATCGACGCGCTCGACGCCAACCTGGGGGTCACCCTCGCGCTGGGTGTCCTCGTCGCCATCCCGACCGTGATCATCGCGGGCCCGGTCTTCTCCCGGTACGCCGCCCGCTGGGTGGACATCCAGGCACCGGAGAAGATGATCCCCGAGCGCCCCTCGGAGGACCTGGACCGCCGCCCGGGCTTCGGCGCCACCCTGGCCACCGTGCTGCTGCCCGTCGTCCTGATGCTGGCCAAGGCCCTCGTCGACATCGTGGTGGACGACCCGGAGAACCACGTCCAGCGGGTCACCGATGTGATCGGTTCGCCGCTGATCGCCCTGCTCGCCGCAGTGATCGTCGGCATGTTCACGCTGGGCCGGGCCGCCGGATTCACGAAGGCGCGGCTCTCCACGACCGTCGAGAAGTCGCTCGCCCCGATCGCCGGGGTGCTGATGATCGTCGGTGCCGGCGGCGGCTTCAAGACGACCCTCATCGACGCCGGTGTGGGCCGGATGATCCTCGAGTTCTCCGAGAACTGGTCGATACCCGCCCTGCTGCTCGGCTGGCTGATCGCCGTCGCGATCCGCCTGGCGACGGGTTCGGCGACCGTGGCCACCATCTCGGCGGCCGGTCTCGTCGCTCCGCTGGCGGCCGGCATGTCCACCCCGGAGGCGGCCCTGCTCGTCCTGGCCGTCGGTGCGGGCTCGCTCTTCTTCAGCCACGTCAACGACGCGGGGTTCTGGCTGGTGAAGGAGTACTTCGGCATGGACGTCGGTCAGACGATCAAGACCTGGTCGGTGATGGAGACCATCATCTCCGTCGTCTCGCTGGGCTTCATCCTGCTGCTGTCGCTGGTCCTGTAGCTACTCCTCCGGATCCCGCCACAGCGGGTGCTCGGAGCGGGCCCAAGGGCGCTCGACCGACCCGGTGCGCATGCCACGGCGTGCCTCCGGGTCGGCGAGCGCCATTGCCGTATGTCCGGCCAGGACGATGCCGATCGCGAGTGCCAGCCAGTCGTGCACGAAGGTCGCGCCCGTGCGCCACACCAGCGGGGCGAGGTCCGTGAACCACATCAGCAGGCCGGTGCCGAGCATCACGAGCACGGCGCCCGCGATCCAGGCGGCGTAGAGCTTCTGGCCCGCGTTGAACTTCCCGGCCGGCCGGGCGCCGGGCGTGCGGTCGCGGCGCAGAGCGGCCTTCAGCCACTGCCGGTCGTGCGGTCCGAACCGGTTGAGCCGGGAGAGGTCGGCGCGCAGGGCCCGGGAGACCAGCCCGGCGAGCAGCGGTACGGGGACGAGCAGCCCGGACCATTCGTGGACGGTGACCACGAGGTGGCGGCGGCCGACGAGTTCGGCGAGCTGGGGGACGTACAGAAAGGCCGCGGTGGCCACGCACAGCAGCGTCAGCCAGGCGGTGGTGCGGTGCACCCAGCGCTCGGTGCGGGTGAAGCGGCGGATCCTCGTGGGGTGTTCAGACGGTGGGGGCGTCGTCCCGGCCGTTGGACCGGCCCACCCAGGCGTCGACGTCATAGCCGAGCTCCTCCCAGTAGCCGGGGCGTACGGCGTCGGTGACGGTGATCCCGGAGAGCCATTTCGCCGATTTGTAGAAGTACATCGGTGCCACGTAGAGACGGACGGGGCCGCCGTGCGAGTGGGTGACCGGCTTGTCCTGCATGCGCAGCGCGACCAGGACGTCCGCCCGGCGGGCCTGCTCCAGGGTGAGGCTCTCGCTGTAGGCGCCGTCGAAGCAGGTGAAGCGGACCGCCTTCGCGCCGGGACGTACTCCTGCCGCGTCCAGCAGCACGGACAGCCTGACCCCCTCGAACGGGGTCTCGGGGACGCGCCAGCCGGTGACGCACTGGACATCGCGCACCAGGCGGCTCTGCGGGAGCGCCTTCAGGGAGTCCAGGGTGTAGGTGGCGGGGCGGTCGACCAGGCCGTCCACGGTGAGGCGGTAGTCGGCGGCGGTCTTCTCCGGTACGGACGTGGCGACGGAGTAGTAGCGGAAACCGCCGCCGTTGGGCAGGAGCCCGGTCAGCCCGGTGGGGTCCTTGTCCGCGACCGCTCCGAGCCCGGTCTCCAGGCCCCGCTGGAGCACCGGGGCGGCAACCACTCCGGCGACGCCCAGGCCGAGCATGGCCAGGACGAGGCGGCGGCCGACGGGCGCGCCTTCGGCACGGCTGCCGTCAGGAGGATCTTCGCTGTCGGGAGGGCGACTGTTCACCCGCCCATTCGAACACCCGCGGCCGTCCGTCACCAGGAGCCGCGGGCGTTCGTCACCACCCGGTAAGAACTACCGGGGGGCCGTCGTGCTCTCCGCGGCCTTCTCCAGCTGGAACGCCTCGTTGCCGAGGCCGATCCTGGCGTGCACCTCGGGCTTCGTGGAGCGCAGCACCGCCCCGTACGCCAGGCCGCCGACGAGGGCGACACCGATGACGCCGGGCAGCAGCCAGTTGAGTACGGAGCCGGGGCCCGAGCCGACCAGTACGTCGAAGTCCCGGACGGTGAACACCGCGATGGCCAGCAGCGCGATCCCGGCGAGGCCGGAGGCCACGAGCCGGGGTGCCTGGGCGCGGCCCGCACCGCGGCGTACGAAGAAGGCGATCACGGCGAAGGAGGCCGCCGCCATCAGCAGGATCACTCCGAGCGCACCGACGTTGCCCATCCACGTGAACAGCCGCAGGACGGGCGCCGTGGGGTCGCCGACCGGGTGGTCGTCCGTGAGGGCGAAGGCCGCCACGATCACGACGGAGATCACGGACTGGAGCATCGAGCCGGTGGCGGGCGCGCCGCTGGTCTTGCTGGTCCGGCCGAAGCCCGCAGGAAGCAGGCCCTCACGGCCCATCGCGAAGGCGTAGCGGGCGACCACGTTGTGGAAGCTGAGCAGCGCGGCGAACATGCCCGTGACGAAGAGGACGTGCAGCACGTCCGTGAACGTGGCGCCGAGCCTCTCCTCCGTCAGACCGAAGAGCATGCCCGGGCCCTCCCTGAGGGAGGTGTCCGAGATGAAGCCGGGGCCCGCGGCGACGGTCAGCGCCCAGGAGCTCACCGCGAGGAACAGGGCGGCGTAGCCGACGGCCAGGAACATCACCCGGGACACGACGACCTGCGGACGGCTGGTCTCCTCCGCGTACACGGGGGCCTGCTCGAAGCCGACGAACGCGGCGATGCAGAAGCAGAGCGCCGTGCCCAGCCCCGCGCCGGTGAGGGTGTCGGGGTTGAACGCGTGGAAGGACAGGCCCTCGGGGCCGGGCTTGCTCACGGCGGCGATGTCGAAGATCACGACCAGGGCGCACTCGATGACCAGCAGGACGCCGAGCACCTTGGCGTTGAGGTCGATCTTCAGCCAGCCGAGGACGCCGACGACGGCCACCGAGACGAGGGCGGGAAGCCACCAGGGCATGTCGATGTCGAGATAGGTGGCGAAGAGACCGGAGACCTCGAAGCCGAGGATGCCGTAGATGCCGACCTGCATGGCGCTGTACGCGACCAGCGCGACGAGCGAGGCGCCCGCGCCGGCCGTCGGGCCGAGACCGCGGGCGATGTAGGCGTAGAACGCACCGGCGTTGTGGACGTGCCGGCTCATCTCCGCGTAACCGACGCTGAACAGCATGAGGACGATGCCGAGGACGACGTAGAGCAGCGGCTGCCCGACGATGCCCATCACACCGAAGACCGTGGGCATCACCCCCGCGACGACCATCAGCGGGGCGCTGGCCGCCAGGACCGAGAGCAGCAGTCCGGGGGTGCCGAGCCGGTCGGCGCGCAGGGCGCGTTCCTCCCCCTTGTACGTGTTGATCCCGCCGGTGTCGCCGTTCGTCGCGGCCGTTCCGGTCCCGGTCGTATCTGTTCTGCCCGTCGACATGGCGGGGTTGGTCCCTTCGTTGAAAGCAAGGTGCATCACGGGGTACCGAGCGCGTAGGTGCGCGCGGCAAGAAATGCGGGGTACGGATCGCGGCCGGAGTACGACCAGGGGGCCGCGGTCGCGTGGGGGCCGATGCGGTGGAAGAGCGCGGCGGCCTCGGCGGGGCGCCCCTCGCAGATCTTGGCGTGGGCGAGGAAGTTGAGGTCGACGTGGTGGCGGGGGTGGTCCTCGCGCTCCCATTCCAGCCACCAGTCGAAGGCTGCCTTCATCACCTGTCTGGCCCGGCGGCCGGTCCAGTGCCCCGAGCCCGCCGGGTCGTCGGACACGCTGCCCGCCGCGGCCAGGACGCGGTAGCGCTCCGCGTGCGCGACGACGGGGAGTACGGCGAGCGGCGAGTCGGCCGGGGCCTGTTCGGCCGCCCATGCGGCGAAGTCGTAGACCTCGTGCAGCGGGTCGCCGCCCTCGGGATCGGTCTCGGCCAGCAGGGCCGTCATCAGGTGGTGCGCCTGGTGGTGCTCGGGGTGACGGGACCGGATCGCCTCGAACTGCCTGGCGGTCTCCTCCCGGGTGCCGTACGTGCGGTCGAGCAGCATCAGGCCCAGCCAGGGGGTCGGGTCCGCGGGGTCGAGCCGGGCTGCGCCCAGGCAGGCCTCGCGGGCCTTTTCCCGTTCTCCGGCACCGGACTTGGGGCTCAGGGCCCTGGTCACGGTGGCGCAGGCGAGAAGGGTGGAGGCGTCGGGGCTGTCCGGTTCGGCGAGCAGCCACTCGCGTGCCCAGTCGGCCGCGGACGGGGTGGCGGCGAGTGCGAGCACACGGTGGCCGCGGCGGTCCCAGTCGGTATCGGTGGCGGCAAGAAGAGCGCGGGCCCTGGCCCACCGGCCCTGGGCGAACTGACCTCGTACGTCGATCAGTTCGCTGTCGTCGAGAGCCGGGTCGAAAGCGTGGTCCGAGCGACCGCCCTTGCGGCGGGCGCGGCCCAGGGGCGGCGGAGGCGGGGACATCCGCAGGCTTCCTTTTTTCGACGCGGTGTGCGAGTTGGTTCGATGCTGTGTGCGAGCAAACGATCGCGCACAGCAAAGCGGTAGGCAATGCTCCACGTCAAGGGCAACCCTCCGTCAACTGCATGCGTGAGCCATGCAGTTGATGGTCGGGGGGCGTGGTCTGAACCATTCGCGCAGCTCGTCGCGGGGGTCGCGGAGACACGGAACGGCTGGGGTGACGCGTGCCACACTGCCGTCATGGAGAACCGTGAACCGCTCAAACCCTTCCTCCTCGCCTTCCCCGGACCGCTGCGCGACCGGCTGGTGGCGGCCGTGCTCTCCGGCGAGAAGGTGTCGACGTCGGGGCTGCTCGCGGAGTACGAGGTGGAGAAGGAGGACCTTCCGCCGGTGGGCGAGCGGTCCGCGCTGATCGACTCCCGGGGGCAGGAGGTCGCCGTCGTGGAGCTGACGGAGGTTCGGGTGGTGGCCCTGGGCTCGGTCGGCCTGCAGCACGCACTCGACGAGGGCGAGGGGTACACGTCGGTCGCCGGGTGGCGTGCGGGGCACGAGGCGTTCTGGCACAGCGAGGAGATGCGGGAGGCCCTGGGGGACCCGGCGTTCACCGTGGACGACGACACGCAGATCGTCGTGGAGAGGTTCCGAGTGGTGGAGCGGTGGGAGTGAGGGGTGGGGACCGGAGTGACGGTGCCCGGCCCGGCCCCGCGTGCGGACGCGGCGGGAATCCGGACCGGGAGGCGGGGTCACACGGCGGGGAGCGCGTAGAACCTCTTGCCGTGCATCACGGCCGGCCGCTTGCCGCCGCCACCGCGTTCCACTGCTGGATGTCGCCGGTTCTGTCGTTGTAGGTCCAGCGCAGCTTCCCGGTCGTCGCGTCGAAGGCGTGCACGCCCCCGCCCTTGTCGAACTCGGTCGCGCGGTACGGGTGTTGTCCACCTTGGCGAACTGCCATGCCTGCGTGGCCGTGTCCCGCAGGTCCTCGTTGTGCCAGATCTGCTTGCCCCTCGCGTGATCCACCGCCCGCAGGCTGCGGGCGGTGTCGGAGGCGTGGAGCACTCCGTCCAGGACGTGCGGGTCGCTGAAGGCGCTGAAATCGCTCGCCGCGAGGGACCAGCTCTCCTTGCCGTCGGCCGGCGCGAACGCGCCGTCGCCGGTCAGGTCGCTGTTCGCCGCGTTCTGCTGCCACAGCGGCTCGGGTGCGGTGCCCGGCGGCGGAGTCGTGAAGGGGTCACCGTTCTCGCCCCCGCCCGGCGTCGGACTGCCTCCCGGCTAGACCGCCTCCCCCTCGGGACCGCAACCGACGACCCCGGCCAGGCCCGTCCCCGTCCCCGTCCGCCTGAGCAGTACGGAATCGGGACAGGGCCGTGAAGCTCCCGTCGCCCCGTCACAGAACGGCCGCCGGGCCGTCCGCCCAGTGGTCGCCGCGGCCGGTCAGCCAGTTGCCTCAGCCGGTCGCCTCGGCAGCCGCCCGGCCCGCCGCGCGGCCCGAGAAGATGCAGCCGCCGAGGAACGTGCCCTCCAGCGAGCGGTAGCCGTGGACTCCCCCACCGCCGAAGCCGGCCGCCTCTCCCGCCGCGTACACACCGGACAGCGGGGTACCGTCCGCCGTCAGGACGCGGGAGGACAGATCCGTCTCCAGGCCCCCCAGGGACTTGCGGGTGAGGATGTTGAGCCGGACGGCGATCAGCGGCCCCGCCCCGGGGTCGAGGATGCGGTGCGGCTTGGCCGTACGGATGAGCCTGTCGCCCAGGTAGGCGCGGGCGCCGTTGATCGCCGTGATCTGGAGGTCCTTGGTGAAGGGGTTGGCGACCTCTCGGTCGCGGGCGGTGATCTCGCGGCGCAGGTCGTCCTCGTCGATCAGCGGCTCGTCGGTCAGTGCGTTCATCCCGCGGACCAGCGCGCCGAGGTCCTTCTCGACGACGAAGTCGACGCCCTTGTCCATGAACGCCCTGACCGGTGCGGGGATGTCGGCGCGCGCCCTGCCGATCACGTCCCGGACCGACTTTCCGGTCAGGTCGGGGTTCTGCTCGGAGCCGGAGAGCGCGAACTCCTTCCCGATGATCTTCTGGTCGAGGACGAACCAGGTGTACCCGTACCCGGACTTCATGATGTGTTCGAGGGTGCCCAGCGTGTCGAAGCCGGGAAAGAGCGGGACCGGCAGCCGCTTCCCGCGGGCGTCCAGCCAGAGCGAGGACGGGCCGGGCAGGATGCGGATGCCGTGCTTGGCCCAGATCGGGTTCCAGTTCTCGATGCCCTCGGTGTAGTGCCACATCCGGTCGCGGTTGATGTGATGGGCGCCGGCCTCCTCGGTGATGCCCAGCATCAGCCCGTCGACATGGGCGGGCACCCCGGAGAGCAGCTTCTCGGGCGGGGTGCCGAGCCGCTCGGGCCACTGGGCGCGTACGAGGTCGTGGTTGCCGCCGATGCCGCCCGAGGTGACGATCACTGCCTGCGCCTTCAGCTCGAAGGCTCCCGTGACCTCGCGGCTGCTGGCCGTGCCCCGCTCGGCGCCGCTCGCGTCGAGGAGTTCGCCGGTGACCGTGTCGATGGCCCCGGCCGAGCCCCCGAGGCCGGTGACCCGGTGGCGGAACCGCAGCTGGACGAGGCCCTTCGCGACGCCTTCGCGCACCCGCCGCTCGAAGGGGGCGACGACACCGGGCCCGGTGCCCCAGGTGATGTGGAAGCGCGGGACGGAGTTGCCGTGGCCGTTCGCGTCGTACCCGCCCCGTTCGGCCCAGCCGACGACGGGGAAGAACCGCATCCCCTGAGCGTGCAGCCAGGACCGCTTCTCACCGGCCGCGAAGTCGACGTACGCCTCGGCCCACTTGCGCGGCCAGTGGTCCTCCTTGCGGTCGAAGCCCGCCGTGCCGTACCAGTCCTGGAGGGCCAGCTCGTGGCTGTCCTTGATGCGCAGTCGGCGCTGCTCGGGCGAGTCGACGAGGAAGAGGCCGCCGAAGGACCAGTGCGCCTGGCCGCCTATGGACTGTTCGGGCTCCTGGTCCAGCAGGATCACCGTCCGGCCCGCCTCGACGAGCTCGGCGGTGGCCACCAGGCCCGCGAGTCCGGCCCCGATCACGATCACATCAGCGTCGTACGCCATGGTTCCATCCTTCGGGGCGATGCCGTGCGGTGCACGAAGTTACTTGTGCGTCAGATCTTCGGTACCGGCCGCTTCCACGTCAACCGCCCGGTCGGCGCCGCCCTCACCGCTCCCGCGGGTCCGCGGGGCTATCGTCGGATCCGTGTCGGTGCTGGTTCTCCTGCTCTCCGTGGGCGCCGCGTGCTGTCTGGGCTTCGGGTTCGTCCTCCAGCAGGACGCCGCCCGACGTGCGCCCCTGAGCGACTTCCTGTCGCCCCGGCTGCTGCTCGACCTGATGCGGGTGCCGAGCTGGCTCGCCGGGATCGGCCTGATGGTCTGCGGCATGGTCCTCGGCGCGCTCGCGCTCGGCCAGGGCGAGGTGTCGCTCGTCGAGCCGCTGCTGGCGACGAATCTGGTCTTCGCGATGGCACTGTCGCGCCACCGCACCGGTCAGTCACTCGGCCGGCAGGGCTGGGGCGGGCTCTGTCTGCTGGCGGGCGGCGTCACCGCGTTCCTGCTGGCCGGCCAGCCGGAAGGCGGGGAGGCGACCGCGGATCCGCTGCGGCAGTGGCTGGTGATCGGCACGGTCGCGGGGCTCGCGGTGGTCCTGACCGCCTCTGCCAGGCACCCGCGGACCCCCGGAACCCCCGTGCTGCTCGGGCTGGCGGCGGGGCTGCTGTACGGACTGCAGGATGCCCTGACCAGACTCTGCGGGGAGCGGCTGGACGACGGCGGCTGGGCGGCACTGATGACGGGCTGGCATCCGTACGCGGTCGTCGTGATCGGGGTGACCGGTCTGATCCTGGTCCAGAGCGCGTTCGAGGCGGGGCCGCTGCGGATGTCGCTGCCCGCGCTGACGGCCGCGCAGCCGCTGGCCGGGATCGCGTGCGGAATCGGGTTCCTGGGCGACCAGGTGCGCACCGACACGGGTGCCCTGGCCTGGCAGGCTGCCGGACTCGCGGCGATCGTGGCGGGGATCGTGCTGCTCGGGCTCCATCCGGCGATGCCGGAGGGGAAGGACAGGCACGGGTCCACTGCTGCCGACCGGGTGATGTTGGATGAGCAGCATGACTCCGGATGACGAGATCCTGGACATCGTCGATGAGAACGACAAGGTCGTCGGGCAGGCGCCGCGTGGCGAGGCGACCGCGCGGAACCTGCGCCACCGCTGTGTCTTCATCGAGGCCAGGGACGCCGGGGGGCGGCTCTTCGTGCACCGCAGGACGGCGACGAAGCTGGTCTTCCCCTCGCACTACGACATGTTCGTCGGCGGGGTCGTGGGCGCGGGCGAGTCCTACGACGAGGCTGCGCTGCGGGAGGCCGGTGAGGAGCTGGGGGTGCCGGACCTGCCCCGCCCCGAGCCCCTGTTCAAGTTCCTCTACACGAGCGCCGAGCACAGCTGGTGGTCCTACGTGTACCGGGTGCGGTGCGAGCTGCCGGTGAATCCGCAGGTGGAGGAGGTCGCCTGGCACACGTTCCTGACCGATGCGGAACTGGAGCGGCGGCTCGGCGACCGGCTGTGGGTTCCGGACGGGCTGGAGACCTACCACCGCCTGCGGGAGTTCAGGGCCGGGGAAGCGGGGTTCACCTCGTGAGCCGGCGCGGCGACGTCATGCAGAGCCTGCGGCTGTGGTTCGCGCCGCAGCAGATCCGCGCGGAGGGCGACACCCCGGACTACCGCTTCTCGCTCGCCAACGAGCGCACGTTCCTCGCGTGGCTCCGGACGGCTCTCGCGCTGATCGGCGGTGGTTTCGCCGTCGACCAGTTCCTGCCCGGTCTGAGCTGGGGCCTCCGGGCGGGCCTGGCCCTCGGCCTGCTCGTGGCCGGTGTCCTGTGTGCCCTGCGCGCGGTGAATCACTGGGTGCGGTGCGAGCGGGCGATGCGGCGCGGTGAGGATCTGCCGGTGTCCCGCTTCCCGGCGATCCTGAGCATGGTCGTCGCCGTGGTCGCCCTCGCGATGGTGGTGGTGGTCCTGTTCGGCTGGGAGGGCCGGTGACCACGGCGGAGCGCGATCCGGGTCTGCAGCCGGAACGGACGAGGCTGGCCTGGCGGCGTACGACGTTGTCCTGCACGGTGGTGGCCCTGCTCGCGGTCAGGCAGGCCCTGCACGGCGGGGCCGACGCGGCGGGGGTGGTCGCCGTGGCGCTGAGCCTGCTGGCCTGGCTGGGATTCCTGCGGGTGACGCACCGCCGGGTGGTGGGCCTGGGATCCTCCGCGCCGCCGGCGCTGTCGCCGCGCGACGCGGCGACGGCAGCGGCGTGCACGGTCGCGATCGCGGCGTTCGCCGCAGCCATGCTGTTCTGAGCCGACAGCCGGTCTCAGTTCTCCCAGTCCACGGTGACGACGATCTTGCCGCGGGTGCGCCCCTGCTCGTTGAGGCGGTAGGCGTCCGCTGCCTGCTCCAGGGTGAAGACCTGGTCGACGTGGACGGTGAGGACGCCCTGCTCGGCCAGCTCCGCGATCTGTGCGAGGTCCTGGGCGTCGGGGCGCACGAAGGCGTAGCGGCCGCCGTAGGAGAAGACCTCCGCGTCCGCGATGGAGGCGAGCCTGCCGTCGGGGGCGAGCGTCTCCGCGGAGACCTGCAGGGCTTCCCCGCCGACGGTGTCGAACGCGGCGTCGATGCCCTCGGGGGCCAGGGCCCTCAGCCGGTCGGCGAGCCCCTCGCCGTACTCCACGGGCTCGGCGCCCAGCTGACGCACGTACTCGTGGTTGTGGGGGCCCGCCGTGCCGATGACCCGGCAGCCCGCGTGCCGGGCGAGCTGGACGGCGAACGAGCCGACTCCTCCGGCGGCGGCGTGGACGAGGACCGTCTCGCCGTCCCGGACCTCCAGGGTGCGGTGGAGCACCTGGTAGGCGGTGAGTCCGCACAGGGGGAGGCCCGCGGCCTCCTCGAAGCTCAGGTTCAGGGGCTTGCGGGCGAGGGTCCGCACGGGCGCGGCGACGTATTCGGCGAGGGTCCCGCGCGAGAGGAAGTCCTCGCGCACGTAGCCGATGACCTCGTCGCCCACGGAGAACTCGTCGACGGCGGCACCGGGTTGGACGACGACCCCGGAGACGTCCCAGCCGGGAATGACCGGGAAGACGGCTTCCAGCGCCGACTGGAGGTAGCCCTCGCGCGCCTTCCAGTCGACGGGGTTGACGGCCGCGGCCCGCACCTTCACCAGGACCGAGTCCGGGCCGACCTTGGGGTCGGGCCGGTCGCCGTACTCCAGGACATCGGCCGGACCGTAGCTGCTGTAGCTGATCGCCTTCATCCTCCGACGATCGGCGCAGGTCAGGGTCCCCGCAACTCAGGCTGTGGCGGCGTGGAAGGGCGGCAGCAGTGTGCGCGGGTCATGACCGCGGTGCCGGAGCCCGATGAGAAAGGCGGTCGCCGTCTCGAGATACCCGGCCCGGTCGAGCCCGCCCACGGCCAGCGGTACGCATCCCAGGGCCCGCACCAGGACCCGTACCGCCTCCAGGGCCTGCTCGTCGTCCCCGCGCAGCGGGACGGTGACCGGCCCGTCGACGAAGGCGGGCGGGGTGCGCCGCCACACGGAGTCCGGGAGGTGGTTGAACACCTTGACGACCCGTGCGCCGGTGGAGTCGGCGATCGTACGGGCGGCGCCCGGGCCCCCGTTCGTGGTGAGCCTGAATCCGGGTCCGACGGCGTTGGTGCAGTCGATCAGCAGCCGGTCCCGCAGGGCGCCGTCCGCGGCCCCGAGGCCGCCGAGGACACCGGCCACGGCGTCGTACGGCAGGGCGAGCAGGATCGCGTCGCCGAAGGCCGCCGCCTCGGTGACCGTGCCCGCGCTCTGGCCGTGCGGCCGGCGAGGGCACGGGTGCGGTCGGGTGACCGGCCGCCGAAGAGGACGTCGTGCCCGGCTCTCCCCCACTGGGTGCCGAGGGCTTCCGCTGTGTTGCCCGTACCGATGATGCCGATCCGCATGTCCGTCCCCCGTGGCCGCTGTTCGCGTAGCGTCGTCCTGTCGGAACGCTAGGAGATCCGTTGCGCACCGTTCGGTGCCCGACGGGCCGGGGGGAACCGTGGACCGGCTGCTCGCGGACTGCGGGGCCAGGCTCGGCTTCGATCTGCTGGCGTACGCCTGGAATCCCGTCATCCTGTACGCACTGGCCGAGGGCCCGTGCCGGCCCGGTGAGCCGCGGGCGGAGATCGGTGGCATCAGCGCCGAGGTGCTGACCGAGACGCTGCGCCGACTGGAGGGGTACGGACTGGTCGAGCGGTGCGCGTCCGCCGAGGCGCCGCCGCGCGTGGAGTACGCGCTGACGGCGCCCCGCCGGACGCTGCTCGAACCGATCGAGGCACTGGGCCGCTGGTCGGCCCGTTACGGGGACGCGTTCGTGGCGGCGCAGGGCTGGGAGGAGTAGAGCTCCTCGCCCTGGAGCCTCACCGGCCTCACCGGCCTCACCAGCGCGGGATCGGCGGGGTCACCCACTCCGGGTCGGCCGTGCGCATCGCCGCCGCGTCGTCGCGTGCGCGCATCGTGCCGTCGTCGTCGAGCCAGCGCCGGTGGAGCACGGCCAGCCGGTCGCGGTCGAGTTCGACACCGAGTCCGGGGGCGTCGGAGACGGCGAGGTGTCCGCCCTCGAAGGTGTGGCGTGCCGTGATGACGTCCTCGGTCTGCCAGGGGTAGTGGCTGTCGCAGGCGTAGTCGAGGTTGGGCACCGTGGCGGCGACGTGGGTCATCGCGGCGAGGCTGATGCCGAGGTGGGTGTTGGAGTGCATGGAGAGTCCCACGCCGAAGGTGCGGCAGATCCCGGCCAGTTCACGGGTGCGGTGCAGGCCGCCCCAGTAGTGGTGGTCGGAGAGGATCACCTGGACCGCGTCACGGGCGAAGGCCTCGGGGACTTCCGCGAGGGTGGTGACACACATGTTCGTGGCGAGCGGGAGGTCCGTGCCGGCGGAGACCTCCGCCATCGCCGCTGTGCCGCTCGCCGGGTCCTCCAGGTATTCGAGTACGCCCTTGAGCTGATCGGCGACGTACAGCGAGGTCTCGACGGACCAGGCCCCGTTGGGGTCCAGCCTCAGCGGCTGTCCCGGGAAGGCCTCGGCGAGCGCGCGGACGGCGGCGATCTCCTGGTCGGGCTCGAAGACTCCGCCCTTGAGCTTGAAGGAGGTGAACCCGTGCTCGCGGGAGAAGCGCCGGGCCTGCGCGACGACTCCGGCGGGGTCCAGGGCCGCGCCCCAGTCGTCCTGTTCACCGCCTGCGGGATGGGCTGCCCAGCGGTAGAAGAGGTACGCGCTGTACTCGACGCTGTCGCGGACCTTGCCGCCGAGCAGTGCGTGCACGGGCAGGCCGAGGGTCTTGCCGAGCGCGTCCAGGCAGGCGACCTCGAACCCGGAGACGACGGAGAGCCGCAGCTTGTCGGCGGTCTGCACGCCACGCAGCCCACCCGCGTCGACCCGCCCGTCGGTGGCACGTGAGTCGCCGCACACCTCGTCGGCCAGGGCGAAGAGGCCGTTCAGGTCGCTGACCGAGCGGCCGGGGAGAGCATGGGCCAGCGGTTCGGCCAGTTCGAGGTAGGTGCCGTCGCCGTAGGTCTCCCCGACTCCGGTCACCCCGCCGCGTGTGACGACCTCCACGATGAGCCGCGGGGTGTACGGCTGGTGGACGCCCTGGGTGTTCAGCAACGGCGGATCGGCGATGAGGATCGGGGTCAGCCGGACGTCGTCGATCAACAATGCTGTATCCATACGTGAACCTTATTCAGGGATACGACTGAACGCCAGACCGAGGGCCGAGATCATCCACTTGATTCCGGGAGTTCACTGGACGACATACCGACTGGTCGGCATCATGGTCCCGATCGTTCAACCGTCCCGGAGGTGCGCCCATGAGCCCAGTCCATCCGCCAGGTCTCGACCTCGGCCTGCTGCGTGGGTTCCTCGACCGCGAGCGGCCCGGGCTGGTGAACGGACCGCTCGAAGGCCGGCTGATCGAGGGCGGACGCTCCAACCTGACCTACATCGTCACCGACGGCACGGGCCAGTGGGTCGTCCGCAGACCGCCGCTGGGCCACGTGCTGGCCACCGCGCACGACATGAAGCGCGAGCACCGGGTGATCAGCGCCCTGCATCCGACCGCCGTGCCGGTGCCCGAGCCGGTACTGCTGTGCGAGGACGAGTCGGTCATCGGCGCGTCGTTCTACGTCATGGAGTACGTCGCGGGAACCCCGTACCGCACCGCCGAGCAGCTCGCTCCCCTCGGCCCCGAGCGCACCCGCGCCGCCGTCCTCGGACTCGTCGACACGCTCGTCGATCTGCACGCCGTCGACCCCGAGGCCGTCGGCCTCGGCGACTTCGGGCGTCCCGAGGGCTTCCTGGACCGCCAGCTGCGGCGCTGGGGGAAGCAGCTGGACGCCTCCCGCAACCGTGAGCTGGCCGGCATCGACGAACTGCACGCCGCGCTCGGCCGGGCGCTGCCCGTCTCCCCCGCACCCACCGTCGTGCACGGCGACTACCGCCTGGACAACGTGCTGATCGGGGAGGACGACCGGATCAAGGCCGTCCTGGACTGGGAGATGTCCACGCTGGGCGACCCACTGACCGACCTCGGCCTGCTCGTGATGTACAGCTCCGACCTCGATCTGCCCGCCTCCCCGGTGTCCACCACCAGCGGCGCGGCCGGTCACCCCACTCCCGCCGAGCTGATCGAGCGCTACGCCGCACGCTCCGGCCGGGACACCTCCGGCATCTCCTGGTACACGGCCTTCGCGTGGTTCAAGCTCGCCGTGATCCTCGAGGGCATCCACTACCGCTACACCCTCGGCCAGACCGTCGGCCCGGGCTTCGACCGCATCGGCGACCTCGTCCCCGTCTTCATCGCGCACGGCCTCACCACCCTCCAGGAAGGCTGATCACTTATGGACTTCGCATTCGACGCCCGTACCGAAGAGCTGCGCACCAAGCTGCTGGCCTTCATGGACGAGCACGTGTACCCGGCCGAGGCGGTCGCGGAGGAGCAGCGCGCCCTGCTCGCCTCGCCGTGGGACACCCCGCAGATCGTGGAGGACCTCAAGGCGGAGGCGCGCAGGCAGGGTCTGTGGAACCTCTTCCTCCCGGACGCGGAGTACGGCGCCGGACTGACGAACCTCCAGTACGCCCCGCTCGCCGAGATCACCGGCCGCAGCCCGCATCTGGCGCCGACCGCGCTGAACTGCGCGGCCCCGGACACCGGGAACATGGAGGTGCTCTTCCAGTTCGCCACGGACGAGCAGAAGAAGCAGTGGCTGGAGCCGCTGCTCGCCGGCGAGATCCGCTCGGCGTTCGCGATGACGGAGCCCGAGGTGGCCTCGTCGGACGCGACGAACATCGAGACGCGGATCGTGCGGGACGGCGATGACTACGTCATCAACGGGCGCAAGTGGTACATCTCCGGGGCGATGAACCCGGACTGCGCCGTCTTCATCGTGATGGGCAAGACCGACCCGGACGGCGAGGACATCCGCCGCCAGCAGTCCATGATCCTCGTCCCGCGCGACACCCCCGGCCTGGAGGTGCGCCGTGCGATGCAGGTGTACGGCTACGAGGACCACTCCCACGGCGGCCACGCCGAGGTCGTGTTCACCGATGTGCGGGTGCCCGCCGCGAATCTGATCGGCGAGGAGGGCGGCGGCTTCGCCATCGCCCAGGCGCGGCTGGGCCCGGGCCGGATCCACCACTGCATGCGGCTGATCGGGATGGCCGAGCGTGCGATCGAGCTGATGTGCAGGCGGGCCGTGTCCCGTACGGCCTTCGGCAAGCCGCTCGCCCAGCAGGGTGTCGTGCAGAACTGGATCGCGGACGCCCGGGTGACGGTGGAGCAGCTGAGGCTGCTCGTCCTGAAGACGGCCTGGCTGATGGACACGGTGGGCAACCGCGGGGCGCACACCGAGATCCAGTCGATCAAGATCGCCACGCCGCGCGCGGTCGTCGGCATTCTCGACCAGGCGGTGCAGCTGTACGGCGCCGGCGGCGTGAGCCAGGACTTCCCGCTGGCCGAACTGTGGTCCTCGGCACGGACGCTGCGGCTTGCGGACGGGCCGGACGAGGTGCACCAGCGGTCGCTCGCCCGGCGCGAGATCAAGAAGTACCTCTGAGTTCTGAGTCCTGGGCTCCGGCCTCTGACCGACGACGGTGCGGCCCGCTCCTACTGGCCGCACCGCCGAAGGGGATCAGAAGGTGAGCTTCCAGCTGTCGATGTAGCCGGTGTCCTGCGAGGCCGTGTCCCGCACCTGGAGCTTCCAGGTGCCGTTCGCGGTCTCGCTCGACGCGTTGACGGTGTAGGTCGCGATCACGTTGTCGGCCGAGTCGCTGCTGCTCGCGCTCTTCAGCCGGTACGCGGTGCCGTCCGGCGCGAGCAGATCGACGACGAGGTCACCGCGCCAGGTGTGCTTGATGTCCACGCCCACCTGAAGTGCGGTGGGAGCGTTGCCGGTCCGGCCGGTGACCGCGATGGAGGAGGTCACGGCGGCCCCCGCGTCCGGTACGGCGACATCGGTGGTGCTGGTGAACACGCCCTCGCCCGTGGGCGGTTCGACGGTGCCTGCGGACAGGGTCCAGATCGCGTGGGCCACCGCGTCGCTGTTGCGGTCCAGGGCCGTGTCGTTGATGTTGGCCGTGGTGTCGCAGGACGAGTGGTAGCAGCGGTCGAAGGACTGCCCCGCGGTGCCGCCCCACTTCGTGGCCTGGGCGCTGCTCTTCGTGTTGCTCGCCCCGGTGAACAGGCCGCCGACGGGCACGCCCGCGCTCTTGAACGGGGCGTGGTCGGAGCGGCCGTCGCCCTCGGTCTCTATCTCGGTGGGCACCGAAAGACCGGCGAAGTAGCTCTTGAAGGTCTGCTCGATGACCGGGTCGTCGTCGTAGACGAAGTAGCCGGCGTTGGGCGAGCCGATCATGTCGAAGTTGAGATATCCGTCGAGCTTGGCACGCTCGGTGGTGGCGAGGTTGTTCACGTAGTACTTCGAGCCGACGAGCCCCAGCTCCTCGGCACCCCACCAGGCGAAGCGCAGGTGCTTGTCGGGTGCGAGCTGCGCCCGGGAGACGGCGAGGGCGGTTTCGAGTACGGCCGCCGAGCCGGAGCCGTTGTCGTTGATCCCCGCGCCCGAGGTCACCGAGTCGAGGTGGGAGCCGGCCATGAGTACCTGGTTCGGATCCCCTCCCGGCCAGTCGGCGACGAGGTTGTACCCGGTGGCTCCGCCGGAGGTGAACTGCTGGAGTGCCGTGGTGTATCCGGCCGCGTCCAGCTTGGCCTTCACGTAGTCGATGGACGCCTTGTAGCCGGTCCGGCCGTGGGCCCGGTTGCCGCCGTTGGCGGTGGCGATCGACTGGAGCTGGGTGAGGTGCGCCTTGACGTTGGCGAGGGGTATGTCGGGCGCCGCGGCCACCGCGGTGGAGGTGGCCGGCGCGGAGGAGGCGGGCGCCGCCTGTGCCGCGGGGGCGGCTGTCGCGAGCAGGGCCACGACGGCGAGGGCGGATGCGGACACGGGTCTGTATCTGGTTGGGCTCATCGAAGGCTCCGATTCCGTTCGGGGACTGACGGAACGTGCGGGGGGTACCCGGCCGTGCACGGCCGGGGCCTGGAGCTGGTGGTGCGATATGCGTGACCGATGGTCAGCGAGATGGCCGCGTACCGTCAAGAGCTGAATCCGGACAGCCCCGTTCGCTCAGCGGACAGGGATGGCGGGGACGGCCGTACGGGAGCAGGAGAACACCGTCGCACCGCGCAACGGACCGCAACCACCGCGCACAGGAACGGAGTTGGCGTAGGGGTCGCGGCAATCCCGCTTGCCCGCCCGATGATCACGGGATAAGGTCCCCGGGCACATATGGGGTGATCATGACAGGCGGGGGACATGGCAGACGTAACAGGCGCGCCCACGAAGGGCGCGGGCGCATGGGGGCAGGCCGTCACGGCCGTCGTGATGGTGGGGGCACTGGGGGTCGGACTGTGGACGGTCCAGGAGACGTCGTCCGCGGACAGCGTCCCGCCGCCTGTCAGATGCTCGGGCGGGGAGCCCGAGAAGGCCACGGGAAAGCCCGGGAAGGCACCCTGGCGCGTCTCCGGGGCGCAGCTGTGCGAGGCACTGAACCGTCCCGGCCTGGCCGAAGTGCTGGGTACGCCCGGCGAGACCGTGAAGTCGGCCGGCGGCAACGGCGGCTCCCTGGACTTCTCCGGCGCCGAGGAGATCGACACCCCCTCGGCCCAGGTCGAGTTCGGGACCTACACCGTGACGTTGTCGGCCACCTACGACGGTCTCCCGGTGGACGGGTCCGCGGCGCTCCTGGGCGCCGATGCCCGGCAGGAGACGTTTCTGGGCCGCCCGGCGGTCCTCTACTCGCAGCGCACCATCAGCATCAGCTTCCGCCTCGATGGCAGCGACTCCGACAGCGGTCCCGGTGTTCCGGCCCGCGTCCTGAGCGTGGCCCAGGACGCGAAGGACAGCGGCGGGTCCTACGAGGTGGCCGTGTGGCGTGCGGACGGCATGACGCCGGACGACGGGGTGCTGCTCGGCGTCGCCGAGAAGGTCCTGCCGACGGTCCCGCGGTGGGCCGCCGCCGGCTGACGGCCTCCAGCAGTGTTCTGTCGCACGGCAAGGCGCGTCCGGTGGCTCCGGCCGTCAGGGGCGCAGTGCCCTCAGCAGCAGGTCGGCCAGGTGGTCGGCGACCTCCTGCTGGCTGAGGGGGCCGTCCGGGCTGTACCACGTGGACAGGTGGTGGACCGAACCGAAGTGGTAGTCGACCACCAGGTCGGCCGGGGTCGCCGAGGAGAACACCCCGCTGCGCTGCCCCTCCTCGACGAGCGCCCGGAAGCCCTCGTGGTAGCGGCGCCTCTCCATCCGCACCTGCTTGTTCTTCTCCGGGCTCAGGTGGTGCATCGAGCGGAAGAAGATCGCGGCGTCGTCGAGGTTCTCGATGGTCGTGACGACCACGTCCGCCGCCGCGTCGCGCAGCCGCTGCTCGATCGGCGCCTCGGCGTTCGCGTACGCGTCGAGCCGCTCCTGCTGGAGCCGCAGCACCCTGGCGTAGACCTCCTGGAGGAGGTCCTCCTTGGATCCGAAGTAGTGGTAGAGGGCGCCCTTGGTGACGCCCGCCGCCTCGACGATCTCCTGGACCGAGGTGCGGTCGTAGCCGCGCTCGGCGAAGAGCCGGGTGGCGGCGGCCAGCAGCCGTTGAGGAACGGGCGTACCGTCCCCGTCCGTCGCCTTGGCCATTGCCGCCACCTGCCCTTTCGTCTGTGCGTGAGGTGTTCTACCGGGGGGAACGCAGTTCCCGCCTGAGGATCTTCCCACTTGCGGTCTTCGGGAGTTCCGTCAGGATCTCCACTTCGCGCGGGTACTTGTACGCGGCGAGCCTTTCCTTGCAGTACGCGCTCAGTTCGCCGGGCTCCGTCTCGGCCCCCGGACGCAGGCTGACGTAGGCCCGGACGGTCTCCCCGCGGTAGGTGTCGGGGACGCCCACGACGGCCGCCTCTCGTACCGCGGGGTGGGTGTAGAGGACGTCCTCCACCTCACGGGGCCAGACCTTGAAGCCGGAGGCGTTGATCATGTCCTTCTTGCGGTCGACGACGTAGAGCCAGCCGGCCGCGTCCATGAAGCCGATGTCGCCGGTGCGCAGTTCCCCGCCGGGGAAGGCGGCCTCGGTCGCCTCGGGGAGGTTCCAGTAGCCGGAGACGACCTGCGGCCCGCGTACGGCTATCTCGCCCTGTTCGCCGAGGGGGACGTCGTCGCCGTTCTCGTCGATGATCCTGACCAGCGTGTCGGGTCCGGGAACACCGACGGACAGGGTCCCGGACACCGGATCGACGGGTGCCTCGTGCTCCGGCGGTACGGCGGCGCAGGGCGCCGTGCACTCGGTGAGGCCGTAGCCGTTGCGGATGTACGGGCCGAAGCCGTCGCGGAACTTCTCCACGAGCGCGGGCGGCAGCGGCGCACCGCCCGAGGAGATCACCTTGAAGGAGGCGAAGTGCTCGCGGGTGGCCCCGGGGTGCGCGGCGAGTGCCATGAAGGCGGTCGAGGGGCCGACGGTGTAGGCGGGGCGGTGCTCGGCGAAGGCCTCCAGGACGACGCTCGCCTCGAAGCGGTAGGCGAGGACCAGGGTGCCCGCGTTGGCGACGCAGGCGGCGAGCTGGCACACCATGCCGGTGATGTGGAAGAGCGGAGCCAGCGCGAAGTAGGCGGCGCCCTCGGCGATGGGGTGGCCGGTCCGCTGCCGCTCCGCGTTGACCATGATGTTGCCGTGGGAGTTCATGGCGCCCTTGGGGGTGCCGCTCGTCCCGGAGGTGTAGCTGATCAGCGCCACGTCGGCGGCGGTGAGCTCGCGGCCCTCGGGGGCGGCGAGGCCCCGGCGGGCCACGGCCACCAGGTCCGCCGCCCAGTCGTCGGGGCCGGGGGCGGGGAGCCGCTCGAAGCCGAGCACCCGGGGGTCGTCGGCCGTCTGCAGGTCGCGCTCGCAGGCGGTGACGGCGATCTTCACGTCGGGCGCGGCCTCGGCGGCGTCCCGCAGGTAGGACTCCCAGGCCCGGTCCGAGCAGATCAGCGCGGTCACCGCCGCGTCCTTCAGTACGTGGCCGACCTCGCCGGACTTGTACATCGGGTTCAGCGGGACGACGGTCGCGCCGGCCTTCCAGGCGCCCAGCAGCGCGAGGACGAAGTGCGGGGTGTTCTGCAGCATGATCGCCACACGGTCGCCGCGCCGCAGCCCTTCGGCGGCGAGGTGTCCGGCCACGGAGTCGGAGAGCTCATCGGTCTCGCGGTAGCCGAGCCGGCCGTCGAAGTAGGCGAGGGCCGGGTGCTCCGGAGCCCGCCCGACAGCGGCGCGGAAGGCGTGCACCAGGGTCTCGGCCGGGTGGACGGGGGCCCGCTGGGCCTCGCTGAGCAGGGCGGTCCAGGGCTTTGCCGCGTAGATCGACTCGGTCATGCGCCGGCCTCCTCCCACTTCTGCTGCAGGTGGTTCATGCTGCCGATCCAGTGGTCGGGGTCCTTGGCGCGGGCGCGGTAGTACCCGGCCACCTCCGGGTGCGGCAGGACCAGGAAGCGGTCCTGCTCCATGGCGTCGAACAGGGCCTCGGCGACGGCCTCCGGCTCGATCGCGGTGGGGGCGAGTACGAGATCGCCCGCGGAGCCCGCGGCGGTGAGCATGTCCGTGCGCACGCCCTGCGGGCAGATCGTGTGGACCTTGATGCCGCGGTGGCGGTAGGTGAGCGCGAGCCACTCGGCGAAGGCCACCGCGCCGTGCTTGGTGACGCTGTACGGGGCCGCGCCGATCATCGTGAGCAGACCGGCCGCGGAGGCGGTGGAGACGAAACGGCCGCTGCCGCGCTCCAGCCAGTCCGGCAGCAGCGCCTTTGCCGCGCGGACGTGGGACATCACGTTGACGTCCCAGGCCGCCGCCCAGACGTCCTCGTCGGCGAAGACGTCGCCGCCGGATGCCAGGCCCGCGTTGGCGCAGTAGATGTCCACCGTGCCGTCCAGTGCGTCCCGGGCCGCGTCCACGATCCCCGAGGCGTCACCTGCGACGGCGGTCGCGCCGATCTCTTCGGCGAGCGCCTTGATCCGGTCGATGTCGAGATCGTTGACGACGACCCGTGCACCCTCCGCGGCGAATCTGCGGGCCAGAGCGGCTCCGATGCCGCCTCCGGCTCCGGTCACCACTACGCCAGCGCCCTGCACCGTACTCATCGGTCCCGCCTCTCTCAGCCGTCTTCCCCGGCAGACTAACCAGTCGGTATGTGATCAGGGAAGGGGTCCCGGGCAGGACTGGGAATCTGCCCAGTCAGAGCCGTTCCGAGCGGCCCGCGCCCGCGCTAGCGTGCGTGGCCATGACAGTCGGCGCGATCATGGAGGTAGCGGAATGACCCTGTCCAGACGTGGTTTGCTCGCCGTCGGCGGAGCGATGGGTGCCGTCGCGGCCACCGCGGCGGGGCCCGGCACGGCCTCGGCCGCAGGCCGGGGGCACGGTGCCGGGCGCGCCGGGGTCCGTACCGGCTTCGAACGGCTGGCCGCCGACGGGTACCGGCTTCTGGCGGGCGAGAAGGTCGGTGTCGTCACCAATCCGACCGGGATCACAGCGGACGTACGGCACATCGTCGATGTGATGCACCCGGACGAGCGGGTGAATCTGACCGCTGTCTTCGGACCGGAGCACGGCTTCCGGGGGACCGCGCAGGCCGGTGGCTCCGAGGGACGCTACGACGACCCGGCGACGGGGCTGCCGGTCTACGACACCTACCTCAAGAGCGGGCAACCGCTCGCGGACGTCTTCACGGCTTCCGGCGTGGACACGGTCGTCTTCGACATCCAGGACGCGGGCGCCCGCTTCTACACCTACATCTGGACCCTGTACGACTGCATGGAGGCGGCGGCCCTCGCCGGCAAGCGGTTCGTGGTCCTCGACCGGCCGAACCCGGTGACCGGGCGGGCGGCGCTGGGGCCTGTGCTCGACCCGGCCTTCGCGACGTTCGTGGGGCGCAGGGAGATCTCGCAGGCGCACGGGATGACGGTCGCCGAGCTGGCGCTGCTCTTCAACGGGGAGTTCCTGGCGGCGCGGCCGGCGGAGCTGGACATCGTGAAGATGTCGGGGTGGCGGCGTTCGGACTTCTTCGACGTGACGGGGCTGCCGTGGGTGCCGCCGAGCCCCAACATGCCGACGCCGGAGACGGCGCTGGTCTACTCGGGGACGTGCCTGTTCGAGGGCACGAACCTGTCCGAGGGCCGCGGCACGACCCGGCCGTTCGAACTGCTCGGGGCGGAGGGGATCGACTACCGGTGGGCGGCGGCGGCGAACGCGCTGGAGCTGCCCGGGGTGGCCTTCCGTGAGGCCTACTTCGCGCCGACGTTCTCCAAGTTCCAGGGGAAGACGGTGGGCGGGGTCCAGGTGCACGTCCAGGACCGGGAGGTCTTCGACCCGGTGCGTACCGGCATCGCGCTGCTGGTGACGGCGAAGCGGACGTGGAGCGGGTTCGCGTGGCGCCCGGACAACTGGATCGACAAGCTCACGGGCAACACCCGGGTCCGCACGATGATCGACGCCGGTGCGGACACCGATGAGGTGGTGGGGGCGTGGAACGCCGATCTGGCGGCGTTCCGGGCCAAGCGCAAGAGGTACCTCCAGTACCGGTGAGTGCCGAAGGCACCTGCCTCGTCCTCGACCGCCGGACGGGCTCGACATGCCCGTCCGGCGTTCGAGGAGTCCAGGTCAGCGGTGGGAGGGGAACTCCACGACCTGCTGGTACGTCGGCCGGTTCTGCCAGTGGATCGTCTTGTGCGTGATCCCGCCGAGCGCGCGGTGGACGATCGCGTCGGTGCACCACTGCTCGCCCGCCCCGCAGCTGTCGTCCCCGGGGTAGACCGCCGTCGCGGGCTCGGCAGCCGCCTGCTTCAGCGTGGCGAGCAGCGCCTGGCGGCAGGTGCTCAGGTCGCCGTTGCCGCAGTACGTCTTCGCCAGCGGTCCCTTGACGGGCTGTCCGAGGACCTGTCGCAGGTCCTTGTCGGCGAAGCCCCACCAGCCGTACTGGAACGCGGAACCGCTGTGCGCCCCGCTCGGCCCGTGGCTCGCGGCCGGCGACTCGTCCGTGGCCAGGTTCGCGGTGAGCGCCGTGTAGAGGCCGTCACCCAGACCGGGCCGGAATTCCGCCTCGATGAGTTTCGGCCACCAGGCATCCATGATCCGTACCGCGTCCGCGTGCGTGTAGGTGTGCGATCCCGGACCGGTCTCCTTGCGCTGCGATCCCGCCGCGCGCCATGAGTCCAGCTGCTGCACCACCGCGTTGAGCGCGGGATCGGTGACCGGCTGGGAGCGCAGCACCTTCAGGAGCTCGGGCAGCAGCTGCTCGCCCCGCAGGTCCGTGACGGCGGCCTCCGCCATGGCGCGGGTGAGGGAGGCGCGGGTCACTCCGCCGTCGTCGACCAGTTCCGCCACCCGGTCGTCGAGCAGGTCGCCCCGGTGCACCGCGCCGAAGCCGAACGCGGCGGTGGCGTAGTCCTTGGCCTGGCGGTTGTTCCAGGAGATGTAGTAGTCCTGGCCGCTGGACTGCGGGTGCTCGGCGAACGGCGTGTAGTCGGTGGTGTTGGCGGCCGGGTCGTAGCCCTGCCACTCGTACGCCTTCTCGGCCTTGACCGGCAGCGCCGGGTCGACTCCGGCCGCGCGCACGGGGTTCATACCGCTGTTGTAGAAGGCCGCGGTGCGCGAGTCCGCGTAGAACCAGTTGAAGGCGTAGTCGATGTGACTGGCCGCCTGCTGGAACGAGGCCGCGTCGGTGATGTACGCCGGGTCGTTGAAGAGCTGGAAGCCGATGATCGAGTCGGCTTCGTGGCGGTAGGTGGTGCGCAGCGAGGTGTACGCGACCGGTTTTCCGCCCACCGTGGCGCGGTGGGTGACGATGCCGTAGTCCGTGCGCCACACCTGCATCCGGTAGGAGCCCTTGGCGGTGGAGTCGGCGACCGTGGGCTTCCAGGAGTTGGTGCGCTCCAGCTTCTCCATGGGGGTGCAGGCGCCGTCGTTGCGGTAGTGCGTGGAGTCCTTGGAGGGCGTGGAGCCGTCCGGTTCGCAGAGCTCGACGGCGTACGTGTCGGTGATGTCCTGGGCGGCCGATGTGGCGCTCCAGGCGTAGTCCTGGCCGCGGCCCATCTGGATGTACATGCCGACGCCGGCGAACGAGACGCCGCGGGCGCTGATGCCGGGCCCCTGGAGCTCCTGGAGCATCATCAGCTGGGGGGCGAAGTAGCCGGTCTGGGGGCCCATGACGGCGATCGGGTTGCCGCTCGCGGTGTGCTTGCCGGACACGAGGAGGGCGTTGGACATGCCGCGCTTCTGGGCGCCGCCGCCGGTTCCGGGGAGCGATCCCTCCGGGATGACGCCGTCGTCGTACATGCCCTGCAGCGGCTTGAGGGCGGCCGGCGCCTTGACCGGGGCCTTCGCGCCGGTGCCCGCCGAGCCCGTGCGGTCGTGGATCAGGGGTTCGGGTGTGACGGAGCCCGCATCGGGAAGGGCGGCGCCGCGGGCCTGGTCGGGCTTGCCCGCGTACGGGAACGAGGTGCCGTCGTGGACGGTGAGGACGGCCTCGGGGTCGTTGCGCTGGCGGAACGACTCCCAGACCCTGGTCCCCTCCTCGACGCCGTACTTCTGCTGGGCGGCGAGCAGCGAGAGCGCGGCCTGCACCTCGCCGCCTCCTCCCCCGCCGAACTGTCCGCCGACGACCGACGCGATGGAGATCAGGTCGGTCAGTTTGAACGGCTGGATCTCGCCTATGTTGGTGATCGAGTCGATCTTTCCGGTGAGGACGTACTCGCCCGGGAAGTAGCGGCCGTTCTTCGACTTCACCCGGTAGGCGTTGATGCCGTCGACGTAGGCCTGGGCATCGGCCATCGCCTGCTCACCGTGTGGGCCCTCGGTGGTCCTGATCCATTCGACCTGGGCTTCGAGGTCCGCTTCGGTGTACGGGGCCTGCGGCCAGAACTGCTGTTCCAGGCCCTGGTTGGCGAGCGCTCCCCCGGCGAACGAGGTCAGCTCACCGCGCCCGATGTGCCGGAAGAGGTCCATCAGCCAGAGGCGGTCCTGCCCCGCCGCGAACCCGGCGCCGAACTCGGTGCCGTAGCGGGTGGTTCCCTTGATGTGCGGAACGCCGCTCTTCTTGTCGCGGGTGATGGTGACGTCCTCGCGCGGCTTCGTGACGGACTCGACCTGGTCCGCGGCGACCCCGAAGGAGGCGTCGTTGAAGAAGTCGGTCAGTTTCTGGTCGGTGAGGCTCGTATGCCCCGCCACCAGGCCGTCGTAGCGGTCGAGCTGGTCGTCGCTGTGAGCCGGGTGGGTGCCGAACGCCTTGTTGCCGAGGATCTCGACGAGGGTGGCGTTGCCGTTCTCGCCGGGTGGCAGGATGTCCGCGCACTGTCCCTGGCAGTGATCGGTGACAGCGACGGGTTCCGGCTGGGCCGCGCCGGCCTGGGGGGCCGAGGCGAGCAGGGACGTACCGAGGGCGAGAACGGCCGCGACTGTGGCGGCTCTGAGCGTGCGGGTGCGTGGGGGCATGCGTGCTCCTCCGGATGGCCGATGCGCCGGAGGTTACTGGCGGTACACCCCGTCAGTAAGATGAACATCAGTCACTTTTTCCGAATCACCACACCCGTCGCCACGCCGCCCCACATGGGCCATCTCAGGTAGTGGACACTTTTCACCTTTCGATGGAGCCGAAACGGGCAGTCGTACGTCCATCCCTTGACGCCGAAGTACGACCGACGGAGGTGGCAGTGTCATGGCCGGTTTCCGGAGTCTTGCGAGACAGGTCCGCGATCCGCGGGGCGATCTGGCATTGCGGAGGTACTCGCTGCGCAAATGCCTGGAGCGATTCGCCCCTTACGGCCACCGGGCCACCTGGGATCACCTGTGTGCCCGGCACGGGATCGAACCCGAGGACCGGGCTCCCGACCCGGTGCGCCTGATCGGTGCGCTGGAGGAGCTGGAGGAGGCGCGGGACGTCTGGCTCGCGTACGAGACGGGGTTCGCCGAACGGCGGCGACGTGAGAAGCACGACGGACTGCGTCGGCCGGGCGCGTTCGACGACTGGCACCGCAGGACCTGGGGCGGCAACGGCATCGCCCCGTGCGACAACCCGGGGGTCCATCCCGCCGCACCGCTCGCCGACGTACTGGGGCGCCTGATCGCCGCCCTGAGCGCGGAGCCGGGCGTGGCCTGCCCGGTCTGCACGGCGACCGGCATCGTCTGGCGGCAGGACCTGGACCGGGAACCCTGGTCGGGCCCGGTCTGCACGGGGTGCGGCATCGTCGTCCCCCGCCCCGTCCTGACCCCGGGAGCACTGGCCAGGGCCAGGGGGATGCGGCCGAGGGATCTGGCGTCGGTGGCCTGAAGCGCGCGGGGGGGCGCTCGCCTGCGCGCACCCCGCGTCGTCCGTGTCCGGAGCCGGCAGGGCCAGGGTCTTTCGTTTGGATCAGGCCGGATCAGGGAGCGGGGTCCGGCCTGATCCGAACGAGAGGCACTAGGACGCCTTGGAGCCGTCCGCCGCCTTGCGCTCGGGCATCAGGCGCGACCCCGTGATCCGTTCGCCGGACACGTCGTCGGGGTTGGACAGCACACACGTCTCCAGCGACAGGCATCCGCAGCCGATGCAGTCGGTGAGATGGTCCCGCAGCCGCCCCAGCTGCTTGATGCGTTCATCCAGCTCCGAGCGCCACGCCTCGGACAGCCGCGCCCAGTCCTCCCGGTTCGGCGTGCGCTCCTGCGGGAGCTCGGCGAGCGCCTGCCTGATGGTGGCGAGCGGGATACCGACCCGCTGCGCCGCGCGTACGAACGCGACCCGGCGCAGGGCGTCCCTGGTGTAGCGACGCTGGTTGCCGCTGGTACGACTGCTGGTGATCAGGCCCTTGGACTCGTAGAAGTGCAGGGCCGATACGGCGGCGCCGCTGCGTGCGGAAAGCTGGCCGACCGTGAGTTCGTGAAGTGTCTGCGGGATCTGTGGCACTCCCCGAACCCTACTGGTCCCGCCTCGAACCCTGCCGCCCGCTTCGAAAACCTGGCCGGTCCGTCGTTGACAGGGACGCACCGCCCAACCATGCTGAGCAAGCGCTTAGACATTCGTTCGGGGACGACGGCAGACAGCCGGAAGGCAGGGACCAGGAACATGGCAGAGCCGAAGATCTTCACGTCCGCACAGGAGCTGCGGGACGGGGTGGGCGAGGAGCTCGGGCACAGCGAGTGGCTGGAGATCGAGCAGAAGAGGATCGACCAGTTCGCCGAGGCCACCGGCGACCACCAGTGGATCCATGTGGATCCGGAGCGCGCCGCCGCCGGCCCCTTCGGCACGACGATCGCCCACGGCTATCTGACGCTCTCGCTGCTGCCCGCATTCGTACCGCAGATCATGCGGGTCGAGGGAGTGAAGATGGGCATCAACTACGGCAGCAACAAGGTCCGCTTCCCTTCGACCGTTCCGGTGGGCTCGCGGCTGCGCGCCACGGGTGTGCTCAAGAACGTCGAGGAGGTGGGCGGCGGTGTGCAGGTGACCACCCTCGTCACCATCGAGCGCGAGGGCGGCGACAAGCCGGCCTGTGTCGCCGAAGCGGTTTCGCGCTTCTACTTCTGAGCCGTGCGCACGTGTGCGGGGCTGGCCCGAGGCCCGCCCCGCACACGTGCGCTACTTCTGCGCCCCGACCATCCGCAGGACGAGGTCGGCGTAGAGCGTGCCGACCTCGTCGGGCGTCCGGCTCCCCTGCGCGTTGAACCAGCGGGCCACATCGATGCAGAGCGAGAGCACGGCCAGCGTGGTGCCCGGGACGTCGGGGACGTCGAACTCCCCCGCCCGAACGCCCTCGCTGATGATCCGGCGCACCGCGGCGTCGCTCTTCCTGCGCAGCTCGACGATCTCCACGCGGTGCTCGTCGCCGAGGGCCTCGAGTTCGTACTGGACGACCCGGGCCGTGGTGTGCCGCTCGGCGTGCCAGCGGACGAAGGCCTGTACGGCGCCGGCGAGCCTCTCGGTCGCCGTGCCGTCCCTGTCGGCGGCCGTCTCCAGGAGGAGCAGGGCCCGGTCGTGACCGATCCTGCTGATCCGGTGGAGCAGCTCTTCCTTCGTCTTGTAGTGGATGTACAGCGCGGCCGGACTCATCCCGGCCCGCCCCGCGATGTCCCGGGTGGTGGTCGCGTGATACCCACGTTCGGCGAAGGCCTCGACGGCGGCGACGAGCAGTCGCCGGGCCGCCTCGGGCGTGACCTCACTCCACGGCGTCTCGTCACCGTCGGTCTGCTCCGCCGTGCTCATGGTCACGTGCCCCTCTCCCTCTGCAGGACGAACACCATACCGCGATCCTGAGCAAGCGCTTAGGGGTCGCCGGTGACCGAGACCGTCAGAGCTTCTGGAAGGGGTCGTGCTCGGCGAGGATCTTCTCCAGCCTGGCCTGGTCGACGCGGCTGATGATCTGCCCCGCCTCCTGACGGTCCCTGATGACCTTGGCCAGAGTGAAGCACGAAGTGACGAGGTAGAGGACGCCGATGGCGAGGAAGGCCCGCACCCAGGCGTCGGCGTCGAGGAAGAAGATGCCGAGGGCCACCGCGCCCATGGCCACTCCGAAGGAGAGGACGGCCTGGCCGTAGAAGGCGGCGGTGCTCTGCTGCTTGACCGATGTTGTCTCACTCATGTCGCACAGCATCCGGCGCGGCGGCGTCCGGCACATCCGTCCTCGTACTCAGTCCGGCACTCAGAAGGCGGAGACCCCCGTCAGCGCGCGGCCGATGATCAGCTTCTGGATCTGGCTGGTGCCCTCGTAGAGGGTCATCACGCGGGCGTCCCTGACCAGCTTGCCGACCGGGTACTCGTCGATGTACCCGTAGCCGCCGAACACCTGGAGGGCGTTGTTGGCTGCGCGGACGGCCGCCTCGGAGGCGAAGAGCTTCGCCGTGGACGCGGCCGTGGCGAAGTCCTGGCCGCGGTCGACGAGGTCGGCCACGCGCCAGGTCAGCATGCGCGCCGCGTCGACGTCCACGGAGATGTCGCTGATCAGCTCCTGGACGAGCTGGTAGCTCGCGATGGACTTGCCGAACTGCTCGCGCTCGCCCGCGTACCGTACGGCGGCGTCGAGGGCGGCCTGCGCGATGCCGACACAGCCGGCCGCGACCGACATCCGGCCCTTCGCGAGGGCGGACATGGCGATGGAGAAGCCCTTGCCCTCCGGCCCCAGGAGCGTGTCGGCGGGAACGCGGACGTCCTCCAGCACGATCTCGGCCGTCGCCTGGCCGCGCAGGCCGAGTTTGCCGTGGACGGTGCGCCGGGTCAGGCCGGGGCTGTCGGCCGGCACCAGGAAGGCGGAGACGCCCCGGTGGCCGGGGGCGTCCCCGGTACGGGCGAAGAGCAGCACCACATCGGCCCAGGTGCCGTTGGTGATGAACATCTTGGAGCCGTTGACGACGTAGTCGCCCCCGTCGCGCACGGCCTTCGTCGTGAGGTTCCCCGCGTCGGATCCGGTGCCCGGCTCGGTGAGGCCGAAGCATCCGACGGCCTCGCCGGCGGTGAGCCTCGGCAGCCACTGCCGCTTCTGCTCCTCGCTGCCCCAGGAGGCGATGGTCTTGGCCACCAGGCCGAGCGAGACGGACACGATGCCGCGCACGGACGAGTCGCCGCGCCCGAGCTCCTCGGTCACCAGGCAGTACGCGAGGTGGTCACCGCCCGAGCCGCCGTACTCCTCGGGAACGGTCAGTCCGAGGAAGCCGAGGGAGCCCAGCTTCTTCACGATCGACTTGTCGACGCTCTCGGCACGGTCCCACTCGACGACATGCGGGGTGATCTCCCGTGCGACGAAGTTCTCGGCGAGCTCCCGGACGGCTGCCTGCTCCTCGCTCAGCTCCAGGTTCATCCTGCGACACCCCACTTTTAATTAGCACTGCTAGTTTTATGTTTGCAGGCCTACTATGTGCCGCATGGCCCGACCGCGCAAGCCCCTCCTGAGTAGAGACCGCATCGTCGAGGCGGCGAGCGCGCTCGTGGACGCCGAGGGACTCGACGCCGTCTCGACCCGTCGGCTCGCGGCGGAGCTGGGGGTCAGCGGGCCCTCGCTCTACAACCACTTCCGCAACAAGGACGAGATCCTCGACGCGGTGGCCGACGCCGTGTCCGCGAAGGTCGACCTGTCGATGTTCGAGGAGGCCGACCCCCGCGACTGGCCGGCCGCCCTGCACGACTGGGCCGTCTCCTACCGTGCGGCACTCGCCGCGCACCCGCACATCGTCCCCGTGCTGGCCCAGGGCCCCGGGCGCAGACCGGCCGGCCTGCGGGTCGCCGACGCCGTCTTCGGCGCGATGGTCCGGGCCGGCTGGCCCCCCGCCCAGGCGACCTACATCGGCGCGCTGATGCGCTACTTCATCACCGGCTCGGCGCTCGGCTCCTTCGCCCGCGGATTCGTCGACGACGAAACGGCGTACGACCCCGCCGACTACCCCCACCTCGGTCAGGCCCACCTGCTGGCCGACCGTCGCCAGCAGGTCGACGAGGGAGCCTTCGAGACAGGCCTGCGGGCCCTGCTGGACGGGCTCGCGCTGCAGTACGAGCAGACCGCGCCGAGCGGCACTCTTCGGCACTCGCCGAACGGTCGCTGACGCATCCTGGACCGTATGGCTCGCAAGACCCCGCACGGTCCGGCCGCGTCCCACCTCGCCGCCCTGGCCTCGCTGCTCGCCGACGAGACCCGCGCCGCCTTCTGTCTCGTCCTGCTCGACGGCCGCGCCTGGACGGCGGGCGAGCCGACCCGGCATGCCGCAGTGGCCCCTTCGACGGCGAGCGAGCACCTGGGGAAGCTGGTCGCGGGCGGTCTGCTGACGCAGGAGCGCCAAGGCCGCCACCGCTACGTGCGGCTCGCCGGCAGCCGCAACGCTCGCCTCGTCGAGGAGCTGGCCGCCCACTCCCTTCCCGAGCGTGACGAGGAGCGTCCACGCACCCTGCGCGCGGCAGGCATCAGCAGCGCCCTGGCCAGGGGACGCACCTGCTACGACCATCTCGCGGGGCGGCTCGGCATCACGGTCACGGACGCGATGACCGCACGGGGGCCGCTGCGCCAGGACACCGGGTTCGCCCTCACCGACGACGGACTCGACTGGTTCGCGGCGCCGGGAATCGTCCTGGAACCCGACGGACGACGGCCGCTCGTACGGGGGTGCCTGGACTGGACGGAGCGCCGCCCGCACCTCGCGGGGGCCGCCGGGGCCGTGCTGTGCGGTCACGCAACGGAGGCGGGATGGTGCGTTCGCATCGGGTCCGGCCGCGCGGTGAAGGCGACGCCGGCCGGGGAGCGCGCCCTGTCGGAACTGCTCGGAATCGAAGCGGAAACCATTCGGTAGGTTGCCGAAGCGTCCCCGGGCTCAATGGCAGGCCCCGGGCGGAGCCGGTGGCCCCGGTTCCCTGACCCGGGCCACCGGCCGGGAGCTCCTAGAAGACGACGAGCGCGCGGCCGCCCTTGCCCGCGATCATGTTCTCGAAGGCCGCCGGAATGCCGTCCAGCGCGATCCGCTCCGTCACCAGCATGGAGAGGTCGAACCGTCCGGCGCGGATGTGTTCGGCGAGCACCGGAAGGTCTCGGGCCGGGTCACTGTTCCCGTACACACAGCCCGTGAGCGAGCGGCCCCAGTGGAAGATCTCCAGGGCGTTGAAGGACACCACCTGGTCCTTGCCGCCGATACCGACGACCGTGGTGCGGCCGCCGCGGCGGGTGGACTCCCAGGCCCCGCGGATCGTGGCGGGCCGCCCCACGCACTCCACGGCTACGTCCGCGCCCTGGCCGCCGGTGAGCTTGCGGATCTCGCGCGGGGTGGTGTCGGAGGCGATGACGTAGTCGGTGGCACCCGCCTTGCGGGCGAGCTCCTCCTTCTGCGGTGAGACATCGACCGCGATGATCTTCGATGCCCCGGCGATCCGCGCGGCCTGCAGGACGGCGAGGCCGACCCCGCCGACCCCGAAGACGACGACGCTCTCGCCCTCACGGACCCGGGCGGAGTGGTGCACCGCGCCGTATCCGGTCAGGACCGCGCAGCCGAGCAGCGCGGCGTCGGTGAGCGGGATGCCGGCCGGGGCGGGCAGCACGCAGTTCGCGGCGACGACGGTCTCCTGCGCGAACGCCGCGACGTTCAGCCCCGGGTGGAGCTCCGTGCCGTCGGCCGTGCGGGCGTGGACGTTGGCCGCGCCCTTCAGCGCGTCGGCGCAGAGCCAGACCTCACCGATGCCGCAGTGGAAGCAGTTCCCGCAGGACGGCGCCCAGTTGAGGACGACCGCGTCACCGGGGGCGATGTCGGTCACCCCTTCACCGACGGACAGGACGGTACCGGCGCCCTCGTGGCCGAGGACGGCGGGGACGGGCAGCCGCATGGTGCCGTTCGTCAGGGACAGGTCCGAGTGGCAGACGCCTGCGGCGGCGAGCGAGATGTTCACCTGGCCGGGGCCGGGCTCGGGGAGTTCGATGTCGGTGATCTCCAGGGGAGCTCCGACGGCGGGCAGTACAGCGGCGCGGACCACGAACAGACTCCTTGACGGTCGGTGGGGCGGTGCGTGTCCTGGAAGCAGTCCCGCCCGCGGGCGGTGCAGGCGGGACGTGCAGGACACGCCCTAGAACTGGAGGGACTTGGTCTGCAGGTACTCGGCGAGGCCGTGCGGGCCGAGCTCGCGCCCCACTCCGGACTGCTTGTAACCGCCGAACGGCGCCAGCGGGTTGAAGCGGCCGCCGTTGATGTCCACCTGCCCGGTGTCCATGCGGCGGGCGAAGGCGACGGCCTCGGCGTCGTCGGCGGCCCAGACCGCCCCGGCCAGCCCGTACACGGTGTCGTTGGCGATCCGCAGGGCGTCGTCCACGTCCTCGTACCGCAGGATCGAGAGCACCGGGCCGAAGATCTCCTCGCGCGCGATGGTCATACCGGGGGTGACGTCGGCGAACACGGTGGGGCTGACGTAGTACCCCCGCTCCTTGGGCGCCTCGGGTCCTCCTGCGACGAGGCGGGCGCCTTCCTCGATGCCCTTCTCGATGTATCCGCGCACCCGGGCCTGCTGCTTGGCGTTGACGACGGGGCCGACCCGCTCCCCGGGTACGTACTTCGCCACGGCCGCCACGGCGAGAGCCACGGCCTCCTCGTACCGCTCGCCGTCGACCAGCATCCGGGTCCACGCGCTGCACGTCTGGCCCGAGTTGGACATCACGTTGGCGACGCCGACGTTGACCGCCTTGGCGAGATCGGCGCCGGGGAGGATGACGTTGGCGGACTTGCCGCCGAGTTCCAGGGCGACGCGCTTGACCGCCGCTCCCGCCGTGGCGCCGATCCGCCTGCCGACGGCCGTGGACCCGGTGAAGGAGACGAGGTCGACGTCCGCGTGCTCGGCGAGTGCCTGTCCTGCGACCGGGCCGAGACCGGTGACCAGGTTGAAGACGCCTGCGGGCAGTCCCGCCTCCTGGGTGACCTCGGCGAAGAGCTGGGCGGTGAGCGGGGTGTCCTCGGCCGGCTTGAGCACGACGGTGCAGCCGGCCGCGAGCGCGGGGGCCACCTTGGCGACGATCTGGTGGAGCGGGTAGTTCCAGGGGGTGATCGCCCCGACCACGCCGACGGGCTCCAGCAGGACGGTGGAGTTGCCCAGCTTATCCTCGAAGGAGTAGGAGGCGGCCAGTTCGGCGTACGAGCCGGCGACCAGCACCGGTACGCCCGCGTGCACCATCTGGGACAGCGGCAGCGGCGAGCCCAGTTCCGCGGTGACGGTCTCGGCGATCTCGTCCTTGCGGGCGGCCAGCGCGTCGCGCAGGGCGGCGATCCGTGCGGCGCGCTCGGCGGGCGGGGTGGCCGCCCAGCCGGGGAACGCGGCGCGTGCGGCGCGTACCGCGGCGTCGACGTCCTCGGCGGTGCCCGCCGGGACGTGACCGATGACCTGCTCGTCCGCCGGATTCACGACCGCGATCGTGTCCCGGCCCGCGGCGGGCCGCCACTCCCCGCCGATGTACATCCCGTCATGCGCCTTCATGGCTGTTCCTCCCGGGCTTGCTGTGCCTGCCGCCGTAGCCGTGCGTCGTACGGACGGATGCCGTCCCGGCCCCAAACTAGCGCTGTTAGTTTTTCGGCGCCAGGGAACGGCTGGAGACACAGGTCACGCACGGCCGCGGCCGGCAGTCACACGTCGAGCCCCGGAATGACCTTGGGCAGGGGGCAGATCCGGCGCCCCGAGTGGTCGAAGACGTACAGATGCGCCAGGTCGACGAGGAGCGGAACCTGCCCGCCGGCCCGCAGCCGCATGTCGGGGCCGGTGCGCACCACGAGGTCGCTCGCCGTGACGGCCGGCCGGTCGGGGCTGCGCACGGCGTACGGTTCCGCGTCCGGCTCGTCGAGTACGGCGACGGATCCCGTGGCGCGCTGCTTCAGGCGTTCCAGTACTCCGATCCCGCCACCGGGTGCGCGACGGCGGCGTTGCGGCGCCTGCCGGCTGGCCGACTCCAGGTCGGGCACGACCGCGGGCTGTGAACCCGTGTTGAGGTGGACGAGCGCCTCGTGCCCCTGGTACTCGACGTGCTCGACGATGCCGCTGAGCGCGACCTCGCCGCGGCGGGCATGGCTGGGCGGGGCGATCCGGACGGCCTCGGAGCGCAGGCCGACGATGATCCGGCGTCCCTGCTGGATGCGGAGCAGCTGGTGGTCGGGGCTGAGCGGTTCGGCCAGCGGCAGGCGCTGGCGCCCGAGGTCGATGGACATGCGCCCATCGAGCGGGGCGTGCACGACGGCCTGGAGCAGATTGATCCTGGGGGTGCCGATGAACGCGGCGACGAACACGTTCTCGGGTGTCGCGTAGACCTCACGCGGCGTGCTGACCTGCTGGAGCACCCCGCCGCGCATCACCGCAACCCGGTCGCCGAGCGACATCGCCTCGGCCTGGTCGTGCGTGACGTACACGGTGGTGACGCCCAGCTCCCGGGTGAGCTGGGAGATCTCGGCCCGCAGGTGGTTGCGTAGCTTCGCGTCCAGGTTGGACAGGGGCTCGTCCATCAGGAAGGCGGAGGGATGGCGCGAGATGGCCCGGCCCATCGCGACCCGCTGACGTTCGCCGCCGGAGAGCTGGCCCGGATAGCGGTCGAGCACGCTTTCGATGCCGAGCATCCTGGCCGTGGCCTCGACGCGCTCGCTGTTGTCCCTGCGCGGGTTCTCCAGCTTCAGCGGGAAGCCGATGTTGGCGCGATTGGTCATGTTCGGGTAGAGCGCGAAGTTCTGGAAGACCATCGCCATGCCGCGTTCGCGCGGCGACACGTGGTTCGCGGGCTCGCCGTCGAGCAGCAGCTCCCCCTCGGAGATCTCCTCCAGGCCCGCGATCATGCGGAGCACGGTCGACTTGCCGCAGCCGGAGGGCCCCAGCAGCACGACGAACTCGCCCGGGTCGACGGACAGCGAGAAGTTGTCGACGGCACGCGGAGCCCGTCCGTACGTCTTACTGACGCTGTGCAAGGAGATGGCACGAGTCATGGTTCCGCCCGGGGAGGTGGGTGGGCTGCACGTGGGGAGCGGCTGCGTGGCCGAAGTTAGCCCACCGGGCGGGGTGTGGGAATGACTCGTGCGCAGGTTAAGCAGTTAAGTCGGCGAAGTTGCGGAGCAGGCCGGATGTGTCAGGTGGGGTTCCGGTTTGCGCAGGGGTGTCCGGTCACTGGGACGGGTGGGACAGGTGAGGTGGAAGGGACGGGAGGTACGTCTGACGCCTGCGTCCGGCCGCCGCGCAGACCGAGCCCCGCGGCCCCGACGAGCAGCACGCCCAGCATCACGAACGGTGCGGCGCTGCCCGCGACTCCCGCGGTGAGGCCCGCCGTCGCGGGGGCGGCCACCTGGCCGAGGCGGTTCCCGGTCAGCCGGAGGGCCAGCGCGGTGGAGCGCGCCTTCGCAGGCGCGGCGCGGACGACGGTGGTCATCGACAGGGGCTGGCCCACTCCCAGGCAGAAGCCGAGCAGGGCGAGCATCACGGCGAGCACCGGAACGGGCACGGGCAGCGCGATGCCCGCGCAGATCAGGCCCCCGAGCAGGCAGGTCGTGGTGAGCAGCGCGTTCCGGCCGAGGATCCGCAGCATCGGTGTCATCGCCAGCCGACAGGCGATGGTCGCGGCGGCCCGGAGACTCAGCAGCAGTCCGACCGTGGCGGGTGCGATGCCGCGTTGTTCGCCGACGACCGGCAGGTAGGCGGTGAGGATGTCGGTGGCGGAGAGCACGGCAAGGCTGATGAAGATGCCGGCCGGGACGCCACGGGTGCGCAGGATCCGGCCGACCGGCACCTTCTGTGCCGCCTCCGAGGGGGAGTCGACGGCCGTCCGGTGCTCGATGCGCCACAGCGCGGTGAAGGACAGGACCGCGACGGCTGCGGAGACGAGGAGGGCGAGGGCGCTGGTACGGGCCAGGGCGCCGTCCCGCTCCGAGATGAGGTAGCCGGCGACGATCGGGCCGATGAGCTGGCCGAGGGAGGCGCCGATCGTGAAGTGGCCGAAGTTGCGGTCCTGTTCGGCGGGCGCCGACTGCCGTGCGACGAGTGACTGCGCGCCGATCACGAAGCAGAGGTGTCCGAGGCCCATGAGTCCGCTCCAGGCCGCCAGGGCCGGGAGGGAGCCGGCCGTGCCGCTGAGTGCGCAACCCCCGCCGATCAGTACGACCCCGAGCGGCAGCAGGGGGCCGCAGCGGCCGTGGTCGGTCCTGCGGCCCAGCGGTACGGCGGCGAAGAGCGGCAGGAGCGCGTACACACCGGCGATGACGCCGATCGCGCTCTCGTCCGCGCCGAGCGAGAGGGCCCGGTAGGAGACGGCGGGCCGCGCCATCGACACCGCTCCCTGGGCGAAGGCGAAGGCGATGACGAGGCGCAGCAGCCAGCCCCTGCCGGGCCGTGGTTCCGCAGGCATCAGATGATGCCGAAGAGGATTCCGGCGCCGAGGACCACCAGCGAGGTGAGCACGGCCCACTTGACGGTGAACCTGGTGTGGTCGCCGAACTCGACCTTCGCCATGCCGACCAGGACGTAGACCGCGGGCACGAGCGGGGACGACATGTGCAGGGGCTGGCCCACCAGGGAGGCCCGGGCGATCTCCAGCGAGGAGACGCCGTGGGCGGCACCGGCCTCGGCGAGCACGGGCAGGACGCCGAAGTAGAAGCCGTCGTTGGACATGAAGTAGGTGAGAGGGAGGCTCAGTACGCCGGTGACGACGGCCATGTGCGGGCCCATCGCCTCGGGGATGGCCCCGACCAGCCAGTCGGCCATGTGATCGACCATGCCGGTGCCGGTGAGCACCCCGGTGAAGACGGCGGCCGCGAAGACCATGCCGGAGACGTTGAGCACGTTGTCGGCGTGGGCGGCGATGCGGGCCCGCTGGTCGGGCATGTGGGGGAAGTTGACCGTGAGGGCGAGGGCCGCGCCGAGGAGGAAGAGCACCGGGATCGGCATCATTTCCAGGATCATCGACGCCAGCAGGGCGACGGTGAGGCCAGCGTTGAACCAGTAGAGCCTGGGGCGCAGGGTCGGCCTGTCGGGGTCGAGCCCCTTGAGGTCCTGGTCGCTGTCACCGGCCGCGTGGTCCTCGGCGCCGTCACCGCCGCCCGCGGAGGGCGTGCCCTTCACCGGCCGGTCGTCGCTGCCGCCCGCGCCGACGAGAACGGTCTCGGGTTCCCGCACGAGCACCTCGTCGAGAGTGAGTGTGCCGAGGCGCTTGCGCTCTCGACGGCCCAGGACGCACGCCAGGAGGATGACGGCGAGCAGTCCGACGGCGAGGGCCGGGATCATCGGGACGAAGATGTCGGCCGCGTCCAGCTTGAGCGCGGTGGCCGCGCGGGCGGTGGGACCGCCCCAGGGCAGGGTGTTCATGACACCGTTCGCCGTGGCGGCGACACCGGTCATCACGACCAGGCTCATCTTCAGCCGCTTGTAGAGCGGGTACATGGCCGAGACGGTGATCATGAAGGTGGTGGAGCCGTCGCCGTCCAGCGAGACGATCGCGGCGAGCACCGCCGTGCCGATGACGATCCGCATCGGGTCGGCCTTGCAGAAGCGCAGGATGCCCCGGACGACGGGATCGAAGAGACCGACGTCGATCATCACGCCGAAGTAGACGATGGCGAACATCAGCATCGCCGCGGTCGGCGCGAGGGTGCCGACGCCTTCGATGACGAAGTCGCCGAGCTTCGCGCCCTGCCCGACGGCTACGCAGAAGAGTGCGGGGATCAGGACCAGCGCCGCGATCGGCGACATCTTCTTCATCATGATCAGGACCAGGAAGGTCGCGATCATGGCAAATCCGAGGATTGTCAGCATGGGGGTTACCTAACGTTCACCTTTGAACTCTCACCGGTCTCGGCGGTTCGGATGACGTTAGGTGTCCCGTCGGGCTGTTAACAAGACGTTGACGTGTGAGCAATACGAGCAAAACCCCAGGTCAGAGCGTTGGCGTTACGGAGACCGGGACGGCGTTGAGCACAGCGGTGCCGGACAGCGGGTCCAGGAGGGTGCCGTCGAGCAGCTGGTTCACGTTGACTCCCGGCCCGGTCTCGGCGACGGACATGCGCGTGCCCGGACGGCTGTGCCCCCAGCCGTGCGGAAGGCTCACGACTCCGGTCCGTACCGCGTCGGTGACCTCGGCGGGCGCCTCGACCTCGCCGCCCGCCGCGGTGATGCGTGCCGTGGCACCGTCGGCGAGCCCGATGCGGGCGGCGTCGTCGGGGTGGATCTGCAGGGTGCAGACGTTCGAGCCGCCGCGGAGGGAGGAGACGTTGTGCATCCAGCTGTTGTTGGAGCGCAGATGGCGGCGGCCGACGAGGACGAGGCCCGTGGGCCGTTCGTCCAGCGCCTCCCGCAGCCGTGGCAGGTCGGCGGCGATGGGGGCCGGCAACAGCTCGATGCGGCCGCTGCGGGTCCTGAGCAACTGCGGGACGCGGGGCTTCAGCGGACCGAGGTCGATGCCGTGCGGGTGCGCGAGGAGCCCTTCCAGCGTGAGGTCGTACGGGCCGAGGCGCAGCATCAGGTCGAGGCGACGCTCCGCGCCGGTACGGCCCGTGAGCTCGGCGGCGAACTCCTCCGGGAGGCCGGCCCGGGTGAGGGCGGCGGCGATGGCCATGTCGTCGACCGTCTCGGGCGGTGCGCCGTGCATACCGCCGACGGCGAGGACGAGCCGGGCGAGGATCTCGCTCTCGGCCATGCGGTCGTCCTCCAGCGGGACGGCCGCGCGGGTGTAGCGGACCTGGTTGTGCACGGCGAGGGAGTTGAGGGCGAAGTCGAAGTGGGCGCTCTGCGAGGGCGGTGGCGGCGGCAGCACGACGTCCGCGTGGCGTGAGGTCTCGTTGAGGTACGGGTCGACGCTGACCATGAAGTCGAGGCCCTCGGCGAGCGCCCGGTCGAGCCGGTCACCGTCGGGCGCGGAGAGCACCGGGTTGCCCGCGACGACGATGAGTGCACGGATCCGCCCCTCCCCCGGGGTCTCGATCTCCTCGGCGAGCGCGACGACGGGGAGTTCACCCTTGGCCTCGGGGTGCCCGGAGACACGGCTCGCCCAGCGGCCGAGCGCGAAGCCCTTGCCGGGGGCGGCGGCACGGGGTGCGCGGGCGGTGGCGGAGAGCGGGAAGAGTGCGCCGCCCGGGCGGTCGAGATTCCCCGTGAGGATGTTGAGCACGTCGACCAGCCAGCTCGCCAGGGTGCCGTGTTCGACGGTGCAGCTGCCGATGCGCCCGTAGACGGCCGCGGCGGGGGCGGCTGCCAGTTCGCGGGCGATCGCACGAATGGTGCCGGCGTCGATGTCGCAGGCGGCTGCCACCGCTTCGGGCGTGAAGTCCTCGATGGCCTCCGCGAGTTCGTCGTAGCCGTCGAGATGCTCGGCCAGCGCGCCGGGGTCCGCGAGCTTCTCCTCGAGCAGGACCTGAGTGAGCGCGGCGAGCAGCAGGGCGTCGGCCCCGGGGCGGATCGCGACGTGCCGGTCCGCGAGGCGGGCGGTGCGGGTGCGGCGCGGGTCGATGACGGTGAGGGTGCCGCCGCGTTTGCGCAGCGCCTTGAGCTTGCCCGGGAAGTCGGGGGCGGTGCACAGGCTCCCGTTGGACTCGAGCGGATTGGCGCCGATCAGCAGCAGATGCGCGGTGCGGTCCAGGTCGGGTACGGCGATGGCGTTGGCATCGCCGAAGAGCAGGCCGCTGGAGACGTGCTTGGGCATCTGGTCGAGGGTGCTCGCGGTGAAGACGTTGCGGGTGCCGAGCGTGGAGAGCAGCAGTTGCGGATAGAGCCCGCCGGCCATCGTGTGCACGTTGGGGTTGCCGAGGACGACACCGACCGACTGCTTGCCGTGCTCCTCGGTCAGGGCCGGGATCCTCGCGGCGATCATGTCGAAGGCCTCGCTCCAGGTCGCCTCCCGCAGGACGCCGTCCGTGCGCACGAGTGGGGTGCGCAGCCGGTCGGGGTCGGCGTCCAGACCTCCGAAGGACGCGCCCTTGGGGCAGATGAAGCCCTGACTCAGGACGTCGTCACGGTCGCCGCGGGCGCCGGTGACCGTCGTTCCCTCGATGGTGAGGGTGAGTCCGCAGGTGGCTTCGCAGAGCGGGCAGATACGCAGAGCGGTGCGGGAATCGTGGGACATGGGCCCTCCCCGGGGCGGCGACAGCGGTGGCGCACGGGCATGCGCCGTCGGGCCGCGGACCGCACATCGGGTGCGAGCTCCCGGCCGGATCGAGCATACCGACCGGTACGGATGCTGGCGAGGTGTTGGCGCCACCTGTCATTCGAGGACCCGCGCGAGATAGGCCTGGATCAGCACGCGGGTCTCCTTTATCAGGGCCGGGTCGCCCGACGGATCGGCGTGGAAGGCGAGTTGGAGCACCGCGTCGGCGGCCTCGACGCAGACCAGTACCGTCCGTAGCAGATCGGTGTCGGGGTCGCGGCCGAGGTGGCCGGAGAGCAGGGTGGCCAGCCGGCCCGCGACCCTGCGGTTCGATTCGCCGAGCGGGTCGCCGGCCGGCGCGGGGGGGCCGAAGTCGACGAGGGCGAAGCCGGGGACCGAGCGCTTCATCGCCAGGTACTCGTCGAGTACGGCGTCGATGGCGCTCCGCCAGTCCTCGGTGGGGATGTCCGCGAGGCGCGCCACGATGCGCTCGGCGTAGAGGTCCAGATTGCGCTCGGCCAGTGCGTCGACCAGCCCCCGCTTGTTGGAGAAGAACCGGTAGACGGATCCGATGGGCACACCGGCACGGTCGGCCACCGCCCGGGTGGAGAGCTGTTCGTAGCCGGTCTCGTCGAGGAGCCCGGCGCAGGCGTCGAGGATCCGGGCGAGGCGGTCGGCACTGCGCTGCTGCACGGGGACGCGCCGGAGGTTCGTGTTCGCATGGGGCACGGCTCCATGATGCCGTGGGTCCGGCCGGGTGTTCATCCACCGTGCGTGCCCCCGGGGACCCGCCGAGCCGGTCCCGCCCGGCCGCAGCACCCTGGCCGCACCCGGTCCCACCGCGTCGCCGCGTCGGCCGTCACGGACACGGCACAGCGGTCCCCGTATGCCGTTGACGGGCGGCGTTTCGATTCCTACGGTTGTCCATAGGATTCTTCGTCAGGGGATCCATGGGATTCCTCTTCCAACGGGAGCGCATGATGAGTGGCACCGAACAGGCCAGGAAGACGGCGGAGACTCTCACGTACAGCGCCGGTTTCGGCAACGAGCACGGCTCGGAGGCCGTCCCGGGAGCGCTTCCGCACGGCCGGAACTCACCGCAGCGCGCACCCCTCGGGCTGTACGCGGAGCAGCTGAGCGGCTCGGCCTTCACCGAACCCCGCGCACACAACCGCCGCTCCTGGCTCTACCGGATCCGCCCCTCGGCGGCCCATCCCCCGTTCGTCCGCGTCGACAACGGCGCCGTGCGCACCGCTCCCTTCGCCGAAGCGGTTCCCGACCCCAACCGGCTGCGCTGGGACCCGCTCCCCGAGCCGGCGCCGGGTACGGACTTCCTGGCCGGCCTGTGGACGCTGGGCGGCAACGGCGACGCGACGCAGCGCACCGGAATGGCCATTCACCTCTACAGTGCGAACTCCTCCATGACGGACAGGGTGTTCAGCGACTCCGACGGCGAGCTCCTGATCGTGCCCGAGCGCGGCGGCCTCATGGTCCGTACCGAACTGGGACTGCTGCGCGCCGAACCCGGCCAGGTGGTGCTCGTCCCGCGCGGCGTCCGCTTCCGCGTCGAGCTCCTGGACACCACCGCCCGCGGGTACGTCTGCGAGAACTACGGTCAGCCGTTCGTCCTCCCCGACCTGGGCCCGATCGGCGCCAACGGCCTGGCGGCCGCGCGGGACTTCCTCGCACCCGTCGCGGCGTTCGAGGACCGTGAGGGACCGGTCGAGGTCGTCAACAAGTTCTGCGGGAACCTCTGGTCGGCGACGTACGACCACTCCCCGCTCGACGTCGTCGCCTGGCACGGCAACCACACCCCGTACGTCTACGACCTGCGCCGCTTCAACGTCCTCGGCAGCATCAGCTTCGACCACCCGGATCCGTCGATCTTCACCGTGCTGACCTCGCCGTCCGACACCCCGGGGCTGGCCGGAGTCGACTTCGTCGTCTTCGCCCCGCGCTGGCTGGTCGGCGAGGACACCTTCCGTCCGCCGTACTTCCACCGCAACGTGATGAGCGAGTACATGGGACTCATCGAGGGCGCGTACGACGCGAAGGCCGGCGGTTTCGTGCCCGGCGGCGGCTCGCTCCACAACATGATGTCGGCGCACGGACCGGACCGTGAGACCTTCGACCGGGCGAGTGCCGCAGAGCTGAAGCCGCAGAAGATCGACGACGGGCTGGCGTTCATGTTCGAGACCCGCTGGCCGGTCACGGCGACCGCGCAGGCCGCTGCCGCGGACCATCTGCAGCACGGGTACGACGACGTGTGGCAGGGTCTGAGCCGCAACTTCCGGCCGTGAAACCCCGAAGCCGGCCACTGCCCAGAGAGTCCAGGTGAACCGGATGAACCAGGTGAACGAGGTGAATCACACCCCCGCCTTCGCCCCCGACTCCCTCGTGCTGAACCGGAAGCTGCCCCTGTGGTACCAGGTCTCGCAGTCGCTGCGGGCCTCGATACTGGGCCGCCCCCAGGACGCCTCACCGCGGCTGCCCACCGAGGAGCAGCTCGCCGCGCACTACGGCGTCAGCGTCCTGACCATGCGCCAGGCCCTCAAGGAGCTGGAGACCGAGGGCCTGATCAGCAGGCACCGGAGGCGCGGAACGTTCATCGAGCCGCGCGCCCGGCGGGTGTCGCCGGTCCGGCTGCTGGGTTCGATCGACGCCATCGTCGCCCAGCAGTCGGGTGAGCGGACCACCGTCCTCGGCCATGGCGCCACCCCCGTCCCGGGCGATCTCGCCGAGTTCTTCCCCGACTGCTCCGAGGTGGTCGACTACCGGCGGCTGCGCTGCGACGACGGGACGGGCGAGCCCACCAACTGGGCGGAGAACGCGGTGCGTCCCGACATCGCGGCCGGGATCGACGTGGCCGATCTCGAGCGCTGGCCGATGACGAAGGTGCTGCGCGACGCGATCGGCGTGCGGATCTCCCGGATCACGGACACGGTCGAGGCCCGTCTCGCCGACCCGGCGACGGCGGAACTGCTCCAGGTCCCGCTGCTCAGCCCGATCCTGCACTACACGGGCGTGACGTACGACGACGACGGGCGGGTGGTGGACGTGGCGCGGATCCGGTACCGGGGGGACCGCTTCTCCTTCTCCGTGACGGTGGAAGCGCACTGACCACCCCGCCCCGACCGCCCGCCGTTACGATGCCCTGGGCGGCGGACGTGGCGACGGGGAGGACGACACGGTGGCAGCACGGGTGGCGGCCGGAGCCGGCGGGGCCGAGGGGATCCCGCTGCTCGACGACCTCATGCCCTGGTCGGTGCGGCCCCTGAGGACGGGGCGCCCCTGGGTGACCGCGCCGGACGCGGCCTCCCTCAGGGCCCGCTGGAATCTGCTCGTACAGGCCGAGGGCGCCGAGCAGGAACGGCTGTTCCGGTCCAGCCGCTCGCGCAGCCCCCTGACCCCGGCCGCGGCGCTGCCGGGCCGCACCACCGCGACGGGCCGGTTCGCCCGGGACCCGGGCCCGTACCCCGAACCGGTACGGATCCTGCACGGCCCCTTCGACGAGCAGTGGCTGATCCCCGACCAGCGGCTGCTCGACGCGGCCCGTCCCGAGCTGTGGCGGGTCGCCGACGGGCACCAGGTCTTCGCCGTCGAGCACGGATACGTACCGCAGGACACCGGGCCCGCCCTGTCCGTGACGGCGCTGCTGCCGGACGGGCACTCCCCCGCAGGCCGCCCGGGCCGGATCCGGCCGCTCTACCGGCGTCCCGGCGGCCGGGAGCCCAATCTCGCGCCGGGCCTGCCCGCTCTGCTGGGCGCCAGGTACGGGGCCCCGGTCTGCCCGGAGTCCGTCCTTGCCTGGGCCCTTGCCGCCGCCCGCCCCTCCCCCGCCGGATGTCTCGTGCCGCTGCCCGCCGACGGCACCCTGTGGGCCGAGGGTGTGGAGCTCGGCCGGGAGCTGTTGCGCCTGCAGCTGCGCGGGGCGCGCGGCGGGCAGCGTCCCCGGCTGCCGGGCGGGCGCCGGCCCTATGTGCGGGCCTCGATACCGCCCCGGCCGTCCGCGCTGCGCTACGACCCCGAGGACGAGGTGCTCACGCTCGGCGAAGGGCCGGGCGAGGGGCGCGTCTCACCCGTTCCGGCCGGGGCGTGGGAGTTCCGGGTGAGCGGCGTGCGGATGCTGGAGCTCTGGTTCGAGCGCCGCACGGACCGGGACGGGCGGGACGGCCTGGAGGCACTGCGCCCGCGCGACTGGCCGCAGGAGTGGACGTCCGAACTGCTCGAACTGATCACCGTGCTCGCCCTGTTGGGTGAACTGCGGTCCGCGCAGGAGGCGTTGCGGAAGCGGCTCTCGGCGCAGCCCGCTCTCACCCGCGACGCGCTACGCGCGGCCGGGGTGGTCCCGGCGCCCGCGACGGCTCGGCGGCCCGCCTCGGTCCTCGACCACCACGAGGAGGGCCCGGAGGGGCAGTTCGCGCTGCTGTGACCCCGGCCCCGGCAGGCGGCTACCGCTCGAACGAGTCCAGCACCCGGCCCAGCGCCCGGTCGAAGACCCCCTCCAGATCGATCGGCCCGGAGTCCTCGGCGAACCCGGCCGCCAGGCGCGGGTACGTGCCGGTCGCGATCTGGCTGATCAGGTACGTGGTGCGGGCCGCGTGCTCCTGCTCCTCGGTCCAGGGCAGCGAGCGGCTGCGTTCGGCCGTGGCGATCTCGTTGGCCGTGTAGGTGGTGACCACGCCGTTGACCATGGCGATGAGTTCCATCTTCTCGCCGAACCGGGCATCGAGCCCGTCCAGGATGCTCAGGGAGTACTCCATGTAGGCCAGCACGTTCGGGCTGAACCCGTAGACCGGTGACATCAGCCGCGGCACCCAGGTGTGGCGGTGCATCATCGCGCGGGCCTGGCGCGCGAGCGCCGTCATGTCGGCACGCCAGTCGCCGGACGGCTTCTCCGGCAGGTCGTAGCCGCCACTGACCGCGTCGAGCATCAGTTCGTACAGGTCCTCCTTGCGCGGCACGTAGTTGTAGAGCGACATCGTGCCGCAGCCCAGCTCCGCGGCCACCTTGCGCATCGACACCGCGTCCAGGCCCTCGGCGTCGGCGATACGCACGGCGGCTGCCGCGATGTCCGCACGGCTGAAAGCGGGCTTGGGCCCGCGGCCCGCCCGCTCGGGGCGCGCCCAGATCACTTCGGGTACAGGGGGTCGCCCCGCCATCGGTCATCACCTCGCTCACCATCGTAGTTACGTACACCGTACGTAGTGCGCTACGGTAGGCCCATGACAACTACGTACGCTGTACTTAGTGAAGGTCTGGAGAAGCACTACGGAGACGTCCACGCCCTGCGCGGGCTCGACCTCGCCGTCGCCGAGGGCTCCGTCTGCGGTGTGCTGGGGCCGAACGGCGCCGGAAAGAGCACCGCCGTCCGGCTGCTCACCACGCTGACGAGCCCGGACGGCGGCAGCGCGCGGGTCGCCGGCCACGACGTGGTCCGCGAGGCCGCCGCCGTGCGCGCGGCCATCGGGGTCACCGGGCAGAGCACCTCGATCGACGGCGAGCTCTCCGGGCGGCAGAATCTCCGCCTCTTCGCGCGGCTGCTCCGCCTCCGGGGCCGGGGGCCGCTCGCGCGCCGACGAGCTCCTCGAACGCTTCGGGCTGACCGAGGCGGCCGACCGCCCCGCCCGCACCTACTCGGGTGGCATGCGCCGCCGCCTCGACCTCGCCGCCGGACTCCTCACCCGCCCGCAGGTGCTCTTCCTGGACGAGCCGACGACCGGCCTCGACCCGCACAGCCGCAACCAGATCTGGGAGGCGGTACGCGAACTGGCGGGGCGCGGCACCACCGTCCTGCTGACCACGCAGTACCTGGAGGAGGCCGATCAGCTCGCCGACGACATCGTGCTGATCGACCGGGGCCGCGCCGCCCACCGGGGCACTCCGGCCGAACTCAAGTCCCTCATCGGCAGTTACGCGGAGGTCGTCGTCGCACACGAGTCGGCGCTCTGGGCCGCGGCGGCGGTGCTCGACCAGCTGACCGGCGCCGAACCGACGCTCGACCACGAGCACCGCACCATCGGCGTCGTCGCGTCCGACGCCACGCTCACGCTGCCGCGCATCGTCCGCGAACTGGACGCCGCGGGTGTCCCGGTGATCGATGCGAGCCTGCGCCCGCCCACCCTCGACGAGGCCTTTCTCCGACTGACCGACCGCGGCGACGTCCGCGCCCCGAAGGAGCCGGCAGCATGAGCACGACGACCCCGGTCCACGAGCGGATCCCTGCACCCGCCCCCGCACACGCCCCCACGGGCTCCCTGGCGGCCGACGGCCTGGCCATGGTGGGACGCCACCTGCAGAAGATCAAGGCCGCGCCCGGCGTGCTGATCCTGACGCAGACCATGCCGATCACGATGCTGCTGTTCTTCGGCTACGTGTTCGGCAGCGCGCTGGCGGTCCCGGGGCAGGAGTACCGCTCCTTCCTGGTGCCGGGCCTCCTCGCCGCAACGGCGGCCAACGGCCTCATGACCGGAATGTTCCAGGCGGCCCAGGACTGCGACCGCGGGGTGATGGACCGCTTCCGTACGCTGCCGATGAGCCGGGCCGCCGTGCCGCTCGGCTCCACCGCCGCCGAGGTGCTGACCACGGCCGTCGGCATGATCCCGCTGATGCTCGTCGGACTCGCGGCGGGCTGGCGGATCGAGGGAGGCCCGGCCGCCGCGCTCGGGGCGTACGGGCTGCTGCTGCTGTTCCGGTTCGCCACGTCCTGGGCGGGCTACTGGCTGGGCCTGGTCATCCGCAACGAGGAGGCCGCGGGGCAGCTGGGCAGCGCCACCTTCATCCTGCCGCTGCTCTCCAGCGCGTACATCCCGACGGACAACATGCCGGGCTGGCTGCGCACCGTCGCCGAGTGGAACCCGATCAGCGCCCTCGCCTCGGCCACCCGCGACCTCTTCGGCAACGCGGCCCCGGCCGAGGGCGCCGCCTGGCCGGTCGCGCACCCGGTGGCGGGCACGCTGGCCTGGGCGGCCGTCCTGCTCGCCGTGTTCGTCCCGCTGACCGTGCGCAGGTACGCACGGGGCACGCACTGAACCACCAGCGCCCGTGAGCGTGGGCGGACGGGATGACAGAAGTGCCGCGTACAAGGTAGGCACGGTGCTCATGAGCACTCAGCCCCTCCCCCTGGACGGCATCACCGTGGTCGCGGTCGAGCAGGCCGTCGCCGCCCCCTTCGCCACCCGCCAGCTCGCCGACCTCGGCGCCAGGGTCATCAAGATCGAGCGTCCCGACGGCGGGGACTTCGCCCGCGGCTACGACACCGCTGCGCGCGGACTCGCCTCCCACTTCGTCTGGTGTAACCGCGGCAAGGAGTCCGTCGCGATCGATCTCAAGGACCCACGCGGGCTGGCCGTGGTGCGCCGCCTCGTCGCGGACGCCGATGTGTTCGTCCAGAACCTGGCGCAGGGAGCGGCCGCTCGGCTCGGGCTGGACGCCGCCGCCCTCTGTGCCGCACATCCGCGTCTGGTGGCCGTGGACATCTCCGGGTACGGCGCCGAGGGGCCGTACGCGCACAAGCGCGCCTACGACATGCTCGTCCAGTGCGAGGCCGGCCTGGTGTCCGTCACGGGAACCCCCGGGCAGCCGGTGAAGGCGGGGATTCCCGCCGCCGACATCGCGGCCGGGATGTACGCCTTCTCCGGTGTGCTGGCGGCGCTGCTGCGGCGCGCCACCACGGGACGCGGCGGTCCGGTGGAGATCTCGATGCTGGACTCGCTGGCCGAGTGGATGGGGCATCCGCTGCACCACGGGATGTACGGGGGTGATACCCCGGCGCGCACGGGGCTCGCGCATGCCATCATCGCCCCGTACGACGCCTACAGCACCGCGGACGGGGAACAGGTGCTGCTCTCCGTACAGAACGACCGGGAGTGGCGCCGCCTCGCCGAACAGGTGCTGGAGCAGCCGGAGCTCGCGGACGATCCGGACTTCGCGACGAACACCGCCCGGACGGCGAACCGGGAGCGGACCGACGCGGTCGTGGGGCAGGCTCTCGCGCGGCTGACCGGCGCGGAGGCGCTCGCCGGGCTGGACACGGCGGGTATCGCCTGCGCACGGCTGAACACCGTCGCGGACGTGGCGGCCCACCCCCAGCTGGCCGCACGGGACCGGTGGCGGGAAGTGGCCTCACCGGTCGGCGCGTTGCGCACGCTGCTGCCGCCGATCACACTGCCGGGCGGGGCGGAGACGCCGATGGGTGCCGTACCGGCGCTGGGGGAACACACCGACGCAACGCTGCGGGCCCTGGGAATGACGGACGAGCAGACAGCAGCACTGCGCCGGGACGGAGTGATCGTGGGCACGGCCCTGAGCGGTGGGCCGGACCGGTCGTGAGAGGCCGTCGGTCAGCGGCGGCTGCCGAAGAGCGAACGGCGCAGTCGCCGCAGCGGCGCGAAGAGCGAGACACGCGCGCTCCTGCTCCTGCGGGTGTGCGCGGCGTCGCGCGAGGTGAGCTCGAGCATCAGCAGCGTCGCTTCCGCGGACTCACGCTGCGGAACGGCGGGGCCGCCCAGCACTGCGAGATGGCGGTCGAGGCGCGAACTGGTCGCACTGCTCCCACATGTAATGGCAGGTACACGCGCCCTGCTGCGCACCGTTATCTGTTCCATGTCACTCCCCACCCGTACGAGGGCACCCGGCCCGGGCAGGTTAACCCTATCGCCCCGCGATGACACTCGCGTATCCCGGTTGCGGGATTACGTACATGCATACGGAGGTTGACGGGCGGTCACCGAGTGCCGCGGATGGAGGAGACCCCGAAGGGCGGGGTCTCCTCCCCGGCGGACGGCCGGGCCGGTTGAGCTGCGCGACTACGGGCGGTGTCAGGCCGTCGAGTTGAAGACCGGCAGATAGCCGCCCGACTGCCCGGCGGCGGTGGGGTGGTAGGACTCGCCGATGTTGAGCCAGTTCACACTGTGCAGCCAGGCACTGCCCGAGCAGATCTCGTGGTTGGTGAAGGTGGAGGTGACGTCACCGAAGGTGAAGCCGTGGTCGGCGGCCCGCTTGGCGGTGGCCGCGTTGAGGTAGTCGGCAGCGCTGTTGATGGCGGCGCGTTCCTTCTCGCTGAGACCTGCGAGGCAGCTGCCGCCGAGCTTGTAGAAGCGGGGATAGCCGAGGACGACGACACGGGCGGCGGGTGCCTTGGCGCTGATCGCCGAGTACACGGAGTCGAGCCGGCCGGGCAGGGTCGAGTCGACGAAGGAACGGGCGGTGGCGATCCGGCTCAGGCAGGTGGACTCCGACTGCAGGACGCAGGTGGTCATGACGTCGGCGAAGCCCGCGTCATTGCCCCCGATGGAGATCGAGACGAGGTCGGTCGAGGAGTTGACGGGCCCGAGCTGACCGGCCGTGACATCGGCCGTACGCGCTCCCGAGCACGCGGTGAAGGAGAACGAGGCGGGCGCGTTGGCGGCGGCCCAGAGGGCCGGGTAGGCCCGGGTGCTGCGCTTGCAGTTGCCGCTCGCGCCGTCGTAGCTGCCGGCGCCCACGCCGGAGGAGTACGAGTCGCCGAGAGCCACGTAGTCGACCGCGGCTGCGGATTCATCGGCGTTGGCGACACCGGCCCCTGCCAGAGCGAGAAGGGTGCCGAGCAGGAGAGAGGACGAGAACGCCACGAGTCTGGACATTTTCATGGAACCTCCTTGGGCAGGATCTCTGCCTACTCCGTGGTAGCAGTCACGGCCGCGATTCCGGAAGTGTCCATGCCAAGACCATTCAGCAAGTGCTTCTTGACGCCCTCCTGGCGTTACGTCACATTGAAATCCGGCATCCGGCGCACAGGGGGCAAAGTCGCCAATGCGGATCATCAGTAGTGAGACAGGGTCAGTTCGGACAGATGTGCCGCCTGTTGCGACAGGTGCCGCCGTGGCGGTGGCGGGGGTGGGCGCCGTGCTGGCACTCAGCGACTTCGGCTCGGCATTGCGCGCCCCTTTCGCGCTCTATCACCTCTTCGCAACCCCGGCCGCCGCGCTCTCCGCGTGGCTGCCCGGCATGGACCGCACGAGCCGGCTGGTCGTCTCGGTCTCGGGGTCCCTCGCCGTCAATCTCCTGGCGGCGCAGGCGCTGACCGCACTGGACAGCAGGTCAGCGCGGAATTCCGTTCTGATCATTTCCGTCGCTGCGCTGATCATTTTTCTGTCGTCCCGGATTCCGAAGACCCGGAAAGGCCGAAGCAATAGGAAGTCCCAATTCCGCGCGCGAGCGTGACAGTCGGGCAAAAAACCGGAAAAAGCGAGACCTCATGGGAGGTCTTGCCATATAGTTCCACTCGTTAATACCGTCGTACATCCACCCGCAACGGTCCATCACGCAAGGCGGCTCCAGGGGAGGGCTCAGGCAGCCGCGGTGGATACCGGGCGGGGCGCGGTAGGGGGGTGCCGTGCCCAGCGGCCGTACTCAGTCGAGTCGGCCGCCGTGCGGCCAGTTGCGCCAGCTCATCCAGCCGGCTCGGCGTGCCATGCCGTCATGGCCGGGGTGAGAACCCCCCTTTCGAACCGGACCTTTATCCGGACTGCCCGGGGGCGGGCCGTCCACCGGACGAGAGGGAAAAGACTCATGAGTTCAGTTCTGCCTTCCTCGATCAGATCGACCGCCGAAGAGACCGAAGTCGCTCGAATGGAGAGCGAATACCGACCGATCTCTTCGCATCTCGCGATAGCGCCGCCGGTAAGTGTCGTGATCCCCGCCATGAACGAGGCGGAGAATCTTCCCTATGTGTTCAAGACCCTGCCCGACTGGATTCATGAGGTCGTGCTCGTGGACGGGAATTCCACCGACGACACGATCAGGGTGGCCCGTGAGCTGCGCCCTGACGTCGTGGTCGTCAAGCAGGTCGGCAAGGGCAAGGGTGACGCCCTGATCAGCGGCTTCGCCGCCTGCACCGGTGAGATCATCGTGATGGTCGACGCGGACGGTTCGGCGGACGGCGAGGAGATCGTCAGCTACGTCTCGGCCCTGGTCGGCGGCGCCGACTTCGCCAAGGGCTCCCGCTTCGCCAACGGGGGCGGAACGGACGACATGACGCCGGTCCGCAAGTTCGGCAACTGGGCGCTGTGCACCGTCGTCAACCGCAAGTTCGGGGCCCGCTACACCGACCTCTGCTACGGCTACAACGCCTTCTGGAAGCACTGCCTGGACAGGATCACCCTGGACTGCACGGGCTTCGAGATCGAGACGCTGATGAACATCCGGGTGGTCAAGGCCGGGCTCAGGGTCCAGGAGGTCCCGAGTCACGAGTACAACCGGATCCACGGCGTGAGCAACCTCAGTGCCGTGCGCGACGGGATCCGGGTGCTCAAGGTGATCCTCACGGAGAAGCGCGTGCGCCGCGGCGGGCGCCGGGCGGCCGCCGTGCCCGCGGTCATCGGCCGGGGACGGGTGCTGTGAACCTGCGCGACTTCTCCGTGGTCATCTGCGTGTACACCGAGGACCGCTGGGAGGACATCCTCGCGGCCGTCGGCTCGGTACGTGCGCAGTCCCTGCCGGCCCGGGAGATCCTGCTGGTGGTGGACCACAACCCGGCGCTGCTGGAGCGGCTGGGCAAGGAGTACGGGCAGCCGGGGCGGTCCGGGGCGGTGCGGGTGCTCGCGAACGCGGGCCCCCGCGGCCTCTCGGCCGGCCGCAACACCGGCATCGCCGCGGCCCGCGGGGAGATCGTCGCGTTCCTCGACGACGACGCCGTGGCCGAGGAGGACTGGCTGCGCCACTTCGACAAGGGCTACGACGATCCGCGGGTGATGGCCGTCGGCGGGCGGACCGTGCCCGCCTGGTCGTCGGGCCGCAGGCCTGCCTGGTTTCCCGAGGAGTTCGACTGGGTCGTCGGGTGTACGTACAGGGGGCTGCCGCCCGGCACGGTCCGGGTCCGCAACGTCCTCGGGGGCAACGCGTCGTTCCGGCGCACGGCGTTCGACGCCGCGGGCGGCTTCGCCACCGGCATCGGGCGGGACGGAGACAAGCGGCCGCTGGGCGGTGAGGAGACGGAACTCTGCATCCGGCTGGCCCGTGCGCTGCCCCGCGCGGTCCTGCTGATCGACGACCGCGCGGTGATCCACCACAAGGTCCCCGCGGTACGGGAGCGGTTCCGCTACTTCCGTACCCGCTGCTACGCCGAGGGGCTCTCCAAGGCACTCGTGTCCCGGAGCGTCGGCGCGGGCAAGGGCCTCGAGTCCGAGCGCCGCTACACCACCCGGGTGCTTCCGGCCGGGGTGGTGCGGGGTGTGCGGGACGCGTTGCTCGGCAGGTCGGGAGGCGCCGGCCGGGCGGGCGCCGTCGTGACCGGTGTGCTGGCAGCCGCGGGCGGCTACGCCGTGGGGAGCGTCCGGTCGCGGGGCAGCGGGGCGGCGTTCTCCGTACCGGCCGTCGAACGGCACCCGGACGCGGAGGACGCCTGCGCCCCGGGCCGCGACGTGCGGGGTGAGCCGTCGTGAGCGTGGCCGTACCGATCCTCATGTACCACGCCGTGGGTCACCGTCCGGCCGCCGCCGCGTACGGACTCTCCGTGTCGCCCGGCGCGTTCCGGGCGCAGATGGAGACCCTCGCCGGGCGAGGCTTCACCCCGCTCACCACGGCGGCACTCGGCGAGGGCTGGCGCTCCGGGCGGCCCCTGCCGTCCCGGCCCGTGCTGATCACCTTCGACGACGGTTACGAGGGGGTGCACCGGCACGCCCTGCCGGTGCTGGCCGAACACGGCTTCGCCGCCACCGTCTTCGTCTCCACCGGATGGCTGCGCGGTGCGTACGACGAGGGCGGCGCCCCGGACACCATGCTCGACTGGGGCCAGGTACGGGAACTCACGGCGGCGGGTGTGGAGATCGGCGGCCACAGCCACACCCATCCCCAGCTCGACCAGCTCGACGACGCGCGGCTGCGGGCCGAGACCGTGCGCTGCCGGGAGATCATCGCCGGTGAACTGGGCGCTCGCCCGGCCTCCTTCGCCTATCCCTACGGCTACTCCAGCCGCCGGGTGCGACAGGCGGTTCGGGCGGCGGGCTTCGCGCAGTCACTCGCCGTGGGCAACGCCCTGGCACACCGCCGGCAGGGGCCGTACGCCCTGGAACGGGTGACGGTCCGCCGCAGCACCGGTACCGCCGAGTTCGCACGACTGGTCGAGGGCCGGGCGGTCACCCGCACCTTCGCCGTGGACCGGACGCTCACGAAGGGGTTCGCGGTCGTACGCGGCGTGCGCCGGGTGCGCCGCCGGTTCGGCGGCTCGGCCGGATGAGCGCGGCCCCGGTCGGCGCGTCCTCGCGGGGCTCGCGCTGACCGGTGGCTTCCTCGTGGTGCCGGGCGGCGATGCCCCGTTCGAACGGATCACTCGCGGTGAGGCCGAAGCTGTCGCGTACGTGGAGGGGCTTCCCGGCGGACCGGGGCGGCTGTTGTGGCTGAGCGACGGCAGCGGGGCCGGGGCCGGGCCCGCACTCTCCCCCGGCATCCTGCGTCCGACGGCCGCGCCCCGCGATCCGGTCCTGGTGGGCGGACTGGTCGCCGCGCTGCGGGAGGCGGGCCCGCAGGCGTATCTGATGGCCGGTCACCGTCAGGCGGAGTACCTGCGGCTCACCGCGGGGCACTCCGCGTCGTGGGAGCGGCGGCTGGTCCGCAGTCTCGACGCCCGGCCCGATCCGGTGCGCGTCCTGTCGAACGACGACGCGCATCTGTACGCGCTGCGCGGGACGGGTGGCGGCCCGCCCCGGTCCCGGTCGCGACGGGTGACTTCGAGGGGCGCGCGCCGCGCTGACCTCGGGGGAGGCCGCGCCGGGGTGCCGTGTGCACCGGCCGGGAGCAGCTCGCGAAACCTGGGTGCACGGGGTGCCGCCGTGCCGGATCATGGGCGCCATGTCTGCCAACCCTGAGTCCGCTCTGCCGATCCGGCTCACCGTCGACGACAGCGATTCGCCGTCCGACGTCGTCGACGCGCTGTTCCTCGGGCGCTTCGCGACGGGCGAGCAGCCGTACTCGCACAGTTCCTCCCTCGATCGTGTGAAGTCGGGGGCGACCCTGCTGCCGCCGGCGGCCACGGTGCTGCGGGCCGCCCGGGACGACGACCGCAGTGCCACGCTCGCCGAGGGTGACGGATGGACCCTGCTGATCTCGCGGTGGAACCGGGGCGCGGACGTGACTGTCACGGCCACCAGCCCCGAGCTCGCGGAGAAGGTACTGGGGCAGGCGACGGACGGTGCGAAGGACGAACCGGAGCCCCAGCCCGAGAACGTGACGATGGGGTTCTGGTACGTGTCCCCGCGTCGCGGCCCGCACCGCACCACCCGGCAGATCGCCGCCGGGACGTGGGACGAGGTGCGCACCAACTACACGGCTCCGGTGGCCGATGCCATGGACCGGCTGATGAAGGTCACTCCGGACGACATCTCCGGCCGACTGCTCCTGCTGCACGGCCCTCCGGGCACGGGCAAGACCTCCGCGCTGCGCACGCTGGCCCGGTCGTGGCGCGACTGGTGCCAGGTCGACTGCGTGCTGGATCCGGAGCGGCTCTTCAACGACGTCGGCTATCTGATGGACATCGCGATCGGTGAGGACGACGGCTCGGCGAAGGGCCGGTGGCGGCTGCTGCTCCTGGAGGACTGCGACGAGCTGATCCGCGGCGAGGCCAAGCACACGGCGGGCCAGGCGCTGTCCCGGCTGCTGAACCTGACGGACGGTCTGCTGGGCCAGGGGCGCAACGTCCTGGTGGGGGTGACGACCAACGAGGACCTGGAGCGGCTGCACCCCGCGGTCGTCAGGCCGGGCCGCTGCCTGGCCCGGATCGAGGTGGGCTCGCTGACCCGGGCGGAGTCGGTGTCCTGGCTGGGTACGGAGGAGGGCCTGGGCCGGGAGGGTGCGACGCTCGCCGAGCTGTACTCGCTGCGGCGTGGCAGCGTTCCCCCCTCCGTGCCGAAGCAGGACGCGAGGGCGGACGAGGGCCTGTACCTCTGAGCACCCCACGTCTCCGGGCCTCCGCGGCTCAGGGTTCCTGCGTCTCCAGGCCCTCGCGGCTCAGGGCTCCTGGGTTCACTGACCGTAGGCGGCCCGCACGGCGTCCTCGGCCAGCGAGAGTGCCTCGGCCCGCGACAGACCGAGGCGCCTGGCCCGGTCGGCGTACTCCTGCGCCGCCGTCGCGGCCTTCCGCGCCGCAGCGTCACCCGCGGCGGCGATGAACGTGCCGTTGCGGCCGCGGGTCTCGATCACTCCGTCGGCCTCCAGCGCCCGGTAGGCCTTGGCGACGGTGTTGGCGGCGAGGCCCAGTTCCTCGGCGAGGCCGCGTACGGTCGGCAGCCGGTAGCCGACGGGCAGGGCGCCGGACCTGGCCTGCTCGGACAGCTGGGTGCGCAGCTGCTCGTACGGGGCGGTGGCGGAATCCGGATCAATGGCGATCGTCAGGGTCACGGGCCGATTCTCCCGCACCGGCCGCCCGCCGCCGCCAACCAGGTGACCGGTCCGGGGGTGCCCCCCCGGAAATTCGGAGGCGGGGTGCCTCGGGCTCCGCGTACCGTCCGGCCCATGACGGTGATCGTTCGTGACTTCCGGCCGGCCGACGCGGGGACCTGGGTGCAGGTGCGGCGGGCGGCCCTGCCCTACATGGTGACGACTCCGGAGCAGGTCCTGCGTGACCTGGCCGACGCCCATCCCGACAAGCACTTCCGGCTGCTGGTCGCCGAGGAGGACGGCGAGCTGATCGGGACCGCGCAGGTCGGTATCGCCTACGAGACCCCGGAACCGGGCCAGGGGTTCTGCAATCCGTACACCCGTCCGGACAGGATGGGGCGCGGGGCGGGTTCGCTCCTGGTGCGGACCGCCGAGGAGTATCTGGCCGGCGTCGGTGCGGTCGCCGTCCACACGTGGGTGCTCGACGCACCGGCCAACCGGGCGTTCGCGGAGAAGCGCGGCTACGTGGCGGGCCGTCCGGCCCACTTCCTCCATCTCGATCTGGCGAACCGCACACTGCCTCCGCTCGGGAAGGCCTCGACAGGCGTGGAGTTGCTCACCGCCGCCGACTTCGAGGACGACCCGCGCCCGCTGTTCGAGGCGGACGCCGAGACGACCGCGGACGAGCCGAGCGACACCCCGTCCGAACTCACCGACTACGAGGACTGGCTGAGGACGACCTGGCACCGGCCCGGCTTCGACCACGACCTCACTTCGGTGGTGGTGGCGGACGGTGCGGTGGCGGCGTTCAGCGTGGCGGAGACCGACGGTCTGACCCGCTACTGGTCGGGCATGACCGGCACCCGGCGCGCCTTCCGCGGCCGGGGTCTGGCGAAGCTCGCGAAGAACGACTCGCTGCACCGGGCGCGGGCCGCCGGGTACACGGACGCCTACACCGGCAACGACGCCGGGAACGGCCCGATGCTGGCGATCAACACATGGTTCGGCTACGAGATCTGCGCCACGGAGGTACGGCATGTCCACCGTCTCACCTGAGAACGCCCTGTTCGTCACCTTGGTCAAGGCGGGCAGCACCAAGATCCGGTACCCGGCGGACCTCGTCCGGGACGACAGCACCCGCATCACGGTCCGGGCCCCCTGGGCGGCCCCGCACACCCGGGACTTCGGCTTCGTACGGTTCGAGCCGGGCGACGTCTTCACCGAGCACTACTGGCGCGACCGGTGGTTCGCGGTGAAGGAGGTCCGCACCGGCGGCGGGGAGCTCAAGGGCTGGTACTGCGACATCACCAGGCCTGCCGTACTGCGGGACGCCGAACTCCTGGTCGAGGACCTGGATCTCGACCTGTGGGTGTCGGCGGACGGCTCGTCCGTGCTGCGGCTGGACGAGGACGAGTTCGAGGAGAGCGGCCTGGCCGACCGGGACCCGGTGGCGGCCGAGGCCGCCGTGCGGGCGCTGGACGACTTGGAACAGCTGGCCCGCACCGGAGGCCTGGCGGAACTCCTGAGCTAGAACCCTTCGGATCGGGCCGGATCAGGGAGCGACCAGCTCGACCTCGTACCCCGCGGCGTTCTCCAGGTACGCCGCGTAGTGCCCGCTGCCGCCCGCGTACGGATGGCGGTCCGGGAAGAGCAGCCGCCAGCCGTGCCCGGGTGCGCGTGCCACCAGCGCGTCGAGCGTGGCACGGTCCCGGACGTGGAAGGCCAGGTGGTTCAGGCCGGGGCGCAGCCTGTCGTGCGTGTCGCCGGACAGGTCCGGTGACTGCGCGACCACCAGGTAGCTCCCGCCGCGCCGCCAGCTGAGGCCCTGCGCCCAGCGCTGGTACGGGACATGGCCCAGCTCGCCCAGCAGCCAGCCCCACTCCGCCTCGGCCGCCGCCAGGTCGGGCACCCACAGCTCGATGTGGTGGACACGGCCGGTGGGGGCCACGGAGACCGGCAGCGGTACGGCGCGCCGTTCCGCGTCCGGCGCGTACCCGATCGGGTCACCGTCCTCGTGCCAGTGGACCAGGAAGCGCTCCTCGGCCAGGTACCCGTCGAGGCCGGCACGGCAGTACGCCACCATGTCGTCCGGCAGCGAGTCCAGCGGGTACCAGCCGAGCTCGGAGCACTTCTCCGGTTCGGCGTTGCGGGGCGGCCTGGCCGGGTCGTACTCCGCCTCGAAGAACCAGCCCATCCTGGGACTGCCTCCGGGCCCCCGGTGCTGCATGACCAGGGCCACCCGCAGCTCGTCCGGATCCAGGACGACGCCGATCTCCTCGGCCGTCTCCCTGATCATCGCCTCCCGGACGTCCTCCCCGTCCTCCGCATGGCCGGAGGGGGCGTGGAGCAGCCCGTCCGCGTATCCCGTGCCCGCCCGCCGGGCGAGCAGTACATCGGGTCCGCGGCGCAGGATCAGATGGACGTCGACGACCTCCGTGTGCCGGTGTGCCGGCTCGGCGCGGGCCACCAGGGCGTACCTCTCGTCGTCGACCACCCTGCCCCAGAGCCGGGCGTCGCCGGAGAGCGGCTCGTGGTGGATGCGCTCCGTGTGCGGGGCGAGCAGTCCGGTGAGACGGGCCGCGGAGAGTCCCACGCCGCCCCACACGCCTTCGATCAGCACCAGCCGGCCGCCCGGCTTCAGCAGCGTGAACCAGTGCCGCAGTGCCGCTGCGGGGTCGGGCAGCAGCCACACCGTGTGCCGGGCCAGGATCACGTCGAACCGCTGCTTGCCGACGGGGGGTTGCCCCGCGTCGCCCACGAGCACCTCGGTGCCGGTACCGGCGAGCTTGGCCCGCGCCTGCTCGGCCATGCGCGGCGAGCGGTCGACGGCGGTGACCCGGTGCCCCTGCCCGGCGACGAGGAGCGCCAGGCTTCCCGTACCGCACCCGAGATCGAGCACCTCGGAGCGCGCCGTGGGCAGCCAGCTCTCCAGCCGCTGCGCCCAGGCGTGGCGTATCGCGGGATCGAGGAGCCCGTGGTCGGGCTCCTCGTCGAAGGAGTCGGCAGCGGCGTCCCAGTCGATCGTGGTCATACCCGCGATCCTCTCAGCCGCCGCCGACAGCACCCGCTACTTCTGCGCCTGCCCTGCGCCTCACCAGCAGCCTCGTCACCGGCTTCCTCACCAGCGGCCACACCAGGACGAGCAGGACAATCGCGTACACCGTCACGGCGAACGGGGTGTTGACCAGACCGGTGGCACTGCCGTCGCTGATCTGCAGTGCGCGGCGCACCTGCTGTTCGGCGGCCGGGCCGAGGATGACGGCGATGATCGCGGGGAGCACCGGCAGTCCGTACCTCCGCATTCCGAAGTACTTCGCGGAGACGGGGCGGGCCGAGGTGTCGTTGCGGTACGGGGGACGGGGCGGCCGGAGCGGCGCTACCGGGCGGTGTCCTGAGCCGCTCGACGTACAGGTGTCCTGAGCCGCTCGCCGTACAGGTGTCCTGAGTCGCTCGACGTATAGGTGTCCTGTTCACGCATCGCTCGGCCCCCGGCCATACGTTGCGCGTGAGCATGACATCAACTCCCGGCAGCGTGTCCGAGGTTGGCGCAGAGCAACCGAGGAGGACCCGTGGTCGCGATGTCCGTGTCCCGCAGGCAGATGTTCGGATTCGGCGGGGCCGCAGCCGCCGCGGTGATGCTCGGGACGGGGGCGTGGGACGCGCAGTCCGCGTTCGCCGCGCCCGCCCTGAAGGGTGACCCGTTCACCCTGGGTGTCGCGTCGGGCGAACCCACGTCGGACGGGGTCGTTCTCTGGACGCGTCTCGCTCCCGACCCGTTCGCCCAGGACGGCCTCGGCGGCATGCCTGCCACACCCGTCCGTGTTCAGTACGAGGTGGCGCTCGACGAGCGGTTCCGCCGGGTCGTACGGCGCGGCAGCGTGATCGCGACTCCTGAACTGGCGCACTCCGTCCACCCCGAGGTCGACGGCCTCGCCCCCGACCGCGTGTACTGGTTCCGCTTCCGGGCCGGCACCGCCGTCTCCCCCGTCGGACGTACGCGCACCGCTCCGGCGCCCTGGGACTCCCCCCGTCGGCTGAAGTTCGCCTTCGCGTCCTGCCAGGCGTGGCAGGACGGCTACTTCACCGCGTACCACCACATGGCGCAGGAGGACCTGGACCTGGTGGTGCACCTCGGTGACTACCTGTACGAGTCCGGCGTCAGGACGAACAGGCGCGGCGTTACCACCGACCCCAGGTTCCACACGGAGACCCTCGACCTGGCGCGCTACCGGCTGCAGTACGGCCTCTACAAGTCCGAGGCCCCGCTGCGCGAGGCGCACGCCAACTTCCCCTGGATCATGACCTTCGACGACCACGAGGTGGAGAACAACTGGGCCGACGAGGTCTCCGAGAACAACGAGAACCCCGAGACCTTCCTGAAGCGCCGGGCCGACGCGTTCCAGGCCCTGTACGAGCACGCGCCGCTGCGCCGCACCCAGCTGCCGAACGGCCCGGACGTACAGATGTACCGCAGGCTCTCCTACGGGCGGCTCGCCGACTTCACCATGCTCGACACCCGCCAGTACCGTGACGACCAGCCGTGCGGTGACGGTACGTCCGCGGACTGCGCCGAGCGCTTCGACCCGGCCCGGACCCTGCTCGGTGCCCGGCAGCGGGACTGGGTCCTCAAGGGCTTCAGCCGCTCGTCCGCCCGCTGGCAGATCCTCGGCAACCAGGCCCCGATGGGCCAGACCGACCAGGACCCGGGTCCCGGCACGACGGTCTGGATGGACCCGTGGGACGGCTATGTCACCGAGCGCAACCGGCTGCTGGCCGAGGCCGACACCCGCGGGGTGCGCAACCTGGTCGTCATCACGGGCGACCGGCACCAGAACTACGCGTGGGACCTGAAGCGCGACTACGCCGATCCGGCCTCGGCGACCGTCGGTTCGGAGTTCGTGGGCACTTCGGTCACCAGCGGCGGCGACGGCGCGGACATGACGCCGCAGGGCGAGACGTTCCTCGCGGCGAACCCGCACATGAAGTTCTTCAACAGCCAGCGCGGCTACGTGCGGGTCACGGTGGACCGTGAGCGGTGGACGAGCGACTTCCGCGTCCTGCCCTTCGTGACGAAGCCGGACGCGCCGATCAGTACGCGTGCGAGCGTGGTCGTGGAGGACAAGGTGCCCGGCGTGCAGATCTGACCGAAGGTCATCGGTACTGTCGCACACCCCCGTTACGGCACCGTTGAGGCCCGGCCGGTCCGTCCGACACCACAGGACGGACCGGTCGGGAGTCGGTTACGGCGTCACAGCATTTCCGCCGAAGGTCACGGCGAGGCTGCCGTCCGTGGCGAACGACCAGTCCAGGGCACCGGCGTAGTCGGAGCACCGGGACCCGTTGGTACCGGTCCAGAACTGGTTCGAACCGTCGACGTCACCGATGGTCCGGTCGTTCGTCCCGTCGCCGCTACGGCAGGACACGTTGTCCTGGAACACCGAAGTGCCGTCGTCGAACTGGAAGTTGCGCTCGGCGTTGTCGATGCTGACGTTGCCCGACACCGACATGTGCCCGGGGTTGCTGTTGTAGGTGAACCCGTGCTTGCCGTTGTCGTAGGCGATACTGCGCCGGACGACGTGGTCGACCTCGATGTCGTCGCCGCCGAGCTTGTAGCCGTTCCGGTCGCCGTTCGAGTCCTGACTGCCGTCACTCAGGGTGCCGTTGCCGTAGGCGAGGGAGTCCTCGATGGTCACCGCGCCGATCGGCCCCGTCTCCGACTTGGTGTAGAGGTCCCAGCCGTCGTCGATGTTGTTGTGGGACACGGCGTAGCGGAAGACGTTTCCGGGGCCGACGGTGAGCTTCGCGGCGAAGCCGTCGGCGTCCTCACCGTCGGAGTCCGCGTTGTCGTGCGACTCCGCGCTCAGGATGAGGTTGTTGGACGGCCACTCGTCGCTGGGGGTGGTGGAGAGGATCCGTGAGAGCTGCAGACCCGTGTCGCGGTTGAACCGCGTCACGGTGCGCTCGATGATGTTGTTGCTGCCACCGACGAAGATCCCGTTGTCACCGGCGTGCTCGACGACGATTCCGTTCACGTGCCAGAACGACCCGTTCACGGCGAGCCCGCGGTTCGTCGTCTCCTCGGCCATGGCCGAGAAGTTCAGGACCGGGGTCTCACCCGGGTAGGCGGACAGCTCCGTGCGGTCGCCCGAGGTGCCGTCGTTGCCCTGCGGGATGGTGACCGTCTGCGAGTACTCGTAGGTCCCACCGCGCAGGTAGACCGTCCCGCCGGGAGTGACGCGGCTGATGGCCGAGGTGAGCGTCGTGGGGTCCGACTCGGTTCCGGCGGCGCTGTCGGTGCCGTGGGGCGACACATACAGCTCGGTGCCCGCGGCGTGCACCGCGTTGCCGGACAGCGCGACAAGCATGCCGGCCAGCAGGCTGACGCATGCGATGACAGGTCTCAGATGCATCGTGTCTCCAGGTTGGTCGACTCGTCCGACCATGGGGGGAAGGAGGAGAGCGCGAGACGAAAGCGCTTTCTGCTGACGCTAGAGTGTTTGCCGTGGACGCGTCAACGGTCTCGTCCTTGTTTCTTGTTCACGAACATGAACGAAACTTCGGTCCGTACGGTGCGGCGCCCTCACCGCTCCCCCGCCCCCGAAGCACCTCGCCCGCCCGCTTCCTGAGGCCTCTCTTAGCGGTCCCTTAAGCCCGCCATAACGATGGCCACCTGCGGCTTTCCACGGCTGGATCCGCCCTGGACGGCGGCTAGTTTGCTGATCACCGGGACGGGGTCCGTTCCGTCGGTGCGGCATTCGTACGGGGGGCCGCACCGGCGTTCGGCCCTGTGCCGTCCCCTCACAGACGCGTCCGTCGAAGGAGAACCGCCACCATGGCCGCCATCAAGACCGCTCGCCGCAGGCTCGCCCCGATCGTCGCGCTCGGCATCGCTCCGCTCGCGCTGACCGGGCTGTCCGCCGCCCCGGCGGCCGCCCACGGTTCGCTGACCGACCCGGTGAGCCGGGTCTCGGCCTGTTTCGCGGAGGGGCCGGAGAGCCCGAAGTCCGCGGCGTGCCAGGCTGCGGTCGCGGCGGGCGGCACCCAGGCGCTGTACGACTGGAACGGTGTGAACATCGCCAACGCGGCGGGCAAGCACCGTGAGCTGATCCCGGACGGCAAGCTGTGCAGCGCGGGCAACGACAAGTTCAAGGGGCTCGACCTGCCGCGCGCGGACTGGCCGTCCACTCCGATGAAGGCGGGCAGCCACACCTTCCGGTTCCGGGCGACCGCGCCGCACAAGGGTTCCTTCGAGCTGTACCTCACCAAGGCCGGCTACGACCCCTCACAGCCGCTGAAGTGGTCGGACCTCCAGGAGAAGCCGTTCGCCGAGGCGACCGACCCGAAGCTGGAGAACGGTTCGTACGTCTTCGACGGCACCGTGCCGCAGGCCTCGGGGCGGCAGTTGGTCTACACCGTCTGGCAGCGTTCGGACTCCCCCGAGGCGTTCTACGCCTGCTCCGACGTGGTCTTCGGTGGCGAGGGGACCGGCAGCGGTTCCGTTGCCGCCGTCCCGGCCCCTGCCGCCTCCGCCCCGTCGGACCAGGACATCGACGAGGGCGCCGACAAGTCGTCCGTCGAGCACAACGGGCATGGTGACAGCGACGCCGCGACGGGCGCGAAGGTCACCGAGGCGGCCCCGGCCGACGGGGGCAGGAGCGAGGACGCGAACGAGGACGGGGCCAACGCTCCGGAGCCGAACAGCGCCGCCGCTCCGGCCGGCGCCGCGGACGAGACTCTCGCCGAGACCGGTGGCAGCGGCAGCACCACGTACCTGGCGATCGGCGGAGCCGCCGCGCTGGCGATCGGCGCGAGCGCCCTGTTCGCCTCGGTCCGCCGCCGGGCAGCCACCGGCTCGCACCGGGGCTGACCGCTCACGGCCGGGTCCCCCGCGCGGCGCTGCCGCGCGGGGGACCCGGCAGGCTCAGCCGATCACCGACAGGCAGTCCGTCGGGGTGGCGTGCGCCGGGTCGAGCGCGTTCTCGACCTCGTGGAAGGCGATGCGGTCGATGGTCCCGATCGCGACGTGTTCGGACAGGTCGACGGCGCACAGGTTCTGGAGCAGGACGTTGCGTACGTTCGGGCCGCTCAGGTACTGCGTGCGGTACGGGGTCACCACCTCGTCGTACTGGGTCGCGATGACGGTGTAGCGGACACCGGGCACGGTGTCGCCGCCCGCGTTGAGCTTGGTGATGAAGGCGGATCCGGCGACCTGGTCGGCGAGGCCGGGGGTGTTCATGGTGAGCAGGTCCTCGATGCCGGGGAAGTACGGCAGGAGCTTGGTCAGGCCGAGGAGCGTGGTGCCGTGGTTGTCGGGGGCGATCCCGACCAGGGCGTTCACCTTGGCGGCGCCGCCGAGGAACTTCAGGTAGTAGTTGGGCATCATGCCGCCCTGGGAGTGGCCGACGATGTCGGCCTTGGGTGCGCCGGTGGCGCCGAGCACCTTGTCGACGAACACCTTGAGCTGCTCGGCCGACTTGTCGATGGGGCCGAGGCCGTTGAAGAACGGCACGCCCGGGAGTTGCCCGTAGTCGAGCGAGAAGACGCAGTAGCCCCGGTTGACGAGGTACGGCGCGAGGACGAGCCAGTTGTCGATCGAGTTCCCGAAGGTCCCGTGGACCAGGACGACGGGGCGGGGATGGGCGGCGGAGGGCTTGCAGGAGTAGTCGTTCCAGCCACGGGAGGACGCGGCGGACGTGGCGGCGGCTTCCGTGGGGGTGGCTGCGGTCGCGGTCGCCATGGGGGTGGCGAGTACGGCGACGGCGAGGAAGAGTGCGGTGAGGGGTCGGCGTGCGCGTGGGGTACGCAGGGCACGGGTCCAGGGCAGCATCGAGCGATCTCCTTGCGGCTCAAGGGAGTTGCGATGTCTGTGCGCCCTGTGGCCCGGACCACAAGCTGAATGTGCTGGCATTTCTATGTGCTCATGCCAAATTACGCGCGAGTAAGGTAGCGGGGGAAGTTACGCGTCGGTAAAGAAATGCCGGTAGCCCACACGGTCAGTCGGCGAGGGCCGCCGGCCGCACGGCCCCCGCCCCGAAGCGCCGGCGTGCCCGGTCCGCGGCGGCTTCGGCGGCGCGGGCCCTGGCGTCCCCGTGGTCCAGGGAGAGCTGGCGGTAGGCACCGTCGGCCGGCAGCAGGTCGTCGGCGCGGACGGCGAAGGCGCGGACTCGTGCGCGCTGCAGCCCGAGGGCGGTCAGCAGGCCCAGAGCTGCTGCGACGAGGGCGGGCGAGTGGTTGGTGGGTTCCGGCAGCTTGTGCATGCGGGTGGTGGAACTGCGGTCGGCGTACCGCACCGTGAGGGTGATTCGGGCGGCGACCTGACCTTCACCGCGCAGGCGCTGGCCGATCCGGTCGGCGAGTCCCAGGACGGATCGGTGGTGCCGTGCCGGATCGAGGCAGTCCCGGTCGAGCACGAGATCGTCGACCAGGTACGCCGCCGGCTCCATGGGGATGACCGGACGGGGGTCGTGACCGCGGGCACGTTCGGCCAGCAGCCGTGCCTGACCGGCGCCGAGAAGGCGCTGCAGAGTCGCCGGAGGTACGTCGGCGACCTGGCCGACGGTGTGCAAGCCGTATCTGCTGAGCGTCGACGCCGTGGCGCGGCCGATCCCCGGCAGTGCGGTGACCGGGCGGGGGTACAGCCATTCGGCGGCCCGCTCGGCAGGGACCCAGGTGGTGTGCCCGGGCGCGGACGCGTCGGCCGCCATGGCCGCCAGCATGCGGTTGCCCGCGAGGCCGGCGCTGCTGTCGATGCCGTACAGGGCCTTCATCCTGATCTTCGCCAACTGGACCACGTCGTAGGGAGACATGTCGAAGTACCGGAGCGCCGAGGCAAGGTCCAGTTGAACGGCGTCGGGCGGAACAGCCTGGACGTGAGGCGTGATACCGGACACCAGTTCGATTACGTCGGCGTACTGGGTCTCGGTGAGCGCGTCGTGCAGATGGAGGTGGGCGATGTGCCGCTGACGAGTGGTCATCCCGCGCTCCCCGGGCTCGTGTAGCCGAACTTCTTCAGGTCGGCCGTGCGACTGCCGGCGGGTTGCAGGTCGGCGTACGGGTGCAGCCGGGCGCCCGTGGTGCCGTTGACCAGGGCGCGCTGCGGCTGTGCGGGAGTCGGTTGCGGATGGTCGGCGCCGAGCAGGGCGAGCGCGGCCTCGGGGCCGTTGTCGCGGCGGGCCGCGGCGATCTCGTCCAGGTCCCAGGCCATGGTGCCGACGACGGTGCGGCGGGTGCCGCGCACCTGGACCGTGCCGCGGACCAGCAGCAGTCCGCTGTGGAAGACGGTGTGCGCGCAGGCCGGGTGGGAGTCCTCGAAGAACGCCAGGTCCACCAGTCCCGCACCGTCCTCCAGGGTGACGAAGATGATGCGCTTGCCGCTGGCGATGGGCGGGGTCTGGGTGGAGGCCCGTACACCGGCGACGAGGACCTGCTGACCGGCGCGCAGTCCGGCCAGGTGGGCCGCGTCGGTCGCGCCGATCTCGCGCAGCAGGCGGTGGTGGTGCTCCATCAGGTGCCTGGAGACATCGATGCCGAGTGTGCCCAGCTCCGCGCTCAGGGCCTCGCGCCCGGTCATCTCCGGAAGGCCGCTCGGCTCCGCTCCGCCGGCCACGTCAGCGTCGAAGGGCAGCTGGCCCTTGCCCGCGGACCGGGTGCGGGAGGCCCGGTGGAGTTCGGCGATCTGCAGCAGCAGGTCGCGCCGCGTGAGGCGGCCGTCGTGGAGGCAGGTCAGGGCACCGATCTCCGCGAGGCGTTCGGCGACCGGCCGGCCGGGGCGGGCCCGCTGCCAGAAGTCCGACAGTGATCCGTACGGCTGCCCTTCCTCGATCCGTACGCACTCCTCCTTGCTGATGCCGTGCACCGCGGACAGTGCGAGACGTACCCCCCACTGCTCCGTGTCGGTCCGCTCCACGATGTGCTCCACCTTGGAGTGGTTGATGTCGACGGACAGGACCGGCACTCCGCGGCGGCGGGCGTCGGCGACGAGGACGCGCTTGGGCCACATCCCGGGATCGTGTTCGAGGAGGCCCGCCAGCAGGAACGCCGGGTAGTGCGCCTTGAGCCAGGCGCTCTGCAGGGCCGGTACGGCGAAGGCGACCGCATGGGCCCGGCAGAAGCCGTAGGCGCCGAAGGCCTCGACGGTCCCCCACACCTCGTCGAGGACCTCCGCGCGGTAACCGCGAGCGCGTGCCTGGCGATGGAACCAGTCCTTGATCCCGGGCAGCCGGTTCTTGTCGCCGAGTGCCCGCCGGGCGATCTCGGCCAGTGCGCGGTCGCAGCCCGTCAGCACGGACAGCGTCTCGATGATCTGCTCGTGCCAGATGGTCACGCCGTAGGTGTCGGCGAGTACGGGTTCGAGGTCCGGGTGGGCGTAGTGCGGTGTACCGCCGTGACGTGCGGCGATGTACCGCTCGGGCATGCCGCCGGCGACCGGTCCGGGACGGAAGAGGCTGATGTCGGCGATGACGTCCTGCGGGTCGCGGGGCTGCAGCCTGGACAGCAGGTCCTGCTGGCCGGGTGACTCGAGCTGGAACAGGCCCAGGGTCTGGCTCTCCTGGATGAGCTTGAACGCGAAGACGTCGTCGAGCGGCACCTGCTGCGGGTCGTCCAGGTCGATGTGGTTGCCGGTCGCTCCTTCGATCTGGGTGACGGCGTGGGCCATCGCGGACTGCATCCGCACGCCCAGGACGTCGAGCTTGATGTTGCCCAGCGCCTCGATCTCCTCCTTCGCCGCCATCGCCATCGGGTAGTCGCCCTGCGGGGTCGGCTGCACCGGCAGCCGGTCCAGGAGTGTCGCGTTGCTGATGACCACACCGCAGGGGTGCATGGCCATGCCGTGGACCAGGGAGTCGAGGCCCTCGGCGAGCTCCCACAGCGGTCCGTACCGGTTCGCCTCGGCCGCCAGTTGCCGCAGTTCGGGCAGCTCGGCAAGCGCACCGGTGATGTCACAGGCCCGCAGGTGCGGAAAGCTCTTGGCGATCCGGTCGACTTCTGCGGGCGCGATCCCCAGGGCCAGGCCGGTGTCGCGCAGGGCGCGGCGGGCCCGGTAGGTCTCGGGCATCGCGGTGACCGCCACCCGTTCCCTGCCGAACCGGTCGAAGATCGCGTCGTAGCACTCCAGCCTCCTGGCGGACTCCACGTCGATGTCGATGTCCGGCAGGGACGCCCGTCGCACGCTGAGGAAGCGTTCGAACAGCAGGTGGTGGTCGAGCGGGTTGGCGGTGGCGATGCCGAGCGCGTGGCAGACCATCGACCCGGCGCCCGAGCCGCGGGCGGCGACTCGGATGCCCTTGGCCCGGATGTCGGTGACGACCTGGCCGACGGCGAGGAAGTACGAGTCGTACGTCAGCTCCGCGATCACGCCGAGTTCTTCGTCCAGCCGGTCGAGCGCCGCCCGGTCCCGGTCCAGGCCGCGTCGGGCCATACCCGTCTCGCACTGCCTGCGCAGCAACTGCGACGCTCCGCCCGTCCGGTTCCCGGCGCCGAGCACCTCCGGTTCCGGGAAGTGCGGCGTTCCCAGCCCGAGGTCCGCCACGGGGTCGACGGCGCAGGAGGCGGCGGTGGCGGCGGTGTCCGCTAGCAGGCGGGCGGCCCGCCGGGGGTCGGCTCCGGCGCACTCGGCGATCATCCGTGCGATGCCCGCCATCGCGCCCTCGTCCTTGAGCCAGCGCTGCCCGCTGTCCAGGCGGCGCCGGTCGATCGGCCGCAGCAGCCGCGCGGCGTCCAGGACGTCGGCGAGCCGGTGCTGGTCCGGGTCGGCGTAGCGGACGGCGTTCGACAGCACGGCGGTGGTGCGGGTGCGGTCGGCCAGCGCCAGGGTGCGGGCGGCCAGGCGGAGCGATCCGGGGCCGAGGCCGGAACGCTTCTGCGCGACGGCCTCCAGCCGGACGCCGTCCCCGAAGATCTCCTGCCACGGCGCCAGCAGTTTCACGGCGACGTCCTCCCGGCCTGCCGCCAGTGCCCGTACCGGCTCCGAGAGCGGCCCGAGCAGCACGATCAGACCGGGGCCGCCGTGCTCGCGCAGCGCCTCCCACGGCACCGTCACCGGTGCCGCGCCGGACGCGGTACCTGCGTGCGCGGCCGACGTGATGCGGCACAGCCGCGCCCATCCGGCCCGGTTCTGCGCGAGCAGCACGAACCGCAGCGGCGGCTCGACGACGTGCGCGCCGCCGCGTGCCGGGGTGCGACGCCGCTGTGCCGGGGGCGGTGGTGCGATGGCCTCGACCGCCAGATCGACGCCGAAGACCGGCCGGACGCCGGATTTCGCGCAGGCCCGCGCGAACCGTACGGCCCCGGTGACCGTGTCCCGGTCGGTGAGCGCGACCGCCGCCATACCGCGCTCGGCGGTCCGCCGGACGAGGTGCTCGGGATGGGCTGCGCCGTAGCGGACGGAGTAACCGGACGCGACGTGCAGATGGGCGAAGCCCGCCATGTCGCACCTCCATCACTTCACCCCACTTAACCCATTCACCCGATACGTCTATCGTACGCTCGTTCGATTACCTTAGCTCCATCACCGCAGGTCGGCGACATGATTCGAACGCGTGAACGGATTACGGAATGTCGTTGGCATGGCCGGAACAGCTGTCTCACCGTCACCTCCTTTGCTCGGCAGGAGGGTTGGTCCAGATCGGCCTCCGAACCGCACACATCCCTTCGCGGCGAGAGCTTCGTCACCTCCGGCGCCCGTGTCGGCCCCTCTGTCCCCCCTGGGCCATTCGGCCCCGCCCCGCCTGCGTGAACGGCGGACCGCCCGGACCGTGGGGGCATGACTTTCGCCGGTGAAGTGAAGAACGCCGTCACCACCCGGGCCGCACTGCTCGTCATCGGCGTGCTCGGGCTGCAGCTGCTGTTCATCGCGTCGTACGTCGGGGCGCTGCACAAGCCCGACCCGACGGACGTCCCCTTCGGTGTCGTAGCCCCGCAGCAGATGTCCGGGCAGCTCGTCACCCAGCTGGACGACCTCCCGGGCGGCCCGCTGGACCCGCGCGCCGTCAGTGACGCGGCCGAGGCCCGCAGGCAGATCATGAACCGCGACATCGACGGTGCCCTGGTCGTCAGCCCCACCGGGAGGACGGACACCGTCCTCGTCGCCTCCGGCGGCGGCACCGTACTGGCGGACAGCCTGGTCAGGATCATCGCCAGGGCGGAGGAGCCCCGGCAGCGCACGGTGCGAGCCGTGGACGTGGCCCCGGCCTCCCCGGAGGACTTCGACGGCCTGTCGTCCTTCTACCTGGTCGTGGGCTGGTGTGTCGGCGGCTACCTCTGCGCCTCGATCCTGGCGATCAGCGCGGGCACCAGGCCCGCCAACCGGCAGCGCGCGCTCATCCGCACCGGAGTCATGGCGCTGTACTCGATCGCGGGCGGGATCGGCGGCGCGGTCATCGTCGGACCGGTGCTCGGCGCACTCCCGGGCAGCGTGTGGGCCCTGTCCGGGCTCGGCGCCCTGGTCGTCTTCTCGGTCGGCATGATCACACTCGCCCTGGAGGCGCTCACCGGCATCGTCGGCATCGGCCTGGCCGTGCTGATCATCGTGATCGCGGGCAACCCGAGCGCCGGCGGCGCCTTCCCGCTGCCGATGCTGCCGGACTTCTGGCGCGCGATCGGCCCCGCCCTGCCGCCGGGCGCGGGAACCTGGGTGGCCCGCTCGATCGCGTACTTCAAGGGCAACGCGGTCACCGGACCCCTGCTGGTGCTCTCGGCCTGGGCGGTCGCCGGCACGGTCGTCACCCTGCTGACCGCGATGCGGCGCAAGCCGGACGAGGCGACGAGAGCGGCGACGGGCCACGGCGGCTCGAACGGCGCCTGAGGCTGTGAGCGATCACGTCCGGAGCGGCCGGAGCACTCCTCTGCGCCGGGCTCCCGCACGCGCCCGGTAGTCCCCGTGACTGCTGCCCGACCAGTGCGCCAACTCTTGGCGTCCGGTCGGCCAAACAGCTAGGCATGGCAGGTACATGGCGGCATTCTGGAGCGGCCTCGTGCGACCCGCGAGGAGCACGGCCACCACAGCTCTCTTTCATCCCACGGAGGTTGCTCATGCGTCGCCGCTTCGCCACCCTGATCGCCGCAGTCGCCCTGTCGCTCCCGCTCGCCCTGATACCCGCCGCATCCGCCTCGGCCGCACCCGCGGACAAGCCCCAGGTCCTCAGCTCCTGGACCCAGACGAGCGTCTCCAGCTACAACGCCTGGAACTCCGCCCGCAACAACCAGGGCGCATGGGCCGCGTACGGCTTCGACTGGGGGACGGACTACTGCAGCACCTCCCCCGACAACCCGTTCGGCTTCCCCTTCCGAACGGCGTGCGCCCGCCACGACTTCGGCTACCGGAACTACAAGGCAGCCGGCACCTTCTCCGCCAACAAAGCACGCATCGACTCCGCGTTCTATTCGGACCTCAAGCGCGTATGCGCCGCCTACTCCGGCGCAACACTGACGTCGTGCAACGCCACGGCCTGGACGTACTACCACGCCGTGGACATCCTCGGCGTCGCACCGGCCGAGGCGGGCTCCGACAGATCGCTTCAAACCGCCTGACCGTCGCCGATCCGGACCGGGCGCGCGCATTGCGGCCCGGCCCGGATCGGGTCGGCGCTCGAAGCGGTCACCGGACGCAGCGGATCAACTCCTTTGCATATAGGGCACGTCCGTGCGACGGCAGAACACGCCCTCCCCTATCCTGCGACCGTGATCCAATCGGGGGACGGAACATGACAGGTCACAGCGACGGTTACGCGGTCAGCGGCGCTTCCATCAATGGCAACTCCAACCTGCCGGTAGAGCTTGCCGGACTGCTCTACCAAGGTCGTCCCGACGGGGAGCTGACCGTGACGGCCCGGGTACCACGCACCCACCACGAAGTGTCCGAGGCACTCGGCTCATGTGCACGGTGATCGGCCGGCTCTGATGCGACAGGCGGATCGAAGGGGTAAGCGGGCACGCTGTCGCGAGCGCTGTTGGTGCGGTCCGGATCCAGTCGGACCCACCCGCGCGGGTCACGGACCGAGCGGTGCGGTACCGCCGGCACGTCGTGCGCCCAGCACTCGTGCGAGCGAGGCCCTGTGGCCACGAAGACGTACGGGTCGCCGAGCAGCCGGACGGCCGCCACGTTCCAAGGGCACAGCCGCGTGCGGAACTCCTCCGCCGACTTCCTGCGTGAAGACGTCCCCGGGCTGCCGCGAAAAGCCCTTGAGCCGGTCGAGAGCCCGGTGAACGGGGTCGCCCGCCTCATCGACGGCGTGACCGTCGAGTCCATCCGGCAGCAGCGGAAGATCCGCTCCGTCCCGGAGGTCTTCCAGATGGGCGTCGAGGAGGTCGAGGGCAGTCCTGCCGGAAAACGGCGTCATCTTGTCACCCTGCGTTCCGGATCGTCGGGACGAGAATCGCCCTGCTGCGCATCATTGGACTCCCGCTCCCTCCCAGGAGCTCGCTTCGGGGGTAAGGCGGGGCGGCAGCTCTCTAGGCGGGTTCCCGTAGGCGGCGTGGGCCCGTTCCTGCTCGCGACGCCATACTCTGCGCAACGCCTCATCGGTCGAGGGAACCGCAAGACCCGCAGCACCGAGTACGTCGCGGAAGAAGGGGACGGGCCCGCCGTCCGCTCCCAGCACGAGCGCCGAGAGCACCGGCACGTCGTGCGGAAGCTGACTGTCCAGCGATTCCATCCGCTGCCGCAGATCGGGTCGGCGCACGCCCCCGTCCAGGTGCAGGGCCGGAATGGTCTGCCCCAGGGCCGCCACACCGATAAGTTGTCTGGTCAGCCACTCCACCGGGTCTCCCGCAGCCGCCTTCGCCTGCTCGGCAGACCGGTGCGGAGCTGCGGGAGCTGTCGCACGCCGCTGTCCCTGCACCCCTGCGGACTCGCGCCCCCGCTCGGCTTCCCGAAGCGTGTACTCCAGCAGACTGACGACGAACTCCGGGGTCTCACACGCCACCTTTTTCTGCTGCTGCCCCTGGGGCCGCCTCTCACCTTCCCGGTAGGCGAGCCAGGCTTCCGCACGACCGAGAGCCCTGATCGCCGGTCTGCGGGCGTCCTTACCCAGCCCGGGTATCAACGCGTCGAGTCGCGTGACGAGCGCCCGTACGCGCCGTGTGTCATCTGGGTTCTGGACCTTCGGCTCCGCCCTGGGCTCTTTCACGGCCGGGGCGGTCCGGGTCTTGGTGGGTTGCTGCGGTGCGGTCTCCTGCTCCCGCTGCTGCGGCACGCGCCGCTCGGGCCTGAGCGACAGCCGAGGCCTCATCAGGCGTGCGGGCTTCGCGTAGGCGGCGAAGGCCCGGTCGGCCTCCACATCGGCCCAACGTGTGATCTGCGACGAGCGCTCGGAGTCAGCAACGCCCAGCCGGGAAAGAAGCCGCGGCAGATACGACGGGGGCGCCCCGTTCTCCCTGACGAGCGCGGATAGCACCGGCACGTTCTCCCACAGCGGCTGATCCACGTCCAGGAGCAGGGAGATCCGGTCCTCGGTCGTGCAGGTGTCGAGTGCGCGACCGACGGTCCGGGCGAGCTCTTCCCACGTTGTGGTACGGCCCCGGCGGGCGCTCTGCCTGAGAGCCTCGCGCAGGGCGTTCACCTGCTTGGGCCGGGTGCTGGGGCCGCGAGGGGCCTGCGCCTTCTCCGAGACCTTCTCCGAGAGCTTCTTCGCTGCCCTCTTCAATGCCTTCTTCGAGGGCTGAGCCACCGTGGGCGCTCCTGCGGAATTCCTGCCCGCCGGCTGCTCGCGGCGAGGTGCCGTCGCGGCCACCGGCTCGGTGCTGCCCCCGGGAGGCGGGGTCCACAGTCCCGTGCGCTGGGCTTCGTGTGCGTTGAGCCTTTGGTAACGGTCCGCCTTGACGGCCCAGCCGCCGCCGTCCTCGGCCATCAGGACGCGAGCACCTTCGGAGACGCGGTAGACGTGTTCGGCGGGTGGGCTGTCGGTGTCGCCCGGCAGGGAGACAACGGTCCGGACGATGGGGCCGTCCACCGGCTTCACGTCCGCGAGGAGGAGTCGTCTGCCGTTCTCCTCGAAGGGCGAACGCTCGGGCGTCATGGCTCCCGGAACGGGTGCGAACACCACCGAACCCTGGACGGGGAAAGCGATCGGCCTGGGCAGCGGCCGGGACAGGCGGATCTCCTCGACATGAGGCGTGACGATGCCGGAGGGCGTCAGGGTGCAGTCCTCGAGCGGGGTCCAGGCGACCGTACGGTCCCGGGCCTCGGCGCCGATGTCCACGCGCCGCTCCCCTCCGACCGTTTCGCAGCGCACGCGGAGGCAGTAGCCCTGCCGGCCGAGGAACTGCTGGGTGACAGGCCCTTCGGTGCCGAAGATCCAATCGATGTCACCGCCCTGCGCGCCGAGGTCCTCGGCGCTGCTGCGCCAGGTCCGGTAGTCCACGGCGCTGAGCTGGAAGCGCAGTCGACGGCGGCTGTCGGCGAGATACACATCGACGGCGTCTCCGGGGCCGGTCCCGAGATCATATGTCTGCACCTTGCCCTTGAGCTTCCGCACCTCCATCAGGCGCCGGACGCCCTGCTTGATGAAGAGATGGTCCGCACTGGATTCGCCGGTGGCCTTGCGACGGCAGACGGGGGCGTCCGGTTGGTGGGCGAAGTGGCACACCTTGTTGGTGTACCGGCGGTCGCTCAGCTCACCGCCGCAGCCACCGAGTTGCAGTCCGCACCAGTACGTGTAGTCCGGGTGCCTCTTGCGCCAGATGTCCAGCTCGAATGCGTCCATGGGCAGGATGATCGGGAGGTCGGAGTTCTTCTGACCGATCACGGCAGTCTGGACCAGGCGGTGGTCGTGCAAGGCGGGCACCCTCCCCGTGAGAAGCATCCCGGTAAGCATGGCAATCATTGACTCAGTTCACAAGTATCTACGCCTCCTACGCTTGGCGGCGCAGCCGGCTGCACACGTACCTGATGGCCGGTGCCCGCTCAGCCTTTCCCGTCGGGCTCTTCATCGCGTCCGCGCCGACGGCGTACTCGCTCGGCGATCCCACTGGAGAGCTTCTCCGTCACCGAACCGGCCCGGTCGAGGGTGTCGCTGCCGAGGCTTCTGGCGGTATCGACACCCTTGACTCCTGCCTCAAGCGCCTTGTCCCTCACCTCCGCAGCCGCATGCGCCCATCGCCTCTCCTCCGACGACTGCCCACCGGCCTCGATCCCGAGCAGCGCGTGGAAGTCGGAAACGCAGGTCGCGACATGGTTGCTCGACTGCACCACGGCCGGGGACTTGGCCGGGTGCAGCAGCACCTTCGCGTTGGCCGTATCGGCAGCCGCGTTCATCCTGGCCAGCAGACGCTCGGTGGTCCGCAGGATGAGTTCCAGGCGGTCCTGACGGGCGGCCTTCAACCCGAGGCGATGCTCGTTCAGCTCCTCCGGTGACACGTCCAGCACTCGGTCGAGTTCGAGCACAGCCATCGCGTCCTGCAGCTGGAAGCAGCGAGCCAGAACAGCGAGCCACTCGCGGACGGCGGACTCGGCTTCCTTGGCCGTCGTGGCGAGACCACCGATCTTGTCCTTGCGCTCCATCTTCTCGGCGACTGCGTCGAGCTGACGCAACGCGTACACCTGGGTCTCCGCGATCGCCGTCGGCGCGGCCTGGACTTTCGACCAGGTGATCTCGTCGACTCCCCGCCTCTTCTCGCGGATGGTCATGACCTCCTCGACGACGAAGCCCACTCCGATCATGCGGGCCAACACAGCGTCCTTCTGGGCACGCAGCACGTCGTCGACCTTCGCGTCGATCGTCGCGAGATAGTCGGTGATCTCGTCCATGGTCTGCTGCATCGCGACCTGCGACATGAGCTTCGCGGCATTGGCGAGAACCGCCGGGTTACTCAGCAGCGAGCGGGGGCCCTTCACGAACTCGACGAATCCCCTGATCTGCCCCTTCTGCCCCTTCACCACACCTGTACCGAGACCCGTCTTCGAACTCTCCCTCAGCCCGTACTTCTTGACGAGCCGTGCCGACTTCGGGGTCAGCTTCACCCAGCGACCGGAGTTGGCGGCAATGTCCGAACCCACCTGTGCGGCTACAGCGCCGATGCCGACGGCGGACTTGAGCCGCTGCACTCCGAGGTCCTTCGACGACAGCCCTTCCGAGACGAGGAAGCGTTCGACGTCGGCCTCGTTCCCGAGGACCGCCAGTCCGTCACCGTCACTGATCAGCTGGATCTCGTTGTCCATCGTGGGCTCCTGAAGTGGCTTCTCACAGTTGAGGGTGCGCGCGGTGATCGCCGGTCGAAGCCGTCTTGTCCCGTCCGGGCCGGCACGTCGATCCTTCACATCGGAACGCCTCGTCGGGACGCCCCCCCCTCGACGACAAGACTGTCACTCGTTAACTGAGTTCACAAGATGCATGGATGCCACTTCCGCCCGGACCGTCTTGGTGGAGGAGTCACGAGCTGTGCAGCCCCATCGATCCGCGTACGCGTCAATGAAAAGAGCCCCGTCCCGCGGCGCCCTCAGGGAGGGCGAGCGAGGGGTTCGGCAGCAGGCGTTCGGGGCGGGTGTCCGTCACTGCGATGCGCACGGCAGGGCAGGAACCCGAGAGCCAGGCGGAAATCACGGCCGGGGCGGCCATGCCGCGGCCCGACACGGAAGACGAGGCGATGGGGCACCAGGGGAACACCCCCTGGCGGCCTTGACTGCACACCCTGGACGTCTGAGTGTGTTCCGACAGCGAAAGGCCAACGCGATGGGTGACGGGTCGCGTGCCATCGAATCGTGGGGCAGGAGCCGGTGACGCAATGCGGCGGCTGACCTGGACCACGCCGTGCCAGGGGGCAAGAATGAGCACTGGACTCATAGCGTTACTGGTTGCCGTGGTGGGTGTGGCCGGCACCTTGCTCGCTCCGATCACCACCGCTTGGGTGAGCTCACGGTCGCGCCGCCAGGACTTCGAGCTCCAGCAGCGATCGGAGCGGACCAAGCGGCACCTCGACGACGCCCAGGCCAACCTGGAGCGTCGACGCGACATCTACGTCGCGCTGAACTCCGGTGCCCGACGGTATCGGTTCCACATGATGGAAGACCTCTACGCGATGCGTTCCGAGGCAGACCCGAACCCCGCGACAGAGGTGGTCCGGGCCGAGTTCCAGGACACCTATGCCCAGGCTCAAATGCTCGTCCCCGATAACGTCCTGCAGCCCTGCCAAGCCGTCCGTGTGGCGCTCGCAGAGGCCAAGAAGCTCATGGAGTCGCTGACCGAGGACGGTGCACACGACCAGCAGAAGTGGCAGGAAACCCACACCTTTCTGATCCAGATGTGGGACGCGATCACGGCGATGCAGCTCGCCATGCACCAGGACCTCGGCATCTCGACACCACCCCACCCGTGAACCGGGGCGTTCGCCACTGACGCCTCACCTTGCCGACGCGCGCTTCCCGCCCGACCATGCGCGGGCCGCCGGTAGCCGGAAAGGCTCGGGGAGCGAGCGCGGTGGTACCCATGTTTCCCGTTCTCCCCCTCCTGGGGTTGCGGGGTCTCTAAGATGCAGGAATCGGTCGGACCATCTGATAACCGGAATCCAGTACGAAGGACGGGACAAGGTGACTGTCGAGGCCTACTGGGATAAATCCGACGAAGAGCTCTACTCCCTGCTCGGGGCGGAGCTGCTGGGCGAGGGCTTGGGGCTCTCCCCCGAGGATCAGGAGAACCACCGTCGCTTCGGGAAACAGTGGTTCGGCAACAAGCACAGTGAACTGCAGCGGAAGATCTGCCATCACGAGAAGACGCAAGGCCTGTTGGGGACCACGGGATCGGACAGGCTGATCGACGCGTTCACCATCCACGAGCTCCTCACCGACCTGGATGACGACCCCACCACAGCCGCACTGATCGCCGTCCTGGTTGCGCGGGTAGGTCTCGGCGCCTTCTGCCGCACGTCACCGGCTCCGTCGTGACGCGCAAGACGATGGCGGACCGCAAGTACGAGCTGCTCCGGGCCGACCGCGACGTGCAGCTCGGCGAAATGAGGAAGCGGCTGCGTGAGCTCGGGGACGAGGAGGGCCTCCGACAGCTCGAAGCCGCCACAGCCGCCTGGCAGCGGAGCGAGTGGGCCGACAAGTACGGGGACATGATGACCGCGCCCGAGGAGTTGGTGACAGAGCAGCTGAAAGCCGCCATGGCCGATCTCGGTGCGAGTACGGAGCGCCTCGCCTCCGTCCGCGTCGTGAAGACCCTCAGGGAAGACGTCTCGGCACAGATGACCCCGTTCTCCGACGGTTCAGGGCTGGTCAATGTCGCCGACGCGACCCTCACCCTGTGCTCCCACTACGCCCGGTACATCTCGATCTCCCTGACCCAGCTTGCCTCCGGGTCCTTTCCCGCGAGCGTACGGGCGGCCGGAGCAGGAAACATGGGCGGGGACCCGGCCGTGCTCACCGGCCTGCTGCGCTACTACAGCACGAACCAGCGGGTGTACGCGTTGGCGGCGAAACTGGGCCTGCGGCTGGACATCGAGGCCGAGAAGAACGCCGCGTTCCTCTACCTCCAGGCCAGCCAGTTCATCATCGGGCACGAAATAGCCCACCACGCACTGGGGCATCAGTCCGCCGTGAGCGGCTTCTCACCTGACGAACACATTCCGGTCTGTTCGGACAACCAGGCCAGGGAACTGGAGGCGGATCTGTTCGCTTACCGTGCGGGCAAGCGGCTGATCGAGCAGGAACTCACCGGCCATGCCGAGGCTGCCCACGCTGCGACCTTCTCCCTCCTGGGGGCCTTGATCGCCATGCTGGCCGTGCACCTGACGGAGCGAGCGCTGTTCATCCGCCGAGGCTGCACTCACCCGTCCGCCCGTGTCCGGTCCGCGCTGCTTCTCGACCAGGTCGGCGAGCGGGAGCAGCAGTTCGCCAGAATCTTCCTCAGCACGCCGTTGGCTGCGACGGAAGCGGCCTCGACCATCTCCGAAGAAGCCCAGCTCTTCTCCTGGGAGTTGGCCGGAACAGCGCCGGTCTACACGTCGTTGCCTCATACGGACGTGCTCAACGTTGCCCAGCTCGACGCGTTGCAGTGCCGCTCGGAGTCCTGGCTTCTGGCTCTGCTGGAGAGCGAGAGCCGGCACTCCGGCGCCTGGCTTGGCGAGGCGGCACGCCTTGCCGTCGGCGGAAACCCTGCGGAGGCGCTGCGCCTCTGGGGCGTACGCAAGAGCGGCATCGCCCCGCTCTGCGACCTGGGGAGGCCGCTCCTGTTCTTCACGCTTCTGGACAGCCTGAGGGAGGGCTTCAAGGCACGAGGGGTGGAGAGCATGCGCACGAATGGGTATGCCCTGGCTGCGGCGACATTGGCTGCCCGACACCTGACCTGATTGAGGTCCCTGGTGACGAAGAGGACGTCCGTGCCGCGCGCTGCCACCTCCGCGGAGAGCTGTCTCCACACGATGCAGCCGCCCGCCGCAGCCTGATCGGGCTTTCCTTCCTCCAAGTCGCGAAAGCCTGGCGGCTGCCTGTGCTGTGACCGCTCCTTGGCTTCCGAGCGCCATCGCGTGAGCCGGCCATCCGTCGGCCGGGCCCCGGCCTTCCCCTGGAGCAGCACCTCCAGCTTCCCGATCACCGGGTCCGCCGACGTGTCCGGTGCACCCGGCACCTGGTCGTCCGTGGCCTGCCGTTCGAGCACCCCCGCCACACCTGGCCCATCACGCCACGCCCCCGTACGGAGTCGAGCCGGTACCGGTCGCGCAGCACTACTCCCGGAGCAAATGCACCCCTATTCCCAAGCCTCCACATTTCCTGCACGCCGACATCACGGGTCAGACCTGTGAACAAAGTCAATGATCGTAGTAGCCTGCCATCACTGAGGCCGCTGGGACGCCGACCCCGCCCGGCCCGCCTAGGACCCGGAGAGCCTCGAATGCGTACTACCGACGCCGTACCGGTCAGTCTGGCCGAGATCGCCCGGATCGCGGGTGTGGGACGTGCGGCGGTCAGCAACTGGCGCCGGCGCCACGACTCGTTCCCTTCCCGCATCGGCGGGACGGACGTGAGCCCTCAGTTCTCGCTGGCCGAAGTCGAGCAATGGCTGCGCAGCAACGGCAAACTGCACGACGTCGCCGGCCGCGAATTCCTGTGGCCCCGGTTCGAAGCGCTCGGCAGCAGGGACGAATCAGGGCTCGCCGTGGCCGAGGCTGCCCGCCGGATGCGCTCCCCGCGAGCCCGTTCCCACTCCTCGGACCTCTCCGAGGAGGCACGGGACCTGGCAGGCGAGGCCGCCCGGCTGGGGCGGAGCGAGGGACCGCGCGAGACGTTCGAGTTCCTGTTGCAGCGGTGGCTGGACACCCACGTCCGCCAGCTCAGCTCCACGCCCGCTCAACTGGCGTCGCTGATGGCCCGTATCGCGCTCGACGCCCGGCTCGGCGAGGGCACCGGCGGCCTCACGGTCTTCGATCCGGCGTGCGGCACAGGGCATCTGCCGGTGGCGGCCGCACAGGAGTACACCGGCCCGGGCTTGGCGCTGCTGGGAAGCGAACGCGATCCGGCGCTTGCCGCACTCGCCACGGCTCGCCTCGGATTCGCCACAGAGACCCGGACCGAGGTGCGTACGGAGATCGTCACAGCCGATGCCCTGCGCGCCGATCCGTTTGCGGGTCTGCGGGCCGACATCGCCCTGTGCAACCCACCGTTCAACGAGCGCGACTGGGGTTACGAGGAGCTGGCCACGGACCAGCGCTGGACCCACGGACTGCCGCCCCGTACCGAACCCGAGCTGGCCTGGGTCCAACACCTGCTGGCTCACCTCCGGCCCGGCGGCACCGCCGTGGTCGTCCTTCCCCCGGCCGTCGCCTCACGCAAGGCTGGCCGCCGCATCCGCGGGTCCCTGCTGCGCACGGGAACCCTGCGGGCGGTCGTCGCCCTGCCGCCGGGCTGCGCCCAGCCGCACAGCGTCTCGCTCCAGCTGTGGGTTCTGCGAGCTGCCCCCGACGGTCCTGCCTCAGCAGTCTCGGGCGCCCAGGATGCCCTCCTGGTCGACGCGACCAGACTCGCGAAGCCCGGTGCGCGTGAGCAGGGCCCCGACTGGGCCCCATTGACGGAGTTCGTGCTGTCCGCCGTATCTCAGCTCGACGCGCCGGAAGGGGAGCTCCCGGACGGTGCCGTAAGGATTCCCCTCCTCGATCTGCTGGACGACGAGGTGGATGTGACCCCGGGGCGCTACGCCCCTGCGGGCAATGACCCATCGGGCGTGGAACTCGCCGCGTCGTGGGAGGAGTTGACCGGCTCTCTCGGCCGGCTGACCGAACTGGTACAGAACCTGTCCAGGCTCGGCCTCTCCTCCGGGGAGTCCCGCACGACGGCCACGGTCGGCGACCTCGTCAAAGCCGGCGCCCTCACCCTGCGCGCCGGGCAGCAACCGGGGAATACCGCGACACCGCTGCCCCGTGACACAGGTTTGCCGCTTCTCACCGTCGCCGACCTGCTGATGGATGGGACCCCGCGCACCGAGGTCGCTCCCGGAGCCTCCGTGACCGTGGCCGAGGAGGGCGATGTCGTGGTCGCCGGGGTAGTTCGCGCCTTCCGGGCCTGGGTGCACGAAGGGCCACCGATCGCTCTGGGCCCCCAGCTCCACGTCCTGCGCGTGGACCCCGAAAAGCTGAGCACCCATTTCCTGGCAGGGTGCCTGCGCGCCCCGTCCAACGGCCGCCAGGCCGGCACGCACGCCTCCAGCTCGTCCCGCGTCGACATCAGACGCCTGCAGGTACTGCAACTACCTCTGCAGGAGCAGGCCGCATACGCGGAGGCGTTCCTCCACCTCACGTCCTTCACACGGCTGCTGACACGTGCAGACGCCTTGGGCGAGCAGCTCGCGGGCGACATCGGTGACCGGCTCGCAGCGGGCGGACTGACGCCCGGGAGGTGATGCGGGCAGGCCCGAGCCCGGCCGGCGCGACCGGATGATCGCCCGACCCGCCCGAAACCCGGACACGGCAACGGGCCCGCTCGCCTCACACGAAGTGAGCGAGCGGGCCCGCAACTGACGAACCGAAGGTCAGCCGATCTCGGCTCCGAAGGCGGACAGCGCCTCCGGGACCGGCTGGAAGAAGGTCTCGCCGCCCGAGGAGCAGTCGCCGCTGCCGCCCGAGGTCAGGCCGATGGCGGTGTCGCCCGAGAAGAGCGAGCCGCCGCTGTCGCCCGGCTCGGCGCAGACCGTCGTCCGGATGAGCCCGTTGACGATGTCGCCGTTGCCGTAGTTGACCGTGGCGTCCAGTGCGGTGACCTCACCGTCGTGCACCTGGGTGGTGGAGCCGCTGCGGGTCACCGACATGCCGACGGTGGCCTCGCCCGCCTTGGTGATCGGCTGGGTGGAGCCGTTGTAGAGGTTCACCTCGCTGGGGTGCGGCACGTCCGCGGTGTACTTGACCAGGCCGTAGTCGTTGTCCGGGAAGCTGGAGCCCTCGTTGGCACCGATCTCGGCGCCGCCCTGCGAGTCGGACCAGCTGGTGATCCCCTCGGTGCAGTGTCCGGCGGTCAGGAAGTACGGCTCGCCGTCCTTGACCACGTTGAAGCCGAGCGAGCAGCGTCCGCTGCCACCGAAGATGGCGTCGCCGCCCGCGATGAGGGGCTTGAACTCCCCTGCGGACTTGTTGAGTTCCGCCTTGTCGCCGAGGCCCTCGACCACGGCGCTGAGCTTGTCCCACGCCGCGCCCTCGACGGTACGGTCGGCGGTGACGACCACCTTGTTGCTGACGGGGTCGACCGCCCAGGAGGTGCCGGGGATGGTGGCCTCGGCGGTGAGGGTCTGCCGGGCCGACGTCAGCTCGGTGAGCGAGTTCTGTACGACTCTGGCCTTGCCGCCCGCCTGGCGCACCTGCTCCGCGGCGGCGTCGTCGAGGACGTTCACGACCAGGTTCTTCGCCTTGGCGTCGTAGTACGCGCCGGCCGTGTCGCCGCCCAGGGTCCTGTCCAGGGTCGTGGCGAGATTTCCGGCCGCGTTCGCCGTCAGTGTCCGTGCCGTGAACTGGGGCACGTCATCACTGGCGTTCGCAGTCTGGAAGGTGACTCCTGCTGCAACCAGGGCGACGACGGCCGATCCCGCAATGGCCGCGCGCTTCCTGGATATGCGTCGGTGCTTCAACTTCGACCTCCTGTGGGGCCGTGGTACGGACCAGTGGGGGGTCCGGAACACGGAGGATGGGGCGCCCACTATTCCGATGCGGGCGATAGCACACAAGGTCGACTTCAGGACGCACACACGACAACGACGCCTCACTCCTGACCCGTTCACAACCGGGAGGTCGGACCACGTCGGTTCCATGTGCGAACACCGCGTGCAATCGATTGTCGGCAGCGGGTGAGGACTAGTCCTGTCCTGTTTTCGCTCTCGTGAGTCCGGATGCTGGGGTCGCCCGTCCGGATGCGGTGCGAGCCGGAACCGGGCAAACACGGGTTCCTTCCGACAAGGAGTCCCGGTGGTGCCCTTGATGGGTCATCATCGAACTGGCAGCACACACCGGGCACTTGATGTCCGGACCGGGCGGGGTGACCGAGCGGAGGCGGCGGGGTGCGCAGTCGGGTGCGCGTGGCGGACGGGCGGCATCTGATGGTCGAGCGTCAGGGGGATCCGCGCGGCAGACCGGTCTTCCTCCTGCACGGAATGCCGGGCAGCCGGCTCGGCCCCGCTCCCCGCGGGATGATCCTCTACCAGCGCAAGATGCAGCTGATCGCCTACGACCGACCGGGGTACGGCGGTTCCGACCGGCTGGCGGGACGCCGGGTGGTGGATGTCGTCGAGGACGTACGGGCGATCGCCGACTCGCTCGGCCTGGAGCGCTTCGCCGTGGTCGGCCGGTCCGGCGGCGCGCCGCACGCCCTGGCGTGCGCGGCGATGATGCCCGAGCGGGTCACCCGTACCGCCGCACTGGTCGGTCTGGCTCCCTGGGATGCCGAGGGGCTCGACTGGTTCGAGGGGATGGCCGCGTCGAACGTCCTCGCCTACTCCGCGGCCGCCGCCGATCCCGACGGGCTCGCGGAGTCCTTCATCAGCCGCTCGGCGGAGATCCGGCAGGACCCGGTCCGGCTCCTGGACGACCTGCGTCGGGAGCTGACCGACTCCGACCGGATCGTGGTCAACGACGCCGGGATCCGTACGATGCTGCTCGCCAACTACCGCGAAGGGCTGCGCACATCGGCGTACGGCTGGATCGACGACGCGATCGCGTTCTGCCGGCCGTGGGGTTTCGACCCGGCCGACATCAAGGGACCCGTGATGCTGTGGCACGGCGAGAAGGACGTGTTCTCACCCGTCGGCCACTCCCGCTGGCTCGCGGAACAGATCCCGGGCGTCACCGCCGTGATGGAACCCGCGGCGGCACACTTCGACGCGCTGTCCGTGCTCCCCGAGGTGCTCAACTGGCTGCTGGACGACCGGGAGGCACCGGTCTGCTGACCCGCGGCCCGGGGTGCGGTGTCCGTATGGACACCGCACCCCGGGCCCGCGGCAGGCACGGTCACACCGACATCGGTTCCAGTTCGCGCAGGAACCTGGTCTCGTCCCGCGCTATCCGGGTCAGCGGGTGATCGTCGCCGAGCTGGCGTGCCAGCTCGTCGCCCGTCTCCGCCCGCAGCCCCAGTGCCTCGTCCTTGCGCCCCATCGCATCGAGGGTGACCGCGAGGTTGGAGGTCATGGCCAGGGTCTCCGGGTGGTGCGCCCCGAGGACCTCCCTGAGCTGACCGGAGACCTTGCGCTCCGTCTCCAGCACGAGCTCGAGATCGCCGCGCTCGGCCGTCGCGTTGGCCAGGTTCATGACGCAGAACAGGGTGTTCGGGTGTTGGCGGCCGAACACGTCGCGCATCGAGGCGACCACCCGCGTCAGCAACGTTTCCGACTCCTCCGACGCACCGGACCCCAAGAGGTACACACCGAGGTTGTTCTGTGCGGCCAAGGTGTACGGGTGCTGCTCCCCCGGCACCTTCATGTACTGGTCGACGACCTCCTGGGCGGTGTTCCTGGCCTCGGCCGCCTCGCCTGCCGCGAACAGGTCCGCCGCCAGGTTCAGGTCGCAGGCCAGCGATTCGGGGTTGGCCGAGGTGTACTTGCCCCGGTACCTGGCGCGGGTGGCCACCGTCAGCCTGCGGGCGTCCTCCAGCTGCCCGGCCCTGCGCAGCGAGACCGCGAGGCTCTTCGCGACGCTCAGAGTGGTCGGATAGGTCCGGCCGAGCGTGGACTTGAAGCTGTCGTAGGTGCGGCTGAGCAGACTGACGGAGTCCTCGTACCGTCCGACCTCGCGCAGGTCGCGTGCCAGGTTCATGGCGGAGGACAGGCTGTGCGGGTGCTCCTGTCCCAGCACCTCGGAACGCAGGTCGTAGCAGTCCTGGTCGATCTCCCTGGCCCGGGCGTACTGCCCGATGCTCCGCAGGTTCAGTGCCAGGTTGTTGGCCGCCGCCAGCGTCCTGGGATGCCGTTCGTGGAAGATCTGCCCGAAGCCCTCGTGGGCCTTGGTCGCCAGTTCGATCGCCTTGCCGTAGTCACCGAGCAGTCCCAGGTCGATGGCCAGACTGCTGGTGGTCATGTACGTGTGCGGGTGCTCCGGCCCCAGCACCTCCCGCTGCTGCTGGAGGGTGAACTCGTCGAGCTCCTTCGCCTCCACGTACCGGCCGCGGGTGCGCAGGATGTTGGAGATGTGGAAGCAGAGGTACAGGTACTGCAGATCCTGTTCCCCCAGCATCTCCAGCCAGGTCTCGCGCAGTTCGTCGCCGAGCGTGGCCGCGGTCCTGACGTCTCCGCGCTTCCACAGGTAGCGCACCCGGTCGATCAGCAGCCTGCGGGTCTCCGGCTCCTTGCAGTTGCGCGCGTCGGACGGGCCGAGGTGCGGCCAGATCGAGGCGAAGCGGGACCAGGTCTCCGGGTTGTCGATCGGCTCGTCGCTGTCGGGCCGGGCCCCGGCCAGGATCCGGTGCACGACATGCCGGGCCTCGCGCTGCTCCTCCTCGCTGAGCTGGGCCTTGATGACGGCCTGTACGAGGCGGTGGACCTGGATCGAGTTGGAGACCTGGTCGACCTTGGCGAGGGCGAACCGGCCGATCTCCCGGATGACCCGGCCCAGGACCAGCTTCTCCTGGAGCGAGGAGTCGTACGGCTTCAGCGCCTCGATCATCTCCTTGCTGTAGAGGAGGTCCGCGGAGATCGGCTCCGGGGCGAAGAAGGCACAGAGCTGGAGCAGCCGCACCGCCGCGGGCGAACGCTCCTTGAGACGTTCGATGGAGATGTTCCAGGTGGCCGCGACGGGCTCCGGGTAGCCCGCGGGCTGGTTGAGGGCCAGTACCTGGGGGGCCTGGCGGGCCAGCTGCTCCAGGTAGGTCCCGATGGGGGTGGCGGTCTCCGCGATCCAGGCCGCGGCCTGTTCGACGGCCAGCGGCAGGTCACCGACGGCGGTGGCCACCTGGGCGGCGTCCTCCACGCTCAGCCCCGGGGCGCGGCGCTGGAGGTGTTCGATCGACTCCTCCCGCAGGAAGACGTCGACGGGCAGCGCGTCACCGTGCTGGGACCACGCCTGGTTCCTCGAGGTGACCAGGATGTGGCCGGAGCCGCCCTGCGGGAAGTAGCGCCTGAGCCGCTCGGGGTCGTCCGCGTTGTCGAAGACCAGCAGCCAGCGGTCCGAGGGCACACCCCGCCGCAGCAGGTCCACGGCCTCCAGCGAGGCCGTGGCCATGTCGTCGCCGCCCTGGGCACCGAGCCGGACGGCGAGTTCGGCGAGGCTGGCCACCACGTCGTCGGACTGTTCGGACGATATCCACCACACCAGGTCGTAGTCCGCCATGAAGCGGTGCACGTACTCCAGTGCCACCTGCGTCTTGCCGACGCCGCCGAGCCCGTACAGCGTCTGCGGCTGCGGCAGCACGACGGCCATGCCGCCGCCGAGCTGGTCCCGCATCCGCTCCAGGACCAGTGAGCGGCCGGTGAAGCCGGGGTTGCGGGGCGGTGCGTTCCAGATCCTCGGCACGGTACCGGGGAAGCGGGGTCCGGGCGACACTCCGTCGCCGAGCTGGACCGGCCTGTCCAGGGCGCGCATCAGGGCGGTGGTGGCGTGGACCTCGTCCAGCCGGAACAGGTCGACCGGGTTGCGGTCGATGTACGGCGCCGAGAGGCGCACATCGGTGACCCTGAGCGGCAGCAGCTGACGCCGCCCGCCGCCGGGATCCTCGGAGACCGCCCGGGTCCACAGGTCGACGGCCCGCTGGGACTTGAGGTAGGCGCTGGAGAGCAGCACGACGGTACGGGCCGCGGCCTCGGGCGCGCTGTGCGGGGCGTCCACGGTGGCGGGGTCGGCGGAGACGTCACGCGGGACCACCCGGAATCCGGCCCGGGTGAGGACCGATTCGATCCAGTCGGCCCACATCCGGTTCTCCGCCACGTAACTGAGGAAGAGATCGGCCGGCATGGCGGGGCGGCGCCGGGTGAAGGCGTCGCGGATGCGCAGCCGTACCTCCTCGCCCACCGGCGGCATCGAGGTGATCTCCTGGGCGGTGACGACCGCGGTCAGCCGTTCGAAGGCGGACAGGAGCGAGTTGCTGAGGCCGGCCTCGTCGCCGAAGGTGGCGAGGGTCTCCTCGTACGCGTAGTAGGGGCGGTAGGGAATCTCCACCGCACCCCAGTAGGCGGTGAGTTCGTCGCCGGAGAGGTCCCGGGGCAGCCGGTCGAACTTCAGCCGGGCCAGGGCCCTGCCCGCGTCGGCCTTCTCCTTCTCGCCCTCGTCGATGCGCATCGGGACGGGGAAGATGGAGATAGGGCGGCCGGTGTAGCGCTCGGCGATCTGCCGGGCGACGGAGGCCGCGCCGTCGATGGACTGGTCGCTGAGGGTGAAGCAGTCGACGAGCACGTCCGGGAGGTGGACGGTGCAGATGTCGGCGATGTCGCTGAGGCCGGTACGGCTGTCGATGAGGACGTAGTCGTAGTTGGCCTTCATGTCGTCGCGCAGGGCGTCGAAGAAGTGCCCGCCGCCCAGCCGGTCGTAGAAGTTGTCCCAGTCGAAGGTGGAGACGGTCGCGGAGTACTCGCGGTTCTGGCGTCCGGCGGAGACGAAGTCGAGCGTGCCGCCCTGCGGGAACTCCCAGCCGAGCGCCTCGGGGTTGAGCGAGACGGCGTGCGGCTGGATGCGGGCGTAGTCGCGGTGCCAGTCGTCCGCGCGCTGGGCGGGGTTGGTCGCGGCCCAGGCGTACTCGGTGATCAGGTCGATCACACCGGTGGTGGCACCGAGCGTCGACGGGTCGAGGAAGGGGTGGAAGAACCGGTGGAGCCCGGGGGCTTCCAGGTCCCAGTCGACGGCCAGCACCCGCTTGCCGTTGGCGGCGAGGATCCAGGCGGTGTTGGCCAGGGCCATGGTGCGCCCCGTGCCGCCCTTGTACGAGTAGAAAGTGACGATGCGCCCGTCACGACCGGCTGTCATACGTCCTCCGCATCCGTCGCAGGGTCGTGCATGTCGGGTATGAACTGCGTGTTACCCATGGGCCCCATCAGTCGCGTCCGTTCGGTGTGCCGTCCGCCGGTCGCGGGCGGATAGACCGTGGCATGCCTCAGATACTGCTGAGCGGCCACCTCGACCACCTGGGGAAGGATCTGTCCGAACGCCTCCATGGTGGGTACCCCTTTGGCCGCCACCCGGCAGAAGGCCCGCCCCTGCCGCATCTTGGCGGGCATCGTCTGCTCGAGCTTCTCGGTGAGTTCGGCTTCGGCGGCTCTGCTCTGGTGGTCGTCGCGGCACCACGGCACGACCATGGTCACCCAGGGCCGGTTCTCCGCGTCGAAGGCCGCGAGCCGGCGCCGCCGGTCCTCGTCCTGCAGGGCCCAGCGGTCGACCAGGAGTATCTCCGGGGTGCTGGGCGGCTGTTTTCCCTCCAGCTGCCCGGACTCCTCGTCGAACGAGGTGATGACTGCCTGGTAGTTGAGGGAACGGACCAGTTCCTCGGCGACGTAGGCCAGCGGTTTCGCGGCGGCCGGATGGTACGGGTTCCAGTCGTGCGGGTTGTCCCCGTAGTAGTCGGGGTTGCGTCCCGCCGGCAGGTCGTGGCGTGTGGGAGCGGCGATGGTGATCTGCATCGGCCGGGGTGCTCCGACTCCGCTGCTCGGTGATCCGAAGGCGCTGGGAGCGAGGCGGTAGTCGACCGGCCTTCCGGTGTCGATCTGGACCGTGTCGGCGACGCTGACGATGCGTTTGGCCAGTTCGTAGACGGCCCGCTCGTATTCCTGGGCGAAGAGCCTGAGTTTGATCAGCCCGTAGAGCCCGTCGCTGACGTAACGGTCCCCGAAATCGCGGTGGTTGAACTGTAACCGCTCGGCTGATCCGGGCAGTTGGTTGGGCGGCACCGGAACCCAGAGCGCCGGAACGATCGCTTCGGCGGGCTGGTTCGAGCGGGCGCGGTGGTGGATGGCACGCTGTTCGAAGGCGTACCACTCCTTGCCGCACATCTCGCTGGCGAAGTAGCGCGGCGAGAACAGCGGTACGAAGACACGGCAGGTGGCGAGCACCCCGCCCAGGCGCTCCGACCAGCCCTCACCGGAACGTATCTCCCGGTCCATGAACCCCGCGGGCGCGCCCGCGGGCAGATCGGTCATGGCCATCACATGACCACAAAGATCTTGGAAAAGCCGTTCGACCCACATATCGGGGTCTGTTCCACCGCCGTACCCCGGTGTGTGCGCGTAACTCAGAAAGAAGTACGGCCGATGGTCCGCCGCTCGCTGCTGCGTCGATGCGTGCACACGACCCCCGTCCTGTGTGAGCACCCGCATCCCAGGACTGTGGAGAGGGTGCGAGCGAATTCATCATTCCGGAGCGGACCTTGCTCCACCCCCATGGCGTTCGGTCAATCAACGCCGCTTTTCAGTCATCCATACCCAGGTTCATCCGGTGCCTTCGTGATTCACAGAAATCCTGTGGCTATTCGGCCCACTTGTCCCGTGTTTCCTTCATCTCCTCCGTGAGCACTCCGACGAGTCGCCTTCCCGCGACCGTGGGCTCGGCCGCTGTCCCGATCATGTCGAGTGCCTGTTCCACACCCTCCATGTAACGGGGATCAAGAGCGGCGATTGCCACCCGTTCATAGGTGTCGGCCAGCAGCCGTGAAAACGGAACCAATTCCTCCGTCCATGGCAGGCGATGTTCCCAGGCACCGTCCGACGCATAAAGCTCTGTGATGTCGAGAATGGCCCGCAACGTGGTCCGCCGGAACCCGCTCATCAGTCCCAGCGCCAGTTCCGTCGCGTCCCCCGCCACGGGGAGGCCGATCGCGCCGTGGCCGTGGCGCCGCTCCTCGCTCCGCCCCGTGGTGAGCGGGGTCAGCGTCGTCGGACCGCCCCCAGCAGCCGCGACCGCGGCGGGCGCCGACGCCTCCAGCAGCTCCCATGCCTCCGCGAGGCCGGCGCCCCACGCCTCGGCCTCGGCCTGTTCGAGCCGGGGTGCGGCCGGAGCGCCGAAGCAGTCCCGGTACGGGTCGAGGTCGTCGAGTACGAAGCGGGGCATGCGGTCCTGGCCGAGGAGGCGTACCGGGAGCCAGTCGGGTTCGTCACCCTGCCTGTCCGTCACGATCCGCCACTCGGCCCAGCCGCTGTCCGGCCGCACCACGAACCCGCCGTCCGTGGCGCAGACCCGGACCGTGCCGGCCTGCCCGGCCCCACCGGTCCGCAGCTCGCCGAGCGTGGGCAGATAGAGCCTGCCGTCCCGGTACGGAACCTCCGCCGCCAGGGGGAGACCCGCCCGTACGGCGGCTGCCGCCGCATAGGCCGGGAACCTCAGGGCGTCGTCGACCGCTCCGGGCCGTCCTGCGTGCAGGCCCTCGAGCGTGTCCAGCAGCCAGGTCCGCGTGTACGGATGCGCCAGTACCCGGTCGAGCGCCGAGGCGCCCTCCTCGGACGACTCGAGCACCGCTGCCAGCTCCCAGGCCTCGTCCCAGCGCTCCCCACCCCGGCCGTCCAGCTCGGAATGGAGCCCGGCAAGCAGGGTGCGGGTCAGGTCCTGCTGCTCGGCGGCCAGTTCCTGCGGGTCGGTCACCGCCGGGGGGACCGTGAGGTGAGCGGTACGCGCCTCGATGCCACGCACCAGCGCTTCCAGGTCATGGCAGTACACGGACGGGTTGTCGAAGTCGGTGGCCGAGCTGTAGCGGTGCGTATAAAGGCCTCCACCGCACGAACGTACGACGGGGCACCGGCGGCACGTCTCGCTGACACCCGCCAGCCCGAGCTGCCTCGCCCGCACGCCGGGGTGGGCGGCGACGTCGTCGAAGGAGTGTGAGAAGACATCGAATCCGGTGGCCGCCGCACCCTCGTACGCACTCTTGAGCGAATCCACCTGCTCCAGCTGGCCATCGGTCTCGACGACCACCAGATCGGTGGGTGCGAGGCCCAGGGACTCGGTGAGGCTGGGGCCGCCGCTCAGGGTGGAGAGCACCGAGGAGAAGAGGCGCACCGGCAGCCGGTGTTCCGGATCCTGCTCCTGCCGGCGGTCGAAGACCGCGAGGAGCCAGTCGGCGTAGGCGGTGGGCGAGCCGTCCGGCCGCAGCGGGGGATCGTCCCAGGTGGCATGCGGCAGAAGGAAGTCGACACGAGGCGGTTCGAGCTCCGCGAGCGCGTCGAACACGGCGACCGGGTCGTTCCGGATGTCGATGGTGCACAGGAGCCCGAGGTCCAGGTGGCGGTAGCGCTCCTGACGGAGCAGATCCACGGCTCTGAGAACCTGCGGATGGCTGGTACGCCCGTTGGCGAAGCGGCGGTGCCGGTCGTTCGCCGTGCGATCGCCGTCGAGCGAGATGCCGACCCTGACGTGGAACTCGTCGAAGAGGTCGAGGTAGCGGGGGCTGAGCTGGACACCGTTGGTGTGGATCCTGAGGTCCAGCTCAGCGACACCGTTCATCGCCGATGTGAGCTCCTCGCAGACACGACGCAGTTGCGCGGGTCCGGCCAGGAGCGGCTCTCCTCCATGCAGGATCACTGACATCGAATCGAGCGCATGCGCCGAGGCATGCTCGGCCAGTCGTCGAGCTGTCCATGAAATGGCTTCGTCAGAGATCGTTCTCGGGCGGGTACGCCAGCTCTGATCTGCGTGTTCATAGATATAGCAATGGTCACACGCGAGATCGCACCTGCTGTGCACCTTGAGTACGATCTCGCGAAAAGGGACCAGGGGTCCTGTCATTCTCCCAGTCTAGCCACGCCAGGACCCCTCTCGGAGCTCGGAGCGGAAGCTTGGCTCAGAGCGCAGAGCTGAAGCTCGACGTCTGGACAGGACGACCCACGGGCGTGCCGAATACCCGGCCGAGCTTCCTGGATGCCTCGATGCTCCGTGCATCGATCTCGGCAAGCGCCACACGACTCTTCTTCGCGTGGTCGGAAGCGGAGGAGGGGGAGGTTTCGTAGGTCTTCACGGCCGTCCTTGAGGGTCCTTGGAGGGGGTGTTTTCGGACAACGACTCGGACGTCGGAGTCCGCATATTCAGCACGACTTTACTCCCAACCGGCCTCTCTCACACGCCGCCCTGACGTGAAACCTTGCGGCAATGGAGCATTTCGGAGAAGGAAATGCCGGCCGGGGTTCGCCCACCTGGGTGATGAATGAATCCGCAGGCCAAAGCACCTGCGGCGGGGACCGCTCCGGCGGACGCCGCGGAGGCCACCGCTCCGCGGATCCCGCTCGGACCGGGAACACTCCCGGCGTCGGCTTCGGGACACTCCCAGGACAACAGGTGTTCACTTCCGGCCCGTTCACCCGTCCGGTGGTCCGGGGTGACCGATCCTGCGCGTGAACGGTCTGCCCGGCCTCTCGCGGCGGGGACGAAAGTCAGTCGAGCGGGGCGTGGACAACCCCTCGCGCACTCTTCATGCAGTCGCCGATGCGCTCATGGCTGTCGCCCACCACGTCGGTCACACGGACGCGTACGTACAGCGCGTCGACCTTCTCGACGAACCTCTTCGAGAAGGCACCCACCAGCACCGTCTCGTAGCTTCCGGTCCCCACCAGGGGGAAGCCCCTGCCGAACTCGACGAGCTGGAAGTCCTCGGCCACGACCAGTCCGGCCGCGGTCAGTTCGGCCACGGCCCCGGAGACGTCGACCCACGAGGCGGCACCGGACTCGGTATCCCCCGCCAGCACCACCCGGCAGTCGAAGGCCTCGATCGCCGCGATGTGCTGACCGCCGTTGAGTACGCCCACCCGCCACGCCTGCGCGTCCGCCTTGAGGAGACCCTTGGCCCAGGCTCCCCGCCAGCCCAGATAGGGCCGGACGGTGCGGGCGTACTGGGCCCTGGCCAGTACGGCGCCGACCGCGACGGCCAGCAGGCTCCCCAGCGCCTCCATCTCGAGCAGCTGGAGACGCCACGGCCATTGGGTGCGCGCATCGGCCGTCACATTGGCACGGACCGCCTCCCAGAACAGGACGACGACCAGCAGCCCCAGCAGCACCAGCGGCGCGGTGAAGAGCAGGGGGCTCCTGCGGACCCTGCGCTGCGCCTCGGACGGCGGAACCATAGGGCCAGGGCCTGCGTTGTTCACACTGTCTCCCCCCGTGGCAGGCGAGACCCTGTTTCCATTGCTGCGGGTCAACTCACCTGTATACATACTCAGTTGTCAGACCCTCTCATGGGGCGACGGATCGCACGAGAGCGCCCTTCGGGCACGGTCCGGCCGGGAGGCACCATTGCAGTCTGCGGGGAGGCGACCCTACTCTCATGGCCCCGGCAGGCCTCGGCCCACGCGTCCTCCTGAGCCCCGGGCAGCACACACGGTCTGACCGGCCGTATGACCGACGGAGCATGCCCACAACTGCACACGGGGGTGAACATGACCGCGATTCCCGGGCCACTTCAGTCCATGGTCTTCCGGAGCGAGGACCTTCCGGCGCTCTTCCACCACACGGACGCCATCGCCATCGCACGCCAGCGGGAGGCGGTCAACACCACCCGCGGGCAGCTGATCCTGCTCGTCCTCGGCACCGTTCCCGGCGCTCTGCCCTGGCACGTCGAGGTCGGCGACTCGTTCCAACTCCTCGACTCCGTGGCCGTACTGGCGTATCTAGGCGTCCTGGTCACCACGTATGTCGCCTCACGGCGCAAGGCCAAGTCGCACTGGCAGCTCAACCGGTCGGCAGCGGAGTACATCAAGTCCAACTGCTGGCGCTACGCGGTCCACGGCTCGCCGTTCGACACCGGCACGCACCATCCGGAGGCCGTGTTCGCCAACCGGCTGGAGGACGGCCTCCAGGAGCTGAGGAAGGTGGGGTGGGACGACCCCCGGGAGGAGATGACGGACGCGGGCGGCGGACTCATCACCGAGTCCATGCGCGAGTTACGGGACAAGGCGTTCACGGTGCGCAAGGAGACGTACATCCGGGACCGGCTGATCGAGCAGCGGCGCTGGTACCGCAGGCGCCGGCAGGTCTCCCGGCGCGGTGCGTTCGTCTGGTCGAGCACGATCGCCGCACTGACACTGCCCGCCCTGGTCCTCGCCCTGCTGCAGGCGTTCGGCACCGCAGGGTCCTTCGCGCTGACGGGATCGCTGTCCGCCGCCGCTGCCGCCTGTCTCGCCTGGAACGAGATGCGCCGCCACCACCCGCTGGTCTCCGCGCACTCCCTGGTGGAGGACGATCTGGAGAACATGCAGGCGGCGATGGAGACCACTCTGACGGAGCGGCAGTGGGCGGCCGCCGTGTTCGAGACCGAGCGGATCGTCTCCCCCGAGCACACGGACTGGCTGGTCCGTCACCGGATGTGAGCGCGCGTCGTCAGGCCCGCTCCACGCCGGCGCGCCAGATGACCGTGACCGGCCGGCCGAGGCTCCGGGCGTACGTCACGATGTCGCCGGTACCGCCCAGGCCGCGTGCGGGCCGGCCGTCCCACACCGCGAGCAGCCGGTCGCAGTGGTCGGCGATGTAGGCGCCCGCCGCGTAGTAGGCCTCGTCGGTGGAGTGTGGGTAGTCCAGCCGGACCTCGCGGGCCGCCCGGGCCTTGAGCATCCGGTAGCGCGCGAGGTCGGCCTCGTCGGCGAAGCCCGCCTCGTAGTCCCCGCTGGGGATCACCACGGTCAGCTCCGCCCCGCAGGCCAGTGCGAGGTCGGCGAAGAGCTGGTCGGCTCCGACCGCCAGGCTGGAGAGGGCTTCCGTGGAGCCTTCGAGGCCGCACAGTGCCGCCCGCATCCCTTCCAGGACGTGCGCGTAGGCCTCCTGGGGGATGGATCGGTGACCGGTCACTCCGATGCGTTTCACGGACCTGGAACCCCCTGGGAGTCTGTGGGGGCCCGGAGGGCATCCCTCCGGACAGGTGCAGCGTCCGCCCCCGTGGTGCCTCTGCGACCGACCGTCCTGACATCCTCTCAAAAGCCGCGGACCGAAGGGGAGCCCCCGCCGGGAATCGACGGGGGCTCACGGGGGTACGGCCGCGCCCGGCCTTGTCAGAACACGCTGACGCCGTAGGCGCTCAGCGCTTCGGTGACCGGCTGGAAGAAGGTCGTTCCGCCGGAGCTGCAGTTGCCGCTGCCGCCCGAGGTGAGACCGATCGCCCGGGTCCCCGAGTAGAGCGGGCCGCCGGAGTCGCCGGGCTCGGCGCACACGTTGGTGCGGATCATGCCGTAGACGATGTCCCCGCCGCCGTAGTTGACCGTGGCGTTGAGGCCGGTGACGGAGCCGCTGTGGGTGCCGGTGGTGGAGCCGCGGCGGGTGACGGACATGCCGACCGTGGCGTTGGCGGCACTGGTGATGTCCTGGCTGCCCACGGTGCCCGACTTGGTGACCGAGGTGTTGGTGTACCGCACGATGCCGTAGTCGTTGGTCGGGAAGCTGGAGCCCGAGGTGGTGCCGAGGACGGTGGTGCGCCCCGAGTTGGACCACCAGGTTCCGGCGCCGTCGGTGCAGTGCCCGGCCGTCAGGAAGTAGTAGGTACTGCCACTGCGGACGTTGAAGCCGAGGGAGCAGCGCCAGCTGGAGGCGTAGATGGCGTCGCCGCCGGAGATCAGCTTGCTGAACGTTCCGGGAGTGCGTTCGATGTCCAGGGCGCCCGCGTTGGCTCCGGCGGACTTCTTGATCCGGTTGATCTCCGCCTGCGAGACGGTGCTGTCCACCGTGACGACGAGGCGCTTGGTCGCGGGGTCGATGTTCCAGGCGGTACCGGCGACGTCGGCGCCGAGTACGGCGTCCTGGGCGGCGGTGAGCTGGTCGGCGCCGAACGTCCCGGTCGAGTTGGCGTCGGCCGCGGGGACGGCGAGTGCAGCGACGGCGACGAGGCCTGCGGAGACGGCGATGATCCTGCTGCGTCTCGCTGTGCCGCTGCGGGGGGTGGTGCGCTTGATCCTCACTTTTCGTTCCTCCCGAGGGGAATCGGGGGCCCGCCTGTGGGGTGGCCGGACCCGTGAGGCGCAGTCAGCGGGCGCGTCCGCATCCCGAAGGCGTTCGAATTCCGGATGCCATGTGCCCCTGACAAGCGCTGCTCGGGAGTATCGGGTGCGTCAACTCGCCGCGCAAGGGCGCCTTTCGGCCGCGGCGGACGCGCAGCGGGGACGGCCCCGTCGGCTCTGTGGCTGACGGGGCCGGATGGCCGGGCGCTGCGTCGCCGGTGGGACGGATCAGGCGTCGATGCGGTTCCGCTCCCCCGCCGGGACCGCGACCGCGAGCGTGTTGCCGGGCGGCGGGAAGGGGCAGATGAAGTGGTCGGCGAAGGCGCAGGGCGGCAGCAGCGCGCGGTTGAGGTCGACCCTGACCTTGCCGGCCGCGTCCGGGGCCTCGGGCCGCAGGAAGCGGAAGCGGTAGCTGCTGTCTCCGCTGGTGGCATCGGCGAAGACGGCCCAGAGCGAGCCGTCGGGCTCGACGGCGACCTGGAGCGTGTGCTCCGCGCCGTCCAGCCGGAAGGCGATCTCGCCGCCGAGACCCAGCCCCCGCTCGCGCCCGTCGGCGTTCGCCACCCGGACGGTCCGGTCGGAGCCGTACGGGCGGAAGGTGCCCCCCAGCGACCAGCGCACGTCGTAGGGGGTGGCGTCGATGGTGCGGAAGGAGTGCCGTGCGGGTGACTGCGGGTCGAAGTCCCTCACTGCCCAGAGGCCTTCGCGGCTCAGTACGACCAGCCGGCGCTCACCCTGCGCCACCCGGGACGCGTCGATCGGCCCGCGGTCGGCGCCCAGGCGGACCTCGCCGTCCAGCGCCTTCCCGTCGACGGTCAGCCCGTCCTCGGCGGCGGCGGTGAGCACCACCTCGTCCCCGTCCTCACGCCACTGCCCCGGCACGGCCGGAATTCGACCGTCCGGGTGGTCGGAGAGCCAGTGGGTGCCCGTGAGGGAGAGCGGCCCGTGCGGCGCCGCCACCGCGACGATGCGCGCCTCGTGCCACCGCTGCCAGTCCTGGAAGTCCTGGCTGCCCTGCTGTACGTCCGTGCTCATGTGATCAACCTTTCCATACCGGCTCGGCCAGACCGAGGTGCGACCGCAGGGTGGAGCCGGTGTACTCGGAGCGAAACGCTCCCCGTTCCTGGAGGAGCGGGACGACCCGGTCGACGAAGTCGTCGAGGCCGCCCGGTGTGAGTTGCGGTACGAGGATGAAGCCGTCGGCCGCGTCGGTGGCGACGAACCTCTCCAGTTCGGCGGCCACCGACTGCGGTGAGCCGATGAATGACTGGCGGGCCGTGGATTCGATGACCGTCCGGCGGATGGACAGCCCCTTGGCTGCCGACAGGGCACGCCACTTGGCCACCACGGCCAGCGGATCGGCGACCCGGACCCTGCCCTTCACCAGCCCGGACTCGGGGTCCGGCTCGATGTCGGGCAGGGGGCCGTCCGGGTCGTACGAGGAGAGGTCGCGGCCCCAGACCTGTTCGAGGGCGAGAATGGCGTTCTGCGGGGAGACCTGCTGCCGGCGGATCTCGGCGGCGTTCTCCTGCGCCTCGGCGTCGGTGTCGCCGAGGACGACGGTGACTCCGGGCATGATCTTCAGGTCGTCGGGCTGCCTGCCGTACTTCGCGAGCCGTTCCTTGACGTCGGCGTAGAAGATCCGCCCCGCTTCCAGGGTGCCGTGCCGGGTGAAGATGACATCGGCGGCCGATGCGGCGAACTCCCGGCCTTCGTCGGAGTCCCCGGCCTGGATGACCACGGGGTGCCCCTGTGGGGAGCGGGGGACGGTGAACTCTCCGGAGACCTCGAAGTGCTGTCCGGAGTGCGCGAACGGCCGGGAGGTCCCGTCCGGAGTCCAGGCGTCCCACAACTCCCGTGCGGTGGCGACGAATTCGGCGGCGCGGGTGTAGCGGTCCGCGCGGTCGAGGTAGCCGCCGCGGCGGAAGTTCTCCCCGGTGAAGGCGTCGGAGGAGGTCACGACGTTCCAGGCGGCACGCCCGTCACTGAGGTGGTCGAGCGTGGCGAGGCGGCGGGCGAGTTCGTACGGCTCGTTGAAGGTGGCGTTGACGGTGGCCGCGAGCCCCAGGCGGTCGGTGACGGCGGCCAGGGCGTTCAGGACGGTGAGGGACTCCGGGCGGCCGACCACGTCCAGGTCGTGGATCCGGCCGTTGTGCTCGCGCAGCCGCAGCCCTTCGGCGAGGAAGAAGAAGTCGAACCGGCCGCGTTCCGCGGTTCTGGCCAGGTGCTCGAAGGAGGCGAAGTCGATCTGGCTGCGGGAGCGGGGGTCCGCCCACACGGTGGTGCTGTTGACGCCGGGGAAGTGGGCGGCGAGGTGCATCTGCTTCATGAGGTCGCCCCCGAAGTCCTTGCGTGCGCGTAGCGGTTGGCCGGGCGGGCCAGGCCGAGGTGCTCGCGCAGTGTGCCCCCCGGATAGAAGGTGCGGAAGAGGCTGCGGTGCTGGAGCAGGGCCACGGTGCCGTTGACGATCCTTTCGAGGTCTCGCTCGGGGGTGATGGGGGTGAGGTGGAATCCGTCGACGGCCCCGCCCCGGTGCCACTGGGTGATGAGTTCGGCGAGGTCGACCGGGCCGCCCCGGAAGTAGGTGCCCCGCCCGGCGAGCTGCGGACCGTTCGCCAGCCCCGGTTCCGGTGCCGTCTCCGCGTCCCCGAGGTCGACGGTGAGGGAGACCAGCACCCGCAGGGTGTCGGGATCGCGGCCGTGCGCAGCAGCGATGCGGCGCACATCCGTGCGAAGGGAGGCCGCCTGCTCGGGCGAGGTGGCCCGTACGTACACCACGTCGGCGTACCGCCCCGCGGATTCCCGGGCCGGGCCGCCCGTGCCGTCGAAGACGGTGACGGGCCTGCCCTGCGGCGGCCGGGGCACGATGGCCGGGCCCCGTACGGAGAAGGTGCTGCCCTCGAAGTCGACGTAGTGCAGTTTGTCGCGGTCGATGAACCGGCCGGTGGCGGCGTCCCGGATCTCCGCGTCGTCCTCCCAGCTGTCCCACAGCCGGGCTCCGACGTCGGCCGTCTCCCCGGCCTCCTGCCACAGGGCGGCGGCGGGTGCGGCACCGCGGCGGCCGAACAGCCGGGCCTCGGCCTCGGTCGTCGACACGTCGGCGTGCCAGCCGGCCCGGCCTCCGCTGACCCAGTCGAGAGTGGCGACGGCGGACGAGACGTGGAAGGGCTCGGTGTGTGTGGTGGTGACGGTCGGTACGAGACCGATCCGGGTGGTGGCGGGGGCGACCCGGGCGAGCACGGCGAGCGCGTCCGGGCCCGGCGGGGCGAAGGAGTCGCCGAGGGTGACGAAGTCGAGCGCGCCCTGCTCGGCGAGGCGGGCGAGCGCGACGTGGGAGGCGGCGTCGTAGCGCGGCGGACCGCCGATCTCGGCGGCCAGATGGAGTGGCCTGGTGGCAGACATTGCGGGGACCTCTCGGGGTCAGTTCTTGGTCTTGGGGAGGCCGGGCGGGTTGATCTCCGACTTCTCGACGGCCTCGTTGGACAGCCCCCAGCGCTTCAGCACCTCGGCGTAGGAGCCGTCCTGGACGATGTGGTCGATCGCCGCGCCGTAGGCCTCGACCAGGCCGCTGTCCTTCTTCGTGGTGACGGCGATCTTCCCCTGGACGCCGTCACCGCCGCCGGAGAGCGTGCCGATGATCTCGGACTGCCCGGCCGCGGCGACGTGGTAGTTGGCCGAGGGGCTCGGGCCGAGGTGGGCGTCGATCCGGCCCGACTGCAGGGCCAGGTAGTAGTCGGTGTCCTTCTGGAAATACTTGATCTCCACCGGCTTCCGGCCGGCCTTGACGTTCTGCTCGCTCCAGTCGACGAGGATCTTCTCCTGGTTGGTGCCCGAGGAGACGGAGATCGTCTTCCCCGCCACGTCCTCGGGGCCCTTCACCTTCCAGCCGGAGCCCTTCTTGGCCTCGAAGGCGATGTTGTCGAGCCGGTAGGTGGCGAAGTCGTACTTCTCCTTGCGCTCCTCGGTCACGGTGACGTTGGACAGGACGCCGTCGAACTTGGAGCTGTCGAGGCCGACGAAGAGGTTCTCCCAGGAGACCTCTTCGAACTGCGGCTTCAGCCCGAGCGTGTCGGCGATCAGGGTCGCTATGTCGATCTCGCTGCCGATCCGGGTCTTGTCGTCGGTCGCGTAGAAGCCGAGCGGGGGTGATGCGTCGGCGCTCGCACCGAGCCGGAGCGTGCCGCGCTCACGGACGGCGGCGGGCACCTTGGCGGCGATGGCGTCGACCTTCTCGCCCCTGATCCGCTTCTGGTCGGGCCCGATGTTGATCCCTGTGTCCTTCTCCCCTGCGGGACGGACCACGTCGGTGGCGGCGTCGCTGCTGCCGCAGGCGGTGAGCAGACCGGCGGCTGTGAGAGTGGCGAGGGCGACGGCGAGGGTGCGGCGGACGGACACGTGACTGCTCCTTGACTGCGGGGACACGGACTTCGGGGACAGGGACTGCGGGGCCATGGCTCAGAGGACCTTGGAGAGGAAGGCGCGGGTGCGCTCCTGGACGGGGCGGTCGAGTACGTCGGCGGGCGTCCCCTGCTCGACGATCCGCCCCCCGTCCATGAACACGACGGTGTCGGCGACCTCACGGGCGAAGCCGATCTCGTGTGTGACGACGATCATCGTGGTGCCCTGGTGCGCCAGGTCCTTGATGACGTCGAGGACCTCGCCGACGAGTTCGGGGTCGAGCGCGGAGGTCGGCTCGTCGAAGAGCAGCAGCTTCGGTTCGAGAGCGAGCGCGCGGGCGATGGCGACGCGCTGCTGCTGGCCGCCGGAGAGCTGCTTGGGGTACGCCCCCGACTTGTCGGCGAGCCCGACCCGGGCGAGGAGGGTCTCCGCAGCGGCGACGGCGTCCTTGCGGGTGCGGCCGAGTGCTGCGACCGGGGCCTCGATGATGTTCTCCAGGACGGTCAGGTGCGGGAAGAGGTTGAAGTTCTGGAAGACGAAGCCGATCTGGGTGCGCTGGCGCAGGACCTCGCGTTCGCGGAGCTCGTACAGCTTGTTGCCGGACCGGCGGTAGCCGACGAGGGTGCCGTCGACGCTGATCCAGCCCTGGTCGACCTTCTCCAGGTGGTTGATGGTGCGCAGCAGGGTGGACTTCCCCGAGCCGGAGGGGCCGAGGACGACGGTCACCTCTCCCGCCCGTACGGACAGGTCGATGCCGCGGAGCACTTCGAGGGAGCCGAAGCTCTTGTGCACGGCGCGGATCTCGACCATGGCGTCCGCGGTGTTCGCCGGTGCGTCGGTGGATGCATCTGTGGGTGCGCTCATCGCACTGTCCCCTTGGCGTAGTGGCGTTCGACGTAGTACTGGAGGACGGAGAGCACGGTGGTCAGGAGGATGTACCAGACCGTGGCGACCATCAGCAGGGGCACGACCCTGCCGTTGCGGCCGTAGACGACCTGGACCTGGTAGAAGAGTTCGCCGATCGCCATCACGGAGACGATCGAGGTGCCCTTGAAGAGGGAGATGATCTCGTTGGCGGCGTTCGGCAGGATGGAGCGCATCGCCTGCGGCAGCACGATCCGCCGCAGCTGCCGCAGCCGGGGGATCCCGAGGGCGGCGGCGGCCTCCAACTGGCCGCTGTCCACGGCCAGTACGCCGCCCCGGACGATCTCCGCGGCGTACGCCGCCTGGTGCAGCGCGAGCCCGAGGACGGCCGCGCTCATCGCTCCGACGAGGTTCATCGTGTCGAAGGAGAGGAAGCCGGGTCCGAACGGGATGCCGAACTGCAGCTCCTTGTAGAGGTAGGCGAGGTTGAACCAGAACAGCAGCTGGACGATGAGCGGGATCGAACGGAACGCCCAGATGTAGGCGTACGCGACGGCCCTGAGGAAGGGGCTGGCCGACAGCCGCATGAAGGCGAGGACGATGCCGAGCGCGAAGCCGAGGACCGTTCCGTAGAAGGTCAGCTGGAGGGTGACCCAGACCGCCTTGAGGATGGTCTCGGTGGTGAAGAACTGGGCGAAGACGTCCCATTCCCAGCCGGGGTTGGTGATCAGCCCGTTCAGGAACTGGGCGAGCAGGACCGCGGTGGCCGCGACGGCGACCCAGCGCAAGGGGTGGCGCAGTGGGACGACGGTCAGCTCGGCGAAGCCGGGCCCGTCGTGCGGGGGTGTTCGTACGGTCTCTTTTTCGATGGGTGGATCACTGGTCAGCGGCATTCGGATTCCTTCGGCGACGTGTACGGGAGGAGGTGCCGCACTCACGCGGTGCGGCGGTCACGACAGGAGAGGTCGCGCAGGAACGCGAGCGCCGTGCGGGCGGTGGCGTCGTTCTGCCGGAACGCGGGGCCGCCGGTGCGCGGCCTGGTGAAGGCGCCGCTCGACCGTGCGGTGGTGTACGGGCCGAGGGCGAAGCGGCGCGGGTGCGGCCGGCCGTCGACGCCCAGGATCCGGCTGTCGCGGGCGTCCACGGAGAGCAGTCCCGTGTCGGTGCCGGCGGCCCCGTCCTCGTACAGTCCGCGCAGCAGCCGGCTGCGGGTGCGGTGCAGGGACGGGTCGGGGAGTCTGGCCTCGACCAGTGCCCGCGCCTCGGTGAACTCTCCGGGCACGGTCGTGCCGGAGGCCCTGAAGACTCCCCGCTCCTCGTCGGCCTCGACGGTGAGCCCGGCTCCGAGGAAGCGGACGACTCCGGCGCGGGACAGGGCGAGGAGCTGGCGCAGCCGGGGGCCGGGTGGTCCGGAGGCGAGGTAGCTGAAGAAGCTGTGCCACTTCTCGCCGATGTCGCCGAAGTGGATCAGCTGCCCGTAGACGGACAGCAGTCCGAGGAAGACCGCGAGATCGGAACTGTTGGCCGGGTCGTGGCGGCGTGCCAGGTCGGCGGTGATGTAGTCGCGCAGCCCGTCCTGCAGGGTGTCGTACGAGGCGTGGCGCACCCCGTCCAGCGGGTGGTCGAGCGCCTCCAGGTCGAGCCGGTCGGCGGGGTCGGGTACGGCCGAGGAGACGAGGGCCCGCAGTTCGGCGCTGCCGGGCTCCGCGACGGCGTACTTCTCCTCGAAGTCGCCCCATTCGACGGTGGTGCGCTCGGGGTGGGTGGTGAAGAGCCGGTGGTAGTGGGCGTGGCCGAGCTCCTTGCCGACCAGCGGCCACAGTTCGCGCCGGAAGTCCACGGGGCCGGGGCCGCTCAGCAGTTCCTCCACCCGGTCGGGTCCGAAGTGCCGCGGCAGGGGCGGCCGTTCACCCGTCCAGGGGTAGCCGATCTTCGAGTGGTACGGAACGCCGCGCCGCGATCCGACGTACAGGACGGGTTCCTGGCCCGAGGCGACGTAGACGCCGTTCTCGTACCGTCCGCCCCGGCCCTCGGTGAGCAGGACCATGAGATCGATGAAGGCGAGCCCGAAGCCGCGGACGATGACCGGCTCGCCCGCGGTCAGGGCCGTCAGGTCGGTGTCGGCGGTGAAGTCGGGTGGCAGGTGGACCAGCCCGTGCCGTGCCGCGAAGTCGCCCAGTTCCCGCTGTGCGGGGTCGAGTTCGGCGTCGAGGTGACCGACGGTGAGGACGACGAGGTCGGCGACGACGGGCTCGGTGCGCCCGTCGAGCCAGACGCGCTGCCGGCCGTCGCGGGGACCGGTGATCTGCCGTGCGCGGCCCAGGTGTTCGTGGACGGTGATGCCCGGCGGGAGTGAGGCGAGCGCCTGCTCGTACACCCAGCGCAGATAGGCGCTCTGCAGTCGGCGGCTCGGGAAGTCCTGGGCGCCGAGCCCTCGTATCTCCTCCAGTATCGCGGGGGCGGCGCCGGTCGTGGTCCGCCCCTCGCGGATGTCGGCGGCCCAGGTGTGCAGGGCGGGGCCGGGGCGTACGGGGCCGTCCTGCTGCACCGTGTCGTCGGTGAACATGGTGACGTCCTCGGCCATGGAGTTCATCCAGAGCAGCGGGGACTGTTCCTGCCGCCAGATCCGGCCGCCGCCGGGCGGATACGGGTCGACGAGGTGGACGTCCAGGCGCAGGCCCTCGTACAGGTCCTCCGCGTTGGCGGCGATGCGTTCGATGACGCCGGTGCCGCGGGGTCCGCCGCCGATGATGACCAGGGTCGGTACGCCGCTCATCGGGCGTCTGCCGTGCCGCGCGCGTAGTGGCGTTCGACGTAGTACTGCCCGAGGGACAGGAGGGAGGTGACGGCGATGTACCAGAGGGTGGCGACCAGCAGCAGCGGGATGACTTCGTACGTGCGGTGGTAGACGAGCTGCACCGAGTAGAGCAGGTCCTGCACGGCGATGATGCTGACGATCGAGGTGCCCTTGAGCGTGCCGATCAGCATGTTCCCGGCGGGCGGGACGATGGAGCGCATGGCCTGCGGCAGCACGATCCGCCGGAGCCGGCGCCAGGGTCCGAGGCCGAGCGACTGGGCGGCCTCCAGCTGTCCGCGCTCGACGGAGAGGATGCCGCCGCGGACCACTTCGGCGGCGTACGCGGCCTCGTGGAGGGTGAGTCCGATGACGGCCACGGCGAGGGGGCCGAGGATGTTCACCGTGCTGACGCCGAGGACCTCCGGGTACAGCGCGCCGATGTTGAACCAGAAGAGCAGCTGGACCAGGATCGGGGTGGACCTGAACAGCCAGATGTATCCCCAGCTGACGGCCTGCAGCACACGGTTGCCGGAGAGCCTGAGCACGGCGAGGAGCGTCCCGAGGGCGAAGCCGAGCACCATCACGAGGGCGGTGAGCCACAGGGTGAGCCCGAGGCCGCGCAGTACGGAGGCGGTGGTGAGGTAGTCGCCGACGACGTCCCACTGGAACGCGTCGTTGCGGATGACCGAGCTCAAGGCCCCCGCGAGAAGCAGCAGGACGGCAACGGCCGCTGCCCACTGCCCTGTTCGTCGTACCGGGACGATGCGTGGGGCGGAGGCTTCGTCGTGCTGTGCGGGCGGGGCCGGAAGCGGTGGCGGGAGGGTATCTGTCTGCGCAGACATGCGAAGGCTCCGTGGATGCAGAGATCGAACACGGGATGTGCCTTCAGCAGAAACACAACGTGGACCGGGCCCCTCAGCGCCGGTCCGGTTCCGAGACAACCGCTGTCCGGGGCCGGTTGTCAAGCTTGTCCACACTGTGAGCCTTACGTCTCAGGCCAGTTGACGTGCAACCGGATGCCTGCTCCACTTGGGCCATGTATTCGCAGCAGTGGCTGGTCACCCGCTCCCACATCGACTTCGGTCGCGTGTGGTCCTCTTCCTGTTGAGCTGACCCCCCTGCTTTTCCGCTGTTCCCCGCTCGCGCCCCTGCCGGCGCTCGAGCTGATCTTCCACGTGCCTTCCCGTACACGACGCCGCTCCACCCTCCCCTCGTACAGCTGATCTCCCGCCCCGTGGCTCCGTGCGCCCACGCACCGGAGCGCGGTCGACGAACCCGGAGAGTTTCCGTCATGCCCCGAACCCGGCACACCGCTGCCTTCGCCCTGATCACCGTTGCCGCACTCACGCTCACCGCCTGCGGATCGGGTGACCCGGCGGCCTCCTCGGCCGGCACCGGCCCCGCGGGCAAGGGGAAGTTCTCCACGGTCGATGTCGTCTCGTCGGTGAAGAAGAACGAGGCTGCGGCGAAGCTGCTGCCCGCCGATGTACGCGACTCGGGCACCCTCACCATCGCCTCCGGCGTCGGCACCCCGCCCGGAGCGTTCTACCTGGAGGACGGCAAGACCCTGAGCGGCGCGGACATAGAGTTCGCGGACGCGGCGGCCAAGGCCCTCGGACTGGAACTGAAGCGTGAGGTCGCCTCCTTCGAGGCGATCCTCCCGGCGCTCGGCAGCGGGAAGTACGACCTGGGCACCGGCAACTTCGGGGTGACCGACGAGCGCCTGAAGACGATCGACTTCGTGACGTACATCAACGACGGCCAGGGCTTCGCCGTCCGCGACGACAGCAAGCTGAAGGACGTCACCGACCTCACCCAGCTCTGCGGCCTGACCGTGGGCACCAGCGCCGGGACCACGTTCGAGGCGACGCTGGAGGAGAACAAGCACGTGTGCGCCGACGCGGGCAAGGAGGCGTACGACGTGAAGACGTACGCCGACCAGGCCGCCGTCTGGATCTCGCTCCAGCAGGGCCGCAGCGATGTCGTCATGTCGACGATCAACGGGCTGCGCTACGCCGTGACCCAGCAGAAGGGGCTGCGCTTCCTGAGCGAGTTCAAGCGGCTCGATGTCGGCTTCGCCTTCAAGAAGGGCACCCCGCTCGCGCCCGCCTTCCAGGCGGCGGTCAACGGCCTCAAGACGGACGGGACCTACGACCGCATCCTGCAGAAGTGGGGCACGAAGGGTTCGGCGATCGAGGCGTCGCAGATCTCGCCGCCCGAGATCGGGTGAGGGCGGGCGACCGCCTCACGTACGACCGCCCCCCGCGTTGCCCGGGTGCGGCGGCCCGACCGGCCGGTTCAGCAGTCGCACCCGCAGTCGCAGCAGCCGCCGTCCTCCCCGCCGCAGCTGCAGCAGTTGCTGCAGCAGTCGCAGGCGTCGCAGCAGTCACTGCAGTCGCACTTCTGGCAGAGGCCTTCGCGTTCCTGCCCCGACCAGGGGTCGTGGAAGCTTCCGCAGCACATCTGGCAGGTGCAGGCGAGTCCCGCCCAGACCAGGCAGCCGGCGATCAGACCGCGCCGGTTGCGGGGCGGCTCGGGCGGGAGCGGCGGGCCGTACGGACCACCGGGTGTCGGCGCGTACGGGTTGCCGGGTGCCGGGCCGAAGGATCCCGACGGCAGGTCCGGCTGATGCGAGCAGGACGCCGAGCCGAAGGCCCGGTCCACCGAGCGCCGCAGCTCGTGCACCAGCAGCACATGCGCCAGCTTGCCGTCGGTGAACTCCGCGTCGCGCATCGCGAGGCGCACCCCGTGGAGTGCGTCGTCGCACAGCCGCCGGGCCTCGGAGAGCGGCGTGCCGGTGGCGGTGAGCGGGTTCCAGGCACCCGACGCCGCGTCAGTTTCCTGGTCCTCCACGGCGTCCAGCAGGTGGGCCAGCCGTCCGAAGAGCCGCCCGGCCTCGGCGAGCGGCGCGGCGTTCTGCGGCTTGCCCGCGAGTACGGCGGTGTGCGCGAAGGCCGCGGCCGTCGCCGTCTCGGTGGGTTCGGTGACCGTCAGCAGGGGTGTACCCGGTCCGGCGAGTGATTCGATCCCGGTCTGCCGGTCGACGGCGTCGACCAGTACCGCCGTGTCGAATCCGAGCTCGGCGCCGGTCCGCGCGCCGGCCCTGTCCCAGCCTGCGGCCACCCGGCGCGCCGCGGCGGCGACCGGACGCCGCTTCAACAGCCCGTCCCTGTCGGCCACGTGGTCGCGCACCTTCGCCGACGCCAGCACGAGCGAGACGGCGGCGGCGAGTCTGGCCCCTTCACCGTGGGCGACCGGAGCCGTCCGCATCGAGCGCAACGGGCAGGGGCCCGCGGTGCGCCGCTGTCCCGTGACCCGTTCGCTCTGAGCCTCCGTCAGGACCGAGACGATCAGGCCGTCGTAGTTGGTGACGATCCGGGCGAACTGGCCGTGGTCCGCGCGAAGGGCGAGACACAGCCCGCAGAGATGGGCCATCCACTCCGTCTTGAGCCTCTCGGAGAGCCGATGGGTACAGGGCCTCACTATTCCGAACACGACGATCCCCCGGGAGCCGTTCACCTGATGTGCCGCGCTCGTGCACATGCGCGGCGTGCATCGTATCGAGTGACCCGTTCACCCGTACGTCCCCCATGTCACCCGTACGGACCGGAGGATCGTATTTTCTTTCCGTGAGCGGCCCTACACAGGAGGAACCTTGACGAAACGCCACATCTTCTGCACCAGTACCGTCACGAATCCCCTGCGCGCCGACTATCCCCTTGGCGCAGTATCCGCATCATGGACGACGATGGGGACAGGAAAGAGATGCGGACAGCAAGGAACCGCGGTGAGAGGAGGCGTCCATGGGATCGGTGCGCAAGGCGAGTGCCTGGCTGGGCCTCGTAGAGGACAACGACGAGCGGTACTACGACGACGAGTACTCCGAGGATGCTGAGACCGGCACGAACCAGGCCTGGACGACCGACCCCCGCGTGCAGGTGGCTGTCGAGACGGCCGAGGACAGAGGCCGCCGGATCGCCACCGTCACCCCGGACAGCTTCCGGGACGCGCGCGGCATCGGCGAGCTCTTCCGGGACGGTGTACCGGTGATCGTCAACCTCACGGCCATGGACCCCGCCGACGCCAAGCGCGTCGTGGACTTCGCCGCAGGTCTGACGTTCGGGCTGCGCGGCTCGATCGAGCGCGTGGCCACACGGGTCTTCCTCCTGACCCCCGCCGACACCCAGGTGGTGACCGGCGAAGCCGCCGGCCGGAAGGCCGACGGCTTCTTCAACCAGAGCTGAGCAGGGCGCTCGCCGGACAGATCCGGTTCACCGTCCGCCTTCTACCGGAAGGCGTCCAGACCGGTGAGCGCCTTGCCCAGCACCAGCTGGTGCATCTCCACGGTGCCCTCGTAGGTGAGCACCGACTCCAGATTCGTGGCGTGCCGCATCACCGGGTACTCCAGCGAGATCCCGTTCGCGCCGAGAATCGTGCGCGAGGTGCGGCAGATCTCGATGGCTTCCCGCACGTTGTTGAGCTTGCCGAAACTGACCTGCTCGGGACGGAGCCTGCCCGCGTCCATCCGCCGGCCCAGGTGGTGGGCGAGCAGGATTCCCTTGTGCAGTTCGACGGCCATGTCGGCGAGCTTGGCCTGGGTCAGCTGGAAGCCGCCGATCGGCTTGCCGAACTGCTCCCGGGTCTTCGCGTAGTCCACGGCCGACTCGAAGCTGGCGCGCGCCGCGCCCATGGCCCCCCAGACGATGCCGTAACGGGCATGGCTGAGACAGCTGAGCGGGCCGCGCAGACCGGTGACGCCGGGAAGTACGGCATCGGCGGGCAGCCGCACCCCGTCGAGGACGAGCTCGCTGGTGACCGAGGCACGCAGTGACCACTTGTGCCGGATCTCCGGCGCGGAGAATCCCGGGCTGTCCGTGGGCACGACGAAGCCGCGGATGCCGGAGCCGCCGTCGGCCCCGTCGGTCTGCGCCCAGACGACGGCGACCCCGGCGACCGATCCGTTGGTGATCCACATCTTGCGGCCGGTGAGGATCCAGTCGTCGCCGTCACGCTCGGCGTACGTCCGCATCCCGGCCGGGTCCGAACCGTGGTCCGGCTCGGTGAGGCCGAAGCAGCCGATGATCTCGCCGGCCGCCATGCCGGGCAGCCACTGCTGCTTCTGCTCCTCGGAGCCGAAGCGGTGGATCGCGTACATGGCGAGAGAGCCCTGGACGGAGACGAGGGAGCGGATGCCGGAGTCGGCCGCCTCCAGCTCCAGACAGGCCAGGCCGTACTGGACCGCGGTGGCGCCGGCACAGCCGTATCCCTGCAGGGACATGCCCAGGGCGCCGAGGGAGCCGAGTTCGCGGGCCAGCTCGCGGATTCCGGGGAGCTCGCCGTTCTCGTACCACTCGGCGATGTGCGGCAGGACGCGGTCGGTGGCCCAGGTGCGCACGGTGTCGCGGATCGCGAGGTCCTCCGGCTCGAGGAGATCGTCGATGCCGATGGGGTCGGCCGGGTCGAACGGCGGGAGTTTCGACGGCTTGACGGACATGGAAGTGCCTCCGGCGGCTCGCACGGTACTAAAACTAGCAGTGATAGTTATGGCGTCGTGCCGACGTTACGGCTCAGCGCGGCGCCCGTCCAGAGCCCGTGGCCTCGGCGGGTTCGCGCCGCGCGGGCAGTGCGAGCCGGCGGCCCGGCCGCTTCTGCACCGGCAGTGCACGCGGCTCGGAGCGTTGCCCCGAGGCCGCCTGTTCGGCCGCGCGCGGTCGGCAGGTCTCCCTGGCCGGAGCACAGTCCATGACCTTCGGCAGCCGCAGCGCCGCCAGTGCCCCGAGCAGCAGCAGTCCGGCGCTGACCAGCAGGGTGACATGCAGACCCTGGACGAACGCGTGCCGGGCCGTGTTCCGGAGCAGATCACCCATCGGTCCGCCCAGCCGGCCCGCCACCTGGTACGCCTCGCCGAGCGAGTTCGAGGCGGCCGAGCCGGCCGCGGCGGGCACACCCTCCTCGTGGAGCCGTGCCAGTCCGGGCGCGTAGGCCGCGTTCATGACACTGCCGAGCAGGGCGATACCCAGTCCGGCGCCCAGCTGGTACGAGGTCTCGCCGATCGCCGCCGCGCCGCCGGCGCGTTCGGCGGGCGCCTCGCTCAGCATCGATTCGTACGCCCCGAAGAGCGTGGACTGCAGCCCGAAGCCCAGCAGCACGAAGCCCGCGGTGAGCAGCACCGGCCGGTCGTGCTGCCCCATCAGGGTCAGCAGGAGCACCGAGGCCGCCGTGAGGACGAAGCCCCAGCCAACCATGCGGCGGGGGCCGATCCGGCTCAGGGTGTACGAACCGGTGGCGCCGGCCGCCATCGCGGCGAAGGTCAGCGGGAGGAGCCGCAGACCGGTTTCCAGTGGGCTGAGGTCCAGCACCAGCTGGAGGTACTGGACGGCGATCAGCTCCAGTCCGACCAGGGCCAGCATCGCGAGGACGATGCAGCCGACGGCGGTGGTGAAGGCGGGCCGGGAGAACATCGCGATGTCGATCAGCGGATGCGTACGGCGTTTCTGTCTGCGCACGAAGAACACCAGCAGCGCGGCTCCCGCGAGCAGCGGGGCGACACCGGCGAGGTCCAGCCCTCCACCACCCATCCGCTTGACCCCGAGGACGACTCCGAGCACGCCTGCCGCGGCCACCAGGGCGCCGACCACGTCCCAGGGGCCGTCTCCGGTGCCGCGGGACTCGGGCAGCAGGAAGCGTCCGAGCGGAAGGATCATGGCCATGAGCGGGATGTTGATGAGGAAGACCGAACCCCACCAGTAGTGCTCGACGAGGAATCCGCCGATGACCGGTCCGGCGGCGGCGCCCACGGCGGCGACCGCGGTCCATATGCCGATGGCCAGGGCGCGCTCGCGCCGGTCGGGGAAGACCTGGCGCAGTATCGACAGCGTCGCGGGCATGATCATCGCGCCGCCGACACCGAGCAGGGCACGGGCAGCTATCAGCAGGGCGGGAGTATCGGCTGCCGCCGCCAGCGCGGAGGCGATCCCGAAGAGCGCGTAGCCGAACAGCAGGACACGCCGTCTGCCGATCCGGTCACCGAGCGTGCCGAAGAGGATCAGCAGCGAGGCACAGACCAGCGGATAGGCGTCCACGATCCACAGCAGGCCGACGGCGCTGGGCCGCAGGTCCTCGGTGACGGCGGGGACGGCGACGTGCAGCACGGTCGCGTCGAGCGCGACCAGCAGCAGACTGAGGCAGAGGACGACCAGGACGACCCAGCGGTTGGCACCGCCGGCTGCTGCGCGCAGCCGGGTCACAGCCGTGGACGTCCCGCTCATATACGTACCTCCCAATGAGTCCCTCGCGCTCGGCAGACCTACCGGGGCCCCGGCTTTCGGCGTCCCTCAGGTCCGGCATCGACGGGCGAGTGAGCCGTCAGCGTACGCGAGTTCCACGTGGTCACACGTGGTCCAGCTCATACCTTCGCCCGGCCCCGAGTGTGTCGTACGCCACTTCCGACCCATCGGCGGGGCCGTATCCGAGGCCCCCCGCACCGGTGTGGGGGCGGCCCGGAGGGCTCCCGGGGCGGCGCTCCGGGCGCCGCATCGCGTCTCCTCCGAATGGCCGGGTGAATACATACGAAAGATGCGTCACACCATTACGTCGATGATCAAACATTCCCACGAATTGCCATCGGAGCGAATAGGCCGCACGGCGGATCGGATTCTTCGCGGCACCCGTAATGGATACCGGTCTGAGACAAAGTCCACATCACATCGTCATCACAAAGAGCCGGGATCGACCGGATCGCACACTCACTCGCTGTAACGTCCTTTGCGTGCGTACCGACATCTTTGCCCGGCTGGACCGGGAGCCGGAACCGCCGAAGATAGAGATCCCGCGGATGAGTCGTCACCGCATCGCTCTCTTCGGCGGGACTTTGGCGTTCTATCTCGCCATCGTCGTTGCCGTGCTGGTCTCGTCCTGGCTGGTGGCTCTCGACTGGAAGGTCATGCTGTTCCGGCCTTACCAGCAGTGGCCCGGACTCCATGCCTTCCTCGACTACTACGTCGTGCTCGGCCAGCGTGGCCCGACGGCCGTGATGGTCGCCTCCTGGCTCGGCTGGCGCTCCTGGCGCCAGCACACGCTGCGCCCCCTGCTCACGCTGGGTGCCTCGCTGCTGCTGCTCAACGTGACGGTCGGGGCGGTCAAGCTCGGCCTGGGGCGGCTCGGCCCGCACTACGCCACCCAGATCGGCTCCGCGGAGCTCTTCGCGGGCGGCGATATATTTCCTTCGGGACACACCGCCAACGCCGTGGTGACCTGGGGAATCCTTGCCTATCTGGCCACCACGCCGCGCGCCAGGCGCTACCTGTCGGCCCTGTCCGCGTTCGTCTCGCTGGGCGTGGGGCTGACCACCGTCTACATCGGCACGCACTGGCTCAGCGACGTCCTGCTGGGCTGGGCCGCCGGTCTGCTGATCCTGCTGGCCCTGCCCTGGTTCGAGCCGCTGATCACCCGTACGGAGGTCTGGATCCTGTCCGTGCGCGAGCAGTGGCGCGCTCGGCGCAGGGCGCAGGCCGCCGCCCCGGTGGCCGCGGACGGCCCCGCGCCGGTGCTCCTGCCCCAGTCGCTGAGCACGCTCGGCACCGAGCGGGCCGAAAGCCGTGACTCCGCGCCGGACGCACCGACGGCCGGTGGCCATACCGGCACGGGCACCCGGGCGAGGGCCCACCCCGCGCACGGGGCCCGCTCGGAACGGACGCCGATCACCCCGGCCGGCTCGCGGCGCCCGCCGCACGCGGACCGCACCCCCCGGGGCGGCACGACTCCGGCCCACCCGGTGACGGGCGGATCGGTCGCCCCCTGAGCTGCCCGGACGGTAAGCACAGCCGCTTCCCTGCATGAGTGAAGGCCCCGACTCCGGTCGGGGCCTTCACTCGTACGGAGGGGGTTCAGCCCACCCAGCAGCGGGTCACGGTGGAGGCGTCGACCTCGAAGTTGATCCGCCCGCCGACGAACTCCATGGTGATGAAGGTGCCGGGCGCAAGAGCCCTCACCGTGCTCCAGCCACGCGCTCTGGCCTGCCGTTCGGCGGTTTCGGCGTCGAGGCCGACGTACGACTGGGGGGTGTCGTCCGGCTGGGCGGGAGGGGTCGGTATAGGTGCCATACCTCTCACCGTAGGCGGCACCGCACCGTGACGGAAGCCTGGGCGGTAACAAGCGGCGATGCATCCCCACGTACCTCACCGGTCACGCTTGTGTCACAGGATCCCCACACCCGTTTACTTCGAACCGCTTCACCCGAACGAGCCATCCGGGCGCACACAGTAAGAATGCGGACTGTCCGGAGAATGACTATCCGGTGCCCACGAAGGGAATTGCGGGAGAGATACGGCACGAGGTCCGCATTCCCCCCGGCTCACGAAGGCGGGCGTAAACAGTTTCGCCACCCTGAATGTGCGCGGCCTTATGCGGGTCTTATGAAACCGCGATCCCCGCAGTGCCCCTCACCCGGGCCCCGTCCGTCCGTCCGCACTATCCGGAATGAAACGATCCGGGATGTCGTGGCCAGAGCTCACCCGGCACGCCCCTTGCGCACCGCGTCGGCCGCCTTGTAGCGCAGCGCGTACGCCCCGTCCAGGACAGTGCCCCTGGAGCGGTGGAGCACGGTGCGCAGTGCGCTCCGGGAACGGCCCCGCGGACCTTGCGCGACCAGCTCGGTGAAGAGCTTCTCGTGCCGTTCCGCGATCGGTGCCGGGTCGAACCGCGCGGAGGAGGCCCGCGCGGCGCGTCCCATCCGACGCCTCAGCTCGTCGTCGTCGATCAGGGCGAGAAGGGCCCGCGCGAACGCGTCGGTGTCACCCACCGGCACGAGCCGCCCGTCCGTGCCGTCGTCGATGATCTCGGCCGGACCGTGCGGGCAGTCGGTGGCGACGACCGGCAGTCCGCAGCGCATCGCCTCGACGATGGTCATGCCGAACGACTCGCGCTCCGAGGTGACAGCGGCGATGGAGCCCTTGGGCCACTCCGCCTCCATCGGATGGACCGAGCCCATGAGGCGCACCCGGTCCTGGAGGCCGAGTGCGTCGATGAGTCCGCGCAGTGTCTTCTGCTCGTTGCCGGTCGCGTCGCCACCTCCGTAGATCCGCAGTCGCCAGCCGGGGCGGGCAGCCGCCACCTCGGCGAAGGCGCGCACCAGTAAGTCGTACCGCTTGACCCGGTGCAGCCGGCCCGCCGCGATGACCCACTTGGCGTCGGACTCCGCGGGCGGGCCCGCGGGCTCCGGCACGCTGTTCGGGATGGACTCGATCCGTACGCCGGGCAGCCGCAGTCTGTTCCGGTAGTCGCGGGCGTCCGCCCGGGTGACGGTGGTGACCGCGTCGAGCAGTCCGTACCGGTGGCTTATCTCCCGCCGCAGCCGGTAGCTGTGGCTGTCGAGGGTGAGGTGCTCCTGGCCGATGCGCACGGGCCCGCGCCGCGCCTGTGCGCTGATGTGGACGTTGAGGCCGGGGCGCGTACCGATGACGACATCCGCTTCGAGCGCGCCCAGATGCGCCGCGATCCGGGTGTCGGTGAGCCTGCTGTACTGCCGGTGCCTGGTGTCGCCGCGCGGGAACACCGCGGCAGGCCTGGCATGCTCACCGTCGCCGCCCTCGTAGTACGGACTCGCCTTGCGCAGATCGACGAGGTGGCTCATCCGTACGCCGCCGGGCGCACCCAGCGCGGGTTCGTCACGGTGCCGGAAGACCGACACGATGTCGACGTCGTGCTGCTCGGCCAAGGTCTGCGCGAGCGTGAAGGTGGTACGGATCGTTCCCCCGATGCCGTACGCGTTGTGGAGCAGAAATGAAAGGTGCATTACGTAGTCGTTTCCCCTGGTCGACTGGTCTGCAACGGACATTACGCGGCGTCAGGAACGGTCCCAGGGTTCGCACAGGAGTCGTACAGAGTCGTAACAATTCGAACGAACGCCCGTGCATGGAGGATTCATCCGCGGAATACCCGACTCCGCATCAGTTTCCCGATCTGTCGATGTATCGGCCTGCCGACTCTCCCGCTTTTCTCCTCACGATTCGCGCGTGACCCCGGCCCCGGATCGCCCGTTGTCTCTTCATGAGCCGGGAACCGCCCGGCCCACGCACCGAGTTCGAGGAGCCACCCGTGCCGCGCATGCTCGACGTCAGCGAGGACGTACGCGCCGAGATCGGCGACGCCGAAGCCGACCGGCTGCTCGTCGGCGACAACGCCCCAGGCAGTTACGACTGCACCTCCTGCCGCACTCCCGGCGACTCCGACCAGGAGCGCACCAGCACGGTGCTGTTCATCGGCGAGGAGACCGCCGTGCTCGCGTTCGCCCACGCGACCTGCATCCCGTCGCAGGTCGTCCAGGTCACCGAGAACCAGCTGCAGGGCGCCGTGCGATCCATCACCGGCAGCGAGCCACAGAACGCGGAGAGCCTCATGCCCCAGCAGGCCGTCCTCGGCATCACCAGCGGTCTCGTCCTCATCGAGGATGATCTCCGCCCGGCCCTGGTCGTCGAACCGACCGGCCCGATCGCCCGGCCGGGCACGGACGGCCTCGCGGGCGACCAGTTCCTCCAGCTGCTGCAGGAACAGGGTTTCCTGCACACGCCCGATCTGAACCGTCTGCCGGCCGTGCTCCCCGGCTGGTCGGTCCTCCTCGCCATGGGGCAGCTGCACGCAGTGCTGCAGCCGGGCGCCGGAGGCGGCAACCCGGTCGCCTGGTGGCAGGCCCATCAGCCGCTCCAGGTCACCGAGGGCTGGCGGGCTGCGGTGAACAAGTCGCAGACCGTGCTCGTCTTCGCCGCCCCGGCGGGCTCGATCGGCCAGCAGCCGCGCGAGGACCTGCTCCGCGACGCGCTGGACAAGGCCGCGGTCAACGGGCTCCTGGTCGCCGCGTCGATGCCGCTGGCCGGAACCTGACCGTGTCCGTGCTGCCTTCCCACACCCGCCGAACAGCGTTTTCTCCGCCGGGCCCGCATCCGACGGGCGGTGAGGTCGTTGGCACCTACGTGCACTCATACGACCCTCCGCGCCAGCAGCAGACCCCGATCCCTGCCATGCGCCCGTCGCAGGAACCCTCGGACGGCAAGTCCCCCACCCCGATCTACGACGCGCTGTACTCCGAGTACCGGCGGTCGTTCCGGGCGCTGCCTGGGGACCGGAACGGTGAGGAGAATCTCGGCTTCAGAACGTTCGGCACCGGGATGTTCGGCAGTCGTGCGCCGCTGGGCGGCCGCGCGGCGAACGGGCAGGGCAGCCAGAGCGCCCACACCGGGAACCTCGGATCCTGGCAGCGGGTCGGACGACATGCCGGGCACGCCCGGCCCGCGGCGCTGCCGCCCGGGTCCTCGGACGCCTGACGGCACGACGAAGCCCCGGACCACTCGCTCCGTGCGAGCGGTCCGGGGCTTTCCGTCGTGCCGTTACTTCTTGCGGCCGCGCTTCTCGCGCACGCGGACCGAGATGTGGAGCGGAGTCCCCTCGAAGCCGAACTCCTCGCGCAGGCGGCGCTCGACGAAGCGACGGTAGCCGTGCTCCAGGAAGCCGGAGGCGAAGAGCACGAACCGCGGCGGCTTCACGCCGGCCTGCGTCCCGAAGAGGATGCGGGGCTGCTTGCCGCCGCGGACCGGGTGCGGGTGGGAGGCGACGATCTCACCGAGGAAGGCGTTCAGCCGACCGGTGGGGATACGGGTCTCCCAGCCCTCGATCGCGGTCTCGATCGCCGGGACCAGCCGCTCCATGTGACGGCCGGTGACGGCCGAGACGTTGACGCGGGGAGCCCAGGCGACCTGCGCGAGCTCCGTCTCGATCTCGCGCTCGAGGTAGTAGCGACGCTCCTCGTCGAGGGTGTCCCACTTGTTGAAGGCGAGCACGATCGCGCGGCCCGCCTCGACGGCCATGGTGACGATCCGCTGGTCCTGGACGCTGATGGACTCGCTCGAGTCGATCAGGATGACGGCGACCTCGGACTTCTCCACGGCGGCCGCGGTGCGCAGGGAGGCGTAGTAGTCCGCGCCCTCCTGGAGGTGGACCTTGCGACGGATGCCGGCCGTGTCGATGAACTTCCAGGTGATGCCGCCGAGCTCGATCAGTTCGTCGACCGGGTCACGGGTGGTGCCGGCGAGTTCGTTGACGACGACCCGGTCCTCGTTGGCGACCTTGTTCAGGAGCGAGGACTTGCCGACGTTCGGGCGGCCGATGAGCGCGATGCGGCGCGGGCCTCCGAGGGCGGTGCCGAACGTCTGGGCCGGCGCCTCGGGCAGCGCCTCCAGCACGGCGTCGAGCATGTCGCCGGTGCCGCGGCCGTGCAGCGAGGAGACCGGGTGGGGCTGGCCGAGACCGAGCGACCAGAGCGCGGTCGCGTCCGCCTCGCCGCTCTGTCCGTCGACCTTGTTCGCGCACAGGACGACAGGCTTCTTCGCCTTGCGCAGCAGCCTGACGACGGCCTCGTCGGTGTCGGTCGCGCCGACCGTCGCGTCGACGACGAAGACGACCGCGTCGGCCGTCGAGATCGCGTACTCGGCCTGGGCGGCGACGGAGGCGTCGAGGCCCAGCACGTCCTGCTCCCAGCCGCCGGTGTCGACGAGCCTGAAGCGGCGGCCGGCCCATTCGGCCTCGTAGTTCACCCGGTCGCGGGTGACGCCCGGCTTGTCCTGCACGACGGCCTCGCGGCGGCCGAGGATGCGGTTCACCAAGGTCGACTTGCCGACATTGGGACGGCCGACGACGGCGAGGACGGGAAGCGGGCCGTGACCGGCCTCACCGATCGCGCCCTCGACCTCTTCGGGGTCGAACCCCTCCTGCGCGGCGAGCTCCATGAACTCCGCGTACTCGGCATCGCCAAGCGCTCCGTGCTCGTGGTCCGAGCCGTCGGAGTGAATCTGGTCGTTCATGAAGTCCGTTCCCTCTTTGCATCATCATCGATGGGCCACGATCGCGCGGCCCACTACTCAAGTCTCGCAGGCCCTGCCGTCAAACCGCTGACGGCCGGGCCTGGCGCCCGGTGAGGCGCCTGGCGTGCTCCAGGTGAGCGGTCAGCTTTCCCTGGATACGGAGCGTCGCCTCGTCCAGCGCCTTCCTGGTGCGCCGTCCGCTGCCGTCGCCGGCCTGGAAGGCGTCGCCGAAGACGACGTCGACCCGGCTGCGCAGCGGGGGCAGTGCCGGTATCAGCCGTCCGCGGCTCTCGGTGCTTCCCAGGACCGCCACGGGGACGATCGGTGCCCCGCCGCGTACCGCGAAGTACGCGAGTCCTGCCCGCAGGGAGGCGAAGTCCCCCTCGCCCCTGGTGCCCTCGGGGAAGATCCCGAGGACCCCGCCGTCGTCCAGCACACCGAGTGCCCGGGTGATGGCGGTGCGGTCGACGGTCGCACGGTCCACCTTCAGCTGACCGATTCCGCGCAGGAACGGGTCGAGGGGGCCGACGAACGCCTCTTTCTTGATCAGGAAGTGGACGGGCCGGGGCGCGGTGCCCATCAGCATCGGTCCGTCGATGTTGTGCGCATGGTTCACGGCGAGTATGACGGGTCCGGCGGCAGGTACCCGCCACGCACCGAGGACTCGTGGCTTGAACAGCCCGTACATGAGCCCGATGCCGATGCCCCGTCCGACGGCCGCTCCACGCAGTGCGGGTGCGGCGGTGGCTTCGGTCACTTCACGGCCTGCTTCTCCCCGACGAGGGTGACGACGCACTCGATGACCTGCTGAAGGGTCAGCTCGGTGGTGTCCACCTCGACCGCGTCGGCGGCCTTGGCCAGCGGCGAGGTCTTGCGGCCGGAGTCGGCTGCGTCCCGCTTGATCAGCGCCTCCTTGGTGGTGGCGAGATCGGAACCCTTGACCTCACCACTGCGACGGGCGGCGCGCGCCTCCGGGGAAGCGGTCAGGAAGATCTTGATGTCGGCGTCGGGCAGGACGGTCGTGCCGATGTCCCGGCCCTCGACGACGATGCCGCGCTCGGCCTCCGCGGCGATGGAGCGCTGCAGCCCGGTGATCAGGGTGCGCACCTCCGGGACGGCGCTGACGGCGCTGACCTTGGAGGTGACCTCCTGGGTGCGGATCGGACCGGAGGCGTCCTCGCCGTCGACGGTGATCGTCGGGGCGGCCGGGTCCGTACCGGAGACGATGACCGGCTTGGCGGCGGCGGTGGCGATCTCGGACGGGTTCTGCACGTCGATGCCGTTGTTCAGCATCCACCACGTGATCGCCCGGTACTGGGCGCCGGTGTCCAGGTAGCTCAGGCCGAGCTGGGCGGCGACGGCCTTGGAGGTGCTCGACTTGCCGGTGCCGGAGGGTCCGTCGATGGCGACGATCACTGCAGCCGGTGCGGTCCGGGCGGCGGCGCTTACGGTTTCCACGGTGGTGGACACCTTCCTGGTACACGGGGTGGGCGGAGCGGGGCCACGGGACGGCCTCCCCCAAGGTTACCGAGTGCGGGGAGGGCCCTTGCGCACCCCTGTCCCGCCGTCCCGCTACGGGCGGATCGACCAGCCCCGCTCGCTGAGCGCCGCGCTCAGTGCGGGCGCCGCGCTCGGCTCGACCATGAGCTGGACCAGACCGGCCTGCTGCCCGGTGGCGTGCTCGATGCGTACGTCCTCGACGTTGACCCCGGCCCGCCCGGCGTCGGCGAAGATCGCGGCCAGTTCACCGGGCCGGTCGCTGATGAGCACGGCCACGATCTCGTACGAGGCCGGCCCTGCGCCGTGCTTGCCCGGCACCCTCACCCGGCCGGCGTTGCCGCGACGCAGGACGTCCTCGATGCCTTCGGTGCCCGCGCGGCGCTTGTCCTCGTCGGCGGACTGGAGGCCGCGCAGCGCCCGCACCGTCTCGTTCAGGTCGGTGGCGACGCCGGCCAGGACGTCGGCGACCGGGCCGGGATTGGCGGAGAGGATCTCCACCCACATCCGGGGGTCGGAGGCGGCGATCCGGGTGACGTCCCGTATTCCCTGGCCGCACAGGCGTACGGCGGTCTCGTCGGCCTCCTCCAGGCGGGCGGCGACCATCGAGGAGATCAGCTGCGGGGTGTGGGAGACCAGGGCGACGGCGCGGTCGTGCGCGTCGGCGTCCATGACGACGGGGACGGCGCGGCAGAGCGCGACCAGTTCCAGGGCGAGGTTGAGGACCTCGGTGTCGGTGTCCCTGGTCGGGGTGAGGACCCAGGGGCGGCCCTCGAAGAGGTCGGCGGTGGCCGCGAGGGGGCCTGAGCGCTCCTTGCCGGCCATGGGGTGCGTACCGATGTACGTGGTGAGATCGATGCCGCGCGCCTCCAGTTCGCGGCGCGGGCCGCCCTTGACGCTGGCGACGTCCAGGTAGCCGCGGGCGACACCGTCACGCATGGCGGTGGCGAGTACGGACGCGGTGTGAGCGGGCGGTACGGCGATGATCGCCAGGTCGACGGGGCCCTCGGGCGCCTCTTCCGTACCGGCCCCGAGAGCCGCCGCCGTCCCGGCCGACGTGGTGTCCCGGTCGACGAGGTGGACATGGACACCCCGCCCCGCGAGAGCGAGGGCCGCGGAGGTGCCGACCAGGCCGGTTCCGATGACGACGACTGTTCTCACTGGGCGATGTCCTTGCGGAGGGCGCCGGTGGCGCCGAGGTAGACGTGGCTGATCTCTGCTTTGGAGAGATACGTCTCGACGTGCGCGAGTATGCGGACCACCCGGGGCATGGCCCCCGTGATGTCGAGCTCCTGGGCGCAGATCAGCGGTACGTCGACGATGCCGAGGCCGCGTGCGGCGGCGGCCGGGAAGTCGCTGTGCAGATCGGGGGTGGCGGTGAACCAGACGCTGATCAGGTCGTCGGGGACGATCTGGTTGCGCTCCAGGATCGCGGTGAGCAGCGCACCCACCTGCTCGTCCATGTGCCCGGCTTCGTCCCGCTCCAGCTGGACGGCGCCTCGGATCGCTCGTACCGCCACGTCGTAACCCCCTGCTTCTTCGATCTGCGTGCTCTTTCAGCCTAGAGGTGCGGCGGGACCCGCGGTCGCCGTGCTCTGTCCGTGAGACGCCGCCGCGGCGTGCACGGCGAGGAGGTTGCGCCAGATCCGCCCGGCGAGCTGTTCCGGTGTGGCGTCGGTCCGGTCGTGGACCCAGTCGGCGAGCATTCCGGTGAACAGCCCGGCCACGGCGCTCGCGGTGAGGTCGTGGCCGCTGCCGCCGGGCCTGCGCCGCCGCAGCTCGTCGATGCTGCGCTGCCGCAGCTCCCGGTGCAGCAGGTCGCCGAGAGGGCCGCCGGGGCCGAGCAGGCTCCGGAAGACCGGGGCACGGTCGCGCACGTCCGCGAGCAGGGCGACCAGCTCATCCGGTGGTGCGTCGGGTCCGGGGGGTGTCCGGTCCCAGGCGTGGAGGGCGTCGACCGCCTCCCGTACGGGCCCGGCACAGGCGTCCAGGGCCAGGGCGCGCAGATCGTCGTAGTGCAGATAGAAGGTGGCGCGCCCGACGCCCGCCCCGCGCACCACGTCCGCGACGCTGACCCGGTCCAGCGACCGCTCGGCGCAGGCCGCCAGCAGCGCCTCGCGGAGCCTGCCGCGGGTGCGCGCGGTCCGCGGGTCGCCGCTGCCGTCCGTCACCGCCGGCGTCATGGTGCTCAGCCCGCCGACAGGACGAGGGCGAGTGCGAGGGCGGCGGGCGCCGCCTGGACGTACAGGATCTTGCGGCTGACGGTGACCGCCCCGTACACCCCGGCGACGATGAGGCAGCTCAGGAAGAAGATCTGCGCCTGGTACGCGACGGGATCGCCCGCGATCAGGCTCCACACCAGCCCGGCGGCCATGAATCCGTTGTAGAGCCCCTGGTTGGCGGCGAGCGCGGCGCTCCGGCCGGAGAACTCCTCGGTCGTGCCGAAGGCCTTCCGGCCGCGCGGGGTGTCCCAGAGGAACATCTCCAGGACGAGGAAGTAGGCGTGGATCAGCGCGACGAGCGCGACCAGCACCTGGGCGGCGGTCTGCATGGGGTTCGGCCTCCTGCGAAGGGATTTCCTGGACAATCGTACAGGAAGTTCCTCCACTGCCACCCGCCCGGGCGCACCCTCCGCGCGGTTGCTTCGTCCGTCCGGCCCGCGGCGCCACGATGCCTCTCATCGACCACCACGCGAGGAGAGCCATGAACGCACGGCGAAGGACGGTCCTGACGGCGGGCGCCGCCGCACTGGCGACCGGCTGCGGCTCGTCCGGTGACGGGGACAGTGACGGAAGCACGGCCCCGGCCTCCGCCTCGGGGACCGGGAGGACCCCGGAGGCCTCGGGGACCTCGGGGACCCCCACCGGGGAGCTGACCCGGACCTCCGACGTCCCGGTCGGCGGTGGCACGATCTTCAAGGACCGCAAGGTCGTGGTGACCCAGCCGGAGGCGGGCGAGTTCAAGGCCTTCTCCGCCGTCTGCACCCACGCGGGCTGCATCGTCGCGTCGGTGAGCGACGGCACGATCAACTGCGCCTGCCACGGCAGCAAGTTCAGCATCACGGACGCCGCCGTCGAAGCCGGCCCGGCCACGCGCCCGCTGCCGCCCGAGCAGATCACCGTCGAGGGCGACGGCATCCGGCTCGGGTAGGCCGGTAGCCTCGCGCGCATGATCACCCCTGAGGCCGAGGCCCTCGTACGCGACCACACGGTCTACTCGTGTGTGATGGGCTCCCGCGCCTTCGGGCTGGCCACGGACGACAGCGACACGGACCGGCGCGGGATCTTCCTGGCGCCGACCCCGCTGTTCTGGCGCTTCACCAAACCTCCGACGCATGTCGACGGACCCGATCGGGAGCAGTTCTCCTGGGAGCTGGAGCGCTTCTGCGAGCTGGCACTCCGGGCCAACCCCAATGTGCTGGAGTGCCTGCACTCGCCTCTCGTGGAGCGGATCGACGACACAGGCCGGGAACTGCTCGGCCTGCGCGAGGCGTTCCTGTCCCGCCGGGCCCACGAGACGTTCGTCCGCTATGCGATGGGCCAGCGCAGGAAGCTGGAGGCGGACGTCCGGCAGTTCGGCGCCCCGCGCTGGAAGCACGCCATGCACCTGCTGCGGCTGCTGGCGAGCAGCCGGGACCTGTTGCGGACGGGCCGGCTGACGATCGAGGTCGGCGACGCGCGGGAGGAGCTCCTCGCGGTGAAGCGGGGTGAGGTGCCGTGGTCCGAGGTGGAGCGCCGGATGGCACGCCTGTCCGAGGACAACGACGAGGCGGTCACTCGTTCGCCCCTGCCCCCGGAGCCGGACCTGGAGCGCGTGGAGGCGTTCCTGGTCCGGGCCCGGAGGGCGTCGGCGGCCGGCGGCTAGCCGAGCCGCGCGCGGACCACCAGGTCGTGCAGCGCGTCGAACCCCGACCCGGCGTCGGCCAGCCGTGATCGGGCCTGGGCCTCGTCCAGGACCGTGTGCAGTGCCTCGACGTCCCGCGCCGCCACCGCACCGTCCACGGTGTGGGCACCCCCGTGCTCGGCCTCCGCCTTGGCCTCGATCAGGGAGGGCAGACAGGCGGGTGCCGCCACCTCCCCCAGCAGCGTCGGCAGGTGCGCCACCAGTTCACCGCTGCGCATGAGGTGGATTCCGGTGAGCAGGGCCCGGAACGTGTAGAGCAGCGGTTTCAGTTCACCGGTCCTCTCGAAGAGCCGCCACTGGGTGCCGGCGAACCCGCGGTAGTGGTGGGCGTGGTTGCGGGTCAGCACGCTCGGCGCCAGTGCGGTCAGTTCCGCGTGGAGTGCGGTGGTGTGCACGACCAGCGGGGACAGCAGCTGCTCCAGTACGTAGCCGTTGGGCTTCAGCATGAGGCGGACGAACTTGCGGAGATCGTGGGTGACGAGATCCATCTCGACACCGTCGCGGTCCCACATGCGCGAGCGCGTCTCCTCGGGGTCGCGCAGCCCCACGAGGTCCTCCGCGGGAAGGACGTGGACCCCCCGCAGGTCCACGTCCGAGTCGCGGGAGGGGAAGCCGTACAGATGCGCGCCGGAGACCGTGGCGAACAGGAGCGGGCCGGGCTCCTCGGCGAGGACCGGGGCGAAGTCGGTGACCGGCAGCCCGGCCCGTAGGAGGGACGTCGTGTCGAGGTGCATGGATCAAGAGTCCCAGAGCGCGCCCAGCGACAGCAGGTCGCTCCGGTACTCGATGCGTTCCGACCATTCCTTGGGCCAGGCCGCCGCCCCCAGATGCGCCCCGGCCAGCGCTCCCGTCAGGCAGCCGAGTGAGTCCGAGTCGCCCCGGGTGCAGGCGGCCCTGCGCAGGGCGGTGGCCGGTTCCTCCGGGAAGAGCAGGAAGCAGTGCAGGGCCGTGGCGAGGGCCTCCTCGGCGATCCAGCCGTCGCCGGTGACCTCGCAGGGGTCGGTCTCCGGGGAGGGGTGGCGAATCGCGTCCTGGACCTTGGACAGGGCGGTCAGGCACTCGTCCCAGCCCCGGCCGATGTACTCCTCCGGCGAGGCGTCGCCCGCGTACCGCCAGAGGTCGCCGAGCCAGCGCTCCAGGTAGCGGCCCCTGTTCTCGAACGCGTAGCTGCGCAACTGCCCTACCAGGCCCATGGGTTCGGCCCCCTGCGCCAGCAGGAACACCGCGCGGGCCATCAGGTCGGAGGCGGCCAGGGCGGTGGGGTGGCCGTGGGTGAGGGCGGCCTGGAGCTGGGCCGCGCCGGAGCGCTGCTCCTCGCTGAGGCCGGGTACGAGCCCGACGGGTGCGACCCTCATGTTGGCGCCGCAGCCCTTGGAGCCTGTCTGGCTGGCCTCCTGCCAGGGCCGCTCACTGTCGAGCAGACGGCAGGCCGTCATGCAGGTGCGTCCGGGGGCGCGGTTGTTGTCCGGCGAGTGGTACCAGTCGACGAACTCCTCGCGGACGGGGCGCACCAGCCGCAGCGGGGTGAGCAGTCCGCGGTCCATGGCGGTGCGTATGCCACGTCCCAGGGCGAGTGTCATCTGGGTGTCGTCGCTGACGATCGCCGGCTTCGGGAGCCGCATCTGCCGCCACGGCCCGCACTTGGCGAGGATGGACGGCACGTTGTTGAACTCTGTGGGGAAGCCGAGCGCGTCACCGAGCGCGAGCCCGGTCAGCGCGCCCGAGGCCGCCTGTTTGGTGAGAATTCTCGTCGGGATCATGATGTCCGTCCTTCCGGGCGCAGGAGTGGAGGGTGCAGGGCGGTGGCGGCACCCGCCCGGTACAGGGCGGCCGGTTTCCCCCGTCCGCCGGTGCGGCGCGGCGGTCCGTCGACGGCCTCGACGAAGCCGGGCGTGGTCAGGACCTTGCGCCGGAAGTTGGGCCGGTCGAGTTCGACGCCCCAGACGGTCTCGTAGACCTGCTGGAGGTCCCCGAGCGTGAACTCGGCGGGACAGAAGGCCGTCGCCAGGCAGGAGTACTCGAGCTTGGCGCAGATCCGGTCGTGCGCGTCGGCCAGGACGCCGTCGTGGTCGAAGGCGAGCGGCCCGGTTCCGCCGGTGTCCCACCACTGCGCGCGTGCCGCGTCCCCGCCGCCCCGCGGTTCGGGCAGGTCGGGCACGAGAGCGGCGTAGGCGACGGAGACGACCCGCATCCTGGGGTCGCGGTCCGGGTCGCTGTAGGTGCGCAGCTGTTCCAGGTGGAAGGCGCTCACGGTGTTCTGGGTGAGGCCTGTCTCCTCGGCGAGTTCTCGGCGTGCCGCCTCCTCGGCCGACTCGCGGGGCAGGACGAATCCGCCCGGCAGCGCCCAGTGGCCTTTGTAGGGGTCCTCGCCCCGTTCCACGAGCAGCACGTGGAGCCTGCTTTCCCGGACGGTGAAGACGGCGAGGTCGACGGTGACGGCGAAGGGCGCGAAGGCATGGGGGTCGTATCCCTCGGGGACGGTGCTCATCGCTTCTCCGGGAGGGGTTCGGTGAAGTACGGGCCGGAGGCGAGGAGTTCGTCGACGGCGGCGACCGCCGTGTCCAGCCGTGTCCCGTGCGGGCCCGTGATCTCGATGAAGTCCCTTCCTGTACGGGTGAGTTCGGCACGGAAGCGGTCCGTCATCCAGGGCCGCAGCTCCTCGCCGTCGCGCAGTCCGTCGTCCTCGAAGGCGACGCCCTCGTGATCGGTGAGCAGCCAGAGGTGGTGGGTGATCCGGTCGGCGGTCTTCTCCACGAGCGGGTTGCGTCCGCCGATGTACCTCTCGTGCCAGACGGTGGTGGCGAAGGAGTCCGTGTCGCAGAGGAGCACCGGGGAGCCGATCCGGGCGGCAGCCTCCTCGCGGTCGTTCTGGGTCTCGGCGATGAGGGGGAAGTCGTCGGTGGTGAAGGCGACGTCCTCCCACTGCGCTCCGGGCCACCGGCTGCGCAGGTCCGACAGCTTCCGTTCGCTGAACTCCCGTCCGTACTCGGGGACGTACTGGGTGTGCGCCCAGGTGCCGCCCCGCTGCCGGTAGTGCTCGGTCAGTGCCCGGGCCAGGGTCGTGGTGCCGGTGGACTCGGCGCCGAGGACGACGATCCGGCGGGTGAGCGCGGCCCGTACGGGCGGTTCGAGGAAGTCCCAGCTGCCGGCCGGGTCCGCGCGGACCGCGGTGCCGGAGACGGGGAAGACGGTGCGGCCGGGGTCGACGAGGACGGACCGGGCGCCGAAGCGGCGGGCAAGTTCGTCGCCGTACGACTCCGAGGTGAAGACGGCGTCGACCTGTTCGGGTACGGCCCCGGTGAACACGGCCATGTGCGCGTCCCATATCGCGGGGTCGTTCAGGTCCATGGGGGTGTCGTCGACGGCGCCCACCACCCTTACGTCCGGGTGCACTTCGCGCATCCAGGCGACCCGGTCGGCCAGGGGCACCGACTCGACGGAGGCAGCGCAGACCAGGACGGTGAGCCGCTCGCACCGGTCCCGGGCGGTGCGGACGAGGTGGTGGTGGCCGGCGTGCGGCGGGTAGAACTTGCCGAGGACCAGACCGTGCCCGTAGCTCTTCATGCGGGCACCCGCTCCCGGCCCGGGGCCACAGCGAGGTCGCGGCTCCAGTTGCGCAGCCCGATGAGGCAGAGCGTGAGGAAGCCGGCGTACAGCAGGGAGGTCAGGTAGAGCTCCTTGTACGCGTACAGCGGGATGTAGACCACGTCGGCGGCGATCCACAGCCACCAGGACTCGACCCGCTTGCGGCACTGCCCGTACGTCGCCATGAGGGACAGCGAGGTCGTCAGGGCGTCCCAGAACGGCACGGTGGAGTCCGTGGCCCGGGACAGCAGCAGGGTGAGCCCGAGGGTCCCCGCCACCCCCGCCGCGAGCAGCCAGGTCCATTCGGCGCGCGTGGTTCTGCGCACCGGCAGGACGGTCGCACCTGGTCCACCCCCGTGGGTCCAGGTCCACCAGCCGTACGCGGCGAGGGTGATGAAGACGATCTGCAGGCCGGCGTCGGCGTACAGACCGGACTGGGCGAACAGCAGGATGAAGAACAGGTTGTTGGCGATGCCGATCGGCCAGTTGGCGAGGTGCTGGCGGGCCACGAGCCACACGCACAGCGCCCCGCTGCCGAAACCGAGCACCTCGGTCCAGCTGACCGGGGTGTCCAGGACCGTCACCAGGGGCTGTTGCAGGGGGTCGAGTATCTCCGCGAGCGTCACGCCGTTCCTTCTCTCTTCTTTATGGTCACTCTGACTATAAAGAAGAAACGGCGCCAGCAAAAGGGCCCGCGGCCGGTTCCTGTTCGAAAAACGAACCAGGAACCGGCCGCGGGCCGTTCGGTGCGGGCGCGGTTACAGACCGACCTCGCGCATCAGCATGCCGACCTCGGTGTTGGTCAGGCGGCGCAGCCAGCCGGACTTCTGGTCGCCGAGCGGGATCGGCCCGAAGGACGTACGCACGAGCCGCTCGACCGGGAAGCCGGCCTCGGCCAGCATCCGGCGGACGATGTGCTTGCGGCCCTCGTGGAGGGTCACCTCGACCAGGTAGTTCTTGCCGGTGTTCTCGACGACCCGGAAGTGGTCGGCGCGGGCGTACCCGTCCTCCAGCTGGATGCCGTCCTTGAGCCGCTTGCCGAGGTCGCGCGGGAGCGGGCCCTGGATGGCGGCCAGGTAGATCTTCTTCACCCCGTACCCGGGGTGCGTGAGGCGGTGGGCCAGCTCACCGTGGTTGGTGAGCAGGATGATGCCCTCGGTCTCGGTGTCGAGCCGGCCGACGTGGAACAGCCGCGTCTCGCGGTTGTTGACGTAGTCGCCGAGGTTCTGGCGGCCGTCCGGGTCCCCCATCGTGGAGACCACACCTGCGGGCTTGTTCAGCGCGAAGAAGAGGTGCGACTGGGTGGCGACGGTCAGGCCGTCGACCTTGATCTCGTCCTTCTGCGGGTCGACACGCTTGCCCTGCTCGAGGACGATCTCGCCGTTGACCTCGACCCTGGCCTGCTCGATGAGCTCTTCGCACGCCCGGCGCGAGCCCATGCCGGCCCGGGCGAGGATCTTCTGCAGCCGCTCGCCCTCCTGCTCGGCGCCCGGGTGCGTCTTGGGCGTCTTGACGTCGGGCTTGTCCGCGTACCTGTCACGGTTGCGCTGCTCGATCTTGGCGTCGAGCTCGCGGGGGCGGGACGGAGCACCCACGCGGCGTCCGCCCTTGGTCACGTTCTGTGCGGACTTGGGGCCGCCCTTGGCCCCGCCGCGGGCCGCCGCGCCGCGGCCCTTGCGGGCGCCGCCGTCGCCGCCCGGCTTGTCGGAGCCCACGTCGTAGCGGCGCTCCTCGGGGCGGGGCCGGCGGGGGCGCTGCTCCTGCTTGTCGTCGCGCGCGCCGTCCCGCCCGCCGTCGGCCTTCGGTCCCCCGGCCTTGGGCCGGAAGGAACCGCCCGAGCCGCCCCGGGGATTCCGGTTGCCGCCGCTCTTGCCGCTGCCGCTTCCGTTGCTGCTGCCACTGCTTCGCATCAAAATTCCGTCTTGTCGTCTGCGTGAGTTTCCGGGGTGTCCGGTGCGTCCGGATCGAACGACGGCACACCCTCTAGCGTCTCAGCCTCGATCGCGTCCGCCTCCGGGAGGAAGGGCGCGAGCTCCGGGAGCTCGTCCAGGCCTCGCAGGCCCATGCGCTCCAGAAAGTAGTTCGTCGTCCTGTACAGGATCGCACCTGTTTCGGGTTCCGCGCCCGCCTCCTCGACCAGACCCCTCTGGAGGAGGGTCCGCATGACGCCGTCGCAGTTGACTCCGCGCACCGCCGAGACCCTCGACCGGCTCACCGGCTGGCGGTAGGCGACCACCGCGAGCGTCTCCAGGGCCGCCTGGGTGAGCCGGGCGTGCTGTCCGTCAAGGACGAAGCCCTCGACCGCCTCCGCGTACTCCGGGCGGGTGTAGAAGCGCCAGCCCCCGGCGACGAGCCTCAGGTCGAAGCCGCGGCGCTGGACGGTGTACTCGTCCGCCAGCTCCCGCAGGGCGTCCGCGACGGCCCGGCGGGGCCGCTGGAGCACCTTGGCGAGGTGTTCCTCGGTGGCGGGCTCGTCGACGACCATCAGGACCGCCTCCAGGGCGGGCTTGAGGTCGAGACCGGCGACCGTACCGCCGTGTCCGTCGTCTTCTGCGCTCATTCCCGTTCGCCCTCCAGTACCTCGCGCGCCTCTTGGTCGAACTCGTCCGTCACAAGGGCTTCGGCCCCTTCCACGCCCGCCCAGCGCACGATGAGATCACCGAGTGCCTCCTCCTGGTCCAGGACGACCGCCTTCTCCCGGTAGAGCTCCAGGAGCGCCAGGAACCGGGCGACCACGGTGAGGGTGTCCGGGGCGTCCTCGGTGAGCGTCCGGAAGCTGAGCTCGCCCTCCGCGCGCAGCCGCGCCACCACGATCTCTCCCTGTTCACGGACGCTGACCAGAGGTGCGTGGATGTGGTCGACGTAGACCTGTGGCTTGGGCTTCGGCTGCATCGCCTTCACCGCGAGCCTGGCGAAGCCGTCCGGGCCGATGCTGATGACGACCTCGGGCAGCAGCGCCGCGTGGTGGGGTTCGAGCCCGACGGTACGGGGGTAGCGGCGGGATTCGGACTCCAGCCGCTCGCTGAAGATCTCGGCGATCCGCTTGTACGCCCGGTACTGCAGGAGCCGCGCGAAGAGCAGGTCCCGCGCCTCCAGGAGTGCGAGGTCCGCCTCGTCCTCCACTTCGGCGGTGGGCAGCAGCCGGGCGGCCTTCAGGTCGAGCAGGGTCGCGGCGACGACGAGGAATTCGGTGGTCTGGTCGAGATCCCAGTCCGGGCCCATGGCCCGGATGTGTCCCATGAACTCGTCGGTGACCTTGGACAGCGCGACCTCGGTCACGTCGAGCTTGTGCTTGGAGATCAGCTGGAGCAGCAGGTCGAAGGGGCCCTCGAAATTGACCAGCCGCACGGTGAACCGCTTGTCGTCGGCCGCCTCGGGCGCCGGATCCCCCTCGGGCGTCCGCGGGTCCGAGGCAGGACACGGGGCGGGATCCGGAGCCGGAGAGGGCTCCGTGTCCGCCCGGGCGGCCTGCGGCACGTCTGTGGCGCCCTCAGGGGGGCCACCGGCGCCCGGACCCTCCTCCGGGGCTCCTGGGGCCTCTCCGGCCTCCTGCGGCGCGTCCACCGGCCCCACGGGTGCGGCCGGCGGGTCCGCGGGCCGGACACCCGGTCCGCGGCCGAGAGCACGGCGGGGCGGGCGGGCGGGGTCGTCGGCAGTCGGCATTGCGGTCCAGGGGTGCGGCGGAGGGACGGACGGGCGCTGGCCCGTACACACGGGCCGGGCCGCCCGTGGGGCGGCCCGCTCCCCGGCAGGCTACCGGCGCCGCACCGGTCAGCGGCCCCGCAGCCTTCGTACGAGGATGCTCGCGTCGCCCCGCGACTCCAGGTCGGCGAGCACCACCGCGACCGCCTCGCGGACGATGCGCCCGCGGTCGACCGCCAGCCCGTGCTCACCGCGCAGCACGAGGCGTGCGTGCTCGAGGTCCATCAGTTCCTCGGCGGACACGTAGACGGTGATCTTCTCGTCGTGGCGCTCACGACCGCTGGGCCGGCGGTTCGCGCCGCGACCGCCGCCGCGACCGCGCTGCGGCTGGACGACCGGAGGAGCCTCCTGCGGTGCGTTACCGCCCGGTCTGCCCGCGGCAGACCCGGTCCCGGCCCGTTCGCCCCCGTCGGCGCGGCTGCGGGAGCCGCCCCCGTCGGAGTCCGCCGCGGAGTGCTCCTCCCGGGACGGAGCGGCGGAGGTACCGCCCGCTCCCCCGGCGGATCCGCTCTGCCCGGCCGTGTCCGCGGCTGCCGAGGTGTCGCTCTCCCCGGCCGGCGCGGGCACGCGTGCCTCACCGTTCGCCTTGCGTCGCCGTTCGGCCGGGGACGAGGCCTGAAGGCCCATGCCCCCGGTGGTGCGGAACAGCTCGTCGGCCCCCGGCAGACTCACTCGGCGTGACACCGGGCGAGCACCTCCCTGGCGAGCTGGCGATAGGCGGCGGCACCGACCGAGTTGGAGGCGTACGTGGTGATGGGCTCGCCGGCGACCGTGGTCTCCGGGAAGCGCACCGTGCGCCCGATGACGGTGTGGTAGACGTGCTCGTCGAAGGCCTCGACCACGCGCGCGAGCACCTCACGGCTGTGCACCGTACGGGAGTCGTACATCGTCGCGAGGATGCCGTCGAGCTCCAGCTCCGGGTTGAGCCGCTCCTGGACCTTCTCGATGGTCTCGGTGAGCAGCGCCACCCCGCGCAGTGCGAAGAACTCGCACTCGAGCGGGACTATCACCTTGTGAGCTGCCGTCAGGGCGTTCACGGTGAGCAGGCCGAGCGAGGGCTGACAGTCGATCACGATGTAGTCGTAGTCGGCCATCAGCGGCTTGAGGGCCCGCTGCAGCGTCGACTCCCTCGCCACCTCGCTCACCAGCTGCACTTCGGCGGCCGAGAGGTCGATGTTGCTCGGGAGCAGGTCCATGTTGGGTACGGCGGTCTTCAGCAGGACCTCGTCGGCCGCCATGCCCCGCTCCATGAGCAGGTTGTAGACCGTGAGGTCGAGCTCCATCGGGTTGACCCCGAGTCCGACCGACAGGGCACCCTGCGGGTCGAAGTCGACGAGCAGGACGCGTCGTCCGTACTCCGCGAGCGCGGCACCGAGGTTGATGGTCGACGTGGTCTTGCCGACACCGCCCTTCTGGTTGCACATCGCGATGATCTTCGCGGGGCCGTGATCGGGCAGCGGACCGGGAATCGGGAAGTACGGCAGCGGCCGGCCGGTCGGGCCGATCCGCTCGCGGCGCTGGCGAGCGGCGTCGGGCGCGAGGGTGGCCGCGTACTCCGGATCGGGCTCGTACTCGGCATCGGGGTCGTAGAAGTGCCCCTCGGGCACCTCGGCGAAGTCGGCGAAGTGGGCTGTGTCTCGGCCACTTTCGTTGCCGGCCATGGCGTTCACGTGTAGGCCGTCCATCATCTGGGGGGCTGTCGTCATGTGCTGGTGGGTGGCGAAGGTGCGGACAGCGACGGAGCCGACAGCTTCGAGCCCGATCGGGCTCAGACCCCGTGCAGGCATCCCTGGTTGACCACCCCCGGGAGTAATTGTCGACTCATTCACAAGTCGTCTTACCTCCTTGGATGTGACCAGGAAACTTATCGATAGGTCAGCGTGGCACCATGCCGACGATTGGCGACTCTATGGCGTGTCACCGGTTCGCAGCAACACAATCCGCCGGACCCGGCCCGATGTGTCGGCAATCGAACACCCCTCTGTCAAGAGTGCACGGGGAGCGGAGCGCATCATTCACGGGGGTGCAGAACGGGTAGAGGGTTACGTCTACGGCGAGTTGAGCGGGGCTCCCGATGGGCCACGGCATGAGTCCGGCCGGACCTTGCTGGGCAAGGTCCGGCCGGAATCATGAGGTTGACGAACGGCGTTGACCGCTCAGCCGAGAAGCGTGCTCAGTTCGACGTGGTCGAGGCCGTGCGCCTCGGCCACCTCACGGTAAACCACCTGTCCGTCATGGGTGTTGAGACCGCGGGCGAGGGCGGCGTCACGGCGCAGCGCGTCGACCCAGCCGCGGTTCGCGAGCTCCAGGATGTAGGGCAGCGTGGCGTTCGTGAGCGCGTAGGTGGAGGTGTTCGGCACGGCGCCCGGCATGTTCGCGACGCAGTAGAAGACCGAGTTGTGAACCATGAAGGTCGGCTCGGCGTGCGTCGTCGGATGCGAGTCCTCGAAGCAGCCGCCCTGGTCGATCGCAATGTCGACAAGGACACTTCCGGGCTTCATCTTGGCGACCAGCTCGTTGGTGACGAGCTTCGGGGCCTTCGCGCCGGGGATGAGTACGGCACCCACGACGAGGTCGGCCTCGACGACGGCCTTCTCGAGCTCGAGCGCGTTGGAGACGACCGTCCGCACCTTGGTGCCGAAGATCTTGTCGGCCTCGCGGAGCTTGTTGATGTCGCGGTCGAGCAGCGTGACGTGGAAGCCGAGACCGACGGCGATCTGCGTGGCGTTCCAGCCGGACACGCCGCCGCCGATGACGACGGCCCTGGCCGAGCCCGTACCGGGGACACCGCCGGGAAGCACACCGCGACCGCCGACCGAGCGCATCAGGTGGTACGCGCCGACCTGCGGGGCGAGGCGGCCCGCGACCTCGGACATCGGAGCGAGCAGCGGCAGCGCGCGGGTCACGGTCTCGACCGTCTCGTACGCGATCGCGGTCGTGCCCGACTCCAGGAGCGCGTCCGTGCACTCGCGGGAGGCGGCGAGGTGCAGGTACGTGAAGAGGGTCTGGCCCTTGCGGAGGCGGTGGTACTCCTCGGCGACCGGCTCCTTGACCTTGAGCAGCAGGTCGGCGGCGGCCCAGACCTCGTCGGCGGTGGGCAGGATCTGCGCCCCGGCGGCGACGTACTCCTCGTCCGGGATGGAGGAGCCCTCGCCGGCGTGCTGCTCGACGATGACCTGGTGGCCGTGACGGACGAGCTCATGCACTCCGGCGGGGGTGATCGCCACCCGGAACTCGTTGTTCTTGACTTCGCGGGGGATGCCGACCTTCACGTCGATCACGGTCCTTGGCTCGGAGGATGGCTCGGACATGACGGGAGATACCCGCATGAATCAAGCATAAATGGAGACACCGCAGGGATGCGCGGCAGAGCCATCATTAATGAAGGACTTCCCGCTGTCCAGCCTTACAAAGCATTAAGTTTCCGTCGAAGTACTACGGATTTCATAGGCTGACCCCTCCTCCGCCAGTAATCTGTCGGCTGCACCCCGGTGCAGCCTGGCCGCTGCGGGGTCACCGAGCCGGTCCAGCGTGTCGGCCAGCCTGAGCTGCAGGGCCGCCTGGAGCCGCACGTCACCCGCCCGGCGCGCCAGGTCGACCGCCTCGTGGCAGGTGTGCAGCGACTCCTGCGGCCTGCCCGCGTACTCCTGGACCCGCGCGGCCTCACTGAGCGCCCGCGCCTGCGCGGGCAGGTCACCGAGCCTGCGGTGGCCCGCGGCCGCGGCCCGCCATTTGCGCAGGGCCTCGCCGTAGCGCCCGGCGTACGTGTGGACGGCCCCGAGCCGGCCGTACAACCGCGCCTCGTCGGCCCCCTCGCCCTGGGTGAGCCGCTGCGCGAGGGCCCGGCCGTACCAGTCGGAGGCACGGTTGAAGTCGCCGAGCTCCGCGTAGGCACCGCCCACGGATTCCATGGCGCGGCCGGTCGCGTACAGGTCGTTCGCCGCGCGTCCGGCGTCCAGAGCGGCCCGGTACCGGGCCAGCGCCGCCCGGGTGCGGCCGGTGCCGGCGTCGAGGTCGGCGAGATTGAGCAGGGCCGCGGCCTTCTCCCGGGGAAGATCGCGGCGCTCGGCCACGTCCAGGACCAGACCGTGCAGCCCGTACAGGTCGGGTGCGGCGTCCTCGGTGCCCCGGTGCACGGCGAGCGCCCGGACGAGTGCGGCGACCAGGCGGCGGGCGAGGGTGTCCAGCTCCCCGTCCTCGACCGCGATCCGGGCGGAGGCCAGCAGGGCGGGCCTGCGGATCCGCAGCCACTCGGCGGCGGCCTCAGGGTTGGGGAAGCGCAGCGAGCGGGGCAGCCCGGCAAGTTTGCGGCGGGCCGGGGAACCCTCCGGATCGGTGACGGCCCGGCAGGACTGGAGCTGACGTACGGTCCGCTCCAGCATCCTGGCCCGTGCCAGCTGGATCTCGGCCGGCCGGTCCCGCTCCTCCAACAGGGCGCGCAGCAGGGGTGCGAGGCAGCCGGGGACCTCGTACTGGGGCAGGACCGCGCCGTTCGTCCGCAGGAGACCGAGCCGGACGAAATCGTCCAGGGTGGTCTGCGCGGCCGAGACGGAGCACCCTGCCAGCGCGGAGGCGGTGTGGGCGTCGGCCAGTCCGGCGGGGGCGAGCGCGAGCAGTCGCAGTATCCGGGCGGCTGCCTGCGGCAGCGACTCGTGGACCAGTCGGAAGGCACGGGCCAGCGGGCGGGCGCCGGTGGGCTGTTCGGCGTCGCCCGGCAGGTCGTGCAGCTGCTTGGTGACGTCGGCGACCGAGGCGCCCGGGCGGGCCGCGAGCCAGCCCGCGACCAGCGTCAGGGCGGCGGGCTGTCCCGCGCACTCCTCCGTCAGCGTCTCGGCGGTGCGCGGATCGACGGTGATGCGGACCTGGCCGATGGTGCGGGCGAGCAGCTGTACGGCGGAGCCGGCGTCCAGGCCCCCGATGGTGCACGGCCGGACGCCCGGAATTCCGGTGAGCGGGCCGGTTGAGGTGGCGACGACCAGGCAGTCCGGGTTGTCCGGCAGCAGCGGGTCGACCTGTTCGGCGTCCACGGCGTCGTCGAGCACGATCAGGGCGCGGCGTACGGCGAACGCCTCGCGGACCATCTCGGAGAGTTCGTCCTCGTCCGCGCCGGGCGGGGCGGCAATGGCGAGCAGGTCGAGGAGTTCGCGTGCGGTGCGCTCGACGGGGACGCGTTCGCCTCCGGGATCGGTGAGCGGGAGCCGGAACACCCCATCGGGGTAGTCGCCGGGTTCCGCGAGCCTGCGGGCGAGTTCGGCGGCGAGGGCGGTGCGTCCGGATCCGGGCCGTCCGGCGATCAGCAGGACCCTGGCGCGTGCGGCCTTCCGGCCGGCGAGGGTGTCCAGCCCCGCTCGCTCGATGTCCGCCTGAAGGGCTTTCAGCTCACGTTCACGGCCGAAGAATTGAGGTGGGGTGGGATCGGACGGCTTCTCGGCCCCCGCCGTTCCCGCCGCACCGGCCGGACCGCTGGTGTCCACCGCCTGATCGGTCACGAGCCACGCTCCACTTCACTGCACGCGGTTGCCCGCCGGAACTCCGGTCGGGGCCTTTCGAGCGTAGTTCAGTGGTGCGGACGATCACGGTCGCGCGCGGCGGACACATCCCCCGATCGGATCAGCGATTCTTACGATCGAATGCCGATCGGATGCTGATGCGGACCTCGCGATGTCCGGGCAGGCACCCGCTTGGCGGGGCAGGCTCTCGAACGGCGGGACGGCCCCCGCCGGCGGGGGCGCACCCGGAACAACGGACGCGCACCCCGACGGCGGGTCGTCATGCCCCCGTACCGACCGGTTCAGGCCCCGGACCGGCGGGTTCAACCCCTTACCGGCCGGTTCAGACCTCGAACGGCCGGGCCGGCCACGGCGCCTCGGCCGGGCGCAGCGAGTCCACCCCGTCGCCCGCGAGCACCGCGGTGAGCGAGAGGACGCCCACGACGAGGCAGTTGTTGTGCAGGTCTCCCGCGAGCACTCCCTGCACGAGCTCCTGCAGCGGCACCCGGGCCTGCTCCATGTCGGCCTCCTCCTCGGAGACCTCGAAACGCTCACCCTGCGCCTCGGAGAGGTTCCGGGCGAGGAAGATGCGTACGGCTTCGTCGCATCCGCCGGGCGTGGTGTAGACGTCGGTCAGCACCCGCCAGTCCTCGGCCTTGACGTGCGCCTCCTCGTACAGCTCCCGCTGCGCGGCGTGCAGCGGGTTCTCGCCGGGGATGTCGAGGAGCCCGGCCGGGATCTCCCACAGCTTGTGGCGCACCGGGTGCCGGTACTGCCGCAGGATCAGGACACGGCCGGCCTCGTCGAGTGCGAGGACGGCGACGGATCCGGGGTGGACCTGGTAGTCGCGGCGCGCGACGGTGCCGTCGGGCATCACCACGTCGTCGGTGCGGACGCTGGTCTTGTTACCGGTGAAGGGGGTCACCGTCGCGGTGACCTGCCACTCCTCGGGCGTGTCCTGGAAACCCATGTACGTCCTCCCACGAAAACAGAAACCGGGGCACGCATCCACGAAGGATCCGTACCCCGGTCAACCGTATCGCCTCAGGCCTTGGCGCCGGTCCCCCGCGCTGCGGCCTGGCGCTCCACGGCCGCCTTCACCAGACCGGCGAAGAGCGGGTGCGGGCGGGTCGGGCGGGAACGCAGCTCCGGGTGCGCCTGGGTGGCGACCAGGTAGGGGTGCACCTCGCGCGGGTACTCGACGTACTCGACGAGCTTGTTGTCCGGGGAGGTGCCGGAGAAGACCAGGCCGGCCTTCTTCTCGAGCTCCGTGCGGTAGGCGTTGTTGACCTCGTAGCGGTGGCGGTGGCGCTCCTCCACGTACGGCTGGCCGTCGTACGCCTCGCGGACCACGGAGCCCTCGGCGAGCTTCGCCGGGTACAGGCCGAGCCGCATGGTGCCGCCGAGGTCGCCCGCGCCCTCGACATAGGCGAGCTGCTCCTCCATCGTCGAGATGACGGGGTGGCTCGTGGCGGCGTCGAACTCGGTGGAGTTGGCGTCGGGGATTCCGGCGAGGTTGCGCGCGGCCTCGATCACGATGCACTGGAGGCCGAGGCAGAGGCCCAGCAGCGGCACCTTGTTCTCGCGGGCGTACTGGATGGCGCCGACCTTGCCGACCACACCGCGCTCGCCGAAGCCGCCGGGGATGCAGATGGCGTCGACGTCACCGAGCTGCTTCTGCGCGCCGGCCGGTGTCTTGCAGTCGTCGGAGGCGACCCACTTGACCTTGACGCGGGCCTTGTTGGCGAAGCCGCCGGCCCGGATGGCCTCGGTGACCGAGAGGTAGGCGTCGGGCAGGTCGATGTACTTGCCGACCAGGGCGACGGTGACCTCGTGGTCGGGGTTGTGGACGCGGTCCAGCAGATCGCCCCACGTGGTCCAGTCGACGTCGCGGAACGGCAGGTCGAGCTTGCGCACGACGTAGGCGTCCAGGCCCTCGGAGTGCAGCACCTTGGGGATGTCGTAGATCGACTTGGCGTCCGGACAGGCCACCACGGCGGCCTCGTCGACGTCGCACATCAGCGAGATCTTGCGCTTGATGGAGAGCGGTACGTCGCGGTCGGCGCGCAGCACGATGGCGTCCGGCTGGATACCGATGTTGCGCAGGGCCGCCACCGAGTGCTGGGTCGGCTTGGTCTTGAGCTCACCGGACGGGCCGATGTAGGGGAGCAGCGAGATGTGCACGACGAAGACGTTGTCCCGGCCGACCTCGTGACGGACCTGGCGGACGGTCTCCAGGAACGGCAGCGACTCGATGTCGCCGACCGTGCCGCCGACCTCGGTGATGACGACGTCGACGTCCGCGGTGGCCATGCGGCGGATGCGGTGCTTGATCTCGTTGGTGATGTGCGGGATGACCTGGACGGTGTCGCCGAGGTACTCGCCGCGCCGCTCCTTGGCGATGACCTGCGAGTAGACCTGGCCGGTGGTGACGTTGGCCGAGCCGTCGAGGTCGACGTCGAGGAAGCGCTCGTAGTGGCCGATGTCCAGGTCGGTCTCGGCGCCGTCGTTGGTGACGAACACCTCACCGTGCTGGAAGGGGTTCATCGTGCCGGGGTCGACGTTGAGATAGGGGTCGAGCTTCTGCATGGTGACCCGCAGGCCACGTGCCTTGAGCAGGGCACCCAGGCTGGAGGCAGTCAGACCCTTGCCGAGGGAGGAGGCGACACCCCCGGTGACGAAGATGTGCTTGGTCGTCGTGGATGTGGGCTGCATAGCCAAAGGGGGCTCCCGTGGTCGCGATCGTGAGGTGCGTACCGGCGTGCCGTCCGGAGAGTTCCGGAGGCGCCGTCGCTGCGGTTCGGGGGCCTCGTCCACTGTCGGGACGACCACCGGTCCACGGGCTACCAGGGTAACAGCGACGAGAGGAGGCTGCTTCCGGCCACGCCTCTCACACCGGAGTCACAGAAACCCCGCAGGCACTTCACGTCCCACCCGTTCGCCACGGACGGGCCGCGGAGAACTTATGGACAGCACCGCGCGGATCTTCCTGGTGCGTCGTATCCTGCTCGGACCACTCGCTGCCGAGTTGGCCGGCCAGCGGCTCCACCCCAGCCCGCTCACCCGTGCAAGAGCTCGTCGGTTCTATTACAACGACCCCTTGACCAGCAATAAGCGCCCCACGGGGCGAATTGGCCGTTCGACTGGAGACGCACGTGGCCGGGCGCATCGAGGATTACGCACTCATCGGAGACATGCAGACCGCTGCCCTGGTCTGCCGGGACGGCACAGCAGACTGGCTGTGCCTCCCCCGCTTCGACTCGCACGCCGTTTTCGCCGGGCTCCTCGGTACCGAGGAGCACGGCTTCTGGCGTCTGGGACCCGCACGCGCGGAAGGGGAACAGCCCCTCGCCGCGGACCGCCGCCGATATCGCGGGGACTCGCTCGTCCTGGAATCGGAGTGGGACACCCCGCGCGGCACGGTCCGCGTGACCGATTTCATGCCGCCGCGTGACGGCGCCCCCCAGCTCATCCGCATCGTGGAAGGTGTCAGCGGCCGGGTGCAGATGCGCTCGGAACTGCGGATGCGTTTCAGCTACGGACGCGTCACCCCCTGGGTGCACAAGGTCGACGGCCGGACGGTCGCCGTGGCGGGCCCCGACTCGGTCTGGCTGGACACGCAGGCGGAGACGTACGGCCAGAATCTGACGACGTACTCCGATTTCACCGTCGCCCCCGGCGACCGGATCGCGTTCACGATCAGCTGGCAGCCCTCGCACCACGAGCCTCCCAGCCTGCCGGACCCCGAGGGTTCCCTCGAGGCGACCGAGAACTTCTGGCGCGAATGGGTCGACCAGTGCACGTACCACGGGCCCTACCGGGAAGCCGTGGTCCGCTCCCTGATCACCCTCAAAGCCCTCACGTACGCGCCCACCGGCGGCATCGTGGCGGCTCCGACCACCTCCCTGCCCGAGGAGATCGGGGGCGTACGGAACTGGGACTACCGCTACACCTGGCTGCGGGACGCGGCGATCACGCTGTCCTCGCTGCTGCGCACCGGCTACCGCGAGGAGGCCCGCGCCTGGCGCGAGTGGCTGCTGCGGGCCGTCGCGGGCGACCCGGAGAACCTGCAGATCATGTACGGCATCGCGGGTGAGCGGGAGCTCGGCGAGGCGGAGCTGGACTGGCTGCCCGGCTACGAGAACTCCGGGCCGGTCCGGGTCGGGAACGGTGCGGCGAACCAGCTCCAGCTCGATGTGTACGGCGAGGTCACCGAGGCGCTGCACCTGGCGCACATGACGGGCCTGACCCGCAACGACTACGCGATGGGGCTCCAGCTCAAGCTGATCAGCTATCTGGAGAAGCACTGGGAGGAGCCCGACGAGGGCATCTGGGAGGTGCGCGGCCCCCGCCGGCACTTCGTGCACTCCAAGGTGATGGCCTGGGTCGCGGTCGACCGCACCATCAAGCTGATCGAGTCCGGGGACACGGACGGGCCGCTGGAGCGGTGGCTCCAGTTGCGCGAGGACATCCACCGCGATGTCTGCGAACGGGGCTACGACAAGGAACGCAACACCTTCACCCAGTCCTACGGGTCGAAGGAGCTCGACGCGTCCCTGCTGCTGATTCCGCAGATGGGCTTCCTGCCGCCCGACGACAAGCGGGTCATCGGCACGATCGAGGCGATCCAGCGGGAGTTGTCCACGGAGGACGGCTTCGTCCTGCGCTACCCCACCGCCGGTGAGAACGCGGGCGTGGACGGCCTGGAGGGCGACGAGGGCGCGTTCCTGGCCTGCTCGTTCTGGCTGGCGGACGACCTCGCGATGATCGGCCGGGTCGACGAGGCCCGCCAGCTCTTCGAGAGGCTGCTGTCCCTGCGCAACGACCTGGGGCTGCTGGCCGAGGAGTGGGACGCCAGGCTGCAACGTCAGGTGGGGAACTTCCCGCAGGCGTTCAGCCATGTGCCCCTGATCGACACGGCGCTGCGGCTGACGGCCAGCGGGGCGTACGTCGGCTGAGGGGCGCGCCCGAAGGCGTACGCGGGCGGTGTGACAGGACCGGGTGGAACGGCCGATCTCCGGGGCCGGGCCTACGATGGAAAGGTCCTGTCACGCCCTGCGAAGGGGACATCATGACGCCCCGCAGCACCTTGCCGGAAGCCGCTCTGAGCGGTCTGCGCACCGATCTCACCGGCGCTGTCCATGTGCCCGGCGATCCGGGTTACGACGAGGCCCGCGCCGTCTTCAACAGCATGATCGACCGCAGGCCGTCGGTGGTGGCGCAGTGTGCCTCCGAGGTGGATGTGGCACGGGCGCTGCGTTTCGCACGGGAGCACGGGCTGGAGGTCGCCGTGCGCGGAGGCGGTCACAGCGTCGCGGGTATGGCCCTGAGCGATGGCGGCCTGGTGGTGGATCTGCGCCGTATGAACAGCGTGAGGGTCGACCGGGAGGGCCGTTCGGCCCGCGTCGGCGGCGGGGCGACCATGAGCGATCTGGACCGGGCGGCCCAGCCGTACGCCCTGGCGACCACCGGCGGACGGGTCTCCACCACCGGGGTCGGCGGCTTCACCCTGGGCGGCGGATCCGGCTGGCTGGAACGCAAGTTCGGGCTGGCCTGCGACAATCTGCTGGCCGCCGATCTGGTCACCGCGGACGGTGGCAGCGTCCGCGCCACGCCCGAGGAGAACCCGGAGCTCTTCTGGGCGCTGCACGGCGGCGGCGGGAACTTCGGCGTGGTCACCTCGCTCACCCTGCGGCTGCACGACCTGCCCGCGATGAGTATGGCCCTGATTCTCTTCCGGCCCGAGGACGGCCCCGGGGCCGTCCGTGTGTACCGGGATCTGATGGGGTCCGCACCGGACGAGGCGGGTGGCGGCTGCCTGTATCTCACCGCCCCGCCCGAGGAGTTCGTGCCCGAGCAGCTGGTGGGCACGCTCGTCTGCGCGATCGTGTTCACCTATGCCGGGACGGAGGCCGAGCTCCGCGAGGCGGCGGCCCCGCTGCTCGCGCTCGGGCATGAGTCGGAGCTCGTGGCCGAACTCCCCTACGCGGAGCTCCAGTGCATGCTGGACGATCCGCCCGGCATGCGGAACTACTGGTCCGCCGAGTACCTGGACAGCTTCCCCGACGAGGCCGTGTCCGTCTTCTGCTCCACCGCGGAGGCGATGCCCGTTCCCTCCGGCTCTCAGCATGTGCTGTTCCCGATGGGCGGCGCGACGGCGCGCGGCCCCGCCGACTATCCGGTCCCCTGGCGCTCGTCCCCGTGGGGTGTGCACCCGTTCGGGATCTGGGAGAGCGCCGCGGACGACGAACGGGGCAAGCAGTGGGTGCGTGAGGTGCGCGCGGGCGTCCGTCCCTGGGCGAACGGTGCGGTCTACCTCAACTTCATCGGACGCGAGGGGCAGGACCGCGTCGTCGCCGGAGTGGGCGAGGAGAACTACGCCCGGCTGGCCGCCGTCAAGGCGCAGTACGACCCCGGCAACGTCTTCCACCTGAACCACAACATCCGTCCCGCCGCAGCCGCGGTGTGACGTACCCCGCCGGGCCCGGTAACTTCCTGACCGGGGCGATTGCCCCGTCGCACGCGAGCAGGAAGCACGAAGGTCGGAGTCAGTGGAGACACAGGGCGGAATCACCGTGCGGCGGGCGCTGGAACTGCCGGGGCTGCGCGGCGGAGTCCCGGAGGTGCTGGCGGGGGCGGACCGGCTGGACCGTACGGTGCGCTGGGTGCACACGGGTGAGGTGCCGAACATCGCCTCCCTCCTCAAGGGCGGTGAGCTGCTGCTCACCACGGGTCTCGTGCTGGGCTCCCGGCCCGCCGAACAGCGCGCCTTCGTGCGGCGGCTCGCCGACCGGGGCATCGCCGCCCTGGTGGTGGAGCTCGGCCCCCGTTTCAGCCGGCTGCCCGCGGCGATCGTGGACACGGCACGGACGGCGGGGCTGCCGCTCGTACAGCTGCACCGTGAGGTCCCGTTCGTGTCGGTGACCGAGGAGATCCACACGGAGATCGTCAACGGGCACTACGCGCTGCTCCAGCGGGCCGAGGAGGTGCACCGGCGCTGCACGCAGGCGGTGCTCGGCGGCGGTGGGGTGCCGCAGGTGCTGGGCATCCTGGCGGACTTCACCGCGAACCCCGTCTTCCTCGAAACCCCGGACGGCCGGCTGCTGTACGCGGCGGGGACGGGGACCGGGCCGGTGGGAGCCGATCCGCTACAGGTCTGGGAGGGGCTGCGCGGTGGCCGTGCGGCCCGCGAGGCACCGCCCGCCGGGGCGCTTTTGGTGGAGGTGCCCGGCGGAGGTTCCGGGACCGGTTCCGTGCGGGCCCGGTTGGTGCTGCTCGCGGTGTCGGGGCCGTTGGTGGTGGTGCACCGGATGGCGGCCGAGCGGGCTGCGGGCATCCTCGCCGTCGTCCTGATGCAGGCGCGTCAGGACGAGGAGCTGGCGGCTCGGGGGCGCGGTGACTTCCTCACGGATCTCGCCGAGGGCAGGATCGCCCCCGAGGACGCGCCCGCGCAGGCCAAGGTCCTGGGGTTCAAGCCGGGCGGGGACCCCCTGCTGCCGGTGGTGATGCGTATCGCACCCGAGCTGTCGCCGTCGGGCAACTGGGCTCTGCTGGCACGGGCGGTGCTGGAGGAGCTGTCGGCCGTGGGCGTACCCGTGCTGCTCGGGGTGCGGCCCGTGGAGGGCAGGATCCCGCTGCTGCTGGCATTGCGTCCGGAGACGGGGCGCGCGGCGGTCGCGGACCGGGTGGCGGCGGCGCTGCGGGCGGGCGTCGAGCGGGCGGGTCTCGAACGGGCCGGTGACCGTGCGCCGGTCGTGGTGGTCGGGGCGGCCGGCAGCTGGGCGGCGGCCGGTGCCGGACTGCGGCACGCGGCGGAAGCGGCGACGGCCGCCCAGGGGCTCGACGAGCTTCCCTGGTACGACGCCCAGCGCCTCGACATCGATCTGCTGCTGTGGCGGCTGCGGGAGCACCCGGATCTGGCGTCCTTCGTGGACCGGACGATCGGGCCGCTGCGGGAGCACGACCGGACCTCCCGCCCCCCGCTGCTGCCCACGCTCGAGGCGTACATCGACCATGCGGGCCGCAAGGCGGAGGCCGCACGCGAGCTGCATCTGAACCGCCAGACGCTCTACAACCGGCTGGCCCGCATCGGGGAGCTGCTCGGCGCCGATCTGGACGACCCGCAGACGGTCCTGGCCCTGAGCCTGGCCCTGCGTGCCCGGCGCCACACGCCGTGAGACCCACGCCCCCGGTGCCCCGTACTCCCGGGGCTCGCGCCCCCGGGGCCTCATGTGCGGACCGTGGCCAGTGGCTGCGCCAACTCGTCGTAGACGGACAGCACATGGGCGATCGTGTCGTCCTCGGTCGGCCACCCCGCGGCCTGCACGAGCCCCGCCGCTGCGAGCCGCTCGCGCCGTTCCCGGTCGCCGAGGAGCCTTACGACGGCGCGCGCGAGCGCCTCCGCGTCCCCGGGGGGAACCAGTTCCGCCGCGTCGCCCGCCAGTTCGGCCGGCCCGCCGGTCGTGGCCGCCACGAGGGGCACCCCCAGCCGCAGCGCCTCGTGCGCCGCCGTCGGCGGCGGCGACTCCCCGCCGCAGGTCAGCACGGCAAGGTCCGCCGCGGCGAGGATCTCGACGGTGTCGTCCCGGCTGCCGGCAAGGAGGACGGGCAGTTGCTCGTCGGTGATCCTGCGCTGCAGGGCGGCCCGCTCCTGCCCCTCCCCCACGATCACCAGCAGGGGTACGGGGTCCAGTTCACGCCAGACGCGGGCGGCGTCCAGCAGCGCGCCGAAGCCGTGGTGCGGCAGGAGACTTCCGACCGATACGAGCAACGGCCTTCCCACCGCTCCCAGTTCGACGCGCGCCTTGCCGTCGTGACCGGTGGCGGCAGAGGGGCCCGCCGGGATCGCGGCCAGTGCGAGGCGCGCGTCCCTGGCGCCCCGGCGGCGGGCCCGGTCGACCAGATCCGAGGACGTACCCAGCACGACGGCCGCCGCCCGGGCGGCCCTTCGCTCCAGCAGGTGCAGCAGCCGGCGGCGGGCGCCTTCGGTGTGGGCACGGGCACGCCAGGTCACGACCAGCGGCGTACGGCGGCCGCTGAGCGCGAGCCCGGTCCGGACGGCGGCGTGCAGACCGTGCGCGTGGACCACGTCTGCGCCGGCGCAGGCGGCGCGCAGGGCGGCGACGGCTGCGGGGTCGCTGCGCCGGGGTACCGCGACGAAGCGGGCTCCCGTCGCGGGGAAGTCATGGCCGCGGTCGGCTCCGGCGGGGGCGCAGACCGTGACCTGCACCCCTCTGGCGACCAGACCTGCGGCGAGCGAGACGACATGAGCGCTGCTTCCGGCACCACCGCCCAGGACTTGGACCGTACGCAGCTGTGACACGTCGAATGGCTCCCGGAGCTCCGGAGTCGGCGGTATGTACAGACCAAGGATGCCAGTCCGTACGCACGTTCCGGGACTGACGAAACGTTGTTCCCGTCCTTGCGGCGACAGGCGACCGGGCCACCCCACCCGTTGGAGTGAGATCGGCGGCCCGGTATTGACACCAGAATCCGCTATCCGTCCGCCCGTGCCGTCGCCAGCAGCTCCTCGGCGTGGGCCCGTGCCGTCTCCGAGTCCTCCTGTCCGGCCAGCATCCGGGAGAGTTCGCGCACCCGGTCCTCGCCCTCCAGGATTGTGACGCCACTGCTCGTCACCGAGCCGTCCACCGTCTTCTCGACCAGCAGCTGCCGGTCGGCGAAGGCCGCCACCTGGGGCAGGTGCGTCACCACCACGACCTGCGCGGACCTGGCCAGCTTGGCCAGCCGACGGCCCACCTCGACGGCGGCCTTGCCGCCGACACCCGCGTCGACCTCGTCGAAGAGGTACGTCGGTACGGGGTCGGAACCCGCGAAGACCACCTCGACGGCGAGCATCACCCGCGACAGCTCACCGCCCGACGCCCCCTTGGCGATCGGCCGGGGCTGGGCCCCGGGGTGCGGTGCCAGCAGGAGTTCGACCTCGTCGGCGCCGGACGGCCCGTAGAGCACGCTCCGCCCGCCGATGTCGATGCCGGACGCCTCGTCCGCCGCCTCCGTCTGCCGGATGGCGAAGGACACACGGGCGTGCGGCATCGCGAGCGACGCCAGTTCCTCCGTCACCGCCCCGGCGAAACGTGCCGCCGCTTCCGTACGCGCGTCGGTCAGCGCCTGCCCGAGCCCGGAGAGCTCGCTGCGCAGCGCGTCGCGCTCCGCCGTCAGCTCACCGATGCGGTCGTCGTCGCCCTCGAGCTCCGTCAGCCGGGCAGCACCCTCCTCGGCCCAGGCGAGCACGGCGGAGACGTCCTGACCGTACTTGCGGGTCAGCGCTGTCAGCGCCGAGCGCCGCTCCTCGACGGCGGCGAGCCGCCGCGGGTCGGCGTCCAGCTGGTCGGCGTACCCGGCGAGTTCCCCGGACACGTCGGCGAGCAGGATGGAGATCTCGCCGATGCGGTCGGCGAGCGCGGCCAGCGCCGGGTCGTGGGCCCGCACGGCGTCCAGGGACCGGCCTGCCGCCGCGACGACGGTCGTGGCGTCCACGCCCTCCTGGTCCTCCGGGTCGCCCGCGAGCGCCGCGTGCGCGAGGGCCGCCGCGGAGGCGAGCGCCTCGGCGTGGCCGAGCCGCTCGGCCTCCGCGGCCAGTTCGGTGTCCTCACCGGGCAGTGGCTCGACCGCGGCGACCTCGTTGAGGCCGAAGCGCAGCAGATCCGCTTCCTGGGCCCGCTCCCTGGTACGCGTGGTGATCTCGTCGAGCTCCACGACGACCGCGCGCAGCCGCCGGTAGGCCGCCGCGTACTTGGTGTGCGGACCCTCGACGCCGTCGCCGGCGTACCGGTCGAGGGCCTGCCGCTGCCGCGCGGGCTTGAGCAGTCCCTGCTGGTCGGTCTGGCCGTGTACCGCCACGAGTTCGTCGGCGAGCTCGGCGAGGACCCCCACGGGCACCGATCTGCCCCCGAGGTGGGCGCGGGAGCGCCCCTCCGCCGAAACGGTACGGCTGATGAGCAGCGCACCGTCCTCGATCTCGGCCCCCGCCTCCTGGGCGCGCAGCGCCGCCGCGTCGCCCTCGGACACCGTGATCCGCCCCTCGACGACCGCGGCCTTGGCCCCGATCCGTACCAGGGCAGGGTCTGCACGCCCCCCGAGCAGTAGCCCCAGGCTGGTGACGACCATGGTCTTGCCCGCGCCGGTCTCGCCCGTCACCGCGGTGAAACCGGGTGACAGCTCGACCACCGCGTCGTCGATGACTCCGAGCGACCGTATCCGCATCTCCTCCAACACGGACATGACCTTACGAGGTCCGGACCCCGGTGCGCCAAGGGCCCCGGGTACCGGTTCACTCTCCCGGGCCCCGGGACCGCTTTCCGCTCAGTGCGGAGCGCCGCGCCAGCCCTGCACCGGAAGCGCGAACTTGGCGACCAGACGGTCCGTGAACGAGGCCTGGTGCAGCCGTGCCAGCCGTACGGGAACCGCACCGCGCCGCACTTCGACGCGTGCCCCCGCAGGCAGCTCGACGGTCCTGCGGCCGTCGCACCACAGCACCCCGTGCGGGGTGTGCGGCTGTACCTCGACCGCGAGTACCGAGTCGGGTGAGGTCACCAGCGGCTTGGCGAACAGCGCGTGGGCGCTGATCGGCACCATCAGCAGGGCCTCGACCTCGGGCCAGACGACGGGGCCGCCCGCCGAGAAGGCGTAGGCGGTCGAGCCGGTCGGCGTGGCGCAGACGATTCCGTCACAGCCGAAGCCGGTCACCGGCCGGCCGTCGATCTCGAGCACGACCTCCAGCATCCGCTCGGGCGAGACCTTCTGCACGGCCGCCTCGTTGAGCGCCCAGTCGGTGTGCACGATGTCGCCGTTGCTGTGGACGATGACGTCGAGCGTCATGCGCTCCTCGACCTGGTACGCGCGGGTGACGACCCGGTCGACGACCTTGTCGAGGTCGTCCCGCTCGGCCTCGGCGAGGAATCCGACGCGCCCGAGGTTGACGCCCAGCATGGGTACGCCGGATGCCCGGGAGATCTCGGCGCCGCGCAGCAGCGTCCCGTCCCCGCCGAGCACGATCAGCAGTTCGCAGCCGTCCACGGCCGCGGGCGTGGCATCGGTGACCGTCACCACGGACGGCGGAAGCGGCAGGTCGGCCGCCTCGACCGCCAGGACCCGGACGCCGAGGCCGTTGCGCAGCAGGCCCTGGACGACGAGCTCGGCGCTGCGGATCGCTGCCGAGCGGCCGGTGTGCGCCAGCAGGAAGACAGTTCGTACCGCGTTCTCGGGTTGTGCCGCATGCGTCGTCAACGAGGCCCCTCCGCCACTGCACGGTCGACATCCGCGGGATCCAGTTCAGGAGCTCCGGCCCGCAGCCACAGAAAGTACTCGACATTTCCCGACGGCCCGGGCAGCGGGCTCGCCGTGACACCCCGGACGCCGAGGCCCAGGAGGCCGGCCCGGCGCGCCACTTCCCGTACCGCTTCGGCCCGCAGCTCGGGGCTGCGGACCACACCACCGCTTCCGAGGCGCTCCTTGCCCACCTCGAACTGCGGCTTGACCATGAGGACCAGGTCCGCGTCGGGTGCTGCGCAGCGCGCCAGGGCGGGCAGTACGAGACCGAGCGGGATGAACGACAGATCGCCCACCACCAGGTCCACCGCCTCTCCGTCGAGCTGCTCCAGCGTCAGCTCCCGCACATTGGTACGGTCCTTGACGATGACGCGTTCATCCGACTGCAGGGACCAGGCCAGCTGCCCGTAGCCGACGTCGACGGCGACGACGTGCCTGGCTCCGGCCCGCAGCAGCACATCGGTGAATCCGCCCGTGGACGCGCCGGCGTCCAGGGCCCGTCGTCCTTCGACCTTCAGCCCGAGGGGGACGAAGGCGTCGAGCGCGCCCGCGAGTTTGTGCCCGCCGCGCGAGACGTACTCGGGGTCGCTGTCGTCCTTCACGACGACGACGGCGGCGCTCGTCTCGACCTGGGTGGCGGGCTTGGTCGCGGTGCTGCCGCCGACGGTCACCCGCCCCGCCGCGATCAGCTGGCTCGCGTGCTCGCGCGAGCGCGCGAGCTTGCGGCGCACCAGCTCGGCGTCGAGGCGGCGACGTGCCACTCCTGCCACTTCTCGTTCAGCTCCTGTTGTTGTACGGGGGTGCGGGTGCGGGTCCGGCGTCCAGCTCGGTCAGCGCGTCGCGCAGCCCGCGGTGTACATCCTCGTACACCGCGGTGTGCCCGTCCGCCGGGAGGTGGTCCGCGTCGGCCAGTCGCTCCAGCTGCGCATCGACCCCGGGATGCCCGGTGGCGGTGCGTGCGACACCGAGGGGGGCGGGCGGGGCCGGGTCGAAGGAGGGCGCGGGCGGCACGTCGGGCTGTGCCGCGGCCCCGGGTTCCGCGTCGCCCTCCTGTGCCGTCCCCGGCTCCGGCATCCAGTCGCTCATGCCCGAAACGCTACCCCGAACGGCTGGGGTACCGTCGGTGGCGATGGCGACCATGGCGGAGTGCCGCAGCGCACTCGACACACTTTCCGGCAACCTGGCAGGTGCCGACGGCGACGTACGCAGCGCTGCTGCTCTCGACCGCTCGCTGAGCTGCCACATCAAGGATCTCGACGTCACGTTCATCGGGCGGCTGTCGGGTGGCCGGATCCGGGTACTCGACACGGTCGAGGGTCCCCCCCGCGAGAAGGCCGAGATCCGGCTCGCGATGACCGGGGACGATCTGGTGGCCATGGTGAACGGCGAGCTCAATTTCGCGAAGGCCTGGGGCTCGGGCCGGGTCCGGCTGGAGGCGGGCTTCCGCGATCTGCTGAAGCTCAGGTCCCTGTTGTAGGCCGTGCCCCTCAGGCCCCGGCGGTGGCCCTGGCGCCGGCCCGCTTCCGGCGGGCGGCCGGGACCACGAGCGGTGTTCCCGTCTCCGGGTCGTCGATGACCTGGCACGGCAGCCCGAAGACCTCCTCCACCAGCTCCGCCGTGACCACATCGCCGGGGACGCCCTCGGCGACGATCTCGCCCCGGCGCATGGCGATGAGGTGGGTGGCGTACCGGGCGGCGTGGTTGAGGTCGTGCAGCACGGCGACCAGCGTGCGTCCCTGTGTCTCGTGGAGTTCGGCACACAGGTCGAGCACGTCGATCTGGTGCTGGATGTCGAGGTACGTCGTCGGCTCGTCGAGCAGGAGCAGCGGGGTCTGCTGGGCGAGCGCCATGGCGATCCAGACGCGCTGGCGCTGACCGCCGGACAGTTCGTCGACGTAGCGGTCGGCGAGGTCGCCGACTCCGGTGGACGCCATGGACTCCACGACGATCCGTTCGTCCTCGGGAGACCACTGGCGCAGCAGCCCCTGGTGCGGGTACCGGCCGCGCGAGACGAGGTCGGCGACCGTGATGCCGTCGGGGGCTATGGAGGTCTGGGGCAGCAGGCCCAGGGTCCTGGCGACCTTCTTCGCGGGCATCCGGTGGATGGCCTGTCCGTCCAGCAGGACCTCGCCCCGGCTCGGCCTCAGCATCCGGGACAGCGCGCGCAGCAGGGTCGACTTGCCGCAGGCGTTGGGACCGACGATCACCGTGAAGGAGTTGTCGGGGATCTCGACCGAGAGGTCCTCGGCGATGACGCGCTGGTCGTAGCCGAGGGTCACCGAGTCTGCGGTGAGGCGCTGCATGGTCGTACTCCCGGAGTTGATGGGGTTCGTCTGCGAGGTGTCCGGTGCCGCCACCGGTGTACCGGGCTTCATATGCGTCCCGCCTTGCGCTCGGACACCAGCAGCCACAGCAGGTAGCAGCCACCCAGCACACCGGTGACCACACCCACCGGAAGCCGGCGGTCCCCGAAGGCGTTCGTCGCGGTCCAGTCGGCGACGAGCAGCAGGGCCGCGCCCGTGCACGCCGCGGCGGCCAGGTTGGGGCCGGGCGAGCGGGTGAGCCTGCGGGCGACCTGCGGGGCGCTCAGCGAGACGAAGACGATGGGGCCGGCGGCAGCCGTGGCGACGGCGACGAGGATCACGGCGCAGCCCAGCAGGACGAGCCGGGTGCGTTCCACCCGTACGCCCAGGGCGTGTGCGGCGTCGTCGCCCATCTCCAGCATGCGCAGGGCGCGTCCGTGGCCCAGGACCAGGGGGACGAGAACGCCGCAGACCGCGAGGAGCGGCCAGACCTGGGCCCAGTCCCGGCCGTCGAGTGAGCCTGTCATCCAGACGACGGCGCGGGTGGCGTCGACGAGGTTGGCCTTGGTGATCAGGTAGTGGATGGCCGCGGTGAGCATCGCGGCCGCGCCGATGCCGACGAGGACGAGCCGGTAGCCGTGCACCCCCCGCTTCCAGGCCAGCAGGTAGACGGCGACACCGGTGAGCACGCCTCCGGCCACGGCCCCCGCGGCGACCTCGGTCGGCCCTCCGTGGAAGAGCACGATCACGGTGAGGGCGCCGACCGCGGAGCCCTGGCCGAAGCCGAGCACGTCGGGGCTGCCCAGCGGGTTGCGGGAGACGCTCTGGAAGACGGCTCCGCCCACGCCGAGCGCGGCACCGACCAGGAGTCCGACCAGGACCCTCGGCAGGCGCAGGTCCGTGACGATGAACTCCTGCTGGAAGGTCCCGTTGCCGAACAGCGTGGTGAGGACCTCGCCCGGCGTCATGGAGTAGTCGCCGCTGCCGGTGAGCACCACGGCCGCCGCTGCCGCCACCAGGGCGAGCAGCACGATCACGACGAGCGCCCGGACGTCCACCCGGAAGGAGAAGCCGCCGGCGGTCCGTACGGCGCGGACGGACTTCGCTGTGTCCTGCGGGGCCTTCACAGCTGGGCCATCCTCTTGCGTCGTACGAGATGGATGAAGACGGGTCCGCCGAGCAGTGCGGTGACGATGCCGACCTGCAGTTCGGAGGGGCGAGCCATGACCCGGCCGACCACATCCGCGCCGAGCAGCAGCACGGGCGACAGCACGGCCGCGTACGGCAGGATCCACCGCATGTCCGGCCCCGTGATGGTGCGGACGAGGTGCGGGATCATCAGCCCGATGAAGACGATCGGCCCGCAGGCGGCGGTGGCCGCCCCGCAGAGCAGGGTGACGGCCGCCATCGCGAGGACGCGGGTCCGGGTCAGATGGGCACCGAGCGCCCTGGCCGTGTCGTCGCCCATCTCCAGGGCGTTCAGCGGCCGGGCGATGAGGAGCGCGAGCAGCACGCCGAGCGCGATGAACGGCCACACCTTGCCGACGGTCTCCATGGTGGCGGAGGCCAGCGAACCGACGGTCCAGAACCGGAGCCGGTCCAGCGCCGCCGCGTCCAGCAGCTGTACGGCGTTGACGTAGCCGAACAGCGCCGCGGTGACCGCCGTACCGGCGAGCGCGAGCCGCACCGGGTTCGCGGACCGGCTGCCGCCCAGCAGATACACGGCCACGGACACCACCGCGGCACCGGCGAACGCGAACCAGACGTACCCCGTCAGCGAGGTGACGCCGAAGAAGCTGATCGCGGAGACGACCGCCGCGGCAGCGCCCGCGTTGACACCCAGCAGGCCGGGCTCGGCGAGCGGGTTACGGGTCAGGGCCTGCATCACCGCGCCGGAGAGGCCGAGTGCCGCCCCGACGATCAGCCCGAGCACGGTCCGCGGGACGCGCACGTCCCGTACGAGGACGTCACCGTTGGTTCCCGAGTAGTGAAACAGGCCGTGCCAGACCTCGGACAGGGGCAGCGCCTTGGCCCCGATCGCGACACTCGCGAGGCAGACCAGGACCAGGACGCCCACGGCTGCCAGCAGACCTGCGGCACGCACCGCATGACGCGCGGGGCGCGTGGGCTTTTCCGGCGTGGCCGCGGGGCCGGCGCTCGATTCGGGGGGACTCTCAACCAACACCGGGTTAGGTTAGCCTACCCTCCAGTTGTCTCACCTGGCCGGTTCGGCGTGCGCCTCCGCCCCGGCGCCTACAGCCCGAGCCTGGCCACCGCCTTCGCCGAGTCGAGCCCGCAGGCACCTTCACCGGCGTACGTCCATGCCGCACCGCACAGGGCCCTCAGCCCGTCCAACGGATCGCCGTCGCCCTCCAGCACCAGGGCGTCCCCCTGTGCCTCGGCCGTCCAGCCACCACAGCTGACCCGGCCGCCCTCCTCCGCCACCTCCGGCTGACCGGTGAGCAGCCCCCGAAGGTCCCGGTCCACATACGTCGGCCGGTACTTCGGCTCGGCGGCCAGCAACTGTGCCGCGTCGGTCACGCCGGTGAGCACCAGCAGCGAGTCGACTCCTCCGTTGAACGCGCCCTCGATGTCCGTGTCCAGCCGGTCCCCGACGACCAGCGGCCTCTCGGCACCGGTCCGCAGGACCGTCTCCCGGTGCATCGGGGGCAACGGCTTGCCGGCGACCTGCGGCTCGGCACCGGTGGCGATGCGTACGACCTCCACCGCCGCACCGTTGCCCGGCGCTATGCCGCGGGCGCCGGGAATCGTCAGGTCCGTATTGGACGCGAACCACACTGCCCCGCGCGCGATCGCGTACGCCGCCTCGGCGAACCGCCCCCACGCCAGGTCCGGTCCGCCGTACCCCTGCGCCACCGCCACCGGCTCGTCGTCCACCGACTCCACCGGCACCAGCCCCCGCTCGCGCAGGGCGACGCGCAGCCCTTCCCCGCCGACCACGAGCACCCTGGCCCCGGAGGGCAGTTGATCGGCCATCAGCCGGGCCACCGCCTGCGCCGACGTGATCACATCGGCGGGCTCCGCCGGCACCCCGAGCTCCGTCAGGTGCTCCGCCACCGCGTCGGGGGTGCGCAGGGCGTTGTTCGTGACGTACGCCAGCCGCATCCCGCCCTCACGTGCGCTGCCCAGCGATTCGACGGCGTGGACGATGGCGTGCCCGCCCGCGTACACCACCCCGTCGAGATCGAGCAGAGCCGTGTCGTACGCCTCGCTCAGCGCCGTGGTGCTCCCGAGCGGCCGTGACCTGTACTGCTGACTCATATGCCTGTGCTCCTCTTTCCATGCCTCTGCCCCGATCATCGCGCATATAGGGACCGCACATACGATGCACAAATGAACACATCAGGGCCCGCCGAGCAGGGACTGCGGCTGATCCCCTTCCGCGGGCTGCGGTACGTCCCCGAGCGGGTCGGCAGCCTTGCCGCGGTGACCTCACCGCCGTACGACGTCGTGGTCAGGCCCGACGGGCTGCACCACCTGGAGTCCGCGGACCCGCACAACATCGTGCGGCTGATCCTTCCGCAGGCCGGCACCGCCGCGGCGCGCCACCAGCAGGCAGCCGAGACCCTGAAGCGCTGGCTCGCCGAGGGCGTTCTCGCTCCGGACCCCGTCCCGGCGCTCTACGTCTACGAACAGCGACGCGGCGGAATCCTGCAGCGTGGTGTGATCGGGGCCCTGGCGCTCTCCCCCGCCGGCGAGGGCATCGTGCTCCCGCACGAAGACGTCATGGCCGATGTCGTGGAGGACCGCGCCGACCTGATGCGCACCGCGGCGGCCCACCTCGAACCTCTGCTGCTCAGCTACGTCAGCGACGGCGCGCGAGCGGGAGCGAACGCCGTCATCGAACGCGTGCTGGAACGCCTCCCGCTGCTCACCACCACGACGGAGGACGGCTTCAGCCACCGCCTCTGGGCCGTCACCGATCCCGGCGAGCACGCGGAGATCCAGGCGGATCTCTCCCGCCGCCAGGCGCTGATCGCCGACGGCCACCATCGTTGGGCCACCTATCTCCGGCTCCAGAAGGAACAGCCGGCGCCGGGCCCCTGGGACTTCGGGCTGGTCCTCCTCGTCGATACGGCCCGCTATCCCCTGCAGGTCCGTGCCATCCACCGGCTGCTGCACCGCCTTCCGGTCGCCGAGGCGATCGAGGCCCTGGGCAGCAGCTTCCGGGTCAGGGAGATCGAGGGGCCGCTCCCCCGGGCCCTCGACGCGCTCACGGAGGCCGCCGCGGAGGGCAACGCCTTTCTGTTCGCCGGCGACGGCAGTTTCCACCTCGTCGACCGGCCGGACGGAGACCTCCTCGCCCGCACGGTTCGTGCCGACCGGCCGGCGGCCTGGCGGGCACTGGACGCGACCGTGCTGCACTCCACACTCCTGGACCATGTCTGGAGGATTCCCGACGCGCCGGAGCACATCGCGTACATCCACGACACCGCGGCGGCCGTCGAGCAGGCCGAGCGGCACAATGCCACGGCGGTGCTGATGCATCCGGTCCGCGAGGACGTCGTCCGGGACCTGGCCAGACAGGGCGTCACCATGCCCCGCAAGTCGACCTCGTTCGGCCCCAAGCCGGCCACGGGTCTCGTTCTGCGCAGTCTCGACACGGACTGAGGACGGGCGACAAACAGAAGAGGGCGGCACCCGTCACGGGTGCCGCCCTCCTTCTTTCAGCCGTTCAGCGCTTACGCCTTCGCGGAACCCTCCGCGTCGTCGTCGTCGACTTCCTCGATCTCCAGGTCGTCCTCGTCGTAGTACTCCTCGACGCCGTCGTCCTCGTCCTGCTCCGCGGCGCCCGGCGCCTCGGCCTCGGCCTCGGCCTCGGCCACAGCCGGGTGCTCGTCGTCCTCACCCATGGCGTCGACGAACTCCACACCGTCGAGCTGGGCGAGCCGGTCCGACGCGTCGGTCGCCCCGTCCTTGTCCGCCTCGAGGGCCTTGCCGAACCACTCACGTGCCTCGTCCTCGCGCCCGGCTTCCAGGAGTGCGTCCGCGTACGCGTACCGCAGGCGCGGCGTCCACGAGTGCACGGAGCTGGAGGCGAGCTCGGGGCCCTGCAGGGTGACGATTGCCGCGTCGATCTGCCCCATGTCCCTGCGGGCTCCGGCGGCTACCAGGCGCATCTCGACCTGGCCTGCCTTGTCCAGCTTCTGGACCTCGGGCCCACCGGCCATGTCCATCGCCCGCTCGGGCCTGCCGAGTCCGCGCTCGCAGTCGGCCATGACGGGCCACAGGTCCACGGAGCCGGTCATGCGACGGGACGCCCTGAACTCGGCCAGTGCCTCCGCGTACTTCTGCGTCGCGTACGCCGCGAAGCCGGCCGCCTCACGCACCGCTGCGACGCGCGAGGCAAGACGCAGTGCGATACGCGAGTACGCGTATGCCTGCTCGGGGTCCTCATCGAGGAGGCGGGCCACCATCACGAGGTTACGAGCGACGTCATCGGCCAGGGTCTTGGGCAGGCTGTACAGCTCCTGCCGGACATCCTTGTCGATCTCTTGGCCCGTGACGTCGTCCGGGATGGGAAGCCGCTTGATCGGCTCACGGTCGCGGTCGTCGCGACCCTGGTAACCACCGCGGTCGTCGCGACCCTGGTAGCCACCGCGGTCGTTGTCGCGACGGGGCGCACGGTCCCGGTCACGGCTCCTGTCGTCACGACCACCACGGTCGTCGCGGCGGAAGCCACCACCGGTGCTGCCGCCACGGTTGTCGTCACGGCGGAAGCCACCACCGGTGCTGCCGCCACGGTTGTCGTCACGACGGAAGCCACCGCCGGTGCTGCCGCCACGGTTGTCGTCGCGGCGGGGGCCGCTGCTGGGACGGTCGTCACGGCGCTCAAACCCACCGGTGGGGCGACCGCCACGGTCGTCACGCTGACCACCGCGGTACCCACCACGCTCGTCATCACGACGCGGCGCACGATCATCACGACGGAAGCCAAAGCCGGCGGTGCCACCACGGCTGTCGTCCCGGCGGGGGCCGCTGCTGGGACGGTCGTCACGGCGCTCGAAGCCGCCGCTGGGGCGACCACCGCGGTCCTCACGGCGCTCAAACCCACCGGTGGGGCGACCGCCACGGTCGTCACGCTGACCACCGCGGTACCCACCACGCTCGTCATCACGACGCGGCGCACGATCATCACGACGGAAACCGCCGCCGGCGGTGCCACCACGGCTGTCATCACGGCGGAAGCCACCACCGGTGCTGCCACCACGGCTGTCATCGCGACGGGGGCCGCTGCTGGGACGGTCATCACGCCGCGGAGCACGGTCATCACGACGGAAGCCGCCGCCGGTGCTGCCGCCACGGCTGTCGTCCCGGCGGGGGCCGCTGCTGGGACGGTCGTCACGGCGCTCAAACCCACCGGTGGGGCGACCGCCACGGTCGTCACGCTGACCACCGCGGTACCCACCACGCTCGTCATCACGACGCGGCGCACGATCATCACGACGGAAACCGCCGCCGGCGGTGCCACCACGGCTGTCATCACGGCGGAAGCCACCACCGGTGCTGCCACCACGGCTGTCATCGCGACGGGGGCCGCTGCTGGGACGGTCATCACGCCGCGGAGCACGGTCATCACGACGGAAGCCGCCGCCGGTGCTGCCGCCACGGCTGTCGTCCCGGCGGGGGCCGCTGCTGGGACGGTCGTCACGGCGCTCGAAGCCACCGGTGGGGCGACCGCCACGGTCGTCACGCTGACCACCGCGGTACCCACCACGCTCGTCATCACGACGCGGCGCACGATCATCACGACGGAAGCCACCGCCGGTGCTGCCACCACGGCTGTCATCGCGACGGAAGCCACCGCCGGTGCTGCCACCACGGCTGTCGTCCCGGCGGGGGCCGCCGCCGGTGCTGCCACCACGGCTGTCGTCCCGGCGGGGGCCGCTGGCACGGTCGTTGGTGTCACGTCGAGGCGCGCCGGACCGGTCGTCACGACCGCCACGGAAACCGCCCCTGTCACCGCCGTCACGGCGACGCGGCTCGCGCTCCGGACGGTCGTCGGAAGAGTTGGTGGACATGGGGGTGACTCCTGTCATCGGGTACCACAGACATTCTCGCGCAGCCGACCATCCGACGCGCTTCGACAAAAACAAAAGGACCCTTGGTCCCAGCATGAACGCTGGGACCAAGGGTCCTTGAAAGATTGTTCGGCGGCGTCCTACTCTCCCACAGGGTCCCCCCTGCAGTACCATCGGCGCTGAAAGGCTTAGCTTCCGGGTTCGGAATGTAACCGGGCGTTTCCCTAACGCAATGACCACCGAAACACTATCGGCCAGCTCCGCAATGAAAAGCAGAGCATCGGCACTTAGCGAACAAGCACACTTTTCAATTAAGTAGTGAAACTGTTCAACCAGCACGACTATTCGTGGCCTGGGAACAACACAGTGGACGCGAGCAACTGAGGACAAGCCCTCGGCCTATTAGTACCAGTCAGCTCCACCCGTTACCGGGCTTCCACATCTGGCCTATCAACCCAGTCGTCTACTGGGAGCCTTAACCACTCAAGGTGGTGGGAATACTCATCTCGAAGCAGGCTTCCCGCTTAGATGCTTTCAGCGGTTATCCTTTCCGAACGTAGCCAACCAGCCATGCCCTTGGCAGGACAACTGGCACACCAGAGGTTCGTCCGTCCCGGTCCTCTCGTACTAGGGACAGCCCTTCTCAATATTCCTACGCGCACAGCGGATAGGGACCGAACTGTCTCACGACGTTCTAAACCCAGCTCGCGTACCGCTTTAATGGGCGAACAGCCCAACCCTTGGGACCGACTCCAGCCCCAGGATGCGACGAGCCGACATCGAGGTGCCAAACCATCCCGTCGATATGGACTCTTGGGGAAGATCAGCCTGTTATCCCCGGGGTACCTTTTATCCGTTGAGCGACAGCGCTTCCACAAGCCACTGCCGGATCACTAGTCCCGACTTTCGTCCCTGCTCGACCCGTCGGTCTCACAGTCAAGCTCCCTTGTGCACTTACACTCAACACCTGATTGCCAACCAGGCTGAGGGAACCTTTGGGCGCCTCCGTTACTCTTTAGGAGGCAACCGCCCCAGTTAAACTACCCATCAGACACTGTCCCTGATCCGGATCACGGACCTAGGTTAGACATCCAGCACGACCAGAGTGGTATTTCAACGACGACTCCACAACCACTGGCGTGGCCGCTTCAAAGTCTCCCACCTATCCTACACAAGCCGAACCGAACACCAATATCAAACTATAGTAAAGGTCCCGGGGTCTTTCCGTCCTGCTGCGCGAAACGAGCATCTTTACTCGTAGTGCAATTTCACCGGGCCTATGGTTGAGACAGTCGAGAAGTCGTTACGCCATTCGTGCAGGTCGGAACTTACCCGACAAGGAATTTCGCTACCTTAGGATGGTTATAGTTACCACCGCCGTTTACTGGCGCTTAAGTTCTCAGCTTCGCACACCCGAAAGTGCACTAACCGGTCCCCTTAACGTTCCAGCACCGGGCAGGCGTCAGTCCGTATACATCGCCTTACGGCTTCGCACGGACCTGTGTTTTTAGTAAACAGTCGCTTCTCGCTGGTCTCTGCGGCCACCCCCAGCTCAGGAAGCAAGTTCCCTCACCAGTGATGGCCCCCCTTCTCCCGAAGTTACGGGGGCATTTTGCCGAGTTCCTTAACCATAGTTCACCCGAACGCCTCGGTATTCTCTACCTGACTACCTGAGTCGGTTTAGGGTACGGGCCGCCATGAAACTCGCTAGAGGCTTTTCTCGACAGCATAGGATCATCCACTTCACCACAATCGGCTCGGCATCAGGTCTCAGCCTTAATGTGTGACGGATTTACCTGCCACACGGCCTACACCCTTACCCCGGGACTACCACCGCCCGGGCTGGACTACCTTCCTGCGTCACCCCATCGCTTACCTAATACAAGTCTGGTTCATCGGCTCCACCACTACCCTCAACTCCGAAGAGATCGGGCCGGCTTCACGGACTTAGCATCGCCTGATTCAGTATTGGGCGTTTCAAAGCGGGTACCGGAATATCAACCGGTTGTCCATCGACTACGCCTGTCGGCCTCGCCTTAGGTCCCGACTTACCCTGGGCAGATCAGCTTGACCCAGGAACCCTTAGTCAATCGGCGCACACGTTTCTCACGTGTGTATCGCTACTCATGCCTGCATTCTCACTCGTGAACCGTCCACAACTCGCTTCCGCGGCTGCTTCACCCGGCACACGACGCTCCCCTACCCATCCCAGCCCCCGTTGGGGGTATGTGCTGGAATGACACGACTTCGGCGGTACGCTTGAGCCCCGCTACATTGTCGGCGCGGAATCACTTGACCAGTGAGCTATTACGCACTCTTTCAAGGGTGGCTGCTTCTAAGCCAACCTCCTGGTTGTCTCTGCGACTCCACATCCTTTCCCACTTAGCGTACGCTTAGGGGCCTTAGTCGATGCTCTGGGCTGTTTCCCTCTCGACCATGGAGCTTATCCCCCACAGTCTCACTGCCGTGCTCTCACTTACCGGCATTCGGAGTTTGGCTAAGGTCAGTAACCCGGTAGGGCCCATCGCCTATCCAGTGCTCTACCTCCGGCAAGAAACACACGACGCTGCACCTAAATGCATTTCGGGGAGAACCAGCTATCACGGAGTTTGATTGGCCTTTCACCCCTAACCACAGGTCATCCCCCAGGTTTTCAACCCTGGTGGGTTCGGTCCTCCACGAAGTCTTACCTCCGCTTCAACCTGCCCATGGCTAGATCACTCCGCTTCGGGTCTTGAGCGCGCTACTAAATCGCCCTATTCGGACTCGCTTTCGCTACGGCTTCCCCACACGGGTTAACCTCGCAACACACCGCAAACTCGCAGGCTCATTCTTCAAAAGGCACGCAGTCACGACTGCTGTTCCGAAGAACAACAGCGACGCTCCCACGGCTTGTAGGCACACGGTTTCAGGTACTATTTCACTCCGCTCCCGCGGTACTTTTCACCATTCCCTCACGGTACTATCCGCTATCGGTCACCAGGGAATATTTAGGCTTAGCGGGTGGTCCCGCCAGATTCACACGGGATTTCTCGGGCCCCGTGCTACTTGGGTGTCTCTTAAACGAGCCGTTGATGTTTCAGCTACGGGGGTCTTACCCTCTACGCCGGACCTTTCGCATGTCCTTCGCCTACACCAACGGTTTCTGACTCGTCTCACAGTCGGCAGACCATGAAAAAGAGATCCCACAACCCCGCATGCGCAACCCCTGCCGGGTATCACACGCATACGGTTTGGCCTCATCCAGTTTCGCTCGCCACTACTCCCGGAATCACGGTTGTTTTCTCTTCCTGCGGGTACTGAGATGTTTCACTTCCCCGCGTTCCCTCCACACTGCCTATGTGTTCAGCAGTGGGTGACAGCCCATGACGACTGCCGGGTTTCCCCATTCGGAAACCCCCGGATCAAAGCTTGGTTGACAGCTCCCCGGGGACTATCGTGGCCTCCCACGTCCTTCATCGGTTCCTGGTGCCAAGGCATCCACCGTGCGCCCTTAAAAACTTGGCCACAGATGCTCGCGTCCACTGTGCAGTTCTCAAACAACGACCAGCCACCCATCACCCCGTTCCGAAGAACGAGTGCACTGGGGCCGGCAACCGAAGATCCAGACTCAACGAGCCCGTACCTTCAGATACCCAACAGCGTGCCCGACCCGACCGATCCCTCTCACTTTCCACGCCGAAGCAGTACTCGCAAAAACAACCTGTCGTGCCGAATAGTCAACGTTCCACCCATGAGCAACCACCGTCGAACATTTGCCGACGAAATGGTCTCTGGATTCCCCGAAGAGAACCTAGATGCTCCTTAGAAAGGAGGTGATCCAGCCGCACCTTCCGGTACGGCTACCTTGTTACGACTTCGTCCCAATCGCCAGTCCCACCTTCGACAGCTCCCTCCCACAAGGGGTTGGGCCACCGGCTTCGGGTGTTACCGACTTTCGTGACGTGACGGGCGGTGTGTACAAGGCCCGGGAACGTATTCACCGCAGCAATGCTGATCTGCGATTACTAGCAACTCCGACTTCATGGGGTCGAGTTGCAGACCCCAATCCGAACTGAGACCGGCTTTTTGAGATTCGCTCCGCCTCGCGGCATCGCAGCTCATTGTACCGGCCATTGTAGCACGTGTGCAGCCCAAGACATAAGGGGCATGATGACTTGACGTCGTCCCCACCTTCCTCCGAGTTGACCCCGGCAGTCTCCTGTGAGTCCCCATCACCCCGAAGGGCATGCTGGCAACACAGAACAAGGGTTGCGCTCGTTGCGGGACTTAACCCAACATCTCACGACACGAGCTGACGACAGCCATGCACCACCTGTATACCGACCACAAGGGGGGCACCATCTCTGATGCTTTCCGGTATATGTCAAGCCTTGGTAAGGTTCTTCGCGTTGCGTCGAATTAAGCCACATGCTCCGCTGCTTGTGCGGGCCCCCGTCAATTCCTTTGAGTTTTAGCCTTGCGGCCGTACTCCCCAGGCGGGGAACTTAATGCGTTAGCTGCGGCACCGACGACGTGGAATGTCGCCAACACCTAGTTCCCAACGTTTACGGCGTGGACTACCAGGGTATCTAATCCTGTTCGCTCCCCACGCTTTCGCTCCTCAGCGTCAGTAATGGCCCAGAGATCCGCCTTCGCCACCGGTGTTCCTCCTGATATCTGCGCATTTCACCGCTACACCAGGAATTCCGATCTCCCCTACCACACTCTAGCTAGCCCGTATCGAATGCAGACTCGGGGTTAAGCCCCGAGCTTTCACATCCGACGTGACAAGCCGCCTACGAGCTCTTTACGCCCAATAATTCCGGACAACGCTCGCACCCTACGTATTACCGCGGCTGCTGGCACGTAGTTAGCCGGTGCTTCTTCTGCAGGTACCGTCACTTGCGCTTCTTCCCTGCTGAAAGAGGTTTACAACCCGAAGGCCGTCATCCCTCACGCGGCGTCGCTGCATCAGGCTTTCGCCCATTGTGCAATATTCCCCACTGCTGCCTCCCGTAGGAGTCTGGGCCGTGTCTCAGTCCCAGTGTGGCCGGTCGCCCTCTCAGGCCGGCTACCCGTCGTCGCCTTGGTAGGCCATTACCCCACCAACAAGCTGATAGGCCGCGGGCTCATCCTTCACCGCCGGAGCTTTTAACCCCGTCCCATGCAGGACAGAGTATTATCCGGTATTAGACCCCGTTTCCAGGGCTTGTCCCAGAGTGAAGGGCAGATTGCCCACGTGTTACTCACCCGTTCGCCACTAATCCACCCCGAAGGGCTTCATCGTTCGACTTGCATGTGTTAAGCACGCCGCCAGCGTTCGTCCTGAGCCAGGATCAAACTCTCCATGAATGTTTTCCCGTAATCGGGAGAGCACCATAAAAGAGCGGGACAACCAACCGGAATAGGGCTGGTCATCCACAGCGTCCTCGCTGATGTTGCCTACCCGCCACATGGGCCAGTAGGACTTCAAAGGAACCACCAACCCACCGAAGTGGGCCGGGGTATCAACAAATTTGGCGTTGACTTTTGGCACGCTGTTGAGTTCTCAAGGAACGGACGCTTCCTTCGGTCCCGTTTCACCGGGGCCCTCCGGGCGCTTCCCTTCGTTCTTGCGTTTCCGACTCTATCAGACTCTTTCGTGTCCGATTCCCGGCCGAAGCGGGCCCCCTGCGAAGCAGGAGAATTCTTACTGCGCTTTCCAGTTCTTCGCTTTCGCGCTTTCCCTTTCCAGCGATTCCAACTTTACCAGACTCTTTTCCGTTCCGTTTCCGGTCCGAATGTGATTCCGGTGGCCTGTGGACTGGCCTTTGCCTTTCGGCATGTTCACTACGCTAGCCGATTTCCGTGGCGACTCATAATCGAGCCGCGGGACAATTTCGGCATGCCGAAATTGCACCCGTCAGGGCGAATCGAAGGTAGTGGTTGGCCCTCTCCCGATGCTCCGACCCGGTCCGATGGACCGTGCCAACAACAACTGCATCCGTTCAAGCGGCTCGGACTACATTAGGCAACGGGCAGGGGCGAGTCAAGTTGCGCGGCGGCGTGGCGCATGGGCCTGTAAGGGCTCACCGTGGGGTCGCCGTCGATCCAGAAGCGCCACGGCTGATGGGAACCGTCACCGCCCACCCCGGTGCGCGGGCCGCTTCGCACCTGGTCACGAAGTGGCGGGGTGCCACGCAGCAAGGACAGGGGGCGGCACGGTCCTTCTACGACATCGCTGCCGTTGAGCGTTCGGTCGACTCCGAGGGCCATGGCCAGGCGGGCCGGCCCTTTGGCCAGTTCTCTGTCATTGCGGGCCGAGAACCGACGTTTGCGGGCCGTCTCGGCACCCTCGCCGATCTCGCCGGCCCGGAGCAGGACACCGCTCGCCGTCGGGCCACACGCGAGGTTCAGACAGTGCCACATCCATAGGTACGTCAGGCATGTACGTCGTTGGGCAGCATCGGCAAAGCGACGACAAGCAGGAGACGGGCAGTGCGAGCGATCATCTACGCCAGGCTCAGCCCCACCCCGAGGGGCGAGGAATCCAAGGGTGGGAACCTGACACAACAGGTCGAGCTGAGTCAGGCGCTGTGCGACCGGAAGGGCTGGTCAGTCGTAGTCACGATCGTTGAGAAGGACACGTCGGCTTCGACGAAGCGGGGAACCAAGCGGAGCGCGGAGTGGGAACGCGTCAAAGCTCTGGTGGAGGACGGTAAGGCGGACGCCATCGTGTCCCGCCACTACGACCGCATATGTACCGCACCCCCGGGGATCTTGAAGACCTGGTGGACCTGGCCGAGGCGACCGGCGTCACGCTGGCAGCGGCACAGGCGCAGGGAGTGCTCGACCTGTCCACCCCGTCCGGCCGTCTCGCTGCTCGCATCGGCGCTGTGGTGGCTCGCAACGAGACCGAGATGCGAGTCGAGCGTCAGGTGCTCGGACACCAGCGGCGCAGGGAGTCGGGGAGGCCCTTCTGGAGTACTCGCCCCTTCGGCTTCGAGCGGGACGGCAGGCACCGGGAAGCGGAGGCGGAGGCCCTGCGGCAGGCGTACCGGGATGTCCTGGCCGGCGTCACCCTCTGGTCCATCGCGAAGGACTGGAACACGCGTGGCCTGCTCTCGCCGCACGGCAAGGAGTGGCGCAGCTCGAACCTCCGGGTGGTCCTCTTGAAGCCGAGGAACGCGGGAATCCAGACGTACTCGCAGTGGGTCGAGAAGCGGGACGGGACGCGCGTGCGGCGGACCGAGGAGACCGGCGCGGGCAACTGGGAGGCGATCGTCTCCGAGGGCATGTTCCGGGCCCTGGTCCGCTACCTGAGCGACCCGGAGCGCAACACGGGCGGCGGCGGCAAGCGCAAGGCCCTGCTGTCCGGCGTGGTCCGCTGCTCGAAGTGCCAGGCCATCGTCACTCAGGGGTGGAGCAAGAAGAACGCGGCAGGCGAGCGGTACCGCATCTAGACCTGTTCGGGTGGCCGGTGCATCACCTGCCCGGCTGACCCGCTGGACTCCTTCGTAGTCAGGAAGGTCATCGACAGGGCCGAGGAGTGGAACGCTGCACCGGCCACAGATGCCGCAGACGAGGAGCGGGAGGCCGAGCTGCTGGCCAAGGAGACGGCCGCATCCGAGAGGCGGACCGCCCTGGCGGAGATGTTCGCCGTAGGGGACATCGACGCGTCGGCCCTGCGAACGGGCATCGGCAGGTGTGACGCCGACCTGACCGAGATCCGGGCCGAGCTGGCAGACCTGGCATCGCAGCGGGTGCGTGTCGACCTCGGCGACATCGAGTACCTGTGGGAGGAGCTGGACTACGAGGACCCCGACCGCATCGACTACGTGCGGACCGTCGTCATGCGGGTCTGCGAGCGCGTCGAGTCGATGCCGCGCGGTCGCGGGGTCCGATCCTTCAAGGGCGAGCACTGCCGGATCACGTTCCGGAACCCTTGAGATCCGACCGCGGAGAGCCGAGTCGGCCGTCGGCGCTCGGTGAGCACTGGCCCTGTCTGACGAGTGTCGGGCAGGGCCCTTCGCCATGCCCGTCGAGGAAGCGCGCCTTTCGCTTCCCAGTTCATGCAACAACGTGCATGAGTCACGTCCGTGCATGGACGGCCGCAAGCGGCCCCTTTACGGTCGTCTCAGGCGGCCTGACCGGGCCGCCAAGTCAAGGCCTTCGCTCCCCCGCAAAGGGAAGGACTCGTGGAGGTCCCCGAGAGCGTTCTTCGGGAGGCCGTTCGTGCTCTTGGATGGTGAGGAGTGGCGGGCGACGCTCCGAGGCTTCCAGTCGGAGGCGTGGCGACTGGAAACCCTGCCCCAGTACCTCGTGCCGCAGGGGGCGGAAGAGCTCGAAGCCTTCCGGGCAGGCAAGCGCGTCGACCCGCACGCCTACTCCTCCGCGTACACGGAAGACCTGAAGCGGTTGCGCGGCGAGGGTAAGAGCAAGGGGCGAGTACACGTCCTGACTCGACCGCTCTCCGAGTACCTGCGCTTCGAGTTCTCCCGGTACTACGCCCCACACGGGGTCGCCGGGGAGGACATCCGCATCCTTGACGTGACCGAGCGAGAGAACCCGTTGCCGGAAGTCCGGGGACTTCTGGATGTTCGACCGCTCGACGGTCGTCCTGATGCACTACGAGGGCGACGGCACGCAGATCAGCCGGGAGCTGTACGAGGGCGACCCTGCGCCGTTCATCGAGCGGCAGCGCATCGCCGTTGCCGAGTCGGTTCCCTTCCTGGAGTACGCGGAGCGCGTGACGGAGTGACGTTCGAAGCTGAGCAGCTTGGCGAGTCTGGTACTGAACTGTGGCTCGGGAGATTCCGAGGGCCTTGGCGATGGCACTGACGCTCTCTCCCAGATCGCCTGGACAGCTGGTGCGAGCTGCTCGTCGATCTGGCCTGGAGGTTGCCGACCCGGACGAGAACGGTGGGATGCGTTCCTTCGTAAGACGTCATCGCAGGAGGACAGAAGCGGAGTACGACATCAGACCCGGCGGGCCCCCGCCAGCAGGCACTCGACCGGCCAGGGATGCGCCACAGGGCGCGCTCGCGGACGATCACGCACCGACTGACCCAACTCTCCGCACCGACTCACCGGCGGGCCGTCAGCAAGGCGCACAGCGAGTCAGGCTCCTGTGGTCGGTTTGGCTCTCGGGCTCAGTCGGTACGCCGAGACCGTTGGATCGTCGGCAAGGTAGAACCGGTGTTGCCAGTCGTGGGCCTTGCTCACGCCTACCCGAGGACCAACCCGGATGAGCGCGGCAGGCACCGGCTCCCCCTCGGACAGCGTGACCGAGGGACCCGTTAGGAGGTCTGCGCCGTTGTGCTCTGCCGTGATGCCGAGTGCCTGGCCGACGTTCCCCGGACCGCGAGCGAGACGTGGACTCTCGACCTTCGCCCCTCGCCGCTTGCGTGCCAGGTCTTCACCCTCGATGACCCTGCCTGCCCGGATGAGGACACCCGAGGCGATGCCATCCGTACCGGTGACCACGTTGGCGCACCAGTGGAGACCGTGGGACCGGTAGACGTAGAGGTGTCCTGCGGGCCCGAACATGGTGGCATTGCGGGCAGTCCGGCCCCCGTAGGCGTGGGAAGCTGGATCAGTCATACCGGAATACGCCTCGGTCTCCGTGATGGCGATGCTCACGGTTCCCTCGGGGGTCTTGCAGGTGAGGACGGTCCCGAGCAGCTTGGGGGCGACCTCTTCGGCAGGATGGGCGAGGAAGTCGATGTTCATGCTGACCGCCTTGACATCCCGTACGTGAAGTAGACGTACGAATGACCGGGCGGGCCGAACATCACGCTGTTGCGTGGTGTGGAACCGCGGAAGGCGTGGGAGCCGGGATCGATCTCGCCTGCGTACGCCTCCACCTCGGTCAGCCGCAGCTCGATGGGGCCGTCCTCACCGGCGCGGACGAGCACGCGGCCCAGGAGGTCGGGGGCCACGTCCAGGACCGGCCGGTCGAAGAAGTCCCGCGTCAGCGGCGTACGGTCCATGCCCTCGTTCATGGCGTCCGAGGGTACTGGGCTCGCGGCTCCGGGAACCGGCTACGGTCGTGACGCGTATGTAGGGGTCAGGACCAAGGAGGAAAATCATGGGCTTCAAGCGGTTGCTCGCGAGCATGGGTGCCGGCGGTGCTTCGGTGGAAACCGAGCTGACCGAACTCAACGTCGTCCCCGGTGGGGTCGTTCAGGGCGAGGTGCGGATCCAGGGCGGTTCCGTCGACCAGCAGATCGAGGGACTTTCGGTCGGTCTGCAGGCCCGGGTCGAGATCGAGGGCGCGGACCAGGAGACCAAGCAGGACATCGAGTTCACCAAGCTGCGTCTCGGCGGTGCCTTCGAGGTCAAGGCGGGCGCCGTCCACGTCGTGCCGTTCGGGCTCGAGATTCCGTGGGAGACCCCGATCACGACGTTCGCCGGGCAGCACCTGCACGGCATGAACATCGGAGTGACCACGGAGCTGGAGATCGCCCGTGCCGTGGACTCGGGTGACCTGGACCCGATCAACGTGCACCCCCTGCCTGCGCAGCAGGCCATCCTGGACGCCTTCGCGCAGCTCGGCTTCGGGTTCCGCAGCGCGGACATGGAGCGCGGCCACATCCGTGGCACGCGCCAGCGTCTGCCCTTCTACCAGGAGATCGAGTTCGTCCCGCCGCAGCAGTACCGCGGGCTCAACCAGGTCGAGCTGACGTTCGTCGCCGACGACCGCGAGATGGACGTCGTGCTGGAAATGGACAAGAAGCCGGGTCTCTTCAGCGAAGGCAGCGACTCCTACCGCGCGTTCAAGGTCGGCCACAACGACTTCCAGGGCACGGACTGGGCCGCGTACCTCAACCAGTGGCTCGCCCAGGTCGGCGGACAGCGCAACTGGCTCTGACGGGCTCTAGGGTCGGTGGGGAGACTTCACAGCCGACCAGGAGAGGTTCTGACGTGACCGAGCCGAAGAGGGCGCCGTTGCCGCACGACTTCCATCCCGAGGTACCCCCGTTCACCGTGGTGAGCAAGGACCTCGCGCCGGGAGCCGTGCTGGCGGACGCGCAGGTGTTCGCGGCGGGTAACACTTCGCCGCAGTTGCGGTGGGAGGGCTTCCCCACGGATACGAAGAGCTTCGCCGTGACGTGTTTCGACCCGGACGCCCCGACGGGCAGCGGGTTCTGGCACTGGGTGGTCTTCGACATCCCGGCTTCGGTCACGGAACTCCCGGCCGGCGCGGGGAGCGGCACGTTCGAGGGGCTGCCCGCGGGCGCCGTTCAGGCCCGTAACGACTACGGGTCGAAGGACTTCGGAGGTGCCGCGCCACCGGCGGGGGAGAACCACCGCTATGTCTTCACCGTGTACGCGGTGGACACCGAGAAGCTCGGGCCGGACAGCGACGCCTCGCCTGCCGCGGTGGGATTCAATCTGCGGTTCCACACCCTGGGACGGGCCCAGCTGATCGGTGAGTACGCGTCTCCCGAAAGCTGAGGGTTCGCCTCCTGTTTGCCCTGCCCTGGTCTTGGAGAGATCAGGGCAGGGCAATTTTTATTGCGTTGTCCATCACGGCTCGCCCGGCCAGAGTTGATCCGGGCCAGCCAGGAGGCGGCCGGCACACGGGAGGTGGGCAGGATGCGGGACACACTGGTGCTCAACGCGAGCTTCGAGCCGCTGTCGACGGTGACACTCAACCGCGCGGTGGTTCTGATCCTGCAGGACAAGGCTGTCGTCGAGCAGTCGCACCCGGGACTCCGTATGCGTGGTGCGGCCGTCGACATCCCGGTGCCCGTGGTGATCAGGCTCTGCCGGTACGTACGGGTGCCGTTCCGAAGACACGCCCCGTGGTCCAGAAGGGGTGTACTCATACGGGACCAGCACCGGTGCGCGTACTGCGGACGGCGGGCCAGCACCGTCGACCACGTGGTGCCGCGTGCACAGGGGGGTCAGGACACCTGGCTGAACACCGTGGCCTCGTGCGCCGAGGACAACCACCGCAAGGCGGCGCGGACGCCGGAGCAGGCGGACATGCCGCTGCTCCGTAAGCCGTTCGTGCCCTCGCCCGCGGACGCGATGCTGCTCGCGCTCGGGGCCGGTGACCGGTCGGTGCTGCCGGAGTGGCTGGCGCGGTCCGCCGCGTAGCCCGCGAGGTTCACGGAGAAGCCCGTCTCCCCCGGGAGGCGGGCTTCTCCGTCAGCGGAGCAGCAGCTGGACGATGGCCGCGGTGCCGACGACGACGATGAGGGCGCGCAGGAAGCCCGGGCTGAGCTTGCGGCCGACCTTGGCGCCTATCTGGCCGCCGATCGCCGACCCCACGGCGATGAGGACGACGGCCGTCCAGTCGAAGTCCGCGACGAAGAGGAAGAAGAGTGCCGCGACGCTGTTGACGACGGCGGCGAGTACGTTCTTGACGGCGTTGAGGCGCTGCATCGTGTCGTCGAGCAGCATGCCCATCAGGGAGAGGTAGATGATTCCCTGGGCCGCCGTGAAGTAGCCGCCGTAGACGCTGGCGAGTGTCAGTCCCGTGAACAGGAGCGGCCCGCCGTCGGGGTGGGCCGGAGCCCCACTGTGTGCGCGGCGGCGCTGGACGGCCTTGCTGATGCGGGGCTGCAGAATGACCAGTACGAGGGCGAGTGCCACCAGGACGGGGACGATCGTCTCGAACGCCGTGGAGGGCAGGGCCAGCAGGAGTGTGGCGCCGGTGAGGCCGCCGATGAGTGCGCCGATGCTCAGCTTGATGATGCGGCGGCGCTGGCCTGCGAGTTCGGCCCGGTACCCGATGGCGCCGCTGATCGAGCCGGGGATCAGGCCGAGGGCGTTGGAGACGGTGGCGGTGACCGGCGGCAGTCCGGTGGCGAGCAGGACGGGGAAGGTGATCAACGTGCCTGAGCCGACGATCGTGTTGATCGTGCCCGCGCCGACTCCGGCCGCGAAGACCGCGAGAATTTCCCAGATGGACAAGGCCATCCCCTTCGATGGTCAGTGACGCCTCCCCGCCATCAAGGTCGAGGGGCCTCACTGATCATGCACGAAGGTCATTCGCGGTCAGTCGACCGGGGGCTGCTCGCGGCGCTCGGGTCCCGTGCTGAAGCCGGGGGCGCCGCTGCCGAGGTTGCCGAAGGCACCGCTGAGGCCCTTGAGCGCGTCGCCGATCTCGCTGGGCACGATCCAGAGCTTGTTGGCGTCACCCTCGGCGATCTTCGGAAGCATCTGGAGGTACTGGTAGGAGAGCAGCTTCTGGTCGGGGTCTCCGGCGTGGATGGCCTCGAAGACCGTACGAATGGCCTGGGACTCGCCTTCGGCGCGCAGGGCGGATGCCTTGGCCTCACCTTCGGCGCGCAGGATCGCGGACTGCTTCTCGCCCTCGGCGGTGAGGATGGCGGACTGCCTGATGCCTTCCGCGGTCAGGATCGCGGCGCGCTTGTCGCGGTCGGCGCGCATCTGCTTCTCCATCGAGTCCTGGATGGAGGTGGGCGGTTCGATGGCCTTGAGCTCGACGCGGTTGACGCGGATGCCCCACTTGCCGGTGGCTTCGTCGAGGACTCCGCGCAGGGCCGCGTTGATCTCCTCGCGGGAGGTCAGGGTCCGTTCGAGGTCCATGCCGCCGATGATGTTGCGGAGGGTGGTGACGGTGAGCTGCTCGATCGCCTGGATGTAGCTGGCGACCTCGTAGGTCGCGGCCCGGGCGTCGGTCACCTGGTAGTAGATGACGGTGTCGATGTTGACCACCAGGTTGTCCTGGGTGATCACCGGCTGGGGCGGGAAGGGAACGACCTGTTCGCGGAGGTCGATCCGGTTGCGGATCGAGTCGATGAACGGGACGACGATGTTCAGCCCGGCGTTGAGGGTGCGGGTGTAGCGGCCGAAGCGCTCCACGATGGCGGCACTGGCCTGTGGGATGACCTGGATCGTCTTGATCAGGGCGATGAAGACGAGCACCACCAGAATGATCAGGACGATGATGATCGGTTGCATCGTGTGCCTCGTGCCCTTCGGTTGCCGACGGATCGCGATGATCGAGGTCGAGTGCTCATGACGGTTGCATTCTCATGATGATCGACTTCGAGTTTGGCAGACTGCGGGCTGCCGCGTGACCGGTTCGCTCACATGACGACGGCCGTTGCACCGTCGATCTCGACGACATCGACCTGTTGTCCGGGTTCGAAGCTCTGATCGCTGTCGAGCGTGCGCGCGGACCAGACCTCACCGGCCAGCTTGATGCGGCCGCCGCTGCCGTCCACCCGTTCCAGCACGACGGCTTGACGGCCTTTCAGCGCGTCGATGCCGGAGGCGTGGTGGGTCTGGCCGGCGCGGTGCCTGGCGGCGATCGGGCGTACGACCGCGACCAGCGCCACGGACACCAGGACGAAGACCAGTACTTGGGCGACGATGCCACCGCCGAGTGCGGCGACGACCGCCGCGGCCACGGCTCCCACGGCGAACATTCCGAACTCGGGCATCGCGGTCAGGACGAGGGGGATACCCAGTCCCACGGCGCCGATCAACCACCATACCCACGCGTCGATTTCCACGTGTTCATCGTAGGACCGCAGGTGCCCTCGCGGACAGGGCGCCGGGGGACGGCTGTTGTGCGGATCCTCAGGAGAGCGGAAGCCCCTTGGCGGTGTAGCGGTCGCCGGTGTGCTCGACGACGAGCGGCAGGCCGAAGCAGAGGGAGAGGTTGCGGGAGCTGAGCTCCGTCTCCATCGGGCCTGCGGCGAGCACCTTTCCCTGACGGATCATCAGGACGTGGGTGAAGCCGGGCGCGATCTCCTCGACGTGGTGGGTGACCATGATCATGGAGGGGGCGTACTGGTCACGGGCGAGCCGGCCCAGGCGGCGGACCAGGTCCTCGCGGCCGCCGAGGTCGAGGCCTGCGGCGGGCTCGTCGAGCAGGAGCAGCTCGGGGTCGGTCATCATGGCGCGGGCGATCAGGGTCCGCTTGCGCTCACCCTCGGAAAGGGTGCCGAACTTGCGGTCGAGGTAGTCGGTCATGCCCAGCCGGTCGAGGAAGGCGCGGGCGCGCTCCTCGTCGACGGCCTCGTAGTTCTCGTGCCAGGTCGCGGTCATGCCGTACGCGGCGGTGAGCACCGTCTGCAGCACGGTCTGGCGCTTGGGGAGCTTCTCGGCCATGGCGATACCGGCGATCCCGATGCGGGGCCGGAGCTCGAAGACGTCGGTGCCGACGCCGCCGAGCTCCTCACCGAGGATCCTGGCCTTGCCGGTGCTCGGGAAGAGGTAGCTGGACGCAATGTTGAGCAGCGTGGTCTTGCCGGCGCCGTTCGGTCCGAGGATGACCCAGCGCTCCCCCTCCTTGACCGACCAGGAGACGTCGTCCACCAGAGCGCGTCCGTCGCGGACCACGGATACGTCCACCAGCTCCAGTACATCGCTCATGAGCGCGTTGTCTCCCCATGCAGTCTCGAGATCGTCGCGTGCCTGTGGGCACAGCTCCCAGGGAAAACCTACGCCACCCGAAGAGTGCTCCAGCCCTTAGGGCGGTTGCCTAGGCTGTCCCCATGCTTTCGGAACCACGCTCAGGGCGGCTGACCGCATGGGGAAACGCACTTTTGGCCGGACTTGTGTCACCGGACGACGCTGCGCTCGCGATTGTCGGGGAGGACGCGGTGCACCGCGTCGAGGGCCTGCCGGGTGAGGCGGGGCCGGTCGGGCTCACGCTGGCGCTCGGCCGGCTGAGGGGCTCGGCGCGACCGGTTTCCGGGTCGCGCTGCCGGTGCCCGGGCATCCGCTGGGGCTCAGCGGGCCGCCGGACTTCAACGCGCGGGCACTGGACGCCGAGGAGGCGGTGGTCACGTCCGGAGCGCCGTACGGACTCGTCCCGGAGGTGAGCGAGGCAGGGCCGGCCGGGGACGTGCACGTCGAGGTGGTGTGGCGCTGCCTGCCGGTGCGGGAGGCGCCGCCGGCGGATGTGCCGTCGCTGAGCGAGGCGGAGCGGGAGCTGGCGGAGGCCCTGCGGGATGCGACGGCGGTGCTGTCCCGGCTGGATGTGGCAGGTTCCGGGCCGGTTGCCGAGGCCGCGGTGGATGCGTACCGGGCACGGGCGGAGCGGGGCCGTGAGGTGCTGGCTCCGGGGTATCCGGCGCGGGCGGTACGGGTGCTCGAACTGGCCCAGCGGGTGGGGCTGCTGATCTCGGTGGCCCATGAGAACGGGCACGGCGGCGCGGTGAGCTCCTCGGAGATCGCGGCTCGGGGCGAGGCGCTGCGGCCGGTGGAACGGGTTGCCCGGCGGGCGCAGGTCGCGGCGTACAACGCGTATGTGGAGGAGCGGGGGCGCTAGGTCCCCTCGTCGGATCATGGCCCCCTCGTTCGGATCGTGCCGGGCTCGCGGGCCCTGATCCGTACGGAAGACCCTGGCGGCCCCGCACGCGAACCGCCGGACGGGCTCGATCGGCCCGTCCGGCGGTTGGGTGCGGCAGCGCGGGTCAGCCGTTCAGGCCGAAGTTGCCGAAGGCCGGGTTGAGCAGGCCGATCACGTTGACCGTGTTGCCGACCACGTTCACGGGGACGTGCACGGGGACCTGGACGAGGTTGCCCGAGGCGACGCCCGGGGAGCCCACGGCCGCGCCGTGAGCACCGGCGCCGTTGTGGCCCGTGGCGGAGGCAGCCCCGGCACCGGCGGCGATGAGTCCACCGGCGATCATGGTGACGGCAGCGGCCTTCTTCAGGTTCTTCACTTCAGGATCCTCCTCGCGTCGCTGCGACCGACCGCCGCAGCACGCCATGGAGAACGCCTCGACGCCGCACAGGTTGCGCTGTTCGAGTGACATACACCCGACAGTATGAATCTCGGACTGGAGTGGAACCATCCGCTCCCCTCCCTCGGACCTCGGGCCCGTCAGCCTGCCGCCCCGTGCCGGACCGCCCAGAGTGCGGCCTGCGTCCTGTCCGACAGATCGAGCTTCATCAGGATGTTCGACACGTGCGTCTTGACGGTCTTCTCCGACAGGACCAGCGCCCGGGCGATCTCCCGGTTGGAGCGGCCGTCGGCGATCAGCCCGAGCACTTCCCGTTCCCGTTCGGTCAGGGTGCTCCCCCGGCCCGTACCGCTACCGGCGTCCTCCTGGGCCAGGAGCGCGCCTGCGACCTCCGGCTGGAGCAGGACGTGCCCAGCGTGGACCGAGCGGATGGCGCCGGCCAGCGCGTCCGGGTCGACGTCCTTGTACACGTAGCCGGACGCGCCCGCGCGCAGGGCGGGAACGACCGTGCGCTGTTCGGTGAAGCTGGTGACGATCAGTACCTTCGCGGGGTTCCCCAGCTCCCTGAGTTTGCGCAGGGCCTCGATCCCGTCCGTACCGGGCATCTTGATGTCCATCAGGACGACATCGGGCCGGAGCTCCTCGGTCCTGGCGACTCCCTCGGCTCCGTCGGAGGCTTCCCCGACGACCTCTATGTCGTCCTGGATCTCGAGGAACGTGCGCAGCCCCCGGCGGACGACCTGGTGGTCGTCGACCAGCAGCACCCTGATGATCTTGTCAGGCACAGGGGACCTCCATCTCGATCGTGGTGCCCTTGCCGGGCTCCGATGCAACGGTGAGCCTTCCCCCGACGCTGCCCGCCCGGTGGCGCATCGAGACGAGGCCCAGATGGCGGCCCGCGTGCCGGACGGCATGGGCGTCGAAGCCGCGGCCGTCGTCGGTGATCCGCAGCACCGTGGCGGAGGTGTGCCGACTGAGCGTGACGGCGACCTGTTCGGCGCCGGAGTGGCGGAGGGCGTTGTGCAGGGCCTCCTGGGCGACCCGGAGCAGGGCCTCCTCCTGCACGGAGGGCATCGCCCGGACTCCGGCGCTCTCGAAGGTGACCCGGGCACTGTGCGCGCGGTCCAGTACCTGGATCTGGGTACGCAGCGTGGCGACGAGACCGTCCTCGTCCAGGGCGGCCGGGCGCAGCTCCACGACGGCCGCGCGCAGCTCGTCCACGGCTTCCGCGGCCAGGGCCGCGACCTGCTGGAGCTCGCCCTTGGCGCGGGCGGGGTCGCGGTCGACGAGCGCGGCGGCGGCCTGGGCGGTCAGCCGGAGCGAGAAGAGCTTCTGGCTGACCGCGTCGTGCAGCTCATGCGCGAGCCGCGAGCGCTCCTCGGCGATCGTGAGCTCGCGGCTGCGTTCGTACAGTCTGGCGTTGACGAGCGCGATCGCCGCGTGCTGGGCGAGGATCGCGAGGAGTTCCTCGTCCTCCTCCGTGAAGCCGCAGCTGCCCTCGGGCTTGGGGCAGCGCTTGTTGGCGAGGAAGAGTGCGCCGATGATCTCGTCGCCGTCCTGGATGGGCAGGCCCAGGAAGTCGGACATGTCCGGGTGGGCGACGGGCCAGCCTTCGAAGCGGGGGTCCTTGCGGACGTCGGCGAGCCGCTCGGGCTTCGCCTCGTGGAGCATCGCGGCGAGGATGCCGTGCTGCCTGGGCAGCGGCCCGATGGCCTTCCACTGCTCGTCGCTGACCCCGTCCACGACGAACTGGGCGAAGCCCCCGTGGTCGTCGGGGACGCCCAGGGCCGCGTACTCGGCGTCGAGCAGTTCGCGCGCGGAGGCGACGATCGTCTTGAGGACGTCCCGCATTTCGAGGTGCCGGCTCATGGCGAGCAGCGCGGCACTCACCGCGGCGAGGCCCGACGGTGGGCGATGGCTCATGTCCTCACCGTACCGGCGGTCCCTCGGCCGCCGTATCGGGCTGTGGACGGCCGTCGGGTGGGGCTCGGGGACTAGGTCCTCGCTTCTGGATCAGGCCGGATCGGGGAGCGGGGGCTGGTGCGTGCGGCTGCAAGGCGGAGGAGGGAGCCCACGCGATGGGGTCTCCCCTGCTCGAGCGAAGCCGAGAGCTCGGGGAAGTAGGCGACTGACGACAACGCGGCAGATGTGCGTGCCGGCCCCCGCGAGCCCGGCCTGATCCAGACGCGAGGACCTAGGTCGAAGTGCCTTGTCGGGGTGCGGCCGATGGACGAGGCGGCGGCGGGAGCCGGGTTCCTACGTTGGTGGGGTCGGAGATTCACGAGGTTCGAGGGGACGGTTGCCGTGCCGATCGCGATGATCACGGGTGCGTCGAAGGGGCTGGGGCGTGCGCTGGCGGCGGCGCTGGCGCAGTTGGGCTGGGATCTCGTCCTGGACGCCCGGACGGCCGGGGTGCTGCGGGAGACGGCGCGGGAGCTGAGCCGCCTGTACGGGACACGGGTGGTGGCCGTCGCCGGGGATGTCACGGACGGGGCGCACCGCAAGGCCCTGGTGGCCGCCGCCGGGGAGCTGGACGTGCTGGTGAGCAATGCGAGCGCCCTGGGTGCCGAACCGCTCGTACCGCTGGAGTCGCTGCCCCTGGCCGGGCTGCGGGAGGCACTGGAGACGAATGTGGTGGCGGCGCTCGGCTTGGCGCAGGAGGCGCTGCCGCTGCTGAGGGCATCGGCGGCCGGAGCGGTGGTGACGGTGAGCTCGGACGCGGCGGCCGAGCCGTATCCGACGTGGGGCGGGTACGGGGCGTCCAAGGCCGCGCTCGACCAGCTGGCCGCGGTGCTGGGCGAGGAGGAACCGGGTCTGCGGGTGTGGGCCGTGGATCCGGGCGACATGCGGACGGACCTCTCTACGGCGGCGGTACCCGGGGACGCGGGGCCGCGGCCGGGTCCGGAGAGCGTGGCGCCCGCGTTCGTCCGGCTGCTGGAGCGGCGGCCGGCCGGCGGGCGGTATGCGGCCGCCGCCCTGCTGGAGGAGAAGGACGGGGAGCGGCGATGACGGCGCTGGATGCCCTGCGGGTGCCCGAGGAGCTGTCCGCCCGGGTCCCGGCCGAGCAGCGGGGTGCGGGGCGGGACGACATGCGGCTGCTGGTGTCGCGGGGTACGGCGGTTTCGCACCGGGCCTTCCGGGACCTGCCCCGGGAGCTGCGGGCCGGGGACGTACTCGTGGTGAACACGTCGACGACGCTGGCGGCCGCCGTGAACGGGCGCGTCGGCGGTGAGCGCGTCGTCGTGCACTTCTCGACCCGCGGCGAGGACGGCAGGTGGGCGGTGGAGCTGCGCCGCCCGGACGGGAACGGGACCACGCGGCCGCGCCCCGGCGGCCGGGCGGGAGCCGCCGTGCGGCTGCCGGGCGGGAACGTGCTGGTGCTGGACGAGCCGCTGGGTCCCCCGGCGGGCGCCAGGCTGTGGAGGGCGCGGGTGCCGCGGGACGTACCCGGGCTGCTGGGCCGGTACGGGCGGCCGATCCGGTACGCGTACACGGAGCGGGACCAGCCGCTGTCCGCGTATCAGACGGTGTTCGCCGTGCCCTCGCCCGACGGGGCGGGGTCGGCGGAGATGCCGAGTGCGGCGAGGCCGTTCACCCCGGGGCTGGTGGCGGCGCTGGTGAGCCGCGGGGTGCAGTTCGCCCCGCTCTCCCTTCATACGGGGGTGGCGTCGGCCGAGGCGCACGAGCCGCCGTATCCGGAGCGCTTCGCGGTGCCTCGTACGACGGCGTGGCTGGTCAACGCGGCACGGACGGGTGGCGGCAGGGTCGTGGCCGTGGGGACGACGGCGGTGCGGGCCCTGGAATCGGCGGCGGGGGCGGACGGAGTGGTGCGGGCCGCCTCGGGCTGGACGGACCTGGTGGTGACGCCGCAGCGGGGCGTGCGGGTGGTGGACGGGCTGCTGACCGGGCTGCACGAGCCGGAGGCCTCGCACCTGCTGATGCTGGAGGCGACAGCCGGGCGGGCCGTGCTGCAGCGCGGTTACGCCCAGGCCCTGCGCCACCGGTACCTCTGGCACGAGTTCGGGGACGTCCATCTCCTCCTACCGGGTTCCGGAAGCTAACACTCCGCATTACATGAGCAACGTTTCGTGAGCGCGGAGGGGTCCCCATGTGAGCCCAGGCATAGGGCCCACGTCACTTACGAAGATGAATAGTTGGAGCAAAACGGGCAATATTCCGGGCCCCAAACCGGACAAGGGGGTATGAACACCCCCGGGGTCCACTACTCAGCTTCGTACGTCACACCTTTGCCAGGCCGTTTTGCGGTCGCTAAGAATTGCACTCGTCCCCGACGGAGATGCGCACCGCCGCTTCCGTCTGCGTCCTCGCCGAGGACCCCCTGCAATTCGAAGAGGTACGACTGTATGTCCGTGTCCCGCATCTCCAGCCGTAGCCGTCGCCTGAACAAGGCGCAGAAGCTCTCCGTCGCGGGGGTCTCCACCCTGGCCGCCGCCGCTCTCGCTTTCTCCCTCGTCCCGGACAACGCCGCGGCGTCGACCGAGCCGCAGGCCATATCCGGTGCGCCGGTCGCCTTCGCCGGTGCCGCGCAGACCCAGAGCGTCCAGTCCAGCATCCTCGAGCAGCACTCCACCGCCGCTCAGCTGGTGAAGGCCGCCGACTCCGCCAAGGCCGCCGAGAAGAAGGCAGCCGCGAAGAACGAGGCGAAGGCCAAGGCCGTCGCCGAGGCCAAGAAGGACGCCGCAGCCAAGAAGAAGGCTGCCGCCGAGGCCAAGGCCGACGCGAAGAAGCGTGCCGCCAAGAAGGCCAGCCGTGCCGCCGACCGCAAGCCGGTCTACGCCAACAACCTGGACGGCTGGATTCGCGAGGCTCTCGCGATCATGGACAAGAAGAACATCCCCGGCACGTACGAGGGTCTGCACCGCAACATCATCCGCGAGTCCAGCGGTAACCCGCGCGCCATCAACGACTGGGACATCAACGCCATCAACGGCGTCCCGTCGAAGGGCCTGCTGCAGGTCATCAAGCCGACGTTCGACTTCTACCACGTGCCCGGCACCAAGCACGACCAGTACGACCCGGTCGCCAACATCACCGCTGCGGCCAACTACGCCGCGGACAAGTACGGCTCGATCGACAACGTCGACAGCGCGTACTGAGCCACGCACCGAGTCAGGCCTGGCATTTGAGGGCCAGCCGGTCCGCAGCGTCGCGTGACCGGCCGGCACATGCCGAAGGGCGGCACCCCACGGGGTTGCCGCCCTCGGGCGTTTCCGGGCCCGGTCGGGCCGGACGCGTTACTTGCGCATCACCTCGGGCTCGTGGCGCCGCAGCATCCGCGAGACCGCGAAGAAGAGGATGACGCTCATGAAGAGCATCACCGCGATGTTGATCCCCCACTGGCCGGCCGCGTGCTCCCAGAGCGGGTCCAGGTCGGTCGGGTTCTCGGGGTCCCACGGCGGCATGAGATGGGCCAGGTCCAGCGTGGTACCGGCCGCGGCCACGGCCCAGCGCGACGGCATCAGCCAGGCGAACTGCTCCAGGCCCGGGGAACCGTAGACCTGGAAGAGCACTCCGGTGAAGACGACCTGGACGATGGCGAACATGACGAGCAGCGGCATGGTCTTCTCGGCGGTCTTCACCAGCGCGGAGATCATCAGGCCGAACATCATCGACGTGAAGCCGAGCACGATGATCGACACGCAGATCTCCACGGCGGGCGGCATGAACAGGCCCTCGTCCGGAAGCTTCCGGGTGGAGAAGCCGATCCCGCAGATGATCACGCCCTGGAAGGCGGTGATCACGCCGAGGACGATCACCTTGGACAGCAGATAGGCGGAACGGGACAGACCGGTGGCCCGCTCCCGCTCGTAGATCACCCGTTCCTTGATCAACTCCCGTACGGAGTTGGCCGCGGCGGCGAAGCACATGCCGACCGCGAGGATCAGCATGATCGTCCCGGCCTTGCCGTTGAACCGGGAGGGCGGCTCGGGCTCCGCCAGGCCGAACTCCGCGGGGATGACCACGCTCACCACGCCGAGCACCGCCGGCAGGAGCACCATCAGGAGCAGGAAGCCCTTGTCGGACGCGATCACCGAGATGTAGCGGCGCATCAGCGTCCACAGCTGGGCCACCCAGCCGGAGGGCTTGGGGGGCCGGATCGACTGCGGCGGCGGCATGTGTACGGGCTGCGCGGCGACGGCGTCGATGTCCGCCGCGTACATCTGGTAGTGCTGCGAACCGCGCCAGCGGCCCGCCCAGTCGTAGTCGCGGTAGTTCTCGAACGCGGAGAAGACGTCGGCCCAGGTGCTGTAGCCGAAGAAGTTCAGCGCCTCCTCGGGCGGACCGAAGTAGGCAACGGATCCGCCGGGGGCCATCACCAGGAGCTTGTCGCAGATCGCCAGCTCGGCCACGGAGTGCGTGACGACGAGGACCGTACGGCCGTCGTCGGCGAGCCCGCGCAGCAGCTGCATGACGTCGCGGTCCATGCCCGGGTCGAGGCCCGAGGTCGGCTCGTCGAGGAAGATCAGCGACGGCTTGGTCAGCAGCTCCAGGGCGACCGAGACGCGCTTGCGCTGGCCGCCGGAGAGCGAGGTGATCTTCTTGTCCTTGTGGATGTCGAGCTTGAGCTCGGCGAGGACCTCGTGGATCCGGGCGGTGCGCTCGGCCTCGGTGGTGTCCGCGGGGAAGCGCAGCTTGGCCGCGTACCGCAGAGCCCGGGTGACCGTGAGCTCCTTGTGCAGGATGTCGTCCTGCGGGACCAGTCCGATGCGCTGCCGCAGCTCGGCGAACTGCTTGTACAGGTTCCGGTTGTCGTAGAGGACGTCGCCCCTGTTGGCGGGCCGGTAGCCGGTGAGCGCCTTGAGCAGGGTGGACTTACCGGATCCGGACGGGCCGATGACGGCGATCAGGGACTTCTCCGGAACGCCGAACGAGACGTCCTTGAGGATGTCCTTCCCTCCGTCGACCGTCACCGTGAGGTGGCGGGCGGAGAAGGAGACCTCACCGGTGTCGACGAACTCTTCCAGCCGGTCCCCGACCAGCCGGAAGGTCGAGTGACCGACGCCGACGATGTCGTTCGGGCCGATGAGCGCGGAGCCGGACTTGCTGAGCGGCTGGCCGTTGACGTACGTGCCGTTGTGGGATCCGAGGTCGCGGATCTCGAAGCGGCCGTCGGGCGTCGCACGGAATTCGGCGTGGAGGCGCGAGACCTGGAGGTCGGAGACGACCAGCTCGTTCTCCAGCGCACGGCCGATGCGCATGACCCGGCCGAGGTCCAGCTGGTGGAACGTGGTCGGGCTCCGGTCGCCGTACACCGGCGGGGCCCCCGCGACACCGCCGGGCCCTCCCGGTCCAGGTGCCGCGGGACCCTGCTGATGCGGGACCTGCGGCTGCTGCGCCTGCTGCGCCTGCTGCGCCTGCTGCGCCTGCTGCCAGCCTGCCTGCTGCTGTTGCTGTGCGGGGTCGTGCCAGCCGGCGACACCCTGCGGGGGCTGCTGGGGCTGCACGGGTGCGGGCGCCTGTTGCGCCGCCGCGGCCTGGCCGCTGTGGACACCGGCAGCCGCGGCAGCGCCGGTCAGGCTCAGCCGCGGCCCGTCCGTCGCGTTGCCCAGGTGCACCGACGAGCCGGGGCCGATCTCCATCTTCTGGATCCGATGGCCCTGCACATAGGTGCCGTTGGTGCTGCCGTGGTCCTCGATGACCCAGCTGCGACCACCCCAGCTGATCGTGGCATGCCGCCAGGAGACCCTGGCGTCGTCGATCATCAGGTCGCCCTGCGGATCGCGTCCGAGGGTGTACGACCTGGACGGATCGAGCGTCCAGGTCCTTCCATTCAATTCCAGTACGAGTTCCGGCACTCCGCGCCCCACTAGTTGTCCCCCGAGTTACCCCCGTTGCAGGGAGTCTAGGGATGCTGAACATCGTGGGGAACTATTCCAGGAGCAGTCACCGAACGGAAAGCCGGGCGGGTGTAGACAGCGCGGAGGCCTGTGCGGCACCCGGGCCGACTCGGGAGATATCGGACCGGAGCATGGCAACCGGGGCGTCCGGCGCAGACACGTCGGTGCGGCCACCCGGGTCGGGGGTGCTGTCCGCCACTCGGGACGGGCTTCGGGGGCCGTGCGCCGGACCTATACGGTGGAACCACCATGAGCGCACCTCAGTCTCCCCGGTCTCCTGAGCCCCCTGAGCCCCTTCGGGGCACAGACGAACCCACTCTTCTCGTCAAGATCTTCGGGAAGGACCGTCCCGGCATCACCGCCGGGCTCTTCGACACCCTGGCCGCGTACTCCGTCGACGTCGTGGACATCGAGCAGGTGGTCACCCGCGGCCGCATCGTCCTGTGCGCGCTGGTCACCTCGCCGGTCTCGGGCGGTACGACCGAGGGCGACCTCCGGGCGACCGTCCACAGCTGGGCGGAGTCGCTGAAACTGCAGGCCGAGATCATCTCCGGTACGGGTGACAACCGGCCCCGTGGCGACGGCCGTTCCCATGTGACCGTGCTGGGACACCCGCTGACCGCGGAGTCGACGGCGGCCATAGCTGCTCGGATCACGTCGACCGGTGGCAACATCGACCGGATCTTCCGGCTGGCGAAGTACCCGGTCACCGCAGTGGAGTTCGCGGTGTCCGGCACCGGGACGGAGGAGCTGCGGACCGCGCTGGCGACCGAGGCCGCCGGAATCGGCGTCGACATCGCCGTCGTGTCGGCCGGGCTCAGCCGCCGGGCGCAGCGGCTCGTCGTCATGGATGTGGACTCGACACTCATCCAGGACGAGGTCATCGAGCTCTTCGCTGCCCATGCGGGCTGCGAGGACAAGGTCGCCGAGGTGACCGAGCAGGCGATGCGGGGCGAGCTCGACTTCGAGCAGTCGCTGCACGCACGTGTGGCGCTGCTGGCAGGGCTCGACGAGTCGGTGGTGGACAAGGTGCGGACCGAGGTCCGGCTGACACCGGGTGCCCGCACCCTCATCCGTACGCTGAAGCGGCTCGGTTACCAAGTCGGCGTGGTCTCGGGCGGATTCACTCAGGTCACGGACGACCTCAAGGAACGCCTCGGGCTCGACTTCGCCTCCGCCAACACGCTGGAGGTCGTCGACGGGAAACTCACGGGCCGGGTCGTGGGCGACATCGTGGACCGTGCGGGCAAGGCCCGGCTGCTGCGCAGCTTCGCCGAGCAGGCGGGGGTGCCGCTGGCACAGACGGTCGCGATCGGGGACGGCGCGAACGATCTGGACATGCTCAACACGGCCGGTCTCGGCGTCGCGTTCAACGCCAAGCCGGTCGTGCGCGAGGCGGCGCACACAGCGGTGAACGTCCCGTTCCTGGACACGGTTCTGTATCTGCTCGGTATCACCCGCGAGGAGGTGGAGGCAGCCGACGGTCTCGTCGACTGATCCCTCCGGACGCGTACGTACGAAGGGGCCCCGGCACTGTGATGTGCCGGGGCCCCGTGCATCCTGCTCAGTCGTTCGGCGTCCAGTACTCGACGAGCTTGCCCACACCCTGCTCCAGGCCCTTCCAGGATCCGGAGAACTCGACGACGGCATAGGCGGCCGTCGGGAAGCCGTCCCTGGTCATCCGGGCGAGTGTCTCCCCCTCCGCCTGGCCGGACAGCGCGTCCGCGGCACCGTGCATGCCGGGGTTGTGGCCGATGACCAGCAGGTTCCGCACGTCGTCCGGGGTCTCGTTGAACAGGGCAATCAGTTCTCCGAGGGAGGCCTCGTACAGCCTCTCCTCGTACACGGTCCTGGGGCGCTGCGGGAATTCGTGGACCGCGAGCTTCCAGGTCTCGCGCGTCCTGGTGGCGGTCGAACACAGAGCCAGATCGAAGACGGTGCCGGAATCGGCGAGCTTGCGGCCGGCGACGGGGGCGTCTTTCCGTCCCCGCTCGGCCAGGGGCCGCTCATGGTCGGCCGCTTGCGACCATTCCGCTTTTGCGTGCCTGAGAAGGACGATCCTGCGAGGTGTATCGGCGCTCATACACCTCAGCTTCGCACGAAATGCGTGTCCGGGCGCAGGGTGTTGACGTGCTACCCCGTTGAGGGTGAATGACGCCGGGTGACCTGTGCGTGTCTGTCCGGGAGCCGTCAGCCGGAGAGCAGCTCCAGGATGCGCCCGAGCAGCCGTCCGATCGCGGGATCCCCGGTGGCGGCGTGCGCCTGGCCCGGTCCCACGATCAGCAGGAGGAGGGCGGCGAAGGCGACGGCGGGCAGCGCGACGGCCCACCACGGCAGCCGGATCTCCACGCCGTCCGGGGCCGGGCGGTGGGTCCGGGGGTGCATACGGGCCGACATGTCCGCCTCCGTGGGTCCTCGGCACTGAATACCTAGAACCTACGGATCGCGGTGAGGCGGTCCCATCCGGCGACCCACCCACTCGACCCTGAACCTGGCCCCCTAGGGGATGGGGGGCTAGCACCACCCTCGCTCACGCGACCTGCTCAGGAGGGTGAGGCGATCGTGGCGATGACACTGATGACGACCCCGATGAGAAGCATCGCCCCGAGGACGAGGAGAAACTTCTTCTGGCCGTTCTGAGGATTCGGATCGAGCACCGGCATGGGTCCAGTCTCGCATCTCAGCATTCGTCCTCGATCGTCCGGTCCCGTCCTGCCAGCACTCCCGCCACCATCTGCGGCACCATGAGCCCCGCCATCAGGGCGATCGGCAGGCCCCAGCCGCCGCTGTGCTGGTAGAGCACGCCGACGAGCAGCGGGCCCGGGATCGAGAGCAGGTAGCCGGTGGACTGGGCGAAGGCGGAGAGCCTGACCACGCCCGCACCGGTGCGCGAGCGCATGCCGATCATGGTGAGCGCGAGCGGGAAGGCGCAGTTGGCGATGCCGAGCAGCAGTGCCCAGAGCCAGGCGCCGCCTGCGGGGGCGAGGTAGAGCCCCGCGTAGCCGACGAGGCCGCAGCCGCCCAGGACGAGGACGATCGGTCCCTGGTTCTTCAGACGGGCGGCCGCCCGGGGGATCACGAAGGCGAGGGGTACGCCCATGGCCATGGTCACGGCCAGCAGGACACCGGCGGTGCCTGCCGGGATCCCCGCGTCGCGGAAGATCTGCGGCATCCAGCCCATGGTGATGTACGCGGCCGTGGCCTGGAGGCCGAAGAAGCAGGCGAGCGCCCAGGAGGTGCGGCTGCGGGTGATCCTGAGGGCGGGGGCCTGCTGCCTGTGCTTGTCGGCCGGCTCCCCGTGGGCGCTGCCGCGGTCCCGTGCGAGGGCCGTCCAGGGCAGGATCGCCGCGGCGGCGAGGGCGGCCCAGACGGCCAGCCCGGTCTTCCAACTGCCGCCCAGCGCGTCGGTCAAGGGCACGGTGACGGCTGCCGCGAGTGCGGTGCCGAGGGCTAGGGCCATCGAGTAGAGGCCGGTCATGCTGCCGACGCGGTCCGGGAACCAGCGCTTGACGATGACGGGCATCAGGACGTTGCTGACGGCGATGCCCATCAGTGCGAGGGCGCTGGCGGCGAGGAACCCCGCGGTGCTGCCGACGAAGGGGCGGATCAGCAGGCCCGCCGTGATGGCGACCATGCCCGCGCAGACGACGGCGCCCGGCCCGAACCGGCGGGCGAGCCGCGGCGCCATGAAGCCGAAGAGCGCGAAACAGAGCGGCGGTACGGAGGTGAGCACTCCGGCGACGCTGCCGCTCATGTGCAGCCCGTCCCGCACTTCTTCCAGGAGAGGCCCGAGGCTGGTGATGGCGGGCCGCAGATTGAGCGCGGCGAGGACGAGGCCGACGACGACCAGGCGCAGCAGCCACGGGGCGGGTCCCGGTGCCGAGCCCGAGCCCGAGCCGGGTACGGGGATGGCCGCCCGGGAAGCGAGGGCGCTCGGGATGGTTGCGCTCCGGTGGGAGGTGGGGCTCAGGGTCCGGGTTTCGTCGTCGGGCATGAGGCCCATCATAGAATCATGGGATGATTGGTTGTCCACTCCGGGCCTCTCCCTCCTGAGAGAATCCCGGCACCCGCTCCACACAGCAAAACCAGCCCCCGTTCCAAAAACCCCGAGCAAGGAGCACCATGGCGCTGACGTCTCCGCGGCGTTCGGCTCTCGCCGATCAGGTGATTGCCCAGCTGAGAAATCAGATCACTTCGGGCGAGTGGCCCGTGGGCTCACGGATTCCCACCGAGCCCGAGCTGGTCGAGCAGCTGGGGGTCGCCCGCAACACCGTGCGCGAGGCGGTACGCGCGCTGGCGCACAACGGCCTCCTGGACATCCGGCAGGGGTCGGGGACGTACGTCGTCGCCACCAGCGAGCTCGCCGGCGTGATGCACCGCCGCTTCGCCGACGCAGACCCGCGCCACGTCGCCGAGCTGCGCTCCACGCTGGAGTCCTCGGCGGCCCGGCTGGCCGCCGCCCGGCGCACGGAGCGGGATCTGCGCCAGTTGGACGCGCTGATGGCGCGGCGCGAGGCGACCTGGGCCGCCGGGGACGCGGAGGCATTCGTCGCCGCCGACGCGACGCTGCACCTGGCCGTGGTCGCCGCCTCGCACAACGACGTACTGACCGAGCTCTACGCCGACCTGAACGGCCTGCTCCGCGACTATCTGCGCGACGACGTGGGCTCGGAGCTGCGCCCCGAGGAGCACATGGACCACGCACGGCTGGTCGAGGCGATCCGGGCGGGAGACGCGGAGACGGCCGCCGCCGAGGCCGCCAGTCATGCGCTGAACTGTTTGAGGGACCGGGTCTGAGGCTCTGGTGTACTGCGGCTCGGGGCTCCGCAGGTCCAATGGTCCGGGACTCCGGGACTCCGGGACTCCGGGACTCCGGGACTCCGGGACTCCGGGACTTGGGGACTTGGGGACGCTCAGGACCTATGACTGACCCAGGCCGAGCCGACCTCTTTCCAGCACCGGTCCTCGAGGCGCACGGTCCGTCCCGGCTGGACCACGACAGCCTCTCCGTCCGCGTCGACGTCCCACCAGCGGCTGCACTCGGTGTGGAGCTGGACGTGGTCGGTGGTGGAGTCCGGGTTGTGGCAGTAGGCGACGACCCGGGAGCCGTCGACCGAGGTTCGGCATTCGGCGCCCGAAGGTTCCAGGACCGGTGCGAGGGGTGCGGCGGCCCCGGACCCCGCCCGGTTCGCCGCGTTCACGGCGACCGGCGCGAGGAGACCGGCGACGGCAGCCGCTGCGGCCAAGAGGGCCCAGGTTCGGCGACGTGTGGAGCGCAGCACAGCGATCTCCTCCCCACAGCCTGACCAAAAGTCCGGTTCCTCCACATTCTGCGGTGGATCGACCATCTTTTCGACCTGAGACACACGACGGCCGCGTACCGCCCCTCGCGAGGGGCGGTACGCGGCCGTGAGCGGTCTGCGGGACTCAGGCGCCCATCATGTGCACGCCACCGTCGACGTGGATGATCTCGCCCGTCGTCTTCGGGAAGAAGTCCGAGAGCAGCGCCACGACACCGCGGCCGGCCGGCTCGGGGTCGGCCATGTCCCACGCCAGCGGGGAGCGGTGGTTCCAGACGTCCGCGAGCTCGGTGAAGCCCGGGATGGACTTGGCCGCCATGGAAGCGAGCGGTCCGGCGGAGATCAGGTTGCAGCGGATGCTGTCCGTGCCCAGATCACGGGCGAGGTAGCGGGAGGTGGCCTCCAGCGCGGCCTTGGCCGGGCCCATCCAGTCGTACTGGGGCCAGGCGAACTGCGCGTCGAAGGTGAGGCCGACGATCGAGCCGCCGTCGCTCATCAGGGGCTTGCAGGCCATGGCGAGGGACTTCAGCGAGAACGCCGAGACGTGCATCGCGGTGGCGACCGACTCGAACGGGGTGTTCAGGAAGTTGCCGCCGAGCGCGTCCTGCGGCGCGAAGCCGATGGAGTGGACGACGCCGTCCAGCGAACCGAGCTCCTCCTTGACCAGGCCCGCGAGCCGGTCCAGGTGCTCGTCGTTGGTCACGTCCAGCTCGATGACCTTGGCCGGCTTGGGCAGCTTCTTGGCGATGCGCTCGGTCAGTGTCGGCCGGGGGAACGCCGTCAGGATGACCTCGGCGCCCTGCTCCTGTGCCACCTTCGCGGTGTGGAACGCGATGGACGACTCCATCAGCACACCCGTGATGAGGATGCGCTTGCCGTCGAGAATTCCGCTCATGGTGATCAGTGACCCATGCCCAATCCGCCGTCAACGGGAATGACGGCTCCAGTGATGTACGACGCGTCGTCGGACGCGAGGAAGCGCACCGCGGCGGCGATCTCAGCGGGCTGCGCGTAGCGGCCGAGCGGCACCTGGGACACGATGCCCTTGCGCTGCTCATCGGTGAGCGCCTGCGTCATGTCGGTGTCGACGAACCCGGGTGCGACGACGTTGAACGTGATGTTCCGCGAGCCGAGCTCACGGGCCAGCGACCGGGCGAAGCCGACCAGGCCCGCCTTGGACGCCGCGTAGTTGGCCTGTCCCGCCGAGCCGAGGAGGCCGACGACGGAGGAGATGAGGACGACGCGGCCCTTCTTCGCGCGCAGCATCGCGCGGTTGGCCCGCTTGACGACCCGGAAGGTGCCGGTGAGGTTGGTGTCGAGTACCGACGTGAAGTCGTCCTCGGACATCCGCATCAGCAACTGGTCCTTGGTGATACCGGCGTTGGCGACCAGTACCTCCACGGGACCGTGCTTCTCCTCGATCTCCTTGTAGGCCTGTTCCACCTGCTCGGTGTCGGTGATGTCGCACCGGACCGCCAGGCAGCCCGCGTCGGTGAGCGCCTGGGGCGGCTCGCCGGAGCGGTAGGTGATCGCGACCTTGTCGCCGTTGTCGGCGAAGGCGCGGGCGATGGCGAGGCCGATGCCCCGGTTTCCTCCGGTGACGAGAACCGAGCGGCTCAACGGATCACCCTTTCCTTGGCGGTCTGGTACATCGAAACCTATCGGTACCACCCCTCATCCAGGGAATCGGCCTCTGACAGCGCCGCAGTGCCGCGACTGTTGGATCCCTACAGAACGGACCTGCGGGGGCCGGACACGTAAAATCCGGCGCACCCGGGCCCCGGGACCCCCCATGATTCACTGCGGAGACATTTCCAGAGGTGGAGAAGGGGAGGCCCGCGTGGCCCACGAGGTAGATCAGTCGTTTCTGGCCCTGCCACTGCGTGCCCTCGCCGACGCGGCGCTCGCCCGCGCGCGTGCGCTCGGCGCGGTGCACGCCGACTTCCGGTTCGAGCGGGTACGGGGCGCCACCTGGCGGCTGCGGGACGCACGGCCCTCCGGGACCTCGGACACCACCGACCTCGGTTACGCGGTGCGGGTGGTGCACGGCGGTGCGTGGGGGTTCGCGTCCGGGGTGGACCTGACGATGGACGCCGCGGCGAAGGTGGCCTCGCAGGCCGTCGCCATGGCGAAGCTGTCGGCGAAGGTGATCGCGTCGGCGGGATCGGACGAGCGTGTCGAGCTGGCGGACGAGCCGGTGCACGGTGAGCGGAGCTGGGTCTCGGCGTACGAGATCGACCCCTTCTCCGTACCGGACGAGGAGAAGGCCGGGCTGCTCGCGGAGTGGAGCTCGCGGCTGCTGGCGGCGGACGGGGTCGCGCACGTGGACGCCTCGCTGATGACCGTCCACGAGAACAAGTTCTACGCGGACACGGCGGGGACCGTCACCACGCAGCAGCGCGTGCGCGTGCATCCCCAGCTGACCGCGGTGGCCGTGGACTCCACGACCGGCGAGTTCGACTCGATGCGGACCATCGCACCACCAGTGGGACGGGGTTGGGAGTACCTCACCGGCACCGGCTGGGACTGGGACGCCGAACTGGAGCGGATCCCGGGGCTGCTGGCCGAGAAGATGCGGGCGCCGAGCGTCGAGGCGGGGACGTACGACCTGGTCGTCGACCCGTCCAACCTGTGGCTGACCATCCACGAGTCGATCGGCCACGCCACCGAGCTGGACCGGGCGCTGGGCTACGAGGCGGCGTACGCCGGTACGTCGTTCGCCACGTTCGACCAGCTGGGGAAGCTGGCGTACGGCTCCCCCGTGATGAACGTGACGGGCGACCGCACCGCCGAGCACGGGCTCGCCACGATCGGGTACGACGACGAGGGCGTCGAGGCGCAGTCGTGGGACCTGGTCAAGGACGGGACTCTCGTGGGCTACCAGACGGACCGGCGGATCGCGAAGCTGACCGGTCTCGGCCGGTCCAACGGGTGCGCCTACGCGGACTCGCCGGGCCACGTCCCCGTACAGCGCATGGCGAACGTGTCGCTGCGGCCGGATCCGGGCGGGCTCTCCACGGAGGACCTGATCGGCGGGGTGGAGCGCGGGATCTACGTGGTCGGCGACCGGTCCTGGTCGATCGACATGCAGCGCTACAACTTCCAGTTCACCGGGCAGCGGTTCTTCCGCATCGAGAACGGCAGGCTGGCCGGTCAGCTGCGGGACGTGGCCTACCAGGCGACGACCACGGACTTCTGGGGCTCGATGGAGAAGGTCGGCGGGCCGCAGACCTACGTCCTGGGCGGCGCGTTCAACTGCGGCAAGGCCCAGCCGGGCCAGGTCGCGGCCGTCTCGCACGGCTGCCCCTCCGCCCTCTTCCGAGGCGTGAACATCCTCAACACGACGCAGGAGGCCGGGCGATGAGCCGCGTCAGCAAGCCGTACGAGATCGTCGAGCGCGCTCTCGAGCTGTCCACCACCGATGGCTGTGTGGTCATCGCGGACGAGAACTCCTCCGCCAATCTGCGCTGGGCCGGCAACGCGCTCACCACGAACGGGGTGACGCGCGGCCGGACCCTGACCGTGATCGCGACCGTGGACGGCGCCCGGGGGACGGCGTCCGGCGTGGTGTCGCGCTCCGCCGTCACCGCCGACGACCTGGAACCGCTCGTACGGGCAGCCGAGGCCGCCGCGCGCGGGGCCGGGCCCGCAGAGGACGCGCAGCCGCTCGTCTCCGGGGTGCCGGTGTCCGCCGCTTTCACGGATGCCCCCGCGGAGACGGGCTCCGATGTCTTCGCCGCCTTCGCCCCGGCGCTCGGTGACGCCTTCGCCCGCGCCCGCTCCGGCGGCCGTGAGCTGTACGGCTTCGCCAACCACGAGATGACCTCGACCTACCTGGGTACGTCGACGGGGCTGCGGCTGCGCCACGACCAGCCGAACGGGACGCTGGAGCTGAACGCCAAGTCGCCCGACCGGACCCGGTCCGCCTGGGCGGGACGGGCGACCCGGGACTTCACGGACGTCGACCCGGCGGTCCTGGACGCGGAGCTCGCGCAGCGGCTGGGCTGGGCCGAGCGCCGGATCGAGCTGCCGGCCGGCCGGTACGAGACGCTGCTGCCGCCGACCGCGGTGGCCGACCTGCTCATCTACCAGTTCTGGTCGTCGAGCGCCCGGGACGCCGCGGAGGGCCGGACGGTCTTCTCCAGGCCGGGAGGCGGTACGCGGCTCGGCGAGAAGCTCTCCGCCCTGCCGCTGACCCTGCGCAGCGACCCGCACGAGCCGGGCCTGGAGTCCGCACCGTTCGTGATCGCCCACGCGTCCGGCGACGACGCCTCCGTCTTCGACAACGGCCTGCCGCTGGCGCCCACGGACTGGGTCAGGGAGGGCAAGCTGGAGCGGCTGACCACGACACGGCACTCGGCGGGGCTCACGGACCTGCCGCTGGCCCCGGCCGTGGACAACCTGGTGATGGACGGCGGCGGCAAGCGCTCACTGGAGGAGATGGTGGCCGCCACGAAAGGCCGGGCCCTGCTGCTGACCTGCATGTGGTACATCCGGGAGGTGGATCCGGCGACGCTGCTGCTGACCGGCCTGACCCGGGACGGGGTCTATCTGGTGGAGGACGGGGAGGTCCTCGGCGAGGTGAACAACTTCCGGTTCAACGAGTCGCCGGTCGATCTGCTGTCCCGGGCGTCGGAGGCGGGCCGCACGGAGAAGACGCTGCCGCGCGAGTGGGGCGACTACTTCACCCGGGCCGCCATGCCCGCGCTGCGGATCCCCGATTTCCACATGAGCTCGGTCAGCCGGGGCGTCTGACCGTCCTAGACTGAACCGCGTATTCCATCGACCCATCTCGACCCCACGAGGAGCGAAAAGACCGTGACGGACATCGTCGACGAGCTGAAGTGGCGTGGGCTGTTCGCCCAGTCCACTGACGAGGACGCACTGCGCAAGGCTCTCGCGGACGGCCCGGTCACGTTCTATTGCGGGTTCGACCCGACCGCGGCGAGTCTGCACGTCGGTCACCTGGTGCAGGTGCTCACCATGCGCCGGCTCCAGCAGGCCGGGCTGAAGCCGCTCGCCCTGGTCGGCGGGGCCACCGGTCAGATCGGTGACCCGCGGCCGACCGCGGAGCGCACGCTGAACGACCCGGAGACCATTGCCGCGTGGGTCCAGCGGCTGCGCGGGCAGATCGAGCCCTTCCTCGCCTTCGAGGGTCCGAACGCCGCGACGATGGTGAACAACCTGGACTGGACCGCGGGCCTGTCCGCGATCGAGTTCCTGCGGGACATCGGCAAGCACTTCCGGGTCAACAAGATGCTCACCAAGGACTCGGTCGCCCGCCGGCTGGAGTCCCAGGAGGGCATCAGCTACACGGAGTTCAGTTACCAGCTGCTGCAGGGCATGGACTTCCTGGAGCTGTACCGGCGCTACGGCTGCACCCTCCAGCAGGGCGGCAGCGACCAGTGGGGCAACCTCACGGCGGGGATCGACCTGATCCACCGCGTGGATCCGGCTGCCACCGTGCACGCGCTGGCGACCCCGCTGATGGTGAAGGCGGACGGCACCAAGTTCGGCAAGTCCGAGAGCGGGGCCGTCTGGCTCGACCCGGAGATGACGACGCCGTACGCCTTCTACCAGTTCTGGCTGAATGTGGACGACCGGGACATCTCCACGTACATGCGCATCCTCAGCTTCAAGAGCCGTGAGGAGCTCGAGGAGCTGGAGCAGCTCACCGAGGAGCGCCCGCAGGCCCGTTCGGCCCAGCGTGCGCTGGCCGAGGAGCTGACGACGCTGGTGCACGGCGGCGCGCAGTGCGCGGCGGTCATCGCGGCTTCGAAGGCGCTGTTCGGCCAGGGAGATCTCGGCGAGCTGGACGGGGCGACGCTGGGTGCCGCACTGTCCGAGGTGCCGCACGCCGAGGTCGCCGAGCTCGGTCCGGTGGTGGATCTCCTGGTCGAGGTCGGTCTGGCGCCGAGCAAGTCGGCCGCCCGCCGCACGGTCAAGGAGGGCGGGGCCTACGTGAACAATGTGAAGGTCACGGACGGCGAGGCCGCCCCGGCCCGCGAGGAGCTGCTGCACGGGCGCTGGCTGGTGCTGCGCCGGGGCAAGAAGAACCTGGCGGCCGTCGAAGTCACGGCCGGCTGATCCGGCCGACGGCACTCACGGGGGCACAGCACGGCGGCCGGCCACGCGTGACGCGTGGCCGGCCGCCGTGCTGTGGGTGTGGTCAGGTCCGCTGTTTGCCGCGACTGCTCCTGATCGACTGCCAGAGCATGTCGCCGACTCCGACAACGGCCACTGCGCCGATCAGCTGCAGCAGGTGGCGCATCCAGTCGATACCCTTGGTCTCGTTGACACCGATCCAGGTCGCCACGGCGTTGCCCAGGATGCTGCCGAGGATACCGAACACAACCGTCAGCCAGAGGGGGATGTCCTGCTTGCCCGGCAGGATGGCCCGGGCGAGCAGCCCCAGGACCAATCCCACGATGATTGCCCACAACCAGCCCATATCGCCTCCTCGTGCGGCGCGGTGTGCGCACGTCCGCCCAGTCTCGGCGCATGGGACCTACACCGCATGCCGGACAGGTCCGTACGTGGTGAGGCGGTACGGATCGGGACGGACGGGACATGCCCCGGTCTCGAACCCGGCGGATGCCGGGCGTACCGTAGGAGCGGCCCGGTCCGGGGTTGCCCGGCACAGAGATCTGGTGGTGGAACATGGCGCGGAAGCAGAGCGGCACAGAGGTCTTCCGGATCACCGGAGCCCGCCAGGGACTCGCCGACGACGTGCGTGGCAGGCAACGGCGCTACATCATCTCGATGTCCGTGCGGACCGTCTCGGTGGTGCTCGCGGCGACGCTGTGGAACGTCGAGAGGCATGTGGCCGTGGTGGCCCTCGTGCTGGGCGTCCTGCTCCCCTATGTCGCGGTGGTCATCGCCAACGCCGGTCGCGAGAACGCCCCTTCACTCCCCTCGACGTTCGTGCCCGCACCCATGCGGCCCGCTCTCGGCACCGCCCCTGCGGCGGGTACTCCGGAGCCGGCCCCGGAGGCCGGGCAGACGGGCAGCACCGGAAACGTGCGCGAGAACGAGTGAGCCGGCAGGTCGGGAAAGCTCAGGAAAAGCTCAGATCAATCATGAAGTTCCTGTGCACCGCACCCCGGTCCCCGTGACATACTTCGTACGCGCTCCGCATCCCCCGTCGGAGCGACGGACCGACGCCGGGCAGCTCCCCCCGTGGCTGCTCGGCGTCGCCTTTTCTCCGGCGGGGATGCGTCGACGAGAGGCCCTAGGGTTGAGGTCGTGAACCTCCCCGAGACTTCCGCCGAGAGCGCCACCGGTGCGCCTGTCTGTTCCGCCAAGGGCTGCCGCACCGATGCCGTGTGGGTGCTCGCCTGGAACAACCCGAAGTTGCACACCCCGGAGCGGCGCAAGACCTGGCTGGCCTGTGACGAGCACCGGGAGCACCTCTCCTCCTTCCTCGGGGTACGAGGATTCCTGAAGGATGTCGTGCCCCTCGCGGAGTGGGAGTCCTCAGCCACCGATCGCTGACATCGGCCGGTCGGGCTGCAGGAAGGTCGGGTCGTCGAGTCCGGAGCCCGCCTTCTTGCCCCACATCGCAAGCTTCCAGATCCTCGCGATCTCCTCGTCCGGGGCGTCCGAGCGCAGGGCGCCGCGCAGGTCCGTCTCCTCGCGGGCGAACAGGCACGTGCGGACCTGGCCGTCGGCGGTGAGCCTGGTGCGGTCGCAGGCCCGGCAGAACGGCCTGGTCACGGAGGCGATGACACCGACGCGGTGCGGGCCGCCGTCCACGGTCCAGCGCTCGGCGGGGGCGGATCCGCGCGCGTCCTCGCCCTCGGCGGTGAGGGTGAAGCGGGTGCGCAGTGACTCGAGGATGTCACCGGCCGTGATCATTCCGTCGCGCTTCCAGCCGTGCTGGGCATCGAGGGGCATCTGCTCGATGAAGCGGAGCTCGTAGCCGTGCTCGACGGCCCAGGCGAGGAGCTCGGGGGCCTCGTCGTCGTTGAGTCCGGGCATCAGGACCGCGTTGACCTTGACCGGGGTGAGTCCGGCGTCGCGGGCGGCCTCGAGTCCGTCCAGCACGTCCCGGTGCCGGTCACGGCGGGTGAGGGTCTTGAAGACGTCGGGGCGCAGGGTGTCCAGGGAGACGTTGACCCGGTCCAGGCCCGCGGCCTTCAGGGCCGCGGCGGTGCGCTTGAGTCCGATGCCGTTGGTCGTGAGCGACATCCTGGGGCGGGGTTCCAGGGCGGCGCACTGTTCGACGATGGAGACGAGCCCGGGGCGCAGCAGCGGCTCGCCGCCGGTGAAGCGGACCTCTCGGATGCCGAGGTCGGTGACGGCGATGCGGATGAGCCTGACGATCTCGTCGTCGCTCAGCAGTTCCTGCTTGGCCAGCCACTGCAGGCCTTCCTCGGGCATGCAGTAGGTGCAGCGCAGGTTGCACTTGTCGGTCAGCGATACACGCAGGTCCGTGGCGACTCTGCCGTAGGTGTCGATGAGCACTGTGGGCCCCCTCCCCCGGTGATGTCCGCGGTTGCGCGGTCTGACTGCTCCGAGACTACGCGAGACCGGTGACATCGCGGGTGCCCGATTGACACGAGCTGCGGCGGGGCCCCGTCGTAGGTCTCTACGACGGGGCCCCGCCGGGGTGCGGCGTGCGTCAGTGGGCGCCGACGCCGGTGAGGGACTTGACCTCGAGTTCGGCGTACTTGCCCGCGTCCGGTTCCTCCTTGGAGAGGAGCGAGCCGATCCAGCCGAGCAGGAAGCCCAGCGGGATGGAGACGAGGCCCGGGTTCTCCAGGGGGAACCAGGCGAAGTCGACCTCCGGGAACATCGAGGTGGCCTTCCCGGAGACGACCGTGGAGAACAGCACCAGGAAGACGGACGAGAAGAGTCCGCCGTAGATGGACCACAGCGCGCCCTGGGTGGTGAACCGCTTCCAGAAGAGGCTGTAGAGGATGGTCGGCAGGTTGGCCGACGCGGCGACGGCGAAGGCCAGGGCGACGAGCCCCGCCACGTTCAGGTCGCGGGCCATCGCGCCGAGTGCGATGGAGACGACGCCGATGGCGACGGTGGCCCACTTCGCGGCGCGCATCTCCTCCTTCTCCGTGGCCTTCCCCTTGCGGATGACGTTGGCGTAGATGTCGTGGGCGAAGGAGGACGAGGACGCGAGGGTGAGGCCCGCGACGACGGCGAGGATCGTGGCGAAGGCGACGGCCGAGATCACGGCGAGCATGATCGCGCCGCCCGTGGTGCCGACGCCTCCGAGGTACTCGGCGAGCTGGGGTGCCGCCGCGTTGCCCGCCGGGTTCTTCGCCTTGATCTCCTCCGGTCCGATCAGTGCCGCGGCGCCGAAGCCGAGGGCGATCGTCATCAGGTAGAAGGAGCCGATGATGCCGATGGCCCAGTTGACGGACTTCCGGGCGGCCTTGGAGGTCGGCACCGTGTAGAAGCGGATCAGGATGTGCGGCAGGCCTGCGGTGCCCAGGACGAGTGCGATACCGAGGGAGATGAAGTCCAGCTTGGTGATCGCGTCCGCACCGTACTTGAGGCCGGGCTCGAGGAACGCCTTCGCGTCGCCCTGCTGTCCGGCGAGACTCTTCTCGGCCGCGGTGCCCAGCAGGTCGGAGATGTTGAAGTTGAACTTCCACAGCACCATGAACGTCATCAGCAGGGCGCCCGCGATGAGCAGCACCGCCTTGACCATCTGCACCCAGGTGGTGCCCTTCATGCCGCCGATGGTGACGTAGAGGATCATGAGCACGCCGACCAGCGCCACGATGACGATCTTGCCCGCGTCGCTGGTGATACCGAGCAGCAGCGAGACGAGGACGCCCGCGCCCGCCATCTGCGCCAGCAGGTAGAAGATCGACACGACGATGGTGGAGGCGCCCGCGGCGGTGCGGACCGGCCGCTGCCGCATCCGGTACGCGAGGACGTCGCCCATGGTGTAGCGGCCGGAGTTGCGCAGCGGTTCCGCGACGAGCAGCAGTGCCACGAGCCAGGCGACGAGGAAGCCGATGGAGTAGAGGAAGCCGTCGTACCCGAAGAGCGCGATGGCACCGGCGATGCCGAGGAAGGACGCCGCGGACATGTAGTCGCCGGAGACGGCGAGGCCGTTCTGGAAGGCGGTGAACTGGCGTCCGCCCGCGTAGAAGTCGGAGGCGCTCTTGGTCTGCCGGCCCGCCCAGACGGTGATGGCCAGGGTCGCGGCGACGAAGACCGCGAAGAGGCTGATGATCAGCGGCCGGTGCTCGCTCGTGGACGAGGCGGCGAGCTGGATCGCGGACTGCGAGTGGTATACGGCGCTCATGCGTCGGCCTCCATACGGGACTTGATGGCCTCCGCCTTGGGGTCGAGCTTCGCCGAGGCGTGGCGCGAGTAGAGCCAGGCGATGAGGAACGTGGTGGCGAACTGGGCGAGGCCGAAGACGAAGGCCACGTTGAAGTTGGCGACGACGACGGTGCCCATGAAGTCGCCGGCGTAGCTGGACAGCAGCACGTACAGCAGATACCAGGCGATGAAGCCGACGGTCAGCGGAAAGGCGAAGGAGCGCTGTGAGCGGCGCAGTTCGGCGAACTCCGCGCTCTTCTGCACCTCGAGGAATGCCTCGGTCGTGGGCTGGGCGGGACTGGTGTCCGTCGTGCCCGGGGGCGGCGGTGCATCGGTAGCCACGGATTCTCCTCGCGACGCGGGTGCGGTGGTCTCGGTAGTGGTCTTCACAGGGAGTCCTCTGTGTGGTGGGGGGTTGGCGTGCGACTCCCTGACAACGGCACGGAGAGCGCGGCGAAGCGGTTCACCGCAGATTCGCCGTTCTCGGACCCGCCTCCACGGGTGGGCCTCCCCGAGATCACACCTCGAACTCACTTGCCCTTATTCATTGATGCGGCGGCATGATCGGCGATAGCTTCACTCGATATGTACCCAGCCGGACACGCCGTGTGTCCGGCCGCAGGCACGGATGATGTGGAGAACCCATGGCTCATCTGGCATCCAGACGGACACGCGCACTCACGCTGCCCGTCGGACTGGCCCTCACGGCCTCGCTCGGTTTCCTCCCGGGAACCGCGACGGCCGCTCCGGCCCAGGAGCCGACCGCGGCTGTCTCGACCGACGGCCCGAAGCTGTCGTACGTCGTGAACACGCGGGCCGGTCACGGCACCGTCAAGCAGGTGAAGAAGGCGATAGCCAAGGCCGGCGGCACCGTCGTGACGTCGTACGACAGGATCGGCGTCATCGTCGTCCACTCGCAGAACCCGGACTTCGGCCCGACGATCCGCAGGGCCAAGGGCGTTCAGTCGGCGGGGTCCACGCGCACCAGCCCGATCGTCCCGCAGGCCACCAAGGACATCGGGGTCGAGCAGCCACTCACGGCCGGACAGGCCGAGGCCGCCGCGGCGGACGCGAAGGCCGGTCAGGACCCGCTGGAGCCCCTGCAGTGGGACCTGCCCGCCATCAAGGCGGACAAGGCGCACGAGAAGTCGCTCGGCAGCAGCAAGGTCACGGTCGCCGTCATCGACACGGGTGTGGACGACACGCACCCGGACCTGGCGCCCAACTTCGACCGCAAGGCATCGGTGAACTGTGTGTCCGGCGCCCCGGACACCACGGACGGCGCCTGGCGCCCCGCCGCCGGGGAGAGCGACCACGGTACGCACGTCGCGGGCACCATAGCCGCGGCGAAGAACGGCGTCGGCGTCACCGGCGTCGCACCCGGCGTCAAGGTCTCCGGCATCAAGGTGTCCACGCCGGACGGATTCTTCTACACCGAGGCCGTCGTCTGCGGCTTCGTGTGGGCCGCCGACCACGGTGTCGACGTGACGAACAACAGCTATTACACAGACCCGTGGATGTTCAACTGCACGAACGATCCCGACCAGGGCGCCCTGGTCGACGCGATCACCCGGGCGACCCGCTACGCGGAGAGCAAGGGAACCGTCAACGTCGCGGCCGCGGGCAACTCCCGGTTCGACCTGGCGTCCGACGCGATCGAGGACGCGAGCAGCCCGAACGACACCGAACCGGTCACCCGGACCATCGACCCGAGCCTCTGCCCCGACATCCCGACGCAGCTCCCGGGCGTCGTGACGGTCTCGGCAACCGGCGCCAAGGGCCTCAAGTCCTCTTACTCCAACTACGGTCTCGGCGTCATCGACGTGGCTGCCCCGGGCGGCGACTCGACGGTCTACCAGACGCCCGACGCCCCTGCCACCAGCGGCCTGATCCTGTCCACGCTGCCCGGCGGCGGGTTCGGCTACAAGGCCGGTACGTCCATGGCGTCCCCGCACGTCGCGGGAGTCGCGGCCCTGATCAAGTCGACCCACCCGTACGCCTCGGCGCGCACGGTGAAGGCACTGCTGACGCACCAGGCGGACGCCACGGCCTGTGGCGCCCCGTACGACATCAACCGTGACGGAACGATCGACGCGGTCTGCGAGGGCGGCACCAACTACAACGGCTTCTACGGAGCCGGTGTCGTGGACGCGCTCGACGCGGTCCGCAGGTAACACCTGCGGCAGGGCGTGAGGAGGGGCCGGGGACGCTGTCCCCGGCCCCTCCTGCCGCTTCGGGAAGCGGCTACGGCTTGATGAGCACCTTGAGGGCGGTGCGCTCGTCCATCGCCTTGTAGCCGCCGGGAACCCCGTCCAGTCCGACGCTCAGGTCGAAGACGGGAGAGGGGTCGATCGTGCCGTCCAGCACGTCGGGGAGCAGTTCCGGGATGTACGTGCGCACGGGGGCCACGCCGCCGCGCAGCGCGATGTTCCGGTCGAACATGACACCGAGGTCGAGTCCGGTACCGCTGCCGTGCGGGACGCCGACGTACCCGATGGAGCCGCCGTCGCGGACGATGCCGATGGCCGTGCGCATCGACTGCTCGGTGCCGACCGCCTCGATCACCCCGTGGGTGCCCTCGCCGCCGGTCAGTTCACGCACGGCGGCGACGGCGGCCTCGCCGCGCTCGGCGACGACGTCCGTGGCACCGAAGGCCCGGGCGATGTCGGTACGGGCCTCGTGGCGGCCCAGCGCGATGATCCGCTCGGCCCCGAGCCGCTTGGCGGCCATGACACCGCACAGACCGACCGCACCGTCACCGACGACCGCGACGGTGCTGCCGGGCTTCACCTCCGCGCCGATCGCGGCGTGGTGCCCGGTGCCGAGGACGTCGGAGAGTGCCAGGAGCGCGGTGAGCAGCCGGTCGTCGGAGGCGGCTGCCGCCGGGAGCTTGACGAGGGTTCCGTCGGCGAACGGGACCCGCACGGCCTCGCCCTGGCCGCCGTCGGATCCGACCGATCCCCAGAATCCGCCTTGGGCGCAGGACGTGGTGAGACCCTCCGCGCAGTAGGCGCACGTGCCGTCGGACCAGACGAACGGGGCGACGACGAGGTCGCCGACGGCGAAGCCGTTGACCGCGGAGCCCGCTTCCTCGACGATGCCGAGGAACTCGTGGCCGATGCGCTGGCCGGGCTGCCGGGCCGATTCGCCGCGGTAGGCCCACAGGTCGCTGCCGCAGATACAGGCACGCAGGACCCGCAGGACCACGTCGGTCGGCTGCTGGACCGTCGGGTCGGGCACCTCCTCGACGCGGATGTCGTGGGGGGCATGGATCACGGTGGCGCGCATGCGTGGGGGTCCTCGCTGGTCTCAGATGCTGGTACTCCCCTCACGGTACGCCCCGCGGGCCTGGCCGGTGGAATCACCTCGGCCGGCGAGCGCTCCCGTGGTGAGCAGGTACTGCGCGGCCAGATAGGTCAGCATGATCCAGAAGTCGTGGACGGGCAGCTGCGGCCAGTCGGCGATGCCGGTCGCGATGAGCGCGTCGGAGAGCAGGAAGAGCGCGCCGCCGAGTGCCGCGTACCGGCCGAGGATGCCGGCCCGCCAGGCCATGGTGGTGAGGAGCAGGCTGTAGCCGGTCAACGGGATCCGCAGGTCCGCGGGCAGGCCGGGCCAGAGCAGGACGAGGAAGGTCACGAGGACGGCGGCGTACGCGAGGCCGGCCGGCCTGGAGGCCCGGGCACGCCCGAAGAGCCACAGGTAGCAGAGGTGGCCTGCGGCGAAGGAGCCCATTCCGGCGAGGAAGGCCGCCTCCGCGTCGGGCATCAGGAGCACGTCCCCGCCCCAGCCGAGGAGCAGCGCGGCGATGAGCAGCCGGGGACCTCCCCGGGCGGCGGCATAGGCGGCGAGCAGGGGCATCAGCAGCGGCTTGGTGACCAGGTGGGCGGTGTCGATGCCGGCGAGGAGCCCGGCCAGGTGGAGGGCGGCGGCGGCGAGGAAGGCCGCGAGCAGCGGGCGGACGAGCCGGGGAGCGCCGGTGCGGGGGCTCATCCGGTGCGCTCCACGGAGGTGAGCGGCTGTACGGGGGCGGCTGCGGTGGCCCGGCCCGCGGGCTGCCAGCCCGGCCCACGGAAGACCCGGCCCGCCCGCTCGCTCCAGGTGTCCGCCGCCCGTACGTCACGGGCTATGGCGGCGTACTCATGGGTCGCGACGCGGAGCGGGTTGTTGGTGGCGATGTTCTTGGTGAGGCCGAAGACGGGCCGTTCGGTCTCCGCGGTGAAGGAGCCGAAGAGCCGGTCCCAGATGATCAGGATCCCGCCGAAGTTCCGGTCGAGGTAGCCGCCCTGGGAGGCGTGGTGCACCCGGTGGTGCGAGGGCGTGTTGAGTACGTACTCGCATGGGCGGGGCAGCCTGTCGATCCGTTCGGTGTGCACCCAGAACTGGTAGACGAGATTCGCCGAGGAGCAGAAGGCGAGTGCCGCCGGGTGGACGCCGCAGGCGATGAGCGGGACGTAGAACGGCCAGACGGTCAGCGAGGTCCAGGGCTGGCGCAGCGCGGTGGTGAGGTTGAACTTCCGGCTGGAGTGGTGGACCACGTGGCAGGCCCAGAGGATCCGTATGACGTGATGGCCGCGGTGGGACCAGTAGTAGAAGAAGTCCTGCGCGAGCAGCATCAGCAGGATCGTCCACCACAGGACGGGAATGCGCAGCGGGGTCAGTTCGTACACCGCGGCGTAGATCGCGACGATGGGGATCTTCCACAGCAGGTCGAAGGCCAGGCTGCCGAGGCCCATGGTGACGCTGGTGGCGGCGTCCTTGGCGTCGTACCCGGCGGCGTCCTCGTCCGGGTGAACGCGGTGGACCACCATTTCGAGGACGGTGAGCAGGACGAAGGCCGGGATCGACCACAGCACGACATCGGGCAGGTTCGGCTCCATGCGAGCACCGTAGAGCTGCCGGACGGCCGGGGGCTAGACGTTGTTACCCACAAGTATGGGAGACCGGACGTCAGCAGCCGTTGGCAGGTTCCACCAAGGGCAGCCCCGCCTCAGACCCCCGCGGCCCCCAGCAACGCCCCCGCGCCGTAGGTCACCGCCATCGCCACCGCTCCCCCGCCCATGTTCCGCAGCACCGCACGCCCCACCGCCGCGTCACCGAGCCGCGCGCTCCACCAGCCGGTGAGCGCCAGGGCCGCGAGTACCGACACCACCGTGACCGCGAGCCGCACCGAGGGAGGCGGCAGCACGATCGCCAGCAGGGGCAGCAGCGCACCCACCGTGAACGCCAGGAAACTCGCGCCCGCCGCGTGCCACGGGTTCGTCAGCTCGTCCGGGTCGATGCCCAGCTCGACCTCCGCGTGGGCGCGCAGCGCATCGCGCTCCGTGAGCTGGACAGCCGCCTCGCGGGCCACCTTCGCGCTCAGCCCTTTCTCCTCCAACAGGCCGGTCAGTTCGACGAGTTCTGCCTCCGGGGCCTCCTCCAGCTCGCGCTTCTCCGTGGCCAGCGCCGCCCTCTCGGAGTCGCGCTGGGTGGACACCGATACGTACTCCCCGGCCGCCATCGACATGGACCCGGCGAGCAGCCCGGCCAGACCCGCCGTCAGCAGGGCGGCCCTGTTGTCCGTCGCCCCGGCGACGCCGACGACGAGGCCCGCGGTGGAGACCACGCCGTCGTTGGCGCCGAGGACCGCGGCCCGGAGCCAGTTGAGCCGGGCACCCAGTCCGTTTTGATGGGGTTCGTCGTGTGTCTGCGTCTGTGTGTCCGTCACCTCGGGAGGGTCTCACCGCACGGTCGCCCGCCGCACCCCGACCCGCCCGTCCGCCGACTCGGCCAACTGCTCGGCACCCGCTCCGGGTTCGCGGTCCACAGGCGCCCGAATAGGGCACTGTCGGTCGCGGCCCGTATTCTCTGTGACCATGCTCGACGACCGCCAGACCGCAACGCCGTGGCCGACCGCCTACCCCCAGGGGTACGCGGTCGTCGACGTGGAGACCACGGGACTCGCCCGCGACGACCGGATAGTGTCCGCGGCCGTCTACCGCCTGGACGCCCTGGGTAACGTCGAGGACCACTGGTACACGCTGGTGAACCCCCAGAGGGATCCGGGGCCCGTCTGGATCCATGGCCTGACCAGTGCCGTCCTGGAGGGCGCACCGCTCTTCCCGGAGGTGGCCGCGCAGTTGTCCGAGCGGCTCGCCGGCCGGGTACTCGTCGCGCACAACGCGGCGTTCGACTGGTCGATGCTCGCCCGCGAGTACGCGCGCGCGGCGGTCGTCGCGCCCGTCGAGCAGCGGCTGTGCACCATCGCGCTCTCCAAGGAGCTCCGGCTTCCCCTCCCCAACCACAAGCTGGAGTCGCTCGCCGCGCACTTCGGCGTGGTGCAGCAGCGGGCGCACCATGCGCTGGACGATGCCCGGGTGCTGGCCGAGGCCTTCCGGCCGAGTCTGCACGCGGCGGCCCGGGACGGGATGCGGCTGCCCCTGCTGGAGTGCCGGCCGCTGACCGAGTGGTCCGACTCCCCCGTCACCCCGCGCATCGGCTACCAGGCGTCGCACGGCCAGGGCAGCTGGCGGCCCTCACGCAAGCGCCCCGCGTGCCCGTACCCGAATCCGGGCCGGTACGAGTCGGACAAACCCCTCATGCAGGGGATGCGGGTGGCGTTCTCCGGAGACACCTCGATCGACCGCGAGCTGCTGGAGGACCGCGCCGTGGAGGCGGGCCTGCACGTGGCGACCAGCGTCTCCCGGCTCACGAGTCTGCTCGTCAGCAACGATCCGGACGCGGCGACGTCGAAGACGGTGAAGGCGAAGTCGTTCGGCACGCCGATCCTCGAGGAGAGCGCCTTCACCCATCTCCTGCGGGACGTGGCACCGGCGCGCTCGCGGATCGTGCCGCCGCCGTCATCGGAGTGAACCGGGCGCGACTCGCCCGCCGCCCGCTCGCCCGCCACCGCCCTCTCGTCCGACCCTGTGGCGCATGGCACGTTGCGAGGTTTGCGGAAACGACTACGGGATGTCCTTCGAGGTGCACGCGCAGGGCGCGGTGCATGTCTTCGACTGCTTCTCCTGCGCCATCCACCGCATGGCGCCCATCTGTGAGCACTGCCGGGTCCAGGTGATCGGCCAGGGCGTCGAGGTCGACGGCCACTGGTACTGCGGCGGACACTGCGCCCGGGCCGAGGGAAGGGCGGGCATCGTGGACAAAGTGTGACAGTCCGCCCCGGCCCCCCGGGGACCCCTGCGTGCTGCACCCCATGACCCCGGTTGTACGGTCATGGGGTGTACCGCTTCCTGTTGACCCGGCAGTGGGTGATTCTCACCCTCCTCGTCCTCGTCCTGATTCCCACGATGGTCGAGCTCGGTTTCTGGCAGCTGCACCGGCATCAGCACCGCGTCGCGCAGAATGCGCTGATCTCGCAGAACCTCGAGGCGAAGCCGGTCCCGGTCTCCCGCCTCACCTCCCCGGGACACACCGTTCCCCGTTCCGACTACTGGCGCGCGGTGACGGCCACCGGCACGTTCGACACCGCGCACGAGGTGGTCGTACGGCGCCGCACCTCGAAGGACGAGCGCATCGGTGTCCACGTCCTGACCCCGCTGGACCTCAAGGGCGGCGGCACCGTGCTGGTCAACCGCGGGTGGGTTCCCTCAGCCGACAGCCAGCAGGCATTCCCGGAGGTCCCGGCCCCGCCCCGGGGCGAGGTCACCGTCACCGGCCGACTGAAGGCCGACGAGACGACGGGCGCCAGTGGGATCAAGGACCTGGCAGGCCTTCCCGACCGCCAGGTGATGCTCATCAACAGCGCCCAGCAGTCGCAGCTGCTCGGCAGGCCCGTCCTGGGCGGATATCTCGAACTGACCGCCCCTGAAACGGCCGACGGCACCCCCGAGATGATCCCCGCCCCCGACGACGGCTCCATCGGCTCGCACATGGCCTATGCCGTCCAGTGGTGGCTCTTCGCCGCCGGCGTGCCCGTCGGCTGGGTGATCCTCGTACGGCGCGAGAAGCACGACCGTGAACAGGCCTCACGGGAGAGCGAGACGGCCGGGGAGCCCGCACCCGTCTCCGTGTAGCCCGCGCCCGTCGCCGTGTAGCCCGCGAACGTCGCCGCGCAGCCCGCGAACGTGTCCGTGCACCGCCTCGCGCCGGTGTGTTGGGCCCGGCAGGGCTGCTTAACGGGGCCCAGGTTCGGGAAGACGCCAGAGCGTGACCCCACGTATCGAGGACTACGCACTCATCGGCGATCTCCAGACCGCCGCCCTGGTCGGCAGGAACGGTTCTGTCGACTGGCTGTGCCTGCCCCGCTTCGACTCGGGTGCCTGCTTCGCCGCCCTTCTCGGCGACGAGGACAACGGCCACTGGCGCATCGCCCCCCGGGGCACCGACAGCGCCGACACCTGCACCCGGCGCGCGTACGTGGGCGACTCCCTGGTGCTGGAGACGTTCTGGGAGACCAGGACCGGCACGGTCAAGGTCATCGACTTCATGCCGCAGCGCGACAAGGCGCCCGACATCATGCGCATCGTCGAGGGGGTCAGCGGCAGCGTCGACATGAGCTCCGTCCTGCGGCTGCGCTTCGACTTCGGTTCCGTGGTGCCGTGGATGCGCCGCTCGCACGGCCACCGGGTGGCCGTCGCGGGGCCCGACTCCGTCTGGCTGCGCAGCGAGCCGCCGGTCAAGACCTGGGGCCAGCAGTTCAGCACCTGCTCCTCGTTCACCGTCGCCGAGGGGGAGAAGGTGGCGTTCGTCCTCACCTGGCATCCCTCGCACGCCCCGCGTCCGAAGCTGATCGATCCGTACAAGGCGCTGAAGCACACCCTCACCGACTGGGCGAAGTGGTCGGCGCGATGTACCTATCAGGGCAGGCACCGGGAAGCCGTGCTCCGCTCCCTGATCACTCTGAAGGCGCTCACCTACGCGCCCACCGGCGGAATCGTCGCGGCCCTCACGACCTCGCTGCCGGAGGAGATCGGCGGCGTACGGAACTGGGACTACCGCTACTGCTGGCTGCGGGACTCCACCCTCACACTGGCCGCCATGGTCGCGGCCGGCTACCTGGAGGAGGCCGCCGCCTGGCGGGACTGGCTGCTGCGGGCCGTGGCCGGCGACCCGGCGGACCTGCAGATCATGTACGGCCTCGCGGGCGAGCGCAGACTCCCCGAGACCGAGCTGCCGTGGCTGAGCGGCTACGAGCACTCCCGGCCGGTCCGGACGGGCAACGCGGCGGTCCGGCAGCGGCAGCTCGACGTGTACGGCGAGGTCATCGACTCGCTCAGGGTGGCCCGCGAGGCCGGACTCGGCAACAAGCCGCATGCCTGGAACCTGCAGCTCAGTCTGCTCGGCTTCCTGGAATCCACCTGGCGCGAACCGGACGAGGGCCTGTGGGAGGTCCGCGGGCAGCGCCGCCACTTCGTGCACTCCAAGGTGATGGCCTGGGTGGCCGCCGACCGAGCGGTGCGCACGCTGGAGGAGGACCCCGGGCTGCCGGGCGACGCGGACCGCTGGCGGGCGATGCGGGACGCCGTGCACGCGGAGGTCTGCGAGAAGGGCTACGACGCCGTACGCAATACGTTCACGCAGTACTACGGCTCGCAGGAGCTCGATGCCTCCACGCTGCTCATCGTGCGGACCGGTTTCCTGCCGCCCGACGACCCCCGGGTCATCGGCACGGTCGATGCCGTACGGGCCGGGCTCGCCCGGGACGGCATGATCCGCCGCTACAGCACCGAGGGCGTTTCCGTGGACGGTCTGCCCGGCGACGAAGGGGCGTTCATCGCCTGCTCGTTCTGGCTGGTGGACGCGTTGCTGCGGATCGGCAGGACGGACGACGCCGAGGAACTGTTCGGACGGCTGCTGGAGCTGCGCAACGACGTGGGGCTGCTGGCCGAGGAGTACGACACGGTGGCCGGGCGCCAGCTCGGCAACTACCCGCAGGCGTTCAGCCACATCGGGCTGGTGAACAGCGCGGTCGACCTCGCCCGGCAGGACACGGCAGGATGAGGCCATGGATCTTGGACTGAAGGACCGCGTCTACATCGTCACCGGTGCGACCCGTGGGCTGGGCCGTGCGACCGCGCACGAACTGGTCGCCGACGGGGCGAAGGTGATCGTCTCCGGCCGGGACGAAAGGGGGTCGCGGCGGCCGCCGAGGACCTGGGGCCCGGCGCTCTCGGCGTCGTCGCCGACAACGCCGACCCGACTGCCGCGCAGCGCCTGGTGGATGCCGCGAAGGAACGCTTCGGCAGGCTGGACGGCATCCTCATCAGCGTCGGCGGACCCGCACCGGGCTTCGCCGCCGACAACACGGACGATCAGTGGCAGACGGCGTTCGAGTCGGTCTTCCTCGGTGCCGTACGGCTGGCCCGTACGGCGGCTGCCGCACTGGGCGAGGGCGGTGTCATCGGCTTCGTACTGTCCGCGTCGGTGCACGAGCCGATCGCCGGGCTCACCATCTCCAACGGCCTGCGCCCCGGCCTCGCCGGCTTCGCCAAGTCCCTCGCCGACGAGCTGGGCCCGCAGGGGATCCGGGTCGTCGGGGTGCTGCCGTCCCGGATCGAAACGGACCGGGTGCGCGAGCTGGACGCCCTGTCGGGTGACGCGGAGGCGGCCCGCAGGGCACACGAGGCGCGCATCCCGCTGCGCCGCTACGGCACGCCGGAGGAGTTCGGGAAGACCTCGGCCTTCCTGCTCTCCCCTGCCGCCTCGTATCTGACGGGCATCATGGTGCCCGTCGACGGCGGTGCCCGGCACGGCTTCTGACGGTCCGGAGCGGACAGCGCCGTCAGCTCACCCGCTCCGCACGGTGCTTGACGGCCTTGAGCCGTACCTCGGCGGGCAGCTCGTCCAGGCCCGCCGAGGTACGCGCATGGGCCAGCGCCTCGTCGGCGAGACCTCGCAGTGCCTGATCCGGGGCGGCGTGCGGCTCCAGCAGCAACCGGACGCGGGCCTGCGGAGCGGTGCGCCGACCGGTCAGCATGACCTTGGCGTCGGAGACCCCGTCCAGGGTGCGTGCCTCGTTGCCGAGCACGCCCTCCAGTGCCCTGCCCCGCAGGAGCGCGCCCTGGCCGTCGCCGCTGTCGACGAGTACCTCGGCGAGACGGCCGCGGCGGAGCTGGGCGAGCAGCCACCACAGGGCGAGGACCACCAGGACGGCCAGGCCCGCGATGACGGCCGGCCACCACCAGCCCTCGTCCCGCCAGCGGTACCGGTCGCCCCGGCTGAGCAGCACATCGTCCTTGCCGTCGAAGGGCCACCAGGACGGCACGGTCACACCGAGCCCCGTCGTCAGGACGGCCCCGCCCACGACGAGGAGGACCAGCCCGGCCAGGGCGAGCAGCACCCGGTTGACGGTTCCGATCACGCGGTTCACCCCTTCTTCGCCGCCCTGCGGACGTGAACGGACAGGCGCGGCGGCCTGGCCAGGCCCAACTCCTTGATTCCCGCGCCCAGCGCGGTGTCCAGGTCGTTGCGGACGTCGTCGAGTTCACGGAAGTGCGACACGGCGCGGACGGCCACCTTGCCGCGTCCCGTCCTGACCCGTACGGACTGCACACCGGACACCTCCACGGCCCGGTCGCGCAGGACCAGGCCGGCGGCGTTCCGGTCGAGTGCGGCCCGGATTCCGGGGTGGTCGCGGCGCATCGGCAGCAGCGCGCGCAGTCCGGGTGTGACGGCCAGCCAGAGCAGCCACAGGCCGATGGCCGCTGCCGCCGCGGAGCCCGCCAGCACCCAGACGTCGTCGAGGTGACGGGTCGCCAGTTCGTCGGCGAGCGAGCGCCGCCACTGCATGGCCGGGTGGCCGGTCCGTACCGCCGCGATGTCGTAGAGCAGGAGCCCGGCGCCGCCGAGGACCACCAGACCGACGAGCGTGGCGGGGATCCGGCGCTCGGACCGGAACCGGCCGGCGTGACCGCCGGGCCGGTCCAGTACGGGAACGGGGTCGTAGGAAGACCCCGCCGCGGACTGGTCCATGTCGAGTACGCCCGTGGGTGCCGCGGACTCCGCGGCCGGCAGGCGTCGTGTGCTGTTCTGCGGATCCTGGGGCTCGCTCATCGGATGCTCCCCTCCGGCATCGCGCCCGCTCCTGCGGGATGCAGCCGCTCGACCTGCACCGCTACTTCGGGCACCTCCATGCCCGCCAATGCTTCTACCCGCTCGATGACACGGCGACGCACCGCACCGCACTGGCGGCCGATATCACTGGGGTAGCCGAGCTCGAGGCTGACCAGCACCCGGGCGGTGTCCCGGTGCACGGTGACCGTGGCGCTCGGCGGCGCGCCGTCCTCGGGAGGCTTGTCGACCGCCTCCTTCGCCGCCTGCGCGGCGATCTTCGCGACGACCCGGTCGGCGATCCGGGTCTCCCCGCGCTCCGCGACGGCGACCCGGTCTGTCACCGCCGTCGCCGGTCGCCGCGCTCGCGACTGCGGAAGAAGTCGCCGGGTTCAAGGTCGCCGTCCAGGAACCGGCCGGCGATGAAGCCGACCGCGCCCAGGGCTGCCACCAGGAGAAAGGCCCCGAACCCGCCGAAGTATCCGGCGAAACCGAGCGCCATGCCGGCCAACAGGCCGGCCACAGCCATGCTCATCGTGCGCTCCTCAACTGCCTCATGGGGAAGGGAGGTCTACTGCAGACGGGGCTCGGGCTCGGACTCGTCCTCCTCGTCGGGCAGTTTGACATCGCTGACCGCGATGTTGACCTCGACGACTTCGAGGCCGGTCATCCGCTCGACGGCGGCGACGACGTTCTCACGCACATCGCGGGCCACGTCGGCGATCGACACGCCGTAGTCGACGACGATCTCCAGGTCGAGGGCGGTCTGGGACTCGCCGACCTCCGCCTTGACGCCGCGGGTCACGGACTTGCCTCCGCCCGGCACCCGGTCGCGTACCGCTCCGAAGGTCCGGGAGAAGCCGCTGCCCATCGCGTGGACGCCCACGACATCGCGCGCGGCCATTCCGGCGATCTTCTCGACCACACCGTCGGCGATCGTCGTGCGGCCGCGGGTGGCGGGGGCTCCCCCGCCGCGCTTGGCGAGCGGATTCTTCCTGCCGTCGTCCCCGCCGGGCACACCGCCGGGGTTGTCGGGCCGGTTCCGCTGTGGGGTCTCGGTCATCGCCGCTCTTCCCTTCGGGTCAGGATTGGACTTCCGTCGCTCACATTAGGTGCGCTTTCCACATCCCGCGCCGTGGATGCGGCAGGCTGGGGCAATGACAACGGCTGACAGTTCGCACCGGGCCGACGGATGGACCGCTGCGGTACGGCTACGGCTCGACCTCGGCCGGTTACTCCCTCTGGGTGGGCCGGCCGACGGGGCCTGGATCGCGGAACGGGCGGCGGCTGCAGTACTGCGGGATGCCGCGGCCGGCTCGGGGGCGGTGCTGGGGCGGCTCAGGATCGCCTCGGCAGACGCGGACAGTGCGCCCGACCCGGTGGTGCCTCCTCCGCCCAGCGCGCTGCCGCCGGGGCCGCTGCGGATCGAGGCGGGCTTCTCCACGACGGCGCAGCGTCCGCTGCACGTCACCGCGGACGCGCTCCGCTCCGCGTTGCTCGTTGCGGCATCCGTACGACTGGGCCTGGACGTCACCGAGGTGGACCTTCGGGTGACGGGGCTGCTGGACGAGGAGCCCGAGCCCGCCGCGGTACCGCAGGCCGAGGTGCGCAGGGCCGAGCCGGACGGGGTGGCGGGGACCGCGGCCGCCGGGGTGCCCGGGGTGGTCTCGCTGACGCGAGTGCTGGGCAGCGCGGTGCACACGGGTGCGGGGCATGTCCGGGTGGAGCTGGCGACGGCCGGGGACCACCGTGCGCTCGATGTGGCGCAGGCCGTGCGCGAAGCGGTGGCCTTCGCCGTGGAGGGCAGGCCGTCCGTCGCCGTACTGGTCACGGCCGTGGTGGAGCAGGGCTGACCCCGCCCCCGGCGCAGGGACGGGGGCGGGGTCAGGGTCGGGCGGTTCAGTCGGTGACGCCGGCGAGGTCGCGCAGCCGGCGGCCCTGTGCGGCACGCTCGGCGGTGCGCTGCTCCTCGTACGTGCGGGAGACGGCGCCGCTGAGCAGGGCCTTGGTCTCGATGACCGCGTCGCGCGGGGCGGCGAGCAGTGCGGCGGCCAGGTCGCGGGCTGCCGCGTCCAGCTGGTCGGCGGGGACCACGAGGTTGGCGAGGCCGGTGCGCTCGGCCTCCTCGGCGTGCACGAAGCGGCCGGTGGCGCAGATCTCGAGCGCGCGGGCGTACCCCACGAGGTTCACCAGGGGGTGGGTGCCCGTGAGGTCGGGGACGAGACCGAGGCCGGTCTCGCGCATGGCGAACTGCACGTCCTCGGCGGCGATCCGGAGGTCGCAGGCGAGGGCGAGCTGGAAGCCGGCGCCGATCGCGTGGCCCTGGACGGCCGCGATCGACACGATGTCGTTGCGGCGCCACCAGGTGAACCCCTCCTGGTACTCGGCGATGGTCGCGTCGAGGTCGGCCTCGGAGCCACGCGCCATGTCGAGGAAGGACGGCTCACCGTCGAACCCCTCAGGGGTGAACGCCTGCCGGTCGAGGCCCGCGGAGAAGGACTTGCCCTCGCCACGCAGCACGACGACCCGCACGTTGCCGGGCAGTACCCGTCCGGCCTCTGCCAACGCCCGCCACAGAGCGGGAGACTGAGCGTTGCGCTTGGCCGGGTTGGTGAGCGTCACCGTGGCAACCGCGTCATCGACGGTGAGCCGTACGCCGTCCTTGTCGAGCACAGAGTCGAGCGAGGTCATGGGGCGCCTCCGGATCGGGTGCAGTCAGCACTTACTGGCAAGTACTGAACAGTAACCACCCGGACGACCTGACGATCGGCCGGGTGGCCACCCGGTGTTCCGGTGAGCCCCCGGGGTCGGCACACTCCGGCCCCGGACCGCTGCCCGCCGTCAGGCCGTAGCGGCCTTCTTGCCTCGTGTCGCTCCGCCGCGTCCCCGCAGCGTCACTCCGGACTCGCTGAGCATCCGGTGGACGAACCCGTAGGAGCGGCCGGTTTCCTCGGCCAGCGCCCGGATGCTCGCACCGGAGTCGTACTTCTTCTTCAGGTCTGCCGCGAGCTTGTCGCGCGCGGCGCCGGTTACCCGGCTGCCCTTCTTCAGAGTCTCGGCCACCCGTGCCTCCTCAAGGAAGTGCGCTCTGGACTCTCATGATCACCCCTCCTGGGCTTCCTGGCCACCCATTCGGCAAGGTCCGTCCGACCGGTTTCCGGGTCCTGAAGCGGGGAGACACAAGTGGAATCAAGCATTCCGAGGGATTGCGGTGGCCTACGGGGCGGCTGTTCGAAAGAACGGCCAGGTCAGGGCCGTACGGGGCGAGTCGCCCTAAATGGGTGCACCTGCCAGGCATCTGCCGGGCGCCGCGCCGGGGTACGAGACCCGCTCACCCAGATGATGGATCACACATAGGCCGAATGATCCAGACGCGGTGGATCGCCGAATCCCGGCGGGGCCGGGTGGTCGCGACGACCGGCCCCCGGGATCAGGCCAGGGCGACCAGGTCCCGGTAGTCCGCACCCCAGAGGTCCTCGACCCCGTCGGGCAGCAAAATGATCCGCTCCGGCTGGAGCGCCTCGACAGCGCCCTCGTCGTGGGTGACGAGCACGACCGCGCCCTTGTACGTGCGCAGCGCGCCGAGGATCTCCTCGCGGCTGGCCGGGTCGAGGTTGTTCGTCGGCTCGTCGAGGAGCAGCACGTTGGCGGACGAGACGACCAGCGTCGCCAGGGCGAGCCGGGTCTTCTCACCGCCGGAGAGCACTCCCGCGGGCTTGTCGACGTCGTCGCCGGAGAAGAGGAAGGAGCCGAGCGTCTTGCGGACCGCGACGAGGTCGAGGTCGGGCGCCGCGGAGCGCATGTTCTCCAGGACGGTCCGGTCCGGGTCGAGGGTCTCGTGCTCCTGGGCGTAGTACCCGAGCTTGAGCCCGTGCCCCTCGATGATGTCGCCGGTGTCGGGCTTCTCGGCGCCGCCGAGGAGGCGCAGCAGCGTGGTCTTGCCCGCACCGTTGAGGCCGAGGATGACGACGCGGGAGCCCTTGTCGATGGCGAGGTCGACGTCCGTGAAGATCTCGAGCGACCCGTACGACTTGGAGAGGCCTTCCGCCATCAGCGGGGTCTTGCCGCAGGGCGAGGGGTCGGGGAAGCGCAGCTTGGCGACCTTGTCGGAGACCCGGACGGCCTCCAGGCCCGAGAGCAGCCGGTCGGCGCGCTTGGCCATGTTCTGAGCGGCGACGGTCTTGGTGGCCTTGGCGCGCATCTTGTCGGCCTGCGCGTTGAGTGTCGCGGCCTTCTTCTCGGCGTTCTGGCGCTCGCGCTTGCGGCGCTTCTCGTCCGCCTCACGCTGCTGCTGGTAGAGCTTCCAGCCCATGTTGTAGACGTCGATCTGCGCGCGGTTGGCGTCGAGGTAGAAGACCTTGTTGACCACCGTCTCGACGAGATCGACATCGTGGGAGATCACGATGAAGCCGCCGCGGTAGGTCTTCAGGTAGTCGCGCAGCCAGACGATCGAGTCCGCGTCCAGGTGGTTGGTGGGCTCGTCGAGGAGCAGGGTGTCGGCGTCCGAGAACAGGATGCGGGCGAGCTCGACACGGCGGCGCTGACCACCGGAGAGCGTGTGCAGGGGCTGACCGAGCACCCGGTCGGGCAGGCTGAGCGCGGCGGCGATGGTGGCGGCCTCGGCCTCGGCGGCGTATCCGCCCTTGGTGAGGAACTCCGTCTCCAGGCGCTCGTACTTCTTCATCGCCTTCTCGCGGGTGGCGCCCTGGCCGGTCGCCATCCGCTGCTCGTTCTCCCGCATCTTGCGCAGGATCTCGTCGAGTCCGCGGGCGGAGAGGATGCGGTCGCGGGCCAGGACCTCGAGGTCGCCGGTGCGCGGGTCCTGCGGGAGGTAGCCGACCTCGCCGGAGCGCGTGATGGTGCCGCCGGCCGGGGTTCCTTCACCGGCGAGGCATTTGGTGAGGGTGGTCTTGCCCGCTCCGTTACGGCCGACCAGGCCGATGCGATCGCCCTTGGCGATACGGAAGGAGGCGGACTCGATGAGGATGCGGGCGCCGGCGCGCAGCTCGATGCCGGAAGCGGTGATCACGGAAAAACTCCAGGGCGGTATGGACGGCGGAGGGACGGTTACGGACTCACGACTCGACGCCGTCTAATGCACAAGGAGAATTGCCATGGAGCTCATTCTACTGGCGGTGTCCACCTGGTTTTCCGCGTGCTTCCGGCCTGCCACCCCGTGACCACGGCGCGTCACATAAAAGGGCATCCCCTACCGAACTGCCCGATACTCGGCGCGGGGCGGCAAGGGTGCCGTGCCGCAGCCGGAGCAGAGGGTGGTGCGCCCCATGCAGTTCGACGACGACGCCGACCTGGACACGTCCGAGGTCCAGGAGGTGCGCGGCAGCCGGATCCCGGGTGGCAGGGCCACCATGGGCGGGGCGGCATCGTCGCGCTGGTCCTGGGGCTCTTCTTCGGCGTCGGTCCGGACCAGCTCGGACTCTCCTCGGGCGACCCCGACACGACCGCGATCGCGTCGTCCGCCGCCCAGGTCCAGCAGAGCTGCCTGACGGGCGAGGACGCGAACACCAAGGACGACTGCCGGACCGTGGCGGTGGTCAACAGCGTGCAGAACTACTGGGGCCAGGAATTCGCCCTGAACGGCGAGAGGTACACGCCGGCGCGGACCGTCCTGTTCAGCGACCGGATCGCCACCCTCCTGCGGGTCGGCCACCTCGGCGGTCGGGCCGCTCTCCTGCCCGGGTGACCGGCAGGTCTATCTGGACCTGGGGTTCTTCGACGAGCTGCGCACGACGTTCGGATCGAGCGGCGGGCCGTTCGCCGAGGCGTATGTCGTCGCCCACGAGTACGGCCACCACGTGCAGAACCAGCTGGGCACGCCGAGCAGGGCGCAGGACGGGCGGCAGGGCGCCGACAGCACTTCCGTGAAGGTGGAGCTGCAGGCGGACTGCTACGCCGGGGTGTGGGCGAACGACGCGACCACCACCGCCGCCGCCGAGTCGGGGCGCCCCCTGATCACCGAGCTGACGGAGGTGGACATCCGGGACGGCCTGGACGCCGCGGCGGCGGTCGGTGACGACCGGATCCAGGAGCGGTTCCAGGAGAGCGTGAATCCGGAGTCGTGGACGCACGGCTCGTCGGAGCAGCGCCGGCAGTGGTTCACGACCGGATTCCGTACCAGGGACGCGAGCCGCTGCGACACCTTCCGCTGAACCGCCGACCCTGCGGGGGCGCACTGTCGGTGCCGGGTGGAACACTGAGACGCAGATCACAGCAAACCGGTGGGAACGGCTGGGAGAAGGTGAGCTCGATGGCAGGCGCGGGCGGTGTTCCGACGATCTGTCCGACGGTTCTGTACGACGACGCGAGGGCCGCGATCAGGACGCTGACCCAGGCCCTGGGCTTCACGGAGGAGGCGGTGTACGAGGGGAAGGACGGCAGCGTCCTGCACGCCGAGCTGTCCTGCGGCAACGGCAGGGTGATGCTCGGCTCCAAGGGGGGCGAAGGCGTGTTCGCCAAGGCGATGGCGGGGGCGGGACCCGCGGGGGTGTACGTCGTCGTGGACGAGGTGGACGAGCACCACGCGCGGGCCGTCGAGCACGGCGTGGAGATCCTGATGCCGCCCACCGACCAGGACTACGGCTCGCGTGACTACATGGCGCGGGACGCGGAGGGCAACGTCTGGAGCTTCGGGACGTACGCCCCGGGTTCGGCGGGCTGACCGACTCCCCCGGGGTTTCGCGTTCCGTGCTCAGGCGCCGCCGGTGTGCACCTGGAAGGCCGCCCGGCGTACGGCCTTGGCGAGTGCCGGGTCGGGGTGGGCGGCGGCCAGGGCGACCAGTACCTGCACGGTGCGCGGGTGTCCGACCGCGCGGACCTCGTCGAGCAGGGCCGGGACCGTGCCCTGGACGGCGGAGTCGAGATGGCGGACCAGGAGTCCGGTCTCGCCGTGGTCCGCGACCGCCGCGGCGGTGTCGATCCAGAGCCAGGTGGCTTCCTCACGGCTGAGGACGTCCTGGGCGTCGTCCGGGTCGGCACCCTCGTACTCGGCGAGCCAGAGCAGGGCGTACGGACGCAGCGGCGGTTCGCTGACGACGGTGCGCACCACGGGCTCCGCGGGAGCACCGACGACGCGCAGCGCCTCGAAGGCGAGACCGCGCAGCAGGGCGTCCTCGCCGCGGGCGACGGCGAGCAGTTCTGTCACCGCGCTGCCGACGGTCCGGGCGGCGAGCCAGGCCCGGTATTCGACGCGGGCGGGCCCGGGGGTGAGCCGGGCGCAGCCGAGCAGCATGTCGGCCGCGGACTGCTCGATGTTCCCGGCCGGGCTCTGGGCGGCGACGCAGATCTGTTCCAGCTTGACCCAGACCGCCCAGTTGCCGAGGGGGGTGAGTGTGGCCTGTCCGGCTCCGAGCGTCAGCGCGCCGACGGCGGCGAGGCCTTCGAGGGCCCAGTCGAGCAGGAGCGCGTTCAGGTCCTCGGGCTGCCCGGTCGCGGTGCTGCCGGGCGCGGGCTGCTGCGGCGGCCCGTACGGCACCTCGCACCGCTCCTCGTGGAGTTCCGCGACGCGCTGGCCGAGGAGGTCGAGGAGGGCGGGCACGGTGACGGGCCCGGCGGAGAGCTGCAGGAGCGAGAGCACCTGGGGCACCGCCTCGACGGCTTCGGCGACGGCGGTCGCCTCGATTCCTTCGGGTGCGGCGTGGACGAGCGACCAGGCGTCGAAGAGCGCCACCCAGCCGCGGAGCACGGCGGAGTCGTCCCGGTCCCAGGCGCGCAGCCTCCAGCCGGGGCGCGCGGTGTCGCCGTGGAGTTCGATCAGCCCGGCCAGCCTGGCCCGGTCCCAGCCGGTCTGTATCTGGGCGGGGGACAGTTCCAGCGCCGCCGCGGCCCGTTCCAGGGCCTCGGTGGCGAGCGGGGCTGCCCCCGGGCCCGCCGCGTCGGCGGCCCAGTGGGCGATCCGGACGGCGTGGGCGAGCACGGCCCTGGCCTGGCGTGCCAGTTCCGCAGGGGGCGGTGTGCCCTCGGGAGGGCGGGGGGCCGGCCTGGTGCGCCGGGTGGTCACGGCCTTGCGGGCGGTGGCAAGGGGTCGCGGGCGGACAAGTCGCAGCCTGGAGTCGCGCGGGGTACGGGACGTCACAGGAGCAGTCTTGCCTCTGACGGCCCGAAAGCCCAAACGGAAGCCGGATCCCATGGGTACGGGAAGGTTTCGGGCCCGGTCACCAAGCGGGCCGATCCATCCCATCAGCTCACATCAGAGGCGTGAGGAAGCGTCTGAGGGCCTCTTCGTAGCGTGCCGGATCGGCATTCCACATCGCCGCATGCGGAGCCTGGGTCACGGGGTGCAGGGTGACCAGGTCGGGACGCAGTGCGGCCAGTCGCCGGGACGGCTGCCAGGGCGCCAGGGTGTCGTCGGGGCCGTGGAAGATCAGCGTGGGGGCGTGCAGGGCGGTCGGTACGGAGGTGTCCAGGAGCGGGGCGCCGCGCAGTCCGGTCTGGCCCTGGGCGGCCCGGACGGCGAGGGGCAGGAGTGCGGCGGGGATGCCGTGGGCGACGGTCAGGGCACGGAGGGTGACCTTCCAGTCCAGCACCGGGGAGTCCAGGACGAGACCGCTGATGCGGTCGCGGAGTGCGGAGTTGACGGCGGCATGCAGGGCCATCGTGGCGCCGGTGGACCAGCCGTGGACCACGACGCGTTCGGCCCCGTAGCGCACGGCGTAGCGGATGGCCGCGTCCAGGTCGCGCCACTCGGACTCGCCGAGGTGGCCGAGCCCGTCCGGGGAGCGGGGCGCTCCGGTGTCACCCCGGTAGGCGAGGTCGAGCACCGGGAACTGCTGCTCCTGCAGGAATCCCGTCACGTTCAGGGGGTGTTCGCGGGTGGTTCCGAGACCGTGCACGGTGATCACCCAGGTGTCGCGGGCGCCGGGGAGGAACCACGCGGGCAGGGCGCCCAGCTCGCCGGGGATCTCCACCTCCTTGTACGTGAGGCCGAGTGCGTCGAGCGGGTCGCCGCTGTGGAGCTCGGGGGTGAGGCGGACCTTGGCGCCAGGTTCCAGGCTGCCCCGGGTGACGCGTTCCAGCCTGCGCACGACGGTGTCGGCGGAGCCGTGCGGCGCCTGCTCGACGACCGGGCCGACGATCGCGCGGACGTCGCGGCCCACCAGTCCGTACGTGCCGGGGCGCAGCGCGGCGAAGGAGCGGGTCAGAGTGACCTGCCCGGGCGCCGTGGCGTGCACGGTGAGTTTTCGGTCTCCGGGGAAGGGGCGTGGTGACGGGGCCCCGAGGGCGGCGTCGCTGGCGTACCGGCCGGCCGCGACCGCTGCCGCTCCGACGCCGAGGATCGTGGAGACGGCTGCTGCCGTCACTGTTGCCGGGCGCACGGCTCCAGTGTCCTGGGCTGCGGCGCGTGCTGCCAGCGGAACGGGGCCGTACGGTGCCGGCCCCGGGCTCAGCCGGGCTGGCCGTACCCCTTGAGGGCGTCCTGTACGTCGCGCAACTGGGCGCGGGAGAGCAGGGACGGGTGGTGGCCGGGCACGGAGCTCGCGGTGAGCCAGAGCCTGCACATCCATTCGAGCTGCGCAGTGCGCTCGTAAGCCTCGTCGAGGGTGTCCCCGTAGGTGACCGTTCCGTGGTTCTGCAGCAGGCAGCCCGTGCGGTCGCGCAGTGCGGTGAGCATGTTCCCGGCAAGCTCCGCCGTCCCGTACCGGGCGTAGGCGGCGGTGCGGACGGGGCCGCCGAGCACGGCGGCGGCGTAGTGCACCAGCGGGACCTCGTCGACGAGGGTGGAGACGGCCGTGGCGTGGACCGCGTGGGTGTGTACGACGGCGGCGGCGCCGCTGTTCCTGTAGACGGCCAGGTGGAGGGGAAGCTCGCTGGTCGGGGCCATGTCGCCGAGGACCTGGCGCCCTTCGAGGTCGACGCCGACCGCGTCCCCGGGACCCAGCCGGTCGTAGGGCACTCCGCTGGGGGTGACCAGGACGACTCCGCCGACCCGCGCCGACACATTGCCCGAGGTGCCGACGACCAGACCGTCCGCGGCAGTCCTGCGGGCCGTCGCCACGACGCCGTCCCATGCCCGCTCGATCGCGTCCCGGTGCTGATCGCCCATGCGGCGATCCTAGGGTCATGCGTTCGGATGACGCCGGGCCCACCGGACGTGTCGGGCGAATCCGTCGCGGAGCACGTGAGCGATGTCTCCCCAATGGGGCAAATACGGCAGACCGGGGATACGCCGGAACCCGGCGAAGGCCGGTTCCCGCACCGTCGCAGGCCGGTGCGACCGCCCCGGGTGCACACAAGCGGAATGGCCATTCGCGCTTGGGGTCACCGCAACGCCCTGCCCAGTTCACCTTCCGTTCACCCAGGTTGCTTACGTTCCTACAGCCACTGACGTCGAACGATTGCCTGGGTAAATGGAACACATCACGCTGCTGCTCGCGATCGTGATCGTGACAGCTCTCGTGTTCGATTTCACGAACGGTTTCCACGACACCGCCAACGCGATGGCCACCACCATCTCGACCGGCGCCCTCAAGCCCAAGACAGCGGTGGCCATGTCCGCCGTTCTCAACCTCGTCGGCGCGTTCCTGTCGGTGGAGGTCGCCAAGACGATCTCCGGCGGGATCATCAATGAGGACGGCCTCAGAACCGAGGTCATCTTCGCGGCGCTCGTCGGCGCCATCCTGTGGAATCTACTGACCTGGCTGGTCGGCCTGCCCTCCAGCTCCTCCCACGCACTCTTCGGCGGCCTCATCGGCGCCGCGGTGATGTCGGCCGGCTGGTCCTCGATCAACGGCGGCACCGTCGTCACGAAGGTCCTCCTGCCCGCGATCGCGGCCCCCCTCGTCGCCGGTCTGGCCGCACTGCTGGCCACGAAGCTGACGTACCGCCTCAACCGGAAGATCACCGACGAGGCGCAGCTGAAGTCGACCGCCAAGGGCTACCGGGCCGGACAGATCGCCTCGGCGGGTCTCGTCTCGCTCGCCCACGGCACCAACGACGCCCAGAAGACGATGGGCATCATCACCCTGGCCCTGGTCACCGGTGGCGTGCTCGCCCCCGGCTCCAACCCGCCGGTCTGGGTCATCGCCTCCGCCGGTATCGCCATCGCGCTGGGCACCTATCTCGGCGGCTGGCGCATCATCCGCACCATGGGCAGCGGCCTCACCGAGCTCAAGCCGCCGCAGGGCTTCGCCGCCCAGACCAGTGCGGCCACGGTCATCCTGGCCTCCTCGCACCTCGGCTTCTCGCTCTCCACCACCCAGTCCTGCTCCGGTGCCGTGATGGGCGCCGGTCTCGGACGCAAGGGGGGCGTGGTCCGCTGGTCCACGGCCACCCGCATGTTCATCGCCTGGGGCCTGACCCTGCCGGCCGCCGGTCTGGTCGGCGCGGGCGCGGAGTTCCTCACCAAGCAGGGCCCCTGGGGTGTCGGCGTGGTCGCCGTGCTCCTCGTCGCGGGCTCCGCTGCCATCTGGCTGCTGTCGCGCCGCAAGCCGGTCGACCACACCAACGTCAACGAGACGGACGCCGAGCCCGCGGGCGTCGTCACCACCGCCATCGCGGCCGTCAGCCCTCCGCCCGTCGGCTCCGGCGTCCCGGACCTCAAGACCACCATCCCGGCCCCGGCCCCGACGGCCGGATCCCCGGCCGACCCGGCCCGACCGGCCACGGTGTAAGGACAGATCCGCATGAACATCGACTGGGCAGCTCTCGCCTCCGTCTTCGGCGTCAGCCTCGTGGTCACCGTCGCACTGGTCGGCCTCTTCACTCTCGGCATCATCGGCCTCTCCAAGCAGGCCTCGGCGGTGCAGTCCGGCGGATCTCTCACGCTGGCGCGCACCGGCGCGTACGCCTGCTTCGGGCTGTGCGCGGCGGCGGTCGCCTACGGGATCTATCTGATCGTCGTCTGACCACTCCGGCGCCACGCCACCGTCTCCTCGCATCGGGCCGGACACACCACGTGTGTGTCCGGCCCGATGTGCGTCTGCGCACACTGCACTTCCGCAGGTCAACGGCAGGTTGACGGGCGTTCACGGGGCGTGGTGGACTGCCGGTGCCATTTACGGCGACAGGAGAGGAAGCCGGTGCGAATCCGGCGCGGTCCCGCCACTGTCACCGGGGAGCAGGCCCCCACACGGAAGTCACGGTCCGGCACGGACTGGAAGGCCGGGGGAACTGCGGATCCGGAAGCCAGGAGACTCTCGTCGCCGGTCACGTCGAACCAGGGCGCGGACCCTGAGTTAAGGACATCTGCCATGCCTGGCTGCCGTGCGTCGGTCCCTGTGTCACCCGCTCCGAACATCCTTCGAGGCACGACGGCCGGCTGAACCGTGCGAGCCGACCGCATCTTCGCGTACGGCGCCACCGCCGGTCTGATCGGCGACCTGCTGCTCGGTGACCCCCGGCGGGGCCACCCCGTCGCCGCCTTCGGGCAGGCCGCGGCAGGCCTCGAGAGCCGGCTGTGGCGCGATCACCGCGGCTGGGGCGCCCTGCACGCGCTGGTCTGCGCCGGGGGCGCAGCGGGCGCCGCCGCGCTGGCCGCCCGTGCCGTACGCAACCGTCCCGCCGCGGCCGTGGCACTGACCGCCGTCGCCACCTGGTCCGTCGTCGGCGGTACGTCGCTGGGCCGGGAGGCCCGGGCCATCGGCGGTGCGCTCGCCGCCGGTGACATCGAGGTGGCCCGGGAGCGGCTGCCGCACCTCTGCGGCCGTGACCCCCAGTCCCTCGACGGACCGCAGATCGCCCGCGCGGTGGTGGAGTCCGTCGCCGAGAACACCTCGGACGCCGTCGTCGGCGCTCTGGTGTGGGGCGCCATCGGTGGTGTCCCGGGCCTCGTCGGATTCCGGGCCGTCAACACCCTCGACGCCATGGTCGGTCACAGGTCTCCGCGCCACCGGCGCTACGGCTGGGCCTCGGCCCGCCTCGACGACCTCGCCGGCTGGCCCGGTGCCCGCCTCACCGCCGTGCTCGCCGTGGCCGCCGGTGGCCGTCCGCGCGAGGCCGTACGGGCCTGGCGGGCCGACGCGGGCAAGCACCCGAGCCCCAACGCGGGCCCGGTGGAGGCCTCGTTCGCGGGTGTGCTCGGTGTGCGCCTCGGCGGGACCCTCGCGTACGGCGGGCGGGTCGAGCACCGGCCCGTGCTCAACGGGGAGACCGGCCGGGACGTGCGGGTGACGGATATCGAACGCGCGGTGCGGCTGTCGCGCCGGGTGAGTGTGCTGGCCCTCGGCGTGTGTGCGGCCGCGCGGCTGGCTTCGGGAAGGAGGGGCCGGGCATGAGCGGCGGACAGGGCGGCGGGCTGCTGGTCGCGGGAACGACCTCGGACGCGGGCAAGAGTGTCGTCACGGCGGGAATCTGCCGGTGGCTGGTGCGCCGGGGGGTGAAGGTCGCGCCGTTCAAGGCGCAGAACATGTCGCTGAACTCGTTCGTCACCCGCGAGGGTGCGGAGATCGGCCGCGCCCAGGCGATGCAGGCGCAGGCCGCCCGGGTGGAGCCGAGCGTGCTGATGAATCCGGTGCTGCTCAAGCCCGGTGGTGACCGCTCCAGTCAGGTGGTCCTGATGGGCAAGCCGGTCGGCGAGATGAGCGCGCGGGGCTACCACGGCGGGCGCCAGGAATCGCTGCTGGGGACGGTCGTGGACTGTCTGGAGCAGCTCCGGGGCACGTATGACGCCGTGATCTGCGAGGGGGCGGGCAGTCCGGCCGAGATCAATCTGCGGCGCACGGACATCGTGAACATGGGCATCGCGCGGGCGGCTCGCTTCCCGGTGCTGGTCGTCGGGGACATCGACCGGGGCGGGGTGTTCGCTTCGTTCTTCGGTACGACGGCGCTGCTGAGCGCCGAGGACCAGTCGCTGGTCGCCGGGTACCTCGTCAACAAGTTCCGCGGCGATGTGTCGTTGCTGGAGCCCGGCCTGGACATGCTGTATGAGCTCACCGGGCGCCGTACGTACGGCGTGCTGCCGTTCGCCCACGGCCTCGGCATCGACGAGGAGGACGGGCTGCGGGTGTCGATGCGCGGCGCCGTCCGGGAGTCGGTCGTCGCGCCTCCGCACGGGCAGGACGTCCTGCGGGTCGCGGTGTGCGCCGTGCCGCTGATGTCGAACTTCACCGATGTGGACGCGCTGGCGGCCGAGCCGGGTGTGGTGGTGCGGTTCGTGGACCGGGCCGAGGAGCTCGCCGACGCGGACCTGGTGATCGTGCCCGGTACGCGCGGCACGGTGAAGGCGCTGGCGTGGCTGCGCGAGCGAGGGCTGGCCGACGCGCTGCTGCGGCGGGCCGCCGAAGGGCTGCCGGTGCTGGGGATCTGCGGCGGCTTCCAGGTGCTCGGTGAGTCCATCGAGGACGAGGTGGAGTCGCGGGCGGGGCTGGTCGAAGGGCTGGGGCTGCTGCCGGTGCGGATCCGGTTCGGCCGGGAGAAGGTGCTTGGCCGGCCTGTCGGGTCGGCGCTCGGAGAGCCCGTGGAGGGGTACGAGATCCATCACGGGGTCGCCGATGTGCGCGGCGGTGAGACGTTCCTGGACGGGTGCCGGGTGGGCGCCGTGTGGGGCACGCACTGGCACGGGTCGCTGGAGAGCGACGCGTTCAGGCGGCGGTTCCTGGCGGAGGTGGCGCGCGCGGCCGGGCGGCGCTTCGTGGCGGCTCCGGACACGAGCTTCTCGGAGCTCCGGGAGGAGCAGCTGGACCGGCTGGGGGATCTGATCGAGGAGCACGCGGACACGGATGCGTTGTGGCGGCTGATCGAGGAGGGGGCGCCGGCGGGGCTGCCGTTCGTGCCGCCGGGGCCGCCGCGGGCATCCCGTGACCGCGGTTCCGCCCCGGCCCCCGGTCCTCGATCTCCGGACAGGCTTGACTTCGCGCCCCGGAGCGCCGAGCCGACGCCCGGTGCGGATGGAGCAGTTGATCTCGTGACAGAGGAGGCACCGTGAGTACCCCGTATCCCTTCACCGCCATCGTCGGACAGGACGATCTGCGGCTCGGGCTGTTGCTGAACGCCGTCAGCCCGGCCGTCGGCGGTGTTCTCGTGCGGGGCGAGAAGGGCACTGCCAAGTCCACCGCCGTACGGGCGCTCGCCGCGCTCATGCCGGAGGTGTCCGTGGTCTTCGGGTGCCGGTTCTCCTGCGATCCGGCCGCGCCCGACCCGGCGTGTCCCGACGGTCCGCACGAGGCCGGGACCGGCGTGTCACGTGCCGCGCGGACCGTGGAGCTGCCCGTCGGCGCGTCCGAGGACCGGCTCGTGGGTGCGCTGGACATCGAGCGGGCGCTCTCGGAGGGGGTCAAGGCCTTCGAGCCGGGGCTCCTCGCCGACGCCCACCGCGGGATCCTGTACGTGGACGAGGTCAACCTGCTCCATGACCACCTGGTGGACCTGCTGCTCGACGCGGCGGCCATGGGTGCTTCGTACGTCGAGCGCGAAGGCGTCTCCGTACGGCACGCGGCGCGGTTCCTGCTGGTCGGGACGATGAACCCCGAAGAGGGCGAGCTGCGCCCGCAGTTGCTGGACCGCTTCGGGCTGACCGTCGAGGTGGCCGCTTCCCGCGACACCGACCAGCGGGTCGAGGTCGTGCGGCGGCGGCTCGCGTACGACGACGATCCGGACGGGTTCGCCGCCCGGTGGGCTCAGGAGGAGGGCGCGTTGCGGGCACGGATCGCCGCCGCGCGTGTCCTGTTGCCCGAAGTGGTGCTCGGGGACGGCGTGTTGCGGCAGATCGCGGCGACGTGCGCGGCCTTCGAGGTGGACGGCATGCGTGCCGACATCGTCATGGCCCGCACCGCCACGGCGCTGGCCGCGTGGGCGGGGCGCGTCGAGGTCACCGCCGAGGACGTGCGGCAGGCCGCGCTCCTGGCGCTCCCCCACCGGCGGCGGAGGAACCCCTTCGACGCCCCCGGGCTGGACGAGGACAAGCTCGACGACACGCTCAGGGAGGCGGCCGACGACGCGGCCGGGGGCGAGGACGATCCGGATCCCGACGGGCCCGGTGGCGGCGGGCTGCCCCCTCAGGGCGGCGGTCCCGACGCGGAGGGCGGTCCGGGCACGGAGGGCGGTCCGGGCACGGAGAGCGGTCCCGGGGAGGAGAGCGGTCCCGGAACCGGCCGTCCCGACGCGCCCGCGCCGCCCGGCGGCGGGGAGCAGCAGCCGGTACGTGCCTCGGAGCCGTTCCGCACGAAGATGCTCAGCGTGCCGGGTCTCGGCGAGGGCGCGGCCGGGCGGCGGTCCCGGGCGCGTACCGAGCACGGGCGGACGACGGGAGCGCGGCGGCCCCAGGGGGCGCTGACGAAGCTGCACCTCGCGGCGACCGTGCAGGCGGCGGCGCCGCACCAGCGGGCACGCGGGCGGTCAGGGCGGGGGCTCGTCGTACGGCGTGACGATCTGCGGCAGGCGACGCGGGAGGGGCGCGAGGGGAACCTGGTGCTGTTCGTGGTGGACGCCTCGGGGTCGATGGCGGCCCGGCAGCGGATGAGCGCCGTGAAGGGCGCCGTGATGTCGCTGCTGCTGGACGCCTATCAACGGCGGGACAAGGTGGGCCTGGTGACGTTCCGCGGCAAGGACGCCGAGGTCGTACTGCCGCCCACCTCTTCGGTGGACGCGGCGGCGGCGCGGCTGGAGTCGCTGCCGACCGGCGGGCGCACCCCGCTGGCCGCGGGGCTGCTGAGGGCGCACGACGTCCTGCGGGTGGAGCGGATGCGCGATCCGTCCCGGCGGCCGCTGCTCGTCGTGGTGACGGACGGCCGGGCGACCGGTGGTCCGGACCCGGTGGCGCTGGCCGCGCGGGCCGGCCGACTGCACGCCGCCGAGGGCACGGCGTCCGTCGTCGTGGACTGCGAGTCGGGGTTCGTGCGCCTCGGGCTCGCCGCACAGCTCGCCCGGGACCTGGGGGGCAGCGCGGTCACGCTCGACGAGCTGCGCGCCGACTCGATCGCCGGACTGGTCAAGGATGTTCAAGCAGCCGGGAGGGCCGCGTAATGCCACTGGGACAGCCTGTATCGGTGCCGGACGACGGACTGACGACACGTCAGCGACGCAATCGTCCGCTCCTCTTCGTCCACACGGGCATCGGCAAGGGCAAGTCGACGGCGGCCTTCGGGCTCGCGCTGCGGGCCTGGAACCAGGGCTGGCCGATCGGGGTGTTCCAGTTCGTGAAGTCGGCGAAGTGGAAGGTCGGCGAGGAGAACGCGCTGAAGGTCCTCGGGGCGAGCGGCGAGGGCGGCACCGTCGACTGGCACAAGATGGGCGAGGGCTGGTCGTGGGTCCAGCGTGGCCTCCACGGCGACAACTCCGACAACGAGGAGAAGGCCCGTGAGGGCTGGGAGCAGGTCAAGCGCGACCTGGCGGCCCAGACGTACAAGCTGTACGTGCTGGACGAGTTCGCCTATCCGATGCACTGGGGCTGGATCGACACCGACGAGGTCGTCGAGGTGATGCGCGACCGTCCGGGGACGCAGCATGTCGTGATCACCGGGCGCAACGCTCCCGGGAAGCTGATCGAGGCCGCCGATCTGGTGACCGACATGTCGAAGGTCAAGCACCCGATGGACGCCGGCCAGAAGGGCCAGAGGGGCATCGAGTGGTGAGTGTTCCTCGTCTGGTCATTGCCGCGCCGGCCTCCAACAGCGGAAAGACCACGGTCGCGACGGGCCTGATGGCGGCCTTCGCGGGCCGCGGCCTCGCCGTGTCCCCGCACAAGGTGGGCCCGGACTACATCGACCCGGGGTACCACGCCCTGGCCACCGGCCGGCCGGGGCGCAATCTGGATGCGTACATGTGCGGTCCGGAGCTGATCGCCCCGTTGTTCGCGCACGGTGCCGCCGGTGCCGACCTGGCGGTCGTCGAAGGTGTGATGGGGCTGTACGACGGTGCTTCGGGGCAGGGTGAACTCGCCTCCACGGCCCAGGTGTCGAAGCTGCTCCGGGCTCCCGTCGTGCTGGTCGTCGACGCCTCGTCGCAGTCCCGTTCGGTCGCTGCCCTCGTGCACGGTTTCGCGTCCTGGGATCCGGAGGTGCGGATCGGCGGGGTCATCCTCAACAAGGTGGCGTCCGACCGGCACGAGGCCCTCCTGCGGGAGGCCCTCGAGGAGACGGGCCTGCCGGTCCTCGGGGCGCTGCGGCGGGCACCGCAGGTGGTGACGCCTTCGCGCCATCTGGGTCTGGTTCCGGTGGCGGAGCGGCAGACCGAGGCCGTCGACGCGGTACGGGCGATGGCGGAGCGGGTACGGGCGGGCTGCGACCTGGACGCCCTGCTGGCGCTGGCCCGTTCGGCGCCCGCACTGCCCGCCGAGGTGTGGGAGCCGGAGCGGCATCCCGTCGAGGGGCTGCGGCCGGTGGTGGCCGTGGCGGGCGGGGCAGCGTTCACGTTCGCGTACGCGGAACACGCCGAGCTGCTGACGGCCGCCGGAGCGGATGTGGTGGTCTTCGACCCGTTGCACGACGAGAAGCTGCCCGCGGGGACGGCGGGGCTGGTCATAGGTGGCGGCTTCCCCGAGATGTACGCGCCGGAGCTCTCGGCGAACGAGCCGCTGCGCAGGTCGGTGACCGAACTGGCCCTGTCCGGCGCCCCGGTGGCGGCGGAGTGCGCGGGGCTGCTGTACCTGGCGCGTGAGCTGGACGGGCGTCCGATGTGCGGGGTCCTGGATGCCTCGGCCCGGATGTCCGAGCGGCTGACGCTCGGCTACCGGCAGGCGGTCGCGGTGTCCGACAGTGTGCTGGCGGCGGCTGGAACCCGGCTGCGCGGGCACGAGTTCCACCGGACGGTGCTGGAGCCGGGCGCGGGTGCCACTCCCGCCTGGGGCATGCACCAGCCGGAACGGCGGGTGGAGGGCTTCGTCCAGCAGGGTGTGCACGCGAGCTATCTGCACACGCACTGGGCGGCGTCACCCGGGGTGGCCCGGCGCTTCGTGGAGCACTGCCGGGCATGAGCAGCACGGCGAGGCTACTCCGCGATGCCGACGACCAGCCAGATGAAGCCCACTCCCGCGACGGTGCACAGCAGCGTGGAGCGGGCCGGGTGGTCGTGGTGGGCCTCGGGCAGGATCTCGGCGGCGGCGAGGTAGAGGAGTGCCCCGCCGAAGAAGCCGAGATAGCAGCCGAGCAGTTCCTCCGGAAGGGTGAACAGCAGGGTGGTCGCCGCGCCCACGATCGGGGCCAGGGCGTCCGCGTACAGCATCAGGAGGGCCTTGCGGCGGGCGTTCCCGTAGAGGCTGGCGATCGTGTAGGTGTTGAATCCGTCGGCGAAGTCGTGGGTGATGACGGCGAGTGCGACGGCGGCTCCCATGCCGCCGCCGATCTGGAAGGCGGCGCCGAGCGCGATGCCGTCCATCAGGCTGTGGCCCACCATCGCGGCCGCGGCCGTCATCCCTACCTGCGGCACCCTTTCCTCGCTCGCACCATGTGCCGCCTGGCGTACGGCCAGTGAACGCTCCACGACATGGGCCACCAGGAAGCCGCCCACGAAGAGCAGCAGCGCGGCGGGGACACCGAAGACCGCTCCGCCCGCGGCCTCCACCGCTTCGGGCAGCAGATCGAGACCGACGACGCCGAGCATCAGTCCGCCGGCGAGGCCGAGCACCAGGTGACGGCGGTCGGTGACGCGTTGAGCGACCCAGCCGCCGGCCAGGGTCATCAGGAACGCGCCGAGCGCGACGAACACCGCCATGGGCCCTTGCTAGCCGATCGACCCCCGGGCCCGCATCTCAGGCAGCCCTAACCCACCACTCCGAGAAGGACTCCGCTCATGACCCGCACCGCACTCGTCGTCGGCGTCGGTGCCCGCCGGGGTGTCTCGGCCGACGAGGTCCTCGGGCTGATTCTCGGGGCACTGCGCGCGGCCGGGTCGGCCGCCTCCGACGTGGTGGAGGTCGCAACGCTCGACACGAGGGCGGACGAACCGGGGATCACGGGTGCGGCGGCACGGCTCGGGGTGCCGGTGCGCTCGTTTCCCGCCGCGGTACTGGCCGCCGTCCGCGTACCGAACCCCTCGGGGGTGCCGCGGGACGCCGTGGGCACACCGTCCGTCGCGGAGGCTGCCGCACTCGTCGGGGCGGACGAACTCCTCGTACCGAAGCGGAAGTCGGCCTCGGCGACCTGCGCGGTGGCGCGCCGGCTGCATTCTGTCGGCACCCCGGCGTCGACGAATGGCGCTGAGCCGTTCACCATGGCTGCCATGCTGCCCCCCACGAAGCACATCGACAGCGCCGGGCCGGACTTGCGGCACCACGGCGACGCGGAAGTACGCGGCCTGGATCTGACCGACCTCGCCGTGAACGTACGGACCGGTACGCCCCCGGACTGGCTGCGGGAGCGGATAGCCGGGTCACTGGTCTCGCTGGCCGCCTATCCGGACGGGCGTTCGGCACGGGCGGCGGTGGCCGCACGGCACGGACTGCCCGAGGAGCGTGTCCTGCTGACGGCGGGGGCGGCCGAGGCCTTCGTACTGATCGCACGGGCGCTGCCGGCCCGGCGGCCGGTCGTCGTGCATCCTCAGTTCACCGAGCCGGAGGCGGCGCTGCGCGCGGCCGGGCACGACGTCGGGCGGGTGGTGCTGCGTCCGGAGGACGGCTTCCGGCTGGATCCGTCGGCGGTGCCCGAGGACGCCGATCTGGTGGTGGTCGGCAATCCGACCAACCCGACGTCCGTGCTCCATCCCGCGGGTGTGCTGGAGCAACTGGCGCGGCCCGGTCGCACGCTGGTGGTCGACGAGGCGTTCATGGACGCTGTTCCGGGCGAACGGGAGGCGCTGTGCGGGCGCGAGGACGTCCCCGGGCTCGTCGTGCTGCGGAGCCTGACCAAGACCTGGGGTCTCGCGGGGCTGCGGATCGGCTACGTGCTCGCGGATCCGGCGACGCTGGCTCTGCTGCAGGAGGCGCAGCCGCTGTGGCCGGTGTCCTCCCCCGCCCTGGCGGCGGCGGAAGCCTGCATGGAGCCGCGTGCGCTGGTGGAGGCGGCCGACGCGGCGGACCGTGTCGTGGTGGACCGGGCGCATCTGCTGGCCGGGCTGGCGGAGTTCAGCGAGGTGCAGGTGGTGGAGCCGGCGGCGGGGCCGTTCGTTCTCGTGCGGGTGGACCGTGCGGACGAGGTGAGGGAGCGGCTGCGCTCACGGGGGTTCGCCGCGCGGCGCGGTGACACGTTCCCCGGGCTGGGCAGCGACTGGCTGCGGCTGGCCGTACGCGACCGTGTGACGACCAACAGATTCCTCCAGGCGCTCGACCTGGCACTCCAGGGGCTGCCCCGGAGAGCCGTCGGCTGACGGACCCACGGGGCGGGAGACGGTGTTCCGTCACACGAACGCCGCTTCCCGCCCCGCCCCATTCCCCCTCGGGCGGTTCAGCTCCGGGCGCGCCTGCGGGCGACGACCGTGGCTCCGGCGCCGACCGCCAGCAGAAGGGCCGCACCGGCTGCGATGTACGGGGGCGAGGAGCTGGATCCGGTCTCGGCGAGGTCGCCGCTGCCGGCTGCCTGGACCGGGTCGGCGCCGGTCTGGGGCTTCACGTCCACGGCATCGCCCTTGTCGCCCGTGCTGCCGGTGTCCCCGGATCCGCCGGTCGAGCCGCCGCTGCCGGAGGAACCGGCGGTCGAGCCGCCGTCCTGCGAACCACCGCTGTCCGACCCACCACTGTCCGAACCGCCACTGTCCGAACCGCCGGCGCTCGAACCGCCATTGTCCGAACCGCCGTTTTCCGAACCGCCGTTGTCCGAACCGCCGTTGTGCGAACCGCCGTCATTGGCGCCGCCGTCCTCCGAGCCGCCATGGCCCTTCGGCGTCCTGCACGTGGCCTCGGCCAGCGTGACCTCTCCCTGCACATCGGCCACATTGAGCTTGCCCGGGTTCACGGACACCCGCAGCTGGAGCGCCGTCGCGGCGGCCGTGCGTGAGGTGGTGCTGGTCCTCGACAGGTCGAGGGTCACCTCGCCCACGCCCGGTACCTCGACCTGCGTCCGACCGCCCGAGGTCAGCCTGACCCGCTTGCCGAGCACCGAGACGTGCCCCAGCACGTTCGACTCCGCGACCGGCTTCTTCCCCACCTCGCAGAGCGCCTTGGACGTGACCTTCTCGACTTCGACGAGAGAGAGCAGCGGCAGTCCGGGCACATGCACCCGGGCCTTCACGAGGTTGGTGTAGCCCTCGGCCCTGCGCCTGTCGACGGTCGCCTTCGCGGTGGCCACGTCAGCCTTCAGCACATGGACGGGGCGGCCACGCTCCGCTCCGTCGAGCTCCACGCTGAGCGCGGTCTCGTCGGCACTCGCGGGTGCCTGCACCTCGTTCAGCGTGGCCTTGAGCGGCACCTCGACCGACTTGTTCAGGAGCGAGACGTCGAGTGCGGCACGGAGCACGACCGCGCTCGCCTTTCCGCGGCCTTCGGCCGGGGTGGCCGGCGCCGTCGCGGTGGCGGCCTGTGCGGGGACGGCGACCAGCAGTGCGACGGGCGCGGCGGCGACCGCCAGGGCAGCCAGGCGGAAGGTGTTGCTGTTCAAAATGGTGGAACCCCCACAAGAGACATGGAGCCCTCCGGCGCCGTCAATGGGGGACATCGCGTGCGCCGGGGGCCTCGACTCCGTGAATCTTCACTCACTGAGAGTGAACTGACAGACACCTGGCGTCAGTTCACTCCAAAGGGGGGTTTTCGCGTGCCTCTTCGAATATTCCGGCACAGGAGTTCCCCGGAGTCACTCTTTTCGCCCAGCGTGGGCAGCGCGGTCACCGAACGACGGGGAGACGCAACAAGGTGCTTCAACGAGTGGGCGGCGGCCTGGTCACCTGCCGGTCAACTCGGCGCCTCCCCCGGCAGGTCAGCCGACCACCCGTCCGTCGAGCACCACCCGCCGCGGATCCGCCAGCACGCGCACGTCCGCCCGCGGATCCTCGTCGTACACCACCAGGTCCGCCGGAGCGCCCTCCTCCAGCACCGGCCGGCCGAGCCACTTCCGGGCGCCCCAGGCCGTCGCGGAGAGGGCTTCGAGGGGCGGGATGCCCGCCTTCACCAGTTCGGCGACCTCCGCCGCCACCAGGCCGTGGGCCAGCGAGCCGCCCGCATCGGTGCCGACGAAGACCGGGATGCCCGCGTCGTACGCCGCGCGCACGGTGTCGTAGCGGCGCTCGTACAGCTGCCGCATGTGTGCGGACCACCGGGGGAACTTGGACTCGCCGCCCGCCGCGAGGGCGGGGAACGTGGCGATGTTGACCAGCGTCGGGACGATCGCGACGCCTCGCTCCGCGAAGAGCGGAATGGTGTCCTCGGTCAGCCCCGTCGCATGCTCGATGCAGTCGATCCCGGCCTCCACCAGGTCGCGCAGGGCCGCCTCGGCGAAGCAGTGTGCGGTGACCCTGGCGCCCAGGCGGTGCGCCTCGGCGATGGCTGCCTCGACCTCGGCGCGCGGCCAGCAGGCGGTCAGGTCGCCGGCGTCGCGGTCGATCCAGTCGCCTACCAGCTTCACCCAGCCGTCCCCGCGCCTCGCCTCCCGCGCGACGTACGCGACCAGGTCACCGGGCTCGATCTCATGGGCGTAGTTCCTGATGTACCGGCGGGTCCTGGCGATGTGACGGCCCGCCCTGATGATCTTCGGCAGGTCCTCGCGGTCGTCGATCCACCGCGTGTCGGAGGGTGATCCCGCGTCCCGGATGAGCAGCGTGCCCGCCTCCCGGTCGCTGAGTGCCTGCTTCTCGCTGGTCGCCGCGTCGACGGGCCCGTGGCGGTCGAGGCCGACATGGCAGTGCGCGTCGACGAGACCGGGCAGGGCCCAGCCGGTGACGGTCACCGCGTCGTCCGCGCCGGGCGGCCGCTCGTAGGTGATCCGCCCGTCGACGGCCCAGAGACCGTCCCTGACGTCGTCGGGGCCGACGAGCACCCGCCCCTTGATCCGCAGCACCGGGGCCACCTCGTGATCACTCATACCAGCACTGTACGAGGCGGTGGACAAGGCTCCCGAAGAGGCGCTGGGTACCCTCGACGCAAGCGCTGACCGCAGCTGGACCGATCCGAAGAGAGCACCACCGTGACGCACCCCTTCCTCGGCCTTCCCCCGCTCACCGCCGCGCATTTCGCGGCGATCGAGCGTCGGGTGGCCGGCCTCCTCGCCACCGAGCAGGACGTCGTCATCATGCAGGGCGAGGCGCTGCTGCCCCTCGAAGGCTGCATCCGGGGCGGGGCCGGGCCCGGTTCGACCGCGCTGAACATCGTCACGGGTCCTTACGGCCAGACCTTCGGGAACTGGCTGCGCGACTGCGGCGCCGATGTCGTCGATCTCGCGGTGCCGTTCCACACGGCGGTCACCGCCGAGCAGGTCGCACAGGCGCTCGCCGCGCGCCCGGAGATCGACTTGGTGTCGCTGGTGCACGCCGAGGCCGCGACGGGCAACACCAATCCGGTCGCGGAGATCGGCGAGGTGGTCCGGGCCCACGGCGCGCTGTTCATGCTGGACGCCGTCGCGTCGGTGGGGGCGGAGCCGCTGCTGCCGGACGCCTGGGGCGTGGATCTGTGTGTCATCGGCGCCCAGAAGGCGATGGGCGGCCCGGCCGGGGTCTCGGCGGTGTCGGTGAGCGGGCGGGCCTGGGAGCGGATCTCGGCCAACCCGAAGGCCCCGCGGCACTCGTACCTCTCTCTCCTGGACTGGAAGACGCGCTGGATCGACGGTGGGCGCAAGGCGCTGCTGCACGCGCCCGCACAGCTGGAGATGCTGGCGCTGGAGGCTTGTCTGGAGCGGATCGAGGCCGAGGGCCTGGACTCCCTGATGGCCCGGCACGCCTCGGCGGCGGCGGCGACCCGGGCGGGCGCCCTGGCGCTCGGCGGCGGGCTGGAGCCGTACGTCCACGACGCCCGCGACGCGGCGCCGGTCGCCACGACGCTGCGCGCCCCCGAGGGCGTCGACGCCTCCGCCCTGGTCGAGCGGGCGCTCGCCGCCGACCGGTCGCTGCCGCTGATCGCGGGCGGCGGCGCGCTGTCCAAGGAGATGATCCGGGTCAACCACTACGGCGTGGACGCGACGCCGGACGCGGTGCGGTCCTCCCTCGCCGCCCTGGGCGCCGCACTGGACGGCGCCGGACGGACGACCGACCCGGAGGCTGCCCGCAAGGCCGTGTCGGAAACCTGGCCGGGGAAGTGAATTCACCCGGATCCGCAATCCGGAGCCTGAATCGATGAATGCGGGGAGCTGCTTTATCCGAAGCAGCTCCCCGCATTCTTCTTCCCGCTTTCCTCGCAGCTAAACGCCCCAGTTCCGACATGGCCGGGCCGCGTAATCCGGATGCGTGTCACGAGAGTTACAGCCCTGTGACCGACTCCACAGAGAGGCCGTTATGCCGGATAAATTCCGGTCAAATGGCGAGAAAACGTCCACCGATCCGGCCCGGATCGCACCCGCGTGATAACACAGTGAGGCCTCTCGCCCAACCCTCTACGTCGATGCAATTTTGATTTTTGCTGGGTAAATTCAATTCGCATGACCGCAGCACCAGCAGACTTTGCACGTGCCCGAAGCGAATTCCTCAGAATCGACACCCCGCGAGTGGAGGACGGAGCCGCGATCTGGCGCCTTGCCCGCGACTCCGAGGTCCTGGACCTCAACTCCTCGTACAGCTACCTGCTGTGGTGCCGTGACTTCGCGGCGACCTCCGTGGTCGCCCGCGACGAGAACGGCGCCCCGGTCGCCTTCGTTACGGGATACATCCGCCCCGACCGCCCCGAGACGCTCGTCGTCTGGCAGGTGGCCGTCGACCGTGCCCACCGCGGGAGGGGACTGGCCGCCACGCTGTTGGACGCCCTGACCACCCGCGTCGCCGCCGCCCAGGGCCTGGCTTCGGTCGAGACGACCGTCACTCCGGACAACACCGCGTCCGACCGCCTGTTCACCTCCTTCGCGCAGCGCCACGACGTTCCCCTGGAGCGCGAGGTGCTCTTCGACGGCGGGCTGTTCCCGGAGGGAACGCACCTGCCGGAGGTCCTGTACCGCATCGGCCCGCTCCACGCGTAGGGCCTGACCCGCCCCCCGCCCGGGCGCGCCTCACCCACCGCCCGTCACACCCCCCTCGAGCAGGAGATTCGCTGTGACCATCACCCCGCCCGCCCTGAGTGTCTTCGAGACCCTGGAGTCGGAAGTACGGAGCTACTGCCGCGGTTGGCCCGCAGTCTTCGACCGCGCGCAGGGCGCCCGGCTGACGGACGAGGACGGACACTCGTACCTCGACTTCTTCGCCGGTGCCGGATCCCTCAACTACGGCCACAACAACCCGGTGCTGAAACGCGCGCTGATCGACTACATCGAGCGCGACGGCATCACCCACGGTCTGGACATGGCCACGACGGCCAAACGCGCCTTCCTGGAGACCTTCCAGAACGTGATCCTGCGCCCCCGTGACCTGCCGTACAAGGTGATGTTCCCCGGCCCGACCGGCACCAACGCGGTCGAGTCGGCGTTGAAGCTCGCCCGCAAGGTCAAGGGCCGCGAGTCCGTCGTCTCGTTCACCAACGCCTTCCACGGCATGTCGCTCGGCTCGCTCGCCGTGACCGGCAACGCCTTCAAGCGCGCCGGTGCCGGCATCCCGCTGGTGCACGGCACCCCGATGCCGTTCGACAACTACTTCGACGGCCAGGTCCCCGACTTCCTGTGGTTCGAGCGGCTCCTGGAGGACCAGGGCTCCGGGCTCAACAAGCCCGCCGCCGTGATCGTGGAGACCGTGCAGGGCGAGGGCGGCATCAACGTCGCCCGCGCCGAGTGGCTCCGCGCGCTCCAGGACCTCTGCCACCGCCAGGACATGCTCCTGATCGTCGACGACATCCAGATGGGCTGCGGGCGTACCGGCGGCTTCTTCTCCTTCGAGGAGGCCGGCATCGTCCCGGACATCGTCACGCTGTCGAAGTCCATCAGCGGCTACGGCATGCCGATGGCGCTCTGCCTGTTCAAGCCCGAGCTGGACATCTGGGAGCCGGGCGAGCACAACGGCACCTTCCGCGGCAACAACCCGGCCTTCGTCACGGCCGCCGCCGCGCTCGACGCCTACTGGGCGGACGGCCAGATGGAGAAGCAGACCCTGGCACGCGGCGAGCAGGTGGAGCGTGCGCTGCTCGCGATCTGCGACGAGAACCCGCAGCTCGGCGGTCACTTCCGCGGTCGCGGCCTGGTCTGGGGCCTGGAGTTCCCCGACGCCTCGCGCGCCACCGCCGTCTGCGCCCGCGCCTTCGAGCTGGGCCTGCTGCTGGAGACCTCGGGCCCGCAGAGCGAGGTCGTGAAGCTGCTTCCGTCGCTGACCATCACCCCCGAAGAGCTGGACGAGGGCCTGCGCACACTGGCCCGGTCCGTCCGTGAGACCGCCTGACCGGGGTACGCCCCCGGGGCAGGCACAGCTGAGCAGTACAGAAGAGAAAGGCACCATCCCACCGTGATCGTCCGATCGTTCAGTGACATCGAGAACACCGACCGGCATGTCAAGGCCGCCTCCGGCACCTGGGAGAGCAAGCGCATCGTGCTCGCCAAGGAGAAGGTGGGCTTCTCGCTCCACGAAACCGTGCTGTACGCGGGCACGGAGACGTCCATGTGGTACGCGAACCACATCGAGGCCGTGCTGTGCACCGAGGGCGAGGCCGAGCTCACCAACGACGAGACCGGCGAGAAGCACTGGATCTCCCCGGGAACGATGTACCTGCTGAACGGGCACGAGCACCACACGCTGCGGCCCAAGACCGACTTCCGCTGCGTGTGCGTCTTCAACCCCCCCGTCACCGGACGGGAGGACCATGACGAGAACGGTGTCTATCCGCTGCTGACAGAGGAGGGCTGAACCCCATGACCACCGAAGTACGCGCCGACCTGTACCCCTCGCGCGGCGCCGCCGAGATGACCACTCCCCGCCAGGACCCGGTCATCTGGTCCGCGCCGGGCGTACCCGGTCCCGTCGCCGCGAAGGACCTACAGGGCTTCGAGCAGGACGGCTTCCTCACCGTCGACCAGATCATCACGGACGACGAGGTGGCCGGCTACCACGCCGAGCTGGAACGGCTCATCGCCGATCCCGCGGTCCGTGCCGACGAGCGCTCGATCATCGAGCCGACGTCGCAGAGCGTGCGGTCCGTCTTCGAGGTCCACAAGCTCAGTGAGGTCTTCGCCCGGCTCGTGAGCGACGAGCGCGTGGTGGGCAGGGCCCGTCAGATCCTCGGCTCGGACGTGTACGTCCACCAGTCCCGGATCAACGTGAAGCCGGGCTTCGGTGCTTCGGGCTTCTACTGGCACTCGGACTTCGAGACCTGGCACGCCGAGGACGGCCTGCCGAACATGCGGACGGTGTCCGTCTCGATCGCGCTGACCGAGAACTACGACACCAACGGCGGGCTGATGATCATGCCCGGTTCGCACAAGTCGTTCCTCGGCTGTGCGGGCGAGACGCCGAAGGACAACTACAAGAGGTCACTGCAGATGCAGGACGCCGGCACCCCGTCCGACGAGGCGCTGACGAAGATGGCCGACCGGCACGGCATCAGGCTCTTCACGGGCAGGGCCGGTTCGGCGACCTGGTTCGACTGCAACTGCATGCACGGCTCGGGGGACAACATCACCCCGTACGCGCGCAGCAATGTCTTCATCGTGTTCAACAGCGTGGAGAACACGGCCGAGGAGCCCTTCGCGGCTCCGATCCGCCGCCCCGAGTTCATCGGGGCGCGCGACTTCACGCCGGTGAAGTAGGGACGTACGACGGTCAGGAGGGGCGGGTCGCGTCACGCGTCCCGCCCCTCCGGCGTTCTTCGGCCATTGCCAGGAACGTACAAGACGTGCGGAGCCCGAGCACGGCAGGCTCGTGACGCCGGGCGGCCACCTGAGAGGCCGCCGTCCCTCGAGGAAGGACTCCCTGTGTCCATGTCCGCTCTTCCTGTCAACCTCGCTGACAAGCTCTCGCAGTTCAGCGACCTGTGGTCGCAGAAGAAGGTAGCTGTCCTCAACGACTACGAGGTCAAACTGGCCAAATTGAAAGGGGAGTTCGTCTGGCACTCCCACGAGGACACCGATGAACTGTTCCTGGTCATCAGCGGGCGGCTCACGATCCGGCTCAGGGATACCGATGTGGTGCTGGAGCCCGGCGAGTTGTTCGTGGTGCCCCGCGGTGTCGAACACTGCCCCGTGGCCGAGGAGGAGACCGCGATCCTGCTGTTCGAACCGGCGGGAACGATGAACACCGGTGACGCAGGGGGGCCGATGACCAAGGCGGCCGAGATCCTCGGCTGACGGGAACGAGGAGCGCCACCGGCGTCCACCACCGCGGGCCCCACCCCGTCCGTTCACGTCGCTGGACCTCGGACCGGGTCAGCGGAGAGGGTGGCGCCCATGACATCCCTCGTACAGCACGTCACCATCGACTGCGCCGACGCCTACGAGCTGGCCGGTTTCTGGGCCGAGGTCCTCGGTTCCTCCGTGTCCGACGACGACGAGCCCGGGGACCCCGAGGCGCTCGTCGAGACGCCTCGTGCCGCACTGCTCTTCGTCACGGTTCCCGAACCCAAACGCACCAAGAACCGCGTCCACCTCGATCTGCGCCCCGACGACCGCAGCCGTGACGCGGAGGTCGAGCGGCTGCTCGCTCTCGGTGCCACGCTGGTCGCCGACCACCGCAAGCCCAACGGGCGGGGCTGGGCGACGATGGCCGACCCCGAGGGCAACGAGTTCTGCGTGGAGTGCAGCGCCGCCGAGCGCGCGGCGTTGAGCGGGACCCGGATGCCGGTCTCCGCGGACGACGTGGCACGGGCCGTGCATCTCGCGGTCGACGTCCTCAAGGAGTCCCCGGCGGACAACTGGCACGCACCGGCGGGGTCGTTGGAGTGGAGCTGCTGGGAGACCGTCGAGCACCTGAGCGACGATCTTTTCGCGTACGCGGTCCAGCTCGGCCCCCGGAAGCCGCCGACGGGCACCGAAGTGCCCTATCGGTGGGCTGCGGAGCGCGAGGGCGGCCCGGCGAACTCGATCTTCGCGGATCCGGCGGCCGGGTCCGCCGGGCTGCTGCAGACCCTGGAGGCGAGCGGCGCCCTGCTCACGGCGATGGTGCGGACGACTCCGGCGGACGTCCGTTCGCACCATGTGTTCGGGCTCTCCGACCCGGAGGGCTTCGCCGCGATGGGCATCGTGGAGACCCTCGTGCACACCCACGACATCGCCGAGGGCCTGTCCCTGTCCTGGGCGCCGCCCGCGGATCTGTGCGACCGGGTGCTGGCCCGGCTCTTCCCCGGTGCGCCGGACGACGAGGACCGGTGGGCCGTCCTGCTCTGGTCCACCGGCCGCGCCGAACTCCCGGGCCGCGACCGTGTCACCTCGTGGAAGTGGCACGGCGCGCCCCTGTAACCCCTACCGGTGCGAGAACCAGCTCGCCGCCGGGAGCAGCTTCCCGTCGTAGTCGAACACCGCCTGGTTCTCCCACGCGTTGCCCGAAGAGGGGTCGGCCGGGTCCCAGCCGCTGCCGGTGACCGCGGTCCAGGACGGCTCCCAGTAGACGGCGCCGAGCCCGCGGCCGTTCGGGACGGCCTCGACGACGTTCATGACGTCGCGGAGGTTGGCGGCCTGGCCGGCCGGCGTCGCCGGGTAGCCGGTGACCAGCTGGGAGGCGGTGGCCACGTTGTTCTCCAGGCCGTCGTCGTCCGCGAGCGTGTGGGCGTACGCGGTCTCGGCGACCAGCACCGGCTTTCCGTACCGGGAGGCGGTGTCGTCGAGGTTGGTCTGCAGCTCGGACAGCGAGCCGTGCCAGTAGCCGTAGTAGGAGAGGGCGATGACGTCGAAGGGGACGCCCCGCGACACGGCGTTGTCGAACCACCAGCGGGTGCCGGCGTTGTCGCCGCCCTTGGCGAGGTGCAGCGCCACCTTCGTACCGGAGGAGACGGCCTTGGCGGCGTTCGCCCCGGAGGTCAGGAGGCCGGCCAGCTGGGACCAGTTGTCCGTGGACCCCTCGGGCCACAGCATTCCGGCGTTGGTCTCGTTGCCGATCTGCACCATGTCGGCGGTGGTGCCCTGGGCCTTCAGCGCGTTCAGCACGTCGTATGTGTGGCTGTAGACGTCGGTGCGGAGCTGGCTGTAGCTGTGGCCGGCCCAGGCGGCGGGCTTGTTCTGCTTGCCCGGGTCGGCCCAGGCGTCGGAGTAGTGGAAGTCGATGAGCGTCTTCATGCCGAGTGCCTTGGCGCGCTTGGCCATGGCGAGCACACGGGCCTTGTTGTTGTAGCCGTCGGCCGGGTTCACCCAGACCTTGAGACGCACGTAGTTCATCCCGGAGTTCTTGAGGATGGTCATCGCGTCGCCGGCCGTACCGCTCGCGTTGCGGTACGTGGCGCCGTGCGCCTCGTTCTTCGGGAGGGTGGAGAGGTCACCGCCCTTGACGCTCAGCCCGGTGGTGCCCCGGGTGAAGGTGATGTCGTCGAAGTTGGCCCACTCCCCCGCGTGCGCGTCGGAGTTGAGGCTGATCGTGCAGGCCCCTCCGGTCACCTTGACGGAGGTGACGAGCCGGATCCAGGCGCCGTTGGCGGTGGGCGGCAGGTCGGTGCGCTGCTCGGCGCCGCCGCAGTTGCGCAGGGCCATGTAGGCGGAGTTCTGGCCGCCGCCGGAACGGACCCAGGCGCTGAGGGTGTACGTGCCGTCGGTGAGACCGGAGAGGTACTGGTAGGTCTCGACCTTGTACGCCGAGGCGGACCAGTGGCTGAGCCTGGTGCTGCCTGCGTGGCCGCCCGCCTCGGTGAAGGAGGCGGCGGACTGCCCGCCCGCCGAGTAGGTCGACCAGCCGGTGCTGCCCGATTCGAAACCGGGGTTGGCGGGGGTGGTGGCCGCGTGGGCGGCCTGGGCGGGGAGGGCGGCGAACAGCAGGCCGGAGAGTGCGGCCACCGTTCCTGCGGCTCTGCGGGTGTGCGTCGTTCCGTACATCGTCGATGTCCCTTCGACAGTTGTGCGGGGTAACGGGGGATGTGTGTGCGGGTCCTGCGGGGGTTCTCGGTGCGCCTCAGCCGTCGAGCCGTACGACGCGCACCGCGCCCGCCGGGACGGCGAGGGAGTGGGCGGCGGGCTCGCCGGTGAGGAGTTCGGTGCCGGGGGCGTCCAGCGCCACCTCGGTGTCGGTGCCGGTGTGGTTGATCGCGAAGAGGTACGTGCCGTCGTCCCCGGTGCGCCGTACGATCTCGACGTCATGGGCGAGGCCGACGCGCGGTGTGATGGCGGCGTCGGCGCAGGCACGGTCCAGGACGGCGTCCAGGTGGGGGCCGGAGAGCCGCGTGGAGACGTACCAGGCGGTGCCCTTGCCGAGCCTGTTGCGGGTGACGGCGGGGCGGCCGCCCGGGATGCCGTCGGCGTAGGACCAGAGGGTCTCGGCGCCGCGCGGGATCACCACGTCCGTCCAGAGGTCGCCGGTCAGTTCCGGTCCTTCGGGTGCGCCCTCGGGAGTGATCAGGCGGACGTTCTCGCCTTCGCCGAGCGGGGAGAACTCCTCGATCGTCAGGCCCAGGACGTCCCGCAGCGCGCCCGGGTAGGGGCCGGGGTGCACGGCGTCGTGGGTGTCGACGATGCCGGAGAAGTACGAGACGACGAGGGTGCCGCCGTTCTCGACGTAGCGGCGCAGGTTGCGGCCGGTCTCCTCGGTGGCGAGGTAGAGGGCGGGGACGACGACGAGGGGGTACGCGGACAGGTCGGCGTCCGGGTGGGCGAAGTCCACGGTGAGGTGGCGGTCGTAGAGCGAGGCGTAGAACGTGTCGGCGCGCTCGCGGGCGTCGTGGTCCTCGCTGGGGCGCCACTCCAGGGACTGCGCCCACCAGGACTGCCAGTCCCAGAGCATCGCGGCGTCGGCGACGGTACGGGTGCCCCGGATGCCCTCCAGCAGGCCGAGGCCCGCACCGAGCGCCGTCACTTCCCGCCAGACACGGGAGTCGGTGCCGGCGTGCGGAACCATCGCGGAGTGGAACTTCTCGGCGCCGCGCCGGGACTGGCGCCACTGGAAGAACATCGCGCCCTCGGAGCCGCGGGCGACGTGGGCGAGGCTGTTGCGGGCCATTTCGCCGGGGCGCTTGGCGGGGTTGCGGGGCTGCCAGTTGACGCCGCTGGTGGAGTGCTCCAGGAGCAGCCAGGGGGCGCCGCCCGCCACGGAGCGGGTGAGGTCGGCCGCCATGGCGAGGTTGACGTGGGTGCGGCGGCCGTCGGTGATCAGGTAGTGGTCGTTGGTGACGATGTCGACCTCGCGGCCCCAGGCCCAGTAGTCGACGGAGTCGCACTGGCTGAGGGCGGTCATGAAGTTGGTGGTGACGGGGACGCCGGGGGCGAGCCGGTGCAGGATGTCGCGTTCGGCGGTGAAGTTCTCGCGCATCGTGGCGTCGGCGAAGCGGGCGTAGTCCAGCTGCTGGGCGGGATTGCCCACCGTGGGGGTGGTGCGGGGCGGGTCGATCTCGTCGAGGGTGCGGTAGCGCTGGCCCCAGAAGTTGGTGCCCCAGGCCTCGTTGACCGCTTCGACGGAGCCGTGCCGATCGGTGAGCCAGCGGCGGAAGTGGGCGGCGCAGTTGTCGCAGTAACAGGCGCTGACGGGGACGCCGTACTCGTTGTGGACGTGCCACATCGCGAGGGCCGGGTGTTTCGCGTACCGGCGGGCGAGCTGTTCGGTGATGTTCGCGGCGGCCGCACGGTACGGGGCCGAGCTGTGGCAGATCGCGCCGCGTGATCCGAAGGCGTGGCGGACCCCGTCGCGGCTGACCGGGAGGGCTTCGGGGTGGGCGCGGTAGAACCAGGCGGGCGGGGCCACGGTGGGGGTGCCGAGGTCGGCGCGGATGCCGTTGACGTGCAGCAGGTCCAGGAGGCGGTCGAGCCATCCGAAGTCGTAGCTGCCCGGCTCGGGTTCCAGCAGCGCCCAGGAGAAGATCCCGACGCTGACCATGGTGACGCCGGCTTCCCGCATCAGGCGCACGTCCTCGTGCCAGACCTCCTCGGGCCACTGCTCGGGGTTGTAGTCGCCGCCGAAGGCCAGCTTGTGCAGACCGATCGGGGTGGCAGCGGGCGCTGAGTGCGGCATGGACGTCTCCTGGCTCTTTGGAACAACTTCTGGGAACGTGCACACACACTCGTGGCGACGCAGGCCCAACATAACCGCACAGCAACAACCATTGACAAGTGTCGGTTTCGTTTCTCTACTGTGAACGCTCACAGCGTCCGATCGGCCGGTCCGCCGATGCGCCCGCCCGTCTCGTCAGGGGAGAAACCCATGAAATACCGCTCCGTCGCGGTGACCACCGCAGCCGCACTCGCCGCCGGCGCCCTGCTCTCGGGCTGCGGCTCCTCGGACGACGGGGGCGACGAGCCGGCCGCCTCCGGGCCCGCCTCGCTGACCTACTGGGCCTGGGCCCCCGGCCTGGACAAGGTCGCGGACATCTGGAACAAGGGACCGGGCAAGGAAGCCGGCATCACGGTCACGGTGAAGAAGCAGGCGTCGGGCGACGACCTCGTCACCAAGATCATCACCGCGGCGAAGGCGCACAAGGCCCCCGACCTGGTCCAGGCCGAGTACCAGGCCCTCCCCACCCTGGTCTCCAACGACGTCCTCGCCGACATATCCAAGGAGGCGGGCGACGCGAAGAGCGCCTTCGCGGACGGGGTCTGGCAGCAGACGACCCTGGGCTCCGACGCCCTGTACGCCCTGCCGCAGGACTCGGGCCCGCTGATGTTCTACTACCGCCAGGACCTCTTCAAGCAGTACGGCCTGACCGTGCCGACCACCTGGGACGAGTTCGCCGAGACCGCCCGCGCGCTGAAGAAGAAGGCGCCGGACAAGGACCTCACGACCTTCTCCTCCAACGACTCGGGCCTCTTCGCGGGCCTCGCCCAGCAGGCCGGCGCCCAGTGGTGGACCACCGGCGGCGACAAGTGGAAGGTCGCGATCGACGACCCCGCCACGCAGAAGGTCGCCGACTTCTGGGGCGGCCTCGTCAAGGAGGGCGCCATCGACAACCAGCCGATGTACACCCCGGCCTGGAACAAGGCGCTCAACACCGGCAAGCAGGTGGCCTGGGTCAGCGCCGTCTGGGCGCCGGGCACCCTGACCACGGCGGCGCCGGAGACGAAGGGCAAGTGGGCGATGGCCCCGCTCCCCCAGTGGACGGCCGGCGAGAACGTCACCGGCAGCTGGGGCGGCTCCTCCACCGCGGTCACCAATGACTCCAAGAACAAGAAGGCCGCGGCCACGTTCGCGAAGTGGCTGAACACGGACCCGGCCGCGCTCGCCGCCCTCGTCAAGGAGAGCGGCATCTACCCCGCCGCGACGGCCGCCCAGACCGGTGGGGCGCTCGCCCAGGCCCCGGACTACTTCTCCAACCAGCCCGACTTCTACACCGAGGCCGCCAGGATCGCCCAGGGCACCGCGCCCGCCGCGTGGGGGCCGAACGTCAACGTCGCGTACACCGCCTTCAAGGACAACTTCGCGCAGGCCGCCAAGAACAAGTCGGACTTCGGTCCCGCGCTGACCGCGATGCAGGACGCCACCGTCGCCGACCTCAAGAAGCAGGGCTTCGGAGTCTCCGAGTGACACGCGCACCCCGCAGGAGGCCGTACGGGGTCAAGAGCGCCCCGTACGCCTTCCTGATACCCGCGACCGTCCTCTTCCTCCTCTTCTTCGCCCTGCCCATCGGGTACGCGCTCTACCTGAGTTTCCGCAGGACCGAGGTCAAGGGGCTCGGCCTGGGCAAGGGCGCCAGGGACGAGATCTGGGCGGGACCGGCCAACTACACCGACGCGCTCTCCGACTCGGAGCTGCTGCACGGAGCGCTGCGCATCCTCGGGTACGGCGCGATCGTCGTCCCCGTGATGCTCGGGCTGGCCCTGCTGTTCGCCCTGCTGCTGGACACCGAACGGGTCCGGCTGCGCGGCTTCACCCGGCTGGCGATCTTCCTGCCGTACGCGATCCCTGGTGTCATCGCCGCGCTGATGTGGGGCTTCCTGTACCTGCCCGACGTCAGCCCCTTCCTCTACCTGCTCGACAAGGCGGGGCTGCCGCAGCCGGACCTCCTGGACGGCGGCCCGCTGTACCTCTCCCTGGCCAACATCGCGGTGTGGGGCGGCACCGGATTCAACATGATCGTGATCTACACGTCGCTGCGGGCGATCCCCGTCGAGATCTTCGAGGCCGCGCGCCTCGACGGCTGCTCGCAGCTGCAGATCGCGCTGCGGATCAAGATCCCGATGGTGGCGCCCTCGCTGATCCTGACCTTCTTCTTCTCGATCATCGCGACGCTCCAGGTGTTCAGCGAGCCCACCACGCTGAAGCCGCTGACCAACTCGCTCTCCACCACCTGGAGTCCGCTGATGAAGGTCTACCAGGACGCCTTCGTCAACAACGACATCTACGCGGCGGCGGCGCAGGCGGTCATCATCGCCCTGGCCACGCTGGCCCTGTCCTTCGGCTTCCTCAAGGCGGCCAACTCCCGTACGAAGCAGGGAGACTCCCGATGAGTACGCAGTCCCTTGCCACCGGCCCCCGCCGTTTTCCGCTCGTCCCGACGGCCGCGCTGCTCTTCGGCGCGCTGTACTGCCTGCTGCCCGTCGTCTGGGTCCTGGTCGCCTCGACCAAGTCCGGCAGCGAGCTGTTCTCCACCTTCACCTTCCTGCCCGGCTCCGGCTTCTCCGACAACGTCGCCGACCTGACGGCGTACCGGGACGGCGTGTACTGGAAGTGGATGGCCAACTCGGCCTTCTACGCCGGGGTGGGCGCCCTGCTGTCCACGGCGGTGTCCGCGGTCTCGGGGTACGCGCTGGCCGTGTACCGCTTCCGCGGGAAGGAGACCGTCTTCAACATCCTGCTGGCCGGGGTGCTGATGCCGCCGGTGATCCTCGCCGTACCGCAGTACCTGCTGCTGGCCAAGGCGGACATGACCGACTCCTACCTGTCGGTGCTGCTGCCGGTGATCCTCTCCCCGTACGGCGTCTACCTGGCCCGGATCTACGCCGCGGCGGCCGTGCCGGCCGATGTGATCGAGGCCGGGCGCATGGACGGCGGCGGCGAGTGGCGGATCTTCCGGACCATCGCGCTGCCGATGATGCTGCCGGGACTGGTGACGGTGTTCCTGTTCCAGTTCGTGGCTGTCTGGAACAACTTCCTGCTCCCGTACATCATGCTCGGTGACGACGAGAAGTTCCCGGTGACCCTGGGGCTCTACACCCTGCTCCAGCAGGGTTCGAGCACCCCGGCGCTGTACACGCTGGTCATCACGGGCGCCCTGCTGGCGATCATCCCGCTCATCGCCCTGTTCCTCGTGATCCAGCGGTTCTGGAGCCTCGACCTGCTCTCCGGCGCCGTAAAGTCCTGACAGCTCCTCAACAGGGCTCCCCTTGATGAAAGATCATGCACCATGAGCCGCACAGAACAGAACGGCGCGGGACGGCGCCGGCCGCCGACGATCCACGATGTCGCACGGGAGGCCGGAGTATCCCGGGGCACGGTCTCCCGCGTGCTCAACGGCGGCCACAACGTCAGCCCCGCCGCGCTCGACGCGGTCAACTCCGCCATACACAAGACCGGGTACACCGTGAACCGGCACGCCCGGTCGCTGATCACCGGCCGTTCCGACTCCGTGGCGTTCCTGCTGACCGAACCGCAGGAGCGGTTCTTCGAGGACCCGAACTTCAACGTCCTGCTGCGCGGCTGCACCACGGCGCTCGCCGCGCACGACATCCCGCTGCTGCTGATGATCGCGGGTACGGAGGCGGAGCGCCGCCGGAACATGCGGTACATCGCCGGGCACGTCGACGGGGTGCTGCTGGTGTCCAGCCACTCGGGCGACCCGGTCGCCGCCCAGCTGCACGAGGCGGGCGTGCCGCTGGTCGCCTGCGGGAAGCCGCTCGGGCAGGGATCGAAGGTCAGCTACGTGGCGGCGGCCGACCGGGACGGCGCACGGGACATGGTGCGGTTCCTGCACGAGTCCGGGCGCCGCCGGATCGCCACGGTCACCGGCCCGCTGGACACCCCCGGCGGCGTGGAGCGGCTGGCGGGTTACCGCGAGACGCTCGCCGAGTGCGGGCTGCCCTTCGACGAGGCGCTGGTCGTGCCGGGCGACTACAGCCGTGCGGGCGGTCAGGCCGCGGCATCGCTCCTGCTGGAGCGCGCACCGGACATCGACGCGGTGTTCGTGGCGTCCGACCTGATGGCGCAGGGGGTGCTGACCGCCATGGAGCAGGCGGGCCGACGGGTGCCGCAGGACATCGCGGTCGGCGGTTTCGACGACTCGCCCGCGGCGCTCGCGGCCCGTCCCGCTCTGACGACGGTCCGTCAGCCGTGGGACCGGATCAGCTCCGAGATGGTACGGGTGCTGCTGGCGCAGATCGGCGGGGAGGACCCGGCGGCGGTGATCCTGCCCACCGAACTGGTCCGCCGGGACTCGGCGTGATGTCGTCGGGCGGGCCCCGCACCTCTCGGTGATCACACGCGTCGCCCCTGGCGGGCCGAAGCCCGTCAGGGGGCCGGAGCACGCGGTGTGACAGCAGGCCGGTTACCGGTCCTGCAGCGCCGGGTAGTCGGTGTAGCCCTTCGCCCCGCCGCCGAAGAACGTCGACGGGTCCGGAGTGTTGAACGGCCCGCCGGCCTTCAGGCGGGCCGGCAGGTCCGGGTTGGCGAGGAAGAGCGCGCCGTAGGAGATGAGGTCCGCGATCCCGTCGTCGATCACCGTGTGGTGCTCCGGTCCGGTCGGCCCGTCGGTGAAGACGTTGAGGACCACCGTTCCGGAGAACTGCTTGCGCAGCGCGAGTGTCAGCTCACGGATCTCGGCCTCCTCCAGGATGTGCAGATAGGCGAGCCCGAGCGGTTCGAGCTCCGCGACGAGCGCGGTGTAGACGGCGTCGGGAGCGGGCTCCTCGATGCCGTTGTACGGGTTTCCGGGCGAGATGCGCAGCCCGGTGCGCTCCCCGCCGATCTCGGCGACGACGGCTTTGGTCACCTCGACGGCGAACCGGATGCGGGCCTGCTCTGAGCCGCCCCACTCGTCGGTGCGCAGGTTGGTGTTCGGTGCGAGGAACTGGTGGATCAGGTAGCCGTTGGCGCCGTGCAGCTCGACCCCGTCGAAGCCCGCGTCGACGGCGTTGCGGGCGGCCGTGGCGAAGTCCCCGACGGTCGCCCGGATCTCGGCGTCGGTCAGCTCGCGCGGCTCGACGAAGTCCTTCGGGCCCACCTGCGTGTAGACCTGGCCGGGCGCCGCGACCGGGGAGGGGGCGACCGGGGTGAGTCCGTCCGGCAGCAGTACGGGGTGGCCGATCCGGCCCGCGTGCATGATCTGGGCGAAGATGCGCCCGCCGGCCTCGTGGACGGAGTCGGTGACCCTGCGCCACGAGGCGACCTGCTCGGCACTGTGCAGTCCGGGGGTCGCGGGGTAGCCCTGTCCCACCACCGACGGCTGGATGCCCTCGGTGATGATCAGTCCGGCCGAAGCCCGCTGGGTGTAGTACTCGACGACGAGATCGGTGGCCGTACCGCCGTGACCGGCCCGGCTGCGGGTCATCGGGGCGAGCGCGATGCGGTTGGCGAGCTGTGTTCCGGAGAGGTCGATGGGGTCGAACACGGTGGTCATGGAAGCTCCCGTGAAATTTACATGGTCGGCCAAGTAATTATCTCCGCCGCACTGTAACCCATTAGTTGGTCGGCCAAGGTAAAGTTCATGGAGACGTCATGGACCAGGCGACGTCGCGGACCCGGCAGCGGAAACGACCGGGCAGCACCACCGCCCCGAGGAGTCCCGATGAAGGCCGACAGCACGGCCCCCGCAGATCCCGTCTGTGCCGAGGCGCTGCCCAGCGCCGCCCGCGGCGGCCCCGTCAGCCATGCCGTTTCGCGCATCGCCAGGCTGCACCGCATCGCGGCGGGCAGGCTGCTCAAGGGGCTCGGCCTCTATCCCGGCCAGGAACTCCTGATGATGCACCTGTGGGACGGCGGGGCGGTCCGCCAGTCGGAGCTCATCAAGGCCGTGGACCTCGACCCGTCCACCGTCACCAAGATGCTCCAGCGGCTCGACCAGGCCGGGCATGTGCGCCGCTGCCCCGACCCCGACGACCGGCGGGCCGTCCTGGTCGAGGCCACCGCGGACAGCTGCGGGCTCCACACCTCCGTGCGCGACGCCTGGTCCAGCCTGGAGGAGCACACACTGGCGGGGCTGGACCCGGCGGAGCGTACCGAGCTGGCCAGGCTCCTGGCCAAGGTCGAGGCGAACCTCTGCCGGGAGACCGAGGGGTGCCCCGGCACGGAGTGACCGGTTCGGCCGGGCCGCTTCAGCCCGAGAGCACGTCCAGCGCACGGTCCACGTCGGCCTCGGTGTTGTACAGGTGGAACGCCGCCCGCAGGTTCCCCGCCCGGTCCGAGACCATGACCCCCGCCCGCGTCAGCTCGTCCAGGCGGCCGCCGAGTCCCGGCACGGCGACGATCGCCGACTCCCCCGGTACCGCCTCGTGCCCGATCCCGGCCAGCCCGTCCCGGAAGAGTGCGGCGAGCCCGGTGGCATGGGCGTACAGCGCGTCGACCCCGACCTCCGCGAGCAGCTCCAGGGAGTGCTCGGCGCCGTGGTACGCGAGGAAGGCGGCCGGTTCGTCGAAGCGCCGTGCGGTGACGGCCAGTTGCTCGACCGGCCCGTACGTGCTGTTCCAGCGGTCCTCGGCGGAGACCCAGCCCGCGTACAGCACGGGAATCGTCTCCTGCGCCTCCTCGGTCACGGTCAGGAACGACGCGCCCCGGGGGCAGAGCAGGAACTTGAAGCCTCCGGTGACCGTGTAGTCGTAGGCCCCGGCGTCCAGCGGCAGCCAGCCCGCGGACTGGCTGGCGTCGAGGAGGGTCCGCGCGCCGTGCGCGGTGGCTGCCGCCCGGACCGCGTCCAGGTCGGCGACCCTGCCGTCGGCGGACTGGACGGCGGAGAAGGCGACGAGCGCGGTCTCCGGCCGTACGGACTCGGCGAGCTCCTCCAGCGGGACGTACCGCATCTTCAGATCACCGCGGACGGCGAACGGGCTGACGACCGAGCTGAACTCGCCCTCCGGGGCGAGGACCTCGGAGCCCGGCGCCAGCGAGGCCGCGACGAGCCCCACATGGGCGGCGACGGAGCCGCCGGTGGCTACCCGGTCGGGACCGACACCGGCGAGCCGGGCGAAGCCGGCCCGTGCGGCGTCCACCGACTCGAAGCTGCCCGCACCGGCCCGGCGGCCCGTGGCGTTGTCGTCGGCCAGTTCCTTGACCGCCTCGACGGTCCGGCGGGGCAGCAGACCGCAGCTGGACGTGTTGAGGTAGGTGGTCTCCGGTGCGAACTCGGCGGCTGTGACCTGGTGAATCGTAGACGTCTCCATGTGTCCAGCCTGTCTTCCCCTCAACCCCTCGTCAATCACGAAGAGTTGAGGGGCGGACCCAAGAAGTGCTTATGCGTGGCGGTCGGAGGCGCCCTGGGGGACCTCGCAGGCCCCGTCCGCGTCGCAGGCCTCGGCGTCGCCGAGGGTGGTGAGCGCGCTGACCGGACGGTCCTTCCACGCCCGCTCCAGGGCCTGGACGAAGACCTCGGAGGGCTGGCCGCCGGAGATTCCGTAGCGCCGGTCGAACACGAAGAACGGCACCGCGTTCGCGCCCAACTCGGCCGCCTCGCGCTCATCGGCCCGCACCTCGTCGGCGTACGCCGCGGGGTCGGCCAGCACCGCCAGGGCCTCCTCCCGGTCGAGTCCCGCCTCCTCGGCGAGGTCGGCAAGTACCGCGTCGTCGAAGACCGAGCGCTCCTCGGCGAAGTTCGCCCGGTAGGCGAGGCTCAGCAGCTCGTCCTGGCGACCGCGCGCCTTGGCCAGGTGCAGCAGCCGGTGGATGTCGAAGGTGCTGCCGTGGTCACGCCCCTCGGAGCGGTAGCCGAGCCCTTCGGACTGCGCGTTCGCCGCGACATTGGCCTCCATGCCGCGGGCCTCCTCGAGGGTGCGCCCGTACTTCTGCGCCAGCATGTCGATCACCTTGTCGGTGTCGCCCTTCGCACGCCCGGGGTCGAGCTCGAAGGAGCGGTGCACCACCTCGACCTCGTCACGGTGGGCGAACTCGGCCAGGCCCTTCTCGAAGCGCGCCTTCCCGATGTAGCACCAGGGGCAGGCGATGTCGCTCCAGATCTCGACGCGCATGACTCTTCTTCTCTCCAGCTCTGCCGTACGGGTGCGGAGCCACCCTCCGCCGCCCGTTCAACGTTCAAGGGCGACGGCTGATTCCCAGGTGCCCATGGGGCCGGAACCTGACCTGATGGCTTCCTGGCCTGTCCGCATGACACCTGAGACCGAGGGCGTCCTGACCGCTCTGCACGATGCGCGGCGACTCCTCCTCATCACCGTGCAGGACATCACGGACACGCAGGTCGCGGAGCGTCCACCGTGAGCGAGCTGGCGCTCGGAGGCATCCTCAACCACCTCACCCATGGCGAGCGGGTCTGGACGCACATCCTGACCGACACCCCCGGCCGGCCCCCGGACGGCATGGGGACATGACCCAGTACCTGGCACCGGAAGGCGCGACGACCGCCGGTCTGCGCACCGCCTACGAGGAGGCCGCGCGCGCCACCGACGAGGCCGTCTCGAAGGCGGACCCTGCCACGGAGGTACACCTGCCGGAGGCACCCTGGGAGCCGGGCGTCGTGCACCACTGGCCGGTGCGCCGGATCCCGCTGCACCTCCTCCAGGAGACGGCCCAGCACACGGGGCACGCGGACATCATCCGTGAGTCGCTCGACGGTGCGAGCAGCACGGCCCGCCGGGTCCGGTGACGGCGCCGCGCGATCCCGGTGGCGTTGCGGTCACCCGGCCCGCGCGGCGACAACCCGCGCACAGTCCAGGGACTCCGTGTGCGTGGTGTCGACCTCGAGGTCGTAGACCACGCCCCGGTGGACCGTCTCCGCCTGCAGGGCGGCCATCCCCTGGGCACGGTCCCCGCGGGCGACCTCGCGGGCCGCGGCGACCTCACCCTCGCACCTGACGCCGACCCACAGCACGTCCAGTCCGCCCAGGGCCTTCCGCCACCGCTCCTGGGACGCCGCTCCGCCGAGGAAGACGTCGTCGACGATGATCCGGGCGCCCGCACGGGCCATCGCGGCCACCCCCTCCATCCACGCCGCCTCCAGCTCCCGGAACTGCGCGCCGACAGTCACCCCGCCGTCCGCGGCGAACTCGATTCCCGCGTCGGATGTCTGCATGGACGCGGGCATCGCCTCGATCAGCGAGTCGACCGCCGCGGCGAGCCACGGATCCCGCAGTACCGCCTGCAGACACCGGACGATCCCGGACTTGCCCGAGCTGGACCCGCCGTTCAACACAATCACCTGAGTGGCCATCCGGGCACGGTAGAGGCAACCCCTCGGCGCCCGAAGCGATTTTCCCGCCCCTGTGACGATCTCCCCTTGACCTCAATCAGACTTGAGGTCCGACGATGTCTCCCATGACTACGCAATCCACGTCCCGCGCGGCTGACCTCGAAGCGATCAGCCGGCTCGTCGCCACCGTCGAGCACTCCCAGCAGGCCAAGGACCCCGAGGAGTTCCTCGGCCTCTTCCACCCGGACGCGATCTGGACGACCGCCCACGGCAAGGTCCTCGTCGGCCGCGACGCCATCTCGGAATTCACCCGCGAGGTGCTCCCCGCCTCGAACTGGGACGGCAGGGTCACCTACGAGGTCGCCCACGTCCTGTTCATCCGCCCCGACGTCGCGGCGGTCAAGGTCCGTCAGCGCTACCTGGCCTTGGGCGAGGAGAGCGAGGGCGCACCGCTCTACGTCATCTCCAAGCAGGACGACGGCCGTTGGCTGCTGACCGCCTGCCAGAACACCGTGGTCGTCACCTGATTCCGATCTCCGCCCAGACCGTCTTCCCCGAGGGCGGGAACGGCCTCACGCCCCAGTCCACAGCGAGCGCGTCGACGATGACCAGCCCGCACCCCCCGCCGGACGGGGCCAGGGCCCGTTCACCACGCGGGTCCGTGACCTCGATGCGCAACCGCGCACCCGGCAGGAGTACGAGCCCGAGCCGGAAACCCCGCCCCTCCAGCCGCCCGTGCCGCACGGCGTTGGCCGCCAGTTCGGCGACGACGAGCGCGGCCGCGTCGATGGGTTCGCCGCCGCGCGGCCACCCCCAGGCGGCGAGCTGCTCCACGGCGAGCAGCCGGGCGAGGCGCGCACCCCGCCGGGTGGCGCTCAGCAGCTGCGTGAACTGTGGTGCGGGTGTTACCGGTCGGCGCATGCCTGTGTGTACGGATTCGCTCTTCACGCCACTCAGCGTGGCCGGGTGACCGTACGCTGACCAGGAGTGACTACGGTACGCAGCGTGCGTGTACCGGTGCGGGTGGTGATCGGTACCGGTCGTCCGCCGTGCGGCACGCGGGACGAACGGGGCCGGCGATGGGGCTGACGGACGCGATCGGGGAGAACGACGACTCGGAGGGTGCGACGGACCTGTTCCGGGTGATCGGCCGCCAGGTCAGGCTGCTCCGTGAACGGGCGGGGCTCACCCAGCGGGAACTCGGTGAGCGGCTCGGCTACAGCGAGGACCTGGTCCGCTCGCTGGAGGGCGGACGCAGGACGCCGCAGCCGGAGTTCCTGGACGCTGCGCGGACGACGCGCTGGATGCGGGCGGGCTGCTGCGGGCCGCAACGGAGGACGTCGCCCGGGCGAAGGCCCGGGCGCGGGTGAAGCATCCGGCGTGGTTCAGGGACTATGCGCGGCTGGAGGCGGATGCGGTGGAGGTCCACGAGTACGGCAGCCATGTCGTGCCCGGCCTTCTGCAGACCGAGGACCACGCGCGTGCCCTGTTCGCGATGCGCAAGCCGCTGCTGGACGATGCGACCATCGAACTACGGGTCGCGTCGCGCATGGTTCGTCAGGAGCTCCTGACGCGATGGCCTGCGGCGATCCTGACATGCATCATCGAGGAGGCCGTGCTGCGTCGGCCGATCGGCGGTTCCGCAGTGCACACGGCGCAACTGGAGAAGCTGCTCGAACTGGGCCGGCTGAGAAGCCTGGAGCTTCAGGTCATGCCGACCGACCGGGAGCAGCATGCCGGTATGGGTGGGCCGTTCATTCTTCTGACGCCCAAGGGGCGAGCCCAGGTCGCGTACCTGGAGATTCAGAACATCAGCCGTCTGGTCACCGATCCGGACGAAGTCCGTATCCTGGCCGCACGCTACGGCAGCATCAGGGCACAGGCACTCAACCCGCCCGAATCCCTCGCTGTCATCATGGAGTTGCTGGGAGCGGCATGAGTGACAACGGCGCTGTGGACATGACGGCATCCCTCACGTGGACCAAGAGCACCTACAGCTCCAACGAAGGGGGAGCGTGCGTCGAGGTCGCCTCCGGCGGACCCGTCGTCCTCGTACGTGACTCGAAGGACGTCACCCGCCCCCACCTGACCGTCTCCCCCGCCCACTGGGCCCGTTTCCTGCGATTCGCGGCCGACCGCTGAGGGGTGCGCCGCCCGCGTCCGGGCCGCGCACCCCTCGCTCATCCGTCGCGGGTCAGATCTTGCCGGCGCCCGCGCCACCGGTCACCGAGGCCGCGACGGACGAGGCGGGCTCGGCCGTGTACGAGTACGGCGGCGTGGTGAACGAGCCCGTCTGCGAGATCTCCGTGGCCGCGCCGCCGAGGTCGTTGCCCCGCTGGACGACATAGCCGTCCTCGTCGCTGCTGCGGCTGGTCGTGATGGCGATCTTCGTGTTGCGGAAGACGTTGTTCTCGACCAGCATCTGCGCGCCCATGCGGGAGTGCACGGCGGTGTCCGCGCCTTCGACGTAGTTGTCGTAGAAGTGGCCCGTGCCGAAGCGGAGGCTCGGGATGCGGGAGAAGATGTTCTGGAAGTGGTTGTGGTGGTACGTCACGCGCAGATGGCCCTTGTCCTCGCTCTCGTTGCTGTCGCTGTGGCCGACGAGGCTGCCCTTGAAGTGGTTCTTGAAGGTGTTCCAGGACACGGTGACGTTGTCGGACGCGTGCGTGATGTCCAGCAGGCCGTCGTAGTAGTCCTTGTCGTGGTCGCGGTCCGCGAAGAAGGAGTTGTGGTCGATCCAGACCTTGGTGGAGTTCTGGACGGTGATGCCGTCGGAGGGGGCGAGCGGCTTGCTGATGTTCAGGTTGCGGATGACGATGTTCGACTCGCTCTTGAGGCGCAGGCCACCGCCGGTGAATCCGGAGGACGAACCGACGCCGAGCACGGTGGTGTTGGAGCCGATGTCGACCTGGCCGCTGAGTGAGATGAGCCCGCTCACCTTGACCGTCTTGGCGGTGTCGCCGGTGACGGCCGACTTGAACGCGGCGAGGCTGCTGACGGTCACCGCGGCGGCGCTGCCACCGCCGGTGGTACCCGCGCCGAAGCCCACGGGGCTGGACTCGGCGGCACCTGCGGAGTGGGGGAGCACCGCGACGGTGAGCGCCGCGACGGCGGAGGCGGCGGCCAGTGCCGTGATACGGCTTCGGCGGCTGCGGAGAGGGGTGCGCATGGGGGCCCTTTCTCGGTACGACTGAGTACGGGGTGCACTCATGGGTCGCCGCAGGTGGCGCTCAGGTTGCCGGGTCGGGACGATTAATTCACGTACGTGGAACTGGACTTGGATATGTGACACCGTCGGCTGCCGCCGTCTGCGGCAGCCGGGCGGCCGGGACGTCGTCGTCACCGGCGACGCACTGGTGCATGCCGTCCAGTTGGGCAACCCGGCGGTCGACGCCGGCGAGCGTGACCCGGACGCGCCCCCGCCTCCCGTGAGGCGCTGCTGGAGCAGCCCGCGGCGCACCGCGCCCTGTCGGCCCCCGCCCACCTGACTCCGGCGTTCATCGCACCGTAGTGGCCCGACCGCACCTGCCCGGAGCGGTTCTGCGTACGGTTCCTCCACGACACAGGCGGACGGGCAGGCGCGCGGGCGGGAACAACAGGGGGATCGGCCATGGGTGCGCTGGGCTTCACGTGCTTCGCCGCATGCGTGCCCAGCAGGCAAGGGCGATGGGGGTCCCGTCCGTCGTGTTCCTGGTGACGGGGCTGCTGTGCGTCCTGACGCCCGTCGGCCTCGTGGGCTACCTCTGGCTCACGCTGTGGACAACGGGGCCCACCCCCCGGCCGGGGCCGGGGGGTGGGCGCCGCCGGTCGTCAGCTGCCGTCGCGCAGGTCGCCGAGGCCGCCGGGCCGGTACGCGATCCGGTCGAAGGCCACCTCGCAGCCCTCGCCCGTGGGCGCCTGGGCGAGGAAGCCGGCCAGTACCGGGGCACGCTCCGCCCCGAGGGCGAAGACGCGCACGAAGGTCCACTTCTCGCCGTCCTCGGAGGCGTGGAAGGCGAACGCCTTGCCGGTGCGGCTGAGCCGCAGCCAGACGGTGTCACCGTCCACGACGAAGGAGTTGGCGTCGTCGGAGTGGCCTCGGGTGACGACCGTGCAGATGGTGGGGCGCTCCGGGGACAGCTCGAAGCAGAGCTTCGCCCACTCCCGTTCGCCGGCGTGCAGATAGAGCACGCCCGCGTCGAACGCCCCCGCGAAGCCGACCTTCACCCGGGCGGCCAGCCGGAAGTCTCCCTCCGGCACGGCACCCAGCAGGCGCGGGGCGTCGGAGGCGGGTTCCAGGGCGTCGCCGCCCGGCGGGACGAAGCGGTCCTGCTGGGCGCCCGCCCGGCCGGTCAGCACGCCGTCCTCGTACCCCCAGGACCCCTCCGGGCCGAACGGCTCCAGCGGAAAGGGCACTTCGGGGAGGTGCACGGTCATGCGCGGCGCCCGTCGACCCGGCGGGGCAGGCCCTGCGGGTTGTCCTCGCGCAGCTCCGGAGGGAGCAGCGCCTCGGGCGTCGACTGGTAGCTGACCGGGCGCAGCCAGCGCTCGATCGCCGTCGCGCCGACCGAGGTCGAGGTGGAGGTGGTGGCCGGGTACGGGCCGCCGTGGTGCTGGGCCGGGGCGACGGCGACCCCGGTCGGCCAGCCGTTGACCAGGACGCGTCCGGCCAGCGGGGTGAGCGCCGCGAGCAGACCGGCGGCGCTTCCGTCGGCCTCCTCGGTGGCGATCTGGAGGGTGGCCGTGAGGTTGCCGGGGAGGCGGGAGAGGACGGCGGTGATCTCGTCCTCGGAGTCGTAGCGTGCGACGACGGTGACCGGGCCGAAGCACTCCTCCAGCAGCGCGTCGTGCGGCCCTTCGGCGGCCAGCCGCTGTGCGGGGACGGTCAGGAAGCCCGCAGAGACGGTGTGCTCGCTGCCCGCGCCGGGGGTGACGGGGGCCTCCACGTCCGCGAGTGCCGCCCTCTCGGCCACTCCCGCGACGAAGGCGTCCCGCATGCGGTGGTCGAGCATGACGCCCGCACCGGTGTCGCTGACCGTCTCGGTGAGGGACTTCAGCAGTCGGTCACCGGCCTCGCCGGACGGGGCGAAGACGAAGCCGGGCTTGGTGCAGAACTGTCCCGCGCCCATGGTCATGGAGCCGCCGAGCCCGGCACCGAGCTGCTCGCCGCGCTCCGCGGCGGCGGCCGCGGTGATGACGACGGGGTTGAGGGAGCCGAGCTCGCCGTGGAAGGGGATCGGGGTGGGCCGGGCCGCCGCGGCGTCGAAGAGTGCCCTGCCGCCACGGATCGAGCCCGTGAACCCGGCGGCGGTGACGAGGGGGTGCTTGACCAGCTCGACGCCCGCGTCGAAGCCGTGCACCACGGTCACCACGTCTTCGGGCAGGCCGTTCTGCGCGGCGGCCCTGCGCAGGAGCGAGGCGCAGAGTTCGGAGGTGGCCGGGTGGTCGGGGTGCGCCTTGACGACGACCGGGCAGCCCGCGGCGAGCGCGCTCGCGGTGTCGCCGCCGGGGACGGAGAAGGCGAGCGGGAAGTTGCTGGCCGCGTAGACGGCGACGACGCCGAGCGGGATCTTGTAGCGGCGCAGGTCCGGCCAGGGCGGGGTCCTGCTGCCGTCCTCGTGGTCGATGTGGATGTCGAGGAAGGAACCCTCCTCGACGACCTCCGCGAAGGCCCGCAACTGGGCTGCCGTGCGGGCGAGTTCGCCGGTGAGCCGGGCCGGGCCGAGCGCGGTCTCCGCGTCGGCGGCCTCGATGACGTGCTCCCCCGCACCGGCGAGCAGATCGGCCGCGGTACGCAGGAACGCGGCGCGCACCGTGCGGTCGGCCAGCGTGTCGCGCACGGCATGCGCGGCCCTGACCGCGCGGTCGACCTCCTCCGCTGTAGCCTCCACCGCAACCTGCTCACGCGGGTTCCCGGTTCGGGGGTCGACACTCCAGACTGGTGCTGCTGCCACCGTGTTTCCTTCCGGTCCACTGCCACACATCAGGAGTTGTTCGGTATTCTGAACAGAGTTCCTGATCGTGAATATGCAGGGGACTCTATTTCCGGGCGTTCCGTGTTGGCAAGAAGTCGCAGCGTTGCGCAGGTTGTACAAGATGGCTGGAAGGGGCATAGGGCGATGTCGGTTGCCGAGTCCGGTGGGACACAGGTCAAGTCAGCGGTACGGACGGTGGAGCTCCTCGAATACTTCGCGGGGCGCCCCGGTATGCACTCACTGGCCGCCGTGCAGGAGGCCGTCGGGTACCCCAAGTCCAGCCTCTACATGCTGCTCCGCACGCTGGTGGAGCTGGGCTGGGTCGAGACCGACGCGACGGGCACGCGGTACGGGATCGGGGTGCGTGCCCTGCTCGTCGGCACCTCGTACATCGACGGTGACGAGGTGGTCGCGGCCGCCCGTCCCACCCTGGACCGGCTCTCCGACGACACCACGGAGACCATCCACCTGGCCCGTCTGGACGGGACGAACGTGGTGTACCTCGCCACCCGGCAGTCCCAGCACTATCTGCGCCCGTTCACCCGCGTCGGCCGCCGGCTGCCCGCCCACTCCACCTCGCTCGGCAAGGCGCTGCTGGCCACCCACAGCGACGAGCAGGTCCGCAAGATGCTGCCCGAGACGCTGCCCGCGCTGACGGAGCACACCCTCACCGACCGCGAGAAGCTGATCGAGGAACTGCACCTCATCCGCGAGCAGGGGTACTCGGTGGACCGCGAGGAGAACACGCTGGGACTGCGCTGCTTCGGGGTCGCGATCCCGTACCGCACCCCGGCGCGCGACGCGATCAGCTGCTCGGTGCCGGTCGCCCGGCTCACGCCCGCGCACGAACAGATGGTCAAGGACGCCCTGTTCGACGCCCGCGACCGGCTGACCCTGGCGACCCGGAGGCTCTGACACCGTGCGCATCGAACTGCGCGAGGTGCGGGACGGCGACCTGCCCCTGTTCTTCGCGTTCATGAGCGACCCGGAAGCGACCCGGATGGCGGCCTTCACCAGCGCCGACCCCTCCGACCGTGCCATGTTCGACGCCCACTGGCAGCGCATCCGCGCCTCGGACACGGTGATCATACGCACGGTGCTCGCGGATGACGTGGTGGTCGGCAGCGTGGGGGTGTACGGGCCGCCTGCCGAGCGTGAGGTGACCTACTGGCTGGACAGGGCGCAGTGGGGCCGGGGGCTGGCGACCGCCGCGCTGCGGGCCATGCTCGACGCCGTGCCCGAGCGTCCGCTGCACGCGCGTGCCGCGGCCGACAACACCGGTTCGGTGCGGGTGCTGCAGAAGTGCGGGTTCACCCTGACCGGCACGGACCGGGGCTATGCGGAGGCGAGGGGCGAGGAGACCGACGAGGTGCTCCTGCGCCTGGACGCCTGACACACCTGGGCCGATGGCACGGCAGCTGAGAAAACGGTGAGAAGGGACACGAACGGGAACGTCCCGGGCTCCCCCGCTCGTCCTCCAGCGGGATGAACAAGACAATCAGGCGCGCTTCGGTCTTCTGTCTGCTCATGGTCCTCGCCCTGCTGGTGCGGGCGACCTGGGTGCAGGCGTACGAGGCCCGGGCGCTCGCGGACGACGAACACAACCGGCGGAACACGATCGCGCGGTACGCGCAGCCGCTCGGTGACATCATCGTGGCCGGTTCCCCGGTCACCGGTTCGAAGGAGACCACGGGCGGCGATCTCCGCCACAAGCGGACCTACACCCGGGGCGAGCTGTACGCGTCGGTCACGGGCTACAGCTCACAGGCCTACGGCGCCACGCAGCTCGAAGGCATCTACAGCGATGTGCTCGACGGCACCGACAACCGGCTGAAGGATCCCGCCGCGGTGCTCACGGGCGAGCAGTCAGCCCCGGGGCAGGTTCTGACGACCATCGACCCGGACGTCCAGAAGGCGGCCTTCGAGGCGCTCGGGGACGACCGGGGCGCAGCCGTCGCGATGGATCCGGAGACCGGCCGGATCCTCGGCATGGTGTCCTCGCCGTCGTACGACCCGTCCGCCATCAGCGGGACGACCGACGGGGACGCATGGCAGAAGCTGCTCGACGACAGGAGCAAGCCCCTGGTCAACCGGGCGCTGCGGCAGCCGCTCCCGCCCGGCTCGACCTTCAAGCTGGTGGTGGCCTCGGCGGCCCTGGACAACGGTCTGTACGACTCGGTCGACGAGCCGACGGACAGCCCCGACCCGTACACCCTGCCGGGCACGACGACGGTCCTGTCGAACGAGAACCCCTCCGCCCCCTGCGAGAACGCCACGCTGCGCACCGCGCTCCAGTACTCCTGCAACAACGTCTTCGCGAAGGCGGCCGCCGACCTCGGGCAGGACGAGCTGAAGGCGATGGCGGACGCGTTCGGGTTCGACACCGGGAAGCTGGACGTGCCGGTGCGGGCCGCCGAGAGCGTGTACCCGACGGGCATGGACGAGGCGCAGACCGCGCTGACCGGTATCGGCCAGTTCGAGGTGACGGCGACCCCGATGCAGATGGCCATGGTCTCGGCGGCCCTCGCGAACGGCGGTGAGCTGGCCGCGCCGCACATGGTCTCCGAGGTGACCGACGCCGGCGGCTCCGCGCTGCAGGAGTTCGAGGACGGCGACACCGAGCGGGTCGTGTCGGAGTCCACGGCCGAGCAGCTGCGCAGTGCGATGGTCACCGTCGTGGAGGAGGGCACGGGCACCAACGCCCGGATCGACGGCGCGGAGGTGGGCGGCAAGACGGGCACGGCGCAGAACGGCGTGGACAACAGCAACACCCCGTACGCCTGGTTCACCTCGTACGCGAAGGACGACTCCACCGGCAAGCAGGTCGCGGTCGCGGTGGTCGTCGAGGACTCGGGGGCGGCCCGCTCGGAGGTCAGCGGCAACGGTCTGGCGGCGCCGATCGCGCAGAAGATGACGAAGGCGGCGCTCAAGGGCTGACGCACGGTGGGTTCCGGCAGCGGCCGGAACCCACCGTGCCCGCTACTTCACCCCGAGCAGCTGCTCGATCGGGTCGATGGCGAAGTACACCGCGAACAGCGCCGAGGTGCCCCACAGCAGCCAGTGCACCTCGCGCGCCTTGCCGAGGAACGCCTTGATGACGACGTACGCGACGAAGCCGGCGCCGATGCCATTGGTGATGGAGTACGTGAACGGCATCACGGCGATGGTCAGGAAGGCCGGGATGGCCAGCTCGAAGCGGTCCCAGTCGATGTGCTTGACCTGGGTCATCATCAGGAAGCCGACCGCGATCAGCGCAGGCGCCGCGGCCTGCATCGGCACGATGGTCAGGACCGGGGTGAGGAACAGGGCGAGCGCGAACAGGCCGCCGGTGACCATGTTGGCGAACCCGGTGCGTGCGCCCTCGCCGACGCCCGCGGCCGACTCGATGTAGGTCGTGGCGGAGGAAGCGGACGCCGCGCCACCCGCGACGGCAGCCGCGCCGTCGATGAGCAGGACCCGGCCGAGGCCCGGGACCTGGCCGCGCTCGTCGAGCAGTCCGGCCTCGGCCGTGACGCCGACGACGGTGCCCATCGTGTCGAAGAAGTCCGACAGGATCAGGGTGAAGACCAGGAGCACCACGGTCAGCACGCTCACCTGACCGAAGGAGCCGAACAGGTCGAAGTTGCCGAGGAGCCCGAAGTCCGGCGAGGCGACGATCTCGTCCGGCATCTGGGGCACGGTCAGGCCCCAGGACTTGACCTCGGCGAACTCGTTGACCGCAATGGCGACCACGGTCATCAGGAGGATGCTGATGAGGATCGCACCCTTGACCTTGCGGGCGAGCAGCACGATCGTCAGGAGCAGCCCGGCGCAGAAGACCAGCATGGGCCAGCCGCTCAGCGTGCCGGTGCCGAGCTGGACCGGCACGGTGGTCTGGGCGACATCCGGGATGCGTGTGACGAATCCGGCGTCGACGAAGCCGATGAAGGCGATGAACAGGCCGATGCCGACGCTGATGGCTTGCTTGAGCGGCTGCGGAATGGCGTGCATCACCGCCTCTCGCAGACCCGTCAGGACGAGAACGCAGATCAGCAGGCCCTCGAGCACGATGAGACCCATCGCGTCGTCCCAGCTCATGAGAGGCGCGATCTGGAAGGCGACGACTGCGTTGAGTCCGAGCCCGGCAGCCAGAGCCAGCGGCAGATTGCCGCCCACACCCATGATCACTGTCATCACGGCGGCCACCAGAGCCGTGGCCGTGACGAGTTGGACCGGATCGAGCTGGTCGCCGAACTTGTCCTTGGCGCTGCCCAGGATGATCGGATTGAGCACGAGAATGTACGCCATCGTGAAGAACGTGGCGAACCCGCCGCGTATCTCCCTTCCGTACGTCGAACCGCGCTCCGTGATGCGGAAGTAGCGATCCACGGCCGATCCTGATCCTGATCCTGGCCCTGGCCCTGCGGCAGGCGTTCTGGCGGAATCCGCCTTGCCGGTCGCGCTGGTCTGCATGGTTTCTCCTGTTGTCTACGGATGGGCGCGAGGAGTGCACACCCCCAAGCGCACGGCACGGCATGGAGGGGTCAACGCCCTGGTGGGATACGCCGATAGCCGCACAGCGGACGTCACGGACGAACGCACACGCGACGACGGGACGCGTGTGCGGATCATACGCGCGCCACAGGAGTGCCTGATTCCCTTACGGAAAAGGGGAGTTACAGGATCCTCGGGTGTTCGAGACGCGCCATTCGTGCACTGCTTCTTGTCATTTTCCACAAATCGAGCCAGCAGGTTTCCACCAAATCCGACAACTGGCGATACAGACCAATGGGCAGCATGACGATCGCCCCCTACCCTGTGCCCGTGCAGCATCACTCCTCAGCCGACCCGGCGCCCCCCTTCAACGCGCGTGCCTCTCGGGCCATGCGCGAGAGTTTGGGCATGGCGCCCGGGCATGTGGCCTACGGCATGCGCGCCTCATACGGGATGACCCACGTCACCGCGGATCACATCACCGCCTGGGAGCGCGGCACCTCCTTACCCTCGGCATCCGAACTCGCGGCGCTGGCCGGGGCATTGTGGTGTTCGCAGAGTCAACTCATCGGGGCGCCACGAAACTTGCGGGAGCACCGACTCGCGCGCGGACTCGCCGTCGACGACATAGCCCGCGCCACCGGACTGGATGTTCACGCCTACCAGCTCATGGAGTCGACCGGGGAGTGGACCGGCACCAGCCGCCAGTCCGCGGCACTCGCGAGGGTCCTCGCGCTCAACCCCCGGGACTTCATCACAGTGACCGGACTGGACGGGGAACTGACGCAGATGCTGCACGACGCGGTCGGCACTCGCTGGCAGGCCCACACCCGCCCGATCGCCCGCCTGCTGTCCGTGGACCGCCGCGAGCTGTCGGACCCGTTGCGCGAGATGCACCAGGAGTACCAGGCACTGATGACCGCGACCCTGAGCAGGGCCGGCGGTTCGTCCGCCTCGGGCGAGGCGGGTCAGCGCTACCTGGAGGAGATCCTGGACCACTTCTGGTCGAAACTCCCGCCCTCGGGTGCGGGTAGTTGACCTTGGTCCACAGGGTTCACGTTTTCGCTGTGTTACGTCTTACTGGGTTGTGCACCGTGTCGAAGCGCTTCCGCGGTGCGCTGGTACGCTCACGCACCTTGCCCGCGCTCCGCGGGCCGGACCGGGAGCGTACGCAGCCAACAGCCTGAGCGCACGGAATCGGATGCAGGGAGACGTACCCGTGGGCACAGTCGTCGACGATGCTGCCGCCGCCGAGTTCCATGCGTTCTTCGAGGCGCACTATGCCGAACTCGCCCGGCTCGCCCATCTGCTGACCGGTGAGGCCGACGCGGCGGACGATCTGGCGGCCGATGCGCTCATGGCGCTCTGGCACCGGTGGGACCGGGTCAGGGGCGCCGACCACCCCGTCGCGTACGCGCGCGGGGTCGTCGCCAACCTGGCCCGTACGCGCATCCGCAGCGCCGTGCGGGAGCGCCGCAGGATCGCACTGTTCTGGGCGCCGCGCGGGTCCGGTGACGGATACGCCGTGGACGACCCCGATGTGTCGGCGGTGGTGGACGTGCAGGGGGCTCTGCGGAGGCTGCCGTTCCGTAAGCGCGCGTGCGTGGTGCTGCGGCACGCCTTCGATCTGTCCGAACGGGACACCTCGCTGGTGCTGGGGATAACGGTCGGTACGGTGAAGAGCCAGACCTCGCGCGGTGTGGCGGAGCTGCAACGACTGCTGGGCCCCGAAGCCCCGGCGGCGCAGAAGCAGGTGGCCACCGCGGGGCAGCGCACCGGAGGAAGGCACTGATGGACGACGACCTGCGTGAGCGGCTGCGCCACGCCGCCGCCTCGCACCGCCCCGACCGGGAGCGGATGCTGGCCCGGATCGAGCGGAGCATGGCCGAGGAGCCGCCGGTCCGTCTCCCCCTGCGCGCCCCGCACGCCCCGAAGCCGTGGCTCCGGGTCGTGGGCGCGACGGCGGCGGTGTGCGGGGTCCTGGTGGCCGGCGCGATCGCCGTGACCTCGGCGGGGCAGGGCGAGCAGGGCATGGGACGGCCGGGGCAGCAGGTGGCCGGTGAACCCGTGTCACCCGCGCCGGAGTCGCGGCCCACCGCGCGGGGCGGTGCGCTGCCCGCCGAGAACGGGCCGCTGTGGTCGGACGGTTCGGTCGACGCCCACAGCAACAGGTACTGGGCGCAGAGCAATGTGACGCTCAGGACCACGCAGCCGCTGACCGCGCTCGCCGTCGAACTCCGGGTCGCGCTGAACGGCGGGGTGAACACCACCGGATCCTGGCGGTCCCTGCCGGAGGAGGACTTCGTGGCCTCCGCGCAGGAGGAGGACGGGTTCCTCGTCTACCGGTGGACGCTGAAGCCGGGACGGAACGTGCAGGCGGGCACGTACACCTTCGCGGCGCAGTACAACCACACCGAAGGCGTCCGGAGCGCGGGACGGGACGACTACACGGCGCGGGCCCGTGGGGCGGGCGGACAGGCCTCGGTGGGCGGCGGCTTCGGCCTGGGCCGCTGAGGCACCCGGGCCGGCCGGGGCAGGTGGTGCGAGGAACGAGCGCCGGAAAATGATCCGTACACGGCAACCCTTCCGCGCGTCGGTGGCGACCAAGGAGCGCAACACTCCCCCACCACCGAGGAACGGAACAAGGAACATGAGGGAACGAGCCGCACTCCGGCACACCCACCGGCGCCGTCCCGGCCGCCGCCGCATGGCAGCCGCGCTCACCGCGGCGCTGGGCCTCACCGGCGCCGCCCTGGCCACCAACGTGATGCTCCAGCCGGCCGGCGCGGCAGCCGCCGCGGTGCCCGCCTGGCCCACGGCCAAAGGCAGCCAGGCGGCCTCGTCGACCATCGAGGTCTCGGGGACGTACGACGGCGGCCTGAAGCGCTTCTACGGGAGCGGCGACCTCGGCGACGGGGGCCAGGACGAGGGCCAGGACCCGATCTTCAAGCTGAAGGACGGGGCGACGCTCAAGAACGTCATCCTGGGCTCGCCCGCCGCCGACGGCATCCACTGCTCCGGCAGTTGCACGCTCCAGAACGTCTGGTGGGAGGACGTCGGCGAGGACGCCGCGTCCTTCAAGGGCACGTCGACCGGCTCCGTGTACACGGTGTACGGCGGCGGCGCCCGAAAGGCCTCCGACAAGGTCTTCCAGTTCAACGGGGCCGGCAAGCTGGTCATCACGAAGTTCCAGGTCGCCGACTTCGGCAAGCTCGTCCGGTCCTGCGGCAACTGTTCCAAGCAGTACAAGCGCGACATCATCGTCAACGACGTGGACGTGACGGCGCCCGGCAAGTCCCTCGTCGGCATCAACACCAACTACGGGGACACGGCCGCGCTCCGCTCGGTCCGCATCCACGGCGACAGCAGCAAGAAGATCAAGCCCTGTGTCCGCTACACGGGCAACAACACGGGTGCCGAGCCGAAGGAGACCGGCAGCGGCCCGGACGGCACGTACTGCCGCTACTCCTCGTCGGACATCAGTTACGACTAGGAGTCTTCCTTCCGGATCAGGCACAAGGGCCGTGGTCCGGCGCTGTCGGCGCCGGACCACGGCCCTTCGCGGCCGCAGGGTCGATCGCCGGTACACCCCCTCGTATATACGCTCAAGGTAAGTCATCTGTACGAAGAGATCGCATGTCCAAGTTTCTGCTCGAAATCGACGACGCCGCTCCTGCCGGGCCGCCGAGCGAGATCCTCCACCCGGCCCGTTCGGGAACGGACCGACTGGCCAAACAGGAACGGCTGCACCACCTGTTGACCTGGGCGCCCACCCCCGACGGCGTCTTCCGCGGGGCTCGGGAGGTCCAGGAGATCCTGACCGGGTACGGAGAGCACCACTCGGCAGGGCCGGTCGACCCGGTCGTCGCCGCCGTCGCCGAGATGTCGGACCTCACGCTCCGCCACTACGATGCCGACTTCGAAACGATCGCGCGCCGCACGGACCTGCGGACCGGTGGCTCGCCGAACCCGGCACCGCGTAACGGGCTGCCGGGCGGCGACACCAGGTCACACGCAGGGCCGCCAGTCGCCGAGGTAGTCGGCGGGGGTGTGCGAGCGGGCCTCGGAGGCTGCGAGCTGGGGGCGGTTTTCGGGGACGGTGACGCGGGCGCCGGGGCCGGTGTTGCGGTATTCGGCGAAGCGCTGGTCCTGCCAGGGGAAGCCGGCGGACATGGTGGCGTACGGCGTGACGGCGTCGATGCCCGCGCCGAGGTGGCTGTCGCGGACGGTCAGCATCGGCCGTGCGGTGGGATCGGACGAGGGCACCCACGGGCGGGCCAGTTTGTAGTACGCGTCGGGGGCGGTACCGGTGACCCGGGAGCGCAGGACCAGGTAGCCGTGCGGGTTCGCACCGGCGGTGCTGGGCGCGAAGACGAAGCCGTACGGGGCCGACGCGAGGTCGGTACGGGTCAGGGTGCGGAAGTGACAGCGGTCGTACACGGCGGTGGCGCGGCCGAACACGAAGTCGACGTCACCCTCCACGTAGCAGTCGCGGTAGTACTGGCGGGCGAACGCGGTCAGGGACAGCGAGTCGGCGTACAGGGTGTCCTGGTGGCCGAGGAAGCGGCAGCCGTAGAACGCCGAACGGTCGCCCTGGACCTTGATCGCGACGGCCTGGGTACCGGTGTACTCGGGGTTGTCCGAGCGCAGCCAGTCGTTGGCGAACGTCAGGTCGCGGGCGGTGAAGTCGGCGGCCTGGACCGTGACGGTGGCCGATCCGCTGGTGCCGTAGGTGCCCGAGCCGTCGGGCTTGGGCGTGCCGGCCGCGTTGTTGTGGACGATGACGGTGTCACGCGGGTCGCCGCTCGCCCCGATGAGGGTGAGGCCGGCCCGGTCCGCCGGGACGGTGACCGTTCCGCGGTAGACGCCGGGGGCGAGCACCAGGGTGTGCCCCGTACCGGTGGCCGCGGCCACGGCGGACCGGACGTCGGTGTGGTCGCCCCGGCCCTGCGGGTCGACGTAGAGGGTGCGGGAGTCCAGGCGGCGGTCGGGTGCGCCGTAGCGGCCGAACGGACGGACCTGCGCGGGCCGGGCGTGTGCGGTGGGGGCGCCGACGGCGAGGGCGGCGCCCGCGCCGGCGAGCAGTGACAGCGCGCTGCGTCTGCTGGTCATGGCGGTACTCCTGACATGCGAGGCGGGGAAAGTGAGTGGCCGGAGCGGCTCTCTCCGGGGTGGTGGGGAGAGTGCGGTGCCGCTCCGGCCGGTTCGGATGTGCGTCGTCAGCGGCCCGAGACCCTGCCCGCTCCGGCCTTGAGTGCGACGAGCACGGGGACGACGAGCGGGTGGTCGACCTTCGTGCGCAGCTCGGGCGTCCAGCCGGCGCCCACGGTGAGCTGCTCGGCGGGCACACCCGCGTTGTGCACGGCGATCAGGTCGGTCTTGCGCCCGTTGACGTAGTTGTTGTCCGCGGTGAGCGGGGACTCGGACCACTTCTTGAGGATGGTGGCCTTGTCGAAGCCGCTGCCGAGGCTGAACGCGTTGTGCTCGGCGACGAGCTTGGATTCGAATCCGATGCCGTACGAGTAGCCGTAGGCGCTGCCGGTGGTGGCGACGAAGTGGTTGTTGTACGAGTCGACCTGGCCGAAGCGGACGCGGGGCGCGCGCTCCTTCACGTCCTTGAAGAGGTTGTGGTGCAGCGTGACGCGGAGCTTGCCGCGGTCGCTCGCCCCGGCGCCGTCGCTGTTGCCGATGAGCATGGTCTTGTCGTGGTCCTTGAGGACGTTCCACGACACGGTGACGAGGTCGGCGCCGCGGACGATGTCGAAGAGCCCGTCGTGCTGCTGGAACACCTGGCCGAAGTAGAGGGGCTGGTCGGCGTCGGGCCGGTCGCCGTCGCTGAAGGTGTTGTGGTCGACCCAGACGTGGGTGGAGCCGTAGACGACGAGGTTGTCGTACTCGGAGTTCCAGGCGCCCTTGTCCCCGTCGGTGGGGTCCCACTGCGGGAAGCAGTCGTAGGTGTCCTCGAAGGCGATGTTGCGGATGATGACGTTGGAGACGCCCTTCACCTGCAGGCTGGCGCCGATGATCGTCGCGTCGTCGCCGACGCCGACGAGGGTGGTGTTGGAGGGGACCTTCACGTTGACCGCGGCCGCCTGCAGCTTCGCGGAGGCCACACGGGCGTCCTCCAGCGGACCCGCCGGAACCTCGGTCGTGCCCCATACCGCGGGGTCGTAGGCCGCGAGGTACTTCTCCAGGGTGTAGCCGTCCTGCTCGTAGTCCTCGCAGCCGATCGGGGTGCCGTTGACATCGGAGTTGCCGTGGACGGTGCCGGCGATTCTGATGATCTTGGGGGCGTCGCCCGCGTCCTGGAAGGCCGCGATGAGCTCGGCGCGGTTCGTGACGGTGTAGATGTGGTCGGGAGTGGCCTGCGAGCCGCCGGTGGTGGAGCCGTCGGCCGCGGCCCAGCCGTCGCCTGCGGGAAGTACGGCGCGCTCGATCCCCTTGCCGTGGTGCGTGGCCGCCTGGGCGGGGACGCTCACGGCGAGGGCCAGCGATGCGCAGCCCAGCACCACGGCGGTGGCACGGGCGTGGGACATGCGTGCGGGCATGGCGAATCCTTAACTGTCGTACGGGAGGAAGAAGAAGGGGGTGAAGCGGTTCAGGCCTGCGGCCAGGTGATCCACTCGACGGGGACCGGGTCGTCGAGACGGCGCAGGTCCCGCGGGGCGAGCACGCGTTCCGCGCCGAGGGCGCGGGCGGTCGCCCGGGCCACGTCGATCGCGCCCGCAGGCCGGAAGTGGGTGTTGTCCTGCTTGCCGTCCGGGTAGTTCGGGGACTCCCCCGGCTCCAGCCAGTTGAAGTAGGGCTCGGTCCCGTCCGGGCCGAGTTCCTGCCAGCGGGCGAGGGAGAGCGCCTGGAGGTCGAGCAGCGGCACGCGCTCCTCGGCCGCCAGGGCGCGCATGGCGGCGGGATACTCGCCGTGGGTGGGCTTGGCGGTGCCGTCGGCCGCGAAACGGCGTCGCTCCACCGGCGTCAGCAGCACGGGCTCCGCCCGGCGGGCCCGCGCGCCGTTCACGTACTGGCGCAGGTACTCCTGGTACGTGGTGTACGGGTCGGTGCCGCGGGCCGGGTCCTCCGTCTTCTCGTCGTTGTGCCCGAACTGGATGAGGACGAGGTCGCCGGGGCGGACACCTTCGAGGAGGGCGGTGAGGCGGCCCTCGTCGATGAAGCTCTTGGAACTCCGGCCGTTCATCGCGTGGTTGGCGACGGTGAGCCCACGGCCGAGGAAGAAGGGGAGGGCCATGCCCCACCCGGTCTCGGGTGCGGCGTCGGCGTACTTCTGGGCGGCCGTGGAGTCGCCCGCGATGTGGAGCGTCCGGGACCGTGGCCGGCCCCCGCCGTGGGCGAGTGCGGGGGTGGCGGTGAGTGCGAGCGGCAGCGCGAGGAGCGCGGCTGCCGTCTGCCTGCGGGTGAGTGACACAGCGGGACTGCCTCTCTCGTACGACTGGCTCGTACGACGTACCGAACGTGCTCGACGTACCTGACGTACTGGGCCTGGTGTACAGGGGGAGAGGGACCGGCGGCGGGGCGCGACCCGAACCGCCGCCGGATCCCGGTCATCGGGTACCGGCCGTGGCGAGACGGACGGATCAGTGGCCCAGGTCCTTCCACTCCTTCTGGGCGGTGTTCAGCTCGTCGGCCATCTTGTCCAGGAACTGCTTGGCCGTGACCTTGCCGAGCAGCAGCTTCTGGAACTCCGGCTCGTTGTCCGCCTTGCTGATGTTGTTCCAGTCGGGCAGGTAGTACGGCAGCTGCACGATCTTGGTGGAACCGTCGGTGAGCGCCTTCGCGGCGAGCGCCGTCGGCTCGGTCTTGGAGATCCAGGGGTCCTTGGCGGCCTCGGTGTTGGCCGGGATGGCACCCGCGGCCTCGTTCCACTTGCTGTTCGACTCGTGCGAGGCGGCGAACTCGATGAACTTCCAGGCCGCCGTCTTGTTCTCGCTCGCCCGGAACAGGCCGAGCCCGTCGACCGGGTTGGAGACCTGGACCCGGGTGCCGCCCGCGCCGATCGGTGCCGGGATGCCGGCGAACTTCTCCGCCCCCAGTGCCTTCAGGTGGTCCTGGTAGGAACCGAGGTTGTGGCTGAGCATGCCGATGGTGCCGGTGTCCCACTGGGCGACCATCTTGGTGAAGTCGTTGTTGACGTCGGCCGCGGGCGTCGTCTTCTTGAAGAGGGCGGCGTACTTCTCCAGCGCGGCGACGTTCTTGGGGTCGTTGAGCGTCGTCTTGTCGCCGGCCCAGAACTCCGTGATGCCGGACTGGCCGTAGGACGCGTCCAGGGCCTGCGCGATGGAGCCGGCGCCGCCGCGGATGGTGTAGCCGAATTTGTTGTTCTTCGCGTCGGTGAGCTTGTCGGCAGCCGTGTAGAAGCTGTCCCAGGTGGTGGGCGCCTCGAGGTTCGCCGCCTCGAACAGGTCGGTGCGGTACCAGAGCGCACCGTTGTTCGCGGAGGTCGGCACGCTGTACAGGTCGTCGCCCCGGCCGCCCGCGTCCTTGACGCTGTCGACCATGGTCTGGACCAGCTTGCCGTTCAGCGACGACTCCTTGATCCGGTCGGTGACCGGCACAAGGGCTTCCTGCGACACGATGTTGGCGAGGTACGCGGTTCCGACGCCGCCCACATCGGGCAGGCCGCCGCCCGCGATCGCCGTGTCGTACTTGGACTGGACGTCGGCGATCGGGATCGGGACGTACTTGACCTTGATGTCGGGGTACTTCTTCTCGAAGTCCTTGATGATCTCGGTCCAGATGGCGGTGCGCGGACCGCCGTTGTTGTCCCAGAAGGTGATCTCGCCCTTGCCGCTGCCCTCGTTGCCGGTGCCACTGCCGTCGTCACCGCACGCGGTGGCCGTCAGGGCGAGCGCCGCTGTGAGGGACATCGCGGCCATGGCGCGCCCCCGCTGCGTCTTGGAGATGGTCATCGTCGGCTCTTCTCTCTCGGTACTGATCGGTGAAATCGCTGGTGTCGCAGGTGCTGTGCGTTACGTCAGTGGGGGGCTGCCGTGGGGGTGGTCTGTGGTGTGTGCGGTCAGCCGCTGGTACGGAAAGCGGTGAAGGAAGCCGTCCCGGCGGGGCCGGTCCCGGCCGGTGCGGTGGCGAAGAGGCCGAGCAGGGCGCCGACCCAGCGCCAGGGTGTGGCGGCGAAGACCTGGCCCGAGAGCCGGAATCCGTCACCGGTGTCGGCGAAGAAGCGGCAGCGGGCCCCCGTGGTGACCGCGATGCGGATCCGGACCCGCCCCTCGGGTGCCGCGCGGGGGTGTTCGGCGTCCCGTTCGTGTTCGGCGACGGCCTCGGCGTAGCGGTGGACGAGCCGGGCCGTCCCGTCCTCCCCGGCCTCCAGCCCGATCCAGCTGAAGGCGTCCCCCAACACCGCGAGTCCGGCGTTGGCACCGGGCTCCCGGCTGTGCAGCGCGAGGTCGACCTCGACGCTGAACTCCTCGGCCGGCAGGCGTTGGACCAGGACGTTGGACAGGGCCCGCAGATCGTGCGCGTACGCGGTCCGTACGCAGCTCAGCCGCAGCCCGTCACCGCCGTGTTCGACGGTCCAGCCGGGCCGGGGGGTCGCCGTCCACTGCCACTGCCTGCCGTACCGCCCGCCGGGGAAGTCGTCGCTGGAGGCCGGGGCCTCGACGGGCTGTTCGGGCGCCTCGGGCTTGGCGTGCACGGCGACGGGTTCTCCCCCGTCGCCGATGACCGGCCAGCCGTCGCTGTCGACGGGCCAGCTCATGGGCTGGAGGTGGACCACCCGCCCGTAGGGCCCGCGGGACTGGAAGTGGAGGAACCAGTGGGAGGAGGGACCGCCTTCCGCGGTCTGCACCCAGGCGCCCTGGTGCGGCCCGTTGACGCCGGTCGCGCCCTGGGCCAGGACGACCTTCTCCTCGTACGGGCCGAAGAAGTTGCGCGACCGGAAGGCACCCTGCCAGCCGGTCTCCACTCCGCCGGCCGGGGCGAAGATCCAGAAGTACCCGTCGTGGCGGTAGAGCTTGGGCCCTTCCAGGGTGAACCAGCCGGGGATCGTGTCGGCGTCGACGAGGGTCTTGCCCTCGTCGAGCAGCTCGCGTCCGTCGGGGCTCATCCGGTGGCCGGTGAGCCGGTTCTTGATGCCGGAGCGGGACTTGGCCCAGGCATGCACGAGATAGGCCTCGCCGGTCTCCTCGTCCCACAGGGGGCAGGCGTCGATCAGCCCTTTTCCTGCCTTCACGAGGTGCGGGGCGCTCCACGGGCCGCGGATGTCCTCGGCGTTGATCTGGTGGATCCCGTGGTCGGGGTCGCCCCAGAAGATCCAGAAGCGTCCGGCGTGGTGCCGCAGTGAGGGGGCCCACACCCCGCAGTCGTGGCGGGGCACCGCGAAGTCGGCGGCCGGTTCGAGGCGTTCGAGCGCATGGCCGAGGAGTGACCAGTTGACGAGGTCGCGCGAGTGCAGCAGGGGCAGGCCGGGGACCCGGCCGAAGCTGGACGCGGTGAGGTAGTAGTCCTCGCCGACCCGCACGACGTCCGGATCGGACCAGTCGGAGTTCAGGACGGGGTTGCGGTACGTGCCGTTGCCGAGGTCCGCGGTCCAGGGTCTGCTCATGCGGTCGCCACCTTGCGGACGTAGCCGGCGGCGGTCTCGCGGTCGAGCGTGCCGTCGGCGATGACGGTGACCACCCTGCGTACGACGGTGGCACCGGCCGCGACGGGGAGCCGCCGGTCCGCGGCGAGGGAGGATCCGACGCCCGGGTACTCGGTGGTCCGCACGAACCACGGGTCGCGCCGGGTCTCGTCGGTCGCCCCGGCGAAGACGAGGGTCCAGCCGTCGCCGGTCAGGGCCAGCCAGTCGGCGGCCCTTCCGTGCACCGCCTCCTCGCCGTCGAGGGTGCCGCTGAACACGCCGGGCGGGGTGGGTTCCTTGGGGGCGCGCCAGAAGAAGCCGCCGTATCCGGCGCCGGGCCGGCCGTTGGTGGCGGGGCTGCCGATGGAGAGGTCCGTGCTGCCGCGGTTGGTCAGCGAGAAGGAGAAGTCCAGCGCCCAGGCGGTGTCGGTGAGTTCGCTGACGGCCACGGTGCGGTGCTCGCGCAGCAGCTCGGTGCCGTCGGCCTCCCAGCTGAGCTCCTCCACGAAGCCGTCCGGGTCGCGGAGCTTCCAGCCGAGGTGGCGCTGGACCCCGTGGTTGTCGAGCTCGGTGGGGCCCTGGTCGCGGACGAAGGTGCGCCCGCCCCAGAAGTTGTGCCCGGCCACGTCGGGGACGGCGACGGAGGCGCCCAGGTGGTGGATGTGGTCGGCGGGGCGTTCCTCGGTGACGGGGGTGCCAGCCAGGGTGGTGACGGGGTGGAGGTAGGGGCGGCTGTCCGTCCCGGGCCGGTAGCTGTAGCGGCCCACGGGGCGTCCGGCGCAGCTGAGGAGTGCGGTGGTCACGGTGTGCTCACCTCGCTGGGTTGCGCCCAGGGGGCGCCTAGTTCGGAGAAGAGGGTGAGGGTGTCGGCCCCCGCGGCGACCATGGCGTCGATGCCGCGCACGATGCGCCGCACCCCGTCACCGGTCTCGGCGGGCCGGGTGACCCAGGCGCCGGCGGGCAGCGCGGTGGGTTCGGGGGCGGTGCGCACTGCCTCGACGACCCGCATGAACGCGCCGGTGCGGTGGGGCGGTACGAGCAGCTCGGTGCCCCGCAGCAGGTGGTCGACGAGGTTCTCCAGGAGATCGGTCCGCCCGTGCACGGCTTCCTCGGGACCGTGTCCCGCGCGCTGGACGAGGACCCGGTCCTGCTTGTACCAGAAGGTGATGCGCCCCCGGTCGCCGTGGACGATCACATAGGGCTCCCCGGCCTGTTCGGCGCAGAGGGTGACCGCGGCGGTGACCGGCAGCCCGTCCGTGGTGGTGACGCGGACGCTGCTGGTGTCGTCCGCCTCGATGTCGTGGGCCCGGAACAGCTCGGTCTCGATGGACGCCACGTCCTCGGCGGAGCCCCGGTCGGCGAGTTCGAGCGCCGTGGCGAGGGCGTGTGCCAAGGGGTTGGTCAGCACACCGTCGACCACGTCCGTGCCGCCCAGGGTGCGGCGGCCCGCCCAGGGTGCCCGCCGGAAGTAGGCGTCGTCGCGGACCCAGGCACCGGCGGCGCCGATGCCGCGTACGTTGCCGATGGCTCCGGAACGTACGAGTTCCTTGATGGCGGGCACGGCGTGCGAGCCGAAGGACTGGAAGCCGACCTGGCAGGCGATGCCGGCTTCCCGCACACCGTCGGCCATGCGGGCGTAGTCGGCCCAGGTCGCGGCGGGCGGCTTCTCCAGGAGGAGATGGACGCCGCGGTCCGCCGCCGTCAGGGCGAGCGCGGTGTGGGTCGGGATGGGGGTGCAGATGATGGCGGCGCGGGCGCCGGTGGAGTCCAGGAGCGCCCCGAAGTCGGCGGACTGCTCGGGCATCTCGGCGGCGAAAGCGTCGAGTTCGCCGTCGGTCAGCGGGTTCAGTTCGCAGATCCCGGCCAGCCTGACGAGGCCCTGGTGCTGGAGGCGGCGGATGTTGGCGAGGTGCCAGCGGCCGTGGCCCCGGGCGCCTGCCAGGACGACGGTCAGCGGTGTCGTGGTCATCCGGCCCTCCCCGCTCCGGCCCCGCGGGCGACGTCGGCGGCGGCGCGTTCGGCGCTGTCGACCGGGCCGTGCAGGGTGGGTGTCCAGCCGGTGTCGGTGGCGAGGTCGGTCTCGCTGCCGGAGTTGTAGGCGTTGTAGATGGAGACCAGGTCGACGGGGAAGCCGTTGAACACGGTGCCGCGCTGGGTGAGGGCGCTGCCGTTCCAGCTCTTCAGCAGGTCGGCGACCTCCACGTGGCCGGGGCTCTCGAAGGAGTTGTTCTCGGCGACGATCCGGGACTCGGTCGAGACGCCGAGGGAGTAGCGGTAGTCGCCCTCCCCGGGGATGACGTAGCGGTTGTTGTAGAGGTGGACCTGGCCGAAGCGGACGCGCGGTGCGCGCTGCACGACGGAGTGGAACTCGTTGTGGTGCAGGGTGACGCGCAGCTTGCCGCGGTCGGTGGTGACCCCGTCGCCGTTGCCGATGAGCATCGCCTTGTCGTGGTCGGCGAACCGGCTCCAGGAGACGGTGACCAGGTCGGCGCCGTTGGTGATGTCGAGCAGCCCGTCGTGGCGCAGGAAGTTGCGTCCGAAGTAGGTGGGTTCCCGGTCGTCCGGGTGGCCCTTGTCGCTCGCGGTGACGTGGTCGACCCAGACGTGGGTGGCGCCGCGCAGCCACAGGGTGTCGTACGCGGTCTTCCAGTCGCCGAGTCCGCCGGTGTTGGGCTGCCAGGCCGGGAAGCAGTCGTAGGCGTCGCGGAGTTCGAGGTTGCGGACGATGACGTTGTCGGCGTCCTTGACCTGGAGGCTCGCGCCCTTCAGTACGCCGTTGCGGCCCACGCCGACGAGCGTGGTGTGGGAGCCGACGAGCAGCTCGACGCGTTCGGCCTGGCGGGCGGCGGACGCCTTGCGGGCGTCCTCCTGGGGTCCGGCGGGCTTGGCGCCGCCCCAGGTACGGGGGTCGTAGGCGGCGAGGTACGCGTCGAGGGCGTAGCCGTCGGTGGCGTAGTCGTCGCAGTCCAGCCGCCGTCCCCGGTCGTCGGTGTTGGCGTCGATGGTCCCGGCGACACGGATGATCTTGGGTACGGAGCTGCCGCCGTCGAGCGCGGCGACGAGCTGGGCCCTGGTGCGCACGGTGAAGACGTGGGCGTCGTCGGCGGCCGAGCCGCCGGTGGTCCCGGTGCCTTCGGCGGCCCAGCCGTCGTCGGCGGCGAGGACCTCCCGGCCGAGGTCGCGGTCCGCGGCGGGCGGCTGCGCCGCCGGTGCCGGGGTGGCGGCCTCGGCGCCCGGCTGGAGGGCCAGGCTGCCGAGGAGCAGGGCGAGCGCGGCGGCGGCGCGGCGCGCGGCGCGGGGGCGTGGGGTCATGTCCGTCAGCCCTTCACTGCGCCGGCGCTGAAGCCGGTGATCAGCCACTTCTGGATGAAGGCGAAGACGATCACCACGGGCACGGCGGCGATGACACCGCCCGCGGCGAGCGCCCCGAGGTCGACGCTGTCGGCGCCGATCAGGGTGTTCAGTCCGACCGGGATCGTCTGCTTGTCCTGCTCGCTGAGGAACATCAGGGCGAACAGGAAGTGGTTCCAGCTGTGGACGAAGGCGAAGGAGCCGACGGCGATCAGTCCGGGGCGCAGCAGCGGCAGGACGACCGCGCAGAAGGCCCGGAAGCGCGAGCAGCCGTCCACCCAGGCGGCCTCCTCCAGGGAGACCGGCACGTTCTTGATGAAGCCGCTGATCAGGATGATCGACAGGGGAAGCTGGAAGACGGTCTCCGCGATGACGACGCTCCCGAGGGAGTTGATCATCTGGAGGTTCTTGAAGATCTCGAAGAGCGGTACGAGCATCAGCGCGCCCGGGATGAACTGCGAGCAGAGCAGCGCCAGCATGAACGCGCTCTTGATCTTGAAGTTGAACCGGGCCAGGGCATAGCCGCCGGCCAGCGCGACCAGGGTCGTGGCGAACAGCGTGCAGACGCCGACGATCATGCTGTTCTGGAAGAAGAGCGCGAAGCTCCGCTCGTTCCAGACCTTGGAGAAGTGCTCCCCCGTCATCGGCCAGGGCACCAGCGAGGTGGAACCGGCGGGCCGAACGGCGAACAGGAACATCCAGTAGAAGGGGATGAGCGTGAAGAGCAGGTAGATGCCGAGCGGCACGTAGATCTGCCAGCGCGGTACGTCGTCGAAGGCACGCTCGCGCTTGGGTCGGCGGGTCGAGGAGGGCGGCGGGGCGCTGTGTCGCACAGACCGTCCCGGGGCGCTGTTCTTCTCTGCGAGTGCGGCAGTCACTTGTGGTCGCCTCCGAACTTGCTCAGGCGCAGATAGACGATCGAGCAGAAGAGGAGGATCACGAAGGCGACGGTGGTGAGTGCCGAGGCGTAGCCGAAGTCGTGGCCCTCGATGCCGGTATTGGCGACATAGAGCGGCAGGGTGGTGGTTTCTCCGGCCGGTCCGCCGCCGGTCAGGGTGTAGAGGAGGTCGACGTTGTTGAACTCCCAGACACCGCGCAGCAGTGTGGCGAGGATGATCGCGTCCCGCAGGTGCGGGAGGGTGATGTGGAAGAACTGCCGCAGCCGGCCCGCGCCGTCGACCGATGCCGCCTCGTACAGCTCCTTCGAGACGGACTGCAGGTCGGCGAGGATGAGGATGGCGAAGAAGGGGACACCGCGCCAGAGTTCGGAGATGGTCGCCGCCCAGAAGACGGTCCCGGTGTCGGAGAGCACCGAGGTGCCGTACTCGCCGATTCCGGCGTCCGCGAGATAGCGGCTGAAGCCGGTCGAGGAGTTGTAGAGCAGGATCCAGATGGTGCTGGTCAGCACCCCGGAGACGGCCCAGGGCGAGAAGACCATGGCGCGTGAGATGCCGCGGCCGATGAAGCTCTGGTTGACGATCAGGGCGAGTGCGAGACCGAGCGCGAGCTGCAACGTGACCTGGGTGAAGACCCATTGGGCGCTGAAGCCGAGCGTCGGCCAGAACTGCTCGTCCTCGGTGAAGATGCGGGTGAAGTTGTCGAAACCGGCGAAGCCGTTCCGCCACGGCTTGGTGACGTTGTAGTTCTGCAGGCTGTAGTAGAAGACGCTGATCACCGGATAGGCGATGAAGCCCAGCATCAGCAGGCCCGCGGGCGCTATCAGCAAATACGGCAGGCGGCGGGGGCTCGCCGAGCGGCGCCGGGGCACCTTGGGCGGCGGTGTGGCCACGGCTGCGGATTGGGCCATGACACGTCTCCGATCTCTGGGAAGTGCTGGATGTGCCGTGCGGTGGTGCGTGTGCCGTGCGGTGGTACGTGTGCCGTGCAAGCGCTTACCGCATGCCGTTCGGTGTGCCGAACGGATCGGTGCGCGGAATTCTCTTCGCCCGGTTTCAGCCCGCGTACGGGTCGGGCACTTCTCCCTGCCTCGCCAGGAACGCGAAGTCGCATCCGGTGTCGGCCTGGGTGATCTGGTCCTGGTAGAGCGCCCCGTAGCCGCGGCCGTACCGGGCGGGCGGCGGTGTCCACCGGGCCCTGCGCAGCTCCAGCTCCTCGTCGGGAACATCGAGATGGAGCCGGCGCGCCTCGACGTCCAGGGTGATCAGGTCACCGGTGCGCACCAGGGCGAGCGGCCCGCCGACGAACGACTCGGGCGCGATGTGCAGCACGCACGCCCCGTAACTGGTGCCGCTCATCCGGGCGTCGGAGATCCGCACCATGTCCCGTACGCCCTGCTTCAGCAGGTAGTCCGGGATCGGCAGCATGCCGTACTCGGGCATGCCGGGACCGCCCTTGGGTCCGGCGTTGCGCAGCACCAGGACGTGGTCCGCGGTGAGGGCCAGGGCCGGGTCGTTGATGGTGCGCTGCATCTCCTTGTAGTCGTCGAAGACGACCGCGGGGCCGGTGTGGCGCAGCAGGTGGGGCTCGGCGGCGATGTGCTTGATGACCGCGCCGTCGGGGCAGAGGTTGCCGCGCAGCACCGCCACGCCGCCCTCCTCGGCCAGGGGGTTGTCCCGCTCCCGGATGACGTCGGCGTTGTGCACCAGCGCCCCGTCGAGCTGTTCGCGCAGCGTGGTGTGCGAGACGGTGGGACGGTCCAGATGCAGTACGTCGGTGAGCCGGGCCAGGAATCCTGGCAGCCCGCCGGCGAAGTGGAAGTCCTCCATCAGGTACTTGCCGCCGGGGCGGAGGTTGGCGAGGACCGGGACGGTCCGGGCGATGCGGTCGAAGTCGTCCAGGGTGAGCTTCACCCCGGACCGCCCCGCCATCGCGGTGAGGTGGATGACGGCGTTGGTGGAGCCGCCGAGCGCGAGAACGGTGGCTACGGCGTCCTCGTACGCGTCGGCGGTGAGGATCTTCGACAACGTGAGCTGCTGCCACACCAGTTCGACGATCCGGAGCCCGGACTGCGCGGCCATCCGGTCGTGACCGGAGTCGACGGCCGGGATGGACGAGGCGCCCGGCACCGTGACGCCCAGCGCCTCGGCGGCGGCCGTCAGGGTCGAGGCGGTTCCCATCGTCATGCAGTGGCCGGGCGATCGCGCGAGCCCGTTCTCCAGCTCGGCCATCTCGCAGTCACCGATGAGCCCGGCCCGCTTGTCGTCCCAGTACTTCCACATGTCCGTACCGGAGCCGAGCACTTCGTTGCGCCAGTGGCCCGGCAGCATCGGCCCGGCGGGCACGAACACGGTCGGCAGGTCGACGGAGGCCGCGCCCATGAGGAGGGCGGGCGTCGACTTGTCGCAGCCGCCCAGCAGCACGGCGCCGTCGACGGGGTAGGAGCGCAGGAGCTCCTCCGTCTCCATCGCCAGCATGTTGCGGTAGAGCATCGGGGTCGGCTTCTGGAAGGTCTCCGAGAGTGTGGAGACCGGGAACTCGAGCGGGAAGCCGCCCGCCTGCCAGACGCCCCGCTTGACCGCCTGTGCGCGGTCGCGCAGATGGACGTGACAGGGGTTGATGTCGGACCAGGTGTTGAGGATCGCGATGACCGGCTTGCCCAGGTGCTCCTCGGGGAGGTAGCCGAGCTGGCGGGTGCGGGCGCGGTGGCTGAACGAGCGGAGCCCGTCCGTTCCGTACCACTGGTGGCTGCGCAGTTCCTCGGGAGTGATGCGCGTGCCTTCGGTACCCGTCATATGGACCACCCTGCGACCAGGTCGGCGACCTCGGCGCGCTGCGCCTCGGGCAGGACCCTGCTCGGTGCGCGGACGTCGCGGCGGCAGAGCCCGAGTGCGGCCAGGGCCTCCTTGACGACGGTCACGTTGTTGGCGGACTGCCGGTCGGCGCGCAGGTCCTCGAAGCGGCGGATCTGCTCCCAGACCTTCATCGCCGCCGCGTAGTCACCGGCCCGCAGTGCCCCCAGCATGGCCAGCGAGACACCGGGGGCGACATTGACCAGGCCGGAGGTGAATCCGGTGGCGCCGGTGGCGAAGTAGGAGGGTGCGTACAGCTCGGCGAGTCCCGCGACCCAGACGAAGCGTTCCAGGCCGGCGTCCCGGGCGAAGGCGCCGAAGCGGGCGGCGTCCGGGACGGCGTACTTCACGCCGATGACGTTGGGGCAGGTGTCCGCGAGTTCGGCGAGGCGCTCGCCGGCGAGGAGCGGGTTGCGGATGTACGGGACGACACCGAGCTCCGGGACCGCCTGGGCGATGGCCCGGTGGTAGTCGATCCAGCCTTCCTGCGAGATGTAGGGGTGCACGGGCTGGTGCACCATCACCATCTCCGCGCCGGCGTCCCGGGCGTGCTCGGCGGCGGCCACGGCGGTCGGTACGTCGTGTCCGACGCCCACGAGGACGGTGGCACGGCCGCCCGCCTCTTCGATGGTGAGCTCGGTGACGGTGCGCCGCTCGTCGGGGGTCAGCGCGTAGAACTCCCCGGTGTTGCCGTTCGGGGTGACGATGCGGACGCCGCCGTCGAGGAGCCGTCGCAGCAGGGCACGGTGCGCCGTCGTGTCGATGCTCCCGTCCTCGGCGAACGGGGTCACCGGGATCGCCACAACGTCTGCGAGGGCCGCCTTCAGCGGGGTGAGGTCCATGCGGACTGGCCTTTCGTCGAGGTGCTGGTGATTGAGCTCCAGCTGGTTGTTCACGCCGCGTCACCCCCGTCTTCGTCGTCGGGGAAGGCGCGGCGCACGAACGACGCGATGTGGTCGTGCAGAGCCCCGGCCGCCGCCGCCGCGTCGTCCGCGAGCGCGAGCCGCAGGATCTCCCGGTGCTCGGCCGCCTCCCGCTCCCACGACGGGATGGCCGACCAGGCCACGGTCGACACGAGGGCGGCCTGGTCGCGGATCTCGTCCAGCATCCGGGAGAGCAGCGGGTTGCCGCAGGGCAGGTAGAGGGCGCGGTGGAAGTCCCGGTTCGCGAGCGACCTGTCGGCCTTGTCGACCGCCGAGTCGGAGCGCTCCAGGGCTTCCTGCGCCGCGTCGAGCGAGGCCTTGCGGGTGATGGAGCGGCGCAGCGCTTCGGGCTCCAGGAGCAGGCGAACGTCGTACACCTCCCGCGCCATGGTCGCGTCGACGAGTCGCACGGTGGCGCCCTTGTACTGGCTCATGACCACGAGTCCCGTACCGGCGAGCGTCTTCAGCGCCTCACGTACAGGAGTCTTCGACACCCCGAACTGCGCGGCGAGCTCGGTCTCGACGAGCGCCTGCCCCGGTCTCAGCTGCGCGGTCAGGATGGCGTGCTTGATCGCCTCCAGCACGTACTGGGTCCGGGAGGGGATCGGGGTGGGAGCAAAGGTCATGAGTGAAGGGCTCTCGCATCTCGCGTATCGCGTCTCATATATGACGTACGAAGTACGACGCGATGAAGTTAGAGCGGTCGTGAATGTTTCGTCAACGCTTCTGACAGAAGATGTTTCAACGCATCTCTAGGGCTTCTGCCCGATGTCCGGAGGCGCCCTCAGTCGCCGGCATGGCCCCGTTGGCGTGGCCAGGAGGCGAGTGCGCAGGTCACGGTGGTGCGAGGGCGGGCGGCGCCGTGGGCGGAGTGGTATGCGATCGGACGGCCCTGCTCGTTCTGACGGGGTGCTCGTCCCCGGATTCGGTACGTCGGCGATGTGGCTCACCGCCGGGATCCGGGTCAGGCCGCTCACCGGTTCGGACAGCCTGGTGGTCCTGACCGTGTTCGCGAGGTGGGCACCGGTGCTCGCCGGCCCCGCCCTCGGCGCGCTCGCCGATCCGCTGCCCCGCAAACAGCTGGTGATCTGGGGTGAATCTGTCCATGGCGGGGCTGATGACCTCGCTGCTCATGGTCGATCCGGCCGGCCGGGTCCGGGTGCTCTTCGCCGTTCTGTTCGCCTACGGGGTGAGTGGCGTCCTGCTGGACGCGGCCGGCCGAGGCGGCGCTGGTCGCCCGGACGGTCGACGCGCGGCTGCTGGGTGACTTCAACGGGCTGCGGACCATGGCGAACGAGGGCATGGAACTGCTTGCGCCGCCGGCGGGCGCGGGGCTGTTGGCGCGGTACGGCGGCGGGCCGGCGGCACTCCTGGACGCGGTGACGTTCGCCCTGGCCACGCTGGTGTTCGCGCCGTTGCGGGTGAGGGGGCCCGACAGGGCGGGGCGGGTGTCGCGGCGGCGGGCGCACGGCTGCTGCGCGGCTCGCGGGTGCTGCGGCCACTGGTGTGCGCCGAGGCGCTGACGATGCCGTTGGCCGGGCTCAACGGCGCTGCGGTGTACGCCGTCGTCGACGACGTCCTGGGCCGGTCCCCCGCCTACGCAGGGGTGCTGCACGCGGCCCGGGGCGCCGGTTCGGTGGCGGCCGGGCTGCTGGCCGGGCCACTGCTCCGGCGCATGCCCGAGCGTGTCTTCGCGGCGGCGGGGACCGCTGTGTTCGCGGTGGCCGTGGGGGCGCGGGCACCGCCCTGCGAGCCCGTGGCCCTGGAGGCGAGCGCGGCCATCGGTCCGGGTCTGCCGTGTGTGCTGATCGCCACGGTGACGGCCGTGCAGCGGGAGACCCCGGACGCGGTGCTCGGCCGCACGCCGGCGGCGGCCGACTCGCTGATGACGGTGCCGCACGCGGTGGCCCCGGCGCTCGGGGCGGGGCTGGTCGCGGTGGTGGACGTCACCGTGCTGCTGCCGCTGACCGCGGTGGCCGGACTGGCCACCGCGGCATGGCTGGGCACGGGCCGGCGGATGGGGTCTCCCCTGCTCGAACGAAGTCGAGAGCTTGGGGACGGCTGACGGGCGCCCTCACCGGCCCGCCTCCTTCATCGACCGACGCGTGAGAGTGCGTCGGCGACGGCCTCGAGGTCCGGCCCGGAGGCCAGTCCGGCGTGGTACAGGCGCAGTTCGGTGGCGCCGAGCGAGAGCGCGTGCGCCGCGTCCCGCTCCAGCGTTCCGGGGCTGCCGCCCATGCCGGTGACCACACCGAAGTTGGCGGCCCGCACTCCGGACAGCCCGGCGAACGGGCCGAGCACCGCCTCGCGCGCCGCGTCGCCGCCGGTGCAGGGCAGCACCACTCCGTCCGCGGTGGACAGGATGTGGGCGGCGTCGACTCCGACGTTGGCGCCCGTGCGGTACGGGGCGGGGTCGGCGTGCAGCAGGACCTGGAAGTCCCGGCCCTCCGCCGCCTGCCGCACCGCGGCGACGGCCGACTCCTGGAGCGTCCTGGCCACCTGGCCGCGCCATCGCAGGGTGGCATCGGCGAGGCCGGCCCCCAGCAGCTTCTCGACGCCGGACCAGCCGGTCTCCCCGGAACCGGATCCGGCCCAGACCGGCTCCAGGGCACGGCGTACCGCCGCACCCAGCTCGTCCGGGTCCAGACCGTGCCCGCCGTACCCGTCCCGGCACGCGGCGCAGAAGCAGAGCGACATCAGGTACTGCGCCGCGTCCCCGAGGCCCACACCCGCGATCTTGTCGTGGGCGTGCAGATGGGCGAAGCCGTACCAGCCGCAGGACTCCAGCTCGGTGCCGTGCGCCCCGGGGCGCACGGCCGCCTCCGCCGCCAGGTCCACCAGATAGGTGTGGACGGCGGGCTGCGCGATGCACGGTGCCCAGGGGTAGCGGTCGCCGTAGGCGTTGACCACGGAGGTGTCCGGATGCTCGGCGCCCAGGCGGGAGTTGTGCGCGAGGACGACCCAGGAGTTCACCTGGAGACCGGCCTCGGTCAGGGCCTCGGCCGCCTCGGCGTACGGGTCCTCGCCCGCCACCCAGGCTTGCCCGAACGGCCGCAGCTCGCGTCCCGCCCAGCGCGCCGGGTCCGGCGGGTAGAGGACCGCGGCGTGCTCGGCCGTGACGATCCGGCTGTTCGGGTGACGCGGGGTCAGGGCCCGGGTCGAGTGGTACGCGGAGGCGAGCGTCACCTGCTGGACACCGAGGTCCGCGACGCGCGTGGCGGCGTCCGGGTCCCCGACGACGTCCCACGGATAGAGGAAGGCGGAGGTCTTCACCCGCGCTCCTCCTGCCCGGCCCCGTGCTTCTCCAGCAGGGCACGGCCGTTCGCGATGATCACGGTCAGTTCCTCGACGTGCTCGGCGGGCGGTTCGGTGAGCGGGGTGCGCACCTCGCCGACCTCCAGGCCCTCGAGCCGGACGCCCGCCTTCACCAGGGACACCGCGTAACCGCGCCCCTTGGCGCGCAGTTCGACGAGCGGCCGGTAGAAGTGGTCGAGCAGCGCGTTCACCAGGTCGTCGTCGCCGGACTCCATCGCCCGGTAGAAGGCGAGGGCGATGTCGGGTGCGAAGGCGAACACCGCGGAGGAGTAGAGGGTGACGCCGATGCCGCGGTAGGCGAGCCCGGTGAGCTCGGCGGTGGGCAGGCCGTTGAAGTACAGGAAGTCCTGGCCGGGCAGGCCGGTGCGTACGGCGCTGACGATGCGCTGCATCAGGTCGAGGTCGCCCAAGCCGTCCTTGAGGCCGATGATCCCGGGTGTCCGCGCGAGGGCGAGGACGGTCTCCGGGGTGAAGACGGCGTTGTCGCGCTGGTAGACGATCGTCTCCAGGCCGGTGGCCGCGGCGAGCGCGGTGTAGTGGCCCAGCAGGCCTTCCTGGCCGGCGACGACGAGGTACGGGGGCATGGCGAGGAGTCCGTCCGCTCCCGCGTCATCGGCGAGCTTCGCGTACTGGATCGCGAGCGCCGTGCCGTAGCCGGCGCCCGCGACGACGGGCACCTGCCCGGCGGTCTCCTCGACGGCCGCGGCCACGACGATCCGGAACTCCTCCGGCGTCAGCGCGTGGAACTCGCCGGTGCCGCAGCAGGCGAAGACCGCTGCGGCGCCGGCATCGATGCCGGCGCGCACATGCGCACGGAAGGCGTCGAGGTCCACGGTGCCGTCCGGCCCGTAGGCGGTGACGGGGAAGAAGAGCGGCCCGGCGACATCGGTGAGTCGGGCGGCAAGGGGGGCTGAGGTCACGGGCGCTCCCTGAGCAGATTCAGGCGTGCACAATTCTGATCGGTGTCCATATTTCTGAACGCCGCCACGCTAAGGCAGCCGCGCGGGGCAGGTCAAGACGAAAACGCCCAACCTGGAGGCAGAGCAGCTCACTCCGGGTCACACTTGACGTGATCCGCCAGGACTTCTTAGCTTGTCCATGCATGTGAATGTCGTCCATGGATTTGACGCACCGTGCTGATGTGTCATGCCTGCGTGCCGCGCGTACCTTGCTGTCCGTACGCACCACCGCAACGCACGGCACGTCCGCGTACGCCGCGCCCCCGTCCTGTGCCCGCACCGAGGAGATTTCCGTATGCCCGCTCCCCGCACCGTCCTGCTCACCGGCGCCGCCGGCGGCCTCGGCACCCTGATGCGGGGACTGCTGCCCGCGTACGGCTATGAGCTGCGCCTCTTCGACGTCGTCCCCATCGAGGGAGAACCCGACGCGATCACCGCCGACCTCGGTGACAAGGAGGCCCTGAGGGAAGCCGTACGGGGCGTCGACGCGATCATCCATCTCGCGGGCATCTCCCTGGAAGCGTCGTTCGACAAGATCCTGCGCTCCAACATCGAGGGCACCTACAACCTGTACGAGGCCGCACGCGAGGAGGGCGTCGGGCGCATCGTGTTCGCCTCCTCCAACCATGCCGTCGGCTACACCCCGCGCCCCCTGCCCGGCGATCCGCTGATCCCGATCGACACCGCGCACCGCCCCGACACCTTCTACGGTCTGTCGAAGTCCTTCGGCGAGGACCTCGCGCAGCTCTACTGGGACAAGTACGGCGTCGAGACCGTCTCGGTGCGCATCGGCTCCTGCTTCATGGAGCCGACATCGGTCCGGATGCTGTCGGTCTGGATGAGCCCCGGCGACGGTGCGCGCCTCTTCCACGCCGCGCTCACCGCCGAGGACGTGCGCCACACGGTGATCTACGGCTCCTCCGACAACACCCGCCTGTGGTGGGACCTGACGACGGCCAGGTCCCTCGGGTACGAGCCGCAGGACGACTCCGAGCAGTACGCCGACAAACTCGTCGCCGAGCACGGGGAACTGGATCCGGAGAACCCGGACCACGCCCACATCGGCGGTCATTTCGTCACGGACCCGCCGATGTGGCCGTACTAGACCCGGCCCGGCTCCGTCGGCGGGGCCCGGGAAAATAGCGCGACGGCGCACCCGGGGCGCGGGCAGCATGGGGCGCATGCCGAAACCTTCCGGATTCCTGTACGAGCAGCATGCCGACGCGAGCGTCACGATCACCCATCACGGCCGCCCTGCGGGGACCCTGCGTGGCGGCCGTGCGGAGAAGTTCCTCGCCGAGGTGACGTCCGGCGACGCCCAGCTGGTCATGGCGCGCTGGACGGGCGCGTACAAGCACGGCAACGAACGCATGGCGCGCAACCACCCCCGGAACCGGCCCGTGGGCGGGCGCTGAGCCGTACGGAGCACGTACCCGAAGGTAAGGGAACGGCAAAGCGGGGTCATTCGTTAGCCCGAGCATGACCGCAATGACCCCCGGCTCGAACATCCCTCTCTCCGCCGTCCGCGTGGCGGTGGACGTCGCCGCCCCGGTGCGGCTCGACGTCTCGGGCCTGCTGCTCACCGCCGACGGCAAGGTCCGCTCCGACGACGACTTCATCTTCTACAACCAGCCCTCCGGCCCCGGCGTGACGTACCGCTCGGGCGGCGGCTCCGCGCCCGACGCGATCGTCGTGGACACCTCCGCGGTCCCGCCGGGCATCGAGAAGATCGTCGTCACCGCGAGCCCCGACGCCGCGGGCCAGACCTTCCAGGGGGTCGAGCCGACCGCGACGGTGCGCAACGCGGACGACGGCAGCGCGCTCGCCACCTTCACCCCGCCCCAGCTGGGCGCGGAGACGGCGCTGGTGGTCATCGAGATCTATCTGCGCAACGGCGCCTGGAAGGCACGCGCCGTCGGCCAGGGCTACACGAACGGCCTGGCCGGCATCGCCACGGACTTCGGCGTGTCGGTGGAGGAGCCGGCAGCGCCCGCCGCACCGGTCGCGCCCCCCTCACCGGCGCAACCGCGGAACGTTCAGCCTGCTCCGCCCGCTCCCCCGGTGCACACCCCCGTGGACCCGCGGATCGCTCCGCCCGCCCCGCCGGCCCCGCCGGCCGCCGCACCGGCTCCCGCCGCCTCCGGCAAGATCAACCTCGACAAGGGCCGGATCAGCCTCCAGAAGAACCAGACAGTATCCCTGGTCAAGGGCGGCAAGCCGCTGCTGTCCCAGGTCAAGATGGGCCTCGGCTGGGAGCCCGCGTTCCGTGGCAAGGACATCGACCTCGACGCCTCGGTGATCGCTTTCGGCCCCAACCGCAACCACCTGGAGAGCTGCTACTTCGGCAAGCTCTCCATCCTCAACGGCGCGATCCAGCACTCCGGCGACAACCTCACGGGTGAGGGCGCGGGTGACGACGAGGTGATCGTCGTGGACCTCGGGCGGATCCCCGCCGACGCGACCGGTCTGGTCTTCACGGTCAACTCGTTCACGGGCCAGAAGTTCACCGAGGTCGCCAAGGCCTACTGCCGGCTGATCGACGCGGCGACCGGCGAGGAGCTGGTCCGCTTCGACCTGACGGGTGCGGAGCCGCAGACCGGCGTGATGATGGCCAAGCTGATCAAGCAGTTCACCGGCGAGTGGGAGATGACCGGCATGGGCGAGTTCGTGAAGTCGCGGACCGTTCGCGGCATGGTGAAGCCCGCCGCGAAGGCGCTGTAGGCCGCAGCCGCCCGCGTACCCCTGGAACGGCTTCCGGGGCACCCGACGGATTTCTCCTCAGGTGCCCCGGATCCGGAGAGTATCCGGTCGGACGCTGTAGGTGCTCGTCCTCCTTCTCAGAGCTTGGTCAGCTTGGAGTACGGGCTCAGGATCCTCCCCTGTCGCCCCGAGAAGTCGATGAGCACTGCGTCGTTGTCGCCCTCGACAGCAAGGACTCGGCCGAGTCCGAACTGGTCATGCGACACCCTGTCGCCCACATCGAAGCATTCGACCGGTGGGGCCGCCTGGGCCGGGCGGTTGAAGGGACTGGAAGGCAGGTGACGCCGGGATCCGGCTGACTGTTTCATTACGTTGAGTATGCGCCTTGGGAGCGCCCGACGCCATGCCCGACCACTCCCGGGGCCGCAGTAGTGCCGGATTCGTAATCAGCCGTTCCAGGGCCAGTCGGCGCTCCTGCCCGCTTCCAGCAGGGGCACCATGCGGAATGCCGCGTCGGAAAGACCCCCGAAGGTGTGGCGGTTATCGCTCCCCGAAGGGCCGTGCCCGATCCGGTACCCGGCGAGGTTCCAGGTGTAGACCGGAACGGTCGGCGGGATCCCCTCGGCGACGTCCCCGTAGTACGTGAACGAGGCCTGCTCATCGGTGACGATCAGCACCCTGTCGTGCTTCCTGTAGTGCCTGCGCACGGCCTCCACGGTGTTGGTTCCGCCCAGGCTGTGGAAGCGCTCCAGGATCTTCAGGACCGACTCGCCGCTGCGGTGGCGCACCGGCGCGCTGCTCGTGCCGAACTCCACCAGGTCGGCATCTGCGGCCCGCAGCGCGAGCGCCGCACCGAAGACGGCCGCGGCGTCGGCCCGGTTCAGCTGCGAGCGGTCCGAGAGCCGCGCCCACATGGAACCGGAACGGTCGACGAGGATCAGGGTGCGGCCGGGCAGTGCCGGAATGTTCGCCAGCGAGTGCCCGAGCGCCTGCTCCAGCGGGTAGGCCCAGCGCAGCGAGGGCGCGTGCTGGTAGGCCGCGAGGTAGCGGAAGGGGAACTGCCGGGAGGCCTTGACCGCCACCGGGTCGGAGATCCTCGCTGCCACCTCGGCCGCGACCGCGTCGGAGACCCCGGCCTCGTCGAAGTTGCGGAGGTTGCGTACGAGCGCCATCGCCCCCATGGAGGGAATGACCGCTTCCCAGACCGCGGCGTCCATCGGACCCTGCAGCCAGCCCGCGAGTGCCTCCCAGGTCATGCCTGCGGCGGCCAGCCGGTCCGCTCCACCGGGTCCTGTGACGACGGCGCGACGCTCGGCGACCGGCAGGTCCATCAGCGCCCGGTGGGCGGTCAGGGTCCGGTTCGAGACGGGCGGCACGGCGTCCTCGGGGTGGTGCCTGCGGTCCAGCGCGTACCGGAACAGCTCGCCCTGCCAGGCCTTGGCCGGGTCGGGCGCGGCGTGCACCAGGTTGAGGATGTCGCCGAAGCGGTACCCCTTGGACGCGGTGTCGTACTTCAGCAGCGCCTTGCCGTTGTAGAGCCGGCGTACGGCGTCGGCGATGCCGCGCTTGACGGGCTTGGGCACGGCACGGCCGTACTGGGAGGTCCAGTAGCCGAGCAGCTCACCGGGCTCGTCCGCACGCAGCAGCACCGAGTCCACGACCTGCCGGTTGGACGGGCCGTCCACGGTGCCCGCGTCGAGCCGGGCCTTCACGTACTCGGCGGCGCCGACGATCGACGCCGTACGCATCCCGCCCTCGCGGCGCAGCCAGTGCAGCAGCCCCGCGGTCCACTGCGGGTCCTCGACGGCGAGCTCCCGCACCAGCGCCGCGAACCGGCTGTCGCGCTCGTCGCCTCCCTCGTGGAAGGTCTGCTGCGACACGAAGTTCGCGACCGCGAGGAGGAAGAGCTCGGAGCGGCTGTCCCGGACATGTCCGACGGCGCCCTGGTGGTTGCGCGCGGTGCGCCCGGTGGACTTCACGGGCGAGGTGACGCGGGGCCTGCTGAGACGGGTATTGAAGCGTGCCATGTGAATTCCCCCCGAATTCGTGGGAGAAGGCACAGCGAATGGGGTGCCCGAGATCAGGAGTCGGCGACGGGCTCATGTCTGATGCTCTGTCCGATTGAGCTACCGGCCGTGGCCGGACGGGATTCGAACCCGCAACCTTCGGATCCGGGAAGTATCCGTTGCCTGCGCACCGGGCACCCCGACGCTTGTGCCTCCCGAGGTCAGGACGGCTGCGGCGTGATTTCTGGAAAGGAAGTAGCCGCTGCCTTCGCACCGGGAGGTGCATGGCCCTGACTCTAGGAGAACAACTGCGCGGCACGCGAGGGAATTTCCCTCGCGTGCCGCGCACCGGGCGGATGTCAGTGCCGGTTCGGCTGGCGCTTCCACGGGCCCGTGATGGCGAGCATGATTCCGGGCGACTGGATATTGGCGAACAGTGTCCTGCCGTCCGGCGAGAAGGTGACACCGGTGAATTCGCTGTACGAGGGGTCGTCCTCGGTGCCCGCGTTCAGGTCGTTGCGTGCGATCGCGTACGTACGACCGCTGTCCGTGGCACCGAAGAGGTGCTGGATGCCTTCGCCGTCCTCGGAGATGACCAGACCGCCGTACGGGGACACGGTGATGTTGTCCGGGCCGTCGAGGGCGCCGTCCTTGGACGGGTCGGGGTTGACGCCGAGGAGCACCTTCAGGGTGAGCGTGCGGCGCTTGGGGTCGTAGAACCAGACCTGGCCGTCGTGCTGGGCGGGGCTCTCGCTCCGGGCGAACGAGGAGACGAGGTAGGCACCGCCGTCTCCCCACCACATGCCCTCGAGCTTGCGGGCGCGGGTGACCTGGGTGGCGTCGAACTGCTTGCGCACGGGGACGGTCCTCGCGTCACGGTCGGGTACGTCGACCCAGTCCACGCCGTAGACCGTGCCGATCTTCGTGGCCCGGGCCAGGTCGTCGACGAACGCGCCGTTCTTGTCGAAGCACTTGGTGGCCTGCAGGACACCCGCGTCGTCGGCGAGGGTACGCAGCTTGCCGCGGCCGTGCTCGAAGCCGTGCGGCGGGACCCAGCGGTAGAGCAGGCCGTTGGGGCCCGACGCGTCCTCCGTCAGATAGGCGTGGCCCCGCTTGGGGTCGATGACGACGGCCTCGTGGGCGTACCGGCCGAACGCCTTGATCGGGCGCGGGTCGCGGTTGGCGCGCCTGTCGTAGGGGTCGACCTCGAAGACGTAGCCGTGGTCCTTGAGCAGACCGTTCTTGCCGGCCTTGTCCTCGGTCTCCTCACAGGTGAGCCAGGTGCCCCAGGAGGTGCTGCCGCCCGCGCAGTTGGTCGACGTGCCGGCGATGCCGACCCACTCGGCGGTGCGTCCGTCGCGGCGGGTCTCCACGACGGTGCAGCCACCGGCCGCGACCGGGTCGTAGACGTAGCCCTCGATGAGCGGGACGGGGTGCTCCCAGCCGGCCCTGGTACCGCTCAGCTCATGGTTGTTGACGAGGAGGGTGACACCGCGCGGGCCCTCGAAGGCAGCGGTGCCGTCGTGGTTGGAGGGGGTGGACTCGCCGGTCTCCAGCTTGGTGACACCGCTGTGCGTGACGATGCGGTACGAGAATCCGGCGGGCAGCGCGAGGATGCCCTTCGGGTCGGGGAGCAGTGGGCCGTAGCCCAGCTCCTTGCTGTGTCCGTGCCCGTGGTCGTGGTCGTCGTGGTCGTTCCCGTGTCCGTGCCGTGCGTCCTCGGCGGCCAGGGCACCCGGTGCGGTGGCCAGCGCGCCGACGGTGCCGGTGAGAGCGATACCGGCACCGGTGAGGGCGGACTGTCTGGTGAATTCCCTGCGAGTGAACGACATCACGGACTCCTGGTGCGACGTGGCCGGGTGGTTGGCGCGATCACACTCCCGCCCTCGCACCAACACCAGTTGAACGCCGCACGACTTCGAGCGGGCCCTGACGCCAAGCCCGTACGGCGTTTAAGGACGAACCCGGCATCCGGCCGTATCCCGGCCGCTCTCCGCTGGCCGAAAAGGCTCCCGCTCAGCTCCTGCCGCGCGACCGCGCCTTGAAGGCGGCCTTGCGTGCGGCCTTCGCTGTCCTCCTGTCGCGGTGCAGCCGTCCGATCGCCTCGAGCACATCGGCCGTCGCCGGGTGTTCCACCCGCCACGCCTCGTCGAAGAAGCCGCTGTGCTGACCGGAGAGCCCCTCTACCAGTTCCTGGAGCTCGTCCATGTCGCCGTCGGCGTCCAGTTGCGCGGCGATCGTGTCGACGGCGAGCCAGAAGATCATCGACTCCGGCGGGGCGGGCACGTCGGCCGCGCCCCGTTCGGCGAGCCAGACCCGGGCCAGCCCGCCGAGCTCCGGGTCGCCGAGCACCGCGCGCACCGCGGGTTCGGCCTCCGGGCCCACCAGGGCGAGGGCCTGCTGGCAGTGGAGCCTGCGCAGCGGGCCGCCCTGGTCCGCGCCGCGCGCCGCGACCAGCAGCTCGGCCGCGGCGGCCACCGCTCCGTCCGCTCCGTGCCGGCCGAGCCACAGCCCGACCTCGGCCAGGAAGGCGCCCTCGGGGTAGTACGCGATGCCGTCGAGGAGCGCGTCGGCACCCTTGTCCGCGAGGTCACCGACCGCGGGTGCGTCCACTCCGGCCTCCAGCATCCGCTCCCGGATGCCGTAGAAGCCGAGCGGCGTCAGTTTCACCAGCCCGTACCGGGTGACGTCCTCGTCGTCGGCGGGCGGCTCCGCCTCCTCGCCCTCCTCTGCCAGCAACGCCTCGTCCACCGGCCGGTATTCGACGATCCCGATGGGCTCGAGCAGCCGGAACTGGTCGTCCAGCCGCATCATCACCTCCGACACCTGTTCAAGGACGTCGTCGGTGGGCTCGCCCATGTCGTCGGGCACGACCATCGAAGCGGCGAGGGCGGGCAACGGCACGGGGCGCTCGCCCGGTCCACCGTCGGAGAGGCTGAGCAGGTACAGGTTGCCGAGCACCCCGTCGAGGAATTCGGCCTCGACGTCCGGGTCCCAGTCCAGGGCCTCGAAGTCGACGCTGCCGTCCTCACGGATGAGATCGGCGAAGTCGTCGAACGCCGGCGCGGTGGCGTCCGCGTGCACGGCCTCCAGACCGTCGAGCCAGATCGCGAGGACGTCCTGCGGGGATCCGGCGGTCAGCAGCGCCAGGTTCTCTCCGGCGGTGACGGTGCCCTCCGCTCCGTCGTCCGGCTCGCCGTCCTCGTCCTGCGGGTCCTCGACGTCCACGAGCCCGGCGTCGACAGCGAGGCGCCACGCCTCGCTGGCGGACGCGGCCCCGTCCTCGTCGTCGGTCAGACCGAGGTGCTCGGCCGCCGCGGGCAGCTGCGCTTCGACGAGCTCGCCACCGGCGCCGACCCGGGTCGCGGGTCCGGCCCAGCGGGCGAGCCGGACGGCGCGGGCGAGCAGCGGAGCGGCCAGCGCGTCCCGTGCCAGCTCGGCCTCGGTGTGCAGCCGCACCGGCGGCAGGGAGGGGCGCTCTGCGGACATCTGGGGGTTCTCCTCGGGCGTGCTCGGGACAGGTGCGGGGCGGAGCCGTTGCGCGGGCCCGGACCCGTTGCGCCGGGCCCCCGTGCGTACGGGCGGATCCCGTTGCGCACGGCGCGGGCCCTTGCGTACGGGCCTGGCGCCGCAGCCCCAGCGTAGACGCATTTCGTCCCGAGCCGCCCGGTTCTGCTACAGGCCCGCTCCGAGGCTGAGCACCGGGGTGTAGCGGTGCACACCGCCGCCGCTCGTACCCGGGTAGTTCCGGACCCGCTGCCACTGCGGTGTCGGGGACCCGACGCCCTCACCGGCCGAGGCGAGCGCGTCCACGTGGGCCTGCGCCGTCTCCCACTCGGCGTAGTTGAGCACGCGGTCGCCCCCCGTACCGAGGTGGAAGTACGCCGCGATGCCGCCGGGTGCCGGGGCCGGATCGGTGCCCAGTGCCTCGAACACCGCGTCCACCCAGGCCCGTTGGCGGGCCGGGTCCGGTCCGTCGAACTCGACGTCGACGATCACCACGCAGCCCGGCTCTCGGGTGTCGCCCTCCGTGACCCCCGAGCGGTACAGCTCGAACGTGCGCGGCCCGAGCCGTTCGATACCGGGGACGGCCGCGTCGATCTCTGCGTTGCGCGCGTCACGGCCGCCGCGCACGAAGTCCTGGTAGGCCTCCTCACCGGTCCACTGCGAGTAGTGGAGCAGCGTCCTGCCGTCCTCCCCGGTGTGCACGGTGTACGAGAGCAGGCCCGGGTGCGGCCAGTCACGGCCGGCCCATGCCGAGCGCACGGCTTCGACCGTCTGCCGCTGCCGCTCGGGGGAACCGACGTCCCAGGTGCTGACGTTGACGAGGCCCGAGTCGGAACGCCGGATCTCAGGGCGGGAGTTGAACTGCGTGGACGGCATGACGGTGCTCCTCTCCGCGCGCACTCCTTCGGTGCGCCGCCGGTTCACCCTCGTACGTCAAGCGCGCTCGAGGTCAAGGGCGGCGGGCCCTCGGCCGGGTGCTCGTGCCAGACTGCGCACCTGTGAACCTCCGACCGGCGACGCGCCACGATCTCCCTGCCGTTCTCGCACTCCTCGCGGACGAGGACCGGGTGGTGGACCCGGCGTCGGTCGTCGTCGACGCGGCCTACGAGACGGCCTTCGCGGCCATCGACAGCGATCCCAGGAACGAGATGCTGGTCCTGGCAGACGGCAACGGCGTCCTGGGGTGCCTGCAGATGACGTACATCCCCGGTCTCGGGAAGCACGGAGCCGAGCGTGCGCTGGTCGAGGCGGTGCGGATCAGGGCCGACCTGCGGGGCGGCGGTCTGGGGCGTGACCTCATGCGGCAGGCCGTGGAGCGAGCCCGGCTGCGGGGCTGCGCGCTCGTGCAGCTGACGAGCAACAGACAGCGGACGGACGCCCACAGGTTCTACGAGTCACTGGGCTTCGCCCGCAGCCACGAGGGCTTCAAGCTCCCTCTCTGACTCCGGCCGTCCCCCGGCTCATTCCGGCAGTTCGGTGCGCCACGCCGTCGTGTTCAGCTCGTCCATCAGGCGCAGGTCGTGGCCCTCCAGCGGGAAGACCCGGGCTCCCGTGTCGGGGGCGGGAGCGATCTCCAGGGCGTACCCCTCGATGAGGTCGCCGCCCTCCTTGGTGGAGACCCAGGCCAGGATCGACCTGACGGTTCCGCCCGGCTTCAGGGTGACGCCCTTCGCTCCCTGGTCGTTGCCGAACATCGAGCCGCCCGCGTTCACGGGGACGGGAATCCGCTCGCCGTCCTCACCCAGCGCCCGGACGGACGGATAGCCGTTCACGCGGTAGGGCTTCGTACCGCAGTTCACGAGCGTGAGGGGGACGGCCCGGTGGAACATCGCGGTCTGCACGGGGCCCACGTCGACCCGGACCCCGGAGGCGGGGCAGTCCGCCGTCGACTCGGCAGGGCTCGGAGCACCCTGGGCGGGTACGTCCGCCGTGACGGAGGGCGTGGGAAACGGCTCGGCGCGCACCCCGCCCGCGCCGGCCTGCGCGCTTCCGGTGCCCGCCGCGCTCGACGTCGGGCCGGGCTCCCCCTCGCCCGCGGGGACGAGGAAGCCGGAACAGCCGGAAAGCGCCAGCGCACCGGCCATGATCACTACCGCCGACATCGTTTTCCGTACCCGCATACCCGTGTACCCCCACCCCTGGAACGGTCTGCCGCCTGTCTGTTCGATCATGCCAGACGGTGAGTTCAGCATCTCTTCACCATCACTCCAAGCAGAACTAAGTGGACCTGTACGGACAGCCGCCCGGACACTTCCGGCATGACAGAAACCCCGGCCAGGCCCTTCGGCCGCGCCCTCTGCGCCATGATCACTCCGTTCGCGGCCGCCGGTGACCTGGACCTGGCCACCGCCCGCGAACACGCTCTGCGCCTGATCGGGGAAGGCTGCGACGGACTCGTACTGAGCGGCACCACGGGCGAGTCCCCGACCACCACCGACGAGGAGAAGACCGCCCTGCTGCGGGCGGTCCGCGAGGCGGTCGGCGACAGCGTCCCGCTCCTCGCGGGGGTCGGGAGTTCCGACACCCGGCACACCGTCCGGCTGGCCCAGGAGGCGGAGGCAGCCGGCGCGGACGGGCTGCTGGTGGTCACCCCGTACTACAGCCGCCCCCCGCAGGCCGCCGTGGAAGCGCACTTCCTCCGGGTCGCGGAGGCCACGGGCATTCCCCTGATGCTGTACGACATCCCGGGCCGCACGGGAACGAGGATCGAACCGCGGACCCTGCTGCGGCTGGCGGAGCACCCGCGCATCGTGGCGGTCAAGGACTGCGCGTACGACCTGCTCGGGGCGACGAAGGTGATGGCACGCACCCGGCTGGCCTACTACTCGGGCTGCGAGGAGATGAACCTTCCGCTGTACGCGGTCGGCGGCGCCGGCTACGTCAGTACGGTGGCGAACGTGGTGCCGCGCCGGATGCGGGCCGTCCTGGACGCCTTCGACGCCGGTGACACCGCGGAGGCGGCCCGCCTGAACGCGCTCACCATCGGCCTGATCGAGGCCATGATGGCCTCCGGTCTGCCCGGCACGGTCACGGCGAAGGCACTGCTCGACGCGGGCCCGGTCCGGGAACCGCTGCAGCCCGCCGGCCGCGAGGCGACCGACGGGCTGCGCAGGGTGTACGAGGAACTTCTCGCCGTTACCGGTTAGTTGTGGCTGTGCAGTACGTCGTTGAGGCCGCCCCAGACCGCGTTGTTCGGACGGGCCTCGACGGCGCCGGAGACCGAGTTGCGGCGGAAGAGGATGTTCGAAGCACCGGAGAGCTCCCGGGCCTTGACGACCTGCCCGTCCGGCAGCGTGACCCGCGTGCCGGCCGTGACGTACAGCCCGGCCTCCACGACGCACTCGTCGCCGAGCGCGATCCCGATGCCGGCCTCGGCGCCGATGAGGCAGCGCTGTCCGATGACGATGCGCTCCTTGCCGCCGCCCGACAGGGTGCCCATGGTGGACGCGCCGCCGCCGATGTCGGAGCCGTCACCGACGACGACGCCCGCGGAGATGCGGCCCTCGACCATGGAGGTGCCGAGCGTGCCCGCGTTGAAGTTGACGAAGCCCTCGTGCATCACGGTCGTGCCGGCGGCCAGGTGCGCCCCGAGGCGGACCCGGTCGGCGTCGGCGATCCGTACACCCTTGGGCGCGACGTAGTCCGTCATCCGGGGGAACTTGTCCACCGAGGTGACCTGGAGGTGCAGGCCCTCCGCGCGGGCGTTGAGCCGCACCTTCTCCAGGTCGTCGACGGCCACGGGGCCGAGCGAGGTCCAGGCGACGTTGGCGAGGAAGCCGAAGATGCCGTCGAGGTTCTGCCCGTGGGGCTGGACGAGGCGGTGCGAGAGCAGGTGCAGCCGCAGGTAGGTGTCGTGCGCGTCGAGCGGCTTGTCGTCGAGCGAGGAGATGACCGTGGCGACGGCGACGACCTCCACCCCCCGACGGGCGTCCACACCGATGGCCCTGGCCGCGCCCTCGCCGAGCCGGTTCACCGCCTCGTCTGCGCCGAGGCGCTGCGTGCCTGCCGGCCCGGGGTCGGCGACGAGCTCGGGGGCGGGGAACCAGGTGTCGAGGACGGTGCCGTCACCGGCGATGGTGGCGAGGCCGGCGGCGACGGCGCCGGTGGTGCGGGCGGAGCCCTGGGAAGTCGTGTCGGTCATGAACAGAACCTAACCGCCCGGGCGGTGCGCGGGCGAACCGGTCTCAGGACGGGGAGGCCGCCCGTCCGGTCCCGGCGCACGCTAGGCCGACGGGGTCGCCGCCCCCGGCAGGCCGGTGGGCGGACAGGTGCGCGGCGTCGTGGAGGCGCGGCTTGCGGGGGCCGCCCGCCGTGCCGCCAGCACGGCCACCCCCGCACCGCACGCCACGGCTGCGCAGACCGGCCGGAGCAGGGCGGGCGAGGCCACGCAGAGCGCGCCACCGCGACGCGGCGCCAGGACCTGGCCGCTGATGGACGCACCCCCGTACAGGCTCTGGAAGCGGCCCTGCGCGTGGGCGGGTGCCTGGTCGGCGGCCGTCCGGCGGCGGTGATCAGCGCGCGGCACCGTCCACGATCCTGGCCAGCATCTCCCGGGCGTACTCCGGATCGAAGTCGCTCCCGGTAAGGAGCACCTGCAGGCTGATCCCGTCCAGCAGGGCGACCACGGCCCGCGCGGTGGCCGGGTCGGTGCGGTCGGCCAGCAGGCGGCTCACGCCGTCGGTCCACTCCGCGGCGACGGGCCGCAGGGCAGGCCTTCGCAGGGCGGCCAGATACAGCTCGTACTCCAGCTCCAGCGGGCCGCGGCCGCCCTCGAAGCACTCCGTCAGCAACCGTGTCAGCTCGTCGGCGAGATCGGCGTCCGGGTCCGCGAGGTACGCACTCTCCCTCGCGACGCGGGCGAAGTCGTCGTTGCACCGGCGCAGCGCCGCGATCAGCAGTTCGTCGAGCGAGGCGAAGTGGTAGGTCGTCGAGCCGAGCGGCACGTCGGCCTCGGCGGCCACGGAGCGGTGGCTGAGGCCCGCGATACCCCGGTCCGCGACGACACGGATCGCCGCGTCGATGATGCGGTCGCGCCGCTCGGGGTCGTAACGGCGCACCATCAGTGGGCACCGCCGAGGTTGAGCACCACGACCCCCGCGATGACGAGCGCGATGCCGGCCAGCTTGGCGGCCCCCGCGGACTCGCCCATCCACAGGATCCCGATGGCGGCGACGGCCGCCGTGCCCGCACCCGCCCAGATGGCATAGGCGGTGCCGACGGAGAGCGTCTTGAGGGTCTGGGCGAGCAGCACGAACGCCAGCACGTAGCCCACGACCGTGATGAGCGAGGGCCACAACCGGGTGAATCCTTCGCTGTACTTCATGGCCGTCGTCCCGGCCACCTCGGCCGCGATCGCGACGGCCAGCAGTCCGTATCCCATGCGTACGAGTGTACACATCGTTGTGTACGACCGTACACAACAGCTGGGGTGTCCTCCCCGGACGCACTGTCGTCACGGGACGCTACGGTGTCCCGACCGGTCGTACCGGATGATGAATGCACGACAACAACACAACGGAGTAGCAGTGGCGCAGGACGCAGGGTGGGGCGGCGGCGCGCACGGGGGCGCACCGTACGGCGGATTTCCGTACGGGGGGCCTCCGGGGCCGCCGGGATGGGGCGGCTGGGGTCCGCCGTCGAAGCCAGGGGTGATACCCCTCGCGCCTCTCAGGCTCGGGGATGTACTCAACGGTGCGTTCTCGACGATGGGCAAGTACTGGAAGCAGCTGTTCGGCCTGGGCATCGCCCTGTACGGCGGCGCGGCACTGCTGATGGCGGCGGCGGTGGCCGTCGCCTACTCCGCGGTCGCCGATCCGCTGGAACGGGTGGTCTCGCTCGACTACGAGGAGGAGGCGGTCTCGTCGGACGTCGTCTCGCTCGTGACCGCGGTGGGCGCCCTCGCGGTACTCGGGATCGTCACGATGATGATCGTCTCGGGCCTGATGTACGCGGCGGTCCCCACGGTGCTTCAGGAGGCGGTGCTGGGCAGGCCCGCCGACTTCTCCACCGTGTGGCGCCGGGCCTGGTCCCATCTCACCCCGGTGATCGGCACGCTGCTCCTCACGGCGCTGATCGTGGTCGTGCCTGTGGCGCTGATCATGACGGCCTTCGTCGGGGTGATCATCGCTGCGGTCACCCTGGAAAGCGACTCCGGCGCGGCCACGGCCATGACGGTCGGCATCCTCGGCGCCCTGGCGACCGGGCCGCTGGCCGCCTGGCTCTGGGTCAAGTTCTGCCTGGCACCGGCGATCGTGGTCTTCGAGGGCCAGCGCCCGGTGGCCGCCCTGCGCCGCTCCGCCCAGCTGGTACGCGGCGACTGGTGGCGGATCTTCGGCATCACGCTGCTCGTCTACGTCATGGCCGCGACGGCCGGCTACTTCATCCAGATGCCGTTCTCGATCCTCGGCATGTTCCCCGGCATCATCAGCACGTCCTCGCTGGACGACGACCCGAGCCCCACGGCGATCGTGGTCGCGATGAGCGGCTACTTCGTCGCGATGATGCTGGGACAGATGCTCAGCCAGATCATCTCGACGACGTTCCCGCAGCTGGTGACCGGTCTGCTGTACGTGGACCGGCGGATACGGACGGAGGACCTGGGCCCGGTACTGGCCGAGGCGGCCGGCGTACCGCAGCAGGGCGGGGCCCCGTACGGAGGCCAACCCGGCCGGGCCCCGTACGGAGGGCAGCAGGGCGAGGCCCCCTACGGTCCCCCGCGGTAGCGGACGGACTCAGTCCACGAGGGAGTTCTTCGGGCGCAGTACGCAGAACTCGTTGCCCTCGGGGTCGGCCAGCACCACCCAGGTCACGTCCTCGCCCTGCCCCACGTCCAGCCGCCGGGCACCGAGCGCGATGATCCGCTCGACCTCGGCGGCCTGGTCGTCGGGCGCCAGATCGATGTGCAGCCGGTTCTTGACCGTCTTCGCCTCTGGTACGGGGAGGAAGCACATGCCCGGCATCGCGAACTCGTCGGCACCGATGACGATCTCGCCCTCGTCCTCGAACAGCACCTGCCAGTCCATGACACGGCACCAGAAGCGTGCCAGCGACGGCAGATCGTGGGCGTCGACGGCGAGGTGGTAGAAGCGAACGGCCATGCCCGCCAGTCTGCCTGGCGGGCATGGCCGTTCGTCGTACCGAAACGGGGCGACGACTGGACTCAGACGTTGAAGCCCAGTGCGCGAAGCTGCTCGCGGCCGTCGTCGGTGATCTTGTCCGGGCCCCACGGCGGCATCCAGACCCAGTTGATCCGCAGCTCGTTGACGATGCCGTCCGTCGCGGACTTCGCCTGGTCCTCGATGACATCGGTCAGCGGGCACGCCGCGGACGTCAGGGTCATGTCGAGGGTGGCGATGTTGGCGTCGTCGATGTGGATGCCGTAGATCAGGCCGAGGTTGACGACATCGATGCCCAGCTCGGGGTCGACCACGTCGTACAGCGCCTCGCGGACCTCCTCCTCGGAGGCCGGCTTGGTCGTAAGAGTCTCGTTCTCGCTCATGCCGTCTTCCCTTCGGACAGCGCCTGCGCCGTCGCGTCCTTCCACGCCATCCAGCTCAGCAGCGCGCACTTGACCCGGGCCGGGTACTTGGAGACACCGGCGAACGCGACCGCGTCCTCCAGCACCTCCTCCATCGCGTCGTCCGGCTCCAGCTGGCCCTTGGACTGCATCAGTTCCAGGAAGGTCTCCTGGATCTTCTGCGCCTCGCCGAGCTGCTTGCCGACCAGCAGTTCGTTGAGCACGGAAGCGCTGGCCTGGCTGATGGAGCAGCCCTGGCCCTCGTAACTGACGTCGGTGATGGTCTCGCCGTCGTACTTCACACGGAGCGTGATCTCGTCGCCGCACGTCGGGTTGACGTGATGCACCTCGGCGTCGCCCTCCCGCAGGCCACGCCCGTGGGGGTGCTTGTAGTGGTCCAGGATCACTTCCTGGTACATGGAGTCAAGCTTCACCAGTCAACCCTCGCCATTAACCGAAAAAGTTCCGCACGTGCTCCAGGCCGTCCACCAGGGCATCGACCTCGGCGGGCGTGGAGTACAGATAGAACGACGCTCGCGTCGTCGCAGGAATTCCGTACCGCAGGCACACCGGCCGTGCGCAGTGGTGTCCGACCCGGACCGCGATGCCCAGCTCGTCGAGTACCTGGCCCACGTCGTGCGGGTGGATGTCGCCGAGCGTGAAGGAGATCGTCGCGCCGCGGTCCTCGGCCGTCGCAGGACCGATGATCCTGAGGTCGGGGACCTCCAGGAGCCGCTTCACCGCGTACTCCGTGATCGCCTGCTCATGGCGGTGGATGTTCTCCATGCCGATGGCCGAGAGGTAGTCCACGGCCGCGCCGAGGCCGACGGCCTGCGCGATCGGGGGCGTACCGGCCTCGAACTTGTGCGGCGCCGGAGCGTACGTGGACGAGTGCATCGACACGGTCTCGATCATCTCGCCGCCACCGAGGAACGGCGGCAGGTCCTCCAGGAGCTCCTGCCGCCCCCAGAGCACGCCGATGCCGGTCGGGCCGACCATCTTGTGGCCGGTGAAGGCCACGAAGTCGGCCTGCAGCGCCTGCACGTCGAGCACCATGTGCGGGGCGGCCTGCGAGGCGTCGATGCAGACCAGCGCGCCGACCTGCTGCGCGCGACGGATGATCTTCTCGACCGGGTTGATCGTGCCCATGATGTTGGAGACCAGCGTGAAGGAGACGATCTTCGTCTTCTCCGTGATGATCTCGTCGATGTTGGACAGGTCCAGCCGGCCGTCGTCCGTGATGCCGAACCACTTCAGCTTCGCGCCCGTGCGCTGCGAGAGCAGCTGCCACGGCACGATGTTGGAGTGGTGCTCCATCTCCGTGGTGACGATCTCCGTGTCGCTGTCGACCCTGTAGGGCTCGTCCGCCCAGCCGAGCATGTTGGCGACGAGGTTCAGCGACTCCGAGGCGTTCTTGGTGAAGATCACCTCGTTGCGGCTGGGTGCGTTGATGAAGGCCGCGACCTTGTCGCGAGCGCCTTCGTACAGCGCGGTGGCCTCCTCCGCGATCGTGTAGACACCGCGGTGGACGTTGGCGTTGTGCCGCTCGTAGTACTCGTTGAGCGCGTCGAGGACCTGGCGCGGCTTCTGCGAGGTCGCCGCACTGTCCAGGTAAACGATCTTCTTGCCGTCGTGGACCGTGCGGTCCAGGATCGGGAAGTCCTTGCGGATCGCCTCGGTGTCGAGGAGGCCGGAGAGCCCCTGTCGGGCGTCAGTCACGCGGAAGCGCCACCCTTCGTGTAGGCCTCGTAGCCCTCGTTCTCCAGCGTGTCAGCGAGCTCGGCGCCACCGGAGGCGGCGATCCGGCCGTTGGCGAAGACATGCACGTAGTCGGGCTTGATGTACTTGAGGATGCGTGTGTAGTGCGTGATCAGCAGGGTGCCGACCTCGCCGGTCTCGCGGACCCGGTTGACGCCCTCGGAGACGGTCTTCAGCGCGTCGACGTCCAGGCCGGAGTCGGTCTCGTCGAGGATCGCGATCTTCGGCTTGAGGAGCTCCAGCTGGAGGATCTCGTGGCGCTTCTTCTCACCGCCGGAGAAGCCCTCGTTGACGTTGCGCTCGGCGAAGGCGGGGTCCATCTGGAGCCCGGCCATCGTCTCCTTGACCTCCTTCACCCACGTACGCAGCTTGGGCGCCTCGCCGCGGACGGCGGTGGCGGAGGTGCGCAGGAAGTTGGAGACCGAGACACCGGGGATCTCGACCGGGTACTGCATGGCGAGGAACAGGCCCGCGCGGGCGCGCTCGTCCACGGACATCTCCAGGACGTCCTCGCCGTCCAGGGTCACCGTGCCGCTCGTGATCGTGTACTTGGGGTGACCCGCGAGCGAGTAGGCGAGGGTCGACTTGCCGGACCCGTTGGGGCCCATGATGGCGTGGGTCTCGCCCTGCTTCACGATCAGGTCGACGCCCTTGAGGATCTCCTTCGTGGCGTTGTCGGCCTCGACGGAGACGTGCAGGTCGCGGATTTCAAGCGTTGCCATGGGTGACTCAGGACTCCTGGGTGACGGAGACGAGCACATCGTCCCCTTGGATCTTTACGGGGTATACGGGGACGGGGCGCGTCGCGGGAAGACCGGACGGCTTGCCGGTGCGGAGGTCGAAACTCGATCCGTGCAGCCAGCACTCGATCGAGCAGTCCTCGACCTCGCCCTCCGACAGCGAGACGTTCGCGTGCGAGCAGATGTCGTTGATCGCGAACACCTCGCCCTCGGTGCGGACGACGGACACCGGCGTGCCGTCGAGCTCCACCCGCTTCGGGGTGTCGTCCTCCAGCTCGCTCAGCGCACAGGCTTTGACGAAGGCCATCAGACCGACGCCTTCAGCTCGGTCTCGATCTTGTCGAGGAGACGGGCTTCGACGTCGGGCAGACCGATCTGCTGGACGAGCTCGGCGAAGAAGCCGCGCACGACGAGCCGGCGGGCCTCCTCGGCCGGGATACCCCGGGACTGCAGGTAGAACAGCTGCTCGTCGTCGAAGCGGCCGGTCGCCGAGGCGTGTCCGGCGCCGACGATCTCGCCGGTCTCGATCTCGAGGTTCGGTACGGAGTCGACGCGGGCGCCGTCGGTGAGAACCAGGTTGCGGTTCATCTCGTACGTGTCGGTGCCCTCGGCGGCGGCCTGGATGAGGACGTCACCGATCCACACGGCGTGCGCGCCGTCGCCCTGGAGCGCGCCCTTGTAGGCCACGTTGGACTTGCAGTGCGGGGCGTTGTGGTCGACCAGGAGGCGGTGCTCCTGGTGCTGGCCCTTGTCGGTGAAGTACAGACCGAAGAGCTCCGCCTCGCCACCGGTGGACGCGTAGGCGACCCGGGGGTGGATGCGGACGACGTCGCCGCCGAAGGTGACGACGATGGACTTGAACGAGGCGTCCCGGCCGATCAGCGCGTTGTGCTGACCGACGTGGACGGCGTTCTCGTCCCAGTCCTGGACGGAGACGACGGTGAGCTTCGCTCCGTCACCCAGGACGTAGTCGACGTTCGCGGCGAGCACCGCGTCGCCGGTGTGGTCGATGACGACGACTGCCTCGGCGAAGGCACCCAGCTCGATGACCTGGTGGCCGTAGGCCACACCGCCCTGGCCGTGCACGGCGATCCGGACCGGCTCGGTGAGCACGGCCTCCTTGGCGACCGTGACGACCGAGGCCTGCTGGAAGGACGAGTACGCCTGGGCGGCGACCCGGTCCACGGGCGTGCCGGCCCTGCCGAGCCGCGCGTCGTCGCGGCCGACGGTCTCGACCGTGACGCCGGAGGGCGCCTCGATCACGACCTTGACCCCGTCGCCGGTGGCGACGGCGGTGCCGTCGTGCAGTCCGCGCAGCCGCTCCAGCGGCGTGAACCGCCACTCCTCCTCGCGGCCGTGCGGGACCGGGAAGTCCGCGACGTCGAAGGAAGGGGGGGCGCTCATGCGCGTGGCGACGGTGGACTCGGCCGCCACCGCGATGGACCCGGCGGTGGTGGAGCCCGCCGGAATGTTCTGAGCCTCAGCCATGGCTGTCGTAGTGCTCGCTTTCTCAGTCAAATGTCAGGGGGTTCCGGTCGGCGGGCCTGCTAGCCGACCGAGCCCTCCATCTGCAGCTCGATCAGCCGGTTGAGCTCCAGGGCATACTCCATGGGCAGCTCCTTGGCGATCGGCTCGACGAATCCGCGCACGATCATCGCCATGGCCTCGAACTCGGTCATGCCGCGGCTCATCAGGTAGAAGAGCTGGTCCTCGGAAACCTTCGAGACGGTCGCCTCGTGACCCATCGACACGTCGTCCTCGCGGACGTCGACGTACGGGTAGGTGTCGGAGCGCGAGATGGTGTCGACGAGCAGTGCGTCGCACAGCACGTTCGACTTGGCGCCGGGGGCGCCCTCACCGATCTCGATCAGACCGCGGTAGGAGGTGCGGCCGCCGCCTCGTGCCACCGACTTGGAGACGATGTTGGAGGAGGTGTTCGGGGCCATGTGCACCATCTTGGCGCCGGCGTCCTGGTGCTGGCCCTCGCCCGCGAAGGCGATGGACAGGGTCTCGCCCTTGGCGTGCTCGCCCATCAGGTAGATGGCCGGGTACTTCATGGTGACCTTGGAGCCGATGTTGCCGTCGACCCACTCCATGGTCGCGCCCTCGTACGCCACGGCGCGCTTGGTGACGAGGTTGTAGACGTTGTTCGACCAGTTCTGGATGGTCGTGTAGCGGCAGCGGCCGCCCTTCTTCACGATGATCTCGACGACCGCGGAGTGCAGCGAGTCCGAGGAGTAGATCGGCGCCGTGCAGCCCTCGACGTAGTGGACGTAGGCGTCCTCGTCGACGATGATCAGCGTCCGCTCGAACTGGCCCATGTTCTCCGTGTTGATACGGAAGTAGGCCTGGAGCGGGATCTCGACGTGCACGCCCTTCGGCACGTAGATGAAGGAGCCGCCGGACCACACGGCCGAGTTCAGCGAGGCGAACTTGTTGTCACCGACGGGGATGACGGTGCCGAAGTACTCCTGGAAGAGCTCCGGGTGCTCCTTCAGCGCGGTGTCGGTGTCCATGAAGATGACACCCTGCGCCTCGAGCTCCTCGTTGATCTGGTGGTAGACCACCTCGGACTCGTACTGCGCGGCGACACCGGCGACCAGGCGCTGCTTCTCCGCCTCGGGGATGCCGAGCTTGTCGTACGTGTTCTTGATGTCCTCGGGCAGGTCCTCCCAGGACTCCGCCTGCTTCTCCGTGGACCGCACGAAGTACTTGATGTTGTCGAAGTCGATGCCCGACAGGTCCGAGCCCCAGTTCGGCATGGGCTTCTTGCCGAACAGCTTCAGGCCCTTGAGACGGAGCTTCAGCATCCACTCCGGCTCGTTCTTCTTCTCCGAGATGTCGCGGACGACAGCTTCGGACAGGCCGCGCTTCGCCGCCGCGCCTGCCGCGTCGGAGTCGGCCCAGCCGAATTCGTACGTGCCCAGGCCATCGAGCTCAGGGTGGGCAGTCTCCGTAGGGAGCGTCATGCGGGGTTCCTCCCGGCCGTACTTGCAGATGCTGATGGGGTGGTCTGTGGTGCTGCGGGGCTGCTGCGCGGAACGAACGTCGTGCACACCCCGTCGCCGTGGGCGAGGGTGGCCAGACGCTGTACGTGCGTCCCGAGCAGGCTGGAGAAGAATTCCGTCTCCGCCTCGCACAGCTGCGGGAACTGCTCGGCGACGTGCGCCACCGGGCAGTGGTGCTGGCACAGCTGCTCGCCCTGCTGGGGGCCCGGCGCGCTGCGCGCCGTAGCAGCGTACCCGTCGGCCGACAAGGCCTTGGCCAGCGCCTCGGTCCGTGCCTCGGGGGCCACGGCGTCGACCGCGGCGCGGTACGTCTCCCACTGGGCGGCCATCCGCGCGCGGGCGAAGGCGACGAGCGCCTCGTCCCCGCCCGTTTCGGCGATCCAGCGCAGGGCGTCGGCGGCGAGCTCGTCGTAGGACTGGTCGAAGGCGTCCCGGCCGCAGTCGGTCAGCGCGAACACCTTGGCCGGGCGGCCACGGGTGCGCGCTCCGTACACCCGCTGTTCGCGGGCCTCGACGACGTCGTCGGAGACGAGGGCGTCGAGATGGCGGCGTACGGCGGCCTGGGTCAGGCCGACGCGCTTGGCCAGATCGGCGGCGGTGGACGGGCCGTGATCCAGGATGGAGCGCGCGACACGGTTGCGCGTCGAGCGCTCACCGGTCGCGAGTTCCTCCTGAGGAGCCTCGCCAACGTATTTCACAACGCCATTGTTGCGTAATTCATCCGGGCCTGACAACCCGCCCCCGGATCGGGCGCGGTGCGCTTCATCACTTAGGCGAACCTAAGTTGACCTGCGGAAATGATGATCTCCGGCAAGGCTTCGCAGGTGGGAGGTCCAGACCACGGGCAGCGGCCGGGCCTGCGAAGACGCGGGACCGGCCCCCGGCGGAAGGAGATCCGCCGGGGGCCGGTCGAGTGACTGCGGGCCGGTCAGCCCGCCGCGAGGTCGGACCGCTCGGTCACTCTGATCGAGTTGACCAGCGTCCTGCCCTCATTGGCCACGAACCGGAGGTTCAGCTGGCCGTCGGTGACCGTGACGGTGAACGCACGGTCGTGCGCGGTGTACCGCCCGGCCTCCAGCGCCAGGTCCAGGTTGGGCACGACCTGCGCCCCCTCCGCCATCACGTCGAAGACCCGGTCGGTCGGATCGTTGGAGGCGAGCTCGGCGAAGCCGAGCTCGATCCGGTACGTGCCCGAGGGCAGCCCGTCGAAGCGGTACTCGTACATGCCCTGCCGCGCCGTCGCGTAGCGCGCCGGGTCGACGGTCCCCGAGACGGTCCTCGACGTGGTGACACGCGAGGTGCTCCCGAGGTACCCGAAGGCGCCCGCGGTGTAGGCCGGGTCGACCGCCCAGGTGTCACCCAGCGCATCGACGGCCGAGTTCCTGGCGCCGGTGTCCAGCGCCGTCTGGTACGCCGGAACGACGACGCTCACCGGGATCTCGACCACCGGCGCACGGCCGCTGCCGCTGGTGAGCACCAGGGTCGCGGTGAGAACGGTGCCGGGCGTGGCGCCGCTCGTGTCGAAGGCGAGCGGAACGGATGCCTCCGCTCCCCGGGCCAGTGTGCCCTCGGCGGAGGACAGCCCGAGCCAGCCCGCGTCCTGCTTCTCGGTCACGGCGTAGGCCGACTCCGTTCCGGCGTTCGCCAGGTCCAGCGTCCGGGTACGGGACTGCCCTGCCGGAACGACCAGTTTCACGGCGTCCTGCGCGGACCGCACCAGCGGGGTGCCGAGCGCCGTCGTGGTGTACGCGACGTCGCCCGCCTTCGCGTCGACCGGTGCGGAGGCGGTCGCGTAGCGGTCGGCGGACACCTCCACGGTGTACTCCCCCGCGGCCGGCTGAAGCGCGTACGTACCGTTGCCCGCCGTGGTCACGCTCTCCCCGGCGACGGTGACCGTGGCACCGGCCAGTGGCTCGTCGTCGTTGGCGTCGACCACCTTGCCGGCCACGACGCCGCGGGCCTTGGCACCGAAGGACAGGGTGGTGCCGTCCGTGATGACCGGGGCGTTGAAGGAGTAGAGGAGCGCGTCCGTGCCCGTGGCGTTCTCCAGGCCCACCGTCGCGGTGGCGCCGTTGCCCGGCACGCTCTTGTAGTGGTACGAGATCGAGCCGTCCTCGCCGATCACGGCGGAGAACGTGGCGCGCGTGCCGCCGGTCACGACCAGGGCGTCCCGCCACTCGACGACGGCCCTGCGGTGCGGCGCGGTGCCGGTGACCGCCCAGTACACGCCTCCCGAAGCGTCGACCGTCATGTTGTCCCACAGCGGGTAGAGCGCCCCGTTGGGGGTCCCGGTGCTGGGCAGCGTGGCGTTGGTGCTGCTGGTGGACGAGGTGCCGAACGCCAGCACACCCTCCAGAGTCGCGGTCGCCGTCGTGTAGCCCTTGCCGTACAGCGCGAAGGTGAACGGCAGGCTGAAGGAGGCCGCGCCCGAGGTGGTGGAGGTGTAGGTCAGCTTCTCGGTGCCGGCCGGGAAGTCGGCGGCGCTCTCGGTGCTGCAGGAGTAGCCGAAGGTATCGGTCCGGTCGTCCAGGACGATGTCCTGGGTGAGGTCGGCGGCGATGTCGACCGTGAGCGAGGTCGCGGTGGCACAGGCGCCCGCCGGGGTGACCGCCAGGGTGTACGAGCCCTGCGGGAGCGTGAGGCTGTACGAGCCGTCGGCCCCGGCCGTCGTGGTGACCGGGGTTCCCTGGGCGGCGACGACGGCGCCCGCCTCGGCGCCCGCGGAGCTGGTGACCTTGCCCGACAGGGTGGCCTCGGGAGCCTGGGCCAGCGGGAAGTCCTTGACCGCCGCACCGTTCTCGACGACGGTCACCGCACCCTTCGCCGGGAGGTACCCGAACTTGGTGACGGAGACCTCGTAGTCGCCGACCATCAGCTTGGGCAGGGCGTAGGCGCCGTCCGCCGCGGTCGTCGCGGTCGCGCGCATCGGCCCCGCGAAGGTGACGACGGCGTCGGCGACGGCCGCGCCGCCGGAGGTGACGCTGCCGCTGACTGCTCCGAGCGCTCCGCGCGGGGTGGCGTCGACCGCCTCGAAGGCGTCGAGCCGGCCCTCGCCGAAGACGTTGTTGCGGGCGGGCGTGCCGCCGCACTGGTCGGCGGCGGTGTCGATGGCGGTGGAGTCGAGCAGCGCCTCCGTGGCCGCGACGTCACCGGCGATGGCGGGCGAGGCCGCCCACATCAGGGCGACGGTCGCCGCGGTGTGCGGCGAGGCCATCGACGTACCGGAGATCGTGTTGTAGCCGCCGCCCGCCCAGGAGGAGCGGACGTTGACTCCCGGCGCCGCGAGGTCGGGCTTGATCTCGGCGTTCTCGCCGGTCCCGCGGGCGGAGAAGGAGGCGATGGCGTTGTTGATGTCGAACGCGCCCGAGGAGTAGGAGTTGGTGTACGAGCCGGGGCTGCCCGAGGTGGTGCAGCTGGGGCCGTTGTTGCCGTTGGAGAAGGCCGGGAAGATGCCGGCGTCCCTCCAGGACCGGACGGTGTCCCGGTACCAGGCGTCGTAGACGTTGGCGCCCCAGGAGTTGTTCACCACGTCGGGTGCCAGCTCCGGGCGCGGGTTGGCGCCGGCGGAGTCGGTGGGGGCGACGACCCACTGACCGGAGGCGAGCAGGGTGTCCCGGGCGCAGGAGCTGGTCGCGCAGCCCTTCGCGGCGATCCACTTGGCGCCGGGCGCGACGCCGATGCCGTCGGCGCCCACCATGGTGCCCATGGTGTGCGTGCCGTGGCCGTTGTTGTCGCACGGTGCGGCCGTGGCGCAGACGGAGGCCGGGTCGAACCAGTTGTAGTCGTGGCTGTACGTGCCGTCGGCCTTGGTGCCGCGATAGGCGGCCTGGAGCGCCGGGTGGTCGAACTGGACGCCGGAGTCGATGTTGGCGACGACGACGCCCTCGCCCTTGACGCCGAAGCTGCTCCACACCTTGGGCGCGTTGATCCGGTCGATGTTCCACTCGACGGCGTCGACCTCGGGCTCGCCGGTGCCGGGCAGCGGGTCGGGAAGCGTGACCGGGTCGTCGGCCTCGATGCTGGCCACGTCGGAACGGGCCGCGATCTTCTCGGCTAGTGCCTTGTCGCCGGTGATCTGCACGGTGTTGGCGATCCAGAACGACGTGTACCGCGCTCCGGCGTCCTTGGCCAGTCCGATGACCCCGGCCTGGGACTTCTTGGCGAACGCGGTCTTCGTTTCGAGAACGGCGCGGGCCTTGGCCGTCTTGCCCTTCGCCTTGTGAGCGGACGTGACATCCGCTTCCGCCTTCAGGCCGACCCAGAAGGTCACCTCGTCCTGCACGGCGAACTGCTTGAGCAGTTTGCCCTCGGACTTGGCCTGGTACGCGGACTGCGGCGCCGGCTCGGCCTCCCTGGCCTGGGCCGGGGATGCGCTGATCAGGAGCGGTATCGCGGTCGCTGCCGCGGTGAGGAGTGCGGCGGCGGACCGCCGTCTGAGACGCGTGGAACGTCTGGTCACGAGCTCTCCTTCAGGAACAGGCGGGGATCGCCCGCCGTAGGGGATGAAGGAACAGGCGCGGGTGCCACTCACAACTGCCGCTGCCCGTGTACGTGTGGGGGGCGCAGCAACCGCATGAGCTCAGGAAGGAGCATGGGGGACGTGACGCAGGACACGGAAGGGGGCAGCGGGGCGCCTGGGGCGTCATTGGCCGAGCTTTGAGGTGTACCGAGGTATCGCCCAGGGAAGTACGCCCGGCTCCCGGAGGGGACTCCCGGCCCCGGCCCGGCCCCACATTGGCCGATTCGCGCTCCACGGGACCCAGGCCCCGGGGTCCTTCGGTCACTGCCTAGACTTACCCGCCATGAGCAGCGAGCCCGTCGTACAGGTCAAGGCCCTGGTGAAGCGCTACGGCACCAAGACCGCCGTGGACGGCCTCGACCTGGAGGTCCGGGCGGGCGCGGTGACCGCGGTCCTCGGCCCCAACGGCGCCGGCAAGACCACCACCGTCGAGACCTGCGAGGGCTACCGCAGGCCGGACGACGGGACCGTGCGGGTCCTCGGCCTCGACCCGGTCGCCGACGCGGCCGATCTCCGTCCCCGTATCGGCGTGATGCTGCAGTCCGGCGGCGTCTACTCCGGTGCGCGCGCCGACGAGATGCTCAGGCACATGGCGAAGCTGCACGCCCACCCGCTGGACGTCGGCATGCTCATCGAACGTCTCGGGCTCGGCAGCTGCGGCCGCACCACCTATCGCCGGCTCTCCGGTGGCCAGCAGCAGCGCCTCGCCCTGGCGATGGCCGTCGTCGGCCGGCCCGAGCTGGTCTTCCTGGACGAACCGACCGCGGGCCTCGACCCGCAGGCCCGCCGCTCCACCTGGGATCTGGTCCGGGAGCTGCGCACCGACGGCGTGTCGGTCGTCCTCACCACCCACTTCATGGACGAGGCCGAGGAACTCGCCGATGACATCGCCGTCATCGACGCGGGCCGGGTCATCGCCCAGGGCAGCCCGGAGCAGCTGTGCCGCGGCGGCGCCGAGAACACCCTGCGCTTCACCGGCCGGCCCGGGCTGGATCTCGCCTCGCTCCTGAAGGCTCTGCCCGACGGCACCGAGGCGGCCGAGCTCACCACGGGCGCGTACCGCATCACCGGGAGGATCGACCCGGAGCTGCTGGCCACCGTGACCTCCTGGTGCGCCCAGCACGGCGTGATGCCGGACGGCATCGCGGTGGAGCGGCACACCCTCGAGGACGTCTTCCTCGAACTGACCGGCAAGGAGCTGCGCGCATGAGCGCCGGTACGTACTCCCCCCGCCCCGGCGCCGCCCCGCTGCCGCGCATGATCGCCGCCCAGGCCGCGCTGGAGACGCGGATGCTGCTGCGCAACGGCGAGCAGCTGCTGCTGACGGTGGTCATTCCGACGCTGCTGCTGGTGCTGTTCAGCGCGGTCGACATCGTGGACACGGGAGCGGGCGAGCCGGTCGACTTCCTGGCGCCCGGCATTCTCGCGCTCGCGGTGATGTCCACGGCCTTCACCGGCCAGGCCATCGCGACGGGGTTCGAGCGGCGCTACGGGGTACTCAAGCGACTCGGCGCCTCACCGCTGCCGCGCTGGGGCCTGATGGCGGCGAAGACCCTCGCGGTGCTGGTCACCGAGGTGCTGCAGATCGTCCTGCTCACGGTGATCGCCTTCGCGCTGGGCTGGTCGCCCGAGGGCAATCCGTTCGCCGTCCTGCTGCTCCTGGTGCTGGGCACCGTGGCCTTCTCCGGCCTCGGACTGCTGATGGCGGGGACGCTGAAGGCCGAGGCGACCCTCGCGGCGGCCAACCTGGTCTTCCTGCTCCTGCTGGTCGGCGGCGGGGTCATCGTGCCGCTGGACAGGTTCCCCGACGCGGCGCAGTCGGTCCTCGGGCTGCTGCCGATCTCGGCGCTCTCGGACGGCCTCAGGGACGTCCTCCAGCACGGCGCCCCGATGCCCTGGGGCGACCTGGGGATCCTTGCCGTGTGGGCGGTGCTCGGGCTGGGCGCGGCGGCGAAGTTCTTCCGCTGGGAGTGAGCTTGCGGTGACATACCGCTGATGTCGCGAGACATCCGGGAATGACCACCACCCCTCGTGAAAACATGCACAAGCCGTTGCCTACGATGGTGCGCGTGGAAACCCCCCTCTCCTACATCGCCAAGCGCTGGACGCCGTCCATGACGACGGCCCGGCGTGCCGCACTGTCCGCAGTCGTCATGACGGTGTTCATCATCGTCACCGGCGGTGCCGTCCGGCTGACCGGTTCCGGTCTGGGCTGCGACACCTGGCCCAAGTGCACGGACGACAGCCTCTTCGCCACGCCGGAGCAGGGCCTGCACGGCGCCATCGAGTTCGGCAACCGCATGCTCACGTACGTCCTGTCGGCCGCGGTCGGCTGGGCGATCATCGCGGCGCGCTCCCTGAAGCCCCGCCGGCACGGTCTGACCCGGCTCGCCTGGTCGCAGTTCTGGCTCGTGATGGGGAACGCCGTCATCGGCGGTATCACGGTCTGGGCGGGCCTCAACCCGTGGTCGGTGGCCGGGCACTTCCTGCTCGCCAACTGCCTGCTCACCGTGGCCGTCCTCACCTGGGTGCGGATCGGCGAGGGCGACGGCCCGCGCCGCCCTCGCGCCCCGAAGCCGGTGCGCACCCTGTCCGGGGCGATCGTGGCGACCTCGGTCGTCCTGATCGCTCTCGGCACCACGGTGACCGGCTCGGGCAAGCACGCCGGGGACAGCAGCGACGTACCGCGCATGCCGTGGGACTGGTCCGCCGCGGCCCATGTGCACGCCGTCGCCGCCTGGGTGGTCTGCGCCCTGGCCATCGCGATGTGGCTGGCCTTGCGGATCGTGGACGCCCCCGCCGACACCCGGGCGCGCTCCCGCGACCTGCTGATCGTCCTGGTGGCACAGGGCACCATCGGGTACGTGCAGTACTTCAGCGACGTCCCCGAGATCCTGGTCGGCCTCCACATGCTCGGCTCGGGCCTGATGTGGATCGCCGTGCTGCGGCTGCTGCTGTCGCTGCGCGAGCGCCCGGTGGCGACGGCCACCGTTCCCGCCCCGGCGGCCGGACAGCGGCCTGAGCACACGCCCGTAGCCTGATCCGAGCAGACAACGGCCTCCGCCGTCGTACCCGAGCGGGTACGACGGCGGAGGCCGTTGCCGTGTGCTGGTTCAGCCGTTCGACGGGCCGCCGAGCTGGATACCGGCCATCCGGGTCCACTCGTACGGTCCCGTGCGGATCTTGGAGGCGAAGTCGCCGTCGAAGCTCTCGTGCATCGTGATCCCGGACTTCTGCGCGGCGCTCTCGGCGACGGCGTAGGAGGGGGCGACCAGGTCGCCCCAGCCGCCGTCCTCACCCACGAGGACGATGCGGGTGCCCGTCTGGCCGAGGTAGGCGAGCTGCCCCTCGGCGCCGCCGTGCGCCTTGGCGAAGGCGCCGATCTGCCTGGCGAGCTTCGCAGCCCTGCGCTCCGCGCGGGCCGCGTGCTTGCTGTCGTCCGTCTGCTGGGTCTGGGGCTCTGCCGTCTCTGCCATGAAAATGATGCTACCGACGGGTACTTCAACGGGCGACGGGCGGGGACGTGGCATAGGCCACGTCCCCGCCCGTCGGCGGCGCTTCGTACCTGCGGGACTACCGCAGGAAGGGGTCCACCGCGATGGCGACGAAGAGGAGGGAGACATAGGTGATGGACCAGTGGAACAGCCGCATCTCCTTGAGCTTGCCGCCGGTCACCCCGGCCCTGGCCCGGTTCTGCAGGCCGTGCGCCTCCCAGAGCCAGAAGCCGCCGGCCAGCAGGGCCACCGCCGTGTAGAACCAGCCGGTGTAGCCCAGTGGGGTGAGGAGCAGCGAGACGCCGACCATCACCCAGCTGTAGATGACGATCTGGCGGGCCACCACCCGGTTGGAGGCGACGACCGGGAGCATCGGGACGCCGACCCGGGCGTAGTCCTCCTTCACCTTCATCGACAGCGGCCAGTAGTGCGGCGGCGTCCAGAAGAAGATGACGGCGAAGAGAATGACCGCGGCCCAGGACATCGAATTGGTCACGGCGGACCAGCCGATGAGTACGGGCATACAGCCGGCGATTCCGCCCCAGACGATGTTCTGCGAGGTCCGGCGCTTCAGCAGCATCGTGTAGACGACGACGTAGAACAGAAGTGCGCCGAGCGAGAGCGCGGCCGAGAGCCAGTTGACGAGCAGGCCGAACCAGACCGTGGAAATCACTCCGAGGGCGATTCCGAACACCAGGCACTCGCGCGGGCTCACCATGCCCGTGACCAGCGGCCTCTGGGACGTGCGGTCCATCAGTGCGTCGATGTCACGGTCGATATACATGTTGAGCGCATTGGCACCGCCCGCGGAGAGATATCCGCCGATGGTGGTGGTGACTACGAGCCATAGGTCGGGCACGCCTTGAGCGGCAAGAAACATCACCGGAACGGTGGTGATCAGCAGCAACTCGATGATGCGCGGCTTGGTAAGTGCCACGAATGCCTTGATGCGGGCCCCGAACGGGCGCTGGCCCACTGGGCTCGGAGTCAAGGCGACCCCTGCGGGTCGGGACTCGACGGCCGTCACGCACACCCCTGACAGAGAAATCCCAGCAAGCTCCGGGCATGAAGGCCCGGTAAAGACTTGCGCGAACCAGACCACTGTAGACGTTGCGGATACGCCCCTCTTCGCGGGGGTGGGGTCGTGTTGGGGTGGCGCAGAAGTGAACGGTGGCGCTCATACGGGAGGCGAACTCCGCAGGTCGCCCGCACTGTGGAAAGGGCAGAAGTGAGGCCTTGTTCCGGGGGTAGGCTCGGCAATGCCCGGTGCGGTAACAGCCACCGGTTTACAAACAGTGGAGAGGAGCCCTGACTCAGGGTGAGCACCAAGCCGACCACCACAGACCTCCAGTGGACCGAATTGGACCAGCGGGCCGTGGACACTGTCCGCGTCCTCGCCGCGGACGCCGTACAGAAGGTCGGAAACGGCCACCCGGGTACGGCGATGAGCCTGGCTCCTGCCGCGTACACCCTCTTCCAGAAGGTGATGCGCCACGACCCGGCGGACGCCGACTGGACCGGCCGTGACCGGTTCGTCCTTTCCGCGGGCCACTCCAGCCTGACGCTCTACATCCAGCTCTACCTGGCCGGTTACGGCCTGGAACTGGACGATCTCAAGGCCTTCCGCACCTGGGGCTCCAAGACCCCCGGCCACCCGGAGTACGGCCACACCACCGGTGTCGAGACGACGACCGGCCCCCTCGGCCAGGGTGTCGCCAACGCCGTGGGCATGGCGATGGCCTCCCGTTACGAGCGCGGCCTGTTCGACCCGGAGGCGGCCCCCGGCACCTCCCCGTTCGACCACACCGTCTGGGTCATCGCCGGTGACGGCTGCCTCCAGGAGGGCATCTCCGCCGAGGCGTCCTCGCTGGCCGGCCACCAGAAGCTCGGCAACCTGGTGCTCCTGTGGGACGACAACCACATCTCGATCGAGGGCGACACGGAGACCGCGGTCTCCGAGGACACCCTCAAGCGGTACGAGTCCTACGGCTGGCACGTCCAGCGCGTCGACCAGTCGCCCAGCGGCGACCTGGACCCCGAGGGCCTCTACCGGGCGCTGCTGGCCGCCAAGGCCGAGACGGAGCGCCCGTCGTTCATCGCGGCCCGTTCGATCATCGCCTGGCCCGCCCCGAACGCCCAGAACACCGAGGCCGCGCATGGCTCGGCGCTCGGCGACGAGGAGATCGCGGCCACCAAGCGGGTGCTCGGCTTCGACCCCGAGAAGACCTTCGAGGTCTCCGACGAGGTCATCTCGCACACCCGTGAGGCACTGGACCGCGGCCGCGAGGCCAAGGCCGCGTGGGAGAAGTCCTTCGCCGCGTGGCGCACCGCCAGCCCCGAGCGCGCCGCCGAGTTCGACCGCATCGCCGCCGGCGAGCTGCCCGAGGGCTGGGAGGACAAGCTCCCCGTCTTCGAGGCCGGCCACGGTGTCGCCACCCGTGCGGCCTCCGGCAAGGTCCTGCAGGCGCTCGGCGGGGTCATCCCCGAGCTGTGGGGCGGCTCGGCCGACCTGGCCGGCTCGAACAACACCACGATCGACAAGACGTCGTCGTTCCTCCCGGTCGGCAACCCGCTGCCCGAGGCCGACCCGTACGGCCGGACGATCCACTTCGGCATCCGCGAGCACGCGATGGCCGCGGCCATGAACGGCATCGCGCTGCACGGCAACACCCGCATCTACGGCGGCACCTTCCTGGTGTTCTCCGACTACATGCGCAACGCCGTGCGCCTGTCCGCGCTGATGCACCTGCCGGTGACGTACGTGTGGACGCACGACTCGGTCGGCCTCGGCGAGGACGGTCCGACGCACCAGCCGGTGGAGCACATCGCCTCGCTGCGCGCCATCCCGGGTCTCAACGTCGTCCGCCCGGCCGACGCCAACGAGACCACGATCGCCTGGCGCGAGATCCTGCGCCGCTACACCAAGGTGTTCGGCAAGGGCGCCCCGCACGGTCTGGCGCTGACCCGCCAGGGTGTGCCGACGTACCCGCCGAACGACGACGCGGCCAAGGGCGGCTACGTCCTGTTCGAGGCCGAGGGCGGCGAGCCGCAGGCCGTTCTGATCGGTACGGGCTCCGAGGTCCAGCTGGCCGTCGAGGCGCGGGACGAGCTCCAGGCGGCCGGTGTGCCGACCCGTGTGGTCTCGATGCCGTGTGTCGAGTGGTTCGAGGAGCAGGACCAGGAGTACAAGGACAGCGTGCTGCCGCCGTCCGTCAAGGCCCGTGTCGCGGTCGAGGCCGGTATCGGTCTGACCTGGCACCGGTACGTGGGCGACGCGGGCCGGATCGTCTCGCTGGAGCACTTCGGTGCCTCGGCCGACGCCAAGGTCCTCTTCCGCGAGTTCGGCTTCACCGCCGGCCACGTGGCCGCCGCCGCCCGGGAATCTCTCGCCGCCACCGCGCGCTGACCCGGTCATACGACAAGTAGGAGATGCAATTCTCATGACAGACGCACTCAAGCGCCTCTCCGACGAGGGCGTGGCGATCTGGCTGGATGACCTGTCCCGTACACGGATCACCTCCGGCAACCTGGCCGAGCTGATCGACCAGAGCCACGTCGTGGGTGTCACGACCAACCCGTCGATCTTCCAGAAGGCGATCTCCGAGGGCCACGGTTACGACCAGCAGCTCACCGACCTCGCCACCCGCAAGGTCACGGTCGACGAGGCCATCCGCATGATCACGACGGCCGACGTCCGCGACGCGGCCGACATCCTGCGCCCGGTCTTCGACGCCACCGACGGCCAGGACGGCCGGGTCTCCATCGAGGTCGACCCGCGCCTGGCCCACCGCACGGCGGCCACCGTCGCCGAGGCCAAGCAGCTGGCCTGGCTGGTGGACCGGCCGAACACACTCATCAAGATCCCGGCGACGAAGGCCGGCCTGCCGGCGATCACCGAGGTCATCGGCAAGGGCATCAGCGTCAACGTGACGCTGATCTTCTCGCTGGAGCGCTACCGCGAGGTCATGGACGCCTATCTGGCGGGCCTGGAGAAGGCGAAGGCCGCGGGCCTGGACCTCTCCAAGATCCACTCGGTGGCCTCGTTCTTCGTGTCCCGTGTGGACAGCGAGATCGACAAGCGTCTGGACGCCGTGGGCACCGACGAGGCGAAGGCGCTGAAGGGCAAGGCCGCTCTGGCCAACGCCCGCCTCGCCTACGAGGCGTACGAGGAGGTCTTCTCCTCCGACCGCTGGGCGGCCCTGGACAGGGCCCGCGCCAACAAGCAGCGTCCGCTGTGGGCCTCCACGGGCGTGAAGGACCCCGCGTACAAGGACACCCTGTACGTGGACGACCTGGTCGCCCCCGGCACGGTGAACACCATGCCCGAGGGCACCCTGAACGCCACGGCGGACCACGGACAGATCACGGGCAACACCGTCGCCGGCACCTACGAGCAGGCACGTGCCGAGCTCGACGCCGTCGGGAAGCTCGGGATCAGCTACGACGACGTCGTCCAGCTCCTCGAGGACGAGGGCGTCGAGAAGTTCGAGGCTGCCTGGATCGACCTGCTCAACTCCACCGAGGCCGAGCTCAAGCGCCTCGCTCCTTCGGAGGGCTGACCACCTTGTCTGGTGTTCCCGGAGTGAACCCGCTCCGTGACGCACAGGACCGACGGCTCCCGCGTATCGCGGGGCCGTCGGGCCTGGTGATCTTTGGCGTCACGGGCGATTTGTCCCGTAAAAAGCTGATGCCCGCCGTCTACGACCTGGCCAACCGCGGCCTGCTGCCGCCGGGCTTCTCGCTCATCGGTTTCGCACGCCGCGAGTGGCAGGACGAGGACTTCGCCCAGGAGGTCCACGACGCCGTCAAGCAGCACGCGCGTACGCCGTTCCGTGAAGAGGTCTGGCAGCAGCTCATCCAGGGGATGCGCTTCGTCCAGGGCAACTTCGACGACGACGACGCCTTCGAGACCCTGAAGGACACGATCCAGGAGCTCGACAAGGCACAGGGCACGGGAGGCAACTTCGCCTTCTACCTGTCCGTACCGCCGAAGTTCTTCCCCAAGGTCGTCCAGCAGCTCAAGAAGCACGGGCTGGCGGACCAGAAGGAGGGCTCCTGGCGGCGTGCCGTCATCGAGAAGCCGTTCGGGCACGACCTCACCAGCGCGCAGGAGCTCAACCAGCTCGTGCACGATGTGTTCCCGCCGAACGAGGTCTTCCGTATCGACCACTACCTCGGCAAGGAGACGGTCCAGAACATCCTGGCGCTGCGCTTCGCCAACACGATGTTCGAGCCGATCTGGAACAGGTCGTACGTCGACCACATCCAGATCACGATGGCCGAGGACATCGGCATCGGCGGCCGGGCCGGCTACTACGACGGCATCGGCGCGGCCCGTGACGTCATCCAGAACCACCTGCTCCAGCTGCTGGCGCTGACCGCGATGGAGGAGCCCGGCTCCTTCCACCCGAAGGCCCTGGTCGCCGAGAAGCTCAAGGTGCTCACGGCGGTGGAGCTGCCGGAGGACCTGGGCAAGCACACCGTGCGCGGCCAGTACGCGCACGCGTGGCAGGGCGGCGAGGAGGTCCCCGGCTATCTGGAGGAGGACGGTATCGACCCCAAGTCGAAGACCGACACCTTCGCCGCGATCAAGCTGACGATCAACAACCGCCGCTGGGCGGGCGTGCCGTTCTATCTCCGTACCGGAAAGCGGCTCGGCCGCCGGGTCACGGAGATCGCGGTCGTCTTCAAGCGCGCCCCGTACCTGCCCTTCGAGTCCGGTGCGACGGAGGAGCTGGGCGGCAACGCCCTGGTCATCCGGGTGCAGCCGGACGAGGGCGTCACGGTGCGGTTCGGCTCCAAGGTGCCCGGTACCTCCATGGAGGTACGGGACGTCACGATGGACTTCGCGTACGGCGAGTCCTTCACGGAGTCCAGCCCGGAGGCGTACGAGCGGCTTCTCCTGGATGTCCTGCTCGGCGACGCCAACCTCTTCCCGCGCCACCAGGAGGTCGAGCTCTCCTGGAACATCCTCGACCCGATCGAGGAGTACTGGGACAAGCACGGCAAGCCCGCCCAGTACGCGGCCGGCACCTGGGGTCCGGCCGAGGCCGACGAGATGCTCGCACGCGACGGACGGAGCTGGCGCCGGCCATGAAGATCGATCTCACGGAAACCACGTCCAGCAAGATCAACCAGGCCCTGGTGTCGGCCCGCCGTTCCATCGGCACCCCGGCCATCGGAATGGTGCTCACCCTCGTCGTGGTCACCGACGAGGAGAACGCCTACGACGCCCTCCGGGCGGCGGCCGACTCCTCTCGCGAGCACCCCTCGCGGATCATCGCGGTGATCAAGCGGATCAGCCGTTCGCCGCGCAGCCGGCGTGACGCCCGCCTCGACGCCGAGGTGCGGGTCGGTTCCGACTCGGGCTCCGGCGAGACCGTCGTCCTGCGTCTGCACGGCGAGCTGGCCAACCACGCCCAGTCGGTCGTCCTGCCGCTGCTGCTGCCGGACGCCCCGGTCGTGGTGTGGTGGCCCGAGGACGCCCCGGCGGACCCGGCCAAGGACCCGCTGGGTGCGCTGGCCCAGCGCCGTATCACCGACACGTACTCGGCCGAGCACCCGCTCGACGAGCTCGCGGTGCGTGCGGCGACGTACCAGCCGGGTGACACCGACCTGGCGTGGACCCGCATCACGCCGTGGCGCTCGATGCTGGCGGCCGCGCTCGACCAGCAGCCCGCCCAGGTCGTCTCGGCGACGGTCGAGGGCGAGTCGGACAACCCGAGCTGCGAACTGCTGGCCATGTGGCTCGCGGACCGGCTCGGTGTCCCGGTGGAGCGCACCCTGTCCGCCGGTCCCGGTCTGACGGCCGTGCGGCTGGAGACCAGGAACGGTGTCATCGTTCTGGACCGGGCCGACGGTTCCCTGGCCACGCTCTCCATGGTGGGCCAGCCGGACCGTGCGGTGGCGCTGAAGCGGCGGGAGACCGCCGAGCTCCTCGCGGAGGAGCTGCGGCGGCTGGACCCGGACAACATCTACGAGGCCACGGTGAAGTTCGGCGTGGAGCGTCTCGGCGGTCCCACCGAGGCGTCCTCGGTCGGTGCCGGTCACAAGCCGTCGTCCCCGGCCGGTGCCGCGGCCCCGGCCGCGAAGAAGGCCGCGGCCAAGAAGGCGGCCTCGAAGTGAGTGCTCCGCAGCTCGTCGTGCACCGCGACAAGGAGCTGATGGCCCAGGCCGCGGCGGCCCGGCTGATCACGAAGATCGTGGACGCCCAGGCCGCGCGCGGATCGGCCTCGGTGGTCCTCACCGGCGGGCGCAACGGCAACGGCCTGCTGGCCGCGCTCGCCGGTTCGCCCGCGCGGGACGCGATCGACTGGTCGCGGCTCGACCTGTGGTGGGGCGACGAGCGGTTCCTGCCCGAGGGCGATCCGGAGCGCAACGTCACGCAGGCCCGCGAGGCCCTGCTGGACGCGGTGGCCCTGGACCCGTCCCGGGTGCACGCGATGCCCGCGTCGGACGGTCCCTATGGCGGTGACGCGGATGCCGCCGCCGCGGGGTACGCGGCCGAACTGGCTGCCGCGGCGGGCCCGGAGGACCACGGGCCCGTACCGACGTTCGATGTGCTGATGCTGGGCGTCGGCCCGGACACGCATGTCGCGTCGCTCTTCCCGGAGTTGCCGGCGGTACGGGAGACCGAGCGCACCGTCGTCGGTGTGCACGGCGCTCCCAAGCCGCCGCCCACCCGTGTCTCGCTCACGCTGCCCGCCATCCGGGCCGCGCGCGAGGTGTGGCTCCTGGCGGCCGGTGAGGACAAGGCCGAGGCGGCGGAGATCGCGCTGTCCGGTGCCGGGGAGATCCAGGCCCCGGCGGCGGGCGCGTACGGCCGCAGCCGCACGCTGTGGCTGCTGGACGCGGCGGCGGCCTCGCGGCTGCCGCGTGCGCTCTACCCGCCTGCCTCCGCGTAGGCACTGGTCGTCCGAGGCCCGGTTCCGCTCCCAGGAGCGGGCCGGGCCTCCGTCGTGCCAGGGTGGCACCATGGTGCGAATCGGGACTGTGGTGATGGGCGCGTCGGACGTACGGCGCGCTGCGGACTTCTGGATGGCGGCGCTGGGCTATGTGGAGCGTGAGCCGCTCGAGAACGACTGGGTGGTGCTGGTCCCGGCCGAGGGGCCGGGCGCCGGACTGGCCCTGGGGCGGAGCGAGTCGCCCGTGCAGGAGGTGCCGCGCGTCCACCTCGATCTGTACACCGACGAGCAGGACGCCGAGGTGGCCCGGCTGACGGGGCTGGGGGCGCAGCCGGTGGCGTGGGAGCTCTATCCGCCGGATCCGGACTTCGTGGTTCTCGCGGACACCGAGGGCAACCGCTTCTGCGTCATCGATACGACGCACGGCTGACCACCCGCGCGCCTCAGGTGCGCTCCAGGAACGGCTCCAGCAGGCCGGGCACGGCCTCCGCGGCGAAGGTGAGGCCTTCGGAGGCGTCGGTGTCGTGCGCGGTGTACGCACCGGCCCCGGCTGCCGTCGTGGCGGTGACGCTCAGCAGTCCTGCCCGGCGCTGGAAGCAGGACTGCTTCACCGTCCAGCCGATCACCCCGGTCCGCTGCAGGGCTGCCGTGGAGCGCCGGACGGTGCCGGACCGGGTCACGAGGTAGTCGCCGCTGACGGTGTGCCCCAGTGCCCGGTACGCGTCGAGGGCCAGCAGCACGGCGAGGGGGAGGAACACCACGGCACAGGCCGTCGCGATCCACAGCAGTACGGGCGTGAGTGCGGCGCCCAGAACAGCCAGGGTCAGCACGGGGACCAGAACGGCCCCCAGCGCGCGGCGCAGCCGCCTGCTCCGGGCCGCGCGGGGGTGGGCGGTCAGCGTGGCACCGGTCGGGGTCCTCGTCTCGCGCAGGACCTCGCCCGCGATCGTGTCGGCCAGCGGGCGGGGCGCCGCCGGGAGCAGGGTGTTGTGGTCGGCGCCCTGTGATTCCTCGTCCTTGGTCAGCCCCGTGGTGATCGCGTCCACCCGCGCGGCGCCGAACAGCCGTACGCCGAGCGGTTCCACCAGGTCCACGCCGCGCAGCCGCTGTTCCTCGACGGAGAGGGAGCGGGAGGTCAGCAGTCCCCGCCGCACGCGCAGGGTGCCGCCGGGTTCGCGTTCCAGACGGTAGTTCCACCACATCTCGACCCAGAGGCCGAGTGCCCCGACGACACCGGCGGCCAGGGCGGCTCCCGCCATGACCGCGATCGCCCGGACCAGCGGGGTGTCGAGGAACCGGTCGGCGACCCAGTCGATCACCTCTCCCTGCACCCCGGCCCATTCGCTGATCTGCAGCAGACCGCCGACCGCGGCACCGCCCAGCGCGGGGGCGACGAAGGAGACCGGTGCGTAGCGGATCCAGCGCGGGTCGAGCGTGGCCAGTTCGCCCTCGCGGTGCGTCCCGGAGCCTGACTCCGCGGCACGGTCGAGGAGTTCGTGGCGAAGCCGCTCCCCCTCCGCCCGGGAGACGGGGTCCAGCTCCAGGGTGGATTCGCCGCCCGTATGTTCGCCGGTGCCGATGCGCACCGTGACCAGGTCGAGGAGCCGAAGGTGCACGGGGGCGGTGAGGTCGACGCTGCGGATCCGCGTCCGGTCCAGTGAGCGCCGTCTGACCAGCAGAAGTCCGGTGTGCAGATCGACGCGTTCGGGGCCGATGCGGTAGCGGGTGCGCCGCCACCGCACGTAGTCACCGGCGGCGGCGCACCCGATCAGGACGGCCGCCCCGGCCAGCGCCCAGCCGATGGCCCGCGTGTATCCGAACCGGCCGGACAGCGCGAGGACGGCCGGTACGGCCGCGCCGGCCACGACTCCTGCCGTGACGAGCGCGGTGACCAGCACCGTGCGCGGGTGGATCCGCCGCCACCGGAGGTCCTCGGCCGCGGCGGTGCTCACGTGGCGTCCCCGGGCGTGGCCTGCGTGACCCTGGTCAGCCGTTCGACGAGCTCGGCCGCGGCCTCGTGGCCGAGGCCCTCGATCCGCACGGCCCCCTTGGCGGACGCGGTGGTGACCGTGACCGTGGCCAGTCCGAAGAGCTGCTCCAGCGGGCCGCGCACCGTGTCCACCGTCTGGATGCGGGACATCGGCGCGATCCGCCACTCCTGCAGGAAGACACCGGTCCGTACGTAGACCGCGTCGTCGGTGACCTCCCACCGATGGGTGCGGAACCACCAGAGGGGGAAGAGGACGGCGCACAGCAGGCCGATGACCGCCAGCGCCGCCGCGGGCACCAGCAGCCACAACCTGGCCGGAGCGATGAAGGCTCCCAGCAAGCCCAGCACGGCCACCGGAGCGGCCGTCAGCAGCAGCCACTGGGCCCGCCACCATCCGACGGCCCGCGGAGCCGGTGTGTTCCGTGGCGGCCTGAGTGCTACCGTCCCCGCCCCCCAGCCCATCGGCTCAGCGACCCCGCAGCGTGCGGTACGCGGAGACGAGGGCTGCGGTGGAGCTGTCGAGCTCCTCCGCGCCGGTGCCGTCGGTCAGGACCGGCTCGATCTTCCTGGCGAGGACCTTGCCGAGTTCGACGCCCCACTGGTCGAAGGAGTCGATGTTCCAGACGGCACCCTGGACGAAGACCTTGTGCTCGTACAGCGCGATCAGCTGGCCGAGCACCGACGGGGTGAGCCGGTCGGCGAGGATCGTGGTCGTCGGGTGGTTGCCGCGGAACGTCTTGTGCGGAACGAGCTCCTCGGCGACGCCCTCCGCGCGGACCTCGTCGGGCGTCTTGCCGAAGGCGAGGGCCTGGGTCTGGGCGAAGAAGTTGGCCATCAGCAGGTCGTGCTGGGCGATCAGGCCGGGCAGCAGGTCGCCGACGGGCGCGGCGAAGCCGATGAAGTCCGCCGGGATGACCTTGGTGCCCTGGTGGATCAGCTGATAGTAGGCGTGCTGGCCGTTGGTGCCGGGGGTGCCCCAGACGACGGGGCCGGTCTGCCAGTCGACCGGATTGCCGTCCCGGTCCACGGACTTGCCGTTGGACTCCATGTCCAGCTGCTGCAAGTACGCGGTGAACTTGGACAGGTAGTGGCTGTAGGGCAGCACGGCGTGGGACTGGGCGTCGAAGAACGCGCCGTACCAGACACCCAGCAGACCCAGCAGGAGCGGGGCGTTCTCCTCGGCGGGCGCGGTGCGGAAGTGCTCGTCGACGAGGTGGAACCCGTCGAGCATCTCGCGGAACCGGTCCGGACCGATGGCGATCATCAGCGAGAGGCCGATCGCCGAGTCGAAGGAGTAGCGGCCGCCGACCCAGTCCCAGAACTCGAACATGTTCGCCGTGTCGATACCGAAGTCCGTGACCTTCTCCGTATTGGTCGACAGCGCCACGAAGTGCTTGGCGACGGCGTCCTGACCGGCCCTCAGCTCGGTGAGCAGCCAGTCGCGGGCGGAGGTGGCGTTGGTGATCGTCTCGATCGTGGTGAAGGTCTTGGACGCGACGATGAACAGCGTCTCCGCCGGGTCGAGGCCCTGTACGGCCTCGTGCAGGTCCGCGCCGTCGACGTTGGACACGAATCGGACGGTGAGCGAGCGGTCCGTGAAGGAGCGCAGCACCTCGTACGCCATGGCGGGGCCGAGGTCGGAGCCGCCGATGCCGATGTTCACGATGTTCTTGATGGGCTTGCCGGTGTGACCGGTCCACTCGCCCGCCCTGACCCGGTCGGAGAAGGCGGCCATCTTGTCGAGGACGGCGTGCACGGCCGGCACCACGTTCTCGCCGTCGACCTCGATCACGGCGTCGCGCGGGGCGCGGAGCGCGGTGTGCAGGACGGCCCGGTCCTCGGTGGTGTTGATCTTCTCGCCGCGGAACATCGCGTCCCGCAGCCCGGCGACGTCCGTGGCGACGGCGAGCTCGCGCAGCAGGCCCAGCGTCTCGTCGGTGACCAGGTGCTTGGCGTAGTCGATGTGGAGGTCGCCGACCCGGAGGGTGTACGCGCTCCCGCGGTCCGGCGCGTCCGCGAACAGCTGACGCAGATGGGTGCCGCCGAGCTCCTCACGGTGCTTGCCGAGAGCCGTCCACTCGGGAGTCTGATTGAGCTTCGTTCGGCTTTGTGCGTTCATCCGGGAAATCGCCCACTTCTTCTCGTACCTGCAACATCCCCGCTGCCCCTCCAACCTAATTGATCTGAAGGGCGCGACGGGGCAGCAGCGGACCGTGGGACGACATACGGATTCCGGCCGGGCACCCGTGGGGTGACCGGCCGGTGAACAGCTCTCAGATTTCGCCGCGGAGTTTCGCGAGGGCTTCGGCGAGGATCGCTTCGCCGTCCGCGTCGCTGCGCCGCTCGCGCACGTACGCCAGGTGCGTCTTGTACGGCTCGGTGCGCGGTGGTGCCGGCGGATTGTCCCGGTCCTGGCCGGCCGGGAAGCCGCACCGCGGGCAGTCCCAGGTCTCCGGTACCTGCGCGTCATGGGCGAAGCTCGGCTGCGTCTCGTGCTCGTTCGAGCACCAGAAGGAGATGCGGAGGCGCGGCGCGGACTCGCCGCGCTCGGCCTCCCCCATCGGCCCCGCTCCGACCCGGCTTCCCCGGATCGCGTTGCCACTTGCCACGGTCGTAACTCCCTGCGTGATGGTGCTCGAAGATGCCCCAGTCTACGTAAGGCCCAACGCGCGTCCAGTGGAAGGAGTTACACCCTCACCGGGAATCGCGAACGACGGGTCAGCTGTCCAGCTTGATGAGCAGACCAAGGACGACAATGCACGCGAACCAGGCCAGACCAACCACAACGGTGATGCGGTCGAGGTTACGCTCGGCGACCGACGAGCCGCCCACGGACGACTGCATTCCGCCACCGAACATGTCGGAGAGGCCGCCGCCCTTTCCCTTGTGCATCAGCACCAGCAGCATCAGCAGCAGGCTGAAGACGATCAGGGCGATCTCGAACGCCAAAATCACGGCTGGTCCCTACTTTCCGGAATCTTTAGGACTGCATGTACGAACAGCGGGGGCCTGAGGGGGATACCCCTCTCGGCCCCCGCAAGGGTACGACGGATCGGCGCTACCGCATACTCACTGGTCGCGGAAGCGGACGATCTTGACGAACTCGTCGGCGTCCAGGGCGGCGCCGCCGATGAGCGCACCGTCCACATCGGGCTGCGCCATGATGGCCGCGACGTTGCCGGACTTCACCGAGCCGCCGTACTGGATACGGACGGCGTCGGCCAGTTCCTGCGAGTACAGCTCGGCGAGCCGGCGGCGGATCGCACCGCAGACCTCCTGGGCGTCCTCGGGGGTGGCGACCTCGCCGGTCCCGATGGCCCAGACCGGCTCGTACGCGATCACGATGGACTCGGCCTGCTCGGCCGGGACGTCCTTCAGGGCGCCGTCGAGCTGCGCGAGGGTGTAGGAGACCTGCTCACCGGCCTTGCGGATGTCCAGGCCCTCACCGACGCAGAGGATCGGCGTCAGACCGTGCTTGTAGGCGGCCTTCACCTTGGCGTTGCAGATCTCGTCGTTCTCGCTGTGGTACTGGCGGCGCTCGCTGTGGCCGACGGCCACGTACGTGCACTTCAGCTTGGCGAGCATCGGGCCGGAGATCTCACCGGTGTACGCGCCGGAGTCGTGCGCGGAGATGTCCTGGGCGCCGTACTTGATCTTCAGCTTGTCGCCGTCGATCAGGGTCTGCACGGAGCGCAGGTCGGTGAAGGGCGGCAGGACGGCGACCTCTACGGCGTCGTAGTCCTTGTCGGCCAGCGCGAAGGCGAGCTTCTGGGTGTGGGCGATGGCCTCGAGGTGGTTGAGGTTCATCTTCCAGTTGCCCGCCATCAGCGGGGTGCGGGTGCTCATTAAGGGTCAGTCCTCCAGTGCGGCGAGGCCGGGAAGCGTCTTGCCCTCGAGGTATTCGAGGCTGGCGCCGCCACCGGTCGAGATGTGGCCGAATGCGTTCTCGTCGAAGCCCAGGATGCGGACGGCGGCTGCGGAGTCCCCGCCGCCGACGACGCTGAAGGCCGGGGAGTCGACGAGGGCCTGGGCGACCGCCTTGGTGCCCTCGGCGTAGTCGGGGTGCTCGAAGACGCCCATCGGGCCGTTCCAGAAGACGGTGGCCGCGTCGGCGAGCTTCGAGGCGTAGAGCTTGTTGGTCTCCGGGCCGTTGTCCAGACCCATCACGCCGGCCGGAATGGCGTCGGCGGCGACGGTGGTGGGATGGCCCGGGGTCTTGGCCTTGAGGTCCGGGAACTGCGCCGAGACGACGACGTCGACGGGGAGCACGAACTCCACGCCCTTCTCCTCGGCACGCTTGAGGTAGCCGAGCACCGCCGGGATCTGGTCCTCCTGGAGGAGGGAGCTGCCGACCTCGTGGCCCTGGGCCTTGAGGAAGGTGTAGGCCATGCCGCCTCCGATGAGGATGCGGTCCGCCTTCTCCAGCAGGTGGTCGATCACGCCGAGCTTGTCGGAGACCTTGGAACCGCCGAGGACCACGACGTAGGGGCGCGTGACGTCCTCGGTGAGCTTCTTGAGAACGCCGACCTCGGTGGCGATCAGGCCGCCGGCCGCGTGCGGCAGCCGGGCCGGAAGGTCGAAGACCGAGGCGTGCTTGCGGTGGACGGCACCGAAGCCGTCGCCCACGTACACGTCGGCGAGCTCGGCGAGCTGATCGGCGAAGGCGCCGCGCTCGGCGTCGTCCTTCGACGTCTCGCCGGCGTTGAAGCGGAGGTTCTCGATGACGGCGACCCGGCCGTCGGTGAGGGCGCCGACCGTGGCGCGGGCGGACTCGCCGACGGTGTCGGTCGCGAAGGCGACCTCGGCACCGAGCAGCTCACCGAGGCGCGCGGCCGCGGGAGCCAGCGAGAACGCCGGGTCCGGGGCGCCCTTGGGGCGGCCGAGGTGCGAGGCGACGACGACCCGCGCGCCGGCTTCGGCGAGCCTGGCGACCGTCGGCTGGACGGCGCGGATGCGGCCGTCGTCGGTGATCGTGGTGCCGTCGAGCGGCACGTTGAGGTCGGCGCGGACGAATACCCGCTTTCCGGCGACCCCTTCGGCGAGAAGTTCGTCGATCGTCTTCATCTTGTTTGCGGTACTCCTTGGAAGGACGGATGAGCACGCAAGGGGCTCGGACGGCGCCACGTTGCGCCGCCCGAGCCCCTTGCTCACATCGAGATGCCTGCCGATCCGAGGATCAGAGCTGCTCGCCGACGAAGACCGTCAGGTCGACGAGGCGGTTGGAGTAACCCCACTCGTTGTCGTACCAGCCGAGGATCTTCACCGACGTACCCTCCTGGACCATGGTCAGGGAGGAGTCGAAGGTGCAGGACGACGGGTCGCCGACGATGTCGGAGGACACGATCGGGTCCTCGGTGTAGGTCAGGAAACCCTTGAGGTCGCCGTCGTCGGAGGCCTTCTTGAACGCGGCGTTGACCTCGTCCTTGGTGACCTCGCGCTGCAGCGTCACGACGAGGTCGGTAGCGGAACCGGTCGGGACCGGGACGCGCATCGCGATGCCGTCGAGCTTGCCCTTGAGCTGCGGCAGGACCAGAGCGGTCGCCTTGGCGGCACCGGTCGTGGTCGGAATGATGTTCTCGGCCGCGGCGCGGGCGCGACGCAGGTCCGAGTGCGGGAAGTCCAGGATCCGCTGGTCGTTGGTGTACGCGTGGACCGTCGTCATCAGGCCCTTGACGATGCCGAAGTTCTCGTCGAGAACCTTGGCCATCGGCGCCACACAGTTGGTGGTGCAGGAGGCGTTGGAGATGACGTGGTGGTTGGCCGCGTCGTACTTGTCCTGGTTGACGCCCATCACGATGGTGATGTCCTCGTCCTTGGCCGGAGCCGAGATGAGGACCTTCTTGGCGCCACCCGCGATGTGCTTCGCCGCGTCGGCCTTCTTGGTGAAGATGCCGGTCGACTCGATCACGATGTCGACGCCCAGCTGACCCCAGGGGATGTCGGCCGGGTTGCGCTCGGAGAGCACCTTGATGGTGTGACCGTCGACGGTGATGGTGTCGGCGGTGTGGCTCACCTCTGCCTTGAGACGACCCAGAATGGTGTCGTACTTCAGCAGGTGGGCCGTGGTCGCAGTGTCACCCAGGTCGTTGACAGCCACGATCTCGATGTCCGCACCCTGCTCCAGCAGCGCGCGGAAGTAGTTACGACCGATGCGGCCAAAGCCGTTGATGCCTACGCGGATCGTCACGAACCGATCTCCTCGTTAGGTACGCCGGTTTTCGACGCCGGCGAGTTGTATGGGATGTCCCCGACCGCCTCCGACCCTACCTCTCCGAGGGCCCGGTAGTGACATCGAGTAGGGACGGAACGGACGGCGAGGTCCGTACTCCCGAGTAGGAATACGGACCTCCGTCACTGCGCCGATCGCACGGGCGGGGCGCCGGCCCCGCCCGTGCGATCGTTACGGAGCGTCAACGCCCCAGGCTTCTCAGCGCCTTTCCGATCAACTGCTTCCGCTCGACGGCACCGGCCACGTGTTCGAGGCCGAAGCCGAGCAGCACGGTGTCACGGGTCGTGACGGCGGCCTGCGAATGGAACAGCGGTCCGGAACGGGTCCAGTCGGCCGTGTTCTGCGGGCTGCCGGCCGGCGCCCCGGGAGTGCTCCAGGGGCCGAGGGCGGTCTCGAAGCCCTCGGTGTCCCGGGACGTCCCGCCGACGACGAGCTCGGTGTCGTCCACGAAGACCCCGATGCCGCCCGAGCCCGGGTCGGTGACGTAGGAGACCGAGAGCTCGACCTGCTTGCCCGCGTACGCGCCGAGGTCCACGGAGACCTGCTGCCAGCCGTTGGAGCTGCCCGTGAACCGGTGCCAGCCGCCGGTGGTCCCGGTACCGGTGCAGGCGTCTCCGCCCACGGTCAGGTAGTGGGTGAGGAAGGGGTGGAGCTGGGCGTAGTAGCCCTCCTCGCAGTCCGTGGGCAGGCCGGTGTCGGTGCCGCCGTTGGCGTCGGGCAGGGTCGTCCAGTCGTCCTGGCCCACGGTGCGGGCCTCGACGACGACGTTGTCGTACCCCTCCTCGGTGTCGTAGCTGAGCTGGAACCGCAGGCCGGGGTCGTCCGCCGCGGTGGTGCCCGTCAGGTCGACGGTGCGCGAGAGCCTCTTGTAGGAGGCGTCCTGGTGGGTGGCGGCGGCGAACCAGGAGCCCTCGTACGGCTCGAAGGGTGTGCGGACCCCCGGGTAGTCACCCGCCGCGGCGCTGCGGAACTGGGGGAACTCCTCCGGGTCCAGCGTGTCGGAGGTGACCGTGTACGCGCCCGCCGCCTCCAGGGCGTTGTCCGGGACGTCGCCGAGCGTTCCCGTCGCCCCGGACAGCCGTCCGGAGCCTGCGAAGGAGGGCGGGGACTTGAGCCCGACCCTGTTGTACGCACCGAGGTAGTACTGGGAGAAGTCGTCGGTGCCCCCGGCGCCGGTGACGTTCCCGCCCGCCTGCTCGCCGGCGTTGATCAGCTTCCCGCCCTCGTTGACGTAGGAACGGACCGCGAGCATGGTCGCGGCAGCCGGGCGCTGCGCTCCGGTGTACCAGAGGACGGTGCGGAAGTGGCCGAGCACCCCGAGGGCGTGCGGGGCGCCGTTCGCGGCGACGTCCCAGACGGCCGCTCCGTGCCCGTTGGCCGCGAGCGCCCCGGTGTACGCGGCGGTGTGCCGGGCGGGGGCGCCCTCATCGGCGATCACCAGGGTGTCGCCGCGCGGCCGGTCGGCGACGGTGTAGGTGAAGGGGGTGCTGGAGGTGCGCTTGCCGGCCGTCGTGCGGCCGGTGAACCAGACCGTGACGGTGTCGCCCTCGTCGGCGTCCTCGACCTCGGCGCGGTACTGGTCGAAGTGGAGGTTGTCCTCGCCGCCGTAGGTCTCGCCGCCCTCCCAGGCCTTGAGCCGCTCGGTGTGCGTACGGCCGCCGTCGATGCGGTAGTTGAGGCGCTTGTCGCGGACGGACTTGCGGACGGTGACCGCCACTTCCTGGTCGCCGCCGCGGGCGTAGGAGGTGGTGAAGGCGTCAGGGGTGAAGTCGGGCGCGTCGATGCCGACCGGGGAGACCGGCCGGTCGGGGTGAGCGGCGGACTCGGCGACCGCGAGCGCGAACGGGACGTTCTTGGCGAACTCCTGCTGGATCAGCTTCTCGTCGTCCGGGAAGCGGAAGATCGAGCCGCAGTCGGCCGGTTCCCACGCGTCGTCGGGGTCGACCCGGGAGGCGGTTGCGCACGTCGACATCTCCGGCGTGAACATCATCATCCTGTTGACGTTGGCCGCGTGTCCGTCGGCCTCGCCGTTGGTGACGTACAGCTCGGAGGAGACCTGTGGGCGGTATCCCGGGACGGCGGACTTCTCGGGCGTTCCGGCGAGCGCCTTGTAGACGATGTCGTCGGGTGTGTCCGTGGCGACCTGCCAGCCCACCCCGTACAGCAACAGCTGTGCGGCGGAGTGGTAGTTGATCCCGTACTGGAAGCCGATGCGCTTCTGGAAGGCGTCCAGCGCCCTGGTCTCCGGCTCGGAGGAGGGCGCGGTGCCGCGGAAGGTCTCGTCGCCCGGGTCCGGCGACGAACCCTCGTTGTCGTAGCCCCACTTGTAGCGGAAGTTGCGGTTGAGGTCGACGCCGTCGCCGGGGGTGACGGTGCCGTCGCCGTTGTTGTCGCGGAGGTTCTTGCGCCAGTCCCGTTCGCCGGTGAAGGTGAAGTCGTAGCCGTCGGGGTTGGCGGAGAGCACGAACCACAGTTCGGTGGTGTCGACGATCCTCGTGATCCTCGGGTCCTTGCCGTACCCGTCGAGGTAGTGGTGCATCAGCCGGCGGGTCATCTCCGGGGTGATCCACTCCCGGGCGTGCTGGTTGGACATGTACAGCGTGGCGGGCCTGGAGCCGTCCTTGGCCTTCTTGGCGCCCTTGGTGACCTTCAGGGCGAGGATGTCCTGGCCGCGGACGGTTCGGCCGATGCTGACGACCTTGGTGAGGCCGGGGTTGGCCTGTGCGGTCGCGAGGATCTCCTTCTGCAGGCCGTTCTCGCCGCTGTACGGGCGGAAGACGCCGTCGCCGGCTGCCGCGACCCGCTTCGAGGCCTTGGCGGAGAGGGTGTGCTCGGTGATCTCGACGCCCTTGCCGCGCAGCTCCCCGGCCTGCCCGTCGGTGAGGTAGAGCTCCACGGTGGCCGAGCCCCGTTCGGGCACCTGCTCGCTCAGCTCGTGGCTGTCCGTGCCCGCGTCGGCCAGCAGCGGCAGCTGGGCCGCGGAGACCTCCGCGTGCCAGACGCCCAGGCCGTCCGCGCCGCCGCCCCTCCCCTGGTCCGCCTGGGCAACGGGTACCGCCAGTCCGGCCATCAGTAATGAAGCCGCGGCGAGGATCGCTCGCGCTCTGCGTCTCATGAGCCCCCCATGCAGTTGTCTGTCACTTCCGTCCGCCCGGTCGGCGGACAGAGGACAGGTTCGTGATGGTCCATGGCCATGTCAATAGGGCCTCGTTGCGGCACAAAGAGCGTGTACCGGGCAAGCATGAGGGCTGGCCCGAGGGCTGTCCCGGCCATGCCGTCGCCGACACCCTCGGGAGGTGCGCCGGCGACGGGAGGTGCGCGACCGCTCAGCCGACGAGACCGTCGGCCAGCTCCTCGCTGAGGGTGGATTCCGTGCCCGGGATACCGAGGTCCTGGGCCCGCTTGTCGGCCATGGCCAGCAGCCGCCGGATCCGGCCCGCGACCGCGTCCTTGGTCAGCGGCGGGTCGGCGAGGGCACCCAGCTCCTCCAGGGAGGCCTGCTTGTGCTCCATGCGCAGCCGTCCGGCCGCCGCGAGGTGCTCCGGGACCTCCTCGCCCAGGATCTCCAGCGCGCGCCCCACACGGGCCCCTGCGGCCACCGCGGCCCGGGCGGACCGCCGGAGGTTGGCGTCGTCGAAGTTGGCGAGCCGGTTGGCGGTGGCGCGGACCTCGCGCCGCATCCGGCGCTCCTCCCAGGCCAGCACGGACTCATGGGCGCCGAGACGGGTCAGCAGCGCTCCGATGGCGTCGCCGTCCCGGACGACGACGCGGTCCACCCCACGCACCTCGCGGGCCTTGGCCGCGATCGAGAGCCTGCGGGCGGCTCCGACCAGGGCGAGGGCGGCCTCCGGGCCGGGGCAGGTCACCTCCAGCGAGGAGGAGCGGCCGGGCTCGGTGAGCGAACCGTGGGCCAGGAAGGCCCCGCGCCAGGCGGCCTCGGCATCACAGGTGGCCCCCGAGACCACCTGCGGGGGCAGTCCGCGGATCGGCCGGCCGCGGCCGTCCACCAGCCCGGTCTGGCGCGCGAGCTGATCGCCGCCCGCCACCACGCGTACGACATAGCGGGAGCCCCGGCGCAGTCCGCCGGGAGCCATCACGATCAGCTCCGAGCTGTGCCCGAAGATCTCCAGGATGTCCCGCTTCAGCCGGCGCGCCGCCATCGCCGTGTCGAGTTCGGCCTCGATCACAATCCGGCCGCTCACCAGGTGCAGCCCGCCCGCGAATCGAAGAATCGCCGAAACCTCTGCTTTTCTGCAGCAGGTCCGGGTCACGGGAAGCCGAGAGATTTCGTCCTTCACCGCTGGCGTCATCGCCATGGGCCGATCCTTCCATGCATCCGAAAAATACGGTCGTACGCGGCAGCCAACAGCTCCGGATCGTGAATCGGAACACCGTCGGGCGAAGCCACCGGGGCCAGCTCGACCGCGGCTCCGAGCCGCTTGGCGGCGTCGGCGAGGGACTCACGGTCGGGCACGGCAGCCTCGTCGGCCAGCACCACGTCCAAGGCGAGTTTAGGGGCGTGTCGTCCCAAAACCTCCAAATGACGCTGCGGTGAGAAGCCTTCTGTTTCACCGGGTTGCGGTGCGAGGTTCAGCGAGAGGACCTTTCGGGCCTTCGTGGAGACCAGCGCGTCGAGCAGTTCGGGCACCAGCAGGTGCGGAATCACGGAGGAGAACCAGGACCCCGGGCCGAGGACCACCCAGTCGGCGTCGAGGACGGCCGCGACGGCCTCCGGGACCGCCGGCGGGTCGGCGGGCACCACATGGACGGACTGCACCTCACCGGGGGTGAGCGCCACGGTGGCCTGCCCCCGCACGGTGACTATGTCCTCTGGGCGCTCCGGGTCGTGACCCCGTACGAGCGCCTGGAGCTCCAGGGGTACGGCGGACATGGGCAGCACCCTGCCGTGGGCGCCGAGCAGCTTGCCGACCAGGTCGAGCGCCTGCACGTGGTCGCCCAGCTGTTCCCAGAGGGCGACGATCAGCAGGTTGCCCACCGCGTGCTCGTGCAGATCGCCCTTGGACTCGAAGCGGTGCTGGATGACCTGGGCCCAGGTCTGGCCCCATTCGTCGTCCCCGCACAGCGCGGCCAGCGCCTTGCGCAGGTCGCCGGGCGGCAGGACGCCCAGCTCCTCGCGGAGCCTGCCGCTGGATCCCCCGTCGTCGGCGACGGTGACGACGGCCGTGAGATCGCCGGTGATCCGGCGCAGCGCCGTGAGCGACGCCGACAGGCCCATGCCGCCGCCGAGGGCGACGACCTTGGGCTGCGCGCCCCGCTTGCGGCCGGAGAGCGCGGAGGTGGCTCTGCTCAGCCTGCGCAGGCGCATGTTGCGACTGGTCACTCGCGCCCCATGTCCCGGTGTACCAGCACGGTCTCGATCCCCTCGGTGGCCAGCCGGGCGGCCAGCTTCTCCGACATCGCGACGGAACGGTGCTTGCCGCCCGTACAGCCGACCGCGATGGTCACATAGCGCTTGCCCTCGCGGCGGTAGCCCGCGGCGATCAGCTGGAGCAGCTCCGTGTACTGGTTGAGGAACTCCTTGGCGCCGGGCTGGTCGAAGACGTAGTCGGACACCTCCTCGTTGAGCCCGGTGAAGGGACGCAGCTCGGGGACCCAGTGCGGGTTCGGCAGGAAGCGGCAGTCGACCACGAGGTCGGCGTCGACGGGCAGGCCGTACTTGAAGCCGAACGACATCACCGTGGCCCGCAGCTCCGGTTCCTCGTCGCCGGCGAACTGCGCGTCCATCTTGGCCCGCAGCTCGTGCACGTTGAGGCTGGAGGTGTCGATCACCAGGTCGGCGTCGCCCCGCAACTCGCGCAGCAGATCGCGCTCGGCGGCGATGCCGTCGACGATCCGGCCGTCGCCCTGGAGGGGGTGCGGACGGCGGACCGACTCGAACCGGCGTACGAGTGCGTCGTCGGAGGACTCCAGGAAGACGATCCGCCGGGTGACGTGCTTGGCCTCCAGGTCCGCGAGGGACTGCCGGAGGTTGTCGAAGAAGCGGCGGCCCCGTACGTCGACGACGACCGCGATACGGGCGACGTTGCCCTGGGACCGGGCGCCGAGCTCCACCATCGTGGGGATCAGCTCGGGCGGGAGGTTGTCGACGACGAACCAGCCGAGGTCCTCCAGACACTTGGCGGCGGTACTGCGCCCGGCGCCCGACATACCCGAGATGATCACCAGCTCGGGGATGGCCGGCACTGCGGCCTCGGCCTTCTCCTTGGTGCTTCCCGTACTCACGTCTGCTGCTCCGTCTGCTCGGTCGTCCTGGCGTTCATGCGCGTGCTCGGTCATGACGTGCTGCCCCCGTCGTCCTCTTCAATGATCTCTCCTGTGGCCGTGTTCACGGCGGGCGCGGCCGGGGCGGCCGTGGCGAGGGCCGCGGCCACTGATTCCGCCGTCCTGCGGCCTATCCCCGGAACCTCGCAGATCTCGTCGATTGTCGCCTGCCGCAGCTTCCTCACGGAGCCGAAATGCTTGATCAGCGCCTGCTTGCGGGTCGCGCCGAGACCGGCGACGTCGTCCAGCGGGCTGCTGCGGATGCGCTTGGCCCGCTTGGCGCGCTGATAGGTGATCGCGAAGCGGTGGGCCTCGTCGCGGATGCGCTGGAGGAGGTAGAGGCCCTCGCTGGACCGCGGCAGGACCACCGGGTCGTCGTCATCGGGCAGCCAGACCTCTTCGAGGCGCTTGGCGAGGCCGCAGACGGCGATGTCGTCGATTCCCAGCTCGTCCAGGGCGCGCTTGGCCGCGGCGACCTGGGGCTGCCCGCCGTCGACGACGACGAGCTGCGGCGGGTAGGCGAACCGCTTGGGACGGCCGTCGTCCTCACGGGGCTCCTCACGGGGCTCTCCGCCGGGCTCGGCGGGGGCGTCGGCCAGGGCGGTGGGTGTGCCCCCGGCGGCGCCCGCGGGTGCGGGCTCCACGGACGGGGCGGACGCGGGCGACCCGGGTGCGGGCTCCACGGGCGCGGCGGACGCGGGTGCCGGTACGGGGCCGGTGGCGGCCGGAGTCTCCTCCCACTCCCCCGTCCGTTCCTTCTCCTGGAGGTAGCGCTTGAAGCGGCGGCCGATGACCTCGTGCATCGACCGGACATCGTCCTGGCCCTCGAAGCCCTTGATCTGGAAGCGGCGGTACTCGCTCTTGCGCGCGAGTCCGTCCTCGAAGACCACCATGGAGGCGACCACGTCGTCACCCTGCAGATGCGAGATGTCGAAGCACTCGACCCGCAGCGGTGCCGTGTCCAGGCCGAGCGCCTCGGCGATCTCCTCCAGGGCACGGGAGCGGGTCGTGAGGTCGGAGGCGCGTTTGGTCTTGTGCAGCCCCAGAGCCTGCTGGGCGTTGCGCTGGACCGTGACCATCAGGTCCTTCTTGTCCCCCCGCTGCGGGATGCGCAGGCTGACCAGGGAGCCGCGGCGGTCCGCGAGCCACTGGGAGACGGCTTCCGGGTCCTCGGGGAGCGCCGGGACGAGGACCTCCTTGGGGACGGAGTCGCCCGTCTCCTCCCCGTACAGCTGCTGGAGCGCGTGCTCGACCAGGCCCGCCGTGTCGACGGCCTCGACCTTGTCGGTGACCCAGCCGCGCTGGCCGCGCACCCTGCCGCCGCGGACGTGGAAGATCTGGACGGCGGCCTCGAGCTCGTCCTCGGCCACCGCGATCAGGTCGGCGTCGGTGGCGTCGGCGAGGACGACGGCGCTCTTCTCCATGGCCCGCCTGAGCGCCTCGGCGTCGTCGCGCAGCCGGGCCGCCCGCTCGTACTCCATCTCCTCGGCCGCCTGCATCATGTCCTTCTCCAGGCGGCGGATGTACGTGCCCGTCCGTCCGGCCATGAAGTCGCAGAAGTCCTCGGCCAGTTCGCGGTGTTCGTCGGGGCTGACCCGGCCGACGCACGGTGCCGAGCACTTGCCGATGTAGCCGAGGAGGCAGGGGCGGCCGGTCCTGGCGGCGTTCTTGAACACACCTGCGGAGCAGGTGCGCACGGGGAAGACCCGGAGCATGAGGTCGACCGTCTCGCGGATCGCCCAGGCGTGACCGTACGGACCGAAGTAGCGCACGCCCTTCTTCTTGGCTCCGCGCATGACCTGCACGCGCGGGAACTCCTCGTTGAGCGTGACCGCGAGGTAGGGATAGCTCTTGTCGTCGCGGTACTTGACGTTGAACCGGGGGTCGAACTCCTTGATCCAGGAGTACTCCAGCTGGAGCGCCTCGACCTCGGTGGAGACGACGGTCCACTCGACGGAGGCGGCAGTCGTGACCATCGTGCGCGTGCGCGGGTGGAGGCCGGCCAGGTCCTGGAAGTAGTTCGCCAGGCGCTGGCGCAGGTTCTTGGCCTTCCCGACGTAGATCACCCGGCGGTGCTCGTCGCGGAATTTGTAGACCCCCGGGGAGTCGGGGATCTGTCCCGGCTTGGGGCGGTAGCTGGAGGGGTCTGCCATGTCTCACACCCTACTTGCGGGTGGTGACAGCGCGGCATTCTCGCAGGGGATCCGCCCTCCGGCGAGCGCGAGGAGGGGGCGGCCCGGGGTTCGCCCGGCGGAGGTCCGGGAGCGGTCCGCCGCTCGCGTCAGGCCTCGGGGCCCGCGACCAGCTTTCCGCCCTCGACCTTCACCGGGACGGCGGGCAGCGGCACGGTGGCCGGGCCTTGGAGCGCCTTGCCGGTCGTCATGTCGAACCGGCTGCCGTGGCACGGGCAGTTGCCCTCGTTGCCCTCGACCTTGTCCAGGAGGCAGCCGGCGTGGGTGCACTGTGCGCTGAACGCCTTGTACTGGCCCTTCGCCGGGCAGCTCACGACGAGCCTCTGCTCCCGGTAGAGCTTCGCCCCGCCGACCGGGACCTCTTCGGCGGCGCCGAGCTCGACGGGCGCGGTGGGCGTCGGCGTCCGTGCGTGGCCGAGCTTCGACTCGGTCGAGCAGGCGGCCACTCCCAGCCCGGCGGCACCGGCGAGAGCGGCGCCCTTCAGTACGGTGCGGCGGGCGGCGGGCAGGCCGGACATGCGGTCTCCACTGGTCGGGGGGACAGAGCGCCGCCGTTCCCGCTCCGGGGTCCTGGATGCCCACGGACATCGGGCACAGGCCGCGCCTGAAGGCATCGGCGACAGACCCGACGATACCGGCGGAGAACGCCGCCCCTTCGACCGGCCCCGCCCGGACCCCGGCGGGACCCGGACCGGCGAAGGCCGGGTACGGGCCGGGGAGCGGGTCGGCCCTGTGACCGGGAACAGCACCGAGGCGGCCCCCGGGGTGCCGGGGGCAGCCTCGTCCGGACGGTGTCAGGCCTTCCGCGTGCGGGTGGCCTTCTTCTTCGATGCGGGCTCCTCGGCCGCGGCCTTCTTGGCCGTCCTGGCCGTGGCCGTCCTGCGGGCCGGGGCCGCCTTCGCGGCGACCGCCTTCTTGGCGGCCGTCCTGCGGACCGGCTTGCGGGCTGCGGGCACCGTGGCCTCACTGATCCGGTCCGCGCCCAGGACGGTCTGCAGGAACTTCCCGGTGTGGCTGGCAGGCACCGAGGCGACATGCTCCGGGGAGCCTTCGGCGATGACCAGGCCGCCGCCCTTGCCGCCCTCGGGGCCCATGTCGATGACCCAGTCGGCGGTCTTGATGACATCGAGGTTGTGCTCGATGACGATCACCGTGTTGCCCTTGTCGACCAGCCCGGAGAGCACCGTGATGAGCTTGCTGATGTCCTCGAAGTGCAGACCGGTCGTCGGCTCGTCCAGGACGTAGACCGTGCGGCCTGTGGAGCGCTTCTGCAGCTCGCTCGCCAGCTTCACGCGCTGCGCCTCACCGCCGGAGAGCGTAGGCGCGGACTGCCCGAGCCTGACGTATCCGAGGCCGACCTCGTTGAGCGTGCGGAGGTGGCGGGCGATCGTCGGGACGGCCTCGAAGAACTCCAGGCCCTCCTCGATCGGCATGTCCAGCACCTCCGCGATGGACTTGCCCTTGTAGTGGACCTCCAGCGTCTCCCTGTTGTACCGCGCTCCGTGACAGACCTCGCACGGGACGTACACGTCGGGCAGGAAGTTCATCTCGATCTTGATCGTGCCGTCGCCCGAGCAGTTCTCGCAGCGGCCGCCCTTGACGTTGAAGGAGAAGCGGCCCGGCAGATAGCCGCGCACCTTCGCCTCCATCGTCTCGGCGAACAGCCTGCGGACGTGGTCGAAGACCCCGGTGTACGTGGCCGGGTTGGACCGGGGCGTACGGCCGATCGGCGACTGGTCGACGTGCACCACCTTGTCGACGAGGTCGTCGCCCTCGACCCGGGTGTGCCGCCCGGGGACCGACTTGGCCCCGTTGAGCTCGCGGGCCAGGTGGGTGTAGAGGATGTCGTTGACCAGGGTCGACTTCCCGGAACCGGAGACACCCGTGACCGCGGTGAGGACACCCAGCGGGAAGGACACGTCGATGTCCTGGAGGTTGTTCTCCCGGGCGCCGTGCACCGTGAGCAGGCGTGTCGGGTCGACGGGGCGCCGGATGTCGGGCATCGCGATGGACTTCTTGCCGGACAGGTACTGCCCGGTGACCGAGGCCTTGTTGGCCAGCAGGTCCTTGAGCGAGCCGGAGTGGACGACCTTGCCGCCGTGCTCACCGGCACCGGGGCCGATGTCGACGACCCAGTCGGCCACCTTGATGGTGTCCTCGTCGTGCTCGACGACGATGAGCGTGTTGCCCATGTCGCGCAGCCTGACCAGGGTCTCGATCAGCCGGTGGTTGTCGCGCTGGTGCAGGCCGATGGACGGCTCGTCCAGCACGTACAGCACGCCGACGAGTCCGGAGCCGATCTGGGTGGCGAGCCTGATGCGCTGGGCCTCGCCACCGGACAGCGTGCCTGCGGCACGGTTCAGCGAGAGGTAGTCCAGGCCGACGTCGACGAGGAACTTCAGCCGCTCGTTGACCTCCTTGAGCACCCGCTCGGCGATCTTCTTGTCGCGGGCGTTCAGCTTGAGGCGGCCGAGGAACTCGGCGCACTCGCTGATCGACATCGCAGCGACCTCGGCGATGGACTTGTCCATCACCGTCACCGCGAGCACGATCGGCTTGAGCCGGGTGCCCTCACAGGTCGGGCAGGGCACCTCACGCATGTAGCCCTCGAAGCGCTCCCGGCTGGAGTCGCTCTCGGCCTCGGAGTGCCGCCGCTTGACGAACTGCACCGCACCCTCGAAGGCGGGGGTGGTGTAGGCGCGCTCGCGCCCGTAGCGGTTGCGGTAGCGCACCTCGGTCTGGATCTTGTGGCCGTGCAGCAGGGCCTTCCTGGCGCGCTGCGGCAGCCCCGCCCAGGGGATGTCCGTACGGAATCCGAGCGCTTCGGCCAGTGCGTTGATCTGGCGCCCGAAGTACTCCTTGGTGTGGCCGTGCGACCAGGGGTGGATCGCGCCCTCGTCGAGCGACTTGTCCTCGTCCGGGACGATCAGCTCCGGGTCGACCTCCATGCGCGTACCGATGCCCGTGCAGTCCGGGCAGGCGCCGAAGGGGGAGTTGAAGGAGAAGGAGCGGGGCTCGAGCTCCTCGAAGGACAGGTCGTCGTACGGGCAGTAGAGGTGCTCGGAGAACATCCGCTCGCGCTCGGGGTCGTCCTCCGGGAGGTCGACGAAGTCGAGTACGACCATGCCGCCGGAGAGGCCGAGCGCGGTCTCGACCGAGTCGGTCAGCCGGCGCTTCGCGCTGTCCTTCACCGTGAGGCGGTCGATGACCACCTCGATGGTGTGCTTCTCCTGCTTCTTCAGCGTGGGCGGCTCGGAGAGCTGGATCGTCGCGCCGTCGACCCGCGCCCTGCTGTAGCCCTTGGTCTGCAGATCGGCGAAGAGGTCGACGAACTCGCCCTTGCGCTCGCGCACCAGCGGGGAGAGCACCTGGAAGCGGCTGCCCTCGGGCAGGCCGAGGACCTTGTCGACGATGGCCTGGGGCGACTGGCGGGAGATGGGCCTGGCGCACTCGGGGCAGTGCGGCTTGCCGATCCTGGCGAAGAGCAGCCGGAGGTAGTCGTAGACCTCGGTGATGGTGCCGACCGTCGAGCGCGGGTTGCGCGAGGTCGACTTCTGGTCGATGGAGACGGCGGGCGACAGACCTTCGATGAAGTCGACGTCCGGCTTGTCCATCTGGCCGAGGAACTGCCGGGCGTACGAGGAGAGCGACTCCACGTAGCGCCGCTGGCCCTCGGCGAAGATCGTGTCGAACGCGAGCGAGGACTTGCCCGACCCGGAGAGCCCGGTGAAGACGATGAGGGAGTCACGGGGGAGGTCGAGCGAGACGTTCTTCAGGTTGTGCTCGCGCGCGCCACGGACGATGAGACGGTCGGCCACGCCGGTCCGCACCTTTCTGGAGAGAAGTGGGGGAACTGAGCCCCTGTCCCAGGGTATGGGGGGCGCCACAGCGATGTAGGGAGTTTCGACTCCGAGCGTATAGCACGCGCATTCGATTTACGGACGACTGACGACTCCTTCACCCGAATGAGTGGCGAGGCTAGGCTCGGCCTCATGATTGATCATGTGCACGACCTGGACGCCGTACGTGAAGCGACCGAACGGCTCCTGAGCGCGACGGGCAAACTGGACGACGCCGCCCTCGCCGAGCCGTCACGGCTGCCGGGCTGGAGCAGAGGACATGTCCTCGCCCACCTGTCACGTAACGCCGACGCGCTCGTAAATGTTCTCCAGGACCGCCCCATGTACGCGAACAGCGAAACCCGGGACGCCGACATCGACCGCGACGCGCCCCGCTCCCTCGCCGAGCACTTCGCCGACCTGCGCGTCAGCGGGGACGGCTTCCTGGCCGCCGCGGCGGCGCCCGCCGACTGGTCGCGCACGATCACGATGCGCAACGGCGTGACGGACTCCGCCTCCCGGGTCCCCTTCCGCCGCCGGGTCGAGGTCGAGCTGCACCATGTCGACCTGGGGATCGGCTACGAGCTGGAGGACCTTCCGGAGGAGTTCGTGATCCGGGAGAACGACTTCCTGGCGGAGCGGTTCGCCGGGCACCCCGATGTGCCTCCCACGACGGCGGTGACCCCGGACGGCCGCCTCTGGACCACCGGCGGGGGCGGGGAAGCCGGAGCGGTCGTCGTCCGGGGCAGCGCGACCGACATCCTCGGCTGGCTCTGCGGGCGCCGCGACGGTTCCGGGCTCACCGCGGAAGGCGGGCCCCTTCCCGCACTGCCCCCGCTATAGGCTGAGACGTATGACGTACAGCGGAGCGGTCAAGGTCGGCGGACCTGCGAATGTGCACGAGCTGACGGATCTGATGATCTCCAAGGTCGCTGTCGGCCCGATGGACAACAACGCCTATCTGCTGCGCTGCCGGGCCACCGGCGAGCAGCTCCTGATCGACGCGGCGAACGAGGCCGGGACCCTGCTGCAGCTGATCGGCGACGACTCGATCACCGCGGTCGTCACCACGCATCGGCACGGTGACCACTGGCAGGCCCTGGGCGACGTCGTGGCGGCCACCGGGGCGCGCACGTACGCGGGACGGTACGACGCCGAGGGCATTCCGGTCCCCACCGATGTACTCGTCGAGGACGGGGACACGATCCGGGTGGGCCGGGTCTCGCTGACCGCCCGCCACCTGGTCGGCCACACCCCGGGCTCCATCGCGCTGGTCTACGACGACCCGCACGGGGCACCCCACCTGTTCACGGGGGACTGCCTCTTCCCCGGCGGGGTCGGCAATACGCGCAACGACCCAGAAGCGTTCGCGAGCCTGCTCCACGATGTGCAGACCAAACTCTTCGACCCGCTGCCGGACGAGACCTGGGTCTATCCGGGGCACGGACACGACACGACGCTCGGCGCCGAGCGGCCACGGCTGCCGGAGTGGCGCGAGCGCGGCTGGTGACACACCGGCGGGCCGGGTGCCTGATGGCCCCGGCCCGCCGATTCGTCCGCTGATCGTGCTTCTACCGGCTCTGCTTCCGCCGGTCCTGCTTCCCGCCTACTTCTGGGCGCCGATGCTCTTGCTCTCCTCGTCGGACGCCTCCGCCTGCTCGGCCTCCGCCGCCGCCGTCCTCTTGTTGGCGATCAGGCTGGTGATCGTGGTGACCACCAGGACGCCGCAGATGAAGGCGAGGGAGAACGGGATGGAGATCTCGGGGACGTGCACCCCGGACTCGTGGAGTGCGTGCAGCACCAGCTTGACGCCGATGAAGCCGAGGATCACCGAGAGCCCGTAGCTGAGGTGGACCAGCTTCTTCAGCAGACCGCCGATGAGGAAGTACAGCTGCCGCAGGCCCATCAGAGCGAACGCGTTGGCGGTGAAGACGATGTACGGGTCCTGGGTCAGCCCGAAGATCGCGGGGATGGAGTCCAGCGCGAACAGCACATCGGTGGTGCCGATGGCGAGCATGACCACCATGAGCGGGGTCATGACGCGCTTGCCGTTGTTGCGGATGAAGAGCTTCGTCCCGTGGTACCTGTCGGCGACACCGAAGCGGTGCTCGATCGACTTCAGGAGACGGTTCTCCTCGAACTCGTCCTCCTCGTCGCCGGCTCGCGCCTCCTGGATGAGCTTCCAGGCGGTGTAGATCAGGAACGCACCGAAGATGTAGAAGATCCACGAGAAGTTGGCGATGACCGCGGCGCCGGCGGCGATGAAGATCGCTCGGAGCACCAGGGCGATCAGCACACCGACGAGCAGCACCCGCTGCTGGAGGTGTGAGGGCACCGCGAACTTCGCCATGATCAGGACGAAGACGAAGAGATTGTCGACGCTGAGCGATTTCTCGGTGATGTAACCGGCGAAGAATTCGCCCGAAGCCTGGGTCTCGCCGACGAGCAGCAGGCCGAGCCCGAAGAGCGCGGCCAGCACGATCCAGACGATGGTCCAGATTCCGGCTTCCTTGGTCGACACGTCATGGGGCTTGCGCCCGATGAAGAAGTCGACGGCGATGAGGGCGACGAGACCGAGAATGGTCAGCGTCCAAAGGGTCCATGAAACGTCCACTGCGCCTCCGGCAGTTCGCTACGGCTATAGATCAGCGTCGTCGCTGCCGGAGGTCTCTTCCACCCAGGGTGCGCGGGATGCGCACGGGGCCGACGCCCCGGGACCGGTCACAGTCCGTACTGACGGGAACGTCGCGATCGGGAGTACTCCCCTCCGCCCAAAGAACAGTACAGGAACTCCCAAGAAAAGGTAAAGTCCCAGGCAAGGGGGCCCCAAAATGGCTGGTCAGGCCGGTTTGGTGTAGCGCTGCACCCTGGCTCAGCGATAGCCGTTACGCCGAGCGGCGGCCACCAGTGCGAGGACCTGCTCCAGGACGCGGCTGCCCTGCGGCGGCCTCAAGGGCTCGTACGTCCAGGCGTGGCCCACCCACGGGTCGGCCAGATGGTCGTCGGCGACCGGGGTGATCCGCAGCAGCGACCGCCACAGCGGATCGAGCACGGGACCGTAGGCCCGCGCGTCCTCGCGGTCGGCCACCATCAGCAGGTGCACGCCCACGGCGGGCCCCTCGTCGGCCAGATAGCGCAACTGCGTGACCGCCCGGTCGTCGAAACCGTGCGGGAAGTCGTTGACGATCAGCAGCTGCTCGCCCGTGTCCAGGTCCGGCGGGAGCGAGTCGGCGGCACCGGCCCTGATGGCCATCTGCACCAGGTCGACGCGTCGCGTCAGACGGGCGAGCACCGCGGCCACTCCTCCGGGACCTGCGGCAGGCGGCTCCGCCAGAGCCCCGGAGCCGGTCAGGGGCGCCAGCGCACCGGCCGCGGAGCCTGCGGGGTCGATGACATGCACCGAGAACTCGTCCGCGGGATAGACGGCGAGCATCCGGGCCGCCAGGGCGACCGCGGTTTCCATGCCCAGCCTGCGCAACTGGTCGCTGTCCGTCAGAGCGGAGGCCTCGGACGCCGTACGGCCGCTGTCCACCCAGATCCCGCGTTCCAGCGGCAGCCGCACCAGCAGCGGGATGTGCAGGTCGGTGCGCTCGGGCAGATGGAGGTCACCGATGCGCAGCGCCATCGGAATCTCCATGGGCACCCGGTAGGCGTGCCAGACGGGGTTGCCCCAGCCCGCGTACGCGGCGGGGAGAGCGGGCTCGACCACGGCGGACTCGGCGGCCAGCTGGGCGAGATCGCGATCCAGCGCCTCACGCGCCCGCGCGGTCAGCTCGTCGCGCTTGGCCCGGGCTTCCTCACGGGCCCGGTCACCCGTGCCGCCGATGCGGCTGCGCGGGTCGGACAGGGCCCTGTCGAGCTCCTGGTCCATCCGGGACTCGGCGAAGTCGACCGCGCTGCGATAGGCGGCGGTGGCCCGGGCCAGGTCCTCGAACATGCCCCAGATCTGGTTGTAGAGGCGCTCGTCCATGGACCAGCCGGTGGCGTCACCGGCGACGGGCTGGGCGGGCTGTCCCGGTGCCGCGGGCGGGGCCACCGGAGGGGGCGGCGGCGGGGCGGTGGTCTGGCGGCGCGGATGGGCGTAGTCGATGGGGCCGCCCGTGGTGGGATCGGCCACCGTCGGGGACGGTTCACCGACGGGTTCGGAACCCCGGGTGTGGGGTCGGCCCGGTCCGGTGGCCGGGGCCGGTCCGGTGGCCGGAGCCGGTCCGGTGGCCGGAGCCGGTCCGGCCGGGTGACGTACGCGCCCGCCGTCCGCGGGGCGGGGCGGCGGGGGTGTCACGGAACGGGCCAGGCCGGAGGCGACCGCCTCCTGTATCGAGCGTGCCAGCTCCACGGCCTGTGCCACGCCCTGGTCGGCGAGCATCTCGGCGAGCCCGGCGGCGTATCCCTGGCCGACGGCACGGACCTTCCATACCCCCTGCCGGCGGTAGAGCTCCAGCGCCGTCACGGCAGACTCGGCGTCCAGGCCCGTGAGGGTGAAGGTGGCGATCTCGGTGCCGTCGAGCCCGGTGACGGCGACGAACGGTGCGGCGACCGCACCGAACCGGACGGGCCTGCCCGCCCCCAGGGGCAGGGCCAGGAGCACGGTGACGCGGTGCACCGCGCCGGGAAGCGCCTCCAGGTCGACTGCGAGCCGGTGGTCGGCCGCGGCCTGCCTGGACACCTCGAGTCCGGGCAGCTGGGGCGATCCGGGGTGGGCGATCCACTCGACGCCATGGACCGTGCCCTGCTCGTCCCCGAGCGTGGCACCGGCCACGACGGGCGAGCCCGCCGACACCCTGATCTCCAGACGGGTCTGGGGCAACGTGTGATTCTGCCCCCGGACCAGCTCGGCCGTCATTGCCCTGTCCCCTCGACGTTCGGTGTGGTGCCCTGCCATGGGCGCAGCTCCCGGCGGCGGATGCCTCCGGGAGCTGCTCGTACTGACGTCGGACCGCGGTCCGGTCCTGCTACAGGTGCGGCAGGATGGACGGCATCAGGTCCTGGAAGGTCCGGCCGTTCGCCGGGTTTCCGAGGGCGGTCATCTGCCATCCGTTGCCCGCACGGTGCACCTTGGCCATGATCTGGGCCGTGTACTGGCCGCCGCCGTCGAGCGTGTAGCGGGCGAGCTCCTGGCCGTTCGTCTCGTCGACGATGCGGCAGAAGGCGTTCTGCACTTCCTGGAACGTCTGGCCGGTGAAGGAGTTCACCGTGAAGACGATCTGGTCGATGTGGACCGGGATCCGCTGCAGGTCGACGAGGATCGCCTCGTCGTCGCCCCCCGAGCCTGCGCCGCCGACCAGGTTGTCGCCGGTGTGCTTGACCGAGCCGTCGTCGCTGACGAGGTGGCGGAAGAACACGACGTCCACCGGCTGCTTGTCGGCGAAGAGCACCGCCGAGGCGTCCAGGTCGATCTCCCGGGTGCGCGAGCCGAACAGACCGCGGCGCGGAGCCGCCTGCCAGCCGAGCCCCATCCGTACCGCGGTCAGGGTCCCCCCGTCGCTCTTCTGCAGGCTGATGGCCTGACCCTTGGTCATATTGACCGTCACGCGCTGTCCCCTCTCCGCTTGCCCCGCAACCGTCCGTGTGCGGTTTCCCCGCACCCTACGCAGTCCACTCGGGGCGGAAGCAGGTAAGGGGCGTTTTTGTGTCGTTCTTGCAACACACCTGGTGCACGCCGGTCAGGCCAGTCCCGCCTCCCTCATCTGGCGCAGCTCCTTCTTCAACTCGCCCACCTCGTCGCGCAGTCGGGCGGCCACCTCGAACTGCAGGTCCGCGGCGGCCGCCCGCATCCGGTCCGTCATCTCCTCGATGATCCCGGCGAGTTCCGTGGCGGGCCGGTCGGTGACCGCCGCGCCACCCCCCTTGGCCTTGCCGGCGGAGGCCTTGCCGCCGAGCGCGGGCACGGGGGCCTTGGCCCCCTTGCCCTGCCGGTAGCCGGTGCCGAGGAGCTGCTCGGTGTCGACCTCCTCGCGGGCGATGGTCGCGACGATGTCGTTGATCTTCTTGCGGAGCGGCTGCGGGTCGAGCCCGCGCTCGGTGTTGTACGCGATCTGCTTCTCACGGCGGCGGTTGGTCTCGTCGATGGCCTGAGCCATCGCCGGAGTGATCTTGTCCGCGTACATATGGACCTGACCGGACACGTTTCGGGCCGCACGGCCGATGGTCTGGATCAGGGAGGTGCCGGACCGCAGGAAGCCCTGCTTGTCCGCGTCGAGGATGGCCACGAGTGACACCTCGGGAAGGTCGAGGCCCTCACGCAGCAGGTTGATCCCGACCAGGACGTCGTACTCGCCGGAGCGCAGTTCGCGCAGCAGCTCGATGCGGCGCAGGGTGTCGACGTCGCTGTGCAGGTAGCGGACCTGGATGCCGAGCTCGAGGAAGTAGTCGGTGAGGTCCTCGGACATCTTCTTGGTGAGGGTGGTGACCAGGACCCGCTCGTCCTTCTCGGTCCGCTTGCGGATCTCGTGCACCAGGTCGTCGATCTGGCCCTCGGTGGGCTTGACGACGACCTCGGGGTCGACGAGCCCGGTGGGCCGGATGATCTGCTCCACGAATCCGTCGCCCCGGGAGAGCTCGTACTTCCCCGGGGTGGCGGACAGATAGACGGTCTGGTTGATCCGGCCCAGGAACTCCTCCCATTTCAGCGGGCGGTTGTCCAGGGCGGAGGGCAGGCGGAAGCCGTGGTCGACGAGAGTCCGCTTCCGGGAGGCGTCGCCCTCGTACATGGCGCCGATCTGCGGCACCGTGACGTGCGACTCGTCCAGGACGAGGAGGAAGTCCTCGGGGAAGTAGTCGAGGAGGGTGTTGGGCGCGGTGCCCGGATCACGGCCGTCGAAGTGCATCGAGTAGTTCTCCACGCCGGAGCAGGTGCCGATCTGGCGGAGCATCTCGATGTCGTACGTCGTGCGCATGCGCAGCCGCTGGGCCTCCAGCATCTTGCCCTGCTTCTCCAGCTCCGCGAGGCGCTGCTGGAGCTCCGCCTCGATGCCGCCGACCGCCTTCTCCATGCGCTCGGGGCCCGCCACGTAGTGGCTGGCGGGAAAGACGTGGAGCGACTGGTCCTCGCTGATGACCTCGCCGGTGAGCGGGTGGAGGGTGGAGAGCGCCTCGATCTCGTCGCCGAACATCTCGATCCGGACGGCGAGCTCCTCGTACACCGGGAAGATCTCGATGGTGTCGCCGCGCACCCGGAAGGTGCCGCGGGCGAACGCCAGGTCGTTGCGGGTGTACTGGATCTCGACGAAGCGGCGCAGCAGCTGGTCGCGGTCGATCTCGTCGCCGACCTTGAGCTGGACCATCCGGTCCACGTACTCCTGCGGTGTGCCGAGGCCGTAGATGCAGGAGACGGAGGCGACCACGACGACGTCGCGCCGGGTCAGAAGCGAGTTCGTGGCGGAGTGGCGCAGCCGTTCGACCTCCTCGTTGATCGAGGAGTCCTTCTCGATGTAGGTGTCCGACTGCGGGACGTACGCCTCGGGCTGGTAGTAGTCGTAGTACGAGACGAAGTACTCGACGGCGTTGTTCGGGAGGAGCTCGCGGAACTCGTTGGCCAGCTGTGCGGCCAGCGTCTTGTTGGGCGCCATCACCAGGGTCGGCCGCTGCAGCTTCTCGATCATCCACGCGGTCGTCGCCGACTTGCCGGTGCCGGTCGCGCCGAGCAGGACGACGTCCTTCTCGGCGCCGCGGACACGCCGCTCCAGCTCGGCGATGGCCGCGGGCTGGTCACCGCTGGGCTGGTAGGGACTGATGACCTCGAAAGGCGCCATCGAACGTTCGATCTTCGAAACGGGCCGCATGCACCCACCGTACGACTCGCCACTGACAACGGCGCCGGATCAGCGATTCCGCAGCTGCCGGTACTCCCCGCGGGCCTCGGTCCCGTACGAGGTGTGGAGCCGCTGGACGGGAATGCCGGGGACCTGACCGGGGCTGCGCGGGCGGTCACCGGGCCGGCGGTCCGGCCCGTCTGGAGCGCCCATCACCACCAGCGGATCGAACAGCACGACCACCCCGGCGAGGAGGAGGAAGCAGCCCGGCCCGATCAGCATCGGCATGAGCAGCGAGGCGGGTGTGTCGCCGGCCGCCGCCCCTTGGGCCACGGCCGGGTGCAGGTGCACGCTGAGCGCGGCCATTCCCGTGTAGTGCATCCCGCTCACGGCGACGCCCATGACCAGGCTCGCGCCGAGGCTGGGCAGGAAACCGTGGATGGAGACGGCGGCCCACAGCGAGGCGGTCGCGGCCACCACGGCGATGACGACGGAGAGCGAGACGGTGACCGTGTCGTACGCGAACTGCCCCTCGAGCTGCATTCCGGCCATGCCGAGGTAGTGCATCGAGGCCACGCCGAGGCCCGTGATCGTGCCGCCGGTGACCAGTGCCATGCGCGCGGCGCCCCGGTAGCCGACGATGAATATGCCGATGCCGACCATCACGATCGCCACGGCGAGGCTGGCGAAGGTGAGCGGCCTGTCGTAGCTGAGCGGCGCCTCCTCGACGGAGAAGCCCAGCATCGCGACGAAGTGCATCGTCCAGATGCCGGAGCCTATGGAGGTGGCGCCCAGGGCCAGCCAGCCCGCTTTGAAGGAGCGTTCGGTGCGCAGGGACCGTGTGGTGCAGCGCAGCCCGAGGGCCGCGCCGAGGCACGCCATGAGGAATGCCACGACCGGGGTCAAGAGGCCGTAGCTGAAGCCGTCGACTGTGCCCTGCATGCTGGTACGCCCTTCGCGGAAGCCCGGGTTCGGGGTGACCCTAAAGGGCGAGGCCCGGCAGGCAAACATAAGAGGGGCATTTTATCCGCCTTGGAGCCGGTCCACGATCCGGTGGCGAACAATCCGTTCACATTGTGGTCATCGCCTTCCTGTCGTCCGTTGGGTATCGGCTGGGAGTCTCTGCATGTCCGCACCCCGACGCGAGGAGTACACGTGTCCGTACGCACCGCAACCGCCTCCGCCGCTGTCGCCGCTCTGCTCGGTGGCTGTGTCCTGCTGCCCGCCACCCAGGCGCAGGCGGCGGGCCCGAAGGACGGCCCGGTCGTCTTCGCCCACCGCGGGGCTTCCGCCTACGCCCCGGAGAACACCCTGGCGGCCGTGGACGCGGCCGACCGTATGGGCATCGACTGGGTGGAGAACGACGTGCAGCTCACCAAGGACGGTGTGCTGGTCGTCGTACACGACACCACCCTCGGGCGGACCACCGACGCCGAGCAGGTCTTCCCCGGCCGCGCCCCCTGGGCGGTCAAGGACTTCACCGCCGCAGAGATCGCGCGGCTGGACGCGGGCAGCTGGTTCGGCGCCGGGTACGCGGGGGCACGGGTGCCGACGCTCACGCAGTATCTGCACCGTGTCGAGCGCAACCGCCAGAAGCTCCTCCTGGAGATCAAGAGCCCGGAGACGTACCCGGGAATCGAGAGGGAAACCCTGCGGATCCTGCGCGAGGAGGGGTGGCTGGACCGCGGTCACGTCAAGCGCCGGCTGATCGTCCAGAGCTTCGGTGCAGAGAGTGTGAAAGCTGTCCACGCTCAGCGTCCCGACGTCGTCACCGGCTTCCTCGGCACACCCGCGGTGGCGGATCTGCCGTCGTACGCGGCCTTCACCGACCAGATCAATCCGTCGTACACGACGATCGGCGCCGACTACGTCGCGGCGGTCCAGAAGCTGAAGGGCCCCCATGGGAAGCCGCTCCAGGTGAACACCTGGACGGTCAACGACGCGGCGAACGCGGCGAAGGTGGCCGGCTTCGGTGTCGACGGCATCATCACCAACAACCCCGACGTCGTGCGGGACGCCACCCGCTGAGGGATCCGGGAAGGGCCGTGGCCGGGTTGTCGGTGGAGGGCCGTACGGTGGTCGCATGGACAGCAACGAGCAGGTCGTGGAGTGGTCCGTCGTGCGGAGCGACATCGGGCCGCTGTTGCTCGCCGCGACCGGCACCGGCCTGGTGAACGTGGTCTTCCATGCGAGCCCCGCCGTCCGGGACAAGGCACTCGGGCACATACGGGCGCGGCTGGGCGCGGAGCCCGCGCAGGCACCCGGCTCCACGCGGCTCGCCGAGCCCGAGCGCCAGCTCGCGGCGTATTTCGCGGGCGGGCTGCGCGCGTTCTCGCTCGACCTGGACTGGTCGCTGACCTCCGGTTTCAACCGCGAGGTGCTCCGCGAGCTGGCAGCCGGCGTGCCCTACGGCACCGTCGTCGGATACGGGGACCTGGCCGGGCGGGTGGGGCAGCCGGGGGCCGCCCAGGCCGTCGGGGCGGCGATGGGTTCCAATCCGCTGCCGGTGGTGGTGCCGTGCCACCGCGTGGTGGAGAGCGACGGAGGGCTCGGCGGCTTCGGCGGCGGTCTGGAGACCAAGCGGCAACTGCTGGCGCTCGAGGGGGTCCTTCCGCAGCCGCTGTTCTGAGGACCGTCCGGCGCGGTCCCGCACGCGCACACCGGCGCGGTCCCGCACGGGCACACCGGGTCCGGAAAGGGATGTCGCACGGGTGTGCGAACTGGCACACTTCGGCGGTGACAGTAGCCCTCCCCACCTCCCGGATCACGGCTGCGGACCTGCCCGCGCTGCAGCGCAGGACCACCGCCGTACTCATCGGCAGCCAGATACTCGGCGGCCTCGGCGTGGCCATCGGTATCGCCCTGGCACCGGTCCTGGCAGCGGAGGTGAGCGGCTCCGAGGCTCTGTCCGGGCTCGCTCCGACCGCCTCGGTGGCGGGTACTGCGCTGTTGTCACTGCCCCTGGCCGCCCTGATGACCTCACGGGGCAGGCGCCCCGGACTCGTTCTCGCCTATCTGATCGGCGCGGTGGGCGCGTCCCTGGTGGTGACCGCCGCCGTGGTGGGCAGCTTCCCGCTGCTGCTCCTCGGCATGGCCGGTTTCGGCGCAGGCTCGTCGGCCAATCTCCAGGCCAGGTTCGCCGCAGCCGATCTGGCCGAGCCGGAACGCCGCGGCCGGGCGATCTCAAACGTCGTCTGGGCCACCACGATCGGTTCGGTCCTCGGCCCCAACATCTCGGCACCCGCCGGACACGTCTTCCGCGACACCTCCGTGCCCGAGACGGCCGGTGCGTTCGCCTGGGCAGCCGCCATCTTCCTGCTCACCGGTGCCGTGGTCGCCGTGCTGCTGCGCCCCGATCCGCTGCTCACCGCCCGCGCGCTGGCCCCGCAGGAAACCGGGACCGTCGAGAAGCGCTCCCTGCGGGCGGGCATCGCGGCGGTGCGGGCCTCCCCGATGGCCCGTCTCGCGCTGGTGACCATCGCGGTGTCGCACACCACCATGGTCTCGATCATGGTCATGACCCCCGTCCACCTCGGACACCACGGCGCGGGCATCCAGCTGATCGGGCTGGTCCTCAGCGGTCATATCGCGGGCATGTACGCGTTCTCGCCCATCACGGGCTGGCTCTCCGACCGGGTGGGGAGGCTGTCCGTGATCGGTCTTGCCGTCGGCCTGCTGTGCTGCGCCGCGGTGCTGGCCGGTACGTCGGGCGCGGGGCACGGCCGGACCGCCGCGGGTCTGTTCGTCCTGGGCCTCGGCTGGTCGGCCGGCCTGGTCGCCGGTTCGGCACTGCTCACCGACTCCGTGCCGCAGGCCGCCCGCGCCGCGGTGCAGGGCCTCTCGGATCTCACGATGAACACGGCGGCGTGCATCGGCGGCGCCGTCGCCGGAGTGATCATCTCCCGGCTGAGCTACGGCTGGCTGAACACGGCCGCCGCCTGTCTGCTGCTGCCGCTGGCCGCGCTCGCCCTGCGCCGGACCCTGAACCGGCAGCCCCCGGTGTCCGGGAAGGTCTGAGACCGGCGGCTCCCCTCCCCGTCCGGGTTTGCGGGCGCCGTGCCTGCGACAGGGATGGGGCATGCATCGGAACCCATCGGCATCCACGTCGCAGGAAACCGGCCGCCACGCCCCCGTGCTCTCCACCGAGGTGCGCGACGCTCTCGCCGACCACCGCCCCGTCGTCGCCCTGGAGTCGACGATCATCGCCCATGGTCTTCCGCGCCCCCGCAACCTCCAGGTCGCGGAGGAACTGGAGGAGCTCGTACGCAAGGCGGGGGCCGTGCCCGCCACGGTCGCCGTGCTCGACGGCCGGGCCCATGTGGGTCTGACGGCCGACCGGTTGGAGCGGGTGGCCGGTGACCCGGCGATGCGAAAGCTGGGCCACCGCGACCTCGCACCCGCTCTCGCCCAGGGAGCGAGCGGGGCGACGACCGTGTCCGCGACCGCGTTCCTGGCGGCGCGGGCCGGCCTGAACGTCTTCGCGACCGGGGGGCTCGGCGGCGTACACCGGGAGTGGACCGAGACGCAGGACGAGTCCGCGGATCTGCGGCTGCTCGCCAGGACCGGCATCACCGTGGTCTGCGCGGGCGTGAAGTCGATCCTGGACGTGCCGGCCACGCTCCAGCGCCTGGAGACGCTCGGCGTCGGCGTGCTCGGTTACGGCACGGAGTACTTCCCCGGGTTCTATCTGAGCAGTTCGGGCGAGCCCGTCGACTGGACGGTCCGCACACCGCGGGAGGTCGCTGACGTGATGCGGGCCCGGGAGGAGCTCGGGGGTCCTCCCGCCGCGCTGATCGTCGCCAATCCCGTACCGCAGGAGGAGCAGTTGGACCCCGAGGTGCACGACCGGGTGCTCGCGCAGGCTCTGGACGCCTGCCGGGAGCGCGGGATCGTGGGGCAGGCAGTCACTCCGTTCCTGCTGGAGTACCTGATGCGGGAGACCGACGGAGCGTCCCTGGAAGCGAATCTGGCCGCCGTGCGCGGGAACGTGCGGCTGGCCGCCCGGATCGCGGCGGCGGCGCGGTGACCGAGGGCGGTCTCCTCGTCGTCGGCGACGTGGTCACCGACGTGGTCGTCCGGCACGGCTCGGCCGTGGTCCACGGTACGGACACGGCTGCGCGCATCAGCACGACGCCGGGCGGAGCGGGCGCCAACGTCGCTTGCTGGGCGGTTCGTTCGGGCTGCCGGGACGTGCGTCTGCTGGCGCGGGCAGGGGCGGATTCGGAGGCCTGGCACCGGGGCGCGCTGGAACGGGCGGGGGTGCGGCCGCTGCTGTCCGTGGACGGGGAGGCGCCGACCGGCACGGTGGTGGCCCTGGTCGACTCCTCGGCCGAGCGCACCTTCCTCACCGACAGCGGCGCGGTCCTGCGCCTCTCCCCCGACGACTGGTCGGCGTCATTCCTGGACGGCGTCGCCCGGCTCCACCTCTCCGGCTATCTCTTCTTCGCGGCGACCAGCCGCGCGACGGTGCGGCTTGCCCTGCGTGAGGCCCGGCGTCGGGACATCCCGGTGAGTGTGGACCCTGCGTCGGCGGGCTTCCTCGCCTCTCTCGGCGCCGGCGCCTTCCTCGACCTGGTCGAGGGCGTGGACCTGCTCCTCCCCAACGCGGACGAGGCCCGGGAGCTGACCGGCCTGCCGGACCCGGCCGACGCGGCGGCCAAGCTGAGCCGTCACGCCGGGCGGGTCGCCGTCACCGTCGGGGACCGGGGCGTCCTGCTGGCGGCCGGGGGCACGGTGACCACGCGTGTATCCGCCCCGGCCGTACTGGATCCGGTCGATTCGACCGGCGCGGGGGACGCCTTCACCGGCGGTTTCCTCGCCGCTCTCATCGCCGGGGCGGACGATGCCGCGGCAGCCGCGACCGGCTGCCGGGCCGGGGCCGAGGCGGTCGCGACGGTCGGCGGGCGTCCGGGGCCGCGTCCGGCGTAGTGGTCACGTGCCGATGCCGGTCCAGGCGGGGTGGTGCGGGTCGTCGGCCCGCACCACCGCGTCCGCGCGGTCGGCGGGCGCCACCTCGTCCTCGTACCGGGCGAAGGCGGGCCATGTCCACCGCTCGTTCTCCTCGGTGCGCCGCCGCAGCGCACCGGGCGACAGGCGAAGGTGAACGGCGAGGTCGAAGGGGAACCACTGCCCGAGGAGCAGCGGCCCGTGCACGATCAGCACCCCGCCCTCGGGCAGGACCCGGTACGGGCTGCGGGTGGCCCGGTCCGTCACCGGGTCCCAGAGGTCGGGCAGCACCCGTCCGCTGCCGCCGGGCTCCAGCGGACGGAACACCTCGCGCCACAGTGCGTTGGTGTCGAACCAGCTGTCGGCGTACGAGTCGGGGTCCTCCTTGCCGTACTCGTAGCGCAGACTCGCCGGCCGCAGGAACCCTCCGGTGGAGACGGTGAGCACCGCGCGGCCGCGCGCCCGCAGTTCCTCGGCGACGCGTTCGGCGGGCTCACCGGGGCGGGCGGCCGGAGCGCCGTCGATGCCGATTCTGAGCCAGGGCCCGCCGTCGGCCGGTTTCAGGCCGTCGGCGTGCGCGGCCAGCGCTTCGGCCAGGCGTTCCCAGGTGATCGGTTCGAATCGCACGTTTCCATCATCACCCGGGACCGCGCCGGCTTCCGTACGAGAGCGCACCCCGCCCCGGTGCCGGATCTACTTCGCCGCGGGGCAGTCCACCGCGTCGGCGTCGTCGGAGAGTTCGCTGCCCTCGGGAAGCAGATAGGTCACCCACAGCACCACGGGTTCCGTGCCGAGGTTGCGCCCGATGTGCCGGTGTTTGGTTCCGGACGGCTCGATGAACGCCGTTCCCGCGGGTGTCACCTCGACCGAGCAGTCGTCGAGGGTCCGGGTCAGCGTCCCGGCCTGGACGACGGCGATCAGCTGGCCCGGGTGGGTGTGCCAGCCGGTGGAGCCGCCGGGCGCGATGGTGATGGTCCGGACGGTCACATCCGTCTCGCCCTTGGGGGTCTTCACCTTCAGCTTGCCCTCGGACGTGCCCTTGGCGACGACGGTGCCGCTCACACCGCTGCCGGGCGTCGCGACCGCGGCTGCCGGGACGAGACCGAGCGCCGTCACACAGGCGCCCACGAGCATGACCTTGCGCAGCGTGCCCCGCTGCTTCGTGCCGACCCTGCTGCCGAACTCCATGGACATCTCCCTCGTCCCGCCGGACCGGATGAACGAACCCACGCTACGCGCGAGTCGGGCTGCCGTCACCGGTGACGCGGGTGTCATCCCCCGCGGAGTTCGGTGGCGAGCGGGCCTTCCCCCTGCACCTCGGCCCGGCCCTCCGCGACCGCTTCGGCCAGTGTCAGTTCGCCGCGCCCCAGCGCCAGGCAGAGCTCGGCTTCGAGCACGATGCGGGCGTCGGGGTGCGGGGCCGGGCCGTACCCGTAGGCATCGTCCCGCTGCACGTCCCCGCCCGTTCGGATGTGGAACTCCCCTTCCTCCAGCCGGACTTCGACGACACCTGCATGCTTCGTCCCGTCCATCGCGCGCAGCAGGGGCAGGGCGAACCAGTGGGCGCGGACCGCGTCGGTGGGGCGGCGTTCGGCGAGTGCGGGTGTGCCCCACCGCGCGAGCGCGGTGAGGACCGGGAGCAGTCCGCGACCGTGTTCGGTCAGTTCGTAGACCGAAGCGGCCGCCGGCGGCGGAAGGCGCCGGCGCACGGCGAGGCCGCTCTGCTCCATGTCCTTGAGCCGGGAGGCGAGCACGTCCGTGCTGACTCCCGGCAGGTCGGCGTGCAGATCCGTGTACCGGCGCGGGCCGGCCAGCAGTTCACGGACAATCAGCAGCGTCCACCGGTCGCCCACGGAGTCGAGGGCCCGGGCGGTGGCACAGAACTGGTCGTAACTCCGGCGGCGGGCGGGGCGTGTTGGCGGCTGCTGACGTGGCATGCGACGCAGTCTAGACATGTTGTTGGACTTTCCAAGCTCCAACTTGGTAAAACCAAGTAACACAGTTCGGGGTCGGGGAGGGCACAGCATGGAGTTCCGGCAGTCCAGCAAGCTCAACGAGGTCTGTTACGAGATCCGGGGCCCGGTCATCGAGGAGGCCAACGCCCTCGAGGAGGCGGGCCACAGCGTGCTCCGCCTCAACACGGGCAACCCGGCGCTCTTCGGGTTCGAGGCGCCCGAGGAGATCGTCCAGGACATGATCCGGATGCTCCCGCAGGCACATGGCTACACCGATTCGCGCGGCATCCTCTCCGCCCGGCGGGCCGTGGCGCAGCGCTACCAGGCGATGGGCCTGACCGACGTCGACGTCGACGACATCTTCCTCGGCAACGGCGTCTCCGAGCTGATCTCCATGTCCGTACAGGCACTTCTGGAGGACGGCGACGAGATCCTCGTCCCGAGCCCCGACTACCCGCTGTGGACCGCCGTCACCACACTCGCGGGCGGCAAGGCCGTGCACTACACCTGCGACGAGGCCGCGGACTGGAATCCGGACCTCGCGGACATGGCCTCGAAGATCACCGACCGCACCAGGGCCATGGTGATCATCAACCCGAACAACCCGACAGGTGCCGTCTATCCCCGCGAGATCCTCGAGGGCATGCTCGATCTGGCACGCAGGCACGGGCTGATGGTGTTCGCCGACGAGATCTACGACCAGATCGTCTATGACGACGCCGAGCACCACTCCGTGGCGGTCCTGGCCCCGGATCTGCTCTGCCTCACCTTCAGCGGGCTGTCCAAGACGTACCGCGTGGCGGGATTCCGCTCCGGCTGGCTGGTGGTGTCGGGCCCCCAGCAGCACGCCCGCAACTACCTGGAGGGGCTCACCATGCTCGCCTCCATGCGGCTGTGCCCCAACGCCCCCGCCCAGTACGCGATCCAGGCGGCGCTCGGCGGCCGGCAGTCGATCCGCGGGCTCGTCGCCCCCGGGGGCAGGCTCCACGAGCAGCGCGACCGGGCCTGGGAGCGGCTGAACGAGATTCCGGGGGTGTCGTGCGTGAAGCCGAAGGGCGCCCTGTACGCGTTCCCTCGCATCGACCCCAAGGTCCACGACATCGTCGACGACGAGCGGTTCGTCCTGGACCTCCTGCTGCGGGAGAAGATCCAGGTCGTTCAGGGCACCGGCTTCAACTGGCCGCGCCCCGACCACTTCCGGATCCTGACCCTCCCGCACGCCGACGTCCTCGACGCGGCGATCAGCCGCATCGGCCGCTTCCTGAACGGATACCGCCAGTGATCTGCACCCGCTGCCGGACCCCCGTGCACACACAGTTCGCGTCGCCCGGCCTGGTGGGCGCGATCGTGGAGGGCGGGCTCGATCCGGCCGAGGACCCGCGCTGGGCGGACTCCGGCGCGGCCTCGCCCGCCGAGTACGCGCGATGGGCAGGCCATCTGTGCGGTATGACCTGCCTGCGCATGGCGCTCGGCCCCACCGCTCCGACCCTGTTCGCGCTGCGCGACGGCGCCCTCGAGTACGGCGCGTACACCGAGGACGCCCAGAGGGTGATCCGGGGCCTGGTCTACGCCCCGTTCGCCGCGTACGCGACCGAGGCGCACGGCCTCGACGCGACCGTCCACCGGCACCTGTCCCCCGCCGGGATCCTCGGGCTGCTGGACGAAGGCAGGAGCGTGATGGCGTCCGTGCACTACGGAATCCGGCACCCGGAACTGCCGGCGCCGGGGCGTGGCGGGCATCTGGTCCTGCTGACCTCGCGCACCGCGGACGGATCGGGGGTGCACTTCCACAACCCGTCGGGGACGACGGCGGACACACGCGCGGCCGAGCTGCCGCTGCCGGTCTTCGAGCGCTTCTTCGCGGGCCGCGGGGTGTCGTTGCCCGGAGTCACGACGCCGGGTGCCGCGGGGCCGTAGCACCTCACCCTTACGGGTGGTCCGGCCCGGATCCCGGTGTCCTGCCGGGCCGTTGCGCCGACCGCGTGCCACGGTGAGCGCCATTACGGCTTCCGACCGCCCGTGGGAGATCACCTTGCTGCGTCTGCGCAACCGCCCGAAGCCGGGCCCCGAGCGATCCACGCGGCGCACCGCGGTCATGGCGGGCGTGGCCGCCTGCGCCGTACTCGCCACGGGCGCACCGCTCGCGTACGCCACACTCGGCGGCGAGGCACCGGCGGCGCGGGCGACGGCCGTCCGGGGCGCCGAGTACGTGGAGACCCGGCTGTTCTTCGGTACCGAACGCCCCGACGGCGGACCGGATGTGACCGACCCGCAGTTCCTCGCCTTCGTCGACCGGTATGTCACACCGGACTTCCCGGCCGGCCTCACGATCCAGGACGGCCGGGGGCAGTGGCGCGACTCCGACGGGGTGATCGAACGGGAGCGTTCGTACGAACTGATCCTGCTCTACCCGGCGTCGGAGGCGCGCCTGCGCGACCCGCAGATCGAGCGGATCCGCGCAGCGTACGAGAAGGCCTACGCCCAGGACTCGGTGGCCCGCCTCGACGAACGCACCCTCGCCGACTTCTGAGCCCCGGGGCCGCGTGGCGCCCCCACGGGCGGCCCGTGCGCCCCACCCGGGTGAAGGGGCCTCGCACCGACCGCAGAACTCTGTGCCAGGATGACGGTGGCCTTACGCGTCGTCCGTCTGGAGCCGCCGTGCCGGAACCGACCCCTGCCCGCCCCAGCCTCCCGGGCCCCCGCGTCTCCGAGCCGGTCTTCGACGCAACGCTGCGCCTGCTTGCCGAAGGCGGTCACGAGCGGCTCACCATCGAGTCGGTCGCCCTGGAGTCGGGTGTCGACAGCAAGGCGATCCGCCGGGCGTGGCCCCTCGGGCCGCCCGGCCTTGTGCGTGCGGCTCTCATCGAGGCGGAGACGCGCGGCAGCGGCAGCCCCGACACGGGCAGCCTTCGGGGCGATCTGGAGTTTCTGGTGGACCAGGTGCTCACCCTGCTCACGAGTGAGCTCACGCGGTCGGCCGTCCGCGCGTTGGCTGCGGGCAGCGACACGTTCGAGGACGAACTCGGTCTCCTGGCCCGCGACTTCTTCGCCGACCGCTTCACCCGCGAGCATCCGGTCTTCCTTCGGGCCGTCGAACGCGGCGAACTCCCCGCGGAAGCCGAGCCCCTGCTGCTCGTGAAGCTCGTGGCCGATTCCGAGTGGGTACGGGCGGCGCTGCGCGAGGCACCACCGTTGCCACGAGGCTTCGCCGAGTCCGTGGTCCGCGTCGTCCACCCCGTGTGCCGCATGGTTCCGCCGCCGCGCGCGAGCGCACAGGAACGAGAGCCGAGCACAGGGGTCAGCCCCGCAGGGCGGTGAGCGCGGCCACCGGGTCGGGGTCCGGGGTGGCGCGGGGCCACCAGTCGTCCGCGCCAGGGTCCGACTCGTAGCCGTACCAGCGGCCGTCCTGGCCGAAGCGGAGCTGGAGGGTGCCCCCGGTGTTGGTGAGGTGGTTGCGCCAGGGCTGGAAGCGCGGGAAGTCGGCCGCCGCGAGGGCGGGGCGGGCCCGGTCGAACGGGCCCGCCGGTGGGTCCCAGGGGCTTTCCAGGACCGCGAGGCCCTCCGCGCCGCCCTGCCTCCAGGCGGCGACGGCGCGGGCCAGGTCGGTGGTGCTGCGGCCGGTGGCGTAGGCCAGCTCGCGGTAGAGCGCCCGGGTGGTTGCCGTGAGCCCCGCGGTCGGCCGGGACGCGGCGATGCGCACCGCGTCCTGCCAAGTGCTGAGCCCGGCGATCGGATCGTCCCCGGTGGTCAGGAGTGCGTGGGCGCGGGCAGCCGCGTCCGAGGCGAGGTGGTCCAGGGACAGCGGGTCATGGGCGCCGGGCAGGTCCGGGTAGGAGGGCGGCTGCCCGGGGTACGGCGGCACGGGCAGCGGTGCCGGGAGCGGCGGCAGGAAGCGGCCGGCCAGGGCCTCGGCCGCCGCGAGCGAGGGCATCGCCGGTGTGGCGGGGCGTTCTCGGGCGGAGTGCTCGGCGTTGCGGCGGCCGAGCTCGTCGAGGAGTTCACGCTCCCCCCGGCCGCGCATCAGCAGCAGGACGAAGGGGTCGCTGTCCAGGAGTCGTGCCGTCTGGAAGCAGAGCGCCGCCACGTGCTTGCAGGGCCAGCCGCGGTCCGGGCAGGAGCAGTCCGGGTCGAGGTCGCCGGCGGCGGGCAGCAGCCGGATGCCGGTCTCCCCCGCCATGTCGACCAGGGAGTGCGGCATGTCCTTGTCGAGCAGCGCGGACAGATGCCCGGGCCGCGCCGCGACGGCGTCCAGGAAGGTGTCCCAGTCGGAGGCCGAGAACGTACGCAGGCGCAGCTCCGCCCGGTACGGGCGGGGGCGGCTGCCGTGGACGTAGGCGATGACCCGGCCGGGAGTCACGGTGATCGCGGCGACTTGGCCGCCGTCGGCGTACGTCCGGCCGCGGGCGAGGCGTCCCTCGTCCATCGACAGGGACTCCAGGGCGTCCACCCACGCCCGGCCCCACCAGCTGTCCGCGAAGGGTTCCGCGGTGTCCGAGGCGCGGGCGGGCACCGCCTCGAAGGTGCGCCGCAGGTCGTCGGGGCCGGGACGCGCCGTGGGACGGGGGTGCGCGGCCGGGCTCATGCCGTCCTCCGGAGCGAGACGAGATCGGCCAGGTCACGGTCGCTGAGCTCGGTCAGAGCGGCCTCGCCGGATCCGAGCACCGCGTCGGCGAGGGCACGCTTGGACTCCAGCAGTTCGCTGATCCGGTCCTCGACGGTGCCTTCCGCGATGAGCCGGTGCACCTGCACGGGCTGCGTCTGGCCGATGCGGTAGGCACGGTCGGTGGCCTGCTCCTCGACCGCGGGATTCCACCAGCGGTCGTAGTGGATGACGTGGGCGGCCCGGGTGAGGTTCAGCCCGGTGCCGGCCGCCTTGAGGGAGAGCAGGAAGACGGGGACCTCGGCGGACTGGAAGCGGTCCACCATCCGCTCCCGCTCGGGCACCGGCGTACCGCCGTGCAGGAGCTGGGAGGGGACGGAGCGGGATGCCAGGTGGGCGGAGAGGAGGCGGGCCATCGACACGTACTGGGTGAAGATCAGGACGGAGGCGTCCTCGGAGAGGATCGTGTCGAGGAGCTCGTCGAGCAGGGCGAGCTTGCCCGAGCGTCCCGTGAGCCGGGTCGGCTCCTCCTTGAGGTACTGCGCGGGGTGGTTGCAGATCTGCTTGAGCGAACCGAGCAGTTTCATGATCAGCCCGCGGCGGGCGATGCCCTCGGACTGCTCGATGAAGGCCATGGTCTCGCGCACGGCCGCCTCGTAGAGCGTGGCCTGCTCGCGGGTGAGGGAAACGGCGTGGTCGGTCTCCGTCTTCGGCGGCAGCTCGGGCGCGATGCCCGGGTCCGACTTCTTGCGGCGCAGGAGGAAGGGGCGGACCAGCCGGGAGAGCCGCTCGACCGCCTCCTCGTTGCCCAGGCCCGCCGCGGTGCCGGTGTTCTCGACGATCCGGGCGTGCCGGGACCGGAACGCCTTGAGCGGGCCGAGCAGCCCGGGGGTGGTCCAGTCGAGCAGGGCCCAGAGCTCGGAGAGATTGTTCTCGACGGGCGTGCCGGTCAGCGCGACGCGGGCCGGGGCCGGGATGGTGCGCAGCGCCTTGGCCGTGGAGGAGTGCGGATTCTTCACGTGCTGGGCCTCGTCGGCGACGACCAGCCCCCAGGTGTGCTCGGCGAGCCGGCCCGCGCTGGACCGCATCGTGCCGTAGGTGGTGAGGACGAAGCCGCCGTCCGGGTCGGTGAGCGTGCGGTCGGTGCCGTGGAAGCGGCGCACGGCGACACCGGGCGCGAAGCGGTTGATCTCCCGGTGCCAGTTGCCGAGGAGGGAGGCGGGACAGACGACCAGCGTGGGGGCGGCGTGGGCGCGGTGCAGATGGAGGGCGATGACGGTGATGGTCTTGCCCAGGCCCATGTCGTCGGCGAGGCAGCCGCCCAGGCCGAGCGAGGTCATCCGGTCCAGCCAGGCCAGGCCCCGCAGCTGGTAGTCGCGGAGGGTGGCGTCGAGGCCGGGCGGCGGCGGGAGGGTGGCGCCCTCGTCGAGGATGCGCGAGCGGAGTGCCGCGAGCGCTCCGGCCGGCACCGCCTCGACCTGTTCGCCGTCGACCTCGGCAACGCCGGTCAGTGCGACGGCGAGCGCGTCCACCGGATCCAGCAGACCGAGCTCCCGCTTGCGCGCCTTGCGTACGAGCGCGGGATCCACGACCACCCACTGGTCGCGCAGCCGCACCACCGGCCTGTGCGCCTCGGCCAGCGTGTCCATCTCGGCCTCGGTGAGCTGCTCGTCACCCAGGGACAGCTGCCAGTTGAACGCGAAGAGCTGCTCCGCGTCGAAGAAGGAGGTGCCGTCGGTGGCCGAGCCCGGCGCGGGCCGGACGACGGCCGTGGCGGTGAGCGAGCGGGCGAGCTCCCGGGGCCAGTGGACGGCGACCCCGGCCGCCGCGAGCCGTGGTCCCGCTTCGCCGATCAGTTCGTACAGCTCGTCCTCGGCGAGCGCGAGCACGTCGGGGACCGGCTGGTCCAGCAGCCGCTCCAGCGGGGGCCAGATCCGGGCGGCGCGGCGCAGGGCGAGCACCGCGTCGATCCTCGCCCGCGGCCCGAAGGGCTCCCCTGCCCCGCCGCTCCACAACGTCGCCGCATCGGTGACGTACGTCGGGTCGGCCAGGCTGTGCACCTGCGTGACGGCCGCGGCGGCGTGGCGGGCTGCTGCCGGGGATCCGTGCGCGTCCTCGTCCGTCTCCGCGGTGGGCCCGGCGGTGTCGAAGAGTTCGTGGACGGACAGGTCGAGCCGGAGGGAGACGCGCACCCCCGCGTCGAGTCCGGCAGCCACCTCGACGGCCCAGGCGCGGGCGCCGGGCAGCCGCTGTGCCTCGCGCGCGGCGAACGGTGCGCCCATCGCGTGGCCCGCGGCAGGGGTCCGGGGCAGGGTGTCCGCCACGGCGTCGAGGAAGGCTCCGAGCAGGGCCAGGGGGTCCGGGACCCGCAGCGGTGTGCCGTCCAGCGGGACCGCGTATCCCTCGGGGGGCATCGAGGCGGCGACGGCCCTGAGGTGGGCGATGTCCTCCGCGTCGCGGGGCCCGGCCCGCCATGCGTCGTGGTCGTCGGCCGTCAGACCGGGCAGGAGCTTGCCGCGCGCCACCAGGGTGAGCGCGTGCAGCGCGGCCGCGCCCCAGGCGCGCGTGGCGGGGTGGGCGGAGGCCCGGTGCCGGGCGCCCGAGAGGAGCGGCACGGCATCCGCGACGGACAGCACCACGGCGGGAACCGTGCGGCGCCGGGCCGCGCCCGCGCCGTGCGGCCCGACGACCGCCAGCTCCGTGACGGTGTACGGCGGATCCCCGCTGTCGCCCGGCGGCTCGTCGGGACCGGTGAAAGCGATACTGCCCTCGGGGTCCCAGAAGGCGATCCGGCCGTCACGGGGCAGCGCGGCCGGCAGGAAGACCGCCGCGCACCGCATCAGCCGCTCGGCGGCCGGGACCGTGGTCCGCTGTGCCATGTCCACTGCCCCTCCCGCCTGGTCCGAGTGCCCGAATCCTGTCTTCGCGAGTCTAGGCGGGGGGTACGACAACACCCGCCCCGCACGTGTTCCCACGGGCCGGGGCGGGCGTGGTTTCCGCGTCAGTGACGGGCGAAGGGCTCGGCGTGGGCCCCGCCGTGCTGCGGCTCCTCCGCGGAGTCCGGCGGCGCGGTCGCGGGGTCACGCGGCGTCGTCGCGGGGTCGGGCAACGCGGTCTGGGGATCACGCGGCGTGGTCCCGGGGTCGGGCAACGCGGTCGCGGGGTCACGCGGCGCGGGAGGCTCATCCGCCGGGATGCGCGCGGCCCGTGACCCGTCCTGCGCAAGGTCCTCGCCCTGCGGCCGGGACTCCGGCTGCGCCAGGGACTCGGTCCGCGAAGAGGGCTCGGTCCGCGGGGAGGACCCGTCGTACCCGGACGGACTCTGCGGCTGCCGCACCTCCGCGGGCGGCTGCCCCTGCTGCGCACGCTCCAGGAAGCGGAGCAGCTCGACGGGGAACGGCAGCACCAGCGTGGAGTTCTTCTCGGCCGCCACCGCGACCACGGTCTGCAGCAGTCGGAGCTGCAGCGCCGCCGGCTGGCTGGACATCTCCTGGGCCGCCTGGGCCAGCTTCTTCGAGGCCTGCAGTTCCGCGTCGGCGTTGATGACCCGCGCGCGCCGCTCACGGTCGGCCTCGGCCTGCCTGGCCATGGACCGCTTCATCGTCTCCGGCAGGGACACGTCCTTGATCTCGACGCGGTCGATCTGCACACCCCAGCCGACCGACGGACTGTCGATCATCAGTTCCAGTCCTTGGTTCAGCTTCTCCCGGTTGGACAGCAGATCGTCCAGGTCGCTCTTACCGATGATCGACCGGAGGGACGTCTGCGCCATCTGCGAGACCGCGAAGCGGTAGTCCTCCACCGCGATCACCGCGCTCGCCGGGTCCACCACCTTGAAGTAGATGACGGCGTCCACGCGGACCGTCACGTTGTCCCGCGTGATGCCGTCCTGCGCGGGCACCGGCATCGTCACGATCTGCATGTTCACCTTGCGGAGCCGGTCCACACCCGGAACGATCATGGTGAATCCCGGCGGTCGCACACGGTCGTGGAGCCTGCCGAGCCGGAGCACCACTCCGCGTTCGTACTGCTTGACCACCCGGGCCGCGGCCATTCCGTACACCGCCACGCCCGAGACCGCCGCCACCGCTGCGATCACCAGCTCCTGGACCATCACGGCCCCCTGCGTCCGGGAGTGCGTTCCAGCACCCGTCGATCACGCCCTATTACCACGGTATGCCCGGTATGCGCACCCGTCGAACCTCTGTCCGGGTGTCAGTGGCCCGACCGGCCGCGCACCGGGTGCCGGGGCTCCGCGTAACAGGCAGGCTGACCAGCACCAGCACGTCTCCGTGCCGTACCGATGAGCCGGACGAGCAGACGAGGACCCGCCCATGTCCGTCACCGCGACCGCGACCGCCACCGACCGCCCCCGACGCCACCGCCGACACACCGGCATCGCAGTCGGCGCGGCCCTGCTCACTCTCGGCCTCACGAGCTGCTCCGGCCTCGGGCGCACCGCGGTCGGACCGGTCATCTACACCACCGAGCGGGACAGGGTCGTCAGCGTGCACAGCCCTTCGGTGAAAGGCTGCCACCGGCTGGCGCCCGCGGGCGCCGACGAGGTCGCCAACAGGACCCTGATCGACATGATCCTGTACCGCACCCGCGACTGCACCGGCGGTGGCACCACCTACGTCGCCACCACGCTGACCGACGCGAACTCCCCGCGCAGCCTGCCCTGGCGCAGCTACAGGTTCGTTCACTGACCGCGGCGCCGTGTACGGCCGCGCCCTTTGACCAGCGCGACCAGCTCCGCCGTACGGTCCCTCCGGTCCCGGGCGATCAGGATCACCACAGCGATGAGCAGCGCCGGCATGACCGCGTTCGGAGGGTCCAGGAGCGTCAGCTGCACGATCGCGGCCCCGGCGAGCAGCCCGGCGAAGGCCATGGCTGCCACCCCGGACAGCAGCGGGACCAGGAGGGCGAGGGCGCCGGCCGTCTCCAGGCCGCCGATCGTGTACATCGCGCCGCTGCTCCAGCCCATGCGGTCGAAGGACTCCACCGCGGACTCGTGGGCGATGAGCTTGGGCACGGCGCTCAGCCCGAAGAAGAGCGCGAGGACGATCCGGGCCGCCGTCAGGACGACGGAAGCCCGGCTGCGGCGCGGCGAAGCGGTGGCCTGTGCGGCGGGGGAAACGGCGGCAGTACCGGTTTCGGACAGGGGGGTCTCCTCGGAGGGCGTCGTGGATGACGTGCGCCGGGGCGGGGGCGAACCTGCCGCTACGCCTTCCCGGCGCTTACCGAGGGGTAGACCCCGCCGGGGTCCGGAACTCATCGCGCTCCGGACCTCGGATTCACTTGGACCGGTGGCTACTTGGGGCGGGCGAGCACCCAGACGCCGTCGTCGGTGAGGTAGCCGTCGACGGTCAGTCCGGCCGCTTCGAGACAGGCTTCGAACTGCTCGGGGGACAGTTCCCGTGACCGGAAGGTCTGGGTCCACCGCGCGTCCTCGAACACGTACTCGGCACGGACCTCGCTCACCCCGTCGCCCAGGGGCTCCGCCGAAACGATGCGTACGGTGCAGCCCGCGGCCGGATCCTCGCGCTCCCGCGGCAGATCGGTGCGGTAGTCGGCACCCTCCCGCTGGAGGAGGACGGCGCCGCCGTCCTTGACGTACCTGCGGCAGGTCCGCAACAGCCCCTCCCGGACGCGGTGGTCACTCGTGTGCACCAGGAACGAAGCGAGCATGACCACGTCGAACCTCTCGTCGCCGAGGTCCAGCGACTCGATGGGGCTCCGCACCGTGCGTGCGCCTGCGACGTGTCCCAGCATCTGCGCCGACTCGTCCACGGCGGTCACCACGAAGCCGCGTTCGACCAGTGGGTGCGTCACCCGGCCCGCCCCGCAGCCCAGTTCGAGAATGCTCGCTCCGGCGGGCACGGCCGCCTCGATCACATCCGGTTCGTTTCCGGCGGACAGCCGCGCATACAGCTCGACCGCGCAGCCGTCCGGCGTGATGGAGCCCGGCCCTGTACCCGAATGTCCCTCACGTATCCGTCGTCCGCTCATACCCGGCCGAACGCACGGCAGCCGGGCCCCGTTCCCCGGGCCGCCGTGGGCGGTGCCCCGTCAGTACTGCGGGTAGCGGCCGTCCGGCCACACCACCGGCTGCTCGAGCTCCATGCACAGGTCGTCTGCAAGCTCCGCGATCACGGCCCTGCCCTCCGTCGGGGCGAGCCAGGAGGCCGGCAGCGCCACGTCCCCGTGGTGCGCGCCGAGCAGGTTGCCGCAGACCGAGCCCGTGGAGTCGCTGTCGCCCGAGTGGTTGACGGACAGCAGCAGCGCCTCGGCCACGTCGTCGGATCCCGGCAGCACGAGCGTGCAGTAGACGGCGATGGCGAGGGCTTCCTCGGCGACCCATCCCGCCCCCAGTGACTCCACCCGCTCGGCGGTCGGCCGGCCGCGGGCGGCCAGGTCGACGGCGGCCCGCAGCGCGGCCGTCGTCTCCTCGTGGCCGCGGTGGCGGGCCAGCAGATCCATGGCCCGCAGGACGGCGCCCGCCGGGGAGTCGCCCTCCAGCAGATGTGTGACGATCGCGGCGAGCGCTCCAGCCGCGTACGCCCCTGTGGGGTGGCCGTGGGTGATCTGCGCGCACCGGGCGGCCAGTTCGAATCCCTTGGGCGCGTCCGCTCCGAGCAGCCCGAAGGGTGCGGACCTCATCACCGTTCCGCAGCCCTTGGAGTGCGGGTTGACGGGGCCCGGTACGTCGAACGGCGCGTCGGCGCCGGGGACGTGGCCGGCCGCGAGCCCCGTCAGGCAGGCGTTGCCGGGTGCCCGGCGCGCGTACAGCCAGGGCTGCTGCCTGAGCCATCCGGTCCGTACGGCGTTCTCCCCGCCCCGCGTCGGCGGGGCGGGGTGGTTCTGGGTGTCGAGCCAGCGCAGGTAGGCATGGCGTACGAGGGCGGTCTCCGAGCCGCCGGCCCCCTTCGACCTGGCCCTGGCATGGGCCCTGATCAGCCCTTCGACCGTGAACAGCGTCATCTGGGTGTCGTCCGTGATCCGCCCGACGACCCCGTCCGCGTCCGCGACGGGCTCCCGCACGCCCCGCTCCCCGTAGGCGCGGCGGATGCCGCCGAGCGAGAGGAATTCGACCGGGTTCCCCAGCGCGTCCCCGACGGCGCCGCCCAGCAGGGCGCCGCGCACCCGGGCCCGGCGGGCGACGGCGTCGCCCCACGCCGCCCTTCCCCCGGTGGCGTTTCCCTGTTCCCTGACGTCCACGGTCCGCTCCCCCTCATCCTCCGGCATCGGTTTCCGTACGCCGCACCGCGGGTTCATGCTGGAGGAGAGGCGATGCCGATGCGTACCGGAAGTGAACCGTCCACCGCGCGCAGTCCCCTGCGGATGCGACTCTGGCTGAGTCTATGGGGCATGATCTGGGCCGCTTTCGGCCTGACGGCCTTCGTGCTGACCGGACGCGCCGGCTGGGCGGCGGCGTGCGGCGTGCTCCTCGTCGTGACGGTCACGGACTTCTGCTTCGTCGTCCACCGCATCCGCCAGGGCCCGCACTACCAGCCGGGCAGGGACGTCCCGCCGTACGAGCCCGACCGCGGCGAGCGGGGCGGACCCGGCCGATGAACACGGATGGGCGGGTCAGGGGGCCTCGTCGAAGCGGGCTGCCTTGAGGTACTCCGGATTCGGGTCGAGCGCTGCCGCCAGCCGGAAATGGCGGGTGGCCTGCTCGGGGCGGCCGGCGCGCTGGAAGGTGCGGGCCAGGGCGAAGTGCGCGAAGGCGTTGTCCGGCTCCCGCTCCAGGACCAGCTCGAACTCGAGCTCGGCCGGGCGGAGTTGGGCGGCGGCGAAGAAGGCCCGCGCACGCAGCAGCCGGGCCGCCGTGTTCTCCGGATGGGCGGCTATCACCGAGTCGAGGAGTTTTACCGCGCCCCTCGGGTCCCGCGCCGCGAGGAGCTGCTCCGCCGCACGGAAGTCGATGACATGGGTTTCCGGGTTTCGCTCGGGCATGCCGGCATCCTTCCCCTCGGCTGCGGTACTTCAACGTCCGGGGCACTTCAACGTCCGGCCGGATCCTCGTATTCCGTCCCCGGCGCGGGCTCAGCCTCCGGCGGCCCGCGCGGTCAGTTCCGACCAGAGGGCGCGGACCTGCGGCTCCAGGGCCTCCAGCGGCCCGTCGTTGTCGACGACCAGGTCGGCGACGGACTTTCGCTCCTCGCGGGTGGCCTGCGCGGCCATCCTCGCGCGGGCGTCGGACTCCGTCATCCCGCGCAGCGCGACGAGCCGGTCGAGCTGCGTCCCGGGGGTGGCGTCCACGACCACGACCAGGTCGTACAGCGGGGCGAGGCCGTTCTCGGTGAGGAGGGGGACGTCGTGGACGACGACGGCGTCCGGTCCGGCCACCCGCTCCAGCTCCGCGGACCGGGCGCCGACGAGCGGGTGGACGATGGCGTTCAGCGCGGCCAGGCGCTCGGGGTCGGCGAAGACGATCGCGCCGAGTGCCGGCCGGTCCAGCGTGCCCTGCGGGGTGAGGATCCCGGGCCCGAAGGCCTCGACGACGGCATCGAGCCCGGGTGTGCCGGGCTCGACGACCTCACGCGCGATCCGGTCGGCGTCGATCAGTACGGCTCCGTAGCTCACGAGCAGCCGTGACACTTCGCTCTTGCCGGCGCCGATCCCGCCGGTCAGGCCCACTTTCAGCATGCGCCGAGCCTAGAGGTGCCCTGCGGGCGGCCGGGAGCCGCCCTCAGGAGTCGCCTTCGCGCTCGGCCAGGAAACGTTCGAACTCGAGGCCGATCTCGTCCGCCGACGGCAGGTCGACCGGCTCCGCGACGAGATTGCGACGCGTTTCGGAGCCCGCCACCGCGTCGTACTGGTGCTCGAGCCCCTCGACGAGCGAGACGAGCTCCTCGTCGCCCTGGCCGATCTGCCGGTCGATCTCCGTCTGGGTGCGGTGTGCCTCCGCGCGCAGACCGTGCGCGACGCTCGGCAGGACCAGGCCGGTCGCGGCGGTGATCGCCTCGAGCGCGGTGAGGGCCGCGTCCGGGTACGAGGACCGTGCGACGTAGTGCGGGACGTGGGCGGCGACGCCGAGGACGTCGTGGCCCGATTCCATCAGCCGGTACTCGACGAGCGCCTCGGCGGAGCCGGGGACCTGTGCCTCGTCGAACGGGCTGCGGTGACCCGGCATGAGGTCGGTGCGGTTGCCGTGCGGGGTGATTCCGACCGGGCGGGTGTGCGGGACGCCCATCGGGATGCCGTGGAAGTTGACCGCGAGGCGGACGCCGAGCCGCTCGACGATCTGCTCGACCGCGGCGGCGAACCGCTCCCACTCCACATCCGGCTCGGGGCCGGACAGCAGCAGGAAGGGTGCGCCCGTCGCGTCCTGGACCACGCGCACGTCCAGCGTCGGCGTCTCGAAGGCCGTCCAGCGGTCCCGCTTGAAGGTGAGCAGCGGGCGCCGTGCGCGGTAGTCCACGAGCCTGTCGTGGTCGAAGCGGGCCACGATCTGGTGCGGCAGCGTCTCGAGCACGCCGTCGACGATCTGCTCGCCGGTCTCGCCCGCGTCGATGTATCCGTCGAAGTGGTAGAGCATGACCAGGCCGGCCGACTCCTGGGCGAGCGCCATGTCGACGACGGCCAGGCCCTTCGGCTCCCATTCGTACAAACTCTGCGGATCAGGCACGGTTACCGCTCCTCCTCGTGTTCCTCGACAAGAACACCCCGCACGGCACCGGCATTCCCGCCCGCACCCCTTTCGCGGTCGTTACGTCAGAACACGGCTATGGAGCGCGGTGACCGCCTTCCGCGCGGACGTGAAGGCCCCGTGCTGCCAGGCGTCCGTGTGGCTGAGGTAGTCACCGGCGAAGTAGACGTGCCCCGCGGCCTGGTTGAGCGGTGCGAAGGCCGGGGCGTCGGGGCCACCGGAGAGTGAGTGCCAGGCGGCCTCCAGGTAGGGGGTCTGGCGCCAGTGGTGGGAGAACGACGAGGAGAGTTCCGTGCGGTACTTCTCGCCGTGGATCTTGACCCCCTGGGCGACGGCGCGCGCCTCACGCTCCCGCGGGGCGAGCGCGGCGTACGAGTCGGCCTGGGAACCGTAGTTGTAGTACCCGATGACGAGCCCCCGGTCCCCGTTGTGACCGTAGGACGGGTACCAGATGTGGGAAAGGTCCAGGTCCGTCTCCGTGATGCCGCCGTAGATCCGGTGGTCGCTCTCCCACCAGCGGCTGCGGTACTCCAGACCGATCTTCCCGGCCGAGGACGGCTTGCACGCCTCCAGCGCGGTCTGGACGGCGGGACCGAGGTTGTGAGCGGTCTTGGCGAGGATGTTGGGCGGCAGCGCGGCGATGCAGTAGTCGGCGTCGATGGTCCGGGTGCGTCCGGACCGGGTGTAGGTCACGGTGACGCCGTGCGCCGTGTCGGTGATGTCGGTGACCGCCGCGCCCGTCCTGATACGGCGCTCCCCGACGGCCCGGGTGAGCGCGGCCGGGATCCGGTCCATGCCGCCGACCGGCTGGAACATCAGCATGGCCTGGTCGTACTCGAACTCGAAGGAGAAGTACCGTCCGACACCGCTCGCGAACACCTCGGACGCGGTGGGTACGGAGCCGAGCTCCTCGCCCGGGGTGCCGGCCGCCGCCGGGTCGACGCGGTAGCCGCGGCGCGGGCTTCCGGTGTAGTCGAGGCTGTCGCCGATGTCCCCGAAGTCCTTCAGGAACTCCAGGAGCCGTTCCTGGTCCTCGACGGTGATCCGCCGGTCGAGGGCGCCCTTGTCGGTGGCCTTCGCGAGGAGTTCGGCGACGTAGCCGTACACGTCGGCCTTCGCGGTGCGGTAGCGCACCGGAGCCTTCATGCCCGCCGATTCGTTGTATATATAGGCATTGGCGTTCACGTTGGTGAACACCTCAACAGGTACGCCCAGTTCACGGCAGTAGTCGAGGGTGACCATCCACTGCGGGATCCGGCCGGGACCGGCGTTCATGTACTGCCCGTCGTGGAACTTCGCGGTCTGCTCGTTGCCGTACGTGTCGGTGGTCGAGTCCTCGCCACGCACGGTGAGGTTACGACCGCCCGTGCGGCCCCGGGCCTCCAGGACCGTACAGTCGTAGCCCGCCTTTCCCAGTTCGTACGCGGCTGCCAGACCGGCGATGCCTCCGCCGACCACGACGACCTTCGCCGCCGCCCTCCCCTTGAGGGTGAAGTCCCCTTCGCTCGGAGCCCGGAAGGCGGGTTCACGGCCTGCGGCCTGGGCGGTGGGCGCGAGACCGAGCGCTCCCATGGTGGCGAACATGGCGCCCGCGCCGCCGGTGATGCCTACGTTGCGCAGAAAACTCCGACGGCTGGCACCGGCCGCCACGGGGGAAGTCTGCGCGTCGCGCGAGGTGTTCGACGTGTATGTCATGTCCTGGCTCACCTTCGTTCCTGGGGTTGCCGGGATCTTGGCAAGCGCTTGTTACAGGCCGTCAGTTACTCGTGTATCCCGCACGTTTCCCTCCGTTCACCACGCGGGCGGGCAATGGTCCAGACCTTGACATGGCCACATCTCATCCCTAGCGTCACTGGGCAGCAGATTCAGAAACTCGCCCCACGTTCATGTACAAAAACATGCTCATCTGCGGGAACCTCTGAACCCTTCGACGGGAAGGCACCCCCATGCGCACCCGCACACTGCTCCCCGCCCTGCTGGCCACCGCGCTCACCGCAGGAGGTCTGTCCCTCGCCTCCGCCGGCAGCGCGTCGGCGGAGGCGGTCATCGACGTGACCACAGCGGCCCAGCTCAAGGCGGCACTCACCGCCGCGGCCCCCGGCGATACGATCCGGCTCGCCGACGGCACGTACACGGGCAACTTCAAGGCGACGGTCGCCGCCACCTCCTCCGCCCGGATCACCCTCACCGGCTCCGCCAAAGCGGTACTCACCGCGGGCGGCGGCTACGGGCTGCATCTCAACGGCGCGTCCTACTGGACCGTGCGGGGCATCACCGTCACCGGCGGCCAGAAGGGGATCATGGCCGACGCCGCCACCGGTGTCGTCATCGACGGCGTGACTGTGTACGACCTCGACATGGAAGGCGTCCACTTCCGGAAGTCCAGCAGGGACGGCGTCATCAAGAACTCCCGGATCTACGACACGGGGCACGACGGTCGCGGCATGGGCGAGGGCGTGTACGTCGGGTCCGCGGGCGATCTGTCCGACCGCAGTGACGGGGTGCAGATCCTCGGCAACGTCATCGGGCCCGGCGTCGGCGGCGAGAACATCGACATCAAGGAAGGCACCACCGGGGCGCGGATCATCGGCAACACCTTCGACGGCAACGGGCTGACCGGTGCCAACTACGACGACTCCTGGGTCGACGTGAAGGGGAACGACGTCCTGGTCCAGGACAACAGGGGCTCCCGTACGACGAACAACGGGTACGAGACGCACACCCAGCAGAGTGGCTGGGGCTGCGGCACGGTGTTCCGCAACAACGCCTCGGACCTGACCGGCGCCACCGGTGACAAGCAGCTCGCCGTCAACGTCACCAACCAGAGCTCCACGTGCCGCACGACCGTCCACAGCGACAACACGGTCACCGGCGGCAGGGGATTGACGAACATCGCCGTCACCCCGTAGGGCCCCTGTCGGGCCGGCCCCCGGTCCCGATGCGTTCGCGGATACGAGTAAGGCCCGCCCCCCGAAGGGAGCGGGCCTTACCGACAAGCTCTACAGCTCTACGGCCGATGAGCGACTGGGGTCAGAGCGTCAGCTCTGGCCACCGGCCAGCTTCTCGCGCAGGGCAGCCAGCGCCTCGTCCGACGCCAGGGCGCCGGAGTTGTCGTCGGACTCCGAGGAGTACGAGCCGCCGCCACCGCTGCCGCCGGAGGCAGCCGGGGCGCCGGCGGCCGGGGCAGCAGCGCCCTCGGCAGCAGCGGCCTCGTCGGCCTCGCGGGACTTGATGACCTGGGCCTGGTGCTGCTCGAAGCGCGTCTGCGCCTCGGCGTACTGGGTCTCCCAGACCTCGCGCTGAGCCTCGAAGCCCTCGAGCCAGTCGTTGGTCTCGGGGTCGAAGCCCTCGGGGTAGATGTAGTTGCCCTGGTCGTCGTACGACGCGGCCATGCCGTACAGCGTCGGGTCGAACTCGACCGAAGCCGGGTCGCCACCGAAGGCCTCGTTGGCCTGCTTCAGCGAGAGGCTGATGCGACGGCGCTCGAGGTCGATGTCGATGACCTTGACGAAGATCTCGTCGTTGACCTGGACGACCTGCTCCGGGATCTCCACGTGACGCTCGGCCAGCTCGGAGATGTGGACCAGGCCCTCGATGCCCTCGTCGACGCGCACGAACGCACCGAAGGGAACGAGCTTGGTGACCTTACCGGGGACGACCTGCCCGATCTGGTGCGTACGGGCGAACTGCTGCCACGGGTCTTCCTGCGTCGCCTTGAGCGACAGGGAGACACGCTCGCGGTCCATGTCCACGTCGAGAACCTCGACGGTGACTTCCTGGCCGACCTCGACAACCTCGGAGGGGTGGTCGATGTGCTTCCAGGAGAGCTCCGAGACGTGCACGAGACCGTCGACGCCACCCAGGTCCACGAAGGCACCGAAGTTGACGATCGAGGAGACGACGCCGGAGCGGACCTGACCCTTCTGCAGGGTCGTGAGGAACGTCTGGCGCACCTCGGACTGGGTCTGCTCGAGCCAGGCGCGGCGGGACAGGACCACGTTGTTGCGGTTCTTGTCCAGCTCGATGATCTTGGCCTCGAGCTCCTTGCCCACGTAGGGCTGGAGGTCGCGGACACGACGCATCTCGACGAGGGACGCCGGCAGGAAGCCACGGAGGCCGATGTCGAGGATGAGACCACCCTTGACGACCTCGATGACGGTACCGGTGACGATGCCGTCTTCTTCCTTGATCTTCTCGATGGTGCCCCAGGCACGCTCGTACTGAGCGCGCTTCTTCGAGAGGATCAGGCGGCCTTCCTTGTCCTCCTTCTGGAGAACCAGGGCCTCGATCTCGTCGCCGACCTTGACGACCTCGTTCGGGTCGACGTCGTGCTTGATCGAGAGCTCGCGGCTCGGGATGACGCCTTCGGTCTTGTAACCGATGTCGAGGAGAACCTCGTCCCGGTCAACCTTGACGATGACGCCTTCAACGATGTCGCCATCGTTGAAGTACTTGATCGTCTCGTCGATCGCCGCGAGGAACGCGTCCGCGTCGCCGATGTCGTTGACCGCAACCTGCGGAGTGGTGGCGGTGGTCTCGGTGCTGCTCGTCATGTGGGAAAGGGCTCCGGTACGGACAGAGAGTCGAAGTTACTGCTACGCCGTAAGCCCGTATCGCCTCTGAAGACGCCGGACAGCTCTGGAAGCACCCGACCGGATTCCGGAAGGAGCCTCGACAACCGAGGGGAGTACGACAGACGCGAGCGCGGCCTGCTAGGTCTGAAGCGCGCAGGCTCGCGGCGCAACTTGTAGCATACGGGGGCAGCCGGAAGCGGTCAATGCGCGAAGGCGCACACGCGGGGCACAACAGCCCATTCCCGGCACAACTCATGTTGTCCGAGGCCACATCGGCCACGGCACCGTTCCGCACGCACGCGGCCGTACTCACCCGTACAGCCCGGTCGGGCACCGTGTGGGGCGGGTGAAGGCAAACTACAACGACGGGCACGATGAGCCAAGAGATCCGTGGGTCCGAACCTGAAGCGACCCGCCGGGAGGCCGGGGAATCGGAGAGCAGCCGGGCAAGTCGCGGCTGGTGGGACCGGAACGCCGACGAGTACCAGAGCGACCACGGGGCCTTCCTGGGGGACGACCGCTTCATCTGGGGCCCGGAGGGCCTCGACGAGGCCGAGGCAGGTCTGCTGGGCCCCGCCGCCGGGCTGAAGGGCCTGGACATCCTCGAGATCGGCGCCGGCGCGGCCCAGTGCTCGCGGTGGCTGGCGGCGCAGGGCGCCCGTCCGGTGGCCCTGGACCTCTCGCACCGCCAGCTCCAGCACGCGCTGCGGATCGGCGACGACGTCCCCCTCGTGGAGGCCGACGCGGGCAGGCTCCCGTTCCGGGACGGCTCCTTCGACCTGGCTTGTTCCGCCTACGGGGCGGTGCCCTTCGTCGCCGACCCCGTACAGGTGTTCCGTGAGGTACACCGGGTGCTCAGGCCCGGGGGCCGCTGGGTCTTCTCGGTGACGCACCCGGTCCGCTGGGCGTTTCCCGACGAGCCGGGCCCCGAAGGGCTCTCGGTCGCCGCCTCCTACTTCGACCGGGTCCCCTACGTGGAGCAGGACGAGCGGGGCGACGCCGTGTACGTGGAGCACCACAGGACACTCGGCGACCGGGTGCGCGACGTGGTGGCGGGCGGCTTCCGGCTCACGGACCTGGTGGAGCCCGAGTGGCCCGCCTGGAACAACCAGGAGTGGGGCGGCTGGTCCCCCCTGCGTGGCAACCTCATCCCCGGGACCGCGATCTTCGTGTGCGAGCGGGACCGCCGGACCTGGTGAAGGGCCGGCGTACGAGACTGGGGGCGTGATCCGTACCGACGCCCTCGGCCAGTTGCCCGTACGCACCGCTGTGCCCGCTCTGGAGCGGGCACTCGACGACCGGGGGGTCGCGGTGCTCTGCGCACCGCCCGGGACAGGCAAGACGACCCTCGTACCCCTGGTGCTCGCCGGCCTCACCGGCGGCGGTCCGGCGCGCCGGGTGGTGGTCGCCGAGCCCCGGCGGATCGCGGCACGGGCGGCGGCGCGGCGGATGGCCTGGCTTATCGGTGAGCAGCCGGGCGGCCGCGTCGGCTTCACCGTGCGCGGGGAGCGGGTGGTGGGGCGCGACACGGTGGTCGAGGTCGTGACCACCGGGGTGCTGCTCCAGCGGCTGCAGCGCGACCAGGAGCTGGCCGGCGTCGATGTCGTGATCATCGACGAGTGCCACGAGCGCCATCTGGACGCCGACACGGTCGCCGCGTTCCTCCTCGACGTGCGGGCGGCCATCAGGCCGGACCTGCGGCTGGTCGCCGCGTCGGCGACGACGGACGCGGAGGGCTGGGCCCGTCTGCTGGGCGGCGCTCCCGTGATCGAGGCGCAGGGGGTGTCCCACCCGGTCGAGGTGGTGTGGGCGCCGCCGGCCGGGTCCGTGCGCCCGCCGCACGGCATGAGGGTCGATCCGGCACTGCTGACGCACGTGGCCGCCGTGGTGCGCCGCGCGCTCGCCGAGCGTGAGGGCGACGTGCTGTGCTTCCTGCCCGGCGTCGGGGAGATCGGCCGGGTGGCCGGGCAGCTCGCGGGAGTGGGTGCCGAGGTGCTCCAGGTGCACGGCCGGGCACCCGCGGCCGTGCAGGACGCGGTGCTCGCGGGGTCGTCGCAGGGGCGCCGGGTGGTGCTCGCGACCTCCGTGGCGGAGTCGTCGCTGACGGTGCCGGGGGTGCGGGTCGTCGTGGACTGCGGGCTGGCCAGGGAGCCCCGCACCGACCATGCGCGTGGCCTGAGCGCGCTCACGACCGTACGGGCGTCCCAGGCGGCCGGACGGCAGCGCGCGGGCCGGGCCGGACGTGAGGCGCCCGGCGCCGTGTACCGCTGCTGGGAGCAGGCCGAGGACGGGCGGCTCGCCCGGTTCCCGTCCCCGGAGATCAAGGTGGCCGATCTGGCCGCGTTCGCGCTGCAGGCGGCGTGCTGGGGCGATCCGGACGCCTCCGGGCTCGCCCTGCTGGATCCGCCGCCGGCCGGGGCGATGGGCGCGGCACGGGAGGTCCTGACCGCGGTGGGCGCGGTGGACGCGTCGGGGCGGGTGACTGACCGGGGCGTGCGGATGTCCCGCCTGGGCCTGCACCCGCGCCTCGCGCGGGCCCTGCTGGACGGTGCGGACGAGGTGGGCGGGCGCCGGGCCTCGGAGGTCGTGGCGCTGCTCAGCGAGGAACCGCCGCGGGAGTACGGGGACGATCTGGCGGCAGCGCTGCGCACCGCGCGGCGGGGTGGCGACGGTTACGCGGCGCGCTGGCGGCAGGAGGTGAGGCGGCTGTCGTCCTCGCTCGGCAGCACCACCGGCTCGGGTGCGGGGTCGGACGACGTGGCCGCGGGACTGGTGGCGGCGCTGGCGTTCCCGGAGCGGGTGGCGCGGGCCCGGGGCGAGGGGGCTTTCCTGATGGCTTCGGGGACCGGGGCGGAGCTCCGGGAGGGCTCGCGGCTGCGCAGCGCACCGTGGCTGGCCGTCGCGGTCGCCGACCGCCCGGCGCACTCGGCGTCCGCCCGGGTGCGCCTGGCGGCGGTCGTCGACGAGGACACGGCACGGCTGGCGGCCGGGCATCTGCGGTTCTCCGGCGAGGAGGTCCGCTGGGTGGACGGCGACGTGGTGGCCCGTTCCGTGGAGCGGCTCGGGGCTGTCGAGCTGTCGGTGCGCGCGCTGAGGCAGCCCGACCCCGCACTGGTGCGCGGCGCGCTGCTGGACGGTCTGCGGCGCGAGGGCACGGGGCTGCTGCGGTGGACCCGGGACAGCGAGCAGCTGCGGCTGCGGCTCGCGTTCCTGTACCGGGAGCTGGGGACTCCGTGGCCCGATGTGTCGGACGGCGCACTGCTGTCGCGTACCGAGGAGTGGCTGGAGCCGGAACTGTCGCGGGCGCGGCGGCGCTCGGATCTGGCGCGGATCGATGCCGGGCAGGCGGTGCGGCGGCTGCTGCCGTGGGCGACGGGCGATGCCGCCCGGCTCGACGAACTGGCCCCGGAGCGGATCGCGGTGCCGAGCGGGTCGAGGATCAGGGTGGAGTACGGCGGCGAGCAGCCGGTCCTCGCGGTGAAGCTCCAGGAGCTGTTCGGGCTGCGGGAGACGCCCCGGGTGGCCGGGGTGCCCGTCCTGGTCCATCTGCTCTCCCCCGCCGGGCGGCCCGCGGCGGTGACGGCGGATCTGGCGTCGTTCTGGCGGGAGGGCTACAAGTCGGTGCGGGCCGAGCTGCGCGGCCGGTACCCGAAGCACCCGTGGCCCGAGGACCCGACGACGGTGGAGGCGACGCGCTTCACCTCGGCCAGGCTGCGGCGCGAGTAGGCGCTGGGTCCGGTACGCACCAGCCCCCCTGCCGCAGGTGCGGCAGGGGGGCTGGTGTGCCGGCGGTCCGGGTCAGGCGGCGGGCGCCTCGACAGCCGGTGCCTCGACCACGAGTTCGACGACGAGCGTGGCGCCGCTCGCGGTGGTGAGACGCAGCAGGAAGGTGCCCGCCGTGTCGTCGGCGAAGATCTTCGGGAGCTTCAGGACCCCGTCGTCGCCGGTCTTGAGGTCCGTCAGGGTCCTGACCGTGTTGCCGTCCGCGTCCTTGAAGTGGGGGCCCTTGTCGTTCTCGGCCGGTGTCTCCCTGTCGGTGATCATCGTTGCGGTGACGGCGGTGCCCGCCACTGCGATGCCCTTGTACGTCGCCTTGACCTCGACGGTGTCGGCGAACTCGGCGCCGGGGGCGGCCGTCAGGGCCTTCTCGTCGGTCCGGGCGATCGTGTCGGCCTGCCGGGCGGCGACGGCCGCCGTGTAGGTGAGGATGCGCGGCTTGCTGGTGCCGGCCACGACCGTCACCCTGAACCCGCCGGTCTTCTCACCCGCGTTGAGGACGGGCGCGGTGACGGTGCCGTCCGCCGCGGTGGGCATCGTGACCGTGCTCCGTTGGCCGGAGAAGCGGGTGTCGGTGTCGCCGGTGATCGTGAAGGTGACCGAGGTCTTGGCGAGGGGCGAGCCGAGCGTGTCCCTGGCCCGCACCTTGACGCGCTCGGTGAACGCCTCGCCCGCCGTCGCGGCGAGGGGGCCGGTGCCCGCGTTCTCGAGGCTGCCCAGCGTCCGGGACGGCGCGGGAGGCGGCGTCGGCTCGGGCGGCGGCGTCGGCGAGGGGCTGGGCGTACCGCTGCCGCCCGGCTTGGGCGGGGTCGGCGAAGGGCTCGGGGTCGCGCCGCTGCCGCCCGTCCCGGGCGGGGAGGGGCTGGGGTCCGGCGACGAGCCGGAGCCGCTGGTGTCGCCCGAGGGGAGGACGCCCGTGCCGTCGGGGACCTCGTGGGTGCCGCGCTTGTAGAACTCGAACCAGGAGCGCACCGTCCGCAGGTACTCCGTCGAGTGGTTGTAGCTCAGCACGGCCTTGTCGAGGTCGGCGGCGACGGCCAGGTTCCGGGGGCCCGCGCAGAGGTAGCGCCCTGCGGCCAGCGCCGCGTCGTAGATGTTGTTGGGGTCCTTGCGTCCGTCGCCGTTGCCGTCCTGGCCCCAGGTGGCCCAGGTCTGCGGGATGAACTGCATCGGGCCGACCGCGCGGTCGTGGGTGGAGTCCCCGTCGTACGCTCCGCCGTCGGTGTCCTTGATCAGCGCGAAGCCCTGGCCGTTGAGGGCCGGGCCGAGGATCGGGGAGAACGTGGTGCCGTTGGCGTCGACCTTGCCGCCGCGGGCCTGGCCGGACTCGACCTTGCCGATCGCCGCGAGGAGTTGCCAGGGCAGGGCGCAGGCCGCGTCGGAGCTCGCGAGGTCCTGCTCGGCCTTCTTGTACGCCGCCAGGATCGATGCCGGTATGCCCGCTTCCGCACTGCCGGTGACCGGCAGATTGACGGACGAACCGGGCTTGTTGGGCGTGTTGAGCGGCGGCAGGTCCGTGTAGTAAGGCGAGTTGCCGGTGGCCGCACTGTCGCCGGGCGATGCGGAACCGGACGCCGTCGGGTCACCGCCTTCGGCGAGCGGGGCCCCGGGAGCCTGCGAGGCGGAGAGGGCCGCGACAGCGGCTGCCGCCACCGCAGTGGTGGTGGCCCCCCTGCGAAGCCGTCGGCCGAATTGCGCTGCCATACGTTCTGGTCCCTCCCCGTCGACGGCTGTTCGCGCTCTCCCCAGCGCGAGGACTCAGGCGACCCTACGGCAACTTGTGCCGCCCGAACACTGGCACATGACCGGTTCTTACCGACTTTTCACGAAGCTGTCGTTGCCTTGGTCAGGCGGATCGGGCAAGTGACGGGGGCTCACGCATACTTGCCGTCATGCCGTTCACGCTCAGCCACGCCGCAGCCGTACTACCGGGCATCCGCCGGTCCGGGACGGGTCGTGGCCCGCTGGCCGCCTCCGCACTCGTCGCGGGTTCGTTCGCACCCGATATGACCTACTTCGCGGACACGGCCGTTCCCGGGGCGATGGAGTTCGGCGCGGTCACCCACGCGGTGTGGGGGGTGTTCACGGTGGACGTGGCCATCGCCTCGGCCCTGGTGGCGCTCTGGCTGCTGCTGCGCGAACCGCTCGTCGCAATCCTGCCCACCGCGTGGCAGGGCCGCGTGCACACCTTCGTACGGGGCCGGCGGCGGGATCCCGGAACACTGCCGACCGTGCCCGAAGCTCTGTGGTTCGTCCTGTCCGCGGTCATCGGCGCGGGCACGCATGTCGTGTGGGACGCCTTCACCCATCACGACCGGTGGGGGACCGAACTCGTTCCCGTGCTCAGCCGCAGCATCGGCGGCTTCCCGGTGTTCCAGTTCGTCCAGTACGGGAGTTCGGCCGTGGCCCTGACGGTCCTGGCCTGGTTCACGTACACGGGCCTGCGCCGGACCGGGCCGGCGGCCGCCCCGGAGTCCGTACCGGTACTCGGCCGGGCGGAGCGCCGATGGGCGGGCGTCCTGCTCGCCGTGTGCGTACTGCTCGGTGTCGTCCACCGGTGTGCCCGCTGGTACGCCTACTTCGGGCAGCTCAGCACACCGCTCGACATCATCCCGACCGCGTGCTTCGGGGCGGGCGCGGGCCTGGCGGTCGGACTCGTGCTGTACGGGGCGTGGATGCGGCTGCGGACACCGCGCCACCACCGCCCGCCGGGCAGGCCCGGTACACGGACCCGCCCGGCGAACGAGGACGCGCACTGAGGGACCGCCATCGAGGAGGGCCCACTCCCCGAAGGCGGCCCCTTTCAGGCGGCAGACGCGTCAGTGCGCGGCCGTCTCCCAGTCCGTGCCGACACCCACGGAGACGTCCAGCGGCGCACGGAGCTCGACCGCCGTGGACATCTCCCGGCGCAGGATCTCCTCGACCTGCTCCCGCTCACCCTTCGCGATCTCCAGAACGATTTCGTCGTGGACCTGGAGCAGCATCCGCGACGTCAGCTTCGCCTCCGTCAGCGCGCGGTCCACGTTCAGCATCGCGACCTTCACGATGTCGGCGGCCGTCCCCTGGATCGGGGCGTTGAGCGCCATCCGCTCGGCCGTCTCACGCCGCTGACGGTTGTCGCTGTTCAGGTCCGGGAGGTAGCGGCGCCGACCGAAGACCGTCTCCGTGTACCCGGTGGACCTGGCTTCCTCCACGACCCGGTGAAGGTAGTCGCGCACCCCGCCGAACCGCAGGAAGTAGGTGTCCATCAGACCGCGCGCCTCCCCGGCCTCGATGTTCAGCTGCTGGGAGAGCCCGAACGCGGAGAGCCCGTAGGCCAGCCCGTACGACATCGCCTTGATCTTGCGGCGCATCTCCGCGTCGACGGCCGACTTCTCGACACCGAACACCTGCGAGGCGACCGTCGTGTGCAGGTCCTCGCCCGAGGTGAACGCCTCGATCAGACCGGCGTCCTCGGAGAGATGGGCCATCACCCGCAGCTCGATCTGGCTGTAGTCCGCCGTCATCAGCGTCTCGAAACCCTCGCCGACGACGAAGCCCCGGCGGATCGCCCGCCCCTCGTCCGTACGGACGGGGATGTTCTGCAGGTTGGGGTCGGTGGAGGAGAGCCGGCCCGTCGCCGCGACCGTCTGGTTGAACGTGGTGTGGATACGGCCGTCCGCACCGATCGTCTTGATCAGGCCTTCGACCGTGACCCGCAGCTTCGCCTGCTCCCGGTGGCGCAACATGATGACCGGCAGCTCGTGCTCGGTCTGCGCGGCCAGCCACGCCAGCGCGTCCGCGTCGGTCGTGTAGCCCGTCTTCGTCTTCTTCGTCTTCGGCAGGGCCAGCTCACCGAAGAGCACTTCCTGGAGCTGCTTGGGCGAGCCGAGGTTGAACTCACGGCCCACGGCCGCATGCGCCTCCTTCACCGCCTGCTGCACCGCACCGGCGAACTGCTGCTCCATGCCCTCCAGATGGGCCCGGTCGGCGGCGATGCCGTGCCGCTCCAGGCGCGCCAGCATGATCGACGTGGGCAGCTCCATGTCGTACAGCAGCTCGGTGGCACCGGCCTCCTGCAGACGCGTCGTGAACGCGTCCCCGAGGTCCAGCACCGCGCGGGCCTGCGCCATCAGGGCATCGGCCTCCGCGCGGTCGTCCGCGCCGAAGGCCAGTTGCCCGTCGGAGGCGGGGGCGGGGGCCAGCTCACGGCCGAGGTACTCCACGGCCAGCGCGTCCAGCGCGAAGGAGCGGCGGCCGGGCTTGACGAGATAGGCGGCGAGCGCGGTGTCCATGGCGATGCCGTCCAGCCGCCAGCCCTGCTCCGGGAGGACCCGCAGGGCGTTCTTGGCGTTGTGCAGGACCTTCGGCCGCTCCGGGTCCGCGAGCCATGCGGCCAGAGCCCGCTCGTCGGCCTCGTCGAGCTCGGCCGGGTCCAGCCAGGCGGCGGCCCCGTCAGCGGCTGCGAGCGCGACCTCCGTGACCGTGCCGGTGCCCAGCGACCAGGTGTCGACGGTCATCATGCCGAGCGGCTGCCCGCCATGGGCCTCCAGCCACGGGGCGACCTCGCCCGAGCCCAGAACCGATCCGTCCAGCTCGATGCCGGCCGCGGGCTCCGCCGGACCGGCCTCCTCCGCACCCGGATCGACGGCGAGCAGCCGCTCGCGCAGGCTCGGGTTGCGGATCTCCAGGACGTCCAGCACACCCGTGACGGCCGTGCGGTCGTACGGAGCACGCTCGAGCTCGGCCGGGAACTTCGGCAGTACCACGTCACGGACCATCTCGGTCAGCACGCGGTTCATCTTCACCGCGTCCAGGTGGTCCCGGAAATTCTGGCCGGCCTTGCCCTTGACCTCGTCGGCCCGCTCGACCAGCTCCGCGAACGACCCGAACTCGTTGATCCACTTGGCAGCCGTCTTCTCACCCACACCGGGGATCCCCGGAAGGTTGTCCGAGGGGTCACCGCGCAGCGCCGCGAAATCCGGATACTGCCCCGGCGTGAGCCCGTACTTCTCCTGGACCTTCTCCGGGGTGAAACGCGTCAGCTCCGAGACGCCCTTCGTCGGATAGAGCACCGTCACGTTGTCCGTGATCAGCTGGAACGAATCACGGTCGCCCGTGACGATCAGCACCTCGAAGCCCGCCGCCTCGGCCTGTGTGGCCAGCGTCGCGATGACGTCGTCCGCCTCGAACCCGTCCACCGCGAACCGGTCCGCGTGCATCGCGTCCAGGAGCTCGCCGATCAGCTCGACCTGCCCCTTGAACTCGTCGGGGGTCTTGGAACGGTTCGCCTTGTACTCAGGGAACTTCTGCGCACGCCATGTCTTGCGGGACACGTCGAACGCGACCGCGAAATGCGTGGGCGCCTCGTCGCGCAGCGTGTTCGCCAGCATCGACATGAAGCCGTACACGGCGTTCGTCGGCTGCCCCGTCGCCGTCGTGAAATTCTCCGCGGGCAGGGCGAAGAACGCCCGGTACGCCAGGGAGTGCCCGTCCATCAGGAGCAGGCGCGGTCGGTTGTCTGCCGTCTTCTTCGATGCCGTCTCAGCCACGCCCCCGATCCTGCCACGGACCACCGACAATCCGGACCGGCCGCCGCTCGTCCCCCGGTCGAGCACGGCCCGGGCGCCCCTGACCGCGCACCCCGCCCGAAACCGCAGCACCCCCGCCGCCCTCCGGACGCCGCGGCGGCCGTGCGTGACAGGATCGGAGACAGTCACATCGCCGACAGGGAAAACGTGACAGGACGCCACGACGCGTACGCGCGGATCGCGGGTTCGCAAGCGCTCGAAGGGGAGCACCATGGCCACCAAGCCCCCGACCGGTGACCCGGTCCAGGACGCGCCGCAGGTCGAAGCGGTCCAGCACGCCGCCGCGGGGCTGCCCGCCGTCGCCCACAGCCTGCGCGTCGCCCAGCAGCAGATGGGGGTGCGCCGCACCGCGCAGACCCTCCTCAAGGTGAACCAGAAGGACGGCTTCGACTGCCCCGGCTGCGCCTGGCCCGAGGGCGACAAGCGGCACACCGCCGAGTTCTGCGAGAACGGTGCCAAGGCCGTCGCCGAGGAGGCGACCCTGCGCCGCGTCACCCCCGACTTCTTCGCCGCGCACCCCGTCGCCGACCTGGCCACCCGCAGCGGCTACTGGCTCGGCCAGCAGGGCCGCATCACGCAACCCATGTACCTGCCCGCGGGCGCCGACCGGTACGAGGCCGTGACCTGGGAGCGCGCCTTCCGGATCCTCGCCGAGGAACTCACCGCGCTCGGCTCCCCCGACGAGGCCCTCTTCTACACCTCGGGCCGCACCAGCAACGAAGCGGCGTTCCTGCTCCAGCTCTTCGCCCGCGAGTTCGGCACCAACAACCTGCCGGACTGCTCCAACATGTGCCACGAGTCGTCCGGATCCGCACTCACCGAGACCATCGGCATCGGCAAGGGCAGCGTCAGCCTGGAGGACCTCCACCACGCCGACCTGATCATCGTCGCCGGGCAGAACCCGGGCACCAACCACCCCCGGATGCTCTCCGCCCTCGAAGAGGCCAAAGCCGCCGGAGCGAAGATCATCTCGGTGAACCCGCTGCCCGAGGCCGGCATGGAGCGGTTCAAGAACCCGCAGACCGCCCGCGGCATGATCAGGGGCGCCGCCCTCAACGACCTCTTCCTGCAGATCCGCATCGGCGGCGACCAGGCCCTCTTCCGCCTGCTCAACAAGCTGATCCTCGACACCGAGGGCGCCGTCGACACCGACTTCGTCGCCCGGCACACCCACGGATACGAGGACTTCGCCGAAGCGGCCCGCGCCGCCGAGTGGGCGCAGACACTCACCGCCACCGGCCTGGACCGCGCCGACATCGAAGAAGCGCTCGCCATGGTCCTCGCCTCCCAGCGGACCATCGTCTGCTGGGCCATGGGCCTCACCCAGCACAAGCACTCCGTGCCGACCATCCGCGAAGTCGTCAACTTCCTCCTGCTGCGCGGCAACATCGGCAGGCCCGGCGCCGGCGTCTGCCCCGTGCGCGGCCACTCCAACGTCCAGGGCGACCGCACCATGGGCATCTTCGAACGGCCCTCCGCCGCCTTCCTGGACGCCCTGGACAGGGAATTCGCCATCACCTCGCCGCGCCACCACGGCTACGACGTCGTACGGTCCATCCAGGCGCTGCGCGACGGCGAGGCCAAGGTCTTCTTCGCCATGGGCGGCAACTTCGTCGCCGCCACACCCGACACCACCGTCACCGAAGCGGCTATGCGCCGCGCACGGCTCACCGTGCACGTGTCGACCAAGCTCAACCGCTCCCACGCCGTGACCGGCACCCGCGCCCTGATCCTGCCCACCCTGGGCCGCACCGACAAGGACGTCCAGGCCGGGCAGAAGCAGTTCGTCACCGTCGAGGACTCCATGGGCCTGGTCCACTCCTCCCGCGGCAACCTCACGCCCGCGAGCCCCCACCTGCTCTCCGAGCCGGCGATCGTCGCCCGCCTGGCCCGCGCCGTCCTCGGCCCCGCCTCCACGACACCGTGGGAGGAGTTCGAGAAGGACTACGGGACGATCCGGGACCGCATCTCACGCGTCGTACCCGGCTTCGAGGACTTCAACGCCCGCGTCGCCCGCCCGGGCGGCTTCGCGCTCCCCCACGCCCCCCGCGACGAACGGCGCTTCCCCACCGCCACCGGCAAGGCCAACTTCACCGCCGCACCCGTCGAGTACCCCGAGCTCCCCGAAGGCAGGCTGCTGCTGCAGACCCTGCGCTCCCACGACCAGTACAACACCACGATCTACGGCCTCGACGACCGCTACCGCGGCATCAAGGGCGGCAGGCGCATCGTGATGGTCAACCCCGAGGACGCCCGCGCCCTGGGGCTCGCCGACGGCTCGTACACCGACCTGGTCAGCGAGTGGAAGGACGGCGCCGAGCGCCGCGCACCGGGCTTCCGCGTCGTCCACTACCCGACCGCGCGCGGGTGCGCCGCCGCGTACTACCCCGAGACCAACGTGCTCGTCCCGCTCGACGCCACCGCCGACACCAGCAACACCCCGGCCAGCAAGTCCGTCGTCATCCGTTTCGAGAAGGCCTGAGAATCCTGGACCCACCAGCGGCTAAGCGTTCGCTCAGCCGTCTGGTAAGAACAGTGCACACAGCAACGAACGACCGCAGACGAACGGAGCCGGACCCCATGGGCGAGCACATCGCACCCACGTTCCCCCAGGAGATCATCGACGAGTACGCCGCACTCGGCGTCGACCTCCCCGCCCTCTTCTCCGCCGGACACCTCGGCGAGCGCATGGGCGTGCAGATCGTCGAGGCCTCCGCCGAGCGCGTCGTGGGCACCATGCCCGTGGAAGGCAACACCCAGCCCTACGGACTGCTCCACGGCGGCGCCTCCGCCGTCCTCGCCGAGACACTCGGCTCCATCGGCACCATGCTCCACGGCGGCGCCACCAAGATCGCCGTCGGCGTCGACCTGAACTGCACCCACCACCGCGGGGTGCGGAACGGCCTCGTCACGGGCGTCGCCACCCCCGTACACCGCGGCCGGTCCACCGCCACGTACGAGATCGTCATCACCGACGAGCAGGACAAGCGCGTCTGCACGGCCCGCCTCACCTGCCTGCTCCGCGACGTCCCCCCGCCCGCCGCCGGCTGAACCGATCGCCACAACACCCCTGCCCGGTCCGGAAATCGCACCGCATTCCGGACCGGGCAGACCCATATCCGGAGCAGGGCTGAGACGTTGACCACCACGCTCGGTCAACACCCTTGACCACGGCACACGTTCCATGAGCCACTTCAGCAGCCACAGCGGTCACCGCAGCGAATCGAACACATCACCCAGATGTAACACTGCGTAACAGGTGTGCAATACACGAAAAATAGCGCGCGCCGCGTCCCCGGTCCGGAGGGACAGCCTCGCCGCGCCCCTTGCGCCCCGATTCGTGCGACAGCACCAAGATCGCCTCAAGCGCCTTAGCAGAGCTGCGCGTTCTCAGCATGCGGTCACTTCGCAAGCCGTAAATGTCCACACTGCTCCCACCAACCCTTCCCCATGGCATAACAAGACAGTCACATCATCAGCGGACCTGTCCCGCACCCCCTCGGCTGCCCATAGAGTCACGGCCAGTCACCGCGCCGCCGGGCGCCACTGCTGCACAGCCTTTTAAACCACCAGTACGGCCCGGCGATCGTCACGGCACCTCAGCAGAGGAGGCCGCGCCAGGGAAAGGACCTTTCGTGCGACACCGTTCCTCGCTCATCCTCACCGCAGTGCTCACCACAGGAGCACTCACCCTCACCGCCTGCGGGTCGCGCGACGACAGTGGCAAGAACGACGACAGCGGCAAGAAGACCACCGTCGTCATCGGCGTCGACGCCCCGCTGACCGGCTCTCTCTCCGCACTCGGCCAGGGCATCAAGAACTCCGTTGACCTCGCCGCCAAGACGGCGAACAAGAACAACGAAGTCCCGGGCATCGAGTTCAAGATCGAAGCCCTCGACGACCAGGCCGTCCCCGCCTCCGGCAAGGCCAACGCAGCCAAGCTCGTCGGCATGAAGGACGTCATCGGAGCCGTCGGCCCGCTGAACTCCGGCGTCGCCCAGTCGATGCAGGGCGACTTCGAGAAGGCCAACCTCGTCCAGGTCTCCCCGGCCAACACCAACCCGGCACTCAGCCAGGGTGACAACTGGGGCAAGGGCGACTTCAAGCGTCCCTTCGCGACGTACTTCCGCACCTGCGCCACCGACGTCGTCCAGGGCAAGTTCGCCGCCCAGTACCTGTACAACGACGCCAAGAAGAAGAAGGTCTACGTCGTCGACGACAAGCAGACCTACGGCGCCGGCCTCGCCGCCATCTTCTCCGCGGAGTTCGAGCGCCTCGGCGGCAAGGTCGTCGGCACCGACCACGTCACGGTGAAGGAGACCGACTTCTCCAGCACCGCCGACAAGGTCAAGGGATCCGGCGCCGACTCCGTCTACTTCGGCGGCCAGTACCCCGAGGGCGGCCTGCTCTCCGACCAGATCAAGAAGACCGGCGCGAAGATCCCCACCATGGGTGGAGACGGCATCTACGACCCGGCCTTCATCAGCGCCTCCGGTGAGGCCAACGAGACCGACCTCGCCACCTCCATCGGCTACCCGGTCGAGGCCCTCCCGACCGCCAAGAAGTTCATCGCGGACTACGCGGCCGAGAAGTACAAGGACCCGTACGCGGCTTACGGCGGCTACTCGTACGACGCCGGCTGGGCCATCATCCAGGCCGTCAAGGCCGTCGTCGCCGCGAACGACGGCAAGCTCCCCGAGGACGCCCGCGCCAAGGTCGTCGAGGCCATGGCCAAGGTCTCCTTCGACGGCGTGACCGGCAAGGTCGCCTTCGACGAGTTCGGTGACACCACGAACAAGCAGCTCACCGTCTACGAGGTCCAGAAGGGTGCCTGGAAGGACGTCAAGAGCGCCACGTTCGAGGACTGACCCACCGCTCAACCCCCGTCCCACCTGCTCGTAGCCGCGCGAGGGCGAAAACAGCGCCCTCGCGCGGCGTCATATCCGACAAGCTCATCGGAGGCCCTGCGGTGAACGAACTGCCGCAACAGCTGGCCAACGGTCTCGCACTCGGCGCGCTCTATGGCCTCATAGCCATCGGGTACACCATGGTGTACGGGATCGTCCAGCTCATCAATTTCGCCCACGGCGAGATTTTCATGATCGGGGGCTTCGGCGCCCTCACCACCTACATGGCGCTCCCCAGCGGAACGTCCCTACTGGTGGCCATACCCCTCATGATCGTCGGCGGCGCAATCGCCTCCGTCGCCATAGCCACAGCCGCGGAACGCTTCGCCTACCGACCACTGCGCGGCGCCCCCCGGCTCGCCCCGCTCATCACCGCGATCGGCCTCTCGATCGTCCTCCAGCAGCTCGTCTGGGGCTTCTACCCCGACGCGAAGAAGCCCCTCAGCTTCCCCGAGTTCCACGGCGGCTCCTTCCAGCTGTTCGACAACCTGTACATCCAGCGCGCCGATGCCTTCATCCTCGTGCTCGCCCCCATGTGCATGCTCGCCCTCGGCATGTTCGTCTCCAAGAGCCGCAGCGGCCGCGCCATGCAGGCCACCGCACAGGACCCCGACACGGCCAAGCTCATGGGCATCAACACCGACCGCATCATCGTGATGGCCTTCGCCATCGGTGCCGCGTTCGCAGCCGTCGCAGCCGTCGCCTACGGAGTCGACAAGGGCCAGATCGGCTGGGAGATGGGCTTCCTCCTCGGACTCAAGGCCTTCACCGCCGCAGTCCTCGGCGGCATCGGCAACATCTACGGAGCCATGGTCGGAGGAGTCGTCCTCGGTCTCGCCGAGGCCCTCTCGATCGCCTACATCGAAGAGATCCCCGGCATGCAGCAGCTCGGCGGCGGCGCCTGGGCCAACGTCTGGGCATTCGTACTTCTCATCGTCGTCCTCCTCGTCAGGCCACAAGGCCTGCTCGGCGAGCGCGTCGCGGATCGGGCGTGAGTGCCATGACAACCGAAACCACCGACATCACCGCCGCCGCACCGGCCGACACCGGCTCCCGGACGGCAGGCCTGCGCCGCCTCACCGCCCTCGGCGGCATCGCGACCATCGCCAGCACGTTCATGTCCTGGACCTACACCGACGAGTTCCCCGGCGACCTCACCGTCTACGGCTACCCCGGCGGCCTCCAGGTCCTCACCCTCGTCGCAGGCGCCCTCGTACTCCTGTACGCACTCGCCGCCCTCGACATCCGGGGCTTCCGCTGGCTCGCCCCGACCGGCACCACCAAGGCCCTCCAGTTCCTGGCCCTCGGCGCCGTCGCCACCACCTGGTTCACCGTCATCGCCATCGCCGTCGAACTCGGTGGCGTGGTCAACCTGGAACCCGGCGGCTACGTCGCAGCGGTGGCCTCCCTCATCCCCCTCGTCGCATTCCGTCTGCCCGACGACACCCGCAAGGCCACGCGCCCCAAGGACCTCCCCTCCTGGGCCGAGATCCTCATCATCGTCGCCGCCTTCGGAACCGGCCTCTTCGTCGTCACCTACGGCATCGACACCGAGTACGCCGAGCTCTTCACCGGCTACATGATCACCGCAGGCTTCGCCGTCGGCGCGCTGTTCAAGTCCGGCATCATGGCCCGGCTCTCCGCACTCACCACCAAGTACCGCCCCATCGCCGTGGCCGCCGCCTTCGTGGCCGCCGCAGCATTCCCCTTCACCCAGAGCACCGACCAGTTCACCCTCATCGCGGTCAACATCCTCATCTTCGCGACCGTCGCACTCGGGCTGAACATCGTCGTCGGCCTCGCCGGACTCCTCGACCTCGGATACGTCGCGTTCCTCGGCGTCGGCGCCTACACCGCCGCACTCGTCTCCGGAACCACCGCCTCCGCCTTCGACGTCCACTTCCCCTTCTGGGCAGCGGTCCTCACCGGAGCAGCCGTCTCCCTGATCTTCGGTGTCGTCATCGGAGCGCCCACACTGCGCCTCCGCGGCGACTACCTCGCCATCGTCACCCTCGGCTTCGGCGAGATCTTCCGCATCACCGTCGGCAACCTCGACGGCGTATCCGGACCCCAGATCACCAACGGCCCCAACGGCGTGCCCAACGTCCCCGACCTCGTCTTCTTCGGATACGACTTCGGCGACTCCCACACCATCCTGGGCTTCGAACTCGGCGGATACGCCAACTACTACCTGCTCATGCTGCTCGCGATGATCCTCGTGGTCCTCGTCTTCAGCCGCGCAGGCAGCTCCCGCATCGGCCGCGCCTGGGTCGCCATCCGCGAGGACGAGACCGCCGCCACCGCCATGGGCATCAACGGCTTCCGCGTCAAGCTCATCGCCTTCGCCCTCGGCGCCACCCTCGCCGGCCTCGCCGGCACCGTCCAGGCACACGTACAGAGCACCGTCGTCCCGGAGATGTACGTCTTCGCCGGCCCCGTGCCGCCCAACTCCGCCTTCCTCCTCGCCGCAGTCATCCTCGGCGGCATGGGAACGATCAGCGGACCCCTGATCGGCGCCACGCTCCTGTACATGATCCCGGCGAAGCTGCAGTTCCTCCAGGACTACCAGCTCCTCGGCTTCGGCCTCGCGCTCATCCTGCTGATGCGCTTCCGCCCGGAAGGCCTCATCGCCAACCGGCGGGCCCAGCTCGAATACCACGAGACCGGCCAACTCGACACGCCCGAAGGCACCTTGCCCGAATCCGGCGTCGGCACCGTGAAGGCGGGGGCGTGAACGACATGACGACCACCACCGCAACCACCACGCCCGTGCTGGACGCCAGCGGCGTCACCATGCGCTTCGGCGGCCTCACCGCCGTACGCAACGTCGACCTCACCGTCAACGCGGGCGAGATCGTGGGCCTCATCGGCCCCAACGGTGCCGGCAAGACCACCTTCTTCAACTGCCTCACCGGCCTCTACATCCCCACCGAGGGCAAGGTCAGCTACAAGGGCACCGTCCTGCCGCCCAAGCCCCACCTCGTCACCCAGGCCGGCATCGCCCGCACCTTCCAGAACATCCGGCTCTTCGCCAACATGACCGTCCTGGAGAACGTCCTCGTCGGACGCCACACCAGGACCAAGGAAGGCCTCTGGTCCGCCCTCGTGCGCGGCCCCGGATTCAAGAGGGCCGAAGCCGCCTCCCACGCACGCGCCATGGAACTCCTCGAGTTCATCGGCCTGCAGGACAAGGCCGACCACCTCGCACGCAACCTCCCCTACGGAGACCAGCGCAAGCTGGAAATCGCGCGCGCCCTCGCCAGCGACCCCGGCCTCCTCCTCCTGGACGAGCCCACCGCCGGCATGAACCCGCAGGAAACCCGCGTCACCGAAGAGCTCATCTTCGCCATCCGGGACATGGGCATCGCCGTACTCGTCATCGAGCACGACATGCGCTTCATCTTCAACCTCTGCGACCGCGTCGCCTGTCTCGTCCAGGGCGAAAAGCTCGTCGAGGGCACGCCCTCCGTCGTCCAGAGCGACGAACGAGTCGTCGCCGCCTACCTCGGCACGCCCTTCGAGGCGGACACCCCCGAGAAGGCCGAAACCCCCGCACAGGCACCCGAGCCGGAGCCGGCCCCCGAAGCCGACACCACGCCCGAGGCCCAGGAGGCAGAAGCCGAGGAAGCCCCGGCCGAGGCGGCAACGCCCGGATCCGAAGCCCTCAAGGCGGGCAAGACGGAGCGCACCACCAGCACAGAAGGGGAAGACCAGTGACCGCACTGCTCGAGGTCGAGGACCTCAGGGTCGCCTACGGCAAGATCGAAGCCGTCAAGGGAATCTCCTTCAGCGTCGAAGCCGGCCAGGTCGTCACCCTCATCGGCACCAACGGCGCCGGTAAGACCACCACCCTGCGCACCCTCTCCGGCCTCCTCAAGCCCTCCGGCGGCCGGATCCTCTTCGACGGGAAGCCCCTCACCGGCATCCCGGCACACAAGATCGTGTCACTCGGCCTCGCCCACTCCCCCGAGGGCCGACACATCTTCCCCCGCCTCACCATCGCGGAGAACCTCCAGCTCGGCGCCTTCCTCCGCACGGACAAAGCAGGCATCGAGAAGGACATCCAGCGCGCCTACGACCTCTTCCCCATCCTCGGGGAACGCCGCAAGCAGGCAGCAGGAACCCTCTCCGGCGGCGAGCAGCAGATGCTCGCCATGGGACGCGCACTCATGTCCCAGCCCAAGCTGCTCATGCTCGACGAGCCCTCCATGGGACTCTCGCCGATCATGATGCAGAAGATCATGGAGACCATCGTCGAGCTCAAGGCGGCAGGCACCACGATCCTGCTCGTCGAGCAGAACGCCCAGGCGGCCCTCTCCCTCGCGGACCAGGGCCACGTCATGGAGGTCGGCAAGGTCGTGCTCTCGGGCACCGGCGCGGACCTCCTCCACGACGAGTCGGTCCGCAAGGCCTACCTCGGCGAGGACTGACACCCTCCGCTCCCGTACACGAAGGAGGCCCGCACCCCGATCGATCCGGGGTGCGGGCCTCCTTCGTATGTCCGTACGGGCCTACTCGGCCGCCTTCTTCTTCTCCTCGGCGTCCTCGATCAGCGCCTCGGCGAGCTGCTGCATGGAAAGCCGGCGGTCCATCGACGTCTTCTGGATCCACCGGAACGCGGCGGGCTCGGAGAGGCCGTAGTCCGTCTGCAGAATGCTCTTCGCCCGGTCCACCAGCTTCCGGGTCTCCAGCCGCTGCGAGAGGTCGGCGACCTCGTTCTCCAGGGCCTTCAGCTCCGAGAAACGGGACACGGCCATCTCGATGGCCGGCACGACGTCGCTCTTGCTGAACGGCTTCACCAGGTACGCCATCGCACCGGCGTCCCTGGCCCGCTCGACGAGGTCGCGCTGCGAGAACGCGGTGAGCATCAGCACGGGGGCGATGGACTCCTCCGTGATCTTCTCGGCAGCGGAGATCCCGTCCAGTACGGGCATCTTCACGTCGAGGATCACCAGGTCCGGCTTGTGCTCCCGGGCGAGCTCGATGGCCTGCTGGCCGTCGCCGGCCTCACCGACGACCGAGTAGCCCTCCTCCTCCAGCATCTCCTTGAGGTCGAGACGGATGAGCGCCTCGTCCTCGGCGATGACGACACGGGTCGTCAGCGGCGGGACGTGCGACTTGTCGTCGTCGGCGGCGTCTACGGGCTGGGGCGACTCGGGGGTGGTCACGGGGCTCCTCGGTATGGGGCAGATACTGCTCCCACGAGCCTACCTACCTGCTGCGCCCGTTGGTCACCAGGTACACTTCTGACCGGCTACCAAGCCGGGTTGGCGCAACTGGCTGACGCGGAGGTCTCAAACACCTCTGTCCGAAAGGACATGTGGGTTCGAATCCCATACCCGGCACAACAGTCAAAGCGGATGTTCACGTTCTCGTGAACATCCGCTTTGCATTACACAAGGCGACTCGCAGTAACTCATGGTGGTCATATGAACTTCCATGGATCTGAAGTCCGGCTCAGGGCAGTCACAATGCTCCGGAACGGTGCCAGGAATGCCGATGTGGCCCGCAAGCTCAACATCCCCGCAGGCACCATCAGCTACTGGAAACACATGGACCGCACCAAACGCGGCGAGTGCCCCGGCTCACATGATCCCAAGTGCCCGCGCTGCGATCGCCGTGCACTGGACGAGCCCGCCTACGCGTACCTGCTGGGTCTCTACCTGGGCGACGGCCACGTCAGCCACTACTCCGGCCACCGGGTCCCGAATCTCATGATCACGTGCGGCAACGTCTGGCCCGGTCTCATGGACGCCGCCGAGCGGGCACTGCGCGATGTCTTTCCCGACAACAAGGTGTGCCGGGTGCGCAAGATTGGGTGCCAGAACGTCAAGGTCTATTCCAAGCACCTTGAATGCCTCTTCCCTCAGCACGGCCCGGGCAGGAAGCACGAACGCCCGATCATCCTCGAACCCTGGCAGCAGGAAATCGTCGACGCGCACCCCTGGGACTTCATCCGCGGCCTCATCCACTCCGACGGCTGCCGGAACATGAACTGGACGACCCGGATGGTCGGCGGCGTACGGAAGCGGTACGAGTATCCGCGGTACTGGTTCACCAACGTCTCGGACGACATCCGGACGCTCTACACGGACACTCTCGACAAGCTCGGCATCGAGTGGACGCACTGCACCCGCGCGGGCAAGAAGTACAACATCTCCGTCGCCCGACGGGCATCCGTCGCGCTCATGGATGCTCACGTCGGGCCGAAATACTGAGCCGAGCGCGCCCCTACTTCGGGCTGTCGTCCTCGCCGATGTGGTGCACCCGCACCAGGTTCGTCGAGCCCGCGACTCCGGGCGGGGAGCCGGCCGTGATCACGACGACGTCCCCCTTCTGGCACCGCCCGATCCTCAGCAGCTCCTCGTCCACCTGCGCCACCATCGCGTCCGTCGAGTCCACGTGCGGCCCGAGGAACGTCTCCACGCCCCACGTGAGGTTCAGCTGGGCACGGGTGGCCTCGTCCGGGGTGAAGGCCAGGAGCGGGATCGGGGAGCGGTAGCGGGAGAGCCGCTTGACCGTGTCGCCGCTCTGGGTGAAGGCGACCAGGAATTTGGCGCCGAGGAAGTCGCCCATCTCGGCCGCCGCGCGGGCGACCGCGCCGCCCTGGGTGCGGGGCTTGTTGCGGTCGGTGAGGGGCGGGAGGCCCTTGGCGAGGATGTCCTCCTCGGCCGCTTCGACGATGCGGGCCATCGTGCGGACGGTTTCGATCGGGTACTTGCCGACGCTGGTCTCGCCGGAGAGCATCACCGCGTCCGTGCCGTCGATGACGGCGTTGGCGACGTCGGAGGCTTCGGCGCGGGTGGGGCGTGAGTTGTCGATCATCGAGTCGAGCATCTGGGTGGCGACGATGACCGGCTTGGCGTTGCGCTTGGCGAGTTTGATGGCTCGCTTCTGGACGATCGGGACCTGTTCCAGGGGCATTTCGACGCCGAGGTCTCCGCGGGCGACCATGATGCCGTCGAAGGCGGCGACGATGTCGTCGATGTTGTCGACGGCTTGGGGCTTTTCGACCTTGGCGATGACGGGGAGGCGGCGGTCCTCCTCGTCCATGATGCGGTGGACGTCGTCGATGTCGCGTCCGCTGCGTACGAAGGAGAGGGCGATGATGTCCGCGCCGGTGCGCAGGGCCCAGCGGAGGTCGTCGATGTCTTTTTCGGAGAGTGCGGGGACGGAGACGGCGACGCCGGGGAGGTTGAGTCCTTTGTGGTCGGAGACCATGCCGCCTTCGATGACGGTGGTGTGGACGCGTGGTCCGTCGACCTGGGTGACTTCGAGGGTGACGCGGCCGTCGTCGACGAGGATGCGTTCGCCTGTGGTGACGTCGGCGGCGAGGCCGTCGTAGGTGGTTCCGCAGGTGTGGCGGTCGCCTTCGACGGTTTCGACGGTGATGGTGAAGTCGTCGCCGCGTTCAAGGAGTACGGGGCCTTCGGTGAAGCGTCCGAGGCGGATCTTCGGGCCTTGAAGGTCGGCGAGGATTCCGACGCTGCGTCCGGTCTCTTCGGATGCTTTGCGTACGTGGTGGTATCGCTGTTCGTGTTCGGTGTAGGTGCCGTGGCTGAGGTTGAGGCGGGCGATGTCCATTCCCGCTTCGACGAGTGCCTTGATCTGCTCGTATGTGTTGGTTGCGGGTCCCAGGGTACAAACGATTTTCGCTCGGCGCATGGTTCGAGCCTAGACCTTACCTATGGGTAGGTATTTATCTCTGCATGACTCCCCAACAACCTTTGGGTGAAAGCTTATTGACAAGTGTTGAATTGTGCAGCGGGTCGCTCTGATGAGCGTGCGGCGGGTGCGGTGTCGGGGGTGCGGGCGGGTCCGTGCGGGTGGGTGCGCCCCGTGGTCATCAGATCGAAACCTGCGTGGGGTGTTGCGGGGCGGGGTGGCTGAGCCAGAATCTACGCGCGTTGTTCAATTGAACGAGGAGTCAGGAATGCCGTTGAACCGTAGGAACTTTCTGGGCCGGTCGGCCGCCGCGGGTGCGGGTGTGGCGCTGGCGGGCGGGGCCGTTGCCGGTCCTGCCGGGGCTGCGGAGTCGAAGGGGCACGGGCACGGCCGCCCGGCCAAGCGGTACTCGTTCACCGTGATGGGGACGACGGACCTGCACGGCAACGTCTTCAACTGGGACTACTTCACGGACAAGGAGTTCGACGACAAGGCGCACAACGATGTGGGCCTGGCGAAGATCTCGACGTTGGTGGAGCAGATCCGCGAGGAGCGCGGGTGCGGGAACACGCTGTTGATCGATGCGGGTGACACGATCCAGGGCACCCAGCTGTCGTACTACTACGCGAAGATCGATCCGATCACTGCGCAGCGTGGTCCGGTGCATCCGATGGCCCAGGCGATGAACAAGATCGGGTACGACGCGGCTGCGCTCGGGAACCATGAGTTCAATTACGGCATTCCGGTGCTGCGGAAGTTCGAGGAGCAGTGTGATTTCCCGCTGCTGGGTGCGAACGCGCTGGATGCGAAGACGTTGCGGCCGGCGTTCGCCCCGTATGTGATCAAGCGTTTGCGTACGCCGCACGGGCCGGATGTGCGGGTGGCGGTGCTGGGGTTGACGAATCCTGGTATCGCGATCTGGGACAAGGCGAATGTGGGCGGGAAGATGGTGTTCCCGGGGCTTGAGGAGCAGGCGGCGAAGTGGGTGCCGAAGCTTCGTTCGATGGGTGCGGATGTGGTGATCGTTTCGGCGCATTCGGGTTCGTCGGGTACGTCGTCGTACGGGGATCAGCTGCCGTACGTGGAGAACGCGGCGGGTCTGGTGGCGGAGCAGGTTCCGGGTATTGACGCGATTCTGGTGGGTCATGCGCACTCGGAGATTCCTGAGTACTTCGTGACGAACAAGGAGACGGGTAAGCAGGTCGTTCTTTCGGAGCCGTTGAAGTGGGGGCAGCGGTTGACGTTGTTCGACTTCGACCTGGTGTGGGAGAAGGGCCGCTGGGCGGTGGAGAAGGTCGGCGCCGAGGTGCTGAACTCGAACACGGTGGCGGAGGACCCGCGGATCACGTCGTTGCTCGGGGATGAGCACACGAAGGTGGTGGCCTATGTGAATCAGGTCATCGGTTCGTCGGTGGTGGCGATGACGACGGTGGAGGCTCCGTGGAAGGACGAGCCGATCATCGATCTGATCAACCAGGTGCAGGCGGACACGGTGAAGGCGGCGTTGGCTTCCGGCGCGTATGCGGCGTTGCCGGTGCTGTCGCAGGCGTCGTGCTTCTCGCGTACGGCGGGGATACCGGCCGGTCAGGTGACGATCAGGGATGCGGCGGGGCTGTATCCGTTCGAGAACACGCTTGAGGCGCGTCTGGTGACGGGTGCGCAGCTCAAGGATTATCTGGAGTATTCGGCGCGGTATTACGTGCAGACGGCGGCGGGTGGTCCGGTGGACACGTCGAAGCTGACGAATGCGGGCGGTACACCGGATTACAACTATGACGCGGTGTCGGGGGTGTCGTACGACATCGACATCGCGAAGCCTGCGGGTTCGCGGATTGTGGGGTTGTCGTTCGAGGGGCAGGCGGTTGATCCGGCTGCGCAGTTCGTGCTGGCGGTGAACAACTACCGGGCGAGCGGTGGGGGTAATTTCCCGCATGTGCCGGGTGCGAAGCAGCTGTGGGCGAATTCGGACGAGATCCGGAACACGATCATCGGGTGGGTGCAGGCGAAGGGTTCGGTGGATCCGGCGGAGTTCGCTTCGGTGGGCTGGCGTCTGACGCGGGACGGTGTGCCGGTGTTCTGACCGGGTTGTTCCGGCCCGGTGTTCTGACCGGGTGGTTCCGGCCCGGTGTCTGACCGGGTGGTTCTGACCCGTTGTTTCTGCGGGTGGGTGTGGGGCGGCCGTTCTCCTTCGGGAGGGCGGCCGCCTTCGTGTGTCCGGGGGCGGCCGGGTTCGGGCGGTTGCGGGGGTCAGTGGCCCTGTGCGAGGGGGGTGAGGGCGGGGCCCTGTTGGGGGATCTTGGGTGCGGGGTGGGGGGTGAGGCCGAAGGTGGTGAAGGCGGTGCGGTGCGGGAGGGGGTAGGGGGTGGTGCCTGTGAGGTCGTTGAGGATCGTGGCGCTGCGCCAGGCGGCGAGTCCGAGGTCGGGGGCGCCGACTCCGTGGGTGTGGCGTTCGGCGTTCTGTACGTAGATGTGGCCGGCGATGGCGGGGTCGAGGCCGAGGCGGTAGGTGTCGTCGATGTGGGGGCGTTGGGAGGCGTCGCGGTGGATGTGGGGGGTGAGGCCGGTGAGGAGGGTGTCGAGGGGGCGTTCGCGGTAGCCGGTGGCGAGGACGACGGCGTCGGTGGTGAGCCTGGTGCGGGTGTGTTGCTGGGTGTGTTCGAGGTGGAGTTCGATGCGGGTGCCGGAGAGTCGGCCGGCGGTGCGTACGTGGACGCCGGGGGTGAGGGTGGCGTCGGGCCAGCCGCCGTGGAGGGTGCGCCGGTAGAGCTCGTCGTGGATGGCGGTGATGGTGTCGGTGTCGATGCCTTTGTGGAGTTGCCACTGGCTGGGGACGAGTGTGTCGCGTACGGCTTCGGGGAGTGCGTGGAAGTAGCGGGTGTAGTCGGGGGTGAAGTGTTCGAGGCCGAGTTTTGAGTACTCCATGGGGGCGAAGGCCTGGGTGCGGGCGAGCCAGTGGAGTTTTTCGGCTCCTCGGGGGCGGGCGCGGAGGAGGTCGAGGAAGATTTCGGCGCCGGACTGGCCGGATCCGATGACGGTGACGTGCTCGGCGTCGAGGAGTTTCTGCCGGTGGTGGAGGTAGTCGGCGGAGTGGATGACGGGGATGTTCGGGGCTTCGGCGAGGGGGCGCAGTGGTTCGGGGACGAAGGGTTCGGTGCCGACGCCGAGGGCGATGTGGCGGGTGCGGGCGCGGCCGAGTGCTGCTGCTTCGCCGTCGTTGTCGAGGTGGGTGTAGTCGACTTCGAAGAGGGCTTGGTCGGGGTTCCAGCGGATGGCGTCGACCTGGTGGCTGAAGTGGAGTGTGGGGAGTTGTTCGCTGACCCATCGGCAGTAGGCGTCGTATTCGGTGCGTTGGATGTGGAAGCGCTCGGCGAAGTAGAAGGGGTAGAGGCGGTTCTGGGTGCGGAGGTAGTTGAGGAAGGTCCAGGGGTTGGTGGGGTCGGCGAGGGTGACGAGGTCGGCGAGGAAGGGGACTTGGAGGGTGGCGCCGTCGATGAGGAGGCCGGGGTGCCAGTGGAAGCGGGGGCGTTGTTCGTAGAAGGCGGTGGTGGGGCGGGGGTGGTCGGGGGTGGTGGGGATGGTGTGGGCGAGGGCGGCGAGGGAGAGGTTGAAGGGGCCGATGCCGATGCCGATGAGGTCGTGCGGCTGGTCGGGGGTGGGCCGGTCTGTCATCGGGGTGTGCTGCCTTCCGTGAGGCCGGTGACGGCGTGGGTGACGAGGTCGGTGAGTCGGTGGAGGTCGTCGGGGGTGGTGTGGGGGTTGAGGAGGGTGGCTTTGAGCCAGAGGCGGTTGTCGGCGTGGGCGCGGCCGAGTACGGCGTGGCCGTGGGTGAGGAGGGTGCGGCGGATGGTGGCGACGGTGGTGTCGTGGGCGTCGGTGGGGCGGAAGAGGACGGTGCTGATGGTGGGGCGGGCGTAGAGGTCGAGGTGGGGGTGTGCGGTGACGATGTCGGCGAGGTGGTGGGCGGCGGCGAGGGTGCGGTCGATGAGGTCGGCGAGTCCGTCGCGGCCGAGTGCCTGGAGGGTGACGGCGATCTTGAGGGCGTCGGGGCGTCGGGTGGTGCGCAGGGAGCGGCCGAGGAGGTCGGGGAGGCCTGCGTCGGTGTCGTCGTCGGCGTTGAGGTAGGGGGCTTGGTGGTGGAGGGCGTCGAGGTCGTGGTGGTGGGGGACGGCGAGGATGCCGGCTGATGCGGGTTGCCAGCCGAGTTTGTGCAGGTCGAGGGTGACGCTGTGGGCGCGGTGGAGGCTGTGGACGAGGTGGCGGTGGGTGGGGCTGAGGAGGAGTGGGCCGCCGTAGGCGGCGTCGATGTGGAGTTCGGCGCCGTGGGCTGTGGTGAGGTCGGCGATGGCGTCGAGGGGGTCGATCTGGCCGGTGTCGGTGGTGCCTGCGGTGGCGGTGACGAGGAGGGGGCCCTGGTGGCGGGTGAGGGCGTCGTGGAGGGCTGGGAGGTCCATGACGCCGGTGGGGGCGGGGATGACGACGGGGGCGGGGAGGCCGAGGAGCCAGGCGGCGCGGGTGATGCTGTGGTGGGCGTTGGCGGCGCAGATGGTCTGTACGGGGCCGTGGCGTTCGCGGGCGAGGAGGAGGGCGAGTTGGTTGGCTTCGGTGCCGCCGGTGGTGATGAGGGCGTCGGGGTGGGGGGTGTGGGGGTAGATCTCGGCGGCGAGTGTGCTGGTGAGGGTGGTTTCGAGGGCTGAGGCGGCGGGGGCCTGGTCCCAGGAGTCCATGGAGGGGTTGAGTGCCGATGCGGCGAGGTCGGCTGCGGCGGCGACTGCGAGGGGCGGGGTGTGCAGGTGGGCGGCGCAGTGGGGGTGTGCGGGGTCTGCGGCGCCTTCGGTGAGTGCGGTGACGAGGGTGCGCAGGGCGTGGTGGGCGCCGGTTCCGTGGTCGGGGATGAGTGGGCCGGTGGTGTGGTGGGTGTGGTGGGTGACGGTGTCGGGGCCGCCGGCGGGGAGGGGGCCGTTGCGGTGGGCGGCGCCGTCGTGGAGTGCGGTGAGCACGGTGTCGAGGAGGGGGCGCAGGTGGGTGGGGCCTGCGGTGCCTCCGGCGAGGGGTGGGAGGGGCATGGTCGGTGTGGTCCTTCGGGTGCGCGGGGGCGGACGTACCAGCTTGTCCGGGTTTTTGGGACCCCGGCCGAAGAGACCGACGATCTGACCCCGAAAGGGGGATTGCTCTGTGGTGTGGGTGGGGTGTGTGGGGTGGGGCTGGTATAGGAGTGCGTTGTTCGCATGGCTGTGCCCGGCCCCTGTTGGTTCGGGGGCCGGGCACGGGGTGGTGGTGGGTCAGTGGGCGTCGCGTACGGCGAGGGCGCGGCGCAGGTCGTCGAGCTGGTCGGTGAGTTTGCGGCGGAGTGCGGGGATGAGGGCCTTGTCGTCGAGGGCGTCGGTGCCGTGGCGGAGGCTGTCGGTGTCGACGTGGTGGGCGGGGAAGGCGTGGCGGCCTGCGGCTTCGGCGATGGCGGGGCCGCGGCGTACGGCGAGTGCGGTGGCGTCGGGGTAGTAGCGGGCGACGTAGTCCTGGAGGAGTTCGCCCTGTTCGGGTTGCCAGAAGCCTTGGGCGGTGGCGGTGAAGAGGTAGTTGGACAGGGTGTCGTCGGTGAACATGGCGTGCCAGGCGGCGGCTTTGGCTTCGGGGGTGGGGAGGGCGGCGCGGCAGCGGGCGGCGCCTTCCTGTCCGGTGGCGCTGGGGTCCTGGGTGAGTTCGGCGTCGATGGCGGTTTCGTCGGTGGCGCCGAGGACGGCGAGGCGGGTGAGGATGCGCCAGCGCAGTTCGGGGTCGAGTTCGGGTCCGCCGGGGACGGTGCCGTCGGCCAGCCAGTCCTGGATGGTGTCGGGTTGGGTGGCGGCGTCGATGAAGTGGCGTACGGCGGTGAGGCGCAGGCCGGGGTCGGCGCCGGCGGGCGGGGTGTGGTCGGGGTGGTGTTCCCAGTCCTTGGCGGTGAGGCCTTCGGTGCGGCGGAGCAGGTCGCGGCAGAGGGAGGTGAGGGTGGCGAGTGCGGCGGGGCGGTCGTGGGGGGTGAGGTAGCGGTCGGCGATCTGGGTGGCGGCGAAGCCGAGGACGCCGTTGACGAGGGTGAGGTCGGTTTCGTGGGGGAGGTGGGTGCGGGCGGTGGTGAGGTAGGTGGTGGGGTGGAGTTCGCCGTCGCGGACCATGTCGCGTGCGGTGTTCCAGATGAGGGCGCGGGTGAGGGCGTCGGGGATGCCGGAGAGGCTGCCGAGGACGGTGTCCCAGGAGGCGGGGTCGAGGCGGATCTTGGCGTAGGTGAGGTCGTTGTCGTTGAGGACGACGAGGGCGGGGCGTCGGCCGGGCAGGGTGGTGGGTTCGCCGGTGTGCGGGATGTCGAGGTCGAAGCGGTCGCGCAGGACGAGTTCGGCGGCGCCGGACCGGGTGTCGAGGGTGTGGTCGTAGGTGCCGACGGCGATGCGGTGGGGGCGGTTGCCGTGGTGGTCGACGGTGAGGGTCCAGGCGCGGTCGGTGTCTTCGACGTGGGCGGTGAGGGTGTCGATGCCGGTGGTGCGGAGCCAGGTGTCGGCCCAGGCGTGGACGTCGCGGTCGGTGGCGGACGCGAGGTTGTCGATGAAGTCGGCGAGGGTGGCGTTGGCGAATTTGTGCCGGGCGAAGTGGGTGTTGATTCCGGCGAGGAAGTCTTTTTCGCCGAGCCAGGTGACGAGTTGGCGCAGGGCGGAGGCGCCCTTGGCGTAGGAGATGCCGTCGAAGTTGAGCAGGGCGGATGCGGTGTCGGGGACGGCGTCCGGGTCGGGTGCGACGGGGTGGGTGGAGGGGCGTTGGTCGGCGTCGTAGCCCCAGCCCTTGCGGGCGACGCCGAAGTCGACCCAGGTGTCGGTGAAGCGGGTGGCTTCGGTGAGGGTCTGGTAGCCCATGTATTCGGCGAAGGACTCGTTGAGCCAGATGTCGTCCCACCAGGTGAGGGTGACGAGGTCGCCGAACCACATGTGGGCCATTTCGTGGGCGATGACCATGGCGCGGGTCTGGCGTTCGGCGTCGGTGACCGCGGAGCGGTAGATGAATTCGTCGCGGAAGGTGACGAGTCCGGGGTTCTCCATGGCGCCGGCGTTGAATTCGGGGACGAAGGCCTGGTCGTAGGAGTCGAAGGGGTAGGGCTCGTCGAACTTCTCGTGGTAGCGGTCGTAGCAGTCGCGGGTGATGGAGAGGATCTCGTCGGCGTCCGCGTCGAGGTGGGGTGCGAGGGAGCGGCGGCAGTGGATGCCGAAGGGCAGGCCGGCGTGTTCGGTGGTCACGGTGTGCCAGGGGCCTGCGGCGACGGCGACGAGGTAGGTGGAGATCGGTGGGGTGGGGGCGATGCTCCAGCGGCCTCGGGCGGCTTGGTGGGCGGTGCCGTTTCCGAGGACGGTCCAGTCGTCGGGTGCGGTGACGGTGATGTCGAAGACGGATTTGAGGTCGGGTTGGTCGAAGGCGGCGAAGACGCGTTGGACGTCTTCCATGAAGAGCTGGGTGTAGACGTAGGTTTCGCCGTCGGCGGGGTCGGTGAAGCGGTGCATGCCTTCGCCGGTGCGGGAGTAGCGCATGGTGGCGTCGATGCGCAGTTCGTGGGTTCCCGCGGTGAGCCGGTCGAGGGGGTAGCGGTTCTCGGTGAGGCGTTCGGGGTCCAGGGGCTGTCCGTCGAGGCTGAGCGAGCGCAGTGTCTGGGGCTTGACCTCGACGAAGGTGTCTCCGGCCGTGTGGGCGGTGAACTGGATGACGGTACGGGAGTCGAAGGTGTCCTCGCCTGTGGTGAGGTCGAGGTCGACCGTGTACCGCTGTACGTCGAGGAGCTGGGCTCGGGTCTGCGCTTCGTTGCGCGTCAGTACGGACATGGCGCCCATGCTGCCGTACGGCCGGTGGGGCGTGCAGTGGGGTTCTCGCAGGGCTGACGGCGGGGTGTCAGAGGCTGGGGGCCGGGGTTTCGCCGGCTGATTCCTCCGCGATGCGTTCGTGGTGCCTGATGACTTCGGCGACGATGAAGTTCAGCAGCTTCTCGGCGAACGCGGGGTCGAGTTTGGCGCTTTCCGCGAGTTGCCTCAGCCGGGCGATCTGGCGGCCTTCGCGGGCGGGGTCGGCGGGCGGCAGGTGGTGTTCGGCCTTGAGGTGGCCGACCTGCTGGGTGGCTTTGAACCGTTCGGCGAGCATGTGGACGACTGCGGCGTCGATGTTGTCGATGCTTTCGCGCAGCCGGTTCAGTTCGGCGCGTACGGACTCGTCGATGTCGCTCGTGGTCATGGGCAGCGAGCTTAGACGTTCCTACCGGCCTGTGATCGTGGGTGGGTGGTCCGGGTCGGGGATGCGGTCGCTCCAGCCGCCGGGGACGCTGCGGCCCTGTTGTGCGCGGAAGCGGACGGGGGCTGTGCCGACGCGGCGGGCGAAGAGGCGGGAGAAGTAGGCGGGGTCGTCGTATCCGACGCGGCGGGCGACTGCGGCGATGGGCAGGTCGGTGGCGGCGAGGAGTTCCTTGGCGCGGCCGAGCCGGATGGTCAGGAGGTAGTCCTTGGGGCTGCATCCTGCTCCGCGTCGGACGGCGGTGCGCAGTTCCGCGGGTGTCATGCCGTGCCGGGCGGCGTGTTCGGCGACGGAGAGCGGCTGGAACGCGTCGCGTGCGAGGGCCTGGAGTACCGGGGAGCCGTCGGGGCCGATGTCTGCGCGGGCTCGGCGCAGGGCTACGAGGAGTTCGTGGACGGCTGCGCCCGTCTCGACTTCGAGGAGGGGGTTTCCGCGGCGTGCGGCGCGGACGATGCGGCCGATGGCGGCGCGTGGTCCTGCGGTGTCGGAGAGCGGGACGAGGGGGCGGTCCGCTTCGATGTAGCCGAGTTCGGTGTAGGTGGTGGTGGCGGGGCCGGTGAAGTCGACGAAGCTTTCGTCCCAGCCGGTGGGGTCGGCGCCGTAGTGGTGCGGGGTGCCGGGGGTGAGCCAGATGAGGCTGGGTGCTTCGACGGTCCGGCGTCGGCCGTCCGTTCCGCTGTACCAGCCGCTGCCCGAGGTGATGACGACGGCGACGTGGTGGTCGAGGGTGCGGGGGCCGACGGTGGGCAGGGCGCCGTGCTGGAGGCCGACGCCGAGGCAGGCCAGTCCCAGGCGGTGGTGCAGTGCGCTGGGTGTGAAGAAGCGCATCCAGGTGTGGTACATCGTCTCTCCACCTCCCTGACGGGTGTTGTGTCCAATCAGCAGTGATCTTTCTCCATGGACCGGCCGGGCGCCAGAGGCCGAAGCTGGTGGCAGGCGAGGATCCGCACACAGGAGCGTACGAGCACCATGAACGATTTCACTGTGGGGGACGACCATTTCCGGCTGGACGGGAAGCCGGTGCGGCTGTTGTCGGGGGCGTTGCACTATTTCCGGGTGCATGAGGCGCAGTGGGATCACCGGCTGTCGATGCTGCGGGCGATGGGCCTCAACTGTGTCGAGACGTACGTGCCGTGGAATCTCCATGAGCCGCGCCCCGGGATGTTCCGTGATGTGGGGGCGCTGGGCCGGTTCCTGGACGCGGTGGGGCGGGCGGGGCTGATGGCGATCGTGCGTCCGGGACCGTACATCTGTGCCGAGTGGGAGAACGGTGGGCTGCCGGTCTGGGTGACGGGGCGGTTCGGCCGGCGGGTGCGGACGCGGGATGCGCGGTACACGGCGGCGGTGGAGCGCTGGTTCGGGGAGTTGCTTCCGCAGGTGGTGCGGCGCCAGGTCACTGACGGCGGTCCGGTGATCATGGTGCAGGCGGAGAACGAGTACGGGAGTTACGGTTCGGACCGGGTGCATCTGGAGGAGCTGGTGGGGTTGCTGCGCCGGTGCGGGGTGACGGTGCCGCTGTTCACGTCGGACGGGCCGGAGGACCACATGCTGACGGGTGGTTCGGTGCCGGGTCTCCTGGCTACGGCGAATTTCGGTTCGGGGGCGCGTGAGGCGTTCGAGGTGATGCGCCGGCACCGGCGGCGGGGGCCGCTGATGTGCATGGAGTTCTGGTGCGGCTGGTTCGATCACTGGGGTGCCGAGCCTGTCGTGCGGGATCCGGCACAGACGGCGGATGCGCTGCGCGAGATCCTGGAGTGCGGTGCCTCGGTCAATGTGTACATGGCGCACGGCGGTACCAATTTCGCGGGCTGGGCGGGTGCCAATCGTGGCGGTCCGTTGCAGGACCAGGAGTTCCTGCCGACGGTGACGTCGTACGACTACGACGCTCCGGTCGATGAGTACGGGCGGCCCACGGAGAAGTTCCGGCTGTTGCGGGAGGTGCTGGCGGAGTATGCGGAGGGTCCTCTTCCGGAGTTGCCGCCGGAGCCGGTGGGGCTGTCCCCGGTGCGGGTCGAGCTGACGCAGGGGGTTGCGCTGGCCGGGGTGCTGGAGGGGCTGGGCGATCCGGAGACGGCCGAGTCGGGTGTTCCGCCGACGTTCGAGGATCTCGGTGTGGACCGGGGCCTGGTGCGTTACCGGGTGGGCGTTCCGGGGCCGCGGCAGCCGTATCCGCTGGGTGCGGTGGGTCTGCGGGACCGTGCGGTGGTGTACGTGGACGGGGTGCGGGCGGGGGTGCTCACGGAGGAGCTCTCCGTGCTGGAGGAGCCGGTGGCGGGGCCCGCGGAGGTCGAGTTGTGGGTGGAGTCGCTGGGCCGGGTGAACTACGGTCCGCGGCTGGGTGAGCGGAAGGGCATCACGGTCGGGGTGGTCCATGAGCGGCAGTATCTGCACGGGGTGCGGGCCCGGGCGCTGCGGCTGGACGCGTTCGACGATGCGGGTGCGGTGGCCGGGCTGCCGTTCGGGAGTGCCGGGGAGACCGGGCGGACGGGTCTGTTCCGGGGGTTCTTCGAGGTGGCGGGCGCGGCGGAGACCGGTCATGCGGGGCTCGAACTGCCGGGCTGGACACGGGGGTTCGTGTGGGTGAACGGCTTCTGTCTGGGGCGCTACCGGTCGGCGGGGCCGCAGCGGACGCTGTACGTTCCGGGGCCGGTGCTCCGCGAGGGCGCCAACGAGGTGTGGGTGCTGGAGCTGGAGGAGGCCGGGGAGCCGTTCGTCGAGCTGGGCCCGGGGGCACCCGTCAGGACGGGCGCCCCCGGGGACGGTCGGCGGTGACTGCGGGTCAGAGGCCGGCCGCCGCGGACGCTATGGCGGTGGCGAAGGTCGAGACCTGGGTGTACACACCGGGGTAGCCGGCACGTGCGCAGCCCTCGCCCCAGCTGACGATGCCTGTCTGGATCCAGGCGCCGGCGTTGTCCTTGCGGAACATGGGGCCGCCGGAGTCGCCCTGGCAGGTGTCGACACCGCCGGTGTCCACGAGTCCGGCGCAGATCTCCTCGCTGGGGACGAGGTCGCTGCCGTAGGCCTGCTGACAGACGGAGTCGGAGACGTACGGCACGGTCGCCTTGAGCAGGTAGCGCTGCTGGCCGCCGCCTTCCCTGGCGGCTCCCCAGCCGGCGATGGTGAAGGTGCCCGTGTCGTACGCGGTGGTGGTGGCGATCTTCAGGGTGGGCAGGTTGATCGGCTTGGCGAGCTTGATGAGCGCCCAGTCCTTGCCCACGCCGTTGTAGCCGGGCGCCCGGAGGACCTTGGTGGACTTGACCTTGACGGCGCTCGATGACTGCAGGTCTACGACGCCGGCGGTGGCGGTGATGGAGGTGTTGTTGCCGGAGCCGTTCACGCAGTGCGCGGCGGTGAGCACGATGGTCTGGGTGTAGAGCGCGCCGCCGCAGCCCATGGAGAGCCGGACCATGAAGGGGAATTCACCCTGCGCGGCACGGGTTCCGCCGACGACGGGGTTGGGGGCCGCGGTGGCGCCGGATGGCTGGAGGCTGATGGCGGCGAGGACCACCGCGGCGATGACGGAGCATCTTTTCAGGGTGCGCAGAAGCTGCTTCAACGGAGTGCCTGCTTTCGGGTGGGGGGTTCGGTGGAGGTGCTGTGCAGGCGTGCGGGCGTGCAGGTCCAGGTCAGGGGCACAGCCGACCCAGTTCTCGGCATGCTCCCGACAAGAACGCTCCGATTATCGGGAAGCGATCACCGCTGCCACAAGGCGGACTTTCCAGCCAAGATCATCAGGCTGCCCGCAGGCCCCCTCCCCCGCAGGTCGGCCTACAGTGAAGGTCCGTTGAGCGTCACTGATGGGGGTTCGGACGTGAGAGACGGCAGTAACGGCAGCAGTGGCAGTCCGGTCGTCCACGGGTTTCCGCATCTGGACACCGTCCGGTCCTCGATCACCGCGCTCTACCGGCGGATCTCCTACGACGGCGTGCACGGCTACGCCACCAGCCTCGTCCCCGCCGACGCCGCGTTCGCCGACGCGGACGATCTGCACCTCGGCTCCCAGCGCGTGGCACACGCCCTCGTGGAGCATCTGCATCTGCCCCAGGCCCGGATGATCGTCGGCTTCCGGGAGATGGAACATGCCGCGAGCGTCGAACTCGCCGCGGGTCCGGAGTACTTCATCGAGCTCAACGACCGGTTCCGGACGCACCGCAGGGACATCGGGGCGGCGCTCGCGCACGAGATCACGCATGTCCTGCTGCACCGCCTGGGCCTCGAGTTCCCCGGCACCCGCGACAACGAGATCCTCACCGACACGGTGACGGCGTACCTCGGCGCCGGCTGGCTCCTGCTGGACGCCTTCCGGGAGGACGCCACATCGAGCCAGAAGCTCGGCTACCTCACGCCCGAGGAGTTCGGGTACGTGCTCGCCAAGCGTGCGCTCGTCTTCGGCGAGGACCCCTCCGTGTGGTTCACCAGCCCGCAGGCGTACGCGGCCTACACCAAGGGCCGGGCCATGGCGCTGCGGGACCTCGACCGCCCACCGCTGACGGCCGCGGGGTGGGCGGGACGCCGCCGCTACGCCAAGGACCGCCGTGTCGCCATGGACAACCCGGGTGCCGGGCCCGGCCCGGACGTTCCCTACGCCTTCGAGCACGGTGACGCGGGGCTGCGTGTCTCCTTCGCCTGCCCGACCTGCAGCCAGCGCATCCGGGTCCCGGTCCGCGGCCGGGTACGGGCCCGGTGCGGACTGTGCCGCACCGTCCTGGAGTGCGACACCTGAGGTTCGTCCCGCATGCGCCGTAGGGTCGAAGTATGACGAAAGATCCGACCGGGGACGCAGGCAACCTCTTCGAGGCGTTGTACGACGGTGAGGACGCCGTCGTACGAGCGCTCCGCGCGGGCGCGTCCGCCGAGTCGAGCGACACCGACGGGACCACGGCGCTGTACCTGGCGTCGGTGGAGGACCTGCCGGGCGCGGTACGGCTGCTGCTCGCCGCGGGGGCGGATCCCAACCGGGCGAGCGGGCCCGAAGCGGGAGACCTGCCGCTGTGCGGCGCGGCGTGCGGCGGCCACGGCGAGGTCGTGGAGGCGCTGCTCGCGGCCGGCGCGGAGCCGGATCTGCGCGAGGAGTTCGGCTTCACCGCACTGCGGTGGGCGGTCGGCCTGGGACACGCGCGGATCGCGGAGACCCTGCTCTCCCACGGTGCGGATCCCGGCCTGCCCGGCCCGGAGGGTGAGTCCCCGCTGGTGGTCGCGGCCCGGCGGGGATCTGCGCACACGGTCCGGACCCTGCTCCGGCACGGCGCGGCCGACCTGGCCCGGGCGCTGGAGGAAGCCAGGCTCTGCCTGCGGCTGGACATCGAGCGGGAACTGCGCGACGCCCTGTCCGCGCTCTACGGCGACGGTACCGGCAGCGGCGGGATCGACGGCGGTTACACGACGGTGGTACGCCGCACCCCGGTGGACGGCGGAGTGACGGTCACGGTCGAACTGCGGCGGGACGGTGAGCTCTTCGCGTCACAGGACCGGCAGACGGGACACGGAGCGATCGCGACGCTCCTGGAGAACGAGCTGGGTCTGCGGGCCCCCTTCGAGGAGCTGGCGGCCCGTGCGCTGCGGGGTGCGGACCCTGAACTGGACGACTGGCACGAGGCGGTCGAGGCACTGTGGCTGCGCGGCGACGAGGAGACGTTCCAGGCGGCGGCCGCGTGGACGGCGAGCGGAGATCCGCTGCGGCAGGCCTTCGGAGCGGATGTGCTGGCGCAGCTCGGATTCCGTACCGGGGCGAAGCCGTTCGCGGCGCGGTCGGTGCCGCTGCTGCGGGAACTGGCGCGGGAGGCCGTGGACGCGGAGCTGATCCAGTCCGCGGTCCTGGGCCTCGGCCACCATGAGGACCCTGCCGCACTGCCGGACCTCCTGCGCCACGCCGGGCATCCGGACCGGATGGTGCGGCGCGCGGTGACGCTGGCACTGTTCGGCCCGGTGGCGGCGGACCGGCCGGAAGCCGTCGCGGCACTGATCACCCTGAGCGGGGACACCGACGAGGGGGTCCGCGACTGGGCGACGACGGCGCTGGCCGCCACGGACGACGACACCCCGGAGATTCGGGAAGCCCTGGCAGTACGCCTGGACGACGCCGATCCCGACACGGTGGCGGAGGCGGCGCGAGGCCTGGCACGACGCGGTGACCCGCGTGCGGCAGAGGCTCTGGCACGCCTTCTGGCCGAAGAACCGGCGGACAGCTACGCGGGCACGACGGCCGCGGACGCTGTGGAGGACGTCACAGCCACGTAGGGCTTCTCGTCCGGATCACGGCGGGCGGAACATCGAGCCCGGCCGGGCACACACTCAGCCCGGTCGGCAATGGAGAACAGGCCGTCGCGATGACCGGGAACCCGGACACCGCGACGGCCTGCTACGACCGCTACGCGGCCCGACGCCCCCGTGAAGGCGCACCGCTGCGCCCGCCGGAACTCCCGGCCCGCCCGGCCCCGGCACCACGGCCCGAACCACCCGAGCCCGCACCACGGGCCGAACCACCCGAAGCCGCGCCACGGGCCGAACCACCCGAGCCCGCGCCGGCACCCGCACCGGCGCCGGCACCCGCGCCCGCACCGCCGCGACGACCCCGGCCGCGGCTTCCCGAGCGGAAGGACCCGCCGGCCGCCGCACCCGAACCCGTGCCGCGCGTACGCGGCTTGGGCGGCGTCGGCTCCGGCACGGCGATGACGATCGCGATGCCGGACGGCTCACGCGCACCGGTGATCCGGCTGAGCTCCTCGTCGCTGGACTTGATCCGGGTGGTCCGCGGCGCGATGCCCGCGTCCGCCATCAGCCGGGTCATGTCCCGCTTCTCCTCGGGCAGCACCAGCGTGACGACGCTGCCGGACTCCCCGGCGCGCGCCGTGCGCCCGCCGCGGTGGAGGTAGTCCTTGTGGTCGGTCGGCGGGTCCACGTTGACGACCAGGTCCAGGTCGTCGACGTGGATGCCGCGGGCCGCGACGTTCGTCGCGACGAGCGCGGTGACCTCGCCGGTCTTGAACTGGTCCAGCGTCCGGTTGCGCTGCGGCTGGGACCGGCCGCCGTGCAGTGCGGCAGCCCGTACGCCACTGGCGAGCAGCCGCTTGGCGAAGCGGTCGGCGGCACGCTTGGTGTCCACGAACATGATCACCCGGCCCTCGCGGGCGGCGATCTTCGTGGCGACGGCCTTCTTGTCGGTCTCGTCCGCCACGTGGAGCACGTGGTGCTCCATGGTGGTGACGGCGCCCGCGGACGGGTCGACCGAGTGCACGACCGGGTCGGTGAGGAACATCTTGACCAGCCGGTCGATGTTCTTGTCCAGGGTCGCGGAGAACAGCATGCGCTGACCGTCCGCCTCGACCTGCTTGAGCAGGGCGACGACCTGCGGCATGAAGCCCATGTCGGCCATCTGGTCGGCCTCGTCGAGGACGGTGATGGCGACCTGGTCGAGCCGGCAGTCGCCGCGCTCGATGAGGTCCTTGAGCCGTCCCGGCGTGGCGACGAGTACCTCGGCGCCGCGGCGCAGCGTGCCGGACTGCTTGCTGATCGACATGCCGCCGACCACGGTCGCCATCCGCAGGTTCACGGACGTCGCGTACGGCGTGAGCGCGTCGGTCACCTGCTGGGCGAGTTCACGGGTGGGGACGAGGACGAGCGCCAGCGGGGCGTGCGGCTCGGAGCGGCGTCCGGCGGTGCGCGCGAGCATGGCCAGTCCGAAGGCCAGGGTCTTGCCGGAGCCGGTGCGGCCACGGCCGAGGATGTCCCGGCCGGCCAGCGAGTTCGGCAGGGTGGCGCCCTGGATGGGGAAGGGTTCGGTCACACCCTGCGCGGTGAGGGTCTTCTGCAGCGCGGCGGGCATGTCGAGTTCGGCGAACGCCTCGACGGCGGGCAGCGCGGGGGTGATGCTTTCCGGCAGGGCGAATTCGCCACCCTGCGACGGCGCGGGCCGGCGGCGGGCCGGCGCCTTGGCGGAGCCTCTGGCGTTCACCTGTGCCCGGTCCGTGCCGCGCCCCCTTATCGGGCGGCTGCGGGTCGATCGGTCCTGGCGTTCGGAGCGGGTCATACGGAATTGCCCTCCTGGGGGATTCCTGGGGTTACTGCCGACTGCTGTGGACTGCTTGATGTGCGCCCCAGGATGCAAGCACAGAGCAGGTGTCCCCGGAGACAGAGCAAACCGGAAACAGCACAAACCGGGGCCCGCACCTTCACGGTGCGGGCCCCGGCTGCGAGGTACGCGTCCGGCAATTAGGCCGGGACGATGTTCTCCGCCTGCGGGCCCTTCTGGCCCTGCGTGACGTCGAAGGAGACCTTCTGGCCCTCCTGGAGCTCACGGAAGCCCTGGGTGGCGATGTTCGAGTAGTGGGCGAAGACGTCGGCGCCGCCGCCGTCCTGCTCGATGAAGCCGAAGCCCTTTTCCGAGTTGAACCACTTCACGGTTCCAGTAGCCATGTCATTCTCCTAAAAGAGGTGCAGTGCCGGAAATCCGCACTTTACGAATTCCAAGTCGCCGCATTGAGCCCCATCCGGAGAAAGCCGGAAAACAATAAAGCGCCTGAGGAGGGTTCCCGTCAGGCGCACATAAAGTTCATGGGTACCAAAACTGCAACTGGGCAACCGTAGCACGTTCTGTCGTCCTGCGGCAGCTCCCGCCACGCCGCCGGATGGAAAGGTTGGCTGACCAGCGGGGTCGCGGCAGCCGTTCGGCCAGGGTTCCGGAATCGTTCCCGGATGCTTCCCGAGCCGTTCTCCCAAGGGTTTCGGGCCCTCGGGCGGCGGCGAGCGGAACCCCGTGGTCCGCCGGGCCGCCCGGCGCGAAGTCATTCAGCCGAATGCCGCAGGACTCGTGTCCGGCCCGTGCCGGCCCGTGCGTGAACGCCGTCAGGAACCCGGCGCGGGTTGCGCCGAGCGGGTGTCGCCGCGGGACCGTGCGGCCGTCGGCCGGGGTTTCACATCTCGCGCGGCGGACTGTCGTCGTTGCCCCGGCGGATCGTGCGCAGCGCGTGGCCGGGCCGCCAGACCTGTACGACCAGGTCGTCGCCGTCGAGCCCGGTGCGGACCACTTCCGCCGGCTCGGCGCGGAAGAGGAGGAACGGCTCCGGCGGGGTCACCGCCTCGACGAAGCGCGCCAGGACGGCGGGGTCGGTCACCTCCACGGCCCGGCCGGAGATCCGGACGTCCCCGTCGGCCATCTCGGCATCGGGTCCCGGGTTGGCCTGGAGGGCGAATCGCGGGTCGCGCCGCAGGTCGAGCGCCTTGCGGGAGCCCGGCATCATGCCGAGCCACAGCTCGTCCAGCCGGAACTCCGCCTCCAGACCGGTGACGCGGGGCGAACCGTCCTTGCGGAGGGTCGCAAGGACGTGGTGCTTGTACTGCTGGAACCGTTTCTGCACGGTGTCGGCGAAGGCCGGCTCCGCGGCCCGGAAGTCTTGCCACGAACTCGATGTCATGGGGCCATCGAACCCTTCAATCCCGACACCTCCTGTCGGGATTCGCCGGACGTCACCGGATCGGATGCCGCCTTGTTGCAGTCGTGGTGTGCTGGAGGGGGTGCGCCGTCGCCCCGACGGATGGGGTGCGCCGTCGCCCCGACGGAGGGGAGGACCCCGCCCGAGGTGAATTCAGATGGCAGTCTTCATGAAGGCCCTCCTGCCCGGCACCACGGCCGAGCAGTACGACGCCCTCGACGCCGAGCTGCAGGCACTTCCCGGTGACACCTTCGCGGGGTGCCTGTCGTATGTGTGCGTGCCGACCGATGCGTGCCTGGAGATCTATGACCTCTTGGAGTCCCAGGAGGCCATGGACACGTTCGGCGCGCTGATCATGCCCATTGCGGAGAAGCGCGGCATGCCCTCCGCTTCCGGGCCTCCTGCGGTCTCCCCGGTGCACCGCTCCTGGATGTCCGGCGCGTAGCCGTTCACCGCCCGCTGCCACCCGTGCCGGGCGCGTGCTCCTTCACCGGCCCGGCAGGGTGACCACCACCGCGTAACCCCGGGTGCGCAGGACGCCCGGTGAGTCCCCGGTGGCGAGCACCGCGTCGTAGCAGGCCAGTTCGACGTCCTCCGTGGCGCCTTCGGCCACCGCACCGTCCTCGAGCGCGACGGCGACGACCGCGCCGCCGTCCGGCGGGGTCAGCCGTACGGTGCCGCGCACGACGGCGGTCGATGCCGCCTCACGGCCGCGGCGGTACATCACGTTGAGGTTGACGACCGGTCCCCCGAGGAGGCGGCCCTCGGTCTCCAGGTCTCCGGGGAAGTCGTGGGGCCACAACGGCTCGTCGACGATGTGGTGTTCGCCGCCGACCATCAGGTCCATTCCCTCGCCCTCGACGACGGTCAGGGTGCGGTCGATGCCGGGGAACAGGGAGAACGGGCCGTCCGCCGACACCTCGGCGAGGCTGATCCGCCAGTCGAAGGTGTCCGTCGTCGCGCCCTCGGGAGCCGCGGCGATCTCCCGGGTGACTCCCCCGCCGTTGTGCCAGGGCGCGGCCGCACGGCCGGCCGCCCTCAGTACGCGCAAGGCCACGTCGCTCTCCGATCGGGGTTCCGGCTGCGGGACTTCTGAGACTACGGGCTGTCCCGTACCCGGATGTGCCCGTCTCCCCCGGCGTTCGCTATCTTGAGCGCCGCCGCCCCGGCGGCCCACCTCTCCGCCCACGAATCTCCGCCCACGAATGAAGGAGCCGGCCATGGAGGCCGCCGCCACCTCGTGTTACCGCCATCCGTCGTACGAGGCGTATGTGCGCTGCACGCGCTGCGACCGGTACATCTGCCCCGACTGCATGCGTGAGGCGTCGGTGGGCCATCACTGCGTGGAGTGTGTGAAGGAGGGGCAGCGCTCGGTCCGTCGGGCACGTTCGCTCTTCGGCGGTGAGGTCCCGGCGACCGCGGCACCCGTGGTGACGTATGTGCTGATGGCGTTGAACATCGTCGCGTACGTCGTCGAGGTGGTCCGTTCCGAGACGGTGGACCGGTTCGGGATGCTCGGGGCGATTCTCGTCGATCCGGCGGGCAGGCAGTACTACTACGGGGGCGAGCAGGTCCCGGGATTCGATCTGGTCGGAGTGGCCGACGGCGAGTGGTACCGGTTGCTGACGGGTGCCTTCCTGCATCTGCCGCCCGACACGTCGTTCGGTGTGATGCACCTCGTCTTCAACATGTTCGCGCTCTGGAACCTGGGCCGGGTCGTCGAGGGGCACCTCGGCCGGGCCCGGTATCTGGCGCTGTACCTGCTGTCCGCGGTGGGGGGTTCGGTGCTGGTGTACCTGGTCTCGCCGGAGAACACGACGGTCGGCGCCTCGGGGGCGGTCTTCGGTCTGGCAGCGTCGTTCTACGTCATCAACCGGCGTCTGCGCAGCGACATGCACGCGGTCAATCGCTTCATGGCCGGTTTCCTGCTCTGGATGGTCATCTCGGCCGCGTTCACGTCGTGGGAGGGGCACCTCGGCGGACTGCTGACCGGTGGCCTGGTGACGTACGGGCTCGCGTACGCCCCGGCGAAGTTGCGGACCTCGGCGATGCAGCTGGCCGGTGGTGTGGTGCTGGTCGCCCTGCTGGCCGTGGTGGTGGCATTGAGGACGGCGTCGTTGACGGGCGTGGCCTGACGGCCCGTACGGCCGCAACCCGTCGGCGCGCTCCCCGGGGTGCGCCCGGTGGGGCCGGGGAGCCCGGGACGCGCCACGGCGCCCGCCATGGTCCGGTCGGGGACGAGGCGGGCGCCGTGTTCAGTTCCGTACGCCGTTGTACGGGACGTGTGTGTGCCGCGTGATCAGACCATCATGGAGCGGTCCGTCGGGCGGATCGGGGCCGGCAGTGCGCTGGTCCCGGTGAGGAAGCGGTCCACGCCACGTGCCGCGGAGCGGCCCTCGGCGATGGCCCAGACGATCAGGGACTGACCGCGGCCGGCGTCACCGGCGACGTAGACGCCTTCGACGTTGGTGGCGTAGTCCTTGTCGCGAGCGATGTTACCGCGTTCGTCGAGGTCGAGGCCGAACTGCTGGACGAGGCCGTTGGCCTGGTCGGTGCCGGTGAAGCCCATGGCCAGGGTGACGAGCTGGGCGGGGATGACACGCTCGGTGCCGGCCTTCTGCTCCAGCTTGCCGTCCTTGAACTCCACCTCGATGAGGTGCAGGGACTGGACGTTGCCGTCCTCGTCGCCCTCGAAGTGGGTGGTGGAGACGGAGTAGACCCGCTCGCCGCCCTCCTCGTGCGCGGAGGTGACCTTGTAGAGCATCGGGAAGGTCGGCCAGGGCTGGTTGGCGTTACGGTCCTCGCCCGGCTTCGGCATGATCTCCAGCTGGGTGACGGAGGCCGCGCCCTGCCGGTGGGCGGTGCCGACGCAGTCGGCGCCGGTGTCGCCGCCGCCGATGACGACGACGTGCTTGCCCTCGGCGGTGATCGGGGTGACCGTCAGGTCGCCCTCCTGCACCTTGTTGGCGAGCGGGAGGTACTCCATCGCGAAGTGCACGCCGTTCAGCTCACGGCCCGGGACGGGCAGATCGCGGGAGACGGTGGCACCGGCGGCGATGACGACCGAGTCGTAGCGGCGGCGCAGCTTCGCGGCGTCGATGTCGCGGCCGATCTCGATCTCGGTGCGGAACTTGGTGCCTTCCGCGCGCATCTGCTCGATGCGGCGGTTGATGTGCGACTTCTCCATCTTGAACTCGGGGATGCCGTAGCGGAGCAGGCCGCCGATGCGGTCGGCGCGCTCGTACACGACGACCGTGTGGCCGGCTCGGGTGAGCTGCTGGGCGGCGGCCAGGCCGGCCGGGCCGGAGCCGATGACGGCGACGGTCTTGCCGGAGAGGCGCTCGGGCGGCTGCGGGGTGACGTCGCCGCTGTCCCAGGCCTTGTCGATGATGGAGACTTCGACGTTCTTGATGGTGACGGCCGGCTGGTTGATGCCGAGCACGCACGCCGCCTCGCAGGGTGCGGGGCACAGCCGCCCGGTGAACTCCGGGAAGTTGTTCGTGGCGTGCAGGCGCTCGGACGCGGCTGTCCAGTCCTCGCGGTAGGCGAAGTCGTTCCACTCGGGAATGAGGTTTCCGAGGGGACAGCCCTGGTGGCAGAACGGGATGCCGCAGTCCATGCAGCGGCTCGCCTGCTTGCTGATGATCGGGAGCAGCGAGCCCGGAACGTAGACCTCGTTCCAGTCCTTGACGCGCTCGCCGACGGGGCGGGTCTTGGCGACCTCGCGGCCGGTGGTCAGGAAGCCCTTGGGGTCAGCCATTGGTCGCCGCCTCCATCATCTTCTCGGTGGTCTCCTGCTCGGAGAGACCGGCGAGCTCAGCGGCGTCCTTGGCGGCGAGCACTGCCTTGTAGGTGGACGGGATGATCTTGCTGAACCGGGCCACGGCGGTGTCCCAGTCGGCAAGCAGCTTCTCGGCGACCGTGGAGCCGGTCTCCTCCTGGTGGCGGCGCACGACGTCGTGCAGCCACTGCTTGTCGGTGTCGTCGAGCGGGCCGACGGCGCCGAGGTTGCCGGTGTTGACGTTGTCGTGGTCCAGGTCGATGACGTACGCGACCCCGCCCGACATGCCTGCGGCGAAGTTGCGTCCGGTCTCGCCGAGGACGACGGCGTGGCCGCCGGTCATGTACTCGCAGCCGTGGTCGCCCACGCCTTCGGAGACGACGGTCGCACCGGAGTTACGGACGCAGAAGCGTTCGCCGGTCCGGCCGCGCAGGAACAGTTCGCCGCCGGTCGCACCGTAGGCGATGGTGTTGCCCGCGATGGTGGAGTACTCGGCGAGGTGGTCGGCGCCGCGGTCCGGGCGGACGACGACCCGGCCGCCGGAGAGGCCCTTGCCGACGTAGTCGTTGGCGTCGCCCTCCAGGCGCAGCGTCACACCGCGTGGCACGAACGCTCCGAAGGACTGGCCGGCGGAACCGGTGAAGGTCACGTCGATGGTGTCGTCGGGCAGGCCCGCCCCGCCGAACTTCTTGGTGACCTCGTGGCCGAGCATGGTGCCGACGGTCCGGTTGATGTTGCGGATCGCGATCTGGGCCCGGACGGGCTGGGCGGCCTCTGCGCTGTCTGCGCCCAGGGCGTCGGCGGCGAGCTTGATCAGCTCGTTGTCGAGTGCCTTGGCCAGTCCGTGGTCCTGCTCGTTGATGCGGTGGCGCACCGCGCCCTCGGGCAGCTCGGGGACGTAGAAGAGGGGCTCCAGGTCGAGGCCCTGCGCCTTCCAGTGCGTGATCGCACGGTCGGTGTCGAGGAGCTCGGCGTGGCCGACGGCCTCCTCGATCGTGCGGAAGCCCAGCTCGGCGAGGATCTCGCGGACCTCTTCGGCGATGAACTCGAAGAAGTTGACGATGTACTCGGCCTTGCCGGAGAAGCGGTCGCGCAGGACCGGGTTCTGGGTGGCGATGCCGACCGGGCAGGTGTCGAGGTGGCAGACGCGCATCATGACGCAGCCGGAGACGACGAGCGGCGCGGTCGCGAAACCGAACTCCTCGGCGCCGAGCAGCGCGGCGATGACGACGTCGCGGCCGGTCTTGAGCTGGCCGTCGGTCTGGACGACGATGCGGTCGCGCAGGCCGTTGAGCAGCAGGGTCTGCTGGGTCTCGGCGAGTCCGAGCTCCCAGGGGCCGCCCGCGTGCTTGAGGGAGGTCAGCGGGGAGGCGCCCGTGCCGCCGTCGTGGCCGGAGATGAGGACGACGTCCGCGTGGGCCTTGGACACACCGGCCGCGACCGTGCCGACGCCGACCTCGGAGACCAGCTTCACGTGGATGCGGGCCGCCGGGTTGGCGTTCTTGAGGTCGTGGATCAGCTGAGCCAGGTCCTCGATGGAGTAGATGTCGTGGTGCGGCGGGGGCGAGATCAGTCCGACACCCGGGGTGGAGTGCCGGGTCTTGGCGACCCACGGGTAGACCTTGTGGCCGGGCAGCTGGCCGCCCTCGCCGGGCTTGGCGCCCTGCGCCATCTTGATCTGGATGTCGTCCGCGTTGACCAGGTATTCGCTGGTCACACCGAAGCGGCCGGAGGCGACCTGCTTGATGGACGAGCGGCGTGCCGGGTCGTACAGCCGGTCCGCGTCCTCGCCGCCCTCACCGGTGTTGGACTTGCCGCCCAGCTGGTTCATGGCGATGGCGAGGGTCTCGTGCGCCTCCTGCGAGATGGAGCCGTACGACATGGCGCCGGTGGAGAAGCGCTTGACGATGTCGGAGACGGACTCGACCTCGTCGATGGGGATCGCCTCGCGGCCCGACGTGAAGCCGAAGAGGCCGCGGAGCGTCATGAGGCGCTCGGACTGCTCGTTCACCCGGCCGGTGTACTTCTTGAAGATGTCGTACCGGCGGTTGCGGGTGGCGTGCTGGAGGCGGAAGACCGTCTCCGGGTCGAACAGGTGCGGCTCGCCCTCGCGGCGCCACTGGTACTCGCCGCCGATCTCCAGGGCGCGGTGCGACGCGGCGATGCCGGAGGCGGGGTACGCCTTGGTGTGCCGGGCGGCGACCTCCTTGGCGACGATGCCCAGTCCGGCGCCGCCGATCTTGGTGGCGGTGCCGTTGAAGTACTGCGTGACGAAGGCCTCGTCCAGGCCGACGGCCTCGAAGACCTGGGCGCCCCGGTAGGAGGCGACGGTCGAGATGCCCATCTTGGACATGACCTTCAGGACGCCCTTGCCGAGGGCGTAGATCAGGTTGCGGATGGCCTGCTCGGGCTCGATGCCCTCGATGAACGTACCTGCGCGGACGAGGTCCTCGACGGACTCCATCGCGAGGTACGGGTTGACCGCGGCGGCGCCGTAGCCGATCAGCAGCGCGACGTGGTGGACCTCGCGCACGTCACCGGCCTCGACCAGCAGGCCCACCTGGGTGCGCTGCTTGGTGCGGATGAGGTGGTGGTGGACGGCCGAGGTGAGCAGCAACGAGGGGATCGGTGCGTGCTCGGCGTCGGAGTGCCGGTCGGACAGGACGACGAGGCGGGCGCCGTCCTCTATGGCGGCGTCGACCTCGGTGCAGATCTCCTCGATCCGGGCGGCGAGGGCGTCGCCGCCGCCGCTGACCCGGTAGAGGCCGGCGAGGGTGGCGGCCTTCATGCCCGGCATGTCGCCGTCGGCGTTGATGTGTATGAGCTTGGCCAGCTCGTCGTTGTCGATCACCGGGAAGGGCAGCGTGACGCTGCGGCAGGCCGCGGCGGTCGGCTCCAGGAGGTTGCCCGCGGGGCCGAGCGTGGAGCGCAGCGAGGTGACGAGCTCCTCGCGGATGGCGTCCAGCGGCGGGTTGGTGACCTGCGCGAACAGCTGGGTGAAGTAGTCGAAGAGCAGCCGGGGGCGCTCGGACAGTGCGGCGATCGGCGAGTCCGTGCCCATGGAGCCCAGCGGTTCGCCGGCGGTGCGGGCCATCGGGGCGAGGAGGACGCGGAGCTCTTCCTCGGTGTAGCCGAAGGTCTGCTGGCGGCGGGTGACCGAGGCGTGGGTGTGGACGATGTGCTCGCGCTCGGGGAGGTCCTCGAGCTCGATCTCGCCGGTTTCCAGCCACTCGGCGTAGGGCTGTTCGGCTGCGAGGGACGCCTTGATCTCGTCGTCCTCGATGATGCGGTGCTCGGCGGTGTCGACGAGGAACATCTTGCCGGGCTGGAGGCGGCCCTTGCGGACGACCTTGGCGGGGTCGATGTCCAGGACACCGACCTCGGAGGAGAGGACGACGAGGCCGTCGTCGGTGACCCAGTAGCGGCCGGGGCGCAGACCGTTGCGGTCGAGGACCGCGCCGACCTGGGTGCCGTCGGTGAAGGTGACGCAGGCCGGGCCGTCCCAGGGCTCCATCATCGTGGAGTGGTACTGGTAGAACGCGCGGCGGGCGGGGTCCATGGACGCGTGGTTCTCCCACGCCTCGGGGACCATCATCAGCACCGAGTGCGGCAGCGAGCGGCCGCCGAGGTGGAGGAGTTCCAGGACCTCGTCGAAGGAGGCCGAGTCGGAGGCGTCCGGGGTGCAGACGGGGAAGATCCGGTCGAGCTGCGCGGAACCGAAGAGGCTCGAGGCGAGCTGGGACTCGCGGGCCTTCATCCAGTTGCGGTTGCCCTTGACCGTGTTGATCTCGCCGTTGTGCGCGACGAAGCGGTACGGGTGGGCGAGCGGCCAGCTCGGGAAGGTGTTGGTGGAGAAGCGGGAGTGGACCAGCGCGACCGTGGTGGCGAAACGGCGGTCGGAGAGGTCCGGGAAGAACGGCTCCAGCTGCCCGGTGGTGAGCATGCCCTTGTAGACGATCGTGCGTGCGGAGAGCGAGGGGAAGTACACCCCGGCCTCACGCTCGGCGCGCTTGCGCAGGACGAAGGCCTTGCGGTCGAGGGCGATGCCGGTGCTCGTACCGTCAGCGACGACGATCTGGCGGAAGTCGGGCATGGTGGCCCGGGCGCCGTTGCCCAGGAGGTCCGGGGTGACCGGTACCTCGCGCCAGCCGAGGACGTCGAGGCCCTCTTCGCCGGCGATCTTCTCGATCTGCTGGACGGACTCGGCGGAGTCGTCCGCGGACAGGAAGGCGATTCCGACAGCGTAGGAACCCGCCTCGGGGAGGTCGAAGCCGACCTCTTCGCGGAGGAAGGCATCCGGTACCTGGAGCAGAATGCCGGCGCCGTCGCCCGAGTCGGGCTCGGATCCGGTGGCGCCGCGGTGTTCGAGGTTGCGCAGTACGGTCAGCGCCTGCTCGACCAGCTCATGGCTGGCCACACCGGTGAGTGTGGCCACGAACCCGACGCCACAGGCGTCGTGCTCGTTACGGGGGTCGTACATCCCCTGCTGAACGGGGCGACCGTCCATGGGCGACCAGGCGTCGGAACGCATCGGCTCTCCCGTCGTCGTCGTGGCATGTGCTGTGCCGAGGGACGACGTTGGCCCTCTGCGAAATTTCGTGCAGGTTACATGATGGAACGCTTCTCAAAAAGCGAATAGTCCGTTCCAACATGCGGACACCACGGAGAGCCGTGGCGGCGGGGATCATCAGCGGACGTTCTGGAGTTCGCCGTCCGGGAGACCGCAGAGAGCAGGCGTCGTTGCCTGCGGTGTCTACGGCTCATTCCCAGTGGTCACAGAATTGAAACCGCCGAGTAATGGCTACTTATGTGTAGCGCTGCATAGTGTCTCATTTTACGGCCACTCCCCCATCCGCCCAAGAGGTGTGGGCCACGACATACGTCACACCGGAACCGCGATCGCCGACCGCCAGGGGCGGTCGGCGACGTGCGGCCGCACCCGACGGGGAGAACCTCACTCGCCGGTGAGACGCCGTTCCTCCCTGTTAGGTTTCTGGCGTTTGTTCAATGGACAACAGGGGGGAACACATGCGCCGAACCAAGATCATCGGTATCGCACTCATGCCCACGCTGACGCTCGGCCTCGTAGGCGCCGGCGTCACCACGGCGCTCGTCGTGGGGGTTCCGGCGGCTTCGGCGACTTCGGCGGCCGAGCGGACGTGGGGGACACCCGCCGCGCTGACCGGCACGAACAGTGCGAGCACCAGCCCGGGTGTGAAGGTCACCTCGGACGGCACCGCCGTCACGGTGTGGACCCGTGGCACCAGGGAGAGCCCGCAGGAACTGTGGGGCGCGACCCGCCCGGCCGACGCCACCGCCTGGAGCGCTCCGGTGCGCATAGCCGCCGATCAGAAGTACCTGTCCGACGTGTACCTGGTCACCGGCAGGGACGGTTCGGCCACGGTCTCCTGGAACCGCTTCACGACGGAGCGCTTCGACAGGCACAGCACCTCGACGCTCCTGGCCGGCGCCGGGGCGTGGACGGCGCCCGCACCGATCACGTCTGCGCCTTTCGCGAACGACCTCAAGCTGGTCAGCGGGCCCGGCAGCCGGCTCACCGCCGTCTGGAACGGCAACCCGACCCCCGGTGAGGACGAGACGGACGTGGGGGTGTACACCTCCGATCTGGTCGCACCCGGGGCCGCCTGGTCCGACGCTGTCCAGGTCGGCGGCGGAGACGTCTACGAGCTGGCGGCGTCGGCGGCGGGCGACGGCGCCGTGACCGTGGCCTGGCAGGCCGACTTCGGGACGCAAGCCCTGCGGGTGTCGACCCGAGCGGCGGACTCGGCCGACTGGAGTGCCCCCGAGATCATCAGGACCAGCGACTCTTCCGTGTTGGATCTCGACGTACAGACGTCTCCCGACGGTGCGGCCATGGTCACCTGGTCGGAGATCAGCCTCACCCGCCCCTTCGCCTACCGTCCGGCCGGCAGCACGACGTGGGGTGGGACGGAATACCTCCCCGCCGACCCGCAAAGGGGCACCACCTCACCGCCGCTACTGGAACCCGACGGTCGGGTGACGGCGTTGTGGCGCAGCGACATCGCCCTCATCCGGACGGCGACCCGCGAGGTGAACGGCACGTGGTCACAGCCCCGCACGGTGGCCGAGAAGTCCATGTTCGAGTTCTGGGGCCCCAGCATCGGCCACGACGGCTCGCTCGCGGCTCTGTGGACGACGCTCGAAGGCGAGCTGTGGGCCCTGGTGCGCTCCGACGGCACCTGGGGTGAGCCCGTGCACGTGGGCCAGGCCGACCTCCACGCGCGGAGCTCGGTCGCCGTCGGCGAGGACGGCCGCGTCGTCGCCGTGTGGAACGAGCAGCTCGGGCTGACGCCTGAGTATCACTCCATCGAACAGGTCTGGACGGCGGCCACGGGCGCCGCGAAGCCGGCCGTCCCGGCCACGCGCCGGGACTACGTCGGCAACGATGGCTTCCCCGACCTTTACGCGCGCGGGACGAACGGCTCGCTGCTCGTGTACCAGGGCAACGCCACCGGGAAGGTCTCGGAGACGGCCGACGGCGGGACCTGGCCCACGACATCCACGTTGATTCCCTTCGGAGACCTCAACGGTGACGGGGCGAACGACACCCTGGTCACGGACGAGGCGGGCGATCTGTACCGCCACAGTCCGCAGCAGGGCACCGCCGTGGCGCCCCGGTCCCCGTCGGTGAAGATCGGCAACGGCTGGGCGGCCCTCAACGGCCTGACCTATTCCGGTGACCTCACCGGCGACTCCATCCCGGACCTGGTGGCCCGGCAGACCGCGACCGGTGACCTGTACCTGTACGCGGGCACCACGACCGGGGGCCTCACCCGCACCGGCCGGATCGGCACCAGCTGGAAGAACCTGACCATCGTCGGCGCCGGCGACCTCAACGGCGACAAGCACGCCGACCTCGTCGCACGCACCACCACCGGCGACCTCTACCGCTACTACGGCAGCGGCAAAGGCACGATCTCCTCCGGCGTGAAGATCGGTTCCGGCTGGGGCGGCATGGCCGACTTCGTCGGCATCGGCGACCTCACCGGCGACGGCAAGGACGACATCCTGGGCCGCACCACGACCGGCGACCTCTATCGCTACGCCGGCACCGGCATCGGCACCGTCGGCGCAGGAGTCAAGATCGGCACCGGCTGGAAGAACTTCGCCGGCATCCGGTAACGGTCGCACGGGAGCGGAGCGGCGACGGCACGGCCCGGAACGGGTCCGTGCCGTCGCCGCACTCCGGGGAACCCGGCCGCCGGTGCTGAGCCGCGGCACCTACCGCAGCCTTGGCTCCCACCGCGTCAGGGCACCGTTGCGGCCGGTCAGCCGCCGACGGCCACGCCGAACAGGGTGCCGAGGACGTACGTGATCGCCGCGGCGGCTCCGCCGAGCACGAGCTGGCGCAGTCCGCTGAACCACCAGGTACGGGCCGTCACCCGGGCCACCACAGCGCCGCAGCCGAACAGGCCGAGCAGGGCGAGGAGCACGGCGGGCCACAGCGCGGTCGCGCCGAGCAGGAACGGCAGCACGGGCAGCAGGGCACCCAGCGCGAAGGCGCCGAAGGAGGAGACGGCCGCGACGAGCGGCGAGGGCAGGTCGCCGGGGTCGATGCCGAGCTCCTCGCGGGCGTGGATCTCCAGCGCCTGCTCGGGGTCCCTCGACAGCTGCCGGGCGACCTCGCGGGCGAGCGCGGGCTCGACGCCGCGGGACTCGTACAGCCCGGCGAGCTCCCGCATCTCGTCCTTGGGGTGCTTACGCAGTTCCCGCCGCTCGACGTCGAGCTCCGCCTCGACGAGCTCGCGCTGCGAGGCGACGGAGGTGTACTCGCCGGCCGCCATCGAGAACGCGCCTGCGGCCAGACCGGCCAGGCCCGTGATGACGAGGGTCTGCTGGGAGACCGCCCCTCCGGCGACGCCCGTCATGAGGGCGAGGTTGGAGACGAGGCCGTCCATGGCTCCGAAGACCGCGGGCCGCAGCCAGCCACCGTTCACGTCTCGGTGGGTGTGGTTGTCCCGGTGCGCCTCGTGCAGGACGGCGTCGGTCTCGATGATGGACACAGCTCTCCCCTTTTCTCCGGGAGCGGACTCCACACGTCCCGCCCCCCGTTCAACAAGCTCGAAAGTACGCACGAAAAGGGGCTCCCGCCAGCAAGGAAGGCCGTACTTACCTGTCTCGGGGACCTCCTCCGGGGCGTCATCCGTGTGGCCCTTTTGTGGTGGTGATCCGCCTCGTGCGGGTCTCGGCGTGGGACAGATCGCACAGGCGGTTCGCACAGGCGGTGAACTGCCCTGTGCGAGCGAAGGGTCGACGCGATGGAGCTGAGGGCAGGCAGTCCGGTGGAGCCGCCGGCGGGCCGGGGTGCCGGGGAACCCGGTTCGCCCGGCGGTACGGGTGACCGGGCCAGGGGGGCGCTGCTGGGCCTCGCGGTGGGCGACGCTCTCGGTGCCCCGGCGGAGAACATGCGGCCGTCCGAGATCCGACGCCGGTGGGGCCGGATCGAGGGTTTCGTCAGCGACGACCCGGCAGGAACGGACGACACCGAGTACGCGATCTTCTCGGGACTGCTGCTGGCCAGACACGGTTCGGCGCTGACGGTTCCGCACGTCGAGCGTGCCTGGCACCACTGGATCGCCGACCTCGACGAGGGTCCGTTCCGCGGCGCGGGGTTCAGTGAGCGCGGCACGCTGGAGAACCTGCGGCGCGGTCTCGCCGCCCCGATCTCCGCCCAGCACCGGCATGCCTGGAGCGACGGCCTCGCGATGCGGGCGGCACCGTTCGGCGTGTTCGCGGCCGGCCGGCCCACCGAGGCTGCCCGGCTGGTGGCGGTCGACGGCCGGGTCAGCCATGAGGGGGAGGGCATCTACGGCGGCCAGGCGGTCGCGGCCGGGGTGGCCGCCGCGATGGTGGGGGCCGGGCTCGCCTCGGTGATCGCCGCCGCGCTCTCGGTCGTACCGATGGACTCCTGGACCGCCCGTTCGCTGCGGCGCGCGGTCACGGCCGCACAGCGCCCCTACCCGGACCGGCTGGCGAGGGAACGCGCTGTGCGCTCCGCGGTGGTGATCGGCGGCTACCCGTGGACGGACCTGGCACCGGAGGCGGTGGGGCTGGCCTTCGGCGCGTTCACCGCGGCGCGGGGCGACTTCCGTACGGCGGTGCTGACGGCCGTGAACATGGGCCGGGACGCCGATACGACGGCGGCGGTGGCGGGTGCGCTGGCTGGCGCCCTGCACGGGGCGTCCGCCATCCCCCAGGAGTGGGCGTCGAAGATCGGCCCGGTGCGGGGCAGCTGCCTGCCGTCGATGCGCGGGTACCACGTCCTGGACATCGCGGAGCTGCTGACCCCGGACGACACGGAGGACACGCCGGGTGCGCCGCCCGGGGCGGCGGGCGGCACACCGGCCCGGGATCGCCCCACCCCCTCCTGGTACGAGCCGGCCGGACCGCCTCCACGGGACGAGCCCGGCACTGCGCGTTCCGCACCTGCGGCCACGCCCGCGGCCCCCGCCGCCACCGGCCACGGAGCGACCCGATGACCGCCGCGCACGGGGCCGCCGGGGGCGCCTCACCCGCCCCGGAGTCCTCTTCCCGCCCGGAGCCGGGCAGGCGCTCCGGCGCGCCCACGGCCGACCGGGGACACGCGCCCCGAGCCGCGGCTGCTCCGACGGCCCCGGAGCCCGCGGGTCCGGGCCACGCGGCCCCGCCGGACGCGGCCCCCCACCGCGTCGCCATCCGCATCGCGGCCGATCCGGCCGCCCGTCCTTCCTCCGGCAGCCCGTCGGCCAGGGGCCCGCGGGTGTGCACCGCACCCGGCCGGCAGGCCCGGATCGAGGGGCTGCTGCTCGGACTGGCGGCCGGGGACGCCGCCGGGTGGCCCGCCGCGCGGCACCGGGCGGCGCGGATGCCCGAGTGGACCCGGCGGCTCACCCGGGAGCTGGACACCTTCGCCGAGCAGAACGCGACGACGACGCTGCCCGTGCCCATCGCCCTCAACCAGCCGCCCGAGCCCCTCAGGCTCGGTCCGTCCGACGATGCCGAGTGGGCCGCGTTCGCCGCCCGGGCCGTGCTGGCCGCCGCGGCCGACCACGCGCCCGGCCTCTCCCCCGGCCACCGGATGCGGGACGCGATCGACCGGTCCTGGAACGCCCTGGCCGCGAAGGTCGCCGCCGCGAGTGCCCGGGCGCCGGAGGTCGAGTCCGCCGTTCTTCCGCTCCGGGCCCGCATCTCCGTACGGGCCGGCCTCGGCAACCTCGCCGCCGGGCTGCGCCCGCCCGCCACCGGGCACGACAACCCGCACTACTTCGACGACGCGGCCTGCGTCAGGGCCGCCGTCCTCGCGGTCGTGCACCCGGGCGATCCCACTGCGGCGGCCGGGCTCGCCGAGTTCGACGCCCGGTTCACGCAGGACGGCGACGGGGTGCACGGTGCCCGTGCCATCGCCGCCGCGATCGCCGAGGCGCTCGCGGGGGCGGACGTCGACACCGCGGTGAACGCCGCGCTGGAACAGCTGCCCGAGGGAACCGAGATCGCCCGCAACGCCGTCCACGCCGTGCGCCTGGCCCGGGAGTTCGCCGACGAGGCTGCGGGCGCTTTCGCCCTGGTCCCCGTTCTGGAGCACCAGATCGTCGACCACGTCTACAGCTACGGGATCGCCGCGGCCGAGACCGTGCCGGTCGCCCTCGCCCTGGCGACCGCGGCCCGGGGCGAGATCGCCCAGGCGGTGCCCGCGGCCGCCTGCCTGTCCCGGGTCGCCGACTCCGCGCCCGCCCTCGCCGGGGCGCTGACCGGGGCACTGGGCGGGACCGGCACGATCCCCGCGGGCTGGCGCGAGGCCTGCCGCACGCTCGCGGGGTGTGCGCTGCCCCGCCTCGCCGGCACCGATCTCATCGAACTCGCCGGGCTGCTGGCAGCCACGGAACCGGCCACCACGGGTGGACAATCCCGGAATGACACTCAAAACACCCGAACCGTTCTCGGCAGATACGACCACCACGACGCTCACCCTGGATGAACGGATCACCGGCGCACTCGTCGGCGCCGCCGTCGGTGACGCGCTCGGCGGCCCCGTCGAGGGCTGGACCCCGGAGCAGATCGCCGAGCGCCACGGCGGCCGGGTGAACGGCGTCGTCGGCCCTTGGCACGGCGACGAATGGCGCACCGCGCGCCCCATCGCCCCGTACCACAAGGGCGACGGGCACGTCACCGACGACACCCTGATGACGCATGCGCTGGTGCGGGTCTACGGCACGGTGCGCGACCACCTGGACGCGTACGCCGTCGCGGACCACCTCGTACCGGATCTGATGTCCCGTCCCCGCTGGATCCCGGAGCTGGAGGCGGAGGCGCTGCCGCTGCAGCGGATCTTCCTCGCGGAGAAGTGGATCGTCACGCGGCTGCACTACGGCCACGCCGACCCGCGCGAGGCGGGCTCGGGGAACATCGTGAACTGCGGGGCGGCGATGTACATGGCGCCGGTCGGCCTGGTGAACGCCGCCCACCCCGAGGCCGCGTACGCGGAGGCGCTGGATGTCGCGGGGGCGCACCAGTCCTCGTACGGACGGGAGGCGGCCGGCGTCCTCGCCGCCGCGGTCGCGGCCGCCTGCACCCCGGACGCCACGCCCTCCTCCGTCGTCGGAACCTGTCTGGCCCTGGCCAAGGACGGGACGCGGGCGGCGATCGAGGCGGTGTGCGACGTGGCCACCGGGTACAGCGACTTCGAGTCCGCGCTGGTGCCCCTGCGCGAGGCCGTGGCCCCCTTCGACACGGTGGGCCCCGAATACCGCGCCCCCTCGCTCGGTGCCCGGCGGCCCTCCCGGCTGCACTCCATCGAGGAGCTTCCGGTCGCGCTCGGCATGCTGCTCGTGGGCGGGGGCGACTACCGCCGCACGGTGCTCGGTTCGGTCAACTACGGCCGGGACTGCGACTCGATCGCGACGATGAGCGGCGCGATCGCGGGCGCGCTCCACGGCGAGCGGGCCATCCCCGCCGCCTGGGTGAAAACCGTCGCCGACGCCAGCCGCCTCGATCTGCACGCCCCGGCACGGGTCCTGACGGAGGTGGCCCGCGAGATGTTCGTACGGGACACGGCGCGCCGCCGGGCCCACGAGACGGCGTTCGCGACGCTGGCCGGCCCGCGATGACCGTACGGCTGACGTGGGTTCAGCCCGAGGACCTGGTCGGTCACGAGCTGCGGCAGGCGGCACAGGACGGCCGGGACGCCCGGGACATCGAGGAGCGCTGGTACGGGGCCGGCGGCGCCCCCGCCCCGGAGCGCGCGGGCGTCTCGAAGCATCCCCCGGCACCCCGGATGCGCGCCCTGGCCGCCCGGCTGCTCGACGAACTCGCCCTGCTGGAGAGCCCGCTGTCGGAAGTCGAGCCGACAGACCTGGCGGCGATCCGGGATGCCTGCCCCCGCTGGCCGGCCCCCCTCACCCGGCCCGTCGCTCTCGGGCCCGAGCGGCTGCACGCGGCCTGGCTGGGCCGGGCCGCGGGCTGCCTGCTCGGCAAGCCCGTGGAGAAGCTGCCCCTCGCCGGCATCCGCTCCCTCGCGCAGGCCACCGGCAACTGGCCGCTCGGCACCTGGTTCACGGCCCGTGGCCTGTCCGGCGAACTGACCGCCGCCTACCCCTGGAACCGCCGTTCGGCCGGCACCTCCCTCGCCGAGAACATCGACGGGATGCCGGAGGACGACGACCTCAATCACCCTCTGCTCACCGTGCTGTTGCTCCAGCGCCACGGACGCGCCTTCAGCACGGCCGACCTCGCCCGGCTCTGGCTCGACGCGCTCCCGGCCGGCCGGCTCTTCACCGCGGAGCGCGTCGCGTACCGCAATCTCCTCGACGGCATCGAGCCGCCGGAGACCGCCCGTTACCGCAATCCCTTCCGCGAGTGGATCGGCGCCCGGATCCGGGCCGATGTGCACGGCTGGACGCACCCGGCCGACCCGGCCGCCGCCGCCGAGCAGGCACACCGGGACGCGGTGCTCACCCACACGGCCAACGGGGTGTACGGGGCCATGTTCACCGCGGCCGCACTCGCCGAGGCGGCCGGCGGCGAGACGGATGTGCACGGGTGTCTCGCGGCGGGACTGCGCGTGGTGCCGCCCCGTTCCCGGTACGCGCACGCGGTGCGCCTCGGGATCGCGAGCGCCCGTGCCGAACCGGACTTCGACACGGTCGTGGACCGGCTCCACGCCGCCTACGGGGCGACCCACCACTGGGTGCACGTCCTGCCCAACGCCGCGGTGCTCGCCGCAGCGCTCACCCACGCCGACGGTGACTTCGGCCGATCCATCGGCTGCGCCGTGTCCGGCGGCTGGGACACCGACTCCAACGGTGCGACGGCCGGTTCGCTCGCGGGGCTGCTGGCCGGCCGGCCGGCCGCGCTGCCCGACCACTGGACCGCCCCGCTGAAGAACCGGCTCGCCACGTCCGTCCCCGGTTTCGACTCCATCGGCTTCGACACCCTCGCCGAACTGACCCACCAGGAGGTATGCCGCCCATGACAGCGATCGCGGTGCTCGGCAGCACCAACATGGACCTAGTCACCTACGTCGCCCGGGCGCCCGCGCTCGGGGAGACCGTCACCGGGCGGGAGCTGCGGACCGTGCCCGGCGGCAAAGGGGCCAATCAGGCCGTCGCAGCGGCCCGCGCCGGCGGCGAGGTGGTGATGATCGGCGCGGTGGGGACCGACGAGTTCGGCTCGCGGCTGCGGACGAATCTGGAGCACGCGGGCGTGGACACGGACCTGCTGCACACCGCCGCCGGTCCCAGCGGCACCGCCCACATCGTCGTCGACGACGAGGGGGCGAACGCGATCGTGGTGATCCCCGGCGCCAACGGCACCGTCACCGCGCTCGGCCCGGGCGAGCACGCCGCCATCGCCGCCGCGGGTCTGCTGCTCCTCCAGCTGGAACTCCCGCTCTCCGCGGTGACCGAGGCCGCGCGGGCCGCGAAGGCCCGGGGGGTACGGACGATCCTCACCCCCTCCCCCGTACAGCTGCTGCCGTCCGAACTCCTGGACGCCGTCGACCTGCTGATCCCCAATGAGCACGAGGCGGCGGCGCTGTCCGGGTGCGACGAACCGCACGCGGCCGCGGAGGTCCTGCTCAGGCAGGTCCCTGAGGTGGTGATCACGCTCGGCCGGAAGGGGTGCCTGTACGCGGCGAGGGGAAGCGAAGCCGTCCTGTTCCCGGCGCCCGAGGTGACCGCCGTCGACACGACAGGCGCGGGTGACACGTTCGTCGGGACGCTGGCCGTGGCGCTCGGCGAGGGCAGGGCCGTCCCCGAGGCGCTGGCCTGGGCGTCCTCGGCCGCGGCGCTCTGCGTACAGAGACCCGGTGCCTCCACGTCCATGCCCTACCGCAGCGAGATCGATGCCGCATGAGTACGACGACCGCACCTCTGGTCGGCCTGCGGGTCCTGGACATCGCCACCCTGTTCGCGGGACCGCTCGCGGCCACGATGCTCGGCGACTTCGGCGCCGAGGTCATCAAGGTCGAGCATCCGCGCAGGCCCGACCCTTCGCGCGGGCACGGTCCCGCGAAGGACGGGGTGGGCCTGTGGTGGAAACTGCTCGGCCGCAACAAGCGCACCCTGACGCTCGACCTGTCCAGCCCGGGCGGCCGGGATGTGCTGCTGCGGCTGGCGGCGGACACCGACGTGATCATCGAGAACTTCCGGCCGGGGACACTGGAGCGCTGGGGCCTGGGCTGGGAGGAACTGCGCGCCGTCAATCCGCGGCTGGTACTGGCCCGGGTCACCGGCTTCGGCCAGTTCGGCCCGTACGCGCACCGGCCCGGCTTCGGCACGCTCGCGGAGGCGATGAGCGGCTTCGCCGCCGTGACCGGTGAGCCGGACGGGCCGCCGACCCTGCCGCCGTTCGGGCTCGCCGACTCGATCGCGGCGCTCGCCACGGCGTACGCGGTGATGACGGCCCTGGCCGGGCGCGACCGCACCGGGGCGGGGCAGGTGGTCGACATGGCGATCATCGAGCCGATCCTGACCGTCCTGGGGCCGCAGCCGCTCTGGTACGACCAGCTGGGCTACGTCCAGCCGCGTACGGGAAACCGCTCCCGCAACAACGCCCCGCGCAACACCTACCGGACCTCCGACGGCCACTGGGTCGCCGTCTCGACCTCGGCCCAGTCGGTCGCCGAGCGCGTGATGCGGCTGGTGGGACGCCCGGACCTGATCGACGAACCGTGGTTCGCCGCCGGGACCACGCGCGCCGAGCACGCCGACGAACTCGACGAGGCGGTCGGCCACTGGATCGCCCGGCGCACTCGGGAGGAGGCCGTGTCGGCGTTCGAGAAGGCGGAGGCCGCGATCGCTCCGATCCAGGACGTACGGGACGTGATGGAGGATCCGCAGTACCGGGCGCTGGGCACGATCACCGAGGTCGACGACCCCGAGCTGGGGCCGCTGCGGATGCAGAACGTCCTGTTCCGGCTCTCGGAGACGCCCGGGGAGATCCGCTGGGCCGGTCGGCCGCACGGCGCGGACACGGACGAGATCCTGGAGGGGCTCGGCCTGTCGGCCCCGAGCATCGCGGCCCTGCGGGACGAGGGGGCGCTGTGAGCACCAGGGCGGTGGCGCTGACCTGGCTGTACGTGCCCGGGGACCGCCCGGAGGTGGTCCGCAAGGCGCTCGGCTCGGGTGCGCACGTGGTGATCGTCGATCTGGAGGACGCGGTCGCGCCGGACCGCAAGGAGTACGCGCGGGCGGCGACCGCGGAGCTCCTCACCGATCCCGCTACGGCCGACGCGTCGGCCGTAGCGGTCCATGTCCGGGTCCACGGCGAGGATGACGTCAAGGCTCTGGCAGGGCTTCCGGGCCTGTCCGGGATGCGGCTCCCCAAGATCACCCATGCGGCTTCGGTGCACCATGTCGCGGCGCTGGCACCGGGGGTCGCGCTGTACCCGCTGCTGGAGTCGGCCATGGCCATCGAGCACGCGTACTCGATCGCCAGCGCCCATCACGACGTGCGGGGTGTGGCACTGGGCGAGGCGGATCTCAAGGCCGACCTGGGAGTGCGGGACGATGCGGGGCTCGACTGGCCGCGCAGCCGTCTCGTGGTCGCCGCACGGGCGGCGGGGCTCGATCCGCCCGCCATGTCGGTGTTCACGGACGTCAAGGACCTGTCCGGGCTGCGGTCGTCCTGTGCCCACGGGCGGGGCCTGGGACTGCTCGGGCGTGCGGCGATCCATCCCCGGCAGCTGCCCGTCATCGAGCGGGCGTTCCGGCCGACGTCGCGGGAGGTCGAGGCGGCGGAGCAGATCGTGGAGGCGTCACGGGCACAGGCGGGGGCGATGGCCCTGCCGGACGGGAGGTTCGTCGACGCGGCGGTGGTGGCGACCGCGCGGAGGACTCTGGCGCTGGCGGGACGCGTGGCGTGAGCCCGTTCGGCCCGGGTGCCGGGGTACGCGAAGGGGCCGCCGGACCTGTGTGGTCCGGCGGCCCCTTCGGGTGGTTCCGGGTGCGTCAGCTCTTGTCGGCCGTCTGCGGGGCGTCGTCGCCCTCGGGCTCCTTCGCCTGCGCGTCGGCGGCGTCCGACGGGTCGGCGGCCTCGGGGCTGTCTGCGCCCTCGGCGGAGTCTGCCGACCCGCTGTCCTTGCCGCTGTCCTTCGACAGGTCCACCGCGGCGGGTTCGACGATCTCCTCGCGTCCGGGGCGCAGCTTCGCCGAGATCACGAAGTACGTCACCGCGAGGACGAAGACGATGATCGCGGTCCACACGTTGAGCCGCAGTCCCAGCACGTGGTGGGCCTCGTCGACGCGCATGTACTCGATCCAGGCACGGCCCGTGCAGTAGGCCGCCACGTACAGCGCGAACGCCCGTCCGTGTCCGAGCTTGAACCGGCGGTCCGCCCAGACGACCAGGAGTGCGACACCGATGCACCAGAGCGACTCGTACAGGAAGGTCGGGTGGTAGGTGTCCGCCACCCGGTTGGGGCCTTCGCTGATCTTCACCGCCCACGGCAGGTCCGTCTGCTTGCCGTACAGCTCCTGGTTGAACCAGTTGCCCCAGCGGCCGATCGCCTGGGCGAGGGCGATACCGGGTGCGAGCGCGTCGGCCCAGGCGGGCAGCGGGATCCCGCGGCGGCGGCAGCCGATCCAGGCGCCGACGGCGCCGAGCGCGATCGCGCCCCAGATGCCGAGGCCGCCTTCCCAGATCTTGAAGGCGTCGACCCAGTTCTCACCGTCGCTGAAGTACAGCTGGTAGTCGGTGACGACGTGGTAGAGCCTGCCGCCGACGAGGCCGAAGGGCACGGCCCAGACGGCGATGTCGGCAACGGTGCCGGCTCGCCCGCCGCGGGCGATCCAGCGCTTGTTGCCGAACCAGACGGCGACGAAGACACCGATGATGATGCAGAACGCGTAGCCGCGGAGCGGGATCGGGCCGAGCTCGATCACGCCGGTCGACGGGCTGGGAATGAAGGCAAGGTTCATGACGGGGTCGACGCTACCTTGCCGGACGGGACGTGAGGCAAGCCGTCCGGCAACTTCTGGGTAACGGGCCGGGCCCTCAGGACGGCTTCGAGCCCGAGGGCGTCGCCCCGACCGTGCCCGGTTCCTTGCCCTTGTTGGCCTCCGCCACCCACTTCTTGAGATTCGCCACGGAGATCTCCTCGGTTCCTTTCTTGGGGAAGATCGACTCACCGTTGAGCAGCGCGGTGGGAGTCCCCTGGAACCCGCCCTTACCGAAGGCGGTGTTCGACTTCTCGACCCAGCTGTCGTGCGTGCCGTCCTCCACGCAGCTGCGGAAGGCGGGCGTGTCCAGTCCGTCCACGGTGCCGGCGAGCTCGATCAGCTTGCTGTTCTCGCCGAAGGCGTCGTCGGTCTCCGGCGGCTGATTGCGGTAGAGCACGTCGTGGTACGGGGCGAACTTGCCGACGTCCTGGGCGCAGGCCGCGGCGTTGGCGGCCCGCAGTGATCCGCTGCCGCCGAGGTTGCCGTCGATGATCGTGGCCAGGTGGTACTCCACCTTGATCTGGCCGCTGTCGGCGAGCTCCGCGATCGTGCCCCGGAAGGCTTCCTCGAACTGGGCGCAGACGGGGCAGCGGAAGTCCTCCCAGATCGTGAGCGTGGACGGCGCGTCGTCCGCCCCGACCTGGAGGGCCAGACCGTCCTTGCCCGTCGCCCCGGACGGCGTGACCGCGGGTCCGGCCTCGCTGTCCGTGTCGTTCTTTCCCGCGTTGGCGGCGATCAGGCCGATCACGGCGGCCAGCGCCAGGACGCCCACCACGGCGGTCGCGACGATCAGCGTGCGCCTGCGGCGCTCCCGCGCCCGGTCCAGCTCACGCTGCTGTACGAGCCGCTCGCGTGCGGCTCTCTTCGGCTCATGGTTCTTGTCGCTCACACCGCGCAAACGAACCGGGGAGGCACGTGAGCGCCTCCCCGGTCCCATGTCCACCCGTACGGGTGACGATCACTATCGGCGCTTTCGAACACCTTCGGCCAGCTCGCCGGCCAGTGCGCGGACGGCCGCGAGTCCTGCTGCCGCGTCGGGGGCGTCCAGCATCCTCTTGACGAAGGCCGAGCCGACGATCACGCCGTCGGCGAAGCCGGCGACCTGTTCGGCGTGCTCGCGGGTGGAGACCCCGATCCCGACGCAGACCGGCAGGTCCGTGGTGGCGCGGGTGCGGCGCACCAGCTCCTGGGCCTGCTCGCCGACCGATTCACGGGTGCCGGTGACCCCCATGAGCGAGGAGGCGTACACGAAGCCCGAGCCCGCTGCCGTGATCGTGGCGAGGCGGGCGTCCTTGCTGCTCGGCGCGACGACGAAGACGGTGGCGAGGCCGTGCTTCTCGGCGTGCTCGCGCCACAGTCCGGACTCCTGGACCGGCAGGTCGGGCAGGATGCACCCGGCTCCGCCGGCCGCGGCGAGTTCGGCGGTGAAGCGGTCCACGCCGTACCGGTCGATGGGGTTCCAGTACGTCATGACGAGGATCGGGACGCCGGTGGCCTCGTAGGCCTCACGGACCGTGCGCATGATGTCGGCGATCTTGACGCCGCCCTTCAGCGCGATGTCGTCGGCGGTCTGGATGACCGGCCCGTCGAGCACCGGGTCGCTGTGCGGGAGGCCCACCTCGACGATGTCGGCGCCGCCCGCGACGACGGCCTTGACCGCCTCGATGCCGCCGTCGACCGTCGGGAAGCCGCCGGGCAGGTACGCGATGAGTGCGGCCCTGTCCTCGGATGCCGCCCTGGCCAGTGCCGAATCGAGAAGCTCTCGGTTGCCGCTCACTTCTCCCCCTCGGAGTCGTACAGGCCGAAGTACCGTGCGGCCGTGTCCATGTCCTTGTCGCCCCGGCCGGACAGGTTGATCAGGATCAGCCCGTCCTTGCCGAGTTCCTGCCCGACCTCCAGCGCGCCGGCCAGCGCGTGCGCGCTCTCGATGGCCGGGATGATTCCCTCGGTGCGGGAGAGGAGGCGCAGCGCCTGCATGGCTGCGTCGTCCGTCACCGCGCGGTACTCGCCGCGGCCGACGTCCTTGAGGTAGGCGTGCTCGGGGCCGATGCCCGGGTAGTCGAGGCCGGCCGAGATCGAGTAGGGCTCGGTGATCTGGCCTTCGTCGTCCTGGAGGACGTAACTGCGTGAGCCGTGCAGGATTCCCGGCTCACCCGCGGTCAGGGTCGCGGCGTGCTCGCCGGTCTCGACGCCGTGTCCGGCGGGCTCGCAGCCGATCAGCCGGACGCTGTCGTCCGGGATGAAGGCGTGGAAGAGGCCGATGGCGTTGGAGCCGCCGCCGACGCAGGCGACGGCCGCGTCGGGCAGCCGGCCGGCCCGCTCCAGGATCTGGCGGCGGGCTTCGACGCCGATGACCCGGTGGAAGTCGCGGACCATCGCCGGGAAGGGGTGCGGACCGGCGACCGTGCCGAAGAGGTAGTGCGTGCGGTCGACGTTGGCGACCCAGTCGCGGAAGGCCTCGTTGATGGCGTCCTTGAGGGTCCTGGAGCCGGACTTCACGGCGATGACCTCGGCGCCGAGCATCCGCATCCGGGCCACGTTCAGCGCCTGGCGCTGTGTGTCGATCTCGCCCATGTAGATGGTGCACTCGAGGCCGAAGAGGGCGCACGCGGTCGCGGTCGCGACACCGTGCTGACCGGCGCCGGTCTCCGCGATCACACGCGTCTTGCCCATCCGCTTGGTGAGCAGCGCCTGGCCCAGCACGTTGTTGATCTTGTGTGAGCCGGTGTGGTTCAGGTCCTCCCGCTTGAGGAAGACCCGGGCGCCGCCGGCGTGCTCGGCGAAGCGCGGGACCTCGGTCAGCGCGCTGGGCCTGCCCGTGTAGTTGACCATGAGCTCGTTGAGCTCGGCGGCGAAGGCGGGATCGGCCTTGGCCTTGTCGTACTCGACGGCCACCTCGTCCACGGCGGCGACGAGCGCCTCCGGGATGAACTTGCCACCGAACGCACCGAAGTACCCCTCGGCGCTGGGAATCAGACCCTCGGGGTCCGGAATGAAGAAGTCGGACGACATGCGACGTGCTCCTCGACGTTGCAACGGGTGGGTTCACCGTATGCGCCGTGGGCGGAGCACCGCGCCGGCCGTCGAGCGGTCGGTGCGGTAGGGCGTGCGGACCTCCCCGTGGGGGGAGGAGTGCGACGGCCGGGGCTCGCTACGGCGCGGACCCCGTGCGCCATCGCATGCCGTTGACCTGTCCCGGTTCGTCGCCGATCACGTACCGGACGCGGCGGCCGTGCACCCGGCGGGCGGGGGCGCGGCAGCCCCGCGGCCTGCAGCCGCGGGCCAGGGGCGCGTGGGGGTCCCGGGCCGTCGCCCCGGCGGGGCGCAGGCCCGGCCGGACGCGGGGCGCGGGACAGTCGGGCACGGTGCGGGTCAGCCCCGTCCGTGCCGGAGGGCCGGGTGGGCGCCCGCGGCGACCAGGTCGGCGACCGCGGACCGCGGGTCCCGGCCGGTGACCAGGGACTCTCCGACGAGCACCGAATCGGCGCCCGCGTTGGCGTAGGCGATGAGGTCGTGCGGGCCCCGGACGCCGGACTCGGCGACCTTGACGATGTGGTCGGGGATCTCGGGGGCGACGCGCTCGAAGGTGGAGCGGTCGACCTTGAGGTCCTTCAGATTGCGCGCGTTGACACCGATGATCTTCGCTCCGGCGTCCACGGCACGCTCCGCCTCCTCCTCGTCGTGCGCCTCGACGAGCGGCGTCAGGCCGATCGACTCGGCGCGCTCGATCAGGGAGACGAGGGCCTCCTGGTCGAGGGCGGCGACGATCAGCAGGGCGAGGTCGGCGCCGTAGGCGCGTGCCTCCCACAGCTGGTACGAGGTGACGATGAAGTCCTTGCGCAGGATCGGGATGTCCACCTTGGCGCGGACGGCCTCCAGGTCTGCGAGGGAGCCGCCGAAGCGGCGCTCCTCGGTGAGGACCGAGATGACGGACGCGCCGCCGGCCTCGTAGTCCGCGGCGAGCGCGGCGGGGTCGGCGATTGCGGCAAGGGCCCCCTTGGAAGGGCTGGAGCGCTTGACCTCGCAGATGACGGTCACGCCCTCGCCTCGCAGGGCGGCGACTCCGTCCTTGGCCCGAGGAGCGCGGGCTGCGCGTTCCTTGAGCTCGTCGAGGCTGACGCGCGCCTGCCGCTCTGCGAGGTCGGCGCGAACGCCATCGATGATCTCGTCGAGCACACTCACGCGAGCGGCCCCCTTCCGGAACGGTGTATGAGGGAACAGGATCAGCCATCTCGATGGTATCCGCAGGAGGGCGATGGGCTCGCATCCGGCGGCGGTACGTCCCACTACCTGGGCATTCAGGGTGCCAAGCCTGACCCGAACGGCATATTCCGGACGACGGAGAAGATCAGCAGCACCGCGCCGGCCCCCCACAGGTAGGCGGGGGAGAGTGAGATCCGAAGCGGCTCGCCCCGGCTCGCGCGGACCATCCAGAGCAGCCAGACCACGGCGAAGACGGCGTAGCCGACGACGGCCAGGGCATTTGAGCCGAGGGCTGCGGCGATGTCGCCGTGGGCGAAGGCGTGGGCACTGCGCAGCCCGCCGCAGCCGGGGCAGAACACTCCGGTGAAGCGGAGCATGGGGCAGACCGGGTAGTGGCCCGGTTCGTTGGGATCGACCGTGGCCACGTAGCCGAAGGCGCCGACGACGACCGCCATCGCACCGGCCGGGGCGGCGAGCCTCCTGAGCCGTGTCACCGGCGCGGCGGCAGGGGGGAGCACGGGTCCGGCCGCGGCAGGGCGGGGGTGCGGCGGTCCGGGGGTGCCCGGTACGGGGGCCGGGTCCGGGGCGGCGGGAGAAGCTGAGGCGTCCACGCGCTGATTGTCCCCGCTCGTACGGAGAGGCGCAGCCCGGTCCGGGCTGCGCCTCGCGTCGTGTCTGTGCACCGGTGTGCGGTCAGGAGGTGGTCTGGGCCTCTCCCGCACGGGCCCTGGCCGCCGCCAGCTCCGCCGACTCCTTCGGCATGCCGAGGCCCGCGGCCTTCATGGCGAGACCGACGAGTCCGCCGACGGCGATGACGGCGAGTCCGGCCCAGAAGCCGAGCGGGTTCGCCGCGACCATGAAGAGGCCTGCGATGCAGAAGCCGATGAAGGCGATGATGACACCGGTCCAGGCGGCCGGGGTGTGTCCGTGGCTGCTGCCCGCCATGAGTTGCTCCTCGTTGGTGTTGCGCTGAAGGTATCGCTGTGCAGAAAGCTCGCTGCCATTGTCCCGTACGTGCGGGTGGACCGGAGCCGGGGGGTCATGCCTCGCGCGTCGGGTCCTCGCCGCGGTCCAGGGCCTTCCACAGGTCCTCGGGCCGGTCGGGATCCGGGGCTGCGGGAGCGGCCTTGCGGGGGCGCGGGGTGCCGTCGCGCTCGTACCGCCCCGACATGGCGGGCCACCGGCTGCCGTACCGCAGGGCGAGCAGTCCGGCGAGCAGGATCAGCAGGCCGCCGGCGGCCGTGACGTACGGCCAGGCGGTGTGGCTGAGCGCGTCGATGGTGGCCGAGGTGTTGCCGGTGGTGCGGGCGGCCTTCTCGTCGAGGGCTGCACTGTCGGAGGCGCCCGCGTAGGAGCTCAGGCCGGCGCCGAGACCGCTGAGTGCCAGCAGTCCGGCGACGATCGTCCGGCCGCCGCCCCGGACGGCGAAGACGGCTACCAGGGCGGCCAGGCCGACGACGGCCAGGGCCGCCGGGAGGCCTGTGACGTCCTGGCCGTCCGCGGTCAGGGGCAGGGTTCCGCCTCCGACGGCTGCCGTGCCCTCGGCCCATTTCTGCCCTGAGGCGAGGAGGACGACGGTGGCGCCGGCGGCCCCGAGGAGCAGGCCGGCGCCCAGGCTGCGGCGGCTGCCTGCGCTGTCGGGCGCGGAGGCGGCACGGGCACGGGGCTGGGGTACGGGGACAGCACTCACGTACCCCACTATCCCTTACCGCCTCAGTGGGACCGGAGCCGGTTCGCCGTATGCACGGCGCGGAGCACCGCTGCGGCCTTGTTGCGGCACTCGGTGTCCTCGCCGACCGGGTCGGAGTCGGCGACGACGCCCGCTCCCGCCTGGACGTACGCGGTGCCGTCGCGGAGCAGGGCCGTCCGGATGGCGATGGCGGTGTCGGAGTCACCCGCGAAGTCGAGGTAGCCGACGCAGCCGCCGTACAGCCCCCGGCGGGTCGGTTCGAGCTCCTCGATGATCTGCATGGCGCGCGGCTTGGGCGCGCCGGAGAGGGTGCCCGCGGGAAAGCACGCGGTGAGGACGTCGAAGGCCTTGTGGCCCTCGGCGACGCGTCCGGTGACGGTGGAGACGATGTGCATCACGTGCGAGTACCGCTCGACGGACATGAAGTCGACGACCTCGACGCTGCCGGGTTCACAGACCCGCCCCAGGTCGTTGCGGCCGAGGTCGACGAGCATGAGGTGCTCGGCGCGTTCCTTCGGGTCGGCGAGGAGCTCGTCGGCGAGTGCCTGGTCCTCCTGCGGGGTGGCGCCGCGGTGCCTGGTCCCGGCGATGGGGTGGACCATGGCCCGGCCGTCCTCGACCTTGACGAGCGCTTCCGGGCTGGAGCCGACGACGTCGAAGCCGTCGAAGCGCAGGAGGTACATGTACGGCGACGGGTTGGTGGCGCGCAGGACCCGGTAGACGTCCAGGGCGCTTGCCGTGCAGGGCGTCTCGAAGCGCTGGGAGGGCACGACCTGGAAGGCCTCGCCTGCCCTGATGCGTTCCTTGATGTCGTCGACGGCGTCCTGGTAGGCGGGGCCGCCCCACAGCGCGGTGTACGGCGGGAGCTCGGAGGGCGGCAGGGCGGCGGGGGCGTTCTCCACCGGCCTGGACAGGTCCCGCTCCATGGCGTCGAGCCGGGCGACGGCGTCCGCGTACGCCTCGTCGACCCCCGTGTCCAGGTCGTTGTGGTTGATGGCGTTGGCGATCAGGAGGACCGTGCCGTCCCCGTGGTCGAGCACGGCGAGGTCCGAGGTGAGGAGCATCGTCAGCTCGGGGAGTTTCAGGTCGTCGCCGCCGTGCTCGGTGATCTTCTCCAGCCGGCGCACGATGTCGTACCCGAGATAGCCGACCATGCCGCCGGTGAACGGCGGCAGGCCGTCGTCGCCGACCAGGTCGCGAGGGGTGTGCAGGGTCTCGACGGTGGCGCGCAGGGCCTGCAGCGGGTCGCCGTCGACGGGGACGCCGACGGGCGGCGTGCCGAGCCAGTGGGCCCGGCCGTCCAGGGTGGTGAGGGTGGCGGCGCTGCGCACTCCGATGAAGGAGTACCGGGACCAGGTGCGGCCGTTCTCCGCGGATTCGAGGAGGAACGTGCCGGTGCGCTCGTCCGCGAGCTTGCGGTAGAGCCCGACCGGGGTGTCACCGTCCGCGAGGAGCCGACGGCTGACGGGAATGACGCGCCGGTCGACGGCGAGCTTGCGGAAGGTCTCGAGATCCATGGCGGCTGACCTTACTGGGACGGGGCGAGCGGAAGGACGTCCGCGTCGAAGCAGGTGCGGTCACCGGTGTGGCAGGCGGCACCGGTCTGGTCGACCTTCACCAGGACGGTGTCGGCGTCGCAGTCCAGGGCGACGGAGCGGACCTGCTGGATGTGGCCGGAGGTGTCGCCCTTGACCCAGTACTCCTGGCGGCTGCGGGACCAGTAGGTGCAGCGGCCCGTGGTGAGGGTGCGGTGCAGCGCCTCGTCGTCCATCCAGCCGAGCATGAGCACCTCGCCGGTGTCGTACTGCTGGGCGATGGCCGGGACCAGTCCGTCGGGTCCGCGCTTGAGGCGGGCCGCGACGGCCGGGTCGAGGTTGCTGGCGGGGGTGGTGCCGGGCGTGCTGGTCATGCGCCCCATTGTGCCGCGCCGGGGACGGCCGTCCGGGTGTGCGTCCACTGGGCGGACCATGGGCGTCGGTCGTACGCTGGCGGGCATGTCGACCCATGCGAAGCGTGAACGTCTTCTGCTCGCCGACCTGTTGGAAGCGGCGGGCCCCGAAGCTATGACCCTGTGCAACGGCTGGAAGACCCGGGACCTGGCCGCCCATGTGGTGGTACGTGAGCGCCGCGCGGACGCGGCGGGCGGGATCGTTCTGGGTGCGCTGAAGAACCGGCTGGAGCGGGTGCAGGCCGAATTCGCCGGGAAGCCGTACGAGGAACTGATCCAGCTCATCCGTACGGGTCCGCCGCGGATGTCACCCTTCGGGCTGAAGCAGTTGGACGAGGCGGCCAACACGGTCGAGTTCTACATCCACGCGGAGGACGTGCGCCGGGCCCAGCCCGACTGGTCGCAGCGGACCCTGGACCCGGTCTTCGCCGATGTGCTGTGGTCACGCACCGAGAAGTCGGCCCGGATGCTGGGCCGCAGGGCCCCGGTGGGTCTGGTCCTGCGCCGCCCGGACGGTCAGACGGTGGTGGCCCACAAGGGCACCCCGGTGGTGACGGTCACCGGGGAGCCGGGTGAGCTGCTGCTGTTCGCCGCGGGCCGGCAGGACGCCGCGCGGGTGGAGCTGGAGGGCGACAAGGACGCGCTCGCCCGGTTGCACACGGCGGAGCTGGGGCTGTAGCGCCTCTCTCGTCCGGATCAGGCCGGACCCCGCTCCCTGATCCGGCCTGAGGAGAGACAGGCTTTCACCGGCCGGTCAGGCGTCACGTCCCGCCTGTACGGGTACCCAGCGGGCCCCGTGCCGGGGGCCTTCCCGCGGGGTGTCCGGCCGTGGCCTGGATCCCAGCAGGCCGAGGAGGAATCCGGCGGGGATCGTGATCAGGCCCGGTGTCTGGAGCGGGAACACGTGGAAGTCCCATGCGGGGAACAGCGCGATGGGTGTGCCGGAGAACGCGGGTGACAGGACCATCAGGCCGACGATCAGCGGAAGTGTTCCGTACACGGTCCAGCGCACCCCCCGTGCGTTGAATCCGGGGCGGAAGAGCGCGTACAGCAGGACGGGCGGCAGGATCGAGGCCGCTGCGGCGAACGAGAGCGAGAGCAGCACCTGGGGGTTGCGGTCGTGGGTGTACGCCGAGAGGAGGACGGCGAGCGAGCCGATCGCGAGCACCGCCAGGCGTGCCCTGCGGATCTCCCTGTCGGAGGCCTTTCCGGCGCCCTGGGCGCCCTTCGCCGCGAAGTCGCGGGCGAGGGTCGAGGCGGCGGCCAGGGTGATGCCGGCCACGGCGGCCAGGGTGGTGGCGAAGGCGGCGCAGGCGACGAGGGCGAACAGCGGGCTGTCGCGCGGCCCGCTGGCGCCCGGGTCCAGCACTCCGGTCACCATCAGCAGGGCGGTGCCTCCGGCCGGGTCGGCGGCGCGCAGGGTGTCCCGGCCCAGCAGGGCGGAGGCCCCGAGCCCGACGACGACGATCCCGGTGCACAGGACGGCGACCGGGGCCACGGCCCAGACACCCGCGCGGCGCGCGGTCCAGCCGTCGCGCAGCGGGTGAAGCCGCATCATGATGTGCGGCATGCAGGCCGCGCCGAGGACGAGGGTGAACTGAAAGCCGATCAGGTCGAGGCTGCCGGCGAGCCCGTGGCCGAACTGGAGTCCTGGGCGCGCGTAGGCGCCGCCCGCCTTGCTGCCTTCCTGGGCCGCGTCGAAGAGCGCGAACGGTGACCAGCCGAACCGGGCGAGCACCAGCCCCGCCAGCAGGGTGACTGCGGCCAGTACGACGGCGACCTTGAGGATCTGGATGTAGCCGGTGCCGCGCATGCCGCCGAAGGCGGAGTAGCACACCATCAGCGCACCGCTGGCGACCGTGCAGCCGGTGAGCGCTCCTTCGGGGAGCCCGAACATCGCCGTCATGACGTGTCCGGCGGTGGTCAGCTGAACCAGCAGGAGCGGGGCGAGTACGACGAGGGTGGCGACGCCCAGGGCCCGGCGTACGGAGCCGTCGCCGAGCTGGTCGGCGAGGAAGTCGCCGAGGGTGAACACACCCTTTCGGCGCAGGCGTTCGGCGAGGACCCGCATGACGAGGACCAGCGACGCGACGGTCGCCAGGGCGAAGAGCACACCGTCGAAGCCGGCGAGCGCGACGGATCCGGTGGTGGAGAGCAGCGTGGCGGCGCTGACGTAGTCCCCGGCGATGGCGAGCCCTCCGCCGACGGGGCCGAGCGAGGCTCCGCCGCCCGCGTAGAAGTGCTCGGGGTCGTCCTGGTCCGCTGCGGCGAGTCCGCAGAGCAGCAGGGACACGGCGACGAACGCGAGGAAGATGACCACGGCCAGGGACCGGGCGTCGACGGCGCCGCTCACCGCGGTGGCTCCGTCGGGAGGGCCTCGAAAGGGGCGACTGATGACATGCGCACCAGGGCACCAGGTGCGGCGGGTGCGGGACAGGCGCCGGGTTCGGGGCGCGGCGCCCGTACAGCCCTCGCGGAGTTGATCTGTGCTCCCGCACAAGGTGAGGGGCGGGGGCCTCGTGCGGAGCCCCCGCCCCTCTCGGGCCGATCTCAGCCGCCCAGCAGCCGCCGCGCCGCCAGCGCCAGGGATACCTCGACCGCGTCGGAGGGCCGTGTGAGACAGCGGCCCGTCAGCTGTTCGAAGCGCCGCAGCCGGTTCAGGACCGTGTTGCGGTGGCAGTACAGCCGCGCCCCCGCACGCTGAGCCGAACCGTCCGAGTCGAGCCATGCGGTCAGCGTCTCGATGAGCACGTCCCGGTCCGCGGGGTCGAGCCGGTCGAGCGGCCCGAGTACCCGGCCGGCGAGCGCGGTGCCGAGCGCGGGCGAGGAGACGACCAGGGCGGTCGGCAGGTGCTCGTCGAGCAGGACGGTGCCGCCGGACGCCGGGCAGGCCCGCAGCGCGGTCTCGGCAAGGTGCCGCGCGTCACCGACCGACGCCAGCCCGTCCACCACGGAGCTGATCCCGATCCGGGTACCGGGCGGAGCCGTCATTTCGGCTGCCACGGAGGCCAGTTCGTCCGGCACCGGGGCCCCGGCCGTCGCGTTGTCCGTGACAGCCGTGTCCGCGTCCCCCTCGCGCGGGACGGCCGCCACCGGCCCGGCGCCCAGCGGCAGGATCGCGAGTTCGGCGTCGGCCCCCGCGTGCCAGAGCACCGGCGTCCCCGCGGGGAGGGTCAGCGGCGGCTGGGACGTACCGTGCGGGGCGCGGCGCGCGGTGGCGACCGCGAGCACGGCGTACCGCCCGTGCACCGGCAGCCCCAGCATGACCGCGGCGTCCGGCAGGTCGGCTATCCGGGCGGTGCCGTCCAGCAGGGCCGACGTCATCAGCCGCTGCTGGTTCTCGCGGCGCCAGGTGAGGCGCCGTTCGGCCTGCCGGTACGCCTCGGCCACCACGCCGCAGTGCTCGTCCACGAAGTTCCAGACGTCCGCCGCGACATGGACGAGCAGCCGGATGTCCTCGGGATGGCGTCGCGCCGTCTCGTCGACCAGGTCCTGCCAGACCATCGCCCCGCCCATCCGGAAGGCGTGCAGGACCGCGTCGAGGGGTACGCCCTGTTCGGCCCGGGTCTCACCGATCCACCGGGAGGTGCGGTGGGCCGCCTCGCGGAACTCCCGGGGCTGGATCAGGGAGGCGACGTTGTGCCGGAGTGAGTGGTGGACCTCCTGCCAGATCTCGGCAGGGTCGCTCTCGATGGCCGTGCGGTAGGCGGGCTCCTGTTCCCGCAGCTGCTCGACGAGCCGGTCCGTGAGCTCGGGCAGCGCCTCCAGCAGCACCTGGGCGGCCCTGTGGAGTACGGCGATGGCCTCACGGTCGGCCAGGGAACGGAAGCGGTGCGGCAGCGGTGCTACGGGGGGCGGCCCGTGCAGTGCCCTGATCCGTGAACGTACGACCTGTGGCATGGCGGCCTCCACCGGGAATCGGCCGACTGCGGATATGTCGGCCCGGTGCGTGCCCGGCCCGCCATTGGGCGGGCGCACACCGAATGATCCTGACGCCCGCAGAATGGCATACCGCCCGGTCGGTACCTAGAGGTTTGCGTCGTTCTTCTCATCACGGTCCTGCAACCTCGCAGTAACACGGGCGGCGCCGGAGCGTCCCGCCCGCCCGCGGCACACCTCGGACCTGCGACGGGACCGGAAACCGGCCTGGCACGATCCGAACGAGAGGCGCTAGCGGTCCAGCAGCCTGGCGAGCTCGGTCCTGGACCTGACCCCCAGCGCCGCGAACACGTTGCGCAGGTGGTGGTCGACCGTCCGCGGGCTCACCGAGAGCCGCACCGCCACCTCACGGTTCGTGGCACCCTCCGCCACACAGCGGGCGATCCGCTGCTGCTGCGGGGTCAGTCCGGCGAGCGGCCCGGCCCCGCCCTGGTCGGGCACGTCCACCGCTTCCCCGGCCGCCCGCAGCTCCCCGCCCGCCCGGTCGGCCCAGGCGCGGGCCGAGCAGCGTTCGAAGGCGACCAGGGCGTCGCGCAGCGGGCCGCGGGCCTCACGGGTGCGGCGCCTGCGCCGCAGCAGCTGGCCGTGGAGCAGCTGGGTGCGGGCGCGCTCGAAGTCGCCGCCCGCACGGTCGTGGTGGGCCAGCGCCTCCTCGTACCGCGCGGCGGCCTCCTCCGGAGGTGCCAGGAGGGCCCGGCAGCGCGCCAGTAGGGCGGGAGCCTGCGGGTCGGTGGTCCGGGAGGTCCACAGCGCGAACTCCTCGACGGCCTCGGCCAGGCCGTCCGTGCCGTCGTCGGCACGGCCGGAGAGGGCCACCGCCTCGATGTAGCACGGGATGGCGAGCATCCGGACGGCGAAGTGCCCCATCCGCGGTCCGGGCCGGACCAGCGGCCCGAGCCGGGCAGCCGCCTCGCCGGGCCGTCCGGCCGCGAGGTCGGCACGGCCCACCGCCCAGGTGGCGAGGGTCGCCGCCTGGGTCAGGCCGTGCGGACCCGCGCCGGCCAGTGCGGCGTCGGCATGGGCCGCGCATGCCTCTGCGGGCCCTTCCACCGAGGCGGCGAGCGCCAGTACGGCGTGCAGATGGGTGGCCGCGTTGGGCTGTCCCGTGCGCCGCGCGGCATGCAGGCCCTCCAGCGCGTGGGCGCGGGCCCTGGCATGCCGTCCGGCCCGCAGTTCGGCGTACGCGAGGTTCTCCAGGGCGTGCGGCAGCAGGGCCTCGGGCCCACGGGTGCGTACGGCGGCGAGCGCGCGGGCCCCCGTCCGGCAGGCCGCGTCGACCTCGCCGAGCACCAGGGCCGAGACCGCGGCCCTCAGCAGCTCGTCGGGTTCCTCGGCACGGTCGGCCCCGTCCAGGCAGCACCGCAGCAGGGCGTGGCCCGCGACGGTGCGCCCGCCGAGTACGGCACACATCCCGGCGCGGTACTGGACCATGGCCCGGTCGGCCGGGGCGACGGGGATACGGTTCATGGCGTCCAGATAGGCGATGGCGTCCCCCAAGGCCCAGGCGGCCTCCGCGGCACCGAACAGGGCGTCCAGGGCACGGCGCGGATCGTGCGGCGCGAGCAGTGCCGCCGCGTTCAGGAGCGCCTCGCGGGCGTCGGCCGCCGGTCCGTCGCGCAGGGCGAGCATGCCGCGTACGTAGGGTGCGACACCCCCGGCGGGGTGGGCGCCGACGCGGGCCAGCATGGCGCGGGCCCGGCCGGTGTCGCCTGCGAGCCGGGCCTGTTCGGCGGCGGCCGCGAAGCGCGCGCCGCGCTGTGCGTCGTCGGTGGAGAGCGCGGCGGCGCGCGCGAGCGCGGCCGACCGTTCGGCGTGCGGGCGGGGGGCGACGGCCGCCGCCACCAGCTGCCCGGCGAGTTCGGTGTCCGGCCCGGGTGCGGCGCAGGCCCGCTGGACGAGTGCGGGCAGCGGGGGCGATCCCGGCCCGGTGAGCAGTGTGGCGAGCAGTTCGTGCACGGCCCTGCGCCGGGCCGTCGGCGCCCTGTGCAGGACCGCGCGGCGCAGCAGCGGGTGGCTGAAGTGCACGCGGCTTCCCGCCCGTTGGAGTGCCCCCGCACTGCCCGCGGGTGCGAACAGGACGCGGTCCAGGTGGGCGGGGAGCAGCCCGGCGCGGGCTCCGGCCCGCAGCAGCAGGGCGGCGTCCGCGCCTGCCCCGTCGGGTTCGTGTTCCTCCGCGGCCGCGGCCAGCAGGAGGAGGGTGTGGGTGTCCGGGTCGAGCCCGTCGAGATGGGCGGCATGTGCGTCGAGGACGCTCTCGCCACCGGGAAGCGGGTAGGGAAGCGCGGTGCGCCCGGCCAACTGGTCGGCGGTCAGGCGCCCGACGAGGCCGGCGAGCAGCCGGGGGTTCCCGGCCGCCTCCCGCAGGAGTTCGCTGCGCACGACCGGGTCGATGTCGCCCGTGGCGTCGGTGAGCCGGTCAAGGAGTGCGGTCGCCGCGTCGTCGTCCAGCGGGCCGAGGCGCAGGGCGGGCAGTCCGGCGAAGGCGGTCTCGTCGGCGGCGCCGATCACCACGGCGACCCGGCTGCCCGCGCCGAGTCTGCGGGCCGCGAATCCGAGCGCGGCCCGCGAGTCGGGATCCCAGGCGTGGGCGTCGTCCACGCAGACCAGCAGCGGCCGTTCGGCGCCGAGGCCGCGCAGCAGGCCGAGCAGGCCGCCGGGGGTGATCCCGGTGCGCAGTACGCGGTCGGGGGAGACGGACAGGGGGCCCTGCGCGGAGCAGAGCAGGGCGTGCAGCCCGCTGTAGGGCAGCCGTTCCTCGGCGGGGGCGGCGGAGGCGTACAGCACGGGCCCTTCGCGTCGTGCGAAGTAGTCGGCTGCGGCCCGGCGCAGGAGGGCGGTGCGGCCGAGGCCGGGGGGTGAGGTGAGCACGAGCGCTCCGCCGTCCCCTGCCCGCAGCCGCCCCAAGAGAGTTTCCAGGATGGCGAGTTCACCGCTGCGGCCGTACAGCCGGAGCGGACTGTGCACGGTCGTCGTTAGGGTCACGCTCTCACGTTACTTCCGCGTAAACAGAGTCGGAAGGTTCGCGTCCGCTCCCCCGCCCGGGGCGGCCCGGAGCGGTGCGGGCTCCCAACAGAACGCGGTGCGGGCTGTGCGGGGGCACAGTCCCGGGCAGGTGTGCCGCACCCGCCCGTAACGTCGGTGCATGACTGATGAATTCCGTACACACGACGGTCTGACCCTTCGGTACTGGACTTGGTCCGGGAGCCCGGCCGGCGCACTGCCCCCGGTGGTGCTCCTGCACGGCTTCGCCGCCCATGCCCGGCTGAACTGGGAGGGCCCCGGGGTCGTCGGGGCACTGGTCGCGCAGGGCCGCCGGGTGTACGCCTTGGACGCGCGGGGTCACGGCGACTCGGACAAGCCGCACGGCGACACCTACTACGGCGAGTCGCTGATGGCCCGTGACGTGCGCCTCCTGATCGACCGCATCGGCGCGGAACGGGTGCATGTCGCGGGCTATTCCATGGGCGCGGTGGTGGCGCTGCTCGCGGCGGCCGACGACACGCGGATCAGCCGCCTCGTGGTCGGCGGGATCGGTGCGGGCGCGGTGGAGGTGGGTGGTCTGGACACCCGGGCGATGCCTCCGGAGCTGGTGTCCGCGGCGCTCACGGCCGAGGATGCGGCGGACGCCCCGGAGCGGACACGGGGTTTCCGGGTGCTGGCCGATGTGTCGGGCTCGGACCGGTTCGCGCTGGCGGCGCAGATCCGTTCGGTGCACCGGGGCGCGCTGCCGCTGGACCGGATCAAGGTCCCCACGCTCGTCCTTGCCGGCGAGAGCGATCCTCTCGCGATACGGCCCGGGGTGCTGGCCGACGCGATCGACGGGGCGGAGCTGACCGTGCTGCCCGGCGACCATCTGACCGTCGTACGGGATCCGGGCTTCGCCGGGTCCATCGCCCGGTTCCTGGCCGAGGACTGAGGCCCGGGCAGCACGACGGGGCCGGACCGCGGTACGCGCGGCCCGGCCCCGTCGTCCCCCGTCTGCTACGAGGTGTGCGGGCAGTTGCCCCTGTACTCCGCGATCGTCAGGCTGGCCGACGGCAGCGGGCAGAGGAACTGCTCGTAGCGGGTGTCGTTGTCGATGAAGCGCTTCAGCCACGAGATGCTGTACTTCGCGATCGTCGTGTTCGACGAGTTCGGGGTGAAGTGGGTGGCTCCACGCAGCTCCAGGTACGCCTTGTCCAGCGAGCTCGGCAGCGAGTTGTAGAACGGCTTGGAGTGCGTGCCGACGGGGGCGATCGTGTCGCCGTCCGCACCGATCACCAGCGTCGGCGTCTTCACCTCGGGCCAGCTCTTGTCGGTGTTCCAGCCGGTCAGCGGGATCGCCGCCTGCAGCGACGGACGGTCCTTCGCAGCCTCCAGCGTGCCGCCACCGCCCATCGAGTGGCCCATCACACCGAGCCTGGAGGCATCGACCCGGGTGCGGACCGAACTGTCCTCGGTGAGGTAGTCCAGCGCGGCGAGCAACTGGTCACCGCGGCTGGCCGGCTGGTCCACCGTGGTGTTGGTGTCGATCGTGAAGACGACGAAACCCTGCGAGGCCAGGCGCGTTCCCAGCCAGGCGATGCTCGACTCGTAGGCGGTGAAGCCGGGCGAGATCACGACCGCACCGAACGTGCCGTCGGAGGTGGTCGTCGGGTAGTAGATCGTGCCACCGCCGAAGCCTCTGACGCTCAGTGAGGACACGGACGTCTGGGACGTCGCGTACGAGCCGCGGAGCGCCTCGATACTCGAGTTGCTCGGTGCCGGACCGCGCTCGTACGGGTTGGCGGCGGCCTGCGCTCCACCGGGGATGAGCGCGGTGACCAGACCGGCCGTGGCGGCCGCGGCTGCCAGGCCGAGCTTGATGGTGCGGGAGCGGCTCTTCGACATCCGGTGGCGGCGCGGGGAGATGTCGCCGGAGGGGAGGTGCTGCTGCACTGGGGATCCTCTCGGTTGTGGCGGAACCACCGCGACTGCCGACGGCCCCTCGTCCGGGGGCCTTCGGGGGGTGCACCGCGTGGGTAGCGCCGTCATGCGTTGACGATCGTCACTTTCGCGGTGCGCACCCTGCGCGCACATCGGCGATATCACCGGTCTTCGCCCCGGGCGGCCGGTGGCCGGCGTGGCCCGACAGCACGAAGGGCCGGGCCGCATGGTGCGGCCCGGCCCCTGGTCCTGTCGGTCAGGAGGTGTGCGGGCAGTTGCCCCTGTACTCCGCGATCGTCAGGCTGGTCGACGGCAGCGGGCAGAGGAACTGCTCGTAGCGGGTGTCGTTGTCGATGAAGCGCTTCAGCCACGAGATGCTGTACTTCGCGATCGTCGTGTTCGACGAGTTCGGGGTGAAGTGGGTGGCTCCACGCAGCTCCAGGTACGCCTTGTCCAGCGAGCTCGGCAGCGAGTTGTAGAACGGTTCCGAGTGCGTGCCGACGGGGGCGATCGTGTCGCCGTCCGCACCGATCACCAGCGTCGGCGTCTTCACCTCGGGCCAGCTCTTGTCGGTGTTCCAGCCGGTCAGCGGGATCGCCGCCTGCAGCGACGGACGGTCCTTCGCAGCCTCCAGCGTGCCGCCACCGCCCATGGAATGGCCCATCACACCGAGCCTGGAGGCGTCCACCCGGGTGCGGACCGAACTGTCCTCGGTGAGGTAGTCCAGCGCGGCGAGCAACTGGTCACCGCGGCTGGCCGGCTGGTCCGACGTCGTGTTGGTGTCGATGGTGAAGACGACGAAGCCCTGCGAGGCCAGACGCGTTCCCAGCCAGGCGATGCTCGACTGGTACGCGGTGAAGCCGGGCGAGATCACGACCGCACCGAACGTGCCGTCCGAGGTGGACGTCGGGTAGTAGATCGTGCCGCCGCCGAAGCCTCGGACACTCAGCGAGGACACGGACGTCTGGGACGTCGCGTACGACCCACGGCTCGCCTCGATGCTCGCATTGGTGGGTGCCGGACCGCGCTCGTACGGGTTGGCGGCGGCCTGCGCTCCACCGGGGATGAGCGCGGTGACCAGACCGGCCGTGGCGGCCGCGGCTGCCAGGCCGAGCTTGATGGTGCGGGAGCGGCTCTTCGACATCCGGTGGCGGCGCGGGGAGACGTCGCCGGAGGGGAGGTGCTGCACGAGGGGGTCCTCTCGGTTGTGGCGGAGCCACAACGCGGCAGCCTTCAGGCCCTGTCGTCCCGGGCTTTCGGGGTGCACCGCGTGGGTACCGCCGTCATTCGTTGGCGGTCGCCACACTCGCGGTGCACCCCGTGCGCACACATCGGCGAGATTGCCGGTCTTCGCTTCCGGCCCTCACCTCCCCCGGGGTCAGCGGACGGGGTGTCCGGCCTCCCGGAGAGCACCCTTGACCTCGGAGATCCGCAGGTCACCGAAGTGGAAGACGGACGCGGCCAGGACCGCGTCGGCGCCCGCCTCGATGGCCGGCGGGAAGTCCGACAGCCGGCCCGCACCACCGGAGGCGATGACGGGAACGGTGACGTGCGCCCGTACCGCCTTGATCATCTCGGTGTCGTAGCCGTCCTTCGTACCGTCGGCATCCATCGAGTTGAGCAGGATCTCGCCCGCGCCGAGCTCGGCGGCCCGGTGGGCCCACTCGACGGCGTCGATGCCGGTGCCCCTGCGGCCGCCGTGCGTCGTCACCTCGAAGGTGCCCTCGGGGGTGCGGCGGGCGTCGACGGAGAGGACGAGCACCTGGCGCCCGAAGCGCTCCGCGATCTCCCGGATCAGCTCCGGGCGGGCGATGGCCGCGGTGTTGACCCCGACCTTGTCGGCCCCGGCCCGTAGCAGCTTGTCCACGTCGTCGGGGGTGCGGACACCGCCGCCGACCGTGAGCGGGATGAAGACCTGCTCGGCGGTGCGCCGCACCACGTCGTACGTCGTCTCCCGGTCGCCGCTGGAGGCGGTGATGTCGAGGAAGGTCAGCTCGTCTGCGCCCTCGGCGTCGTACAGCTTGGCCATCTCGACGGGGTCGCCCGCGTCGCGCAGGTTCTGGAAGTTGACGCCCTTGACGACGCGTCCGTTGTCGACGTCCAGGCACGGGATGACCCGTACGGAGAGGGTCATCGCTCACCTGCCCGGAAGGCCTCGACCTCGACCTCGACGACCAGGCTGGGGTCGACGAAGCCGGACACGATGATCATGGAAGCGGCGGGGCGCACGTCGTCGAACAGCTCCTTGTGGGCGCGGCCCACCTCGTCGACGTCCCTGGCGTGCGTGATGTACATCCGGGTGCGGACGACGTCCTCGCGTCCGAGGCCGGCCTGCTTCAGCGCGTCGAAGGCGACCTGGAAGGAGGTGACTGCCTGCTCGTAGGGGCCGCCGGCCGAGATCTGGCCGCCCACGACCGAGGTGCAGCCGGAGACCAGGACGAGGCCGCCCGGGAGCTCCACCGCGCGGGAGTAGCCGAACTTCTCCTCCCAGGGGGCGCCGGAGGAGATGCGCCGTACGGAGTCCGTCATACGGAGACCGCCTCCAGTGCCTCCTCGAGGGTGAACGCCTTCGCGTACAGCGCCTTGCCGACGATCGCGCCCTCGACGCCTTCCGGGACGAGCAGGGAGATCGCCCGCAGGTCGTCCAGCGAGGAGACGCCGCCGGAGGCGACGACGGGCTTGTCGGTGGCGGCGCAGACGTTCCTCAGGAGCTCCAGGTTGGGGCCCTGCAGGGTGCCGTCCTTGGCGATGTCGGTGACCACGTAGCGGGCGCAGCCCTCGGAGTCGAGGCGGGCGAGCGTCTCGTAGAGGTCGCCGCCGTCACGGGTCCAGCCGCGGCCGCGCAGCGTCGTACCGCGCACGTCGAGGCCGACCGCGATCTGGTCGCCGTGCTCGGCGATGACCTTGGCGACCCACTCCGGGGTCTCCAGGGCGGCGGTGCCGAGGTTGACCCGGCGGCAGCCGGTGGCGAGGGCCGCGGCGAGCGAGGCGTCGTCGCGGATGCCGCCGGAGAGCTCGACCTTGATGTCCATGGCGCCGGCCACTTCGGCGATCAGCGCGCGGTTGTCGCCGGTGCCGAAGGCGGCGTCCAGGTCGACGAGGTGCAGCCACTCGGCCCCGGAGCTCTGCCAGGCGAGGGCGGCTTCCAGCGGGGAGCCGTAGGAGGTCTCGGAGCCGGACTCGCCGTGGACGAGGCGGACGGCCTGGCCGTCGCGGACGTCGACGGCGGGGAGCAGTTCAAGCTTCGGCATTACAGCGTCTCGATCCAGTTGGTCAGCAGCTGGGCGCCGGCATCGCCGGACTTCTCGGGGTGGAACTGGGTGGCCCACAGCGCGCCGTTCTCCACGGCCGCCACGAACCGCTCTCCGTGCGTCGCCCAAGTGACCTTGGGGGCACGGATCTTGGCGTTGGTGACTTCGAGGGACCAGTCGTGCGCGGCGTAGGAGTGCACGAAGTAGTAGCGGGATTCGGGGTCGAGTCCGGCGAAGAGCTGTGAGCCCTCGGGGGATTCGACGGTGTTCCAGCCCATGTGCGGGACGACGTCGGCCTTGAGCGGTCCGACGGTGCCGGGCCACTCGTCGAGGCCCTCGGTCTCCACCCCGTGCTCGATGCCGCGCTCGAACAGGATCTGCATCCCGACACAGATGCCCATGACGGGACGCCCGCCGGACAGTCTGCGGCCGATGATCCATTCGCCGCGGGCCCGCTTCAGCCCGTCCATGCAGGCCGAGAAGGCACCCACGCCGGGGACGAGCAGCCCGTCGGCGTTCATCGCGCGGTCGAAGTCGCGGGTGATCTCCACGTCCGCGCCGACGTGGGCGAGGGCCCGCTCGGCGGAACGCACGTTGCCGAAGCCGTAGTCGAAGACGACGACCTTCTTGCTTTCGCTCACAGTCCTGCCCTCAGTCCCAGATTCCCTGGATCCGCATGACGCCTGCGACCAGGCACATCACGGATCCGATCCCGAGAAGCACGACGACGCCCTTGGGCATCCCCTGCTTCCAGAAGGAGTAGACGCCGCCGGCCAGGAAGAGGCCGACGACGATCAGCACGGTGTTGAGGCCGGTCACAGGGCGCCCTTCGTGGACGGAAGGATCCCGGCTGCGCGCGGGTCGTGCTCGCTGGCGTACCGCAGGGCGCGCGCGAGCGCCTTGAACTGGCACTCCACGATGTGGTGGGCGTTGCGGCCGTACGGGACGTGGACGTGCAGGGCGATCTGCGCCTGCGCGACGAAGGACTCCAGGATGTGCCGGGTCATCGTCGTGTCGTACTCGCCGATCATCGGCGCCATCTTCTCGGGCTCGGTGTGCACCAGGTACGGGCGGCCGGAGAGGTCGACGGTGACCTGGGCGAGCGACTCGTCCAGGGGGACGGTGCAGTTGCCGAAGCGGTAGATGCCGACCTTGTCGCCGAGCGCCTGCTTGAAGGCGGCGCCGAGCGCGAGGGCGGTGTCCTCGATCGTGTGGTGCGAGTCGATGTGCAGGTCGCCCTCGGTCTTGACCGTGAGGTCGAACAGGCCGTGGCGGCCGAGCTGGTCGAGCATGTGGTCGTAGAAGCCGACCCCGGTCGCGACATCGACCTTGCCGGTGCCGTCGAGGTTGATCTCGACGAGCACGGAGGTCTCCTTGGTGGTCCGCTCCACCCTGCCTACGCGGCTCATGCGTCGTGCTCCTTCTTCAGTTCGCGCACCGCATCGAGGAACGCGTCGTTCTCTTCCGGGGTTCCCGCGGAGACCCGCAGCCACCCCGGTACGCCGTTGTCCCGGACCAGGACGCCCCGGTCGAGGATCTGCTGCCAGGCGGTGTGGCTGTCGGCGAAGCGGCCGAACTGGACGAAGTTGGCGTCCGAGTCGGTGACGGCGAAGCCGAGCTCCCGCAGGCCGCCGACCAGCCGGTCGCGCTCACGCTTGAGCTGCGCGACGTACCCGAGCAGCGTATCGGTGTGCTCCAGGGCGGCGAGCGCGGTGGCCTGGGTGACGGAGGACAGGTGGTACGGCAGGCGCACCAGCTGGACGGCGTCGACGACGGCCGGATCGGCGGCGAGGTAGCCGAGGCGCAGGCCCGCGGCGCCGAACGCCTTCGACATGGTGCGCGAGAGCACCAGGTTCGGGCGGCCCTCGATCAGCGGCAGCAGCGAGGGGTGGTGGCTGAACTCGCCGTACGCCTCGTCGACGACGACCATCGACGGCCGGGCGGCCTGGGCGGCGTCGTGCAGCGCGAGGACGGTGTCCGCGTCGACGGCGGTGCCGGTGGGGTTGTTGGGCGAGGTGATGAAGACCACCTCGGGGCGGTGCTCGGCGATGGCCTTCTTCGCGGCCTCCACGTCGATCGTGAAGTCCTCGTTGCGCGGCCCCGAGATCCAGCCGGTGCCGGTACCGCGTGCGATGAGGGGGTGCATCGAGTACGAGGGCTCGAAGCCGATCGCGGTGCGCCCGGGGCCGCCGAAGGTCTGCAGCAGTTGCTGGAGGACCTCGTTGGAGCCGTTGGCCGCCCAGACGTTGGTGTACCCGACTCCGTGCCCGGCGGTGCGGGTGAGGTAGCGGGCGAGCTCGGTGCGGAGCTCCACGGCGTCGCGGTCGGGGTAGCGGTTGAGGTTCCGGGCGGCCTCGCGGACGCGCTCGGCGATGCGGTCGACGAGCGCGTCGGGGAGCGGGTAGGGGTTCTCGTTGGTGTTCAGCCGGACCGGTACGTCGAGTTGGGGCGCGCCGTACGGGGACTGGCCACGCAACTCGTCGCGGATCGGGAGGTCGTCCCAGGCGTTGCGCGTGGTGCTGTCGTTGCTCACTGCTGCGGAACCTTCCAGCCGAACCTGGCCTTGAGCGCGGCGCCGTGGGCGGGGAGGTCCTCCGCCTCGGCGAGCGTCACGACGTGGTGGGTGACCTCGGCGAGCGCGTCACGGGTGTAGTCGACGATGTGGATGCCGCGCAGGAAGGACTGCACGGACAGGCCCGAGGAGTGGCAGGCGCAGCCACCGGTGGGCAGGACGTGGTTGGAGCCGGCGCAGTAGTCACCGAGGGAGACGGGCGAGAAGGGGCCGACGAAGACGGCTCCGGCGTTGCGGACCCGGTCGGCGACGGCGGCGGCGTTCTCCGTCTGGATCTCCAGGTGCTCGGCGGCGTACGCGTCGACGACCTTGAGTCCGTCCTCCAGGTCGTTGACCAGGACGATCGCGGACTGCCGGCCGGCCAGCGCGGGTTCGATCCGGTCCGAGACGTGCTTGGTCGCGGCGATCTGGGGCCGCAGTTCGGCCTCGGTGGCGGCGGCCAGCTCCTCGGAGTCGGTGACGAGCACCGCGGCGGCCATCGGGTCGTGCTCGGCCTGGCTGATCAGGTCGGCGGCGACGTGCACCGGGTCGGCGCTCGCGTCGGCGAGGATCGCGATCTCGGTGGGTCCGGCCTCGGCGTCGATGCCGATGCGGCCCTTGAGGAGGCGCTTGGCGGCGGCGACATAGATGTTGCCGGGGCCGGTGACGAGGTTGACCGGCAGGCAGTCCTCGGTGCCGTACGCGAACATCGCGATGGCCTGGGAGCCGCCGGCGGCGTACACCTCGTCGACGCCGAGGAGGGCGCAGGCGGCGAGGATCGTGGGGTGCGGCAGCCCGCCGAACTCCTTCTGCGGCGGGGAGGCGACGGCGATGCCCTCGACGCCGGCCTCCTGGGCAGGGACCACGTTCATGACGACGGACGAGGGGTAGACCGAGCGGCCGCCCGGCACGTAAAGCCCGACGCGCTCGACGGGCACCCACTTCTCGGTGACCGTGCCGCCGGGGACGACCTGGGTGGTGTGCGTGGTGCGGCGCTGCTCGCGGTGGACGAGGCGGGCGCGGCGGATCGACTCCTCGAGCGCGGCCCGTACGGCGGGGTCGAGCTGCTCCAGCGCCCCGGTGATCGTGGCCGCGGGGACCCGGATCGAGTCGAGGCGCACGCCGTCGAGTTTCTCCCCCCACTCGATCACTGCCGCGGAGCCACGATGGCGTACGTCCTCGCAGATGGGCCGCACCGTCTCCAGGGCGGCTTCCACGTCGAACTCGGCACGGGGCAGCAGGTCGCGCAGGGCGCCGCCCTCGGGGAGGGCGGTACCGCGCAGATCGATTCGAGAGATCACCCCCCAATTCTCTCAGACCGGTTCCGGCGTCCGGTCGTCCGTATCACTGGCTGATACATGTCCCGGCTGTCACAGCTGACTACTAGCGTTCACGCCGTCACACAGAGGGAAGAACGGTTGTACGAAGCGCGGGACGAGCTGCGCAGGCGGAGGTATTTCAGTGACCGAGCCGCACGACGGCGACATCCCGGACGGGCTCAGCGCGGCGGAGCTGGGCATGTGGCAGTCCTTCCGTAACGGCACCACCTACGATCTGCGCTCCCACGACGCGGTGCGCGACGATCCGTTCGCACCGCACATCTGGGGGCCGGAGCGGAGTGTCGGCGCCCGGACGGTGGCGCGGCTGCTGCTCAGCGGGCCGCCCGCGCGGCCGGGGCGGGTGGCCGCGCTGAAGCTCCGTGGTGTGCGCATCACGGGGAAGCTGGACCTGGCGGGCGGCCGGGTCGCCCCGTACGTGGAGCTGACGGGCTGCCGCTTCGAGCAGGAGGTCGTGTTGCCCGAGTGCTATTTCACGACGCTGCGCATGGTGGGCTGCGCGGTGCCGAGACTGGACGCGGCCCGGCTGCACACGGAGGGCGACCTGCACCTGCCGCGCTGCCGGGTCGACCGCGGCATCAGGCTGACCGACGCCCAGATCGGCACGGATCTGCTGATCAGCCAGATCAGCGTCGGCCCCGACCGGCGCGGCCGCGCCTTCGTGGGCGACGGGATGTCGGTGGCCCAGGACCTCCAGGCGGAGATGATCGAGACGCGTGGTGAGCTCAGCCTGCGAGGGGCCAAGGTCGGCGGTTCGCTGAGCCTGCGGGGCAGCCGGCTGCGCGCGACGGACGGGCGGCGGGCGCTGAACGCCCCGCAGCTGAGCGTGGAGCGCACGCTGTACATGACCGAGGCCTGGGTGAGCATCGACACCGGGAACCAGGGCACCACTCCCCCGTTCGGCATCATCCGGGGCATCACCCCGGCGCGTGGGACCCGCGCGCAGGTCTTCGAGTGCCGGGGCGCCGTACGGCTCGACGACGGGCGTTTCGGGGACGCGGTGGACCTGCACAAGGCCCGCTTCGTACTGGCGCAGCACGAGGAGCTGTCGTTGCGCCGGATCGTCACGCCCGAGCTGCGGTTCAACGCGGAGCGCCCGCAGGAGGGCAGGGTCGTACTGAACGGCGCGCGGGTCGTCACGCTGATCGACCTGTCGACCAGCTGGCCCGGCCCCGGCGGGCTGGCGATGGGCGGTTTCGTCTACGAGAACCTCGTCCCCTACGGCCACTTCCCGCTCTCCCGGCGCCTGGAGTGGGTGCAGGCCGCGACGCCGGAGTACGTGCCGGAGCCGTACGAGCGCCTCGCCACGGTGCTCCGCAACTGCGGCGAGGACGCGGACGCCCGCGAGGTGCTGCTCGCCAAGCAGCGGCGCCGGCGCGAGACGCTGCCGCCCGCGGCCAGGCTCTGGGGCTATCTGCAGGACTGGACGGTGGCGTACGGCTACCGGCCGGGGCGGGCCGCGGTGTGGATGGCGGTGCTGTGGGCGGCGGGCGCGGTGGCCTTCTCGCAGTACCACCCGGCGGCGATCAAGGCGGAGGAGCATCCGCAGTGGAACGCCCCGCTGTACGCACTGGATCTGCTGGTTCCGGTGATCAATCTCGGACAGGACGGCTACTGGCGGTTGGAGGGCGGCTGGCAGTGGGCCGCGGCCGTCCTCGTCATGCTGGGGTGGATATTGGCCACGACGGTGGCGGCGGGCGCCTCCCGGATGCTGCGTCGCGGCTGACCGGAGGGCCTCCTCCGATCCGGCCGGATCTCCGGCGGACACAGTGATCGAATGGCCTGTCGAGCCACGGCCGCACGGTCGGCTCTTCGCAACAGGACAGTCGGAATCAGGCCGGGCGGAGCCGTTTCCTTTACCCTTTCTTGACCCCTTCCAGGGCAACCCTTCCACTCCCTACAGAAGCTTCACAGTGGCCCTCTGGCGCCGCCCCCACCAGGGCTTTTCAATGGTCTGCACCATGGCTTCCCTCCGCGCGATGCTGACTTCCGCGTGCACGCTCCGACGCAGCCCCGGGCTGTCGGCCGGTCTGCCCGCGGACGACACCGTGCTGCTCGACGCCCCCGACGAGCGGCTGTCGCCCGCTCTGGTGGCCGCCGCCCTCGGAGAGTTCGAACCCGCGGCCAAGCTCCTCGCCACCACCCGGGACGCCGCCGAGTGGGAGATCCGTGACCGCTGCCTCGCCCGCCTGGTGACCTTCGCCCGCAACCGCGACGGCTGGCTCACCGACTGGCTGGCCGCCGCACCGCGCGACCCGGACGCCCTGCTCGTCAAGGCCGAACTGGCCGTACGCCGCGCCTGGGAGTCCCCCGCCCACGCCGAGCTGCTGCGCGAGGTGGCCCCGCAGATCACGGCGGCGGCCGAGGCCGATCCGCGCGACCCGGTGCCGTGGCGGCTCGCCCTCGACCACGCCCGTGGCACGCACGCCGGCCACACCGCATTCGAATCGCTGTGGGAGCAGGCGGTACGGCGCTCGGCGCACCACTACGGCTGCCATGTCGCCGCGCTCCAGTACCTCTCCGCCGCCTGGTACGGCTCGCACCGCGAGTGCTTCGACTTCGCCGAGCGGGCGGCGGAGGACGCCGCGCCGGACTCCCTGGTGCAGGCCCTCCCCGTACGTGCGGCCTTCGCGCTCCTGCACGACGAGAGGGCAGCCCGGCGGACGAACTCCGTGCAGGAGGACCGGATCGACGCGGCGGCCGATCTCGCGATCTCCCTGTCGGCCGCCTATCCGCCCGGCGATCCGTGGACCGCCGAGGTCCGCAACCTCCTCGTCCATGTGCTGGTCGCACGGGGCAGGTGGGCGGAGGCGCTGGAGCAGTTCGAGCTGATCGGACGGTATGTGACGTCGTTCCCGTGGGCGTCCGTGTCCGAGGATGCGCTCAGTGGATTCCTCGACGCGAGAGCGGACGCGCGGCTCCGGGTGACCTCTTCCACACCCTTGCGGGGCCGGGCCGGACACGGCGGGCTCCGCGGCCATTAGGCTTGACCGTTGTGACCACCGCTCGTCTCCCCCTGTTCCCGCTGAACGCGGTGCTGTTCCCCGGCCTCGTGCTGCCTCTCAACGTCTTCGAGGAGCGTTATCGCGCCATGATGCGTGAGCTGCTCGAGATCGACGAGGACGAACCGCGCCGCTTCGTCGTGGTCGCGATCCGCGACGGCCGCGAGACCGCCCCCACGGCCACCGGGATGCCCGACGCGGTCGCCGCGGCCGGCCCGGTCGAGCGCGCCCCGGCGGACGGATTCGGCCCCGACCCGATCCAGAGCTTCCACCGGGTCGGCTGCATCGCCGACGCGGCGAAGATCCGTGAGCGCGCCGACGGCAGCTTCGAGGTCCTCGCGACCGGCACCACCCGGGTCAGACTGCTCTCCGTCGACGCGAGCGGCCCCTATCTGTCGGCCGAGGTCGAGGAACTGACCGAGGATCCGGACGACGGGGCGGCCGACAGCGGCGTCACGAAGGCCGAGGAAGAGGCCGGCGCGCTCGCCGAGGGTGTCCTGAGGGCCTTCCGCAGCTACCAGAAGCGGCTCGCCGGGGCCAATGAACGCTCCCTGACGACGGGTGCGGACCTGCCGGACGATCCGTCCGTCGTCTCGTACCTGGTGGCAGCCGCGGCCGTTCTCGACATCCCGTCGAAGCAGCGGCTGCTCCAGGCTCCGGACACCGCGACCCGGCTGCGCGAGGAGCTGACGCTCCTGCGCAAGGAGACCGCGGTCATCCGGCATCTGCCGTCGCTGCCCGCGATCGACCTGACCCGCGGACCCACACACCCCAACTGACCCGAGGACCCTGCCGGTGGCTAAGAAGGCCAAGAAGCAGCAGCCCGGCGGCACCCCGGCCACGGTCGCACTGACCGCGGCGGGCACCGCGTTCACGGTCCGCTCCTACGATCACGACCCGGCGTCCCCGTCGTACGGCGAGGAGGCGGCCGAGGCGCTCGGCGTCCCGCCCGACCGGGTGTTCAAGACGCTGGTCGCCGATGTCGACGGTGAACTGGTCGTCGCGGTCGTCCCCGTCGCCGGGTCGCTGGACCTCAAGGCACTGGCATCGGCGGTGGGCGGCAAGCGGGCGGCGATGGCGGACCCGGCGGCGGCCGAACGCACGACGGGCTATGTGCGCGGCGGCATCTCCCCGCTGGGCCAGCGCAAGCGGCTGCGTACGGTCATCGACGCCTCGGCCCGGACGCACGCGACGATCTGCGTGTCGGCGGGCCGGCGGGGCCTGGAGGTCGAACTGTCGGCGGACGACCTGGCGGTACTGACGAACGCCGTACTGGCCCCGATCGGCCGCGGGTAGCTCCTGGGCCCGTCCGCCGGCCGGAGCCGCACCGCTACGACTGCTTCGGCCCCTCCGTAGCCCCGCCGTCGGGCCACTGCCCTCCGGCAGGACCCGCCGCGGGGCCGGCGGCGGGACCGGCGACGGGCCGGTCCGCCCCGTAGCCGGCATCCCACTCCGGCTCGGGGTCCCGCGGCCCGAACAGTGCCGTCAGGCCCAGGTGCACGGCCATCGCCGCAACCGGCCAGGCGAGCATCCCCGCCCCCACCGCGTGCAGCTCCAGCGGCGCGTCGAACGTCACGCCCTTGCCGACCTCCTTGGCATGGGCGACCACATCCGACGTCGGCCCGAACCACGTGCCGATCCCCCACGCCAGCAGAGAGCCGAGCAGTCCGCCCAGGGCGAGCGAGACCACCGGCGCGATCCCTCCGCGCCTGCGGAAGAGGAAGACGGCGGCGGCCGACACGAGGCCGAACGCGAGCGCCAGCAGTACGAACGTGCCGTCCGCCCCGATGGCCTCCTCGCCCTCGCTGTTCTTGAGGAACACCGCCGTGTCGTCGGAGACCAGCGGCACGCGGGGCGCCAGCCACAGCCACAGCAGTCCGAGTGCCGCACCGGCCACCGTCAGCAGCCCGGTGACCACGGCGGCCTGCCGCACTTCGGCCACGAGATCGGTCCCGTGCGGCGGCTCCTGGCCGCCGGGCGCGGCATGGGATCCCGACGGCGTGGCCTGCCAGGGATCATCGGACGGGGGCTGGTGAGGCGGCGTCAACGGTGCGGTCACGCTGCCATCGTGCCAGGCCCCCCGGCGCGCCGCCTCACCGGTCCGCCGGCAGGGCTACCGGACCGCCGCCCGCCGGTACGCCCAGGTCGCCACGGCCAGGGACAGGACACCGACCACCGCGCACACCCCGAGGTCGAGGGCGACGACCGCCCAGTCCGGGTGGGCGTCGAAGGACCGGGCCAGCGCCTCGACCCCGTACGTCGAGGGCAGCAGGTCGCGGGCCCATCCCACCGGCCCCGGCAGCCGGTCGGCCGGCAGCACGCCGAGCAGCAGCGCGGCGGACATGCCCAGCTGACCGAGGAGCGTCGCGAGTTCCTGCCGCGGCGCCAGCAGCCCGAGCGCGGCGCCGAGCCCCGAGAGCGCGGCCCCGGACAGCGGAATGACGGCGACGAGCACCCACAGGTGGGTCATGGGCAGCCCGAACAGCACGCTTCCCGTGACCGCCGTGACGATCGTGCCGGGCACGGTGAACGAGGCGTACGCACCCGCGGCCCCCAGCACCACCGCGGCGGGCGGCACCGGCAGCGTGGCGTAGTGGTCGAGACCGCCGTCCGCCCGCAGCCGGCCGAAGTACTGGGCCAGCAGGTTCAGCGCCACGAAGGCCACGACGAGCACGCTGGACCCCGCGACCACGGCTCGCGCCTCGGCGCCGCCGTCGACGACGCCCCGCATGAGCACCATGATTCCGATGGACTGGAAGGTCGCCACGAACAGCAGCGGAATCCGGGCGACCCTCGCCCTCGACAGCTGTGCCCGGTACACGGCGGCCAGCGCGGGCAGCAGCCGGGCCCGCGGGGCGAGGGGTGCCGGGGCGGTACGGGCGGGCATGCCCGCAGCCGACCGTCCGTCCGCCGGCCGGGACACCTTTTCCGCGGACTCCACAGGAAGGATGCTCGTCACCTGGCGCTGCTCCCCTTCGACACGTTCATGATCACGCCTTCACCAGTCCCTCGGCCGCCTTCGCCGCATCCCCGCCCAGCGCCAGATAGACGTCCTCCAGGCTGGGTGTGGCCAGGGTGAAGTCGTCCAGCGAGGAGAACGCCGCCCCGCCGGTCACCGCGGCGACCGCGGCCCGCGCCTCGTCCGGCACCAGCCGCAGCACCCAGCGGCGCCCGGACTCCTGGGCGGAACCACGCAGCGCGGCCACCTCGGGGACGTCCAGCGGCGCCCTCTCGCGCCACACCAGCTCGACCCGGACCTCGCCTGCCACCTGCTCCTTGAGCCCGGCCGGGGTGTCGCAGGCGATGACCTTGCCGCGCTCCATGACGGCGACGCGGTCGAGTACCGTCTCCGCCTCGATCACATTGTGGGTGACGAGCAGCACCGTGGCACCGTTCTCGGCACGGCGCCGGTCGACGGCGGACCACACCGCGCGCCGGGCGACGGGGTCCATGCCCGTGGTCGGCTCGTCGAGGACCAGGACGGGGCGCTCCCCGACCAGTGCGGCCGCGAAGCAGGCGAGCCGCCGCTGGCCGCCGGACAGGTTCCTCAGGGGCCGCCCGGCAAGCTCGGTGAGGCCCAGTTCCTCGAGTACGGCATCGCGCTCGGCCCGCGCCGCACGCGCCGGCATGCCCCTCAGCCGCCCGGTGGTCTCGGCCGCCAGGGACACCGTCAGCTCGTCCAGGGCGGTGGACTCCTGCCCGAGGTACCCGATGAGCCGGGAAGCGCGTTCGGGGTGGCGCACGAGATCGTGCCCCAGCACCTCGACACTGCCGGAGTCCGGGCGCATCAGCCCCGTGAGCTGGCGCACGAGCGTGGACTTGCCCGCGCCGTTGGGCCCGAGCAGCCCGAAGATCTCACCGCGCCGGACGTCGAGGCTGATCCCGTCGGTCGCCCGCACCTCGGGGGTGCCGGCCCGGCCGCGTCGGCCGCGGACGGCGGGATAGGTCCTGACCAGATCACGCACCGCGCACACGGTCCCGGTCCCGGTCTGTGCCTGTGCTGTGCCCGTACTCACGAGGTACGAGAGTACGGGGTCGGATGCCCCGGATTGCGCCCGGGGCCGGGCAGGGCCGTGCCGCTGCCGCCGCGCCTACTCCGCCACCGGGGCCGGCTCCGCGGCGGCCCGCACATCGATCTCGCGCCAGAAACCCGCCCGGATGGCGTAGCGGTCGTGCTCGTCGATCTGGTCGTCCTTGTGGGCGAGCAGCCCGAAGCGTGCCGCGTAGCGCAGCAGTTCCCCGTCGATCCGGTGCGGGATGCGCGGGTACATGGTGGCGAGCTTCTGCAGGTGAACGGTCTCCGGCAGCCGCTCCATCCAGCGCCGGGCGAAGACCTGGCCGACCTCGAAGGGGTCTCCGCCGACGGTGGTGATGTCCTCCTCCCGGTCCGCCCAGCGCTGTTCGGCGCTGGTCAGTTGGGCCAGGGTCGGCAGGGACGCGGTCTCCGCGGGTTCGCCGAGGGGTCCGCCGCGCTCCACCCAGCCCCGGTCGGACGACCAGCGCAGGGTCGCGTTGGGGACGGGCTGCTGTACGGGGTGCGGGGCGGCCGGCGCGCCAGGGGCACGCAGGCTGGCCAGGTCCTTGGGGGTGGGGACGCCTTTGTGGCCGGCGGCGGGCGGCGGGTGTGCGGCGGCCTCGCCCGCCGGTGTGCCGTTGCCGTTGCGGGCCGCGGCGGCCTGGGCCTCCGACGCCCGCTCGGCCGAGGCGGCCAGCGCGGCCTCGGGCAGCGGGGCGGAGAGGATCGCTGCGATCTCGGGGCGGGGGACGGGCGGCGGCGCGCACACACCGCCCATCTCCTTGGCCCGTACGGCCTTGGTGATCCAGGCCCGGTCGAGCACCCGGCGTTCGTCCGCCTCGGCGACGAGGTCCTCGGACTGGTTGTAGTCGCCGTCGGCGGCCTGGACGGCCCAGAGGTGGACGGCCACGCCGTGTTCCTTGGCGGACATCAGTCCGGGCAGCAGGTCGCCGTCCCCGGTCACGAGCACCACATCGGAGCAGGCGCGGTTTCTGGCCAGTTCGGTGAGCTCCGCGTGCATCGCCGCGTCGACGCCCTTCTGCGCCCACCGTCCGTCACTGCGGGTGAGGGCCCCCAGCCGAACGGTCACGCGCGACATCACCCGGAGCCGGCGGTGTTCGGGCTGGGGTACGCGGTCGGGGGCGCCGTCGAACCAGTAGATCCGGAGCAGGGGCTGTTCCGTGTCGGCCTCTGCGCGCTCGCGCAGTCCCTGGATCAGGGCGGCGTGGTCGACGGTGATGCGGGAACGGGCGGGTTCTCCGGCCAGCAGACTCGCGGCTGCGCCCAACAAGTAGCCGGCGTCCACCAGGACGACGCAACGGTCCACGCGTTCCACCCTCTTCCAGGTTTCGGGAACGGATCAGCGGGCCCGGTCATGAGGGTGGGTCCGCTTGCTCGGGGTTCGCTTACTCAGGGTTTCCTTCGAGTCTGCCCGACCGTACGAGGGTTAAGGTCCGGAACTCGATCATCGGCGTGGCGGATCCGGGAAACGGCGCATGATACCGCCCGGACTACGCTGGGTAATGATCCAACATGCGGCTTATGGGGTGGTATGTGAGTCTGACATCGGTCCTGGCCCCGAGATTCCCCACAGGAGGCATCACCATGGCCAAGAACAAGAACCGTAAGCAGGGCAGCCAGCACGACCGCGCGTCCGCCGCGGAGCGTGGTGCGGAGGAGGCGAAGTCGACGGCCTACGAGTCGCAGACCCAGCCGCAGTCGCAGGCCCAGGGCAGCCCTTCTGATGTTGCCCGTAAGCACCAGCGGCGCTTCGGTCACAACTGACGGTTCCTTAGGGCCGACAGGCCGAGAGGGGCGCCCCGCCACTGGCGGGGCGCCCCTCTCGCAGGTCCGGGCGGGCTGTCAGCCGGCCAGGCAGGACGGACCGAGCAGCACCTTCAGGTCACCGAAGAGCGCCGGATCGGGCTTGACGCGGTGCCGGTCGAGCCGCAGCACCGTGGTCTTGCGGGGGCCCTGGAGCCTGATGCGCACCTCGGTGTCGCCCCGGTGGCTGCTCAGGACCTCGCCGAGCCGGCTGACCATGGGCGGGGTGATCTTGACCGTGGGGATGGTCAGCACGACCGGCGCATTGGTCCCGGCCGACGAGATGTCGGGAACCTGCATCTCCATGGCGACGAGACGGGGTACGTCCTCGCGCTTGTCGAGGCGTCCCTTGACGAAGACGACGGTGTCCTCGACGAGCTGGGTGGAGACCAGCTGGTAGGTGGCGGGGAAGAACATGCAGTCGATGGAGCCCGCCAGGTCCTCGACCGTGGCGATGGCCCAGGCGTTGCCCTGCTTGGTCATCTTGCGCTGGAGCCCGGAGATGATGCCGCCGATGGTGACGATCGCACCGTCGGCGTGCTCTCCCCCGGTGAGCTGCGAGATCGCGGCGTCGGACTTGTCGGACAGCACGTGCTCGATGCCGAAGAGCGGGTGGTCGGAGACGTAGAGGCCGAGCATCTCCCGTTCCTGTGCGAGCAGGTAGGACTTCTCCCACTCGATGTCGGAGAACTCCACGTCGAGGCCGAAGCCCGGCTCGTCGCTCTCCGCCTCGCCCATGCCGCCGAAGAGGTCGAACTGACCCTCGGCCTCCTTGCGCTTGACCTGCACCACGTTGTCGATCATCGGCTCGTGGTGGGCCACCAGGCCCTTGCGGGTGTGGCCCATCTCGTCGAAGGCGCCTGCCTTGATGAGCGACTCGACGGTGCGCTTGTTGCAGACGACCGCTTCGACCTTGTCCAGGAAGTCCGGGAAGCTGGAGTACTTCCCCTTCGCCTTGCGGCACCGGATGATCGAGTCGACGACGTTCTGGCCGACGTTCCGTACGGCGGTGAGACCGAAGAGGATCACGTCGTCGCCCTGGGCCGCGAAGTTCGACTCGGACTCGTTGACGTTGGGCGGGAGCACCTTGATGCCCATGCGGCGGCACTCGTTGAGGTAGACCGCGGACTTGTCCTTGTCGTCCTTGACGGAGGTGAGCAGCGCGGCCATGTACTCGGCGGGGTAGTTCGCCTTGAGGTACGCGGTCCAGTAGGTGACCAGGCCGTACGCGGAGGAGTGCGCCTTGTTGAACGCGTATCCGGCGAACGGGACCAGGACGTCCCACAGGGCCTTGATCGCCGCGTCGGAGAAGCCGTTCTTCTTGGCGCCCGCCTCGAAGAGGACGAAGTTCTTCGCGAGCTCGTCGGCCTTCTTCTTGCCCATAACGCGGCGCAGGATGTCGGCCTCGCCGAGCGAGTACCCGGCGACGATCTGGGCGGCCTTCTGTACCTGCTCCTGGTAGACGATCAGGCCGTAGGTGAGCCCGAGGACCTCCTTGAGGGGCTCCTCCAGCTCCGGGTGGATCGGGGTGATCTCCTGCCGGGCGTTCTTGCGCTCGGCGTAGTTCGTGTGGGAGTTCATTCCCATCGGGCCCGGCCGGTACAGGGCCGAGACGGCGGAAATGTCCTCGAAGTTGTCGGGCTGCATCTGGCGCAGCAGCGAGCGCATCGGCCCGCCGTCGAACTGGAACACCCCGAGCGTGTCACCGCGGCACAGCAGCTCGTACGTCTTGGGGTCGTCCAGCGGGAGCGCGAGCATCTCCAGGTCGACACCCTTGTTGGCCTTCACCATCTTGATGGCGTCGTCCATGATCGTCAGGTTGCGCAGGCCCAGGAAGTCCATCTTGAGCAGGCCGAGCGACTCGCACTGCGGGTAGTCCCACTGCGTGATCGTGACGCCGTCGGTGTGCCGCACCCAGATCGGGGCGTGGTCGACGATGGGCTCGCTGGACATGATCACGCCGGCCGCGTGCACACCCATCTGCCGGACGAGGCCCTCGACGCCCTTCGCCGTGTCGATGACCTTCTGGACGTCCGGCTCGTTCTCGTACATCCCCCGGATCTCGCCCGCCTCGCTGTAGCGCGGGTGCTTCGGGTCGGTGATGCCGTTGAGGTCGATGCCCTTGCCGAGGACGTCGGCGGGCATGGCCTTGGTGAGGCGGTCGCCCATCGCGTACGGGTAGCCGAGGACGCGGGCGGAGTCCTTGATCGCGTTCTTGGCCTTGATCTTGCCGTAGGTGCCGATCATGGCGACCTTGTCGGCGCCGTACTTCTCGGTCACGTACCTGATCACTTCGACGCGCCGGCGCTCGTCGAAGTCGATGTCGACATCGGGCATGGAGACACGCTCGGGGTTGAGGAACCGCTCGAAGATCAGTCCGTGCGTGATCGGGTCGAGGTCGGTGATGCCCATGGCGTACGCGACGATCGAACCGGCGGCGGAGCCTCGGCCGGGGCCGACCGCGATGCCGTTGTTCTTGGCCCACATGATGAAGTCGGCGACGACGAGGAAGTACCCCGGGAACCCCATCTGGATGATGATGTCCATCTCGTACTCGGCCTGCTTCTGCCGGTCCTCGGGGACACCCCCGGGGTAGCGGCGGCCCATGCCGACCCGGACCTCTTCCTGGAACCAGGTGATCTCGGTGAAGCCCTCCGGGATGTCGAACTTCGGCATCAGGTCGCGCTTCTCGAACATGCCCGCGGTGTCGATCTGCTGCGCGACCAGCAGGGTGTTGGCGCAGCCCTGCTGCCAGGCGTCGGAGGAGTCGACGCCGTACATCTCGTCCGTCGTCTTCAGGTAGTAGCCGGTGCCGTCGAAGCGGAAGCGGTCCGGGTCGGAGAGGTTCTTGCCGGTCTGGATGCACAGCAGGGCGTCGTGCGCCGTCGCCTCGCTGGCGTAGGTGTAGTGCGAGTCGTTCGTCACGAGCGGCGGGATGTTCAGCTTCTTGCCGATTTCGAGGAGCCCGTCACGGACCCGGCGCTCGATCTCGATGCCGTGGTCCATCAGCTCCAGGAAGTACCTGTCCTCGCCGAAGATGTCCTTGTAGTCGGAGGCCGCCTGGACCGCCTCGTCGAACTGTCCGAGCCGCAGCCGGGTCTGCACCTCGCCGGAGGGGCATCCGGTGGACGCGATCAGGCCTTCGGACCACTGGGAGATGGTCTCCCTGTCCATACGCGGCCACTTCTGCAGCCAGCCCTCGGCGTACGCGTCCGAGGACAGCTTGAAGAGGTTGTGCAGCCCGGTGCTGTTCGCCGCCCAGATCGTCTTGTGGGTGTAGCCGCCGGATCCGGACACGTCGTCGCGCTTCTGGTGCGGCTGGCCCCACTGGACCTTGCGCTTGTGCTTGCGCGACTCGGGGGCGACATAGGCCTCGATCCCGATGATGGGCGTCACCCCGGCCTTCTTCGCCGAGTGGAAGAAGTCGTAGGCACCGTGGAGGTTGCCGTGGTCGGTCATCGCGATGTGCGACATGCCCATCTCGTTGCACGCCTCGAACATGTCCTTGAGCCGCGCGGCACCGTCCAGCAGCGAGTACTGGGTGTGGACGTGCAGGTGCGTGAATGGCGGCTTGGTCACGGCGCGGTGCCTCCGGGAAAACTGGCGATGACGGCTTGGGGGGACAGCGGGGAAGTCTACGTCTTGGAGGTGACAGGCGACGGGCACTCCGGGGTACGGTCGCGCGTTGGAAGGGCGGGGCCACCCGCCCCATTTGTCATGAACGCCATGTAGCAGGAGGCACCCAGCGATGTCGGACACGCAGCCCAGCGGCGAGCAGCGCGGGGAGCAGATCCTTGCCGTTTTCGACACCGCCTTCGGCGAGCTCCTGGCCGCCGATCCCGCCGCTTTCCGGGTGAAGTTCCGAAAGATGGCGGGCTCGGCCTTCGCCTTCTACCGCGGCTCGGCCGGGCTGTTCTACGCCGATCTGGACCGTGAGCAGCGCAGCGGGCCGTACCTCGACGAGCGCACCAGCCGGGTGTGGGTACACGGCGATCTGCATGCGGAGAACTTCGGAACTTACATGGACGCCAATGGCCGACTGGTGTTCAACGTCAACGACTTCGATGAAGCCTTCGTAGCTCCCTTCACCTGGGACCTCAAGCGCTTCGCCGCCTCCGTCGCCCTGATCGGTTACGCGAAGGCGCTGAGCGACGACCAGATCACCGAGCTCGTCCGGGTCTACGCCGCGGCCTACCGGGAGCGGATCCACGCCCTGGCGACGGGTGCGAAGAACGACGAGGTGCCGCCCTTCACCCTGGACACCGCCGAGGGCCCGCTGCTCGACGCACTGCGTGATGCGCGGTCCCTGACCCGTTTCGGGCTGCTGGACTCGATGACCGAGATCAGGGACTTCGAGCGCCGCTTCGCCGCCGGCGGCGGTGCGATCGACCTGGACGCCGCGACACGCTACAAGGTGCTCGCCGCGTTCGACGGCTATCTGGAGACGCTGCCCGAGTCGAGCCTGGCCCGGCCGGACTCCTACCGGGTCAAGGACGTCGTCGGACGTCGCGGCATCGGTATCGGGTCGGCGGGCCTGCCCTCGTACAACATCCTCCTGGAGGGCAACAGCGACGCCCTGGAGAACGATGTGGTGATCTACCTGAAGCAGGCGCAGACCCCGGCGGTCTCCCGGCACGTCACGGACGCGGCCGTGCGGGACTACTTCCAGCACGAGGGCCACCGCACGGTGATCTCACAGCGCGCCCTTCAGGCGCACGCCGACCCGTGGCTGGGCTGGACGGAGCTGGACGGGGCGGGTCAGCTGGTCGCCGAGGTCTCGCCGTACGCGGTCGATCTGGACTGGTCCGACATCGACGAGCCGGAGGAGATCGCGGCGGTCGTCGCCGACCTCGGCCGGGCGACGGCGACGATGCACTCGGCGGCGGACGACGAGAGCGGGCACTCGCTGGTCCCCTTCTCCACGGAGCGTGCGATCGACGCGGCGATCGCGGCGGACGAGAAGGGCTTCGCGGAGCTCCTGGTCGACTTCGCGCACAGCTACGGCGCCCGCGCCCGTACCGATCATCAGATCTTCGTGGACCTCTTCCGCAACGGCCGCATCCCCGGCCTGTAGGTCCTTAGGGCTCGCTTACAGGTTCACATGACACACTCTCCGGCGATGGACGTATCAGGGACGCAGATCAGAGCGGTACGCGCGGCGCTGTTCACCGCGCTCGTCGTCACGCTCTCCTCCGCGTCCCACGTGCTGCTCTCCCGGGTTCCGCTGCCGCTGACGGCGGTCGTCCTGCTGGCCGGGGCCGTCTTCGCCGTGGCGTTCGCGCTGGCGGGCCGGGAGCGCAGTTTCGGGGCGATCGCCGGGCTGCTGGTTCCGCTGGAGCTGGCCGCCGACACCGTGTTCACCACCGGACAGCACCTCTGTTACGGGGCGGCGGGCGGCCCGATCGCGGGTCCGCTGCGCTCCGTGGGCGTCGACGTGCTGTGCGGTGGCGGGGCGGGCACGGGTTCCTCGCATCTCGCGGGCGTGGCCGCGGTCGGTACACCGCTGGCGGGGGTGACCGGCACGGGCGACCGCGCGGCCGCCCTGCTGGCCTCGCCCGGCCCTGCCGTGCCGTGGCTGCTGCTCGCCGCGCACGTGACCGTGGGCCTGCTGGCCGCGGCCTGGCTGCGGCGCGGCGAGTCCGCGCTGGCTGGGGTGCTGCGCGCGGCGGCCGCGGCCGCGTTCCGGCCGCTGCTGACCGCCGTCGCCGTGCTGGGGAGCACCCGGCACCACGCACGGCGCGACGCGCGCTCCGGCGGACGGGCCGACCCGCTCTTCCCGGCCCGCCTCCTCGTGCACTCCGTGGGACGGAGGGGACCGCCGCTCCCGGCCTGTGCCCTTTCCTGAGCACGAGCACGCGGCAGACCCCGGACACCCCACACGTACACACGGAGAAACAGCCATGAGCAACCGCAACAGCCAGGCCAACAAGTCAGCCGCCCGTGAGCGGCTGCGCGTCGAGCGCGAGCGCCAGTCCAAGAAGGACAAGGTCCGCAAGCAGGTCGTCGTCGGCGTCTCCGTGGTCGCCGTGCTGGCGATCGCGGGTGGCGTCAGCTACGGCGTGATGCAGCTGAACAAGCCCTCCGGCTGGGAGGCGGCCGCGGACGCGAAGAACGTGACCGCGCCGAAGAACACCTCGGGCGACGACGGCACGACCGTCGTCATCGGCGAGTCGACCGCCAAGAAGACCCTGGAGCTGTACGAGGACTCGCGCTGCCCGATCTGCGCCACGCTCGAGCAGACGGTGGGCGAGACGGTCGCCAAGGACGTCGACGCCGGCAAGTACAAGATCAAGTACCTCGGCGCGACCTTCATCGACAACTCCGACAACGGCGAGGGCTCCAAGAACGCCCTGAGTGCGCTGGGTGCGGCGCTCGATGTGAGCCCCGAGGCCTTCCTGGACTACAAGGCCGCGCTGTACTCGGCGAAGTACCACCCCGAGGAGAGCCAGGACAAGTTCGCCAAGGACAGCTACCTGATCGAGGTGGCGGACTCGGTGGACGCGCTGAAGGGCAACACCGCGTTCCGGAAGGACGTCGAGGACGGTACGTACGACGCCTGGGCGATGAAGATGTCCGAGACGTTCGACAAGAGCGGGGTCGAGGGCACGCCGACGCTGAAGATGGACGGCGAGACCGTCACCGCCGAGGGCAGCAAGAACGCGCCCATGACGGTGGCCGAGTTCAACGCGGCGATCACCAAGGCACTGAAGGGCTGACCGGCCCACGAACCCTGGGGCCGGCGGGAGAACCTGCGGCCCCGGGGGCATCCCGGGCGTAACTCCGGGCGGCGAATACCCAACAGGCGGGCGAACTTCCTTTGTTCGCCCGCCTGTTCGCCCTACCCGCCAGTAGGGTGATCGTCCGTGACCAGTCGACATCTTTCCGCACCCAGCCGCCGCACGGTCGTCAGAGCCGCCGCCGCCACAGCGGTCGCCGCCCCCGTGCTCGCATCCGCCACGAGTGCCCGGGCCGCAGAGCCCCCGGCCTTCCTGCACGGCGTGGCCTCGGGCGATCCCCTGCCCGACGGCATCCTGCTCTGGACCCGTGTCACTCCCACCGCCGACGCCGTGCCCGGCTCCGGCCGCGGCGCCGATACGGCGGTGCGCTGGGAGATCGCCGAGGACAGGGCGTTCTCCCGGATAGCCGCGCAGGGCACGGCCGTCTCGAAGGCCGCCTCCGACCACACGGTCAAGGCCGACGTCCGTGGACTGCGCCCCGCGACGACGTACTACTTCCGCTTCTCCGCGGGCGGCGGGGAACCGGTCCGCTCCCCCGTCGGCCGCACCCGCACGGCTCCCGCCGCGGGCACGGCCGCCCCGGGGATCCGCTTCGGCGTGGTGTCCTGCGCCAACTGGGAGGCCGGCTGGTTCTCCCCGTACCGGCATCTCGCGGCCCGCGCCGACCTGGACGCCGTTCTCCACCTGGGTGACTACATCTACGAGTACGCGTCGGCCAGTTATCCGACCCAGGACACCGTCGTACGCCCCCACGCCCCGCTCCACGAGATCCTCACCCTCGCCGACTACCGGACCAGGCACGGCACGTACAAGACGGACACCGACCTCCAGTCGCTGCACGCCGCCCACCCGGTGATCGCGATCTGGGACGACCACGAGTTCGCGAACGACGCGTGGTCGGGAGGTGCGGAGAACCACACCCCGGGCACCGAGGGCGCCTGGGCGACACGGGTCGCCGCCGCGAAGCAGGCGTACTTCGAGTGGATGCCGGTGCGCGCCTCCACCGAGGGCACCGTCTACCGGCGTCTGAGCTTCGGCAGCCTGGCCGAGCTGCACCTGCTCGACCTGCGCAGCTTCCGCTCCGAGCAGGCGTCCATCGGCGACGGCGCGGTCGACGACCCCGAGCGCTCGATCACCGGACGGGCGCAACTGGACTGGTTGAAGGCCGGGCTGGCCGGATCGGACGCCAGGTGGAAGCTGGTCGGTACCTCGGTGATGATCTCGCCGGTCGCGTTCGGCGCGCTGCCGGCCCATCTGCTGGCACCGCTCGCGGAGTTGCTGGGACTTCCCGGGGAGGGGCTCGCGGTCAACGTCGACCAGTGGGACGGCTACACGGCCGACCGCAAGGAGCTGATCTCGCATCTGCGGGACCGGTCGGTGACCAACACGGTCTTCCTGACCGGTGACATCCACATGGCGTGGGCCAACGACGTCCCCGTGAAGGCCGCGACCTACCCGCTGTCGGCATCGGCGGCCACCGAGTTCGTGGTGACCTCGGTGACTTCGGACAACCTGGACGACATCCTCCGGGTGGCGCCCCAGACCGTCTCGGTGGTCGCCGCGGCGGCGGTCAAGGCCGCCAACCGCCATGTGAAGTGGATCGACCTGGACTCGCACGGCTACGGCGTCCTCGACGTGACAGCCGAACGGTCGCAGATGGACTACTACGTGATCTCGGACAAGACGAAGAAGGACGCGACCGCGTCCTGGGTCCGCTCGTACCGCACCCGCAGCGGGACCCAGAAGATCGAACGGGCCGACGCCCCTGTGCGCTGACCGCACCGAGGAGCCAGGTCCGGGTCGCGAAGGCCCGGTCGCACAGGCCCCTTCGGTCGCGAAGGCCGAGGAGCGACGCAAGGGGCCCCGCACCGAGGTGCGGGGCCCTCCCTCATGCCTGGAGCGTGGCGAGGAACCCGAGCCCGACCTTCCAGGCCAGCTCGGCCGACTCCTCGTCGTAGTCGGGCAGTTCCGGGTCGGTGAACAGGTGCCCCGCCCCGGGGTAGCGGTAGACCTCGACGTCCGCGCCGGTCCGCTGCATCTGGAGGTACCAGCTGTTCAGCCAGTCGTGCGACTCGAACGGATCGGGGTCGGCGACGTGCAGCTGCACCGGTAGTTCGTCCACCGAGGCGTTTTCCGCGATGTCCGACGTGCCGTGGAGCATCAGCAGCCCGCGCGCCTTGGCGTCGCCGAGCGCGAGGGTCTGCGCCACCGACGCCCCGAAGGAGAAGCCCGCGTACACGAGGCCCTGGTCGGAATAGGGTGCGGCGGCCAGCACGGCGCGCTTCAGGAGCTCGTCCTTGCCCACCTGGTCCTTGAAGGCCATTCCTTCCTCGACGGTGTCGTAGGTGTGCCCCTCGAAGAGATCGGGCACGCGCACCTCATGCCCGGCTGCACGCAGCCGGTCGGCAGCCGCGTGCACAGCGGGCCGCAGACCGTAGGTCGAGTGGAAAAGCATGATGTTCATGACGTCCATGGTGCCAGCTGTGCCCCAACGCTTGGAGGACCGGGGAATGGAGAACGTAGTGCGACCGCTGCTCGTGGTGGGCGGATCGCTGATGATCACTCTGCTGGTGGGCTGGCTGGTCGATCTCTTGCTGCGGCGTGCCGACAGCAGGCACCACGAGACGCCCGTCTGGGGTCTGCTGCGCCTCTGTCGTCCGCCCTTGCAGGTGGTGCTCTGCACGGCGCTGCTGAGGGCCAGCTACGGCCAGCTCCGGCTCGACGTCGTGCGGGAGAACCGGGCCGCGATCGGCCAGGTCCTGACCCTGGTGCTGATCGCGGCCTCGGCCTGGCTGGTGATCCGCGTAGCCGCCACCGTCGTCCAGTCCTCGTACGCCCGCTACGCGACGTCCACCCGCGACCCGGCCCGGGTCCGCCGGGTCCGGACCCAGGTCACGCTGATCCAGCGTGTGATCACCGCCGTGGTGGCGACGGTCGCGGTCGCGGCGATGCTGCTGACCTTCCCGGCGATGCGCACCGTCGGCACCTCGATGCTGGCCTCCGCCGGTGTCCTCGGCATCGTCGCCGGTGTGGCGGCCCAGTCGACGCTCGGCAACCTCTTCGCCGGCTTCCAGATCGCTTTCGGTGACATGGTCCGGATCGGCGACACCGTGGTGGTGGACGGCGAGTGGGGCACCGTGGAGGAGATCACCCTGACCTTCCTCGCCGTGCGGACCTGGGACGAGCGGCGGATCACCATGCCGGTGTCGTACTTCACCAGCAAGCCGTTCGAGAACTGGTCGCGCGGCGGGGTCCAGATGACCGGCACGGTCTTCTTCCAGCTCGACCACTCGGCGCCGGTCGCCGCGATGCGTGAACGGCTGCGCGAGATCCTCGGCGAGTGCGCCTCCTGGGACGGCCGCGACTGGTCACTGGCCGTCACGGACACCACGGCGTCGACGATCGAGGTACGGGCCGTGGTCACCGCGAAGGACGCGGACGACATCTGGACGGTGCGCTGTGCCGTGCGTGAGCAGCTCGTCGGCTGGCTGCGTGACCACCATCCGTACGCGCTGCCGCGGATCGTGACGTCGCCCGCTGTGCTGCCGCCGGGCGACCACTGGCCGGAGCTGACGGGTGCGCAGGACGGCGGCCGGGACCGTCCCGACGGCCGGGTGCCGGCCCCCGGCAGGGCCCCGCGCACGGGCCGCGGCTGACCGCCCGTACGGGCGCCGTCGGGCGCCTCGGGCGGGCGCCGCGGTCAGAGCGTGCGGCGCATCGCCCGGTGCGGCATTCCGGCATCCGGGAACTCGGGGCCGTACGCCACGTACCCGAGCCGCTCGTAGAAGCCGAGCGCATGGGTCTGGGCGTGCAGGTCGACGGCGGTCAGGCCGAGGGCGCGTGCCTCGTCCTCGATGGCGCGCACGAGCGCGGCACCGACCCCGAGGCCGCGCGCCTCGCGGGTCACGGCGAGCCTGCCGAGGGAGCCGACGGCTTCGGCGCCGCCGGTCTTGCCCTCCGCTGCGGAGCCGTGCAGCAGCCTGCCCGTACCGAGCGCGGAGCCGTCCGCCGCAACGGCGAGGACGTGGACCGCGTCGGCGTCGTAGGCGTCGTACTCGATCTCCTCGGGCACCTGCTGTTCACCGACGAAGACGTTCTTGCGCACCTGGAAGCAGGCCGAGAGATCGTTCTCCTCGACGGCCCTGCGGGTGCTGTACGGGGCGGACACGGGGCTCACTCGCTCTCGGCCGCGATCGTCTCGAGGGCGTGGCGCAGGTCGTCCGGGTAGGTGCTGGAGAACTCGACCCAGCTGCCGTCCGAGGGGTGCTCGAAGCCGAGCCGGACCGCGTGCAGCCACTGACGGGTCAGACCGAGGCGCTTGGCCATGGTCGGGTCGGCGCCGTAGGTCAGGTCGCCGACGCAGGGGTGGCGGTGGGCGGACATGTGCACCCGGATCTGGTGGGTGCGCCCGGTCTCCAGCTTGATGTCCAGCAGGCTGGCGGCGCGGTAGGCCTCGATGAGGTCGTAGTGCGTCACGGAGGGCTTGCCCTCGGCGGTGACGGCCCACTTGTAGTCGTGCTGGGGGTGACGCCCGATGGGGGCGTCGATGGTGCCGCTCATCGGGTCCGGGTGGCCCTGGACCAGCGCGTGGTACTTCTTCTCGACGACCCGGTCGCGGAACTGGGCCTTGAGCAGGGTGTAGGCCCGCTCGGACTTGGCGACGACCATCAGCCCGGACGTGCCGACGTCCAACCGGTGCACGATGCCCTGGCGCTCGGCGGCACCCGACGTGGAGATCCGGTAGCCGGCTGCGGCGAGGCCGCCGATGACCGTGGTGCCGGTCCAGCCGGGGCTGGGGTGGGCGGCGACGCCGACAGGCTTCATGATCACGACGATGTCGTCGTCGTCGTGCACGATCTCCATGCCCTCGACGGGCTCGGCAACGATCTGGACCGGAGCGGATGCCTGGGGCATCTCCACTTCCAGCCAGGCGCCGCCGTGCACCCGCTCGGACTTCCCGGCCACCGCACCGTCCACCTGGACCTTCCCGGCTGCGGCCAGCTCGGCGGCCTTGGTACGGGAGAAACCGAACATCCTGGAGATGGCGGCGTCTACACGCTCGCCTTCCAGACCGTCGGGTACGGGCAGGGTGCGGACCTCGGGATGCGTACTCACCTGTCGAGTATGCCTTGCGCCCACTAGTCCTTGTGCACGGTGCCGTCGGGGTCCAGGCCCTTGAAGGAAAGGATCACGATCAGGATCCCGCCGCAGACGATCGCGGAGTCGGCGAGGTTGAAGACGGCGAAGTGCGCGGGGGCGATGAAGTCCACCACCGCGCCCTCGAAGACGCCCGGTGCGCGGAAGATGCGGTCGGTGAGGTTGCCGAGCGCTCCGCCGAGCAGCAGCCCGAGGGCGATGGCCCAGGGCAGGCTGTAGAGCTTGCGCGCGAGCCTGGCGATCACCACGATCACGACCGCGGCGATGGCCGTGAAGATCACCGTGAACGCCTCACCCATCCCGAACGCGGCACCCGCGTTCCGGATGGCGTCGAGCTTCAGCCAGTCGCCGAAGATCTCGATGGGCTCCTGGTGCTCCAGCTTCGCGACCACGATCATCTTGCTGACCAGGTCCAGGAGGTAGGCGATCACGGCCACGACGAAGAGCACGAGGATCTTCCGCCTGCCCCTGCCGCCGCCCGTGTCGTCGCTCCCGGCCCGAGTCGCTCCCTCGGAGGGCTGCTGGGGCTCTGCCCCGTCAGCCCCCTCGGCATCGGGGATATCCGGCGTACCGATGATGCGCTCCGCCTCTGCCACGTGAGTCCCTCAACCTAGGTGCCTGACTGAGGACGAGGGTACGACACACCGTCCCGGTCAGCCGCGTCGCTCCTGCTTCTGTTTGTCCTCGACGCAGAGGGTGGCCCGGGGGAACGCCTGCATGCGCGCCTTGCCGATCGGGTCGCCGCAGATCTCGCACAGCCCGTACGTCCCCGCGTCGAGCCTGGCGAGGGCGCGTTCGGTCTGTTCCAGCATCTCCTGGGCGTTGGCGGCCAGGGACAGCTCGTGCTCGCGCGTGATGTTCTTGGTGCCGGTGTCCGCCTCGTCGTCACCCGCCCCGTCGCCGGAGTCCCGCATCAGCCCGGCCAGCGCCGCTCCCGATGCCTCCAGCTCGTTGCGCAGCCGGATGACCTCGCTGGACAGCTCCGTCCTCGCCTCCGCGACCTCTTCGGGGGTCCAGGGGTCCTCCCCCGGCCTGACCGCCAGCTCGCCGGGCGCCGTCGCGGCGGCCACCCGGGCCGGCGGCACCGCTGTGGCACCGCCCTTTCCTACCGCCGTGGTCCGGCCGGCGCTCTTCTTCGCTACCACCGTGTGGGCTCCTGTCTGCTCGGCGGCCTGGGCCGCCCCCGTGGCCTTCTTCGAAGCCTTCTTGGCTGCGCTCTTCTTCGCCGGCCCGTGGTGCGCCGGAGCCCGATCGGCCCGTTCCTTCTCGTCCGGCGGCCCGGCCGCCGTCTTCTTCGCGGCGCTCGTCCCGTCGGGCGGCCCGGCCGCGGCCTCCTCGGCCACGGTCTTCCCTGCCGCCTTCCTGGCCGCCATTTTCGCCGCCTTCTTCGCTGTCCTCCCGGTCGTCTCCTCGGCCACCGGACCCGTGGATCTCGCCGACGCCGTTCCTGTTACGGCGGTCTTCTTCGCCACCATCGCCGCGGCCCCTTCACATATTGTGATCTTGCACGCGAATCGTGCTGGGACGATAAATCGACTCCAGCCCCACGGCAACGGGGCACGCCGCCGGTTCGCCCCTCCCCGTGCCCGGGTCGTGACGCGCCTGCAACCGTTGTGCCCAGCTGCCCGCGCGGTAATCCGCTCCTGACCGGCCCGCCAGGACTCCCTCCGCCCCGTCTGGCCATTCGGGTCACGCCGCACCCCGCCGGTAAACCGGTCGGCCGCCGCCCGTACGGGCCCGTACACTGGCCGCAGCGAGAGGCATGGATGGGACGAGTAGCGTCGTACGCAGCCCGCAGCGACCCGGGGACGGTGGGAGCCCGGGGGCGAGCACGTCGTGAAGATCACCCCGGAGCCGCCGGAAGAAAGCTTTGGACCCTGGGCTCCGCCCCCGGGCGCAAGGCGAGTAGACCCGGCATCGCGACCCCAATGAGGGGGTCACGGGCGCATGCCCGGGGCCAAGGAGGGTGGTACCGCGGGAGCCTGCCGGTTCTCGTCCCTCCGACGGAAGTGGAAGACGTCCGCCGGAGGAAGCCCGCACATGACATCGCCGCAGTACCGCCAGGTACCCGCCCAGGTCGACCTGCCCGCCCTCGAGCACGCCGTGCTCGACTTCTGGCGTGACAGCAAGGTCTTCACCAAGAGCCTCGAACAGTCCGAGGGCCGCCCCGAGTGGGTCTTCTACGAGGGCCCGCCGACCGCCAACGGCATGCCCGGGGCCCACCACATCGAGGCCCGCGTCTTCAAGGACGTCTTCCCCCGCTTCCGCACCATGCAGGGCTACCACGTCGGCCGCAAGGCCGGCTGGGACTGTCACGGCCTGCCGGTGGAGCTCGCGGTCGAGAAGGAGCTGGGCTTCAACGGCAAGAAGGACATCGAGGCGTACGGCATCGCCGAGTTCAACGCCAGGTGCCGTGAGTCCGTGACCCGCCACACCGACGCCTTCACCGAGCTCACGACCCGCATGGGCTACTGGGTCGACCTCGACGACGCCTACCGCACGATGGACCCGGAGTACGTCGACTCCGTGTGGTGGTCCCTGAAGGAGATCTTCGACAAGGACCTCCTGGTCCAGGACCACCGCGTCGCCCCCTGGTGCCCGCGCTGCGGCACCGGCCTCTCCGACCACGAGCTGGCCCAGGGCTACGAGACGGTCGTCGACCCCTCGGTCTTCGTGCGCTTCCCCCTCACGAGCGGCCCTCTGGCCGGTGAGGCGGCCCTCCTGGTCTGGACGACCACCCCCTGGACCCTGGTCTCCAACACCGCCGTCGCCGCGCACCCGGACGTCACCTACGTCGTCGCTACGGACGGCGAGGAGAAACTGGTCGTCGCCCGGCCGCTGGTCGAGAAGGCCCTCGGCGAGGGCTGGGAGCTCACGGGCCGGTCCTTCACCGGCCGCGAGATGGAGCGCTGGACGTACGAGCGCCCGTTCCAGCTCGTCGACTTCCCGGCCGAGGCCCACTACGTCGTCAACGCCGAGTACGTCACGACCGAGGACGGTACGGGTCTGGTCCACCAGTCCCCCGCGTTCGGCGCCGACGACCTCGTCGTCTGCCGCTCCTACGGCCTCCCGGTCGTGAACCCGGTCCGCCCCGACGGCACCTTCGAGGAAGACCTGCCGCTGGTCGGCGGCGTCTTCTTCAAGAAGGCCGACGAGGCGCTCACCGCGGACCTGGACGCCCGCGGGAAGCTCTTCCGCCATGTCCCGTACGAGCACAGCTACCCGCACTGCTGGCGCTGCCACACCGCGCTGCTCTACTACGCGCAGCCGTCCTGGTACATCCGCACGACGGCCGTCAAGGACCGGCTTCTCGAGGAGAACGAGAAGACCAACTGGTTCCCTGACTCGGTCAAGACCGGCCGCTTCGGCGACTGGCTGAACAACAACGTCGACTGGGCCCTGTCCCGCAACCGCTACTGGGGCACCCCGCTGCCCATCTGGCGCTGCGAGGACAACCACCTGACCTGTGTGGGCTCCCGCGCCGAGCTCTCCGGGCTCACCGGCGCCGACCAGTCGGACCTGGACCCGCACCGTCCGTTCATCGACGAGATCACGTTCACGTGCTCGCAGGAGAACTGCCAGCTGGAGGCGTACCGCGTCCCCGAGGTCATCGACGCCTGGTACGACTCGGGCTCCATGCCGTTCGCCCAGTGGGGCTACCCCTACAAGAACAAGGAGATCTTCGAGAGCCGCTACCCGGCGCAGTTCATCTCGGAGGCCATCGACCAGACCCGCGGCTGGTTCTACACGCTGATGGCGGTCGGCACGCTCGTCTTCGACAAGTCCAGTTACGAGAACGTGGTCTGCCTCGGCCACATCCTCGCCGAGGACGGCCGCAAGATGTCCAAGCACCTCGGGAACATCCTCCAGCCGATCCCGCTCATGGACCAGCACGGCGCCGACGCCGTGCGCTGGTTCATGGCGGCCGGCGGTTCCCCGTGGGCGGCACGCCGCGTGGGCCACGGCACGATCCAGGAGGTCGTCCGCAAGACGCTCCTGACCTACTGGAACACGGTCGCCTTCCAGGCCCTGTACGCCCGTACCTCGGGCTGGGCGCCGTCCGCTGCGGATCCCGCACCGGACGGGCGCACGGTCCTGGACCGCTGGCTGCTGAGCGAGCTGAACGCCCTGGTGGACCAGGTCACCCAGGCGCTGGAGAGCTACGACACCCAGCGCGCCGGCAAGCTGCTGTCCTCGTTCGTCGACGACCTGTCCAACTGGTACGTACGCCGCTCGCGCCGCCGCTTCTGGCAGGGCGACAAGGCGGCCCTGCGCACGCTGCACGAGGTCGTCGAGACGGTCACCCGGCTGATGGCCCCCCTGACCCCGTTCATCACGGAGCGGGTCTGGCAGGACCTGATCGCCCCGGTCACCCCGGACGCCCCGGAGTCGGTGCACCTGTCCACCTGGCCCAAGGCGGACCTGTCGGCGATCGACCCGGCGCTCTCCACGCAGATGGCGCTGGTCCGTCGCCTGGTCGAGCTGGGGCGCGCCACCCGTGCCGAGTCGGGCGTCAAGACCCGTCAGCCGCTGTCCCGCGCCCTGGTCGCGGCCTCGGGCTTCGAGACCCTCTCCGCCGAGCTGCACGCCCAGATCACGGAGGAGCTGAACGTCTCCTCGCTGGCCTCCCTGTCCGAGGTCGGCGGCTCGCTGGTCGACACGACGGCGAAGGCGAACTTCCGGGCCCTGGGCAAGCGGTTCGGCAAGGGTGTCCAGGCGGTGGCCAAGGCCGTCGCCGACACGGACGCCGCGGCGCTCTCGCTGGCCCTGCGCGAGGGCACCGCGTCGGTCGAGGTCGACGGTGAGCGGATCACCCTCTCCCCCGACGAGGTCATCATCACCGAGACCCCGCGCGAGGGCTGGTCGGTGGCCTCCGACTCGGGCGCCACGGTCGCCCTGGACCTCGAGATCACCCCGGAGCTCCGGCGCGCGGGTCTGGCCCGTGACGCGATCAGGCTGATCCAGGAGGCCCGCAAGAACAGCGGCCTGGACGTCGCGGACCGTATCGCGGTGCGCTGGACGTCCACGTCCCCGGCAACGGCCGAGGCCCTGACCGAGCACGCGTCGCTGATCGCGGACGAGGTCCTCGCCCTGGACTACGCCGAGGGCGAGGCCGACCCCACGTACGGCACCGCCTTCGAGGACGAGGGCCTGTCCCTGAGGTTCCGCCTCCGCAAGACGAGCTGACCCCCGGCGCGGAAAGGAGAGGGCCTGGCCGGACAACTTCCGGCCGGGCCCTTTCCTGTCCCCTTGCCCGACCGTTCAAGCCCCTCCGGCGATTGAGGAGCGGAGGTCCGGGGGGAGCGGGGGTTACGGGAAGGGGTGGGCAGGGGACGAGCCCCGTGCAGCGGCCCGCACGCCCCGCAGCCACGGCAAAGGGCCGGGCCCCGGGAAGAATCCCGGGGCCCGGCCCTCAGCCTGCCGACGGCTACGCGCTCAGAGAGCGCGAACCGCTCAGTTGTCGTCCTCGTCGATCAGGAACCCGCGCATCGGCGACGGCGCCTGCTGCATCGGCTGCGGCGCCTGCGGGCGGACCGGAGCCATCGGCTGCGTCATCGCGGGCGACATCTGCTGCTGGCCGCCGTACGAGGGGCCGCCCATGGACGGGTTGCCGCCCATCTGCTGGTTGCCGTGCCCACCGTGGTTGCCACCCATGGTGTGACCCATGGCACCGGCGCCGGCCGGGGCCAGCGAGGCCGACGGCGGCAGCGAAGCGGCTGCCGGGGTCCGCGGCGGAGCCAGCGAGTCGTCGGCCTGGGTCTCCAGCTGGCGCAGCTGGCTCTCCAGGTACGACTTCAGGCGGGTCCGGTACTCGCGCTCGAAGCCGCGCAGGTCCTCGACCTTGCGCTCAAGCGTCGCGCGGGCCGACTCGAGGGAGCCCATGGCCACGCGGTGCTTCTCCTGCGCGTCCCGCTCCAGCGCGTCCGCCTTGGCACGTGCGTCCCGCTCCAGGCCCTCGGCGCGGCTGCGCGCCTCGCCGACGATCTTGTTGGCCTCGGAACGGGCCTCCGCGATCGCCTGGTCTGCGGTCTGCTGAGCAAGGGAGAGGACACGGGCGGCACTGTCGCCACCGGGGCCCTGCTGCTGCATCTGCGGCGGCTGCATCTGCTGCATCTGCTGCATCTGCTGCATCTGCTGCTGCTGGGGGTGGCCACCCATGGGGCCGCCCTGCATCGGGCCGGGGCCGTGCTGGCCCTGCGGGCCGTGGCCGCCCTGGGGGCCATGGCCACTGGGACCGGCAGGCAGCTGCGGAGCACCACCGGGCAGCTGGGGGGGACCCATCTGCGGGGGCTGCTGCTGCACCGGCGGGCCAGATATGGCGGCGGGTACGGGGGAACCGGGGCGGTCCTGCTGCTCCGGCGGCTTGCGCATGCCCTGCTGCTGCTGGTTCTGCGCAGCGGCACGCGTGGCCGCGGCCAGCTTGGCGCGCAGGTCCTCGTTCTCACGGAGCAGACGAGTCAGTTCCGATTCGACCTCGTCGAGGAAGGCATCGACCTCGTCCTCGTCATAGCCTTCTCGGAGGCGGACGGTCGTGAACTGCTTGTTCCGCACGTCCTCGGGGGTCAGCGGCATCTCTTCTTCACCTCTACGTAGTCGTCGGCAGTCGGCAAGACCGTATCGTTCACACGCTGCTCGCAAGCTTGCCCACGATGCTGAGCAGGATGTAGACGATGATCATCAGAACGAAGAAGGACAGGTCAAGTGCCACGCCCCCGAGACGCAACGGTGGTATGAACCGCTTCAGAAGCTTCAGCGGTGGATCGGTGACAGTGTAAGTGCCCTCGAGAACGACCACCATCGCCTTGCCTGGGTGCCATGATCGTGCGAACTGGAACACATAGTCCATGACCAGCCGGAAGATCAGCACGATGAGGAAACACATCAGCGCGATATAGACCACATCCAGTGCGACGCCCATGTCCCGCGCTTCCCTCTCCCCTGGCTTTCGTAGCTCCGGCCTCCCGGCCGGTCACCGGCCTGACGGCCGGTTGATCCCTGTTCGTGTTCTCAGCTCTGGTTGAAGAACCCGCCCTCTGCGATGCGGGCCTTGTCCTCCGCCGTGACATCGACGTTAGCAGGCGACAACAGGAACACCTTCTGCGTCACCCTTTCAATGCTGCCATGGAGTCCGAAGACGAGGCCCGCGGCAAAGTCGACAAGTCGCTTCGCGTCCGTGTCGTCCATCTCCGTGAGGTTCATGATCACCGGAGTGCCCTCACGGAAGTGTTCCCCGATGGTACGGGCCTCGTTGTAGGTCCTGGGGTGCAGCGTGGTGATGCGGTAGGGCTCCCGCTCGGACACGACCTTGGGCATGATCACCGGTGCGTTCTTCTCCATGTTCGGGCGGTCAGGTGTGATGGATGCCACGGGGGCGATTCGGGCGGGTCGTCCGCTTTCCGCCGGGAGCTGAACCGGCTCACGTTGCGCGGGCGGCTGTACCACTCGTACCGGTTCGTCCCGTTCCCGCTCCACCTGATGCGCGGGCTGGTGCCGCCTCCGGTCCCGCTCCGGCTCCGGTTCGGGTTCGAATTCGTCGTCGGGGTCGAACCCCGGACCGTCGTACCCATCGTCCTCCACGAGGCCGAGGTAGACCGCCATCTTGCGCATCGCGCCGGCCATGCTCCGAGTCCTCCGCTCTGTGGTGGATCGGCATTCGTGTCACCAAGTGCCCGAGATCCACTCCGGCCTGCCCGCTCAGAGCGGGAATGACCATATTTTCTGCTGTGGTCCGACTTGCTTCGCGACGTTACCCGAGCCGGGGTCGGACTCCGAGTACCGCCGTACCGACGCGTACATGTGTCGCTCCGGCCGCCACCGCGTCCTCGAGATCCGCACTCATCCCTGCAGAGACCATGTTCGCAGCCGGATGGTTCCCGCGCAGGCGGGATGAGAATTCCATCAGCCGGTCGAACGCGGCCCGCTGCCTGCCCGCGTACGGCCCGGCGAGCGGGGCGACGGTCATCAGACCTCCCAGCCGGAGCCCCGGTGCCGCGTCCACCGCGGCGGCCAACTCCTCGATCGCGTCGGGTGCGACACCTCCCCGGTCACCGCGTTCGCCGCTCTCCGCGTCCAGGGCGACCTGGATGAGGCAGCCGAGTTCGCGGCCGCCCTTCACCGCCGCCGCCGACAGGGCGGTGACCAGTTTGACCCGGTCCACCGACTGCACCACGTCGGCATAACCGGCCACGGAACGAACCTTGTTCGTCTGCAACTGGCCGACAAAGTGCCATGTGAGCGACAGATCCGCACAAGCGTCAGCTTTCGGCGCCGCGTCCTGATCACGGTTCTCGGCGACCTGGCGCACACCGAGTTCGTGCAGGATCCGCACATCGCTCGCGGGGTAGGTCTTGGTGACCACGACGAGGGTCACTTCCTCCCGCTTGCGGCCTGCCGCGGCACAGGCGGAAACAATGCGTTCCTCCACCTGTGCCAGGTTTGCCGCGAGTTGAGACCTGCGATCCGTCATGTCCTATCAGTCCAACCAGACATATCCGGCGAGCCGCCCGGTGGTGCGGTCGCGGCGGTACGAGAAGTGGTCGCCGGATTCCAGGGTGCAGTGCGGCGAACCGTGGCGGTCGCTCACGCCGAGGGCGTCGAGCTGGGCGTGGACTCCCGCGGTGACGTCCACCGCCGGCGTCCCCCAGCCGGTCTCCGACCAGGAGGCGGGAACGGCCTGCGCGACCTCGGCGCGCATCTGCGCCGGGACCTCGTAGCACCGCCCGCAGACGGCCGGGCCGGTGCGGGCGACGATCCGGGACGGTTCGGCACCGAGAGCGGTCATCGCCTCGACGGCGGCGGGCACGACACCCGCGACCAGACCGGGCCTGCCCGCATGGACCGCGGCGATGACACCGGCGGCCGGATCGGCGAGCAGTACGGGCGTGCAGTCGGCGGTGAGCACCGCGAGCGGGAGACCGCGCCGGGCCGTCACCAGCGCGTCCACCGCGGGAATCCCGGTGGTGTCGCCCCAGGGCCCGTCGACGACGGCCACCTCGCGACCGTGCACCTGGTTCATCCAGACGACCTGCGCCGGGTCCAGACCGAGGGAACGGGCGGCGCGTCCGCGGTTCGCGCGGACGGCGGCGGGGTCGTCGCCGACCGCACCGCCGAGGTTGAGCTCCTCGTACGGAGCGGCGCTCACTCCGCCCCACCTGTCGGTGAAGGCGAAATGGGCGCCGCCCGTCGAGGACACTGCGGTCTTCACCGCGTGGTGCGGACCTATCACTTCAGGAAGTCCGGTACATCCAGCTCTTCGGCCTGGGTGTCCTGGTACGGACGGGCCGTCGGGACGTGCGGCGGGGAGACCGGCGGCAGCGAGCTCTCGTTCGCCACCGGTACCGGCTCGACCGGTGCCTGGGTCTCCTCGCGCGAGGGAACCGAGCCCAGTCCGCCCGTCTGGCGCACCGGTTCGGCGGCCCTGGCCGGCGGCGCCGACTCCTCACGCTTTCCGGCACCCGCTCCGAGAACCGTCTCGCGACGGGTCGGCGGCTGTCCGCCGTCGAAGCCCGCGGCGATCACGGTGACCCGCACCTCGTCGCCCAGCGCGTCGTCGATGACCGCACCGAAGATGATGTTGGCCTCCGGGTGGGCCGCCTCGCTCACCAGCTGCGCGGCCTCGTTGATCTCGAAGAGACCGAGGTCGCTGCCGCCGGAGATGGAGAGCAGGACACCGCGCGCGCCGTCGATGGACGCCTCGAGGAGCGGCGAGGAGATCGCCATCTCCGCGGCGGCCACCGCGCGGTCGTCGCCGCGGGCCGATCCGATACCCATGAGCGCCGACCCGGCCTCGGACATGACCGACTTGACGTCGGCGAAGTCGAGGTTGATCAGACCCGGGGTGGTGATGAGGTCGGTGATGCCCTGGACGCCCGAGAGCAGTACCTGGTCGGCCGACTTGAACGCGTCGAGCACGCTGACCTGGCGGTCCGAGATGGACAGCAGTCGGTCGTTGGGAATGACGATGAGGGTGTCGACCTCTTCGCGGAGCTCGGCGATGCCGTCCTCCGCCTGGTTCGCGCGCCGCCGGCCCTCGAACGTGAACGGGCGGGTGACCACACCGATCGTCAGGGCGCCCAGCGAGCGGGCGATGTTGGCCACGACGGGTGCGCCGCCGGTGCCGGTGCCGCCACCTTCTCCGGCGGTGACGAAGACCATGTCGGCCCCCTTGAGGACCTCCTCGATCTCCTCACGGTGGTCCTCTGCCGCCTTTCGACCGACGGCCGGGTTCGCCCCGGCGCCGAGGCCACGGGTGAGTTCACGGCCGACGTCGAGCTTGACGTCGGCGTCGCTCATCAACAGTGCTTGCGCATCGGTGTTGATCGCGATGAACTCGACGCCCTTGAGGCCGACCTCGATCATTCGGTTGATGGCATTGACACCACCGCCGCCGACACCGATGACCTTGATGACTGCGAGGTAGTTCTGCGGTGCTGCCACGTCGAAGGCCTCTCGCCTCGAGTTACGTGTCGTCGCTTGGCGGTAGTCCCGCCGCGACGACGGATGCCGATTGGGACGGTCCGGACGCCGACCCGAACCCTAACGTTGAAGTTTAGGGTTACCAGTGTGTCTGCTTCTTGGACTCTTCCGAACAGGACACTAAGTCGACAAGTGGCGCACGTTCAACGAACACGCCGAACCTCCCGTTTTTCTTTTCACCCTATGTGATCACCCGTAGCGATGACCAACCAGGGTGCTGGCCAGGCCAAATGTGCGTCAACTCTTCGATACGGCCGGGGCGGTGGGTGCACTCACGTCGAAGTGCCCCGCTTTGGGCGCCGCATTCATGAGTGCGGTGAGGACTCGCGCCTTCACGGGCCCTTCTTCGGCGCTGCCCCACATCACCGTGCGCCCCCGGGTCAGTTCCAGGACGACGGAGTCGTACGACGAGATCCGTACGGCCTTCGTCTCCCCGGCCAGACGCGTCGGAAGGCCGCCCGCGACCCGGACCGCCTCCCGCAACAGACGGTCACTGCCGAAGCGGCGCAGGCTCGGCGACCGGTCGGATTCCAGTTCCAGCAGGGGCACGTGTCGCGGCGCTTCGTCCACCGTTGCGAAGCGCACGCCTTTCGCGTCCACTTCAATGAACTTTGCGCCCTTTTTCACCAACAGAACCGGCTTCCGTTCGGTCACTTTAAGTCCGATGCCGTGTGGCCATGACCGTACGACATCCACCGAGTCGATACGAGGCAACTTCTGGCGCAACCTGTCCGCCATGGCTTCGGTGTCCACGGAAATCAGCGGAGCGCCGACCGGAGCCGCCGCGGCTGCCTCCACCTCGGCCCGCGTCAGGACGTCCGTACCGGTGGTCGTCACCTGTTCCAGGCGCAGCCAGGAAGAGCCGTAGAGCACCCAGATTCCGCCTGCCGCGATCAGCGCCGCGACAACTGCGGCCAGGACCAGTCGCGTACGGCCGGTCAGCCGCCGCCCCTCGGGGCGGATGTGCGGCGGGCGGGCCGGAGTGTCGGCACGCTTGGCTGCGCCGCGCTGGGCGGTCGTCGGTCCGGCCACGCTCGCTCCTTCACCGGACCCGGGGCACGCGCCCCGGGTCCGCACCGCCTCACGCCTTGCGGCGTGCGGCAATCGCCTCGTACACCATGCCGACGAGCAGGTCGTCGGCGTCTCTGCGCCCGAACTCCGCGGCGGAACGGGACATCTCGTACAACCGGTGCGGATCCGACAGCACCGGAAGGACGTTGCCCTGCACCCACTCCGGGGTGAGCAGCGCGTCGTCCACCAGGAGACCGCCGCCCGCGTTGACCACGGGCTGGGCGTTGAGCCGCTGTTCGCCGTTGCCGATCGGCAGCGGGACGTAGGCGGCGGGCAGCCCGACGGCGGAGAGTTCGGCGACGGTCATCGCGCCGGCGCGGCAGAGCATCATGTCGGCCGCGGCGTACGCGAGGTCCATCCGGTCCACGTACGGTACCGGGATGTAGGGCGGCATCCCGGGCATGTTGTCGATGCGCGGCAATTCGTTCTTCGGGCCGACCACATGCAGGATCTGGATTCCGGACCGCTGGAGCAGCGGCGCGACCCGCTGGACCACCTCGTTGAGGTGGCGCGCGCCCTGCGAGCCGCCGGAGACCAGCAGCGTCGGCAGGTTGGGGTCGAGCCCGAAGGCCGCACGCGCCTCAGGGCGGGCCCGGGCACGGTCGAGGGTGGCGATGGTGCGCCGCAGCGGGATGCCGATGTAGCGGGCACCACGCAGCTTGCTGTCGGGGGTGGAGACGGCGACCCCGTGCGCGTAGCGCGAACCGATCTTGTTGGCCAGGCCCGGCCGGGCGTTGGCCTCGTGGACGACGATCGGCACCCCTGCCCGCTTGGCGGCGAGGTAGCCGGGCAGGGCGACGTAGCCGCCGAAGCCGACCACGCAGTCCGCCTTGGTGCGTTCCAGGATCTGCTCGGCCGCCTTGATGGTGCCGCGCAGCCGCCCCGGGACGGTGATCAGCTCAGGTGTGGGCTTGCGCGGCAGCGGCACGGCAGGGATCAGTGCCAGCTCGTACCCCCGCTCGGGTACGAGCCTGGTCTCGAGTCCGCGTTCCGTGCCGAGGGCAGTGATTCCCACGGTCGGGTCCTGCCTGCGCAGGGCGTCTGCGAGGGCAAGCGCGGGCTCGATGTGGCCGGCGGTCCCCCCACCGGCGAGTACGACATGCACCGAAATTCACCGCTCTCCGGACGGACGCTTCGTGACGCGCCGTCTCATCGTCTTCCATCTCACCCCGGGCCTCCGCATGGCCAGGGCCGCTTTCGCGGCGGGTTCCTCTCGCGCGAACGCGATCAGCAGCCCGACGGCGAACATGGTCGGCAGCAGGGCCGAACCTCCGTAGGAGAACAGCGGCAGCGGGACACCGGCGATCGGCAACAGGCCGAGCACCGCACCGATGTTGATCACGGCCTGCGCCGTGATCCAGGTGGTCACGCCTCCCGCTGCGTACCTCACGAAGGGGTCCTCCGTGCGTCCGGCCACGCGGATACCCGCATAGCCTAGGGCCGCGAACAGGGCGAGCACCGACAGCGTCCCCGCCAGACCCAGTTCCTCCCCGGTGATGGCGAAGATGAAGTCCGTGTGCGGTTCGGGGAGTTGACCCCATTTTTCCACACTCGCACCCAGCCCGGAACCGAACCATCCGCCGGAGGCCAGGGCATAGATTCCGTGCACCGCCTGCCAGCAGGAGTCGCCGGGACCCGGCTCGGAGGCACCGATGCAGCCGAGCCGTGACATCCGGTTGGGGCTGGTCTTGATCAGGACGAAGCCGATGAGCCCGGCGAAGGCGAGCACCCCGGCGAAGAGCCGGGTCGGAGCACCTGCCAGCCAGAGCAGGCCGAACAGGATCGCGGTGAGAATGATCGCAGTTCCCATGTCGCCGCCGAGCATGATCAGCCCGAGCAGCATGAAGGCGACGGGGACGAGCGGCACCAGCATGTGCTTCCACTGCGTCAGGAGCCGTTTGTCCTGTTTGCGGGCGATCAGGTCGGCGCCCCACAGAACGAGGGCGAGTTTGCCGAACTCGCTGGGCTGGAGCTGGAAGGGACCGCCCAGGTAGAGCCAGTTCTGGTTGCCGTTGACCGACATCCCTATCCCCGGAACCTGCACGAGCACCATCAGGAAGACGGATCCCATGAGGAGCGGGTAGGCCAGTGCCCTGTGCAGTTTGACGGGCATCCTGGAGGCCATCAGCAACAGCCCGGCCCCGATGACGGCGGCGAGGAACTGCTTCCGGAAGAAGTACGTACCGGGTTTGGCGAGCTCGAGCGCCTTGATCATGGAGGCGGAGTAGACCATGACGAGCCCGAGAACCGTGATCAGCAGGCTGGAGCCGAGGATCAGGTAGTACGCGGTCAGGGGGCGGTCCCAGGCCCTCCGCGCCTGCTCGTACATCCGCCGCACGGCGGCGAAGCGGGGCGGCCGGGACCCCGTGCCCGATCCGGCGCCACCGCTGCGGGGCACGGCGGGCCGCCGGGAGCCGACGGCCGGCCGGCTGCGCAGCGCGAGTCCGGGGGGCTGCGCGAGTCCGGAGGGCAGCCCGGGGCCACCGACGGCCGGCCGGGCGAGCAGGGGCGGGCTGAACGCCCGGCTGATCGCGGCGGTCACCCGTGAGCGGTCCGCTCCGCGCGGGGCTGGGCTCTCGTGGGCCGGCATTGTCGCTGTCCCCTCCACTGCTCGTGCCCGGGGCTGTTACCGGGGCGCCGGGGCCCGCGGCGGTGCCGCTCGCGCCCCGGGACTCCGGGACGGTACGACGCGGAGGCCGGGCCTGTCAGGCGCTCTCGGCGACGAGTTGGCGGACCGCGTCCGCGAACGCCTCGCCCCGCTTGTTGTAGTTGACGAACATGTCCATCGAGGCGCAGGCCGGTGCCAGCAGTACGGTGTCGCCCGGCCGGGCGAGACGTGCCGCTTCCCGGACCGCTTCGGACATCGCCCCAGTGTCGGTCCGGTCGAGGTCGACGACCGGTACCTCGGGGGCGTGTCGCGCCAGGGCTTCGCGGATCAGCGCCCGGTCGGCACCCATCAGTACGACGCCCCTCAGGCGCTTGGCCGCCCCGGTCACGAGCTCGTCGAAGGTGGCGCCCTTGGCAAGGCCGCCGGCGATCCAGACGATCGGGTCGTAGGCGGCGAGGGAGGCTTCCGCGGCGTGGGTGTTGGTCGCCTTGGAGTCGTCGATGTAGGTGACCTCGTCGACGTCCGCGATGTGCTCGATGCGGTGGGCGTCGGGGCGGAAGGCCCGCAGGCCGTCGCGTACGGCGGCCGGCTCCACGCCGAAGGCGCGGGCGAGGGCCGCGGCGGCCAGGGCGTTGGCGATGTTGTGCGGGGCCGGCGGGTTGACGTCGGAGACCTCGGCGAGCTCCTGCGCCTGCTTCTGGCGGTTGGCCACGAAGGCCCGGTCGACGAGGATGCCGTCCACCACGCCGAGCTGCGAGGGACCCGGCGTACCGAGGGTGAAGCCGATCGCCCGGCAGCCCTCCTCCACGTCGGCCTCGCGCACCAGGTCCTCGGTGGCGCCGTCCTGTGCGTTGTAGACGCAGGCGACGCTGTTGCCCTCGTAGATCCGGCCCTTGTCGGCGGCGTAACCGGACATGGAGCCGTGCCAGTCGAGGTGGTCCGGGGCCAGGTTGAGCACGGCCGCGGAGTGGGCGCGCAGGGAGGGCGACCAGTGGAGCTGGTAGCTGGAGAGTTCGACGGCGAGCACGTCGTACGTCTCCTCGCCGAGGACCGCGTCCAGGAGGGAGACGCCGATGTTGCCGACCGCGGCGGTGCGCAGCCCGGCCGCCTCCAGGATCGAGGCGAGCATCCGCACGGTCGTGGTCTTGCCGTTGGTTCCGGTGACCGCGAGCCAGGGTGCGGCATCGGGCCCCCGCAGCCGCCAGGCGAGTTCGACGTCACCCCAGACGGGGACGTCCGCCTCGGCGGCTGCCAGGAAGAGCGGCTTGTCGGGCTTCCAGCCGGGGGCCGTGACGATGAGCTCGGTGGACTCGGGCAGGGTGGCCCCGTCGCCGAGGCGCACGGTGATGCCGAGCGCCTCCAGTTCCGCCGCCTGGGCGCGGGAGCGCTCGTCGTCGCCGTCGTTGACGACGGTGACCAGCGCCCCGCGCTCGTGCAGGGCGCGGGCGGCGGGGATACCGCTGACGCCCAGTCCCGCGACGGTGACGTGCTTGCCCTGCCAGTCCGCGTTGCTCACTTCTTGGCTGCCCATCCTGCGTAGAAGAGGCCGAGTCCGACGATCACGCACATGCCCTGGATGATCCAGAAGCGGACCACGACAAGGACTTCGGACCACCCCTTGAGTTCGAAGTGGTGCTGGAGCGGTGCCATCCGGAAGACCCGCTTGCCGGTCATCTTGAACGAGCCGACCTGGATGACCACGGACATCGTGATCATCACGAAGAGGCCGCCGAGGATGGCGAGCAGGAACTCGGTGCGGGAGCAGATCGCGAGGCCCGCGAGCGCTCCGCCGAGGGCGAGCGAACCGGTGTCGCCCATGAAGATCTTCGCGGGCGAGGTGTTCCACCACAGGAAGCCGAAGCAGGCGCCCATGAGTGCCGAGGCGACGACCGCGAGGTCGAGTGGGTCGCGTACCTCGAAGCACGCTTCGGGGTTGGTCAGGGTGTTCGCGTTGGCGCAGGACTCCTGGAACTGCCACAGTCCGATGAAGGTGTACGCGCCGAAGACCATCACCGAGGCGCCGGTGGCCAGGCCGTCCAGGCCGTCCGTCAGGTTCACGCCGTTGGACATGGCGAGAATCATGAACAGCGCCCAGACGCAGAACAGCACCGGCCCGATGGACCAGCCGAAGTCCTCGACGAACGAGAGCTTGGTGGATGCCGGGGTGTTGCCGCGGATGTCCGCGAACTGCAGGGAGAGCACCGCGAAGGAGATGCCGACGATCAGCTGGCCGGCCATCTTCGCCTTGGCCCGCAGACCCAGCGATCGCTGCTTGACGATCTTGATGTAGTCGTCGAGGAAGCCGACGAGGCCCATCCCCGCCATCAGGAAAAGGACGAGGACGCCGGAGAAGCGCATCTCCTCGCCGGTGATCACCTTCGCCAGGACGTACGCGATGATCGTCGCCAGGATGAAGGCGATACCACCCATGGTGGGCGTGCCCTGTTTGCTGCCGTGGGACCGCGGGCCGTCGTCCCGGATGAACTGCCCGTAGCCCTTGCGGGCCAGGAGCTTGATCAGCAGCGGAGTGCCGACCAGGGTCAGGAAGAGCCCTATGGCCCCTGCGAAGAGGATCTGCCTCATCGGACGGCGACCTCGCCCTCGGTCGCGTTCTCCAGCAGTGCCAGGGCGACCTTCTCCAGGCCGACCGACCGGGACGCCTTCACCAGCACGACGTCTCCCGGGCGCAGTTCACTGCGCAACAGGTCGACGGCCGCCTGTGCGTCGGACACGTGCACCGACTCCTCACCCCACGAACCCTCGTTATATGCGCCCAGTTGCAGCCAGGAGGCTTCTCTTCCTCCGACAGCGACGAGCTTGCTGACGTTGAGCCGGACGGCAAGCCGTCCGACAGCGTCGTGCTCGGCGAGCGACGCGTCGCCGAGCTCGGCCATCTGACCGAGCACCGCCCACGTACGTCCCCCTCCTGCCCGTGAGGCTCTGCCCATGGCAGCCAGCGCACGCAGTGCGGCTCTCATGGATTCGGGGTTCGCGTTGTAGGCGTCATTGACGACCGTCACACCGTCCGGACGCTCGGTGACCTCCATGCGCCAGCGGGAGAGGGTGCCCGCCCCGGAGAGCGCCTCGGCGATCTCAGTCACGGACATGCCCAACTCATGGGCGACGGCGGCCGCGGCGAGCGCGTTCGACACGTGGTGCTCACCGTACAGGCGCAAGGTCACGTCGCTGCACCCGGTGGGTGTGTGGAGCGCGAAAGCGGGACGGCCGTCGTCCGTGAGCCGGACGTTCTCTCCCCGTACGTCCGCATCCGGGGCTTCTCCGAAGAGGATCACCCGCGCTTTTGTACGGGCGGACATGGCCCGCACGAGCGGATCGTCGGCGTTGAGCACGGCGACTCCGTCCTCGGGGAGGACCTCCACGAGCTCGCCCTTGGCCTGGGCGATCGCCTCCCGGCTGCCGAACTCGCCGAGGTGGGCGGTTCCCACGTTGAGGACCAGGCCGATCCTCGGCGGGGTGAGGCCGGCGAGGTAGCGGATGTGGCCGATTCCGCGGGCGCCCATCTCCAGGACGAGGTGTCGGGTCTCGGCGGTGGAGCGCAGCGCGGTGAGCGGCAGTCCGATCTCGTTGTTGAACGAGCCGAGGGTCCAGACGGTGGGTGCCTTGTGCTCGAGGAGCTGGGCGATCAGGTCCTTGGTGGACGTTTTTCCGGCCGAGCCGGTGAGCGCCACGACGGTCGTCCCGAGGCGCTCGACGACCGCACGGGCGAGCGTGCCGAGCGCCGACACGACGTCGTCGACGACGATCGCCGGGACACCGACGGGGCGGGCGGCGAGCACCGCTACCGCGCCCGCCTCGACGGCGCGCTGCGCGTAGTCGTGCCCGTCGACCCGCTCGCCGGCGAACGCGGCGAACAGGGAGCCCTCCTCCACCTCTCGGGAGTCGATGACGACGGGGCCGGTGACGGTGAGGGCCCGGTCCGGTATGTCGTGCGGCTGCCCGCCGACGATTTCGGCGATCTCGGCGAGTGAAAGGGCGATCACTTGGTCATCCCTGACTGTTGTTCTCGTGGGTGTGTGCGGCGCCCGCGCGTCCCATGGAGCGCTCGATGGCCTCGCGCAGGACCTGGCGGTCGTCGAAGGGGCGTACCACTCCGTGGATGTCCTGTCCCTGCTCGTGTCCCTTTCCGGCCACCAGTACGGTGTCGCCGGGTTCGGCGCGGGCCACCGCCGCGGCGATGGCGGCGGCGCGGTCCGCGTCGACGAGGACGTCGCCCCGTTCGTGGACGGGTACCTCCGCGGCGCCCGAGAGCATCGCGGCGAGGATGGCGAGGGGGTCCTCGGAGCGCGGGTTGTCCGAGGTCAGCACGGCGGTGTCGGCGAGCCGGGCCGCCGCCGCGCCCATCGGACCGCGTTTCGTCGTGTCACGGTCGCCGCCGCAGCCGAGCACGATGTGCACCCTGCCCTCGGTGACCTTCTGCAGGGAGCGCAGGACGGATTCGACGGCGTCGGTCTTGTGCGCGTAGTCGACGACCGCGAGGTACGGCTGTCCGGCGTCGACGCGTTCCAGCCGCCCCGGGACACCGGGGACCGCCGCGACACCGTCGGCGGCGATCTGCGGGTCGACGCCCGCGACGGCCAGGGTGACGATCGCGGCGAGGGAGTTGGCGACGTTGAACGGGCCGGGCAGCGGGGCTTTCGCGGTGATCTGCTCCCCCTTGGGGCCGATCACCGTGAAGGTGCTGCTCTGCGGGCCGACTTCGACGTCCTCGGCACGCCAGTCCGCGTCCGGGTGGCCCTCGGCGGAGAAGGTGACGACGGGGACGGTCGCCTCCGTGACCAGCCTGCGGCCGTACTCGTCGTCGAAGTTGACCACGCCGAGCCTGCTGCGCTGCGGAGTGAACAGCCTCGCCTTGGCCTGGAAGTAGTCCTCCATCCCGGAGTGGAACTCCATGTGCTCCGGGCTGAGGTTGTTGAACACGGCCACGTCGAAGACGCAGCCGTCGACCCGCCCGAGCACCAGGGCGTGGCTGGAGACCTCCATGGCGACCGCGTCGACACCGCGTTCGCGCATGACGGCGAACAGCGCCTGGAGATCGGTGGCTTCCGGGGTGGTGCGTTCCGACTTGATGCGCTCGTCGCCGATCCGCATCTCGACCGTGCCGATGAGGCCCGTACTGCGTCCGGCGCCGCGCAGACCCCCCTCGACCAGATAGGCCGTGGTGGTCTTGCCGGATGTTCCGGTGATGCCGATCTGCAGGAGACCGACGCCGGGCCGGCCGTAGATCTCGGCGGCGATGTCGCCCATCCGGCCGCGCGGGTCCTCGGTGACCAGGACGGGGATTCCGGTGGCGGCGGCGCGCTCGGCACCTGCCGGGTCGGTGAGGATCGCGGCCGCGCCGAGGCCTGCGGCCTGGGCGGCGAAGTCGGCGCCGTGGAAGCGGGCGCCGGGCAGGGCCGCGTACACGTCCCCGGGCCGCACGGCCCGGGAGTCGTGGGTGATACCGGTGACCTCACCGGATTCCTGCGGTCCGGCGCCGAGCCGGGCTGCCAGCTCTCCGAGGGAAGTCGGCCGGAGCCGGTCCGGTCGGGGCGCTCCCGGATAGTTCACAGGCGCGTCCTTCTGAGTGGTTTGGAACTGATCGGCGTGGGGCACGGCGGTGAGCGTACCGGGCGGACCCGGCCTCTCGCGAAGCGAGGGCCCAGGTTTGCGGTACTTCTCGTTCCGGTTCCGGTGATCCGGGGTGATCGTCGTCACTGAGGACATTCCGAGTCACTCGCCGGGCTTGAAGGACACCGGCAGCCTGGCGGGATCGCTGCCGGACGGTGCGGTCTGGAGCGTCTTCAGCGCGAACTCCATGACTTTCTTGTAGATCGGACCGCAGATCTGGCCGCCGAAGTAGCTGCCCCTGGTGGGGTTCTGGATGGCGCAGTAGACGGTGATCTGCGGGTCGTCGGCGGGGGCGAAGCCCGCGAAGGACGCCGTGTAGCCCTTGTAGATGCCGCGCACGGGATCCACACGGTTGGCCGTACCGGTCTTGCCCGCGACTCGGTAGCCCGGGATGTGCGCCTTCGTCCCGGTTCCCTCGCGGTCGTCGACCACGGACTCGAGCATGTTCGCCAGGGTCTTCGCCGTCTTCTCGCTGACCACCCGGGTCCGTTCGGGCGCGGCTCCAGCGGTGTAGCGGCCGTCCGCGCCCTTGGTCCCGCGGACGAGGGTCGGCTCGATCCTGACCCCTCCGTTGGCGATGGTCTGGTACACCGACGCCGCCTGCATGGCGTTGAGCGAGAGGCCCTGGCCGAACGGGATCGTGTACTGCTGCGAGGTGGACCAGTCGTGCGGCTTGGCGAGGATGCCCGGCGACTCGCCCGGGTAGTCCAGCCCCGTGGTGCTGCCGATGCCGAATTTGCGCAGGTACGAGTGGAGGACCTTGTTGGCCTCGGTCTGCGTCCTGCCGAGCTGTCCGGTGGCCAGGATCGTGCCGATGTTGCTCGACTTGGCGAGTACGCCGTTGAGCGTGAGGTACCAGGTGGGGTGGTCGATGTCGTCCCTGAACAGCCGGTCCCCCCGGTGCAGCCGGTTGGGGACGGTGACGTGGGTACCGGGGGTCGCGGCGCCCTCCTCCAGTACCGCGGCCATGGACATGACCTTGCTCGTGGACCCGGGCTCGTACACGTCCTGGAGCGCCGCGTTCCCGAGAGCCGCCGAGTTGACCTGCGAGAGGTCGTTCGGGTCGTAGCCGGGGGCGTTGGCCATGGCCAGCACCTCGCCGGTCCTCGTGTTCTGGACGATCACATAGCCGCGGTCCGCCCTGGACTTCTTCACCTGGTCGGCGATGGCCCGCTGGGCGGCCCACTGGATGTCGCGGTCGATCGTCAGCTCGATGTCGGTGCCCGCGACGGCCGGGATCTCCTTGGTACCCGCGGTCGGTACGGGGCGGCCGCCGGCCTGGGCGTACCGGATCTTGCCGTTCTCGCCCTCGAGCCGGCCGTTCAGCTGGGCTTCCAGTCCGCCGCCGCCCTTGCCCTCGGCGTTGACGAATCCCAGTATCCCGGCGGCGAGATCGCCGTTCGGGTAGACCCGCCTGGTGGTGGGCTCCTGGAGGACTCCGGCTAGGACGTTCGCTCCCGTGCCGCCGTCGGCCTTGTCCTTCGCCGCCTTCTCGGCGAACACGGACTTGAGGTCCTTGATCTGCTTCCAGACCTGCGGGGTCTGCCTGCGGGCCAGCACGGTGTAGCGGCTGTCGGGGGCCGAGAGCTTCTTCGTCAGTTCCGCGGCGTCCTTGCCGAGGATCGGGGCGAGCAGGGCCGCCGCCTGGTGCGGCGCGTCGGGGGCCTTGCTGTCCTCGGGGGTGAACAACTTGGGGTCGGCCGTGATGTCGTGCGCGTCGACGCTGGTCGCCAGGGCGATGCCGCTGCGGTCGGTGATCTCACCGCGCTCGGCGGCGATCGTGTACTCGAGATAGCGGTTCTTCTCCGCCTTGGCCGAGTACGTGCCGGCGTCGACCGCCTGCACCTGGAGCAGCCGGACGACGAACGCCAGCATGACGAGCGTCAGGCAGAGGCTGATCAGGCGCAGCCGTGGGCGCGGGCTGCCCAGGCGGATGGACTGCGGGGAGCCTCCGCGAGACGCCGTTCCCCGCGGGCGCCGCGACGACGGACGCGGGCGCCCGGCCCCGGGACGGGCGGAGGGCCGGGGGCGGCCGCTTCCGCCTGCCGCCTTACGGGGACGCGCGGGGCCGGGCACACGGCGGCGCGGCGGTTCCTTGGACGGCACTGCGTCACCTGCCGGAGCTCGTCGGGGGCAAAGTCGTGGGAGTCGCGGACGGCGGCGGGGCGGCTGCGGAACCGGAGGGAGACGGGGGTACGGACCCTGGCGGCGAGGCGGTCACCGGGGGCCGGCCCGCGCTGCCCGCCGGGCTCGTGTCCGGTTTCGGGGCTGCGGCGGGGGACAGCTCAGCGGTGACGCGCTCGGGAACGCCGCGGATGGTGCCGTCCGGGTTCAGGAACACGGGGCTGCCGCCGGGCACCATCCCGAGTTCCCGGGCGCGCCGTTCGAGCGCGTCCGGCTCCGAGTAGCTGTCGACGTCGCGCTGCAAGGCCTGCTGCTCGTCGGTGAGATCGGTGGTCTCCCGCTTCAGCTTGCTCAGCCTGAACGATCCTTCGTTGAGCGCCGAGTTCAGCAGGAGCAGCGAGATCAGGCCACCGGTGAGGAGCAGCACGACCAGCAGGACGAAGGGGGTACGGGCCGCCTTGCTCGGGCCCGACGGCATCAGCCGGGCGAGCCTTCCCGCCCGCCCCTTCAACTGCTCGGCCGCCTTGGTCACCGCAGTTCCCCCGCCTTCCCCGGTGTCTCCTCGGCCCTGTGGTGCGCGCTCATCGCTCCTCCGCGCGGATCCGCTGGGCGCCGCGCAACCGGGCGGGGGCGGCCCGCCGGTTCTCGGCGACCTCCTCCTCGGTGGGCAGCTCCGCTCCGCGGGTCAGCAGCTTCAGCCGGGGCTGGTAGCGCTCGGGTACGACGGGCAGACCGGGCGGCGCCGTGTTGGCCGCGCCGGCCGCGAAGACCTGCTTGACCAGCCGGTCCTCCAGCGAGTGGTACGAGAGGACGGCGATGCGGCCGTCCACCGCGAGGCTCCCCACAGCGGCCGGAACGGCTCGCTCCAGGACGGTGAGCTCCCCGTTGACCTCGATGCGCAGTGCCTGGAAGGTGCGCTTGGCCGGATTGCCTCCGGTGCGCTTGGCGGCCTGGGGCAGCGAGTCCCGGATGAGCTCCACGAGGCGGGCGCTGTTGGTGAACGGTTCCTTCTCGCGCTCGCGTACGACGGCGGAGACGATCCGCTTGGCCTGCTTCTCCTCGCCGTACGCGCGGAGGATCCGTACGAGCTCGCCCGGCGCGTAGGTGTTGAGCACCTCTGCCGCGCCGATGCCCGTCGTCTGGTCCATGCGCATGTCGAGCGGGGCGTCCTGGGCGTACGCGAACCCTCGGTCCGCCTCGTCCAGTTGCATGGAGGAGACGCCGAGGTCGAAGAGCACGCCCTGGACCTTGGGGACGCCGAGCCGGTCGAGCACCTCGGGCAGTTCGTCGTAGACGGCGTGGACCAGCGTGGCCCGGTCGCCGAACGGGGCGAGGCGCTCGCCGGAGAGCCGCAGCGCCTCCTTGTCGCGATCCAGCGCGATCAGCCGGACCGCCGGGAAGGCGGCGAGCAGGGCCTCGCTGTGCCCGCCGAGCCCGAGGGTGCAGTCCACGACCACCGGTGGCTGCGGTCCTGCCACCTCCAGAGCCGGGGCCAACAGGTCCAGGCACCGCTGGAGCATCACCGGGACATGTCGGGTCTGGCTCAATGCGCCCTCTCAGGCTCAGTCCCGTGTGGCCGCACGTGCGGTCTGGTCCCCGCCCGCTCGGAAGGGGAGGCCCGCCGGCGCCGGGGAAGGGGCGTCGGCCGACCGGCGAGCGGGAGAGGGCCGGGCCGCATGTACGCCGCACATCACGGGGAATTCGAAACGTGCTGAAATATGCAGAATGTGCAGGCGTGTCGGTAACTTCGCGTCACTTTAGTCCACCCTGCCATTCGATCGATTCACGATCAACGAACCGGACAGCGCGTCGCACCACCCTCTGCGGACCCGGGACTCACCCGTGCGGGTGCAGGACTGTGAGGTCTGTGGATTACCTCACAACAAGTCTCGTTGACGTTCTTTGTCCCCTTCCACAGCACGCCGATGGCGACCGTGACAGCTAACGTCGTATCCATGTCGACTTCCGCGCAGTCTTCCGCCGAGCCCATTGCTTCCACGACAGGGACGGCCCGTTCGGGCGGTACGGTCACCGACCGGCTGGTCGAAGCGAACGCCCGTTATGCGGACGAGTTCAGCGACCCCGGCATGGACGCGCGACCGGTGCTCCACGTCGCCGTCGTCGCCTGCATGGACGCCCGCCTCGACCTCCACAAGGCGCTCGGCCTGGAGCTCGGCGACTGCCACACCATCCGCAACGCGGGCGGTGTGGTCACGGACGACGTCATCCGGTCGCTGACCATCAGCCAGCGGGCGCTCGGCACCCGCAGCGTCATACTCATCCACCACACGAACTGCGGCCTCGAATCGCTCACCGAGGACTTCCGGCAGGAGCTGGAGCACGAGGTCGGGCAGCGGCCGGTCTGGGCGGTCGAGGCCTACAAGGACGCGGACCAGGACGTACGGCAGTCGATGCAGCGCGTGCGCACCTCGCCGTTCCTCCTGCACACGGACGACATCCGGGGGTTCGTCTTCGACGTGACGACCGGCCTGCTCCGCGAGATCCTTCCCGCCTCCTGACTCTCCGGCCCCGGCTCACCCATCGACATACGGGCCACACCCGACATATCGCGCCCACTTATCCACAGGCGAGTGACACGAAGCGGTAACGGCAACAAGAATGCGGGTGTGACACCTCTCCGGGTCTTCCGGAGAGTGTCCGTATTTCGGGGCGGGCCGGGCAGCTTTGCGTGTCGGCCCGTGCACAAGGGGCCGAGGAGGGCCGGGTGACGACCTATGACGATCGAGCGAGCCTCACAGATCTGACCACCACAGTGGAGCAGGTGCGCAGGTCGGTGGAAGGTGTGATCGAGGGCAAGCCTGAGGTCGTACGGCTTTCGCTGACCGTATTGCTCGCGGAGGGACACCTCCTCATCGAAGATGTGCCCGGGGTCGGCAAGACGATGCTGGCCAAGGCGCTGGCGCGGTCCATCGACTGCTCGGTGCGGCGTATCCAGTTCACGCCCGACCTGCTGCCTTCGGACATCACCGGGGTGTCGATCTTCGATCAGCAGCGACGGGACTTCGAGTTCAAGCCGGGCGCGATCTTCGCCCAGATCGTGATCGGCGACGAGATCAACCGAGCGTCGCCCAAGACCCAGTCCGCGCTGCTGGAGTCGATGGAGGAACGTCAGGTCACGATCGACGGCCAGACCTACGAACTGCCCAACCCGTTCATGGTGGTGGCCACCCAGAACCCGGTGGAGATGGAAGGCACCTATCCGCTGCCCGAGGCGCAGCGCGACCGGTTCATGGCCCGGGTGTCGATCGGTTACCCCAGCCCGGAGGCCGAGCTCCAGATGCTGGACGTACACGGCGGGGTCTCACCGCTGGACGACCTGCAGCCGGTGGCGCACGCCCACGACATCGTGAAGCTGATCGACGCGGTGCGCACGGTCCACGTGGCCGATTCCGTGCGCCGGTACGCGGTGGACCTCGTCGGGGCCACCCGTCAGCACCCGGATCTCAGACTCGGGGCCTCGCCCCGCGCCACCCTCCACCTCCTGCGTGCGGCGAAGGCCTCGGCGGCCCTCAGCGGGCGGGAATACGCCCTGCCGGACGACGTCCAGGCCCTCGCGGTGGCCGTGCTCGCGCACCGGCTGCTGCCCACGGCCCAGGCACAGCTCAACCGGCGCACGGCGGAGCAGGTCGTGCTGGAGATCCTTCAGCGCATCCCCGTGCCGACGTCCGGTGCCGTCACGGCTGCCCCGGCGGCGCCGCAGCACCAGCCCGGCCGCCCGGTCTACGGCCAGCCCGGCGTACGGCGGCTGTGATGGCGGCCGGGGTTCCCGGTCCCGTGGACGACGGCGACGACAAGGGCAGCCTGCGTGCGGCTCTGAACGGTCTGACGACACGGGGGCGGTCCTTCCTGGCCGCCGGTGTCGCCGCCGCGGTCTGCGCCTATGTGCTGGGCCAGGGTGACCTGCTGCGGGTCGGACTGCTGCTGGCGGTGCTGCCCCTGGTCTGCGTGACCGTGCTCTGCCGCACCCACTACCGGGTCGCGGGAAGCCGGCGGCTGGCGCCGTCCCGGGTGCCCACGGGCTCGGAGGCCCGGGTCCACCTGCGGATGGACAATCTGTCCCGGCTGCCCACGGGCCTGCTGATGCTCCAGGACCAGGTGCCGTACGTGCTGGGTCCCCGGCCCCGGTTCGTACTCGACCGGGTGGAGGCGGGCGGCAAGCGTGAGGTGTCCTACCGGGTCAGGTCCGATCTGCGCGGACGTTACCCGCTCGGTCCGCTGCAGTTGCGGCTCAGCGACCCGTTCGGGATGTGCGAGCTGACCCGTTCCTTCAGCGCGTACGACACCCTCGTCGTCATACCGCGCACCGAGGCACTGCCGACGCTGAGGCTGGCGGGCGAGGCCTCCGGGTACGGCGAGGGGCGGCAGCGTTCACTGGCGCTGGCCGGTGAGGACGACATCATTCCCCGCGGCTACCGGCACGGGGACGATCTGCGGCGGGTGCACTGGCGCTCCACCGCGCGCTACGGCGAGCTGATGGTGCGCCGCGAGGAGCAGCCGCAGCGGGCCAGGTGCACGGTTCTGCTGGACACCCGGCGGATCGCGTTCCGGGGGGCAGGTCCGGACTCCGCCTTCGAGTGGGCGGTGTCGGCGGCTGCCTCCTCTCTTGTGCACATGCTGGAGCGCGGCTTCGCCGTGCGTCTGCTGACGGACGACGGCGGTTCCGTGCCGGGCGAGGGCTCCGACGGATTCGCCGGGGCGACCCAGGGGTCCGCGGACTCGGCGGGGCTGATGATGGACACCCTCGCGGTCGTCGACCACTCCGACGGGGGCGGTCTGTCCCGCGCCTACGACGTGCTGCGCGGGGGCAACGAGGGTCTGCTGCTGGCGTTCTTCGGTGATCTGGACGAGGAGCAGACGGCGTTGGCTGCCCGTATGCGGCAACGCAGCGGCGCCGCTGTGGCGTTCGTGCTGGACAGTTCGGAATGGGTGCGCGACGGGGACAAGGTGCCTCCCGCGCCGGCCGACGACCGCTTGAGGTTGCTGCGCGAGGCGGGCTGGACCGCGGTGGCGGTGCCGGCCGGGGCGGAGTTCTCCCGGCTGTGGCAGCAGGCGGGCCGGCAGGACTCCGGCCCTCACCCGGCAGCGGCCGGCGGAACGACAGGGTTCTCTGGGGGATGGTCATGAGCGGTCGTACGCGGCTGACGCTGTGCGCCTTTGTGGCGACGCTGATGGCGGCGGGGGCTCTGCTGCCGCTGGTCGAGACGGCGAAGTGGCTCGTCCAGGCCGCTTTCCTGCTGGGGATCCAGAGCGGTGTGGGTGCGCTCACCCGCCGGGTGCCGCTCGCACGGATTCTGACGGTCTCCGCGCAGTTGCTGGTCACGCTGCTGCTGCTGACGATGGCCTTCGCCTCGGAGGAGGCGCTGTTCGGTCTGTTCCCCGGACCCGAGGCCGTGCAGCGGCTGGCGGACCTGCTGACGGCGGGCGCCGACGACGTCGGCCGGTACGCCATACCCGCTCCGGCGTCCGACGGCATCCGGTTGATGCTGATCGGCGGCGTGCTGCTGATCGGGCTCGCCGTGGATGCTCTCGCGGTGACCTTCCGTACCGCGGCGCCTGCCGGGCTGCCTCTGCTGGCGCTCTACTCGGTCGCGGCGGGGCTCAGCGACGGAGGAGCGGGCTGGCTCTGGTTCCTGCTCGCCGCGTGCGGCTATCTGCTCCTGCTGCTGGCCGAGGGCCGTGACCGGCTGTCCCAGTGGGGGCGGGTCTTCAGCGGTACGTCCCGCTCGTCGGGCGGTCTGGCGGCCGGGCTGGAAGGGCCTTCGGGCCCTCTGGCGCCGGTCCGCACGGGGCGTCGCATCGGTGCGGTGGCGCTGGGCATCGCCCTGGTGGTCCCTGCGGCGCTGCCCGCCCTGGACGGCGGGCTGCTGGGCGGCACGGGCGGCGGTACGGGCAAGGGCACCGGCGGGGGCACGATCTCCGCGGTCAACCCGCTGGTCTCGCTGCAGAACAACCTGAACCAGCCGGAGAACCGGCAGGTGATGTCGTACCGCACCGACTCGGCGAACCCCGAAGACTTCTATCTGCGCATCCAGGCCCTGGATCAGTTCAACGGGAGCGAGTGGCGGCCTTCGACCCGCCGTCTGAAGGATGTGCCCGACCGGTTGCCGCAGCCGGCCGGGCTGGGCTCCGACGTCGCCTTCACGGAGATCCTGACGAACATCTCCGCTTCGGGCTCGTACCGGCAGACGTATCTGCCGCTCCCTTATCCGGCGAGCGAGGTGGACATCAGCGGTCGCTGGCGGTTCGAACCGGAGGGACGCACCCTTGTCGGGGACGACGGCCAGACGACGCGAGGCGTCCGGTACGAGGTGAGCAGTCTGCTCGTGCAGCCGACGGCCGACCAGCTCGCCGGGGCGCTGGCTCCGCGTTCGGAGCTGGCGCGTGAGTACACCCGGGTGCCCGGCTCGCTGCCCGACGTGGTCCTGAAGACCGCCGAACGGGTGACGAAGGGGGCGGCCAACGGATACGAGCAGGCCGTCAAGCTCCAGGACTGGTTCGCGTCGGGGGGCGGTTTCCGTTACGACACGACGGTGACGTCGGGGACCGGCACGGCGGCGATCGAGCGGTTCCTCAAGGACAGGGAAGGCTTCTGCGTCCACTTCTCGTTCACGATGGCCGCGATGGCCAGGACGCTGGGCATTCCGGCGCGGGTCGCTGTGGGCTTCACACCCGGCACGGTCCAGGCGGACGGTTCCGTGTCGGTCGGGCTGCGTGATGCGCACGCCTGGCCGGAGCTGTATTTCGAAGGGGTGGGCTGGACCCGCTTCGAGCCGACCCCGTCCCGGGGCACCACCCCCTCGTACACCAGGCAGGACGTTTCCCCGGACGACACGAACGATCAGGCGCTGCCCTCCGCGGGTGCCTCCTCAGCGCCCACGGCCGCTCCGTCCGCCTCGGAATCGTGCCCGGCACAGATGCGCCGCCAGGGTGAGTGCGGTGCGTCGGCGGCTCCCGGTGCGCTGGACTCGGCCGATCCGGGGACGCCCACGGGAACCGTGGTTCTGGTGGTGCTGGGTGCCCTTCTGGTGCTCGTCATCCCGTTCCTGCCGATGCTCTGGCGTCTTCGGGCCCGTGCACGGCGGCTGGGCTCCTCCGGTGGCCGTACGCCCGCGGATGCCACGGCCAGGGTCATGGCCGCGTGGCGGGAACTCACGGACACGGCCTGGGACCACGGCATCGAACCCGACGAGTCGCAGACGCCGCGCAAGGCCGCGGCACGCCTCGTACGGCTGGGGAAGCTCACCGGCACGGCGGCGTCCGCGGCCCACCGGGTGGCGGGCGCGGTGGAGCAGGTGCTGTACGCGCCCGAGCCCCTGGCACCGGCCGGTTCGGCCGAGGACGTCCTGGCCGTCCAGGCGGGGCTGCGAGGCTCGGCCGGCCGCCTGGGACGGCTGCGCGCGACGGTCGCGCCACGTTCGGCCGTTCGGGTGATCTGGACGATTTCGGAACGCCGCGCGGCGTTCCGCCTGCGGTGGATGGACCGTCCTGGCCGGGAGCGCTGGGCCACCCGCCTGCGCCGCCCCTCCCGCCAGCAGGGCTGACCGCCGGGACCCGGACAAGGACCGGCGGCCCGGGGTCAGGCGGCAACCGGCTGCCCGGGGGCAGGCAGCCCGAGCGAGGACCGGCGGGAGCCGGGGGCCAGGGCCAGGCGGCGACCGGGTGGGCGCCGGGGCCGACAGCCCGAGTCGAGGACCGGCGGGAGCCGAGGGCCCTGGACCGGTGGGGGCCAGGACCGGCAGCCCGGGCGACGGGTGGCGGCGCACATGACGAGTGAGGGGCGGCCGCAGAGATGCGGCCGCCCCTCACTCATGAGTCCTGCAGCAAGTTTCGGTGTTCACGGTACGGATCAGGGCCGGGCGGACCGATGCCTGCCGAACCGGGGGTTCACTGGCCCTGTTCGTCGCGGCGGCGCTGCCACCGTTGCTCGATCCGGTTCATCATCGACCGGCGCTGCTTGGGATGTCGGCGTTCGCCTCCGCCCCCGCTCCCCGTCTGCGGCTGCTCGCCGGGCTTGGGCGCCTTGCGCCACCCGGTGACAACCAGCACGGCGCAGCCCAGCATGACCAGGAATCCCACCACGCTGATCCAGGTCTGCTTAAAGACCATTCCGGCCATGAGGAGCGCGATACCCACCAGAAAACCGGCCACCGCCTGGTAGACCCGTCGCCGGGTGTACCTGCGCAGCCCGCTTCCCTCAAGCGCTGTCGCGAACTTGGGATCTTCGGCGTACAGCGCTCGCTCCATCTGCTCGAGCATTCGCTGCTCGTGCTCCGAGAGCGGCACGGAGTCCTCCTCGTCGTCGGCCGCGGGGGGCGACCGGTATGCGGCCCTTCCAGAATAGGCAGGGATTCGCCCCCGTGAAACCCGCCCTCTAGCCATAGCCAGTCCGGACCGCCATGTCGGCCGGCTGCTGAGGCGTAGATTCCCCGACCGCCGATCCGTCATGCCGGATGGTGTCACCCGATCATACGGGGCCTGCGCCCCGATCGGGTGTTCTGGGCCGTACTCCGTCTGCAGCTGCGTTGCTGATCAGCCGTGCTCCGGTCGCTCCACGGCCACGTTTCGGCCGTGTCCGCGTCATGGCTCAGACGCGCTTCTCGCCCAGAACGTGCAGCTGGGTCGCCACCGAATGGAACGCCGGCAGTTCCGCGACGGCTGCCTCCAGCCTCAGGAGCGCATCGAGCGCGCCGGGCTCGGTGTCCACGAGAACCCCCGGCACGAGGTCCGCGAAGACCCGCACGCCGTGGACCGCGCCGACCTCTACCCCCGCGGCCGACACCAGCTCGGCGAGCTGGTCGGCGGTGAACCTGCGGGGCACGGGGTCGCCCTCCCCCCATCGTCCCGAAGGGTCCGTCAGCGCCTGCTTGGCCTCGGTGAAGTGCCCGGCGAGCGCGCGGGCCAGGACGGCACCGCCGAGCCCGGCACCCAGCAGGCTGAGCGCGCCGGAGGGACGGAGCGCGTCGACCGCGATCCGTACGCCTTCGGCGGGGTCGTCCACGTACTCCAGGACGCCGTGGCACAGGACCGCGTCGTAGCCGGTGCGCTCCACGACGTCGAACAGGCCGAGGATGTCGCCCTGGACGCCGCGGACCCGGTCGGCCACCCCGGCCTCGGCGGCGCGGCGCTCCAGCGCGAACAGCGCGTTGGGGCTGGGGTCGACGACGGTGACCCGGTGACCGAGACGGGCGACGGGCACCGCGAAGTTGCCGGTGCCGCCGCCCGTGTCCAGCACGTCCAGGGCGTCCCTGCCGGTCGCCTTGACGCGGCGCTCCAGAGTGTCCTTCAGGACCTCCCAGACCACGGCGGTACGGAGGGAGGCACGGGGGCGCAGCTGGTCCGACACGGCAGTTGACTCCTCGGCACGATGCCGCCACGGACGGCGGAGCGTGAACGGTGCAGGTGGTACGGGCTCTCCACCCTATTGCCTTGCACCGCCGTCCCGGTCACCCCGCGTCGGACCACCTCCCGACTGTTACCGGGGCCGGTCCTTGCGGGGTTGCGGAAGGACCGGCTGGAGCGCCAGTAGCCGCTCGACCAGACGCAGGAACATGGCGGCGTCCCGCAGCAGATCGTCGGCGTCACGGCTGGTGGCCGCGCCCGGTATCCCGGCCTCCGCCCGGGCCCTGCGCCGGGCCCCGGAGGCGAACAGGGCGCTCCATTCGGTGAGTTCGGGCGCTATTTCCGGCAGGACTTCCCAGGCGCTGCGGATCCTCTCCCGGCGGCGCCTGCTGGTTTCGGGACGGCCACGGGCGGCGAGCACGGCGGCTGCCGTACGCAGCGCGGCGAGGTGAGCGGTGGCGTACCGCTCGTTGGGCACGTCGAGTACGGCGGCCTCGTCCAGGCCGGAACGGGCCTGGACGAGCAGATCGAGAGCGGCGGGCGGCGCAGTGGTGCGACGCCTAACGGGGTGGACGTCGGTTGCCGGACCGGTCAGTGAGGGGGCAGGGCTGCCTGCGCGGCGCCGTGGAGCGGCGGCTGCGGACGAGCTGGCCATGACGAACCTCCTGTCGTCGTGTGACGGCTTCGTGGCCGTATGTATCCATCGTGACGGCCACCACTGACAATCCCTTCCGTACCGCCACTGACCTGGCACTTTGCTTCGAGCGCGAGTTCGGGCTAGCTTTTTGCACTGACTGGTCAGTGCAAAATGGGGGGTGGGGTTGTGGACAGCCCGCACGGGGCGGAAGTGAGCGCCGAGGACTTCGGGCTCGAAGGGCCGCGCGGCTGGGCCTTCCGGGGTGTGGACTTCACCGCGGATCCCGGGACGCTCGTCGCGATCGAGGGCCCGTCCGGGTCGGGCCGCACGTGCCTGCTGCTCGCGCTCACCGGCCGGATGCGCTCCACTCAGGGGCACGCGGAGGTCGGCGGTCTGCGCGTGCCCGGCCGGCTCGCCGCCGTCCGAAGGATCAGCGCGCTGGGCCCGGTGCCCGGGGTCAGCGAACTCGACCCCGCCTTCACCGTCGCCGAGCATCTGCGCGAACGGGCCCTGCTGCAGCGCCGCTTCGACGGATCGCTGCGCACCCTGCTGGAGCCCCGGGCCCGGCGGACCGCGACGGCCCGGGCGACCGTCGACGCCGCGCTGGAGGCCGTCCGCCTGGACACCTCGGCCCTGCCCAAGGCCGAACGGACCTCCGTACGGGACCTGGAGCGGCTCGAAGCCCTGCGGCTGTCCGTCGCCCTTGCGCTGATGGCCCGGCCCCGGCTCCTCGCGGTGGACGACACCGACCTCAAGCTCTCGGACGCGGACCGTGCCGAGGCCTGGGCCCTGCTGGGCGCCCTCGCGGACGCCGGGACGACGGTGCTCGCCGTGTGCAGCGAGGCACCTGAGAACGCGTTCACCGTACGGACCGGAACCCCCGACACCAGCGAGAACGCACCGACCGAGGACGACACGACCGGAGAGGGGACGGCCGATGCGATCGCCGAAACTGGCCGCGCTTGAGCTGAGGCGTTTCGGAAGGGGCCGGATGCCGCGGGCCGCACTGGTGGCCCTCCTGCTGCTCCCCCTGCTGTACGGCGCCCTGTACCTGTGGTCCTTCTGGGATCCGTACGGGCGGCTCGACAGGATCCCCGTCGCGCTCGTCAACGACGACAAGGGCGCTAGCGCGGAGGGCAAGCGCGTCGCGGCAGGTGACGAGATAGCCGGCAGGCTCCTCGACTCCAAGGTCTTCGACTGGCACGAGGTCGACTCCGCCGAGGCCCGCAGGGGCGTCGAGGACGGAACGTACTACCTCTCTCTGACCATGCCGGCCGACTTCAGCAGGCGGATCGCATCGAGTTCCGGCGACTCCCCCGAGACGGGCGCCCTGCAGGTCCGTACGAACGACGCCAACAACTACATCGTCGGGCAGATCTCCCGGACCGTGTTCGCCGAGGTCCGCAGCGCCGCGTCGACGAAGGCCTCGCGCGGTTTCCTCGACCGGATCTTCATCAACTTCTCCGGCCTCCACGACGCGACGGCGAAGGCCGCCGCGGGCGCCGACGACCTCAAGGGCGGCGTCGCCAGGGCGAAGAAGGGCTCGAAGGACCTCGCGGTCGGGCTCAAGGACGCCAAGTCGGGCAGCGGCACGCTGTCCGCCGGGATCGTCAGGCTCAACAAGGGCGCCGGCGACCTCGAGACCGGATCCCGGCAGGTCGCCTCCGGTACCCAGCTCCTCGCCGACAAGGTCAACAAGGTGGCCGGCGATGTCCGTCCGTTCCTGAAGGACAACGGCAGGACGATCGGGGACACGGCGCGGCTGGTCGCCGACTCCTCGAAGACCGTGCGGGACAACCTCGACCTGCTGGTCGAGGCCGCGCCCACCGCGTCGGCCGCCGCACACGCGGCCTCCGACGATCTGGCCGACGTCCACCGCATCCGCTGCACGGAGCAGCCGCTGCCCGACCCCGGTGTGTGCCCGCAGCTGAAGCGCGCCAAGACCGCGGCTGCCGATGTCGCGAAGGTCTCCGACGACCTGAACACCCTGGTCACCAACCAGAACGGGGACCTGAAGAAGCTGCGCGCCCAGCTGACCACCCTTCAGAAGCAGGCCGACGCCCTCGCCAGGCGCTCGCCGAACCTGGACACGGACCTGGAGTCCGCCGTCTCGAAGATCAACTCGCTCAACACCGGTGCCCACAAGGTCGCCAAGGGCGCCGACGCACTCCACACGGGGCTCGGCACCGCGAAGACCGGGTCCGCGGATCTGGACAGCGGGCTCTCGAAGCTCAAGAAAGGGGCCAAGAGTCTGGACGGCGGGCTGTTCCGGCTCAGTGACGGGTCCGCGACCCTGGCCCAGGGGCTGAACGACGGTGTCGGCAGGATCCCCGACTACGACAAGAAGGACCGCGACGCCCGTACCGGTGTCATGGCCGACCCCGTGCAGCTTGCCTCCTCGTCGCTGCACGCGGCTCCCAACTACGGCACCGGCTTCGCCCCGTACTTCATCCCGCTCTCCCTCTGGGTGGGGGCGATGGTGGCGTACATGCTGATCCAGCCGCTCAACCGGCGCGCGCTCGCGGCCGGTGCACCGGCCTGGCGCATCGCCTTCGCCGGCTGGCTGCCGGTCGCCGCCATCGGCCTGCTCCAGGTCGTCGCCCTGATGTCCGTGCTGCACTGGCGGCTCGGCCTGCAGATGGCGCACGCCGCCGGGACGATCGGCTTCCTGGCCCTGGTCACCTGCTGCTTCGCCGCGATCGTCCAGTGGCTGAACGCCCGCTTCGGCGCGGCGGGAAGGATCCTCGTGCTGGCGGTGCTGATGCTCCAGCTGACCTCCGCAGGCGGCACGTACCCCGTCCAGACCAGCCCCGGCTTCTTCGGCGCGATCCACCCCTACCTGCCGATGACGTACGTCGTGGAGGGGCTGCGCAGGCTGATCACCGGGGGTGGTCTCGGACCGGTCTGGCAGGCCTGCGCCGTGCTGCTGGCCTTCACCGCGGGCGCTCTGGCACTGACCGCGCTCTCCGCCCGCCGCAAGCAGGTGTGGACCCTGGACCGGCTGCATCCGGAGCTCAGTCTGTGAGCTCGCCGGGACCTGTGAGAATCGACCGTATGGACAGCAGTAGCACCACACGCCGCAAGGCCACGCGGCAGAAGCTCTACGAGGCGGCTGTGACCCTCATCGCGGAGAAGGGCTTCTCGGCGACCACGGTGGACGAGATCGCCGAGCGTGCCGGGGTGGCCAAGGGCACGGTCTACTACAACTTCAAGAGCAAGACCGAACTCTTCGAGGAGCTGCTGCGGCACGGCGTCGGACTGCTCACGCAGTCGCTCCGCTCCGCGGCCGAGGAGACCGACGAGCGCGACGGCACCCGGGTGGAGGCCCTCGACGCGATGATCCGGGCCGGTCTGGTCTTCATCGACCGCTACCCGGCCTTCACCCAGCTGTACGTCGCCGAGCTCTGGCGCACCAACCGCGCCTGGCAGTCGACACTCCTGGTGCTGCGCCAGGAAGCCGTCGCGGTCGTCGAGGGGGTGCTCCGGGAAGGTGTCGCGAACGGTGAGCTCAGCGAGGAGATCGACATCCAACTGACGGCCGCCGCCCTCGTCGGGATGGTCCTCGTGGCGGCGCTCGACTGGCAGGCGTTCCAGCCGGAGCGCTCGATCGACGATGTGCACTCGGCCCTGTCCCTGCTGCTGCACGGGCGCGTCAGCGGACGCTGAGGAGACCCGGGAGCACACGGCACACGAAGACGCCGGCCCGGTGGCATTCGATCCCCCTCGAATGCCACCGGACCGGCGTCTTCGGTGCTTCCGCGGCGCCCTTCCCCGTGACCCCGATTCCCCCGTGGTCCCCGGGCTCCGCGTCGTACACCCCCGTTGCGTCCGGAGTGCCGCACCGTTCCGCCGCCCCGTGCCGGCGGTCCGGGCGCTGCGCCCCTTCCGTGGTCTCCACTCTGCCGTCCGTGCAGGTGGGAGCCCATCCGCGTCCCTACTCATCTCCCCCACTAGGTACACATACTCAGAGCTGTGTGCGGGAGCCCACCCGGGGCGGACGGCGACTGGTTACGATCGCGTCCGTGTCCGTACTCCCCCTGGTGTTCACGAGTGGCTGGGCGAGCGGGATCAACGCCTACGCGGTGGTCCTGCTGTTCGGCATCTTCGGCGCGACCGGACTCACCGACGAGGTGCCCGAGTCGCTGCAGCGCACCGATGTGCTCGTGACGGCCGGGGTGCTCTTCCTGTTCGAGGCGGTGGCCGACAAGATCCCCTACGTGGACTCGGCCTGGGACGCGGTCCATACGGTCGTGCGTCCGGTCGCCGGGGCGGTCGTCGCGGCGCTGCTGGCGGGCGAGAGCGGATCGCTGCCGGAGCTCGCGGCCGCGGCGGTCGGCGGTTCCACCGCGCTGATGAGCCATCTGGTGAAGGCGGGCACCAGGATGGCGGTCAACACCTCGCCCGAACCGTTCAGCAACGTCGCGGTGAGCGTCGCGGAGGACCTCGGCGTCGCCGGGATCATCACGTTCGCCATGTTCAACCCCGTGGCCGCGGCCGTCATCGCCGCGACACTTCTGGTGCTCGGCCTGGTGATACTGGTCTTCCTCGCCTCGCGTATCCGCCGCTTCCTGCGTCGCAGAGCACAGCGACGCGAAGAGAAACGCATGGCGGCAACGGGCGGGCACCGGCCTCACGAGTGAGCTGTCGGTGCCACCCCTTAGGGTCACTGACATGGCACGAATTGCGGTGATCGGCGCCGGGACGGGCGCGATGGCGGCGGCTGCCCGGCTGGCCGTGGCAGGCCACCGGGTGACGGTGTACGAGCGGTCCCGGACCTACGGCGGCTCGCTCGGCCGGTATGCCCACGAGGGGTTCGTCTTCGACACCGGACCCTCGCTGCTGCACCTTCCCGCGGTCTATCGCGACCTGTTCGTGAAGACGGGCAAGGAATCCCTGGAGCAGCGCGTCACGCTGACCCAGGTCGACCCTGCGAGCCGCCACCATTTCGCGGACGGCACCGCGGTCTCCCTGCCGAACGCCTCGCGGGCGGGAGTCGTCGGCGCGCTGGACGGGGCACTCGGCAAGGGATCGGGAGTGCGCTGGGGGGAGTTCCTGGACCGGGCGGGGACGGCATGGGACCGCTCGCGCAGGCCGCTGCTGGAGGAGCCCCTGCGGGACGACCGGCAGGTGCTGGGCCGTGATCCCTACCCCGCGCTCCGCAGGCGCAGGCTGCTGACCGTCCGGGAAGCGGGCACGGTCGCCGAGATCGGTGCGTGGGAGCTCGCGGACCCCCGGCTGGCCGCCCTGCTCGACGGGTACGCCCTGTCGTACGGCCTGGACCCCCGCCGCGCGCCGGCGGCCGCCGCCCTGCTGCCCTACATGGAGGAGACCTTCGGCAGCTGGTACGTCACCGGGGGCATGCGGGCGCTCGCCGAGGCGGTGTACGAACGGTGCCTGGCGCGCCGTGTGACGTTCGTTTTCGGTGCCGAGGTGGTCCGGGTGGCCGAGAAGGACGGCCGGGCCGCAGGCGTCGAACTGGCGGACGGCGAGAGTGTCGAGGCCGATCACGTGGTCCTGGGCGCGCAGCCGTGGCCCGGTCTGCTGTCCGGTGAGGGGCGGCGGCCCGGCGCAGAGGCAGGAGAAGCACGGGGGGCCGTGCAGGGTCCGGTGCCGGGCCGCTTCCTGGTGCTGCTGTCACTGCGCGGCGCCCGGGAGGCAGGTGCGGTGCACCGGAGCGTGGTGCACCGCGAGGACGGGGCCGCTGAGCAGGACGCGGTGTTCGGGGGACGGACCGCGGAGCGGCCCACCGTGACGGTGCTGCGTCCCGACGACCCCGCCACCCGCCCCGACGAGGCGCACGAGGCGGTGACCCTGATGGCGACGGTGGCCCCGCACGGTCCGGTGGACTGGACGGACGCGGCGCTGCGCGAGCGGTACGCGGACGTGCTGATCGATCGTGCCCGCGTGGCCGTTCCCGGTCTGCGGGAGCGGATACTCCACGTCGAGGTGCGCACCCCTGCCGAGACCGCCGCCGACACCGGCGCCGAGGGCGGTTCGGTGCCCGCGCCCGCGCTGGCGGGAGCTCGGGGCGCGTATCTGCACTCCGGGAACCGCACCGGGCTGCCCGGCCTGTATCTGGCGGGCGGCTGGTCGCATCCCGGTGGCGGACTGGCGCATGCCGGAATGTCGGGGGCCCTGGTCGCGGGGCTCGTGGTGGAGGGTGACGGCTTCCGCGGCTCGCAGTGAGCCGCGGAGCGCTCGTCGTCGTGCCCGCGGGTGGTCAGTAGCGGTACTGCTCGTTCTGGCCGGTGTCGTACCCGTTGCCGTACGGGGCGGGCTGCGGGGGCTGCTCGGGCGGCATCGGGGGGTACTGCTCGCCCTCGCGCTGCTGCGGGACCCAGACGCCTCCCGGCGGCGTCTCCGAGGCGTACTGCTCGGCGTAGGGGCCGGTGTACTGCTGCTGGCCCCCGTAGCTGTCGTAGCCGTTGCCGTAGCTGTCGTACGAGGAGTACTGGTCGGGGCCCGCTGCCGCACCGGTCCCGATGTACGGGTCGGAGTAGGGGGCGTAGTCCGGCGTCTGCGTGCCGTAGTCGTACTGGCCGGCGTAGGAGTCCTGGCCCTGGTAGGTGTCCTGGCCCGGATAGGCGCTCTGGCCCTGGTAGGCGCCCTGGCCGCTGTAGGTGTCCTGGGCGGGCTGCGCGTAGTCGGTGTACGGGTCGTAGGCGCCGTACTGCTGCTGCTCGCCCTGCGTTTCCTGGCTGCCCGCGGCCGCGTAGGCGGCGTCGGTGTATATCCCGTACTGCCCGGTGTCGTCCGGCAGCGGCTGCGGTTCGTAGACCGCGGATGCCGCGGTCTCGTCCCCGGCCTCCGGTACGGGTTCCTGGTACTCCAGGCCGGAGACCTCGAGCGTGGGTTTCCGGCCGGGTGCGTCGCCGGAACCACGGCGACGGCGGCTCTCGCCGGGGCTGCCGCCTATGGCCCAGCCCGTCGAGAAGCCCCGTCGGAAGGAGAGGGTCACATACGTCTGACCCGTCGCGAAGGCGATCGCGCCGAGGGCGATCACCAGCACGGAGGGAATCAGTACGCCGAGGACCACACCGAGGAATCCGGCGAAGGCGAGCAGCCGCCAGCGCAGCCGCGCCTTGTACTGCAGCAGCACCTCGCCCAGCAGCCACAGCGCCACGACGCCGAATGCGATGTAGAGGACCGTCCAGCCCACGCCCGCCCCCTCCTACGGCCACCGCCCCGGTTGGTGGCGGGTACGGCCGGTCACGACTGCTTGTGCAGTCCGAGATTCTCGTAGATCTCGAGTGTTGCCGTCGAGTTGTTGAGCGTAATGAAGTGCAGCCCCGGGACACCCTCGGAGAGCAGCTTCGCGCAGAACTCCGTGGCGAACTCGATGCCAATGGAGCGTACAGCGGCGGGATCGTCCTTCGCGGCGAGGATGCGCTCTTTCAGTGAGGAAGGCAGGGACGCGTTGCTGAGCTGGGCGAATCTCTCCAGCTGCCGGACGCTGGTGAGCGGCATCACCTCGGGAATGACGGGGGTGTCGCAACCGGCGGCGACCACGCGGTCACGCATCTGCAGATAGCTCTCCGGCTGGAAGAACATCTGGGTGATCGCATAGTCGGCACCCGCGCGGCACTTGTCCACGAAATGCCCGATGTCGGTGTCCCAGTCGGCCGACCGCGGGTGCATTTCGGGAAAGGCCGCGACGCCGACGCAGAAATCGCCGGATTCCTTGATGAGCCGGACGAGATCCGCCGCGTACCGCACGCCCTGAGGGTGCTTTACCCACTCGGCCATCGGGTCGCCCGGCGGGTCTCCGCGCACCGCGAGGATGTTGCGGATACCGGCGTCGGCGTACTGCCCGACCATGTTGCGCAGCTGGGCGACGGAGTGGTCGACGGCCGTGAGATGCGCGACGGGGGTGAGCGTGGAGTCGGCGGCGATCTGCTGGGTCGCCCGCACCGTCCCCGCACGCGTCGAACCGCCGGCCCCGTACGTCACGGAGACGAAGCTCGGGCCCACCGCCTCGACCCGCCGCAGGGCGTTCCAGAGGTTCCGTTCGCCCTTCTCGGTCTTGGGCGCCCAGAACTCGAACGAGTACGACGTTTTGCCGGTCGCGAGCATCTCACGCACGGTGCGAGCGTGATCTGTCCTCGTGGAGGGTGTGCCAAGAGCCATACTGGGAGGTTAACCAGGGCTCGGCGGTACCCCAACCAGACCGGGGCTTTTCACCCGGATTAATGTGATCGCTGTCCACCCCTCGGACAACTGCCTCCCCCGGAGCGCGAGATGCGCCCGCTCAGGCCGCGCGCGCCCTGATGCGCGCGGCGAGCGCCGCGGTCGCCGCGGCGGGATCCGCCGCTTCGGTGATCGCCCGCACGACAACGATCCGCCGTGCGCCCGCGTCCAGCACCTCGTCCAGATTGCCCGCGTCGATTCCGCCGATGGCGAACCAGGGGCGCGGCTGGTCGAGTGAGGCGGCGTAGCGGACGAGCCCCAGACCCGGGGCGTACCGGCCGGGCTTGGTCGGGGTGGGCCAGCAGGGGCCCGTGCAGAAGTAGTCGACGCCCGTCTCGGCGACGGCCGCGTCCACCTCGGACTCGGCGTGGGTGGAGCGGCCGATCACCGCCTCGGTGCCGATGACGGCGCGGGCGGCGGGCACCGGCAGATCGCCCTGCCCGAGGTGCAGCACGTCGGAGCCGATGGCGTGGGCGACGTCGGCCCGGTCGTTCACCGCGAGGAGTTTGCCGTGACGCTTGCAGGCGTCCGCGAACACGGCCAGGTGTTCGAGCTCCTCGGCGGCCTCCATGCCCTTGTCGCGCAACTGCACGATGTCGACGCCGGAGGAGAGCACGGCATCGAGGAACGCGGGAAGGTCGCCCTGCCGTTTGCGGGCGTCCGTGCAGAGGTAGAGCCGGGCGTCGGCCAGCAGCGAGCGAGGCGTGGACATGGTGGATTTCCCCCGTTGATAGGTCGCCGGCACCCGCCGGGCCGCCGACCCGGTGGTCGTCGGCCCGGCGGGGTGCCGGTCACGGCGGGGTGCGGGCCGTGAAGCACGGCCCGCACCCCGCATACGGTCGTCCGGTCAGACGGCGAGCGCCTGGGCCCGGCGCTTCACCTCCGTACCGCGATTCTCACTCAGTGCCTGCGCGGGCGTGCCGGGCAGGCTCGGGTCGGGGGTGAAGAGCCACTCCAGCATCTCTTCGTCGCTGTAGCCGTCGTCCTTCAGGAGCGTCAGGGTCCCTGCGAGGCCCTTGACCACCTTGTTGCCGTCGATGAAGGCGGCAGGCACCTGGAGCGTCCGCCTCTCACCACGTCGTACGGCGATGAGCTGACCCTCCTTGACCAGCTGCCGTACACGCGTCACCTCGACATCGAGCATTTCCGCGATGTCGGGAAGGTGGAGCCAGTCGGGGACGAGAACATCGATCTTTGCGTCAATCTCGGTCACGGGGACAAGCCTGCCATCCCGGACCGGCAGTCGGTAGCCGGGCCGCCCGTAAGGAGGTACCCGGGTCCTACGGCGCCGCAGTCCTCAGCGGTACGGAGGGGTCCGCGGCACGCACCGGATCGATGCTCGCCCCGGCCTCGATGAGCTTGCGCGCCTGGGCGAGGTCGCGCGGCCGGCTGACGGCGAGCACCGCCACCAGGACGCCCCCGCGCAGCCAGCAGACCGTCCAGGCCGGGTCCGCCGGGTCGCCGCGCCACAGCATGGTGTCGGCGGCGGCGTGGTGACCGGCGTACTGCACGAACCGGCCGAACTGCTCGGACCAGAAGTAGGGCACCGGGTCGTACGTCCGGGGCTGCCCGTCCGCGAGGGCGGCCGCGACCGTCCGGGGCCCCTGGAGGGCGTTGTCCCAGTGGTGGACCAGCAGCCGCTCGCCGTAGCGGGCGGAGGGGAAGGAGGCACAGTCACCCACCGCGTACACGTCGGGCAGGGAGGTGCGCAGCGAGCCGTCGGCGGTGATCGAGCCGTCCGGGCCGAGCGCGATGCCGGAGTCCTCCAGCCAGCCGGTGGCGGGGCGGGCGCCGATGCCGACGATCACCGCTCCGGCGGGGACCACCCGTCCGTCCGCCAGGACGACGGCACCGGGGTCGACGCGCGCCACCCGGGCGCCGGTGAGGAGTTCGGCTCCGCTCTCGGCGTACCAGCGGGCCATCGGGGCGGCGACGTCGGCGGGCAGGGTGCCCGCGAGGGGGCGTTCCGCTGCTTCGACGACGGTGACCGCGCAGCCCGCGGCACGGGCCGCGGTGGTGAATTCGGCACCGATCCAGCCGGCTCCCACGACCACGACGTCGTGCTGCCGCTCCAGGACGGGCCGCAGCCGTGCGGCATCGTCGACGGTGCGCAGCAGATGGACACCGGGAACGCCCTCGGAGCCGGGCAGGACGACGGGCTCGGCCCCGGTGGCGAGAACCAGCACGTCGTACGGGACGGGGCCCTCGGGGGTGTCCAGTTCGTGTGCGTCGGCGCGCAGTCCGCTCACGTCGAGGCCAAGGCGCAGGGTGATGTCAAGCGCCTCGAAGTCGACGTCGAAGGCGGAGTCCTCGGCCTTGCCGAGCAGGACCGCCTTCGACAGGGGCGGCCTGTCGTAGGGCTGGTGCGGTTCCGCGCCGATCAGGGTGACCTGGCCGGCGAAGCCCTGTTCGCGCAGGGCCACGGCGGTCTGCACGCCTGCCATGCCGGCGCCGACGACCACGACCCGGCGTGGCTGCTGTCCCGTTTCCCGCTGTTCCGTCTGCTCGCTCACCCGGCCACCCTAATCACCTGACGTTCCATCAGGTGTCGAGCTCCTCCACCACGCTCGTCCCGCTGCCCTCCTGGGACTCCCACTCCCACCGCTCTTCCAGCCGCACCCGGCCGTCGGGGAGTTCCGTGACGGTCGAGACGCAGTGGCCGCCGGAGGTCGTTCCGTCCTGCTTCAGCTGCACATAACGGAAGTCCAGGGTGTCGCCCTCCCTGGTGCCGACGAGATGTCCGCGGACGACGTCACCGCCCGCGTACTCGGCCCAGACCCGTCCCTCCCGCTCCCGGTAGGTGAAGCGTGTGCGGGTGCCGACCTGGCCGGGTGCCTGGTCCGCGACGGGCGACAGGACGAGTCCGTCGAGTGAACGGGCCACGGTGGCTGCTCCCTTACTGGCTGCGGGTTGCGGGGTTTAGGGTGGCCAACGTAAGGCACTCGCGGGAGCCCGGACGCACCGGGCTGAGAGGGAGGCTGGACGGCCTCCGACCGTACGAACCTGATCCGGGTCATGCCGGCGAAGGGAGGGGCTGGACGCCCATGCGCATCTCCGAGAACGGATCCGACGTCCTGGTCGTCGGGGGCGGCATCATCGGCCTGGTGACCGCCTGGCGGGCGGCCGGGCGCGGCATGTCCGTCGCGGTCGCCGATCCCGAACCGGGCGGCGGTGCCGCCCAGGTCGCGGCCGGCATGCTCGCGGCCGTCACCGAACTCCACTACGGCGAGCAGACGCTGCTCGGCCTCAATGTCGCCTCCGCCGCCCGCTATCCGGCGTTCGTGGCCGAGCTGGAGGAAGCGAGCGGGCAGGAGACCGGCTTCCGTGCCTGCGGCACGCTGGCGGTCGCGCTGGACTCCGACGACCGGGCCCATCTGCGGGAGCTGCACGCCCTGCAGCAGCGTTCGGGGCTGGCGTCGGAGTGGCTGAGCGGCCGCGAGTGCCGCCGGCTGGAGCCGATGCTGGCCCCCTGCGTGCGCGGCGGACTGCGGGCGGACGGCGACCACCAGGTGGATCCCCGCCGGCTGGCCTCGGCCCTGGTCACGGCGTGTGAGCGGGCCGGTGTGGTCTTCCACCGGGCCCGGGCGGAGCGGCTCCGCGTGACGGGCGGCCGGGCGGCCGGAGCGGTCCTCGCGGACGGTACGGAGCTGAGCGCCGACCAGGTCGTGCTGGCCGCCGGCAGTCTCAGCGGCAGACTCGCCGGGGTCCCCGAGGAGGTCGTACCACCGGTCCGCCCGGTCAAGGGGCAGGTACTGCGTCTGGCCGTGCCGCCCGCGTACGCCCCTTTCCTCAGCCGCACCGTACGGGCCGTGGTCCGCGGCAGTCACGTCTACCTCGTCCCGCGCGCCAACGGCGAGCTGGTCGTGGGCGCGACCAGCGAGGAGATGGGCTGGGACACGACGGTCACCGCGGGCGGGGTCTACGAACTGCTGCGCGACGCCCACGAGCTGGTGCCGGGCATCACCGAACTGCCGCTGACCGAGACCCGCGCGGGCCTGCGTCCCGCATCTCCGGACAACGCCCCGCTGCTGGGCCCGACGGCACTGCCCGGCCTGCACCTCGCCACCGGCCACCACCGCAACGGGGTGCTGCTGACGCCCGTCACCGGTGACGTGATGGGCCAAGTGCTGGCCACCGGCGAACTGCCCGCAGAGGCGCGCCCCTTCGCGCCGAGCCGCTTCGCGTCCTCCGGCCGGGGTCCCGCGTCACCGAACCTCTCCCCCGGAGCCCTCACTTCAGCACCTCAGGAGCAGCCCGCATGACCGAGCCCCTGCCCACCGCCGCTCCCGCACCTGCGTCCGCCTCCGCATCCGGGCCCGAGTCGGTGTCCCTGTCCGTCAACGGGGAGCACCGCACCGTCCCGGCCGGTACCGCGCTGGACGCCCTGGTCGCGACCCTGACCACGGCGCACTCCGGTGTCGCCGCCGCGGTCAACGAGGCCGTCGTGCCGCGCAGTCAGTGGTCCGCCACCGCTCTCGGCGAGGGCGACCGCGTCGAGGTCCTCACCGCGGTCCAGGGAGGCTGACATGTCGGACGATCTCTTCACGCTCGGCTCCACCACCTTCTCGTCCCGGCTGATCATGGGAACGGGCGGTGCGCCCAGCCTCGAGGTGCTGGAGCGCTCCCTGATCGCCTCGGGAACCGAGCTGACCACCGTCGCGATGCGCCGGCTCGATCCGACCGTGCAGGGCTCGGTGCTCTCCGTCCTGGAGCGGCTCTCCATCCGCGTGCTGCCCAACACCGCCGGCTGTTTCACCGCGGGCGAGGCCGTACTGACCGCCCGGCTGGCCAGGGAGGCGCTCGGCACCGACTGGATCAAGCTGGAGGTCGTGGCAGACGAGCGGACCCTGCTGCCCGATCCGATCGAGCTGCTGGACGCCGCCGAGACCCTGGCGGACGAGGGCTTCACCGTCCTTCCGTACACCAGTGACGACCCGGTCCTCGCCCGGAAACTCCAGGACGTGGGGTGCGCGGCGATCATGCCGCTCGGCTCCCCCATCGGATCCGGGCTCGGCATCCGCAACCCGCACAACTTCCAGCTGATCATCGAGCAGGCCGCGGTTCCGGTGATCCTCGACGCGGGGGCGGGAACCGCTTCGGACGCGGCGCTGGCGATGGAGCTGGGGTGCGCCGCTGTGATGCTCGCCTCAGCGGTGACCCGGGCGCAGGAGCCGGAGCTGATGGCCGCGGCGATGCGGCACGCGGTGGACGGAGGGCGCCTGGCGTACCGGGCCGGCCGGATCCCGAGGCGGCATTTCGCCGAGGCGTCCTCGCCCGCCGAGGGCCGGGCGGTGCTGGATCCGGAGCGCCCGGCCTTCTGACACGGCCGCCCGACCTGCTCACACGGCTGCTCCACCGGCCGCTCCCAGGTCACCACACATACATGTCCCTGTCACGGCTCGGCTTCAGAACGGTCCCCGGGCTGCCCCGGGCCGTCCGCCGTGTCCGTGGCGGCTCGTAGACTCGACCCGTGGACACGACCCTCCAGGACCCCCTCGTCGGGCAGCTGCTCGACGGCCGCTACCGCATCGATGCGCGCATCGCCGTCGGCGGTATGGCCACGGTCTACCGGGCCGTGGACACCCGTCTCGACCGGGTGCTCGCCCTCAAGGTGATGCATCCGGCCCTGGCGACCGACGCCGCCTTCGTCGAGCGCTTCATCCGCGAGGCCAAGTCCGTGGCCCTGCTGGCGCACCCCAATGTGGTGGCCGTGTTCGACCAGGGCGCCCAGGGCGCGTACGTGTATCTGGCGATGGAGTACGTCGCGGGGTGCACCCTGCGCGACGTACTGCGTGAGCGGGGCGCCCTGCAGCCGCGGGCCGCACTGGACATCCTGGAGCCGGTCCTCGCCGCGCTCGGTGCCGCGCACCGGGCGGGCTTCGTCCATCGCGACATGAAGCCGGAGAACGTCCTGATAGGGGACGACGGCCGGGTGAAGGTCGCCGACTTCGGTCTCGTACGGGCGGTGGGCACGGTCACGGACACCACCGGCTCGCTCCTGGGCACCGTCTCGTACCTCGCGCCGGAGCAGATCGAGCACGGCACGGCCGACACCCGCGCCGATGTGTACGCCTGCGGGGTCGTGCTGTACGAGATGCTGACCGGCGGCAAGCCGCACACCGGTGAGACCGCCGCACAGGTCATCTACCAGCACCTCAACGAGGACGTCCCGGCCCCGTCCGCGGCGGTTCCGGGCCTGGCCGCAGGGCTGGACGAGCTGGTGGCGGGCGCCACCGCCCGCAATCCCGAGGCCCGGCCCCATGACGCGGTGGCCATGCTGGCCCGGTCCCGCGAGGTGCGTGCCGGTCTGACCGGGGAGCACCTGGACGCGATGCCTCCGCAGGCCCTCGCCGGGACGCATGACGCCGCCGGCGACCGTACGAGCGTGATCCCCCGGGTCATCCCGGCCGGCCAGGGCACCGCGCACCACACCAGCCGCCTGGAGATGCCCCCGCTGCCGCCGCGGACGGGTGGCCGTCGGCCGTTCGCCGCCGGATCCCGGCGCGGGATGTTCGCGACGCTCGTCGCCCTCCTGCTGGTCCTGGGGGTCGGTGCGGGTGTCTGGTACATCAATTCGGGGCAGTTCACCCGGGTCCCCTCGCTCCTGGGCCAGACCCAGACGGCGGCGGAGAAGCGGCTCGCGGACGCCGGTCTCGACGTGGGGGGCGTCAAGCGTTCCTACAGCGACACGGTCGATCGCGGCAGGGTGATCAGCAGCGATCCCGGATCGGGCGAGCGGATCCGGGGCAATGACGCGGTGAAGCTGGTGATCTCGCGCGGGCCGGAGATCGTGCAGGTGCCCGATGTCGAGGGCATCGCGCTCGCCGATGCCCGACGCGAGCTGAAGGAGGTCGGCCTGGTGCCGGGGATGGTGACCCGGGAGTTCAGCGAGGAGATCGCACGGGGCGAGGTGATCCGTACGGATCCCGCCGTCGGTACCGATCGCCACCCCGACTCGGCCGTCGCCCTGGTGATCAGCAAGGGCAGCCCGGTCAGTGTCCCGGACGTCACGGGGCTCGACATCGAGGCCGCGAGGGCCGCGCTGGAGGAGGCGGGCCTCAGGACCGAGGTGCTGCCCGACCGGGTCACCTCTCCCGAGGCCGAGAGCACCGTCGCCCGCCAGTCACCCGCCGACGACGCGGAGGCCGCGGAGGGCGACACCGTCGAGCTCACGGTCTCCAAGGGCCCGCGCATGCTCGACGTCCCGGATGTCACCGGGAAGGACGTGGACGAGGCCAGGAGCACACTGGAGGAGGCGGGGTTCGAGGTCAAGGTCGACCGGTCGTTCCTCTCCTTCAGCGACACGATCGAGAGTCAGTCGGTCGACGGTGGCGAAGAGGCCCCGGAGGGCTCCACGATCACCATCAAGACCAAGGGTCTCTAGAACACATGCGCAACCCAGTAGGCGGTCACGTCCCGGTGGCGGGCGGCCTCGCGAAGGTCGGCCTCGGCTATGCGAGGGAGCTGGCGGCGGAGACCGTACAGGTCTTCGTCGCCAATCCGCGCGGGTGGGCGACACCGCCAGGAAACCCGGCGCAGGACGAGCTGTTCCGCTCGGAGTGCGCGGCAGAGTCCGTCCCCGCGTACGTCCACGCCCCGTATCTGATCAACTTCGGCTCGCACACCGAGGCCACCGCCGAGAGGTCCGTCGAGTCGCTGCGCCACTCGCTGCGCCGGGCCAGGGAGATCGGCGCCCTGGGCGTGGTGGTGCACACCGGGTCGGCGACCGGCGGGCGACCGCGGTCCGAGGCCCTCGCCCAGGTGCGCACGCACATGAGGCCGCTGCTCGACGAGCTGACCCATGACGACGATCCGTTCCTGCTGCTGGAGTCGACGGCCGGGCAGGGATTCTCGCTCTGTTCACGGACCTGGGACTTCGGCCCGTACTTCGAGGCCCTGGACTCCCACCCCAAGCTGGGGATCTGCCTGGACACCTGTCACATCTACGCGGCGGGCCACGACCTGGCGGGCCCCGGCGGCATGCGGCAGACCCTGGATCTGCTGGTGGACACGGTCGGTGAGGGCCGGCTGAAGCTGATCCACGCCAATGACTCCAAGGACGTCGTGGGCGCGCACAAGGACCGCCACGAGAACATCGGCGCGGGCAACATCGGCGCCGAACCCTTCCGGGAGCTGTTCTCGCATCCGGCGACCGAAGGGGTGCCGCTGATCATCGAGACGCCCGGCGGCAAGGAAGGGCACGCGGCGGACGTGGCGCGTCTGAAGGAACTCCGGGGCACCGTCGGCCTGTGAGGTGAGCGCGGCAGGGTACTCCGTGCGGGTGTACCGGCTGCCGCGGGGTCAGAGCTCGGGGCCGTCCCCGGGCTCCTCCTGGTAGCTGTAGCGCTGCTCGCGCCACGGATCGCCGATGTTGTGGTAGCCGCGCTCCTCCCAGAATCCCCGGCGGTCGGCGCTCATGTACTCGATGCCGCGGACCCACTTGGGGCCCTTCCAGGCGTACAGGTGCGGTACGACCAGCCGCAGCGGGAATCCGTGTTCGGCGGTGAGGAGTTCGCCGTCCTTGTGGGTGGCGAAGAGCGTGCGGTCGGACATGAAGTCGGACAGCCGCAGGTTCGAGCTGAATCCGTATTCGGCCCAGACCATCACATGGGTGACATGGGGTGCGGGCGGCGCCAGTTCCACGACCGAGCGGGCGAGGATTCCGCCCCATTCGGCTCCGAGCATGCTGAACTTCGTCACGCAGTGGAGATCGGCGACGACCGTGGAGTACGGCAGCGCCGAGAATTCCTGGTGGTTCCAGCAGCGCTTCTCACCGTCCGCCGTGGCCCCGAAGACCCTGAACTCCCAGCGATCGGGCTTGAACTTGGGCACCGGCCCGTAGTGGGTGACCGGCCAGCCACGCTGCAGTCGCTGCCCCGGCGGTAGCCCGGACTGCTCTGCTGTGCCGCGTTCCCGGCTTTCCGGCTGACCCATGCCTCCATGGTGACAGACAGGCAGGGGTGGTTATGACCAAGGGAGACCCGATTCGGGCAACTCGTACTAAGCATGCACTTACTGGACGACTGCGGGGTGCGATGCAAGGATGCGGCGCAAACATGCCCAGTTCACCGGTTGGAAGGAGCCTCTGCGATGCAGGGCGACCCCGAGGTCCTCGAGTTTCTGAACGAACAGCTGACCGCCGAATTGACTGCCATCAACCAGTACTTCCTGCACGCCAAGATGCAGGACAACTTCGGCTGGACGAAGCTCGCCAAGTACACCCGGGCCGAGTCGTTCGACGAGATGAAGCACGCCGAGATCCTCACCGACCGGATCCTCTTCCTGGAGGGCCTGCCCAACTACCAGCGGCTCTTCCACGTTCGGGTCGGCCAGACGGTCACCGAGATGTTCCAGGCCGACCGCCAGGTCGAGGTGGAGGCGATCGACCGCCTGAAGCGGGGCATCGACGTGATGCGCGCCAAGGGCGACGTCACCTCGGCGAACATCTTCGAGTCCATCCTGGCGGACGAGGAGCACCACATCGACTACCTCGACACCCAGCTGGAGCTGGTGGAGAAGCTCGGGGAGCCGCTCTACATCGCGCAGCTGATCGAGCAGCCGGAGAGCTGACCCGCCCGACCCGTCCGTGGGCCAGGGCTCCGCGGGAGACCCTGACGCTCCTGGAGGGCCCGCTCAGGCGGCGTCGGAGAGCCGGACGTCCGGCGGACCGGCGAAGGTGACGGGCGCACCGGCAGGAGCGCCCGTCGGCTCCGTCCGCCCCTCGATGAGCTCACGGCGCGGGCAGTCGCCGCGTCCGAGCAGTGCCTGGATCCTGCGGACGCAGCCACCGCAGTCCGTTCCCGCCTTGCAGGCGGAGGCTATCTGGCGAGGCGTGCACGCCCCGTCGTCCGCATGCTTCTTGACCTGCTGTTCCGTGATGCCGAAGCAGGAGCAGACGTACACGCGGTTCACCTCCCGACGGGGTCGTTCGCTGCGCCGTCCCGATGTTTCGGTGAGGCTAACCTAACCTTACCCGTCGCGCCAGGCCCGCAAAAGCCCCGGTTACGACTGTGGGGCACGGATCACATGGATCCGTGCCCCACAGGTGCTCTCAGCGGTGGTCCCTACTGGTCGCGGTACATCTCGGCGACCAGGAAGGCCAGGTCGAGGGACTGGCTGCGGTTGAGGCGCGGGTCGCAGGCCGTCTCGTAGCGCTGGTGCAGATCGTCCACGAAGATCTCGTGGCCGCCGCCCACGCACTCGGTGACGTCGTCACCGGTGAGCTCGACGTGGATGCCGCCCGGGTGGGTGCCCAGGGCCTTGTGGACCTCGAAGAAGCCCTTGACCTCGTCCAGGACGTCGTCGAAGCGGCGCGTCTTGTGTCCGGACGCGGCCTCGAAGGTGTTGCCGTGCATCGGGTCGGTCACCCACACCACCGTGGCGCCGGAGGCCGTGACCTTCTCGACCAGCTCGGGGAGCTTGTCGCGGACCTTGTCGGCGCCCATGCGCACGATGAAGGTCAGCCGGCCCGGCTCGCGGTCGGGGTCGAGACGGTCGACGTAGCCGAGCGCCTCGTCGACGGTGGTCGTCGGGCCGAGCTTGATGCCGATGGGGTTGCGGACCTTCGAGGCGAACTCGATGTGCGCGCCGTCCATCTGGCGGGTGCGCTCACCGACCCAGACCATGTGACCCGAGGTGTCGTACAGCCGGCCGGTGCGCGAGTCGGTGCGGGTGAGCGCCGACTCGTAGTCCAGCAGGAGCGCCTCGTGCGAGGCGTAGAACTCGACCGCCTTGAACTCGGCCGGGTCCGTGCCGCACGCCTTCATGAAGTTCAGCGCGTTGTCGATCTCGCGGGCCAGGGCCTCGTAGCGCTGGCCGGAGGGCGAGGACTTCACGAAGTCCTGGTTCCAGGCGTGGACCTGCCGCAGGTCGGCGTAGCCGCCGGTGGTGAAGGCGCGGACCAGGTTCAGCGTGGAGGCGGATGCGTGGTACATCCGCTTCAGCCGCTCGGGGTCCGGGATGCGGGCTTCCTCGGTGAAGGCGAAGCCGTTGACGGAGTCGCCGCGGTAGGTCGGCAGGGTCACGCCGTCGCGGGTCTCGGTCGACTTGGAGCGCGGCTTGGAGTACTGGCCCGCGATCCGGCCGATCTTGACCACGGGCACGGAAGCCGCGTAGGTGAGGACGGCGCTCATCTGGAGCAGCGTCTTCAGCTTGGCCCGGATGTGCTCGGCCGACACCGCGTCGAAGGCCTCGGCGCAGTCACCGCCCTGCAGCAGGAACGCCTCGCCCTTGGCAACGGCCGCCAGGCGGGCACGCAGCTGGTCGCACTCGCCTGCGAAGACGAGCGGAGGATACGATTCGAGCTCCGCGAGCACATCGCGCAGAGCCTCGGCATCGGGGTACTCGGGCTGCTGCGCCGCGGGAAGGTCACGCCAGGTGTTGCCACTGGCGACGGAGGTATTGGCGTTCACGGTCACCTCCCCAACATTACGGGGTCGCGGAGCGCGTCCATCCGGGCGCTCAACAATTGAGACACACGCTCGTTCGTCCGGTGGATCCGCTAGGGTTCGGGACATGTTCGCGCAGACGACCCAGAACTGGTGGTGGACCGCTCATCCGGCGGCCCGCTGACTCATCGCGCGTACAGACTTCGCGAAGGCCGCCCGAGGGGCGGCCTTCTCTGCGTTTCGGAGCCGGGAGCCGTTCCTCCATCCGGAAGGAACTCCCATGCCCGACCGTGTCACCGACCTGGTTCGCAGACTGCTCCGGGACGACTGCCCTCCCTTCGCGCTGCTGCGCAGGCGTACACCCGGCCGGGACCACGACACCGTCGAGGTCCTGATCGGCCCCGTCCACGAGGTGGACAGACTCGCCGGACTCCCGGTGGGCGAGCAGCCGGCCCTGGCCTTGGTGCCGTTCCGGCAGATCGCCGAGCGCGGTTTCGACGTACGCGACGACGGCACCCCGCTGGCCGTACTGGTCGCCGACGAGTCCTGGGAGCTGCCGCTGGACGAGGTGCTGGCGCGGCTGCCCGCCCATGACGTACGCGTCGAGGACGGTGCCTTCGACGTCCCCGACGGGGAGTACGCGGACATCGTGCGGCGGGTCATCGAGGACGAGATCGGGCAGGGCGAGGGCGCGAACTTCGTGATCCGGCGGACCTTCGAGGGCGGGATCCCGGGTTTCGGCCGGGCCGACGCGCTGGCGCTGTTCCGGCGGCTGCTGGCCGGTGAGCGGGGCGCGTACTGGACGTTCGTCGTGCACACCGGGGACAGGACGCTGGTCGGCGCCAGTCCCGAGGTGCATGTGCGGATGTCCGGCGGGACCGTCGTGATGAACCCGATCAGCGGGACCTACCGCTACCCCGCCGAGGGGCCGAGCGCCGAGAGCCTGCTGGCCTTCCTCGGCGACCGCAAGGAGACCGAGGAGCTCTCCATGGTGGTCGACGAGGAGCTCAAGATGATGTGCACCGTCGGCGACATGGGCGGTGTGGTGGTCGGCCCCCGGCTCAAGGAGATGGCCCACCTCGCGCACACCGAGTACGAACTGCGCGGGCGCTCCTCGCTGGATGTGCGCGAGGTCCTCAGGGAGACGATGTTCGCGGCGACGGTCACCGGTTCCCCGGTGCAGAACGCCTGCCGGGTCATCGAGCGGTACGAGCCCGGTGGCCGCGGTTACTACGCGGGCGCCCTGGCCCTGCTGCGCCAGGAGCCCGGCGGGGCGCAGACGCTGGACTCCCCCATCCTGATCCGCACCGCGGACATCTCGGCCGGCGGCCGGCTGCGGGTACCGGTCGGGGCGACGCTCGTGCGCCACTCCGACCCGGCGGGCGAGGTCGCCGAGACCCATGCGAAGGCGGCCGGTGTGCTCGCGGCGCTGGGCGTCCGGCCCGGCCGGCCCGAGGCGGAGGCGGGCCGCCCGCAGCTGGCCTCCGATCCGCGGGTGCAGGCGGCCCTGGACGACCGGCGCGGCGGCCTCGCCCCCTTCTGGCTGCGCATGCAGGAGCGCACCCGTGAACTGTCCGGGCACGCGCTGGTGGTGGACGGCGAGGACACGTTCACCGCGATGCTGGCGCATCTGCTGCGCTCCTCGGGCCTCACCGTGTCGGTGCACAGGTACGACGAGCCCGGCCTGCGCGAGACGGTACGGGCGCACGAGGGACCCGTTGTCCTGGGCCCGGGGCCCGGCAACCCCGGGGACGCCGCGGATCCGAAGATGCGGCTGCTGCGCGGACTGACCGCCGAGCTGGTCGGGGAACACCGCCACGGGCTGCTGGGCGTATGCCTGGGCCATGAGCTGATCGCGGCGGAGCTGGGCCTGGAGATCGTACGGAAAGCCGTGCCGTACCAGGGTGCGCAGACCCGGATCGAGCTGTTCGGGCGGCCCGAGACCGTCGGTTTCTACAACAGCTTCACGGCGCGCTGCGACGAGGCCGCCGCCACCGAGCTGGGGGCGCACGGCATCGAGGTGAGCCGGGACGCGGGCTCCGGGGAGTTGCACGCCCTGCGGGGCAAGGGCTTCGCCTCGGTCCAGTTCCACCCGGAGTCGGTGCTGACGCTGCGCGGGGCCGCGATCGTCACCGGGCTGCTGGCGGCACTGCCGGTGGCCGGCTGAGGCAATCCCGTGGGGCCCGGGCGACCGGGGCCCCACGGGGCTACGGAGCGGCCGGCACGAGGACGTTGGCGCTGCGGCGGCCCGCCAGGTAGTCGGTGACGTTCTGCACGGTGGCTTCGATGATCTGTCCCACCGCCTCGCGCGTGTAGTACGCCTGGTGCGAGGTCACGATGACGTTCGGAAAGGTGACGAGCCGGGCCAGGGTGTCGTCGTCGACGCCCTCCAGGGACTTGTCGAGGTAGAACAGCCCCGCCTCCGCCTCGTACACGTCGAGTCCGACGCCGGTGAAGCGGCCGGCCCGCAGTTCGACGACGAGCGCCTCGGTGTCGATGAGGCCGCCGCGGCTGGAGTTGACCAGGATCGCGTCGTCCTTCATCACCGACAGGCTGTCCTTGCCGATGAGGTGGTGGGTGGCGGGCAGCAGCGGCACGTGGAGGCTGATCAGGTCGGCCTCGGCGAGGAGCTGCTCCCTGTCGACGTAGGTCATGCCGAGCGCGGTGCAGGCGGGGTTCTCCGCGATGTCCCAGCCCAGCAGATTCATCCCGAAGCCGTGGGCGATCCGGGTGAACGCCTCGCCGATCTTGCCCGTGCCGATCACACCGGCCGTGCGGCCGTGCATGTCCCGCCCGAGGAGCCCGTCGAGCCGGAAGTCGAAGTCACGGGTGCGGCTCACCGCGCGGACGATGTTGCGGTTGACCGCCATGGCGAGGGTCCAGGCGAATTCGGCGACCGAGTGGGGCGAGTAGTACGAGACCCTGGCGACGCGCAGTGCGAGGCGTTCGGCGACGTCCAGGTCGATGTTGTTGAAGCCGGTGGAGCGCTGGGCGATCATCTGCGTGCCGCCCGCCGCCAGGGTCTGCAGGACGGGGCCGCCGAGGTCGGCGTTGACACTGGTGGAGATGATCTCGTAGCCGGCCGCGATGGGGGCGGTGTCCTTGGTCAGGAAGACGTCCAGGCAGCGGACGTCGTGCAGGCCGGCGAAGGCCTTCTCGATCAGTGGCTTCTCGTCCGACTGCACACCGAATGCCAGGATTTCCACGACGTCTCCCGGGTTGGGGGTGGGGCCTGTCGTCGCGAATATACGGCCCGCACCCCCGGTGCGCCGGTCAGCCGAAGAAGACCCCGGCCTCCGCGTACAGGGCGGGATCGACGGTCTTGAGGCGGGCTGTCGCCTCCCTGATCGGTACGCGTGCGATGTTCGTGCCCTGCAGCGCCACCATGATGCCGAAGTCGCCGTCGTGCACGGCTTCGATGGCGTGCAGCCCGAAACGGGTGGCGAGCCAGCGGTCGAAGGCACTGGGTGTGCCCCCGCGCTGGACATGCCCCAGGACCGTGGTCCTCGCCTCCTTGCCCGTACGGCTCTCGATCTCCTTGGCCAGCCATTCGCCGACGCCGGAGAGCCGGACGTGCCCGAAGGAGTCGTGCGACGCGTCCTTGAGGACCATCTCGCCGTGCGCGGGAGCCGCACCCTCGGCGACCACCACGATCGGCGCGTAGCTCGCCCTGAAGCGGGAGCTCACCCAGTCGCAGACCTGGTCGATGTCGAAGCGCTGTTCCGGGATGAGGATGACGTTGGCGCCGCCGGCCAGACCGGAGTGGAGGGCGATCCAGCCCGCGTGCCGGCCCATCACCTCGACGACGAGGACGCGCATATGGGATTCGGCCGTGGTGTGGAGCCGGTCGATCGCCTCGGTCGCGATGCCGACGGCGGTGTCGAAGCCGAAGGTGTAGTCGGTGGCGGAGAGGTCGTTGTCGATGGTCTTGGGAACGCCGACGCACTTGATGCCGTACTCGTCGGACAGGGTCGCCGCGACGCCGAGCGTGTCCTCGCCGCCGATCGTGATGAGGGAGTCGACCTCGTACTTCGCGAGGTTCTCCCTGATCCGGCGGACGCCCTGCCCGGCGTACTCGGCGTCGAACGGATTGGTACGGGAGGAGCCGAGGATCGTGCCGCCGCGCGGCAGGATGCCGCGCACCGCCGGGATGGAGAGCGGTACCGTCTCGCCCTCCAGTGGTCCGCGCCAGCCGTCCCGGAAGCCGGTGAAGTCGTAGCCGTACTCCTGCACGCCCTTGCGGACGATGGCGCGGATGACCGCGTTGAGTCCGGGGCAGTCGCCGCCCCCGGTCAGTACTCCGACCCGCATGGAAGCATCCCTTCGCCGAAGTGAGCTCTCTACGGGTCACGCTAATGGTGATCCAGCTCACTCCGGGATGGGTCGGACAGTCAATTCCCGTGCGGTGGGCGGTGTTTGTTCCTGTCAGGCGTCGTCGAGGCCGGTCTCGATGGCGTACCGCACGAGCTCCACGCGGTTGTGCAGCTGGAGTTTGCCCAGGGTGTTCTGCACGTGGTTCTGCACGGTGCGGTGCGAGATGACCAGGCGTTCGGCGATCTGCTTGTACGAGAGTCCCTTGGCCACGAGCCGCAGCACCTCGGTCTCGCGTTCGGTGAGCTGCGGGGCCTTCGGCTCGTCGGAGGCGGCCGGGGCGGGGTCGGAGGCGAGCCTGCGGTACTCGCCGAGGACCAGTCCGGCGAGACCGGGGGTGAAGACCGGGTCGCCGGCCGCCGTCGCGCGCACGGCGTCGGTCAGCTCCTGGGTGCTGGCCGACTTGAGCAGATAGCCGGTGGCGCCCGACTTCACGGCCTCCAGCACATCGGCGTGCTCACCGCTGGCGGAGAGCACCAGGACGCGCAGCCCGGGGTGCGAGCCGACGAGCTCCTTGCAGACCTGGACGCCCGGCATGCCGGGCAGGTTGAGGTCCAGGACGAGGACGTCGGGGCCGGCCGCCCTGGCGCGGCGTACGGCCTGCGGGCCGTCACCCGCGGTCGCCACCACGTCGAAACCGGACTCGGCCAGGTCGCGGGCCACGGCGTCGCGCCACATCGGATGGTCGTCGACGACCATCACCTTGATGGGCCGCTCCTCGGATGCCTGTGTGTTCGGTGTACTCATCGGGCCGATCCTGCCTTCCCCCGCGAAACCTTCGGAACCTTCAACTCGACCTCGGTGCCCTGTCCGGGTACCGAGATCAGCTCTGCTGTGCCGCCCAGCTCGCGCAGCCGCCCGCGGATCGACAGGGCGACGCCGAGCCGCCCTTCGCCCTCCGCCTGGTCGAGCCTGCCCTCCGGGATGCCGGGCCCGTCGTCCCGGACCGTGACGATCACCTCGTCCGGCTCGTCCTCGACCAGGATCCACGCCTGCGCGCCCTGTCCGGCGTGGACCCGCACGTTGTCCAGCGCGGCGCTCACCGCGGCGGCGAGTTCACGCGCGGCGGCGGGCGCGAGCAGCACCGGGGCGCCGGGCTCCGCGAAGCTGACCCGGGAGCCCGCGTGCCGGGCGAGGAGGGTGCGCAGGTCGCATGCGGACCCGGACTCCTCGTCGTCGATGTCCACGTCCACGGTGCGGACCACCGCACCCTCGGCGGTGTCCTCGGAGACCCGGGTGGTGGGCACCAGTCCGCTGGAGACCAGAGTGCGCAGGGCGACCTCCTGCTCGCCCGCCATCCTGCCCAGCTCGGCGGCCTCGCCGCCGAGCGCCGAACCACGGCGCTGCACCATCGCGAGGACCTGCAGCACGCTGTCGTGGATGTCGCGGGCGAGGCGCTCGCGCTCACGGGTGGCGGCCTCGATCTCCAGGGCGCGGGCCAGGGTGCGCTCACTGGCGCGGGCGACCTCGACGACGTAGCCGATCGCTATCGACGCGACCCAGACCAGCAGGACGTTGTGGAAGGTGTCCCGGCTGGGCTCGCCGCGCTCGACGATGTTCGCGGCGGCGACGAGCGTGGAGGCGAAGGCCGCCCAGCGCCAGCCGCCCTTGAGCGCGAAGGCGAGGACCGAGCCCGCGGTCCAGATCGAGGGAAGGGTCGGGCCGTCGACGTGCTGGGCGCTGAAGTCGGCGAGCGGGGTCAGCAGGATCCCCGTCAGGGCGATGGCGAGGTCGATGCCGAGGAAGCGTTTGGTGCAGCTCGCGGCGCCCGCCACCCTGGGGAGGGTGGCCAGCGTCCAGATGCTCATGATCGCGAGGAAGGCGATGGCCACCCAGGGCCGGTCGTACGTCTTGTCGCGGAAGCCCGCGAGCAGCACCGCGTAGATCAGCGTCAGTACGCGGTACGCGGTGAGCGCACGCCACAGCGGCTGCTCGACCGACATCCGTACGACCCGCTCAATCCTGGCCATGTGCCCTCCCCCGTTTTCCTGCGTGTCCTGCTTTTCCTGCCCCGGACGGTGAACGACGCGGTTACGCGCCGGACCGTTCCGTCCCCTTCTGCTTCGCCTCTTCGGCGATCCGGCGCTTGGCCGCGGTCGCGTAGATGTCCACGTACTCCTGGCCGGAGAGCTTCATGATCTCGTACATGACCTCGTCGGTCACCGAGCGCAGGATGAAGCGGTCGCCGTCCATGCCCTGGTAGCGGCTGAAGTCGAGCGGCTTGCCGATCATGATGCCGGGCCGCACCAGCTTGGGCACCACCTGGCCCGGCGGCTGGATCTTCTCCGTGTCGATCATCGCGACGGGGATGACGGGTGCGCCGGTGGCGAGGGCCACCCGGGCGAGACCGCCGGGCTTGCCCCGGTAGAGCCGTCCGTCCGGTGACCGGGTGCCCTCCGGGTAGATGCCGAAGAGCCCGCCGCTCTCGATGACCTGGATGCCGGCCCTGATGGCCGCCTCACCGGCGCCGCGGCCACCGGAGCGGTCCACGGGGAGCTGGCCCACGCCCTTGAAGAAGGCGGCGGTGAGTTTGCCCTTCACTCCGGGGGCGGTGAAGTACTCCGCCTTGGCGATGAAGGTCACCTTGCGGTCGAGGACGGCCGGCAGGAAGAACGAGTCGGAGAACGACAGATGGTTGCTCGCGAGGATCGCCGGCCCCTGTACGGGGATGTTCTCCAGGCCCTCCACCCACGGCCTGAAGGCGAGCTTCAGAGACCCGCCGATGGAGAACTTCATTGCGCCGTAGATCAACTCGGATGCCTCCTGTGTGCTGTCCGTCCGACCTTAGCCTGTGAGGCCTCGGCATCTTCCGCCCGGCTTGTGACGGTGCTCCCGACCGGCTTGTGACGGTGCTCCCGACCGGTGCTCCCCGCCGCAGGGGCACCCCGGCCCGGCCGACGGCCGGGAGACGACGGCCGGAGACGACGTCGGACGGCGACGGCCCTGGTCGGTGTCGGTCCGGTCGCGTACGGTGAAGTAATCCTTTTGCACTCCCCTCGCACGCCCCCGTCCCGCTCATGAACAGGAGACCCCGGTGCCGGTCCTTCCTGGAGCCGAGCCGTTCCGCCACGAGGGCGGAGAGGTCGGCGTCCTTCTCTGTCACGGATTCACCGGATCGCCGCAGTCGCTGCGCCCCTGGGCCGACTACCTGGCGGAGCGCGGCCTGACCGTGTCCCTCCCGCTGCTGCCCGGACACGGCACGCGCTGGGAGGACATGGCGGTCACGGGCTGGCAGGACTGGTACGCGGAGGTGGACCGGGAGCTGCGCGTTCTGCTGGCCCGGTGCGAGCAGGTCTTCGTCTTCGGGCTCTCCATGGGGGGAGCGCTGTCGCTGCGCCTCGCGGCGAAGCACGGCGACGCGATCCGGGGCCTGGTCCTGGTGAACCCGGCGAACAAGGTGCACGGTCTGTCCGCGTACGCCCTGCCGGTCGCCCGGCACCTGGTGCGGACGACGAAGGGGCTGACCAGCGACATCGCGCTGGAGGGTTCCGAAGAGGTCGGTTACGACCGGGTGCCGCTGCACGCCGCGCATTCGGTCCGGAAGTTCTTCCGGCTGGTCGACGCCCAACTGCCTCAGGTCACGCAGCCGATCGTGCTGCTGCACAGCCCGCAGGACCATGTCGTGCCGCCGGCCGACTCGGCACGGATCCTCAGCCGGGTGTCGTCCAGGGACGTCGAGGAGATCCTGCTGGAACAGAGCTACCACGTGGCGACGTTGGACCACGATGCGGAGCGGATCTTCGATGAGAGCTACCGGTTCATCGGCCGCCTCGCACCGAGCGTCGGTAGGAAGGGGAGCACGTCCGGTGGCTGAGCACGACGCGGAGCGAGCAGGCAGTGACGAGGAGCGCGAACCGCGCCCCACGGAGGGGACGGCCGTCCCCGAGGGTACGGAGGAGGCCAGGCCGCTGGACGAGGCCGCGGCCTGGGAGGCGATCGTCGCCGGATACGGCGAGGAGCCGCCGGACCCGCCGGGCGCCAAGCCGTTCAAGTCCATCGACGACCTCGCCCTGCTGGAGGACGACCAGCTCAACACCCTGCCCGGTACGGACACGGGCGCGGGTGACGACGCGGACAAGGGTGCGGGCAAGAAGGCACCCGGCAAGCCGCCGGAGAAGAAGCCGCTCGGCAGTTCGGTGGTCTTCGCTCCCGGGGTGGCGGGTCCGCGCGACTACGACGTGGTGGAACCCCAGGACGGCGACGTCGACGATCCGGACGACAGCGAGGAGGGGCATTTCGTCCCTCCGGAGCCGCCGCCGCTGCCCGAGGCCGATGTGACGGCGAAGTTCGCCTGGCTCGCGGTCGTCGGCGGCCCGGTGCTGATGCTGGTCGCGGTGCTGCTGCAGTGGGACATGACGTGGTGGCTCACGACCCTCTGCATCGGCGGCTTCCTGGGCGGCTTCGCCACCCTGGTGGCCCGGATGCCCCACGACGAAGACGGGGACGACGACCCGGGGCGCGGCGCGGTCGTCTGACCGCGACGGGCCTTCAGCCCCCCGCGGGCACTCTGAGGGCGGCCAGTACGGGCAGATGGTCCGTGGCCGCCCGCAGGTCCGCCTCGACGACTCCGGGCAGGCCCGCCGGAACGCCGCACCCGAGCACCTCGATGCCGTCCGACGCGAAGACCGCGTCGATGCGCTTGACCGGTGCGTGGGGCGGGAAGGTGTACTCGCCACCCCAGGGGCGTACGGACCGGCAGTCCTGGAGCCGTCCGGCAAGCCGCCGGAACGCCCGCCCTTCCGGCACGTCGTTGAGGTCTCCCGCCACGACGGCGTGCGGGACGTCCATCGCGTCGAGCTGTGCGAGCAGGAGTTCCGCCTGGGTGCGGCGCTCCTCACGCTGCAGGCTGAGATGGCAGCTCACGACCCCGAGCCTGGCCCCCGCGATCCGTACCACCGCCGTGGCCAGGCCCCGTCGGTGAAGTCCGGGGGTGAGCGGCAGCAGGACGTCCTCGGTGCGTTCCGCTGTGGCGCGCAAGGAGCACAGCAGCAGCGGTCCTGCCGCGGGGGCACCGCCGCCGAGGATCACCAGGTCGGTCATGGCCGCGAGCCGGGCCGCCGCCTTGCGCCAGCGGAAGAAGCGCGGGGCCTCCTGGACGCACACCAGGTCGGGTGCGCAGGCGCGGATGACGCGGGCCAGCGCCTCGGTGTCGTCGCGCAGCGAGCGGACGTTGTAGCTGAGCACCCTGATGACGGCCGAACCGTCCGGCTCGGTACGGGAGTCGGGCAGCGGCATCGGCGTCGTGACCATGCGAAGCACGATACGACGGACGCCCGTCGCTCCCCGTGGGGCGCGACGGGCGTCCGTCGTCGTGGTGCTTGTGGGCTCAGCCCTGGCGAGCCAGGTCGGCCGCGCCCACCAGGCCTGCCTTGCCACCCAGTTGGGCCGCGAGAACCTGGGCGTGCGGACGCCACTCGCCGCCGATCAGCCAGCGCCGGAACGACTTGCGGATCGGGTCGAGGACCAGTTCGCCCTCGTCCGAGACGCCGCCGCCGACGATGAACGCCGACGGGTCGAAGAGCGACGCGAGGTCGGCCAGTCCGGCTCCGGCCCAGCGGGCCAGCTCACGGAACGAGTCGACGGCCACCAGGTCGCCCTGTCGGGCGGCCTCGCTGATGTGCTTGCCCTCGATGCCGTCGACCGTGCCGTCGCCGAGCGACAGCAGTATCGCGGCGTTCTCCGGGGTGGCGTTGGCACGCTGCTTGGCGTACCGGACGAGTGCCCGCCCGGATGCGTACTGCTCCCAGCAGCCCTGGCTTCCGCAGCCGCAGAGCAGGCCGTCCGGGACAACCCGGATATGACCGAATTCCGCCGCTACGCCGAAGCGTCCCCGGCGCAGCTTGTTGCCGATGATGATGCCGCCGCCGAGCCCGGTACCGAGCGTGATGCAGATGACGTCGTCGTGCCCCTGGCCGGCACCGAAGCGGTACTCGCCCCAGGCCGCCGCGTTGGCGTCGTTCTCGACGACGACCGGCAGGCCGACGCGCTGTTCGACCTTGTCCTTGAGCGGCTCGTGGCGCCAGTTGATGTTCGGAGCGAACAGCACGGTGGCGCGCTTGTCGTCCACGTATCCGGCTGCGCCGATGCCGACCGCCTCGACTTCGTGTCCCTCGCTCGCCCCGGCCACGGCCGAGCAGATCGCGTCGACGATGCCTTCGGCCGTCGGCGGGGTCGATACCTTGAACATCGAGAGGATCCGGCCCTCTTCGTCGACCACTCCAGCCGCGATCTTCGTGCCGCCGATATCGACGCCGATGGTGAGTCCCATGAATCCCTCAGTTTCGGTCGAGCCCCGCTACGGCCAACCGTACCCGAGCCGGGGACGGGTATTTCCTGCCCACGGTCAGTCCAGGTCGATGTGTTCGCTGCCGCCGGGGCCCTCGTCACGCGGGTCCGAGGGGTCGTCGGCGGCCTTTTTCGCCGGGCCCGGGGTACTTGTCGTCCTACCTGTCGAGCCTCCGGCGCCCTCGGTGCCGCGGGTCCAGCGGCCTTCCTGGCCCTCGACCGCGGAACGGTAGGCGGCGAGAAGTTCGTTGCCGGCGGCGGCGAGATGGTCGAAGACGTCCGGATTGCGCTCGATGACCGGCTCGACCGCGGACTTGGCCTGCCGGATCACCTGCTGGACGGTGCCCTGGGCGGCCATGCCGAGCAGCGGTGACTGGAGCGAGGTGACCTTGTCGGCCACCGCGTCGATCAGCTTGCGTAGCTCCTCCGCGGCGGATCCGGGCTGCGGCCCGTGCTGGGCCCGCCGACGGGCCTTCTCCGCCTCGAGGTCCTCGGCGCAGGCCTCGGCCCACGCATCGTCGTCGACGGGACGATCGGTGGCTTCACTCATGGCGGACTCCTGCGACGCGGTTGCCTGTGGTGGCCCCACGGGCCACGTACTACCGACGTTACCCGAACGGTGGTACGCCGTTCATCGTGTCCTCGGCCAGAGCCCGGGGTCCGGCGTGAACCGGACACGCAGGACGCCGTCGGTCAGCGCGGCCCCCGAGACGGTGCAGCGGCGCAGCGCGGGCTCCAGGCGCACGATCCGGTGGAACGCACCCACGGTGAGGAGCAGTTCGTCACCGCGCCGGACGAGCCGCAGCTGCTCCTTGACGGCTCCGGGCAGGGGCAGGCACCAGACGAGGACGCCGTCGCCCCCCTCGCCACGGGTGTCCTCCGTCCACGAGGGGTCACCGGCACGGCCCGGTGTCCGTTCGTCGGGTGCGCAGGCCCCGCCCAGGAGGGCGAGGTCGTCGAGGCCCTGCGGGTCACGCCCGAGGTGGGCCACCTCGGTCACCGGGGTCCCGGGGGCCCACACCTGGTGCCAGCGGTCCAGGCTCTTCTCCTGCTGGGCGGCGAGACCGGCGAACCAGGGGTCGGACGAGTGCCGGGGCAGGATGCGGTTGGCCACGAGGGTGTCGACGCGCAGTCCGTGCAGGGCCAGTCCGGTACGGGCGGCGCCCAGGGTGTCCTCGGCGGCCGGCCCGGGTTCGGCGACCAGCCGCACGGTGGTCGAGCTGTCCTCGATCAGTGACTGGACCGCGGCGAGCTCGGTGTCCTTGCGGGCGGCGGCCTCGTACAGCCACTGCGCCGGCATGGGGACGCCGGCGAGCTGGGCGAGCATCGGGCGCAGCGCGCGGGCTGCCTGGCGTTCCTGGGGCAGGAGGCGGCGCAGGTAGCGGCGCAGTTGCCCGGGCAGGGCGAGCAGGGCGAGGGCGTCGGCCAGCGGGGGGAGGTCGACGACGAGGACGTCGTAGCCGTCCTTCGACCAGTCGCCCTCGGCCGCGCGGCGCAGGGTGTGCAGGAGGGCGAGCTGGGCGCTGCCGGGCAGCTCGGTGAGCTCCTCACCGTCCAGCCGGCCCGCGCCGAGCAGGTCGAGCGCTCCGGACGCCCGGTCCTGCAGGGCGACGAGTTCGCTGCGGAAGTGCTCGCCGGAGTCGATGCGGGCGTGGTGGAGCCCGTGGGTGACCTCGTTGGGTCCGGTGCCGGCCGGGAAGCCGGGTACGGCGTCCGAAGAGATCAGGAGGGTGCGCCGGCCGCTGCGGGCCGCGGCCAGTGCCGTCGCCGCGGCGACGGTGGTACGGCCTGCGCCGCCGGGGCCGGTGACGAGGACCGTACGCACGTGATCAGGCCTTCGGGACGGACTCGACGCGCTTCTTCAGTCCGGCCAGGGCACGGTCGATGATGACCTTCTCGGCCTTGCGCTTGATCATGCCCAGCAGCGGGATCTTGACGTCGACGGCCAGCCGGTAGGTGACCTCGGTGCGGTCGCCGCCGACCGGGGCCAGCGCGTAGCTGCCGTCGAGGGCGCGCAGCATCTGGGACTTCACGAGGGTCCAGCTGACCTCGTTCGCGCCGTTCCAGGTGTAGGCGAGGACGTGGTCGTCCTTGATCGCTCCGGCGTCCAGAACCAGCCGGACCTGCTCGGCGCGGCCGAGCTCGTCGGTGGCCAGGATCTCGGCCTCCTTCACCTCGCCGGTCCATTCCGGATAGCGGGCGAAGTCGGAGATCACTCCCATGACGTCGGCCGGTGCCGCCTCGATCGTGATGCTCGAGCTGGTGTGTTCAGCCATCGCCGTGGCCCTCCAGTGCGGTGTACCGGTCGCGTTCGGCAGAGGCCTGCCGTGTGCAGGCTATCGCGTACCCGGCGTCGCCCCGTCCACGCCCCGGCCGCCGGCCCCGACCCGCGGTCCTCACCACTCCAGGGCCCAGGGCCGCCCGGTCGACGCGAAGTGGCCGACGTTGACGCACTCCGTGACGCCGATCCGCATCCGGCGTACCAACGGCTGGTGAACGTGGCCGAAAATCGCGTAACTCGGGCGGGTGCGGTGAATGGCGTCCAGGAGCGCGCGGCTGCCGCGCTCGAAGCGGCGGGCCACCGTGTCGTACGTCAGCTCGGGCACCTCGGGCGGGATGTGCGAGCACAGGACGTCCACCGGGCCGAGGGCCTCGACCTTGGCGGCGTACTCCTCGTCGCTGATCTCGTACGGGGTGTTCATGGGGGTTCTGAGGCCGCCTCCGACGAACCCGAAGACCCGGCCGCCGATCTCGACGCGCTCGCCGTCCAGGACCGTGGTGCCGGGGCCTGCGAACTCCGGCCAGAGAGCGGGCACGTCGACGTTGCCGTAGGTGGCGTACGTCGGGGTGGGAAGGACGGCGAACAGCTCGGCGTACTGCTTGCGCACGGCGCCCAGGATCGCGGCGTTGCGGTCCCTGCCCGCCCACAGGGCGCGGCCGAATTCGCGCGCCTCCTCGAAGCGGCGTGCGGTGCGCAGTTCGACGATGCGGTCCGCGTTGTCCTTCCCGAACAGGTCCGGGAAGATGCCGCGCGAGTGGTCCGCGTAGTCGAGGAAGAGAACGAGGTCCCCGAGGCAGATCAGGGCGTCCGCACCGTCGCCGGCGCGTGCCAGCGCCTCCGTGTTGCCGTGCACGTCACTGACCACGTGCACACGCGTACCGCGGGTGGCGGTTGCGTCTCGACCGTCCGGTCCCCTGGCTCGCATGGAGATCACCCTAGGTTCTCCGCACCCGCGCTGGGTAGGGCCCACCGGACCTGCGGATACTTCCGGGTCGTGACAGGGGTGGACTAGTGTGCACCCAAGGACCACTTATATGTGTGATGCATAAGACATCTGGCCGGAACCCCCTATCCGGAACCGAGTACTGATGGGTAACGTCCCGCCAGTCCAGTCGTGCTCACCCCACTGAGCATCTGCCAGTCTTGGACCGATCCGGTGCGTCACACAGAGCCGTGGAACCGGAGCCCGATGAGGAGCAGCAGTCTTGCGCGAGTTCAGCCTTCCGGCCCTGTACGAGGTCCCTACGGACGGCAACCTGACGGATCTCATCCGCCGCAATGCCGCTCAGCATCCCGATGTCGCGGTGATGAGCCGCAAGGTGGCCGGAGTCTGGACGGACGTCACGGCCACCCGGTTCCTGGCTGAGGTCAGGGACGCCGCCAAGGGTCTGATCGCGGCGGGCATCGAGCCCGGCGACCGGGTCGCCCTCATGTCCCGCACCCGCTTCGAGTGGGTCCTGCTGGACTTCGCCATCTGGAGCGCGGGCGCGGTCACCGTGCCGGTCTACGAGACCAGTTCCGCCGAACAGGTCCAGTGGATACTCGGCGACTCCGGTGCGGTCGCGGTCGTCGTGGAGAGCGACGCCCATGCCGAGTCCGTCGCCTCGGTGCGCGACGCGCTCCCCGGGCTGCGGCACGTGTGGCAGATCGACCGGGGCGCGGTCGGCGAGCTGACCGCCTCGGGCACCGGCGTCTCCGACGAGACCCTCGATCTGCGCATGGTGAGCGCCAAGGCCGACGACCCGGCCACCATCGTCTACACCTCGGGCACCACCGGCCGCCCCAAGGGCTGTGTGCTGACGCACCGCAGCTTCTTCGCGGAGTGCGGCAACGTGGTGGAGCGGCTGAAGCCCCTCTTCCGTACGGGTGAGTGCTCCGTCCTTCTCTTCCTGCCCGCCGCGCACGTCTTCGGCCGCCTGGTCGAGGTCGCCTCGGTGATGGCGCCGATCAAGCTCGGCTGTGTGCCGGACATCAAGAACCTCACCGACGAACTGGCCTCGTTCCGCCCGACACTGATCCTCGGTGTGCCGCGGGTCTTCGAGAAGGTCTACAACTCGGCGCGCGCCAAGGCGCAGGCAGACGGCAAGGGCAGGATCTTCGACCGGGCGGCCGACACGGCGATCGCGTACAGCCGCGCGCTGGGCACGCCGCAGGGCCCGTCGGTGGGCCTGAAGGTCAAGCACAAGGTCTTCGACAAACTGGTGTTCAGCAAGCTGCGGGCGGTGCTCGGCGGTCGCGGTGAGTACGCGATCTCGGGCGGCGCGCCGCTCGGGGAGCGGCTCGGCCACTTCTTCCGCGGCATCGGCTTCACGGTGCTGGAGGGCTACGGCCTCACCGAGACCTGCGCGGCCACGGCCTTCAACCCGTGGGACCGGCAGAAGATCGGTACGGTCGGCCAGCCGCTGCCCGGCTCGGTCGTGCGCATCGCCGACGACGGCGAGGTGCTCCTGCACGGCGAACACCTGTTCACGGGGTACTGGAAGAACGAGGCGGCGACGGCCGAGGCACTGGCCGACGGCTGGTTCCACACGGGCGACATCGGCACGCTCGACGAGGACGGCTATCTCGCGATCACCGGCCGCAAGAAGGAGATCATCGTCACGGCGGGCGGCAAGAACGTCGCCCCGGCCGTGATCGAGGACCGGATCCGCGCACACGCCCTGGTGGCCGAGTGCATGGTGGTCGGCGACGGACGGCCGTTCATCGGCGCCCTGGTCACCCTCGACGAGGAGTTCCTCTCCCGATGGGCCGAGGAGAACGGCAAGCCGGCCGGTTCGACGGCGGTGTCGCTGCGCGAGGACGCCGATCTCCTGGCCGAGGTGCAGCGAGCGATCGACGACGGCAACGCGGCGGTGTCCAAGGCGGAGTCGGTGCGCAAGTTCCGCATCCTGGCCCAGCAGTTCACGGAGGAGGCGGGCCACATCACGCCGTCGCTGAAGCTGAAGCGCAACGTCGTGGCGAAGGACTTCGCGGACGAGGTCGAGTCGATCTACCGCGCCTGAGCACACGACGAGGCCGTAGGCACGAGGCCGGCCGCACGACAGGGCCGTACACATGACGAGGGGCCCGCACCACGACGGTGCGGGCCCCTCGTCTCGTCGTACGCGCTCAGAGCAGCGTCTTCAGCTCCTCCGCGAGCAGGTCCCAGCGCCACTTCTCCTCGACCCAGGCCCTGCCCCGCTCCCCCATCCGTCGGCGCAGCTCGGGATCGCCGAGAAGGGTGACGATCCGCTCGGCGGAGTCCTCGGCCGAACCGCCCCGCACCACCCACCCGGTCTCGCCGTCGAGCACCGCGTCGGGTGCGCCGCCCGAGTCGCCCGCCACCACCGGCAGCCCGGTCGCGGACGCCTCCAGGTACACGATGCCGAGGCCTTCGACGTCGAGCCCGCCGCGCCGGGTGCGGCAGGGCATGGCGAAGACGTCGCCGGCGCCGTAATGGGCGGGCAGTTCCTCCCACGGCACCGGTCCGGTGAAGCGCACGGAGTCCTGGACGCCCGTCTCGGCGGCCAGCTTCTTCAGCTGCCCCGCGTACGGGCCGCCGCCGACGATCAGCAGGACGGCGTCCGGCACCCGTGCCAGGATCGCGGGCATGGCGAGGATGAGGGTGTCCTGGCCCTTGCGCGGGACGAGCCGCGACACACAGACGACGACGGGCCGGTCCGCGAGCCCCAGCCGGGCCCTGACGCGGTCCCCGCCCGAGGACGGGTGGAAGGTCGACTCGTCGACACCGGGCGGCAGCTGGACCATGCGGCCCGCGGCCTCGGGCGTGAGGGCCGCGGCGATCCTGGAGCGGGTGTACTCGCCGAGGTACGTGATCGTGTCCGTGCCCTCGCCGATGCGGCGCAGCAGCTGCCTGGACCCGGGCAGCTGGGCCCAGCCCGCCTCGTGCCCGTGGGTGGTCGCCACGATGCGGCGTGCTCCGGCCCGGCGGAGCGCGGGTGCCATCAGGCCGAGGGGGGCCGCCGCGCCGAACCAGACGGAGGAGCATGCGTGTTCGCGCAGCAGCCGGACCGCCTGCCGGGTGATTCGCGGGGTGGGCAGCAGCATCGTCGTGCGGTCGCGCACGACGGTGAAGGGCTGTTCCGCGTCGAAGGCGGCGGTGGCCTCCTGGCCCTCCGCGCCGCGCTTCCAGGTGGAGGCGTAGACGACGAGCCGGCCGGGGTCCACGCGCAGTGCCATGTTGTGCAGGAAGGCCTGGATGCCACCGGGGCGGGGCGGGAAGTCGTTGGTCACGATCAAGGTCTTGTCCATCGCCGCCGACAGTACCGGGCTGCCGACCGGCCCTGCTTGACGGCTCCCGCACATCAGGCAACGGCATCATGACGGTTATGCGTCTGCTCCTCGCCACCTGGATCCTCACCCGAGCGGCGCTGCTGCTCTGCGTCTTCAAGGTGTTCACGGTGCCGGGCCCGGACGTCACGAGCGATGTCTCGGTGATCTACCACGGCTGGTACGAGGTGCTCCGCGCCGGTTCCTACCCGCTGGACGACGTCACCTGGCAGTACCCGCCCGCCGCCGCGCTGGCCGTGCTCGCCCCGGCGCTGCTGCCCTTCCTGGAGTACGCGTCCGCCTTCTTCGTCCTGGTACTGGCGTGCGACGCCCTGGTGGTTCTGCTCCTGCCGCACGCGTCCGGCCGGCCGGGTACGCGCGCCGCGGGTGCCTGGGTGTGGGTGGCGGGTGTGCCGCTGCTCGGGCCGACGGTGTACGCCCGGTACGACCTGGTGGTGACGGCCGTCGCGGTGGCGGCGCTGCTGGCCGGGGTGCGCCGCCCGCGGGTCCTGGGGGCGCTGGCGGCGTTCGGCGCGCTGATGAAGGTGTGGCCGGTCCTGCTGCTGGTGGGTACGGCCCGGGGGCGCGCCACGCGGCTCTCCTGGTCGGCCGCGGCGGTGACGGCCGGCGGGCTCCTCCTGGCGGCCGCGGCGGCTCTGCCCGGCGCGTTCGCGTTCCTGACGTTCCAGCGGGACCGGGGGCTGGAGGTCGAGTCGCTGGGGGCGCTGGTCTTCCACCTGGCGCGGCAGTTCGGCTGGGAGGGCCGGGTGGAACTGCGGTACGGCTCGATGGAGTTCGCCGGTGCCCACGTCGGGCCGGTGAGCACGCTGGCACTGGGGCTGAGCGCCCTCGCCCTCGGCTGGCTGCTGGTGTGGCGGCTGCGGGCCCGCACGTTCGCGGTGCACACCCCGGCGGACGCGGCGTTCACGGCGGTGCTGCTGTTCACCACGACCAGCCGTGTCATCAGCCCGCAGTACATGGTGTGGCTGGTCGGTCTGGCCTCGGTGTGCCTGGTGTTCCACGGCAGCCGGATGGCCCCTCCGGCGTGCCTGGTCCTGGTGGCCACCGGCGTCACCCTGCTGGAGTTCCCGCTGGGGTTCGCGCATGTGGTGGCCAGTGACGCGGAGGGCGTGACGCTCCTCGTCGTACGCAACGGCCTGCTGGTCGCGGCGACGCTGAGCGCCGGGCGGCGGCTGTGGCGGGGGACGGTGCCGGGAGTGCGGACCGGGCGCGAGCGGCTCAGCCGAGCCGCTCGCGCAGATACTCCCGCCAGCGCACCGTGAAGTCCTCCGGAGTCGTACCGAGCACCGTCTGCATGGCCTGTTCGACCGCCCCGTCCCGCCCGGAACGGGCCCCGACGGCCTTGTAGAAGGCGATCAGCTTCTCCTCGCCCCAGTCCTGCGCGATCAGCTCGCAGGCCAGCCAGCCGCCCTCGTACGCCTTCGCGAGGGTGGCCGCGTCCCCGCCGAATCCGAAGTCCTCGTCCACCGGCAGCCGGGCGGGCAGTTCGGCGCGGCGGACCGCGCCGGTCAGCTCGGGTGCGATCTCCTCGGCGGTGCGGCTCTCCTGCCGGTAGGCGGCCCGGTCGGCGAAGCCCTCGGAGAGCCAGACCGGTGTGGCCGCGGAGGTGTGGGCCCTGGTCGCCACGTGGGCGGTCTCGTGGGTGAGGACGACCCTCTGGCCGAACTCGCCGAGCATTCCGTACGCCTGCGGATTGACGATCACCCGGTCCGCGGGCGCCCGGCCCTTGCCGCCGACCTCACCGGTGGTGACGGCCGCTATGCCCCGGTAGCTCGCCACGGGTGAGCCGAGGAGGCCCGCCATGTCCTCCACGGATTCCGGTACGAGCACGACCACCCGCTCCGCCCAGGGCTCCGGCCAGCTGCCGGAGACGGCCGGCACGGCCCGGTCCGCGGTGTCCGCGATCCGGCGCAGTTCCCGCTCGCGGCGGCCGACGCCGAGGACGAGGCTGTGCGTGCCGCGTACGACCTGGACGTCGCCCTGCTGCCACAGCAGCCCCGGAGCGTCCTCGTCGGCCCGGTCGGCGGCGATGTACCAGGTCCCCTCCTCGCCGCGGCGCACCAGTTCCACCGTGCGGGCGGAGGACATCGGGGCGTTGTCGTAGCCCTTGAAGCGGTAGCGCAGCTCGACGTCGGCGGTGACCCGGCCGGAGCCCTCTTCGGTCACGTCTTTCACCCTGTACGCCCAGGACTCCAGGGGTATCTCGGCCAGATTCTCCAGTTCGGTGCGCTGGGCCGCCCGGAACGACGTGGCCCGCGGGTCGAGCGAGGCCAGGTAGGCGTCGGTGTCGTGCCCCATCACCGCGGCGGCCCTGCGGTCCAGGGTGGTGCCTATCTCCCGGGCGGTGGGGCCGGCTGCGGAGTCCTGCGGCACGGAGCAGGCGGACGCGAAGAGCAGCCCGGCGAGCACGGCGCCCGCCGTGCTCCGTGTGCGGGTGCGTCCCCGCCGCGCGTTCCGCGTCCGAACAGCCATCCTGCCGATCGTACGGTCAGACGCGGGTCACCGAGGAGACGGGCATCACGCCGACGGGGTCGTAGCGCACCGGGGCGCCGGGGTACGGGGCGTGGATGACCTGGCCGTTCCCCGCGTACATGCCGATGTGGCTCGCGTCGGCACGGTAGGCGACGAGGTCCCCGGGCATCGCCTCCCCGAGCGGCACCATGCGGCCCGCGTTCCGCTGGGCCTGGGAGGTCCGCGGCAGGCTGACCCCGGCCTGGGCGTACGCCCACTGCGTCAGCCCGGAGCAGTCGAACGCGGACGGGCCGTCGGCGCCCCACACGTACGGGCTGCCGAGTGCCTGCCGGGCCGCCATGAGAGCCGCCAGCGCGCGCGGGGAGGCGGCACCGGGAGGAGGAAGCGCCTCGTGCCCGGCGGACCGCGAAGCGCGGCCGAGGCTCTCGCGGTCCTCGGCGGGCAGTGAGTGCAGCAGCTGCCGGGCCCGGGCCAGCTTGCCCTCGACGGTGCGCTTGTGCCGGGTGACGGCCGCGCTGTTGCGCTCCAGCCCGGCGAGGGCGCCGGTGGCCTCGGCACGGGTCTGGGCGATCCTGCGCTGGGCCTGCCGGAGCTTGTGCAGCAGCACGGCCCTGCGGTCTCCCAGCCGGTCCAGGGCGGCGGCCCGGTCCAGGAAGGTGTCCGGGTCCGAGGAGAGCAGCAGCGCGAGGGAAGGGTCGATGCCACCCGAGCGGTACTCCGCACCCGCCATGGAGCCGAGGGCGGTCCGCATCCGGTTGATGCCCTCCTGGGCGCGGGCCGCCGCGTCCTGGGCCCTGTCCACCTCGCCGCGCAGCAGGTCCACGTTCTCCCGGGCCTTGTTGAACTGCTCGGTGGCGCGCTCGGCCTCCCCGTACAGCTGGTCGACCCTGGCCTTCGTGCTCCCCCGGGTGTCCTGCGGTTCTGCGCCCGCCGGGGCTGCGCCGAGGGTGGCCGCCGCGGTGGCTGCGGCGGCCGACAGGACGGTGGCCCGGATGCCCCGGGTGGGGCCGGGCCGGGTGGGACGGCGATGCGACACCACAGGAAGCCGCACTCCCTTCCGCTGTACGCAGATGTGCGCAGCCCCTGCCGCCCTGGAGGGCGGACCGACGACCGGGAGCTGCACGACAGCGCAGACAGTAACCGGACGACTACGGAGCGACCAAAGGCCGCGCCCGGGCGCGAGAAGGGGACAAACAGCGCCGCCCCGCCGGTGACCTGTCGGTCTCCGGCGGGGCGGGGCTCAGCGAAGGGTGTGGCGATTCGCCCGTTCGGGCGTCAGATCCGCACGCCGAACTGGAAGGTGCCCATGTAGTCCATCGACTCGTAACGGACCACGGTGCCCGGCTTCGGGGCGTGCAGGATCTGGTTGTTGCCCGCGTACAGGCCCACGTGCGAGGTGTTGTTGAAGAAGACCAGGTCGCCCGGCTTCAGGGCGCTGCGGCCGATCCGGACACCGTCGTTGATCTGGGTGTACGTGGTGCGGGTGATCTGGACGCCGGCCTGGGCGTAGGCCCACTGGGTCAGACCCGAGCAGTCGAACGAGTTCGGGCCGGTGCCGCCGGAGACGTACGGCTTGCCCTGCTGCGTGGCGGCGGCCCGGAGGGCGGCGCCGCCGAGAGCCGACGCGGGGACCTCGTTGCCGAGGTTGACGCGCTCACCGGCGGCGCGGCTGGCGCGCTGGTCGTCCGCGGCCATCTTGGCCCGCTCGGCGGCGGTGAGGGTGTTCAGGAGCTTCTGGGCGTCGGCGAGCTTGCCCTGGAACTTCTTCTTGTTCTCACCCAGGGTCTCGCGGACGTCGGCGAGGTCGCCGAGCTTCGCCTGCGCCTCCTTGCGCTGCTGCGCGAGGGTGCGCTGCTTGGACTGGATCTTCTGCAGCGACTCGGTCTGCTTGGCCGTCAGCTGGTCGAGCGCCGAGGCCTGGTCGAGGAAGGTGTCCGGGTCCGAGGCCAGGAAGAGCTGGACGGACGGGTCGATCCCACCGGAGCGGTACTGCGCGGTGGCGAGCGAACCGAGCTCACCGCGCATGGTGTTGAGCTCGTCCTGGCCGCGGGCGACCTTGTCCTGGATCGCGTCGACCTGCTTCTTGAGCTTGTCCTGCTGCTCCTTGGCCCCGTTGTACTTCTCGGTGGCGGCCTCGGCCTCGTGGTAGAGCTTGTCGACCTTCGCCTTGACCTCGTTCTTGGTCGGCTTGGGGTCGGCGTGGGCCGCCTGGGAAGTCAGGGCCACGGCCGCAGCGGCGGTCGCGGTGAGCACGGTCACGCGGGTGCGGCTCGGCTGCTTGGGACGACGGTGGGACGCCACGAAGGCGAGCTCCTTCTTCCTCGAGCCGCCTACCGGGCTGTGGGGGACTGAATCCCCGGCTCCGTGCACTCACGGACTCGGCGGTTCCTTCGCTGCCACCCCTGGTGGGTGATCAACCGTGCGAAGGTTCGAGGCCTGACCCTAGTGACCATCCTGTGATCAGTTCAAATCCTCACAAGAAAAATCTCGTCACACCAGGCACTTCTTTACTTTCATCACACCGCGTGTAGTGGCGACTTGACGGTACGTTCCCAAAATCCCGGCAAGTCGTACATGCCGCACATGTCGAACTAGACGCGCGAAAGGCGCTTCAGGAGCAATGCGGACGCGACAGGCCGGGCTCCCGCCTTCGCCACACCGTCGGCCACTTCGCGGTCGGTGGACACCACCACGACGGGCCTGCCCGGCGGTTCCGCGCGGGCCAGCTGCCTGATCAGCTCGTCGGCCGTCACCCCCGCCTTGCTGAACAGCACACGCACCCCACGCGGCGGCGCGAGCAGGACGGGTGCGGCCAGTTCGGCCCCGTCGAAGACACAGGTCATCTCGGCGCCCGTCTGCGCGGCGAGGACCGAGAGGCCGCCCAGGAGCCGCAACCGCTGCTTCTCCAGCGGCATCTGCGGATAGCCGGTCTTCGTGACGTTGTAGCCGTCGACGATCAGATGCGCCTGCGGCAGCGCGAGCAGCTGGTCGAGCAGCGCCGGATCCGTCTCCGAAAGGGCCCTGGCCGCAATGTCCTTCGGTGACATGCGGCCCGGCTCCACCGCCTCGACACTGTCGGCCGGGCGGATCGACGAGGGCGGCAGCGCCAGTTCACGGCGGAGTCCCTGAGCCGCGTCGAGCACGGTGTCCAGGAGCAGCCGCAGCCGCATGTCCTCGACGGAACGCCCTTCCCTGGCCGCCCGGCGGCTCGCCTCGACAGAGGTCTCCGCCTCGGCCAGGCGCGCCTTCAGCCGCCGGGACTCGCTCTCGGCGGCGGACACCTGGGCGGCCGCCTCGGCCCGCACGGTGTCCGTCTCGGCGCTGCCCCTGCGCAGGGCCGCCTCGCCGCGCTTCACCTCGCTGAGGGCGCTGCGCAGCTTGCGCTGCAGGGATTCCGCGTCCTTGCGGGCCGCGTCCAGTTCCGAACGCAGCCGCTCGGTCTCGCTCCTGGTGTGGCTGCGGGCGTGGGCGAGCTCCTCGCGCAGCCTCTCCAGCTCGCGCCGGGTCTCCTCGTCCACGCGCTCGGCGTCGGCCCGCTGGACCTCTTCGCCCGCCGCGGCCACCAGTTTGACCCAGCCGGCCGGCCGCAGCACGTACGCCGCCGCGGCCACGTCGACCGGATCGGCGGCCGCGGGCGGCGCGCCGGACTCCAGCGCCGCGGCCAGCTCCGGCTGGCCCTGGCCGATCCGCTCACCGATGCGCCGGCGGAAGACCGGGTCGCTCTCGAGGGCGGCCGCCATCGCGTTGCCCGCGAACTTGGCGCGCCTGGTCGGGGTGAAGCGGGCGTACTGCCGGAGCTGAGGGGGAAGTTCGCCGACGGTCAGGCCGCCGAAGGCGTCGGAGACGAGCGCCACGACCCTGCGGCGCACGCCCTCGGGCAGCGGACGGTCGAGCGACTCCGCGGCGCCGTCGGCCGCGTCGGCCGGTCCGGCGCCGCCTGTCGGCTGCTCCACCATCCATCACCCCAATATGTCTGTCCGCACGGCCCCGTCAGGAGTCGGCACCCGGCCTGTCGACCAGCTCGATCTGGTCCACCGCGTTGCACCAACGGCAGCGCACCGACTCGATGGTCTCACTGACCACCTCCCGCTCCTCGACACTCGACTCCCCGGCCAGGTCGAGGTGGACGTACTCCACGACCTTGGAGGAGCGCGTCACATCGAAGCGGGTGAGATTGCCGCAGAGCGTGCAGCGCCAGCGGGTCCCGTCGGTCGGCGTGGGAACCGTCGTCATCGTTGCGTCCTCTTTCGTCGAGTCTCGTACTGCCCAGGTCTTCGATCTCGCGGTGCGCCGTCGAACTGCGCATGTCCTGCGGTAACCCTACGGCCTTGCGTTTCCCCGTCGACACGGCGAGGCGATCTGTCACGTTCTCCGCCGGTGCGTCATGCTCTGTACGTGATCGATTGGCGGGATGCCGGGTGGCGGGAGCGGGCCAGGGAGTTCGGGGCCGCGGCCTCGGCGGGCGGCGCACCGGTCACCTACGGCCTCATCGCCGTCTGTTCCGCCGTGTTCCTGATCAGCCCGCTCTCAGGGTTCAACCCGGCCTACGGCACGGCGGACGCCCTGCTCGCCGCGCAGGCCGGGTACTTCGAGCGGTGGGGAGTGATCCCCAGCGAACTCCTGGACGGCTCCGCGCACGCGGCCCTCACCCCGCTGACCGCCCTCTTCGTGCACGGGAGCTGGCTGCACCTGCTGGGCAACATGCTGTTCCTGTACGTGTTCGGGGCCATGGCCGAGGAGCGCATGGGCCGGGCCGAGTTCGTCTTCTTCTACGTCTGCTGCGGCTATCTGGCCCTGGTCGTCTACGCGGTCGCGCACTCCGGATCCGACCAGACGCTGGTGGGCGCGTCGGGGGCGATCTCGGCGGTGCTCGGCGCGTTCCTCTACCTCTTTCCCCGCGCCCGGGTCACCAGCCTCTTCCCGTTCCTCTTCTTCCTGCCGCTGCGCTTCCCCGCCTGGATCGTGCTCGTCTTCTGGTTCGCGCTGCAGTGGCTGGCGGCGCAGGGCGCGGGCAGCGGCCCCGGCGTCGCCTACCTCGCCCATGTCGCGGGCTTCGCGGCCGGGTTCCTCTACGCCTGGGGGCGTTACCGGGGTGGGGCTAGAGTGAAGTCTCCAGCCACGGCCACCGAGGGAGAAAGCCAGCCGTGATCACCGCGATCGTGCTCATCAAAACCAGCGTGGACCGGATTCCCGAGATCGCCGAGGCCGTCGCCGCGCTGGACAGCGTCAGCGAGGTCTTCTCGGTCACCGGTACGTACGACCTGATCGCCATGGTCCGGGTGGCCAAGCACGACGATCTGGCGGATGTCATTCCCGGCCGGATCAGCAAGATCCCCGGTGTCGAGGGCACCGACACGCACGTGGCGTTCCGCACGTACTCGCAGCACGACCTCGAGGCGGCCTTCGCCATCGGGCTCGACGCGTAGGACGACCGGACGGCGTACGGCTTCGGCCGGGGACGGGACAATGGCCTCCCGTCCCCGGCCGAAGCCGTACGCGGCCGGGTCAGACCTGCGCAGCACCCCTGTCGGGGACGCAGCGCCCGTCCTCGGTGCGGTAGGTCCACCGGGCACCCGCGCCCACCAGCTCGCGGACCGCGCCCAGGAACCGCTCGATGTGCTCGTCCGGCGTACCGGCCCCGAAGCTCACCCGGATGGCGTTGAGGGACCGCTCGCCCGGCTCGGCGTCCGGGGCGCCGCACTCGCCCGGGTCCTGCGGCTCACTGCCCAGCAGGGTCCGTACGAGCGGGTGGGCGCAGAACAGGCCGTCGCGGACCCCGATGCCGTACTCCGCGGAGAGCGCCGCGGCGAAGTGCGAGCTGTTCCAGCCCTCGACCACGAAGGAGATGACGCCGACCCTCGGGGCGTCGTCGCCGAACAGGGAGAGCACCTTGACCGCGGGGACCTCGGCCAGGCCTTCACGGACCCGGGTGACGAGCTGCTGCTCGCGGGCGACGAGCTGCTCGAACCCGGCCTCGGTCAGGGCCTTGCAGGCGGCGGCGATGGAGTAGACGCCGATCACGTTGGGCGATCCGGCCTCGTGCCGGGCAGCCGTGGTGTGCCACTCCACGTCGACGCCACCGTCGGCGCGCCGGGCAACCTTCCGGGAGGCGCCGCCGCCCGCGAGATACGGCTCCGCGTCCCGCAGCCAGTCGGCCCGGCCGGCGAGGACGCCCGAGCCGAACGGCGCGTACAGCTTGTGCCCGGAGAAGGCGAGCCAGTCGACGTCCAGTTCCGCGATGTCCACCGGGTGATGGGGTGCCAGCTGCGCGGCGTCGAGGACGATCCGGGCACCGTGCGCGTGGGCGGCGGCGGCCAGTTCCTTCACCGGCCACAGCTCTCCGGTGACGTTCGACGCGCCCGTCACACAGACCAGTGCGGGGCCGTAGGGGTCGCGGTCGGCCAGCGCACGCTCCAGCGTCACGACTGCCTCGGCAGGGGTCCTGGGGGCGTCGAGGAAGGTCACCCGGGCGTCGCGCCAGGGAAGCAGCGAGGCATGGTGCTCGGTCTCGAACACGAACACCTGGCAGTCCGCGGGAAGTGCTGCGGCAAGCAGGTTGAGGGAGTCCGTCGTCGAGCGGGTGAAGACCACCTGGTCCTCGGCACGGCAGCCGAGGAACTCCGCGACGGTGACGCGGCTGCTCTCGAAGAGGTCCGTGGAGAGCTGCGAGAGGTAGCCGGCGCCGCGGTGCACGCTGCCGTAGTACGGGGCGTAGGCGGCCACGTCGTCCCACACGCGCTGCAGGGCCGGGGCGCTCGCCGCGTAGTCGAGGGCGGCATAGGTGACTTCGCCGCCCGTAACCAGCGGAACGGTGACATCGGCTCCCAGAACCGGCAGCGGGGCACAAATGGACTGATCGGCGGCAGCGGTGGAGACAGACATGGCGAACTCCCGTAACAGGCAGGCGAAATCCCGGCGCCGGCAGATACGCGGCAGCGCAGGGGAAGGAGAAAAGGGTGCGCGGAAGAGGGCGTTGGGCCCTATCGCATTCGCTTGCTCACAAGAGGCTCCCTGGGGACCAGGACCCCGGGGGATGGCATTCACAGATGCCTAGGGGCCCGCGCTTGCCACAGACCTCGCTGCCTGCGGCCTGGTCTTCACCCGGGGCACCCCGCCACGGACGGAGGGTTGCCGGACAGCGAGCCGGGGCTTATTCGCTGTCACTCATGACCTGCGCAGCATCTTGCCATACGTGACCACATGCGCAAGGGCGCAGTCCGCGATCCGGACTGCGCCCCGCCCCACACGTCCTTGCTTCATGCGTTGCTGGCGGCCACCCAGCGCTCCAGCGCCCGCTTGGCGGCACCCGAGTCGATCGATTCCGCGGCCCTCGCGATCCCCGCCGCGATCTGCTCGTCGAGCGTGCCCTCGCCCGGGTCGAGCGCCACCAGCGCGGCAGCGGAGTTGAGGAGCACCGCGTCGCGTACGGGACCTGCCTCCCCGTCCAGCATCCGCCGGGCGACGTCCGCGTTGAAGGAGGCGTCGGCACCGCGCAGCGCCGAGACCGGCACCAGGTCCAGGCCGACGTCCCGCGGGTCGAACGCCTCCTCGCGCACGGCACCGTCCCGGACGATCCAGACCCGGGAGGTCGCCGTGGTGGTCAGCTCGTCGAGGCCGTCGTCGCCCCGGAAGACCAGCGCCGAACTACCCCGGTCGGCGAGCACACCCGCGACGATCGGCGCCATCCTGAGGTCGGCGACGCCGACGGCCTGGGAGCGCACCCGGGCCGGATTGGTGAGCGGGCCCAGGATGTTGAAGGTGGTCGGCGTGCCGAGCTCCTTGCGGGCCCTCGCCGCGTGCCGCAGGGCCGGGTGGAACTTCACCGCGAAGCAGAAGGTGATGCCCGCTTCCTCGGCGACCCGGACGACGCCCTGCGGGGTCAGCTCGAGGTTGACGCCGAGCTTCTCGAGCACGTCGGAGGCCCCGCTCGACGAGGAGGAGGCGCGGTTGCCGTGCTTGACGACCTTGGCGCCGGTCCCGGCGACGACGATCGCCGACATGGTGGAGATGTTGACCGTCTTGGCCAGGTCGCCGCCGGTGCCCACGATGTCGACCGTGCGGCCGGGCACCTGGATGGTGTGGGCGTGCTCGTACATGGTGCGTACGAGTCCGGTGACCTCGTCGACGGTCTCGCCCTTGGCACGCAGTGCGATCACGAAGCCGGCGATCTGCACGTCGGTGGCCTCGCCGCTCATGATGCGGTCCATGGCCCACGCGGTGTCCTCGGCCGTCAGGCTCTCGCCGCGCAGGAGGGGCATCAGCACGCCGGGCCACGAACGGTCCGCCACGCTGTCGCCGCCGTCCGGGGTCACAACGTTCATGGTCCGCTCCTGGGGTCCACAGCCGATAGAAGGATCCCCCCACCCTATCCAGCCCCGGGGACAGCGAAGAGCCCCGTCCATCGAATGGACGGGGCTCCCGCTGTGGCGATCAGCTCAGGTGATCAGTGGTGGCCGTGGCCGCTGGTGATCTCCTTGTACTCCTCGGCGGAGGGCTTGGCGATCTGGCTCTGCTCGCCGTAGTAGCTCTTGCTGAGCTTGGCCCGCAGCTTCTGCAGCGCCGAAGGCTTGCGCTCGACACCGTTCTCGTCGACCGTCGGGCCGATCTCGACCGGCTTGTACTGCTCGTGCGCGGTGAGCGTGTGCAGCTGGCCCTGACTGAGCGGCTCGTGGATCTCGACGAACTCACCGTGCGGCAGGCGCTTGATGGTGCCGGACTCGCGTCCGTGCAGCACCTTGTCCCTGTCGCGGCGCTGGAGGCCGAGGCAGATCCGCTTCGTCACGATGAACGCGATGACCGGGCCGACGAAGATGAAGATCCGGACGAACCACGAGATGGCGTTCAGCGACAGGTGGAAGTGCGTGGCCCACAGGTCGTTTCCACCACCGATGAAGACGATGACGTACTCGGTGATCCATGCGACACCGAAGGCCGTACGGGTCGGGGCGTTGCGCGGGCGGTCCAGGATGTGGTGCTCGCGCTTGTCCCCGGTGACCCAGGACTCGATGAAGGGGTAGACCGCGATCGCCGCGAGCACGAGGCCGAAGGCCATCAGCGGGATGAACACACCCAGGACGAGCGTGTGACCCCACAGGTTGATCTCCCAGCCCGGCATCACTCGGATCAGACCCTCGGCGAAGCCCATGTACCAGTCGGGCTGGGCGCCGGTGGACACCTGGTCCGGGCGGTACGGGCCGAGGACCCAGATCGGGTTGATCGAGGCGATGCCCGCGATGACGGTGATGACACCGAAGACCAGGAAGAAGAACCCTCCGGCCTTCGCCATGTACACCGGCAGCAGCGGCATGCCGACGACGTTCTTGTTCGTCTTGCCGGGACCCGCGAACTGCGTGTGCTTGTGGTAGAAGACCAGGATCAGGTGGGCGACGACCAGGCCGAGCATGATGCCCGGCAGCAGCAGGATGTGGATCGAGTAGAACCGGGCCACGAAGTCGCCGCCGGGGAACTCTCCGCCGAACAGGAACATCGAGAGGTACGTACCGACGATCGGCGTCGCCAGGATGGCGCCCTGGGTGAAGCGGACACCCGTACCGGAGAGCAGGTCGTCCGGGAGCGAGTAGCCGGTGAACCCGGTGAACATGCCCAGGACGAACAGCAGGAAGCCGAACATCCAGTTGATCTCACGGGGCTTGCGGAACGCACCCGTGAAGAAGACGCGCATCATGTGCACGAACATGCCGGCCAGGAAGATCAGCGCGGCCCAGTGGTGGATCTGCCGTACGAGCAGACCACCGCGGACGTCGAAGCTGATGTCCAGCGTCGAGGCGTAGGCCTCGGACATGCGGATGCCCTGCATCGGCTCGTACGAGCCGTGGTACACGACCTCGTTCATGCTCGGGTGGAAGAACAGCGTCAGGTACACACCCGTGAGGATGATGATGATGAAGCTGTAGAGGCAGATCTCACCGAGCATGAAGGACCAGTGGTCCGGGAAGATCTTGCGCATGTTGGCCTTGGCCAGGCCGTAGATGCCCAGCCGGCCGTCTGCCCAGTCGGCTACCCGCTCACCGGCGGGCGCCTTGCGCTTTGAATCCGTCGCAGTAGTCATCCGCGCTCCCAGAAGGCAGGACCGACGGGCTCTTCGAAGTCGCCGAGCGCCTCGAGGTTGCCCTCGCTGTTCACACCGATCCGCAACTGCGGGAGGGCGTGACCGGCCGGACCGAAGATGACGCGGGCGCCGTCGGAGAGGTCGAAGGTGGACTGGTGGCACGGGCAGAGCACGTGGTGCGTCTGCTGCTCGTACAGGCTGATCGGGCAGCCGACGTGGGTACAGATCTTGGAGAAGGCCACGATTCCCTCGTGGGCCCACTCACGCTCACGCTTGTCCTTGATGTTGTCCGGCTCGATGCGGATGATCATCAGGGCAGCCTTGGCGATCTGCGTCTGGAAGTCGTGCGCGTCCTCCTCCAGGCCCTCGGGCATGGCGAAGGTCAGCGAACCGACGACGACGTCCTCGGGACGAAGCGGCTCCATCGTGTTCATGTTGATGAGCTGCTTGCCCTTGGCCCACAGGGTCGAGCGGAGCTTCTTCTCCGGCAGCGGACCGAGGTCGCGCAGCAGCATCACGCCGGAGAGCGGCACCAGGGCCAGCGCGCCGAACATGGTGTTGCGGATCAGCTTGCGCCGTCCGATCGCCGACTCCTTGGCACCGTCCGCGAAGTCGGCGAGAACCTTCGCCTTGACCTCGGGCTCGGCCTCGATGGCGTGCCGGTCGTCGGCGACCTCCACGTCGGACATCAGGGTGCGCGCCCAGTGGACGGCCCCCGCGCCGATGCAGAAGAGCGCGACGCCCAGGGTCAGGCCCAGGGAGAAGTTGAGCGAACTCACGTGCCCGAACGGCCAGATGTAGACGATCTGGTCGACCGGGAAGATGACGTAGGAGGCGATGAACGCCACCGTCGCCAGCATGGACAGCGTGAACATGAAGGCGACGGCTCGCTCGGAGCGGCGCGCGGCACGTTCGTCGATGTCCTGGATGCGCGGCCGGTGGGCCGGCAGCCCGGGGTCGGCGAACGGATCGCCGGCACCCTCTACCGCGCCGTGCGCGGTGTCCCGCTCTGCGGGCAGGACCTCTTCTGGAATCTCTTGGCTACTCATGACTTCTTGGCCTTAGCGGTGTGGGCCGCGACCCAAACGGCAATTGCGACGAGGGCTCCGAGCCCGAAGACCCACGCGAACAGACCTTCGCTGACCGGTCCGAGACCACCGAGGCTGAGGCCACCGGGGGTTTCGGCGTCGTCACCGTTGACGGTCTTGATGTACGCGATGATGTCCTTCTTCTCCTGCTCCGGCATGGTGCTGTCGGGGAAGGACGGCATGCTCTGCGGGCCGGTCTGCATGGCCTGGTAGATGTGCTTCGGGCTCACGCCTTCGAGGTTCGGGGCGTACTTGCCGTGTGTCAGCGCGCCGCCCTCACCTGTGAAGTTGTGGCACTGCGCGCAGTTCGTGCGGAACAGGTCGCCGCCCTTGGCCACGTCGGCGCCCGCGGGGTCGACCTGGCTGTCGGTCGGCGTGATCGGACCGGCGCCCAGGGACGCGACGTACGCCGCGAGCTGGTCGATCTCGGCCTGGGAGTAGATGACCGGCTTCTTCGGTACCTGGGCACCCGGCTGCTGAGCCGGCATACGTCCGGTACCGACCTGGAAGTCGACGGCGGCGGAGCCGACGCCCACGAGGGACGGCCCGTCGGAGGTGCCCTGACCGCCGGTTCCGTGGCAGCTGGCGCAGCCTACGGAGTAGAGCTTCTTGCCCTCGTCGATGGCGAGGGACTGGGCGGTTTCGTCGGCCTGCGCCTTACCCGCAGGCGCAAACGCGGCGTACAGCCCCCCGGTAGCCGCCAGCGCGAGGAGTAGTACGACGACCGCCGCCAGCGGATGGCGTCGTCGTGCGGAGAGCTTTTTCACGGATTACCCCGGTGTCAGGATCTTCTGCGTCGATGGTGGGTGGGTGCGAGCCCGGTTACTTGATCATGTAGATCGTGGCGAACAGGCCGATCCAGACGACATCGACGAAGTGCCAGTAGTAGGACACGACGATGGCGGCGGTGGCCTGTTCATGGGTGAATCTCGAGGCCGCGTATGTCCTGCCCAGTACGAGCAGGAAGGCGATGAGACCGCCTGTCACATGCAGACCGTGGAAGCCGGTCGTCAGGTAGAACACCGAACCGTACGGGTCGGAGGACAGGGAGAGACCCGCCTCCTTGACCAGCTCGGTGTACTCGAGGACCTGGCCTCCGATGAAGATCGCACCCATCACGAACGTGATGATGAACCAGGTGCGGAGCTTCTTCACATCACCCCGCTCCGCGGCGAATACGCCGAGCTGGCAGGTGAGAGAGGAAAGCACCAGGATCGTGGTGTTCGTCGCCGAGAACGGGAAGTTCAGATGGTGGGCCATCTCCTTCCAGTGAGCGGGTCCCATCACCGATCGCAGGGTGAAGTACATCGCGAAGAGGGCCGCGAAGAACATCAGCTCGGAACTCAACCAGATGATGGTTCCGACGCTGGTGAGGTTCGGCCGATTGACCGACGGGTGCGCGTGCCCGGTTTCTACTGTCGTTGCTGTCGCCACGACCGACATTATGTCGGTCGCTTATCCCGCCCTCACTCCGGGGGGTGCCGTTCGGTGTGTCAGTGGGGTGTGTCCTCACCGAACGGCCCAGCGAAACGCTGTCACCAACGGTGCTGACAGACTGTTCGCCGGAGTACGATCCGCCCAACGGTTCATGCCCCGAGAGCTCAGAGCGCCCCGAAGACACGGATGTCACGGAGGAACAATGCAGCCGACCGCCACGGTCCTGGTCTACAGCGACGACGCCAACACCCGTGAGCAGGTGAGGCTGGCCGCGGGCCGCAGGCCTGCGGCCGACGTGCCTCCGGTGGAGTTCCTGGAGTGCGCGACCCTCCCGGCCGTACTGAGCGCGCTCGACGGTGGCGGAGTCGATGTCTGCGTGCTGGACGGCGAGACGGCTCCGGCGGGCGGTATGGGCGTCTGCCGGCAGATCAAGGACGAGATCTTCGACTGCCCGCCGGTGCTCCTGCTGATCGGGCGCCCCCAGGACGCCTGGCTGGCCACGTGGAGCCGTGCCGACTCCGCGGTGACGCATCCGGTCGACCCGGTCGACTTCGCGGACGCCTTGGCCGCCCTGCTGCGCGACAGGCTCTCCGTGGAGGCCTGAGGCGGAGGGGCCCCGAACCCCTCCGTGGTGTCCTTCGAGGGCGCGGCGCACTCCCGGCCGGGTCAGACCTGGGGGCGCAGCCGCGCCGCCTCGACGTCGGTGCCCGAGTCCGGTGTGCCGCCCCCGTGCAGGGCGCTGCCCTTCCGCCAGGCGTCCCAGTCCAGGTTCCAGTCGCCGAAGCCGTTGTCGAACGGCGTCATCGTCTCGCCGTCACTCCCGACGACCTTGACGATGTCGCCCTCGCGTACGGTCTCGAAGAACCATTGGGCGTCGGCGGTGCTCATCCCCGTGCAGCCGTGGCTGACGTTGGCGCTGCCCTGTGAACCGGTCGACCAGGGCGCCGCGTGGACGTACTCACCGCTCCAGGTGACGCGTGTCGCCCAGTAGACGGGCAGGTCGTACGACTCCGAGGAGCCGGCGGCGATGCCGATGCTCTCCCCGCGCATGCGTACGAACTGTTCCTTGGCCAGCACCACCTTGACGCCGTTGCGCGTGTCGAAGCCGGGCTTGCCCGTGGTGACCGGCAGGGTGTTGATCACCTCACCGTTGCGCAGCACGGTCATGGAGTGGTCGGAGGCGTCGGTGATCGCTTCTATGCGGTCGCCGGTGGTGAGCTTCAGGGGCTTCGCGGCGGCCCCGTAGAGGGCGTTGGTGACCTTTATGCCCTTGAGGTTGCTGCGGACGTCGATGGTGGCGTCGGCGGGCCAGTACTCCTTGGGCCGGTAGTGCAGGGTCTTGGCGTCGACCCAGTACCAGGAGCCCGTGACGGCGGGGGTGGAGCGGACCTGCAGCCCGCGTTCCACGGTGGCCCTGGAGGCCTTGTCGGTGACCGGAGCGCTGAGTTCCGCTGTGAGGGGCTGTCCGACGCCGTAGGTGCCCGCCTGCGGGCCGAAGGCGACCTTGAGGAACTTCTTGGCCGAGGTCGTGCCGAAGGCGTAGGTGCGGCTGCCGGGGGCTCCGTCGCCGTTCTCGGTGGAGACCTTGACGGTGTACCGGGTGCCTGCGGCGAGCGAGGTGGTGGAGTGCCACCGCCGTCCGTCGGCGGCGAGTTCGCCCGCCAGACGGCGGCCCTGCGTGTCGACGGCCGTCACATCGGTGATGCGTACGTCGTCATCCTTGACGGTGACTTCGAGGGGCTTGTCGGGGTCGGCCTTCTCGCCCTTGGAGGGGCCGTTGAAGGAGACCAGGTCGGCCGCGTCGTACGGCTTCAGCGACAACGGATGGCCATCGGGTTCGCCACAGGCGGTCGCACCTGCAACCAGGGTCACGACCAGCAGAGTGCAGCTCACTACGGTGCGGATGCGCGGCGTGTGGTTCATGAACCCACGCTAAGAAGATTCATCCGATCCAGCGCGTTCAGTGACTGCAAACGGGGGCCCGCCCCGCTCATCACAGAGCGGGGCGGGCCCCCGTAAGGGTGTAACGGGTCCTACGGACGGCGCGGTCTCACTGGGTGCGGTTCTCACCGCGGTAGTACTCGAAGACCCAGCCGAAGAGGCCGATCAGCAGCAGCGGGGCCGAGAAGTAGGCCAGCCACCAGCCGAAGACGACGCCCAGGAAGAGGAGGGCGCCACCGACGGCCAGCGAGAGCGGCTGCCAGCTGTGCGGGGAGAAGAAGCCCACTTCACCGGCTTCGTCCGCGACATCGGCTTCCTTGTCGTCCTGGGCCATCTTGTCGACCCTGTTGGCCGTGAAAGCCAGATAGAAGCCGATCATGATGGTCAGTCCGAAGGACAGGATGAGCGCGGTGGTACCCACCGCCTCCTTGGACCAGACGCCGTACGTGATGGCCATGGCCAGCATGAAGACGCTCAGCCAGATGAACAGCTTGCCCTGGATCTTCACTTGCCGGCCTCCTTGCCGCCGACGAGGACCTTGTCACCGTCGGAGTGGTGCTCCAGCAGCTCGAGCGCCGCGATCTCCGGGTGGTGCAGGTCGAACGCCGGGGATTCGGAACGGATCCGCGGCAGCGTGAGGAAGTTGTGCCGCGGGGGCGGGCAGGACGTCGCCCACTCGAGCGAACGGCCGTAGCCCCACGGGTCGTCGACCTCGATCTTCTTGCCGTACTTGGCGGTCTTCCACACGTTGTAGAAGAACGGCAGCATCGACAGGCCGAGCACGAAGGAGGAGATCGTCGAGATCGTGTTCAGCGCGGTGAAGCCGTCCGCCGCGAGGTAGTCCGCGTAACGACGGGGCATGCCTTCCGCGCCGAGCCAGTGCTGCACCAGGAACGTGCCGTGGAAGCCCACGAACAGCGTCCAGAAGGTCATCTTCCCGAGCCGTTCGTCCAGCATCTTGCCGGTGAACTTCGGCCACCAGAAGTGGAACCCGGCGAACATCGCGAAGACCACGGTGCCGAAGACGACGTAGTGGAAGTGCGCCACCACGAAGTACGAGTCGGAGACGTGGAAGTCCAGGGGCGGCGACGCCAGGATCACACCGGTCAGACCACCGAAGGCGAAGGTGATCAGGAAGCCGACGGACCAGAGCATCGGTGTCTCGAAGGACAACGACCCCTTCCACATCGTGCCGATCCAGTTGAAGAACTTCACACCGGTCGGTACCGCGATGAGGAATGTCATGAACGAGAAGAACGGCAACAGCACACCGCCCGTCACGTACATGTGATGCGCCCAGACCGTCACCGAGAGGCCCGCGATGGAGATGGTCGCCGCGATGAGACCGATGTAGCCGAACATCGGCTTCCGGCTGAAGACCGGAATGATCTCGGAGACGATTCCGAAGAATGGCAAAGCGATGATGTACACCTCTGGATGGCCGAAGAACCAGAAGAGGTGTTGCCAGAGCAATGCTCCGCCATTGGCCGAGTCGAAGATATGCGCACCGAATTTACGGTCCACCTCCAACGCGAAGAGCGCGGCGGCCAGGACCGGGAAGGCCAGCAGGACCAGAACACCGGTCAGCAGGACGTTCCAGGTGAAGATCGGCATGCGGAACATCGTCATGCCGGGGGCGCGCATGCAGATGATCGTGGTGATGAAGTTGACCGAGCCGAGGATCGTGCCGAAGCCGGAGAAGGCCAGACCCATGATCCACATGTCGGCACCGACACCCGGCGAGCGGACAGCGTCCGAGAGCGGGGAGTAGGCGAACCAGCCGAAGTCGGCCGCACCCTGCGGGGTGAGGAAGCCGGCCACGGCGATGATCGAGCCGAAGAGGTAGAGCCAGTACGCGAACATGTTCAGCCGCGGGAACGCCACATCGGGCGCACCGATCTGCAGCGGCATGATCCAGTTCGCGAACCCGGCGAACAGCGGCGTCGCGAACATCAGCAGCATGATCGTGCCGTGCATCGTGAACGCCTGGTTGAACTGCTCGTTCGACATGATCTGCGTACCCGGCCTGGCCAGCTCGGCGCGCATGAAGAGCGCCAGGAGGCCACCGATGCAGAAGAAGGCGAACGACGTGATCAGGTACATCGTGCCGATCGTCTTGTGGTCAGTGGTGGTCAGCCACTTGACGACGACACTCCCCGGCTGCTTGCGCCGTACCGGCAGCTCGTCCTCGAACGAGTCGTCTGCTGCCGCGGCACCCTGGGATTCATTGAGGATGCTCACAGTTTGTTCGTCTCCGCATTCCTGGCCGGGTCCGTCTGCTCGATGCCTGCCGGCACGTAGCCCGTCTGACCCTTCTCCGCCAGCTCCTTGAGGTGCTGCTGGTAACGCTCCGGAGAGACGATCTTGACGTTGAAGAGCATCCGGGAGTGGTCGACGCCGCAGAGCTCGGCGCACTTGCCCATGTAGGTGCCCTCCTTGTTCGGAGTCACCTCGAAGGAGTTCGTGTGGCCCGGAATGACGTCCTGCTTCATGAGGAACGGCACCACCCAGAAGGAGTGGATGACGTCACGCGAAGTCAGAACGAAGCGGACCTTCTCGCCCTTCGGCAGCCACAGGGTCGGACCCGGGTTGCCGTTCTGCGGGTTCCTCGTACCGGGGATGCCCACGTCGTAGACGCCGCCGGCGTCCGCGGGGAAGTCCTTGAGGTACTTGTCGGGGATGGCGTCGAGTTCCTTCGGGATCTCGCCGTCGGTGGAGGGCGAGCCCTCCACGTTCTCGATGTAGTTGAAGCCCCAGCTCCACTGGTAGCCGACCACGTTGATGGTGTGGGCAGGCTTCGGTGTGAGCTCGAGGAGCTTCGATTCATCGCGTGCGGTGAAGTAGAAGAACACCGAGACGATGATGAGGGGTACCACTGTGTACAACGCCTCGATGGGCATGTTGTACCTGGTCTGCTGAGGTACCTCCACCTTGGTCCGGCTACGCCGGTGGAAGATGACACTCCAGATGATCAGCCCCCAGACAAGGACACCCGTGGCGAGCGCTGCCGCCCACGAGCCCTGCCAGAGGGACAGGATGATCGGGGCCTCTTCCGTTACCGGGGTGGGCATACCGAGGCGTGGGAAATCCTCCCAGTTGTATGAACAACCGGAGGCCGTCGCCAGGACCAGGCCCGCAGTCAGCACCTGCGGCAGCTTCCGCCGCATCGGGCGCCGCGACAAGCGGTCGGAGCCGTTGGGACTCACGTAGCGCCTTCCCGAGAGTCTCGCCCGCACGGTCGGCGCGCCCGTCTCACTTGGTCGGTCGCCGGCCCTGACGCGGGCAGGGGTTTGGATGTTTATGCGGACCAAACCCTACTGGACGCTATTTGGGGTCGCGCGGGGAGGGTGCCCAACGCGCCGCCCGACTCCCCGAAGGGGTGGAATCCGGCCCTCCGGCGGTCATCTGACGCTCCCTCTTGCGGCTCGGGCGGCGGCCCGCCCCCAGGTGGGCGCCGGTGCGGGCTAGCGTGGCGGTGTGTCCTACTTCGATACCGCCTCCTCCGCGCCCCTGCACCCCGTCGCCCGCCAGGCGCTGCTTGCCTCGCTGGACGAGGGCTGGGCCGATCCCGCCCGCCTGTACCGCGAGGGGCGGCGGGCCGGACTGTTGCTGGACGCGGCCCGGGAGGCCGCGGCGGAGGCGGTCGGATGCCGGCCGGACGAGCTCGTCTTCACCTCATCGGGGACCCGGGCGGTGCACTCCGGGGTGGCCGGGGCCCTCCACGGCCGTCGGCGTGTCGGCCGCCATCTGGTGGTCTCCGCAGTCGAACATTCGTCGGTGCTGCACTCGGCCGCGGCGCTGGAGGCGGCGGGTGGGTCGTTCACCGAGGTGCCGGTGGACCGGGCCGGTGCGGTGGATCCGTCGGCGTACGGCCGGGCGCTGCGGGCGGACACGGCGCTGGCCTGCCTGCAGTCGGCCAACCATGAGGTGGGGACCGTGCAGCCGGTGGCCGAGACCGCCGCGGTCTGCGCCGCCGCGGGCGTGCCCCTGCTGGTGGACGCCGCACAGTCCCTGGGGTGGGGGCCGGTGCCCGGCGGCTGGTCCTTGCTGACCGCCAGCGCCCACAAGTGGGGCGGACCCGCGGGGGTCGGCCTGCTCGCCGTCCGCAAGGGTGTCCGGTTCGCCCCCCAAGGCGCCGCCGACGAACGGGAGTCGGGGCGCGCCGCGGGCTTCGAGAACATCCCGGCGATCGTGGCCGCGGCGGCCTCACTGCGCGCGGTGCGCGCCGAGGCGGCGGCGGAGTCCGTACGGCTGCGTGCCCTGGTGGACCGTATTCGCGCCACGGTGGCCGGTGTGGTGCCCGACGTGGAGGTGGTCGGCGATCCGGTGCGGCGGCTGCCGCACCTGGTGACCTTCTCCTGTCTCTATGTCGACGGAGAGACTCTGCTGCATGAGCTGGACCGGGCGGAATTCTCTGTTTCATCCGGTTCGTCCTGCACGAGCAGCACGCTGACTCCCAGCCATGTCCTCAAGGCCATGGGGGTGCTCACGGAGGGGAACATCCGCGTGTCGCTCCCCGCCGGGACCACCGACACGGAGGTCGACCGGTTCCTCGAGGTGCTTCCGGGCCTGGTGGCCGGGGTACGGGAGAGGCTCGGGGCTCCCGTCGCGGCGGCCCCCTCCCCCGCCCCGCGCGCCTCGCTGGTCGTCGACGCGCTCGGCAGGCGCTGTCCGATTCCGGTGATCGAGCTCGCAAAGGTGATCGGAGAGGTACCCGTGGGCGGCACGGTGACGGTCCTCGCCGACGACGAGGCCGCCCGGCTCGACATTCCCGCCTGGTGCGAGATGCGCGAGCAGGAGTACGTGGGTGAGGAGCCGGCGGACCGGGGTTCGGCCTTCGTGGTCCGCCGGCTCCTGTGAGCCCGTCCTAGGAGAGGTGTGCCCGCACCTCGGTGGCGGCCTCGTCGCCGTACGCCTTGGTGAAGCGGTCCATGAAGTGGGTGCGGCGCAGGGTGTACTCCTGGGTGCCGACCGTCTCGATGACCAGGGTCGCGAGCATGCAGCCGACCTGGGCGGCACGCTCCAGACCCACGCCCCACGCGAGGCCGGAGAGGAATCCGGCCCGGAAGGCGTCGCCGACGCCGGTGGGGTCGGCCTTCCGCTCCTCCTCGGCGCAGCCGACCTCGATCGGGTCCTGACCGGCCTGCTCGATGCGGACGCCGCGGGCGCCGAGGGTGGTGACGCGGTGGCCGACCCTGGAGAGGATCTCCTCGTCGCTCCATCCGGTCTTGGACTCGATGAGCCCCTTCTCGTACTCGTTGGAGAAGAGGTACGTGGCGCCGTCGAGGAGGATCCGGATGTCGTCGCCGTCCATCCGGGCGATCTGCTGCGAGAAGTCCGCGGCGAACGGAATGCTCCGCGAGCGGCACTCCTCCGTGTGACGGAGCATCGCCTCGGGGTCGTCGGCGCCGATGGAGACGAGGTCGAGGCCGCCGACGCGGTCGGCGACGCTCTTCAGCTCGATCAGCCGCGCCTCGCTCATCGCGCCGGTGTAGAAGGAGCCGATCTGGTTGTGGTCGGCGTCCGTCGTGCAGACGAAGCGGGCCGTGTGAAGGACCTCGGAGATCCGGACCGAGTCGGTGTCGACACCGTGCCGGTCGAGCCAGGCGCGGTATTCGTCGAAGTCGGCCCCGGCGGCGCCGACCAGGATCGGCCGGGCGCCGAGCATGCCCATACCGAAGGCGATGTTGGCGCCGACACCTCCGCGGCGCACGTCGAGGTTGTCGACCAGGAAGGAGAGCGAGACCGTGTGCAGCTGGTCCGCGACGAGCTGGTCGGCGAATCGGCCGGGGAAGGTCATCAGGTGGTCGGTGGCGATGGAGCCGGTGACTGCAATGCGCACGGGGAGGCTGCTCCTGCGGAAGTGCGGAGGGGACGCGTGAGCGCGCCCTCCGGGACGGCATGACAGTTCACGCTACCCGGTGGCGCCACCGGACCCTAAGGGGAAAACTACCCGATAGTAGGTCTTTCTACCTGAGCTCCACCGTGCGTACGGTGCGGATATGTCGAACAACATCGTTTCGCGTGAGTCCGAGATGAGCCTGGCCGAGCTGCGGGGTGACTGCGCACGGATGGCGCCCCACTGGGTCGTGCCCGTGAAGACTGTCACCGATCCGGTGGCACCGTCCTTGATCCACGGGGTCACGGTGCCGCCGTACTCGTCCCGCCTCATCGACGCCATGTCCGAGTACGGGGACTGACCGGGGCACGTGTCCGGTAGGGGCGGCTCCCCCGCGCACCGCGGTGGAACCGCACGCTCCCCTGCTCCGTCCCACCGTTGTCCCCACTCGGGGGACAGGCGTTGATCCAGTGGCGGCTATGCAGTCGAAGGAGCGATCCGGTGAGCACCGAGCAACCCGAGAATGACGTGACCGGCCCCCGGCGGCGGCGTTCACCGCTCGCGGTGGCCTCGGTGGCGGCAGCTGTGCTGATCGCCGGCGGCGGCGGCGCGTACTGGGCCTCGACCGCTGCGGGCGACGGCGGGGACGCGAGCAGCCCTGCCGCCGGTGACGGCTCTCCACCCCTGCTCTCCCTGGACACGTCGGCGGACAACCCGTCGGCGCCTCCGCAGGGCATCGCGCCGGGCGAGCCCGATCCCCATGGCGGCGGGACCGTCTACCGCGCCTCAGGAGACCTGCCCGACGGCCCCGGCAAGGCAGCCGTCCACCGTGCGACGGGGACGGTGACCTCGGCCGAGGTGGCGCGCCTGGCGAAGGCACTCGGGGTGCAGGGAACGCCGCGTGCCGAAGGCACCTCCTGGAAGGTGGGCGTCGACGGGGACGGGTCGGGACCGATCCTGCGGGTCACCGAGCAGGCTCCGGGCACCTGGACCTTCGCCCGGAACGGCCCCGCCGGCCCTGACGCGTGCGAGTCGGTCACGGTCTGCTCGAAGGACACGGCACCGGGGCCCGGCGCCGGCTCGCCGGTGAGCGAGAAGGCCGCCAAGGCCGCGGCTGTTCCGGTGCTCAAGGCCGGGGGGCAGGACGATGCCGCACTCGACGCGCGCCAGGTGATGGGCTCCGTACGGGTGGTGAATGCCGATCCGGTGGTCGGCGGGCTGCCGACCTACGGCTGGTCCACCGGTATCCAGGTGGGCGCCGGGGGCGAGGTCGTCGGCGGCAGCGGGCAGGTGAAGGGCCTGGCGAAGGGCGACACCTACCCGGTGATCGGTGCGGACGAGGCGCTGAAGCAGCTGAACGCGGAGAGCCGGCAGAACACGAAGCCGTCCGTCGGCGGCTGCGCGACGCCCGTACCGCTGGAGGGCGACCCGTCCTCGGCCGAGACCGGCTGCGCTTCGCGGAGCGGGGCGCCGGTGGCCACCACCGTGACGGTCGACAAGGCTGTTCTGGGACTCGCGGCGCAGTACGTGGACGGGGAGCAGACGCTCGTCCCGTCGTGGATCTTCTCCGTACGGCCCGAGGGGGGCGGCCCGGGAAGCACCGTCACCCAGGTCGCCGTGGACCCGGACCACCTGGCGAAGAAGAACGGCACGGAGCCGGCGCCCGAGCCGACGAAGGACCCGGGGACGGACCCGGGTGACGCGACCGGCAGCGGGCGCCAGATCATCTCGTACAGCGCCGACGGGCGGAAGCTGGACGTGACGTTCTGGGGCGGCGTCTGCAGTACGTACGCGGCACACGCCAAGGAGAGCGGGTCCACGGTCCGGGTGACGGTCACGGAGTCGAAGCCGGAGCCCGGGAAGGCCTGCATCATGATCGCCAAGGAACTGACCCGGACGGTGACGCTGGACGCACCGCTCGACGGCCGGAAGGTGCTCGACGCGTCGGGCGCGACGGTGCCGCGCGGCTGACCGCCGCACCGCACGCGGACGACAGCGGCGGCGCTCCCGGACTCCGGGAGCGCCGCCGCTGTCGTCATCAGGCTCAGCTGAAGGAGTCACCGCAGGCACAGGAGCCCGTGGCGTTCGGGTTGTCGATCGTGAAGCCCTGCTTCTCGATCGTGTCCACGAAGTCGACCGAGGCGCCGCCCAGGTACGGGGCGCTCATCCGGTCGGTGACAACCTTGACGCCGCCGAAGTCCTTCACTACGTCGCCGTCGAGCGAGCGCTCGTCGAAGAAGAGCTGGTAACGCAGGCCGGAGCAACCTCCGGGCTGAACGGCGACGCGCAGAGCGAGGTCGTCACGGCCCTCCTGCTCCAGCAGGGTCCTGACCTTGTCTGCGGCGGCGTCGGACAGGAGGATGCCGTCGCTCACGGTGGTGGTCTCGTCCGATACGGACATCTGCTTCTCTCCCGGGTTGTACGGAGTGCTTGCCGACGGTCCAACCATCGGGGCCTCGGATTCATTCCGGGCCGGGCGCTTGTCTGTTCCCTTCATGCTCGCACACCGCACCCTCGGCGGGATGCGTCACATCGACGCTATCGGCATCGTCAATCTGACGTGAACCGGTTATGATAGATAGCGTCAATTAGACGAAAAGGCTTGTTCGCAGAGTTCGCAGAAAAGAAAGGGTGCGTGTCGTGACCACCGCCCAGCCCCTGGATGTCCAGCCGACACCCCTCGCCCTGCTGCTGCTCGGCCGCGAGGCCGACCCGAGGAGTGAGCGCGGCGTCGAATGCCCCGGCGACCTGCCCTCCCCGTCCGACCCGGACCTCGTGGAGCGTGCTCGCGCAGCCAAGGAGAAGCTCGGGGACAAGGTCTTCGTCCTCGGACACCACTACCAGCGCGACGAGGTCATCCAGTTCGCGGACGTCACCGGCGACTCGTTCAAGCTCGCCCGGGACGCGGCGGCGCGGCCCGAGGCGGAGTACATCGTCTTCTGCGGCGTGCACTTCATGGCGGAGTCCGCGGACATCCTGACCGGTGACGACCAGAAGGTCGTCCTGCCGGACCTGGCCGCAGGCTGCTCGATGGCCGACATGGCCACCGCGGAGCAGGTCGCCGAGTGCTGGGACGTGCTGACGGAGGCGGGTGTCGCCGACCAGGTCGTGCCGGTCTCGTACATGAACTCCTCCGCCGACATCAAGGCCTTCACCGGCCGGCACGGCGGGACGATCTGCACCTCCTCCAACGCGAAGCGGGCGCTCGAGTGGGCCTTCGAGCAGGGTGAGAAGGTGCTCTTCCTGCCGGACCAGCACCTGGGGCGCAACACGGCCGTGCGGGACATGGGGATGACCCTGGAGGACTGCGTCCTCTACAACCCGCACAAGCCGAACGGCGGCCTCACCGCCGAGGAGCTGCGGAACGCGAAGATGATCCTGTGGCGCGGGCACTGCTCGGTGCACGGGCGCTTCTCGGTCGAGTCCGTCAACGACGTGCGGGAGCGGATCCCGGGTGTCAACGTGCTGGTCCACCCGGAGTGCAAGAACGAGGTCGTGGCGGCCGCGGACTACGTGGGCTCGACGGAGTACATCATCAAGGCCCTGGAGGCGGCCCCGGCCGGTTCGAAGTGGGCCATCGGTACGGAGCTGAACCTGGTGCGCCGCCTGGCGAACCGTTTCGCCGCGGAGGACAAGGAGATCGTCTTCCTCGACAAGACGGTGTGCTTCTGCTCGACGATGAACCGGATCGACCTGCCGCACCTGGTGTGGACGCTGGAGTCGCTGGCCGAGGGGAACCTCGTCAACCGGATCCAGGTCGACCCTGAGACGGAGAAGTACGCGAAGCTGGCGCTGGAGCGGATGCTGGCGCTGCCGTAGGGGGTGGCGGGGGCGGACCCGGCCGCGGCGGGAACGCCTGCCGACCCGGCCGCGCGGCCGTCACCCCGCATCACCCGACACAGGAAGGCCCCCGACGCCGTTGTGCGGCGTCGGGGGCCTTCCTGTGTCGCTACGAGGGCCGTCAGGCCTTCGCGGGCTCCGGCTCGTCGGAGGTGACGTCCTCCGGCGTCCCGGAGGCCGTGACGCCCGCCTTCGCCTCGCGCTTGGCCGCCTTCTTCTTGGCGCGGCGCTCCTTGCGGAGCTCGACCATCGCGTACAGCGTCGGCACCAGGAGCAGCGTCAGCAGCGTGGAGGTGATCAGACCGCCGATCACCACGACCGCCAGCGGCTGGGAGATGAACCCGCCCTCACCGGTGACGCCGAGCGCCATCGGGAGCAGGGCGAAGATCGTCGCCAGTGCCGTCATCAGGATCGGGCGCAGACGGTGGCGGCCGCCCTCGACGACTGCCTCGACGACGCCCATCCCCTGCGACCGGTACTGGTTGATCAGGTCGATCAGCACGATCGCGTTCGTCACCACGATGCCGATCAGCATCAGCATGCCGATCATCGCCGGGACGCCCATCGGCGTGCCGGTGATGACGAGGAGGCCGATGGCACCGGTCGCCGCGAACGGGATGGAGACCAGCAGGATCAGCGGCTGGATGAGCGACCGGAAGGTGGCCACCAGCAGCATGAAGACGATCGCGATGGCCGCCAGCATGGCGAGGCCCAGCTTCATGAACGCGTCTTCCTGGTCCTGGGAGACGCCGCCGATGGATGCGGTGGCGCCGTCCGGGAGGTCCAGGGCGTTGATCTTCGTCTGGAGCGAGGCGCTGACCGCGCCCGTGTTGTCGCCGGTCGGCTTGGCGGTGATCGTCGCCGCGCGCTGTCCGTCGATCCGGGTCATCGTGACCGGGCCGGGAACCAGCTTCACGTCGGCGATCCGGCCGAGCTCGACCGGGCCGAGCTTCAGGGCCTTCAGCTCGGCCATGGTGGTGGCCGGGCTGGACGACTTCACGATGACGTCACGCTCGGTGTCGTCCATGATCGCCTTGCCGGACGGGGTGCCGCGCACCGCACCGGCGACCGCCGCGCCGAGCGTGGCCTCGCTGAATCCGGCGTCCGCGGCCTTGTCGTTGGCCTTGACCGAGATGCGCGGAACGCTCTGCGCCAGGTCGCTCTGGACGTCGGTGACGTCGTCGAGCTTCGCGACCTCGGTCCGCACCGCTTCGGAGGCCTTCTTCAGGATGTCCGCGTCCGCGGCCTTCACCACGACGCTCAGGTCCTGGCTGCCGAAGCCGTCACCCGCGGCGATCGTCGTGTCGCCGATGCCGTCGAGCTTGCCGAGGGCCTCGTCGATCCGGTCCTGGGTGGCGTCGAAGTCCGCAGAGTTCTTCAGGGTGACCTGGTAGGAGGCCTGGTTGGCTCCCGTACCGCCGCCGAAGGCCGCCATCCAGCCGGAGGAGCCGACGGTGACCTGGTAGGCCTTGACGCCGTCGTCGGCCGCCAGGACCTTCTCGACCTTCTGCGCGGCGGCGTCGGCCGCCTCCAGGCTGGTGCCGGGGGTCAGCTCCTGCTTGATGGAGAGGACCTCCTGCTCACCCTGGTCGAAGAAGTTGGTCTTCAGCAGGGGCGCCATTCCGAAGGTGCCGAACAGCACCACGAAGGCGATGACGATGCTGGTGATACGGCGCCGTGTCGCGAAGCGCAGCACGGGGACGTAGAGCCGCTGGAGCCGGCTCGCGGCTTCCTTCTCCTCGGCCTTGCGGCGCGCCTCGTCCGGGTTCTCGGCGGTGCCCCTGGGGGCGCGCAGGAACCAGTACGAGAGGACCGGGACCACGGTCAGCGAGACCAGCAGGGAGGCGAGCAGGGCCGCGGTGACGGTCAGGGAGAACGAGCCGAAGAGCTGCCCCACCATGCCGCCCACCAGACCGATGGGCAGGAAGACCGCGACGGTGGTGAGCGTGGAGGAGGTGACCGCGCCGGCCACTTCCTTGACCGCGGTGATGATCGCCGAATGGCGCTCCTCGCCGTAGCCGAGGTGCCGCTTGATGTTCTCCAGGACCACGATCGAGTCGTCGACGACCCGGCCGATCGCGATCGTGAGGGCGCCGAGCGTGAGCATGTTCAGCGAGAGGTCGCGGGTCCAGAGCACGATCAGCGCGAGGACCACGGACAGCGGGATGGAGACCGCGGTGACCAGGGTCGAGCGGATCGACGCGAGGAAGACCAGGATCACGATGACCGCGAAGAGCAGTCCGAGCGCGCCCTCGGTGGTCAGGCCGGAGATCGCCTTGGAGACGGCCGGTCCCTGGTCCGAGACGACGGTCAGTTCCGCGCCGGAACCGAGGTCCTTGCGCAGGTCGGGGAGCTTGTCCTGGACGGCGTCCGAGATGGCGACGGCGCTGCCGTCCTTGTCCATCGTGGCCATCACGGCGAGGCTCGGCTTGCCGTTCGTACGGGTGATGGAGACCGCGGTGGAGGGCTCCTGCTTCACCGTGGCGATGTCGCCGACGCGGACCGGCTTCCCGGGCTTGCCGGTGGCGGGGTTCTGCGCGGAGACCTTCAGGTCCTCGATCTGCTTCAGCGACGTGAAGGAGCCGCCGACCTGGATCGTGCGGCTCTTGCCCGCCTCGGCGAAGGAACCGGCCGGGACCGTGGCACCGCCGGCCTGGAGGGCCTGGGCCAGCGAGCCGGCGTTCAGACCGGCGGCGGCGAGCTTCCTGTCGTCGGGGACGACGGAGACCTGGAGTTCCTGGACGCCGTCGACCGCGACCTGGCCGACGCCGTCGATGTCCTCGATGGCCGGGACGACCGTGCGGTCCAGCTGGTCGGCGAGCGCCTGCTGGTCCTTGTCGGACGTGACGGCGAGGACGACGGTCGGGATGTCGTCCGTCGACCCGGCGATGACCTGCGGGTCGACGTCCTCGGGCAGCTGGATGCGGGCACGGTTCACGGCCTGCTGGATGTCCGCGACGAGCTGCTTGGTGCCTTCGTCGCCGAAGTCGAAGCTCGCCATGATGACGGCGTTGCCCTCGCTGGCGGTCGAGGTGATGCCCTCGACGCCGTCGACGGCCTTGATGGCGTTCTCGAGGGGTTCTACGACCTGCTTCTCGACCACATCGGGGGACGCACCCTGGTAGGGGGCCAGCACCGACACCATCGGGAGTTCGATGGTGGGCAGCAGCTGCTGCTTGAGCTGCGGGATCGCGATCGCTCCGAAAACGAGCGCGACGATCGAGATCAGCCCGATAAGGGCCCGTTGCGCGAGGCTGAATCTGGACAGCCAGGACATGGGTGGGTCTCTCTTCTGTGGCTTACGCGGCAGATGGGCGGCTGCTCGGGGAGCAGAAAGGGGGACACAGCCCGCCCGTCTATACGATCGCCGATCCCGGGGAAGGATTCGTCGCCCCCCGGGTTGCATTCTTATGTCGCGCATACCGCAGGTGGAGTACGCCGGATCTCCACCCGTCACTCCGCCCTGGGACGCACCAGGCCCGATTCGTACGCAATAACAACCAATTGGGCCCGGTCCCGGGCGCCCAGCTTCGCCATGGCCCTGTTCACATGGGTCTTCACCGTGAGCGGGCTGACCGCGAGCCGCTCGGCGATCTCGTCGTTGGAGTGCCCGCCCGCGACCAGGACGAGCACCTCGCGCTCCCGCACCGTGAGCGCGCCGAGCCGCTCGGCGTACGCCGCGGCGTCCGGGCCCTCGCCCGCGCTGCCGCCCTGGGCGAGGAAGGTGGCGATGAGTCCCTTGGTCGCTGCCGGGGAGAGCAACGCCTCCCCGGCAGCGGCGATGCGGATGGCGTTGAGCAGCTCGTCCGGTTCGGCGCCCTTGCCGAGAAAGCCGGACGCACCCGCGCGCAGGGACTGCACCACGTACTCGTCCACCTCGAAGGTGGTCAGCATGACGACCCGTACACCCGCGAGATCCGGATCGGCGCTGATCATCCGGGTGGCGGCGAGCCCGTCGGTGCCGGGCATCCGGATGTCCATCAGCACCACGTCGGCGCGGGTCGAGCGGGCCAGTTCCACCGCCTGGGCGCCGTCCGCGGCCTCACCGACGACCTGCATGTCGGGCTCCGAGTCGACCAGCACCCGGAACGCGCTGCGCAGCAGCGCCTGGTCGTCGGCGAGCAGCACCTTGATCGGTGTCGTCATGGGCGTCCCCCCGTGCTGTCCGCCGTGCCCGGCCTCTCCGGCTCACCCGTGCGCGTCATGACGGGCAGGATCGCATGGACGCGGAATCCGCCGCCGTAACGGGGGCCCGCGGTGAGGGTGCCGCCGAGTGCGGTGACACGTTCGCGCATGCCGATGAGGCCGTGGCCGCCGCCGTCGCGCTCCCCGTACGGGTCCGTTCCGCCGTCCCCGGTCCCCGGCACGCCCCTGCCGTTGTCCAGCACCGTGATCTCCGCGGTGCTCCCGACCCGTACGACGCTCACCTCGGCCTTCGCGTCGGCACCCGCGTGCTTGCGCACGTTGGTGAGCGCCTCCTGGATGACCCGGTACGCCGCGAGGTCGACGGCCGCGGGCAACGGGCTGTCCCGGTCGGTGCAGGCCACCTCGACGGGGAGTCCCGCGTTGCGGAAGGTGTCGACGAGCTCGCCGAGGACCGCGAGGCCGGGTGCCGGCTCGGTGGGCGCCGCGGGGTCGCCGGACTGGCGCAGCAGGCCGACCGTGGTCCTGAGCTCGCCCAGTGCGGAGCGGCTGGCCTCACGGACATGGGCGAGCGCTTCCTTGGCCTGGTCCGGGCGCTTGTCCATGACGTGGGCGGCCACTCCGGCCTGGACGTTGACCAGGGCGATGTGGTGGGCGACGACGTCGTGCAGGTCCCGGGCGATCCGCAGCCGCTCCTCGGCGACCCGCCGGCGGGCCTCCTCCTCGCGGGTGCGCTCGGCGCGCTCGGCGCGTTCCCTGATCGCGTCGATGAACGCGCGTCTGCTGCGGACGGCGTCGCCGGCGGCCGCGGCCATGCCGGTCCAGGCGAAGACGCCGAGGTTCTCCTGGCTGTACCAGGGCGTCGAACCGACCACCATCGCCGCCACGGTCAGCACCGCCATCGTCAGCAGTCCGACCCGCCAGGTGGTGGGGCGGTCGGTGCGGGACGCGACGGTGAAGAGCGCGATGACCGCGCTCATCACCACGGGGGCGGGCGGGTCCATGAGGATGAACTCGGCGGTGGACAGCAGCCCGGTCACGGCGAGTACCGCCATGGGGTCGCGCCGCCGCAGCACGAGTGCCCCGGCGCCGAGGACCATGAGGAGCACGCTCGACGGTTCGGGGGTGCGGATGCCGAAGATCGGCCCGTGCCCCGGGTTCGGCTCCGCGAAGGACGCACAGATCATGCAGGCGAGCACGGCCAGGGCAAGCGCCGCGTCGAATGCCAGAGGATGGCCGCGCAGCCAGCGTCGGGCGCGCACGAACCCGGTTCCGAGGGTGGTCACGTCAAGCTACGGTACGGCGTGTCGCGCACTTTCCCGTCCCTGCGTGCGGATCCGACCACAGAACCGCCCCCGTGCCACTGTGCCCCGCGCCGGTGGGACCGGGCGGGGCACAGTGCGGGAGTGTGGAGTGAAGCGCTCGGGCCCTTCGTCCGGACCGTGCCGGGCCTCGCGGGCCCGGCGTGCTCCGAACGGAAGGCCCCAGGTCAGCCGGGGATCAGCCCGTCGTCGCTGAGCATGGCGCGCACTTCTTCGAGGGTCGCGTCAGGAGACGGCAGGATCAGCTCGGACGGCTCCAGGGAGTCGTCCGGCAGCGGCGAGCCGAGCTCGCGCACCTTGTCGAGGAGCGCGTGAAGAGTGCTGCGAAAGCCGGGGCCGTCGCCGCTCTCCATCTCTGCGAGCAGTACGTCGTCGAGCTTGTTCAGCTCGGCGACATGACTGTCGGCCAGTGCTACCTGGCCCTCCCCCATGATCCGTACGATCATGACGCCGCCCTTACTGCTTGTCGAACTTGTGCGGGGACTGCTGCGACTGCGGTGCCGAGTCCTGCGCACCGCCTTCGATGGCCTGCTGGGAAGAGGAGGAGCCGCCGGCCAGTTCGGCCTTCATGCGCTGCAGCTCCAGCTCTACATCCGTACCACCGGAGATCCGGTCCAGCTCGGCGGCGATGTCGTCCTTCGCCGTCCCTGTCGGGTCGTCCAGGGCACCGGAGGCCAGCAGCTCGTCGATGGCCCCGGCGCGCGCCTGCAGCTGCTGGGTCTTGTCCTCGGCCCGCTGGATCGCGAGGCCGACGTCACCCATCTCCTCGGAGATGCCGGAGAAGGCCTCACCGATCCGGGTCTGTGCCTGGGCCGCGGTGTAGGTGGCCTTGATCGTCTCCTTCTTCGTACGGAAGGCGTCGACCTTGGCCTGCAGTCGCTGGGCCGCGAGAGTGAGCTTCTCCTCCTCACCCTGCAGCGTCTGGTGCTGCGTCTCCAGGTCCGTGACCTGCTGCTGGAGGGCGGCGCGCCGGGACAGCGCCTCGCGGGCCAGGTCCTCGCGGCCGAGCGCGAGCGCCTTGCGGCCCTGGTCCTCCAGCTTCGACGACTGTCCCTGCAGCTGATTCAGCTGCAGCTCCAGCCGCTTGCGCGAGGTCGCCACATCGGCGACACCGCGGCGTACCTTCTGAAGCAGCTCCAGCTGCTTCTGGTACGAGTAATCGAGGGTCTCGCGCGGATCCTCGGCCCGGTCAAGGGCCTTGTTTGCCTTCGCGCGGAAGATCATTCCCATACGCTTCATGACACCGCTCATGGGCTTCGCGCGCCCCCTTCTGACGGACTGAGCTCCAGCACTCCAACAGAACCCACAGTACGGGCCCTGCCTCTATTACCGCACTGTTCGGGTACGGATGTGCTCCTACCCAAGAACGACTGCCACCTGCGACCACTCCCGCCCAGGGAGTAGAGGAACATCAGGGAAACCGGTGGCGACGTCCGTTCTGCCCCTGTCGGGACACCTTTCAGGACGCAGGCCGTTGCCGGATCGTTCCCGCCCGGTCCTGACTTGCCCGGACCGACCCCGTACCCTTGGGTTTTGTGTTCCGTAGCCGTTCCAAGGAAGAGAAGGCCCCCACCGACAAGGTGACGGCGGACCTCTCCAAGCAGCCCCGCGACCCTCAGGCTCCCAAGGGTCGCCCCACCCCTAAGCGCAACGAGGCCCAGACGCAGCGCCGACGTGCTTCGAGCGGCACGCCGACCGATCGCAAGGAGGCCACGAAGCGACAGCGCGAAGCGCGCCGCGCGGACCTGGCCAAGCAGCGTGAGGCGCTCGCGTCGGGTGACGAGCGTTATCTCCCCGCACGTGACAAGGGGCCCGTGCGGCGCTTCGTCCGTGACTTCGTGGACTCACGCTTCTGCATCGCGGAGTACTTCCTCCCGCTCGCAGTGGTCATCCTGATCCTCAGCGTGATCCAGATCCAGAACATCCAGAACATCTCGCTGCTGCTCTGGCTCGGCGTGATCGTGCTGATCGTGGTCGACTCCATCGGCCTCGCGTTCCGGCTCAAGAAGCAGCTCGCCGAGCGCTTCCCGGACACTCCCAAGCGCGGCGCCGTGGCCTACGGCCTGATGCGTACGCTCCAGATGCGCCGACTGCGGCTTCCGAAGCCGCAGGTCAAGCGGGGAGAGCGGCCCTGAGCACGGAGACCTCCGGCTTCACGGGGGTCTCTTCCCAATGGCTGGACGGGCTCGGCGGACTGCGCAACACGGTCCGCCAGGAGCTCGTCGCCCGGCAGCTGGACGAGCAGATAGCCGCGCGCTTCCCCGTGGGGAGGCGGCTGCGGGTGCTGGATGTCGGCATGGGCCAGGGCACGCAGGCGCTGCGGCTGGCCCGGGCCGGGCACTCGGTGACCGGTCTGGAGTCCGACGGCGAGATGCTCCGGACCGCCCGGGATGCCCTCGCGGGCGAGCCCGAGGGTATCCGGGAACGGGTGCGCCTCATCGAGGGCGACGGCCGCGACACCGGGGTGCACTTCCTGCCCGGCAGCTTCGACGTGGTGCTCTGCCACGGCGTCCTGATGTACGTCCCCGAGCCTGATCCGATGCTGGCGGGCCTGGCCCGGATGCTGGCGCCCGGCGGGCTCCTCTCGCTGCTCGTGCGGAACGCGGACGCGCTGGCGATGCGGCCCGGGACGGCGGGGGACTTCGGCGGGGCTCTCGCGGCATTCGACACCGATACGTACACCAACCGGCTCGGCCTCCTCGTGCGGGCAGACCGGCTCGACGCCCTGACGTCCACGCTCGCCGGGATCGCCGCGCCGCTGCACGCCTGGTACGGCGTGCGGGTCTTCACCGACAACGTGAGCAACGACGACGAGCTGCCCGACGCCCAGGAGCTGGAGCGGGTGCTGGCCGCGGAGGACCGGGCGGGGCGGACCGATCCGTACCGCAGGGTGGCGGCGCTGCTCCACCTGTGCGGGGTGCGCGGCTGAGGGCTGTCCCTCGAGGAGCTCGGCGGGCCACCGGTCCGTACGTCTGATCGGCCCATCAGCACATGCCCTGTCCTGGGCCCCTGGCGATACTCCGGGCATGGACGCATCCCTCTCACGCGGCCGGGGCCGCCGCCTGCTGCTGCCCCTGACCGCCGGTGCCTGCGCGATCGCCCTGGCGGGTGGCTGCTCCGGCGCGGGTTCCTCCCCGGCCGGCGCCCCGGTACAGCAGGGCACGGTGGCCCGGGCCCCGGGTGATCTCGAGAGCCAGTACCAGGACGTCATCAGGGATGTGCTGCCCTCGGTCGTGCAGATCGGCGCCGGGGACAGTCTCGGCTCCGGCATCGTCTACGACGACAAGGGCCACATCGTCACGAACGCGCACGTCGTGGGAAGCGCGAAGACCTTCGACGTCACCGTCGCCACCGGGGAGAAGGGGCTCAAGGCCTCCCTGGTCTCCTCCTATCCGGAGCAGGACCTGGCGGTCGTCAGACTGACCGACATCCCCGGCGGGCTGAAGGCGGCGAATTTCGGCGAAGCCGAAGAGGTCGAGGTGGGGCAGATCGTGCTGGCGATGGGCTCGCCGCTCGGCCTGTCCAGCAGCGTCACCCAGGGCATCGTCTCCGCTTTGGGCCGGACCGTCAGCGAGAGCAGCTCGGGCGGTGGCACCGGGGCGACGCTCGCCGACATGGTGCAGACCTCGGCGGCGATCAACCCGGGCAACAGCGGCGGGGCGCTGGTGAACCTCGACAGCGAGGTGATCGGCATCCCGACGCTCGCGGCGGCGGATCCGCAGCTGGGCGGCAGCGCGGCACCCGGGATCGGATTCGCGATCCCGGTGTCCATGGTGCGGACGGTCGCGGACCAGATCATCAAGTCCGGCAAGGTCACGGACTCGGGCCGGGCGGCGCTGAACATCACGGGCCGCACCGTCGTCGACGACGACTACCAGCCGGCCGGTGTGGCCGTCGTCAGCCTGCAGGAGGGCGGGGCCGCGGAGAAGGCGGGCCTGCGCACCGGAGACGTCATCACCGCGATCGACGACACCCCGATCACGACGATCACATCGCTGTCGGAGGCCCTGGCGGGCGAGAAGCCGGGCGCGCGGGTCACGGTGACGTACTCGCGCGGCGATTCGAAGGAGACGGTCGAGGCCACACTGGGCGAGATCTGAGCCGATGCCCTGGCACCCGGCCCGGCACCCTGGCGGGTGGCGGGCCGGATCTCGATCGCGGGGCGGGAAGGCCCTAGTCGGCCTGGAGGCTCATCGGGCCGTAGATCTTCGTCGCGTCCTCGAACAGGGACACCTGGTCGGCACCGCCCTCCAGGAGCTCCTTCCAGAACTCACCGATCCATGACTCCGCATCGCCCTGGGTCGTGAACTCCTCCGGCTGCAGAGCCGGCTCCGTCTCCGTACCGTCGGACTTCTCGAACCGCCACGTCCACGCCATGTCCGCCTCCTGGGTCACGTTGCTGCCCGAAGCCTAGTACGTGGCCCGGGCGCGCAGGTGAAGCATGGACGCGGGAGGATCAGGAGCGTGGAACTGACTCTGCTCGGCACCGGAGCCCCCGACGGGCTGCCGCGGCCCGACTGTCCCTGCGCCGCCTGCGCGTCCGCCCGTGGGGCGCGGGCGCGGGCCGCGACCTCGCTGCTGGTCGACGACGCGCTGCTGCTCGACCTCACTCCGGGCGCCGTGTTCGCCGCGGCCCGCGCGGGCCGTTCGCTCACCGGCGTACGCCAGGTGCTGCTCACCCACCCGCACGACGGGCCCGCCGTGGAACTGCCCGCCTCGCTTCCGTCCGCGGGGCGCGTACCGGACGGCCAGGAGCTGACGCTGATCAGCGGGCACCGGGTGCGGGCGGTGTCGATGGACGCTCCGGGCACCGGGTACGAGGTGACGTCGCCGGAAGGCGAACGGCTGCTCTACCTGCCGCCGGGGGCCGCACCCGCCGGTCTGGCCGACCGGGTGGCGGAGCCGTACGACATGGTCGTCGCCGATGTGGTCGCGCGGCCCGACGCCGTGGCCCGGCTGCGGGCCGTGGAGGCGATCGGGCCCACCACCGAGGTCGTCGCCGTCCACCTGGACCACGACGCACCGCCCGGCGACGAGCTGCACCGCAGGCTCGCGGCCGCGGGGGCCCGGGCCGTGCCGGACGGGACGACGCTGAGGGTGGGCGAGTACCACGCGGTGCCCGAGATGCCCCGGCGCACGCTGGTGACGGGTGGCGCACGGTCGGGGAAGTCGCTGGAGGCCGAGCAGCGCCTGGAGACGTTCCCCGAGGTGGTGTACGTGGCAACGGGCGGCCGGCGGAACGGCGACGCGGAATGGGCGGCCCGGATCGGGCTGCACCGCGAGCGCAGGCCCGCCGCGTGGCGCACCGAGGAGACCTGCGAGCTGGTGGCTCTGCTGGAGGCGGACGGCCCGCCGCTGCTGATCGACTGTCTGTCGCTGTGGCTGACCGACGCGATGGACCGGGTGGGGGCGTGGGACGACGCCCGGTGGGCGGACGGTGGCGAGGAGGCACTGCGGGAACGGGTCGCGGAACTGGTCCGGGCCGTGCGCGGGACGCGCCGTACGGTCGTCGCCGTGACCAATGAGACCGGCTCCGGTGTGGTCCCCGCGACGGCGTCCGGGCGGCGTTTCCGGGACGAACTGGGCCGTCTGAACGCCGCGTTCGCCGACGAGTGCGAGCACGTGCTGCTGGTGGTGGCGGGGCGGGCGCTGGTGCTGCGGGGCTGAGCCGCGGGCCGGGGCAGGGCCCGGCCTCGGGCGGGTGCGCGGGCCGGGGGCGCGGAAGGCTGCCGGGTACTGTTCCGCACAGGAGCCCTCCGCCGGGTTCCTGCCCACCATGTGACGACCCGCGAGGCAGACCCCCGTGAATCTGGACGACTTCTCCGACCTCATCGAACGCCCCGACGGCGGCGTACGGCGCGACGCCGAGGAACGCCGGGAGCGGCTGACCGTCCCGCCCGGCGCTCTCGGCCGGCTGGACGAGCTGGGTGAGTGGCTGTCGGCCGCCCAGCAGTCCGTACCGGTCAGGCCCGTGGACCAGCCGCGTGTGGTGCTGTTCGCCGGTGATCACGGGGTGGCGGAGCTGGGGGTGTCCGGCCGGGCGCCCGGCACCGCGCACGAGCTGGTGCGGGCCACGCTGGACGGTGCGAGCCCGGTCGCGGTGCTGGCCCGCCGCTTCGCCGTCCCCGTACGGATCGTGGACGCGGGTCTCGACTGCGACCCCGCGCTGCTGCCCGAGGCGGTCGTACGGGACCGGGTGCGGCGCGGCAGCGGCCGCATCGACGTCGAGGACGCGCTGACGGCCGAGGAGGCCGAGCAGGCCGTTCGCCTCGGCATGCGGATCGCCGACGAGGAGGCCGACTCCGGCACCGATCTGGTGGTGCTCGGTGATCTGAGCGTCGGCGGTACGACGGCGGCCTCGACCCTGATCGCCGCCCTGTGCGGCACGGACGCCTCCGTGGTGACCGGGCGCGGCGGTACGGGCATCGACGATCTGGCGTGGATGCGCAAGTGCGCCGCGATCCGGGACGCGTTGCGCCGGGCCCGGCCCGTTCTCGGTGATCAGCTGGAGCTGCTGGCCGCGGTGGGCGGCGCGGATCTGGCGGCGATGACCGGTTTCCTGCTGCAGAGCGCGGTGCGCCGGATGCCCGTGGTGCTGGACGGGGTCGTCTCGGCGGCCTGCGCACTCGTGGCCCAGCGGGCGGCCTTCAGGGCGCCGGACTGGTGGCTGGCGGGGCAGGTGAGCGGTGAGCCGGCGCAGATGAAGGCGCTGGACCGGATGGCGCTGACGCCGCTGCTCGATCACGGGGTGACCGTGGGCGGGGGCAGCGGGGCGCTGCTCGCGCTGCCGCTCGTCCAGGCCGCGGCGGCGCTGGCAGCGGAGCTGCCCGAACGGGCGGAGGAGCCTGCGGAGAAGCCTGCGGACGAGACCGCCGAGGACACCGCGGAGGAAGCCGCCGGGGGCGGCGAGCCCGCGGGGACCACCACCGCCTGAACCTCAGTCTCCCCTACCGGGCCCCGGCAGCGGTGTCCGGTCGGGGGCCCCGCCGATCAGGTCCTGGAACCTGCGGCGCGGCCCCGCCCAGCGCACATCGTGGTGGTACGCCCTCAGCACCGCCCTCGCGCGCGCCCGGTGCCGCTTGCGGTAGAAGCGTCTGGCCCACGGAGAGGCCGGCCTGGCCAGCCGGATCGCGGCGAACAGCGCGATGAACGGGACGAGGGTGCCGAGCACGGCCATGCGGGCCTTGCCCTTGAACAGGGCGATCAGCACGAAGCCGAAGTTGACGGCGTACGTGAGGACGACGCCCAGTCTGTTCTGCTGCTGATCGCCGCTCAGTTCGTCCACCCCCAGCGGCGAGAACCCGGCGAGGACGAGCACGACGAGCGATGCGGTGAGGACGACGACCTCCACGCTCTGACGGCCCTCCTCGGTCCAGTACACGTCGTCGAGGTGCATGATCAACGCGAACTCGTCGAGTACCAGGCCGGCCCCCACCCCGAAGACGACCGCCCAGATCCCGGCGGCGACACCGTGCTGCCCTGAGGCGACCGCGCCGAAGCCGCCGACCACCGAGAGGACGACGCCCGGCACCACATGGTGGATGTGCACGCCGCCGGGCGTGATGTTGCGGAACGGCCCCTTCCCGGCCCTGATCATCCGGGTGACGAAACGGGTGATGGCGAAGGTGAGCACGAAGGAGCCAAGCGCGAGCAGCAGCGGAAGCTTGCCCGGCTCGACGATGTTCTGGTGAAGCCAGTGACCCATGCCACCCACTCCCGATGATCCGCTTATGCGGCTTCCGGTCTGTTTTGCCCAATCTAGCGCCGCGCCGCACCGGCTAGCCTGCGCGCGGTGACCTCCCTGAACAGCCACGGCCTGCGTTTCGCCTTCGGCACCCTGACCGTGCTCCCCGTCCGTGTCTCCCGCTGGGACCGCGAGGCCGCCCGCGCCGGCATGCTCTGCGCCCCGCTCGCCGGACTCGTCGTGGGACTGCTCGCGGCCGTGCCCGGGGTGCTGTTCCTGCTCGCCGGATCGGGTCCCCTGCCGGCGGCGGTCGCCTCCGCCGCCGTGCCCGCCGCCCTGACCCGAGGCCTGCATCTGGACGGGCTCGCGGACACCGCCGACGGGCTCGGCAGCGCCAGGCCGGCCGAGGACGCACTACGGATCATGAAGCAGTCCGACATTGGTCCGTTCGGTGTCATCACCCTGCTGTTCGTCCTGCTGGCACAGGTCGCGGTGCTCTTCGAGCTGTACGGACAGGGCTGGGCCCACGGCGCGCTGGGCGCGGCCGTCGCCGCGGTCACCGCCCGGCTCGCGCTCACTCTGGCCGCGCGCCGGGGCGTTCCGCCCGCCCGTCCCGAGGGCCTGGGCGCGGCGGTGGCAGGCACGGTGGCGCCCCGTACCGCACTGGCCGTCGCCGTCGTGGTGGTGGCGGGCTGCGCGGGGGCCGGTGCGCTCCTCGGGGTGTACGGGGCGGTGCACCACTCCGTCGCGGCGCTGGCCGGTCTCGGGGCAGCGCAGCTGATGCTGCGCCACTGTGTGCGGCGCTTCGGCGGGGTGACGGGCGATGTGTTCGGCGCCCTGGAGGAAACCGCGGTCACCGTCACCCTGGTGGCGCTCGTCCTCGGCTGAGGGCTCTCAGCAGGTCCGGCGCCAGACCCCGAGTGCGTACTTCTTGAGCAGCGAGCTCAGTCGGAGCTTGCGGGACCCGGGACAGAAGTCCGCCACCGGCACTTCGTACTCCGCGTGAAAGACGGCCTTGCCCGCCTCGATGAACGGTGTCAGGGTCCCGCATTCGTCGTACTGCGCGCACTGTTCGTTGACCGCGAAGTCGAATTCGTCCACCAGCTGGGGGATCTGGGGCAGGTCGTTCTTCAGGCCGACGGCGAGGTGGTGGCGGTGGGCGAGGCGGGCGATCAGCCGGTTGTAGCGCAGCTGGTCGTCCGCGGTGAGCGGGAAGCCCGTGGCGTTGAGGTAGCCGTCCATGTTGTCCGGCTCCACCGCGTCGAAGCCCTTCTTCGCGCACATGGCGATCCGGGCCTCCATCAGCGGCTCCAGGATGTCGGTGCGGCGGATGTCGAGCCACCACTCCCCCTCCCAGCCGTTGCTCTTCCCGCGTACGGAGGCGGGGAACTTCCCGGCGTCCGGACGGAAGTCCTCCCACGCGCCGGTGGAGAGGTAGCAGATGACCTTGCGGCCCTTGCGGTGCAGCTCGGCCACCGTCCTCGCGTCCTGGTCGAACCCGTCGATGTCGTAGACGGGCGCGTCCACGCTCGCGTCCACCCTGCCGGAGAGCTGCCACTGCCAGTCCACGCCCGGTTCCGGCTGCCAGCGCGGTACGGCCTTCGGCCGCCCGGGGCCCGCCGGCTCCGCGGTTGGGGCGCAGCCGGCCAGTACGGCCGACAGCACCAGCAGCGCGCAGGCCGCCGGCCATCGTGTCCTCGCGCCCCGCATGTCGTACCCCTCGCTCACCTGCCCAGTTCAACGACCCTATCCCCGTGGTCCGTTCCGTCGTACGGGGCCTGCCGGCCCGGGCGGCGTACGGCCGGACGGCCCCGCCCCTGTGAGCCGGAAGCAAAGGCGCGCGTAGGCTCGTTCCCGGCGCATTGCGGCGGCATCTACGATGCGCCGGGCACGGTCGGCCCACCCCCTCGACCGGTACTCAACTCAACGGAAGCGAGAATTCACCACCGTGACTGCTCTCACTCTCAGCACCGCAGGTGCGGCGACGCTGCGCGCCGACGCACTCGTCGTCGGCATCGCCAAGGGCGCCAAGGGTCCGGTCGTCGCACCGGGCGCCGAGGCCGTGGACAAGGCGTTCGACGGAAAGCTCGCCACCGTCCTGGAGACCCTGGGCGCCGCCGGTGCCGAGGGCGAAGTGACCAAGCTTCCCGCACCGTCCGGTCTCAAGGTCCCCGTTGTCGTCGCGGTCGGGCTCGGCCCGGTCCCGGAGAAGGACGGCGCGTACGACGCGGAGGCACTGCGCCGCGCCGCCGGCAGCGCGGCCCGTGCGCTGAACGGTTCGAAGAAGGCCGGTTTCGCACTGCCGACGGAGTCCACCGAGGACGCCGAGGCCATCGCCGAGGGCGCCCTGCTCGGCGCGTACTCCTTCACCGCCTACCAGGGCGGCGAGAACAAGCTCGCCCCCAAGGGCAAGAAGGACAACGGCCCGAAGCTGCCGCTCGCCGAGGTCGTCCTGCTCGGCACCAAGCCGCGCGACAAGGCGTTCAAGGCCGCCGCCGAGCGCGCCACCGCGGTCGTCGAGGAGATCAACCGCGCCCGCGACCTGATCAACACCCCGCCGAACGACCTGTACCCCGAGTCCTTCGCCGCGGTCGCCACCGCCGCCGGCAAGGAGCACGGCATCAAGGTCCAGGTCCTCGACGAGAAGGCTCTCGTCAAGGGCGGCTTCGGCGGCCTGCTGGGCGTCGGCCAGGGCTCGACGCACGGCCCCCGCCTCGTCCGGCTCGGCTACACCCACCCGAAGGCGGAGAAGACCCTCGCCCTGGTCGGCAAGGGCATCACCTACGACTCGGGCGGCATCTCGCTCAAGCCGGCCGGCCACAACGAGACGATGAAGTGCGACATGAGCGGCGCCGCCGCCGTGTTCGCCGCCGTCGTCGCGGCCTCCCGTCTCGGCCTCCAGGTCAATGTCACCGGCTGGCTGGCCCTCGCCGAGAACATGCCGTCGGGCAACGCCACCCGCCCGGGCGACGTGCTGCACATGTACAGCGGCAAGACCGTCGAGGTCCTCAACACCGACGCCGAGGGCCGGCTCGTCCTCGCCGACGCGCTGACCCGCGCCTCGGAGGAGAACCCCGACGCGATCGTCGACGTGGCGACCCTGACGGGCGCGATGGTCCTCGCCCTGGGCAACCGCACCTTCGGCGTGATGGCCAACGACGACGCCTTCCGTACCGCCATCCACGAGATCGCCGAGGAGGTCGGCGAGGCGTCCTGGCCGATGCCGCTCCCCGCCGACCTGCGCAAGGGCATGGACTCCCCGACGGCCGACATCGCCAACATGGGCGAGCGGATGGGCGGCGGCCTGGTGGCCGGTCTGTTCCTGCAGGAGTTCGTGGGCGAGGGCATCGCCTGGGCCCACCTGGACATCGCGGGACCCGCCTTCCACGAGGGCGCGCCGTACGGCTACACGCCCAAGGGCGGCACCGGGTCCGCGGTCCGCACCCTGGTCAAGCTGGCGGAGCGCACGGCCGCCGGCGATCTCGGCTGAGTTCCACGGATTCGCTCGCGCCGTTCGCGCGCAGCGATACGGCCCCGGGCATACGTCCGGGGCCGTACATGTTCACCTCAGTGGCTCTGACCGGCCTCTTTCCGAAACTTTGTACGTATCGTCAACGGTCCGAGGCGGACCTCCGTCCGTCTCGGACCAGGGGCCCGCGTCCCGCCCGCCCTCAACAAGTGCGAAGATGGGTTCTCGGCAGGACAGGGCCCCCACCACAGGGCCGAACAACACAAGCGGCCGAACACCAGCCGACCGGCCGGTCACACCCCAGCGAGGGGCCCGGCGTACGGCGCACATGCATGGAGGACGTGACGTGGCGAACGACGCCAGCACCGTTTTCGACCTAGTGATCCTCGGCGGTGGTAGCGGCGGGTACGCCGCGGCCCTGCGCGGAGCGCAGCTGGGCCTGGACGTCGCACTGATCGAGAAGGGCAAGGTCGGCGGCACCTGCCTGCACAACGGCTGCATTCCCACCAAGGCGCTGCTGCACGCCGGAGAGATCGCCGACCAGGCCCGCGAGGCCGGTCAGTTCGGTGTCAAGGCCACCTTCGAGGGCATCGACATCGCGGCCGTCCACGCGTACAAGGACGAGGTGATCTCGGGTCTGTACAAGGGCCTGCAGGGTCTCATCGCCTCGCGCAAGGTGCACTACATCGAGGGTGAGGGCCGCCTCTCGTCGCCCACCTCGGTGGATGTCGACGGCAAGCGCATCCAGGGCCGCCACGTCGTGCTCGCGACCGGCTCCGTGCCGAAGTCGCTGCCCGGCCTGGAGATCGACGGCAACCGCATCATCTCCTCGGACCACGCGCTGAAGCTGGACCGTGTCCCGAAGTCCGCCATCGTCCTGGGCGGCGGCGTCATCGGCGTCGAGTTCGCCTCGGCGTGGAAGTCCTTCGGCACCGAGGTCACCATCGTCGAGGGCCTGAAGCACCTGGTCCCCGTCGAGGACGAGAACAGCTCGAAGCTCCTTGAGCGCGCGTTCCGCAAGCGCGGCATCAAGTTCAACCTCGGCACCTTCTTCGACAAGGCCGAGTACACGCAGGACGGCGTGCGTGTCACCCTCGCCGACGGCAAGACCTTCGAGGCGGAGGTGCTGCTGGTCGCGATCGGCCGCGGCCCGGTGTCGCAGGGTCTGGGCTACGAGGAGGCCGGCGTCGCGATGGACCGCGGCTACGTCCTCGTCGACGAGTACATGCAGACCAACGTCCCCACGATCTCGGCCGTGGGCGACCTCGCCCCGACGCTCCAGCTCGCCCACGTCGGCTTCGCCGAGGGCATCCTGGTGGCGGAGCGGCTGGCCGGTCTCAAGACCGTGCCGATCGACTACGACGGCGTGCCGAAGGTGACGTACTGCCACCCCGAGGTCGCCTCCGTCGGCATCTCCGAGGCCAAGGCCAAGGAGATCTACGGTGCGGACAAGGTCGTCGCCCTCAAGTACAACCTCGCGGGCAACGGCAAGAGCAAGATCCTGAAGACCGCGGGCGAGATCAAGCTCGTCCAGGTCAAGGACGGTGCCGTGGTCGGCGTCCACATGGTCGGTGACCGTATGGGCGAGCAGGTCGGCGAAGCCCAGCTGATCTACAACTGGGAGGCGCTGCCGGCCGAGGTCGCGCAGCTCATCCACGCCCACCCGACGCAGAACGAAGCGATGGGCGAGGCGCACCTGGCCCTGGCCGGCAAGCCTCTCCACTCCCACGACTGATCCAGTCCCGGGCGCGACGACCGACCACTTCCGCACTTTCGTAAGGAGCAACTGAAACCATGTCGGTTTCCGTAACCCTTCCGGCGCTCGGCGAGAGCGTCACCGAGGGCACTGTCACCCGTTGGCTGAAGGCCGAGGGCGAGCACGTCGAGGCCGACGAGCCGTTGCTCGAGGTCTCGACCGACAAGGTCGACACCGAGATCCCGGCCCCCGTATCCGGTGTCCTGGCGTCCATCAAGGTCGCCGAGGACGAGACCGTCGAGGTCGGCGCCGAGCTGGCCGTCATCGACGACGGCTCGGGCGCGCCCGCGGCGGCTCCGGCCGCCGAGCCCGCGGCTGCCCCGGCCCCCGCCGCCGCCGAGGCCCCGGCGCCCGTCGCCGAGGCCCCCGCCGCTCCGGCCCCCGCGGCAGCTCCGGCTGCGGCCGGTGGCGCCGAAGGTACCGACGTCACCCTCCCCGCGCTCGGTGAGAGCGTCACCGAGGGCACGGTCACCCGCTGGCTGAAGGAGGTCGGCGAGGAGGTCACGGAGGACGAGCCCCTGCTCGAGGTCTCCACGGACAAGGTCGACACCGAGATCCCCGCCCCGGTCTCCGGTGTGCTGCTGGAGATCGTGGTCGCCGAGGACGAGACCGCCGAGGTCGGCGCGAAGCTCGCCGTCATCGGTGCTCCGGGTGCCGCCCCGGCCGCTGCTCCCGCAGAGGCCGCTCCGGCTCCCGCCGCCGCTCCGGCTCCCGCCGCCGCTCCGGCCCCCGCCGCTCCGGTCGCGGCCCCGGCCGCTCCGGCCCCCGCCGCTCCCGCGCCTGCCGCTCCGGCAGCCCCGGCTCCGGCTCCGGAGGCGCCCGCCGCTCCGGTCGCGGCCCCGGCCGCTCCGGCGCCCGCGGCCGCCGCTCCGGCACCCGTCACCCCGGCACCGGTCGCTCCGGCCGCGCCTTCCGGTGACGACGGCGCGTACGTCACGCCGCTGGTCCGCAAGCTCGCCGCCGAGAACGGCGTCGACCTGGGCACGGTGAAGGGCACCGGCGTCGGTGGCCGTATCCGCAAGCAGGACGTCGTCGCCGCCGCGGAGGCCGCCAGGGCCGCCGCTGCCGCTCCGGCTCCGGTCGCAGCCGCCCCGGCGGCGAAGGCCGCGCCGAAGCTCGAGGCGTCCCCGCTGCGCGGTCAGACGGTCAAGATGACCCGCATGCGCAAGGTCATCGGCGACAACATGATGAAGGCGCTGCACTCGCAGGCCCAGCTGACCTCGGTCCTCGAGGTCGACATCACCAAGCTGATGAAGCTGCGCAACCGGGCGAAGGAGTCCTTCGCCGCCCGTGAGGGCGTCAAGCTGTCCCCGATGCCGTTCTTCGTGAAGGCGGCGGCCCAGGCGCTGAAGGCCCACCCGGTCGTCAACGCCCGGATCAACGAGGACGAGGGCACCATCACGTACTTCGACTCGGAGAACATCGGCATCGCCGTGGACGCCGAGAAGGGTCTGATGACCCCGGTCATCAAGGGTGCGGGCGACCTGAACATCGCCGGTATCGCGAAGAAGACCGCCGAGCTGGCCGGCAAGGCACGCGGTGGCGGCCTCACCCCGGACGACATGTCCGGTGCGACCTTCACCGTCAGCAACACCGGTTCGCGCGGTGCGCTGTTCGACACGGTCATCGTGCCGCCGAACCAGGCAGCCATCCTGGGCATCGGTGCCACCGTCAAGCGTCCGGCGGTCATCGAGACCGCCGAGGGCACCGTCATCGGTGTCCGCGACATGACGTACCTCTCGCTCTCCTACGACCACCGTCTGGTGGACGGCGCGGACGCCGCCCGTTACCTGACGACGGTCAAGGCGATCCTCGAAGCGGGCGAGTTCGAGGTCGAGCTCGGCCTCTGAGGCACGCGGTTGTAACCAGCCTCACCAGCGGCGCCCCCGTCCGGAACACTCCCGGGCGGGGGCGCCGCCGTATTGTCTAGACACCACCGGTCGCCCCTGGCGGCCGTGTTGGTGTAGGCAGCACCGGTTTGCCCCTAAGGAGCCCGTCATGACCCCGCCCGTCGTCCACTCGCTGCGCGAGCAGATCCGCGAGCACATCGTGGACGGGATCGTCAGCGGGCGCTGGAAGCCGGGCGAGCGAATCGTGGAGCGCCGTATCGCGACCGAGCTGGAGGTCAGTCAGACGCCCGTGCGCGAGGCGCTGCGCGAGCTGGAGACCCTGCGGCTGATCGAGTCGGCCCCCAACAAGGGCGTACGCGTGCGGAATCTGACCGCGGCCGATCTGGAGGAGAGCTATCCCGTACGGGCCGGGCTCGAGCAGATCGCCGCGGAGCTGGCGGCTCCGGCACTCGGCGAGGACTGCTCGGCGCTGACCCCGCACGTGGCGGCCCTGTACGAGGCGGACCGGCTGGCCGACGGCGAGGCGCAGGTGCGGCACACGGTTGCCTTCCACCGGGAGATGGTGCGGGCCGCGGGGAACGCCGTCCTGCTGCACACCTGGGAGGGGCTGGGCATCGAGGTGTTCACGGCCCTGTCGATCCGCTGGCTCGGCACGGTGCAGAAGTCGTACGCGGAGGAGCACGAGGCTCTCATCGACGCGTTCCTGCGGCGGGACCCGCGGATCGCCGTGCTCGTGAAGGAGCATGTCCTGGGGTGCGCGCCGCGAGCGTGAACCCGGTGCGCACCCCCGGCGTGAGCCCGCGCGAAGGCGTGCACCCATCTGCGGCACCGAGCGCTCGACTGTGCAGCTCAGAGCCCGTTTCACCCTAAAAATCCCGTCACTCCGTGCCCCATTTCGAGGCACCCCATGCCACTTTCTTCAGATCGAGAAGTTTTGCCTTTCATCCTTTGATCGATCATCGATCGGCGACTTACAGTTCAGTCGCGGGCCCACCGGCCCCATCGCCCTGTCCTGCCAGCCAGGGCCTTCTCCACCCCCCTCCACTCCGGAAGGCGGCGATCATGACCGACCCCGTAGCAAAACATCCGAGCGAGCTCGACCAGCTCCCGGACCGCGACCCCGAGGAGACCGCCGAATGGGCGGCCTCCCTGGACGCCGTCACCAAGGCCGCGGGCCCGCACCGCGCCGCATACCTGATGCGTCGTTCGCTCCAGCACGCGGAGGGCGCCGGTATCGCGCTGCCCAAGCTGCTGGAGACCGATTACGTCAACACCATCCCCACCTCCGCGGAGCCCGCCTTCGACGGCGACCTGGAGATGGAATCGAGGATCACCGCCTGGAACCGCTGGAACGCGGCTGCGATGGTCACCCGCGGCGCCCGGTTCGGCGTGGGCGGCCACATAGCCACGTTCGCCTCGGCAGCCTGGCTGTACGAGACCGGCTTCAACCACTTCTTCCGCGGCAAGGAGGGGGACGGCTCCGGCGACCAGCTCTACATCCAGGGCCACGCCTCCCCCGGTATCTACGCCCGCGCCTTCCTCGACGGCCGGATCAGCGAGCAGCAGCTCGACAACTTCCGCCAGGAGTCGGGCGGCGAGGGCCTGCCGTCCTACCCGCACCCGCGGCGGCTGCCCTGGCTGTGGGAGTTCCCCACCGTGTCGATGGGCCTCGGCCCGCTCTCGGCCATCTACCAGGCGCGCTTCAACCGCTACCTGGCCAACCGCAACATCAAGGACACGTCGAACTCGCACGTCTGGGCCTTCCTGGGCGACGGCGAGATGGACGAGCCCGAGTCGACCGCTGCCCTCGCCCTCGCGGCCCGTGAGCAGCTCGACAACCTGACCTTCGTCATCAACTGCAACCTGCAGCGCCTCGACGGCCCGGTCCGCGCCAACTTCCGCGTGGTCCAGGAGCTGGAGGGCGCGTTCCGCGGAGCCGGCTGGAACGTCATCAAGACGCTCTGGGGCAACGCCTGGGACGAGCTGTTCCAGCTGGACACCACGGGCGCCCTGATCCGTCGCCTCCGCGAGGTTCCGGACGCGCAGTTCCAGACGTACGCGACCCGCGACGTGGCCTACATCCGCGAGCACTTCTTCGGCACCGAGCCCGCGCTCGCCGAGCTGGCGAAGCTGCTGAGCGACGCCAAGATCGCCGAATGCTTCTACAGCTCCCGCGGCGGCCACGAGGCCCGCAAGGTGTACGCGGCCTACCGCGCCGCGGTGGAGCACAAGGGCGCGCCGACCGTGATCCTGGCCCAGACGGTCAAGGGCTACACGCTCGGCAAGGGCTTCGAGTCCAAGAACGCCAACCACCAGATGAAGAAGCTGTCGACGGACGAGTTCAAGAGCATGCGCGAGCTGCTCGGCCTCCCGATCCCGGACAGCGCCTTCGAGGACGGGCTGGTCCCCTACGGCCACCCGGGCGCCGACTCCCCCGAGGTCCGCTACCTCCAGGAGCGCCGTGCCGCCCTCGGTGGTCCGGCCCCCGCCCGCCGGGTGCACGCCGTGGCTCTGCCGCAGCCGGAGGAGCGTGCCTTCAAGGCCCTGTACAAGGGGTCCGGCAAGCAGGAGATGGCCACCACCATGGCGTTCGTCCGCCTGGTGAAGGACCTGATGCGCGACAAGGAGACCGGCAGGCGCTGGGTGCCGATCGTCCCGGACGAGGCCCGCACCTTCGGCATGGAGTCGCTGTTCCCGTCGGCCGGCATCTACTCGCCGCTGGGCCAGACGTACGACCCGGTCGACCGCGACCAGCTGATGTACTACAAGGAAGCCAAGGACGGTCAGATCCTCAACGAGGGGATCACCGAGGCCGGCGCCATGGCCGACTTCATCGCCGCCGCCACGTCGTACGCGACGCACGGCGAGACGATGATCCCGTTCTACATCTTCTACTCGATGTTCGGCTGGCAGCGCACCGGCGACCAGATGTGGCAGCTCGCCGACCAGCTCGGCAAGGGCTTCATCGTCGGCGCCACGGCGGGCCGTACGACGCTGACGGGCGAGGGCCTGCAGCACGCGGACGGCCACTCGCACCTGATCGCGTCCACGAACCCGGCGTCGCTCAACTACGACCCGGCGTTCGCGTACGAGGTCGCGGTGATCGTCAAGGACGGTCTGCGGAGGATGTACGGCCCCGAGGCCGAGAACGTCTTCTACTACCTGACGGTCTACAACGAGCCGAAGCAGCAGCCCGCGATGCCGGAAGGCGTCGAGGAGGGCATCGTCAAGGGCCTGTACCGCTTCAAGGAGGGCACGCCCACCACGGCGGACGCGCCCCGCGTGCAGCTCCTCGGCTCCGGTACGGCGATCCACTGGGTGCTCAAGGCCCAGGAACTCCTGTCCGCCGACTGGGGTGTCACGGCCGACGTCTGGTCCGCCACCTCATGGGGCGAGCTGCGCCGCGACGCGCTGGAGGCCGACGAGGCGCTGCTCCGCGGTGAGCAGCAGGTGCCGTACGTGACCCAGGTGCTCTCCGGTGCGCCGGGCCCGGTCCTCGCGGTGAGCGACTGGATGCGCGCGGTACCGGACTCGATCAGCCAGTGGGTCGAGCAGGACTGGTCCTCGCTGGGCACGGACGGCTTCGGCCTCTCCGACACCCGCGACGCGGCCCGCCGCCACTTCGGTGTGGACGCGCAGTCGATCGTGGTCGCGGCCCTGGCCCAGCTGGCCCGCCGCGGCGAGGTCCCGGCCTCGACGATCAAGGAGGCCCGGGAGCGGTACGGGCTGTAGGCAGCACGAGGGCGGGGCAGGTGCCGGGCAGGTCCGGCACCTGCCCCGCAGTCGTCGTGCGGCGCCCACAATGGCTTCATGCGTGCTGCCCGGCTCATCAAGATGGTTCTGCTCCTGCAGTCCCGGCCCTCCATGACCGCTGCCGAGCTGGGACAGGAACTGGAGGTCTCGGAGCGCACCGTGACCAGGGACGCCCAGGCCCTGTCCGAGGCGGGCGTGCCCGTGTACGCGGACCGGGGGCGGGCGGGCGGGTACCGGCTCGTCGGCGGTTACCGGACCCGGCTCACCGGCCTGGCCCGTCACGAGGCCGAGGCGCTCTTCCTGTCCGGACTGCCCTCGGCCCTGCGTGAGATGGGGCTCGACGACGCCGCGTCCGCAGCCCGGCTGAAGGTCTCGGCCGCCCTGCTCCCCTCGCTCCGGGACGCCTCGCAGAGCGCCGCCCAGCGCTTCCACCTCGATGCCCCCGGCTGGTACCACGAGCCGGTCACCCCCGAGCTGCTGCCCGCCGTCGCTGAGGCGGTCTGGGACGACCGCGTGGTCCGGGCGCGCTACCGCCGCGGCCCCGCGGGCGAGGTGGATCGGGAGATGTCCCCGTACGGGCTCGTCCTGAAGGCCGGGGTCTGGTACCTCTGCGCCCGGGTGGCGGACGACTTCCGGGTGTACCGGATCGACCGGTTCACCGCGGTCGCCGTGTCGGCTACCCGGTTCGAACGGGACGAGGACTTCGATCTGCCCCGGTTCTGGGAGGAGCGCGCCGCACAGTTCGCCCGGTCGATCCTGCGTACCGAGGTGACGGTACGGCTGTCCGAGGCGGGGGTGCGCCGACTGCCGTACGCCGTGGACAGGGCCGCTGCGGAGGAGGCGCTGGCCGCGGCCGCTCCGCCGGACGCGGAGGGCCGGCGCACGCTCACGCTGCCGGTCGAGTCCGAGGATGTCGCGTACGGCCAGCTGCTCTCCCTCGGGCCGGAGTTGGAGGTCCTGGCACCCGCCGCCCTGCGCGAACGTGTTGCCGATGCCGCCGAACGCATGCGCGACCTCTACGGTTGAAGGCTTCATTTCGGTGTCTCCGCGTGCGTCGCCCGCCGCCAAGGCCGATGCTGGACCAGTGATGGACGAGACGGAGTTCTGGGAGATCATCGACAACACCCGCGAGGCCGCCGACGGCGACCCCGAGGACCATGCCGACCTGCTCGTCGAACGGCTGGTGCGGCTCGATCCCGACTCCGTGCTGGATTTCGCCAGGCACTTCGAGGCCCGCTACAACCGCGCGTACCGCTGGGACCTGTGGGGCGCGGCCGCCGTGCTGCTCGGCGGGGCGAGCGACGACGCGTTCGACTTCTTCAGGTGCTGGCTGATCGGGCAGGGCCGGGAGGTCTTCGAGGGCGCGGTGCACGAACCCGACAGCCTCGCCGAGCTGCTCGACGACTTCGACGACGAGCTCGACGGCGACGGCGAGGACCTCGGCTATGCAGCCGACGAGGCGTACGAGCAGCTCACGGGCGTGGTCGCGCCGGACCTGGGCCTGCCGCCGCAGGCCACCGAGCCCGCCGGCACGCCCGTCGACTTCGAGGACGACACGGCGCTGGCGGAACGGCTCCCCGCGCTCTGGAGCCGCTTCGGCCCGACCTGAACTCGCCCGATCTGAACTCAGGAGAGCAGCGAACGGCCCATCAGGACGTCGTCGGCGTACCGCCCGTTCAGGAAGAACTCCCCGGGCAGTACGCCTTCGACGGCGAAGCCCTCCGATGCGTACAGCTTCCGCGCAGGGGTGTTGTGCCCGAGCACGCGCAGGGTGAGCCGCCCCGCTCCCTGCCGCCGCGCCTCCGCGTACGAGGCGCGCAGCAGCTCCCGCGCGACACCGTGGCCCCGCGCCCACTCGGCCACGGCGAGGCCCTGTATCTGGCGCACGTGCGCGTTGCAGGCCAGCGGCGTCGCCGGAGCGAGCCGGATGTACCCGGCGATGTGCTCCTCGCCCGCGTCGGAGAGAGCCGCGGCCACCAGGAACTCCCCCGGCCTGTGCCGCTCGTCGAAGAACGGCTCGTAAGGGGGCCGTGGTCTGGGCTGCACGGCGTGCAGCGTCGACCAGGTGGCACGGTCGAGCTCTCCGAGCGCGCGCTCGTCCGCCTGTACGGCGGGGCGGACGGGCAGGAGGGAGTGGAACCGCGGCTCGGACATGCGGGCCACTGTGCCACGCCGTGTTCCGCGTGAGCGAGGGTCCATGGGGCAGGATGGAGGCCATGCAGCGCTCCCGTATCGCCGTCACAGGATCGACCGGCCTCATCGGAGCGGCGCTCGTGCGCTCGCTGCGGGCCGACGGGCACGAGGTGGTGCGCCTGGTACGCCGCCCCGCCGCCACCGGCGACGAGGTGGAATGGGACCCGAAGCGGCAGTACGTGGACGTGGCGGGCCTCGTCGGATGTGACGCGGTCGTCCACCTCGCGGGGGCCGGGGTCGGCGACCACCGGTGGACCCCGGCGTACAAGCGGGAGATCCGGGACAGCCGCGTCCTGGGCACGGCGGCGATCGCCGAGGCCGTCGCCTCGCTCGACGAACCGCCGAAGGTCCTGCTGTGCGGGTCCGCCATCGGCTACTACGGGGACACCGGGGACCGTGCGGTCGACGAGAGCGCGCCGCCCGGCAAGGGCTTCCTGCCGTCGGTGTGCGTGGAGTGGGAGGAGGCCACGGCCCCTGCCGAGGAAGCGGGCGTACGGACGGTGCACGCCCGGACCGGTCTGGTCGTCGCCCGGGAGGGCGGGGCCTGGGGCCGTCTCTTTCCGCTGTTCAGGGCGGGGCTCGGCGGACGGCTCGGGAACGGGCGGCAGTACTGGAGCTTCATCGCCCTGCACGACCACGTCGCGGCGATGCGGCACATCCTGGACACCGAGTCGCTGTCCGGCCCGGTGAACCTGACCGGGCCCTCCCCGGCCACCAACGGCCAGGTGACGGCCGCGATGGGGCGGGTGCTGCGCCGCCCGACCCTGTTCACCGCCCCGGCGCCCGCGCTGCGCGTCGCTCTCGGGGAGTTCGCCGAGGACGTACTGGGCAGCCAGCGGGTGCTACCCGGCCAACTTCTCGACTCGGGTTTCTCGTTCGCCTTCCCCGGAATCGACGCCGCCGTCCGCGCGGCGCTGCGCTGAACCCGCCCGCCCGGCCGTGCGGCCGGGCCGCCCTTCCCGCACAGCGGCGCAGCTCAGCGGTCGCGGCCGGCCTCCTCGGCGCCTCCGGCAGGCCGGGCAGGCCGCCGCTGCGGCACCGCCCGCCGGGGGTCCGTGCGACCCCGTGCACCGGTGCCCCCAGGCGCGCGCGACTGCGCCTGCACCAGCCATCCATCTAGCCTCGACCCGAACTCCGGCATTCCGGGGGCCTGTTGGGGGCAAGAGCCTCCCACCAGTCGCGCCGACTCGGGGAGGGGTACGTGTTTACGGCACACACGGCACACCACGCGGATGTGGTCATCATCGGGGCCGGGATCGCCGGCCTGTCAGCGGCTCATCAACTGACCAGCGCAGGAGTGAACGTCAGCGTCCTGGAGGCCGCTCCGCACATCGGCGGCCGGATGGTCACCCACGATGTGGACGGGTTCCGGCTCGACCACATCGGTCCACTGCTCAGCTCCGCCTACCCGGAGCTGAGCACCACCCCGGGGCTCGACGGCCTGGTGCTGCGGGACTTCAGCCCCGGGGTGCTCGTCCACAGCGGAGGCCGCCGGTACCGCGCCGGTGACGTACGGAGCGCAAGGGGCGCACTCAAAGCGGTGCGCACCCGATCGAGCGCCCCCCTGGCGCCCCTGGGCGGGGCGATCGAACAAGCCCGGCTGGGTTCCTGGCTCGGCCGCCTCGCCGCCGCACCGGCGGCCCGGATCCTGGCCAGGCCGGACCGGACCGCACGCGCGGCCCTGTCTGCGCGTGGTCTCTCCCCGCGGATGGTCAGCGGTTTCCTGCACCCCCTGCTCACCGCGCTGCTCAACGACCCCGCGCTCACCACATCGAGCCGCTGCGCCGAGCTCGCACTGCGCAGCTACGCGCGCGGCAGGCTCTGCGTGCCGTCGGGCGGTTCCGCGGAACTGCCCCGGCTGCTGGCGGCCGCCCTGCCACCCGGCACCGTACGCACCGGCGTGCATGTCACGGCCGCCGACATCACGTCCGTACGCACCAAGGAGCACGGCGAACTGGGCTGTCGCTCCCTGCTGCTGGCCACCGGAGCGGGCGCGGCCGCGGAGTTGCTGCCCGGTCTGCGGATGCCGGCCTTCCAACCGGTGACGGTGCTTCACCACACCGCACCCGCACCCCCGCCGACGGGAGCGCACCTGCTGCTGGACGCGGACCGCTCGGGTCCGGTCGCGCACACCGCCGTGATGAGCGAGGTCGACCCGTCGCGCGCGCCGCACGGCCGGACGCTGATCACCTCCACGGTTCTCGGTCCCCCGCCACCGGACCTCGACCGCACGGTCCGCGAGCACCTCGCCGCGCTGTACGGCACGCCCACGCACGACTGGGAACTCCTGGCGGCCCATCACGACCCGGAGGCGGTGCCCGCGATGCCGCCCCCGCACGATCTGCGCCGGCCGGTCCGGGTCCTGGCCGGCCTGTACGTGTGCGGCGACCACCGCGACACGAGCACGGTCCAGGGCGCCCTGCACTCGGGGCACCGTGCGGCCTCGGCGATCCTCGCGGACCTGGGCGTGCGGGAGGAACCCGGTGGCGGGGCCGCGCTGCCCGCCGCCGCGTAGGCCGGCTCAGCCGAGCGCGGCGACCCGGTCGCGGTAGCCCCGCACGGCTACCGCGTCCCGGTACGGCTCGAGTCGGCGCTCGAAGTCCCGCACGTACTCCGTGGCGCGCACCGACCGCATCTCCGAAGCCTGCTGGGCCGCCTCCGCGCCCAGCAGGCAGGCCTGGTCCAGCTCGCCGAGTCCGAGCCGTGCGGAGGCGAGCACCACACGGCAGAACAGCCTGCTGCGGGCGTACGCCGGAGCGCGCAGTTGGAGCGACCGCTCGGCGTGCTGCACGGCGACCCGGTACTGCTGCAGATCGCGATGGCAGTGGCCGAACTCGTCGGCGAGCTGCGCCTCGTCGAAGTAGCGGGCCCAGTGCGGCACGTCGTCCCCGGGGCGCTCGGACTGCAGGGCCCGTTCCGCGCGTACGAGTGCGGCGATGCACGCCCGGGTCTCGCCGAGCACCCCGTGTCCGCGCGCCTCGACCGCGTGCAGCAGTGCCATGACCACGGGCGGCGCCGAGGACCCGATCCCCTGCTGGGCGACCCGGGCGAGCTGCACCGCTTCCCTGCCGTGCCCGAGGTACACCGCCTGCCGGCTCATCGTGATCAGGACGAACGAGCCGTACCCCCGGTCACCGGCCGCCTGCGCGAGCCGCAGCGCCTGGACGAAGTAGCGCTGGGCGAGGCCGTGCGCGGCGATGTCGTACGAGGTCCAGCCCGCCAGCCGGGTCAGATCGGCCGCCGCGGAGAACAGCTGCCTGCCGACGGCCTCGCCGTAGCTTCCCCGGAGCATGGGCTCGGCCTCGTGCTCCAGGTACCTGACGAGGGCCTGCCGGGCGTGACCGCCGCCGTAGGCGTTGTCCAGGGTGCGGAAGAGCTCACCGACCGACCGCAGGGCCGCGACGTCGCCGTTGCCGACCCGCTGGCCGGGGCCGCGGTCGGTCTGCCGCTGACGGGGCACGCCGAGGGGCGGCTGTGCCGGGGCGGGCGGGCGGGCCGAACCGGGACCCCGGTTGCCGGCCCGGCCGCCGTGGGCAGACGCCCCATGTGTGCCCCCGGGGCCGTGATGCGCGTGGGCGCCGCCGGAGGCGTGGAAGGCGTTCGACGTGCGGACGGCGCTCGTGTCGCCGGGTGTGCGCGGGGCGGGCAGGCCCGCCATGCCGTGCGCCGGAGCTCCGTTCGCAGTGCTCGCAGGGCCGGCACCGCCCGCGCCGCGGGAAGCCGCCGCCGTCGCCGGTTCTCCGTGTCCGACCCATTCGTCGGCCCGCCCGATCAGCCAGTCCCGGCTGGGCACGACGAGTCCGGCCGGGGTGAACGCGATCTTGCGCAGCTCCGCATGGCTGCCGGAGTCCTTCCGCCACAGCCCGCTGACGATGTCGACGGCCTCGGCGGGCGTGGCCGCGAACTCCAGCCCGGCATAGACGGGGGCGCACGCGTCCAGCCCCAGGTCCTGCGCGGAGAGCCGGCGCCCCAGCCGCCGGGTGAAGACCTCCGCGATCAGGGCGGGGGTGGTTCCCCTCGGTTGCTGGCCACGCAGCCAGCGGGTCACCGAGGTCTTGTCGTACCGCAGATCGAGGCCGTGTTCGAGGCCAAGCTGATCCACCCTGCGGGCCAGACCCGCATGGGAGAATCCGGCTTCCGCGATGAGCGCAGCGAGCCGCCTGTTGGGGGTGCGCTGCGGAGGTCGTTCCGACATCAGCTGTACGGTCTCCTGCCTTCGGGGCCGGGCGGGGAGCCCTTATGGAACGGCGCGAATTTAGCTGTCCCGGCAGCCGCCCCAACGACCTTCGCTCCACATTCATCCGATCGTGTGAGGATTGTGGACATCGCTGACGGGACGGCCTGGAGCGAACCTGCCGGACGTCCGTCCCCCGAGCGGTCGTACAGTGGCTCAGGGCGCATATCAGTGCATGGTGCCGTGGTCCCGGGGACACCCCCCCGGCCTCCCGACACCCGAATAGGGAGGCACCCGAAGTGAGTGAGCTGCGGTTCGTCCGTCTGGGATTCGGCGAGGAAGCGGTCGACTACCAGGAGGCCTGGCAGAAGCAGCGGGAGGTGCACGCGGCCCGGTTCGAGGACTCCGTACCCGACACCTGCCTGCTCCTCGAGCACCCGCCCGTCTACACGGCGGGGCGGCGCACGACCGACAGCGAGCGCCCCCTGGACGGCACCCCTGTCATCGATGTGGACCGCGGCGGGAAGATCACCTGGCACGGTCCGGGCCAGCTCGTCGGCTATCCCATCCAGAAGCTGCCGCGGCCGGTCGACGTCGTCGCCCATGTGCGACGGCTGGAGGACGCCCTGATCCGTACGGCCGCCGACTTCGGCGTGGAGACCTCCCGGGTCGAGGGCCGCAGTGGTGTCTGGGTCCTCGGCGACCCGGTCGAGGAGCGCCCCGCGCTCGGCGGACTGTCCCTGGACTTCGACCCCCGCCTGCACGACGAGGAGTTCGACGCCCGGCTGAACGGCCCCGAGTACGCGCCGTCCAACGCCGGCCAGCGCCGCGAGGACCGCAAGTTGGCCGCGATCGGCATCCGGGTCGCCAAGGGTGTGACCATGCACGGCTTCGCGCTGAACGTGAACCCGGACAACACGTGGTTCGACAGGATCGTGCCGTGCGGCATCCGGGACGCGGGCGTGACCTCGCTCTCGTACGAGCTGGGCCGGGAGGTCACGATCGCGGAGGTACTGCCGGTCGCCGAGGGGCACCTCAGGGACATCCTGGAGAACGCGGAGCTCGCGCCCCGCACCGTCGGGGCCGCCGCCTCGGGGACCGCGGCCGCCCCCGCCTGACCACGGGGCCGGGAATAGGCCCTGTCGGCCACAGGTTGGGCAGACGTAAGGCCGTTCTAACCACGGGCGTACCCTGGTGTTCGCCGAAGAATCCAATGCAGCGAAAGCAAAGGGGTGCCGGAGTGTCCGGTGTCGCACCCGACGGGCGCAAGATGCTGCGCCTGGAGGTCCGAAACAGCCAGACCCCCATCGAGCGCAAGCCGGAGTGGATCAAAACCCGGGCGAAGATGGGCCCCGAGTACACGAAGATGCAGAAGCTCGTGAAGAGCGAGGGTCTGCACACCGTGTGCCAGGAAGCCGGCTGTCCGAACATCTACGAATGCTGGGAAGACCGCGAGGCGACCTTCCTCATCGGCGGCGACCAGTGCACCCGGCGCTGCGACTTCTGCCAGATCGACACGGGCAGGCCCGAGGCCCTGGACCGCGACGAGCCCCGCCGTGTGGGCGAGTCCGTGGTCACGATGGACCTGAACTACGCCACGATCACCGGCGTCGCACGTGACGACCTGGAGGACGGCGGCGCCTGGCTGTACGCGGAGACCGTGCGCCAGATCCACGCCCAGACCGCCGAGCGGGCGACCGGCGCCACCAAGGTGGAGCTGCTGATCCCCGACTTCAACGCGGTTCCCGAGCAGCTCGCCGAGGTCTTCTCCTCGCGCCCCGAGGTGCTCGCGCACAACGTCGAGACGGTGCGGCGGATCTTCAAGCGGATCCGCCCCGGTTTCCGTTACGAGCGCTCCCTGGAGGTCATCACCCGGGCCCGTGAGGCCGGTCTGGTGACCAAGTCCAACCTGATCCTCGGCATGGGCGAGACCCGCGAGGAAGTCAGTGAGGCGCTCCAGGACCTGCACGACGCGGGTTGCGAGCTCATCACGATTACGCAGTACCTGCGGCCCACCCCGCGGCACCACCCGGTCGAGCGCTGGGTGAAGCCGCAGGAGTTCGTCGAGCTGAAGGACGAGGCCGACGCGATCGGCTACTCCGGCGTGATGTCGGGGCCGCTGGTGCGCTCCTCGTACCGCGCGGGCCGTCTCTTCAAGCAGGCGATGGAGGCCCGGGGCGCGACCGTCGCGTGAGCGACCGTGGCCGCCCAGGCCGTGTGAATCCGCGCACAAGAAGCTACTGAACAGTAATGGCTGATTCGACGCGGCCCGTACGCTCCCCGCAGGTCCGGGGCCCGTATGGGCCGCGTCGGCGTGCGCGGCGCCGAAATCTGGGTTTCATTGGTGTTTGACCGACCGGTCATGCACTGGTAACACCAAGCAGTGACCCTAGGTACACATACAGCGGCAGCCCCCGAGGCCGCCGCAGTCACTGCTTCCCGCTACCCAGTGCGCGCCGGGTGCGCGCATCCGCTCCGAGGGGGAACGACCACGATGCACGCCGCGCCGGTACGAGCCAACGCGATCCCGTCCGTCACCACCGCACTCCGCGCCGTCGAGTCGCTGCTGATGAGCAGCGGCCAGCGCACCGCCCGCCGGAACGCCTGGACGGCGGTCCTCGAAGACCGCCGCAGGGCCAAGGACCGGGTCGAGGCACAGCATGTACTGGAGGCTGTGGCCGACCGCCGTTCCTAGGCCGGTCCGGGGCCACGTAAACTTCAATACATGGCGAGGAAGGCAAACACCACTGAAGGCGCGGACAGCGCCGAGAACGCGGGGCGGCTCAAGCAGATCGCCCTGACCTACAAGATGACCAGGCGGACCGACCCCAAGATCGGTCTTGTCGTCGCGGGTGTGGGAATCGTCACCTTCGGTGTCCTCCTCGCGATCGGCTTCTTGATCGATCACCCGGTCTACGCGGGCATCCTGGGCTTCGTACTGGCCCTCCTCGCAATGGCGATCATCTTCGGACGACGTGCCGAGCGCGCGGCCTTCGGGCAGATGGAGGGACAGCCGGGCGCTGCGGCGGCCGTGCTGGACCGTGTCGGCCGCGGCTGGAGCACGACTCCGGCGGTCGCGATGAACCGCAGTCAGGACGTCGTCCACCGTGCCGTCGGCAAGGCGGGCATCGTTCTGGTCGCCGAGGGCAACCCGAACCGGGTGAAGAGCCTGCTGGCTGCGGAGAAGAGGAAGATGGCCCGGATCGTGGTGGACGTGCCGGTGCACGACATCATCGTCGGCGACGGCGAGGGCCAGGTGCCGCTCAAGAAGGTGCGCACCAAGATGCTGAAGCTCCCGCGGGTGCTGACGGGCGCGCAGGTCACCGCTGCCAACGACCGGCTGCGGGCCATGGGCGACCTGATGAGCAACATGCCGCTGCCGAAGGGCCCGATGCCGAAGGGCATGCGGATGCCGCGCGGCGGAAAGATGCGCTGACGTACTTCGTACGGAACGAGGGCGGCCCCGGACGTGATCGTCCGGGGCCGCCCTCGTTGCTCCGGCGCTCTCGGGCCCCCGCCTCAGATGCGCACCTGGACGGCACGGGCCAGCCGGTCGTGGAGACCGCGGCTGTCGCGGTCCCAGACCAGGGCGGGGATGACCAGGAGCAGCAGTACGGTCCGGACGATCACCCGCCCGGTGCCGAGCCGACCGCCGCCCTCGGCGACGACCCGCAGGCCCAGGATGCGCTTGCCCGGGGTGGAACCGATGGTTCCGACCGTCAGCAGGCTCAGTACGAGGAAGACGGCCAGCGCCCAGTTCCCGGCCGCCTGTTGGTCACCTTGAGCGAGCAGCCCGTATGCGATCACCATGCACACGGTCCAGTCGATGAAGAGTGCCCCGAAGCGCCGGCCGAGCGGGGCCACGGCCCCCGGGCCCTCCTGGGGCAGACCGAGGCGCTCGCCCCGGTAACCGAAGTCGGCGCCCATCTCCTCGGCCGCCGCGCGTGGCCCCGAGAGCCACGATCCGATTGCTTGCCTGTTGTCCACCCGTCCACGGTACTGCGCCCGTGTTTGCACCTGGCCGGGCGGGGCACTGATAAACGTCGCTGAGGTGCCGCTGCCGCCCGGCCTGGTTAACTTGGGCGAAACAAATGGGTCATGCTTGAGAAATCCTGCCTGCCTATGGTCGGGTCCAGCGTGTGCCACCGCACTGGCCGCACGAAAGAGCTGCAACCCCGCCCTTCTCCGGGTCGGGAGTAGGAGGAGTTGGATGTTCCAGAACGCCGACGACGTGAAGAAGTACATCGCCGACGAAGACGTCAAGTTCATCGACGTCCGGTTCTGCGACCTGCCCGGTGTGATGCAGCACTTCACCATCCCGGCGGCGGTCTTCGACCCGAACGAGGAGCTTGCGTTCGACGGCTCGTCGATCCGCGGTTTCCAGGCCATCCACGAGTCCGACATGGCGCTCCGCGCGGACATCTCGACCGCCCGCGTCGACCCGTTCCGCCGCGACAAGACCGTCAACATCAACTTCTTCATCCACGACCCGATCACGGGCGAGCAGTACAGCCGTGACCCGCGGAACGTGGCCAAGAAGGCCGAGGCCTACCTCGCCTCGACCGGCGTCGCCGACACCGCGTACTTCGGTCCCGAGGCCGAGTTCTACGTCTTCGACAACGTCCGCTTCCAGACGTCGGCGAACGAGAGCTTCTACCACATCGACTCCGAGGCCGGAGCCTGGAACACCGGGTCCGAGGACAACAACCGCGGCTACAAGGTCCGCTACAAGGGCGGCTACTTCCCGACCCCGCCGGTCGACCACTTCGCCGACCTGCGTGCCGAGATCTCCCTGGAGCTGGACAAGAACGGCCTCCAGGTCGAGCGCCAGCACCACGAGGTCGGCACCGCCGGCCAGGCGGAGATCAACTACAAGTTCAACACGCTGCTCGCCGCGGCCGACGACCTGATGCTCTTCAAGTACATCGTGAAGAACGTCTCCTGGCGCAACGGCAAGACCGCGACCTTCATGCCGAAGCCGATCTTCGGTGACAACGGCTCGGGCATGCACGTCCACCAGTCGCTGTGGCAGGGCGGCACGCCGCTCTTCTACGACGAGCAGGGTTACGCCGGCCTGTCGGACATGGCCCGCTACTACATCGGCGGCATCCTGAAGCACGCCCCGTCGCTGCTGGCCTTCACCAACCCGACGGTGAACTCCTACCACCGCCTGGTCCCGGGCTTCGAGGCCCCGGTCAACATGGTGTACTCGCAGCGCAACCGCTCCGCCGCGATGCGTATCCCGATCACGGGCTCCAACCCGAAGGCCAAGCGCGTCGAGTTCCGCGCCCCGGACCCGTCCTCGAACCCGTACCTGGCGTTCTCGGCCCTGCTGATGGCCGGCCTGGACGGTGTGAAGAACAAGATCGAGCCCCCGGAGCCGATCGACAAGGACCTGTACGAGCTGGCCCCCGAGGAGCACGCGGGCGTCCAGCAGGTCCCGACCTCGCTCCCGGCGGTCCTCGACGCCCTCGAGGCGGACCACGACTACCTCCAGGCCGGCGGCGTCTTCACGCCCGACCTGATCGAGACGTGGATCGACTACAAGCGCACGAACGAGATCGCCCCGATCCAGCTGCGCCCGCACCCGCACGAGTTCGAGCTGTACTTCGACATCTAGGAAGGCCACAGGTCAGAGTGGGTTTCCACTCGCCTGGGCCGTCTGTGGGCCGTCGGCCGTGTTCTTCCCCTCTCGGAAGACACGGCCGACGGCCTTTTCTGCGGTCGGCATCTGAGGTCCTATTTCGACCAGCCGTTGGAGCTGTCGCGGTACCTGGCTGCGGAGCGTCCGGTGGCGGATGGTGAGCTGTCGCAGGAGCAGCCGGGGAAATCTTGTCGGCATTGGTGCAGGCAATGGTGGCTGGTCCACCGGCGCCGCCGCAGGCAGCCCCATCGGTGGTCGTCTCCTCGTCGCCGGGACAGCAGGGCACCTGAGGTTTGCGGGTTGTTGCCATAGATGCCAAGGAGCGAACCGCCAAGCGGGTTTCAGCCCGGTCGCCAGGCCTCCCCTGCCGGGGGGAGCGTCCACAGCGTCCGCCGGTCTCTCCCCTGAGAGTCGTCTTGACCTGCGGTGATGCTCTTAGGAGGTGGGGTCTTGCGGACGCTGGCGGACGCTATACATTTTGTTTAGCGTCCGCAGTATCTGCGCAGGTCAAAGGTGACGCGAATACGGATGCGGACGCTGTCTTCTCTCAACTCTCTAGTAAGAGGGGCGGTGAGAGCCAAGCGGAATGACAGCCCGCCCCTGAAATGCCTCGGAGAACTCCCCGTGAGGGACGGGGCCGGGCATCCTCAAGCACCCATGCCCTTGCTGCTCGGTCGTGGCTACGGACGGCATTTCAGCAGGGGGCGCTTTCGCGGGAGCAGGCACCGCGTCGGGAGCGTTGCTCAAGACCTGTGGATCGGTGTAGGGGGACGCGCGAAGGGCGTATCTTCCCGAGTGATCCTGTGACGGTCATCGAGTAGGCCGACGTTGGCGCGTCGGTCGGGAAGGCACGCCGCGTGACCGACCAGCCCTTCGACGAGGAGCCCCCCGAGCACCTCCGCTACCGCAGCTACCTGCAGGATCTGGAAGATGTCTCGGAGGCGGACGAGGCCACCCTGGTGGCCACCGTCCTGCACGATCCGCACGTATCGATGGCGGAGGCCGCAGTCAACCGCCACCTCGAGCGTCGGGTCGCCCACCTGCTGACCGACCCGGCGTTCACCGCTTGGGCCCACACCTTCGCGACCGTAATCGGGGACCGCCCCTTCCTCGCCCGTCGGCTGCGCGAGTGGACCCTGCTCAGAGCAGTCGCGCTGGATGAGCCATGGACCGCAGAGGAGCTCACCACCGCATCCGACTGGTTCCAACGCACGGCCACGTTCGTACTCGTCGTCACCTCACATGAGGCCCTCAGCCTGCTCGCCGAACGGGGACGAACCCGCCGCGTCCGGAACGCAGCGAGCCGCCGACTGCAAGATTTGGATCAACGCCAATCCGACACGATCCACAAGTCTTGACGATTCCTCCGCGTCGGTCCTGCACAAGCAAGAGGAGTACCACCCCCGCCGGGACGTGCTCCTCTTGTTGTTCGACGGGTGCAGCGTCGCGGGAAGAGACCATCCCTCCGGCAGGTCTGGATATCGCTCGTCGTGGCGACCGAGGTCCTGCCGCTGCTCGTCAACGCGTGCTCGGCGGAGTGCGTCGGTGCGCTGCCGGCTCCGGCGGAGGGCTACGTCACCACGCCGCACCGCGGCGGGCCGGATGCCGGCCGGCCGTCGACGCACTGCTTAGGGCCCGGTGAAGGCCCGCCGGGGTGGGCGGGCGGCGGGCTGAGCCGCAACGGCCGCTCGCCGCCCGCCCGTTGTCAGCCCGCCAGCAGCTCGCGCAGTTCCGCGACCGCCTCGCGGAGGCGGTCCGCGAAGGCGTGCATCTGGGCGGCCACGGGGAGCGGGGTGCTCAGGTAGAGGTTGAAGCGGTCGGGCAGCAGGACGTAGGCGATGCCGATGCACTTGCTGCTCGTGGAGCCGAAGCCGAAGTACTGGATGTTCTCCGACGGGGCCGAGCTGGTGCTGAGGTAGTCGTCCCGCATCGTGAGCCAGCCCGGTGAGCGGTACAGGGCGGGCTGTTCGGTGATCCCGAGCTCGGCGCCGCGGCGGCGCTGGATGAGTTCCAGCTCCCACAGGTGCTGCTCGGGGGCGTCCCCGACCTGGCATTCCTTCGCACGGGTCACATGGGCGGTCGCGGCGGCGCGGAACGCGGCGCGGCGGGTGTCGCGGTCCGCCGCCGGGTCGTCCATCGCGGCGACGAAGGCCGGCATCTCGGGGGTGACGACGCGCATCGCCTCGGTGCGGCCGTGGCGGAACTGGCGGGTCGCGATCGACTCGTAGGTGGCTCCGAGATGCCCCTTGGCGCGCTGGTGGGCCAGCTGGTAGGCGGCCTGGACGAACGCGTCCGGTGACACGCCGAGCGCCTTGGCCGCGGTGCTGCCGAAGTCGGCGAAGGAGACCGTGCTGGTGGCGGTGGCGGCGCCGTACGCGGCGAACGACTCGGCGGCGGAACGCACCTGGGCCCTCTGGGTGTCGTCCAGCTCGAACGCGAGGGGCTGCGGGACCGGTTGTCCCTGCGCGCGGGCGCCGGACCGGCCGGCGTGCTCCTCGGGCGGGGTGCTGAGCAGCGCGTCGGTGAAGCTGAGGATGGTCGTCCCGTCGAGCTCGCAGTGCTCCACGTTGATTCCGGCCCGGCCGTCGGTGTAGACGACAAAGGAGACGGCCTTGTCGAACCAGCGGTTGCCCCGGTCCCCGTACAGCAGTTCGTCGCAGGTGGCCTTCGTGTCCTCGGGTGCGAAGTCCTCCAGACAGACGCAGAACAGCGCGGTCTCGATGACGTCCAGGGTCTCGGCGTTGCGGGGGTGGGCGAGGAGGGTGTCCCGGGCCGCCGCCCATTCCGCGCGCGCCATGCTGGTGAGGTGGCCGGCCCGGTCCGCCTCGTCCGTGTGCACGTCGGCCTTGGTCACGGCGCGCAGTCCGGCTTCGATCTCGTCGAGGCTGTGCGGGGTGCCGTCCTCACCGAGTACGTCCAGCCGGAACATGCTGCCCCGGAAGAACACGACGATGTGCCGGGCCGTGGAGGGGCCGGGCGCGCTGTCGCTGTACGGGGCGCGGACGGTGTCCAGTGGGACGCCGGGAATACGGGTCGTCGAGAACAGGTACTTGTTCTGCACCATCGACTGCGGCACTCCGCGCTGCTCCACCGGCGCGATGAGGCCCTCGTCCAGCTGCCGCTTGTAGTTGAGCGCCCCGGCGACGAGTCCGGCCGCCCGGTCGAGCTGCCCCTGGCCGGTGTCCTGGAACAGGAAGAAGAAGTTGGCGTTGAGCGCGATCCGGTCCCGGCGGCCGAGGTAGCGGTACGGCCAGAAGGTGTCGAGCCAGCTGTGCACACCCTCCGTGCCGTCGTACTCCTCCAAGGCCGCGTGCAGGACCCGGCCGGGTCCGTCGGGCCGCAGGAAGGCGGCGACCTCGGCCTCGGTGGCCGCCCGCTCCTCGGCGGTCAGGAGCGGTGCGCTCCAGGCGAGGAACCTTTCGCAGCTCGCTTCGAGCGTGGGCAGCGGCACACGCGGAAGGTCGCCCTCCCTGGCGAAGGTGGCGCTGACCGCGACTTCCTGGCTGACGTTCAATTCGGCTCTGCTTTCGGTTGGTGGGAAGGGTGGCGGGTGTCAGTTGGGGCGCGAGAGGTAGAGCTGTGCGTACATCCAGCCTTCCTCCTCCAGGCCCCGCGCATCCACTCCGGCCGCCGCCATGCTGTCCAGCACGCGTGTTTGTTCCTGCGGGTCGGCGAACTTCCTCTGCTTGAAGACGTCGTCGACCCGGACGGTGCGGTATCCGAGCCCGGCCAGGGCGTCCTCGACCGGGTCGAAGGGGAACATCCGCAGGACGAAGTGCGCCATCCAGGGGCGCCGTTCGCCCTGCGCCCGCACGACGCGGGTGAGGGTCCGCTCGGTGACGTAGCCGATGCAGCCCGTCGAGATCACGATGTCCGTCCCGGCGAGCCGGGCATGCTGCTCCGGTGTGGGGTCGTCCCTCTCCAGGTCGGCGTGGACCGTTTCGTCGAGGAATCCGGCAGCGCGGGCGTAGGCGAGTGCGCTGGTGGAGGCGTCCAGGCCGGTGAAGCGGAGGCCGTGGGCGGGGCTGCGGGAGCGGGAGAGGTCACGGTCGCGTGCCAGGAGCTCCTCGTGGGACATCCCGGCGGCGTCGCCGTAGCGCGTGTACAGCTCGTCCATCGTCGCGTCGTACTTCAGCAGGGCGGCGTTGATCCCGTAGGAGCAGCCGATGTCCAGGACGGTCGGGACGGACACCTCCTCGGCCTCCCGGTACTCCTTGATGAGCTTCTCGAAGTAGGGCTTGGCCTGTTGGGGGACGCAGTAGCCGAGGGGGCGGAGCACCTGGAAGTACGTGCGCGGGTCGGGCGCGGTGTAGATGTGGTCGAGCGAGACTTTTCCGTTCGCGTCGAAACGCAAGGGGTTACTCCTCCGTGGATCGCGGGGCGGGGCAGGAACGGTCTGCGCGGACCGCCCGCTAGTCCAGCAGCTTGTCTCCCCGTACGGCCCGGCCTTCGGCGGCCAGGTGCGCGGGCAGGACGCGGCCGAAGAGCTGCCGGGTGCGTGCCACGCTCCCGATGACGCCGGGGTGCTCGCTGTAGGCGAAGATCGCGGAGTGGCGTGCCACGTCGCCCCGTACGGGGCTGACGCGGTGCAGTGAGTAGCGGCCCTTGAAGAGCTGCAGGTCGCCCGGCCGCAGGGGCAGTCGGTCGCCCTCGGTGCGGCCGTCCAGTACGTCGCGGACGGCGTCGAAGTGCTCGTCCTCGGCGGTCCTGATGTTCGGGCAGTACTCGAAGTCACCGCCGGACCGGGCCTGCTGGGTCAGCATGCTCACCGTGTACTCGTTGGTGTCGAAGTGCCACGGGTGCTCCATGCCCGGCCGTACGACGTTGAGGACGAGCCCGGAGAGCGGGTCGGCGAGCTCGTGCAGCCCCGGCAGTCCGAAGCAGTCGGCCACGAAGCGCTGGAACACCTCGTGCGTGTAGAGCCGGCTGATGAGGGCGCCCTCGGGGACGCGGTCGCGCGCGACGAACGCGTTGCCCCGTCGGAAGGTGCGGCGGCCGGGGTGGTCCTCGGGCAGGTCCGCGTCCACGGAGATGTTGTAGACGTTGACGGTCTCGACGTCGAAGTACGCCTGGGATGCGATGGCCGCGCACTCCTGGCGCAGCACGTCGTGGAGCGACGGGCGGATGAAGTCCGGCAGTACGGTGCAGCCGACCGTGGCCAGTTCGTGCCGGGCCCTGTCGATCACCGCCCGCCCCTCGACGCTTCCGGGGTCGGACAGGGGGTAGCGGTCCGTGTCGACCACCTGGTCGAGCGTGATGGCTTGCAGAGTGCTCAATTCGACCCTCTCCACGCGCGCGTCGATAACTCAACTGGGGAGTAACAGAGTTGAAGTTCCCACAGTGCCGTCATGTTGTCTGTGACACGCCACACCTTGACGCCCGTCAGCCGAGATCGATCACCGGGCGGACATGGAAGTCCTCGAACATGTCCTCTCCCCCAGGCCCGTTGAGGAAGTCCGCCAGGGACGGGTTGTGGTTGGCGGTTGCCAGCGGCAGCCACTCCAGGAAGGTGCCGTAACCCCCGCAGACCGCTTCCCCGCCGTCCCCGCCGTATACGGACCCGGGGTCGGATGTCATCTCCGCCGTGTCGTAGACGTCGAAGGCGATACGCAGACCGAAGGCGTTGGGCCGGTGCTGCGGTCCTGGGCCGCTGCCGTACGGCAGCGTGTCCGACGGACAGTCGTTCCCCCAGCGGAACAGCGTCCGCGCGCCCGCCCCGCAGGCGTGCTCCCACTCGTCGGGAGCCGGCAGCCGCAGACCGCGCCCGGCGAGCAGCGCCGGTACCAGGCCCGGGAGTTCGGAGAGCTTCCCGGGCTCCACCGCCATCAGCACGGTGGGCAGCGTGACGGTGCGCCGCGGCGTCATCACGCGCGCCAGGTGGGCCCGTGGGTCCTCGTCGAAGCCGAAGCCGCCGTCGAGGCTCTCCTCCCGGTACGAGACGAGCTGCTCGGGCATCGGCTGCCAGGTGTCCGGATCGAAGCCGACGGTCACCCGGCCCCCGGGTATCAACGCGTATTCCTCACCCGCCCGTTCGACGACGGCGCGGTGCAGGACACCACCGAGGTGCGGGGTGCCGTCCAGCCGGACGAGCCGGCCGTCCACCCGGCGGGCGGCTTCCCCGGCGTAGCGCGTGGCCGCGTCCCGGTCCAGGGCGCGCCAGTGGTCGAAGGTCAGGTCGACGAGTGACATGGCGTGCAGTCTGGCACTGCCTTCCCCCTCACCCGTCTCCCCCTCTCTCGCTCTCTCGCTCTCTCGCAGAAGGGGACATGCCTGTGCCCCCGGTCTCCCGGGGGCACAGGTGCCGGTGTCAGCGGCCGTAGCGGATCAGGGCGCGGACCATGCGGCAGGTGGTGTCGGACGGCGGGTGGATGGCGAGGCGTTCGGCTGTCGCACGGATCCTGTCGTTGTCGGCGCTCGACGGCTGGTAGACGCCCGTGTCGAGCAGGGCTATCGCCAGGCGCATGGCCTTGAGGCGGCGATTGTGGGAGACGTACCACTCGCGGGGCCTGCCCGCGGGGAGCGGCTTCTTCCGCAGCGGCTTGTTCAGCGGCTCGGTCGTGACTGTGGCGACGGCCATCGGCAACCTCCTGGCACAGTGGTGGAACCCTCACGAACTCCCTCCATTTTACTGCCCGCCACTGACAATCGCCCCTGGCCAGAGGCCTTTTCGAGGATCCCTCCCGTACCCTTGGCCCCATGGAGATCTGGATCAACCCCGCCTGTTCCAAGTGCCGCAGCGCAGTCGATCTGCTCGACGCCGAGGGCGCCGACTACACCGTCCGGCGCTACCTGGAGGACGTGCCCTCCCCCGACGAGATCCGGGCGGTCCTCGACCGGCTCGGGCTGGAGCCGTGGGACATCACCCGGACCCAGGAGGCCGTGGCGAAGGAGCTCGGGCTCAAGGAGTGGCCGAAGGAGGCCGGTTCGCGCGAGCGGTGGATCGAGGCGCTGGCGGAGCACCCGAAGCTGATCCAGCGGCCGATCATCACCGCCGACGACGGGACCGCCGTGGTGGCGCGGTCGGAGGACGCCGTACGGGACGCGCTCGGGCGGTGACTCGGGCGGTGAGCGGACGCGTCCCGGGCACTCCCGGCATGAATGTCTGTACCGGCTTCGTCGTCAGCGGCACCGTGGACGGCGCGGACGCCACCTCCACCCCGGACGAGGTCACCGCGCTCCTCGGGAACGGGTACGCGGAGACCTGCCGCAAGGGCCTGTTGCTGCGGTCCTACAGCCTCGCCGAGTTCGCCTGGCAACGGGAGTCGCCGAAGGCACCGTGGCTGGGGCTCCATGTTATGGTCCAGGCCCACCGGCTCGAAGTGCCCCTGCTCGTCGATGACCTGGCGGCAGCACTGGACCGGCTGGGGTTCCCGCTCGTCGAGGTGGCCCCGGACGGGCTGGGGTGCCGGCGCTTCGTACGTGAGGACAGCGGGGTCGGGTTGCTGGTCGACGGGGAGGACGGGGCGGTACTCAAGCTCTCGGCGCCGGCATGGTTCGGGCCGGGGCCCCGGAGCGAGCGGGCCCGCTGGTCGTCGGAGACCCTCCGGAACCGGGTGGCGCATCTGGCGGGGCTCGACCAGGACGAGCGGGAGCGGTGGGCCGTGCGGCGTCGTCCGGAGGAGCCGCAGGAGCGCGCGGCCTGGTGGTGGTTCCTGTGGTTGGCCTCCGGCCGGAGGGACGCCGGGGGCACGGACGAGGAGCGGGCCCGCCGGGCCGGGCTCGGGCTCTGGCTGCTCCGGGAGTGCGAGGCGGCCGGGGCCGTCGGCCGCGTGGAGGCCCTTCTCCGGATGGCCCGGTCCGGGCTGCTGCCGCCGGACGAGACGGTACGCACCTGCCTTGACGGCATCCGGGTGTCCCGGGCCGGCGTGGCGACCCGGGACACCACGGCGTACTCGCGCGAGAACATCACGGTGATCAACCTCTCCCAGGAGGCCAAGCGCCTCTCGCTCGCCACCCGTGAGCACCTGCCCCACGTCCGCGACCCGGAACTGCGGGCCGAGGCGCAGGCCTGGCTGGAGCTCAGGGCACGACTGATGTAGCCGGATCAGCGTTCGTCCGTGCCCGCGCGCTTGGCCGTGGCGAGGGCGATGCGGTTCCAGGTGTTGATCGTGAGGATCAGGGCCAGGAGCCGGGCCAGTTCCTGCTCCTCGAAGTGCGTGGCGGCGCGCTCGTACACCGCGTCGGGCACTCCGGCGTCCGCGACGCGGGTGACCGCGTCCGTGAGGGCGAGGGCCGCCTGCTCCTTCGCCGTGAAGAAGTGCTCCGCCTCCTGCCACACGGCGACCATGTGCAGCCGCTCCTCGCTCTCGCCCGCCTTGCGGGCGTCGCAGGTGTGCATGTGGAGGCAGTACGCGCAGTGGTTGAGGTGCGAGGAGCGGATCTGGACCAGCTCCACCAGGGTCGGGTCCAGGCCCTCGCGGGCCGCCGCGTCGAGGCCGATCACGGCGCGGAACACCTTGGGGGCGGCCTTTGCGAAATTGAGCCGGACGGTGGAGGCGGTGGGGGAGGCGTCGGTGGCGGGCTTGATCTCCGTGGTCGTCATGGGTACGAATCTAGGAGGTTCGGTGACTGGTTACGAGGTGCATTTCGGTGACGGATTCCTGGGTCAATTCTGCGGAGATCCTGGGCAGCGATCTGCCGCTCGAGCTGTCGGGCACCGGCAACCGGCGGGCCGTTCTGATGCGGGCACTGCGCGAGGCGATCCGGAACGGGCGGCTGGCCCCGGGGACCCGGCTGCCGCCGTACCGTTCGCTCGCCGTGGATCTCGGGCTGGCCCGCAACACCGTGGCCGACGCCTACGCCGAACTCGTCGCCGAGGGCTGGCTCGCCGCCCGCCAGGGTTCGGGGACCAGGGTCGCCGAGAGGGCCGCGCCCCTCACCCGGACGTACCGGCAGCGCACCCGCGAGCGGCCCGCCCGGCCGGTCCACGATCTCGTCCAGGGGAGGCCGGACCCCTCGGTCTTCCCGCGGACCGCCTGGCTGGCCTCCGCCCGTCGGGCACTGGACCGCGCCCCGCACGACGCCTTCGGGCCCGGTGATCCGCACGGGCGGCCCGAGCTGCGCGAGGCCCTGACCGCCTATCTCGCCCGGGTGCGCGGCGTGCGGACCTCGCCCGAGCGGATCGTGCTCTGTTCGGGCGCCGCCCACGGGCTGCGGCTGCTGGCGGACGTGGTGGGCGGGCCGTGGGCGGTCGAGGCCTACGGGCTGCCGTTCCATCGTGAGCTGCTGGCCGGTCACGGGGTCCGGACCCGACCGGTCACCGTCGACGAACACGGTGCGCGGATCGGGGAGTTGGGGCGGAGGGAGCGGGCGGTACTGCTCACCCCGGCGCACCAGTTCCCGACCGGCGGTCCGCTGCATCCGGAGCGCCGTGCCGCCGCGGTCGACTGGGCGCGGGCGACCGGCGGCCTGGTCGTGGAGGACGACTACGACGGGGAGTTCCGCTACGACCGGCAGCCGGTGGGCGCGGTGCAGGGACTCGATCCCGAGCATGTGGTGCTACTCGGGTCCGTGAGCAAGAGCCTCTCCCCCACGCTGCGGATCGGCTGGATGGTGCTGCCCGAACGTCTGGTGGACGGTGTACTCACGGCGAAGGGTGAGCGGGAGCAGTGGTCGAGCGCCACGGAGCAGCTGACGCTCGCGGACTTCGTCGAGTCGGGTTCGTACGACCGGCAGGTGCGCCGGATGCGCCAGCGCCACCGGCGGCGTCGCGATCAGCTGGTGGCGGCTCTGGAGCGGCGCGCCCCGCAGGTACGGGTGTCCGGGATCGCCGCGGGACTGCACGCCGTGCTGGAACTGCCGCGCGGCACGGAGCGTTCGGTGGTGCGGGCCGCGGCCTGGCAGGGGCTGGCGGTGGACGGGCTCTCCTCGTACCTGCACCCGGCCGCCGTCGGCGCGGCGGCACGGCGGGACGGCCTGGTCGTGGGCTATGCGACACCGCCGGAGCACGCGTACGAGGAGGCGCTCGCCGCGCTGTGCCGGGCACTGCCCCCGGAGTGATACCGGGACGGCCGTTGAAACGAAGGGGCCGGTTACCCGTACGTAGGGACACACACGCACCGCACCGGCCGGAGTGCAGTTCGCGCCCCGGCCGAGGACAGGAGCCCTACGTGTCACGCAAGAAGACCATCGGCCGGAAGAAGAAGCTCGCCCTGCTCGCCGGGGCCGTCGCGCTCGCCGGAGGGACCGCGGCCGTGCTGGCCGGGACCAGTCAGGCGTCGCAGTCGCCCTCGGCGGACGCCTCGTCGGTCGTCTGTACGGGGCTGGCCACGGCCCTGAGCAACAACGAGCAGTTCATCGCCGGTCAGCGGGCGAATCCGGACGCCCTGTCGGAGGCCCGGATCGAGAACCGGGAGGCGGTCCTCGCGCAGATCCGGCGCCAGCAGGCAGCCTCGGGATGCGGGGGCGAGGCCGCTCCGCCCGCCGCTCCCCCGGCGGAGCCCCCTGCCGCCTCGCAGCCCGGGGAGGCGCCGGCCGGGGAAGCGCCGGAGGCTCCGGCCGGAGAACCGACGGACGCCGCGCCGCCCGGCGGCGGGGACCAGGCGGCCGGGGAGGTCGTCTGTGCCGGGTCCACCGTGACGCTCTCGGGCGAGGGTGGCGCCCCTGCCGCGTCCAGCAGCCAGTTCCCCGTCGGCACCGAGCTCAAGGTGACCAACCTCGACAACGACAAGGCGACGACCGTGCAGGTCACCTCCGTGTCGGGCAGCTGCGCGCTGCTCAACAACGCCGCGTTCGAGCAGGTCCGCGAGCCCGGCAAGTTCCTGATCCGCAACGCCCGCATCGAGCGCGTGGGCTGAGCGAGGAGGTGCCCGGGCTCAGGAGCGCGCGGGCACCGGCCCCAGTCGCGCTTCGGCCTGCGCGGGCACCGGCCCCAGTCCCGCTTCGGCCTGCGCGGGCACCGGCCCCAGTCCCGCTTCGGCCTGCGCGAGCAGCTCCGTGATCCGCAGCCCGAACCGTACGTCGCAGGGGTGCGCCACTCCCGTACGCGCCGCCTCCGCCAGTGCGTCCACGGCCGCCCGGAACCCACCGAGCGCGTCGTCGAACCCCGGAGGCAGGGCGGCCGTTCCGTGCTCGCCCCTGAACTCGACGTCCGTCCCCACCGCACCCACCGGTGCGTCCAGTGCGAGCGTCACCGTGCTGGACGCACCGGAGGTGTGCCGGAGCAGCAGGTGCGTGGTGTCGGCCGGTCCGCGTGCTGCCACGAGTTCCGTCACCTCCCCCAGCACCGGGATCAGCACCGAGAGGGCGTGCGGGCCGACGTCCCACAGGGCGCCCTTCTCGCGGCGCCAGACCGAGGCGGCGAACTCGTTGTTCGTCCCCGGGGCGTAGAGCGCACCGATCCACTGGGCCCGGGCCGTGAACCAGCCGCCCGCGGCGGACTGTTCGGCGATCCACCGGGCGGTTCCGGTGGCGAACCGGAGGGTGCAGAAGACCACCGAGGCGACCTGGGCCCGCTCCGCGGCCTCGGCGACCTCGCGCGCGCCCGCCACGGTCGTGGCGACCGGCTTGTCCATCAGCAGGTGGCAGCCGGCGGCCGCGGCGCGCGCCGCCAGGGGGGCCTGGATGTCGGGCGGTACGGCGAAGGCGACCGCGTCGCTCACGGCCAGGAGCGCGTCGATGCCCTCGTCGCCGGTGAACGCCTCGGTGCCGTGGGCGGCGGCGAGCGCCTCCGCCGCCTCGGACCGGCGGCCCCAGACGCCGCTCAGTACGACGCCGGGGTGTTCGGCGAGGGCGGGGGCATGGGTCATGCGGGCCCAGGGGCCCGCGCCGACGAGGCCGATCCGCATCGGGGTGCCCGGGGCGGGGCGGGGCGGTGTGGACGCAGATGGTGTGGTCATGCAGCCAGTGTGCCCGGCCCCTCCTGCGGCGCGGACCGGGGCCTTCCTGGGGCGTGGACCGTATCCAGTGCGCCGTACGGTGAGACGCCTCAGGGCCCGGGGCACCTGCTGCAGGGCATTCACAGGAAACCTCGGTAACACGTGGTTCACATTCGGGCAACGGACGGGAAATCGCGCCTTGCCAAGCTGCGCACCATAGACCGCAGCACCCGCAAAGGATGGCGTCCGTGACGTTCAAGGCTGAGTACATCTGGATCGACGGCACCGAGCCGACCGCCAAGCTTCGTTCCAAGACGAAGATCATGACCGATGGCGCGGAGCTGCCCATCTGGGGCTTCGACGGCTCGAGCACCAACCAGGCCGAGGGGCACGCCTCCGACCGGGTTCTGAAGCCGGTCTTCTCGTGTCCGGACCCGATCCGCGGCGGTGACGACGTACTCGTCCTGTGCGAGGTCTTCAACATCGACATGACGCCGCACGAGTCGAACACCCGCGCCGAGCTGCGCCCGGTCGCCGAGCAGTTCGCGGGCCAGGAGCCGATCTTCGGCATCGAGCAGGAGTACACGTTCTTCGACGGTCACCGTCCGCTCGGCTTCCCCGAGGGCGGTTTCCCGGCGGCTCAGGGCGGCTACTACTGCGGTGTCGGCTCGGACGAGATCTTCGGCCGCGACATCGTCGAGAAGCACCTCGACAACTGCCTGAAGGCGGGCCTCGCGATCTCCGGCATCAACGCCGAGGTCATGCCGGGCCAGTGGGAGTTCCAGGTCGGTCCGGTCTCTCCGCTGGAGGTCTCCGACCACCTGTGGATCGCCCGCTGGCTGCTGTACCGCACCGCCGAGGACTTCAACGTCTCCGCCACCCTCGACCCGAAGCCGGTCAAGGGCGACTGGAACGGCGCGGGCGCGCACACCAACTTCTCCACGAAGGCGATGCGCGAGGGCTACGAGGCGATCATCACCGCCGCCGAGTCGCTCGGTGAGGGCTCGAAGCCGATGGACCACGTCAAGAACTACGGCGCGGGCATCGACGACCGTCTGACCGGCCTGCACGAGACCGCCCCGTGGAACGAGTACAGCTACGGCGTCTCCAACCGCGGCGCCTCGGTGCGTATCCCGTGGCAGGTCGAGCAGGACCAGAAGGGCTACATCGAGGACCGTCGTCCGAACGCGAACGTCGACCCGTACGTCGTCACGCGGCTGATCGTCGACACCTGCTGCACCGCGCTGGAGAAGGCCGACCAGGTCTGATCCGCACGGCATGGTTCCACCGGCGAGGGCGCCCACCGACTGCGGTGGGCGCCCTCGCTGTCGGTGCTGTGTGCCAGAGTTCCGCCCATGCTCGACATCGCGGTGGAGACCGAGAACCAGCAGAGGCACCTGCGCGTCACCGAACAGGCCCTGAGCGCCCTGGTGCACCGGATCGGCGGGGAGTGCGACCGTTTCCTGGTGGTGCAGCGTGTTCCCGACCTGCCGGGCTTCTTCGTGCAGACGTGGCACGAGGAGGGCGGGAGCTACCGGCTGGAGTGCCGCGCCGGCAACGCCGCGAGTCATGTCGGGATCGACCTCGAATCGCCGGACGAGGTGGCCGGGGTGATGGCCCGGTGGGCGCGCCAGGAGCCGGACTGGGATGCCGGGATCGGCTGGGAGAGCGCCGGCATGCCTCCGGAGGAAGAGGTGCCCGAGCCTGCCCCGGAGATACGGGAGCAGTTGGAGGAGCGGATCCGGCTGTCGCTGCGGGGCGGATACGGCACCGTGAAGTCGCTGACCGAGACGGCCGAGGACCACCTGGTCAAGGACGGCGTCCGGCCGGTCACCATGGCGCAGGCGCGCAAGATCGTGGAGCGGTTGTGGCTGGAGCGGGTGGAGGAGCAGACGGGGTGGACGGATGTGACCGGCGCGGACCGCGTCGAGCGCGCCTTCGCCGCGCTGGACGGACGCGGGATCACCGCACGGGAGAACTTCACCTGTTGCCGTTCCTGCGGGACGGGGGAGATCCACTCGGAGGGGAGTGAGGACGCCCGCGGTTTCGTCTTCTTCCACTCCCAGGGCACGGATGCCGTCGCCGAGGGCCATGGACTCGCGCTGTACTACGGGGGCTTCGACGGCTCGGCGGCGACCACCGCGGCGGTGGGCCGTGAGGTCGCCGAGTCCCTGCGCGCGTCGGGGCTCCCGGTGGAGTGGGACGGTTCGCCGGACTCGTCGATCCTGGTGCCCGTCAAGGACTGGCGCAAGCGCCTCGTGGGCTGAGGTGCCGGTGGGGCGGAAGTCGCAGGTGAGGAAGGTAACTCGGCGGGACCGTATCGACGGGTGAGAGGGCTCTGCTACACAGCCGCAATCTCTGCTTCAATGGGGGCATGGCCAGCTTCCAGTACACCTCGTCGGGTCGCAGCGACCTCGAGCCGTTCTGGCCCTCTCGTCAGCATCATGACTTCGACCGGGTGTGTTGCCGCGCGTGGAACGCGCAGGCCCTCTAAAGCCGCTCACCCCGGTCTTCGGCCCGCGCGCACGACGTACGTCCCTCGACGACTCCTCGCGCGAAAGAGCTGACCCTCATGGCGAACACTCGTACCCTCTCCACCGCTTCGGCTGCCACCGCGGCCTCCGCGGTGTCCGCTGCGGCCACCACCACCGCCCGCAACACCCTCTCCCCCAACCGACACCGGCTGCGTGCCGTCGACCGTGACGAAGTCGTGGAGCTCGCCGATGTCGCCGGTTTCCTGCCGCCGGGCGCGACCTGGCTGCCCGCTCCGCAGCACACGCTTCCGGCACTGCCCGGCCGGCCGCCGATGATCGGCTACCTGGTGCTCGTCCCCGCGGACCAGCAGCCGGCGCTCGCCGGGGCCGTCGCCTCCTCCCAGCAGCGGCAGTTCGTGCCGGAGCCGGTCTCCGAGGCTCCGGCCGGCGGGCCCGTCCGGATCGACTCCACCCGGCGCACCGCGGCCGTGGACGGGGTGACCCTCGACCTCACGTACCTCGAATTCGAGCTGCTGGCGCACCTGGTGGCGCATCCGCACCGGGTGCACACCCGCGATCAGCTCGTGACGACGGTCTGGGGTTACGGGCACGTGGGCGACGGGCGCACCGTCGATGTCCATGTCGCACGGCTGCGCCGCAAGCTGGGTGCCGAGCACCGCCGTTCGATCCAGACCGTCCGGCGCGTGGGCTACAAGTACGCACCCTGACGGACAGGAGGGAGGCCCCGGGTTCCGGGGCCTCCCTCCTGTCCTTTTCGGTCAGCCGGGCGCTCCCGCCGTCACCTGGCCGGCGGCGGACTCGGCGGGCTCGCTGTGCTCCAGGCTCGGCAGCCGGGAGAGCCCGCGCGGAACCCGCCAGTTCCGCTCGCCCAGCAGCAGCATGACCGAGGGCAGCAGGACCATCCGTACGACTGTGGCGTCCAGCAGTACCGCGACGGCGAGGCCCACGCCCATCTGCTGCATGTCCTGCATGGACAGGGTTCCGAAGACGGCGAAGACGGCCACCATGATCGCCGCGGCGCCCGTCACCGCTCCCGCGGTGCGCCGGATGCCCATGTCGATCGAGGCGCGGGTGTCCAGCCCGCTGTCACGGGCTTCACGGATCCGTGAGACGACGAACACGTGGTAGTCCATCGAGAGGCCGAACAGGACCACCAGGACGAACAGCGGCATCCAGGACTCGATCGCGCCGACACCCTCCGAGCCGATCAGTTCGGCGCCCCAGCCGTGCTGGAAGACGGCGGTCATGACCCCGTAGGCGGCGCCGACGGAGAGCAGGTTCAGCAGGATCGACGTCACCGCGATGACGTAGCTGCGGAAGCAGAAGAGCATCAGGAGGAAGGTGACGGCGGTGATGAAGGCGAAGACCGGGACGATGCCGCGCTTCAGCTGGTCGTTGAAGTCGGCGGATGAGGCCACCTCACCGGTGACGTAGGCCTCGGCACCCGTCCCGTCGAAGGCTTCCGGCACCCGCCGGTCGCGCAGTTCGGCCAGGTCGTCCTTGCCGCCGGGCAGCGGGACCTCGATCTCCGCGACGTTCTGCGCCGCGTGAACGGTCACCCGGTCGAAGGACGCGAGTGCGGTACGGACCTCGGGTGCGCCGATGTCGTCGGCCCTGACGACGACGAGGGCGGGGGCGGGGCCGCCCGGGAAGCTGTCGGAGATGCGCCCGTAGTCGATCGCCAGCTGTGAGTCCGAGCCGAACTGCTCCTCCAGGCCGAGCTGTTCGGTCTTCATGCCGACTGCGGGCGCGGCCAGGGCGAGCAGGACGAGGACCGCCGCCACGGCGAAGACCTTCGGCGCGGCCAGGACGGGCCCCAGCACCCTGCCCGCGATGCCGCCGCTCGCCTTCGCGCCCCGCCTGCCGCCCCGGTTGAGGAGCGGTACCCGTCCTGCGTCGATCCGGTCGCCGAGCCAGGACAGCAGCGCGGGCAGCACGGTCACGGAGCCGAGCATCGCGATGAACACGACGATGATCGTGGCGAGCGCGAAGCCCTTGAACAGCAGCAGGCCGGACAGGAACATGCCGGCCATCGCGACCATGACGGTCAGCCCGGAGACGAGGACGGCCCGCCCGCTGGTGGCGGCGGCGATGCGCAGCGCGGTCTCGGCGTCGCGTCCCGCGGCCCGCTCGTCGCGTTCGCGCCGCAGGTAGAAGAGGCAGTAGTCGACGCCGACGGCGAAACCCATCAGGAACATCACGGAGTACGTGGTCTGGAAGAGGTGCAGCTGGTGACTGGCGAGCGACAGCAGCCCGAACGCGGCCATGCAGGCGGTCAGCGCGAGGCCGACCGGCAGCAGCGCGGCCACGACGGCACCGAAGGCGACCAGCAGGATGCCCAACGCCAGGGGTACGGCGGTGAACTCGGCCTTGCGGAAGTCCTCGGACAGCAGATCGCCGAGCCACTTCCCCGCACTGGCCTCGCCGAACTGGTGGACCGCGACATCGCTGTGGCGCTCACGTACACCGGACACCGCGTCCAGTACCGGCTGCACCCGGTCGGCGGAGGACGCCGCGTCGCCCTTCATCTCGAAGGTGATCAGCGCGTCCTTCCCGTCCTTCGAGGGGACCGGAGCCGCGAGGTTCCGGACCTCTCCGGTCGCGCTCAGAGCGGCGGAGATCTCACCGGCCGCCGTGCGCCAGTCACCGGCACCGGCCGCGGACACCATGACCAGCTCCCCGGCAGGGTGGCCGAGACCCGCGTCGTCGAGGATCCGCTCGGCCCGGGCGGAGTCGCCGGCACCGTTCTCCGACTCGGACATCTCGACCATGCCGGACGCACCACCGATCCCGGCGGCGAGCACGACGAAGAGCAACCAGCCGAGAACGGCCGTCTTACGGTGGTGTGCGCTCCACACACCGATGCTTGCCGCGAGGTTGCGCCTCATGCGGTATCGCCCCCAGAAACAGCGTCGGACAGGATGCATCCGAATCTAGGAACACGAGGTCCGCCGCCCCAGCCGCCGAAGCCCCCACTCGTGGAGCCGTAGGACCAGGTGGTGAGGGTGGTGCTGGGTACACCCCCACCGGGTGGTGGAACGGCTGACGGTCCTCACGGGATGCGGGCGAGACTGGTGTGCGAACGGGATCCGACCGGGCCCCGGCGAGGGGAGAGCACGATGTACGCGTCACGCAGCCGGATCAGGGGCTCGATGCTTGCGGCCGGGCGGTCGTTCGTCCTGGGGTTCGCAGCGACGGCCGGGTCGATCACGCTCTTCGTGCTGTCGGTGCTCTCCATCGCCTTCGTCCTGCTGGGCATCGGGCTGATCACCACCCCGTATGTGCTGCATCTGGTGCGCAGGCACGCCAACCAGCGCCGGCTCCTCGCGGTGACCTGGTCCGACGTCCGCATCCCGGTCCCCTACCGGCGGTTCCCGCCGGACCTGCGCTCCGGCTTCACCGGACAGGTCGAGCGGACCCTGTTCATGCTGAAGGACCCGGCGACCTGGCGGGACCTGCGGTGGCTGCTGGTCGACATGACAGCCGGCTACGTGCTGCTGGCCGTGTCCTTCGCGCTGATGGTCTACCCGGTGGAGGGCCTCGTCCTGGCGGCGGGCCTGTGGCGGGTGTTCGAGGACAGCACGTACTGGTACGGATTCGTGCCGGTCAGCAGCCAGGCGACGGGGCTGGCGGCCGCGGCGCTGGGCATCGCGATCTTCCACCTCGGCCTGTGGGCGAGCCGGCCGCTGCTGCGTCTGCACTTCGTCCTCGCCCGGTCGGTGCTGGCGCCCACGCACGAGCAGGAGATGGCTCTGCGGATCGACCGGCTCACCGAGACCCGGCACGAGGCCGTGGACACGGCCGCGTCCGAACTGCGGCGCATCGAGCGGGACCTGCACGACGGGGCGCAGGCCAGGCTGGTCGCCATGGGCATGAATCTGGGCACCATCGAGGCACTCGTCGAGAAGGACCCGGCGCAGGCGAAGAAGCTGCTGGCGATGGCCCGCGCGTCCTCCGCGGAGGCCCTCACGGAGCTGCGCGATCTCGTACGGGGCATCCACCCGCCGGTCCTCGCCGAACGAGGGCTCGGGGACGCGGTGAAGGCCCTGGCCCTGCGGCTGCCCGTCGAGTCCGAGGTGAACGTGGAGCTCGTGGGGCGGGCCGAGGCTCCCGTCGAGTCCGCCGCGTACTTCGCGGTCAGCGAGGCCCTCACCAACGCGGTGAAGCACTCGGGCGCCGAACGCATCTGGGTGGACATGCACCACGCCGAGGGAATGTTGCGGATCTCCGTCACGGACAGCGGCAGGGGCGGCGCGGCGGTCGGAACCGGCTCGGGACTGAGCGGAATCGAACGCCGACTGGGTACATTCGACGGCGTACTGGCCGTCAGCAGCCCTGCGGGCGGCCCCACCATGGTGACCATGGAGATCCCTTGCGCGTTGTCCTAGCCGAAGATCTCTTCCTGCTCCGCGACGGCCTGGTGCGCATGCTCGAGGCCTACGACTTCGAGATCGCGGCAGCCGTGGAGACCGGGCCCGAACTGAGCAGGGCCCTGGCCGAGTTGGAGCCGGACGTCGCCGTCGTCGATGTCCGGCTCCCGCCGTCGCACACGGACGAGGGCCTGCAGTGCGCGCTGGCCGCCCGCCGCAGTCGGCCGGGCCTGCCGGTCCTGGTGCTGTCGCAGCACGTGGAGCAGTTGTACGCGCGGGAGTTGCTGGCCGACGGCAACGGCGGCATCGGCTACCTCCTGAAGGACCGGGTCTTCGACGCGGACCAGTTCATCGACGCGGTCCGCCGGGTGGCGGCGGGCGGCACGGCGATGGATCCGCAGGTCATCTCGCAGCTGTTGTCGCGGCGGTCCCAGGACAAGCCGATCGGCGGGCTCACTCCCCGGGAGCGCGAGGTCATGGAGCTGATGGCGCAGGGCCGTTCGAACGCGGCGATCGCGGGGCAGATGGTGATCACGGAGCGGGCGGTGGCCAAGCACACCTCGAACATCTTCGGAAAGCTCGGCCTGCCGCCGTCGGACGACGACAACCGCCGGGTTCTCGCGGTGCTCGCCTATCTGGACCGCGGCTGACCCCGCCCCGCGACCGCGCGAACCGACCGCGCGAACCGACCTGCCGCCGGCTGCTCAGCCCGCGAACCACCTCTCCGCGTCCAGCCGGAACGCGTTCGCCGGTGCCATGGTGCGCAGGTCGGCCTCCAGCGCCCGCACCCGCTCGGCGCCCAGCGCCCGGACCCACTCGGCGCGGAGCCGGTCGAATCCCTCGGCGGACCTGGCCAGCATGTCGATGCCGCGCGCGGTGAGCCTGACCAGCTTGCGCCGGCCGTCCTCGGGATCGTCGACCCGTTCCACGTATCCGAGGCCCTCCAGCTTCTCGACGGTCTTGCCCGCGGCCTGCTTGGAGACCCCCAGCCGCCGGCCGATCTCGCTGGCGCTCGCCCCGTCGCGCCCGACTGCCTGGAGTGCGAAGCCGTAGGCGGGACGTACGTCCGGGTGTCCGTGCGCGGCCAGCCCGTGGTGCAACTCGTCGATGATCGAACGGAATCCGGCGAACAGCAATATCGGCAGTTCGAAACCGGCTCCCGCCCTCTCCTCCTCCGGCTCAGCCATTGCGCACTTCGACAACCTGGTTTACCTTTTCGTCAATCACATTGTCGAGTTTACCGCGAGAGGACCGCCATGCCCGTACCCTCGTTCCCCGACCACACCCTCCACTCCGCACCGCCCGCCGCCCGGCGCACGATGGAGGCCGTGGCGAAGAAGCAGGGAGGCCACCTCCCGTCCGCCGTCGCCCGACTCGCCACCTCGCCGGAGCTGCTCGACGGTTTCCTCCAGGCGAGCGCGACCTTCGAGGCGAGCACGCTGGATCCGCTGGCGCGCGAGGTCGTCGTCATGACGATGGCAACCCGCAACGCGTGCCACATCTGCGTGGCCATGCACACGGCGAGGCTCACAGCACTCGACGCCGCCCCGGAACTCATCACGGCCCTGCGCGCCGCCGAGCCGCAGACCCTGCCGGACGAACGACTGGAAGGCGTACGCCGGTTCACCCTCGCCGTCCTCGCGACGGCCGGCGCGGTCGGCGAGGACGCGCTGCAGGACTTCCTGTCGCTGGGCCACACCCCCCGCAATGCCCTGGAAGTGGTCCTCGGCATCGGCGCCTACACGATGTCGACGCTGGCCAACCGGATGACGGGAGCACCGGTGGATGACCGATTGGCCGCCTTCGCCTGAGAGTCGAGTATGGACCGTTCCGGGTGTTCGGGTCGATTTGGGCATGGAGATTCCCACGAATTCCACAGTGTTCTGAACGGGCCGGGTGCCCGCTCCGTATGGGACGTCACGCTTCTCCCTCGAAGCAGAGGAGTTCCATGGGACGCACATCGCGCAAGAAACGTTCGACACTCGCCAACCGGGCGATTGTCGCTTCGGTCGCTCTCGTTCTGGGCGGAGGTGGGTTGGTCGCCGTCAATGTCTACGCAAGCGCGGGAGAAGGGTCGTGGGGCTCACCCCCCGACCGCACCCGGAACGCCGGCCGGCAGATGTCCACCATCGACTGCCCCGACGCGGGAATCGCCCTCCCCGACGTGCCCGAACAGGCACGCCCGGAGGTCGACCGCGAACTCGCGGCAATGGATACACAGATCACTGACGCCTACAGGCAATTCGCGGACCGGAAGGAGCAGATCGCACAGGACCCGAACCTTGCCGAGAATTCGGTGCTCGGCCCGCTGAAGAACAAGCGGGCAGCCAGTCTCGACCGGATCGGCATCGCCATCGAACGCAATGCGGCGCAGCGGCCGCAGGGTCTGAACGGCCTCGCGCCGTGCAGTCTGCGCGCCGATGACGACGACGACCAGGGCGGCGGCCAGGGGGGCGAGGACGGCGCGGACCAGGGTCAGGACGGCGGCCAGGACGGCGGCCAGGACCAGGGCGGCGGCGACCAGGGAGCCGATCAAGGGGCCGACCAGGGTCAGGACGGTGGCCAGGACGGCGGCGACGACCAGGGCGGGGACGGCGGCCAGCAAGGGAATGGCCCCGAAGCCTCCGACTTTGTCGACATCCAGTCCATCGAGCCCAATGTCGACAGGCCCCGAAACCGCCGGGGCGCCTCCCGCGGTACGTTCACCACCGACTGCGGTCGGAACGAGAACGGCAAATTCAACCCTGACAACGTCATTGCCGCACCCGGAGTGAGCAACGGTGCTCACCACATGCACGATTACGTCGGAAATCAGGCCACGGATGCCTTCTCCAGCGATGACGATCTGGCCGGCGGTGAATCGACCTGCCGTAATCAGGGCGACAAATCCACGTACTACTGGCCGGTCCTGCGCCTGCAGAACGGACAGGACGAGAACGACGTGGGCGCCGACGGCGGCGGCAAGGACCAGAACATCGGAGAGATTCAGACCCCGTCGCAGGTCACGCTGAAATTCGTGGGTTCCCCGGCCGGGAAGGTCACGGCAATGCCGCGCTTCCTGCGGATCATCACCGGTGACGCCAAGGCATTCGTCAACGGCGACGCCAACGCCAACGCGTCCTGGAGCTGCACCGGATTCGAGGACAGGCAGCTCAAGGACAAGTATCCGATCTGCCCGGAAGGCAGTCAGGTGGTGCGTTCCTTCGCCTTCCAGAGCTGCTGGGACGGCCAGAACACCGACAGTGCGAACCACCGCACCCACGTGGCGTTCGCCCAGGACGACGGGCGGTGCCCGAACGGCTTCCGGGCCATTCCGCAACTGGTGCAGCGCATCGTGTACGACGTGCCGCCGGGCCCCGGCTTCGCCGTCGACTCCTTCCCGGAGCAGCTGCACAAGCCCGTCACCGATCACGGTGACTTCATCAACGTGTTCGACGACCAGCTGATGAAGAAGGTGGTGAGCTGCGTCAACGGCGGGCGCAAGTGCCGCTGACGCGGCCCTGACGCCCCCGTTCCCCCACACGCAGCGGCACCTCCCCCCGTTCCTGCGCGGTCAGCTCCCGTGGTGACCGGAGTGCCCGCCCTCGCTCCCCCCATTGCCACTGCTCCCCGAGTGGTGAGGCGAGGCGGTCTCCACAGTCCCCCCGAGCCGGCCGCGCAGTGCTGCGACCACCTCCGCGTCACCGACCGCGACCCACCTGCGGCCGACCAGGTACGAACCGCCGTAGTCGTTGGCCTCGTTGATCCACTCCCGCTGGCCGCGGTCGGTGGCGAAGGTGGCCAGCACATAACGCCCGTCACCGGTGGTGCAGTTGGCCTGCCGGATCTCCTGGGCGTCGGTCTGCAGGTTCGGCTCGCAGCGCGCCTTCGTCGCCAGCTGCTCCAACGTCCCGGTCGCGGTCGGCGGCACGGCAGGCTTGTCGTCGCCGTCCGCTCCCTCGCCGCAGGCGGCAAGCAGGGCAAGCCCCGCAAGTACGGCCGCTGCGGCCCGGGGGCCCCGGCCTCGTCCTCGTCGCCACTCAAGCTGCTTCACCATCCGGCCATCGTGCCCCGGTGTCCCCTCCCGGTGCGGCGGAACTACGGATTGCGGCCAAGGGCTCAACTGCGTGCGACGGCCGGCCGGGGCGTGCGCCCCCGGGCGTACCGGAGTGACCATCGCACCATTCGCTCGTTCTGCTGAATGTGCCCCCACTACGAGCAGTACCGTCGTCCGCCGGCCGCCCCTGCGCGGAACAGGCCGATACGGATCGGGCCGAGGCCGCACTCGTCGAGCACTACGCGCGGCTGGTCAGGATCGGATATCTCGTGCTGCCGCCCTCGTTCGGCCGCAACCGCCGGGTACTGACGGCACACTGGCTCGCCCAGCGCTCCCTGCCCCGGTCACGCAGCGCGCCGCCTGAGGCGGCTCTTCCGGGGCCGCGCCATGCTGCCGGAGCCGACTCGGCCGAGCGGGGTTACGCATATCTGCGGCTCCGGGTGGTGCGCTCCGCGCTGGAGGCGGGACAGCCGCTGCGGCGGTTCGCCCGGCCCCGGCGCGTGCAGCTGCCGCCCCTGCTGCCGCAGGCGTGGGGACTGCGGCTCTTCCCGCACTCCTGCGGTGCCGAGGAACTGGCCCTGGAGCAGTCCCTGGCCGAGGTCTCGGGACCCTGCCGGGCCGCCCATGTGCTGCGCGGCCTCGAAGGGCTCGCGGACGCGGAGGTGTGCCGGGTCCTCGGTGCGGCGGGGGTCGCCGACCCCCCGGCCGCCCTGCTGGAGGCGGACAGGCTCGCGGGGTCCCCCGCACTGCTCGCCTCGCCCGAGTTCGACCCGTGCTCCCTGCAGGCCCGTCCGACGGATCTGCCGCGCCGCCGACGGCGCGGGCGGGCCGTCGCGGCCGGGCTCGGCGCGCTGCTGGTGTGCGGGACGCTGCTGCTGATGCCGGGCGACGGCCTGGGCCCGGGCTCCGCCTCCGCGCCGCCCCACACCCGTGGCGCCGCCGCCGAACAGGCTCTGGATCCGGCCGCTGTGCGGCGGGTGCCCGCCGGGTTCTGGCGGAGCTCGGCCCGCAGGGACTTCACGGCCTGGCCGGCCCGGGGCGACCGGACCGATGACACCCGGCTGCTGGGCCGCGCCCTCGCCACCTGGGCGCGCCCGGGCCGTGCGGTGGCCTCGTCGGCGACACCCGGGACACCTGTCGGCCCGCCCATGGGCCCCCCGCAACTCCTGTACGCGGGCGAGGTCGACGCGGCGGCGGTGGTGTTGTTCCACGACGGGCTGCGGATCGTGCGTTACGCCGAGCCGCGCAACGCCGATCCGGCCGGGGGTGCCGCGCTCGACTTCGCCCGGGTGGACGGCGCCGACTCGGTGACCGCGGGCGCCCTCGTCGTGCAGCGCCGCAAGGGCCGGATCCGCTATCTGACGGCGCCCTGGGTGCGTGAGGCCGCCGTACGGGATCTGCTCGCGCCGCACGGCGCCGCGCGGCCCCTGCGCCGCGACCGGCACGGGGTGACGGCTGCGCTGACCGGCCCCGCGGCCTCGGCGGGCTGCCACTCCTGGGACGCCCTGGAGGTGCGGGAGGGCACAGCGGTCCGGTTGTTGTCGGATCTCGGCGAGCTGACACCGGTCCGCCTCACCTCGGGTGCGCCGTCGGCCCCGCACGATGTGTCGGGCCGGTCCGAACGGGAGAGCTGGGCGCGCACCGCCTGTCTGCTGCCGGCCGTGCGCTCGCGCGGGGTCCGGTCGGTGAACTCCTGGCCGTACGCGAAACAGCCGCTGCCCGAGGGCGAGGGGGCCGCCCTGTGGCTCTGCACCCGGGCGGAGACCTGGCGGGGCACGGGCAGCAGGGTGCTGGCCCAGTTCCAGGCGCCGCCCGGGCCTTCGGGCGGAACCGGTACGCCGGGCGCGGTCGCGGCGCGATCCGAGGACTCCCCCGACTGCGGAGTGCGCCGACCGCAGGTTCTCGCGGGCGTGCTGTGGAAGTCGGACGGCGGGCGCTGGTACGTACTCGCGGCCGGTTCCCGGCAGTTCGCGTCCCTGTCCGCGACGGGCGGGGTCAGGGGCCGGGCGGACGGGCGTCTGCTGGCTGTGCGGGCCCGGGCGGGCGACCGGGCGCGGCTCGACGGGGTGTTGACGGACGGCAGCCGGGTGAGGGCCCTGCGCTGAGCGGGCGTGGTCCGGCCCCCGTTAGGCTGTGGGTATGACGACCGGAGTGCGGCGCAGGATGGGCGTCGACGAGCGCAGGCAGCAGTTGATCGGCGTCGCGCTGGAGTTGTTCAGCCACCGCTCCCCCGACGACGTGTCGATCGACGAGATCGCGGCTGCGGCCGGCATCTCGCGTCCGCTCGTCTACCACTACTTCCCCGGCAAGCAGAGCCTGTACGAGGCGGCGCTGGGGCGTGCCGCCGACGAGTTGGCCGGCCGTTTCCTGGAGGCGCACGAAGGGCCCCTGGGGGCAAGGCTGCTGCGGGTGATGGGCCGGTTCTTCGACTTCGTCGAGGAGCACGGGCCGGGCTTCGCCGCGCTGATGCGGGGCGGCCCGGCAGGCGGCTCGTCGACGGCCGACGTCCTGATCGACGGGGTGCGGCAGGCGGCGTACGAGCAGATCATCGCCCACCTCGGCGTCAAGGTCCCGCCCGCCCGGCTCGAGCTCGTGGTGCGGTCCTGGGTGTCGCTGGCCGAGTCGACGGCCCTGCTCTGGCTGGACGGGCGGCGCATTCCGCGTGCCGAACTGGAGTTGCAGCTGGTGCACGACTTCGCGGCACTGGCCGCGGTGAGCGCCGCGTACGACCAGGAGATGGCGGGCATCATGCTGCGGGTGTTCGCGCAGGAGCCGGCGGACGGCCCCTTCGGAGATCTCCTGACGCGTCTCTCCGTCCTGGCGCCCGCCGCACCCGCCGTCCCGCCGCAGCGGCAGCCCTAGGGTCTTTCGTTCGGATCAGGCCGGATCAGGGAGCGGGGTCCGGTGCGTGCCGCCGCAAGGCGGAGGAGGGAGCCCACGCGATGGGGTCTCCCCTGCTCGAGCGAAGCCGAGAGCTCGGGGAGGTCGGCGACCGACGACAACGCCGGAGGGGGTCCCCCCTGGCCCTTAAGGCCTTGGGGGAGCGTGCACCGGACCCCGCGAGCCCGGCATGATCCGAACGAAAGGCCTTAGGCCCTAACCCTTGCGGTAGGACGCATCCAGGTCCCGGACCTCTGCCGAGACGTGGACGGTGAGGCCGTCGACGGGCTTCAGGTGTCCGGCCAGCAGCTCCAGAACGGCTTCCGTCAGCTGTGCCTTGATCTCGGGGGTGCGGCCGGGCAGCATCGCGATCGAGACGTTCACGATGGTGTCGCCCGTCGCGGCGTCGCCGACGACGGAGTCCTCGGCCCGGCGGAACCGGGTCTTGCAGGCGGCAACCTTGGTGGACACGGTCTCGGCGACGAGCGGGTGCAGAGCCAGCGCGAAGCCGCGGCGGTCGAAGGTGTCGTCGAGCTCGGCGGAGTAGTCGACGGTGATCTGCGGCATCAAGCGCTCCTGATTGCGAGTGCGGGCGTGTACGCATACATGTACAGCGTGCACGGACGTGTACGCCTTCAGCTTCGCGTGATCGGGCCATCCGCACAAGGGAATCCCCGTGGAACGGGACCGGCCGGCCTCCTGCTCCGCGCCGATGGGGGCGCGGAGCCGGAGACCGGCCAGGGGGAAGCGGGGGCGTCAGCGCTGGGAGAACACGGCGACCGTGCGTCCCGGGACGGTGAAGCTGCCCGACTTCCCTTCGTACGAGGACTTCTTGACCTCGGCGTCCGCGCCCGCCGCCTGGACGTGGTGCAGCGCGTACGCCTTGCCGGCCAGCTCGGGGATGTCCTGGCTCTGCGTACCCGGGGTGGCGTTCATGACGACGAGCAGCTTGCCCAGGCGCATCGTGATCACCCCGGGTGTCTCGTCCTTCCCGGAGAGCGGGAAGGACAGAGCGCCCTGTACCTGTTCGGTGGTGGCGAGGTCGAACTCCTTCTCGGTGGTGCGGATGGTGAGCAGGTCCTGGTACGCGGCGGAGGCGCCGGTGATCTGTGCGCACCCGGGGGTGAGCGCGGAAGCGGTCAGCAGCGGCTTCCCGTAGGCCCACTTGTCCTTGTTGTCGGCGGCGGGCGGAAGTCCGCGGCCGAAGCCGTTGCCCTCGCGGCAGTCCCAGTGCAGCGCGTTGAACCAGTCGCCGCTGTCGTACGAGTTGCGGTCGAGCGACTTGGAGCGCAGCAGGTCGGTGCCGGCCTGGGAGAGCGACGGGCCCTGCGAGAGTGCGGCGGTCGCCATCGCGAGGACCTGCATGCGGGCCCGGTCGGCGGCCGGGGTGTCCGCGGGGAGCTTGAAGGCGAGGGCGTCGTACAGCGACTCGTTGTCGTGGGCGTCGGCGTAGGCGAGCGCGTCGCCGGGCACCGCCGCGTATCCGGCGGGGGCCCCGTTGTAGTCGACGGCCGAGCCCTTGACCGTGCGGCCCTGGGTGTCGGTGAAGGTGTAGTCGGCGAGGTTGCCGGTCAGGCCGACCTTGATCAGGTCCTGGTAGTGGAGCAGCCGGGCCTTCTGCTCGGCTTCGGTGCCGTTGGCGGGTGAGGTGTTGGGGTCGGTGTAGAGGCCGGAGGCGAAGCCCTGGACACGGGGGTCCTCGTCGAAGGGGCCGCCGCCGCGAACGGCGTCGCGGGCCCGGTCGGAGAAGGTGGCGATGCCGGTGCCGGCCATGTTCTTCTGCGTGGCCTGGACGAAGCGGGCGTCATCGGCGATCTCGCCGAAGTTCCAGCCCTCGCCGTACAGGATGATCTTCTTCCCGTCGACACCGTCCTCGGCGACGGTCAGCTCGTCGAGTGCCTTGCGGACCGCGAGGATGTTGGCCTTCGGGTGGTGTCCCATGAGGTCGAAGCGGAAGCCGTCGACCTTGTACTCCTTGGCCCACGTGACGATCGAGTCGACGACGAGCTTGCCCATCATCGTGTTCTCGGGCGCGGTGTTGGCGCAGCACGTCGAGGTGGCGACGGTGCCGTCCTCCAGGAGCCGCTGGTAGTAGCCGGGCACGATCCGGTCGAGTACGGACTTGTCGTCCTGGCCGGAGGCGACGGTGTGGTTGTAGACGACGTCCATGACGGTCCGAAGGCCGGCGCCGTTGAGCCCCTGCACCATCTGCCGGAACTCGACGGTGCGCTTCGTACCGTCGGGGTCGGAGGCGTAACTGCCCTCGGGGACCGTGTAGTGCAGCGGGTCGTAGCCCCAGTTGAAGCCGTCCTTGGCCGCGGCCTTCGCCACGCAGGCCTGCTGCTCCTCGGAGTCGGGGGCGTACACGGACAGGTCGCAGGCGGGCTTGTCCTCGTCGGACTTCTTCTCCGGGATGGTCCCGATGTCGAAGGCGGGCAGCAGGTGGACGTAGCCGGTGCCGGAGTCCGCGAGTTCCTTGAGGTGCTTCATCCCGTCGGAGCGGGTGTCGGTGAAGGCCAGGTACTCGCCGGGGTGCTTCGACGTCCCGTCCGCGATCGAGAAGTCGCGGATGTGCAGTTCCTGGATCTGGGCGTCGCGCAGCGGGGCCGCGGCGGGCTTCCTCAGGCCGGACCAGCCGCTCGGGGCCAGCTTCGGGTCGTCGAGGTCGACGACGAGGCTGCGGGCGGAGTCGGCGGTCAGAGCGGTGGAGTAGGGGTCGGTGACCTTGTTGGTGACCATCTTCTGGACGGTGGGCGCCCAGACGTCCACGGCGTACCGGTAGGGCTTGCCGTTCCAGCTCCTGTTCCCGGTGACCGACCAGACGCCGGTGCGGTCGTCGCGCCGCATCGGGACGCTCTTGCCGTCGAGTTCGAGCGAGACCTTGACTGCGGTGGGTGCCCAGACGGAGAGCGTGGGGCTGCCCTTGCGGAACACCGGGCCGAGGTCGGCACCACTGGCGGCGTTCCCGTACAGGCCGTCCAGGATTCCGGCGGTCTGCACCCCGGTGGCGGCGAGCAGGGCACCGTTGGCGGCGCGCTGGGTGGCGACGAGCTGGCCGCGCAGGGACTCCCGGACCCGGTCCCGGTCGCGGACGTCGACGGTGAAGGCCGGGTAGTCCCTGAGGTGCGGGTACTTCGCCTTCTGCGCGTCGGTGAGCTCGGCGGAGTTGAGCCGGAGCCACTGGCCCTCGTCGGTCAGGGCGCCGTCGACGACGGAGATCCCGCCGTTCTTCGCGTACACGAGCTGCTGACTGGTGGCGTCGGTGGCCTTCACCTTCCAGACGACGGTGTCCGCGTCGATCCACTGGGCCTCGGCCTTGGTGAGGTCGGGCGTGGGCGCGCCACCGGTCTGGGGCAGCAGGTAGCCGGGCTTCCCGCCGAGCATCCAGACCTCGTGTCCGTACGAGGCGATGTCCAGGGACTGGTCGCTGGGGAGATCCTTCTCGTCGCCCTTGTGGAGGATGTAGCTGAGCGAGGTGGCACCGTCGGTGAGCGGCACCTCGTAGGTGGCTCCGTAGGCGTCGGTCTTCACGGGCAGCAGGGGCTTGGCCCAGTCCGTGGGCGCGGCGGCCCCGGTCCAGGTGTGCAGGCCCCAGCCGTCGTAGTTGCCGTCGGCGCGATGGTAGTGCAGGACGGCCTTGGAGGTGTCCTGCGGCGGGTTGGCTCCGTCGGGCGCCTCGGTGGCCTGCCCGTCCTTGCCCTGCTCGACCCAGACCTGGCCGGTCTTCGCGAGGTCGACGGTGCGCTCGGGCCCGTCGGCGGTGCCGGCCTTCTCGACCGTGTACGGGACCGACGATGTGCCCTCGGCGAGGTCGATCCAGGCGAAGGCGCCGTAGGCGTCGCGTCCGATGAAGTCGGCGGTGCTGTCGCCGGACTTCAGCTGCCATCCCTCGTAGTCGCCGTCCGCGCGCTTGTAGTGGACGACGACCTGGTCGCGCTCGACGGCGACCGGCTTGGGCGCGGGCGGTGCCTGTCCGGCGGTCGTCGTGGCGAGGGCGCTCGCGGTGCGGCCGGCGCGGTCGACGACCACGGCCTTGTAGCGCAGCGGGGTCCCGGCCTCGACCGAGTCGTCCAGGTGCTGGGTGACCTTGTACGGCGCGTGGTCGGCGGAGCCGAGGGTGCGCCACTTCCCGTTGCCGGTCTGTGCGGCGAACACGACCCGGTTGAGCCTGCCGCCGTCCACGTCCGCGGTGATCTCGACGGTGCCGGTGGCTCCGGCGGCCGGGGCCTTCAGGGTGAGTGAGGGCTTGGTGGCCGGGGCGCCCACCGGCTTGTCGGCGCGGAGCACGATGCTGGAGAGCGCGGGAACCGTGACGCTGATCGTCTTGTCGCTGCCGCTGCGGACCGTTGCGGAACCGCCGTACAGCGTACGGAAGTTCATGCCGGCCGACCCGGTGGCGAGCTCGACGGTCTTCGCCTCGCCACCGTTGTTGGTGGCGACGACGTACTCGTACGGCCGCTTGGTGTCGGTACGCGAGAACGCGTACACGGACCCTTCCGCGTACCGCTCGGTCTGGGTTCCGTCACGCAGCGCCGGGTGTTCCCGGGTGAGCTCGGACAGGGCCGCTATGGACCGGTAGATCGGGTGCCGGGTGTCGTACGCGGCGGAGGCGTGCGTGCGGTCGGTGCCCAGCTGGTCGTCGTCGAGGTAGTCGGCGGTCTTCGAGGCGAAGAGCGTCTGGCGGGCGTCCTTGTCGCCGCCCGCTCCGGTGAAGCCCTGCTCGTCGCCGTAGTAGATCACCGGGTTGCCGCGGCCGAGGAACATCAGTTCGTTGGCGAGGCGCGCGCGGTCGAGGAGTTCGGCGTCGGAGGCCTTCGGGTTGTCCTGCTTCAGGAAGGTGCCGATCCGGCCCATGTCGTGGTTGCCGAGGAACGTCACCTGCTCGTAGGCGTTGGCCTTGTCCGTGGTGTAGCGGTAGTCGTCTCCGTAGACCGCGGCGAGCTTCGAGGCGGGGGCACCCTGGGAGGCGTACTGGCGGGCGGCTTCCTGGAAGGGGAAGTCGAGCGTCGAGTCGAGCCGGCCCCTGGTGACGTAGGGCGAGGTGATGGCGGTGTCGGCGGAGTAGACCTCGCCGAACATGAAGAAGTCGTCACGGCCGTGCTTCGCCGCGTAGTCGTCGAGGGCGGTGGCCCACTGGGTCCAGAAGTCGAGGTCGACGTGCTTGACGGTGTCGATGCGGAAGCCGTCGATGTCGAAGTCGCGGACCCACTTCTCGTAGATCTTCTCCATGCCGGACACGACCTCGGGGCGCTCGGTCCACAGGTCGTCGAGGCCGGAGAAGTCGCCGTACTCGGTGGACTCGCCCGCGTAGGTCGAATCGCCCCGGTTGTGGTACATCGTGGTGTCGTTGAGCCAGGACGGGACCTTCTTGCCGGTGTTCGCCGGCGTGTACGGGAAGGAGTCCTCGTCGGTCTTCGCGACGCCCTGGGTGTCGTCGAAGGGGCGGCCGTCCTCGTCGAGGTACGGGAAGGCGCCCTTGGGCTTGTAGCCGTACTTCTTCTCGGCGTAGTCGACGGTGTCGGCGGTGTGGTTGGTGATGACGTCGAAGAAGACCTTGATGCCCTTGCCGTGGGCCTTGTCGATGAGCTTCGTCAGGTCGGCGTTGGTGCCGAAGTGCGGGTCGACCTGGGTGAAGTCGGTGATCCAGTAGCCGTGGTAGCCGGCCGAGGCGTTGTCGCCGGTGCCCTGGACGGGGCGGTTCTTGAAGATCGGGGCGAGCCAGATGGCGGTGGTGCCGAGGCCCTTGATGTAGTCGAGCCTGTCGGCGAGCCCCTTGAGGTCGCCGCCCTGGTAGAAGCCCTTGTCCGCGGGGTCGTAGCCGGTCTCCAGCCGTGAGCCGGTCAGCCCGCCGCGGTCGTTGGAGGTGTCGCCGTTGGCGAACCGGTCGGGCATCACGAAGTAGAACTGCTCACGGGTCAGGTCGTGCCTGGCCGGCTCCTTGGCGAGCGCGGCGTCCGAGGGCGGGGCCGGGGGTCTGGGTGCGGCGGCTGCGGTGGCCGCCGGTACGACGGGCAGCAGCGCCGCGCACAGTGCGGCAACGGCCCCCCGCCGGAGGGTGGTTCGGGACACGGGCGGGTTCTCCTCGACTTTCAGGGGTGGGTCCTGGTGGAGCTGGTGCGGGCCGGGGACGCACCGCCGCGCGTCCCCGGCCCGCCGAGCGGTGAAGTCAGCTGCGCCAGACGTCGGCGGTCAGCGTGACCTTGCCGGAGGCCGGCACGGTGGCGGTGCGGTTCGCGCCGCTCTCCCAGGTGACGTTGCCGCTCGCGTCCTTGCGGAGGTACTTGTACTCGAACGCCGTGCCTGCGGGCAGGCTGACGTCGAGCTTCCAGACGGGGTACGTCGCCGGGTCGAGCTTGAGCGCGCTTGCCGGGGCCCAGCTGCCGAGGGCGGCCTGGCTGCCGGTGACGTAGATGTTCTGGCCGAGCTGGGTGGTGGCGTTGACGCCGAAGGAGGCGCCGGACTGGCCGGTACCGGGGTCCGGGTCGGTCGTACCGCCACCGGCGCACGTACGGGCGTTGACGTGCAGAGCGATCGCCGTGTTGGAGCCGAGGGTGGCGGTGAACTGCCCCGAGCCGTTGACGGTGACGCCGTTGCCGGACTGGACGTCGCAGTAGTCGCCGGCGGGCAGCGACGTCTGGAACGTGCGGCTCAGCGAGGAGCCCTCGTGGTTGATCGCGACGTACGCCTTGGCGCCCCGTCCGAAGGCGATCTGGTCGCCGCCGTTGTCCCACCAGTTGGAGACGGCCTGGCCGCGGGCGGCGTTGCGGAAGCCGACCATGGAGGAGATCTCGCGCCAGTCGTGCTGGCACTTCCAGCCGCCGCTGTAGCAGGCGGTCACCTGGCCGCCGTTGGGCGGGCCCGCGTCCTTGTCGGACCACTCGTAGCCGGAGTGGACGTCCGGGGAGCCGTAGGGGTAGGCGAGCATGAAGACGTTGGCCAGGGTGTAGTTGGCGCCGTCCTTGTAGTTGAGGGTGTCGCCGCCGCGCTCGGTGTCGTGGTTGTCGACGAAGACGGCGGACCTGCCGGACTGCATGAAGCCCCAGCCCTCGCCGAAGTTCTTCAGGTTGGCGAGGTTCTCGTTGTTGAAGACCTGCTTGAGGCTGCGGCCGTAGCGGAACTCCTGGACGTCACCGCTGCCGAGGTACTCGGAGGGCGACACGGCCTCGCCCGCTCCGTAGATCGCCTCGTGCTTCCAGTAGACGCCCGTGTTGCTCAGCCGGGACTTGATGTGGGAGAGGTCGCCGGCCGGTATGTGCTTGGCGGCGTCGATGCGGAAGCCGTCGACGCCGAGGGAGAGCAGGTCGTTGAGGTACGTCGCGATCCGGCCGCGCACGTAGTCCTCGCCGGTGTCCAGATCGGCCAGGCCGACCAGTTCGCAGTTCTGGACGTTGCCCCGGTCGCCGTAGTTGTTGATCTGCGATAGGCAGTCGTTCATGTCGCCGGCCGAGTAGGTGCCCGGGTAGTCGTACTTGCTGTAGGAGGAGCCGCCCGTGCCGGTGCCCGAACCGGCCGACATGTGGTTGATGACGGAGTCGGCGATGACCTTGACGCCCGCGCCGTGACAGGTGCTGACCATGTTGGCGAAGGCCGTACGGTCACCGAGCCGTCCGGCGATCCTGTAGCTGACCGGCTGGTACGAGGTCCACCACTGGGCGCCCTGGATGTGCTCCTGGGGCGGCGAGACCTGGACGAAGCCGTAGCCGGCCGGACCCAGGCTGTCCGTACAGGCCTTGGCCACGGAGTTGAACTTCCACTCGAACATCACTGCGGTGACGTCCTTGTCGCCGGGCGGCGCGGCCTGGGCGGTACCTGCGGCGCCGAGCCCGGTGGGGATGACGAGAACGGCAGCACCTGTGACCAGGGCGAGCGTGGCAGACAGTGGTCTGCGTGCCATGTCTTTCCTCCTGCGGTGGGGGAAATGCGGGGATGGCGGAGCAGCCTCACATGGCAACGCGCCGTGCCCTAAAGGCTCATGAAGGTTCTTGCAGCAAGAATGCAAAACCTGCGTGCGAGCAGACGGTACGAGCCTGACCTGGCCGGGTCAACCCCCTGGACATGGCGCGATTACATCCTGCTCACATCCGCGAAATCTTGGAGATTTCTTCCTGCAAGGTCTTTCGCAAGATATTGCGGGACTGTTAAATTCATCCCGACTCCGGCCCGGTCGGCCGGGGGTCCTGGTACGCCGGGCCCCACGCGCCCGGCCGGCCGGGCCGGTCACGCCGTGGAGAGGCCCCGACATCGCTTCCCCGCCGGCCCATCCCGGGCCGATGCCGGGGCCTCTCCCGTGCGGAACCGCCCGTTCACCGGCCGCCCGGATCAGTAGGTGTACCCCGGCCAGTGCGGGTCCTCCCAGCGGGCGGGCCCGGGAAGGCCGAGCAACCGTACCCAGTGGTGCATCTCTTCGGGAGCGCCCTGCGAGCTGAGACGTGCGGGGGCACGGTCGGCCAGCCAGTTGCTCAGCTCAATGATCCTCTTCTCGTCGTGATCCCAGGCGTACCAAGGGAGTTTGCCTCCCAGCAGGTCGAACTCCCACTGATCCACGGCTTCCACCAGCCGCCGGTCCGCCGTGGGACGGTTCTCCCTGTCCCATACGGCCAGCCAGGGAGTCACCGTGCCCGAGGCCTCGGCGCACAGGGCGAAGACGTCGTGCGCCGGAACGACGGTGTCGGGCGCCGTGAGGCTGTCGGCCCACCATGCGTGCAGGAATTCCCGGACGGCAGCGGCCTGATCTCCAGGCCATCGCTGCCACCTGCCGCGCCCGAAGGACTGCCCGACGTCCCCCATGTCGAAGATCGGCTCCACCTGGCCACCGACGAGAGCTGTCGCGAACTGAGGCAGGATGCGGCGCAGGACAGCCCCGTGATCGCGCCAGTCGATCGCCTGCCACGTGCGCCGCAGCAGGTCCGGGTCGAGTACCACGTCCGGTGTCTTGAGCCGGGCGAGGTCTTCGGCGCTGCCCCAGTGGCACTCGCAGTTGTCCTCGTCCGGGGCGGCCGTCATCCCCCGGAAGGTTCCGGTGAGGCCGTGCAGCGCGGCATCGAGGCGGAGTCGTGCCGGTGTCCGGTCGGTAGGGGTCATGGGCTGTCGCCTTCGTGACTCCGGAAGGTCGCACCGACCGAAGATCGCTACGTTACAGGCCGTCGGCACAACTCGTCGGTGCCCTGGTGATGCCTCACCTGCTCGCGGAGGGCCTCGATGAACGTCGCGACGTGTGGGTGGTCGCGGCGGCGGCCGAGCGTGGCCACGCCGATGTGCCGGGCCGGAGCCGGTGGCGTGATCGGGACGGCGCGCACACCCGGCACCGTCGGGACGAGCGCGATGGAGGGGATGAGGGAGATTCCCATTCCCGCGGCGACGAGCGACCGGGCGAAGAAGTAGTCGGTCGTGGTGCCGCGCACTTCCGGTTCGAAACCCGCCCGCTGGGCGTAACGGCGCAGGTACGCCTCGGTCTTGAGGCAGCCGAGAACCCAGGGCTCCGCTGCCAGTTCGGCGATGTCGAGCGACTGGTGGTCGGCGAGTCGATGCCCCTCCGGCATGACGACGTGCAGGGGATCATCCAGGATCGGGGTCCAGTGCAGGCTGGAACCCGTACCCGTCCCCACGGGCAGCGGCCCGTCGAAGTGGTAGGCGAGTGCGACGTCGACGGCGCCTTGGCGGACAAGGGGCAAGGTGTCTTCGGGCTCGCCCTCCCTGACGTGGAGCAGCGTGTACGGATGGGTTGCTGTGAGCCGGGGAAGAGCGCCGGGCAGCAAGTGCCTGCCGCCGCTGGTGAAGGTGGCGACGGTGAGCTGTACGCGGCCGGTACCGAGCCGCTCGACCTGCTGTTTCGCCTGTTCGAGCTCGGCTGCCACGGACTCGGCCGCCCCGACCATGATCTGGCCGGCCCGAGTGAGGGTCACCCCACGCGTGCTGCGTGTCACGACCTGGGCACCGAGGCTGCGCTCCAACGCCGCGACGTGCTGGGAGACGGCGGAAGGGGTGAGGCGGAGCGCCACGGCTGCCCTGTTGAAACTGCCGTGGTCAGCCACCGCACGCAGGACGCGGAGCCGCTGCACATCGATCAACAGTTTTCCTTAATACGTCATCAGGAGGTCAGCACTTCTGCTGATGACGATAGGTCTCCAGGATGGGGGCATGCAAAGGATCTGCGTCATCGGCGGAAGCCGGTACTTCGGAAAGCTCCTGGCCGAGCGCCTGCGGTCGGCCGGCCATCAGGTCACTGTGATCAATCGCGGCTCCACCCGGCCGCCTGTCGGCGTCGAGCACCTCGTCGTCGACCGCGACGACGAGGCCGCTCTCGGAGCCGCGCTCGGCTCGCGCACCTTCGACGCGGTCGTCGATCAGGTCTGCTACACCCCGGTGCAGGCCGCGATCGCCGCCCGGGTCTTCGCCGGCCGTACCCGTCGCTACGTGATGACGTCCACGATCGAGGTCTACGACCCGGCGACCGCCGCGCTGCCGGCCGTGCCGGCGAGAACCCCGGTGCCGGAGGAGAACGTGGACCCGAACACCTGGCTGGTGGCCATGGACCTGCCCTGGCAGGACGAGGCGTACCTGGAGACGCACTACGCCGAGGGCAAGCGCCAGGCGGAGGCCGTCCTCTCCCGGGACGGCGGCTTCGCGTTCGCCTCCGTGCGCAGCGCTCATGTACTCGGCGGCGGTGCGCGGGAGTTCACCGGGCGGCTGGCGCACTACACCGAGCGGGTCCGCCGGGGCGAAGAGATCGCTGTGCACGCGAACGCGCAGCCGACGGTGTTCATCCACTACCGGGAGCTGGCGGACCTGCTGCTGTGGGCGACCACCGCCGCCGACTTCACGGGTCCGGTCAACGCCTGCTCCGACGGCCTGCTCGACGTGCGTGAACTGGCTGCGGTCGTCGCCGCGCAGACCGGCCGGGAGCCCGTCTACCGGACCGCCCCGGCGGGCGGGACGGCTTCGCCGTTCTCCGTCGACCGCCACTACGCGATGAGCAACACCCGTGCGAAGCGGCTGGGCTTCACCTTCTCCGCCGTCTCCGACTGGCTGCCCGGCGCCGTCGCGGAGACCGTCAGCACGTCCGCCACCCCCGCCGCGTAGGGAACCGCCCACCATGAAGTACCGCAGCATCGCCGGCACCGCCGTCAGCGCCATCGGTCTGGGCGCCATGCCGCTGTCCATCGAGAACCGCCCGGAGGAGTCTCGGGCGATCGCCACCGTCCACGCCGCGCTGGACTCCGGAGTCACGCTCATCGACACCGCCGACAGCTACCACTGGCACGCCGGCGAGGTGGGCCACAACGAGCTCCTCGTCGCCCGGGCCCTGGCCCGCTACGGCGGCGACACGTCCGGCGTCCTGATCGCCACCAAGGGCGGCCGCGGCCGGCCCGGCGACGGCAGCTGGACCGCCGACGCCACCCCCGCCCACCTCAAGCGCGCCGCCGAAGCCTCCGCCGAGCGCCTGGGGGTCGAGGCCATCGGCCTGTACCAACTGCACAAGCCGGACCCGGCCGTACCCTGGGAGGAGTCCGTCGGCGCCCTGCGCGAACTGCTCGACGCCGGCACCATCCGTGCCGCCGGCATCTCGAACGTGACCACCCGCCAGATCCGCCGGGCGCATCAGATCCTCGGCGACGGACTCGTCTCGGTACAGAACCGGTATTCGCCTGCCGTCCGTGACACCGAGCCCGAACTGCGCCTGAGCGCCCGGCTGGGCCTGGCGTTCCTGCCCTGGAGCCCTCTCGGTGGCATCTCCCGCAGTTCCCTGGACGGCCCCTCGGGCCCGACCTCCGCCGGCACCGCTTTCCAGCGCATCGCGGCCGAGCGCGGCGTGAGCCCGCAGCAGATCGCCCTGGCCTGGCTGTTGAGCCGATCCCCGACGGTGGTCCCGGTGCCGGGAGCCAGCCGCCCGGCCTCCGTCAGGGACTCGGCGCGGGCCCCGGATCTCGAGCTGGGCCCGGAGGAGCTGACGCAGCTCGCGGACGCGCTGCCGGGCTGAACCGGCGCTCCGACCTGGCACGGGAAAGGCCGGGTCCCCCCTCCGGACCCGGCCCCGCTTCCCGCTCGTTCAGACGACCGGCACCGCCGCGGTGGACCCGCGCACCACGAGCTCCGGCTGGAACACGTACTCCGTGCGCTGCACGGGACTTCCGGCGATCTCCTCCAGCAGTGCCCCCACGGCCGCGGCGGCCATCGCCTGCACCGGCTGGCGCACCGTGGTCAGCGGCGGGTCGGTGAACGCGATCAGCTGCGAGTCGTCGAAGCCGACGACGGAGACGTCGCGCGGGACGTCCAGTCCCCTGCCCCGGGCTGCCCTGACCACGCCCAGTGCCATCAGGTCGCTGCCGCAGACGATGCCGGTGCAGCCCCGGTCGAGCAGGGCGCCCGCGGCGACCTGGCCGCCCTCGACGCTGAACAGCGTCGAGCACACCATGAGTTCGGCCTCGCTCCGGTCCATGCCCAGCACGGAGACGGCCGCGTCGACGAACCCGTCGCGCTTGCGCCGGGAGGGCACGTAGCGCAGCGGTCCGATCGCCAGGCCGACCTTCCGGTGCCCGAGTTCGGCGAGGTGCCCGACGGCCATCCGTACGGCGGCCGTGTCGTCGGGCGAGACGAACGGGGCGCTGATGCGCTCGTTGTAGCCGTTGATCAGCACGAACGGCACGCCGCGGTCGCTGAGCGCGGCGTACCGTGCCGGGTCCGCCGACGTGTCGGCGTGCAGCCCGGAGAGGAAGACGATCCCGCCGACGCCACGCTCGACGAGCTGTTCGACCAGCTCGTCCTCGGTGGCGCCGCCGGGCAGTTGGGTGCAGAGCACGGGCGTGTAGCCGTGCCCGGCGAGGACCTGCTCCACGGACTGCGCGAACGCCGGGAAGATCGGGTTGGTGAGCTCGGGGGTCACCAACCCGATCAGCCCTGCGCTGCGCTGCCGCAGCCGTACGGGGCGTTCGTAGCCGAGGATGTCGAGGGCCGCGAGCACCCGCTGACGCGTGGTGTCCGCGACGCCCGGCTTCCCGTTGAGCACCCTGCTGACGGTCGCCTCGCTGACCGCGGCCTGACCGGCGATGTCGGAGAGCCGCAGCGCCGGTCCGGTCCTGGGTGCGGGGACGGTCACACCGTCCACCACACCGCGGTGTCCGCGGGCAGTTCCACCGTGTCGCCGTCGACGGCGACCGGGGCGCTGGCGAGCAGCAGCGTGCCGGGGGCCGTCAGCCGTACCGGGGCGCCCGTGGTGTTGACCGTGCAGACGAAGCCGGAGCGGCCCAGCGCGAGCACGCCCTCGGGGGCGTCCAGCCAGTCCACGTCCGTGCCGGCGCCGAGCCCGGGCTGCTCGCGGCGGGCGGCGATCGCGGCGCGGTACAGCTCCAGCGTGGAGCCCTCCACACCGGTCTGCGCCTCGACGGAGAGCTCGCCCCACCCGGTGGGCTGCGGCAGCCAGCTGCTGCCGTCGCCGAAGCCGTACGAGCTGCCTCCGCGGGTCCACGGGATCGGCACCCGGCATCCGTCGCGGAAGCCGTCCTGGCCCTCCGCGCGGAAGAACGACGGGTCCTGGCGCGCCTCGTCGGGCAGGTCGGTGACGTCCGGCAGGCCGAGCTCCTCGCCCTGGTAGACGTACGCGGAGCCGGGCAGCGCCAGCATCAGCAGCGTCGCGGCGCGGGCCCTGCGCAGCCCCGTGACGGGGTCACCGGGCGTACGGATCTGGGTGCCCAGGCCCGGCGGGTTGGCGAAGCGGGTGACGTGGCGGGTGACGTCGTGGTTGGAGAGCACCCAGGTGGTGGGGGCGCCCACCGGACGCATCGCGTCGAGCGAGGAGTCGATGACCTTGCGCAGTTCCGCTGCGTCCCAGGCGGTCGACAGGTACTGGAAGTTGAAGGCCTGGTGCATCTCGTCGGGGCGCACGTAGTTGGCGGTGCGCTCGACGGTGGGGGTCCATGCCTCGGCGACGGCGATCCGCTCGCCGGGGTACTCGTCGAGGATGGTGCGCCAGCTGCGGTAGATCTCGTGCACACCGTCCTGGTCGAAGAACGGCATGACATCGTTGCCCAGCAACTTGAGCTGATCGTGCGTGCCGAGGTCGGGCAGTCCCTCGGCCTTGACGAGGCCGTGGGCGACGTCGACGCGGAAGCCGTCGACGCCCATGTCGAGCCAGAAGCGCAGGATCGAGCGGAACTCGTCGGCGACGGCCGGGTGCTCCCAGTTGAAGTCGGGCTGCTCGGGCGCGAAGAGGTGCAGGTACCACTCGCCGGGGGTGCCGTCCGGGTCGGTGGTCCGGGTCCAGGCGGGTCCTCCGAAGATGGACTCCCAGTCGTTGGGCGGGAGTTCGCCGTCGGCACCCTTGCCCGCACGGAAGTGGTAGCGCTCGCGCAGGGCGGATCCGGGGCCCTCGGCGATGGCGCGCTTGAACCACTCGTGCTGGTCGGACGAGTGGTTGGGAACCAGGTCGACGATGATGCGCAGGCCCAGGCCGTGGGCCTCGCGGATCAGCGCGTCGGCGTCCAGGAGCGAGCCGAACATCGGGTCGATGGCCCGGTAGTCGGCCACGTCGTAGCCCGCGTCGGCCTGCGGTGAAGCGTAGAAGGGGCTGAGCCAGACGGCGTCGACACCGAGGTCCCTGAGGTACGGGAGCCGTGCGGTGATGCCCGCGAGATCGCCCATGCCGTCGCCGTTGCCGTCGGCGAAGCTCCGTGGATAGACCTGGTAGATCACCGCGTCCTGCCACCAGCCGGTGCGGTGGCCCGGGGCGTCGTCGGACGTGCCGGTGGAGGGGGCAGCGAGGTGCTGGGTCATGTCGTCCCTGGGGTGTCTGGGTGGGGGCGGCGCCGGGACCGGGTCGGGGAGCCGGCGCCGCCGTGACGTTGCGTGCGGTCGTGCGGACTGGGCGCGTCAGCCCTTGACGGCTCCGGCGGACATGCCGGTGACGAGGTGCTTCTGCGCGAAGAGGAAGACCAGCGCGGCCGGGATGGCGATGAGCACGGACGCCGCGGTCATCGGGCCCCACTGGGCTCCGTACTGGTTGACGAACTTCTGCAGTCCGCCCGCGAGTGTGAGGTTCTCGTCGCCGACCATGAAGGCGGAGGCGTACGCCACTTCGCCCCAGGCGGTGATGAAGGAGTAGAAGGCGGTGACGGCGAGGCCGGGCTTGGCGAGCGGCAGGATCAGCCGCCAGAACGTGCCGAACGGGGTGAGGCCGTCGACCTGCCCCGACTCGTCGATCTCGTGCGGGATCGTGTCGAAGAAGCCCTTCATCATCCAGGCGCAGAACGGCACCGAGATGGTGAGGTAGGTGATGACGAGTCCGGCCGGCTGGTTGAGCAGACCGATGCCCGCCATGATGTTGTAGATCGGCACGATCAGGACGGCGACCGGGAACATCTGGGTGATCAGCAGTGTCCACATCAGCCCGCGCTTGCCGGGGAAGCGGAAGCGGCTGACGGCGTACCCGGTGGTGGCGGAGACGAAGACACCGATGACCGTGGAGAGCCCCGCGACGACCACGGAGTTGCCGAACCAGCTCAGGAACTCGGTGTCCTTGATCAGGTTCGTGTAGTTCTCGAACGTCGTCTCTTTGAAGAAGTCCGTCGTCGTGGCGAACTTGGCGGGCTTCAGCGAGGTCAGCAGGACCCACAGCACCGGGAAGACCGCGATCACGGACGCGACGATCAGGGTGACGTGCAGGGCCACGGACGCGGCCGGGGAGCGGTCGCCGCGCTTCCTGGGCTTGCGGGCGGCGTGCCGGGCGGAGGTTTCCGTGTAAGTGGTCACCAGTTGTCTCCCTGCGTGCGGAGCACTCGCCGGTACACCATGGCGAAGAGCATCAGGAGTACGAGGATCAGCACGCCCCAGGTGGAGGACTGCGCGAAATCGCGCGGGCTGATCTCGAAGGAGAATTTGTAGGCCTGGGTGACCAGGATCTGGGTGGCTTCACCGGGTCCGCCGCGGGTCAGCAGGAAGATCACCGGGAACATGTTGAAGGTCCAGATGGTGGAGAGCAGGATCACCGTGGTGGACACCGGGCGCAGGCCGGGGAGCGTGATGTGCCGGAAGCGCTGCCAGGCGGTGGCACCGTCCATCTCGGCGGCTTCGTACTGCTCCGAGGGTATGGACTGCAGTCCGCCGAGCAGGGCGACCATCATGAACGGCACGCCGAGCCAGACGTTGACGGCGATGACGGAGAACTTGGCCCAGGTGGGGTCGTTGAGCCACGGTATGCCGTCGATGCCGCCGCCGCCGAGGATCTTGTTGAGCAGCCCGCGGTCCTCGTTGTAGAGGAAGCGCCAGGCGAAGACCGAGACGAAGCCGGGAATGGCCCAGGGCAGGATCAGGGCCATGCGGTAGGCGGAGCGCCCCGCGATACGGCGGTTGAGGATGTTGGCGAGGCCCATGCCGAGGCAGAACGTGATGCCTACGCAGGAGACCGTCCACACCAGCGTCCAGCCGAGCGTGCCGAGGAACTGGGTACCCGTCAGAGCGTCGACGTAGTTGTCCACGCCCACGAACTTGTAGGTGGCGGGCAGTTCGTTGACACCGATGGACCGTGCGACGTTGCGCTCGTTCGCGTCGGTCAGCGACAGCCAGATGCCGCGACCCAGCGGATAGCCGATGATCACGCCGATGACGATCACAACGGGGGCGACCATGGTCCAGGCGTACCAGTGGACCGACATGGCCCGCCGGAGCCTGCTCGGTGGCGGGGGGTTACCAGTACCGCGGCTCCGGCCGCGGGCGACAGTGTCGCCCGCGGCCTTCGCCACCGACTGGCTGGTGTGGACAGCCATCAGTCGGCCTGCCTTCCTGAGTTACTTCCAGCCCTTGAGGAGCTTGCGGTAGGAGTCGCCGGTCGTGGACGCGGCCTTCTCCGGCGTGGTCTGGCCGGTGAGGACCTTGGTGTACTCGGTGACGAGCGGCGCGAAGAGGCTGCCGGTCTCCGGGATCCACGGGCGCTCGACGGCGGTCTCGACGACGGGCTTGAAGAAGCCGACGATCTCGCTGTCCACGGCCTCCTGCTTGGAGTACACCGAGGTGCGGGTCGGGAGCAGGTTCAGCTCACCGGCGGTCTGCGCCTGGGTCTCCACCGAGGTCATGTACTCGACGAAGGCGTAGGAGGCGTCGAGGTTCTTGGAGCCCGCGTAGACGGCGAGGTTGTGGCCGCCCTGCGGGGCGCCCTGCGAGGCCGAACCGGCCGGCACCGGGGAGATGCCCAGGTTGGCCTTGTCGGCGAACTCCTTGCCGGTCAGCGTGTCGGCGACGGCCCACGGGCCGTTGATCATCATCGCGACCTTGCCGTCCTTGAACGACGACTGCATGTTCTCCCAGCCGTCGGTGGCGTCGGTCTTCGCGGCACCGGAGTCGACGAGGTCCTTGACGGTCTCGAACGCCTTGACACCCTCGGGCTTGTCCACCGTGACGGACTTGCTGGAGGCGTCGACCAGGTCGCCGCCCTCGCCGTACAGGAAGGAGAGGAACCAGTACGCGTCGTCGCCGCGCAGGTAGAGGCCGGTCTTGCCGGTCTTCTCCTTGATCGTCTTGGAGACGGTCTTGAGGTCCGCGATGCTCGCGGGGACCTCGACACCGGCCTCCGCGAAGATCTTCTTGTTGTAGAAGATGCCCATGGAGTCGATGACCTGCGGGACCGCGTACGTCTTGTCCTTGTACTTGGTCGACGCGGCGGCCTGCTCGAGGAAGTCCTTCTCGTTCTTCAGCGCCGCGGTGCCGTCCAGCGGGGCGAGGTAACCGAGGTCGGCGAACTCGGGGGTCCAGGCGACCTCGGAGCGGATGACGTCGGGAGCACCGGCGCCGGCCTGCGCCGCGTTCTTGAACTTGTTCTGTGCCTCACCGAAGGGCACGTTGACGTACTTGACGTCAACCTTCGGGTGCTTCTTCTCGAAACCCTCGGCAATCTTCTTGAAGACCTTGTCCTCGCTGCCGACCGTCGAGGTGTCCCACCAGGTCACCGTGCCGGAGAGCTCGCCCGAGCTCTTGCTGCCGCCGGTCTCGTCGTCACTGCCACAGGCGGTTGCCGCAAGCGCCAGGGCCGCGACCAGGGCGGTGGCCGTTATGCCACGTCGCATCTGAACTCCTTCAACTGCCGTACCGCTCCGTCGCGGCGCCGGGTCGACGTGAACGTAACAAGGATGAAAGACGACCGAAAGACTTTGCGGAAGATTTCTGCAAGCTCCGACGATCGTTACATTGGCGTGTCCGCAAGGTTGCCGTCAAGCCTCTTGACGGGAGCCTCGCATCCCTGCCCACACCAGGCCAGGGCCCGTCTCCACGCGGTACGACGATCCGACTGCGAGCAGCCGACGGCGCCCGCAAGGCCTTGCAAGATGTTGCTGCGGAGACACCCACGGGCCCGGGCTCCCGGGCCGGGTCGTCCGAATACTGCGCATGGTGGGCAATACGACACGCGCCCGGTACAGTCCCCTCATGACCGCACGGCTTGCCGATATCGCAACTCAGGCGGGGGTCAGCGAAGCTACGGTCAGCCGCGTACTGAACGGCAAGCCCGGTGTTGCAGCGACCACCCGTGAATCAGTCCTCGCGGCGCTCGACGTCCTCGGGTACGAACGCCCCGTCCGGCTGCGCAGGCGCAGCGCGGGCCTCGTCGGCCTGATCACGCCCGAGCTCGAGAACCCGATCTTCCCGGCGCTGGCCCAGGTGATCGGCCAGGCGCTGACCCGGCAGGGCTACACCCCGGTGCTGGCGACCCAGACGCCCGGCGGCTCCACCGAGGACGAGCTCACCGAGATGCTCGTCGACCGCGGCGTCTCGGGCATCATCTTCGTCTCCGGTCTGCACGCCGACACCTCGGCCGATATGCAGCGCTACGAACAACTGCGGGCCCAGGGTGTTCCCTTCGTCCTGGTCAACGGCTTCTCGCCCAAGGTGCAGGCGCCCTTCATCTCCCCCGACGACCGCGCCGCGATGCGGCTCGCGGTGACGCACCTGGTGTCGCTGGGGCATCAGCGCATCGGTCTCGCGGTCGGCCCGAAGCGCTTCGTTCCCGTTCTCCGCAAGATCGAGGGATTTCACGCCACGATGCGGGAGCAGCTCGACCTCACCGCGGAAGCGGTGGAGGAGCTCATACAGCACTCTCTGTACACGCTGGAGGGTGGTCAGGCGGCCGCCTCGGCGCTGATGGAGCGCGGTTGCACCGCGGTGGTGTGCGCGAGCGACATGATGGCGCTCGGCGCGATCAGGGCCGCCCGCCGGATGTCGCGGGAAGTGCCGCGCGACCTTTCGGTGGTCGGCTACGACGACTCGCCCCTCATAGCGTTCACCGATCCGCCGCTGACCACGATCCGCCAGCCCGTGACAGCGATGGGTCAGGCGGCGGTGCGTACGCTGCTGGAGGAGATCGGCGGTACGCCGGCCCCGCACAGCGAGTTCGTCTTCATGCCTGAGCTGGTCGTTCGCGGCTCGACGGCTTCGGGGCCCGGCCCCGCCCCAGGATCCCACCCTCGTCGTTGAGGTGCAGAATGTGCGACCGGAACCCGACCGGAGGATCATCGGGCAGAGGGAGACGTATCTGGCAGACTCTGCGCCTATGGGTGATTCGCACGTGACCACACAGGAAGACCGCATGGCGGCCAACCCCTCACCCATCGTTGACGAGGTGGCGGCCACCGGATCGACACAGGTCGTCGGCCGGACGCGATCGTGGTCCTTGCGTTCGCTGCGGTCCCCGCGCCGCCCCCGCCTCTGGTTCGAGATCCTGCTGATCGCGGTCAGTTACTGGCTCTACTCGCTGGTCCGCAACGCCGTACCCGAGCAGCAGGCCGCGGCCCTGCGCAACGCCGACTGGATCTGGTCCCTCGAGCACACGGTGGGGCTCGCCTTCGAGGAGACGGTCAACCGGGCCGTCAATTCGGTGACATGGCTGATCGTGTCGATGAACTACTACTACGCGACGCTGCACTTCGTCGTGACCGTCGGTGTGCTGATCTGGCTGTTCCGCCGTCATCCCGGCCGCTATGCGGCATCCCGGCTGATCCTCTTCTCGACGACGGCCGTCGCCCTGCTCGGCTACTACCTCTTCCCGCTGGCACCTCCGCGTCTGATGAGCGGCGGGGGCTTCATCGACACGGTGATGCTGCACCAGACCTGGGGTTCGATGGCTTCGGGCAACTTCAAGCACATGTCGAACCAGTACGCGGCGATGCCTTCGATGCACATCGGGTGGTCGCTGTGGTGCGGTCTGACCATCTGCGCACTGGCGACCGCCCCGTGGGCGCGGATCCTGGGCCTGCTCTACCCGGTGGCGACGCTGGTCGTGATCGTGGCGACGGCGAACCACTTCTGGCTGGACGCGGTGGGCGGCATGGCCTGCCTGACGTTCGGCTACGCGATCTCGTACGCCTGGTACGGGCGGCTGCCGCACCGGCTGCCACGGCGGCCGGCGACCGCGGGGGGCCGTGGGCGCGTGCGCTCGCTGCGGCCGGTCCTGGCACGCCGCACCCGCACCCGCACCGACGTGCCGCACCCGTCCGCCCAGCCGAGCCCGGCCCCTGCCCACTCGGCCCCACGGAACTCCGGCTGACCCCCTCCCGGGACTCCCACCGGACCCCGCTCCTCGATCTCCCCCAGACTTCGTCCGGGGGGACCCCCAAGGGGCTTGATCTGCCTCACCCCGCCCCGTAGAACCGCTCCTCCACCACCGCCCGCGCCCGCCGCGTGATCCGCCGGTAGTCCTCCAGCATGTCCCCGACGTGCCCCGGCTCGTACCCCAGGTACCGCCCGACCGCCGTCAGTTCCCGCGGGTTCGAGGGGAACGTGTCGCCCGGCCGCCCCCGTACCAGCATCACCGCGTTGCGCACCCGTGTGGCCAGCACCCACGCCTCGTCCAGCGTCTGCGCCTCCTCCACCGGGATCAGCTCCGCCGCGCACGCCGCGGCCAGTGCCTCGCGCGTACGCGTCGTCCGCAGTCCCGGCTCCACCCAGCCGTGCTGCATCTGCAGCAGCTGCACCGTCCACTCGACGTCGCTCAGCCCGCCACGGCCCAGCTTCATGTGGAGCGTCGGGTCGGCGCCCCGCGGTATCCGTTCGGACTCCATGCGCGCCTTGAGCCGCCGGATCTCGCGGACGGCGTCCTCACCCAGCCCCTCGGCGGGGTAGCGCAACGGATCGACCAGGTCGATGAACGCGCGCCCCAGCTCCTCGTCCCCCGCCATGGGCTCGGCGCGCAGCAGGGCCTGGCTCTCCCAGACGAGCGACCAGCGGCGGTAGTAGACCTCGTACGACTTCAGGGTGCGGACCAGCGGGCCGCTCTTGCCCTCGGGGCGCAGGTCGGCGTCGATGATCAGCGGCGGGTCGGCGGTCGGCAGCTGCAGCAGCCTGCGCATCTCCGTGATGACGGTGTTCGCGGCCCGGGCGGCCTCCTCGTCGCTCACGCCCTCCCGCGGAGCGTGCACGAACAGGACGTCCGCGTCGGAGCCGTAGCTCAGCTCGTGCCCGCCGAAGCGGCCCATGCCGATGACCGCGAAGCGGGTCGGCAGGGTGTCGCCCCACTGCTCGCGCACGGCGGCGCGCAGGGCACCCGAGATCGTGGCGGCGTTCAGATCGGTGACCGCGGGGCCGACCTGGTCGACGAGCGCGCCCGGGTCCTGTTCCGCGGGGTTCTCCTCGGTGCCGTACGAACCGATCAGGTCGGCGGCCGTCGTGCGGAAGAGCTCCCGGCGCCGCACCCCGCGCGCCACCGCGACCGCCGCCTCGGCGCCCGCCGCTCGGCCCACGGCGGCCAGCACCTCCTGCTCCAGATGGTCACGGGTGCGCGGCTTCAGCCCCTCCGGGTCGCCGAGGATGGCGACGGCCTCCGGGGCTCGCATCAGCAGGTCGGGGGCGAGACGGCCGGCGGACAGGACCCGGGCGAGGTTCTCCGCCGCCGCGCCTTCGTCCCGCAGGAGCCGCAGGTACCAGGGGGTCTTGCCGAGCGCGTCGGACACCTGCCGGAAGCCGAGGAGCCCCGCGTCCGGATCGGCGGAGTCCGCGAACCAGCCGAGCAGGACCGGCAGCAGCGTGCGCTGGATGGCGGCCTTGCGGGACACCCCGGACGACAGGGTCTCCAGATGTCGCAGCGCAGCCGCCGGATCGGCGTATCCGAGGGCTTCCAGCCGGACGACGGCGGCCTTCGCGCTGAGCCGGGTCTCGCCGGGCGCCAGCTGGGCGACGGCGTCCAGCAGCGGCCGGTAGAAGATCTTCTCGTGCAGGCGCCGCACCACCGAGGCGTGCCGCCGCCACGCCTTGTTGAGTTCGGCGACGGGATCCGTGCGCAGCCCCAGGGAGCGTCCGAGCCGCCGCAGGTCCGATTCGTCCTCGGGGACCAGGTGCGTGCGGCGCAGCTTGTAGAGCTGGATGCGGTGCTCCATGGCGCGCAGGAAGCGGTACGCCTCGTCCAGCTGCGCCGCGTCCGCCCGCCCGACGTATCCGCCGTCGGCGAGCGCCCGCAGGGCGGCCAGGGTGGAGCCCGCGTGCAGGGTGGCGTCGCTGCGCCCGTGGACCAGCTGGAGCAGCTGTACGGCGAACTCGACGTCCCGCAGCCCGCCGGGCCCGAGCTTGAGCTCACGGTCGACCCGGTCGACGGGGATGTTGTCGACGACGCGACGGCGCATCTTCTGTACGTCCCCGACGAAGTTCTCCCGGTCGGCGGCCTGCCACACCAGCGGGGACACCGCCTCGACGTACTCCGCGCCGAGCGCGGGGTCACCGGCGACCGGCCGGGCCTTCAGCAGGGCCTGGAACTCCCAGGTCTTGGCCCAGCGCTGGTAGTAGGCGAGGTGCGAGCTCAGGGTCCGCACCAGCGGCCCGTTGCGGCCCTCGGGGCGGAGATTGGCGTCGACCGGCCAGATGGTGCCTTCGACGGTGGTGTCGGCGCAGATCCGCATCATGTGGGCGGCGAGGCGGGTGGCGGCCTGCATGGCCCCGTTCTCCTCCTCTCCGTCCACCGGCTCCCCCACGAAGATCACATCGACGTCGGAGACGTAGTTCAGCTCGTGCCCGCCGCACTTGCCCATCGCGATGACGGCGAGCCGGCACCGGGCCGCGTCGACGGGGGCGGCGGTACGGGCGATGGCGAGCGCGGCGCGCAGGGTGGCCGTCGCCAGGTCGGCCAGCTCGGCGGCGACCTGGGCGAGGTCGGTGGTGCCGCACACGTCGCGGGCCGCAATCGACAGCAGGGAACGGCGGTAGGCGACGCGCAACGAGTCCGGGTCGACAGCGTCGGCGAGCATGCGTTCGAATTCGGCGACGCCGGGGTGCAGATCTATGGCCTCGTACGTGACGAGCACCTGCCAGTCGCGGGGGTACCGCGCCAAGTGGTCCCCGAGGGCCTCGGAGGCGCCGAGCACGCCGAGGAGCCGGTCCCGCAGCGGCTTCGCGGTGACGAGCGTGTCCAGCAGGACCTGTCGTTCGTCCGCCTCTTCCGCCTCGACGAGCCGCACGAGGCTGTGCAGCGCCAGGTCGGGGTCGGACGTGGCACCGAGTGCGTCGAAGAGGACGGGATCGGACCGTACGGAGGAGAGCTCGGGCAGTTCCAGGAGCCGTTCGGCTGCGGACGGATCGGTGAAACCGTGCCGCAGCAGTCGGGTGAAATTACTGCTCCTGCGCCCAGGCACCGTCGTCATCCCGTGTTCTCCTGCCCGCGGACGCACACGTGTCCGCTCTTCGAGCCTAGCTGTGCGCCGATGAATTCGGAGCGGGAGCGGAGTCCGTACTTCGCAGGCACGATGAACGGAACGATCACGCCGAAGGCTCTCAGGAGGCCCGTCATGCCGGACGAGAACGCCACCCCGGACACCGCCCTGGACTCCCGGTACAGCGGCGAGAACGCCACCGCCCGCCCGTGGCCCGAAGCGGTCGCCCTCCTGACGGACGCCGAGCTGTACTGGCTCTCCACGGTCCGCCCCGACGGCCGCCCTCACGTCACTCCGCTGATCGGGGTCTGGTCGGACGGGGCCCTGCACTTCTGCACGGGCGCGGCGGAGCGCAAGGCGCAGAATCTGGCCGCCAATCCGGAGGTCGTCCTGACCACCGGCGCCAACACGCTCGACGAGGGCTTCGACGTGGTGGTCGAGGGCCGGGCCGACCGGGTGACGGACGAGAAGCGCCTGATCGCGCTGGCCGAGGCCTGGGAGACGAAGTACGGCGCCGACTGGCACTTCGGCGTCACCGACGGCATGTTCTCCAACGGCGCCGGCGGCCGTGCGGAGGTCTTCGCGGTGACCCCCCGCACGGCCTTCGGCTTCGCCAAGGGCGACCCGTACGGCCAGACCCGCTGGCGCTTCGCCTGACTGCCCGGCGCTTCCCCCACCGCGCGGGAACGCGCGGGGCGGGCCCCGGCCACCGGCTACGCGGGGCGGGCCCCGGCCACCGGCTGGACGGGGCGGGTCCCGATCACCACCGTGGCGTACAGCTCCTCCGAGACGACCACGCGCGCCCTCAACCCGCTGCCGCCCACCGTCTCCGCGGCTCGCCCCGCCTGCCGCTCGCTCGTCTCCACGAGGAGGCTGCCGCCGGGCGCCAGCCAGTCCGGTGCCGCGGCGACCACGCGCCGCATGACGTCGAGGCCGTCCCCGCCACCGTCGAGCGCCACGCGCGGCTCATGTATGCGCGCCTCGGCCGGCAGCAGTTCGACGTCATCGGTGGGCACGTACGGCACGTTGGCGAGCAGAACGTCGACGCGCCCGCGCAGCGAACCGGGCAACGGCTCGAAGAGGTCGCCCTCGTAGACCTGTCCGAGCTCACCGACATTGCGCCGCGCGCACCGCACGGCGGCGGGTTCCACATCCGTGGCGTGCAGTTCGATGTTCGGCAGTGCCGCCGCCAGCGCCGTACCCAGCGCCCCTGAACCGCAGCAGAGGTCGACGACGACGGCCGGCTTCCGCCCGGCGAGTGCCACGGCCTGGCGGACGAGGAACTCGGTACGGCGGCGGGGCACGAAGACCCCGGGGTCCACGGCGACGCGCAGTCCGCAGAACTCGGCCCAGCCGAGCACGTGTTCAAGCGGCAGACCGGCGACGCGGCGTTCGACCATGGCGGCGAGTTCCGCCGGACCGGCGGCGGTGGAGAGAAGGAGCTCGGTCTCGTCCTCGGCGAAGACACAGCCGGCGGCACGGAGCGTGGTGACGATCGAGGAGACGGTCTGCGGTGAAGCGAATTCCTGCATGCGGAGGAGCCTTTCGGGAAAACCGATGGGCGCTCCGCGATCGCTTATGCCGTGTCGGGCACGCGACGGCGAGTGGTGAGCACCCAGCCTGCTGAAGCGGTAATGGGTCTCACCTCCTGGGTCGGTCCCGGTCTCGGGACGGGTCACATTACCCGAGTCGGGCCGTTCAGCACACGCCCTGCTCCCGGGGCGGTGCGTACCGGGCGTGTGCCCGCAAGCCCGGCGGAAGTCGTCGATGGAGGCGCCTGCGGACGATCACCGCAGGCGCCGGCCACCGTGGTCACAGGAACGTCGTCGGCCGACGGCACCAGGGCGCGGCAGAAGCGCAGTTGGATGCCTCTGCGGCCGACCGTCGGCACGGTCGGTACGTCACCGGGTCTCGACGTAGCAGGTGACCACCGGATCGGTACCTACGCCCCACCTGGCCTCACCGGGCCAGGTGTACCAGAAGTGGCCCTTCTCGGTTCCCTCCCGGGTCCAGGCGGCGGGCGCCGACCTGTACGCGTCCCGGCACGCGTCGCCGGCCATCCGCTTCGCCTTCTTGTTGCCCGGGTACGCGGCGTCGAAGCGTGCGTGGGCGAAGACGCGGGCCTCGTGGGGCTGTGCGCAGGGGACGGACACCACCACGTCGAGGGTGCGGGTGCCCGTGGTGAGATCGGCGCATCCGCCCTTCTTCACCTCACCGATCGCTGTGACGGCCCCCTTGGCGTCGAGCGTCCGCTCCGACGCTGCCGGCATGACCGGCGCGGACTTCCCGAAACCGCTCACCTTCAGAACGGCGCGCAAGCCGGTCACCCCGTCCAGTGCGCTGTCCTTCTTGTCGAGCAGGGCCGAGAAGTCCGCCTCCGCCCCTGTGATGCGCCCCTTGGCGTCCGTGGACAGGGTGAGCGCCACAGGCGTTTCCGTACCGTTCGGATCGATGTCGGCGGTGAGTTCGGAACCCAGGTCCTTGGGGAACAGGCGCAGGGCGTTGAATGCGGTGAGTCTCGCGAGGTAGGTGCGGCCGCCCTTCTTGGCCGCCGGCGATTCCTTCACCTTCTGGGCCCCGCTGAGAATCTCCAGCAGTGTGCCACCGAACGCGGACTCGGTTCCCCGCAGCGAGTCGACCGCGGCGCCGGTACCGAACGCGTCGAAGGAACCCTCGTAACGCAGCCAGTAGCCGGCCTCGCCCGCACGCAGCCGGATGGTGTCCGGCTCGACCGCCACCCGGGTGAGCGCGGGGGAACGGTCCTCCCCCAGCCGGACGCCCAGCAGCACGTCCTGGGCCTCGTCCGGCAGGCCCTCGGCGAGCGCCCAGTCGATCGAACCGACGGCCCGGCCGCCCGGGAAGTCGAGCCGCCCCGAGGTCTTCTGCACCGTGTCACCCGACGGAGAGGTGAAGGTCAGGGTCTGGGTGAAGCTCGCGGTACGCGCTGCCTGGGTCGCGAGCAGCGCCTGGCGGGGCTGCTGCTCGACCGGCACGCCGAAGACCGGGTGGGCGGGCTTGTCGTCCGCAGAGCCGCCGGCACAGGCGGTCATCAGCAGGGTGGCCGACAGGACGGCGGCGCACAGCGGGATGAGGTGTCTTCTGATCACGTCGGTTCGACCATGAAACCGCCTGCGCGGTTGCCCTCCGCGGGGTAACGGAACGATCACCCGCCCCCGGCTACTGCCGCTTCCGCGACTCGAAAGTTTCGCTTGGAATTACCAAAGTGACCGAAAGCCCCTGTTGCGCCAGGCTCCCGACGGCGGTTCGTGTGACCGTCTTTCACCTGTGCGTCCCGGTTTGGCAAACACGCTGCGTACCCAGAAGCATGCGAGAACGGCCAACAACAGGTGCCTCACGTCCACCCGCTGTCTCGCCCTGACCCCCTCCCTGAGCTCGGGAGCGCTCCCACACCTGGTGCCGCGTCCGCCCGGCCCCGCACCGGGAGTCCTCGCGCTGCCGTCCCGGTCACGGCACTCCCGGCGGTCCCCCGCCAGACCTAATCCGCATCCGCACTCCGCACCCGATGACCCTGGCCGTCGGCCAGTCGATCAGCAGCCTCTGGAACGCAGTGAACACCGGGACCAGCGGGTCCGTCACGGTACGGAACGCCCCGTGGTCGGCCACCACCGCTCCCAACGGCACGACCACGTTCGGCTTCACCGCCACCGGCAGCCCCACCACCGCACCCGGCAACCTCACCTGCGCCTGAGAGGACTTCGGGCCGACGGCGCGAAACCGTCGGCCCGGAACCGATGTCTGGGCCTAGGGCCTGTCTTCAAAGGGTCATATCCACATCAGGAGTGACGCGATAGTGAGTGCCGCTTCGTAGGATTCGCGGGTTTTGTCGTAACGGGTGGCGATGGCCCGGTACTGCTTTAACGCATTGAAGCAGCGCTCGACGACGTTGCGCTGCTTGTAGCGCTCCTTGTCGAACGCGGGCGGCCTGCCGCCGTTGCTGCCTCGACGGCGGCGGTTCTCCTGCTGGTCCGACCGTTCAGGGATGGTGTGCGGGATACCGCGTTTCCGCAGGTAGTTACGTATGCCTCGGCTGCTGTATCCCTTGTCACCCAGGAGATGATCAGGCCGGTTGCGCGGTCGACCTGGGCCTGGACGGCAGACCCTGATCTGCGCAAGGATCTGCTCGAACTGCGTGCAGTCGTTGATGTTGCCGCCTGTGACGACAAAGCCGAGCGGACGGCCGCGGCCGTCGCAGGCGAGGTGAATCTTGGTCGTCAGTCCGCCACGGGATCGTCCGAGGGCGTGAGCGTGTGCCGTTTCTGCGGGACCTGCCCCTTTTTACGGGCGCCGGCCGCGTGCTGATGAGCGCGGGCGATCGTGGAGTCCACCGATACCAGCCAGTCAACGTCCCCAGCCGCATCCTTCTGAGCCTGAACGGCCTCAAGCATCCGCGTGAACGTGCCATCGAGCGCCCACCTGCGGAAACGTGTGTACAACGTCCGCCAGGACCCATACCTCTCCGGCACATCACGCCAGGCCGAACCAGTCCGCAGCTTCCACACGATCCCGTTCAGCACCACCCGGTCGTCCCGCCGGGGCCGCCCCGTGCCCGTCCGCGGAAGCAGCCCCGACAGAACGTCCCACTCGTCGTCCGAGAGCTCATGCCGCCGCACCATGCGTCACATGATGCCCCATCAACAGCCTTTGAAGACAGGCCCTAGCGGAACGAAGCCCGAGCTGGCCGGAAATCTGATCCCGGCTGTCCCCGTTGGTCCACGAGCACATCAACTGCCACGGGGCCCCTGTCCGATCGTCCGCAGCCACGGCCACGGGAGACCCTGCGGGCACTGCGGGACCCGAAAGCCACCGAGGAACAGAATGCATGCGGCCTTGGTGCTGCCCTCGCCTGGGAGAGGCAGCACCAAGGCCGCATATACGGGAACCTGGCCGGTGGGCTGCAGGTCAGGTGTGGTGCTGGACGAGAAGGCCGACGCCTCTACGTTCTCCAGGCGCCGACCAGTCGGCCACGCCGCACGCCGGTCCGTCCGGGGCTCGGACGTCGGGCTCTGCGACGGTCGGTCTCAAGCCCACGGATCGGTGAACGACCGTCCGGGCACCGGCTTGGCGATGAGCGCTACGGGGATGAAGAAGTTGACCTGGCCGATCACGAACATCAGCGTGGCGAACGCCTTGGACTCATAGTGGGCGGCTGCCTGTGCATACAGTTCGTCGGAGACCCTCTCGCCGCCTGCGGACGGCTGCAGCACGGCTTCCACAAGTGCCAGCGCGGCACGCTCGGCACCATTGAAGTACGGCGAATCCTGCCAGGACGCCACCGACGTGATCCTCTCCTCCGACTCCCCCGCCTTGCGCAGGAAGCCCGTATGGAGAACGGTCAGGTAGGTGCTGCCGACGATCTGCCCAGCACGCAGTTGGACGAGCATGATCGTGGAGCGCGGTACCGAACCGTTGCCGGTGACCTTGAACAGCGCCGCCGACACCTCCGCCAACTCGCGGACGAGTTCCGCGGGGTCCTCGGGCATCCGCGGAACCATGGGGACCTCCGCCGTGATCTCACGTGTTTCCATCGTCGTTTCCTCCATATCGGGGGTGGCCGGCGCGCTCGTTGCACGGGCCGGTTGACGTCCGTCACTGCATTGACGGATGGCAACGCGAGAATGTGACAGATGAGGTCCGCCGCCGATGCCTGCGAGAACGAATTTCTGGCGCAGCGCTTCGAGGAGCACCGTTCACATCTGCGGGCGGGATCCCGCAGCACCCCACCCCTCATGGATCAAAGCGTCGAGGGGCACTTGCGAACGTCGAGGGGCCCTTGCCCTCCGGAGACCGGTGATTTGCGTGATGCCCTCTTGCACGGTTCCCGCTCTAATCGCCAAGGACCGTTCGGGAGGCGCCGTCCGGCCGTCCGGAACGAACACCTCTCGCGCACATGCCCGCCACGACGAAGCGCCGAAGCGGACGACCGGCGCAGCCTGGAAAGGACATCGGACATGTCTCACCTCAGCCGGCGCCTGCGAGCATTGGGCGCAGTGGCCGCCAGCACGATGGCCGTGGTCGCCACCGGCGCCTCCACGACCCCGGCTTTCGCAGTCGCCTCCGTGTACAGCGAAAGCTTCCCCAACGGACTCGGCACGTTCACCGCCTCCGGTTCCGTCAGCACCGGCACGTACGGTGCCCGGTTGAGCGGGTCGCTGCGCTCCGACCCGACCCTGACGTCCGCGTCCGTCGACCTCACCGGATACAGCGACGTGAGGGTGTCGTACACTCGCGCCGCTTCAGGTCTGGACCACGGTGAGTCCTTCAACGCAGCCTATTCGGTGGACGGCGGCGCCTACACCGCGCTGGAGTCGGCGCGCACCGCCACGGGCAGCGTCTCCTTCCCGCTTCCTGCCTCGGTCGCGAACCGCACGCTGCGGCTGCGGTTCTCCCTGGACGCCAACAGTGCCCTGGAGACCCTCACGGTCGACGACGTGCTCGTCGAGGCCGAGGCCGGAGGGGGCCCGACCGACCCCCCTCCCGGTTCCCTGCCTCCCGTGACGGACGTGACGGCGCCGGGGCCGTACGCGGTGACCGTCGACAGCACCGCGGGACCCGGAAACGACGGGTGGCTCGTGTACCCGACGAACGCGGGCCAGAACGGTGTGAACCACCCGATTCTCGTCTGGGGCCCAGGAGCGGGGTCAGACCCCGCGGACTACGAGGACATGCTGCGGCAGTGGGCGTCGCACGGCTTCGTCGTCTACAGCGAGGTCTCCTCCAGCAGCGGCGCCTACATGGTCGATGCCCTCGACTGGTTGGAGGACCAGAACGCCGCCTCCAGCAGCCCGCTGTACCAGGACCTCGACACCTCCGAGGTGGCCTTCGGGGGCCACTCGCGCGGGTCGATCGGTACGTTCGACGTAGCCGACGAGCCGCGGCTCGAGACCACGATCCACGTGGCCGGCGGCTCCTTCGACGGGAACGGCCCGGCCGGTCTGCGCAATCCGGCTCTCTACGTAGGCGGCGACGAGGACTTCGCCACCGCGAACATGGAGAGTGACTACGCCAACACCGCCGTACCGGTGTGGTTCAACGTTCTCAACGACACCGACCACATACTGGCCACCCGCAACGGCCAGCACATCATCACCGCCTGGTTGCGCTGGCACCTCGCCGACGAGGAGTTCCGGCGCACGGAGGACTTCCTGAGCCCCGCCTGCACGTTCTGCGGCCTCGGCGACGTCCAGCACAAGAACTGGTGACCCTGAGGTGAGCGGTCGCTGCCGCCCCGCTGCTCGGCAACGGCGGCGAGACGGTAGCGACCGGGCGGGACGGCGGGTGTTCGGGTAGACCTCACGGCGCAACCCCGCACAACCCGCCATCCGCCATCCGCCATCCGCCATCCGCCCGAGGGCACGCCGTGGGCGTGGAGTTCTTCCACTTCCACGGCGACTCGCTCTGAACGGGATCCTGGGCCGCCGTCGCGGCAGCCATGCCTCGTCTGCTGAAAACCGCACCTGCCAGAAGTCGCCACGGCTGAGCACGAGGTCCGCCGGTGCCCGTCCTGCTCTCGCCGGTGAACCCTCACCATGCTCACGCACCCTTGCCTGGCCGTCGTCCGCGCGGATGCGCCCACACCGGACGGCCCCGGAGCGCGTGCGTCCGTCCGCGCCCTGGCCGGGTAGGCCGCGGCCGCGCGCCTGATGAGTGACTTCCGAGAAGGAACAGCCACAGAGGCCTGTTATCTTTACGTGACTTTCGACGCGACTCTCGGTCAAGCTTTGGCCTAGGGATGTGCCGGATTCGTGGGGATGGGTCATGTGCCTCCATCTTCCGAGTGGTTCCGTCCGATCAGCTGCCCCATGGGCTGAACCCGAGGATGCGCATGACCTGTAGTCCCACGGAGAGCTTTTCCGCCTTACGTCCCGTCAGCAGCCGGGAGTCGGGCGTAGGGAAGCCCCGTTGTTCCGACAACCGGGCCTGCCGGCACGGTGATTCCGACACGCCTGCGACTCCTTGGCCAGCCGCGTGCGGTGACGCCCTCCAGGAGCCCCCGGACGGGCGGCCACGAAGACCGGGACAGACGAGCGCATGACCACTTCACACGTAAGGGCGCGGCCGCGGTGTGCGAGCCGGGCCAGGACTTTCATGGCTGGGCGGTATGACGAAGCGTCACACATTAGGTTCGATTGTTCGTGTCGTGCGAAAGGCACCGCTGTCCGGAGGGGGAGGCCGCAGAAAGGAGTGCGGGCCGCGCTCGCGACTGAGTCTGCGGCCGGACTATCCGCGGGCCGGTCGGCACCGATGGCGGAGATGGGTGCCCTCGTGGCGGCTCTCTCTCGCGTCGTTCCTCATCTGCACAGCCGCACTCACGACCGTGGTGGGCGTCGCCTACGCCCGTACGGACCTGCCTGAGGACCTCAACTCGTTCGCCACCCAGCAGGACACCGTCTACTACTGGGCCGACGGCTCCCCCATGGCCCGTACCGGCTGGGTGAGTCGCCAGGAGATGCCCCTGTCGAAGATTCCCGAGTCTGTCCGGTGGGCCGTACTGGCGGCTGAGAACGCCAACTTCTATTCGGACCACGGCATTTCGACCAAAGGGATCACCCGGGCACTGTGGCGCACTGTGGGCGAGGGCGACACCCAGGGCGGATCCACCATCACCCAGCAGTACGTCAAGAACGTCTATCTCTCGCAGGACCAGTCCTTCTCACGCAAGTTCACCGAGATGCTCCTCGCAGTCAAGCTGGACCGCCGACTGAGTAAGGACACCATCCTCGAGGGGTACCTGAACACCAGCTGGTTCGGGCGTGGCACCTACGGTCTGCAACGCGCCTCGCAGGCGTATTACGGCAAGGAGGTCACCCAGCTCAATGCAAGTGAGGGTGCTTTCCTCGCCTCCCTGCTCAAGGGGGCCTCGCTCTATGATCCTGCCGTCGACCCCGACAACCGGCAACGCGCCATCAAGCGCTGGAGCTGGACGCTGGACCGTATGGTGAGGATCGGCAGGCTGAGTCCGGCCGAGCGGGCTCGGTACACCACGTTTCCCGAGCCCAAGGAACCCCCCAGGCCGAACAACGCGGGCGGGCAGGACGGTTATCTCGTCGCGCTCGCCGAGTCGTACGCCAAGCGCGCGGGGCGCATCCCCGACTCCCGGTTCGATCTGGGTGGTTACCAGATCTACACGACGTTCGAGAAGCAGCGGACGGCAGCACTCACCACGGCCGTGCAGCAAGCCCGCGAAAGGCTCGATCCCCGGAGCCGCAAGGCCGACCGGAACACCCGCTTCGGAGCCGCCTCGGTCTCTCCGGACGGACGGATACTCGCCGTCCACGGCGGACCGGACTTCCAGAAGCAGGCTTTCAACGAATCCAACGCGAGTACCGTGCCCGCCGGATCGGCCTTCACCCCGTTCGTCTACGCCGCCGGCCTCGAGTACGGGGTATCGCACCAGCGCGGTGCTCCTCGCACCCCCCTCGCACCCTCGACCCCCTACGACGGCGACGACGGCCTTCCGGTCACAACGCCGGAAGGCCCCTACTGGGACCGCTCGGGCAGGATGGTCAAAGGCCACAACGAGGGCGATCGCTCCTACGGCCGCATCGGCCTCCACGACGCCCTGGCCCGGGGCGTGGACGCACCCTTTCTCCAGCTAGGCATGGACGTGGGCCTGGACCGGGTCCGCCGCATCGCCGAGGGCTCCGGGCTGCTCGCGTCCAGCTTCGGGCCCCCCGTCCCCGCGTTCTCCATGGGCAACTCCACTCCCAGCGCCATACGCATGGCCAACGCCTACGGGACGTTCGCGGCTCACGGTTCGCACACCACTCCGTATTCGGTGGCCAAGGTCACCCGCAACGGCGAGTCGGTCCCGCTGACCCGTCCGAAGGTCAGCCGCGCCATGAGACCCGCCGTGGCCGACGAGATCACCGCCTCCCTCGCCCGAAGCGGGACGAGCGCCGACACCTTTGCAGCGCCGTCCTCCGGGAGAGCCGGAACGACACAGGACCAGACGGCGCACTGGTACGTCGGCTACACGCCCGAGGCGTCCACCGCCGTCGTCACGTACCGGATGAACCTGACAAAGAGCCTCGCACCGCTACCACTCAAAGGGCTCGGAGGCGACCCGGCGGCCGGCAGGGACTTTCCGGCCCGGATCTGGACCAGCTACATGAAGGCCGTATCCAAGTGACCGAACGAGACCAGGGCCGGCGGGCCACCGGCCGAGACCAGGGCCGGCGGGACACCGGACAACACGACAACCGCCGCGGAGCACCACGCACGACGTTGGCCGAACGCGCCGCGATACTCGCCGACCGGACCGGCATGAACCGAATACCCGTCCGGATCCGCGCCCGTCCCGGTGCCACCGCAGGACTGGTGGCCTGCCTCGCCACGTCGCTCTGCGCGGCCCTCGTGCTGGTGCCCTCCGGCGGTGCATCCGACGACGCGACGCCCCGCCAGGCCACCAGGACCGCTGCTGAGCCGAAGCCTCCCGCCCGGCAGAAACGCGACGACGCGAAGAAGGCCGATACGGAGGACTGGGACGGAAAGGTCAGGATCCTGGGAGACGGCTCCACCTCCTACACCGGTCCCCAGCCCCGTCAGCTCAAGCCCGAGAGGCTCAAACCGGGTCAGAAGCCGCCCCAGTTCGTCGTCTTCTCGTGGGACGGCGCACTGGAGGGCGATGACCGGATGTTCTCCCGCTTCCGGCAGGTGGCGAAGGAGAGCGACGCCCACATGACGTTCTTCCTCACCGGCACCTACCTGCTCCCGGAAGAACGCAGCAGCCTGTACCGGCCGCCCCAGCACAAGGCCGGCGCCGCAGCGATCTCCTACCCCACACGCGAGCACATCCGCATGACGCTGGAGCAGCTCGGCGGGGCGTGGAAGGACGGCAACGAGATCGGGTCGCACTTCAACGGCCACTTCTGCGGGAAGAAGGGAGGCGGCGACTGGAGCACCGCGGAGTGGACCCAGGAGATCGACGCGTTCTACTCCTTCGTGCAGAACTGGAAGACCAACACCGGCTACCAGGACCTGGATCCCCTCCCGTTCGACCCGACCCGCGAGGTCGTCGGCGGGCGGGCACCCTGCCTGGAGGGCCAGGAGACGCTGCTCCCCGCCACCAAGGCTTTCGGATGGCGCTACGACGCGAGCTCGCCCGGCGACTTCCAGATCTGGCCTTCGAAGAAGGACGGCATCTGGAACCTCCCTCTGCAGATGCTCCCCTTCCCGGGCAAGGACTTCCAAGTCCTCTCCATGGACTTCAACTTCCTCTACAACCAGTCGGACGGCAGCACCGAGGGTGACCCTGCGCGGTACGGGCACTGGCGCGAGCAGGCCCGGGACGCCTACCTCGCCGGTTTCGAAAGGGTCCTGCACGGCAGCCGCGCGCCGATGTTCATCGGCAACCACTTCGAAGACTGGAACGGCGGGATCTACATGGACGCCGTCGAGGACGTGATGCGCAACATCTGCCCCCGCGAGGAGGTGCGGTGTGTGTCCTTCCGTGAACTGACCGACTGGCTCGACGCACAGGACCCCGACGTGCTCGCCCAGTGGCGAACCCTCGACCCGGCTCAGCCGCCCGGCTGGTAGCGCTGAGCAGACCCGCCCCGGGACCAAGTGCCCGGGGCGGGTGGCCTGGGGTCGGCTCCTCGACAGGCCCGTCTCTCGAACGGGGCGGCCCTGAGAGGCCGCCCGAATCGCCACTGTGGGTGCTTGGCCCCGCCCTTCCTCCGGGTGCGCGCCGACGGCACACGGGCCGACGTCGAGCCCGAACCGTCTCGCTGCATCATGTAGGCATGATCACCATTCATCTGAAGTACGAGATCGACGCCGACAAGCTTGAGGACTTCGAGGACTACGGGCGCCGCTGGGTCGGGCTCGTCAATCGTTTCGGCGGGACGCACCACGGCTACTTCCTGCCGAGTGAGAGCGACAGCGACATCGCCTACGCCCTCTTCTCGTTTCCCGGTCTCGCTGCGTACGAGCAGTACCGCACGGACAGCATGTCCGACCCGGAGTGCCAGGAGGCGTTTGAACTGGCTCGTCGCACGCGCTGCATCAAGCGGTATGAACGCCGCTTCCTCCGGCCACTCGACAGCGTGTCCTAGGGCAGGTGGAGGTGCGCGGTGTGACCGTGATGAGCTGTGCGCAGCGCGCCGATGACAGCGTTGGAGGCTGAATGTTTCGCCGATCGACGTCACGTTCTGGCGAAGGCGGCAGGGCATGAAGGACGCCCGTCACCCGGGTGGGTGGCGGGCGCCGGTGCTGCTCGGTCAGTGCGCGTGTTGCGGCGCGACGGCCCAGGCGTACGCCTCGGCGAGGGTCTTGAGGACACCGGAGGTCTGCTCGGGGCTATCGGCGTCCAGCTGGTCGGCAACCTCCTTGATCTTCGTGAGGATCGCTTCCTGCGCGTGCTCTTGGGGGGAGCGGGTGGTCATCGCGGCGCCTTTCGGAGTGGGGCGGCTGGGCTGTCTCCATCTTGCTGTTCGTCGCCGGCAACGGGTGCTGGGCGAGCGGCGTGTCTGGGATGGAGCGGGCTTGCGGCGGTGGTCGTGGCTGCCGAGCGGCAGGGGGCGCAGCCACAACGCCGGAGGCCTGCGATGCACCACAGGCTGGGCACCCGTCCACGGGTGGCGCGTCGGGCCGCTCGCGCATACGGACTGGTGGGTGCACTGCCCGGTCGAGGAGGTGGGCGAGTGCGCCGGTCATCGAGTCGGATCCTCGGTGGCGGATCGATTGACCCATCAGAGTGATCCCTTTACCAAGCGAAGTGACGCGGTATCAACCGTTTGGCAGAGCGCGCTCGGCGTGCAGGGCGCGTTCCGGTGGTACGCGGTCACCTGCCGGGCCATCACGAACGCGGGGGCCGGGCAACCCCCGGTCCACGAGGGCGAAAGCCACCGCACCGGCGCCCCTGTCCGGGTGGCCGGGTCGGCACTCCACGCAGTCAGGACGGCCTCGCCGGCCAGGCCTTCGCAGGAAACGGAACAACGCGGATGGCCGGTCACCGGAGGACATCCCGCTCGGAACGGTGCCGTCCGGACAGCGCCGGGGCCTCGCCCCGGACAGCACCGGGATCAGGCTCAGGTCGGTCTCACCGGTGGACACTTGCCGGATCAGCCACGTCTCCGTCTGCCCGGGACGCGGCGCCTGAGCCAGGCCCGAACCCCCTGACGATCAGCCACCCGGCCAGCCCCAGCTCCCAGGCGAACACCGGGAGCGCGGCAGCCGAGCCGGCCACGGAAAGCTGCGCGTAGGCCCCGAACATCACGGCGACGGCCGAGGCACAGATCAGCGGCCCACCGATCAGCCCGAGCACGGCGATGAAGCGCGGCACGAGCCGGGCGCGGTACGCCAGGTACGCCAGCACGGCGGTGTTGAGGCCGAGGGCGATATTGGGCCCGAGCAGGAACGTCCAGTCGTGCACGGTGGCCAGCGCGACGTCGGCGCCGGCGGCAGCCCCCGCGTCCCGCCGCAGGGTGACGAGCGCCAGGACGGCGACGATCCCGAGTGCGATAACGGCCGCCTCCAGCAGCCGTCCGAAGGCGTACCCGAGCGCGAGCCCCTCGCCGTGGCGCCGTAGGACCGGGAACAGCGCCGCCCCGGTACCGGCGACCGCTGCCACCAGCACCACCTCGCAGATCACCCCGAGCAGCGCCAGCGTGTCGGCGCCCTGCGGCAGTCGGCCGTCCGCCGCGCCCAGCAGGGGGCGGTACAGGACCGCGCCGGCTATCGCGGCGACCTCGGTCAGCAGGAACAGCGACCCGGCGGCCACCGCGGTTCTTCGGTCCGGACTCATCTTCTCGGTCCCCTAGCTCGCTAGTGGTGTACACCGTACACCTGGTGGCAACCATAGGTGTACGGCGTACACTCGTCAAGGAGAGGGCACTGTCGAGTAGGGAAGGGGCCGAACCGGAATGACCCGGCAGGAAGCCACGCACACGCAACGGATCCCCCTGAACAGGGATCGCGTTCTGCGCGCCGCCGTCGCGCTCGCCGACGCCACCGGCATCGACGCGCTCAGCATGCGCAGGCTCGCGCAGGACCTGGACGTCGTACCGATGGCCCTGTACAAGCACGTTGCCAACAAGGAGGAGTTGCTCGACGGTATGGCCGACGCCGTCGTCGGCGAGATCGATCCGCCGGCCACCGGCCCAGACTGGCAGCACGTGGTCCGCGGCCGGATCCTTTCAGCCCGCCGGGTCCTGCTGCGCCATCCCTGGGCGGCCCGGGTGATCGAGTCGCGGACCGGCCCCACCCCGGCCGTGCTGGCCTACCTGGACTCGATGGCCGGGACCTTCCGGGCGGGAGGGCTCTCCGCCGACCTCACGCACCACGTCATGCACGCGATGGGCAGCCGCCTGCTCGGCTTCAGCCAGGAACTGTTCGACACCTCGGGCCCTTCCGGTCCCCCGGACCCCGGGCTGGCGGCGCGCTACCCGCACATCGCGGAACTGGCAGCGACGGCCGCACACGACGGAGCCTCCACGGTCGGTGGCGGCTGCGACGACCAGTTCGAGTTCGAATTCGCCCTGGACCTCCTCCTGGGCGGCTTCGAAAGACTCCGCCGCCAGGGCTGGACGTCCGCGCGGAAGGCGTAGCAGGTGCGGGGGCCCTGTGCCGGTGGTTCAGGGAATCGGGGCGCCGACGGTCACTCGGTGGCCAGTTCCTGAGGACGTCTCCGGGAGATGGCTCCCTCAGCAGCTCTCGCGCTCGTGGATGCCATGGCCAGACCCGACGGGCGCTGACCGCACCGGTGAAGCCGCTCCGACGCTGCCACAGGATTGCGCGCCTCATTCGAGTGCCGGATGCAGCTCCGGGCGGGCGTCCCACCAGGTTCGGTGGAAGGGGTTGTTGTCCACATTGGCCAGGTACGCGCGGGCAGCCGCCCGGTAGAGGAGTTCCGCCTGCCCTGCCGAGACCGTCGAGCGTTTCCAGGCCAGGCGGATACGGCCGGTGATCGGCGTGCCGACGAGGGGTCGCAGGACGGTGCCCTGGGCGTACGGGGCCGTCGGCTGGCTGAGCGAGATCGCGCGGCCCGCGGCGATCAGCCCGTAGTGCATCTTGCGGTCGGTGATCCGGTAGCGCAGTGACGGTACGAACCCGGCCTTCGCGCAGGCCTCGACCAGCGCTTCGGGTCCGCCGTCGTCGTCTTCGACCAGGGTCATCCACGACTCGTCTGACAGGTCCGCGAGGTCGATGGACTCCCTGGCTGCGAGGGGGTGTTCGGCCGACATCCGGATGCAGAACGGTTCCTTGGGAATCAACGTCCTGCCCATCACCCCGACGGGGAGCGGGACTTCGTGCTCGTTGACCTCTCCGTACGCGACGGCGTCGTACTGCCCGGCTCCGAGCATACGGAGCAGTGCGGTCGCCGAGTGTTCGAGATCGACGGTGATCTCCTGCCCCGACATGGCCAGGTCCGTCTGCTCCAGCAATCCGTCGACCAGCACCAGCAGGATGCAGCCCAGCCGTAGCGGCCTGCCCGTGACGAACGCGCGCGACTCCGCTCCCAGCGCGTCCATCTCGTTGAGCACCCTGCGGGCCTTTCCCAGCACGAACTGGCCGAGCGACGTGGGCTCCACCCCGTGCCGGGTGCGCACGAAGAGCTCGCCGCCCGCCACCCGTTCGATCCGGCGCAGCTGCGCGGAGAGCGCGGGCTGTGACACCCCGAGGCGGCGCGCCGCGAGACCCAGGCTGCCCGCCTCCGCTATCCGGCAGACGGCTTGCAGATGCCTCAGTTCCAGCTGCATTTCAGCAGCGTACGCAGCGTGCCGCCGTCGCACCATAACTCGCGTCTTATGCCCGGCGGGATGTCCCTCAGCGGTCATGCTCACGCCCATACTCGGCGGCGACGAACCAGCCTCCCCCACGCTTTGGAGCCCCGATGAAACGAAGAACAGTGACGGCCGGCCTGACACTGGCCATGCTCGCCGGGCTGACAGGCACCTCGGTCGCCCAGCAGACAGAAGGCCCGGCGAGCACCGTCGACGCACGCACGACCCCGCTCTCGCGGGCGGTCGCCGCAGCGGACCGTGCCGTCGACAGCGGACTCGACTCCCTGGTGAACTCCTCGCAGGAACAGTACGAACGGCGCCTCGTCACCCCCTGGGTGAAGGGCCTCTACAGCGTCGCCTACGAGCGCAGCTATCGCGGTCTGCCGGTAGTCGGCGGCGACGCGGTCGTGCTGGCCGACGGCGACGGTGACGTACGCGCCCTGCAGTCGGCGTCCTCCACACGGATCGACGTGGCGACCGATCCGGTCGTCACCGCGAAGAAGGCCGAAACCGTCTCGCGGGCGAAGCTGGCGAAGGTCGACAAGGTCCGCAGCAGCCGACTGGTCGTCAGACTGGACGGGGGCAGGCAGACCCTGGCCTGGGAGACGGTCCTCTCCGGACGTACGAAGAAGGCGCCCAGCAGACTTCACGTCTTCGTGGACGCCCGCACCGGCAAGGTCATCGGAACACACGACGAGGTCGCCGCGGGCAGCGGCACCAGCAAGTGGAACGGTCCGGGACCCCTCACCATCGACACCACCAACTCCAGCGGGAGTTACAGCCTCCGCGACCCGAACCGGGCCGGGCTCAGCTGCGCGGACTACAGCACCGGCACCGTCTTCTCGAAATCGTCGGACTCCTGGGGCACGGGGAACCCCACATCCAAGGAGACCGGTTGCGTGGACCTCATGTTCGCCGCGCAGAAGCAGTGGGACATGCTCGGCCAGTGGCTCGGCCGCAACGGGGTCAACGGCAGTGGCCGCACCTTCCCCGCCAAGGTCGGCCTGCCCGAGATGAACGCCTACTGGGACGGCAATCAGGTCACCATCGGCCGCAACAGCGCCAACGAGTGGATCGCCGGAGCGGACGTGGTGGCCCACGAGTACGGGCACGCCATCGACACCACCACCCCGGGCGGCACCAGCGGTCAGGAGTCCGGACTCGGCGAGGGCACCGGAGACATCTTCGGCGCGCTGACCGAGGCGTACATGAACCAGCCCTCCCCGTACGACGTCCCCGACTACACCGTCGGCGAGGTGATCAACCTCCAGGGCCGAGGGCCGATCCGGAACATGTACAACCCTCCGGCCGTCAACAACGACCCGGCCTGCTACAGCTCCGCGATACCCGGCACCGAGGTGCATGCGGCGGCCGGACCGCTGAACCACTGGTTCTATCTGCTTGCCGAGGGCACGAACCCGGGCGGCGGGAAGCCGAACAGCACCACCTGCAACCAGACCACCCTGACCGGCGTCGGCATCCAGAACGCCGGAAAGATCTTCTACGGCGGGATGCTGCTCAAGACCAGCAGCATGTCCTACAAGAAGTACCGCACGGCGACTCTGAGTTCGGCCAAGTCGCTCGACCTCGCCACCTGCGGGCTCTTCCAGAAGACCAAGGCCGCGTGGGACGCGATCAGCGTGCCGGCCCAGGCCGGTGACCCGACCTGTACCCCGACCGGGCAGAACAGCGACTTCTCCCTGGCTCTGAACCCCTCGGCCGGCACCGTCCAGCAGGGCGGCTCGGTCACCACATCCGTGGTCACCAACACCACCACAGGCACAGCCCAGTCGGTGACACTCTCCGCCACCGGCCTGCCCTCCGGAGTGACCGCCTCCTTCAACCCGGCCACCGTCCAGTCCGGCCAGTCCTCGGTCCTCACCCTCTCCGCGGCCACCACCGCCGCGCCCGGCTCGTCCACCGTCGTCATCAAGGGGCAGGGCACCTCGCTCGCGCACACCGTCGACTACACGCTCAACGTCGGCGGAACACAGCCCGGCACCGACCCGCCGAACATCTCCGTCACCAACATCCAGGCGCACCTGGCGCAGTTCGGCACGATCGCCGCGCAGAACGGCGGCCACCGGCGGGCGGGCAGCGCGGGCTACACCCAGTCACTCGCCTATGTGAAGGGCAAGCTGCAGGCGGCCGGATACACGGTCACCGAGCAGAACTGCTCCACCTGCACCTACCCGTCCAACAACCTCATCGCCGACTGGCCCGGCGGCCCCGCCGACCAGACCGTGATGTTCGGCGCGCACCTCGACGGCGTGGCTGCGGGCCCCGGGATCAACGACAACGCCTCGGGCTCCGCGGCCCTGCTGGAGAACGCGCTCGTCCTCGCGCAGAAGAACCCGACCATGACGAAGCACGTGCGCTTCGCGTGGTGGACGGACGAGGAACAGGGCCTCAACGGCTCGGAGTTCTACGTCAACCAGCTCACCAGCGCCCAGCGCACAGCGATCAAGGGCTACTACAACTTCGACATGGTCGGCTCCACCAACGCCGGCTACTTCATCAACAACGTCAACTCCACCACCGCCGCCCCGCTCAAGGCCTACTGGACCTCTCTGAACCTCGCACCCGAGGAGAACGTCGAGGGCCAGGGACGCAGTGACGACGCGTCCTTCCAGGCAGCGGGCATCCCCACGTCCGGGTACGCGGCCGGTGCGAGTGCCCGCAAGACCTCGGCGCAGGCGGCCAAGTGGGGCGGCACGGCCACTGCCGCCTACGATCCCTGCTACCACAGCTCCTGCGACACGACGAACAACATCAACGCGACCGTCCTGGACCGCAGTGCGGACGGTGTCGCGTACGCCGTCTGGAAGCAGGCGGTCGGCAGCGACGTCCCGGCGCAGGACTTCTCCCTCGCCACCAGCCCTTCCTCCGGCAGCGCCGCACCGGGTGGCAGCGTCACCTCGACGGTGAACACCACCACCTTGAGCGGCAGCCCGCAGACCGTCGCTCTCTCGGTCTCCGGCGCGCCGAGCGGCGTGACCGCGACACTGAGCCCGTCCTCCGTACAGTCGGGCAACTCCTCGACCCTCTCCGTACAGATCGGGGCCGCCGCCCAGCAGGGCACCTACACCCTCACGGTCACCGGTTCCGGAACGGTGAGCCACAGCACCACCTACACGCTCACCGTCGGCGGGGGCGGCGGCACCTGCACCGCACGTCAGCTCGTCGTCAACGGTGGCTTCGAGAGCGGCACCAGTCCGTGGACCGCCACCTCGGGCGTCATCACCAACCAGGCGGGGCAGCCTTCGCACGGCGGGTCCTACAAGGCGTGGCTGAACGGGTGGGGAACCGCCCGCACGGACAGCGCCGCGCAGTCACTGACGATCCCGTCGGGCTGCGCCACTCACCGGTTGTCGTTCTATCTGCACATCGACACCGACGAGACCGAGAGCGTCGCCTACGACACCTTCACCGTGTCGGTCGGCGGCCGGACCCTGGCGACGCTGTCGAACCTGGACGCGAACACCGGATACGCACTGAAATCCTACGACGTCTCCGAGTTCGCCGGACAGACGGTCACGCTGAAGTTCAACGGCGTGGAGGACCAGTCCCTCCAGACCTCGTACGTCGTGGACGACGTCACCCTCCAGGTGAGCTGATCCGCGGCAATTCCGGATGACCGATGACCGGCGTCCGTCCTGGCCTCACGGCCCGGGCGGGCGCCGGTCCGCTCCGTGCGGAGCCCAGCCACGCGACCCCCTGCAACCGCAGAGCCTCCTGATGGGTGAGATCAGGTACTCGCCAAGGAGGCACCATGGGAGGGCGCTCACGGAAAGGGAGTCTCACTTTCGAGTGAATCTCGGCATTCTCAGGCCCGTTGGGTCCCGGTGCGTACGGATACACGTTCACGCTCGCTCCGAACGGACCCCAGCCACCGGGAGTGATCGCCATGCACATCCTGCTTCTCGCGAGCGCCTTCAACAGCCTCACCCAACGCGTGCAGGCCGAGCTCAGGGACCACGGCCACTCAGTGGCCGTGCGGCTCGTGCACGAGGACCAGGGCGGCTCCGTCCGGGATACCGTCCGCCAGGAGTGCCCGGACCTTATCCTGGCGCCCTATCTCAGGACCGCGATTCCCGAGGACGTGTGGTCGCTCCACACCTGTCTCATCGTCCATCCCGGGCCGGTCGGCGACCGCGGGCCCTCCTCCCTCGACTGGGCCCTCCACGAGGGCACGGACCGCTGGGGCGTCACCGTGCTGCAGGCGAACGCGGAGATGGACGCCGGCGACGTCTGGGCGTCCGTTCCCTGCGTGTTGCCCCAAGTGGGCAAGAGCGACCTGTACCGCAACGAGGTCTCGGACGCCGCCATGGCGGCGGTACTCCTGGCCGTCGAGCGCTTCGCTTCCGGGACCTACAGGCCCACGCCGCAGGACGCGGGAGCCGGCCCGCGCTGCCGACCGTTGTTCCGCCAGTCACTACGGCGCATCGACTGGCAGTCCGACTCCTCCTCGACGGTTGTTCGCAAACTCAGAGCGGCTGACTCCCAGCCCGGTGTGCTGGACGAAGTATGGGGCGATGAGTGGTTCCTGCACGGCGGGTATCCCGAGCCCCGGCTGAGCGGCCGCCCGGGGGAGATCGTGGCCACCCGTGACGGTGCCATCTGCCGGGCGACCATGGACGGCGGGGTGTGGATTCCCGAGCTGCGGCCCCGGCGGGTGCCGGGCGGTCCGGCCACCTTCAAGCTCCCCGCCACCGTGGCGCTGGCCGGGCGGTTGTCCGCCGTGCCTGCGCGGCCGGCTCCGCTGCACCGAAACAGCCACGAGGACACATGGGCCGAGATCGGATACCGGGAGGAGGCGGGGGCCGGCCTTCTGTCGTTCTCGTTCCGCGGTGGCGCAATGAGTACGGAGCAGTGTCGGCGGCTGCTGCGCGCGTACCGGTTCGCTTGTTCCCGGCCCACTTCGGTGCTGGTCGTCGGCGGCGGACGGGACTTCTTCTCCAACGGCATCCACCTCAACGTGATCGAGGCGGCAGCCGATCCGGGCGCCGAGTCCTGGGCCAACATCAACGCGATGGACGATCTGGTGGAAGCGGTGCTGACCACCACCGACCGGCTCGTTGTCTCCGCTGTGGCCGGAAACGCCGCGGCGGGCGGGGTGATGCTGGCCCTGGCCGCCGACGAGGTGTGGTGCAGGGCGGGCGCGGTGCTCAATCCGCACTACCGCCTGATGGGGCTGTACGGGTCGGAGTACTGGACGTACTCGCTGCCGCGGCGGGTGGGAGCGGCAGCGGCCGAGCGGCTCATGCAGGACGCGCTGCCGGTCAGCTCCGCGGCTGCCCACGGACTCGGGCTCGTCGACAGAGTGATCGCGTGTGCCCCCAGGACGTTCGACTCGGAGGTCGGCGCCCTGGCGGCCCGCCTGGCCGCGCTGCCCGCGACGCAGTCCCGTATCAACGCCAAGAAGGCGGAGCGGGACCGGGTCGACCTGGCACCGCACCGTGCGGCCGAACTCGACCGGATGCGGCGCATCTTCGAGGACCCGCACCACCCGTACCACGGGCTGCGCAGGGCGTTCGTACGCAAGGAAGGCCCCGCATCCGGCTCCGCGGACCGGCACCCACGCCCCCGGAGCTGACCGCGGACCGGCGCGACTGCTACCGCTGTTCGGCGAGCCAGTCGTACCACTGGGCCAGGCCCGCGCCGGTGGTCGCGGAGACCGTCAGCACGCGTACGGCCGGATTGACCGAGCGTGCGTGGCGAGCGCACTGCTCGACGTCGAAGTCGACGTAGGGCAGCAGATCGGCCTTGTTGATGAGGATCAGGTCGGCCGCTGCGAACATGTACGGATACTTCAGTGGCTTGTCGGTGCCCTCCGTGACCGAGATGATCACGACCTTGCTGCGCTCACCCAGATCGAACAGGGCGGGGCACACCAGATTCCCGACGTTCTCGACCATGAGGAGCGAGCCCGCCGCCGGGGACAGCGCCGTGAGGGCGTTCTGCATCATCTCCGCGTCGAGATGGCATCCCGCCCCGGTGTTGACCTGTACCACGGCGCAGCCCGTACTCCTGATCCGGTCGGCGTCGAGTCGGGTCTCCTGGTCGCCCTCGACGACGGCCACCGGCCGGCGTCCGCCCATATCGGTGATGGTGCGCTCCAGGAGCGTGGTCTTGCCTGCCCCGGGTGAGCTCATCATGTTCACGGCCGCGACCCCGCGGTCGGTCAGCCAGGCACGGTTGCGTTCGGCTACGAGGTCGTTCCTGGCCAGTACCTTCTGCTCGATGGTGACGGTCTCACCCGCGTCGTTCGACTGTGCACGCTCCCGCTCGTGCGGGTGCGGGTGCGGGTGCGGGTGGGTATGCGGATGCGGGTGGTCGGGGGCATCGTCCTCCCGCAGCAGCACGATCCTGGTTCCGCCGGACTCCTCGGAGCAGCCGCACGTAGCGCACATGTTCAGCCCACTTTCATGGAAACGATCTGCAGTTCCTGTCCCGATGTGATCTCCACATCCGCACTGCCGCAGGGGCACAGCAGAATCAGGTCGGCCAAGGTGAATTCGACGGTGCAGGTGCGACAGCGGCCTGTGCCGGGTGGCTGGTCGATCTCCAGCCGTGCCCCCTCGGCGGCCGTTCCCTCCGTGACCAGCCCGAAGCAGAAGCGCATCGCGTCGGGCACCACGGCGGTGAGCGCGCCCACGCGTACGCACACCGAGTGGACCGGACGCCCTGCGGCGCGTTCGCACACCGCGTCGACGACGCCCTGTGTGATGGCCAGCTCGTGCACCGCTGCCACCTCCTTCTGCGGGTCGCTCCGAATGTAGGGGCACAAGGTGGCCGCGAGGACGGCGGACCGGCCCGGTCACACGGCCGGATCACCCGACCGGCCCTCGACATGAGGTCGCTCGGTCCCCCGAATTGAGGCGCGCGACGGATGTGCCGTGTTGCCGGAATCATCGAATCGAGGCGTGATGGTAGCAATGTGCGTGAACCCATCCGTGGGGCGAACGGCCACTGGGCCGTCATCCTGAAAGGCGGCAGTGCGATGCCGACAGAGGAAGCGGTAAGGGCCGAGGACACCTTGATCCATGTTCTGTGGATCAACGCAGGGCTGAGCTGCGACGGAGATTCCGTTTCACTGACGGCCGCCACTCAGCCGAGCATCGAGGAGATCGCCCTGGGCGCCCTGCCCGGGCTTCCGAAGGTCGCTGTGCACTGGCCGCTCATCGATTTCGAGTGCGGCCCCAACGGCGGCGCCGACGACTTCCTCGAATGGTTCTTCAAGGCCGACCGCGGCGAGCTGGAACCGTTCGTCCTGGTGGTCGAGGGGTCTATTCCGAATGAGCGCCTGCACGATGACGGGTACTGGTGCGGTTTCGGCAACGACCCGGCCACCGGCCAGCCGATGACGACCAGCGAGTGGCTCGACCGGCTCGCCCCGAAGGCAACCGCGGTCGTCGCGGTGGGCACCTGCGCGACGTACGGCGGCATCCACGCCATGGCGGGCAACCCCACGGGCGCGATGGGGGTCCCCGACTACCTGGGGTGGGACTGGAAGTCCAAGGCCGGGATCCCGATCGTGTGCGTCCCCGGGTGCCCGATCCAGCCGGACAACCTGTCGGAGACGCTGACCTACCTGCTGTACATGGCCACGGGCCAGGCACCGATGATCCCGCTCGATGACGCGCTGCGACCGACGTGGCTGTTCGGGTCGACGGTCCACGAAGGCTGTGACCGGGCCGGCTACTACGAGCAGGCCGACTTCGCGACGGAGTACGGCTCACCGAAGTGCATCGTCAAGCTGGGCTGCTGGGGACCCACGGTCAAGTGCAATGTGCCCAAGCGAGGCTGGATGAACGGCATCGGGGGCTGCCCCAACGTCGGTGGCATCTGCATCGGCTGCACCATGCCCGGGTTCCCGGACAAGTTCATGCCGTTCATGGACGAACCTCCCGGCGGAAAGCTCTCGACCAACGCGGTCGGACTGTACGGGTCGACGATGCGGCGCCTGCGCAACATCACCACCCACACCCTGGACCGCGAACCGAAATGGCGTAAGCCCGGCCGCGAACTCAAGACCGGTGCCACACGCACCTGGTAATGGACCACGCAATCACCACAACGGACAGAAGGATGAGGCGGCGCAATGACCGCGACCCAGCACAAGGGTGCCGGAGGCGGCCGGGGCAAGGACGACCTGGTCGAAATGGCGTGGGATCCCATTACCCGGATCGTCGGCAGCCTGGGCATCTACACGAAGATCGACTTCAAGCAGAAGGTCGTCGCCGAATGCCACAGCACCAGTTCCATCTTCCGCGGCTATTCCGTCTTCATGAAGGGGAAGGACCCGCGGGACGCGCACTTCATCACCAGTAGAATCTGCGGAATCTGTGGTGACAACCACGCCACGTGTTCCTGTTACGCGCAGAACATGGCGTACGGGGTGAAGCCCCCGCACCTCGGTGAATGGATCGTGAATCTCGGCGAGGCCGCAGAGTACATGTTCGACCACAACATCTTCCAGGAGAACCTGGTCGGGGTCGACTACTGCGAGAAGATGGTCGCAGAGACCAATCCCGGTGTGCTGGAGCAGGCCAACCGGACCCCCTCCCCGCACGCCGACGCCCACGGGTACAAGACCATCGGCGACATCATGCGGTCGCTGAACCCGTTCACCGGCGAGTTCTACCGCGAGGCGCTCCAGGTCAGCCGGATGACCCGGGAGATGTTCTGCCTGATGGAAGGGCGGCACGTCCATCCCTCCACGCTCTATCCGGGCGGCGTCGGCACCGTGGCGACGATCCAGCTGATGACGGACTACATCACCCGGCTCCAGCGGTACGTCGAGTTCATGAAGAAGGTCGTGCCGATGCACGACGACCTCTTCGACTTCTTCTACGAGGCCCTGCCGGGGTACGAAATGGTCGGCAACCGGCGCATCCTGCTGGGCTGCTGGGGCTCCTTCCAGGACCCGGAGCACTGCAACTTCGAGTACAAGGACATGACCGACTGGGGCCGGAAGATGTACGTCACCCCGGGTGTCGTCGTCGACGGGAAGCTGGTCACCACCGATCTGGTCAAGATCAACCTCGGCATCCGGATCCTGCTCGGTTCGTCGTACTACAACGACTGGGATGAGCAGGAGACCTTCGTCTCCCACGACCCGCTCGGCAATCCGGTCGACCGCCGTCACCCGTGGAACCAGCACACCAATCCGCAGCCGCAGAAGCGGGATCTGGACGACAAGTACAGCTGGGTCATGTCACCGCGGTGGTTCGACGGCAAGGACTACCTGGCGCTGGACACCGGCGGCGGGCCGCTCGCGCGCCTGTGGACCACGGCGCTGGCCGGCTTGGTCGACATCGGCTACATCCAGGCCACCGGCCACAGCGTCAAGATCAACCTTCCCAAGACCGCCCTCAAGGGGCCGGTGGAGCTGGAGTGGCACGTCCCGCAGTGGAGCAACACCATCGAGCGCAACCGGGCGCGGAGCTACTTCCAGGCGTACGCGGCAGCCTGCGCTCTCCACTTCGCGGAGAAGGCTCTCGTGGAGATCCGGTCCGGGAACACCAAGACCTGGGAGAAGTTCGAGGTACCCGAGGAGGGTGTGGGCTGCGGGTTCACCGAGGCGGTGCGCGGTGTCCTCTCGCACCACATGGTGATCCGGGACGGCAAGATCGCCAACTACCACCCGTACCCGCCGACCCCGTGGAACGCGAGCCCTCGTGACACCTACGGCACGCCCGGTCCCTATGAGGACGCCGTGCAGGGGCAGCCGATCTTCGAGGAGAACGACCGGGAGCACTTCAAGGGCATCGACATCATGCGTACGGTGCGCAGTTTCGACCCCTGTCTGCCCTGCGGAGTGCACATGTACCTCGGCGAGGGCAAGAAGCTGGAACTCCTGCACTCCCCCACCCAGTCCGCGGGCAGCGAGTGATGGCGCACGAGGAGACACCGGTTACCCCCGACTGGCGGACGACCGGTGAACGCATCGACACACTGATCGCCGCGAGTGGCTCGGGCGGCGCGGTGGCCCGCGAGCGCAGCGAGGAACTGGTCCGCCTCGTCGCCGATTTCTACGGCGCCGGGCTGGAACGGCTGCTGGACCTGGTGCACGAGCAGGGGCGGCTGGACGACGGTGTCCTGGCCGCGCTCGCCGGTGACGAGCTGGTGTCCAGTGTCCTGCTGGTGCACGGGCTTCACCCGTACAGCGTGGAGACCCGGGTCGAGCAGGCGCTGGAGGGTGTGCGCCCGTATCTGGGGTCGCACGGCGGTGATGTGGAACTGCTCACCGTCACCGACGAGGGCACTGTCCGGTTGCGGCTGCTGGGAAGTTGCGACGGCTGCCCGTCCTCCTCGGTCACGCTGAAGCTGGCCGTGCAGGGTGCGGTGGAGGCGGCGGCTCCGGAGATCACCTCGATCGAGGTGGAGACTGCGGCCGACGAGGGGGCTGCCGGAGCGGCGGGGCCGCTGGTACCGGTGGACTCGCTGTTCGCCCGGCTGCACGCGGAGACCGGGGCACCCGGCGACGACGCCGCGTCGTGGGAAGTCGTGCCTGAGCTCTCGGGGCTGGCGTCGGGCGCGGTGGCCCGGGTCGGAGTCGGCAGGATGCCGGTCCTGGTGTGCCGGGTGGGCTCCGACCTCTTCGCCTTCGAGGACCGGTGCGCACGCTGTGAGCAGCCGATGGAGGGCGCCACACTTGCGCGGCGGCTGGGCGGCGCGACCGGCGACGCGGTCCTGCGCTGCGCCGGGTGCCGTGCGCACTACGACGTGCGGCGGGCCGGGGTCTGCCTCGACGGCGACGGCGTGCATCTGGCACCGCTGCCCCTGCTCTCCGACGGCGCCGCCGTCTCCGTGTCGGTGCCCGCGGTGGTGGCACCGTGATCGCGACCGCCCGTGCCGCCTCCCCGGCCGCCACGCTGCTGCGGCTCACACGCAACCGGCCGCAGCCGCCTGCCGGGGAGCGCTGCGAGATGTGTGCGGAACCGATCGGCGAGACCCATTCCCACGTGGTGAACCTCGACAGCCGCGCTCTGATGTGCGGGTGCCGGGCCTGCTTTCTGCTGTTCACCGACGAGAACGCCGAGTTGCGCTACCGGGCGGTTCCTGAGCGCTATCTGCGTTTCGCCGGACTGACCGTGGACGGGCGTGCCTGGGACGAGTTGCAGATCCCCGTGGGCCTCGCCTTCCTGTTCCGCAATTCCGTCCAGGACCGCATGGTCGCGTTCTACCCGGGCCCCGCCGGGGCCACCGAGTCGGAACTCCCGCTGGACGCCTGGGAGGCCGTCGTCGAGGCGAGCCCCGAGCTAGCCGTACTGCGCCCCGATGTCGAGGCCCTGCTCATCCGGCGCACCCAGGACGGCGGCGCATCGTGTCACCTCGTGCCGATCGACGCCTGTTACGAGTTGGTGGGCCGGCTCCGCACCCTGTGGCGGGGTTTCGACGGCGGCTCCGAGGCGCGTGCAGCGATGGACTCGTTCTTCGCGCAGGTGGCGGACCGCAGCCGGCCCGCCGGGATCGGGGCACCATGAGCGACTTCACGTTCTCCGTGCTGGGCCTCGCCGCCGATCCGTACGCGGCCGCGCCGCAGCTGACCGCGCGGCTACGGATCGAGGAGCGGACGGGTCTGCGGATCCATGCCGTCGCCCTGCACTGCCAGGTGCGCATCGAGCCGCAGCGGCGCCACTACGACGAGGCAGAACAGAGCGGCCTTCAGGGGTTGTTCGGTGGCCGGGAACGCTGGACGGACACCTTGAAGCCGTTCCAGTGGATGAGCTGTGACACGACGGTGCAGGGGTTCAGCGGCGCCACCGAGGTCGATCTCGCCCTGCCGTGTACGTACGACTTCGATGTGGTCGGCTCGCGTTATCTGCATGCGCTGGGCGAGGGTGCGGTACCGCTCGCCCTGATGTTCTCCGGCACGGTCTTCACCCGGGGAAGCGAGGGCTTCGGCGTCGAACGGGTGCCGTGGGACTGCGAGGCCCGGTATCAGATGCCGGTCGCGGTGTGGCGGCACATGGTGGCGTCGCACTTCCCGAACACCGGCTGGATCAGGCTGGACCACGACGTGCTCGCACGCTTCGCGGACTTCCGGGCCCGGCGCGGGCTGATCAGCTGGGACGAGACGGTCCAGGCCCTCCTGGCCGAGCACGACAAGGTGGTCCTGTGAGTCTTGACGAGGTGCGTACGATCGCCGACGCCGTGCTGTACGAGGGGTATCTCCTCTACCCGTACCGCGCCAGTTCGCACAAGAACCGCTCGCGCTGGCAGTTCGGCGTCCTCGGGCCGCCGCATGCCACGGCGGAGAGTTTCGGCGAGGAACCCGGGATGGAGATGCAGTGCCTGCTGGCACCGCAGGACGGGCCGGCGGACGTCACCGTACATCTGCGCTTCCTCCAGCTCCAGGTCCGCGAGGTGCGGAGCGCGGGTGAGGACGGGGCCGAGGTACCGGTGGACCGGCTCACCGTCGACGGGGTCTCCGTGATGTCCTGGGACGAGGCGGTGGAGCGGGAAGTCGTCCTGGCGGCGATGCCGTTGGACGAGCCGGCCGACTCCGTGCACGAGGTGGCGGGCGGCGAGGAATCCGAACCGATCACCGACGCGCGGGGCGCGGTGGTGGGCCGGATCGTGCGGCGGCGGCTGCCGCTGGCGGTCCGTATCCGTGCGAATGCCGTCATGGACGACGGCTGTGTACGCCTGACCGTGAGCGTCACCAATGAGCACCCGGAGCCGACCGACACCAAGGACGCCGCGATCCGGGCCTCGCTGATCGGCGCGCATCTGCTCCTGAGCGCGCACGACGCCGCGTTCGTCTCGCTGCTCGAACCGCCCGCCGAAGCGGCGGCGGCCGCCGGGCGGTGCCGGCAGCGCAGATGCTGGCCCGTGCTGGCCGGCCCGAAGGGAGCGACGGACACCCTGCTCGGTGCGCCGATCATCCTGTACGACTACCCGGAGGTCGCCGAGCAGAGCCCGGGCGCCCTGTTCGACTCGACCGAGATCGACGAGATCCTGACCCTCCGCGTGATGACCATGACGGAGGAGGAGAAGGCGGAGGCCCGCGCCACCGACCCCCGGGCCAGGGAGATCATCGACCGGTGCGACGGGATGTCACCCGCCGATCTCCAGCAGCTGCACGGCCTGCTGCGCGACCCGCACGCCCCCCGGCCAGCCGCTCTCGTGGGCCCGCCCGGCGATGTGCGGGACGTGGAGCCCGCGGACTTCGACACCGCGGGCGCGCCCTGGTGGGATCCGGCGGCCGACGCCTCGGTCCGGCCGGAGAGCGACGCGGTGGTCATCGACGGGGTGCGGGTGGCCAAGGGCAGCCTGGTCCGCGTCCATCCCTCCCGGCGGGCGGACGCACAGGACCTGTTCTTCGCCGGCCAGGTGGCCCGGGTGACCGCGGTGCTCGCGGACGTGGACGGCGGTACGCACATCGCCCTGGTCCTCGTCGACGACCCGGCGTCCGACCTGCACGACTGGTACGGCCGCTATTTCTACTTCGCGCCCGACGAGCTGACACCCCTGAGCGTCGACGAGTCGGCGCCGTACCGAGAGGAGAACCGATCGTGAAGAACCTGGGCATCATCACCGCCGTCGTGGGGGCGGCCGTGGGGGTCGTCGCCGTGGGGGTCGCGATCAGGTCGATCCCCGACATCCGCCGCTACCTGCACATCCGTTCGATGTGAGTCCCGACCCGATTGATATGAGCGAGGAGCACCCCATGGCGGACACACCGGAGAAGAACAGCCAGGTCGAGGAGGAGCCGCAGGAGGAACGGGGCCCGATGGGGTCCCGCGACACCGGATCGGACCAGCCCGAAGGCGGACCGGTCGACCGGCCGTCGGGCACCTCGGACGAGCAGTCCGACACCTCCGTACAGCCGAAGAAGGCCGAGCACCCGAAGGCGCCGCGCCTCCAGTCCGGTGGCGGCTGAGCCGAGCATGACGGACGCACCGCACACAGCCGCCCGGGTACTGGTGGCGGGCATCGGCAATCTCTTCCTGAGCGACGACGGCTTCGGCCCGGAGGCCGTACGGCGGCTGGCAGCCGAGGGCGGACTGCCCCCGCAGGTCCGGGTGGTGGACTACGGAATCCGCGGTATGCATCTCGCGTACGACCTGCTGGACGGGTACGACGCGCTGGTGCTGGTCGACGCGTACCCGGGTGGCGGCGCGCCCGGGGAGGTGACGGTGCTCCGCATCGGCCCGGAGGACCTCGGTACGGGTGAATTCGACGCCCATGGCATGAATCCGGTCGCTGTACTGGCAAATCTGGACCAATTGGGCGGTACTCTTCCGCTCACCTTCCTCGTCGGCTGTATGCCCGCCGGGGTCGAGGAGGGCATCGGGCTCAGCGAAGCCGTCGGCCGTGCGGTGCCCGAGGCGGTCCAGGCAGTGCACACCCTGGTCCGGCAGCTCGCCCCCGCCGTACCGACCGCGTCCGTGAAGAGCGCCGAACTCCGGAGATCCTGATCATGTGCCTAGGCATTCCTGGCCGCGTCGTGGAGATCGTGGACGGCTATGCGGGCCAGCTGGCCCTGGTGGATGTCGAGGGCGCCCGACGACGCGTCAACATCGGAATGCTCGACGATCCGCCCGGCCGCGACGACTGGGTCCTGCTCCACATGGGCTTCGCCGTCGAGCTCATCGACCGGGCGAAGGCCCGGGAGGCCCTGTCGGGCCTGGAGATGATGGGGCGCGGCCGGGCGGAGCGGGTGCGCCGCAGGTTCGAGGTGCGCGGCGTCGTGCAGGGCGTGGGTTTCCGGCCCTTCGTGTATGTCACCGCCTCGGAGCTGATGCTCAGCGGCACGGTGACGAACACCGGCGACGGGGTGCTCACCGAGGTCGAGGGACCGGCCGGCGCCGTGGAGGAGTTCGGCCGCAGGCTGCGGGCCGACGCCCCGCCGCTCGCGCTCGTCGAGGACGTACGGACGAGCGAGCTGCCGACGCGCGGTGGCGCGGGCTTCACCATCGAGCACTCCAGCACGGCCGACCGGGCCAGGACACTCGTCCCGCCCGACGTCGCCACCTGCCGTGACTGTCTCGACGAGCTGGCCGACCCGTCGGACCGGCGCTACCGCCACCCCTTCATCACCTGTACGCACTGCGGTCCCCGGTTCACGATCGTCACCGGCCTGCCGTACGACCGGTCCGCGACCACGATGGCGGACTTCGAGATGTGCGCGGCCTGCCGGACGGAGTACGAGGACCCGGGCGACCGGCGCTTCCACGCCCAGCCGGTCGCCTGTCCCGAATGCGGGCCCCGGCTCGAACTGGTCGGCTGCGAAGGGGTGACCCTGTCCCGTGACGAAGACGCGCTGCGCACCGCCCGCAAGCTCCTCGCCGACGGCGGGATCATCGCGGTCAAGGGACTCGGCGGGTACCACCTGGTGTGCGACGCCCGCAACGCGGCGGCCGTGACCGAACTGCGTCGGCGCAAGCGGCGCGGTGGCAAGCCGTTCGCGGTGATGGTCCCGGACCTCGACGTGGCGCGGCAGCTGGTGACCGTCACGGCGGACGAGGAAGAGCTTCTGACCGGTGGCCGACGCCCGATCGTGCTCCTGCCCCGGCGTCCCGCCGGGCCCGGCGCCGGTGCCGGGGTGTCCGACGCCGTGGCGCCCGGCTGTCCCGACCTCGGGCTGCTGCTTCCGTACACGCCTCTGCACGTTCTGCTCTTCGGGCTCGGTGACGACGACCCCGGCCCGGACGCACTGGTGATGACGTCGGCCAACCTCTCGGGCGAGCCCATCGTCACCGACGACGGCGACGCGCTGACCGTACTCGCGCCGCTGGTCGACGCCTGGCTGCGGCACGACCGGCGGATCCACGTGCCGTGCGACGACTCGGTCAGCCGCTACGTGGCGGACGCGGAGCTGCCGCTGCGCCGATCACGCGGGTACGCCCCGCTGCCGCTCGCGCTGCCCTTCGACGTACCGCCGACGCTCGCCGTGGGCGCGGACCTGAAGAACACCTGCGCCCTGGGCGAGGGCCGATATGCCTGGCTGAGCCAGCACATCGGCGACATGGACGACCTGTCCACGGTCGACGCCCTGACCCGCACGGAGAAGCACCTCGAGGAGCTCACCGGGGTGGAGCCGGCCCTGTTGGTCGCCGACCGCCATCCCGGCTACCACTCCGGCGACTGGGCCCGCAACCGTGCGGCCGGGCGGCCCGTGCGCACCGTGCAGCACCACCACGCGCACATCGCCTCGGTCATGGCGGAGCACGGCCTGGGCCGGGACGAGCAAGTGATCGGCGTCGCCTTCGACGGCACCGGCCACGGGGACGACGGCGCGGCCTGGGGCGGTGAGGTCCTGGTGGCGGGCTACGCGTCGTTCCGCAGGGCCGCGCACCTGGGATACGTGCCGCTGGCCGGGGGCGACGCGAGCGTGCTGCGGCCCTACCGGATGGCGCTCGCACATCTGCACGCGGCAGGCCTTCCGTGGGACGCGGACCTGCCCGCGGTCCTGGCCTGCCCGGCCGCCGAACGCGAGGTACTGGCCCACCAGTTCACGACCGGCTTCGGCTGTGTGCCGACATCGGGGATGGGGCGGCTCTTCGACGCGGTCGCCTCCCTGGCGGGTGTACGGCACGAGGTGGCGTACGAGGCGGAGGCGGCCATGGAACTGGAAGGACTGGCCCGGGGCGCGGCGGCGGACCCCCTGGCCGCGGCGAACGGCTACCGCTTCGCGATCCGGCCCGGCGCGGGCGAGGACCCCGCCGTCGCGGATCCGGGCCCGGTCGTGCGGGCCGTGGTGTCCGACGTACGGGCCGGGGCGTCCGCCGGGGAGATCGCCGCCCGCTTCCACGCCGCCGTCGCCGCCCTGGTCGTCGGCCTCGCGGACCTCTGCCGCACGAACACCGGTCTGGACACCGTGGCCCTGGGCGGTGGCGTCTTCCAGAACGCCGTACTGCTCGAAGCGTCCCAACACGGCCTGATGGAGCGCGGCTTCACCGTTCTGCGGCCGCGGCTGCTCCCTCCCAACGACGGTGGGATCGCCCTCGGCCAGCTCATGATCGCCGCAGCCCGCTGACGCCGCGGCTTCACGTACCCGAGAGACCCACAGAGAAGAGGGACCATGTGTCTGGCTGTTCCGGGGCGCGTCCTCAGTACCGCCGAAGTCGACGGCACCGTGATGGCCGAGGTGGACTTCGGCGGGGTGCGCAAGGAGGTGTGCCTCCAGTACATCCCCGATGTGACGGTCGGTGAATACGTCATCGTGCACGTCGGTTTCGCCATCCAGCGCCTCGACGAGCGGTCGGCCAAGGACACCCTGGCCAACTTCGACCGGCTCGGCATCCTCGCCGAGGAGTTCGGAGACCCTCTCGAAGTCGCAGCCCAGCAGAACACGTCCCCCGAAGGAGCCGGCCGGTGAAGTACCTCGACGAGTTCAGCGACCCCGACCTCGCGAAGAAGATCATCGATCAGATCCACGCCGTCACCACGCAGAAGTGGGCGATGATGGAGGTCTGCGGCGGCCAGACCCACTCGATCATTCGGCACGGGATCGACCAACTCCTGCCGGACGGAGTGGAGATGATCCACGGACCGGGCTGCCCCGTCTGCGTCACCCCTTTGGAGACGATCGACCGGGCACTGGCGATCGCCGCCCGCCCCGGGGTCATCTTCTGCTCGTTCGGTGACATGCTGCGTGTGCCCGGCAGCAGCCAGGACCTGTTCTCCGTCAAGAGCGCCGGCGGCGATGTACGGGTGGTGTACTCACCGCTCGACGCGCTGAAGCTGGCCCGCGAGAACCCGGACCGCGAGGTCGTCTTCTTCGGCATCGGCTTCGAGACCACGGCACCCGCGAACGCCATGACGGTGTATCAGGCCGAGCGCCTCGGAGTCCGCAACTTCTCGCTGCTGGTCTCCCATGTCCTGGTGCCCCCGGCGATCGCCGCGATCATGGAATCACCGACCTGCCGGGTTCAGGCGTTCCTCGCCGCGGGGCATGTGTGCAGCGTGATGGGGACGTCCGAGTACCCGCCGCTTGCCCGGAAGTACAAGGTTCCGATCGTGGTCACCGGCTTCGAACCGCTGGACATCCTGGAGGGCGTCCGCCGGACCGTCGTGCAGTTGGAGGCGGGCCGCCACGAGGTGGAGAACGCCTATCCCCGGGCCGTACGCGACGAGGGCAACGCGCCCGCCATGAAGATGCTCGCCGATGTCTTCGAGGTGACGGACCGGACCTGGCGCGGCATCGGGGAGATCCCCCGCAGCGGCTGGCGACTCGCCGCGAAGTACCGGGAGTTCGACGCTGAGCAGCGGTTCGACGTGACGGGGATTCACACCGCGGAGTCGTCGCTCTGCCGCTCGGGCGAGGTGCTCCAGGGGCTGATCAAGCCGCATCTGTGCGAGGCGTTCGGCAAGGAGTGCACGCCGAGGAACCCGTTGGGCGCGACGATGGTGTCCAGCGAGGGCGCGTGCGCCGCGTACTACACCCACCGCCGACTGGAACTGGTCGATGCGAAGTGACTGATGTGACCGACGTTGCGCCCGCAGTGACCGCGCCGCTCGACGGTGTGCCCGACCTCGACTTCGAGGGATGGGCCTGCCCCGTACCTCTGCGCGACATCCCGTCCGTCGTGATGGGTCACGGGGGCGGGGGTGCGATGTCCGGCGAGCTGATCGAGCACCTGTTTCTGCCCGCGTACGGTGCCGCGGCCTCCGCCGACCTCGGTGACTCGGCCGTCCTGACCGTGGGGTCCGGTACCCGACTCGCCTTCTCCACCGACTCGTTCGTGGTGAAGCCGATGTTCTTCCCCGGCGGATCGATCGGCGACCTCGCGGTGAACGGTACGGTCAACGACCTGGCCATGTCGGGGGCGACCCCGCTGTTCCTGTCGACCGCCTTCATTCTCGCGGAGGGCACCGCGCTGAGCGACCTCGGCCGGATCGCCCAGGACGTGGGCCGGGCCGCGGAAGCCGCCGGTGTACGACTGGTCACCGGGGACACCAAGGTCGTGGAGCGCGCCAGCGGTGACGGGGTCTACCTCAACACCTCGGGCATCGGCGTGGTCCCGCCGGGTGTCGACATCCACGCCCGCCGGGCGCGGCCCGGTGACGCCGTGCTCGTCAGCGGCGACATCGGCGTGCACGGGGTGGCTGTGATGAGCTGCCGGGAGGGGCTGGAGTTCGGTACGACGGTCGAGAGCGACACCGCCGCGCTGCACGGCCTGGTCACCGCGATGCTCTCCACCGGGAGCGACCTCCATGTGCTCCGGGACCCCACGCGCGGTGGTGTGGCGGCCTCGCTCAACGAGATCGCCCGCGCCTCGGACGTGGGCGTCGAGCTGGTCGAACGGCTGCTTCCCGTGCCGCCGACGGTGCGCGACGCGTGCAGTCTGCTCGGGCTCGACCCGCTCCAGGTGGCCAACGAGGGCAAGCTGATCGCGATCGTCCCGGCCGAGGACGCGGACCGGGTGCTGGAGGCGATGCGGGCCCATCCCCTGGGCCGGTCCGCATGCCGGATCGGCAGCTGCGTGCCGGACCACGCGGGAATGGTCGTCGCGAAGACGGGGCTGGGCGGGAGCCGGGTCATCGGGCTGCCTATCGGCGAACAACTACCGAGGATCTGCTGAGTGAGTGCCGAAGGCGCCCTGCTGTTCGCGCGATACGCCTACCCGCCCAACGAACTCGGCTACTGCGGGCCTGCCGACGCGGCGGCCCTCCTGAGCCGGGAGGCGACCGACGACATCGAGCGGCGGGCCCGGCAGTTCGAGGGGGCCTGGTGCTATCTCCAGTTCCTCGCGGAGACGGCCGGCATCCCCGACCCGCTGGACGTGCGGGTCGTCGAGGCCTACTGGATCGGCAATGAGCTCCTGGACCGGGCCGACCCCGCCGCCCTGGTGGAGCGCATGACCGACCGGTTCCGGGGCCAGCTGGGCGGCACCTGGCGCGAGGCCGGTGACCGGGCGCTGGCCCATCACAGCTTCCAGGTGTTCGAGGTGTATCCGTGGGCGTCGATGCTGCGGTCGAGCGGGCATCCGACGGCCCTGTCCGTGCTCGACCAGTGCCGCATCCGTACCGGAGTGGTGGTCGAAGCCGACAGCGACGTTGCGACCGTGCGGTCACGACCGCTGTGCTGGGAAGGCGCGTCGCTGACCGACGGAGCGTGGCGGGAGGAGACCGTCCGCTGCTCGGCAGGTGGAAGGACACTGATCGACGGGCTCTCCCCCGGTGACCGGGTGGCACTGCACTGGGACTGGGTGTGCGACGTACTCACCGATGGACAGGTGCGGCGCATCGAGGACCTCGAGGAACGCCGACGCACCGAGCTGCGTCAGCTCGTGTCCGTGCGCTGAATTCCGTGTGTGGGAGCCGGAGCGACGAGCCGAACTCCCACACGGGAATCGGCTCCTCCGCCATGTCACCGGCGTCGGCGCCGGTACGACCGACGTCGTGATCCACCCGCTCCCCTTCACCGGCTGCAGCGGGCCGTCGACGGCCAGGACCATCCGGCCGGAGGTGACGCCGGCGGTTCGCACAGCCCCGGCCGGCCCTTGAGGGCGTCCGAGTTCGCGAACCGAACCACCGCTTAGTGGTCTCCGTGACTCTCTTTGATCTTGTCCGTGCCTGGGGCCGCCTGCGAGAGAGGGGGAAACGTTCGCGCTCCTCAGGCCGTTCTCCGTAGGTTCTGCGCTGCGTGCGGTCCGCGATCGGATCTGAAGCCCGGGATCTTCCCCAAGGCCCCAGGCCTCCGAGTTGAAGATGAAGCGCAGCGAGTCCAAGGTCTCAGGCGGATGCACCGCCCGCAAGGCAGTCCGCTGACGGCCAGTCGTCGGACGGATCTGGGTGCCATCGACGCCATGTGCGTACACGGGCGCTGACGCTCTCGGCTCAGCCATCGAGCACACGGTCACCGGCAATCCAGTCGCCCGTGGAAGGCGCATGCTGCCTCGCCCGCCTCGATGCCGGTCGACACCTGCCCCTCGCCGATGCGGCCGATACCTTGATGGCCGCCATTGGGGCACCACGTGCACGCCGACGGCCACTTCCGCCCGGGCCGGGGCCACCACCGCCCGCAGGCGAGAACGCACGTACGATCTCCGGCGGAACAGGGAAGCCAGTCGCCAAACGGGGGGCACGCTGCGGGGCTCATCCTCACCCTGTGGTTCACCTGGTTCCTCGTCACATGGCTCGGCATACCGGACGCCTACCCCGCCCCAACGTGCCCGGCCAACATCCCGCCCTGGTGGCCAAGTTTCATCCCGGCATGATTCCGGTTGGGCGATCTTCTTGTCTCGATCTCTTTCAGAAGGAGTCCGCCCCGTGCCAGGGCCCCTCCACCGCGGCCCCGCAGTCGCTCGGGAGGTGTGCGACGACGAGCGCGGCAGCCTCCTGTGGTGTGGCCACCTCGCCGAGGAGTTCGGCGTAGCGGGCGCCGGCGCCATACACCAGGTATCCCTTTACTCCGCCGGCTATGCGGGGAAGGTCGTTGCTCCATGGAAAGTCTGTGTTCCGGTGAAAGTTCAGGCAGCCGTGACTCGGAAAGGGGAACAGCCGGCGCAGTCGCGGCTCTGCGGACGCGGCCTCGATCACTGCAGGATCCCCACGACGGGCTTCGGGGTGACGCTCCAACAACATGCGCCAGGTCTTCTCGACCACTGTTTCCGTACTCATGTCATTGATCATCGGCAGTGGCGCCTGCCAGGGCAACCCTCGGCCATGGCGGCGGGACGGTGTGCCACAGTTTGCGGGGCGCTGCCAGGTGTCGCGCCGAGTGCGTTGGGATTCGCCGATGAGGCGGCTGACGTCGACACCCTGAACAGCAGACCCGGTTGCCGCATGGTCAGGTTTGTTCGCCAGTACGCGGCAACCAGTGACATCCGGTCCTCGGCGCGGTGAACGGGGCTGTCCAGGACGGCACGAACGCCGTGACCACAGCAGCCACGAGTCACGGCCAGGCTGCCCGTTCGGTGCGATCGTGAGACTGCTGGTTCGGACCGGGAGGGTCAAAGCTCACCCCGTTCTCGTCGAGCGCGTTGAAGACGATCACGCGACCCGTCTCGAAGGCGAAGCTGATGTCGACCATTCCCTGAGCGACATCCCCGTATGTCCATTCGAGCAGTTCGGCTCCCTTGAGGGGCAGCCCACGCAGAACCTGGAGCCCGGGAAGAGGTTCGGGGCGCCACTGGAGGTCGAAGCCGGGCCACCGGACCGCATGGCTGGGGTCGATCATGTTCCACGTGAGGGAGACATCACCGAGCTTTTGATGGTTGATCTCGACCTGCTCGCCATCGAAGTCGAACAGCACCGGGCAGTCACAGAACCACTCGTCATCCCTGCGGTCCCAGACCATCCAGACTCTCGTGAGCGTCCGACCAGCAAGACCACACAGACGATTCCCATGCTCCTGCACGACGTCCCTACGGCTGTCCAACCATTCCGGCTGGTAGCCCGCGATGCCGAAATCGAACATGCCATCATCATGTCAGAGGCGCCCCTCGGACGGACCGGCTCGGTACCGTCCTGGCTGGAGCCGAGGTGACAGATCTCGGCAATGGGCTGGGTGCCCTCCACGAGTAATAGTCATTCGGCCTGCGCTCGACCGACCCTGGTTCAGAGATCTCGACGGCACATCGTCTCCGGGTGACCCCGAGTCAGTCCTGCCCGGCTTCCGTGAAGAGCTCCGGTGGTGCCTGGAGGTCGTGGGCTCGGAACAGGACGGCGTGCTCGACGCCCATGGCCTTGCCGCTCATCGCGGTGAACTTCGGGATGAAGTCCTCGGGGGCAGGGTGATCAGGGAGCGCGGCCAGGTACGCGGCATGCGCCGCGAGGGAGGCGATGCCGCGGCGCAGCGGCTCACCCGTGACCTCGACGGCGTGGGTCGCACCGATGCCGGCGAGCCCTGGGAGAACGAGCCAGCGCGCGGAGTGGGGTTCGAGGTCCTCCTCGTCGACCTGTTCCGGGAAGACCCACCGGTTGCCCGCGTCGCGCACGGCGTCGAGCGTCGCAAGCCCGGCCGCGCGGTGGTCGGCCTGGTCGAAGCCCCAGGGCGCCTCGATCTCGTAGCCGGTGCCGAGTACGACGTCGGGCTTGAACCGGCGGATCTCCCGGCAGATGTCACGGCGCAGGTCGAGGCCGTAGACGAGCACTCCGTCCGGATGTTCGAGGATGGTCAGGTGCTCGACGCCGACGACGGCGCAGGCAGCTCGCTGCTCGGCGACCCGCAGGCGTGCTGTCTCCTCGGGAGGGTTCGGCATGCCGGCCTCCCCGCGGGTGAGCAGGAGATAGCCGACCTCGATGCCACGCGCGGTCCAGCGGGCAACAGCCGCAGAGGTGCCGTACTCCATGTCGTCAGGGTGCGCGACCACACAGAGAACGCGCTGGAAGGACTCCTCTGGCAGGGCAGGCAATGTCATGTCGGCCATCCTTCCGCATTGAGGGCCGCCGTCCGCCGTGACGTGCCGAAGAGCCTCCGAACAGCGAGCAGCGTTCGATGGTCTGCCTGTGGCCGACGGATCAGTGGGCAACTCCGGCGTTCAATCCGGGGGTCCAGTTCTGAGCGACCCGGTGAACCAGCGCATGTGCTCAGGTGCACAGGCGACCACGAAGCCGAGGTTCCCGTCGTGACACTCGGCAATGCTCCAGAAGGGACGGATGACCCGGGAGTCGGATCGAGTCCGCTTGCGGATCTGGCGTACCTCGATGTGTTCGGCCGGCAGAGCGCGACGCGCGAGCGTCTTCACCTCGGTAGGCGATACATGCAGAGAATCTCTGGAGGCCGAGATGAAGATTACGGCTGGACTGCAGAACGGGCGGTCACCGAGGATGCATGCCTCGAAGAGAACCTCACCTCCCTCAGCGAAGGCGCGAGCCTCAGCCCTCGCCCGCCCTCTCCCACCGAAGCCAGGGACGAGTAAGCCCACGACCACGTCGATCAGGAACGCGATCACCTGGGCACCCACTCCTGGTTGGCGGTGCGCACCTCCGCACGCCGCTCGCTGAAACCAAGGACACACGGTTGGAGGCACGGGAAGCGGCTGCTCGTGCGCGGGTCGAAGATCTGCGGGAGGTGGCAGCCCGGGCGGCTGCCGTGCTGGAGGCCGCGGAGATCGAGCTGGACCGGCGGGTGATCGCGCGCAAAGAACTTGTAGAGGCCCTGGCCGTGTCCGCTGACGAGGCCACCGCGATCCACGGTCGAGTACCCACACCCTCACGAACGGCTAAATCGTCCCACCGGTAACGCCCTACCAGCACACTTCAACAAGATCGTGTGACGAGCTCCGGGCCTATCCCCCGCTCTATCCTGTCCCGCGAGGAGACCCGAACTGCGCTGTGTAAGGCTAGAGTTGACGCATGACTACGACAGTGCGCCAAGCTGTCCGCGACATCGTGACCGCTTTTGCCCCGCATGAACTCGTCGCACTCGATGGTTTGGAGCCGCTGAACGACGCACAGGTGACACGCCTATTCGCTCGCCGCGATGGGGGAGAGGATCCACTGGGCTTTGGCCTGACGGAGGTCACTGCTCTAGTCGTTCCCGTTGTCTGGCTAGTGGTGAACGAAGTGGCTACCCGCGGTGCGGACATGGCGGCTGACGGCCTGTTGGCTCGCATGCGGTCTGCTGCGGACAGAATGCTGAGGCGTTCATCGCCGCAGGTGGAAGCCATGCCGCCGCTTTCGTCGGAGCAGTTGGAAGCTGTGCACAGCAAAGTACTGGGGCGGGCTGCTGATGCCGGTATCGAGGGTCGGCAGGCACAGGCGCTCGCCGACGCGGTGGTCTCACGGCTCGCACGCGAGACCAGCACGTAGGCCGGCCCGTGCTCCCCTGGGACGACCGTTACGTGCTTGGACGGGGCACCACGCGGCGCTTCGCTCTGCTCGCGATCACTCTGATCGGGTCTAGCGTTTCCCAAATACACAATGCGTTGCTGGCAATCCGGTCCGAGTCGACGTTCCTAAGCTGTGCCCGCGCCACCGGAGCAGACCTCACCGCACCCGTTTCCGAACAGCGTCTTCACCTCGTAGCAAGTGACGATTTCCAGGACTGCAGGCTGGAAGCGGCGTCCTCAGCATTGCTGTCCGCGCTGGCTGTAACTGGGGCGGTGCTCTGCATCGCCCTTTCAACGTACTGGCTGCTGCCCCTCTGGCGTCGGCGACACCTCATTCCCGCCGATCAACTGTCGTCGCACCCTCAGCCTCTCCCGGCTTCTCCCTCCACCGGGCGAGTGTGGACCACACGGGAATGGCAGGGGAAGAACGCCCGACCAAATCAGCCATGCAGGGAGACCCTTTCACAGCACTTAGCGCGCCTGGCGAACCAAGCCGACCTCCGAAAAACCCCCGACTTTATCATCGACCCGCGCGCCCTGTCCTCTGGCGCTGTTGTTTTCGGTCGAGGCGGCAAATATGCGGTATGCCTGAACGTCGGCCTGGTAATTTCCCGTGAAACACGCCCGGAGCATTTCGAAGCCGTGGTGCTTCACGAACTTGCACACATCCGTAACGGCGATATCGACATAACTTACATCATAATTTCCCTCTGCCGAGTCATGCTCGCGGCCGTACTGGTTCCCTGCGCGATCTTCAACGCATGGCTCCTGTGGAAAGAGGAAGTGCTGGACGCCGGAGGTATCTACTGGGCGCAAGCTCAACCCAGCTTGGCAGCAACAGCACTCTCTGCCCTGCTTGTGGTGATTGTATATCTCGGTCGGGCTGACATACTGCGCCGCCGTGAACTTGTCGCTGATTTCGACGCCGTCGCCACAGGAGCCGATCTGAGTCTTTGGCGTTCCATGCAGATCACACCGGGGCGCGGCAAGCAAATCGACTACCGTTGGGGTCGGTGGAGAACCGCGGGACGCTGGTTCGCTGACCTGTGGCGTACGCATCCGACGTGGGAGCAAAGATATGGACGCCTTTCCCAGCCGGGTCCTGTCGATGATTTAAAAGGCCTGCAGTTTCTTCTGCTTTTCGGCACAATGCCACTGTTGACCTCTGAGGCGTGGACGGTAGGCCCTAATTGGCTGCACCGGGTGTCTTTCTATGCCCTTATGCTGCCTTTGTGTGCGAGCATGTGGCTAGCAATGACCTCCGATACCCCGGTGAACATTCCCCGGGGTGCAGTGAGAAAACCTCCGCGACCAGGTTTCGCCCTCGCCCTATTGATCTGGTACGCCACAATGTCGGTCAGTCAACGCTTGGTGTTGATCGCAGGAGTTTGCGCCGTACTGGCAATCTTGAATCCGGTCGCCTGGGTAAGTGACGACTCACTGACGGACCTCAACAATTTTCTGGACCGCTGGGACGAGCTCCCCTCCCAATACAGAGAGCCATAGATTATCTTCGCAGGAAAAGCATCCGTGTAGACTCCAGGGCTCCTGAGGCCCATCGGATCAGAACTCACGAAGCCAGCCGCCGAGCCCACACCGAACGGACCCTCAGAGCTCGTAACACGATCTTGTTGAAGTGTGCTGGTAGGGCGTTACCGGTGGGACGATTCAGCATCGTGCCCCGTTCCTGCAGGCAGGGGACGGCGACCGGAACGGCAATGCAGGCTATCGGCGGTTCCCTCTACCCATTGACCTGAGTGCCTATGCGCTGTTGTTGCTGGGCACGGACCCGTTCACGCTAGCCTGCTCACGTATGCGCACGTCTGGGCCGCTGGAGGAGTTCCTCAGAAGCCGTATCTCGACCGATGATGGAACGTGTGAGTCGAACGGGTTTCCCGCCGGGATGGTCTTCCGGTGGTAGGCGCATGAAGGCAGGGCCCCTTGGTAGCTCGGAGGTGGGAACCGAACCGAGCAGTTCCAGGAGGCCCTGTTGTCGCAGTTCTACGCGCTCGCGCCCGCGTCGTTCAACTCGGCTGCCCGATCGTGTGATTGTCTCGCGCACGTGTACGGGAACGCGGCTGATCACCCGGACCGGGTGCGCCGGTACCCGTCGGATATGACGGACGCGGAGTGGGCGGCGGTGCGGCCGTTGTTGCCGGTGCCGGCCTGGCTGGAGGGCAAGGGCGGGCAGCCCGAGGGCTACTGCCACCGCCAGATGTTGGACGCGATCCGTTACCTGGTCGCGGGCGGGATCTCCTGGCGGGCGATGCCCACGGACTTTCCTGCCCGGGGACGGGTCTATGCCTTCTTCCGCCGGTGGCGGGAGCACGGGCTGGTCGCGGAGTTCCATGACCGGCTGCGTGGGAAGGCCCGTGAACGCGAGGGGCGGGAGGCGGAGCCTTCGGCGGGGATCATCGACGCGCAGTCGGTTCGGGCTTCCGCTTCCGTGCCGGCTTCTTCGAGCGGGTACGACGGCGGGAAGAAGGTGCCGGGCCGTAAACGGCACATCGTGACTGACACGCTCGGCCTGCTGCTGGCCGTCGCGGTGACCGCTGCGAACGTGGGCGACCGGGACGCGGCCGTACCTCTGCTTCAGCGGCTGCGGTCGCTGCACCGGGAGATCACACTCGTCTGGGCCGATGGCGGTTACACCGGCGGCCTTGTCCCCTGGTGCCGTCAGAAACTCGGCCTCGCCCTGGAGGTCGTCGGCACTGAACATCCCTGACGCCTCCTGGAGCAGCCACCCGCGCTCAGCCAGACGCCTCGCTTTCGACCGCACGCCCTCCACCTCCGCCGGCGTCGGCTCCAGCCCCAGAACCACCGCGATCTCCTTGGCTCGTGCCGGCTCCTGGCCCGACCGGTTCGCCAACATCTCCAGGATCCGCTGGTAGTCCGGCGTGAGAACAGTCGCAGGAAGCCCATCGCGCCAGGACGGCACTGTCGTTCCCGGCAACGTCGCGGGCACGGGCACGGATTCTGCCTCTGCCTCCGTCGCGGCGGTGGCCTCGTCAGCGGACACGGCCAGGGCCTCTACAAGTTCTTCGCGCGCGATCACCCGCCGGTCCAGCTCGATCTCCGCGGCCTCCAGCACGGCAGCCGCCCGGGCTGCCACCTCCCGCAGATCTTCGACCCGCGCACGAGCAGCCGCTTCCCGTGCCTCCAACAACCCCAGCACCGACGCCACCGCAACCCCTTACTGACCAAGCGGAACGGAACGTCAGAACACTCCCTCACCCCGCCCGAAACCATGCCTGACCAGGGAGAATCAAAAGATCACGTTCGGTTGAGATACGGCTTCTAAACAACGACACACCGGCCGGTGGAAGCGACAGCCTCCCCGTCGACCATGGCGCCGTATCCGCACCCTCGCGCCGCAGCACGGTCACCACTGACGGCGACGGTAGTGGGCTTGGGCGCCGGGCGAGGTCGTGGTCTCGTCCTCGCCGGTGGCGTCCCATGAGGGTGTCTGTGTGCTCAGTCTGTCAGGAAGGCACCTTTGCAGCAGGCGCGGCAGACGAAGACGTAGCCCAACTGGCCGCCGAGGTTCATGGCGGTCTGAGTGGAGATCCCTTCCTCCAGATGTGCCGCGAATTCCGTCGCGCCGGCGCAGGAGGCGCATGTGGGCAGTCGGTCGTCCTCGAGGTAGGAGGGGCTGCCTCCGAGCGATCCGAGCACTTCGCGTTGCTTCCCGAATCGTTCTTCGGGTTCCCGCTTCCATCCCGAGCGGGCAAGGTCGTACGCGTCAGGCGGGAGTTCGTCGTGCTCGTCATTCACTTCGGGGTCGAGCGTAACGACGTGGGTGCGGATGGCTGAGGTGGTGGGCAGGAGCGTTACCCCCTTCTCGGGTACGGCCATTGGCTGCAGTTCCTCCCGGGGGAACAGGTAGACCCGGTTCGCGCCGGAAGTCGCGTCCCACGATTCGCAAGCGCCGGGGTCGGGAAGAAGACACGATGGCTGCTGTGGACTCGGCCACCGTCGGCCGGATGGCCGACAGCCTCTTCATCGAACGCGGGCTGCGCAGCCCAGGCTCCACCCGCTTCTGGGTACTGCTCGTACCGGCTGCGGTCATCGCGAGTGCGGGTGTGGTGGGCGACTCGACGGCCACCGTCATCGGTGCCATGATCGTGGCACCGCTGATGACACCGATCCTGGGGAGCGCTCTGGCCCTCGTCCTCGCCGACCGTGCACAGCTGCTGCGGTGTGTGCTGCTGACGCCGGGAGGCGCACTCCCAAATTGATGGCAAGTCAGGGGCCACAGAATGACAGGCCGCTCACCAATCCTGCTCACCGCGTCCCCTTCACCGTTGTGGAGAACCGCCATCACGCCGCATGAGCACGGACAGCACCCACAGACGCCCAGGCCGCTGGCGTCTGACTGCGGTTGGCCACTTCCGAGCAGCGGGGGGCCTCATCCGCTGACAACCCTCAAGACCTCTCACAAGGGTGCTCCTTCAGCGTGAGGGCGAGAACGGCCTGGTCGTCGTCACATTCCTTCGACCAGCGCTCCGTGTCGGACCGTACGAAGGACACGACGTCCGAGGGGTCCGGTGCTGCTCCTACGCCTCCGAAACGCTGCGCGAGGCGCTCAAGCACCGGGTAGAAGGCTCCCTGCGCGTTTCGTGCTTCGCTCACCCCGTCCGTATACACGACAACCACCTCACCGGGGTGCAGCGGATGCACCGTGGTCTCCGCTGCGCCGCCGGGAGACAGCCCACCCAGTCCCAGCGGCAGCGCGGGCGCGGTGACCAGTCGCCTTGCGCCCTCCGGGCCGATAACGACGGGCGCCGGGTGCCCACGGTCGACGATACGAACCTCCCCGCCCGAGGGCGGGAACTCCAGCACCAGCGCTGTGACGAAGAGTTCGGAGTCGTTCTCATCACCGACCGGAGCGTTGCGGGCGATGCTGAGTTCCAGCCGCTCCGCCAGGCTGCCCAGGTCCTGCCACTCGTGCGCGCAGACCCGGAAGCTGCCCAGGACCGCCGCAACCGTCTGTACCGCGCCCAGCCCCTTGCCCCGTACGTCGCCGATGATCGCCCGAACCCCGAAGGGCGTCACACATACGTCGTACAGGTCGCCGCCGACGAGCGTGCCGCCTTCGCCCGCCGCGTAGAACGCGGCAGCCCGTACCTGCCCGAGCCTGCGCGGCACCGGGCGGAGCAGGCCGCGCTGCATCGCTTCTGCGACCGAATTCGCGCGGATCAACTGCTGTCTGACCCGCTCCCTCTGCCACGCCAGGGCCGTGCTGGCGATCCCGATGAGCAGCGTGCCCACGTACAACGCAATGTGGTGCTGCTCATGAAAGTGACCGGGACGCCGGGCGGCGAAAAGCATCTGCAGCCCCAGACAGACAACCGCCGACAGCGCCGTCTCCCTCGGGCCGCGCGTCGCCGCGGCGAGCGGAGGGACCCCGATGAGCAGGAAACTCACGGGCTCCCGTCCACGCAGGATCAATTCGACGATCACGTCGGCCACCACTACGGCGAACGGCAGCCACCACACCCACCCCTGACGCGGCAACAGGGGCCGTCGGCCGTTCGGAGAACGCTTGCGAGGCATGAGGTGAACCCTAAGAGCCCGCGACACGATCTTGCTGAGATGACGTGGCCGGGCGTGACCGGTGTGGATTCGACCGTTCGGATGGCAGCATTCCGAGCGTCGTCGTCCCAGCTGCTTCCACCATCAGAACGGCGGAAGACACCACATGCCACCGAGGTCGTAGCCCCTCGAGGCACGCAACCGCGTCCGCGCACTGCGTCACGGGCGGGCGGCGCCCCGAGGAAGGGCTGGCGGATAGCTCATGCAGCACCGTATGACCGATACGGATGACGGTCCGGCCGCGGACACTGTTCCTGCGGAAGCTGCGCTGCGCCCGGCACACCAGCCGTTCTCGGTGAGCGCCCAAGGAAACTTCCGCAGCCTCGCGAAGGGGCATCGGTTGCGTGGGCGGGGGCGATACTGATCGTGACAGTCGCTCCACCGCCGGACCGGCCTCGGACACGTGCCGGGGCGCTGTGCGCACCTTTGTCGATGTCTCCGAGGGGAGCCGTTCATGACCACGGCGAAAGACCTTTTCATCATCACCATGGACCCGGGCTCGAAGCATGCCGTGGGCCAGGGTGACCTGTCGCTCGCACTCGCCGGAGCCGAGCTCATCGATCTCATCCGTGCGGAGGCAGTCGCCGTGGAAGGCGACCGCATCGTGCCGGGTGGACTGCCGACCATGGCAGATCGGCTCATGGGCGAGGCGGCGGCAGGGCTCACTCGGCAGGCGCCCTTCGAGCGGATCGAGGACTGGCTCTGGCGCCGGGGCCAAGACCTCTCGGCCGCGTACCAGGCCGCCCTGGAGGAGGACGGTGAACTGGCTCGGAAGCGAAGCGGCCGGTTGCCCTTCGGCTCGGAACGCGTGGAACCGGTCGATACGCCCGCGCGCCGTCGGGCAGCGGACCGCTGGAACGAGAAGGAACCCGTCCTTGCCGCCCTCGCCTCGGTCGTGGGCATCGGCGGCGACCAGTCCGACGATGAGCCCGGCCTCGACGACGAGGCGGTGACGACTGTGGTGGCCGTTGTCCACGACGCGGTGATGGAGTTGGAGGCCGTACGCCAGAGGCGGTCCATCGAGAACGCGGCATTCGCCAACCTCTGGCGAGGACCGTGAGTTCGAGTCTCGTTGATGTGGGCGCGCATCGAGCCACTGCCGTACGCCGGGATACGGTGGGAGTTTCTGCCCCAGCAGCTGGGCTTCCGGCTCGGGGACGACATGCTGGCGACGGCCGCGCACCGTCCTTTGTTGAGAGTAATGGCGGGCGATCGCTCCGGGGGGTGGCCCGCTCGATGCGTCATGACACACACGTAGCAGTCGGGCCCCGCGCGGCCTCACATACGGGATCTCAGCACGTCGATCTCACAGCCCGGCGCGAAGGGGTCGAAGCCGTGCTCGATCAGCCAGCGCACCGCCAACAGGCTTCGCAACGACCACCACCCGTGGATCACGTCGAGGTCGACGTCGGTGCCATAGCCGGCGATGACGTCGTCGAGGTGCTCCTCGTGTCCGAGTGTGAAGGTGGCGAGGTCGTACGAGGCGTCACCCTGGCCCGCCTCGGACCAGTCGATGATGCCTGTGACCTCGTCGCCGTCGACGAAGACGTGAGCAATCTGCAGATCGCCGTGCGTGAATGCCGGAGTCCACGGACGGAGCGCGGCATCGGCGACCTGGCGGTTGCGGCTGACCACGTCGGCGGGCAGGACGCCGTTCGTCACGAGCAACTCGCACTCGTCGTCGAGTTCCGCCGCCAGCGCGACGACGCTCCTGCCGGCCCGGCCCGGCAGGTGCGGCAGGGGCGCTTCGTGCAGCTTCCGGATGGCGGCACCCGCCGCGGCCCACGCCGCCGGCGACCCGGACGACGGCCCGCCGAGACGCCCGAGCGTCGTCCCTGGAAGGGCGGCGATCGCGAGCACCGGCGGCTTGCGCCACAGGACCTCCGGGGTCGGGACCGGCGCCAGGGCCATTGCCTCGACCTCGACGTCTATGCGCGCCTGGTCGGCGTCCACCTTCAAGAACACGTCGCCGACGCGCAGAGTCGCACGCTCGGAGTGGGCGACGACAACGTTGACCTCATCCATGAACGGCCAGTATCCCGGGGATGGTCGCCGACATCACCGGGTTCATCACGTGTGACTACGCGGCTGACCGCGCCCCGCTACCCGGCGGCCTCATGCACACACCCACCTCTGGCCAGGTCGAGCCCACCGCGCCATGCAGCTGCTGTCTGACCGGAGGGGAGCGCTGGGCGAACCATCTGTGAGGCGCTGTCGAGGACTGCACCGCTGCGCCGTATCCATACGGATGAATCCCTGCACAGCCCGGGAATAGCAGGCAGGGATACCTGTTGAGCACACCATGACTTCTGTGACGCGTGAGGCATTCGGACGAGTCGGCATCTGGAGCAGTGCCCTGCACGGGGCGCGGGGAGACGCAGGCGAGGGGGCGATCGCGGAGGCGGTCGCCGAGCTCGAAGAGCTGAGGTACGGCGCTCTCTGGATCGGGGGCAGCCCCTCCCCCGAGGACGCTGCGGCTGTCATCGCCGCCACCCGCACGGTCACGGTGGCCACCGGCATCCTGAGCATCTGGGACCACACCGCCGAGGAGGTGGCGGCGCGGATCGCGGCGCTCGACGCGAGCGGGCGCGGGCGATTCGTCCTCGGTCTGGGCGTCAGCCATGGCCCGATGGTGCCCCGGTACGCGAAGCCGTACAGCGCGATGGTGGCCTACCTCGATGCGCTGGACGCCGCCACCCCGCCCGTGGATTCGGGACGTCGGGTCCTGGCGGCGCTCGGCCCGAAGATGCTGAAGCTCGCGGCCGGCCGGTCGCTGGGCGCGCACCCCTATCTCGTCACCACCGAGCACACGGCGGAGGCACGTGAAGCACTCGGCCCCGACGCGCTGCTCGCTCCGGAGCTGTCGGTCGTGCTCGACACCGACCTCGACCGGGCCCGCACCACTGCGCGGAACATGTTGGGGATGTACCTCCAGCTGCCCAACTACACCGATAACCTGCTGCGCCTGGGGTTCACGCAGAGCGACTTCGAGAGCGGCGGCAGCGTCCGTCTCCTCGACGCCCTGTTCGCCCTCGGCGACGCCGAGCGTGTAAAGGCCCGGACACGGGAGTACCTCGACGCCGGAGCCGACCATGTCGCGCTCCAGGTGCTCACCGCCGACGAGGGCGGCGCCGGCCTGCCGCGGGCCGAATGGCGAGAGCTGGCAGGGGCCCTCGCCGACGAACTGTAGGGGACGGCTCGCGCGGCAGGCCGGTTCAGTCGAAGACTGATGACTGACCGCCTGCCCGCGGCGCCCTTGGCCATGGCGTCGAGCACGATGTTGGCGTCGCGCAGTCCCGACCGGGGTGATCTCCGGCATGATGTCGTGCGCCGCACAGAACGCGAGGGTGTCACGCGTGTCCCGTGGGGGGCCGGACGGATTGGCCATGACATGCAGTCGGTTGAGGACCATCGGCGGCGGTGGACGGCGAAGTGTTGACAATCAGGACTGCGCCGCCACCCCATGCGGCCCCAGACGGACACTCGACAACCCGTCCGGTCATCCGATGGATCTCGACCTTGTGCCGCAGCTCCAGGAACAGGAAGTACGTGGTCAGCGCCTGCGCGCGGGCCAGCCGGGTGCCGATTCCCGCAGCACCTTCCCGAAGTACCCGTCGGCGCCAGCCGGCTCCATATCCCACAGCGGTCGAACCGACCAGGCCCGCATCTGGTCCAGGTGCCCGACGTCCCCGCGGATGGTGCCGTCCGCAAGCCCCGCCGAAGCCCGCGCGAGGACGAACCCGGCGAGCACGTCGGTCTCGAACTGCTCCAGATCCTCCGCCGAGACCGGACCGCGGAATTCACGCAGGTCCCGTACGGCTGCCAGCCCCGACCCGAGCCTCCTCACCTTCACCCCGATCACAGATCGATCGGACGAGGTGAGAACGCTTCAAGAATCCTGAAGTTGCGTCACCGGCCTGAAGAGCACCCCAATGAGGCAGAACACCCTGGCCACGGGGACAAGGACTCAGTAGTGCTCGGAGGAACTCATGGGATGTCGCACACTGAGCCGCAGAGCAAGTCTCCGCTCTCAGTCGGGATCCCGAGAGTTGCTCGGTCGATCAGAGGAATCGTCGAAGTACGTGGCCCCGTGTTGCGCTTCCTGCAGCGGCCCTTCTCGCGGCCACGGTCTACGTCTACTCGGTGGGCTGCCGGGCGTTCTCGCCTCCGCCGGCGCTGACCAGCCCCGTCTCGTAGGCGACGATGACGGCCTGGACACGATCACGGAGTCCGAGCTTGGCAAGGATGCGGGCGACGTGCGTCTTGACGGTCGCTTCGGCCAGGTGGAGGTGGGCGGCGAGTTCGGCATTGCTCAGCCCTCGGGCCAGCAGGCCGAGTACTTCCAGTTCGCGCGGGGTCAGCGAGGCGAGGTCGCGGTGGAGGGCGGCCGTGTCGCTCCCGCGCTGGGTGAACCGCTTCACGAGGCGGCGGGTGATGGCGGGCGCGAGGAGAGCGTCCCCCGCACGGACCGTGCGGACGGCCGCGGTCAGCTGCTCGGGGGTGACGTCCTTGAGGAGGAAGCCGCTGGCTCCGGCGGACAACGCCGCGTAGACGTAGCGGTCGAGGTCGAAGGTGGTCAGGATGATGACGCGGGGTGTGTCGAGGTCGCCGGTGAGGATGCGGCGGGTGGCCTCCAAGCCGTCCATCTCGGGCATACGGATGTCCATCAGAACCACGTCGGGACGCGTGCGGCGGACCCCTTCGATCGCTTCGGTTCCGTTGGTCGCCTCGGCGACGACGTCGATTCCGTCGGCACCGAGGATCAACCGGAATCCGGTGCGGACCAGGGTCTGGTCGTCGGCGAGGAGTACGCGCAGCGGCTCGGTCATGGTGTCTCCAAGGGGATCAGGGCCTCGACACGGTACCCGCCGGTCGGACGCCGGCCGGTGTCCAGCGTTCCGTCGTAGACGGCGAGGCGCTCGCTCAGCCCGATGAGGCCCCGGCCGTTCCCCGTGGTCGCGCCCGCGCCGGGGCGCCCACCGGTGTCGGTGACCTCCATCCGTAGATGGCCCGGGCTGTATTCGACGGTCACGGCGGCCGTGGCGCCGGACGCGTGCTTCACCGTGTTGGTCAGGGCTTCCTGGACCACGCGGTAGGCGGCGAGTTCGACGCCGGGCGGCAGGGGGCGTGGCGGGCCGGTCACAGTCAGGTCGACGGGCAGGCCGGTGTCCCGGACCCGTCCGATCAGCGTTTCCAGCTGGTCCAAGCCGGGTTGCGGGGCGAGCTCCACCGCCGTACCCGCGATGTCCGCGTCCCCGCCTGTTCCCTCGTCCTCGCTGTCCATGGTGAGCAGGCCCATGACGTGACGCAGCTCGGTCATGGCCGCCCGCCCTCCTGCCTCGACGGCGAGCAACGCTTCGCCGGCCTGATCGGGGGAGGTCTCCATGATCTTGCGGGCTGCGCCCGCCTGGATGATCATCACGCTGACGTTGTGCGTGACGACGTCGTGCAGTTCGCGGGCGATCCTGGCCCGCTCGTGCTCGACGGCTCGGCGCAGTGCCTCGGCCTGTGCGCGTTCCAGGGCGGAGAGCCGGGTGCGGCCCTCGTCGGTTCGGAGTTTCCAGGTACGAAGGCCAACGGCGGCCACTGCCATGGGGACCAGGATCAGCAGGGCGATGTACTCGTTGGGGACGATGGGAGTCACCGAGTTCCCCGAGGTGCCGACCAGGACGACCGACACCGGCAGCGCAGCCAGGGTCGCCACCCGGTACGGGCTGTACACGGCGGCGCTGTAGACGGCGATGACGAACGCGTAGAAGGTCAGCCTCAGGACGCTCTGCGGTGTCGCCAGTGTCGCGGCCGTCACGATGCACAGTACGGCGAGCGGGTAGCGGCGGCGCAACACCAGGGCACCCGATGCGATGACCGCGAGGGTCACCATGAAGACCATCCCGCCGGGGCCGTTCGGACGCGGCACGACGCGCTCCACGCCGGGTGCGACCTCCCACACCACGACGTTGTCGGCGTTGTCGATGCCGTAGTAGACGGTGGCGATACCGAGCATCAGCGCCACCAGCACGTCGAACTGCCAGGCGCGCCTGGTGAGCCGCGGCGGCGGGCTGCCGGGAAGTCCGGCCTCGCGGACCGCCTGACGTGCGGCGTCCCACAGCCGATTCACCATCGTACGTACGTACATCACCTGCTCATTCTCGCCGCCGCCCGAACCTTCGGAGTCCGTCTCAGTGGTCGTTCCCGCCGCGTCGCATACATCGGGCGCCTACATCGCAGGGATGACGCTCCGGCAGATCATCCCGATGCGGTACGGCAATGGGTCCGGACGGGCGACGCACGGCGGCAGGGCGCGCTCCTAGCGTCCAAGGAGTCGTCCGCCCGTACCGAAGGAGCCCCTGAATGACCACGCCGGTGATCGAACTACGCGAGGTGAGCCGCCGCTACGACGACGGTCCCCCCGCTCTGCACGACGTGTCGCTGACCGTGCAGCCGGGCGAGGCCGTCGCGATCCTCGGGCCTTCCGGCAGCGGCAAGTCCACGCTCCTCAATCTGATCGCGGGTCTCGACCGGCCTGATACGGGGACCGTCACCGTGGACTCCGTGCGGGTGGACCGGCTGGGCGAGGCCGGATCGGCGCTCTACCGGCGGTCGAAGGTCGGCATGGTCTTCCAGTTCTTCAACCTGCTCGACGATCTGACCGTCACTGACAACGTCGTGCTGCCCGCGCGGCTCGCGGGCACGGCGCGTAGGGAGGCGGATCGCCGGGCGGCGGAACTCCTGGAAATCCTGGGCATCGACCGGCACTCCCGCGCCTACCCGGGGCGGCTGTCCGGCGGCGAGCGCCAGCGCGTCGCGGTGGCCAGGGCGCTGATGAACCGGCCGCCGCTGCTCCTGGCCGACGAGCCGACCGGGGCTCTGGACACGGCCACCGGACAGGACGTCAGCAGGCTGCTCACGGAGCTCAATGCCGACGGCCAGACCATTCTCGTGGTCACCCACGACTCCGCCTTGGCCCGATCCTGCACCAACCGTACGGTCCGCATCGCCGACGGCCGGGTCACCGAGGACGTCCGATCGCGCGCCGTCGCGCGGGAGATCGTCCGATGAGCGCGCTCGGCAAGGTGGTGCGCTCGGGGGTGGGACGACGCCGGGTGCAGACGCTGGTGATCGGGCTGGCCACGTTGATCGCGGTGGCCGCGTCCATCCTCGGCGGGTCGCTCCTGGCGGTGTCCGGCGCGCCCTTCGACGATGCCTTCGCCCGGCAGCACGGCGCGCACCTTTCCGTCCAGTACGACGCCGCCAAGGTGAGTAGCGGGCCGCTGTCGAAGTCCAAGGACGCCGAAGGGGTGAGCGGCGCAGCGGGGCCGTTCCGTACGGCGACGGTCACCCCGCGGGCGGGTCGGTCCGGCCCCGGGTGGCCGATGACCGTGGTGGGCCGGGGCGATCCCGGCCGGGATGTGGACGAGGTGACGCTGCTCGACGGGCGGTGGCCCACCCGCCCCGGCGAGATCGTCCTGTCCGCCGGAGCCGCGCTCATCCCGACCATGGGCATGAAGGTTGCCTTCCCCGCTCTGCCGGGAGACCCGACCCTGACGGTGGTCGGTCTGGCCCGCTCGATCACGCAGACCGCCGACGCCTGGGTGGTCCCGGCCCAGATGCCGGCACTCACCTCGCCCGGCAGCGGCGGCTACCAGATGCTCTACCGCTTCACCGAAGCCGGCACCGCGGCGCAGATCACCGCAGGCGGCACGGCCGTGGCGGAAGACCTCCCTCCGGGAGCGGCCGTCGGCCGGCAGTCCTGGCTCACCGTCAAGAAGGCCGCCGAGCGCGACACCGCCCTCTACGTCCCGTTCCTCATCGCGTTCGGTGCTCTGGGCCTGGTCATGTCGGTGCTCACGGTGGGCAATGTCGTCGCATCGGCCGTGGGCACCGGAACGCGCCGCATCGGCATCCTCAAGGCCCTCGGCTTCACCCCGGCCCAGGTCGTGCGGGCCTACGTGGCCCAGGCGCTGACCCCTGCCGCGGCCGGCACGGCACTCGGCGTCCTCGCCGGCCACCTGCTCGCCGTCCCCGTACTGGCCGAGACCGGGGAGGTCTACGGTGTCTCCTCGCCGGCCATCGCCCCCTGGGTCGACCTGACCGTGATCGCCGGGATTCTCGGCCTCGTGGGGGCGACCGCGTGGGCGAGTGCCTGGAGGGCCGGCCGGCTGCGCACGGTCGACGCGCTCGCCGTCGGGCATGCCGCGTCGACGGGGCGCGGCCGGTGGGCGGCACACATGGCCGGACGGCTGCCGCTGCCGCAGCCGGTCGCCCTGGGTCTGGCCCGACCGTTCGCGCGGCCCGCTCGCGCGCTGGCCATGGGCCTGGCGGTCCTGTTCGGCACCGTCGCCGTCACCTTCACCGTGGGGATGGGCGCCTCGCTCGGCGAGGTGATGAAGGCGAAGGCCCACGACGTCGCCGATGTCACCGTGGCAGCGCCCCTGACGGAGTTCGGCCCCCGGAGCCCCGGCCTCGAGAAGCAGCACAGGGCCGATCCCGCCGCAGTCTCCGCGGCCATCGAGTCCGGCGCCGGAACCGGTAAGTACTACAGCGCGGCGACGGTGCGGGCGACCATGTCAGGTGTGACCGGCACCATCGACGTGATCGCCTTCACCGGCGACGCCTCCTGGGGCGGCTACACGATGGTCTCGGGCCGCTGGATCGACAAGCCCGGAGAGGCCGTGGTACCCACCCAGTTCCTGGCCTCCTCCGGCGTCCGGATCGGTGAGGACGCCACCCTGAACGGCATCGGCGGCCTGGACGAGCCGGTCACGGTCCGGATCGTCGGTGAGGTCCTTGACCCCCGTAACGACGGCATGCAGGTCTTCACCGACGCCGCGACCCTCGCGGCCGCGCATCCCGACCTGACGGAGACGAGCCATCACATCGCGGTCACGCCGAGCACCGACGTCACCGGCTACGTCGACGCGCTGAACAAGGACCTGGCATCGCTGGGAGTCAGTGCGCGAGCCGGAGGACTCGGCGCCGGCAGCGACATGGTCGTCACGCTCAACGCGCTGTCCGCGATCCTCACGTCGATGCTCGTCGCCGTCGCGGCACTCGGTGTGCTGAACGGCGTGCTGCTCGACACCCGCGAACGCGTCCGGGAGATCGGTGTCCACAAGGCGCTCGGCATGACCCCCCGGCAGACCATCGCGATGGTCCTCACCTCGGTCGCCCTGACGGGACTTGTCGCCGGCGCTCTGGGCGTGCCGCTCGGCGTGGCCCTGCACCGCTGGGTCCTCCCCGCGATGGGCGACGGCGCGGGGCTCCGCCTCCCCGACTCGGTCATCGCCGTCTACCACATGGCCGAACTGCTCCCGCTCACGCTCGGCGGCCTGCTCATTGCCGCGCTGGGCGCCCTCCTGCCTGCCGGCTGGGCCGCGGGGGCCCGGACCGCCACGGCCCTGCGCACCGAATAGTCCCGTGGGCGATCCGGTCGGAAGCTCCTGGGCCACGCCCCCCACCACAACCAGCGGTGGGGGTCGGGCCGCAGCGATGCGGAGCGGCCGGTGCGCGTCGACGACTCGGCCGCGGAGGTGATCGACGGCTGCCTGGTCGAGCACCGGTCTGGCAGATCGGGGTACCACCGCGCCCGCCCGACCCCGTGTGTCCGTTCCCGGTCACCCACCGAGCAGGGGTCCCCCGAGCACGCGCGCGCCTCACCCTCACGACTGTGCGATAGGTTGCCCGCCATGACTGGACTCGGCCCCGTCGCCTGGCCTCCTGCCCCGATACGGACCGAACGGCTCGTGCTCCGCGAGTCCGAGGCCCGAGACCGTGCGGCGTTCATCGAACTGTTCGCTTCGCAGGAGGCACACACCTACCTCGGTGGCCCTCGACCGCGCGATGAGCTCGAACGCGCGGTGCCGGAGGTACCCGGGCGGCGCCACGGCCTATTCGTGATCGATCTCGACGGAGCGATGATCGGCATGGTCACGCTCGATCGGCGCGACGCAGAACGTCCGGGGCACGTCCGCCAGGACGGAGGGGATGCCGAGCTCGGTTACACATTCCTGCCGGAAGCCTGGGGACACGGGTACGCCGCCGAGGCGTGTACGGCGGCACTCGCCTGGTTAGCCGACGCCCTACCCGGCGAGCCGGTGGTGCTCTGCACCCAGACCGCCAACGGCCGCTCGATGCGCCTCGCGGCCAAGTTGGGCTTCACCGAGGTGGAGAGGTTCGAGGAGTACGGCGCCGAGCAGTGGTTCGGCGTGTGGCCCTCAGTCACACCGTCCGGTTGAACGGGGCGCACGATGTGCCCCAGGGAGTCAGGAACGCCGGCCTCCATAGAAGACGGCCGGTGTCCCGTGATGCGGTGACACGCAGTGAAGACTCGAATGAGTGAGGGTCGGAGCCCCGGCCCTGTCCACGGTGTTCCCTGGTCACCCACGCACCGTACGTGCACGACCTGGAGGCTCCCGTGATCGACCCGGCCCAGCTGACCGACCCCGCAGTCCGCGCCTTCGTCTCTGCCGTCAACGCCGGGGACCACGATGCCTTCAAGGCGCTCCTCGCCCCCGGCGCGACCATGTCCGACGACGGCTCGGACCGCAATCTCACTGAATGGGCGGACAGAGAGATCTTCTCTTCCGGCGGCCACATGGCGGTCGCGTCCGAGTCCGACGGCGGTCGCGGCCTGATCGTCGACTATCGGAACGACACCTGGGGCGAGATGCGCACCGCCTGGCGGTTCGATGTGACGACCGACGGCAGCATCAGCCGGTTCGAAACGGGCCAAGCCTGAGAGGTCGCCACACCCTCGCAGCGGATACGTAGCCGACGGCAGGAGTTCGTCCTGCGCGCCGCCAGGCGCACGTGCCCGGTCCTGATGTGCCTGTGGTGAGTCTCTGCCCGCTTGGCCCCGAACCTGGCTTCGCACGCGAGCAGGCGCAGGCGCAGGCGCAGGCGCAGGCGCAGGCGCAGGCGGGGCATCACGCCCTGCTCATCATTTCCTCTCGAGTTCCTGCGAGCTGGAACCGGCCGAGGTACGGGCGAACCAGGTCCGGGTCTCATCCGCGGTCAGGACGCGGGTCAGTACAGCCGTGCCCGGGAGATGTGGGAAGAACCGGTCGGCGTTCCAACTGCGCTCGTACATCGGCTCGTCGAGCACGAGCAGGCGGCGTCCCTCCACCACGGGGATGTCGTCGGGCAGCCCTTCGTTCCAGATTCGCGCTCCGTCCGGGGCGAGGAATTCGAAGGTCCCGGTCGCAACGGCCTCGGTGCGGCCCCGGGCGGGCTCGGGGTCCGTGGCCAGACGTACGCTCTCCGCCGAAGGCCTGGTGCCGGGTACATGGCCACCGCCCACAAGGACATGGGCGAGCAGCGTGTGCAACTGGAAGTTGTCCCCGATGCCGCCGACGCGCACCTCAAAACCCGTCCTGGTCGGCCCGTGCAGCACAAGCAGGAGCTCGTCGTCCAGAACCGCCAGCGCGTAGGACAGGCACTTGAGATCGTGCCGCTGCAGGGCCTCCAAGTCGCGGCAGGCGGGGAGGATCGCGGATGCGTACCGACGACGCACGTCAACGCTGCGGCACAGCACGGCCAGCGCGGGTGGCTGCCACTCTTCGGCCGAGCACCAGGCCAGCGCCAGCCGCGTGGCTTCGTCCGCGTCGCCGCCCAGGCGTGCCAGTAGGGCGTCGTCGATGATCTTCTCGTCCGGCTCCGGCAGGTCGTCCTCGTCCCCGTCTGCGGTCCAGCGGCGGGCGAACTCCAGGGCGTCGAGCAGGTCCTTGTGAACGCTACTGAGGATCGGCTCCGCGCAGACTGCCGGGTCGGCCGCGCGCTCTACGCAGAAGCCGGCCGCCATCGCCAGCGTCGGCCGCGGTCCTGTGGGTGGGAACGCTGGGAGCAGTGCCGCCAATCGGGGCCCCGCCGGCATCAGTTCAGCATCCGAAGCCGACTGCACGTCGCGCAACACGGCAGTGAACGCACGACCGGTGCGGTCGCCATCGCGAGCGGCGACCGCATCCTCGAGCTCGGACACGGCGGCGGCAAGTCGCGCGCCCTTCTGCTTCCTCTTGAAGATCACCGACACACCCTAGGCCCCAGGCATGGCCTGCGTCATCGGGCCAGGACCTCGGTATTTCCCGGACCGCCCCTTTGCCGGCGCATTCAGATTCTGCTCGGTCGCATCGGGTAAACGCCGCTCGTCAGGATCAGCGACGGAAGGCAGCTGGTGCTTGTCCTGTCCGTTACGCCATGGGCTGTCCGTACCCGGGAGAGTGCCCGTTGACCGGACCTGGGCGGGCGTGTTCACCGCGCCGCTATGACGAGACCGGCCCGTCCCAGCACATGCGCAGTTGTGCCTGCAGGACCGAAACGGATGCTGGATCACAGGACATGACCACTACGAGCCTGCTGAGATCAATACCCTGGGGCCTCTGTGTCGAGGACCATCGCTGTCCTGCTCGCAGCAAGGTCCTGAAGAGCAACCGCCGCCCGGCGGCATCGTCCGACAGTGCCTCGTCCGCGGCCTCGATGATCAGTACGTAGTGGTCCGCGGGCAGCCAATTCAGGTCGCGCAGACAGTCGGAGAGGGCATCCCAGTTCCACCCGAAGTAGTCCGGCAGCCGCGTCCGTCGGAGAACACCTGGAAGACGGAGTCCGTGTCACGCATCTCCCGGCCGTCAAGCCGCGCCACGAACGTCCTTCCAGTCACGGGGAGCAGCAAATCGACGGGCAGGGAGCCTTGCTCCGCGACGACATGGACCCAGGGCGCAATGTGCACTGCCATCCCCCAGTGGTCCAGAGCTTCCGACGCCGTCGGAGCCGGTGCCGGCAGTGAGGAATTCCAGTTGCCGTCAGGACGGCTGGGCCTTGTGTCGAAAGCATCCGGTGAGGGTGGTGGAGCAGCGCTCGGGCTGGTCCAGAATGCTCGGATGGTCATGCTTGAGACTCCCCGCCTGCTCCTGCGTCGCCGGCGGGAGGAGGATGTTGTCCCCCTCGCCGCCGTCAACGCTGACCCCGAGGTCATGCGGTGGATCGGTGACGGCAGCGTCCGTGACGAACGACAGACCCGCAGCGGGATCGAAGCCATGGAGCGCGGGTGGGAGGTACGGGGCTTCGGCCTGTTCGCCGTGGAGATCCGCTTCACGCACGAGCTGGCCGGGTTCACCGGCCTCTCGGTTCCGACTTCCTGCCGGAGGTGCTGCCGGCGGTCGAGGTCGGCTGGCGGCTGGGGCGGGCACACTGGGGACGGGGTCTGGCCACCGAGGCCGCTGCGGCAGCGGTTCAGTTCGGGTTCGAGGACTGCGCACTGAAGCGGATCGTCAGCATCGCCCAGGTGGGCAACGATGCGTCCGAACGGATCATGGCCAAACTGGGGATGCGCCCCTTCCATGAGACTGTCGATCCAAGTTGCGGGCGACGAGTACGGGTCTTCGAGCTGACGACGGAGAGGTACGCCGCAGCCACTCGTTGAGACGGGCGACGAGAGCGGTGCCCCGCAGCGGCCCGCCATCTTCGACTCCGTCGAAACCTCCGCGCACGACGTCGTCGAAGCCGCCCGGCGCGATGACTGGCAGGCACCCCTCTGTTTGGGGCACGCCCGGTCGCTTCGAGCAGCGTGCCCCGATCTCGCCCGACACCGTGACGACCGAGCGCCTCATGGACAGGTCCCACGCCCTCACCGGCGCCTGACAACACCAACGCTTCGAACTCAGCCCCACGTCCGGGCCTCAACAGGCCGACCGCTACAGCGAACTGGTCGAAACCGGCATTTCCACCGGCTCGAGCCGTCCGGAACGGCACCAGGGGTGGGGCTAACCACAGGATGAGCCGGTTGCGTGCACCAGTGCACTCGCGGCCCGGGCCGAGGAAGGTGATCAAGCAAGAAGTCACTGTTCCTGGGAAGGGAACCGCGTGCGTAGCGAGCATCAACCGATCACGGTCCGGACAGCCAGGTGGTTCGCCACGCATCCCTGGCGGGCGATCGTGGGGTGGCTGCTCTTCGTGGCCCTGTGCCTCGGTGCGGGCATGGCCGTGGGTACCAACAAGGGAACGTTCGAGGACTTCTGGGTCGGTGAGGCAGGGCGGGCCGAGGCGATGGCCGCGCGCGGTGGTCTCACGCCCGCTCCGGAGGAGCAGGTGCTCATCACGGCTCCGGACGAGGGCGGCCGTCTCGACGAATCCGCTGCCCGCGCCGCAGCGGGTGAGATACGGCGACGGATGGCCTCACTGCCGTCCGTCGTCCGGGTCGCCGATCCCGTGCGGGCCGGCAATGGTGCCGCGCTGCGGGTGGCCGTCACCCTCCGCGGGGACAAGGAGACCGCGAAGGACGACGTCGAGGGTCTCCTCGAACAGACGGAGGCGGTACAGGGGGCGCACAAGGATCTGCGGATCGAGCAGACCGGCAGCGCTTCGATATCGACCGCGGTCAACGACAAGATGGGCCAGGACCTCCAACGGACCGAAGCCATCAGCCTGCCCGTCACCTTCCTCATCCTGTTCGTCGTCTTCGGCGCGGTGCTCGCGGCCGGGATCCCGGTCGTGCTCGCGCTGACCGCTTTCGCGGGAGCCGTCGGTCTCTACGGTCTGGCGTCCTGGGTGTTCCCGGACGCGGGTGGCGCGGCGATCAGCGTGATCTTCATGCTGGGCATGGCCGTGGGCGTCGACTACTCGCTCTTCTACCTCAAGCGGGCCCGCGAGGAGCGCGAGCGTGCGGGCGGAGGGCTCAGTCATGTGGCTGCTGTCGAGGTTGCCGCGGCCACCTCGGGGCGGGCAGTCGTGGACTCCGGGCTGGCAGTCGTGCTCGCGCTCGGTGGTCTCTACCTGGTGGACGACGTGATCTTCTCGTCCATCGCCACCGGCGCGATCCTGGTGACTCTGGTCGCGGTGGCCGGCTCTCTGACCGTACTTCCGGCGCTGCTCGCCATGCTCGGGCACCGGATGGACGGGCGGCGGACCCGTCGCAGGCCGGACGGGGACCGGAACGGGAGCAGCGGTGAGGGCGGGAGCGGAAACAAGGCTTGGACCGCCCTCCTTGGACCGGTGGTGCGCCGCCCACTCGCCGCTTTGCTCCTCGGCACCGCCGCGACAGCCGCGCTCGCCCTGCCGGCGCTGAACATGAAGCTCGGCACTGAGGGCAAGGAGACCTTCCCCGACAGTCTGGTGGCGGTGTCCACGTACGACCGGCTGACGGCCGCGTACCCGTCGCAAGGGCCCTCGCACCTCGTCGTGGTGCGGGCCGACGACCCTGCAGCCCTGCTGCGGGCACTGGCCGACCGGACCAGGCGCGACGGTCTCTTCGCTCAGGACCGGGTGCCGGAGCTGACCGTGGCCGAGGACGGGCGTACGGCCATGCTGAAGGTTCCCGTTCCGTACGCCCAGAACTCGGCAGAGGCGACGCGCTCCTTGGAGCGGCTGCGTACTGAGCTGATACCGGACACCGTGAGCGGGGCGGCAACGGGTGGGGAAGTCGCGGTCTCCGGGGAGATCGCCGGCGGGGTGGACTACGCGGCGCACCAGGAGGGCCGGCTGCCCTGGGTGATCGCCTTCGTGTCGCTGACCACCCTCGCCATCATGTTCGCCGCGTTCCGATCCGTTGTCCTCGCGGTCCTGGGCGTGGCGCTCAATCTGGCTACGGTGACGGTCTCCTGGGGTGTACTGACCCTGGTCTTCCAAGGGACATGGGCAGAGGGCGCGCTCGGGTTCGAATCGCTCGGCTTCGTCGGATCGCGGACGCCGCTCATGGTCCTCGCGATCCTGGTGGGGCTCTCCACCGACTACCAGATCTTCGTGGTGAGCAGGATCCGGGAGGCGGTACGCAAGGGGGTGCCCACCCGGCAGGCAGTGGTCGACGGCATTGCGGGATCGGCGAGTGTGGTCACCAGCGCGGCCGTCATCATGGTCTCGGTCTTCCTCAGCTTCCTCTTCATCGACCGGATCGAGATGAAGCAGATCGCGGTCGGCCTCACGGTCGCGGTCCTGTTCGACGCGGTGGTGCTGCGTGTGCTGGTCCTACCGTCCGCGCTGGCGCTGCTCGGCAACCGCTCCTGGTGGCCGGCCCGACCGGCGGCCGACGAGGAACCCCTGGCAGACGGGCCTGTGACTCAACCGCTGCCTGGTGCTGCGACCTGACATGATCACCCGATTGGTTCCGCCCCGTCGTGGCACACATGGGACGGCGCATCGGCCTCGCGGTCTCGCGGTCTCGCCACGGCGCGTATCGAAGGAGACCTGGCCGGCAGGGTGTGGTCCCCGCACATGTGCGGTGGACTGGTGGCCACGCCCTGCCTGCGCGTGTCGTTTCAGATGAGGGCGGCGTGGATGCTCACGAGAGCTTCCTCGAGCGTGTCGGCAGTGTTCTCGTGGCCGGAGAATCCGTCGTCCTCGACGGGGTCGATGCTCCAGCCCCAGCCGCTTTCCGTGTGACCGTCGATCGTCGCCGCGTGTTCGCCCTTGGTGATGGTGATCGACAGGTTCCCTGCGGGGAAGGTCTGGATGTCGATGCTGGCGACGCCGCCGAGGGCGTGCCGGATGGCGTCGCGGGCTTCTTGCTCGGTGATCACGGGCTGCTCCTGAATGGTGAGGACGGCTGTGCGGCCGTCGGTTCGGGTCGGCTCGGGCCGAGGGCTTGTGGGGGCACGGCTCGATGATGGTGCCGTCGGCGGAGGACCCGACACGAGCGGCATCCTGAGATCATGCGGGTGATCAGGGATCACATCGCGGAGAGACGCGAAAATTCCATCCATCCGGGAGCTCGGCAGATGTCGGCTCGCTTCTCCACCAGCGAGCCGGTCGCCGACCGGGGCGGGCAGTTCGGGGAAGCTGGGCTGATCAACCGCGGACCTCGGCCTTCACGCCCGTGACCTGAGTCGAAGGTCCCGTGTCTGTTTCTGGTGGAATGGGCGCCCTGGACCATCTGCTGCACCTGGACCGCACACTCGATGAACTGGACCCGCCGCGGTGGACGTCTCCTGCCGCTGACGCGATGGCGCGCCCTGCTCGGCACCCGCTGACGCGAGCCGACCATGCGGCGTCCCTGCCGGCTCCTGCACGGCCAGGAGCGGCCCCCTGAAAGGCAGTCGGGTCTGTCTGTACGCCGGACTCAGCGCATACGCGCGTCCACCGGAGCGACGCTCCGGTGGACGCGGTGGCCGGTGCTGGAGGGGTCAGGGCTGAATGGGCATCGTCCAGCAGTTGGAGGTGGCAGCCTTGCCGGCGAGGCGGTCGGTCAGCCAGGAGATCGCGTCACCCTGGTCGGTGATGAGCGGTACGAGATGGTTGGTGAGGATCTTGTCGCCCAGGTTCGGCAGGACGATGGCGTCGTAGGTGACGGTGGCGCCCTTGTTGCACCAGTCGAGGGCGAGCTGCCGGACCTGGGAGTGGGGAACGATGTCGTCCTGGGTGCCGGTGGCCAGACGTACCGGCCCGGACGGCTTCAGCGTCCCGATGCGCTGCTTGTCCAGGGCCGCCTTCGCGCGGGGTTCCGCGGCGATGATGTCCCCCATCGACTTGCCGCTGGTGGTCCACTTGCTGCTCTTGGTGAAGCCGTACCCGAACAGCGCGTCACCGACGCACATGGTCGACGCGTCCGCCAGAGCAGCCTTGCCGGTGGCACTGATGTTCGCCTCGACGACCGCGCGCAGGTCGGGGTCGGCCTGGGCGAAGCCGCTGATCGACCAGGCCAGCGCACCGGCGAGCGCACTGCCGTCGATGCCCTTCATGACCGAGGTCAGATCCGCCGGGGGTGCACCGGCGTAGGTTCCGGCGAGCGGGACGTCGGGCGCGTAGGAGGGTTGGAGTTCCGCGGCGGCGGCGCCGGCACCGCCGCCCTGGCTGTAGCCGTACAGGCCGGTCCTGGAGGCCGGGGTGATCGATGCGCCGGGTACGGCGCGGGCTGCGCGGGCTGCGTCGAGCAGGGCGTGGGCCTGGTCGAGGCGGTTGACGTAGGTGTGCAGGCGGTCGGTGGCGCCGAGGCCGACGTAGTCCGTGACGACGACTGCCGCCCCGGTGGAAAGGAGACGGTAGATCGCCAGGGCCTCGTAGCCCACGGAGACGGTGTCGCCGTTGAGGGTGAGCGGGTTCTGCAGGGCGAAGGACGGCGCGCACTGGTCGCCCTGGCCCATGGTGCCCGAGGCCACCGCGACCAGGGGGCGTGGGCCGGTTCCCTTCCATGCGGCCGAGGGTTCGATGTACGCACCGGTCACGGCGACGGGCAGTCCGGCCGAGTCGGTGGACTTGTACATCAGGCGGGTTGCGGTGCCCGGCATCGCGCGGCCGTCCAGGCCGGGGATGCTCAGCCCGAGCGGCATGGCTTCGGTGCGGATCAACGCACCGTTGGCAGAGGGGAGTTCGGTCGGCGGGGTGTAGAAGGCGGGGATGGTGACGCCGCGGGAGACGACGGGTTCCGGTACGGCGGCGGAGGCCGGTACCGCGGACAGGCCGGCGCAGATGGTGCCGGCGGCGACAACGCCGGCCAGGAGGCCTGGTCCGGCCTTGTTGCTACGGGCGGGGGTGAGGGTGGAACGGGAACGGGTTCTCTTGCGGCTCATGGTGTGCTCCTCGTTCATCGGTCAGATGATCGTGTCGATGTCGTGCTCGGTGATCGCGTCCATGGCCCGTTCGGCCACGGCGGCGATGGTCATGGACGGGTTGCAGGCGCCGGTCGTACCGGGGATCAGGGCGCCGTCGAGGACGTAGAGACCGCGCTGGCCCAGGACGCGGCCTTCCAGGTCGCAGACCGCGCCCATCGGGGCGCCGCCCAGCGGGTGCCAGGTGCTGTTGACCAGGGCGTTCGTGTCCGTGAGGACGCCGAGCCCCTTGGACACCTTGGTGACGCGCCGATGGATGTTGCGGTGACTGGCGGCGTCGCCGCCCGAGGGCCAGTGCAGTGACACGGAGTCGGTGGCGGCGTCGTAGCGGAACCGGCCGCGGTCCGCACTCACCCCGAAGCCGACGAGCATGGTCGTCCGTGCGTCGGTACCGAGCGGCGGGAGCGACGCCTGGATGATCGTGTTCGCGGTCCCGGGGTCGTCCCACTCCTTGCTGCCGTAGACGACCGGACCTCCCTGCTCGGCCCCGAAGTCCTCCTGGAGGTTCGTCCAGGCGTAGATGCGGTCGCCGTTGGTTCCCCACCCCTCACCAAGGCCGTCGGGCAGATCGGGGATGGCGCCGGTGGCCCCGGCACGGACGAGGAGTCTGCTGGTGTTGAGGCTGCCGGCCGCCATGACGAGGGCTCGTGCGGAGAGGACCTTCTGCTCCAGCACGGTTCCCGCGTCGTCGGTGCGGTCGACATGCACTTCCCACCGGCCGTCCGCCGACCGCGCCATGGAGGTGACCTTGTGGTGGGTCTCGACGGTCACCTTCCCGGTCTCCTCGGCCTGTCGGAGGTAGGTCACGTCGACGGAGTGCTTGCCGCCGTTGTTGACGCCGAGCGCGCAGTCCCCGTTCGTGTAGGACGGCCGCATCTCACCCCGCAGCTCGGCCAGGGCGTAGTCCCAGTCGATCGGCATGGGGATCTTCTCCACGCCGTACCCGGCACGGCGGACCCGCTCGGCGAAGACCCGCGCCGCGTAGTAGTGAGGTGAACCGACCAGTGCGTCGGGCGCGGTCGCCGCCCGGAGCATGCCCGCGACCCGCGGGTAGTGGATCTCGTTCATGCGCCGGTAGTCGAGCTCCTGGGGCAGCCAGGTGTTGAAGACCGCCTCGGAAGGCTGCAGCGTCATCCCCTGGTAGACGAGGGAGCCGCCGCCGACCCCGGCCGCGCAGACGCCCAGGATGTTCTGCCCGAGCACCGGCTCCAGGAGGCCCACGTAGGGCGCGAAGTCCAGAGGTGCGCCGATCAGTTGCGCGAGCGGCCGGGCGGCCGCCGGGAGAGTTCCGTACCAGAGCGCCCGCTTGTCGAGACCGGACACCCGGGGGAAGGTCTCCGCGTTCGGCCCCGTGGGCCAGCGGCGTCCGCGCTCCAGTACGGTCACCGGCACGCCGGCCCGAGCCAGCCGCAGCGCGGCGACGCCGCCGCCGAAGCCCGAGCCGATGACAACGACCCTGTGCTCCTCCCTGGCGAGTCTCACCCGTGCCGGCGCGGCCACTGCGGAGGACGGCGACAGGACGCTCGCGGCCGCGAGTCCGGCAGCGCCGGTGAGCAGGGCGCGCCTGCTGGGAGTGGGCATGGGCAGCTCCTTTTGTGCGGGGAAAGGCAGGTGGGTGCTGTCGGAACGATGTGGCCGACCAAGTTGCCGGGCGTTGCCGATCCTTGGCGGTCGACTACGCCCGACAAGCTCAAAACGTCCTGTGCATGACAAACGCGGCATGCATCAGCACTGTTACTCGCTGGTCACTTACGGCAGCGTAGGTCCGGGTGTCACTCAGTGACAAGACGTCTGCATGCGCCACTTCTGAAAGGCTCGCTATGCTGCGGTTTCGGGACGAGAGCCGGGGGTGCGAGGGTGCACGAAGCGCCATCAGCGGTACGTGAGCAGATGATTCGAGCAGAAGTCAGGCCGTCGCTCGCCGAACGACGCAAGGCTGCTCTTCGCTTCGAGATCGCCGCCGAGGCCGTCCGCCTCTTCTCCTCACAAGGCGTCACCGGCACGACGGGCGAGCAGATCGCCCGGGCCGTCGGTATCTCCTCCCGCACCCTGTGGCGCCACTTCCCCACCAAGGAGAGCTGCGTGCTGCCGCTGCTCTCCGCAGGGCTCGAGTTCGCCATCCACGAGCTGCGCCAGTGGCCGGCGGACACGAGCCTGCTGGACTTCGTCACGCGGTCCCTGCGTGACGGCGAACTGCCTGACGTGACCCCCGTCATCCTCGATCTGATCCGTATGACGTCCACCGACCCGGCGCTGCGCTCCGTCTGGCTCCAGGCCCACGACGACGCCCTGCCCGTCCTCGGTCAACTCCTCGCCGACCGGACGGGCGTCGCCGCCGACGACCTCCGGATCCGGGTTCACGCGGCGACGTTCAACGGCGCGCTCCGAGCGGCTTCGGAGGACTTCGCCCGCCAGTACGCGGAGGAACCCGGCGCGTCGGGCAGCGAGATCGCCACGTGCCTGCTCGCCGCCCTGCGCGCGGCCTCGGAGGGCCTCCCCTACTGACGCCTGCCCCAGGTGCCGCAAGCCCGGCCTCCCGACGAGGAAGACCCGGAAGAGCTCTCCGGCTTCAGCCGCGCACACCGCTGGGCCCCCAGGCGACTGTTCGCCGCCCAAGACAGTTTCGACCGCATCGAGTCCTGGGGTGTCGTCATGCTGGTTCGGCTTCTGAATCCTGCGGCATCGAAGGGCGCCCTGGGCATGGAGGTCCGCGACCGGGATGATGGGCGAGCTGGACACGGCGATCGCCCACGGGGAGTGACAGCTGATGCGAGCGTGCGTGGTCGGGGCCGGCCCGGGGGAATCGTCACCGCCAAGGTGCTGCTGGAGAACGGCTTCGACGTCACGGTCTTCGACAAGTACCAGCAGGTCGGCGGGATCTGGTCATCGGAGGGCTGCTACGACGGGCTGGCGAACCAGTCCGCGCTCCGCCTCTTCGAGTTCGCGGACCTGCCCAACCGCTTGCACTTCGCCGGCGCGGTGGACACGCAACGCTACCTGGAGGACTACGCCCGGACTTTCGGTGTACTGGACTGCGTCCGGCCCCGCACCGAGGTGATCTCCATCCGGCCGGTGGAGGGCTCCGGGCGTGTGGGCTCCTCCGGCTGGTCGGTCGACTCCCGGCCTGCCGGGGACGAGGCGGCGGACCTCCATCGCGAGACATTCGACTACGTCGTCGTCGCCAGTGGGGCTCATCATCATGCCCAACTGCCCGAGCTGCCTGGGCGTGAGTCGTTCCGTGGGACCGTACTGCACTCCAACGAAGTGCGGGCCGGAACCTTCGCCGGACGGCGCGTGGTCGTCGTGGGCGGCGGCAAGTCCGCGGTGGACCTGGTCACCCGTGCCGCACCCGAGGCGGCCTCGGCCACGATCGTGCAGCGCAAGGTGAACTGGATGATCCTGAGCGGCTTCTGCTCGGCCTGGTCGGCTACAAGTGGATCCTGTTCACCCGGCTCGGCGAGGCGCTCCTGCCCCGCTATCACAATCCCGCCTGCGTCTCCCCGATCGACCGCATCGACCAGCGGGTCAAGCGTGCTCTGTGGTGGCTCATCACCCGCGACATGCTGTTTTCCACCGGGCTGTACCGGCTGCCGAGGCATCTGCGGCCCACTCACGCGCTCCCGTTCCATCTGGCCCATGCGGGAGTGATGCCACGCGGCTACACACGGGCCGTTCGGCGCGGCCTGATCGCCTCCAAGGTCAGCGCCGTCGAGGCATACACCGACGAGGGGCTGCGCCTGGCAACCGGCGAGGAAGTGGCGGCGGATGTCATCGTGTTCGCCACGGGCCACCACAGAGTCTTCCCGTTCCTGGACCCGAGCGTGCGCGTGCACGATGCCGACGGGCGGCTGCGGCTCTACCGGGGCATCGTGCCACCCGGCACCGACCGGCTGGGGTTCGTCGGCTTCCGGCAGGTCTTCAACAACATCATGGGCGTGGAACTCACCGCGCACTGGCTGACCGGCCATTTCCGGGCGACGCTGCGCACCGCCCCGGATGAGCAGAGGATGCGGGAGGACACCGACGCCCGCCTGGCCTGGCAGGAGCAGGTACTACCAGGCTCCGGCGGCTACGACTTCGGCCCCTATGACATCCACTGCGCGGATGAACTCCTGCACGACATGGGGTTGCCGTCCCGCCGCGCCGGCAACCTGCTGGTCGAATACCTGCTTCCCGGCGGAGTGGCACACCGCTACGCGGGCCTGAACCGATCGAGTCCGGCGCCATAGACGCAGCCCATCGAGCGGCACGGTGCTTGGCGAGCCCCGCGTCCCTGCCGAGAATTGCCCCGCAAGAGCGCGGGCTGCTATTTTGCGGAACCTTTGCCTGGCGGCAGCCGTTGGTCCGGTGAACGCGCGAGCAGCTGCGCGACCGATGACGCACGGAACAGTGAGGTGACGTCCATGGCTATGTGGGACCGGCTCAAGGACCAGGCCAAGACTCTGCAGCAGGCCCAGGGCGGCCGCGGGTCAACCCACAGCCCGAGCCGCGGCGGAGGGTCCGGCGGTGGTCCACGCGCCCAGTTGGTGAGTGTGCTGAAGACGCAGCTCGGCTCCCTCAAGACCGAGCTGAAGAGTGGTGCGTACCGGGACGCGAGCATGGCCATGTGTGCGCTGGTCGCTGCTGCGGACGGACGTGTGGACCCGGCCGAGCGGCAGCACGTCGAGTCGTTGATCCTCAGCAATGAAGTGCTGCAGAACTTCCCTCCGGAGCAGTTGCGCCAGCGCTTCAACAAGCATGCGGACCAGCTGACTCACCACTTCCAGCAGGGCAAGGCCGAGGCGATGCAGGAAATCGCCAAGACCGCGAAGAAGCCGACCGAGGCGAGGGCGGTGATCCAGACCGGCATCGTTGTCGCCGGGGCTGACGGAGATTTCTCCCACGCCGAACACATGATCATCCGGGAGGCCTGCACAGCGCTGGGACTGTCTCCCGCCGAGTTCCAGCTCTGAGCGGCTCAGGCGTCCTCGCCGCGGCCGGAAGTCGATTGCTCGGGCTGAACCAGTAGGCGACCATCGCCGGGTGAACTACGCCGAGGGCCAGGTACGGGCGCGAGTTGCGCATTTCACCGCTCTTGGTCGAGCGGGATGACGGCACCGGCGATGGTCTCATCAGCCTCGAGGCACTCCTCGCGGCCACCGGCTTGACGCCGGCACGGAGTGCCTCGGTGAGTTGAGCGTCCTACGACACGTTCGCGCGCGGAGCCTGGCGGTGAGAGCGGCACCCGTGCCCCTTCCGAGAAAGACGCAAGTGCACTCCGGCGACCGGGTGAGCCTCAGATTGCGTGATACGACTGATCTGAGCCAGCCCGCGCCATGGGGCGGCGCCCGCCTCCATCAGCTCGACGCAAGCGGACGGTTCGGCCACTCACGTGTCGTACAGACCGTCCCAGGGAGCGGCAAACCCGAGGCCGTCGGGGTGGAGCTCGGCCCAGTCGTCTTCCCCTTCGCCCTCTTCGTGGCGCTCGGTGATCAAGCCGAAGACGACGCCGTCCACAGTCAGATGGAAGGGGCGGATCGCGATGTCCCCGTACTCGAGTCGGGGAAGGCGGTCGAGCAGCTCCGCCAGCCGTGTCTCCGCTCGGGCCAGGACGGAATCCTGCCCGTGCGGACGCCGTTGCTGCTCGGCCCAGGTTCCGGCGCACCAGATGTCCGAGTGGACATGCTGTCCCTCAGAACTGAACCGGTGCAGCACGGCATAGAGGCGCTTTCGATCCTCCCGTCCTTCGCCGAGGCTGATCCTTTGGGGGAACGCATAGGTGACCGAAGCGAGGAACTGGCCTCCCGCATACTGCCCGATCGTCTCGGTGCGGTAGTCGGGCTCGTGGGCGATCGGAACGATCTCGGGGACGGCCATGGCGACACGATAGTTCGAGTCGCTGACAGCTCGGAGAGCTGGACCTGCTCGTTGGGACCGGACAGACCCTCAGGGCCGGCGGCCTCCCCGCCGCCCGCCCCTCGCGCACACTCTTCGCTCCCCCACCCACACCCAGGCGCGCAGACCACCCACCGCCGGACTGTGGGCGCGAGCACCACGAAGCAGGCGGGTGGCCGATCGGGGCGTCAGATGATGAAGACGCTCCCAGCAGTCTCGGAGTTGTATGTCCTGCCCGGATAGAGGAGTTCCTCCACCGGCCCGGTGCACTTGGGGCCGGAGTGCACCTCAGCGATGGCATCGGTGTGGTTGGTCACCGACGACGGGTACCAGGTGATCGAGTAGCAGCCGGACGGGTCCTTGTACTCGCCACCATTGATGATCAGCACGCCTTCGGCCGCGTACGCGGAACTTGGGACCGTGAGGGCCAGCGCTGCGGCGGCCGCGAGCGCCCCCAGGGTTGTAGCCATACGTCGCTTCATGCCTGTCAATCCTTTCGATGCCGCGAGCCGCCTCTGCCACGACCCACTGTCATCACGCAAAGTATCGACAATCCAACAACTGGTGAATATCTGAAACGCCTCACGGATGCCGACTACTCGCGTACGAAGTTGGCGTCGAGAGCTCGCTGTCCCTCTTGATGACCTGCCGACGCGATCGGTGTGGGCACCCTAGGTCCTGCAGCCGTCGGTGGCGAACGCGCTCGGTCGCTTCTTACCTCGTGCTCGGGTCCCCGGTCAGAACCGCGTGGGCGGCCACCGAACTGACTCTCGCCGGCGTGGTGAACGCGCCGGTGACGGGGTGCGACCGCGAGGTGTCAGGCACCGATCCAGGTGTCCACCATCTCCAGGCGCTGAACCGACGGCTCGGGCGGACGAAAGCCCAGCGCCGCGGTGACCACCCGGTCCACGACCGGGTGCAGACGCTCCTCGGCGAACCACTTCCAGTCGGCCTCCGACTCCCAGACATCCGTGTACCTCAGCCCACCGGCTGTGCGCTGGACGAGGTGAGCCACCAGCCCGGGCGGCTTCTCCGGCCCCAGACCTTCCTTGATGCGTGCGTAGGTGGCGGCGTCGATCGGCACCTCGAAGGTGAACGCGTACGTCACAGGACCACATCCCTCATATTCAACCGAAGCCATTTCGGATGAATACGACTAGCATCGACCGCGTGGACGAACAGGTCAAGAGGCAGTACGACACGAGCCGTCGGCGGGCGGCAGCGCAGGCGACCCGGCAGGCGATCCTCGACGCGGCGACGCAGCTGTTCGCCGAACGCGGTTACGCAGCAACCACGATGGCGCAGCTCGCCGAGCGCGCGGGCGTCGCGGTCGACACCGTCTACACAGTGGCGGGCCGCAAGCCTGCGCTGTTCCTGCAGCTGGTGGAGTCCGCCATCTCGGGCACCGGTGACACCGTTCCGGCGGCCGAGCGGGCCTACGTACGCGAGATGCGCGCCGAGCCGGACGCGGCACGCAAGCTGCGCCGATACGCGCGGGCCGTCAGAGAGATGCACGCCCGGCTGGCACCACTGCTGCGCGTCGCCCGTGCGGGGCCGCCGGAGGCTGCGGAGGTCTGGCAGGGCATCGCCCGGCGCCGTGCGGAGAACATGCGGCTGTTGGCCCAGGACCTCGCCGCGACGGGGCAGCTACGCCGCGGGCTCGATCTGGAGGAAGTGGCCGATGTCATCTGGGCCACCAATTCGCCCGAGTTCTATTGCCTGCTGGTCGAGGACCGCGACTGGCCGCCCGAGCGGTTCGAGCGTTGGCTCGCTGACGGTTGGTGTCGACTGCTGCTCGCCTGAGCTCAGCCACGGGGCCCGCCGCGATACCGCCCGTAGCGACAAGCAGACAAGGCCGGCCGGGCCCTACGGGCTGCACGGTGCCGGCTTCACCCTGTGCGTGCTCGTCTCGCCACAGTCAGGAGTCGCCCCTGCGGGCCGTGACCACCAGGTACTCCCACTCCATGTCGCCTGCGCCCGCCCTCTCGGCGAGACCGTCCAGACCGGCGTCCAGCGCGGCGACGCGGCCGGGGTCGTCAGCGATGTTCCGATAGGCGGCAATGGTCGGGCCGTAGTTGGCCTTGAAGTACTCACGGAAGTCCGCCGGCTTTTCGAAACGGCCGATCCGTACAGTCCGCCGATGTGCCTCGACGTCGGTCACCCGGTCGCCGAGAAGACCGCGGACGTGTTCCGCCCGGCCCCACAGCGGCGGGGGCTGCGCACCGGGCGGAGGCGGGGGTGCGAACGGCTTCATCGTGGCGAACATCTGGCCGATGAATCCTTCCGGAGTCCAGTTGAGCAGGCCGATCGTCCCGCGAGGGCGGCAGACACGGATCAGCTCGTCGGCGCTGACCTGGTGATGCGGGGCGAACATGATCCCCACGCATGACATGACGGTGTCGAACTCTCCGTCGGGGAACGGGAGAGCCTCCGCGTCGGCCTCACGCCACTCCACCTCCGCGCCCCGCTCGGCGGCGAGCTTGCGCCCGGCCTCGAACAGCTCGGGCGTGAGGTCGCAGGCCACGACGCTCGCCCCTGCCAGGGCCGCGGGAATCGCGGCGTTGCCCGACCCGGCCGCGATGTCCAGGACGCGCTGACCGCTGCGGATGCCGCATGCCCGGACCAGATCGGGTCCGAGGTCAGGGATGAGCTGGGTGGCCACGGCCGGGTAGTCGCCCAGTGCCCACATCTTGCGGTGCTTCGTCTTGAGTGCGCGGTCGGCCTCTACTGCGTCGATTGCTTCGGTCATGAGAGCTCGCCTCCGGATTCCCCTGGCCTTGCCGGGATCGTCACCGCCTCCGTAGGACCAAGGCTAGGAAGATACGTGTGCCTGTTCCAGTACGGGATCTGTACCGGAGCCCGCTCCGTCGGTGTCCGTAGCTTCGTCCCCGGGCGGTGGCCGAGCTCCCACCAGGGTCCTAGCCTGTACCTATGGGGTCTTCGTACTACCAGTTCTGTCCGGTCGCCAAAGCGATGGAACTGCTCGACGAACGCTGGACGCTGCTCATCGTGCGCGAACTGGTGACGGGGACCGAGCACTTCAACGAGTTGCGGCGCGGTGTGCCTCGGATGTCGCCCACGCTGTTGTCCAAGCGACTGCAGCAGCTCGTGCGCGCAGGAATCGTGGAAAGACGGTCCGAGGGCCATCAGGTGCGCTACGTCCTGACCCCGGCGGGACATGAGCTCCGGCCGGTGGTCGAGGCACTGAGTGTCTGGGGCATTCGGTGGATCGGTGAGCTCGGTGACGCGGATCTCGATCCCAAGCTGCTGATGTGGGACATGCACCGGCGTATCGACCACGGTGTCGTTCCGGCCGGGCGCACCGTGGTCCGGTTCGTGTTCTCGGACGTCGCCGCGAACGCCCGCCACTGGTGGCTGGTGATCACAGCGGCCGAAGCCGACGTCTGCGATGTGGATCCGGGCTTCGATGTGGCGGTCACCGTCTCCGCGAGCCTGCGTCACATGATCGAGATCTGGCGCGGCGATCTGGGATGGCCCGCCGCTCTGCGTTCCGGGGCCGTGGCGGTACAGGGACCGGAGACGCTGCGGCGAGCGGTTCCCGACTGGTTCACCCTGCCGCCCTTCGCTGCTGTACCGCGGCCTGCTCAGCCGGTCGGGCCGCAGTAGGCATCCGGCGCCGTGCCGCCGAGGGGAAACCTGTCCAGGAGTTCCTGAACCCGCGGGCCGTGGCCCGCGTTGGTACCTGTTCCGTCAAGAGCCGGCCCGACCCGGCTCGATGAGTTCGCGTGTGAACTCGAGATCAAAAGCGGTCGGAGTCCGTGAGGCCCTCGACGAACGAACGGAAGTCACGGGCCAGGACGAGCTCCGCGCCGAGGTCGGTCTCGAACCATGCGACCGCGGGGTCTCCGTGCCGCCCGCAGATGCGGTAGTCGAGCCCGACCCAGCAGTGTCCATCGCCGGAGAGCAGCACAAGTGGTGTCGGCATGCCCCATTCCTCGACCAGGTACGGGGTGTCGAGCAACGAGGTCAGCCCGTCGCCGCGCCCGATGCCCATGAGGTAGTCGAAGGGAACGTGGTCTTCGCTCCACGACGTCGGCCGACCGGTGGGGAACGCATCCTGATCAGCACCCACGATGCCGCCGTTCTGGACCCGCAGAAGATCCAGCAGGGCCGACGGCAGGGTCACGCCGAGCACCTGCTCAGCTTCTCGCACCATCTCGTCCGTCAGAGGCTGCTGGACGCCGTAGTCATCGTCGGCCCAGAACGTCGCTGTGACCTCATCGAATCGCCCCATGACACGCAGCCTACGACTCAGCCCCACGCAGGACGTCGGCCGGCTCGAAGGCAGCGCGCCGGGTGGCCCGGCCCCGCTGCCGTCAGGAGTCTGACGTACTGACGGCACTCCGTGAGCGACCCGCGAGCGCCCAGGTGGACGAGCCGTGGGGTGTCGTACCGGTGGGAGAAGCCGCCGGTCCTCGGCACGGTATCCGGCAACGAACGGAATTGTTCCTTCCGGGACGGCGTTCGGGGATCATCTCAAGGTCGGCCCGCCACAGCGGCCGGTACACCCTGCGGTCGCGCTCCTGTATACCCGTCCGTGACTGTTCAGCAGGTCCACGGCGCCATCCTGTTCGATCAGGCAGCCATTCGGAATGCCCACATGGTCGGTCGGAGGTGACGCGGCCCCTTCAACGAGTTCGGACCGATCCAGCTGGGCTACTTGACCAGCCGGAAGGCCGGGTGTCCGACCCAGGCACGAAGGAAATCGGCCGTTCCCAGCGTCATGTAGTCGTGCGCTGTCCCCAATACCCCCGGAAGGCCGGCGACCACCAACTCCTGTCCGTCCAGCAGCTCGACGTTGGCCACGCCCCCGATCACGTCCATGACAGCGGCGGTCAGCAGGGCCGTGGCCACGTGGTCGATGTCGCGATTGCAGCATGCGCTGACATTGACGGCATGGGTCGGCCTGAAGCCGAGGACGGCCTCCACCTCGGGTTGGTCCGCGTGCTCAGCCTCGAAGACGCCCTCGTCGCCGACACCAGGCCCCATCAGGTAGACCAGGAAAGGCCGACGCCGGTCTTCACGCTGCGGGTTGAATCCGACGAGGGCCTTGAGCTCCTCGTCCGAAGAGGTCTTCCCGAGGAGTGAAAGCGGGAACTGCTTTCGCCAGTCCTCCATTCTCCCGTCCTCGACGCCGAGCCGCTCTGCAGGCACGTTGACGTCGAAGAACCCGGGCCGCTTCTCGTCGAAGCGGGAGGAGAGCCCCACCATCAACGTACGGAACTCCCGCAGCGCAGCAGCGGAGAGCGGCTCCGCCAACTCGATCACCAACGTCGGACCAGACATGCTGGGAGCCTAGATCGATCGGCCCCGCGACCGCTCAGCATTCTTCCCACACCCGATCCGGCCAGACCGAACGCGGCGTCGCCGATCCGTCGGACGCATGCGGTCGGATCACCGGGTGCTCTCTCAGGATGACCTCGTATCGGTCTCGAGCAGTGGAGCGCGTAGGCGTGAGGGCAGGGTCCGGCCGCCCCGTGGTGGCGACGGTCGGGCCCTACCGGTCATACGGCGGCGCTCTGCGGTGTGATCAGCTGTAGACGCCGAACTCGTGCAGCGAGTAGCCCCACGCCGTACCGCGTGCCTTCAGCTGGAGACGCACGTGCCGGGCGGTGGTGGGGGCGTCGATCGTGTCGATGTCCCCGTTGCCCGCCGCGGTCGTGTGGATCGTGCGCCAGTTGGTGCCGTCGTCGGAGACCTGCACGTCATAGGACTTGGCGTAGGCGGGGTCCCAGACCAGCTGAATCTTGCGGAACGCGGTCGGAGCCCCGAGGTCGACCTGGATCCACTGGGGGTCGCTCCAGTCGCTGGCCCAGCGTGTCTCCGTCTTCCCGTCCGTCGCAAGGGAGGCCGGGCACGGGCAGTCGCCGTAGGAAGCCTGGGAGGAGGAGGCGGTGGTGGTCTTGTGCAACGCGACGTTGGTGCCGTCGACGGGGGGTGCGACGACCTTGACCGACTTCGTGTCGATCCCGGCGTTGCCGCGACCGTCCTCGGCCTGGATGTACACCTTCCACACGCCGAGCTTCTCCGGCGCGGTGACGGCGAATGTGCCGTTTCCGGTGGACCGCCACTGGGCCTCGACGAGCCGCTTGTCGCCGCTGGCGTAGTTGCCGCTGAGGAAGATCTTGTACGTCACGGGGTCGCCATCCGGGTCCCGTACGTCCGCACGGACGGTGAACTCCTTGCCTGCCGGGGCTGCGGATGCCGGGGCGACGCCCATGTTGGTGATGACGGGCGGTGTGTTGTCGCCGCTCGTCGATCCGGCGTAGGCCTTCTTCACCGCGTAGTACGACAGGCGCTTCAGGCCGTCGGGCACCAGGTTGAACCAGACGCCGCCGAAGTCGTGCTCCAGACCGTAGTGGAACAGCGTGGCACCGAGCGCCACTCCCTGGTGTCCGGTGACGCAGCCCCACGCCTTGGTGTAACCGTCGGCCTTCTGTACGTCCGTGGGCTCGTCGGGAACGCCGTTGGCGTCGTCCGGGACCTCCCACTCGCCGGCCGGTCCGCCCTCGGTGATGATGTAGGGCTTGGTGTAGCCGCCCTGCTCCCAGGCGCCGCGGACGCCGCAGATGTCGCCGTAGGAGTTCATCGAGTAGAGGTCGAGGTCGGGGGCGTTGCGCTTGTAGTAGGGCCAGGCGCCCGTCCACGCGTCGGTGGAGGTGACCGGGTGGTCCTTGTCGATGGAGTGGATCTTCTTGGCGACGTCGTTGACGAACGAGGTGTAGGCGTTGCGCTGGTTCTCCAGCTCGGTGCCGCTGTAGCAGTTCTGGAGGCCGAGCACCGATTCGTTGCCGACGTTCCACATCAGGACACCGGGGTGGCTCTTGTAGGCCTCGACCCACTTGGCGAACTCGGTGAGCGAGTTGCTCTTGTACGCGGTGTCGGTCACGTAGTTGACGCAGCCGCCGCTTCCGGGACCGCCACCGGGCTGGAGCCAGAAGCCGCTGACGACCCGGATGCCGTTGGCGGCCGCCTCGTCGAGCAGGGGCTTGCTGGTTCCGTCGGTGCCCCAGGTCCGGATGGTGTTGACGCCCATCGACTTCAGGTCGGGCATGTAGCGGGCCGCGTCAGCGACGGACGGCCCCCAGGTGAGCCCCTTGACCTGGTAGGGCTTGCCGCCGACGGTGAGCTGCCAGTTGCCCTGCGAGCCTGTCACCGCGACCGCGCCCCCGGTGGCGGGCGGCGGACCGTCGCCGTTGCCGTAGACCTGGAACTCCCACAACGAGTAGCCGTAGCCACCGGTGCGAGCGGTACCGAGCATCCGGACGTAGCGGCCGGAACCGGAGACGGCTACGTCGTCGGTGCCGCCGTCACTTCCGGTGACCGTCTTGAGGGCGCGCCAGTCGGTGCCGTTGTCGGAGGCCTGGAGTTCGTAGTTCTTGGCGTGCGCCGCTTCCCAGGTGAGTACGACTCGGCTCAGGTCCTGCTTGCTGCCGAGGTCGACCTGGATCCACTGGGGGTCGCTCCACCGGCTGGCCCACCGGGTCCCGGTGAGGTTGCCGTCCACCGCTGCGGACGCCCCGAACGCCTCGCCCTCCTGGGACGAGGCCGTGGCGGGCCTGCCCTGGGACAGCAAGGTCTCGGCGGCCTGGGCCGGAGGGGAGGCGGTGAGGGTGAGCGACGACGCGATCAGCGCGCCGAGGGCTACGAGGGGCACGCCGACGCGGCGGCGTGCCGGCGTCGGGTGTGAGAAGAGTTTTGGCACATCGACTCCTGACAGGTCGGGGGTTCCGGGTGGCGGGACGTGCGTACGAAGATCCCTGAGCCACCCGGAGAGTGGGGAGTACTGCCCGTCCGTTCGACGGGGCGGGACAGCTGGTTGCTGGCGCGCGTCCGTGCGCCCCTCCGGGCCGGGTCGCGGGGACGGACCCCGGCCCGGAGGGCGTTGTGTCCGGTCCGCTCCGATGGACCGGGGCGGACCAAGGGGTCATCAGGGGTAGGACACCACCGTCGACGGGACCGTCGATGTGCCCGAGGTGGGCGATCCGGTGTCGTTGATGACGTGGTTGTAGTGGCCGTTGCCGCCCAGGGACACCACCAGCAGGCTGTGGAACCTGACACCGGGCTTCACCGGGGCCTTGAAGCCGTGGTCCTGGCGGATCGTCGGGTCGACGTTGTAGTTGGAGTAGCTCCCCATGCCCCAGCCCTCGTGGGTGTTCACGGAGTCGTCGACCCGGTAGGCGGCGTAGCCCTTGGTGTCGCCGTTCTGGATGGCGGCCTGGTTGGGGGCGTCGTACGCCTTCTCGTTCTGGTAGAAGATCGTCTTGCCCCTCTCCCCGTACCACTCGACGTCGTACTTGTTGAAGTGCTCGACGAACAGGCCGGTCGCCAGCACGTCGTCGCCGTTGACCCGTACGCCGTAGTCGGCGCGGTTGGTCTCCCAGCCCACGCCCTCACCGTGGTCGGCACGCCAGACCCAGGTGTGGTCGATGATCACGTCGTCGCTGTTGACGAGGATGCTGGTCGTCGCCTTGCCGGGGCCTGCGCCACCGACGCGGACGTAGACGTCCTGGACGGTGGTGGGGTTGGCGGCGTGGTCGGCAGAGGCGCCCTGTCCGCCGATCTCCAGCAGGGTCGACGAGTTGACCGGTCCGGCGTCGATGAGGAAGCCGGCGAGCTTCACCCCGTCGACGTCGGCGACCTTCATGGCGGTCACACCGTTGTCGGGGATGATCGTGGCGAGCCCGAGACCCAGGACGACGGTGTCGGCCCGGTTCACGTTGATGGTCCGGTCGACGTGGTAGATGCCGGGGGTGAAGAGCAGGTTGAGTCCCTGCTCCAGAGCGGCGTTGATCGTCGCGGCGGTCGCGCCGGGCTTGACGACGTAGAACTTGCTGAGCGGGATGGACGTCCCCTGCGGGGTGCCGTTGGCCCAGGTGGTGCCGCGCGCGTTGGTCCGCTTGGCCGGGGCGAAGACCTTGAACTCGTTGCCGTCCATGTAGAGGAAGGGCTTCTCACGCGAACTCGGGGTCGTCTCCAGCGTGGTGTACCGGGGCTCGGGGAAGCTGTTGGCGGGAGCGCCCTCGACGCCCGAGAAGGTCATGTTCCAGACGCCGTTGGTCCAGCCGCCGATGCTGCTGTCGCGGGTGTACCACTGCTGCTGGGAGTACGGGCCGACCTGGCCGTCGATCTTGCTGTCGGCGATGTAGCCGCCGCTGGCCCAGCCGTATCCGTTCGGGGCGAGGTTCAGGTCGCCCTTCACGTGCATCCGGCGGAACGAGGCCGCCTGGGAGACGGCCCAGCGGTTGGTGCCGCTGACCGGGTTGAGGGCGAGGTTCTCGGCCGAACGCCAGAAGTTCTGGGTGGCGTTGCCGTTGAACCAGCCGGCGTCCACGGTGACATCACCGTTGAAGGTGGTGTCGTCCGGCTTCAGGCCGAGACCCGCGATCTGGGTGTAGAAGCCGATCTGGGCGTTGATGTTGTCGTACGTGCCCGGCTTGAAGAAGAAGGCATGCCGACCACTGCCGAACTGCGCCGACTCCTGCTCGCTGAAGACCTGGTCCAGCTTGGCCTGGATGCCGGGCGTGGACGGGTCGAAGACGTGTACGTTCGGGCCGAGGTCTCCCCCGCCGGGAATGACCGGTCCCGTACCGCCGTCGGTGCTGCCGAAGACCTTGAACTCCCAGAGGGAGTAGCCGTATCCGGTGGCGCGTGCGGTTCCGAGCATGCGGACGAAGCGCGCGGTCCCCGAGACGTCGACCGTCTCGGTGCCGCCGGCTCCGGTGGTGGTGGAGTAGGCGGTCGACCAGTCGGTGCCGTTGGAGGACAGCTCGATGCGGTACGTCTTCGCGTAGGCAGCCTCCCAGCTCAGCTCGACCCGGTCGAGGGCGGCGGGGGTGCCGAGGTCGACGCTCAGCCACTGGGGGTCGGAAGCGGCGCTCGACCAGCGGGTGCCGGGATCACCGTCGACGGCGCTGCCGGCCGGCGTGCCGTAGTGCTCCTGGCTGGATGCTGTCGTCTGCCTGCCCTGGGACAACAGCACGGGCGCCGCGTCGGCCTCCGTGGCGGGTGTCAGAGCAAGCAGAGCCGCGGCCAGCGCAGTGACCACTGCACCGACGAGCCCTTTACGGACAGTTCTGGGCGGCGGCGCCGCTATGGGGTGTATGCCAACTGCGGGCATCAGGGTGCTCCTTGAAGAAAACGAACCGGCGGGAGAGCGCTCTCCGGAACCTTCCCGCGACCCACCTGCGAGGTCAAGAACCCTGACGCGACTTTTCTTTTACCTTTTATTAAGACGGGCTACTTACCTCACCCGCGCGCTGCGGACCGCGGCCTCCGGCCACGCCACGAGTCCGGGGCTCCGCTGTCACGTCGGGCGGCCGCCGGGACCTTCGGGGCATCCGCGTCAGAGATGACAACGATCCCCGTCACGAGGGTCGGCATCCCGCACCGCAACCCGTCGGCACGACGGCGCGGGCAGATCAAGCCATCTCGTCGGCCGCTCAACCACGGGAACGCGTCGAGCGGTTCAAGAATCCTTTCTCCTGACTCCGCCCCAGGCCACGCGGCCGGATCGGAGGCCTTCGGTCACGGCCGGACCGGTCGCCCAGATTGACCGGATCCCGGCACCGGACCCGCCCGGTTGTCAGTGGCGTACCCGAGGGTTTCGTCCACAGAACCCATCCACGCCTCACCGAGGAGACCGCACCCTTGACTCCCTCACGCAATCCCCCGCCCGGGTTGCGGATACGCCACCGTCCCCTTGACGAGTGAATCGAACGGGCAGGGGTCAGACCCTCAGGCCGACCGCACTTGACCGTTGCCCCTTGTATCGAACATGCGACCGCACAGTCGCCCGGTCCATCCCGTATCGACCCCGTGATCAGCGACGTTGTCCGGGTGCCCTACCCAACCGCACGACCGAGGAGAGATCCGTGAATCCCGTCCGTCTTCTTCCCGCCGCCCACCCAGCGTTCGAAATTCCTCCCGCTCAGCCCGTCAAGCCCGTGCTGCTCCGACGTCCGACGGACGCACGCCGCGCTCCGTTCGCCTCCACCTCACGACCGTCACCGAGGTGGGGTGCATGAGCGACGCGAAGTCTCTTCCCTCGGCTCTGCGCGGCTGGGCCGAGCGTGAGATCGGGGATGTCGAAAGCGTCCGGGACGCCTCTCACGCGCGGGCGAACTCGCAGGTCTGGGAGCTCGTGCGTGCCGATGGCTGCCGGTTCTCCCTGAAGGTCTCCGCGGAGGCTCGGATGTACGAGCGGGAGACGTTCGCCCTGCGGCACGCAACGCCCGCACTGGGTGCCGGCCGAGCCCCTCAACTGCGTTCGTCGAGCGCGGATCACCTGGCGCTCCTGACGACCGCCCTGCCCGGCAGGGCGGTGGAGGACCTTCCACTCACGGCGGAAGAGGAGTACGAGGCGCACCGGCAGGGCGGATTCCTCCTGGCCCGGCTTCATGCGGCCGGCGACGTGACCGGCCACTGGCGCGCAGAAGCCGAGGGGGCGCTGCTCGCCGTGGCCGAGGGCGCTGACAAGCACCTGGACGAGGCCGGCGACCGGCTGGCACCGGCGGAACGCGAGCTCGTGCGTGATCTGGCGGCCCAGCTGCGCATGGTCGGGCCGCTCCCGCTCGGGTTCATCCACGGTGACGCCTGGCCGGGGAACCTGCTCTGGTCGGGGCACGCCGCGTGGGTCGACTTCGACCGGTCCCGATTCGCGCCCCTCGTCCAGGAGTTCGTCCCTCTGGCCTGCGGGGTGTGGCCCGACAGACCGCGGCTGCGCACCGCCTGCATGAGCGGGTACGGGCGCGAGCTGACGCCGGAGGAGCGTCATGTGTTGACGTGCCTGGCCGCGCTGGACTCGGTGAGTGCCGTCAGTTGGGGCGAGGCCCACGGCGATCCGCGTGTCACTGCGCGTGGGCGGCGCACCTTGGACCGGCTGTTCACGGGGGTGTTCGTGTGAAGCTGCCATACATCGGCACCCGTCAGCCGGCGCCCGCCGTGCCGGACTCGCCGACCGCACCGTCGGAACCAGCCGCCGTTCCCGCCGCACGCACGGCGGAGCCGCAGCCCTCGGCTCCACCCGAACTCGACTACAACGGGCGCAAGCACCGCCGCGCTATGGACGATGCCACGTTGTGGGACATGGCGCGCCGGATCCCGACGGCCCTCGCCCAGGCGGCCCGGTTGGCCTGGTCCGTCGACCGGCGCATGACCGTCACGATCCTCGTGTGTCAGTTGCTGTCCGGTCTCGGCACCGCCGTCATGCTCATCGCGGTGTCCGAGGCGCTGCCCGAACTCACAACCTCCGACGCCCGAACAGGGCTACGGGAGGCCTGGCCGGCACTGACCGTCGCGGTCGTCGCGATGGCGACGGGCGCAGGAATGTGGATCCTCGCGGACTGGGCCACACGGCGCCTGAACCCGAAGATCGCCTCCTCTGCCGATCTCACGCTGGTAGACCTCCATATGAAGGCCGAACTCTCCGCGTACGACACGGAAGGATTCACGGACAGGAGCCAGGCCGCGGAGATCGGCGCCCTGCGCGCGGTCGACCTCGCGGACGACGCCAAGACGCTCACCAACGGGTTTGTCCAGCTGGTGTCCGCCGCGACCGTGCTCACCTCGCTCCACCCGCTGCTCCTGGGCGTGCTGCTGCTGTCGGTCATCCCTCGAGGGGTGGGCGGAGTGATCGCCGCGCGCATCGACTACCGCGTCCATGACCGCACCATCTCCGCCCGCAATGTGCGCGGCATGATGCGCTGGTGGCTCACCACCTCCGAGCTCGCCGACGAACTGCGCGCCAACACCATGCGCCCCTACCTGCACTCCTGGTACCGGGCCATGTGTGACCGGGTCGAAGGACGCGAACTCGAGGGAGCACGCCCGTACCTGCTCGTGACGCTCCTCGCAGCATCCCTCGCGGGCTTGTTCACCCTGGGAATGTGGGCGTCCCTGGCCGCGCTCGCCCTCTCGGGAGCCATGTCCACGGCGGTCGCCGGTACGGCCATCGTCGCCTCGCAGACAGCCGGGCGCGCCCTCAACTCGATCGTGCGGTACGGCGCGGTGATGTTCCACCACGGCCTCTACCTCAGCGACTATTACACCTTCATGGACGAGGTCCGATCCATGACCACTGCACGCGGCACAGCCCGGGCCGAGGCGCCGCAGCAGATCCGCCTGTGCGAAGCCGGTTTCACGTACCCCGGCAAGGACACCCCGGCCCTGCACCCGATCACCCTCACCATCAACCGCGGGGAGGTCGTCGCCCTGGTCGGCGAGAACGGCGCCGGCAAGTCGACCCTGATCCGCATTGTCACCGGGCTGACCGTGCCGACCGACGGAACTGTGCGATGGGACGACACCGATCTGTCCGGCGCCGACGCGGAATCGGTCTGGCGGCACGTCGGCCTCGTCCCCCAGAAGAGCGGACACTGGCCGCTCCGCGCCAGGGAGAACATCACCCTCGGCCAGCCCCGCGAGCACACCGACGACAGGATCTGGGACGCCGCGGACCAGGTCGGCATGACGGAGGCACTCCAAGGGCTCCCGGACCGGCTCGACACCCTGCTTGCCCGCTCGGTGTGGGGCGGACACGAATTGTCCGGCGGGCAGTGGCAGCGCCTGGCCTGCGCGCGGGCGATGTACCGTGCGCCTGCCGTACTCGTCCTGGATGAGCCGACCAGTGAGATGGACGCCCGCGGCGAGCACCTGATCTTCCGAAAGCTTCGCGAAATGGCCCCGGACAGGATCACAGTGGTCGTCACGCACCGTCTGGACAACGTGCGGATGGCGGACCGCATCATCGTCCTCGATCACGGACGCATCCGCGAGGAGGGCACCTTCGACGCCCTCGTCACGACCGAGGGGAGTCTGCTGGGCGAGCTGTACGCACTCTCCCAGGACCGCTGACCCTCCTCACGCATCGACGGCGGGCCGCGTCCCGGCGCAGGCCCGCCCCCGCGTTCCCGAGGACCTCAGGAGCATCATGACCGGCACCAAGCCGGACCGTTGTCAGTTCCGGCGAGAGGTACGGCTGCGTCGGTACGGCTGCGTTGCCCGTCAGTGTGGGTCACCCCAGTTCACGCTGATCACGGCGTACGTCTCCCCGTCTTCCGGTGGTCGCGTCCATGAGCGGGTGGTGAACGTGTGCGGCCGTCCCCGCGTGATCGCGTGGCGCGGCAGGTGGACACCGAACTCCCCGGTCACGGCCTCCAGCAGCGACCGTTCCACCTCGATGTCCACCTCCCGGGAACCGAAGAACCGGCAGGGAGTCCGACCACTCCCCGCTCCATCTGAGCAGGAACGGCCGCCAGTCGAACGCTGGTGTATTCGTCATGCGCCCGATGCTGCCATCCGGCGCTGACACTGCTCTGCAATCCTGGTGTGGGCAGGCCGTCGGCACTTGTCGCGGCCGGTCCGGCGGTCGAGGAGGTTTCATGGCTCGGGATGCCGCAGGCCCCTGCCGAGATGGCTGGGGACCCGCGGCATGAGCAGCGGAGGACCGCCGGGACCTGTCGTCGACGAGCAACATCCTTGCCGACACGGCCTACCGTCGGCCGGTGGCCCGACGGCCCGGCCTCACTTCAGGTGCCGCACGAAGAACCGGGCCGCGTCGTCCCCCGCGAACTGCGGGACGCCGGTGTGCCCGCCCATGTTGGCGTGCAGCGTCTTCTCCTTGGAGCCGAAGGCGTCGAACAGGTCCAGGGCCGCCTGCCGGTCGTTCCCTTCGTCGTCCCACTGCAGCAGGACGTGCAGCGGAACGGTGACCCGGCGGGCCTCCTCGAACATGGCGCGAGGCACGAAGCTCCCGGCGAAGAAGCCGGCGGCCACGATACGCGGCTCGACCACCGCAAGCCGGATGCCGATGGAGATCACTCCTCCCGAGTACCCGACCGGCCCGCCGATCTCGGGCAGCGCCAGGAGGGCGTCCAGGGCGGCCTGCCATTCCGGGACCGACTTTTCGACGAGCGGGAGGATGAGGGCGTCGATGATCTCGTCGGTGACCGGCTCACCCGCCTCCAACGCCCGGCGCAGGTCGACGCGGGCCTGTTCGGCGGCGGCCCAACGGGGCCGGTCACCGCTCCCGGGGAGCTCGATGGTGGCCGCGGCGAAGCCATCCGCCGCAGCGTGCCGGGCTCGCCCCGCCAGCCGGGGGTACATCCTGTGCAGGCCGAGTGGGGGATGGCCGAGGAGGATGAGCGGCGCCGGTGCCGATGCGGTTGCGGATGCGGGCGTCCACAGGACGCCGGGAATCTCGCCGAGGGTGAATTCGCGTTCGAGGACGCCGTCGTCGAGGCGCTTTTCTGAAGTGAAATGCATGGTCGTGCCTTTCGGGAGTGCTCTGGAACGGCGCTCCCGGACGACCTATCGCCCGACCGTGACCCCGGAGGGGAGCACCCATGTCGATACTGCGTTCACGGGTACCACCTCCTCGTTCTCTCGCACGGCCTCCGGAAACGTAGCAATGGTCGCCGTGTTCCGCCAAACGGATTCTGGCCTCATCGCGGCTTCACCGCGGCGGGGCGTGCTGGGGGCGCTGTCGTGTTCCTCATGAACTTCGGCCATGCCGCGCCGGCAGCTCAGGAATCGCGAGACCGATCAGAGCCACCGCGACGGGGTCACCAAGAACGGTTCGCCCCTGATTCGACCCTGGCCCGCCCCGGAACGGCCCCTGACAACGGCACTGGGCGGCCGTCGGTGCACCGAGCCTGCTGGGGCAGTCCCGGCCGGACTCGCCCATTCATGAGCGCGTCTCCCACTCCCGGTCTCGTCAGGAGAACGATTCATGCTGTTCAGAAGCAGGTCCGCGCTACGGCGCGTCGCCTTACGAAGCACGGCCGTGATCGCGGGCGCCGCTTTTGCCGTCGGCACCGGTTTCACGGCCGCCGCACCTGTCGTGTCCGCGGCGCCCGTGACCGCCCGAACTCTGCACTGGGCTCCGTGCGACGCTCCGGACAACCCTGGCGCCGAGTGTGCCACCCTCACGGTGCCGGTCGGCTGGGCCCATCCGGACGGGCCGATACTCGGCCTGGCAGTGGCCCGCCGCCAGGCCACCGGCCCCGGTACACGCCTCGGCTCTATGGTGTTCGGCCCAGGGGGGTCCGGGCGACTCCGGCGTGGAGCGGGTGGTGACCGGAGTCAGCCGGTTCAGTCCCGAGGTCCGCCGCAGGTTCGACATCGTCAGCTTCGACCCGCGTGGCGCGGGCCGGAGCAACCCGGTGACCTGCTCAGGCGAATTGCTCGCCCGGCGACCGTCACCGCAACTGGCCGGCCAAGCGGACTTCGACTCCACCTTGGCGTACAACAAGCGGCTCCGGGCGGACTGCCGGGCACGCACCGGCCCGGTGTTCGACCACCTCGACACCCTCCAGACGGTCCAGGGCCTGGACACCCTGCGGACCGCCCCCGGCGAGGCCGAACTGACCTTCCACGGCAGCTCGTACGGCACGTTGCTCGGGGCGGAGTACGCAGAGACCTATCCGCACCGCGTTCGGGCGATGGTGCTGGAGAGCGTGATGGACCACAGCGTTTCCACCACTCGCGAATTCTTGCGGTCGGAGGCGATCTCCGCGCAGGACTCCTTCGACGAGTTCGCGAGATGGTGCGCCGGTGACTCGACCTGCTTCCTGCACGGCCGCGACATCCGCACCGTCTGGCGCGGGCTGCTGATCCGGGCCGAAGGAGGCGAGTTGGAGGACCCCGCCAAGCCGGGAACTCCCCTCTTGTCAGCGGATCTGGTCAACAGGATCGCCTTCCGGAAGTACTACACCGCCGACTACGCGGGCCTGGCGAAGGCCGTCGCCGAAATGGTGTCGAGCAGCCCGCTGCCCGCCTCGCACACCTCGGTGTCGCCGCTGCCGCCGGCGACCCCCGTCTTCTGCACGGAATGGCATCTTCCGGTGCGCGACCACCGGGAGTACGCCTCGCTCATCGGCATGATGAGAAGGACCGCACCCGACCTTCCCTCCCTGCTCCCGATCCAGATGACAGCTGCGTGCCTGGGCGCGCCGACCACCAACCCGCAGCATCCTCTGGCAGCCCGCGGCGTCCCCCCGATTCTGGTGTCCAACGCCCTCCACGACCCCGCAACCGGCTACCCCTGGGCAGTCGCGGTGGCCCGGCAGCTCGGCCGCAGCGGCGTGCTCCTCACGTACGAGGGCCATGGCCACGGCAGCGTCACCCGCGGCCCCTGCATGGAGTACGCCGTCGACAGCTACCTGACCGACCTGGCAGTTCCGCCGCGCGGCACCAGGTGCCCGGTCGTGCCGTCCTGAGAGGGAAGAGTTGCGGACTGGTTCTCCCGCGCACCGGACTGAGCATCGGAGTGGCGAGCAGGCGTACACAGACCGGCTGGAGCCCGTCTCTTTGACCGGTGAGTGCCTCGTGGTGGGGGCTGGTTGGTCTGCTGCGATGACGAATAGTGAGCTGATCGTCGACCTGCGCGGTCGGCCGATCGAGACACTCGACGACTTCTGGGATGCTGTCGCCGAGCCGTGCGGGCTACCGGAGTGGTCTGGTCGGAACCTGGACGCGTGGTCGGACACGATCGAGACCCGGGGCATCTCCGAGGTGATCGACAGCCACGACATTCCGATCGTGCACGTCGACCAGCGGGGTCTCTTCGGTGGGGACCGGCGGGAGGCCAACGTCCTGGCCGGCATCTTTGACGGGGAACAGAATCGCCTCGTCGTCCATGGGCTGGTCTGACGAAGCCTTCGAACGCCTTGCTCAGTGACGGGTAAAGATGAGGATGGCAGCAAGGTGGAGTGCGGCCTGGTAGGCGATGGCGAGCTTATCCGTCCGCATTGCGAGGCCGCGCCACTGCTTGAGTCGGGCGATGCACCGCTCGACGGCGTTGCGCTCCTTGTATGTCTCGGCGTCGAAGCCGGGCGGGCGGCCTCCGGCGCGACCTCGCCGCAAACGGTGACCGATCTGATCGGCGGGCTGGGGGATGACCGCACGGATGCCACGCCGACGGAGGTGTCCACGGATCGCGCGGGAAGAGTGGGCGCGATCCGCAAGGACGATCGCAGGGCGGGTCCTTGGCCTGACGAGTCCTCTTCGCGGGACCCGGATTCCGCGGATGCGGGGCCGGCCCAGCCCGAGGCGACGAACCCGGATGCCTTCCAGCGTGGCTGTGAACTGCGGGCTGTCTCCCCGCTGCCCAGCTGTGACCAGCAGCGATAACGGTTCTGCCCTTGTTCGCAGGCCAGGTGAATTTTGCGGTCGTGGCGGCTGGAAGTGCGGAGACGTCTGATCCAACCGCTGGAATGAAGGCCCTTGACGGGCGGCTCCCCCCGGCTGGCGTATCCGGGCAGGCGTACCGGCGGGGTGGGCCCGAGTCTGGAGTCATGCACAGGCCCAGGGTTGTCGTGGAACCACCGGACAGTCGTGGCCTGCGGAAGGTCCGTGTGGGGGGTGAAGTCGTGGGTGCGGCCTGGTCGCTGCGCGATCTTCGGAAGATCCTCGTCCGCAATGGCTTCCCACCGGACATGAGCCTTGAGGATCGGGTGCTCATCTCCTGGCGCGAGGCGGGCAGCGACAGCTGGCCCGACCGCACGCGCACGAGACGCGCGACCGCCGTAGCCATGACTGCGGGCTTGATCGGGTCGGCGGTCTTCCTCATCGTCATCGGCAGCGAGGATGCCTTCGGCGCGCTGACCTTCGCGTCGCAGGCAAGCGGCTTCCTCCTCTTCCTCGCGGGCGTCACCCAGTTCCTGGCTGCCTGTGCTGTGCAGGACTACTGGGGCAAGCGGACGGTGCGGTACTCGGGGATGCTGATCCTGGTCAGCGTCTTCATTGCGCTGCTGGTCCATTCCATGCTTGTGGCCATCTGGTTCAAGGAGATGGAGTTCACGCCCTGGGTCTTCAGCTATGTGCCGCTGTTGGTGTGGTCCCTGTGGGCAAGCTGGCTCGTCGTTCGGGAGAAGGTCTGGCGTGGCACCCCGCACCCCAGACAGGTCACTGCGGGAGTGCTGGTGACTGCCCTCATCGCCGGGGCGAACTTCGCGTACTCGGCCGCGTATCAGCCGTACGCCACGCACCCCCAAGTCACGCTCAGCGCCAAGTTTGGTACGCCGCAGCTGGACCCCAGGGAGTCCGTAATCCATATTCCGGTGAGGTTCTCCCTGCAGAACACTGGAAAAGTGTCGACCATGATCCTCGGCAGCGAGTTCCAGGTGCTCGGCCGGTTTTCGGCCCCTGAGACCGGCGAAATGGGGCTGGATGGGGTCCGAGAGGATGCGGTGTCGGGCACGGACAGTGAGCTTTATGCCGGCTTGCAGAAGCGGAGTCTGATCATGACTGGGCTGATCATCGGTCCCGGAGACTGGTTCGACCCGGGGACGGGGCACGTCAAAGAGGTAACGGTACAAGTACCGAAGGAAGCCCCTTACGAGAGTCTGGAGGTCCACGGAGGCGTCACCGTGCTCAGAAGAGACCGGGGAAGGGTCGACGACTCCTTCCAGTATCCGAGGTGGTCCTGGAAGAAGGGGAAGACTGACATCTTCGAGTGTCCGCCGAAGAAGTGCGGTGACTACGTGCTGTACGTGGGCAAACTGACCCACAACAACAACATCATCAACGTGACGCGCAGACAGCGCTACGTCTTCGCGCGGCGACAGCTTGGCGACGAGTCGTTCGTGTATACGTTCATTGCCCCGCTCAATGCCCAGGGGAGGGTGTCCTACAAATACGAATCCGAAGAGACATATGGGATGGCAACCGTCCCTACCGGAACCGTCGTCATCCCCTATGCCACTGTCCTGAAAACCGCCGCCTAATGCTTCTCCTGCAATCGTTCAGGCGCGTGGTGTCCCGCAGTCAGCTCGGTACGGCGAGTGTCCGGCCCCAGCCGCGGATGACAGTCGGGGCGTCCTGGGCCGCCAGTCTCGCGGAGGACGGAGATTGCGACCGGACTGAGCCCGCGCCAGTTCCGGAAGCAGGGGACCGCCCCACGCCGCGAAGGCGCCGATGATGTCAGGCCGGGCCGCCCCTGGCGCCTGCCGCTGGATGATCGCGTGCGGCTGATCACGGCGTACTGGCGCGCCAACTTGACACTGCGACAGCTCGCCCGGACGGCACCCGGTACCTACCCGTGATCACGAGATCACCGAGCAGTTGCTGAGCAGCCCACGGAACAGGCCGGACGGGCTCGCCCCCCAGTCCACACCACAGCACCCGGAGGAACCCGGACGGACCGCCAGCCCTGAACAGCCCCGCCCGCCGGAGCGCCCCCAACCGTCCCTGGAGCCAATGCCATCCAGCCGAGGGGCGCCATACCGGGAATGCGCCTGGTCCCTCCCGCCATGCACGAGGCCGCGAGGGACCTTCACGGACGAAATGCGGCGCATCTCGTCCGCCGGATACGCAACGCACCGCACGACCACAGTCTGAATCACTCTGGTCAACTCAGAAGGGTTCAGATTGAACAATTTCTGGTCGCCCGGCTCCTTTCGGAGTGTGTGCGCCCGAGTTGCGGGATGCGGTGCGGGAGCCAAAAGTGGATATGACCTCCCTGCGCCCGTTGAGCTTTGGATCACCAGTGCCTCGGGCCGACACAAGCACATCCGGGGTAGAAGAGCACGTCCCGAGAGCATCTGGAGCCATCATGGCCAAAACCTCCCGGCGACAAATCTCCCGCATCATTGGCGCGTCCTGCTTGGCTGCCACATTTGCCCTGCCGGGTGTCAGCAGTGCTGCTGCCGCGCCTGATGCCGTCGCTCGTGCCACGACCCCAGCGCCGACCCAACCCACACCCCCAACGCCGAACCCGTCGAAGCCGGAGATGCCCCCACCTGTGGATGGTACGCCGTCGGCTACGCCACCATCTGCCGACACCCCACCCTCTGCCGACACCCCACCGTCTGCCGACACGTCGGCGCCGCCGGACTCGCCACCCCCGGATGCGTCGCCGCATCCGGAAGAGCCCGGGGAGCTTGAGGCGGAGGTGGAGAATCGGATAGCCCAAGCGCCGGCAGAGGTGAAGGAGGAGGTCAAGGAGGTGCTGACCAAAATGCTGGACCTCATCGATGACCCGAATGCGACGCCGGAGGATCAGGCCACGTACATGAACATCGCGGGAGGGCTGACCGCAACGCTGAAAGCTATCCAGGATCCGGATGTTATGCCGGAGGATCGGGCCGCGTACATAGGGATCGTGAAGGCGATGACCGCAGCGGTGATAGCAACCCTGGGACCGTCGCCACAGTCGAATGCACCGCAGGGGCCCAAATGGGCCATGAGGGCCCTGAGTGAGAACAGCGCGGGGTTGAAAGAACTCCTTGACTCGCAGTCGGCGCCGGCGAATCCGAAGGAGCGAAAGATGATCCAGAAGACCATCGCGACAGGCTTTAAGTCAGTGTCGACGGTTCAAGATCCGAAGGCATCACCGAAAGAGCGGAAGGGGGCACAAGAGACGGTGAGGCAGCAGCTCGAAGCGCTCAAGAGTCCCCAGTACCTGAAATTGATGAAAGAGATCAAGCGATACAAGCCGTCGGCGGCATGTGTCGAGACGATCGAGAACCGAACGCGTCAGGTCGGTTGGTCAGACGGATCTCTCTGGGGTCTGTCTGGTTCGTCGTGCGCTGCGACGGTGGCTGCGGGTACCAGTCAGGAAAGCACAGAGTGGCACGCCCTGTTCGTGTGCGTGCAACGAAAGCCGTTCTCTTCGTGTGTGGACTACGTACCGGAGGGTTGACAAGGCAAAGCCTGAGGCCGACTGTCCCTGACCCGGCCTCAGGGGGGAGGCGGTCTTCGGCGGGCCTTGGCCGCAGGCAGACTCCGACGCTCGCGGACGCGCATGGCTCTGCCTCGCGGCTCTGCCTCGCAACCGGTTCGGGCTCCAGGAGCCTGAGCCTGTGCGCCGTCGGACCGCTTCCACCCCTCTCCCAGGGAGTCCCGATGCGGACGACCGTGGACTCAGCGCTGCGATGACGGCAGCCCGCGGACTCCCTTCAGATTCGCGCCCGTGCAGCTCGCGTCGGTCGTGTCCGCGCCAGTCAGGTGCGCACCGGTCAGGTCAGCCTCTTGAAAATCCATCGCAGCGAATTTACTGCCGCCTTGCCCGGACCTCAGCCCCACAGATCGGTACAACTCACATCGAGCCCACCTACCTCGCCGACACCGAGCGGGCGTTTAGGACTCTAAACAAAAGTGGTGGGATTGACCTGGTCAGCGGTCGGTATCGTGCACGAGGCCGCCGGGTAGCAGGACGCGGTCAGCCGCGCAGTCGCACGCGATAAACCCGGCGACGCAGACGGTCATCCCCGGGATACTGGCTGCCCGTGGATGAGGTCAAAATTGTCGTCGCCCATTCCGAGCGCGCGACCCTGCGCGTCGGCGATGTGTTCCTGAAGGTGGACGCCGACCAGGCGCGCATCGACGTCGAGGCGATGGCCCTGGCGCCGGTCCCGACCCCGGAGGTCCTGTGGCGCAAGCCGCCCGTACTCGCGATCGCCGCGGTCCCGGGGACGGCACTCGGCCGCCTCGGCGAGCGTTACGAAGCCTGCTGGTGGTTCGCTGGCTGGCCGAACACAGCTTCGACCGTTCACGGTGGGCTGTGAGTCGACGTGCTGAGATCCCGGATGTGAGGCTGCGCGGGCCCGCTGCTGTGAGTGCCTTCTGACACATCGAACAGACCATCTCCCGGGGTGTATCGCCGGGGTGCATCGCTTGCCCCTACTCCCGACAAAGCGCGGTGCGGAGTCGTCGCCAGCAGATGACGGCGCAGCCGGACCTGGCCGAGCAGGCCATGTCCGTGCACACGGACGGGCCTGTTGCCGGGCTCTACGCTGGAAGGGACCGCAGTCGAGCGGCATCCCTCCGCAGGAGATCCTTATGGACTACTACGACCTCGGAACCCTGACCCGGCCCGTATCGACCCGTTCGCCCGATGCACAGCGCTGGTTCGACCGCGGTCTGGTCTGGAGCTACGCGTTTCACCACGAGGAGGCGGTCACCTGCTTCGAATCGGCGGCGACCGCGGATCCCCAGTGCGCCATGGCGCACTGGGGCATCGCGTACGCCCTGGGCCCCAACTACAACAAGCCCTGGGAGTTCTTCGACGAAGCCGACCTGCGGCGCACGGTGGAACGCACCCACGCCGCCGTCGAACGAGCCCATGCGCTGTGCGACGGGGCCACGCCGACCGAGCGGGCCCTCATCGACGCGCTGCGCGCACGCTATCCCTCCGCGCGCGCCGCGAAGGACTGCTCGATCTGGAACGAGCCCTATGCCGACGCCATGCGTGCCGCGTACGAACTTGCGCCCGACGACCCGGACGTCGCCACGCTCTACGCGGACGCGCTGATGAACCTCACCCCCTGGGAGCTGTGGGATCTACGCACGGGCGAACCCGCCGCCGGTGCGCGCACGCTGGAGGCGAAGGCCGTCCTCGACCGCGCGCTGCTGAGCGATGCCGGCGCCGACCACCCGGGCATCCTGCACCTGTACATCCACCTACTGGAGATGTCCCCGGCGCCGGAGCAGGCCCTTGCGGTCGCCGACCGGCTGCCGGGACTGGTACCGGACGCAGGGCACCTGCGCCACATGCCCTCACACCTCGACGTGCTGTGTGGCGACTACCGACGAGTCGTGTCGGGCAACAGCGATGCGATCAAGGCCGACGAGAAGTATCTGCGCCGGGCCGGGGCGATGAACTTCTACACGCTGTACCGCTCGCACAACTATCACTTCAAGATCTACGGCGCGATGTTCCTCGGCCAGTCCCGGACGGCCTTGGAGACGGCCGTGCAGCTCGAGGCATCCATCCCGGAGGACCTGCTGCGGGTCGAGAGCCCGCCCATGGCCGACTGGCTGGAGGGGTTCCTCGCCATGCGGGTCCATGTGCTGATCCGGTTCGGCCGGTGGCAGGACATCCTCGCGCTGCCGACGCCGTCCGACCAGAAGCTGTACTGCGTCTCCACGGCGATGCGGCACTACGCGCGCGCAGTGGCGTACTCGGCCACCGGGGCGATCGCCGAGGCCGAGGCTGAACAAGACCTGTTCCGCCGCGCGGTCGACCGTGTCCCCGAGACGCGCATGCTGTTCAACAACACCTGCCAGGACATCCTGGCGATCGCATCCGCCATGCTCGACGGAGAACTTGAGTACCGCAGGGGCGAGTACGACCTGGCGTTCGCCTCCATGGAGCGTTCCATCGACCTGGACGACGGCCTCCCCTACGACGAACCGTGGGGCTGGATGCAGCCGACCCGCCACGCGTATGGGGCCCTCCTGCTGGAGCAGGGCCGTGTCGAGGAGGCCGAGGCCGTCTACCGGGCCGACCTCGGGCTCGACGACACCCTGCCCAGGCCCTTGCAGCATCCGGGGAACGTCTGGGCTCTGCACGGCTTCCACGAGTGCCTCGTGAAGCTCGGCAAGACGGGCGAAGCTCGCATCGTGGCGCAGCAGCTCACCGTGGCCACCGCACTCGCGGACGTACCCGTCCATGCGTCGTGTTTCTGCCGCCTCGACAACATGGGCGGGAAAGACGGCGGCTGCTGCTCCGACTGACCGGCGCCGGGGCGGTGGCCCGCGCGAGGGCCACCGCCCCGGCGCTGGGAGAAGGCCACCGTGTACCCCCTGGAGGCGAACTTCCTTTTCACCCAGGACAGTTACACGGTGACTGATCTCGTGTTGCTGCTGGCCAGGCTCAGCACGGCGAAGCAGCTCGACCGGTCGCGGGCGGTGAGCGACTCCTCCCATGTCCGGGCTGCTCGGCGGGGCCCGAATGCGGCCCCAGCCCGGTTGGTGGCGCACGGCCGGGCAGCAAGCACCACATCCACGTCGACGGACAGGGCGTTCCGATCGCGGTCTCCGACCGGCGCAAACCGCAACGACGTCACCCTGCTGCCCTGCGCGCGAAGACCCCCTCGGTCCCGGACTCGTGGGACGACCGCGTCGACGGCCTGATGACCTGCTCAGCGACCGCGGCTACGACCACGACAGGTACCACCGTGCGGTCTGAGCTCAGGGCATCAAACCGGTATTTTGCCCGCCGCGGCGTCCCGCACGGCTCCGGCCTCGGTGTTCACCGCTGGGGAGTCGAGCGCACGAACGCCTGGTTCCACGGCTTCAGGTGTCTCCGCATGCGCTGGGAATGACGCGATGACCGAACTCGCCCGGGCGGCCCCGCCCATGAGGCCGGACTGCCTTTACAGGTCGAGTTCGGCGACGATGGCAGCGTGGTCGGAAGCCTGGTCGTCGGGCCCGGTCACGGTGTCGAACGGGGTGCCGGACTCGAAGATCCCACGCCGCTCCACCTCGACCGTGTCCACCTTGGCGAACAGCTCCGGCGAGAACATCAGGTAGTCGATCTTGTCGTTGGGGCTCGTGCACTTCCCATGGGTGCCGGGCGGTCCCTCGTAACTGCCATGGGTCATCGCGTCCTTCAGGCTGGTGGCCTCGAGGAACGCGAGCGGCGGGCTGCCCGGGGTGTCGTTGAGGTCCCCGGCGACTACGACATGGGCCGAGCGCTCGAGCGCGGCCTGGTAGAGCTGGGCGACGCGCTCGCCCTGGAGCTTGCGCTTGTCGCCGCCTCCGCCGCCGCGCTTGCTCTTGAAGTGGTTCCCGAGGAGCCAGAGCGGTTCGCCATCGATGTCGATCTCGTATTCCGGGCAGTCCCGGCTGAAGATGTCCCGGGAATCCTTCTTGTCGAAGATGTGCGAGCGTACGGAGGTGATCGGGTGCCGGCTGAACAGCCCCACGTCGATGCCGCGAATGTCGTTGCCGTCGATCAGCATGTTGAACGGATACGCTTCCGCTTCGAACTGGCCCGCCAGCACCTGTTTGTTGAAGCGGTGCAGGGTGAGCCGATCCTCGACTTCGACCGTCAGCAGTATGTCGGCGTTCACCTCGGCGATCACCCTGGCGGTGTTCTTGACGGCCTCCCAGCCGAGGTCGTCCTTGACCAGTTCGGCCCAGCCGACCCAGGCGGACCGTCCCGTGGCCTCGGCCCTGACCTCGATGTTCCTGCCCTCGCCCTTGAGTAGCCGGGCCCGTCCGCGGGGCTCGTTCACCAGGATCGTCTGGGTGGAGATTTCCTGGGAGACATCGACGCTGTGCTTCTTGAGAAGCTCGATGATTCTTGTCTTGTCGTTGGCCGTATACGTTTCGTGATCGAGGATTTCGACAAGTTTCCTGAAGTCCTCGAGCACGGCGTCGCGTATGGGGTCGTTCCCGCTACCGAAGACGACGGGCCTCCGGAAGAGGTTTTCGCAGTTGAAAGTGGCTATGCGGATGCTCATGGCCCCTCCTTACACACATCCGATTCTCCGGCGGCGTGCCGTGGCTGTCGAACGGAGCAGGGCCGCTCCCGGGGAGCAGTTCTCAAGGGCGTCAGCCGCAGAGCGGGCCCTCACAACGCTGGTCCGCCGACCCGACAGGCGATGATCTCCGAAGGCGACATGTTGCTTGCCCTGATCGGCGAGACCCGCCGCTGGGAACCCAAGCGCCTTCACCTGCGGCTGTTCTCCGCCGCTGCTCGGCTCGTGCACACCGGCCGCTGCCACTGGCTCTGCAGCCGACTGCCACTGGCTGAGCACGATGCTCGGACGAGCCGACTGAGCCGCTCAGGAACCAACTGACGTGCTCAGTAACCTCGATTGTGACTGAGCGCGCTACCTGGCCCGTATGGACAACTTCGATGCTCAGATTCCGCTCGCCCTCACCGCGCTGCGGCCAAGCGCGGGGTGGCCTCAGTCGTCGCTTCCGGCACCGCGATCGGGTGCGCTCATGTCCCCCGTCGCGGGCGTGCCGTCGGCGAGCCCGTAACGCAGGTACACGGTGCCTTTCGGGCCGGCTACCGGAGGTGCGAGGAGCGTGACGTTCGTGGGCACCGCGCCATCCTCGAACACCTTCTTCCCGACGCCGAGCACGATCGGATGCAGCCAGAGGTCGAGACGGTCGAAGAGCTTTTCGCGCAGCAGGGTCTGCACGAGGTTCAGGCTCCCGACGACCTTCACGTGCTTGTGCCGGTCACGGATCTCGCGCACCGATTCGGCGAGGTCCGGGCCGAGCTGCGTGGATCCGGCCCAGGAGAGGTCGGGCCTGCCGCGAGAGGCCACGTACTTCGGGACGCTGTTGAAGAGGGTGGCGATCTCGTTGTCCTCGCCGCCCTCCTGGTGAGGCCAGTAGGCGGCGAAGATCTCGTACGTCCGCCGGCCGAGCAGGAGGGCGTCCGTGCCCTCGTACGCGGCACCGACCTGTGCCCCGGCGACCTCGTCCAGCAGGGGCGCCTGCCAGCCACCGAACGGGAACCCCACCGGGTCCTCTTCGGGGCCGCCGGGCGCCTGCCCGACAAGGTCGAGGGTCGCGAACAGCTCGATGTGGATGGAGCCCATGACTTACTCCCGATGAGTCGGTTGTCTCCCCCAAGAAATAGACCAGCGGACGCCCGCAGACTCATCGCCACGACGGCACCCGGGTTCACCCGGTCGGGCGGAATGACCACGAGGTCGCCTCGCCAGGGAACGGTAAGAAGACCAGTCCGTTGCGACGGCGATTCACCGGGCCGGCTCCCCCGCGGGCCGCCTATCGCTCATCCGGCCAACCAGAACGCCTCAGGGGCCATCTGCAGCGCTCGGCCCCTCGGCCTCGCGGACGCTGAAACCCAACGGGAACGGCTCTCTTCCAGCTGTCCAACGCCGCCGACTTCCCCGGACCGCCGCCCCACCTGGCCCGAGGGTGCGAGTCCATCCCTCCAACGGCCCCCGCCACCTGCGAAGACACCCACACCCATGCCATGTTCGCTTCGTGTGTGTCCGACCGAAAGGCTTCCCATGGACCAGCAGATCGTGCAGGTGAAGATTCATCCGGCGATCGGTGTCGCCCGGGTCGGCAACAGTTCCGCAGCGCCGTTCATCGGCCCCGAGTCACCGCACCAGAGGCCGCTTTCTCCCGGTTCCACCAAGGACGCGTCCGGGGCGGTTATCAAGCAGGCGGCCCGGTTCCGGGTTTACGGCTACAACCAGGCGGGCCAGGTTGTCCGCGAGCTGAAGCTCGGCCAGGACGGCGTGAGCGAGATCCGCTGGTCGGTGCACCTGGCCAACAAGAAGGCCGCCTGGTACCGCTTCCACATTCCGCTCGACATCCCCGAAGCGGCCTCCCTGACGCCGGAACAGCGAGGCAGGCGAAACGCCGACGTGATCGGCGCCGAGCGCCGGAATCTCGTCATCGACCCCGGCATCCGTACCGTTCGCGCCTCCCTGCATGACGTGGGTACCTTCGACACCGGCACGATCATGGGCCGAAAGGTCCCGCTCGGCACGATCTCTACCGAGCCCACCGGCCGCCTGCTGGTCGTCGGCGGCAACGGGAAGTCGTCCTCCTACACCACCCCGGAGAAGCCGATCACCGGCGTCACCAACAACGACACCTGGTACGACGACGTCTCCGACGGCCCTGTGACCGCGGAGGTCGCGATCGGCGGACAGACGAGGACGGCGACGCCGGCCTGGGTCGTGGTGGCCCCACCGCACTACGCCCCTGGCGTGAAGACCGTCCGCACCCTCTACGACGTACTGCAGGACGTGTTCACCACGGAGGGAACAGTGCCGGGCGAGGACGTCGTCGCCTATGCCGACCACATCGAGCCGATCCTCAGCAGGTTCTGCGGGCTGCAGTGGACCAACCACGGCTTCGCCACCCAGTTCGGCTGGAAGGGCCCCCACAACTTTCTCGACCCCGCACTGCGTGCACGCCTCGCTGACCCGGGCGGCAGCAGCCAGGAGCTGCGCCGCCAGATCTACGTCCAGATGCGCGACTACGCACGGGACGGAACGTCACCGCTGCCGTGGCCCTGGCTGTACGGCGACGCGATGTCCAGCGGCGGGGGCACCTCGGAACGGCAGCACATCAGGCTCTCCCCGACCCAGGACCGGCTGCTCGCCCGGTGGGCGGAGGGCCGATTCCAGCCCGGTCCGCTCCACACTCACCACGAGGACCTCGATGAGGCACCCGTCCAGGAGCAACCGGCCCTGCTCGACCGGGCCGCGCTGGACAACTGCGCCGCGGACGCTTTCCACCCCGGCTGCGAAGTCACCTGGTCTGTACGGAGCAAGACCATGTACGCCGAGCCCTTTCGCATCCTGCACCGCTCACCGGGCACCCCCGAACGCGACTACGGGGACGTCCTCAGCGACCAGGAGGTCAAGTCCAAGGACGGCCCACTGTCCGCGCAGGGCCCGGGAGACCTCACCCGTTGGATGGCCGCCCCCTGGCAGTGCGACGCCGCCAGCTGCCGCTCCGGCTACCAGGTGCTGAGCGGTCTTGGCCCGCGCTACAGCCCCTACCTGCCCACTTTCTGGCCCGCCCAGATCCCCAACCACGTCCTGAAGCGCTCGGACTTCGACATCGTCAACGACCCCGGCGCCGACCTCCAGGCCAGAGAGCAGGCCTTCGAACGACGCGCCGTGTGGCTGCGCGGCCTGACCGGCTCCGACTTCAACAAGCAGCGCCGGCAGATGATCGACGACTGGCCCGACTTCGGCATCGTCGAGACCCACAGATACGAGGGTGGGGACGGCAGGTTCCCGGAGTTCATCCAAGTCGAGTCCATCCCCGGCGAGCAACTGCGAGGGGCACCCGATCACGCCAACCTCGTCAACGTTCAGGTCCCGCAGGCCGCCAGCCCTCTACTGGCCGCTGAGGCCGGCAGTTGGAGCGGGGAACTTTCGGCCGAACAGGTGGAGGACGCCCTGGTGACCCAGGCCATCGGCGAGGCCATGCGCGCTACCGGCCATGACGAGGCGGCGATCGCCGCCGGCTATCTGGAGAACCTCGACCCGCTCCACGAATCCCAGTGACCTCCCAGACGGCGACATGCAGACCGCCACGCGAACACTACGACGTCGTGGTCGCGGGCGGCGGCCCCGCCGGCTGCGCCGCCGCCCTCACACTGTCCAGGGCAGGCCGCACGGTGCTTCTTGCCGATTCCGCGACCGGCCCGCCGAAGACCGGCGAGGCCTTGGTGCCGGCGGCGAGCCTGCTCCTGCACGACCTTCAGGTCCCCGACACCGTCCTGACCACAGGACATCTGCCGTGCCACGGCAACCACTCCGCCTGGGGCTCCGCCACCCTGCGTACCGTCGACTTCATCCGCGATCCCTACGGCCACGGCTGGCACCTGGACCGCTCACTGTTCGACCGCACCCTGCGCATAGCGGCCCGCGCGGCGGGAGCGGACGTGGCCGAACACACCGCGGTACGCCGACCCGTACGCCACCGCGATGGCACCTGGCGGCTCACCCTGCACGCGGCACCCGCCGGACCGTGCACCGTCACATGTCGCTGGATCGTCGACGCCACCGGCAGACGCGCCGCGATCGCCGTCACCGCAGGTGCCCGCCGACACGTCGAGGACCGACTGACCGCCCATCACCTCACCCTCGGTGCCCTGCCCGATGCCACCGACGGCCACTCCCTGGTCGAATCCACCCCTGACGGCTGGTGGTACACCACCCTGCTGCCCTCCCGCCGCCGTCTCGTCTCCTACTTCACCGACCCCGACCTGTTCACCCCTGCGGACTTCCGCCGCCGCCTCCTCACCACCCGGTATGTGGCGCCCACCGCCGACGCGCACGGAATCGGGACACCGAACCATCCCCGCCGCGCCCCCGCCCACACCGCCCACCTGGACCAGGTTCACGGCGACGGCTGGATCGCGGCAGGAGACGCCGTCCTGGCCTTCGATCCCGTGTCCTCCCAGGGCATCCTCACCGCCCTCTACACCGGACTCGGCGCGGGCCAGGCGATCGACACCCACCTGCGTGGCATCCCCGGCGCTCTGGACGCGTACACAGCCAAGATCACCACAGCCCGCACGGCGTACCAGCACGCGCACCGGACCGTTCACGCCCAGGAGACACGCTGGCCCGACCGCCCGTTCTGGTCCCGAAGACAAGGGACGGCGGCGGCACGGACGGTTGGTCCAGCACATGCTCCTGGACTGCATGTCTACCGAGAAGCTGACCGATGACATTCTGGCTGCGTGTGTGCCGGCCCTGGTGCTACCGGAGGGGGCACAGCTCGCTGCGCCCGAGAAACTCGGCGCGAGAGGCTACGACTGATCGGTCAGCGTGTAACCCTGCATCCTCGGCTGCGCGACAGCGCCGCGGCGCCCCTGCACGAGGCAGCTTCCTCTGCGTGGGTGCAGGGCATCGGCCACGCCAGGAATCTGCGCGCCTTCGGCCGCACGAAAGGGCATCCCTGGCCCGTGGGCTCGCGCTGACCAGCGCCGACGCCAAGGGTTTGGCGAAGGTGTGGGGGTTGTCGTACTTCTCCCCCGGCCCACAGCTGTGGAACGCCCCTCCCCCTACGACGTGCATGAAACCCCTTCGCCCAAACAAATCCTGAGCGACGACCACCGGGTCAGCGCTCATGCCGCCCTGACGTGCATCCCGCACCTGCGACGACGCGGTTCCGTCCTGGCTCAAGGAGGCCGCGGTCTGGCACGCCGAGCCCGGCCCCGCAGCAGCTTCATGCGCTCCGTGTCCTGGCCCGCCTGATCACCCGACCCGTCCCATACGGCGACGGGCTGCTGCCGCTGTTCCGTCTCCCTCAGTGCCGCCGCCCCGGCCGCCATCGGGAGCGGCGGCCGGCCGACCTTCATGAGGGCTGCTGACGCAGCGATGTACGCGGGCAGGCAGCACACCGGTGCCATCGCCCAGGCCAGCCCCGACCACGCCCAAACCCCCAGACAGTGTGGCAGTCGCGCAGGATGCTGCCGGGCCGGTCGATACGGATGCCGAGTCCAAGACCTGCGAGGTCGTCGACACCGGTGTTCTGGGTGATCCGGGCAACCACTTTCTCAAGGGTAGGTTCACGTCGAGAGTCTGGCTGTCCATCAGCCCGCAGTGGCGGGTACCCAGATCAAGTTCAAGGTGTCCGCCGCCCACCCCGCCATCCGTAAAGTCTGAGTCGACGGCGGCTACCGCAATACTTCGTTGAGGGCACAATTTTCCCTCCACTGGCCGTCCGCCATATGGATGTGCGGCCGAACGGAACCTGTGTCAGCGTGGAGAGGTAGAGCTATCGGCACCGTCATCCTGTCGATGTCATTCCGGCGGTTCAGACGACGGGTCGTAGTTCAGGAAGTACGGCCGCGCGCCGGACTCAGAGGCTGAAGCCCGTACGGCAGACCTATGCCTTTCCGGCGCAGACACTTGCGGATTTCGATCCGACCCCCAGCCGGAGACTCTCACGCGTCACCACGTGGAAGGGGAGCGAATATGCCCAGGCAGGGAATGAATGACGGAAACCGCCGACCGCAGTACGACGAAGTGCGAGGACATCCGGAACTCATCTGCGCGGTGGCGGAGGACGTGGGCGTGGAGATCACGCCGTCGGGCGCCTCGTCGGCCCTAGGCGCTGATGTGGCCGGTCTGAATGAGTTGGCGGCTGCGCCCGACATCGTCCTGAAGCCGCTGTTCGACGCCGACCTGGGGCGACTGGGCCGCCAGGTCCACCAGATGCCGCAGGCTGGCGAGTCCGCTGACCATGTCCAGGAGAGCCTCAGCAGAATGGTGCGCTTCTACCAGGTGGACGCGCCCGAGGAGCGACTCGAGGAGATCGCCGAAAGACTCCGGCGACTCGATGTCATCGAGGCCGCCTACATTAAGCCGGCCGCCCAACCCGCCCGGGCCGAAACCGGGGCCCGGCCCTGGACACGCCCCTTCTCCAAGGCCGAGGAGCGCAGCAAGGAGTCGCCCATCAACGACATGGCCCCCACAGGGCCGGACGCACCGTCGATGACGCCCGACTACACAGTCCGCCAGATCTACCTGGACCCGGGGCCGGCCGGCATCAACTCCCGCCACGCATGGCAGCAGCCCGGCGGCACAGGGCACGGGGTCCAGGTGATCGACTGCGAATGGGGCTGGCGCTTCGGCCACGAGGACCTGCTCCAGAACCAGGGGGGTGTCATCTCAGGAATCAACAGCACCGACACCGATCACGGCACCGCCGTCCTCGGTGAAATCAGTGGTGACGTGAACGGGTTCGGCGTCACCGGTATCGCGCCCGACGCGGTGATCAGCGCCTCATCGTTCTCCCTGCCGACCGCGACCGCCATCCGGGCCGCCGCTGACCGACTGGGTCCCGGAGACGTTCTTCTCCTGGAGATTCACCGGCCGGGGCCACGGGCCACCGGGACAGGCCAGCAGGGGTTCATCGCAGTCGAGTGGTGGCCGGATGACTTCCTTGCCATCCGGTATGCCACGGACAAGGGCGTGGTCGTCGTCGAAGCCGCCGGCAACGGCGCGGAGAACCTCGACGACCGGGTGTACGACGGGTCCCCCGGCTTCCCCCCGTGGTGGGCCAACCCATTCCGGCGCAACCCGCTCGACTCCGGTGCCGTCATCGTCGGCGCCGGAGCTCCCCCGCCCGGCACCCACGGCGCAGACTGGGGCCCCGACCGTTCCCGCCTCGACTTCTCCAACTTCGGCTCCTGCGTGGACGCGCAGGGTTGGGGCCGAGAGGTCACCACGACGGGATACGGCGATCTGCAGGCCGGAGGGAATCCCGACTTCTGGTACACCGACAGGTTCAGCGGGACGTCAAGCGCGTCCCCGATCGTCGTTGGCGCTGTCGCCTGTGTGCAGGGCGTACTGAAGGCGAGCGACCGTATTCCGCTGGACGGGTGGCAGGTCCGGAACGTGCTGAGGAACACCGGCTGGCCTCAGCAGGACGCGCCCGGACGCCCGGCCAGCCAGCGGATCGGAAACCGGCCCGACCTGAGTCAGCTGATTCCGGCCGCGCTGGCGTGATCGTCGGCGATCGCCGACAACAGCAGGCGTTGTGACGGCTGGACCGCCCGTCGCAGCGCCTGGGCGCGCTTGCGCCGCATGATGAGACGGGAGTCATAGTATGACCTCATTCACCCCTGATGGCTGCTACCGGATCAGTGCTCCCGGCGGCGACCTTCTCACCCTGGAGAACTCGGACGACGACTCGTCACCGGTACAGTTCCTGCCTCCCAACGGCAGTGGCGAGCAGGAGTGGAAGGTCCACCCCGCCAGTCACGGCACCTGCACGATCACGAACGTCAGAAGCAAGACGTTCCTGGGCTTCGCGGGCGAGCCCGACCACAATGTTCCGGTGGGCGGATCCACAGAACCTAGCGCATGGCAACTCACTCCCGTTGAGGAGCCGGACCGCTTCGTTATCGGTGCTCCCGGCACCGAACTCGTCCTGGGGCGCAGCCCGGTGCGTATCCTTCCGCCGCGCACCGCCCTGGTGGAACCTCATGGCGAGGCCATCGCATGGCACTTCCAGCTGGTCGGTCAGGTTCTGGCAGCACCGGCTGAGCGGAATTCTCCCGTGCCCCCTGAGTGAACTCCGTCGGGCCGAAACCCCCTCGGCGAGGAAGGAACCGAGCACCATGTCGGACCCCAAGTCATTGGTCGTCGAGCGGTATGGGGTTGGGCGTGAGGTGACCATGCGGTTACGTCGTCGTAGAGGGTAGCTGCGGGTTTTGAGGCAGCCGTGGAGACTCTGCTTCTGGAAGGGCCGAGCGCTGTGGGTCCAGCACTTCCACCTGGTGGAGGGCGAAGGTGGAGCGGCAGAACCCGGCATTCCGGCCGGGCGCGGAATGCCGGAGGCCGGTCTGCCGGAGGCCGGTCTGGTGGCCGCCGGGGCAAGCAACACCGACGCCTGGAGCTGGAGATCTTCCACCTTCAAGGCGAAATCGGCCGTCTCGAGGGGCTGCCAGATCCCTGGTGGGCGAAGCGGGCCGCCTCGTGGTGTGCCCTCAGCCATTGCAGATGTTCGAGGTGTTTGCCGCGTCGTTTGCGTGGTGGGGTGACGACCAGGCCGTAGGTTTGCGCCGCGAGGCCCTGAGAGCCGGCGTCGGCAAGGATCTGCAGGTCAATGGTGTCGGCGAGCAGGTCGACCAGGCCGGCGTCACGTGCTTGGGTGATGTCAGCGACGGATCCGGCCCGGACCTCGCCGCAGAACAATGGCCGTCCGCGCTCATCAGTGACGACGAGGGCTTTCATGGCGTTGATGCGGCTCTTGCCGGAGATCGACCGGCGGCGTCCGCCGCGGTGTGCGCTCGGGCGACGGACCCTGATCTCGGTGGCGTCCATCAGTGCCGGCACCCTCGATGCGGCAGCCGCGGTCGGCGAGTAGAGGCCGGATCTCGCCGACCGCACGGGTGATGGTCGACCGGTCCACCTGGAACCAGCAGGCCAGCACGTCGTGGGTAACGCCGTGCCTCAGGCGAACTTGTGTGGCCAGGAGTCGGTCGACGAAGACCAGCTTGTACTTCGCGCCCGCTCCGACCGCTCGCCGGCGCGGTCGGTCGAGTAGCTCGAGCTCGGCATCTCTGCGGGCCTGCCAGAAGCCCCAACTCCGCTGCCAGATCGGCAATCACCGCCGTTGAAAGGCCCGTGACCCGACGCTCAGACATGATCAACCCACGCGCGCCTGCATCCCCACCACGAACGGCCTAACGAGCAGGCAGGGCCAACGTCACTGCTAACCATGCACGAACTCGTAAGGGGCCGACGAGTTCTGCTCGCCCCCTGCGCCCTCCGAAGAACCGAACCGCGACCGGGCCGCCGTCTCAGCTCTGCCCAGCTCCCGCCAAGGCGGTGAGGATGCGTCGAGTCTTGCTCTCGGGGTGCTCGGAGAGCGCGACCCCGCGCTCCCGCACCGTATCCTCCAGCTTCCGCTGCTTGCGCTCGGCCCGCGCCGTGAACTTCTCGATGTCGTCCTCGTCCTTGGGCTTCACCCGGATCGAGACCTCCAGGAAGTCCAGGTCGGCAACCGACCATGCCTCCAGATCGACCTCCAGGTCGTCAAGTGGAACGTCCTCGGCCTTCGTCGAGAGGATCGGCCCCAGCGCGACCAGCCCGTCCAGCTGGACGGCGGGCGCGCAGACGTGCAGGAACTGGTTCTGCACCGCGTCGATCGACGCGGCGGGATCGGCCCCGGGCTTCACCGCGTCCGGCAGGACCCCCGGCGGGTGACCATGCACCAGAGAGGCCGCCAGCACCTGATGGTTCCCCGACCAGTCCTCCTCGATCTTGTACGTGAACGGGTCCGCTTCGAACGGAGCGGAGAACCGGCCGGCCAATTGCTTCCCGGTGCACGGGCGCAACTTGACGGTCAGATCGTCCCGACTCCCGCCGATCCTGAACCGTACGATGACGCCGCAGTCCAGCAGCCGCACCCGGCCCTCGGCGACGCCGTTCCGGTCCTCGGCAAACCAGATTCGACGCTTCGTCATCGGGCTGCTGGACGCGCCCAGGGCCGACAGTGCGGCCGCCACGTCACCCTCGATGTTGACCTTGACCTCGATCGGCAACAGGTGCATCGCATCTCTCCTATACGCTTCCTGAACCTTGTCGCGGGCGTCCTGCAAGTTACTGCCGGACGAGGGCATTGAACGCCGTATGCCGGCCTTGCTCTTCCTCCAGCTCGGGGGCGCCCCCGTCCGGGTACTCCCGGAAGACGAACTCGCCGAGGCCGTCCGGCCGCATCGCGCACGAACCGGAGATGCCTCGGCGAAGAACCCCATCCCGGGTGCCGCCCCACGCGAACTCGTTCCGAGCCGGGCGGTCCACTTGCTGGTCTCCGCCGGGCCAAGAATCACCGCGCGGAGACCACGCTCGCGCATCCCGCGACACGCGCGAATGATGACTCGTCTCCGGTTACCAGTCGGGTCTCACGTTGGATCGGAGGCCGCCACCTGCGGGGCGCTTTTCGAAGTGCAGATGGGGGCCGGTGGCATTCCCGGTGGAGCCGACTTCTCCAACCTTCTGGCCTGCCCTCACAGAACCGCTGCGCACCGTCCGCTCGTCGAGGTGGCAGTACCAGAAGTCGAAACCGCCGACGCGCAACACGACGAACTTGCCGAAACTGGGGTCGAGTCCGCTGCGGACTATGGACCCGCTGCGCACCGCGACACATGGCTCACCCTTCGGAGCGGCATAGTCCGCGCCGGTGTGATAGCCCAGGCTCCAGTGAGGCCCCTTCTTGCGGTAAGGGGTCGTGACGTCGCGTCCCGGTACGGGAGATGCAACGCGGGCACCAGAAGGTGTGGGCGACGCAGTCGGCACGTGGAGCCGGTCCCAGGAGGTCTTGCCCGGAATACCGTTGGCATCGGCCCCGTCAAACTTGAGCTTGCGCTGCCAGGCGGCGTACGACTGTCGGTCGGCATCGGACCACTCGAGATCGGGACCCGCCCGGTACTTTCCGCACCCTTCCGCCACCAGGCGTTTACCCATCGCGGTGATCACGGGACTGCGTTGTCCCTTGTGGAAGAATTTTGCTCCTGGGAACGGCGCCAACGCAGGCATAACCTTCCCTGCTTTCAGTAAGGGGCCGGATCGCGATGCGGACTCGCCTGCTGAACGTGCGAGATGTCACCGTACCGGCGCCAGATGTAGTTGATTGCTGCCGCGATATTCGCCACCGGGTCGTAGATTCGGTCGGACGTGCCCGCCTGGTGGTTCTCGGCGAACGTATCGGGTATCACCTGGGCATAGCCCCGCGAGCAGTTGAGCCTGGCACCATCCGACTGGACCGAGCCTGTTGCGTTGACGTCGTCCCGGTTCACCGCGTTCGGCTTGAAGGACGACTCGCGGAATATGAGGGTCAGCAGGTTCGCTCCGTTTCCGACCCCCGTTACCCAGCTCCTCGGTGCACCGGTCCTGTCGCATGCCTGCTCGGCAAACACGCGGGCGGTGCCCTCGTCGATGGCCAATCCCGAGTTCTTCGAGAAGCGCACCGAACTCTTGCTGAGGGCACCGGGATGGCGGCAGTCCACTACGAACCCGGCTTTGGCACCCAGTTTCGCCAGTGAGGAGCAGCCGGGGGAACCATCGGCAGCCGAGCCCGTGAATCCCAGCATGCGCTGCCACGCCGCGTAGGCCGATCTTGTCTGCTCGCCGAAGAACCCGGTGGCGCCCGCGGGGATGCTCATGCCGACTGTCATGAGCGCCGCCTGAGTGGCTTTGACCTCATCGTTGCGCTTGCCGAACCGCACGTTGGAGAGAGTAACCATCGTGCCTCCTCGGACTGTTGGAGGCCGGAATGGAGTGAGTCTGCCGGTAGGAGCAGCAGCGCCCCTGCCTGGAAGCTGCGCACCCCCGGGACTGTGTGCTGCTCACGTAACAGCTCTCCTTCTTTCACCATGCGCCTGATGAGAGTCGCGCGCAAACCCGACAACGTGCAGGCCATTGGAGGTTTCGGACGACCAGTCCCGTCAATGCCCTCGGACCGGGGAGTCGTTGCTGTGCAACCCAGTTTTCGCGAGGTTCTTGTAGCAGGTCAGGGCGGCGGCCATAGCAAGGCCTCGGCTCTGCCAGTCGTTGCGGACCACGTACGGGATCTTGAGACCACGAGCAGCCCATGGCAGGCTCATGCCGCATGATCGATGAATTCGCGAAAGACAACCTGCACGGGAGACTGCGGCGGGACCGCAAGGCGTTGCTCTGGAAACTCGACGGCTTGTCCGAGTACGACGCCCGCCGACCTTTGACAGCGACCGGGACCAACCTCCTCGGCCTGGTCAAACACGTGGCCACCGTCGAGGCCAGGTACTTCGGCGAGGTCTTCGACCGCCCTTCCCCGAAACCGCTGTCCCGGTGGCAGGACTCCGACGGCAGCGATCAGTGGGCGGCCGAGGACGAGACCCGCGATCAGATCATCGGGTTCTACCGGCGCACGTGGGAACACTCGGACGCGACGATCAACGAGCTTCCCCTCGACGCTCCCGGCCACGTGCCGTGGTGGCCGGAGCCTTACGCCAACACGAACCTGTTCGCTGTCATGACCCATGTCCTCAGCGAGACCGTCCGGCATGCCGGGCACGCCGACATCCTGCGCGAGGGCCTCGACGGCCGAACCGGGCTGCGCGCCGAAAACGAGAGGCAGATCGACGAGGAAGTTCGTGCGGCCTACTGTGCGAAGATCGAGCAAGCCGCCAGGTCGGCCGCACCAATCAAGGCTTGGAGTTTGTCTCACGTGACTTGATGTTCGTGCGGCATGATGCCGGTCGTGGGTGCTGATCTATCGAAGCGTCTGGTTTCTGATGAACTCAGGTAGCCGGCCGCCCCGTTGCTGCCGTTCCCTGCTCGTCCGCAAGGTGGTGGGACCGCTCCGTGTGACGAGCAAGCCGTGTTCACGGCAGTGGTGCAGACGCAGCACCTGACGGCGGCGACCGCTCAGTGGGTGGTCGCGGCTGTCGCCGCGCGCACCTGATACCTCACCGGCATTGTCTAAAAATCGGCCGGGTGAAGTGGCTGGACAATCCTGAAGCAGGCGGACTGAAGCTCGTCAGGGGTTACCACCGACTCGGCAAAGAGTTCGAAGTTCCTGTGCCGGATGAATCGATCTGGGAACTTCACGGAACGGAACGAGGCCTGGTTCGGGTCGATTTCCGCCCGTTCCAGGACGTAAGTCGATTCCTCGATGACTTGGTCTCTTACCTGGGGGTCCGTGATTCCGGTGAGGAACTTGCTGTGTATGCGGAAGTCGTCGAACGTCGCGATGCGCAGACAGAAGCCCGGCGGAGCAACTGCTCGTACCAGCATTCCTTCTTCGCCGAAATTCAAGCTGCGGCCGGTCCACTGGAACGTGGCATTGCGACGATCATCTTCGGTCTCGATCTTGGCGATGTCGGCGAGGCCGCTGTGATCGATGATGAAGAAATCGGGAAGGTTATTCGAAAAGAGTGAAAGCTTGAGCACCGTCACGGTGTCCCTCGTTCCATGATGCGTCCACTTGAGTCGACGGGTAGCGGACTACTCGAATCGGCATCAACCACGCCAGCTCTTTGGGGCGTAGGGCCGATAAGCCCGTCACTCTCCTGCATCCATGCGGGTGAGAGCACTGTCTTCATCATGCGCCGCCACGAACGTGAACGCCAGCGCTTCACACGGTTACCAGTTCAACCATACGACTACGTCGAAGCCTGCAGTTGATGACGGCGATGCCTGCGAGGTTCTCGGCACCGGTCCGCGGAGAACCGATGCCCGAGGCCCGAGCCGAATGACCCCGCACCCAGCGGAGCCGTGAGCGTACGCTTGGCGGACGTGAGCCAGACGGTCGCGACGCTCGTTCTCACCGACCTCTCCGCTTCTTTTCGGGTGACTCCTCCCCCGGCTGAGCCGGGGGTTTCCCAGCTTTGCCGGGTTGGCGTCGCGACGGAGCAGCCCGGGCCGTAGAACTTTGCCGGCTGCCCCTGTGTCGACGCGCGGGTTGTGGCCGCAGCTTGACGCAGTGGCACCTCTCCTGGGTGGGCCGGCTCCCCGCTGAGACGTGGCCGCATTCGAGGCAGGTCCGGGAGGCGTTGCGGGGGCCACGGCGATCACTACCCGGCGGCGGAGCGGGATGACCCCAGCGGTGTCAGCTGTACGTGGATCACGAAGCCTGGGCATAGGGACCGACACCGCGATCGCCTCTCGAGTATCAGCAGCCTCGTTCAACGACCAGATGATCCAAACGCAAGGCCCTGGCTGAGCGTTGCCTGCACACCGAGGGCCTACGAGCCAGCGGCCACGTTCGGAGGCCTGCGGTACGACGTGTGACGGTCGGCACATGACGACGAGCCAGTGACGCTCCTTTCGATGCTCCGGCCGGGCTCGTTCACGGTCAAGTCGCCCTGCCCTTCCAGGTCAGGATCACCCAAAGATCGGTAACCGTACCCACGTCGAAATGCAGTGCCGTTTCACCCACGGCCGGGGGCAGCGTGATGTTGGCGAGTCGACCCGTAAACAGGCCACCGAGTGCGTCGTCCCGGCTGAGCACGTCGCTGGGCGCGGTCTGCTCCGGCCCCGCGTACACGTTGATCGCGTCGGCGTCTGCCGGTCCGCGAGCCAGCAGCATCACGCTGGTGGTCTCCCGGGTGTGCCCGAGCGACCAGTACGGGTAGTGCTCCTCCCGCAACGTGACGGTCAGCCGGGGGCGGTCGCCTTCGTCCGCGCGGAAGCGCGCCCACTCGCCCGGGAACTCCAGCCGCGTCGCAAACAGCCGTGCCGTGCAGTCGGCTTCCGCCCGGCCGATCAGCTCCCCCAGATGACCGGTGGCCTTGTTGCGCAGCACTTGGCCGCCGTCGCGGGCCGTGTAGCCGAGGTGCACGACGACGTCGGCGATGGTGTCGTACGCAAACTGCCGCAATTTTGTGGGGAGTTCGATCCGCCAGGTGCTGATGGCGCCGGCGCCCTCGAAGGGCAGTGGACGGTCTTCGGACGCCGAGGAGGCGAACATTCCGGCGTCGTCCCGGGCGGTGCTCGTCACGATGGCCCGGATCGCGCCCGAGTAGTCCTGGAAGCGTTCGTCGTTGTCCTCGTGCCGCGGGTAGTCGGCGCCGGTCGCGACCGTACGGACCGAACTGCGCAGCAGGGAGAGTGTGCAGTTCACGCTGGTGTAAGGGCCGGTGACGGCGGGGATCGACACGCTCACGTGCTTGAGCCGGCGCATGTAGTGCCCGGGGCAGTCGAGATCGAAGAGGGACTCCGGGACCGTGATCTCGCAGGTGCCGGTCTCACGCAGGCGCACGAGTGCCAGGGGGTCGAGCTGATTGACCGAGACATGCCGCACCAGTTCGCACTCGCGGTGGCGGTTCTCCTGATGGGCCACCTCCAGTCGGCGCAGGTCAAAGGCGAGGGAGTCGGCCGCGAGCAGGCCCTTGCGTCCGGCGTTCCAGTAGTCGCTGCGGATGAACTGCACCGCGTCGAATTCGGGCTGCATCAGCTCCCGTTTGAGGGTCAGCTCGGCCTTGCGGGCGACGTCGAGCGCGAAACGGTAGGAGTCGAAGTAGACGCGGGACAGCTCGCCCTGCATCCAGCCGTAGAGCTCGCGGTTGGTGTATTTCTCCTTGAGCAGGGCGTCGATCTCCGACAGGTCCGCGATCTGCGCCCGGGTGTTGTGGTACTCGCGGTGGGCGGCCTGTTCGGCGATGATCGCGCCGAGCATCTGCCGTCCCAGGTGCATGAGCTCGTGCGCGGCGACGTTGGTCTGCAGCCTCCATTCGTCGGCGCGGCGTTCGTACGACGCCGTGCGGGCCGCCATGCCGGCCTGGTCGTGTTCCCAGGCGGCCTTCGTGCGGACGATACCGGCGGCGATCTTGCTGATCTCCGACAGTTTGTCGCCGCCGAACACCTTGCTGTGCAGTCCCAGGCCCCAGAAGTGCAGGTCGACGTCGATGTCGGGAATCATTCTCACCACAGAGGCGACCGTGTCGAGGATGGAGGACGACAGATTCAGGTCGCGGGACGCCGGGAGGTGTTCGTTCAGCTCCTTGTCCTCATTGGCTGTCAGGTTCAGCCGGCCGGGACTCGACGCGCCGGCGCTGGCGGTCGGGCCGCCTCCGGCGAGCTTCAGCTGGGGGTACAGCTGCAGCGGGAGCGGCCGGTCGAACTGCAGGACCAGCTGCCGGTAGGCCTCGTCGAAGTCCTTCTCGGTGGTCAGTTTCGGTGCTTCGTGAGGCGTGGCCGGTCGGGGAGCCACGAGGGGACCGGAGGCGGCGTGGTCGGAGTCGAGACCGAGCAGGCGGAGGTGGAAGCGGTAACGCTCGAGTGCCATCTCCCGGCTGCGTGCCAGCGCGTCCGTGCTCTCCTGCGCCTGTCGCCAGGCCAGGTAGCGCACGTCCTGGGCCCGCTGGTGGATCTTCAGCTCATGTTCCTGCCGCAGCAGGACCATCGCCTCTGCGTCCTCCTTCTCCAGCGCGCTCAGCAGGGCGTTGCCCAGGGCACGCACGTCGTCGCAGAGCCCGCGGGCCAACTGGAGGAACGTATGACCGCGCACCGAGCCGGCGGGGCCGGAGAATCCGGCGGCGACGGCGCCGGTGTCGATGCCGGCCGCCGCCGCCTTGACCAGCAGGCCGGGCTCGATCGCGGGTTCGAAGAGGGCTAGTTGCCGGACGACACCTTCGAGGCTCATACAGTTACGGATCTTGGACAGCCGATCGGTCACACGGTCCCAGTAGGCGAGCATCCGCTGGTTGCGCGGGACGCAGAAGTAGGGAGCACGGGTGATCCAGTCGTGGGAGACCTCCGGGCTGCCCGGCGTCGAGGGCGACGGTGCGGGGGCGAGGTTGAACGGGAACTGACTCTCCAGCTCCACCAGGACGTTCCCGATCTCCTGGAGCCGGGCTGCGCGCAGCTGAAGGAAGCTCTGGGGCTGCCGCTCGCCCTGCGCCGGGACTTCCTGTGGCCGGGGCCCGAGGATGTTGGCGGCCAGCACATAGCGCTGTGTCGCCTCAGTGACCGACTCGGCGGTGTCCTCGCGGAACAGACTGTCGCCCCAGGCGATCAGGTTGTCGAGGTACTTCATCACCACCTGGTATTGGTAGGCGACCGGGCGGGTGGCTGCGACGCGGTGCGGTTCGAAGGGGAACCGTCTGATGGAGCCGTAGCCCTCCAGCAGAGTGTCCTTGGTCATGCGCTGTTCGGCCGACAGCTCGTCGTCGGGCGTGCTGAGCAGGTTCACCACCTGGGTGATGTTCTGCGTCTCGGCGTCCCCGCGGAAGGCCAGGAACTTCCAGTAGCGCGCGGGCCCCTGAACGCTGGTGTCCGTGCTCGTGGGATCGAAGATGTAGTGGAACCAGCGTTGCGCCTCCGCGAAACGCTGGTTGTTGCTCAGGTGCACGGCGATCGACAGTGGAACGTGGAACAGCAGTTCCCAGTTGTAGTTGGCGTACGGCCCTCCCGGACGCACGTCGATGTCCTTCGGGAACGACGTCACCAGGCCGGTCGGGGCAGGATCGTAGAAGCTCTCGAAGAAGCCCTCGCCCTTCGCGTTCAGCTTCTCCTGGTAGACCGGGTCGAGCAGTCCCGCCACCGAACCCTTGTTGAGGCGCTCGATCAGCTCCCCGACGTAGGGATGGAAGAAGTTCTGGAACGTGTAGGAGAACTCGCTGTCGGCGACGTCCTCGCCGGCGGTCGAGGCGCCGAGCCGCGTGTCTCTGCGTTCATGGAATCCAGGGCTCCGTCCGCGGTCAGGCATGGCGCGGCCTCCTCGTCCTGTTCTCGGAGTTCGGTCTGCCGACCCGTCCCGTGGGCGCGATCTCGACGTCGCCGTGTACGACGCTGCGGGGCGAGTCGATCTGGAAGGTCAGGGAGGCGTCGGTCGCCGTGTCCAACGGCGTCAGGATCCTGGGGATCGGCTGCGGGATCGGCTCCGGGCGGGGCAGCCCGAAACGCGGGCTGTCGGCGAACGGCGGAGTCCGCCGACGGGTCGTCACATAGAAGGCATGCCGGCTGTCGCTGTACAGGAAGGGCGCTTCCCACGGGTTCTGGATCAGGCTCTGCTGGTCGCCATCGGGGAAGTAGCTGATATGGAACGGCGAGGAGACGCGGTACGACGTGCCGTCCCGGACGGTGATGACGTCCCGCGCGGTCTCGCCCTCTTCGGCTCCGATGTAGGAGATCCGCAGGGTGGGAGACGATGGTTCGATGTGCCGGACGAAGCGTGCGAAGCTCTCGACGTCCAAGGGGTCCTGGGACCGGTCCTCCTGGCGTTCGGGGAGACTGTGAGTGTTGTAGAACATGAACGAACTGCCCTTGCCCTGTCCCCGGATGCGGATCCGCAGGGCGTCCGATTCCAGGGTCTCGCCCAGCACCAGCAGGTCGCGGTGGAACGCGCCCTCGCCCGACGTGTCGAATGGCCTGCCGAATCCGGTCGGCATGGTGATGTCGGAGGTTTTCGGCGGCTGCCAGCGTCCGTTGTAGTACTCGCTCCAGCACAGGGCAGCCTGCGGAAACAGCTTGACGTTCTGCGTGCCCTCGCCCTGCACCTGCCCGATCGTGAGGTCGGTGAGGGCCGTGCCGGCCAAGCCGGGGGTCATCGGCTGGACCGGCGGGGCGGTGCTCATGAGCTTCAGCCAGAACAGAAGCAGCCGGCCTTTCCACAGCACCGGTGCCACCGGATTGTCCTCGATGTCGAGGCTGATCTGCTCCCATGCCGTCCAGGTACCGGTGGCTCGCCTGCGGTAGTAGTACTTGCGCTGGGCGCCCGCGGTGCGGGCGATCACATGGGCGACCTCGTCCCCGAAGTCCTTGTCGCCCTCGTCGTAGTGGATGGCGCATGGTTCGAGCTTGGCGACCTCTTCGAGCCGTGACAGATAGCCGAGCAGCGCGGTGGTCGCGGTCTCCTCGGTGATGTCGCTCTGCAGCAGCTCGCTCAGCGCCTGGCGGAAGGCGGGCGACTGGTCGGTGCGCAGCTCGGGCTCGAGCCAGTTCTCGGGCCAGAGGAAGACCTGCCGGTTGGCCTCCCACAGCCGGTAGCGCTTCATCCAGTTCCAGCGGGAGGCATTGAGCGCCGCTGCGGGGACGTCGGGGTCCAGGTTCATGAGCGCGCGTTCGATGAAGAGCTGCACCGCGGAGATGGCACTTCGTACGCGCGAGGTCCGCATACACGGTTCCAGCCGTACGTCCATCAGGAAGAACTCGAACAGCTTGTCCGCGGTGTCGATATGCGCGGTACCGGGCCTCGATCGCAGCTCGCGGAGGATGTACGCCACCAAGGCGTCCCGGCGCCGGGAGCGAAGGGGGTCGTTGACGGACTTGAGCACCTCGAGCAGGCCCGACCCGTGCCGGGCGCGCAGCGCGGATTGCATGAGCTGCACGGCCTCGGGGCCGGGGTCGGGGGTGACGGCTGTGATCAGGGTGTCCATGGAGGTACCGAGTGCGGAGGCGAGCGTCATCGCGTCGGCGACCCGGCGGAGCACGGACACGTCGCCCAGGTCCTCGGCCACCAGCTCGCGATGCTGCAGCAGCGCCTTCAGGGAGTCCTGGTCCCATCCGGTCGCGCGGATCAGCGCCGGCTCCTGGTTCTGCGGCTGGTCACCGGGCGACCGGAGTGCCGCCAGGTCGCCGCCCTCGAGCTTCAGGGCCGCACGCAGGCGGGAGAAGTCGAGGAGCGCGTCGAGGACGGCGCCCATGTGCGGTTCGTCCGCGTCCACCGGCACGGCCAGCGTGTTGAGCCAGCCCACACCGTCGACCGCCAGCCGGTCCAGCCGGGCAAGATACGCGATTCCCTCGGTCCCCAGCGAGAATTCCTGGGCGACGTCCCTGGCCGCCAGGTAGCGGGCCAGGATTTCGCGCAGCCCGGCTACGGCGGCTTTCCCGTAGAGCGCCTCGGGCGGGACGGGCTGCCAGTCCTGCCCGGCGCGCTGCCATTCCAGGGCCGGCTGCTCGGTCTGCGCGGCTCCGACCGTCAAGGTGATGGCGAGCAGCCGGTTAGCCGGGAGGCCGACTTCGTTCAGTGTGCGGAAGGAACCGCCCTCGTCGACCAGTTTCGTATCGGCTTCGTCGAGCATGAGTTTGACGCGGGTGTCCGGACGAGTGTGCACTCTGATCCGGTACCGGCCGGTCTCCGCGACATCGAGGTAGCCCCTGTACACGGTTGACGTGCCGTCACCCGTTTCGGCTTCCAGGCCCGCCTCGCCCGCCTCGAGCAACGCGGTGAGTGCCGCCTCGTCGCTCCTGTCCGGTGCGTGGACGGCCCGTGCGTCGGTCAGCAGCGTCTCCGCCAGGGCGAGCGGGGTTCCCGTCCCGGCCACGACAGCCGTCAGCGCCTGGGCGCGCCGCCGTTCCTCGCGCACGGTCGTCAGGACGTCGCGCAGCAGCGTGCGCCTCCGGGCGGCCGGTGGGTCGGCCGACGTGAGGTGGCCGCGAAGGAGTGCCTCGAAGTCCGGATACCGCTTGAGGGACCGTTCGATAAGCCGGCCGGCCTGGGCGAAGACACTGTCGCGGGACCGCCGGTCCTCGCTCACCGCGAAGAGCGCGTCGACAGCGGCGCCGAAACCCTGAGGGGTGCCCTGTACGGCTTTCAGCGCCCCGTGCGTCGCGGCGTGGAGCGCTCCGGCGTAGGAGAGGCGCCCGCCTTCGGCGTCGTAGGCGATGCGGCAGCCGGCAGCCTCGACCACGGCCGCGGAAAGGGCCGGAGCCTCCTGCCTGTAGGGCACTTCGACCGCGGTCGACCGGCTCAGCAGGCCTGTGAAGGCTTGGGCGGCCTCGATCCCGAACCGTGCGGCAAAGAGCGTCTGGATCCGGTCGTCCGTGGTGGACTCGTCGGCGTCCAGTTCGGCGTCCACCACGCTCCGGCGGCCTCGGAGGTCGCGCAGGAGCGAGAGAGCCGTGCCGTCCGGCTGGGATCCCTCCGCGGGAACCCCGGCCGGCCAGAGGGCGGCGAGGACAGCCGTCGGTGTCGTACCCGCCGCCGCCAGCGTGTCCAGGCGATCGAGCAGTTCGGTCATCCCGGGCTGCGGGCGGCCGTCCCAGCTGAAGGGATCGATGCCGGTCAGCCGGAGCAGCCGGGAGAACTCACGCTGCTCCAGGCCGAGAGTCCGCGCGAGCCAGGCCCGGCGGTGGGCGGCGCTCACGTTCGCGAGCGTGAGCGGCGTACCGTCGTCGAAACCCAGATCGTCGACCAGCGCCTTGAAGCCGTCCGCCGATACGTTGCACGCGGCCCGTACCGCGTCCGCGTGGAGGAGAAACCCCTGGCCGGGATCGCGCAGGACGTCACCGAAGCCGTTGTCGGCGAACACCTCCGTGTCGGCGCGACCGGTCAGGAACAGCCGCCGGTACAGCGAGCCGGGGCCGTACGTATCGAGGTCGGCCCAGCAGGCGAGCAGGTGCGGCAGGTGGTCATCGGGGTTCAGCGAGCGCCGATTCAGCACCGCGACGACAGTGCCCAGCCGGTCCAGGACCGTGGCGACGCCGCTGTCCAGTCCGGCGAGGGTCGGCTCACCGCCGCCCTGCTCGCCTTCCACACCGGCGGGGAACAGGGCGCCGAGCGCGCTGTCCGTCTGCTCGATGGTCCAGCCGAGTTTGCGCCACAGCCGCACGAAGCGGACCAGGCGTACCGCGTCGACGGACTGCAGGGCCGCGCCCGCGGGATCAGGACCGGCGCGGCGCACCCGGAAGTCATCGAAGGGCGGGGTGGCGGCCCGGCCGCCACCGTCCTCCGCGGGAGGAGGCGGCACGGTGACGAGCAGGCGCATGATCCGCCTGTGGTTGGCCTCGTCCGTGGCCCATGCCGCCACATCGCCGCCGTACGCGCTGCGATCGAGGCCGGGCGGGAGCATGGCATCGAACTGCGCGACGGACAGCGTGCCGTTCTTGAGTCGCTGGAGGTCGGCGAAGGAGACATTGAGGAGAGCGATGCGCGGCTTGAGCGTGACACTCGGATTCACGAATCTGGTGTCGAGGACTCTGACGATCTCGTCGTACGTCAGGGCGAGCCGGTTCGCCCAGGTCCGTACGGAGGAGAGATCCTCGAGGACATCCGCCGCCGGAGTGTTGTCCGGGTATCCGAGCAGCCTCGGCAGCGGCACCGAACTGTCGGTCAGCAGCTGCGCCTCGGGTGGGGAGATGCCGATCCGCTCATGTGCGATCTCCCGTAGGCCGTAGCCGGCCGGGTTCTCCGGCTTGTCGTTCTTTCGTAGCGTGAGCATGGCGTCGGCCAGCGGGACGCCCATGCGTGCGAACAGCGCCCGCAGGGTTTCCAGGTGTTTATGGAAGGGCAGCGGAGGCGGGAACAGCGCGTTGCGTAGAGGCTCGTACGCGTCGTCGTCGATGAATTCCGACTGCGCCAGGAGCTCTTCGGGGGTCCGGCGGGCGGGTGTGCTGTGACCCACGAATTGCTGGAGCGAGAGCGAGTGCGCGACGAAGTGCTCCAGCGTTTCGTTCACGAGGTCGATATGCGGCAGGACGGTTTCGGCGTTCTCGCAGCTCAACGGCAGATGCCCGATGTCGGGTCGGCGTGCCATCAGGACGTCCAGAGGGTTCTTGACCGCGTCGGGCAAATCCATGAAATGCAGGAGGTCGACGAGGTACGCCGCTGGACTCAGGATGGATCCGCAGTGCTCGCAGGCGGCCACATTGAGCGACCCGAACAAGCCTTCGAGGGTGGGAAAGGCGACCACGCCCGCCGGCGCGTCGGAGGAGTCCGGGGTCGCGACGATCGGGGCGGCGAGTCCGAGCGAAGGGGCCCTGCGCGCAACCAGAAAACCGGTGGCGATGTTGGCCACCGCATCGGAGATCTGCACGGCGCGGGCATGGACGGCACGGGCGTCGGACTCCCCGAGATCGCGGGAGCGTGCCGCGATGAATTCGCTCTCCCGCAGCCCGGCGATCTTGGTCGCGGAGTCGAGCCCGTTGGCGAGTAGCACGGCGAGGGCGTTGTCGTCCGGGGTGAGCTGGTAGACGCGCTGGAGTTGCCTGATCGCTTCGAGGGTCTGCGGGTCGTCGGGTGCCGTCACGTCGTCATTGCGGGCGATGAACCGGTCGACCGGTTCCACCCCCATTTCGAAACGGCCCACGTGCTCGGAGAGGAATCCGGCGACGCTGTCCCGGACGTCGGGTTCCGCGGTCACCGGCAGGTCGCCCTCCGAGACTCTCACCGCCATGACGGCGGTGGGAAAGCTCAGCCGGACCTGGGCGGCCAGGAAGTCCGCGTAGTTGGCCTTGCGTTCCTCCGGCCCTGTGCCGGGGACGCCGTCCGGCACGGTGTCGCCGAGAAGATCCAGCCAGCGCTCGGGCCGGAAGTACGAGCGCCGGGCCAGGTCCTCGGTGACTGTCAGGGGACCGTCGGGGTTCTGTTCCTCTGCCGCGTGCAGGGCCTTGATGAGCGGCGCATTGTTCACGGTGAGCACGCCGAGCCGCCCGTCGAGCCGGAGCCGCCGGCTGTTCTCCGGGCCGAACGAGGATTCCACCTGCTCCCAGAAGGGTCCGCCGCCCTCGGGCATGGCTACGTGCAACCTGGCGAAGGCACGCTTACTGTCCTCGTCCCCGGGAAACGTGCGGTCGAGCAGGCCGCCCACGGACGACGCCCCGACGGGGTCCGCCTGCAGCATCCGGCCGGCCGATTCCTCCGCGAACGCCGACAGCGCACCCGGGAGTTCAGCCTCGGCGGTGCGGGGCACGACACCCAGATCGATGGCCTCGCGCCAGACCGCCTCGACCTTCCGGATCTCCGTCCGGTACAGGACGTCCGCGGAGGCCGGCAGTCCCGCACGGAGCAGGGCGTAGAAGAACGGTGCCGAGATGGTGCCCCCGCTCTCCGTCGCCAGCAGGTCGGCCTGCGCCGCCATCGCCACCGCGCGCGCGTCCCAGCCCGTCTTGTTGAACAGGTGGGTGACGTCCCGCCTGGTGTCCGACTCCTCGATGTCGGCGATGCGGCCGTTGACGAACGGCCGCATCGATCGCTCCAGGGCGTCGTACTCGCTCTCGAGGGCGGTCGAGTCCGGTGGCACTTCGACATCGAGCCGCACCACCGGCGCCGTGGCCCCGTAAGCCACCACGGATTCGCCCACGAAGGCCGCCGTCTCGTCGTCGCTCGTCCACACCCGGGCCTGGAGATCAGGCGCCGGCCGCGCGGTGTCCACGACGTCGGCACGGAAGGCGCCGTGCCCATCGGTGACCGCGGAGCCGACCCGAACGTCCTGTCCGACGAGGCAATCGACGATCTCCACGAAGAGTCCGGAGGATCCGGTGCGTCCCGGGGCGAAGACCCGGCCCTCGCCAACCGGACGCCGGGCGGCCGACGACCCCGGCTCGGCGGAATTCATTGTTTCTCCTCTGGCTCAGCGGGGTCGGCGACGATGGTGGCGCCGACTTCGGGACGCTCCGCGGCTCGGATGAATGTCCGCCCGAGCGGCTCGGGTTCATCGTCCGGGGAGTCGGCGGCCGGTTCCTCTTCCGTGGAGCCGACTACGTCACGGAAGCCGGTGGCCTCGGGTGCGTCGAGTGACTCGAAGTCCTTTTCGAGTTTCAGGAAATCCTTGTCCTGCTTGTCCTGGAAATCCTTCCCGTCCTTCAGCTGTTTCTCGGTGGGCGTATCGGGGTCATCCTTGCTATCCTTTCCGTCCTTTTCCTCCTTACTGTCTTTCTCGTCCTTCTCATCTTTCACATCCTTGTCCTCCTTCTCCTTGTGTTCCTTTCCGTCCTTGTCGTCCTTCTGCTCCTTGTCGTCCTTCTGATCTTTTTCGTCCTTTTGCTCCTTGGTGTCCTTGTCGTCCTTCTGCTCCTTGTCGTCCTTCTGCTCCTTGTCGTCCTTCTGTTCCTTGGCGTCCTTGCTGTCCTTTTGCTCCTTGGTGTCCTTGACCTCCTTCTCCTCCTGGATCAGGAACTGTCCGAAGAAGGCCACCTCGTCGTCCCAATAGGGCGGGAGGACGTCGAAGACGGCTCCCAGGTTGGGGTCCTGGCGGGATCTGGTGATCCAGACCGTTCCCGCGGCCCGCTCGCCGACGGCCAGCTCGCCGACCGACCGCATCGCGTCCGCGTCGCGACAGTCGTTGATGACATGCACCCCGCGCCACCGCAGGCCGGCCCCCGGATCCCACCAGTCCGGCACATTCGGGCTCGCGTCGGGACGACAGGCGTCGCGCGCGTGAAACCGCGAGCGGTACGGCAGGACACCCGCCTCCCACAGCTCGAGGAAGTCGGCCTCCAGTGCACGCAGCCACGGCTTGTCCGGCTGGCTGCCCGGCTGGTTGTCCGGATACTGCGCGGCCTGGACGAACACGCTGTAACCGGGCTGACGGGCAGCCAGCACGTAAGCCGCGTAGTTGGCCGGAATGCCGAGCACGCTTCCGGGACGTGCGGGGTCGGTGCAGTCGACCGGGCCCGAGTCCAGGTAGATTCCTGCGATCTTGTCGCCGTAGAGCCTGCGCCAGGCGTCGATCTGATCCGCTACCGCGGGGACCTGACGTCCCGGCCTGAGCGGGTCGTCCAGCAGCGTTCCCACGGCGCCTAGGCCGAGCTTGCCGCCCGCGACATAGACGCGCCCGAAGACGAGCTGCTCCGCGTCCCCGCACGCGGTGAACTTGGCGCGAGCGGCGTCGCGCCGGACCTCCCCGGCAGGCGTGCCCAGCTCGATGCGGCTGTAGGGCTGGTCGGCCACGACCAGCCGGACTACCGCGCCCGCACCCGCGACACGGTCCCACTGCCTCATGGCCCAGTCCCAGTCGGCACGTGTCCCGTCGGGGTCGATCACGCGTCCGTCGAAGGGGAAGTATCCCCAGACAGCCATGCGGGGCCCGACGAGCCTGGGCGGAATGGTCGGTCTCATCAGGCGGCCTCCGCCTGCAGCAACCGGGCGACGGATCCGGCGATGTCCTGTCCGTGGCGGTCGTAGAACGTGAACGCCGGTGAGGGGTTGACCTCGAAGCAGTACCAGGCCGCGTCTGGGGTCAACCGCAGATCGATCCCGGCGAGCGGGAGACCGAGGTCGGCGGCGAGCTCCCGGCACCGGTCGGGCAGGTCGTCGGGCAGGCAGGCAGGCGACAGTGAGACCTCGGCGCCCTGCCTGGCCGCGTAACGGTAGTCGTCGGCCCCAGACTCGATCCGCGAGCAGAAGACGTCGTCACCGACGACGTGCACCCGGTAGTCGACGCCCGGCACGTGCTCCTGGAACTGGGTGGGGCACCACGCAAGGTCGGCGAGCCTCTCCTCGTCGGGCCTCAGCCGGGAGACGATGCTGCGGACGCCGCTCACCGACTTGTAGACGACGCTCTCGTGGCCGGCGGCGAAGGCACGGGCCTCGTCTGCGTCCGTGGTGATGAGCGTGTCCGGTACGCGGAAGCCATGGGCCCGGAGGGCTGTGGACTGGCGCGGTTTGGAGGCGTTGCCGGCCATCCGGCTCGGGCGGTTCACGACACGCGCGGCGGTCAGCTCGCACCACAGCCACAGGCTGTCGTCGAACTGGGCGGTGTGCCGGCACTCGTCGCTGTCCCGGCCCGCGCGGGCGACCGCGCCGATGCGCCAGGAGTCGTACGGGCGTACGTAGGCCGCGGTGACGTCCATCAGGTCGACCTCGACGTCACCGACCGTGAGCACGCCGCGGATGTCGTCGTCGACCTCGACGCGGATCCCGGAATCCAGCACCGCCCGTTGGTCGACGAACACCACGGGGGCACCGAGGCGCTGGAGTTCGGCGTGCACCCGCGCCAGCGGCATATCCTGAAGCAGTCCCCACAAGAGGATCACGGCTTCACGCTCCCTCGGTGGGTATCCGGCGCCGATGCGGCGCCGGCTCGGCGAAAATAGTCACGCATGGCGTCGGGGACCTGCGGGTCGAACGCGTTGGTCCATGGGTGAGCGTCCACAAACCTGACCTCGGAACCGTGCTTGTCGAAGAACGCCGTCAGCGCCGGAACGCCGGCCGCCGTCGCCAGGGCTTCGGCGTACTCCGCCAGGATGTGTTCGCCTCCGCCGATGCACCTTCCGCCGATCACGGCTACCTGGAACCCCGCTCGGCCGACCGGTGGAGCGTGTGTCCCCTTACCCGAGGACGCACGACCCCCGGATGCGGCGCGCAGATACGGCTGCACGTCACGGCTGCGCGGCCGGACCGGGATCCCCAGGCGACGCGCGACCATGACCCACTGCTCGCTTCGCCAGCCCGGACCGCACAGCCCGGTGGGAACGGGTGGGTTGAGGACCGGGCACGGCAGTACCGAGAGCCAGTAGTTGAGGAACGCCGTCATCTCGCTCGCGGCGTAGTCGCGGTCCTCCGGCTGGATTCTCCTGACCTCGTGTGAGGTCACCGCGGGAAGACGCGTCACGACACCGGTGAGCTCACCGACCGTGATCACCTCGCCCTGAACGACCGCTCTGGAGGAGGACGGGTCCTCCGTGCGGATGCTCCAGCCCGGGCTCGACAGGTCGTCGGCCGTGAGCAGGCGGGCCTGCCCGGGGCCCCACGCGTTCACCAGCCGACGCGCTCCGCCGTCTCGGCGCGAAGCGAGGACGAGAATCATGAAACGGCCTCCCGGGTCGAGCAGGTGCCTGCCCTCTCGCTGATCATTTCTTGATCCGATCGCCCATGGTCCGCCCAAGGGCTACCGACGGCGCCACGGTGGTCGCGCTCACGCCCGCGACGATCCCGCCCGCGACCAGTGCCGTGCCGTCATGGCCGACCCGTTGCCTGACGCCCTGCCGGACGCTTTCGCCGTGTTCCGCCGCGACCTGGTCGATGCCGGGGAGGCTGTTCCCCGCCTCACCCGCATCCGTGCACAAGTGCCCGGCCCCGACCGCTGGGACGGTCTCCGCCGCGTCCCAGGCAGCAGGAGTTACGGCCAGGACGCGTTCCACGGGACCGAAACCGCCCTCCCCCATGGAGGGGTGCCACGTCGGAGCGTCGCCCTCCGTGATCAACACGTCGGCAGGGCCGTCGCCGGCGAGGTCGGTGAATGACAGGCTGTTGTCTCCCCAGGAAGATCGGGAAGCTGCTCGAACGCGCGGAACGGTGCCCAGCCGCGCTGGTCGGTGCGCTCGAAAAATCCGGGCGACGGTCCCTCGAACGCCACCAGGTCGAGACGGCCCTCCCCGGGGAGCTCGAGCAGTTGGCCACCCTCGCCCGGCGCGACGGGGCTGTAGCCGAGTTCGAGCGCCGACAGGGCACGACTCGTCAAGTCGTCGGACGTCCGCCGGTATCCGCGTTGCGTCCCTGGCAGCGCACCACCGCCCTGGGGCAACGACACCGACGGCGCTGCGACTGTCGGGCGATCATCCGTGGGAGACGCCTGCTTTCGTGGACCATCCGCCGGCTCCATCGCGTCTCCTCAGCCATCGCGGGGGATTTGCACCATTAGAACCATTACCGGGCCCTGATCACTGGAGAAACTCCGGGGAATCACCTGGTTGGACCCGCTCCCCCGGCCGTTCCGGACCGCTCACCGAGGGGAAGCCCCCGCACGCACCGCTCCTGGCGCGCCAGGGCTGTCGTCGCCCGGCCACCCACCCGTATGGGTGCGCTGGACGAGCAACATGTGGCGCGAATTGTGGAGGCTGGCGAAGAGGCCCTCGCCCCGAGGCACCTATCCCCCGCCGCAGTAAAGGTGACGTATGAACGCCGACCCGTCGGATTCCTCCCACCGAACCAGGAAGACCGCTGCCCGGAGTGCAGCGGCCAAGAAGGCGACCCCTTCAAAGAAGAAGGCAGCTCGCAAATCCACGTCCTCCGCCAACGGGACGGGCAGCGGGGAGCTCCGCTCGGGCCCTGTCGCCGGAACCACGCTGGTGGACGGTGTGAACTTCCGAGCGAAGGCCCTGCATTACGCCGAGGTGGACGGGCTGGCGATGTTCGAAGGGGACATCGTGCTCGGTACCGTGGAGGAGATGACCCAACGGGCCGACGCAGGGCCGGTGCTCGAGTCTGTCGGGATCGTGCCGTTCGAGGAGGGGCAGCAGCGTCGCTGGCCGAACGCGACAGTGCCGTTCGAGATCGATCCCGGTCTGCCCAACCAGCAGCGCGTCACGGACGCCATCACCCACTGGGAGTCCCGTACCCGCATCAGGTTCATCGAACGGACCCCTGCCAACGCGGCTCAGTTCCAGGACTTCGTGCGCTTCATGCCAGGGAGCGGATGTTCTGCGAACGTCGGCCGACGCGGCGGTCTGCAAAGAGTCACACTCGGCCCCAACTGCTCCACCGGCAACGCCATCCACGAGATCGGTCACACCTTGGGGCTGTGGCACGAGCAGAGCCGCGAGGACCGGGATCAGCACGTCGCGATCGTGTTCGCGAACATCAAGCCGGACATGCAGCACAACTTCCTCCAGCAGATCGCGGACGGCGACGACCTGGGACCGTACGACTTCGGCTCGATGATGCACTATCCAGCGACGGCCTTCGCGATCGACCCGACCCAGCCGACCATCATTCCGCGGGTGGCGCTGCCGCCCGGCGTGACGATGGGGCAGCGCACGGGGCTGTCCCAGGGCGACATCGACGGAGTCCACATGATGTACCCGGCCGATCTCACGCCTGCCGAGGAAGTGTCCAAGGACCCGGTGGGCCATTGGACTGGCAAAATTCCCGGGCTGGACATCATGAGCCCGCCGGCGTATGCCATTCCGTTCGTGCTGGCCACACCCCACCAGTCACCGATGATGACCGGTCAGCCGGACGGAGTGGTCGAACAGGTACGCCAGTTGGGCCAGATGGTCGCCTCGCTGCAGCATGGGTTGTCCGCAGTCCAGGGGAGCTACAACCTCCTTCTGGCCCAGGTCGGCGCCCAGCCTCCCGGTGGTGGCGCCTGGCAGCCGCGTTGACATCCTCCCCCTCGTGAACGAGGGGATACCTCACTTCGCAGTAAGGGATCCTGCTTCGCGGCAGGTTGCCCCGTCCGGGAGGACTCCCGTTGAGGCCTTACACCCGCTCCACAGGCTGTAACCGCCAGTCCGGCGGCCAGAACGGTGCGTGCCGCGTTCACGTCACGGTCGTGGGTTGCACCGCAGCCGCACGTCCGTTCCCGGACGGTACCGCCTGCGGAGCACAGCTACGTGGAAGGGAACCAGCGGTCGATGGCGACCAGGTTCCTGCCGCACCACGTGCACTTGTACTCCAGCGTGGACCGCATATCCGTCCAGGCCGCGTCCGAGATCGCGCGGGCCAGATCCTTGTTCCTGACCATGCTGCGCACAGTCAGGACCGGGTGAACCCGGCGGGTCAGCCGTCGTTCGTGGAGGAGCGGACCGGACTGCCCATCACGGCCGAGATCGCCGTGCTCCTGTCGCATCTCGACGGACGTGAGACCGGACCGGCCACGGCAGTCTGGTCTCTGCCAGGAGAAGCGCTGTGACAGACACCGTCACGGGATTCGTGTCCCTGCCACCCGACACGCCGGCGGGAACGGCCGCCTCCTTCCTGGTGGAGGTCCGCGACGTTTCCCGGGCCGACGCCCATTCCACAGTCGTCGGGGCACAGGTACAGACAGACGTCCAGCTGTCTCCGGGCGAGCGGGTGCCCTTCAGCGTGACCGTGCTTGCACTCGACCCCTCCGCCTCCTACGGACTGCGTGTCCACATCGACCGCTCAGGAAGCGGAACCCTCGAATCAGGCGACCTCATCAACACCCAGGCCGTATCCGTCCGGGCAGAATCCACCGAAGGACTGGAGGCGCCGGTGAGCGTTATCTGACCTCAAGCGGTCTGCGCGCCCGAGCTGGTTCGAGATGATCGATGTTGATCACCTGCAGGAAGCCGGAACTGCTCACGCCCAGTGTGCATCTCAGCACCACAGAGCCGTGGCTGAGAGGTATTCGCCCCAGGTGGCAGTCAGGGGCCATCCCACAGAAACTGGATTGTGTGGTGAGGCGCCACCTCTGGAGGACACCGTCCGCCCGACGCAGGACGGCCCACCTCCTCACGAAGGTGAACAGTTACTCCTCGGGACCCAGTCGGGAGGAGACATTCATGTACGGGCATGTGCGAGCCATCACCAAGAAGCAGCCGATCCACATGATCAAGGTCAGCGTCTATCGCGACACGGCTCTCGTCGACCACGCATATACCGACACCGAGGGGCGGTACGACCTGGCGATTCCCGCCGGTGACACTGTGACCGTACGGTTTGACACCCATGAAACGCTGAACAACGCCCGGGACTGGCATCCGTCGGTGGTGGCCAATGTAGTGGCAAGCGACGGGGTTCCCTTCGACCGGTATCTGCTCCCCACCGGCCACGCCGCTGCAGAGGATTCGTCCGTGGACGCCCTGAGCGGATATCTCTTTGCGGCGGGCCTGTGGTCCGATTCCGAAAGGAATGCCCCATACGCCCATACGGCAGCCTCGCGCCTGTCCGGCCTCAAGCAAACCAGCAGGGTGCTTCAGGACATCCAGCAGCGGCTCGTCGAGTACTTCCGGACGCCCGAGGAGTAGGTCGTTCGGCCCCGCGCCAGCCGCGTGTCGCCCCTCTCCCTCAGCTCGTGAAGTCGACCGGAACTGGACAAGTCGCTCCTGAGCCACACTCGTAGAGAGTCACGCAGCGTCATACCGGGGCTTGTTCATCGAGGACCTCCGGGCGGGCGACCCGGACGGTGCGTCATGAGAGCGGGCGAGCGAGCAGTTGCTATCGTTTTCTGCATACCATGACGTAATTAAGGAAACGCCCACATCGCCTCATAAGAGTATGGACTTATACGCAAAATTCGGGAGGTAGCGGATGTTCAGGTCCGGTGAGGGTGCCCGGTCGGCCGCTGGTGTCCGGGGCCAGGTGTGAGCGCTCCTGGCGGTGATACTGGCACGAGTGACGTGTCCGGTTCCCATGACACGTTCACCGTCACCGCGCCTTCCGTCAGCATGCCGAAGGGCGGAGGCGCGCTGCGCGGTATCGGTGAGAAGTTCGCCGTGAGCGCGGTGACCGGGACGGCGGGCCTGCAGATTCCGGTCCCCATGCCGCCCGGGCGGGCGGGCTTCGGCCCGCAGTTGAGCTTGACCTACGACTCAGGTGCGGGGAACGGCCCGTTCGGGCTGGGATGGAGTCTGGGCCTGCCTTCGGTCACGAGGAAGACCGACAAGGGCCTGCCGCGATACCTCGATGCCGAGCACTCGGACGTCTTCCTGCTGTCGGGCGCGGAGGATCTGGTACCCGTACTGGTCGAGGAATTGGCGGGGCAGTGGGTGCGCATGGTGCTGCCGGACCGGACCGTCGACGGTCGCACGTACCGGGTGCGCCGCTACCGGCCGCGCACAGAAGGCCTGTTCGCCTGTATCGAGCGCTGGACCGAGACCGCCACCGGCGTCGCGCATTGGCGTTCGATCAGCCGAGACAACGTCATCACCCTTTACGGCACGGACGACGAGTCGCGCGTGCAGGGGCCCCCGAATCCTGACGGATCGCCGCGACAGGTGTTCAGCTGGCTGATCAGCGAGACATCGGACGACAAGGGCAACGTCGTCCGTTACGAGTACCGCGCGGAGAACTCCGACAAAGTGGAGGTGACCACCGCTCACGAACAGTGCCGCACCGAGACATCCCGAGCAACTCAGCGCTATCTCAAGCGCATTCGGTACGGCAACCGGACCTCGGCGCTTGTCGGCCGACGCCCTGACGTGGACGAGTGGATGTTCGAAGTGGTGCTGGACTACGGCGAACACGACACGGCCGACCCCTCTCCGAGGGGTGAGGGAACGTGGCTGTGCAGGCGCGATCCCTTCTCCACCCATCGCGCCGGTTTCGAGGTGCGCACCTACCGCCTGTGCCAACGCATCCTCGTCTTCCACCACTTCCCGCTGGAACCGACGGCCGGCCCGGACTGCCTGGTGCGGTCCCTCGAACTGTCGTACAACGACGAGCCGACGACAGAGGACGGGCGCGGGGACCGGGCGGTGTCGCTGCTCATCTCGGCGACCGAGTGCGGGCACCGCCGGACCGATGGGGGGAGGCTCCGCCGAGCCCTGCCCCCACTGGAGTTCGCCTACTCGCCGCTGTCGCTCGACGCTGCCACGGACGTCCGTACACCGGAGGGGGAAGCGGCACGTCTGCCGGTGGGCGCTCCCGGCACAACCGCCCGGTGGGCCGACCTGGACGGCGAGGGAATCCCGGGCGTGCTCGCAACCGAGCCGGGCGCCTGGTACTACGCGCACAACCGCGGCGGCGGGAGCCTCGGCGCCCTCCAGCAGGTCATCACCACACCGACGTCGGCGTCACCGGACAACGGCGGCACGTTGCTCGACCTGGCCGGCGACGGACAGCTCGACATGGTGTCTTTCACGGGCCCGTGCCCCGGCTTCTCCGAGCGCACGGCGGACCGGGGCTGGGCCGCGTTCAAAGCCTTTGCCCAACTCCCCAACCTTCGCTGGGACGACGGCAACCTGCGCTTCGTCGACCTCAACGGGGACGGGCACGCCGATGTGCTGGTAAGCGAAGGGGAAGCGCTGACCTGGTACCCCTCGGCAGGCGAAGCAGGATTCGGCCCGGCAGTCCGGGTGCCGACCGCTCTGACGGAGGCAAAGAGTGCCCGGCTGGTGTTCGCCGGCGGGCAGTACGCGATCTTCGTGGCGGATATGTCCGGTGACGGGCTCGCCGATCTGGTGCGCGTGTGTCACGACGAGGTCTGCTACTGGCCGAATCTCGGGTACGGCCGATTCGGCGAACGTGTGGAGATGGACGATCCGCCGCTGCTGGACCATCCGGACGTGTTCGATCCCCGTCGTGTACTGCTGACGGATCTGGATGGCGCCGGCCCGCAGGATCTGCTGTACGCGGGAGCCCGCGGGGTGCGGGCCTACCTCAATCTCGCGGGGAACCGCTGGAGCCCGGAGCCCGTGGAAGTGGCCACCTTCCCGGCGCCGGAGGCCGTTGCCACCGTGGACCTCCTGGGTACCGGAACGCCGTGCCTCGTATGGTCCTCTGCGCTACCGGGCACCGCGCACGCCCCCTTGTGGTACCGCGAACTGATGCCCGTCGGCAAGCCGCACCTGTTGGTGGGCGTGCAGAACAACCTGGGCGCCGAGACGTGGATCTCCTACGCCTCCTCCACCTCGTTCTACCTGGCGGACCAGGCTGCGGGGCGGTCGTGGTCCACACGCCTGCCGTTCCCTGTGCACGTGGTCGACCGAGTGGACACGGTCGACCACGTCAACTGGAGCCGGTTCGTCACCCGCTATGCCTACCATCACGGCCACTTCGACGGGGAAGAACGCGAATTCCGCGGCTTCGCCTGCGTCGACCAATGGGACACCGCGCACCTCGCCACGCTCAGCGCCTCGGACGAACTCCCGGCGCACGTGCCCCACGCGGTGAACCTCGACGCCGCCTCCCACGTACCCCCGGTGCGAACCACGACCTGGTACCACACAGGAGCATTCACCGACGGGCGCGATGTGCCCCAGGCGTTGGCCGCAGAGTACTACCGCGAAGGCGATGCCGACGAAGATCTGCCCGGCCTGGGCCCGGACGACTTCGCCGCGATGCTGCGCCCCGACCAGCCGCCGCCCCCGCTGCACCGCCTGCCGAACGGCACCCTGACACCATGGCCCCTGTCCCCGGAGGAGATGCGGCAGGCCTACCGGGCGTTGCGGGGCTCGGTACTGCGTCAGGAGATCTACGCTGAGGATGCCTCCGACGCGTCCGACCGCCCGTACTGGGTGGATGAACGCAGCTACGCGGTGGAGGTCGTGCAGCCCGCCGGGCCGAACTCGCACGCGGTGTTCTTGTGCCATCCGCGCGAGTCCGTTCAGTTCCATTACGAACGCATGCTCTACGACGCCGACAGTTCCGACGGTCGCGCCCCACTGAGGGTCGCCGACCCGCGGGTGAGCCATGAACTGGTGCTGGCCGTCGACGCCTTCGGCAATGTGCTGCGGTCCGCGAGCGTCGCCTACGGACGCCGTCACCGCGACACCGACGAGCGGCTGACCGACGACGACCACGCCGTCCAGCGGCGCTGCCACGTCCAGGTCACCGACACAGCCTGGACCGCCCCGACCGACGCACCGGACGCGTGGCAGGCACCGCAGCCCTGTGAGCGGCGCAGTTACGAGATCCACCACTACCCGGTGCCGCACGGCACGCCCGTGGCGTCCGGTGTCGCGATCACACCGCTGCTCGCCCCAGGAGCCCTCGCCGCTGATCTGACCGCGCTCGAGGACGGCCACGCCGACGTGCCGTACGAGGATGTCACCGCGGCGACCGTGACTGGACAGGGCCCGCACCGGCGACTCATCGAGCACACCCGCACCCTGTTCCTCAGCGACGACCTCAGCGGGCCGCTGCCTCTGGGCTCGGCGGGGGTTCGGGCGCTGCCGTTCGAGCGCTACCGGCTTGCGTTCACCCCGGGCCTGCTCGCCGCCGTGTACCGGCGGGACAGCGGCGGCGCCACCGAGCCGCTGATCCCCGAACCCGGCACGGTCCTCCCGGGCATCGGCTACGTCGACGGCGGCACGCTGCGCGGTGCTGGAGGCTTCCCCGGCGACGACCCCGACGGGCACTGGTGGCAGCGCTCCGGCACCGTTGGGTACGCCGCCGCAGCAGGGGATGCGACGGACGAATTGTCCGAGGCACTGAGCCACTTCTTTACACCCCGCCGATTCCACGACCCGTTCGATGCCGTCACGACCGTCCGGTACGACCCGTACGACCTGCTGGCCCGGGAAACGACCGACGCACGCGGCAACCAGGTCACCGTCGGTGAGCGCCGACCGGACGGCACCGTCTGGCGCAACGACTACCGGGTCCTGGCACCGGCAGTCATCACCGACCCCAATGGAAACCGAGCCGCGGCCGCCTTCGACGCGCTGGGCCAGGTCACCGGAACCGCGATCATGGGCGAGGTGCGTGCCGACGGCACCGATGAGGAAGAGGGCGACAGCCTGGCCGGCTTCGAACCCGACTTGCCCGACGCAGTCGTGCGAACACATCTGGCGCAGCCACTGCACGATCCGCCGGCGGTGCTCGGCCGGGCGAGTACCAGGCTGCTGTACGACCTCGGCGCCTTCCACCGCTGGCGTACCGCTCCGACAGAAGAGGGGGTGGCCCCCGCCGGCGCTCCGCCCGCCGTCGTGCTCACACTGGCGCGGGAACGACACGCCGCCGGCCCGGACGCCGACGCCGACCCGCGGGTCCAGGCCCGTCTGTCGTACTCCGACGGCTTCGGCCGCGAGATCCAGCACAAGGCACCTGCGGAAAAGGGCCCGCTTGCCGCCGGCGGCGAGGACGTCGGCAAGCGCTGGGTGACCAGCGGCTGGACAGTGTTCGACAACAAGGGCCGGCCGGTGCGTCAGTACGAGCCCTTCTTCAGCTCCACTGCGGCCTTCGAGTTCGCCCGCGCCGAAGGGGTGAGCCCGGTGCAGTGCCGTGACCCGCTCGGCCGTGTCGTGGCGACTTTGCACCCCGACCACACGTGGGAGAAGGTGGTCTTTGACCCGTGGCGGCAGGTCACCCACGACGTCGGTGACACCGTCGCCGTCGACGACCCGTCGACCGACAAGGACGTCGGCGGCTTCTTCCTGCGGTTGCGCCCTGACGAGTACCTGCCGTCGTGGCGGACCACCCGCCTGGCAGGACCTCCCGGGCCTGAGCGCGAGGCTGCCGAACAGTGCGAGGTCTTCGCCGACACGCCGACCACGGCATTCGCCGACAGCCTCGGCCGCTCGCTTCTCACCGTCGCCGTCAACCGGTTCACCCGGGACGGCGCCGCCGTCACCGAGCAGCACGCGACCCGGGTCGCCCACGACATCGAGGGCAACGAGCGCGAGTTCAACGACGCGCTTGGCCGCGTCGTCATGCGCTACGCCTACGACCTGCTCGGCCGGCGCATCCACCGAGCAAGCATGGAAGCCGGCGAACGCTGGACCCTCGTCGATGCCGCCAGCCATCCGGTGCGCATCTGGAACAGCCTCGGCAACGACCTTCGCCTCACCTACGACACACTGCGTCGGCCCACCGGAGAATGGCTCCGGCAGGCCGGCACCGCTACGGAACTCCTGGTGTCGCGCATCACCTACGGCGACGACCCCGACCACCCCGGTGGCCGGCCCACCGCCGCATCGGGGAACCTCCTGGGCCGCGTCCACCAGCTGTTCGACGGAGCCGGCGTCGTCACCCACCTTCAACACGACTTCGCCGGAAATCTCACGCACAGCGAGCGCCGCCTGGCCGCGGAGTACCGCCATGTGCCGGACTGGGCAGTCTCACCCGCCCTGGACGGGCCCGCCTACGCCACCAAGACCCACTTCGACGCACTGCACCGTCCGGTATCGGTCACCACGGCGGACGGCACCGTCATGGCACCCACGTACAACGACGCCGGCCTCCTGGAGACCATCAACGCGAACGTGGGCGGGGCCGCCGGCACCACCACATTCGTCGCCGGCATCGGCTACGACGCCAAGGGTCGCCTGACCGACATCAACTACGGCAACGGCGTACGCACCGAGTTCCGGTACGATCCGCACACCTTCCAGCTCACGAGCCTGCGCACCAGGCGGGGCGAGCTCTTCCCCGACGACTGCCCCTCGCCCGGCCGAGTTCCTTGCGGCATCCAGGATCTGACGTACGTGTACGACGTGGCCGGCAACGTCACACACATCCGTGACAACGCCCAGCAGACCCTCTTCTTCCGCAACCAACGGGTCGAACCGAGCACACGCTACGTGTACGACGCCGTGTTCCGGCTGATCGAATCGGCAGGACGCGAACACGTCGGCCTGACGGCCGGGGCACGGTCGGCACCCACACCCTCAACCTGGACCGACACTCCCAGAACCGGCCTCGCCCACCCCGGCGACGGCAACGCCATGGGCACCTACCGGCAGCGATACACCTACGACGCGACCGGCAACATCCAGGAAGTCCGGCATGTGGCCACCGACCCTGGGAGCCGCACCCCCACCAGCGCCGGCTGGACCCGGACCTACAGCTACACAGAACCGAGCCAGTTGAACCCGCAGGACCACAGCAACCGCCTGTCCTCGACCCGCACAGGCACTGACGTGGAAAGCTTCACCCACGACGCGCACGGCAGCATCACCGGACTGCGGCACCTGACCGTCATGCGGCACGACCATCACGACCAACTGGCCGCCAGCTCCACTCAGCGCGTCACCACCGGAACCCCCGAAACCACGTACTACGTCTACGACTCCACCGGGCAACGTGTCCGCAAAGTGACCGACGGTGCTGCCCCGGCAGGAGCCCGGCCGGTCCGCAGAAGGGAACGGCTCTACCTCGGCAACATCGAGATCTACCGCGAATACGGCCCCGACGGCACGACAGTCACTCTCGAACGCGAAACCCTGCACGTCTCGCACGACACAGCCCGCGTCGCGCTCGTCGAGACCCGCACCCTCGACACCGCAGGCAACGACCCCGCGTCGGCACAGCTTTTCCGCTACCAGTTGGGCAACCACCTCGGCTCCACGAGCCTCGAACTGGACGACCGGGCGCGGATCATCTCCTACGAGGAGTACACGCCCTACGGCAGCACCTCGTATCAGGCCGTCAGGAGCCAGACGGAGACTCCGAAACGCTACCGATACACAGGCAAGGAGCGGGACGAGGAGACGGGTCTCGGCTATCACGGCGCACGCTATTACGCACCCTGGCTCGGGCGGTGGGTGTCCTGCGACCCCGAGGGCATCGATGCCGGGCCCAACGCCTATGTCTATGCCGCGGCGATGCCCGTCCGCCTCGTCGACCATGACGGTCGCGAACCGCGCCACCCGGCCGACCGGGAACTGCACCAGGTGCGGCCCAAGTCCCCGCCCTCCATCAGCGCGGCGGCGGCACCGCCGTCCGGGGGCGGCAGGGACGATGCCGACCGGCCTCGAGAGCGTGGTGGGGGCCGCTTCAAGCGCGGCCAAGGTGAACAACAACGGGAGGGCCTGGAGCGCGCCCGTGAGCATGCTAAGGGGAATCGACCCTCGATCAAGCCGAACCCGAAAAAGGAAGGTCCCGGCGCGAACGAATGGGAGGGCACGCGGAAGCGCCCGAAACAGACAAAAATCGAAAGTGGGAAGAAATCCCAGGACCGTGATGCGAAGGAGCGTGACGAGAAATACAAAGACAAAGATCCGGCGGGCAAGGCCAAGCCTCAGGAGAAATCCACCGTCGGAGTCGGGCCCGGAGACCCGTACCGGCAGCCCGCCGAGCGGCCCGTTCAACCGGACCATCCATACTTTCCGGACCCGGTTCCCCGACCCAAGCCTGCGCCCCCGCCACCCGTTCCCCAGCCGGCCCCGCCCCCTCCTACGCCGGCACCCAAGCCAGATGTGCCGCCGGCTCCGCCAACCCCCCCGCAGGAGCCGTACTTTCCCAAACCAGGCGGTGAGGGGCGGACCTCGACTGTGGACAAGGCAGTGGTATATCTGACCCTGGCCTTGGTCGTGGTTGCGGCGGTCGCGGTCCTCTTCATGACCGGTGGGAGGCCGATGGCTTCGCCTGCCGGCGGCCCAGTGGGGCCGGGCCGGGGCGGGGCGTAGGGACGCCGACAGGTCTTCCTCCGTCATTCCCGCGTGGCCGTCAGTGGGCCGGCGGGGCCGCCGACCAGTGGCCCACCGCCCGGTTCAACGTGTCTCCGTCGATGCGGCCCGGCAACCGCCGCACCGTCGCCTCCGCCGGCAGACACCGCTTCGGGGACAGCGGATCGGTCCGTACGCCAGGGCGCTCCACGACGGACGGCGGGGCGTCGTTGATCCACTCACCCAGCGCCAGCAGGGATGGCGCTCCGGCCAGAACCGCGAAGGCGGTCAGCGCGAGCACGACGACCAGAGCGTGCCGTACGCCGCGCGGATCGCGAGGGTCGGGCACCTCGGCCAGTCGCTCCAGCAGGCCGGGGTCTCCACGGGCACGGCCCCGGGAGGCTCGCGGGAGTTGGTCAAAAGCAGGCGGGATCGGCGATGGTACGTCGTCCTGGGGCACGTCGTCGCCGTCCGCGGCGTCCTCGGCCTCCCACCGCACCGTGCCGGGACACAGCCGCCCCCCTTCCATGGCATGGCGGGTGCGCGAACCGCCTTGATCTTGCCGAAGTCGGCCCCCTTGAGCACACATCGGACACCACCCGACTACACCGAATGGCGCGCGCGAATGCTCATCGTGCACGAGGCCGTAAAGCTTGTCCCGTAACCGATCAGGCGTGTGGTGTCCCGCGGTCGGCTCAGCGGGGTGTCCTGGGGTGTCAGTCTCGCAAAGGACGTAGTCGGCGGTTGTGACATCGTGGGGATCACAAGTATCGCCACGGCATACCCCCGCCTCAGAAGCAGCAGTTCAGCGGATGCGTACGCGCTGGCTCAGCGCCGATCTGCCTCCCGCAGGACCTTGAGCGGGCCGGGCACACGCTCGGCAAGCAGGCCGAGTGTGTGCGGTGGTGCAGGCGTGGGCGGTACCCACCGAGATACCGTAGCCAGCGGCGATCTGCGTGAGGGTGTCGTGCTTGCACAGGTACACCAGGGCGACCGGCGCGCGCTGGTGCGGCGGGAGTTTGCAGCGATTCACCCTCACGGGTGACTATGAGCATGGTGGTGCGCTCGACCAGGGCGTGAGGCAGGTCGAGCGCGGCTCGATAGGGCCTCGCGCGTTGCGTACCCTGCCGCCGTCACCCGATCAGTGGCAAGCTGAAAGAGCTCACTGAGCGTCGGTGGCGAGCGTGGCAACTCAACGGGACACCATGTCAGTCCTGCATGCTGAGGTATTCCGACAAGCCCACGTGGTCAATCCTATCGAGGACAGTGGGAATGGTTGATGCTGCAAGCGCACCACCAACTGCCCCCAGAACGGCTGCTGCCGAGCGATCCTGGCGCGTCATGCCGCCGGCTGCCGCGGTGCCGCCGACCACCGCGTATGCGCCGAGAACTGCGCCAACCATCACCCGCGCTCGAGAGCCTCTGTTCGGCGGCTGCTCAAGGATGTCCGCGATCGCCACCGCGAGTGCGCTGGCGTCGGCACGCTGCTTGATCCGCGTCGACTTGTCGGTGACATCGACGTCCTCGAAAGCGAGGCGCCCAAGCTCGCGCAAGTCCTCCACATCCGTTTCGGTAAGACCGACAGTGGTCAGCCGCAGGAGGTGATAACGAAGCCTCCTCTGCGCGACGTCGTCGAAGACGCGTTCACTCCCGGAGCGAAACAGCTCGCCTGCCTCGCGAGAAACGTCCTGGGCACTGCTGGTAGACACTTCGCCGTCCTTCCTGGAACTCAGGCCACCGGATCGAATCGGTGCCGTCCCCTTCCCTCCTCGCCATTGCACCAGCCCACGACCTGGCTGTCCCGCCGGCCTATACCACCTGGGTGATGACCGGAACCGAGCAGATCTTCCCGGCCGCAGCTCCACTGGCTGATGTTTTCAGCCTACCGAGCTCTTTCAGAGTGGCCACTGATCGGGCGACGGCGGCAGCTGGTGACGTCCCCCAAGGCGAGCGGCCATTCCCTCGACGAGCGCCCAGGCCGCAGTGAATGCGGCGACCGCAGCCGCCGCCATATGCTCACGTCGAACGGGGTGGTGAGGATGCGACCGCCGACGAACCCTGCAGGAACGTCGCCACGCCGAGCTTGGCCAGATCGCGGGCATACGTCTTGGCGCCCCAGATGACAGTCTGCGTGTCGAACAGGGGGAAGCTGGTCATGGGGTCCTCTTCTCCAGCGCGGTGAGGCGCTTGTCGAGGGCGGCGATCTGCTGCTCCACAGTCGGGGGCTTCGGTGCCGGGGGCGTCGGGGGTGTCGTTGCCGTCGGCGACCAGTTGGCCGGGTGCTTGAGCCGCTCGGCGACGTCCGCGCGGAACTGCTGGCCGGTGAAGTCGAAGCGTCCCCGGGTGCCGTACCCCTCGACTGGCCCCTTGGGGTCGATCTTTCCTTCGATCGACGTCTCCTTGTGGCAGCCGCAAGACTCGGCCGACCACTCGTACTCGCGGCAGAACGCGGCATTGATACGCACCCAGGCGTCGTACTGTGCCCGCGTGTAGACGTCGGTCCCGTTGCCGAGGTTCTCGGTCTCGATGCCGTAGGCGGCGTCGTTGCCATCGATGGTGCCCGACGCCTTTGAGGGAGCCGGGTGGGTGGCTTCCTCGTTGAGGAAGGAGTTGTAGGCGTTCTTCGCCATCAGGTCGGCGTGGTTCGCGCGGCCCGCGCTGCACATCGTGGCCAGGCCGGACTTGGCGAGGTGGATATGGGCGAGCGGGGCGGGCAGGCCCGCGACGCCGTCCTTGGCAACGGCCGCGAGCGAGTTGGTTCCGGCGGTGTGGTGGTTGAGCACCATGTGGACGGGGCCGAACGGCTTGCCGGTCGCGGCGTCCCGCTCGCGGGTACGCCAGCCGGAGAACTCGGCAGTCTTCACGCCCTCGGCCTTGAAGATGGCGAGGAGTCTGTCCGCGGTGAGTGGTGTGGCCATGTACGTCTCCAGACATGCAGAGAGCCCCAGCCACAGGCTCGGGGCAGCGACAATTCAGCGGTGGGTCAGTCGAGTTCGAGGAGCCCGGTCTCGCACAGATTCTCGCCGCCGACGACCAGCACCGCCGGGTCTCGACGGGAGTGGTCGACGTGCCGCTGTACAGATAGACGCGGGACAGGGCCAGGCCAACCGACACCCCGCACCGGACATCGCGCCCAGCGTAATACTCGTCATAGGTGACCTGCATCGACGACACTCGGACAGCACCCACGACGTGCAGGAGTTGCAGATGGTCCGCGTGCTGGATCGCCCGGACGGCGCGTGCACCGCATCGTCGATCAGGTGCCACCCGGCGCCCGTGTTGCGGAGCGCGCAGGAGATCACCGACAGACGCGGGCTCTCCGTAGCCAGAACGCGCGTTGCCATGGGTCTCCTGGGTTGCGGTCCCGTAGGTCATGTGCATTGTCAGGCGCCCGCCTGACAATGCAGGTGACAGGCACAGACGACGACGCCCACGCCAGGTTCGCCGGCGCTGCCGAACATCGCGTCCTGGAGGGGCTCGAAGCGGTCGGCAAGCGCCCCGGGATGTACATCGGGCCCACTGTCAGCCGCTTCTGCTCGCTCATGCTGGTTCGAGCGCGTGACCGATCTCTGCAGCAACGCCGGGGTGGGCGAGATACTCCTCAATGCTGTGTGCCCTGTCGCGCGCGTTCGCCACGGCCATGTCGGTCAGCTTGCCCCAGGTGGCGTGAAGGGGGCAGCCGACGGCGACTGCGTCTGTCGGGCACCAGACATTGACCCAATTACTCACTCGCTCAGGTCGTTTGGCGCCCCCGACAAGGAGTCGGCTGTGCACGGTGTCCATGCCCAGCGGGCTGCCGGCGGTGACGAGCAGTGGAACGCTCAGGCCGTCCGGAAGTCGTTCGATCAAATCGACCCCGACCACGGTACCGAGGCTGTGGGTGACCAGTACGACTTCTCCGGATGGAGGCAGCGTTTCCAGTACCTGGGCCAGTACCGCCTCGCGGACCTCGGCGTCATCGAGGTACGCGTCCACGTCCCTGAAGACGGTAGCGATGGTCAATGCGTCCACATCGGTCTTGGCCGCGAGCCAGCTCAGTGCCCGGTGAACGGGTCCGGCCAGCGCAGTGCCAAGACCTTCCATGGCTGCCGGACCGTCCTGTGGCATACCTGCCGCCACCGCTGCCTCTACGAGGAGCCGCTCGTACGACCCTGTTGTGGAAGCAGCAGCGAACGCCTCCACCGCTACGGCCGCCGGAGGCGCACTCTCGAACGTGCCCCCGACGGCCTCTCGCTGCCTGATGGCCTCGATGATCCGGTCGCCGTAGTACGGAAACCAGGCATCCGCCGGGTCGATCGCAGGGATTCCCGCACGTGTGAGCCCGTGGTTCAGCCCTGCGGTCCAGTTCCGCCGCAGCACCTCGGGGTCCTGCTTCTGCTGGCTCCTGCCGTGCAGAAAGACCAGGTGCCGTCCGCCGACGGAGGCAGGGCCGCGGGCGGGGCGACCGGTACGAGGCACGGTAGTTTCCGCCGCTCTATCCGTGCGTTGGGGTGCTGCCCTCTCCGGGCTCGGGGCGACGGTGCCCTGCTGGAGACCCGACTCCGGGCCCATTTCGGCCAGGAGCGCCCGTTTCGCGGGATCAAGCGCGGTGGCAGCGAGATGCTTGAGGATCGAGCTGATGCGGACGCCTTCGTTCGACACGTACTCGACGGTGTCGTCGTCGTCCCCGGGCTGCCAGACTTGGCCGTCCTTGCGCAACACTCGCCCCTGTGGATCCAGCCTCGGCACACCGCTGTGGTGGAGAGCAACGACTTCCCACTGGTCGTTGAAGACCGGAGAACCCGAGTTGCCGGGTTCGCTGTCGGTTCTGTACTGGAGGAAGTCCTCGAGCCGGATCTGGAGAGCGTTGTCCCGAAGGGCAATCTCTTTGAGACGGCCATTCGGATGGCCGATGATGTTCACCGGTTCGCCGATGACCAGTTTGCCGAGCTGACGGCTCAGCCGGTGCCAGCCAAAGACATCACCGGCGAGGTGGCCGTCGCCAGTGGGATTCACAGCCACCAACGCGTAGTCAAGATGTTCGTCCGCCGTGAAGAAGGTGGCGGGGTCGAGTTCGAGACGGAGGGCCGTGTCCGGGGTGTTGTCCACGGTGACCTGAGCGTTGAACTCGAGGAAGCAACGTCTCGTGAAATCTTCATCGGGGAAGACGTGTTGATTTGTCAACAACAGCCGCGGCGAAACCAGAAACCCGGTGCCATGCGGGAGTTCCCGACCGTTGTGTCGGAGAGTGATCCGGGCAACAGCGCTTGCCGCCCGTGTGCCACGCGGAAGGAAGCTCCACGCCTGCATGTCGTTGGAGGCGCCGATGATGCGCTCATAGGCGTCGGGCATCTCCAGAGCCTCGGCGTGAATTCCCGCGACGGCGGCCGAGGGCGCCACTCCGCCTCGGTCCAGGAGCCGTCCGGCCCGGGCAGCGATCGACGCCCGTGAGTCCGGATACTTGGTGCCCGCTTCCATCCGCTCCGCAATAGCCTGTCGTTCGGCACTCGTTGCCTGATAACGCTGCGCTGCCGCAGCAGCCTGCCGCGCCATCTCTTCGCGCGCCTTCTCGATCGTCACCATGGATCCAACCTCCTGCTTGTCTGTGTCCCTCCTTCCAGAAGGCAGCCGCCCGGGCCGCTTCGCAACAGGAGTCCGCGTTGGATGGATGAAGGCTCTCGTCCCCTGATCCGCCCGAAGCTTGAGGAAGGTTCCGGAGCACACACCGGTCAGGCGAAGGATGCAGGCCCGCCAGTGCACACAATCACGGTGTTCGGTCAGTCCCCGGATTCACCCCGCCGGAATCAACTCCACTATTCACTCCCGTGACGTCGCGGTGGCTCACAGCGAGAACCCCGACTCCTGCCCGGTGCGCTGCTGGTCGGCCTGGAAGGAAGCCGCCCAGCTCACCGCAGGGCGGCCTTCCTGCCCGTCGACCAGAAGGGCCGCCGCCCCGGCACACAGAGGCGTTCAGCGTCGCCAGCCGCCGTAGCGGCCCCCACTGTTCATGGCGTTAACTGGAACGCGGGGCGTGGCCCCACACACTCGTCGCGGCCTCCCCCGCGGTTGCCGTGCTCACCGCCGTGCTGCTGCGCCTCGCACTCGCCCCGGCTGCGGCGGCCGATGGTCTCGGCCCCGCGCGGCCCTGCGCCGGTCCTGGTCGCTGACGTTGAGGCGCGCGGGAGGGGTCCGCGTCCTCGCCCTTGCGCTGCCTCCGGCCGCGCTGACCGCCGGGGTGCTCCGGCTGGTGGTGCAGCTCGCCCTGCCGCTGCGCCCCCTCGTCCGATCCCTGCTCGAACAGGCAACGGGAAACTGCCTCGCCGCGTACTACGCCGGTATTCTCGCCCCCGTCATCGTCGGGATCCTAGTCACGGCGGCGTTGGCCCTTCCCCTCACATGCACGGCCTTCGCGACCCTCCACGACCGCCTGCGGTCGCCGGGCACCTCTCCCTGACGTGCCGGGGACACGGCGGACCGACGTCATCGGGGGGCGCAGCCGGACGGCCGCCGGATGGCTTGCGCACGGAGCCGTCCGTCAGACGACTCCGCGTACGACGCGTCGGGTTCAGTCGGTGATGTACCAATTGCTCTTGAGGTACTCCAGGGTGTAGCTGCCGAGGTCGTTCTCGGAGAAGGAGGCGGAGGACCTGACCGCTTCGACCGGCATTTCAATCTTGGCGGGCGTGCGCACGACGATGTGCTGCGGGTCGACCGTCGCGGTTCTGAGGGCCTCCTTCTGCGCGGGCGAGATCATCTGGATCACGGCGGCGTACGTCGACGTGCACGGGCCGAGTCCTTGGTCCTGTGCCTTCTTCGCCGCAGGTCCGGCTACCTCGCAGACCGTGTCGATGTCCTCACGACCCAGGGCGTGGAGGTACTGCTCGTACCGCTGGATCGCGCCCTCCTCCGTCCTGGGCACAGGCTGGTCGCCGGTAGGCTCGGCCGACGGCTTCGCGGTCCGAGCGGACACGGAGGGCGTGGCCGACGGTTCATCGGCCCGTGTGGACGCGGACGGCTGATGAGGCTTCGCGCCCGTGTCCTCCTTCGCCTCATCCGGACCGCACGCGCACGCCACCAGCGCCACACACGTCGATACCAGCACGCTCACCATCGTCCGGGCTCTCATTCGGTCCCCTCGACGCCGCCGACAACACGTCAAGAGGTCACGCGGAATCCGGGGGGACGGTTCCCGGGCCGTTCCGGAGGGAACGACGACCGGTTCCCGGAGTACCCGGAGTCCGCGTGCCGACGTCTGCTGTTCGAAGCCGGGGACCGTCTCCGAGTCGATGGATGACCGGGACCGCCGGGTCCATGGGGGTGCGGGCCAATAGACGTGTGCACCGAGTTTGACGTTAGGGTGCCGCGACAGCACATCGTGAACCCGAACAAGGAGCAGACGTGAGCGAGCCGGCGTCCATCGCCCTGCAGCAGAAGATCGCCCAGGAACTAGAGGTCGCTGAGACCTTCGAGGCCGAGCGGGAGATCGAACGCCGGGTAGCCTTCCTCGCCGAGCGGCTGACCTCGACCGGTCTGCGCTCCCTGGTCCTCGGCATCAGCGGCGGCGTCGACTCCACCACCACCGGTCGTCTGTGCCAGCTCGCCGTCGAGCGGGCCCGCGCCGCCGGGCACGAGGCGCGGTTCTACGCGATGCGGCTGCCCTACGGAACCCAGGCAGACGAGCACGACGCGCAGCTCGCGCTCTCCTTCATCCGCCCCGACCAGGTGCTGACCGTGGACATCAAGCCCGCGAGCGACGCCGCGATCGAGGCCTCGCTGGCCGCCGGCGTGAGCTTCCGCGACGCCCACCACCAGGACTTCGTGCACGGCAACATCAAGGCCCGGCAGCGCATGATCGCGCAGTACGCGGTGGCCGGTGCGCATGACGGGCTGGTCGTGGGCACCGACCACGCCGCCGAGGCCGTCTCCGGCTTCTTCACCAAGTTCGGTGACGGCGCCGCCGACCTGGTCCCGCTGACCGGCCTGACCAAGCGCCGGGTGCGCGCCGTCGCGGACACGCTGGGCGCGCCCGCCGAGCTGGTGTGGAAGCTCCCGACGGCCGACCTGGAGACCCTCGACCCGGGCAAGGCCGACGAGGAAGCGCTCGGGGTCACCTACGACGACATCGACGACTTCCTCGAAGGCAAGCCGGTGGACGAGCGGGCCTTCGAAACGATCACCAGCCGTTACCGTCTCACCGAACACAAGCGCCAGCTGCCTGTAGCCCCCTGATATGACGCCCCGGCCCTTCGCCGCCCGGCAGTCGGACCATTGGTCTGTCGCCCATATCCCTCTCCCGCCGCCGTAGGGGCGTGGGTCACCGTAGCCAGCCGGTTGCGCCGACCTCGCCCGGCGTGGCGTCCCACATGCACGTGACCGCCTTCCGACCGACAGGTGGTCACATGCATGTGGGACGCAGCCGGAGCGGGCGGCGCATCATGCAATTCGCCCGTCATCAGTCAGCCCGGCCGCTCGGCGAGGTCCGCCGCCTCGGACCGAAACGGCGCGGGGCCGACGACCCGGTGTGCAATTGCCTCGCGCTCAGCCGCCCCGCGATCTACCCTCCCTGCCATGACGTCACACGAAGCGCCTGCAGGCTCCCGGATCGCTCCGGGTGGTGCCGAGTTGGTGATCCGGGAAGAGACCCCTGCCGATCACGGAGATGTGCGCGAGGTTCATACGCGCGCCTTCGGTGAAGGCGATCGGGTTCCCGGGCTCGTGAAGGCACTTCGCGTTCCGGAAGCCGCCTTGGCGCCGATGTCCTTCGTGGCTGTCGTGGATGACCGGGTCGTCGGGCATGTCCTGCTGAGCGCGACGCGGTTGGACGCTCCGCGCCGGATCGTGGACGTCCTGTCGCTGTCACCGCTGGGCGTGGTCCCGGAGTTCCAGCGTCAGGGCATCGGTACGCAGCTCATCGCCCACGCCCTCGAGGCGGCCGACAGCCAGGGCGTGCCGTTGGTATTCCTGGAGGGTTCGCCGCACTACTACGGCACGCGCGGCTTCGAGGGTGCCGGCACGATGGGCTTCCGTTCGCCGTCGCTGCGTATTCCTGAAGCAGCTTTTCAGGTCGCCCGGTTGTCCGCACACGAGCCGTGGATGACGGGCACCTTCGTCTACTCAGAGGCCTTTTGGGCCTTTGACTGCGTCGGCCTGCGCGACCCCGAGGGCTGAAGGGCTGCCGCTCGCCCCGAAGCGGATCGTGGCCCCGCCGCCCAAGCCCGGCCGTCCCGCCACTGCGGACGAGACCAACGTCTGACAGCGTGCGCGCCGGCACCAGTCGTCCGGACTCATCTGCGTCGAGCACCCCGTCGCCGAGCTCAAGACCCGGGGAGTCCTCAAGCACTACCGCGACAAGCGGGAGCACCAGGACCCCCACTGCGGTCGTCGCCTCAAGAAGCGGGTGTGCCGGTCAGTTTTCGTTCCCAGAAAACTTCGTCGCGCCACGCGCCGTCGGCGTAGAAGTGGTCATGGGCGATGCCCCAGGAACTGAACCCGTGCTTGCGGAGGACCGCCTGGGACGCGAGGTTCTCCAGTTGCGTGTGTGCCTCCAGCCGGTGCAGGATCAGTTCGTCCTCGGCGATGCGCAGCGCGAGGCCGACGGCACGGCTCGTGTGTCCGAGGCCCTGGTGGTGAGTGGAGACCCAGTAGCCGAGGTACCCCTTCTGGAACGGGCCGCGCAGGATCGAGCTGATGCTGACCTGCCCGATGACGGCCCCGTCGCAGACCACGACGCCGGGCCACGCGAGTCCATTGCCGTGGGCGGCAAGGAGGGATTCGATGACCGCGGCCTGCCCGTCGGGTGTGTAGAACTCTGCGGGCCTCGTCGGCATCCAGCGCGCATACGCCTCCTTGTCCCGGGTGTGCAGGTCGGCGAGTACGGGGCCGTCGGCGTGCTCGATCAGGCGAATCAACGTGGAGCTCATGGGTGTTCCACTGTCTTGTCGGCTGCGGTGGCGGTCGCGCGGGAGTCGTGCGGTCGTCGCGCTCCATGACCGATCCAAGAATACGCCGCCGTCAGCCCGTTCCGCTGCCTCAGCGGGGGGCCGTCCCGGACGCGGTCGGTACGAGTGCGGACTGGAGGTCGCACCGTGCGGGAGTGCGCGTGCCGTCCGTGCCCCGCAACGTCACCGTCACAGCGCCATCGGTGCTTTCCGCGAACGCCACCGTGCAGACGAGCTGCCGCTCCGCGGGCCGGGTGATCCCGTCGAGCGGGGCCTTCAAGGCGACGTCCACCCCGTCCTCGGTCACCTCTGTCGTCGCCAGGGTGCCTGGGACCGGCAGTGATGCATCGTTGACCATGCCCGCCCGCTTCTCCGCCTCGTTCGGGCCGGCGAGCAGTGCGGCAATGGTCTTCTCCGTGGGAGGACGGGCGGCCTCCCCATTGCTGTCCTGGCCCAGCTCGTCCCCGGGGACCTCGGTCTCGCCGACTGTCCGGGGAATCGGTATCAGCCCGGAGCCGTGGGAGAAGAACAGGAGCATCCGGACCTGACGGGCGGGGAGTACGTCGATGGTCGCGGCGCCCCCGGCGGCGATGACGTCCGTCTCCTGGATGCCGCAGGCTGCGAGCGGGAGCCAGGCCGCGAGCAATGCCGCCGTGCGCATGCGCGCCCTCATCCCACTGCCCTCTCCGTGTCGTTGCGTGACGGATCCGCCGCCCATGCCCGTTGCCCTGCCTCGTCTCTGCAAGGTCCGCTCATGCCGTTGCCTCGTCGCTGCGGGGTTCGTTCATGCCGTTGCCTCGCTCGTGCCCGGTGGACACGCCGAGGGGGATCTCGACCGTGAAAACGGCACCGCCGTCCGGTCCGTTCCCGGCGCGGACTGTGCCACCGTGCAGCCGGACGTTCTCCTGGGTGATCGCCAGGCCGAGACCGCTGCCCGCCGACCGGGTACGGGCCGCGTCCGCCTTGTAGAACCGGTCGAAGATGTGGGGCAGTACCTCCGGCCGTATGCCGGGCCCGCTGTCGGCGACCTCGAGGATCAGCGTGCTCTCCCCGTCGGCGGCCGTCCGTGTCCTCAGTCGGACCGTCACCGGCTCCGAGCCGTGCCGCAGCGCGTTGCCGACGAGATTGGCGACGACGACGTCGAACCGGCGTGGATCGAGACGGGCCCTGATCCCGTCCGGCAGGTCCGTGCGTACGCGGCCGTCCCAACGCCGGTGCAGGAGCGTCCTGCCGATGGTCTCTGCTGCGTCGACCTCGTCGGTGTTCAGTTCGGCCGCGCGTGCGTCGAAGCGGGAGATCTCCATCAGGTCCTCCACCAGGACCGCCAGTTTGCCGGTCTCCGCGCTGATCAGTCGGACGGCCTGCGCCGTGTCCGGGTCGAGGCCGTCGGCGTCCTCGTCGAGCACCTCGGTGACGGCGAGCATCCCGGCGAGCGGGGTGCGCAGTTCGTGCGAGACGTCGGACGCGAACCGACGGGCACGGGCCTCCGCCTGTTGCAGTTCGTCGACCGACTTCTCGAGCTGCCCCGCCGACTCGTTGAACGTACGGGCCAGATCTGCGAGTTCGTCGCTCCCCGAGACCTTGATCCGTGCGTCGAGCCGGCCACTGCCCATGGAGCGGGCTGCCCTGCGCAACTCGCGGACCGGGCGCAGCACACTCCGCGCGGCGATCAGCGCGGGCACCAGGGCGATGGCGAGGCCGGGCACAGCACCGTCGCGCGCGGCGGTGACCAAGGCGTCGACATTGGCCTGCTCCTCGCTCATCTGCATCACGGCGAACAGGACCAGCCCGGTCGGCACGGTGCTGTCCCCGCCGGTCCTCGTCAGGACCGGCACTCCGATCGTGAGGTACGGGACCCCGTCCTTCACGACCCTCTCGAAGCTGCCGTGCGACGACGTCAGGGTGGTGCGGCGCAGCTCGGGGGTGATGACGGAGGAGGTGGGTCTGGTGCTCGACGAGACGCGCAGCGAGCCGTACTCGGCGAAGAGGATCCACGGGTGCGGCTTCGCCTTGCTCGCGAGGACGAAGAGCATCTCGCGCAGTATCTCCGGATCGACGGGGAGTTCGGGTGCGAGTGTCTCCACCTGTTCGCGGAAGGACACGACCGCGGTGTCCTGGGCGCTGACGAGGACGGCGCTGCGCGCCTCACGGTAGGTGAGTGCCGCGGTCGTCCCCGCGCTGACGGCGGCCACGAGCAGGAACGCGAGGACGAGGCGTGTGCGCAACCCGAAGGTGGCGATCCGGCGCACGCGACTCGTGCGGCCGGCGTTCACAGGGGTCCGAAGCGGTAGCCGAAGCCCCGCAGGGTCTGTATGTAGCGTGGGCTGCCCGGGGTGTCCTCGATCTTGTTGCGCAGCCTGCGGACGCAGGCGTCGACGAGGCGAGCGTCACCGTGGTAGCTGTGCTCCCACACGTGTTCGAGCAGTTGCTGTCGGCTGAACACCTGCTCCGGCGCGGCCGTCAGATGGAGGAGCAGTTTCATCTCGGAGGGCGCCAGGGCAACCCGTTCACCGGACTTGGCGATGGTGAGGCCGGCGCGGTCGACGGCGAGGTCTCCGTGGAACTCGACGGAGGGCCGGCCGCTGCCCGGGGTCTCCATCCTGCGCAGCACGGCGCGGATGCGGGCCTCGATCACCTCGGTGCGCGCCGGCTTGACGATGTAGTCGTCGGCGCCGGCCTCAAGGCCGATGACGACGTCGAAGTCGTCGCCTCGGGCGGTGAGCATGATGATGGGCAGTTGGCTGTCCTCCCGCACGAGGCGGCAGACCTGCACACCGTTCATGCCGGGCAGCATCAGGTCCAGCAGGAGCAGGTCGGGCCGGAACTCGCGGAGTGCGGCCAGTCCGGCCTCCCCCGTGGCGGCCGTGCGGACCTCGTGGCCGCGGCGGCGCAGTCCCAGCTCGACACCCTCGCGTACGGAGGGGTCGTCTTCGATCAAGAGCACGCGGGGCATGTGCGGGGCGTCCCTGGGGGTCGTGGTGAATAGGTCAGGAGGGTTCACGCTCTCGGCGCGCTGCGCGGTTCCGCGGGCCTCAGTGTCGGCGGCGGACACGGGCGACCGCACCGGTGACGAGGGAGTCGACTTCGGCGAGACGTAGCGGGCGGGCGAGAAGGACGAAGACCGCTGCGACGGTGAGCGCGCCGGCTCCGGCGGCGACGGCCGGCCCGGCGGGGGCGGACAGCCGGGTGGCGCCGAGGCCGAGGAGGGTGGCGGGCACAGCGGCGGCGAACATCCCGGCCTGGGCGGCGACGGTGGCGGAGCGCCACAGCCGGGGCGGTCCGTCGGCGGGGCCCTTGCCGGGCGTCAGGCGGCGGTGCAGCACCAGCGCGGTCAGGGCCCAGCCGGCGAACAGCGCCAGCGAGTAGCCGCCTGCCATGCCGGTGACCGCCCAGCGCGCAGGCAGGAGTTGGTACGCCGTCCACGACAGCCCCGCGTTGAGACCCGCGATCATCAGGTTCAGCAGGAACGGGGTGCGTGTGTCGGACAGGGCGTAGAAGGAGCGGGAGAGCACGTACTGGCCGGAGAAGGCGATCAGTCCGGGGGCGAACGCCATCAGGATCCCGGCAAGCACGGCGATGTCCTCCGGTCCTGTCCTGCCGTGCTGGAAGACCAGCGCCGTCGCGGGGTGTGCCAGGGCGAGCAGAGCGCACGCTGCGGGCACTATGAGGGCTCCGCTCGTGCGCAACGCGTATCCGGCGTCCCGCCGGACCGCCGCCGTGTCGCCGTCGGCAGCCGATCGGCTCATCCGTGGCATCAGCGCCGTCACCAGGGAGACCGTGACGATGCCGTGCGGCACCATCCACAGCGTGTACGCGTTGTTGTACGCGCTGAACCCCGCGCCCTCGATCTGCTCGGCGGCGGCGCGGGCACCGGCGGACGTGGCGAGCCGGGTGGTGACCCAGTACGCGGCCTGGTTGCTGAGCACCAACAGCACGAGCCAGCCCGCGGAACGCAGTGGCCGGGTCAGGCCGCTGCCCAGCCAGTCGAACCGGGGCCGGAACCGGAACCCGGTGGCCCGTAGCGACGGCAGCAGGGCGAGCGCCTGGACGACGATGCCGGCCGTGGTGCCCCACCCGAGGAGGCAACGCTCCCCCGGTGTCAGCTCCCCGCCCGCTCCGGTCGCCAGGTACAGGCCGAACACGGCGATGACCACGACGTTGTTGAGGACCGGCGTCCACATCATGGCGCCGAAGCGGCCGCGTGCGTTGAGTACCTGCCCGAGCAGCGTGAACAGGCCGAGGAAGAAGATCTGCGGCAGGCAGTAGCGGGCCAGCGCGACCGTCATCGTGTGCTGGTCCGGCGGGTAGTCCGAGTAGAACCCGACGATGGTCGGCGCCGCCCACACCGCCGCACCTGTGAGGAGGAGCAGGGCCAGCACGCACAGGGTGAGCAGCCGGTCGGTGTAGGCCGCACCCCCGTCCGCGTGTTCCTTCGCCGCCCTGACCAGCTCCGGCAGGAAGACCGCGTTGAGCGCGCCCCCGAGCAGCAGGATGTAGACGATGGTGGGGACCGAATTGCCCACCGCGTACCCGTCGGCGACGATCCCGAGGCCGAGCGCGGCGGCGACGACCGCGGACCGCAGGAATCCGGTGGCGCGTGAGACGACCGACCCGGCCGCCATGATCGCGCCGCTGCGCAGCGCGGACGGCTGCTTCGCCGTCGGCTCGGCTGTGGCGGTCGTACTCATCGTCGCGCCAGATAGGTCTGGAACGCGCGGTACAGCGCGTGGTTGGCCGTGCCGTCCAACGGTCTCTCCCACTCCCCCAGGGTTTCGACGACCTCACCCCCGGTGCCGAGCTTCCAGCGCAGCAGCCCGTATTGACGGTCGTCGGGGTCGAGGGTGGAGGGTACCCCGCGCATGTCGTAGACGTCGGCGCCGAGTGCCTGTGCGTCCAGCAGCATGCGCCACTGCAGGAGGTTGGAGGGCCGGACCTCACGGCGGTGGTCGGCGGAGGCGCCGGTCTGGTACCAGATCCGGCGGCCGAAGCGGATCATGGTGTGGGCAGCGAGGATCTCGCCTTCGTGACGAGCGAGGTAGAGCTGCATGCGGCCCGGTTCCTCCGCGTTGAGGGCCGCGTACTGACGCTCGTAGTACTCCAGGGAACGGCCGAGGCGGAACCCGTCGCGTTCCTCGGTGATGCGCAGCAGCCGGTAGAACTCCGGCAGGTCCGCCGCACTGCCGACGACCACCTCGACGCCCGACTTCTGCGCCCTGCGGACGTTGCGCCTCCACTCCTGGTTGAGTCCCGCCCACAGGTCGTCCGCCGTGCGTCCGGTGAGCGGTATCCGGAAGACGTGGCGCGGCTGCGCGTCCTCGTCGTCCTCGCCGCCGCACCGGTTCCAGCCCCGGGCTCGGAGCCGTTCCGCGACGGCCGTGCCCAGCGGGTCCACCTCGCTCGCGAGGACGTCGGCGAGCCTGCGGCCGGGCCCGGCGCCCGATTTGAGCCGTGCGCCGTTCCAGCGCCGGTACGCAGGCGAGGGTCCGATCCGTACGGCGAACACTCCGGACGCGCGCAGGTGTCTCAGCAGCGGGTCGAGCCAGCCGTCGATGCCCGGGTCGGCCCAGTCGGCGACCGGTCCCTCCGGAAGGTAGGCGAAGTACTTCCGGGTTCCGGGGAGTTGACGCAGCAGAACGAGCGCCACACCGGTCAGTCGGCCGACCGCCGGGGCCGGCCCCCAGCCCACCAACTGGGCACGCCAGCCGTCCTTGACCTGGGCCCACGAGGGGCACTGCAGGAACCCTGCGCCCAGGTCGGAACCCACGCCGGAGCGCAGGAACGAGCGGTACCTCTCGGCGGTGATGAGCGCCAAGGGGGTTTCCGGGCCGCGGGCAGCCGTCACGAGCAGTGCTGACACGGTGTGAGCCTCTCTGTGGGAGTGCACAGGATGCTCACAGCCGTCCGTGACCGCTCCGCGCGGCGAATGTGACCGGACGATGACCGTTGTTCTGCAGTCGTCGTCACATGGCCGCAGGGCCGCTCACCTGGGCTTTCCCGGTTCTAGTGTCGCGGTATCCACATTCGAACCACCACGGACGGAGACTCCGTTGAGCCGTATATGTGTACGCACCGCGGCGGTCGCGGTACTGCTGGCCCCGCTCGCAGCCTGCTCCTCCGGAGCAGGCTCCGGCGCGGCGGCCGAGGACGCCAAGGGCGGCGGCACGAGCGCCACGGAGGACCGCCCCGCGACGGTGACCGTGACACCGAAGGGCAACGGCGTGCGGGCCGGCGGCACGGTCAGGGTCACCGCGGCAGGCGGCACGCTCACCTCGGTCGGCGTCACGGACGACGAGGGGCGCGCACTCGCCGGCAAGGTGGCCGCCGATGGGGCGACATGGGTCTCGATACGCAAGGCGGCCCCCGGCACCTCCTACACGGTCACCGCCACGACGACCACGAAGGCCGGGACGAAGAGCACCGTCACGTCCGTGCTCGCCACGGCCGAGGCCGACAAGGTCAACAAGGTCGACTGGCGGCCGGGAACGAAGGCGGTCGTCGGCATCGCCCAGCCGATCTCGCTGGTCTTCGACAACCCCGTCACCGACAAGGCGGCCGTCGAGCGGCAGTTGAAGCTGACCACGTCGAATCCCACCGAAGGCTCCTGGTCCTGGCTGGAGGACTGGTCCGGCCGAGACCGGATCGACTGGCGACCCAAGGAGTACTGGCGGCCCGGCACCGAGGTCACGCTGAGCGCCGAGCTGAACGGCACGGACTCCGGTGACGGCGGCTGGTTCGTCCGCGACTACTCGACCGGCTTCACCGTCGGCGGGAGCCAGATGGTCAAGGTCGACCTCGACCGCAAGCAGCTCACCCTGGAACGGAACGGGCAGGCGGTGCGGAGCATCCCCGTCTCCGGCGGTACCCCCGGCGGCGACAAACGCTCCTGGCGCGGGACTGCCGTCCTGATGGCCAAGGAGGGCACGATCAACATGAACTCCGAGACCGTCGGCCTCGGCGACGCCTACGACAAGATGGTCGACCGCTCCATGCGGCTGACCTGGTCCGGCATGTACGCGCACGCGGCGCCGTGGAACGACAGATGGTTCGGCAACGCGAACATGAGCTCCGGCTGCATCGGCATGAGCGACACGAACGCCGCCTGGCTCTACGCCCAGGTCCGGCCCGGCGACCCGTTCGAGATCACCGGCAAGGACACCAAGGGTGTCGTCGCTCCGGGCAACGGCTTCGGCGACTGGAACGTGCCGTGGGCCGAGTGGCAGGCGAAGAGCGCGCTGCGCTGACACCAATGATCTCCCCGGCGCTCACAGCTCCCACACGACGGGCAGGCCGGCCTCCGTTCCCTGGGCCGAGTAGTCGTGCACGACGTCGAGGAGTTCGGCCATCCGTGCCTGCCAGGCGATGTTGACCGGCAGCGTCTCCAGCGAGGCCGGCAGCGCGGCGTAGTCCTCGCACTCCAGGAGGTGGAAGAGATCAGTGCCACTGCGCCAGATCGTCCAAGAGGTGGCGCAGCCGGAGCGGATCGCCGCCGTCAGCGCCTCCGGGACGTCGCGGTGCGCCGCCTCGTACTCCTCGATCCGGTCGGCGCGGAGCTTGGTGTGCAGCGCGATCCTCATGGCGGCTCCTCGGGCGTACGGGTGTCGGCGTCCGCGTCTGCCCGGCTGTCCCGTCCCGCCACCGGGACCGGGACATGCTCCGGCAGCAGGCCGTCGGCCCGCAGTTCGGCCCACAGTTCGTCAGGGACTGTGCGCGCCAGCTTGTCGGCGGCGTCGTGGACCTCGTGCGCGGAGCGGGTACCGACCAGGATGCCCGCCACCGCCGGATGCCCGAAGGGGAACCGCAGGGCGGCGGCGCGCAGGGGGACACCGTGCCGGTCAGCGACGCCCTTCATGCGCAGCGCGCGGTCCAGAACATCCGGAGACGCGGCCGCGTAGTCGAAGGTGGCACCCGGTTTCGGGTCCGCGAGCAGCCCCGAGTTGAAGACTCCGCCGACGACGACGCTCTTGCCGCGCGCGTCGGCCTCCGGGAGGAGCTCGTCGAGGCCGCCCTGGTCCAGGAGGGTGTAGCGGCCGGCGCACAGCACCACGTCGACGTCGGTGTCGCGGACGAAACGGGTCAGCATCTCCGCCTGGTTCATGCCGGCGCCGATCGCGCCGACCACACCTTCGGTGCGCAGCCGCTCCAGCGCCGGATAGGCCTCCTTGAAGGCCTGCTCCTCGTGGTCGTCCGGATCGTGGAGGTACACGACGTCGATCCGGTCGAGGCCGAGTCTCTCCAGGCTCGCCTCGATGCTGCGTCGTACGCCGTCGGCGCTGAAGTCCCAGACACGACGATGGGTGGCGGGCACGGCGAATCCGTTGGCGAGGTCGTCGCCCGCCGCCGCCGTCCGCTCCAGGCGGCGGCCCACCTTGGTCGAGACGACGTACTCGTCGCGGGGCCTGATGCTCAGTGCCGCGCCGAGCCGGTACTCGGACAGGCCGAGGCCGTAGTGCGGGGCGGTGTCGAAGTAGCGGATGCCGGTGTCCCAGGCGGCGTCGACGGCAGCCGTCGCCTGGACGTCGTCCACCGCGAAGAAGAGGTTGCCGATCGCCGCTGCCCCGAAGGCCAGTTCGGTGACGGCGATGTCGCTCGTGCCGAGCGTGCTGTCTCGCATGTGCCGGCCGCCTCTCAGTTCTGGACCGGGCGAAGGCGCAGGCCCTGCATGCCCCCGTCTACGGCGAGCGAGGTTCCGGTGACGGATCCGGCGGCCGGGCTCGCCAGGTAGACAATGGCAGCTGCCACTTCGTCTGCCGTCACCAGGCGGCCCATCGGCTGTCGGGCGTCGAGCGCCGCCCGTTCGGCCACCGGGTCGTCGGCGGCGTCGAGGAGCCGGCCGACCCAGGGGGTGTCGGCGGTACCCGGATTCACGCAGTTGACCCGTATTCCTTCGCGTACGTGATCGGCGGCCATGGCGAGGGTCAGGGAGAGGACGGCACCCTTGCTCGCGCTGTACAGGGCGCGCTGCGGCAGCCCGGCGGTGGCGGCGATCGAGCAGGTGTTGACGATCGCGGCCTCCGACGAGGACCGCAGGTACGGCAGGGCCGCGCGGGTGGTGCGGACGATGCCGAGGACGTTGACGTCCAGTACGCGGTGCCACTGCGCGTCGTCGTTGTCCTCGACGGTGCCGGCGGCGCCGATGCCGGCGTTGTTGACCAGGATGTCGATTCCGCCGAGATCCTCGGCGGCGGCCGCGACCGCGGTGCGTACCCCCGCGTCGTCGCTGACGTCCGCGCGGTATCCGCGCAACGGCTTGTCGACGGCGTCGGGGGTGAGGTCGAGCACGGCCACGTCCGCCCCGCGCTCGGCGAGCAGTCTGGCGGTTGCCAGGCCGATGCCCGACGCTCCTCCGGTGACGACGGCCTTGAGCCCGCTCAGCTCACTCATGCCAGGACCTCCTTCTGTACTGTCTCGGGTACGGCGTCGTGTGCGGCCTGCCCGGCGCTGTGTGCCGCTCGGTCCGCGGCCCAGAACCGGCCGTCCGGGTAGCTGAATTCAGCGATCGAGCCGGTGTGCATCTCGGCCGAGAAGCCCGGGGTGTCCGGAGCCCGGTAGTGCCCTTCGCGTATCTGCACGGGGGCGAGGAAGTGCTCGTGCAGATGGTCGACGAACTCGATGACTCGGTTCTCGGTCGAGCCGGACAGGGCCACGTAGTCGAACATGGCCAGGTGCTGGACGAGTTCGCACAGGCCCACACCGCCCGCGTGCGGGCAGACGGGCACGCCGAACTTCGCGGCGAGCAGCAGGATCGCAAGGTTCTCGTTGACCCCGCCGACGCGTGCGGCGTCGATCTGCAGGACGTCGATGGCGTCGGCTTGGAGGAGCTGCTTGAAGATGATGCGGTTCTGGACGTGCTCGCCGGTGGCGACCTTGACGGGTGCCACGCCCTTGCGTACCGACGCATGGCCGAGCACGTCGTCGGGGCTGGTGGGTTCCTCGATCCAGTACGGGTCGAACTCGGTGAGCGCCCTGGTCCATTCGATCGCCTCGCCGACGTTCCAGCGCTGGTTGGCGTCGATGGCGATGCGGATGTCGGGACCGACGGCGGCGCGGGCCGCACGGCAGCGGCGGACATCGTCCGCCAGATCCGCGCCGACCTTCAGTTTGATCTGGGTGAAACCGTCGGCGACGGCCTGCTGTGCGAGCCGCGTGAGCTTCTCGTCGGAGTAGCCGAGCCAGCCGGGCGAGGTGGTGTAACCGGGGTATCCGCGTTCGAGTAGATCCCTCTCGCGGCCGGCGGCTCCCTCACGGCCCCTGCGCAGCAGCGTCAGCGCGTCCTCGGGGGTCAGCGCGTCGACGATGTAGCGGAAGTCGACCTGGGAGACCAGCCATTCGGGCTCGGCGTCCGCCAGGAACCTCCACAGCGGCTTGCTCGCCCGTTTGGCCGCCAGGTCCCAGGCCGCGTTCACCACGGCGCCGATGGCCATGTGCATCACGCCCTTCTCGGGGCCGAGCCAGCGCAGCTGGCTGTCCCCGATCAGGTCGCGGTTCAGGGATCCCGGATCGGCGCACAGCGCGTCGGCCGACCGGCCGATGAGGTGCGGGCGCAGCGCGTCGATCGCGGCGACCTGGACATCGTTGCCACGCCCGATGGTGAAGGTGAAACCGTGGCCCTCCTGGCCGTCGCCCGCATCGGTGCGGAGCACCACGTAGGCGGCGGAGTAGTCGGGGTCCGGGTTCATGGCGTCCGAGCCGTCCAGTTCCCGGGAGGTGGGGAATCGGATGTCGTACGTGTCGACCGCGATGATTCTCGGGGCAGTTGAGGTCACGTTCGGGCCTCTCAGGCTTGTGCGAAGGTCTGGCGCTGGCTGCCGAGGCCGTCGATGTCGAGCTCGACGGTGTCGCCGGGGCGCAGGTAGGGGTTGCCGGGCAGCCCGAGGGCGACGCCCGCGGGGGTGCCGGTGTTGATGACGTCGCCCGGCTCGAGCACCATGTAGTTGCTCAGGTACGCGACGAGGTGAGCGACCTGGAAGATCATGTCGCGGGTGCTGCCTCGCTGGCGCTTCACCCCGTTGACTTTCAGCCGCAGGGCGAGGTCCTGCGGGTCGTCGATCTCGTCTGCGGTGACGAGCCAGGGACCGAGCGGGTTGAAGGTCTCGCAGGACTTCCCGAGGTCCCACTGCGGGGAGTGGTCGAGCTGGAACTCGCGCTCGGAGACGTCGTGGCTGACGGCGTACCCGGCGATGTGAGCGAGTGCCTGCTGCGGGCTCTCCAGGTAGCGGGCCCGCGTGCCGATGACGACTCCGAGCTCGACCTCCCAGTCGGTCCTCGACGAGCCGCGCGGTATGAGCACCTGGTCGTACGGGCCGATGACGGTGCCCGGGTCCTTCATGAAGACGACGGGCCGTCCGGGAATCGGCGCGCCCGTCTCGGCGGCGTGGTCGCGGTAGTTGAGGCCGACACAGACGACTTTGCCCGGACGGGCGACAGGCGCTCCGATGCGTACGCCCTCGGCGTCCAGTGCGGGCAGCTCGCCGGACGCGAGTGCCGCGCGGGCACGGTCGAGGCCGTTCGAGGCAAGGAAGGCACCGTCGATGTCCGGGGTGACGGAGGACAGGTCGAGCACCCGGCCGTCGTCGGTGCGGACGGCCGGGCGCTCTTCACCGGGGGCACCGAGACGCAGCAGTTTCACGTGTTCGTCCTTGCGAGTTGGGCAGGTTGCGGGTCCACAGCGAACGAAATGAATATTCATCGGATCTTTCTTCCCAGTCAAGCCCCGAAACTGGCCAGGTGGCCGCCAGGATCCCGAGAATGACCCGATCACAGCTCCAGATCCGCCCTCAGAACCCCACTAACCCACGCACTCCGCCCGCCGGTTTGAGCGGAAGCGCCAGTGCCCTACAGCCATCGGACGTCTCTTTGTTTCCGTCCACGGCCACTGCCTGGCTGACGGACCTCGCAGGGTGAAAAACAACCACCATTGGTGACTACACCCCACGCGCGGAACCCGGCTCCCTGCCTAGCGTGAGCACATGCCGATGCAGCCCTGGTTCACCGATGCCAAGTTGGGCATCTTCATCCACTACGGGATCTACGCCGTCGACGGCGTTCCCGAGTCCTGGTCCTTCTACTCGGGCAAGGTCCCCCACGAGCAGTACATGAAGCAGCTCGACGGCTTCACCGCCTCGAACTACGACCCGAAGGCATGGGCCGAGGTGTTCGCCAAGGCCGGCGCGAAGTACGCGGTGCTCACCGCCCGGCACCATGACGGGGTGGCCCTGTGGGACACCGGGCAGGGCGATCTGAACGTCGTCAAGCACACCCCGGCCGGCCGTGACCTGATCACCGGTTACGCCGAGGCACTGCGGGAGCAGGGCCTCAAGGTGGGCCTGTACTACTCCCACTCGGACTGGAACCACCCCGACTACGCGAGCGTGGTGCACCCCGACCCGCCGAACGAAGACGTGGGCACCAACCGCTATGTGACGCCGAAGGACGGTGTCGAGGACCCCGAGGCCTGGGCGCGCTTCCTCTCGTACCGCAACGCCCAGGTCGGCGAGCTCGTCTCACGCTTCCGACCCGACCTGCTGTGGTTCGACGGCGAGTGGGAGCGCAGCGAGGACCAGTGGAAGATGCGGGAGCTCTCCGAGGAGATCCTCGCGGGCAACCCCGACACCGTCCTCAACGCGCGCATGCTGAGCTACGGCGACTACGCCACACCCGAGCAGGGTGTTCCGCTCCGGGCCCCCGACGGACCGTGGGAGCTGTGCCTGACGGTCAACGACTCCTGGGGCTACCAGCACCAGGACGACAACCAGAAGTCGGTCGGCCAGCTGGTGCGCTACTTCGCGGAGACCATCGGCATGGGCGGCAATCTGCTGCTCGACGTGGGCCCGCAGGAGGACGGCACCATCCCGGCCGCCCAGGTCGAGCGCCTCGAGGGCCTAGGTGGCTGGATCGACAAGCACCGCGGCGCCGTGTACGGAACGGTGGCCGGCCTGCCCGCCGGTCACCACTATGGTCCGAGCACGCTGTCCGCCGACCGCCGCACCCTGTATCTGGTCTGCTTCGACACCCCGCGTGAAATCATCGGACTGCGCGGTCTGCGGACGCCGGTCAGGCGCGTGAGCGTGGTCGGCACGGGCAGCGAGCTGCCCCACCGGGTCATCGGCGGCCTCGGCGAAGTGCCCGGGGTCACCTGGATCGACGCCCCGGTCAGCGCCGATGCCGACGCGTACGCGACCGTGCTCGCCGTGGAACTCGATGGTGAACTGGACCTCTACCGGGGCGCGGGCCGCGACTGAGGTCAGCCGCTGCCGACGCGGTCCGAGATCGAGGTCAGCCGCTGCCGACGCGGATCGCGCGCGGGGACGCGCCCAGTTCGCGCCGGCATGCCTTGTTGAAGGCCTGCAGATCGCCGATACCGACCAGGGCCGCCACGGCGGGGATCGACAGCGTCGACTCCCGGAGCAGGTGCCGGGCCCGTTCCATCCTGCGCCGGCGGATGTAGGCCACCACCGTGTCGCCGGTTTCGGCACGGAACAGCCGGATGAGGTGGTTGTGCGAGATCCCGGCGGCCGCGGCCACCTCGGGCACGGTCAGCGGTCCCGCCAGGTGGGACTCGATGTGCGCGACGGCTGCGGCGGCCGCCGCGTGCCCCCGCTCCTCCACTCCGCCCGAGGGCGCCGCCAGGCCGGCGACCCGCCACAACGCGGCCCACACCTCGGCCGCCGCCCGGGCGGGGTTGCGCGGAGCCACCGCGATGGCCTGCTGCAGCAGGTCGGTGAGGATCGGCGTCTCGGTGCCGGCGTCCTGTATCACCGGAACGGTCAACGGATCGCCGGACTGCGGGAGTTCGAAGTGCACGTAGAGGTGCTCGGACCGCCCGCCGTAGCGGAACTCCACGACCGCCCCGGGCGGCACGAGGCTCACCCTGCCGGGCCGGATGGCATGAACCACACCGTCGACGGTCAGTTCGGCGGCGTACCGGTACAGGTGCAGCTGCCACAGCTCCGGAAGCCGGAAGACGTCGCGCAAGCCGGTGGTTCCGTGCACTCCGACGCCCAGGTTCGCCACCCGGGGCGGCTGGTCCAGGCAGAACTGGACGTGGAAGCGGTGAGGCTCGGTCGTACTCACCATGAAAATCTACCAGTGTCGAAGACGAAGCGGGGAGCGCCGACGACTCGCGCACACAGCGGTGTACGTACGACCGACCTGCCGGCTGTCAGGGCTCCGTCGAGATTCGGATCCGAGCTGCTTCGTGAATCCGACCAAGTCGCCGCGGCCGTCGGTCCAGTCCGTGATGTACGCGTACGACGGGTCGCCGCACGGGATCGCCGCGTACACGTCCGTACCGCCGGACGCACAACCTTCCCGGACGACCGACGCGTTCGCCGGCGATGCGGTGACCGGCGTCGTGGCCGTGGCCACGGACACGATGGGCGGCAGACGGCGCCGTGTGCGGGTCAGGTGCCGCTTCACCTGACGATTGCCGCCCAGCGGGTATCGCTGAGACCTGTGCGGATGTGGAGCAGCGCGGTGCGTCGCGGCGATCGTCATCGGGAGTGTGGTGCTCCAGGTGGCGCCCAATGGTCGAGGTGTGGGTGATCGTGACAGAGATGCTGGTGATGGTGCCGCGGTTCACGATGCAATGTGGCGCTCGGCATCGTCGCCGAGGCCCTCAACGGGCCGCTGTTGCCGGTCCGCGTCGCCAAGGGCCTGCCCGCCCACAACTCCGGCACCTGGACACCGTCTACTCGGAGACCGGCTGGGACCAGGAGGGCCTGGACTACTTCAGCTACGGGCTCGGCGCCGGCGGCCCCGGCGTGACCGGCTCGATCGACTCGGGCATCGGCGCACTCAAGGCGAAGTGGCAGCGTCCGGGTTTCGCCGACCTCCTGCTGCACAGTAGCTCGCCGCAGCCGGACAAGGCCCGTCTGCAGTGGGGGGTCGGCACCTCCACGGGCGCCCCCCTGCCGGGCCTGATCTTCACCCAGGCACCCGCCGACCAGCAGGCGGCGTGGCTGTGGCAGTACGAGAAGTCGGGCGGTGGAGGCGGGGCCTACGAACTGCTCGACTACCCGTACGGCGTCACTCCGCAGGACCCCGACGAGGCCCCCGCCGCGGTCCGTCAGGCGCTGCTCGACGACCACGGCGGCTCGTGGGACAGCCCTCGCCGTCGGCAGGGGCACTCCGCCCACCGCCACCGCGTCGGGCGGCGGACTCACCCTGGGCGCCACCACCTACAACCTGGACAACCTACGGGACTACGACCCTTCGCGGCAGTAGCCGAGGACGCACGAGGCGGCGGGGACCTGCCCGGTCCCCGCCGCCTGTTCTCGGAACGAGCGCATGGCGAGCGCTTCGCATTCCACCGCTGCACGCCACCACACGGGCGACGGCAGGCCACACGGCGCCGCGCCTCGGGTTCCCGGTCAGCTGCTGCGTCGGGCGAGGCTGTAGATGAGAATCAGCACAGCCGCCGCCATCACCAACACGTGCAGCCATGCGGGAGCAGCTGAGACGTCCGCAGCTGCGATCGTCCTGAACGGGGTCATCGCGCGCTCTCTCCTTCTCTGCGAGTGTCCGAGGTGGGACTACAACCGGTCAGGCGGTGTCACCGTCGGCGTGTTCGCCACCCATTGCCGATGCCTGCGACATGAAGGGCCAGCAGGCCCAGGCCCAGCAGCATGACGTTCACCGAGGCGAAGACGTCGTTCGTCGTTATGTCGGCGGCGTTGATCAGAAACGCGATGAAGAACAGGACCGCCGCAGCTATCGCCAGCATGATGTGACTCCTTCGGGTAGTTGGAACACGTGTGCCCCCTAAGGCAGAAAACAGGCCTGGGAGAGCTCCCGCGAAAGAAGTCGATCCGCACCGGACTCGTGGCTGACCCCGCCGTTCCCACCCGACGCACTGGGGAACCGACGGCACAACGCCCGTTCCGCAGTGTCGAAGCACCTTCCGTACCGGGGGTGCGCCCTGAGACCCCAGGGCCAACGCTGCCTGCTTGGCCCGCCCGTACGACGGCACAACCTCCGTCTGTCGACCCGGGCACCCACTCCGCTGCTTTGTCTCTCGACAAGAGAAAGTTGCGACTCGGTGCGTCAAAGGGGTATCTGGCCGGAGAAAAAGCCATTACCTTCCTGATCTGAACCGGACACCAAGGACCGAGTGCCTCTCCTCCCCCTGGGGCACCCGGCCTCCCGGCGCGACGGCGCGCGCCTGTGCTCCACCCCGACCCCGTCACCACACGGAGGATTCGCGTGCACAGGAGACTCACCCGAGCTCTCGCGGCAGTGGCCTGCACCTTACTCGCCGCCGCGGGCACCCTCACCGCCCAGCAGAGACCGGCCGCTGCCGCACCTGCGGCAGCGGACGAGTTCCAGCAGGTCACCCTTGCCAAAGGGGTGGCCGAGACCGGCGAACCGATGACGCTCGCCGTCCTGCCCGACAGGTCCGTCCTGCACACTTCACGGGACGGCACTCTGCGTCTCACCGACGCCGCCGGCACCACCAAGGTCGCCGGCCGGCTCGACGTCTACTCGCACGACGAGGAGGGCCTCCAGGGCATCGGCGTCGACCCGGGCTTCGCCGCCAACCGCTTCGTCTACCTCTACTACGCCCCGAAGCTCACGACGCCCACCGGGGACGCCCCCGCGGACGGTTCAGCAGCCGACTTCACGCCGTTCAACGGCGTCAACCGGCTCTCACGCTTCGTTCTCAGGACCGACGGCACCCTGGACACCGCTTCCGAGACGAAGGTCCTCGACGTCCCCGCCAGCCGTGGTCTGTGCTGTCATGTCGGCGGCGACATCGACTTCGACGCACAGGGCAACCTGTACCTCTCCACGGGCGACGACAGCAATCCCTTCGCCTCGGACGGGTACGCCCCCCTCGACGAGCGGCCGAACCGCAACCCCGCCTACGACGCCCAGCGTTCGGCGGGCAACACCAACGACCTGCGCGGCAAGGTGCTGCGCATCAAGGTGAACGCCACGGGCGGCTACTCCATCCCGACGGGCAACCTGTTCGCGCCGGGAACCGCGAAGACGAGGCCCGAGATCTACGCCATGGGTTTCCGCAACCCCTTCCGGATGTCCGTCGACAAACCCACCGGCACCGTCTACCTCGGTGACTACGGCCCCGACGCCGGCACCGCTAACGCGGGCCGCGGGCCTGCCGGGCAGGTCGAGTTCAACCGGATCACCAAGGCGGGCAACTACGGCTGGCCCTACTGCGTCGGCAAGAACAGCGCCTACGTCGACTACGACTTCGCCACCTCGGCGTCCGGGGCCGCCTTCTCCTGCGCGGCCCCCAAGAACACCTCGCCGAACAACACCGGCCTGACCGACCTCCCTCCGGCCCAGCCCGCCTGGATCCCGTACGACGGCGGCTCGGTACCGGAGTTCGGCAGTGGTTCCGAGTCACCCATGGGCGGGCCCGTCTACCGCTACGACGCGGCCTCGACCTCGGCGGTGAAGTTCCCCCAGCACTTCGACGGCGACTTCTTCGCCGGCGAGTTCGGCCGCAAGTGGATCAAGCGCATCGAGCAGGGCGCGGACGGCACCGTACAGTCGATCAACGCCTTCCCCTGGCAGGGCACCCAGGTCATGGATTCGGCCTTCGGGCCGGACGGTGCGCTCTACGTACTCGACTACGGCACCGGCTACTTCAACGGGGACGCGAACAGCGCGGTCTACCGCATCGAGTACGTCACCGGCGGACGGGCCCCGCTCACCAAGGCGGCCGCCGACCGCACGTCCGGCAGAGCCCCCCTCACCGTGAAGTTCTCCTCCGCAGGCACCTCCGACCCCGACGGCGACCCCCTCACCTACGCCTGGAAATTCGGTGACGGCGGCACGTCCACCGCGGCGGACCCCTCGCACACCTACACCACCAACGGCCGCTACACCGCGGAGCTGACGGTCTCCGACGGCACCGGAAGGACCGCGAACGCTTCGGTGATCATCACCGTCGGCAACACCGCGCCCAGCGTCACCCTCGAACTGCCCACCGACGGCTCCATCATCGACATGGGTGCCGCCGTCCCCTTCAAGGTCACCGTCACCGATCCCGAGGACAGCGCGATCGACTGCTCCAGGGTCAAGGTCAACTTCATCATCGGACACGACAGCCACGGCCACCTGCAGACATCCGCCACGGGCTGTTCCGGCACCCTCAAGACCATCGCCGACGGTGAGCACGACCCGAACGCGAACATCTTCGGTGTCTGGGACGCCGAGTACACCGACGGAGGAGCGAACGGACAGCCCGCCCTGACCACCCACGACCAGAACCTCAGTCAGGGCAGCCAGCGCCAGGCCGAGCACTTCGGGGACTCCGCCGGTGTCACGATCGTCGACAAGACGGCGGCACATGGCGGCAAGGCGGTCGGCTACATCGAGAACGGCGACTGGATCTCGTTCAAGCCGTACCTCCTCACCAACGCCACCAAACTGACGGCCCGCATCGCCTCCGGCGCCGCGGGAGGGACCCTGGAAGTACGGGCGGGCTCACCTACCGGCACCCTGCTCGGATCGGCGGCAGTCCCCGCCACCGGGGGCTGGGAATCCTTCCAGGACGTGTCCGCGAACCTCACCGACCGTCCTGCCGGCACCACCACCCTCCACCTCGTCTTCAAGGGGGGCAGCGGATCCCTGTTCGACATCGACGACTTCACCTTCACCACCGACGGAACGCAGGCACGGACGGGCCGGATCACGGGCATCGAAGGCAAGTGCGTCGATGTGGCGGGCGGAGCCAGTGCGGACGGCACGCAGATCCAGCTGTACGGCTGCAATGGGACGGTCGCCCAGCAGTGGACGGTCGGCACGGACGGGACCCTGCGCGCGCTCGGCAAGTGCCTGGACATCAGCGGGGGCGCGGCAGCCGACGGAACGAAGATCCAGCTGTACGGGTGCAACAACACCGGAGCCCAGAAGTGGGCGCCTCAGTCGAACGGCACGCTGCAGAACCCGGCAACGGGCAAATGTCTTGATGCGATGGGAGGGGCCTCCGCAGACCGCACCAAGATCCAGCTGTGGACCTGCAACACCGGCGCCAACCAGAAGTGGATCCTGCCATGAGTCGACGGTTCATCCGCTCCACCTGCTGGGCCGCGTGTGTGCTCCTGAGCACCGCCGCCTTACCGGCAGCGTCCTCCGCTGCCGCCGAATCCGAGCCCGGAGCACCCGCTGACGTCCGCTCCTCGGTGGCGGCCGCGGCCGACCCGGCGTACGACGTGCTGGTGTTCTCGAAGACCGCCGGCTTCCGCCACTCCTCCATCGACGAAGGCGTCACGGCCCTACGTGAGCTGGGCGCCGCCAACAGCTTCACCGTCACCGCGACCGAGGACGCGGCCGCCTTCACCCCCGCCAACCTGGCCGGCTACGAGGCTGTGGTCTTCCTCTCCACCACCGGCGACGTGCTCAACGCCTCGCAGCAGACCGCGTTCGAAGGGTACATCGGCGCCGGTGGCGGCTACGTCGGCATCCACGCGGCGGCCGACACCGAGTACGACTGGGCCTGGTACGGCGGTCTGGCCGGTGCTCTGTTCCGGTCCCACCCGCAGATCCAGCCCGCCACGGTGACCGTGGAGGACCGCGCTCACGACGCCACCTCCCACCTCGGCCGGACCTGGCAGCGGACCGACGAGTGGTACGACTACCGCACCAATCCGCGAACGACCGCACACGTCCTGGCCTCGCTCGACGAGTCCACGTACAGCGGCGGTGCGATGGGCGGTGACCACCCGATCGCCTGGTGCAAGGACTACGAGGGCGGGCGGGCCTTCTACACGGGCGGCGGCCACACCGAGGACTCCTACACCGATCCCGCCTTCCGACGCCATCTGCTCGGCGGCATCCGCTGGGCCGCGCGCCTGACAGAGGCGGACTGCCGACCGGAGACGGGCTACACCCCCCTGTACGGCACCTCGGGTACCAGTGGGTGGAAGCAGGCCGGACCTGGGTCCTTCGCCGAGTCCGACGCCACTCTCACCTCGCAAGGCGGCCTCGGTCTGTTCTGGTACGAGGCCAAGGAGTACAAGTCGTACTCGCTGAAGCTCGACTGGCGGCAGGCAGGCGACGACAACTCCGGTGTGTTCGTGGGCTTCCCGGCCTCCGACGATCCGTGGTCGGCCGTCAACAACGGCTACGAGATCCAGATCGACGCGACGGACTCCTCGGACCGCACCACGGGATCCGTCTACGGCTTCAAATCGGCTGACCTGCCCGCCCGTGACGCGGCCCTCAACCCGCCGGGAGAGTGGAACACCTACGAGATCCGGGTCGAGGGCGAACGACTCCAGGTCTTCCTCAACGGCCGCAGGATCAATGACTTCACCCAGACCGATCCCGCCCGCAGCCTCCAGCAGGGCCACATCGGACTGCAGAACCACGGGACCGGCGACGACGTCTCCTTCCGCAACATCCGCATCAAGGAACTCGGAGTCTCGACCGGACCCCGGGAGGGTGCCGTCACCGGCATCGGTGCCAAATGTCTCGATGTCGCGAGCGGCGCGAGTGCGGACGGCACGCAGATCCAGTTGTGGACCTGCAACCGGTCGGCAGCCCAGCAGTGGACGGTCGGCGCGGACGACACACTGCGGGCGTTGGGCAAGTGCATGGACATCAGTGGCGGCGGATCGGCCGACGGCACGAAGGTCCAGCTCTACAGCTGCAACGGCACCGGCGCCCAGAAGTGGGTGCCTCAGGCCAACGGCACGCTGAGGAACCCTCAGTCGGGCAAGTGCCTCGACGCCGCAGGCATCTCCTCGGCGGACGGCACCAAGGTCCACCTCTGGTCATGCCACACCGGTGCCAACCAGAAGTGGGTTCTGCCCTGATCAACCCCTCGACTCCGTCGTCACCGCGGGAGGCGGTGTCGACGGAACCGGCCGCGACACCGGGCCGGTGACGGCGGCGGGAGCGCGACGCCGAAGCGCCCCGCCGCCGTCTCTCCGGAGAGGAAATTCGCGGTGCGCGTGCTCGACAGCGCGGCCACCCGCGTGTGCCTGCGACAGCGGGGCGCTGCGGACGGCTCGGCCACCGTCGACGTCATGGCGAAGCTCTTCGGCAGTACGGCTCGATCGTGGCCGACCACCCGACACACCCACCCGCCACGTACAACAAGCACTGTGACTGGTACGGGGGTTCCTGCCGTGAAGCCCATTGTCCGCTCCAGCGGCGTGCACGGGTCACCGCCGTCCTCAACGGCCCATGAGGCGGGACCTACGGTGTGGCCTCCCCGGCCCCGTCATGGTTCGAGACGGAAGCGGACTCCGCGACAGGGCTGTAATAGACGGAGCGTCCCTGCTTGAAGCGCTCCAGCAGCCCATTGGCGACCCCCTGTTCAAGCGTGTTGCGCACCACCGCGACCTGGGTCTTGCGCTCGGGGTACGACTCGGTCAGGGCAGCGGCCACCTCGGCGGCAGACCTCGGTTCCCTCTGCCCGGCGAGATATCCGGTGACCAACTCACGCCATGTCGGCTCGCCGGAGCCCTTCGATGCTGCGACCCCGTCGGCGGGAAGCTCCTGGACGGCCTTCGCCCGGGACTTCGGCTCACGTCCCTTCTTCTCCGATGCCGCCTTGCCCTTGGGGCGGCGAGCTGCGGGAACGGACGCCTCCTTGCGGTCCTTGGCCTCGGGCGCCTCCGGCCGTGCGGAACCGCCCAGTACTTCCTGCATCTTGACCAGGACCTGCTCGCCCTCCTCCAGCTGGATGAGCTCGTCCTGCAGACGGGTCAACTCGGCACGCGCCCGGTCCTGCTCTCGCCGGTTCGCCGCAAGATCCTCGGTGATCCGCTGTGTGTAGTCCGCGCTGATGGTGGACGTAGGAGTATTTTCGGACATGCAGTCCTCGGCTTTCGCTGTGTCTCAAACGTCTATTGATGCTGATGCTACCGACCTCAGCAACGGCAACGGTCCAAGAGATACCAATTCGCCACGGAAGATGGCCTCTTACGGCACTCGGTCACAGGGCGCCGAGCCAACTGGGAGTGCGCCCCTCGACGCGCTGCGGCTCCCCGGCGTTGGCGCGAAACAGTGCAACGTCATCAAGCGACGGCTCTACGACGGATACGGCGAGGGCGCCCGATCCATTGACGTGACCATGTCGCTTAGCTAGCGTCGGAGAGCGCTCTCCTCCTTGAGCGACGCACCCCTCACCGTGACCCAGACGTTTCAGGAGCCTCCTCCATGAAGCCACCGAGAACTGCATCCATCGCTCTCCTCTCGTGTCTGACAACGTTGTCCTCGCTGCTGGTCGGCGTGCTGCCTTCGACCGCCGCAGCGGCACCGGCAGTCGTGTGCAACAAGTACTGCGACGCGCGGGATCCGGGACTGAGCCCTCAGGACCGTGTCCCCGTGACCGCCACGATCTCCTCGCGGTCCATCGCGCTGCACTTCGACGACGCGGACGCGATGGGATGGGCCTCCATCGACAACGGCGGGCCCGACGACCACGTCTGGCTGGACCGGTCCATGGACGGCGGCCGGACCTGGGCGTCGGGAAGCCGTCTCGGCGACACCGCGGTGCCCGCCGGAGGGCGGGGCTGGCGCACTCAGATGTACAACGTCGACGACTGGAACACCCAGGGCGTCGGCGCCCTTCGGGCATGCGGACAGCCGGCCGGAGGCTCCATCGCGTGTACGCCATGGGCACGCACCACATGGAACGCGGGCAGCAGGAGCACCGCGGCGGCCACCGCTCTGATGATGTCGTTCGACCGGGGCACCAAACTCTTCGGCGGCAACGGCTGGTGGACAGGCGCGAATGCGCTGACCGCCGTCATCGACAACATCCGGATCAGCGGCATGGGCAGCTACACCTACGCCATCGCCGACACCTACGAGAAGAACCTGAACGCGCAGGGAGGGCAGTTCAGGAACGAGTACCTCGATGACACCGGGTGGTGGGGCCTGGCCTGGATCGCCGCATACGACCTGACCGGCGACCGCCGGTACCTCGACACCGCGCGGGCCGACGCGGACCACATGTACGCCAACTGGAACAGCACCTGTGGCGGCGGGGTCCGGTGGAGCACGAACGGCAACTACAAGAACGCCATCACCAACGAGCTCTTCCTCCAGCTCACTTCCGCCCTGCACAACCGCATTCCGGGCGACACGGTCTACCTGGAACGGGCGAGGAACGAATGGAGCTGGTTCCAGCAGAGCGGCATGATCAATGGTGACCGCATGATCAACGACGGCCTCAGCGACTCCTGCGTCAACAACGGTCAGCCCACCTGGACATACAACCAGGGCGTCATCCTGGGCGCGCTGACGGAATTCCACAGGGCCACCGGCGACTCCGGCCTCCTCACGACTGCCCGCGGCCTGGCCGACGCCTCCTCCGTCCGGCTCCAGACGGACGGCGTCCTGCGCGAACCCGGCGAGGGCGACAGCTGCACGGGAGACGGCCCGAGCTTCAAGGGTGCCTACGTGCGCGGCCTCGGCACCCTCAACCGCCAACTGTCCGACCGCCCGTACGCAGCGGCCCTCACCCGCTGGGCGAACAGCGCCTACGACCGCAACCGCAACCCGCTCGACCAGTACGGCCCGCACTGGGCCGGGGGCAACACCACCAGCGGCTACGGCTGCCAGCAGAGCGTTCTGGACCTCCTCAACGCCGCTACGGGCTGAGGAAGCCGAGGAGCGAACTGACGGCGTGCCACATCGAGCCTTCGGTGGTGGACATCGCGTTGCAGCTCGGCACCGACAGGGCCAAGATCACGGTGCCTCGCGACGCGATCGTCGATGTGGAGGGTCTGCACACCGGGTGGAAAGACACGCGCTACAAGGCCCGGCGGCGCTCCCGCCTCGCCGGGCCGAGGATCCGGATCTCCGGGATCATGGGTTCCGGGCGCTCACCCTGGTGGCTGCGCGGGTGATGAGCGCCGTGCACTTCACCAGGGCACTACGCCGGCGTCCTCGAAGAACTGGCCCGTCGGGCCGTCGTCGGGCAGGGTCGCGAGTCGGATGGCGATGGCCGCGCCCTGTTCGGGGGTGCGCACGCCCCGGAAGCCGTTGAGGTCGGTCGCGACGTAGCCGGGGCAGCCGGCGTTGATCAGGATGTTCGTGCCGCTCAGCTCCCGGGCGTACTGGAGGGTGACGGCATTCAGGAACGTCTTCGACGGCGCGTACGCCACGGCCACGGGACCTCTGAGCAGCTCACCAGCGGTCCCTGACTGCCGGGCGAGGGAGCCGACGCTGCTGGACATGTTCACGATCCGCGGTGAGGCGGAGCGGCGCAGCAGCGGCATCATCGCGTTGGTGACGCGCATGACGCCGATGACGTTGGTCTCCACGACCGTGCGGATGGTGGCGGGGTCGACGCGGGTGGGCTCCTGGGGCATGCCGCCTGTGATGGCGGCGTTGTTGACGAGCACGTCGAGGCACCCGGCCTGTTCCTCGATCAGCCGTGCGGCGGCTGTCGCGCTCGCGTCGTCGGTCACGTCCAGCGGTACGCCGAACGCGTCGACGCCGGCCGCGCGCAGTCTCTCCACCGCGGCCTTGCGACGCTGATCGTCGCGGGCGCCGACGCCGATGCTCCAGCCGAGGGCGCCCAGGCCTGCGGCGATCTCGTAGCCGATTCCCTTGTTTGCACCGGTGACCAGCGCAATCGTTCGTTCGCTCATGGGGACCATGCTGCTCTCGGATCCCGGCGGGGGTCCAAGACCGATTGGGTGGGCAACGATACCTTCCAGGTATTGATCTGGAGTACCGTGGGCGGATGGAGACCAGGGAACTGCGCTACTTCGTCGCTGTGGCCGAAGAGTTGCACTTCGGGCGCGCCGCGCAGCGGCTCGGGATCGCACAGCCGCCTCTGTCACGAGCGATCCAGCAGCTCGAACGTCGACTCGGGGCAGCGCTGCTGGATCGGACCAGCCGCACCGTCACGCTGACCGAAGCCGGCTCGGTGCTGCTGGTCGAGGGCCGGGCGGCCCTCGACGCGGTCGAAGCGGCCGAGCGCCGGACCCGCCGCGCCGCCGTTCCCTCGACCGGCCGTCCCGGCCTGGTCCTGGTCACGAAGGCCAGCGCGTCCCGCGAACTGCTGGGGAAACTGCTGGACGCGTACGCCGCCGAACCCGGCGCGGTCCCCGTCGACGTCATCCTGTGCGGCCCGGCCGAGCAGGAACGACTTCTGCGCGAGGGCCGGGCCGACGTGGCGCTACTGCACCGGCCGTTCGACTCGACGGCCGGGTTCGACACCGAAGAACTCAGCACGGAGGGCCAGGTTGTGGTCCTGCCGGCCGGGCATCCGCTCACCGTCCGGACCCACGTGCACATGGCCGACATCACCGGGCTGCCCGGCCTGCCCCTGCCACGCTGGCCCGACCCCGACGGCACCTACCCGCCCGGCCCCGGCCCGCAGGTCCGCGACCACGCGCAGTTGTTGCAGCTCGTCGCGCTCGGCCGTGTTGCGCGGTCTCGCCGGAGTCGTGCCGAGCTCAACTGCACCATGACCTCGCCGCCGTGCCCGTGCTGGACGCGCCGAAAGTCACCGCCGTGATCGCCTGGCCGCCGCACAGTCGGTCCAGAGCCGTCGCCGACCTTGTCCGGACGGCCACCCGTCTCCGGTAGTTCCCATACGCCTGGCCAGGTTCCACCCATCGTGTCCCGGCTCACGTGTCACCGCTTCTGAGAGGCATCAGAGGTGCCGACTGAAGGGCTCAGGTGCCAACTGGAGTGCCCAGCCACACTTCCAACCAGACGACTCGCGCGAACGGCACCGCCGGAGCAAAGCTCCACCCCTACGCTGACCTCCAGCCCGCCGGAACCCGATCCGCCGACCTCAACCGGCTCGGCCACACCAGCCAGGGCAGCGCGGGATGACCACCAGCCCACGCACCGTGATGCGTATCTACCGAACCCGGTAGCGGCAAGCTCTGTGCCGATCAGGAGACCCCGCCATCCGAGCCGTCGTGATCCCGCGGGGCCGGGCAGCGCCGAGCGGGCATGCGCGGTTCGGACCTGAGCCACAGTAATCGGACCGTCAGGAGAGGCAGCGATAAGGAGGGGCCGTGTGAGGCCAGTCCCTCGATACGCATCAGGGCGCCGCGGCGCGCTGGTCCGGGCATCTACTCAGGCGGGTGCGGTCCAGCGCGTTCGTGCTGCGCCCGCGCAGAAGCCCGGGACCTACTCCGAAGAGGAGTCCTTCGGCTCCTTCGGCCGGTGGGTCGTCGTGCGTCCGGGCCAGGATCCGCAGCACGGCCGGGCCGCCGGTGTTGCCTTCCTCGCTTGAACGCGCGGAACGGGGCCGGGCCATCAACTGACTCTCTTCGGCGAGAAGGTCATCGCGGCCATCCGCACCTGCCGGGCCAGTGCACGAGTCAGTCCTGATCTTGAGCGTCATCGGCCCTGAGCTGTGAGCCGATGGTGTTCCACATGAAGCCGTCCTTCCAGTCCGCCTTACCAGCCACCCACCCGAGCACGGCAGTCAGGACCTTCTCCTGGGAGATGGTTCGCGTCTGATAGTGCTCGGCCGCAACGCCGTCCCGGAAGTCGAGTTGGTACGTGTTGTCGTCACGCCGCAGCACCTGGACATACCAGCTGCCCTCCAGGTCCTCCTCCGCGCGCTCCAGGACCAGATGCGCGTTTCCACGCTGGAGGTTGGCCAGCATTCTGCCTATCGCCGGCTTCGAGGGCTTCTTGACCACTCGCCCTGCCTCATCAGTTGCCATCAGCATGGCTTGATCTTCCAGCACGACTCTGACACCGCCCCGGTGATCTCATGACGCGGCTTCTTGGCATCATCTCGGCATGGGCCCAGTTCTTCCTCGCACCGTCCGAGCCGTCGACACCAGCCAGCTCCTCGACCTGGCCCAGGAGGCCGCCATGCACGGCTTCAGTCAGCGGCTCCCCGTCGACCGGCTCCGAGCGCACCTCGCCCGCCGAGGCGACGCAGTACCTGTTCCCCTCGCTCGTGGAGTGGCTCACGCACCGTCCCGAGGTGAGGTGCCAGCAACTGCTGAAGGACCTCGTCAGCCGCATCGAGCAAGCGGAGACCGTGCGGGTATGGGTGGAACGGATGGCTGCCGATTCCGGTTCGTCACGTCCCCTTGTAGCTGCAGCCTGCCGGACCGTCCGGGGAAATGACACCGCTCTGAGACAGCCGCCGGTCGACACGTCGTGAGACTGAAGCGGAACGTCCAGCTCACAGCGTCGGCGCCCGACACCGAAAGTGAGAACCTGCAGAATCTGTGGGATCTCAATTCCCGTGTCGGAACCTCACGGTCGATGTCCGACAGAAGTCGGATCCGACATCATGTGGGCCTCCGGCCCTCCGAAGCAGTGCCGCTCCGCCGACCTGATCGGCTGCGGCGTCCTGGGGTTTCTCGTCAGTCCACGGCGCGGCCGATAAGTTTGTGGCTCCCGGCCGGTCCAAGCTCGTGACACCCCTTGGAAAGGACACCACCATGTCAGAGCTTCTCGTCGACTTCATCACCTCCCTCGACGGCCACGCATCGGGAGAGGGGTGGCCCGGGTTCTGGGGCCTGGAGGGCCCGGAGTATCTCGCATGGCTCGGCGAGCAGCCCGAGGCCACCTACCTGATGGGAGCGAACACCTACCGCCTGATGTCGGGCTTCGCCGCAGGCGAGGTCCCGAACGGCCAAGACGAGTTCAGGCTCGAAGAAGAGGCGTCCGTCGACGAGCTCACGCAAGCGCCCAAGGTGGTGTTCTCCTCCGCACTCGAGGAGCCACTGGCGTGGGCCAACTCCGCGCTCGTCCGCGACGACGCAGTCGAGGCGGTCCGCGCCATGAAGTCGAGTGGCTCGGGGCTCCTCAGCACGATCGGCAGCCTCAGCCTGTGCCGGTCCCTGCTACGAGCCGGTCTCGTCGACCGCTTCCGGGTCGTGATGTTCCCGGTGATCACCGGGGCCACGGGCGAGGAACGCATCTACGACGGCTATCCGGACGTTGCCCTCGAGATGATCGAGCACCGCACCTTCGACCGCCGCATCCAACTGGTCGAGTACAAGCCCCGCGTGCTTGAGCACCCGCCGCTCGGCGTCCCTGCGTGACGTCGCCCCGTCCGGCCGGTCTGGACGGCGGCCAGGCAGGCGCCGACGGGCGCGGAGCCGTCCGGAACTGCCCGCACTGCAATCAGCCCGTCACCATCGTCGCCCTGCTGGCCACCCGGGAGCGGCCCGTCCCACCATCGCCAGCAGAGTTCGCGAGATCACCTCCCTGCGGCGGACTCCGTGGGCCCCGCGGGCTACAACTTCGTCTGACCGCCACCGATCAACAGGGCCCGCCGACCTTCGGTCGCCGGGCCCTCACACGCGCTCTTTGCTCCCCACATTCCCCATACCCCTCAAGACGCAACGAAGTGGAGGGAGGAGCGTCCCTGGCGATTTCAGGGGTCTGACCGGAGTTCCGTGAAATCCCAGGTCAGCGGTATGCATGCAGGATCGTTTCCCTGCGGGAGGACCTGCACGTGGTTCTCCGCTCGATCGAAGAATCAGGAACCTCACCCGGGGATGGGTCCAGGGCCCTCGATCAGACCGTTTCGGGGCGCTCCTCCGGATCACCGGCGAGGTTATCGAAGTACTCGTCGATCAGGCCGATCAGGCCAGCCACGGCGTGCTGCTCGGTCTCGGCTGACCAGGGCTCCTCGGGGCGGCCGTCGGGAAAGATCAGCTTCTCGGCCAAGGCCCAGTACACCAGGTTCCAGCCGTGTCCCAGCTTGGCTGCGAGCCATTCCCTGAACCCGTCCAGCAGGGCTTCGTCGGAGGCGATGTCGTAGCCGTTGAGGAACCCGACCACCGCCCCGAAAGTGACACGGCCGACGAACATCCCCGGGCGCCTCTTGAAGTTGGCCCAGATGTCCTGGTGCGACCGCGTCGGCTTGCCCCGGCCGCGCCCCCAGGCAGCGGGCACGTGCGACAGGTCGGTGCCAGCCCCCCAGGTGGAGTACGAGACCGCCTCCGGCCCCACGCCGAGAGCAGCGAGGAGGCCGCCCGCGCGGGCGGCCGGATCGACAGGCCCACCCTTGCGGGTCCACACGTGGGTTCCCGGAGCGTCCCCCTCGTGGTGGGTGACGACGAAGTCCGTCCCGTCCAGCACGAAGAACGCCGCCCGCACACTGCCGTGCCCGTCCCACGAGGTCTCAAGGGTCAGCTTCAGTCGCCGCGCCACCGCCTCCAGGTCCACTGAGAGCAGGGCCAGCGAGCTCAACGGCCAGGTTGCGCTCTGGAACATGGACGCCTGCCGCGCCGGATTGCGCCCACTTGCCGGGAGCTCCGTCGCGGGCTCCCGGTCACCCTCTGCATCTGGTATTTCGATCGCCTCGGTCACGACGCATAGTCAACCAGTAGGCGATCTCGATCCGGCCGGCCGCCGACGGAGCCGCAGGCATCCTTCCCAGTTGTTCACGGAACTCCGGTCAGAGCCGATTTCAGAGATCCTCATCCCTGCGAGCGGACCATGGGTGAGCTAATCTGCCCGCATGCGCGCACAGTTCACCGGCTGGCCGGAGCAGGCCATGGACGTGTTGTGGCAGCTCCAGGGCGAACCGACCCACGCGACCCGCGAGCTCTCTCGCGCAGACCGCGAACGCCTGGTCCGGCAGCCGATGATCGCCCTGCTCAACGAGGTCGCGGACACCGACCCCCGATACGAGGACTTCTCCGTCTGGCACTACCGCACCGGCTCCTGGTGGTGGCAGCACCAGAGCGCGGTGATCCGGCTCGGCCGCAAGATCGAGATCGGTCTCCGGTTCGACCTGGACGGGCTGCGGATCCAGGGTGCCTGGTGGTACCCCGATCCCGGCCAGGTGGACATGTTCCGCAAAGCCGTGGCCTCCGAGGGGAGCGGCCGCGAACGAGGACGTGCGGAAGAAGGGCTACGACATCTCCGGGGACGTGATGAAACGCGTCCCACGCGGCTACCCGACGAACCACTCCCGCACGAACCTGCTGCGCCACCGTTCGCTGATCGCCGCCCGTCCCCTCGGCTGCGAGGAGTGGCTGCACACCCCCGAGGCAGTCGACCGGGTCCTCTCGGCCGCCGCCGACTTGGACGACCTGCTGATGTGGCTGGTCCGCCACGTGAAGCGCGCCGCCTGACGTCACGAGGGCGCCGCACGGCACGGGAGGAGTTGGACCCGTGCTTGAGGCGGCCGACCGTGACCGGCCACCGAGCGCGTAGTTGCCCAGGCATAGGCGCCCGACTGCCCCGTGGTCGGCAGGACCTTCCCCAGCGCCCAACGGTCCGGGGCGCTGCTGCAGGTGCGCTCGTGTTGTCCGGCTGCTGCTCCGCGGGTCTGGCGGGCCCACCAGGGCCTTGATCCGGACGTCGTCGTCACGCTCGAAGAGGCAGGTGCTACCGATTCGAGCCGGTCAGGTCCGAGCCGGTCAGGTCCGAGCCGGTCAGGTTCACGCCCGACAGGTTCGCCCCGGTCAGGTACGCGACGGACAGGACCGCTTGTGACAGGTATGCATCGGTCAACTCCGCGTCGAACAGGACCGCGTTGGTCAAGCTCGCACCGTCCAGGTTCGAGCCGGTCAGGTGCGCGCGTGACAGGTACGCGTCGGACAGGTCGGCGCCGCGCAGGTGCGCACCGCCCAGGTCGATGCGGGCGGTGCCGTCGCGGTCCCGGCTGCCGAGTGCTGTGAGAGCCGCGTGGACGTCGCCGGCCAGCCTGGTGTTGGAGGCGGCCGTGCCTTGCTTCGGCTTGTTGGCGTGGTTACGGATGTAGGTGGACAGGACGTCGACGATGGAGGGCTGGTCGCGAGGGGAGTCCTCCATGATGCACTGCAGGGCGCAGATGCCGCCCAGACGTACGTCCAGGGAATCGTCGCCTGTGGTGCCGACGGCGGCGTTGTAGCGGTCGGTGACCTGCCCCTCCCGAGTGAGAGCGTGCTCGTCATCGACCTGCTGGAGCGACAGCCAGGTGAAGACGATTACGGCGAGGGTGCCCACGACCTGCTTGCGCGTCCACCGGTCCGCTGGTGCGATGACAGCCGACTGCCGGGCAGCGGGACCTACGGAAGCGGGGATGCGGCGGCGCCGGCCTGGCGGCGGGAGCCGATCGGAGCGGCAGCGCGGCGGGGCGCGGTACGGGTGCGGCGGCGGACGACCCGTTGCAGACGGGCGGCGGCGCCGGAGCGGCGGGGCGATGCGGCTGTCAGGAAGACGTTGTACGGGCAAAAGACGGCCGGAGCTTCCGATATGGCGAAGCTGTAGAAGTGCGTGCATGTCTGCACGGCGCTGCTCGAGGTTACTCCGTCCCGCCGGTGGCCCACTGCTTCAGGGCGCCGGGATCGTTCCCCGGCGGGCTGGCATGTGCGGAAGAATCCCCGAGGTGACTACCGCAGCGCCACCGCCGCGCTTCACGCAAGGCCCTGCAGAGCACCGCCGCCGACCCGAGCCGTTGCACCGTGTCGTGGGGCGTGTGCCCCGAGCACGACGGCACCCTCAAGTCCCGCCGGGCCGACGAGATGGTCGGGGGCGATGTGCTGCTTGTCGAGGCGGTGGAGTCCCGAGCAGATCCGCCAGGCTCTGCGGACCGCCTTCCCCGACCGGCGCGACGCCCTGGTCAAGACCGTCAGCTGCCTGCCCCGTCACAGGTCCGGATCAGCTCCACCGAGCGCGCCCCGGACGGCACGTCCGCGTCGATGGTGAGCTCGTTTTCTGGCATGCCGACGGTCACGCACATGGGGAACGGTGCCGGGCCACCTCCGCCGAAAACGGCACCTTGAAGCGACGAGTCCACCAGCTGGGCCGACAAGACCCTGAGCCACCAGGTCAGAGCCCGAGGACGGCCCAGGTGCGGCGACCGTCGGGCCCGGTGTCCGTCCCGCATCCCGAGACCGAGGGGTGGGCGGTGATCCGGTGCAGAACGTCGTCCCCCCCGTCCTCGTGCCCCGATGTCAGGGAGGTGCTGTGGGAGAGGGTGAGGATGCACGCCTGCCCCTCCTGGTCGGACAGGTGGACGGTGATGCGGGTTCCGGGGTCGGTGGTGGCCGCGTCGACGAGGAGTGTCACGACCGCCTCCACGGCCGTCACCGTGCCCGCCGCCGGCCGGTAGCCCCACTTCTGCAACTGGCCGACAATCGCGCTGCGGGCCTTCCCCGCAGCCCACGGTGCCGACTCCAGCACCCAGTTCGCACCCCGCCGGTTCACCATCCCCACCCCGCGCCGCCCGGACCGCACCGGCATCCGCCGTGCCGCGTCCTCATTCTCGCCCGCAGTCTCCGGGCGGGGCGGGGAGACCGGCCGCTTCGGCGGAGGCGGGGTCCGCGGCGGATAGTCCGGTGTGTGGTCGGTGGCCGGTGTGGTCATCAGTGGCTCCCCGAGGGTGTGGGCAGAACGTCGCCGTCCTGACCGAATGGTAGATCCGGGCAGGCGGCGCGGTGAGAGGTTCGGTGCGATGGGGTGACGGGCGCCGATGCGCGCACCCACCTCAGGCGGTAAGCCAGGTGGTCGGACCCCTTGGTGTGACTCGTGAGTAACCTGCTGGCCTCGCCTTCACCGCCATCGCCCTCTCCCGGCCCCGAGGTCCGCAACGCCGTGGAGGTCCGTCGGCGACCGAACTCGCCGACACATCCCGGGGTTCGAGGAGGACGAGACGGCCCGGGTGCCGGTCCTGTGGGGCGAGGGCGGCACGTTCTGCGCGGGCGCGGACCTCAAGGCGCTCGCCACGGAACGCGGCAACCACGTCACCGAGGACGGCGACGGGCCGATGGGTCCGACGCGGATGCGGCTGTCCAAGCCAGTCATCGCGGCGGTTGCAGGCCACGCCGTCGCCGGCGGTCTGGAGCCGCCCTTCTGGTGCGATCTACGGGTCGCCGAGGAGGACGCGGTCTTCGGCGTCTTCTGCCGTCGCTGGGGCGTACCGCTCATCGATGGCGGCACCGTACGTCTCCCCCACCTCGTCGGCACCAGCCGTGCGATGGACATGATCCTGACCGGCGCCCGGTCACAGCCTCCGAGGCGTACGAGATGGGACTCGCGAACCGTGTCGTTCCACCGGGCCGGGCACGCGCGGAGGCCACGCGCGGAGGCCAAAACTCTGGCCGCCTCCATCGTCGGCTTCCGCCAGCCTGCCTCCGGGCCGACCGAAGCTCCGTACTCGACCAGGAAGGCCTCAACGAGCAAACCGCGATGCAGGTCGGACTCCGCCACGGGACGGACGTGCTGGGCGACAGCATGGACGGAGCGGCGCCGTTCTCTGCCGGGGCGGGACGACACGGGTCCTTCGGCGAGCACTGATGCGTTACGAGGCTTGGGCGGGGCGGTGCGGTCGACGACGAGACGGGGTGAGCGCGACCCGCAGGTCCCGGAACGGGCACGCGCTCACCGAGTGCCGCTCAGGCCGTCCTGATCGCCGGGTCGGAGACACCCGGGGCGCCGGTTTCCACGTGACCGGCGAAACGGCGCAGGAAGGTGGGGTCTGCGTCGGAGACGACCTTGACGTCGTACCAGCGGGCGGTGGCACGCAGGTCCACCGTGTGGGAGACGGTTGCGCCGGGGTTGACCTTGAAGGTCTGGGCCGCGCCGCCGTACGCGTTGGTCACCGTCAGGTTGACCGCGGCCGAGGCGGAGTTGGCCATGCTGAGCGTCAGGTTGCCGTTGGCCGCGACGTGACGGGCGGTGACCTCGGGACCGGCCTTCTTCGCCGGGCCCTTCCAGGTGCGCACGAAACCGTTCGGGCCCCAGACCGTCAGATTGATCTGGTTGCCGGTGGAGCTGCTGGTGCTCCAGGTGTCCGAGAGGGTTTTGCCCGCTTCGACGGTGTAGGGCCAGGGCCCGTCCGTACGGTTGCCCGAGGTGCTGTGGAAATGGGCGCCCAGGGCGGGACCACCGGCGAAGGTCAGGGTGAACTTGCCGGTGGAGACGGTGGCCCGGCCGTCCACGTACGGGCTGTAGCCGAGGGCGCGGGTCGGCTTGGAGCCGGCCTCCTGCTTCGGGAGGGTGCCCGTGGCCGGCGGCGTCGGGTGGTAGGACGGGTGGCGGTTCTTGTCCGGCGGCACGTACCCGGCCGTGGAGGGCAGCGCGGCGGGGGCCGCGTCGGCGCGGGTGAAGTCGAAGGCCGACGTCAGGTCCCCGCACACGGCGCGGCGCCAGGGGGAGATGTGGGGCTCCTGCACCCCGAAGCGCTTCTCCATGAAGCGGATCACCGAGGTGTGGTCGAAGGTCTCGGAGCAGACGTAGCCGCCCTTGCTCCACGGTGAGACGACGATCATCGGCACGCGCGGGCCGAGCCCGTAGACACCCGCCGCGTATCCCCCGCCGCCCTTGTACAGGTCCTTCGACACGTCCGCCGTGGACAGGCCCCAGGCGGAGGAGGCCGGCGGGTACGGCGGGACCACGTGGTCGAAGAAGCCGTCGTTCTCGTCGTAGGTGATGAACAGGGCGGTCTTCGCCCAGACTTCGGGGTTCGCCGTCAGCGCGTCCAGGACCTGCGAGATGTACCAGGCACCGAAGTTCGGCGGCCAGTTCGAGTGCTCGCTGAATGCCTCGGGGGCCGCGATCCAGGAGACCTTCGGGAGGGTCCCGTTGACCACGTCGGCGCGCAGCCGGTCGAAGTACCCTTCACCTGCCTTGGCGTTCGTGCCGGTGCGGGCCTTCTCGTACAGGGCGCTGCCGGGCTGTGCGTTGCGGTAGTTGTTGAAGTACAGCAGGGAGTTGTCGCCGTAGTTGCCGCGGAAGGCGTCGTTGATCCAGCCCCAGGACCCGGCGGCGTTCAGTCCGTCGCCGATGTCCTGGTAGACCTTCCAGGAGACGCCGGCCGACTCCAGCCGCTCGGGGTAGGTCTTCCAGCCGTAGCCGGCCTCCTGGTTGCCGAGGACCGGGCCACCGCCCGTGCCGTCGTTGCCGGTGTGGCCCGACCAGAGGTAGTAGCGGTTGGGGTCGGTGGCTCCGATGAAGGAGCAGTGGTAGGCGTCGCACACGGTGAAGGCGTCCGCGAGGGCGTAGTGGAACGGGATGTCGTTCCGTGTCATGTGCGACATGGTCGTGGCCGTCTTCGCCGGTACCCACTTGTCGTACTTGCCGTTGTTGTAGGCCTGGTGACCGCCGGCCCAGTCGTGGTCCAGCCCTTCCAGGAACTGCATCCCGAGGTCGGCGACCTGCGGGTTGAAGGGGAGGATGTCCTTCGTTCCGTTGGACTGGTGGAAGACGGACTTGCCGTTGTCCTGGAGTACGGGCCGGGGGTCCCCGAAGCCTCGCACTCCCTTCATCGCCCCGAAGTAGTGGTCGAAGGAACGGTTCTCCTGCATCAGGACGACGACGTGCTCGATGTCCTGGATCGTTCCTGTGCTGCCCTGCGCCGGAATGGCGGCGGCCCTCGCGATGCTCTCGTTCAGCATGGCGAAGGCGGCGGTGCCTCCGGCGATCTGCAGGAACCTGCGACGGTCAAGCTCTGCCATGGGTGACGACCTCTGGGTGATGGGGGGTATCAGGGGCGCCCCAAGGACAGCGGTCCCGGGGTACCGGCCGGGGGTGGGTTCGTGACACCACGGCGTACACCTGGGGAACGAAAACCCCCTTTGCTGCACGGACCTGCCCACGCCGGCGGCTGGTGGGAGGGTACGGGTAACCCCGCTGGGCACAACAGGGCCCAGTTGCAGTCTCTTTGCGCAGGGTTCGGTCTCCGCCACCCGTGCTCAACCCGTTGCGCACCGCGGGGAAACCGGAGGGCCCATGGGTCCTCAACCGTGGCGGTCTTCAGGTAGCCGGTGGCCAGGCCGCGCCGTTGGTGAGGCACATGATGGCGCGTTCGATCGGGTGGTGTGCTCGGGATGCTTCTGCAGTCCGGCGGCAACGTGCGCCGAAAGGGAACCACGGCCCCGGGCGGGCTCGTGTCCTGGTACGGGTGGACGAGCAACCGGGCCGGGTTCGCGGGGGGATCGTGCAGATCATCGAGGTGACCGGGTACGCCGTCCGATCTGCCGTGATCACCATGCGGCGGAAAGGTTCGCCACTCGAATTCGTCATCTTCCCGATGCTGCATGTGGCTTCGCCGGCGTTCTACGCCCAGGTCCGGCGCAGGCTCAGGGAATGCGACCTCATAGTCATGGAGGGAATCCGGGGTGACTCGGTCGGAGTGAGTGCCCTCACGCTTGCTTACCGGTTCGCCCCTCGTCGGCGGCGCAACGGCCTGCAGGAGCAGCGCGCAGAGCTGCTCCTGCCCGAGGGCGCGGAGGTCATCAACCCGGATGTGACCGCGGAGGAGGCGAGCGCGGACCTCAAGACACTGCCGCGGGTGACGTACTGGCTGCTCATGGTCTCGGCTCCGGTGATGGGCCTGGTGTTCGCACTGCGCGGTCCGCGCGCCTTCCTCGATGAAGACCTGGTGGTCGAGGATCTGCCGTCGACGTTGCGGGCCGAGCTGATGGCCGACGACCCTGTGATGCACGCGATCACGGATCGGCGCGACCAGCGGTTGCTCGCCGCGCTCGGCGAAATACACGCGGAGCGCGGCGACGAGCCGATCCGGGTGGCGATCGTCTACGGAGCCGGCCACGTCCCGGCAATCGTTTCAGGACTGAGAGGCCGTTACGGGTACCGGCCGCGTGAAGCGGAATGGGTGACCGTGTTCATACCTGCGTAGATCACCGGGCAGAACCGGTTCTGCGCGATCCGTCGGGGACGTTCTAGCTGCACAGAACCGGGTTTTTGGAGCCGTCCCGGTCGGGAAGGAGAACTGCACCCGAGAGCCGAGCTCCCGGAACGGAGTGCTGCGGATGACTGACGATCCTCGTCCGCGATCCACGTGCCCTGTCACGGGCCGGTGGCGCCAAGCGATTCACGCCCGCCCTGGGGCACGTCGTCGCCGTCCGCGGCGGCCTCGGCCTCCCACCGCAGCAGGTCGCCCGGCTGGCACTTGAGCACCTCGCAGAGCGCGGCGAGCGTTGCGAAGCGCACCGCCTTGGCGCGGCCGTTCTTGAGGACCGCCAGGTTGGCAGGAGTGATCCCTACCCGGTCCGCGAGCTCGCCCACGGACATCTTCCGCCTGGCCAGCATCACATCGATGTCGACGACGATCGGCATCAGATCACCTCGTCCAACTCGGCCTGCATCCGCGCCGCTTCGACATCGCGCGCGACGGCCTGGGCGAGCAGCATCCGCAGCACGAGCACGAGAAGCGCGACCCCCAGGATGGCCAGACCCACCCCGCCCATGATGACGGTGACGCCCGGGTCCTCCCGCTGACCCGGCGCATTGATGGCCGTGACCGCGAACCAGAGGAGGGAGGCCGCCACAATCGCGCCGATCACGCCGTCCACGTACCGAAAGGCGGTGTGGGAGAACACGGTTCCGCGTCCCACCATCGCCACCAGGCGCCACACGCAGACCAGGGCAACCTGGGCCGACACCATACCCAGGACCGTGATCACGCGCAGCGGGGTCAGTGGGAGCGACCCGTCCTCCGGGTCACTCCCACTGACCAACACCCACACCATCAATGCCTGTACGCACACGGTACCGACGAGCACCACCACGAGCACGGCGCGCAGCGCACCCACTGTCAGCTTTCCCATGACCCACTCCTCCCATCGAATTTCGATGGCAATCTATCGAGTTTCGATAGATCACACAAGGCATGCGAGTCGGTGCAGCGAAAGGCGCGTGCGGCGGCGCGGGGGCGGCCGATCTGCATCGGCGTCGGCATCGACATCGGCAATGCACTCGCTGGCACGTGACGGCAAACGAGGAACGGATCGCTGCAGACGCGTCCGTAGCGGGTCACGACCCTGTTACCGCTGCGGTACCCCGCACCCCGCCTGCCACACCATGTCTCCACTCGTGTCACACCAGGGGGGATCATGCGTATCCGCACCACCGCGGCCGTCGCCGCCGTACTCGCCGTCACCATCGTTGGGTGCAGCAGCGACAAGGGCGGCGACAACAAGGCCGGCTCCGTCGAGAGCACGGCACCCGAGGCGTCGAGTGCCGCAGACAACAGCGGCACCGCCAAGAGCATCGGCATACCACCCGAGCCCACCGGTGCCGAACGATCCGCCGTCCTCGAGGCCATCCATGACGTCAACGGCAACCTCATCCATGACGAGGACAAGGCCATCGACGCGGCCCGCAACCAGTGCGCGGCCCTCGATGGAGGCGCGACGAATCCGGACCACACTGCCGCACAGCGGTTCTCCTACGGCGGCATCACGCTGAGCGATGACGACGGAAGTCACATCAACTTCGGCCTGCGCAAGACCCTCTGCCCGGAATCCTGACCAGTCACGGACGCCGGCCCGGCCACGATCGCATGCGGCCGGGCTTCGCCGTGTCGGCCGGCGAGAGCGTAGCTACTCACCGGTTACGAGTACCGGCAGGAGTGATAGGCGACCTCGCAGCAACCGGCCGGGCCGGCACCCGCTGGTGTCAGTGGTGACGGATACGGTCTCCGCATGGTTGATCAGTGGGCAGGGATCCGCGAACGAGTCGGCGCGCTGGGCACTCAGGCGGCGAACAGTAAGGTGTTCGGGTCGCTCGGTCACCGGTGGGCCCTGGACGAGCCGCTCACCGAAAGCGGTGTCGCCGAGCTCGAAGAGCAGATAGGTGTGAGGCTGCCGGAGGAGTACCGGACCTTCCTCCTCCAGGTCGCTGCGGGCGGCGCTGGTCCCGCCTACGGCCTCTTCCACGTGCGGCGCGTGCAGGGCCGGTGGCGCTGGGAGGGCGACGGCGCCGACCTGGCCGACCTCTCCACGATCGCCGAGCCGTTCCCTGACCAGGGTCCGGACCCCGAGGCGCTCGAGGAACTCCTGGCCCAGCGCCCCGAGGAAGAGGAGTTCGATGAGATCGAGGACTTCGACGACGCCATCGAAGCATGGGATGAGCAGTGGGCCGCCCTCATGTTCGCGCCCGAGCGAACCGCCGGCGCCACCCTGATCTCCCATCTGGGCTGCGCCCAGAGGGAGTGGCTGATCATCAGTGGCCGCCACCGAGGAACGATCTGGTCCGACCGCCGAGCGGACGACCTCGACCTCATGCCACTCCTCGACGACGACAGGAAACCGGTGACCTTCGCCCGCTGGTACATGACGTGGTTGGAACGGGCCGAGCATGCGGTACTGACGTCCCCCTCGAGCACCTGACGCCGTTGCGGGGAGCACGGGGCAAGCGCTCCTCGTAAGCGGTACATGCGGCTCCGGGGCATCTGCCGGAGCCCGGCCGCCCACTTCGATCAAGTGACCCACGTCACATTCGACTCCTGTCAGCAATCCGGGCGCCCTCTCGTTCAGAGGGCACGCGAACGAGACAGGAGCAACGTCATGAAGCACCGCATCGTCGTACTCGGCGCCGGGTACGCCGGGGCCTTCGCCGCCGGGAACCTGGTCCGTCGGCTCTCCCCCACCGACACCGAGATCACCGTCGTCAACGCTGTGCCCGACTTCGTCGAGCGGATGCGGCTCCACCAGCTCGCGATCGGCCAGGACCTCGCGTTCAGCAAGCTCGCCGACGTATTCGCGGGCACCGGGGTACGGCTTCGCCTGGCGCGCGTCACCGGCGTCGACCCCGAGCGCAGGACCGTCGCCGTGACCGGCGAGGAAGGCGATGGCGAGCTGGCCTACGACACACTTCTCTACGCACTCGGCAGCTCCGTGGCCCACCACGGCGTCCCCGGCGTGGCCGAGCACACCTTCGATGTGACCGGCCGGTCCTCGGCGTTGCGTCTGCGCGACCGCTTGGCCGGCCTGGGCGAGGGCGGCACCGTCCTGGTCGTCGGTGAAGGGCTGACCGGCATCGAGACCGCCACCGAGTTCGCCGAGTCCCGGCCCGACCTCTCCGTCGCGCTCGCCGCCCGGGGCGAGCTGGGCGCCTGGCTCTCCCCCAAGGCCCGCCGTCACCTGAGGCAGGCCTTCGACCGGCTCCGCATCACCGTCCACGAGCACACCAGCATCGAAGCCGTCGAGCCGACACGGGCGATCGCCGCCGGCGGTACGTCCATCCCGGCCGACGTGACCGTGTGGTCGGCCGGGTTCTCCGTGCACCCCATCGCGGCAGCCGGCGGCCTCGAGGTCGCCGAGACCGGCCAGATCGTCGTCGACCGCACCATGCGCTCGGTCTCGCATCCGGACGTATACGCCGCCGGTGACTGCGCCTACGCGATCGGCGAGAACGGCCGGCCGCTGCCGATGTCCTGCGCCTCGGCCGGTTTCACCAACATGCAGGCGACCGCCGCGATCATCGCGCGTCTGACAGGCACCAAGATCCCGACCACCGGGATGAAGTACTACGGCAACCACATCAGCCTCGGGCGCCGGGACGCGATCTTCCAGATGGTGGACGGCGACGCCCGGTCGAAGTCCTGGTACCTGGGCGGCCGGACCGCCGCGCGGCTCAAGTCGGGCGTGCTCAAGGGCGCGGGGTGGGGGATCGCCCACCCGACCTTCGGCATGCCGAAGCGCAAGCGCCGCCTGGCCGACGCGCCTGACCGGGCCGGCGTGAGGACCGCCGCATAGGCTGTTCCGCATGGACAGCGCAGCCATCGAGACGTTCGAGGCCAGCCGGGGCCGGCTGGCCTCGCTCGCGTACCGTCTGCTCGGCTCCGCCGCCGACGCCGAGGACGCCGTGCAGGACGCGTTCCTGCGCTGGCAGGCCGCAGACCACGAACGGGTCGAGGTGCCCGAGGCGTGGCTGACCAAGGTCGTCACCAATCTCTGCCTCGACCGGCTCAGATCGGCTCAGGCGCGCCACGAACGAGTGGCCGGTGCCTGGCTGCCTGAGCCGCTCCTCGAGGGAGACCCGATGCTCGGCCCTGCCGACACCTTCGAGCAGCGAGAATCGGTCTCCTTGGCCGTACTCACCCTCTTGGAGCGCCTCTCACCGGTAGAGCGGGCCGTCTACGTCCTGCGTGAGGCCTTCTCGTACAGCCACGCCGAAATCGCCGGAATCCTGGACATCAGCAAGTCCGCGAGCCAGCAGCATGTCCACCGGGCCCGGATCCGGGTCGCCGCAGAGCGCCCCCGCGGCGGCGAGGCCGACCCCGCGTCCGCGCGACGGGTCGTCGAGGAATTCCTCGCGGCTGCCACGTCGGGGCGCACCGAACGCCTGGTCGCGCTGCTCACGGACGACGTCACAGCGGTCTCGGACGGCGCCGGACTGAGCAAGCGGCTGTTGGAGTACAGGACGCCCGAGCGGGTCGCCTCCTACGTGCGGGCCGGCTTCAAGCCCACGCCGGCGAAGCGGCGGCTGGCCGGCGGCTCGCCCTCGATCCACATCGCTCTGGTCAACGGCTCCCCGGCCATCCTGGCCGTGCTCGGCGACCGGGTCGTGGGCGCCGTGGCGTTCGAAGTCAGGGACAGCAAGGTCGCGTCCTTGCGGGGCATCGCCGCCGCCGACCGGCTCGGGCGCCTCAACGAGGCCTGGCGGCAGCACGAACCCGACGCGCCGGTCATCAACGCATGGTGACCGGAGCCACCGGAACCCAGTGACCCGCGCCGGAGCGATGACGCCGCTACGAAGCGACTTTCCTGGTTGCAGCCATCAAGGAGTGGCTGTGAGGGGGTGGTGACGGGCGCACGGCTCTGCGGGTGACCACGGGACCCAGGAAAAGGCATCACGCCAACCGGGCCGCTCGGAGGCCCAGCCCTGGAGCACCGCAGCCACAGGTTCCACGGTGAAGACCCCGCGCCCGCGGGGGACCCATGTCTGGAAGTGCCTGTCCGGCCCTCCCTCGCGGTATTCCACCTGATAGCTGAGGTCGTCGTTGAGATAGACCTGCATCGAGCCGCCACACGACGACGAATCGCCACGTGAGGCTCATGTCAGCAAGCAGGTCGTGCAGCTGCTCCTCGGACGGGTCGTCCCAGGTCGTCCCGTCCGCCTCAACTGCGCGAAGCGCTGGTGTTGCCATGCAGCCGACTCTAGTCTCCCACCAGGCTATCGACCGTCGCGGGTTCCACTGTCGAAACACGTTTCAGTAGCGGCCCACCGGCCTGCTCATCCGGTACCGCCGCGGAGTCGGCCGGCTTCCCACCTCTCCGCCCCGTGGAGAGTGGTCAGTCGATACAGAACTCGTTGCCCTCGACGTCCTGCATCGGGATGCACGCATCGTGGCCGTCGTACAGCGTTTGCACGTGTACCGCGCCGAGCGGGATCAGCCGTGCGCATTCGGCCTCAAGTGCGGCCAGACGCTCTTCACCCACGAGTCCGGTGCCGACCCGCACGTCGAGATGCAGCCGATTCTTGACGACTTTCCCTTCGGGAACGCGCTGGAAGTACAGCCGCGGGCCCACACCCGAGGGATCACCGCAGGCGAACCACGCATCCCGCTCCCCAGGCGGCTGCGAACTGTTGAAGTCGTCCCACGTGGCAAAGCCCTCCGGGGGCGGCGGTACGACGTACCCCAACACCTCACACCAGAAACGAGCGAGACGCTCAGGGTGTGCGCAGTCAAAAGTGACTTGGAAACTCTTGATCGCCGACATCGACGCACGATAGCAAGCGGACTGCGCCGCCTGATTCCCAGACGGTCGATCGTGTTCCACGTGGCGGAGACAGTCGACGAACTGGTGGTGATTCCCGTTCAGAGCCCGTGCCTCAGTCGTGGTGACTGGTCGAGCCACCGTCGGACCAGCCGCCCGAGTCCAGGTAGTGGGCCAGCCCCTGGTCGCCGGTGGTGACCTCGGAGTAGAGCGTGACGAGCTCGTTCGCGAGCTGGCCGGCGGGCAGGAAGGTCTGGGTGACCGGAGTCCCGGCGTCTCCTTCGCCGTACGGGGCAGCGGCCTGCGTGGAGGCGAGGAGGGGGCTGCCGGTAGCGGTACGGGCGGCCAGGCGACGACGGGCTGCGGCGCCCCGTACACCGGGGTACACGGCAGGGGCGATGTCCGCCACCCGGACCAGGACGGCCAGCGCGAGGTCGTACGGTTCGGCGGGCGGCGTCCCGGGGCCCGAGCGAGTCACTGCGTCGAGACGGTCCAACACGCCTCGGCGGCGGGGCAGGTCGACGGAGAGGATGTCGTGCGTGGTACGTCCGCCCGCGTCGCGTCGGCGGCGGGACCTCAGCGCCTCCTGGTCCTCCAGCCGGGAGAAGTATTCGCTGATGAGTGACCGCGGCGTCAGGCGCAGCCAGTCGTGGAGGGAGGGCGGCGGGACGGTCCGGCCGAGGCCGAGCAGGACGTTGTTGAGGCGGCGGTCCTCGACGGGCCCGGGGTCGATGATCTCGATCCGGCGGGTGCCGAAGGCGATCCGGCCGGCCAGGCACAGTTCGGCCAGCTCCGCAGCACTCAGGGCGATCCGGAGCCGACTCTCGGACCGGATGCGCGGATGCCGTCGGCCCGTCCCCACCGCGAGTAGAAGCAGTTCGTCCCCCATGGTCATGCTGGTCACTGTAGGCGCGGAGGCGCTGCGGACGGGATGCTTCCGCGACTGCCCCCAATTCCGCCGGACTCGTACGACCGGAGGACACGCACGGGATCGAAACCGGCGAGATCGACGTCTACCTCGGCCTGGACGTCGGCAAGAGCGACCATCACGCCACCGCACTCACCTCCGGCCGGGACGAAGGTCATCAACCGGTGCTTGCCCAGCAGCGAGCCCAAACTCCGCGAGGTCTTCGCCGAACTGCAGGCCGAACACGTTGCCGTGCTCGTCCTCGTCGACCAGATTCGGGTCAACCGCTGACCGTGAGACGGATGTTGCCGATCCGCCCCATCGGGTCGAAGGAGACGACGGCGGCGTTCCCGGTCGGCAGATCGGCGATCAGCCGGTCGCCTTCCACGCGCTGCGGCACTCCGTGGTGCTCGAAGTACCCCGTGACGGCCTGTCGCGGCGAACGCCCGATGAGTGAGACCCCGGCCATGAGTACGCGCGGGAGGGCGACCGGATCGAGCTCGGCGCTCGGCACCTTGGGGTCGTCGGGCAGGAAGTACACCTGAGTGCCGGGCCCGGCGGGCTGCCCGATGTACCCGGGAGCGTTGGCTACCCCCATCCCCGCGAAGGCCAGCATCTCGGCGGCCCGCCGAGGATCGTCGAACCCGGAGAGATCGAGTTCATCAGCGGTGAACTCAGGAATCCCGTGCGCCTGCCCGTACCGTGCCACGGCAGCGGACAACGCCACGACCTCACTCCCGCCGAGCCCCGGATTCGCCCAGCCCCACAGCCAGGAACCCCCCTCCATGTCGTACGTCCCAAGGACACCGACCCGTATCTGCACCTCCCCCTGCTGGTACGAACACGTCGGCAGGTCCGCGCTCCACGGCGCCTCGGGCAGGAACTCCATGAGCGTCTCGAGCTGAGCGGCGCCCCAGACGGAGTGCCGTTCCGCCTCGAGCAGGAACTGGTCGCTGAATACGTTCGTCATGATCACGAGCGTAGAGGGCGGGCCCCAACGACAGGTAGCCCGGGCTCCGTTCCCCCGCTACCTGCTTCCGGGAGCCCGCCTTCCGCACGACCTGACTCGACGGCGCCTACGGTCAGCACCTCGTCGAGCACGCCGCCGCGCTCGGCATCGACAGGCACAGCGTCCGGGGCGACTGATGAACCACCGGCACCTGGCCCGCGACTACGAACTCCGCCCGTTCCCTCCATGCCGGGGTGGCCATCCGATGGCGCCCTCCGCTCGGACGTTGCGCAGGAACGCTCCCTCGAACCGGGCGCCGGTCATGTCGGTCTGCCCGAAGGGAGGCACGCCGGTGTTCACGCTTCCGAACTCGACGTCGGTCAGATCGGTGTCGCGCAGGTCCGCACCGCGCAGGTCGCATCCCGCGAGGCCGACCGCACGCAACGAGGCCCCGCGCAGGTCTGCGCCGCTGAAGTCACAGAACGTGAACCAGCACCCGTCCAGGGTGGCGTGGCGTAGATCTGCCCCGGTGAACGAGCAGCGGCTGAACCGCAGTCGGGACGTGCGAGCGGAAGCAAGGTCCTGGCCGGTGAAGTCCTCACCGTTCACGGCCGCGTACATGTGCAGCGCTGCAAGTCGTTGTCTCGCGGTCGGCGGCGTGGTCATGGGGTCAGCGTTTCAGCCGGGTCGGCGACTGTCGCCCGGATTTCCGGCAGTTCACAGTCCGGGAGCCGATCACCCGGACCCCGGCCTCCAACGGGCGGTCCCGTCGCGACTACGAAGGAACCTGCCTCTAAGGTGGACCGATGGCGTCGATCAAGCAGGTTCAGATCACCTTCGACTGCGCACACCCTGAGCGCGTCGCTCGTTTCTGGTGTGAGGTGTTGGGGTACGTCGTACCGCCGCCCCCGGAGGGCTTTGCCACGTGGGACGACTTCAACAGTTCGCAGCCGCCTGGGGAGCGGGATGCGTGGTTCGCCTGCAGTGATCCCTCGGGTGTGGGCCCGCGGCTGTACTTCCAGCGCGTTCCCGAAGGGAAAGTCGTCAAGAATCGGCTGCATCTCGACGTGCGGGTCGGCACCGGACTCGTGGGTGAAGAGCGTCTGGCCGCACTTGAGGCCGAATGCGCACGGCTGATCCCGCTCGGCGCGGTGCGCGTGCGACTACTGCCCGCCGATGACGACAACGAGTCGTGCCTCGCCATGCAGGACGTCGAGGGCAACGAGTTCTGTCTCGACTGAGTGCCGCGAACGTGCACCTTCCGAGTCGACCCGTGCAGTCCGCCGTCCGAGGGTCGCCATCCCGCGGCGCGCCCACGGTCCTGACCCGGCCCTCGGGGCGCACTCACCGCTTCACACGCCTACGCGCTCAGGCATCTCGTAAGGGGCAGCTCGCGGCGGCGAGTTCGACCTGCGCTTGCGTGTCGTTGCGGGACTCCTTGCTGACCGAGGCTGTCATGGTGATGCGCACCATACTGCGGGCGCCTCGGGGCAGGCGTGCACGATCATGACCGGCATGGACACTCGTTTCCTCGGTATCCCTGATCTGGTCGAAACCCCGGACGTGGCGGTCGTGGTCGACGTCATGCGTGCCTTCACGGTGGCTGCCTGGGCCTTTGCCCAGGGTGCGGAAAAGATCGTTCTTGCTGAGTCGCTGGACGAAGCGCTGGCCCTCAAGGCCCGCCACCCGGATTGGGTGGCGATCAAAGACGGTCCGCCCGCGCCCGGGTTCGACACCGTCAACTCGCCGGGCATGCTGCGGTCCATCGACCTCGGCGGACGGACCGTGGTGCACAAGACCACGGCAGGGACGGTCGGTGCCCTTGCGGTCAAGGAGGCGTCGCTGGTGCTGTGCGCCGGCTTCGTGGTGGCGGAGGCAACGGCTCGGCTCCTGCGGACGCGCAGGAGCGGCAGTGTCACGTTCGTGGTCACCGGCGAAGACGGACGAGCCGATGAAGACCTGGCGTGTGCTCAGTACATCGCTCGACGAGCCGCTGAGGCCGGGACGGATGCTGCCGAGTTCCTCCGCCGCGCTGCCTCGTCGCGCGCCGCCGCCGAACTGGCGGAGGGTGTGCGCCAGGGAGTCCATCCCGATGATGTTGCGCTCTGTCTTGAGCTCGACCGGTTCCCCTTTGCCATGGTGGCGACTTCGGAAGCCTCGCTCATGGTCCTGCGCCCACACCCGTAGTCCTCACAGCCTGACGAGGACCCGGTCCGATAGCTGCCGAGGCTGCTTTCAGGGTCGGGGCCGGGCGTCGCGGTGAGGTGGCGGCGGAGCTTGGCCGAGCCGGGTGGGACCGGCGGACCGGTCCGTCACCGTGCGTCGCGTAGCTGCAGAAGGTACGCCGCAGTCACCGCAACAGCACGGTCCGCGTCGTGCGACAGCTCCTCGAGTGCCCGTGACGCCCTCGTACCAGGGATGCCTGCCAGAGCCTGGGTCAACCGTCCACGTGCAGGCGCTTCAGCGGTGTCGTGGGCAAGGCGGTCGACGAGGCCGGTCGCGATCTGATCCGCCGCCGCTGGGCCGCTCGCCAGCACGCTCAGTGCATCGGCTGCATCGGTGTCGTTCCTTCCCTCCACGATCATGTCGATGAGCGTGGGAACCGCATCGGCCGTGCCACGTGTCCCGAGCGCCAGAGCCGCATACCCTCGGACCACGACGTCGGGGTTCGCCAGGGCAACCCGGAGCCCCTCGGCGGCCTCGGCATCGGGCATCTCGGCGAGGGACTGAACGGCACGTGCGCGCACCGCCGCCACAGGTGAGCGGAGGCCCTCCGCGAGCAGTGCCGAGCCGCCCTCGCCCGCTCGCGCCAGCGCCCATCGCAGGGCCCCCGCGACGTTCGGGTCCGTCTCGCTCAGTGCCGCATCGACCAGAGCCTCCACCGGCACCGGAACCTCGCCGGCCGAGGAAAGGGCAGCGCGCTGGCGCGCGTCGGCACTCTTCGATCCCAGTGCCTGGAGGAGCACAACGACATGGAGGACGTCTTCCCAGCCGGCGGGGTCCGCGGCATCGATCCGGCGCAGCCGCGTGAGCAGTTCGGTCTCCGCCGCGATGCGTTCGCTTGTCTGCCGGATGAGGTCGCCGACGAGCGCCGAGGGCGTGAAGCCGGGCTCATCGAGCGCGCGTCCGATCTCACGCAGGGACAGACCCAGCGACCGCAGGCTTTCGATGTGGAAGATCCGCCGGATGTCCTCCCCGGAATACTCCCGATAGCCGGAACCGGTACGACCCGAAGGACGCACCAGACCCAGCGACTCGTAATGCCGAAGCATGCGGGCACTGACCCCGGACCGTCGCGCCATCTCACCGATCAACACGCCCTATCGTCCCTCCTCGCCGGACCCGCCCAGGGCCACGACGCGCTTCGCCTCCTCGATGGCGGACTCGAATCCGGCGTCCGGGTCGCGCAGAAGCCGTTCTGTGGCGAGTGCGTGCGCACGCGCGCGCGGGTCGGGGGCCGTCGTCGCAGCTTGCAGAGCGGACGCAGTCGCTTCACCCAACGCGACCAGTGCCCGGCTGAGACTCAGCTGCGTCTCCCGCCCGCCGCGCCCGAGCTGCGTCGCCAGCACCGTGGCCAACGCGGACTCCTCGCCTTCCGGTACGAGCACGACCGCTGCCCGCCAGGCGCTCCGCGCCACCTCGTCGTCGGCGTCGGACAGAAGCGTCCGCGTGATGGCCGGCCATGCCTGCGGGTCCCCGATCTTGGACAGGGTGTGCAGCGCCTGGCTCCGTGCCTGCCCCCGCTTCGAGCGGACTTCGCGGAGCAGCTCGGGAAGCGTCATGGACACGGGGTGCCTGGTGAGCGCCCAGGTCAGCATGTCGCGGACGAAGAACTCAGGCTCGATCGCGCAGCGCTCGATGAGCTTGGCGACGAAGCGCGGGTCGGGCGTCGTGCCGACGGCCAGAGCAGCCCGCAGTCGCACGGACGAACGGTCGTCCGCCAGCCCCCGGAGTGCTCGTACCGCATCCGTGTCCTGATGAGTGATCGTCATCGAGATCACCTCCTTGGCAAGGAGTGAAGACCTTGTCACGGTGTCAAGGTCAAACCGGGTCTGGGCGCGAGCACCCGTCACCCGCAGCCTCCCGAGTGTGCCCCCGGTCGCGTGACGGTACTGGTCACGGGGCTGGTGTACGCGGGCTTTGGGTACTCGGGCCGGCCAGGGGACGGCATCGGTCAAGATGATCGGGTACCGGGCGCATTCGCGGTCCTCACGCAGATCAGCAGGGCTCCGACCAGGGCAGTCGTCCGATTACGGGTGTGGCATCGGCTGCGTGAAGTGGTCATGGCCGACCACCTCAACGCGTCGTCGCCCTGCCCCCGTTCAATCGAATCGGCGTCGGGGCGACCACCGCATCGCCGAAGTCGGCCCTTCCTGCCGTCCGTCTCGTCCGGCAGGTTCAAGAAGGCGCGCCGCCAAGGACCTCCACCTGGCCGGTGTCGAGCGAGTAGTAGGCGCCGACCACGGCAAGTTCGCCCTTCTCCACGAGCGGGGCGAGGTCGTTGTTGTCGCGAAGGTCGGCAGCGGTCAACGTGACCTGGGCGCGGGCCATGGCCTCGACCGGGTCGGCGCCGCCCTCCCCGACTGCCTTTTCGTACGCCGGGCGCAGCGCCTCGACGATCGCCTGCAGGTTCCCGGGCAGCGGCTTTCTGTCACGAAGGGATTCGTACGACGCTCTGATGGCGCCGCAGCGTTGGTGGCCGAGGACCACGATGAGCGTGGTGCCACTGGTCATGGGCCCGTACTCGACTGAACCAGTGACTACAGGGCCGACCGCCTCCCCGCCCGTACGCATCACGTAGAGGTCACCCAACCCCGTGTCGAAGAGGAGCTCAGGCGGCACTCGGGAGTCGATGCACGAGAGGATCGCGCCGAAGGGTTCCTGCTCCTGGGCCAGGAGCTGACGTCGGTCCGGATCCCGGTCGGGGTGCTGAAGGTCTCCGCTCACCCATCGCCCGTTGCCTTCCATCAGCCGCGCGAAAGCTGCGGTGGGTGTGGTCGGGCGCGGACTCGCCGAAGCTCCGGCCGCCGCCGGGGCCGCCCTCGTCAGCGACCCTGCGAGCGCAACGGTGGCGTCCGCGAGACCACCGCCCGGCAGCCCTCCACGATCCGGACGACGTCCTGCTCTGTTCATCGGTTTCCCCTCGATGCCGCCCGGACACGTCCCTGTCTCGACCAGGGGCAATTGTTCAGCGTGGTGCCGGCGACCCGGCAGCAGGCGCAAGCGGGCGCGGGCTGCGTTGCCACAGACGGCGCACAGAACGGCTCGGGAAGGCTTCTCCACAAGCCGGTCGATCTCGGAGGAGGCGGCGAGCGCCGGGCAGGCAGCGTTGATCAGGATGTTCGTATCGGCGAACTGTCGGGCGTTCCCGCACGGTGACCGCGTCGAGGGCCGAATCGGGCGAAGGGCGACCCATCGCGTAGTGCTACTTCGTCGAAGGCCGTGGTAGGACGTGTGTGCTCGTTGATGGGTTGCGCGGCCCTCAAGTTACCCTCCAGGAGATCGGCCTGATAGGCCGTGTACCGTCGGAACCGGACTGAGACGCGCGCTCGAACGATGAGAGCAAGGCTTGGACAGGCAAGGGTCGAAGCGTGGGACACTCGATCATGCCTGTGCCCAACGAGTGGCTGGCCGGCCCGTCCCCGAGGAAGCGCCTCGATCGCGAGCGACTCGAAGAGAGAGAACTCAACCTGCTGTCGTCGCAGAACATGTGCGTGATCGCGACGGCAGGCCCGGATGGGCCGCTCGCGACGCCGGTGCGGTACTTCCACCTCGACTTCGCCGTCATGTTCAGCACGGCTCCCGCGTCGCCGAAGATGAGAAGGCATCGCTGCTGATCCGCGGATGTCAGTGGGCATCTTCGCTCCCTTCGTCGGGCAGGCCAGCAGCCGGGGGGGGGGCTCAGGTCTTCGGGCGGGCTCGCGTTCTGTCGGAGGAAGACCCCGACTTCGTGCTCTACTGGCCTGCATTCCGCTGGCAGTCCGACCACGTCGAGCGGTCGCGCGCGCTGGACGAACCTTCGTCGGGACCTCTCGTGGTGGTCGAGGCAGAGCGGATCGTCTATACCGAACACTGGTTGCGGCGCGAAGGGTTCGCGCCGCGTCAGTTCTGGACCAGGGCGGGTCAGTAACGGCATCGCCTTCCGACGCCCGTCCAGCAACAGGCCCAGCACCCAGCAGATTCAGCCCACCTTTCACCCGCTGGTCCGCACCCGCCGAAGCCGCGCGAACACCTCACCATCCGACTTCCTCCAACTGCCCCCGACACGCAGCGAGTCATCTGCCCGTGCACCAGCAGGGAACCACCGGAACGACGACGCACCAAGGCCCTACCCGGAGCCTGCCCGAACGACCATGGGCTCCCCCGGGCTGACCTCCATGGGTCGGGCCCGGTCTGTCGACTCAGGAGTGACAGAGCAGGTCGAGGACGACAGCCTGGGCGTCGAGGTCGTCGAGATAGCGGTTGGCTTGTTCCCAGTACCCGTCCGTGTCCGCGTCCATCCACTCGCCATCGAGGGTGACCAGGGCGAAGCCCGGCACTGCGCACCGGACCGACCACAGCCGAGTTTTCTCATGCTCCTGCGCGAAGTACGCGACCGGGTCGTTGAGCAGGAACGACGTGCCGAAGTGCGGATCTCCTGCGACGGCCCGTTGAGCCACGTCCTGGACCAGCGGCTGGGCCAGATGCTCTTCCCTGGCGTCTGCCCGGGAGTACCTTGGCGAGTCGGCCTCGTGGCGGGCGAGGAAGTCGGTGAGCGGGCGGGCCGGCGGGTGTATCGCGGTCAGCTCGTTCCAAGCGGTGAGCAGGGCGTCCTGCGCGCGGACCGCTCGTTTCCGCATGCTTGCGAAGTCGAGCAGCCCTCGAGGCCCTCCGTAGCATTCCAGCGGCCCGAGGGCATCGAGCTTGGCTTTCCTGCGCGGCACGGTTGAGGCCGTGACGAGCCTGCGGTCTCCGTCGTGCGGAGGCAACACGAGGTAGGCATTGCCCGTGCTGGAGTGTATGGCCCACCAGTCCCAGTGGCCGACCGGATTCCATTCCTCGGTGAGGTTGAGGTCGTAGGGCGCCATGATGGCAGCTACGGCCTGAGGAACCTTCCGAGGCGCGGTCGGCGGCAGGCACACCGTGGCGAAAAACTTGGTCATACCCGGGAGCGTAAGCCCTGGGATCTTCCCGACCTTGCGAATATCACGTCGGCGGATCCTTGCCTCGCCATGGCGCGGGATGATCCGACATTTCTGGAGTGGGAGCGGCTGCGGCCGTTCCTGCCGGTGGGGCCGGGAGGCACGGACGAGCTCCCCAGAGAACAAGAGGTGGGCGTGACCTTGGCCTCAGCCTCCGCGGATGTTTCCTGCGCCGCCATCGGAGGTCATCACACGTCGCTACGACGGGGCAGCCCTGGGATGCTCCGCTGACCTCGGCGTCATATCCTGCCCTCATGGGTCTCTACATGTCCTGGGAAGTTTCTGGGATTGCATCGGCAGGTGGGGACGTGCGCGACATCGCGGGGGCCCTAAAGGCCCTCAACACGTCTGTCGAGCGCATCCAGGAGCGAGTTGGCCTGAGCCCTTCGGAACAGCGGAGCTTGAACAAGAGTGCCGCTGAAGTACGCTCACGGGTACTCACGGACGGGAGCGCAGCCGTGGAGAAGGGCCGCTCATACTCCATCGTGATCGGCGAAGTGAGGCTGTCTCTCCAGCCCACGGAGGACACCGTCTGAACGCCGCGAACGATTCCGACCCCACTCGCTTGCGGCCCGCGAAATGCGCACAGCCGGCAACGCGGCGGCGGATCTATCCCCCCTCAAGGATGCGCTTGCCGCCGGGCTCCTGTCAGGGCTTGCTGCGCAGGCGTGGGGCAAGGCAGAAATGCACACGCCGGTCTTGGACGGCACGTGGATGTGGGCCCGCGTCAGCGGCTCTCTCGCAGACGAGGCCCCGGTCACGACCGTGGGGAAGAATGGCTGGTCATCGGCGTCGCGAACGGCACAGTACTGTCCGTACCAAGACACGCACGGTGGCAGCAGGTTCCATCCACGTTCCGCACCCGGACCGCGGCCAGATGGGGTCTGACCATCGGCGAAGGCCAGGACGGCTCCCCACTGGGATGGGGACGGTGGGACGGCCACGGCCTCGCCGTCGAGAGCTTCGGCGACGAGAACCGTACTGCTGGCGGTGAGCCCCAGCGGAGACCGCCTGCTCACCGTGACCCATGACCAGGACACTCTTGCCGTACTGCTGGAAGTGTTCTGCGACCGTGGAGGAGCGATGGATGAAGTACCCGTTGCCGACGTCCGGCAAGGAGACCTCTCAGAGGACCCGATAGAGGGTGGTCAGGTCGGAAGGAATCGGTGTCACGTCCACCAGCGCATCCATCGCCCTGTGGCTCTCGTCCGTTGCGAGAGCGACGACGTCCTCACCTGGTGGAAACCCGTGAGTCCTGACGAATGACAACGTCAGAATCCTGATCGCTGAAGCTGTCTGCTCACACCAGCCACGCATCCACCCCTAGTCCAGCCGCTCGCGGACACACTCATCCCCTTCCTCACGCCGAAGACGCCGTCCCCCCGAATTCTCGGCCTCGCTCGAGCAGGGGTGCCTTTCCGTCAGGTCGTCACCCGAGCCGACGCGGCTCGTCGGGGGCTATCCGAAGCGACCGGTCCTCAGCCGGCGGTCCTGGTTCTGATGAGCGGCGCGTCCCGCGTGAACTCCGTGAACCCGACGCCGTAGTACAGCCCGCGCGCCTGGGGATGACCCGGCGCACCCAAGCAGGCGACCATCACACGAGTGGCCCCCGCAGCCCGCGCCACATGCATTCCGTGCCGGAGCATGGCCTTTCCCAGCCCCAGACGCCTGTAGTCGGGATGCGTCCCGACCGGTTCGAACTCAACTGTCCTGTTCGCCTCGTCGAGCCACATGATCGTCGAGGACGCCATCGTGCCGTCCGGCGCCTCCACCAGGATGTGGAGGTCGCCGCGATATGCCGCCGTCTGCCGGACGCCCTCGTATCCCTCGGCCGTGTACGTCGAGGGAGCCCATGCGTCGAGATGGGCCTGGACCGCGGCCTTCGGCCCGGCCTCGCCGGCGGTGCGGAAGCGGAATCCCTCTGGCAGTACAGGTTGTTCCAGGTCGGTGAGGGGTCCCGCTGATTGAGCTGGGTCCAGGACCCGGCGTCGCCGAGCGATTCCGGGTCGGTCCCATAACCGTGCGCCGCCCATCGCTTCAGGGCGAACTCATCGGCGGCGCTCGGCATCACCGTACGCTCGACGTCCTCCGCCGTACCGTCGTACCAGTCGATGACCTCGTCCACCAGCCCGGCGTGGTCGGGGTGTACCTGATACGCCAGGTAGGCACCGCTGACGTCCTTCACCGACCCATCGCTCCGCCTCACCCGGCGCGGAAGCCAGGCCCAGCTCCACGCCACCAGATCCCCACCGGAGAACCACAGGCGACGCGGCCAGTGTGCGCCGTCGGCTGCGTGCCCCTTGCCCCAGTTCCAAGCCAGCTCACCGAACGTCGCGTCGCTGTTGACGAGGTCCGGGCGGATGGCGGTGACACGCTGCGCGAGACCCTGCATCAACTGCATGTCCGCGGCCGTCACAAGCTCGAATTCCGGCATAGTGCGCCACTGTGTCAGGACTCCACAAGGCCGTCGAAAGGTTTTCCGGGCCGGCTCTCACCGCAGCCGACAGCACAGCGCGCCGCGCGTGCGTTCGTGCGCGTCGGCGCTGCTGAGGTTCGGGGCCGACTGCGGGGGTGCGCACCAGAAAACCGGTGATCCTTCGCGCTCTGGGTCTGCGCGAAGGATCACCTCATATCCGCCGCCCGCCTGCCGCCACGTAAAGCCGGACAGGGGCCTTCGGCAGCTGTCTGCCGGGCCGCGCCCGGTGTTCAGTCCTCGGCTCCCGCCCTGCCGCCTGTACTGCCGACGGATCTGCGTCGCAGTACTAGCTCAGCGTCTTCAGCGCCGACGCGTCGTACGGCTTCATCCCGTCGACCTGGCCGGCCAGGACCTTCGCTGCCCATTCCGGGTCCTGGAGCAGGGCGCGGCCGACGGCGACCATGTCGAACTCGTCGCGCTCCAGGCGGTCGAGGAGATTGTCGATGCTGCCGACCGCGGCCCCCTCGCCCGCGAACGCGCGGATGAAGTCGCCGTCGAGGCCGACCGAGCCGACGGTGATGGTGGGCCTGCCGGTGAGCTTCTTGGTCCAGCCCGCCAGGTTCAGGTCGGAGTCCTCGAACTCGGGGAGCCAGTAGCGGCGGGTGGAAGCGTGGAAGGCGTCGACGCCGGCTGCGGCAAGCGGGGCCAGGATCGCCTCCAGCTCTTCCGGGGTCTCGGCGAGCCGCGCGTCGTACGCCTCCTGCTTCCACTGCGAGAAGCGGAAGATCACCGGGAAGCCGGGCGAGACGGCTTCGCGGACCGCTGCCACGATCTCTGCCGCGAACTTCGTACGGGCCACGGGGTCGCCGCCGTAGGCGTCGGTACGGCGGTTCGTCCCCGCCCACAGGAACTGGTCGAGAAGGTAGCCGTGGGCACCGTGCAGTTCGACGCCGTCGAAGCCGATGCGCTCGGCAGCCGCGGCGGCCTCGACGAAAGCACCGATGACGTCGTCCAGGTCCTGCCGGGTCATCGCCTTGCCGGTGCCCTCGGTGCCGTCGACGCGGATGCCGGAGGGGCCGACGGCCGGGGCGTCGGCGTAGGGCGCATCCCCCTGCTTGCGCACCATGCCGATGTGCCACAGCTGCGGGACGATCGTGCCGCCCGCCGCGTGAACGGCGTCGGCGACCTTCGCCCAGCCTGCCAGCTGGTCCTTACCGTGGAACCGCGGCACGCGGTCGCTCTGCCCGGCCGACTCGTGACCGACGTAGGTCCCCTCGGTGACGATCAGGCCCACACCCGCGGCGGCGCGACGGGCGTAGTACGACGTCACGTCCTCACCGGGGACGCCGCCCGGGGAGAACATGCGCGTCATCGGCGCCATCACGATGCGGTTCGGGACGGTCAGGCCGTTCAGCGTGACGGGCCGGGACAGGATCTCGGCCGCACGGTGGGCCGAAGACACGGTGACGGTCACGTAGGTGCTCCTCGCAGGTACTTGATAATATTGATGGTTGATAACTTCAAGCAATAAGGAGACGGTAGATCTAAATATTTGAGATTGTCAAGTTTCCTGGGTAAAGTGACCCCCATGACAGGAACTGCCCGCATCGACACGGCCCAGCTCATGGAGCTGCTCTCGGTGTCCCTCGGTGTCTACTACGGCGACTTCACGGTCGCGGCAGCGAGCGAGAACCTCACCGCGAGCCAGGGCAAGGCACTGACCGTGCTGCGCCGGGGCCCCGCCGCGATGCGCGCCCTGGCCCACACCCTCACCTGCGACGCCTCCAACATGACCGGGATCGTCGACCGGCTGGAGAAGCGCGCCCTGGTGCGCCGCGAACCCAGCCCTTGCGACCGGCGCATCAAGAACGTTCTCCTGACCGCGGAGGGCGAGCGCGTCGCCGACGCGATTCGCGCGAAGATGTGCACCACCCAGGAGGGGCTGGACAGACTCAGCGACGAGGAGCGGGACTCCCTGCACACCCTGCTGGAAACAGTCTTCGTTTCCCGGCCAGGTACCTGTAGCGGCGGCGTGTGACCGAGGACGAGATGCGTTCGCACGTCGACGGCCGCGGCCGAGTCGACCTGCTTCCCGACCGGATCACAGCCGCGAAGCAGCGCCGGATCGAGGGGATCGCCCGCGCGCTCGGCTACCAGGTGCTCATTGTCGAAACCTCGGTCGCATGGGCATCCGGCTCGTCTTCCGACGCGACGACGGCCCGCTCGCACGCCGCCGCAGTGAGCTGACCATCGCACGGCTGCGAGCGGGTGGGCCGCTGCTGTCGCCGATGGAACCGCCCCGCCCCACCACCCGCTCCACCGCCGCCGGTCACACCACGGCTCCAGCGCCGACAGCCCAGCCGTCCACCCTCCACACCCCCGCCGCCGCCACCTGTGGGACCGGCCCGACCGCGTGTTCCGCCGCCGCCACCTGTGGGACCGGCCCGACCGCGTGTTCCGCCGCCTCCGCCTTTCCCGCCGCCGCCCCCACCCCCGCCCTCTTACGGCCTGAAGCCCCACCCGCACCGGGGCGGTGACCTGCGGCCGGGGCGTGTCCGGCGCAACGGGAGCGATGGCGAACAGGGCCTCGCGACCCGCCGTTGACCGGCATCACGGTCCGTCGGCCACAGCGTCGTCGGTCCGCCGGTTCGGTGCCGAGGCAGACCGACGGCGACTTGGTCTATACCAAGCATCGCGGTCCCAGTATCCTCATCCGTGGCCAGGAGCACACTCTTCCCCCACCCAGGTTGCGTGGTGGCGCGGGCGACCCCACCTGCCTCTCCCCCGAGGAGCCGGGTGACCTCCCCATTCGCCGCCTCTAGGAGTAACGGTGAAAATTCGCACCAGAAGCTCGGCGATCATCGGCGCCATCTGCCTCGTGGCTTCCCTCGCCTTGACCACGGCGTCCGCCGACGAGCCCGCCGCCCCACGTCAGGCGGCGAAGGTCACGCTCAAGAAGGTCGCCACGGCCCAGAATCCGTCCGCAGGAGCCGCCGGCCCCGGAGGCACGGTCTGGATTGCCGAACGTGCGGGCACCGTAAGGGTCTTGGGTCCCAAGGGGCTCGGTGGGCCCGTCCTCGACATTTCCGGCGAGACCACCACCGATGGCGAACGCGGCCTGCTGGGCGTCGCGTTCGACAAGAGGTTCGCTCACTTCTACATCTCGTTCACGAACCTTGAAGGAACCAGCACCGTGGACGAGTTCGCCGTACGGGGCGGCAAGATCCAGCCGAACACCCGTCGCACCGTCCTCACCCAGACGCAGCCCTACTCGAACCACAACGGCGGCGACATCAAGTTCGGCCCCGACGGCTACCTCTACATCGCGTTCGGCGACGGCGGCGCGGGCGGCGATCCGCACGGCAACGGGCAGAACCTCGACACGCTGCTCGGCAAGATGCTGCGGATCGACCCGAGGGGCGGCAAGCCGTACGCGATCCCGCCGGACAACCCGTTCGTCGACGACCCCGACGCCAGGGACGAGATCTGGGCGTACGGGCTGCGCAACCCGTGGCGGTTCTCCTTCGACGCGGGTACGGGCGACCTGCTGATCGGTGACGTCGGCCAGAGCGACTGGGAGGAGATCGACTGGGCCCCCGCCGACAGCAAGGGCGGTGAGAACTACGGCTGGTCCCAGATGGAGGGCACCCACCCCTTCCGAGGCGCCACGGAGCCCGCGAACCACGTCCCGCCTGTCCACGAGTACGACCGCAACGGGCTGGGCTGCTCGGTGATCGGCGGATTCGTCTATCGGGGCAAGGCGATCCCAAACCTCAAGGGTCAGTACGTGTTCAGCGATTACTGCGACGGCACCGTCCGCGCCCTGCAGATGGAGAACGGCACGGTGACCGGCGTGAGTGACCTCGGAGTCAACGGCGGCGAGACCGTCTCATTGGTGGAGGGCTGCAAGGGCGAGCTGTACGTGCTCGGCATAGCCGGCAGCGTCTCCCGCATCGACCCGGCGTAACGGTCACCGGAGACAGAGCCGCCGACGGAGCAGCGAGTGCCCAAGCCGGCTGGAGAACCTCCGAGTTCTCCGACCGGCTTGGGGTTGTTTTCGGGGGTCGGGCTCGGAGTCCGGTCTCTGTGCCGGACTCCGGGCCCCGGTTACCAGGCGCCGTGGTGGGCCAGGCCCAGTGCCAGGGCGGCCACCGCGGTGAGGAGGAACACGATCCCGCCCACGATGTTGCGGGACCCCACCCGCAGATGGGCAATGATCGCGCCGATGAAGTACAGCACGAGGCCCGAGGCGGCGAGAGTTCCCAGGAGCGGCACGGCCAGGCCGGCCAGCAGCCCCACGGTGCCCGCCGCCAGCAGTATGCCGAGCACCGGTACCCACTTCCGGTCCAGCCCCTTCATGTCCGCCTGGGTCTTGGGGTATTCGTGGCCGATCAGGTAGGTGACGGCCGCGGCGCCGTTGAAGACCGCGCCGAGGATGGTGACCGTGACATAGGCGGCGAACACGATTTCTCCGTTTCTGTGGTGCGTAGCGTTCCTGAGCGGTCCGTCAGGGGATGCCGCTCTCCTGCATGACGAACCATCGACCCGTTTTCGTGACATCGGTGGGCAGCCGAGCCTGCCAGTGGCCTCGACGCAGCATGGTGTCCGCCGGCACCACCGCGGGCGGAAGTGCTGTCGGAGCCTGAATCAATGCTTCCCGTGCGTCGATGACCCGCCCCGGGTCTACGGAAACGGAGTCAGCCGGAAGCCCCCGGGAGCCGGGCGATGACACCGGGCAGATCGGCGCCGGCCGGGAGCGTGCCGAAGGCCAGGCCCTGGTCACCGGCCAGCCGCGAGGCGCAGAACGCGTCCGCGACGGCGGCCGGGGCGTGTCGGACCAACAGGGAGCCCTGCAGCACCAGCGCCATGCGCTCGACCAGCCTGCGGGCGCGCAGGGCCACGTCCTCGGTGAGCACCAGTTCGCCGCGCAACTGCCGCCAGGCCGCGTCGAGTCGTACATCCGCACCCGCGGCGATGTCGATCTCGGCACCGAAGGCGTCGAGGGACTCGGGTTCACGGGTCAGGGCGCGCAGTACATCGAGTGCGTTGACGTTGCCCGAGCCCTCCCACAGACCGTTGAGCGGTGCCTCCCGGTACAGCCGGGGCATTCCCGATGCCTCGTCGTAGCCGTTGCCGCCGAGACACTCCAGGGCTTCGGCGACCGCCGCCGGCTGGCGCTTGCACACCCAGTACTTGCCGACCGCCGTGGCCAGCCGCAGGAACACCCGCTCCCCCGCGTCGCCGCGCTGCGCACGGTCGGTCGCTCCCGCGATCCGCAGCGCCAGGGTGGTCGCCGCCTCCGACTCGATGCCGAGGTCGGCGATGACGTTGCGCATCAGCGGCTGGTCGATCAGGTTGGTGCCGAACACGGAGCGGTACCTGACGTGATGGGCGGCCTGCGCGAGCGCGGCACGGGTCCCGGACGCGGAGCCCAGGATGCAGTCGAGCCGGGTCATCGTGACCATGTCGATGATGGTCCGCACACCCTGCCCCTCACGGCCCACCGGCCAGGCAACGGTGTCGTCGAACTCCGGCTCGCTGCTGGCGTTGCTGCGGTTGCCCAGCTTGTCCTTCAGCCGCTGGATGCGGAAGGTGTTACGACTGCCGTCCGGGAGCACTCGCGGAACCAGGAAGCAGGACAGCCCTCCCGGAGCCTGGGCCAGCACCAGGAACACATCGTTCATCGGGGCGCTGGTGAACCACTTGTGGCCACGCAGCCGCCAGGTGCCGTCGGGCTGTTCGGTGGCGACGGTGGTGTTGGCCCGCACATCGGTGCCGCCCTGCTTCTCCGTCATGCCCATGCCCGCGAGGAGGCCGCTCTTGCTTGCGGGCGTACGCAGACCGGGGTCGTACGTCCGGCTCGTCAGCAGCGGCTCGTAGAGAGCGGCCAGCTCCGGCGCCGAGCGCAGGGCGGGGACGACCGCATACGTCATCGAGACCGGGCAGCCGTGCCCCTGCTCGGCCGAACTCCACACCATGAAGCCCGCCGCGCGCGCCACATGGGCGCCGGGCCGCGCATCCGCCCACGGCGCGCCACCGAGGCCCTCGCTGATCGCCACCTCCATGAGCGCGTGGTACGACGGGTGGAAGTCCACCTCGTCGATCCGGTTGCCGTAGCGGTCATGGGTGCGCAGCACCGGCTCGTTGCGGTTGGCTTCCTCGGCCCAGCGCTGGACCTGCTCCGAGCCTGCCAGCCGGCCTATGCGGTGCAGGTCCTCCACGTACCACCCGGCGCCCTCGCGGTGGACTCCCTCCAGCAGTACGGCGTCGTCGGCGACGTCGTGGCCGACCAGCGGTGGCGGCTGGTTGGTCACCTCATGGGTGCGTCCGGTGGGGTCGCTGCGCAGTGCGGCGTCTGCTGTCGTGGTCATCACGGTCCTCCGGACTCGGGGGTCGTACCCGGGCGTGGTCACAGTTGGCCGGCGTCGGCCGTGGCGTCCGGCCTGGCATCGAGCGGTGTGGCAGCACCCGCGCAGCGCAGGGCCATCGCCACCAGCTCGGTGACCAGATGGCCGGCGTCGGCGCCTTCGGCGGGAGCGGACAGTGGGTCGACGAGCACTTCGCCGATCGCGCCGGTCAGCGCGGCTGCCGTGACCTCCGGGTCCTGGTCGGGCAGCAGGCCCGTGTGGATGCCCTCGCGGATCACCTCGGCGAAGACCTCGCGGTAGCGACGCCGGAACCCCAGCCGCTCCTGGCCGAGCGCCGGTTCGGCCGGGGCGGCAAGCAGGGCGTGGGCCAGGCCGGGGGACTCCAAGGCGCGGCGGGCGAAGACGCCGACGCCCAGCGCGAGCCGCTCGACCGGGTCACGGCCCCCCTCCGTGAGGACCTTGCCGAGCACCTCGGCCTCCCGTCCCGATGCGCGGCGGAAGACCTCGACGGCCAGCGCGCCTTTGGAAGGAAAGTGCTGGTAGACCGAACCGACCGACATCCCGGCCGCCGCGGCGACCACGGTGACGGATGCGTTCGCCCAGCCGACATCGGCCACGACTACGGTGGCCTGCTCCACCAGGTGCTCCCTGGCGGCGGCGAGGCGGTCCTGCACAGCGGGTGTCTTGCGGTAGGCCATGCAACAAGTGAACCACTGTTCAGATCTTCACGCCAGCATCCGTCTGCGCAGGGCTCGCCGCCGATCGAGCTCACCTCACCCACGAGCCGCGCGGCACACGGAGCGCATCCGCTGGTCGGTTCCGGTTCCGGTTTCGCTTCCGAGTGCGCGGTCACCGCAGAGCCGGGTAGGGGTGTGCGGCCCAGTGTTCGGCGGCGGTGATACCGAACAGCACGACGTCGTGATAGCTGCCGGCGAAGAATTCATGCTGCCGAAGCCGCCCCTCCTCCACGAATCCCAACCTGCGGTAGAGGCCGAGGGAGGCGTCGTTGAATGCGTAGACCTCTACCTCACACTTATGGTGGCGCTGCTCGGCGAACATGTAGGTGAGGACCAGTTCGGTGGCCTCAGCCGCGTACCCCTTCCCGCGATGATCCCGGCTGATCTCGATTCCGGTCTTGAATCGTCCGGCACGGGTGTCGGTCTCTCCGACCGTCACAGCCCCTGCGAACGCACCGTCGTCCAGCACCTCGACGACCAGCCGGAATGCTTCACCCCCCGGCGGACGCCCCGCACGTTCAGCAGTCCAGGAACGATAGCTCCCGTCCGAGCGCGGGGGCTCGACCAGGTCTGCGTTGCGGACGTCCACGGTGTGCTGGGCCAGGTCACGGAAGGACTCCCAGTCGTCCGCCTCGACGCCTCGCAGACGCACCTTCTCGCCGGTCCACATCTCACTCATGGCACCTACCACTCCAGTCGGTTGCGGGCACTGACGGCCATGCACTCAAATGCCACACGGTAGCGGTGAGTCGCGGCCGCCTCCGAGCGGGCAATCCGGTCGCACGTCGTCACCACCTGCTGGCGCGACGCTGTCAGTAGCGGATCTCATGAGCCTCGTACCCTCTGAGGCCCGCCGTCACGAGGGCGGGGACGAGCGCGTGCAGGTACCAGGCAAGGTCGGTGAATTCCGGCGCCACAGGAATGCGCCGACGGTCGATCGCAGGAATGAAGGACACGTCCGTGCGACCGGATTGGAACATGAGCATGCCGCCTGTCTTCGCCTCCGAGTGGTAGATGCCGAGGGCCACGGTGTACGGCTCGTTCGCCGTCGCGTCCAGGTTCCCCAGCACCTCGTCGATACGGTCGGCCGCGCTGTCGTACCACTCGTACATGTCGTCCGGGTCGTTCACCATGTACGAGACGTGGTCACCCCGTTGCGCGGCGGACCAACCGGCCGCAGCCAGGGAGTCCAGGACGGCGCGCACGGTGGTCGGACGCGCGAAGGTGAAGTCGATGTCGGCGTCTCTGGATCCCACGGAACCTCCGGGCGGCTGGAGCGGTTACCCTCGCATGATCAACCGCCGAACCGGGCCCGTCGATCTGTTTTCCCGGCCTGACCGCTCGCGTCGACGAAGTGGGCGCTGGGCCTGGGACAGCGACCTCGCACCCTTCCTCGAGCAGATCGCCGCGGACTTCCGAGGACGGGACGGCGAACGGAGTTGGCAGACGCATGACGGCGACCTGACGGTGTCGGCCGCCTTCCGGTCAGGGGCACGTCGGACTGACCTGGACGGTGCGCCCCTGGCCCGACGCCGTCGGCGGATGGAGCGCCCCGGTGACCACCTGGCTCGAGGCCGGAGAGCAGATGACCACGCTCGCATCCGGTGTCCGGCACTTCCTGGCCGGTGAGCTGTGACGGCAAACCGGCTCACCGCGTCACGCCCTGCCCCACCGCGTCCCACCGCGTCCCACCCCGCCCGTCACCTCGACCGTCCGGATGCGGTACGAAGTCCGGTGTGAACGAACAGACTCAGCCCGCGACCGTTCGCGTGTTCATCGCTCTCGCCCCGCCCGACCAGGCGAAAGAAGAACTCGCCCGAGAGCTGCGCCCCGCCTATGACACGCACCCTCAGATGCGGTGGAATCGCATCGAGGACTGGCACATCACCCTGGCGTTCCTCGGGGAACTCCCGGCAGAGACGGTTCCGCTGCTGCGCTCGCCTCTCGCCGAACTCGCAGCGCACCACCGACCACCCCGCCTGGCACTGCGCGGCAGCGGCAGCTTCGACGACCGGGTGCTGTGGAGCGGGATCGACGGCGACCTCGATGCGCTGCACATGCTCGCGGCCGATGTGCGTACGGCGGTCAAGAGCTGCGGTGTCGCCTTCGAGGATCGGCCCCTGCGCCCGCACCTGACATTGGCCCGTGCACGCCGAGGCGATCGATCCTCGGCGGTGGAAATCGCCGCAGGGCTCGCCGCATTCGCCGGCCACCGATGGCCTGCCGAACGCCTGCACCTGGTCGGCAGCAATGTCGGCCGCAGCCGTGGACCGATCCACTACCGCGACATCGAGGCCTGGGCTCTCGGCACCGGGGACGTCGGGGGAGCTTGAACGGTGCTGCCCGGCCGGACCGCCCGAGCCGCCGACCAGACGGCCGCCCCGCTTGCGCCTCACAGCTGACGTGGCAGCGCAGCGTCAACAAGGGGGCGCACGGTAGACGAACGAGGGGAACGGGTCGGTCGTGGCTGCCCGCCAAGCCCGTCTGATCTCGTCGGGGGCCCGTGCGCGATCTTGCGGTGGTTTACGCCCGAGCCAGATGGCCGGCGCCGCTGCGGTTGCGGTACCGAGGTAGACGTAGCGTCGTATCTGGTGGCAACGGCCCTGGCGTGCTTGGGCTTGTTGACGGCCTGTTCGACGGTGTTTCGTTCTCTTGTACCGCTCTTCGTCGAAAACCGGTGGCCGTCCGCCGCGTGAGCCCGGCCCGGTGTCACGATCAGGGACAGCGTCGGCAGCGTCCGTCGGCGCTCACCAAGACGCCGCTTCTTATGGCGGTTCTGGGGACCGGAACTGCCCGGGGATACTGCTGGGGTGCTGTTGACATGGATTGCCGAGGTAGGGGACGAGCCCCTGATGCTGGAACCTGCCAACCGGCGAGTGGAGTGGGAGACCAACACGTGGTCGCTGGGGGCGGAGGACGAAGACAGGATGTCGTTGTCCGTCTCCGAGGTAGTGGCTGTCTTCGAACGGACCGCTACCGCCATCCGGGACCGCGTCCGCGAGCTGGGCTTTCCGGGGGCGGCGACGTTCTATGTGTGGCACGACGAGCAGGCCGTGCAGCTCCGGTGCTCGACCGGTTCGGTGCCTCCAGATGAGTTGCCGTTTTGCGGTGCCTATGTGCTTTCCGGCGATCTCGGGCGGATCATTGAAGGGTTCTTGACCGACAGCGAGCCGGGCGTCATCACCCGGTCTGACCTGGTTGAGGTGCACCATCACTCGGAACAGACTGCGGCCGAGGCAGAGATCGTGCCCTTGCGTGTTTGGGCCACCAGCGTCGGAGCGGCCTCGTAGTGACGGTTCGGCTCGTCCGTGCGGACGAGGCGCCGGTGGCAGATGAGGGCTGTGGTTATACCGACGAAGGCGAGGAAGTGCTCCGGCTTCCGCTCGTAGCGGCGGTGCAGTCGTCGGCAGCCTGACAGCCAGGACACGGTCCTCTCGACCACCCAGCGATGACGGCCGAGTCGCTCGGACGACTCGATCTTTTGTGAGCGATACGGTGGAGGATGCCCCGTTGGCGGAGTCATCGGCGCAGGTGGTCGTAGTCGTAGCCCTTGTCGGCGTGGAGCTTGGCAGGGCGACGGCGACGGGGTCCGCAGCGTGAGCGGATTGGCGGGATCCCTCGCACGAGCGGCTTCAGTCCGAGGCTGTCGTGCATGTTGGCGCCGGAGATCCCCAGCGACAACGGCAGACCGTTCCGGTCCGTGATGAGGTGGATTTTCGATCCCAACTTGCCACGGTCGGTCGGATTCGGTCCGGTCAGGGACCCCCTTTTGCCGCCCGTACGCTGACGGAGTCGATCGCGCCCCGCGACCGGTCCACCTCACCCCGCCTGCCGAGTTCGTCCAGGATGACGCGGTGCAGCCTGGCCCGGTCCCGGACCCGGTCCCGGACCCGGCTTCGCTGGGCAAAGCGCCGGGAGACAAGTTCCCGGCACCACCACCGCCGTAACCACGTTCATGGACAACGCCATCGCACCGACCGCACGGCAGTCCACCGGCATCGGGACTCGACGCGGATCGGCGGGGCCTCCGGGCGTAGGCTTCGCCCAGCACCGACCGGGGGGAGCGGAAGACATGACGGCCGAGGCAGCGCAGAGGTGGGGGTCGACCCTCGATTCTGTGGTGGTGTACGAGCAGGGTGCGGTCTGCCGCCGCCTGGCCCGGGGCAGTGTCCCGCCGGGCGGCAGGGTGCGGGTGACGGGACTCCCCCGCTCGCTGGACCCGGGGTCGTTGCGGGCCCGTGTTCTGGGTACCCCCGGGGTCCGCGTCAGCGAGGCCCGCGTGGAGGTCGAGGCCGAGCCGCTCGGCACGTCCGCGCCCGACGAGTTGCAGCGCAAGGTCGAGCAGTTGCGCGACGAGTACGCGGCGGCGCAGCATCGCCGGGGGCACCTGGTGAGCCTGATCGAGGAGGTCAGGGCTCTGCATCCGGTCCCGCCGGCCCGCAGGCGTGAGGACCAGCACCGTCGCACCCCGGTCGACGCGTGGCTGGAGCTCGCCGGCTTCGTGGAAGAGCGGCTGACGGGACTGCACACCCGCCTCGTCGGGTCGGAGGAGGCGCTACGCCGTATCCAGCACGAGCTCGACGTCACCGAGGACAGGCTTGCCCGCGCCTCCACGGACGCGCCGTCGGCACACGTGGAGACCACGGTCTCGGCTTTCGTGATCGTCGACGCCTCCGGCGCCGGTGACGGAGGCGTGGACGCAGACGCGGAGATCGAACTGGAACTGGAGTACGGGGTGCCGGGCGCCGTCTGGGTGCCGGCCTACCGTCTCACTCACCGTCAGGGCGACCGCGGCGGCCGTCTGGTGCTGCGTGCATCGGTCGCCCAGCGCACCGGCGAGGACTGGACCGACGTGTCCATCGCCCTGGCCACGGCCGACCTGCGGCGCGGTACCGACCTGCCGAGGCTCCGCTCGATCCGGATCGGACGCCGTCAACCCGCCTCCGCGCCGTCCGGCTGGCGCGAGCCCCCGGCCGGGCTCGCGGACCTGTTCGCCGGCTACGACGCGGCGGGCCCTCGCCCCGCCACGACCACCGCGGTGCCCGTCTCCGTCGCCGCCCCGTCCTGGCCCGTCGCGCCACCGCCACCGCCGCCTGCACCGCAGGCCTACGGCGCGGCCACCGGTGCGTTTCCTGTGCCAGGTGGCGCGGGCGGGGCCTTCCCCGAGGCCTTCACCGGCGCAATGCCTGCCGCTGCTCGGCCGGTCCAGGCTCCGGGTTCCAGTCGGAGTTCCGGGGGCCGGCCCTTCGCTGCCCCCGCCCCCATGGCACCCGCGGCTCCTGGTGGATCCGCACTGCCGCCGCCACCTCCTGTACCGGCGGCCGGTCCGCCGCGGCCGAGCGTGTCCGAGCTCGACTACGCCGGCCTCGTCCTGTGCGGCCCCGACGAGCCGGGCGGTCGCAGGGGCCGGTTGTTCCCCGGCTCGCCGTTCGACGCGGTGACCGCCGAGCACCGACGCCGCGCCGAATCGGTGGCGGCGCTGCGGCTGCCCGGGCACTCCGTGCGGCCCCGCGAGTCGGCGGGTTCCTTCGACCACCGCTTCGATCCCGCCGCCCGCGCCGACATTCCGTCGGACGGTACCTGGCACACCATCACCGTCGGCGAGATCCCGGTCGGTCTGCACACCGAGTACCTGTGTCTGCCGTCCGTGGAACCGACCGTGTACGCGACGTTGGTACTCTCCAACGCCACCGACCAGGCTCTGCTCGCGGGCCCGGTGGAGGTCACCGTCGACGACGACTTCCTGCTGACCGCCGCACTGCCCACGGTCGCCCCCGGTGGCGTCTGCCAGGTCGGGCTCGGACCTGCCGAGGGCGTTCAGGTCACCCGCCGTACGAACCTCCACGAGTCCACCTCGGGCCTGCGCAACAACACCACCGTGCTCGACCACCGCGTCCATGTGGAGCTGGCCAACCGCCTCTCGACGCCGATCACCCTCGAGGTCCGGGAGCGGGTGCCCGTCACCTCCGAACCGGATGTCCGGATCGTGGAACGCGCCGACTGGACGACTGGCGAGGACAGCCAGGGGTCCGATCGCCATGCCCCGGGCACCCGCGTCTGGCGGGTGGACCTGCCCGTCGGCGGCTCCGCCGTGCTCGACGGCGGTTACGAGATCCGAATCCCGGCCGGCAAGGCCCTCATCGGCGGCAACCGCAGGAGCTGACACACCCCATGACCACAGCCCCGAAGCCGATCGCCCTGCCCGTCACCGCCGTCACCTGTCTGGAGGACCGCGCCCACGTCGAGCGTGCCGTCGTACTCGACCTGGAGGCCGGAGTCCACCGGTTGCGTCTCGGACCGGTCAGCGCGACGGCCGTCGACCGGACCCTCCACGCCGAGCTGACCGCCGATCATGCGGCGGCCGTACTCGACGTGCGGATCACCCGCAGCTGGACGCCGCGCGGGCCGCAGCCGGACACGGATGACGACTCCGCTCTGCGTCGTCGGGTACACGCGCTCGAGGAGGAACAGCTCGCCCTGGCACAGCGGCGCGACCGGCTGCAGGCCCGCCGGGACCTCCTCGGCCGCCTTGCCGCCGATCTGCTGCGGGAGATCGGCGAAGGTGCCGGTTCCGGAGAGACCGATGGACCCCGCTGGGTACGCGAACTGGACCGGGTGGACGGCGAGCGCGACTCGTGCGGAGAGCAACTCCGCACCGCGCAGGCCCGGCTGGTCGCCGTCGCCGACGAACTCGGGGAGGCGCAGCGAGCCCTCTACGTGTCCGAGGACGAGCCCGCCGAGCTCGTCGGCCATATCGAGCTGACCGTGGATACGGCGGTTGCCGGGCCCGTCGGGCTGCGCCTGAGCCACCTCACCCCGTGTGCGCTGTGGCGTCCCGCGTACCGTGCCGTGCTCGACGGGGACTCCCTGACGCTGGAGACCGACGCGATGATCTGGCAGCGCACCGGCGAGGACTGGTCGGACGTACGGATGACGCTGTCGACGGCGCGCTCGGCCCTCGCCACCGATCCGCCGCGCCTGGGAGAGGACCGGCTGACCCTCACGGACCGGTCCGTCGCGGAGCGCCGCACGGTCGACATCGAGCTGCGCGAGGAGGAGATCGGGAATCTCGGTCCGTCCCCGGTGCTCGGCCTGCCGGGGGTCGACGACGGCGGCGAAGCACGGGTGTTGCGGTCCCCGGCGCCGGTCTCCGTGCCCAGTGACGGCCACGCGCACCGCGTGCCGTTGTCGACCTTCACCACGGCCGCGCAGAGTGAGTACGCCTGTTCGCCCGAGCTGTCCCCCTTGGTCACCCGGGTGGTGCGATTCGACAACGTGGCCGGCCATGCGCTGCTCGCCGGACCCGTGGACCTGGTCCGCGACAGCGGATTCAGCGGCCGCGGAACGCAGGACTTCACCGCCCCCGGCGCCCCCGTGGAGCTCGCCTTCGGCAGCTGCGACGACCACCGGGTGGTCCGGCAGGCCGAGGAGTCACGCGACTCCACCGGAATCACCCAGCGGACCGTCATCACGCGCACGATCCGACTGCACCTGTCCCGGTTCTCCGCCCCCGGAGAGCAGGGCGACCAGGTGGTCGCCCTGCGGGAGCGGCTCCCGGTCTCCGAAGTCTCCGCGGTGGAGGTCCGCATGCGCGAGGAAGCCTGTTCCCCCGCGCCCGATGCGGTCGACGCCGAGGGCATCGCCCGCTGGGACGTCACCCTCCCGCCCAACGGGCACCGGACGGTCACCCTGGTCTACGAGCTGTCGGCGAGCGCCAAGGTCACCGGGCTCTGAGCTCCACGCTCCGCTGTACCGATTGCCGCGGGTCGTGCGGGACCCGGCGGCACCGCACCCCCGTCGTGCTGCTTCCCTCTCGGAGGTCCGCAGCGCTGCCGCCGTCAGTCCGTCGCCGCCGCCCGGTAGGGGCGGAAGAACGCACGCAGCTCCTGCGCGTAGAGCTCGGGCTCTTCGAACGGCGCGAAGTGCCCACCGCGCGGGGGCTCCGTCACGCGTACCACGTTCGTCGTGCGCTCGAGCCATGCCCGCGGTGGGCGGACGACGTCGCCCTGGAAGAGCGAGAAGCCGGAAGGAACCTCGACCCGGCGGGCGTGCTGGGTGGGCGGGATCGCGGCGTTCGCGCGGTACATGCGCATCGACGAACCGATCGTCCCCGTGAGCCAGTAGAGAGTGACGTTCGTGAGGATCTCGTCCTTCGTGAAGCTCCGCTCGACATCGCCGTCGCAGTCGCTCCAGCCCCGGAGCTTCTCGACGATCCACGCGGCGAGCCCGGCCGGCGAGTCGTTGAGGCCGAAGGCCGCGGTCTGCGGCTTTGTTCGTTGCATGGCGGCGTAGGCGCCCTCGGCCGCTCCCCAGGCCGCGGCGCTCTCGATCCAGGCCCTCTCCTCCGGCGCGAGGTCCGCGGGGTCGCCGGTGAAGACGGGCAGCCCTCCGTCGGTGCGGTGGACGGCCACGACCCGGTCGGGGTGGTCGAGCGCGAGGTAGCGGCTCACGTGGCTGCCCATGTCTCCGCCCGCCGCGCCGAACCGTGCGTAGCCGAGGACGTCCATCAGCTCGGCCCACAGACCGGCGACGGCGATGGAGTCGAGGGGCTGGCCGGTGGGGCGGTCGGAGTACCCGTAGCCCGGCATGTCGGGCACCACCACGTCGAACGCGTCGGCGGGATCGGCGCCGTGTGCGCCGGGGTCGGAGAGGAGGGGGATGACCTTCGCGTAGCGCCAGAACGAGTCAGGCCAGCCGTGGCTGAGGACCAGCGGCAGGGCGGACCCGGCAGGCGCACCGGCGGCCCGGACGTGCACGAAGTGGATCCCGTGGCCGCCGAGGGGAACACGGTAGTGGGGCAGCCGGGCGAGCGCCGCCTCCTGCGCGGGCCAGTCGAACTCGTCCGCCCAGTAGGCGACGAGTTCGCGGAGGTGGACGAGGTCGGTCCCGAGTGACCACCCGGCGTCCTCGGGCGCGTCCGGCCAGCGCGTCGCGCGCAGCCGTGCCCGGAGGTCCTCGAGCGCCGCGGGGGCGGTCTGCGGGGTGAATGGCTCGGGGCGGGGCAAGGCGTCCGGCATGGTCCGTATGCTAGCGCCTCCCTTTCGGATCACGCCGGGCTCGCGGGGCCTGACACGCGACGCTGCAGACGCGTCGGCGAGGGCACACCACGCGGGGGCGTTCGCCCGACCGTCCCTACTCGGCACAGCGCCTGACCACGCGTCACCCGGACCCGCTTGCCGTGTCCGTCGGCGGGCGCGGCGCGCCGCATGAGGCGACATCCATCCAGCTCAGCCACGCGTGCCGCTCCCCCACCCCGCTCCGCGATGCGTCCTTCGTCGGGTGGTCCGACCCGCGCCGGGGTCATCGGACAGCAGGGGATCAGCGAACATAATGCCGTCCATGAACTCCGCGCACCGGGTCGGCACCGACGAGGGCAAGCCGGCGCACCGCCTGGTGCCCATGACGGGCCGTGACCCGGAGGAACTCGCCCGGTCCTCCTCCCCACTGGAGCTGCTGTTCGACCTGACCTTCGTGGTCGCGGTCGGTACGGCGGCCTCCCACTTCGCCGAGATGGCGGCCGAGGGGCATCCGGGGCAGGCGGTCACCGCGTTCGTACTGGCGATGTTCGCGATCAGTGTCGCGTGGATCAGCTTCAGCTGGTTCGCCTCCGCCTTCGGTACCGACGACTGGCTCGACCGGGCGCTGACGATGGTGCAGATGATCGGCGTCGTCGTGTTCTCACTCGGCCTGCCGGCCATGTTCCACTCCGTCGAGGAGGGGGGACACCTCGAACTGCGCGTGATGGTGCTCGGATACGTCGTGATGCGCATCGCGATCGTGCTGCAGTGGTGGCGCGCCTCCCTGGAGTCCCCCTCGTACCGTGCCGTCTGCACGGCGAACATCCGCTGGATCGTGACCGCCCAGGTGGGTTGGGTCGTGGTCGGATTCACGCAGCCGCCACTCGCCGTCGCGTTCGTCGCCTTCGCCGTGCTCGGGGCACTGGAACTGGCCGTTCCGGTGCTCACGCAAGGCAGTGCGGGCGGAACCCCCTGGCACCCCCATCACGTGGCCGAGCGCTACGGCCTCTTCGCGATCATCGTTCTCGGCGAGAGTGTCGTCGGCACCGTCGCCTCCTCGGGTGAGCTCCTCGGTGGAGTGGACGGACTGCACTGGAGCGCGAACGCCATCGCCGTCGTCGTCGCCGGCGTCGGACTCACGTTCGGCATGTGGTGGGTGTACTTCTCCACCCCCTTCGGTGACGTCCTCGTGCACCGCCGCAACCGCGGATACCTCTTCGGATACGGACACATCCCCCTGTTCATGGGGATCGCCGGTGCCGGCGCCGGACTCCACGTGGCCGGCCTGCAACTGGAACACCACTCAGAGCTCGGTGACGTCGCCGTCGTCCTGTCCCTGGCCGTCCCGGTCGGCCTCTACCTGCTGATGGTCTATCTGCTGCACACCCTGCTGCTGTCCGCCGCAGACCGCTTCCACCTGCTCCTGATCGCCGTCACCCTTGCCGTACTTCTCGCGGCCGTCCTGTTGTCCGCGGCCGGAGTCGCGATCGCGGTGTGTCTGCTCGTCATCATGCTCGCCCCCTTCGTCACCGTGATCGGTTACGAGACGATCGGCCACCGCCACCAGCGACGCATGCTGCGGGAACTCGTCGAAGGGAACCACTGACGAGCCGCCGGAGCCCACTGACGCCGGAGCCGCACCCGTGGGAGGCGAGGCGGTTCAGCCACTCCCCCAGCAAGTGCTGCTCCCCGCTGCTGAGGGCCGTCTGTTCGGGCAGCGCGGCGCGCAGGGCGCGGGCGGCGCCGGCCGGGCCCGCTTCCTGAACGGCCGGTTCCGCGTTGGTGACGGCGGCAACCCCTCACCCTGGGCACGGTCCTGCGCGAGCAGTTGTCAGGCAACGCCCGGGCGCTGACTCGCCCGCGCGTAAGGTCTGAGGCTGCCGATGACGAAGGTGCCCTATGCAGGTATTCTGCTGCGGGATTTGCAGGCGACAGCGACTAGCTGACGCAGTTTCAGCCAGGGGGTCGACGTGGTACGCGTGCTGAAGGCGGTGGTCCCGGTCATCGCCATGGTGGTGGTGGCGGGATGCTCCTCGTCCGAGGGCAAGGACGAGCAGCGGCTGACGGAGTTGCGGGAGAACTACTGCACGCAGCTGGGGACTTGGCAGAAGGCGCGGAACGCGGCAGACACGGACACGCCCGATCCGTCGGAGTACGACGAGGTCGGGGCCGTCGCTCAGGACGCCCTCCGCACGACGCGACCGCTCCGGGACGAGACCGTCGGCGGAGGCCGCACCTTGGCGGAGGCGACCGTGGCAGCGATGAAGAACAACGACTCCGAGGCGGAGGGACGCATCGTGCAGTACTGCGCTGATTCCGGCTTCGAGACACTGACCCGCTAGCGACCTGGTCTTCCCCTGTCGCTGAAGGCTCGCCGGTAGCTGTGAGGGCTGACCCCGGTGGACTTCTTGAAGCGGGCACGGAAAGCGGTCAGTGAGCCGAAGTCGACCTGGGCACCGATGCGTTCAACGGTGTGCTGGGTGGATTCCAGCAGATGCTGGGCCTGGCGGAGGCGGGCTCGGTGAAGCCACTGAAGTGGGGTGGTGCCCGTCTGTTCGCGGAAGCGGCGTATCAGCGTTCGGGTGCTGACCCCGGCGTGGGCGGCGATGTCGGCAAGGGTGAGCTCGGTGCCGAGGTTGTCCTGGAGCCAGGCGAGAAGTGGTTCGAGGGTGCTGCCCCGAGGGGTGGGCGCGTAGTCGTGGACGATGAACTGCGCCTGTCCGCCTTCGCGTTCCAGAGGCATGACGGACAGCCATGCCGCGTCGGCGGCGACGGCCGAGCCGTAGTCCTTGCGGATCATGTGCAGGCACAGATCCAGCCCTGCGGCGGCACCGGCCGAGGTGAGGACCTGGCCGTTGTCGACGTAGAGGACGTCCGGGTCGACCTCGATGTCCGGGTAGGAGCCGGCGAGGAGTTCGGCTGCGATCCAGTGGGTCGTGGCGCGCAGGCCGTTCAGGAGGCCGGTTGCGGCCAGAGGGAACGTGCCCGAGCAGATGGAAGCGATGCGCGTGCCGTCCTGGGCGGCTGCCCGCAGCGCGTCGCGGACGGCAGGAGTCGGCGGGACGGTGGGCCGGGCGGTGCCGGGCACGATAATCGTGTCCGCACCCTTGAGGCCCTCCAGCCCCCAGGGCGCGCGCAGGGTGAACGCGCCCGCGTCGGTCTCCGGCTGCTCCGCGCACACGCGGATCTGATATCCGGGGCGGCCGTCCGGGAGGCGGGTGCGCGTGAAGACCTCGACTCCTCAGCCGGGACGGTGTCCCGACCGGCGTCGCCCACGGGGCGGGCGAGGAGGTCCCCCTCAGTGACGTCGCGCTCGACGGCGACCGGCTCACCTGGAAGCAGAAGGTCACCAAGCCCATGCGCGTGAACCTGGTGTTCGCCCTGGAGGTCGACGGCGACACCCTGGTCGGCACCTCCAAGGCCGGACGCCTGCCGGCCTCCGAGGTCACCGGCCTGCGCCGCGCCGTCCCGGCAGCCTGACGCCCAAGCGGTCCAGTGGCCGGTCGCACCACTGGACCGCCTCGGTTCATGTCAGCCGAGCGGTTCGATCCAGAGGTTCCTGAAGCGGACCTTGTTCCCGTGGTCCTGGAGCCGGATCGCGCCTGTCGCTGCCGATTCGGCGTCACCGGCCCCGGTCGGGCCGTCGATGGCCACGTTGTCGTGGACCTTCTTGCCGTTCCACACCACGGTGACCCTGGCGTCCTCGGTCTTCGTGCCCGCGGCGTCGAAACGGGCCGCGCGGAAGTCGATGTCGTACGTCTGCCAGGTCTCGGGGGCGGTGGCTGCGTTCAGGTCCGCGGCCTTCTTGTTGTAGAGGGACGCGGCGTCGTTCGCGGCGAGCTTCTCCACTCCGAAGGAGTCCAGGATCTGGAGCTCGTACCGCTCCTGGAGGTAGATGCCGCTGTTGCCGCGATCCTGCCCGGTGACGTCGTCCGGCAGCTTCGGCACCCGGAATTCGGCATGCATTCTGAAGTCGCCGAAGGCCTGCTTGGTACGGATGTCGCCACAGCACACCTCGATGGAGTTCTCGGCGGTACGCGGCCATTCGACGCCACGGCCGTCGGTGTGCTGCCAGGCGGTGGAGACGCTGCCGCCGGAGAACAGGGCGATGCGGCTGCCTGGCCTGCGCACCTCGATCATGTCGAGGTTGACGTGGCCGGTGTCCTCGGGCCGATAGGTGTAGGTGATGGTGTTGCGGCCCTTGCGCAGGTCGAGCCGCTCGGTCCCGGTGGACCACCGGTTCCAGGCGCCGGTGGAGGGGAGGCTGGTCTGCCGCGCCTGCCCGCCGTTGGCGCTCACGCCGATCGTCTTGGTGCCGGTGAAGGGGTTGGGGCCGTTGGCGTAGCGAAGCCCCACGTCGTAGGTGCCCTTCACGGGTACGTCGACGTCGAAGGTGGCCGTGGCACCCACGGTGCCGAAGCCGTCGACGAAGCCGCCCCCGGAGTAGCCGGCGTGCTCGGTGTCGATGTCCGCACCCCCGGAGAGTCGCGCGGACTCGGCGTCGTACCCGGTGACGGGCTCCTCGGGGCCCGGGCGGGCGTTCAGCGTGTACCAGGCTTCGGTGGACCAGAGCTGCTCACCGTCGGCCGAGGCGAAGGGGCGCGGCGAGCGTACGTGCACCACCCGGTCGGTCTTCAGGCCGGGCACGGTGATCCTGACCGTGCGGCGGTCGTCGGAGATCTGGGCGGCGGAGACGGGGAGAGTCTCCTCGTCGATCTTCGGGCCCCCGTACGCGGGGGTGGGGACGTAGCGCCACTGCTCGACGGAGTAGGCGCCGCTCGTCAGCTTGGCGACGGTCTCCTCCGACAGGGGCTCGGTGTAGCTGAGTTCGAAACCGTCACGGGTTGCGCGCATGGTCTTGATGTCGAAGACGCTCTTGCCGTTCGGCGTGAGTTTCTGGAGGCCGAAGCGGAGTTTGCCTTCCTGACCCCAGTTGCCGTCGGCGCCGAGGCCGCCCGCGTAGATGGCGCCGTCCGGCCCGGTGCTGATACGGGTGATGCCTGCTTCCAGGCCCTGCGTGTGCCGGAACACCGCGCCCTGGTACTCGCCGTCCACCTTCTCCAGGTCGGCGCGCTGGATCCCACCGTAGGTGACGTCACCGAAGAGCAGCTGTCCGGCGTAGGGGCCCTCCTTCAACAGCATCGGCGTGCTGGGCGAGTTGGCGATTTCGTTCTGCGGCAGCCACAGCACCGGCTTGGTGACCGTGCGGTCGTCGAACGGGCCGTCCGGGTTGGTGTAGTGGTTGAAGAACCGGTCCTGCTTGACGTGGACCAGCTTGGAGGCGGGCAGCCAGCCGCCCTGGTTGTCGGTGACGAACAGTTCCCCCTCGGGGCCCCGTCCGATCCCGTTCGGTGTACGCAGGCCACCGGCCAGGTAACTGACCTTCCCTGTGGCCTTGTTGACCTTGATGGTGGTGCCACGGTTCGCGGCAGGCTGCGGATCCGTCGTCGCACCGCCGTAGTTGATGGCGACGGACAGATTCAGGTAGAAGTTCCCGTCCTCGTAGAGAAGGCCGAAGGCGAACTCGTGGAAGTTCCCTCCGTAGGGCCACTCGGCGACCTTGCGGATCTCGCCGGCGGTGTTGTCGCCCTCGAGGTCGGACAACTCCGTCAGCTGGTGCTTCTCCGAGACGTACAGCTTTCCGTCGACGTACTTGATGCCCATCGGCTCCCTGAGGCCGCCGGCGATCTTCTTGTACGTGACCTTCCCCGGGCCGGTGTCACCGGTGACGTGGTCGAGGACGTACACCTCTCCCTCGGTCTCGGTGCTGCCGCCCCAGGTGGTCACGGCGAGCCGACCGTCCGGCAGCCAGTCCATGGCGGAGACCTGGGGCTCGAAGCCCGCGGGACGCAGGTCGGTGAGGGTGTAGCCGGGATTGACCGACGTCAGCGGGAGGCCGTCGCCGGGGGTGTCGTGGGTGCCCTCGCACTCCTTGCGCCCGGGGGCGGTGACCCGGACGACGTCGGCGTCGGTACTGAGGACGGAGTTCGGGACGACGGCGAAGTCGGCTGCCCCCGGCGGCTTCCACTGGAGGGTGACCTGCTGGCCGCCGCCGCGGTCGAAGTGGTCGATGTGCAGGGCGTGGTAGCCGGGAGCGAGGGCGATCTCACCGTCCTTGGGTTCGGCGCCGTGCAGTCCGTCGTGGTCGATGACCTGCTGGTCGCCGATGAGGAGGCGGGAGCCGTCGTCACTGATCAGCCGGAAGGCGTACGTGCCGTCGGCGGGGACGTCGATGTTGCCGATGATCTGCGAGACGAAGTTGTCGGTGAATCCGAAGCCGTCGGTGGAGGACCAGTCGGCCGTGGGGATCAGCTTGTCGACATTGGGTGTCTGGGCGGGCTTGAGGTCGCAGAGTGCGTCCAACGGGGACTGGATGTCGAAGACGCGGAGAGTGACACCGGGTTCCTGGGGCGGCAGGTCCGCGAAGGGCCTCTCGTCCGCACCGGCGGTGCCGGCGGCGAGACCGCTGGTGAGAAGCACCGAGAGGAGCAGCCCGGTGATTCTTTGTGCTCTGGGGCGATGGCTACGGCGGTTCGGGTACTTGCGTGGCGTCACTCTTCCTCCTGCTGGGCGCTGCGATGCGGCGCGACCGGGGCGGCCCGCGTCCGCGGAGTGGAGTTCGTGCGCGTACGAGTGGTGCGGTGGCGTTCCGCTCCGTTCCATGCGGTCCGCCGCGCGAAATCGACGCCCAGCGTACGAACATCGCACCGAACCGTCCACACTTTGTCCTCAACGAGGAAGAACTGGTGTGGAGTTGACTGCCCTCGAGGCGCAGAGGGCCTGCTCCGGACGACGGTTGCTAGTGTCGACGCCTTCGGCAGGAGGGCGGCGGCGGGCCATGCGGGTATCGATGACGAGCGCCGCGGCGCGGGCCGGCCACGTGAACGAGGACTTCACCGGCGCCGTGCCGACGGCCGCGGTGCTGATCGACGGCGCCGGCATCCCCGGCTCGGAATCGGCCTGTCGGCACGGCGTGGCCTGGTACGCGTGCCGTCTCGGAGGCGGACTCCTCGGTCTCCTGTCCCGTGACCGCAGTCTCCCGGCGTTGCTCGCGGAAGCCATCGAGCAGGTGACGGGCGATCACCGGGACACCTGCGACGTCGCCGACCCCCTCGCCCCGTCGGCGACGGTGGCCGTGCTGCGCGTGTCCGACGGCCTCCTCGAGTACCTGGTGCTCGGCGCCTCCTTCCTCGTACTCGACCGAGCGGACGGTGCGCCGCTCGTCGTGTCCGATCCCCGGGAGGTGACGATCAGCCGGTCATTCCTGCCCGCGCTCCTGGCTGCCCCGGAGGGCAGCGCGGAGTACCACCGGGTCCTGCGGGACCTGCGCGCCAACCGGAACCGACCGGGCGGCTTCTGGGTGGCCAGGAACGACCCACGCGCGGCTGACGAGGCGGTCACCGGGAGTTGTCCGCTCCGCGGGCTGACCGCTGCCGCCCTGCTCAGCAACGGAGCCAGTCGCATCGTCGACCGGTTCGGGCTCACCGACTGGCCGGGGGCCATGGCTCTCCTGGCGTCGAACGGACCTGCCGAAGTGGTGCGTCGTGTCCGGCAGGCGGAGGCTCGCCACGCGGTGGCGGCGGACGATGCGACGATCGCGTACTTCACCGGACTCGGCGAGTCCTGACGGTCGTCGGCAGAGAGCACTTGGGCTCGGCGCCCAGCCCACGACGCCGAAGGGTGCAGGGCGGTACGCCGGGACTTCAGCAGCGGTCCCGGCGTGAGGACCGGAGAGGTGGCGCGGTACCGGACTCCCGACCCTGCCGCTCGACACCGGCAAGCCCGTGGTCGACGAGCGCCTTGAGCATGCGGGTGACCGCCTCCTCGTCCGCGTCCGTCAGGACCGGGTCCGCCGGCTCACTGTCCGGCCGGTCGACGAGGAGCCGGTGGACACCGCCCTGCTCGGGATCGAAACACCACGCACGTCTACCGCTACGGCCCCGCGGACCCCGCCGCCCGAGCCCGTACCCCCGTCGTCCTGGTGCACGGGGTGGGCTCCTGCTCCGCCATGTGGTACCCCCAACACCCCCGCGCTCAGCACCGACCGCCCCGTCTACGCCATCGACACCCCGGGGGACCCCGGCCGCAGTGTGCAGCGCGAACCCATCCACCGGCCCGAACGCGCGCGTGGCTGGACGAGACGCTCGCCGCGCTCGGGCTCGACCGCGTCCACCTCGTCGGTGCCTCGTACGGCGGCTGGCTCGCCCTGAACCAGGCACACCGCAGACCCGACCGCCTCGCCTCGGTCACGCTGCTCGACCCCGGCGGCCTGGAGGTGGGACTGCGCTTCTTCGTCTGGATCTTCGCCGGCCTCTTCGCGACCTTCGCGCCCAGAGCCCCCCGCCCACGACTGGGCACCTGGCTGGAGCAACCGGTCCTCGTCAGGCCGGAGCTGCGCGCCATGGTCAGAACCTCCGTCCGGGCCTACCGCATCCGCCGCCCGGCCCCACTCCCCTGACCGACGACGAGTTGTCCACCGTCCGCACCCCTCTCTACCTCGCGCTCGGCAGGCGCAGCCTGCTCGTGCACCCGCAGCGGCAGATGGAGCGCGTACCCCGCCTGGTACCGGGGACCCGGGCGGAGATCATCTCCGGGACGGGTCACGGACCTCAGATCGACCGAGCGGAGGAGATCGACCGCCGGATGCTGGACTTCATGAACACCGTCGACTGACAACCGCGGGACAATCCCGGGGTGGGACTGGAACCGAGCGGCACGCGGCGAATCAGGCCGGGGTCACCGGTGCCTGGAGTTCCGTCACCCAGTCGTCCCGGTTCTCCGGGCACTCCAGGTTGATCTCGCGCGGATAGCCGGCCGACCGGTAGCCGTTGGCGTCGATCCAGCGTGCCAAGGTCTGCGCCGTGGGGAGCACGGTGTCCATCGAGCCGCGGTGGACGATGGTCGCCGCCCGGTCGAGGGGCATCAGGTCGAGGACCCGGACGGCGCCGTCCTGAAGGGGGGCGGATACGTGGACGGCGGCATGGACGCTGATCCGCCCGTCGCCTTCCGCAGCATCCTCGTAGTAGGCGACCGCGGGCCCGGTCGCGGTGATACCCGCCGCGTCCAGACGCAGGAACAGCTCGTCGTAGAGCGGCCCGATGACCGGGCTGATGGCCTCGGGCTCGAAACTCGCGGCAGTCGCGGTCAGCTCCGCCACCCGCACTGCGGGTACGGCCTTGATCACAACATCGTTCGTGGGCATGCGCCCCTCGCTCTCGATCGCCCGGAGCCTCGCCTCGACCTGCACCAACCGCGCCCCTGCGGTGGCCACCGCAGTCTCCAGTTCGGCTCGCCGCAGCCGCAGCATGCCCCGCAGTTCCTCCGTGGCGACCTTCTCGTCCACGATGTCCTGCACCTGCTGGAGGGTGAAGCCGAGGTCCTTGAGAGCGATCACCCGGTTGAGGCGGGCCAACTGGGCAGCGGTGTAGTAGCGGTAGCCGGTCGCGGGGTCGACATGCGCCGGACGCAGCAGACCGGTCGCGTCGTAGTGACGCAGCATCCGGACCGATACGCGGCCGTGCCGGGCGAAGTCTCCGATGGTGAACATGACGTCTCCGAGCTGACCACCTGACACGGTGTGAGGGTCAAGACGGTATGCGGCAGCCGACGAACAGCGGAGGGCGGGGGTGTCACCAGCTCAGCTGCGACCAGCCCCCCGCCCCCTCCCCCGCACTTCAGGTGGCCGGGGCCCCGTCGAGCCAGGGACGCCGCCCCGGACCGGTCGGATGCGTCCCCGTGACAGCCATGACCACCGAGTAGAGACTGGTTTCGGCGGTGATGAAGAGACGGTTCCTCTTGGCCCCGCCCCAGGAGATGTTGGACACGGTCTCCGGTACGTTCAGCCGGCCGATCAGCGTGCCGTCCGGGTCGTAGCAGTGCACGCCGTTGCCCATCGCGGCGACCCACAGCCGACCGCCGTCGTCGAAGCGCAGGTTGTCGAAGCGGCTTCCGGCCTCGGGATCGGCCGTGGCGAAGACCTTGCCGTCCGAGAGGGTGCGGCCGTCCGCCCGGACGTCGAAGACACGGATGAAGCCCGCCCTGGTGTCGGAGACGAACAACTGCCGCTCGTCACCGGAGAAGACGAGCCCGTTGGGGGCGCCGAAGCAGTCGGCCACCAGGCTCACGTCGCCCGTGGCCGGGTCGATCCGGTACACGTTGCAGGACCCGATCTCGCTCTCCGCGAGATAGCCCTCGTAGTCACTGGTGATGCCGAAGTCCGGGTCGGAGAACCAGATCGAACCGTCGGACTTCACGGCCGCGTCGTTGGGGCTGTTGAGGCGCCTGCCCTGCCAGCGGTCGGCCAGCACGGTGAGGGTGCCGTTGTGCTCGGTGCGGGTGACCCGGCGGTTCCCCTGCTCACAGGTGACGAGCCTGCCTTCGAGGTCCAGGGTGTTGCCGTTCGTGTGCCCGGCGGGTTCGCGGAAGACGCCGACGGTGTCGGTGGTCTCGTCCCAGCGCAGCATGCGGTCGTTGGGGATGTCGCTCCATATGAGCTGGCGCCAGGCCGGGAGGTAGATCGGGCCCTCCGCCCAGCGGCAGCCGGTGTACAGGACCTCGAGGTCGTCGTCGCCGTTCATGCACCGACCGGTACGGAAGCGGTCGTCGAGGCACTCGTACAACCCAGGGTGTTCGGTGGTCATGTGCGTCTCCCGTCCCAGAGCGTGAGCCGAATCCTGTTCGGCTCATCGCAAGTATTACCGTATGAAGTATCGTTCCTTCAGGTACTCACCGAATGGAGTGTTGTGGATCACGTTGACCGAGCGTTGCTTACACAGCTTCAGCAGGACGCCACCCAGCCCTACGCCGCCCTTGGCCAGTCCGTCGGCCTCTCAGCCGGTGCCGCCCATGAGCGCGTCCGGAAGCTGCGCGAGCGCGGCGTGATCCGGCGCACCGTGATCGAGGTGGACCAAGCGGCGGTCGGGCGCGGTGTGCTCGCGTACGTGATGGTCGACTCGACTGCCTGGATGGGCGATGCGGCGGAGCAGTTTGCCGCGCTGCCCGAGATCCAGGAGGCGCACGTCATCGCGGGCAGCGCCTCGTTGCTGGTCAAGGTCAGAACCGCGACCACGGAGCAGCTCCAGGACGTGCTGCGCCGGATCTACGCCATCGAGGGCGTCAGCGGGACGCACGCCACCATCGTGCTGGAAACCTTCTTCGAGCGTCCGCTGCCGCCCCAGGAGCTGTAGCCGCAGGCGAACGCTCCTCAGCGGGGGCCGGCACCAGAGGGTCCGGGGGGGGACCAAACCAGTACGTCGAAGTGCGCGTCGGGAAAGGCTGAAGCGACAGTCACAGAACCGCACTTGGGGGAACCGATGGGCACCTTCGCCGTCGCTCGGCGGAATCCGGCATCGCCACGGTCTGCGGGCGTACGCAACAGTGGTCTGCTTCCCCTGGATGGACATCGTCTCCGAGACCACGGCCTCGCTGGACATGCTGCGGGCCGCCCGGACCTTCGTGCCCCGGACGGGACACGGCCTGGAGCGCGGTCATGGTCACCGGCTTCTCGCAGGGCGCCTCTGCGGCACTGGGGCCCGGCCGGGCCCTGGGGTCGGGCGGGGACCGCTGGTTCCGGCTGGGGGCGCTGGCGCCGGTGAGCGGTGCCTACGACTTCGGCGGGGCGGAGCTGCCTGCCCTGCGGGAAGGCGGACTGGAGCCCAAGTCCAGTGTGGTGTACACGGCTTACACGCTCGTGGCGTTCAACCGGCTCCACCCCATCTACGACAGTCCCGGCGATGTCTTCCGAGCCCCCTATGACACCACCGTCGAGGCGCTCTTCGACGGTGCCCACACCAGGGAGCAGCTGATGCGCGGCACCCCGGACGCTTTGGACGAACTGCTGACCGGGCACGGCAGGAAGTCGCTCGCGCATCCGACCGGGGCCCTGGCTGCGGCGCTGCGTACGACCGACGCGGTGTGCACCGACTGGGTCCCCCCGTGCGCCCCTACGGCTGTACATGGCGGCCGGGGACGAGCAGGCCGTCGACGTGAACACCGAGCACTGCCGGGCGGGCCTGCTCAGGAACGGCGTGGACGCCCCGGTCGTCGATCTGGGTGACGTCGACCATCTCGGATCCCGCCACCTGGGGTCCGACGTCGCGGCCACACCGGCGATCGTGCGCTGGTTCGGCGAGCTGAGCCGAAGGCCGCACCTGCCGACGATCGCGGACCGCTCCGTCGACGGCGGACATGCGTCGGACTGATCGACGCGGCAGACGCGCCGCGGCCAGGGTCCGGGGGATGCCCTCCCGGACCCTGGCCGAGCACGCTTGCCGGCTTCCGCGCGTGCCGGGATCGAGCTGCTGCAGTCGTTGTCCGGGACCCGCGGCGGCGCCGGAACGTACTACTTGCTCACGGCGAAACGCATGAGGGCACGCTCGTCACCCTGCTTGATCTTGCCCGTCTCGTTGATCACCTGGAGCTTCCAGCCCGCCCCGTCCCGCATGGCCTTGGCCACGGCACAGCCGTTGTCGTCGGTGAGCAGGCTCGGCCAGATGTCGGCAACCTGCTGGGTGGTGCCACCGGTCGCGTCGTAGACCTTGAAGCTGATGTTCCGGGCGTTCTGGAAGGCGCTCCGCTTCTTGTACGCGGCAGCGATGAACACGACGGACGTGATGTTGGTCGGCACCCTGGCAAAATCCACGGTCACGGTCTCGTCGTCGCCGTCGCCGCGCCCGGTCTGGTTGTCCCCGCTGTGCACCAGGGAGCCGTTGCCCAGCGGGTCCAGGGAGTCGAGCCCGGCCAGCCGCACGGGTTCCGCCCCCTGCATCGCGATGGCGATCAGGTCAAGATCGGTTCCGGCCTTCTGCCTGAGCTTGCCAAGGATTCCCCCACTGGCCCCGACGGTCGGGTCCCAGGACACCCCGATGGACAGATGTGTCACCCCGTCGAGGTCGGCCGGGCCGTCTTCCTTCTTCAGCGTGATCATGGTGATCCTCTTGGTCGTCAGACTGGTACGTATGAATTGTGCCTGGCGGCGTCGGCTCCCGGCCGACCCGGGGCGGAACACTCCGAACGCTACCCCCGAGGGCTGCCGCCGAGATGCCCTCTTCTCCGGCGCGTTCGAATCAGCGGACGCGCAGCCCCGGACCAGGGACGGTCCGGACCTCTACGCGTCGAAACGGCGACGGGCGGCCTCGATGTGACCGAGGTACTGGTGGGTCCAGTCGCACATTCTGTGGACGGTCTCCCGCAGGGCCCGGCCCGACTCGGTGAGGGTGTACTCGACCCGGGGCGGCACGGTCGGGTGCACACACCGTTCGACGAGGCCGTTGCGCTCCAGCATGCGCAGGTTCTGGGTGAGCATCTTGTGGCTGATGCCCTCGATGCCGTTCCGCACCTCACCGAAGCGCAGAGTGCCTTCACCCAGGGCGTCGATGATCAGGAGCGCCCACTTGTTGGCGACGTCCGAGAAGATCTCCCGCGCCAGGGAGTCCGCGCGTGTCAGGTCCGCCTGTTCCTCGGCCGAGCCCGTGAACTCCTTGGTAACCAAACGGTTCCCCAGTCACCGAAAAGTGCGTTCTTCCATGTCAGTGGCCACTCTCCTACGGTTTCTGAGTAACCACAAGTGACCGGCGGACGGACGGCCCGGTCCGGTCCGGTGGAGACGAGCCCTCGGGCTCTCATGACAAGGAGGCGGGCAGTATGGCCATCACCCTGGTGAACCCCGGCGGACTGCCGGAAGTCGATGCCTACAGGCAGGTGTCGATCGCGACCGGGTCGAAACTGGTCTTCGTCGCCGGGCAGGTCGCCTGGGATGCCGACGGGGTCACGGTCGGCCCGGGTGATCTGGCCGCTCAGGTCGAGCAGTGCTACCTCAACATCGGCACCGCCCTGGCCGGAGTCGGTGGCTCCTTCGCCGACGTGGCGAAGCTGACGGTCCACGTCGTGGACTGGACCCCGGAGCTGATGCCCCTGCTCCTGGAGGGCATCTCACGTGCGGCCGCGAGGCTGGGAGCCACCCCGGTACCCCCGGCCACACTGTTGGGCGTCGCAGCGCTCGACGTACCCGACCATCTGGTGGAGGTCGAAGCCACGGCGATCATCGACTGAGCAAGTGCGCTGCGCACCCGTCCGCACCGCCTGCGGTGTGCGGGAATTCAGTGGTGGGCGTGGACGACGGCGTGGCCCTTCCCGCGGCCGATCATCCACTTGTTGACCGGTGTGGTGACCAGGAAGGCCACAGCGAACCCGCCCAGCAGCGCCGCCCAGAACAGGCCGTCGGACAGGTGGGCGTCCATCGCACCGGGGACCAGAGCGATGATGCCGTTGTCGACGAGTTCCATCACCGCGATCGAAACGGTGTCCGCGGCGAGCGCCACCTTGACGGCGCTCCTGAAGCCCAGGCCCGCCCTGCGGACTGCGAACAAGGTGAAGGCGTAGCCGAAGACGAACGCCAGGGTGATCGCCAGAACCATGGTCTGGACATTGCCCCAGAGCAGGGCGGTGCCGATGACCATGCCCAGGATCTCGCCGATCGCGCACCCGGTCAGGCAGTGCAGCGTGGCCTGGGCCGCGGCCTTCCAGGTGGCTCCGCCCACCCCCTTCGCGGCGGGGTTCTGATGCGCGTGGTGTTCGTGGGTGCTGCCCTCATGGTGCGTGGTGTGGTCCATGGCGTTCATCCCGTTCCCGTCCGGTGGTCCGTCCCTGAAGCGTCCACACCTCAAAACCATATACCCCCCCAGGGTATTCCAGGCGGTGTGGAAACGCTCCGGGCGGGGCCGGCCCCGAGGGCCCGCCTCGCCCCGGGCGGGACTGCCGCTCAGACCTGGCCGAGGTCCGAGCTGAGCCAGCGCTGCGGTCGCATGTGGATGACCACCTGCTCGCCGTGCTCCTTCCAGGCGAAGTCGACGTAGCCTTCGACCTTCCCGGCAGGAAGGTAGCGCGCCGAGATCTCCAACAGCTGTTCGCGGGTGGCGGGGGTTGTCGCGATGACGGGGCCCTCGACGGAGACGTAGCGGATGGTCGGGGCGACTCGGTCGACCATCAGGCTGAACCGTCCCGCCCCGGCGATCAGGACCCCCTTGCGGGAGTCGCGCCCCGTCATGATCCAGATGTCGCCGCCGGGCTCGTACTGGTACCAGATCGGCACGGTGAGCGGGGCCCGTCCGGTCTCCGCAGCGTCCACGGCCAGGGCGGCGACATGGGGCTCGGCCAGAAACTGTTCACGCTCTTCGCGGTTCAAAGCCACGGGTTCGACTCCTTCGTGAGCACTTGTCGGGGCGTCAGATGCCGCATTATGCAAGGTTCGCCCCGCTTCTTCGGTATCGACAGGTCCCGTTGCGCAGAGGGAGCGCGGACAGCCTTCCGGGCACCGGGCGCGGGGTTCCTTCCCCCTGCCACCGACGCCTCGCGAGGGCACCTGCCCTGGTATCGGGACCGCTCAAACCATCACCTGCCGCTCGCTCGCCTTGGACCCGCACACCCACGGACCACGCCGCTCCTGACCCGGATGCACGCGAGGGACGGGGCGTCCCATGCGTCCAGTCGGCAGCGTTGCGGGCCGACAGACTGCCGAACCATGCCCAGGCACGTGCAACCGGGATGATGAAGGATCCCGGACATGACCCATGCGCTCGAAGTGACCTGCCGCGCCCTCTGGAAGCGCACCCTGTGGTTCTTCGTCGGACTCGGGGCGGTCTGCGCGGGCCTGGCGGGCGTGCGCCTGGTTCTCCGGGGTCCGGACCCGGGGCTGGCCGTCGGCCTGTTGCTCGCGGCGGTGGGCATCGTGTCGCTCCACAGGGTCACCGCCGAGGTGAAGGCGGACGCGCGCGGGCTGCACCACCGGACGCTGCTGCGCCGCCGTAGCGTTCCCTGGCACGACATCGCCGACGTACGTGTCCACCGGAAGTACACGAACACCTCCCGGGGCGAGGAAGCCCGTCGAGTCAGCGTGTTGCTGCGCGACGGACACAGGCGAATGCTGCCTCTGCCGCACAGCCGGTCCCTCCATGACCCGGACTTCGACGCGAAGCTGGACGGGCTCCGCGCGCTGCACCGCCGTCACGGAGCCCCGGAGTCGACCCACCTCCCCGTCATCTCCCCCCGTACGGCCGGGCGCGGCTGGGCCGCGCTGCTGGGCCTGTGCGTACTCCTGCTCGCGTGCGCGGGCGGGGCCGCGTGGTTCGTGCCGAACGCCGCGTCGAACGAGCGGGCGTGGAAGTCGGCGACCCCGTGCACCGCGGCCACGCCCGCGGCGGAGCGCCGCGAGTGCCTGACCACGCTGCCGACCGTGATCGCGCGGACCGATGCCAACCGGCCCAAGCAGAGCAGCTGGCTGTACTTCGCCGACAACCGGCCCGTGCGGCGGGTCGCCGTCTCCCAGGAGGACGCGCGGGCGTTCCGGTCCGGTGACCGCGTCGAACTGACCATCTGGCGCGGCAGGGTGAGGGAGGTCGCCGGAGAGCTTCACGTGTGGCGCGAGCACATCCACACCGCCGGAGAGGCGGCCGTCATCGCGGCGGCGTTCGCCCTCGCCGCGGGCTGTCCCGGCGCGCAGTCGCTGCTGCGTCTGCGCGGGCGCCGGCTGGCCGACGACGAGGTCCTCCCGTCGGTCCTCCCGTTCGGGGGCGCGCTCGTCGGAACTGCCCTGTGGCTGCTGCCGCTCTGCTACCTCCACCCCACGACCCTGCCCACGACTCCCGTCACGGTCGCGTGGGCGGTGGCGGGGGCATCGGCCACTCTCGCCCTCTTCATCTGGGCCTGGCGCGCCACGGGTGTCCGCAAGCCGGGAATCGGGGTGGCGGGAAAGGTCGGAGAGCAGGGACGGGAGGTGCACCTGGCGGCCCGCTTCCTGGAACACACCGAGTACAACCCGCACGGCTTCGGCACCCACATCGTGCTCGGGGACGGTCCGCCGGCGGTGACACCGCATCCCGGCCCGGGCAGGTTCGCGGCACGTCGGATACCGGTGGAGCGACTCACCGTGAAGGACGTGCGGCGCATCCGGGGCAGCGACGGCGACACCGTCCCCAGGAGCTGGCACATCGCGGAACTCGATGACGCGGGCGAACCAGTCCGCCTCGCGGCCGCCCCCACCGACCTGACCCGCATCGTCCACGAGCTGCGCGCTGCCGGCACACCGGTGGAGGCGGTGAACCGCGAGGCGTGACCGTCCGCGGCAGCCGGAGCGAGCAGGTTCGGACGGCCTGGCGGGCTCCTTCAGGGTGCCTGGAACAGGGTCGGGAACCGCGGTGCGAGCCGGGGCTTGCGGCCCCAGGTGAGAATGCGACCGCGGGCGATGGCCCCCCACGGGTCGCAGCGGCCGAGCGCGATGAGCAGGAAGGTGACCGGTTCGATCAGGATGGTGCAGTCCGTGCGGCCCTCCGGCTGCGGGCTCACGACCGCCGCGCCGTCGGTGAAGGTCACGGTGAAGCGTGTTCCGCCGCGCAGCCGGATCCCGAAGCGGGCGGTCAGGCCGGCGGCGGCCGCATCGACGACATGCGGCATGACCGTGAACATGAACGGCAGGGCCAGTTCGACCCGGGTGCGGTCGACCATGTGCGGCCGCCCGACGGCACGGGCGAGGTCGTAACCGTGGCCGAGCATGTGCGTGAGCAGATAGGAGCCGAAGACAGCCATGTTCATGGGGCCGAGCGGCGTGGCCACCGTGTCCTCGGCCGCACGCCGCTCCGCCGCGTCGAGGAACACATCGGCCTGCGCCACGATCATGTCGGCCAGCGGGTCACCGGCGCGCTCGCCGAACCGGGCGAGCGCACGTTCGTTGGCCGCCGCCAGACTCGGGGCCGTCCCGTCACCGTGACTGCGCTCGCGGCCCGACGCGATGTCCGCCATCAGCTCGTTGGCCAGCGCCAGATGGGCCGCGGCCTCGCCGAGCGTCCACGTCGAACCGGGAACGGGGCCGCCGGTGTCGGCAGGACCGCGCAGCAGTGCCGCAATCTCCGTCGCGGTCTTGCGTATCGCATCGGCGACACCGGGAGGCAGGGCGCCTCGCACGTCTCGGGCAGGCGTTGCTTCCACGTCCGGCTCCCCACTCTTCGCCCGGGAGGATCTCGCCGCCCCGGTCTCGACGGTCGGCCTGCCTGACGCGAGGGCCGACGGATCCGTGAAGGATGACAGGACGCTCAGCGCGAGCCGTCACCGGGCGGGCCTGCAGCAGGTGACGGGGTCGGCGCCCCCGCTGCGCACCTGGGCTCAGGCCGACAGCACTCTCAGTACGAGCGCGGCTGCGGCCAGCAGGGTGAGGATGACGGGCGCCGCGATATCGAAGTCCTTGGCACGGACGTGGGTGATGACCGCCCCTATGAAGTAGAGGACCGCACCGGCCGCGGCGGCGGCACCGATGAAGGGCACCGCGAGTCCCACCAGGAGCCCTGCGGCGCCCGCGGCCTTGAGCACGGCGAGCCTCGGGAACCACGAATCGGGGACGCCCACCTTGGCCATCGAGGCCGCGACGGTCTCGTTGCGTGTGAAGGTCAGTACGGCTGAGGCACTCAGAGCCAGAGCGAGAAGGATGCCGACTGCCGCGTAGGCGATGAACATGGCGTACCCCGATGTCTTCAATGATGGATGCTCGAATATCGTTGAAGCGTATCAATGATTTATCGGGTTCCACAATGGAGTCCCTGATACGGTATGGGTATGGCAGCTCAGGACGGGGTCACCCAGGAACCGGCGGGGTCGCCCGCATCGCCCGGCGACCCGGACCACCGCCTCGGCTTCCTGCTCGCCTATCACGGCGGCATCACCGAAACCGTGATCCGCAAGGCTCTCGCGACCACCGGGCTCACGCCCCGGAAGACGATGACGCTCCTGCAGCTCGCCGACGGGCCTGTCACGCAGAAAGCCCTCATCGAGAGGCTCGACGTCGACCCGAGCGTCCTCGTCGCCCTGCTCAACGATCTCGAGGGCGACGATCTCGTACGCCGCAGGCGCGACCCCGCCGACCGCCGTCGGCACATCGTGGAGATCACCCCCGAAGGGACCTCGCGGCTCCGGAAGTCGGACATCGCGCTCGACACCGTCGAACGGGAACTGTTCGCCGGCCTGTCCGAACGCGAGCTCACGACTCTGCGTCGACTGCTGGACAAACTGCGGACCTCTCCGGAGGACTTCAGCTGTACGGAGGTATGAAGCGGCCGAGGGCCCCGTTCACCGCCGCCGAAGGACCGGCCACGGGGTACGAGTTCCCCCACGCCCGTCGCACGGCCGCTGAGAAGCAACACGTTCGACCTGCCTTCGGCAGGCGTTCACCGATCGTTCCCGCCGATCTCTTCGGCGCTCCCGACGATTCCCTCATGACGCACATGACTCGTGTCAGGGCCTCCTCCACCGCCCTGGCCGCTGCCCTCCTCGTCGGCCTGGCAGCCCCCGCGGCCACCTCCGCCGGCCACTCCCCCCTCGGCCACGAAGGTTCTTCCCGCACGCGCCTCCCGTTCAGCTCCGCCGAGGTGACGGCGAACAAGGACGGCTCGTTCACCGTCGAGTGGACGGCCCCCGGTATCCGTCATGTCGCCGTCCGCGCGGACGGCCGCACCGTCGCCACCGGCGGCTCCACGGGCAGGGTCACGGTGCGAGGGCTGCCCGCCAAGGACCGCCGGTGGTTCGATCTCACCCCCGCACACGGCGGCTCCCTGCGTCTCGCCGACCGACTCATACAGCTCGAGGGGGCCGTCAACTTCCGTGACGCGGGCGGCTATCGCACCGCGGACGGGCAGTGGGTGAAGATGGGCGAGATCTACCGGTCCGACGCCCTCGACAAGCTCACCGCCGCGGACCTCGCAAAGCTGCGGCGCCTGTCCATCCGTACGGTCTACGACCTGCGCACGGAGTCGGAACGCGGTGGCGCACCCGACCGGGTCCCCTCGGGCGCCACGCACGTCGTCGCCGATGTACTGGCCGGCTCTCCGGGCTTCACCACCATGCCGACCACCGCCGCGGAGGCGACCGCGATGATGGTCGAGGGCGAGAAGTTCATGGTCAGCGGCGACACCGCCGCGTCGGCCTATCGCACGGTGTTCTCCGGAATCGCGGACGACGACGCGCACGGCGTCCTGTTCCACTGCACCGCGGGCAAGGACCGTACCGGCTGGGCGAACGCCGCCCTCCTCACGGCACTGGGCGTGCCCCGCAACACGGTGATGGCGGACTACCTCGCCTCCAACGACTACCGTGCCGAAGCCAATGCCGCAGCACTCGCGTCCATGCCGCCGCAGCAGGCTGCGGTCTACAAGCCCCTGCTGGACGTCCGTGCCGAGTACCTCAACTCGGGATTCGAAGAGGTCACCCAGGCGTTCGGTTCCTTCCGGACGTACGAGCAGCGCACGCTCGGTCTGAGCAGCAAGGACCTGCACGGCCTGAAGCGGGACCTGCTGGTCGGCTGATTCCGCCGGGCGCCCGGTGCCGGTCCGGTCCTGTCCCGGTCCGGTACTGCGTCCGGGCGCCGGAGGACGCCGGATGCCGCCCGAAGGATGCGCACCCGCACAAAGTGCGGACCGATGTGGCGTTTCGACGTGCGCGGCAGCTCCTTCGTGGGCGACGGTGGACCCGCCCCGGTATCTGCGGGCCACCGCACCCGTCCTTCTGAGGAGACTCGCATGAACCTGACCATCGAGGTCATTCCCGTCCCGGTCACCGACATGGACCGCGCGAAGGAGTTCTACACCGTCAAGGCCGGCTTCAAGCTGGACCTCGACGACGAGGTCGCCCCGGGCATGCGCATCATCCAGATGACGCCGCCCGGTTCACGGTGTTCGATCGCGATGCTCGAAGGGATGCCCGCCGCGCCCGGTATGAAGCAGATGACTCCGGGCACGCTGCAGGGCATTCAGCTCTGCGTCACGGACATCGAGGCGGCCCGCGAGGGCCTGGTGAAGCGGGGTGTGGACGTCTCGCCGATCCGGCACGTCGGCGCGACGGGCTGGGAGGACGGCAAGGGCGACACCTGGAACTCGTTCATGTCGTTCGAGGACCCGGACGGCAACGGCTGGGTGGTGCAGGAGGCCCCCTCGGAGCTCTCGGAGCGCTGAGCGGCAACCTTTCGGACAACGGCGACCACTGTCTTCCTGTCAGCCGTCGGCCAGGAAGAAGGAACTCGTATGCGTGTCGTCAGCATGTCCACGGTAGTGGTGCTGAGTGCCGTGCTCTCGGCGGTGGCGGTACCCGCCGGGGCCGCCACCGCCTCGTCGGCCATCGTCGTGGCCGTGGACGGGGACGACTCCGCCACCGGTACCCTCGACCACCCCCTGCGGACCATCCAGAGGGCCGTGGACAAGGCGCGCCCCGGTGACACCATCGCCATCCGGGGCGGCACGTACACGCTGGTGGACAACATCACCATCACCACCTCGGGCGAGGCGTCCCTGCCGATCTCCCTGGGCGCGTACCAAGGTGAACGGGTCGTCATCGACGGGGAGCAGCTGCCCGCGTCCCACACACCGGTCGGCGGCAGCATCCCGCGCGCCGAGCGCGGTGCCATCCACCAGGAGGCGTCCCACTGGCGGGTGTCGGGCCTGGAGATCGTCAACGGTCCGTACGGCTACTACTGCGACGGCTGCGACAGCAACGTCTTCTCCCGGCTCACCACCCGCGACAACTACGAGACCGGCTTCCAGCTCCAGGGGGACTCAAGCGACAACCAGATCCTCGACCTCGACAGCTACGGCAACCGCGACCCGCGCAAGAACGGCGAGAGTGCGGACGGCCTGGGCATCAAGGAGGGAAGCGGAACGGGCAACGTCGTGCGCGGCGCGCGACTGTGGAACAACGTCGACGACGGCTTCGACGCCTGGAAGTTCGCGTCCCCGATCCTGATCGACAGCACGATCGTCTACGGAAACGGGTTCAACCGCTGGGGCTTCCCCGACTTCGCCGGCGACGGCAACGGCTTCAAGCTCGGCGGCGGAACGCCTGCGCCGGCGATGGGCCACACGCTGCGCAACTCGTTCGCCTTCAAGAACGCGAAGCACGGGATCACCGACAACGGCAATCCGGGCGCCCTCGCCCTGACCGGCAACACCACGTTCCGCAACAGCGGCACAGGCTTCGACGCCGACACCTCCGGAGCGGTCGCCGTACTCACCCGCAACCTGTCCGTTGCCGACGGCAAGGCCGCCGCTCTCGGTACGGGAACCGTCACCGACGGCAACTCATGGAACCTCGGCGGTACATGGAACGAGGCTTCGGTCCTGAGCACGGACACGGGCGCCGTCACCGGGGCACGCGCGGCCGACGGCTCCGTCCCCTCCGCACCGGACCTGTTCGTACCCCGCAACGGCGCCGCCGTGGGCGCCCGGATGTGACGGGCCCGGGCAGGAGCGCGTCAGGACGCTGTCAGGACGCCTCCACAGCGGCCTTGATCCGCTGTCCGAACGCGGGGGCGTCCTTTCGTGCCCCGGCGACGGCGAGGCCGACCAGGAGCTTGCCCAGGCGGTGACCTTCGAGGTCGTTGAAGATGCGCACCCTGGTCCTGCCGTCCGCGAGGGACTCGAGGTCGTAGCCGCCCTCCCGGGCCGTCACGAGGTTGCTGGACAGCTCGTTCCACCGGATCCGGTTCGGTGCGACGAACTCGCTGATCCGGAACTCCCTCCGGGTCGTCATGCCGGCGTCCTTCACCGTGCTGCGGAACACGGTGCCCACGGCGGTCGGACCGGCCGGCGTCCTGGAGATCTCCTGCACACGAGGGCTGAACTTCCTGTCGTTCTCGCCGTCTGCGAGAAAGGCGAAGACCTCTTCGACAGGACGGTCGACCTCGACCGTCGCCTCGAACTGAGCCATGGGTTCTCCTCGTGACTGGCGGGCGCAGTGTCCGGGGGACATCGCTGTGGCGTATCCCGGGTGCATGGTGCCTCTCGCCATCCGCCGTCCGCCACCGCGCGGCGGCCGGTACGGCACGTCCGGCCGGACCAAGGGGCCGGTGACGGCGGCCCGTGACGGCAGATGGACCGGTCGGGGGCGAGTACTGCGAATGGGTGGCCCGGACGGCAGTCACAGCGTGGCGTTTCCGGCGCGGCGGGAGGCCCTGCCCACGCGCAGGTACACGCAGGTTCCCTCCCTGCCTGTCCCCTCAGGGATGACGGCCGGACGACGCCGGACCGCGCCTCGGTCGGACGCCCCTGCCGGTTCCCCCGCGCCCTGTCTTTCACGCTATTGACGACAGGTCACTTTCCCTGCCTCAAAGGGCGGCCTGCGGCCCAGCATGCCCAAGTGGACAGTCGAAAAGAACTGAAGTCCCGAGCCGCGGTGCGGCCCGGCGAACATGGGGTTCCGCCGGGCCGCCCGCTGCTGCGGGCCGTGGACTACTCGTCGATCGCGGCAGCGTACGCGGCGTCCACGGCCGGTGCGCCGAGCGAGCCGGCGCCGTACGTCCACGATCCGGCGGTGGTGATCCCGCCGGAGCCTGCCGAGAGCACCCACACGACGCCGTCGCCCGTGTTCTCGCCGGGGGCGGAGGCCAGCAGACCGAAGCGGCCGTCCCTGTTCGGGTCGGTCAGCCTGACCTGACCGCCCCAGCGGTCGCCCTTCTCCGCCGCGCCCGGAATCCGGGCGGAGTTCTGGTCCCACGAGGCGGCGCCGGTGGCGGTCAGGCCGGTGGCGGCTCCCCGCAGCACCCACACCGCTCCCGCATCCGTGACCGTGCCGATGTCCTCGCCGGCCGCGCCCACGGCCACGTCCGCGTAGCCGTCGCCGTTGGTGTCGGCCACGGACAGATCGGTGCCCCAGCCGTCACCGCGCTCGGCCGTGCCGGGCACGCCGGCCGAGTCCTGTGTCCACCACTGCGGCGGGCTGCCCGCTCCGTCGACGCCGAGCGGGCCGTCCGGGCTGCCGTAGTAGACACCGACCAGGCCACCGCTCAGTGTCTCGCCACCGTCGTCGGGGCTGTTCGGCTCGCCGGTGACGAGGTCGTCGTAGCCGTCGTTGTCGATGTCTCCGGACGCCGCGACGGGGCCTCCGCGCAGCTCGCGCTCGTACACCAGTCCCTCGTCCTGGCCGGAGAAGAAGGACGACCAGCCGTAGCCGGGCTCCGTTCCCCCGGTGACCCCGGAGACGATGAGGTCGGCGAGACCGTTGTTGTCGTAGTCGCCCGTGGTCAGGGACTTGGGCAGGATCTGCCGCTCCTGCGCCCGTGCTGCGGGGCGGCTCCGCTCGGTGCGTCGCAGGGGCGCCTTGCCGGCCTTGGACGCCGAGTCGTACGCGTACAGGTGGAGCTCGTCGCGATCGAGTACGGCCAGGTGATCACCCGGGACTTCGGGGCTGAAGCGGGCCGCGGCGAGGGCGCTGCCGAACTTCTTCCCGGTGGCGGGCTCAGCTGGATCCAGCCAGTCGCCGGCGGCACCGGTCAGCCCTTTCGGGGAGCCCCACAGGACGGTGAGGCGACCTGCGTCGGCGGCGGCCCCGAGGTCCTCCCCCGGAGTGCCCACGATCGCGTCGTCGTAGCCGTCCGCGTCGAGGTCACCGGTCGCCAGGGCAGCGCCGAACCGGTCACCCGTCTCGGCGGATCCGGCGACTCCGGATGTGGACTGGCTGATGAGCGCGGCGCGGCTCGTGCCGATGCCGGCCGACGCGCCGTACTGCACGGTCACGTATCCCGCGCTCTTCTTCCCGCTGACGGTCCCGCCGGGAGCGCCGACGAGCACGTCCTCGTAGCCGTCGCCGTCGAAGTCGCTGTTGCGGTCACGTGCGTGCGTCCCGCCGGGGGTACCGGCGTGAGCAGTGGGTGCGGCGATGACCGCTCCCGCCGAGAGGAGAACTGCGGCCGCGGCAACGGCGGCCGAACGGTGTGTGCGCACGAGCGGCTCCTTGACTCAAGGACGACCGGGCAGGCGCCGGGGGGATGTCCGGAAGGGCCCGTTCCTTCCTGGCGCCTTGTTTGACCGCGCGTGAGGCAGAAGGGTTGTACGGAAAGGCCCGCACAGTGCCGGGGCGACATCGCCGTTGCGGGAGGTCAGTGCGCGATGTTGTCGATCAGCTCGCGTGCGCCCTGACGCAGCAGGGCGACGGCCACGGAGGTGCCGAGGGCCGCCGCGTCGAGAGGGCCTGCCCACTCCTGCGCGTTCAGCACCGTCTTGCCGTCGGGGGTGAACACACAGGCGCGAAGGGAGAGGTCTCCGTTGCGATGGGCCGTGGCGTAGCCGGCGATCGGCGAGTTGCAGTGGCCCTGCAGGACGTGGAGGAACATCCGCTCCGCCGTGGTCTCCCGGTAGGTATCGGGATGGTTGAGTCCGCTGACCGCTTCGATCGTGGCGGTGTCGTCCTCCCGGCACTGCAGGGCGAGGACTCCGGCGCCGATCGGGGGGCACATGGCGTCCGCTGTGAGGATCTCGGAGATCACGTCGGCGCGGTCGATGCGCCGGAGTCCGGAGACGGCCAGGAGGAGGGCATCGGCCTCACCCGCGGCGAGCTTGGCGAGGCGCCTGTTGGCGTTGCCCCGGAAGGGCACGCAGTCCAGATGGGGGTGGGAGGCGGCGAGTTGGGCGACGCGGCGCACGGAGGAGGTGCCGATTCTCGTTCCGGGCGGGAGCTGACCGAGGGTGAGTCCCCCAGGGTGGACGAGGGCGTCGCGGATGTCGTCCCGCTCGAGGAAGGCGGCGAACGTCGTGCCGGCCGGCAGCGGCCGGTCTGCGGGGACGTCCTTGACGCAGTGCACGGCGAGGTCCGCCTCGCCCGCGAGCAGGGCCGCGTCGACCTCCTTCGTGAAGGCACCCTTGCCTTCGACCAGGGCGAGGTCGCCCATCCACTTGTCGCCCGTCGTCCTGACCGGGATCACCGCGGTGGCGGTGGCGGGATGGAGCGCCGCCAGTTCGGTCCGGACGCGTTCGACCTGGGCCAGGGCCATGGGCGAGTCGCGGGAGACGATGCGGATCAGCTCAGGGGCGGACATGCCGTTCACGATAGTGCGCCGGAGTGGAGCCGCGACGGTCCGCCGCAGGAACACCGGCCACGGGTACCGAATTCTTCGCGGAAACGGACGGCACGTCAGGCGATTTCCAGCCGCTTTGAAACGGCGCTCCGGGCACGGTCGTTGTGCGCGTGCCCGCTCGGGAAGCCCCCGGCGATACGCACGGACGATCTCTGCGGACCCTCCGACCAGGGAGACTCCAGGTCCTGGCGTGACACGCCCCTCGCACCCGCATGCTCGAGCGACCGAGAACTGGGCGGATTCGACGCCCCGCACCCGCAGTATCTGGCCGATTCACCTCCGTGCGCCGCCCCTCACTCCCCCGAGGACTGTCAGCCCCACGACGAGATCCCTAGCATGACCCCTCACGGCTACGAGAATTCTCTCTTTGACCTGGCGAGGGGCTGGATGAGCAACGGGGACACCTTCATTCCGAAGAACATCGACGTGAACGTGCCGAGCGTGGCGCGGATGTACGACTACTACCTGGGCGGCAAGGACAACTACCCGGCCGACCGGGTGGCCTGCGAACAGTTGCTGGAGGTCGTTCCGAGCACCAAGGTCCTCGCCGTGAACAACCGGCGGTTCCTCCGGCGTGTGGTGCACCACCTGGCGTCCGAGTACGGGATCCGGCAGTTCATCGACCACGGATCCGGCCTGCCGACGCAGGACAATGTCCATCAGGTCGCCCAGCTCGTCGACCCCGAGGCCCGGGTCGTGTACATCGACAACGACCCCATCGTCCTGGCCCACGGCAAGGCGATACTCGAGGAGAACAGCCGGACTGCCGTCATCCAGGCGGACATGCGTGACACCGAAACGATCTTCGAGCACCCCGAGGTCACCCGCCTGATCGACTTCGACGAGCCCGTGGCCGCCCTGTTCGTGTCCGTGATGCACTGCATCCCCGATTCGGACGAACCCGCCGCGCTGGTACGCCGGGTGGCGGACCGGCTGGCTCCCGGGAGCTTCCTGGTGGTGTGCCAGCTCGTGAGCGAGGACAAGGCGACCCGCGACTTCGTCACGGACTTCATGGCGAAGAGCACGGGCAACCGGTGGGGGCGGGTGCGCCGGGAGGAGGACGTACGTGTCTTCCTGGAAGGGCTGGAGGTGCTGGAGCCCGGCCTGGTCGAGGTGTCGACCTGGCGGCCCGACTCGGATCTGGCGCCGAAGCAGGAAACCCAGGAGTGGATCGAGTTCGGCGGGGTCGGCCGCAAAGGGTGACGTGACGGGCCTGCCCGCACGGGACGCCCGCCGTTCCGCCGGCTCCGCTCAGGTGTAGCGCCTGAGCGCCTCCCCCAGCAGGTGCCGGCTCTCGACGGGGCTCGGGGACTGGGCACTGAGGGAGTCCAGGATCCACCGGTACTCGTCGGTGCTCTCCGGCTTGTTCACGGACGTGGCGTTGGTCAGGTGCTCGATGTAGGCGACGTCGGGGAGTCCGCTCATCGCGAACCGAAGGTACGTGATGCCGTTGCCCGGCGACGTATGGGCGGTCACGTCGAACGGGGCGACCTGCACGATCACATTGGGCAGTTCGGTCATTTCCAGCAGGTGGGCCAGCTGCTCACGCATCACACGCGCGCCGCCTGTGGGCCGCATCAGAACCGCTTCGTCCAGGAGCACCCAGAGTTTGGGCGCATCGCGACGGTGCAGCAGCTCCTGTCGCTTGAGCCGCAGCTCGACACGCCGCCTCGTCGTCTCCTCCGCCTCCATGGCGTGCCCCGAACGCACCACGGCGTAGGCGTAGTCAGCCGTCTGCAGGAGCCCCGGAATGTAGTGTCCCTCGTAGGTCCGGATGGACGCGGCCGCCTCTTCCAGACCCACCAGGGGCTCGAACCAGTCCGGCAGCACATCGGCGTAGCTGCGCCACCAACCACGCTGCCCGGCCACGCGCACCAGTTCGACGAACTCGGTCGCCCGGTCCGGATCGGTGACGCCGTACAGCGCCAGCAGGTCGACGGCGTCGCGTTCCTTGCACGGGGAGTGCCCCGTCTCCATCCGGCTGATCTTCGCCGTGGAGCAGCGAATCCGGGCGGCCGCGGCGTCGGGGGTGATGCCCGCCTCACTGCGCATCCGTCGAAGCTGGGCGCCCAGAACCAGGCGCAGGGCCGTAGGACTTGACCCTGCGGCCGGGGTGGGCGCCGGCTTCGGTGAAGGCAGCGGTTTCGTTCCGGGCATGCGGGCTCCTGAGGGCGGACGTCTCAACGCCAGTGTGCCATCAGGGAGTCCCCGAAGGACCGGGTCAGCACGAGACCATGGCGCGCTTTCAGCCGATCACCCTGTCGAAGTCACCGTCCCTGACGCCTGCGAGGAAGGCTCGCACCTCGGCCTCGGTGTAGACGAGGGCGGGCCCTTGCGGGTGCCTGGAGTTGCGCACAGCCACATCGCCGCCGGGCAGCAGCGCCATCTCGACGCAGTTGCCACTGGGGTTGCTGTGATGGCTCTTCATCCAGGTCACATCGGTGAGGGAGTCGGCGGGGACGCCGTTGTCAATGTGCTGCATGCGGTGCACTCCTTGTGCGGCAGTTGCTCGGACCACTCCTGGCGCGCGGCCAGGGCCCGCACCGGGTGAACAGTTGTCCCCTGCTCACACCCGGGGGTGCAATTTCGGATGCAATTGCATGGAAGGGCGGACGGCGAGGATACTAGTGGGCGTCCGACCCCTTGGCACCACCAATCGGCTTTCACCGGAGAGTGATCAGCGCTCATGCATGCGGAGAAGGCACCCCCTCGCGGAGAGGGCGTCGAGTCGTCGGATCCGGCCGAAAGCGAGAGCGCGCTTCGCCGGGACTGGGCGCGGGACCTCGGCATCGGGGCAGCCGGATTCACGACTCACAGCCTGGCCGCCGATGCCGAAAGTCTGCAGCGGGCACGGTCGTTCGTCCGCGACGCACTGGAACAGTGGGGTCTGCGGTCCTTCTCGGACGAGGTCGCGCTCGTCGCGGGTGAGCTGGTCAGCAACGCCGTGTGTCACGCGCTGCCCGCGTCCGGGGAGCCCGCCGCGAGGTCCACGGCGTGGCTCGGCCTCGCACGTCAGGACAGCACACTGGTCTGCGCGGTGAACGATCCGAGCCCCGAGGTACCCGTACTACGCGACGCCGACGAGTCTTTGGAGCGCGGCCGGGGCCTGCGCATCATCAACGCCTTGAGCAGCTCGTGGGGTTGGTCCCTTCCTACGAGCGCGGGCAAGACCGTCTGGGCGCGGATCCCTGTTGCCCTGGGGCCCTCCTCGGGGCCCGGCGCCGTCCGGCCCGGTTCGGCCTGATCCGACCGGCCCGGGGGGGGGGGACCGCCGAGATCCGGCCCGATCGGGTGGGGCCGCTGCGGTAGGACCTGGCCGGGAAGGCGGGCGTGGCCCTCCGGGAGCAGGGGCCGGGTCCTGACAGCTACAGGCCGACGAGCGCCGTCCAGGCCTCGGCCAGCACCGCGTGCCCGAGCGGGGTCGGGTGGACGCCGTCCCCGGCGATGTGCCGGGCTCCGCCCGAGGTCCGCGCGGCCTGGTTGAGCAGACCGTCGGCGGCCAGCAGCGTGGCGTCGAACTCCTCGGACAGCCGGCGGACCGCGTGGATCCGGGGGTCGAGGTCCTCGCGCCAGGCCCACTGCTCGGCCGTGACCGGAACCAGGAAGGGTTCGACGAGAATCAGCTGCGCGTCCGAACCTTCCCGGATCTGCGTGAGCATGGTCCGGTAGTCGTCCTCGTACGAAGACAACGAGGTGATATCACCCGAGTCGTAGCGGCACCAGGTGTCGTTCACGCCGATCAGCACGGACACCACGTCGGGCTCGAGGTCGACGGCGTCCTCGCGCCACCGGGCCCGGAGGTCCGAGGTACGGTCGCCGCTGATCCCCCGGTTGATGAAGGTGATGTCGCTCTCCGGCCGCGCAATCCGTACGAGATCGGCGGCCAGCCGCGCGTAGCCCCGGCCCAGGGGGTGGCCCGGGTCGGTCGTCCGGCCCGCGTCGGTGATGCTGTCCCCCTGGAACAGGACGGTGGCTGAGGCGTGCAGGCTGATGGTCACGCAATGCTCCGAAGGGTGTAGAACGCCGAGGCGCGGGTGCCCTGTCCACCGTGTGGCGGCACAGCTGCAACCTGGCAAGGGCTTCGCCTCCGGAGCAGCCCGCTTCCGTCCACCGGGACCGTCGGCACCGGGTCGAGGACTACCGGAAGGACGCGGGTGCGCGCACCGCGCTGAAGTCGAGCGCCCTGTCCACCTCTCGCAGGGTCTGCTCCGCCACCCGTCGCACCTCGGCGGGAACGTCACCCTGTTCCTCCACGAGGCCGGCGTAGATCGGTGCTTCGGATCTGTCTACGAAACTCACGGCGAATTGCCCATCGATAGGTAATGCCCGCCAATCAGCGGAAACGGGAGCAGAGTCTACGCGTCCCCCTCCGGCCGCCGAGGGGCGCATCGGGGATCGGGCGCCACGCCGCGGAAAACCGCTTGTCGGCAGGCATGACCGCTGCCAGGATGATCACACCGAAGGGGTGTAGCTCAGAGGCCAGAGCGCCGGTCTCCAAAACCGGATGCCGCAGGTTCGACTCCTGCCTCCCCTGCTCGCGCAGGACCGCCGCCGGCCCGCGACCGCACGTGCGGTCGCGGGCCGGCGGCGTGAGTGGAACCGGGCCGGTTCGGTTACTCGATGACGAGTTCGACGTCTATGTTGCCGCGGGTGGCCTTGGAGTACGGGCAGAAGGCGTGCGTGGCCTCGACCAGCCGACGGCCGGTCTCGCCCTCAAGAGCCTCCGGCAGCTCGACGCGCATGACCACCGCGAGGCCGAAGCCCGTGTCGTCCTTCCCGATCGACACCTCGGCCGTCACGGAGACGTCCTTGGTGTCGAGCTTCATCTCGCGGCCGACCGTGCTCATCGCGCTGGCGAAGCAGGCCGCGTATCCGGCGGCGAACAGCTGCTCCGGATTGGTGCCCTTCCCGTTGCCCCCGAGGGCGGGCGGCAGGGCGAGGCCGAGGTCGATCTGGCCGTCCGAACTCACTGCCCGGCCTTCGCGGCCGTTCGCGGTGGCGACAGCGGTGTACAGCGCGTCCATGGAATGACCTTCTCTCGTACGACGGCGACCGCGGGCCGGCCGCCTCCAAGAGAATTGCACATAACTTAATTGTGCACAACTCAATGACGGGCGGCAGGTTACTCTGGACTCATGACGCCACCGCCGATTCCCGCACCCGACCTGACGGACCTGCCGGACTCCGAGCTCCTCCGGCTGGACCACCAGGTCTGCTTCTCGCTCCAGGCAGCCTCCCGCGCCTTCGGCGGCGTCTATCGCGAAGCACTCAAGGAGCTCGGCCTCACCTACCCCCAGTACCTCGCGATGATGGTTCTGTGGGAGCACGGCCCACTCCCGGTCAAGACGATCGGTGAGCGGCTGCACCTGGACTCCGGAACACTGTCCCCGCTCCTCAAGAGGCTGGAAACGGCCGGACTCGTCCGACGCGAACGCAGCCCGGAGGACGAACGGTCGGTCACCGTCCACCTCACCGGGGCGGGAACCGGGCTGCGCGAGCGCGCGCTGCCCGTTCCGCGCACGATCCTCGGAGCCACGGGCATGTCGGTCCAGGAGATCCTCGCCCTGCAGGAGACTCTCGGACGGCTCACGGCCTCCCTGAGCCGGAACGACTGAGCTCGCTCGTCGCCCTCGCACCCGAACCGCAGCGGTAGCAGGACTGTGCCCGCCGAAATAGGATGCACGTACTTACGCACCGCGGAGCGGCCCATGAACCGGCGTCGAACTCCCAGATCAGCGAGCGCCGAGGACCTGCTCAGCACACTGCAACACCTGACTGCCCGTGCCCGGCAGGAGGTCGAGCTGCATCAGGCGCGAGTCGAGCTGGCCGGCGCCCTGCAGCGCAAGATGCTGCCTACTGCGCTGCCCTCGCTGCCGGGCCTCCAGATCGCCGCCCGATACGCTCCCGCCCGCGACGGGCTGGACATCGGCGGCGACTGGTACGACGCATTCCTGCTCCCGGACGGTTCGCTCGGACTCGCCATAGGTGATGTCCAGGGCCACGACGTCGAGGCGGCGGCCTTCATGGGGCAGATACGGATCGCCATGCGCGCCATCGCCATCACGGCAACTGATCCGGGCGAGGTCATGGGCCGGACGAACGACTTGATTCTGTCGGTGGACTCCAGCCTCTTCGCGACCTGCTCGTTCCTCCGGCTGGACCCCGTGACCGGGGACCTCCAGAGCGCGCGGGCCGGTCATGTGGCCAGTGTGTGGGCCACCGCCGACGGTCGGTCGGGGATCACGGCGGACGCGGGAGGGCTCCCACTTGGCATCGACGCCCAGCAGGACTATCCGGTCACGCGGCGCACGCTGGCCGCCGACGGATCCTTCGTCCTGGTCACCGACGGGGTCGTCGAAGGGCCTTCGCTGTCGATCGGGGACGGTCTGGAGCGGGTCAGGCGGCTGGTGAGCTCCCACGCCGGGGCCACGGCCGAGGAGCTGGCCGACAGAGTGCTCCGGGCAGGGGCGCTCACCGGCCACGAGGACGATGTGGCCGTCCTCGTGCTGCGTCACGAGCCTCCCCCGCCGGGCGCCAGGTGACGTAGGGGCCGGGCCGCGCGTGTCACGGCCGCCCGCTGTCATGGGCGGTGTCTGATGAGATGCGTGATCCGCAGCGAGGTAACGAGACGTCGGACCCTGCTCGGCCTGCAGATGGCAGGCATCGCAGCTGCCTATTACGCGTCCGGACAGCTCGGTCTGTTCAGGCAGGTGACCGTCAACGGCGCCGTCGTCTCGCCGCTCTGGCCTCCCACGGGCATCGCTGTGGCCGCCCTGCTGTACCTGGGTATGCGGGTCTGGCCCGCGATCGCGGTCGGATCGCTGCTCAGCGTCGTCTCGATCAGCGGCGAACTCAGCCTCTCGAGCGCCGGCATCGCGGCAGGCAGCACGCTGGCCCCCGTGTGTTCGTATCTCGCGCTCCGAGCGGTGGGTTTCCGCATGGAGCTGGACCGCCTGCGCGACGGCGTCGTCCTCGTCTTCCTGGGAGCCATGGGCAGCATGCTCATCAGTTCGACCGTCGGTGCCGGAGTCCTGCTGCTCAACGGGAATCTCCCGTCGGGGAAGTTCTGGCCCGTCTGGTCGGCCTGGTGGGCCGGCGACACCATGGGAGTACTCATGGTGACTCCGCTGCTGCTCGTCCTGCGTACGGCACGCCTGCCGCGGCGTGGTGACCGGTGGGCGGAGCCCGCGGCACTGGCGGTGGTCACGGTGGTGCTTGCGGTGATCGCCACCAGGAGTCCGCTGTCCATGATCTACCTGGTGTTCCCGCCGCTCGTCTGGGCCTCGCTGCGCTTCCAGCTGGCAGGCAGCGCCCCGTGCGCCCTCCTGGTTTCCCTCATGGCGATCATTTCCGGAACCGACCGAGTGGGGCCGTTCGACGGCCACTCCTGGCTCGAGATCATGCTCAACCTGGCGATCCTCAACGTCTGCGTGGCGCTCACCGCACTGCTCCTGGCGGCGATCGTCGCGGAGCACAACAACATCCGCCACGAGACGGAACTGGCGTGCGATGAGCTCGCCGCCCTGGTGGAGGAGCTCGCACCACACCCGGCACGGCGCCGCGGGGCGGCCGGGCCGGAGGAACGGCCCGGCTCTCTCTGACCGCTTGGGGGCGTCCGGTCGAACTCAGCCGTTCCCGGCGGCGTCGTTGCCGTTGCCCGCACGGGGAAAGTGGTACGCGAGGAACTCGTTGCGGAAGGTACCGGTGGGGTCGAACCGGTGGGCGAGCTGCTCGAAATCGGCGTAGTGGCCGTAGAGGGTGCGCAGCGTCCCCGGAGGGGTGGTGAACACCTTGCCCCAATGCGGCCTGGCCCCGAACGGGGCCAGTGCCTCCTCGATGGCCGCCAGGACGGGTGTGACCGCTGCCGTGTCGGGCACCCAGGTGAAGTGGAAGGCCACGGAGTCGGTGCCCTGGGCGGGGCTCAGCCACAGGTCGTCGGCGGCCACCGTGCGGATCTCGGCGATCTGCAGAAGCGGTGCGATGCGCTCCCGGACGCGGCCCAGGGCTTCGTAGGCCGCGACCGCGTCCTGCCGGGCGACGAAGTACTCCGACTGGAGTTCCTCTCCGTTGCTCGGGGTGAATTCGAGCCGGAAGTGGGGAAGCCGGGCGTGCCAGGGGCCGGGGTCGCCCTGCTGCGGCGTGCAGTACTCAGCCGGCATACCGGGTACGGGATGGCGCGGCCCGTCCGCGAGCGTCGCGCCGAGCCACCGGGGCGGCGCCGTACGGTGTCCGTCCCCGGTCACCCGCTGCTTGAGCCACACCTGGTCGATCGGTCCCTCCCGCCAGCGGGTGAAGAGGCTCACGCTGTAGGCCTCGGCCATCACGTCGCCGAAGCGGCCGAGCAGTTGTTCCTCGGGCAGCCCCTCGTACACCCATTGCTGGATGTCGAACGCGGGCACGAGGTCCAGGGTCACGCTGGTCACGATCCCCAGCGCGCCGAGGGAGACGACGGCACCCGCGAACTCGGGGTCCCCCCTGCGCATCGTCACCACGGTGCCGTCCGCCGTGACGAGCTCCAGCGCACGCACCGCACCCGCGAGGGAACGGTTGCCCACGCCGGAGCCGTGAGTGCCCGTCGCGCAGGCGCCCGCGACCGAGATGTGGGGCAGCGATCCCAGGTTGTGCAGGGCGAATCCGCTTCGGTGCAGCGTCTCGGTCAGTTCGCCGAAGCGCAGCCCCGCGCTCACCGTCGCGGTGCCGGCCTTCCTGTCGATCTCGATCGACCGGGGCAGCCCGGCCACGGATATCAGGTCGCCGTGGGTGTCGGCGACCGTGTTGAAGGAATGGCCGGTGCCCAGCGCCCGTACCGCACTCCCGGCGGCGACGATGCTCCGGAGCTCGGCCGTCGTGGCGGGCGTGTGCAGCTTCCGCGCCCCGAAGGTGATGTTCCCTGCCCAGTTGCGCCGCGGGACCGTGCCCGCCGTCCCGGGGTCCGACGAATGATCGATCATGACTCGGGAGCTTACGCTCCACCCGTCCACCCCCGGCCCTGTGCCGCGCTCCGGCTCAGGCCTTGCGTCCGACACCGCTGACCGCGTGGCTCTCCGGGGAGTCCGGCCTGTCCTGACCGGGGTCCGGGCGCCAGGCCGACGTCCTGACGATGCCCGGCTCGACCACGTCCAGCCCGTGGAAGAACTCGGCGATGCGTGCGGGACTGCGCAAGTGGTAGGAGCTCGCCGAGTTCGCGTTGTAGGCCTCGATGGCGCTGTTCAGCGAGTCGCTCGTGTCGGTGCCGTCGGCGAGTGCAAGACAGCTCCCGGACGGCAGCCCTGCCAGCAGGCGGCCGACGAGCGCCCACGGGTCCTCCTCGTCAGGCAGCTGGCCCATGATGCCGAGCAGGGTGAGGCCGACAGGCCGACCGAGATCCAGGGTCCGGGCAGCCTCTTCGAGGATGCGGTCCGTGTCGCGCACATCGGCGTCGATGTACGCGCAGGCGCCTTCGGGTGTACTGCTCAGCAGCGCCCTGGCGTGCGTCAGGACGAGTGGGTCGTTGTCGACGTACACGATGCGGGACTCGGGAGCGATCCACTGGGCGACCTCATGCGTGTTGTTCGCCGTGGGCAGCCCCGTGCCGATGTCGAGGAACTGGCGGACTCCGGCCTCGCCGGCCAGGAAGCGGACCGCGCGGGCCAGGAAGGCGCGCTGGTCACGGGCGATACCCGCAATGTCGGGAAACATCCGAAGGATCATCTCGCCCGCCGCAGCATCGGCCGGGTAGTTGTCCTTGCCTCCGAGCAGGTAATTCCATACGCGGGCGGAGTGCGGCCGGTCCGACTGCAGGTCGGCCGGCGGCTGTCCGGGAATGCTCATGGCGAAAGCCTCACACACTGCACCTTCGGGACACCGGCAGGGAGTGGACGACCGGAGCGCTCCTCAGTAGGGCAGGGTCCGCCCGGACGGGGTGCGCAGGTCCAGTGGGGGCGGCCCCGTGGGGGGCGGCGGACGACGGACGATCTGGATGCGGCCCACTGCCACCACCTCCTCCTGGTCATCCGGTATTTGCCCACCCTGGCGCTCTTCACACGTCCGGACCGGTTCCGGACGTGTGAAGAGCGCCAGGGCGCCGACCGAGGATGCGGCCGCCGCGATGTGCGGTGACCCTTGAGGGGAGGGGGACGCCGACCGGAGGAGACCAGTCATGTCCGCACTGGACAAGATCAAGAAGATGTTGAAGGGGCACGAGGACCAGGCCGGCAAGGGCGTCGACAAGGCGGGTGACATGGCCGACGGCAGGACCCAGGGGAAGTACCGCAGCCAGGTCGACACCGGCCAGGACAAGCTCAAGCAGCGGCTCGGCGCCGACCGTGACAAGGACAACCCGCCCCGTACCTGACGAGAGAACGCCGACTGCTTGGCCGGCCCTTTCCGTACCACGCGTATCCGCACGCCGGACCGGGTGACACCTTCGTGCCACCGCGGTCCGGCGTGCGGTGTGCCGGGCCGCGGTGGCACGGTGCGGGAAGGAGCTCACAAGACCGGGCCGGGGATTCCTGTTATCGTCCCCGCCGCACGCCGTCTCCCGAGTGTGGGCAGTGACGGAACAGGATCCCGGAAGAGTGAGCACACCATGGGCGAGGCACGCGAGACGGCGTTGATCAAGGCGGCGCAAAAAGGGGACCAGCAGGCCCAGGACCAACTCGTCGCGTCGTACCTGCCGCTGGTCTACAACATCGTCGGCCGTGCTCTGAACGGCCACGCCGACGTCGACGACGTCGTGCAGGAGAGTGTGCTGCGCATGCTCAACGGCCTCCCCTCGCTCCGCTCTCCGGGGAGCTTCCGGTCGTGGTTCGTGGCCATCACCATGAACCAGATCCGGGGGCACTGGCGGGAGCGAAGAACCGGGGACATATCCGCCGACCAGATTGAGGACGCGTACGACGTCGTCGATCCCGGGGCCGATTTCGTCGAGCTGACCATCGTCCGCCTCGGCCTGACCGGACAGCGGCGGGAGGCCGCCGAGGCCACTCGCTGGCTGGACGAGGACGACCGCGCGCTGCTCTCGCTGTGGTGGCTGGAGACGGCGGGCGAGTTGTCCCGGGCCGAGGTCGCCGCTGCGCTCGACCTCTCCCCGCAGCACACCGCGGTACGCATTCAGCGGATGAAGGCCCAGCTGGAAGGGGCCAGGGTGGTGGTGCGCGCGCTGGCCGCGCGCCCGCGCTGCATCCTGCTGGAGGACCTCACCGCCGGATGGGACGGGGTGCCGTCCGCCCTCTGGCGCAAGCGCATGGCCCGCCACGCGCGTGAGTGCACGGTGTGCTCGGGCCACGGGTCGGGCATGGTGCCGGCCGAGGGCCTGCTGGTGGGCCTGGCTCTCGTACCCCTGGCGGCGTCCGCCGCCGGTGCGGGAGCGTCCATGGCCGGTAGGGACATCCTCCCGGTGGCCGAAGCCACGCACCTGTCCGGTCCGGGACGCGCCGAGCGGCGGCGGGGTCAGGTGCGGCGGCGCCGCCGCACCACCGTGCTCGCGGGGCTGGTGGCGGTGATGGTCCTGGGCGGGGGAGGCACCGCGGTGCACCTCTACACGGACGGGGACGACGAAGGTCCGGCAACGGCGGTCGCGCCTCAGGCCGGCTCCTCCCCCTCACTGTCCGCACCGGAATCCCTGTCCGCTTCGCCTTCCCCCTCGCCGTCCTCCGCATCACCCTCTCCATCTCCGTCCCGGACGAAGAAGAAGAGCGCCTCCCCCACCCCCAAGGCCGCTCCGAGCACGCGTGCACCGTCCTCGAAGCCGCCGGCCGCACCGGCGCCGAAGCCCGCGGACCCACCGCCGTCCTCGGCCGCCGAGGCGGTCACGGCGCTGGTCAACGCCGAACGCGCGAAGGAGGGCTGCGCAGCGGTCCGCAGCAACAGCGAACTGGCGACGGCCGCGTCGCGGCACTCCGCCGACATGGTGTCGCGCGACTACTTCTCGCACACCTCCCCCGACGGCACGGACCCGGGCGACCGCATCACGGCGGCGGGCTACCGCTGGAGCACGTACGGCGAGAACATCGCGAAGGGGCAGAGCACTCCGGCCGCGGTGATGGACTCCTGGATGAACAGCCCCGGCCACCGGGCGAACATCCTCAACTGCGCGTTCAAGGAGATCGGGGTGGGACGTGTGGACTCGTCCGGCGGCCCTGTATGGACGCAGAACTTCGGAGCCGCCTTGTGACGTCGCGCGTCCGGCAGGCCGTCACATTCCGGAAACGAGCAGGTAGCGCCCCCTCCACGTAAAGGATCTACGCTAGGGAGGCGCCCAGGCCGAAGGTGTCCGCCGGCGATCTGATGATCCCCCTGCGCGGACAGGAGCCCGGTGTTCACACCTGCTTTTCTCTCCACCCTCCCTCCCCTCCCTCCGTGGCTCGCCCATGTGCTGCGGGCACAGCGCGGACCGGTCCCGTGGAACGCGGTGCTGCGGGGGTCCCTGGCCGCGGCCCCGCTGCTCGCGGCAGTTCTCGCCGATCGGCCGACGGCCGGGATCCCGGCAGCGCTGGGGGCGATGCTGGCCGGAATCAACGACCGTCCCGGCAGCCGGCGCGCCGCGCTCTCCCGGCTCGGGATTCCTGCGCTCGCGGGATCGGCCGGCCTGCTGCTCGGCACCATGACCTCGGCCGCCGCCGGAACCGGTCCGTACGTGGTCGTTATGCCGCTCCTGCTCGGGGTGCTGGGGATGATCGCGGGAGCGGTCAGCTCGACCGGTCCGGTCGCGTCCGCGTGCGGTACGCAGCTGCTGGTAGCGGCTGTGATCGGGGCCGGCATGCCCTTGCCCGAGCCGGGTCCGCAGCGTGCCCTGCTGTTTCTGGCCGGTGCGGGATGGCTCATCCTCCTCCGTCTGGTCCTGCCGTCCCCCGTCCGGCCAGGCGGCGGCCCGTACCGGCTCGACGGGGAGCGGGAGGCTGTTGCCGCCGTCTACGGGGCCGTGGCCGGGCTCCTGGAGGCGGCGGGCGGCCCGCGGGCTCTCGCACGGCGCGCCGCGCTGAGCGCGGCCCTCGACGACGCTCAGGACGCGCTGACGGGGCCGAGGCTCCGTCGGCGGGCGAGCTCGGCGGCCGAACGCAGACTGCACGCGCAGTACGCCGCGGCACTGCCGCTCGCCGAAGCGGCGACCGCGCTGGCCTGGGCGGGGGTTTCGCTGCCCGCAGGAATCGTGGACGGTCCACGCCGGCTGGCCGACGCGGTGCGTACGGGCGGCTCCTGCGGGCCGCTGTCGGCCCCGGCGCGTACCGATGCCGCGCTGCGGGCTCTGGACGATGCCATCCTGCGGGCCGCAACGGCCTTCGACGGCCCCGCGGGTGCTCCGGTACGCACCCGGAAGGGGCGTTCGTACCTCTCCGCCGTGAGCGGGGCGTGGAGTGCCGCGGGACGTGAGTACGGGGTACGGGTCGCGCTGTGCTGTGTGGCGAGCACGGTCGTGGCACAGGCTCTGCATCACGAGCACTGGTACTGGCTGCCCGCCACGACCGTGTTCCTGGTCAAGCCCGATCTGGGTCCGCTGGTGTCGCGGGTGGTGTGCCGGGCCGTGGGGACCGTCGCCGGTGCCGCCGTCTTCGGTGTGCTGGCTCTGCTGCTGCCCGGCCCCTTCACCCTGGTCGGAGTGGTCGCGCTCTGCGGTGCGCTGCTTCCCGTCGCCACCCGGCATTTCGCGGTGCAGACGGCGGTGGTGACCGTGCTCGTGCTCGCGCTCGTCCTGCTGGGCGGAGAACCGCCGGCAGCCTGGGGCCGGGTCGTCGAGTCCCTGCTCGCCTGCGCCACGGTGCTGCTCGTCGGCCACCTCCCGCTGCCCGGCAGTCGGGGTCACAGGGTCCGCGCCGCACTCGACAGTGCGGTGGGCGCGGCGCACCGGTACCTGCGGCACGTACTGGGTGCCCCGGAGGACCGCCACGGGCGGGACGCGCTGCGGCGCGACGCGTACCGGTCGCTGGCCGCGGCGCGTAAAGCAATCGACCTGTCGGCGGCCGAACTTCCGGCGGTGGCCCGTCATACGGCCGGGTCCGAGGACGTGGCGAGTGCCCTGGAGCAGCTCATCGACACCACGACGGCCTGCGCCGTGCAGTTGGGGCACCACGCCGACGGACTTCCCCCCTCGCACGCCGAGCAGCTCGCCGCGCAGCTGTCCGCGCTCGACCGGGCGTGGCCCGCGCCGCGCCCGGTGGTTCCGGCCGCCTGATCGACGGCCGCGCGCCGGGGGACCCAACAGTTCTGTGCCCGGGGGCCGTCAGCATTCGCTCATTCCCCGGTGGAGCCGTCGATCCTCTCCCTGAGCAGGTCGGCATGACCGTTGTGCCGGGCGTACTCCTCGATCATGTGGGTGAGGATGTACCGGAGCGAGAACAGGTCGTCGCGCCACTTCACGGTGGCGTCGAGCGACTCGGCGGCGTCGACGATCTCGCGGGACCGCGCGCAGGCCGTGCGCCAGACGGTGAACGCCTCGACGGGGTCGGCCTCATGGCTGTCGAACTCGGCGAAGGTGCCGTTGACGGTACCCGGCCAGTATGCCCCGGCGTCCTCGCCGCCCCAGATGTCCTGGAACCATATCCGCTCGACCTCGGCGGTGTGCCGGACCAGTCCGATGAGGGACAGACCGGACGGAGCGACGGCCTTGTGCCGCAGCTGGTCCGTGGTCAGGCCGGCGCACTTGAGTTCCAGCGTCTCGCGCTGGTACTGCAGGAAGCTCGTGAGCGACGTGCGGTCGTCGGCCGTTCGGGAGGGTTCGGTGCGCCGGTGATCATGCATGCCGGCATCCTGTCAGGGGCCGGCGCGACACGTTCCGGGTTTTTCGGCCTGCTCGTAGGATGCTGACCATGATCGCCGAACTGCAGTGTGTGGTGCTGGACTGCCCGGATCCCGTCGTGCTCGCCGACTTCTACGCGACCGTGCTGGGCGGCAGCGTGAACCAGCCCGATCCTCGATGGGAGAACGGCGAGGACTGGGCCACCGTCCATGCACCGGCCGGGTTCGTGCTCGCGTTCCAGCGGGTCGAGCCGTACCGCCCGCCGCGGTGGCCGGATCCCGAGCACCCGCAGCAGTCCCATCTGGACTTCGGCGTCCCCGACCTGGATCGCGCCCAGGAGCAGGTGCTCGCGCTCGGCGCGACGGTGCTGGACGACCGGCCCGCCTCACGGAGCTGGCGCGTCTTCGCCGATCCGGCGGGGCATCCGTTCTGTCTGGTGCGTCACTGACCGCGGCCGGCCGTTGCCCCGGGTGCCGCACCGAGCGCCCGGGGCCGCGGTCACCGGCTGATCAGTGTGAGGGCCGTGCAGGTACCGCTCGCCGCGCCGACGACCAGGACGGACGCTGCCACACAGCGGGCTCTGAGCCGCTCGTACCGTGCGGTGTACTCACTGCGGAGTTCGCCGGCGCGGTCGGCGATCCTCACGAGTGACTGCCGGGAGAGGGCCACTCGGTCGGCGACGTAGACGCGCTCGACGTCCTCCAGCTGGGCGGTGGTCAGCCAGGGCAGCTGCTCGGTGAAGCGGGAGGCCCCTCGGCGGGCCTCCTCGACCTCGGCGTTCCACAGCAGGTAGCCCTCCATCTGGGCAAGGCCCCGGGCACTGTCCTTGTCCGGTTTCACGCAGTCCTCCTGTCGTCCGACCGTCGTTCGGGCCCTGCCTCATGCCTGCTTGTCCCCGGGCGCCACCGTCTTCGAGTCCGCGGGGCGGTTGACCACTTCTTCGAGCGCGCGGACCGCGGGGTGGTGCAGGTCGAACGCCGGGGATTCGGAACGGATCCGCGGCAGCGTGAGGAAGTTGTGCCGCGGGGGCGGGCAGGACGTGGCCCACTCGAGCGAACGGCCGAAGCCCCACGGGTCGTCGACCTCGATCTTCTTGCCGTACTTGGCGGTCTTCCACACGTTGTAGAGGAAGGGCAGCACCGACAGACCGAGCAGGAAGGAGGCGATCGTCGAGATGGTGTTGAGCGTGGTGAAGCCGTCCGCCGCGAGGTAGTCCGCGTAACGACGGGGCATGCCTTCGGCGCCGAGCCAGTGCTGCACCAGGAACGTGCCGTGGAAGCCCACGAACAGCGTCCAGAAACTCATTTTCCCGAGCCGTTCGTCCAGCATCTTGCCGGTGAACTTGGGCCACCAGAAGTGGAATCCGGCGAACATCGCGAAGACCACGGTGCCGAAGACGACGTAGTGGAAGTGCGCCACCACGAAGTACGAGTCGGAGACGTGGAAGTCCAGGGGCGGCGAGGCCAGGATGACGCCCGTGAGGCCGCCGAAGAGGAAGGTGACGAGGAATCCGACCGACCAGAGCATCGGTGTCTCGAAGGACAACGACCCCTTCCACATCGTGCCGATCCAGTTGAAGAACTTCACACCGGTCGGTACCGCGATGAGGAATGTCATGAACGAGAAGAACGGCAACAGCACACCGCCCGTCACGTACATGTGGTGCGCCCACACCGTCGCGGAGAGACCGGCGATGGAGATCGTCGCCGCGATGAGACCGATGTAGCCGAACATCGGCTTCCGGCTGAACACCGGAAAGATCTCGGAGACGATTCCGAAGAACGGCAGAGCGATGATGTACACCTCTGGATGGCCGAAGAACCAGAAGAGGTGCTGCCAGAGCAACGCGCCGCCATTGGCCGCATCGAAGATGTGCGCACCGAATTTCCTGTCGACCTCGAGGGCGAGCAGGGCTCCCGCAAGGACGGGGAAGGCCAGCAGGACCAGAACACCGGTGAGAAGGACGTTCCATACGAAGATCGGCATGCGGAACATCGTCATGCCGGGGGCGCGCATGCAGATGATCGTGGTGATGAAGTTGACCGAGCCGAGGATCGTGCCGAACCCGGAGAAGGCCAGACCCATGATCCACAGGTCGGCGCCGATACCAGGCGTGTGGACCGAGTCGTTGAGCGGGGAGTAGGCGAACCAGCCGAAGTCGGCGGCACCCTGCGGGGTGACGAAACCGGCCACCGCGATGGTCGATCCGAAGAGGTAGAGCCAGTACGCGAACATGTTCAGCCGCGGGAACGCCACATCGGGCGCGCCGATCTGCAGCGGCATGATCCAGTTCGCGAACCCGGCGAACAGCGGCGTCGCGAACATCAGCAGCATGATCGTGCCGTGCATCGTGAACGCCTGGTTGAACTGCTCGTTCGACACGATCTGATTACCCGGCCGGGCCAGTTCGGCACGCATCACGAGCGCCAGAACACCGCCGATGAGGAAGAAGGCGAACGACGTGAGCAGGTACATCGTGCCGATCGTCTTGTGGTCAGTGGTGGTCAGCCACTTGATGACCACATTCCCCGGCTGCTTCCGGTGAAGGGGCAACTCGTCCTGAAAGGCGGTATCGGATTCCACCGATTCTGCGGGGCCCCTCGTCGTCACTGCGGCACTCCTTCGGTCGACGGCCGGTTGCGGACTCGGCGACCAGGATGGACTCCCCCGTGGCGGTACTGCGGGACATCCCTGTCCGCACTGCACCAGTGGCTGGCAAAGGACACTCCATTGGCCGACGGACACGCCGCCCTTGTTGACGCACGGACCGCGGCAGACGGCGGGGTGCCTCCCCGCTCGGCCTCCCCGTCGAGGGCGCTCAGCCCTTGGCCCAGGCCCGCATGGCCGCGCGCGAGGAGAAGTCGGCCACGTTCTTGTCAATCGGCCGGTCGGTGTATTGGTGAATGCGCCAGGGCGCCTCGATCCGCGGCCTTCCCGCCGTTACGTAGTCGGCGATCCAGAGACCGTCACCCGCATACGAGGTCGTGTCGTGATTCAGCCAGAAGGAGCGATTGCAGTACAACAGGACACGGTGGTCGGGTCGCAGGCGCTTCACCTCACGGATGAAGCGGTCCTTGTCCCCGTTGCTCGCGTGGGTCCCCTCGCCGGTCGTCTCCCAGTCGACGGCGAGCAGATCGCCGGCCTTCTCCGGCGCACCGGCGACGAAGTAAGCCGCCTGTTCCTTGACGTTCCCCGGCCACAGGAAATGGTAGAAGCCGACCACGCACTCGGCTCCCCTGGCGCGTGCCGTCTGGCCGGCGAGGCGCGGATTGACGTAAGAACGTCCTTCGGTCGCCTTCATGAATACGAAGTCCAGACCGTCCGTGTCGAAGGACGTCTGATGGGAACTGACATCGACGCCGTCCAGCACAGGCGTCACCTCCACATGGGGCATTGCGGTTCCGGTTCTCCTCCCATGCGTGCCCGCGTGCACGGCTTCCATCCGCCCCCGGCACGCAGAACCCATTCGGTGCGGTCGGAATAGTCGCCGCCCGAACGCGGTTGGTGGTCCCGCGAGACGTTCTCACCCAACGCAGCAGCATCGGAAGGTCGAATCCATGAAGATCGGCATCATCGGGGCCGGCAACATCGGCGGCAACCTGACGCGGCGTCTTACCGGGCTCGGACACGATGTGTCCGTCGCGAACTCTCGCGGACCCGACACTCTCCGGGCACTCGTCGAAGAGACGGGCGCCACCGCTGTCACAGCGGCACAAGCGGCGCGCGACGCCCGGATCATCGTGGTGACCGTCCCTCTCGGAAGAGTCCCGGACCTGCCCTCCGGGCTCATCGACGGGGCCGCACCCGGCGCCGCTGTCATCGACACCGGCAACTACTACCCTCAGCGTGACGGACACATCGCCGCCATCGAGGACGGCATGCCGGAGAGCCGGTGGACCGAACTACAGATCGGCCACCCGGTGATCAAGGCCTTCAACGGCACGTACGCCCAGGACATCCTCGACAGGGGACTTCCCCAGGGGACCCCCGGCCGTCAGGCGCTCCCCGTCTCCGGTGACGACCCGGCGGCCAAGCAGGCGGTACGGGAGCTCATCTCGGAGCTGGGCTTCGACACCGTGGACACCGGCGTTCTGGACGAGTCGTGGCGCCAGCAGCCGGGGACACCGGTCTACGGGAACCGGGGCGACGCGGACACCATCCTGAAGGCCCTGGCGGACGCGTCGCCGGGACGTACCGCGGAGTGGCGCGCCTGACCGGCGCACCGGGGCCTTCGCCCCGATCCCCGTGCCGCGCTCCCCGGTCGGGGGCGCGACACGGGGCTGTCGTCAGACGGGCTGGCCGATCGGCCGGATGATGACGTTGTTGACGTCGACACCCTCGGGCCGGCTCATGGCCCACACGATGGAGTCGGCGATCTGGTCGGCCGTCAGCAGATGCCCCTCGGGCAGGCTGCCGAGGCCGTCCCAGAACGGGGTCTCCACGCGACCCGGCGCGACCAGGGTCACGCCCACACCGTAGCCCGTCACCATGCGCCGGGTGTTCTCGGCCAACCCGGTGACCGCCCACTTGGTCGCCCCGTAGATGTTTCCCGGGGTGTGGACGAAGCCGGCGACGCTGCCGACCAGAACGATGCGCCCCCGCGTCTCCTTGAGTGCCGGGAGTGCCGCCCTGATCAGCAGGGCAGGTCCCAGGACGTTGGTGAGGACCATCTCCCGCCAGGCCTCGGGGTCGCCGTCCGCCAGGGTGTCGTGGGTGGCGAATCCCGCGTTGGCGACGACGGCGTCGAGCCTTCCGAACCGGTCGACCGTTGCGTCCACGGCGGACTGAACCGCTTCGTGGTCGGCCGCGTCGCCGGTGATCGCCAACAGCGCGTCGGGCTTGCCGAGTTCCTCGACGAAGCGACTGAGCCGGTCCTCGCTGCGCCCGGTGACGGCCACTCGATGGCCCCGTTCGAGCAGCTGACGGGCTGCCGCCGCGCCGATGCCGCTGCCACCTCCGGTGATCAGCGTGACCGGTGATTCACTCATGCTTCGCTCCCCCTCGTCGTTCCTTGCCGCGTACGGTGCGCGCATGCCGGGGATTCCACCATTTTGAGCGCACTCGAAGTCAAGGTCCCTTTCCGGACGCGCATTTCGAGGGGGGTGGAGGGGGCGTACGGATGGGCGAAAACGGCCGGGGGCGGAGTCCTCGGGTCCGGTGTACCGGTCGGTACCGGGCATGAGCCACACTGTCCGACAAGCGACAGACGCCAACCGTTCGCCCGCGATCCGCCCGGCCTGCGGCAGGTGGCCCAGGACGGCCGTGGACAAGGAGTCCCCCATGCCCCGCACCATGTCCGTGTCGGACAGCATCGTGATCCACGCGGCCCCATCGGCCGTGTACGAACAGCTCAGCGACCCCACGGCGATGGGGCGCTGGAGCCCGGAGAACCGGGGCGCGACGGTGCTCGGGGAGCACCGGGGCGCCCACGTGGGCATGGTCTTCGAGGGCCGCAACAAGCGCGGAGCCTTCCGGTGGACGACGAGATGCACGGTCACAGCCGCCGATGAGGGCGAGCGGTTCGCGTTCCGTGTCCACGCGATCGGGGCCAGGCAGCCACGGCTGCGCGGGCCGATCGCGACGTGGGAGTACCGCTTCGAGGCGGTCGAAGGCTCCACCCTGGTCACGGAGATATGGACGGACGACCGGCGGTCATGGCCCGATCTGCTCGCCAACACGTTCGACCGGGTCGCCACGCGCGGGCATACGTTCGCGGAGTTCCAGCGCGGCAACATCCGCACCACGCTGGAACGGCTGAAGGCGGCGCTGGAACAGGACGGTGCGGCCGCCGCGGGACACGCGGAGGATGGCCCGCGCCCCGCGTGACCCGGGCGGGGCGGCGATCACAAGGGTGTTCAGCCCTGTCCCGCGGCCTGGCCGGACCAGTGCGCGGGACGCGTCAGGGACGGTGGGAGCCGTGTGGCGGTGTCGCCCTTCGCCGCGTTGAGCTGGGCCTGGGTGAGGAACAGGGCTCCGGTGAGGTCCGCGCCGGACAGTTCGGCGTCACGGAAGTCCGCACCGATGAGGTCTGCGAGCCGCAGGTCGGCCCCGCGCAGGTCTGCGGCGATGAGGTAGGCCCCCCGCAGGTCCGCACCCTGCAGATCGGCGCCCCGCAGGCGGGATCCGATGAGGTCGGCGCCCCGGTGATTGCGCTTCTTGCGCCGGGGAACAACGGCGCGTGCCAGCTCGCTGGTGCGCAGCAGCAAGGACGCGACCTCGTCGCGGTGTGCCGACACGTCGAGTTCCGAAAGGACTTCGGCCGAACCGCGGGTGAGCCGCTCCGTGCTGTCGAGGGCGCTGCGGAGTTCTGTGCGCAGGGGACCGGCGGCAGGCAGGGCGAGGGCTTCGGTGAGGTACCAGAGCAACTCGTGGAGTCGGCGCATCACGGGAAAGACCTGGAACATCTGCTGGGCGGTGTCCGGAGCGGCCCGCCAGTCCCGGCCGTCGTAGGTCTCCTGGGAGACCTTCTGGCCGGCGCCGAAACAGTCGTACACCGTGCAGCCGGAGAACCCCTTGGGCCGCAGTTGCGTGTGGATGCCGCACCGGAAGTCGCCCCGCAGGTTGCGGCAGGGCTCCCCGGCGTCCTTGTTGATCGCAAAGTCCGCGGACGCTGTCAGCGTCAACGCGACGCAGCAGAGACCGAAACAGTTCGCACAGTCGGCGCGCAGGTCATCCCGTTCGGGGGCCGGAACGCCCGTTGGTCCATGGTCGGGCACAGGACGTGATTCCTCCACGGGGAGCGGGCGGGTGTGCCGATCCTACCGACACCTGACAACTCCCGGCCCGGCCGCCGTTGTCAGTGGGACGGCGCACACTTGGCCGCAGAGCACCGCACTCCACCGCACCGGCGAAGGGGATACGCATGGGCACCTCGCGGGAGTCCGCGTTCGAGCCTCTCACCGGGGACGGTCCGCCGCTGTCCGGACCCGTCGACGAGCGTGCGGGCGTGGTGCGCACCGCGTTCGAAGGGATGCTGCAGATCCGGCGGCTGACCAATACGGGGCACGCGGATCCCGAGCACGTACCCGCCCAGTGGGAGCTGCTCCGGCCGGTCCGGGCCGTGGCACTGGCCCTGGAGGCCGCGGAGGTGCCCGCGTCGGCGGTCGGAGCGTCCGGGGAGCGGACGGCCACGGGGTACCGGGTGTGCGAGGGCGAGTCCTCCGGCTCCGTGCGGGTGGAGTGGGTGGGCCCTCCCGGCAGCGGTGCCGCCCATGACGAGGAGCGTGCTCTGGCCGGCTGCGTCACCGTGCTGTCGCGCCTGGGCTGGACAGTTCTGTCGTACCGCGGTCCGCGCCGACGGCGTTTCCTGGAGGTCGAACCACCGGCCGCAGGGCCTCGATCACAAGACGTCCGGTCCTGATCGCCGCACCGCTCGGGCGGACATTGTCAGACCCATGGGGGATGCTTGACGGTCCGACACCTCTGACCAGGAGATGCTGAGATGCGCAATGACGAGATCGCCGCGGCCCAGGCGTACGTCCGGCTACTCGCGGCCACCCGCGCCGCGCTCGCGGACCCGGCGGACGCCCCGCTCTACATGCCGCTGCTCGCCTCCCCGATCGAGGAGGCCGACGAGGCGCTGCGGAGCGCGGGCCTCTCGGGCAACGAGGAGAGGCTCTTCGCTCTGGTGCGGGCCCTGCAGCCGAGCCTGACCGGTTCGTCCGGCCGCTGACCACTGCGGCTCGCGTCGGCTGTCGCGCTCCCGGCCGGGAGCGCGACAGCCGACGTGCGGCATGTTCAGCAGGGGTGACTGTCTAACTGTTGCCGCTGTACATCAGGGAGCCCGGCGTGGTGAGCAGCTCACCCGTCTCGAGCCACGTCTTCAGGCCGGAGAGGATCATCGGCCAACCGCCGTAGAGCTCGTCGTTGGCGCCGTCGCGCAGCTCGTCATGGGTGACGGTCAGTCGGCAGGAGTCACCGACGGGCTCGATCTCCCACGTGACGCGGGTCGGCCCCTCGCTCTTCACCTCTTCGCTCCAGAGCGCCACCATGCTCTGGACCAGCTTGCGCGGCGGGTCGACCTCGAGGTTCTGGCCCTCGCCGAGCGGGCCCGGGGCCCCCGGGGCACCCATCTCGAAGCGTGACCCAGGTGTCCAGTCCGAGGTGACACGGGCACCGAAGTTGTACTTGCTCCTGATCTCGGGGTCCGTGATGGCTTCCCAGAGGCGCTCGGGAGTGGTGCGGATGTAAATCTCGAAGATCTTCTCCATGGGGTTCTCCAGTCGGCTCTTGAGGCCGCTGAGCCCTGCGGCCCAGGGCTCCGCATACTTGCCCACCCACCGGTCGTGGACGAGTCGGATGGGCACCGGGTTCAGGAAGTGGAGCTTCTCCCGGCCTCGCCGCCTGGTGACGACCAGACCCGCCGCCTCGAGCAGCCTGAGGTGCTTCATCACCGCGAACCGCGTGATCTCGAAGCGGGCTTCCAACGCACTCAGTGTCTGCCCGTCGTCACGGAACAGCTCGTCGAGCAGACTGCGCCGCGTCGGGTCTGCCAGGGCTTTGAACACCGCGTCCATGAATCCAAAATATGTGACCTTTTGGTCACCTGTCAACCGCAAGAGAAGCAAGCGCTTTCGATGAATTGATTCAATCGCTACAAAACTTGACTAGCTGCTTGACTAGCAGCATCAGCCGAACCTAGCGTACGTTTTCGATGAAACGATTCACATCCCCGATCCTGACCGGTCGCCGGATGACTCTGATTACGAGGTGTTCATGTCTGATGTGTCGGCCGTCAAGGCAGCCCTGAAGTCTCAGGTCATCGAGACGCCGTCCTGGGGTTACGGCAACTCCGGGACCCGTTTCAAGGTCTTCGCCCAGCCCGGAGTCCCGCGCGACCCGTTCGAGAAGCTTGCGGACGCGGCGCAGGTGAACAGCTTCACCGGGGTCGCCCCGAAGGTGTCGTTGCACATTCCGTGGGACAGGGTCGAGGACTACGCGGCGCTGACCCGGTACGCCGAGGGGCTCGGGCTGAGGATCGGCGCCATCAACTCCAATGTGTTCCAGGATGACGACTTCAAGCTGGGCTCGGTCACCCACCCGGACCCCAAGGTCCGCCGCAAGGCCACCGACCACCTGCTCGAGTGCGTCGACATCATGGACGCCACCGGGTCGCCCGACCTGAAACTGTGGTTCTCGGACGGCACCAACTACCCCGGTCAGGACGACATTTCGGGCCGCCAGGACCGGCTTGCCGAGGCACTTGCCGAAGTCTACGAGCGGCTCGGCGACGACCAGCGGATGTTGCTGGAGTACAAGCTCTTCGAGCCCGCGTTCTACACCACCGACGTCCCCGACTGGGGCACGTCGTACGCCCACTGCCTCAAGCTCGGCCCGAAGGCCCAGGTCGTCGTGGACACCGGCCATCACGCACCGGGCACCAACATCGAGTTCATCGTGGCGTTCCTGCTACGCGAGGGGAAGCTCGGCGCGTTCGACTTCAACTCCCGCTTCTACGCGGACGACGACCTGATGGCGGGCGCCGCCGATCCGTTCCAGCTCTTCCGGATCATGCACGAAGTGGTCAAGAACGGCGGTATGAAGCCCGAGACGAACGTCAACTTCATGCTCGACCAGTGCCACAACATCGAGGCCAAGATCCCGGCCGTCATCCGCTCGGTGACCAACGTGCAGGAAGCGACCGCGAAGGCGCTGCTCATCGATGTCGAGGCGCTGGCCGCCGCGCAGCGCTCCGGCGACGTACTCGCGGCCAACGGCGCACTGATGGACGCGTACAACACCGACGTACGACCGCTGCTCGCGGACGTGCGCGAGGAACTCGGCCTGGCCCGCGACCCCTTCGCCGCCTACCTCGCCTCCGGTAACCAGGAGCGCATCGCAGCCGACCGGGTCGGCGGCGAGCAGGCCGGCTGGGGCGCCTGAACCCCCGGCGCTCCTCGCATCCTGCGCATCCGCCCGGCACCCGCCCGCCCATCACCTCGAAGGAACCCTCATGACGTCCGCGACGCACACCGAAGTCGCCGCGCTCCTGGAGCGCGCCCACCGGATCGGCTCCGACCCCCGTAACACCAACTACGCCGGCGGCAACACCTCGGCCAAGGCGACGGAGACCGATCCGGTCACCGGCGGCGAGGCCGAACTGCTCTGGGTCAAGGGCTCGGGCGGTGACCTCGGCACGCTGACCGAAGCCGGCCTCGCCGTGCTCCGGCTGGACCGGGTGCGCGCGCTCAAGGACGTGTACCCGGGGGTGGAGCGCGAGGACGAGATGGTCCCGGCGTTCGACTACTGCCTGCACGGCAAGGGCGGCGCCGCCCCGTCCATCGACACCGCGATGCACGCGCTGGTCGAGGCCGCGCATGTCGACCACCTGCATCCGGACTCCGGTATCGCCCTGGCGTGCGCCGCCGACGGCGAGAAACTCACCGCGGAGTGCTTCGGGGACAAGGTCGCCTGGGTGGGCTGGCGCCGGCCCGGTTTCCAGCTCGGTCTCGACATCGCGGCCGTCAAGGAGGCCAACCCGCAGGCGGTCGGCGTCGTCCTGGGCGGCCACGGCATCACAGCCTGGGGCGACACCTCGGAGGAGTGCGAGCGCAACGCCCTCTGGATGATCCGTACGGCCGAGACGTTCCTCGAGGTCCACGGCAGGGCGGAGCCGTTCGGCCCCGTGCTGTCCGGCCGGGAGGCACTGGCGCGGGAGGCACGCCGGGAGCGGGCCGCGGCGCTGGCCCCGGTGATCCGCGGCCTGGCGTCCACGGACCGTCCGCAGGTGGGGCACTTCACCGATGCCGAACCGGTGCTGGACTTCCTCTCCCGCGCCGAGCACCAGCGCCTCGCCGCACTCGGTACGTCCTGCCCGGACCACTTCCTCCGTACGAAGGTCAGCCCGCTGGTCCTCGACCTCCCGGCCGACGCTCCGCTCGACGAGACCATCGCCCGCCTCCGGTCGCACCACGAGGAGTACCGCGAGGCGTACCGCGCCTACTACGACCGTCACGCGACTCCCGAGTCGCCCGCGATGCGTGGCGCGGACCCGGCCATCGTGCTGGTCCCCGGTGTGGGGATGTTCTCCTTCGGCAAGGACAAGCAGACCGCTCGGGTCGCGGGGGAGTTCTACCTCAACGCGATCAATGTGATGCGGGGTGCGGAGGCCGTCTCCTCGTACGCTCCGATCGAGGAGTCCGAGAAGTTCCGCATCGAGTACTGGGAACTCGAGGAGGCCAAACTCCGCCGTATGCCGCCGCCGAAGGCGCTCGCCACCCGGGTCGCGCTGGTCACCGGCGCAGGGTCGGGCATCGGCAGGGCCATCGCGCACCGGCTGGTCGCGGAGGGTGCCTGTGTCGTCGTCGCCGACCTCGACGCCGAGAACGCGGCGGCGGTCGCCGACGAGCTCGGCGGGCCGGACAAGGCCGTCGCGGTGACGGTCGACGTCACCAGCGAGGAGCAGATCGCCGAGGCGTTCAAGTCGGCGGTGCTCGCCTTCGGCGGCGTGGACCTGGTCGTGAACAACGCCGGGATCTCCATCTCCAAGCCGTTGCTGGAGACCACCGCGCGGGACTGGGACCTCCAGCACGACATCATGGCGCGCGGCTCGTTCCTCGTGTCGCGCGAGGCCGCCCGTGCCATGCAGGCCCAGAAGCTCGGCGGCGACATCATCTACATCGCGTCGAAGAACGCCGTGTTCGCCGGGCCGAACAACGTCGCGTACTCGGCGACCAAGGCAGACCAGGCCCACCAGGTGCGTCTGCTGGCCGCCGAGCTCGGCGAGCACGGTATCCGGGTCAACGGCGTCAACCCCGACGGGGTGGTACGGGGCTCCGGGATCTTCGCCGCGGGGTGGGGCGCCCAGCGCGCGGCCACGTACGGCATCGAGGAGGAGAAGCTCGGCGAGTTCTACGCCCAGCGCACGCTCCTCAAGCGAGAGGTGCTTCCCGAGCACGTCGCCAACGCCGTGTTCGCGCTGACCGGTGGGGATCTCACCCACACCACCGGCCTTCACATTCCCGTCGACGCCGGTGTGGCGGCGGCCTTCCTGCGCTGAACACGCGCGTCGAGCCGTGTCTCGCACCGTCTGCGCACGTGTGAGACACGGCCCCGCCCGGATCGGATGAGATTTCCATGTCTGCGACTTCACGACACGACCCGGTGTTCGCCGCGGTCGACCTCGGTGCCACCAGCGGCCGGGTGATCACCGGCCGGGTCGGTGCCGACGCGTTGGTGCTGACCGAGGCGCACCGCTTCGCCAACACTCCGGTCCGGCTGCCCGACGGGCTTCGGTGGGACGTGCTCGCCCTGTATCAGGGCATGCTGGACGGACTCCGGAACGCGGCGCGCAGCGGGCCCGTCGCCTCCGTCGGCATCGACACCTGGGCCGTGGACTACGGACTCCTGGACTCCGACGGGGCGCTGCTCGGGGTGCCGTTCCACTATCGGGACAGCCGCAACGTCCGGGCTGCCGACGAGGTGCTGGCCCGGGTCGGGGCACAGGAACTGTACGGCGTGAGCGGATTGCAGCATCTGCCGTTCAACACCGTCTTCCAGCTCGCCGCGCATCGTTCCACCGCACAGTGGGAGGCGGCACGGACGCTGCTCCTGATGCCTGATCTGCTGGTGTACTGGCTGACCGGCACGGTGGGTGCGGAGGTGACCAACGCGTCGACGACCGGGCTGTTCGACGCCCGTACCGGGGGCTGGTCCGAGGCGCTGATCGGGCGGCTGGGGCTGGAGCGTTCGCTGCTCCCCGCACTGCGCGCGCCGGGTGACCCGGCGGGGACGCTCCTGCCGCACGTCACCGAGTTCACCGGTCTGCCCACGGCCACTCCGGTGACGACGGTCGCCTCGCACGACACGGCTTCGGCCGTCGCCGCGGTCCCTGCCGCCGAACCCGGGTTCGCGTACGTGTCGTGCGGTACCTGGTCGTTGGCCGGTCTGGAACTCGACGCACCGGTGCTGACCGAGGAGTCGCGGGCCGCGAACTTCACCAATGAGCGCGGCGTCGACGGCACCGTCCGCTATCTCCGCAACATCATGGGCATGTGGCTGCTGGAGGAGTGCCGTCGTACGTGGGAGCGGGACGGTCGGTCCCCGAGCCTGCCCCGGCTCCTCGCGGACGCGGAGCGGGCCAGGCCGTTCGCCGCGGTGATCGATCCCGACGATCCGGCATTCCTCGCCCCGGGTGACATGCCCTCGCGCATCGACTCCGCTCTCACCCGGACCGGACAGGCACTGCCGGACGGCCCCGGCGGGTATGTGCGCTGCGTGCTGGAGAGCCTTGCTCTGGCCCACCGCCGCACGCTGCGGCAGGCCGCCGGACTGGCGGGCCGCGAGCTGACCCGCATCCACCTGGTCGGGGGTGGTTCGCGCAACGAACTGCTGTGCCAGTGGACCGCCGACGCGACGGGTCTGCCGGTCACCGCGGGTCCCGTTGAGGCGACCGCGCTCGGCAACGTGCTGCTCCAGGCGCGGGCCCACGGCCTGGTGGGCAGCCTGGCGGACATGCGCCGGCTCGTCGCGCGCACCCAGGAACTGCGTCACTACAGCCCGCAGGGGGACCCGGCGGCCTGGGACAGGGCCGCGGACCGCCTGGAGGCGACGCGTGCGGCGGGCACCCCGGCCGCCACCGATCGCTCCGCACGAGACGAGGGAAGGCATTCCGATGGCTGACGACGCCACCGCCGCACTCGACTCCGCTCTCGTCCGCACCGCACGCCGCCGGACCCGCGTGGGCCTGGTCTCCGGCGGGCTGGCCGCCTACTGGCCGCAGTTCCCCGGTCTCCGGGACCAGCTCCAGGACTCGGCGCGCGCCACCGCCGGACTTCTCGGCATCCCGTTCCGCGCGGTCACCGGGCCGGGCGACCTCTGAGCGGCGTTCGTACCGCTCGGAGGGGACGCCGGTTCAGCCCGATGCCAGGCCGAGTTCGAGTTCACCGAGCGGCTCGAAGTGGCGGGCGACGTCCGCGTCGGTGACGTCGCCCGGCTCGGCCGGGTGCCACTTCGGACGACGGTCCTTGTCGATGATCTGGGCGCGTACGCCCTCCACCAGATCGGGTCCGGCGAAGGCCCGGCAGGAGACCCGGAACTCCTGGTCCAGTGCCGCTTCGAGGCTTTCGAGACTCCGGGCGCGGCGCACGGCGGCAAGGGTGACCTTGAGCGCGGTGGGCGACTTCGCGAGGAGTGTCCCGGCGGTCTCCTTCGCTGCGGGCTCACCGCTGTCGAGGAGGCGGCCGATGATCTCTTCGACGGTGTCGGCGGCATAGCAGGAATCGATCCACGAGCGGTGCGCCGCGAGCTCCCCCTCGGGTGCCTTCGTGGCGTATCGCACCACCGTGTCCGTGACCTCGGCGGCCGTGGTGCTGAGGGCAAGGGCGGCGGTGAGCTCCGTCAGCCGCTCGGAGGGCACGAAGTGGTCGGCCAGCCCGCACAGCAGGGTGTCGGCGGCGCCCACGGCCCGCCCGGTGAGCGCGAGGTGGGTGCCGAGCTCGCCGGGTGCCGCGGCCAGCAGATGGGTACCGCCCACATCGGGGACGAATCCGATCCCGGTCTCGGGCATCGCCACGCGGGAGCGCTCGGTGACGATACGGACGTCACCGTGGGCGGACACCCCTACCCCTCCGCCCATCACGATGCCGTCCATGAGCGCCACGTACGCCTTGGGGAAACGGGCGATGCGGGCATTGAGCCGGTACTCGTCGCGCCAGAAGTCCACGGACGCGTGGCGTCCGGCTCGCGCGTCCTCGTAGATCGACCGGATGTCGCCACCGGCACACAGTCCGCGCTCCCCGGCTCCGCTGATCACGACGGCCGTGAGGGCGTCGTCCTGCTCGGCGAGGGTGAGCGCCTCATCGATGCTCCGCACCATGGTGTGGGTGAGCGCGTTCAGTGCCCGGGGACGGTTGAGCGTGATGTGCAGGTTGTGACCCTCGGTATGCAGCAGGACGGGCTCGTCGTCATTCATATATGGGCTCCGGTCAGGCATGGGTGGTGCGTCCACGGTCGTGGGAGATCTCTGCCTGCCATTCTGCGACGGACTCCTCGACGCTCCGGAGGCGGGTGCCCCGGCGAACCGCTGTGGCACTCCCGCACGACGGGCTCGACAATTGAGACCTACGGGCCGCCACGTCCAGCAGCCCCGCCGGACGACCTCCGGAGCAGGAATGACCGATCATCCACGGCGAGCAGACTCCAAGGCTCCGCCTCCCCTCCGGTCCGACGGGACCGGCAGCAGCGAAACGGGGACGGCGGAGCGTCTCGCCATGAACCGGACCGGCAGTTTCGAATGGGACCTGGACGCGGGGACCCTGGATATCGACGAAGCCGGGCTGATGGTCTTCGGCATGGACCCGGACACCTTCGACTCCCGGCCGGCGTCCGTGGTGGAGCAGCTGGAGCCGTCGGAGCGAGCCCGTCTGGACCTCACCATCGACGAGGCGCTCTCCAGCGGGAGCAGTTCCTACAGCGTGCACTTCCAGGTTCCCCTGTCGAACGGCACCCGCCAGTGGACTCATGTTCAGGCCAGGATCCTGCGTTCCGAGGACGGCCGCGCACACCGTGTCATCGGCGTGGTACGGGACGCGACTGCGGAAGTCACCCATTCGGCCTTCGTGCAGGATCTGGAAAAGCGCCGCGAGCGCCAGACCAACATCGTTGAACGCACAACGAGTGCGATGTCGCGGGCGGTGACCGTCGACGACGTGACGGCAGCGCTCACGGGCCCGGGCGGCCTGGCCGGGCTCGGCTCGGACGGACTGGCACTCGGGCTGGTGGAGAACTCCGCACTCAACATCATCGCGTTGAGTGGCGACTCCGTGGAGGTGCTCGGCGGGCTGGGCTCCGGGGAACTCGACGCGAACCTTCCCCTGGGCGACACGATCCTCAGCGGAAAACCCCGGTTCATCACCTCGCTCGACTCCCTGATCCGGCGCTATCCGGTGCTCGAGCCGCACATGGGCCGGCTGAAGTTCCGCGCCGCCGCCTACCTTCCGCTGGTCGCGCAGGCCCGGCCCCTCGGCGGGCTCGCCCTCTTCTACCGGGAACGCACGGTGTTCAGCGCGGACGAGCGCATCCTCTGTCTGGGGCTGGCCGCCATCGTGGCCCAGTCACTCCAGCGGGCCATGCTGTTCGACGAGGAGCGCGAGTTCGCCACGGGGCTCCAGTCGGCCATGCTTCCGCGGCGGATCCACGACATCGAGGGCGGGGAGATCGCGGTCCGGTACCACGCGGCGTGGAGCGGCCGGCAGGTCGGCGGCGACTGGTACGACGTGATCGCGCTGCCCAATCACCGCTTCGGCGTCGTGGTGGGCGACGTACAGGGCCACGACACGCACGCTGCCGCGATCATGGGCCAGCTGCGTATCGCCCTGCGCGCGTACGCGGCCGAAGGGCACCCGCCGGCAACGGTACTGGCTCGCGCCTCCCGCTTCCTGGCCGAACTGGACACCGACCGCTTCGCCACGTGCGCGTACGCACAGGTGGATCTCGCCACCGGCACCGTGCGTGTGGTGCGTGCCGGACACTTCGGCCCGCTCATCCGGCACACCGACGGCAGGGTGGCCAGCCCTCAGGTGCGCGGCGGTCTGCCGCTGGGGATCTCCACGACCTTCAAGGACGAGGAGTTCCCGGAGACTCGGCTCGACCTGGTACCGGGCGAGACGCTCATCCTGTACACCGACGGACTCGTCGAGGAGCCCGGCGCCGACATCGACTCGGGCGTGGCCACGCTGGTTCACGAGATCAGCAACGGGCCGGCAGGCGCCGAGGCGCTCGCGGATCATCTGTCGGACCGGCTGTGGGAGCGGTGGGGTTCGGGGGACGACGTGGCGCTGCTGGTGCTGCGACGCAGCCCGGACCTGGGGTCGCCACGCGCTCCTCGGCTGCACCAGTACATCCATCAGGCGGACCCGGAGGGTCTGTCGGATGCGCGCGCCATCGTGCGCCAGGCGCTGACGGACTGGGACATGGCCGCACTGGCCGACGACGCGGAGCTGGTCACCGGGGAGTTGCTGGTGAACGTGCTGCTGCACACGGAGGGCGGGGCCGTTCTCACGCTGGAGGTCCTGCCGGAACCTGTCCGGCGCATCAGGCTGTCGGTCCAGGACCGTTCGAGCGTCTGGCCTCGGCGTCGCACTCCGGGCGAGACCTCGACTTCGGGACGTGGTCTGCTGCTCCTGGACGCGGTCGCCGCACGCTGGGGCATCGAACCCCGTGGGGAGGGCAAGGCCGTCTGGTGCGAGATGGGCCCGGCTTCCCCGGATTCCGCCGCCGCCCCGACGGTCGCCTCGGCTGCACCTCCCCCCTGATCGGAGTCGGACCCCCGCATCCGTCGCGGCCACGAGGAACGCGGTGAGGGGCGTACCGCATCGCAAGCGATGCGGTACGCCCCTCACCCGGCCTCCCGGTACTGGCCCGTCGGGCCGGACTGCCGGGCTATGTCAGTGCTGCGCGGAACGGCGCTTGCGGACGGACCACAGGATGCCGCCACCGGCGAGCAGAACCGCGATCGCGGCTCCCCCGATGACGGGCGTCGCGGACGACGAGCCGGTCTCGGCCAGGTCGGGCGCGCTGGGGCTCGGCTCCGCCGGGGCGGGCGCGGTCTCCGTAGCGGTCTCGCTCGGCGTGGCGCTCGGCTCGGGGGTCTGCGTGGCCGGCGGCTCGGTCGGCTTCGCCTCGGTCGGCGTCGGCGACGGAGTGCTGTCCTTGCACACCGGGGCCTGCTTCGTCTCGTCGCGCGAGAACTTCTCGCCGTCTCCGGCCTTGACGACGAGCCGGATTGTCAGCTCCTTGTCGTGCGCCGGCAGCTGGAGCGGCGTCTTCGTGTGGAACTCCCGACCGAACGTCGTCGCGGGGAGCAGTTCCTTGCCGCCCACCACGGAGACGGTCACGGTGTTGGCCACGTCGCTCGAGTACGCGGTCAGGTCGACGCTCACGTCGGAGCAGGTCACGACCCAGGTGGGGGTGTGAGCTGCGGCCGGCGCGGCGGAGATGACTCCGCCGGCCAGGCCGACAACCGCAGCGGCCGCGAATGCTCCCGCGCCACGCCACGATCTCCTGGGTATGGTCATGGATTCTTCCTCCATACGAGTTTCCCCGCCGGACTGGCGGTGGGGCGCACAGTACTGCCCTCGCCCCCCGGGTGTGCACCCACCCCACGAAGCATCGGACACACCAACTGCTGTCACATCACCGCGACTTATGACATGGCGGACACGCCGGGGCGGGTGCGGGTGCGGCCTGGGATGGCTCGATGAGAGGGTGACCAGTACATATATCTGTTGTCGCACGATGCGACCCGCCTCGGAGCCCACCCGTTCTATGCGATTGCTGTTGATCCGTCACGGTCAGACTCCGTCCAACCTCGGCCACTTCCTGGACACCGCGCGCCCCGGGCCCGGGCTCACCGATCTGGGCCTGCGTCAGGCGGCCGAACTGCCGGCCGCCCTATTCGGTGAGAACATTCGCGCCCTCTCCGCCTCGACGCTGACGCGCACGGAACCGACGGTGGCGCCCCTGGCCGCCGAACGGGGTGGTGAGGTCCGCATCCGCGACGGCATCCGCGAACTGACCTCCGGGGAGCTGGAGATGCGCGCCGACCGGGCGGCGGTGGCCGAGTAGCTGACAACGGCATTCGCCTGGTCCGCCGGCGACACTGCGAGGCGTATGGCGGGGGCGAGAGCGGCGCCGAGGCGCTGGCCCGTTTCGACGCGGTAGCTGCGGAGGCCGCCTCGGCTGCCGGACCCGCCCCCGCGGGCACGGCTGCTCTGATCAGTCACGGCACGGCGATCAGGATGTGGACGGCGGCCCGTGCCCACAACGTCTCGGTGGAATCCGCAGCCGCTTATGCCCTCGACAACACGGGAGTCGTGGTGGTCGAGGGCACGCCCGAAGATGGCTGGAAGGCACTGTCCCGGGCCGGCACCGTAGTCGCTCCGGGGACCGGAAGCGGTGAGGAGACGCCGGACCCGCGGGTCGCACGATCTCCGGTGTCGGCGACTGAGCGGTCGGCGGGCGCTTCAGAGGGCCTTGTGCATGATGTGCAGTCCGACGTAGCCCTCGACCGGATGGTTGAATCCTTCCGGAAGCGTCCCCAGCACCTCGAATCCGAGCGAGCGGTACAGCCGTACAGCGTGGGTGTTGGTCTCCACCACGGCGTTGAACTGCATGGCGCGGAAGCCCGCTTCCCGCGCCCACTCCACGGTGTACTCGCACAGGGCCCGGCCCACCCCTCGGCCGGAGTGCCGGGAGTCGACCATGTAGCTGGCGCTGGCGATGTGCGATCCGTTGCCCATGTGGTTCCGGTTCATCTTGGCCGTGCCCAGGACGGTCCCGGCGTCGTCGACCGCGACGACCGTACGGCTCGGTGCGGACAGGAGCCACCAGCCCCTGGCCTCGTTCTCCTCCAGGTCCAGGGGAAAGGTGAACGTCTCGCCTGCGGAGACGATTTCGTGGAAGAACGGCCAGATGGCGGGCCAGTCCTCCGTGGTGGCTTCTCTGATCAGCATGGGGCAAAGATGCCTGTGCGCACGGGCCGGTCGCAAGCACTTAATGATCTCGGCTGCGTCGCCTGCCCAGTCCGATCCGGGCAAGGAGACCCGGCCCGGTGACGGTCGCCGCAGCGGCGCGACCCGGCAGCCGGTCGACCGCCTCTCTCGCCCGCGGCGGCACAGGTACCGACGCGCTCCCGGGTTCGCCACCTGGCCGGGGAGCAGAACGGCGCTCGCGCGCCCGGTCCAGCTCCATGGCCAGGTTCACCCGCCGCCAAAGGATTTCGTCCGGATCGTCGGCCAGCATCAGCTGCCCCATGGTCTCCCTCCCGGACACGGATCCGGGCCGTCCGAAGGCAGGTTCCGGCCTGACACGCGCAAGGTAGGCGCGTTCGTACGGGTCGTCCACCACTTCCGCGAGCTGGACCGCGTCCAGCGCGGACGCCTGCACCGCGGCACGCGCCCACGGATCCTCCGTCCGGCTCAGCAGCCTGTCGATCCTGCGCGAACGCCAATTGCGGGCACGCCAGTCGACACCGGCCTCCAGCATGGTCCGCATCCCCACCGGACTCTTTCCGGCAAGCAACTCGGGCTCCTTGGCGCCGAAACCTGCGAGTTCGTCCACGAGATAGAGCCAGACCACCGCACGGTACCGGTTCAGGTAGAACGCCACCGGTGAAATGCACCCGATCCGGGCGAGCCCGCTGAAGCGGACACCGCTGATGCCGAGCAGTGCGGCGCCCTCCGCCGTCCCCGCCGTGCGCACCCTGTCCCGGAGGGATTCGGGGAAGCCGGCCATGGCTTGCAGCCTCTCGACTTCTTCCCTCCGGACCCGCGGCCTCCCGCCGCCCGGCGGCGCGTCCGCGCTGATCAGCCCGAGATGAACGGCAAGATCGAACTCGCCGCGCTTCAACTCCAGCTCCTGCGCGGCGCGCCCTGCGGCCAGCGTGCTACCCGCAACCCCGCCCGCTCCGGCGCCCTCACCCGCTCCCGCATCCGTTCGCTTCGCTCCCGCGCGGGCCGTGCGTGCCGCTTCCTTGACAGCCATGACTGGCCTCCCCCGTGTGGTCGAATACTCTCCGTGACCACGGTAGCCAGGGGAGGCAGATCCCGCTGCCCCTGTGGATAACTACGACTACTCAGCGAAAAGCGCAGCTCAGAGGCGGTCGGCTCGCTCCGCACCTTGTCGCGCTGTAACCCCGAGGTGCTCGCCCACGCGATTGACCAGCAAGGTCATCTCGTAGGCGACCTGGCCGACGTCGGCTTCCGCGGAACTCAGCACGCACAGACAGCTGCCGTCGCCCGCCGCCGTCACAAAGAGCAGTGCCTCGTCGAACTCCACCATGGTCTGGCGCGCTCTTCCGGCCCGGAAGTGACGCCCCGATCCCCTGGCCAGGCTGTGCAGTCCGGACGAGACGGCCGCCAGGTGCTCGGCGTCCTCGCGTGCCAGTTCCGTACTGGCTCCGGTGACCAGCCCGTCGTTCGACAGCACCAGCGCGTGCTGTATGTGCTCCACCCGGCTGGTGAGATCGTCAAGGAGCCAGTCGAGTCCCTGGTCCATCGGCATGTGCTCATCCTCCCCGTTCGTCCGTTCCCCGCGTCGATGGGCAAGCCTCGCGCACGGGTCCCTCGCGGGCAAGCGCCTCCCCGCCTCCGGGGCGTCGCTTCGCGCCATGCTCGGGATCTCGTCCGAAGATGGGTTCCTGGCACACCACATGACCCAGGACGAATGGCGGGCGTTCCTCTCGGAGGGGACCCGCACAGCCAAGATTTCGACCGTACGCGCGGACGGCAGCCCGCACATCGCGCCCGTCTGGTTCCTGCTCGACGGCGACGATCTCGTCTTCAACACCGGGAAGGAGAGCGTCAAGGGCCGCAATCTCGCGCGGGACGGGCGGGTGTCGATCTGCGTGGACGACGACCGGCCCCCGTTCGCGTTCGCCGTGCTCCAAGGGCGCGCGGACCTGAGCGAGGACCTCGACGAACTACGCCATTGGGCGACGCGTATCGCAGGCCGGTACATGGGTGCGGAGGCGGCCGAGGAGTTCGGGGCACGCAACGGTGTGGCCGGCGAACTCGTCGTACGCGTGCACATCGACAAGGTGGTGGCCATGGCCGACATGGCCTCCTAGACCGTGCCGACGGGCCGGCACGGTCTCCGTCCGGCTCAGTGAGTGCCTGCCTGCCCCACCGAGTCGAGCAGCCGGGCGGTGTGCATCCGCCCGGCGTACTCGACCATGCGGATCAGGACCTCCTTTCCGGAGGCACGGTCGCGTGCGTCGCACAGCACGACGGGTGTGCCCCGGTCGAGGTCGAGTGCGCGGGAGACGTCCTCCTCGCCGTACGTACGTGCACCCGAGAAGCAGTTGACGGCAACGACGAACGGAATGCGGCGGTGTTCGAAGTAGTCGACGGCCGGGAAGCAGTCCTCGAGCCGTCGGGTGTCGGCCAGGACGACTGCTCCCAGCGCCCCCGTGGAGAGCTCGTCCCACAGGAACCAGAAGCGGTCCTGCCCCGGGGTGCCGAACAGATAGAGCGACAGCCCGGACCTGATGGTGATGCGGCCGAAGTCCATGGCCACGGTCGTGGTGGTCTTCTGGTCCACGCCGCCGGTGTCGTCCACGGAATGTCCTGCCTCACTGAGGAGTTCCTCGGTGCGCAGGGGCCTGATCTCACTGACGGCTCCGACCAGGGTCGTCTTGCCGACCCCGAAGCCGCCGGCGACCAATATCTTCAGAGCGAGGGCCGTGGTGTCCTCGGTCTCTTCCCCACCCGTGCTGTCCACATGCTCGGAGGACATCCATCACTTCTCTCGCGAGTGCCATCAGTAGAGGCGACAGCATGGCAAGGAGCGGCTGTCGCCGAAGGAAGTGAACGGTTTTTGACCGATGTGACCGGACAGACCCGTTCGGTGTTCACATCCGGTCGCTCCGGTCGGAATTCGACTCGGTGATCGAGGTATTCGGGGCATTTCAGGTATCCGGGCATCCCAGGTTTGCGACGTGGCAGCCGCGATAGGGCAGCGTGCACGGGCATCCCGGAGGGGGCCCGTCACAGCGCGCGCAGGCCGTCGATCACCTCACGCAGGATCCGCTCGTCGGGCAACTGCGCCGGGGGCACCGGACGGCTGACCCGCACGAAGCCGGCTTCGAGCAGATCGCCGAGGAGCACTCTCACCACGCCGACGGGCAGGTCGGCGTCGGCGGAGAGTTCCGCGACCGACTGGGTCTCGCTGCGGCACAGCGTCAGCAGGGCCCGGTGTTCCGGGCCGAGCAGTCCCTCGTCGGAACCGTCCGGTGCGGCCTCGTCGACCGCCACGAGCGCGATCAGGTCGAAGCGCACTCCGCTGGGCCCCGGATCAGTACGGCCTCCCGTCACGGCGTAGGGGCGGACCAGCGGGCCTGCCTCGGCGTCGTACCACTGACTGCCCTGCGCTGTGCCGTCGTCGCTCATCCCCGTGCGCACGTCCGCCCCTTCAGCCGGTCGCCGGTGGTTCGGCGAGCCTCACCGGCGTGGCGAGGTGCTCGCCCACCCGCTTCACCAGGCGCGCCATCTCGTAGGCCACGAGGCCGATGTCCGCGAAGGCCGTGCTCAGCACGGCGAGACAGGAACCGTCGCCGGCTGCGGCGACGAACAGGAAGCCCTCGTCCATCTCGACCATCGTCTGGCGCACTCCCCCGGCCCGGAAGTGCCGGCCCGCCCCCTTCGCGAGGCTGTGGAAGCCCGACGCCACGGCCGCGAGGTGCTCGGCGTCCTCTCTGCTGAGGGCGCTGGACGCACCGACGGCCAGTCCGTCGTTGGACAGCACGACCGCGTGCCGGACCTCGCCGACCCGTGCGACGAGATCGTCCAGCAGCCAGTCGAGTTCGCCGGAACCGCGGGAAGCCGCCGCCCTCTCGTTCGCGATCATGCCTGGTCTCCTTCGGTGTACGGCCGGATACCGGAAGCGGGTCCGGATGTGCTGCCGCCCGGTGCGGTCCCGCCGCCGCGGACCCATCCGTTGCGGTAGGCGGTCATGCGGTCACGGGCCTGTTCGGGCGTGCGTTCGACCGGCGGCGTGGCCCCTCGGTCGCGCGGGTCTCCGCGCTCCGGGCGCGGCTTCTCACGCAGCTGGGGTACGAGGCTGGCCTGCCGAACGCGGCGCGGCAGCTCGCCCTCCTCGTCCGAGGAACTGGAGGGCCCCGGGACTCCCGAGAGACCCGTGGAACCCGAGGGGCGTGCGCGCCGGTGCAACGTGGTGACCGGCGCGGGTGCGGTCTTCGGCCCGGTGCGGGCATCGACGGGGGTACGCGGCTCGATCGCGGGCACGGCCACCGGGGCCGGGAACGCGGTGGGGCGTGGGGCCGCCTCCGGGCGTGGCCCTTGCCCTTGTGCCCTGCTGCCCTCGTCGTCCCGGGCCACCGTTGCAGCGCTCCCGGAGTCGGCGCCCGCGGGAGCGGCCGACTGCCCTGCCGGCAGTCTGCCCTGGAGCAGTGCGGTCGGCAGCAGCACCACCGCGGTCGTGCCCCCGTACGGCGAGGTGCGCAGCTGGACCTTGATCTGGTGACGGGCGGAGAGCCTGCTCACCACGAAGAGGCCGAGCCTGTCGCTGTCGAAGAGGTCGAGCGCCTCCGACTGCTCGATGCGCCGGTTGGCCTCGCCGAGCAATTCCTTGCCCATACCGAGCCCACGGTCCTCGATCTCCAGGGCGTACCCGTTGCCCACCGGTTCGCCGCTGATGCGCACCTTGGTGTGGGGCGGGGAGAACTGTGCCGCGTTCTCGACGAGTTCGGCCAGGAGGTGGGTGAGGTCGGCCACTGCGGCCCCCTTGACGCCCGCGTCCGGCAGCGCCCGCACCTCCACCCGTGAGTAGTCCTCGATCTCGGAGACGGCGGCACGCACGACATTGGTCAGGGGTACGGGCATCCGCCAGGCGCGCCCTGGTGCCGCCCCGGAGAGAATGATCAGGCTCTCCGCGTGCCTCCTCATCCGGGTCGTGAGGTGATCGAGCCGGAACAGGTCGCCCAGCTCGTTGGGATCGTCGGCGCGGCGCTCCATGCCGTCGAGAAGGGTGAGCTGGCGGTGCACGAGAACCTGGCTGCGTCGGGCGAGGTTGACGAAGACTCCGGAGATCCCGCTGGCGAGTTCGGCACGTTCGACGGCGGCGCTGAGCGCGGCGCGGTGAACGGTGTCGAGCGCTTCGCCCACCTGGCCGATCTCGTCGTGGGACGGCCTGCCCGGCGGCGCCTCCGCCCGGATGTCCAGCTCCTCGCCGGCGCGCAGTCGCTCCATGGCGCGGGGCAGTTTGCGCCGGGCGATCTCCAGCGCGCTGTTGCGGAGGCTGACGAGCTCGACGACGAGTGCACGGCCGATGCGCACGGAGATCATGAGTGAGGCGGCGGCGGCGAAGAACCCGAAGAGGACTGCCGCTCCGGCGGGGCTGAACAGCGCGCGGGCGAGGGGGTCGGCGCGGTCGGCGGCGCGGTCGACCGCGCCGGTTTCGATGGAGCTCAGCTCCTCTCGCACGGCTGTCGCGTCGCGTTCCCATGCCGCGGCGGACACCGACTGCGCGGCACGGCGGCCCGGCTCCGCCCGGAGCACCTTGTCCTCGGCTGCCGTGATCCTGCGATAGGCGTCGCCTTCGGTGAGGGCGCGCCAGGCACTTCGGCCGGTGGACGGCAGATCGGCCCCGGCCGTACCTGCGAGGCTCCGGCGGGTCGCCACCGCGCCGGTGAAGTTGCGCAGCTGCTCACCGTCGAGTGTTCCGGTGAGTCCGGCGGAGGCCAGCAGCGCGTCCTCCCGCGCCAGCATCTCGCCGCTCCGTGCCAGTTCGAGCAGGATGCGGGCCTCGGACCCCAGCTCGGCGTCCTGAATTCCGGTCAGTGCGCCGGAGACACCGAACGCTGCGGTGATGACCTCGGAGTACTGCGTGAATGCGGCGTCCGCGTCGGCGCGTCGGCCGGCGTCCCGGCCCCGGGAACCGCCGGCGGGAGGGGCCAGGAGGCCGCGGCGCAGGGTGGGGAGTTGCTGGGTGTGCTCGAGGAAGGTGGTGAGCCGGCCCGCGACTCCCGCGGGGAGGTTGCCCGCGTCGGCGACCGTGTGCCGGTCGCCCAGGCGCAGTGCTCCGAGCGTGGCATCGGTGTGCTTCGCCTGCCGCTTCAGGTCGGCGGCGTGCCCGGCACCCGGGTCCACCGACTGGCGCAGTGCCGCCTCGCGTTCGGTCTGCAGAGCGGCGACGGCCGTCTGGACCGGGGCTCGTACGGTGCTGTCCACGCGTTGCAGTTCGCGCAGTCGGGCCACGTCCTGCGCCGTGGTGACGGTGGCGAAGCCCCACAGGGCGAGCAGCGAGACGACCGGGACCATCAGGAGGGAAATGACCTTGGCCCGCACGGTCCTGGGGCGCAGGGATCCGCGACGCGCCGGGGGATGGTCCGGCGACGGCGAACGCACCTCGTGGCCGGTGCGCTCGTCGGCCGGCCGGCCTGCGTGCGCGCGTCGTCCGCGTGGCGGTGGCGCGGGCCGTTCGGCGTGCGCACCGGGGTCCGGGGTCGTCGTGCGGGGTGGGCGCATGGCCTCCTCGTTCCAGGTGTGGAGCTGAGTGCCCCGAGTGCTGTGTACGGCGGGATTCCGCGCCGTCCGTTCGCCGGGCGGCGTTGCCGCCGCCCTGGCGTCAGGGCGCCATGGCCGCCGGGGCCCGTTCGGCGGCGTCCTCCACGCGCTCGCGGGCCGCCGGTGAGAGTGCGACGAACGCCGAGGTGAGGAAGAGGTAGGAGCCCAGGCCGACGGCGAGCGGGAAGATGAACTGCATCACGGTCGCTCCGGAGAGCTCCGATCCCGACGGCGCGACCCTGACTCCGACGGCCAGCATTCCGGTGTAGTGCATGCTGCTGACTGCCGCGCCCATGACGAGTGACGCGAGGGCGACGGCCCCCGGCGTCCTGATGTTCAGGGCCGCCCAGAGGGCGGCTGTCGCGGCGACGACGGCGATGGTCACCGAGAGCGCCACGAGCAGCGGGTCGTACGCGACGGTGCCGTGCAGTCTCAGGGCTGCCATGCCGAGGTAGTGCATGCTGGCGACCCCGAGCCCGGTCGTGAGGCCGCCGATGAGGAGCGCACGCGAGCGGTCACGGCTGTAGCCGACCACGAAGACCCCGGCCCCGACCACCACCATGGCGACCAGCAGGCTGAGCAGGGTGAGCGGAACGTCGTAGCGGATGTCGGTGCCGGTGACGCCGAAGCCGAGCATGGCGACGAAGTGCATCGTCCAGATGCCCGTTCCGATGGCGGACGCGGCGGTGAAGAGCCAGTTGCGGCGCGAACGGCCGCTGGTGGCGAGCGCGCGCACGGTGCAGCGGAGCCCGAGTGCGGCGCCGATCGATGCCATCGCGTACGACAGCGCGGGTGTCAGCCAGCCGAAGGTGGCGTGGTCCAGGTGTCCCATGAACCGGGGACGCTAGCCCGCTCAGGGGCGCATGCCAGGGGCGCATTTCGAAAGCTGCTGAAATATGACAGAGAGATGTTCCCGAACGATCAGGCCAGGTTCGAACGTGCACACCGCTCCGTGCCGTTTCGCTCGGATACGGACTGCGCGATCATGTCTGTATGGCCGACGAACACGCACATGTCCAGGACTTCTTCACGGTCCGAGCGGCGGACTGGGACAGCCGGTTCCCCGATGACGGCCCCGCGTACGCCGCCGCCGTCGGCGCCATCGGGCTACGCTCCGGCGACGCCGTTCTCGACGCGGGCTGCGGTACGGGGCGCGCGCTGCCGCACCTGCGGAACGCGGTGGGACCTGGCGGCACGGTGCTGGGCGCCGACCTCACACCCGCCATGCTGGATGCGGCGGTACGGGCGGGGCGGGCCGCCAGTGGCGCCCTGCTCGCGGCCGATGCGGCACGGCTGCCCGTGCGCGGCGCAACGCTCGACGCGGTGTTCGCGGCCGGCCTGATCTCCCATCTCGCCCACCCGGAAGGAGGACTGCGCGAGCTGGCACGCGTCGTGCGCCCCGGTGGCCGGCTGGCCCTGTTCCATCCGATCGGCCGGGCCGCGCTGGCCGCACGCCACGGCCGCAGCATCTCGGACGACGATCTACGGGCGGAGCCGCGTCTCGGTCCCCTGTTGGCACGCGCGGGGTGGAGGCTGGACTCGTACACGGACGAGGACGACCGCTTCCTGGTACTCGCCGTACGCGCGCACTGAGCGTCCGCGCGTCACACCGAGCGCTCGGCCACAGCCCGCACCAGCGCGTCCGGGCGGTCGAACATGAGGACGTGTCCCGCCTTCGGGACGGTCTCCACCCTTACGCCGGAGGCCATCAGCTCCTCTCTGCCGGGGAGTTCACCGCTCAGCGCGCCCTGCAGGAACACACGCTCGGCAGGCGACTCCATCAGCATCCGGCGCATGGTCGGGTCGGTGCCGCGCACCAGGCCGGTCGCCGTGCGGTGCAGGGCGACCGGGTCGGCGAGCCGCATGGTCGCCGCCCAGGCCGGGCCCACCCGCGCCAGCACGCGGGCGAATCCGCCGCCGTGCACGAACTCCTCCTCCGACAGTCCGGCGATGCCACTGCTCCCCGCCGTGACCGGCGGGTACGGATCGAGGTTGGCCTCGGTGAGGACCAGCCGCCGGACCAGCTCCGGACGCCGGTGCGCAAGGACGATCGCCACCGCGCCGCCCATGCTGTGGCCGACGAGGTCCGCGCCGCGCACTCCCGCTCCGTCGAGTGCGGCGGCCAGCGCGTCCGCGTGGTCCTCCAGGGTGTAGCCGAAGTCCTGGGGCCGGTCGCTGATGCCGTGCCCGGGAAGGTCGACGAGGAGTGAACGGCGCCCGGACAGCGCCGGGTCGGCCGCGATGTGCGCGTGATAGACGGAGGACATCGCTCCGAGCCCGTGCACGTACACCGAGGCCGCACCGTCGGGCGCCCCGCCCGACTCGGTCCACCGGACGACACTGCCCCGCTGGTCGAACTTCGCCTCGTGCACAGGCCCGCTTCCCCATTCGTCGACGTCCCACTTCACCGAGAGCATACCTCGTCACCGATGTATCACCGCAACGATGTACCGCGTGCATGAGGCAGAATGCGGACATGCTGGAGCTCTCCATCCTCGGATTTTTGTACGCCAGCCCCCTGCACGGCTACGAACTGCGCAAACGCATCACGGCCCTGACCGGACATGTGAGGCCGGTTGCGGAAAGCACTCTGTATCCGGCCATCAAGCGGCTGGAGAAGGCCGGGCTGCTTGCCCGGGAGACGCAGCCGGGCAGCACCGCCGCACCCCGTCACGTCCTGACACTGACCGAGGCGGGCAGAACGGAGCTGCGACACCGTCTGGCGGAACCCGCCAGGGGCGACATCACCGACGAGAACCGCTGGTTCACGCTCCTGGCGTTCCTGCGCCATCTGCAGGATCCGTCGGCCCAGGCCGACGTGCTCCGGCGGCGGTTGGCCTTCCTGGAGGAGCCCGCGAGCTTCTTCTACTCCGGGGACCGGCCTCTGCGCGCCGAGGAACTTGACGATCCGTTCCGCCGGGGCATCCTCACGATCGCCCGGGCGACCAGTGAGACCGAGCTGAGATGGCTCCGTGCCACCCTCGACTCACTCGACAGGCGTGTCTGAGGGCCGCCCGTGCGGGACCGGGCACCCGCGGACGCCCGGAGTGGGGAACGTCCCGAGCCCGGCGACCTCGTACCCGTTCGGGTAGCCCATGATCTCGGGGTTCTGACGGGCGTAGTGCGCGGTGGAGCGGGGCGGCAGGAGCCGTACGGCGCGGGCCCTCACGCGCAGTGCTCCGCGGGTCAGTCCCCGGGCGACGGGGCCGGGGCGTTCGTAGCGGAAGGTCCGCAGCAGCGAATCGTCGAGCAGGGCGAGCGCCGCCTTGCGCACGACGGGTGCCAGCGGGCCCGGGTACCAGGAGCCCATGAGGGCCAGCGTCGCGTCGGAGACCGAGCGTGCGCCCTCGTCCCAGGCGAAGTACTCCTCCTCGTAGGTGTCCAGGGTGCGCTCGAAGTCCTCGTACGTCTGCGGTACGTCCTTGATGCCCAGGTGCGTGCCGAGGGTGCGGTAGTAGGCGGCGAAGGCGCGCAGCTCGTGGTCGGACAGCCTGCGCCAGCCGTAGGTGTCGAGCCATCGTTTCGGGGTCACCACGAAGGTGCACAGGACATAACGCATGTCGTCGTCGCTGATGTCGTAGCTGCGGTGCATCCGGTTGATCCGCCGGACCGCCGTGCGTCCTGCCTCGCTGTCGAAGCCGTGCTCCACGACGGCGTCGAGGAGAAGCGCGGTGTCGTCGTACCGCTTCTGTGAACGTTCCGTCAGTTCCCCTGTCTCCGCGAGGAGTCGGCCGATGGTGGGGACGGCGTAGGTGCGGTACAGGGCGAGTTCGAGTGCGCGGGTGATGTCCCACGGGAATTCGTACGTCACGGTGAGCCGGTAGATCTCGAGGAAGTCCCGCTCCGGGTCGAGTCGCTGGATCTCCTTGAGCCGTTCGAACCGCTTCACCCTGGCTGTCCCCTCGTCGGCCGAAGGCACAAGCCTACGCGGGCCGGGCGGACGGGCACCACGGTGCGAGGGGTGCTCCGACGTGCCGGAGCTGCTGCTGAGACCACCCCTCCAGCGGGCAAGATCCCTTGTCAGGGCCTCGACGGCAGGGTTACCGAGTAGTTAAGGTGCGCCGACGGACGAAGCTGTGAGGAAAGAGGAGGGTGCTGTGGCCGGGACCGACGAGGCGGTCGCCGACGACGACGCACTGTTTGTGCTGACCGCGGTACTGCTGACCCCCGCGCAGTTCCCGAGCGTGCTCGGCGACGACTACGTGGCCGCGTGTGGCGCACTCGGCCTCGAACCGTACGCCGAGGGCTACGGTCTGGTGCTCGGCCAGGACGGCGGCGGCGCCCGCTGGACGGTCGTCGTCGACGATGTCTCCCTGGTGGCCGTCGCCATCGCCTCCTGGGACTGCGGCATGGAGTACGACCTCTCCCCGGACGACCGCTCGGTGGTGTGCGCGCTGCCGGGCTGGCCGCTGGCCCTGGCGGTCGCGGCGCCCGGCGTTCCCGAGCCGCACGACCCGCTGCCGGACCCGGAGGCCGAGGGAACCGACCCGGCACCCCTGACACCGCCGGACACCGAGACGTGGGGAGCGGCCCAGCGTCGTCTCGGCGCGGACGAGATCGCCCTGCAGTGGGCCGCGTGGCGCGAGCAGATCGACGACGACACCACGTTCAGCAGGCCCGACGAGAAGGCGCCGGAGGACGGGAAGGCGTCGGCGGACGGGCAGTCTGCGGCGGAGCAGCCGTCGGAGGGTGGACAGGACGACGCCGGCGACGCAGCTGAAGGCAACAACGGCTCCCGGCAGCACCCCGGCGTTCGCCGGGCGCTCGAGGAGGCCCTCGCGTACGTCACGACCCCACCCCCGCCCGGCCGGATACGCTCCGCGTTCGCCCCCGGCGGGGCCCGCATGCTGCGTGTCGACGGCCCCGGCTGGTCCCTGGTCGCCCGAACCGACGACATCGCTTTCGTCCTGCTGGACGAGGAGCCGGGGGAGGTCCTCCCGGTCGGCCGCGGCCCCGAACTGCCGGGACTGCTGAAGTCGCTGGACGAGCTGGCGGTCCGGCCGGCCTGAGCCAGGGGCGGTACGAGTGTCCGGCAGCCACGGGCCGGCCTGTGGGAGCAGGCGGCCTGCGGGACCGGGGGACCGGCCCACCCGCACCCGAGCGGGCCGGACGAGAGGTCCTAGACCCGCTCCAGCGGACGGTGCGGCTCGGCGGGCAGCTCGGTCCTGACCGGGTCACCGGGCCGCACGACTCCGCCGACCCTGACGGTGCCCATGATCCCGGCCTTCCGGACGATGCCGCCGTCCTCGTCCCTCCCGACGACCTGCTTGAGCAGTCCGTCCTGGAAGTGGTCGATCTGGAGGCAGGGATTGCGCAGGCCCGTCACCTCGACGACGGCCTCGTCGCCGAGGTGGAGCAGCGTGCCCACCGGAAGAGCGAGAAGGTCGATGCCGCCGGTGGTGACGTTCTCGCCCAGGTCACCGGGTGCAACGTCGAATCCCGCCTCCCGCAGCTCGGCGAACAGCTCCTGATGGATCAGATGGACCTGACGCAGGTTGGGCTGCGTCGGGTCCTGCGCGACTCGCGACCGGTGTTTGACCGTGACACCGGCGTGGACATCGCCCTCCACGCCGAGCCCGGTCAGCAGCGTGACGCTGTCCCGGTTCGGTTTGGTGAACGAGTACACGCCGTTGCTGCTGACGGCCACGACTGTGCTGTTCAGCGCCCTATCTCCTTGCGGCTGATCCTGCGGAGCCTGCGCCTCTGGGCCGGATCGAGCATCAGGTAGCCCACCGTGGGCACCCCGATGAGGACCAGCAGTGACCACCAGAATCCGATGAACGGAATCAGGATGACTGCCGCGACGACTCCCCCGATGGCGATCTTTGCACCGTTCGACATGATCCGTGCCTCCTTCGCGGCCGGAGCCGCTCCTGGTGTGAGAACGCCTGCGACCGCCCATCGGTTCCAGCAGGCCGCCCCCGGTCTAGCGCAGCGGCTCGCCGACCTCGTGCATGTGCTCCAGGGCCTGCCGGTAGGACTCGGTGAGGCCGGTCTCCGCGTACGGCATCCCGATCTCGCGGCAGTGGGCCCTGACCAGCGGCTGCGCCAGGCGCAGGTGGGGGCGGGGCATGCTCGGGAAGAGGTGGTGCTCGATCTGGTAGTTGAGGCCGCCGAGGAACCAGTCGGTGAGGACGGCGCCGCGGACGTTGCGTGAGGTGAGGACCTGGCGCTGCAGGTGGCCCCAGCGGTCACCGTCCGGGTCGGGCATCTCCATGCCCTTGTGGTTCGGCGCGAAGGCCATGCCCAGGTGGAGGCCGAAGAGCGCGTGGTGCACGAGGGCGAAGACGACGGCCTTGCCCGGCGACATCGTGGTGAGCAGCAGCGTGGCGTACAGCGCGAGGTGGCCGGCCAGCAGCAGACCGGCGAGCGCACGCTCGCGGACGGGCTGGCGGCGCAGGAACTGGAAGCCGTAGATCTTGAGGGCGATGCCCTCGAGGAGCAGCATCGGGAAGAAGAGCCGCGCCTGGTTGCGGGTGAGCCAGCGGGCGAAGCCCTCGCGCTGCGCCGCCTGCTTCTGCGTCCACACCAGGGCACCGACCCCGACATCGGGGTCCTTGTCGATGTGGTTGGGATTGGCGTGGTGGCGTACGTGCTTGTCGTTCCACCAGGCCTCGTTCATGCCGAGGAGCAGGTTGGCGTGGATCAGCCCGACAGTGCGGCTCGCCTTGCGGTTCCCGGATATCTGCGCGTGGCCGGCGTCGTGCCCGAAGAAGGCGGTACGTGTCCACAGGATGGCCAGCGGAAGGGCGAGGAACAGGGTCCACCAGCTGTCCCCGAGGAACACCATGCCGGTGATGACACCTCCGAGGGCAACCAGGTTGGCGGCGATGCCCGCCGCGTACCAGCCGGTGCGGCGCTCCAGGAGTCCCTGGCTCTTCACGACCTTCAGCAGCGGTGCGAAATCACTGCCGGAGGCCTGGGAAGCTCCCGGGCCCTCCGATCCGTCACGGGTGTGCTGCGCAACGGTGGCTACCGCCTGGGGCATGACGTCTCCGGTTTCTGGGCATCTACGCTGACCTCGTCAAACGTACGGATGGCGGGCCTGCGGCTGCCATGACGTCACCACCCCGGTTGTACGGGGGCCAACCCCCTACCCCCGTGGTGGTGCCGGCTGCACCCCAAGCTTCAGAAGGCAGAAATGAGTGAGGTGGTTCACTGTGCATTTCTCCCGGAACGGGCCGTGGATGGAGTACCCTCGGCGACCCCGGGCTCACTAGTCAAATTTGAGGAATCTGACATCGCTGTGCACAGGCTCCCTGCGGCAACAACACATGACGAGATCGTTGAACTGTCCCGCTGCTCCGCAGTCTTCCTCCCCGCGGATCCGGCCCGTACCGGCCTGATCGCGTTCTGGAACCCGGACGGTAGCACCCCTCCCGGTGGACCAGGGAGTTCGGCGGAGCTGACCGTCGTCGGAAGCGACGCCCGCCCGTGCACCGTGCAGGCGTTGGCCGTGCCGGTACGTGACGCCCTTCCGGTTCTCACACGGGCACGCGCGAGCGCGCAGGCCTCCGCCGCGACGGCGTTCTGGGGCGCCGCCGCGATGCTCGCCCTTCAACTCGTCGCCCGCGGGATGCTCCTGCCGGGTCTGAGCCCCGGCGACAACGACGCCTGGCGTGCGGGCCCGCTGACCGCCGAGGACCTGGAACGGATCAGGGTCCTGGCGGCTTCCATGCCGCCCGCCGCTCACGCGGTACCGCTCGACGCGGCAGCGGATCCGCTCATGCTCGCCGACCCCGAGCCGCTGCTGCGCTCGTTCCTCGATGCCGTCGCCGACGGAATGCCTCGCACCCCGGCCGCCGAACTCGTCACGGGAGGGCCCGCGTTCGCGGCCCGGACCGCCCAGCACCTGCCGGGCCTGCGGCCGTGGGCGGCCGATGTCGCCGCCGGGAACGACGCGGGCGTCCGGCTCTCGCTGCGTATCGAGGTGCTGGGGCTCTCCCGGGCGACCGACCCGGCAGACGGCGCGGACGCACGGCCGTCGTTCCGCGCCGTCCTGCAGATCCACAGCGTCCAGGATCCCGCCCTGGTCGCCGACGCGGCCGACGTCTGGGCTGCCCGCTCCCCCGGCGCCTCGTTGTTCGGCCCGCGCGCCCGCATGGACGCCCTGTTGGCACTGCGCCGTGCCGCCCGCGCCTGGCCTCCGCTGACACCGCTGCTGTCGGCCGCCGTGCCGGACGTGGTCGAGCCGGCCGACGAGGAGATCGCGGAGCTGCTCGGCCCCGCCGCCCGTGCCCTCGCCGCGACAGGAGTTCAGGTGCACTGGCCCAAGGAGCTCGCCAGGAAGTTCACCGCCCGCGCGCTGATCGGCCCCTCGGGCACGTCCGGCCGGGACGACGGCGAGGGCGGGGCCGACCGCCCCGCGAGGACGGAATCGGACACGCCCTCGCTCATGTCCGCCGACGCGCTGCTCTCGTTCGACTGGCGGTTCGCACTCGGGGACCGGAAGCTGAGCCGCGAGGAGCTCGACCGGCTCGCCGAGGCCGGCAGACCCCTGGTCAGGCTGCGCGACCAATGGGTCCTCATCGACCCGGAGGAGGCACGGCGCGCCCGGGAGGCTCAGGACCGCAAGGTCACGCCCATCGACGCCCTGGGCGCCGTGCTGACGGGAACCGCCGACATCGGCGGACGACGTGTGCAGGTGTCGGCGACGGGCTGGCTCGAGGAACTGCGTGAGCGGCTCGCCGACCCGGAGTCGCGGGCCCTGCAGACGGTCGGTCAGCCGAAGGCACTCGCCGCGAACCTGCGTGACTACCAGCTGCGCGGCCTGAACTGGCTGCACACCATGACGTCGCTCGGCCTCGGCGGTTGTCTCGCCGACGACATGGGGCTCGGCAAGACCATCACCCTGATCGCCCTGCATCTTCACCGGCAGGGCATCCAGCGCACCGCCGGGCCGACCCTCGTGGTGTGCCCGACCTCCCTGATGGGCAACTGGCAGCGGGAGATCGAGAAGTTCGCCCCGGGCACGCCGGTACGCCGCTTCCACGGCGCGGCGCGTTCCCTGGAGGACCTGGCGGACGGCGAGTTCGTCCTCACCACGTACGGCACGATGCGCCTCGACGCGGCCCGGCTCGCACAGGCGTCGTGGGGCATGGTCGTCGCCGACGAGGCCCAGCACGTGAAGAACCCGCACTCGGCCACGGCCAAGCAGTTGCGGACCATCGGTGCCGGAGCACGCGTCGCGCTCACCGGTACCCCTGTCGAGAACAACCTCTCCGAGTTGTGGGCGATCCTCGACTGGACGACCCCCGGGCTGCTGGGCAGGCTCGGTACGTTCCGTACCCGGTACGCGGGTGTGGTCGAGGGCGGCAACGACCCTGCCGCAGGCGAGAGGCTGGCGGCGCTGGTACGTCCGTTCCTCCTGCGGCGCCGCAAGTCCGACCCGGGCATCGCCCCGGAGCTGCCGCCGAAGACGGAGACGGACCGTGCGGTGTCACTGACCGCGGAACAGACCGGTCTGTACGAGGCGGTGGTGCGGGAGACCCTCGCCGAGATCTCCGGCGCCGACGGCTTCGAGCGCCGCGGACTCGTCGTGAAGCTGCTGACGGCGCTCAAGCAGATCTGCAACCACCCGGCGCAGTACCTCAAGGAGGAGCGGCCCCGGATCGCGGACCGTTCGGGCAAGGTGGAGCTGCTGGACGAACTGCTCGACACGATTCTGTCCGAGGGGGCGAGCGTGCTGGTGTTCACCCAGTACGTGCAGATGGCGCGGCTGCTCGAACGGCATCTGGCCGACCGCGGGGTCCCCACCCAGTTCCTGCACGGTGGCACGCCCGTCGCCGCGCGGGAGGCCATGGTGAACCGGTTCCAGGAGGGCGGCGCCCCGGTGTTCCTGCTGTCGCTCAAGGCGGCGGGTACCGGGCTCAACCTCACCCGGGCCGGCCACGTGGTGCACTTCGACCGCTGGTGGAATCCGGCCGTGGAGGCGCAGGCCACCGACCGCGCGTACCGGATCGGCCAGACCCAGCCGGTGCAGGTGCACCGGCTGATCGCCGAGGGAACCATCGAGGACCGGATCGCCGACATGCTCGTCCGCAAGCAGAAGCTGGCGGACGCCGTCCTCGGCGGGGGCGAGGCGGCGCTGACGGAACTGACCGATGCCGAACTGGCCGACCTGGTCGAGCTGCGAGGGGGCGCACGATGAACGACAGTTACGGACCGGAGCGTACGTTCGCGGCCCTCCCGCCCGCACACGGCAGGGGATTCGCGTCGTCCTGGTGGGGACGGGCGTGGCTGAAGGCTCTGGAGGACACGGCGCTCGACGGGCAACAGCTCAAGAAGGGCCGCAGACTGGCCCGCGAAGGCAGGGTCGGCACGGTCTCCGTCCGGCCGGGCCGGATCACCGCGGTCGTACAGGACCGCGACGCGACCGCGTACCGAAGTGATGTGCTCCTCCAGCAGCTGAGCGAGGCGGAGTGGGACCGGTTCCTCGACATGGCGTCCGAGCGGTCCGGGCACATCGCCGCACTGCTGGACCGTGAGATGCCCCCTCACCTGGTGGAGGACGCGGCGGCAGCCGGGGTCGAGCTGCTGCCGGGGATCGGCGACCTGGAGCCCGAGTGCAGTTGCGAGGCGTGGGACCACTGTCCGCACACGGGAGCCCTGTGCTACCAGGTGGCGCGGCTCCTGGACCAGGACCCGTTCGTACTGCTGCTGCTGCGGGGACGTGACGAACGGCGGCTGCTCGACGAGCTCCAGGTGCGCAGCGCCGCGCGTGCGGTCCGTGAGGCGGACGGTGCGGATCCGGAGCCGGACCCCCTGGCGGGTCCAGGTCTCCCGCGCGGCGTCCGGGCCGACGAGGCGTTCGCAGCGCGGGACATCCTGCCGCCCCTGCCCCCTCCCCCGCCGCTCCCGGCGGAACCGGGTCTGCCCCTGTCGCTGGACTCGGAGACGGACCCCGTGGCGGGCGTCGATCCGGCCTGTCTGGAGGTACTGGCGGCGGACAGCGCGGCACGGGCGTTCGCGATGCTGGCGGACGCCCTCGCCGAGGGCCACGACCGGCAGCCCGTGGCAGGCGGGCTGACGCCGGAACAGGACGCGGTGCGGCTGGCTGCCGTGACCCGGCCGGACGGGCAGGTTGCCGCACGCCTCGCCTCGGCTTCTGGACGGCAGCGGGCGGACCTGGATGCCGCTGTGCGGGCCTGGCGGTACGGCGGGACGGCCGCGCTGGCAGTGTTCGACGAGGAGTGGCTGCCCGGCCCGGAGGAGCTGGCGCGGGCCCGCGCGCAGCTGGCCACCGCGTGGGAGGAGGGCGAGGGCCCGCGGTTGAGCGCCGCGAACAACCGCTGGACCGCGACGGGCTCCGGTGCGCAGTTGCGCTACGGGCGGGACGGGCGCTGGTGGCCGTACCGCAAGGAGGGGGGCAGGTGGCTTCCGGCCGGGCCGGCGGACGACGATCCGGCGGGCGCGCTGGCCGGAGCACTGTCCGACGCCTGAGCGGCCGTCCCGTTCCTCACTGCTGTCCCCACGTTCAACTCGATGTCACCAGGCGTTGAGCGTGGGGGCAGAGCCTGACGACCGACCGAGCGTCAGTCCACCAGGAGGCCCCATGTCCGCGCGCGTTGTCCGTCGTTCCCTTGCTGTCGGGCTGCCGCTCGCCCTGCTCTCCACGGTCTGTGTCGCGGCGACCGCGGCCGGTTCGCAGGGCGGCCCCGGATCCGGTGGCCGCCCCGAGCGCACGGCGCGGGTCACCGGCAGTGTCGTGCTCGGCGATGTGCCGCTGGCCGGGTTCAGCAACGGCCTGCTGCCGGGTACGGTCGCCGACGACCGGGACGTGATGCTGGGCGGGATCGGCAGCGACCTCTTCCCGACGGGCCGCAGGGGCGAGTTCTGGACGGTGACGGACCGGGGTCCGAACGGTCAGATCAAGGTCGACGGCCAGAAGCGGCGCACCTTCCCCGTGCCGGGTTTCGACCCCGCGATCGTCAGGATCCGCGCCGAGGGCGAGCGGATCGAGGTGCTGGACTCCCTGCCGCTGACGACGCGTTCCGGCAAGGCTGTGACGGGTCTGCCGAACCAGGCGAGCCGCGACGAGGCCCCGTACACGTTCGACGCGCGGACCCCGCTCGCGTACAACCCGAACGGGCTGGACACCGAGGGCATCGTCCGTGCGGCGGACGGTTCGTTCTGGCTGGTCGACGAGTACGGTCCTTCGCTGGTCCACGTCTCCTCGCGCGGCCGTGTCCTGACTCGTTACGTACCGCAGGGCCTGCGGCTCGAGGGCGCGGACTACCGCGTCGTCGAGGCGCTGCCCGGCGTGTTGCTGCACCGCAAGATCAATCGCGGTTTCGAGGGCTTGGCACTGCTGCCCGGCGGGGACCTGGTGCTCGCGGTGCAGAGCCCTCTCTCCCTTCCGGACGAGGACGCGGGCGAGGCTTCCCACAACGTGCGGTTCCTGCGCTTCTCGACCGAGAAGCAGAAGGTCACGGCGGAGTACGCCTACCGTTTCGACCCGGTCGAGGTCGTCGACCCGGGCGAGGACGACACGTCCGAGCTGAAGATCTCCTCGGTCGTCGCGATCGGCCGCGAGAGCCTGCTGGTGGAGGAGCGCACCGACAAGTCGGCCCGGCTGCACAGGGTGAAACTGCCCGCCGGTTCCGGCATCCTGGGCTCGGTGTGGGACGATCCGGCCACCTCGCCCGCGTACGAGGAGCTCGACGACCCCTCCGCATCCGGGGTGCGGGTGCTGCGCAAGAGCCTGGTCGTCGACCTCGGCACGGTCGAGGGCGTGCCCGGCAAGATCGAGGGGGTGGCGGTCACGGGCCGCGACACCCTTGCACTCATCAACGACAACGACTTCGGGATGACGGACGGCGCGGAGGCCTTCGACGCGAACGGCCGATTGGTGGACAGCGGCATCGAGACCTCGGTGACCCTGCTCAAGCTGACTCGGCCGCTGACGGGTTGATCCCGCACGAGACACCGTCACCGGGCACAGCCGTCGGTCCCGCGACGCCTGCGCCCGGTGCCTTTGTGCGCACGAGCACGTGCCGTTCCTTCGCGGGAAGCCCTCTTCCTTCGCCCGTGTCGCAGCCCTGCGGTGAGACGGCCGGTTACCCTGCCGTACATCGGACGGCCCGTCACGGACTACGGACGTCTCCCGAACAGGAGTGTCGATGCGCCGCAGAAGGATTCTCCAGAGTGCAGCCGTCACAGCCGCCGCGGCCCTCCTGCCGGCATCGGTCCGAGCAGCCGCCGTACCCACCGGCGACACGGACGCCCCGTCGGCTCACTGGGCCCCGGCCTCCCCTTCCAACTACACGGCGTCGAGCCGCCCTTCGGCGTATCCCGTCGACTTCGTCGTCATCCACGTCGCCCAGGAGACCTTCTCCGACACCGTCGGCATCTTCCAGAATCCGGCGAAACAGGTTTCGGCGCACTACGTGGTGCGCTCGGGGGACGGTTACGTGGCCCAGTGCGTACGCGAGAGCAACATCGCCTGGCACGCGGGGAACTGGGACCACAACACCCGCAGCATCGGCATCGAGCACGAGGGCTGGGTGGATCAGCCTGCGTACTTCACGCATTCCATGTACGAGCATTCGGCCAGGCTCACAGCGAACATCTGCGACCGCTACGGACTGACCAAGGACCGTGCACACATCATCGGTCACCACGAGGTCCCGGGCAGCGACCACACCGACCCCGGGGCCGACTGGGACTGGGTCCGCTACATACGGCTCGTCAACCTGCTGTGACCCCACCGGGCACGCCGGCGGGGTCACACCTGCTCAGCCGTGCCTCAGCCGCCCGGGTCCCGGTCCACGTCCGCGCCCCGATTCCGTACCGGGGCGGGAGCACCTGTCGCACTGTCCGGCCGGTCCTCCCCGGAAGCCGCCTCCTCGCCACCCGGCACCATCGCTCCGCCGCGCAGGCGTTCCAGGTCGGAGGCGCGTACCTGAATGACGAACAGGGCGATCAGTGCGGCGACGACGGCCATGACGGCGGCGACGACGAACGCGCTGGAGACACCTGAAGCCAGCACCTCGTTGCCCCAGGGGGCCGGGAGTTCGCCCGTCCTGCGGAACTCCAGCTGCTGGGCCGGGGTCGATTCGGCCAGGAAGCTCGGCACCTGGTCGGTGGCCTCGTTGCGGCTGGCCGTGCCGAAGACCGTGACCAGGATGGACAGCCCCAGCGAACCGCCCACCTGCTGAGTTGCGTTGAGGACCCCGGACGCGGCTCCCGCCTCCCGCGGGGCGACTCCGGAGACGGCCATCAGCGTCAATGACACGAACTGCATCCCCATGCCGAAGCCGAAGACCAGCATCGGGCCCAGGATGCTCCCCAGATAGCTGCTGTGGATGTCGGTGAACGTCAGCCAGCCGAGTCCCAGGGCCGCCAGGATCGCACCCACCACCATGAAGGGCTTCGGCCCCCACTTGGGCAGCAGCTGCGAGGCGATCCCCGCACTGATGGCGATGACCACGCTCACGGGGAGGAAGGCGAGCCCCGCCTGCAGCGGACTGAAGTCCAGGATGTTCTGCACGAAGAGCGTCAGGAAGAAGAACATGCCGAACATCGCCGCCGCCAGGCTCAGCATCATTCCGTAGGTGCCGGCGCGGTTGCGGTCGCGGAACATCTTCAAGGGGGTGATGGGCTGCTTCGACCGGCTCTCGACGACGAGGAACAGGCCCAGGAACACCAGGGCCGCGAGGAACGAACCAATGGTCAGGCTGTCGCTCCAACCGTCCTCCGAGGCACGGATGAAGCCGTAGACGAGGAGCACCATTCCGATGGTGGAAGTGAGCGCACCGAGGACGTCGAAGTGACCGGGATGACGTTCCGACTCCCTGATGTAGCGGGGCGTCGCAAAGGCGATCAGCAGCCCGATGGGCACATTGACGAAGAAGACCCATCGCCAGTCGAGCCACTCCACCAGGATTCCGCCCGCCAGCAGCCCGATCGCGCTGCCGCCCGCGGAGACTGCGGCGAACACACCGAACGCCCTGTTCCGCTCGGGTCCTTCGCGGAACGTCGTGGTGATGAGGGAGAGCGCGGTCGGGGAGGCGATCGCTCCGCCGACGCCCTGCAGCGCACGGGCTGCGAGCAACTGCCAGGAATCCTGGGAGAGTCCACCGAGCAGCGAGGCGAACACGAAGAGGAGGACGCCGAAGATGAAGACTCTCCGGCGTCCGAGAATGTCGCCCAGCCGGCCGCCGAGCAGGAGCAGCCCGCCGAAGGTCAGCGTGTAGGCGTTGATGACCCAGGACAGGCTCTCGGTCGAGAAGCCCAGCGAGGTCTGGATGTGCGGAAGTGCGATGTTGACGATGGTGATGTCGAGAACCACCATCAGCTGGCACGAGGCGATGACGAACAGTGCCATCCCCTTGCCGCGGCCCCGCTGCGGGGATTCGGCAAGTGTCGAGGTCTTCGCCGGTGATTCCGTCATAGCAGTGCTGCGATTCAGGCTGTTCGGGCGATGGGTGAACAGAAACGTTCACCCATCGACCGTAGGCCGAACGGGCGTTCCTCGCCAATCGAACCCACCGGCGCCTCTCGGCTGCCGTCGGACAGGCGGCGCGGACCCCGCCGGGCATGGCGGGATCCGCGCGATGTCCCGCCGGACAGGGGGATCCGGCGGGACAGTCGTGCGTCAGACGAAGTTCACGTCACTGCACAGGAAGTACGTCTGGTCCATGTGCGAGGCCTGCCAGATCGTGTAGACCACGTGCCGGCCGCTGAGGCCGGAGGTGCTCACCGGGATCTCGTAGTTCTGGCTGGGGCCGTAGCTGCCGGTCTCCGCCACCAGCTGAAGGTCGCCCCACGTCAGCGGCTGGGCGGCGGGGTCGAAACCCTGTTCGGTGACGTAGACCTTGAAGTAGTCGGCGCCGTGACTGGCCTGGTCGTACAGCTTCACGCTGAAGTCGCTGCCGATGTCCGTGGTCTTCCAGGCACCCACCGTGTCCAGCGAGTTGTAGCGGCCGCTCTCGGTCCGGCCGCCGCTGCACAGCTGGCCGTCGGGCACCGCTGCCGGGAAGTTGCCGGCGGAGCCGTTGCGGTACAACCCGTTCCAGTTCCACATCGCGTTCGGATCCGCCTGCCACGCCTGCCAGCACATGGGGTCTTGCTGCGCCATGGCGGGGTTCTGGAAGTCGCTGCCCCAGCGCAGCCAGCAACCGTAGTTGCGGGAGGCCGGGTCGATCACGGAGCCGTGGGCGTTCGCCGTCCCGGTCCAGGGGAGCAGGCAGAGCAGCGCGGCGACGAACACGCCGCCCAGGCGAAGCACCCAGGAGCCTAACTTGAAGTGATCATGACAACTCATGCTCGATCTCCATCTTCGGGAGTGGGGGGACACACCGGCGTGGGAGCGCTCCCGCGCCACTTGGGCTGTGCCCGGCCGCGCGCGGTCCAAACACGTCCGGACACTGCCGTGAGTTCACCAGTAGTGCTTGCGGCCGCCGACCGCATGACCCACGGACCCCAGGAGCCAAAGGATGAGCCCGATGACCAGCAGGATGATGCCGATGGTCCACAGGAAACCCAACCCGGCCAGCAGGCCGACGATGAGGAGAATTGCTCCGATAATGATCATTGTTTCCTCCGATGGTGCGGCCCTCACCCCGAAAGGGGAGCACTTTTGAGCATATGCCCGCTGTGACCGCAATGCCCACCATGTACATTCACTCCGATGCGCCAGGCATTCACAAGCGGCGTATACAGGAGAGGGGCTGTTCCTACGTGGTGCGCCGTATGCCCGCGCACCGGGGAGAAGGGCACGATGAAGGCACTCACCTGGCAAGGAAAGCGCGACGTGCGCATCGAGACGATGCCCGATCCGAAGATCGTGGATCCTACGGACATCATCGTGCGCATCACATCCACGGGGATATGCGGGTCCGATCTGCATTTGTACGAGGTCCTCGGCCCCTATCTCGACGCCGGCGACATCCTCGGCCACGAACCGATGGGAATCGTCGAGGAGGTCGGCCCGGAAGTCACCGCGGTTTCGGTCGGCGACCGAGTCGTGGTCCCCTTCAACGTCTCGTGCGGGACGTGCTGGATGTGTGAACAGGGCCTGCACTCGCAGTGCGAGACCACGCAGGTACGGGAGCGCGGCTCCGGGGCATCACTCTTCGGGTTCTCCAAGCTGTACGGGCAGGTACCCGGCGGCCAGGCGGAACTCCTACGCGTCCCCTTCGGCAACACCCTCCCCGTCAAAGTGCCCCACGGCCCGCCGGACGACCGCTTCGTCTACCTGTCGGACGTGCTGCCCACCGCGTGGCAGGCGGTCGCCTACGCCGATGTTCCGCCGGGCGGAAGCCTGACGGTTCTCGGCCTCGGCCCGATCGGTGACATGGCTACGCGAATCGCCCTCCACCAGGGCGTTGAGCTGGTCATCGGTGTGGACCTGGTACCGGAGAGGCTGGCCAGGTCGCGCGCACGTGGCGTCACCGCCCTGGACCTCAGGGAGCACGACAACGTGGCGGACGAGATTCGCCGCCTCACCCACGGACGCGGCACGGACGCCGTCATCGAGGCCGTCGGCATGGAAGCGCACGGAGCCCCCTTCGCCAGGGGGGCCCAACAGATCACGGCCCGCTTGCCCGACGCACTGGGCGCCAAGGTCATGGAGCATGCCGGCCTCGACAGCATGGCCGCCTTCAACACGGCCGCCGACGCCGTGCGCCGCGGCGGGACCGTCTCCGTCGTCGGTGTCTACGGAGGTGCGATCGATCCCGTGCCGATGCTGACCCTGTTCGACAAGCAGGTCCAACTACGCATGGGCCAGGCCAACGTCAGGCACTGGGTGGACGACATCCTCCCGCTGCTCGAGGATTCCGACCCCTTGGGCGTCGACGGTTTCGCCACACACCGGCTGCCCCTGGCGGAGGGACCGCAGGCATACCGCACCTTCCAGGAGAAGAAGGACGGGATGGTCAAGACCCTCCTGACCGTCTGAGCCCCGTCAGCTACGCGGCAGCAGCGTCCCCAGCGGCCCCAGGTCGAGATTGAGGTCCTCGGGCCGTACGCCGTGCAGATCGCACAGTTCGGTCATGCGCTGGTCGAGCAGCATGAGCGTGGTGCCGATCTCGTCGACCTGTCGATCGGTGAGGTCCCCCTGATCGATGCGGCGAATGGCCTGGCGTTCCATCAGCTGCCTCAGCAGTTCCACCACGGTCAGCACGAGAGCGACGAGGTCGTGCCCCAGCTGCTCCGAATCCACGTCCACCCGGGAGGCGGTCACAGCGGACCCCCGTCCGCCCACGGAGAAGGGATCCGCTCGTTGACGGACGACAGCAGGGCGTGGAGCGACAGCCGTACGAGCGGGACGTCCGCGATCGCGATCACCAGGTCTCCACTGACCACCACACCGGTTGCCAGCAACCGGTCCAGCAGGTCGACGAGCGGCACACCGATGGGGCCGGTCAGCGGCTCGGGATTGTTCCAGGGCACGACGTCGTGCGCCATCCGCTACACCTCGCCGACGAATGAGTAGGGAACCCAGGGCCCCGACAACTCGATCTGCGCGCCGGTACTGTCCTGGAGCGTCCTGGTCAGTGTCTCCAGCTCGCCCGACCGGCGTTCCGCTACGAGATACGTGGCATTGAGCACCTGGACCCGTTGGGCGCCGGCCAGTTCGGGGCTGTGCGGCCGCAGCCTGCGGGCGGCCGACGCCACCTTCTGGAATTCGGCGTCCACCGTTTCCGCCATGCGGAGAGCCTCTTCCTGTCGCTGTTCGCGCCGGGCCTGCATCCCGCGTTTGCGGTCCAGATAGGCAAGGCCCGCTCCCGGGGCCGGACGGGCCCGGTCGGCGGGCACGACCGCACGGTGCGGAGTGGTGCTCACGTCCTCCGCGGGGCGTTCGGTGTTCTGCGCGGGGCGTTCTGCCGCGTAGACCTTGACCCCCCATTCGGAATGGTCCGCGGTCCGGGCGAGCGCGGCACGGAATCGCCCGGTCTCGCCGGTGAGCGCCAGCCGGGCCCGCTCCTCGTCGTGGTAGAGGGTGGCCAGCGGCAACGGAACGGTCGGGCAGGCCGCTGCGGCGGCCGTCACGATGTGGTGATGCGCCCGTGCGTAGCGTTCGAGCTCGACCGTGTCGGACAGGCGCGCCTGCCAGGCTTCGTCGGAGAATTCGGCAGCGCGAACCGTCTGGACGACGGCCGTCAGCTCTCCGAACGGCATGGTGCGTACCGGTGCGTCCGCAGCGACGCCCGGCAGTTCCTCGACCGCGGCCTGGACCGGGGCCCCGCAAACAGCGAATACGTAGATGGCGTTGCCGTCCGAAGAATCGGCTCCCGACTCCGTCATGTGCCTCGGTTCTCCTTGCTCACGTGCTCATCGCCTGGCCGCTGCGTCGTGGCCCGCCGGCAGTTCGTCCGCCTTGGACTCAAGTGCCTCAAGGCGTTCGCGGAGTTCGCGGTTCTCGTCCTGGAGCGCGTTACGGGCGGCGTGCGAGCTCAGCGCCGGATCCGTCTCCCACCAGTCGATACCGGCCTTCTTCGCGGTGTCCACGGACGCCACGAACAGACGGAGCCGGATGGTGAGCAGCTCGATATCGAGCAGGTCGATCTTGATGTCGCCGGCGATGACGATGCCCTTGTCGAGAACGCGTTCGAGGATGTCGGCGAGGTTGGTCGTCTGAGGGCCGGGTACCTGGTAACCGCCCTGCACGAGATCCGCGTCAGTCACGGCTGCGCCTCCGGCCCCGGTGCTTCTTGGGCGCGGGTGCCTCCTCCTCAGGCTCCTCGTCTTCTTCTTCCTCTTCTTCTTCCTCTTCTTCCTCTTCCTCCTCGGGCTCCTCGTCCTCCTCCTCGGGCTCCTCGTCCTCCTCTTCCTCCTCGTCCTCCCCCTCACCGTCTCCCTCGTCGTCGTACTCCTCTTCCTCGGGCTCGCCCTCTTCTTCGTCCTCCTCTTCTTCCTCGGCCTCCTCCTCGGGCTCTTCCTCCTCGGATTCGGCTTCCTCTCGTTCCACGGCGTCATCGTGGCTCTCCACGACTTCGCCGTCGCGGATCTCACCGCGCCAGCCCTCGGGCTCTTCCTCGGTGAGCGTGACGTACCGCTGGAAGTGCTTGAAGTCCAGCCTCATACGGCGCCCCTGGGCACGCCACACGTTGCCTGTCTTCTCGAAGAACCCCGAGGGGTAGTACTCCACGACCAGGACGATCCGCGTCAGCTTCGGAGCGATTTCGTGGAAGCTCACAGCGCCTCGGGTCGTGCCTTTCGCGCCCTCGGAGGTCCAGACGATCCGCTCGTCGGGCACCTGTTCCTGGACGGTCGCCTTGAAGCTGCGGGAGGACGGACCGATCTTGACCTTCCAGTCGCTGGTCATCTCGTCACTCGTGGAGACGTCGCGCACACCCTTGGCGAAGCTGCTGAACTTGTCGTACTGGGTCCAGTAGTCATATGCGTCCCGCAGCGACACACCCACATCGAGGACCTCGATGATGCTTGTGATCTTGCTGCCGCTGGACTTGCGCTTGCCCTTTCCTCCGCCGAAGGCTTGCTTGGCCTTGTCCACGACGTTGTCCTTGACGCCTTTGGCCTTTTCCGATACGAACGCCTTCACCGGTGATTCGCCCTGCAGGACACGGGAGCCGATCGCGGGGAGCGAACCTCCGTTCTCCGCAACGTCCGTGAGCTTCCCCGTGACGTCACTCAGTTTTCCGCCGGCCTTCTCCGCAAGTTTCTCCACCTGCGCGCTGAGAAAGCTCGACGCCTCTCCGCGAAGCCGGTCCATGCCCGACTCCGCAGCCTCCGGTTCGTCTTTGTCCGTCTTGGCCATGACTGGCTACCTCCGCCGTTCGGTGCGCTTGGACGCGGCTCGCTTTGATGACGTGGCCTTCTTGGCCGGGGCTTTCTTGGCCGAGGACTTCTTGGCAGGGGCGGACTTCTTGGCCGAGGACTTCTTGGCCGAGGCCTTCTTGGCGGGAGTCGTCTTCTTCGCGGCGGCCTTCTTCGCCGGTGCCGTCTTCTTGGCGGCGGCCTTCTTCGCCGGTGCCGTCTTCTTCGCGGCGGCCTTCTTCGAGGGGGTCCGCTTGGCGGGAGCCTTCTTTTCCGGAGCCTTCTTCGCTGCCGCCTTCTTGGCGGGAGCCTGCTTCGAGGGCTGCCGAGAACCGCGGGACCTGCTCGGCTTCGGCTCCTCTTCCTCTTCTTCTCCCTCGTCCTCTTCTTCGCCGTCCTCGTCCTCGGCCGGCTCCTCCTCGAACTCTTCCTCTTCCTCCTCGTCCTCGTACTCCCCCTCGGGCTCCTCCTCTTCCTCCTCCTCGTCCTCGGGCTCTTCCTCTTCGTCCTCGTACTCCGCCTCGGGCTCTTCCTCTTCGTACTCGCCCTCGTACTCGCCGTCCTCGGCCGGCTCCCCTTCGTACTCTTCCTCTTCCTCTTCCTCATCCCGGTCCGTGAGCCGGGACGTACGGTCACTGAGCGCATCAGCGAGCGAGTTCATGCCGCGGTCCGCCGCGGCAGTCAAGGCCTTTCGGCCCGACTCGAGGACCTCGCCCTTCAACTGCTCCTGCAATTCGGCAAATTGGGGCATCTCCCCCAACCTGCGGATCCCTTCGGCGGCAAGCTGGCGTGGTTCCAGACCGAACCGCCTGCCCGCCAGATAGGTTGCGATGGTGATCGCCATACGGCCCTTCTTCGTACGGCCGAGCACATATCCGCCGACCACTGCGGCCGCCAGAGTCACCTTGGTCTGGTCTTCCATGAGTCAGTCACCTTCGATCGTTCTGCACGGAGCGGGCCCGAGCGACGTGCAGCCGTTCGAGCAGTTCTTCCTCTTCCCGTTCGAATTCCTCCAGACTGACGTTGCCGTCCTCCAGCTCCTGGTTCAGCGCCGCCAGTTGGGCCCGGAGCACTCCGGGGTCGTGCATCTCGCGGTCGGCTTGTTCGTTCACCTTCTCGGCGACCCAGATGACTCCGCGGACCGGTGCGAGAGGGAGCAGGAGAATCCCGCTGATCAGTCCCATCTCATCTCCCCGCCGCCGGTGTCCGGGCCGGCCGGGAAGAAACGAAGCTGTAGCAGGGCAGTGGTCCTGCAATCCGTAGTTCGACGAGCTCGCGGTGGGTGTTCGCGAACGTCTGTGCCTCTGCCCGGAAACGGTCGCTGTCGCTCCGGTCGATGAGGAACGACACGTTCAACGCGCATCCTTGGACCTCCGGCCCAGCTGCCACCGCACGGGCCATGGGCGTCAGCGTGCGCACGATCTTCTTGCCGGCGTCCGCCGCCCTGCGCGAGAGGGCGGTGGCAATGGCCTCCCCCAGCCGGACACTTGCCTCGTAGCCGGGGCGTCGGCGCACTTCCTCCCGGAGCCGCCGTACCTGGTTCTCCTCGGCCACGACCGCAGCGAGTGCGTCCTGGGCCGGAAGAGCCTTGAGGTTGATCTCGACACCGTCGGTGAGGTGCCGCAGGGAGGCGAGATGGGCTTCGCGTGAAGCGCTCAGCTCTCTGCGCACCGTGTTCTCGTCCGCCGCGACCATTCCGAAGCGCATGGGGAGCACGGGGCCGATGTCCGCGAGGCCCATCAGCAGGTCCTGGTGGGCCATGAGGTCCCGCCGTCGCGCGCGGAGCTGCGGCGGAGCATCGCTCACCACAGCGGTGACCGGTCCTTCGCCGATCAGCCGCAGCGCGGCCGGCGGGTTACCCACACCGGCGGCCTTCCGCGGCAGCGATCCGCCCGTCGGGACGATTGCGTAGACGTAGACGCCGGTCGTCGTCGTTGTCACGCTCATGCCTCCGCGCGTCGTCGTTGGCTCCCGCTACGTGCGGGCGCCCGGCGCTTCCTGGGCCGCTCGTGCTGCTCTTCCTCGTCCTCCGAGTCGTCGTCGTCATCACCACCGCCCACCGCCTTGCGGACGCTGTCTCCGACGGACTCCGCGGCCTTGCGCACCTTGCGCTTGCCGACGGACTTGGCCGCGCCCATGCCGAACAGCTCCGGGACGGTCCTGCTGCCCGAGTCGCGCTCCAGGTCGAGGCGGTTGCACGCCTCGGCGAAGCGCAGATACGTGTCCACGCTCGCGATCACGATGCGTGCGTCTATCTTGAGGATCTCGATGCCGACCAGCGAGACCCGGACGAACACATCGATGACCATCCCCCGGTCGAGGATGAGTTCCAGAACGTCGTAGAGGGTTCCGGCACGCGGCGGGCACGGCGCTACTTCGTCGGCGTACATGGTGGTCATGGAGTTTCCTTCCGGCTGATGGGGCAACACGGGTCACTCGTCGGCGGCGCCCCGTCGGTACCGGCGGACCCTGCTGTACTCCAGGAGCTCGCCGTCCTCGTCCAACTGCACCTCGTAGGAGGCGAGCAGGCTCGTCGTGTCGGGGATGCGCTCGACCTCCAGCACATCCACCACGACGCACCATCCGTCCTCGCTCCGCCGCACCGCGGACACCCCCTCCGAGGGATGGCCGATGAGCCTTTCGAGGCTCTGACAGGCGACACGGGCGGCATGCTCGGGGCCTCGCCGGGACGAGGAGCGCGAGGCTGTCGCCTTCTTCGCGTGCCCGGTACGGGTGCGCTGTTTCTCTGCCATGGGATCCAGTCTCACGACAACAGGGCTCCGCGCATCTCGGGCGGCGGGCAGGACGGGAGTGCGGCCCACACGGCCCTCACCCCTTCGGCCCGTCGGCAGAACGAAGTCGGCGGGAAGGGGTGCACAGTCGTAGTCATGCATGAGACACCTGAGGAGAGCGGGCCCCGTACCGAGCACGAACGCCCGCCGGGGATCGGCGACACCACCGTGGAGGCGCTGGGGTCTTTGACCGAGGCGCTGGAGACGGTGGAGCGGGCCCGGGGCCACCTCTACGGGTTCCATCAACTGACGGGCGGCGCCGACCTGACCCTGGACCGCGCGGTGGAGCTGCTGCGCCGGGCGGGCCACACGGAGCAGGCCGACCTGGTGGAGCGCGAGATCCTGGGCCGCAACGTCATCCCGGGCTGCTGGACCTACCAGGTCGTCGAGGCGTACAACACGACCTACTACCAGCCGTTCGTGGAGGTCGAGGCCCGGGTGCGGCAGGAACTCGCGGCGGGGCGGCAGCATCTGTACGAGGCGGAGATGAAGGAAGCCCGCCGTACCCGCGGGCACCCCGACCACACCGCCGGGCTCTGACCGTGGAGGCCTCCACGGCCCTGCGCCGGATCGCGTTCCTGCTGGAGCGGTCCCAGGCGGCCACGTACCGGGTGAAGGCCTTCCGCACGGCTGCCGACGCGGTCGCGGCCATGGGCGCGGGCGAGCTCGCGAACCGGGTGGCGCAGGGCTCCCTCGAGTCGGTGCGGGGAATCGGCCCCCGGACGGCGGAAGTGATCCGGGAGTCGCTGGCCGGTGCGACACCCCGGTACCTGGAACGGCTGGAGGAAGAAGCTTCGGAGCCGCTCGCCCAGGGAGGTGAAGCGTTGCTGGCGGAGCTGCGCGGCGACTGCCATACGCACTCCGACTGGTCCGACGGTGGGAGTCCGATCGCGGAGATGGGCAGGACGGCTGCGGAACTGGGTCACGAGTGGACCGTGCTCACCGACCACTCCCCCCGACTGACCGTGGCCAACGGGCTTTCCCCGGAACGGCTTCGCCGGCAACTGGACGTGGTGGCGGAGCTGAACGAGCAGTGGGCACCCTTCCGTCTGCTCACCGGAATCGAGTGCGACATCCTGCTGGACGGCTCCCTCGACCAGGAACCAGAGCTCCTGGAGCGCCTCGACGTGGTCGTCGTCTCGGTTCATTCGAAGCTGCGCATGGACGCGGCGGCGATGACGAAGCGGCTCCTCGCGGCCGTACGCAATCCTCACGCGGACGTGCTCGGGCACTGCACGGGGCGTCTCCTGGGCAAACGGACCCGCCCTGAGTCGGAGTTCGACGCGGACGAGGTCTTCGCGGCGTGCGCGGAAGCAGGGACCGCGGTCGAGATCAACTGCCGGCCCGAACGACTCGATCCCCCACGCCCGCTGCTCAGGCGCGCGGTCGCTGCGGGGGTTCTCTTCTCCATCGACACGGACGCGCACGCACCGGGTCAGCTGGACTGGCGGATCCACGGATGTGCGCGGGCGGAGGAGTGCGGGGTCCCGGCCGACCGTGTCATCACCTCATGGACGGCTGACCGGCTGTTGGAGTGGACCCGAGGGAAGGCGGCCGGCTGACCGTCCCTCATTCCGCGGTGGCGGCGCCCGTAGCGGGCGCGGCGGCGATACGGACCGCGATCAGTGCCACGTCATCCGTACCGGCGGCCGCGAGTCCGTCGAGCAGCTCGTCGCAGAAGGTCTCCAGCGGCTCGCGCGCGAGTGCCGCGGCGTGCTGGCGCAGTCGGGCCAGGCCCCGGTCCAGCATTTCGTCACGGCGCTCGACGAGCCCGTCCGTGTAGAGCAGGACGGTCGAGTTCGGGGGGAGCACCTCCATCCCGGCCGGGCGGTACTCGTCCGGGTCGACGCCCAGCATCATGCTCCTGCCGCCCTCGAGGAATCGGGTCTCGCCCTCCCAGGTCACCAGGAGCGGCGCGGGGTGGCCGGCCACGGCGTAGTGCAGCTGCCAGGGACCGTCGGCGACCGGTTTCTCGACCAGGGCGTAGATGCACGTCAGCGTCTGGTGGGGGTAGAGGATGTGGGTGGCGGCGTCCAGCCGCCCGAGGATCTTGCCGGGTGGCTCCTTACGGTCGCAGGCGATGCCCCGCAGCATGTTGCGCATCTGGCTCATGGTCACCGCGGCGCGCAGGTCGTGGCCCGCCACATCTCCGATGATCAGCGCGGTGGCGCCCTCGGGCAGCAGGAACGCGTCGTACCAGTCGCCACCGACCTGTGCCGCCGCGACTGCCGCCTGGTACCGGGCGGCGAGCTCCACGGGCCCCTCGGACGGCAGGTCGGGCAGGAGCGAGCGTTGCAGGCGTTCGGCGGTGTGCTGAGCCTCGAAGTGCAGGCGCGAGTTGTCGACGGCCAGGGCGACCCGATGGGCGAGGTCCTCGACGAGGGAGAGCCCGTCCTCGTCCAGCGGGGCCTCGTTCGTGGTCCGTACGAGCGTGATCACGCCCAGCACCTGACGGCGCGCCCGCAGGGGAGCGATGACCGCGGTGTCGGCTGTCATGCGGTCGAAGAGTTCGAGTTCGCACGCGTGCAAGGGGTCGGCGGCACTGTGCGGCGGGAGGAAGTCAGTCAGGAGCGTCGGTCCGGCCCCCTGCAGAGCCCGTGCCACCGCTGCCGCGGAGCCCTCGGTCGGTGGGAGGAGTCCCTCGTACAGACCTGGCGAGAGGCGGTCGGCGTCGCGGTGCTCGACGACGATCCGGCGCAGTCGGCCCCGCCGGTCCACCAGGTCGACGGCGCACCAGTCGGCGAGCCCGGGTACGAGGGTGTGGCACAGCCGGCGCAGGCCGGTCTCCTCGTCGAGGGTGCTGGCCAGCGCCTCCGCCGCGTTGATCAGCAGCGTCAGCCGGTCGAGCGCGTCCTGGACCTTTCGGTCCACTTCGTACGCGTCACCGTCCGTCGGATCGCCGGGGTGGAGATCCCGGTCAGCGCACATGCGTGCTCCTTCGAGCGGGGCGGGCGTTCCCGTCCCTTCCCCGATTGTCCGCCTGGCCGGCGGGCCCGGCACGCGCCGGAAGGCCGGGGCGGGACCTCCGGCGTACAGTCGATCATGATGTCTGTGTGGTTTCCGTGGATGACGGGGCAGGAGGTGCCCATGTCCGATCAACGCACTGGACCTTCTCTTCCGCGAACGCGTGGCCCGGTGTCGGCGGGCGTGGTCGGCTTTCTGCGCGGTGACGCGCCTCTGCCGGATCCCGGCTCCGCCGGGGACACGGATCCGTACAGCGACGATCTGCATCTGGCCCTGTACGTCTGTTACGAGCTGCACTACCGGGGCTTCGCCGGCGTGCGACCGGAGCTGGAGTGGGATCCGGGTCTGCTCACCGTCCGCGCCACGTTGGAGGAACGTTTCCTCGCGGCGCTGCGCCGTGACGCCACGGGAACGGCTGATCTCGACGATGTACTCGCCGGCCTGCTGGTGGAACCGGTCCACGGGACCGGGCTTTCGTGGTTCCTGCAGGACCGGGGCGAACTGCGGCACCTGCGGGCCTACGCGGTGCAGCGCTCCCTCTACCACCTCAAGGAGGCCGACCCGCACGCCTGGGTGCTGCCACGCCTGAGCGGCCGGGCCAAGGCAGGCATGGCCGCGATCGAGTACGACGAGTTCGGGGGCGGACGCGCTGACCGGGTTCACGCACAGCTCTTCGCCGACCTGATGACTGATCTGGGTCTCGACAGCACCTACGGCCGCTACCTCGACGACGGCTGCGCGGAGATGCTGGCTCTGGTGAACCTGATGTCGCTCTTCGGCCTGCACCGGCGGCTGCGCGGGGCGCTGGTGGGGCACTTCGCCGCTGTCGAGATCACCTCCTCACCCGCTTCCCGGCGTCTGGCCCACGCCATGAAGAGAACGGGTGCGGGACCGGCCGCGGAGTTCTTCTACACGGAACACGTCGAGGCCGACGCGGTCCATGAGCAGGTGGTGCGCCGTGACGTCATCGGCGGGCTGCTCGACGACGAACCGGAGCTGGCGGCCGATATCGCCTTCGGTGTCACCGCGACGTCCTTTCTCGAGGAACGGCTCGAGGACCGGCTGCTGGCGGACTGGCAGGTGTGATCCAGCCGCTCCCCGCACAGGGATCCGTGGGGCCGGATCCATCGAGTCGTTTCACGGAGGCAAGGAGTTCGGAATGTCCGCAGAACTATCCGAGAAGCAGGTACGTCCGGCCCGGCTGCTGACACTCCCCGGCGTGTACGCGCCGCAGCACGACACCCGCCTTCTCATGGCGGCACTGGAGCAGGAGGAGATCGGCCCGGGCGCCGATGTCCTGGACCTCGGCACGGGAAGCGGTGCGCTCGCCCTGCACGCGGCACAGCTGGGGGCGCGGGTGACCGCGGTGGACATCGCGTGGCGGGCGGTGGTGACCGCACGACTGAACGCGTTGCTGCACCGTCGGCGCATCACCGTGCAACGCAGCGATCTCCTGTCCGCACTGCCCGGCAGGTCCTACGACCTGGTGATCTGCAATCCGCCGTATGTCCCGTCCCCCATCGGCCGGCTGCCCGGCCACGGTTCCGCGCGGGCCTGGGACGCCGGTAACGACGGACGCGCGGTCCTCGACCGTGTCTGCGCCGCGGCTCCGGCAGCGCTGCGTCCCGGAGGCCGCCTGCTGATGGTCCACTCCGGTCTGTGCGACAGCGACGCGACCCTGCGCCGCCTGGCGGACGCCGGCCTGCACGCGCAGGTGAGCGACCGCGCCCGCGTACCCCTCGGGCCCGTGCTGCGGTCCAGACTCCGTTGGCTGAGGGAGTCGGGCCTGCTGGGCCGGAACGACACGACAGAGGAACTGGTGGTCATCCGTGCCGAACACCCCTGAGCGTCCCCGCAGGATTTCTGTCGACGACGAAGGCCCCCTGCTCATCGAAGGGCCCGTGGAAGTCACGTGTGCCGACGGCCGGGTGGCCGTGTCGAACCGGTTCGTCGTGGCAGTCTGCACCTGCCGGCGGAGCCGGATGTACCCGTGGTGCGACACCAGCCACCGGCGCCGCACGAACCGCGAGACGGACGGGCCCGCCCACCGGACGCAGTGAGGACCGCAGACTGCACGAACGGGACAGGCCCTTGAGCCTGTTCACCCGTATGGCGTAATTCCGCCGTCGGTGAGGTGACTCCCGGACCCCCACCTCGCCGGGCGAAAGGCGGGACCGGGCAGGCCGACCTACGCTGAGAGTGCCGGGAGGACCGATCGCACCGCCAGAAGCCGGAGAAACTCATGGCTGTACGGCACAAACTGATCAGGAAGAGCGCGGACGCGGTCTGGGCCGTCCTGTCCGACGGGGAGCGCTACGACCGGTGGGTCGTCGGCACGTCCGACTCCCGTCCCGCGAAGGGCCGGTGGCCGGAAGTCGGCTCCACCATCGCCTATCGGGTCAGGATCGGGCCCTTCGCGCTGGACAACGAGACGGTCGTGCGCCGATGTGAACCGCCGCGGACCCTGGAACTCGAGATTGACAGCGGGCGTCTGGGTACGGCGAGGGTCGCGTTCGATGTCCGCCCGTGGGGCGACGACACCCTTCTGATCGTCGACGAGCACCCCCTGCGAGGCGCGGGTGCCGCGCTGCACAACATGGCCGTCGACGCGGTGATCCAGCTGCGCCACCGGGCCATGCTCGATCGGCTGGCCAAGGTCTGCGAACGCGGCGCGAGCTGAACCACCCTTCCGAAGGCGCGGGTGATCGGAGCCCTCTCTCCCGGACTCCGATGAACAGTCTGCATGCCGCCTTCTGAGTAAATCTCGCCCTTGCGTCCCCTCAGACCTCTGCCCGCCACTTGGTTCGCGTAGCCCCGCGCAGCCGGCGGAGCACCGACTGGATACGGGGGTGGCGCGCGTGCATCTCCGCCGAGTGGCGGTCGAGTTCCTCACCGAGGCGTTCCGTGCGCTTGCCGATGTCGAGTTCGTCGAGGATGCGGTCCACCTCGGCGAGCAGGGCTCCGTGCAGCTGCCACTGTCTGGGATATTCCTGAACGTCCTCGAGCAGCAGGTCCGCCACCCGGTCGCGTGTCGCGCGACTGCGGCCGAGTGCCTCGGCGAGGCGCTCCTCGGCCTCCTCCCCGCTGGCCGCGATCGGTGTCGTGATCATCACCGCGAAGCCCTCGATCGCGTCCGACATATGTCCGAACAACTCACGCAGGGATACGGCCACGTCCTCGGGGAATAGCGACTCCTCCGTGCGCGCCTTGGCCAGGTCGGTCAGGGTGCGAGTCAGTACACGGAGCACCACGGCGCAGATCTCCAGTGTGTCGAGTCCGGTGCGCAGCACCACGCGGTACAGCATCCCCTGCCGTACCCGGGGATTGAGCATCAGGCTCTCCTCGGCCTGCCGCAGCGAGGCGTCCACCTCCACGATGTCGTGGTCCAGCCTGCGTGCTTCGTGCAGGCGTGCGGCGGCCTCCGGCACGGGGTGGTTGCCGCCGATCTCCTCGCCCAGAGCCCGGAACATGCTGCCCATCCGCTCGCCCAGGCCGCCGATGGAGACGCCCGCCGTCTCGACCCAGACCGGCGGCGCGAACAGGAGGTTGAACAGGAGTCCGACCCCTGCGCCGATGAGCGTCTCGAGCACCCGCTCCCAGGCGGTGTCGGCGACCTGCGCGACGCCGAGGACGAGCATCGCGCTGATGGCCACCTCGGGCACGAACTCGTTCACTCTGACAAAGCGCCCGATCAGCAGCGAAGTGAAGATCGTCAGCCCCAGACTCCACCAGCTCAGCCCCACCAGGGAGCTGAAACCGCTGGCGATCAGCACCCCCACGACGACCGAGTTCACCCGTCGGATCCCGGTGGTGAGCGTGGCATAGAGGGTCACCTGGACCACGAGCAGAGCCGTGAGCGGAGCGGTCAGGGGTGCTGGATGGGGCTCGGGCAGAACCCACTGGGCCACAGCGAAGGCGATGACAGCCGCAGCGGTGGACCGCAGCAGCTGCGCGGCGGCAGGCTCGGTGGTGCGCTGCACGAGTTTGATGACGGGCGCGGGCGCAGATACTCCAGGCATTCCTTGACGGTGCCCCGAACCGGGGTGCCGCAGCGCTTCGGAGGGCAGGCAGACTCCGTACGGAGGTACCCGCGCCCCTCCAGGACCTGCGATGCGGGGCGGGCTCTGCGGGAGGATCGTGGAGGTATGGCTATCTCACACACTCCCCCGGCCTCGCTGTCATCCGCGCGCACCCGCATGCCCCCGGGCGAAACGCCTCCGGGTGAAGGGTGCATCAGCGAGGCACACGTCGAACGCGCGGACGGCGGCATCTGGGAGCACCCGGCCTTCTGGGCCGCGTTGGTGCTGCTCGGCTCGGCCGTCGTCGCCGGATACTTCATCGCGCGCATCTTCGGTTTCACATGAGTGCACGCGAGACGCTGGACGCGTTGCTGGAGCGGCACGGCAGGACGTACGCGGACGAGGCGGGTATCCGGCTGCGCGACACCCCTCAGCCCTTGTACCAGCTCCTTGTGCTGAGCGACCTGCTGAGCGCCCGTATTCGCGCCTCCGCGGCGGTGGCCGCGGCCCGGGCGCTGTACGCGAACGGAATGCGCACCCCGCAGCGGATGGCCGACGCGACGTGGCAGCAGCGCGTCGACGCGCTGGGTGAGGGCGGGTACCGCCGGTACGACGAGCGGACGGCTACCCAGCTCGGGGACGGTGCCGACCTGCTGCTGACCGCGCACGGCGGAGATCTGCGTCGCCTCCGCCGGGACGCCGATGGTGACACCGACGCACTCCGCACCATGCTGCAGCGCTTTCCCGGCGTGGGTCCCACGGGAGCGGACATCTTCCTGCGCGAGGTGCAGACGGTGTGGCCGGAGACGGCCCCCTACCTCGACGCGAAGGCACTACAGGGCGCCGAACGGCTGGGCCTGCCCGGCTCGCCGGCCGGGCTGACACGGCTGGCGGAGGGCCGGGATCCCGCGGTGCTCGCCGCGGCTCTGGTGCGGACCGCTCTGGACAAGGACGTCGCGGACGCGGTCCGGACCGCGGCCTGAGCACGCCGGAGCGTCAGCGCGGCGGACGCGGCTTGCCGGGCTTGGTCGAGCGGCCTTCCAGGAGGGCGCGTCTGATCTGGGCGGCGGTCTCCCTCGCGTGGGCCGAGGTCGACGTGTGGTCGGCCACGGAGGTGACGAACCGGTGGGTGGGGCGCAGGCACTGTCCGCACGGCGTGTCGGTGGTGACCAGGTAGCCGTCCTCGCACTGCGGGTTCGTGCAGTGGCCCGGGCTCAGCAGCGCTTCGGCGACCTCCTGCGCGGTCCAGCGGCGCCGGCCGTCCTCGTCCTTCTCGTGGAGGGCGTGCGCCCAGCGGACGTTCCACCGGCGCTCGAGGCGGTCCAGGAGCTGGTCGGGGGTCCGCCGGGCGAGTTCCCGGTGGATCAGTTCGTGGACGGACTGCGGGGTGCGGTGGCCGAGTGCCTGGACCAGCGGTTGCGGGAGCGCCTGCAGGATGTAGTTGACCGGGTCGGAGCCGGCCCGCTCGCGCCACTTGCGGCACACGCAGGGGCCGGCGAGGGGCAGCTGTCGCTGGCACCGGCCGCACATGCCGCGGCACTCGGCGCAGAGCCCTTCGTCGAGCCCGTCCAGGTGGGGGGCGGGAGCACGGCCGCAGTCGCGGCAGCAGGCGGCACAGAGGCCGCAGAGGCGTTCGTCGCCCAGCTTCGTCGTCCACTGCCGCTGCTGGCAGCGGCAGCAGAGGGCCGTGTTGCAGTACTCGTGGTGGGCGGCGCCCGATTGCCGTCCGGGTGGCGGAAAGGACATCGCTGCGTTCCCTCACTGGTCCGGTGCGGCGTTCTGCCACGATCAGCCGCCATTGTCCCGCACCCGGACCGTGCGTGGGGTCAGGGCTTCAGACCGCTGACGACGTTCGCCGTGGCGGCGATCCCCTCATGGATGGTGGGCGCCATGCTCGTACCTGCGAGAAAGAAGCCGAGCAGGGCACAGACGATCGCGTGCGAGACCTTGAGTCCGCCGTTGCGCAGGAAGATCACTGCCAGGATCAGCAGGAGCAGCACCAGTGAGATCGAAATGGCCATCGCCAACCTCCTCCGCCGCGCCGGAATTGCGGCATTCGGCCGCCAGTGTGGCGCAGCGGAGGGGCCATCCGGCGGACTGGCGTGTCCGCCGAACGGGTGTTGACGCACGGTGATCGGAGCCGCTTGCCGCGAGGCGGTCAGCGGCTGGTGCGGCCGTCCCTGTCACGGTGGCGGAGAAAGGCTTCGAGCCCCACCAGGTCGTCGGTGTTCAGATGGTCGACGCCGACGGCGAGGAGCTCCGTCCACACGGCGTCGCGCTCCGGCCCCGCCACATCGGGCGTGGCCCAGAACCGGACCCGCTGACCGCTCCCGCGGGCGGCGGAGGTGAGGGTGCGCAGCCTGTCCCGTTCGGCGGCGGGGAAGGGACCGGTGCCGAGCCAGCTGAAGCTCTGGGTCCAGTTGCTGCTGATGAGCGGGATGAAGGAGGCGGGGGCGGCGGTCCCCAGATCGTCGAGCCGGCCGTCGTAGAAGGCGTAGCGGGTGCTCTGTGCCTCCATCGGGACGCGAGCGGCGCGGTCGCCCGAGATGACGGGCGTCACCGCACCGGTGCGGACCCTGCCGTGGCTGAAGCGGGTGAGGATCTGCCGGTAGCGCCGGAGCACCGCGTCGAGTGCGAGGTAGGTGGCGGCGCCGTCGTTCTTGATGTCGATCAGCAGTTGCAGCGGGGGGCGGTATCCGGCGTACACCGAGCCGTGGTTCGCCCTGACCCGGGCCAGCAGCGGGTCGAGGTAGAGCGAGGTGAGGGTGCGGGTGGGATCGAGGCCGGCCTCCTCGTGGGCGACGAGGAGTTCGCCGTCGACGAGGAAGATGTCCGCCTCGACGCTGGTGAACCCGTGTGCCAGCGCGTCGTGGAGGGGACGCGGGTGCAGGTAGTCGTTGTGCGCGTGGGCGCGGGCCAGGGGGCGCGGGCCGTGGGGGCGGCCGGGGACGGCCGGCGCCGCGGTTGCCGACTGGGCGGGGATGAAGGCGCCTGCGGCGGCGGTGGCCAGGGCGGTGGTGACGACTCTGCGGCGGGTCAGGTGTGCCATGGGGTCTCCCTGAAGCGTTGAGCGGGCAGAGCGGGCGGGTGGACGCGACGAGTATGGAGCCGAGAGCGACTCGAAAGGCAGGTACCTGCCAAGAGTTGGACCCGTCGTCGTCCGCCCGTCGACTGCGCTGCGTCTGCTGTTACCCGCGTGATCGGGGCAGGTGGGACCGGGCGCGGGCACGACGGAGCGGGGGTACGTGAGCACGTACCCCCGCTCCTGGCGTGATCCGGACGAGGGGCTCTACGGTGCGGCCAGCTCCACCAGCTCGGCGACGGCTTCGCGGTGGCGCCCCGCCGTGCCGTACGCGATCGAGTCGGCCTTGGCCCTCTTCAGGTAGAGGTGTGCCGGGTGCTCCCAGGTCATACCGATCCCGCCGTGCAGTTGGACGCACTCCTCCGCCGCGTGCACCGCGACCTTGGAGCAGTAGGCCTGGGCCACGGCCACCGCGAGCGGTGCGTCCGGGCTGCCGGCCGCCAGCGCGTCCGCGGCGTTGCGTGCCGCCGCGCGTGCGGAGACGACCTCCAGCCAGAGCTGGGCCATCCGGTGCTTGAGCGACTGGAAGGAGCCCACCGGCCGGTTGAACTGGTGCCGTTCGCGGGTGTGGCGGACCGTTTCGGTCAGGCACCACTCGGCGATGCCGAGCTGCTCGGAGGCGAGCAGTCCGGCTCCGGACAGCAGCCCCCTCTCCACGGCGAGGGCCGCGGGCCCTGCCTCGGCGAGCTTGGTACCGGCAGCCCCGGCGAGGGTGACCGTGGCGAGTGGACGGGTGAGGTCGAGCGGAACGAGCGACTCGACGGTGACGCCGTCGCCGGCCCTGTCGACGGCGTACAGCCCCTCGGCGGTCGGCACCAGCAGCACATCGGCCGCCACCGCCTCGGCGACACCGGTCACCGTCCGGTCGAGGGTGCCGGTCGTCGCCGCGGCGGCATCGGCGGCGGGCGTGGCGAACGGCAGGGCGAGGACGGCGACCTTGCGGCCCGCCGCGAGGTCGCCGAGCAGTTCACCCACCGGACCGTCCTGCGTGTCGAGCGCGAGGAGGATCTCCGTGGCGACGACGGCACTGGTCAGATACGGAGCGGGGGCGACGCTGCGGCCGAGCTCCTCCAGGACCACGGCGGCCTCGCGGTGGGAGGCCCCCTGGCCGCCGAGCTTCTCGGGCACCAGCAGTCCCGCTGCCCCGATGCCGGCGGCGAGCGATTCCCACAGCCGCAGGTCGTACGGCGTGTCGGACTCGATACCGGCGATGACCGTCGGCGCGTCGGCCCGGTCGGCGAGCAGCGAGCGCACCGCGGACCTCAGGTCCTCCTCGGTCTCCGAGTAGAGCAGGTCGGGAGCGTGGACTGCTTCGGTCTGTGCGGTCATCGGGAGAGATCCTTCCAGGCGACGTCCTTGTCGTTGCGCGGTTCGACGGGCAGACCGAGGACGCGCTCCGCGACGATGTTGAGCAGGACCTCGCTCGTGCCGCCCTCGATGGAGTTTCCTTTGGAGCGCAGATAGCGGTAACCGGCGTCGCGTCCGGTGAAGTCGACGATCTCCGGGCGGCGCATGGTCCAGTCGCTGTACAACAGGCCTTCGTCGCCGAGCAGTTCGACCTCCAGGCCGCTGATCTCCTGGTTGAGGCGGGCGAAGGCGAGCTTCATGCCGGATCCTTCGGGGCCCGGCTGCCCGGCGACGAGCTGCTGGCGCAGCCGCTCACCGGTGAGCCTGGCGACCTCGGCCTCGACCCACAGCGTGACCAGTCGCTGGTGGAGATCGTGGGTGCGCAGTTCGGGGCGTTCGCGCCAGGTCCTCGCGACCGTGCCGATCATGCCGCCCTCGCGCGGGATACGGGCTCCGCCGATCGAGACGCGCTCGTTCATCAGGGTGGTCTGGGCGACCTTCCAGCCTTCGCCCACCGGGCCGAGGCGCCTGCTGTCCGGGATGCGCACCCCGGTGAGGAAGACCTCGTTGAACTCCGCCTCGCCGGTGATCTGGCGCAGCGGCCGCACCTCGACACCGGGGTCGGTCATGTCGCAGATGAAGTAGCTGATGCCCCGGTGCTTGGGCACGTCCGGGTCGGTGCGGGCGATGAGGATCGCCCAGCGGGCCACATGGGCGCTGGACGTCCAGACCTTCTGCCCGTCCACCACCCAGTCCTCGCCGTCACGGACGGCGCGCGTCCCGAGGGCGGCCAGGTCAGATCCGGCGCCCGGCTCGCTGAAGAGCTGGCACCACACCTCCTCGCCGACCCACAGGGGGCGCAGGAAGCGCTGCTTCTGCTCGTCGGTGCCGTAACCGAGGATCGTCGGCGCCGCCATGCCGAGGCCGATGCCGATGCGCCGCGGATCGTTGTCGGGGGCGTCGGCGGCGGCGAGTTCGGCGTCGACGACCTGCTGCAGGGAGCGCGACGCGTCGAGTCCGCCGAGGCCGACGGGGTAGTGCACCCACGCGAGACCGGCGTCGAAGCGTGCCTTGAGGAAGTCGGTGCGGTCCGTCGTGGCCGGCGGACGGGCGGCGAGCAGTTCCTGCGTACGCCGACGGATCTCTGCTGCGTCGATGGTGGTCATCGGGCACCTCCTGCCGGCAGAACGACGATGCGGCCGGTGCTCGTGCCGTCGGCGACACGCTGGACGCCGCGCGCGGCCTCGGCCATCGGGAGCCGCTCACTGACCAGGGGCTTGACGACGCCCTGTGCGGCCAGCTTGGTGAGCTCGTCGTGACAGGCGCGGACCGCGGCCGGGTCCTTGGTGTTGTAGAGACCCCAGTGGAGCCCGACGATCGAGTAGTTCTTCACCAGGGCGTGGTTGAGGCCCGGGGTGGGAATGGAGCCGCTCGCGAAGCCGACGACGACGACGCGGCCTTCGAAGGCGATGCACTTCACGGACTTGGCGTAGGCGTCGCCGCCGACGGGGTCGTAGACGACATCCGCGCCGCGTCCCGCCGTGGCTTCCTTCACCGCGGCGACGATGTCCTCGCTCCGGCGGTCGATGACCAGGTCACAGCCGAGTCCACGGGCGATGGCGGCCTTCTCCGGTCCGCCGACGACTCCGATGACCGTGGCGCCGGCCGCCTTGCCGAGCTGGACGGCGGCGCTGCCGACGCCACCGGCCGCCGCGTGCACGAGCAGCGTCTCGCCCGCCCGCAGATGCGCGCGGCGGTGGAGTCCGAACCAGCCGGTCTGGTACCCGATGTGCAGTGCGGCCGCTTCGGCGTCGTCCAGGGCGTCGGGGGCGGGCAGCAGGGCGGCCTCGTCCGCGACGACGTAGTCGGCGAAGCCGCCGTTCGGGAGAGCGGGGGTGGCGAGCACACGGCGCCCGTCCTCCGTCTCGCCGCAGATCTCCACACCCGGGGTGAACGGCAGCGGGGGCCGGACCTGGTACTGGCCGCGGCAGAGCAGCGCGTCGGGGAAGTTGATGTTCGCCGCGCGCACCTCGAGCAGCACCTGCCCCGGTCCGGGACTGGGCCGGTCCGTCTCTTCGAGCTCCATCACCTCGCTCGGCTCGCCGTTCCGGTGCACTCGCCATGCCTGCATGAGGGGCCTCCACAACACTGTCGGCATTACCACTGCTCCGGCGCATACTAAGCGGTTGCTTGCCCGTCTGGGAACACCTGGCACCGGTCGATGACAGCTCCTTCACGCCCGCTTCGGCCGCGCCCGGACATGCATGCGCTCGCCCTGCGGCCCGAACAGGCTGAGGAACTCGACCGGCTCGTCGCCCACGGGTCCGAACCAGTGCGGCAAACGGGTGTCGAACTCCGCAGCCTCTCCGGGCACCAGAACCAGGTCGTGCTCGGCGAGCTTGAGCCGCAGCCGCCCGCTGAGCACATAGAGCCACTCGTATCCCTCATGGGTGCGCTGCTCGGGCTCCTCCGTGCAGGGTGCCTCCTGAATGACCTTGTACGCCTGGAGCCCGCCCGGCCGGCCGGTCAGCGGCAGGGAGGTCTTCGAGCCGTGCACGATGGGCTTCGCCCTGACCCGCGGGTCGCCCACGGGCGGCGCCCCCACGAGATCGTCGAGCGGCACCTCGTGGGCGCGGGCGATGGGAAGCAGCAGCTCGAGGCTGGGGCGCCTGCCCCCGGATTCCAGCCGCGACAGGGTGGACACGGAGATCCCGGTGGCCTCGGAGAGTGCGGCGAGGGTCACGCCACGGTCCTTGCGGAGCCGGCGCAGCCGGGGGCCCACACCGGTGAGCACGGCATCGAGTTCGGGGTCGTCCTGACTCTGTTCCTTCATGACCCCATTGCAGAATCAGCAAACGGCTTTGTCAATCGGCCGCGGCGTCCGCCCCCGCCGGGAAGACGGGACCGCCCTCCCGCGTTACACCCTGCGGGCCGTCCACGGACGGCCGCGACCTCGCGCATTCCGGAAACGGATCAGGGCAGGGTGAGAGAGGGAGCCGCTTGCCCGACCGAACCTGGTCCGGTCGAGCCACCCCATCCTCGGATACCCCGGTGGGTATTCTGGCGCGGGGTGAGTGAGACCCCGCCGCTCTCCGCGCCCCGGTGAACGAACGAAAGGAACCCGCTCGTGACCAGTCCCGCTTCCCTCTCCCCCGCCCAGGCCGCAGCCCGGTTGGAGGAGTTCACCGTCATCGACGTGCGGGCGCCCGGTGAGTACGCCTCGGGGCATGTCCCCGGTGCCCTGAACATTCCGCTCGACCGGCTCGGCGAAGCGGTACCCGCGCTCAAGGCCGCCTCGGCCCGCGGCTCCCTGCTGATGGTGTGCGCATCGGGTGTCCGCTCCACGCAGGCCTGCGAGGTCCTCGCCCGGGCCGACATCGAAGCCGTCACGCTGACCGGCGGCACCTCCGCCTGGGCGGGCGACGGACACGGTCTTGACCGCCCGGAGGGCGGCCGGGCCGTCTGGCCGATGGAGCGCCAGGTGCGGCTCGCCGCCGGTTCCCTGGTGGTGGCCGGTCTGCTCGTGGGCAGGCGTTTCCCTGCGGCGCGCTGGCTGTCGGCGGGCATCGGTTCCGGTCTCGTCTTCTCCGCGGTGACCAACACCTGCGGCATGGCAGCGGCGCTTTCGAAGCTCCCGCACAACCGCGCGCCTCGCACGGCGGCCGACCTGGACGCGACCCTGGACGCCCTGCAGCACTGACCTGCCCGCGTCGGGCTACCGGTCACTCTCGCCCCTGACGAGTGCGAGCAGGCGGTCCAGCACGCGTGGCCCTCCCGCCCGCAGGCCGTCGTGCTCGAACTCACTGGTCACCCAGGTACGGAGGCCTCTGATCGCGGCGGCCGTGCGCAGCGCGTGCTCCGTGTCCACGTACATGTCGTCGTGGTAGACCGCCGCGGCGACCGGAACCTCGTTGGCTGCGAGCCGCTCGGGGTCGTACAGGGCGGGCCAGTCCGTCCGGGCTGCAAGCAGTTCGGCGGTCTCGCGAAGGGGGCGCAGCGCTGGATCGACCTCGAAGTGCCAGGGGTGGATGCTCTCGCCGGTGAAGAACACGGGACCGTCGCCCACCGACGCGGCGTCGAACTGCGGGAACTCGGCGCGGACGCGTTCGGCGGCCCAGTCGGTCGGCCGGGCGCCCTGCCCGTAGATCGCCTCGTGCATCACGGCGTACAGCGGGTGGCCCGCGAAGGACGTGGCCGTACGCATGGCCTCCTGGAAGGTGTCGGAGAGTTCGATGCCGTGCGGGCCGCCGACGAAGGCGTTCTCCAGGAGGTGGTGGAGCTGGTGACTGCCGTTCCCGCCACCCAGCAGGATACCGAGGGACTGGAACCCTTCGGGTGTCAGGCGGTGCCCGCCGCTCGTGGGGCGGTGCTCGGAGAGGTACGCGGCGATCGCGCGGGCGCGGTCGATGTCCTGCGGGTAGCCGGCGTAGTGGGCCGCGACCTTCCGCTCGATCCGCGGATACGCGGCCCGGTAGACGTCATCGGCATGGGCGTCCAGGGAGGGCAGCCCGCCGGTGATCAGGACGGCCCTGAGCCCTTCGGGGGCGGCGGACAGATACCGGACGGCGCAGAAGCCACCGAAGGACTGGCCCAGAACGGTCCAGGGTGCGCCGCCGGTGAGCCGGGGGCGGATGAGCTCGCAGTCCCGGACGATGCTGTCGGAGCGGAAGTGCGCCAGGTAGTCGGCCTGCTCGCGCGGCCCCCCGCGCAACGGGAGAGTCTGCCGGTTGGCCGGGGTGGAGAGTCCCGTACCGCGCTGGTCGAGGAGCAGCACGCGGAACTCCCGCACCGCCCGCCCCAGCCACGCCTCCGTCCCGATGAACCTGCGGGCACCGAAGCCGGGACCGCCCTCCAGGTACACCAGCCAGGGCAGGTCCTCGTCCGACCTGCCGCCCGCCACGACCTCCCGGCCGAAGATCTCGATGGTCTCGCCGCCGGGATCCTCGTGGTCGAGAGGGACCGTGAACCGACGGTCGGTGAGGACGAGGCCGGGGTGGCGATAGCTGTTCAAGGGTGCTCCTGGATCCGGTGTTTCCCGGACAGTTCAGCACATGACCCCGGCACGGACGGCCCCGGGCCGCGTCGCTGCGGCACCTGCCGTCCGCTCGGGACACCAGGACCTCGTTCGCCTGTCCGCGCTTACCATTAACCCGCGTACGCAATTATTGTTGACGCACGTAGTCATCGCACGCGGATCGACACAGCCCGGCGCAGCCGCAGCGCCGCACAGTCCGGTGCGGTTCCCGACGACGAGACCACCGCAGCGGTGTCCGCCGCGCTCGACGCGGGCTACGGCTCCATCGACACCGCCGCCGTGTACGGCAACGAGGCACGCGCGGGCCGCGCCCTGGCCACCTCCGGGATCCCGCGTGAGGAACTGTTCGTCACCACGAAGCTGTGGAACGCCGACCAGGGGTACCACTCGGCGCTCGCCGCATTCGACGCGAGTGCGGCGAAGCTGGGCCTCGACTACGTGGACCTCTACCTCATCCACTGACCCACGCCCGCCCGCGACCTCTACCCGGACAGCTGGCGTGCCCTGGAGAAGCTGCTGACCGACGGCCGGATCCGGGCAGCCGGAGTCTCCAACTTCCAGCCCGCCCACCTGCGCCGCCTGATCGAGGCCGGCTGCCTCGTCCCGGCCGTGAACCAGATCGAACTGCACCCGGGCCTTGAGCAGAAGGAACTGCGCACCCTGCACGCCGAGCACGGCATCGCCACCGAGGCGTGGAGCCCCTTGGCGCAGGGCGCGCTGCTGGACGACGGCGCACTGGTCGCGATCGCCGAACGCCACGGGAAGTCGACCGCCCAGGTGGTCCTGCGCCGGCACCTCCAGCTCGGCAACGTCGTGATCCCCACGTCGGTCACACCCGCCCGCATCCGGGAGGACATCGACGTCTTCGACTTCGGGCTCTCGTCCGCGGACATGGAAGCGATCGCCGGCCTCGACCGGGGCATGCGCACAGGCCCGGACCCCGACACCCCCGACTGAGCCCGGAACCGGTCCGTCAGTCGACCAGAGCCCGCAGGAAGGCGCGGAACACGCGCCCCAACGCCCCCAGGGCGCCCATCTCCACAGCGGTCTCACCGATGTCCGCAGCCGCCTCCGCCCGGTCCGCCCGGTGTTCCGCGGACCGGCACCTGCGGCAGGTCCCGCCCCTCGGCCGACGATGTCTCCCACACCGGGCGCACGTGCCCGAACGTCTCCCCATGCGGAGATCCTCTCACCTGACGCACCGCCGGCCGCGGTCCGGTACGGCCCTCAGCGGCCCCGCCGGTAACTGCTGCCGTCCTTCGGGCGGACCAGCAGCCCGGCGACCACCAGATAGCGGCGCAGGGCCGAGCAGTCCTCGTGCACGGTGAGGAGCGCCTCGTTGACCTCGCGCTCGGTGTAGGCACGGTCGCGCTCGAAGAGCGTGTCGGCGAGATGGACCAGCAGCTGTTCGCGGCGGGCCACCTTCCGGGGGATCGCCGTCAGGCGACCGTGCGAGAAGAGCGCTGCCACCTGGTGCGAACTGCGGTTTTCTGTATCGGGCATGCCGGAAGCGTGGCAGGCGCCGGCTGGTCGGGCAACGCGATTTCGGCGTTGACGGCCGGCCGGCGCCCGTGTCGCGGCCCTGCAGCCGGCGCGGTGTCGCTGCCCTTCAGCGCGCGCGACGGCGGCGGCGCCGCCCCCCGCCTCGTAGACCATGGACACGGTGCCGTTCTGCGTACCGAAGCTCCGGGCCGCGCTGCGCCCGTTGTGGAAACAACAAGTTCTTGACTGACGCCCAGCCGGTCGTACGGTGTGATCATCCCTATCGACTTCGCGACAAAGGCGGTCCCGCATGGCCCTGTTCGATCTGCCCCTGGACGAACTGCGCACCTACAGCAGCGGTTCGGCGGAGCCGGCCGACTTCGACGCCTTCTGGTCGGCCACCCTCGAGGAGGCCAGAACCCACGACCTCGATGCCACATTCGAACTGCGCACCGACACCGGCCTGACCACGGTCGATGTGTACGACGTGACGTTCGCCGGTTTCGGCGGCCATCCGGTCCGGGGCTGGCTCGTCATGCCGGCGGGCACGACTCGACCGCTGCCCGTGGTCGTGGAGTTCATCGGCTACGGGGGCGGGCGCGGGCTGCCGCATTCGTACCTGCTCTGGGCGTCGGCAGGCATGGCCCACTTCGTGATGGACACCCGGGGCCAGGGAAGCGGCTGGGCCCCGGGCGACACCGCCGACCCCGTGGGGAGCGGGCCGTCACTTCCGGGGTTCATGACCCGGGGCATCGAGGACCGGGACGCGTACTACTACCGGCGGCTGATCACGGACGCGGTACGTGCCGTGGAGGCGGCCCGCTCGCACCCGCTTACGGACGCGGCCCGCACCGCCGCGATCGGCGCGAGCCAGGGCGGCGGGCTCGCCCTCGCGGTCGGCGGGCTGATACCCGACCTGGCGGCCGTCGCCCCCGACGTCCCGTTCCTCTGCGACTTCCCCCGTGCGATCAGCCTGACCGACAGGCTCCCCTACCGCGAGATCGGCAACTACCTCAAGACGCACCGGGGGCGCGCCGACCAGGCGAGGGCGACGCTGGCCTACTTCGACGGGGTGCACTTCGCGGCCCGCGGCCGAGCGCCCGCACTGTTCTCGGTCGCTCTGGAGGACCAGACCTGCCCGCCGTCCACGGTCTTCGCCGCCTTCAACGCGTACGCGCACCCGGACAAGGAGATCGAGGTGTACGACTTCAACGACCACGAGGGCGGCGGACCGTTCCAGCAGGCGGTGCAACTCAAGCGGCTGCCTCGGCTGTTGAAGGCCTGACCTCCGCGTACGCGGCGCCGGACACTTGACCCGGCTCGCGTACGGAGCCTAGGTTTCCCCGGAGAGAAAGCGCTTGCTATCACTCGCCATCCGACAGGTGATCCTCCAGGGGGTACGTCATGCCCAGCCGCCCTTCCCACCGGGGACCTGTCCGGGTCGCGATCGTCGGCACGGGCGCGATCGCGCGGGGCAGTCATCTGCCCGCGCTGACCGCGCTCGCCGCCGACCAGCCGCTGGAGATCGTCGCCGCGGTCGATGTCGACGCGGCGTCGGCCGAGGCGTTCTGCGCGGATGCGGGCATCCCCCACCCGTACACGGACCTGTCCGTCATGCTGGCCGAACAGCGGCCCGACCTGGTCACGCTCTGCACCCCGCCCCGGTTCCACCGCGATCAGACCGTTGCCGCGCTGCGCGCCGGGGCCTGGGTGTGGTGCGAAAAGCCGCCCTGCCCCTCACTGGAGGACTTCGACGCGATCGAGGCAGCCGAGGGCCCCGAGGACGGCGGGCCGTACGCCGCCATCGTCTTCCAGCACCGATTCGGTTCGGGTTCCCGCCATGTGCGGGAGCTGCTGGCCGACGAGGCGATGGGCAGGGCCCTGGTGGCCCACTGCCAGACGACCTGGTACCGCGACGAGGCGTACTACGCCGTTCCCTGGCGCGGGAGTTGGAGCAGCGAGGGCGGCGGCCCCGCCATGGGGCACGGCATCCACCAGATGGATCTCCTGCTCGATCTGCTCGGCCCGTGGACGGAGATCCGCGCGATGGCGGGGCGGCTGGTGCACGACGTCGAGACAGAGGACGTCTCCACCGCGCTCATCCGCTTCGAGAGCGGCGCGATGGCCACGGTCGTGAACAGCGTGCTCAGCCCGGACGAGGTCAGCCGGATCCGCATCGACTGCGAGCACGCCACGGTCGAGCTCACCCATCTGTACGGGCATCGCAACGCGGACTGGCGGATCACGCCCGCGCCGGGAGTCCCCTCCGCGCAGGCAGCCTCCTGGCAGGACTTCGGAGCGGATGTCCCCAGCTCGCACGAGGCACAGCTGCGCGGCCTGCTGGAGGATCTGCGGGCCGGGCGCAGGCCCCGCAGCAGCGGCGCAGACGGCCGCAAGAGTCTGGAACTTGTCACTGCCCTCTACAAGGCCGCCTTCACCGGGGCCACGGTCCGGGCCGGCGAGACAGGTCCCGGCGATCCCTTCTACCACGCCCTGCACGGCGACGCCCCCGGCTGGGCTCCCCGGCCCACGACAGAACCCGTGGAGGTCACCGCATGACGAAGACCGTGGAGCTCGTCCACGTGCACGGCGACCACCTCGCCGTGTCCGTCGCCGGCAGCGGGGTCGAACTCCTGCGGTACGTGTACCGGGCCGAGGCCCCCTGGGAGGCCCCGAAACCGTACATCCACCCCCTACGGACGCTGTCCGGCCGGGTGGTGACCGACTACCGCCCCCACGACCACCGCTGGCACAAGGGTCTGCAGATGACCGCCTCGCACCTGTCGGGCCAGAATCTGTGGGGCGGCAACACCTATGTGCACGGTGAGGGGTATCTCGCCCTGCCGGAGCGCGTCGGCTCGATGGCGCACCGCGGATTCGACGAGGTGTCGGTGCACGACGGCGGGGCCGGCATCACCGAGCGGCTGACCTGGCATCCCCACGGCGGAGAGGTCTGGGCCGAGGAGGTCCGTCGCATCGAGGTGCACGATGTCGACGCGGCGACCGGGAGCTGGGCGCTGACGTGGTCCTCCGAGGTCACCAATCGGCGCGAGGAGCCGCTGCGCCTCGGCAGCCCGACGACGCACGGCCGTCCGGGCGCGGGGTACACCGGGCTGTTCTGGCGGGGGCCGCGCGCCTTCCGCGACGGGCAGATCCTGGCGCCGGACGCCGAGGGCCCGGACCTCATGGGGGAGCAGGCCGACTGGCTCGCCTACAGCGGTGAGCACGACGGTGTGGACGGCCACGCCACGCTCGTGTTCGTCCACTCCCCCGAGAACGACCACACCGGCGCTGGCGGAGCCCATCCGGCGCACTGGTTCGTGCGGAACACACCCTTCGCCGCCGTGGCCCCGTCGTTCGCCTTCCATGACGAACTGGTCCTGGCACCCGGTGAGACCATGACCCGCCGCTACCGGGTACTGGTCGCGGACGGCGCCTGGGACCGCGACCGGATCGCCGCCCGGGTCGGGGCACTGCCCTGGTAGGCGTCCGGCCGCCGGGAGTTCTTCCCGGGTATCGGCGCCGCTACCGCTCTCCGGCAGGGGCCAGGACGAACACGGGGATCTCGCGGTCGGTCTTGGTCTGGTAGTCGGCGTAGTCGGGGAAGGCCTCCACGGCGCGGCCCCACCACAGGTCCTTCTCCGCGCCGGTGACCTCACGGGCGACCATGTCCTGCCGCACGGTGCCGTCCCGCAGCTCCACATGGGGATCGGCCACCACGTTGTGGTACCAGACGGGGTGCTCGGGGGCGCCACCGAGAGAGGCGACCGCGGCGTAGTGGCCGTCGTGCTCGACCCGCATGAGGGGTGTCTTGCGGATCTTGCCGCTCTTGGCACCGCGCGTGGTCAGGAGGATGACGGGCTTGCCGTGCAACGTCGTCCCCTGCGTGCCGCCCGAACTCTCGATGAGCTCGACCTGCTCACGCACCCACGGCGTCGGACTCGGCTCGTACTCGCCCTCGATCGGCATGACACGTGCTCCTCTCGTCGAAGTCCCTGCGTCGTACGTCCCTCATGCTTCCCCGGAAGGTCCGGGGCACGCGGGGACACCGGCGGACGGGTCGCGTCCGGGTGCCTCCACGGGGCTCACGAGGTATCCGCCCACTTAATCGCACACCTTTGATGCCTATATACACACTTATATCCGAATTGCACACTTGCCCCGCTCCAGGGTCGCTCATGCGCAGGGCATACCGTGGGGCGGAGCGTAGTAAGCCATGCCTTACTCCGCCGCACTCTGCCCCTGACCACCCGCCCGAAGGAACAACACTCCATGACACGCCCCGTCCGCGTCGCCATCGTCGGAGCCGGTCCCGCCGGAATCTACGCAGCGGACGCGCTGCTCAAATCCGAGGCCGCCCAGGACCCGGGTGTATCGATCGACCTGTTCGAGCGCATGCCCGCCCCCTTCGGCCTGATCCGATACGGCGTGGCCCCGGACCACCCGCGGATCAAGGGCATCGTGAAGGCCCTGCACCAGGTCCTGGACAAGCCGCAGCTGCGGCTGTTCGGCAACGTCGACTACCCCAACGACATCGGCCTGGACGACCTGCGGACCTTCTACGACGCGGTGATCTTCTCCACGGGCGCCGACGCGGACCGCGCCCTGGACATACCGGGGATCGACCTCGACGGGTCCTACGGCGCCGCCGACTTCGTCGCCTGGTACGACGGGCACCCCGAGGTGCCGCGCACCTGGCCCCTCGAGGCCGAGAAGGTCGCCGTGCTGGGCGTGGGCAACGTGGCCCTCGACGTGGCGCGCATGCTCGCCAAGACGGCGGACGAGCTGCTCCCGACGGAGATCCCCGCGAATGTGTACGAGGGCCTCAAGGCGAACAAGGCGCTCGAGGTGCACGTCTTCGGGCGTCGGGGTCCGGCCCAGGCCAAGTTCAGCCCGATGGAGCTGCGCGAGCTGGACCACTCCCCCAACATCGAGGTCATCGTCAACCCCGAGGACATCGACTACGACGACGGCTCGATCGCGACCCGGCGGGAGAACAAGCAGGCCAACATGGTCGCCTCCACACTGGAGAACTGGGCGATCCGGGACACGGGCGACCGTCCGCACAAGCTGTTCCTGCACTTCTTCGAGTCCCCGGTGGAGATCCTGGGCGAGGACGGCCGCGTCGCCGCCCTGCGTACCGAGCGGACCGAGCTGGACGGCACCGGCAACGTCCGGGGCACGGGCAGCTTCACCGACTGGGACGTGCAGAGCGTCTACCGCGCAGTCGGCTACTACTCGGAGGAGCTGCCGAAGCTGCCGTTCGACGTGTCCTCCGGTACCGTCCCGCACGCCGCGGGACGGGTCCTGAGCGGTGAGGAGCCGATGGCCTCGGTGTACGTCACCGGGTGGATCAAGCGTGGTCCGATCGGCCTGATCGGGCACACCAAGGGCGACGCCAACGAGACGGTCGCCTGCCTCCTGGAGGACCACACCGCCGGACGGCTGCCCGCCCCCGAGCAGCCCGAGCCCGATGCGGTCGTCGAATTCCTCGAGCAGCGCGGCGTCCGCTACACCACCCGCGAGGGCTGGCACCGCCTGGACGCCCACGAGCAGGCGCTCGGGGCGGAGCAGGGCCGCGAGCGGATCAAGGTCGTCGAGCGCGCCGCCATGCTGGAAGCGTCCGGCGCCTGACAGCGAGCAGTGCGCCCCCGGAGCTCCTCGGCGAGCTCCGGGGGCGCGGTGCTGTCCGGTCGCTCCGGCCGGTACCGACGGCTGCCGAGCGGGACCGCCCCGAGCCCTTAGACTCGGCGAATGGCGAAGTATTTCGACGTACACCCCGAAAATCCTCAGCGACGCACTGTCAGCAGCGTGGCCGACAGCATCCGGTCAGGGGCGCTCGTCGCCTATCCGACGGACTCCTGCTACGCCCTGGGATGCCAGTTGGGCAGTCGCGACGGCATCGGGCGGATCCGGTCGATCCGGAATCTCGACGATCGCCACCACTTCACCCTGGTGTGCCAGAACTTCGCACAGCTGGGGCAGTTCGTGCAGATCGACAACGACGTCTTCCGGGCCATCAAGGCGGCGACGCCCGGCAGTTACACCTTCATCCTCCCCGCCACCAAAGAGGTGCCGCGGCAGCTGCTGCACCCGAAGAAGAAGACGGTCGGCGTCCGGATCCCCGACCACGCCGTCACTCAGGCGCTCCTCGCCGAACTCGGTGAGCCGCTGCTCTCCAGCACGCTGCTCCTGCCCGACGAGGAGGAGCCGATGACCCAGGGCTGGGAGATCAAGGAACGCCTCGACCACGTGGTGGACGTCGTGCTCGACTCCGGCGACTGCGGCACCGAGCCGACCACGGTCGTCGACTTCTCGAGCGGCGAACTCGAGATCGTACGCCGCGGAGCGGGTGACACCGCGCGGTTCGAGTAGCCGTCGACGCCCCGGTCACTCCGCGCTGCCGGCGGTCCCGCCGGCAGGCGTGGTGCCCGGCCCGCTCATCCCTGCCGTCCGCGCGAGCCGCCGCAGCGAGTCCTCGAGAGCCTCACGGTCGTACGTGCTCGTGGTGACCAGCACTTCGTCCGCGCCCGTCTCCTTGATGACCAGCTCGAGTTCGGCCGCGACCGTCTCCTCCGTGCCCGCGAGGTGGCCGCGCAGCCCGCTCTCGAACAGCTTCCGCTCCTTCTCGGTCATCGCCAGTCGCTCGATCCGCTCGGCCGGGGCGAGCGGCGGGAACGTGCCGTGGGTGCGCGCGTGCGCCACGGACCAGGCCTCGGGGACCAGGAGCCGCCGGGCCTCCTCGGCCGTCCCGGCGACGGCGATCGTCCCCGCCACGACCACGTAGGGTTCCCTGGCCCAGGCGGAGGGCCGGAACTCATTGCGGTAGACGTCGACCGCGTGCAGAAGCTTCTCCCGGCCGCGGAGGTCTCCCACCACCAGCGGAAGCCCGGCCGCGGCGGCGATCGACGCGCCCTCGCCTGTCGCGAGGACGTACGGGGGTATGCGCAGCCCTTCGGCGGGCCGGGCGTGGACCTGGGGATGGGCCTGCTGGGTGCCGTCCAGCCAGCCGAGGAGTTCGGAGAGCTGCCCCGCGAAGTCGTCGGCGTCCTGCTTGTCCCGGCCCAGCGCCCTGCGGATGCCGTCGGTGAAGCCGACCGAGCGCCCGAGACCCATGTCGATCCGCCCGGGGAACAGCGAGGCGAGTACGCCGAACTGCTCGGCGACGACGAACGGCTGGTGGTTGGGGAGCATCACTCCGCCCGTGCCCACCCGGATGACGGAGGTGGCGGCCGCGACGGCGGCGGCCAGGACGGTAGGCGCGGATCCGGCCACGCCAGGCACACTGTGGTGCTCCGAAACCCAGAAACGGTGAAACCCGAGAGATTCGACCACTCCGGCCAGCCGGACGGTGTCGCGCAGTGCCTGCGGACCGTCGTATCCCTCCCGGGTGCGGGAGCGGTCCAGGAACGAGAAGCGGGTCGCTGCGATCGAAGGGCTCACGCATGATGCAACGCTCGCGGCACAGCAGGATTCCCGCACAAGGGGACCGACCCGGCCGCGGATTCCGGCCACCCAACAGACGCAAGGTCCTTTTTGTCGCTAAAGTCCGTAACGCCTTCAGCGGCATCGAGCGACTGGGCGATGGGTGCCAGGTGGCTCTTCCGTCCGCCGGTTCTCGTACCTGTCTCGCACGAGGGGAAGACATGCCAAGCTCCGCCACCGGGACCGATGCCGTCCAGGGCTCCGGCACCGCGGTCAAGATGACGCTGCTCACGCTGACCATGATGGTGGTCGGTTCGATGGTCGGCGCCGGATTGGCTCACTGCCGTCCCGCTTCGCGCAGGAGACCGGGGTCGCCGGGGCGCTGATCGCCTGGGCCATCGCGGGTACGGGCATGCTGATGCTCGCGTTCGTCTTCCAGACGCTCGCCGTGTGCCGGCCGGATCTCGACGCCGGTGTCTACGCCTACGCCAAGGCCGGGTTCGGCGAGTACCTCGGCTTCTTCTCCGCCTTCGGCTACTGGGCCAGTGCCTGCGCCGGCAACGTGACCTACTGGGTCCTGATCATGTCGACGGTCGGAGCCGTCTGGCCCGCGCTCGGCGACGGCGACACCGTGCTCGCCATCGTGCTGTCCACGTTCGGCCTGTGGGCCTTCTACCTGCTGATCCGCCGGGGCGTGAGGAGGCCGCCGCGATCAACAGGGTGGTCACCGTGGCCAAGGTGGTCCCGATCATCGTCTTCGTCGCCATCGCGCTGTTCTGCCTCGACACGAGCGTCTTCGCCGACAACTTCGCCGGCGCGGACTACGCGGGCTCCCTGTTCAACCAGGTGCGCGGCACCAGGCTGGCCACGGTGTTCGTCTTCCTCGGTGTGGAGGGCGCCAGCGTCTACTCACGGCACGCCGAGCGCCGCGAGGACATCGGACGGGCCACGGTGCTGGGCTTCCTCAGCGTCTTCGCCTCGGTCACGATCGTGTCGTACGGCATCCTGCCCATGGCCGAGATCGCCGAACTCCGCCAGCCGTCCATGGCCGCCGTGCTGGAGGCGGCTGTCGGTACCTGGGGCATGGTCTTCGTCAGCGTCGGGCTGATCATCTCCGTGCTCGGCGCCTATCTCGCCTGGACGCTGATGGCAGCGGAGGTGCTTTTCGTGGCCGCCAAGGACGACGACATGCCGCGCTTCCTGCGCCGCTCGAACTCCGCCGATGTGCCCGTGCCCGCACTGCTGATGACCACCGCCCTGTCCCAGGTGGTCCTCGTCATCACCCTGTTCTCGGACGACGCGTTCACCTTCGCACTCGACCTGACCAGCTCCTTGTCCCTGATCCCGTTCCTGTTGGCGGCGATGTTCGCCGTGAAGATCATGGTGCGGCCCGATGAGCTGACAGCCGGAACAGGCCGCGGGCGTGACCTCGTCGTCAGCGTCGTGGCGACGCTCTACACCGCGTTCCTGCTGTTCGCGGCAGGCATGAAGTTCGTGCTGGTCTCCTTCATCATCTACGCCCCGGCCACGATCCTGTTCGCCATGGCCCGACGGGAGCAGCAGCGACAGGTGCTCTCGCCGGCGGAACTCGTCATCTTCGCCGTCTCCATCGCCCGCCGACACGTCACCGGGCGTGGAGGTCACCCGACGAGGGGTCGAGTCCGTTCGTCGATGTGGTCGCCCGGAGTCTCGGCCTGCCGGCTCTGCGGGTGATCGAGACGGGCGGCGACGTGTACGCCTCCGAGCGCCAGCAGTGGGACAGCGGGAACAATGCCGTCGCCCTCGAACCCGGGGTCGTCTTCACCTACGACCGCAACACCCAGACCAATGACCTGCTGCGCGCGTCCGGGGTCGAGGTCCCGATCGTCGGTGCGGAGCTCGGCCGCGGCCGCCGGGGTGGCCACTGCATGACCTGTCCCCTCATCCGCGAGCCCGTCGACTTCTGACGGACCCGGCCCGGGCAGCGGCGGGCCGGGCGCCGGGTTCGGGGTCGTCCCCGCCCGTCGCGCCCGGCACCGGCCGCTGTCGCGGCGCCCTCAGGCGCCCACCGACGACTGTGCCTCGGCCGCCGCACGGTACAGCCGGCGCAGCCGCACCACACCCAGGTCGTGCTGGTACAGGTTCTCCTGCTGGTCGGCGTCGACCGGCATGGCCTCCAGCATGACGCGGTCCTGCTCCAGGACGTCCCAGTGGCGCTTCTCGATCAGCGTCCGGTAGAGGAAGCGCCAGGACGCGCGCTGCCAGTCCTCGACCCTGCGGTAGCGCCAGAAGAAGACACCACTGCGCCGCTCGTCCACCGGGCAGACCATGCCCACGATCCCGAACGGTCCGCCGGGTCCGGCCGACGGCGGGTACGGGATGGACAGGTCGACCCAGTCCACGCCGGTGCGGCAGAGCTCCACCCAGTCGAAGTTGACGCCGCGCTGGTCGGTCTTCTCGAAGAAGTAACCGCGCCCTGTCTCCCGGATGCGGAACTTGGCCGTCGTGTCACCGTCGAACATCGTGTGCGAGTCGTGGTGGAGGAAGGCCCCGTGCATCGGGTCGAGCAGGTTCTCGACGGCGTAGCGCCACGGCGATTCCCACTCGGCGTAGCACAGGAACGCGTCCACCTCGGGGTCCGTCAGCGGTTCCGGGAGCGTCAGTTCGGCCGGCTCCGGGTGCTCCTCGTCGCCGAAGTAGGCGAGGATCGCGCCCGCGACCTCGCGCACCGGCAGCGAGGTGACCAGCTTCTTGCCCTCCAGGCTGCAGCCGGGCAGCCCGGGGACGGAGGAGACCGTCCCGTCGGACTGGACCTCGACGCCGTGGTACCAGCAGGCGACCCGGTCGCCGAGGTGCTTGCCGAGCGACAGGGGTGCGCCGCGATGCGGACAGCGGTCGGCGAGCATGGACAGGACGCCGTCGGAGCGGCGGAACAGCAGCCACTGCTCGCCGAGCGCGGTCACCTTGCGCATAGCGCCGGGGGCGACGAAGTGCGAGGGGACGACGGGGTGCCACTGGTTGCGCAGGCCGGTGGCGTAGATGTGGTCCGCCGTGGCGGAGGACGTCAGCGTCATGGTCAGGCTCCCAGTCGGTTCATCTCGGCACGGAAGGATTCCTCGGTCCACGGCGTGCCGTCGCCGGCGTGGACCTGGCGGGCGTTGAGTCCGCGCACCACGTCGGCCAGCTCGTGGCCCTCCTTGGTGAAGACCTCCTCGAGGGTCGCGGCGAGCTTGTACTCGTACGGGGTCGGCTCGTGCGTACGGGACTGGTGGACGTCGAGGTACGGCCAGGTGTCGGTCACGGTGTCTCCTGAAAGTGCGGGGGAAGGTGTCACAGGTCGAGGACGAGCCGGCTCCGTGAGGCGCACCGCGAGACGCAGATCATCATCGTGGCGCACATGGCACGTTCGGCCTCGCTGAGCAGGAAGTCGCGGTGGTCGGGGGTGCCCTCGATCACCCGGGTCTCGCAGGACCCGCAGATGCCGTCACGGCACGAGTTCGGTGGGTCGATCCCGGCAGCCTCGGCGGCGTCGAGGATGGAGGTGCCGGCGCCGACGGTGAGGGTCACGCCCGAGGTGCGGCACTCGACCTCGAACTCCTCGTCGCCACCCGTGCGTTCCACGGTCGGCGCGGCGAACCGCTCCAGGCGCAGCCGGTCCTCGGGGCAGCGTGCCTCGACGGCCGCGAGCAGGGGCTCGGGTCCGCAGGAGTACACCAGCGTGCCCTCGGGCAGTTCGGCGAGCGCGGCATCCAGGTCGATGTGACCGAGTTCGTCCTGCGGGACGAGCATGACGTCACCGCCGAGCGCGGCGAGTTCCGAGGTGAACGCCATCGACGCCCGCCCCCTGCCTCCATAGACCATCCGCCAGGCGGAACCCTTGCGGGCCGCCTCCCTGGCCATCGCCAGCAGTGGAGTGATCCCGATGCCTCCGGCGACGAACAGGTAGGCGTCGGCCTCCTCCAGTGCGAAGTGGTTGCGCGGCTCGGAGACCGTGACCGGCTGCCCGGGGCGCAGCTGTGTGTGCACGAACCGCGAACCACCCCGCGAGGCGGGCTCGTTGAGCACGCCGATGCGGTAGAGGTCCGGCACGTTCGGATCGCCGCACAGGCTGTACTGGCGTACCTGGCCACCGACATGGACGTCGAGGTGCGCGCCCGGCGTCCAGGCGGGCAGGGGTTTGCCGTCGGGGTGGGTCAGTTCGACGGAGAGTACGCCCTCCGCCTCCCAGGTCATTCGATGGACGACCAGCTGCAGCGAATGTTCGCTCATGGCCTGTTGCCTCCTTACCGGCAGTACGCGCGACCGGGCTACTGACCCGGGATCCTCACGGGTGGGGTGAACGGGACCTTCATCGGTCCGAGAGCCGTCAGATCGACCTCGACGAGCGTCGGCCCCTCGGAGGCGATGGCCTCACCGAGCACCGGGCCGGCGTGCTCCACCGCGGCGATCCGCAGATACGGCAACCCGCAGGCCCTGGCGAGCAGTTCGAAGTCGGGGGTGGCCAGGTCGACCCCGGAGCGGCGCTCGCTGTAGCGGTCCTGCATGTTGCGCAGCACTCCGTAACCGCCGTCGTTGAAGACGATCAGGGTCAGCCGGGGCCGTTCCTGGGCGAGGGTGAGGAGTTCGCCGAGGTGGACGGCGAGCCCGCCGTCGCCGGCGATGACGACGGTGGGTGCGTCGGGCCGCGCGAGCGCCGCGCCGATGCCCATGCCGAGTCCTTGTCCGATGCCGCCGCCGCGCGGGAAGACGTTGTCGCGCGGGTCGTACATCTCCAGCAGCCGGTTGCCCCAGCTGCTGGAGGGGATCGTGACGTCGCGTGCCACGACCGCCTCGCGGGGCAGCGCCGCGCGAATCGCGTCGCAGATCGCGGCCTGGGGTCCGATGTTGTCGTGCAGGAGCGCCCGCACCTCGGTGCGTACGGCGCCGACGCGGTCCGTCCAGCCGTTCTCGGCGGGCCGGGCGTGCGGCAGCAGGGCGGTCAGGGCGGCGGCGGCGTCTCCGTGCAGCGCGTGGGTGGCGGGGTACACCCGTCCGAGCGCGTCCTCGTCGATGTCGATCTGGATGTGCGCCTCGGGGAGTTCCAGCGTGTAGTCGGCTGTCTCGTTCGAGCGGAAGTGCGTGCCGATGGTGAGCAGCACGTCCGCGTCGGCGAGCAGGGCGCGGACCGCGGGGGTGGTGGCGAAGTTGCCGATGACCTGCTCGTGGTCCTCGGGCACGGCACCGCGCCCGGAGTTCGAGGTCAGCAGTCCCGCTCCGGTCGCCTCCAGCAGCCCGGCGAGCTCGACGCCGGCAGTTGCCGCGCCGCCGCCCGCCCAGACCAGCGGGCGTCGGGCGGATGCCAGAAGGGCGCCCGCGGCGGCCAGTTCGCTCTCGGCCGGAGCCGGTGCGACAACTGCGGGGAGCTCCTCGGGCTCGTCGGTCTGCGCCGCGAACTGGAGGTCGATCGGCCACTCCACACTCGCCGGTCCGCCCGGCGCGGTGAGCGCCGCACGGGCCGCCTCGCGCAGGACGCGGCCCGCCTGCTCGGCGTCCGGCACGCTCGCTGCGTGGGCGGAGACCGCCCTCAGCATGCCGAGCTGGTCCTTGGTCTCGTGGATGAATCCCCGTCCGCTGCCGAGGAATTCGCTCTCCACCTGGCCGGTGATGTGCAGGACGGAACTGCCCGCGCTGAGCGATTCGATCAGCGATCCGGCCGCGTTGCCGGCTCCCGTGCCGGTGGAGGTCAGTGCGCAGCCGAGCGTGCCGCGGGCACGTCCGTAGGCGTCGGCGGCGTTCACGGCGGACGCTTCGTGCCGCACGGGCACGAAACGCAGTTCGCGGTCGACGGCCTCGACGAGCGGCAGGTTGTGCACGCTGATGATGCCGAAGACGGTGTCGATGCCGAGTTCCCGAAGGACGGCGACGAGGAGATCGCCTCCGTTGTCGTAACGCATGGTGTCTCCTCAGAGGATGGAGCGGCCGACGCCGCCGCAGACGTCGATGCTGGTGCCGGTGATGTACGAGGCAAGGGGCGAGAGCAGGGTGAGGACGGCGAACGCGACCTCTTCGGCCCGGCCGAGCCGGCCGAGTGCGATGCCGCGGTCGGCGGCCAGTTCCGCCTGCCAGTCCTCGTAGCTCCTGCCGGAGTCGGAGGCCGCGTAGCGCCTCGCCCACTGGCCGGTGTCGATGAGGCCGAGGCAGACGGAGTTGACCCGGATGCCCTCGCCGGCGAGTTCGACCGACAGGGACTTGGAGAGGTTGAGGATGCCCGCCCGGGCGGCGCTCGTCGTGATCAGCCGGGGCTCGGGCTGCTTGGCGAGCACCGCGTTGATGTTGACGACGCTCGCCGCGGCGGAGACGGCGAGGTGCGGGCGCGCGGCCTGCAGGGGGTTGAGCACCCCGGCGAACTTCAGCTCCAGCTCGTCGCGCCAGTCCTCGGCGGTGGAGTCTTCGAGACCCTTCATCCGGGACTGTCCGGCGTTGTTGACGAGTCCGTCGATGCCGCCGAACTCCTCGGCGGTGCGGCGGACGAAGTCGCCCACGGCGACGGCGTCGCGGACGTCGCAGACTCCGGTCAGGAGGCGGTCGTGTCCGGTGCCGAGGTCGGCGGCCACCTTGGCGAGCCGGTCGGCGTCACGGCCACATGTGGCGACGCGGGCTCCCTCGTCGAGGAGGGCGCGGACCGTGGCCAGGCCGACGCCCGAGCTGCCGCCGGTGACCACAATGGTGCGGTCGGCGAGTCCCAGATCCATAACTCGTGTCTCCTGCAGTTCAGTTCATGGTGAAGCCGCCGTTGACGGCGATCACCTGTCCGGTCAGGTAGCGGGATTCCTCGCCGAGCAGGAAGGAGACGATCCCGGTGAGGTCGTCCGGCTGCTGCGGCCTGGATATGGCCCGGTTCATGCGGTAGAGGTCGTGCCGTTCGGCGGGCACGGTCGTGGTCGCCTCGCACTCGGTGAGCCCGGGGGCGACCGCGTTCACGGTGATCCCCCTGTCACCGAGTTCGCGTGCCATGGCCCGGGTGAGTGCGATGACCGCACCCTTGGAGGCGATGTAGTGCGCGAGGCGGGGGGATCCGTACAGCGCGGCGTCCGAGGCGATGTTGACGATCCGCCCCGGTGTCGCGAAGAGCGGGTACAGGGCCTTCGCCACCAGCCAGGGGCTGCGGGCGTTGACCGCCATCAGCCGGTCCCACACCTCGATGTCGATGTCCTGGAACTCCTTGCCGCCCACACCGTTGGCGAGGGCCGCGTTGTTGACCAGGCCGTACACGGGGCCGATCTCGCGTACGGCGGCGGCCAGCGCGGCAACCGAGGCGGGGTCGGCCACGTCGCAGCGCACGAAGCGGGCGTCGATGCCTTCCGAGCACAGTTCCGCGACGGCGTGCTCACCCCGTTCCCGTTCCAGTTCGGCGACGACGACCCGGAAGCCGTCGGCGCCTGCCCGGCGGGCCATGGCCAGTCCCAGGCCACGGCCCGCACCGGTGACGACGACAGTGCGTGCGTCGGCCGGGGGCTGGTCAGCCACGGGTGACGCCGTGCATCGGCGAGTACTCGGGGTAGGTCGGCACCTGCGGCTTCTGGGTGCCGATGACGACGCAGAACAGGGCGTCGGTGTCGCCCTCGTTCTTGAGCGAACGGGTCACTCCAGCGGGGACCACGATCATGTCGCGGTAGCCGAGGGTGCGGTACTCGGCCTCGTCGGGCCCGCGGTGGATGCCGACCTTGACCTCGCCCTCCAGGACGAAGAAGGCCTCTTCGACGTCGTGGTGGGTGTGGGCCGGGCCTTCGGCGCCGGGCGGCAGCAGCATGTTGGAGAAGGTGAACCCGCCGGACGGGAGGATCCGGCTGTCGCTCTCGTGGTTGCCGGTGGCACCCGAGCCGACGTAGCGGATCTGGCCGCGACGGAACTGCGCGCCGGCCTTCTCCTGGAAGGAGAGGGTGTCGAAGTCCGCCACCCGGGAGGCCTTGGTGGCGATGAGGGAGTCGGTGTACGCGGAGAGGTCGTCGCCGTTGTCGTACGCGTCGGTGGTCAGAGGCATGGTGAAGGCTCCTACTCGGGGATGGATGCGGTGATGCGGAGGTGGGAGAGCACCCAGGCGTTGAAGTGGCCCGGCTGCTCCTGGTTGGCCAGGTGACCGGCGTCCTTGACGATCACGTAGGCGGTCCTGTGGATGGCTCCGGCGATGGCCTGGCTCGCGTCGGTGCCGGTGACCCGGTCCTGCTCGCCGCAGAGCACGAGGGTGGGCGCGGCGATCGAGGGGAGTTCGGCGCGCAGGTCGGCGGCGGCCATGGACTCGGCTGCGTACGCGTAACCCGGCAGCCGCACCGATGCGGCCATGGTGTCCACGACCCGGCGCACGAGTTCGTCGGGGGCGTCCGCGGACACCAGCCGCGGTCCCCGTCCCTCGGCGAAGGCGCGCGGGCCGAGTTCGGCGAGCTCGGTGGCCCGGGCCCGCATGCCCTTCGCCTTCGCCTCGTCCGTGCCGGAGCCCGCGCTGGAGTCGGCGACGATCAGCGAGGCGACGAGCTCGGGGTGGCGGGCGGCGAGCCGTAGCGCGATCACACCGCCCCAGGACACTCCGAGGACGTGCGCGGTCGAGGCGCGCTCACGGATGAGAGCGGCTGCCGCGTCGGCGTAGTCGTCCAGGCCGAGCGGGCCCTGCGGGTCGGGCGACTTGGCGTAACCGGGTGCGTCCCAGGCCACGACCCTCGCGTACGAGGAGAGTTCGTCGAGCTGCGGGGCGAACGCGGCCGACGACGACCCGATCCCGTGCAGGCACAGCAGCAGGGGGCCTCGGTCACCGGCCTCTTCGACATGGACGTCGGGGTGGACGTCGGCGCGGGCGTTCACAGGATCTGGCCCGTCCGTCCGGCGAGGGCGGCGAGGCTGCGCAGGACCGCGTACGGCACCACCTGGCTGGTGGCCGGATTGCCCGGGTCGGGCAGGTGGGCGACCTCGAAGCGGTACGCACCGTGCGCGCCGGACGCCTCGATCAGATGCCGTGTGCGGTGCGCCGCCGGGTCGGCGACGACCTGGACCCGCACAGCGTCCAGGTCGCCGACGGCCAGCGCGACCGACGCGGCCACGTTCGTCGATTTGGGGAACTTGACCGGGACCTCGCGGGCGGTGCCGGACATGACCACGACCGGTCCGGTCGCCGACCGCATCCGGGCCAGCAACTCCGCGTCCATCCAGGGCTGTTCGAGGGTGGAGGGCAGCTTCGTGGTGGTGAGGCGCACGTCGTCGAGCGGCCCCAGGGAACGTGCCGCCTGGAGCAGGTCGAGACCGCCGACGGCACCGCCGGTGAAGTACACCCGGCCGGGTCCCGCCGCGAGCAGCCGCTTGGCGAGCTCCTCGTCGGTCAGCGCACCGGTGGAGGCGACGAGCAGGTCGGTGCCGGACTCCAGCACCCGCTCGCCCCACTCACGTACGACACCCTGGCCCGCGGCCTCGACGATCAGGTCGCAGGTCTCCAGGGCCTCCTCGAAGGTGGCCTGCCGCGCCGGTGCGGTTTCGCCGAGCGGGCGGTTGTCGACGACGCACACCAGCTCGGCGCCGCCCACCCGGCCTTCGGCGAGGGCGGTGCCGACGACACGGCCGATCGCGCCCCAGCCGACGATGCCGACCTTGCGTACGTTGCTCATGCGGTGGCCTCCTGGGCGTCGAGGGGAGCGAGCGGGCCGGGGTCCGGCGCGCCCGCCATGTGGCAGCGGATCTCCTTGGACGGCGGTCCCGCCGTTCCCCACAGGTCGGACAGGTCGGGCACCCGCCGCCACACCCGGGCGATCCAGGCGTCCTCGACGATCTGGGCCACCTCGGAGGTGTACTCGCAGACCAGCCCGGACGGGTCGGTGAAGTAGGAGAAGGTGTTGTTCCCGGGGCCGTGCCGGCCGGGACCCCACTGGGGGGTGATGCCGTGGTGGCGGAGCCGGCCGAGGCCGCGCATGAAGTGGTCGACCGAGGTCATCTCGTACGCCACGTGGTTGAGCGAGGTCCACTCGGCCTGGTTGAAGGCGATGCAGTGGTGGTCCGCGTTGCAGCGCAGGAACGCCATCTGGTGCTCGGACCAGTCGGAGACGCGCAGTCCCAGTACCTCGCAGTAGAAGGTGACGGCGGCGTCGATGTCGGTGGTGTTGAGCACGGCGTGCGTCACCCCGACGGGCACGGCACCGTCCCTGCCGCGCGGGACGACGGCCTCGACCTGGGCGCTGATCTCGATGAGACGCCCCTCGGGGTCGGTGAACCGCAGCCCGTAGCCGCCGCCCGCCTGATGCAGCGGACCTGGCCCGAAGACGGGGACGATGCCGCGTGCGTCGAGGCGCCGCGCGGCCTCGTCGACCTCGGCGGGGGTCGCGACGGCGAACGAGAGGCGGCCGAGGCCGACCTTCTCCCGCTCCGCGAGGTGGAGGACGTGGTGCTCGTCGCCCGTGCCGCGCAGCCAGCGGGCGCCGGTGTCGGACTCGACGGTCTCCAGGCCCCAGACCTCTTCGTAGAAGTCGGCGGTCTCCGTGAAGGCCGGGGTGTGCAGCTCGACGTAGCGCAGTGAGCGGAGCCGGGCGATCGGGCCGGGGGGTGGTTGGTGCATCGGTCTCTCCAGACGGACGGGCGGGCGTCGGTGCGTGCCGGGTCAGCCGGCCCAGGGAAGCGGGTGGCCGGAGGTGCCCCAGTACAGGGACTTCTGGCGCTGGTAGGCGCGGATCGCGTCGCGGCCCTTCTCCGTTCCGAGGCCGCTGTCCTTCCATCCGCTGAACGGGGTGGAGGCGCTGAACTGCTTGTACGTGTTGATCCAGACCGTGCCGGCCTCGATCCGGCGGGCGAGCTGCCAGGCGGCTCGCAGGTCTCGGGTCCAGATTCCGCAGGCCAGCCCGTAGATGGAGTCGTTGGCCTGGCGGACCAGGTCGTCCTCGTCGTCGTAGGGCAGGGCGACCAGGACGGGCCCGAAGATCTCCTCCTGGCAGGTGCGCGAGGTGTTGGACAGGCCGTCCAGGACCGTCGGCAGGTAGTACGCGCCGTCCTGGTACCGCTCGCCCTCGGGCGCCGAGCCTCCGCACAGGACCCGGGCGCCCTCGGAGCGGGCGAGGTCCACGTAGGCGGCGACGGAGTCGCGGTGGCTGTGGTGGACCAGGGGGCCGACCTGGGTGCCCGGTTCGGTACCGGGTCCGACGCGCAGCTTGCGGACGCGCTCGACGAGTTCGCCGACGAAGGAGTCGTAGATCTCCCGGGCCACGAAGAGCCGGGAGCCGGCGATGCAGGACTGCCCGCTGGAGGAGAAGATCCCGAACATCACGCCTGCCAGGGCCTGCTCGATGTCGGCGTCGGCCCGCACGATCGTCGGTGACTTGCCGCCGAGTTCCAGGGAGACGGGGATGAGCTTCCGGGCAGCGAGCGTGGCGATGGACCGGCCGGTCTCCGTACCGCCGGTGAAACCGATGCGGGCGACGAGGGGGTGGCGCACGACGGCGTCACCGACCACCCGGCCGCTGCCCGGGAGTACCGACAGCAGGGCGGTGGGCAGGCGGAACTCGTCGAGGGCCTGGGTGATCAGACGGCCGAGGGCGAGGGAGACGAGGGGGGTCCAGGCAGCCGGCTTGAGCAGGACCGCGTTCCCGGCGGCCAGCGCGGGCGCGATCTTCTGCGCGTCGCTGGCGACAGGAGAGTTCCAGGGGTTGATCGCGCCGACGACGCCCAGCGGTTCGTACGCGCTCATCGTGACGTACGGGCCACGGGACGGCGTGACCGAGTCCTCTGCGCTCTCCAGGGCCGCCGCGATGTAGCGGAAGGTGCCTGCCGCGCTGAGCGCGAGGGCGCGGGTCTCGGTGAGCGTCTTGCCGGTGTCGGCGGTCTGCAGTGCGGCGAGGTCGTCCGCCGCCTGCTCGGTCAGCTCGGCGATGCGGTGCAGCAGCCGGGCGCGCTCGTGGGCGAGCAGGTCACGCCAGCCCGGGTCCGCGACTGCCTTCGCAGCGGCTTCGGCCGCTTCGTCGACCTCGTCGGCCGAGGCGGTGTGGATGGTGGCGAGGACGCGGCCGGTCGCCGGGTCGACGGTGTCGAGCAGCTCGCCCGCTCCGCGTCGCCACTGGCCCGCGATCAGGATGTCGGTGGGGATGTGCGGCACGGGTGTACCTCCGGGCGGGGGGCGGGCAGGGGCTGGGCTGCGGGTGGGGAGCACGGGGCGCGTTCCACCACCCGGAACCGTCGAAGTGCTAGAAATCTAAGCGCTTAACTATTCTTCCGCAAGAGCCCAGGGCGAAATCGTTGCCTTCCATGCCTTGAGCACGCCCTCCATGGCGTCGATGATGAACACCAAGTTGCCGGAAGCGAGATTCCTAAGCTCTTAACCATTGACCGCTTAGATACTGGAACCTACTGTCTCCGCAACTGCTCTGCCCGCGGAAGGAACCCCTCCATGACGACTGTGGCCGGCAAGCCAGCCCTCGGCTCCATAGCCGCGAGACTCGAACGACTGCCGCAATCGCGCTGGCACGTCAAGGTCCGCTTCCTGATCGGCGCCGTCACGTTCTTCGAGGCGTTCGACCAGTTGCTGGCCGCCTCCGCACTGCCCGTCCTGATGAAGGAATGGAACCTGACCACCGGCCAGGCCACCTTCGCCGTGACCTCCGCCTCGATCGGCATGCTCCTCGGCGCCATCGCCGCGGGCTGGCTCGGAGACCGGATCGGCCGAGTGCGCACCGTCGCCCTGGGCGTCGCGATCACCGGTCTCGCCAGCCTCGCCGTCGCCTTCTCGGGCAGTATCGAGACCTTCTCGGCCTTCCGGTTCGTCCAGGGTCTCGGCATCGGCGGTGTCGTGCCCGTCGCGGCCACGTACATCAACGAGATCGCCCGCTCCGACAAGCGGGGCCGCTTCGTCCTGCTGTACGAGATGATCTTCCCTGCCGGACTGGCGGCAGCCACCCTGCTCGCCGTCTGGGTGGTCCCCAACTTCGGATGGCGCGCGATGTTCGTCATCGGCGGCCTCCCGGTGCTGATCGCCGCCGCACTTCCGCGCCACGTCACGGAGTCCCCGCGCTGGCTGCTGGCCCGTGGACGTACGCAGGAGGCCGAGGAAGCCATCAGCCTCATCGAGGCCGAGGTCGCCCGCGCCACCGCCGAGCCGCTGCCCGCACCGGCCGCCGGCGCGCCCGACGAGTCCTCCCAGGGCCGTCTGCGCGACCTGTTCCAGGGCCGCTACCTGCGTCGTACGGCGGTCCTGTCAGGTCTGTGGTTCGTCGCCTACTACGTGAACCACGGCATCTCCACCTGGCTGCCGTCGCTCTACACGAAGCAGTTCGGCCTGGATCTGACCACCGCACTCGTCTACACCCTGCTCAGCAACATCACCGGTCTGCTCGGCACGTTCATCATGGCCCTGGTGATCGACCGCATCGGCCGGAGGCCCGCACTGATCAGCGCGCTCGTCGGCACCGTGCTCTCGCTCGGCGTGCTGGCCCTGCTCGGTGCGACCTCGGGCGGCCAGGTCGCCGTGTTCGCCTCATGCACGACGTTCTTCCTGTACGCGATCAACGCGGGTCTCTACCTGTACTCCCCCGAGCTGTACCCGACGGCCAACCGGGCCAAGGGCGCGGCGTTCGGTGGCCTGTGGAACCGGTGCGGCGTCATTCTCGGCCCCATAACGGTGGGCGCGATCATCGGAGCGGGCGGCAGCCTCGGGCTCGTCTTCGCGCAGCTCGCCGTGGTGGCCGCGGTGGGCGCCGCGATCGCCTGGTTCGCGATCGAGACCAAGAACAGGACGCTGGAGGAGCTCAACTCCTGACACGCCCGGCGTTCCATGTGCGGGGCCGGTGTCCCGGAGCGGTGATCACTGCTCCGGGACACCGGCCCCGAGCGTTTTCCCCAGAGCGCCGAGCAGCCCCGACAGCCGGTGCCGGTCCGCAGGACCGAACCCGGCGAGCAGCTCGTGCTCCTGGGCGGACCGTGCGGCAGAGACCCGGTCGGACAGCGCGTTGCCCTCCGGGGTGAGGCACAGCCGGACGATCCGGCGGTCGTCGGTGTCGCGCTCCCGCCGGATCAGGCCCACCGCCTCGAGCCGGTCCGCGTGCTGGGTGAGGCCGCCCGCGCGGACGGCGCCTGCGGCCGCGACCTCGCCCATCGTCCGGCGGTAGGGCTCACCCGCGTCCCGCAGGGTCGCGAGCACCTCGTAGGCGGGCAGACTGATGCCGTACTCGCGGACGGTCCTGCCGACGAGCTCCTGATGACGCCGGGCGCACTCGCTCAGCCTGTCGAACAGGGACGGGGCGGAGTCGTCCTCGCCGGGGGGTGTCGGCGCGGACCGCCGGGTGTCCGGGCGCCTCACCTCCGGACTTCCGGCTTCGGGGCGGGTGGTCTCCGGGCGCCCGGGGCGGGTGGACGCAGCCTCGCCCGCACCTTCCGCCCCGCGTTCCTGTCTGCGGGCGTGATGGACGGCGTCGCCGAAGGCGGTGGTGAGGACGTCCGTCAGCGCGGGAGCGAGGTCCCCGGTCGGGACGGATACCGCCGGATCGTGCGCGAAGACGTATCGTTCCATGATCACGCCGAAGAGAACGCTGCGGATCATGGCGATGCGCACCTCCGCCTCGGCCGAGTCGCCGAGCAGCCGTGCGAGGGGTTCGCCGACCTGCTTCTCCAGGATCGTGCGCAGCAGTTCGGCACTGGGCGGGTGGCTGACCGCCGAGCGGATCAGGGCGGGCCAGGGATCATCGGCCGGCAGCCGGTCCCACCGATCCAGGTAGGCCTGGGCAAGGGCAGCCGGCAGATCTCCCGTGGCGTCGGCCCCGAGCACATCGCCGGTGACACCCGCTCCGCTCCCGACCGCCTCGCGGAACAGACCGTCCTTGGTGCCGAAGTACGCCATCACCAGGCCCGGTGTCACCCCCGCTTCGGCCGCGATGGCCCGGACGCCGACGCCCTTGTAGCCGTGCGCGCCGAACAGCCGGCGGGCGGCATCGAGGACCGCGCGGCGATTGCCTTCCGGGTCGTGGGAACCGGGACGGCGCGGCGCGGCCGCCGGCTGCCCGGTATCGGGTACGGGGCTTCCGGCCGCTCGTCGACGGCCCTTGCTCTCTGGATCCACAGGCCTCACATTAAACGAGTGTTCATAAAAACAGTCGTTCAAAAATGGTCACACCATGTGTACAGGACCGGTTCGGACGGTGAGCGGAAGGCCGCTGCCGCCACGCCGTACCGCGATGATCTCGGCCATGATCGACACGGCGGTCTCCTCGGGTCCCCGGCCGCCGAGATCCAGCCCGATCGGCGAACGCAGCCGCGCGATGTCCGCCTCGGTGGTGCCGGCCGCACGCAGCCGTTCGAGCCGGTCCTGATGCGTTCGGCGGCTGCCCATGGCGCCGACATATCCGGCCCGGCTGCGCAGAGCGAGCGCCAGGACCGGTACGTCGAAGCGATGGTCGTGGGTCAGCACGATCACCGCGGTCCCCGGGGCGACCAGGTCCTCCTGGGTGCGGAACCAGCGCTCGGGCCGGTCGGTGACCACCTCTTCGGCGCCGGGAAAGCGCTCCGGTGCCGCGAAGGCGGGCCTGGCGTCGCAGACCGTCACGCGGTGTCCGAGTATGGCGCCGATGTCCGCCAGGGGGCGGGCGAACTCGGCCGCGCCGAAGATCAGCAGCCGCGGCCTGGGCGCGAACGACTGCACCAGCAGGTCGCGCTCCGGCACGCAGGCAGCACCGTCGGCTGCAGTGTTTCCGCTGGTCACGAGCCCACTCGCGGCCCGCCCCAACATGCCATCGGCGGCGAGGACAGCCGCTCGGTCCGTATCCGGGTCACCCAGAGAACCGGTCACCGTCCCCCCGCCGACGGCCAGTCCGCCGCCGTCGAGGGGCGTGACCAGGGCCACCGGCACACCGGCCGCCAGATCGGCGGCGACACGACCGAGCGGCACCTCGGGCCCCACCTCGCGGATCAGCACCTCGATCGTGCCGCCACAGGTCAGGCCCACCGCGAAGGCGTCCTCGTCGCCGACACCCCAGCGCTCGACCGTCGGTGCGGCGCCCGCGAGCACCTCCTCTGCGATCGCACAGACAGCGGCTTCGACGCAGCCGCCGGAGACGCTGCCGACGATTCGGCCGTCCTCGGACACGAGCATCGACGCGCCCGGCGCGTGCGGCGCCGAGCCCCAGGTCCGCAGGACGGTCGCCATGGCGAAGCGGGTTCCGGAGCGCTGCCAGGCGACCGCCTGGTCGATGACGTGTCGCATATCGCTCACCTCGGACTGGGAAATATCGGACAGCCTCTTGCCAAGAAGAAACTTTAGTGTAAATCATTTTAGGTACTAGATAGATCTGTACGTGTCGAACGCAACGGCGCGACGACGACCAGAGAGGACCGGTGGCAGCAGGTTGAAACCCTCATCCTTCGACTACACCGCCCCCAGCACCGTCGGCGAGGCGGTCGCCCTCCTCGCCGACGAGGAGCGGGAGGCCAAGGTCGTGGCGGGCGGCCAGTCCCTGATTCCCATGCTGAACATGCGCCTCGCCAGACCCGAGGTGCTCGTCGACATCACCCGCATCCCGGAGCTCGGGCGTCTTCACGTCGACGCGGAGGGCAACCTCCGCATCGGGGCAGCCGTGCGACAGGCCCGCGCCGCCGCCGACCCCGCGGTACGGGACGGGTGGCCGCTGCTGGCCGCCGCGATCGAGCAGATCGGCCACCCGCAGATCCGCAACCGCGGCACCGTCTGCGGCAGTCTCGCCCACCACGACCCGGCCGCCGAACTGCCCACCGCTGCCCTCGCGCTGGACGCCCGGTTCGTGATCACCGGGCCGCGCGGCACGCGTACCGTCATCGCCGAGGACTTCTTCGTCGCGACCTTCTCCACCGCCGTAGAGGTGGACGAACTGCTCACCGAGGTCGTGTTCCCTCCGCTCCCGGCGGATCACGGCTGGGCCTTCGAGGAACTGACCCGCAGACACGGCGACTTCGCCACCGTCGGCGTGGCGGTCGTTCTGGGACGGAGCGCCGGGAGGGACACCGTCCGGACCGCCCGTGTGGTCTTCAGCGGCGCGGCCCCCGTCCCCGTACGGCTGGCCGCCGCCGAGGACGCGCTCGTCGGCAGCGATGCCGGCGGGCAGGCCCTCGCCGCCGCGGCCGACGCCGCGCTGGCCGGGCTCGCCCCCTCCGACGACATCCATGCCACCGCCGAGTACCGGCGCGAAAGCGCCGCCCATCTCCTCGTCCGCGCCTGCACCACCGCCTGGGAGCGCTGCTGATGACCCCGTCCGTCCCCACCCCGCTCGCGGCCGGCCCTCCGCCGCTCGCCGAGCCCTCCGCCTGGCACGAGATCTCCCTCACCGTGAACGGCCGGCCGGTCACGGCCCAGGTCGAGTCCCGGTTGCTCCTCAGTGACTTCCTGCGCGACCGGCTCGGTCTCACCGGCACGCATGTCGGCTGCGAGCACGGGGTCTGCGGGGCCTGCACCGTCCTCGTCGACGACGAACCGGTGCGTACCTGCCTGATCCTGGCTGTGCAGTGCCGGGGCGCCGAGATCCGCACGGTCGAGGGCCTCGCCCCCGGCGACGCCCCTCTCACCTCCGTACAGCGGGCCTTCCACGAGTGCCACGGCATGCAGTGCGGCTTCTGCACGCCCGGGTTCGTGATGACGGCGACCGCCCTCACCGAGCAGTCCGAGCGCCCGGACGAGGAGCAGGTCGCCGACGCACTCAGCGGGCATCTGTGCCGGTGCACCGGCTACCGCAACATCCGCCGTGCCGTGTGCCAGGCACTCGACGAGCGATTCGGGGAGTGACCCGCGTGTCCCACGATTCCCACCCGCACCCGCACGGCGACGGGAGCTGGATCGGCCGTTCCGTCCCGCGCGTCGAGGACGACCGGCTGCTGCGCGGCAACGGCCGCTACGTCGACGACATCGCCCTGCCCGGCACCGTCGAGGCCGCGTTCCTGCGCAGTCCGCACGCCCACGCCCGCATCGACTCCGTCGACGTGAGCGCGGCGCTGGCCGCGCCCGGCGTCGTCGCCGTGTGGACCGGCGACGACGTGGCGGACCTTCCGGCGATGCTGAACAAGGAGGAACTGCGCACCCCGCCGGGGCTCGCCGAACTCCTGGACCCGGTCGTCCGCATGACTCCCATGCCGCTGCTCGCCGCCGACAAGGTCCTCTACGTCGGCCAGCCCGTAGCCGTGGTCTTCGCCGAGAACCGCTACCTCGCCGAGGACGCCCTGGAACTCGTCGACGTGCGCTACTCCCCGCTGGCCGTGCTCGTCGACCCCGAGCTCTCCCTGACCCCGGACGCCCCTCTGCTGCACGAGGAGCTGCCCGACAACACGGCGGTCACCGTCGCCACCCGTGTCGGCGACCCCGACGCTGCGTTCGCCCGCGCGCACGCCGTGGTGAGCGAGCGGTTCGAGGCCCACCGGTACGTCGCCTCCCCGATCGAGACCCGCGCGATCTCGGCCCAGGTGGAGCCGTACAGCGGCCGGCTGACCGTCTGGTCGGGCACCCAGACGCCCCACCGACTGCGGGACGCGATCGCCCACACCCTGGGACTGGAAGCCGCAGCCGTGCACGTCATCGCGGCGGACGTCGGCGGCGGTTTCGGACAGAAGGGCATCCTCTACGTCGAGGAGCTCATCGTCCCCCATGCGGCCCGCCGCATCGGCCGCCCCGTGCTGTGGCGCGAGGACCGCAACGAGAACCTCACCGCCTCCTCCCACGCCCGTGAGCAGATCCACCGCATCGAACTCGCCGCGGACTCCGAGGGCCTGATCACCGCCGTACGGGACCGGATCACCGTCAACTTCGGCGCCTACAACATGACCGGCCTGGTCGTGCCGTACAACTCGCTCTGCCATCTGCTGGGCCCCTATCGCATCCCCAATGTGGACATCGACGTGGTCGGGGTGCTCACCAACACCACGTTCGCCACGCCCTACCGGGGAGCCGGACGCCCGGAGACGGTCTTCGCCATGGAACGCGCGATGGACCGGCTGGCCGCGGAACTGGGCATCGAGCCGGAGGAGTTGCGGGCACGCAATCTCGTCGGGCCCGACGCGATGCCGTACGCGACCGGACTCGTGGACCGCTCGGGAAGACCGCAGACGTACGACTCCGGGGACTATCCCGAACTGCTGCGCCGCGCCGTGGCCAAGGCCGATGTCGAGGGGGTACGCGCCCGGCAGCGCGAAGGTGCCCGGGGCGGAAAGCACGTCGGCATCGGATTCGCCATGTACATCGAGGCAACCGGCCTCGGACCGTTCGAGACCGCCCGTATCGACGTCGCCCCCAGCGGCAGGGTGCGCCTCGCCATCGGCGCCCCCTCCCAGGGACAGGGGCACCGCACCTCCATGGCACAGATCGCCGCGGACGCCATCGGGGTGCCGTTCGACGTCATCGACGTGGTCGGCGGGGACACGGAGGCCACCCCGTTCGGTGTCGGCACCATCGCCAGCCGGGCCCTGGTCAACGCGGGCAACGCCACCCACCGGGCCGGCCGGCTGGTCCGCGAGAAGATCGTCGAAGCGGCGGCGCGCCGTCTCGGCGTCGAAGCGGACAGCCTCGGTCTGAGCGACGGCGTCGTGGTGTCCAAGGAGCCGGGCGGCCCGTCCATCGGTCTGGCAGAGCTGGCCGGGAGGGCCCCGCTGCCCGGCACCCCCGAACCCACCGACGGGCGGTACGGCACCGAGATCAGCGAGACCGTGCACTTCCGCCCACCGGGCTTCGCGGTCTCGGCCGGAGCACACGCGGCGGTCGTCGCGGTCGACGCGAACACCGGCGGCATCGAGATCCTGCACTATGTCGTCGTCCACGACGCGGGCAACATCGTCAACCCGATGATCGCGGAGGGTCAGGTCACCGGCGGCATCGCTCAGGGGATCGGCGGCGCCCTGTACGAAGAGATGGTCTACGGCCCCGACGGCCAGCCCCGCACCGGCACGTACATGGACTATCTGGTGCCCACGTCCTCGGAGATACCCGACCTCGACATGGACGAGACCTTCACCCCCAGCCCCATGAACGATCTCGGGGTCAAGGGGCTCGGCGAGGGCGGCGCGATCGCCCCGCAGGCGGTGCTGGCCGGTGCCGTGGAGGACGCGCTGCGCCCCTTCGGTGTGGTCGTACGCCGAGGACCGCTCTCCCCCAGCCGGGTCCGTGACCTGATCCGTACGGCCGACCGCGCTTGAGCCCGAACTTGTTCCGCACCTGAATCCGGCCCCGGCCGGCAGCTCCTCCGATTGGACACCCATGCAGCTCGACCACTCCTTCACCGTCCCGGCGGGTCCCGACGACGCCTGGAAGCTCTTCCTCGACCTCGGCCGGGTCGCACCGTGCATGCCCGGCGCCGTGCTGGACACCCTCGACGGTGACTCGTTCACCGGCCGGGTCAAGGTCAAGGTCGGTGCGGTGCAGATGAGTTACCGCGGCGAGGGCACCGTCAGCCGCGACGGGTCCGCCCGTTCGATGCACCTCGACCTCAGCGGGAGCGAGACCCGGGGCTCGGGTACCGCGTCGGCCACGGTCACCGCGACGCTGGCCGCCGACCCGCTCGGGACCCGGGTGCGGGTACGGACGGACCTCGACATCACCGGCCGTCCCGCGCAGTTCGGCCGGGGCATCATGACCGAGGTCGGCGACCGCATCGTCCAGCAGTTCGCCACCCGTCTCGAGGAGCTGCTGCGGGACTCCGAGGGCTCCGCTTCCGTCACGGCGACGACGGGTGCCGCGGTGCCGTCCGCCCCCTTCCCGCCCGAGCCCGAGGCGGTGGACCTCGGGGCGGCGGTGCTGCCCGTGCTGCTCAGGAAGGCGGCCGTGCCGACGGCGGCGGTACTGGTCACCATCGTGGTGATCCAGCTACTGAGGCGGCGTTCGCGCAGGTGATGCGGGCTGCGCGGCCCCTCCCCCGGTCCGGCCCATCGCCTCAGCGGTAAGATTCTCAGTGCCGTGAGAAGCTGGCGGGCGCTGTACGAGGGGATGGGCATGGCTGCATCGAAGCCGGTGGACCGGGACGCCGTCGCGAACGTGATCGAGGACTGGGCGCGCGAACGCCCCGAGCTGGACACCAGTCCGCTCGAGGTCCTCGCGCGCCTCCACCGTTCCTTTTTGCGCTACAGCACCAGGCTCACGGCATCGATCGAGCGTCACGGCCTCTCCGTGGCCGGCTTCGACGTGCTGACCGCTCTGCGGCGGTCCGGAGCTCCCTACCGGCTGACGGCCGGGCAGCTCGCGGACACCGGGCTGGTTTCATCGGCAGGGGTGACGTTGCGGATCGACCGCCTGGAGAAGGACGGTCTCATCGTCCGCGAGCGGGACGCCGACGATCGCCGGGTCGTCTACTCCCGTCTGACCGACAAGGGTCTGTCGACGGTGGACACCGTGTTCTCGGAGCACCTCGACAACGAACGCCGGATGCTCGGCGGGCTCTCGCCGTCCGAGTGCCGCCAGCTGGCGCGACTGCTGCGCAAGCTCGAGGTCTCGATCATCCACTCCGACGAGGAACCGACCGACGCCACGGCGTGATCAACGGTGCGGCGTCCGTCATCCGAGGAATGCCGCGGTGGCCGCCACGAACGTGCCGGGATCGTCGAGCCACGGGAAGTGCCCGGCCCCGGGCTGAACGACCAGCTCGGCGTGCGGGAACAGACCGGCGAACTCGGTCACCGCGGGCGGAGGGGAGTTCAGGTCGACCTCTCCCGCCAGCAGGAGGACCGGCGCGGTGAACCGTGCGAGCGCGGCCCGCGTGGTGTCCGGATCGAAGGCGCCCTCGGCAGCGAACACGCCCGCCGCCTCCGCGTTCTTCTGACCGGCCTCCGCAGCCCGGAACGCCCTGGCCGCTTCGTCCCAGCGGCCGTGGAAGAACGGGGCGATGGCTTCGAACGCTTCGGAGGTCGCGTTGCCGGCGACGATCGCTTCCAGGGCGACGAACGCCTCGGGGAACCACGGCTCGTCCCGGCGGAGTTGGGCCGTCCCGCGCCGGAGTTCCCCCGTGATCGTGATGCCGACGGCCATGACGCTCGGCGCGATCAGCGCGAGCCTGCCGATGTGCCCCGGGTGGCGCTCCGCGTACAGCGCGGCCAGATTGGCGCCGGCCGAGTGTGCGAGGACGTCCACCGTGTCGAGACCCAGGTGGGCGCGCAGGGATTCGACGTCGTCGACGAGCCGGTCGCAGCGGTAGGAGGAGACGTCCTCGGGTACGGCCGACTGCCCGGTTCCGCGCAGGTCCAGCATGATCAGCTGCCGGTGCGCGGCGAGGCCCCCGAGGTTTCCGAGATACGCGGAGTCCTGCATCGGTCCGCCGGGAAGGCAGAGCACCGGAGCGCCCGCTCCGAACGCATGGAAGGCACGTTCGGTCCCGTCATGCGCGGTGAAGGCCGTCATGGTCAGGACCCTGCCAGCGGCGTACGGGCGGAGCAACCGGATATCCCGCCGTCGGCGAACGCTTGCGCGCGGGGCGAGGCGAGCGCGCGCTAGGCGCACGCACGGCCCGGGTACTCGTCGTCCTCCGGTGCCCCGGCCGCACGCATTCTGCGCAGGACCTCACGCAGGTCCGAGTCGGCCACCTCGGCAGGCATGTTGAGCTCCCTGTCGAAGACCATGCTCGTCCCGTCCGTGTTCCAGATGACCCACCGGGCGGTGGGCGCCGGCGTCTGCCACAGCCCTGCCCACCGTTCGGGCGCTTCCGTTCGCTCACTCATTGCTTTCCCGTCTCCTTGGTGTCACGGCCGGCCACGTACGTGGCTACGACCTCGATGTCTCCGATCCGCGAAGGGTCGACGCGCCTCGGATCGTCCCCGAGCACCACGAGGTCGGCCCGTCTGCCCGGGGTGAGGGGGCCGGCGGTGTCGTCCCACCGGCAGGCGTGGGCACCCGCGACGGTGTAGGCGCGCAGGGCCTCGTCGACGGTGATGCCCTCCTCCGGTCCGATCAGCAGGCCGGAGGTGGAGGCCCGCTCGACCATGAACTGGATCGCGCGCAGCGGCGAACCGTCCGTGACGGGCCGGTCGGAGCTGCCCACGAGCGTGACGCCGTGGTCGAGGAATCCCCGGCCCCGGTACATCCATGCCGCCCGCTCCTCCCCCATGACGGCCGCGTAGTCGTCGCCGAAGTAGCGCAGGAAGTTGGGCTGGATCACGGCGCTCACGCCGAGACGGGCGAAGCGCGGCAGCTGGTCGGGCCTGATGAGCCCGGCGTGCTCGACGCGGTGACGCGCGTCCGGCCGGGGCCTCAGCCGTTGCGCCCGCTCCAGCGCGTCCAGCGCCAGGTCGGCGGCACGGTCGCCGATGGCGTGGACGGCGAGCTGCCAGCCGGCGAGGTGGCCGTCCACGATGAGCTCCGTGAGACGGTCGGGGTCGTCCTGGAGCTGCCCGGTGTGGGTCATCCCCTCGTACGGGGACGTGAGCGCCGCGGTGCGCGCCATCATGCCGCCGTCGGTGTAGATCTTGAGCGCGCCGAGCGAGAGCCAGTCGTCGCCGAACCCGGTGCGCAGGCCCAGGTCCAGGGCGCGCGGAATGCCGTCGTCGCGGTGCGCGGCGCGTGGTCGCAGGGTGTCGCCCGCGGCCATGAGCTGAACCCTCAGGGGCAGCCGGCCCTGTTCCCGGAGGAGTTGGTACGCCCCGGCTTCGACGGGGCTGTTGCCCAGGAGGCCGCCGCCGATGCCCGCTTCCGCGCACGCGGTGATGCCCTCGGCGAGGCAGCCTCGGGCCGCGTACTCGATCGCGTCGGCGAGCTCCTCCTGGGAGTACGGCAGACGCAGTCTCCGGGCGGCGGTCATGGCGCTCTCCGCCAGGAAGCCGTCCTGTTGCGCCACGTCGGCCGGAAGGAGCTCCAGGACCGCGCTGTTGACCACGCAGGCGTGTCCGGAGTCGTGCATCAGGAACACCTTGCGTCCCTGGCTGACCCGGTCCAGTTCCGCGGCGGTCAGATGGCGCCCCAGGGCCCGTTGGTCGTACCCGGCGATGTCGACCCAGGCACCGGGCGCAGGTGTCCGCGAGACGGCCTCCGCGACGACGGCGAGGACATCCTGGACCCGCTCGCACGGGGCGACACTGGGCGTGCTCGCCCTGAGGCCGGTCCATGCCAGGTGTACGTGACTGTCGATGAACCCGGGCAGCACGGTGGCGCCCTGGAGATCGACGACCTCACGTGCGGGGAGGGCGGCCACCTCGTCGTCGAGTCCCACGATCAGGCCGTGCCAGATGCCCAGTTCGTGGGCGACGGGGCGGTCCGGGTCCATGGTGAGGATGTGCGCGTTCGTCAGCCTCGTACAGAGCATGGGCAGTCAGTCACCGGTCGTCGCAGTTCCTGGCCATCTCATCGTCCGTGCCCGGCACTTGGGCAGGGCTGTCCGCCGCTCGGATGGCAGGCGACCGGTCGGAACTTAGGTAACGCTAACCTGATCTGGGCGGCCTGTCGACGGGGCGGACCGGTCGGGCGCGCGGCCGCGCCGGACACCGGTCCGGCTACGGCCGCGCCGCCAGGTCAGACGTCCTGGGACTCGACGACCAGCACGATCTTGCCGGTGGTCCGGCCGGTCTCTCCGAGGGCATGGGCCTTCGCCGCTTCGGCGAGCGGGAAGGCGGCCTCGACGTGGGCACGCAGGGAGCCCGCTTCCACGAGGTCCGCGATGGCCTCCATACCGGCCCGGTCCGCCTCGACGAGCATCGTTTCGACCCGTACGCCCAGCTCGGCCGCACGGGCCGCCTCGCCCGGGTCGGTCCCCGGCAGCAGGGAGACGAGGATGCCGCCGGGGCGCAGGACTCCGAGGGAGCGGGCGCGGGTGTCCCCGGACAGGGGGTCGAGGACGACGTCGATGTCCTGGACCACTTCGGCGAAGTCGACATGGCGGTAGTCGATCACCTCGTCGGCGCCGAGCGAGCGCACGAAGTCGTGCTTGGCACCGCTCGCGGTGCCGATGACGTGGGCGCCGCGGGCCTTGGCGATCTGGACGGCGAGGTGGCCGACACCGCCGGCGGCCGCGTGGACGAGGACCCGCTGCCCGGCACGGACCCCGGCGGTGTCGACGAGTGCCTGGTAAGCGGTGAGAGCGGCGAGCGGGAGAGCCCCGGCCTGGATGTGGTCGATGCCGGCGGGCTTGTGGGCGAAGGCCCGCGCCGGCCCGCTCACGTACTCGGCGTGGGAGCCGAGTCCGTACGGGTACGGAAGCATTCCGAAGACCTCGTCACCGGGCTTGAAGAGGGTGACGCCGAAGCCGACGGCCTCGACGGTCCCGGAGACGTCCCAGCCGAGCACGAGCGGCAGCCGGTCGAGGAAGAGACCGCCCTCCCGGTGCTTCCAGTCGGTGGGGTTGACGCCGGCCGCGCGGACGGCCACCAGGATCTGGCTCGGCCCGGGGACGGGCCGCGGCAGGCGGACCTCCTCGAGGACGTCCGGGGTTCCGTAGGTGTTCTGGCTGATGGCGCGCATGGTGGCTGCGGCCGGGGCAACGCTGTGCGCTGTGCTGTGACTCATGTGTCCAGCATCGCGGCGGCTTCTGTTGAGTACCATGGCATGATTGCCACCTTTCGACAGGATCCTGCCATGGGACGTCCACACCGCGTCGTCGTGCTCGCACTGGACGGCGTGTACCCGTTCGAGCTGGGTATCCCGAGCCGGATCTTCGGGGCCGCCGGCGGCCGGTACGAGGTCGTGACCTGCACCGTCGACGGACGTCCGGTGCACACCAACTCCGACTTCTCGGTCACCGTCGAGCAGGGACCGGAGGCACTGGCCACGGCCGACACCGTCGTGATCCCGCCCTTCGACACCTCGCGCATCACCCGGGAGGTACCGCCGCCGGTCGCGGCGGCCCTCGCGTCCGTACCGAAGGGCACCCGCATCGTGTCGATCTGCACGGCCGCCTTCGTCCTCGCCGCGACCGGGCTGCTCGACGGCCGGCCGGCCACGACGCACTGGGCCGTCACCCGGCTCTTCCGGGAGTGGTTCCCGCACATCGCGCTCGATCCGGACGTGCTCTTCGTCGACGACGAAGACGTTCTGACGTCGGCGGGTGCGGCCTCAGGAGTGGACGTGTGCCTGCACCTCGTGCGCAAGGACCACGGCAGCACCGTCGCCAACCACGTCGCGCGCGCCTGCGTCGTTCCGCCGTGGCGGGACGGCGGGCAGGCGCAGTACATCGAGCAGCCGGTTCCCGGGGCGTCCGCGAACAGTACGGCCGCCACCCGCCAGTGGGCGTTGGAGCACCTGTACGAGCCCTTGAGTCTGACCGAACTCGCCGGGCACGCGCGCATGAGCCTGCGGACCTTCGCCCGCCGCTTCGGCGAGGAGGTGGGGATGAGTCCGGGGCGTTGGCTGATCCAGCAGCGGGTCGTGCGGGCACGTCACCTGCTCGAATCGACCGATCTTCCCGTGGACGACATCGCCGCGCAGGTCGGCTTCGGCACCGGCACGTCGTTGCGGCAGCACCTGCACACGGCCATCGGCGTGACTCCGCTCGCCTACCGTCGTACGTTCCGCGGCGTACCGGCGGACGCCCGCTGAGAGGATCGGTCCGCTTCGTCGGGCAGGTCGAGCCGGGTGAGGTGCTCGGGCGTCAGCGCACGCAGGAAGCTCCCGGCGTCGAACGCCTCACCGGCCGCGGCCACGCCCGTTGCCTTGCACCGCCCGTCGAGGATCCGCGCGACCGCTTCCACGACGAGCGGTGCCGTGACGGCGTAGATGTCGCGCCCGCCGGCGACGGCACGGCGTGTCTCCTGGCCCCGGCGGACGACCGCCTCGACGAGGAAGGTCTGTGCGGAGCGTCCGCTGCCGTCCGCGGGGACGGGCGCCGGGGTGTCCTCCGCACGGAGGTCCTGCAACGGCGCGAGGTTCATCACCGCGCGTACCTCCGGTGTCCGCACGTGGCGCGGGAGGGTGACCTGTTCGGCCGCCGGGAACGCACTGGCGTCCTGGGTGCCGAGCGGCTCCGGGAAACGCCACGGGAAGACGTCCGGGGAGTAGCCGAAGGGCTGGAGCCTGCCTCCCGTGTAGGTGAGGTGCTGCCCCGCGTTGCTCTCTCCGGTGAGCCGTGTGCCGGGCGTCGGGTGCCAACTGTCGAGTCCGTACGCAAGGGTGATTTCGTCCGCGTCCGGCCAGTCGCCCAGGGCCGCGGTGGCGAGCAGGTCGCCCAGACCGCCGTAGAAGGCCAGGGACGGTACGAGGACGACGCCGGCTTCCCGCGCCCCGTCCGCGTACGTGTCGAACAGGGCGGCGGTGACACCCTGTTCGGCGGAGACGTCCAGGTACGGGAGCCCCGCGCGGAGCGCCGCGTCGGCCACGGCGGGAGCAGTCGCGAGAAACGGTCCGGCGCAGTTGACGACCGCGGCGGCGCCGTCGAGCGCACGGTCGAGGGAAGCCGCGTCCTCGGTGGTCGCCACACGTACGGGCGCGTCGGGGGCCAGGTCCCGCAGCGCGTCGAGTCTGCTCCGGTTCCGCCCGACGAGGAGTGGTGTCATGCCCCGGCGCAGCAGCTCGGCCACGACGAAGCGGCCGGTGTGTCCATAGGCACCGATGACAGCGACCACCGGCAGCACGGAACGGTCGCCGGCTGACGGTGCGGCAGGTACGGAAGAGGTGTGGCTCATCGCTGTCTCCTTGTGTCCGACGGGCAAAGTGCCCCTCGGACACCATGTTCCGCGCCCGCCCCGCATAAGGCCAGTGGCTGAAACGCCTAAGGGCGTACAGTTTCGGACATGCGAAACGTGGTGATGGCCCTCACCGAGGGCAGCATGCTCTTCGAGGCCGCCGCGGCCTGCGAGGTCTTCGGCACGGACCACTCCGACCTGGCCCGCCCGTGGTACTCCTTCACCGTCTGCGGGGCCGACGGGGCACGGGTCGGGAGCTGGTTCCGGGCCGAGACCGCCCACGGGCTGGAGGCCCTGGGCGACGCGCACACCGTGGTCGTCCCGGCGTGGCGTGGCGTGGACATGGACCCGCCGGGGGATCTGGTCGACGCCGTCCGTGCCGCCCACGCGGCGGGGGCTCGGATCGTGTCCCTGTGCACCGGCGCTTTCGTCCTGGCCGCGGCCGGACTCCTGGACGGACGCCGCGCCACCACGCACTGGGCCCATACGGACGTGCTCGCCGCGCGGTATCCGCACGTCAGGGTCGATGCCGGGGTGCTCTTCACCGATGAGGGCAACGTCCTCACCTCGGCGGGGAAGGCCGCCGGCATGGACCTGTGTCTGCACATCGTCCGTTCCGACTACGGGGCGACGGTGGCCAACGCGCTCGCCAGACACCTCGTCACCCCGCCCCATCGGGACGGCGGCCAGGCGCAGTTCATTCCCGCGCCGGTGACGCACGGCCGCGACCACCCGCTCGCCGACCTGCTTCCCTGGGCGCTCGCCCGGCTCGACCAGCCGCTCACGGTGGAGGACCTGGCCCGGCAGGCGGGGATGAGCAGCCGCAACCTGGCCCGGCACTTCCACGCGGTCACCGGAACGGCGCCGTTGCGGTGGCTGCTCAGTCAGCGCGTGCGCCAGGCACAGGAGTTGCTGGAGTCGAGCGACGCCGGCATCGAGCGGATCGCGGTGTGGACGGGCATGGGGACGGCCGCAACTCTGCGGCGGCACTTCACTCGCGTCACGGGGCTGCCGCCCGAGGCGTACCGGCGGGCCTTCGGCTCCCCGGGGCCCCGCCGGTCGGGCTGAACAGCAGTCGGTTCAGGCGCTGTTGTCCGCGAAGGCGCCGGTGCCGGCGAAGGTCGCGGCGGCGAAGCGCTCGCCCATGCGACGGTGCGACGCGGCGTCCGGGTGGAGCTGGTCGGGCAGCGGCAGTTCGGCGAAGTCCGCCTCGCCGTAGAGCTCGCGGCCGTCGAGGTAGTGCAGGTTGGGGTCATCGGCGGCCCTCGCGGTGGTGATGCGGACGAGTTCCCGCCGGATGATGTCGAGCGTCAGGCGGGTGGAGTCCCCGGGGTCGCCCATGGCGAGGAAACTCAGCTTCCCTTCCCCGATGTTGCTGAAGTCCGGGGCGGCCGGTCCGGGAGTGTCTTCGTGGATCGGGCAGAGGATGGGCGACACGACCAGCAACGGCGCGGCCGGGTGCCCCTCCCGGATGGTGTCGAGGAAGCCGTGCACCGCCGGGCCGAAGGCACGCAGGCGCATCAGGTCGGCGTTGACGAGATTGATGCCGATCTTGACGCTGATCAGGTCTGCGGGGGTGTCCCGCATGGTCCGCGCGGTGAACGGGTCGAGCAGCGCGCTGCCGGCCAGGCCCAGATTGATCAGTTCCACGCCGCCGAGGGACGCGGCGAGTGCGGGCCAGGTGCTGGTGGGGCCCGCGGCATCGGATCCGTGACTGATCGAACTGCCGTGGTGCAGCCACACCTTGCGGCCCCGGTCCGGTGCGGGCTCGATGGGGGCGTCGGTGCGCAGCGCGACCAGTTCGGTGGTCTCGTTGTGCGGCAGCCAGATCTCGACGTCCTTGTCGCCGTCGGGCAGATCGGCGAAACGGAGGGTGCCTGCCCTGCCGGGCTCGCGCACGACCGAACCGGTGGTCATGTCGATGATCAGGGTGTTGCCACCGGCCACACCGGCCCGGCCGGCCAGGCGGCCGTCGACGAGCAGGTCGTACATGCCGTCCGGGCGGGGCGGAGCACCCACGTAGACGCGCTTCGTCGGCAGGGTGTCCAGTTCGACGGCGGTCGCCCGGGTGCGGAACACCAGCCGTACGCCGGAGGGCTGGGCCTCCGCCATCATCAGTTGCCCGTCGGCGCACTGGGCGCGGGCCCAGGCGGGAAGCCGGTGCGGCAGAAGGCCCTGCGCGGTGTGTTCCAGATCGAGGGCCCCGCGGATGATGTCAGCGGTGAGGGGCGTGGTGATCCAGTTGGGCTCGGTGTCCATGTCTCAGCCTGTTGATCGAAGTGCTCGGGTGCGTCGGGGCAGGGAGCCTCAGGGTGCGGGCCAGTTCCGCAACAGGGCGTCGAGGGCGTCCATCATCCGGGTCCAGGTCTCCTGGGTGTCCGGGGCGCTGTGGCTGAAGCCTCCCCCCATCTCCAGGCTGACGTAGCCGTGGAAGAAGCTGCCCAGCAGCCGGACCGCGTGGGTCTGGTCGGGTTCCTCCAGGTCGTAGCCCCGGAGGATCGCGCGTGTCATCTGCGCGTGCCTGCTGCCGGCACTGGCGGCCGCCGCCTCCGGATCGAGCCTCAGCTGGGCCGCGGCGTACCGGCCGGGGTGCTCGTGGGCGTAGTCGCGGTAGACGTTCGCGAGGGCGGCCAGGGCGTCCTTGCCGGCCCGTCCCGCCAGGGCTGCGGCGCCACGGTCGGCGAGCTCCTCCAGGGCGAGCAGCGCGATCCTGGTCCTGAGGTCCTGGGAGTTCTTGAGGTGCGAGTACAGACTCGCGACCTTGACATCGAACTGCCGGGCGAGCGCGGAGACGGTCACCTGCTCGAAGCCGACCTCGTCGGCCAGTTCCGCCCCGGCCCGGGTCAGGCGTTCCGCGTTCAGCCCTGCGCGCACCATGCGTTTCCTCCCGTTGGGCAGAATCCATGATGCATTTACCTAATACCTTTAGGCAAATCAGGTAGGTGCCTACCGGCCGGTGGATCATGTTCTGGTCATACGCCCGTGCATGAGGGGTGGAGAGCGCTCGCAGGCCGCCCTCCGGAGAACCAAGGACGGCCCGAGGCCGATGGTCACTGCGGCCGGCGCAGCCCCGCGACGAGGAGTGCGACCAGTCGGCGGGCGTCGTAGCGGGGATCGCGGTCCGCCCCGATGCAGAGGTTCCCGACACCGCGCATGAGCGCGTAGGCCTCCAGATCGGACCGCACCTCGCCAGCCGCGGCCGCGGCGTCGAGCAGTCGGGTGCACACGGGCACGAGGCGGTCGAGGAAGTACGCGTGCAGCGTGTCGAACCCGGCGTCGTCGGACTGCAGTACGGCAGCGAGCCCGTGCTTCGTCACCAGAAAATCGACGAAGAGGTCGATCCATTGCCCCAGTGCGGCGTGCGGACTCCCGGCGGCCTCCAGGAGGGCCGGGCCGGCCTCGGCACAAGCGTCGACCTGGTGTCGGTAGACGGCGATGATGAGGTCAGCCCGCGTCGGGAAGTGGCGGTAGATCGTACCCATCCCGACCCCGGCCCTGGCCGCGATGTCACGTACCGGCGCCTCCACCCCTGACGCGACGAACACCGCGGCGGCCGCGTCGAGCAGAGTCTCCTCGTTGCGCCGGGCGTCCGCCCGCTTGGACCGGGCCGCGCGCCCGGGCCCCTCGTCGTCGTCCTTCACCGCGCCACTCCGTCCACTGTCGGGCTTGCCAAAGCGGAACGCCGTTCCGTATCGTTAACGGAGCAAGGTTCCGCTTACTCATCATGTCAGAGCAGCGGCCCGGCAACCAATCCGCGCTGCTGCCGCGCTCCCCCGCCATGGAGGAAAACGATCATGCAATACCGCACCTTGGGTCGTACCGGCGTACAGGTCAGCTCCCTCACGCTCGGCGCGATGAACTTCGGCAGGATCGGGCGCACCACCCAGGACGAGGCCACCGCTGTCGTCGATGCCGCACTCGAAGGCGGGATCAACGTCATCGACACCGCCGACATGTACAGCGACGGCGAGTCGGAGGAGATGGTCGGCAAAGCCATCGCCGGCCGCCGCGACGACATCGTGCTGGCCACGAAGGCGAACATGCCGATGGGCGACGAACGCAACCACCAGGGCAGTTCGCGGCGCTGGTTGGTCACCGAGCTGGACAACAGCCTGCGCCGTCTCGGTGTCGATCACGTCGACCTCTACCAGATCCACCGGTGGGACCCGCGCACCGGTGACGAGGAGACGCTGTCGGCGCTGACCGACCTGCAGCGCGCGGGAAAGATCCGCTACTTCGGCTCCTCGACCTTCCCCGCCTACCGCCTCGTACAGGCCCAGTGGGCCGCCCGCGAGTTCCACCTCGGCCGTTACGTCACCGAACAGCCCAGCTACTCGATCCTGCAGCGCGGCATCGAGACCCACGTACTGCCCGTGACCGAGCAGTACGGACTCGGTGTGCTGGTGTGGAGCCCGTTGGCCTCCGGCTGGCTGTCGGGTGCGGTGCGCGAGGGCCGGGAGATCACCACCAGCCGCTCCACGGTCATGCCTGAACGCTTCGACACCACCATCCCCTCCAACCGGGCCAGGCTCGATGCCGTCGAGCGGTTGGCCGGACTCGCCGAGGAGGCCGGCCTGACCATGATTCAGCTCGCGCTCGGTTTCGTGACCGCGCATCCGGCGGTGACCAGTGCGATCATCGGCCCCCGCACGCTGGACCACCTGCACGCGCAACTCGCCGCCGCTGACACCGTGCTCTCCGCCGACGTCCTCGATGCGATCGACGCGATCGTCGCTCCCGGTGTCGATCTCGCCGCGCACGAGAAGTTCGACACCCCGCCCGCGCTCCTCGACCCGTCGCTGCGGCGCCGTTGATCGTCCGAGGGCCTTCCACCCGTTCGTCCGGTACCCCTCGGGAACGGGCCGACATCGCTAGCCTGCTCACATGCCCGACGACACCGACCGCCCACCACGCGACGACAGGCCCGAGGAGTCCCGGCGGGTACACCTGGGCGGGATCTTCGACGAGGACGCGGAGCTGTACGACCGGGCCAGGCCCGGATATCCGCCGGAGCTGTACGACGGCCTCGCGGAACTCGCCGGTGCCCGCCCCGGCAGCCGCGTGCTCGAGGTGGGCTGCGGGACCGGCCAGGCGACGGTGCCACTGGCCGGGCGCGGCTGTCGGATCACGGCTGTCGAGGCGGGCGCGCGCATGGCCGCGGTCGCCCGCCGCAATCTGGCCGGGGCCGCTTCGGTGGAGGTGGTGACTGCCCGGTTCGAGAGCTGGCCGCTGCCGCCGGAGCCGTTCGACGCGGTCGTCTCGGCGACGGCGTTCCACTGGATCGACCCCGCGGTACGGGTGACCAAGGCCGCAGACGCGCTGCGTCCGGGCGGCGCGCTCGCCGTGGTGCGCAGCCAGCATGTGCGGGGCGGCACCGAGGACTTCTTCGTCGACGTCCAACGCTACGAGCGCTTCGACCCCCGGACGCCCCCCGGGCTGAGGCTTCCCGCTGCCGCCGACATCGACGGGTCGGACCACGCGAGGGAGGTGGAGCGAAGCGGCCGGTTCGGCCCCACGGCCTTCCGGCGCTACGAGCAGGACCTCACTTACACCACATCGGACTATGTGTTGCGGACCTACTCCGGCCACCGAGATCTTCCGGAGGCAGCCAGGAACGGGCTGCTCGGGTGCATCGCGGATCTGGTCGAGGGACGGTACGACGGCCGGGTGACGAAGCGTCATCTCATCGACATGGGGGTGTCCCACAGACGATGACGGCCCCGGTCACCACCCGCCGCCCACCGCGGCGTGCTCCGAACCCACTCATTCTTCAGTCTGGAGAGCCCTGTTGAACACGTCACCGGTGAACTCCGCGGTGGACCAGCCGCACCGTATGGACCCGGCAGGCGGCTGCCCGCACGCGGCAAACGCCCGACTCCTTGCCCAGGGTCCCGTCACTCCGGTGACCCTTCCGGGCGGGGTGGAGGGCATGGCGGTCCTGGGGCATGACGCGCTCAAGGAGTTCCTGTCGCACCCCGATGTCGCCAAGAACGCCCAGCACTTCGCGGCGCTCCAAGCCGGTGAGATCGCCGACGGCTGGCCGCTGAAGACGTTCGCCACGGTGCAGGGGATGACCACCGCCGACGGCGCCGATCACCGGCGCCTGAGGTCTCTGGTGAGCAGGGCGTTCACCACCCGCCGCGTCGAGGAGATGCGCCCGCGCGTCGAGGCGTTGACTGCTTCTCTCCTGGACGACCTCGAAGGGGCGGCCGCCGGTGACGGTGTCGCCGATCTGCGTACGCACTTCGCGTTGCCGTTGCCGATGGGTGTCATCTGTGAACTGCTGGGCGTGGACGCCGGACATCATGACCGGCTGCACCACCTGTCCAACCAGGTCGTCGCCACGGACATCGGCCCCGCGCAGGCGATAGCGGCCAACCGGGAGATGGTCGAGGTGCTGGCAGCGGTGGCCGCCGCCCGGACGGAGGATCCGGGGGACGATCTCACCAGCGCGCTGATCGCGGCCCGTGAGGAGGACGGTGACCGGCTCGGCCCGCTCGAGCTGATCGGCACCCTGATGCTCATGATCATCGCCGGGCACGAGACGACGCTCAATCTGATCACCAATGCCGTACGGGCCCTGTGCACCCACCGGGATCAGCTCGCCCTGGTCCGGGCGGGCCGGGCGACGTGGTCGGACGTGGTCGAGGAGACGCTGCGCTGGGACAGTCCGGTCAGCTACTTCCCGTTCCGCTACCCGATCCGCGACCTGTCGCTCGGCGGCACCGTGATACCCAGGGGGACGCCGGTGCTGGCCGGTTACTCCGCGGCGGGCCGCGACACCCAGGCCCACGGGCCGGACGCCGCACGCTTCGACGTCACCCGCGACGGCGAGGCCCGGCACCTCTCGCTGGGCCATGGCGCGCACTACTGCATGGGCGCACCCCTGGCCCGGATGGAGAGCACGGTCGCACTCGAGCAGCTGTTCTCGCGCTTCCCCGACCTCGATCTCGCCGTCCCCGAGCCCGAACTGCCGCGACACGCGTCCTTCGTGGGCAACAGCGTGCGGACGCTGCCGGTGCGGCTGCACGGCTGAGGCGGGGCCGCCCGAGCCTCAGGGACGGGTCTTCAGGAGTGGGAGGCACCCCGGCAGTGGCGGGCGTGGGCGAGCAGGGCCTCCACCTGGACCCCGACCTCCGCGGCGTCGCGCACCGGGGCCGGGAAGAGGAGTCGGGCGTCGCGGTGGCCCTGGGCGTACTCGTAGCGGAGGGTGAAACCGTACCGGTCCATGGCGTACGGGCGGACGTCGACCACTCCCCGGCGCACCGCGGGGGCGGCCAGGCGGGCGAGCCTGGCCACCACGTCGTGGTGCTCGTCGTCCAGATGGCCCAGCATGGCCGCCTCCTGGAGCGCGAGGGCGTCCGGCTCCGCACGGAACACCTCGTCGATCCCCACGGGTTCGACGCGCCCGTGCCACTGGATGCCGACGCGCGCCGGGTCCAGATCCAGGACCAGGACGTTCCCGTGTCCCCGGTCCGACCTCGTCAGCCAGCCCGACAGCGTGACCCGGGCGCGGATCCGGTCCCGTGCCCGGACGGGCGCGACGTCACTGAACTCCACGAGCGCGCCCAGCGCGTTGTGCGGAGCACACACCATCTCGGCGGTGAGCGGCGTGTCTTCGGGCACGCGGAGCGTGAGCCGCCCGTGCTCGACCGTGTGCATGGCGATGAGGTCGTAGGACGCGCCGGCGGTGGTCAGGCCGAGCGAGCCCGCGGCGGCGATGACAGAGCGGATCCGCTCCGCGTGGGACAGCTCGGCGGTGCGGGCAGGGGCGGCTGCCATATCGTCTCCTTAGGTTAGGCTTGCCTAAGTTAACATCCTCCGGGGCTCCGCGTCCCCGACCCGCCGACAAATCGGAAGCCCGGCGGTGGGTGCATGAGGAAGTCGCGGTGGGAGATGTTCCAGGCGTACGCGCCTGCCAGCGCGAAGACCACCCGGTCCCCCGCCCTGAGCCCGGCCGCCTCCAGCCCTCGGGCGAGTACGTCCTTCGGCGTGCAGAGCTGACCGGAGACTGTCACCCGGCCGCCCTCCGCCGCCGGGCGCGGCCATGGGTGGGGCCACGGCTCGACGGGCACCACCTCCGCCGGCTGGTCGTGTCCCTTGGCAGCCGGCGTCCGCAAGTGATGGGTGCCGCCGCGGACCACGGCCACGTCCTCCCCGTGGCTGCGTTTCACGTCCAGTACGTCGGTCACGTACCAGCCGCAGTAAGCGGTCAGGGCACGGCCGGGCTCGACGCGCAGGCGCACGCCGGGGCGACGCCGGCCCAGGGCGCCCAGGCCCGCGCCGTAGGCGGCCCAGTCGAAGCGATCGGCGGGGCGGGTGTAGTCCACGGCCATACCGCCGCCCACGACGACTTCCGGAAGCGCCGTCCCGTGGTGGCGTGCCAGACCGGACGCCGCGTCCACGATCGCCTCCGCCACCCGCAGCAGGGCGTCGGCAGGCAGACCGCTGGCCAGGTGCGCGTGGAATCCGGCCGCTTCGAGCCCGGGGCAGTCGTCGCCGGTGAGCAGGCGCAGCGCTTCCGATGCCTCTTCGGTCCCCATGCCGAAGGGTGTGGGCCGCCCTCCCATCGTGAGTGCGCTGCCCTTCAGCGTCCCGTCGGGAACGGCCGGGTTGATGCGGAGCAGCACCCGGGTGGGAGAGCGGCCCGGCACGGGGGAACGGGCGGCGAGCGCCCGGAGCATCCGCACCTCGTGGAGGCTTTCGGCGTGCACGCGCTCCACCCCGGCGGCCAGTGCGGCAGCGAGTTCGTCGGGGGTCTTGCCCGGGCCGGAGAAGGCGAGGGGCTGCCCCGGCACGGCAGTACGGACATGGGCGAGTTCGCCGCCGGAGGACACCTCGAAGCCGTCGGTCCACGGGGCGAGGGTGGCGAGGACCTCCGGTTCGGGGTTGGCCTTCGCCGCGTAGTACAGCTCCACTGTTCGCGGCAGGGCTGCGCGCACAGCCGCTGCGTGGAGATCCAAGGCCGTCAGGTCATACACGTAGCAGGGAAGTTCACCGGGTTCGAGGGCGCGGGCCTCGGCCCGTACGGCGGGGTTGAGCAGGGAGGCGGGCAACGGTGATCCGTTCGTCGTCGGCGGGCCGGGCTGCTGATCGGCCGGAGCGGCACGGGGTCAGGGGGCGTGGGGCCCGCCGGAAGGTCGCGGGGCCAGCGGGGACGACAGGCGGACGTATCCCGCGTCGCGGTCCGACGAGCGGCGCCAGCGTGTGAGCAGATTCGCCTTGGCGGGCAGCGGTGCCCCCGCCAGGAGGGCCCTCAGCTGGGCCGGGCGGCCGAGGGAGTCGGCGCTCTGTTCCAGTGTGGTGCGCACCTGCCGCCAGAGCGCGGGTTCGGTCTCGGGGTGCAGGTCGGCGACAGCGGCGAGGAGTTCGGCGAGGTGGTTGACGAACAGGCAGTAGACGACCCGGTCCCAGCCGCGCCGGCGGTCGTACGTGAGGGGACCGGCGACCTCGCGGGGAAGCCTGCGCAGCGCCGCGGCGTGGTGGTCGGGCAGGAGTTTGGTGCCTTCGAGGTCGCGGAAGAGAACCCGCTCCGGGAAGCCGTCGCGGCCGACGCAGACGACGACGTTCTGGAGGTGCGGTTCGAGTACCACGCCGTGGCGGAAGTACGCGGTCAGGACGGGCGGGACGAGCAGGGCGGTGTAGCGGCGCCACCACTCGGCGGCCTCGTCGGGTCCGGCGCCGGCCAGGAGTTCGGAGACCCGGCCGGGGCCGAGCGGGTACTCGTCGGCAACGGCCGCGGCCAGCAGTGGGGTTGTGCCCGTCGGGGTGTGGCGGGCGAGGCCCTCCCGGACGATCACACCGAAGCCTTCGAGCAGGGTGCGGTCGGGGCGGCCGTCCGCACCGGGCAGGGCGAGGGAGCGGTAGGCGGGCTCGCGGAGCACGGCGGCGGCGGGGTGGCGCCGGGCGAGGTCGGCGAGGACGGGGGCGAGCAGCCGGGTCAGGGCGACGGCACCGGTGAGCTCGTACGAGGCGTTCTTCCGGAGGCAGTTGGTGATGCGCACGTCCAGGCTGAACTTCAGGAAGGCGTGCCCGTCGTGGACCGTGCGCACGGAGGCGGTGGGGGTGACGGGTGCCCCTGCCGGACCGAGGTCGAGCACGTCCTTCCGGGCGAGGGCGGCCAGCAGGGCGGGGTGGCCGCCCAGCAGTCGGAACTGCCAGGGGTGCGCGGGCAGCAGCCGGTATCCGGGCGGTGCCTCTCCCGCCCGGTCGAGGGCCGCCGCTCCCCCGGGCTCGGCGGTCTCCTCGGCGAGGAACCGCTCCCGGACGGCGAGCAGCCGCAGCGGGAAGCGGGCACCTTCCTCCGGGGCGTACGCGGTCCAGGCGTCGGGGTCTCCGCCGTGCGCCTTGGGCGTGGGGTGGAAGCGGTGGCCGAGGAGCAGGGACTGCTCGGAGGCGAGGTAGGCGGCGAGCGGATCCTGCCGGGCCACTGCGTCCCCGGGGGCGGAGGCGGTGGCCCGGCGGGCGAGGGCGCTGGCGACCGCGAGGTGGCTGGCGGACACCTGAGCCAGGAACTCGTCGTTCTCCGTGCCGGTGCGCAGGGAGAGTTCGGCGTGCACCAGTTCGGCGAGCCGCTGCCATCCGATCGCCGTCCATGCGCCGCCCGGCAGGCCCTCCCGGATGCTCACGGGGCCGGTGAAGCGGTGGGCGCCGAGGAGGGAGGCGCGGCGTACGCCGACCCGCAGAAGGGTGTCGTGGCGTGGCAGGCGCAGGACGAGTCGGCCGTCTGCGAGGGTACGGTCCTGCGGCGCGGTCGCCTCACGCAGAAGGCAGTTGAGGAGGGTGTGGCCGACCGCTTCGTCGGCGGTGGGCTGGTGTACCGGTGTGCGGGCCTGGCTGCGGGGCGTGGTGGTGCTGGGCATCGGTGTTCATGCCTTCCGCAAAAGGTAGTTGGGGCCGGTGGTGTAGTGCTTGTTGATGTCGGCGGCGCCGGACCGGGCCTTGGTGAGCAGGGTGCCGGCCGTCACCATGGCCTTCACGGGCAGCTCGGGTGCGTCGAGGACGCGGGCGCGCAGCACGGCCGCGGCGCCGGGCCTGGTGGCGGCGGTCCGGTCGATCGCCTCCGAGAGCCGGTCGCGTATCAGCCCGAGGAGCCGGTCGAGGGGCGCGGTGCCGTGTGCGGCGAGGCCGAAGGCCAGGGAGCCCGCGCACAGGTGGACGGTGATGGTGGTGAACAGGTCGGCGACGGGCGCGTCCTTCGTGCCGCAGATCCGCCCGTCGGCGAAGCCGAGGCTCTTGGCGGTGGGCTCCGCGCACCCCCATGCCTCGGCGAGCCGCCGGGTGTGGACGCGCGGACCGTCGTTGTCCTTGAGGAGCAGCCGGGGCCCGTCCGTTCCGCCGCCGAGCACGAGGGAGACGTTCTGCTGGTGGGACTCCAGGGCGATGCCGTGGCCGAAGAGGGTCGTCTGCCAGTCCAGCAGCAGGGTCAGGACGGCGTCGGCGAGGGCGACCGGGTCGCCACCGTGGAAGCGGTCGGCCAGGTGCTCGATGACCGGGCGCCCGTCGGGGGCGGGTGCCGGCAGTGCGGCGAGCGGGAGGACGGCGGCGTCGTCGAGTCCGGCCGGCTGGGTGCGGCGGAGTACGGCGAGGAGTTCGTGCCCGGCGTGGGCGTAGCTGGTCTCGTCGGCGAGCAGGACGCGCCCCACGAAGCGGGGTTCTCGGCGCAGTACGCCCTCCAGCAGGCGCTGCCCGGCGGCACCGTCGCGCAGTGAACCAGGGGTGACGGTACGCCGGTTGAGCAGCCCCAGGGTGGCGGTGGCGAGAGGGAGTTTGAGGTGGGTGTCGGGCCGGCCCGCGAGCGCGACGGTCCGCATGGACAGGGTCGGGACGGCGTCGAGCAGGGGCCGCTCGGCGAGGACCGCGTACCCGGCGAGACCGGCCCCGGCCAGGGCCTCGCGAAGGCGGCCGTCGGCGGTGAGGGGGTGGACGGGCAGCAGGACGTGCCCCTCGTGGTGGCCGGCGGGCAGTTCCAGCTCGGCGGGCGTGGGCCAGCCGTCGTGCAGGGGTACACCTCCGGTCTCCGAGTCGGTGTGCGGGGCCGGGACCACGCCGGACCTGGTTCCGGGGGCCAGGGTGACCCGCCCGGCGGGCAACGACAGCCAGCGGAGCGCGAAGCGGGGATGGAACTCGGGTGCGTACGCCCGCAGTTCCCGCTCCCCCAGACCCTTCCTGCCCCGCGATACGGGGTGCACGGGGTGGTCGGTCCGGGCGGCGAGGGTGTCGTGGGCGAGGGCTCCGGTGTGGCCGCGCCAGTGGGCCGGGTGAGGCCCGTGACGGTCCGTCAGTCGGGCGAGGACCGGGTCCTGGGTCGCGGCGTGCAGTCGGCGGGCCGCCAGGTCGCTGCGGCACTCCTCGGCGAAGGCCGCGTAGCCGGGCGCGTCCTCCGGCGCGGCGAGCCGGGCCAGAGCGGCGAGCACCTCGTCGGCGGTGGCCAGGTCGGTGCCGTCCGGCTCCTGGCGCAGGAGGGGCAGCCGGGCGCCCCAGGTCCCCTGGAAGCCGTCCTCCCGCACGGGGAGGAGCAGGGCGCGGCCGGGACCGGTGGCGAGCCGCAGCCAGGGGCCGTCGGCGCGGTGGAGGAGGATGGTACGGGTGCGCAGCCCGGCCACGTCCTCGCGCAGCAGGGCACCGAGAACGCGCAGCAGCTGGTGGGCTGCGGCCGGGGGTTCGGCGTCACCGGACCGGGCCGCCCCCGATTCGCCGGAGGTGCGGGGCCGGTCGGCGGTCACGGAGTGATCTCCCACCGCTGGGCGGCGAGGAACGCGTCCGCGGCGTTGTCCACGGAGTCCTGGTCGGGGCCGATGGTCCGCAGGATGCCGAGGTAGTCGCGGTTGGTGCGGTGCAGCGGGTGGCGCTCGCCGGTCAGGCGGACGGGCCGGTAGGTCAGGCGTACGCCTCCCTCCGCCCGGTCGACCGCGCCGGGCGCCGAGGTGAGGACCCCTGCCCGGTCGGCGCACGGGGAGTCGATCCGGGCGGCCCGCTCCGTGCGGGCGCCGAGGCCCTCCGGCAGGGCCTCACCCAGATGGGTCGCCAGGATGTGATCGAAGAGCGGAATGTCGAGCAGTTCGGCGAGAAGCAGGTCGCCGTGGTCGCCGATGGCTCGGTAGTTCACCTCGATGATGCGCGCCCGGCCCTCGTGGACGACGAACTCCGTGTGACAGGAGCCGAATCCCACACCGAGCAGCGCGAGCTGTTCCACGATCTGATCGCGTACGGGGGCAGGGTGGTCGGGTAGATAGGTCAACCGCTCTTCGATGAAGTGGGGCGGAGGCGAGAGACGGGTGTGGAATCCGCCGAGGACGTGCAGGCGCCGGCCGTCACCCAGGGTCTCCAGGGTGTACAGCTCGCCGGGCAGGAACTCCTCGACGACCAGGGCGGCGTCCGGCCGGCGTGCACGGATCTCCGCGCACAGTCGTAGGAGTTCGGCGGGGTCCTCGGCGCGTACGACATCCTCGCTGGCGACGCCGTCGCGCGGTTTCACGACGCAGGGATACACCACTCCCCCCGCCTCGACGCACGCGGCCGGCGACTGTCCGGGGAGGATCTCGACGGAACGGACGGATTCGGCCCCGGCAGCGGCGAGGTGGCGGCGCATCAGGGCCTTGTCCTTGGTGCGCAGCGCGGCCCGCCAGCTCTTGCCGGGCAGGCCGAAGAACTCGGCTGCGAGCGCGCCCTGGGTCTGGAGGTGGTCACTGTTGGTGAAGACGGCGGCGGGCTGCCCGTGCCGGGAGATGTGTGTGATCACCGCGCGGTGGTCGCGGACGTCGCAGAAGGCGACATCCACGTCCGGCCCGAGGGCACCGGGTGGCCCGTACGCCTCCGGCTGGTCGGTCAGCAGTGTCACGGACAGGCCGAGCCGCCCGGCAGCCGGCAGGAAGCCGCTGGTGACCGAATCGGTCGGATTGAGGGCAAGCAGGTACGTCTGCATGGGCGGTCACTTCCGGCGCGCGGGTACGACGAGAAACGAAAGGGAGCTTAGGTTAGGCAAACCTACTTCTGCCAACTGGTCGACACGCGCGAGGGGTTCGTCGACCTGCGGCTCGATCGGTAGTAAGGTGAGCCTCCCCTAAGTCACTCGCTCCGCCGGGGCTGCCGCCCTTCTCGCGGATCGCCCCTGCGCATATGCGCACCCCCTCTAGGAGCCTTCCGTGATCCTCGCCCCGGCACCGGCGTCCCTCCGGCCCGCCGAGAGCGCCTCCGCCCTCCTCGCCTCCACCTACCGCCGCCTCACCGCTCTCTGTCCGGGGCTGGACGCGGAGGTCGCGGGGCCGGGTGCGCCGGCCGGGCAGAGCTGGGTCGATGTCGCCGAACTGGCGCTCCGGCCCGGATTGCTGGATACCTTCCTCGAGATGGAGGCCGCCCGGATCACGCAGCGCTACGACCACCGGGCGCGCCCCGACGTCGTGGCCTCCCGCCTGTTGCACGACTGCCTCTGGTCGTTGTGCCTGCTGCTCAGCGGGCCCTGGTACCTGGACCGCCGGGTTCCGCTGCCCCGGCCGGAGGATGTGCGGATCGGCCGGTGCGAGGACCGGTACCAGGTTGTGCCCGGTACGTTCGCCTGTCTGCCGGGCGACCCCGCCGAGGGGCTCCCAGGGGTGCGCCGGGTGTCCGACGAGGCTGCGCTCGGCGACGCGTTGCGGACGGCGGTCGCCGATCTGGTGCGCCCCCTGTGCGCGGCTCTGGGCCCCCGGGTGCGTCGCGGGCCCCGGGCGCTGTGGGGCATGGTCGAGGACGACCTCGTCTCGGGCATCTGGTACGTGGGACGCATGCTCGGCGAGGAGGAACGGGCGGTCGGCGCGGCCGGACGGCTGCTGCCGGGGCCCGTCTCTCCGTTCCCCGCCGGCGCCGGTTTCCGGGACCTGACGGGCGCGGACGGCAGGTCGTACCCGACGCGGGACCGGGCGGGCTGCTGCCTCTACTACACCATCCGTCCCGCGGAGGCGTGCGACACCTGCCCCCGCACCTGCGACGCCGAACGGCTGCGCCGCATCGAGGCGGAAGCGACCCCGGCCGCCGGGTGACACGGCGCGCATGACGGAAGGCCGGCCCGGGAACCTCGCCCGGGCCGGCCTTCCGTCATGAAGGAGCCGGTGTCAGCCGATCTCGATGAGCAGATCGCCCGCCTCGACCTGCTGGATCCGTCCGATCGCGAGACGCGCGACCGTACCCGCGCGCTGGGCCGTGATGGAGGCCTCCATCTTCATCGCCTCGATGGTGGCGACCGTCTGACCTGCCGACACCGCATCGCCCTCCGCCACCTGGAGCGTCACGACGCCCGCGAACGGCGCCGGGACATGCCCGTCGTTGCCCCGCTCGGCCTTCTCCGCGGCCTTGACCTCGGTGGCGACGGACGTGTCCCTCACCGCGACCGGTCGCAACTGGCCGTTGAGCGTGGCCATCACCGTACGGAAGCCGCGCTCATCGGCCTCCGAGATCGCCTCCAGCTCGATCAGCAGCGTGACACCGGCCCCCAGGGTGACCGTGTGCTCGGTGTCCGGCTCCAGACCGTAGAAGAAGTCCTGCGTGGGCAGTACGGACGTATCGCCGTAGGCCTCGCGGTGGGCGTCGAACTCCTTGGTCGGGCCGGGGAACAACAGCCGGTTCAGCGTCGCCTTCCGGTTCCGGCCGAGTCCCTCGCGGTCCTCCTCCGACAGGGTCACGGCCTCGGACTGCGCGGGGCGGCCCTGGAGTGCGCGCGTACGGAACGGCTCGGGCCAGCCGCCGGCCGGGTCGCCCAGCTCGCCGCGCAGGAATCCGACCACCGAGTCCGGTACGTCGAACTTGCCGGGGTCGGACTCGAAGTCGGCCGCACTGACCCCGGCTCCGACCAGGTGCAGGGCGAGGTCGCCCACCACCTTCGAGGAGGGGGTCACCTTGACCAGCCGGCCCAGCATCCGGTCGGCCGCCGCGTAGCAGTCCTCGATCAGCTCGAAGCGGTCGCCGAGGCCGAGCGCGATGGCCTGCTGACGCAGGTTCGACAGCTGCCCGCCGGGAATCTCGTGGTGGTAGACACGTCCGGTGGGCGAGGCCAGCCCTGACTCGAAGGGCGCGTAGACCTTGCGCACGGCTTCCCAGTACGGCTCGAGTCCGCCGACCGCGTCCAGCGAGAGCCCGGTCGCGCGCTCGGTGTGCTCGGTGGCCGCGACGAGCGCGGACAGCGACGGCTGACTCGTGGTGCCCGCCATCGAGGCGACGGCTGCGTCCACGGCGTCCACGCCCGCGTCGATCGCGGCGATCAGCGTGGCGAGCTGGCCGCCCGCGGTGTCGTGGGTGTGCAGGTGCACCGGAAGGTCGAAGCGCTCGCGCAGCGCGGTCACCAGGGTGCGGGCGGCGGGCGGGCGCAGCAGGCCGGCCATGTCCTTGATGGCCAGGACGTGCGCGCCGGCTTCGACGATCTCTTCCGCGAGTCGAAGGTAGTAGTCGAGCGTGTACAGCTTTTCGGCCGGGTTCGACAGGTCCGCGGTGTAGCAGAGGGCGACCTCGGCGAGCGCGGTGCCGGTGGACCGTACGGCGTCGATGGCGGGACGCATCTGCGAGACGTCGTTGAGGGCGTCGAAGATCCGGAAGATGTCCATGCCGGTGGCCGCCGCCTCGGCGACGAAGGCTTCGGTCACCTCGACGGGGTAGGGCGTGTAGCCGACGGTGTTGCGCCCGCGCAGCAGCATCTGCGTACAGATGTTGGGCACCGCCTCCCGCAGGGCCGCGAGCCGCTCCCAGGGATCCTCCGCGAGGAAGCGCAGGGCCACGTCATAGGTGGCGCCGCCCCAGCACTCCAGGCTCAACAGCTCCGGGGCGGTGTGGGCGACGTGCGGGGCGACGGCCAGCAGGTCGCGCGTCCTCACCCGGGTGGCCAGCAGGGACTGGTGGGCGTCGCGGAAGGTCGTGTCCGTCACCGCGACGGCCCGCTGCGCACGCAGCTCCGCAGCGAACGCCTCCGGCCCGAGTGCCGCGAGGCGCTGCCGTGATCCGTCGCGGAACGGTGTGCCCGGGGAGACCGACGGGAGCTTGAGGGCGGGGTCGATGACCTGGGGCCGCGGGCCGTGGGGACGGTTGACGGTCGTCTCGGCGAGGTACGTGAGCATGCGGCTTCCGCGGTCCGCCGAGGGGCGCGCCCGGATCAGTTCGGGGTGCTCGGCGATGAAGCTCGTCGTGATGCGGCCCTCGCGGAAGCCGGGGTGGTCGAGCACGGCGCCCAGGAAGGGCAGGTTGGTGGCGACTCCGCGGATACGGAACTCGGCGATCGCGCGCCGCGCGCGGCGGGCGGCGTTGGCGAAGTCGTGGCCGTGGCAGGTCAGTTTGACCAGCATCGAGTCGAAGTGGGCGGACACTTCGGCACCGGTGTGGACGGTGCCGCCGTCGAGCCGCACCCCGGGGCCGCCCGGGGAACGGTACGCGGAGATGGTGCCGGTGTCGGGACGGAAGCCGTTGGCGGGGTCCTCGGTGGTAATACGGCACTGCATGGCGGTGCCGGTGAGCACGATGTCTTCCTGCGTCAGGCGCAGTTCCGGCAGTGACTTCCCCGCGGCGATCCGCAGCTGCCCGATCACCAGGTCCCGGCCGGTGACCTGCTCGGTGACCGTGTGCTCCACCTGGATGCGGGGGTTCATCTCGATGAAGACGTGGTTGCCGCGCTCGTCGACCAGGAACTCCACGGTGCCCGCGTTGACGTACCCGATGTGCTTGGCGAAGGCCACGGCGTCGGCGCAGATGCGCGCGCGCAGCTCGGGGTCGAGGTTCGGCGCGGGCGCGATCTCGACCACCTTCTGGTGGCGCCGCTGCAGCGAACAGTCCCGCTCGTACAGGTGGACGACGTTACCCTGGCCGTCGGCGAGGATCTGCACCTCGATGTGGCGCGGGTTGATGACGGCCTGCTCGAGGAAGACGGTGGCGTCACCGAACGCCGACTCCGCCTCGCGCATCGCCGCGTCGATCGACTCCCGCAGCTCGGCGGGCTCGGCGACACGCCGCATTCCCCGCCCGCCGCCGCCGGCGACGGCCTTGACGAACACCGGGAACCCGATGGAGTCGGACGCACCGACCAGCGTGTCCACGTCGGTCGACGGCTCCGACGACTTCAGGACGGGAACCCCGGCCTCGCGGGCGGCCGCCACCGCACGGGACTTGTTGCCGGTCAGGTGCAGAACGGAAGCCGGCGGTCCGACAAAGGTGATCCCGGCCTCGGCGCACGCGGCGGCGAGGTCGGGATTCTCCGACAGGAAGCCGTATCCGGGGTAGACCGCGTCGGCACCCGCCTTGCGCGCGGCCTTGATCACCTCGTCGACCGAGAGGTAGGCCCGCACCGGATGACCCTTTTCGCCGATCTGGTATGCCTCGTCGGCTTTGGCGCGGTGGAGCGAGTTGCGGTCCTCATGGGGGAACACGGCCACGGTGGAGATGCCGAGCTCGAACGCCGCACGGAACGCGCGGATCGCGATCTCGCCCCGGTTGGCGACCAATACCTTGCGGAACATCAATGTCCCCTGTCGTGTTGCGGGCACAGCGGCCCCAGGTGGCGATGTCATTCCGGCTGCCGGGATCGGCATCCGCTGTCCCCGTGGACGGTACCGATCAGTAGCGTTGACGTCGATCTCCCACCAGCGGGAGATAGCTCACGCAGGTGGGAGATACCTCACGCCGGCGGAATCGGGCGTCGGCACCGATGACGCGGTGTCCGGGGCCCGGAGCGTCCCGCGCGGCTCCGGCCACGTGCGCCAACGGGCGGCCCGGCCCCGTGAAGGGCGGGCGAACGCCGATGCGCCGTCAGGGCCGAACTGCGGCCCAGGGCCCAGGAGGTGCTGCCGCACCCGCCACCCGCGGATCAGGACACCGGGACGCAGGACGGGCACAGCCCGCGGTAGGTGACCGCGGCCTCGGACACCGCGAAGCCGAACCGCTCATCGACCGGGAGATCGGCCAGCGGATCGCCGGTCGGGTGAACATCCCGGACATCGCCGCATTTGGAGCACACCAGGTGCTGGTGCGGGCGGTGCGCGTTGGGGTCGAAGCGCTTGGCACGGCCGACGGTGGAGACCTCGATGACCTCGCCCAGGGCGACCAGCTCACCCAGGGCGTTGTACACGGTCGCTCGGGAGATCTCGGGCAGTCGCTGCACCGCACGCGCGTGCACCTCGTCGGCGGTGAGGTGCACGTGGTCGCCGTCGAGCACCTCCGCGACGACACGCCGCTGGGAGGTCATCCGCCAGCCACGTCCTCGCAGTCGCTCCAGCAGGTCACTCATATCGGTTCACCTATTCAGCCTTGGCGGGATACCCGACGTCCACCGGTGAGTGTCCGACCTCCGATTGAGTACGAGTCTGGTGTTCTTGTTGACCTGGACTCTATCCATCGTAGGATCAGTTCCGGCGATAGCCAAGGGACAGGAAGACTCCATTACGGCAGGAGGGCGACGTGAGGGGACCATCACCAGGGACCTGCGCGATGCTGTCCAGCGGATGACAACTGCCCGCGTCACGCCGCTCGAGACCCTCCGGGGCGGTGACCGCCTCGGAGTTGCCGGGGCGACCGCCTCCGGGGTGAGCGATCGCGTGGGCACCCCCGTTCAGATCCTGTGCCCCGACCGCTCCACCGCCCGCAGTTCCTGAGCAACGCGATCCGCCCAGTCCGGAAGGATTCCCATGTCCGAGAACCATGACGCAATCGTCACCGACGCGAAGGAAGAAGGCGGAGGTGGCTGCCCCGTCGCGCACGGGCGCGCCCCCCACCCGACTCAGGGCGGGGGAAACCGCCAGTGGTGGCCGGAGCGGCTCAATCTGAAGATCCTCGCCAAGAATCCCGCGGTGGCCAATCCCCTCGGCGAGGAGTTCGACTACGCCGAGGCGTTCAGGACCCTCGACCTCGCCGCCGTGAAGCAGGACATCGCGGACGTGCTGACGACCTCGCAGGACTGGTGGCCGGCCGACTTCGGCAACTACGGCCCGTTCATGATCCGGATGGCGTGGCACAGCGCCGGCACCTACCGGATCAGCGACGGCCGCGGCGGCGCCGGGGCCGGGCAGCAGCGCTTCGCCCCCCTCAACAGCTGGCCGGACAACGGGAACCTCGACAAGGCCCGTCGCCTGCTGTGGCCGGTCAAGAAGAAGTACGGCCAGAACCTCTCGTGGGCCGACCTCATGATCCTCACCGGCAACGTCGCCCTGGAGCAGATGGGCTTCGAGACCTTCGGATTCGGCGGCGGCCGCGCGGACGTCTGGGAGCCCGACGAGGACGTGTACTGGGGTCCCGAGACCACCTGGCTCGACGACGAGCGCTACACGGGCGACCGGGAGCTGGAGAACCCCCTCGGTGCGGTCCAGATGGGCCTCATCTACGTCAACCCCGAAGGCCCGAACGGCACCCCGGACCCGATCGCCGCGGCCCGCGACATCCGTGAGACGTTCCGCCGCATGGCGATGAACGACGAGGAGACGGTCGCCCTGATCGCGGGTGGCCACACCTTCGGCAAGACCCACGGCGCGGGCCCGGCGGAGAGCGTCGGCGACGACCCCGAGGCCGCCCCGATCGAGGCGCAGGGCCTCGGCTGGAGCAACTCCTTCGGCACCGGCAAGGGCGGGGACGCGATCACCAGCGGCCTCGAGGGCATCTGGACGAACACCCCGACCACGTGGGACAACAGCTTCTTCGAGATCCTGTTCGGGCACGACTGGGAGCTGTTCAAGAGCCCCGCAGGGGCGCACCAGTGGCGGCCGAAGGACGGCGCCGGGGCGGGCACGGTCCCCGACGCCCACGACCCGTCGAAGAGCCACGCGCCCACGATGCTCACGACGGACCTCTCGCTCCGCTTCGACCCGGCCTACGAGGTGATCTCGCGGCGCTTCCTGGCGAACCCCGACGAGTTCGCGGACGCCTTCGCTCGCGCGTGGTTCAAGCTGACCCACCGCGACATGGGCCCCGTCGTGCGCTACCTCGGCCCGGAGGTTCCGGCGGAGACGCTGGTGTGGCAGGACCCCCTGCCCGCCGTGACGCACCAGCTCGTCGACGCCGAGGGCATCGCTTCCCTCAAGGACCTGGTTCTCGCCTCGGACCTGACGGTGTCCGAGCTGGTCTCCACCGCGTGGGCTTCGGCCTCGTCCTTCCGCGGCAGCGACAAGCGCGGCGGCGCCAACGGCGCGCGCATCCGCCTCCAGCCGCAGAGCGGCTGGGCGGTCAACGAGCCCGACGGGCTGGCCACGGTGCTGCGCAAGCTGCAGGGGATCCAGGAGTCCTTCAACTCCGGCCGGACCGACGGCACGCAGATCTCGCTCGCCGACCTGATCGTGCTCGCCGGCGCCGCGGGCGTCGAGAAGGCGGCCGAGGACGCCGGTTTCGACGTCGAGGTCCCGTTCACACCGGGCCGTGTGGACGCGTCGCAGGAGCAGACCGACGTGGAGTCCTTCGCCGCGCTGGAGCCGACCGCCGACGGGTTCCGCAACTACCTCGGCAAGGGCAACCGGCTGCCGGCCGAGTACCTGCTGCTCGACCGGGCGAACCTGCTGACCCTGAGCGCCCCCGAACTGACGGTCCTCGTCGGTGGCCTCCGCGTCCTGGGTGCGAACCACCAGCAGTCCTCGCTCGGTGTCCTGACCGCGACCCCCGGTTCGCTGACCAACGACTTCTTCGTCAACCTGCTCGACCTGGGCACGACGTGGAAGGCGACGTCCGAGGACGCGAACACCTTCGAGGGCAGCGACGCCACCACGGGTGAGGTCAGGTGGACCGGCACCCGCGCCGACCTCGTCTTCGGATCGAACTCCGAGCTGCGCGCCGTCGCGGAGGTCTACGCGAGCGACGACGCGAAGGAGAAGTTCGTGACGGACTTCGTCGCGGCGTGGAACAAGGTCATGAACCTCGACCGGTTCGACCTCGTCTGATCCTGCTGTCCGGGCCGGCCGTCACCGGCCGGTCCGGACAGTACGTCCGCTCGCCTGCCCGGGCGTGCTGCACTGCGATCCCGGTGGGCAGCGAGTGATTGACGGAAGCATTTGGGCGATGTGACGATACGCCGATGCCTGGTCTGCACGCACGGATGGCTGTTCGCCGCGGTGACTTCACCGGCGCCGTCGTCGCCCGTTGCGCGGCGGAGGTGCCGTTCTACGGGGAACTGCCGCGCCGGACGCTCGAGGGTGAAGTGGCGCGGTCGATCACGGCGGTGCACGAGCTGCTGCGGTCGCTGCGTGGTGACGGCGTGATGGGCCCGCGTAGGGGCCGGGGGCACCGAAGTCACTGGCAGCAGTGATCGTCGGGGCGCCCGTTGAGGCGGATGCCGACGCTGCGCCCGCGCCGACCGATGCGGACAGGGCGAGGGTGAGGGCGGCCAACGGGACGAGCAGATTCCTTCTCCACAGCACGGCGACTCCTGACGTCAGGGTTCACCGAGTGATTCATCCGGATCACTTCGGTGTTTGACCGCATCCTGTGGGAGTCGTCGGCCACCGTCTCTGCGCAATCGCGGCAATCACCGACGTCTGGGTTTGTGCAACATGCCGAGAGTCACCGGCCCGGCGGTGGTGCCATGCTCAGCCGTCGTACGGAGGCTTCCTGGTCAGCCACCCATCGCCGTGGCGGTGAAGCGGTCGCCGCAGATGCGGAGTTGAGGGGTGCGCAGGGTGAGTGCCTCGGTGGAACCGGGCGGATAGACCCGCAGGTAGTCGGGCCGGTCCCAGCAGCCCGAGTCCTCGATTCCCTCATTCAGTGTGTGCAGGGTGACGCCCGCGGCCCGTCCGGGGCCGATCACCGTCCGGTCCCGCATTCCGCCCTCGCGCTCGGCCGGCACCCCGATCACGCTGCCGTCACGCCTGATCAGTGAGACACCGGGGAAGCCGCGCAGCGTGCATGAGGCCTGGGACCGGTTCTCGAACGAGAGCCGGTAGTAGATCTGCCCGGCTCCCGCGTCGGCACGGCCCAGACTCATGCCGAGGTCTTCGGCCCGGCAGCGCGGGGAACCCGACCGGGCCGCCGCGGGCTCCGAGCCGGCGGATTCGTCGGGCGCGACCGCAGCCGCGGCGGGGACGGAGGCATACGCATCGGAGGGGCGTTCCTTGCCGGGGGTGGCAGGGCTCGCGCCGGACGTGCCCGAGGTACCGGCGCAGCCGGCCGTCACGAGGGTGATCGAAACGATCGCAAGCGGGGCGAGGAGATGCCGACGGAGCGTACGAGCCCTCCGGTCCGTCCTCCGGCTCCAAGGCCGGAACACTCGCTCGGACGGCGACGGGGTGGTGCGCGCGTGTGAGCCCATACCTGTCGCCTGCTCAGTTTCGCGCGGTCCGAACCTGTCCGCACGAAAGACGCGGCCCCGTACCGGTGACGGGGTCCGGGCCCGTCAGCCGTTCGGTAGGTCCTTGCTGTAGCAGACGCTGAACGGGTCGGTGTCATAGGGCGGGTAGGGCGGTACCCGGTGCCAGCCCCGTCGTTCATAGAGCCCCATCGCCTCCGGCTGCAGTTTTCCGGTCTGTAGGAGCAGCCGGACCGCTCCGAACGCGCGGGCACCGGTCTCCACAGCGTCGAGCGCAGCCTTGGCCAGCCCGCGCCCTCGGTGCTCGTCGTGCACGTAGACGCGCTTGACCTCGTAGTGGCCCTTGCCGTGATGATGCAGCAGCCGCAGTGAGGCGGTCGCCAGCGGCCGGGCCCCCTCGTAGGCGATCCAGGTGGCGACGATCTCTTCGGCGGTCGGCGAGTCGGGTCGGCAGCCGGCGCGTTCGGCGTCGAAGGGCGCGTAACGGGGCCGCAGTTCGGCGTCCATCCGGTTGCGCAGGGCCACCGCGTCGGGGTGATCCCAGCCGGTGGCGGCCCACTGCACGGTGCCGTCGCGGGGAGCCGGTGCGCGGTCGGCCACGTCGGTCAGGGTGGCGTGGACGTCCAATGCGGTGCTCCTTGCGTCGGTATCGGCCGGTGCCGTCCGCGGACGGTGGCCGTGTCCAGCGGGGCCGTGCTTCCGGACGTGCACTCGCGCCCCTCGGGCCGGGCGCGAGTGTACGTCTCTGCGGCATACCGTCAGTCGGTGGCCCCGGTTTCCTGGCGTTCCACGCCGATGACCTGTCCCGTCCGATCTCTGGACCGGATCAGCACGGTGCCTGGGTTCGTCGACAGAGGGACGCGTCGGTACGCGCCAGATCCACGTGCAATCTGCGGTACAGGGCCGGGGCGGTCACCCGACCACGGTAGTCGGACCGGTTCGCCGCGGGCGAGGGAGCGTGGGCGCTCCGGGCCCGTGGGCAGCCCCGTTCGGGGGCCCGGACATCCCTTGGGTGCAGGTCCGACGGCATCGTTTCACTCGTATGAACATCGGCGGTCGCATCGGATCAACGCCTTTCGAACGGTCGGTGTGAAGGACGTTCTGGCCAACGAGGAGGCCCCACCGATCTACGGCGGTCCGAGAACACGGGCTCCGATGTCCAGTACCGCGTCGCGCGGCTGCGCCGAGTGGTGCGCGCAGTGTCGAGGAGTCGTGCACCCAATGGACAGGTCCGTCCGTCGCGGGCGCCTCAGGGCTGTCCCGCAAACATCTTGGCTCCGAGTGCGGAGCCTGAAGAGCTGGCGAGGTGCTCAGCCGGTGGTTCGTGAGGTGTCCAGGGACTGCGCGAAGTCGGCGAGCGTGTGGAAGTAGTTCTCCCGTAGGCCGATCCGCGGGTTGACGTGGTGGAGGCGCCCGGGCCCTTGGTGGTGGGCGGTCGCGTAGGTCTGATCCAGCTCGCTCTGCTCGTCGTCCACTCAGGCCCGCGGCGCACACGACGGCGGGCGAGGACCTTGCGAAGAACCAGGTGCTGCCGCGCAAGGCGGCCGGGGACGTCGACCTGGTCAACGGCAAGGTGGTGTGATCTCCATCGGCATGTCGAACACCACCCAGGAGTTCGAGAATCTCATCCAGACGGCAGGTGCGTATGAGAACCTGAACTTGAAGCTCGTCATCGTCAAGTTGCCGACGAAGGAGGCTGTACCCGTGCCACACATCGAGATTCCGGCTCCGGTGCCGGGAATCCGAGGTCTGATGGACAGCAAGCCCGCGTCGGGGCGGCGGCTCAGTGAGCTCGCCGAGCAGCTACTGCGGGGCGATTCCCCGCTCAGTGCGGGTGAGCGGGAGCTGATCGCTGCCTACGTGTCCTTCCGCAACCAGACCCGCTACTGCACGGGTTCGCACACCGCGGCTGCCGCGCACGCGCTGGGCGGGGACTACGAGTTGGTCGAGGCAGTCAAGCGCGATCCGGCGAGCGCGCCGATCAGCGAGCGGATGCGCGCCCTGCTGGCGATCGCCGGCAAGGTGCAGGGCGATGCCCGCGAGGTGAGCGAGAAGGACATCGAGGCGGCTAGGGCCGCCGGTGCGGACGACGAGGCGATCCACGACACGGTGTTGACCGCGGCGGCGTTTTGCATGTTCAACCGCTACGTGGACGGCCTGGCCGCGATCACGCCGGAGGATCCGGCGGAGTACGACGAGATCGGCGCGTTCCTGGCGACGAAGGGGTACCTGCCCCCGGCCGAGTGAGTGTGCTCGTACGCCGAAGGGCCGGGCGGGACCATGTGTCCCGACCCGGCCCTTCGGCGTACCCGGCTACTTCGTCAGGGGCGTCCGGTCGAGGGCGGGTACGGGGGGTACGGGGGGTACGGGGGGTACGGGGGGTACGGCGGTACGCGACAGGAGGATGGCTCCGGGCCAGGCGAGGAGGACGGCGGTCATGACGCCTCCGATGAACCAACCTGATGCGCCTCGGTCAGCGAGGTAGGTGGCCAGCACCGGTGCGACGCCGCCGAGAACCGCCGAGGTGACCGCGTTCGTCAGTCCCATGCCCAGAGCCCGGTTCTCCGCCGGGAAGAGGTCCGAAAGGATCGACGGGAGCGTCGTGGTCACGGACACCAGGTAGACGACGCCACTGCCGTAGGCGAGCAGGAGGCTCGTGAAGGTGCCTTGCACGGTCAGGAAGGTGTAGGAGCCGACGATCGCAAAGCCCGTGCTGGCTGCCAACAGGAAGCGGCGGGGTCCCACCTTGTCGGCGAGCAGGCCGATCGGGACGTTGAGGGCCATCATGACGGCGGTCGCGCAGACGACGACCCAGAACGTCACGCCCGGCTCGGCCAGACGCTGGCCCATGGCCGGGACCACCGAGGTCCAGGTACCGCCGACGGCGCCCATGCCGGCAATGAGCAGGACGGAGATCACGACTTGGCGCCGGTGGGCGCCCAGGACCCGACGGACCGAGCCGCGGGTGGCACGCCCGTCGGCCTCGCGCTGGAAGACCTCGGTCTCGGCCAGTTGACGGCGCATGAACAGGAGGATGGCGCCGAAGACGCCGCCGACGAGGAACGGCACCCGCCAGCCCCAGGCGGCCATGGCGTCCTGGCCAAGGACACCGGTGAGGCAGCCGCCGAGCAGTGAGGCGGTGAAGGCGCCGGCTGCGGTGGTCAGCGAGAAGAGGCTCCCGTAGAGGCATTTGCGCTTCGGCGGGGCGACCTCCATGAGGTACGCGGCCGCGGCCGGCCACTCGCCGCCTGCCGAGACTCCCTGTGCGATACGGGCCAGGAGCAGCACGATGGGGGCAAGGACGCCGATCGTCTCGTACGTGGGTGTGACGGCGATGAGGACGGAGCCGCCGGTCATGAGGCTGATGGCGAGCATCAGGGCGGGCTTGCGACCGCGCCGGTCGGCGAGGCGACCCAGCATGACGCCGCCGAGCGGGCGGACGAGGACTCCGATGCCGAGGACGGCGAACGCGCCGATCAGAGAGGTGACGGGGTTCGAGGACGGGAAGAAGTGCGCGGCCAGCAGGGGGGCGAAGAGCCCGTAACCCAACCAGTCGAACGATTCGACGAAGTTGCCGACGACCGTCGCGGTGACCGAGCGACGGTGCCCCTTCCTCTGCGACTGAGCGGGCATGGTCGCAGGCCCCCCTCAGACCGCGTGGGCGTAGCCGTGGGTGGTGATCCGGCGGCCCGCTTCCTCGTAGTAGCCGGGCTCGGTCGGCAGGGCGGTGGCGAGGCAGCTGACGTACCGGTTGTACATGCAGAAGGCTGCGGCAATCAGCACGGTGTCGTGGATGTGGTCGTCCGTGGCGCCTTCGGCGCGGGCGGCGGCGATCGTCTGGTCGGCGACGGGCGCGGCCTGGACCTGGACCTCGGCCGCCACCCGCAGCAGGGCGCGCAGCAGCGGGGACAGCGGCGCCGAGTCGACGTCGAGCTGGACGGCCTTGACGAGGTCGGCGCCGCCGTCGAGCTGGGCGGCGGCGGCCGCGCCGTGGGTGTCGGAGCAGAAGCGGGTGCGGTTGAGCTCCGAGACGTATGACGCGATCAGTTCACGCTCGCCGCGGGACAGCGGGGACGAGCCGCGCAGCAGGGTGTCGGCGACGGCGTTGAGCGCAGCGGCCGACTCGGGGTGGTCGGTCATCAGGCCTCTGATACCGGGCAGGTCGCTGGCCATCGTGATGTGCGGCATCGGGTGCGTCCTTTGCTAGTGGGTGGCTCGCGAGTCGGTGCCATCGTTAGCGGGCCAGCATGCTCCCGCCAACTCCTTGCGTGCTGAATCGGCGTCGCCGGGGTCAGCCCCGGCGGGCCTGCTTGCTGACGGTCTTCCGCTGACGGCGGAGCTCGACCAGGACGGAGGGACGCGGTGAGCCGGCCCGGCATCTCCGCCAGGCCCGGAGCGTCGAACCACACTGGCGTGCGCGGAGGGGCGGGGTCGCCACGGTGTGGGGCGGGCCCCGCCCCCTTGTGTCAGCGCAGTTCGACGGCCGTGTTGCGGGTGAGCGCCTGAGAGAATTCGCCCCGCGACAGCGCGGCGCCGTCGAGCTCGATGTCGTCGGCAAGGTAGCGGTCCACGCTGAGCGTGGGACGAGGGACCGCACCGCGTCGTACGTTGCCTGGGAGGCGGGGCTCAGGTTCTCGTAGCGGCTGACGATGTCCTGGTTGTCGCCGTTGGAGGGGACGGACTGGGTGCTGGCCGGGCCTATGGTGCGGTTCTCCGCGACCAGGGCGGTCGCGGGGTACTGGGCGCCCGCCTCGCAGCTCCCCCATGCCGGTTTCCTCCTACAGCCCCTGAAACGGTGCACCATGGCCTGGAGCGCCTCCGGCAGGCCGAGCTACGTTCTGCCGAGCAAGGCCCCCTCGCCTGCCCTGTCGGCGTGGAGTCGGGTGACGTGCGGTGATGTTCTTGCCTAGGATCCCGGGATGGCTGGGATGTCGATCATTGTGTGTGTGCCGGGTTCGGCGCTGGGGAGAGTGGATGAGGCGGTCTCGGAGGCGATGTCGCCCTTCGCGCGAGACGGCGTGGGGGCGGTTGAGCGGGATGTATGGGACAACTTCAGGATCTGCGGCGGGGTTGTGGGTCTGCCGGTGCTGGCCGGCCACGAGGACGACCCTCGGCTGATTGCCGGTCGTCCCCATGGGAACGGCACCCTCGAACCCGGTCTGCCTGGAATGTACGCGGGTGGGCCGAGAGGGCTGATCGACTTCGGTGATGCCCTCCGCGCGGAAGCCGCTGAGCACGCGGGCAGAGTCTGGGATCGATGGCGGGAGGTCACCTCATGCCATCCGGTGGCGGAGGACGAGTCGGTGTTCTACTACCGGCACCTTGAGGTGGCAGGGACGGGAGCCGCGTACGAGACGTCACAGGAGGCCGCCAACTACCGGGCGCAGCCAGCCCTCCATGCCTGGGCCGATGTCGCGCCGTCACTGGCCCGGCCCGACATCGCAGACCACTTCTCCTTCGGCTGGGACCCAGTCGCCATCGGTCAACAGAGCCGTGAGGAGTACGTCGAGAGGTATGAGTTCAGCCTCCTGCCTGTACGCAACGTGCTGACGCTGGGGGGATGGTGGTACGACCTGGACGAAGAGCCCCTGCACAGCGCGTGCCACAGCCATGCCGAGTGCGGCCACGACCCTGACGTTGCCGACGGCCACCTGGGTGTTCAGTCCTATCTCCTCGCACTGCCCGCCGACACGCTGCTCGTCAACGTGCGCTGCCACGTCTGACCCACACGCGCCCAGTGTGCGGGTACAGCGGAGGCACCGACGCCGGTGCCCAGTTGGCGGTCGCCACCGGGCGCGCAGCACGCCGTCGCTGTCGGGCGGAGCGGCCTGGAAGAGCGGGGGTGCTCCTCGACAAGGGGCAGCACGTAGGCCGCCCGCGTGCCCGCGGTTGGTGAGGTTGTCCCAGTGGTTCCGATCACCGTTCGGGGTGGTGCTCGCTGCCCTGTCTGCCGTCCCGCGGGGTTTCAGGCGGGGGCACCCATCTCGCCGCAGTGGAAGCAGGGATCGATGCAGTGGGGCTCAGCGTTCGTCAGCGTTCCTGTCACCAGCGCGTCGAGTTCACCGTGTGGGCACTGATCCACCGAGGGCTGAGCCGGCTGGGTGAAGCCGCTGTTGGGGGCTCGGGGGCGGTTCGGTAGGGGCGCTTGAGAGCGTCGGTGACGTACAGCACGGCTGCCCATTCGCCGGGCAGAGATGTTGTGCAGAACAGGCATCGCGCCGGAGACCTCCCGACGACCAAGGCGTGGTCGCGGCAGATGTGGCATTGCACGGTGACCTCAGCATGACGTTCCGGCTCGCGCTTGATCTCGTTCCTGCGCTCCTTCACAAAGGCCCGGATCCTGGTCAGCCCATAGCGGACTGAGTCCATACTGTCCTCGGCATCCCACCGTATCCGTCAGGTCGCCCCGCCCCATGCTCACCTCGATGATTCGGGCACGGCGGCCGTCACGGCAGCACGACACCTGTGTACTGGCCGTTCTCTGGCCTGGAGAGGAACACCCGGCGGGTTGGCAGCTCGATCTCCGCGACGACGACGGCAATCTCCTCTCCGACCGCGCAGTCTTCTGCCGGACTCGCCGCAGGGCGGCCGTCGATCTCTCGGAAGGGGACCAGCCCGAAGATGCCATCCCCGAGGTCGACGAGGATGCCGAGGGGAAGCACCTTCTCAACCGTCCCGCGAGTTCCTGGCCCACCACTGTGCGGTCAGCGAAAACCTGGAGGGGGTCGGGCTCGAGTGCCTTCAGAGACAGTCTGGCCTCAGCGTTGTAGGTGTCGGACCCAAGGAACTCGCACGAGACACGCTGCCCTACCTGGACAACATCGGTGGGAGCATCGGTGCGCCGCCAGGACAGTTCAGGGATGACGATGAAACCGACGCCGGGCAGTGTGGGATGGCCAGGCCCGTCGTCCAGGGCTACGAAGACCCCGAACCGTTCGATCGCCGTGACGGTGCCTGACAGGATGTCACCGCGGTGCAAGGACTCCAGGAACGCCCAGAGTTCCGGGCTCTCAGACTGCCGATTCACACCCGCCACCCTGGCACACCACGTTGTGTGCCAGCCATGTCCTGAAGCCGAAGCGACCGCCCACAATCCTGTCATGTCTCAGCGCCGGCATCTTGATCGCCCGGACAAGTCCCCGCAGCTGTACAGACATCGCGCACCCCAGGAGCGCTGCCCGGCGTGCGTGGGCGGTCGACCCGCGGTGCCCGGTCAGGGCGGGCCGGGAGCGAAGGACAGCATGCGGGCTTCGCGTCGGTCGTCGTCGCCGCTCACGCCCGCCGACGTGAGGACGACCCGTCCACCGGCATAGGCCAGCCGCCCGCCGGCCATCTCGTACTCCTGCGCCGTGGTCGATGCGGGGTGGCGCAGCACCACCTTCTCCGTACCTGCGGCACCCGGGCCCATCAGGAAGGTCCGGCCGGGGCGGCTCGGTGTGGCCGACTCGTAGACGAGCACCGCCTTGCCCTTCTCCGCACGCAGGGGGTGCAAGGAGCGCAGCTCGTTGTTCTTGACCCCCCAGAGGAACTTCCCGGTGGCCAGGTCGTACAAGCCGATCCTGTCGTTGCCGCCCAGAATGATGTGGCCGTCACCGACCGCGGTGCCGCGGCAGGGCTGGATGTCGCCGCCGCTTCCGTCCCCGGCGCATCGCTCGAGACCCTTGCCCCGTGGGTCGATGGTGGTGCCGGGCTTACCTCCCGGGCCCAGGGCCACGACCCGCCAGTCGTTGATGTGGTCCACGGCGTTCTCCGTGGTGAAGACGAGCGGATCGACGGAGATCATGCTTCCGACCTTCCATCCGGTCTTGGTCCGGTGGCGCCACAGGACCTTGCCGCTGAGCGGGTCGATCTCACGGAGCTGGCTGTGGTTCTTGCTCTGGTCGACGTCGATCGCGCAGTCGGATTTCACCAGGAGCCGGGAACCGCCCGCCACGTCGTCGGGGAAGCACTTCCCCGGGTCCTCCCAGGGGATGTCGAACAACTCGGTACCGTCGTCGACCCGATAGGCGGTCGCCTTCATGCTCCGGGCGATCGCGAAAGTACCGGCGCTGATGGCGCTGTGCACGATGAACGTGTTGTCCCCGTCACCGGTCTCGGGGAGCTCCTTGTGCCATCCCGGCTTCCCGGTCTTCAGATCGATCATCTGCAGTTGGTTGCACCGGTTGTTCCTCCCGGAGTCGCCCCTCTTGTGGTAGACGAGCACGACCTTGCCGTCGGGCGTGGGGTTGGCCGGTGTCTCGCAGACTGGAGCGGGCAACGGCACGCTCCATACCTCGGCGCCGTCCGAGAGACGGTAGGCCGCGACCTTTCTGTGCAGGGCCTGGACGACGGTGTCGCCGACGATCCACAGGTCGTAGAGCTTTTGGCGCCCTCTGGGAAGATCGGTCTTGTCGTCGACGATCCACGTCGCCGCGTCCCCCGGCTTCCGTGCGGCATTGATCTCCTCCGTGGTCGGGATGTGCTTCGCCTGCGGGGTGCTGTCCGCTGGGGAACTGGGCGGGGCCGTCTGCGCGGAGGGGACGGAGGATTCCTTCGTCACGGGGGTGGCGGACCCGTCCTTTCCCCGGTCGCCGAGGGCGTACACCCCTCCTCCCACGGCCACGAGCAGGAGCGCGACGGCGGCGGCGATGACCGGTGGTCCGCCGAAGCGCCGCCGACGCGGTGGCGGTCCGGGCGGTGGCCCGAAGCCTTCCGAGGCATACGGGTTACCGGGAACGGGCTGCTGCGGCGAGCCCGGTGTGTACCAGGGCTGCGGCGGGTTGGGCATGGGTCTTCCCCCTGAGACGTGCCACTCGGCCAGGAAACCACTTCTCGGGCTCAGGCTCGGGAGACGCCGGGCCGAGGTCTGCTCCGTCGTCTCACGAGACCGCCCGCGAAGATCACTGGTATGGACGCGCCTCGCGCCGATGCGGTTCTCCCGCAACGGGAAGGGACCGCACGGTCGCTGAGAAGCCGTCAACCACCCTCGATGAGCTTGTTCGCATCTACCAGGACCTGCCAGGTCTGCCGATGGCCTTGAGAGTCTCCGGGCGTTTGACGGTCTTGCCGACGTCGTAGCGGGTGCCCGGCGTTTGTTCTTGGAGCCAGGTGGCATGACACCGGAGTCCCCACCCGTCCCGCAGGCCCGCCTGGATCTGCTGCAGGGCCCGGGTGAAGACACCAGCGATGGCTCAGCGGCGGAAGCGGATCATTCGAGGACGGACCCTGGGAGCTGGGCCGGCACAGTTGCTGGTCCAGGAGGGTGGTGATGGCCTGGTGGGTGTCTCGGCTGCCGTCGCTGGTGCCGTACACCACGGCGGTACGGGTCCCGTGAACGTCGGCCTTCAAGACCACAACCGGGTCTTGAAGGCCGACGTCACGCACAGGCCCGAATTGACCAACAGCATCCCTCTCGGACTCCGGGCCCTCTGCCGACCTGTGTACAGCCGGTCAGTGGCTGTCCTGTGGTTCAGGTCCTCACTTGAGGGCGTAGGCCCGGGTGATGGTCTGGACGGTGCGGCTGCCCGCGGAGTCCCAGGCCTCGGTCTTGAGGGTCACGAAACCGTTGGTGTCCGCCAGCTTGGGGTGCCACAGGAGTGCCTGGAAGGAGTTGTCGTCCTTGCGCAGCATCGCGGCGGACTTCCAGGTGGCGCCGTCGTCGTAGGAGACGGAGACCTTGGCACCTGCCATCTTGGTGGAGCCGGCCCAGCCCTTGGGACGCCCCCCGTCCACGGTGAAGGTGTACGGCAGGCCGGCCCGTGCCTGGTTGAGCACGTTCAGCGGCAGGTCGTAGTCGAGCAGGACCACGGGCATGGACTCACAGACCTTGGGCGCGGGAATGAACAGCGTGTCGCAGCCCTCGACGGCCATGGTGGTCGGTGCCGCCTGGCTGAAGTTCCACTCGGTCCGTATCTCGCGGCCCAGGTTGATGCCCGGGACGTCCGTGGCCAGCTTCTGGTCGAGGACGTACCGGTAGTCCGCCTTCTCCTGCGACAACTGGCCGAAGCCGGTGATCGGCTGCCCGTCGCGGTAGAAGCTCCAGGTGGCGGTCTGGCCTGTCATGGTGTGGTTGGGATCGTTGTCACCGCTGTTGCCGGGCAGTTTCTGCCAGATGTCGCTGCGGCAGAACGCACACGGTCCGAACTCGTACTGGGACAGGCGCACCGGCCCGGCGAACCAGCTCCGGGTGTAGGACTTGCCCGGGGTGCTGAAGGTGGCGCGCAGGTCGCCCATCCGCCAGGCATTGGACTTGAAATTGGCAGTCGTGAACGACTGGTACGACACCCCGGTACCTGCGAGGAAGTAGTCGTCGCGGGTGGTGCCCTGGTAGAGCGGCTGGCCGACGGAGCCGGCGGTCGCCTGCAGCGGGCCCCAGACGTTCATGTACTCGGCGCCCAGGCGCCGGGCGCCGTCGGAGTGGAACGTGTTGGTGACCTTGGCGAAGTCCTTGACGTCGACGGTCTTGGCCAGGTCGGCGGGGATCCGGTCGTCGGTGAAGTGCGGGTTGTAGGTGTAGCCCGATTCCAGGACGCCCTTCAGGGCGATCCGGACCTTGTCCTTGGCCAGCAAAGCCTTGAGGGTTGCGGCGTTGTCGTACGTGGCGTGGGCGACCGGGACGGTCTGTCCGGCGGGGACGCCGCTTCCGCTCGGCCCGGGGTTTGCAGGGGCCACAATCACCGCGACGGCTCCGGCAGCCGTGGCCCTGGCGGCCTGGTCGTCGGCCTTGGTGACGTCGGCCACGGAGACCAGGACGGTCTTGCCCTTGACGTCGGCACCGGCGAAGTCCTGCTCGGTGCCTGCACCCAGGTCGACCAGTTCGGTGCGCTTGGTGCCCTCGAAGCGCTTCGCGTACACCGAGGACTTCAGCGGGATGGTCACGTGCCCGGGGCCCGTCACCTCCAGTTGGACCAGCGGTTCGCGCCGGGCCAGGGCGGTCTCCAGGCGCAGCGCGCCGGTGGTGGCGGCGGTACTGGGGATGGCGCCTTGCCTGAGGTCGGCGAGGTTGAGCAGGTTGGCGACACCGTTGAAGCTGGAGTAGCCGCCGGCGGTGCCGGGGTCACGGACGATGAACGCGGAGACCTGGCCGCTCTCCAGCCGCCGCTTCTCACCCTTGATCTTCACGCTGAGGTCGGTGGCCGTGGTGCCGTCGACGGTGAAGGTCTGGTCCCGGTCACTCACCTCGATATCGGGCACGGCGAACAGGTCGGCCGCGTAGGAGACCGCGCCGCCGGTGGGAGCCGCCGAGTAGACCGAGCCGTTGATGGAGTACTTGCCGAGCGGCACCGACAGGGTGGCGGTGCCGTTGGCGTACAGGGTCTGGTCGTACCAGAAGGTGTTGTCCACCCCGTGCAGGGTGAACCTGACCGCACTGGGGGTTTTCCCGAAGCGGTCCGTGACCTTCAGCGTGACCTCGTGCTGCTCGACGGAGGTGACGAAGCCGAGTGCGGCGTGCACCGCCTCACCGGTGGCGGTGGTGGCGGTGACGGATCCGCTGTACTTGCTGGTCTTCAGCCCGTTCGGGTCGAGGGTGACGGTGACCTCCGCGGTGGAGCCGGCCGGGACGGTGACCCGGCCGTCGGACAGGCCCGCTCCCGCGAGGGCCAGCGTGCCGGCGGGAACCTCGGCGCCGCTCGCGTCCTTGACCGCTGCGGCCAGGGTCACGACGGTGTCGCTCGTGGCGTTGTTGCGGAGCGTGAGAGTACGGGTCCGCTTCTCGTACGTGCCCTTCTGCCACGGGATCACACGGAAGTCGGCCGTGCCGGACAGCTCCAGTGACGGGTCGAGCGCGGCGGGGATGTCGACCCGCCCGTAACCCTGCTGGTAGACGGTCTGCTCGGGCGCCGACCTGGCGTGCGCGGTCAGGACCTCCTTGATGCGCTGCCCGGTCCAGTCGGGGTGGTGCTGCTTGAGGATCGCTGCGGCACCGGCCACGTGGGGGGTGGCCATCGAGGTGCCGTTGGCCGAGGTGTAGTTGGCGTCCACGGGGGTGCCCATGGTGGTGCCGGCCGCGCGGGCGGCGACGATGCCCACACCCGGGGCGGTGATCTCCGGCTTCATCGCCATGTCGCCGAGGCGCGGGCCGCGGCTGGAGAAGTCGGCGAGCGCGTCGGACTTGTCGACGGCCCCGACCGTGAGGGCCGCGTCGGCCGCACCGGGGGTGCCGAGCGTCGACTCGCCCTTCCTGCCGTCGTTGCCCGCAGCGATGACGAACAGGCTGTTTGAGGAGGCGCTGAGCGAGTTGACCGCCCTCGTCATGACGTCCTCGCCGGGGGCGTCGGTGCCGCCGAGGCTCATGCTGATGACGTCGGCGCCCTGCGCGACCGCCCACTCCATGCCGGCCAGGATGCCGGAGTCCAGGCCCTGCCCGCTGTTGCTGAGCACCTTGCCGATCAGCAGGTCGGCGCCCGGGGCCACGCCCTTGTTCGCGCCGCCCGAGTTGGCGCCGCTGCCCGCGACGGTGGCCGCGACGTGGGTGCCGTGGCCGTGGCCGTCCTGGACCGTCTGGCCGTCGACGAAGCTCTGGCTGGCAACGATGTCAGACGTGATGTCGGCGTTGTTCAGGTCGGCGCCGGTGTCCAGGACGGCGACCTTCACGCCCTTGCCGTCGTAGCCCTTGGCCCACGCCTCCGGGGCACCGATCTGCGGCACACTCTTGTCCAGCAGGACCTTCGCCTGGCCGTCGTACCAGAGCTTGGCCACACCGGCGGTGCCGGGAACGACACTGCTCTCGCCGCTACGGGTGACCGAGGTGGTGGGCTTGACCGCCCGCCAGAAGCCCTTGGCGCCGTCCTTGTCGACATGGACGGCGGACAGGCCCAGCTTCGGCAGGACACGCCGGGTGTCACTGGCCGGCAGGTCCTCTGCCTTCTGCTTCAGGACGGCGGCTGCAGGCGCGCCCTTGAAGTCGACGATGGCCGGGACCTCGCCGGTCTTCGCGTCGCCGTAGCCGTCCCGGATCATCCGGCTGATGTTGAACAGTTCGCGGTCCACCGTGTCCGAGGCGATCGCGGCCGTCGTGTCGTCCGGGTAGACGTACAGGTCACCGTTCTGCCCACTGACGGTCTCGAACGTCTTGGACGTCCCGGCCGCAGACAGGATGTTGACCGCCTGCCGGCCGTCCGCCTCGGTGGTCAGGGCCACCGTGTCACCGGTGATCAGGGTCAGAGTCGACGTGGTCGCCGACTTCCTCTCGGTCGTGGGCTGCACGAGCGAGCCGCTCTGCGGGGTCGCCGCAGCAGCTGCTACCGGTAGCTGACTCGTGAGTGACAGGGCGACCGCCACTGCCACTCCGCCGACGGCAGCGGTTCGCAGCCGTCTTTCGCGGAATACGTACATCGGGTTCCTTTCGCACGCTCAACAGGCAGGCGCGCCAAAGAAAGCGATCCGGGAACAGCATGAAGGTGATCAGCCGAACGTCCGTACGATGTCGCGCCGCCCGGAACCTAACCGGCGGGTCACCGGCGGATCCAGGGGTGCCGTGGCGCATCTGCGCCACATGGCGCTTTGTTGCCACGGGTGTCGCGCGGCTGCCCGGACGCCGGGGACCGTCCGTTGCTCCGTACGTCAGTCGACGCGGACGTGGGCCACGGCCCACGACGTGTGGTCGAAGGACGTGCTGTCGTCGGCGTTCCGCACCACCAGGCGGAGCAGCCTCACTCCGGTGACGTCCACGTCGACGGGGCGTGGACCGCCTGCGGCTGTGAGCAGGCCGCTTTCGTAGAGCCGCACGCCGTCGCCCCAGACTTCGGCGCTCGTCCCGCCGACCGCGCTCTGCCGGGCGGAGAAGTCGTCGATTCCCACGACCGAGGTGAGCCGGGAGGCGTTCCCGCCGAGGTGGTAGACGATCTCCGAGTGGGCGTGGACGCCGAGGCCCTTGGTGTAGGTGACTCCGCCGAAACTGATCGGAGTGCCGTCGCCTGCCGGCTTCTTGCCGTTGCTGGTGTCGCGCTCGACCGGTCCCCAGCCGTTGGTCGCCGCGACCCAGGGGATGTCACTGAGGTAGGTGTCGGTGGTGGGTGCCGGTGGCGGTGTGGCGATGGCGCGCAGGGATTCGTAGCGGACCTGGTGCCGCCCGTGACGGGCGGTGGCCTCGGCCCGCAGTGACCAGGTTCCGGCCGGGGTCCCCTCGACCGGCGGGGTGATCGCCCAGGTGGTCTCCAGGGCCGCGCCCGGGGCGAGGTCGTCCTCAGGCCGGCCGGGGACGGGCTCGACCCGCCAGCCGTCGGGAACCGTGAGCCTGAGCCGGGGGCGCGTCCAGGCGCGGGCGGAGGCGTTGGTGAATATCGCGGTAGCCCTGAACACCTCACCGGGGAAGGCGAGTTCGGGGGCGGTGAGCCGCACGCCGAATCCTTCGCGGTGGTAGGCGTCCGCCCAGGACGCCCGGAGCAGGGCGGTGAGTTCCGCCGAGACCTCGGGGTTGCCGGCGTGCACGTCCGTGGTCTCGCCCGGGTCGGCTTCCAGGTCGTAGAGCTCGAACTGCCACTGCTCGTCGGGGACGCCCCGGTCCCGTGCGGGCGCGAATCGGACGGCCTTCCACCGGTCGCGGCGCACCGCTTCGGCGAGGACGTTGATGCGGCCCTTGTCGACCGACTTGGCCCGCGCGGTCGAGCCGGGGTCGTTGCGGTACCAGTAGAGGTGGTCGTGCAGCGGCGTGGCGCCGGGCCCGGGGGTGAGCAGGGCGGCTGCCGAAAGTCCGTCGACGTCGCGCGGTGCCGGGGCGTCGGCGAGTTCGGCAAGGGTCGGGAGCACGTCGATCAGCGGGGTGACGCGGTCCGTGACGGCCGGACCGACGGTGCCGGGCCACCATGCGATGAGCGGGACCCGTACGCCTCCCTCGTAGAGGTTGCGCTTGTAGCCCTTGAACGGCCCGTTGGCGTCGAAGAGGTCCGGGTCGACACCACCCTCCTCGTGGGGGCCGTTGTCACTGGTCACGAGCACCAGGGTGTGCCGGTCGATCCCGAGGCGCCGCAACGTGCCCACGACCGAGCCCGCGAGTGAGTCCAGCCGGGTCACCTGCGTCGCGTGGCCCTTGTCGGACGCGCCCCACGGCCGGTCTGCGTACTCGCCGGTGTCCGGGATGTCGCTCGGCGCGTGCGGAAGGTTCGGGGTCAGGTACAGCAGGAACGGTTCGTCCGCGTGTTCGGTGATGAACGCGTCGGCGCGCCGCTCGATCAGGTCCGTGACGTACGTGCCTTTGTTGCCGCCCGCGTTCTCCGGCAGCTCGACCCGCTCGCCGTTGTGCCAGAGGTGGTCGGGAAAGTACTCGTGGGCGTGCCCGTGGGTGATGTATCCGTAGAACTCCTCGAAGCCGCGCCGGTTGGGGTGGCTGGGCTGATCGGCCTCCTCCGGCCCGAAGCCCCACTTGCCGATGCAGGCCGTGCGGTAACCGCGCGCCCGCAGCACCTCGGCGAAGGTCGTGTCGTCGTCCCCGAGCGAGCCCTGCGGACCGCCGAAGGGGTTCTGCCGTACCGGCGCGTGGCCTCCGTGCAGGCCGGTCAGCAGCGAGGCCCGCGACGGCGCGCAGACCGCGGCCGCGGAGTATGCCTGGGTGAACCGGGTCCCCTCTGCGGCCAGTTGGTCCAGACGCGGGGTGTGGATCAGTTGCTGGCCGTACGCTCCGAGGTCGCCATAGCCGAGGTCGTCGGCCAGGAGCACCACCATGTTCGGACGTCTGCCGCCCGGGTGGCCGGCGGCTGCTGCCGGGGCGGCGGACAGAGCAGCCATGCCGAGGGCGGCTGCCGATCCGGCGAGGAACTGTCGGCGGCTGGGCACGTAGGACTTCCTTCTGTATGGGGTGGGCGTGGGTGAGCGAGGGGTCCGGTCGGCCCCGGTGCCACTCCGCCCCGCGGCTGGTCCGGTGCGGGGCGGAGTGCGCCCGTGGGGCGGGGATTGCTCGCGTGATGCGGCGGACTGTCGACGCGGGTGTGTTTACCGGGCCGCGGGGCCGGTGAGCACCACCGGCATCTCCTCGCCGGGTTCGACGACCAGAGTTTCGTTCCGGTGGTGGGAGGTGTGGCCGTTGGCGTAGACGTCGCCGGAGACGGTGAAGGACAGCGGGTCGTGGCCGTCGCGGAGGGTCGCCAGGGGGGCGTCGAGCTTGTCGAGCCAGCGGATCAGCTTGTGTCCCAGACGGTGGACGACCTGAGGTTCCCGCGCGGCCCGGTTGTCGCTCTCGCCGATGTCGGCGACCAGGTCGTACAGCTCCCAGGTGCGGTCCTCGTAGTTGTACAGCAGCTTCCAGCGGCCGGACCGGATCACCGACTGCGGGTGCTGGTCGCGGGAGGCGTCGATGAGGTAGCCGGGGAGGTGCCAGTAGAGAGCGTCACGGTCGAGCTCCTTCGAGGCGTCGGCGAACAGGCCGCTCAGGTCGACGCCGTCGAGAGGCTGGCCTGCGGGCGTCCTGGCGCCCGCGAGGGAGGCGAAGGTGGTGTGGAGGTCCGCGCTGTACACGGGGGTGTGGTTGACGGTGTTGCCGTCCACCAGTGCGGGGTTGGCACTCCAGGCGATGAGCGGCACGCGCAGCCCGCCTTCGCGCAGCTCGCCCTTTTCCCCGCGAAGCGGCCCGTTGTCGGTGAACTGGCCGACCCCGCCGTTGTCCCCGGTGAAGACGACGACGGTGTTGTCGGCCAGTTCGTGGCCCGGGCGACGTGGGTCGGCGGTGGTCTCCAGGTGCTCGATCACGCGGGCCACGCTCTGGTCGAGTCCTTCGACCAGGGCGCCGTAGGCGGGGTTGGAGGGACCCGTTCCCGGCGCCTTCGCCCGGTACTTGGCGAGAAGGTCCGCGCGTGCCTGTTTGGCTCCGACCGGTGTGTGGACGGCATAGGTACTCAGGAACGCGAGGAACGGATCGTCCTTGTTGCGGTCCACGAAGTCGATCGTGGCGTCCGCCAGCGCGTCCGATACGTGCTTGTCGGTGCCGACGAGGGCATCGAGGGCGGCAGGGTCGGTGGTGTGTGTGTAGGGCTTGATGTTGTCGTCGACGTACTGCTGGGTGTAGTCGGCGGCGAAGGCGTCCAGCTCCGGGCCTATCTGCGAGACGAACGTGCCGTTCTGCGCGTGGTATGCGCCGGGAGCGCCGGCGTGCGTACCGCCGATGTTCTCGTCGAAGCCGTGCACCGCGGTGATGTCGGACGGCGTCGCCGCCACGTGGAACTTGCCGAGGTATCCCGTGGTGTAGCCGGCGCCCTGCAGCCGCTCGCCGACCGTGACCGCCTCCGCGGGCAGTGCGACGTCCTCGTCGGGCAGCCCCTGTGGGGGCCCGACCAGGAGGGTGTCGTCACCACCGCGGTTGAGGTCGTCGACCAGGTAGATGTTGTTGGTGGGCCGCGGGGCGTACAGCCCGGTGAGCAGGGCGGCCCGCGTGGGCGCGCAGTTCGGGGACGCGTACGCGTTGTCGAACGCCACCCCCTCCCGGGCGATCCGCTCCAGGGTCGGCGTCTCGTAGAAGTCGTTCGCGTTGCCCTGATTGGTCAGCGGACTGCTGAGGTCCGTCCACCCGAAGTCGTCGCCCAGCACGAAGACGATGTTCGGACGCGCGACGTCGGGACGGGCGGGTCCGGCCGCCCTCTCCTCGGCGGCGGACGGAACGCCGACGGATGTGAGGGCGAGTACCGTCGGGAGCGCGAGCAGGCCCAGTCGCCTGAGCTGTCTGTTTCTCACGGAGTTTCCTTCTGCTTGGTCCGGGTGGGACGGGGGGGTACGTGCGGGTGTCAGCCGGCGTCGTTGGCGCAGCGGAAACCGATGTTCGCCGCGGCCGAGTCGGCGGTGTTGCTGGACCGTGCCGCAACCCGGTAGCGGTAGCAGTACGAGTCGTGGCACAGGTAGGAGCCGCCCCGCATGACGCGTGGAGCGGACCGGCTCGTGTCGTGCCAGGGACCACGCGGGTCGTGCACGGGTGCCTGACCGGCCCGTGCCGCGTAGGCGTCGGCCGCGAAGGTGTCGCCGCACCACTCCCAGACGTTGCCGACCATGTTCCACAGACCGAAGCCGTTGGGGCGGAAGGACTTCACCGGCGCGGTAGCGACATGGCCGTCCTCGGCGGTGTTGTGGGTGGGGAAGGTGCCTTGCCAGATGTTGCACATCCACCGGCCGCGCGGGGTGAGCTCGTCGCCCCACGGGAATCGGCCGGCCGCCAGCCCACCGCGCGAGGCGTACTCCCACTCGGCCTCCGTGGGCAGCCGCTTTCCCGCCCACCCGCAGTACGCCTGCGCATCGTTCCAACTCACCTGGACCACCGGGTGGTTCGGCCGGTCCCCGATGGACGACAGCGGGCCGTGCGGGTGGCGCCAGGAGGCCCCCCGCACGATCAGCCACCACGGTGTGGCCGGCGCGCGCCCGAGAACGTCGTCCTTGTCGGCTCGCACCGTCAGGTGGAACACCGCGGAGACGCCGAGGCGTTCGGCGTCGGTGACGTACGCGGTGTCCTTGACGAAGGCGGCGAACGCTGCGTTGGTGACCGTGGTCGCGTCGATCAGGAACTGGTCCAGCCGTACGTCGTGGACCGGCCCTTCCCCGTCGGCGGGGTAGCCCTCACCGTGGGCGTCGCCCATCGCGAACGTCCCCCCGGGAAGGCGCACCTGCCCGCGGGTGCCGCGGTCGGCCGCTGCGGGACGGAACGGCCCTGGGGGCCCCAGCGTGATGGCGCCGATCAGCGTGCCGTCGCCGGCCGGGGAGGCACAGCAGGATGCGCGGCTCTCGGCCGAAGGGGTGCAGCAGCTCACGCGTCAGCTCTCCCGTACGGCGCCGGCCAGCAGTCGCTCGACCTTGCGGACGAGCGCCGGGTGTTGAGCGGCGAGGTCGTCGCGCTCGCCGACGTCCTGGTTCAGGTGGTACAGCTCGACGGGGCGGTTCTCCAGGCGCACGCCCTTCCAGTTACCGAAACGCACCGCCTGGTCCTTGCCCTCCTGCTCCCAGTAGAGGTACTCGTGCTCCGGCTGCTCGCCACCGGTCAGCGCGGGGACGAAGGACACACCGTCGAGTCCGGGCGGTGTCCGCGCGCCGGCGGCCTCGGCGAACGTCGGGAGGAAGTCCCAGACCGCCACCGGGTCGTGCACCTCGGATCCGGGTGCTATCCCACCGGCGGCCCGCAGGCTCTCCGGCAGCCGGACGATCAGCGGCACCCGGATGCCTCCCTCGTACACGGTGAACTTGATGTCCCGCAGAGGGCCGTTGCTGTCGAAGAACTCCGGGTCGTGCGGCAGGGTGCTGCCCACGTGCTCGAAGTTCTTCCCCGCCTTGTGCGGCCCGTTGTCGCTGGTTACCAGGACCAGGGTGTCGTCCTGCAGGCCGAGTTCGTCGAGCCGGGACAGGACACGGCCGATCTCGGCGTCGACGCGGGTGATCTGCGCGGCGTGGTTGCGCTCGCCCTGGGGCCAGTCCTCGTCGCTGTACGGCGCGTCGCTCGGGATCTCGTTCGGGGCGTGCGGGGTGGTGTAGCCCAGATAGAGGAAGAACGGATCATTCCGGCTGCGGTCGATGAAATCGAGCGCCTCCTGGGTGAACAGGTCGGTTGCGTAGGTGATGTCGGCGGTCTTGTTCTCCGGGTAGCGCACCTTCTCGCTGTTGCGCCACAGGTACGTCGGCCAGTAGTCGTGCGCGTGGGTCTGATTGATGTAGCCGAAGAACTGGTCGAAGCCCTGCCGGTTGGGGTGGCTCGGGTTGTCGCCGGTGTCGGGTCCCAGTCCCCACTTGCCGATGTGCCCCGTGGTGTAGCCGGCGTCGCGGAGCACTTCGCCCACGGTGACGTCCTCGGCCCGCAGGCCTTCGCCGGCGTCACCGTTGGACTTGACCGGTGCGTGACCGGTGTGCAGACCGGTCAGCAACGACGCGCGCGTGGGGGCGCAGGACGGTGTCGCGTACGCCTCGGTGAAACGCGCCCCCTCTGCTGCGAGGCCGTCCAACACCGGCGTGGGGATCACCTGCTGACCGTAGGATCCCAGCTCGCCCCGTCCGAGGTCGTCGAGCAGGATCAGCAGGATGTTCGGCGCTCGGCGGCTCTGCCCGGTGATCGCATCGGCGGCGGCAGCACTCGGCCACGACGATGCCGCGGCCAGCCCGGTCAGCACCGTCGCGGCCATGCCGCCGAGCAGGGACCGTCTGGAGACATCGGTCTGGTTCGTTGTACTCATGGGGGTTCCGCCTTTCAGCGGCAGACCACGGCAGACATGTCATGGTCGCGACAAGTATGGGCGATGGGAGTATCCGGGCAACCTGTTGCCTATATGGCAGCAGCCCAGTCGGGCTGACACGCCCGACGGCCAGCGCCGGCAGATCGGGCGTGGGAGCGATTCCGAGGGGAGGAATGTGTTCGCGGGTCCCGCAGAGGAACGTCAGCGCCGAAGCCGACTCAACGACAGATCTCGTCGAAGTGGTCGGCGCGACGCGTGAGAAGGAAGGGGTCGCGTGGCGCAGGGTGGCCGGACCGGGCTGGCAGCATGTTCAATATTCGATCATGTGAGTGAAAGAGTCTCCATGGAACGGCGGTACGTGAAACGTGAATGACACACCGCTGACGCAATCGCGGTCCGGTCGGTACCGATGAGGTCGGCTCAGCATGCGGCCCGACCCGTCTGCGTCGTGAAAGAGCGGGCCCCGCAAAAGGTCCTCGACCGCGAAGACGCGGCCGAGGCCACCCGGCAAGACCCTCAATTTACGCAGCCCTATCCGCTGCCGACGGTTCCCGGAGCTGCGGTGATGCGGAAAGCCCCTCAGCTGTAGCATGCGCGTCATGACGCTCGGGGCGGGGACAGAACACGACTTCTGGGCGCGCAAGTTGCTCGTGGAAGCAGGGGTGGATCCGAACGATCTGCGGCTGGACGTGCAGGAGCACGTGGACCGTGGAGTCGCGCTCGCCGTGGGCGGGTTCGACTCGGAGAGTCTCGCCCTGGTCCAGGGCGCGGTCTCCATCGCCTCGGACGTCCTGCGGCGATGGCGTACGCCCCGGCCGGAGTTGGTGGCCGGCCTGGTGCGATGCCTGGAGTCCCGCCATTCCCATGCCAGGGGCGACGCGGCGATGGTGCTGGCGGGGCTTGTGTCGGCGGACTCCACGCAGGACATCACCGCGGCCGTTCCCGCACTGGTCGTAGCCGCCAACGATCCCTACGACCGGGTTGCCGGACCGGCTGCGCTGGCTCTCGCACGCCTGGACCATCCGGGGGTTCTGGACCCGGTACTCCGGTGGCTGGCGTCAGGCCAGGTCCCGTTCTTCCAGGTGACTTCACTCGGGCAGGTTCTGCAGCCGCTGGTGGGATGTGCCGACGAGTTGCACCCCGGTATCCGTCGCATGCTCGTCGACTCGGCCGACCGGGAGGGACTGCGGCCGGTGCTCACGGCACTGGCCGGATGGGGTCCCGCCGCGAGCGGGACTGTTCCAGAACTCGTTTCGGTACTCGCCACCCGCAACGTCCGATGGGCCTGCGACGTGCTCGGCAGTATCGGCCCGGCGGCGGCGCCTGCGGCGGACACCCTCGACAGCTTCGTCCATGGCATCACGCAGCCACCGCGCCACGACGGCAGCCCTCTGTCGTCGAACAGCACACGAAGATGGCACGGCGCGCAGAACGCGGCGTGGGCTCGTTGGCGAATCACTGGTGATTCAAAGATCTTCCTGGCCTTCCTGGAGGACGCGGCATCCCGGGGCTTGGGGAATGCCGACCTCGGCCGCTTGGCGGAGTTGGGCCCGCAGGCGACACGATGCGCGGCCGCGGTCCGGCCGCTCCTGGAGTCCCCCGGCCCGTGGACACGTGTCCAGGCCGCCCATGCCTGGTGGCGGATCACCGGCGACACGGACGCCGCTGTCCCGGTACTCCTGGCGGCGCTGGAGCCTCTGAGGTCGGGTGATGCCGACGAGCCCTGCCGCGCGGCGGTCCGGTACATCGCCCGGATCGGTGCCCCGGCCCTCGCCGCAGCCCCCCTGCTCGAAGCGACACTGTCGTCCGTCCGATGCTTCCCGGCAGACGTCTACCCTGCGGCCCGCGCGGCACTGGCCGCCTTCGGCGACGGCCTCCGACGTCAACAGACCGTTTCCTGAAAGCCGACTGCCCTACGGTCGCGCGGTCACTACGGTCGGCACGCCGTGACCGGTTCGTCGACATCCGTGATCCACCCCAGCCGGGCGGCCTGCCATCCCAGCTGCATCCGGCTCGAGACGCCCGCCTGGTCCATGAGGCTGTGCACCCGCCGGTTCACCGTCCGTTTGCCCATGCCGAGTTGGCGTGCGATCGCTTCATCGGTGAGTCCCGAGAGCAGGAGAGTCAGCATCTGGGCGTCGGGCTGTGTGAGGGGCCCCTGATCGGAGACGGGATCCAGCGGCAGCGCGGTCGCCCACACCATCTCGAAGAGAGCGAGCAGAGCTTCGAAGAGCGGCCCGGGGTGGATCAGCAGGGCAACCTGGGGCAGCTGCGCCTCCTCGGCCCGCAGCGATACCAGTGCCGCGGCTCTGTCGACGATGACCAGTTTGAGCGGGACCTGGTTGAGGACACGGGCCCGCTCGCCGGCGTCGACGTACCGTTTGATCTCCTGCAGCGCACCGCTCTCCGCCACCGCCAGACGGTCGTACACCGTCCGGTACGCGACCCCGGCCGTCAGTTGGTCGAGCTCGGCCGTATTGAGGTCCTCGGACACCAGGTACGGCGGTGCGTCGAACCTCAGCACCTGCTTACGGGCATTGCGCTGGATCTGCTCGTACCTGAGCGCCAGGCTCTCCTCGGGAACGATCTCGGCTATCTCCTCCAAGGCAGCTGGGCCGGAGGCGGTCTTCCGGTACTCCCTGGTGAGTTTGTCCAGGGCACCCCTGGCCGTCCGGAGCTGGTTCATCCGCAGGAGCAGGAGCTCCTCCCCGGCTATGTCGGGCGGAGAGGGAATGACCTGCGCGGGCCTCTCGTCGGTGAGGGTCACCAGCCCCTTGGCGACGAGCCCCTGTGTCGCCTCGACCGTCTGCGCATGGCTCAGATTGAGCCGCTGCCGCATCTGATCGGTACGGATGCGGCCCGACCTGACGAGAAATTGGTACATCTGCGACTCGCTCGTGCTCAGCCCCAGCGTCTCCAACATGTGCGCCCTTCCCCTCGAAGACCAGCAGAGGATAGCGGGGCCCCGGACGGGCCGTTGACCGGCGACACCAGGTGAGAAGCTACGGGATCGCCGCCGGTCGGGCCATGGTCCGCTCGATGTCTGCCGCCGGATACGGTGTCCGCTTGCCCACGGTGAGCAGGCGCTGGTGGAAGCTGTCCAGCAGCACGGCAGTCCGGGCGTGCCGGTCGATGATGGCGGCGATCCCGGGTGGAACACCCACAGGCCTGTCACCCGCGATCCAGTTGCCCAGGAACGCGTCGTGCTCCACCGTGCCCCGTACGCCCTCGGGCAGATGGTGGCGCAGCAGATGGCCGGCGATGTAGCAGGCGTCGTAGGTGAGGTGGCGGGAGTGGAATTCCCGCTCCTCCCGGGAGAGGGCGAATTGGGAACTCAGGGCGAGACCGAAGTCCGCGAAGCAGATCAGCCGTCCGTCGGTCAGGACGTTGTGGAAGTGGGCATCGAAGTGGACGAGCCCGCGGGAGCTCATGAAGGCGGCTCCGCGCGCCAGGACCTCCTCCGCCCACACGTGCTTCGAACCGTCCGTGCCTTCCGGAGTGCCCTCACTCCGGTCGCCCAGCCACGCGGCAAGCGTCTGCGGAACGTGCTCGAGGAAGATCACAAGGCCGGCTGAGGAGCTGCCGATGGCTTCCAGGCGCCGGCGCACGGCCGGCGATCCCTCCCAGTGCGCGACTGCCCCGTCGATGCCACCGAACTCGTCGGCGACGCCCTGGGGAGGGGAGTCCGGGAGCACGCGCCAGTGGTACATCAGCGCAAAGCCCTCGTGCTCGCTCCCCCGTACCCAGTCGGTCGTCATCGTGTGGACGGCCAGCTCGCGCCAGGCTCCGAACCCGGCTGAGCCGAGCCCGTACTGGTAGAACAGGGGCAGGCCGAAGAGGTTCGCCGTCGAGCGTACGTTCTCCGGCCGCATCTCGATGTCCGTCAGGGGAACGCGCTTGACGAAGACTCGCGTTCCGCCGACGTCCAGTTCCGCCGTCCTGCCTCCGATGCCGGACCCCAGAGGGGTCGCGGCGGCCACGACTTCGCCGAGTCGACGGTCGCTCAGCTGCGACAGGTACGTGGAAACGGCCCCGTACGCGGTCAGGCGTGCGCCATGGCGCGGATCCGGGTGGGGCATCGAAGTCTCCTCGAAGCGCGAGCCGTCACCAGCAGCGATCTCCGGTGACCGACCATTTCAGTGGCGGCCGGTCGGCATCCTGAGCGCGAGTCGTCCCGGCCCGACGAACCAGGTGATCTCAGCACGCGGAGCCCTCGAGCGGTACCCCCTGCCGGTCCCGTGCGGGCCGTCCTTCGCGCGCGGCGGCTGCCGCGGCCTCCCGGTGATTCGTCCAGAGGCACCCGTGATCAGTCCATGGCGGGCGGGCTGCTTCAGCCGCGATGCTGTCGTTCCGTCCGCCTCCCGAGGAGTGAACACGTCATGTCCCAGCCCCTGAGTCCTGTCGGCGGCGAGAGCCGGAACCGTCCGGAAGGCCCGGCGTCCGGCGCACGGGACGGCGCGTGGTGGCGCCACGCCGTGATCTACCAGATCTACCCGCGCAGTTTCGCCGACGGCGACGAGGACGGGATGGGTGACCTGGCCGGCATCCGTGCCCGGCTTCCGCATCTGGTCGACCTGGGGGTCGACGCCTTATGGCTCAGTCCCTGGTACGTGTCCCCGCAGGCGGACGCCGGTTACGACGTCGCCGACCACTGCGATCGTTCCGGTGCGGAGCCCCATCCCTGCCTGATCTGCCTCGATGTACGACGCAACGGCAGCAGCGGGATGCGGGACAGGGTGGCTCAGGCGGGAGGCGGCCGGGCGGCCCGCCACAGGGCTGTCCAGATCGGCCGGGTCGACGACAGGACGGTGAAAATTCACCAGCAGTGGTGATGAGGACCCACGCGCCCGGCCGGGGTGAGCTCCTAGCGTGGGACCGGGCGAGACGGATCAAGGGCCGCGACTGACGGGCGGGTCCGCCACGGCGCCCGAAACACTCCTCCCCCGATCCATCCACGAGAGGTCACCGTGCCCGTTCGCCCCACCGCCGCACAACTCGCCTGGCAGCACGACGGCTTCGGGCTGTTCCTGCATTTCGGGATCAACACCTTCAACGGGCAGGAGTGGAGCGACGGCTCGCTCGACCCTGCCACATTCGATCCGACGGAACTCGACGCCCGGCAGTGGGTCAGGACGGCGGTCGCGGCAGGCGCCGCGTACGTCGTCCTGACCGCCAAGCATCACGACGGCTTCTGCCTCTGGCCGACCGCCACCACGGACTATTCCGTCGCCGCGTCGCCCTGGTGCGAAGGCAGGGGCGACGTGGTCGCCGAGCTGGCCGATGCCTGCCGCGCGGCAGGCATCGGACTCGGTCTCTACCTCTCGCCGTGGGATCGCCATGCCGACGGCTACGACGATCCGGAGGCCTACGACGCCTTCTATCTGCGGCAGCTGACCGAGCTCTGCACCGGCTACGGCCCGCTGTACGAGCTGTGGTTCGACGGCGCGGGCTCCGAGGGGCGTAAGTGCGACTGGGATGCCGTCATGGCCGTCATCGACGAGCACCAGCCGGACGCCATGGTCTTCAACATGGGCCGCCCGACGATCCGGTGGGCCGGCAACGAGGACGGTCTCGCCGCCGACCCGTGCCGGTACACGGTCGATTCGACGGGCATCAGCGTGTACGACGACGGTACGACCCGGCTGGGCGGGCTCCGGTACCTGCCGCCCGAGTGCGACGTGCCGATCCGCCGTAACTGGTTCTGGCAGCCGGACGACCTGGACTCGCTCAAGAGCCTCGACCACCTTTTGGCCATCTGGTACCACTCGGTCGGCCTGGGCGCCGGACTGCTCCTGAACGTACCGCCGGACCGCAGCGGACGGATCGACCCGGCCGACCGGCGACGGCTGCTGGAGCTCCGCGAGGAGCTGGGGCGCCGGTTCGCACGACCGGAGACCGCCACGCTGGTCGCCGGGGCGGACGGCACGGTGGTGGCTCGCTTCCGGGAGCCGGTGGTGCTGGACCATCTGGAGCTGCGGGAGGACCTGGCCGAGGGGCAGCACATCGACGGGCACGAGGTGTGCGCCGACGACCGTGTCCTCGCCTCCGGCCACACGGTCGGTGTGCGCCGGCTCCATGCCTTCCCTGCCGTCGAGGTCCGCGAGCTCAGGATCCGGTTGACGGGCGCGCCCGCCCGACTGCTCGCCGTCCACGGCTTCCGCACGGGCCACGGCACCGCTCCCGTCCGACCCGAGCCGCACACACCCGTTGAGAAGCTGGACGGCGGCCGTCCCAGCTGAAAGCCTCACGGCCGGGGCACCGAAAGCGCGACGACAGAGCCTCGTCCTGCTGAAAGACTTACGGAAGCACCCGACCGCGGCCGACGAGGAGGACACGATCGACACCGCCGAAACGGGCCGGCACCCGCTGGACTCCGCCAGCGTCATGAACGCGAGGAACACCCTCCTTGAACTCCTGGGCCGCGCGGGAGTCTTCCGGGACGAGGCCGAGGAGCTGATCTCGCTCGTCGAGGCCGGCGCGATCGCGGACGCGCACAGCGAGGTCGGGAAGGCGGAGGGCGTCCCGGACGAGAAGGGTGAGGCGTACGCCGTCGGCCGGCACGACGGCGCCCTGGCGGTCTGTGACGAGCTCGCCCGCATCGCCGAGCGGGCCCTCGAGCGTGCCATCGGCCCGGCGATGTCCGGTTCGGCAGGGAACACGGCACGGGGCCATCACCCCGTCGGGCAGGTGGACGTGGAGCGCGCGAAGGTCGCTGTGACGCCGCTCAGTCGTGCCTTCAGTGACGTCTCGGGCCTCGACCCCGAGGTGTCGGACGAGGTCCTCACCGCGGTACTCGGCACGATGAGCGTCGTGGGACGGGTCGGCTACGCGGGACAACTGGAGCAGTTCACCGCGTCACACCGAGAGCGGCTCGTTCAGGTGTACGCGCAGTACGGGCCCGGCAGCCGCATCGCCGTCCACGGCCGTTACTCCCTGCTCCACTCCCCCACGAGCATCGCTGTACTCGAACGCCTCACTGCCGCACCGGAAGCTCTCCGGGCGGAATGGGATGATGCGGAACTGCCTCCGGCGTGGCTGGAGGGACTCGCGACCGCCTGGCGCGCGTCGGGGGCTCCGCCGGAGTGACGCCCCGCCCCCGGGCCGACGGCGTCCCGATTCGGGGGTGGGGGTTCAGATCAGGTCGGCCTGCGCGGGGGCATCGTCCAGGAAGCCGCCCGACTGGTGCTGCCACAGCTTCGCGTAGGTGCCGTCGGATGCGAGCAGTTCTTGGTGCGTGCCCTGCTCGACGATCCGCCCTCGGTCCAGGACGACGAGCCGGTCCATGGTGGCGACCGTGCTGAGCCGGTGCGCCACCACCAGTGCGGTCCGCCCCTCCATGAGGTGCCACAGCGCCTTCTGGACGAGGACTTCGCTTTCGGAGTCCAGTGCGCTGGTCGCTTCGTCGAGCAGCAGGATGGGCGCGTCGCGCAGGATCGCCCGGGCCAGGGCGACCCGCTGCCGCTGGCCGCCGGACAGCTTGACTCCCCGCTCGCCCACCATGGTGTCGAAGCCGTCCGCCAGACCGTCGGCGAACTCCGTGACGTGAGCCGCCTCGGCCGCACGGCGGATCTCAGCTTCGGTGGCGTCGGGCCTGGCGAACGCGATGTTGTCCCGCAGTGTGCGGTGGAACATCGCCGGGTCCTGCGGTACGTAGGCGATCAGGCTGCGCAGATCGGCCTGGCGCAGCTTGGTGATGTCCTGCCCGCCGATCAGGATCCGGCCGGAGTCGATGTCCGTCATGCGCAGCAGCAGTCGGCCGAGCGTGGTCTTCCCGCCGCCGGACCGGCCGACGAGTCCGATCTTCGCCCCGCTGCTCACATCGAGGTCGAGGCGCTCGAAGAGCGGCTTCGCGCCCGCGTGGGCGAAGGTCACCTGCTCGAAGCGGACATCGGCGGCCTTCGACAGCAGCGGTTCCGGCGACGGCGGGTCGAGCACGACGGGCTGTTCCAGCAGCAGTTCGGTGAACTGCCCGGCCTCCGTCATCGAGCTCTCCAGGCGGCGGTAGATCTGATTGAACTCGAACATGATCCTGGTCGCGTTGGTGTAGTACGTGAAGGCGACGACGACCGCCTCCACGCCGTGTCCGCCCCCGCCGAGAGTCACCGCGAGCAGCAGGCCCATGGCGTTGGTCAGCACGGACATCGGAGCGACGAGCGTGTCGATGCGCAGGTTGCCGTAGTCCCAGGACCGCAACGTGAGCCGACGCGACTTCGCGACGCGTGAGCGGTGCTCGGCGGCCTCGCGTTGCTCGGCGCCGAAGGCCCGGACGGTGTCCATGTTCATGAGGCTGTCGGCGACGTGGCCCGACACCTGGGCGATCGCCTCCTCGCGCTGGTCCACGAGCGCCTGTCGGCGGCGGATGAGGGGCATCACGCACAGACCGGTCATAACGATCATCGCGAGGAGACCTACGACGAGCAGCGGTTCGTAACTCCACAAGACGACCGACCCGAACAGCAGCGGCACGAAACTTCCCACGACCGAGAAGGTCAGGGTGTCGACGAACTCCTCGAAGCGCGAGGCGAAACTCAGGACCCGCTTGGTCAGCGACCCGGCGAAGTTCTCGTGGAAGAACGCGGCGTCCTTGGCGAACAGTTCGTCCATGCCGATCACGTAGAGGTGCTCGATGCCGCGGGCGTCGAGGCGGTTCAGGAAGTGCAGGCCGATGCGCCAGAACGCCTCCGCGAGCAGCAGGACGCCGGCGAAGCCGAGCACGTAGGGCATCATCGAAGTGAAGGCGGTGCCGCCGCCGTCGGCGATGTGGCCGACGAGTTTCGCGACGATCAGCGGTGCGATGTAGTTGATGCCGATGTTGCCCAGCGCCGGCGACAGCATCGCGGGTGCCGTCAGCCACCGGAGCCGCACCAACTCCCTTCCGTAGTAGCGAAGTGCCAGGAGCACGGACCCTTTGCCCGGCGATTCCTCGTGTTTCTCGGTCAGTCCCATTCCCACCCTGTGCGGTCGTGCGGCGAGCCCGCTCCGAGCGTCTCCGGGGAGGCGTCGTCGCGGTACCGGCCGGGGGCGATCCGGTTCGGCTGCATGCCTCGGCGGGGTCGCCTTCCGACCGAGCAGGGCATGACTGCGGAGCCCCCACACGGCTCGCGGCGATGTGTCCGCGCGAGTACGGGGGCCAGGAATCGCAGTGTCCCGCGTCGGCGTCGGGGGGGTCCACGCGTTTTTCTCGGCCACCGGCAAACGCCGCAATCGGGTCAGCCCCCTGTCGGCGGGCCACGCAGCGGGGCCGGCACCGGGACATACGGAGCCGATGGGAGTCGGGAGGCGGGGGTGCACCGGTTCGCCCTGTCCGGGAAGCGCGCGCCGGTGCCCGGTGGCAGGCTGCTTGCGTACGAGGTGCGTGACCTTCCATGACCGTCCGTGCTGTCCCCAAGCGACCCGAGGAACCACCGTGATCACTACTGACTTCGTCCCGGGCTCCCCGTGCTGGCTCGATCTCGGCGCGCGCGATGTCGCGGCGTCGGCGGCCTTCTACGGCGCCGTGTTCGGCTGGGAGTTCGAGAATCTCGGTCCCGGTGCGGAGGAGTACGGCTTCTTCAAGCTGGACGGCAACGCGGTCGGCGGTCTGGGCCGGCTCACCGAGGAGGGAGCCCGTTCGGCGTGGATGATCTACTTCCACACACCGGACGCGACAGCGACGACCGAGACCGTGCGGCGCCTCGGCGGCACCGTGCGGGTCGAGCCGACGGACGCCGACGGCGCGGGCCGGATGGCGCAGTACACCGACCCGCACGGTGCCCAGTTCGCCGTCTGGCAGCCGGGGACGATGAACGGGCTGGAGGTCGCGGACCAGCCGGGATCCCTGTGCTGGACCGAGATGTACACGACCGACGCGGCCGGCGCCAAGGACTTCTACGGCAATCTGTTCGGCTGGACGACCGAGGACATGCCCCTTCCGGGCGGTGGCGGAACGTACTCGATGCTCACCCCGGCCGGCCGGCCGGCGGATCGCATGCACGGCGGCCTGATGGAGATGCCCGCCGACCAGCTCGTCGCGACCGGCGGTCAGCCCTACTGGCATCCGGTGTTCGCATCCGCGGACTGCGACAGCACGGTCGACAGGGTCAGGGCAAACGGCGGCTCGGTGCTGATGGGCCCCGAGGACGCGGAAGGAGTCGGGCGGCTGGCGCTCTGCGCCGACCCGGCGGGGGCGGACTTCGTGGTGCTGACCCCGGCCCCGATGTAGACCCTGCCCCGGCAGAAGCCGGTGGTGCCGGTCGGGGACGGCCGGCACCACCGTGGAGCTGCCGGCACGGGGGGCCGAACGGCGCCGAATGCGCCGCGGCATCCCTTGGGCGGACGTACCGCGGTTGTGCCTGCCCCGGGGACGGCGGATTCTGTAGGGGATGGATGGGGCTGACGTGGCGCCATTGACTGCATGGAACGCTGAGCAGAGTGCCGACTTCCGTGGCCCGCTCGATGTCACCCGGGCGGCCACGACGGTCGTCGATGCCCAGGACACGGTCATCGGATGGAGCCCTGCGGCGGAGCGGCTCTTCGGCTTTCCCCCGGACGAGATCATCGGTCGGCCTCTGGCCACGTTCCTGTCACCCGGCCCGTCGCCCTCCGTTCCCCCTCTCCGTTCGCGCTTCCGGGGGAACGAGACCTGCGTCGCCCGGCACCGGGACGGGCGTGAGCTGGTCGTCGCCACCGCGGTGTGTCCCCTGTCGGGCGGCACGGCGGAGCGCGTCCTCGTCGCGACCGAGCTGAAGGATCTCCGGCTGTGGGAATCCCAGCTGGCCCTGTTGAACGGCCTGGCCACCCAGTCACCCCTCGGCCTGGCCATCTACGACACCGAGCTACGCCTGACCTGGTGCAACGCGGCGTACGAACAAGAGATCGGACGACCGTTCGCCGAGTTCCGTGGTGTGCGGGCCGATGAGCTGTACTCCGACGGACGTTTCCTGACCAAGGGGCATCCGCCCACACTCGACGCCGTCATGCGTCATGTACTGGACACGGGGGAACCCTTCCTGGATCTGCATTTCCAGGGCCGGCCACCCAGCGACCCGCAGACGGACCACCTCTGGTCCTGCGCCTACTACCGGCTCCAGGACGCCGACGGTCACGTGCTCGGGGTGTGCGAGGACGCCTTCGACATCTCGGATCGCTACCGGGCCCAGCGGCGGCTCGCCATGCTGGTCGAGGCAGGCCGCGGGATCGGCACCGCCCTCGATGTGGTGGTCACCGCCGAGAAGATCACCGAGGTGGCGGTGCCGGAATTCGCCCTCACGGTCACGGTCGACCTTTCGAGGGCCGTACTGGAGGGCGAGGTGCCGGCCACCGGTGGCTCGACGGAGATGGCTCTGGTCAGGGTCGCCCGCCGCTCGGCCGGGGAAACCGACCAGGACAGGCCGGGACAGCGGTCTCCTCCCCCGGTGAAGCATTCACCTCTGGAGTACACATCCGGCTCGCCGCAGTACCGCAGCCTCGCCTCGGGTGGGCTCGTGCTCGACGACACGACCCTGGTCGTCCCGCTGCGGGCCGGGAACAGCACGCTGGGACTGGTCACCTTCGTCCGCAGCACCGGTGGGGTCACCTTCGACAGCGGCGAAGTGGCACTGGGCGACGAGCTGGTCGCCCGTACGGCCGTGTCCATCGACAACGCCCGGCGCTTCACCCGTGAGCGCACGGCCTCCCTCGCCCTGCAGCGCCAGCTCCTGCCGCAGCACGTGCCGCGACAGTCCGCCGTCGACCTGGCCTACCGCTACCTGCCCACGGACGCCGTGACAGGGGTCGGCGGCGACTGGTTCGACGTCATCCCGCTGTCCGGTACCCGGGTCGGGCTCGTGGTCGGTGACGTGGTCGGCCACGGCTTGCAGGCAGCGGCCACCATGGGGCGGCTGCGGACGACCGTGCGCGCGTTCGCGCAGATGGACGTCGATCCCGACGAGCTGCTGTCACGGCTCGACGACCTGGTGGGGCAGTCGACGGAGGAGCAGTGGGGCGAGCCGGGTTCGCCCGGAGGCTCCCACGCGGACGTGACCATCGGGGCGACGTGCCTCTACGCGGTCTACGACCCCGTCTCGCGGCGCTGCGTCATGGCCAGGGCCGGTCACCTGCCACCGGCGGTCGTCGACCAGGAGGGCAGCGTGTCGTTCCCTGACCTACCGGCCGGCCCGCCGCTCGGCCTGGGCGGCCTGCCGTTCGAGTCCATGGAGATCGAGTTGCCGGAGGGCAGCCTGCTGGCACTCTTCACCGACGGCCTGGTCGAGTCCCGCGACCGGGACATCGATCAAGGACTCGCCATCCTGGGCCGTGTGCTCGCCGACCGGCACGCGTCGCTCGAGGAGCTGTGCGACCGGGTCGTCGCGGAACTCCTGCCGGACGGCACGACGGCCGACGACACCGCCCTGCTGCTCGTCCGCACCCGCGAACTCGACAGGTCGCAGGTCGCCGAATGGGAGCTGCCCGCAGAACCGATCGCCGCGGGCCGCGCCCGGGACCTGGCCGACGAACAGTTGCGCGACTGGGGCCTGGAGGAGCTGTCCTTCGCGACCGAGCTCGTCGTCAGCGAGCTGGTGACCAACGCGGTCAGGTACTCCGAAGGACCGCTCCACGTACGCCTCATCCGTGACCGCACCCTTCTCTGCGAGGTCGCGGACACCGGCCACACCTCACCGCACCTGCGCCACAGCGGCGAGGACGACGAAGGCGGGCGCGGCCTGTTCATCGTCGCGCAACTCGTCCAGAGGTGGGGAACGCGCTACACCCGCTCCGGCAAGACCATCTGGACCGAACAGGCCTTCCCTTCGGCGGTATGAGTCCCCAGAACTCCCTACATAGGTTAGGCATGCCTAAGTAACCGTGACCGGCCCCGTCGACCGCCCCCTGGAGAATGTGGATGCACCCTTTCAGCGCCCGCCCCACCCGGCCGACCCCCGCCGAACGCGTGCGGTCGATCCTGACCGCTGCCCATTCGATGACGGTAGTGAGCGACGGCCTTCCATCCGAGGTGCGCCACCTCGACGGCAAGGGCGCCATGGGACACATCCACATGCACGAACCGTCCGAGGCCGGCCCCTCCCTGCCTGCCCCGCGCGTCCCTGTACGGCTCGAGTTCACCGACATCGCACCCACGCCCGTACGCGACCGACTGCGCGCCCGCGTCACGGTGACCGGCCTGCTGGCAGCCCCGTACACGGCCGAATCCACGCAGAGCACCTGCATGGAGTTCGGTCAGGCAGTCCTCCACAACTCCGGCGGCCGCGCGTTCGTCACACTGGACGCGCTGCAGGCGACGGACCTCGATCCGATCGCCACGAGTGAGGCGGGCATGCTGACCCATCTCCTCGACAGCCACGGGGAATTGGTTCCCCTCCTCCTGCGCCTCGTGCGACCGGGGCTGACCAGGGGTATCGCGCGCGCCGTCCCGGTGGCGATGGACCGGTACGGCGTGACGCTGCGGCTGGAAGGCCACAGCACCCACCGTGACGTCCGGCTGCCGTTCGCGACGCCCGTGACCGACATCGCCCAGGCCCGCCCCCAGATCCACGCACTCCTGGCCGCGGCCCGTCGCGCCTCCCACCCCAACCGCCTGCTCGCCTGACCCCGGCCACGGGCCCGGGCGTTCGGGACGCAGCCCCGTTCCTCCGGGTCATCGCCGGAGGGACGGCGCCGGAATGCCCCTACCCGGCGGCCCGGTCCATCAGTTCGAAGAAGGTGTCACCCCTCACCACCTCGAACGGGTCCGTGAGCAGTTCCCCGAGCTCGGCGGGAGGACCTCCTCGCCACCCCGCCCGTCGCCCCGGTCCGGAAGAGTCGGTGGCGAGGAGAAAACGTGTGCGGGCAGGTGAGGCTGTTGTGGAACGCTGTGCGTCATGACGGAAACAACCCCCTACGACCACGACCGCAGTCAATTCTCCCGGTCCGCACTGGCACGCCTTGTGCTGTGCGACCGTGCTGTCGGCTTGGCCGAGACTGCGGGAAACCTGGCGGTCACTCGCTACGACGCGTACACCGGCCCGGGCGGTCGTGTCAGCGAGGCCCATTCCGTGGCACAGCTTGCCGATCTGCTCCTGGCCGACTCCGTGATCTACGAGCGGGAGCGCGGGAGCTCCTGGGAGGACATAGCCGAGTACCTGAACATGGACAGCACTGCGGCACAGGAACGCTTCACCCCTGAACTCGATCGATGGAATGCGGCATTCGCAGTGCCCTATCGCCCGGACGAGAACGGCCGTAAGCGCATCCCCAATCTACCGAGGGCGGCGTACGCCCCCGAGAGCTCGTGCAGACGACTCGACCTCTGGGCGCACTTGCGCCTCGCCATCGACGACAAACACGCCGTGAGTGCCGGCCTCCGTGCACACTTCCCTGCAGACGAAGCAACGGACCCGAGGCTGCACGACATCGGCGGATGGATATGGCGGCGGAACCTGGCCACGTTCACGGGCTTGCTGGCCCGATACGTCGACAGTGAATTCGACGAGACCGACTGGGACACGGTGGAAGCCGGTCTGGAGACAACAGATGACGAGGACCCGGACGGCTGGTTCACGTACCCTCTGATCGGGTCCACTGCCTCACTGGAGATCCGACTGGCCAACGCCGTCGGCAGCGACGTACTGTCCGTCGTCGTCGCCGGCGCCGAGTTCGCCAAGCTACGCCTGCGGGTCGACACCCTTATGTCCGCTCTCGCTGCCGACGAGCAGCACTGAAACCCGTTGCCCAGCAGGTGGCCAGCCGCGGTCGGCGGCACACTCAGTCCACCACCCGTGAGGCGGACGCCTCGACACCTGATGCCCGCAGCTTGCGGGCCAGTAACTCCATCTCGGGCAGGGTTCCGGAGTACTGCCCGCTCAGGACCTGCTCCAGCACCGCCTTGATGCCGTCCAGCCCGACGCCGAGTTCTGCCCGCAGCACCCGCATGACGGTGGCGTTCCCCGTCGGCGGACTGACCTGCAGCCTTGCCCGTCCGTGCTCGGAGAGCATTCGGCCACGCAACTCATCCGGCAGGTCACCGCCACAGACGACCAGGGCGAATCCACAGGCCGGACACGTCGACTCAACGTCCCACCGCAGCTCGTCGTCCACCAGCGCCTGGACGCCGCACCACTCCGCCCCGGCACCGCACCCCTGGCACACATCGTCGTACGTGATGGTCTCGACCAAGATCGGTTTCACCATGTCCCCCCTCACGAGGAGAGGTTAGACGCCAGGCGCCGAGAGTCTTCCGGCCTGCCAAGCTTTCCGAGGCCGCCCTGATGGCCCACCGACATCGTCGCACCCCCGGTCCACGCAGGTCCATGCGATCCCGGTGGCCGACGCCGCCAGGACCGGAACGCCGGGGCAGGCACTGTCATATGCCGGCGGTCCTTTCATGCACAACCCTGTTGCACCCGCCGGACCGGTGGCAGTGTGTCGGCTACACGGTCCCCGTAGTCCACCCCCCGGACTCGGGGTCGCACCTGCCCCGCCTGCGCGCCGACGGTGCCGCGCCGCCCCTTCCCGACTCCCCACGGGAAGGGTCCAGGCGTGGTCCGCACCACCGATCCGCTGCGCAGACTTGCAGGCTGGGGCACTTCTTTGGCGGTCACGCACTTCAAGACCCCGGTGCCCTGCTTGGTCACACCCGACGTGGCCCTTCCGCAGGGTGCGCTCCTCTCGAAGGGAATCGCGAACATGTCGGCTGTGCCCAGCAGCGCAGTAGCGTGTCACCGGAGGCGTCGACGGCCGGGCCGACCCCATCGCGCATCACGGGCGGCCGCTCAGCCACCTCACCTCTCTCGGACCACGAACAGGGCGCGCCGTCAACTGGTTCGGTGATCCGACCGGAGGCCGCGCATACCCCCCACGGGATGCGCGGCCTCCGGTGTTGCTGTGGGTCGACCGGTCCGGTCAGCGCAGCCACGGCGGCCGGCAGCTGCCTGGCGCGGCCCGCCCCGGACCCGGCGCTGCCACCACCCGTTCGAGGGCGGTGGCACCGTCGTGTTGTCCCGCGCGCGGTCAGCCGACGGGAATGGCCCGGGGAAGGGCGGAGTCGACGGTGTTGCCGTGCTTGTCCTCGGCGGTCACTCGGACGCCCAGGAAGCCACCCGACTTCAGTGCCGTGTGCGGTGCGAGGAACCGGTACTCACCGTCATGGCCGAGGATCACGACCTGCTTCCAGGTCGCGCCGTTGTCGGAGGTGACCCAGGCGCGGACCTTGCGCAGTCCCTCGACCGCACCGGTGACATCGGCCTTGACCAGCAGCGGAAGGCCGGCGTGTGCCTGGTTCAGGTTGTTCAGCGGCGCGTCGAACGACACGTTGAGGAGGTTCACCGGTGTCGCCGTCTCACCCGTGCCGCCGGCGGTGAAGGTCCACTTGGAGGTGGCCTCGCCGCCCATCGGGAAGATCCCGGCGGAGGTGTAGGTGCGCCGGAGTTCGTACGACGCCTTGTCGGCGTCCGCGAACGTCTTGTCGATCAGCGCGCCGCGGTCGGCGACCAGCGTGCCGCTGCGGTAGAGCTGGCTCGTGGACTGGGCGCGCTGCGGGACGTTGAAGTCGCCGAGCTGCGGGGCGAACCCCTTCGGGTTGACGGCGTCGTCCACCTTCAGTTGGAGGCGGGCACCCGTTGCCTGGCCCGTGGCGCGCACCGAGAGCGGTCCGCCGAACCAGGTGTCCTTCGTGGAGGTTCCCGGCTTGTAGGTGAACGGGGCCGGCGAGTAGTTCATCCCCACGCCCCCCTGGTTGCGGTAGGTGAACCGCAGCCATGTCCTGTCCTCGGCCTGGATGTACTCCGTGCGCTCGCGGGGGACGGTCAGGTAGGACGGCGAGGAGGAGTTGAGACCGTTCAGCCCGGTCCCGTAGACCGTGCTTCCCTCCTGGTAGCGGAGCTTCTCGTTCATCCCGCGGTACGTCGTGCGGACCCTGGCGAACTTCTCGATCTCACCGCGGGTCAGCCGGCGCTCGGGGTTGTCAGCGACCTCGGTCCGGGCGTAGGCCGCGTCGTAGAGCACGGACGTGTCGCCCACGGTGGGGTCGCTGTCCGCGTCCGCAAGGCGCCAGCGCTCGTTGAACGCGACCTTGCCGAGGTGGGCCTCGGTGGTCGGAGTGATCCAGAGGGCGTCCTTGGGGAAGGCCCCGTAGGCGCCGCCGGCCAGCATGCTGTGACGGATGCCGAACCGGCCGTCGTCGGTGGTGCGGGACAGGTTGCCCATCATGAACTCGGGGCGGGTGGCCTTGCCTTCTACCGAGGCGGTCCAGCGACGGGCCTTCCGCGCGTCGAAGATGATTTCGTTCGTGCCGGCCTTGAGGTCGGCGCTGACGATCGCGATCTGCTGGACGTCGTCGATGGTCATGCGGATCATCGCCAGGCCCATGTAGGTGCCCTCGGGGACCCGCAGGTCACGGGTTCCCTCGGCGCGGACCTCGGCGTTCATCGAGGCGCCGCTCTCCGCGTTGAGCAGGGAGATCTGCGCGGGTGCGGGCTTGCCCGCACGGTCGAGTGTGGTCACCTTGACCGACTGTGCCCGGTCCAGGAGCAGCGGGATGCGCAGCGCCTGGCCGCCGCCGGTGGGGAGCGCCGTCAGCGCGCCGCTGTAGGTACCGGTCGGAGTGCCCGTGGCGTCGACGGTCAGGGCGACCTCGGACGTCTCACCGGCGCCCAGCGTCACGGAGGCGGCGGACAGCTCCAGCAAGCCGGCCGGAGGGGGCGAACCGGCCTGGGCCAGCGTGCCGTTGAGGTTCAGGGTGACGGCCGCGGCACCCTTGTTGGTGAGCTTCACGGTGCGGGTCGCGGTGCCGTCGGACACGTCCAGGCGCCCGAAGTCGACGGCGCCGGTGTCGGCGACGACGGCCTGCTCGAGGGCGGCGGGAAGGTTCACCACGCCGGTGCCGACGTCGTACAACGACTGACCGCTCTGCGGGGCCGTCGTGGTGCCCATCAGGGTGTGCTTGATCTGGTCCGGCGTCCAGTCGGGGTGCTCCTGCGAGAGCAGGGCCGCGGCGCCCGTGATGTGCGGCGCGGCCATCGACGTACCGGACAGTGCGGTGTAGGCAGGGTCGGTCTGGACGGTGCCGAGGTTCGTGCCCGTGGCGCGTGCCGCGACGACGTTGACGCCGGGGGCGGCTATCTCGGGCTTGACCGTGCCGTTGAACGACGGTCCGCGGCTGGAGAACGAGGCCGTTCCGCCCGCGAAGTCCACCGCGGCGACCGACAGTGCGTGCGGGGCGATCGACGGGGCCGACACGGTGCTGATGTTGGGACCGTTGTTGCCCGCCGAGACCACGAACAGGGTGCCGGACGAGGTGGCGAGCGCTTCGAGCGACTGGGTGACCGGGTCCTGGCCGTTCGTCGGGCCGCTGCCCAGCGACATGTTGACGACCTTGGCGCCCTGCGCGACGGCCCACTCCATGCCGGCGATGACCTGCGAGTCCGAACCGGAACCGTCGTCGCCGAGCACCTTGCCGACGATCAGGTCGGCATCCGGCGCCACACCGGAACGGAGGCCCGGTGCCCCTGAGCCGCTTCCTGCCACGGTCGCCGCGACATGCGTGCCGTGGCCCTGCTTGTCGAGCGTGCTGCCGCTGCCCGAGAAGTCCTTGGCCTCGCTGATCCGGCCCTCGAGGTCGGGATGCGTCTGGTCGGCGCCGGTGTCCAGCACGGCGACCTTGACACCCTTGCCGGTACGGCCGGCCTGCCAGGCGCTGTCGGCGCCGATCTGAGTGAGGTTGCGGTCCAGCGCGTCCGCCCGCACCTTGCCGTCGAGCCAGATACTCTTGACGCCGTCCAGCGCGTTCTTGCCGTCCAGGGCGTCACCGACCTCGTCCGCGTCGTCCTTGTCCAGAACCGCCGTGCTCGCCCTGAGGGCGTGGAAGTCCCGCTTGGCGGGCATCAGTCCGTCGCTCTCGAGCACCTCCGGACGGTCGGCGCCGGTGCGCCGCACGATCAGCGGGAGCGCGTCGACGCGGGAGTCGTCGTAGCCGTCGCGGACCAGTCCGTCGACGTTGAACAGCTGCGGGTCCAGAAGGGAACCGACCTTGCCGATCACGTCACTCGGGTAGAAGTACGCGTCGCCGTCGATGTCCGTACGGGCCAGAACCGTACCCGGAGCCGAATCCGCTGCGGGCACCGCGCTGTACGACTTCCGGCCGTCCGGTGCGGTGGTGACCGTCACCCGGTCACCCGTGATCAGCGTGACCGTGTGGCTCACCGGCGCGCCGAATGCGGCGGCGGTCGGCTCCGGTACGGGCGTGGCGATCGCCGTAGGCAGAACGGCGGGCGAGCACAGGGCGGCGACGGTGACGGCCGCCACAAGTCTGGCGCGGGCAAAGGGCTTCATGGGGACTCCGGCTTCGGGACGGGGAACGGTGTCGGTGTGCCGTGCACTGAGGGCGCCGGCAACTTGATGCGGTACGCACTCACTTCGCCCGTCTCCTCCTCGGCGAGCAGAGTGGAACCGGTGAGCCGGCACCATGCACGGACGGAGGAGCGGACCTGAGGGTTGGCGCTGTGCAGTTCCAGCACGCTGCCGAGCGGCAGCTCGCACCGGCGCCGCTCCAGCAGACCGAGGATCCGTGACCACGGTTCGCCGCCCGCGTCCACGACGGCACGGACCGAGTCATCCGGACCTGTCGCGTCGGACGACGCGGCGGGCGAGGCAGCACACATGGGCAGTTCATCCTCGGCGGGCGGGAGCGGGCACACACCCCGCGGTTCGGGGTTGGCCAGACCGTAGGCAACCGTCGTTACCCGCGAATTACCGCCCGAGCGACCGAGTGTCCCTGGCGACGAGTGCGCCGCCTGCCCGGCCGAACACCCCGTCATGGCAACGCCTGGGTACTGGGCGTGGTCTAGCGTCCGCCGCCCGAGGAGAAACACGGCAGGAAACTGGGGTGGGAGATGCGGCGCGCACTACGCCGGAGCGAGGGGACCACAGACGTCGGACTCGCGACCCTGGGAGTGACCGTGGGAAAGGAAGAGCTCTACCGGAACCTGCTGCGCTCGGGCCCGGCGTCCGCCGACGAGCTCGCCGCTGCGCTGCTGGAGCCGCACGCGGAAGTGGCACGACGGACCGAGGCATTGGCGGCGCTGCACCTGGTCGCCCTGACCGCCGACGCGCCGGAGCGGTGGGTGACCGCGGCTCCGGAAGTGGCGGTGGAGCGGCTCATGGAGCGCCGCCAGCGGGACGTGAACCGGGCCCGCGGTGGGATGGCCCGGCTCATGGACGAGTAATGGTCGGGCCACCGGCCCGGTGCGGTGGCAGGCCCGCTCGAGGTGGTCGAGGGCGCGGAGCGCTGCAGGCGCCGATACGCGGAGACCGTGGCGAACACCGTCCGGGAGGTGCTCGTGCCCTGCAGGCCTCCGTTCGTCATCCACGGTGGTGTCTCCCTCGATGTCCTGGGCACCCTCGACCGGAACGTCCGTTGCCGGTCGATCTACGACCGCCGCGCCATGGACCAGCCGCACTCCGTCGCCGACATCACCGCCTACCAGGCCGCGGGCGAGCAGGTACGCGTCCTCGACGAACTTCCCTTGAAGCTGCTGATCTAGGACCGGACAACGGCGCTTCTCCCCGGCGGCGACGACCGGCCCGGCGAGTGGTTCGTGGTCTCCGGCAGCACGCTCGTGGAAGGCCTGGTGTCGTTGTTCGAGCTGCTGTGGGAACGCAGCGTCCCGCTCGTCCCGGTGCACGCCGACACGGACATGACGGAGGCCGGACTGCCCGCGTCCGACATCCAACTGCTCGGGCTGCTCTTCGCCGGGCTCACGGACGCGGCGATCGTCCGCCAGCTCAGCACCAGCGTGTGCACGGTGCAGCGCCGCCTGACCCGGCTGATGGAGCGGGCGGGCGTGGGAAACCGCGCGCAGCTCGCCTGGCACGCGGCGCGGGGCGGGTGGCTGACCCCTTGGTGCGCGTTCTCGCTGGACCCGTCACGCGAGAGGGCCGTCGCCCGCACCAGCGGGCGACGGCCCTCCCTGCCACCGTGCGTCGCGGCACGTGACTGCCGCGACGCACGCTCGGTCACTTCAGCGCGTAGGCCTTCGTGATGTCCTGGACCGTGCTGTTAGTGGGTGGGCGTGCGGGAGTTCAGGCCGGCGATGATGTCCGGCGGTGGCTCGTCGGCTGCGGCAGGAGTACCCGCGCGTAGCGAGGGGCACAGCGAGTGCGGCGGCCACACCGGCACCCGCAAGGCGTCTGAGACGCATAGCTTGTTCGGCCTCCAGGTCGGGAACGGTTGCCGCACGCCAGGCATCCGCCGTTACCCGGCGATTACCAGCGCCGCCCCTGGGGGCTCCGAAGAGGAGGCGGGCCGTCACTCACTCCGTATCGGGAAGTCCGCGGTGACCGACGCCTGCCGACTGAGGGGCGCGCACCGGCGGCGCTTGTCGGGAAGGACCTGGGTGATGCCCTGGGCGTCGCAGTGCTCCAGCAGGGGGACGGTGACGCGTCGGCTGGTGTCCAGGGCGCGGCTCGCCGTCCCCACGGTGAACGGCTGGTCGAGTTCGCTCAGCAGGTCGGCTGCCAGCCGGGGGGCGTCCGGCAGCAGCACCACGTGCTCCGCGAGCCGCAGTACGGCTCCGTGGCGGACCGCCGTGGCGAGCTCGCGGCGGCCGAGGCCGAGTTCCGCGAGCCGCTGGGCGTGGGGTGCGGCGAAGGGCCGCCCGTCGAGTTCAGCGGTGAGCCGGCGCACCGCGTCCGCCACAGGAGCGGGCTGTGCCGCGGGCCCGGCGGTCACGCGCCCGCGGCTCATCCGCAGGGGCGGCGTGACCAGAGCCTCCACGAGGGAGACGGCCGGAAGCCCCAGACGGTGCCGGGCGGCCTCCACCGGTATGCCGTCCTCGGTCGGCCGCTCGGAGAGGTACGCCGCCACCAGTTCGGCCAGCCGGGCGCGCAGGGTGGTCCAGTGTGCGGGGTCGGCGAGCCAGTCCCCTGCGACAGGTGCGGTATGGACGGCCACCCCCATCGCGGTCAACTCCCCCCGCCTGACCAGCAATCGGCGCCGTAGCTCGGACGCCTGGCCCGGGGTGCCGTGGGCGTCGCCCAGCGCGGCCGCCCGCCGTGCCGCCGCGCCGCGGCGCCGCAGTTCCGGTGGCTGGGGGTCGAGCACCGTCAGACCGGCGAGCACCCGCCGCAGGCCGGGATCGCGCAGCACCGCGCGGTCGCCGATGCGCAGCGGCAGTGGTTCCGGCAGGGTCAGGCGGACGAGGTCCGGACCGAGCGGCCGTAGGCGTACGGGTACGGCCGCCGAGCCGATGTGGACGACAGCGGTGCGGGGCAGTTCCGTGGCAGGTGTTCCGCCGTGTACGCGCACGTCGCAGATCAGGCAGGGGAGGAAGCTGTCGGGTGTGAGCAGGGCGTCACCACGGCCTGTCGACTCCTTGTCGAGGCCCCGGAGGTTGACGGCGACCCGGGCGGTGGCACGCACCAGGGCGGTCTCCTCGCCGAGGGCCTGCAGCCCCCTGACCCGCACGGGGCTGCCGGAGCGGGCGGTCATCAGGACGTCGCCCTTGCGGATCCGCCCCGCCCCGAGGGTTCCGGTGACCACCAGCCCGCTGCCGCGCACGGTGAAGGACCGGTCGATCCACAGCCGCACCGGGGATTCGGCGTCGCCGTCCGGCAGCCGCGCGACCAGCCTGTCCAGGGCCGTGCGCAGCTCGGCGAGTCCCGCGCCGCTGCGGGCGCTGACGGCCACGGCCTCGACGCTGCCGAGGGTGCTGGACCGGATTCGGTCCCGTGCCTGCACCGTGGCGGGACCGGGGTCGGCCATGTCGCAGCGGGTGATGACGAGCAGTCCGTGCCGTACGCCGAGGGCGTCCACGGCGGCGAGGTGTTCGGCGGACTGGGGCTTCCAGCCTTCGTCGGCGGCGACGACGAACAGCACGGCGGGCACGGGACCCACGCCGGCCAGCATGGTGGGCACGAACCTCTCATGTCCCGGTACGTCGACGAACGCCAGCCGCTCCCCCGACGGCAGGTCCGTCCATGCGAAGCCCAGATCGATGGTCAGGCCACGGCGCCGCTCCTCCGCCAGCCGGTCGGGGTGGGTCCCGGTCAGTGCGTGGATCAGTGTGCTCTTGCCGTGGTCGACATGCCCTGCCGTCGCGATGACCCGCATGTTCACCGCCCCGCCGCGCGCAGCACCGCGGCGAGGATCTCGCTGTCGCTCTCCTCCGGTACGCACCGGAGGTCCAGCAGCAGGCGTCCGCGCACCACCCGCCCGAGCACGGCCGGTTCACCGGTGCGCAGGGGTTCTGCCAGGTCGTCGGGGAGGCTGAGCGCGCAGGAAGGCAGAACGGCCCCGGGCGCGCCACCTCCTCCCACCACCGCCTCGTGGGGTACGACACCCGTGTCCAGACCTCGGCGGGCTGCGTCCTCGGCCATGCGCAGTGTGCGGATGCGCAGCTGCGGCAGCGGCATGTGGACGGCTGTGTGCACGGGTGGCTCGGGACCGCGCAGTGTCGCTTCCAGCGCGGCCAGGGTGAACTTGTCCACGCGCAGGGCGCGGGCCAGCGGATGGCGGCGCATCCGTTCCACGACGGCGGCCCGGCCGAGGACCAGCCCCGCCTGCGGCCCGCCGAGCAGCTTGTCCCCGCTGGCGGTGACGAGGGTGGCCCCGGCGCGCAGGGCCGTGGCCGCGTCGGGCTCGTCCGGCAGCACCGGGTCGGGAGCGAGGAGGCCGGAGCCGATGTCGACGACGACGGGAAGGCCGAGGGACGCCAGTTCCTCGGCTTCCACTCCCCCGGTGAAGCCGCTCACCGTGAAGTTCGACGGGTGGACCTTGAGGATGAATCCGGTGTCCGGGCCGGCGGCGTCCACGTAGTCACCGAGACGGGTCCGGTTGGTGGTGCCGACCTCGCGTATCCGGGCGCCGCAGGAGACCAGCAGTTCGGGTATCCGGAATCCGTCGCCGATCTCCACGAACTCGCCCCGGCTGAGCAGGATGTCGCGCCCCGCGGCCAGCGTCACCGCCGCCAGGGCCAGGGCGGCGGCTCCGTTGTTGACCACGTGCACCGCCTCCGCGGCCGGCACCGCTTCCCGCAGGGCGGCCATGGCGCTGCGGCCGCGTGGCGCCCGTCTGCCGGTGTTCAGGTCCAGCTCGACGTCCGTGTATCCGCCTGCCGCCGCCATCGCCTCCAGTGCGCACCGCGACAAGGGGGCCCGTCCCAGGTTGGTGTGCAGTACGACGCCGGTGGCGTTGTGCACGGGGCTCAGCCCGGCCGTGTGCGCAGGGAGCGCGGCAAGTGCGGCGTGGACCGCCTCGCCCGGGCCGATCCGTCCGTCGCGTACGAGTTGTTGGGCGGTGCCGACCGCGGCCTTGACGAGTGGCCTGCCCAGTCGTGCGGACGCCTCGCTCAGCCGGGGGTCGCCGAGGAGCACTGTGGTGCTCGGCACCTGTCTCCGGATGTCCGCAGGCGGTTCGTCCGTCGTGTCCGCCACCCGCGCCACCCCGATCGAAGTCAGCGGAGGCGGACGGGAATCGAACCCGCCTGGCCCGGTTTCCGGACCACACCGATTTTGAAGATCGGGAGGGGCACCAGCCCGCCCAACGCCTCCGAGCAAGATTGTGGTCCCCGCATACTGCTGGGGCAAGGGGTGAAATGATCGCCGTATGACGACTGTTGGCCCCGCCGCGCCCGTGCGGTTGACCCAGTTCGCACACGGCGGCGGCTGCGCCTGCAAGATTCCTCCGGGGGAACTGGAGGCGATGGTCGCGGGACTGCTGCCGCCCCGGAACCCCGGGCAGGCCCTCGGCGGCGAGGACCGGCTGCTGGTCGGACTCGATGACGGTGACGACGCCGCCGTGGTGCTGACGGGTGACGGCACCGCCCTGGTGTCGACGGCCGACTTCTTCACACCCGTCGTGGACGACGCCCGCGACTGGGGCCGGATCGCCGCGGCCAACGCCCTGTCCGACGTCTACGCGATGGGCGGCCGGCCCGTCGTCGGGCTCAACCTGCTGGGCTGGCCCCGTGACGTACTGCCCGCGGAGCTGGCCCGGGAGGTCCTGGCGGGTGCGCTCGAGGTGGCCCGCGAAGCCGGCTGCTTCGTCGGCGGCGGCCACAGCATCGACAGCCCGGAACCGCTCTACGGAATGGCCGTGACGGGCCTGGTGGATCCGCACCGGCTGCTGCGCAACGACGCGGGCCGGCCGGGCGTGCCGCTGACCCTGACCAAACCGCTGGGCGTCGGCATACTCAACAACCGCCACAAGCGGACCGGTGAGGTCTTCGCGCACGCCGTCGCCAGCATGGCGGCACTCAACGACAAGGCAGCCGCGGCTGCCCTGAGGGCCGGCGCCGTGTGCGCCACCGATGTGACCGGATTCGGGCTGCTCGGCCATCTGCACAAGCTGGCCAGGGCCAGTGGCGTGACGGCCGTGGTGGACGCCGCCGCCGTCCCCGTGCTCGACGGCGCCCGGGAGTCCCTGCGGGCCGGGTACGTCAGCGGCGGCACCCGGCGCAATCTCGACTGGGTGCGCCCGCACCTTGACGAGGGACGGGCGAGCGAGGACCAGCTGCACCTGCTTGCCGACGCCCAGACCTCCGGCGGGCTGCTGGTCGCCGGGGAGGTGCCCGGACATCCGGTCATCGGGGAACTGGTTCCCGCCGTGGCCGGCACCACACTGGTGATCCGCTGAGCACTGCGGACGGCCGCGGGTCCGCGGGCGAGGCCCGGGTCCCGCGGCCGGGCCGCTACCGGTAGCGGATGTGCAGGTGGTTGTCGTGGTTGGCGTAGCTCGTGGTCAGCCCTTCCGAGATCAGCTGCGGGTCGTTGAAGAAGATGAGCTGGACGTGGCCGGGGGCCTTCGCCCGGATCTCCTGCACGAGCCTGCGGGTGGCGGCGCGGTCGTACGTGCTCGACTGCCAGGTGATGCGCCCCGCGGTGCACTGCGCCGAGTCGGTGCGGGCGGGCCACACGTCGATGTCCATCCCGACTTCGTGGCTGGCGTGGCCGGGGATGTCTCCGCCGTGCTCGAAGCCCGCGTCGCCGACGGGAAGTCTGCCGTTCCCGGTGGCGGCGAAGGTGGCGGCGGCGGCCTCCAGCTGGCCGACGGCGCCGGCTGTCGCCCAGTGGGCACCCGCGTTGCCGTCGGGGCTCTGTGAGCACATCGTGCTGCCGCCGAAGTTGATGTTCTCGTAGTGCCACAGCAGGTTCTGCCAGGTGGTCGGCCCGACGACGCCGTCCGCGCTGATTCCCGCATGGGACTGGAAGGTGCGGACGGCGGTGCCGGTGGCGGGTCCGAAGGCCCCGTCGGCCGAGAGACCTGCGCCCCGCTTGGCGTTGAGCAGCGACTGCAGGGCCGTCACCGCCGGCCCGTTGTCGCCCTGACGGACGGTGATGGCGAGCGCGCCCCAGGTGGCGGGCCCGACGACGCCGTCCGCGGCCAGGCCCTTGGACTGCTGGAAGCCCACCACGGCGCTCTGTGTGCCCGGGCCGAAGGCGCCGTCCACCGCCACGGTGCGGCCGTGCGCGGCAAGCAGGTGCTGCAGCGCCACGACGTCGGAGCCCCGGTTGCCGTTGCTGGTCAGCGGGAACGCCGCCTGCGGGAAGGCCTGCGCGGGGACGCCCAGTCCGAGGAGCAGGCCCGCCACAGCGGTGAACAGCGTGATGATGCGTGCGAGTCGTCTCACGGTTTCTGCCTCGTTTTCCTCTTCATTCGCCTGCTCACTTTCCGGACTGGAGGGCGCCCCAGGTGGCGGGGCCGACGATGCCGTCGGCGCCCAGCCCACGGGAGGACTGGTAGTCGCGTGCGGCCTGGGCGGTGCCCGAGCCGAAGATGCCGTCGATGGATACCGTCCGGCCGAGCGCGGCGGTCAGGGCGCGCTGCAGTCGGGTGACGGCCTCTCCCGTCGAGCCGTTCTGGATGGTCGGGGTGGATCCGCGGGACAGCAGGGCCGTCCAGGTCTTCGGACCGACCGCGCCGTCCGCCGTGAGCCCCTTACTGGACTGGAAGTTCCGGGCGGCTGCGGTTGTGTCGGGCCCGAAGATCCCGTCGGGGGTGCCCGGGTCGAAGCCGGCTGCCTTGAGCAGGCACTGGGCGGCCTTGACCCGGTCTCCGGTCGAGCCGCTCTGGACGGTGGTGTAGGAGGTGAAGTCGAGGTTCGCCCCCGTGCAGGTGGGCGTGGGCGTGGAGCCGTTGCCGACGTCCAGGTAGTCGCGGTCGATGTTGATCGAGTAGCCGCCGTAGGACTCGGTGACCTCGCCCGCGTACTGGTGGATCCGCTGGTGGTTGGACCAGTAGGAGGACGGCACGTAGGTACCGGTGTTGGTGTCGGCGGCTCCGTTCCACCACGCGTAGAAGAGGTGGTCGACCCGTGTGTAGGCACCGTTGTTGTACTCGGCGGCGGCGTCCTTGACGCCTGAGGCGGCGCTGGAGTAGAAGCCCGACAGGTAGCCGCTGCTGTGCAGCCGTTCGGTCCAGCCGGACAGGTACGACAGCACGGACGCCTTGCAGGAGGCCGTGGAGGTGTACGCCTCGATGTCGCTGTAGATGGCGCTGCCCGCCGGGATGCCGAGGTTCGACGCGGCGGTGATGGCACCGGCGGCCGCGGTGACGCCCTGCGACTTGGCCGTGGCCGGGTCGGTGGACATCTTCAGCGAGTAGCTGGTGCACGGCGCCTGGCGGCCGACGTCGATGGGGAACAGACGCCATCCGTTGTTGGTCTGGCTGGTCACCCAGCTCGCCGTCAGATTCGGCTGGGCGCAGCCGCGGAAGGATCCGCTGATGTAGACGCCGACCGCGCTGTACGGCGAGTTCGCCTGCCAGGCGTTCATCGCGGCCTGCGAGGGCGCGGTGCAGGCGTCGAAGCCCTTGCCCTGGTAGCTGCCGGGTTGCGGTCCGGCCGCGGCCAGGGCGGTGGCGTCGGACGGCTGGGCCGCGCGGGGCAGCGCGGTGGGCTCGGCGCCCTCGGTGAGCTCGGCGGAGGCGAGAACACCGCGTACGAGGTTCTCGGTATCGGGTGTGTGGGCGGCGGTCACGAGGACGCCGGCGTCCTCGACCGCGATCTGGATGGTGTCGTTGCTGGACGCGGCGGACGGGGCGATGGCCTTGCCTCGCTGGGTCCGCGCGGTCGCCGCCGTCGCCTGGCCGGCGGAGCGGGCGGTGATGGGCTGCACGACGATGCCCGCCGAACGGCCGACGACTCCGGAGGGGCAGTCGTTCTGTTCGGCGGGCTCGCCCAGGTAGACGGCGGGTCTGTCGAACCGGAGGCAGGCACGCGGGTTCTCGGCCAGATCGACCACCTGCCATTCGGCGGGCACCTCGATGCGGTAGCCGTGGTAGGTGACGCTCCGCAGGCTCTCGGGCGGGGAATCTGCCAGGGCGGGGACGGGGGCGGCGAACGCGCCGATACCGGCGAGCACTGCCAGCAGGGCCGTTCCGGCGCGGGCGCGCCAGGGGATCCAGGACGACATCGGTTCACTCCTACTCGGATGCGGGGGGAGAGTGAGGGAGAGCGGCACGGCAGGTCTGTCCGGTTCGGCCACGAGCGGCGCCTGCCCGTGACCGGGGGCTGATCGGCCGCGCACCCTGCGGATGGTGCGGGCCCGCCTTCCCCGGGCCGGAGGCCGGCCCGGGGAAGGCGGGCTGCTGTGCGGGTGCGTGGGGACTCGGCGGTCAGACGCCGCAGTTGGGCGCGGACCAGGAGCGGCTGGTGCGTCCGTCCACGTGCGTGTGGTCGTTGTGGTCGGGGTAGCCGGGGCCGAAGATGCCACCGAAGCCGTGCGAGCGGGCCCGCTGGGCGAGCGCGCAGAACGACGGGCTGCCGATCAGGTCGGCGGCGTCACCGTAGAGGTGCCTGCTGTTCGAGGCACCGCCCGCCGCGTTGTTGCAGGCCGTGGAGCGGAATCCGCTGGACACGACGATCGGTACGTCACCCATCGCGTGCCGCATGGCCTCCAGCCTCCACATCGTGCGCAGTCCGTTGGACTTGGCCGTCGCGGCACTGACCGCACCACCGGACCAGTCGGAGTTGCAGTTGTTCAGTTCGGCGTAGGTGAAGTGGATGGGGGTGCAGTCCGGGTCCTGCAGTGCGTAGATCTTGCTGAACGTCTGGGAACCCGCGATGCCGTCCGCTCCGAGGCCGTACGCCTGCTGGAACTTGGTGACCGCGGCCTTGGTCCGCGGGCCGAAGTTGCCGTCGACGGAGAGGATCTCGCCGTAGTCGACGTGCCCGGCCACCCGGATCTGCAGCTGGGTCACGTCGGCGCCCGACATGCCTTCGGACAGGGTGCGGCCCCAGCTGTAGCACTCGTCTGCCTGGGCCGGGGCGGCCGTGGCCAGCATTCCCCCGATCGTGGCCGTCATGATCATGACAAACGACAGGGCGAGTTGGATCGTACGCCTCAACATGGCGCCTCCGTTGTGAGTCCTTCCCGATCCCCCGCTAGAGGGCTGAGGCGAGTTTGACGCCCCTCTCCGTGGCGTGTCCACACCATCAACATCTGCCACAGGACCAGACCTCCGGCACAACTGACTTACAGACAAAGGGAGTTGCGTTGCCCGGTGCAATGCGATGGACCCACCCCGGCCGGGGTGGGTCGGCGAAGCGAGGTGACGACGCTACTGCCGGACCGCGAGGGCGGCAGCGGCGATCAGCACGGAGCACACGACGGTCATGCCGCTCAGCCGAACCGCGAGAAGGTCGTCCCAGCGCTCCCCGTCTCCGGAGAGTCTGCGCAGAGCCGGGGTGAGGGCCCGGCCCGCTCCGAAGCCGAGTCCGACGGCCAGGGCGGGCGCGTAGGAGCCCCCGGACAGGAGCACCGCTACCGCGATCGCGTACGGTGCGCTCGCCGAGACATAAGTGCGCACGCCCGTACCGAGTTCGAAGCCGAACTGCAGCGCGCCGCGCGCCAGATGACGGCGCAGGACGTCCTGCGGGATCTGCCGGGCGTTCTGCGGCAGCCGTAGCGACAGCTTGCCCGCGTCGCGCAGCGCGGCGAGCAGTGCGACCGCCACGATCAGCCCTTGCCGCACGACGGCCGGGAGCGGCGTGAGGAGACCGGACAGGAGCCACAGCACCCCGGCCGTCAGCACCCCGCCGGCCAGCAGACCGCAGGTGAACACGCCGAGGACCAGCGCCTGTCTGTACGTTGCCCGCCAACCTGGCGAGGCCAGCGCGAATGCGCTGTTACGCGTTCAAACGGAGCCGGAGAGCGAGTAACCGGCCAGACCGCCGGTGATCGCCCAGGTCAGCACGGAGGCTTGGAGGACGGCGGCGATCACCGCGATCCCCAAGGCCGCCACGGGCAGAACGGGGTCGGTGAGCAGCGCCCGTACGGCACGGGCGCCGCTCGGCCGGTCCGCGGGACGGACGGACTCCGCCACCTAGACCGTCCCGGTCAGCGTGAGCCAGGTGTTCGGGCCGACCACTCCGTCGGCGGTCAGGCCGTGCAGGGACTGGAACGAGACGACGGCCTGCCGGGTGAGCGAACCGAAGTTGCCGTCGACGGTCAGTGCGGAACCGTGCTTGTTGAGCTGCCGCTGCGCGCCCCGTACGGCATCGTTGATGTCTCCTTGGCGCACGGTGACGACCAGTACCGGCCAGGTCGCCGCGCTGACACTGCCCGTGGGGCTGAGTCCGTTCGCCGACTGGAACGCCTCGACCTGCGCCTCGGTGTCCGTACCGAAGATGCCGTCGACATCCGTGGGATGACCGTGGTGGGTGAGCAGATGCTGGATGGTGAAGACGTCGGGCCCGGTGGCGCCGCGGCCGATGGTCGGCCAGGTCACGGAACCGGGGCAGTCGCAGTCGGTGGTCCAGCGGCAGATGGACTTCACCCAGCCGGAGCCGGTGCTGCGGTACCCGTCGTGGCAGCGCCGCTCGATACCGCAGCCGCAACTGCCGCAGGCCGCGCTGTAGCGCCACAGCCAGCCGTCGTAGGTACCGGCGTAGCACTGGTTGGGCCGCAGGGTCCAGGTGACTCCGTCCGTCCGGTGGAAGCCTGTGTTCGTCCCCGAGGTCACGCACGCGTCGGCATAGATGGTGCTGGGTCCGCAGCCTGGGGAGCAGTTGTGGTCCGCGGCGTAACTGGGGCACGCACCGGTCCAGATGTCGTATCCGTCGGCATAGGCCTCCCGGGCGGCGGAGAACACCCCCAGCGCGGCGAAGCCCGCGGCGGTCGCGGCCTGCAGCACGGTGCGCCTGGACGGCGCGAAGGAGGGAAGGGCCCCGCGCCCGGTCAGGGAGCGACGGCCACCGCTCCCCGAGCGGCGCAGTGTGGGCACGTCGTCCAGTGAAGTCATGGCCGGCTCCTCGGCGTGGCGGGTGCGATGTCGTCGAGCAGCCGCAGCAAGGCGGTGGGTGAACCGAGCGGCTCGGAACGCACGATCCGACGCTCCGGATCGATGGCCACCGCGTAGGGGGTGGCGGGTATGTCGTAGGTCGTGAACAGCTCCGGACAATGGTCCCTGACCGGGACGGCGCCCTCCTCGGCCTGGGGTCCGGCTCCCGCGTAGAGCCCGAGCACCTGCGGGGCGGCCGCGTCGCCCTGGCGGACCGTCCAGGCGCCGGCCTCGGCGAGCACGTGGCCGCAGGTGCGGCAGTCCGCGTCGAGGAAGAGCAGCAGCGCGGCGCGGCCCGGCGTCAGGAGGCCGTCGAGCCCCGCCGGATCGGTCCGGGCCGCATCGAGCCCGGGCGCCTGTGCGCCGGGGGCGATGCCCACCCGCCCGGGGCGGTGCGGCTGTGTTCGTGACAGCTGGTGCACCTGCCTGATCAGTCCCGAGACGACCAGCGCGAGCAGCGCGATCGCCGCCCACGAGGCAATCAGGGCGCTGGTGGTGAAGTCCATCGCGTTGGCACTCCTTCGGCGGTCCGGTGCACGGTGGGCTCGGCCTGGTGGTGAGCAGGCGCCCTGGTCGACAGGTGAACGGAGGCTGCGGTCGGCTCGTGCATGGCAGCGGGCAGGGACCACAGGAGCGCGGTGCAGGCGGGAGCTGCGAGCATCAGCGTGATCAGCTCCGTCGTGGAGAGCCGTACGGGGCCGGCCCCGACGACGAGGGCGCCGGTCGTCGCGAGCACGGCGAGGGCCGCGGCCCGCCGGGTCACCCAGCGGCTCAGGGGCACGTCCTGGCCGGAGCAGCCGCACGGCCCCCCGCGGCCGAGGCCGAGGACGTGCCGCGTGTAGGCGGCGTAGAGCCCGAACAGGGCGGCACCCAGACCGAGTACGCCCTGCAGCACTACCTGATGACCCGTCAGTAGCGCGGCTGCGCCGGCCGCCCCCAGGACGCCCTCCGCGATCGGCAGGGTGACGGCCGCCAGTCGGCGGAGCCGCGGGCCGAGCACGCCGTGCGCCCACAGCGCATCGCCCAGTGCGGCCGGGACGGCAGCATGTGCGCCCGCACCCAGGAGCAGGGTCAGGATGACGACGGAGGCGGCCAGTCCGCCGTAGAAACCGGTCACCGGCGGATCACCCGGTGTGCCGCAGCGTGAGTCGCCCGACGAGTTCGGGCACCCGCTCGACGTGAGTCGACGCCAGTGGCACCACCGTGGCCCAGATCTCGGTGGAGGAGAGCACGAAGAACGGGCTGCCGTCGGACAGCGTGTCGCGGAACAGCTCGCCGGACGCGACCGCCACCCCCTTCCAGGGGGGGAGCTGGGCGGTGTGTTCCTTGGTGCGCCGTGACAGCTCCAGCAGCCCGAGGCCGGGCACCTCCTTGATCACCGTCGCGGGCCGCGCGAAGGCGCTTCCGGCCGAGGGGTCCGGCTGGAGGGTGAGGCCGTGTTCGCTCTCCGTGATGCGCACCGACCGGAGCAGCCCGAGCACCGCGGCCACATCCAGGCCGTACAGCCGGGTCACGAGTGAGTGGCGCTCGCCTCGCCACACGACGAGCGACGGCCGTTCCACCAGCCCCGAGCGCGGCTCGCGCTCGACGGACCGGAAGATGCGCAGCGTGCCCTTCTGGAAGGTGAGCTCGGACTCGGGTGACTCGATGCCCAGGGATGCGGCGACGTCGTCCCCCAAGGAGGCCGGCCCGGCGGTGAATTCGATCAGCCGGCCGCCGGCCACCACCTCGACGGCCGAAGTACACGGCGCCTGGAGGTCGACGTCGCCCTCCAGGTGGTACGTCCCGCCATCGAGTGCGCGATGAGTGACGAACGATGCGGCCATGTGCATCCTCCCGGGGGGGCGGGGGTCTGGTGTGACACCGCAGCCGCTGAGGAAACTAGACAAGAGTCATGCCCCTGTCAATCTTTCGGGACGCCATCGAGGCCGGATCAGTCGCGGTCCCTGTTGTTCGTAGCGACCTGACGATCATCGGAACACCGGATGCGCCCGGCTTCCCATGACCTGACGATCGTGGGACCCGGGCAGGCCGGCGAGGCTGCGTCCTCGTCGTGCTCCGGTGCGGGAGCGCGTAGTTGTCGCCGGATCAGGAGGTGACGAGCACCTTGCTGAGCAGCGGCAGGTGGTCGGAGGCGGCCGGGGCCCCCTGCACGACGCGGGTGACGAGCGGCGTCACCTTGCCGGTCGTGTAGATGACGTCGATCCGCTCTGTCGGGGCCTCGGCGGGGTACGTCGCGCCGTCACCGCGCCCGTGTGGGGAATCGGCCCACGCGTCGGCGTAGGCCTCCTGCAGCGGCTGGGACTCCGGCGCGGCCGGCAGGGCGTTGAAGTCGCCCACGAGGATCCCGGGCTTCTTCGCCCCGATCAGGTCCACGACCTGATCGGTCTGCCGCAGGCGGTCGGTCTGCGAACTGGCAGCCAGGTGCGTGTTGGAGAACTCCACCGCCGTGCCGCGGACGTCGATCGTGGCGTGCAGCAGGCCGCGCTGCTCCTGACCCGGCGACGTGAACAGCCAGGTGTTGTCCGACGCGGTGATCGGGTACCGGGACAAAATCGCGGTGCCGTACTGGACGCGGTGTCCGCCCGTGGCCGGCGGGGCATTGTCGATGTTGGCGCCGAACACCACGTGGTAGCCCAGCAGGGCAGCCAGCTCGGCGGGCTGATCGGTCCACCCGCTGCGCTCGGAGTAGTGGTTGTCGACCTCCTGCAGGCCCACGACGTCGGCACCGCTCTCGCGGACGACACGGGCGATCCGCTGGAGGTCGAGCCTGCCGTCGGTGCCCTGCGCATGGTGGATGTTGAACGACATGACGTCCAGCACGCGGGGGCCGGGACGCTGAGCGGCCGGGGCGCCGTCGGCGGCCGAGGCCTGGCCCGTGGCTCCGGCGAGCGCGACGACAGCGGCGAAAACGGACAGGGTCCGGCGGAGCATGGTGGCCTCCTGGCACAGGTTCACGAAGGGCCTCGATGATCGTCCGCTCCCCTGGCCTGCCCGTGGCCGCGAGGTGAAGACCGGCTCCCTCGCAGGTGTCGACACGCTGTCGAGTGCCGATCCGATCGAAACGGTCCATGCTGGCAAGCAAGAACCGTCGCTTTTCGGCCCTGGCCGATCGTGCGAGGAGGCAACCATGACCATGCCGCATGGTCCGGAACCGCGTACCGGAGCGGGAGACGACCCCTACGGTGCGGAGCCCGGCCCGATGGGCGACCCCTCGGATGTGCTGGCGCGTCTCGGCCGTTCCTGGACCTGGATCCTGGGCTCGGCGATCGCGACGCTGGTGCCGGGCCTCCTGATTCTGCTCTGGCCGGACGGGACGCTGCACGTCGTGGCGGTCCTCATCGGCCTGTACCTGCTGGTGACCGGGGTATTCCGTTTCGTGGCCGTCTTCGCCGGGGAGGGCCACAGCGAACGGCTCCCGGGGTTGCTCCTGGCCGTGCTGTACACCCTGGCCGGAGTGCTGTGCCTGCGGAACCCTCTGCAGACCATCGCCGCGCTCTCACTGATTGTCGGGCTCGTCTGGCTCGTGTCCGGCATCCTCACCCTCTACGCGGCAATCGCCGCCAAGGAGCTGCCCCACCGAGGCGTGGTCCTGGGCGCCGCAGTACTCGCCATCGTGGCGGGAATCGTGGTGCTCGCCCTACCGGCCGAGTCGGCCCGCGCCCTGACATGGCTGCTCGGCCTGTGGCTCGTCCTGCTCGGCCTCGCCGAGGTGGCGCTCGCCCTCGCTTGGCGGGCGGCCCTCCGCAGGTAACGGACCACGGGCCTCGAGCGGCCCCGTCGCAACGTGTCCCGCACACGACGTCGCAACGGTCCCGCACACGACCCGGCCCCGCAGCCGCCACGGACACGGATCGCGGCAGGCATGCGGGGCTGCAGGGGCTCAGGGAGCCTTCGTGGCGGACCGCTTCAGGCCCTCCTTCCTGCTCCCGCCCGGACCGCTCCGACGCGGCTTCGCGGGCAAGCTCTTCCGTTTCGTGGCCGCCTTACCCGCGCCCGACTGCGAGGGCGCAATCCGGGCCCGGGTGGTCGGCCACTTGAACTCGATCTCCAGTTCCATCTCCCCGTCGCCGACCTCGACCTCCAGTTCACCGCGAAGGTCGTCGGGGATCCGAAGGCTCAGCTTCACGGCGCCCAGTTCCAGTTCGACATCCCCTCCCTCCCTCAGCGCGGCAGCGATCGCCGTGAGCTGGTCAGCCGCCTCCACGCGTGACAGGGAGCGTTTCTGCTCAAACTTGAGGTCTTTCATGGGTGTCTCCAATCCCCTAGAAACCGCATGACGTCATAGCGCCGATTCTGAAGCTGTGCGGGGGATCGGACATCCGCACGAACGAGGCGAAGAGAGGCACACCGCCTACGACCGTCGCGACCGTCTGCCGCTGCGATCCAGCCCGCCGTAGGTCCATCGCGCCGCAATCCATCCCTCACCGTCGCCTGCAGGCCGGCACCGGTGTCCGCTGCGCGTGCGGCTTCATTGGGCCGATTGCGTGAAAGGAGGCAGGAGCGCGTCCGTGAGCACACGAGACTGCCCTCCCGCGCCGCGCCGCGGCTGCTGCTGCTGCTGCTGCTGCTGCTGCTGGGACGATGCACCCAGGGCTGGGTGGATCCGGATTCGTAGCGGCCGCGAGTGCGCGGCGAACGCATGTGCGTGACCGTTCGACGGGGACCACATGACGCAGCAAGGGATCATCGCGATAGGGCGCATGGATGGAACGGCCGCAGTGGAGGCCGAGGAGGCGTTCAGGTAGATCTACGGCGAAGTGTTCGCGGAACCTCCGTACAACGAGACCGCGGACGGTGAACCTTTCGCGCTGTCTTGGCCTGCACCTCGGAGGGCGAGCCGATCGGTATGGCATACGGCCACCCGCTCGGGCCCGACACCGTGTGGTGGAACGAACTGACCGAGTCCGTACCCGACCACATGCGGCGCGAGGACGGGCGCCGACCTTCGGGCTCATGGAACTCGCCGCGCGCGGACCGTGGCGCGGGCAGGGTGTTGCGCGGCGTCTGCACGAGACGCTGCTCGATTGCATCGGAGCCGAGCGGGTCCTGTTGGACGTCCACCCGGTCGGCAAGGCCGCGTCGGCTGCGTACCGGGCGTGGGGGTACCTCAAGATCGGCGAGGCGCGGAATCGTCCGGGTGTCTGCGGGACGGCGGTACTGCCTTCGCACGATCCAGAACACGCCAAAGGATCCCGGGCCACGATGCTGGGAGGCGGCGCGCGGGACGCGGGGAGGTCGCTCGTTCCACCCCTCGATTCGCATGATGTAGCCCATGCGCTGCTCACCACTTCGCGGGTATCGGCCTGCGGGAGTAGCCTCACCTTCCACCCACCGGGCAGCATTGCCGAACAGGAAGCCGCCGCGCGAGCACTTGCCGCCCAGATGCTGGCCGGCGAGCTGACACCACGCGAGCCGGCCTGGGTACCGTCCCACCCCAGGTACACCCCGCGCAGCGGGTCGCACCGCGGGGCACATGCACGACATACCACTCAGCGCCCGTGCGACGCACCCGGCTCGGTCGGGTCGGATCAGGGAGCCGCCCTGGGGTGCGGGGCGCACCTACATCTTCGGGTACGGATCCCTGATCCAGCGAGCATCGCGAGTCCCAGCCGGCGAATTCCAAGGTGACCCGTCGGTGGATGTCGCCGGAGAGCCGGCACCCACGATCGCGGCGCTCCCCCGAGTGCGATCATTCCCCCAGCCGAATCGCGGTGCGCCGTTCAACGGAGCACTCAGGGTTCATTCGCCCTCCAGGCCACACGCTTCGGGAGAGGGGTCTTGTCGGAGTCCGGCTCGACCTGCGTACGCCATCATCAGGTTCGCAATTGAGTGGAAGCGATACGACACGCGCACGGCTGCCCGGGCGCCGGGTGGGTTTTCTCGACGATCGTTCACGGCTTCCGGCTTGAGCCGACAACGTGTCCCCGTATGCGGCGCGCCGCCACGTCGCGAGACGCTCGTCAGTCCGGGCGGACGGCAAGAACAAAGGCAAGGAGATCTCTCTCCCTGCCACTCTCAACTTATAGCGCAATGGGGGGCTTGTGGCAAGGCCCCGGTGGTGGCGCAGAATCGTCGGCCGAGGCCACAACCTGCGGGAAGAAGGGCACGACGTGGGGGACGCGATGACGTCGAATCAGTTGTCGGAGCGGCAGTTCGGTCATGGGCACTCGGGGCGGTGGTGCGGGTGTGCGCGCCGCCCGACCGGGCGGCGCATCCGGCCGACTCGTCGGAGGAAGAGCAACAGAGGATGACGACGCGCTCGACGAGAAGTTCGACAGCGCTGGAGGCGCCGGTGATGCGATCGGCCGCTCCAGTGCAAGGAAGCACGGCTGCCTCGGAGGCATCGCGATGACCGACCAGTATGTTCTGGATCTGCAAGAGGTTGACGAGAAGCAGGTCGCGGCCGTCGGTGGCAAGGGTGCGCACCTGGGCGGCCTGTCGCGGATCGAAGGCGTCAGCGTGCCGGGGGGCTTCCGCGTGACGACGGACGCCTTCCGGCGGATCCTTGCGGAGGAGGCGTCGATCGACGATCAGCTCGATCGGCTGTCGCGTGTGAACCCTGACGACCTTGAGGGGATCCGCACGCTCAGCGCGCAGATTCGCCAGGCCATCGAAGCGGTGGCCGTCCCCGGCGATCTCGCCGCGGCTGTCACCCGTGCGCTCGCCCGGCTCGGCGATCAGGCCGCCTGCGCCGTCCGATCCAGCGCGACGGCGGAGGACCTGCCGACGGCCTCCTTCGCCGGCCAGCAGGACACGTACCTGAACGTCGTGGGACCGACTGCGGTCCTCCAGCACATCAGCAGGTGCTGGGCCTCACTGTTCACCGAGCGAGCCGTGATCTACCGCCGACGCAACGGCATCGACGACCGTACGGTCCACATGGCAGTGGTCGTCCAGCGGATGGTCTTCCCGCATGCGTCGGGCATCCTGTTCACGGCCGACCCCGTCACGGGCAACCGGAAGGTCGCCACTGTGGACGCCGGCTTCGGCCTCGGCGAGGCCCTGGTCTCCGGCCTCGTGAACCCGGACGTCTTCAAGGTGCGGGACGACGAAATCATCGCCAAGGCGATCGCCGCCAAACAGTGTGCCGTTCACGCCCTGCCGGACGGCGGTACGCGGGAAGTGGCGATCGAGTCGCAGCAGCAGGAGCAGCCGGCGCTGACGGATGCGCAGGTCGTACGGCTCGTAAGGCTCGGGCGGCGGATCGAAGCGCACTTCGACCGCCCGCAGGACATCGAATGGTGTCTGGTCGACGACGGCTTCCAGATCGTCCAGAGCCGGCCGATCACGACACTGTTCCCCATTCCCGAGGCCGCCGACCAGGAGAATCACGTCTATGTCTCCGTCGGTCACGGGCAGATGATGACCGACCCCATGAAGCCCCTGGGGTTCTCGATGTGGCAGCTGACGGCCATGGTGCAGATGCACGAGGCCGGCGGCAGACTGTTCGTCGACGTCACCCGGCGGCTGGCCTCTCCCACGAGCCGTGCCGGTCTCCTGGACGCCATAGGCAGAGGCGATCCGCTGATCAGGGACGCTCTGGAGACCGTCCTCGACCGCGGCGGCTTCATCCCTTCGCTCCCGGACGCGAGTCCCGGCGGGCCGCCGGCCGGCGGTGCGCCCGCTCCGATCGAGACCGACCCGGCCATCGTCACCGGGCTGATCGAGCGCAGCCGGGCGTCCGTCGCCGCCCTGGAGCGCGACATCCGGACGAAGACCGGACCGGCGCTGTTCGACTTCCTGCTGGAGGCCTTCGAGGAGCACAAGCGAGTCCTCGGTGATCCGCTGAACCTTCAGGCGATCATGGCGGGGATGGACGCCACATGGTGGCTCAACGACAAGCTGCAGGAGTGGCTGGGCGAGAAGAACGCGGCTGACACGCTGACGCTGTCCGCCCCCGACAACATCACCTCGGAGATGGGACTGGCGCTGCTCGACGTCGCGGACGTGATCCGTCCGCACCCGGAGGTGGTGGCGTTCCTGCAGGATGTCGAGGACGAGGACTTCCTCGACGGGTTGGTGAAGCTCCCGGGCGGGGCGGAGGCGCGCGACGCCATCGAGTCCTACCTCGATCGGTACGGCATGCGCTGCGTGGGCGAGATCGACATCACGAGGCCGCGTTGGCGTGAGCGCCCCTCCACGCTCGTGCCCGTGATCCTCGACAACGTGAGGATCTTCGAGCCGGGCGCCGCCGAGCGGCGCTTCGAGCAGGGGCGGCAGAAGGCGCAGGAGAAGGAACGGGACGTGCTGTCACGCCTGCGTGCCCTGCCGGACGGGGCTCGGAAGGCCGAGGAGACCAAGCGGATGATCGACCGGGTCCGCACCTTCATCGGATACCGGGAGTACCCGAAGTACGGCATCGTCAGCCGCTACTTCGTCTACAAGCAGGCCCTGATGGAGGAGGCCGAGCGCCTCGTGGAGGCAGGTGTGCTTTCGGAGAAGGAGGACATCTTCTCTCTCACGTTCCAGGAACTCCGTGACGTCGCGTACTCGAACCAGGTGGACGACCAGCTCATCCGGCAGCGCAAGGCCGCGTTCCAGTCGTACCACGCGCTCACGCCGCCCCGGGTGCTCACATCGGACGGTGAGGCCGTCACCGGGGCGTACCGGCGCGACGACGTGCCGGACGGCGCCTTGGTCGGCCTGCCTGTTTCCGCCGGGACGGTCGAGGGACGAGCCCGCGTCATCCTGGACATGGCGGACGCCGATCTCGAGGCGGGCGACATCCTGGTCACGACCTTCACGGACCCCAGCTGGTCTCCGCTGTTCGTCGGAATCGCGGGCCTGGTGACAGAAGTGGGTGGCCTGATGACGCATGGCGCGGTGATCGCCCGGGAGTACGGCCTGCCGGCCGTCGTGGGCGTGGAGCGGGCCACCCGGCTGATCCAGGACGGGCAGCGGATCCGCGTGCACGGAACCGGCGGGTACATCGAGATCCTCCCCTGACCGACCGCACCGGGAAACCGCCCTCACCTGGGAAGTGCCTCTTCCCTCGCCTCGTACAGGACCGTCAGTACGCCCTGTGCGAGGCGGGGGAAGAGGCACTTCCTGCATTCTCCATCGCCTACCGGACAGCGCTCCTCACCACGCCCGGACGACATGGCAGGTCGGCACCGCGGACCGGCTCGGACGTGTCCCCCGGCCCTCACAAGCCCTCCGCGACTCAACAGGCGACATCCGGCACCTCCGATGGCAGGATCAGCGCAACTCACTGTCGAAGTGGGCCCGTTGGCCGACCGCACATTGGAGATGCCATGTCCGATCGTTCCGTGCTGCCCTTGCTGGCCACCGCGACCGCCACCGTCACCGTCGTTGCCGTTCTCACGGGCTGCACGAGTACCAAGCCCTCGGCGTCGGGTGGCACAGAACTGGAGTTGGTCAACTCCGGCAAGCTGACGACCTGCACGCACCTGCCGTACGAGCCCTTCCAGGTGCGCAAGGGCGATACCATCGTCGGCTTCGACGTGGACCTGGTGGATCTGGTCGCCAAGAAGCTCAAGGTCACCCAGGAGATCGTGGACACGCCCTTCGAGGGCATCCAGAGCGGCGAGGACCTCAACGCCCGCAAGTGCGACCTGGCCGCGGCGGGCATGACGATCACGCCGGTTCGCGCCAAGAACCTCGACTTCTCCGCCGCCTATTTCGATGCCACGCAGGCCCTGGTCGCCAAGAAGGGGTCCTCCTTCACCTCGCTGGCGAGCCTCAAGGGGAAGAAGCTCGGGGTCCAGCAGGGCACCACCGGAGAGACGTACGCACAGAAGAACGCCCCGGGGGTGACGACGGTGCAGTTCGAGGATGTTGCCCTGCTGCTCACGGCAGTGAAGACCGGACAGGTCGACGCCGCGGTGAACGACAACGGCGTGCTCTTCGAGTACGTGCGGAAGAACCCGGACACGGAGGTCACCGCCGAGTTCAATACGGGCGAGCAGTACGGCATCGGGGTGCGGACCGGAAACGACGCGTTGCGCAAGGAGGTGGACGCGGTGATCAGTAAGGCCAAATCCGACGGAAGTTACGACCGCATCTACAAGAAGTGGTTCCCCGCCGCCCCCAAGAGTTGAGGAATCCACCGCTGATGCCCATATCCCACCGCCAACGGACCCGCGTCGTCCGGGGTGTTCAGTACGCCGTCCTCGTCGCCGTCATACTCGTGGTCGCCCTGACCGCCGACTGGGGTGAGATCGGACGGGCGTTCTTCGATGTGGAGGTGGCCAAGGCACAGTTCCCCGACATCATCACCACCGCCCTCGTCAACACCGTCGTATACACCCTGCTCGGCTTCGGTTTCGGGCTGGCCATGGGGCTCCTGCTCGCACTGATGAGGCTGTCGCAGGTACCTCCGTACCGCTGGCTGGCCATCGCCTACATCGAGTTCTTCCGCGGGGTTCCCGCCCTGCTGGTCTTCATAGCCCTCGGATTCGGCGTCCCGCTCGCCTTCCAGGTGGCGCTCAACCAGTACGTCACGGTGATGCTGGCGCTGGGGCTCGTCGGCGCCGCCTACATGGCGGAAACGATACGAGCCGGAATCCAGGCCGTCCCCAAGGGGCAGATGGAGGCGGCGCGTTCACTCGGAATGTCGCAGGGCCGGGCCATGGTGTCCATCGTCATTCCGCAGGCCCTGCGCATCGTTCTGCCGCCGCTCACCAATGAACTGATCCTGCTCACCAAGGACTCGTCCCTGGTGTATCTGCTGGGCCTGTCACTCGCCCAGTACGAGTTGGCTAAGTTCGGGCGGGACGCCCTGAACCAGAATCGCAGCCTGACACCGATCCTCATCGCCGGACTCTGCTACCTGATCATCACCCTGCCGCTCGGCCATCTGGTCCGGCGGCTCGAAGCACGTACGGCGAGGGCGAGGTGAGCGCGATGAAGTCGGTTCCTGTGACGGACGGCGCGGCGGCGGCGAACACACCGGCGATCGAGGTGCGGGGCCTGCACAAGTCGTTCGGGACGCTGGAAGTGCTCGCGGGCATCGACTTCACGGTCGCCCGGGGCGAGGTGGTGTGCGTCATCGGCCCGTCCGGCTCAGGCAAGTCCACGCTGCTCCGTTGCGTGAACCTGCTGGAGGAACCCACCTCGGGAACGGTCATGGTGGCCGGCGCCGAAGTCACCGACCCGGATGTGGACATCGACAGCGTGCGCCGGCGGATCGGCATGGTCTTCCAGTCGTTCAACCTCTTCCCGCACCTCACGGCGCTGGAGAACCTGACGCTTCCTCAGCGACGTGTGCTCGGGCGCGGCAAGGCGGAAGCGGCACGGATCGCCCGCGAACGGCTGGCCCGGGTGGGTCTGACCGACAAGGAGTCCGCCTACCCGGCGCAGCTGTCCGGCGGTCAGCAGCAGCGGGTGGCCATCGCGCGGGCACTGGCCATGGACCCGGAACTGATGCTCTTCGACGAGCCGACCTCCGCTCTGGACCCGGAACTGGTGGGGGACGTCCTCGCCGTGATGCGCTCACTGGCCGACGAGGGAATGACGATGCTCGTCGTCACCCATGAGATGAGTTTCGCCAGGGAGGTGGCGGACCGCGTCGTCTTCATGGACGGCGGGGTCATCGTCGAGGAGGGCACCCCTGCACGGGTGATCGGCGCGCCGGGTCATGTCCGCACCCGGTCCTTCCTCGCACGCGTGCTGACCCCGGCCTCGGCGGGCCTGAGTGAGGGTCCGGCCGGGGATGCCGACGGGTCGGGAAAGCAGTCCCGCCCACTGTAGAGCAGCAGCCGAGGGGGCAGGGAAGCCGTTTCCCGGCCCTCCTCGGGCTCTGCGAACATCACCTCTCGACAGGCCCGCCCGTCCCGCGCACCGTTCGGGCCTGCCTCAGTCCTCGGTCCCGCCCTCGACGAGTCGCCTCAGTGAGGGAAGCAGGGCGTCGATGTCCTGACCGGTCCGGAACGCCACGACCGTGGTACCCGCTCCTGCCACCGGCGAGTCGGTCGCCGGGAAGAGGGCCAGCACCTCACGCATCGCCTCGTCCACCTCACCGACCGGGTCCGTCGTCTCGCCCCGGAGCCAGCGGCGCAGCACGTGGTTGTGGGCCGCGACCACCGCGGCCGACATGAGTTCGGCTCTGAGTGACGCCGACTGGGCCGCGTCACCCATCCAGTCCGCGATGAATTCACGGAACAGCCGCTGGTAGCGCGCCACGCTGGCGATCTCGCGGTCGCGGAGGGTGGCCACCTTGCTGGTGAGCAAGTACCTGCGGCGCGCGAGGTCACCTTCGTCGAGGTAGTGCAGCAGGACCAGGCGGACCGCGTCGGAAACGGCGACCAGGGCAGTGCTGTGACTGGAAGTCGCCAGCCGGTCCCTGATCAGGTCGAGGAGCCGGTCGTGATCAGGGAAGATCACGTCTTCCTTGGACCGGTAGTGCCGGAAGAACGTCGTACGCCCGAGACCGGCCCGCTCAGCAATGTCGTCGACGGTCGTCCGGTCGTATCCGCCCTCGTCGAACAGCGCGAAGGCGGCCTCTGCGAGTCGGGTCCGCGCGGAAGGCTTACTCATGATCACCCATCTTTCCCCGTTTCGGGCCCGCGAGGCCACTTGCCCCGCCCAATGATACTGAGTACCGTCGGTGCGAGATTCAGTACCACTGGAGGTTCAGTGTGATTTCCATGCCGCGCAGCACGTCCGACCGGCTGGCCGATCCAGCCGCCCTTCGACGCCTGGGCACTGACGGATTCAGACGCGGAGGCCGAGCTCCAGGCTCCCGGGCGCGCATCCGTCGATGAGCACTGGTCGACCCCGGACGCTGCGGCGCACGTCGGTTCCGGCACCGCGACGGACCCGCCGAGCTGACCTCGCACCCTGACCCGAACTGCACGCGAGGGCACCCGCTGCCCGCCGCTGTCCGCCGCCCCCGCACTCCCCGCCTCGAGCCCAGGAGCAACCGTGCACTACCGGACCACCGACGAACCCGCCCCGGAGCGTGCCGAAGAACCCTCCCTTCTCCGCTTCCAGCGATGCACCTGGTGCACCAGCGCCTTGTTCGGACGCCGCTGCATCTGCCCGCACTGTGGCGGCGAAGACCTCATATGGGAGGACAGCCAGGGTGCCGGCCGGATAGACGACTACGAATACAGGCCACGCAAAGGGCATGTACCCCGCCTCGTGTGCCTGGTCGGACTGGACGACGGATTCCGCATCGAGGCGCGCCTCAGCGGGTGCAATCTGCCCGCGCCCAGCATCGGCACACGCGTACGCTTCCAGCGGTTCGCGGACGGAAGGGTGCCCGTTTTCACGGTCCAGGCACCCGCCGCCGCGTAACCGTCCTCAGCCGTTGAGGACGAAGTCCGTCCACCCCGAAGGGCGAGACAGGCCCGCGTACGCCCAGCTCCACATTTCGGGCACCTGAGGCGCGTGCACAAGATCCACACCTCATGGCGATCGCCCAACTGCCTTTGCTTCAGAGGCACTTGACAACAGATCGCAATCCTGTGGCGTACGTCACGCCACGGAGCTCTGGTTCACGCAACCACACGTCCTGGCACCATGCACGACCGTACTTGCCCGTAACCCGGTCAACGAAAGGTCAGGTGCACAGGATGAGAGTCACTGCCCGTCGCGTCGGAGCGCTGATACCCGCGCTCGCAGTTGCGACCGGTCTCCAGTTCGCCGTCTCCCCCACTGCGCAAGGTGCGATCACCGGCGATCTTCGCCTCGCCCCCTCCGTAACCGCCGTACAGAACAGCTGGATTGTGGTCCTGAAGGATGGCACCACCGACGCCGCCGATCTCGGTGTCACGCCCAAGCACACCTTCAGCAACGTTCTTGAGGGCTTCTCGGCTTCCTTGTCGGAGGCGAGAGCGAAGGCGCTCGCGGCCGACCCGCGCGTGGCGTACGTCGAGCAGAACTCGATCGTGCGGCTCAACGACACCCAGTCCGACGCGACCTGGGGTCTCGACCGGGTGGACCAGCGGAACCTGCCGCTGTCGACGACGTACTCGCACGTCACGTCCGCTTCGAACGTGAACGCGTACATCATCGACACCGGGATCCGCACCTCCCACAACGAGTTCGGCGGCCGCGCGAGCATCGGCAAGGACACCGTGGGCGACGGCCGGAACGGCCAGGACTGCCAGGGCCACGGCACCCATGTGGCGGGCACTGTCGGCGGCAGGACGTACGGCGTCGCCAAGGACGCCGAGTTGATCGCCGTACGCGTTCTGGACTGCGAAGGCTCCGGCACCACCGCCGGCGTCATCGCAGGCATCGACTGGGTGACGGCCAACGCCAGGAAGCCGGCCGTCGCCAACATGAGCCTCGGCGGAAGTGCCAGCGCCTCGCTCGACGACGCGGTGAAGAAGTCGATCACCTCCGGCGTCAGCTACTCGATCGCCGCGGGCAACGGCCTCCCGATCCTGGGGCTGCCCGCGAACGCGTGCAACTACTCGCCCGCCCGCGTCCCCGAGGCGATCACGGTCGGCGCGACGGACAGGACGGACAGCCGCGCCTCGTTCTCCAACTACGGCACGTGTCTGGACCTGTTCGCGCCGGGGGTGGACATCACCTCGGCGTGGAAGGACGGCGACTCCGCCACGAACACCATCTCGGGCACGTCCATGGCTACCCCGCACACGGCCGGCGTGGCAGCGCTCTACCTCTCTGCCCACCCGACCGCGACCCCGGCCCAGGTCCGGGACGCTCTGGTGAACAACGCGACGAGCGGCAAGGTCCAGAACCCCCTCACGGGTTCGCCGAACAAGCTGCTGCACTCGATGTTCTAGAAGGGCTGGGTCACATGGTGCCCGAGGAGCTCCCACCCGGCAGGTACGGCCACTCCTCGGGCACCACCCGTGCGGCACCTGGCAGATCTCTGTCCTCGGCAGGTCCGCGGATCACGTCAGGGTCGACGTCGCCGGCCTTGCCGCCCTTCTCTGGGCGGCGCCACTCGGTGCCGCCGCGGTGAGTTGCGGGAGCTTCGCGACGACGACTGGGGCGGTGCCGCAGACCCCCGCGATCCGTGCGACCGCGTACTGTCCTGGGCCTGCGCGCAGTACGACTTCGCACCACTGCATGCAGTTCTGGAGTGGTTCGGTCCGGCGCAGGGAGGCGGTCTCCGGCCTTCAGACCCCGTACGTCGTACCGCAGGAGAACGGGCTGCGCAGTGACGTACGCCGGGCGCGTCTGGTCCGGACCGACGGCCGGTCGATCGGCATCGCCTCGCCCGACGGCATCGGCTTCACCGTACGCCACTGGCCGAGCGAGGCCCTGACCTCGGCGAGGCACATCACCGACCTCGTCGAAAGCGACCGGACGTGGCTCAACCTGGACGTTGCGCAGAACGGGCTGGGTACTGCCACATGCGCCCCCGACACCTTCGCCTCCTACCGGCTGCACCCCCGGAACAGGACGTTCTCGGTCGACCTGGGCCAGGTCCGCCGTTCGGATCATGGGGCCCTGAACAGGGCTGCTGTGCCGATCCCCGCGCCCGGGCGGTCACATGCTGCGCGGTGCTGCGTTCGGCGCGTCTCGCCATCCCTCCCGTGGTGTACGTGGCGTCGCGGAGGACTGAATGGATCAGGTCTGTGTGCGGATGCCCCCCGAGCCGAGGACCTCCGAGCGGACGTAGAGCTGCAGAGGTCGGCATCCGGGACGTTGACTCCGGGGGCTCGGCCCACTGCAGTTGTCGAGCGCGTCGAGGCAATCGGCCCTCGTCCGGGACCCAACCCTTCTGGGCCGAGCCCATGCCTGACCACGGCGGTCCGGGCCGGCGGCAGCTTCTAGGATCTGAGACATGGCAACAAGACTCGTGCAGATCAATATGAAGGCACATGACGACTCCGTGCTCGGCCGGTTCTGGGCGGAGGCACTCGGGTGGGGTGTCGACAGCGAGGGGCCCGGCGTGACCAACCTCGAACCCGTGGGCTTCGTCTACCCCGACCCTGTGGCCGTCTGCATCGACATCGTCGCCCGCCCGGAATCCAAAACGGTGAAGAACCGGGTGCACCTTGATCTGGCCACCACCTCCACCGCCCATCAGGCGGAGTTGGTCGCGCGTCTGAAGGATCTCGGCGCGACCCACGCCGACGTGGGCCAGGGTGACGTCCCCTGGACGGTCATGGCCGACCCGGAGGGCAACGAGTTCTGCGTCCTGGAGCCCCGTCCGACGTACCGGGACACCGGGCCGATCGCTGCGGTGGTGGTCGACTGCACCAACCCACGAGAGATGGCCCGGTTCTGGGGCGAGGCGATGGACTGGACGCTGCACGAGGTCACCGACGACCGCGCGGCCATGCGTTCCGCCAAGGGCGTCGGCCCCTACTTGGAGTTCCTGCGCACCCCCGACACCAAGAGCGTGTGGAACCGCGTCCACCTCGACGTCAGCCCCTACCCCGGTGACGACCTGGCAGCAGAGGAAGTCCGACTGCGCGCACTGGGCGCCACCGACCCAGGTATCGACCAATCCGACATCTCCTGGACGATTCTGGCCGATCCGGAAGGCAACGAGTTCTGCCTCCTCACCCCTCGCTGACCTCGAGCAACGGCTCCGGTCGTTTTGGGGTCCGCGGCGAAGACTGCGTGGCTTCGGCGCATGCCGCCGGAAGGGGCAACGGTGTCCCGGTGGATCCAGTGCGCGTCAGTGGACGTCATGTAGGCCACGAACGGGCCGCTTGACGCTGCGAACTGCCTGCTTCTCAGCCTCGATGAACGGGTGCACCGGCACCGGGTCTCCTTCGCGAAGAAAGCCGTGGTCTGCGTGAGGACGTCGACATCCTCACGCAGACCACGGCTTTCCGGCCGCAACGCGGCCAGCTCCTCACTCCCGCTGCCGGTCAACCCGTTGCGCTCCCCGCGTCGACCTGATCCTGCTTCACCCAGTCCCGCATCGCGGTCTCGGTCAGTTCGAAGTCTTCGACAACCTGCCCGACCGAGCGGTCGCCTCGCCTGCACAGTCCGACGATCTCGGCCTTGAACTCCGGCATGAACGAACGACGAGGGCGGCGAGGCTTCCTTCTTCCCATGCTCTCCATGATGGACATCCTCGCGGGGCTGAACCCATCCCGAATGTCCGCCAAAGCGGATCAAGCCCAGCACCGGCCTGACCCTCGACGATCCAGTCTCACCTTGACGAGCCGAAGTCAGTAACGGGAGGGTCGCGCCATGCCCCGATCCCCCACGGAATCGAGTCTCCACTTCACCCGGGGCGGTTCACATGTGCCTGTTCTGTTTCCCCGTCAGTTCCTGCTGAGCGCGGACGATCTACGCGCCCCCGGAACGTGCAACCGCCCTGCATCGCCATGCGCTTGATCATCGTCCTGCCCGCCCCGAACGCGTAGTTGCTCAGCTGATCAGGCTACCGGCAAGGGGTCAGCAGACGTTGACCCCGTCGATCATGTTGTTCCAGGGGGTGTTCGCGAGGCTGTCCTCCGTGTGATACGCCGTGCTGCCGAACTTGTAGGCCCAAGAGCCCTCCCAGTTGTAGAACTGAGAAACCGTGCCGGTGGTCTGGTTGTTCTTGTACGAGGTGAGGCGGTCGCTGAACCCGTAGTCACTCAGGTTGCGGAATGTACAGACGGCAAACGACAGCTTGGTGCCGGTCCAGTTGGCGCCGTCCCACAGACACAGATACTCATAGGAACAGCTGGTGTCGGCCGCCACGCCGGGCACGGACACCGTGATGCTCGCGCTGCCGTCCTCGGCCCGGATCTCGTTGTACCCCACCTGTTCCACAGGGACCTTGATGTCCGCCAACTGGGCGTCCACCCGGTCCTGCAGCTGGGCCGACTGCCGGGCCGAAAGGCCCACCGCCTTCGCCTCCGCCGCGTACTTCGACTCGGCCGACTGCGTGGCCCGGTCCGTAGCGACCGCGGTGGCGCTGCTCGCTCCGAGTGCCAGCGCCACGCCACACAGCAGGGCTGAGGTGCGCTTCGTGGTTCTGGTCCTGGATTTCATGGGGTTACCCTCCGTCGGTGGGTTTCGCTTCATGAGCAGGTTCGGACCATTAGACAGCCTCCGGCGATTGATGCGTACGCGGATTCCACGCCATATTTAGGTCATGTGCACGCCAAGATCGCGCCAAGGCCATCAGGTCCTCCAGAGCCGCGACATCGACGCCGTCGTGCAGACTGGCGCTGGCCACGTTCTCCGGTGACATCGGCGAGACGTAGGGCCACCAGCCGGTCTTGCCGTGCTTCCCGCGCCACACGTCACGCACCTTGCCCCGCGCCACGGACATGCCAATCGCCTGAACGCCTGCGGCTGTAGTGGCCCGCTTCAGAAGCGCCTACGGAAAGCGTGCGCGCCGAGTGCGAAAGAGCTCGTCGGCGGGGAGGCACGGCTGATATTTCGACCGGAATCGTGGGAGGGGCGGGCGAGTAAGTGGACGGGGACCTGCGGCGTGCGGCTGTCGTGGCGCTGGTCGCACTCGGGCGGAGCGACGACTGGCGTGACCGGGCGGATGCCGGTCACAGCCTGGCTGGATTCGCCGAGATGCGCGAGGCCGTGGAGCCGCTGCTGGGGCTTGTGCTCGACCCCGGTGACACCTTCGTCACCCGGCGAACCGCGGAGGGCTTGCTTCGGCGAAAGGACAGGGCCGGACTGACGATAGTCGCGTCCGCATTGGCAGTCGCCAACGACAACCACGCCGATTACATCCATACCGCAGTCGTCGATGTCTTGAGCATCTTCTCGTACGACCTGGACGAGGCTCTGCGGCTCTGCGAGGAGATGGCGGGCGACAACGACGATCGGGTTGCCCGGGGTTCCCGTCGGCTGCACGAGAGCCTGGCAGGGATCGATCCCGTTCTCCGCCCCTCGTAGCCGGGCTCGATGCTGTGGGTCGGCCAAGTGCCCGGAGTATTGCCGTCGGTCATGTTCACAGCCGGATCGTGAGAACTGCCGCAGTGGCTGTGCCGGGGCAGACGTGACGGCGCTTGTCGTCACAGGTTGCTACCGCCCGGCACCGCTCCAACCGATTGCGGCCCGTTCGCTCGGCACGGCTCACGGCCGGTTCACGACCGGGAGCGATCGTCTTCCGATTCGCCGCGGGTCCCACCAAGGCCGCCGCCCGGCTCCATGGGCTCCCCCGGGGTGGAGAGCTGGGCGACCGCGTCGACGCCGACCACCGCTCCGGTGGACTTCCTTCCGCGTCGCAGCCTGCCCTCGAGCCACGAGGCGAACGTGGTGAGCGCGAAGTTCAGCACGACGAATATCACCGCAACGACCGTGAAGCTCGCGATCGTGTTGGCACCGTAGTTCGCGCTCATCGGGCGGACCGAGGCGAGAAGCTCGGAGAAGCCGAGCAGCGCGCCGCCGAGCGCGGTGTCCTTCACGATGACCACCAGCTGGCTGACCAGCGCCGGCAGCATCGCGGTGACGCCCTGCGGGAGGAGCACGTTCGTCATGGTCTGGCCCTTGCGCATCCCGATCGCCTTGGCGGCATCCGTCTGTCCACGGGGCAGCGACAGGATGCCGGCGCGCACCACTTCGGCGAGCACCGAGGCGTTGTAGAGGACGAGCCCCGTGACCACGGCGTACAGCGGGCGTTTGTCGGGGCTGACGTCGGTGAACTCCGCGAACGCCGCGTTGGCGAAGAGCATCAGGATCAGTACGGGGATGGCTCGGAAGAACTCCACGACGGTCCCGCCCGTTCCGCGCACCCACCAGTGTTCGGAGAGCCGGGCGATACCGAAGAACGCCCCGAGGGGCAGCGCGATGACCATGGCGAGCACTGCGGCGATGAGGGTGTTCTTCAGCCCCGGCCAGATGTACGTGGACCAGGCACGGGAGTCCGTGAAGAAGGGGCTCCATTTCGCCCACTCCAGCTGGTTCTTGTCCGTGAGGCTCTGGATCACCCACCAGATCACGAGGCCGAGCGCCAGCAGGAACACGATGGTGTAGAGGACATTGCGCCGTTTGGCGCGCGGCCCTGGTACGTCGTAGAGGACGGAGGTCATCGCTTCACGGCAACCTTCTTGCTGACCCAGCCCAGGAACAGCCCGGTCGGCAGGGTGAGGCAGATGAATCCGCCCGCGAAGACGGCGGAGATGAGGATGAGCTGGGCCTCGTTCTCGATCATCTCCCGCATCAGGGTCGCAGCCTCGGCGACCCCGATCGCGGCGGCCACGGTGGTGTTCTTCGTCAGCGCGATCAGTACGTTCGCCAGAGGGCCCACGACGGAGCGGAATGCCTGCGGAAGGACGATGAGCCTGAGCACCTGGGGGAAGCTCAGACCGATGGCACGCGCGGCCTCCGTCTGCCCGATGGGCACGGTGTTGATGCCGGAGCGCAGCGCCTCGCACACGAATGCGGAGGTGTAGGCGATCATGCCGAGCACGGCGAGCCGGAAGTTGATGGTCTCGAAGTCCTCCGCTCCGAGGCTGACGCCCATCGTCTGGAACAGTCCGAGCGAGGTGAAGATGATGATCACCGTCAGGGGGATGTTCCGCACGACGTTCACATAGCCGGTGCCGAAGCCGCGCATGAGGGGAATGGGACTGACCCGCATGGCGGCCAGGATCGTTCCCCAGATCAGGGCGCCGATGGCGGAGTAGACGGTGAGCTGCACCGTCACCCAGAAGGCCCCCAGTAGGTCGTAACCTTCAAGAAAGTCGAACACGATCTCCCGCAATTCCGGGTGGGTGAAGCGTGAGGCGCGCCGCCCACGTGCGGGGCGGCGCACTGGTCAGCTCCGTTCAGGTGACGACGACGCCGATCTTCGGTGCGGGCTCGTTCTTGTAGTCCGCCGGGCCGAAGTTCTTCTCGACGTACTTGTCCCAGGTGCCGTCGGCGACCATCTTTTCCAGGGCCGTGTTGATCTTGGCCTTGAGGTCACTGCCGTTCTGGACGCCGATTCCGTAGTTCTCGTTGCTCAGCTTGAATCCGCCGAGCCTGAACTTTCCTTCGAACTCCTCCTGGGAGGCGTAACCGGCCAGGATCGAGTCGTCGGTGGTCACCGCGTCGATGACCCCGTTCTCCAGGCCGGTGATGCACTCCGAGTAGCCGCCGTACTCCTGCAACTGCGCCTTGGGCGCGAGCTCCGTCTTGACGTTCTGCGCCGAGGTGGACCCGGTGACGGAACAGAGCTTCTTGTTGTTCAGGTCTTCGGGCTTCTTGATGGAGTCGTCGTCCGAACGGACGAGGATGTCCTGGTGTGCCAGCAGGTAGGGACCCGCGAAGTCGACCTTCTTCTCCCGCTCGTCGTTGATCGAATAGGACGCGGCGATGAAGTCGACGTCGCCCCGCTGGAGCAGCGTCTCGCGGTCGGCGCTCTTGGCTTCCTTCCACTCGATGTCGCCGGGTTCGAAGCCGAGCTCCTTGGCGACATACGTCGCGACGTCGACGTCGAAGCCCGTGTAGTCGCCGTCCGGGGTCTTGAGGCCGATCCCCGGCTGGTCGAACTTGATGCCGATGGTGATCGTGTCGGCGCGGCTGCCCGCAGCGGTGCCTGCGGCGGTGTCGTTGCCACCGTCGGAACCACAGGCAGCCGCGGTCAGGGACAGCAGGAGTGCGGCCGCAGCCGCAGCGATGGTCTTGCGAGGATTCATGGTGATCATTCCTAGGGATTGCCGCACATGTGCGGCGGGCGGGAGCGGTGAGCAGGTGATCCCGCTCAGTGGTGGAGGATCTTCGACAGGAAGTCCTTGGCGCGCTCGCTGCGCGGGTTGCTGAAGAACTCTTCGGGCGTCGTTTCCTCCACGATCCGGCCATCCGCCATGAAGACCACGCGGTTGGCGGCCGAACGGGCGAAGCCCATCTCATGGGTGACGACGGCCATGGTCATGCCTTCGTGGGCGAGCTGCTGCATGACTTCCAGCACCTCGTTGATCATCTCGGGATCGAGTGCCGAGGTCGGCTCGTCGAAGAGCATCACCTTCGGGTCCATGGCGAGTGCCCGTGCGATCGCCACGCGCTGCTGCTGTCCGCCGGACAGCTGAGCCGGGTACTTGTCCGCCTGGGAGGCCACCCCCACCCGCTCCAGCAGTGAGCGCGCCCGCTCGTCGGCCGAAGCCCTGTCCTTCTTGCGGACCTTGATCTGGCCCAGCGTCACGTTCTGCATCACGGTCTTGTGGGCGAAGAGGTTGAAGGACTGAAACACCATGCCCACATCGGCGCGCAGGCCGGCCAGCTCGCGGCCCTCGGCGGGCAGCGGCCTGCCGTCGATGACGATCTCGCCCGAGTCGATGGTCTCCAGCCGGTTGATGGCACGACACAGCGTTGATTTGCCGCCGCCGGACGGACCGATGACGACCACGACCTCACCGCGGTGAATGGTCAGGTCGATGTCCTGGAGCACATGGAGGGCCCCGAAGTGCTTGTTGACATGGCTCAGCACGACCAGGGCATCGCTCATGCCCGGACTGGCATCCCCGTTGGTCACCGCTGCGGCACTCATCGTGTTCATCGTCCGTCCACCTCGCCGCGGTCGCACGCGGAGAGGGCCAACTGCGGACGCCGGGCACGGCCCGGGTAGCCCGGGACGAGTTGACGGGGCACCGGAGCAGCGGCCTACGCGCGACGGCGACCCACCACGCGATGGACACGCCGACACCCGCGGCTGGAGCGGGGCATCAACCGACTCAGGCAATGGCGCGGCCTGGCCATGCGAACGGACAGGCTCGCCATCGCCTACCAGGCAGCACTCCACCTCGCCGCCATCCTCATCTGGACAGCCGCTTGTCCGCCGCGCCCCAGAGCAGATCCCCGCTGACAGCCATCCCGCCGTCATGGGCCTCGGCCATCATCCTGAGAAGCCCCGGCCGGGCTCCCAAGTCACCTCAACCGGCGGGACGTTGACGGACGGGGCTGCACCACATCGCGACGACCTCGCGGGCTGCGGCCCCATCGTTCCGGTCGGGCGGGACGAAGCGGCCTCCGGCAGCTTCGCACCTGCCGGGAAGCCGGGCACCCTTTACGCGATTCCCGTGGGTTCAGTGGCACGGCTACGGTAATGCGGCCGATGGCACCGACCGGCTCACGTCCGCTCAGCACCTGCGGGGACGCTCAGGGCCCGGGGCTGGGGACCTCGGGCCAGGCGTCACGGGCAGCCAGGTCGAGGATCAGGCCGGCGATGTTCCATGCGTCGTCCTCGCCACAGTGATGACGCCCTTCCAGAGGCAGTCCGGCAAGCGTCAGAGCTTGGGCCATTCCCGGGCGTTTTCGCAGTCCATGGGCCTCGGTGAAGACCGCCTTGGCGTTGGCGTGCCGACGTCCGAACGGGTACGCGGTGTTGGTGACCTGGCACTGACGGGTGAACTGGTGACGGTCGTAGTCCCCCCAGCTCGCCCACGGACGCACCCCTGCCTGGTGATCGGATGCAAGCAGTCGACAGGCCTCGGCGAAACTCATGCCCGTAGCCACCTCGGCCTGACTCAGCCCGGTGAGTTCGGTACAGAAGGAGCTGACGGCCGACCGTGCGGGCCGCACCAGGAGGCGATGCCGCCCGACACGCTCACTCCGGCCGAGGTCAACGACCGTCAGCCCGATCTCGATGATCTCGCTGACCGCACCGGGTGGCGGCGCACCCTCCCAGCACGTCGCCTCGACATCAATGACATTCAGCAGTCCCCCAGCGCTCTCCACCCGAACGACAGTAGGGAGGTATACGGCTACCAGTCACCTTGATTTCCAGCGCGCCGGCGGTTCATCCGAGTACCCCTGCATGGCATGGGCACGTTCCGTGTCCTCCGCCGGCGCCGACACCAGGCCTTGGCGACAGCCGAGAAGACGGTCGACTGAGCCCACGCGAAGTTCCGTGCACGCGTGGCCCCTGTGGCGTGCGGTTGGCCGAACTGAGGCACTTGGGGCGAATGAACGCGAGATTCTCGCCGGATTCGCGATCTGCGTGCTGGAGGATCCACGACCCTCGCTCGTGCTCGCAGAGCCGGTGGAGGCTCAGGAGAGCCGGTTGCCGACGGTCACGCCACGCAAAAGAAGGGGAGCCTGTGCCGATGAGTTTCCGGGGCGAGGCCAGTCTGTACGGGTATGGATACTTACACGCTCGAGACAGCCGGCGCGGACCTCGTCTACGACGTTCGTGGGCCGTTGCCGACCGATGGCGGGCGTCCGCCGCTGCTCATGATCGGGCAGCCCATGGACGCTGCTGGTTTCGCCGCGCTCGCGGCACGCTTCCCGGAGCGGACGGTTGTCACATATGACCCGCGCGGACTCGGTCGCAGTGTCCGTACGGACGGACGGATCGACCACACGCCGGAGGTTCAGGCCGATGACGTACATGCCGTCATCGAGGCGCTCGGGGCCGGGCCGGTTGACATGTTCGCCAGCAGTGGCGGCGCGGTCACCGCGCTCGCTGTCGTGGCGACGTACCCCGATGATGTGACCACCCTGGTCGCCCACGAGCCGCCGCTGATCACTCTCACCCCGGACGGCCCGGCGGCCGTACGGGCGCGGGCTCATGTCCGGGAGGTGTACGAGAAGCGTGGGTGGGGGGCCGGGATGGCAACGTTCATTGCGATGACCTCCTGGGAGGGCGAGTTCACCGACGCGTACTTCGCGCAGCCCGATGCCGAACCCGCCGCTTTCGGGATGCCCACCGAAGATGACGGCTCGCGCGATGATCCGCTGCTGTCCGACCGGTCATGGGCGATCAGCAGCTATCGTCCGGACGTCGACGCGATCACCAGGGCCGCGACCCGCGTGGTGGTCGCCCTGGGCGAGGAGTCCAAGGACGTACAGACCGGGCGTACCAGCGTCGCGACCGCCGAACTGCTCAGTCTGCGGGTGACCGTGTTCCCGAGCCATCACGGCGGATTCCTCGACGGGGAATACGGCTATCCAGGGAAGCCCGACGAGTTCGGGGATCGCCTGCGTGAGGTGCTTGACGGCGCCTCGTAGAACCGCAGCTGGACGAGTGGCTCCGGATACCGCTCACTCTTCACCGAGCACATCGGAGCTACTCGTCACTCACCTCCTCTTACCGGCGCGGGGTTGCACATGGTGAATTCGGTGAGGGATTCCGGGTTGGAGGACCCATCCGGCCACCGCCCGCGGTACGGAGGAGGGGCGGTCAATGGTCGCGCCCGAGTCGAACACAGGCGGCTGCGGCCCCTTCATCGCCGGCTGGGGCCTCGATCCGCCTTGTCGGACGTGTGGGGCAGGATGGCGCCATGGCACAGCAGATCTTGCCCCCGTCGGAGTCTTGGCGCGCCATCGACGCTTGGCTGGCGACGCACGCGGCCTCCGATTCGGCACTCCTCAATCCACCAGACACCCGACGGGATTCGACATGCGGAACGGGTTCTTGGCACCCCGCTGCCCGAAGATCTCGCTGAGTCTCTCCAGTGCCACAACGGTATGAGCACGTGGACGACCGTCCTGCCGGAGCAGTCCCCGCTCCCGGTGAGCGGAATCGTGGACCATTGGCAGACCTGCATGGACACCGCGGCGGAGAACGACGGCCTGACCCCGCGCGCCTGGGAGGACGAGCCTTGGTGGCACCCCCTCTGGGTCCCTTGGGCTGAGGGGGCCGGTGGCGCCGCGCAGGTGATCGACCTGCGTCCTGGACCGGACGCGGGGCGCCTCGGCTGGGCAGGGCACGGCGGTGGCGGCGACTTCACCGACTCCTGGCCTGATCTGGCGAGCCTTCTCCACGCCGTCGCGCGAGCATTGCATGAAGGCGGAGACGTCCACGGGCTGCACCCCTACCTCACCGCCCAAAGTGGGTTGTGGTGGGACGAAGAGGGTTGCTGCGAGCTGAACGGCCACCCGCTCAGGGCAGCCCCGGTCGGGCTGACCTGACCATCAGTCCGCCATCAGTCGGCGGGGCCACGCATGGCAGTTGGGCCAGAATCGAATCTCGCGGGCAAGGCCAGGTGTGACCGGACCGTGCCACGTACCGATCGGCCACCGTGCCCGCCCAGGTTCGCAGCCAGTCTCTCGTGGCCTTCAGGGTCGCGGTCCCCCGCGGTTGGGTCAGCTCGGAGCCGGACGTTGCCGCAGGCGGCTGGTACTCCAGTCATGCGTCACGATCTGGTCCGATGACCTTCGGGGGCAGCCGCCGGCTGCGCAGTCGTCAACTCACTCCAGGAGCCCGCCGTTGTGTCCGGTGACTCTCCAGTCACTCGGGTACCTAGGTACGCCTACTCATGTGCGGTCGCACGTCGCCACCAAGGATGTCCGCATAACGCGAACCTTCAGTGGAGATACGGTGACGCCCTTCCCAGGAGGTGCGCACCCGCGCTCTCCCAGGGGACTCTCCCCTGTTCTACCGAAAGAGACATCCATGAGTCGCGACGTGCAGATACGAACCGCTGATGCCGAGGACCTGGTCTGGATCCACGAGTTGAGGCACCGTGTGTACGCCGAGGAGCTCGGTCAGCACGCACCGCGCCCGGAGGGACGCCTGCACGACGCGCTGGACGGCGACAACGTCTACCTCGTCGCGGCCCGAGGGCCGGTTCGCATGGGCTTCGTCAGCCTGACCCCGCCATGGCTGGGCCGCTACGGCCTCGACAAGTACCTGACCCGCGACGAACTGCCGCTGCTGTCCGAGGGCGGAGCCTTCGAGGTGCGCATCCTCACCGTGGAGCCTCGCTGGCGCAGCACCGCGGTGGCACCGCTGCTGATGTACGCGGCTCTGCGCTGGATATCCTCCCGGGGAGGCCGCACGGTGGTGGCGATGGGCCGCACCGAACTGCTCGACATGTACCTGGCGGTCGGCCTGAAGCCCCTCGGACACACCGTACGCAGCGGTGCGGTGACCTTCGAGGTGCTGACGGGCGAGGTGGCCGGGCTGACGCAGGTCGCCACCGCCCGGTACCGCACCGCTCTGGACCGGTTCCGCTCGGTCGTGGACTGGCAGTTGGACATGGAATGGGCGCCCGGGCCGGACGGGTGTGAACACGGCGGAGCTTCCTTCACCGCCATCGGAAAGGACTTTCGCACCTTGCACCGGCGCCACGAGGTCGTTGCTGCCGACGTGCTGGACGCCTGGTTCCCGCCCGCTCCCGGGGTACGCGCGGCGCTCGCGGAAGACCCGGGCTGGTCCGCCCGGACCTCGCCTCCCACCGGCGCCGAGGGCCTGCTGTCGGAACTCGCGGCGGCCCGGGCGCTGCCGGTGGAGACGCTCGTGGCCGGAGCCGGGTCGTCGGACCTGATCTTCCGAGCGTTCGGCCGCTGGCTGACCCCGACCAGCAGGGTGTTGCTGCTGGATCCCGGGTACGGCGAATACGCGCACGTCACCGAGCGCGTGATCGGGTGCCGGGTGGACCGCTTCCGGTTGCACGGGAAGGACGGGTGGCGGATCGACGCCGCCCGGCTGGCTTCTGTCGTCGGGGCGGGTCGGTACGACCTGGTGGTCGTCGTCAACCCGAACAACCCGACCGGACGCCACGCACCCGCAGCCGAACTGCGCAGCCTGATCGAGGCCGCCCCTGCCGGGACCCGCTGGTGGATCGACGAGGCCTATCTCGGCTACGTGGACCTCGCCGAGTCGCTCGCCCCGCTGGCCGCGGTGGACCCGCGGGTCGTGGTCTGCACCTCGATGTCCAAGATGTACGCACTGTCCGGCGCGCGGGCGGCCTACCTGGTGGCCGAACCCGCCACTGCTGCAGTGTTGCGCCGGTGGACGCCGCCCTGGGCGGTCGGCCTTCCCGCACAACTCGCCGCGGTGGCCACCCTGCGGGACCCCGCGTACTACCGCGCCTGCTGGCTCCGCACCCACGCCCTGCGCCGTCAGCTGGCCGCCGACCTCGCGCAGGTGGACGACACCGTCGTGATCGAGGAGGGTGTCGCGAACTTCCTCAACATCACGCTGCCGTACGGCGGACCCAGCGCTGCCCGCCTGGTGCGGGAGTGTCGTCGGCACGACGTCTACCTGCGCGACCTGTCTCCTCTGTCGCCGCAGTACGAAGGGCGCACCGTCCGCGTCGCGGTCAGGGACACGGCGGAGAACGCGCGCATCGTCGCGGCGTACGAAGCCGCGCTGGAGACGCTGCTGCCCGGCTCTCCGTCACGGCGGACACCCGAACTCCCGGCTGCCGCCCTCGCCGGGTACGCCCGGTGACCGACATTGCCTCCCTCGCGCCCTTCCTCGGCGGGGCCCTGGCGGTCGGCGGGGTCGCCGCGGCGCTCTCCGGCCGCCGTGAACTGCTGGTCCGGTGGTATTGCTGGGCGGTCGGAGTGCCCCTGGTCGTCGGCGCGTTCTGGTGGGGCACGCCGGGAGTGACGCTGCTCGCCCTTGTGGTCGCAGTGGTAGCGGCACTGGAGTTCGGCGCGCTGATGCGTCTGTCCCTGCCGGACAGGGTCGTACTGGCCGCCGCCGTCTCGGGCGTGGTGCTGACCTCCTGGCTCGCGCCGGGGCAGGAGGTACGGGCTGTGGCGGTCGGCGCCCTTACCATTGCCGCGGTCCCGCTGCTGGCCGGTGACTCCACCCACGGTCTGCGGCGGCTCGGTGCCGGCCTGCTCGGGCTCGTCTGGCTGAGCGTGCTCGCTGCCCTGGCACCGCTCGGCGCGACCGCGCTCGTCCTGTTCATCGCCGTCTCGGTGGGTGACATCGTCGCCTACTTCACGGGCCAACGGCTGGGCGGGCCGAAGCTGTCACCGCTCTCCCCGGCCAAGCGGTGGAGCGGAACCCTCGCCGGCGCCGCGGCCGCCGTCGGCGTACTCGCCGCGCTGTCCGCGCTGAGCTGGCCGACGGCGGTCGCGGTGGCGGTAGGCGCCCCGGCGGGAGACCTGCTCGAATCCATGGTCAAACGAGGAGCGCGGGCGAAGGACTCCGCGCGCTGGCTGGCCGGCTCCGGTGGTCTGCTCGACCGGATCGACTCACTCCTCCTGGCCCTGGCCGTCCTGCTCCTCCTGCGCTGAATCGGCGACACAGGGCTCCGGGGCTCCCGGGCTCCGGAGCCCCAGCGGAAGTGGTCGCCCCTCGCCGCGCACACACCTCATCCCGCCCCCATGGGAGCAGTGCCACGCGATTACGTGGTCGGCTGACCCGCTCGGCCGCCTTCTGTTCGCAACGTGCGAGCCCGCTCGGCCGGGTCGTAGTTCGGACCGGCACTGGCGTCCCTGGCGGCGCTGGTGGGCATGCGGCGACGACTCGGCCTGTGGGTGCGGGAGACCGTCCTCGGGCGTCTCGGCGGACTGCCCGAGGAGACGGTTGCGCAGCTCCCGTCGAGCAGCCACCGGGAGGCTCGCATCGGGGGCCTGTACGCCGGGGCCGCGTACGCGCGCCTCGACATGGCGTAGGCCCTGGCGACACAGGCCGGAGAGAGCGGACCACGCAACATGGGAGCCGCCGAGGCCGGGGATGGATTCGCGGCCGCCACCCATGGCCAGGATCACCCCGGTGCGGCGGGGGATCATGTGGCGGGCGACGGCGGTGGCCAGATTCACGTGCGTGGTGACTGCCTTGATGACGGGGCGCAGCCCGTCTTCGTCGGCCTGTCGACGAGCGGGGTGCCGTGAGCCTCCGCCACCTTGAAGTCGCAGGTCGAAGGGCTGGTGTGACAGTCCTCCGGGGTGCTCACGCTGGTCGGAGGCGTCAGTCTGCGGCGTAGGTCATCTGACAGAGCGGTTCGGCTCACCGGTTCCGGTCTCCGTGGCCGGGTGGCCTTCCATGATCTGGTCTGCGCGGGAACAGTCGGCATGGGCCGACCCGGAACCGCCCCCGCCGCCTGGCTGTCCACGCGATGGTCGACGATGGAGTCATGACAGGGGAAAAGAGCGAGGTCGCTCTGAGTAAGCAAGATCTTCGTGAGGTCACCGCGTTCGCTGCAGCGTGCGCGGAAGTGGTGCTCGAGGTGTTCGAGGGCGACCAGCCGGACGACTTGCGGCCTCGAGACGCTATCGACGCCGCGTGGGAGTTCGCTCGAGGTGGTGAGCGAGGGAAGGCTCTGCGTGACAGAGCGTGGGCGGCACTCAAGGCAGCCAAGAGCGCGGACACTGCGGCTGCGCGCGAGGCGGCTCGAGCAGCGATGTCTGCGGCAGGCGCCGCCTACCTGCATCCGCTGGCCAAGCCCACCCAGGTCAAGCACATCCTCGGAGCTGGTGCTCATGCGGCCAGAGTGGTCGAACTCGTCGCCGGCGACGATCGGAGCGTTGGTGCCGAACATCTTGAGCAGACGCTGCATCATGCGACACCGGTCGTCGTTGACGTGCTCAAACGCTTCCCGACGGCGCCGGGTGGCGGCGGACGCGTTGGTGAGTTGATCCGCATGCTGGACGCTGACCTTCGTTCACTCACCCTCTCTGAGTGACTTCGAACGTCAGACGGTGCGGCCCCGCCTCCTCAGCGATTGACTTCGAGGTTCGTCAGGACAAGCAGGGCGCGCAGGAGCTGGGTGGCGTGAGCGGGTCGGTGCGGAGCTTGGCCAGGATCCGCCAGTTCTTCAGGTGGGCGAAGCCGTGCTCGACCGGCGCGCGTCCGACGGTGAGGACTCGGTTGGCGTTCTTCTGACCGGGGGTGAGCTTGTGGGTGCGGCTGGCGTGGAAGCCCGTGACGATCACGGGATCGCGGACGTCGTTGTCCAGGCCGCGGAAGACGAGGTCCGCGAGAGCGCCGAGGCCGGTGGCGCGCAGGTGGGCCAGGATGTGGTCGTGGCGGACGGCGGTGTTGTCGTGGGTGCGGCCGGGCCGGGCGACGGATATCCATATCAGGCGGCCTCTCTCGTCGGTCGAAGCGAGGAAGTGCAGGCCGTGACTGTGGTGTTTGCCGGAGTAGTTCCGCCGGTCGGCCTTCCCGGTGCGGCGCTGGGTGGGTATGAGGGTGTCGTCGATCAAGACGACCTCCCCTCCCTGCCGGGCAACCTTCTTCAGGGCGCGTTCCAGGCGCGGAGCCTGTGCGGCGAGCAGGGTGATCAGCTCGTCGCGCCGGCGGCGGACGGTGGACTCCGGCACGTTGTTGCCGCCAGCCTTATCGGCCGGGCGCTGGTCGTGACGCAGCACGGCCAGAACGATCACCGCGATCCGTCCGGGCGGCAGGGCTCGCCACCTGGAACGGATCGCCTTCAGGTGGCGACGCAGCAGGTCGGCGAGGTGGTTGACGGTCCGCGTGGACAGCGGCAGACGGCACCGGTGGACGAGCGGGCAGGTGTCCTCGGCGCGTTCTTTGGATTTCGTCACACAAATCCAACGAACTCCGGGCGCACCGTAGTTACGCCAGCGGCGCACCACTCCGGGTCAAAGGCGCATGGTGAACCGTCCGTCGGGCAGTTAGCGCAGCCAGCCGCGGGCTGTCAGCCTGACCAGCCTCCCACGCAGTGGTTCCAGCTTGGACCGCACGGTGACGTCGACTCCCGGCATCTCGCCGACCTGCCGGGCCATGACCCGCCCGGCGGCCTGCCGCACAGCGGCGAGAATGCGCCCACGTCCGACACGCGGTGCGGGGTCAGCAACACCGCCCGGCCACCTACCTGCCCAGGCGCCGGCGCGGCCGAGGCGCGCTCGTCAGCGAGCTGTTCACTCACCCGCTCAAAGACCCGTTCGCCGACGGCGAGTTCGTCCCACTCGGCACGCACCTCCGCCAGCCGCTTGGCCAGCTGTTCTTCGAATTCGTCCAGTTCCGCACGGCGCGCGGTGATCCGTTCCAGCAGCTGGGGTTGCAGCATGCACAGGATCGCAGGAGACCGCCCGTTCGCAGAGCGCGGGAACCGGTCAGCCGATCGTCCCGTCAGAGCGTTGCTGCACGCTGCCCTGCGGCCTCCCACTCCTGGTGTGCGGTGTGGACGCGGTGCCACAGCGCCGCTTGCGCGGAGGCGTCGACGTCGGTCAGGTCCAGATGGAACACGTCGGCCAGCGCGTCGTACCAGTCGTCGGCCGAGTCGATGGTCCGCTCGTACGTGCCCTCGGCGTCGATGCGGCGCAGCACACAACCGCGCAGCATGTCCACGCCTTTGGCGTCGCGGAGCTGGGCTTGGAGAACCCGGACGAATCCGGACTCGGGGGAAGTGGACAGCCGGTGATGCTCCGCAGCCAAGGAGGCCAGCTCCACCTGCTCCGGCGCGAAGACCATCGCCGTGAAGGCGCCGCGGGGGTCGTGGGTGAACCGCCAGCCGCCGGGCACCACCACCGATGGGGCCATCGCGTAGGTGAACGGCCCTTGGGTGTAGGTGCCTTCGCGCAGCGGCAGTGGCTCGTACATTCCGCCGGCGAGCCCGGTGTCGACCAGCCACCGTTCGCCGTCAATCCCCACGGTGAGCGCGAGATGGTCCCCGCCCGGGCCCCCGGGGTCCTCGACCTCGCCGTGTACCCCGGCCCGGTGCAGGGTCACGTCGTAGCCGAGGGCCGTCAGCAGCGCGGCGAAGGCCCCGTTGAGGTGGAAGCAGTAGCCGCCGCGCCCGCGCAGGATCCGGGCCACGGATTCCGCGGCGCCGATACCCGAACGCCGTCCCAGTTGGTTGTCGAGGGTCTCGTAGGCGATCCGTTCCACCTGCGCTCTGTGCAGTGCCCGCAACGCTTCGGCGGTCGGGGCCGTCGGCCGGGCCACCTCCAGCACGGCCAGATACCCGTCGACGTCGATCATGCTCCCCCTCACCGTTCGAACGGATGATCAGCCTAGTCGCCGGTAGCGCCCGCCCTGTGCTCCGCCCTCCGCTGACCACTCCACCCCAGTCGCTCCGTGAAATCCGCACCTCAGCAGGCGAAATCCTGCTGGAGTACCAGGTCGTGTTTTCTCGATCAGTTCGTACGGCTTCAGACGATCTACTGCGCAGACTGTCGCCCACGACCAGCGTGAGCATCCCGAAACCGGTCACACCAGCCCTTTGACCTGCGACTTCAAGTTGGCGGAAGCTCCGCGCAGGTCATCGTTGGAAGTGGCCTCGAAGGCGGTGCCGATTCCCGCGGAGTGCCGGGCGACGACGTCGGCGTGCTGCTCGACCGCGGCGGGGTCCGTAGCGTCGAGCGTGACGACCTCGACACGCCCCCCGGATTCGGCGATGGTGCCGGCCAGCTCCTCCAGAGGTGCGTGGATTCGCCCGACCAAGTGACCCGTGGCGCCTTCGCCGGCAAAGACGTGGGCGTCTGCGGAGCCGATGGCTCCAGCGCCGCCGTAGACGATGGCGGTCTTGTTCTCCAGCAGCATGACATTCCCTATCACCTGGTCCGCCAGGCCAGTCCCCACCGACCGCGTGAACAACCTTCCGTTCGTGGAGCGGTGGTCACGGAACGCGGCCCGTCGCAGAACTCGCCCAGGAAGCGTGACGCTCCACCAACGCTGCTCTCCGGTCATCGTGACGCACCACGCTCATGGAAGCGGCCTTCGGTTCATCCAGTACGTGAATGTGGGGGCACAGGATCAACCGAAGGCCTTGCTCACGTCCGGCGAATGCCAGTGGGTGAACTCTTCAGGGTGTTGTTCTATGGATTCCCTCCCGCCCGGGCCGCCCGGAGCAGACAGCCAGGTGGGGCCAATAGGGTATGTCTGCGGCATCTGTCCTGGTGACGGCCTACTGGCCGCGGGATCCGTCCCATGCGACCGACCGGCCGCTGGAGCCGGCCGGTGGTGGCGTCACCGGGTTCATGACGCCTGCCCGGCCGGACGCAGCCCGAGTACTGAGCACCAGGTACGCGCACGAACAGGGCCCGTCCAGGTTGGCCTGAGTTCTCGGTGGCAGCATTTCCGTCCGAGTGCGCACATGCGGGAGTCGCTCAGGCCGCTTGGGCGAGCTCCGCGCGGCCGAACAACAGAGCGTACCCGGAGGGGAGTTGGGCCAGCAGGCGGTCGAGAAGTTCAGGTCCGGCGAGGTGGCCGACGGCGGCGAGGACGGCTCCGGTGTCCCACCGGGCGGTGGCGGGGGTTCCGCCTGCGCGAGTTGCGAGGTCCTTGACGAAGCCCCAGCCGGTGAGCGGCTCAGGGGCAGGAATCTGGGCGGTGAAGATGCGGGCGGCCTCGACGGGCAGGCGGGCGGCGAGGTCGACACGTTCGTCGCCTGTCAGTTGTCGGCCGAGGGCGGACAGCACTGCGTGGGTGACGGTTTCGGCTCGTTCGCGCGTGGGATACACGCCCTCGTACCTGATCTTCTCCAGCATCTGGTCGAACGTCACGCCGGTTGTGGCGCGGGTCGGCTCGCGCAGGGAGCGCATGGGTGGAGTGCCTTTCTCGACGGGCGGCTGTTGCTGGGACCGGGCGAGGGCCGGCAGCCGCGTTGCTGATCTCGGGGGGAGTTCGTGGAATCAGGTGCCCGGGATGACAGGAGAAAGTCCTGGCTCCCCAGCTCTCATCCGGGTGTGACTCTTGAGCGTGCACCGCAGCGCGGACCGCTCCGGGGAATGGCCCGCGCCGCGGTTGAGCGGGTACTGAGCGAGCGCCAGGGTGCCGACGGCAGGTCTGACCTGGGGCTCACCGTGCCGCACAGGGTGCCGGGCTCTCAGGAGGGGGCGCGGAAGATCGCCTCCAGGGCCTCAGCTCCTGCGGGCAGGTGAGCGGGGGCGCGTTCAGGTGCCGATCTGCCTGGGGGCGGACTCTCCACCGATGGTGATCTTGCGGGGCTTGGCTCGCTCGGCGATCGGGATCCGCAGGGTCAGCACCCCTGCGTCGTAGTCGGCCCTGATGCGCTCCGTATCCAGCGTGTCAGCCAGGACCAGTTGCCGGGAGAAGACCCCCAGCGGCCGCTCGGAGAGCTCCATCTGAACGTCCTCGCCCGTTGCGACGGGACGGCGCTCAGCCTTCACGGTGAGCATGTTCCGTTCGACGTCGATGTCGATCGCGTCCTTCGCGACACCCGGCAGGTCGAGGGCGATCACGTACTCCTCACCCTCGCGATAGGCGTCCATCGGCATCGCCGACGGCTTGGACCAGGTACCGGAGACGCCTGTGAGCTGCTGGGCGAGACGGTCGAGTTCGCGGAACGGGTCAGTGCGCATCAACATTGCGAAAACACCTCCACTGGTCTGGCAGAAACTGCCAATGCGCTTCGTCTGACACCGTTGTAACATGTCATCCATGCGATGACAACTGGAGTGTCATCGAAAGGGTGACAATGCGAAGGAGGCCCTCCATGAGCGCACCTCGAGCCGACGAGCCCACCTCCTTCGCTGCGTCCGCCACGGCGTTGAACGCCATCGATGAGGCCGCGCGCGCCGCTCAGATGCCGACGCTGGAGTCAGAGGCGGAAGACGAGGCGGCCTCCGAGCAGGCTCTGGCCGCTCTGCTTCTCCTGCGCGAACTACGCGAACTACGCGACCAACTGGCCGGGTGGGAGACAGGCCTGATCGAAGCGGCGCGCGCGGCAGGCGCCAGTTGGGCCGACCTCGCCCATCCCCTCGGCGTCGCCAGCCGACAGGCCGCCGAACGCCGCTACCTGCGCGTACGCCCCGGCGCCACCGGCGAGCAGCGCGTACAGGCGACCCGCAACCACCGCGCCGCCGACCGCACCATCAACACCTGGGCCCGGGACAACGCCGCGGACCTGCGACGGCTCGCCGGCCAGATCACCGCCCTGCCCGACCTCCCGGATACCGCGACCACCCGGCTCGCCGCCGCCCTCGCCGACAACGACGCAGCCAACCTGATCGCCCCGCTGACCGACGCGCACGAGCACCTGACGGCCGACCACCCCGGCCTCGCGGCCCGTATCGACACCGTCAGCCGCCGCACCGACCGACTCCGCCAGGACAGCGACGACCAGCGGACCGCACTCTGAGCAGGGCGAATGCACGTGCGTCGCGGTGAGGCGCCGACGTCGCTGCTGCGCGGTCGGCCGGGGAGCCGCAAACGATCAAGGCGTGGGATCGCTCGGGCGCGTTCCTGGGCCGGGCCGTTGTGGAGAAGGCGTGGTCTCACGTGACAGGGCGGGAGTGCACGCTGACGGCGTAGCCGCAGCCTTCGTAGTAGGGCTCGCCGCTCCAGGTGGCATAGCGCTGCCGCAAGGTCAGCCCGGCCTCGGTGCACCAGCGGTCGAACTCCGTGATGGTGAGCGGCGGTTCCGCCAGGGGCAGGTGTGCCGCATCCAGTCCCATTCCCGTGACCAGCAGGCCGCCGGGACACAACGCGGCAGCCAGTTGCCGGACGACCGCTGACTCGGTGCCGGGTGCCAGGAGGGGGATGACGTTTCCGGCGGCGAGCGCCAGGTCGAAGCAAGGCTCCAGGTCGAGGGCATCCAGACGGGCCAGGTCACCGAGGAGCCACTCCTGCGTGGGAGCCTCGCGGCGGGCGACGGCGAGCATCGACGAGTCGACGTCCACGCCGGTGCAGTGGTGGCCCAGCTCGGCGAGCCGGATCGCGATCCGGCCGGTTCCGCAACCGGCATCGAGTACCCGCGCGGCAGGCTTCAGCAACGGGGCGCAGAAGGCGGCCTCTCCGTGGACGTCGTGGCCCGACTCGACGAGCCGCGCGAAACGTTGTGCGTACTCCTCCCCGGCTTCTCCGCCGGTCAGTTCCGCCCAACGGTCGCGTTGCCCGGTCATGTTCACCCTGCCCTTCCGGTCAGCCTCTCCCCCAAGGACAAGGACAGTGTCATCCTATTTCTGCGCGGACCGGCTGCTACGCGCGGACACGGTGAACAACTTGGGTTCGACGGCCGGGCGGAGCGATCCCCGCGACTGGCTCTCGCCGGTCACCGTCCTGCTCGTACCGCGCTAACTCCGTACGGCGCGCAGGTGCCGCCAGCGGGGTTGTTCTGCGATCAGGCTGGTGGCGGCCAGCACCATCACGGTGACGGCAGCCCACGTCGGCCAGGCCGCCCAGGAAGAGATGACAGCCGCGAGGTACTGGCACACCACCAGGGCGATGGTCACCACGCCTGGGACGGGCACGAGGACCTTTTCCCTGTCCATCCCGTTGTCGCCCGGGGTGACGAAGACGGTGAGTACGCCGAGCAGCAGGATCACGGAGCCCACGGCGAGCAGAACGGAGTACGGGGCGAGGGCCCAGGGGGTGGCTACCCAGGCGGCGAGCATGGTCAGGAAGCGAAGTGGATCCGCCAGACGCGTCACACGTCGACTTTCCCACAGCGGGTGACGGTACGGGGCGTTTCAGCAGAAGCTTTACCAGCGCCCGGGAGGTACGGTCCAGGGTGGCTGCGTAGGTTTTCAGCGAGAGCGCGGAGCACCTGAGACGGTCGGCAGCTGGAGCGTGCGGGCCGTCCTCGTCGGTGGCCGGATGGCGTCGTGCTGTTGAACAGTCCGCCGTTGCGGTGCTGCCTGGTGGCGACCAGGGGATGCCGGTGCGCACAGAAGCGTGGGGCGGGTGTCGGGGGCAAAGCTGAAGGAATGACGACGACACTCGGTGGTTTTGTTCTCGGTACTCCCGACCCTCCAGCGCCGGCCGGCTTCTACCGGGCGCTGCTGGGCTGGCAGGAAGTCGAGCGCGAGCCGGGGTGGGTTCGTCTGAAGGCGCCGGAACAGGAACGCCCCGGCCTCAGCTTCCAGTTGGAATCCGACCACACGCCTCCCGTGTGGCCGCAGCGCGCGGGCACTCAGCAGATGCAAGCGCACTTGGATCTACAGGTCGACGACCTGGAGGCGGAGACCGAGAGAGCTTGCGCCCTGGGAGCGACGCTGCAGGAGCACCAGCCCCAGAAGGACGTGAGGGTCCTCCGCGACCCGCACGGCCATCCGTTCTGCCTCTTCCTTCCCGGCGCCCGAGCGGTCGTCTCCATCGGTGAGCCTGTGGTGGCGAACGAGGTGCAGGCGGTGCTCGGGAAGGCGAGGAAGTACCGGCACGGTGTCAGCTCTGGCCGACCTCAAGGGAACCCCTTGGGGTCGGTGGCAAGAGCGTTCACCGTTGCGAAAGTCGCGTCCCGGCCTTCTGTCAACACGCCCGCAGATGGACGGCCCAGGAGCAAGCAGGGGGCGACGCCGAGCGACAGCGGGTACGGGATAGGTTCGCTGCGGCAGGTACGCCTGAGCGGGCGCACCTGCGGTCGCACACGGGTCGTGGGTCGATGTGAGGAGCGCGGGTGTCCGAGTCAGGCGCGGAGCAGGTGGTGCCGGTTGCGGGTACGCCGTGCTGGATCAACCTCATGGTCGGCGACCTTGTCGCTGCGCGGGCCTTCTACGCAGCGGTACTCGGCTGGGAGTTCCGTAAGAGTTCCCTGGGCGATCAGTTCGTCGTCGCGTCGGCCGACGGGTTGCCGGTGGCGGGCATCGGCGAGCGTCGGCCCGGGCTTGCTCCCGCCTCGGAGTGGACACCGTACTTCGCCGTGCGCGACGCCGATGTGACGGCAGCCCGGATCCAGGAGCGAGGGGCCACCCTCGCAGTGGGCCCCATCCCGCTGGGCCGGGGGCGCGCTGGGCTGGCCGCCGACCCGGACGGGGCCACATTCGGCTTCTGGGAAGGTCCCGCTCTGGCGTGGGAACCGGGCGAGGGAAACGCCCCCGCCCGCCTCGATCTGCAGACCCGGGACGTGTTCGACGCAGCGAGGTTCTACGGGGAAGTCTTCGGCTGGGCATCGGAAGCAGCGATCGACGTGACATTCCGGCATCGTCATGTCGTCGTCGAACGGGACAGCCGGCCAGCCCTCTCCCTGCGCGGCGGCGGCGCTACCAGTGCTGGACAACCGCAGCTCCGACCGCGTTGGCTTGTCAGCTTCCCCGTCGACGACGTCGAGCGTGCCGTCGCTGCCGCGATCGACGCCGGAGCGACAAGGCCTCAGCTTTCAGCGACTTCTTGGGCACCGAGGGGATTCTCACGGACTCTGCGGAGCCCCGACGGCGGTCTGTTCACGGTCAGCCGTCGAGGGGCCTGAGGAGCAGCGGTCGGATGAGGTCGCGAGGGACTGACGCCATGGGATGCCGGTGTGAGGACGGCGTGTCTGGGCGTCCCTCTGTTTCGAGCCGCGTCGAGGGGTAACACGAACACCATGACTGCAGAGAACGATGAATCCAAGAAGAACATGAACGGTTCTGCGGCGGAGGCCCGCACGGGTGCCCGGACGGCTGCCGCCGAGGGGCGACAGATCACTGAGGCCGCCGGGAACCAGGCCAAGTCAGGCTCGGCGGTCGCAGCCTCGGAGGCCAAGTCATCGGCGCAGGACGCCAAGTCTTCGGCCCAGGAAGCCGCCGCGTCGGCGGGGACCGGTGTGCGTCTGGCCGGCCTGGCGGCCAAGCGGGCCGCTGTCACCGGGTGGGAAACGGGCCGCCAGACCGTCCTGGACACGGCGGGCAGGGTGCCGTCGACCGCGACCATCGCTCGCACCGTCGGCAAGCACCGCAAGGTCGTGGCCGTGGGCGCCGCCGCAGGCGTCGGTGGACTCCTCGCCGGCGCGTTCACCCTCGGACGCCAGACGGCCAGGAGCCACGTCGGGCCGATCACCCGCCTCACCGGGGGCCGGATCTGACCGGACCGCGGCACGCACACAACCCTTGGAGGGCCGGCAGACCGCTGCCGGCCCTCCTCGGATCGGCGCCCGGAGCTCAGAGGCATCGTCGATGCCGGGGCCCTCGGGGTCGCCACGGGACGACTCGCTGTTCCACCGCATCGCCCCTACCGAGGCCGCCCGAGCGTGAGCCGATCCTTGCTCGGTAGCCTTCGACTCAGCAGTGTGTGGCCACCTCCGGACACGATGGTCTGCACCGGACCGGATCGATTCGGCGAGTCTCGGAACTGAGGCCGTCAGGCTGGTGCACGCTCGATCAGGGCTGAGGCTGGGCTGTCATCGTGTCGCCGACTGGAGGCAGAGGTTTCGCGCGGCGGACACGGGATCCGAGCGGGCTGAGCTCGAAGGCCAGCCGTCCCAGCGCAATGAGGGCGCCCTGCCCGAAGACGAGGATCAGCCATGCTCCGTCGTGCCAGTACCAGCCCTCCGTCCAGGGCCGCATCACCGCCAGCGTCACGATGAGATGAGAGACGGCGATGATGATGCCCGGCCGGCGCCGCCGGGGGAGAACGAGCGGCACCATCGCCCAGAGCGTGGAGGCAAGTACCAGCCAGGGGGCGACGAAGGCCAGGCCGAACATGTTGACCTCGATATCGGTAGACGGTGCCAGCAAACGTCACACCGGTGGGCCCGAAGCACCAGCCCGGCAAGATATCGCCCGGATCACGATGCGGCTTCGGCGACCCACCGGGCTGGCGGAGCATCGAATTTCATCATCGGAAGCGGGCCACGATCCGGTGCGCGTGGTGATCGTCCGAACCGAGTCCGTGGACAGCTCGATGGGCCTCGTGGGTCCGAATCATCCCCCGCTCGCGAAGCGATGTGTCGAACCTCCGACGTGCGTCCGCGCCCCAGGGCACGGCAGCGGGGCGAGGGCACCTTCGTCGCCTCGGGCTTCGGTGGGCCCAGCGGGTCCGGCAGGCCGGCATGACCTGCCGGACCCGCTGGGCCCCGCACACGCCGACCGCGAACGACCACGGACCGGGCTGATGGCGCGGAACGACCGAAGACTCGGCCTTCCCTGTGCTGCGCCCCTGATCGTTTGCCTCAGCTGACAGCGACGACCCTCTGTACGGGCAGATTCCGGGAGGACCGGCCGGCGTGAACGGTGTAGGAACCCGGCGTGAGCTTCCAGGCTCCGGCGGTCCACACCGACAGGTCGCGGGCAGTGACGCTGAAGGTGAGCCGGGTGCTTGCGCCGGGAGCGAGGGTGACCTTTCGGAAGCCGATCAGACGCCGCGGCTCGGCCTGGGCGCCGGCAGGCAGGCCCGCGTAGAGCTGTACGACATCGGTGCCTTCGCGAGATCCGGAGTTGGTGAGGGTGACCGCGGCTGTCAGCGTCCTGCTCCCTGCGTCGTAGGACGTTTCGAGGGAGCCCAGGTGGAAGGTCGTGTAGGACAGACCGTGGCCGAAGGGGAACAGCGGGCTCTGGTTCTTCGCGTCGTAGTAGCGGTAGCCGACCAGGTGGCCCTCGCTGTGGGAGACGGTGGGGCCGTTGCCCGGGTAGGTGGCGGGCGTCGCACCGGGGCCTTGGGACGCGGTCACGGGGAAGGTGACCGGTAGACGCCCTGAAGGGTCGGCGTCACCGAAGAGGATCGCTGCCAGCGCGGTTCCGGTGGCACGTCCGGCGTACCAGAGCTGGACGACCGCTTCGACGTCGTTGATCCACGGCATGGCAACGGGGCCGTCGGTGTTCAGGACGACAACGGTGCGGGCGTTGACCGCTGCGACTTCGGCGATGAGCTTGTCCTGATCGCCGGGCAGGTGGAGCGATCCGTGGTCCATGTCCTCACCCGCGACCCGGTTGACGACGACGACAGCGGCATCGCTGGTCCGTGCCGCGGCGACCGCGTCGGGTATGAGCGACTTCGGCTGCCAGCCGAGGGTGAGGCCGCAGGTGCCGGCATCGGCGGTGCTGTTGGTGTACTTGACGCTGATGCTGACCGTCTGTCCGGCCGTGAGGTCGATGCTTCCCTGGAGCGGATAGTCGTACGGTCCGAGGAAGAACTGGCGGCTGTGGCGCGTACCGGAGATGACCGTCCTGCCGTTGACGACGAGCTCGGTGGTGCCCGAGGGCAGCAGCGAGAAGCGGTGCGTGCCCGTGGTGGTCGGCGTGAGCGTGCCGCTCCAGCGAGCCGACCACACGGCGGGGAGACCGGCGACGGGCGCGCTGGTGAAGTCGATTCCGGCGCCTGTCCGAGTGGCGACGGGAGTACCGGACGGTTCAGGTCCGGCGTAGAAGCTGCCGGTCAGTCCTTCAGCACCCGAAGCCGTGCGCAGCACCGTGGCCGGGACGGGGGTGAGGGGGATGTCCCCGACGGATCCCTGGCGGTAGGTGACGGTGACCCCCGCTCCGGCCCGGGCCTTGATGGCCGCCAACGGGGTGGTCCAGGTGCCGGGGTTCACATAGGTCGAGCCGGAGACGCCTGTCAGGGCGGTGGTGTCGGCCGGGCCGATCACCGCCAGTGACGTGAGGGCGGGTGTCAGTGGGAGGGCCTGGCCGCGGTTGGTGAGCAGGACGGTGGAGCTGACGGCGAGGTCGTGTGCCAGATCCTTGTGTGCCTGGGTGCTGACGTCGGCGGCGGGCGCCGGCACCGGGTGGTCGAACAGGCCGTTGACGAACATGGTGGTGAGGATGCGCAGGGCGGCATCGTCGAGGCGGGTGGTGGGGACGCGGCCGTCCGTGAGGCCGCCGGCGGGTATCTTGACGCCACCGGGGCCGAGACCGCCGAGGTCCATGCCTGCCTTGACGGCCCCCACGGGGTCGTCGCCGGCCCAGAAGTCGGGGACGGTGTAGCCCTCGAGGCCGAGAGTGTTCTTGAGGTCGTTGAACAGTGCGGGGCTCTGGGTCGCGAACGTTCCGTTGATCTTCGGGTAGGCCATCATCACCGACGTGACGGGCACGGTCGCGATGACGCGTTCGAAGGCGGCGTGGTAGATCTCGTGCAGCGCCCTGTCGGAGATCTGTGCGTCGACGAAGAAGCGGTTGACTTCCTGGGTGTATGCGCTGAAGTGCTTGAGAGTGGCTACGACATGCTGTTCCTGCAGGCGCCGGGTGAGCGCTGCGCCCAGGGTGCCGGACAGGAGCGGGTCTTCACCCATGCTCTCCGCCTGTCGGCCGAAGTGCCAGGTGCGGGCGGTGTCGACGGTGGGCCCCAGCAGGTTGTTGTAGCCCTTGGCCCGCCCCTCGGCGCCCAGTGCCCGACCGAGCTGACCGGCGAGGTCGGCGTCGAACGTCGCGGCCTGTGCGAGGGGGACGGGAAAGGCGGTCACGCCGGTTTCCCCGCGCAGGCCGGCTGACGCGTCCACCATCGTGAGGGCGGGTATGGCGAGGGAACTCAGGGCTGCGAAGTCGCAGCGGACGAGGGCCTCTTTCTGCGTGGCGGTCATTCTGGCCAGAAGGGCTACCGCCCTGCTGTCGGGGGCGGCTGCCGCGGCTCGGCGGGGCGCAGCGGCGGCGGCCGGTGCGATGCCGGAGGCCAGTGCGGTCAGAACGGCGGCTGAGAGAAACGTACGACGATTCATGACGGCTCTTCCATGAGAATCGGGCATGACGGATCAGTGCCTTGGTCAGCGCGTGCGGAGGGGGCGCTGCACATGGCGGGAAGGGGGACGCTCAAGCGCGTGTCCCGTCTACTGCTCCTGATAGACCTCGTCGAGGGCGGTGAGGACGCCGTCGATGTCGGTGCGGCCGGAGAACAGCGACTGGATCTGGATGAAGTGTTCCTGCTGGACCCTGGGGTTCGGCCACAGCTGGTCCATGAACGGCACCGTGGTGCCTGCCTTCTGGTGTTCGATCAGTTCCGTGAGAACGGGCTCGGTCGTGAAGCGGTCGTTCGGGATGGCCGGGAGGGTGCCGCTGCCCTGGTTGTACGCGTTCTGGCCGGCCTCGGACCCGAGGAACTCGGCGAACTTCATGGCCAGGTCCTTGTTGTCACTCTCGCGGTTGACTCCGTAGGCGGCCGACACCGAGCCCGGCATGTGGGTCTGTGCCGGGTTGTTGGTGGCGGGCAGGGCGAACATCGCCAGTTGCAGTCCGGGAGCTTCCGCGGTGATGGCCGAGATGCTGCTGGCGACCTGTATGACGCCCACGGCCCTGCCCTCGACGACGTCCTGGACGGACCTCTCGTAGGTGGTCCCCAGGGGATCACTGCTGAAGCAGCCTCGTTCATCGAGCTCGACGTACTTCTCGAGCGCTTTCCTCCAGCCGGAGTCGGCGAAGGTTGTCCGGCCCTCACTCATCGCCACCGCGAAGTCGGGTCGGTCGGCGTAGACGGTGGTGGCGGCCAACGCGTAGTCGACGAGCTGCGTGACCCAAGAGGTCTTGATCCCGAGCGCGAACAGCACCATGCCCTCGGCCTTGGCCTTGTCGCACAGGAGCAGCAACTCGTCCCAGGTCTCCGGTTCGGCACCGTCGATGTCACGCATGGACTTCTTGTTGTAGATGGCGCCTATACCGCTGTAGTTGGCCGGCACGACGTACGTCCTTTGGCTGACCTGTGTCACCCACTGCGTGTCTTCCGGGACTTTGCGGACGAAGTCCAGGCCGGAGAGGTCGGCAAGTCTGCCTGTGCCCTCCAGCATGCGCAGGGCTGCGGGGTTGCCGTAGCCGGGCCAGACAGCGAAGACGTCGGGCCCGGCGTCCGAGGACAGTTGGGCCGGCAGGGTGTTCTGGAGTCGGTCGGTGTCGGCGTAGGTCACCGCGATCTTCGCGTTCGGGTTCTCCCGTTCGAAGGCCGCCACGACGGCCTTCATGGCGGTGCGGTCGGTGATGTTGGCAGTGATCTTCAGGGTGCTGGCGTCCGTGGACGACGAGCCGGACCCTCCGCAGGCGCTCAGGCTCATGGCGAGGGCCGTGGCCACAGCGGTGACACAGACACGACGGGAGGTTCTCAAGACACGCTCCGTGCGGGAGGAGGGGAGAATTGATGTGCGGTGCCGACGGGCAACTGAGGCCCGGGTGCCCGGGGGAACCGTCTGCGGACGCTGACGTGTCTCGCCGGAAGGGCTCGCGCCCGCCCGGAAGCCGCTGACGCGGTGGGGGCCGACCGAGCAGTCAGGTGCACGGCCGACCCCGGCTCCGGGGGATCCGACACGAATGCCTGTCGGACGCCGGATCGCATTTCCCAGATCTTTCGAGAAAGCTGCCGCCGCGTCCCACGGCAAGCGATGTCGGTGTCCGACGACGACCGCTTGTGAAGCGTTTCAGCCAACAAAAGGGAAACTATGACCTCTCACGCTTCGGGTCAACCCTCGGGCAGCACTTACCTCAACGAATCTCACGGGCCGGCAAAGACATGCCATTTATCCGAGAAGTCGACTGAAATTTCAATTGAAAACTTCGCGAGGGGCAACTTTTATCGACGCAACGGATGGAATCCATCCACAACGCGAATGCCGTGGAGGTGTACCGATTCGAAACAGCAAGCCCGGCGCATTCGGGTATGCGCCGGGCTTGCTGCGACTGCTGGGTGAAGGGGGTCGTTCAGGCGGCCTTCATCGCGAGTTCTGCCGTGTGGAGAATGTGCTCGCCCGGCCCCAGGGTGACCGGTGTGCAGCCGGGCAGTTCCGCTATCGCCTCACAGCCTTCGGGCACGACGATGCCGGCTGTCAGCCCCGTGTCGGTCAGCTCCCACGACATGGACACCGTTCCGTACGGGCTCTCATGACGGGTGCGGGCCCAGGTGATGCCACCTCCGGGCCGCGGGCGCAAGACGATCTTCCGGCAACCGGGGGCAGCGACGGTGATGCCTCCGACCACGCGGTGCAGCCAGTCGGCGACGGCGCCGAGGGCGTAGTGGTTGAAGGAAGTCATGCCTCCCGGGTTGAGGCTGCCGTCGGCGCGCAGGCTGTCCCAGCGCTCCCAGATCGTCGTGGCGCCCATGGTCACGGTGTACAGCCAGGAGGGGCACTGGGTCTGCAGCAGCAGGCGGTAGGCGATGTCGAGGTGGCCGGTATCCGTGAGGGCGTCACAGACCAGGGAGGTGCCGACGAAGCCGGTGGCGATGCGCGCGTCGTCCTCGACGACCAGCTGGGCCAGGCGGTCCCCGGCCGGCTGCCTCTGCGAGGGGGTCAGCAGGTCGAATGCAAGCGCGACGGCGTAGGCGGTGGGGCTGTCACTCGTCATGCGGCCCGAGGGGAGCACGTATCTGCGGCGGAAGGCGTCGGCCGCCTCGCCGGCAAGTGCGCTGTAGCGCTCCTCGTCCGCGTCGTCTCCCAACTCGGCTGCTGCCAGGGCGAGGTGGTGGGCGGAGTGGACGAAGTACGCGGTGGCGACGAGGTATCGGTCGGTGCGGCCGGCAGCCGGGTCGTCGGGTGGTGCAGCCGGGTCGAGCCAGTCCCCCAGCTGGAACCCTGTGTCCCACAGGCGCGTCGGCCCGGCGAGGCCCTCCACGAGGTCGACCCACGCCTTGGCCATGGGGTAGTGGCGGCGCAGGACGTCGAGGTCACCGAAGCGCCGGTAGATCGTCCAGGGGGTGAGCGTGGCCACGTCGCCCCACGCGGCCCCCGGGTGGATCGGCGTCCACGTCGGCTCGCCCGGAATGACGGGCACGTACCAAGGAATGGTGCCGTCGGGCAGTTGTTCCAGACCGACGTCGGTGAGCCAGGAGTCGAGCATGCCCGCACAGTCGTAGAGGAAGCTCGCGGTGGGTGCGAAGACCTGGATGTCACCCGTCCAGCCGAGGCGTTCGTCGCGCTGCGGGCAGTCGGTGGGGATGTCGACGAAGTTGCCGCGCATGCTCCACACGACGTTCTCGTGCAGGCGGTTGACCAGCGGGTCGCTGCACTCGAACCATCCGGTGCGCCGCATGTCCGTGTGGTAGACCCGGGCGGTCACCGAGTCGGCGGTCAGGTCGTCCGTCCAGCCGCTGACTTCGGCGTAGCGAAAGCCGTGGAGGGTGAAGCGGGGTTCCCAGGTGAGCGGCCCTCGGCCGGAGAGGATCAGGGTGTCGGTGGCGTGGGCCTCGCGCAATGGGCGCCTGGCGAGTTCGCCGTCCTGCAGGACTTCGGCGTGCCGGAGGGTGACCGCGGTGCCGGCCGGGCCGTCGAGGGTGACGCGGAGCCGGCCGACGAGGTTCTGGCCGAAGTCGAGCAGATGGCGGTCCGCGCCGGTGCGGGTGACGGCGACCGGTCTGATCTCTTCGGTACAGCGCACATGGGGTCCCAACGGAGCGACGAGGGTGCGCGGGTCCCGGATGCCGGTGCGAGCGGGCGTCCACTCCCCTGCAGTCGCGCCCGCCGGGGTGGCCCACGCGGGATCGTGCAGGCGGGCATCGAACGTCTCGCCCTCGTACAGACCGCTGGTCAGGATCGGCCCGGGCGCGGCGCTCCAGGTCCCGTCGGTGGCGAGGGAGAAGGTGGTGCCGTCGTCGTACGTCACCTCCAGCTGCGCGAGGAGCGCCTGATCGGTGCCGTAGATGTTGCGGGTGCCGCCGTCGAAGCCGTACTTGCCCCGGTACCAGCCGTCGCCGAGCCAGGCACCGATGGCGTTGAGGCCTTCGGCGAGGTGGCCGGTGACGTCGTGGGTGCGGTAGCGCAGGCGGTGCGGGTAGACCGTCCAGCCCGGAGCCAGGATGTCGTCGCCGACGCGGCGCCCGTTGATCTCCGCCTCGTACAGGCCGTGCGCCGTGATGTAGAGCCGTGCGCGCGTGACCGGGCGGTCGAGACGGAATTCCTTGCGGACGCGGGCGGGGCGGCGGTCCGCCGCCGGGTCCTCGTCCCAGTCGGCGCCGACCGGGACCGCACTCCAGTCGGCCGCGTCGAGCAGACCCGCCTCGACGCTGGTCGGATCGCTCCAGTTGGACGGTGCGGCCGCGTGTGCCGTCCAGACCCGGACGCGGACGGCGACGCGTTCGCGTGAGGTCAGCGGGGTTCCGGGCCAGGCCACGAGTACCTGCTCGCGGCTCACGACGCGGCCGGTGCGGTCGACGCCGCCGCCGCGGTCGAGTTCGACCTCGTACGCCTCCTGGGAACCACCGCCCGGCGGCAGCTTCCATGTGAGCCGGGGAGTGGAGATGCCGATGCCGAGACCGTCCGGGAGGTGCTCGAAGGACACCGGGCAGGGCTGAGGGGGGAGCAAGGAAAACCTTTCTTCACGTGCGTGGGAACGGAGTTGCGGGCCGGTCTCAGCCCTTGACCGCTCCCGAGGTGAGGCCCTTCATGACCTTCTGGTTGAGGAAGAGGTAGATCAGGAGGGTGCCGAAGACGTTGATGCAGATGGCCGCGAACAGCGGTCCGTACTGGGTGGCGCCGAAGTCACCGGTGAAGTTGAGCAGGCCGACCTGGATGGTGCGCATGTCCTGGTCGTTGGTGAAGGTCAGCGCGATGAGCAGGTCGTTCCATATGAAGAAGAACTGCACCAGGCCCACGGTGAGCAGGGCGTTGCGGACCATGGGCACGCTGATGGTCCAGAAGGCGCGCAGGATGCCCGCGCCGTCGATGGTGGCCGCCTCGAACAGTTCGCGGGGAACGGTCCGGTAGTAGGTGGCCATCATGAAGACGGTCAGCGGCAGGCCCGTGCCGGTGTAGGTGAGGACCAGCGGCCACAGGGTTCCGGACAGGCCCGTCTGGAAGTACGCGGTGAACAGCGGCAGGAGAATCATCTGCGGGGGGACCATCATGCCTGCGAGGAAGACCAGCAGGGTGAGGCTGCGGCCCTTCCACACCATGATCTGCAGGGCGAATCCCGCGGCCGTGCCCAGGAGCAGCATGAGCGCCAGGGCGGGCAGGACGGCGAGCAGGCTGTTCTGGACGTACAGGCCGAGGTGGCCCGTGGTCCACGCTTCGGTGTAGTTGCCCCACTCCCACGTCGTGGGAAGTCCCCACGTGGAGTTGTTCAGGTAGTCGTCGTTGGACTTCAGGGATGTCAGGAACATCCAGATCAGCGGATAGATCTCGACGACGAGCAGCAGGGTGACGACGGCCTTCACCCACGGTCGGCGCGGTGCCCGGACCCGGCGGGTCCGCGCGGCGTCACCGGATGCCCCCCGGCCACGGCGGCCTGCCGAGGTCTTCACAGGTGTGTCGATGGCCATGGCTTTCAGCCCTCCGTGAGGTCGCGCCGCGAGACGCGGTAGACGGCCAGGCTCACCAGCAGGCACACGACGGTCAGCAGCAGGGCGATGGTGCTGCCGTAGCCGTAGTCGCTGTAGGTGAACGACGTCTGGAACATGTACAGGGTCAGGGGGGTGGTGCCGTTTCCGGGACCGCCGCTGGTCAGGGCGACGATGGAGTCGAAGACCTTCAGGGTGCCGTTGATGCTGAAGACCAGTGAGGACATCAGCACGGGCAGGGACAGCGGCAGCACGATGTGCCGGATCAGGCGCAGCCCCGAGGCCCCGTCCAGGCGGGCCGATTCGAGGACCTCGTCGGGGATGTCGACCAGGCCGGCGAAGAGCAGTACGGCGTAGAAGCCCATGGAGCGCCAGATGTCCATGAGTATCAGGACCCAGAACGCGCTTCCCGCGCTGCCGAAGAAATCGATGGAGTCGACTCCGACCGCGTTGAGGAGAGAATTGACCGGGCCTGTCTGCGGGGCGACCTGAAAGAACTTCTGGAAGAGCAGGCCCACCGCCACGGTGGGCAGCACGACCGGGAAGAAGGCCAACGTGCGGATGAGGGCCGAGGACTTCTTGAGGAAGAAGACGTACAGCAGGGCCAGCAGATATCCGGCGACGATCTGACCGACCGTGACGAGGGCCGCGTACTTCAAGGTGAACCAGAGAGCGTCATGAACAGCCGGGTCGTCGAACAGGCGGGAGAAATTGGCGACCCCGTTGCCGGTGAAGCCGTCGATGGTGTTGCCCTTGGTGAAGGAATACCCGAACGACCACACCATGGGGACCAGCATGATCAATGAATAGACGAGAAGAGCGGGACCGAGCAGGATCGCGATGGCCCTGCGGTCACCGAGTACGCGGTGCATGGATGGTGTCCACTTCGTTTCTGTCGAAGAACCTGCCGGAACGGGACCGGGGGCGGCCGACGAGCGGCGCGAGGAGGCCTGTGGGCCGCCCCCGGTCGGCTACTGGGCGGCCAGCGCGTCCTGGACGGTCTGCATGAACTGCTCCGGCTTCGTGCTCCCGGTCACCAGACCTGCCGCGTTGGTCTGGCTGACGGTGGTGGCCTTGGTGCTGAACAGGGCCTCGAACCACAGGACGTTCCGCTTCGAGGCGCCGATGGTGTCGCGCACCTGCGTGGTGACCTCGTTGGCGTCCTTCACCGTGGTGTTCACCTTGAAGCCGGAGATGGCGCCGTGGTCCTTGAGCGCAGTGCTGCCGTAGTTCTTGGCGATGCAGGACACCCAGGCCCCGGTCTTCTTGTCGAAGGACTTCGCACCCAGAGTGATACCCAGGCCGACGTTGGACGGGTACTGGTCGATGGAGCCCTTGCCACCGGCGACTGCCGGGAAGGGCATGAAGCCGACGTTCTCCGCACCGACCTTGTTCTGCTCGGCGTCGGAGACGTTCGCCAGCGCCCAACTGCCCATGTAGAACATGGCGGCCTTGCCGTTGAGGAACTGGTTCATCGCGGTGTCGTAGTCGATCGATCCGACGCCCTGGCCGAAGTAGCCCTTCTTGCCGAGAGCGGCTATCTCCTCGGCTGCCTTCACGTACTCCGGGTCGGTGAGCTTCGCCTTGCCGTCGGCCACCTTCTGGAGGGCGTCGGGCCCCAGGCTGCGGTACAGGTAGGTGCTCACCAGACGGGTGATGGGCCACCCCTGCTGGCCGGAGGCGGAGAAGGGCTGGACGTGCGCGGCGTCCAGCTTCGCCGCGGCGGCCACCAGCTCGTCCCAGGTGCCCGGCACGGCTATGCCGTTCTCGGTGAACAGCTTCTTGTTGTAGAAGATGCCCTCGATGTTGTACTCGTACGGCAGGACCTCGACCTTGCCGCCGTACAGCGCCTTGATCGTGGAGACGGCGGCCGGCTCCAGTTGGTCGAGTACTCCGAGGGAGGTGAGCTCCTTCTCCAGGTCCGCGACCTTGCCCGACTTGGCCAACTGCTGCGTCAGTGCGGGGGCGTTGCCCGCCGCGAACTGCACCGGCAGGGCGTCCTGACCGGCCAGCAGCTGCAGCTTCTGGTCCAGGCTCGCCTGCGGGACGGTCTCCACCTTCAGCGGCAGTGCGTCGTCGGCCGACTTGCACGCGCCCTCGGACATGGTGGTCAGGGCGGACTTGACGGTGGTGTTCTCCGTGACGCTCAGGTAGCTGAATTCCTTGGGGGCGGCGGAGGATCCGGCGTCACCACCGCCGCAGGCGGTGGTGAGCAGTGCCAGCGAGGCGGTGCCGGCCGTCAGCAGGCTCAGACGTGCGCGGCGGACGTGGGGCATGCGAAGGGACACGGAAGACTCCCGGAGGTCTTTGAGAGAGGGGGCGAGGAACGGCGAGCGGCGCTGAGGAAGGTCCAGGCCCGATCGCTTGGAAGATTGTGTATAACGTTCTCCACCACGAAGTGGGCAACACCCTGCACCGGGTGGTGAGATACGTCAAGACACAGAGCCGTAACATCGAAACGCACCGCGCTAGCTTTGCGGTCATACAGAGGTCATGATGTAGACCGTTACACTCACGCCTACGAGATCCGGGGTACTGACGATGGGCGGGCCCGCCGCACCGAAGCAGAACAAACGCGTGACCATCACCGACGTCGCCCGGCACGCCGGCGTGTCCGTCGCCGCGGTGTCCAAGGTGTTGCGCAATGCCTACGGAGTGAGTCCGGGCATGCAGGAGAAGGTACGGGCGACCATCGCCGAACTGGACTACCGCCCGCAGGCGGCGGCACGCGGGATGCGAGGGCGGACGTACACGGTCGGTGTGCTCCTGGACAACGTCCGCAACGCCTTCTTCGCGGACATCCTCGACGGCGTCCAGGAAGAGCTCCGCCACAGCGAGTACACAGTGCTGATCGGCGCGGCCGGCTTCGACCCCGAGGACCAGGCGAAGACCATCCGCTCCATGGTCGACCGCCAGATGGACGGCCTGATTCTCGTCGCCCCGGGAACCTCTCGTAGCGAGGTACTGGCCACCGCGGCGGCCACCCCGACCGTTGTCATCGGGCATCACGACGGCTCCGACGCCCACGACTCGGTGGTCGACGCCGACGACACCGGCGCGGGGCTCGTGGTGGACCATCTGGTGTCGCTCGGACACCAGGACATCGCCCTCGTGTCCGCTCCCGGCATCAAGGCCAATCAGTGGAAGCGCACACCCGAGGTCGTCCTGGCCGGCGGATACCGCGCATCCATGGAACGAAACGGCCTCGCCGAGCACGTGCGGGTCCACCACGCCGCGTATTCGGACGACGGAGGTTTCGACGCCGGCATGGCCCTGCTGACGGCCGAGCGGCGGCCGACGGCCATCATGACCGGCGCCGACGTCGCGGCTCTGGGCATCTACCGGGCAGCCCACGAACTCGGACTGCGCATCCCGGACGACATCTCGCTGGCCGGTTACAACAACACCGCCCTCGCCGCCCTCGCCCCCGTCCAGCTCACCAGCGTCGACCAGGCCGGACACACCATGGGCTCCTCCGCCGCCCGCATGCTGATCGAGCGTGTGGAGGGCCGACGGGACAGGGCCATGCAGACCTCCATGACACCGCGCCTGGTCGTGCGCGGAAGCACCGCCGCCCCGCGAGGCCGTTAGACCGCGGACGGAAGCGAGCCTGCCGCGCTCCCTCCGCAATGCCCTCGAACAAGGCTGACACGGAGGATTCCGATGGCCCAAGAGATGGCCGCACACCGCAAGACAGGCATCAAGGACGTCGCTCGGGAGGCCGCCGTTTCTCTCGGCACCGTTTCCAACGTGCTCAACCGCCCGGAGCTCGTGGCCGAGCCCACACGGACCCGCGTGCTCGCGGTGATCGACGCCTTGGGCTACGTACGGACGGAAGGGGCCCGGCAACTTCATGGCTGGGCGGCCCGTGTCCTCGCAGTTCTCGTTCCGGATCTGGCCGACCCGTTCTTCACCGCCGTGGCCGTCGGAGTGGGACAGGCCGCTCGTGAGGCCGACCTCGGCGTGATGGTCTGCACCGGCACCAGTGACCCCGCAGAAGAGGCGCGCCACCTCTCCCTGATCACTTCCCACCGCATTCGTGGTGCCGTACTGGCTTCCGGCGAGGCCGTCGGGCGCACGGTCGCCGCCTTCCGGCGGAATGCCGTTCCCTTCGTCATTGCCGACCAGTACGGGCCCCAGCCCGGCGCCTGCTCCGTCGGCATCGACGATGTGGCGGGTGGGCACGCCGCGGTACGCCACCTGATCGGCCAAGGACACCGCTCCATCGCCTACGTCAGGGGTCCGGACCATCTCCCGCAGGCTCGGGACCGGCGCAGAGGAGCCGTTGACGCCGTCATCGGGGCCGGGCTCCAGCACACCGCCCTGAGAGAGCTCGCCTGTGCCGACCTCTCCGTGAGCGCGGGCAAGGACGCCGGCCACCGCATCCTCGGTCTCCCCCGGCGCCCGTCCGCCGTCTTCTGCTCCGACGACGTGCTGGCCCTGGGCGTACTTCAGGCGCTGTACGAGGCCGGGCTGAGGGTGCCCGACGACATCGCGGTGGTCGGATACGACGACATCGAATTCGCCGCGTCCGCCGTCGTACCGCTCACCTCGGTGCGGCGGCCGGCCGTGGCTCTGGGCCGACAGGCCGGGCGCCTGCTCATCGAGGACACGACCCGCGGCGCGGTCCACGAGCACGCCCACGTCGTGCTGCAGCCGGAACTGGTCGTACGCCGTTCGACCATGGCCGCGCCGGTGCGGTGACCCGGCCCGGTCAGGGCTGATCAGGAGCATGGTGACGCGGTTGCGGCGCACGGCGGGTGAGGGGCACCAGTGCGGTCGAGACCAGCACGGTGACGAGCCCGAGGAGGCCGACGGCCGAGGCCAGGTCACCCAGAGCTCCCTTGCCGCCCAGGAGCACCAGTGGGCAGAGGAACTCGCCGAGGAAGAACGCCGCCGTCCACAGTCCGGTGCCGCGCCCTCGGTCGGCGAAGTCGAGCCGGGACATCGCCAGCGTCAGAAGCGACGGCAGGAGCAGCCCCGTCCCGACGCAGTTCACCACGGCGCCGGCGATCAGCAGGGGAAGGCTGTCAGCGGTTCCCATGACGAGGAAGCCGACGGCGCACACCAGGAAGATTGCAGGCAGTCGGCGTCGCGGACGGTCGGACAGCCGGGTGAAGAGGACGGAGCCGAGGACGGTGGCGGCGCTGGCGATCGCCGTGACCGCTCCGATGACACCGGTGGAGTCCACGCCCAGGTCGTCGAGGAGGTAGGACATCTCCACCGGGACGGCATAGAAGACCACCGCGCCGAACGCGGTCAGCAGGCACAGGCCGGCCATGCGGCGCACGGGAAAGGGCCGGCGCTCCACGTCCACGCGGCCCTCGCCCGGCACGCGCCCGGTGCCGGGTGCGGGAGCCGGCAGCACCACGGCCATGGCCGGGGCGAGGAGCAGACCCACCACGTACAGCCAGAAGGGCGCTCGCCAGCCGATTGTCCCGAGTGCGCCTCCGACCACGAAGAAGACGGTGGCGGACGCCGACGCGCACATCGTCTGGAGCGCGAGACAGCGGTCACGCAGCCTGCCGGTGTAGTAGTCACCGATCAGGGTGGTGCAACAGGTCATGATGGCGGCCTCGGCGACCCCCAGCAGCACGCGACTGGCCACGATGCCGTGCAGCGAATCCAGCCACAGCGGCACCGTGCCGAACAACGCGTACAGGATCGTCGCCGCGACCAACAGGCGCTTGCGGCCGAGTCGATCGACGATGACACCCGCGAACGGGGCGAGAAGGGCCAGTGACAGCGCCGGGACCGTCAGCATCAGGGGAACCAACGCCGCACTGCCCGGTACGGCCTCGAAGTGGTCCTGCATGCGCGGCATGACCGGAGCGAGGAGCACCGCGCCGAGGATGGGCAGACAACTGCCGGCCATCAGCAGGGCGGCGGGCAGTCTGCCCGCCGCAGCCGGGGGGTCGTCGTGGTCGAGGACGGGCGGGTCGGCGGGAACCGGCATGGCGGCACTCCAGAGTGCGAGACGGGAAGGTGGCGCCACCGAGCGAGCGAGTCCAGGTGTCGGAGATCTCGGCGCACGGGCGCGTGATGTGCCCGACTATGCGTTCTGGACGCTGCACTGCCCACCCCTCACGTCATCCGATTTCGGGATGCCGCCGATCCAGGCCGTGGATGGTGTGGTGTTCCCATGGCCGAGCCGCTGGCGGCCGCGGGGACGTCAGTACGCGGCCGGCCCCTCCGGCACGTCGGCCATGCGCCTGCCGACCCGGGCAGTCGTTTCACGCAGCCAGATGTGGGCCGCGTCGTGCGTGTGCACCGGGTGCCACCACATCGCCTCGCGCAGGGGGACCGCTTCGTAGGGGGGCTCCACCACGCGCACGGCTGCAAGCGGTGTGAGGAGCCGTGCGAGGCGCGCCTGCATCAGGGCGATGCGCCGCGTACCTGCCACGAGCAGCGGCAGCAGGAGAAAACTGTCGACGGACACCTCCACCCGCGGCTCGATTCCGAGCATGCCGAGCTGTCGTACGGCGGGGGCGTCGTAGGTCCGCTGATAGGTGACCCACGGCAGCCGCCCCAGGTCGTTTCGGGTGAGGCGGTCATCGACGCTCGGATGGTCGTCCGCGACGAGGAAGACCCAGCTGTCCTCGTAGAGTTCGGTGGCCGGGAAGTCGCTGATGACGCCGTGCGGCATGAGCAGACCGTCGGTGGTGCTCAGCAGGGTCGCGGTGTCGTCGACCACGGTGGTCGGTGGCTGGGTGAAGCGCAACCGGATCCCTGGCGCCTCCTCGTGCACGACTCGGGCGAGCTCGGTACCGAACACGGCGACCGCGTAGTCGGAGGCCACCAGATTGAACTCGCGCGTCTCACTGCTGGGATCGAAGTCGGCCTGGCTGGCAAAGAGACGTTCCATCACTTCGTACGCGGTGGCGGTGCGGTCCAGGAGGACCTGGCCGAGGGCGGTGAGCTCGTAGTGGCCGCCCACCCGGGCGAGCAGTTCGTCGTCGAAGTGGCGGCGCAACCGGGCCAGGGCGGCGCTCATGGCGGGCTGACTGAGGCCGATGCGCTGACCGGCACGGGTGACGTTGCGTTCCTCCAGCAGAGCGCGGAGGGCGACAACGAGGTTGAGGTCGAGGCGAGCCAGATTCACGAGACTTTCCCTTGCCGTAGGGCGCCGACCAGGAAGGAATAAATGCCGTGGATGAAACCCATCCACAGAATCGATTTCCCAGATTGCGAGTGACGGGTCCAGATTAGTCACACCGCAATCAGGAGGACATGTTCGTGAAACCTGCATCCGCGTCTGAGCTCTTCGCCGGACCCTTCGCCCTCGCCACGCTCTCGGCTCCGGACGGACCGGCCTTCCCCGCGCTCGTCACGGCGGACGCCCGGGTACTCGACCTGCGAGCTGCCTTCGGTGATGAACACCTGTCCGTCCGCAGCCTCCTGGAGGCCTGGGACACGGCTGCGGCGCGACTGACGGCGCTGGCCGACGACAGCGGTCCGGAGCGCAGGCCCCTGGCGGACTTCCGGGTGCACGCCCCGGTCGAACCGCGCCAGGTGTTCCAGTCCGGCGCCAACTACCGCCGGCACGTCATCGACCTGCACGTCGCACACCGGGACCCGGCCGACGACCGATCCGAGGAGGAACGGCGCGCCGAGGCCGCAGAGATCATGGACCGCCGGGCAGCGGATGACCTGCCGTACGTCTTCATCGGCCTGCCGAGCTCGATCACCGGCCCGTACGACGACGTCGTACTCCCCGCATGGGCCGAGAAGCCCGACTGGGAGCTGGAACTGGTGGCCGTCATCGGCCGGCCGGCCCACCGGGTGTCCGTGGAGGAGGCTCTCGGCTCCGTCGCCGGCTACACGATCGCCAACGACCTGACCGACCGCGCCACGGTCTTCCGCCGGGACATGCCGCAGATCGGAACCGACTGGCTCCGCAGCAAGAACGCGCCCGGCTTCACCCCGCTGGGCCCTTGGATCGTGCCTGCCGAGTCGATCGGGAACCCCGACGACCTGCGCCTCGTACTGAAGCTGAACGGCGAGACCATGCAGGACGAGTCCACCGAGGACATGCTCTTCAGCGTGGCGCGCATGGTGTCCTACGCCTCGCAGACGGCCCGGCTCCTGCCCGGCGACCTGGTGCTGACCGGCTCCCCGGCCGGCAACGGCATGCACTGGGGGCGGCTGCTGCGCGACGGCGATGTCATGGACGGCTCCGTCACCGGACTCGGCGCTCAGCGCACGCGATGCGTTGCCGAGGTCTCGTCGTGACTCCCGACCGCCACGACCCCGAGGGGTCGATCGCCCGTGCCGCCCGCGAGTGTTCCAACTGGGGACGCTGGGGCGAGGACGACGTGCTGGGTACCCTCAACTTCCTCGACGAGGCGAAGCGGCGCGAGGCCGCCGCGCTCATCCGCCGGGGCGTGAGCTTCTCGCTCGCCCAGAGCTTCGACATGAACGGCCCGCAGAAGGGCTGGCGCCGCCGCACCAACCCGGTGCACACCATGCTCGACACCGGCACCGACGCGGCACTCGGCCTCCAGGGCTTTCCGCACGGCCTCGGTGGCGCCGACGACGTCATCGCCATGCCGTTGCAGTGCTCGACGCAGTGGGACGGGCTCGGGCACATCTTCGATCACGGCAGGGCCTGGAACGGCCGCGACGCGGCGAAGACCGTCACCTCCGAGGGCGACCTGGTCACCGGCATCGAGCACATGGCCCCGTATGTCGCAGGGCGCGGCGTGCTGCTGGACGTCGGCCGTACGCTCGGCGAGGACGGCGAACTGCCCGACGGCTTCGCGATCACCGCGGACCACCTGACGGCGACCGCCGAGGCCCAGGGCGTGAGCGTCGGCCGCGGCGACATCGTCCTGGTTCGTACGGGACAGCTCGCCCGGGCCCGCCGAGACGGCTGGGGCGACTACGCGGGCGGCGCGGCACCGGGACTGTCCTTCACCACTGCGGGCTGGCTGCACGGCAGTGAGATCGCTGCGATCGCCACCGACACCTGGGGCTTCGAGGTGCGACCGAACGAGTTCGATGTCGCCTTCCAGCCGCTGCACCAGGTGGCCATCCCCCATATCGGCCTGCTCATCGGGGAGATGTGGGACCTGGAGGCTCTCGCCGAGGACTGTGCGGCCGACGGCGCCTACGCGTTCTGGCTCACCGCCGCACCCCTGCCCATCACCGGCGCCGTCGGCTCTCCCATCAATCCGATCGCCGTCAAGTAGTCAGAGGAACAAAGGAGTTCCACCATGAACGAAGCTCGCACGGTCCTGGTGATCGGGGGCGGCGCGGCCGGCAACGCCATGACGCTGCTGCTGCAGCGCGCCGGGCTCCAGGTGCACCTGATCGAGGCCCGGGCCGACTGGAATGCCACCGCCGGCTCCGGCATCACTCTCCAGGGCAACGCCCTGCGGGTGCTGCGTGAGCTGGGGGTGTGGGAGCGGGTCGGGGCATCCGGGTTCGGCTTCGGGTCGGTCGGCATCACCGCGCCTGACGGAACCGTCCTGCACGAGCAGGACGACATCCGCAGCGGTGGCGACGACCTCCCCGCCACCGTCGGCATGCAGCGGCCGCAACTCCAGCGCATCCTGATCGAGGCCGTCCGCGCCTGTGGCGCCTCGATCCGCCTGGGCGTCACCGCCGAGATCCTGGACCAGGATGCCGACGGCGTCTCCGTCCGCTTCAGTGACGGCTCCGAGGGCCGCTACGACCTCGTGATCGCCGCCGACGGGCTGGGCTCGGCCACCCGCGCGGCCGTAGGGATCACCGCGAAACCGGAGCCGACGGGCATGGCCATCTGGCGTGTGGCCGCCCCGCGTCCGGCCGGAGTGTCCCGTACGGACCTCGCTTACGGGGGCCCGGCCTACATCGCCGGCTACTGTCCCACCAGCGACCGCACCCTGTACGCGTACGTGGTCGAGGCCAACCGCGACCGGGCCTCGATCCCCGCGGACTCGTACGCCGAGGAGATGCGCCGCCTGACCTCGGCCTACGGCGGCTTCTGGCCTGAGATCACCGAGCACATCACCGAGCCGGCACAGGTCAACTACACCTGGTTCGACCGCATGCTGGTCGAAGGGGCGTGGCACCGCGGCCGGGTCGTCCTGATCGGTGACGCGGCGCACTGCTGCCCGCCCACCCTCGCGCAGGGTGCCGCTCTGTCCCTGGAGGACGCCTGGGTGCTGGCGCAGATGCTGACCGGCTCCGACACCTGGGACGACGCCCTGTTCCAGGCGTACTACGAGCGGCGGATCACCCGTGTCCGCCCCGTCGTCGACGCCTCTGTCCAGATCGGGCAGTGGCAGCTCGACGGGGTGCGCGACGCCGACGTGCCCGGTCTCATGGGCCGCACCATGGCGATGCTCCGGGAGCTGCCGTGACGTCTCCGACCGTCGATGTACACGCGCACGTCCTGCTGCCCGGGGTCGAGGCGCTCGTGGCCGGCCTGCCCGGCCACGACGCGGCAAGAGCTCTGGACGCCCGGCGGAACGGCGTCGAGGCCCTGTCCGTGAGCGGGCCCATGGTGCGTGAGCGCGTCCCGCAACTGACAGATGTCGCCGTGCGCCTCGCGGCGATGGACCAGCAGGGTGTGGACGTCCAGCTGGTCAGCCCCTCCCCCTCCCACTACCACTACTGGGCTGACGAGAAGACGGCCGAGAAGGTGTACCGGACCGCCAACGAGGCCACCGCAGCGCATTGTGCGGCGGCTCCGGAGCGCCTGCGCGGGCTGGGGATCGTACCGCTCCAACACCCCGAGCAGGCCGTCGAAGCGCTCGACGACGCCCTGGGGCACGGGCTCCTCGGGGTGGAGATCTCCAGCCACGCCCCGGGGCGGGAACTGTCCGACCCGGCGTACGAACCGTTCTGGTCCCGGGCCGGTGAAACCGGCGCGATCGTCTTCCTGCACCCCTTCGGGTGCACGCTCGACGAGCGCCTGAACCGGTGGTACCTGTCCAACACGGTCGGCCAGCCCACCGAGAACGCCGTCGCCCTCTCCCACCTCATCTTCTCGGGGGTGCTCGACCGGCACCCCGGCCTGAAGCTGATCGCCGCCCACGGCGGCGGCTACCTGCCCACCCACATCGGCCGCTCCGACCACGCCTGGACGGCACGCGCGGACGCGGCGACGGGCTGCGCCCACCTGCCGAGCAGCTACCTCCGTCGGCTGTACTTCGACTCGCTCGTCCACGACCCGAACGTCCTGCGGGAGCTGATCCGGGCGGCCGGAGCCGACCGCGTACTCCTCGGTTCCGACTTCCCCTTCGACATGGGCACCGAGGACCCGGTCGGCGCCCTGCGCGCCGCAGGTCTGTCCCGGGCCGACTTCGACGCCGTACGCGGTGACAACGCCGCCGCCCTGCTCGGCCCCACCACCACCTGAGGAGGAACCCACCATGAGCGCACGCCTGCTCACCCACCTGCGTCATGTCGATCTGGCGGTACCGGACTACGACAAACAGCTCGACTTCTACGCCGGGACCTGGGGTCTCACCAAGGTCACCGAGGACTCCGGGATCTCCTTCCTGGCCGCCGAGGGCTCCCCCGAGCAGTACGTCGTACGGCTGCGCAAGGCCGAGGAGAAGCGGCTCGACCTCGTCTCCTACGGCGCCGCGAACCCGGCCGATGTGGACACCCTCGCCGAGCGGCTCCTGGCCGGCGGCGTGCAGCTGATCACGCGGCCCGGTGCCGTGGACACCCCGGGCGGCGGGTACGGCTTCCGCTTCTTCGACGTCGACGGCCGCACGATCGAGGTCTCGGCCGACGTCGAGGTCCGGCAGCACAGGAAGATCGAGGAGAAGGAGGCCATCCCGGTCAAGCTCTCCCACGTCGTCCTCAACTCCCCCGATCTCAACCGCACCCGGGAGTGGTACGAGCGCCATCTCGGCTTCGCCCTCTCAGACACGCTCTCCTCGCCGCACATGGGCGAGGTCATGCACTTCATGCGGATCAGCAACCAGCACCACTCCATGGCCATCGCCCAGGGCCCGCACACCGCTCTGCACCACGTCTCCTTCGAGATGCGCGGCATCGACGAGTACATGCGCGGCTCCGGCCGCGTCATCCGGGCCGGCCACCGCAAGATCTGGGGCCCGGGCCGGCACATGGCGGGCGACAACACCTTCACCTACTTCCTCGACCCGAACGGCAACACCGTCGAGTACACGACCGAGTTGGAGGCGCTCGACGAGGACACCTGGCACCCGCACGTCTACGACTTCTCCCAGCCCGAGGTCACCGACCAGTGGGGCACCGCCAACGCGATGAACGAAATCGTCGCCAAGGAGTCGTTCAACGACCCCGACCGGGGCGTGTTCGTCGCCCCGCCCGTCTGACGCACTCCGCGGACGGCACGCACCCACGGCCGTCCCTCTCCCGGGCCCGTGTCCACGCTCCTTGTGACCGACCGACAGCGGGACCCGGCCCGCGGAGCCGGTTTCTGCTGCCCGTTCCCCCGGCGGGCGGCGGGCTACCGAGGCCCGCCCCGTGAACCACGCATCACCCCCGACCGCACCCTCCTCCCCAGGAGCCGCACCATGCGTTTCGCCGCCTACGAGCATCAGCACCGCCACCGAACAGCCGTCGTTGAGGAGGACGGCACGCTCTTTCCTCTGCCGGGGGTTTCCTCTCTGACCACGCTCCTGGCGGAGACCGACGGCCTGCCGGGACTCCTCGCCGCCGGTGCCGCGGCACTCGATGTGCCGCCCGGGCCCCATGTCTCGCAGGTGCGCCTGCTTCCCCCTCTTCAACCTTCGTCCATAAGGGACTTCGTCACCTTCGAGGAACACGTCGAGGGTGTACGTCGGTCCGTCGACGGCGTGGCCGGTGTGCCCGAGCAGTGGTACGCGGCGCCCACCTTCTACTTCACCAACCCCCACGCGGTCTACGGCCCCGATCAGAGCGTGCCCGTACCTCCCGGTTCGAACGTCCTGGACTTCGAACTCGAGGTGGGCGCCGTCATCGGCCGCGAGGGACGCGACCTCACCCCGGAACGGGCCCGTGACCACATCGTCGGCTACACCGTCTTCAACGACTGGTCCGCCCGCGACCTCCAGTCCGCGGAGATGAAGGTGGGTCTCGGACCCTGCAAGGGCAAGGACACCGCCACCTCCCTCGGCCCCTACCTGGTCACCGCGGACGAACTGGCGCCGTACCGCGACTCCGAAGGGTTTCTGCGGCTGGCGCTCACCGCCACGGTCAACGGGAGAACCGTGGGCGAGGACCTGCTGTCCAACATGAGCTGGACCTTCGAGGAGATGACCGCCTACGCGTCCCGCGGCACGCGCGTCGTCCCGGGCGACGTGCTCGGGTCGGGAACCTGCGGCAACGGCGGATGCCTCGCCGAGCTCTGGGGCCTGCGCGGCGAACAGACCCCGCCCCCCTTGCAGCCGGGCGACACCGTCAGCCTGACCGTCGAGGGCGTCGGTACGCTCACCAACACGGTGGCGCCCGGTACCGAGCCCAAGCCCCTGCCGACCGGCCGACGACGCAACCGGGAGCGGCCGTGACCGGCCACCTCCACCCGATGAGGCTGCGCGGCAAGGTAGTTGTCGTCACCGGTGCGGCACGCGGCCAAGGCGCCGCCGAGGCCGCCGCCCTTGCCCGCGAGGGCGCCCATGTCATCGCGACAGATGTCGAACCCGTGGACGGGTGCCGCAGACTTGACGTCACCAGCGAGACGGACTGGGCAGACCTCGCCGCCGAACTGCGGGAGACGTACGGGCAGGTGCACGGCCTGGTCAACAACGCGGGCCTCACCTGGCGCGCCCGCATCGGCGACGTGCGCCCCGAGGACATGGCGCGCGTCCACGCGGTCAACGTCACCGGCCCGCTCCTGGGAATCCAGCACCTCATGCCCCTGATGCCCCCGGGCGCTTCCCTCGTGAACGTCGGATCCTCCGCGGCCCTCACCGCGCACTACCCGGTGGCGTACACGACCAGCAAGTGGGCGCTGCGGGGCCTGTCGAAGACGGCGGCGCTGGAACTGGGCCCCCGCGGGATCCGCGTCAACACGATCCACCCCGGCTACATCGAGACGGAGATGACCGCCTCCGCGACCCCGGCCTTCCGCGAGTCCAACATCCGCGAGACCCCCCTCGGCCGCACCGGAGCCGTCGACGAAGTCGCCGCGCTCGTCGTCTTCCTGGTGTCCGAGGAGTCGTCCTTCATCACCGGCGCGGACATCCCCGTGGACGGCGGCCTCACCGCGCACGGCGGCGTCAAGTCCGTATCCGACGCCCTTCGCCCCGAGACCGCGCATTGAGACGGCTCGAAGTCAGGGTGGCTCTCCTCCCCGGCACCACGGTACGAAAGGAATTCCGCACGTGAACAAGGTCAGCGGCAGCGCGGCCGAGGCGGTCGCCGACATCCCGGACGGCGCATCGCTCGCCGTGGGCGGCTTCGGGCTCTCCGGAGTCCCCCAGGTTCTCATCGACGCCCTGTACGAGCAGGGGGCGACCGGACTGGATGTGGTCTCGAACAATTGCGGCGTGGACGGCCGGGGCCTCGGCATCCTGCTCGCCGTCCGACGAATCGCCCGGGTCACCGGCTCCTACGTGGGTGAGAACAAGGAGTTCGCCCGGCAGTACCTCAGCGGCGAGCTCGAGGTGGAACTGACCCCGCAGGGCACGCTCGCCGAGCGCCTGCGGGCCGGCGGCGCGGGGATCCCCGCCTTCTACACCCCGGCCGGGGTCGGCACCCAGGTGGCGGAGGGCGGCCTGCCCTGGCGGTACGCACCCGACGGCTCGGTCGCGGTCGCCTCACCGCCCAAGGAGACCCGGAACTTCTCGGGGCGCCCCCATCTGCTGGAGCACGGCATCACCACCGACTTCGCCCTCGTCCGAGCGTGGCGCGGCGACACGCACGGCAACCTCGTGTTCCGCCGGGCCGCCGCCAACTTCAATCCCCTCGCCGCCATGGCCGGTCACGTCACCGTCGCCGAGGTCGAGGAACTCGTCGAACCCGGCGAGCTGGCCCCCGACGCGATCCACCTGCCCGGCATCTACGTGCAGAGGATCGTGGAGCTCACCCCCGAGCAGGCCGCCGACAAGCACATCGAGAAGAGGACGGTAGGCATCTGATGCCCTGGACCCGTGACCAGATGGCCGCCCGTGCGGCGCTAGAACTCACCGACGGCTCGTACGTCAACCTCGGCATCGGCCTCCCCACCCTCATACCCGGCCATCTCCCGCCCGGGGTCCACGTCGTCCTCCACTCCGAGAACGGCATCCTCGGCACCGGCCCCTACCCCGCCGAGGACGAGGTCGACCCGGACCTCGTCAACGCCGGCAAGGAGACCGTCACCGTCCTGCCCGGCGCCTCCTTCTTCGACTCCGCGCTCTCCTTCGGCATGATCCGCGGCGGTCACATCGACACCGCCGTTCTCGGTGCCATGCAGGTGTCGGCTCGAGGCGACCTCGCCAACTGGACGATCCCCGGCCGGATGGTCAAGGGCATGGGCGGCGCCATGGACCTGGTCCACGGTGCCCGCCGCGTCATCGTCCTCATGGAGCACACCGCCAAGGACGGCAGCGCCAAGATCCTGCAGGAGTGTGCCCTGCCCCTGACCGGTCGGCGCTGCGTGCACCGCATCATCACCGATCTCGGGGTGCTGGACGTCACCGACCGCGGTCTCGCCCTCGTCGAAACGGCCCCGGGCGTCACACCGGCGGACATCACCGCGCGTACAGGAGCACCCGTGCACGCGGACAGTCGCACGGCTGCCTGCTGATCAGTCACTTCCGAGGTCCGCGTGCCCTGCTGGCCTTTCTCCACGGAACCGTTGACAGCGCGGCAACACTCTCCGAATATAATCAGTACACCAATGATTGATGTACTGATTACATGAGCTCGCCGCCTCCCATCGGCGCCCCCCCTCCTGACCAAGGCGGCCATATGTCCGTGACCCCTGTCCCCCTCCGCATCGCCGTCGTCGGTGGTGGAATCGGCGGCCTGGCCGCAGCACTGTCGACCGCCCGCGCCGGTCACCACGTGACCGTCGTGGAACGAGCCGCCCGGTTCGGAGAGATCGGAGCAGGCCTGCAGCTCGCCCCGAACGCCTCTCAGGCCCTCGAAGAACTGGGGGTGCTCAAGGCGGTCCGGCGCGCTGCGGTCGCCCCGCCCCGGCTCGTCATGATGGACGCCCTGAGCGGAGAGCAGATCACCTCCCTCGATCTGCGCAGCGCGGCCTACACCGAGCGCTTCGCACACCCCTACCTGGTCACCCACCGCACAGACCTCCACTCCGCGCTCCTCGCCGCCTGTCAGGAACACCCCGCGGTCACACTGCGCACAGGACACACCGTCACGCACGCCGAACAGGACGGATCCGGGGTGGTCCTGCACTTCGCCGGGACGGCGACCAAGCTGACCGCCGACGCGGTCGTGGCAGCGGACGGCCTGCACTCACAGCTGCGCCGGACCCTCGTCGGCGACGGAGAGCCGGTCTGCTCCCGCTACGTGGCGTTCCGCGGCGCCCTTCCCGCGGACAGGATGACCGGCCGGATGTCGCAGCACGCCGCTTCGGAGGCTGTGATGGTCTGGGCCGGGCCCCGCATGCATCTGGTGCAGTACCCCGTGCGACGCGGCGAGCTCTACAACCAGGTTGCCGTGTTCGAAAGCGATCACTACACGCCGGACTCGGACGCCTGGGGCACCGAGGCCGAGCTCGAGGAGCGGTTCGCGGGGGCGTGCCGGGCCGTGCGCGACGCCCTGCCCCTGATAGCCCGGGACCGGCGCTGGCCCCTGTACGACCGCCTGCCCATCGACGACTGGGCGCACGGCCGGATCGCGCTGCTCGGAGACGCGGCGCACCCGATGCTGCAGTACCTCGCCCAGGGTGCCTGTCAGGCACTGGAGGACGCGGTTGCCCTGGGGCAGGCACTCGGCCGCTTCTCCGACCCCGCGGACGCCTTCACCGCGTACGTCGGCCGGCGCCGCGAGCGAGCCGCCATGATCCAGACCAACGCCCGCCGCTTCGGCGAGATCTGCCATCTGGAGGGCATGGGGGCCACCCTGCGCAACCGGCTCCTCTCGTCCCGCAGGCCCGATGACTTCGAGGACGCCTCCTCCGTGTGGACACCGGCCCCGGCTGCCGTCCCCACCCCGTAACCCTGCAACCCGAGGAGGACCGCATGACGACCGACGAACTCGCCTACGAAGCTCTGGAGGGCCTGGGGGCAGCTCCGCTGTGGCGCTTCTACGGCAACCTGTTCCCCGCCCAGCCGAAGAGCCGCGCCGTCCCTTACCGCTGGAACTGGCAGGAACTACGCCCTCACCTGCTGCACTTCTCGGAAACCCTCTCCCTGGAGGAGGCCGAACGACGAGTCCTCATGCTCGTCAACCCCGGCCTCACCGATCCGCCTGCCACCGTCAACACGCTCTACGCGGGGCTGCAGGTCATCCTGCCCGGCGAGACCGCGCAGGCGCACCGGCACACGTCCAACGCGTTCCGCTTCATCCTGGAGGGCAGTGGCGCGTGGACAACCGTCGACGGAGAGCGTGTCTTCATGTCCCCGGGCGATCTGCTGCTCACCCCCGGCTGGCACTGGCACGACCACACCCACGAGGGCGACGCCCCGATGATGTGGCTCGACGCGCTCGACTACCCGCTGGTCAACGCCCTGGAAGCCGGCTTCTACGAGAAGTACCACCAGCGCCTGCAGCCGGTCACCCGGCCCGACGACGCAGGGAGCCGGCAGTTTCTGCACGGCCGGCTGAACCCCGTCTGGCTTTCCCAGGACGGACCCCACTCCCCCGTCACACGGTACCCGTGGCAGGAGACCCAGCGGGCGCTGGAGAGCGTCGCCGACACCGCTGACGGCAGCGACGTCGACGGCATCGTCCTCGAGTACACCAACCCGTGGACAGGGGGTCCGGTCATGCCCACGATCGGCTGCCGCGTCCAGCGCCTGCGCCCCGCGTTCCAGGGGGTTGGCCGCCGGCACACGGCCTCCACGATCTTCAACGTGGTGCGCGGCGAGGGTGTCACGGTCGTCGACGGCGTACGGCTGGAGTGGTCCGAGCACGACACGTTCGCCGTTCCGGGCTGGGCCTCCTACCGACACCTGAACACCTCGTCGTCGAGCGACGCCGTCCTGTTCTCCTACAGCGACGAGCCCGTCATGCGCTCCCTCGGCCTCTACCGCACCGAAAGCGCCGATCCCGGCGCCTGATACGCCCACCTCACACTTCACAGCACAAGGAGGCCACGATGCGTCTGGCCCTGTTCAACAAGGGACGCCTGGGACTTGTCGACGGCGACACGCTCGTCGACGTGACCGAGCAGTTCGCCGGCAGGGGAACCGTCGGATCTGCCGGTGCGCTGCACGAGCACATCGAGAGGGTCGCCCGCGGGACCTACTCGCTGCCCGACCTCGCCGTGTGTGCGCGGGTCCCGCTCGCCCGAGCAGCCCTGGAAGCTCCGCTGCCCCGCCCCGGCAAGATCATCGGCGCGCCGGTCAACTACCTGGACCACAAGGCCGAGATGGAGTACACCACGTCGGTCGCCGACCTCGGAGTCTTCCTCAAGGCGAACTCCTCCGTCATCGGGCCGGGCCAGGACGTCCTCCTCCCCTACACCGACAGGCGCACCGATCAGGAAGGCGAACTGGGCGTCGTCATCGGACGCACGGCCAGCCATGTCGGCGCGGACGACGCGCTGGACCACGTCTTCGGCTACACCTGCGTGCTGGACATCACCGTCCGGTCCGGCGAGGACCGCTCCACGCGCAAGTCGTTCGACACATTCACACCCATCGGGCCGTGGGTCGTGACCGCCGACGAGATTCCGGATCCGGACTCCCTCGGCCTGCGCTGCGATGTCGGCGGCAGCACCCGCCAGCGGACCAACACGGCGGATCTGATCTTCGGCGTCCGCGAGCTGATCGCCTACACGTCCTCTGTCATGACACTGCACCCGGGGGACGTGATCGCGACGGGCACACCGGCCGGAGTGGGACCGCTCAGCCACGGGGACCGTATCGTCCTGGAGATCGAACGGGTGGGACGCCTGGAGGTGGGTGTGGACGGCTCTCGGGCCACCGCGTACGAACAGCGTCCCGGGCGCCGGGACCGCTGACGGAAAGGCCGCACGCGGGGTGGTGCCGCGCATTCCTTAGACTCCATCCCGTACCGGCAATCTCCCGCCGGCACCACCCCGACGACAGATGGACGGAGCACCGTGGCACGCGCACTGGAGCTGCCCAACTACATCGGCCATCTGATCCGGCGCGCGGAACAGGTACACACGGCTCTCTGGGCTCAGCACGTGTCCCGGGAGATCACCTCCCCGAAGTTCGCCATCCTCAACGCCCTGAGCCGGGATCCCGGCATGGACCAGCGGACCCTCGCGCGCCTCACCTCACTGGACCGCTCCACCGTCAACCAGATGATCCGTCGTCTGACCGACCAGCACCTCGTCAGTCAGGTGCGTGACGAAGCAGACCGCAGACGAACCCTGTTGAGCCTCACCGCCGAGGGCGAGGACCTGCTCGACTCCCTGATCGCTCCGGCTGAACGGATCAACGAACTGCTCCTCGGATCACTTCCCGAGGGTGAGCGGGCGCTGGCCGTCGACATCCTCAGCAGACTTGCTTCGCTGGACGACGAGGCTCTCCACGACGGAGCATGAGGGGCTCCCGCGGAGCTCCTCCGAGTGGGAACCGCCGGAGGCGGCTGCCTCGGCGAACCGGTCAGGCCGATGGCCACGCACGAAGAGAATCTTCCTGGCTGCGACCAGGCGCGGTGGCGAGGGGGCGGCTGCGCCATGCGAAGGCCACCTCGGTCAGGGCACGTAGGTGCTCACCGGCGAAGACCAGCTTGCGCAGACGGTACGAGACCTCCGTACGGCGCGTCCGAGGGCTTCGCGGCGGGCCGGTTCGAGCATGAGGAGCGCCAGCAGGGGGCCGTGCACGACCAGCCCCGGGTAGCACTCTCCACGCCCTCCACGTACGGAGCGTCGTAGTGGATGCGGTGCGCGTTGGCGGTCAGCGCGCTGAACCGGAAGAGGAGCGGGGGGCCAGGGCGCAGCGCCAGTTGCCAGGCCGCGTCGGAAGGCTCGGCGTCGGCAGGGTCGAGCTCGACTCCGGTGGCGTGACGCTCGTTGTCGCCGCTGCGGTGGACGAAGTCCTGCTCGTCCACGACGCTCAGCCGTCCTTCTTGGCTGATTTCCTGCCGCACCGCCACAAACGCCATGTCGAACAGCGAGACCTCGACGGGGTGCGCCCGCCCTGTGGTGGCTCTGGTGAACAGCGCGGTGAGGACGCCCGAGTACGCGGACAGACCGGCGGTGATGTCGGCCACCGAGATGCCGGCCTTGGCGACCATGTCGGGAGTGCCGGTCATCGAGATCAACCCTGCCTGGCACTGCATCAGCAGGTCGTACGCCCACAGGCTTACAGGCAAGCGGTCTCAGCCGCGGCGGCATCACTGCCGCGATGACCGAGCCGAACAACCTCACCACCGACGTGGCCGAGCCGCGCGACCTGTCCGACAACGCCAAGGCGTCGAGCCGTATCAGCTTCGTGCTCCAGCCGGACGCGGGCGTTTCCGGTGAACCGAAGTCCTTCAAGGACGCTCGGTTCGACGGTCCCGTCCGTTGACAGAACGTCACCCTCCTCCCATCATGGGAGCGCTCCCATCTCGGAATTCGGACAGTCCCCACCGTGCACGACCGCAATGCACCGCGCCGCCCCGCGCCCACCCTCCGCCGCAGCACCCACGCACCGCCTGTTCCCGCGCCCCGGGGGCAGCATCTGCCCCCGGGGTCGGCGCCCGCCCGCCCGTACCGCCCGCCCGGCACGCGTCGACCAGTCCGTGTCGCCGCCCTTAGGAAGGACCCCCCATGGCCTTACCGCAGAGACCCGTCGGGCCGGCCCCCGCCGGTCGCCCCCGTAACCTCGCACGCACCGTCGCCGCCCTGGCCGCGACGCTCGCCCTGCTGTCCCCGCTCGGCGCCGCCGGTGCCGCATCCGCCGCCGTGCAGGAGGCGCCGACCGCGGACGTCAGTGTCCGGGTGAACACGCAGGCGTCGCTCGGCCGACTCTCCGACACCGCCCGTGGTGTCAACGCCGCTGTCTGGGACTCGCATATGAACGACCCCGAAGTCGCCGCCCTCATGAAGACGGCCGACGTCGGGGCGATGCGCTACCCGGGAGGTTCGTACGCCGACATCTACCACTGGGAGACGCACACCGCGCCCGGCGGATACGTCGCCCCCGGCACCGGCTTCGACGCCTTCATGGGCACGGTCCGCGCCACCGGGGCGCAGCCGATCCTGATCGCCAACTACGGCTCCGGCACGCCCGCGGAGGCGGCGGGCTGGGTCCGGTACGCGAACGTCACCAAGGACTACGACGCGAAGTACTGGGAGATCGGCAACGAGATCTACGGCAACGGCCACTACGGCAGCGGCTGGGAGCACGACGACCACGCGGACAAGAGTCCCCGGGAGTACGCCCGTCAGGTCCGCGCCTACGCCGCCGCCATGAAGGCCGTCGACCCGACCATCAAGATCGGCGCGGTCCTCACCACCCCGGGCAACTGGCCGGACGGCATCGTCGGCGAGGGCGATCCGGGCGACTGGAATCACACCGTGCTCTCCGAAGTCACCGACGTCATCGACTTCGTGAGCGTCCACTGGTACGCGGGCGGCTCCGACACCTCCGCGGACGCCGCCATATCCCGGCTGACCCGGCTGCCCGGCGAGCTGCGGGAGGTGCGCAACCAGATCGACCGGCACGCGGGCGCCGACTCCCCGCGCATCGGCATCGCCCTCACCGAAGTCAACACCAACACCGGCGGTGCCATGCTCACCGCCCGCCCCAACGGCCTGTTCGCCGCCGACGCCTTCATGACGGCTCTGGAGAACGGTGTGTTCAACGTCGACTGGTGGAACACCCACAACGGCCCGGGCCGGATCACCACCGTCGACGGCGACACCGACTATGGCGACATGGGCATGCTGTCCAGCGGTGCCTGCACGGATGACGTCTGCCAACCGGCGACGAACACGCCGTTCCACCCCTACTACGGCATGAAGATGACCAGCGAACTGGGCACAGCCGGCGACGCCATGGTCGCCGCTTCGTCCTCCGCCCAGGACGTCTCCGCGCACGCCGTGCACCGTCGCGACGGGCGCCTGAGCGTCCTGCTCATCAACAAGGACCCCGACGCCGCACGGACCGTGGACCTCGAGTACGCGGGCTTCACCCCGTCCGACGCCGCACCCGAGGTCAGCCGCTACGCCCGCGGCGACAGCGACATCACCGATGTCACCGGCAGTGGGGCGTCCGCCTCCCAGGTCACCGTGCCTCCGTACGCGATGCTCACCGTCACGCTCACCCCGCGGCCCGGCACCGGGGCCGGCGCCTCGACCGCCGGCGCGCCGGGCACCCCGAAGCTGGAGGCGGTGACCGACACCACCGCGCGCCTGTCGTGGGAGGGGGCGGCCGGTGCCGCCCGCCACCTGGTCCAGGAGCGGGACGGCGCGCACACCCGGCTGGTCGGCGAGACCACCGGTACGTCCGTGACCCTGCGGAACCTGCCGCCGGGCAGCACCCACACGGTCAACGTGCTGGCCGCCGACGCCACGGGACGGATCTCCACCCCGTCCGTTCCGCTGACCTTCACCACCGGCACCCCACCGGACGCCGCCTGCGCGCTGACCTTCCACCGGGACACGAGCTGGGGCAACGGCTTCGTGACCACGGTCACCGTCCGGAACCTCTCGGACACCCCGATCACCGGCTGGACCGTGGACTGGGACTGGCCGACCGACGGCCAGTCGGTGTCCTCAGGCTGGAACGCCACGTTCCATCAGACCGGTCGCCACGTCCGCGTGACCGCGCCCGAGGGAGCCGGGCCGCTGGCCCCGGACGGCGCGTCGGCGGCCTCGTTCGGCTTCGTCGGCGCCAACGACGGCCCCAACCCCGATCCGATGGCCATCCGCCTCAACGGCACTGTCTGCTCCGTCGGTTGAGGTCCGGTCCGCCCGGGAGCGGTGGCAGGACGACCTGCCCCGGGCGGACCCGTCGCCGCTCCGGCGCATCGCCGCCCACAGCCGCCGTCTCCGCCTCGCCCGGCACGACGGGGGGCATGTCCAAAGCGCCGATTCGCGAACTGTTCTGACGCGTCGCCGGTCGGCCGCCTGGCGCCGGAGAGGTACCGACGCCGCGCCTGAGGCGCTCCGGCCGGTCTTCTGCGTGATGATGGACGAGAAAGTGTCATCGCCGCAGAAGACATGAGCCGGTGCCGTGCCGCAGATCCGGCTCGAAAGGGGCGGCAGCCATGCGTACCTCCGGAACGAAGAGATCGGCCGCCGCCGCACTCGCCGCGCTCACGCTCGTCCTCACGGCGGGCTGCGACAGTTCGGGCGAAGGGGGGAAAGTTCCCACGACAACATCTGCGGCACGCGCGGACGTGCTCGCCGTGAAGATCGACAACGTGGCCGCGGCCCGGCCGCCGACCGGACTCGAGAAGGCCGACATCGTCTACGTGGAGCAGGTGGAGGCAGGCCTCAGCCGCATACTCGCCGCCTACTCCTCCGACGTGCCGTCCGTCATCGGCCCCGTACGCAGCGCGCGAGAGACGGATCTGGAGCTGCTCCGGCAGTTCGACGAGCCCACGCTCGCGTACTCGGGCGCCCAGTCCGCCCTCCGGCCGTCGATCGAGGCTGCCCCCCTCGACGCGCTGCCGCCGTCGAAGGCACCGAACGCCTATTTCCGCAGCGGTGACCGCGCCGCGCCGCACAATCTGTACCTGCGCCCGGCGAAGATCCCGCACGCCCCCACCGGGGTGAACGCAGCCGAGGACATCGGGCTCCGCTTCGCCGCGTCGCCCCCGGGCGGCACGCCCGTCAACGGGCGCACGGTGTCCTACCCGTCGGCACGGTTCACCTTCACCTGGTCCACGGACCGGGACCAGTGGCTGGTGAGCATGGACGGCACCCCTGCCCGTACGGCCTCCGGTGACCGGCTCGGAGCGGCCACAGTGGTCCTGCAGAACGTGGACGTGCGGGATTCACGCTTCCGGGACCGAGGCGGAAACACCTCGCCCTTCAGCGCGACCGTGGGGTCCGGCTCGGCGGCCGTCCTGCGTGACGGCACGTCGTACGACGTGGCATGGGAGCGGAACACCGCCGAGTCGGCGACCGACTTCACCACCCAGGACGGCAGGCCGATGACGTTCGCGACCGGCCAGATCTGGATCGTGCTCGTACCGAAGTGACGCCGGCCGCCGGAGTCCGCGCGTACGGACTCCGGTGACCCCCTGACGGCGAAGCGGCTGCGTCTCAGGCGATGTCGATGATCGTGCGCAGTGCCTCGTCGGTATGGAGGCCGAGACCGCAGGCAGCCTCGGAATTCGACAACAACCTGAGCGAACGTCAGCGCGGTGCCCGGCAGCCACAAGTCAATCGAAGGCAATGCCACCCGTGCGCACGGTAACCGAGTATCGGTGTCTGGTGCGCACCGTGCTCACGGCTGAGCGCTGCCCAGGAAGCGCTGTACCCACAGGCGGAGCAGTTCGTCCTCGAAGGCGGCTCTATGCCGACGCACGAGGCCAGAAGATGCACGGTGGCGCCAACGAGATCATGAAGGAACTCATCACCCGGTCCCTGTGACCCCCGGGCCATCGGCACAGGTGTCACTCCCGCCCAGAGCGACAGTCGGCACTGACAGGGACGCCCAAGGCGGCCCGGATGGGCAACGGGTTGCACATTTCTCTGAGAGCGCCAGGGCCGCTCAGGGGAAGAGTTGTGCCGCCGGGCCTCCTTTCAGCCGCTGAGGGAACACCTGGTTCATGACTACACGAATTGAACTGCCCGGGACGGCAGAGTCCTACTGGATGGCCACGACTCCTGGCACCCAGTGGCCGACGCTGGACACCGACACGACGGCGGACGTCGTCGTGATCGGCGCAGGTATGGCCGGCCTGAGCACCGCCTGGGAACTGACTCGGGCCGGACGGAACGTGGTCGTACTGGAAGCGGACCGTGTTGCTGCCGGGGTATCCGGCTACACAACGGCGAAGCTCACTGCCGCTCATTCCCTCGTCTATGAACGACTGCGCCGCACGCGGGGCAAGGAAGGCGCGCGACAGTACGCTCACTCCCAGCAGGCAGCGGTGGAGCGGGTCGCATCAGTGGCGGTGGAACTGGGCGTCGACTGTGACTTCGAGCGGTCGTCGGCTCTGACTTTCACCACTGACCCGCGCCGACGTGCCACGTTCGAGGCCGAGGCCGAGGCTGCCGCAGAAGCGGGCCTGGATGCCGGCTTCGTGACGGAGACGGACCTGCCGTTCCCCGTGCTCGCAGCTGTGCGCGTCGCCCACCAGGCGCAATTTCACCCGCGCAAGTATCTTCTGGGCCTGGCCGACGACATCACCGCACGAGGTGGTGTCATCCACGAGCGAACCCGCGTGACCGGTCTTACCGAGGGCAGCCCGTGCAAGGTCACCACCGAGCGGGGCGCGACGATCACGGCGAAGGACGTCGTCGTCGCCACGCACTACCCGGTCTTCGACCGGGCGCTCCACTTCGCCCGCTTGTCACCGCGCCGTGAACTGGTCGTCGCCGCTTCTCTCCCCGCCTCCGAGGCACCGGAGCACATGTACATCACGGACGACATGGGGAAGCGATCGGTCCGTACCGCGCCGCTCGACGAGGGCCGGCGGCTGCTGATCGTCACGGGCGAGAGCTTCACGCCGGGCACGGGTGACAGCCGCGAGCGGTACCTGCGGCTGGACGGATGGATGCACGAACACTTCCCGGTCGGCGACACCGAGTACCGGTGGGCCGCCCAGGACAACGACGTGAGCGACGGCGTTCCGCTTGTCGGCCCCTTCCATCCGGGCGCACGGCATGTGTACGTGGCGACCGGATTCGGCGGCTGGGGCATGAGCGGAGGAGCCATGGCCGGACAGTTGCTGGTATCGACACTCACCGGTGCGGAGCCCGAGTGGGCAGGACTGTACGACCCGCGCCGTCTGTGGAGCACCATCCGTGAAGGCACGGCCCTGCTGAAGCAGCAGGCGGAGGTCGCCCAGCACTTCGTAGGTGACAGGTTGAAGACCACCCACGTCGACTCGGTCGCCGAGATCGCCCCGGGATCAGGGGCGGTCGTACGGGTCGAGGGACGCCGCTGCGCGGTATACCGCGACAAGGACGGTACCGCGCACGCCGTGTCAGCGCGCTGTACCCATCTCGGCTGCCTGGTCGCGTTCAACGAGGCGGAGACCGCATGGGAGTGCCCTTGCCACGGCTCGCGGTTCGGCATCGACGGCGAAGTACTCCACGGCCCGGCACTGCGCCCACTGCCGCCCCGGAGCATCTGAGCCCGGCTGTGGGGCAGGCCAGAACGGCGGGCGGGAACGGTGCAGCCGATCCTCTGCTCGAACCGAGGCGTCGACGCGTACCGACAGCCCGCACTACGGGTCGGCGCTGGGGATGGCGACGGGCTCACGGAGCCTTCCACCTCCGGCGACCGGCGCCGCCCTGAAGCCCTTTCGCTCGCTCCGGCCGGAGCGAGCGAAAGGGCGACCGGCATGCGGCCGAGGTGGAGTGGTGCGTGGGCCGGCGCGGCCCGTCCGCTTCGGCGCCGACCCCCCGAGGGCTCGGCGGAGATTCGCCGCCTCCGGTAAAGCGCCGGCCTCGGCCTCTCCCGCCCCGGCAGTTCTGGACCGGACTCGTCCCCGTTCTTGTCAACGAAGAGCCAGGGCCCCGAGCGGCTACGACATGTCCCGCCCACGACGCATGAGTCCCGCCCAAGGGTCCCTGTCGAGGCGGTCGCCGAGGTCGGTCACCGTCCAGCGGCGAGCGGTCAGATCGGGTTCGTCCAGTTCATCCCAGTCCAGCGGCACAGCCACGGGGCGCCCGGCCTGGACCGGACAGCGAACGCGGCGACCACGGTCGGGGCATAGCAGACGCGCGCGACATCCAGATGCAGCCGCCCCTACTCCCCCGCTTGATCAAGGTAGCGGCGTGCCCCCGGTGGCGTTCATGATCTCCGCGGTGATGAAGCTCGCGTGCTCCGAGGCGAGGAACACATAGGCGGGGGCCATCTCCGCGGGCTGGGCCGGTCGGCCCATCGGAGCCTGCTTCCCGAACTCCTTGGTATCCGGCAACGTGGCCGGGATCAGCGGCGTCCACACCGGCCCCGGAGCAACAGCGTTGACGCGGATACCCTTGTCGACCAGCATCTGCGCGAGCCCCTGCGTGAACGTGACGATGGCACCCTTGGTCATCGCGTAGTCGAGCAGGTGGGGACTCGGCTTGTAAGCCTGCACCGAGGTGGTGTTGATGATGGAACCGCCCGGAGGAATGTGCGGCACAGCCATCTTGCACAGCCAGAACATGCCGTACAGATTCGTGCGCACGACCCGGTCGAACTGCTCCGTGGAGATGTCCTCGATGCCCTGGGGCTGGGACATTTGGTACGCCGCGTTGTTGACCAGAACATCAATCCGGTCGAACTCCGCCACGGCCCGCTCCACGAGGCGACGGCACTGCCCCTCTTCCCGAATGTCGCATGGAACCGCCAACCCCCGACGGCCTGACTTCTCCACGAGGCGGGTCGTCTCCCGGGCCTCCTCCGCCTCCGAGGGCAGGTGGGTGAACAGGACATCCGCACCCTCACGGGCATAGGCCAGAGCGACAGCCCGGCCGATACCGGAGTCGCCGCCGGTCACGACCGCGGCTCGGTCCCTCAGGAGCCCGCTCCCCCGGTAGGACTCCTCACCGTGGTCGGGCGCAGGGTCCATCGGGCCGCTCCAGCCGGGCGGCTCCTGGTCCTGCTGAGGGAACTCCGGCTGCGGATGCTTGGTCGTGGGGTCCTGCGGGCTGCCCATCAGTGCCCTTCCTTCCTGCGGTTCACTCTCTCCAGCTTGCTCCGCACATGTCCCAGTCGCGACACCTGACAACCCACGCCGTGGCGACATGCGTGAACACGCATCATCAGAGCACCGCGTATCCCGCCGACCGCAGTCCCACGCATGCCAGGCGATGGCAATCGCGATGCATTTTTCCGTACGACTCCGACCGGAGGGGGCGCACTGCTACCGACCGGCACGGGAGACGCTTGCGGCGAGCCTGCAACCGGCCCGGCGGGGAGCGCGGCGGCACGTGTGTGCCCTGGATTGCGCGGCGGCACGTGTGTGCCCTGGATTGCCGATCCAGCCGCCAACGTGTTCGAGCTGGTGTGAATCGATGAGCCGCCGCCCGTCGAGGACCGCGGCATTCATGGCAGCGACTCCCCCGCGGTGAAGGTGCCGACCGATGGGATGTCCGCCTGCAGGGCGCCGTGGAAGCAGGCAGCCCGAGGATCGGACCGATTCCGGCACGACCGAGCCTGCGGACCTGCCGGAGACCGGAGACAGCGGCTTTCGGTTCCGGGGCTGTTCGACCGGTCAAGCCGGCCGCACGCGACCCCGCGTCGCACGGCCTCTGTGAGCAATACATCTAGATCGTGGGGTAGATGTCCCCGCTGGCCATGCCGCTCTCCTGCTCGCTCTGGGACCTGAGCCGACGAGCCTTGTCCTGGAGGCGCTGACGCTCGTCGGGGTCTGTGGCACTCTTTGCGGCCTCCTCCATCTCCTGCGCCTTTGCACGCATCTGCTGGACACGCCTGGCGGATTCACCTGCAGCACTCATGATCATTCCTTGGGGCGACGAGTAATGGGCCACCCCAGCGAAACAGTGAGTCCTCTCCGCCGCATCTCGAAATGTCACTCACGGTCATTCGCTGCGCAGAGCATCGATCGCCGAAACGGCCGCTTCATTCCCAGACCGTGCAGCAGAGCGCGCCGTCAGCGGGTGACTGCGCGGCAGGGTGGCAAGACCTCGACAGGGCGATCACGCCCCCCTGCATTGCGGCCACGGCCTCCTGGACGGCGGCCACCGGGTCGCCGAGTGACGTGAGATCTGGACCCGGTCACCCTGCCTCCAACAGTCCCGGAAGCGAGCCTGCAGAAGCTTCTCCGGTCCACAGGACGGAAACGACCACCGTGCGGCCCCCACTCACCATGCTCGACCGACACTCACCGCGAGATCGCGCACCCGCTCGTTGCACTCCGTTGACCAGTGCTATGCCGAGACGCCCCCGGGAGCGCCTTGGCGCGCCACACATAGCTGCGTGAATGATGGCCCGATGAGACCTGCCATCTCCGACTGCGCCCGGCCCGCGCCGACGCCTGTGATCGCCCCCACCGGCGAGCTGGACATGGAGTCCCTCCCGCCCCTGGAAGCGGAGATCGAAGTTGCTCGCGCAACGCTGCGGAGTGGTCCTGGATGCCAGCAACATCACTTTCGCCGACTCGACGTTCCTCCGACTGGTGATCGCCACCCACCACCGCACCGACCTGCGTTTAGCAGCCCCCTCCCCTGCGGTGATGCGACTCTTCCGCGTCACCGGAGCGGACACTTTCCTCCACCTGCACCCCAGTCTCGAGGGTGCCCTCACGGCGTGAACCCTGAGACCGCCACTGCGATCTCGCGGCAGCAAGCGGCACAGTGCCGGCGGACTGGCGCTGCACTTGGCTCACCCGAGCCTGCGCTCAGGGGCGTTCGTTGCGGGGCACGCCGGCGCTGAGATGCGCCTCACGGGGCGTCGTCTGCTGCATCCGTTCCGAGGCGGATGTGCGCGCTGACCCGCTTGCCGGGGGGTGCTGGGCGTATGTCGATGGTTGTCGCGAGGGCCGAGACGATTTCCAGGCCGTGCTGCCCGACGCGCTCCGGGTCAGCATCCCGAACCTCGGGCAACAGCGGATCACCGTCCCACACGCCCACGACCAGAGTATCGCCGACGGCCCGGAGTTGCAGGAGGGCCGGACCAGGGGCGTACTTACGGGCGTTGGTGACCAGCTCACTCACGATCAACTGCGTGATCTGCAACGTGTCTGTGGTGACCTCGGCCTTGTGCTGGTCTCTCCACTTGTCCAGGAAGCCGACCGCGAAGTGGCGGGCCTGGGAAATGCTGCTGCCTCGCTCACTCAGTACGAGGGACGCTGTCAGCGGAGTCGGGCAGGCGGGATCACTCGTATCCGCAGGGCTCTCAACCATCTTCAATGCTTTCGTCCATGCCCATGCGCCTTCCCGATGACCCGCCGCTTATCCACCCGCCGGCCGCGCCCACCACCTCACCGTCGGCGCTGACACCCGCCGGGCCCGGGGCCTGAACAGCTCTGCCATCGCGTTCACGACTTCACTGCGCATACGCCTGGCGGTCGCGCAGGATCTGTAGGCCTTCATGCGGGCGAAGGCGTGCGCGACGCGGGCCCGGACTTGCATGGGGGACTTGTTGTGAGCAGCTTGAGTCGGTGATGCATCCTTCGTCGACCGATTCCGGGCCGGTATTCGCATCCGGCCGCTGCCAGTTGCTCGACTGCACAGGACCAGACGATGCCCGTCAGGCTTAACTTTGAGCATCTGCGGTGGGCGCACCGTCGTGGGCCCCGGGAAGGGTGAAGACGAAGCGCGTCCCGGGGGTGTGAGCGGTGTCGAGCGTGATGGTACCGCCGTGGTATTCGACGATCTTCCTGCAGAGGGCGAGGCCGATGCCATTGCCCGGATATGTGTCCCGGGTGTGAAGACGCTGGAAGATCAGGAAGATCCTCTCGGCGTACTCCGGACCGATGCCGATTCCGTTGTCGCTCACCGCGAATTCCCAGCGGCGTTCGACTCCCTCGGCGGAGTCCGCGCTGTCCGCGAGTCCGTGGGCACTGATGTGGATCTTCGGTACAACGCCCGGGGCACGGAATTTGATGGCGTTGGAGATGAGGTTCTGCAGGAGGACCCCGAGCTGGGTCGGGTCGCCGTGTACGGCGGGAAGGGGGTCGTGCGTGATGACGGCCCCGGTCTCCTCCATCACCAGGCCCAGGGAATGGGTGATGCGGCGCAGCAGGGTCTCGAAGCTGATGTCGGTGTCCTGGGCGTGCAGGCGTCCGACCCGGGAGAAGGTGAGGAGGTCGTTGATGAGGGTCTGCATGCGGTTCGCGCCGTCGACGGCGAAGGCGATGTACTGCTTGGCTCGGTCGTCGAGCTGATCCGCGTAGCGGCGTTCCAGCAACTGGCAGAAACTGGCGACCTTGCGCAGCGGTTCCTGCAAATCGTGCGAGGCGACATAGGCGAACTGTTCGAGTTCTTCGTTGGAGCGGCGCAGTTCCGTTGCTTGTTCGTCGAGTTCACTGCGGGCGCGGTCGCTGAAGTCGAGCTCACCGGCCAGGCGCCGGCGCATTCCGTCCACGTCGGTCGCCAGAGCGCGCAGATCGGCGGGTCCGGAGGGAACGATGGAATGGTCGAACCCGCCGTCCGCGATCTTCCGTACGTCGGTGCGCAGCCGGTCCAGCGGTATCTGGACGCCTCGGCGCAGCCCCGCGAAGGCGAGTGCGAAGAGAGTGAGAACCATGCCTGCGATGGCGGTGAAGACCGTGTTGCGCAGGGTGCGTACCTGCTGCAGGTCTTCGCGGGCCTGATCTCTCTCGGTCTCGATCTGGGTCTGCTGGTCGTGCAGGGCGGTGCGAAGTGCGTCGAATGCCGCCTTGCCTGACTCGGCGCGTCGCTGGGCGGCGGCTACGGGATCAGCCGCTTCGCTGACTGGGCGGGCAGTCGTGGTCTGCCACCGATCGGCGCGCTCGAGTACCAGGGCAAGTTCGGCTGCGGCCCGCCTATTTCCTGCTACGAGGGGCGACAGTTCCGCCGCTGCGGCGGTCTGCTGTGCGATGCCGTCCTGGTACGGCTCGAGGAATTCGCGCTCGCCCGTGATGCCGAATCCACGAATGCCTGATTCCTGATTGATCAGGGCGCTCTCGATACGGACGGACGCGATCAGGGCCGGTGACCAGCGCTCGGTGAGCTGCTTGTTGACGTCCGTGGCGTGGGCGAGGACCCACACTCCGCATCCGGCCAGGGCGAGGAGCGTCACCAGCGCTGCCGCGGAGCAGACACCCAGCCAGCCGCGGGTGGTCCAGCCAGCTTCGGCCGACGGTGACACCGTGGCCTGCTGCTGCGCTGCGTCGATCCGCATGTGGGGTCCCTCCTCCTCGTCCCCGGCGGCACACCGGGGGCGGCGTCACCTTACCCCCGGGACAACCATGGTTGTCCCGGGGGCCACCGCCGTCTACGGTGCTCCTATGACAGTGGAGACGCCGATGACTCCTGAGCAGGAGGAACTGGCCGAGCGGGCGCGACAGGTCGTCGCCGAAGCCGCTCGGCAGCTCATCCTGCGCACGCCGGTTGCGGATCAGGACGAGCCGGGCCCGGACGGGTTCCGGAGCGACGCGCTGGCCTCGCTCCGGGCCCTGGCCTTCCTCGGCCGGGCCGTCGAGGAGTGTGCGGCACTGGCCGCGCAAGCCGCCGCCCAGGAGGGCGCCAATTACCCGCAGCTGGGCAGAGCCTGGGGCGTCAGTCGCCAGGGCGCCCGCAAGCGCTGGCCCGGCCTCGTCATTACCGCCCGCCCCGCACGCCCCCTACCTCACCACCAGACCCGGAGCCCCCTCATGAACGGCCTCGTCCCCCGTACCTACACCGTCCTGCTCGTCGAGGACGACATGGCCGACGCCATGCTCATCGAGGAGGCCCTGACCGAGGAGGGCATGGCGCGCGGGATTCAGAGGGCCGACGACGGCGTCGCGGCGTTGGAGTACCTCCGCGACCCGCTGACCGACCGGCCCGACCTGATCGTGCTCGATCTGAACATGCCCCGCATGAACGGCCGCGAGCTGCTGAACGTCCTCAAGAACGACCCGGATCTGTCGACTATCCCCTGCGTCGTGCTGACCACGTCCGCCGCTCCTGACGACATCGACGACGCCTATCGCCAGCATGCCAACGCGTACGTCACCAAGCCCGTCAATCTCGACGACTTCATCGAGACCGTCCAGAGCATCGATTCCTTCTTTTTCGACACCGCCGTGACTCCGCGCCACCCCATTGCCGATGCCGGTTGAGATCCGTGCATCCGGATCGGATGCCCGGCATCCCCACGGGAAGCCCGGAGCGGAGGAGGCACCGGTAACCTTTCGGCTGCACTACTGAGAAGCGATCCTGCCGATGTCCCTGGTCCAGCAGCACCGACGCGTACTGGGCCAATACGGGTCTCCCTGGCTGTGTGTCTGGTCGGTACACCTCTACGTCGGACGGGCGACGCGAATTCGGCAGACCTTCCCGAAGTTTTCCAGATGCTCCGAGACGTCCGAGCTTCACTCTCGCGCCGTCGGCATGGCAGACAAAGATCACGCTCGGGAATACCGCACGTCCAGAACAAGCGCACTCCGCCAGCACCTCTGCGCACCCGGGGATGTTGCAACGCATGCAAAACGGGTAGCGAGCCCGCCCCCGGTACCAACTTCGCGTCCTCGGCCACGGTCTCCCACCGGCCGGCCGCCTGATCAGCGATTCCCTCTCCGGCACGCAGTTCGAAGTTGACTGCACCCTCCCGGACCTGACTGTGCGCCCTTGCACCACAGTGCTCTTGACAGCCGCCGTCCCTTCTTGGGGGTGCGCCTCGATCGCCAGGGTGTGGTCCGCAACCCCGGCTGACGGCCGCGTCGTGGCCACCGGGCCGGCCGTCCCGGTCTGGGCCGGGCTTCCGCCTTCGCGCTGCGTCGGTTCTCGGGCTCGCGGGCACAACCGTGTCCGCCACGGCCGACGAGAGGGCCGACCGGGCCGTCGACACGGCGGCGGCCAAAGAGCCTCGAAGTAACGCAGCGATCAGTGCGCAACGCCAAGGACGTCCTGCTCAGTTGAGGCGCCGGTGGCAGATCCGGACACCGGCCAAGCCGACGAAGCCGAGGAAGTGCTCGGCCTTGCGCTCGTAGCGGCGGTGCCAGCGGCGACATCCAGCGAGCCAGGACATCGTGCGTTCCATGGTCCAACGGTGGCGGCCGAGTCGTTGTGAGGTCTCGATGCCCCTGCGGGCGATGCGTTGCCTGATGCCGCGCCCGCGTAACCATCGCCGCAGGTGGTCGTAGTCGCATCCCTTGTCGGCTGGGCTTTCCCGGTCTGCGTCGTCGGCGTCCGCGCCGGGAGCCGATCGGCGGAATGCCCTTCACCAGCGGATCAGAGCCTGGCGGTCGTGAAGGTTCGCCCCCGGCACGTACGTGCTGCGGACCGCGCGCACCGAAGCCGGAGGACTTCGAGCCTGAGCCCGGCCTGGAACCGATGTGGTGCCGCTTCCTGCACGACCTTGAGCTGATCGCGCCGGGGCCCTGGTGCGCGGGGTGCGGCCGGGCAGGCTAGTTTGCTGGGATGAGTCTCCTTGATGATGTGGCCGAGCGCGACGGCTGGCGCTGCTGGGTGTGTGACGAAGCGGTCGACCCCAATGAGTCGGTGAACGACCCGCGGGGGCCCAGCGTCGACAGCCGGACTGCCGACCGGAAGGCCAAGGTCGCCGAGCGGCTCGCGCACCGCGGATGCAATACCCGCAAGGGTGCGGTCAAGGTGGTCATCGCCTGGCCGGACCGCCTGTACGTGGTCGAACCCGCGCCGCTGATCACCGTTGCCGGGAGGCTGGAGCGCAAGGGGGGCCGCGAGATGGTGGGCCGCTGTCCGACCAGACGGGACGCCCAAGAGGCGGCGGACTGGTTGGTGGATCGGTTCTCGCGACTCGTACCGGGGCTGCCGGTGACCGCCGACATCGAGCCGGGCGGCGGCCAGTTCCTCGTCACCCTGGCCACCGGCCGCCGCTGACCAGGGATCACCAGCGCATCGAGAGCGAACCGCCGGTTCACACGACCTGTCCTTGCACGAGCTGACTGCATCGCTCGCCGGCGCCCAGCTACAGGTCGATGTCGCGATCGTGGCTCTTGTGAGGTCCTACCCGCACTGCGGACCCGCCGTCTCCGGCAGGGAAGAACTCTCCTACAAGCCCTGACTGCCGATTCTGGCATTCCTGGGTACCCATGATCCCGGCCGAGCGAGCAGCCCTGAGGCGCCCGAATACGGCCATCCGCAAGACGCTTTAGGCTTCGCCTCGAACGGAAGAACGAAGGGAAGGCGGGACAGTGGGCGGCAATTGTTGGTGGCAGACGGGACCGTGCGACGACAACCTAGCGGTCGCGTTCCGCCAAGCCCAGGAGGCGGAACTGGCCAAGGACGACCACGGCTTCCCGGGCCTCACCGTCACGAAGCTATGGGAGAGCGAGGACTGGGCCGAGTTCATCTTTACCGGTGGCACCGCCACCGTCCTGGACCAGATAGACCTGATCGATGCGGCTGAGCCCGAAAACGGCCCCTACATGCGTCCGGTGACGGAGGAAGAGCTTCAAGCCTGGTGTCCTCACGGAAAGCCCACTGTCGCGGAGTGGGAGGCGGCCCTGCAGGCCGACGACGAGCTCTTTCCCCGCCGCGGGCTCGGCCGTTGCACGGTCCTGTACGAGAACGGCGAGCCTTCGGAGATCGGCTACTGGGGGGTGACGGCGGACTAGACTTGCCCGTCGAACACGGGCTTGCTGCTGACTCGGGCCGAGGTCACGTGCGGTCGTTCGGCTGTCCGGCCGAAAATGCACTCCTGAGCGAGCGTCAGGAAGATCCGGATGTCTCCTCTGATCTCCCCGTTGTCCCGCGCTCTCGTCGCCGACTTCGCTCGCGCTGGCCACCAGGTCAACCGTTTTGCGGAAGGTCCTGTTGCCGGTGAGTGCAGGCCTCCCTCGTCACCTCGCTCCCTGTCGGTGAGGACCTTCACCGGTCGAGCGAGGAGGCCCCTGCCGGTCCATCAGCGCAAGGAGAGGGTCGGTGGCACCCGCCCGCATTCAACGCCCTCTGTCCGCCCTCAGTGACTTACGCTGTTCGCGCCCGTGCAGGCGGGTGCTGAACAGCACCCAGAGGCCGCATCCGACCTGGCGGACCCATGATCGAGGTAGGCAGAACCGTTAGCGGTACGGGCTTCGTGGAGGCCGGTACGGCGTGCCACCCGCTGCGTACAGGTGATCCTCGACAGCGCCCGCGCCGAGATCGAAGGGCTCCTGGACGGCTGCTCGGGGAGCGGCGACCCGGACGGGTGCGCGCTGGGCTGATCGCTCGGTGACGGGGACGCAGCTCCGTTGTGGAGTCGGCCGTCCGCGACGAGGCGATGCTGGTCACCGCCCTCGACGAGCGGCGGTGACCAGCACTTTCGCCACACGCCTTACGAGGACTGCATCTCGTAGGAGCCGGACAGCGCCTCGACCTGGGACCAGACACGGGCGCAGCGCTCGGGGTCGGCCACCGGACGGCGAATGGTGGCCAGGGCCCAGGCGGCCTGCGCGTCGGTGGTGGCCGCCTTGCCGTACAGCTCGGTGGCGTAGGCGGAGAAGTCGCGGATCAGCACGTCGAAGATCTCCCCCAGCACGTCGGCGTCCAGGCCGGTCAGCTCAGCCTGCTCCAGCACCAGTTGGCCGTAGACCACCAGGGCGAAGAGGTGGCCGATGACGAGCGAGAAATCGAGGTCCTGCTGTTGGGCCCGGTCGGGAGCGTGCTGGGACAGCAGCTCGCACAGTGCGTCTGCCTGCTCCCTGAAGCGGGCCACGTTGGGCCGGTCGGCGTGCGCGTCATAGGCGGTGCGCCAGTCGTGGAAGCGGATGGCGCCCAGTCCGCGCGCCGGGCCCTGCTGGAACAGGAAGGTGTCGTCCGCCGCGTCGAGACGGGTGGGAACGGGCGCGTACTCGGCGGGATCGAACAGGTAGTTGGGCATGAACTTCTGGATCAGGGCGAGGTTGACGTGGACCGTGCCCTCCAGCTTGGGCAGGCCACGGATGTCCCGGGCCGCCTTGTCGAAGTAGGTGTCCTTCTCGAACCCCTTGGCGGCGATGACGTCCCACATCAGGTCGATGACCTTCTCGCCCTCGGTGGTGACCTTCATCTTGGTCATCGGGTTGAAGAGAAGGTAGCGGCGGTCGTCGGGGCCGGCGGAGCGGAAGTAGTCGACAGCCCGGGCGCTGAAGAGCTTCATGGCGACCAGCCGGATGTACGCGTCCGTGAACTCCCGGCGCACGTGCGGGAAGGCCGTGACCGGCTTGCCGTACAGGATGCGGTTGTGGGCGTGGGTGACCGCCTCGTACATGGCGTGTTCGCAGATGCCGATGGAGGCGGCGCACAGATTGAACTTGCCGATGTTGATGGTGTTGAGGGCGGCATCGAAGGCGGCCTTCCCTGTGTGCATCACGTCCTCGGCGCCCACCGGGTAGTCCTCCAGGCGGAACTCGCTGACGAACATCTGCGAGTTCACCACGTTCTTCACCAGGTGGTAGTCGGGGTGGCGACTGTCCGCGGCGAAGAATACGTAGCCGTCGGGGCCCTCGATGTCGGAGCGGCGGCCGAAGACGGAGACGAGACCGGCGACGTTGCCGTTGCCGATGTAGTACTTGGAGCCGTTGGCGAGGAAGCCGCCCTTGCCGTCCGGGGTGAGGACCAGGTCCGTCTGGTAGATGTCGGCGCCGTGGCCCTTCTCGGACAGACCGAAGGCCATGACGTGCCCTTCGGAGAGCAGCTGCGCCGCGCGGGCGTGCGCCTGGGGGTTCGCGCTCTGCCACACCGGGCCGAGGCCGAGGATGGTGACCTGCCAGGTGTACCAGTAGTTCAGGCCGTAGAAGCCGAGAATCTCGTTGAGGGCGGCGTTGCGGGCGGTGTCCCAGCGCTTGTCGCCGTCGTCGGCCGCGCTGGCCGACGGGGTGAGGAAGGCGGCGAAAAGGCCCTCCTTGGCGGCGAAGTCCAGGAAGTCCGCGTACCAGGTGCGATCGATGTAGTCGCTGAGGAGCGCCTTCTTGCCACGCATCTCGAACCAGTCGATCGTGGCCCTCAACAGGCGGCGGGTCTCCGGGTCGAAATGCGCAGGATCGTACGTGCGCGGGTTGAAGAGCAGTTCGCTGGACATGGAAGGGTCCTTTCCGGGGCGGGGCCTACGGGTTGCAAAGTCAGCCGATGATCCGGCGAAGGGTCGCGAGGACGTCGTCGAGCCAGGCGAGGTACATGCGCTCGTACTCGATACCGCCGCGCAGCACGACGTGCTGCAGGGACTGGCCCGCGTCCTGCGTCTCGGGGTCGGGGAAGTCACGGCGCTCCCCGGCCAGGTAGCGCCCAAGCATGGCGGCGTGGATCTCCCGGTGCCGCTCCACCTCGGCGAGCAGTCCGGCCCTGCCCTGCGCATCGTCGAAGGCGGCGCCCCGGATCTTCACGGCCAGCTCCTGCCGAACCGACTCGGACTCGACAGGCGTCCTCAGCCAGGCGGTGAGCACGGCCCGTCCGGGGTCGGCCACCGAGTACATCTTCTTGTCCGGTCGGCCGTGCTGAGCCACCTTCTCGACGGCGACCCAGCCGTCGGACTCCATGCGCTTGAGCACACGGTAGATCTGCTGGTGGCTGGCGCTCCAGAATCGACCGATGGTTCGGTCGAAGCGGTTCGCCAGCTCGTAGCCGGAACCGGGCTGCTCCAACAGGGACACCAGGATCGCGTGCTCAAGGGCCATGCGGCGAGTTTGCTACGCAACTAGTTGCATAGCAACAGGCCGCGGCCACGTGCGACACACCTCACTCCGGTGCGACGGCAACCCGCCGCGACCGGTCGCCCCGCCCCGGCGGCTGCCCGTTTCACACGCACTGTTCGACGGCCCGGCCCGACCGCACGATCTCGGTGCCGGTGGCGCAGCAACTCCGCGAGGATCACCGGGGCGGTGTGCCACCGCCCGGGAGACGGCTCGGCATCGGTGGACTGATCGCGTCCTCGTTCCGACACCGACTCCATCCGGCTTCCCGACGAAGCCGGTTGACGCGTTGGAGCGATGACGGGGAGCTGGCTGCGGCGAAGTTTCGCCCTCCCGCAGCGAACCCCTCCGCCCAAGGGGCCGCCCCGTGACCGCGGCCCGTTGAGGCCCGAGGGCAACCGGATACAGTGCGCGGGACGGCAGCCTGGCTTGTGAGGGGAAGCGTGACCGACTCCAGCGACACCCGACCCGCCGACAGTGAAGCGCCAGCGGCGCGGCAGAGTCGGCTGCACCGCCTGATGCGCTACATCCCCCTGATCGCTCCCGTCCTGCTGTGGGCCGTGCCCTGCTGGGTGCTCCTGCACAGCGGCCAGCACTGGCCGCTGCCCGTCACGCTCGCCGGCACCGCCCTGTTCGCCCTCGGCCTCGTCGGTATGCCGCTCGCGATGGGGCGCGGCCACGGCCGGCGCCAGCAGGACCGGGCGGCGATCGTCGGTGACACCCTGCTGGGCACCAGCTGGGTCCTGTTCACCTGGTCCGTTCTGCTCGGCGTCCTCTTGCGGCTCGCCCTGGCCGTGGCCGGCGTCGAGGAGAGCCAGGACCGGGCCCGAATCGTCACGTGGGCCGTCCTCGGTATAGCCGCCGTACTCCTCGCCTGGGGGTACGCCGAAGCCCGCCGCGTGCCGCGCGTGCGCCGACTCGACGTGCCGATCCCACGGCTGGGTGCCGGGTTGGACGGCCTCCGCGTCGTCCTCATCACCGACACCCACTACGGTCCCCTCGATCGCACTCGCTGGTCGGCACAGGTGTGCGAGAAGGTGAACACCCTGGAAGCCGACCTGGTCTGCCACACGGGTGACATCGCGGACGGCACGGCCGAACGCCGGCGCTCGCAGGCCGCCCCACTCGGAACCGTGCGGGCCACCCGAGCCCGTGTATACGTCACCGGCAACCACGAGTACTACAGCGAGGCCCAGGGCTGGGTCGACCTGATGGACGAGCTGGGCTGGGAGCCGCTGCGCAACCGCCATCTGTTGCTCGAACGCGGAGGCGACACGCTCGTGGTCGCCGGCGTGGATGACGTCACCGCCGAGTCCTCCGGCCTGGCAGGACACCGCGCCCACCTCGCCGGAGCCTTGGACGGCGCCGACCCGGACCTGCCCGTCCTGCTCTTGGCACACCAGCCCAAGTTCATCGACCGGGCGGCAGCCGACGGCGTCGACCTCCAGCTCTCCGGCCACACCCACGGCGGCCAGATCTGGCCCTTCCACCACCTCGTCCGCATCGACCAGCCCGCCCTCGCCGGCCTCAGCCACCACGGCCCCCGCACTATCCTCTACACCAGCCGCGGCACCGGCTTCTGGGGCCCGCCGTTCCGCGTCTTCGCCCCCAGCGAGATCACCCTGCTCGTGCTCCGCTCCCCGCACCTGCCCACCTCGATGTAGCACTCGACGGGCCGACACATCCGCGTGGAGCGGTGCACGCGCCGAGGGACGCCGCGTCGACAGATGACCAGGCTCGTCCCGCTGAGGACAAGATCCGGATCACTCCCGTCCGACGGCTCCAGCGCGCCCTACGCAGCCACGTTTTACGCAGGTCAGCGACGCGTGATGCCTGTACCATCAGCAGAACGAAGACCTTCCTTGCTCCCAGCCGCGGCTCAACTACGGCCGCACGCCGAGCGCGGCGGTCGACGACGTACTTCAGGGCCTGGCTTCAGCTGGCGACAGCGTGGGCGCGGCAGTCGCGACAGCAGCCTGCGGCACCTCCGTGGTCGGCTTCCCCTTCTCGATCCGGTCGACCACGGGGCAACGCCTCGTACATCCGCCGGGAAAGCTCTTCGATGAACCCCCATGCTCTCCATGATGGACATCCTCCCGGGGCTGAACCCCCAGATCTCAAATGTCCGTCAAAGCGGATCAAGCCCACTCGCGATCTTCTTGTTGTCGGCGTACAGGTCAACGTGCACAAGCGTGTACGGGGAAACGTGCACAGCTCCAACGGTCTCGCGCCGTGGGGACCGTCGGATTGCGACCGCGGTGGACATCGAGCGGTCAGCGGCAGATCAGGCTTGCGTCCAACAGGAGGCCGTCGACGTCAAGGTGTGCTGACCGGACTACCTCCGCGACTGCTGGCGGTACCGACCGGGGGCCAAGCCGTACTCTCGTTTGAACGCTTTGGCGAAGGCGAATTCGGAGGTGTATCCGGTGCGCTGCGCGACGGTCTGTACCGGCTTGTCGCTGTCGCGCAGCAGTCGCGCCGCCAGCGTCATCCGCCACCAGGTCAGGTAGCCCAGCGGCGGTTTGCCGACCAGCGAGGTGAACCGGCGGGAGAAGGCCGCCCGCGACAGTCCGGCTTTCGCGCCCAGCGCTTGGACCGTCCACTGCCCGGCGGGTTCCTGGTGGATATGGCGCAGCGCTTCGGTGATCGCCGGATCGCGCAGCGTCGCGGCCCACCCGGTGGCCGGGCCGTCGTCGGTTTGCTCGTCGAGCCAGGCCCGCAGGATGTACAGCAGCATGATGTCCAGCAGGGCCGATACGACCGCTTCGGTTCCGTGGTCGGGGTTGGCGATCTCGTCGCCGAGCAGGTTGACGGCAGCATGTAGCGGCGTGCGGTGGCCGAGACGTGCCGGAAGGTGGATGACCTCGGGCAGTTCCTCGAACAGTGGATGTGGCCGGGTCTGGTCGAGCGTGTATGCGCCGCACAGCAGGACCGTCGTGGCCCCCTCGCCGTCGTCGGCGCTCGGCGCTATCTGCCGCAGGGAGGCCGAGGGCGCGCCCGTCAGGGACGTTGACGGGCTGTCGGCCAGAGCGTGCCCGCAGCCGTGCGGAAGGCACACCACATCGCCCACGCTCAGGGCGATCGCGGCGCCCGTCGGCGGGATCAGCCAGCATGTCCCTTCCAGCACCACGTGGAAGCCGGCCCCGGAGAACGGCTCGGCCCGCACTCCCCACGGAGCGTGCTTGCGGATTTCACTGGAATGCGGGCGCCCCATACGCATGACACCGATCGCATCGCTGAGCACGTCCATCGCCAGATCGTATCGCGAGGCTGCTACGCACAAGACGATCAGATATGAAACGGAGACGGTGAGCCATGGGGGAGCGCCTCCTGACCTCCATACGCTGAGTGCGCCAAACACATTGACCGATCGGTCTACCAGAAGGGCAGGACATGAGCCTGTACACCGCCGTCGCGACCGCGACCGGCCGCGACGGCCGCGCCGTCAGTTCGGACGGCAAGTTGGACGTCGAGCTGGCCCTCCAGAAGGAGTTGGGCGGCACCGGCGACGGTACCAACCCCGAGCAGCTCTTCGCGGCGGGCTATGCGGCCTGTTTCGCCACCTCCATGCAGCTGGTGGCGCAGAAGAAGAAGATCGACGTCTCGGGCATGTCGGTCACCGCCGCAGTCGGCCTCGTCCCCAACGGGCAGGGAGGCTTCCAGCTCGAAGTCAGCCTGCGGACGAAGCTACCGGACAGCCTGCTCCGGGAGGTCGGTCGCGAACTCATCGAGGCGACCCACCAGGTTTGCCCGTACTCCAACGCCACGCGAGGCAACATCGCGGTCGAGCTGCTCGCCGAGTAACCGCCGCCCGCTGAAAGCCACCTGGACCGCAACCGCCAGAGTCCGCGATCCAGGTGGCGTCGTCTTACCCGGTTGCTCCACGGCGCGGGGCAACGCCTGTTGGTCTTGAGACCATCTGATTTCGCACCGAGACCCCTGTGTACGTTCGGACGTACCTGACTGTGCACGTTTGCCTGTACGCCGACACTTGTCGGACCAGCGCGGCAAACAGGACTGGGCCCTGGCCGACGTCCACGACGTCGAAGCGTTCCTGGCGAAGAGGCCCAAGGCCCGCCAGCGCCGACTGATCGTGTCACGGCAGTCTTCCGCTTCGCCCGCTCCCGCAAAGTCCTGCTCGCCGACCCCAGGCCTCGCTCATCGGCATGGGGTCACTCACTCTCTCGCTCCTGGTCCGCGTGGGTGGGGGCCTGCCGGAGCCGGTCGGCGACGGCGGCGTAGTGGGACAGGTCGATCACGACCCGGTTCGCGACGTCCGATTCAGGTCGGCCGCGAAGCTTTTCGGCTTCCGCCTGGGCCGCGGCCGATGGAGGCCGGCGGACCTTGGTGCGGCAGGGTGCCTTGTCGGAGAACGAGGCGAGTACGGCTCGTTCGAGGGCGATGACGTGTCCGGTGTCCCGGATGGTCTGCCCGGCTCCGTCCGGTGCCCGGCGGTGGTGGGCGATGACCGCGCGGCCGGCGGTGACCACATGCAGGTCGTCCTCGCCGAGCCGGATGCGGACCGTGACGTGGGCGCCGGTCAGCCCGGGCGGGACCGAGTAGTGGTTGCCGGCGAAGGGAACCAGTCCTTGCGGGCTGACGACGCGCGTCTGTTCCAGCTCGGCGGGGAACGGTCGGGTCGGCAGGTCCAGCAGCGGCTCGGCCGCGGCGAGCGCGGCAACCGTGGTCGAAGCTCCGTCGAGCTTGCGTTTGCGGCTGTCCATCTGCACGGCCAGCTTGTCGACACCGTTATGGCCCGCCTCGATGCTGATGCCGTCCGGGACGGTTCGCCACCAGCGTTGGGCCGCTGAGTGGTTGGCCTTCTCGACGACCCCTTGCGGTTGCCTCGTCGCGGCGGACAGATGTCGACGCCTGCTCCGTAGCTTCGCGACGGCGGCGAAGGCCGGCAAGACCCGTCCGGTCGGCGGGTGGCAGACGGTGGCCATCCGGTCGAACCTCCACCTTCGGGCGGTTCCGCCCAGGCGCCGCAGCACGGCGTCGTTTGACTGCACCAGGTGCGGGAAGGTCTCTGCCTCTGCAAGTACGGCCCCGCCATCGGCCCGAGTGAGCCAGGGCGCCGACCAGGAGATGCGCGTTGGCGCCGACGCCCCACTCCGCGGGCAGGTCGGGGAGTTCGACCCAGTCGAACTGGATTTCTTCGCCCGGAGGATGCGCGATGATCGCCACCTCGCGACCGCTCGAAGCCCGGCATGGTTCGCAGTGCGGTCGTGCTTTGTATCGCCGCAGGGCCCGGGTGAAGGTGGAGCAGCCGCCCAGATGGCCGAGTTCCACCACTTCGTCGAAGAGCGTCGATGCCCACAAGTGCGGATCATCGCTCAGCCGTTGGCGGCAGTACTCCAGGAAGGGCAGGAACGCGTCCGGCGACTGACGGCGATATCCGGAGACTCGCTCGCCGTTCAGATAGGTGCGGATCGTCTTACGGTCGTGCCCCAGGTGCCGGGCGATCGCCGAGATCGACCAGCCCTGGCGACGTAGTGCGTGAGCATCCACGTCTTCCTCCCAGGTGAGCATCCAGGGCCCTTCAACAGGCCGAACTCCGTGCTCACGCAGGCTCTCCACGACACGCCGACACCATCTCGACACGCCGGGAGGATCACGCGATGGGTGGGGAGATCACCTGAGCAGGTTTGGTCACTTGAAAAGCAGCACCTGAGGAGATTCAAAGAGCGCCATCACTACACGGACGGGCTGCTCATCACCACCAAGGTTGGTGTCGCACGATCAGACTCCTCAGCCGGGTGGAAACTCGGCGCCCGCCCGCAGGTGTTGCGCGGTCAAGTCGACCACGCCCTGCGGCGGCTGCGCGTCGAGCGGATCTGACTGCTCCAGCTGCACCGCATCGATCCGCAGGTGCTCCTGGCGGATCAGCTCGGTGCGCTGCGCGAACTCCAGGCGGAGGGCAAGGTCGGACAGATCGGACTGTCCGAGGTCACCGTCACAGAGCTGGACCAGGCACGGGAGATCGTCGACGTCGCGAGCGTGCACCACCGATACAGCCTGCTCGACCGCGAGCACGAGCCGGTGCTCGCCGCGTGCGAAGCGGCGGGGATCGCGTTCCTGCCATGGCGACCGGTCGCCTCAGCAGCGTCGGCCGAGATCGCCGGGGTGGCGGCCGAACTTGACGCCACCCCGGCGTAGGTCTCGCTCGCGTGGCTTCTTCACTACTCTCCGGTCATCCTCCCGATTCCGGGTACCGCTCGAATCGATCACCTGGAGGAGAATCTCGCTGCGACGCATCTCCGCCTGGACCCGGCCTGCCGCGACCGCCTCGACCGGTTGGCCGAGCAAGGACTCTGCTGATCGCTCTCACGGAATGTGTGCCAGAGCCCTTCAGGAACAGCAGATGTGGATGAGTTGGGAGGCCGTTGGTGGTCACCCTTCGCCTGAATGGCGATGAAAGTGACGGCACTATCTGCGGGGATGCGGGCTTGTGGTCCTGAAAGGAGTACGCGCGTGTCAATGAGGCGGGCCCGACGCCCGAGCAATGCAAGAGGGCCGAGGCCTGCCAGTTCTGCGAGGCGCCCACGACCTGGAGCGAACTCCGGGGCAACCCGCCTGGAGGCGGGCCGCCCTCCGGTGGCAGTATCTGTGGGATGCCCCCTTCCATTCAGGTCGGCCCGTACACCGTCATCGCGCTGGCCGACGGCGAGGGCCCCTTCTTCTCCCCCAGGTCGGAGGCGTTCCCCGATGCCACCACCGAGCAGTGGGCGGCGGCCGACCAGCTCGATCCCGGCGCGCTCGACACCGACGGGCGCTGGCGGCTCCAGTTCCGCGCGTTCGCGATCCGCAGCGATCAGGGTGTGACTCTGGTCGATGCGGGCATCGGCCCGGCCGACAGCCCGGCGGCCTCCTGGGCACCCGTGCCCGGGGCTCTCCCGGCTTCGCTGGCCGCCGCGGGTATCGAACCATCCGACGTGGACACCGTGGTACTCACGCACCTCCACACCGACCACGTGGGCTGGGCCGTCGTCGGCGGCGCGCAGGCGCGACCGTTCTTCTCGAACGCCGAATACGTGTTGCAGCAAGCCGAACTTGACGCGATCGAAGAGGTCAACCCGCAGCTGCGGTCCACTGTGATCGACCCGCTCCGCAGGACCGATCAGCTGCGGCTGCTCGACGGCGACACCCCGCTGCGCAGCGGCGAGCGCGTGTTCGCCACGCCCGGTCACACACCCGGCCACCAGAGCGTGCTCGTCGCGTCCGGGCGCGAACAGGTCGCCGTCACCGGTGACCTGCTCGTGCACGCGATCCAGCTGCTCCACCCCGAAGTCGCCTACGCCCACGAGATGGACCCTGAGCAGGCAAGGGCCTCAAGGGAACGAGTGCTCCACAGCCCGGCCGCCGGCACCCTCCGCCTCGCTACCCCGCACCTGACCGAGCCGTTCATCGCCCGCTGACCCACCCGGCGGGACCGGTCATTACGCGATCACCCGCAGCCGCTCGGCCGTCGGAAGCGTGTTGCAGAAGCCTGCGGGGCCGGCATTTCTCTTGTATGGGTGGGGTGTTGCGGGCTGAGGCGTTGTGGGTGGAAACGTTCGCGGGGCTGCGGATGCGGCAGTTCGATCGGCTGCTGAAGGTTGTGCGTGAACGGGGTGGGAACGGGCATGGTGGGGGTCGGCCGTGGGTGACCAAGTCGATCACGTCGCGGTCATGCACAGGGCGGTGTCCCGTGCCGCTCGGGACGGTCTTCACCTTCTCGTCGTATCGCGACAGCTGAGTCGGGTGGCCGCGGCGGACTACGGCGCGACAGCAGACATCCGGTCAGTGCGGCGGCGAGCCCGGCCAGTCCGGCCGCCGCGAAGCCGGCCGCCGGCACGCTGACGTCGACCGCCACCCCGACGATCGGCGAGCCGAGCGCGAAACCCGCGCTCTGCGCCGAGGACTGCAGGCCCGTCGCTTCACCCCGCACGCCGACCGGCGCTTGTCGACTCACCGCATCGGCCACCGCGGAAAGGGTCGGTGCGGCGAGCAGCCCGGTGCCGACAACTGCCACGCACAACCAGGGCCAGTCGTGAGCCAGCCCTACGGGGATGGTCACGAGCCCGAGCAAGCCGAGCAGCGACCACGTGGGCAACGACCGGGAGAGCGCGCCGTAGACCAGCCCGCCGACGACAGAGGTCACGCCGAGCACGGCCACGACTACGGCAGCCCAGGAGAGCTGACCTGCTACTTCGAGCGTGGCGACGATGGCGAGGTCGACTCCGCTGAGCACCATGGCCGTACCGAACGCCATCGTCAGTACGGCCGAGATGCCTGCGCCCAGCCACTCCCGTCGCGCGGGCCGTCCGGCCGCGCCGGCATCCGGCTCGTCCTCGGTACGCAGCGGCGGGTTGAGCAAGGCGATCCCGGTTCCGCCGACCACGATCGCGGCGCCGAGCCCCCACGCCACCCCTCCGGGGGACACCTTCGCGGCACACAGGAGCACGACGGCCGGGCCCACCATGTACGACAGTTCACCCTGCACCGACTCCAGCGCGAACGCCGCCCGGCGTTGTCGCGCCGTCGTCATCGCGGCGATGGCCTGTCTGGTGACCGGCTGGGCCGGCACCATCAACAACCCCGCCACACAGGCGGCACCCAGGAGGACCCAGTAGGAAAGGGTCGGCACACTCAGCCAGAACACGAGCTGCGCCACGACAGTGACCAGCAGCACCGTACGCAGGCCCCGCCGGTCGATCATGCGGCCGAGCAGCGGCCCGCCCAGCGCCAGCCCGGTGGTCAGAGCCGCCGCAACACCGCCGGCCGCCCCGTAGCTCATGCCCAGGTCCAGCACGATGTACATCGTCAGTGCCATCACGTCAGCCGTGATCGCGGTGCGGGCGAGAAAGGAAACGCCCAGGAGCGATGCCATCCCTGGCACAGCGAGGATCTGTCGGTATCCGGTCACCTACGTGACGCTAGATCTCTCCTCACGCCATAGGTAGTCGTTCATTTGCTGGGGCTGCCATAATGAATTTTTATGGCCAAGGATCTCGAAACCGCATTGCTGCGGTCTTTCGTCACCATCGTGCAAGCGGGCAGCATCAGCCGTGCCGCGACCGCCCTCGGACAGACCCAACCCGGCGTCAGCCAACAGGTGCGCAAGCTCGAGAGGGTCATCGGCCGTCCACTGCTCCACCGATCGTCGTCAGGTGTTTCGCTGACCCGGGCGGGCGAAGAGCTGCTGCCGTACGCCGAACGCATTCTTTCGCTCTCCGCACAGGCACTCACCGAGACCGGACGGACGCTCACCGGCCGCTGCGGCGTCGGGCTGCTCGAAGACCTCGCTGCGTCCCAACTTGCGCAAGCTCTCGCCGACCTCGCGCGACTGCACCCCGGAGCGACCCTGGAGGTGCTCAGCATGTCCGACGCCGGGATGCGGGAGGCCTATGACGCGGGCCGCGTCCAACTTGTACTCAACGAGCTGCCGGCCCTTCCCGGACCGCCGCGCTGGACGGTACGCCGCCCGCTGGTGTGGGCGATCGGCCACGGTGTGGACGTGGTTGCCGATCCACTGCCGGTGGTGCTGTTCTCGAACACGTGCTTCTGGCGCACGTCGGTCCTCGAAGCCCTCGAAGGCGCCGACCGGCCCTGGCGGGTAGCGTTCGAAAGCAACAGTCTGGCCGGTGTACTCGCCGCGTTGCGGGCCGGGCTCGGCGTGGCGGCGCTCATGCCCACGAACCTCGAACCGGCCATGGCGGGCCACGACGCGGACGTGCTGCCCACCTTGCCGGATGTCGAGCTCGGCCTCGCACGACACCCACGGTCCGACGGTGATCCGCTGATCGATGCGGTAGAGACCGCGCTGCGACGCACGGTCTGAGGCCGGCGCCTGGCGCCGCCGACGCTCACGATCGTGCTTCTTCTGGCTGCCCCATGAGGAGGTCCGTCTGTCTCGGCGACAGGCCGCCGAATGACCCGCCGGGAGGCCCGCAAGGCAGGGGAGGACCTCGCCGGGTCGCGGAGCTCGTCAAGGGCCCTCCTGCCACAGCTCACCGGCCGGTTGTGTCCCGGTTCGGCGAGCTCAGGGGTGGGCGCGCCAGTCGGTAGCGGCGCGTCTGCCCCACTGGACGGCGGTGATTGCGTGACTGCCGAGCATGGCGGGACAGCGGGCGGCAGGTCCTGGGCCGGTGCGCGATTTCGGCCAGGAGTCGGGTTGGAACTGCCTGGATGCCCCCCACTTGAAGCGTCGGTGGCGCTGACCGCGGCGGCGTCAGTCATCGGCTGCGATGAGGAGAGTGAGTATCGCTGCCGGGCGGTGGATGAGGACGAGTTCGTGGTCGAGCGAGGGACAGCCCTGCAGATGCATCACGAGCTCACGCACTTTACGGTCGGCTTGAGCGCTCGACAGGACTGCGCTCGTACTGGCCCCGTGGTCACTTCGCACGTACGCGGGGCCAGCCGTCCTTTGGTTGCGGAGAGGGCGCCACACGCTGGCTACTGTTTCGAGACCGGCTGCAACCGGCTCGGCGCTCGAGTAGTCCTGTCGGGTATGAGCCCTCGGATACCTGGTCGTAAGGCTGAGCGGCGCGGCCTGCACCTCTGGAACGTCGGCACCGTCCTGCTCTTGGTCTTCACCGGGGCGGTTGCGGTTGCCAGCTTCGTCTTCTACACCGGATGGGACCTCCTCGGAGCCCGGGAACTGAAGAAGCAGCAGCACATCGATTCCAAGACGCTCTTCGACCTGGTGAAGCTGTCCTTCGGCGTGGTCGCCGGGGCTGGTGCCTTGGTCGCGTTGGTTGTCGCGTACCGCCGTCAGCGCGTCGACGAGGATGCCGCCCTGCGTGACGCCACCCGCCTGCACAACGAACGTTTCACCAATGCCGTCTCCCAGCTCGGCCACGAATCACCCACGGTCCGCCTCGGTGGAGTGCACTCCTTGGCCGGTCTCGCCGACGACGCCCCCACCCGCCAGGTCCGCCAGACCTGCATCGACGTCCTGTGCGCCTTCCTCCGCCTCCCCTACACCGGCGAGAGTGACCTGCCGACAGGCGATGCGGAAGCCAGGCACAGCTCCCTCGCGCTGCGGGAAGCTCGACACACCGTCATCAGGCTTATCCGAGACCACCTCCGACTGCCACCGGAGCATCCACTCAGCTGGCAGGGCTACGACTTCGACTTCACCAACGCCGTATTCGACGGCGGAGATCTGTCGAGGGCGACGTTCTCCGGAGGCGAGGTCTCCTTTTGGGGCGCAACCTTCTGCGGCGAAGAGGTGGACTTCTCCCGCGCGACGTTCTCCGGCGCGGAGGTCTCCTTCTCTCGCGCGACGTTCTCCGGCGGGGAGGTCTCCTTCGATGATGCGACGTTCTCCGGCGGGAAGGTCTACTTCCTTGAGGCGGCCTTCACAGGAGGCACGGTCCACTTCTCCGGCGCAACCTTCCTAGGCGGCAGCGTCAACTTCTCCGGCTCAACGTTCTCGGGTGGCAGAGTCAACTTCACCGGGACGACGCTCTCCGGCGGCACTGTCGATTTCATCAGTGCAGTGTTCTCCAGCGGGTGGGTCAACTTCTCCTTTGCGACGTTCTCCGGCGCGGAGGTCAGTTTTGCCGCCGCGACGTTCTCCAGTGGCAGCGTCGACTTTGGTGACGTGACGTTCTCCGGCGGCTCTGTCATCTTCATCCACGCAACCGGAAGCGCTCCGGTGGGCCTGCAGGCAGCGGCAGGAACGCCTGCACCTGCCGGAGTCACCCTGGCAGCGGGCTGGTAGCACAGGACGAAGTGCGATCCAGGAGATCAGTGATTCCCGGCTGGAGCGTGACTGGCATGAGCACGCTCTCGCGGTCAAGCAGAAGCCCAAGTTCCCGTCATCGTGCGCCGGGGCTTGCGGTGAAGCGAAGTCAGATGATCTTAAACACCGCAGTCAAAGTACGAAGGCTGGTAGCGCCCGTGGCACGAATTTCCACGACTCCGGAAGGACAGACCACCTTGGATTCCAGCACGACTCCAGAGAAGGCGGCGACCAAGGCTGCGCAGCGCGAGGAGAAGCGGCAAGCCCGCACCGCCGCGGCGGACGCCCGACACGCAGACAAAGGCGCGCTGAAGGAATAGCGCGCCCTTCGCCCCGCCCGAGAAGACAAATGAACACGGCGGCCCTCTTGAAGATGTGGCCATCGGCAAAGATGGGCGATGCATCGCACGGACCCGTCAAAGGGGGATCCGCGGAGTGCGTCGATGCTGGGGCCCACAAGGGGTGGATTCGGCTACGCGGCTCCTCGCCGGCGGAGTTTCAATGGGGATTTCGGCCGCCGCCACCGGGCGTAAGAGTAAGGGCGCCGCTGTCACAAACGTGACCTTCCGAAACGGAGCCGTCCAGACCTATACGGTCAAGCCCGAACCGTCGTACCTGAAGGCTGCCAACCAGTACGTGACCGCGTTCAACGCTCTCGCATCCCAGCTCGACCAGGAGACGTAGAAGCGCACCGCTCAGGCGGAGGCGCCAACGCCCCGGCCGCTCCTTGAGTTCTCGTGGTCGTCGGTACGGCCCCGTGCAGCCCCGTGCAGCCCCGTGCAGCCCGCGGCATCATCCTCAGCGCCCGGGATCAGGCGTCCAACGGGATTTCGGATCTACCTCAAATGGCAGACCCGGCCGGCCCATTCACCCGAGGATGGCCGCCATGGGACCCAACCTCAGATTCACCGGCGAAGCCAGAGAAATGACTCAGGCTTCGAAACCTGGCCCAGCAGCCTGCGGCATCGCGGAACGCTGCGCGGTTCCGATGCGCCCCGGAAGATGGGATGCCTGTGCCTGACGTCTACGTACCCCAGCAAGGTGACCGCTACCACATCTACGAATCCTGCAGCGCGATCGAGAGTGGCCAGCAAGGCAATGCCGCCCAAGGTGTGCTTGTCCACCAGCCCCTGGCCAAACCGATCCTCGCGGCAGAAGCCAAGGGCAAGACCCTGTGCCGCATCTGCCTGAATACAGCGCAGCGACAGTAGCCTTTTGCCCTCCGCCGACGACTCACCCCCCACTGCATGACGGAGCCCCGGACCTCTTGGTCCGGGGCTCCTGCGGCACCGGCGCTCTGGCCGGCTTCCAGGACCAGGGGCTCGATGCCCTGGCCGAGAAGGGGGGCGGCGGCCAGACCGGCGGGTCCGGCCCCGATCACGACGACGGGCAACTCGGTGGTGGCGGGCGCGTTCACGGCGACTCCTTCGTCGTACGACGTCCGCACAGCACCCGGCCGACTTACTCCTCAGCCGTACCCGCCGGGTCTCCCGCGTCTCCCATCAGGTCGGCGAGGTTATGCCGGGTGTTGAGGGTGATGGGGTGGTCCGGGCCCAGCGCCCGGATACGGTCGTTCAGCAGTGCGGCGTAGGCCGCTGCCGCACCCTGCGGGTCTCCCGCCTCCCCCAGCCATCCCGCGCAGAACCGGACCCTGTACCGCTAACTGCGCTGACGCAACGCCAACGCCCGCCACCCCGACGTACTCGCCACTGGACCACTCGCTCCCAGATCGCGCGGGCCGACCCCGGCGCCGCCTTCACCTTCGTCGTCGGCGGCGCCGAGAGCGGCATCGTGCGATGGGGCTGGACCTTCCGACCCCAAGGACGCGGAACCCTCATCCAGCAATCCTGGCAACTCCTGCGCCTCGACCCCGTGCTGGGCACCACCCGCGGCGACCTCGACGCACTGCGCCACCTCATGGCGGACAGCGCGGAAGTCACACTGGCCTCCCTCGCCCGGTGGATCGCCGAAGAATTCCGTCCCGACACCGCCGCCAGCCCACGCCGGATCTCCGGCTGACCCGATGCCGCGAAGCGCGACGACCCGCGGGGAGACGATCGGCACCGAGCAAGACGCCGCCCTGGAGACCTGGGTTCGGTTCGCTTCGGCGGACAGGGCGTCCGCCGAAGCGAACCAAGCCCACCGTGCGGACAGCTACGTCTGTGTCGTCCGCGGAAGGGCGACCCAGGGCCTGGGCAAGCAGGCCCGTTCCGTGGACTTTCGCGACGGCGGGCGCTCAGGCCCAACGAACGAATCCATCCATGACTGCAGCCTTATCAGCCCGGGTTGTGCACATGCACCCCGGATCGGCAGCCGCGCGCCGCGCGCCTCGTCTTCGGTTCCAACGTCACAGGCTCGGCCGATGTGCCCGGCAACACCTGGAACGGGGCGATGGCCGTCACCGTCGACGGCGCCGCGCCCGAGATCCGCACGGTGTCCGTACGCCCCCCGTCCCCCGCGACACCATCGGGACGTACGCGCTGCCCGCCAGCGCCACCCGAACCGTCTCTCTGGACTTCGTCGTCCTCGGCCTGATCACCGCAGGCTCGCAGTCGCTGCTGGAGAGCGTGGCGGGATAACGCACCGACAGGAACAGCGCGCGACGGTGACAGTCACCGCCGCGCGCTGTTCCGTGCCGCACGCGTCACCCGCAGTTCGTGACAGGGATCCCGTTGTAGAGATTGCTGTCGGCGACGCCTGTGACGATGCTGCGCAGGTAGTAGCCGCAGGTGGGGCGGTTCTTGAAGTCATAGGTCTGACCGGGGCGCAGGCGCCAGATCTTGTAGTCGTAGTAAGTCAGGTACCGGTCGGGATCGGCGCGTTCGGGGCGGTGGTCACCCAGGACGACGAAGGTGTCGGCTCCGGCGACAGTGGCGGCGCCGTTCTTGTCAATGAACAGGGAGCCGCCCTCCTCGACGCCGACGCCCCAGGCGGCTCCGCCGGTGGTGAGGCCGTCTTCGATGGCGCGGGCAACGAAGGCCATGGTGCGGCCCATGCGGTCGCGGGTGACGAAGTGGGAGTCGTTGATGGTGTTGGCGTAGTTCGGCCAGGTGAACATGCCCGTGGTGAAGGTGATCGCCGGGTCGTAGGGGTCGTACAGCGCTTCGTCCGAGGTGACGCTGCCGTCGCAAGCGTCGTAGACGATGGCGCTGTTGATGTGGTGGCCCGCACTGCCGCCACCGGAACCGCCTCCCTTTGCGACAACGGATTTCACGGAGTTCTGGAGGGCGGTGCCCTTCCAGTCGGCGTAGTCGCACTGGTCGCCGCCGGCGAAGTAGACGAACTCGGCGTTGCGGATGTCGGTGTTGGCCGCGCTGTTGTTGCCGTCGGCTCGGCTGGTCAGGGTCCACGTGGTACAGGAGTTGACGCCGGCCACACCGGTGATCGTGTCGCACTCAGGCGTCGCACTTCCCGAGGTGGGGGCCGAACCGGCGATGACGACGACGTCCAAGGTGCCGGTTCCGCCGCGGATCGCGTCTACAGCCTTGGCCATGGTCGCGGGGACAACCGCACCGGAGCCGTTCATGGTATGTGCGGGACCCGACCACATAGGACGGGTGACGTCGGCCGAACTGCCCAGGCGGACCCGCTTGGCCGAAGCATGGGCGGGGTCCGCCGCGACAAGGCCGGGGAGCACCAGGGCCAGGGACGCGGCCAGGCAGGTCGCCAGGCGCAGCGTACGCCGTCCGTACGGAGGCGGGGACGCGGATTCGGCGACCTGCTCGGGAGCAGCGGGCGCGGCAAGGGTGGGGAGGCGGAACACCATGGAGTTCTCCCTGGGAAGGGGGACGGGGTGACTGACGACCGGCACTGATCCGGTGGTGATGGAAAGTACAGATGCGGCGCCACATGCGCCAGATGTAACGCCATCCAGGTTGCGCACACCCTTTCGGTAACCGCAGCACGGCTGTCTCCATCAGCCGGAGCAGCCGCCCACAGCGTGCTCCCGGCCTGTTTCCGGCATCACTTCGCCTCGTCACCTCTTCGTAACACTCGTTACATCTATTCAAATCGATAACTGATGTGTAACTTCTGGATCGAGCCGACCGAGAAAATCACCGTCGGCTGGAATCCTTCGGGAGGGAACGATCGTGAACCACATCCACGTGCCCCGCCGCGCGACGGCAGCCGCCCTGACGACCACCGCCCTGCTCGCCCTCGCGGCCTGCGGCGACGGAGACGGGACCGCGTCCGCGACCGGTGGCGCGAAGCCTCCGGCGGCCGTCGAGGTCGCCGGGGTGAGCGTGAAGAAGGATGCGAAGCTCCATGACGCACTCCCCGACGCCGTGAAGAAGTCCGGCACGGTGAGGGTCGCGACCGACGTGCCGTACGCGCCCTTCGAGATGTTCGTGACCGAGGGGAAGAGCGAGCTCACCGGGCTCGACTACGACCTCGGGCAGGCCATCGGAGCCCGGCTCGGTGTGAAGTTCGCCTTCACCCCGCAGAAGTTCGACGGGATAGTGCCCGCCATCCAGGCCGGGAAGTTCGATGTGGCGATGTCGGCAATGACCGACAACAAGGAGCGGCAGGCCGTCGTCGACTTCGTCGACTACTCCGTCTCCGGCTCCGGGATCATGGTCGCCAAGGGCAATCCGGAGAAGGTCACCACCCTCGACGACCTGTGCGGCAAGAACGTCGCCGTCCAGGCCGCCACCAACCAGCTCGACCTGCTGAAGTCCCACCAGGCGGTCTGTAAGAAGGCGGGCGAGGGCGAGATCGGCATCCAGACCTTCCCCAAGGACTCCGACGCACAGCTCGCGCTGCGCGCGGACAAGGTGGTGGCCCAGGTGCTCACCAAGCCGGCGGCCGGCTGGACCGCCAAGACCGCCGACGGCGGCAAGGCCTTCGAGGTCGTCGACGACCCGGCCGCCAACGGCGGCTACAACGCCTCGCCCAACGGCATCGCCGTCTCCAAAAAGCTCCCCGAGCTGACCGACGCAATCCAGAAGGCGCTCCAGTCTCTGATCGACGACGGCACCGCCACAAAGATCTTCGATAAGTACGGCGTCGCTTCCATCGCTGTGAAGGAAGCCACCCGGAACGCGGCGGTCGACTAGAGATGGCCACCGCAGCTCTTGCCGGCACCCCCCGCGACCACGACCGCGACGCACCTGCAGACGAGGACCTGACCGTCGTCCCTGTACGGCACTACGGCCGCTGGATCGCCGCCTTGGTCTCCGTTGTCTCGCTCTCGGGCCTCGTAGGCTCGCTCGCCACCAACGCCAATTTGCGCTGGGACATCATCGGCGACTACATCCTCGCCGACCTGATTTTCGACGGCCTGGCCACGACCCTTTGGCTGACCGTGGCGTCCATGGCGCTCGGGCTGGTGCTCGGAACCGTCATTGCCGTCATGCGCCTGTCGTCCAACCCGGTCTTGTACGGCCTGTCGTCCCTCTTCGTCTGGGCCTTCCGTGGCACCCCGCTGCTCGTCCAGATCATCTTCTGGGGATACGCCGGCGCCCTCTACAAAAGCGTCCTCATCGGCATCCCCTTCACGGACATCACGTTCATCCAGGCCGATACCAACACCCTGCTCACACCGACGATCGCCGCGCTGCTCGCTCTCGGGCTCAACGAGGCTGCGTACGCCTCGGAGATCGTCCGGGCCGGCATCCAATCCGTCGACACCGGACAGGCCGAGGCCGCGCACTCGCTCGGCATGCGACCGACCCTGACCATGCGCAGGATCGTGCTCCCGCAGGCCATGCGTGTGATCATCCCGCCGATGGGCAACGAGACGATCAACATGCTCAAGATGACCGCGCTGGTCTCGGTCATTGCCGCACACGACCTGATGTCGAATATCCAGGATGTGTACGCGCAGAATTATCAGGTCATCCCGATGCTCGTCGTCGCATCCCTCTGGTACCTGGCCCTGGTCAGCCTGCTGAGCATCCCGCAGACCTGGCTGGAGAGGCGCTACGGCCGGGGCTCCGCGCGCGGCGACCACAGTTCGCCCTTGCGACGGATGTTCTCCGGGTCCGCACCGGTGATCACGCGCACGGACAAGAAGGAGAAGGGCCGTTGAGCGCGCCCATGGTGCACGCCCGCGGCGTGCGCAAGCACTTCGGAAAGCTCGAGGTCCTCAGGGGCATTGACCTGACCGTCGAACGCGGCCAGGTGTGCTGTCTGCTCGGCCCCTCGGGGTCGGGCAAGTCCACCTTCCTGCGCTGCATCAACCACCTGGAGAAGATCGACGGCGGCAAGCTGGCAGTGGACGGCGACCTCGTCGGCTACCGCCGGCACGGCAGCCGCCTCCACGAACTGCGGGAGAAGGAGATCGCCGCCCACCGCCGTGACATCGGCATGGTCTTCCAGCGCTTCAACCTCTTCCCGCACCTGACCGCCGAGCAGAACATCATGGAGGCGCCCGTGCGAGTCGTCGGCGCGAGCACCGCGGCCGCCCGCGCCGACGCCCGGCGCCTCCTCGACCAGGTGGGCCTGGCTGACCGGGCTGGCCACTACCCCGCCCAGCTCTCCGGCGGCCAGCAGCAGCGCGTAGCCATTGCCCGCGCGCTCGCCATGAAACCCAAATTGATGCTCTTCGACGAGCCGACCTCCGCACTCGACCCCGAATTGGTCGGTGATGTCCTGGACGTCATGCGGCAGTTGGCGACGGACGGCATGACCATGGTCGTCGTCACCCACGAGATCGGGTTCGCCCGCGAGGTCGGGGACACCGCGGTCTTCATGGACGACGGCGTCGTGGTCGAGGCGGGGGACCCCCGGCAGGTGCTGGTCGAGCCGGCGCAGGAGCGCACCCGTGCCTTCCTGTCCAAAGTCCTGTGACCGCACCCTCCCGGCAGCGTCCCCGTGCTCTGGAACTGCTCCCGTACGCCGAGGCCCGCCTCGAAGGGTTCCTGTCCGACCTGGCCGAACTCGTCGCCATCGACTCCGGCTCCCACAGTCCGGCCGGGGTCGACCTGGTCGCTGACTGGACAGCCGACCGCCTGACCACGCTCGGTTTCACAGTCGAGCGCGTCGCACCCGGCCCGGCGGGCGGCGCTCGCACCGGGGACGTCCTGATCGCCCGCAGGCGCGGTCGGCTCGGGGCCGACCAGGGCGGGCGCAGGATTCTTCTGGCCGCGCACATGGACACCGTCTTTGACGACGGCGTCGCCGCCCAACGTCCCTTCACCGTCCGTGGGCCACTGGCCCACGGGCCGGGAGTCAGTGACGACAAGGGCGGTCTGCTCGCCGGCCTCACCGCTCTGGAGATCCTCGCTGAAGCCGGTCTGGAGGAGTACGAGGAGGTGGTTTTCCTCGCCACCCCCGACGAGGAGATCGGATCCCCTGCCAGCCGCACGGTCACCGAGCACACCGCCCGGGGCGCGCACTACGCCCTCGCGCTGGAGTGCGCACGTGAGAACGGAGACCTGGTCATCGCCCGCAAGGGCGTCGCCGACTTCCTTGTCACTGTGACCGGCCGCGCCGCACACTCGGGTATCGAACCCGAGCGCGGTGCGAACGCCGCTCTCGCCGCCGCACACCTGGTGGTCGCCCTACAAGCCCTGAACGGCCGCTGGGAGGATGTGACCGTCAACGTCGGTGTGGTCCGGGCCGGAACCCGTACCAACATTGTCTGTCCCGAGGCAGAACTGCGGGTCGAGGTCCGCTCGGCCACAGCGGCAGGAATCGTGCGGGCCCGGTCAGCCATCGAACGGGCCGCCGCCCGGCCCGCCGTAACCGGCACCTCTGTCGTCGTGGAGCAGCTCGACCTGTGCCCGCCCATGGAGGACACAGAGGCTACGCATCGCATGATGGCCCACGCACGCGCCCTGGGGGGCGAGTTGGGCATCGGTCTGGGAGCGGCCTCCACCGGCGGGGTCGGGGACGCCAACATCATCGCGGGCGTGGGCGTCCCGGTCCTCGACGGTCTCGGCCCCGTCGGCGGGGCCGACCACAGCCCCGAGGAGTGGCTCGACACCACGACCGTACCCGGCCGCGTCGCTCTCCTCGCCGCCCTCGTCGCCACGCTGGGCGACGCTCGGCACTGCTGACCCCCCTCAACGGCCTGTGCCGCATCGTCTCGTCAGGCGCCGCACAGGCACCACCAGCCCCGACACCCCGGAGGTCCCATGCACACCCCGACCTGCTCCCGGCGCACTGCCCTCACCAGCGGCACCGCCGTGCTTGCGCTAGCCCTGGCGGCCATCCCGGCAATCGCCGCGAACTCTCACCGCCCGTCGCCTCACAGCGGTTCACTGGTGCTCGTCGGCGGCGGCCTCAAGGATGACAACAAGCAGGTCTACGGCGAGATCATCGAACGGGCCGGAGGCGGCCGCGCGCGAATCGGCGTGCTCACCGCCTCCTCCGTTCCCGCCAGCCAGGACCCCGACGCCGCCGACCCCGAGAAGTGCAGCAACTCCGAGTGCAACGGCGTCTACTACGCCGGACTGTTCGAGCGGCACGGGGCGGCCAACGCCCAGTGGATCCCCGTCGACCTGGACCACATCACGAACGCCGACTCCGACGCCGTCGTCCGCCAGGTCGAGTCGATGACCGGCTTCTTCTTCGGCGGTGGCGACCAGTCCCGCTACCTCACCACCCTCCTGCACGGCTCCGCGCACACCGACTCCAAGGTGCTGGCCGCCATCCGGGCCAAGCTGGCAGCCGGCGCGGTGGTGGCCGGGTCCAGCGCCGGGGCGCAGATCGTCGCGGGAGCCGACATGGTCACGGGCGGCGAGTCGTACGAGGGTCTGCGGGACGGCAGCAGTCCGGGCTACTTCGCGGACGCGACCCGGCTCGGGTACGAGCCCGAAGGCGGCTTCGGCTTCCTCAAGTCCGGCCTGATCGACACCCACACCGGGGCGTACGGCCGCGAGGGCCGGGCGATACGGCTGGCCTCCGATACCGGCCACGACCGCGTATACGCCCTGGAGGAGAACACTGCCCTCGTCGTGGAACACTCCGGCAGAGTCCACGAACGGCTACGAGTCCTCGGACAGCGCGGGGTGGCCGTTCTCGACCTGCGCCGAGCCCGCACGGCACGCGAAGGGAACTGGTCGCTGAGGGGAGTGCGGTACAGCTATTTGACCGAGGGTGACCGGTACGATCCGCGCCGATGGCTTACTTTTCCGGCCGTAGACAAGCGCCCGCTCGCGCCGCGCTCGAACGCTCCTGTGCCTGCCAACGCCGACGTGTTCTACTCCGCGGCCAACCCGGCAGGCGTCCCCTATTCCTTCCTCACTACCGCCCGCTCCCTGGCCGCGACCAACGCCCAGCAAACTGCTGCGGCCACCACGTACGAGAACGGGCCGCGCTTCACGGTCACCTTCGCCAAGGTGCCGGGGTTCACCGCCTGGAGCGGCGACGGTTCAACCTCTCAGACCCTGACCGGAATGAGTATCAGCATCACCGCCCGCTAGCCGCCGCGCCCTGAAGCGGGACCGCTCGTGATCAGCGATCGGTCCCGCCAGTAGGCTCACCGGACACCCACATACCTAGAAGGGAGCCGTAGACGATGGCCTCAGGCGCCCTCGCCGACGACATCCGGGAGAAGCTGGGCGAACTCAGCCCCGCCGAACGCAAGGTCGCCCGCGTGCTCCTCGCCGGCTACCCGGCGGCCGGATTTGAGACTGTAGCCGTACTCGCCGGACGGGCCACCGTCAGCGCGCCCACGGTGATCCGCTTCGTAAACCGGCTCGGCTACCGAGGCTTCCCCGACTTCCAGGCCGCCCTGCGCGAGGAACTCGACGAACGCAACGCCTCGCCGCTCTCGCTCTACGAGTCAGCCGACTTCGGCCGCGCGGAGGAAGACCCGAACCCAGACTCGGCGCTCCTCAGGCACGGCAGTCAGGTCTTCACCGGCGCGGTCACCGCCACCCTGGCCGAGCTCCCGCCGCACGACTTCGAACACGCGGTGAGGCTCTTGGCCGACCGCAAACGCCGCATCACACTCGCCGGCGGTCGCTTCACGCACCTGCTCGCCCAGTACCTCGGCCTGCACCTGATGCAGCTGCGGGACGATGTGCGATTCCTCCCCGACCGCGACGTCGAGCGCACCGCCGTTCTCGCCGCTCTCACTCGGCGCGACGTCTTGGTCGTCTTCGATTATCGCCGCTACGAGAGCGACAAGACCACCCTGGCCGCCCTCGTACACGAGCAGGGCGGCAAGGTCGTCCTGTTCACCGACACCTGGCTCTCCCCCGCCGCACCGCACGCCGAGGTGGTCTTGCCCAGCCGGGTCACGGCTCCCTCCCCCTACGACAGCCTCGTGCCGACCCTCGCCGTCCTGGAAACCGTCGTAGCGGGCGTGATGACGGCGCTCGGCGACGACGCGCGCAACAGGATGCAGCACGGGGAGGACGTGGCGCGCCGGGCCGGCCTGTACTGACTGGGCACATGAGCTGTGGCACAGAGGCCCGCCGGGCTACTGCCAAACGGGCCCAGGTCGTGTCCGCCAAGCCATGGAGCCAGAGTTGCAGGCAGGCGAGGGCGACCCTGGCCTTGCGGACGCGGCCTAGGTGTATTGATCACGAGCGTTGTCGACACGGGGATCTTGATGTCCCACCGCAATGCCCGGCTGACTGTTCATGGCAGCCGGCTGTTGATCCAACGTGTCTGCTCCGGCCGCCCGGTCGCGCAGGTGGCCGACGGGATGGGAATCTCGCGTGCGACCGCCCACAAGTGGGTCTGACGGTGGCCTGCCGAGGGCGATCCGGGACTGTTCGACCGCTCGAGCCGCTGCGTGATCGCACAGGACGAGGCGCGCCAGCGCCTGGCGGGTGAATCGGGCACGGTCGCAGCCTCGATGCGGCGGACAGCGGGGTGCGCGGCCAGTTCGTCGACAGTCGCACTGTAGGCGTCGGCGATCCACGGTCCCAGCATGGGCACTGGCGAGGCCGCAGAGATGGCCTGCTGGAGATATTCGTCCAGCCCGTGGCCTTCGGGCAGGAAGAGCAGACCCGGCTTGGTGCACAGCTGGCCCTGGCTGCGGGTGACCGAGCCGATGTACTCGCCTACGAGGGTTGCCCCGCGTGCAGCGAGCGCGCCGGGGGTGATGACCACGGGGTTGCGCGAGCCGAGCTCTCCGTGCCCGGCTGACGGAGACGAACGGGGCCCAACAACAGCGTCGAATTGACGGCCGGGGGCGCCAACCGAAGCGAGGGCCGGAGATGTGCACTCCAGCCCTCGCCTCATGGGGTCAGGTCTCACCTTTAGATGCAATCGGGCCGCTGTGCTACGGCAGTGCCCACTTCTGGTTGGGACCGGTGTGGCAGGCCCACAGATGGACCGGTGTGCCGTCGTTCCAGACGCCCCCGGACGCGTCGAGGCATTTGCCGGACTGCGGGTTGAGTACAGTGCCGTCGGCCCGAGGCTGCCAGGTCTGGGCCGCACTGCCGTTGCAGCCGTAGAGCTGCACCTTCGTGCCGTCGGCAGTGCCGGCGTTGTCGATGTCCAGGCACTTGCCCAGGGCTCGCACGGTTCCGTCACCGGAAACCGTCCACTTCTGGGCCGCGGTGCCGTTGCAGTTCCACAGCTGGATCTTCGTGCCGTCGGCGGTGCTGCTGTTGTCCACGTCCAGGCACTTACCGTTGGCTCCCTTCACCTCGCCGGTCCGGGACGTCACTCCGGGCAGCTGGTTCATTGTGTACCAGGCCTCGGTGCTCCAGAGCTGTTTGCCGTCCGTCGCACTGAAGGGGCGGGCCGAGCGCACATGGACGACTCGGTCGGCCTTGAGCCCGGGGATCGTCAGCGTGACCGTCTTGCGGTCGGCGGAGAGGGTGGCCGACTGGGCGGTGAGGCTCTCCTCGTCGACCTTGGGGCCGCCGTACGCCGCGGTCGGCACGTAGCGCCACTGTTTGATCTTGTAGCGTCCGGCCAGGTTGGCCGCTGTCTCCGTCGACACCGGCTGGGTGTACTCCAGCTCGAAACCGCCCGGGACGGCGCGCATGGCGCGGATGTCGAAGGCGTTGGTGCCGTTCGGCGTCAGCTTCTGCAGGCCGTGGCTGAGCTTGCCCTCCTGGCCCCAGTTGCCGCCCGCACCCAGTCCGCCTGCGTAGAGGGCGCCGTCCGGGCCGACGCTGATCCGGGTGACACCGGCTTCCAGCCCTTGCGTGAGGCGGAAGACCGCCCCTTGGTACTCACCGCCGACCTTCTCCAGGAACGCGCGCTGGATGCCCCCGTACGTCACGTCGCCGAACAGCATCTGGCCGGCGAAGGGGCCATCTTTCAATTGAAGAGGCGTGCTGGGCGAGTTGGCTATCTCGTTCTGTGGGAGCCACAGCACCGGTTTAGTCACCGGCCGGGAGTCGAAGGGCCCGTCCGGGTTCATGTAGTGATTGAAGAAGCGGTCCTGCTTGATGTGCACCAGCTTCGACGAAGGCAGCCAGCCGCCCTGGTTGTCGGTGACGAACATGTCGCCGTCCGGTCCCCACCCGATGCCGTTGGGGGTGCGCAGGCCACCGGCGACGTAACTGACTTCTCCGTTCGCCTTGTTCACCTTGATCGTGGTTCCGCGGTTCGGTGCCGGCTGCGGGTCCGTGGTGGCGCCGCCGTAGTTGATGGACACCGACAGGTTCAGGTAGAAGAACCCGTCCTTGTACAGCAGGCCGAAGGCGAACTCGTGGAAGTTGTTACCGAACGGCCAGGTGGCTATCCGCTTGTACTGGTCGGTGACGCCGTCGCCGTTGGTGTCGTTCAGCTCCGTCAGCTCGTGCTTCTGGGAGACATAGAGTTTGCCGTCCACGTACTTGACGCCCATCGGCTCCTTCAGGCCGCTCGCGATCTTCTTGTACGTCACCTTGTCGGGTCCGGTGGCCCCGGTGACGTTGCTCAGCAGGTACACCTCGCCCGTACTGTTGTCCGTGCCGCCCCAGGTGGTCACCGCGAGGCGGCCGTCAGGCAACCAGTCCATGGCGGAGACCTGGGGTTCGAAGCCAGCCGGCCGTAGGTTCGTCAAGGTGTAGTTCGGGTGGACCTCGGTCAGCGGCAGACCGTCACCGGGCGCGTCGAGGGAGCCTTCACACTCTTTCCGGCCCGGCGATGTGACGCGTACAACGCCTGCGTCGGTGCTCAGCACAGAGTTCGGTACGACGTTGAAGCCGGAGGCGCCCGGGGGTTTCCAAGAGAGCGTGATCTGCTGGCCACCACCCGCCTCGAAGTGCTCGATCCGCAGGGAGTGGTAGCCGGCCGTCAGTGAGACCGTGCCGTCCTCGGGCAGGTCGGAGCCGTGCAGTCCGTCGTGGTCGATGACCAGCTTGTCATCGACGTAGAGGTGGGAACCGTCATCGCTGGCCAGGCGGAAGGTGTGGCTGCCGGCCGCGGCGACGTCGAGGTTCCCGGTGACCTGGGTGACGAAGTTGGACGCAAGCCCGAAGTCTGCGTCGGAGGTCCAGTTGATCACCGACATCTTCTTGTCGATGTTCGGGGTCTGTCCGGGCTTGAGGGTACAGATCGCCTTCAGCGACGTCTGCACGTCAAAGACGCGGAGTGTCACACCCGGTTCCTGCGGGGGAAGAGGTGCGGCCTGCGGGGCGGCCGCGCTCGCGGGGAGCGACAGGCCGAGGGCCAGTAACGGGACGGTGAGCGTGACGGCCAGACGTCTGCCGAGTCGGAGGGAGAACAGCCGTGGATACACGTGACCTCCTGTAGGTCCCCCGAGGTCGGGGAACGTAAATGGGGCTAAGCGCAGAATCCACCGCCGCCGGAGCGCGCCGTCGTTCCGGATACGGAGAGTTGCGGCAATGCGGACGGTGACGCTTGGGGCACGTACCGTCGTCTCATCCCCGCGTCGCACACAGTAGGGACTTCCCCCGGGCGCGTCCATACTTTGTCACGAGCATGCACAAAGTTTGCAGCAGATTCCCTGTAGTCCTTCTCCCCTGAGCCGACTTGGGATGGGAGAGGCGCATGAAGATCATCACCCCGGGGCCTCCTCCAGCCACTTTGTCTCTCGGCTGGAAAAAGTTACGGCCATGTATGTCAAAGGGGTTTCTGGTGCATGAAAAAGCTAATACCTTCCTGCCCTATACCGAACGACAAGGGCGGAACGCCCTCCCTCCGAGGTACCCCAGTCCCTCGGCGCGACAGCGTGCGCCTGTGCTCCAGACCTCGCCCCGTCATCACACGGAGGATGCGCGTGCACAGGAGACACACCAGACCCCACGCGGCGCTCGCCTGCACTTTGCTCGCCGCCGCGGGTGCCCACACCGCCCAGCCCGGCGAGCCCATGACCCGCGCCGTGCTGCCCGACCGGCCCGTCCTGCACACCCCACGGGACGGCACCCTCCGCCGCCGCCGCACCCGCCACCGGCTCTGCGGCTTCGCCCCCTTCGGCCTTCCGGCTGGCGCCGTCCTCCCTAAGGACCGACGGCCCACTCGACTCCGCCCGCGAGGAGCCGTGACCGGCGGCTGGGACACCTTCCGGGACGTGAGCGCGGTACCTGACCACCGCCCGGCTTGCACCTTCGCCGGCGGCAGCGGCCCCCTCTTCGACCTCGACGACTTCACCTTCACCACCAGCGGCGCCACCGCGCCCGGCGGTGTGCCCAAGGCAATCGGCGGCAAATGCGCGGAGGCCGCCGACGGAGCGAGCGCCGACGGGACACAGATCCAGTTGTCGACCTGCCACACCGGCGCCAATCAGAAGTGGACCCTGACATGAGCCGACGACTCACCCGTCTCGCCCGCTGGGCCGCCTGCGGCCTGCTCGGCGCCGCCGTCCTGCCCACGGCGGTCTCCACGGCCTCCGAACCGGCGCCGGCCGCCCACGTCCGCGCAGCGGCGGTGGCCGCGGACCCCGCGTACGACGTGCTGGTCTTCTCCAAGACCGCCGGCTTCCGCCACTCCTCCATCGACGAAGGCATCACCGCCCTGCGCCAGCTGGGCACCGCCAACAACTTCACTGTCACCGCGACCGAGGACGCCGCCGCCTTCACCCCGGCCAACCTCAGCGGTTACGAGGCCGTCGTCTTCCTCTCCACCACCGGAGACGTCCTCAACACCGCCCAGCAGAACGCCTTCGAGGGATACATCCAGTCGGGCGGCGGCTACGTCGGCATCCACGCGGCGGCCGACACCGAGTACGACTGGACCTGGTACAGCGGCCTGGCCGGCGCCCTGTTCAAGTCCCACCCACACATCCAGCCGGCCACCGTGAAGGTGGAGGACCGCGCCCACGACGCCACCGCCCACCTCGCCTCCACCTGGCAGCGGACCGACGAATGGTACGACTACCGCACCAACCCGCGGAGTTCGGCCCACGTCCTGGCCTCGCTCGACGAGTCCACCTACAGCGGCGGCACCATGGGAGGCGACCACCCCATCGCCTGGTGCAAGGACTACGAAGGAGGGCGCACCTTCTACACCGGCGGCGGCCACACCGAGGACTCCTACGCCGACCCCGTCTTCCGCCGCCATCTGCTCGGCGGCATCCGCTGGGCCGCGGAGATGACGGAGGCCGACTGCCGCCCGGAGACCGGCTACACCACCCTGTTCGGCACCTCCGGGACCACTGGCTGGAAGCAGGCCGGTCCGGGCTCCTTCGCCAACGCCGACAACACCCTGACCTCCCGGGGCGGCCTCGGCCTGTTCTGGTACCAGGCGAAGGAGTACAAGTCCTACTCCCTGAAGCTCGACTGGCGCCTGGCCGGTGACGACAACTCCGGTGTCTTCGTGGGCTTCCCCGCCTCCGACGACCCGTGGTCCGCTGTCAACAACGGGTACGAGATCCAGATCGACGCCACCGACACCCTCGAGCGCACCACCGGCTCCATCTACGGGTTCAAGTCCGCTGACCTCGCCGCCCGGGACGCGGCCCTGAACCCGCCGGGGGAGTGGAACACCTACGAGATCCGGGTCGAGGGCGAGCGCCTGCAGCTCCTCCTCAACGGCCACAAGATCAACGACTTCACCAACACCGATCCCGCCCGCAGCCTCCAACAGGGCCACATCGGCCTGCAGAACCACGGCGAGGGCGACGACGTGTCCTTCCGCAACATCCGCATCAAGGAACTAGCAGGCACGACCGGACCCCGGGAAGGCGCTGTCACCGGCATCGGCGGCAAGTGCGTCGACGTCGCCAACGGTTCGAGCGCCGACGGCACACAGATCCAGTTGTGGACGTGCAACCAGACAGCCGCCCAGAAGTGGACTGTCGGCACGGACGACACACTGCGCGCCCTGGGCAAGTGCATGGACGTCAGCGGCAGCGGCACGACCGACGGCACCAAGGTGCAGCTCTACGGCTGCAACAGCACCGGTGCCCAGAAATGGGTGCCTCAGACCGACGGCACGCTGAGGAACCCGCAGTCGGGCAAGTGCCTGGACGCTTCCGGGGTCTCCTCGGCGGACGGCACCAAGATCCACCTGTGGACCTGCCACACCGGTGCCAACCAGAAATGGGCGCTCCCCAGCTGAGCGACCCTCTTGAGACTTCGTCGGCACGCGGAACGCAGCGCCGACGAAACCGGCCGCGAGACCGGGCCGGTGACGGCGGCCGGGCGCCACGCCGAAGCGCCCGGCCGCCGCTCCCCCGCCCCCATGCCGAGCCATAGGAATACGAGGATGCGGTCACCAGCAAGGGCAGGGAGCCGATGAAACACGCGGTCGGCGGGCAGGTCGCCGCCCGTCGCCTGAGCCAGTCGCACCGTCAGTGGTAGGCCCGGGCCGTGGGCGGGGTGCAGGGAGCGGTGCTCGAGGTAGGCCGCCCACGTCTTTCGGAACGCCGGGTCGAAGACCTGCTGGTAGATGAGGCGGTCCTCGGTGGGCAGGTACAGCCCGTCGACGCTCTCGTGTGCGCAGGCGTTGGCCCAGCGCCGAAAGTACGTCGTGTCCCACACCGCACGCGGCACCCGGCCTGCGGCAGCGGGCCGGTAAGGGCAGTGCGTAGGGCCGCGAGGGCGTCCACGCGTTTGATGTCGCCGAAGTGCCGGTCCTGCTCACGCGCTGGAACTGTCCGCACCGACCAGCACCATGACCCGCTCCCTGCTCACCATCGACGCGGCCGCCTGCTTCCACCACGACGGCGACACCGAGCAAGCGTGCCGACGCATGGTCGCGACCCTGGACGCTCTCCCCGATGCCTACCGCACCGGACTCGTCCACCGCCGCGCGCTCGACCTGTACCGCTCGATGCCAGCCCCGAACCACAAGGAGCGCGCTGTACGCGAGCTGCGCGACATCCTCGCCGCTGAGTGACTTCTCTTCAGGGTCGCGGGCGGCGAAGGTTGTCCTGCGGCGAGTGTGTGGAGGCCGAGGAAGTCGTCTCGCCGGACGGCATCGAGCCACTACGGCAGCCTCAGGGCGCGGTCACATCAATGCCCGCCAGCGTCTCTCGCTTGGCGACCACCTCCACCTCGGTGATCAGCCCGCTCTCCCCCTGCACCGCAAACCGCAGCACCAGGCGCAGCCCTCGTCCCTCGGCCATCACCAGCCCGAATTCGCCATCCAGAAGCGCCACCCCGGTCGTCGCGGCCCGCCCGGTCGCGGCCATCGCACCCTTGGCGACGGTGTGCGCGCCGAGCACCACGACCGGTTCGGGTGTCGGGATCACGGCCGGGTCGGCGGTCAGCACCACGTCCGGGTGCAGCAGACCCACCAGTGCCTCGAAGTCCCCGGCTCTGGTCGCGGCGAGGAAGGCGTCGACGACTTCTCGCTTTCGGCCCTGGCGTTCCGGCCCGGTTGGGGGCTGGGTGCCGCGGACGCGCCGCCGGGCGCGGCTGGCCAGTTGGCGGGCGGCGGCCGGCGTCTTTTCCAGCATCACGGCGATGTCGTCGAACGACACCGCGAACAGATCGTGTAGAACGAACGCGAGCCGCTCCGCCGGTCCCAGTGCCTCCATGACGACAAGCAGCGCCACGCCGACCTCGTCCGCCATCTCGGCCTCGGCCGCCGGATCGATCGCCCCCGGCCCGGCCTGTGTGTGGGGTGCCCCGTCGATGTCTTCCTCGCGTCGAGTCTGCCGGGCGCGGAGCAGGTTCAGGCAGACTCGGGAGACGATTGTGGTCAGCCAGCCGCCGATGTTGCGGACATCGGCGATGTCGGTGGTACTCGCCCGCAACCAGGCTTCCTGGAGTGCGTCGTCGACCTCGGTGAGCGAGCCCAGCATGCGGTAGGCCACCGCCCGCAAGTGAGGGCGGTGCGCCTCGTACTGCTCGGACTGAAGAAATTTCTCCGCCATCTGTCACATCCCCTCGCGCGGCCGTGTCAGTGAAGCAGAACGACCACGGCAGACCCCGCACCGCTCACCACGGTGCCGTACCGAGGAGACACCATCATGACCCGCAAGATCAACACCCCCATCCTGGTCACCGGTGGCACCGGCACCATCGGCCGCCTCACCGTCCCGCTCCTGGTCGCGGCCGGTCGCACCGTCCGTATCCTGTCCCGCGGCGGCCGTCCCGAGAACATCGCACCGGACCCGCGCGTCGAGTACGTACAGGCTGATCTACTGGCAGACGGTGAACTGGACCCGGCGCTGGTCGGCGGCGCCGAGACCGTACTGCACCTGGCCGGTGGCCCGAAAGGCGACGATGCGGCGACTGCGCGACTGGTGCGGGCGGCACGGGCCGCCGGGACAGTGAAGCACCTGATCCTGGTGTCGGTGGTCGGCGCGGACGCGATGCCGATCGGGTACTTCCGGGCGAAAGCGGGCGCCGAGCGGGCCGTCATGGAGTCGGGGATCGGCTGGACCGTGCTGCGGGCCGCGCAGGTCAACGAGCTGCTGCTAAAGATGGTCGGGGCGATACGCCGGATGCCGCTGGTGCCGGCGCCGGGCGGTCTACGTTTCCAGCCCGTGGACGCCGCCAAAGTAGCTGCCCGGCTCGCCGAGTTGACCCTCGGGGATCCGGCAGGACGCGTATCCGACCTGGCCGGTCCGGGCGTGTACACGCTGCCCCAACTGGCCGCCGCGCAGCGCGTCGCCGCCGGTGCCAAGCCGCGCCGGACCCTGCCCATCCGTCTCCCCGGCAAGGTGGGCCGCGCCTACCGGGCCGGCGCCAACCTCACCGGCGACGACGCCCTGATCGCCGGCCGCGACTGGAAAGAGTTCCTCGCCGCGTAATCTGTCATCCGACGACAACAGCGGTACAGCGGATCGCAGACGAGATCGGCTTTCCCCAGCCGTTGCAGGCTCATCGACGACGTCTCCCAAGCCCAGACAGGCCCTGGACAGCTCCACCACACCGGAGGTCTTCGCCTTTGATCAAGACCCCCGTGTCAACAACGCTCGTGATCAATACACCTAGCCCTCGCTTGGCGTGTCGAATGATCACCCCCGCCCTATCCCCGGCGGGCACACCCCGTCGATGACGAGCGTCAGGAGGCGTTCGGTCTCGGCGGCGCCGTCGCTGTCAAATTCGGTAGCCAGCGCGATGGCTCCAACGAGTTTGAGCAGTTGGGTGATGGTGACGTCGGGGCGCACGGCGTGCGCCTGGTGAGCGCGCGCGAGTAGTTCGCTGCCGGCGTTCAGGATCATCGTGTGGCAGGTGTCCCCGAACGTCGGATCGCCGGCGTCGGCGCCGGGCATCAGGGATGCCCCCAGACCCTTGTTGGTGACGGCGTGTGCGCCGACGGCGTGGAGCCAGATGATGAGCGCGGCGCCCGCGTCGGGCTCGGCGGCCAGGTCGTGCGCCTTGGCGCACAAGGCCTCAACCCGGTCTTTGAAGACGGCCTCCAGCAGCGCCTGCCGGGAAGGGAAGTGCCGGTGCAGTGTGGCTGAGCCGACCCCGGCGTGTCGGGCGATCTCCTCCAGGGAGGCTTCGGCGCCGTGCTGGGCAATAGCGGCCCCGGCAGCGGCCAGGATTCGGTCGTAGTTGCGCCGCGCGTCGGCGCGCATGGGCCGCCTGGGTGAGGACGGCACTGTGGCGTCTTGGGGCACGGAATCTCCTGACGGCTTGCTAACCGGGGTGGCCCTCCATATCGTAACGACCATTAACCGGAGGGCCACCCCACTTACGGGGAGTCCTCCCTGGTGCGTGCGAAATCCAGGAGAGAAAGTGGAGTTGACGGACAAGACCATCGTGGTGACAGGCGCGACTGGCCTGCAGGGCCGGGCGGTGACCAGGCATTTGCTCGACGGTGGCTGGCAGGTGCGCGCGCTCACGCGCAATCCGGAGGGGGCACCGGCAAAGGCCCTGGCGCGTGCCGGAGCGCGGATCGTACGTGCGGAGATGGAGGACATCTCCTCTCTCGTAGATGCTGCCGAAGGCGCCTACGGTCTCTTCAGCGTCCAGCCCACGGTGGGTTCCCCCGGCACGGCACCCGACTTCTCTGCGGACGACGAGGTCCGCTGGGGAATGAACATCGCCGAGGCCGCCCAAATCGCCAACATCAGGCACCTCGTCTTCAGTTCGGTCGCCGGCGCGGACCGCCATGACAGTGAGATGTTGCCGCAGAACCTGATCAGTAAGTGGCGGATCGAACAACACCTCACGAAGCTCGGCCTGCCCGCCACGATTCTGCGGCCGGTCTCCTTCATGGAGAACTACACCGGTGAATATGCCCTCCAAGGTGGCAGCCTGGTCTCGGGCATCGCCCCGGACGTTGCGCTGCAGATCATGGCCGTGGACGACGTCGGCGTCGTCACCGCACTGGCCTTCTCCCGGCCCCAGGAGTGGATCGGGCGGGCGACGGCCCTTGCCGGCGACGAACTGACCCCGGTCCAGCTCGCCGCGCACATCGAAGCGGCCATCAATCGCCCGCTGCCTTACGCCCAGATCCCGATGGAAACGATCCGGGCTGTCAACGAGGAGTTCGCGTTCGCCCACGAGTGGCTGGGCGAACACGGCTACCGCGCCGACATCCCCGCCACACGACGGATCCACCCCGCTGCGATGGACTTCCCCACCTGGCTACAGCGAACCGGTGCAGCCCAGATCACGGAGTTCCTGGACACCCAGGGAGCACAGGGGCGTGACGCGTGAGCGGCCGACGGCCCCACCTCGGGCGCATCGGGATCTGGGCCTCGCGCCGAAGCGAAGGACACCACCGTGCGCGCAGCACCCAAGTACGACGGGACCGGCGAGGTCGCCGTAGCGGAATCCACGCCGCCCCGAGCTCGGGCGCTGCAGGGCGTCGGGGCGGCGATCCTGGCCCCCTCCGCTCTGTCGCTGCTCGCCCGCAGCTTCGCCGAGGGCCGGGCCCGTAACCGGGCGATGGCCGCCTACAGTGCGGTGGCCGGGCTCGGCGCGGCTCTCGGCCTGGTGGTGGGCGGCTTGGTCGCCGACCTGATCTCGTGGCGGGCGGGGTTCTTCCTCAATGTCCCGGTCGGCATCGCGATGGTGGCGCTGACCGTGCGGTTCCTGCCCGCGACCGAACGCCATGGCGGCCGCTTCGACGTCGCCGGGGCGCTCCTGGCGACTGCGGGCTCCACCGCTCTGGTCTTCGGCATCGTGGTCGCCACCGACATCGGCTGGACCGCTCCGGCCACCGCCGGCCCTGTTCGTCCTGGTGGAGCGGCGGGCCGCGCATCCCCTCATGCCACTGCGGCTGTTCGCCAGCCGTGAGCGCAGCGGCGCCTACGTCACCCGAATGCTCTACATGGGCGCGATGATCGGGTTCTTCTTCTTCACTGCGCAGTTCGTACGGAGCGTCTACCACTGGACGCCGCTGCGGGCCGGTCTCGCCTTCCTGCCGATGACGCTGGTCAACGTCGTCTTCGCCGTCCAGGTGCCGCGGCTGCTTGAGCGGGCGAGCAGGCCGCAGGTGCTCAGCACCGGCCTCGCCCTGACCATGGTGGGCATGGTGTGGCTCAGCCGGCTCGACATGCACACGCCCTACCCGACGGGCGTGGCGTTGCCGATGGTGCTCATCGGCGCCGGCCAGGGCCTGGTGCCGGCCCCGCTGACCTCCAGCGGCGTCGACGGCGTCGCCCCTGCGGACGCGGGGGCCGCCTCGGGCCTGGTCAACACCGTGCACCAGATCGGCAGCGCGCTGAGCCTGAGCATCCTGACCGCCCTGGCCGCCTCCGTCTCCACCGGTCACGGGGCCGCCGACATCGCGGCCCGCTCGGGTGCCGCGCTGACCGGATCCGCTGCCCTGCTTGCCCTGGCCCTCGGGGCCACCCTCACCCTCATCGTCCCCGCACGTACCCGGCCGCACGAAAGGTCCCTGTGATGCAGACCCTCACCCTCAACAACGGCGTCGAGATGCCCGCTCTCGGACTCGGTGTCTTCCAGACCCCGCCGGACGAGACCCGGGCCGCCGTCACCGCCGCGCTCGAACTCGGTTATCGCCACATCGACACCGCCGCCGCGTACGGCAACGAACGTGAGGTCGGCCAGGCCATCCGCGCCTCCGCCGTGCCCCGCGACGACATCTTCATCGAGACGAAGATCTGGATCAGCGACTACGGCTACGACGAGACCCTGCACGGCTTCGACAAGAGCGCCGCCAAGCTCGGCGTGGACCGGATCGACCTGCTGATCCTGCACCAGGCGCTGCCGTCGGACCTCGACAGGACCCTTGCCGCCTACCGCGCCCTGGAGCGGCTCCTGGCAGACGGCAAGGTCCGGGCGATCGGCGTCAGCAACTTCATGGTCGACCACCTGACGACGCTGCTCGACACCACCACGGTCGTGCCCGCTGTCAATCAGCTGGAGATCCACCCGTACTTCCAGCAGCGCGCGGTCCTCGACTTCGACGTCGAGCACGGCATCCTCAACCAGGCGTGGTCTCCCATCGGCGGCATCACCTTCTACCCGGGATACGGCGACGACCGCAGGAGCGTCCTTGAGGACCCGGCCGTCACTGCGATCGCCGAGGTGCACGGCAAGAGCCCGGCCCAGGTGCTGCTGCGCTGGGGCATCCAGCAGGGCCGCTCGGTGATCCCCAAGTCGACCAAGCCCCACCGCATCGCGGAGAACATCGACGTCTTCGACTTCGCCCTGACTGCGGACGAGTTGAAGTCCCTCGACGCCCTGGAGACCGGTCGGCGCGGCGGCCCCGAGCCCACGGACGTCACCCTCGCGGCCTACGGACGCGCCATCCCCGAAGCCTGACATCACCTCGTACCTGCGCAAAGGAATCACCATGCTCACCACCGTCAACGCGTTCGGCTCCCACGAAGCCGGAATGCCGTTCGTTCCCGTCACCATCGAGCCGTGACGTCGGCCCGCACGACGTCAAGCTCGACGTCCTGTACTGCGGGATCTGCCATTCCGACATGAACTACGTCGACGGCACGTTCGGCCCGCTGGCGGTCAGCCCGCTCGGCCCCGGTCACGAGATCGTCGGCCGGGTCACCGGGACCGGCCCCGACGTCACCCGTCACCAGTTCGGCGACCTGGTCGGCATCGGCTGCATGGTCAACTCCTGCCGCGCGGGTGAGAACTGCCAGGCAGGCCAGGCGCAGTACTGCCTCAAGGGACCCAGGCGGCTACTCCGAGGCGATGGTCGCCCCGAGGGCTTCGTCGTCCGCGTTCCCGGAACTCTCGACCCGGCCGCCGCCGCTCCGCTGCTGTGCGCCGGCATCATCGTCTACTCCCCGCTCAAGCGGTTCGGTGCCGGGCCCGGCACCGAGGTCGCGGTGGTCGGCCTCGGCGGGCTCGGCCACCTCGGCCGTGAAGATGGCCAAGGCCTTGGGCGCCGACGTGACCGTCCTGTCGCAGTCCAGGAGCAAGCGGGAGGCCGCCGCGGCCCTCGGCGCCGACCTCTACGCGGTGACCGGTGACGCTTCGGCGTTCACCGAGCTGGCCAACACCTTCGACATCATCCTGGACACCGCCAGCGCGCCTGTGTCCCACCCCCACCAGCTCGGGATGCTGCGCCTGCACGGCACCATGGTGAACGTCGGTGTGACGACTGAGCCGATGCCGATGGAGGTCTTCGCCCTCCTCCAGAACGGCCGGTCCTTCGCGGGATCGCTGTTCGGCGGCATCGCCGAAACGCAGGAGATGCTCGACTTCGCGGCCGAGCACGACGTCACGGCCGACATCGAGCTGATCGACGGCAGGACATCAACACCGCCTACGAGCGGATCCTCGCCTCCGAAGTCCGCTACCGGTTCGTGATCGACGGCGCGACGTCCGCGAAACCGAGACCGGGCGGACATACGGCTCTCCCGTCGGAACGTCCGCTCCCGCAGACGCGCTCGGCCCCGTAGGGTCACGGTTTCCCCGCCCCGCCCCGCCACGCTCGGGCGACGAGACTGCTGCGGCCGGAATCGTGCGCTGAGCCTCGGCAGGTCGACCGCAGACGCCGTACCCGGCTCCCGGCACGTAGCGACCCGCGGGACGGCGGACCACCCGGCCCCCGCGGCTACGACCCCGCTCGTCACTCTCGTCGGGGAGCGCCCGAACCGTTCCTCCCCTCGTTGCCGACCCGCAGTACCCGTCTCATAGGGCTCAGGGCAGTAGACCCACCAGAGTTGGCGGGGGGCGCGCGTCCGGCGCATGGGAGCTTGGTGCGATCTCTGTGTGTAACGGGAGTACGCGGGCGCACGCTGGACGATTTCCGAAAGTGCAGGGTCCAAATCAAGTTCTACCCGCACCATTGGGACATCGGGTGGCTGAATGTCTCTGTGCTTGCCCCATTGGCATATACCCGGGGCGGATTCACCTTCTTCCGGCCGATTTGATACTCATGAGTAACCAGGTGTATATACGCGTTTCGTTGCCTCGGGTCATCTAATATGACGGACGTGCGGGCGAGGTCGGGTTATCCCCGGATCGACCACAGGCACCTTGGCGGTACGCGGGGGCACAGCGAATCTCTGTTCCGCGTACCCGGGATCGCGCTGCGGGGTTTGGGGTTTCCGGTGGAATATCGCGGGAAGGCGACCGAAGCGGTATGCCCGGGCATAACGGATGAACATGTCGTGGAAAAAGTGAGAACCGAGGGGGACTGCCGTGACCAATCCTTTCGATGACGAATCGGGACGGTTCGTGGCGCTCGTGAACGACGAGGGTCAGTACTCGCTGTGGCCCGCGCGCATCGACGTTCCGGCCGGCTGGCGCGCCGAGGGGCCGGAAGGGTCACGTCAGGAATGTCTGGACGTGATCGAACGCGCCTGGACCGACATGCGGCCCGCCGGCCTGGTGCGGTTGACGAGGGCCGACGTCGGGTAGGCCGGCGGCCGGGCCGCTCAGGCTCTCCCCGGGCTGAGCGGCTCGGCGGCACTCCGGCCTGATCAATTTCGATCACGCCTGATCGAAATTGATCAGGCGTGAACAGGTATCCGCCATACCTAGCGCCTAAATACTCACGCCTCCTTCATGTGGCGTTCATTAATCATTACCAGGTCACCGTACGGCCTCCTTCGATGTGCGAAGACGTCGCGATCTCCTATCGGGACTCCATGCCCGGTACGCGATCCCGGCCGTGCCCGACGCCGAGGGTGCGGTGAGGTTTCTCTCCGCTTCCGCCTGCCCTGGCGTCGACGATCGGTGCACTGGTGTGGTCGGTTCACCCGGCCCTTCCCCAACGTCCCCGAAAACTCTCCCCCCAAAGGTGTGGACCGGCATGCAGGAAAATCGTTCTCTCCCGATGGACGCAGCTCTCGAAGGCTTTCTCGAACTGACCACGGCGCAGCAGGGCGTCTGGTATGGGCAACTCGTCGACCCGGACAGTCCGAAATACAACATCGGGGAATGCTTCGAGATCCACGGTGCCCTCGACGAGGAGTTATTCACCGCCGCGGTCGGGCGGGCCGTCGCTCTGTGCGACAGTCTTCACCTCGAGTTCGTCGCGCAGGGAGAGACGGTGCGTCAGCACGTCGCTCACCGCCCGTCGGCCGACCCGGACCGGCTCCACGTCGTCGACGTGTCCGACGCCGACGATCCCGCCGGCACCGCCGAGCGTTACATGGCCGACGACATGTGCACCGTCCACCGGATCGACGCTCCGCACCACCACTTCGCGCTGCTGCGTCTCGGCGTCCGGCTGCACTACTGGTACGTCCGCTTCCACCACATCGCGGTCGACGGCCTCGGCGGGGCCGTCTTCGGGCGCATCGTGGCCGACCTCTACGGGCGTGCCGTACGCGGCGAGGACATCGCCACGGTCGAACCGCCCCCCGCGCCCCTGCGCGAGCTCGTAGCCGACGAGGCGGCCTACCGGAGCTCGGACCGCTTCGACACCGACCGCGCCTACTGGACCGCCAAATTCGCCGACCTGGCAGGCACCGGTGCGGTCGGTGCGGCGGGCACAGCCGGTGCCGGAGACGGGGCGCAGGCGCGCGGCGGCACCGCGCTCATCCGCCGGCGCATCGACACGACAGCACCGGATGTGGCCGGAGCGGACGTCCGGATGCACGGTGGTGAGACCCTGCCCGTCACCGTGCTCGACGACATGCGCAGACTCGCCGCCGCCCACCGCACCAGGTGGTCCGCCGTTCTCGTGAGCGCGGTCGCCGCCTACGTCGGCCGGGTCACCGGGGCGCAGGACATCACCGTGGGCCTCGCCTCGAACGGCCGTCACGGCGGTCTGCGGCACATCGTGGGTATGACCGCCAACATCCTGCCGCTGCGGCTGGCCGTCACCGCAGACATGACGGTCGGCGCCCTCGTACGCGCCGTCGCCGGCGAGATGGGCGGCGCTCTGCGCCACCGGCGCTTCTCCCGCGAACAGCTCGCCCGTGAACTGAACATGAGCGACGGTGCGGCCCGCCTGACCGACGTCGTCGTCAACATCATGGGATATGACTACGACCTCGACTTCGGCGGCAGTCCCGCCGCCTCCCGCGTCCTGTCCATCGGCCCGGTCGACGACGTCTCCCTCTTCGTCTCCGAACGGGCCGAGGGCAAGGGGCCGTTGATCGGATTCGACGCCAACCCGGAGCTGTACCACCCCGAGGACGTACGGCTGCTCCAACAGGCGCTCGTATCCTTCGTCTCGGCCCTGGCCCGCGCAGACGCCGACACGGCTCTCCGCGACCTCCCGTACCTCGACGACACCGCGGCGGAGATACTGCTCACCCAGGGGCGTGGCGCCGGCCTGCCCGCCATGACGTCGTCACCGAGCCTGCCCGAGGCGTTCGGCGCGCGGGCGCGGCTGACTCCCGACGCCCCGGCAGTGACGGACGGTGCCGCCACGCTCTCCTACCGGGAACTGGCGCGGGCGGCGGAAGACCTCTCCGGCGCTCTGGCCGGCTGGGGCATCGGCGCCGAGGACGGCGTCGGTGTCCTCGTGGGCCGGTCGGCGGCGGTGGTGTCCGCCACACTCGGCACGGTCGGCGCGGGGGCCGCCTACGTACCGATGGACGCCGCCTGGCCGGCCGAGCGGCTCGGCCGGGTCGCCGAAGTGGCCCGTATCCGTGCCCTGGTGGTCGACGAGGCCGGCGCCGCCCAGGCCTGGGTCCAGGAGACGGCCGCCACCCTGCCGGTGATCGTCGTCGACGGTCTCGGCGGCGTCGTACGCGGCGCTCCGCCACGGCCGGGACCGCTGCCGGCAGTGATCCACACCGACGGGCTCGCCTACGTCATGTTCACCTCCGGCTCCACCGGCCTGCCCAAGGGCGTCGGTGTCACCCACGCCGACGTCCTGGCGCTGGCCGCCGACACCGCGTGGTCGGAGGGCGCGTGTGACGCGGTGCTGCTGCACTCGGCCTACGTGTTCGATGCCTCGACGTTCGAGATCTGGGTGCCGCTCCTGAACGGCGGCCGTGTGGTCGTCGCTCCTGGAGGCGTCCTGGAGGCGCCGGTCCTCGAAGACGTGGTGGAACGGCACGGAGTGACCGCGATCTTCCTGACGACGGCGCTGTTCAACGTGGTGGCCGAGGCCGAACCCGCGGCGTTCGCCGGGCTGCGGCTCGTCGCCGCGGGCGGTGAGGCCGCCACCCCGGACCTGATGCAGCAGGTGGCCGCCGCCGCGCCCGCCACGCGCGTCCTGCACGTGTACGGGCCCACGGAGAGCACGACCTTCGCCACCCGCCACCAGGTCGCCGCCGGCAGGCCGGGCGTGCCGCCCATAGGCCGGCCCCTCGACGGGATGCGCCTGTACGTGCTCGACGGTGCCCTCGCGCTGGTGCCGCCCGGCGTCGTGGGGGAGCTGTACGTCAGCGGCCGCGGCGTCGCCCGTGGCTACGAGGGCCACGCGGCGCTGACCGCCACCCGGTTCGTCGCCGACCCGTACGACGCACACGGTGGCCGGATGTACAGGACCGGCGACCTCGTGCGCTGGACCGCGGAAGGCGACATCGAGTACGTCGGCCGCGCGGACGGCCAGGTCAAACTCCGCGGCTTCCGCATCGAGCCCGCCGAGATCGAGAACACCCTGCTCGCCGACCCGGAGGTGCGCGCAGTTTGTGTCCTGGTCCGCGAGGACATACCGGGCGACCGGCGGCTCGTCGCCTACGTCGTGCGGACACCCGGCGCCCGGCCGGACGACGAAGGCCTGGCCCGCCGCGTGAGGCGCACCCTGCCCGCGTACATGGTGCCGTCCGCGTTCGTCCTGCTCGACGCGCTGCCCCTCAATCCCAACGGCAAGGTCGACCGCCGTGCCCTGCCCGCCCCTCGCGCCGTCGCCACCACGGGCCGCGCCCCCCGCACGGCCTACGAGGAGGTCCTGGCCGGCCTGTTCGCTGACGTCCTCGGTGTCGGTGGCGTCGGCATCGACGACAACTTCTTCTCCCTGGGCGGCCACTCCCTGCTCGCCACCCGCCTCACCGGTCGTGTGCGGGCTGCCCTGGGCGCCGAACTCGGCATGCGCACCCTCTTCGACCATCCCACCGTCGCCTCCCTCGCCGCGGCCCTCGACACCACCGGGGCGGCCCGGCCTGGGCTCACCCCGCAGCCACGGCCCGAAGCGGTTCCGCTGTCCTTCGCGCAGCAGCGCCTCTGGTTCCTCAACCGGGTCGAGGGACCCGGCGACACCTACACGATCCCGCTCGTGCTCGAATGCGAAGGCCCCCTGGACACTGAAGCCCTGCGCGGCGCGCTCGCCGACGTGGTCGCCCGGCACGAGAGCCTGCGTACCGTCTTCGCCGAGCACGACGGTGTGGCCCGCCAGGAAGTCCTCGACGCCTCCGCCGCCGAGGCACTCGTCCCCCTCGTCGTCGAGCTGCCCCCTGCCGAGGGAAGCGCCGACGCCTGGGCGGAGAGCATGGTGCGCCGCCTGTCCGCAGTGCCCTTCGACCTCGCCGGCGACATCGGTGTCCGCGCCCACCTGCTCCGCCTGGGCTCAGCCCGTCACATCCTGGTCCTCGTCCTGCACCACGTCGTCGCCGACGGCTGGTCCCTCGCCCCGCTCAGCCGTGACCTCGGCGCCGCCTACCGCGCCAGGAGCTCGGGCGCGAGCACGCCCGACTGGCCCGCGCTGCGTGTGCAGTACGCCGACTACACCCTGTGGCAGCGTGCGCTGCTCGGCGACGACGGCGACCCGGACAGCCTGGCAGCACGCCAGCTCGCCTTCTGGCAGGAGGCGCTGCGCGGCGCCCCCGACCTGCTCGACCTGCCCCTCGACCGGCCCCGCCAGGCCGTCGCCGGCCACCGGGGCGACGCGGTCCCCTTCGAGCTGCCCGCCCCCGCACACGCCGCACTCGTCGAGCTCGCCCGGGCCGCGGGCTGCACCCCGTTCATGGTGCTTCAGGCGGCCCTCGCCGTGACGCTGCACGCCCACGGCGCCGGCACCGACATCCCGCTGGGCACCGCGGTGGCGGGACGCACCGACGAGGCCCTCGACGACCTGGTCGGATTCTTCGTCAACACCGTCGTCCTGCGCGCGGACCTGTCGGGCGACCCGACTTTCCGCGAACTGCTGCAGAGGGTCAAGGAGTTCGACATTGCCGCCTTGGGCAACGTCGACATGCCCTTCGAACGGATCGTGGAGGCGCTCAATCCCGAACGGTCCGGCGACCACCACCCCCTCTTCCAGACCATGCTGGTCCTCCAGAACCAGGATCGGGCCGGGCTCGATCTCCCCGGCGTCACGGTCCGGGACCGGTCCCGGCACACCGGTGTCAGCAAGTTCGATCTGACGTTCTCGCTCACCGAAGTCACCGACGTCACCGCCGCGCGCGCGGCGAGGGTCGTCCCCGGCGCCGCGGGCGGCATCGGCGGTTACCTGGAATACGCCACCGACCTCTTCGACGAAGCCACCGCCCGCGCCCTGTGCGCCCGCTTCGCCCGCATACTCACCCTCGCCGTGACCGAACCCGACCGCGCCGTCGCCGACCTCGATCCGCTCGCGCCCGACGAGCGGGACCGCCTCCTCGCCCAGGGCCGAGGTGCGGAGCGTCCGCCGCCCGTACATACCGTCCCCGGCGCTGTCCGGGAGTGGGCCGCGCGCACACCCCACGCGGTCGCCGTGCGTGACGCGGACACGAGCCTCACCTACGCCGAGCTCGACGCCCGCGCCGACGCCCTCGCCCACGTCCTGCGCGAACGGGGCGCGGGCCGTGAGGACCGGGTGGCCCTCGCCGCGCCGCCGTCGGTGGACACCGTCGTCGCCATGCTGGCCGTCCTGCGGGCCGGCGCCGCCTACCTGCCCGTCGATCCGGAGTATCCGCCCGCCCGCATCCGGCACATGCTCGACGAAGCCCGGCCCGTACTGCTGTTGACCACCAAGGCCGTGCACGCGGACCTGCCCGCCTGCGACGTACCGTGGCTGGCCCTCGACGACCCGGCGGCCCGGCCCGAGCACCACGCCGTGGGCGGCGTCGGCACACCACACCCCGCGGACCCCGCGTACGTCATCTACACCTCCGGGTCCACCGGCCTCCCCAAGGGTGTGGTCGTGACGCACGAAGCGCTGGCCAACCACACCAACTGGATGGCGCGGTACCTCGCCGTCACCCCGGAGGACCGGGTCCTCGCCCGCACCTCCACCAGCTTCGACGCCTCCATATGGGAGTTGTGGCTGCCGTTGACGTACGGCGCCGAAGTCTGCGTACTGCCGGACGGCGCCAACCGGGAACCCCGCGCCCTCGTTTCCTGGATGAACCGGTTCGAGGTGACCGTCGCCCAGTTCGTGCCCTCGCATCTGGCCCTCGTCCTCTCCGAGGCCGCGCACGCCGAGCCGCTCCCTGCCCTGCGCGCCGTCCTGTGCGGCGGCGAACCACTTCCGCGGGCCCTCGCCCACGACGCCGCCGAGCTGTGGCGGGCCGAGGTGCACAACCTCTACGGGCCCACCGAGGCCACCATCGATGCCACCGCGCACCGCACGGGCGGCCCCGGGACCGGTGGACAGGAAGACGCCGGTACATCGTCCGAGACCGTGCCGATCGGCCTCCCCGTCGACACCATGCGCGCCTACGTCCTCGACGGCCGGCTGCGCCCCGTACCCCCCGGCGTGACAGGGGAGCTGTACCTCTCGGGTCCCAACCTCGCCCGCGGCTACCTGGGCCGGCACGCACTGACCGCCGCACGGTTCGTCGCGGACCCGTTCGACGCCACCGGCGCCCGTATGTACCGGACGGGCGATCTCGTACGGTGGAACGGGCAGGGTCTGCTCGACTACGTGGCCCGCGCCGACGACCAAGTCAAACTCCGCGGCTTCCGCATCGAGTTGGGCGAGGTCGAGGCCGCGCTGCTGGCGCGGCCCGGCGTCACGGCCGCCTGTGCCGTGATCCGCGAGGACATACCCGGCCGGCGCCTGCTCGTCGCCTACGCCGTCACCGGTGCCCCGGGCCCGCGGCCCGCCGCCCTGCGCGACGCCCTCGCCGAGACCCTGCCCCACTACATGGTGCCCGGCGCCGTCGTCGTACTGGACGCATTGCCCCTCCTGCCCAACGGCAAGGTGAACCGGCGGGCCCTGCCCCAGCCCGAGCACGACGCCGGCGCCCCCGCCGGGCCGGGGCGGCGCACCCTCCAGGAGGACCTGCTCGCCGGAATCTTCGCCGACGTCCTGCACCGGCCCCGGGTGGGCCCGCACGACAGCTTCTTCGACCTCGGTGGGCACTCGCTCCTCGCCATGCGCGTCATCAGCCGCGTGCGCGCCGTCCTGGGTGCCGAGATCGACGTACGTACCCTCTTCGAGCACCCGACCGTCGGGGGCCTCGCCCGCGTGCTCGACACGCCGGGCCGCGCCCGCCCGCCCGTGGTGCCCGCGACGCGGCGCCCCGACCCGTTGCCGCTGTCCTACGCGCAGCAGCGCCTGTGGTTCCTCAACCGGCTCGAAGGCCCCAGCTCCGCCTACAACATCCCGCTCGTCCTCGAACTCCACGGCACGCTGGACGCCGATGCCCTGTGCGCCGCCCTCCGTGACGTCGTGGAACGGCACGAGGCGTTACGCACCGTGTACCCGGAACGGGACGGCGTGCCGCACCAGTTGATCCTCCCCGCCGGCACCGCCGCACCCCACCTGCCGGTCAGGGTCCTGGCCCCCGCCGATCTGGAAGGGGCCGTCCTGGCAGCCGTGCGCGAGCCGTTCGACGTCGTGGCGGACGTGCCGCTGCGCGCCGGACTGCTGCGCTCCGCCCCCGGCCACCACGTCCTGGTGCTCGTCCTGCACCACATCGCGGCCGACGGCTGGTCCCTCGCCCCGCTCGCCCGCCACCTAGGCGACGCCTACCGGGCCCGTGTCGCGGGCCGGGAGCCCGAGCTCACGGTCGGCACCCCGGTCCAGTACGCCGACTACACCCTCTGGCAGCACGCCGCCCTGGGGGACGGCATCACGCCGGGGAGCGTGCTGAGGCGGCAGCTCGACCACTGGCACACCGCCCTCGCGGGTCTGCCCGGAGTGACCGACCTGCCGCTCGACCGGCCGCGCCCGGTCACCACCGATCCGAGGGGGGCCGTTCACACCTTCGACGTACCGCGCGCCGTCTACACACAACTCCTGCGTCTGGCCCGCGAGTCGGGCAGCAGCCTGTTCATGGTGCTCCAGGCGGCCGTGGCAACCCTGCTGCACCGTCACGGCGCGGGCGACGACATCCCGTTCGGTTCTCCCGTCGCAGGCCGCACGGACGAGGCGCTGGAGGACCTGGTCGGGTTCTTCGTCAACACACTCGTCCTGCGCACCGACCTGTCTGGCCATCCGTCGTTCCAAGAACTGCTCGTGCGCGTACGGGAGTTCGATCTGGCGGCCTACATGAACCAGGATGTGCCCTTCGAGCGCCTGGTCGAAAGCCTCAATCCCGCCCGGGCCCACAACCACCACCCGCTGTTCCAGACGATGCTGGTCCTGCAGAACCAGGAGACCGCGCGCCCCGACCTTCCGGGTCTCACCGTCGAGGACCGGCTCGTCCACAACGGCCTGAGCAAGTTCGACCTCACCTTCGCCTTCACCGAGGGGCAGGGCGAGGGCGGCCTCGACGCCGGGATCGAGTACGCCACCGCCCTCTTCGACCGGACCACCGTCGAAACGCTCGCGGCCCGCCTGGTCCGCCTCCTGGAGCAGGTGGCCGCCGACCCCGGTCTGCCCCTGTCGGACTACGACCTGATGACGCCGGACGAGCGCGCCCGCGTCACGGGCTGGGGGACCGGACGCGAGCTGCCGGCGGGCGCCGCGGACGGCACCCTGCCCGCCCTCTTCGCGGACCGGGCACGCCGCACTCCGGACGCCGTAGCCGTGACCGGCGACGACGTCAGCCTCACGTACGCCGAACTCGACGCCATCTCCGCCGGCCTCGCCCGCACGCTGGCGGGCCTCGGCGTCGGCCCCGAATCAGGGGTGGGCGTGCTGCTGACCCGGTCGCCGGCCGTGGTGGCGGTCTCGCTCGGCGCGGTCCGGGCAGCCGGCGCCTACGTTCCGCTGGACGCCCGCTGGCCCGAGGAACGGCTCGCACAGGTCGCCGGGGTGGCGGCCGTCCGCGTCCTCGTCGTCGACGAGGACGCCTACGCCTCCCCCTGGGTGGCCGCGGCGGCCCGTCGGATGCCGGTCGTGGTCGTGGACCGGCTCGGCCGGATCCTGCGGGGCGCGCCCGAGCGTCCGGGCCGCCCGGCCGCCGTGCCGGGTCCCGGCGCGCTCGCCTACGTGATGTTCACCTCCGGCTCGACCGGCCTGCCCAAGGGCGTCGGAGTCACGCACGCCGACGTGGTCGCGCTCGCGGCCGACTCGGCCTGGGACGACGGTGCCGCCGACGCGGTCCTGATGCACTCGGCCTACGTCTTCGACGCCTCCACGTTCGAGATCTGGGCCCCGCTCCTGCGCGGCGGCCGGGTCGTCGTCGCACCGGACGGCGTCCTGGAGGCCCGTGTCCTCGGCGACGCCGTGCATGCGCACGGGGTGACCGCCGTCTTCCTGACGACGGCCCTGTTCAACGTGATCGCCGAGACCGGCCCGGGCGCGTTCACCGGCCTCCGGCTCGTCTGTGCCGGCGGGGAGTTGGCCTCTCCCGACGCGATGCAGCGGGTCGCGGGCGCCGCGCCCGGCGTGCGCGTCCTGCACGTGTACGGGCCCACCGAGACCACCACCTTCGCCACCCGCTACGACGTGGCGGCCGAACTGGAGTCCGGCCCGCCGCCCATCGGGCGCGCCCTGGACGGCATGCGCCTGTACGTACTCGACGGCTCGCTGGGGCCGGTCCCGCCGGGAGTCGTGGGTGAGCTGTACCTCGCCGGCCGCGGCGTGGCACGCGGATACACCGGGCTCCCGGGCCTGACCGCCGCCCGCTTCGTCGCAGACCCGTACGGCCCGGCGGGCAGCCGGATGTACCGCACCGGTGACCTCGTCCGGTGGACCCACGACGGTCAGATCACCTACGTCAACCGTGCCGACGGCCAGGTCAAACTCCGCGGGCACCGGATCGAACCGGGCGAGATCGAGAGGGTGCTCGCCTGCGGCGAAGGCGTCGCCGACGCCTTCGCCGTCGTCCGCGAGGACACTCCCGGCGACCGGCGGCTGGTCGCGTACGTGGTGCCCGCCGCAGGCGCCCGCCCCGAACCCGGCGACCTCGCCCTGGCCGTGGGCCGGTCCCTGCCCGCCTACATGGTGCCCTCCGCGTTCGTCCTGCTCGACGCGCTGCCGCTGACCCTCAACGGCAAGGTGGACCGGCGTGCGCTGCCCGCCCCCGAGCGCCAGGCTCCGGTCCGTGGGCGCGCCGCCCGCACGGTCCGCGAGGAGATCCTGTGCGGGCTGTTCGCCGATGTGCTCGGCCTGGCAGGGGCGGGAGCCGACGACAACTTCTTCTCCCTGGGCGGCCACTCCCTGCTCGCCACCCGGCTCGTCGCCCGCATCCGTACCGCACTCGGTGTGGAGGTCCAGGTCAAGGCACTCTTCGAACACCCCACGCCGGCGGCGCTCGCAGCGGCGCTGGACGGCGCCGAAGCGGCCAGGAGGCCTCTGGAGCGCGCCCCGAGCCGCCCCGACCCGCTGCCGCTGTCGCATGCGCAGCGGCGCCTGTGGTTCCTCAACCGGTTCGAGGGGCCCAGCGCCACGTACAACGTGCCGCTCGTGCTCCGCCTTCACGGACCGCTCGACACGGAGGCCCTGGAGAGCGCCCTCTCGGACGTCGTCGAACGCCACGAGAGTCTTCGCACCGTGTTCCCCGACACCGACGGCGTGGCGCGTCAGGTCGTCCTCGACGCCGATGGCGCCGACCTCGACCTGACACCCCGCGACACCGGCCCCGCCCACCTCGACGAGGTCCTGCGCGCCGAGGTGTCGCACGCCTTCGACGTGAGTGCCGAGATTCCGGTACGGGCCAGGCTGCTGCGGCTCGGCGAAGAGGACCACGTCCTCGTGCTGGTCGTCCACCACATCGCAGGCGACGGCTGGTCCCTCGCCCCGCTCGCCCGCGACCTGGGCGAGGCGTACCGGGCACGGAGCGAGGGCGTGGAGCCCCCCTGGGCGGAACTGGGTGTCCAGTACGCCGACTACACCCTGTGGCAGCGCGCGCTGCTCGGCGACGAGGACGACCCGGACGGCCAGGCCTCCCGCCAGCTTGAGTTCTGGCGCACCGCGCTCGCCGGCGCCCCCGATCTGCTCGCCCTGCCGTACGACCGTCCCCGCCCCACCGTGACGGGACACCGAGGCGACGCGTTCGCCTTCCCCGTCGCCGCGGACACCCACCGGGAACTGGCGGATCTTGCCCGTGCCCGCGGGTGCAGCCTCTTCATGGTCCTCCAGGCGGCCCTGTCGGTGCTGCTCTCCCGGCACGGCGCCGGCGAGGACATCCCGCTCGGTACGGCAGTCGCCGGACGCACCGACGAAGCCCTCGACGACCTGGTGGGCTTCTTCGTCAACACCCTCGTCCTGCGCACCGACCTGAGCGGCGATCCCACCTTCGGCGACGTCCTCGACCGTGTCCGGGAGTTCGACCTGGCGGCCTACGCCCACCAGGACGTGCCGTTCGAGAGGCTGGTGGACTCCCTCAGCCCGGTCCGGGCCCAGAACCACCACCCGCTGTTCCAGACGATGCTCGTCCTCCAGAACCAGGCCGACGCGATGCTCGACCTGCCCGGGCTCACGGTGACGGAGCAGCCCGTTCGCACCGGCATCAGCAAGTTCGACCTGACCTTCACCTTCACCGAGACGCGTGACGAGGCGGGCGGGCCCGCCGGTCTCGACGGCGTCCTGGAGTTCTCCACCGAACTCTTCGCCCCCGCCACCGCGCACGCTCTCGCCGACCGGCTGACCCGCCTGCTCGCCTCGCTCGCAGCAGACCCCGGCCGCCGCGTCCACACCGCCGACGTCCTGGACGCGTCCGAGCGGCGGAGCCTCGAACGCGCCGCACACGGCCCGGTCCGGACCGGGGCGGCAGGCACGGCGCCCGAGGGGTTCCGCGCCCAGTGCGCCCGGACCCCGGCGGCGATCGCCGTGCTGGACGGCGCGCACCGCCTCACCTTCGGAGAACTGGACGCGCTGTCGGACGATCTGGCGCACCACCTGCACAGCCGGAACATCGGCCGCGGCGCCCTCGTCGCCCTCGCCCTCGAGGGCACCGCCGACCAAGTCGTCGCGATGCTGGCGGTGGCCAAGGCCGGGGCGGCGTACCTGCCCGTCGACCTGGAGTACCCCGAGGCACGTATCGCCCACATGCTCGACGACGCCCGCCCGGCACTGCTCCTCACCCACGGCACCGCCCGCGCCGCTCGGTACGGCCCGTCCGTACCCTGCCTCGCCCTCGACGACCGGGCCGCATGGTCCACCGGGGGCACGGTGCCGCCGGACGCCGCCCCGGACCCGCGCGACGCGGCGTACGTCATCTACACCTCGGGCTCCACCGGCCGCCCCAAGGGCGTCGTCGTCACCCACGCCTCCCTGACCAACCACATGGCGTGGATGGCGGAGCACCTCCGCCTCACCGACGACGACCGGGTCCTCGCCCGCACCTCGCCCAGCTTCGACGCCTCGGTCTGGGAAACATGGCTGCCGCTCCTGCACGGCGGCTCGACCTGCCCCGTGCCGGCCGCCGTCAACCACGACCCCGCGGGGCTGCTGGTCCGCATGCGCGAGGCGGGCACGACCCTCGCCCAGTTCGTGCCCTCGCACCTCTCGCTCGTCCTCACCGAGACGGCTCCCGACGAGGCACCCGCGACGCTGCGGGCCGTCCTGTGCGGCGGTGAACCCCTGCCCCGGCACCTGGCGGAGCGCGTCGGGCGGGCCTGGCGGGTCGAGGTGCACAACCTCTACGGGCCCACCGAGACGACCATCGACGCCACCGCCCACCACCACGGAGGGAAGACGGACGGCGCCGCGGGGGACGGAAACGTGCCGATCGGCCGCCCCGTCGACAACACCCGCGCCTACGTCCTGGACACCGGTCTCCAGCCGGTGCCGCCGGGCGTCACCGGCGAGCTCTACGTCGCGGGTGCGGGCCTCGCGCGCGGCTACCTCGGCCGACCGGGCCTGACCGCCGCACGGTTCGTCGCCGACCCGTACGGCCCCGCCGGCAGCCGCATGTACCGCACGGGCGACCTCGTCCGACGGGACGCCGACGGCCTGCTCAGCTACGTCTCGCGCGCCGACGACCAGGTCAAACTGCACGGCTTCCGCATCGAACTCGGCGAGATCGAGGCCGCGCTCACCGCGCTCGACGGCATCGCCGCCGCCTGCGCCCTCGTCCGTGAGGACCGTCAGGGAGAGCGGCGTCTGGTCGCCTACACCGTTTCCGACGTGCGCGGCGGCGCCGCAGCCCTCCCGGAGGGCGAGCTGCGCGCCCGGCTGATGTCGGTCCTGCCGCCGTACATGGTGCCCGCCGTCTTCGTACCCCTGGACGCGCTGCCGCTGCTGCCCAACGGCAAGACCGACCGTCGCGCCCTGCCCGTACCGGCGCGCCCCGCAACCAACCGGCCGGGCGGGGAGCCGCGCACCCCGAAGGAACGGGTCCTGTGCGATGTGTTCGCCTCCGTACTGCGCGCTCCCACCGTCCGTACCGACGACGACTTCTTCGCGCTCGGAGGCGACAGCATCCTCTCCATCCAGCTCGTCAGCCGCGTCCGCGGCGCCGGCCTCGGAGTCAGCCCGCGCGATGTCTTCGTCCACCGCACGCCGCAGGCCATCGCGGCCGTCGCCACCGCGCTCGGCGAGGACACCGCCGCGCCGGACGGGCAGGGCACCGGCGCGATGCCGCCGACGCCCATAGCCGCCTGGTTCCTGGAGCGGCCCGGCACCACGGACGGCTACAACCAGTCCGGGGTGCTGCGTACGCCCGCGGAGGCCGACGAGGACACGCTCGTAGCCACCCTCCAACTCCTCGTCGACCACCACGACATGCTCCGTCTGCGGACCACGCGGTCCGCCGACGGCGCACCCGCCCTCGAAGCCCTGCCGCCCGGTGCCGTGCAGGCCCGGCACCGCTTCACCCGGGTGGACGTAGCGGGCCTGGACGCCGACGCCGTCCGTGCCGTCGTCACCGAGGCGGGCGAACTCGCGCGCAGACGGCTGCGGCCCGCGCACGGTGAGGTGATCGAGGCCGTCTGGTGCGACGCCGGGCCGGGCAGGCGCGGGCAACTGCTGCTCGTCGTGCACCACCTGGCCGTGGACGCGGTCTCCTGGCGCATCCTCGCCACCGATGTGGCCACCGCCTGGCAGGCCGTCACCGGGCCTGCGAACGCCGACGGCCGGCCGTCGGCACTGCCCCCGGCCACCACGTCCTACCGGCACTGGGCACGACTCCTGTCCTCCCAGGCGCGAGAGCCCGCACGTGAGGCGGAACTGGATCTGTGGCAGCAGACGGTGAGAACACCCGACCCGCAGCTGGGTTACCGGCCGCTCGACCCCGACCTGGACACGGCCGACCGGACACGCACCCTGGTCACCCACCTGCCCGCGGCGTGGACGAAGCCCCTGCTCACCACCGTTCCGGCCGCTTTCCACGCCGGGGTGGACGATGTGCTGCTCACGGGCCTCGCTCTGGCCGTCTGCTCCTGGCGTGCGCAACGGGCGGACGCCGCCGGCGGGCCCCGGACGGGCGGCACCGCCGTCCTCCTCGACCTGGAGGGCCATGGCCGCGAGCAGATCGCCGACCACCTGGACCTGTCCCGTACGGTCGGCTGGTTCACCAGTCTCTACCCGGTCCGGCTCGACCCCGGGACCGTCGACGTCCGCGATCCCGGACGCTTCGACGCCACACTGGTCGAACGCGCCCTCAAACGGGTCAAGGAGCAGCTGAGGACCATCCCCGACCACGGGGTCGGCTACGGAATGCTGCGCCACCTCAACCCGGCCACCCGGCCACTGCTGGCAGGCGCACCCCACCCCCAGATCGGTTTCAACTACCTCGGCCGGTACGCCGCTTCGCCCCGGCCGACGGACGGGCGGGACGGCGCCGACTGGGACGTACTGCTCGACGGCGGCGGGCCGCGCAGCCAGGACCCCGACATGCCCGTCCACCACGTCCTCGACATCAACGCGCACGCCGAGGACCTGGCGGACGGTCCGCGCCTGGTGACCCGCTGGACCTGGCCCAGCGACCTCCTCAAGGAGGAGGACGTGGAATCCCTGTCCGACGCCTTCACCCGCGCCCTGCGGGCCGTCGTGGAACACGCCGAACGACCTGACGCGGGCGGCTGGACGCCGTCCGACCTTCCCCTGGTCGCGCTCGACCAGGCCCAGATCGACCGACTGCAGAACAAGTGGGGTGGACGCAAGTGACCGGGTTCCGACTGGAAGACGTACTGCCGCTGACGCCGTTGCAGGCAGGCATGCTCTTCCACGCGCTGTACGACTCCCGCGCCGTGGACGTCTACACCGCGCAGTTCGTCTTCGACCTCGAAGGCCCCGTGAGCGTCCCCGCCCTGCATGCCGCCGTCGGTGGTCTGCTGCGGCGGCACGCCAACCTGCGGGTCGGTTTCCTCCACGAGGACCTGGACGAGCCCGTGCAGGCCGTCGCCGCCGAGGTGCCGGTACCGCTGGAGGAACTGGACCTGACCGGGGCGGCCGGCACGGACACGGCACAGGAGCGCCTCAGCGCGTTCCTCGCCGCCGACCGCACCCGCCGCTTCGACCTCACCAGCCCGCCGCTGATGCGTTTCACCCTCGTACGTATCGCCCCGCAGCGGCATCGCCTCGTCATGACGAGTCATCACATCCTGCTCGACGGATGGTCGATGCCCGTGCTCGTGCGGGAACTCTTCGAGCTGTACGCACTCCAGGGCGACGACAGCGCCCTGCCACGCGTCGTTCCCTACCGCACCTACCTCGCCTGGCTGGCGCAGCAGGACCGCGCCGGGTCCCTGGACGCCTGGAGAGCCGCCCTCGCCGGAATCGAGGCTCCCACCCTGCTCGCCGGGCGCGGCGGGCAGGACGCCCCGGGCGCGGGCGACCTGCCCGAGACCCTCGTCCTCGACCTGGACACGGCCACGACGCACCGGCTTCGCGAGGTGGCCCGGGCCCACCGGCTCACCCTCAACACACTGATCCAGGGAGCCTGGGGTCTGCTGCTCGCGCACCTCACGGGGCGCCCCGACGTCGTGTTCGGCACCACCGTCTCCGGCCGCCCGCCGGAGATTCCGGGCATCGAGTCGATGGTCGGCCTCTTCATCAACACCGTGCCGGTACGTCTCCGGCCTGCACCCGGCGAAACCCTGGCCGTGCTGCTGACCCGGCTGCAGGAGGAACAGGGCCGTCTCCTCGGCCACCAGTACCTGGGTCTGACCGAGATACGCGGCCTCACGGGCTTGGACGAACTCTTCGACACCCTGGCCGTGTTCGAGAACTACCCCATGGACGCCGAAGCCCTGCGCACCGCGCAGCGGGCACTGCCCGGCCTCGCCGTCACCGGCTTCAGCGGCTCGGACGCGGCCCACTATCCGCTCACCCTCACCATCGCTCCGGGCGACGCCCTGAGGATCACCTTCGGCTACCGGGCCGCCGCCCTCGAACGCGACGAGGTCGCCCGCACGGTCGCCCGCATGCGGCGCCTGCTGATGGCGATGGCGGAAGGGCTCGGCCACCGCGCCGACGCCGTCCCGATCCTCCTGGACGGTGAGCGTGAGAAGCTGCTCTCGCAAGGTCGCGGCGCCGAACTGACGTGCGGCACCCTGGACGAAAGCATCCCGGCCGCAGTCTCCCGGCGCGCCGCCCGGCACCCGGACGCGGTCGCCGTCTCAGGAACTACGGAACACCTGACGTACCGACAACTCGACACGGAAGCAGCAGCATTGGGCGCAGCCCTGACGGGGCTGGGCGTCGGGGCTGAGGACGGCGTCGGTATCCTCATGGGCCGCTCCACGGCCCTGGTGACCGCCTCCCTGGCCGCCCTGCGCGCGGGCGCCGCCTACGTGCCGCTCGACCCGCGCTGGCCCGCCGAACGTCTCACCCGCGTCGCCGAGGTGTCGGCCCTTCGCGCTCTGATCGTCGACGAGACCACCCGCACGCACCACTGGGTACGCCGACTCGGCCCTGACGTACGGGTGGTGACCGTCGACGCGGCAGGACGGGTCCGGCAGGGCGGACCGGACGTTCCGGGAACCCTCCCCGCCCTCACGGGCGGCGCCCGGCTCGCCTACGTGATGTTCACCTCCGGCTCCACCGGCCTGCCCAAGGGCGTCGGCGTCACCCACGCCGACATCACCGCCCTCGCGTCCGACCGGACGTGGGGTGACGGAGCGGCCGACGCGGTCCTCCTGCACTCGGCGTACGTCTTCGACGCCTCCACCTTCGAGATCTGGGCCCCCCTCCTCAACGGGGGCCGTGTCGTCGTAGCCCCCGAGGGTGCCCTCCAGCCCGCCACGCTCCGAGACCTCGTCACCCGGGACGGCGTGACTGCGGCGTTCCTGACGACGGCCCTGTTCAACGTCATCGCGGAAACCGACCCGAGCGCCCTCGGCCTGCTGCGCCTCGTCGCGTCCGGAGGCGAGACCGCGGCGCCCGGCGTCCTCCAGCGCCTCGCCTCGGCGCACCCCGGCACAGCCTTCCTGAACGTCTACGGGCCCACCGAGACCACCACCTTCGCCACCTCCCACCGCGTCCGCCCCGGCGGCGCCCCCGGGGGTGTACCCCCGATCGGCCGGGCGCTCGACGGCATGCGCGTCTACGTCCTCGACGCGGCGATGCGGCTCGTGCCGCCCGGCGCGGAAGGCGAACTGTATGTCGCGGGCGCCGGTGTCGCGCGCGGCTACCTGGGACGCCCCGGCCTCACCTCCACCCGGTTCGTCGCCGACCCGTTCACCGGCGCCGGTGGACGGATGTACCGAACCGGTGACCTCGTGCGCCAGGGCGCAGACGGCACCCTGCACTACGTCGCCCGGGCCGACCACCAGATCAAACTGCGCGGCCACCGCATCGAGCCCGCCGAGATCGAAGCGGTCCTCTGCGCCGACCCGTCCGTGCGCGCCGCCTGCGTCCTGGTCCGCGAGGACCTGCCCGGCGACCGCACCCTGACGGCCTACGTCGTCCCGGCCCCCGGACGGACCCCGGACCCGGACCTGCTCGCCGCACACGTCGGCCGTCAGCTGCCCGCCTACATGGTGCCGACCGCCATCCAGCCACTCGACGTGCTGCCGCTGACCCCGAACGGCAAGCTCGACCGGTCCGCCCTCCCCGCGCCCGCCACCGGGCCCGGCTCGGGGGGCGGGCGGCCGCGCGGCGCCCACGAGGAGATCCTCGCCGGCATCTTCGCCGACGTGCTGGGTGTGGCCCGCGTCGGCATCGACGACAACTTCTTCGCCCTGGGCGGCCACTCCCTGCTCGCCACCCGCCTCGTCGGCCGCGTCCGCACCGCCCTGGGCACGGAAACCGAGATCCGCACCCTCTTCGACAACCCCACCGTCGCCACGCTCGCCAGGGCACTGCAGGGCGCGGACCGTTCCGCCCGCCCCGCCCTCGTACCGCAGGAACGCCCCGCAGCGCTCCCGCTGTCCTACGCCCAGCAGCGCCTGTGGTTCCTCCACCGCCTCGAAGGCCCTTCCGCCACCTACAACATCCCCTTCGCCCTGCGCATCGACGGACCGCTCGACACGGAAGCCCTGCGCCAGGCTCTCCGCGACGTCATCACCCGGCACGCCGCACTGCGTACCGTCTTCCCCGAACACGACAGCAGACCGCGCCAGCACATCACCGCCCCGGAGGACGTCCGGCTCCCGTTCGCACTCGAAGCCGTCGACGAGCACGGACTCGCCAACCGGATCAGGGCCGCCGCGACCGCGCCGATCGACATCGAGCACCGCCTCCCTCTCCGGGCGACCCTGCTGCGCCTGGCCGACGACGCACACGTCCTGGTCCTCGTGGTCCACCACATCGCAGCCGACGGTTCGTCCCTGGCCCCCCTCACCCGCGACCTCGGCGTCGCCTACCGTGCCCGCATGGACGGCGAGGGGCCGGCCTGGACACGACCGCCCGTCGACTACGCCGACTACACTCTCTGGCAACGCCGCCTGCTCGGCGACGAACACGACCCCGAAAGCCTCGTCTCACGACAGCTGGCCTACTGGAAAAGCGCGTTGGACGGGCTTCCCGAGATGGTCGAACTGCCCCGGGACCGCTCACGCCCCGCCGCTCCCCGGCACACCGGCGCCACCCACGACTTCGCCCTCGACCCCACCACCTCCCGGGCGGTCGCGGACCTCGCCCGCGCCAGCGGATGCAGCGTCTTCATGGTGCTCCAGGCCGCCCTGTCGACCGTCCTGTCCCGGCACGGTGCCGGCGACGACATCCCGCTGGGCACAGCCGTCGCAGGACGCACCGACGAGGCGGCCTCCGACCTCGTCGGGTTCTTCGTCAACACGCTCGTGCTGCGCACGGACCTGACAGGTGACCCCACGTTCCTGGAACTCCTCGACCGTGTGAAGCAGTTCGACCTCTCCGCGTACGCGCACCAGGACGTGCCGTTCGAGCGCCTGGTGGAACTGCTCAACCCCACGCGCTCGCAGAACCACCACCCGCTCTTCCAGACCATGCTCATCCTCCAGAACCACACCCCTGCCGCGCCTCTGGAACTGCCCGGCCTCACAGCCGACGGCGTGCCGGTCGACCCCGGAGTCAGCAAGTTCGACCTGTCGTTCACCTTCACCGAGACGACCGACGCCGACGGCCGGCCCAGCGGTATGAAGGCTGCCGTGGACTACGCGACGGAGCTCTTCGACGCCGCCACGGTCCGCGACCTCGCCGAACGGCTCATCCTGCTGATCGGCTCGGTGACCGCGGAGCCCGAGCGCCCGCTGAGCACGTACGACGTGCTCACCGCCTCCGAGCACACCCGCCTCGCCGCCTGGGGGACCGGGCCCGTCGAGAACCTGCCGGAGGCGACCGTCCCCGCGCTCTTCGAGCAGCGGGTCCGGCTCACCCCGGACGCCCCTGCGGTTCGCGACGCCGGCACCACCCTCACCTACGGTGAGCTCGACGCCCGCGCCGAGATCCTCGCCCACCACCTCTCGGCGCGGGGCATCGGCCCCGAGGACCGGGTGGCCGTCGCTCTGCCCCGCACCCACGACCTCGTCGTGGCACTCCTCGGCGTCCTCAAGGCCGGGGCGGCATACGTTCCGCTCGACCCGGACTACCCGGCCCAGCGCCTGTCGTACATGCTCGACGACGCCCGGCCGCGCCTGCTCCTCACCACGCCCGCCATCCGCGCCCGTCTCCCGGAGACCCCGGTGCCCTGCCTGCACGTCGGTGACCTCGGGGAGGAGGCTCTGCCGTCGGCGCACGCCACGGGCCCCGTCCCGGCCCTGCTCCCGGCGCACCCGGCGTACGTCATCTACACCTCCGGGTCCACCGGCCGCCCCAAAGGGGTCGTGGTCACCCACCGGGGCGCCGGAGCCATGGCCAGGACGCAGAGCGAGCGGCTGCGCGTCGTCCCGGGCAGCCGGGTGCTCCACATGGCGTCCGTCAGCTTCGACGCCGCGTTCTGGGAACTGTGCATGGGGCTGCTCTCCGGGGCCTGCCTGGAGATCGCCGAACGCGATGCCCTGCTTCCCGGCCCCACCCTCGCGGCCCTGGTCCGTGAGAGGGGCATCACCCATCTCACCCTGCCGCCCGCCGCCCTCGCGGTGATGCCGCCGGGCTCGCTGCCCGCGGGGACCACGATGGTCCTCGCCGGCGAGGCCTGCCCGCCCGCACTGGTGCACGCCTGGGCTCGGGACCGGTTCCTCGTCAACGCCTACGGCCCGACGGAGACCACCGTCTGCGCGACCATGAGCACCTTCCAGCACGCGGACGGGCCGCTCGCCCCCGACCGGACCGTGTCCATCGGCGTCCCCGTCAACGGCACCCGTGTCCACGTCCTGGACGACCGGCTGGCCCCCGTGGCGCCCGGCGTCATCGGCGAACTGTACGTCTCCGGCGAGGGAGTGGCCCGCGGGTACCACGGCCGGGCCGCCCTGACCGCGTCCCGCTTCGTGGCCGATCCCTTCGACCGGTCGGGGGGCCGCATGTACCGCACCGGTGACCTGGTGCGCTGGAGTGCCGACGGGGAGCTCGTCTACGTCTCCAGGGTCGACGACCAGGTCAAACTGCGCGGCTTCCGCATCGAGCTGGGTGAGATCGAGGCCGCTCTCACCACCCTGCCGGGCGTCGCCGCGGCCTGTGCCGTCGTCCGTGAGGACCGGCCCGGCGACCGGCGCCTGGTCGCCTACACCGTGGCCGCGGACGGGACGGCGGGCCCGGCCGACGGCGAGGTGCGCGCGCACCTCGCCACCACCCTGCCCGCTCACATGCTCCCCTCCGCCCACGTGCGGCTCGACGTCCTGCCGGTCACCCCCAACGGCAAGACCGACCGGCGTGCCCTGCCCGCACCCGACCAGGCCGTACCGGCCGGAGGCCGGGCCCCGGCCACCGCTCGCGAACGCGCCCTCTGCGAGGCCTTCGCGGAGGCACTCGGCGTACCCGAGGTCGGCGTCACGGACGACTTCTTCGCCCTCGGCGGCCACTCGCTGCTCGTCGTGACCCTGGCCCAGCGGATCGGAGAACGCTTCGGTCGCCGCCCCTCCCTGCGCGCCCTGTTCGCGGCGCCCACCGTCGAGGGGGTCGCCCGTCTCCTGGACGGCGAGGCGGGGCAGGAGAACCATGAGGGCGCCGGCACACCGGACCTCGCAGCCGAGGTCCGCCTGGCGGCGGACATCACGGGCGCGGGCAGGGCCGGAGCGGCCCCGGTGCCCGCCCCTGCCCGCAAGCCCTCCCGCCCTTCCGCCCGGCCCCTTCTGACCGGCGCTTCCGGGTTCCTCGGCGCCTTCCTCCTGCGCGACCTCATCGAGGCCACCGACGGCCCGGTCGACTGCCTCGTACGGGCCGAGGACGAGCGGCGCGGTGCGGACCGGCTGCGGGCCAACCTGGAGCACTACGGCCTCTGGCGCCCCCGGTACGCGGACCTGATCCGCCCAGTCCCCGGGGACCTCGGCGCCCCGGGCCTCGGTCTGGCCCCCCAAGACCGGACCGCCCTGGTGCGCCGTCTCGGCCTCGTCATCCACAACGGCGCACGCGTCAACTTCGCCGCCACGTACGACGATCTGCGCGCCCCCAACGTGGCCGGCACCGAGGAACTGTTGCGCCTGCTGGCCGACTCAGCCTCACCCGGGATGCATTACGTCTCGACCACGAGCGTCTACGCCCCGGTGTCCGGCTCCGATTCCGCCGCCATCACGGAGTCGACCCCGACGGGTCCCGCCTGCGACCTGCCCGACGGATACGCGCAGAGCAAGTGGGTCGCCGAACAACTCATCGGCCTGGCCCGCGAACGCGGCCTGCCGGTGACCGTCTACCGACCCGGTCGCATCAGCGGCGACACCACCACCGGCGCCTGCCAGGACCGCGACCTGCTGTGGCGGCTCATCAAGGGGTGCCTCCAGGCGGGCGCGGTACCGGACCTGGCGCACGGGTCGACCGACTGGGTGCCCGTGGACCACGTCAGCGCGGCGGTGGTGGCGCTCTCCGCCTCCGGCCCGGCCGGTGCCGAGACCTATCACCTCACCAACCCGGACGCACCGGGTCTGGCCAGCGTCTTCGAAGCGGCGGCCCGCCTGGGCCACGAGCTGCGCACCGTCCCCGCGCCGCACTGGCAGGACCGCGTCGCGGCGCAGCACGACAACGCGGCGCAACTGTTCCTCGGCGACGGGGGGCAGACCCGGCACGAGGCGATGGACCACCGCGACTTCGACTCCAGCCGGACGGCCAAGGCCGCAGCGTCCCTGGGCGTACACCTGCCACTCCTGACCGACGACACCCTGACCCGCTACCTGACCTACTTCCAGGAAACGGGCTTCCTGCCCACTCCGCGGGGGGTGCGCGCCACGCGGTGAGCCGGCCGTGGCCCCGACGGGCGAGGGTGCCGGAGCCAGGGAAGCGTGCGGCCTTGCGACGAGGCCGCGCCTCCCCCACGCCGGGCGGAAGCCGCAGCCGGTGGACAGAGGACGGCACGTAGGGAATGAGGGCGCTGAATCCCGCGGTCCCGGGCGTCGGTGACGCTGTGTCCGAACGGTTCAGGGGGCGACGGATGAGGCACGCAGGCCGCAGCATGCAACGGATCGTGCGGCTGGCGGCCGTCGGCGGACTGCTCTGCGGCGGGCTGATGATGACCAGCGCCGTGGCGAGCGAACCGACGGCCCCTGCGGATGGAGGAGGCGGCACCGTTCAGCCTCCCGACCTCGGCGCGAGTCTGGTCTCGCGGCTCGCGATGACCTCAGTTCCTTCCGCCGTGATGAACGAGTGTGCGGGTGCGCCGGTCTGGGTGCTCACCCCAGCAGGACGTCATCGTCGCCCAGGCGTTTGAGCTCGCGGTACAGGATCGCGAGACCGGTGACGATCTTGGCGGTCGAGATCACGGCGTCGGCCAGGCGGAGGGTGTCGCTCTCCTTCCGAGCGAGTTTGGCCTGCTTGACGACGCTCAGGGCGCCGAAGGCTGTGCTGCCGAGGGACAGGTACACGCTGGACTTGGACTTCTTCTTGGCTGCTGCGCTCACTGGTGATGAACCTTCCTGGGCTGCGGACGCCCCTATTCGCTCGTGGACCGGCTGCTCGCTCCGGCGAAGGCCATGCGCTTCAGGCGGCAGCGGTGTAGGCCGTATCGATCGCGACATCAACTCGAGGATGGACGACGAGCCTCGGCCCACCTGAGCCGGCATTGTCTTCCAAAAGCCGCCGCGTGGGGGCGTCGTGAGTGGCGACCGACAGCAGGGTCTTCAGATTGCCGCACTGACGGTGGGCACGTAGGACGGCGCTGGCCGTGGCAGGGGTGGCTGCGGCGTTGTCGATGACGACAAGCACGGGTGAGGGATGGTGAGCATGGACGAGGTCCGTGATCTCTGTGGCAAGCCCGGCCCGCCCGCTCACCCCCGGGTCCTCCTGAACGGTGATGAGAAGGACGTCGTGTTCAAGTCTGTGGGACAGCATCGTGGTCTCCGTTCCAGGCTTCGACGGGTTCGTGTGACTGCGTCTGCCCTGCACGCTGGCACCCATGCAGGCGGCCCGGCCCAGCCCCCGACCGGCTGGACCGGTACGAACCCACAACGGCGTCAGCGGCCACACCCCAGCCGGCCGCATGGCCCACCGTCCGAACCAGACACCCTGGCCATGCCGCCGTGTCCTGTGCTGATCTCACGGGCAAGCCGTGCCCATGGCTCGATCACGACTGCACCGACGGTTCATTCCGGCGCGAACATGAGGGCGCCCCACTGCTCGTCCCACGCTTCGAAGGCGTCGTCGAAGTCCTCGATCATGTCGAAGTCCTTCCTTCTCGACGCTGGGCGAACAGGGCCTCAAGGGCTTTGGGTTCCGGACCCAGGCCAGGGAATGGCTCGGCGACCGCGAAGGGTCGGCCGGGCCGGCGCCGTCGCCTTCCCAGCGCCATCGGCCCTCCACACGTCGTACGGGGAAGAGGCCGTAAGAGCGCCGGGGTGTCCGCCGGTCCGCACCCGGTCGTACGCGTCGACGCGCCGCTGAACGGGCAACGCTCAAAAGCTGAGCAGCCACCTGTCGCGCTCCGTCACGCGCGACCTGAGGCTGTGCAGCTGCGTTGGCAATGCTCACCATCTGAGCGCGCGTGAGAACGCGTCTGCACCTGGACCCCGTGCGCCGTGGCGGCACCGCTTCGCCGAGCAGAGTTCGGCAGCGGTTCTCCTTTCCCGAGCGTTCGCAATGACACCACGGCCGCAAACTCAGTAGCTTCGGAGCAGCAGTTCAGTGAGTTCAGGTTCAGGAGTACAAGAGGTGTCGCGCGCGCCGGGTGCGGAACGCGGCGAGGTCGTCCTGCCACAGGGCCACGATGTCGTCGACGGGCGCGCCCGCCTCCACCGCGAGCCGCACCTCGCGGTTACCGCTGAGTTTGTCGAGCCAGTAGGCACTGCCTCCGTCCTGGCTGCGCCAGCCGTACTGCGGGAAGAGGCGGCGCTGCTCCAGGATCATCACCAGCGCGGTTCGTATCGGGTCGAACCGGTCCACGTCAGTGATCTGGAGTTCCACGCCGCCGCAGGTCTTGCCGGCCTGCTTGGAGAAGGTGGGGTTGAAGTACGCCTCCCGGAAGCGGGCCCCCGGCAGGTCGAGCGCGTTGAGGGCCTCCTGCCAGCGATGGTCGATGCCGGGCGCGCCGACCATCTGGAACGGCATGGTGGTGCCGCGCCCCTCGGACAGGGCGGTGGCCTCGAAGTAGCAGGTCCCCACGTACACCTCGGCCGTGGCGACCGTCGGCATGTTCGGTGACGGTGGCACCCACGGCAGGCCGGTCTCGGAGTACCGCATCCGGCGCTTCCAGCCTGACATCCGCTCCACGTGCAGGTCGGCGCGTTTGCCGCCGGTCGCCTCGGGGACGAACGTGTCGTTGAAGAGACCGGCCAGTTCGCCGACGGTCATGCCGTACTGCTGCGCGATGGGTTTCAGCCCTACGAAGGTGGAGTGCTCAGGGTGCAGGACCGGGCCGTGCGCGTCCTGGGCGGACAGGACGTTCGGGCGGTCGAGTACCACGAAGCGCAGACCCAGTTCGGCCGCCGCTTCCAGGGCCAGATACATCGTCCAGATGTAGGTGTAGAAGCGGGCCCCGATCTCCTGGATGTCGAACACCACGGTGTCCAGATTCAGTTCGGAGAAGAGCCCCGCCATGGTGGTGGAGCTGTTGTAGGCGTTGTAGACGGGCAGTCCGGTCTTGGCGTCGGTGTAGAAGTCCTCGCCCTCTCCGGCCTGCGAGATGCCGCGGAAGCCGTGCTCGGGGCCGAACACGGCGACCATGTCCACCTTCCCGTCGGCGGCCATCGCGTCGACGATGTGGCCGAGGTCGGGAGTGACGCCGGTCGGGTTGGAGATGACGCCCACCCGCTGTCCCGCCAGCGAGGCGTAGCCGCTCGCGCGCAGCCGCTCGAAGCCGGTGCGCACACGGGCGTGTCTGCCCGCCTCGGCCGGGCCGTCGGGGGTGGCGGCCGAGGCCCGGGTGGCGAGGGCCGGGGTGGCGGCGAGCGCCGCCGACGCCGTCAGGAGGTCTCTGCGTCTCACGGTGGTGGGTCTCCCTCGTAGGGCCAGGTGGGGATCGGACGGGCGCAGCGCTCGTCCGTCAGTTCTTGTACGTCAGGCCGTGGCCGAACGGAAACAGCGGGGTCCCCGGGGCGTCGGCCCGCGGGATGCTCACCGGGAGGCTGCCACGGGGGGAGACCTCGCCGAAGAGGACGCGGGCGGCGGACTCCAGCGCGATCGCGTTGTTCGAGTACGCGGCCAGGTGGACGTCTGCCTGCGGGTAGGAGGCGATGTCGTAGGGGACTCCGACCGAGATGGTGACGACCGGCGTGCCGGTGGCGGTCAGGGCTTGGACGAGGGTGGCCTGGCCGGGGTTGGTGCGGGCCGAGTTGGTGAGCACCACCACGGTGTCCTGGCCGGCGGCGGCGGTGACGGCTGTGGCGATGTCCGCCGTCGTCGGGTCGGCGGCCGTCGCGAGGGCGGTCCCGGTCCCGCCCTGCGCGGTGACCGCACCGGCGAGGGTCCGGGTGACGGCCGCGGTCGAACCGGTGACCAGGACCCGGTTGCCGTCCGCCGTCAGCGGCAGCAGCCCTCCGTCGTTCTTGATCAGGGTCGTGGTGCGGTCGGTGATCGTCCGTGCTTCCCTGAGGTGGCGGGCGTTGCCGACCACGCTGTCGACCGCGGCCCGGTCGGTGTACGGGGCGTCGGCGATGCCCTGCTTCTGCTTGAGGGTGAGGATCCGGCGCACGGAGGTGTCGATGCGGTCCTCAGTCAGCTCCCCGGAGGCGACTGCGGTGAGCACCGAGCGGTAGGCCAGGTCGAGGTTCGGGGGCATGAGGAGCATGTCGACGCCCGCTTGGAGGGCACGGACGGGAACCTCCGCGTCGGGGTACGTCTTCCGGACCCCGGCCATCGCCAGCGAGTCGGTGACGACCACGCCGTCGTAGCCCATTTCCTCGCGCAACAGGCCTGTCATGATCGGCTTCGACAGGGTGGCGGGGGTGCCGGACGGATCGAGCGAGGGGAACTGGAGGTGTGCGGTCATGATCGAGCCGACGCCGGCGTCGATGGCCGCGCGGAACGGCGGCGCGTCCAGCCGCTCCCACTCCTCCTCGGTGTGGGTGATCACCGGCAGGTCGGTGTGACTGTCGACGTCGGTGTCGCCGTGCCCGGGGAAGTGCTTGGCCGTGGCGACGGTGCCGGCCTTCTGGTAGCCCCGTACCTGGGCGGCCGTCAGGTCGGCGGCGAGCTGCGGGTCGCTGCTGAAGGACCGTACGCCGATGACGGGGTTCATCGGGTTGACGTTCACGTCCGCGACGGGGGCGTAGTCCTGGTTGATGCCGACGGCGCGCAGCTCCGTACCGCTGATCCGCCCCGCCTTGTAGGCGTCCTTCGACCTTCCGGAGGCCCCGAGCGCCATGCTGCCCGGGAACTGGGTGGCGGGCGGGCCGAACCGGACGACCCGGCCGTGCTCCTGGTCGGTGGAGATCAGTAGCGGCACCTGGGCGCCGCTCCCCAGCGCGGCCCGCTGGAGCCCGTCGGACAGGTCGGCGACCTGGCCCGGGTTCTGGAAACTGTCGGTCCAGGCGAAGTAGATGATCCCGCCGAGGTGGTACTTCTCCACCGCCTGCAGGCCGTTGTCCACCCCCAGCCACGTACGGTTGCGGGCCACGTCATCGGCGTCGCTGTCCTCGGCGGTCTCGCCGTAGGCGTAGGTGACGAAGAGTTGACCGACCTTCTCCTCCAGCGTCATGGCGTCCAGGCGGTCCTCGACCCAGCGGCCCTTGTCCCCGCCTTGCCGGCCGCCTTGGCTGTCCTGGGCGGATCCCTGACCGGCCGCGGCGCCCTGCGGCAGGCCCAGGAGCAACCCGACAGCGGCGGTCGCTGCCACCATCGACCTGCACAGGGCACCACATCCCCGGACGCTCATCCGGCACTCCTTCGATCGACGCACCCGGCGGGCGGGCAGAGTAGGGCGCACCCAGTGGATGGCCAGTACACCTCAAGGGTCAAGAGGGAAGGGGAAGTGTTATTGGTGCCACCAATGACAGGGCCTCATGAAGTCGAAGTCCGCACATCACAGCGACACATGAGCCTGTTGACGTGGGCATGCAATGTCGGTTGAAGTGGCTCCCTACACGCACCGGAACGTCGTGCCGCAGTCCTACCCGGATCGCCGGCCGACACCGTTTGATTCGACGCCGACGAGGGGACACCACCGATGTACCGACGCCCGCGATCATGGAGACACACCACCTCGCTCATACTCAGTACCGCCGTCGCCGTCCTGTTCACCGGTACGGGCGGGCCTTCCGCCGCCGCGACGCCCGCCGCGCACGACACCGTCGGCCGGTCCTTCGCCCGGGCCGGCGCCGAGTTCGACGTCCCCCGCGATCTGCTCGTGGCGATCGGGTACGGCGAGAGCCGACTCGACCCTCACGACGGCAAGCCCAGTCACGCGAACGGGTACGGCGTGATGCACCTGGTCAGCAACCCCCGCTCGCACACCCTGGAACGGGCCGCGGAGCTGACGGGCGCGGCACCGGACGCGCTGCGGCACAGCACCGCCGCCAACATCCGTGGCGCCGCAGCCGTCCTGCGCTCGTACGCCGACCGGCTGGGACTGGACGCGGAGGACCGCGACGACGCCGGCGCCTGGTACCCGGCGGTGGCCGAGTACAGCGGCAGCGCGGACGACCGCACGGCCCGGCTCTACGCGGACTCCGTCTACGACTTCCTGGCGAACGGCGTCCGCGCCACCACGACCCCGGGCGAGACCGTCGCCGTACGCCCGCAGGCCGTACGTCCCGAGCGGGGTCGCTACACGGATGTGCCCGCCCTGGACGAGGGGGGCTCGGCCGCCGTGGGGCCCCTGAGCACCGACTACCCGCCCGCACTGTGGGTGGCCGCGAACAGCGGGAACTACACCGTGGGCCGATCCGCCGCGATCTCCGCCGTCGTCATCCACGTCACCCAGGGGTCGTACGCCGGGTCCATCAGCTGGTTCCAGAACCCGAGCTCGAACGTCAGCGCGCACTACGTGATCCGTTCGTCCGACGGGCAGGTCACACAGACTGTCCGCGACAAGGACACCGCCTACCACGCACGTTCGGGCAACGCCTACAGCGTCGGCATCGAGCACGAGGGGTACGTCGACAACCCTGCCTGGTTCACCGACGCCATGTACCGGTCGTCCGCCACCCTCACGCGTCACCTGGCCGACAAGTACGGCATCCCCAAGGATCGGGCGCACATCGTCGGGCACTCCGAGGTCCCGAACAACGACCACACCGATCCGGGGGCGAACTGGAACTGGACCTACTACATGCAGCTCGTCGGGGGCAGCACAGGCGTGCCGGTCAACCTCGACTTCCCGGCCTACGACACGCTCCGCAGCGGGTCCACCGGCCCCCAGGTCGCGGCGGCGCAGACACTGCTCAACGCGCAGGGGTTCGCCGCCGGTACTGCGGACGGCGTCTTCGGCACGAAGACCGGGACCGCCGTGAAGGCGTTCCAGAGTGCGCGCGGTCTGTCGTCCGACGGGGTCATCGGCCGTCAGTCCTGGACCGCGCTGCTCTCGGCCGGGACCAAGCCCGTCCTGCAGGAGGGGTCCTCGGGCGCCGACGTCAAGCGCCTCCAGCGGTCGCTGACGGCCGCACTGGGCCGGACCGTAGGGATCGACGGCAGCTTCGGCCCCAGCACCGCGCAGGCGGTCAGGGACTTCCAGAGCAGCCGGTCGTTGACAGTGGACGGCATCGTGGGCTCGGCGACCTGGACGGCTCTGCAGGCCGGTCGGTGAGGTGAACGCGCGAGCCGGGGGGTCGGACGCCGGCCACCCGGCTCGCAGGGGTTTGTCCATGGGAACGGGTTCTGGCTCAGGTTCCGTGCGGCAGTGACCGGGCGTCGTGGGCCGGGAGGCGGATGCCTCGCTGGTCAGGGCCGGATCTGCTGCGGCCCTTCGAGGTTGAGGTGCTGATTCACGAAGCGAGGAAAGCTGGCGTGCACGACAGACCGCGGATGGAGGAAGCCCTCGATCCCCTGCGTGCCGAGCCGGAGTCGGGCGATCGACGAAGACCGAGTCGACCACTCGAGCTGCTGCGAACGTCGGATCCGTTCGCCACTCGCCCACGTCACACCACCCCACCGCTGACCCCGACGGCCTTCCTGTTCGGAGCGGGATGTTGAACGACAAGCTAAATGCCCGGCCGATAGCGCATCGGGTGGTCCTTGGGCACTTCGACGATGTAGATCTTTACGCCGTCCGGATCGGCGGTCCACATCTCGATCAGTCCCCAGGGCTCTCTCTCGGGAGGTCGAAGCATCTCGACACCCTGCCGGGCTAGCTGCTCGTAGGCCGCCTGCGCGTCTCCCACCTGTAGCCACAGTTCCAGGCCTGGGGACGGCGGGGTGTCGCAGCGGCCCGAGACCTCGAGGAAGCCACCGCCGAGAAAGTAGACGGTGCCCCGCTCGGGTCCGGTGCCGAATTCCCTGTAAACCTCCAGGCCCAGCTTCGTCCCGTAGAAGTCCCGTGAGCGCTCGGGATCGGTGGGCCGAAGGAGGGTCCTGCTGCTCAGCACATGCACCATGTGATCTCACCCTGTCCAGAGATGATCGATTCCACAGGAAGCCCGGGAGACGGGTTGCCGCCAGGTCAGCACCCCGCAGCGACGCCCTCGTAGCATCCTCTCCGGAGACTGACAGGGAGACGGTGTCAACGGCACGCGACGTCATACCCCGCCTCACCGTCAATCAAGACCACGAGTTGCGCCGCCGACTGCGTGCTGGTCTGCCCGGTTGACGGTGGAGTCGACCGGAGACAGTCCATTCCACCCGGCCCACGGCGTCATCGCGGACCTGGACGTGCGCCAGTAGCTTCGGCCACGTCCCGTCCGCCTCCCAGCGGGCGAACCGCTCGTAGTCGGTCTGCGGACGGCCACGCTCGTTTACCTGCGGTAGCAGCGGCTCTATCTGCCTCCATGCCGTATCCGTCCACTCACCTCGAACTGCCACAAGAGCAATGATCGTCCCCATTGCCGCTCGGCTACGGCCGCACGCCGAGCGCGGCGGTCGACCATGCACTTCAGGGCCTCGCTTCAGCTGGCGACAGTGTGGGCGCGACAGGCGCGCCAGCATCGTCGACAACAGCCTGCGGCACCGCCGTGGTGGGCTTCCCCTTCTCGATCCGGCCGAGACCACTCAGTCCCCAATGGATGACCTCCAAAAGCAGATTCGGCCCGGCGGTCTCCCGCCACGACATCAGGAGCTGCTCAGCGATGTCCGGCCGCCCGGTCTACGCCTTGCTGATCTGCAGCCTTGTCCCCAGCTCCCGACAGATGACGAAGTACGCGTAGCGCGGTGCGCCGACGCCTTGGGCGGCCCGGCCGTTGCGGTGCGCAGCCGGGTAGCTGGAGGTTGGGGCGGTGGTGCGCGCGGGACGCCTGCCACCGCCCGAGCGGGTGGTGCCTCGCTGGGGCTACGCGGTGCGTTCCAGGAGCATGGCCATGCCCTGGCCGCCTGCGGCGACGACCGTGACCAGGGCGGTGGTGAGGTCGTCGTGGCGCAGGGTGGTGAGTGCGGTGGTAGTCAGTCGGGCTCCGGCCGCGCCGTAGGGCTCGCCGAGGGCGATCGAGCCGCCGTGCGGGTTCATCCGGTCCGGGTCCAGGCCCAGTTCGGCGCAGTAGGCCAGGACCTGCGCGGCGAAGGGCTCGTTGCCCGCGAAGGTGCCGACATCGGCCAGGGACAGACCGCTCCGAGTGAGTACGGTCCGGGTCGCGGCGGCGGGGACGGGGCCTTCCGTCTCCGGGGTGCCGGCCGAGACCGCGGTGGCGAGGATCCGGGCCAGCGGTGTGTGTCCGTGGGCGCGCGCGTAGTCCTCGGACATGACGACCACCGCGGCAGCCCCGTCGGACAGCGGTGCGCTGTTGCCGGCGGTGACCCGTCCGTCGGGGCGGAAGCGCGGCGGCAGCGCGGCGAGGCTCTGCTGGGTCACTCCCCCGCGCGGGCAGTCGTCGGTGGTGACGGTCGTGCCGTCGGGAACCTTGACCGGGACGATGTCGCCGAAGTGGAACCCGCCGGCGAGCGACCGTTGGGTGAGATCGTGGGAGCGGGCCGCGTAGGCGTCCATGTCGGTGCGGGTGATGCCGTAGAGGTCGGCGGTGTTCTCGGCTGCCAGACCGACCGGGATGTACGGGTCGGGGAGCTCGCCCCGCGCGCGCGGATCGGTCCACGGGCTCACCCCGTGGCCCGAGCGCTGCACCGTGCGCCCGCCGGCCTGCTGGAAGGCCGGGTTCTCGGTGTGGGGCCAGGTGTCGGAGCTGCCGTGGGCGAGCCGGGACTGGGACTCGACGCCGGCTGCGACGACCACGTCGGCATCGCCGCAGCGCACGGCTTGCGCGGCCATCCGGATTGCCTGGAGCGAGGAGGTGCAGAAGCGGTTGACGGTGGCTCCCGGTACGTGGTCCCAGCCGAGCAGAACGGCGGCGATCCGGGCGATGTTGAATCCCTGCTCACCCCCGGGCAGGGCGCAGCCGACCACGAGGTCGTCCACGTCGGCCGGCTCCAGGCCGGGTGTGCGGACAAGAGTCTCGGCGACCGTGCGGGCGAGCAGGTCGTCGGGGCGCACCCCGGTGAGTGAGCCTTTGTGGGCGCGGCCGATGGGGGTACGGACGGCGGAGGTGATCACGGCGTGCTGCATGAGGGACTGTCCTGTCGGAGGGGCCGAGTTCGGTGTGTTCAGAGCTGCAGGGCGGGGCGGTGTCTGCGTAGCCACTGGTCCAGGTCCAGGACGAGTTCGAGTCCCTCACGGGGGAAGCGGTGCTCGCCGGAGGCATCCAGCAGCAGGCGGCGTACGGTGCCGGTGTCCAGCAGGTCGGTCGCGGGACCGCCGTCGGCCAGGAGGCGGCCGACCTGGCGGGTGAGGGCTGCCCGGTAAGCGGGGTCGCGGACCACGGGGTAGGGGCTCTTCCGACGGGCCAGTACCGGCTCGGGGAGGAGGTCGGTGACGGCGGCGCGCAGGAGGCTCTTCTCCCGGCCGTCGAAGGTCTTGAACGCCCAAGGGGTGTTGAAGACGTACTCGACCAGGTGGTGGTCGAGGAAGGGGACCCGGACCTCCAGGCCCACTCCCATGCTGAGGCGGTCGGCCCGGTCCAGCAGGCAGGGCAGGAAGCGGGTCAGGTTGAGATAGCCGGCGCGCCGCAGGGCGGCCTCGGCGGGAGTGGTTCCCGGCAGGTGGTCGAGTTCGGTGACCGCGGACGCGTGGAGGTCCGCGCGGTGTGCGGGCAGGTCCAGGGACGCGGCCAGGGACGGGTCGAGCAGTTGGGTGAGGTCGGCACGGTCCAGCACGCTGTCCCAGGGAAAGGATTCTGCCGCGGTGGCCTGGGGGGTGAACCAGCGGTAGCCGCCGAAGAGTTCGTCCGCCCCGTCTCCGGCCAGGGTGACGGGGAAGTGTTCGCGCACCGCGGTGAAGAGCCGCAGCAGGGATGTGTCGAAGTCTCCCAGGGTGAGTCCGTCGCGTAGATGCCCCACCCTGGTGCGTCGGGCGGGGTCGGACAGATCGCGGGCGTTCAGCGACACCCGGCGGTGCGAGCTGTCCAGGTGGCGCACCATCAGTTCGGCATAGGGGCCGTCCGGGTCGCGCTCCATCGCGTCCTGGGTCGACGCGCGCGAGCCGAGGTCCACCGAGAGGGTGTGCAGGGTGCCGGCCCCGGGCCGGGCGAGGGCGGCGATGGCGCTGGAGTCGAGTCCTCCGGAGAGCAGCACGCTCACGGGCACGTCGGCCTGCAGCTGGCGGGTGACGGATCCTTCCAGCAGCGAGCGCACCCGGGTGATCGTCGTCGGCAGATCGTCGCGGTGCTCGGCCGGGGTCAGCGACCAGTACCGGCGCCTTCGCACCCCTTCGGGCGTGTACACGGACACGGTTCCCGGTGCGATCTCGTCCAGGCCGGAGAAGGCGCTGCGTCCGGGGGTGCTGATCATCGGGTGGGCGGACAGCAGCAGTTCACGCATTCCGTCCAGATCGAGCCGGGCGGGCACGGCGGGGTGTGCCAGTACGGCCTTGGGCTCGGAGCCGAACACCACGCCCTCGCCCGCGCGGGCGTAGTACAGGGGCTTGATTCCGAGGCGGTCGCGCACCAGCGTCAGCCGCCTGGGTTCCGGTTCCCAGGCCGCGTACGCGAACATGCCCTCCAGCCGCTCGGCCGCCTCCGCGCCCCACGCGTCGAAGGCCCGGAGCACCACCTCGCCGTCGCTGCGTGTTGCGAACCGGTGCCCGCGCGCGGTCATCTCCGCACGCAACCGTCCATGGTTGTAGATCTCGCCGGTGAACGCCATCACCAGCACCACGCGCCCGTCGCGCTCGAGCAGGAGCGGCTGCCGGCCGCCGACGAGGTCGACCGTCGCCAGGCGGGTGTGCCCCAGGCCCGCCGCCCCCTCGGCCCAGACCGCGGAAGCGTCCGGGCCGCGGCAGGCCAGGGTCTCGGTCATCTCCTTCAGCGAGGTGTCCTCGGTCCCCACGGGCACATGCCCGGCGAACCCGGCGAAGCCGACCAGCCCACACATCGTCGCAACTCCCCGCGCACGACAGCCTCGGGGCTCGTCGCACGGTCAATGACCAGGACGTCTCTTCGCCCTGATTCGTGCGAGAGGTAGGTCCATGGCCGGACAGTTCACCGGCCACCGTGACTGCAACGAGCAGACATGGGCGAGGTCACCGCCTCGCCGATGTCTGCCCCGAACGAGTCGGCCTGTTGAGTGATCCGGTCACGAGCGACCTTGTGCGTGTGGGGGTGTAGCACCGTCGACGATCTCCTCCTGGACGACCGCCTTGATGAGCGCCTTCACCGTACCGGGGCCTGCGGTGGATCGGGAGTGACGTCGATGCCCGAGATCTGCAGGGCATCCGTGGGCGCGCCCATGTCGCTGTAGTTCCCACCAGTGAGGACGCGGCCTCCGCCGTCGGCCCCAGCGCCATGACGGGGCGAAGTGCTTGCGGCTCGCGGGGTTCTCGGTCACTGCATGTCCGCCCGCATACGCGAGGTGTGCGGGCGGACGGGCGCGAACGGGGCATTTCATACCCATGGGAGTGATTCAGCCTGATTTGGGTGGGAGGCGGGCGCGGGCGCCGACACGATGGCGGTGATCACCATGATCGTCCGCACCACCAAGGAGACGCCGAACCATGTCCAAGCCTGTCGTCAACATCTGGGGCACCTCTGAAGAGGCTGCGTCCGCAGCCGCGCAAGCCGCCCCCGCCCCTTGGGACGCGAAGTGGGACCTCGGGAGCAGGACCGTCAGCGGGACCGCGTGGGTCTTCTACAGCTCACCTGACGAGAAGGTTCTCAAGCGTCCGGTCATCCTCGCCGACGGCTTCGCCCCCGGCGGGACCAAGGTCGACGATCTGTACGACGGCTTGGAGAACGGGGAGTATCCGTTCGTCTCCTCGCTGCGCGGGGCCGGCTTCGACGTCGTGCTGCTGGGTTTCGCCGACCGCACCGCGTCCATCCTCGACAACGCCGAGGTCGCGATCCAGTGCATCATGCGGGCGATCGCCGACCGGGAGGGCGACGCCCCTCTGACGGTCGGCGGCTTCAGCATGGGAGGGCTGATCACCCGCTACGCCCTGGCCAAGCTGGAGCGCCAGCGGATGCGGCACGAGACCGCCACCTACCTCTCCTACGACACCCCGCACCGCGGTGCGTGGCTGCCTCTGGGCGTCCAGGCTTTCGCCCACTACGTGAAGGACAACTGGGGCGGCGCCGGCAAGCCGGTCCTCAACTCCTTCTCCGATCTGGTCAACAGCCCCGCCGCGCGCCAGATGCTGCGCTGGCACCTGGAGAGCGCCGCCGGGACCACCCTCGACGTCGCCGACGGCCAGCACCAGGACCGGGCCGACTTCCTGGAAGCCCTGGAGCGGATGGGTGACTGGCCCCAGATTCCCCGCCTGCTCGGCGTCGCCAACGGCACCGGCACCGGCACCGGAAACGACATCCCCGCCGGCCACGCCGCGATGGAAGCCTACGGACCGCATCTGATCGGCCGGCTCGACGCCCAGGGCACGGGCGCGCAGACCGTCGCCCGGATGGACAAGCCGGGCCAGGAACCGACGGAGATCCGCACCACCGGCTTCCCCGAACTCGACGGCGCACCCGGTGGCCTCTTCCCCCAGGCCCCCGTCTTCAACCACGCCGCCAACTTCGGCATCGCCGCCATGCTGGCCGGCCTCGTCAACAAGACCGAGGCGGAACTCACGCACAACGCCTCCACCTTCGTCCCCACCGTCAGCGCCGTGTCCTCGGCCCGCATCGACGACCACGACACCCTCTACAGCAAGATCGACCCCGACACCAGCGACCTCCACGACTACCACTGCGCCACCACCAACGAAGGCCACACCACCATGACCCGAGAGCTCGGCGAGTGGATCGTGAACAAGCTCAAGGAAGCGTGACCCCCGGCAAACCACCGACGGAAGTGATCCCCTTGTGGGGCCCGGAACCGTACGGTCCCGGGCCCCACAGGTACGGATGCACGCCACGTCCGGTCTCACACAGACCGGCGACTCGACCCTGCCAGCCAAAAGATGCTCTCGCCAGACCGGCCCCGTGCCCACTGTCGACCGCGAGCTCCCCCACGGCTGAGGTGAGCACCAGTCCACGAACAGCTCCCCCACGCGTACGGGCGCACGCAAAGGAGTACCGGTGCCACCTGTGATGCTCAGTCACAGTCACAGAGCCCCTTCCAACTTCGTGCAGCTGCTGGTCAGCACCATGTCATTGGGCATCTGACAGACCCTGGCTATGACGTTCGTGGCGGTGGCCGAGGGTGATGCGGGCGGATGGCGCGCCGAACGGGGTGCGCTGACCGAGGTGATCCGTGCTCGGTGGGCTGAGGTCGAGATCGATTGGTCGGCCCGTATTGCAGTGCGCAGTCTCATCTGGGAGCTCGATACGGCGAACGGCCCGGGTGAGGCCTATCCGCACGAGGACGGTACCTGCCTGTACATGGACGTGTGGGAGGAGGACGCGATCTGGATTGATTGCTACGCCTGGCTTGCCAGCTCCCTCCACCACAACGGATGCTCGACGACTATGTGTCGCACCGTCGGGCTGTGCTCAAGAATGAAACGGCAGTAGTCCCGCCAGTCGTCGTACGACTCAGTTTCCGGAATCCGGCGCGTGGCCATCAGTCCCGTTTCCAGAACATCGGCCAGCATCTCTGCCAAGATCAAGATGCGTTCGCGTTCTTCCCCCTGCTCCGGGCACGGCTTGTTGTCGTAGAAGTACGCCCTCGTCCCGGGGTACTCGAGCATCTTGAAATAGATCTCTCGTAGGTTGCCCAGGCAGGTGTCCACACCGGTGGTGCCGTTGATGACGTTGCTCATACGAACCTGCTCGGATACAGCTTTCGTTTGCTTCGCCAGAAACAGAAGCGACACGATCAGCCCTATCAGGCCCCCGATCGCACTCACGGTCGCTACCACGGTTGTCCCCCTCCGTCAGCGGAGTGAATTCTTGCCCAGACGTGGCCTGTTCACTCCGTCGTGACGGCTAGAGCCCCTGACCCGTCACCACACGCACGCGGGTGGTGAGCCGGCCATGGACCGCACCTTCGGGGCCTGGAGTTCGACTAGTCAATCCGGTCCCGGCAGACCGTGAGGCGACCGCGAGGACCTGACCGCCAAGCCATCGCAGCGAAGACACTGATCGAGTGGGGTGTGTACGGCCCCTCCGCCCTCGCGGCTAGGACTTGTCCGGTCGATCATGGCGTTGAACCGGCAGATGCTTTGCCTATGGGGTGGGCTCGCCCGGTCCGGCCAGGATGGTTGCTGAGGTCGTCCTGCTGGGGGTCACACCCAATGTGCTCGGTGGTCACAGTCCTGGTTTCCCATGTTGAATACGTAGGCGGGTTACGGGATACCTGGCTACCCACGGCAACGGTGTCGGCCCACACAACTAAGGTTGCTGACCACTGATCGCAAGGGGCTCCACCATGGGCATTCATCCCGACGTCGCCGTACTGCTCGACCTCGTGCCAGCAGACTTCGCAGGCGGCGAGCAGATCGACTGGGCTGCGGCCGAAGTCGCGCTCGGCACCGAGCTACCGAGTGACTACAAGGCTTTGCTGGACACGTACGGCGTGGGTGATATCGGAGAGCTCGTCATTCTGCCCCCACTCCCGAGTGACGTGCGCGGGTGGGAAGGATGCCACATCGGAGGCATGACGGACGGCCTGCGCGGGCTCTGGGAGGACGGCGCAGGAATCCCAGGCGGGACGCTGGGTGCCGATGCGGTCCTCCCCTGGGGTTCTGGGATGAACGCCAACGAGATGGCTTGGCTCAAGAACGACCCAGATCCGGACAAGTGGCCTGTCATAGCCTGGCGCCGACACCACTCGTGGGGCGAGTCGCCGTGGGCCCTGTTCGACTGCAACATGGTCCAGTTCATCACCCGCATGATGCTGGGCCAGTTCGACGCCTGTCCACTCGGCGATGCCTCGCTCTGGAAGCGGACCGACACATTCGTCAGCTGGCGAGAGCAACATCGACGGCTTCGGGCCGGACTGGACCCTTCTACAGGCGAGCCCGATCCCTACGCCCACATGTACCCCATCACCGAGGACTGGCCCTGATCAGGACCGGAGCCGGATCGCGAGGGCTGCCGCTGTCGCGGTGCCAAGGAAGACGTAACCGCGCTTGTCGTTGCGAGGGGCGACCGCCCGGGACTGCTTCAGGAGGTTGATCGCACGCTCGACGGTGTTGCGCTTCCTGTAGCGGACCTCATCAAAGCCGGGCGGCCGTCCACCGCGTGCGCCCCTTGCGCAGGCGGACCGCCTGGCTGTCGGTCTTCTCCGGGATGGTGGGGCGGATTCCCCGCCGTCGCAGGTACTCGCGGATGGGGCCGTTGCTGTAAGCCCTGTCGGCCGCAAGGCTGTCGGGCTTCTTGCGCGGGCTGCCCAGGCCAGATCTGAGCACCCGGATCTTCTCCAGGACTACACGGCGTTCGGCCCGTTCCACTTCGGCCGCCACCAATACGACGACGCCTTGCGCGCTCGGAGCGCGACAATCAGTTCCGTCCACAGGTGAGTTCACCCGCCTGGTCCCATAAGTGCAGCAGGAGTCGCCGCAAATGGATCCGGCAGACAGCCACACGGACGACATCGCTCTGAGCGCTGAAGAGTACGACGCCGTCAGCGCAGCCCTCGCCCGTGTCACCAGCACTGGAGGTGGAGCACAAGCTCATTCCCTCAGCTCCCTCCTCGCACAGTGGAGCACCTTGGCGGACGAGGTGGAAGAGGGCTACTCCTGGTGCGCGCCGGAGCTCGACCACGATCTCTCGTGTCGGAACGCGCTCGCGGAAGTCTGGCCACTGCTGCCCCCACGTGTTGGCGCGCTCAGGCAACCGGAACTCGATCGCATCGACGTTCGCTATCGCCGCGCGACGATTCCTTGGCCTGACCGCCTCGAGGATGGTGCTCGATGGTGGACATGGCGTGTTCCCCGGCGCCTCGAGATCGAGGCCGCGGAGCAACGAGATCCGGACTGGCCCTTGGGATGGGAGATGATGCCGTTCCCTCGACCCGCTTCCGTGGAAGTCGTCACGTGACAGTGACGATCAGACCTCAACCAAGCGAGTGGTTCGGAGACCTTGCGTCAGATGCTCACCCCTACGGCCGGATCCGGCCCGACGGGCACGGCTCGTCGATCTGCGACCACCTCCTTGCCCACATCGACGAAGCCGAGACGTAAGGCTGGCCCGACGAGGTCGAAGGTCTCCAGGTCAGCCGGTCCGGCGCTGAGGAGAAGCTCCGCGTTCAAGGAAGCGTGCGTCAAACGCCTGCCAGAACACGATCAAGTGCCGCCCGGCCTGCAGGTCCCCAGTTCGGCTTGCCGCCGGGAAGCCCCCGATCTCCGTTCTGCCCCATGAGTATCAGGAAGAGGCTCTTCATAGCGGCCAGCCCGCGGGCGCGCCGGATCGCCGCCTCGTCTGCATACGCGTACATGTCGAAGAACCGTGAGGCCGTGCCCGCAGGCAGCAGCACCCATGCGGCGGCGAGGTCCCACGCCGGATCGCCGGCGAACATGTCACCGAAATCGACAATGCCCGAGAGCGTTCCGTCCGAGACAACGACGTTCGCGGGATGAAGGTCGCCGTGTACCCACACCCGCGGGCCCTCCCACGCATGGGCCGCAACGGCATCGTCCCAGACGGCCCGGACATCGGCAGCGATGTCGTCGGGGGCAACGGCCTGGAAGAAGCTCTCGAAGCCGTCCGTACAGTTCTTGGGATGGGCACCGCGGTCCGTAGCGATCGGCGCCTCGGCGGGCGCCTCCACATGGAGCGCCCGGAGGAAGCCCGCCAGCGTGTCGGCCGCATGGTCGCCGCGGCTGATCGAGCCGTGGTCCAGCGGCTCACCGGGAACCCACGTCATCACGGTCCAGTGCTTGGGGAAGCGCCCGGACGGTTCACCGAACCGCACCGGCGTCGGCACCGGGAGCGGCAGGCGCGGGGCCAGCACAGGTAGCCACCGCCTCTCCTTGAGCTGGAGCTCCGGGGTGCGGTCCATGCGTTGCATGCGCACGGCCAACTCGTCCCCGAGACGCCACATTTGGTTGCCCCAGCCACCCGCCACCTCGCGGATGGCCAGCCCTGCGAGGTCTGGATGTTGCTCCTCCAGCAGGACGCGGACCAGGTCTGCGGTGATCTCGATCTCGGTGTCGGTCATGCGAAGTCACAGTACTGAGGGGGCAGACGGAGCGGGCTCTCGCTCTCCGGAACGTCTCGATCCGGCCCAGATGCCACGCCTGTTGGAGATCCACGCCAACCTCCTCGACCGATCGCGGAGGCCAGGGAGCAGGGTTGGCTCGCCGAGGTGGCAGCCATCGAGACCACCGTGGCTGCCGCCACGCAGAAGCTGGAGGCGATGCGCGTGCGTGCAGCCGATCCGTCCACCTCGGCATGCCCGGCTTCCACGCGAGCGCCGGCCGACTCACCCGTGAGCTCTGACCGTGGCTGACGGCCGCCCCGCCGCCATCTCGCACCGGCCTGGCCCAGTGGCCTCACCTGCGAGGCGGCAAGACCTCGATGATCTCGGCGATGCCGGCGACAGGTTGGGCTTCGTGCATAAGGATCACGTCACCGGGCTTGCCGCCACTGCTCTGACTGGAGGGGGCCAGGCGAACGTCTGCGGTCTCTCCAGGGCCGAGCTGCGGCTCGAACTCCACCCATAGCTACGCGATGCTGAGTGCTGGATTCCCATCGGTGGCGCAATTCCGATGTCCCACGTGGGCCTGAGCCGACCGTCCCCGGAAAAGGCAGTTCGGCGTCCGCCCTCCTTCGGATCCATCAAACTCAACGTTGCCCGGACAGTGCCGTGCTGGACTTCCCAGCCCCGCCACTGACACCAACGGTGGCTGCGGTCGAGCATCATCTGCCGAGCAGCTTCGGCAAGAAGCTCCCAGAAGTCCACGGACACGGGGTGGCCATCCCCGATCTCTTCGAGAAGGCCGAGCACCATCTCCCACTCCTGGCGCCTGATGTCCTCGCGAACATCCCCGACCGTCTGGCCGTTCTCTGCCACGGCATCCTCGGGCAGCAGATCGACGGCCTGTCGAAGGAGTGTGAACGCCTCATCCATACCGTGCATTGTTCCTTGCTCCCGGACGGGCGCCAGGACTTCTGCCCACTGCTTTCAGCAACTCCACTGCGGTCCTGCTAGCCCAGCCCGACCGACCGCATCAAGGGGGCCAAACTCAATGGGGTCACGTCCCCTGTCGTGGTGTAGCCGATCATGGCCTGTCGTATCCGCTCCGGGCTCGTCCGACCCTTCGCGTCACCGGGCGCCCGCCGGTCGTCGCCGGTCCCGGCTTCGCGAGCCCTGACTGAGAATTCTCGCCTTCGCGCCAGCAGCCGACCTGCATATCTATCGCCCCTATGAGCGGGGTCCTGGCTGCGACTGTCCGACCGGCTGGGAGAACTCTGGGGCCGCCTGGCGTTCGAGGCAGCGGACTGTCGGCCCCTCGTCCGGGACGGACGGCACCGCGGCAGGGCCCTCCCGCGTCGGTTCCCAGGCTGCCGCGCACAGGGATTCGGCCACGGCGGCTGTGTAACGGGCGGCGGTGAGCCAGTACATGGCGAAGCCGTCGGTGTCGGCAGGGAGGAGACGGCCGAAGAGATCACGATCGCGTCGGGCCGCCGAGGTGCACAGGGCGGTGAGGAGTCCGGCGGCCGTGGGGAGGCCCGCGCGGCGCAGGCGCCAGGTCTCGGCGGTGACGTCGCCGAGCATGCCGAGGGCGGCGCGGCCCGCCGGGACCGTCTGCTCGACCCGGCGCTCCAGGAGGTACAGCGGCGAGTGCGCGCCGGACTCCCCGGGCTGTGGCGGGGCGGGACGCACATGGGCAGCCGGGTCCGGGAGGTCGGCACGGCGCAGTCGGTCGAGGCCGAGGTCGATCGTGCCCTCGCCGGTGGGGTGCGAGCAGGCGAGGAGGGTGAGCCGGGGGTGGAGGGCGGGCACCAGGCGGCCGATGATCCTCAGCCGTGTCCCCGGCGCCGCGGCCAGCAGCATCAGGTTGTCGCGATGGGCCAGCGCGGGATCGTCGTCGGCGACGGCGAGCCGGACGGGAACGCTTCCCTCGCACAGCGCGAGCAGGGAGGTGCCGCCCGACTCCCGTACCGGACCGAGGAGTTCGGCTTCCAGGAAGAGCAGGTCGCTGCCGCCGCCGTCCGGGTCCGCGTAACGGGAGGTGGACCGCAGGGCGCGGGCGGCCTGTTCGGACGGCGGCGTCTCCCACAGCGCGGCGAGCGGCGGCTCCGTCCACGCCGCACCCCTGGCGCTGACGGCCTTGACGCCCTTCCCGGCGCCCAGTCTCCCCTCCGGCGAGACCGTCGCCCCCGAGATCGCCAGGCCTGCCCGGCCCAGCTCCCGGTGGGTGAGCGAGCAGTCCCCCAGGCGCACGGCCCGGTCGGCCACGCCCACGGCGCGACCGACGCCGCCGGGTGCCACGTCACCGACCGTGCAGAGGCGCCCGTCGGATCCAGCGACCCAGGTGCGGACGCCGCCGTGCCCCGAGTCGGTGACCACGGGTTCGGTGAACAGGCCGTACAGGCGCAGCGAGCCGTCCGGGCTGTACGGGCGGCGCGCACGGCCTCTGACAGCGGCAAGCTCCGCCCCGGACGCCGTCCCCACCCGGTGTGCGGTGCCGAGCAGTTCGGCCAGAGCCGTGACGAGCCCGGCGGTGCGGTAGGACGGGTCCCCGGCGCGGGCCGCGCGCAGCAGCGTGACGACGGACAGCGCGGCGCCCGCGGCGCGCGGCAGCTGCCGGAGCCGGGCGGTGTGCGCGGCGCGGAGGAGGGCCGACTGGGTGACGGCGCCGGCCCCGTCGACACCGGCCTCCAGCACGGCGGCGCCCGCCGACCACAGGGCGTCGGCCGCGGCACGCTGGGCTGGGCTCGCCACCTCGGGCGAGGGGGCGGAACCGGAGGTGCCGGGGTCCGTTGCGGAGGCGGATCCGGGAACCTCCCGGGTGGGCCGGTCGGCGGGCTCGGGCTCCGGTTCCGCCGTGGGGGCGGCGCAGGCGGCGGCCGCGCGGTGGACACATGCCGGGGCGAGGAGGCAACCGCAGGTGATGGCGTCCGCCGTCGCCACCACACCGCCGGGGGCGTGCAGGCGCAACTCGGTGTCGTCGTCGACCGCGATCGTCACCGTGTCCCCGACGCGGTGCGTCGGGCGGGCGCCGAGCTTGGTGACTGCCGCGTCCAGCCGCTTGCGCAGCCGGGGCGAGAGGTCCTCCACCAGCGTCGCCGTGACCTCCGGCGCGACGGGTGGCAACTGGGCGGCGGTCATGCGGTCTTCTCCCCTATCCAGCGGGCCAGTTCGAGTGGGTTGAGGGCCGCCACGGGCATGCCGGCGGCTACGAGCTGCCCGGCGACGCCCGTCGAGTAGCGGGGCCGACCGGCGTCGTCGAGACTCGCGCACCCCAGGACGTGGCAGCCGGTGGTCACCAGTGCCCGTACCTCGGCCAGCAGTCCGCCGAGCGGCGCGCCCTCCTCGAAGTCGCTGATGACGACGACGAGGGTGCGGGTGGGCACCGTGATCAGGCTGCGGGCGTGCCGCAGCCCGGCGGCAATGTGCGTGCCCCCGCCCACGCTCACCTCCAGCAGGAGGGACAGGGGATCGTGCACGTGGCCGGTGAGGTCGACGACCTCCGTGGAGAAGGCCAGGAAATGGGTGCTCAGGGTCGGCACCCCGGCGAGCACGGAGGCGGTCAGCGCGGACCAGATCGTGGACGCCTCCATGGATCCGGAGACGTCGGTTACCAGGATCAGGCGCCAGTCGGCCGACCGGCGGACGCGGCTGCGGAACACCGGCTTCTCGGGGATCACCTGGACCGTTCCGTCGGCCGTCCGGCGTGCGGTGGCCAGGTTGGCACGCAGCGTGCGCGGCAGGTCCAGCCGGCCTCCGGGGCGGCGGGTGGGCCGGGCCGCCATCGTGCCGGTGAGGGCGGGTCGCAGCCGGGTGGCGAGCTGCCGGGTCAGTTCGTCGACCAGGTGGCGGACCAGCGGCCGGAGCGCCGCGATGCGGGCTTCGGGGAGGCCGCCGGCGTACCGCAGGATCGTCCGGAGCAGTTCCACGGAGGGGGTGGCGGCCGCCGGGTCGAGCTCGGCGAGGACGTCCTGCCGGCCTGTCACGGCTGCGGCGGCGAGGACCTCCTCGCGGATGCCTGGGCCGAACAGCGCGGCCAGTTCCTCGGACCACTCGCGGACGCCGGGGAACGACGGTTCCCGGCCGCCGCGCGATCCGGAGCCGCCACCGTGACCGGGGGCGGGCATGCCGCTGCGGGACCCCTCGCCGTGCCCCGCGCCGTAGAGCTCGTCCAGAGCGGTCGCCAGGCGGGCGGCGCCGGGGGGCAGTTGGTCGGGACGCCGGCCGAGCACGAGCCGCCACCGGTCGGCGGCCGCTAGGGTCCGCGCGGGGGTGGCCCCGGTGGAGGGCGCTGGCGCGGGTGTGAGGACGCGCGTTGCGGCAGGGTGGCCCGACAGTGGTGGGAACCGGTCGTCGTGGGCGGGTGGCGGGACGGGCAGGCCGAGGCCTGTCAGGAGCTCGCGGGCCGCGAGGTCGGCCGCCGTCCGGCGGGCCAGCTCGGCCGGATCGTCCGCGTCGAGGGTGTCCACCCGTTCGCCCAGCCGCTCCTCGACGGTGTCCAGCAGCCGGTCCCGGGCGGCCGGGCTCAGGGTGTCGAAGCCACCGCGCAGGGCCGGCAGCCGGGCCAGGAACGCGGCGTCGTCCAGCTCGACGACCCGGAGCAGCAACGGGTCCAGGGCTCCGACACCGACGGTCAGGAGCGGGCCCGCCACCGTCAGCACACCGGTGAGGCGGGCGGTGAGCGCGGCCCGGGAGGTGCTGTCCACGGCTCCGTCCACCCAGGAGGCGACGCGCCCCCCGAACCTCTCGGCCTCTTCGTGGCCCGTGAGCACCCTGACCGCTCCGGCGGCCGCGGCGATCAGCGGGGTGCCGTCGGCGGCCAGCCGGGCGAGGGCGTCGGTGAGCCGGATGCCGCCCACCCGGTCGGCACGCTGGGCCAGTTCGAGCAGTGCCCGGGCGTCCTCGGGCTCCTCGGAGCCGGCCAGGCCGTCGACCTGGCGGACCGCAGCCGAAGTCAGGAGTTCGGCCTCGGGCGCGGTGCGGGAGGCACGGGCGGAGACGGTGGTGGCGGCGTCGTCCGGGGCTGAGGGGTCCTCGGGCGCGGCCAGGCCCGGCAGGTGGCCGGCGTCGATGCGATCCAGCAGGTCGAGCCCGGTGAGGAGTTCGGGAAGGGTGCCGCTCGCGGGGAGTACGGCCGCCAGTTCCGTCAGCCGTTCGTCGGCCAGGGCCAGAAGCCCGCACTCGGCGGCCTCCGTGAGGCCGCGGACGACCTGGGCGGCCGTCGGACCGCCCTCCGCGCGCTCGGCCGCGTGCCGCTGCCGCAGCACGCCCTCGGCCGCCTGGGCGGGGGTGACGCCGCGGGCGCCGGCCGCAGTGAGCATCGCGGCCGTCGCCGGGGTCCACCTCACCTGCCAGCGCGTCGTGAGTCCTTCCGTGCCCGCCGCGCCGGTCACCTCCTGCTCCTGCGCGTAAGGGATGCCGCACACCGTCAGCCTGCGCAGCAGCAGTTCGCGGCGCCGGTCCAGGGTGGAGCGCGCCGGGTCGAGCCGCAGGTCGCGCGGTGTCTTCTCGCGCGTGTCCTGCGGGCCGGGGAGGGAGAGCGCCGCGGTCTCGGCCTCGACGGCGGGGCTCAGTCCGCTGCGCGGAGCGGCAGGCGCGGGCCGTCCCGTGCGAGCTCCGACGAGTACGCGTTCGAGGGCCAGGGCGACGGCGCGGCCCGTGCCGTAGGTCTCGCCGCGCCCCAGCACCGTCTGCACGGCTTCCAGGAGTTCACCGCGGCCGGGGGCGGGCAGACCGCGCAGGCGGGCCAGGTCACCGGCCACCCGGACGACCTCCCTGCCCTCCGCCGGGCCGTAGGGGTGGCCCTGTTCGCGCAGGGTGGCGCAGACGCGGACCGCGGTGCGGATCAGCGCCTCGTGGAGCGCGGCCGGGTCTCCGGCGGCGTCCAGGACGGTGTGCTGCCACTCCGGGTCCCGGATGCCGGCCGGGTATCCGGACCGCGAGTCGAGCAGCGGGTACGTGTACGGGACGAGGGAGACCGTGCACGCCGCCGTTCCGGACGCGCCGCTCAGGTGGCCGTCCGCGCCCGGCTCGGGCGCGGCGGCGGACGCGTCCGGAACGACCGGCACGTCCGCCACATCCGGCGCGGGGCCCCCGGCGGCCCCGGCGGCCGATGGCAGCAGCGCCGGGGTGTGGAAGGCTCCCACCACCACGGCCGGCCGCCGCCCGCTTGCCAGGGCCTCGGCGACATGTCCGCGCATACATGCCTCGCGTACCAGGTCCGTGCCCTGCACCCCGTCCCGCGACTCGGCCTCGTGGCGCAGTGCCCAGCCGGCGAGCAGGGCGGCACGGCGTAGCGCCTCGGGTGTCGAACCGGGCGCGAGGGCCTCCACCAGTCGGTCCCACAGGTCGTCGCCGTCCCGGCCTGTGAGCCGGGACCGGAGCGCGGCGGACAGCCCGTGCCCCTCCCCCGGCCTGGGAGCGGAGTCGGCGCCCGGGACGGGGGCAGGGGTGTCCGGACGGCCCCCCGCCCACGCCCGGTCCGCCAGCGGCAGGTCGCAGGCCACAGCCGGGACCCCGTTCCTTGCCGCCCAGCGCAGAGCGACCAGCTCGGGCGAGAAGTCCGCGAACGGGTAGAACGCCGGGCCCCGTTCGCCTGCCGGGCCGGGCCCGTCGACGGGCACGGCGGCCAGCGCCACCGGGGCCTCGGTCTCCTCGTGGGCGAGCCAGCCCAGCCAGGGCTGGAACTCGGCGGGCAGTTCGACGAGAAGGACGTCGGGGGCAGCCGCGTCCAGCAGTGCGGGGAGGACGGCCGCCAGCGAGGGCGCGTGGTGGCGCACCCCGATCAGGTACGGCAACCCGGGTCCGGTCGCCGCCAGGGCCGCCACCGCGGCCTCCGGGGTGGCGGGCCGGGCCGCCGGACCCGGCGCCTGGGAAGCGGCCGGCGCCCCTGCGGTGGGCGACGCCTCGGCGGTGGACCGCACCTCGGCGGTGGTCGACTCGCTCATCCGTCAGTTCTCCAGTACCGCGCGCAGATCCCACAGGGCACGCCAGGTGGCCGACCCCTGCTCCGCCCGCCTGCGCACCGGCCCGTCCCAGTACCCCAGCAGCCGTGCCGCGTCGGCGGGGTCGTCCTTTCGGACGACGCCGAGCAGATGTCCTGGCAGGAGGGAGAGCACGTCCCGGTCGCCGGGGAAATAGGCGGCGGCCAGGCCCATGGAGCCCGCGACGGAGACCGCCTCCGCCGTGCTCATCACCGTGGAGGGGCGCTCAACTTCCCAGCCCTCCACGGAGCGGCCCTCGCGCAGGTCCCGGAAAGCGGTGACGAGGGCTTCGAGAACCGCGTCGTCCACCTGGTAGGCGGCGCCCACGCGTTCGACGGCTGCCCGCGACTGGCGCCGCACGAGCGCGGTCTCGGCGTCCACGTCCCCGATGGGGCCCACGGTCTCGAAGTTGAAGCGCCGCTTCAGCGCGGCGGACATCTCCGAGACACCCTTGTCCCGCAGGTTGGCTGTGGCGATGAGGGTGAACCCGGGGGCCGCGTACACCTGGGCGCCCTCCCCGCCCGCGAGTTCGGGGACCGCGATCCGCCGCTCGGAGAGGAGTGACACGAGGGCGTCCTGTACCTCCGGCAGGCAGCGGGTGACCTCCTCGACGCGGGCGACGGCCCCCCGGGTCATGGCGGTGAGTACCGGGGAGGGCACCAGGGCATGCTCGGTGGGGCCCTGGGCGAGCAGCAGCGCGTAGTTCCAGCCGTACTTGAGCTGGTCCTCGGTGGTGCCCGCGGTGCCCTGCACGGTGAGCGCACTGGTCCCGCAGACGGCCGCCGACAGCAGCTCGGAGAGCATGGACTTCGCGGTGCCGGGTTCGCCCACGAGGAGAAGCCCGCGCTCTCCGGCAAGGGTGACCACGCACCGTTCGACCAAGGCGCGCTCGCCGACGAACTTCTGCTCGATGACCAGGCGGCGCGGCACCCCGGCCCGGGGCCGGGCGTCCTTCGGCAGGCTCAGTGCCTCGCCCGCGCTGCCCATCACGAACGTGACGACGGCGCGCGGGGTGAGCAGCCAGCCGGGTGGGCGGGGCCCGGAGTCCTGGGCGGCGAGGAAGGCCAGTTCGGTGGCGTACCGGTCCTCGGGCAGCGTGACCTGGCGGTGTTCCCGGCCGGGCGCCGCCGCCCGGTCCGGGACACCGCCCGTGCCGGCGTCCATGGTGGTCATGGTGTCGTTCGTCATCGGCGGCGGCCCTTCCGGGTTGCGCGGGTGTCCAGTTCTTCGAAGGCGGGGGCGTCGCCGTCGCGGACCCGTGCCCAGGCTGCTGCGAACAGCGCGGGCACGGGGAGGTGGGGCAGGGTCCGGGCGGACCCTGCCACGGGATACAGGCTTTCCTTCCAGGTCTCCAGCGGCAGCCCGGGGGCGCCGCGTTCGAGCCAACCGCAGGGGAGGAACAGGGTGCGGCCGGCCCGGGAGCGCTGCGCCTCCACGACGATGTCGGTGGCGGCGAGTTCCGCCCGGGCCTTCTTGATCCGTGCCGGCTTCCACTCGGTCCAGCGCACGCAGTTGCGGTCCGTCGGGTCGGGCAGGGCGAGCAGCATCAGGTAGAGGGCGGCGGCGTCCGCGCCCAGGCCGAGGGCATCGACGACCTCGGCCACCAGGTCCGGCACCGAGCGCGTCGGGTCCTGGGCCGGGTGGTGCGGGGAGCCGTCGGGGGCGCCCGCCGAGGTCAACGCGTCGATCTCCTCACCCTGCAGCGCACGCAGGGCGAGCAGATCGCCGGTGTAGTACCCGCCGACGGTGCCCTCGACAAGGCCGAACGCCGGGTCGTCGGGGCCTGCCAGTCCGACCGGGCGAATCAGCAGCTTCTCGTTGTTGCCGTGGCCGGGCGCGAGGAGCAGCGCCGCGCCGGCCCGGACCAGACCGTCGGCGCCGGCGCCGCCGGACTCGGGGAGCCCGTGGGCGGCGCGGACCACGGGGCCGATCGAGCCCCCCGACTCGGTCCAGTCCAGACCGAGGTCCAGCACCAGGTCCGGGTCGGCGAGGCGGCCACGCAGGGCCGCGAGCCCGACGGGCAGGTGCGCCCGAAGCGGGTGCCCGTACGGCAGTGTGTAGGCGAGGGTGCGCAGGGCGGTCAGGGACGAGGAGACCGCACCGCGTGCGCCCACCCGGCGCAGACCCGGGCGACCGGTGCCGTCCTGGACATCGGTGCCGTGGGCGAGCCAGGTCCGGGAGCCCGCGTTGAGGACCAAATCGACGGCGCCCGGGTCGGTGCCCGACAGGTCGAGGTCCAGTTCCTCGGGGACGCGGACGAGGGAGGCCAGACGCTCCTGCCAGACCTCGGCGGCGGCCCGGACGTCGGGGCCCGTGGACCACAGCTCTGCCGGGTCCGCGGGCAGCATTGCTCGGAGCACAGCGTGCCGGTCGTCGCGGGGCAGCGCGTTCAGCCTGGCCTGGGCCGCCTCAAACGCACGTGTCTTCATCCCGAGCAGCGCGAGCGCCTCGGCGCCGGGCTCCTCGACGGCCGCCGACAGCAGGGCGGCGGACTGGAGGGCACCGATCCGGGTGGCCGTGTGGAACGCTTCGGCGGCTTCCGGACGCCAGGGGGCCGGGCCCTGCTCCCGTACCAGGGCGGTGAGCCGGGTGAGCCGGTCGCGGGCGATGCCCTGCCGGTGGACGTGCTCGTGGTCCAGGGTGAAGCCGGGAACGGGGCCGAAGGCGCCGGTCGGGTCGTGGTCCAGGGCGAGCCAGCGTGCCGCGTCGTTGCGCGAGTTCCGGCCGCGGTTGGCGATGACCACGACGGTGCGGCTGCCCTTGCGCAGCACCTGGCCGAGGCGGTGCAGGACCTCGTGGCTTCCCGGCCTCCCGGCCGTCCCTGCGCCGAACGGCTCGACAAGCTCCACCTGCCGGACCGTGCCGGCCGGGTCGGCCAGCGGTCCCGCGGCGAGGGTTTCCAGCAGTACGAGGAGTCCGGCGCGGTGCTCGGGCGAGGTGGTCGCCGAGGCGGCCCGGTAGGCCAGTTCGGGCAGCTTGTCGAGGAGGGAGGTCCAGGCCAGGGAGTCACCGGGCACGGTGTACTCGTCCCGCTGCCAGCCGTCCGCGGGGACGAACGGGACCGTGGACGGGGTGGGCGGGCCGAACGCCGGCTCGCCGCCGAGGACATGGTTGACGGCGAGGATCTGCCGGACCGCGGTCCACCGGCTCACGGCTCCCCACCAGTTGCCGTGCATCTGGTCGGAGCCCCAGACGGTGGCGTTCCGCAGGGTCGTGTCGTCGCCGTGCTCCGGCTCGTGATCGTAGAACATGCCCTGGGTGCGCGCCGGGTCCCGGGGGGTGGCCGGCTGTACGGGCTTCGGCGGTTCCAGGTACCGGGCGGCTGCGACAGCCCGGTCCACCGCGTTCCGGACGAGCCCGGTGACGCCCGCGAGGAGCCGTGCGTCGGACACCTCCGGAAGCACCTGGGCGACGGCCTCCTGGCTCATCTCCCGCGATGAGGGCCCGGTGTACTCCTTGACGGCCCGGAACGCCTCCAGGTGCCGGGCGACCGCTTCGGCGACCACCTTGAACAGCTCCCCCGCCCGGGAGTCCGTCAGGTTCCGCAGGGCGGTGGAGCCCCGCTCGTCCCTCGGGCGCAGGGCGTGCCAGTAGGCGACGGGTGGCACGTAGGGGGTGCCCGCCGCGTCGTTCCCACCGGAGGAGTCGGGGGTGACGGACCACAAGCCGCCACCGGTGCCGTCCGTGTCCGCCGGGTACGCCTCGACGGAGCGGTGGTGCAGGGCCGCGACCGGCCGTGACCCGCCGGGCAGGGTGAGGGCGCCGAGCGGAACCGGAGAGCCGCCGCCGGGCAGCGGCTGCGGCAGGGCAACCGTGTGGCCGTCGGGGGTGCCGGCGACGATCCGGTGCCCGTCGGCGGGGGCGGCCGTGCCGGACTCGGTGACGGTGCGACGGACCCAGCGGCCGAGGACCGTGCCGTCCGTGCCGAACGGAGTGGTCTGGAGGCCGGGCTGGAGGGGCAGCACCTGGCAGCGCTCGGTGAGCAGCCGGGTGCCGTCCTGCACTCCGGAGCGGAGGAAGGCGGGGAGGGATGCGCGGCCGTGCGTGCCGCCGGCCGGGTCGTACTCCAGCCACACCCGCTGCGTGCCCTGGTGGCCCTCCCGCCAGTGGCCCGTGCCGTCGGAGATGACGGCGCGCTGAGGCGGGAGGGAGGTGTCGCCCGCGTGCAGGGCCTTGCCGCCGGTGGCGCGGCCACCGCTGGACAGCGGCAGGCAGACCTCGTCCGAAGGGCCGGAGCCGCCCCAGCGAGGGATCTGCTCGCCGCCGACGGTGAACACCTCGGCGGGGCGGTGCGACCAGTAGCCGCGCTGCTTGCCGTCCTCCCACCAGATGACCAGCAACTCGCCGTCGACGTAACGGAAGGCGAGCGTCCGCCAGTGGTCGACCGTGGCGGGCACCCGCAGGGTGTGCCGCAGCAGGACGCCTTCCGGGCCGATGACGACGGCCCGTTCGAGAGTGTTCAGGATCAGGGCGGGCCAGGCGCCGGTGACACCGACGCTCTCCGACCGGTGGCGCTGCTGACGCGTGGCGACCTCAGCGGCCAGTTCGGTGTAGGTCACGTCGAGCGCGGGCCAGCCCAGTTCGTCGAGGACGCCGGTACGCAGGGTGGAGGCGAGCAGCGGCACGACATCGTGGCCCGTGAGGAGTCGCATGGCCTCCGGGGCGACGTCTGCGACCACGGCGCGGAACAACGAGAGCCTGTTGAGAGCGGAGTGCAGCCCGGGAAGCCCTCGCGCGGCCGTGTACTCCTCGGCGCGGGCGGTCAGCCACTCCCGCAGGATTCCGGAGAGCACCGGGTGCGCCGCCAGCTCCGCCATGCCGACGTCGCCCAGCCGCTGACCGTGTCCGTCGCCGAGGCTGCCGATGTTCCGGCTCAGAAGGGCGCGGAAGAACCGCTGTTCGGCGACGGCGGCGAGATCCCGCGCGCCGGGCGCGGTGTCGGTGAGCCACGGGCCGACCAGGACACCGGAGGACCGCGCGGTGCCCGTGTCCTGGCCGTCCGGCTCTGCGACGGGGACGCCGGAGGCCAGGCAGAGATCGAGAAGGTCCAGGTCGGCGGTGCGCTGCCAGCGGCCCTGGAACAGCTCGACGGGGCGCCCGTCGGCGCGCAGCCGGTCCGCCATCCGGGCGGCCAGGTCCAGGGTCTGCGGGCTGCGGCCCGAGGTGCCCCGGTTACGCCGGCGGTGCGCCTCCCAGCGGGCGAGCCAGTCCGCCGGGGAGACGGACGGGGCGGCAGAGTCGGAGGGAGCGTTGTCGGAGGTGTCCGGGAGGGCGGTCAGCAGGTTCTCGGCGCCGGACTCGGCCAGCAACGCGAGCCAGCCGGATTCGCTGTCCTCGTCCCGCTCGCTCTCGTCGAAGGTATCCGGGAAGAAGCTGAGGAGTCGGAGCCGCACGGCCGCATCCCGTCGGGCGAGGGCGATGAGCGCCGAGCGGTAGGTCGCCCAGAACGAGGCGGGGGCGCGGACGACTCCCGGGGAGCCGATCAGATCCGCCACGAGCTCGCGTTCGGCGGCCTCGCGGTCCAGCCCGGCGGCCTTGACCAGCGCGCGCACGTCCTGCGGCAGCGCCGCGTACGGCGACATGCCTGCCGCGCAGCGCTCGACCAGCAGACGGCGGTACTGCGCCCAGGCGTCGGCCGGTGCGAGCCGGGCCACCAAGTCCCGCACGTACTGCCGCAGCGCCTTGACGGTCAGCGCGCCGGCGAAGGCGAACTCCAGGAAGACGGCCCGCTGCCGGTCCTCGTCCACGACCAGCCCGTGCACCCGCTCGGCCTCGCGGGCCTTGCCGAAGAAGGAAGCGGCGTAGGTGGTGTTCTCGGCCTGGAGGTAGAGGCGTGCCACCTGCTCGTAGAAGGTGGGGAGGAAGTGGGGCACGGCCCGGCCGAGCCGGGTGCCGAGTGCGTCGAAGCCGTCCTTAGCCGCTCCGGCGCGGGTCCTGGCCTGCCGGCCCAGCCGCTCGATGTCCTTGACCAGGGCCAGGGCGTGGTGCCCGTTGGCCGGGTCGTTGACCAGCGCCCAGGCCGGGAAGCCCAGCGTCTCGCGGCGCACTTGGCCCACGAGGGGGGCATCGGCGGTCCGGGCCAGCCCGAGGAACTCCAGGGCCAGGTCCTCGGCTTCGCCGAGAGTGCCGGGCACGAGCCGGACCACGGGGCGGTCACCGAGGGCGGTGTGCGTGTAGGTGCGGGCGGTCAGCGCGTCGGCGTCGTCCCGGTCGGTGGTGCCGGCCGGAAGGATTGCGCCCGCGTCCAGCAGGGCCGCCGCGCGGGCCTCGGCGGCGGAGGTGCTCCCGCCTCGGGCCTGGGCGGGGAGGAACGCCGCGCCCGCTTCCGTCGTGTTCTCGTCGGTGTTCGTCGTCGTGATGCTCATGCCGCCCGCTCCTCGTCCTCCACGTCGCGGCCGGCGTAGAGTGCCGCCGCCATGCGCATGCCCTCGGACCATGCGACGGGGCCGACCTCGGCGGCCGTCAGCGCGCGCCCCGCGGGGTCGGTCCAGCCCAGGGGGCCCGTCTCGGTGCCGTAGTCGTCGTATCCGTCGTGCTCGCCGATCCAGATGCGCGCCTCGGCGGTGGCGCCGTCCTCGACGACCGGGCAGACCGCGTATCCGCCGCGCGACCGGTACCCGAGTTGAGTGACGCGGCCGTGCAGGAAGCGCACTTCCTTGAACACGCCGCCGGCGTAGGTGTCCACGGAGGTGGTCTCCGGGGTGAGGCCCGGCGGACGGCGCCACACCTCGCGGAACAACTGCTCCACGTTCTGGCGCACCCCCAGTTCGACGGCGAACTCCCTCAGATCGTCGAGGTCTTCGAGGAGGACGGGGTGGGGCACGCTGACGACGTCCGGGGTGATGCGGACCGTGTCGCCGTCCAGGTCGACGAGGCCGAGACCCCGGTCTGGGTCGACATCGCGCAGGAACCCGGCGACCCCACCGTCCGCGCCGGTGACCACCACGTCCCGCAGGGCCGCCTGCCACGCCGGGTCGGGCCAGACCTGGGCGAGCACGGCCGTGGGGACGGGCAACGAACGCACCATCCACTGCTCGACGTCGGTCCGGCACTGGCGTTCGTGCCGCTCCAGCCACTCGGTCAACTGCCGGAGTCCGACGACCGCCGGATCGTCCTTCAATTTGGCCGGGACGGACTTCAGCCGTCGGCCTTTCCCGTTGCGGCAGACCACCTGGCCCGCCTCCAGGGCGACTTCGTAGTCGCCCGCCGGAACCCACCCCATGCGCTGTTCTCCCCGTTGTTCCGGACGGCCGCCGAACCGGCGGCACGCTGATGAAGCCCGTCTACGGCAACGCACCGTGACGAGTGGGAGAGACTCTAGGCGTCCCCAGTGACAACGGGTCCGGGCCCCCTGCGCTTCGTCATACGGGCCCGCACCCCAGAAGTGACGCTATTGGGTCCCCCAGTGGTGAACGGTGGAGACAGCCATCGCGACGTCGAAGGAGCGGTCCTTCGAACGGCAGGCCCTCCGCGGCCGCAGCCACACACGGCGCCGAGCCGACAGGTCGCAGTCCTCGTTCCCGGAGCATCACTCGAAACCTTGACTTCGAAAGCTGCAACCTCCGGCTCGCACTTTGCAGGGCTTCGAACTGAACGCCGCCGCGTTCCTGCGACGACACGGCTGACCGGTCCGCTCGGCATCTCCCTCGCAGTCGGGGCAGGTGCGAGCGCTGCCCCTGGCCGAGGTCGGTCACGCCAGCGGGTGTGCCGACGGGACCGGAATGTGCCGGGTCGCCCGCTGGTAAACTGGGGACACGCATCGAAACCGTTGGGGCCCGTACCGAGGGGTACGGGCCCCGACGCGTTCCGGGCGCCAGACCGAGGAAGGTTCCCCCCATGAACGCGAAGCCTCCGGCCCCGAAGGGCGAACTCACGACACCGCAGACGGCTGCCCCTGGCCTGCCGCCGGTCGAGTCCTTCGACGCACTCGGGCTGCCGTCGGAGCTGACGGCGACGATGAGCGGCCTCGGCGTGACGGAGCCGTTCCCGATCCAGGCGGCGACCCTGCCCAACGCGCTGGCCGGCCGTGATGTCCTCGGCCGTGCGCGGACCGGTTCCGGCAAGACACTTGCCTTCGGGCTTGCGCTGCTGGCGCGGACGGCAGGTATGCGAGCGGAGTCGAAGCGGCCGCTCGCACTGGTCCTGGTGCCGACCCGGGAGCTGGCGCAACAGGTGAGCGACGCGCTGGCGCCGTACGCGCAGGCGCTGAACGTACGGCTGGCGACAGTGGTCGGAGGGCTGGCGATCAATAAGCAGGCGGCACTGCTGCGGACCGGCGCCGAAGTGGTCGTCGCGACGCCGGGGCGGCTCGCCGACCTCGTATCGCGTCGGTCCTGCGATCTGCAGCAGGTGCGGATCACGGTGCTGGACGAGGCGGACCAGATGTGCGACCTGGGGTTCCTGCCGCAGGTCTCGGAAATCCTGGACCAGGTACGCCCCGACGGGCAGCGGCTGCTGTTCTCGGCCACGCTCGACCGCAATGTCGACCAGTTGGTGCGGAACTATCTGCACGAGCCGGTCGTCGCCTCGCTCGACCGTGTGGCGGGTTCGGTCACCACGATGGAACACCATGTGCTGAACGTCCACCCCGCCGACAAGTACGCGACCGCGACCGAAATCGCCGCGCGGGACGGCCGGGTCCTGATGTTCCTGGACACCAAGGCCGGCGTGGACCAGTTCACCCGGCACCTGCGGGCCAGCGGCGTACGGGCTGCCGCCCTGCACAGCGGGAAGTCGCAGCCGCAGCGCACACACACGCTCGCGCAGTTCAAGGACGGCGAGATCACCGTGCTGGTGGCCACCAATGTCGCGGCGCGAGGCATTCACATCGAGGCGCTCGACCTCGTCGTCAACGTCGACCCGCCGGCCGACGCGAAGGACTACCTGCACCGTGGCGGGCGTACGGCTCGCGCCGGGGAATCCGGGAACGTGGTCACGCTGGTCACCCCGAACCAGCGGCGGGACGTGAACCGGATCATGACCGACGCCCGGATCCGCCCGACTGTCACCCAGGTGCGCTCCGGCGAAGAGAAGCTGACCGCCATCACCGGGGCGAAGCGCCCGCCGATCGAAGGTAAGGGAAAAGGCAACGCTCCCTTCCGCGGCATGGGCACTCATCCGGGCCGCCCCAAGGAGTCCCGCAAAACGGCCGACGCCCGCAAGACAGCGGAAGCACGCGCGGCGGCCCGGGTGCGCAAGGGCCGCTGACCCGGACGGACTTGCCGGGGCCTGGGCGCGGAGCCTGACCCGGCATAGGAGAATCTTCGCTTCCTGGCATCGCTTGAATTCAGTCGGGGACTGGTGCGGTGGCTCGTGAAGGCTTCATCTCCGGCCCTCGCTTGTGAAACCGTGCATCTGCACGGTGGCCCGTCGTCCGCACTGCCCGACCCGATGCTCGATAAGCCCTGTTGGGACGGACCTGGGCCGCGCTCAAGAGCATCCGGTCCGCCCGCCGGGCAGCGCCCCGATGTACGGGATCCTGGACAACCTCTCCGCCCACAAGAACGGTCGCATCCTGCGCTGCGCAGGCCAGAATCAGGTCGAGCTCAGCTTCACGCCGACGAACCCGTCCTGAGCCAACCCGATCGAGGCGCGCTTCGGGCCGCTGCGGCAGTTCACACGGGCCAACTCGCGTTATGCCAACCGCACCGTTCGGACACGGGAGTTGCACCGCTGTCTGCGCCGGCGCAACCAGAACGTCCGGCACCCGACTCCACGTTGGCCGGGGTGATGGCACCTTTTCGGTCGACGCGGAGAGCAAAGGGCAAAGAATCAGGCCAGTCCGTTCCAGCCCCACCTGGGCGTGGGGCCGGGGTCACCGACGTCGGTGCCGACCGGATCAGCTGACACCTCGCGGGCGATCTTGGTGCCCCAGTCGAAGTATTCAATGACACGGAACCGCAGCATTTCGTCGTCCGGGAGTTCCTTCTCGACAGCACGTGTCATCAGCTCCATCCAGCGCAGGCGCTGCTCCTCGGTGATCGCCAGACCGAGGTGGGCGCGCAGCAAAGCCTGGTGGCCGCCGAATTCGTCAGTGAACCGGGCCGGGCCCCCGAAGACCTCGGCGAGCCACACGGCGACGTGCTCGGTGTGCGTGCGGCTGAAGTTGGCGAAGACAGGCGCGAGCAAAGGATCCGCCAGGACATCGTCATAGAAGTGTTGCTCAGGCGGCGGAGCGCATCAAGACCGCCGACGGCCTCGACCAGAGGTTTCGTGCTGTCGGTCATTCCGCCTCTTCTGGGGTGGATGTCACGGTGGACTGCTCGTGGTGCTTCATTTCCACGACCCTCGTCGCATTCAACCCGCCGAGCGACTCGTTTGTCCGAGGATCACGCGAACCCGGGCCGGCTTCTCGTGACCTGGTGAGAAGATGCCCAGCCAGACGGTGCATCCGTAGGCGGGTGATGTCGTCGAGGACCAGGAGCCAGGTCCTGTGGTCGATCAGAACCTGTCCTACCTTCCAGGCCTGGGTCTGAGGCGGTCACTCGTGGGATCGTCGGCCCCACGGGTTCCGGTATGGCTCTGGGGTGGGCCGTGCAGCCACCTCGGCCACTCGCGGGTGGGTGTCCCGACGCGCGAGGCGTTGTGATGCTGCGTAGCGTGGGAGGTTCAGGGCCTCCGGCGGCCGAGGATGCGCACAGGGTTGAAGCACGTGAAGCCCGAGCTGGACTACAGGTCGTTGTTCGCGGCGACGCCGAGCCCGTATTTGGTGCTGGGGCCGGATTTGGTGATCGTCGAGTTCAACGAGGCGTATCTGCGGGCGACCGGACGTACCGGGGAGGACTTGGTCGGCCAGTACGTGTTCGATGCGTTCCCGGACAACCCGGCCGACCCGGGTGCGGACGGGGTGCGGAATCTGAAGGCCTCGTGGGGGCGGGTGCTGGCCACGGGGGAGGCAGACGTGCTGGCGGCGCAGAGATACGACATCCCCGTGGTCGCGCGGCCGGGGGTGTTCGAGGAGCGCTGGTGGTCGACGGTCAACACTCCCGTTCTCGACCGGGACGGGCATGTTGCGTGGATCATCCACCGCGTGGAGGACGTCACCACCTTCATGCACGCCCGCCGTGCCCGCAACCGGAATGCGGGTGAACCGCTGACCGAGCGCGAGGAGGGGATGGAGGCCGAGCTGTACCTACGGGCCCGCGAGCTGCAACGTCTGAACGAGGATCTGCGGACAGCGCATGCGCGGGAGCGGAAAGTCGCTGTCACGTTGCAGGAGGCAATGCTGCAATCCCCGGATCTGGCCCATCACGAGAACGTGGCGGTGCGGTACCTGCCTGCGATCGGCTCCTTGAACGTGTGCGGCGACTGGTACGACACCGTTGACCTGGCCGACGGCCATTTCTCCGTTGCCGTCGGCGACGTCGTCGGGCACGGCCTGGGGGCCGCCACTGTGATGGGGATGCTCCGCAGCGCGCTGTCCGCGGCAAGCCGGGCGGCGACCGGGCCTGCCCAGGCTCTGGAGGTGCTGGGCATGTATGCCCGCTCCGTGGAGGGCGCGCTGGCGGCCACCGCGGTCACGGTGCTCGTCGACCCCCGGTCGAAACTGCTGGTCTACTCCAGCGCCGGCCACCCTCGTGCCGGTGCTGCTGCACAGCGACGGCACGTGCGAGCTGCTGGAGAATGCCACCGATCCGCCCCTGGGCGCGCGACCGGAACATGTGCCGCGCCCGCAGGCCAGCACCGCCTATCGCCGTGGCGACATCCTGGTCTTGTATACCGACGGGCTGATCGAACGTCGGGGAGAGGACATCTACACCAGTCTGGATCGCCTCCAGGAAGCGCTGGGCGGGATGACCGACCTTGCTCCTGACCAGCTGGCGGACGCCTTGCTCGAGCGGCTCGGCGTGGCAGGGGGCGGCGACGACGACATCTCCGTGGTCATCGTCCGCCTGTGAACGCAGCGTCCGCGAACAGCTCCTCGCCCTGGGTGCCGCCGAACTCGCCCGCGCCCGCAGCTGCGAAAGCCGGCCCGCAACTGCCGAGGACGTCCGCCCTCACGGGCTTCAGGACGCGGCGGCCACTGTCCCGGCCCAGAACGGAGGACGGTGTACTGCGGCTGCAGCGCCGAGCTCTGGCCCACCGGGTGGACACGTTCTTTGGGACGCGAAGAGCTCATCCACGGTCACAAGTCCGCCCTCCTGCTCGAGACGGGACAGCTCAGGCGATCATGGCTGCGTCGAGATAGTCCTGAACCGGCTCGACCAACCCGTACGGCACGTACTGAGGGATCTCGCCATGGGCCGCCCAAGCGAGCTCGGCCAACTCCTCGGCGCTTGCGATAAGGGAAGTACCCGAGAAGATCACCGCCCCCACCGGGCTGCCCAGCCATGGCCTGCCGACCTCCCGAGAGCGCTTCCTGCCCTGGGCTGGCGCCCCATCCCAGCGTCACAGCTGGTGACGGACTCCGGCCTCCTGCTGCGCGGCGGTGAGCTGCTCACGAAGGCCGCCCTCGATGGACCTGCGGGCAGCGCCACGCCGGAACAGTGGCAGTACGGTGCGCTGCTTGCCGTCTTCCACGAGGAGCGCCAGCCCGCCGTACAACGCGTAGGCACCGATACCGAGACCCGTCCAGCCCGCCGCGACCTGCAGTGCGTTTCCCAGGCCCGCCTCATAAAGGCCTGTGAGGCCGAAGCGCAGTGCGGTGAGGGTGAGCAGCACCGCGAACAGGGGCTTCGACTGCGCCGCCGCACCCGCGAGGGCGAGGACGAAGGGAACCAGCGCCAGAAGGAAGACGGCTTGTGCCACCACCGGCCGGCCCGGTGGGGAGTCGAGCGAGGTCACGCTCGTTCCGGCCCAGGCGGCACCGAGGAGGAGCATTGCAGTGCCGGCGCCGGCGTCGCGGGCGAGGAAGGCGAACAGTCCGGCGACTGACTGCAGGGGCACGACGAAGATGAGGACCAGAAGCAGCAGGATGCTGCTCTGTCCTGCCGGGACCCAGGCCAGCTGGAGTGAGGAAAGGACCACGCTGCCGACACCGAGGGCGAAGAACCCCAGCGGCAGAGGGCTGGCGATCGGGCGGAGCACGATTCGGGTCACCGCGTCAGTGGTCAGCGGTTCGGACGGGCCGGATGAGTCGGAAGCTTGGGGCACAGTTGCAGCGTACGGGCCGGCGAGTATGCCGCCGCAAGGACCGGACTCGGCCGCGGGAGTGAACCCTCCCGTACCCGATCCGTCGGCCTGGATACGACAGGGCCCGCCCCGTCCCGCGACCGGAGGCCCCCGTCGGCGTACCACCCGATCACCGGAACTTGCAGGAGACAACCACAATTTGCAGGCTGTCCGTTGCTGATCAACGCTGACGGGCAGTCGGTCCGGGACAGCAATCAGCCGAGGAGAGGAACCCGTCCAGTGTCCGCCGAACTTTCCGACGACCTGAAGACGCTCATCGACGACACCCCGGTCTTCGCGACCGTGGCCACGATCCAGCCCGACGGCAGCCCGCAATTGTCCATCACCTGGCTCGCCAGGGACGGCGACGATCTGCTGGTCTCCACGACCACCGGCCGTCGCAAGGAGAAGAACCTGCGTACCGATCCCCGGATCACCGTCATGATCAACCCCGCGAACGCGCCCTACACCTACGCCGAGATCCGCGGTTCGGCCACGCTGACCACTCAAGGCGGCCGGCAACTGATCGACACACTCTCGCGCAAGTACACGGGGAAGGACTACTCGGACTTCAACCCGGCGTCGAAGGACGACTCCGACCGCGTCGTCATCCGTATCACCCCGCGCAAGGTCGTCGGCTCGATCTGACACGCCCGCGCAGCGCACCTGGCAGAACCCGCCGGAGGGGCTCGCAGGAACAACCCCTGCGGGTCCCTGGCCCGCCCGCCCCGAACCCTGGCCTGCGCCCATCCCCGGGAGTCCAGTTCGACCCCCGCCGGGCGGAACACCGGCCGTCCCCGACCAACTGACCGCCGCGCCCGGTCGCCCCGGGGTGACCGGAACCCGCTCCCGGAGACATGGGCGAGACGGTCCCGAGAGCGGTCGCCGGTTCCGCACTGGAGGCGGGATGGACAACGGGGCAGCTCTACTCACGGCAAGCGGCCAACACCCAGGAGGCAGCAGACGACGGCTTGGAAGCAAAGGCCGGAAGACGTGTCCGGGCCTCGGCGCGTTGGGCCCGTTCGGCGGATGCCCGCCTCGCGACCGGACGGGGCCATGGTCGCGTCAGGGCGTTGTGGGCTCCTACGAGCCTGCCGACCCCACTGGCTCAGCTGACCCACCCTGAGGTGCCAGAGCCCCGTCCAGCACCGCCCGGCCGAGCCCGGTCCGGTGGTGGAGCACGCGTACACCTTGGCGCTGGGAAAGGAGCAGCCCCGCCTCTCGGAGAACGGTGGCGTGCCGGCTGGCCGTCGACGGTGCGAGTCGCAACGCCGCGGCGATGTCCATGGTGGTCATCGGACGGTCCAGCACCCTGAGGAGTTCGGCACGCGAGGCGCCGATGAGCTGGGCCACCGGGGCGTCCCCGCCGTGGTGGCGGCGTTCGAACCAGCCGGGCGCGGGCGAGAGGGGGTGGACGAGCACCGGGGGCAGTTCCTCATCAACGAGGGCGAGCGGGGCGCGAACGCAGAAGAAGGCCGGGATGAGTGTCAATACCCGTCCATGCAGGGTGAGTTCGCGTTCGATGGGGTAGGGGGCGTGGAGCCTCTGGTCCTGGTAGCGCCACCCGGGCAGTTGGTCGTACCCGGTGAGCAGGCCCTCCGCGCCATGCGTGAGGACGGCTTGGACGCGTATGGTCCGGTCGGCCGCCGCCTGAGCGCGCATCGAGGCGAGGTAGGGCTCGACGGCCACCTGGTGATAGGCGCGCAGAGCGGTGCCGAGGCGGTGCAGCGCCTTCGGGCAGCCGTCGGCGAGCGGGCGGAGGCCGGCCGGTGCGGGGTGTCCGGTGTGGGCGTGCAGACGGGTGAGCTCGGCCCGCAATCGGTGCCGGGGGGTGGACAGCAGCCGGTCGAGCCCGGTTTCGAGATCGGCGTCACCGCGGCCGGGCGTCAGGAAATCGGGGAAGTAGGAGCCGTCCGGGCAGAGTCGCGTCAGGGCGCGTGTCAGGGAGACCAGGCCGGATTGCCGCAGAGCTGTCCCCACCTCGCGGCGCCAGGCTCCGAACGCGAGGGGTGCCTGGCGGTTCTGCAGGAGGTGCAGACTCAATGCGGTTTCCCAGAGCGGGTCCACGCCGGACGCGACGCGTAAGCGGGCCAGCTCCTGGCTCGTGAATTCCACCCGTAGCACAGCGCACCCCCGGTGGTCGCAGGCGCTTGACGGCGCCCACCCTGCGGAATTCTACGCGCATCACAGATGTGACGCATGCATGTCAGCAACTTGAGGTGATCGAACGAGGGTCCGACCGGAACTCGTGGAGGCCCGACCGGAATTCGCCCCGGGCCGGGCCCCCACGATGCACTGTCACGGTTCAGCAGAGAGGGACCCCGGGCAGTTTCGCGTCCGGGTGGTCGATGTAGATGTTGCTGATGAAGCCGTTCTGGTCGCGCAGTTTGCTCCACCAGTTGTTGCTGTAGCCCTCGGCGTTGACGGTGTCACCCTGCTTCTGGCACAGCACCCGCACAGCCGTCGGACCCGCGAGGGTGGTGACGACCGTGGCGTTGACGCGCGCGTCGGCACGGACGTTCACCCCGCTCCCCCAGGTGTTGAAGGGGAAGCCGCTGCCACCGCAGCCGTTGTCACTGGTCAGGTACGCCTGGTTGTAGCTGCCGGGGTAGGAGAGGCCGGCGCCGTTGATCACGATGTTCTGGCCCACTCCGTTGAGCAGCTGCTCGTAGTGAATGTGCGCCCCGGAGGAGTTGCCCGTGCTGCCGGTGACGCCGATCTGCTGTCCTTGGGCGACGGACGCACCGCTCGGCACGGAGTACGCGGAGAGGTGGAAGTAGTACGTCGTCCAGCCGCCGCCGTGGTTGATGGCTATGTAGTTGCCGGCACCGCTCGGCTGTGAGTAGCGGGTGGCCGTGCCGGCGGCCGAGGCGAGCACCGGGGTGCCGGCCGTCGTACCACCGTCGGAGCGCACGAAGTCCAGCGCTCGGCGCACCTCGGCCGAGTGGTGGCTGTACGTCCATCGCTGGCCGCAGGGGTAGGGCGCCTTGAAGACGGGCGCGGCCGTCGCACCGGCCTCCCCGGCCTGCGCCGGGGCGACCGACAGTCCGGCCAGGGCCATGAGTGCCGCGACGAACAGAGCCGGAAGACGTCTGAGAAACCTCACGAATGCTCCTAGGTGGGGGAGGCGCCCGGACGGAACCGGGCGGAGGCGCGGTAAGACGTCGGGAACGTAGCGGCGGCCCGTGCCGGTGACAAGCGTGCGGCGGCCTCCTTCGACCAGGAACGAATTGCTTGCGTCTCGTGGCCGCCCCCACCACCGTTTGCTCACGTGCCACAGCGTCACCAGGCCGCCTGCTCGGTGCGTCCGTGCCCCGAAGGAGCCCCCCATTCATGTTTCCGCTCCGTCCCGCCCGCCGTATGTCGCTGCTCGGCGCCGCCCTCATGTCTGCCGCGCTGATCGCCGCGTGCGCCGGCTCCGCGGTGGCCGAACCTCTCGTGTCTCCCTCCGCCGCCGCTCGTAACGGTCCGCAGTCCGCCGGCTCCGCGCACCTCCCGTCCACCGGGTCCGCTGTCACGGGAGCCGGGCCGGCGGCGGCAGTTGAAGCGGAGACCCGAACCGTCGTGGACATCCCCGCCGACGTCACAGCGGGCGTCGCGGTGTTCGATCGGCTCACCGGCCGCTTCACCGAATCGCACCAGCCGGACCGCGCCTTCCGCTCCGCATCGGTGGTCAAGTTGCTGCTCGCACTGGACCACATGTGGAATCGGGGGCCGGCCTACGATCTGCCGCAGGCGGACCGGGACCGGCTCGGGGCGATGCTCAGCAGCAGCGACGACGCCGCCGCGAGTCACTACTGGTCCACCGGTGGCGGCAGTGCCGTGATCTCGCGCATGGTGCCCCGCCTGGGGCTCACCGGTACAGCACCTCCTCCGGCCGGCTATCCCGGCTACTGGGGCTACACGGCGACCACGGCCGCCGACACCGTCCGCGTCTACCGCTATCTCCTCGACCAGGCGCCGGCACCCGTGCGGGACCTCGTCCTGGGGGCGTTGCACCGGTCCACACGCTGTGCCGCCGACGGCTTCGACCAAGGCTTCGGGCTGCCTTCCGCGTTCGAGACGCCAGGGGCGGTCAAGCAGGGCTGGTCGGGCTTCACTTCCGGGGGCTGTGTCGCTCCTGAGGCACCGGCCGGCATCGCCTCAGGCAAGGCTCCCGGCCCGACCCTGCCCGGGAACGACACCGCGAGGCCCGGATCCCGAAGGACGCCCACCGACGCTGCTGCCCCCTTCGCGCCGCCTTCCGGCGATGTCGCGGCGCCCGCGCTGGATCTGACGTCCGAGGCCCTGCACACCACCGGAACCGTGGGCCCCGACGACCGTACGGTGGTCGCCGTCCTCACCCTGCACCCCGATGGCACCCCGTACGGAGCCGCCTACAGCAAGGTCACCGCACTCACCGGTTCCCTGAACGTGCCCGGAGCCGTCCGCCCCTCCGGCACCCGGTTCACCACCTGGGGCAGCGGCGTCCGTGTCCGCGCGGCCGCCACCACTTCCTCCGCCGCCCTCACCACTCTGCCCGCCGGAGTGGACGTCCTCGTCCGCTGCCAGAAGCAGGGCGGACAGGTATCTGTTCCGCCCTACCTCAACGACTGGTGGGCCTATCTGCCCCAGTACGGCGGCTGGATCACCAACATCTACATCAGTACCCCCGGCAACACACTCCCGGGCGTACCCAACTGCCCGTAAATGCCTTCCCCGCCCCCCACCGCGAAGGAGGCGCACAGTGCGCCGCAACCAGAGACCGAACGCCCGCCCCCTACCCGTGGGACGAGGGCCGGCCATCGCCGTCTCCCTGCTGGCCGTGGTGGCTCTCACGCTCGCCGCCGGCCCCGCCGCCGCCCGCGTTTCCGCGCCCGCCGACGCCCCGCTCGGGGGCGTCAGCTGGCGGACGGACCTGTCCGCACCCACCGGTGACGAGACCAACGTCCGCCGTGTGGACGGCAGTCTGCGTCTCCGCGATCCCGGCCTGCGGCCCGCCTCCGCCCGTGTCGCCCGCGGACAGGGCACGGTCCTGCTGCCCGCGCGAATACTCGACCGCGCGGTCGACCTGATCACCTCGGACCTCGACGCCACCGTTCCCACCGGCTCCCAGGTCGCCGTCGACGTACGCGGACAGGACGGGCTGGGCCGGTGGACCGAGTGGCGCGAAGCGCGGGACGACTCCCCCGCGCTGCTGCCCCGGGCCGTCACCCGCGTGCAGACCCGTATCACCCTGGTCTCCGCGCCGGACGGCACCGCGCCGACTGTGCACGCCCTGGCACTGAGCGCAGAACTCGACAGCACGCTGAACGAAGCGGCGGCCGCGGAAGCCGTAACGGCCAACGTCTACGCAACCCGTGAGGGCCTGGTCGGCGGCACCACCGCGAACGGGCACGTGATCGTCCCCAACGATCACTTCGTGGCGCTCCCCTCCCGGCGGGGCCTCTCACCGAAGGGCAGCGGTCAGTATTCGGTCCGCGTCTGCGGCCCCGCGCGCTGCGAGACCGCCCCGGTCTGGGACGTCGGCCCGTGGAACACTCGCGACGACTACTGGAACCCGTCCTCCGTCCGCGAGTCCTTCAAGAACCTGCCGCAGGGAAAGCCCGAGGCCCAGGCTGCCTACCAAGAGGGCTACAACGGCGGGCTGGACGGGTCCGGTCGCAGGGTGCTCAACCCGGCAGGCATAGATCTTGCCGACGGTACGTTCTACAACGTCGGTCTGAACAACAACGGCTGGGTCACCGTCACCTACCTGTGGACCGGCAGCGGCGCTCCGACCACGTCCTTCCCGACCTGGGGCACCGACGTCAACATTCGTCAGCAGCCCACCAGCGCATCCACCCGGGTCGCACAGCTCCCCGGTCCCACGACGGTGCGTGTGCAGTGCCAGGTACACGGCCAGCTCGTCCAGGTCGACGGCCACAGCAATGACGCCTGGTCCTACCTGCCGGACTACGGCGGTTACGTGTCCAACATCTTCATCGACGTGGCCGACAGCTGGCTTCCCGGTGTTCCGAACTGCTGATCCACCAAGTCCGTCTTTCCCGTTCGTGAGGCAGATCGCCGCGCCCTTCTGTGCGGCGGCACTCCTCGTGGGCCGGCCGCCGGTGGCACCGGCGGCCGGCTCTGTCGCGTCCGGCGGTCCACGGGCGGTCCGGGCGGCCGCGCGCCGCTGCCCGGTGAGGTGCCGAGGTCGTTCAGGCGCCCGGGAGGAAGAGGCAGAACGGATGACCATGAGGGTCCCGGAATACCCGTACTCCCTCTTGAGGCTGGTGCTCCTCCAGCGTCGCGCCCAGGGCTCAAGCTCGCTCGGTCTCCACTTCGAGGCCAGGCTCGGTGCAATTCCGCCGCTCGACGGGGGCGTGAGGGGGTGCCTGTGCGGAGTGACCGGCGCGGCGCCCTGGTCACCATGGAAGGTGTCGGCTGTCTGAGCGGAGGCGCTTCTTCGGTCGCTGCGGACACTGACAGGTCGAGGCATGCATCACGTGAGAGACGTGACCTTCACAGTTCACGGGCAAGCAACTGGACGGGCCCCGGCTGATCGACGCCGTGCTCATGCCCGGCTCGACGGGGACGCCACACGTCGCGCTCCCCTCCTTCACGTGCCCGTCACGACGAACTGCTGGAGCTCCTGACCACCTTGACGATGGGCCACCGCCGTCTCGATCACTCCCGCGTGAAGCCCTGACCGACACTGGCGTAGCCACCATTGCCAGACCCATGAAGCGGTGGGCCGCCCAGCTCGAAACAGTCCCATCGAAGCGCGAAGCCCTCAAGGTCCTCCTCACTCCCGTGATCTGTCGACATCGGCAACCTCGCCAGCTCCCGCAGATTCAGCTTGGCGGTACTTCGTAGGCTTGCTCAATGGTTTGTGACGGCACAGCAGGGCCTGGAAATGTGCTCGCATCCGACGCCGGCATGCAGTACTGCGCACGCGTAGTTCCCTGCGCGCCACGAGTCCAGGGTCAATGATCACAGCACTACCACCGAGCGGGCGCGTGGGAGACTGCAGCCGAAGGCGTGGAACGGACGGGCGGTGATAGTCGCCATCGCAGTAACCACCGTGATCCTCGCGGTGGTGTCCGTCGCCGTGCGTGACCCTTCGGGGTGAGCGTCTACGAGCTGTTCGGCCAGCCGGTGGTGCGCTGCTGGCGTGCCGTGTCCGGCCAGCTGCCGCCAAGGCAGCAGGGTGACGAGACGGGCGGGCGCACCGGGCGCCAGCCCTCGTCGCCTCCGCAGGCCGCGGAACCGCCCGCGCGGCTGAACCGTACTCCCAGCGGTGCAGCCGCGCAGTGCCCGCGTGCCGCGTGCGCGGACGGGAAACCATTCCAGGGTGGTGAGGTGGTCGGAGGCACCTGCTCGCCATTCGATCAGGAAGACGGTCGCGTCGTCACTGGTACGCCCGCCGCGTTCCTCCTTCAGCGCGCGCGAGAGCTTGATGGCTGCTGACCTCATCCCGCCTTCGGTCTGCCCGAGCCGGTTCACGCAGCGAAGGAGGCGCTCCTCGCCGAACGGTTCTCCGTCTTCGTCGCGTTCCTCGATGACACCGTCGGTGTAGCACAGCACCCGGTCTCCGCGCCGGAGTTGCTGCTCGCCGACGACCGGGCGCTCACCACCGAGGCCGACCGGGAGGGTGGGTGGGTGGGCTCTCCAGCTTCGCCGTCGGCACCAGCCTGCTGGTCATCATCGCCAACGCCCTGGTCGCACTCGCGGCCCGCGCGTCCACCACGGTCAGCCTGGACTGGGCTTTGATCATGCCGTTCATCGCGACGGCAGTCCTGGGAGCCTGGGACGGCAAACGGCTGTCCGCGAAGGTCCGGCCCGCCATCCTGCAGCGGGTCTTCGGCACGTTGCTGCTGACCGTGGCCGCGGTGATGACGACCGGCGTCCTGTTGTGAAAAACCCGTGGGGGCCTGCCGCGGGATTCGAAAGCTCTCAGGCCAGCGAAAGGAACAGCTTCTCCAGTCGGGCGCGCATCTGCACGGAGTCCCGTACCTCGGGATCCTCGCTGGTCATGCACTGCTGCAGACCCGTCGCGATGAGCGAAAACCCAGCCCGGTCCAGCGCCTTGGAGACCGCCGACAACTGCGTAATAACGTCCTCGCAGTCCCGGCCCTCCTCCATCATCTTGATCACTCCCGCGAGCTGCCCCTGCGCCCGTCGCAGTCGGTTCAGCGCCGACTTCAGCTCCTCGGCACTCATGTCGAGTTGCACACCAACCTCCTCACATACCCCCACGGGTATCTTACCGTGGGGGGAACCGCCCAGAAAGGCCGCACTCACCCCCGCCCAGGCCACCGCCCGCTTCGGCGAGTTCACCGTGATCGACGTCCGCACCCCCGGCGAGTACGCCACCGGCCACCTGCCCGGCGCCCACAACATCCCCCTGGACCGCCTGGACGAGGCCGCCGACGCCCTGAAGAACGCCGCGCAGCGCACGCCGCTGCTCATCGTCTGCGCCTCCGGAGCCCGATCCGCCAAGGGCTGCGCCCAGCTGGCCACCCAGGGAATCGACGCCGCCACCCTCGAAGGCGGCACCACCGCCTGGGCCGCCGCAGGCCACGAGGTCGAGCGCCCGGCGGGTGCCCGCGCGACATGGCCCATGGACCGCCAGGTCCGCCTCGCCGCCGGCAGCCTGGTCCTCGCCGGCTTCGTGGCCGGCCTCGCCTGGACGCCCGCACATTGGTTGTCCGGGGCCATCGGCGCCGGACTCGTCTTCTCCGGCGTGACCAACACCTGCGGCATGGCTGCAGCCCTGGCCAAGCTGCCCCACAACCGGCCCGCCAGGAACGCGGTCTCCTTCCAGGAAACCCTGCTGCGTCTGGCCGCCTGATCTCAGCGCGGCGCGGCTTCGCAGCGGTTCCTGGCTGGTCACCGCCGTCCGCAGAGGGGCCGAACGGCACTGACGTCGCTGCCAGCCGCTTGAGTCGGCCCGCTGCCGCCGCTCAGGAGCGGACCATGCGGGCGATCGCCTGCTCCGAGTGCGTGACCCGCTCGATTACGCCGTGTGGCCGATGAGCTTTCCCGCGCCCCGGTCGGACGAGGGGATCAGCGCAGTCCGGCGAAGAGATCGTTCTCGGGTACGGCCGCGCCGGTGGCGTCCTTGACGCGTACGAAGGTCTCCGTGCCCATCAACTCGCCGAACCTCTCCTTGCCCATCTTGAGGAAGAAGATGTTCTCGCCCTGACTGGCGTGCGCGGCCAGCGCATCGAACTTCTGACCGCTGAATGCGGTGGTGTCCACCCAGGTGGTGATCTCATCGTCGGGGAGGCCGATCTCGGCCATCGCGGCGGCCTCGGCAGGATCCGGCTCCGGCATGTCCTCATGGAACTCGCGCATGGTCTCCCCGAACCGCTGCATCATCGAGCGGGGCATCGTCGTCCAGTACACCTTCGGTGTCAGCGCGGTCATCTCCAGCGCCGCCATCGTGATGCGGTGGGCCTGGATGTGGTCGGGGTGGCCGTAGAAGCCGTTCTCGTCGTAGGTGACGACCACATCGGGTCGGTAGTGCCGCATGAGTTCCGCAAGTCGGGCAGCGCCTTCCTCCACGGGGGTCTGCCAGAAGGATCCGGGGGCGTCGTTGCTCGGCCAGCCCGTCATCCCGGAGTCGGCATAGTCCAGCATCTCCAGATCGCTGACCTTCAGGACGTCACAGCTCGCCTTGAGCTCTTGGCGGCGCATCAGGGCGACGGTCGCCGGATCGTGCCCGGGATCGCCCGGCTTGACGCCCCCCGTTCCGTCACCGCAACCGCCGTCCGTACACGTCACGAGAACGGTGCGGATGCCTTCCGCCGCGTACCGCGCGAGGACCCCTCCGGTTCCGGTGGCCTCGTCGTCGGGGTGGGCGTGCACTGCCATGAGCGTCAACGGCCGGTCAGTCATGAAACAGTCCTCTGCAGAGAGTACGTCTTGGTCCAAGTGCGCGGCGTGCGTACCGCGATCCTGGGGCCCGGATCCTGGCGGGGCGGACGACCTTGCGGTCTCCGTGTTCCCCGCCCGTGCGGCGCCGGTCCCTCGGTCGATGCAACCGTGCCGACCCGACCGGCTGTTCCCGGCGCAGCCAATTGGCCGTCCAGGCTTCGGAGTTTCAACGCGAACGAGGTACAGGCGCGTCCTGCACGTCTCAGCGCCACGTCGGCCTCTGCGGACCGACATCCTGCGCTGCGAGGTCGGCGACGACTCCCCGGCAGCTGTCTCCGCGGGCAGCGACTCGCTCGGCCCTGATACGGACCCGCCATCGAAGCCTGGGATGAGCAGTGGGACGCCCTCATGATCGCGCCCGAGCGCGCCGCCGGCGCTTTCGTGATCTCACCGAAGCTGCCCCCTGCGCGAGTGGCTGAGCATCAGTGGCAGCCGCCGAGGGACAGTCTGGTCCGACCGCCAGGTAGACGACTCCGACCTCGTACCGCTCCTCGACGATGGCAAGAAGCCGGTGGCCTTCGCCCGCTGTACACAGGCTGGCTGGAGTGGGCCGAGCGCGCGGTACTGGCGACATCGTCGAGCGTGCGCCTGCCGTGAGGGACGCATCAGCCGCAGCACTCACGTCGTCACCGCCTACCTCCCGCACAGGGTCGAGAGCGACGAACCGTAGCGAGCCAAGACCGCGTCGAACACCCGCAACGCACCCCACCGTCATACGCAGAACCCCCGCCGGAGCAAGCCGACGGGGGTTCCTCATCCATCACGCACTATCACACGCGTGTCACCAACCCTATAGGCGCTCTCACATCGCAGGGACCTGACCTGGACTTACGCGTTCGTTCTGGACCAGCTGGATCCTCATGGACGGCTTCTACGACATGTGCCATGTGGGGCCGGCCCGTGCCGGACTGAGCCTCTTGGCCGCGTTGGTCAGCCACCGACGCGCGACGCGATGCGGCCTGCGGTGGGGCAGCCGCTATCCCGGGCAGTCACTCAACGTGCTGACCCGAGAGCCGCAGGCGAACCAACTCACTCGCCTCAACACAGCTACGCCAGACGCACCTCTGGAGAGGATTTGGGGAGTATCGACGGCCCTGGGGAGCTCGTGGGGAGAATCGGCTGCGTAACACGGTACGAAGCTGACGGCACTGAAAGACGCATCCCTGCAGGTCAGCAGCCCGTAGAACCTCAACGCCGAAGGTCAGCGCCACCAGGTAGACAACTTCATGACGTGATCCACTGGTTCAACGAGGTCGGCCTGGACGAATCCATGCAGACCAATCACAGGATCCGGAACACTCACGGTCCAGAGTCAACGAACTGGCTGGCGCGACAGCCATTCCTTCTGGTCAGTCCAGTAGGAGCCTGAGCCACGGCAGACTACGAATCCCGGCTACCAGACAGGTCACCATTGTGGGATCACCACAACACTCTGTTCCCTCTGGGTGAAATCCCGGCCCCTGGTGGGCCATGTGCAATTACCCCTCGTTCGCTCAACTGCCACGAGTCAGGAAAAGCTCCAACCCCAGGCGCCCAGTCCGCTCATCACAGACAGCAGACCAGCCAGACCATGACGCGAAATCGCCTGACACCCCGTCAGTAAAGTCAGCATTGGGTCAGCATCAGGTCTACTAGAGCTGCTCGCACACGACCACACTTTGGAATCCCGGGCACGTGCGGCGGAAGCTTCCAGAGAAGCGCTGGACCGATTCCGCTTCTGAGTATGGGGCCGAGCTGCCGCGACCAGGAGCGTGCCGGGACCCGGCCACATCAGTGCAGCTCAGCGCACCCTTCCCCGCGGTTTCAGCGCCACAGGCGGCAGTTCAGGAGCAGGGAGCCGACCTCCGTCGTAGCCATGCACTTCCCCGAACCGGGCACCGTCCGCCCAGTCCGCACGCGCCTGTGCGATATCCTCATGGGACCGCCCGATGAAGTTCCACCACATGACGATCTCCTCCTCGAAGGGCTCACCGCCGAGGAGCATGAGCCCGGCGTCGGAGACCGCACGCAGGGGCAGTTCGGTCCGGCCGCAGCCGAGGTAGAGCATCGAGCCGGGCAGTACCGGGACGCCGTCGACCTCCGCCTCGCCGGACATGGACAGCACCGCGTACTCGAAGTCGGGATCGAGCGGCAGCCGGGCTTCGGCGCCGCCCGTCAGGGCCAGGTCCGCACCCACGATCGGTGTGTACACCGTGCCGGGCGACGTGGCGCCGTCGAGTTCGCCGAGGATGACGGTTGCGGTGACCCCCGGCGCGGTGACCTCGGGGAGGTCTGCGTGGTGCTGGAAGTGCGGTTCGACGTTCCTGTGGGCGTCAGGCAGAGCCACCCACAGCTGCGCTCCGTGCAGAAGCCTGGCATGCGGCTCAGGGCTCTCCTCGGAGTGACTGATCGCCCGCCCCGAGGTCATCAGACCCAGCTCGCGGGGGCGCACCGTCCGGAGGCTGCCCAGGCTGTCGCGGTGCAGGACCTCCCCGTCGTGCAGCCAGCTGACAGTCTGCAGGCCCATGTGGGGGTGCGGCGGTACCTGCATCCCGGGCTCGTCGGCGATGTCGTCGGGGCCGTAGTGATCCACGAAGGCCCAGGCGCCGACCATGCGGCGGCCCAGGTTGGGCAGGAGTCGGCGGACCTCGGTGGACTCGCCGAGCTGAACATGCCGCGGCGTCAGGAGTTCACGCACCGGCTCGGCGACGACGAAGCCCCGTCCTCCGCAGACGGAGAGTGCGGCCTGGCGATCGAGATTGCTCATGGCGCTCAACCTATTCCCGTGCGGACGCGGAGTGTCGGTCCCCACGCCGAAAATTTAGTGGAATATTAAACTACACCCCTGTGTTGACGCGTCCGCAGGACCCGATTCGCTCCAGGAGGAGAAGTGAACGACACCTACTACGAGTTCGGCACCGCGGCCGAACGCTGGGACCGTGCGCAGATGTTCTTCGACGCCAAGGAGTACCTGACGGCGGCGCGGATCCTCGGCGGGCTGGTGGACGAGGCGCCGGAGCTGGTCGCACCGCGGCTGCTGCTGGCGCGCGCCTACTACCACTCCGCGCGGCTCGCGAAGGCCGAAGCCGAGTTGCTCGCCGTCCTGGAACGCGATCCGGTCGAGGAGTACGCGCGGCTCATGCTCGGTCGCACACTTGAACGCCAGGGGCGGGCCTCGGAAGCGGCCCCGCATCTGAGGATGGCCGCGGCGCTGGTCGGGGACGTCCAGCCAAGGGATGTCCCTTAGTCCCTGATGGATCATGTGCCCGCCCGTCGACGTCCGCACCCGCCTCGGCGACGCTGGTCCGTCGTCCGCACCGCAGGCCTGACCGCCCGGGTCGCCGACGGAGCGGACCAGTTCGCCGGACCGGACCGCAGCGCCGCCGTGACGGTTTTCACGGACGACGTCCCGGGACGTACCCCCGAGGACTTCCTCGCCGTACTGCTCGACGGCGCTCCCGACAGGCTTCCCGCGCAGCGGCTCACCGAGCCTCTGCGCGGCGGACTCCGCCACGCCTTCTGGATGGCCTCGGACGACCGCGGCGGGGAGCGGCACGAGTTCTACGGCTTCACGGAGTCGGCTGTCGGCACCGCCGCCGGGCTGTGCCGCACCCATGAAGGGAAAAGTAGCGAAACTCGCGTGCATCTGCCCCTGCCGAGGTGATAGTCCGGGCTGTCATGGACAACCTCATGACGACACGCCTCCTGCTGCACCCGCTGAGCGCGGCCGAAGCCGCATCGGTGGAGGCGGGCGAACCGCCGGCAGGCACCCTCTGGGCACCCGGATACCCCGGGGACGGCGACCGCGGGGTCGCCCGCCGTTTCCTGGAGACCTGCGCGGACGCCGGCAGCCCCCAGCCGTTCGGCGCCTACGAGATCCGCCGCCGTGCGGACGGGCACGTGATAGGCGGCGTGGGCTTTCACGGAAGGCCCGATTCCGACGGCCGGGTGACGATCGGCTACGGACTGATCCCCTCGGTACGCGGTCTGGGCTACGCCTCCGAAGCGCTCCGTGCCCTTCTGGCCTTCGCGCGTTCCCAGGGGGTCGTGTCCGTGAAGGGCGACGCTGACCTCGACAACACCCGGTCGCACCACGTCATGGCAGCGGCCGGTATGCGGCTGGTCGGCGAGGACGACCGGCTCAAGCACTTCCGTATCGACTGGACGGGAACCGGCCGGACACCCGACGCCTGACACGACACCTGAACATGGGGCTCGGCCCTGAGCCCGCACATGACGGAACCCGCCGGGGACTCCCCGGCGGGTTCACTTGTCGTAGGCCCCCTGCGGGCTCGAGGGTCAGCCCACGGCATCGGCCGGGCGAGGTGCCGTACGGTCACCCGCCGACGACGCGGTACGCGCGGCCGGTACGAGAAGCCGCTCGGTCAGGTAACCGAAGACGAGACCGAAGGCGGTCCAGAGCGTCGCCTGGACGGCGAGCGTGGACAACCGGAACTCCCACAGCAGGCTGGCCGGGAAGTCCGTTCCGACCTCGTTGAACGAGGGCAGGAAGGCGTAGGCGAGCCCGATCAGCAGGACGTAGCCGGCGCCTGCGGCAGTCGTCGCGTTCCAGTTGCCCAGGCGGGGTGCGAGACGTTTGCCGAAGATCACGGCGGCTACGGCCAGCAGCACGCTGAGAGCGACCATCAGGAAGAACAGGCCGGTGCGCTGTCCGATGGTGTCGGGGTTCCCGACAGCCGGCGGGTTCGCCGGGTACTTCAGGAACGGCACGACGTACACCGTCAGCAGGGCCGCACCCGCGACGAGCGCGGCCGTGGCCCTGGGGCCGAAGCTGCCGATGCGGCCCAGGGCGTAACAGAAGACGAGTGCGGCGATGCCGCCGATGGCCACGCCGAATACGAGGACACCGGTGGCGAGACCGCCGGTGGCCTGCATCGTGCGGCTGACGAGTTCCTCGCCGCCGCCGTGGTCGTGGGCGTGTGACTCCTCCAGCGCGATGGCGGCGTCCACGCGGGACTCACCGAGGAAGTAGGCCACGGCAAGGGCGAGCGCACCGGCCACGAGGCCGGCCAGCATCCCGCGGACGAGCAGAGCTCTGACCGATACGGAGTTCATGGAACGTTCCCCTGATTCCCGGAATCTCAGTGGCAGGGGAATCCGAGGAGGTGGCGTCCGTCGTGGACCCACTCGTGCACGGACTCACCCGCGAAGACCGCGGTGGCGCCCTGCTCGGCTCCGACGAAGTACAGCAGGACCAGCATCAGGATGCCGAAGAAGACGGCCCAGGGGGCAATGGCCTTCAGGGAGATGGGGGTGATCGCGGGTGCGATCGCAGCTGGGGCAGCAGAATGTGCCATGGCAGAACCTCCTGTGGGAACACGCGTCCCTGTCGTGGTGCCTGAGACGAAGGTGCCGGGTCTGACTTTCCCGCAGAACGAGCGGGTACACAGTGGCGCGACCGTGCCGGATTCTCACCGGACTTCCGTTCACACCTCGTCTTGGTTGCCGCGACCATACCGCCTGTTGCTCGGGCGCCGCCACGGTGCAACCGTCCCGGTCGCGGCCCGCGGCGCGAGCCGTGTTCCCATGGGGCGCCTACGCATCGGGCAGTTGTTGAAGAAGGGGAGGCGGAGCATGACGGTACGGGTGATGTTGATCTCACCGGCCATGAACGCGGCGTCGAGAGAGGCACGCTTCGAGGGTGACGCACCGTTGGACGAGGCAGGTCTGCGCAGGGCCGAGGACGCCGCCGGTGACGTACCGGGAGCCGACCGGTATGCGCGCGGCCCTTCGGAGCGCTGCCTGCAGACCGCTCAGGCGCTCGGACTTGCCCCCAGTGCCGAACCCGCGCTCCGCGACTGGCACATGGGGCGCTGGAGCGGTCAACGACTGTCGGACGTCGGCGCCGCTGAACCCGACGCCGTGTCCGCCTGGCTGGCCGACCCATCGGCCGCCCCGCACGGGGGCGAGTCGCTCCTGGACCTGGCTGCCCGGGTGGGCAGTTGGCTGGAGACCCTGGCCGGGGACCGCGACGTGCGGGTCATGGCCGTGGTCGAACCCGCGGTCGTCCGCGCGGCGGTGGTCCAGGCGCTGGCTCTGCCGGTACAGGCCTTCTGGCGGCTGGACGTTCCCCCGCTCGCGCTCACCGAGCTCAGCGGGCGGTCCGGCCGGTGGAACCTGCGGTGCGGTCGCCCTCCGGAGGAACGCGGGGAGCGTGGGGCAGGGCGATCGCGGTAACCGCGAACCCGTCCTGGACCAGCCACCTTCCCTCGAACGTGCCCGGTATCCCGGGCGCCGTCCGCAACAGCTGCGCCGTGAAGGTGCCCCGGTGCCAAGCCCCTTCGCTCCGGCGGAATTCGATCTCCGCCTCGTCGAAGTCGAGCTCGATGCCTGTGAGCGGGTACCACGTCTTGAAAACACTCTCCTTGGCGCTGAAGACCAGCCGATCCCAGTGGGGGGCCGCGCCGCCCGCGACCGGGCCGATCCGCCGCCTCTCCGAGGGGAGCGAGATGACCTCCCACACGTCGGTCGGCAGAGCTTCGTCCGGTTCCGCGTCGATGCCCAGCGCGCGCACGTCGGACGCCCGGGCCAGCGCTGCGGCTCGGTAGCCCTCGCAGTGCGTCATGCTGCCCACGATCCCCTCGGGCCACAGGGGCGCCCCACGGTGGCCACGCAGCACCGGCGTGGGAGGCAGCCCGAGGGCCGCCATGGCCCGTCTCGCGCAGGCGCGCACGGCCGCGAACTCGTGCCGGCGCCGGTCCACGCTGCGAGCCACCAGTTCCGCTTCCTCGGGGTAGAGCGTCCCCACCGGAGCGTCCACCTCGAAGGTGTCCGCGCAGGCGATGTACTCGGGGAACAGCCGCTCGATCACGCCTCCTCCCCCGGCTCGCCCGGGGGCTGTTCGCCCGCGTAGGGAAGGATCTGACGCAGGAGGCCCTGGGGGTGGCCGCGTTTGCGCCACTCCCTGGGGTAACCGATCGAGACCTCCTCGAAACGCACCCCGTCGTACCAGGTCGTACGGGGGATGTGGAGATGCCCGTAGACGACGGCGGCGACGTTGAAGCGGCGGTGCCAGTCGGCCGTCAGTTCCGTGCCGCACCACTGGGCGAACTCCGGGTACCACATGATGGATGTGGGTTCGCGCACCAGCGGCCAGTGACCGGCGATCACCAGGGGGACCTCCGGGTCGTGCGCGGCCAGCCGCTCCTCGGTCTGCGCCACCCGCGCCCGGCACCAGTCGTCCCGGGCGGGATAGGGGTCGGGGTGGAGCAGATACTCGTCGGTGCAGACGACTCCGGCCTCATGCGCCTTGGCCAGGGATTCTTCCTTGGTCGTCGTTCCGGGGGCCCTGAACGTGTAGTCGTACAGCAGGAACACGGGGGCGACGGCCACCGGCCCGTCCGCTCCCTGCCACCGGGGGTACGGATCCTCCGGCGTCGTCACGCCGAGCTCGCGGCACACCTGGACGAGGTACTCGTATCGCGCCTGTCCGCGTAGTCGTACGGGATCCTTGTCCAGGGTCCACAGTTCGTGGTTGCCGGGGGTCCACACCACGTGGGCGAAGCGGCCCGCCAGCATTTCCAGAGCCTGTGCGACCTCCTCGGCCTGTTCCGCCACGTCGCCGGCGACGATGAGCCAGTCATCGTCGTGCGACGGGTGCAGTTTGTCGGCGATCGGACGGTTGTCGGTGATCCCGATATGGAGATCGCTGACGGCGAGAAGCCGGCCCCGCTCCGGCGGCGATTGACGTACGAGGTCGCTCAGTTGACTCATTGTTCGAATTTACCGTCCTGCTCGCTCCGCCGGGCCTCTTGCCCGCGGCGCGTCTCAGGCATGGCACAGCTCCTGCGGCCGACGTGGAACGCCCCTGCGAGACCGTCGACCTCCTCCGGGCAGCACGCCTCGAAAGCCGGTGCCTCAGGTCACTGCCGGAGGCGTCTCATGCACTGCTTTCCGGCCGAAGCCTGCGGTTTCATGCGGGAACCGGGTCGACATCATCGCAGGTCAAACGATAGTTCGCGGTTGCACCACTGCAATCTGTCCACATGGCGGACACCTGACGCGAGGCGTGCGCACCGCTTCCGAGCTGGCCGAACGGCCATTCGGTAGGTCCGCTTCCTGGGGGTTGGGCCGGAAAGAACTGATCGATGTGCACTCACTCCCTGCAGGCGCAAGACTCCCCACCGCAATCGCCACTCCCCGCGAAGGAGCTTCACGCATGCGTTACAACCTCGGCAGATTCTGCGTAATCACCACGGTCTCCACACTCGTCCTGTCGGGTACGGCAGCCATGGGCGTCGCGCAGGACCGGCCCACTCGGTCGACCGGCCTCTACGCCCCGTCTGCCCTCGTCCTGTCGGTCGGCAGGGGCAGCGCCGACTCGGTCACCGTCCAGCGGGCCGTCACCCTGAGCTGCGCGCCCCGCCCACAGGGCACTCACCCCGCGCCCGCGGCGGCCTGTTCCGAACTGCGCGCGGTCAACGGTGAGTTCGCCCGGCTGACCACGCCTCAGTCGCCTGGGAACTGCACGCGCCAGTGGGACCCCGTCGTCCTCGACGTGACCGGTGTGTGGCAGGGCCGCAGCGTCTCCTGGTCGGCCGGCTTCGGCAATGCGTGTGAGATGCAGGCAAGCCTCGGCGAAGGACCGGTCTTCGCCTTCTGACCGAGCCGTCCGCCCTACGCGGTCGAAGCGCCCCCGGTCGGCGGGGACGCCGACGACCGGGCGACGGGACGGGCCGACTTCCGCAATCCGTCGTCGCGACACCGTCGCCGCCGTCCCGACCCGCCGCCGGGGCAGCCTCGTTGCCCCGGCGGCGGTGGCCTCCCCCGACGAGGAGGCCGTCAGCTGACTGTTGACGCAGCGGCGTCCACCCGCCGCCGGTGCAACCGGCTCCGACGCGACTCCACCCACAGAGCGCGGTGCTCGGCCCGACGGACATCGCCCGCCGCACGTCGGGATGCGGGTGGTATGGAGATGGGCAACTGGGGTACACGGGTCGCCGAATGACTCGTGAGCAAGCGAATTGGAGACTCCGGTGCTGATGGCCCATCCCGCGGTCCTGCGGAACCTTGTCGATCAGTACGACACCCTGCGCATTCTGCAAGCTGAGAACGGCGAAGCAGAGGTGCAACGACGGATGGACGACATCGCCTACACGCTCTGCGTGGCCACGGGCACCCGGGACATCGACGCCGCGCTCATCGCCGCACGTCACCAGTTGCCCGGCGCACGCCCTCAGGACGACTCCGTCCTCACGACCTGAGGAAACCGAGCGCACGAGCCGCTCCTGCAGGATGCCGGGCGGCAGCGTTGCACGTCGCCCGACAAAGCCTGAGCCCTATGGCCCTGAACGAAAACCTCTTTCCTGTGACCAACGGCGATGTGCCGGCCGGGGGCGGTTTCCGGGATCTGCCGACGGTGCGGCAGCACTCCTCCAACAGGCAGCACCTCACACTGCAGGCCGGCATGAGCAGGACCGGGTGCCGGGCCGGTCGGCGCCCGGTCGGTCGGCGCCCGGTCGGTCGGCACCCGGTCGGCGTCAACCTCGTGCACGGACACCCGCGACAGCCGTCAATGCCGCTCGTACGCGGCGGGCTCGTGAGCGCCTCATCCAGAAGTCCCCAGCCGCGTTCCACCATGTGACGACGGCGACCGTCGAGGGCTGCCTGCACAGATGGGTACCCAAGGGCCGGCGACCAACGATCCCGCGCATCCGGACACTCCTCGAACGCGAACCGGTGGCCCCGGGGCCGGGGGTGCGCAAAGCAATTCAAGCGGCGGGCATGAAGCGCACATTGAGGACAAGTGACGAAAGCCGTGCAGCGTTTAGGAAACGTTAAGTAAATAATGTTGTCGGCAAGTAACGGAAGGCTCCGGGAACCATTGACGGGCGCCGAGAAAGCGGCCACCTTCATGGCATCAAGCATTTCCGATCCTCAGCGAAAGCCGGGATGCCCATGAGAAGAACTCAACGCTTCATCACCTCCGCGATGACTTCCGCGGCCGTCTTCACGGCAGTATTCGCCTGGCCGGCGACGGAATCTGCGCAAGCGTTTCCCGCGACCCCCAAGCAGACTGTGGTGAACTATCTGCGCTCCATCTCCGGAAACAACATCGTTTCCGGGCAGCACAACAAGGAGCCTGCTTCCGCTCCCGGGCAGTACACGCAACAGGTCAAAGACGTCACCGGACAGTACCCCGGCCTGTGGGGCGGTGACCTGATGTTCAACGCCGCGGACGTGGCCAATCGCCAGCGCGTGGTGGACCAGGCGAAGACCGAGTGGGCAAACGGGTCCCTCGTCTCTCTGACCTGGCATGTCTGTCCGCCGACCGGCGGAAGCACCTGCGCGTTCGAGGGCGGTGTGAAGTCGAACCTGTCGAACGCGCAGTTCTCGCAGATCCTCACCGACGGCAGCGCACTCAACAAGGCGTGGAAGCAGCGTCTCGACGAGGTCGTTCCGTACCTGCAACAGTTGAAGAACGCGGGAGTCCCGGTCCTTTTCCGGCCGTTCCACGAGATGAACGAATCGTGGAACTGGTGGGGGAACCGGCCGGGTTCCAACGGCAGCGCACGCCTCTTCCAGATCACGCGTGACTACCTCGCAGGAAGCAAGGGTCTGGACAATCTGATCTGGGTGTGGAACGTGCAGGACAACCCGGCCGGCGGGTGGAGCAATTACTATCCCGGAAATCAGTACGCCGACGTCGTTTCACTGGACGTCTGGTACAAGAGCCACCCGAGTTCCGCCGATTACCAGCAGATGAGGAACATCGCCGGGACGAAGCCCATGGCGATCGGGGAAATAGGCAAGATGCCGACCGCCGCGATGCTCCAGAGCCAGCCTCAATGGGCGTGGTTCATGATGTGGTCCGAGCACCTGCGCGGAAACAACACCAACGCCGAAACGCAAGCGGCGTACTTCCATCCCCGCGTCCTGAACCAGGGCGAGGTCAGTCTCCCCTGAGCGCAACGGCCGCCGCCGCAGACTGACGGCTCCCGACCGGGACGGTGTCATCGGGCGCGGCGGCTGTCGCTCCCGTCCTGAGCCACATCGGTGCCGGGCGGTCACAGCCATCCGCGCAACCCGTGGAGAAAGCCGACAGGATCGTCACGGTGGACGGTGTGCCCCGCACCGTCCACCGTCCGCGTGTGCCAGCCCCTGCTGCGCAGTGTCGCGGCCTCGGTCGGTGGGATCCGCTCGCTGGGGTCGGCCAGTAGGACCAGTGAGGGTGCGGCCGGTGCGTCGGGCAGGCCAGGCAGGTGCCGGAGGGCGGCGACGGAAGCCGGGTCCCAGGTCGCGAGGGCTTGATGCTCGGCGGTGATGTCGTCGTCGTGCCAGCGCGGGTGCGCGGTACGCAGTTCCCCCCAGGTGGCGTGCTTGGCGGCGCGCAGGGCGCTCAGGTCCCGGGGCCGGCTCAGCCATGCGGGGTCGCAGTGGATCGTGCGGGCGCAGCGCAGCTGGGGTACGGCGAGCAGCAGTGCGGCTGAGCCCAGTGAGTGCCCGATGGCGAGGTCGGGAGCCGGCGGCAGGGTTTCGATCAGGTCGGCGGCCAGGGCGGCGGGGGTGTAGGTGTCGGCACGGAGGCTTGCGCCGTGGCCGCGCAGGTCGACGGCGACAACCCGGTAGCCATGGTCTGCGATGGATGGGGCGACACGGATCCAGGTGCGTGAGTTCGTCATGATGCCGTGCACCAGCACCGCCGTGCGGGCGCCGTTCCCCCAGACCCGGGTGGCGAGCCTCACGAGGCCGCGCCGAAGGGGACCCGAGCACGGTGGAGCACCGCTCCCGCGCCGGTCACCTCACCAGGGCTCCCGGTCCCGAACACGGCGGCGCCCGTCAGGAGGGCGGCCAGGGCTCGTCGGAGGTGTCGGGGCATGGCGGACCTGACTTTCGACTCGAAGGAGGAGTGGGAGGGAAGTCGCAGAAGGTCGGCCCGGTCCGGAGAGTTGCGTATCCGGGCCGGGCCACTGGTCCAGCGGTTGCCGTCAGTCGGTGGTTCCCTGCGGAGGAGCGCTGCTGCCGCGGGGCAGCAGTACGGGGGGCGCCGCCGGACCGGACGACGGGTTGCGGCGCTGAACGACGTCGAACAGCCGACGGGTCACCTCGGCGCCGAAGCCGAACACGTCATGACTCATGGCGGACAGGGTCGGGTGCGTGAGTTGGCACAGTTGCGAGTCGTCCCAGGCGATCAGGCTGATGTCCCTCGGCACGCTCAGGCCCATCTCGGCGGCCACCGACAAACCGGCGACCGCCATGATGTCGTTGTCGTAGACGATCGCCGTGGGTCGTTGTGGGGAGGCGAGCAGCGAACGGGTGGCCCGGGCGCCCTGCTCCCCGGAGTAGTCGGTGGTGACGCTGCGGGCCGGTTCCAGCCCGAGTTCCGTCACGATCGCGTTGAGTGCGGCAGTTCGGATGAGGGTGTGCCCGAGCGCCGCATGGCCGCCCACCCGCGCTATCCGTCTGTGCCCGAGGGTGGCGAGATAGCGCACCGCCTCGTGGACGGCGGCCTCGTCGTCGGTCCACACCGAGGTGAAACCGCCTGTCAGGGACGGATGTCCGACCGCGACGGCCGGCAGCCCGATCGTCGACAGCGCGGTGACCCGGGGGTCGTTCTGCTGGATGTCGACCAGGATGGAACCGGCGATGCGGCGGGCTTGCCACCATGCGCGATGGACGGCGATCTCCTGGTCGGTGTCGCGTACCAGTTGGAGCAGCAGGGAGCACCCGTGCTCCTCCAGGATGGACTCGACCCCTGAGATGAACTCCATGTAGAACGGCTCGAGTCCGAGCTGTCGAGCGGGGCGGGCGATGACCAGGCCGATGGTGTCCGCCGCGCCGGTCACCGATCCGGACAGCTTGATCGCTGTCTGGCTCGGTACCCAGCCCAGCTCGGCGACCGCCGCCATGATGCGTGTCCGAGTGGCTTCTGAGACGCCGGGTCGGTTGTTGAAGGCCAGGGACACGGCTCCTCGGGACACGCCGGCCAGGGCCGCCACGTCGTTGATCGTGACGCGCCCCGACCGGCGTGTACGGGCATCATCCACGGCCGGCTCCGCCGTCGACGCAGAACAGCGCCGCGCGAGCGGCCTCCGCGTCGGGCTGCGACCAGCCGGTGACCCGCCAGGTGGTGCTTTCGCCGGGCAGCAGTGTCACGCGTCCGCGATCGCAGCGGGCGTCCGGGTCCAGCCGGTCGGCCTGGAGCAGCAGGTCCCGTACGAGTCCGGTGGCAGTGACCGTGACCACCACGCCGTTCTCGCCCTCTGCGGCGATGCGGACATCGTAGGAGGCGGCCGGATAGGCGAACTCGCGGTCCGTACAGGCGAAGTGGACCGCACGCAGGCCGTCCGCGTCGGCGACCAGGAATTCTCGGCGCGCGTCGCCGAACTCCGTGACCGAGTCCGGCAGCCTCTCCAGGGCCACGCTGCGCTCCGTGGCTTCGAGGGCGACCTCCGCGCTTGCCAGCACGATGCCGTCCGCGCCCACCCGGCGGACGGTGACGGAGGTGCTCCAGGGCGAGGAGCCCTGATTGCAGCCCGCGATCACCAGGTCGCCCTCGCGGTCCTGGATCGTCAGCAGCCGGTCGGCGTACAGGCGGCGCATCTCGAAGTAGAGGGGCTTGAGCCGGGCGTCGCCGTCGATCGCCGCCCAGGAGGTGACCGGCCAGCAGTCGTTGAGCTGCCACAGCACCGTGCCGGCGCAGCGGGGCCAGTGGGAGCGCCAGTGCTCGACCCCTGCGGCGACGGCACGCGCCTGATTCAGTTGGGTCAGATAGTGCCAGGTGTCGAAGTCGGTGGGTGCCTCGAAGTGCGGGGCAAGCCCTCGATTCAGTTTGCCGTTGCCGTCTTCCGCCTTCTGGTGGTGCAGCATGCCGGGGGAATCGGCGCTCAGCGGCCTTTCGGACAGGGCGCGTTCCAGGGTGGCGAGCGTCGGCGGGGCCTGCCAGCCGAACTCCGCGACGAAGCGGGGCACCGTGGTGAGGTAGTCGCTGTAGTCGCGGCGGTTCCACACCTCCCACGAGTGCGCGGTGCCGTGGTCGGGGTCGTTCGGCGTGTGGTCCCATGACCCCGACCACGGGCTGCCTGCCCTGTACGGACGGGTCGGGTCCGTCTGCGCGACGACGCGGGGCAGCATTCCCAGGTAGTAGCCCTCGCCCCAGGAGTCGCCGGAGAGCGCCTGCTCCCACTCCCAGTCGGCGAAGCCCCACAGGTTCTCGTTGTTGCCGTTCCACAGGATCAGCGACGGGTGGGGCATCAGCCGGGCGACGTTCTCCCGGGCTTCGGCCTCGATCTCCGAACGCAGCGGCTGCTCCTCCGGGTAGGCGGCGCAGGCGAACAGGAAGTCCTGCCAGACCATCAGGCCCAACTCGTCGCAGACGTCGTAGAAGGCCCGGTCCTCGTAGATTCCGCCGCCCCACACGCGTACCAGGTCGACGCCCGCCTCGGCGGCCTGGGTGAGACGGGTGCGGTAGCGGTCGTCCGTGACCCGGGTGGGGAAGACGTCGTCAGGGATCCAGTTCACCCCACGGGCGAAGATCGGAGTGCCGTTGACGACCAGGGTGAAGGCGCTGCCGTGTACGTCTGCGGACGTGTCGAGGTCAATCGTGCGGAAGCCTATGCGTCGCTCCCAGGCGTCGAGGACCCGGCCGCCGTCCTCCTCCGTCAGCGCGACCGTGCACCCGTACAGCGACTGGTCGCCGTAGCCGCGCGGCCACCACAGCGCCGCGTCCGGGACCCGCACGGTGAGCGTCGCGGTGTCTTCCCCGGGGGCGACGGTGACCTCCGAGGAGACGTCGCCGACAGCGGCCACCAGCCGCAGGGGCCGGTTTCGGCCGGTTGCCGTGCGGTCCAGCTCGACGGTGATCTCGACGATGCCGCTCCCGTCGCCTTCGACGGTGACCTGCGGACGGACCTCGGCCAGTCGGGCTGTGGACCACTGCTCGATGCGCGCCTCGCGCCACACGCCGGCCGTCACCAGGGTGGGGCCCCAGTCCCATCCGAACGAGCAGGCCATCTTGCGGATGTAGTTGAACGGCTCGGGGTAGGAGTTGGGCCGCGCACCCAGCGCCGCGCGGACCGCCTCGGCCTCGGTGTAGGCGGAGGTGAAGACGACCTCGAGAGGCGCAGGACCGGCCTCCAGCAGATCGGTGACGTCGAACCGGTAGGAGCGGTGCATGTTCCGGGTACCCCCCAGCAGCCGGCCGGCAGCGTGGACGGCGGCGACCGTGTCCAGCCCGTCGAAGACCAGGTCGGCCCGCTCGAAGGTATTGTCGCGCCGGGGCAGTTCGGTCGCGTAGGTCCAGTCGGCGCGGCCCACCCAGGCGGCCTCCGACTCGTTGCGGTCCAGATACGGGTCGGCCAGCAGGTCCGCCGCCATCAGGTCGGTGTGGACGCAGCCGGGCACCTGCGCCGGCACGGTGGTTCCGGCCAGCGCCGGGGGCGCGCCCTCGGGGGTGCCGCGGTCGGTGTTCAGGCGCAGCGTCCAGCCCTGGGACAGCGGCGTGCGGACCTTCATGCGTACTCCTTGAGATGTAGTGCGGGGCGCGATGGGCGGGCAGGTCATTTGGTGGAACCGGCCGCGAAACCGCTGTAGATGAAGCGCTGCAGCGCAAGGAAGACGATCAGGGTGGGCACGATCACGACGATCGTGCCGGCGGAGATGGTCTCCCAGTGGGCGCCGAAGGGTCCCTTGAACCGGAACAGGGCGGTGGAGATGGTGCCGAGTTCGGGGTCCGGCATGTAGAGGAAGGGAACGTAGAAGTCGTTGTAGATCGCGATGCCCTTGACGATGACGACGGTGGCGATGGCAGGTCGCAGCATCGGGAGGATGATCTTCCGGTAGATCGTCCAGGAGTTGGCGCCGTCGATGCGCGCGGCCTCGTCCAGGGAGACGGGGATGGACCGGATGAACTGCAGGAAGATGTAGATCGAGACGATGTCGGTGCCGGTGTACAGCAGGATCGGTGCCCAGCGGCTGTTGAAGGCGCCGAGATCGTCGATCACCTGGAACGTCGCGACCTGTGTGGTCACGCTGGGCACCAGCGTGGCCAGCAGGAAGAGGCCCATCACCAGTTTCTTGAGGCGGAACCGGAAGCGGTCGATGGCATAGGCGGTCATCGAGCCGATCAGTACGGTCCCCGCAGTGGATACCACGAGGATCAGCGTCGTGTTACCGAACGCCCGCAGCATCGCACCCTGTTCGATGGCGGTGGCGTAGTTGGCGAAGTTGAACCAGTCACCGGGCAGAGACAGCGGTCCGCTGTTCGCCACCTCCGACTCGGTCTTGAGCGAGGTCAGCAGAACGACGACCAGGGGAACGAGGACGACGGCCGAAGCCAGGAGCAGTGACAGGTACTTGAGGACGACGGGAATCCTGGCCGGTACGGTGCGGTCGGCGCGGACCGTACGCCGGGACGGAGCGGACATGTCGGTGGTCACGAGAGCTCCACCCTCTCCTCGGGGAACAGCCGGCGCTGGACCCAGGTGATCAGCAGGATCAGGGCCAGCAGCACGACGGCCGACGCCGACGCCAGGCCGACCTTGTCGAACTGGAAGGCCAGCTTGACCGTCTGGATGACGAACGTCTCCGTGCCGTTGGCGCCACCGGTCATGATGTAGGGGATCTCGAAGACGGCCAGGGAACCGGAAACGGCGAGGATGAAACTCAGGCTGATGATCGGCTTGATGCTGGGCGCGATGATGTGGCGGAACTGCTGCCAGCGGTTCGCCCCGTCCAGCTCCGCCGCCTCGTACAGGTGCGGCGGAATGGACTGGATCGCACCCAGGAACAGCACCATGTTCAGACCCGTGAAGCGCCAGACCGACACCCCCGCGAGCGAGGGGTTGGCCAGGTCCGGGTCGCCGAGCCACAGGTGCTTGCCCTCCGCCCCCACCAGGCGCAGCAGCGTGTCGAGCGTGCCGTCGGGCTGGAAGAAGTACAGGAACACGAATCCGACGGCCACCCCGTTGATCAGGTAGGGAAAGAACAGCAGGCCCTTGAACAGGTTGCGGTACCGGGTGTCGAAACTGAGGACCGTGGCGAAGTACAGGGCAAGCGCGATCTGGAGGAACGACGCCGCCAGGTAGAACCCGCTGACGAGGAACACCTCGAACCGCGCGGGCTGTGTCACCAGGTCGGTGTAGTTCTCCCCGCCGACGTAGGAACGCCAGGGGCTGATGCCGTCCCAGTCGGTGAAGCTGTAACCGATCATGTCGGCCACCGGCAGGAACGTGAACGTCAGCAGCAGCGCCAGGGGTGCGGACAGGAAGAGCCAGGGGGTCAGGGCGGCGGCATGGCGGCGCCTGCCGGCGCGTGGCCTGCCGGGGGCGGATTCCGTCGGCGGTGTGCTTCGCCGGCCGCCGGCCTGCCCCCGGGCACGGGTCTTGTGGGCAACGGTCATCTCATGGTTCCTCGTGGTGGGTTCCCTGTCGGGCGGAGATCGGGGCCGGGGCACGGCGAGCGGTTCACACGGCCCCCCGCCCGGGCGGGCAGGAGCACGCCTGCCCTGGTCGGGGTCTCACCGTGCCGCGGCATGGTCAGCCGCCGAGGGTCTGCTGGGCCTCGGCCCACTTGCCGTTCAGCTCGCCGAAGTAGCTGTCCACGTCACCGTCGGCCGCGCCCCGTGCGATGTCGACCAGCTTCTGCCGGTAGCCCTGCCCGGTGATGCCGATCTCGGACGCCTTGTCGACCTTGTTGACCTCGACGATGTTCTCCTGGTTCTGCGGGATCATCATGACATCGTTGTCGGAGAACGTCTTGAGTGTGTCCGGCAGCGGAGCGCCCTTGACCGAGGAGATGGACCCTTCACTGGCGGCCTGGCCCGACCTGGTGATGAACCAGTCAAGCCACGCCCGGGCCGCTTCCTTGTTGTCGGAGTGCGAGTTGACCGCGTACTGGTAGTCAGGACGCAGTACGGAGCAGAACGTTCCGTCGCGCTGTGCCGGGAACGGCATGAACGCGATGTCGTCGGGGTTCTTCCCTGCGGCCTCCGCACCGGCCCGCATCTGGGAGATCGCCCAGGACCCCAGCCACATCGACGCGACCTTGCCGGATCCGATCTGCGCCTTGGAGTCTTCCCAGTTGGTCGTGGTCGGGTCGGGCTCTGCCAGCTTCTTCTCGACGATCTCGTAGAGGAGCTTGTCGATCTGGTACAGGTCCGATCCACTGCTCCAGGGCTTCTTGGTCTTCGCCAGCGAGTCGTAGGCCCCGGAGTCACAGGAGGGCGAGCCGATGGCGTTCGTCCAGTTGGTGAGCGGCCACCCGTCCTTGTAGTTCGTGTAGTAAGGGACGGCGTCCGTCTTCGCCTTGATCGTCGCCAGGTCCGCGACGAACTCCTCGGGCGTAGTGGGCCAGTCCTTGACGCCGGCCTTCTCCCAGACCGCCTTGTTGTAGACGAACCCGTTGGCCACCCCGATGTTGGCCAGGCCGTAGACCATGCCGTCCACCGTGGCGTGGTCGGTGTAGTCGAACTTGGCCGACAGGCCGACGGAACCGCCGAGCGGAGCGAAGAAGTTGGGGTACTGCTCGACGGAAAGGGAGTTGGGGATCAGGAGGACGTCACCGTAGTTCTCGGTGTTCATCCGGATCTTGGTCTCGCCCTCGTAGTCGGTCAGGCCCTCGAACTTGACCTTCACGCCCGGGTAGAGCTTGTTGAACTCGGCCGCGTACTTCTTCAACGAGCCGTCAGCGATCTGGTCCGTCCTGTTGGTCAGGACCGTGATGCTGCCCGACACCTTCGCGGGATCGCTCGGTGGAGCCGCGATCTCGCCATTCGGCGCGTCCCCCTGACCACTACATGCTGTGACAGCGACCAACGTCGCGGCCACCAGAACAACGCGCACTCTGCGCATTTCCTCCACCCCTCACTGAACGGCTTTCGGTGTCACGCCCAGGTTGGGTGCCGAATCGGCGCCCGCTGTCCCGGCCTGATGAGCGCTCAACGTAGGGGTAACACGGCAGCAATGTCCATAGACCGGTCCACCTGAATTTGACGCCTCCCTAGCCCCCTGAACAGCGGCTTTACTAAACGTTGGCTAAATCGATCGCAACGTGAACGCGCTTTTCGAGAAGGATTCGACGAGGACTGGACAACGTTGTCAGACGGTGGTCGGATGTGGTGTCCCCAACCGGACCACGCATGCCACTCCGATCCAGAGGGTCATCACCATGAGTAGTCATCGGTCGGCAGTTCAATCCCCGGACAGTGACCTGATCGCCGCCCTCGACATCGGCGGAACCAAGATCGCGGGTGCCCTGGTCGACCGGGACGGCGTCCTGTTCCACCGCGTGCGCCGCTCCACCCCGGCGAAGGAATCCGCTGACGCACTCCTCGACGCGGTGTACGAGGTGGTGGGCAGCCTGGCCGCCAACCCCCTCTGGGGACGTGTACGCGCAATGGGCATCGGCAGCGCCGGCCCGATCGACCTGGCACGCGGAACCGTGAGCCCCGTCAACATCCCTGCCTGGCGGAACTATCCCCTCGTCGAGTCCGTCGGAAGGCATCCAGCTCTCTCCCGCCGGCACGTGATGCTGGCGGGCGACGCCGTGGCAATGACCGCAGCCGAGCACCGCCATGGCGCGGCACGCGGACACAAGAACGCACTGTGCCTCGTGGTGTCCACCGGTGTGGGCGCGGGCCTGGTTATCAACGGCGGCGTGCACCACGGGATCACAGGTAATGCCGGCCATCTCGGGCACATCAGCATCGACTTCGACGGTGACCCCTGTCCGTGCGGCGCGAGAGGTTGTCTGGAAGCCATCGCCAGCGGTACCGCCATCAGCCGGCACGCCCTTGCCCTCGGCTGGCAACCGCCACTGACAGCGGACGCAGACGCGACGGCGGTGGCGGTGGCGGCTCGAGCCGGGGAACCGGCTGCTCTCGCCGCGTTCGATCGGGCGGCGCGCGCACTGGCGGCGGGTATAGCCGCCACGGCAGCGCTGGTCGAGATCGACATCGCCGTGGTCGGCGGCGGTGTGGCTCAGTCCGGCGAGGTGCTCTTCGAACCGCTCGCTCGCCACCTGCGACGCTACGCGGCCATGCCGTTCCTGCAGGAGCTGCGCGCCGTGCCGGCTGAACTGGGGCCCGACGCCGGTCTTGTGGGCGCCGCGGTGCTGGCGGCAGCCGGAGTGCCGGCCGTCACGACAATGCTGGTTGACGGCCGCCGGTAGCCGGTCGCCGGTCGCCGGTCGCCGGTCGCCGACAATGTACTGGTCGACGCGTCTACGGTGTCAGTAGTCCTACTGCCCCTGTTCCCACGAACGCGGACCACGCGTCACCCCGTCGACTCGTCCGGGGTCGGATGTTCCGGGTGGACGCCTGCGTTGCGGGCGGCGCTGCGGCCCGAGCCGGCTTCGTCGGGGTCCGGCTTTTCGTCGTCGGGCTCGGCATCCGGTTCCGCTTCGGGACGTTCGGCACCCGGCGGGAGGACCACGTCGAGCGCGTCCTCGCCCTCCTGTACCTGCTGGTCGGGCATGTCAGCGGGTATCGGGGGCGGGCTGCCCTCCGCCCCGGTGTAGGCCGTTCCCTTGGGCCTGCGGTCGGTCATGTCGTTGCTCCTGTCGGTGCAGGCCCCTCCTGGTGCGGGTGGGCCGGTGTCGCACCTCGCGTACCCCCTGCGCCCCGGACGACGCGTGTGCCCATCGTCACCAGCGCGCCGCCGAACGAGAACACCGACATGACCTGGCCGGAACAAGCCGGGAACGCTACGGCTGAGAGCCGACGCCGATCGGCGACGCATCCACTTCCGGCTCCTCCTGCGGAACGCTGAGCTGCTCGCGCAGGTAGTTCCAGACCACCGCGATCAGGGCGGCGACGGGTACGGCGAGCAGGCTGCCCACGATGCCGGCGAGACTGCCGCCCAGGGTCACCGCCAGCAGGACCACCGCAGCGTGCAGGCCGAGTCCGCGACTCTGGATCATGGGCTGGAACACATTGCCCTCGAGCTGTTGCACCACGACGATGATCGCCAGCACGATCAGCGCGTCGGTCAGCCCGTTCGACACCAGGGCGATGAGAACCGCGACGAAGCCGGCGAACAGAGCACCCACAATGGGCACGAATGCGGAGACGAAGGTCAGCACCGCGAGAGGCAGCACCAGCGGCACTCCCACGATCCACAGGCCGATGCCGATGAGGACCGCGTCGAGCAGGCCGACGTACGCCTGGGAGCGCACGAACTCACCCAGAGTCCGCCAGCCACGCGCCGCGACGGTCGGAACGTCGGTGGCGAGCCGGCCGGGCAGCTGGCGGGCGAGCCACGGCAGGAACCGGGGGCCGTCCTTGAGCATGAAGAACATCAGGAAGATCGCCAGGACGGCGGTGACCACGCCGTTGACCACGGTGCTCACGCCGGTGACGACGGTGGTGACCATGCTGCCGATGCTGTCCTGGATGCGGGCGGCCGCGGAATCGGACGCACCGGCGATCTGGTCGTCACCGATGTTGAGAGGCGGTCCGGATGCCCACTCGCGCAGTTTCTGGATGCCTTCGACCACGCCGTCGGCCAGCTCACCGGACTGGGAGGCCACCGGCACCGCGATCAGCGCCGCGACCCCTGCGGCAACCAGGAGGAACAGCACGGTCACCACGGAAGCGGCGAGGGCCGGGGGCCACCCGCGTCGGCGCAGGTAATGCGCCAGGGGCCAGGTCAGGGTGGTGAGCAGCAAGCCGACTATGAGCGGCCAGATGACCGACCACATGCGACCCAGTGTCCATACCGCCACCGAGGCCATGACGATGACGAGCAGCAACTCGCCTGAGACACGCGCCGAAACGCGGAGCGCGGCGCGGGATTTGGTGGAGCTCAACGTGGCAGACATGCGAGCCACCCTATGGGCCGCCTGTCCCTGCCCGGATCGAGCCCTCCTTCCAGGGGTGACGTGAAGCTACGCCCCGCCCCCACGCTCCTCATTGAGCCTCGCGTCCAGGGTGATCGCCGCGTCGATCAGGGCCAGGTGCGTGAAGGCCTGCGGGAAATTGCCCAACTGCCGCCCCGTCAGGCCGATCTCCTCCGAATACAGGCCCAGGTGGTTGGCGTAGGTGAGCATCTTCTCGAGCACCAGCCTGGCCTGGTCGGTGCGTCCCGCCCGCGCCAGGGCGTCGACGTACATGAACGTGCACAGGGAGAAGGTGCCCTCGGAGCCGCGCAACCCGTCAGGTGACGCCTCGGGGTTGTAGCGGTAGACCAGGCTGTCGCTGACCAGTTCGCTCTCCATCGCGTCGAGCGTGGACTTCCACATCGGATCGGCCGGCGTGATGAAGCCGACCGTCGGCATGCGCAGCAGCGACGAGTCGAGCACGTCGTCGCCGTAATGCTGTACGAACGCCTGCTTCTTGGGGTCCCATCCCCGGCTGAGCACCTGCGCGTAGATCTCGTCACGCGCGTCCACCCAGCGGCCGCGGGCCGCGGGGCGGCCGTCGTCGGTGGCGATCCGGACGGCCCGGTCGAAGGCCACCCACGACATCACGCGTCCGTAGGTGAAGTCCTTCTGGCCGCCACGGGTCTCCCACAGACCTTCGCCGGGCTGGTCCCAGTGGTCGACCAGCCAGTCGAGAAGGGTGTGCAGCGCGGTCCAGCCCCCGTGGTCGAGGTGCATGCCGTGCTGGTGCGCGAAGTAGATGCTGTCGAGTGCCTCACCGTAGATGTCCAGTTGCCGTTGGGTCGCTGCTCCGTTGCCGATGCGGACCGGGGCGGAGCCGCGGTATCCCTCCCAGTGGTCGAGGGTCTCCTCGACCATGTCGGAGGAACCGTCGACGCGGTACATGATGTTCAGTGGCCCGGTACTGCCTTCGCCTTCACCGGCCTTTTCCTTCACGCGCTCGTGCAGCCAGCTGATGAACGCCGCCGCCTCTTCCTTGAATCCCATGCCCAGCAGGGCGTACACGGAGAAGGACGCGTCGCGGATCCAGGTGAACCGGTAGTCCCAGTTGCGCTCTCCGCCCAGTTGCTCGGGCAGAGCCGCTGTGGGGGCGGCGACCAGGGCGCCGGTCGGTGCGTAGGTCATGAGCTTCAGCGCCACAGCCGAACGCTCCACCGCCTCCCGCCAACGGCCCGAGTAGGTGGACTGACCCAGCCACGAGCGCCAGAACTGAACTGTCTCGTCGAAGAGTTGCTCGAACTCCTCCACTCGGACCTCGTGCGGCGGCCCGCCCGGTGACGATTCCATGACCAGTCCGCGCTGCTGTCCTGCCTGCAGGGTCAGAGTGAAGCGCAGGTCGTTGTCACTCGGGTGAATGGTCAGCAGCCGCTCGTCCTGCGGCTCACGGACGGCATGAATCGCAAGGTCCATGTCCTGTGAAGTGAACACGGCCCCGTGCTCCGTGATGTGCAACTCGTGCGGCGTGCGGCCGTAGTCGAAGCGCGGAGCGATCTCCCCTTGGAACGTCATGCTGCCCCGGACACAGCGCAGCATGCGGACCAGACGGTGCCGGTCGGTCGCGGTCTTGCCGGTGATCGGCATGAAGTCGACCACCTCGCCCGCCCCGGCTTCGGTCATGAAACGCGTGACCAGCACGGCGGTGTCCGGGTGGTAGAGCTGCTTGGTGGTGTAGGTGTCCGCGGCCGGCCCGACGGTGAAGTGCCCGCCCTTCCGCCGGTCGAGCAGGGCACCGAAGATGCTGGGCGAATCGAAGCGCGGACAGCAGAACCAGTCGATCGTCGCATCCGTGGTCACGAGAGCCGCGGTCTGCAGATCACCGATCAGACCATGGTTCTCGATCAGGGGGTATTCATCCATTTTGTGCCCCTTTCGGCCCCGGTGGGCAAGCCTAGGTCAGCGAGGGCCCCCCGTCCTGGCGAGGATGCGACGCGAGGTGGCGCGGCGGAGACCGTAGTCTCTGCACATGGCGAGCATGCAGGCGGACGGGGCCGTACGAGGGCCGGGGCGACCGCGCGAGGAGCGGGTCACCGGAGCCGTTCTCAACGCTGTTGTGGACCTGGTCACCGAGCAGGGGATCGCGGCGGTCACGATGGACACCGTCGCGGCACGGGCCGGGGTGAGCAAGCCCGCCATATACCGGCGGTGGCCCACCAAGCAGGATTTGATCATCGCCGCCGCGGAAACCCGCATCGGCACCCTGTCGGTGCCCGACCTGGGCGACTTCCGCGCCGAGCTCCGCTTCGTACTCACCGCTCGTCTGGAGGCTTACCGGCTGCCGGGTTCGGACCGGCTGATCGCAGGTCTCATCGGGGCGTCGGCCGACGCGGGTGCGGCGCGGGGCCAGTACGCGGAGTACACCGAGCGGATCACGAGCGAGACGAGGCGCATCCTCGAACGCGGGATCACCCGCGGCGACGTGGCCCCGGACACCGACGTCCGGGCCGCGGCCACCCTGGTGGCCGCACCACTGCTCTTCCGGCTGATCGGCGAGCTGGAGATGCCCGACGCCCGCCTCGTGGACGCCTTGGTCGACCTCGTCGCCCGGGCGGTCGGCACGGGCGGCTGACGGCTCCCGGCCTCGGCTTTTCCGGCTTTTCATTTTCATGTCGCACGGACCCTTGCTTCCCCACGCCCTAATAACGATACTCCCCGTAACGATATTCAGGCCCCCCAGGCCGCCACCGTGGAGGACTCATGGACAGCGTCGTCACCAGCCCCGCCCCCGCGCTCGACAAGCCGCTGATGCACTATGGCAAGCGGACGCTCGACCGCATCGCACCGGGCACCGAGCAGCCCGCCTACGGACTTCTGGACGTCTACCCGCTCACCCCGCACATCGGCGCCGAGGTCGAGGGCGTCGATCTCTCGCGCCCGATCGGCGAGGACCTCGCGGATGAGATCCGGCAGGCCCTGCTGGAGTGGAAGGTGCTCTTCTTCCGCGACCAGCACGCCTTCGACCCGCAGTCCCAGCTCGCGTTCTCCGCCCTGTGGGGCGAGCCGGAAGCCAACCCCTTCTTCCCCAAGGGCGACACCGTCGGCGTCTCCCGTCTGGCCAAGGACGCCATGGCCACCGGTACCGAGAACATCTGGCACAGCGACCACTCGTTCATGGCCGCGCCGGCGCTCGGCTCCGTCCTGCGTGCCGTCGAGGTCCCCTCCGCCGGTGGGGACACCATGTGGGCGGACATGGCGGCCGCCTACGACAACCTCACCGAGTCCATGAAGGCCCGCATCGAGGGCCTCACCGCCGTGCACGACTGGGTGCCGAGCTGGGGCGCACTGATGACCGAGGCCCAGGTCGCGGTGCACCGGGCGAACCTGCCTGCCGTCGAGCACCCGGTGGTCGTCCGCCACCCGCGCACCGGCCGCAAGCTGCTCTACGTCAACGAGCCCTTCACGACCCGGATCGTCGGCGTTTCGGACCTGGAGAGCCGTGAGCTGCTCGACGAGCTCGTCCTCCAGGCCCGTATCCCCGAGTACCAGGTGCGCTTCCGCTGGCAGCCGGGCTCCGTCGCGATCTGGGACAACATCGCCACCCAGCACTACGCGATCAGCGACTACTACCCGCAGCGCCGTGTCATGGAGCGCATCGCCATCGCCGGCGTCCCGCTCTCCTGAACGTCCTCCCAGCCCCTCCTCCCCTCCCATCCAGTCTCCGCGGAGCCCTTGTGACCGACACCGATGTCGCACCCGCTGTGCCCGCCGGCCCCCCGAAGGCGCCGAGCAGTACGAGACGCCGAGCGTGGATCGTCACCGCGCTGCTCGTCGTCTTCATGATGATCAACTTCGCCGACAAGTCCGTGCTCGGTCTCGCCGCGGAGGAGATCCGACAGGACCTCGACCTGTCCGCGTCGGCCTTCGGACTCGCCAGCAGCGCCTTCTTCCTGCTGTTCTCGATCTCCGGTGCCGCGGTGGGGCTGCTCGCGGACCGCGTACGGCCCAAGTGGCTGATCCTGGCGATGGCCGTGCTCTGGTCCATTTCCCAGGCCCCGATGGCGGTGGGAGGAGGGCTCGCGGTGCTCATCACCTCACGTGTCCTGCTCGGCGCTGCCGAGGGCCCCGCCTTCCCCGTCGCCCAGCAGGCCACCCTGTCCTGGTTCCCCAACCACCGGCGCAACCTGCCCGGGGCCTTGATCGTCCTCGGGATCACCCTGGGGGTCCTGGTCGCCGCTCCCGTGCTGACGTGGGTGATCCAGAACCACGGTTGGCGCTCGGCGGTCGCCGCCGTGGCGCTCGTCGGTGTCGTGTGGGCACTGCTGTGGATCCCCTTCGGCGGGGAGGGGCCGTACGCGGTCGCCTCGGACACCGGCCGAGGGAAGGACGAGAAGGCGGTGGCAGAAGCGGGGCAGGGTCCGGACCGGCCCAAGATGCCGTACCGGCGGATCCTCGCGACACGGACCTGGATCGGTGCCACGGCCGCCTATTTCGGAACCTACTGGGTCATCGCGTTCGCCCTGGTCTGGCTCCCCTCCTACCTCCAGGACGCGCTGGGCTACAGCTCGGGAGGGTCCACCCAGGTGGTGATGCTGGTCTGGGGTCTGGGCGGGGTCGTGGTGCTCGGGCAGGCAGGCCTGACCGGATGGCTGTTGCGCCGCGGGACCGCGAGCCGGTGGGCGCGCGGCGGAGTCGGCGGCGTTCTGCTTCTCGTCGGCGCAGCGGCATGCCTCGCCCTGCCGGTGGCCCCGGCCGGTGTCGTGACCGCCGTACTCCTGGTCGCGGGATTCGGGCTCGCCGGAGCGATGAGCAGCGTCGCCGTCACCACCGTCACGGAACTGGCTCCGGCCGACCGTCGCGGCGGCGCCCTGGGCATCATGAACGCCGTGGTGACCACCGCCGGTCTGATCGCCCCGACGCTGATCGGGCGCCTCGTGGACACCCACGGTACGGAGGGTTACACGTACGCGGTCCTGATCACCGGCGCCGTGCTCCTGCTGAGCGGAGCGGCCGCCCTCACGTTGATCGACCCGGACCGCGACGCCCGTCGGCTGTCCGTGTGACCACTCGCGCGGGCCTGCTCCTCGCACTGCGCACGGGACAGGCCCGCGCCTCCCACTCCCCCACCTTCCGCAAGGAACGACGTTGAACACAAGCGCCCTCGACACCTCCTTCCTCGACCGCACGGTGGCCCACGTACGCGGCAACGCCGAGTCCTGGTCCACCACCCCGCTCACCGAACGCATCGCCCTCCTGGAGAGGCTGCAGCCCCGCATCGTCGCGCGTGCGGCCGACATGGCCGGCGCGGGCGCCCGGGCGAAGGGGTACGGACCGGACTCCCCCTGGGCGGCCGAGGACTGGATCGGCGGCCCCTGGGCCCTTTCCCAGAACACCGCGGCGTATCTCCACGTCCTTCGACGGATCGCCGCGGGCCGGGACCCCCTGGCCGACAGAACGGTTCACGAGGAGAACGGTCGCACCCGCGTGAACGTTTTCCCCGCCACGGGTTGGGACTCCTTGCTGCTCAACGGGTTCAAGGCCGAGGTGTGGATGCGCCCCGGCGTCACCGCGGAGCAGACGCGTGCCTGCGCCGCGGGCGAGTACCGGGGCAGGCAGGGGGCCCCGGCCCTGGCCCTGGTGCTCGGCGCCGGAAACGTCGCCGCGATCACCGCGCTGGACATCCTGCACAAGCTCTACGCCGAGGGCCAGGTCGTCATCGCCAAGATGAACCCGGTCAACGCCTATCTGCGCCCCCACTTCGAGTACGTGTTCGCCGAGTTCGTCGAACGGGGCTGGCTGGCCTTCGTCGACGGCGGCGCGGCCGAGGGCGGCTATCTGTCCCGCCACGAAAGCGTCGACGCCATTCATGTCACCGGCAGCGACCGTACCCACGACGCCATCGTCTGGGGCACCGACGAGGACTCCGGACAACGCCGCCGTGACGACCTCCCGTTGATCACCAAGCCCTTCAGCAGTGAGCTGGGCGGCGTGAGTCCCTGCATCGTGGTGCCGGGGCCATGGAGCGACGCCGACTTCCGCTTCCAGGCCGAACACATCGTCACCAGCAAGATGAACAACTCCGGCCACAACTGCATCGCCAGCCAGATCCTGGTCCTGCCGCGCGACTGGGACGGCACGGAGCGACTGCTCGACGAGGTCCGGCGAATACTGCGCGAACTGCCTCCGCGCACCGACTACTACCCGGGCGCCGCCGACCGTCTCGCCTCCGTACGAGCGGCCCATCCGACGGCGGAGGCACACGGCGACGACTGCCGGCTGCTCGTAACCGACATCACCGACCACGACGACCCCCTCGTCACCGACGAGGTCTTCGGAAGCGCCCTGGGGGTCGTGCGCCTGCCCGGCGCGACTCCGGCCGAATTCCTACGTCACGCCGTCGACTTCGCCAACGCCACCCTCCCCGGCACTCTCGGCGCAACCTTGATCGTCCACCCGAGGACCGAGAAGGCCGAACAGGAGGCCATGCGCACCGCCGTCGTCGAACTGCGCTACGGCACAGTGGGCATCAACTGCTGGTCGGCGGTCGGCTTCCTGCTCGGCTTCACCCCCTGGGGTGCTTTTCCCGGCCACACCCGCCAGAACATCGGCAGCGGCATCGGCTTCGTGCACAACGCGTTCATGCTCGAGGACGTCGAGAAGACCGTGCTGCGCGCCCCGTTCACACCGGCCCCGCGTGGGCTGGTCACGGGCGACCCGTCGCTGTCACCGCGCCCCCCGTACTTCGTCACGCACCGCACGGCGCTGACCACGGTGGAGCGCCTCACCGACTTCACGGCGGCGCCGAGCCTGACGAAACTGCCCGCACTCTTCGCTGCCGCGTTGCGGGGCTGACCCCGGCCATCGGCGGCCCACACACCCGTACCGCCCGCCCGCAGCGACATCCCCTACGGAGACCTCATGCTCAATCTCGCCACCCTGCTGGAGAACAGCGCCCGTACCGTGCCCGACCGTGCGGCGGTCGTGCTGGGCGTGCAGCGACTGACCTACGCGGAGTTGGACGCGGCCGCCCGCCGCGTGGCCAATCTGCTGCACTCGCGCGGTATCGGACCGGGCGACAAGGTCGCCCTGTCCTGCCCCAACCTCCCGTATTTCCCGATCGTCTACTACGGCATCCTCAAGGCCGGAGCGGTGGTCGTCCCGCTCAACGTACTGCTCAAGGGCCGCGAGATCGCCTACCATCTGGCCGATTCCGAAGCCAAGGCCTACTTCTGCTTCGAGGGCAGCGCGGACCTTCCGATGGGCCAGGAGGGCTGGTCCGGTTTCGGTGAAACCCCCGGCTGCGAGAACTTCTTCCTGATGACCGCCGCCCCCACCGAGCACTCCCCCATAGCGGGCACCGAGACCCTCACCGCGGCACTGACCGACCGGAGCACGGACTTCGAGACGGTGGCCACCGAGCCCGGTGACACGGCGGTCATCCTGTACACCTCCGGCACCACGGGCAAGCCCAAGGGCGCCGAGCTCAGCCACTCCAACCTGATGCTCAATGTGCTGACCTGCCACAAGTTGTTCGGCGAGGTGGAACACGACGTGCACTTGATCGCCCTGCCGCTCTTCCACTCCTTCGGCCAAGTCGTGCAGATGAACGCCGGCCTCGCCTCGCAGGCGACGCTGGTACTGCTGCCCCGCTTCGACGCCCAGTCGGCCCTGGCCCTGATGCAGCGTCATGCGGTCACCTTCTTCGCGGGTGTTCCCACGATGTACTGGGCTCTGCTCGAAACGGAGGCGCCCGACGTGGACCTGTCCCGGATCGCCGGGAACCTGCGGATGGCCGGGTCGGGGGGCTCCGCGCTGCCGGTCGAGATCCACCGCCGGTTCAGCGAGCGCTTCGGGGTCACCATCCTGGAGGGCTACGGCCTCTCGGAGACCAGCCCGGTCGCCACCTTCGCCCCGCGCGGCGAGAAAGTTCGCCCGGGCTCCATCGGACGCCCGGTCTGGGGCGTGGAGGTGGACCTGGTCGACAAGGACTGGGCACCGGTACAGGAAGCCGACGCGATCGGCGAGATCGTCATCCGCGGCCACAACGTCATGAAGAGGTACCACAACCGGCCCGAGGCGACCGCCGAGGTGATGCGCAACGGCTGGTTCCGTACCGGCGACCTGGCCCGCCGCGACTCCGACGGATGGTTCTACATCGTGGACCGGGCCAAGGACATGATCCTGCGTGGTGGCTTCAACGTGTACCCGCGGGAGATCGAGGAAGTTCTGCTCACCCACCCGTCCGTGAGCATGGTGGCCGTCATCGGCGTACCGCACGACCGCCACGGCGAGGAGGTCAAGGCATGCGTGGTACGTGCGCCGGGAGCGACGCTCACCGAGGATGAGCTGATCACGTGGTGCAAGGAGCAGATGGCCGGCTACAAGTACCCCCGCATCGTGGAGTTCCGCACGGCCCTGCCCACCAACGCCACCGGCAAGATCCTCAAGCGCGAACTCAGGGACGCGGACCATGCGACCGAAGCAGGTCGATGAGCACGCCGTCCGGCAGCGCCGACTGCATCGACAACGAGCCCGCCATCTGACGGAGGGGCGGGCCGAGGGCCGTTCCGGGGGTACGCAACCCCCGGAACGGCCCTGGCCCACGTCTCCTTCGGCCTCGAAGCACCCGCCGGTGAAGACCACGTGTCAAAGCACCGGAAGCGCGTCCGCGCCGAGTTCGGCATTCCTAATTGTCAGGTGCACGCCATTCATCGGGAGGCTGGGCAACTGGGCCGGAACTCACCGCAGTCAGGCACGCGCGCAGCGATCCTCCCGGCGAGTTCCTGGCGTTCGCCGTCACGTTCACCGGGCCGACAAGTGAGCCTTGCCCGTATACAGGCCGATTTTGTCTGGCAAGTCATTGCCATGGCAACGACTTGCCGCCATCAAGCCTTCACACCGGACGTCGCCGCCGGATAAACCCATGGCATGTCCTCCCCCTCTCAGCCTTCCGCCTTCCGGCGCAGGCGCTGGCAACTGATCTCGGTTGCCACCGCGGTGCCGCTGCTGGCGTCGGGGCTTGCCGTTCTGCAAGCACCCGCACAGGCCGCTCCGAGCAAGCCCTCCGTTCCCGCCAAGCCCTCGGCGACCCACAAGGTCACCCTGGTCACCGGCGACGTCGTCACGGTCACCACGATGGCCGACGGCAAGCAGACCGCAGACGTCGACCGGCCGGACAGCGCCGTCGGCGGCGTGAAGATCCAGAAGATCAAGGGCGACCTGTTCGTCATCCCGGACGAGGCCGCGCCGCTCCTCGGCACGGACAAGCTGGACAGGCGGCTGTTCAACGTCACCGACCTGATCGAGATGGGCTACGACGACGCGAAGTCGGCCGCGGTGCCGCTGATCGCGACGTACGACCGGTCGAAGTCCCGCTCGTCGGTCGAGCCGACCGCTCCCCGGGGCAGCAAGCTGACCCGCAAGCTCAAGGGCATCAGCGGTGCCGTGCTCAGCACCGAGAAGCGGCAGACCCGCACCTTCTGGAGCAACGTCGCGCCGCAGGGCAGTGCGAAGTTGGGCGCCGGTGTGGCGAAGCTGTGGCTCGACGGTCGGGTGAAGGCCAACCTCAAGGAGAGCGTGCCGCTGATCGGCGCGCCCGAGGCCTGGGCCGCCGGGTACAACGGCAAGGGCGTCAAGGTGGCGGTGCTCGACACCGGTATCGACGCCGGCCACCCCGATTTCGCCGGCCAGATCGACGACACGGCCAGCTTCGTGCCGGGTGAGGGCGTCACCGACGTCAACGGGCACGGCACGCATGTGGCCGGCACGATCGTCGGTTCCGGAGCCGCCTCCGGTGGCGACAACAAGGGCGTCGCCCCGGGCGCCGACCTGTACGTCGGCAAGGTGCTCGGCGGCGTGGAGGGCTACGGCCAGGACTCCTGGATCATCGCCGGCATGCAGTGGGCCGCCGAGACCGGTGCGGACGTCGTCAACATGAGCCTCGGCGACTCCTACCCGACGGACGGCAGCGACCCGATGTCGCAGACGGTCGACGCGCTGTCCGCGCAGTACGGCACACTGTTCGTCATAGCCGCCGGCAACTCGGGCCCGGAGAGCATCTCCGCCCCGGGCGCGGCCGCCTCGGCGCTGACCGTGGCCGCCACGGACAAGCAGGACCAGCTCGCGAACTTCTCCAGCACCGGCCCGCTGAGCTACTCCGGCGCCATGAAGCCGGACATCGCGGCACCCGGCGTGGACATCACCGCAGCCCGCTCCCAGGACATGACCGACGGTGGTGAGGGCCTCTACCGCACCATCAGCGGTACCTCGATGGCCACCCCGCACGTGGTCGGTGCGGCGGCGATCCTGGCCCAGCAGCACCCGGACTGGACCGGCGCGCAGCTCAAGGAACACCTGATGAGCACCGCGAAGGGCCTGGACGCCGGGTACTCCCCGTACGAGGTCGGCACCGGCCGCCTCGACGTGGCCGCCGCGGTGCGCACCACGGTCCGTGGCACCGGATCGCTCTTCTTCGGCAACTACACCTGGCCGCACAAGCCGGAGGACGTCGCCGTCACGAAGGACCTGACGTACACCAACACCGGTTCCGCCGAGGTCACACTGGACCTGGCTCTGACCAACGAGGGCGGACCGTTCGCGCTGGGAGCCACCACGGTGACCGTCCCCGCGGGCGGCACCGCCGCCGTCCCGGTGACCGGTGACCCGCAAGCCGCTTCGGCGGGCCGGCACGTCGGCTTTGTGACAGCCACCGACGCGGCCACCGGGAAGCCCGTGACCCGCACGTCCGTCGCGCTGCTCAAGGAGGAGGAGCGCTACGACCTGAACATCGAGCTGGTCGGCCGGGACGGCAAGCCCGCCAGCGGCTGGGTCGGAATCAACCTGGCCGGCGACTCCTGGCCGTGGAACGTGTACGTCGAGGGCTCGACCACGATGCGCATGGCACCCGGCCAGTACACCGTCGCGGGGTACCTCGACGTGGCCGGCGAGAAGGCGGACCGCTCGGGCGTGGCCGTGCTGGTCGACCCGGAGACCGTGCTCAAGGACAGCCCCGCGAATGTGGTGCTGGACGCGAGCAAGGCGAACCTGCTGCAGACCGAGGCGCCGCAGCGCACCGAGGACCGCCAGCGCAAGGTCGACTTCAACGTCCACTACAAGGGCCTCGACCCGTACATGGACTACCGCAGCGCCTACGTGGTGCCGCCGACGTACGACGACGTCTACGTCGCCCCGACGGAGCCCATGAAGCAGGGCGAGTTCATGCTGATCACCCGCTGGCGCAAGGGGGAGCCGCAGCTCGGCCTGAGCACCTTGGGCGGCCGGCTCCGCTTCGACGCCATGGTGCAGGCGGGCAGCTCCCTGGGCACCGCCACGGACACGCTGACCGCCGTCCACGCGGGCAACGGCGCGGCGACCGCGTACGAGAAGGTCGACGCCAAGGGCAAGGTCGTCGTCATCACGCGCAGCGACGAGGTCTCGCCGCAGGAGCGCACCGAGGCAGCGGTCGCGGCCGGTGCGAAGGCACTGATCGTGGTCAACGACGGTGTGGGGGGCCTGACGGAGTACGTCGGCGAGTCGCCGATCCCCGTCGCCACCGTGCACCGCGACGCGGGCAAGGCCCTCATCGCGACGGCCAAGGCCGGCATCTTCAAGCTGACGGTGAAGCAGACCGAGCACACGCCGTTCGTCTACGACCTGACCCGGGACTACCCCGGCCAGGTCCCGGACCGGGATCTCGTCTACAAGCCGTCCCAGCGGGACCTCGCCCGGATCGACGCCCGCTACTACTCAGCCACGAAGGGCAAGTTGTCGGAGGGCTACCGGTCCGACTTCACCCTCAACCCGTCGTTCAACATGCCCGAGCTCGAGTGGCACCCGGGAACCCGCACCGAATGGGTGACCCCGGGCCAGGTCTGGAGGGAGTTCCACGCACAGGGTGTCGACGGCCCTCTGCCGTGGGTGATGGTGTCGGGCGACAACACGTACGCCAAGGGCAGCACCAGCCGTCTGAACTGGTTCGCTCCGTTGACCCGCCCCGCCCAGAGCGAGTCCTTCGGTGTGTACAACTCCCGTTGGCAGAACTACATGACCTGGAACGTGCAGGCATGGGCCTCCGCCAGCGACAACATGCGGCTGGGCGGCTACCTGCCCTGGGGGGAGACGCCGTCCCACCTGCAGGTGTTCCAGGGCGACAAGCTGATCCACGACAACCCGGTCAGCGGGGACATGCAGTGGGTGGAGGTGCCGGCGGGCAACCTTCCCTACCGCACCGTCCTCGACGTGGAGCGTCCCGGTGACGTCTTCCGACTGTCGACGCGCACCCACTCCGAGTGGACGTTCATGTCCGACACCGTCGACTCGGACTACTTCGAGCCGTTCTCGGTGCTGAACCTGGACTACGAGCTGGAGTCGGACCTGCACGGCGACGTCAAGGCCAACTCCACGCAGCGGATCGCGCTCGAGCCGGTGTCGATGAACCTCGACACGGTGCCGGGCAAGGTCACCACGGTGAAGCTGGACGTCTCGTACGACGACGGCGTCACCTGGCAGAAGGTGACACTGTCCAAGGGCTCCGGCGGCTACTGGAACGGTTCGTTCAAGACGGCCAAGAAGCCCGGCGGCTTCGTGTCGGTCCGCGCGAGCGCCGCGACGGACCGCGGCTACAGCGTCAAGAACGAGATCATCCGGGCGTACGGCCTGCGATGAGCCGCACTGTCGGGCCCCGGGGAGGCGACTCCCCGGGGCCCTTCCCCTCGCACCTGCTCCCAGCTGGGACTATTCAGGGACTGCCACCATGGCGCATACTCTCCCCGCTGCGGCAAGCAAGGGAGAGTCGGTCGCCGATGCTGGATGTTCTGGGCCTCGAACCCGATGACGAGCGCGTCTACCGGGCGGTGCTCGGACGGCCGAACTCCACCACGGTGCTGCTGTCGGATGAGCTCGACATGCCGCAGGCCCGCATCGACAAGGCCTTGTGTCATCTGGTCGGGTGGGGACTGGTGATCAGGTCGGCGGACGAGCTGTTCACCGCCGCGCCGCCTGCCATGGCCCTCGGCGCTCTCATCAGCCAGCGCCAGGACGGCCTGCGCATGGCCGAGCAGGCACTGGTGACCTTCGCCGAGGAACACCGGGCGGCGATGACCGGGAACAGCATCAGCGATCTGATCGAGGTCGTCACGGGCGTCGACGCCATCCGGCATCGCTTCCTCCAGGTGCAGCAGGCAGCCCGCACGCAGGTCCGCACCTTCATCACCGCACCGTTCGTGGCCGTGCCGCCCGGCGAGAACTCGGCCGAACCCATGGCCATCGGCCGCGGCGTGCACTTCCGTGCGGTCCTGGACAGGGCCGTGCTGGCCGAACCGGGCATCATCGCCGATGCGGTCGATTCCATGCGCCAGGGCGTGCAACTGCGGGTCGCCGACCAATTGCCGATGAAGCTCGTACTGGCCGACGCCGACCTCGGCCTCGTTCCCCTCGCGGTCACGCCGGCCGGGGAACCCGGCGCCGTGCTGCTGCACCGCAGCGGCCTGCTGGATGCGCTGGACGCGCTGTTCGAGACGGTATGGCGCACCGCGCACCCGCTCGAACTGTCGGGAACCGGCGGAGAATCCGAACCCGCCGTCGGACTCGGGCCGGAAGGCCCGACCGATCTCGACCGGAAGATCCTTGCCCTGCTGCTGGCCGGCCTGACCGATCCGACGGCCGCGACTCAGCTCGGTCTGTCACCACGCACCCTGCACCGCCGCCTGCGCCACCTCATGGACATGGCCGGGGTCCGGACCCGGATGCAGCTCGGCGGCCATGCCGTCCGGCACGGCTGGGTGGAGCCGAACTGAGCGGGCGCTCGGGCCCGGCGTGAGCGGACCCCCACCAGCTATCCACTAGGCCGGGACCGGCCGCCCACGCCCTGGCTGTCGGCCGTCTGTCCAGCGACACGGCGGGCCGCATCGGGGAAGGCCCGTTCCACCGATTCTCGCAGGAGATCCCCCTCCACTCGGACTGCCGGATGGTGGGTGGGCGGCAGGCTGTCGAGCAACCCGTCGAACAGGGCGCGCAGCCTTCGGCAGACCTGCATGGACGTCGCCCCGTAGTCGCGGATCTCGGAAACGGAGAGCTGGAGGTAGTCCTCCCACGTCCTCCCCCGCAGCACGAGTCGCGGCCTGCCGTCGTCACCGGCCAGCACATGCCGGTCGGACAGCGGCGACTGACCGATCCGGGTGAGGAACGACTCGATGTGATTGAGGACCTGTACGGCGGTGGTGGGGTCGTTCACGGCGGGCGACAGGGCGCGGATGGCGATGTCCACGAGCACGCGCACGGCGAAGGCCGGGTCCTGCTCGATCGTCCGCTCGGGACCGAGCGCGATGAGACCGGTCACGCGCTCGTCGTCGGGGGTGGACGTGCCACCGTGGACTTCGACGAGGACGGCGCCCCGGGGGACGTAGTCACCGATCAGGTGGGGCACGGTGAACACGCAGTCGTGGCGCGTGGCGAGTGCCAAGAGGCCGTCGGCGTGGAGGGCCTGGAGGGCCCCGCCGGAAGTTGCGCGGACGGCGGTCATCCGTACGTCCCGCACCGGAGTTTCACCACTGTGCGGGGCTGAGGCCCTGACCGCCTCCGCCCCGTGCTCGAAGACGTCCTCCCCCATGCGGCCGACGAGATCGGCGATGGCGACCGGCCTGAGGTTGTGCGTGAAGCGGTTGAGATAGATGAGCAGCAGCAACAGGCTGACGGCCACGGCCGCGCCGGCGAGGGTGACCCCGAGGTCCGGCACCGAATTCGACTCGATACTGCGCAGCAGGGAGAAGGAGAACGCGAACGTACCGGTGAAGGTGGCCAGCACGGTCTTCTGCAGCCGGTCCCTGTACCAGAGGCGCATGTACCGTGGGGACAACGTTCCGGTGGCCTGCTGAATGACGAGAACACCGATGGTCACGACGAATCCCAGAAGGGCGATCATCGCCCCGACGATGGAGCTCAGTACTCCGCTCGCCGTCGTCGCCGAATAGCGCCAGCCACTCGGTGGCCAGTCCGCACTGTCAGCGGTGACGGCCAGTTCGGCCAGGACAACTCCCAGAACGAGACCGAACATCGGCGCGATCCACAGGTTCGCCTTCACGTATTGCCGCAGCCGGAACGCGGACGCCCAGGACATCACGATGCGCCTCACTTCCCGGTGCCGGAGGTCAGCAGCACAACGCTGTCGCTTTCCCCGGGAGTCACCCGCCGCTTCTCGGTAACGGGTTCCAGCTTCAGGTCCTCACGCACCACGAAGAGGGTTTCGCTCCCGGGCGGCATCGGATCGGAAGCCGGCTGAACCAGGAACCGCGCGCCGGCTTCGTACCGCGCGGCCAGGTTGTGGCGAACGAGCGGTCTGCCGAAGAGGATGTCCCCGCCGGTGTAGGGAGCCACGACTCCGAGGCTGTCGTGAGGAGGCCCGACCCGGTAGACGGGTCCTTCGACGCTGTCCTGCATCACGACCGAAGCGAGCGCGTTGAAGTCGTCGTCGTTCGTCGCCAGGTAGACCGCGGTCACCCCCTCCAGCCGGGCACCCGGGTTGGTGGCCGTTGCGAGCAGGTCACCCTCGGCGAGTTGGATACCGGCGTCCGTGATCACTTGGCGCTCCTGGGCGCGGCCTGCCCACATCAGCAGGTCGAGGCCGGCGGAACGCAGACTCCTCCCGAGGTCCACCACCCACGGCTCACCGCCCACGAGCAGGATCCGTGTCCCGGTGGGTTTGACGATGCCCAGCCTTCTGGCCACCGGTGCCGCACTGAGGGCGTACAGGAGGACCGTGCCGACGATCACGAGGAACGTGACGGGAAGGATTCTGGCTGCCCCGTCCACTCCCCTGTCGACGAGGCTCGCGGAGAACGCCGTGGCTGTGGCTGCCGCGACGATGCCGCGAGGGGCCATCCACCCTACGAAGGCCCGCTCGCCGGCCGTCAGTCCCGAGCCCGCGGTCGAAACGTACGCGACGAGGGGGCGCACCACGAGGACCAGGATGGCGATGAGGGCGAGTGCGGGCAGGAGCACCGGCACCAGGGAGGCAGGCGTGACCGTGGCGGAGATCGAGACGAACAGGAGACCGATGATCAGCTGGACCAGCGTCTCGAAGAAGGGGCGCCGTGCGGGCATGTCGAACCCGTTGATGTTGGTGACGGCGAGCCCGATGACGATGGCGGCGATGAGTCCCGTGTCGTCCCTGATGATGTCGGCGACGGCGGACACCGCGATGACGGTGGCCAGCTGAGCCAGCGTCCCGAGCGTCTCGCCGAGCCGCAAGGTGCGCAGCGTCAGCCAGAGCAGCGCGGTCCCGACCGCCCCGCCGATCAGCCCGACGGCCATGCTGATGGCGAACTGACCGATCTGGTAGCCGCGGCCGATGTCGACCTGGTGGGTGGTGGCGATGGCGTGGAAGACCAGTGCGCCCAGGATGCCGCCGATCGGGTCGGTCAGGGTCCCTTCCCAGATGAGGATGCGGCGCACCTTGTCCGTCGGCCGTACGAAGTCGAGGAGGGGGCCCACGACCGTGGGACCTGAGACGACCAGAATCACGCCGAGCATGCAGGCGACTCGGAGAGGCATGTCGAACATCGCCGGCGCCACGGCGGACGTGACGAGGAACGTGACGAGCACTCCGAGCAGCAGCAGTCGTCCGACGATCCACCGTGTGCGGCCGGTCAGTTTGCGCAGGTTGAGCCCGAGACCGGCGTCGTAGAGGATCACCGCCACCGACATCGACACGAGGACGCCGAAGTTCTGCCCCATCAGCTGGTCGGGGTGGACGACGTCCGTCAGGGCGCCGGCTGCAAACCCTGCCGGCAGCAGGATGATCAGAGCGGGCACGCGCAGTCTGCTCGCCAGGATCTGTGAGCCGGTGGCGAGGACCACGGTCAGTGCGATCCCGAGCAGGATCTCGTCGTCGGTCACAGCAACCCCCTTCGGTGGAGTCCTGACGCAGGAGAAGTTCGGCCGTACCGACGGTCAGGTGGTTCCGGCCCTGCCGCCTTGAGATTCGCCGCCTCTCCGCAGGTCGGCCTCGGACAGTTCTTCCAGATCACCTCTGGTGTCGAGCCAGTACAGGAAGACGACGGCCGGTACCACGATCACCAGCGCGACAAGGGTGACGAACGCCAGCCACGTCAGCGTGGCCGACGCGCCCGCGCCTTCGGCGACGGTCAACGATGTCGGGAGGAGGTAGGGACGCTGAGCCATGCCCCAGGCCAGAACCGCGCACGCGATGGCGCCGACGGCAGAGGCACGGGCCCAGCCGCCCGGTCTCCGCACGAGCAGCCACGCCGTGATGAGAGCAGCCACCGCACCGGCGATACCGAAGGCCAGCCCCACCCCGCGGGTGAGCCCGTGCCACACGTGCGGGGCGTCCTCACGGGTGACGAACAGGGTGATCACCACCAGCACGACGAGCACGGCAAAGCTCACCAGCCCGCGCCGCCGGAAGTAGCCGATCAGGTCGGGTGCGTCGAAGCGGCGGGCGTCCCCCGTCAGGAAGACGGCGCCCAGGAAGGCAGTCGCGGCGACGGCGATGAGGCCGAACATGACCGAGGTGGGGTTGGACCAGGCGTCTGCCGACGCCTCCGTACCCAGTTTCACCCGGCCTGAGGCGACACCGCCCACGGCGGCGCCGAGGAAGAACGGCGTCACGAGCGAGGCGCAGGCGAACACGGCACCGTAGAGACGCCGTTCCGCGAGCCGGCGGGCGACCTTGCGGAAGGCGAAACCGGCGCCGCGCAGGACGAGGCCCACCGCGGCCAGGGCCAGAGGCAGCCACATCGCGGAGAACACGGCCTGGAACAGGGTGGGGAAGCCGGTCCACATGATGACGAAGACGAAGATCAACCAGACGTTGTTGACCTCCCACACGGGTGCCATCGCGTGATCGATGAGCCATCGCGGGCGCTTGCCGCGTTCGGCGTCTCCCGCGGTCAGGTCCCAGAAGCCCGCCCCGTAGTCGGTACCGCCCGCGCAGGTGTACGCGGTGACGGCCAGCAGCAGCACCACTGCCATCAGGTCGGCCATCACCGCCCGTCACCCCGGGACCTGGTGGAGCCACCGGCGGCGCTGTCACCTGCGGGGACAGCCGACCGGGGGCCGTACGGACTGTCTGTCTCCGGCTCGTCCGCCGGATGCCCTGCGGCCTGCTGTGCGTCGGCGAGCCGCCATCGGGTGCGCAGCTTGAGGAGAACGGCCAGGAGCGAGCCGAAGATGAACACGTACACGACGATCACCAGACCGAGCATGATCCACAAAGTGGACGATCGCGTCGCCGTCACTGCCTCGGCCACGCGCATGTTCTGGTAGACGATCCAGGGCTGGCGTCCCACCTCGGTCGCGATCCAGCCGCATTCCACAGCCACCACCGAGGCCACACCCGCGCAGGCCGCGCTGCGGTAGAACCACTTGGACTCGGGAAGCCTGCGGTGCCGCAGCCACACCAGGCCGTACCAGAGCGCGAGGAGGACCAGGGCGGAGCCGATGAGGACCATGATGTCGAAGGCCCAGTGCGCGATCGTCGCCTGAACCACGGTCGGCCGTTCGTCCGGCGGCACGGAGGTCAGCCCGACGACTTTGGTGTCCGGGCTGAATCCGGCCAGAACGGAGTCGAGGAGCGGAACCTTGATGCCGCCCGAGACGGAACCGTCGGAGTGCAGGCGACCGAACAGGTACTCCGGTACGCGGGTGTCGGTCTTCCAGACGATCTCCATGGCCGCGAACTTCACCGGCTGCTTGTGGAACACCGACCGGGCGATCGAGTCGCCGAGGACGAACTGCACCGGGGTCGCCACCGCGGCGATGGTGAAGGGAATGGTGAAGCCGAGCCGGTGGTAGCGGTCACGACGTCCCCTCAGCCGGCCGACCGCGTAGACGCCGGCCACCATGTAGCCCGCGGTCAGCAGCATGGCCACGACGAAGTGCCAGTACTGCGGCCCGAACATAGGCGTGAAGATCGCCTTCCAGATGTTCACGTCCGTCGGCTTGCCTGCGGAGTCGAGGGAGAAGCCCTGCGGTGTGTTCATCCAGGAGTTGGCCGCAAGGATGCCGAATGCCCCGAGCAGCGCGGTGGCCGGGAGCGGCAGCCCGAGCAGGAAGTGTGTCCGGGGCTTCAGCCTCCGCCATCCGTAGAGATAGATGGCGATGAGCACCGCTTCGAGGAAGAACGCCCAGGCCTCGACCCCGAAACCGATTCCGAAGACGTCGCCCCACCGGCCCATCAGCCCCGGCCAGAGCAGACCGAACTCGAAGGAGAGCACGGTGCCGGTGACGACACCGACGGCGAACTGCACCGCCATGACCGCCGACCAGCGTCGCGCCAGCAGGAGCGCTGTCGCGTCCTTGTGGCGCAGCCCGCGGTAGTGCATGACCAGGGTGATCAGGGGAAGGGCCACGCCCAAGGGGACCAGGATGATGTGGGAGGCCAGGGTGAAGGCCATGAGTTCTCTGGCCGGCAGGAGCTGATCCGGTGTGCCGGCCAGCAGGTGGACCGAGGTGTGCATAACCGCCTTCGCTGTTCGGGACCTGCGAAAGAGGTCAGCCGCCGGTTGCGAACCCGGGGAAGAGCGTCATCCCGCCGTCGACGTAGAGGGTCGTCCCCACGACGTAGTCCATGAGGTCCGAGGCGAGAAGGACAGCCGCGTGGGCGATGTCCTCGGGTTCCCCGATGCGGTCGTAGGGGATCAGACGCAGGAGGTCCTCCTGGGCCGCCGGTGTCTCCCAGGCACTGCGATTGATGGGGGTCTTGATCGCTCCGGGGGCGACGGCGTTCACCCGGATCTTCTCCGGTGCGAGCTCCTGGGCCAGGGTCTGCATCATCATCTGCACGCCTCCCTTGGAGGAGGCGTAGTTGACGTGCCCTGCCCAGGGGATGATCTGGTGGACCGAGCTCATGCAGATGATCTTCCCGGCCGCCCGGGAGACCTCCGGCATCACTCCGCGCCGACGGAACTCCTTGGCCGCCTCCCGCGCGCACAGGAACTGGCCCGTGAGGTTGACGTCGAGGACCTTCTGCCACTGGGCGAGCGTCATGTCGGTGAATTTGGCGTCACGCTGCAGACCGGCATTGGCGACCAGGATGTCCAGTGTCCCGAATTCCTGGACCGCCCGGTCCAGCATCGCGGTCACCTGGTTCTCCTGCGACACATCGGCCTCGTGGGCCACCGCGCGGACCCCGAGCGAGGTGATCTCCTCGACCACTTGCTCGGCGGCGTCGCGCCCGCTCACGTAGTTGACCACCACGTTGGCACCGGCCCGGCCGAGTCCGATGGCGGTGGCCTTGCCGATGCCCGAGTTGGCGCCGGTCACCAGTGCCGTCTGGCCGCCGAGCAGGTTGGCCGGCAGAGCACCCCGCGATGTCTGGACGTGGGAATCCATGATGCCCTGTCTCCTCGCTGCGCCGCTCCTGGGTCTGCCGGGCCGCTGCCCGGCAGGCGGGATCAGGCAATCACCGGACGAGCGCGGCGGCAGCCCTGGCGTGCTGCGGTTGGGCCATCGGACGGAGCGGCTTCCCCCGGTCGGCTCAGCCGCGGAGCCCGCACTCGGCTCATGGGCTCAGGAGGGTGGCCGCCGCCAAGCCTCGAGGCCCCATCGGAGCACATGGGTGTCGCCCCGCTGCAGTACGTCGGCGCCGAAGCCGCTTCGAAAGGCATCCGGAGGGCAGGACATGGGCTCCACCGCGACGCCCCGACGGCGTTCGGTCTCCGGCAGCGTGTCGCCCGTGTAGATCTGCACGTACCGAACGCCTTCGCCGAGCCTGACAGCCACTCCGTGATCGCCTGAAGGGTGGGCCAGCCGTACGACGGCCACGTCGCCGTCGACGCGGTCGAGGCCGAAGGCGGTGTCCAGCTGCAGGGAGCCGATGGGGCGAGCCGTACGGAAGTCGAAGTCCGATCCTGCGACAGGCTCCTGGCCGATGGGCAGGCCCCGGTCGTCGGTGAGGATGCGGTCCCGTGCGGGCACGGTCAGCACAACCGTGTCGACCGGGCCTGTGCCGAGTGTCAGATACGGATGCTGGCCCACGCCGTAGGGAGCGGGCCCGTCCTCCACATTGGTCGCGGAGACCACGACATCGAGGCCGGCGGGCCCCAGCCGGTACTCGGCGGTCACGTCCAGCAGAAAGGGATAGCCCGGCTGCGGACGGAGTACGGTACCCAGCCGCAGCGACTCCTCGCTCCGGGCCTGCAACTGCCACGGGACCCAGCGGAGGAGGCCGTGGATCGCGTTTCCCTTTTCGGGCTCGGTGAGCGGGAGTTGCAGGTCAGCGCCTTCGAAGTGGTAGCGGCCGCCGCCGATGCGGTTGGGCCAGGGGACGAGCAGTTGCCCCCTGCCACCGGTGATGGGGGCGTCGGACGCGAAGCCGTCCAGCAGGGCCCGGCCGTCCGCCTCGTAGTGGCGCAGGGCGGCGCCCAGTTGGACCACGACGGCTTTCTGTCCCTTCCACGACAGGGTCCACTGTTCACCTGTCGGGCTGACAGGGGTCCCTGCGGTCGGGGCAACGGGTTCCGCGGCGCCCCCGTGGGGTGCCCCGCCGGGTGCGGGGGCGTGGTGCAGCAGCGAGGTCAGCGCGGCGACGATCTCCGGCGGCGGCTGATCGATCTCCACCACCAGTGGACGCTCGTCCGGTTGCGGTTCTTCGAAGTCGGCGATCTGACTCTCCAGCAGGCTCGCCGGGAAGAAGTGGCCTCGCCTGCCGGACAGCCGGGAGCGGATCAGCTCCGGTGTGCCATGCAGGTACACCAGGCGCACTTCGGGCCTCCCGGACAGAAGCCGGTCGCGGTAGGCACGCTTGAGACCGGAGCAGGTGACGACCGCCGGCTGGTCCGCGGCGATCTCGTGGTCCAGCCATGCGGAGATGGCATCCAGCCAGGGCTCGCGATCGGCGTCCGTGAGCGCCTGACCGGCTGCCATCCGGGCTCGGGCGGTCGCGGAGTGGAAGTCGTCCGCGTCCCGGTAGGACCAGCCGAGCCGCTCGGCGAGCAGCCGGCCCACGGTGCTCTTGCCGGAGCCCGACATGCCGACGACCAGGACCAGGGAGGTCGACGGTCCGCGGTCCTCGTCGTGGGCGGCGGCCGCCGGCGTCTCTCTCGTCATGGAGGATCCTCCGCGTCACGGACGTCCCTCGAGGGGACCTGTGCCTCCAATCTCGGCCACCCGGCCAGGAGGCGCATCTCGGGTGGGAGGAGACGGAATGGCCCCTGGGGGAAGACGTTCCGCTACACCTGGGCAGGTGGTGCCGACGGGGGCATCTCCTGCTCGGTCCAGATCGTCTTGCCCTCGCTCGTGAATCGTGCGCCCCACCGCTGTGCGAGTTCGGCACAGATGAACAGTCCGCGGCCCCCCTCGTCCGTGGCCTGTGCGTGGCGCAGGTGCGGCGCGACGAGGCTTGAGTCGCTCACTTCGCACGTCAGGGTCGGGCCGTTGATGAGGCGCAGTTCGAGCGGGGGCCTGCCGTAGCGGATGGCGTTGGTGGCGAGTTCACTCACGATGAGTTCCGTACCGAAGGTGAGTTCGTCGAGGCTCCAGCCGGCCAGCCGCCGACGGGCCCATTCACGTGCGGTGGCCACGGCAGCGGGATCCGCCGCCAGTTCCCACGTGGCCACCCGGTCGGCCTCGAGGGCCTGAGCGCGGACGAGCAGCAGGATGGCGTCGGTGTCGTACCCCTCGGGAGCGGCTTTCCGGACCATCTCTTCGCACAGCGTGTCCAGTGAGCGGCCGGTGTCGGCGAGGATCTCCTGGAGTTCCTCCCGCCGGGCAACGGCACGGGGATCTTCCTGCGGCAGGAAGGCTTCGGTGTGGAGCCCGATGATGCTCCCCTCGCTCAGGTCGAACGAGGTGGAGGCAAACACCGCGCCGTCCGTGCCTGTGCCGAGAGGCGGAGCTTGGGGAATATCAGGGATGACCGTGTCCTCGGCACCGGGGTGGGCGATCAGCGGGGGCGGGTGACCCGCGAGGGCGATCGTGCATCTGAGAGTCAGTGGGTCGTAGATGCCGTACAGGCACCCAGCGGTCAACTCCTCTTCGCACGAGGCGTGTACGGGGCCGGGGGCGGATCGCTCGGCGGCAAGGCGCGCGACCGTGTCGTTCAGCCGGGCCAGCAACTCGTCGCATTCGAGATCCAGCGAGGACAGGGTCTGGATGGCCGTCCGAATCTGCCCCATGGCTATGGTCGCCTGGATTCCCGCCCCCGAGACACGGCCGACCGTGAAGGCAACACGCGCGCCGGAGAGCGGGATGACGTCGAACCAACCGCCGCCCACCGCTCCCGGCCTGAGGAAGTGGGCCGTTTCCAGGGCGACACGGCCTGGAGGGCCTTGCGGGAGTAGATGACGCTGCAGCGTGAGGGCGATGGTGTGCTCACGGGTGTAGCGCCTGGCGTTGTCGATGTGCAGTGCCATGCGTACGGCCAGGTCCAGAGCCAGGTCGAGATCCTTCTGCTCGAAGACCGAACGCCCTGTGGACCGGTGGAGACTCAGCGTCCCGAGCACTCCACCCCTCAGCGCCAGCGGAGTGATGATGGCGGAATGGGCCTCGGACGGACGGGTGGCAGGGGCCGGGGGGTGGACGATGAGTCGGGGCCGCAGGTCGGTGAGTGACTGCGACCAGGCCGTCGGGAAGCGGAGCGGCTCCAGGTCCGGGTCCTCCGACGAAGGAACGGGCGCCACGGCGGCGAAGGCCATGCGCCGTAGAGGCACCTCAGGGGACACCGGCGCGACCGGTGGCTCGTTCCCGCGGATGACCGGGTCGAGAAGGTGTACCTCGGCGTTGTCCGCGAAGGCGGGTACCAGGACGCGAACGAGTTCCGCACAGGTGGTGTCCATGTCCAGGGTGCGGCCCACGTCTTCGCGTACAGCGTTGAGGATCTGAGTGCGCGACAGGGCCTGTTCACGTTCGGTGACGTCGAGCACGGAGCTCGCGACGCCGAGCACCTGTCCGTCGGGGTCCTGGAGCGGAAACACCGAAACCTCGTACAGATGCTCCCGGTCCGGGTCACTGGGCGGGTTGACTCCCAGGATCCTGTCGATCGCGGGCTCTCCGGTGGTCAGTACGGCTCGCACCATCGCCACCGTCGCTTCCGGGCTCGACAGGCGGAATACCTCGTCCAGCCGACGCCCGACCAGACGGTGGGCGGGGATCCCACTGACACCACTGCCTGCCGTGTTCACCCGGAGAATCCGCAAGTGCGGGTCCGCGATCTGCATCCCTACGGGGGACAAAGTGAACAGCGCCTTCAGCAGAGCCTTTCCGAGCGGGTCTTCGTCCTCTCCGAGCTCTGCCCGGTAGACACCCCAGGCGTGGGAGCCGTCCTCGCGGACCACGGGCCGGATCAGCAGCCCGTCCACCCCCGCACGGCTGACGATCGACCACGGATTCTCGTCGGCCGACCCCGCCGTGGCGGGGAGCAGCTCCCAGACGGGCCGGCCCACCGCTTCCGGCGTCGCACGGCCGAATGCCTCTTCGGCCTCCTGGGTCCACTCGAGTACGGTTCCCGACACGTCCACGACCAGCAGCGCGTCGTCGGATGCCATTGGACGGATCGCCTCCGGTTCTCCCCCGACGGTCCCGCCCGGCCACAGGTCTGTGCCGGCACGCTCACTTTCCCTCCCAGGTTGCGTCCCTCCCAGTAAATCCGCACGTCGGCATGGCATGGGGCCCCGGGCCACGCCGAATACCGCCCCCGTCAGCCCAGCCGGGCGGCGATGTGGTCGCCGACCCGCAGAGCGTTGGCGATGGCGGTCAGTGACGGGTTCACCGCGCCGATGCTGGGGAAGAAGCTGGTGTCCACGACGTAGAGGTTGTCGAGGTCGTGGGCCTTGCAATTGATGTCGAGGGCCGAGCTCCGCGGGTCGTCGCCGAACCGCACGGTGCCGGCCTGGTGCGCGGTGGCGCCGATGGGCATGCCCTTGTGCAGGTAGATGCTGTGGTCCAGCAGATGGTGCTCGTGCATGCCCAGGTGCCCGAGCATGCCCCGCAGCTTGTGCTGGAGGCGCTTCAGCCCGGCGATGTTGTTCTTCTCGTCGAGGGCCAGGTGAATGGCGTCGTCCTTGTCGAGGGTCACCCTGCTCTCGGGCAGGGGGAGGTCCTCCCCGCACAGCCAGAAGTCGACGGCGTGGTGCGCCAGCACCTCGAAGGGCATGTCGGGCATGACCGCGCCGGCCCAGCGCGGTGCCTCGCCGTGGATCTGGTCGGCGTCGGACTTGCCGAGCATCTGGATGCCGCCGAGCGGATACTCCCAGTCGTCCGCGCCCAGGTACCAGTCGTTCAGCGCCAGTGTCTTCTGGAACTTGGTGGGGTTCGGTTCCTTCGACACCGCCATCAGCGCCAGGTTGTTGTGCCGCATGTAGTGGCGCCCGACCACGCCCGAACTGTTGGCCAGGCCCGCAGGGTGCTTGTCGTTGGCCGAACGCAGCAGCAGGACGGCGGAGTTGACCGCGCCCGCGGCGACCACCACGATGTCGGCGCTGAATTCCTCGGTCGTACCGTCCTTGAGTTCGGCGACGACTCCGGTGACCGTGCGTCCGGTCGGGTCGGTCTCCAGGCGCCGGACATCGGCATGGGTCACCATCGTGACGTTGTCGTACGTGAGCGCCGGGTCCACGCAGATCACCTGCGCGTCGGACTTCGCGCCCACCAGGCAGGGGAAGCCGTCGACCCTGTCACAGCGGATGCAGACGCTGTCGTGGGCGGCCCGGCCGTTCTCGTCCTGGGTGAGGTTCACGCCGATGGGCAGGTGGAAGGGGTGCAGGCCGACCCTCTCCAGATCGTCGCTGAGCTGCTGGATGCGGGCCTCGTGCTCCACCGGCGGGTACGCGTACTGGGCACTGGCGGGGCCTGCGGTGGGGTCCTCGCCGTGGCGGCCGTGCACGAGGTAGAGGTGCTCGGCCTCGGTGTAGTACGGCTCCAGGTCCTCGTAACGGATCGGCCAGGCCGGAGAGATGCCGTCGTGGTGACGCAGCTCCCCGAAGTCCTCGGGCCTGAGCCGGAAGAGTGCGGCGCCGTAGAACTTGGTGTTGCCCCCGACGTAGTAGTTGACCTCCGGCGGGAACTGCTTGCCGTGCTTGTCGTACCAGAACTCGGGCGCACGGTACTTGCCCTTGACGAAGACGGCGGTGGAGTCCCAGTTGTCCCGCTCCCGGGGGAGGTAGCCGCCGCGCTCAAGGATCAGGACCCGCTTGCCGGTGGGCGCCAGCCGGTGCGCGAGCGTACCGCCACCCGCTCCCGTACCGATGATGATGACGTCGTAGTGCTGATCGTCGGCCATGAGAGGGTCCCGTTCTAGGAGTCATCGGCTGTCCTGGCCGTAGCGCCGCGCCCGTCCCGGGGTCTCTGGACCATGCCGCACTGGACAGGAATTCCCGCAATGGGGATATTCACCACCACATCAGAAACTATCGGGTGGGTCAGGTGGCGGCGACCCGAGGAGCTTTCAGAGGACTGCGATCGGGTTCACCGGTGAGCCGGTCGCATGCGGCAGCCTCAGCGGGGCGATCACGCAGAGGAACGACCAGCGTCCCTCCGCCTCGCAGACCGGTGCCAGGTCCTCGAACTGCAGGTAGTCCAGCAGATGAATGCCCATGGCGTGGATCGCCAGCACATGCACCGGGAAGTCGACCCCCTCGGTGGAACTCGGGGCGGTGTCGTTGTTCCCGTCACCGCCGAGCACGGCCACCTTGCGGTCCGCAAGGAACTGCATCGCGGTCGGATGGAGGCCGGCGCGTCCATGTGCCGCGTCCCACGGTCCGAGCTCGGCGCGGCGTCGGCGGTGCCCGACCCGGACGAACAGGAGGTCGCCCTCGCCCACGCGGACGTCCTGTGCGGTCTCGGCCGTGGTGAGGTCGTCGGCGGTCACGTGATCACCCGGTTCGAGCCACGGCACGCCGCGCAGACGCGGGATGTCCAGGAGCACGCCGCGACCGACGATCCCGTCGCGGGCCGCCGCGATGGAGAGGGCCGTCGCCCCGCTCGCCGTGACGCTGCTCGCGGCCACGCCGCCGTGCAGTGTGCCGTCGTAGATCACGTGGCAGAGGGCGTCGATGTGGCTGTCGGCGTCGCCGTGCACGTTCATCGCGAAGCTGTCCCTCGCGAAGTGGAGACCGCGCGAAGTGTCTTCCTCCTGCGGCCCGCTCATCCGGTGCTTCGCGGGTTCCGGGTTGTCCGGGCCCGGCAGGGTGTCCACCGGCGCGGCGAGCGTGACCGTTTGGCCGCTCCGTACCTCCCGCGTGGCCGCCACCACCAGGGCAGGAGTCACGGCGTCCAGAGCGCCTCTGCCACCCGCGGCCCAGGAGGCGCGGGAGCGCAGGCGCCGGTACAGCACGCCGAACTCGTCCTCGGTCAGCCGTGGCGGTCCGTCCGGGCGGTCGCCCATCGGGCCGGGGTCGGCGTCGGGAGGACGGCGATTCATGGCTGCTCCGGAGTCTCGGCGGACAGGGCCGTACTCAACTGCGGTACGCCTCCAGCAGGCGCAGCCAGATCTCACTGATCGTCGGGTAGGCGGGGACCGCGTGCCACAGCCGGTCGATGGGAACCTCGCCGGCGACGGCGATCGTCGCGGAGTGCAGGAGCTCACCGATGCCCGGTCCGACGAAGGTGACCCCGAGCAGGATCTCGCGGTCCAGATCGACGACCATCCGCGCGCGGCCCTTGTACCCCGTGGCGTACAGGCCCGAACCGGCGACCGCGGCCAGGTCGTGGTCGACGGCCCGTACCCGGTGGCCGGCCGCTTCCGCCTCCGCGAGGGTGAGGCCGACCGAGGAGGCCTCCGGGTCGGTGAAGACGACCTGGGGGACCGCGGCGTGGTCGGCGGTCGCCGCGTGCGCACCCCACCGGTCCGTCTCCAGCAGCGGTGTCCTCTGTGCGCGGGCCGCGATCGCGGCTCCCGCGATACGGGCCTGGTACTTGCCCTGGTGCGTCAGCAGCGCGCGGTGGTTGACGTCGCCGACCGCGTACAGCCAGTCGCTGCCCTCGACCAGGCAGCTGTCGTCAACGGCGAGCCAGGAGCCGGGCTTCTGACCCACCGTGTCCAGGCCGAGGTCGTCGGTGCGCGGGGCCCGGCCGGTGGCGAACAGGATCTCGTCGGTCTCCAGTTCTTCCCCGTTGTCCAGTTCGACGGTCACGGGGCCGTCCTTGCCCGCCCTCCGCGCGGCGGTGGCCGACACTCCGGTGAGGATCCGGGCGCCTGCTTCGGTCAGCGCCTCGGCGACCAGTTCACCCGCGAACGGCTCCATCTTGGGGAGCAGCCTCCGGCCGCGGATCAGCATCGTCACCTGGGAGCCGAGCCCCTGCCAGACGGTGGCCATCTCGACGCCGACCACTCCGCCTCCGACGACCACGAGGCGGCCGGGCACCTCCTTGGCGCTGGTCGCCTCGCGGCTGGTCCAGGGGCGGACGTCCGCGATGCCGGGCAGCGCGGGAACCACGGCCCTGCTGCCGGTGCACACGGCGACGGCGTGCCGGGCTGTGAGCTGCTTCTGCGTACCGTCGGGGGCGGTCACGGAAACGGTCCGGGTTCCGGTCAGCCGGCCCTTGCCCCGGTAGATGTGCGCGCCGATGCCCTCCAGCCACGCGACCTGGCCGTCGTCCTTCCAGTGGGAGGTCATCCCGTCTCGGTGGGCGAGGACGGCGTCCGCGTCGAGCGGACCCTCCACAGCGGCGCTGAGCCCCGGGACGCGGCGCGCGTCCGCGCGGGCGACGACCGGGCGGAGCAGCGCCTTGCTCGGCATACAGGCCCAGTAGGAACATTCACCGCCGATGAGTTCGGACTCGACAACGGCCGTGCTCAGCCCGGCGGCCCGGGTGCGGTCGGCCACGTTCTCCCCCACGGGACCGGCTCCGATCACCACGACGTCGTACTCGGTGTTCTCCCCAGCATCAGTCATGAGGACAGTCTGGTCGTGGGTGTGCGCCGCTGCCACATGGGCAGGCGGAATAGGGAAAGCGACGTCACCGTTGTGCCGGACAGGTCCGAACGGGCAGAGGAAGAGGTAGCAGAGTATGAGCACCGTAGAGCTCACCAAGGAAAACTTCGATCAGGTCGTGACCGACAACGACTTCCTACTGATCGACTTCTGGGCTTCCTGGTGCGGTCCGTGCAAGCAGTTCGCTCCGGTCTACGACTCGGCGTCCGAGCGCCACCCCGACCTGGTCTTCGCCAAGGTCGACACGGAGGCGCAGCAGGAACTGGCAGCGGCCTTCGAGATCCGGTCCATTCCCACTCTGATGATCGTCCGGGACAACGTGGCGGTCTTCTCCCAGCCCGGAGCACTCCCCGAGGCCGCCCTCGAGGACGTCATCGGGCAGGCGCGGAAGCTGGACATGGACGAGGTACGCAAGTCCGTCGAGGAGCAGAAGCAGGCCCAGCAGGAGCAGCCGTAGTCCCTGCGGCCCTGCGGCGGACGTGATGAGGGCCCGGCCGGTGCGGCCGGGCCCTCACGCATGGGCGGGCCCGCGGGCTCCTAGGGGGACTGCGGGCCGGGCCGTCCTGGGGGCCGCGGCGCGGCGAGCAGCTGCTCAGCGGTCCCCGGTCTCGTCCGTGGGCTCGGCGGTCCCCTCCCCCGTCCCGGCCTCCTCCGTACGTTCGGCGGTCTCCGCCGCCGTCTCCCCCGTCCCCGTTGCGCCCCTCCGTTCCGCGATCCGGACCGTGAGGCCGTAGTCCAGTTCCGCTCCGTCCACCAGCAGGGCCTCCACGGTGCGCGTCGCCGGGTCGATGTCCGCCTCCATGCCGTCCCCCGCGTAGCGCGGATAGCCCGACGCCCCCGTGTCCCCCGTGGCCGCCACGACCGCGGAGCGAATGGCGGCACCGGGCGTGGGGGCGCCGGCGGACTCCTTGAATTCCGGGACCAGCAGGATCTCGTAGCTCTGCGGATGGCTCATGCCGAAGACGCTAGACATCTGCCGTCGGCTGCGCACGTCGTGACACCGCTCACGACCCGTTCAGCTGGAATCACGTGGCACGGAGCGGGCCCGCAGCAGGTCGTGACGCTCGCGCGCACCGCCGGGGTGCTGGACGAGGCGGTCGATCATCTCCGCGAGCGGCTGTGCGGTCGCCAGTTCCATCCTGACGCTGCTGAGACGGGGCCGCAGGAGCCTGCCGAGCATCAGGTCGTCTGCACCGATGACGGCCGTCTCCGAGGGCACCTGGACTCCGGCGTCCTGCAACGCCCTCATCAGGAGCATGGCGTATTCGTCGTTGTACGCGAAGACGGCGTCCAGGCCGAGTGTCCGCCACCGTTCGGCCAGCTCCCCGGCCGACTCCTCCTCGTACCGCAGCGGCAGCGGCTGGATCCGGGCATCGGTCCCGGACTCCTCCACGGCACGGAGCGCGCCGGCCAGCCGTGGTTCGGAGAACACCGCGAGACCGGGGTCCTGGGGCATGACCACCCCGATCCGGCGGCGGCCGCGGGACAGCAGGTGCGTGGCCGCGCAGCCGCCGACCTGGCGCTGGTCCATGACGAGTGCGTGGGCGCCGTCCACGGGCTGCGGTCCGAGCGTGATCACCGCCTTGGCGCCGGAACGGGTGAGCACCCCTATGCCCTGCGGGGTGAGGGTGATGCCGCCCGGCGAGACGACCGCGACGGGGCGGAGCTCCGCCCACGCCCTGACCGCCTCGTCGGCGTCGAGGCCGACGCTGCCGTACTGCACGACGGTGTAGTCGAGGCGGCGCAGATCCGTCTGGAGATCCTGGTAGAAGCGCTGGTGGAGTGGTCCGGCAGGCACGTGCGCGGCGGCCAGCAGGACCATCCTGGTGTGTCCGGCGCGCAGGCTGCGGGCAGCCGCGTGCGGGACGTAGCCGAGGTCTGAGGCCGCTTCCCTGACCCGTCGGCGGGTGGGTTCGCTGATCCGTACGGTCGAGTTGTTGTTCAGTACGTAGGACACGGTGGCCCGGGAGACTCCGGCGAGGCGCGCCACATCGGCGCTGGTCGGTACGGAGGTGTCGGCGGGCGCTTCGGGTAACTGGCTCATGGCGTCGGGCAGTCTTCCAGACCCGCCTGTCCCGCCGGTGGACCGGGGGCACCCGGGCCACCGGCGGGGCGGGGCGGCCGGGTTCACCCGCCGGCGAGTACCGGCCACAGCTCGGGGTCCTCGAAATTGAGTGCCCACAGCACGGTGTTCGTGACGAGGTGCCGCCGCAGCACCGGCAGATGCGTGGCGACGCCGCGGGCGTCCTGGTACCAGACCTCACGGCGCTCCGAGCCGTCCTCGTAGGTGAAGTACGGCGTTCCCGAGACCTCGTCGAGCCGGTAGGGCGCGCCCTGTTGCTTGCGCAGCGCCTCGGCCTCCTTCCAGGTGACGTGCCTCGTCGCGGACGTGCTGTCGCTGTCCGCGGGCCAGTCCCAGCCGTAGGCGGGGAGCCCCATCTCGAGTTTGGCCACCGGGACGAGGGCGGTGGCGCGGGTGAGGATGTCCTCGTACCAGCGTGTGTCGGCGAGCGGGCCGGGGTCGCCGCCCGACCAGTGGAGGTTGTAGCCCATGATCCGGATCCGGTCGGCGACGCGTCCGAGGGCCGCGTAGTCCCAGATGCGGCCGGTGGTCGCGGTCTTGGGGAACACGGTGATCACACATTGCTTGCCGAGGTCCTGGAGCCGCCGGCAGAGATCGGTCGCGAGCGCGGTGAATCCGTCGCGTACGGCGGCGTACGTGGCGTCGCCCGTGGCGGCGATGGATTCGTAGTCCAGGTCGAGGCCGTCGTAGTCGCGGGTGGCGACGGTGCGCATCAGCGCGTCGGCGTGCTCGGTGCGCCGGGCGGGGCTGGTGAGGATCGCCGCGAGGACGCCGGACTCCATCGTCTCCATGACCGTGGGGACGACCTTCGCTCCGGCGCGGTGCAGTCCGTCGATGATCCGCCGTTCGCCCGCGCCGGGGTGCGCGTCGATCCGGCCCGCCGATACGGCCTCGTACCAGAACGGGCTCACCGTGTGCAGTTGGTCGGCGTGGAGGAGGGCGTCCTGGTACGCGCCTTCCTGGTCCCAGTAGGGCAGCCACGCAGAGACCGTGCGGGGAAGCGGTGCCGCGGGGCCGCCTGACAACCCCTCGGCCGCGGTCGGTGGCGGATCGGGGACCGGGGCTGACGCCGTGGCAGAAGTCGTGGGCAGCAGGGTCGCTGCGAGGAGCCCGGCGACCGCGACGGCGCGGGCCAGGCGTGCGGTGAGGACGGAGGCGATCATGAGGTCGAGCCTGAACCCGGTTTCACGGACCCGCTCCACGGATTGGGCCGTTCAGGTTCTACGGTGTTGCGATGACGTTCCAGCACACCAACTACAGCAGTGACAGTTCCTCCGACTTCCCCGGACGCAGTGGCCCGGCCGCCACTGCGGAGGCCGACCCACGCGACGTGGGACCGGTCCGCACCTCCTACGCGCCGAACCGTGACGGCGATCCCGACCCCGGAGAGATCGTCTGGACGTGGGTGCCGTTCGAGGAGAACGACGGGCGGGGCAAGGACCGGCCGGTTCTGGTCGTGGCCCGGGAGCAGGAGGGCACGCTGCTCGCCGTGCAGTTGTCCAGCAAGCAGCACGACAGGGATCACGAGTGGGTCGCCCTGGGCGCCGGCCCGTGGGACAGCTCGGGACGGCCGTCCTGGGTCGATCTGGACCGGGTGCTGAGGGTCGACGAGGACGGCATGCGCCGTGAGGCGTGCGCTCTGGACCGGGCCAGGTTCGACCTGGTCGTGGTGCGGCTGCGGGAGCGCTACGGCTGGAGCTGACCGGCGAACACCCGGGTGAAGGCCGCCCGGATCCGGGATTCGGGACTGCGGTCCAGGATGCCGAAGACGATCTGTTCGAAGTGGCCCGCGAACCGTCCGCCGTCGGCGAGAAGGGCGCGGAAGGCGCCCGCCACCTCGGCCGGGTCGTTCTGGAAGACCCCACACCCCCAGGCCCCGAGGACCAGCCTGCGGTAGCCGCGGACGGCGGCCACTTCGAGCACCCGTTCGGCGCGGCTCGCTAGCGCGGCCGGGATGCGGTGGGCCTCCGCGGGAGTCTGCCTGCGGATCACTCCGGCGTTGGGTGCGGGTGAGGTCAGGAAGCCCACGGTGTAGGGGGTGTCGAGGAGCCTCCCCCGGTCGTCACGGAAGACCGGCACGCCCGGTGAGTGAATGACCCGGTCGGTGTAGAAGGCGCTGCGTTCCTCGCGGTGGTGGGCGTAGTACTCGGGGGCGCGCAGCAGCGTGGCATGGAGCGCGGAGCCACGGCACAGGGCCTCTTCCTGGGCCTGTGCCCCGTTCAGGTAGCCGCCCCCCGGATTGCGGGCGGAGGCGTAGTTCAGGACGGCGACCCTGGCCGTCGATCCGGCGGTCATCCTGTGGGCCGCCTGCAGACTGCTCTCGTCGGTGACCTCGAAGGACGGGGTGCGGTCGGTGTCCAGGACGGCGACCGGCACCGGCTCCGGGCCGTACAGCCTGGTGCCGGACAGTGCGGCCGTCAAGGCACGCTCGATGCTCACCGCGCGCCCGTCGGGCGCGCGGTAGCGCCCGGCCGTGACAATGGCCTCGGTATCTCGCGCGATGCCGCGCAGTCGTGCGCTCATGGGCGCGCCCCCGTGTGGTGCATACGGGGCATGCTGGACGCCCGGGCGGCATGGACGCAACCGGTTTTCCGTCCCACAGGGGCACCCTTGTGCGAACTCTCGGTAAGGGTTTGGGTAGTAGGGAAGCATCCCAGGAGGAGGCCAAGCATGCCCCCGGACACACCCGGCGATCGCAGTTCGCCCGTTGACGCGGAGCTCCTCGGCGAGGACGAGGCCGAGGATCTGCTGCGCGGCATATGTTTCAAGACAGGTCCGCCCCGGACGGTCGGTGTGGAACTCGAATGGCTCATTCACGACCGTGAGCATCCCGAAGTCCCCGTCTCCCACGACCGGCTCGTCGCCGCCGCGGACGCCGTGCGCGGCACTCCGCTCGACGCGGCCCTGACCTTCGAACCCGGCGGTCAGCTGGAGCTCAGCTCGCAGCCCGCCGCCTCCCTCATGGCGTGCATCGACCGGACCGCCGCCGACATGAGGACCGTGCGCGAGACACTCGGCCGGGCCGGTCTCGCACCGGTCGGACTCGGCGTGGATCCGTGGCATCCCCCACGCCGCCTGTTGCAGGAGCCCCGCTACGCGGCCATGGAAACCGCCCTCGACCGGTCCGGGACCGCCGGTCGCGCCATGATGTGCACGTCCGCGTCCATCCAGGTCTGCCTGGACGCCGGTGAGGAGGAGCCGGGGCCCCTGGGCTACGGGCGGCGCTGGCAGCTCGGGCACCTGCTGGGCGCGGTCCTCGTTGCCGCCTTCGCCAATTCGCCCTTCCGGGAAGGGCGGCGTTCGGGCTGGCGCTCGACACGGCAGTCGCTGTGGGCGGACCTCGATCCGGCGCGGACGCTTGCACCGAGCAGCCGTCTCGCGCCCCGCGACGCCTGGGCTGCGCATGCCCTGGACACGCCCGTGATGTGCATCCGCGACGGCGACGCCCCGTGGGCCGTACCGGACGGGCTGACGCTCAGGGACTGGATCCGGGGTGCCGGGCCACGGCCTGCGGTGCGTGCCGACCTCGACTACCACATCACGACGCTCTTCCCACCGGTACGCCCGCGCGGACACCTGGAACTGCGCATGATCGACGCCCAGTCCGGCACCGACGGCTGGCTGGTACCGCTGGCCGTGACGACCGCCATGTTCGACGACCCGGAGGCAGCCGAAACCGTGTACCGCACCGTCAAGCCCCTCGCCGAGACCGCCGGCTCGCTGGCCGCACCCCGCAACCCCCTCTGGACAGCCGCCGCCCGTGACGGGCTGAGAGATCCGGAACTGGCCTCGGCGGCCGCCGCCTGTTTCGCGGCCGCACTGGAGGCGCTGCCCAGGATCGGGGCGAGCGACCACGTGCAGAACACCGTCGCCGCCTTCCACGACCGCTACGTGGCCCGGGGCCGATGTCCGGCCGACGACCTGCTCGCCCCCGCGGCGGCGCGGTCCGGCACCGGGACCGCCCCGCGGCACGGAAGGGGGCCGGCCCGATGACCGACACACCTGCGTCTCCCACCGAACCCGTCCTCGACCCCGAGGCCCTGCGCAAGCGCGCCCTGGCCGCGCTCCTCACCGCCCGCGAGCGCACCGCGCTGCTCACCGACAGCGTCGACGACCACGAACTCACCGCCCAGCACTCGCCGCTGATGTCGCCCCTGGTCTGGGACCTGGCCCACATCGGGAATCAGGAGGAACTGTGGCTGCTGCGCGCCGTGGGCGGCCGTGAGGCGATGCGCCCGGAGATCGACGGCCTGTACGACGCCTTCGAGCACTCCCGCGCGAGCAGGCCCTCACTGCCCCTGCTGGCGCCCGCGGAGGCGAGGACCTATGCCGCCGACGTACGCGGGCGGGCTCTGGACATCCTGGACGGTGCGGCGTTGCACGACGGCGGCCGGCGGCTCGAGCGGGCGGGCTTCGCCTTCGGCATGATCGCCCAGCACGAACAGCAGCATGACGAGACGATGCTGATCACCCATCAGCTGCGGTCGGGGCCGGCGGTGCTCAGCGCGCCGGAGCCGCCCGAGCCCACCGACGCGGTGTCCCGGCCGGCCGAAGTCCTCGTCCCCGGAGGCCCCTTCACCATGGGCACCTCCACCGAGCCCTGGGCACTCGACAACGAACGGCCCGCCCACCGGCGCGAGGTGGCGGCCTTCTTCATCGACACCGCTCCGGTCACCTGCGGCGCCTACCGGCGCTTCATCGACGACGGCGGGTACACGGACGTGCGCTGGTGGGACCCTCGTGGCTGGGCCATGGTCCGGGAACACGGGCTCACCGCACCCCTGTTCTGGCACCGGGACGCCGGGCAGTGGCTGCGCCGGCGCTTCGGGGTGACCGAGCCGGTGGCACCGGACGAGCCGGTTCTCCACGTCAGTTGGTACGAGGCGGACGCGTACGCCCGCTGGGCGGGCCGACGGCTGCCGACGGAGCCCGAGTGGGAGAAGGCGGCCCGTCACGATCCCGTCTCCGGACGTTCGCTGCGCTATCCCTGGGGCGACGAGGACCCGACACCCGAGCGGGCGAATCTGGGCCAGCGCCACCTGCGCCCCGCCGCCGCGGGTGCGTACGCGGCCGGCCGGTCCCCGTCGGGCGCGGGGCAGCTGATGGGCGACGTGTGGGAGTGGACGTCGAGCGACTTCCTGCCCTATCCGGGCTTCGCGCCGTTCCCGTACCGGGAGTACTCGGAGGTGTTCTTCGGCCCCGATCACAAGGTGCTGCGCGGCGGTTCGTTCGCCGTGGACCAGGTGGCCTGCCGCGGTACGTTCCGCAACTGGGACCTCCCGGTGCGACGCCAGATCTTCTCCGGCTTCCGGACCGCGAGGGATGCCTGATGTGCCGTCATATCGCCTGCCTGGGGCCGCCTATGACCCTGGGCGAGGTGCTCGTGTCCCCGGCACACTCGCTCGTGCGCCAGTCCTGGGAGCCGCGCCGCCAGAAGTACGGCACGGTCAACGCCGACGGTTTCGGGGTCGGCTGGTACGCGGACGGCGATCCCGCTCCGGGGCGCTACCGCCGCCGGGGGCCCATCTGGGGCGACGAGACATTCGCCGATCTGGCCCGCGTGGTGCGCAGTACGGCTGTTCTCGCCGCGGTCCGTGACGCGACATGGGCGGGCGCGGACGGCGAGGCGGCCGCCGCACCCTTCGCCGCCGGCCGCCTGCTGTTCAGTCACAACGGGGCGGTGAAGGGCTGGCCGGCCTCCCTGGCACCGCTGGCCGGCGCCCTGCCGCCCGTGGAGCTGCTCGCGCTGGAGGCACGGACGGACTCGGCACTGATCTGGGCGCTGATCCTCCACCGGATAGCCGCGGGCGACGCGATACCGCAGGCGGTCGCCGACACCGTTGTCGACATCGCCTCGGCCGCCCCCGGTTCGCGCCTCAACCTGCTGCTCACCGACGGCTCCACGATCGTGGCGACCGCGTGGGGCGACTCGCTCTGGTATCTCGACCAACCGGGCCGCCGCATGGTGGTGGCCTCGGAGCCGTACGACGACGATCCGTACTGGCGCGAGGTTCCCGACCGCACTCTGCTGGCCGCGACCCGCACCGACGTTCTACTCACCCCGCTCAAGGAGCCCACTGAGTGAGTCCCTTTCTGCTGACCCGCACCCTGCCGCTGGACGCGACGGACGCGGCGCTACGCGCCGACGTGCTGAGCGGCCTGACCCGGCACCCGAAGACGCTGCCACCCAAATGGTTCTACGACGCGCACGGCAGCGACCTGTTCGAGGAGATCACCCGGCTGGCCGAGTACTACCCGACCCGTGCGGAACGGGAGATCCTGATCGCGCACTCCGCGGACATCGCGGCGGCGTCCGGGGCGCGGACCCTGATCGAGCTGGGATCCGGTTCCTCGGAGAAGACCAGGCATCTGCTGGACGCACTGCCCGGGCTGCACACCTACGTACCCGTCGATGTCAGCGAGAGCGCCCTGAAGGGCGCGGCCGAGGCGCTGCTGGCCGAGCGTCCCGGACTCTCCGTGCACGCCCTCATCGCCGACTTCACCCACGCCCTGGACCTGCCCGACAGCCCGGGGCCGCGGCTGGTGGCCTTCCTGGGCGGCACGCTGGGCAATCTGCTGCCCCAGGAGCGCGCGGAGTTCCTGAAGTCCGTACGGGCACGCCTGGTGCCCGGCGACAGCCTGCTGCTCGGCACGGACCTGGTCAAGGACGAGGCGACGCTCGTCGCGGCGTACGACGACGCGGCCGGGGTGACGGCCGCGTTCAACAAGAACGTCCTGACGGTGGTGGACCGCGAGCTGGGAGCGGACTTCCAGCTCGACGACTTCGACCATGTGGCCGTGTGGGACCCGGAGCACGAGTGGATCGAGATGCGGCTGCGCTCCCGGCGGGCCCAGACCGTGAAGATCCGGGAGCTGGATCTGGAGGTGTCGTTCGAGGAGGGTGAGGAGCTGCGCACGGAGGTCTCGGCGAAGTTCCGCAAGGAGGGGGTACGGGACGAACTGGCCGCGGCGGGACTGCGGCTGGCTCAGTGGTGGACGGATTCCGCGGGCCGGTTCGCGCTGTCCCTGGCGACGGCCGACTGAGCGGCCCGCGCGAGTGAACGTCTGTCGGGCTCACTGCCGGCCGGGATCGGTGCGAGGACGCTGATCTCGGCCGTGAGCCCGGCGGCCGTCACCACCCTCCAGAGGGAGGCGGCGAGCGGATCGTCCCCGACGAAGGCCGCGGCACCCGCGGTGCTCAGGTCCGCGGTCCGGTACCGGATGCGCACCGGCCGGACCGCGGCGCCCGCGTCGATCGCCGCCTGGAAAGCGGCGGGCCGGAAGCGGCCGCCGGTGCTGCGGCCGCACCAGGTGCTGCCCTGCGGGAAGACGGCGACCCGCGCTCCTGAGCCCAATGCCTGGGCAACGGTCCGTACCGCGCCCGGCAGGGCCCGCAGCCGGTCCCGTTCGATGAACAGCGTGCCGCCGAGGGCGGCCAGCGGTCCGAGCAGCGGCCAGGTCCGGATCTCGCTCTTGGCGACCATCCGGGCCGGGAAGACGGCGGCGACGAGCGGGATGTCCAGCCAGGAGACGTGGTTGGCGACCACGAGCTCCCCCGCCGGAGCGCGTGGCGCGGTCTCCGGCAGGCCGGTGACGCGTACGCGTACGCCGAAGGCCCGCACCACCGTGTACGCCCACCCGCGCACCAGCCGGTCCCGGCCCGCCCCGCCCAGGAGGAGCACGCCCGGTACGCAGAGCACCCCGAGCAGCGTGAGCGTGCACCCGGCGAACAGCAGGGCGGCGGCGGACAGCGGTGCACGACGCTCGCCCCGGTGTCCCGCGCAGTCGTGCGGGGTGCACGGGGCCATGGGCAGCCAGGCACTCATCGCAGTGGGGCGAGCGAGAGGAAGTGGCGCAGGTAGCGCGGGTCGGTGCGGCGCATGGAGAGCAGGACGTAGAGGTCGGCGACGTCGAAGTCCGGGTCGTGGGCGGGGGCTCCGCAGACCCAGGCGCCGAGGCGCAGATAGCCGCGCAGCAGGGGCGGCAGCGCGGCCCGGCCTCCCGGGCCCCCCGCGGGGTGCCCTGAGGCGTCCCAGAGGCGGTGGGGAGTGACCCAGTACTTCTCGGGGGCCAGGTTGTGGGTGCGTACGGTGTCCCAGCTCCTGGCCGCCAGCGCGCCGCCGTCGGCGAGGGGTACGGAGCAGCAGCCGGCCAGCCAGGTGTGGCCCGTGCGCTCCATGTAGCGGGCGAGGCCGGCCCAGATCAGCGCGATCACCGCGCCGTCGCGGTGGGCCGGGTGGACACACGAACGGCCGACCTCGACCAGGTCGTCGCGTATCGGTCCGAGCCGGCTGAGGTCGAACTCGCCCTCCGCGTACAGCCCGCCGGCCCGCGCGGCCCCTTCGGGCGGCAGGAGCCGGTAGGTGGCGACGACGTCTCCGGTGGCCACTTCGCGTACCAGCAGGTGATCGCAGTGGACGTCGAAGGCGTCGCTGTCCAGGCCCGGTTCGGGGCCGTCGAGCCGGGCGCCGAGTTCACCGGCGAAGACCTGGTGGCGCAGGCGCTGGGCGGCGCGTACGTCCTCCTCGCAGGTGGCGAGCGAGACCCGGTACTCCGAGGGGGCGGTGGGGGCCCCGCCCTGCGGAGGGACCGCCGGGGCAGGGACGGGAACGGGCGAGGTGAGGGGCAGGGGCAGCACGGTCATGGCAGTCTCCGGGGACGGATCAGCAGGGCGGCTGCCGGGCTTCCGCTGGAGTGCGACAGCCCGGCCCCCTACTTCTTCCGTGACCGACTGGACTTGGCATGACCGCTACGGAGAGCGGGGATGTGCGACGGCTGAATCCCGGGGGCCGGATCCGGCCGTCTCTCCGGGCCGTCAGCCCGTGGTGAGCTTCGTGGTGATGCGTTTTGACGCCGCCTCCGCCTCCCTCGCCGGATCGCCGCCCTGCAGCACGGCCGTCATGTACGGCTTGATGGGGTTCTCGGCCTCGACGGCGGCCCAGTGGGGGGAGTTGGGTGTGGCACGGCCCTGGGTGGCCCCCTCGGCCATCGCGGCCGTTCCTTCCTGGCCCTCGATGACTCGGGCGAGAGCGGGCTTGTTGGGCACGTAGCTCATCGTCCTGGCAAGGTCCGTCTGCCACTTCTCGCTCGCCAGGGCCGTGATGACGTCGATGCCCGCGGCCCGCTCGTCGGCCTTGTTCGGCACGATCAGGTCCGACCCGCCGGTGAAGACGGCGCCCGGGTTCTCCGCGGTCTTGCCCGGTATGGGGAAGTAGCCGAGCTTGCCCTTGAGGTCCGGATTCGCCTGCTCGATGAGGGCGGCGCTGCCCGGCACGGAGATGATCTGGGCGACATCACCCTTGGCGAACACGTCCGTCTGCGGGGGTGTCTGCTCGTCCGCGTCCTTGGGGCCGTCGCCGAGCGCCTGGAGCTCCTTGTAGAAGTCCATCCCCCTCAGGGCGGCGGGTGAGCCGAGCGCCCCCTGCCAGTCCCCGCCGTTCTCGTCGGCGAGTTCACCGCCCTCGTCCCAGATGAATCCGGCGAGGACGTACCAGTTCTGGCCCGCGAGGTAGATGCCCTGGCGGCCGTCGCTGTCGAGCTTCTCGCTGGTCTCGATCCACTCCTCACGCGTCCTGGGCAGCGCCGTGACCCCCGCCTGGGCGAAGAGGTCCTTGTTGTAGATGACGACACGGTTGGCCGCGTACCAGGGGATTCCGTACTGCTGACCGCTGATGCTGCCCGGCTGCGCCAGGCCCGGAAGCCAGTCCTCGCTGCCCAGGTCACGCATGGACTCGAGGGTGAGGTCGCGCAGTCCACCGCTCTCCGCGTACTGCGCGACCTGGGTGTTGCCGACCTCGATGACGTCCGGGGCGTCGTCGCTGTCGAGTGCTTCCAGGACCTTGGGGCCGATACCGCCCCATTCCTGGATGACAAACTCCAGTTCGATGTCGGGGTTCTCCTTCTCGTACGACTCCGTGAAGCGGTCCAGGAAGCCCTGGGAAGCGCTGTCCTGCATCAGCCAGACGGTCACCGTGCGGCTGTCGGGACCCCCGCCGGGCAGGTAGCCGCAGCCACCCAGCGCGACGGAGGAAACGAGCGCGACGGCTCCGGCCAGTTTGCGGAATTTCACGAGGGTCACCTTCTGCGGAACGGCACGAGGAACAGGACCCGGGTGGGGGGACTGCGGGCGGCGCTCGCACGGGTTGTGGCTCGGAGTTTGGTATGGACCAATCGGCAGGTCAAGGGCCCTGCCGTCGGGAGTGCGAGAACCGCGATCCCTCGCGCGCCGACGCGGAGTGAGGCACCGTGGAATCAGGAAAGGAGACATTAGATGTCTAATCACACCTATCGGGTCACCGAGATCGTAGGAACCTCCGAGGAGGGCCTCGACGCGGCGATCCGTAACGGCGTCGCAAGAGCTTCCGAAACGTTGCACAATCTCGACTGGTTCGAGATGACACAGGTGCGGGGGCATATCGAGAACGGCCGGATCGCCCACTACCAGGTGGGCCTCAAGGTCGGCTTCCGTCTCGACGGGAAGGCCTGATCAGGTACGGCCCTCGCGCTCCTGCGCGTCCTTGAGCGACGACGACGGCACGGCCCAACGGGCACGTACCACCGCGAATCCCGCCAGTTCGGCCGCATCGCAGACCAGTTCGTCGTCGTCGACGAGGACCCGCACCTCACGCTCCCGGCCCAGCCGCTTCAGGATCTCCACCTTGGTGCGGCGGGCCGGCCGCCTGTCGTCGTTGCGCCGCATGTGCACGTGGCCACGCGGCAGCCCTTGCTGCTCCAGCCACGCCAGGGTGTCCCGGCGGCACCGCTCGGGGCGGCCGGTGAGGTACACGATCTCGCACTCCTCGGCGCTCGACAGGGCCAGGCTCACTCCCTCCTCCAGCGGGGGGTCGTCGACCGCCGCGGCGAAGAACCCTCCCCAGTCGCGCCGGGCGCCTTCGAGGAAGTGCTGTCGGTGGCCGCTGTCCGCGAGCGTCCCGTCCAGGTCGAACACGGCCAGCGGCCGGGCATCGTCATTCACCCGCTCACCCTAGAAGACATGGCGAAAGGACAGGCGTATGACGGGCAATGACCTCAGCGGACGCCGAGTGCTCGTGATCGTGACCAACTACGGCGTCGAACAGGACGAACTCGTGCTGCCCGCGCGGCATCTCCGCGGCCGCGGAGCCGCCGTGGACATCGCCGCCGAGTCCCTGGACGTCGTGCGGACGCTCGTCGGCGACAGGGACCCCGGCGAGAACGTGCGGCCGTCCCTGACGCTGACCGATGCCGGTCCGGCCGGCTACGACCTGCTGCTCGTCCCCGGCGGAACACTCAACGCCGACTCGCTGCGGCTGCAGGAGCCCGCCATGGACCTCGTCCGCTCGTTCACGTCGTCGGGCCGCCCGGTGGCGGCCATCTGTCACGGGCCATGGGTGCTGGTCGAGGCGGGAGTCGTCGAGAACAAGACCCTCACCTCGTACGCCTCACTGCGGACGGACATCCGCAACGCGGGCGGCAACTGGGTCGACGAGCCGGTCGTCAGCGACGACACCGGCGGCTGGCTCCTGGTCACCTCGCGCACACCGGACGACCTTCCGGACTTCCTCCACGAGGTCGACAAGGAACTCGCAGCAGTGGGTTCCTGAGCCGGGACCCGTACGCGGCTGCTCCTCGTTCCTCCAGGAGCAGCCGACGCCGTCGAAGGGAAGCGGGCCCGGTCCCGAGATGCAGGTTCGGCGATGCGCTGATTCGCTGATGCTGTCCGCTCCCCCACCGATTCAGGAGTGATCATGAGCGTTGCAGGTGAACCCGGCGGCCGTGCCCGGCAGCTGCGTGCCAAGGCGCAGGAACTGAAGGAGGCCGCAGAGCGCGCCTCCGACCCCGAGCAGCGCCGGCGGCTCCAGGACAAGGCCCGCCGCCTGCAGGAGCAGAGCGAGCAGGAGAGCAGCATGCGGGACCGCGGAATGGACCCGATGGTGTAGAGCCTCGCTCCACACTGCCGGTGGTCCTCCCCTGTTCGGCATCGACGGGGAGGACCACCGGCAGAGCTGTGTACCGGGGTCAGCGGGGTCAGCGGGGTCAGCGGGGTCAGCGGCGTACCTTGCGGGTGGCCCGCAGCCACTCCTTGTTCATGGCCGCGATCGAGGGCAGCGGGATGCCCTTGGGGCAGGCCGTGGCGCACTCGCCGGTCAGGGTGCAGCCGCCGAAGCCTTCTTCATCCATGGTGGCGACCATGTCGAGCACCCTTGTCTCGCGCTCGGGTGCGCCCTGCGGGAGCACGTTGAGATGGTTGATCTTCGCCGAGGTGAAGAGCATCGCTGATCCGTTGGGGCAGGCCGCGACGCAGGCTCCGCAGCCGATGCACTCGGCGTGCTCGAAGGCGAAATCGGCATCCGGCTTGGGCACGGGGGTGGCGTGCGCGTCGGGCGCCGTGCCGGTCGGGGCGGAGATGTATCCGCCGGACCGGATGATGCGGTCGAAGGCCGAACGGTCCACGACGAGGTCCTTGACGACCGGGAAGGCGGAGGCGCGCCACGGCTCGATGTCGATCGTGTCGCCGTCCTGGAAGGAGCGCATGTGGAGCTGGCAGGTGGTGGTACGTTCCGGGCCGTGGGCATCGCCGTTGATGACGAGGCTGCATGCGCCGCAGATGCCTTCGCGGCAGTCGTGGTCGAAGGCGACGGGCTCGTCCCCGCCGAGGATGAGTTCCTCGTTGAGGGTGTCGAGCATCTCCAGGAACGACATGTCCTGCGAGATGCCGTCGACTTCGTAGGTGGCCATGGCGCCGGGCGCCTCGGCGTTCTGCTGGCGCCAGACGCGCAGGGTGAGCTTCATGCGTAGCTCCGCTGGGTGGGGTGGACGTACTCGAAGACGAGGTCTTCCTTGTGCAGGACGGGGGCGTCGCCGGTGGCGTCGAACTCCCAGGCGGCGGCGTAGGAGAACTCCTCGTCCCGGCGGGCGGCTTCGCCGTCCTGGGTCTGCGACTCCTCGCGGAAGTGGCCGCCGCAGGATTCGGCGCGGTGCAGGGCGTCGAGGCACATGAGCTCGGCGAGCTCCAGGTAGTCGACGATCCGGTTGGCCTTCTCCAGGGACTGGTTGAACTGTTCGCCGGTACCGGGCACCTTGATGCGGCGCCAGAACTCCTCCCGGATCTCCGGGATCCGGTCCAGTGCCTTGCGTAGCCCTTCCTCGGTACGGGCCATGCCGCAGAACTCCCACATGAGTGCGCCGATCTCACGGTGGAAGGAGTCGGGGGTGCGGTCGCCGTCGACGGCGAGGAGCAGATTCAGCCTGTCCTCGGTCTCCGCGAGGGCTTCGGTGACCGCCGGGTGGTCGGCGTCGATCTCCTCGGCGTGCGGGTGGCGGGCCAGGTAGTCGTTGATGGTCGACGGCAGGACGAAGTAGCCGTCGGCGAGGCCCTGCATCAGCGCGGACGCCCCGAGCCGGTTGGCCCCGTGGTCGGAGAAGTTGGCCTCGCCGATCGCGAAGAGGCCGGGGATCGTGGTCTGCAGGTCGTAGTCGACCCAGAGCCCGCCCATCGTGTAGTGCACGGCAGGGTAGATCCGCATCGGGGTCTCGTACGGGTTCTCCGCGGTGATCTGCGCGTACATGTCGAAGAGGTTGCCGTACTTCTCCTCGACCTTGTCCCTGCCGAGCCGCTGGATGGCCTCGGCGAAGTCGAGGTAGACGCCCTGCCCGCCGGGGCCGACTCCGCGGCCCTCGTCGCAGACGTTCTTCGCGGCGCGTGAGGCGATGTCGCGGGGTACGAGGTTACCGAAGGCCGGGTAGATGCGCTCCAGGTAGTAGTCCCGCTCGTCCTCCGGGATCCGGTTGGCGGGGCGGTCGTCGCCCTTGGCCCTGGGGACCCAGATGCGCCCGTCGTTGCGCAGTGACTCGCTCATCAGCGTCAGCTTGGACTGGTGGTCACCGGTGCGCGGGATGCAGGTGGGGTGGATCTGGGTGAAGCACGGGTTGGCGAAGTACGCGCCGCGCCGGTGGGCCCGCCAGACGGCGGTGGCGTTGGAGTTCATGGCGTTCGTCGACAGGTAGAACACGTTGCCGTAGCCGCCGCTGGCCAGGACGACCGCGTCGGCGAAATGCGTGTCGATCCTCCCGGTGACCAGGTCGCGGGCGACGATGCCGCGGGCCTTCCCGTCGACGACGATCAGATCGAGCATCTCGGTACGGGCGTGCAGTTCGACGTTGCCTGCGGCGATCTGGCGGGACAGCGCCTGGTAGGCCCCGAGGAGGAGCTGCTGTCCCGTCTGTCCGCGGGCGTAGAAGGTACGGGAGACCTGGACGCCGCCGAATGAGCGGTTGTCCAGGAGGCCGCCGTACTCGCGCGCGAAGGGAACACCCTGGGCCACGCACTGGTCGATGATCTCGACGGAGATCTGGGCGAGCCGGTGGACGTTGGACTCGCGGGCGCGGAAGTCGCCGCCCTTGACCGTGTCGTAGAAGAGCCGGTGGACGGAGTCGCCGTCGTTGCGGTAGTTTTTCGCGGCGTTGATTCCGCCCTGCGCGGCTACGGAGTGGGCGCGCCGCGGTGAGTCCTGGAAGCAGAACTGGACGACGTGGTAACCCTGTTCGGCGAGGGTCGCACCTGCCGAGCCGCCGGCCAGTCCGGTGCCGACGACGATGACGGTGTGCTTGCGGCGGTTGGCCGGGTTGACCAGTCTCGCCTGGAAGCGGCGGGTGTCCCAGCGCTCGGCGACGGGTCCTTCGGGCGCCTTGGTGTCGACGACGGGTTCGCCGGTCGCGTAGTTCGTGTAGTCCCTCATGTCAGCTCACCACTCCGGTCATGACCGCCAGGGGAACGGAGACGAAGCCCACCGTCAGCACCACGGCGAAGATGTCGGCCAAGGTCTTCAGCACCCTGTCGCGGGTCGCGTTGCCCACGCCGAGGGTTTGCGCCGCGCTCCAGAATCCGTGCTGGACGTGCAGGCCCATGGCGAGCACCGCGACGATGTAGACGGCGTTGCCGTACCAGGTGGAGAAGGTGTCGAGCACGTTCTGGTACGGGTGTCCGGACTGGAATCCGCCGGTGTGCACGGTGCCGGTCGTCAGGTCGAGGATGTGCCAGACGATGAACAGCGCCAGGATGATGCCGCCCCAGCGCATGGTGCGGGTGGCGTAACTCGCGCGCGCCTTCTTGTGGACGTACGCGATCGGGCGCGCCCTGATGTCGCGGCGGCTCAGCTGGTACGCGGACACGGCGTGCAGTACGACGGCCGCGACGAGCACCACGCGGATGATCCACAGGGCCCACTCGTAGTGCAGGAAGGGTTCACCGAGGGTCCGGAGCCAGTGGGCGTAGTGGTCGAACTCGTCGGACCCGAAGAAGATCTTCAGGTTGCCGAGCATGTGGACGCTCAGATATCCGAGCATGATCAGGCCACTCACAGCCATGATCATCTTCTTGCCGACGGACGAGCCCCAGAGCGTACGCGTCATGGACGGCCGTCGGTCCGTCCGCGTTGCCAATGCCATGGACACGACGCTAGGGCCGAAGGGCACCATCGGTCCAAGACATGAAACTACTCATGTCCATAGGCATTCACTATGCAGGCCGCTATCGTCGGTTCCATGCACTTCCAACAGCTCACCTATTTCGTGGCGGTCGCCGAGGCGAAGCACTTCACCCGGGCCGCCGAGGAGGTGCACGTCTCGCAGCCGTCGCTCTCGCAGCAGATCAAGGCGCTGGAGAACGAGCTGGGCGCCGAGCTGTTCAGCCGCGCCCGGGGCAACATCGCGCTCACCGACGCGGGCGAGGCACTGTTGCCACTGGCCCGCCGGATCCTGGCGGACGCCGAGACGGCACGGCACGAGGTGCAGGAACTGGTGCAGCTGCGCCGGGGGCGGATCAGGCTGGGCGCCACCCCGAGCATCTGCACGGGTCTGCTGCCCGACATGCTGCGCGCCTTCCACGATCTGCATCCGGGGGTCCAGCTCCTGATCGAGGAGGGCGGCTCCCACGACCTCGTACGGGGGCTGGCCCGGGGCGCGCTGGATCTCGCGTTCCTCGTGCTGCCGCTGCCCGCCGCGTCGCCCGCGCTGACCACGGTGGAGCTGCTGCAGGAGGACCTGGTGGTGCTGTCGTCGCCCGCCCGGCCGGCTCCCGGCCACGAGGGGCGCGTCCGCATCGCGGATCTCGCGGACGAGCCGATGGTGATGTTCCGGCACGGCTACGACCTGCGGGAGCTGACGGTGGCCGCCTGCCGCGCGGAGGGCTTCGAGCCGTCGTTCACGGTGGAGGGCGGCGAGATGGACGCCGTGCTGGGCTTCGTACGGGCGGGGCTCGGGATCGCCGTTGTCCCCCGCATGGTCGCCGTACGGGCCGGCCACGACCTGCGAACGACACCGCTGGCCCCGCCCGGCCTGCGGCGCACCATCGCGCTCGCGCACCGCAGCGACGTCGCGCCGCCGCGGGCGGCGCGGGAACTGCGGCGGGTACTCCTGGCCATGGGCGCCGACGGGCCCGGAGCCGCGGACGGACCGGACACGGCAGTGCCGCCCACCGCGTCCCCAACCGCCGGCCGGTCCGGCCCGTCCGGCGGCTGAGGACGAAGCGCCTTACCGAGTACGGCGGTTGAGGACGAGTCCCTCAGACCGCGTCCGCCAGGAGCAGGGAATGAATGCGGTCCGGCGCCCCCGGTCGCGCGTAGTACCAGCCCTGAGCCGTGTCGCAGCCCAGCCGGCGCAACTGCTCGGCCTGGGCGCCGGTCTCCACGCCCTCCACGGTGACCGCGAGGTCCAGGCTGTGGGCGAGCGAGACGATCCCCTCGACGATCTTCAGGTCGACCGGGTCGGCCGGATGGTGTTGCATGCCCTGCGTGAAGGAACGATCCAGCTTCAGCACGCTCACGGGCAGACGGCGCAGGTTCGCCAGGTTCGAGTAGCCGGTCCCGAAGTCGTCCAGAGCGATGTCGACGCCCATCTCCGCCAACTGCCGCAGCGGCTTGAGGAGATCGTCGTCGGCACCGATCAGCGCCGACTCGGTCACCTCCAGGCACAGAGCGCCCGGATCCAGTCCGTATCGTTCCAGGACGTCGACGGTCTCGGCGACAAGCCTCGGGTGGTGCAGCTGCGTCGGCGAGAGGTTGACGTTGATCCGGAGCGGACCGCCGTCGGTGTGACGCTCCGTCCAGTACTTGGCCTGGCGGACGGACTCCTCCAGCACCCAGCGGCCGAGCGGCACGATCAGCCCGGTGTGCTCGGCGAGCGCAATGAACCGGTCGGGGCCCAGCACACCGTGCTGCGGGTGACACCAGCGCACGAGCGCCTCCGCACCGTGCACGCTGCCGTCGCCCAGGTGCACCAACGGCTGGTACTCGATGAAGAACTCGCCGCGGTCCAGGGCAGCGGGCAGAGCCGTCGTCAGCCCGTGCCGGGTGATGGCACGGGCGTCGGCCTCGGCGTCGGCGATGGCGAACCGGTTGCCACCCGCCGACTTGGCGCGGTACATGGTGATGTCGGCGCTGCGCAGTACCTCGGCGGCGGTACGTTCGCCCGACGGCCCCTCGACGACGCCGATGGACCCCCGTACCGTCAGTTCCCGGCCGTCGAGCCGGATGGGCGTGGCGAGCGCCGAGAGGATCCGTCCGGCGAGCTCGTCGACCTCGTCCTCGGTACGCGGACCGGTCGTCAGGGCGACGAACTCGTCCCCGCCCAGGCGTGCGACCATCTCGCCCCGGGCCGTCGCGCAGCTCTGCAACCGGTCGGCGACCTCGACCAGGAGCCGGTCGCCCGCCGCGTGGCCGAGGCTGTCGTTGATCGCCTTGAACCCGTCGAGGTCGAGATAGCAGAGGCCGAAGCGCATGCCGTCCTGGGCGGCGAGCGCCTTCTCCAGACGCTCGAAGAACAGGGTCCGGTTGGGCAGCCCCGTGAGCGCGTCGTGCGTGGCCTCGTAGCGCAGCCTCAGGTTGAGCAGCCGCCGCTCGGTGGTGTCCTCCATGAGGGCGAGCTGGTACTCCGGCCTGCCCTCGGTGTCGCGCAGCAGCGAGACCGTGAGGTTGGTCCACAGCACGGTGCCGTCGTTGCGGTAGTAGGCCTTCTCCACGCGGTAGTGCTCACGTTCTCCGCGCACCAGCTCGTTGTAGTACCTCCATACCTGCGGCGAGTCCTCGGGGTGGACCCACTCGTTCACCTTGTGGCTGCGGACGTGGTTCTCCAGGCCCCCGAACATCCGGGTGAGCGTGTCGTTGATCTCCAGGATGTTGCCTTCGAGGTCGGCGATTCCGATCCCGATGGCCGCGTCCTTGAACACGGCACGGAACCGCGCCTCCGTCGCGTGCAGCGCCTGCTCGGCGTGCGAGCGGGCGGTGAGCGCCGAGCGGGCGATGGCTTCCTGCTCGACGAGCGTCCGCTCGCGCAGAGCCTGGGTGAATCCGCCGGCGAGCGCGTGCTGCATCCGCGCACAACGGGCCCGGCCGTCCTCGGTCGACAGCTCCGCTGGGCCGTTGTTGCCGCAGTAGAGCACCAGGTACGAGTCGACGACGCCGAGTGTGGAGCTGAGGGCGTCGGGATCCGTGCAGTGGGCGGCCACCAGTGCGGCCCCCACCCGATGTGCGGAGGCCGCGTCGAAGGGCCGTGCGTGAAGGATCTGGCTGAGCTCCCGGGCGAGCGGCAGCAGATGCTGCTCGAACTCCGGACGGGTCATGGACGTGGCCGTGGACGGAAAGATCGCCCGGCTCCAGATGGTGGCGAATCTCCGGAGCCGGCCCTCGGGGCCGTCCGGTTCCGCGTCCGGTGCGCCGGACGCCTGGGCGGGAATGCTCACGCCTTGCGTCCAACCCCGGCGAAGCCCGAGAAGGCGAACGGGTCTTCCTGCGCCCGCGCCTCGGGGTTCTCGGGACGCCAGTCGGGCATCGAGACGAGGCCGGGCTCGACCATCTCGTATCCGTCGAAGAAGCGGCTGACCTCTTCGCGGGACCGCATGATCAGCGGATTGCGGATGTTGCGGTAGACGCCGACCGTGCCGCCAGCGTCCTCCTGGGAAAGCGGAATCCCCTCGTACGAGGCGTGGGTCAGGACGAGCAGGCTGCCGGGAGCCAGCGACTCGCGCAGCTCGGCGACCGCCTCGTACGGGGAGTCGGCGTCCTCGACGAAGTGGAGCACCGCCACGAGCAGCAGGGCCACCGGCTTGTCGAAGTCGAGCAGTCCGCGGATCTCCGGGCTCTCCAGGATCTCCGCGGGCTTGCGCAGATCCGCCGCGGCGACCACGGTCCGCTCGTTGCCCTCCAGCACCGCCTGGCTGTGTGCGACCGCGACCGGATCGTGGTCGACGTACGCGATCCGGGCCTCCGGGTCGGCCGCCTGGGCGACTTCATGGACGTTCCCGAACGTCGGTATGCCCGATCCGATGTCCAGGAACTGGCTGATACCCGAAGTGGTGGCGTAGTGGACGGCCCGGCGCATAAATGCGCGATTCGCCTGCATGATCTTGGGAAGGCCCGGCATGAACTCCATGGCCTTACGGGCCGCTTCCCGGTCCACCTCGAAATTGTGCGAACCGCCCAGATAGAAGTCGTACATGCGAGACACGCTCGGCACCGAGATGTCAATGCCCTGCGGTGCCCAGGCGGGACGCTCCATCGATGTCTCCAACAAGTCGCCACGGCGATCCGGCCATGTTCATGGTCAGTGTTGACCAGAGGCTACTGATCGACCGCCAAGAGAGCGAGTGGAAACGGAAATTAGAGATCCGTTATTGGTCACACACCGGTGGCATGTGCAACCGGTCCGTCGCTGCGCGTAAACACCCAGCGACGGACCGGCACTGCAAGGCCTCTTCGGTACTACTTGGAAGCGCCGACGAGCTTCGAGTCGGGCGCCACCGCGTACCATGTGCCCCCGACACCTTGGCCGTTGGTGTCTCCGGGCTCGAGGTCACCGGAGAAGGTGTAGATCGGCCAGCAGTCGAGGGTCTGCTGCTTGATGCCGTCGGGACGGTCGAAGGTGGTGAATCCCTTGGTGGTGACGCCCTCGACATCATTCTTCGACACGGGACTGACGACGGGCCACTTCTTGAGGCACTCTCCCGTGCACGCGGTCTTCATCGGCCATGCCGAGTCCTTCTTGAAGCGGTAAACCGTCATGCCTCGCTTGTCGACGACGATCTCTCCGAGTTTCGGGTCCTTACGAACCGAAAGTCCGGCGAGATCGGCGGGTTCCGCACCGGCGGGGCCATCCGCGTTCACCGCGGCCTTCTTCCCGTCCGGAGCCGAGGCGAACCACGTACCTCCGACGCCCTGCCCGTTCGCTTCTCCGGGCCCGGTGTCCTTCGCGTACCGGTACATCGGCCAGCCGTCGACGGTCAGCTGCTTGGTGCCGTCGGCCCGTGCGACCTCACCCATCAGTGCGGCATCGGTCCCCGCCGCGGCCTTGGCGTCACCCGCGAGCACCACCGGCCAGGTCTTCGCACAGTCGCCCTCGCAATTCGACTTCGGTGGGCTCGCGGTGTCCTTGTCGAAGCGGTAGAGCGTGAAGCCCTCGCTGTCGGTCAGCACCTTGCCCAGTTCCTTGCTGTCCCACACCGCGAGCTGCCCGGCCTTCTTCGGTCCCGCCGCGTCAGCACCCGTGTCGGAGCCGTAGCCCCCGTCCGAGCCGTATCCACTGTCGGCCGGCTGCTGCGCGGGGGCCGCGTTGCCCACGGCCTGGCCGTTGGGGGTCGCGGTGCCCTTCTCCTGACCGCACGCCGTCGTCAGCGCCAACAGGGCCACCGTCGTCACCGCGAGCGAGGCGTTCCGCCAGGTATTCATGTCGACTCCCGTTGTCCTTCTGCCGGTTGCGACGCGAGTCCGCGTCGTTCATGGCTCTAGGTACGGGCGAGTGGTCCCCGTCCGTTCAACGGGTCACCGAAAAAGTTTCTCCGGCCGCAAACGCGAATCGACGAATGTCCCCACCATCAGGCGAATCGACTTCCCGCTCCGCGTGCCGCGGGGCAACGGGGAACATGATCCCCGGCGTGTACGGATCACGCATCGTGCGGCTCATAGCCGCCACCTCCCTGCTCTGGCTGTCCGCCGTCCCGGCGCCCGCGGTCGGTGACAACTGCGCGGTGGCCTCCATCGGTCAGGGGGACGGCAGTTCGTCGGTCGCCGTGTCGGGTGACGGGCAGTGCGAGGCGGTCATCGCCGAGCCCGAACCGGCCCCGCCTCCGCCCCCTCCGCCCGCTCCACCACCGCCTCCCCCGCCCCCTCCACCGCCGCCCCCTCCACCACCGCCACCTCCACCCCCTCCGGCCCCCGCGCCGCCCGAACCGGAACCGGAACCCACGCCGCCACCGCCGTCGCCCACGGCACGTCCCGCACCGCCCTCCCCCAGGCCTGTGGCACTCCCCGCCTACCGGAAACCGGCCCGCAAAACGCCCCGGGCCGGCCCTTCGCTGGTCTCGCTCACCCTGGTGATCACAGCTCCCGCCGTCTTCGCGGTGGCCGTACTGCGGCCCCGCTCGTCCCGATGACCGATGACCGATGAAGACCCAGAAGACCGATGAAGGAAGCCCATGTCGGAATGGCTTGTTCTGACCATTGCCATGGCCTCGGCCTGCGCCGTCGTCCTGACCATCGCAGTCCTCAACAACCGCCGTATCGGCGAGGACGACGATCCGTCAGAGACGCCCGACGTCATCGAGTACATGACCATGATGATCGGCGTGGTGTACGCGATCGTGCTCGGCCTGGCCATCGCGGGCGTCTGGGAGGGCCGCAGTGCCGCCCAGGAATCGGTACGCCTGGAGGCCCAGGCGCTGCACGAGGTCAGCGCGCGGGCAGCCGTGTACCCGGTCGAGGTACGCGACCGGATCCGCGGCGATGTCGACGCCTACGTCTCGTACGTCGTCGACGAGGAGTGGAGGGCGATGACGGAGCACAGCAGCCTCACCGAGGAGGGAACACGGCTCCTGGACCGGCTGCGGGCCGACGTCACGGAGTACAGGCCGCGTACGGACCACGAGGGGCAGGCGTACCAACCGCTGGTGGACCAGGTGGCCGCCGTCGACGACGCGCGGGGCTCCCGGGGCCAGAACGCGGGCGCGACCATGCCGGGAGTCGTATGGTTCGGCCTGATCACGGGGGCGCTGGTCACGGTCGGGCTGATCTTCACGCTCCAGATCCGCAGAACGTTCCGCGAACTGCTGCTCGCCGGTCTCTTCAGCGTCTTGATCGCCTTCCTGCTCTTCCTGATCTGGGATTTCGACGCCCCCTTCGGCCGGGGCATCTCCGCCACCCCTGCCCCGTTCACCGATCTGTTCCCGCACGCCACGGGCGGATAGGACGGCCTGCGGGTGCGCCGGCCGAGGGACAAGGCTGCCCCATTTGCCGGACCCCGATCGCGGGTGATATGTACCACTTCTAGCGTTTCGGGCATCGAGGTGCATTTCTCATGCCTTGCGGAAATCCGTTCCGCAGCTGCTCCTCGGGGACCCGGAGGATCCACCATGCGCGCGATACGTGTCGCACCCGCCGCCCTACTGGGCGCGGCCGCCTGCTTCCTGATGGCACCGGCCGCATCGGCCCACGTGCTCACAGGCAGCACGTCCTCGTTCACGCCGACCATCACACCGTCGACGGTCGCGCCGGGGGGCCAGGTCACCCTCGGCGCGATGGGGTGCACCAGTGACGCGACCGCGTTCTCGGGTGTGTTCGACACGACCACCATCCCGCGAGGCAGGTCGGCCACCGTCACGGTGGACTGGGACGCCAGGCGCGGGGCTGTCTACGAGGTGACCTTCCGCTGCGGCAACTCGACGCGGACGGCCGACCTCTCCATCACGAGCGGTGCCACGAGTTCCCCCACGAACACCCCCACCACCGCTCCCACCACCAGCTCCACCGCGTCTCCCAGCGGTGTACTGGGCGGGCTCGGCGGCAGTGTCGACACCATGGACCCCGGCGAGATCGCAGCCGGGGCCGCATTGGTGACGGTCGCCGCAGCCGGGGCCACGTACGTCCTGCGCAAGCGGCGCACCGGCCGTCAGCACTGACGCTTCCACACAATTCCACGGCGCACGACAGTCGCCCCGGGTCCTGGTCCAGGACTCGGGGCGACGGGCGTATCGGGCCGGGCGGGAGGTTCGACGCCTTACATTGCCGCATGGCTCATCCGGCGGCGAACGATGAAGACGGCACCGCCGACAGCCGCCGCGGCGACAAGACCGCCTCCGATCTGCATCTCGATCGAGCTCGGCCCCATGGAGCCACCGAGGCCGCCCTGCGCACCCCGGCTGGGGAGCACGGTGAAGCGGGCGGTCGCGACGGACGCGTCGTTGTCGCCACGGCCACCGCGCTCATCGCCGTTGCCGCCCTGACCGCCCTGGCCGCCGTTGCCGCCCTGACCGCCGTCGCCACCGTTACCGCCGGTGCCGTTGCCGAAGTTGTTGTCGCTCTCGTTGCACTTCACGGACAGGCTGTACTGCCCGGGTGTCGCGTTGTCCCGGATGCGGGGGGTGGCGTAGCCGACGCGCCCGGGCGAGAGGTTCACCGTCGGGAAGGCGTTCGACCACACCTTGCCGCCGGCTCGGCCGCATCCCTCTGCACTGACCTGCAGGGTGGCGCCCTGGTGGACGGAGGACGGGTTGACGGTGACGTTGGTCGGGGCGGTGCTCGGGTTGCCGCCAGGGCCGCCGCCGGCGATCGCCATCGGAGCAGCGAGCCCGACCGCGGCGAATGCGGTCGCGGTCACCGCGAGAGTGCGTGAAGCACGCATCTTTGAACCTCCAGCGGGAAGCGCCCCGGAGTCCTGATCCCCGGGATGAATCGACGAGAACGCGTCCCATGACGAACCCTCACCAGATACCGCAAATGTTGCACTTCGGCGCTGCTCCACATCGGTGATCCGACACGCCGTGCGACTGCCCCGAAATCTGACGGACCCGCAGGTCACGGACCGTCAGAACTTTTATCTGCTGATTACTCCGAAGTAGAGGGCGCCCCCGTGGCCGCCACCCGTTCGCTCTTCCCTGATCGCCGCCGCACCGCCCCGCGCCTAGCGTTTGCGATGTCGCGACGAAGGGAGAACCATGGGCCGGGACCACTGGGGCGCCGAGCGGAGCAGACGCACACCTTGGGGCGCGATCGCCCTGGTGATGCTCACCGGGCTCGCCCTCATGCGTAATGGCGTCGAGACCTCCCCCGGACCACCGCAGCCCGCCGCAGCGGCCTCCGTGGCGGGCCCCCGGGACGTGGCGGCCGCCGCACCGGACGAGGGCGAACCGGTACAACCGCTGCCGTACGCGCCCGCCGCCCGGGTACAGATCCCGTCGATCCAGGTGGACGCCCCCGTGATCGACGTGAACCTGGATCCGGCCGGCTGGATCGAGGCGCCGCCCGCGCAGGACCCGAACCTCGCGGGCTGGTACCAGAACGGCATCGCGCCGGGACAGCGCGGCACGGCCGTCATGGTCGGCCACGTGGACAACCTGTCGGGCCCCGCGGTCTTCTACGGCCTGGGCTCCCTCCAGAAGGGCCTGCGCGTCGAAGTGGCCCGCTACGACGACCGGGTCGCGGTGTTCGAGGTGTACGGGGTCGAGGTGTTCTCCAAGAACGACTTCCCCGGAGCCCGGGTCTACGGCGACACCGGGTACTCCGAGCTCCGGGTCATCACGTGCGGCGGCGGCTATTCGAAGGCCGGCGGGTACGACGGGAACGTGGTGGTCTTCGCCCGGCTGGTCGAGACGCGCTGACCTTCGGGAAGGCGCGCCGCGGCCGTCAGGTGCGGTGCGGGACGGTCAGTCGGTAGCCGTCCTCGATCAGCGCGGGCAGATACCGGCGCAGGGCGGCGACGCTCTGGGACCGGTCGCCGCCCGCGTCGTGCGACAGCACCACGACGCCCGGTGCCGCGCCCTTCCGGATCCGGCGCACGATGGTGGATGTACCCGGTGTGGTCCAGTCCAGCGAGTCGACGGTCCAGGCCATCGGTTCCATGCCCATCGAGGCGCCGATCTCGAAGGAATTACGGTTCCAGGCTCCGTACGGGGCCCGGTACCAGAGCGGCGCTGCCCCCAGGGTCCTCTCGATCACGTCGCTGGTCCTGCCGAGCTCGGCACGGATCGCGCGCCTGGGGAGCGCCGGGATCAGGGGGTGCGACCAGGAATGGTTGCAGACCACGTGCCCGTCCGCCGCCATCTCACGCAGCAGGTCCTGGTTGCCCTCCGCCATCTCCCCGCAGACGAAGAACATCGCCCGGACCCCGTACCTGCGCAGGGTGGCCAGGATGTCCGGTGTGTACGAGGGGTCCGGGCCGTCGTCGAAGCTGAGCACCATGGCGTCGTGCCCCAGGTCCGGCAGCTCCTCGAACGGCCGGGTGCGCACCGGTGGCGCTTCGGGCCGGAACCGGGGCGGGGCGTGGGAGGTCATGGGCCGCAGGCGGTACCCGGCCGGGGGCGTCCGCGCGCCCCCCGGAGAGCCGGCGGCACCCGTGGGCGGCTCTCCCCCCGGACGCGGAGGCGTACCCGCCGGGTCTGCGGCGATCATGTGTACGACGGTGGCGGCCCCGAGCCCGAGGGCGAGGCGCAGGAGCGTGCGGCGTCCTGCCGGGATCTGATCATGTTTCATGGCCAACTGCTCGCACGCTGTACGGCCCTGACCTGTCGGCGACACCAGGTGCGCGGCAATGTGCACCCGATGGGGGGAGTGCGCCGACAGGGGCGGACGGGGACGTCTCGGTCCGCACGCCGGCCGGCTCGGGTTCCCCGCCGGAGTGCGGATAACCTCACTGCCGTGACAGACCAGCGACACGACCGGTTCGAACGCGGCACGGACGGCCCCAAGGTGATCGTCGCGGGCATCGACGGGACCGACTCGTCGATGCGGGCCGCGGCCTACGCCGCCGGCCTTGCACGCCGTCAGAACGCCATGCTCGCCCTCGTCTACGTCCAGCCCGTGATCCCGGCCGGCGCAGCACTGGGCGCACCGGTCTCCGGAGCGACGGAGGAGATCGCCGAGGAGCTGGTGAGCGAGATCAGGACGGCGACCGAGCGGCTCAAGGACATATGGAATGTCCGCTGGGAGTTCCACACCTTCCGCGGCGATCCCTACAACGGGCTCGTGACGGCTGCGGACGAGCTGAAGGCGGACGCCGTGGTGGTGGGTGCGTCGGAGTCCGCCGGGCACCGGTTCGTGGGTTCGGTGGCGGTCCGGCTGGTGAAGGCCGGGCGCTGGCCGGTCACGGTCGTCCCGTGACCCCGCGGTCGTATCGACGTCGTTCCGGACACCCGGACGTCCGGACGCCTCGACCCCGCCGGCAGGCTACTTCCCCATCACGAGTCCGTCCTGGCCGGCTCCACGGCTGAGGACGACGTCGCGAATCCGGTCACGGGCTTCCCTCCGGTGGTCCGCTCCGCCCTCCACGGCCGCGTCGAGGTTCCACGCGCGCCCGGTGACGGGGTCGAACCGGTGGGCAATGAATTCGGCCTTGCTGACCGTCCAGCGCTCCCCGGGTTTCGCCGGCGGCGCGAAGGTGAAGCGGCCCATCGAACTCTCGTTGCCGCGCGGATCCTGGGCGCCGTCGTGATTGACCATCGCACCGGAGACGTGGTCACCCATGCCGTAGACGATCCAGGTGCCGTTGACGTTCTCGTACGCCTGCGGGACATGGGCGTGGGTGCCGAGGATCAGGTCGATGTCGGGGCGGCCACCTGTCACGGAGGCCGTGAGTTCCCGGCCCAGCGCGAGCTGGTCCTCGTCGGGTTCGTCCTGCCACTCCGTACCCCAGTGCAGGGAGAGGACGACGACGTCGGCGCCGGCGCGGCGGGCCGCCCGCGCGTCCGCGACGATGCGGTCCCGGTCGATCAGGTTGACCGCCCAGGGCTGGCCCGCGGGCAGTGGCATGTCGTTGGTTCCGTAGGTGTACGCGAGGTGCGCGACCTTCGGGGCCTGCTTGCCCCGACCGGCCTTGAGCAGGGTGGGGCGGCCCGCCTCGGCCGAGGAGCGGGCGGATCCGGCGTGCGCGATGCCGGCCTTGTCCAGGGCGTCGAGGGTGCGCCCGATTCCCGGCGCCCCGTCGTCCAGGGTGTGGTTGGACGCCGTGGAGCAGGAGTCGTAGCCGGTGGAGCGCAGTGCCTGTGCCACCTCGGGCGGCGACTTGAAGGTGGGGTAGCCCGTGTAGGGGCCGCCGTGCTCCCCGTACACCGTCTCCATGTGACAGATGGCCAGATCCGCACCCGAGACGGCGGGAACGGAGTCCCTGAGCATCGGGCGGAAGTCGTAGCCCCGGCCACCCGCGTCCGCCGCGGCCCGGTCGATGACGGACGAGTGCGGCAGGATGTCGCCCGAGGCCAGGAGCGTGAAGGTGCGCGCGCTGTCCGCTCCTCCGCCGCCCGCCCCGCTGCCGCCCCCGTCCGCGGACAGCTGGCGCCCGGCGAAACCCGGGGGCGTGGACTGCTGGCCGGTACAGGCCGTCGCGGCGGCGAGCATTCCCGCGACGGCGATCACCGCGCCTTGTCGGATGCGCTTCGTCATCGGCACGACTCCCAGTTCGGATGATTTCGGCCCTATGAATACACATATATTCATACTGGCGAGTCAAGAACATAGGTGGCGAAGTACCTGAATCGGCCGTATCGCCCTCTGCCGACCGTTCACCGCACCACTCGCCGCTCCGTGCGACCGCTCGGCGCACATCTCGGTGTGCTGCCTGTTCCCCCGGGCCGCGATGCGTTCGTATACGCCAGGCGGGAGCGAGGCGGCAGGGGCCTCTTCGGGAAAGGACGTCACGATGACCACGGCGACAACCGATGAGCGGACCCTCGCGGAGTTGCAGCGGGAACACGGGCCGGCCCTGTTCCACTTCCTGCTCGGGCTGACGTTCGGCGACCGGCAGCGCGCGGAGGACCTGCTGCAGGAGACGCTGGTCCGCGCCTGGCAGCATCCGGAGGCGTTCGACGCCCCGTACGACTCGATGCGCCCCTGGCTCTTCACCGTCGCCCGGCGTCTGGCCATCGACGCCCGCAGGTCCCGCCAGGCCCGGCCCGCCGAGGTCAGCGACGTGGTCCTGGAGAGCGCCCCCGCCCGGGAGAACACCGCGGACTCGGCGGTCCGCGCGCTCGATGTGCGCGAGGCGGTCAGGACCCTCAGCCCCGAGCACCGCGCCGTGCTGGTACAGATCTACTTCCGCGGGCTGAGCGTGGGCGAGACGGCGCAGGCGCTCGGCATACCGGCGGGCACCGTCAAGTCCCGTTCGTACTACGCGCTGCGGCTGCTGTCCCGCAACCTTCCCGGCTACTCCAGCAGGTCGTCCTCGCTGAGCAGCGCGAGCAGGGACACCGTGTCCGCGACCTCCACGTAGGCCGCGGCGCACGCGTCGCACCGCTGGAGGTGCCAGGCGACCGGACCGCTCTCGTCGGCGGCCAGCGCGTCGAGCACATACGCACCCAGCAGCTCCCGCACATGCGGGTCGTCGCCGCGCTCGGCGGTCATCGCACCTCGTATCTCCCGACGGATCCTGCCCTTCTGCCCACGCGGGGCACGCGCCCCCGGTTCAATGCTGCGTGAAGCCCGGTACCGAGTCGAAGAAAGAGGCGAGACGGGATGCGTCCCGAACGGCACGATGGAACCAGTGGGGGCGGGCTGCTGGTCCCGATGGACTGGATGTACGCCGAGTACATCGCGGACGAACTGCTGCTGACCGGCGACCTGATGGAGCCGACGACTCTGGAGTACCGGGCGGGCCGGGATGCGCTCGCCCTGACGATCTTCCTCTCCGAGGGGGCGGTGGCCGACGCCCTGCCCGCGGCCCGGGTGGACGAACTGCGGCTGCTCACCGCGTACGGAGCGCCCTGGAGACGGTGGGTGTGCGCGCGGCTGGACGCCCAGGACCACCCGGCGGCCGAGGGTGGGCCGGCCGACCCCGACCTCGCGCTGGCGCGCGCGGCCTGGCGCTGGCTGGAGGAGACCGAACTGCTGGCGGCGGACCTCGACGCGATCGGGCCGACCCTCTGGGAGCCGGCGGGGAGCGAGGAGGAGCGGGAGGCGCAGGTGTGGACACCCGCGTGGCAGCTCGGGCTGCCGCTCGGGCATCTGGCGATCCATCTCTACTGAGCGGCCGCACCACGGGTCGTCATGAACCGTGGACTCCCGCACGGTACTTGGGCAGTCGCAGGGTGATCTTCATGCCGGCGCCCGCACCGGTCTCGATGACCAGCCCGTAGTCGTCGCCGTACACCTGCCGCAGCCTCTCGTCGACGTTGAGCAGCCCGATCCCGGTGGACGTGCCGCCCTCGCCGCGCAGGATCTGACGCAGCCGGTCCGGGTCCATGCCGATGCCGTCGTCCTCGATGACCACCTCCGCCTCGGCGCCCGCGTCCAGTGCGCTGATCGTGATGCGGCTCCGGGTGACGGCGCCCTCCAGGCCGTGCTTGACGGCGTTCTCGACCAGCGGCTGGAGACAGAGGAACGGCAGGGCGACGGGCAGCACCTCCGGGGCGACCTGCAGGGTCACCGAGAGCCGCTCCCCGAATCGGGCCCGCACCAGCGCCAAGTACTGGTCGATGGAGTGCAGTTCGTCGGCCAGGGTGGTGAACTCCCCGTGCCTGCGGAAGGAGTATCGGGTGAAGTCGGCGAACTCCAGCAGCAGTTCGCGCGCCTGCTCCGGGTCGGTGCGGACGAACGAGGCGATCGCCGCCAGCGAGTTGAAGATGAAGTGCGGGGAGATCTGCGCCCGCAGCGCCTTGATCTCGGCCTCTATCAACTGCGTGCGGGAGCGGTCGAGCTCGGCGAGTTCCAGCTGTACGCAGACCCAGCGGGCGACCTCTCCCGCGGCCCTCGCCAGGACGGCGGATTCGCGGGGCGCGTAGGCGACGAGCGTGCCGAGCACCCGGTGGTCGACGGTCAGCGGGACGGCGACGGCCCAGCGGAGCGGGCAGTCGAGGTCGCCGCAGTCGCTGTGGAAGGCGGTGTCCCGGCCGCTGGCGAGGAGCCCCTGAACGTGGTGCATCACGTCCTTGCCGTGATGGTCCCCCTCTCCGTCCCACACGAGCACCTGGTCCCGGTCGGTGAGGCAGAGGGCGTCGGTGCCCAGCAGCGAGCGCAGCCGGCGTGCCGATCTGCGGGCGCTCTCCTCGGTGAGTCCGGCGCGCAGGGGCGGCGCGGCGAGGGAAGCGGTGTGCAGGGTCTCGAAGGTGGCGTGCTCGACGGGCGTACCCACGTCACTGGTGCGTACGGGCCGAGCGGTGCGTCCGAGGAGGAAGCCCGTGCCGAACAGCAGCAGGGTGAGCACGGCTATGACGGCGATCCCGGCCCCGGTCACCGGTTCTCCTTGCAGGGGCTCATCGCCCTCTCCCCGAGGTCAGGGCTTCCGGCAGATGGAAGCGGGTCATGGCCGCGTTGGTGCCCGGCGGGATCCGTCCCGGAGTGGCCAGGGACACCAGGATCATCGCGAGGAAGCCGACCGGCACGGACCAGACGGCGGGCCAGGCGAGCAGGGCGTGCGGCCAGCCCGGCGGGCGCACCGCGCCGCTCACGGTGATCGCCACGGACAGGAGCGCGGAGCCGCCGCCGAGCAGCAGTCCGGCGATCGCGCCCGGCGGGGTGAGCCGCCGCCACCAGATGCCGAGGACGAGCAGCGGGCAGAAGGAGGAGGCGGAGACCGCGAAGGCCATGCCCACGGCGTCGGCCACCGGCACCCGGCTGACGAGCAGTGATCCGGCCAGCGGCACGGCGATGGCGAGGACGGTGGCCAGCCGGAAGTGCCGTACGCCGCGCGAGGGCAGGACGTCCTGCGTGATCACCCCCGCGACGGCCATGGTGAGCCCGGACGCCGTGGAGAGGAACGCGGCGAACGCACCTCCCGCGACGAGCGCGCCGAGGAGGTCACCGCCGAGGCCGCCGATCACGCGGGCGGGCAGCAGCAGTACGGCGGCGTCGGCGTCTCCGCCGTGCATGAGCTCGGGTGCGTACAGCCTGCCCAGGGCCCCGTAGACCGGCGGCAGGAGATAGAACATGCCGATGAGGGCGAGGACGGCGACGGTGGTACGGCGGGCGTCGCGGCCGTTGGGGCTGGTGTAGAAGCGGACGACGACGTGGGGCAGGCCCATGGTCCCGAGGAAGGTCGCCACGATCAGCCCGTACGTCGCGTAGAGCGGGTGCTCCGCGCGGAGGACGGAGACCTGCTCGTCGAAGCTGACAGGGGGCCGTCCATCGCCCTGCCAGGCCAGCACCAGGAAGATCGCCGGGACGAGGAGCGCGGTGAGCTTGAGCCAGTACTGGAACACCTGCACGAAGGTGATCGAGCGCATGCCGCCCGCCGCGACGGCGAGCACGACGACGGAGGCCACGAGCACGTCGCCGAGCCAGCCGGGCGCTCCGGTGAGGATCTTCAGCGTGAGCCCGGCGCCCTGCAGCTGCGGTACGAGGTACACCCAGCCCGCGCCGACGACGAACACGCTGACCAGCCTGCGCACCTGGCGGGATTCCAGGCGCCCTTCGGCGAAGTCGGGCAGGGTGTACGCCCCGGAGCGGCGCAGCGGCGCAGCGACGAACACCAGCAGCACGAGGTATCCGGCGGTGTAGCCGACCGGGTACCAGAGCATGTCGGGGCCGTGCACCAGCACCAGGCCCGCGATGCCCAGGAAGGACGCGGCGGAGAGGTACTCGCCGCTGATCGCCGCGGCGTTGAGGCGTGGCCGCACGGTGCGGGAGGCGACGTAGAAGTCGGACGTGGTCCGAGAGATCCGCAGCCCGAAACCGCCGACGAGCACGGTGGCCAGGACGACGAGGGCGACCGCCACCATCGATGCCGGATGGCCGGGGGCGGTCACGGTGCGGGGCGGCCTTCCACGAGTCGGGCGAAGTCGCGCTCGTTGCGCTCGGCCCTGCGTACGTACCACCAGGCGGCCAGGGTGAGCGGCGGATAGGTGGCGAAGCCGAGGACCGCCCAGACGAGGGTGTTGCTGTGGAGGGCCTCGAAGGCCAGCGGCAGGGTGCCGGCGACCAGGGCGAGTACGCCGAAGGCGGTGAGTCCGGCGCGGAGCTGGCTGCGCATCAGCGAGCGGACGTAGGCGCCGCCGAGGGCGGTCTGCTCGTCGATCTCCGACTGGGCACGGTAGCGGGGCAGCGGACGCACCCGCCGCGGCTCGCCCGTGACCACTTCGCGCCGGGGCGTGCTCTCTGCGGACATGGGCCCGGAGTCTAGGCGGCACGGGCCTCGGCTGGGAAGGGGCGAGCCCGGGGTAGGCGCAGGTCAGCGGCCGGTCTGGCGCATCAGGAGATCGCGCAGGGCCCGGGTGTGACGACGGCTGACCGCGAGCTCCGCTTCCCCGATGCGCACGCTCATGCTGCCGGCGTCGAGGCGGAGTTCGTCGATACGGCTCAGCGCGACGAGATGGCGCCGGTGTATGCGCACGAAGCCGCGGGACCGCCAGCGTTCCTCGAGGGTGGTCAGCGGGATCCGGACGAGGTGGCTGCCCGTGGCGGTGTGCAGCCGGGCGTAGTCGCCCTGCGCCTCGGCGTACGCGATGTCCTCGACGGGCACGAACCGGATCACCCCGCCCAGTTCGACCGGGATCTGGTCGGCGGCGGCGTCGTGGACGGGCGCGGAGCGCTCGCCGACCTGTTCGGCGACGCGGCGGACGGCCTCGGCCAGGCGCTCGCGGCGGACGGGCTTGAGCACGTAGTCGACGGCCTTGAGGTCGAAGGCGTGCACGGCGAAGCCCTCGTGGGCGGTGACGAAGACGATGAGGGGGGGCGCGGCGAACCCCGCCAGGAGCTGGGCCACGTCGAGTCCGGTGAGGCCCGCCATGTGGATGTCCAGGAAGACGACGTCGATGGCCGAGGGGTCCTCGGGCCCGGCATCGACGGCACTGCCGATGCGGCGCAGCGCCTCGGTCGCACCCGTGGCACCCTCGGCGCTCCGGATGCGCGGGTCGGCGCGCAGGAGGTAGAGGAGTTCCTCCAGGGCGGGTGCTTCGTCGTCGACGGCGAGTACGCGCAGCATGAGGCCGGAGTTTAGACCGACCGGCACCTGGGGGGCGGCGTCGCGGGGGCTCCTTCTTCCACCCCCCGTGTGCCGGCCGCTCGCGGACCGGTCGGTCGCTGGGTGTGTACCTGCGTTGTGGCATGAGTGATTTACGGGTCCGCTGCGTACGTGTGGGCATGCGCATCCTCGAACCCCATCGCGACGTCGGAGCCTACGTGCTCGGCGTGCTCGGTGCTGCCGATGCCTTCCGTTTCGAGGAGCACCTGACGGAGTGTTCCGCCTGCGGGGTCCAGGTGCGCGAGTTCGGGGAGGTGGCGGCTCAGCTCGCGGTGTACGTGCGCCGGACACCGGCCGGGGTCGCTCCGGTGGCCGATGCCGGCCCGGAACTCCTGCACCGGATCGTCGCCGTGGCGAGGGCCGGACGCCGCACGTCCCGAAGACGGCGCCTCGCCCTCGTGGCGGCGGCCGTGGTCCTCGGCGTCGGCGGGCCGGCAGCCGTGGCGGGCCTGTACGACGGCTCACCGTCCCGTCCTGCGACGGCCGAACGGTGGGCGGGCGGGGACCGGGGCTCCGGTGTGAGCGCGGTGGTGACGACCGGTGAGAGGGAGTGGGGCTCGGACGTCGGACTGGAGGTGGCGCGAGCCCCGGCGGCGGGGTCGTGCGCACTGGTCGCGGTGGGGCGGGACGGCAGCAAACAGACGGTGAGCACCTGGTCGGGTACGGGTACCGGGCCGGGCGAGGAGCCGGCAGTGGTCCGAGGCGGCGCCGCGCTGCGGCCCGCCGAGATCGATCACTTCGAGGTCTGGTCGTCGGACGGGCAGTGGCTGGCGACGGTGACCCGCTGACGTCCCGCTATTTGAGCAGGCGGGACAGGCGCCGGTCGGCGAGGGGCTTGCCGCCGGTCTGACAGGTGGGGCAGTACTGCAGCGAGGAGTCGCTGAACGACACCTCCAGCACGGTGTCACCGCAGACGGGGCACGGCTGACCCGCACGCCCGTGGACGCGCATGTTGCTCTTCTTCTCGGCTTTGAGCCTCCCGGCGGCGACGCCCCGGGAACGTTCGACGGCTTCCTGGAGGGTGGTTCGCATCGCCGTGTACAGATGGCTGATGTCGGCGTCGCCGAGGCTCGTGGTGAGTTTGAACGGGGACATCTTCGCGACGTGCAGGATCTCGTCGCTGTAGGCGTTGCCGATGCCCGCGATCAGGGACTGGTCGCGCAGGGCTCCCTTGATCTGCCGCCGTTCCCCGCCGAGCAGCCGGGCGAACGCGTCCCGGTCGAAGGAGTCGGCCAGCGGATCGGGTCCGAGGCGTGCGACACCCGGCACGTCCGCCGGGTCGCGTACCAGGTGGACCGCGAGGCGCTTGGTCGTCCCCATCTCCGTGAGGTCGAACCCGTCGCCACCGGCGAGGATCAGGCGCAGGGCCAGAGGGCCTTTCCCCGGCCGGGGCGGTGCGGCGGGGAAGCTGTCCTTCCACTGCAGCCAGCCGGCCCGGGCGAGGTGGGTCAGCAGATGGAGCGGTCCTGCCGTGATGTCCAGGAATTTGCCGTGCCTGGCCACGGAGGTGACGGTCGCGCCCTCCAGGGCGGTGATCGGCGGGTCGTACGTCTTGAGAACACTGATCGCGAGAGGCAGGACGCGGGCGATCTCCTTGCCGACCAGGTGGTCGACGAGGAAGTCCCGCAGTGCTTCGACTTCGGGCAGTTCGGGCATGACACCAGCCTGCCGCAGCGGACCGGACGACGCCCGCGCAGTGGCGCGGCGCACCTTCAGCCGGCAGCTTCCGCCAGGCCGTAGACACGGTGTGCGGTGGCGGCGAAGACCGACCGCTGCTCGTCGTCGCCGAGACCGCCGGTCAGTACCCGGGCCGCGTCGACGACATCGGCGTACGACGCGGCGAGCCGGCACACGGGCCAGTCGGATCCGAACATCAGCCGGTCGGGTCCGAACGCGCCGATGACGGTGTCGGCATAGGGGCGCAGGTCCTCGACCGTCCAGGAGCGCGGGTCCGCCTCGGTGACCAGGCCGGAGAGTTTGCACACGGTGTTGGGCAACGCGGCCAGATCCCGGAGCCCGTCGGCCCACGGGTGCGTACGCCCCTGTGCCACGGGCGGTTTGCCTGCGTGGTCGAGTACGAAGGTGAGTCCGGGCAGCAGGGCGGCGGCCCGGACGGCGGCGGGCAGTTGGTGCGGCAGGACGATCAGGTCGTAGACGAGTCCGGCCTCCGCGACGGCCCCGAGTCCGCGAAGGACGTCGGGGCGCAGCAGCCACTCGGGGTCGGGTTCGCCCTGGACCTGGTGGCGGATTCCGACGAGCAGGTCGCCGCCGGGCAGGGCGCGCAGGGCGGCGAGCGTCTCGTCGACGTCCGGTGCGGTGAGGTCGGTCCACCCGACGACGCCCGCGACGAGACCGCTGCCTGCTGCGAGTCCGAGGAACTCGGGGGTCTCCTCCGCGACGGTGACGGTCTGGACGAGGACGGTGGCCCGCACACCCGCGGCGCGTGCCTCCGGCTCCAGGTCGGCGAGGGTGAAAGTGCGGCGGATCGGGGCGAGTTCCTCACCCGTGATCCAGTTCTGGTCCCGTACGGCGAGGTCCCAGACGTGATGGTGGGCGTCGATGATCCCCATGGGCGGTGTCGTGTCCGGTCCGAGCCCGATGCGCCGCATGCCTCTGCCGTCCTCGCCGATGATCGCCGGTGCACTGCACTGCGAATATTCATCGGATCACTTGCATGCGTCAACTCCCGTGACGGCTCCGACGCACTGCTTTCCCTTCAAGTTGTCCGATCTATCCACGGCGAACCGGTTGGCGGTCCTCGGAAGTTCGCCCTAGGACGGGGCAGGCACGACGGGCACGACCAGCGACTGCAGCTCCGCCAGCTCGTCCTGGACGGCCACCGCCAGCCGGTCGAGGTCGGGCAGCGCCTTGCCGTCGGCCACCAGCCCGACCTGCACCCGCCCGCCGTACGTGGACAGGGCGACGGCGAGTGACTGCCCGCGGGCCAGGGGGGCCATCGGGTAGACCGCGCTGAGCGGGCAGCCGCCGAGCGAGAGCGCCGAGCGAGGCAGGGGAACGCTGGTGACCAGGACGTCGAAGAGCATCCGTGCCGCGTTCCCGGCCAGCGGAGCACCGAACCGGTGGGCCAGGGCGGGCAGCTGATCGGCGAGCACGGCCACCGCGCCCGCACCGCGCATCGGGCCCGCGGCCTTGTTCCGGTCCATACCGCTGCGGACCAGACGCAGCCGCTCGCGGCCGCGCGGTTCCCCGACCGGGAGGCCGAGCAGGTAGGCGGAGAGACGGTTGCCGGTGGCCGCACCGTGCGGTCGGCGCCGGGAGACGGGGACCAGCGCGCGCGGGTCGGCGCCGGGGAGCTGCTCGCCGCGTTCGAGCATCCAGCGGCGCAGCGCACCGGCGACCACGGCGAGCAGGACGTCGTTGGCCGTGCCGCCCTCGGCCCTGCGGATCCGCTGGACCGTCTCGGCGTCGAGTTCGGCGGTGGCCAGGCGTCGGGTGCCGCTGGAGCTCGCGGTCAGAACGGTCGAGCCGCGCATGTCGAGTCGGCTGGCCCGGACGACCGAGGCACCGACCCCCAGCGCCCGGCCGACGTCCCCGATGCGGTCCAGTGCCGCGCCCGCCACCTTGTGCGGGCCGGGCAACCAGGAGCGCGGGGGCACCGGTGTCCTGCGCCGCGCGGCGCCGCGCCCCGATCCGGCGGCGGCGATCTGGTCGAAGATCCCGGCCCCGATGGCCACGGCGCGCATCCCGTCGGCGAGCGCGTGGTGCAGCTTCACCAGCACGGCGAACGGGCCGCCGCCGGCACCGCTCAGGAGGTACATCTGCCAGGGCGGCAGGCCGCGTTCGAGCGGCTGCTCCATGAGCTCGCCCGCCAGCCGGGTCGCCTCCGCCATGAAGTCGCCCTCCCCCAGGACCACCCGGCGGACGTGCCGGTGCACATCGAAGTCCTTGTCGGTGAACCAGGCGGCCCCGCCCACGGGCAGCAGGACGTCCCGCACCCTCATGCGGAGCCGCGGAATCGCGGCAGCGCGCTCCCCCAGCAGAGCCAGCAGGTCCTGCGGACCCACTCCGGGCGCCGGGGAGAAGACGGCGAGCGCGCCCAGGTGCATCGGGTGGGCGTCGGATTCGAGGTGCCAGAAAGCCAGATCAAGCGGTGCAAGGAGCTCGGTACTCAACGGGGCCTCGTGTCATCGACAGCAGAACTGCAGGATCGCAGTCAATCGCTGGTGATCGGTTACGGTCAAGCATGGACGTGTTACGTGCTGTTACATCCTCGCGTCGCGGCGGCCCTCCCGCGACCCGCGCTCCGGGATGACGAACTCGCACCACACGCATTTGCCGTTGCCGCGGGACTCCACGCCCCACACGTCGGACAGTCGGTCGACGAGCATCAGCCCACGGCCCGAGACCCCGGACTCCCCCGCGTCCCTGCGCCGCGGCAGTGCGCTGGACCGGTCCTCCACATCGACCCGGAGGCGGCGTTCCGGGCCGGTGAGCACCCGGATGGTGACGATCGCGCCGCCGTCGGTGTGCATCAGCGCGTTGGTGATCAGCTCGTCCGCGGCCAGCTCGACCTCGTCCGCCCGGTCCTTCGCCCCCCAGGCGCGCACCGCAGCCCGGATCATGTGGCGGGAGGAACTCAACGCCTCAGGGTCGTTCTGCGCGACGTGCTGCTGGAGCCTTCCGCCCGGGTGGGGTGCGTGCGCGGCCCTGCGGCGCAGCAGCAGCATCGCCACGTCGTCCTCGCCGCCCCGCTCGTCGACGACGTCGCAGAGCCGGTCGGCCAGCTGCTGGATGTCCTGCGGGCCGTTGTGCACCGTGGAGGTCAGCAGCTGCATGCCCTCGTCGAGGTCGGCCCCGGGCAGCTCGACCAGGCCGTCGGTGTACAGCAGCAGCGTCTGGCCCGGGTCGAGCTCGACGGTGCTGACCGGGTATTCGAGACGTCCGAACTCCGCCGAGAGTCCCAGCGGCAGGCCGCCCTCGACGGGCAGCCTGCGGCAGCTGCCGTCGACGTCGCGTACGAGCGGGTCGACATGGCCCGCCCGGACCAGCTGCACCACCCCGGAGCTCAGGTCGATCTCGGCGTACGTGCACGTCGCGAAGCGGTCGGTGTCGAGCTCGTGGAGGAAGACGGAGGCCCGCGCCATCACCGTGGCGGGGCTGTGCCCCTCGGCCGCGTAGGCGCGCAGCACGATCCGGAGCTGCCCCATGACCGCGGCGGCATGCGTGTCGTGCCCCTGTACGTCTCCGATGACGGCACCGACCCGCCCGCCGGGCAGCGAGATGACGTCGTACCAGTCGCCGCCGATGTCCCGGCCGAGCCGCGCGGAGCGGTAGCGGACGGCGACCTGCGCTCCGGGGACCTCGGGGATTTGACGCGGAAGCATCGCCTGCTGGAGACCCTCGGCGAGATCGTGTTCCTGCTCGTAGAGCATCGCCCGCTGCAGGCTCTGGGCGATCGAGCTGCCGAGCGCCACGAGCAGGTTCCGCTCATCGGCCGTGAAGCCCGCCTTGTTGCCGTAGAGGAGGCCGAGTGCGCCGATCGGGCGGGCCTGGGCGATGAGCGGCAGGTAGGCGGCGGCGGTGATGCCGAGGTGGCTGATGTGGGGCCAGAGGATCGGGTACGTGGTCGCGAAGTCCTCGGCGGACTCGATGAATCGGGGCGCGAGTGTGCGGATCACCTCGCTCATCGGGTAGGGCTCGTCCGTCCGGGTGTAACGGGTTCCCGGCACATAGGCCCCCTCGGGCCCGTCGGCCACGAGGTGGATGCGGCCGGACTCCAGCAGACCCATGACCAGGCTGGTGGCGCCGAGGTTGGCCAGGCCCTGGGAGTTCTTCAGGACGTCGGTGACGTCCTTGACGGTGCGGGCGTGGGCCAGCGCGGCCGTGGTGCCCTCCACCAGACTGGTCCGGCGCCGCCGCTCCTGGTCCACTTCCCGGCGGGCGGTGGAATCGGCCAGCTCCTGGGTGGCGTCGCGCACGATGCCGATGATGCGCCGCGGTCTGCCGGTGCCGTCCCGGCGGATGAAGCCCTGGGTATGGGTCCAGCGCAGCGTGCCGTCGCGCCGCATGACGCGGAAGTAGGCACCGTAGTTGCTGCGCCCGCTCTTGAGAGCCTGCGAGACCATGCCGTCGAGCCTGATCGCCTCGTCGGTGGGAACGCGTTGGCCGAGGGAGGCGGGACGGTCGTCGTACTCGTCGGGGCGCAGGTCGAACACGTCGAGAGCGGGCTGGTCCATGTGCATGAGGCCGCTGTCCAGGTCCCAGTCGAAGCTGCCCATTCGGTTCAGGGCGAGGCTGAGGTCCGGGTGGGCGGGCCAGTCGTCCGGGAGTGACAGGGCACCCGCTACCCGATCATCCATGTGCGCCACTCTGCCATTATTTGTCCGATTCCTCGACCGATCCGTCCACCTTGAACGCGTTCAAGAAAAAGCATATTCTCAGTACGACAGCAATTGAACACGTTCAAGGTGGCGTGAAATCGGGGGTGGGCGCGATGTCCGTGCTGGTCGGTCTCATCGTCATGCTGGGCATGCTGGTCATCGTGCCGACGGGCCTGGGGCTCGTCGGTGACCCGGCATTCGACCGGATACGGCGTCCGTGGCCGCTCTTCGCGGTACCCGGCGCCGTGGCCATGTGGCTGCCGCGCGGAGCCACGGCCACCGTGCTCGCCTGCTGCTACGCCCTGGGGGCGCTTGTCCTCGCGGCACACGCCCCGTGGCGCCTGGCCCGGACCCGCAGCATCCGCCCCGCGGAGATCGCCCTGCTCACCGCTCTGGTCACCCCGTCGGTCGCCGCGCTCGCCCTCGTCGCGGAGCGTGCGGGCCACGAACTGTTCGGCTTCGGGCTCGGCATCCTGGCACTGACCGTGCCGCACTTCCACTTCGCCGGCTTCGCCGCGGCCCTGGTCGCGGGTCTCGTCTGCCGGGGCGCCGACGGGGCGGCCGGCCGCTTCGCCGCCCTGAGCGTGCCCCTGGGCACCCTGCTCGTCCTCGTCGGCTACTTCGTCGGCGACTGGGCGGAGCTGGCCGGTGCCGTGGTGCTGACCGCCGGGATGTGGACGGTCGCCCTTCTGACGTGGCGCACCGCTCGCGGCGGGCGGGACCGTGCGACCCGCGTCCTTCTCGCCACCTCGGCCGCCGTACTCGTGGCGACCATGGTGCTCGCGCTGAGCTGGGCACTCGGCGAGGCAACGGGACTGCCCCACCCCACTCTGACGTGGATGGCCGCCACCCATGGACTGGGCAACGCACTGGGCTTCACCCTCTGCTCGCTGCTCGCCTGGCGCCGCATCCAGGACCGCACCCACCCGGAAGGCAGGACCGCATGACCACTCTGACGTACCCAGAGGTCGGAGCCACCCGCCTGGGGCCGCTCCCGCAGGGCTACCACCACCTGCACCACCGGACCGCCGTGGGCCGCGGCCGCTCCGACTTCGAGGCCGCGGGCGCCGCCGTCACCGAATGGCGGATGCACCGCGGGGCAGGAACCCGGGTGAACGCCTCCGCCGAGCGGGCGGCCGAAGGAGAGTCCGTCGCGATGTCGCTGGGCATGGGGCCGTTCCGTGTGACCGCGCACTGCGAGGTCGTCTGGACCGCGTACGAGCCGGGGCGCATCGGCTTCGGCTACGGCACCACGGCCCGGCACCCGGAACTGGGCGAGGAGTGCTTCGTGGTGGACCTGGCGGACGACGGCACGGTGTGGTTCACCGTCATGGCCTTCTCCCGACCCGCCTCCTGGTACGCCCGGCTCGCCGGCCCCCTCGTGCCGGTGTTCCAGCGGCTGTACGCGCGCCGGCTGGGCAACACGCTGCGCCGGAGCGTGCTCGCGGGCCGATGAGCCGATACTGGAAGCGATGGAGTGGTTCACCGCAGACGGGTACTGGCTCAGCCGGCTGGTCTTCCAGCGGGCTCTCGCCGCCGTGTACCTGGTCGCGTTCCTGTCGGCGGTCCTCCAGTTCCGGGCGCTGATCGGGTCACGGGGCATGCTCCCCGTGCCCGAGCTGCTGCGGCGCACCCCCTGGCGGGCCGCGCCCGGCCTGTTCCGCCTCCACTACTCCGACCGCTTCTTCGCGCTCGTCGCCTGGACGGGCTGCGCGGTCTCGCTCGCCCTCCTCGCGGGCCTGGACGCGTTCCTTCCGCTGTGGGCGGCCATGGTGCTGTGGGCGGTGCCCTGGGTGCTGTACCTGTCGATCGTCCAGGTCGGGCAGGTCTGGTACGGCTTCGGCTGGGAGTCCCTCCTGCTGGAGACGGGCTTCCTCGCCGTGTTCCTCGGGAACGCCGACCATGCGGCCCCGGTCCTGCTGCTGTGGCTGCTGCGCTGGCTGCTCTTCAGGGTCGAATTCGGCGCCGGCCTCATCAAGATCCGGGGCGACTCGTGCTGGAGACGTCTGACCTGTCTGGATTTCCACCACGAGACGCAGCCGATGCCGGGGCCGCTGAGCTGGTTCTTCCACCACTTGCCGAAGCCCGCCCACCGGGTCGAGGTGGCCGCCAACCATGTCACCCAGCTCGTGGTGCCCTTCCTGCTGTTCACCCCGCAGCCCGTGGCGAGCATCGCGGGGAGCCTCATGGTGGTCACCCAGCTGTGGCTGGTGCTGTCGGGGAACTTCGCCTGGCTGAACTGGCTGACCATCACCCTCGCCCTCGCCGCGATCGACTGGTCCCCGCTCGCCGGCCCGCCACCCGAGCAGTCCGCGCCACCCCTCTGGTACGAGGTCGTGGTCATGGCGGTGACGGTCCTCGTGCTGGTGCTCAGCTACCGTCCGGCACGCAATCTCCTCTCCCGCCGCCAGGTCATGAACCGGTCCTTCGACCCGCTCCACCTGGTCAACACCTACGGAGCCTTCGGGAGCATCAGCAGGATGCGGCTCGAGGTCATGGTCGAGGGGACCGACGAGGCGGTGATCCACGAAGGCACTCACTGGCAGGAGTACGGCTTCCGCGGGAAGCCGGGCGACCCGCACCGGATGCCCCGCCAGTTCGCCCCGTACCATCTGCGCCTCGACTGGATGATGTGGTTCGCGGCGCTCTCCCCCGCGTACGCCCGGTCCTGGTTCGGGCCGTTCGTCGAACGGCTGCTGCAGGGCGACCGGGACACCCTGCGGCTGCTGCGGCACAACCCCTTCCCCGGCACCCCGCCCGCCCATGTCCGCGCCCGGGTCTTCTACTACCGGTACACGGACCTGCGGGAGTTGCGCGCCACGGGCTGCTGGTGGGAGCGGACCTACGTACGGGACTTCATGCGCCCGGTGGCCAGGCCCGTTCCGCTGCGGCCCCGGGGGCGGACATGAGAATGCCCCGGCCCCCGCGGGTTCCGATGCGGGGGCCGGGGCTCAGCTCTGTACGACGCTGTGGCGCGAGCGGTCAGTCGATGCCGGGCAGGATGTGCGGCTCGGCGAGATCGTCCTCGTAACCGGCCAGCCTGATCGGCGCCGACCTGGCCCAGACCTCGATGTTCCGGAGCTTCTCGGGCCGATGGGCCCGCGCTCCGGTCCGTTCGGCGGGGCGCTGCTCGCTCTTCGTCATTTCAGGTGTCACCGCGGACTCCTTTGTGTCGCGTAACCCCGGGCGGTGGCGACGCTGCGGTGTGAGAACCGTGTATCGACCGCCCTCTGCGGGGCAGGGGCAGAAACAGTTCGGTCGCGGTGGCGCCGGTACGGGGCGGGACGGCGGCCTGCTTACAGACCTGTCCCAGGACGGCCGAGGAAGTTTTGTGGATCCCTTGGTGGCGTCCGTTCAATTCAGAGTAACCAAATGAGCGAGATCCCGCTCGACAGAACGTGTGGCCTGGGTCACTTTCAGCCAGCGGGGGTCACCACTTGTTCCTCAGGAATCACACAGCGGGACAAAAGCGGCGGCGGCCCATGGGTGTGGGCCGCCGCCGTTCTCGCTCTGTCCTGCCTGATCCGCGCGCGAAGGGTGGGTGCGGTCACCAGCCCGCGGGCGCGTAGTCCTTCAGGAAGCAGCCGTAGAGCTCCTCGCCCTCTTCGCCGCGCACGATCGGGTCGTAGACCCGGGCGGCGCCGTCGATGAGGTCGAGCGGGGCGTGGAAGCCCTCCTCGGCGAGGCGGATCTTGTCGGGGTGCGGGCGCTCGTCGGTGATCCAGCCCGTGTCGACGGCCGTCATGAGGATGCGGTCCTTCTCGAACATCTCCTGGGCGCTGGTGCGCGTGAGCATGTTCAGGGCGGCCTTGGCCATGTTGGTGTGCGGGTGGCCCGCACCCTTGTACCCACGGCTGAAGACGCCCTCCATCGCGGACACGTTCACCACGTAGGCGCGCTTCGTCGCCGCGGCCATCGCCGGGCGGAGCCGGCTGATCAGGATGAACGGCGCCGTCGAGTTGCAGAGCTGGACCTCGAGGAGCTCGATCGGCTCGACCTCCTCGACCGTCTGGATCCAGCTGTTGGTGTCGTGCAGGTCGGGCACGAGACCGCCCGCGTCGATCGCCGTGCCTGCGGCGATGCGGGCAGGAGAGGCGGATCCGGTGACCAGGGCGAGATCGGTGACGTCCTGGGCGCTCAGGCCCTCGGCCTGCTTGCGGGCGGCGGGGAGCGCGGCGACACGGTCGACCGAGCCGCTGCCGAAGGTGCCGATGACCTGCGCCGCGGGAAGCTCGCCCGCGGGCAGCGGAGCGGACTCGGCACTCAGCAGCTCGCTGTAGGCCTGCGGGGAGCGGCGCACCGTCTGCGCGGCGTTGTTGATCAGGATGTCCAGCGGGCCCTCGGCGGCGACGGAGTCGGCGAGCGCGACGACCTGCGCCGGGTCGCGCAGGTCGATCCCGACGATCTTCAGGCGGTGGATCCACTCGTCGCTGTCCGGCATCGCCTTGAAGCGGCGGATCGCGTCGTTGGGGAAGCGGGTGGTGATGGTGGTGTGGGCGCCGTCGCGCAGCAGCCGCAGCGCGATGTACATGCCGATCTTGGCCCGGCCGCCGGTGAGCAGCGCCCGTCGCCCGGTGAGGTCGGTGCGGGCGTCGCGCCGGGCCCGGTTCTCCGCGGCGCACGTCTGGCAGAGCTGGTGGTAGAAGGCGTCCACCTCGACGTAACGGGTCTTGCAGATGTAGCAGGACCGGGGGCGCTGGAGTATGCCCGCGATCTCGGCGGTGGCCGAGGACGACGGGAGCACGCCCTGCGTCTCGTCGTCGATGCGCTCGGCGGAGCCGGTCGCGGTGGCCTCGGTGACGGCCTTGTCGTGCGCGGTCTTGGCGGCCCGGCGCTCCTGGCGGCGGCGCTGCTTCACGGTGCGGTAGACGCCGGCGGTGGCCCGGCGTACGGCGATGGCGTCCGGGTGGTCGACCTCGATGGTGTCCAGCTCGTCGAGCACGCTCAGGCAGACGGCCAGCCGCTCCGGGTCGATACCGGGACCGAACTCGTCGATACCGGGAGCGAACTCCTGGCTGTCCTGTGTCACCGTCATTGCCGTTCCTCTGTTGCTCGTCACTCGTGCCGCTGCCGGGCTTCGGTGGGGAGGAGGTCCGGCCGGGAGCCGGCGGGGGCCGGCGCGCTACGGGCCGAATGCCCCGGTCAAGTCTGCCATGAGTCGGGCGCTGCTCCGTTCGGGTCGCCCCCCCGCCTCTACCTCTCCTCGGCGGAGAGCGGGGTGGCGATGTCCTCGAGGGACTTCTGCGCGGCGGGGACCGCGAAGAAGAGCGCGACCAGGCCGGCGGCCACCATCAGCCCGGCGCCGATGGAGAAGGCCAGGGCCGTGTCGCCGACCACGCCGCTGGACGTGAGGTTCGCGAAGACCAAGGGCCCCGTGATCCCGCCGGCAGCCGTGCCCACGGCGTAGAAGAAGGCGATGGCCATGGCCCTCGTCTCCATCGGGAAGATCTCGCTGACGGTCAGGTAGGCGGAGCTGGCACCCGCGGAGGCGAAGAAGAGGACCAGGCACCAGCAGCCCGTCATGGTGACGGCGTTGAGCGAGCCCGCGTCGAAGAGCCAGGCGGTGGCGAAGAGCAGCAACCCGGAGAGGATGTAGGTCCCTGCGATCATCGGCTTGCGCCCCAACGTGTCGAACAGCCGGCCGAGGAAGAGCGGCCCCAGGAAGTTGCAGAACGCGATGACGGCGAAGAAGTAGCCGGTGGACCCGCTGGAGACGTCGAAGAACGTCACCAGGATCGAGCCGAATCCGAAGGTGATGGCGTTGTAGAGGAATGCCTGCCCGATGAAGAGTGCCAGCCCGAGAACCGCCCGTTGGGGATAGGAGCGGAAGACGGTGCGGGCGATCAGGCCGAAACCGACGCTCTGGTGCCGGCGCACGGTGATGGTCCGGTCGGCGCGCGGCAGAGGGCGTCCGGTCTCCTCCTCGACCTCCCGCTCCACCCCGTCGACGAGCCGTTCCGCCTCCTCGTCGCGCCCGTGGATGAACATCCAGCGCGGGCTCTCCGGTACGTGGCGGCGGACCAGCAGGATGACGAGCCCGAGGACCACGCCCAAGGCGAACGTGAGCCGCCAGCCGATGTCCTGGGGAAAGATGTCGGTGTTCAGCGCGAGGACGGAGAGCAGGGATCCGGCCACGGCCCCGAGCCAGAAGCTGCCGTTGATGATGAGGTCGACACGGCCCCGGTACTTGCTGGGGATCAGCTCGTCGATGGCCGAGTTGATCGCCGCGTACTCCCCGCCGATCCCGAAGCCGGTCAGGAATCGGAAGAGGAAGAACCACCACGCCGAGAAGGAGATCGCGGTGAGCGCGGTGGCGCCCAGGTAGACGGCGAGAGTGATCATGAAGAGCTTCTTGCGCCCGAAGCGGTCGGTCAGCCACCCGAAGACCAGTGCACCGGAGCATGCGCCCGCCACGTACAGCGCGGCGGCGATGCCGGTGACCTGGGCGTCGGTGACGGCCAGTCCGCTGCCGTCCTCGGACAGCCGGCTGGCGATGCTGCCGACCACCGTGACCTCGAGACCGTCGAGGATCCAGACGGTCCCGAGGCCGATCACGATCATCCAGTGCCACCGTGACCAGGGGAGCCGGTCCAGCCTGGCCGGGATCCTGGTCGTGACGGTCGTCCCACCAGCCGCGCCGGTGTCGCTCATGGGCCCCTCCTCTGTTTCCGGAACACCACAGGTGCCCGGAATGAGGCGCGGCTCACACACCGGTTCAGAATGCGCTTGCCAAATCCCCCTGAAACGACACATATCGTTCCATCTGATGGCGTCAAGCACCTCGGCCCGCCGCCGACGAAGAAAAAACTCGGGACCGGGTGGCATCAATTCCGGATACCGGGGCAAGCGCTCGTCACCACACCGGATCCAGGGGAGGGCGACACCATGACGGCCATGTCAGTGCGAAACACCGAGGCAGTCGGCACAGCCACGGCGCAGTACGACGAGGCCGGTTCGGGGTCCGCGGAGTCCTCACTGCCGCAGATCAAGGACACGGGAAAGGTCGCGCCCCAGGACGCGCGGGCCATGTCGAAGATCTTCTTCGACCGGCTCCAGGTCCTCGAGGAAGGCACACACGAGTACCAGTACGCGCGCAACACGCTGATCGAGATGAATCTCTCGCTGGTGCGCTTCGCCGCCTCGCGGTTCCGTAACCGGGGCGGCGACGACACCGAGGACATCGTCCAGGTGGGCACGATCGGCCTGATCAAGGCGATCGACCGGTTCGACCTCTCCCGCGAGGTGGAGTTCGCCACCTTCGCGGTGCCGTACATCGTCGGTGAGATCAAGCGGTTCTTCCGCGACACGACCTGGTCGGTCCACGTCCCGCGCCGGCTCCAGGAACTGCGCGTCGAACTCGCCAAGGCCAAGGAGCACCTGTCCGCCGAGCTCGACCGCGACCCCACGGTGCGGGAGCTCGCCGCTCATCTGGATCTCCCCGAGGAGGAGATCATCGAAGGGCTGGTCGCGGCGAACGGCTACTCGGCCGGCTCGTTGGACACCCCGAGCGCCGACAGCGACTCCGGCAACGACCAGCGTTCGTACGCCGATCTCCTCGGTGAGGACGACCCCGCCATGGAGAGTGTCGAGAACCTGCATACGCTGGCCCCGCTCCTCGAGCAACTGGACGAGCGGGAGCGGAAGATCGTCCAGATGCGCTTCGGCCAGGAAATGACGCAGTCCCAGATCGGTGCGGAGCTCGGCGTCTCCCAGATGCACGTCTCACGCCTGCTCAGCAGGATCGTGCAGCGACTGCGTACGGGTATGTGCATCGAGGCGTGAAAACGAGCACACTCTGTGACCGATGCCCGGCTGACCAGCCGGGCATCGGTCACATATGCTTCCAGGCGTTACGGCACGGGTTGCCCCGTGCCGTCCGTCGAGGGGGTGGAGCGTGGCCGAGATGCCGTTGGGCACCTCTGTACGTGCGATGGAGCCCACCGGGCTCCCCGCGCAGCAGGGCTTTGCCACCGCCGCCGCGTCCGCCTGGGACGTCGGCGCGGCCGCGATTCTTCTGGTCGAGGACGACTCCGGGGACGCTCTGCTCGTCGAGGAACTGCTGGCCGACAGTGAGCTGGACTCCTCGCTCACCTGGTGCAAGTCGCTGGCCGAGGCGCGGCGCTTCCTGCAGTCCTGCCGCACCCCGGTCTGTGTCCTGCTGGATCTGCATCTGCCCGATGTGCACGGCCTCGATGCCGTCAGACAACTCGTCGAGTCCGCACCTGATGCCGCCATCGTCGTCACGACGGGTCTGGCCGAGGCGGAGACCGGGCTGTCCGCCGTGGCGCACGGCGCCCAGGACTACCTCGTCAAGGGCAGGATCGATCCCGAGGCGCTGGGCCGCGCGGTCCGCTACGCACTCCAGCGCAAGCAGGCCGAGCGGTCGGCGTCCGCGATGCGGGCGAGCCAGCTGATAGCGCAAGAGAACGCCCGGCTGGAACGGGCGCTGCTGCCCATCCCCCTGCTGAGCGACGACAGTTTCTGTGTGGCCGCACGCTACGAGGCGGGGCGCGCCCACGGGCTGCTGAGCGGCGACTTCTACGACGTGATTCAGACGGCCGACGGTGCGGTGCACGCCGTGATCGGCGATGTGTCGGGGCACGGTGCCGCGGAGGCCGCGCTGGGTGTCTGTCTGCGGGTGGCCTGGCGCACCGCCGTGCTGACCGGGGTCACCCAGCTCGAGAAGATCGGGCTCCTGGAGCAGATACTGGTCGCCGAGCGGTCCGACCCCCATGTCTTCGCCACCGTCACCGCACTCGTCTTCCCGCCGGGCCGGGACCGGGTGCGGATCGCGCGAGCCGGTCACCCCGGCCTGCTGCTGCGCCGCGGTACGGACGTCAGCTGGGTGGAACCCCAGGCCGGCATGGCGTTGGGACTCCTGCCCGGGGTCGGCCGCTGGACCGTCACGGAGCTGGACCTCTTCCCGGACAGCGAACTCGTCCTGTTCACCGACGGCCTGTTCGAGGGACGCACGGGGCCGCAGTCCCGGCTCGGCGAGGAAGGGCTGCTGGCCATGGCCCGTCGGCACGGGGCGCTGCCGCCCCGGGCCTTCGTCGACGCCCTGGTCGCCGAGGCCACCGAGAGCGCCTCGCCCTACGGGGGGCTGGCCGACGACGTCGCCGTCCTGCATCTGGGCTGGCGAGCGGACTCGTGACGAAGGGCGGCAGCACGGCCGGGACGGACGAGCGGCCGGGTCTGCTCGCACGGCCGTCGGTGCAGCACTGGGTCCATCTGATCCTGGCCGGCTTCGTGCTGATGGTCTGCGGGGGCCTGGTCGTCGGCGGCCTCGTCCTCTCGCGCATATCCGACCGGACCACGGAGCTGGTGGACCGCATCCAGCCCGCCCGCACCTGGTCGTACCAGTTGCAGAACTCCCTTCTGGAACAGGAGACCGGGGTGCGCGGCTTCGCGCTCACCGGAGACGCGTCGTTCCTGGAGCCCTACGAGGCGGGCGTGCGGGCCGAGCGGAACAGGCTGGACCGGCTCCGTGCCCTCGTCGGCGACGAACAGCCCTTCGCCGGGGACCTGGACCGGATCGAGAAGGCGTCCCGGCAGTGGCGCCTGCTCCGGGCCGAGCCGCTGATCGCCCGTGTCCGCGGGGCCGGGCCCGCGGGTGCGTCCTCGGATCCGATCCGGCAGAGCAAGGCGGAGTTCGACACGTTGCGACAGCTGTACACGGCGCAGCAGTCCCATCTGGACGTCGCGCGCGATCAGGCCCGTGCCGATCTCGGTGCGGCGCGCACGACCCGGGACCGGGTGCTCTTCGCGCTGTTGATCAGCTTCGTGCTGGCCGTCGTGTCGTTCAGTCTGCTGCTGCACCGGATGGTGGGCCGGCCTCTCAACGCGCTGACCGCGGCGTCGAACACGGTCCGGTCGGGCACGTTCGCCGGGAGGATCGAGGTCCGCGGTCCGTCCGACGTACGAGCAGTGGCTGCCGCGGTGGAGGACATGCGCCGCCGCCTGGTGACGGAGCTCGCCGAGTCGCGGGAGCGGGAGACCCTGCTGGCCGAACAGGCCGAGGAGCTGCGCCGGTCCAACTCCGAGCTGGAGCAGTTCGCCTACGTCGCCTCGCACGACCTGCAGGAACCCTTGCGCAAGGTGGCCTCCTTCTGCCGGCTGCTGGAGCAGCGGTACGGCACGGAACTGGACGAACGCGGCAAGCAGTACATCGACTTCGCGGTCGACGGCGCCGTGCGGATGCGGGTGCTCATCGAGGATCTGCTCACCTTCTCCCGGGTGGGACGGGTCCACGACGGCTGGGCGCCCGTCGATCTCGACCGCTCCCTGGACCGGGCCCTCGCCAATCTGGCCCTGGCGGTCGAGGAGTCGGGGGCCACCGTCGTGCGCGAGGACCGGCTGCCGGCCCTGCTCGGCGACGCGACGTCGCTGACCATGGTCTGGCAGAACCTCATCGGCAACGCGGTCAAGTTCCGTCGTCCGGACGTGCCGTGCCGGATCACCGTCGGATGTGTGCGGGAGGGCGAGGACTGGCATCTGACGGTCGCGGACACCGGCATCGGGATCGCCCCGGAGTTCTCGGACAAGGTGTTCGTCATCTTCCAGCGCCTGCACGACCGTGACGCGTACGAGGGCACGGGGATCGGGCTCGCCCTCTGCCGCAAGATCGTCGAGTTCCACGGTGGCCGGATCTGGCTGGACCCGGGCCCGGACGAAGGCACGCTCATCCACTTCACGCTGCCGGTCGCCCCCGAAGCGCCCACGCACACCACGGCGGAACTGCTCGCGCCCGCCCTGATCAGCCCGCAGTCGGGAGAAGCACCGTGAATCGTCGGCTCGGCGCGGCAGATCGACAACTTCTCCATGAGCGTGGTACGGACGCCCCGTCGCGCGTAAGATCTGAGAGATCTCCCGGAGTGGGATCTCTCGACGCGGGTAGACGAACGGCGAGAAGAGGTCTTCGACCTCCCCTGCGGCGCCCTGGCTGGAGCACATGAACGAACAGGCCACCTCACGGTCGGACGACCCCGTTCAGGGGGCGCCGGTCACGGAGGTTCTGCTCGCTGCCGAGGTGTTCGACGGCGAACCGGGATGCATCGCGCAGGCCCGAGCCCTGGCCGACCGTTTCCTGGCGCGGCTCGCGGCGGAGTGGCTCGCGGTCCTCGGTGAGCACACCCGCAGCGACCTGATGCTGGCGGTGAGCGAACTCGTCACCAACGCGGACCGCTACAGCCACGGCCCCTACCTGCTGGAGCTCGAGGGGAACGCGGACCGCATCAGCGTCACGGTGTACGACAGCAGTACGGCACTTCCCGTCCTCTACGCCCCCGATCCTGCCCGTCTCGGCGGTCACGGCATGGAGATCGTGGTGGCGCTCTGCGACCGTGTGACGGCCGAGCGGGTCCCTGTGGGCAAGCGCATCCGGGCCGAATTCCAGCTCAGCACCTGAACCTGTCGCGGCGCCCCGCCCCGGACCGTGTGGTCCGGGGCGGGGCGCCGCCTTCGTTCAGCGCAGGGCAGGCGGGGCGTCGGCGGGAGCCGTGCCCCACGCGGAGGGCTCGCTGCCCACCTCGAAGGAGAGCGAGCGTGCCGAGCGGATGTCCTCGGTGGTGAGGTATGTCCTGAACTGCTCCGCCCCGTCGAGCCGGGCCGACTGGATGTAGCGGTCGGTGTCCGAGGCGCAGCGGCATGAAAACACGGCGCCGGGCCGCTGTCCAGGTTCACGGCACACAGAACTCGGCGACAGCGCCTGCCCGAACCTGTTTTCTCCCATTCCTTCGGGTTTCGGGCACTCACCGCATCGGACCGTCAGCGCTCTGTGCGACTCGCGGCCCAACTTCTGAGGCTTGGGGCGAGGAGGACTACCGTCGAGAGGAGGACGTAGGAGTGATGTACGTACTACTGGAGCAGTACGCCGAATCGCCGCCTCAAGGACGACGACTGAGCGACTCCGACAGGACATCGTGGTGTACATGAGTTCCCTTGCGCTGTCCGTGCTGCTGTCACTGATCTCCGCGGTCGCCTATGCGGCCGGGGCGATCGTCCAGGAGCGCGTGGCCGCGGGCGGTGACGACCGCCCGTACGCACCCGTGCGCAACGTCGTCTGGTGGGCGGCCGTGGCGCTCAACGGTGTGGGTGCGGTGCTGCACGTGGTGGCACTGGCCTACGGACCCCTCAGCCTCGTCCAGCCGCTCGGTGCCCTGACCATCGTCTTCGCGCTGCCGATGGCGGCGCTCTTCGTCCGGCGCAGGGCGGGGAAGACTGCCTGGCGCGGTGCGATCATGGCCACGGTGGGTCTGGCCGGCCTGCTGGCCCTCACGGGGAACGCGGGCTCACACTCTCTGGCGGGACCCGAGCAGCTGGTGCTGGCGGCCGGGACGTTCGGTGCGGTGGCCGTCGTGACCGTTCTCGCCAAGGGGCTGCACCGCCCCATGGCGCGCAGCGTGGTGCTGGCCACGGGCGCCGGAGTGGCCTTCGGCATGGCCTCGGTGTTCACCAAGACCGTGGCGATGGAATGGACGTCCGGCTCGGTGGGGTCGGGGCTGCCGACGCTGCTGGTGATCGCGGGCCTGGCCGCCTCGGGGCTGCTCCTCTCCCAGGCCGCGTACCGCGGCGCCGGGCTGGCCGCCCCGCTCGCCACGGTCACCGTGGTCAATCCGGTGGTCGCCGCCGCGGTGGGTCTCACGCTCTTCGGGGAGCAGTTCCGCTACGGCATCACCGGCACGGTACTGGCGCTCGGCTGCGGTGCGGTGGCGGCGGGCGGGCTGGTTCTGCTGACCACCCAGAGGCTGACCGCGGAGCGCACGGGGGCCCCGCATCCGGCGTCGCGGCGGTCCGCATCCGATACGGACTGTGAGGCGCCACAGGCCCATGGGAGCCGGCCCTTGGTGGTCCCCGAGCCGCCGAAGCCGCTGCCCTCCCCCGCCAGGGCGGCACCGGACCCGTTTCCGGCACCGACCGCCCTGCCGCTGAACCACGCGGCGGGGCGTGTGGAGTTCAAGGGGCAGCGGGAACGGCCGTTGGCAGGCCCTGCCCGCCGCGGTGACTTAGCCCGCCCGGAGTCGGGCGCCCCGGGCCGTACAGCGGTGTTCAGATGCTGACGCCGCCTGCCCTGAGATAGGCGAGCGGGTCGACGTCCGAGCCGTAGCCGGGGCCGGTCCGGACCTCGAAGTGCAGATGCGGGCCGGTGCTGTTGCCGGTGGATCCCGAGCGCGCGATCCGCTGGCCGCTGCCCACCTGCTGACCCTCGCGCACGTGGAGCGAGGACAGGTGCGCGTACTGGCTGTACCTGCCGTCGCCGTGGCGGATGACGATCTCGTAGCCGTACGCTCCCGCCCAGCCGGCCGAGACGACCTTCCCGGACGCCACGGCCTTCACCGAGGTACCGGTGGGCACGGGGAAGTCGACACCCGTGTGATAGCCGCTGGACCATGAACCCGCCTGGTGGTACGGGGTTCCGGTCCGGGCCGCCACGGGTGCGGTGAGGCCGGAGTTCTGCTTGGCCGACTGCTTGGGCTTGGCGGCGGGCTTCGCCGCCTGCTCGGGCGCGGCCTTCTGAGTCGCTTTCGGTGCGGCGGCCTTCTGTGTGGCCCGCTGTTTCGGCGTGACCTGCTTCGAGTCGTCCCGCTCCGGGCTCGCCGAACCGGCACGCTCCCGCCAGGACTCGTTCGTCGCCGCGGGCTCGGCGGTCCTGGGTGTCTCCGCCACCTCGAGGCTCAGCCGCTGTCCCGGCAGGATGAGGTCGGGGTCGTCTCCGACGACGGCGCGGTTCGCCGAGTAGAGGCGCTGCCAGCCGCCCTGCACCCGTTCGGCCTCGGCTATGCCGGAGAGGGAGTCGCCACGGGCCACGGTGTACGACTCCCGCTTGCCCGGCACGGCGGTCGGCGATGCGGACGCCTTGTCTGCCCGGGCGTCCGGGACGGCCTTCGCCGAGCCGGACTGCGTCCTGGCCTTCGGTGCGGCCTTCACACCCGCCTTCGCCGCGTCGACGGCTGTGCGTTTCGTCTGCGGGGCGATGTCGGGGGCGTCGCCGCCCCGCGTCAGTCCGGCCCGTACCGAGCAGGTCGGCCAGGCGCCGGGCCCCTGCCCCTCCAGCACCTTCTCGGCGACGGCGATCTGCTGGTCCTTGGTGGCCAGGTCGGCGCGCGCGGCGTAGGCCGTGCCGCCGAAGGCCGCCCAGGTCGATCGGGTGAACTGCAGGCCGCCGTAGTAGCCGTTACCGGTGTTGATGTGCCAGTTGCTCGTCGACTCGCACGCGGCGACCTTCTCCCACACATCGGTCGAGGCGGCTCCTGCCGAAGCGGCCGTGAGGAGCGGTAGCGCGATGCCCGCGCCGCCCGCCGTGACCGTGAGCGAGGCACGGTTGATCCGGCTGGGCTGATATCTGCGGTGCCGTCCGTTCGCGGCCATGACTTGGCTCCCCCACTGGCAGTAGGACACGTCGCAAGCGGCCAACTTAGGTGCAGACAAGGGGTGGTGACAAGTGAGTGGCCATTGTGCCGTCGCCCGCGCCCTCCGCCGCCGGACCCCATTGACAGAGCCGACACCGGCCAGCGACGCTGTGCCGAGCACACGGGGAGAGCGCTCTCCAACGAGGCGCGGGTGAGGGGCAGGGCCGCATGACGGATGAAGAGATCGACCGCCTGCTGGAAAAGCTGGACCTCGGACAGAAGGTGCGCCTGCTGACGGGCGCCACGACCTGGCGGACACACGGGGAACCGGCCGTCGGTCTGCGCCCGTTGACGTTCTCCGACGGCCCCGCAGGGGTGCGGGGCGAGGCCTGGGACGAACGTGAGACCTCGCTCGTCCTGCCCTCGCCGACCGCGCTCGCCGCCGCTTGGGACGAGCGGCTGGTGACCGAGCTGGGTGCGCTGCTCGCGGCCGAGGCCCGCGGGAAGGGCGTCGACGTCCTCCTCGCCCCCACCCTCAACCTGCACCGGTCACCCCTGGGCGGGCGGCACTTCGAGTGCTTCTCGGAGGACCCGCTGCTCACCGGGCGCACGGGGGTCGCACTGATCAGGGGCATCCAGTCGGGCGGCGTGGCCGCCACCGCCAAGCACTTCGTCGGCAACGACTCCGAGACCGACCGGCTGACCGTCGACGTCCGGATCGACGAGCAGACCCTGCGCGAGGTCTACCTCGCCCCGTTTGAGGCGGCCGTCGAGGCAGGCGTCTGGGCGGTCATGTCCGCGTACAACCAGGTCAACGGCTGCACCATGGCCGCGTCGCCGCTGCTGGACCGGCCCCTGAAGAGCGAGTGGGGGTTCGACGGGCCCGTGATCTCCGACTGGGGCGCCGTCCGCACGCTGCTCGACACCGCGGGGTCGGCACAGGACCTGGCCATGCCGGGTCCGCACGGGCCGTGGGCGGCCGGCCTGCTCGCCGCCGTGGAACAAGGGATCGTGGAGCGGCAGTTGCTGGACGACAAGGTCCGGAGGCTGCTGCGGCTGGCCGACCGGGTGGGTGCGCTGGGCCACCCCGAGCTCGTGTGGCGTCCCGCGGTCTCCCCAGTGACCCGTCGCGCTCTGCTGCGCAGGGCCGCCGCGGCAGGGGCCGTCCTGCTGCGCAACGAGGGCGGGCTCCTGCCGCTGGATCCGGCGGGGCTGCGCAGCATCGCCGTGATCGGGGCGCCTGCCCGCGAGGTGCGGATCCAGGGCGGGGGCAGCGCGGAGGTGTTCCCGGCCTCCGTCGTGTCGCCGCTGGAGGGGATCCAACGGGCGGTGGGCGGCGGCACACGGGTGACGTACGCCCCGGGTCAGGCGCCCTCCTCCCTGCCGCGCCCCCTGGACCGGTCCTGGTCCCGTGATCCACGCAGCGGCGAACCCGGGGTGCTCGTCCGGCTGCTGGATGCGGCGGGTGCCGAACTGCACGCGGAGCACCGGCTGTCCGGCCGGATCGTGGAGCCGTCGGTGAGGGTGGACGGGGCCGAGACGGTGGAGATCCGGACGCTGGTCAAGCCGGACACCGGCGGCAGGTGGACCTGGGCGGTCGGCGGCTGGGGGCCCCTGTCGCTGAGCGTCGACGGCCGGGAGGTGCTCGGCGGGACGTTCCCGCTCGACAGCGACGATCCGACGCGTGTCCATGTCGCCCCTCCCTACCGGCTGGCGGAGGCGGTGCTGAGGGCGGACACCGAGGTCGAGGTCGTCGTCCGGCGCGGCCTGGCGCCGGGGACGGGTGTGGCGACGGTTCTGGCGGCGGCTCCCCCGCCGGGTGACGACGCCGCGGCGCTCGCGGCCGCCGTGGCCGCGGCGCGGTCCTCGGATGTCGCGGTGGTGGTCGTGGGCACCACCGAGGAGAGCGAGTCGGAGGGCCACGACCGCGAGGGCCTCAGCCTGCCGGACGGCCGCGACGAGCTCGTCCGGGCGGTCGTGCGGGCCAACCCGCGCACAGTGGTGATCGTGAACTCCGGCGGCCCGGTGGCCCTTCCGTGGCACACCCTGGTCCCCTCCCTGCTGCTGGCCTGGTTCCCCGGCCAGGAAGCCGGCGACGGACTCGCGGACGTCCTGTTCGGCCGTACCGAGCCGGGTGGCCGACTGCCGACCACGTGGGGAGTCGCCCAGGAGGACGTACCGGTGCTCACGACCTGGCCGGACGCGGGGGTGCTGCGCTACGAGGAGGGGCCGGACATCGGCCACCGTGCCTGGCTGCGGTCGGGTACGGCGCCGGCCTACTGGTTCGGGCACGGACTCGGCTACACGCGGTGGGAGTACGAGGAGTTGTCGCCGCCGGAATCGGTGCGGGCAGGGGATGCCTTCGACGTACGGGTACGGCTGCGCAACACGGGAGGGCGGCGCGGGCGTGAGGTCGTTCAGGTCTATCTGTCCCGGCCCGCCTCCGGGACGGAACGGCCGGTGCGCAAGCTGATCGGTTACGCGGCGGTCGAGGCGGACCCGGGGCAGAGCGCCGTCGCGGTGGTCCGGGTCTCGGGCCGGGCGGCGGCCCACTGGTCGACGGTCCGGTCGCGGTGGGAGACGGATCCCGGCGAAGTCCGGCTGCTCGCCGGCCGGTCGGCCGGCGACCTGCCGCTGGAGGCGGGGCTCGCCTTGGGCGAGCCGTCGTCCGGGCGTGAAACCCTCGAGAAGGGAGAGCGCTCTCCTCAGCTGCTCCACTGATGCTATAAATGCGCTCATGACGGATGACCAGCGATCGGCCGGTGCGGCACCCACCCTGGAGGACGTGGCGAGGGCGGCCGGCGTTTCGCGCGCCACCGTCTCGCGGGTCATCAACGGGGTGCGCAATGTCGATCCCGGGATCCAGGAGGCCGTGCGTCAGGCCGTCTCCGTCACCGGATACGCGCCCAACCGCGCGGCACGCTCCCTGGTCACGCGGCGGGCGGACTCCATCGTCCTGGTCGTTTCGGGTGCGGGCGTGGAGACGGACGAAGAGGACGGAGCGGGGGCGGCCGACGGGGGCTCCTTCACCGCCCGCGTCTTCGCCGACCCGTTCTTCGGCCGGGTGGTGACAGGAGTCGTCAACTACCTGCGGCCGCGCGGGATGCACCCGGTCCTGATGTTCGCCGAGACACCGCGGGCCCGGGACGAGGTGGTGTCCTACCTGCGGCAGGGCAGCGCCGACGGGGCGCTGATCGTGTCGACCCACGCCGAGGACCCGTTGCCGGGAATGATCACGGATGCGGGACTGCCAGCGGTCCTGTACGCGCGTCCCGCCCGGCCGGTACGGATCAGCTATGTCGACCTGGCCCACAGGGAGGGGGCCGGACTCGCCGCCGAGCATCTGCTGGCGCGCGGCTGCCGTCGGATCGCCACGATCACCGGCCCGCTGGACGTGCCCGCGGGACAGGAGCGTCTGGCCGGCTTCCGGGAAACGATGGCGCGGCGCGGACACCCGTACATCCCGATCGCCGAGGGGCAGTTCACCCAGGAGAGCGGCGAGGCCGCGATGGAACGACTGCTGACGGAACACCCCGATCTGGACGGGGTGTTCGCGGGGAACGACCTGATGGCCATGGGCGCCTGCCACGTCCTGCGGGAGCACGGCAGGCGGGTGCCCGCGGACGTGGCCGTGATCGGCTTCGACGACAGCAGCGCGGCCTCCGCCTGCCGGCCGCCGCTCACGACGGTGCGACAGCCGGTGGAGGACATGGCGGCGGAGATGGCGCGACTGCTTCTGGACCGCCTCGCGTCACCGGACAGCCCGGCGACATCGGTGATCCACGAACCGGCCCTCGTGGTGCGGGACTCCGCCTGATGCTCCGGCCGGGCTTCCGGGGCGGTCCTGACCGACGGTCCGGCGGTTGCGCGTACGGGATGGTGCGCGGCGTCGCTTCGAAGGGCCTACGATCCTGGCCCTGACCGATCGTCGAATCCTGAGGAGCACCAGCACTCATGCGCATGACCCGTCTCACCACCGCCGTCCTGGCCACCGCGCTCGGCTTCACCGGCGCGCTCGTCACCGGCTCGAGCGCCGGCGCCTCGGCCCAGTTCGGATGCCAGTACAAGGTCGTGTGGCCGACCGCCGGGGTGTACGAGAACCCGAACCCGAACAGTGTGGTCGTCAAGACCAAGCACGCGGGTGACATAGTCGGCGCTTCGACCTGCGAGGGCGCCGCGTACAACGAGTACAGCTACGCGATGGTCACCACCGATGCGGCGGCCGACGGCCGGGGCTGGATGCGCGTGGAGGCGCTCGTCCAGCTCTGACGACCGCTGGCGGACTCCACGCACGTCTGAGTCGCGCCCGGGCGGATCCAGGCCGCCCGGGCGTCTCATCGGCAGCCCTCGGCCCCCTCGCACGACAGGGTCCCGGACCGCTTCGCCCCGCGTCGGTGCTTCCGTGCGCCGCCGTCGGCTCCGGCTCAGCCCGCCGGAGTACGGCTGCGCAGGGCGGTCGAGGCCGGCCGAACCGGACCGGGCGCGTTGGCCGGATCCGGAGCCGTCGAGGGCCGGCTGCCACCGCGGGCCAGGAAGTCGGACAGGGGCAGGGTCGCGGCGCCCACCGTGACCGCGTCCGGACCGAGGTGCCCCATCTCGATCGTGGTGCGGGCCACCGCGTGCCTCAGCGCGTACTCCTGGGCGTACCGCCGGATGTCCGGGAGCAGATGGGGGCCGATCAGCAGCCCGGCCCACCCGCCGAGCAGGATCCGGTCGGGCAGGAACAGGTTGACGAGATCGGCCAGGGCGGCACCCAGGTACTCGGCCGTCTCGTCCAGGATGGCGACCGCCACCGGGTCCGGGGCGGTGCTGCCCGGTCCCGGGTAGGCGGCGGCGAGGAGCGCGGCGAGGGCGGCCTCGTCGTCGGTGTCCGCGGGCAGCGGGCCGCCGGCCTCGTGCCAGCGCTCACGCATGGCCTCCGCACCGGCGTACGCCTCCAGGCAGCCGATCGAACCGCAGCGGCAGCGGCGGCCCCGCACCTGAACGGTGGTGTGGCCCCACTCCAGGGCCGCGTTCGACAGGTCCTCGTCGAGGATCTCTCCTCGGTTCACGCTGGCACCCACGCCTGAGCCGATGAGGGCGATGGCGGCGACTTCGGCGCCCCGGCCGCCGCCGAACCACATCTCTGCCTGCCCCAGCGTCTTGGCTCCGTTCTCGATGAAGAACGGCACCTCCGGCGGTACGTCGACGGCGTCGCGGAGCATCCGCTCGAAGGGGACCGCGCTCCAGCCGATGGTCTGGCCGTGCACGACCGTGCCCCGGCCGTCGGCGGCTCCGGATGCCTCGCGTTCGACGATTCCCGGCACGCCGATGCCGATCCCGAGCAGCCTGCCCGGGTCGGCACCCGCGTCGCGCAGAACATCGGCCACCCCGGTACGGACGTGCCTGACGATGCGGTCGACGTCGTAGCCGTGCTGGGCGAGCAGGCGTTCGGTGCGGGCCAGTTCCGTGAGCGACAGGTCGAAGAGCTCGACGCGGACCCGGGTCTCCCCGATGTCGATGCCCACGAGCAGGCCGCCACCGGGGGCGATCCGCAGCAGGGTACGGGGGCGCCCTCCGTCGGAATCGACGATTCCGGCCTCCTCCAGGAGGCCCTCCGCGGCCAGCTCGGCGACCACGTTGCTGATGGAGCCCGAACTCAGCCCCGTCGCGGGGCCGAGCTCCTGACGGCTCAGCGGGCCGTCGAAATACAACCGTTGCAATACCCTCGCCCGATTGCCCCTTCGCAGGTCACGCACGGTCCGTCTGCTGCGCTCAGCCATGTTGCTCCCTTCGTTCCGGAAACATACCCCGCCCGCACCCCTTGACGCACACTTCCTTCACCTCTTAAATCACGTCATAAATTAAGTGATGGACGGCCGTTCGGGTCCCGAACGATGCCATCCCCGGAAAGGGGCCACCTTTCATGCGTCACCTCAGAGCCGCAGCAGCTGTCACCCTCGCCATGTCCGTCGCGGCCGGAGTCACCGGCTGCGGAGGCGGCACGTCGTCGTCCGGCGGCAGCAACGAGTCACCCAAGACCCTCACGTACTGGGCGTCCAACCAGGGCCCGAGCATCGAGGCCGACAAGAAGATCCTCACTCCCGAGCTGAAGAAGTTCGAGAAGGAGACCGGGATCAAGGTGAAGCTGGAGGTCGTCCCCTGGGCCGACCTGCTGAACCGGATCCTCGCCGCCACCACGTCCGGTCAGGGCCCCGACGTGCTGAACATCGGCAACACCTGGTCGGCCTCGCTCCAGGCCTCCGGAGCGCTGCTCCCGTGGGACGACAAGAACTTCGAGGCGATCGGCGGCCGTGACCGCTTCATCGACTCGGCCGTCGCGTCGGCCGGCAAGGAGGGCGAGCCGCCCGCCGCGGTGCCGCTGTACTCGCTGGCGTACGCGCTCTACTACAACAAGGCGATGTTCGCCGAGGCCGGCATCACCGCGCCGCCGACCACCTGGGACGAACTGGTCGCCACCGGCAAGAAGCTGTCGAAGGACGGCAAGTGGGGGCTGGGCGCCGAGGGTGCGAACCTCTCGAACAACATCCACCAGGCCTTCGTCCTCGGCCAGCAGCACGGAGCCGACTTCTTCGACGCGTCCGGCAAGGCGACCTTCACCTCCGACGGTGCGGTCGCCGCCGTGAAGCAGTACATCGACCTGATGGCCAAGGACAAGATCATCGCCCCGGGCAACGCGGAGTACGCCCAGAACCAGTCACTCACGGACTTCGCCAAGGGCAAGACGGCGATGGTGCTGTGGCAGGCCGCCGCGACCACCTTCGCCGCCCAGGGCATGAAGCCCGAGGACTGGGGTGTCGCCCCCGTCCCCGTGGAGTCGGGCGTCCCCGGCACGGGCAAGAACACCAACTCGATGGTCGCCGGCATCAACATGGCCGTGTTCAAGAACTCCAAGAACATCGACGGTGCCAAGAAGTTCGTGAAGTTCATGACGAGCGACGAGGAGCAGAAGCTCCTCAACAAGACCTACGGCGCGATTCCCCCGGTCAAGGCGGCCCAGGCCGACGCGGCGTTCTCGGCCCCCGACCTGAAGGTCCTGCGCGACACGCTCGCCACCAGCGCCGCCCCGCTCCCCCAGGTCCCCAACGAGTCACAGTTCGAGACCGCCGTGGGTACGGCGATCAAGGAGCTGTGGGCCGAGGCCGCAGCAGGCAAGCCGATCACCACCGAGACCGTCAAGGCGCGCCTGGACAAGGCCCAGCAGACGATGCAGCAGTGAGGCACTCTTCATGACCGCCGTGACCACCGATCCCCAGGTCGACAAGTCGGACAGGGTGACGAGCACGGGCACCGGGGATGCGCGCAGGAGACTGCCGCGCATCCCCGACCGGATCCGCCGCGGCGGACTGCCCTATCTCCTCCTGCTCCCGGCCGTCCTGCTGGAACTCCTGATCCACATCATCCCGATGGCCATCGGGATGATGATGAGCTTCCGCCAGTTCACGCAGTTCTACATCAACAACTGGGCCGGGGCGCCCTGGACCGGACTCGACAACTACAGCATCGCCGTCGACTTCAACGCCCCGATCGGCGAGGCACTGCTCCACTCGTTCCTCGTCACCTGTGTCTTCACCTTCTTCGCCGTCGGTCTGGCCTGGCTGTTCGGAATCGCCGCAGCGATCATGCTGCAGGAGAACTTCCGCGGCCGGGGCTTCCTGCGGGCGGTGTTCCTCGTCCCGTACGCACTGCCGGTCTACGCGGCCGTCATCACGTGGGCCTTCATGTTCCAGCGGGACAACGGGCTGGTGAACCACGTACTCCACGACCAGCTCGGGCTGACGGACGAGCCGTCGTTCTGGCTGATCGGCGACAACAGCATCTACGCGCTGATCATCGTCTCGGTCTGGAAGGGCTGGCCGTTCGCCTTCCTCATGCTCATGGCCGGGCTGCAGAACATCCCGCGCGAGCTGTACGAGGCGGCCTCGATCGACGGCGCCGGCATCTGGCAGCAGATCCGCAAGATTACGCTTCCCTCACTGCGGCCCGTCAACCAGGTCCTGGTGCTCGTCCTGTTCCTGTGGACGTTCAACGACTTCAACACGCCGTACGTGCTGTTCGGGAAATCAGCGCCGGAGAACGCCGACCTGATCTCGATCCACATCTACCAGTCGTCGTTCGTCACCTGGAACTTCGGCAGCGGCTCGGCGATGTCCGTCCTGCTGCTCCTCTTCCTGCTGGTCGTCACGGCCGTCTACCTGTTCTTCACCTCACGCGGAAGGAAGGGCTCCCATGGCTAGCCACGCCCGGTCCCCCATGGCCGCACCGCAGTCCTTCCTCTGGACCCGCCGCATCGTCCTGACCGTCCTCGCGGGCTTCGTCCTGCTGCCCGTGTACGTCATGGTCAGCAGCTCGCTGAAACCGCTCCAGGACGTGTCGGGGAAGTTCCAGTGGATCCCGTCCGAGCTCACCGTCCGGCCGTACTTCGACATCTGGGAGACCGTCCCGCTCGCCAAGTACTTCGTGAACTCGCTGATCGTCGCAGCTTCCGCGACGGTGCTCTCGGTGACGATCGCGGTGTTCTCGGCGTACGCGGTGAGCCGCTACAGCTTCCGCGGCAAGCGGGTGTTCACCGTCACGGTGCTCTCCACGCAGATGTTCCCGGGGATCCTCTTCCTGCTGCCCCTGTTCCTGATCTTCGTCAACATCGGCAACAGCACCGGTCTCGCCCTCTACGGCTCGCGCGGCGGACTGATCCTCACCTACCTGACCTTCTCGCTCCCCTTCTCCATCTGGATGCTGATCGGCTACTTCGACTCCATCCCGAAGGACCTGGACGAGGCGGCCCTGGTGGACGGATGCGGCCCGATCAGGGCCCTGTTCCAGGTCGTCGTGCCGGCCGCGGTGCCCGGGATCGTCGCCGTGTCGGTGTACTCGTTCATGACGGCCTGGGGCGAGGTGCTCTTCGCCTCCGTGATGACCAACGACGAAACCCGCACCCTGGCCGTGGGACTCCAGGGATACGCCACCTTGAACGACGTCTACTGGAACCAGGTCATGGCGGCGTCGCTGGTGGTCAGCGTGCCCGTCGTCGTGGGATTCCTGCTCCTGCAGCGCTACCTCGTCGCCGGACTCACCGCGGGCGCCGTCAAGTGACCGAAACGGAAAGGCAGTCAGTGAACAACCTCAACGCCCTCCCGGCCGACTTCACCTGGGGCGTCGCCACGGCCGCGTACCAGATCGAGGGAGCGGTGGCGGAGGACGGCCGCTCCCCCTCGATCTGGGACACCTTCTCCCACCTCCCCGGCACCATCGACAACGGGGACACCGGCGACGTGGCATGCGACCACTACCACCGTGTCCCCGAGGACATCGGCCTGATCAAGCAGCTCGGGGCGGACGCCTACCGCTTCTCGCTCGCCTGGCCGCGGATCGTGCCGGGCGGCGACGGACCGGTGAACAAGGCGGGTCTCGACTTCTACGACCGGCTGGTCGACGGTCTCCTGGAAGCCGGGATCGCTCCGTTCGCCACGCTCTACCACTGGGACCTGCCGCAGGCACTGCAGGACCGCGGCGGCTGGACCGTCCGGGAGACCTCCGAGCACTTCGCGGCGTACACCTCCGCCGTCGTCGAGCGCCTCGGCGACCGGGTGAAGGACTGGGCGACCCTCAACGAACCGCTCTGCTCCGCGTGGGTCGGCCACCTGGAAGGCCGGATGGCACCCGGTCTGACCGATCTGACGGCCGCCGTCCGCGCCTCGTACCACCTCCACCTCGGCCACGGTCTGGCCGTGCAGGCGATCCGCGCACAGTCCCCGGACGCCCGTGTCGGCATCGTCAACAACCTCAGCCCGATCGAGCCGGCGAGCGGCAGCGAGGCCGACCGCGCCGCCGCCGTCCGTGCCGACGGCCACGTCAACCGCTGGTGGCTCGACCCCATCCACGGCCGCGGCTACCCGCAGGACATGGTCGACCTGTACGGGGTGGAGCTCCCCGTGCGGCCGGGCGATCTGGAGACCATCGCGGCGCCGCTGGACTGGCTGGGCCTGAACTACTACTTCCGCCAGGTCGTCACCGCCGACGAGAACGGACCCGTACCCAACGCCAAACAGATCTACCTGCCCGGCTCTCGGCACACCCATATGGACTGGGAGGTCCACTCCGACGGGCTGGAGCAGCTCCTGCTGCGCCTCACCGAGGAGTACGGCGCACAGCGCATCTACGTCACCGAGAACGGCGCGGCCTATCAGGACGTCGTCCGGGCCGACGGCTCGGTGCACGACCCGGAGCGCACCCAGTATCTGGAGGAACACCTGGAGGCCTGTGCCCGCGCCGTGCGCAAGGGCGCACCGCTGGCGGGCTACTTCGCCTGGTCGCTGCTGGACAACTTCGAATGGGCCTACGGCTACGACAAGCGCTTCGGCCTGGTCCACGTCGACTACGCCACCCAGCGCCGCACGGTCAAGAGCAGCGGCCGGCGCTATGCGGAGCTGATCCGCGAGGCCTCGGGCGGCAGGCCCCGCAAGGCGGCCTGAGCCCGGCGCCCGAGGACGGCCGGAGCCCCCGGACACGGCATCCACGGATGCACGTGTCCGGGGGCTCCGGCCGTTCGGCACACCGTCGGGCGGCAATCATGCGGACGGTCCCCGACGCATATGCTCACCGTATGGAGCAGAGTGAAGTCCTCAAGCGAGTGATCGGCATCCTCACGGAGGCGGGCGAGATGCAGCGCCACGCCGAGGAGGACACGAACGGGCACGACCCGGACGCGGGCGGAAGCATCGTGACGACTCTCCTCAACGAGACGATGCCCCACATCGCCATTCCCGGGGACGCGACCGTCGAGGAGATGGCCCTTCTGGTGGGCAGGGAAGTCGGCGGCGCCGTCGAGCAACTGGTCGGCGCATTCACCCTGGCCTTCATCGCACTCGCCCAGGTCCACGACTCCGGCCAGGGAGAAGTGACGTCCGCCGACGTCCTGCAGGACCTCGCCCTGCGCGCCGAGGAGCTGAGCTCCGACGACGACGGCCCCGAGGATTCCCCCTAGGACTTCTCGTTCGGACCGTACCGGGGCCACAGCGCCCCGCAGTCCGGGCAAGGACCCCGCGAAAACGGCAAGAGTCCGCGGCGGGCCACGGATCTCCGTGGCCCGCCGCGGACTTCCCTGCCGCACCGACAGCGGGGAGAGAGACGGCGCGGCAGGTCCTACGAGCGGTCAGCTCCGGTAGACGCCGAACTCGTAGAGCGAGTAACCCCAAGGGGTGCCGCGTACCGAGGTGTTCACGCGTACGTAGCGCGCGTCGCCCGCGACGTCGATGTCATCGATGCCGCCGTTCCCCTCGGTGACGGTGTGCACGGTGGTCCAGTCCTGGCCGTTGTCCGAGGTCTGCAGCGTGTACCCCTTGGCGTATGCCGCCTCCCAGGCCAGCTGCACGTGGTTGAACGAGGTCTTCGCCCCGAGGTCCACCTGCAGCCACTGCTGGTCGGCCCAGTCGCTCGCCCAGCGGGTGTCGAAGGAACCGTCGACGGCGTTGCCCGCGGGGCAGGGGCACCCGACGCTGTCGGGCTGGAAGGTGGAGGCGGTGGCCGGCTTGCCCGCCGCCACGTTCGTACCGCCGACCTCCGGGGGCACGACCGCGAAGGACTTCGTCTCGATGCCGACGTTGCCCTTGCCGTCCGACGTCTTGATGTAGACCTTCCACACGCCGAGCCGGTCGGGCGCGGTGACCTCGAAGGTGCCGTTGCCCTTGTCCGTGAACCGGGCGTCCGTCAGCTGACCGTTGTCGTCGACGTACTTGCTGCCGAACAGCACCTGGTGCGTGAGCGCGTCACCGTCCGGGTCGGAGACGGACGCCTTCACGGTGAACGGCTTGCCCGCCTGGATCGCCGAGGCGTTGTCGACCGTCATTCCGGTGATCACGGGCGGTGTGTTGTCGCCCGAGGTGTCCGCCCCGTACGCCTCCTTGACCGCGTAGTACGAGAGCCTCTTCTGGCCGGCCGGGAGCAGGTTGAACCAGACGCCGCCGAAGTCGTACTCCGTGCCGTAGTGGAAGAGCGTCGCGCCCAGCGCCACTCCGCCGTGCCCCGTGATGCACTGCCAGGCCCTGCCGTAGCCCTCGGCCTTGGCCACGTCTGTCGGCTCGTCCGGTACGCCGTGGGCGTCGTCCGGTACCTCCCACTCACCGGCAGGACCGCCCTCGGTGACGATGTAGGGCTTGTCGAAGCCCTCGTTCTCCCAGGTCTGGCGGATGTCACAGACGGCGCCGTAGGAGTTCACGGCGTACAGGTCGAGGTCGGGCGCGTTCTTCTTGTAGTACGCCCAGGCGCCGGTCCACGCGTCCGTCGAGGTGACGGGGTGGTCGGGGTCGACTGCGTGGATCTTCTTGGTGATGTCGTTGACGAACGTCGTGTACGCGTCGCGCTGCTGTTCCAGGGCGTCACCGCTGTAGCAGTTCTGCAGACCGAGCACCGACTCGTTGCCGACGTTCCACATCAGGACACCCGCGTGGTCCTTGTAGGTCTCCACCCACTTGGGGAACTCGGCGAGCATGTTGTTCTTGTACGCGGTGTCCGTCAGGTAGTTGACGCACCCACCGCTTCCCGGGCCGCCGCCCGGCTGGAGCCAGAACCCGGCGATGACCTTGATCCCGTTGTCGGCGGCGCTGTCCAGGAGCGGTCTCGTCGTGGCGTCCGTGCCCCAGGTTCGAATGGTGTTGACGCCCATGGACTTGACGTCGGGCATGTACTTTCCGGCGTCGGCGACCGCGGGGCCCCAGGTGAGGCCCTTGACCGTGTACGGCGAGCCGTCGACGGTGAGCCGCCATGCGCCCTGCGATCCCTCGACTTTCACCACGCTTCCGGCCGCCTGCGCTGCGGGCACAGGCATGACGGCCGCTCCGGCGGCGACGAGGACGGCCACGGTGAGGCGGGCCGTCGTACGCCTGCGGCCGTGGGCCGACAGGTTGAGATGTGGCAACTGCATGGGGGGAGACACTTCCTTGCGGGAGTCGTAAGCATTGGAGAGCGCTCTCCCCGATGGGCACACTGCACCCATCGGGGAGAGCGCGGTCGGGTCAGGGCAGTTCGTAGTTCTCGTCCAGGACAGCACCGTCACCGGGGCGGTTCTGGTCGTAGCCCCGGGCGTCGCACTGGAGACCGCCGACGACACAGTGGCTGACCATGGCCTTCAGCGTGGCGTCGTCCCAGGCGTTGAAGAAGTCGTAGTGGAAGGAGTGGCCCGTACCGCTGGCCAGCCTCACCTGCGACATGTCACCGTTGACCGGCCACGCCATCTTGAACTCGATCATCGGCAGAGCGACGGGATGCGAGGTCGGGCAGACGTTCTGGTTGGCACCCTGGGCGCCCGGATAGGCCATGTGGGCCTTGTGGTCCGGGGTGTCGAGGTGCCTCCCGTCCCAGCAACTGGGCGCCTGCATACGGAGGTTCAGCTGCACGTCCGGACGCGACGGGCAGGTGGCCGGGAAGTCGAAGTTGTTGTAGCTCTCCCCGCACTCCCAGCCCTCCACCCTGCCCGGATGATTGCGGAACTCCTGCAGCGTCTGTGTCGGACTGCCGACGACGAACCGCAGCCCCTTCGGGAAGGGCCTGACGCTCCGGTAGTCGGTCACCCCGGACTTGTAGTAGATGGTCTGCGGACCGACCGGGCGCACCTCCTGGTTGCCCTTGTAGAGCGTCGGCATCCAGTACGCGGACAGGTCACCGGGCGCCTTGCAGGCGGTTCCGCCCCCGCCGAGCGAGGCGGTGGTGCTGTTCTCGTCCGTGGTGTCGTTGCCCATGAAGGTGTGGTTGTGGGACTTTCCGGTCTGCCCCGGGTAGACGATCGGGTCCACGGAACCGGTGTGGTTGACCGAACAGTTCGCCTGGAACTCGTGGAAGTACCGGACCGGAGGGATCTCGGCGGACGGCTGCACCCCGGTGACCGGCGGATTCGCCGGAATGTATCCGTCGCCGTCCGGATCGTCGCCCGACGGAACAGGATCGGCTGCCGCCATGACGTGTCCCTGCACGACGTGCGACGCCGCGGCGGGCACGCCGGCCGTCTGCGGGGCCGCACCGGTGGTTCCGGCACCGGCGCTCGTGATCGCGTTGAGCCCCAGGGCCACCAGGGCCAGGGCCGTGGCGACGATGAGTGCGGACACCAGAGTGGTTCTGCTGAATCTTTCGGCCATGCGGACCTCCATGCCGCTCTTCATCCGCGCACATCGGGTGCGCAGTGGGGGGAGAGTGGAGCTGGATCGGGCACCCGGGAGGGGCCCACCCAGTGCGGCTCGAGGCCGGGACCCCTTGCGGAGACCCCTGGGAGAGCGCTCTCCAAAGCGGTGCCAGTGTTACGTCGCCGCTGAGAGCATGTCAATAGTCTGTGAACGATGCGCCATGTAAGGGCAGTTGGCGCGGACCCGGCCGGCAACGGTGTGCGGCAGCGACAAATCCGGCGCCGGGCGAGGGGCGGCAGCGCGCGACAGCGGGCCGGAGGAACGCGTTACCCGGCAGGGTGCCTGACGGGCAGGCCCGGCACACCGGGTGCGGCCCGCGGCCGGGGCGCACGGCGTTCGGGCGAGGCCGGTCGCGCGAGGGAACGAGCGGGCGCACAGAAAACGGGCAGCCGCCCCGGTCAACGCACGAACGGCCCGCTACGACAGGGGGCCACCCTGCTGCCGTAACGGACCGTCGTCTTGCCGCCGGATCGCCGGGAAACCGGCGACGGCGTGGGGCGGGGCCGGGCAGGCCCCGCGGATCGTCAGGCCGTGTGGAGCCTCAGCCCGTACCGGTTGAGGATCTCGTTGATCGGCTGGTGCCAGGTCTCACCGCCGCTGCTGCAGTTGCCCCATCCGCCCGAGGTGACACCCTGCGCCTGGTCGCCGCTGATGAACGAGCCGCCGGAGTCACCCGGTTCGGCGCATACGCTGGTCTTGGTCATCTGACGGACGGCGCCCTGGCTGTAGTTCACCGTCTCGTTCTTGGCCAGGACTCTTCCGCAGTGCCAGTGCGTGGTGGAGCCGGAACGGCAGATCGAGGCGCCTATGGGCGCCTCGTTGGAGCCGCGGACCAGCTGGTCGGAGACGGTGCCCCAGCCGAGGACCACCGGGACGGTCCACCAGCCGCTGCCCACGTTCACCCAGGCGTAGTCGTTCTCCGGGAAGGACGATCCCTGGAAGTTGCCGATGGCCGAGCCGTCCCAGCCCCTGACGGCTCCGCCGACGCCGCCGCAGTGCCCGGCCGTGACGAAGCCGCCGTGCACCGAGAAGCCGATGGAACAGCGGACGTTGCCCGTGTAGTACGGGTCTCCGCCGACCGTTCCCGCGGCGAAGGTCTGCGGGGCCGCGGCGGTCTGCTTCACCGTGACCGGCCCGGCCTTCCGCGCTTTGGCGACAAAGGCGCGGACATCGTTGTCACCCTGGTGGGAGGCGACGACGTTCACCACGACGCTGTTCGCCTCGGGATCGACGTGCCAACTGCTGACCCCGCTGGGCGCGGAGAGTGCGTCCAGCCGGCTCTTGGCAGCGTCCAGCTCCTTCGCGGTGTGGTCGACGAGGCGGACGTCGGCGCCGGTCGCCCGGACGGAGCGGGCCGTCCCGCTGTCGGTGACGGCCACCGTCAGCCTGCCGCTGTCCGCGTCGAACCAGGAACCGCCGAACGACGCTCCCGCTGCGCGCTGCGCAGTGCCCTGCAGGGCCGTTGCCGACTTCTCGGCGGTGAGTCGCGCCTCGGCCTGACTTCTCGTCAGGCCCAGGTCCTTCTGCATGGCCGCCATCAGGGCGGCGCCGGCCCGGGGTTCGGCGGCGGAGGGGGAGTCCGCCGCGCTCGCCTGGGTGAGGCCGGCGGTTGCCCAGGTGCCGATGATGAGCAGCGCGGACAGACCGGTCCGCACCATCGTGGTGTGTCTCAAGGGAGTACCCCTTCGTGTTGTTCCAGCATCGTGGGGGTGGAACAGGAAGCATCCGAGAGTGTTCTGAGAGCGCTCTCAGAAGTGCCGCAACGGACTGTAGTCCAGATCGATAGACAGGTCCATGCCAATGACTGCCCGGTTGAGTCGATGTACTCATCCGGTGAACCCTCGGCAGTCCTGCTGTCACAGGAAACGGACGACCCGGAGACCGCGAGGAGCAGGCAATGGCCGGATCACGTCGCAGGCGGCCGAGAGCCGGAATCACCGGCGCCCCGGCCGTCCCGTTCGCGCTCCTCCTGGACGCCTGCGGCGTTCTCCGGACCGAGGACGCCCGTCACCTCGGGGAGCTGCGGATGGTGCATGGCATCCGCGAAGGCGGAGGAACGCTCAGGCTCCCTCCGCTGCAGCGGAGGCCCGGGGTACCTGTCAGGGCGTAGGCAGCGGGAGTCCGGCTTCGCGCCACCCCGTACGGAACAGCTCCCACGCGCCGCCTGAGTCACCGGCGGCGGTGGCCCAGATCCGCACCGCGTCCGTGGAACCGCCGACCGGCGGCCAGCCCGGATCGCCGGACGCGGCGAAGCCGGCCCACGCGCGCATCATGCGCACCGAAAGGTCGTGATCGGCGGGGTCCGGAGGGCCGCCCACGAGGAAGTGGACGCTCTCCTCGTCGAGGTTGCCGAAGGCGAACGGGATGTCCGCGCAGTGCCAGGCCCGGACGGGTTCGCCCGGGCGGCCCCGCTGCCGGGCGAAGCGGGACAGGAAGGCCCGGCCGCCTGCCCGCGCATGGGATTCGGCGAGTCTGCTGCTGTACTCGCCGAACAGCATGTCTCCGTACACGGCGAGGAAGACATCGAGTACGGGAGCACCGGGCATGAGTGCGCGGTAGCGGTCCAGCAGCGCTGCGGGCAGCTGGAAGTCTTCGGCGAATGCGGCGAGTTGTCTCTCTGTGGTGATCTTCGCGCTGCTGCCGACGGCGTCCAGCAGCCAGTACTCCTCGGTCGTGTGGCAGACCAGCAGGTCGACATCGGACGCGCCGCCGGCGGCGAACGCCGCCAAGGGCTCCAGCGGAAGCGTGTCGCCGCCCGCCACCGGCCCGTAGATGGCGGGGTCGTAGTGGCGCTGCCCTGATGCCGGGTCGAGGCGGTAGCCGTCGGCCACCGCGTCCGAGGCGTCGACGAGGGCGGCCGGGGAAGTGGATACGAGGCCGTCGTACGTGGCCGGCACGCCTGCCGCGGCGGCCACCTCCTGTGTGGTGCGGGCAGCGGATTCCGGGGAGGCGCAGGAGTTCACGGCGCTGTGCGCGACGGCACGGCGGAACAGTCCGCGCGCCCGGACCATCGCCATCAGGCAGGCCACGGATGTCGCTCCGGAGGACTGTCCTGCCACGGTGACGTTGTCGGCGGCGCCGCCGAACGCGGCGATGTGGTCCCGCACCCATTCCAGGGCGGCGACCTGGTCGAGCAGACCCCGGTTGTCCGGGCAGGACTCCCCGCCGGCGACGGGCGGGACGTGACCGAACCCCTCGAAGCCGAGACGGTAGTTGAGCGTGACCACGACGAGTCCGTGTCCGGCGAGGGGCGTGCCGTCGAAGTCGGGCTGCGCTGAGGAGCCGAAGACGTAGGCGCCGCCGTGGATCCAGACGAGCACCGGAAGCGCGTCGCCGACGCCGCCCGGGGTCCAGATGTTGAGGCTGAGGACGTCCTCGTCGCCGGGTGACCAGCCGGGCGCTCCGGGCAGTCGTGCGGACTGCGGGGCGACGGGTCCGAACGCCGCGCAGTCCCTGATGCCGTCCCAGGCGGCGGCGGGGCGCGGGGCCCGGAACCGGTCGACGCCGAACGGCGGTGCGGCGTAAGGGATTCCGCGCAGTACGACGACTCCGGGGTCGCGCGCGGTCCGCCGACCGCGGACCGCTCCCGACCTCGTCCTGAACACCGTCATCCGCGCTCCCCCGTCGTGTCTTCCGCCTCCCGCAGACGGCACGGTGCCAGCCTTTCATCAGGCGGGCGGTGCGGGCCAACGCCGAGATCGCGTCCGCCGACGCACTTCCGATGTGCATCGGGGCTCGGTCCGGTGGAGCCGGGCGGGCGCATCCCGCCGGACCCTGCCGACGGACGTGGGCGGACCTACAGCGGGGCCTGCTGCAGGACGATTTCGCGCACGGTGGCCATGTCGCTGAACGGGATCAGTTCGTCGCCGACGGTCTGGTGGGGCTCGCTCCCCTTGCCGGCGATCAGCACGATGTCGTCCGGGCCCGCGGCGGACAGGGCGAACTCGATGGCGCCACGGCGGTCGGCGCGGCGTTCGAACGGGGTGCCGGTGGCCTCGATGCCGGGTGCGACCTGGTCGAGGATCGCCTCGGGGTCCTCGTGGCGCGGGTTGTCCGAGGTGAGGACGCACAGGTCGGAGTGGGTACCGGCGATCGTTCCCATCTCGGCCCGCTTGGTGGTGTCCCTGTCGCCGCCGCAGCCGAAGACGGTGATGACCTTGGCCCGGGCGAAGCCGCGGATGGTGCCGAGGACCTTGTTCAGCGAGTCCGGCGAGTGCGCGTAGTCCACGATCACCGAGGTTCCCCGGGGTGTCGTGAAGCGCTCGAACCGGCCCGGGATCTGCGGCATCCGTTCGAGTGCGGCGACCAGGCCGGCGAGGTCGTGTCCCAGGAGGTGGCAGGCGGCCACCGTGGCCAGCGCGTTCGCCACCGAGAACCGGCCGGGTGAGGGGATCGCCGCCGGGTACTTGCGGCCGTCGTGGTGCAGCGTGAACCGGGTGCCCGAGGCGTCCACGGAGAGGTCGGTCGCCCGGTAGTCCGCGTCGGTGTCGAGGGCGTACGTGGTGACGGCGCCGGGCATCATCGCCTGGATGCCTGCTCCCACCGGGTCGTCCGCGTTCACCACGGCACGCCGGCACAGCCCCTGGAAGAGGCGCAGCTTCGCGTCCCGGTAGTTCTCCATCGTTCCGTGGTCGTCCAGGTGGTCCTGGCTCAGATTGGTGAAGACACCCACGTCGATGAAGGTGCGGTCCACCCGGTGCGTGAGCAGGCCCATCGACGTGGCCTCCAGCACCACGCTGCCCACTCCCCTGTCGCGCATGCAGCCCAGCAGGTACTGCAGGTCGGGTGATTCCGGAGTGGTCAGCACGGAGTGCGGCATCGGGATCAGCTCGTCGCCGATACGGCTGCCGGCGGTGCCGATGACGCCGCTCCGCACGCCCTCGGAGATCCGCAGCACGGACTCGACCATGTACGAGACGGAGGTCTTCCCGTTGGTGCCTGTGATCGCCACCAGGTCCATCTGCTTCCCCGGCTCGCCGAAGTAGCGCGACGCGACGACCGCGGCCGCGACACGGGTGTCCGGCACCCGTACGACGCAGACGTCGGCCGCTGCGGCGGGCAGCACGCAGCTGTCGTCCACGATGACCGCCACCGCGCCCCGGGCGAGGGCGGGGGCCACGGATTCCGGGCCGCCCTCCACGTGTCCGGGCACCGCGATGAACAGGGATCCCGGTGCCACCCGGTCCGCGTCGAGGGCCGTTCCCGCGGTGATCCAGGTCTCCTCCGGGTCACCCTGGAGTAGGTCGTGGTCCTGCCCGGCGAGCAGCGCGCTCAGCTTCAAGATGTTCCCTTCGAGGGTGGCTGTGGCCGTGGTGGGGCCGTCGCCGGGGCGCAGCGACGGCGGTGCGCCGATGCTGCGGTGGTGAAGTGGGGCTCGTACGCCGTGCGGGGAGCACTGTGCGTCGAGCGGTGTGCGATGAGCGAGGTGCGACGGGTGATAGGCGCGGTGGAGCAGCGGGACGGGGCAGAGACCCGGTCAGGAACCGCTGAAGATCGCTAGCCGTGTCCGTGCAGGACGGTGCGGCAGCTCGCGGACGCGTCGAGGGCGGCCTGGTGCAGGCACTTCCCCATGACACTGATGCGACCCATGAGCCGAGTGTACGTCCGGACAGGTGATCCGGATTCCGCTTCGCCGCCGTGAGGCGGCCCTACGGCGTGGACAGGGGCGTACGGCCCGGTCAGGGGCGTACGGCCGCCCCCCGGCGCGTTGACGCACCGAGGAGCGCCACGGTGAACGGGTGGCTCGGTGCGGTCAGGATCTGTTCCCCGGTGCCCTCCTCGACCACCTGGCCGCCGTCCAGTACGGCGAGGCGCGCCGCCTGGGCCGCTGTGTCCAGGTCGTGGGTGATGAGGACGACGCCGAGGCCGTCCCCCCGCCGGACCAGTGCGGCGAGCAGGTCCAGCAGGGAGCGCCGGGCGACCGGGTCGAGGCCCGAGGTGATCTCGTCGCACACCAGTACGCGGGGCCGCGCGAGCAGTGCCCTGGCGAGCGCCACGCGCTGGAGTTCGCCGCCGGACAGCCGCCCCGGAAGCCTTCGTACGAGGTCGTCGCCCAGCCCCAGGTCCGCGAGGGTCTGCCGGGCCTGCCGCGCCGCCTCCTCTCGGCCGGCTCCCCGCAGCCGTACCGCCGTGCGTGCGACCTGGTCCAGAACGGGCCGGTGTTCGTCGAAAGCCGCCCGCGCGTCCTGGAAGACGTACTGGACGGCGGCGAGCTGCTCACGGCTCCGGGCCCGCAGGCTCCGGGGCAGGGCCTCCCCGTCGAGGGACACGACCCCTTCGTGGTCGCGGTGCAGACCGGCGAGACAACGCGCAAGAGTGGTCTTGCCGCTGCCCGAGCGGCCCACGACGGCGAGGAGTTCACCGGTGCTGAGGGCCATTCCGGCCACACTCAGCACCCGGACGGGGGAACCCCCGGCGCGGTGGTGGGCGACGAGACGGTCGACCCGCAACACCTCCGCACCGGAGGCGACGGGGGTACCGGGGATCCCTGCTTCCGTGCGACCCCTGGTCCCCGGTCCGGCCAGGAGCTCCCGCGTCCACGGATGCGCGGGGGCCGAGAGCACGCGGTGCGCCGGTCCGTGTTCCACCACGCGTCCTCCCCGCATCACCAGCACCTCGTCCGCGAGTTCGCGTACGACGTCCATGTCGTGGCTGAGCAGCACGACGGCGATACCCCGGCGGGCCACCGCTGCCAGCCGGCCGACGATGCGGCGCCTGGTCAGGGCGTCCTGCCCGGTGGTGGGCTCGTCCGCGACGACGACACGGGCGCCGAGCAGCAGTGCCTGGGCGATGACGACACGCTGCTGCTGTCCGCCGGACAGCTGGTGCGGATAGCGGCGCAAGAGCGCTTCGGCGTCGGTGAGGTGGGCGTGACCGAGCGCCTCGATCACGCGCTGAGCCGCTGCCGTACGACGCCGGGCCCGGGGCAGGTCGCGCACCTGCTGCCGGGCCATGTCGTGCAGCAGGGCACCGATGCGGCGGGCCGGGTTGAGGACGGCCGCGGGATGCTGGGGGACGTAGCCGACCCGGGTGTCGTGCACGCGTACCTCGCCCGTCACACGGGCGCCCCCGGGGTACGCGCCGAGGAGGGCGAGGCCGGTCGTCGTCTTTCCGCTGCCGGACGCGCCGACCAGAGCGGTGACCTTACCGGCCCGGACCTGGAGGCTGACGCGGTCGACGAGGGCGCGTCCGTCGACCTCGACACTCAGGCGGCTGATCTCGGCGAGCACAGGGTGCTGGTTCATGGGCGTCGGCCCTTCCGGGGCGTGGTGCGGTTCTCCATGGCCGCGTCGACGAGCAGGTTGCCGCCCATGGTCAGCGCGACGATGAGCAGGGCGGGTACGACGACCGCCCACGGCTGGACGAGCAGTCCGGTCCGGTTGCGGTCCACCATCACGGCCCAGTCCGTAGTGTCCGGGGCGACCCCGATGCCCAGGAAGGCAGCTGTGGCGACGAGGTAGAGCACTCCCGTCAGCCGGATCCCGGCGTCGGCTGCCAGGGTCCGCAGGATGGACCGTCCGACGTAGCCGACGGCGATGCGCCACCAGCGCTCGCCCTGCATCCGCAGCGCCTCCACGGCAGGCCGGGAGGCGGCTTCCGCGGCGGCCGCGCGCACGATGCGGGCGGCGTCCGGGACGGAGACGAAGGCGACCAGCAGGGCGAGTCCGGCGGCACCTGGCGGAAAGGCGGCCGCCACCAGCAGGATCATGAGGAGCGAGGGCACGGCGAGCAGTACGTCCAGCGGACGCATCAGCAGTTCCTCCAGCCAACCGCGGTGGGTGAGGGCGCTGATCAGCCCGAGGGGCAGGGCGACCAGGTAGGCGAGGGCCGTCGCGACGAGCGCGACCAGGACCACGGACCGTCCGCCGAGCAGCACCTGGTCCAGGACGTCACGGCCGACGAAGTCGGTGCCGAGCCAGTGGCCACCGCCGAGTGTGAAGGAGGCTGCTCGGGCCGGGGGTTCGCCCGCGAGGAGCGGTCCGAGGACGGCGAGGCCGAGCGGAACTCCGGCGACGGCGGCGCCGGGCCCGTACCTCCCGAGCCGCGTCACGCCGCCACCCCCGACCGTGGCGCGAAACGGTGGGTGACGAGGTCGGCGCCGAGGTTGATGACGACCGTGGCGAGGCCGAAGACCACGGCGAGCCCCTGCACCACGGGGATGTCGCGGTCGGCCACCGCGTTCATGAGTACGGTGCCGAGTCCGGGGATCACGAACAGCGCCTCCACGACGACGACGCCGCACAGCAGCCAGTCGACGGTGCGGGCGAGCTGCTGGGTGGCGGGAGCGAGGGCGTTGGGCAGGGCGTGCCCGTACCGGATGCGTGCGCCGGAGATTCCGTAGCGGCGCGCCTGGACGGCGTACGGGGCGGCGAGCGCCTCGATCATTCCTGCCCGGACCAGCCGGGACAGCGAGCAGACGGGCCGCGCGAGCAGCACCAGGACGGGCAGGACGAGGGCGGCCGGATGCGTGAGCAGTTCGGTGCCGTAGCCCACGGCGGTCGGCGGGAACCAGCCGAGCCGGAGGGCGAACACGCTCACCAGCAGGACTCCCAGGGCGAATTCGGGGACGGCGTAGACGCCGAGGGTCGCCGAGCTGATGAGCCGGTCCGTGAGCCGGCCCTCGCGGCGGGCGGCAAGCACACCGAGGCCGACTCCGACGGGGACCAGGAGGAGCAGGGTGAGGGCCGCGAGGAGCAGGGTCGGTCCGAAGCCGTCCGCGAGGAAGGCTGCCACGGGCCGGCCGGAGGTGAGCGAGGTCCCGAAGTCGCCGTGCAGCAGGCCCGTAGCCCAGTCGGCCAGCCGGATGTGCGCGGGTTTGTCGAGCTCCATCGCCTCGCGCACGGCCGCGATGCGTGCCGGGTCGGGCTGGTCACCGGCGAAGGCCACGGCGGCGTCACCCGGCATCGCCTCGGTGAGTGCGAAGACCAGCAGCACGACGGCCCCGGTCTGGGCCACGCCGAGGAGCAGCCGCCGTGCGATCCAGGAACGCGGTCCGTTCACGCCAGCGAGACCTTGTCGAAGCGCGCCCAGTCCAGGGTGTTGGCGGGTGCCTCGCGCGCGACGCCCCGTACGGAGCGTGCGGTGCCGATGATCCAGTCCCCGAATCCCCAGACGAGGAACCCGCCCCGGGTGTGCAGTTGTCGCTGCATGCGGCCGTAGAGGGCATCGCGTCCTGCCTCGTCCTTGGTGGACTGGGCCTGCTGGTAGAGCGTGTCGAAGCTCTTGTCCTGCCACTTGGTCGCGTTGGTGGTGGAGCCGGTGAGCAGCCGCTGGGAGATGTGCGACTCGATGGGCATGGCCCCGGACCGGTAGCAGCACAGGGTGCCGGAGTCGAGGATGTCCTTCCAGTAGGAGTCCTTGCTGCCCATCCGGACGGAGACGGTGACCCCGGCGCGGGCCGCCTGGTCGCGGAAGATTCCGGCGGCTTCGGTGAACCCCGCGGCGACGGCCGATGTGTCGAGGGTGACCTTCAGGTTCTCCGCGCCTGCCTTCTTGAGGAGGTGGCGGGCGCGGTCGATGTCCTGTACGCGTTGCGGGAGTTCGTCCGCGTAGTACTCGTACCCCTTGCCGAAGAGGTCGTTGCCGATCTCGCCCGCGCCGGAGAGCGCACCGTCCACGAGTTCCTTGCGGCCTGCGATGTGGAAGAACGCCTCGCGGACGCGGGGGTCGTCGAAGGGCGGCCGGTCGGTCTTCATGGCGAAGGCCTGCATGGCGCTGTTCCGCAGGCGGACGATCTCGATGCTGCCGGCCTTCTCGTGTGCGCGGCCGGTGGCCGGGTTGAGCTCGTGCGCGTACTCGACCTGGCCGCCGAGGAGCGCGTTGACGCGGGCGGACTCCTCGTTGGCGACGACGAATTCGAGCTCGTCGAGGTACGGGGCACCGTCCCAGTAGTCGTCGTTGCGGCGCAGGACGGTGGAGCGCCCTGGTGCGAAGGAGACGAACCGGAAGGGGCCCGAGCCGACCGGCTTCCGGTCGAATCCGGTGGCGCCGTCCGGGACGATGTACGTGCCGAACGCGGCGAGCACGTTGGGGAATTCGGCCGTCGGCCGTTTGAGTACGAACTCGACGGTCCGCTCCCCCGTGGCGCGGCTCGCCTCCAGGTCGATGGGCTCCAGGGAGGCCCGTGCCCGGTACGCCTTCTCCGGGTCGGCGATGCGGCGGTAGCTGTACAGGACGTCGGCGGCGGTCACCGGCTTCCCGTTGTGGAAGTCGGCCTGCCGCAGGGTGACGGTCCAGCGGTCGAGCCCTTCGTTCGGCTCCCACTTCTCGGCGAGTCGCGGCTGGGCGGACAGGTCCGCGCCGTAGTCGGCGAGCTTGTCGAAGAGTGCCTTCGCGCGGGCCGCGTCGGCGAAGAGGTTACCCAGGTGGGGATCGAGCGTCTCGCTCGCACCGCCGCCGGCGAATGCGGCGCGCAGCCGTCCGCCGCGTCGTGGGGCGCCCGCTCCCCCGGCGGCGGCGCTGTCGGTGGTGCCGCTGCCGGAGCATCCGGCGAGAGCGAGTGCGCCGAGGCCGGCCGCTCCCCCGGCTGCGGCCAGGAAGCCGCGCCTGCGCAGGCGGGGGTAATTTTCGTGCGTACTGGGCGAATTGGGCATGGCTGATCTCCTGTTGTCGAGGGTTGCGGGGTGGTTATCGGGCGGTGCGGCGGGCCACGACGTGGAGGCGGTCACCGTCGGCGGTGCGGCCTGGGCCGTCGCCCGGCCGCCAGGCCGGTTCGGTGCGCGGCCCAGGGCCGTCGTGCAGCGCGAGGACCTCGAAGCCGTGGGCGGTGAGGAGGTGGCGCAGTTCCTGGGGGAACAGCAGCCGCCAGGCGGAGCGCTCCTCGACGGGCGGTGTGCCGTCGTCCGTGCTCCAGGTGCGGGTACGCCGCAGGAGTTGGGCCGTACGGTCCACGTCCAGGACGGTGGTCGAGCGGTAGGTGGTGCCGTGCCAGGTGAATTGCGCGACGGCGGGACCGGCGGGTGGTTCGTTCCGGCCGAGGAAGTACGCACCGTTGCGCATCTCCGCGACCAGCAGGCCGCCTTGGGCCAGGGCGCGGCGGCAGGAGGCCAGGAAGCCGTCGAGCTGTTCGTTCGTGTGGCAGTACAGCAGCGAACTGTCCAGGCACACCGCGGCGTCGAAGGCCCGCCGGCCGAGAGCGAATCCGCTCAGGTCCGCGCGTGTGTACACCGGTCCGGGGTGGTGGACACGGGCGTGGTCGAGCATCGAGGCGGAGAGGTCGACCGCAGTGACGCGGCGTCCTGCACGGTGGAGGTGGGCGGCGTCGCGTCCGGTGCCGCAGCCCAGGTCCAGGACCGTCGGGCCCGCCCCGTACCGTCGCAGGCAGTCCTCGGCCCATCGGCCGGCGAGCCGGCCGGGGTCCGGGAACCGGGCCTCGTACAGCGCGGGCCGGTCGGTGAGCAGGTTCCGCGTCCCCTCGGTTCCCGTGTGCTTCATGCCGTCACCGGCACGGGTGACGGGTGCGCCGCGGGAAGGGCGCCCATGCGGTGGAGCCACGCCACGCCACCTGCGGATACGAGGCCGAGCACGAGACAGCAGACCCAGGGCAGCAGGCCGGCGGCGCTGCCCGTCCCACCGCGCCCGGCCGCGTCCATCGCCCAGCCGACGGCGGTGTTGCCCACCGCCGCGGCGATGCCGGAGACCGCGTAGAAGATCCCGAAGTACGTTCCCGTCAGTTCGGGCCGCCCGAAGCCGGGGATGAGTTCCATGACGAACGGCTGCGCGGTCATGATCCCGAGATGGAGCAGGAAGGCTCCGGCCAGTACGGGCAGGGCGCGCAGGACGGTGTCCGCGGGACCGCCGGGCGGTGCGCCGGTCCCGGCCAGTGTCATGGGCGGTATGAAGGCGAGCGCCATGAGGGCGAGACCGGTGGCTATCCAGCGGCCCCTGCTGCCGCGTCGCTTCAGTACACGGGTGATCCGGAGCTGCAGGGCGAGGCCGGCGAGCGTACCGACGAGGAAGACGAGTCCGGCCGCACCGTCCCAGCCGGTGGCCCGGCGGGCACTGTCGGGCAGCAGCAGGTAGAGCTGGTTCTCCAGGGTGAACATGCCGACCATGACCAGTGCGAAGGCAAGGAAGGCGCGGTTGCCGACGGCTTCCCGCCAGTCGGCGGTGACGCTGTTCGTGGCCGGTGGCACGTCGCGGGCGGGGAGGACCACGGCCTGGGCGACCGTGAGCAGGGCGAAGATCGCGGCGGCGGTGAGCGCGGAGGCCCGGAAGTCGACGAGGAGCAGGGCGCTGCCCAGGAGCGGGCCGATGAGGGCGCCGGTGGTCGCGAAGACGTTGAAGAGCGCGAAGGCCTCGGCCCTGCGCTCTCCCACCTCCTGGGCGAGACAGGCACGGACGGCCGGGTTGAACAGGGCCCCTGCCACTCCGCTGAGCACCGAGGCGGCGAGCAGGACGGGCAGTCCGTCGCCGAGGGCGAACAGGGCGAAGCCGACGGTGCGTATCGCGCAGCCGGCGATGATGACGCCGCGCGCGCCCAGCCGGTCGGCGGCCGATCCGCCGATGAGGAAGAGGCCCTGCTGGCTGAGGTTGCGGACTCCGAGGACGATGCCGACGACGGCTGCGGACATCCCCAGGTTGTCGCCGAGGTGGACGGCCAGGAAGGGGATGAGCAGGTAGAAGCCCGTGTTGACCCCGAGTTGGTTGACCAGGAGGAGCCTGATGGCGAGCGGGAGACCGCGGATCTCGTGCAAGGTCCTCATGACGCCGCCTCCTCCGACGTCCCGTGCTCCACCGCAGTGCGCTGACGCACGCCGAGTCCCGGCCGCCCGGTCGTTCCCACGAAGCCGTCGGCGCCGCCGATGCCGGTCCAGGGGTCGTGGGCGAGCAGCAGGTGCCCGTCGAGGTCGATCCAGCGGGCACGGTCGGCGATGTGGACCGCCGGGGCGATACCTAGGGTGCTGGCGGTCAGACAGCCGAGCATCAGGTCCGTCCCGCTGCCCTCGATGAGGGCGGCGATCCGCAGTGCGGCGTGGACTCCGCCGCACTTGGCGAGTTTGACGTTGATTCCGTGGACGCGTCCGGCGAGCCGCCGGGCGTCCTCGTAGGTGACCGCGTCCTCGTCCGCGATGACGGGCAGCGGGGACCGGGCCGCGAGTCGTGCCAGGGCCTCCGGGTCGCCGGGGGCGAGCGGCTGTTCCACGGCCTCGACGCCGAGTTCGGCGAACCGGGGCAGGAGCCTGCGGGCCCGGCCCGCGGACCAGGCCCCGTTCGGGTCGAGGAGGAGCCGGGCGCCGGGGGCTGCCGCGCGGACGGCCCGTACGCGGTCCAGATCGGTTTCCTGGTCCCGGTCGCCCGCCTTGATCTTGATGACGGAGAACCCGGCGTCGGCGAGCAGGCGCGCCCTGGCTGCCGCCCGGCCCGGAGAGGTGAGGGAGATCGTACGGGCGGTGGCGGCCCTCGGTGCTTCGGGGGAACCGAGGAACGCGTGTACGGAGGTGGCGGTGCGTTTGCCGACCAGGTCGAGGAGCGCCGCTTCCGTGGCGGCGGTCACGGCGGCGGGGGTGTCCGGGGCGGTGAGCTCGCCGACGCGCAGTGCGTGCAGTGCACTCTCCGGCCCGGCGAAGCGGGTGAGCCGCCCTGCGACGTCGGCCAACAGCCTCTGCAGTGCCGAGGTGCCGAGGCCGTAGAAGACGCTCGTGACGGCCTCGCCGTGACCGCGCAGCCCTTCGTGTTCGACGGTCAGCCGTACGGCGTCGCGCGCGGACATGGTCGAGCGCGAGATGCGCAACGGTTCCGCGAGGACGAGCCGGCCGGTGTGCTGGGTGACGTTCACCGTTGCCTCTCCAGGTGTTCGGCGAGCGGGTCGGTGACGGTGGTGCACCTGGCCCATCCGGCGTTCTGGGCGGCGCGCGGGTGCGGGATCTCGACGGGTTCGGTGGCCGCGCGGTCCGGGGCGATTCCGTGGGCGGTCGTGAAGTCGTCGTCGTAGACGCTTCCGAGGTAGCGGTGCGGTCCGTCGGGGAAGACGGTGGCGACGGCCGCGCCCGGCCGGGTGCGGGCGGCCCACGCGGCGACGCGTGCGACGGCACCGGTGCTCCAGCCGCCGCTGACGAAGTTGCCCCGGGCGAGGCGCCGGCAGGCGTCGGCGGCCTCGGCCGGACCGACCCAGTGGACCTCGTCGAAGACGTCGTACGCCACGTTGCGCGGATGGATGCTGCTGCCGAGCCCGCGCATCAGGCGTGGTGCCGCGGACTGCCCGAAGATGGTGGATCCGGTGGAGTCGACGGCGATCATGCGCAGCGCGGGCCAGTGCCTGCGCAGCGGTCCGGCGATCCCGGCACTGTGCCCGCCGGTGCCGACGCTGCACACGAGGATGTCCAAGTGGTCGAGCTGAGTAGCCAGTTCGGCGGCGAGCGAGGCGTAACCGGCTGTGTTGTCGGGGTTGTTGTACTGGTCGGGCCAGTACGCGCCGGGCAGCCGGCCGAGCAGGTCGTGCAGCCGTTCCAGGCGGGCGCCCTGCCAGCCGCCCCGTGCGGCCGGGCGGTCGACGAGCTCGAGCCTGGCTCCGTAGGCGCGCAGCAACTGCCGCATGGACGGTTCGAGTTCACTGTCGCCGACGAGGACGACGGGGTGGCCGAGCGCCTGTCCCGCGAAGGCCAGACCTATGCCGAGGGTGCCGGAGGTGGACTCCACCACGGGTGCTCCGGGGCGCAGTTCGCCGCGTTCCTCGGCTCCGAGGAGCATCGACACCGCGGCCCGTGCCTTCATTCCGCCGACGGCGTGCCCTTCGAGCTTGGCCCAGAAGCCGGGGTGGGGTGCCGGGAGCCCTGTCGTGATCCTGGCCAGCGGGGTGCGGCCGATCAGTGCGAGGAGTTCGCGGTGGGGTGCGAGGGTCTGTGGTGCTGCCGCTGTGGTCACAGGGTGCCTCCGTCGTCCGCCGGGTGGTCGTGTTCGGTACCGGGTCCGCCGTCGCCCGCCCGGTAGCGGTGGACGGTGCCGGGTCCGCCGTCGAGCCAGAAGAAGGGGTACGGCTCCGCGCAGACCGCGGTCACTCCGGCGCCGAGGAAGCGGGGCAGCACCGCGCTCCCTGTCTGGGCGAACATGACGAGGGGCTTGCCGTGGTCCAGGGCGCGACGGCGCAGCGGATCGAAGGTTCCGTTGCCGAGCGTCATGCCGGAGGCGAGCACGGCGTCGCAGTGCGCGACGGCGTCCAGGGCGTCGGTGGCGATGGGTTCGCCCCATTCGGTGGTGCCGCCCTTCAGGTCGCACGGCAGGCCGGTGATGCCCCGTGTGCGCAGTTCGGCGAGCAGGGAGTTGACGACTCCGACGACCAGGACCGTGCCGCCTGGTGCGACGGCCAGCAGATCGACGACGGCCTTCGCCCGCGCACGGGAGCGCTCGATCGACGTCCCGGCGGGTACGGACACGGCTTGCGCCCGGTCCGCCCGGCCGTGTGGCAGGACGTCCATCAGGTAGGCGTCCAGCGCCGCGACCCGTACCGGCAGCAGCGGATGGGCGAGGAGGCCGGCCACGTCCGCACCGGCGCAGTCGTCGACCGTCCCGGCAGGGAGGGCGCCTGGTTCGACGGAGCACGAGCCGACGGCCCGGCCGAGGCGGAGGCTCAGCACCTCGTTGCGGTACCCGCCGCGCCGCCCGTCGTGCCGTACGGCCTGGGACGTCGTGAAGGCCACGGCGATCCGGCGGGCACGGGGATCCGGACCCAGCTCCCCGGCCAGTGCGCGGCGCAGGAGCACGTCGAGGGTGAGGGTCCCGGCGTCGGTGGGAGTGGTCGTCGTCATGACCGCACCAGCCGGGGGCGCAGGCCTGCGAGCAGCGACTCGACGCGGTCACGGGCACCGAGCCCCGCGGCGTCGCCCGCCATGACGTGGCCCAGGTAGGCGTTGTTGCTGTCGGCCGCCACGACCGTACGTCCCGGTTCGGCGAGCTGGATGTCGAGCACTCCGTCGGCGTCGCGCAACCCGGCGGAGCCCTCGACGGAGGCCAGCGTGCCCGTGGTGTCCGGGACCAGGAATCCGATGGCTGCACTGCGCAGTCCGGTGTCGCGCCGCCGGAGATCCGGCCGGCGGCCGAGCGCCACGTCGACACACGCGGCAGCGAGGTCGATGCCGGTGACGTGCCGTACGAGTTCGGTGATGCGGTTTCCCGCGGGGCGCGGGTTGACCTCCACGACGCGGGGTCCCTCGGCGGTCAGCTTGATCTCGGTGTGCGCCACGACGTCGTCGAGTCCGAGTGCGGTTCCGGCGCGTACGGCGGTGTCCGCGGCGGCGGCGATCCCGTCGGGCGTGAGGTCGGCGGGGAACATGTGACCGGTCTCGACGAAGGCCGGCGCACCGCCGACGCTCTTGTCGGTCACCCCGACGACGTGGACGGTGCCTTCGTACGTCACGGTCTCGACGCTGACCTCGGGGCCCCGCAGGAACTCCTCGAGGAGGATGTGGGCCGTGCGGCGCTGTCCACGGGCGTTGACGGGGAACGCCTCCAGGGCACGGCAGGCCGCGGCCAGTTGTGCCGCGTCGTCGACACGCCGGACGAGCATGCCCGCGCACAGGTCCACCGGCTTGACCACCAGCGGATAGCCGATGTCCTGCGCGGCCTCCGCCGCGGCGACCGCGTCCTCGCAGACCGCGAACCGAGGGCCCGGGAGGCCCGCGGCGGCCAGGATCCGGCGGGTGGCGTCCTTGCGGCAGGCGTTCTCCATCGCGTCGGGTGCCGGGCCCCGCAGACCGAGCCGGGCGGCGATACGGGCGGCCGCGGGCAGGTAGTAGTCGCAGGAGGTGATCACCCCGTCGAAGGGAAGGGCTCCGTGCAGCCGCTCGGTCAGCGGAAGCAGCGCTTCGAGGTCATTGGTCGGTGCCGTGACGACGTTCCGTGCGGTGAGCAGCGGATGGGCCGTGCCCTCCGGTGCGGTGCGGAGGTAGTGCTGCAGGTCGCGGGTGAGGAAGGTGAAGTGATGCCCGCCCTCACCCAGTGCCCGCGGCAGCAGTCTGCTCATCGATCCGACCCAGCTCTCGACGACCAACAGGTGAGCCACGAGCTCCCCCTTCTCACAGTGCCGTTGGGAATGGCGGGCAGGCAGAGCTCACCCCTGTACGGGGGCTGTCCTGCCCGACGGCTCACACGCTATCGATAATCGTTTTCATTGTCATCTAAAGCTTCGTCATGCCCTTTCGTGCACCGCTTCCGTTGCGGTGCCCGCTGGACCGGAGTGGAATTGCGTACAGGGACCCGGAACGGGCGCGACGATCCCCGGCGCCCCGCGGACGCGGCGGCAGCCCCACCCACCCCCGGATCGAAAGGAAGACACCATGAGCGACACCGACCGGGGGGACGACGTCTACCAGCCCCAGGAACCGGAAGCCTCCGACCCCGACGACCTGCTCGATGTGGAGGACACCCTGGACACCACAGGGGTCACCGACGTCCTCGACGAGGGGTACTCACCGCCCGATCGGCCGTGGGCGGTGAACGACGAAGGCACCACCGCGACGGAAGGACACACGGGCCAGTCCCTCGACACCCGTCTGACCAGGGAGATTCCCGAAGTCTCGGAAGACGGCGACGGGCCGGGAGATCTGGCCGACGGTGACGGCGAGCTCTACGACACGGAAGTGGGCACCGACCGCGCCGGACGCCTCACCCAGGGTGGCGACGGCCACGTTCCGGCCACACTCACCGCCCAGGACGTCGGCATCGACGGTGCGGCGGCATCGGCCGAGGAAGCGGCGATGCACCTGATTCCCGAGGAGGAGGACCTCCTGGGCGAGGAGACCGCCCGCTGAACGCCCACTCGTCGAAACCCGTACCCCTGACCGGCATCCCCGAACAGATTGCAGGAGCACCCATATGAGCGGCACTGCGCAGATCGGCGTCACAGGACTCGCGGTGATGGGCCGCAACCTCGCCCGGAACTTCGCCCGGAACGGCTTCACCGTAGCCGTGCACAACCGCACCACCGCGAGGACCGACGCCCTCGTCGAGGAGTTCGGCCAGGAGGGCACATTCGTCGCCGCGCACACCCCGCAGGAGTTCGTCGCCGCTCTGGAGCGCCCCCGCCGTCTGGTGATCATGGTCAAGGCGGGTGAGCCGACGGACGCCGTGATCAAGGAGTTCGCACCGCTCCTGGAGGACGGCGACGTCATCATCGACGGCGGCAACGCCCACTTCGAGGACACCCGTCGCCGCGAGAAGGAGTTGCGTGAACGCGGGATCCACTTCGTCGGCGTGGGCATTTCCGGCGGCGAGGAGGGCGCGCTGAACGGGCCGAGCATCATGCCGGGCGGTTCCGAGGAGTCCTACGCGTCGCTGGGGCCGATGCTGGAGAAGATCGCCGCCAGGGCGAAGGACGGCTCACCGTGCACCACCCACATCGGGCCGGACGCCGCCGGGCACTTCGTGAAAATGGTCCACAACGGCATCGAGTACGCGGACATGCAGCTCATCGCGGAGGCGTACGACCTGCTGCGGGCCGTCGCGGGCTACTCCCCCGCCCGGATCGCCGAGACCTTCCGCAGCTGGAACACCGGGCGCCTCGACTCCTACCTGATCGAGATCACGGCCGAGGTGCTCGCCCACACGGACGAGGCGACGGGCAGGCCGTTCGTCGACATCGTGCAGGACCGGGCGGAACAGAAGGGCACCGGCCGCTGGACCGTGCAGATCGCGCTCGACCTGGGTGTGCCGGTGTCCGGGATCGCTGAGGCCGTCTTCGCCCGCTCCCTGTCGGGACACGCCGATCTGCGCGAGGCTGCCCGTGACCTGCCGGGGCCTTCCGCCTCCGCACCGGACGAGGCGGACGCGGCTGCCTTCGCCGACCGGGTCGAGCAGGCGCTGTACGCATCGAAGATCGTCTCGTACACCCAGGGGTTCCACCAGATCAGGGCAGGTAGCGACGCCTACGGCTGGGACATCGATCTCGGGGCGGTGTCGGCGATCTGGCGGGCCGGCTGCATCATCCGCGCCGCGTTCCTGGACCGGATCCGGGCGGCGTACGACACCCGCCCCGACCTGCTGAGCCTGCTCTCCGACAAGCAGTTCGCCGAGGAGATCGGCGCGGCGCAGGACGACTGGCGCTCGGTGATCGGCGAGGCCGTGCGCCAGGGTGTGCCGACTCCCGGTTTCGCAGCGGCGCTCTCGTACTACGACGGGCTGCGCGCCGACCGGCTGCCGGCGGCGCTCACACAGGGCCAGCGGGACTTCTTCGGGGCGCACACCTACCGGCGCACGGACCGTGAGGGCTCGTTCCACACGCTCTGGGGCGGCGACAGGTCGGAGACCGCCACCGGCTGACAGCGGCGGCTCCTTCGCCCGGCCGGACCGCCCGGAGTGCGGCCGGGACGGGGCTGTGGATTAGTGGCAGGGAGCCCTGCCACCACCCACGGAGTGCGCGCATGCCCGAGGCCGTCCCGGATCCCGTCGTCGTCCAGCCCGTTGTCACGCCGCTGACCGGCGCCGCGTTGGTCCTGGTCGCCACGATCGAGCCGGGGGGCGAATCCGCGGTCCGCGAGGTGCTGCCCGATCTCGCCGCGTTCGCCCGCTCGATCGGCTTCCGGGTGCCTGACGCCGGACTGGCGTGCGTGACGGGTTTCGGCTCGGACGCCTGGGACCGGCTGTTCTCGGGTCCCAGGCCGGCCGCTCTGCATCCGTTCCAGGAGTTGCGAGGTCCTCTGCATCATGCTCCCGCCACCCCGGGCGATCTGCTGTTCCATGTCCGGGCGGAACAGATGGACGTCTGCTACGAGTGGGCGTCCCAGCTGCTCAGCAGGCTGGTCGGCGCGGTGAACGTCGTCGACGAGGTCCACGGATTCCGCTATTTCGACCACCGGGACCTGCTCGGCTTCGTCGACGGTACGGAGAACCCCGTGGGCGAGGACGCCCTGGCGGCGGCCCTGGTCGGCGAGGACGATCCCGCCTTCGCGGGCGGAAGCTACGTCATCGTGCAGAAGTACCTCCACGACCTGACCGGCTGGAACGCTCTCAGCACCGAGCAGCAGGAACGGATCATCGGCCGCACCAAGTTCAGCGACGTCGAACTCGCCGACGACGTCAAGCCCGCCGATTCCCATCTCGCACTGAACACCGTCACCGGCCCGGACGGCACCGAACAGGACATCCTGCGCGCCAACATGCCGTTCGGAAGCTTCGAACGGGGCGAGTTCGGCACGTACTTCATCGGATACGCCGCTGACCCCGGAGTGACCGAGCAGATGCTGCGCAACATGTTCCTCGGCAGCCCGCCCGGCTCTCACGACCGCATTCTCGACTTCTCCACGGCGGTCACCGGCACCCTCTTCCACGCCCCCAGCGCCGATTTCCTCGACGCCCCTCCGCCGTTGCCCGCTCCCGCCGGTTCCGGGGCCCTGCCGGAGCCGGTGTCCGCGCCTGTGCCGCAGTCCCCGTCCGCCGCCGCGGTCCGTGACGGTTCGCTGCGCATCGGCAGCCTGCAAGAAAGCGCCCAATGATGAACAACCTCCACCGCGAACTGGCCCCCGTCACCGGCGCCGCCTGGGAACAGATCGAAGAGGAAGCCCGGCGCACCTTCAGCCGCCACGTGGCCGGCCGACGTGTGGTGGACGTCCATGACCCGGAAGGTCCGGGCCTGGCCGCCATCGGCGACGGGCACCTGCGCGACATCGACCCGCCCACCCCCGACGTGATCGCCCGCGCCCGCACGTCCACGCCCGTCATCGAGTGGCGGGTGCCGTTCACGGTGACACGGGCGGCCGTCGACGACGTGGAACGCGGCTCCGAGGACAGCGACTGGCAGCCCGTCAAGGACGCGGCCCGCACCTGTGCGTTCGCCGAGGACATGGCCGTCATCGACGGGTACGCGGCGGCCGGCATCACGGGCCTGCGGGACGGTTCCTCACACACCCCTCTCGCGCTTCCCGCCGACGCCCGGGACTATCCGGCCGCCGTGAGCCAGGCGCTGACCCGGCTGCGGCTGGCCGGTGTCGACGGACCGTACCGGCTGCTCCTCGGTGCCGACGCGTTCACCGAGGCCACCGAGACCTCCGACCACGGCTATCCGGTGGCCACCCATCTGGCACGGGTGCTCGACGAACCGATCCTGTGGGCGCCCGCCGTCAAGGGCGGTGTGCTGCTGTCCACCCGCGGCGGCGACTTCGAACTGTGTCTGGGCCAGGACCTGTCCATCGGCTACCTCGACCACGACGCCACGGACATCCGGCTCTACTTCCATCAGGCCTTCACCTTCCGGATGCTGACGCCCGAGGCCGTGATCGGGCTCATCGCCTGACCTCGCGTGCCCGTACGTAGCCGGCGGTCAGGAGCAATCGCGCGCCCCGGGCCTGCGCAGGACCGACACTGGCCGTATGACGTCGACAACTCCCGTGAGCGAAACGGATCCCCTGCGCACCCCGTCCTCCACCAGGTTCACCGAGACGATCCGCCGGGCGGTCGCGGACGGTCTGCTCAGCGAGGAACAGCCCGTCGCCGGCTTCCTCGACGCGGACGGCGTGCGCGACTCCGTCGCCGCGCTGCACGACGCGTTCGCCGCCGTCCCCGGGGCGCCCGTGCTGCACACCTTCGCGGCCAAGGCCGCGTCCCTGGTCCCCGTACTGCGGTTGCTCGCCGACTGCGGCATGGGGTGCGAGGTGGCGAGCCCCGGCGAACTGCGGCTCGCCGTCGAGGCGGGATTCGCCCCGGCGAAGATCGTCCTCGACTCGCCCGCCAAGACCCGCGACGAGCTCCGGCTGGCCCTGTACCTCGGCGTCGCCGTGAACGCCGACAGCTTCTCCGAGCTCCGCCGTATCGGGGAACTGCGTTCGACCGGATCGGTGTCCGTGATCGGACTGCGGATCAACCCGCAGGTGGGAGGCGGTTCCATCGGGGCGATGAGCACGGCCACGGCCACATCGAAGTTCGGTGTCGCCCTGGGTGATCCCGGCGTCCGCAAGCAGGTCGTACAGGCCTTTGTCGAGCGCCCCTGGCTGACCCGCCTGCATGCCCATGTCGGCTCGCAGGGCTGTCCGCTCGAACTGATCGCGGAGGGCATCGCCGAGACCTACCGGCTGGCCGAGGAGATCAACGAGTCGGTGGGAACCCAGCAGATCACCGGCATCGACATCGGCGGCGGGCTGCCCGTCAACTTCGACGACGACACGGTCCGCCCGTCCTTCGCCGACTACGTCGCGGTGCTCCGTGCGGAGGTTCCGGGCCTGTTCGACGGCCGGTACGCACTGGTCACCGAGTTCGGCCGGTCCCTGCTCGCCAAGAACGGTTTCATCGGGGCGCGCGTCGAGTACACGAAGGACGCGGGCGGACGCCGTATCGCGCTCACCCACGCGGGGGCGCAGATCGCCACGCGCACGGTCTTCATGCCTGAGGCCTGGCCCCTTCGGGTCGGCGCCTTCGACGCCGAGGGCCTCCCCCGGACCGGGCCGCCGATGGTCCAGGACGTCGCGGGGCCCTGCTGCTTCGCCGGAGACGTCGTGGCTCACGCCCGGGAGTTGCCCGAACTGCGGGAAGGCGACTTCGTGGTCCTCTACGACACCGGGGCGTACTACTTCTCGACCCCCTGGGCCTACAACAGCCTGCCCCGTCCCGCCGTGTACGGCTTCGTCGACGACCCCGGCGGAGGCGGTGTGCGCTTCGCTCCGGTCCGGGACGCACAGTCACTGGACTCGGTGGCGGCGGAGAGCGGGCTGGGCCACGCCGCCGCACTGGTGGGCCTGAGTACCGGTGCCCGCGAAAAATAGTAGCCATGTACATAATATCCATGTACCTTATTTCTCATGAGCAGCACTCCCCCGAGCAGCACACCCTCCAGCGAATCTCCCTCCAGCAGCGCCCCCGAAGGGCCGACACCCGGGTTCCTCGTCTGGCGTCTCTCCATGAAGTGGCGCGTCGCCGTCGACAGGGCGCTGGTTCCCCTGGGTCTCACGCACGCGCAGTACTCGCTGATGGGGTCGCTCCACGGCATGCAGCGCTCCGGTGAACGCCCCAGCCAGCGCCGCCTCGCGGACCACACGGGCCTCGAACCCCTGTACGTGTCCAAACTGGCCCGCTCCCTGGAGACGGCCGGCCTGGTGGAGCGGACGCCCGACCCGGCCGACACCCGGGCGGTCCAGCTGGCTCTCACGGACGAGGGCAGAGCGGTCGCCACGCGAGCGGTCGAGGTCGTCCAGGAGCTCATGGACCGGCTGCTGGCACCGCTGGGCGGACTGGGCGGGCCGGAGGCCGAGGCGTTCACCCGGACGCTGACAGTGCTGCTGAACGAGCCATCCACTCCCAAGGAGCAGTCATGACCAGCACCATCACCGTCAACGGCCAGATCATCGGCAGGGCCCACTACGCCACGCGAGCCGTGCTCGAGAATGTGCTGGCCCGGTCCGGAATCACGTTCCACCAGGCGGTGGCCCTCAACGCGACCGCCGACGAGGGCGGCGCGACGGAGCGGGACCGGCTCACCGACCGCATGACGAGCACCCTCAAGGTCGACGCGGACACGGCCACGGCCACGATCGACACGCTCATCGCGTCCGGACTCCTCGGGGACAGCGGATCCCGCCTGGCACTCACGACGAGCGGCAGCGCCCTCCAGCACGACATCCGGACCGGGACCGCCGAGATCACCGCCGGTCTCTACGCGGATCTGCCCGCCGAGGACCTGGCCACGGCCGGACGCGTCCTGGCCACGGTCACGGAGCGGGCGAACGCGGTACTGGCCGCCGGGTGACGCGGCGCCCGCGGCTCATCCCGCGGGCTGCGGCGAGGGTTCCGGCTCGGGTACGGGCTCCGGGTTCGGGCTCGGCGGCGTCGGAATCGGGTCCGGGGCCGGACCGGGCGGCACGGGACCCGGCGGCACGGGCGGCGGTGACGGCACAGGCGTCGGCGGTCCCGGCACGGGCGGCGGCGTCGGCGCGGGCGGTACGGGGTCGGGGTACGGGTGGGTCATCTCGTGCCTCCAAACAGCAGCGAAAGGCGGAGTGGATCTCATCTCCACCGTCTCCCCGTGCGGCTGCCCGCGCCCGCCGAGTCCATACGTACGAACCGTGCGACCCGTGGGTCACAGGGCTCAGAGCAGCTCGGGATGCGACTCGAGCTGCCTCCGCGCCCCTTGCACCAGCTCTTCGGGGGCCTCGGGCGCCTGCTCGGGATGGCGCTGGGCCCACTTGGCGACATACGGACAGAGCGGAACGACGGGAACACCCTGGCGCGCCGCCATGGCGTAGAACTCGGTGGCCAGGGCGCCCGCGACGCCCTTGCCCGCGTGTTCCGGCTCCACGACGGTGTGCACGGCGACGAGGGCCCCGGGCTCGGGATACATCACGAAGTAGGCGATGACCCCGGCGGCCTTTCCGTCCTCGTACGCCACCAGCTTGCCGTGGTCCCGGTCGTCCCGGATCTCGACTGCGGTGTCTCCTGCTGCCATGGCGGGTACTCCCTCGAACCGGTACGACGCGGCGGGGCGGGCGGCGTCAGCCGCGCGCGGGAACCGCGTGCGGGCTGCGCTCGGTGCGGGTGCCCGGCACCGGTGCCGAGGCGTCCGTGCCCAGAGCGACCACGCGGTTGTCCGCGTCGACGTGCACGATGCTCGGCGTGAGCGCACGGGCTTCGGCGTCGTCGACCTGGGCGTAGCTGATGAGAATGACCAGATCGCCGGGGTGCACGAGGTGGGCGGCCGCACCGTTGATCCCGATGACGCCGGAACCGCGTTCACCCTCGATGACGTACGTCTCCAGCCTGGCACCGTTGTCGATATCCACAATATGAACAAGTTCGCCGGGAAGCAGATCTGCGGCGTCCATCAGATCGGCGTCAACCGTCACTGATCCGACGTAGTGCAGGTCAGCCTGGGTCACCGTGGCCCTGTGGATCTTCGACTTGAACATGGTACGGAACATGGAAAAACTCCCGGATTGTCTGCTCCCTGCCTGCTTCCCGCAGGTCAAGGGCTATCTCCGGAGCGTACAACGATTCGCGTGTTCGGTCAGCTGTCCCCAGGTGTTGCAGGGCTCACGCTGACCCATTGCTGACTTTGATGACGCGTTATCAGGCGGGCCGCGTCGGCTGCGGGTGGACCACGGCCGCAAGGGCCGGCCTCGACCTGGCCCTCGGCGACGACAACGCCCCAGCCACGGTGCCCGTGTTCGATGCCTTCATCCGCTCCGAACCGCCTTGCAGACCACGGCCCCAGCACCGGGGTCCTGAAGCCCTCACGTCCCATGCCGGGCTGCCGGCCTCCCCGACGGCGATCCGTCCATGCCGCAGACCGGCACGAGATCGGGACTGCGTCGCCGAGGAGTCGGTAGCACGGGTGTCGCGGTCCGACGGAAGGCCCTGCACGCGCCGAGCGCGGTATGACGGGAAGCGGACTGCGACTGGGGCCGTTGATGCAAGCCAACACCTCCGCCGAAGCAACGCCCGAAACCGACCCCCGCACGTCGGCAAGCCGCATCCGGTCATGGTCTGCGGGACCATGGGTGACGCCGCCCCTTCGAGTATCGCGACCGCCTGCTTCTCCTGTGCCCGGACTGCGTCTGCCGAGGCCGCAGGAGCAGGTCGGTAGACGCATCTGGCATGAGTGTGACCTCTGTTGATGGCGGCTCCGGGATTCTGCTTCGAAAGCAGCCCGGCGTCGGCCGGCTGAGGCGCGGGCTCCCTTGCGCTTTGGGCCCGATGCTCCCCGAGCGCTTCGTCACGACGCCTGTTCGGGGATCCCCCGAAGAACCCTCTCGGCAATACCGAGGAGGGCGCTGTCGTCCGGGAGTGCTCCGGACGTGCTCCACACGGTGATGTCGTAGTAGCCGCCCCGGTCTTTCCCGTCGAGGGCCACGGACAGCGTTCTGGCCAGGGGGCCTTGCTCGACGGGTGCACCGGATCCACCGCTCCCGAGATCAATCTCGATCTTCATGGTGTGGTCCGAGGAGAGGACCGCGGGCCGGCCGAGGACCGAGAGCGTCTTGACGTCCGTCTCCTCCCCGAACTCCATCAGTTTCACGTACTGGGCGATCGACAGCTTGTTGTACGTGGCCGAGACGTTCACGGTGTAGGTGTCGAACTGGACCTCAGCCTCCGGTCGGGCGACCTTCCCGTCGGTCAGCGGAGCGGTGTTGCTGGTGCCGGATGCCACGGTCGCGGTCTCCGCGGGCGTTCCGAGGAGCTGAGCCAGGTCGGACCTGTTGAGCGCCTTGCACAGCTCCTCGCCGGTGACGGCCTGGGACGACTTCTTGTAAGCGCTCGGCAACTCTTCGCCCTCCCCGCTCGAACACGAGGCGGCGTGCGGCGTGCTGTCGTTGTCGGAGGGCAGCAGAAGCGGGCCCAGCCACACCGCGGCCCCGAGTGCCGCGAACACGGCCACGGCCGCGACGGCCTGGCCCCACGCGTTGGGTTCCCTCTCCGGAGCAGCCGGGCCGGGACGCTGCCCCACTGGGCTCTGCAGCTGCGGCTGGACCGCAGCGTCGGACACCGCCCCGTCCGAGGAGGCCGCCGGGCTCGGGTTCCGGCGTGCGCGCAGGGCCCGGACCACCGTGAGGACGCTCACCCCGGTACCCACCAGAAACGCCACGCCGATCCCGGCCGCCACCCATTCGCCGTCGCGGAGGGCGAGATACATGATGCGTACGCCGAAAACGGACCCGACCACGATGAACAGGGGCTCACGGACCCAGAAGGGCAGGAGACGGAAGAGGAAACCGAGCATCCGGCGATCCCACCAGGACAAGATCGCGTTGGCTGTGACGGAAGCCACAATTCCGCTCAGGGCTCAACCGTGACGGAACGGGGGCGTGCGGTGCCCTCGAGCCTCGTGAGCCGGAGACTTCCCACCGCCGCAACCGCCACCGCAGTGTCCTGACGAGACGGAACAACGAGACGCTTGCCCGGTCAGCTCCCCCAAGTGTTCCGTGACTCACGGCAATGGAACCGCAGCCGTCCTGACGCCTCGTCAGGCACGTTCCGGCTCCTCGTCACGCGCGGTCTGCCGGACGCACGAGACGACCACCACCAGGGGCCAGAACGACTGCGCGAACGTCAGGACGCGTTCAGCGGCTCCAGCGGTGTCGTGCACGAACAGCGCCATCAAGAACCAGCCACCGCCGAGCCACATCAGCCCGCTCGCCATCAGCGACGGTCCGGGACGCAGACCCCACGGCGCGCTCCGGTCCAGTGGCACGGCCTCCGGACGCTGCTCGCTCACGCCGCCCCGGCCTGAGGCCCTGCGCCGCACGGCCAGAACCGGCCACATCGCGAGAAGCGAGAAGCCGACCGTCACCACGGCGCCATGATCCAGCGAGCCCCCGCTGCTCGGCGCCGGGAACAGCACCAGCATCATCGCGGCCGCTCCGCCGCCGCCCAGCGCCACACGTCCGGGGAACGCTGCGGAACGCAGGCCACAGGCAGTGATCACATGGCAGGCACCCAAGGCGATCAGGGCCGAGGTCATCACCCAGTACCCGTCGGCGCCCTTGGTACCGAGGATGCTGATCGTTCGCGAGGCGGGATCGTATTCGGGGCCCTGGAGCACTGCGGAGATCGCCCAGCCGCCGACCAGCACAATCGGAGCGCAAACGGAGGAGAACAGGACCCACCGAGGGACAGACCGGCGCATCAGATCACCGTAGAACATCCGGTCCGTCGGTTCTCGGCGCACACGCGGCCCCACGGATCGTTCAGCAATGTGGCCTCGTAGCGCCCGCCCGCCTCACCGACCGAGGAGTCGCGTGCCTGGGCAGGAACGAGACGTACCGCCGACGGCCCGCGCCGTCACGCCGCGGCCTCGCACGCGGCGACCCGGGCGAGGAGTTCGTCCCGGCCGATGGGGTCGGCCCGCGTCGCCGGAACGGTACACGCGTGGGCTCCGGCGACCGCGCCGTAGAGGGCGCACCGCCGGGGCGGCTCGCCGGTCAGATGACCGAGGAGGTAGCCGGCCGCGAAGGCGTCGCCGGCGCCGTTGGAGTCCACCACCGGCCCGGGGGGTGTGACGGTCGGAATGTGACTCAGTTCCCCGTCGACGAGCAGGTACGCGCCCTCGGCCGCGGCGGTCGCGACGACCGCGCCGGCCCGGCCGCGCTCCGATATCCGGCGCATGGTCCGTTCCGTGTCCGTCAGGGCGGTGGTGGACAGGAAGACGATGTCCGCCTCGTACGCGAAGGCCTCGTGGTAGGCGTTGGCACCGTCCCAGTTGTGCAGGTCGGTCGAGATGGTCACGCCGGCCTTCCTCAGCTCGGGGAGGGCGAAGGCGCACGGGTAGGTGAGGGAGACGTGGGCGTGGCGGCTCGTCGCGGCCAGGGCCCGGACCGTCGCCGGCGGCAGTCGGTCCTCCTCCCGTGAGCGGCTGTCGTCGTAGAGGGACAGACGCCGCCCGTCGGGGCCGACGAGGTTGACCGCCCGCTTGGTGCCGCCGGGCAGGGGTACTTCGGTCAGTGCGATGCCGCGGTCCCGGTGCAGGGCGCGTACCAGGTCGCCCGCGTGGTCGTCGCCGATCATGTCGAGGTGATGGGTGCGCAGACCGAGCGCGCTCACCCCCAGGGCGACGAAGTCCCCGGTCTGTCCCGCCCGCGTCTCGATCCCCGGCCGCACCATGTAGCTGTCGGCGTAGGGCAGCGGCAGCTCGGGGACGTACACGATCGTGTCCACGCCCGCGCCTCCCAGGACGAGCACGTCGGTCTCCGTGTTCATGGCGTTCCTCTCGAACCTGACGCGGCGCGAGGGTGAGGCGTCGACGTCCCTCACGGTCGACCGGACGCGCCGTCAACTGCGGTCACCGACGGGTGAGTCAAGCAGGCCGCGACAGTTCGAGCAAGAACTTGCAGAGAATTTCCGCAACTTGTTGCAGGAGTGCGGGATCAGTCCCGGTCCTCCCTGATCATGTCCGCGCACTTCTCCCCGATCATCATCGTCGTGATGCACGGGTTGACCGCGGGCAGGAACGGCATCACGGATGCGTCGGCCACCCGCAGACCCCGCACACCCTTCACACGCAGCCGCGGATCGAGGACGGCCCGAGGGTCGCCGGTGGCACCCATCCGTACCGTGCCCGCCGGGTGGTAGACCGTGTTGTGGGTCCGGCGAATGTAGTCGAGCAGCTCCTCGTCGGTCCGGGCGTCGGCCCCGGGCGCCAGTTCCGTGCCTGCCCAGGAGGCCATCGGCGCCCGGGAGACGATGTCCCGGGCGAGCCGCAGCCCATGCGTCATCACCCGTACGTCGTGCTCGTCGGTGAAGTAGCGCGGGTCGACCCGCGGCTTGTCCCGGAAGTCGCGGGTGCGCAGCCGGACCGTGCCCATGGAACGGGCGCGGGTGACGTTGGGCGTGAGACAGAAGGCGTTCTCGGAGGTCGGGTAGCCGCGCCGGTAGGTGTTCATGTCGAAGGGCACGGAGCCGTAGTGGAACATCAGGTCCGGGCGGTCGAGGCCGGATTCGGTGTCGGCGAAGATGCCGATCTCCCACCACTGGGTGGACGTGGTGACCATGGGCTGCAGCGCCTCCCACATGATCACGCCCTCGGGGTGGTCCTGGAGGTGTGCGCCGACCGCGGGCGAGTCGACGCGTACCTCCACCCCGGTCTCGCGCAGGTGCTCGGCCGGGCCGATCCCGGACAGCATCAGCAGCTTCGGCGCGTCGATGGAGCCGCAGCACACGACGACTTCACGCCGGGCGCCGACGGTACGTGTGTGGATGAGGTCGGGCGCCAGGTACTCGACGCCGGTGCAACGCTGTTCGGCGTCCAGAATCAGGCGCTTGGCCTGCAGTCCGGTGCGTACTTCCAGGTTGGGACGCCGGCCGAGAATCGGGTGCAGGTAGGAGACGGAGGCGGACGAACGCGTCCCGTCGGGGCGGGCGTTGATCTGGAACCAGTGCGCCCCGCGGACGACCGTCGTACCGGTGTTGAACGGCGTGGTGGGGATTCCGGCCGCGGCGCAGGCCTCCAACAGGGCCGTTCCGCAAGGGTCGTTCGGCTGGATCGTGCGGATGGTCACCGGGCCGTTGCGCCCGTGGTGGTCGCCGGGCGCGTCGTTGGTCTCCAGCCGCTGATAGAGCGGGAAGCAGTCCGCGGCGCTCCAGCCCGTGCACCCGAGGGCGGCCCATTCGTCGAGGTCCTCGGCCGGCGCCCAGAAGGCGATGCAGGAGTTGTGGGACGAGCAGCCGCCGAGGACCTTGGCGCGGGCGTGCCGCATGAAGCTGTTGCCGTTGTCCTGCGGCTCCACCGGGTAGTCCCAGTCGTAGCCGGATTCCAGCAGCCCCATCCACCGGTCGAGCCGCAGGATGTTGTCGTCACCGACGTCGGAGGGACCGGCCTCCAGTACGCAGACGGTGACGGACGGGTCCTCGGACAGCCGGGCCGCGACCACCGCACCGGCCGTGCCCCCGCCGACCACCACGTAGTCGAACTCGTCCTGCGGTCGGCTCTCAGCCGGCATCTGTGTCTCCAGAGGTCGTGGGGCGCGGGCTAACCGCGCGGGGGTTCGGGCGCCGTCGGGTCCTGCACCTCGGTGCGGTGGCCCTCGAGTACGCCCGTCTTGTGCCGCTGCACGAACCAGTAGTAGGCGAAGCCGCCGAGCGCGACGACGCCGATGAAGAGGAACGCGCCCCAGCGCAGGTACCAGTGCTGCGCCCCCGTCGCGTTGTAGACCTCCGCGCGCGGCCAGGCGAGGTTGAGCGACATGGCCGCGCCCCACAGGACGGCGACGATGTTGATCGGCAGCCCGAATCTGCCGAGCGAGAAGTGGCCTTCGACGGGCTTCCAGGTGCCCCGCAGCCGGCGGATCAGCATGGGGGTCGTGACCATCAGATAGGCCAGATAGATCATGATGATCGCGATGCTCGTGATCACCGAGAAGATCTGCGGCTGGTTGACGTTGATCACCAGGATGACGACACCCACCACGCCGATGACGACGGCAGGCACCACCGGGGTCTGGAAGCGCGGGCTGACCCGGGCGAGGACCGAACCTGCGGGAAGGTTGTTGTCGCGTGCCATGGCGAACATCAGCCGGATGCCGGCGGCCTGCACGGCCAGCACGCAGACCGTGATCGCGACGACCACGCACCACAGGAAGATCTCGCCGATGGTCGAACCGAGCGTCTCCAGTACCACGTACTGCAGGCCGCCCGTCGACAGCTCCTTCGCGGCCAGGTCCGGTACCGACAGCAGCGCGAAGAGCAGGATCAGACCGCCGATGATGAACGACGCGATGAGCGCACGCAGGATGGCGCGGGGCGCGTTGTGGGTCGGGTTGTGCGACTCCTCGCCGAGCGACGACGCCGTGTCGAAGCCGTACATGACGTACGCGGACGCGAGCGAAGCGGTGAGGAACGCGCCGAAGTAGCCGAGGGTCTGTCCCTCGCCGAGCCCGTACGTGTCCGTCAGGGCCGTGCTGGGGCCGCGGGTGATGTGGGCCGCCAGGAAGATGATCAGGGCGACTGCGGCGATCAGCTCGATGAACACGCCCGCGGAGTTGATCCGGGCCATCAACTGGACGCCGAAGGCGTTGACCAGGGTGGAGAAGAGGATCAGTACCGTGCCGAGGAGAACGGCGTTGGCCGCCGCGTCGTTCTTGCCGCTGCCGTCGCCCACGAACTGGAACCCGCTGTCGATCTGCGGCAGCGTGATCTGGTAGGCGAGCGCCACAGCCGAGAGCGTGACCATCGTGGCGGTCATCATCATCCAGCCGCCGAGCCAGCCGATGTGCGGGCCGCCCATGCTCTTGGCCCAGTTGTAGACCGAGCCGGCCACCGGGTAGCGGGCGGCGAGCTCGCAGAAGCACAGGGCGACCATCAGCTGGCCGGCGAAGACCATGGGCCAGGACCACCAGTAGGCCGGGCCGCCGAAGCTGACGCCGAAGTAGAACAGCTGGAAGGTGCCGGTCAGGATCGAGATGTAGCTGATGCCCGCGGCGAAGGTGTGGAAGTTGCCGAGGGTTCGCTTGAGTTCGGGCTTGTAGCCGAGTTCGTGGATCGAGTCGTCGTCGTGGGTGCCGTCGGCCCGGGTGCCGGGGGGCGGCGTGCTGGTCGCGCCGGGACCTGTCGGGTCGGGGCCTGTCGGACTGGAATGACTCACTCGAACCACCTCTGCGGCCGGGCTGCGGTGTTGCGCCAGATGTGCTTGGCCTCCTGGTACTCCGCGAGACCGGCGGGGCCCAGCTCTCGGCCGACGCCGGACTGCTTCATTCCGCCCCACTCGGCCTGCGGTACGTACGGATGGAAGTCGTTGATCCAGACGGTCCCCGCGCGCAGACCTGCGGCCACCCGGTGGGCGCGCTCGCCGTCCTGCGTCCAGACGGCCCCGGCCAGTCCGTAGACGGTGTCGTTGGCCAGGGCGACGGCCTCGCTCTCGTCCCGGAACCGCTCCACGGTCAGGACCGGGCCGAACGACTCGTCCCGTACCACCGTCATGTCCGGCGTGCACTCGTCGAGCACGGTCGGCAGGTAGTAGAAGCCGCTCTGCAGCGACGGGTCGTCCGGGCGGGCGCCTCCGCAGCGCAGTACGGCGCCCTCCGCCAGCCCCGCGGCCACGTACGCCTCCACCTTGTCGCGATGCGCGGCCGAGATCAGCGGCCCGCTGCGGGCGTCCTCGTCGAACGGTCCGCCGAGCCGGATGGCCCTGGCGCGCCGTACCAGCTCGTCGACGAACGTGTCGTGCAGCTCGTCCTGTACGAGCAGCCGCGCACCGGCCGAGCAGACCTGCCCGGCGTGCAGGAACACCGCCATCAGCGCGTAGTCGACCGCGGTGTCGAACTCGGCGTCGGCGAACACGATGTTGGGGTTCTTGCCGCCCAGTTCGAGCGCGATCTTCTTCACGGTGGGCGCGGCCGCCGCCATGATGAGCCGGCCGGTGACCAGACCGCCGGTGAAGGAGACCATGTCCACGCGCGGGTCCTCGCTCAGCGGCGCGCCCGCGGAGGCCCCGGCGCCGAGCACCAGGTTCGCGACACCGGGCGGCAGTCCGGCCTCGGTGAGCGCCTTCATCAGGAGGATCGCGGTGTGCGGCGTCAGTTCGCTGGGCTTGAGTACGAAGGTGTTGCCCGCGGCGAGCGCGGGGGCCACCTTCCAGGCCGTTTGCAGCAACGGATAGTTCCACGGCGTGATCAGTGAGCAGACGCCCACCGGTTCGTGGACCACCCTGCTGTCGATCCCCCGGTCACCGGTGTCGACGACGCGGTCGGTGCCGCCGGAAGCGGCCAGGTTTCCGAAGTAGCGGAAACAGTTCGCGATGTCGTCCATGTCGTACTCGCTCTCCACGAGCCGCTTCCCGGTGTCCAGGGTCTCGGCTCTGGCGAAGGCGTCCTTGTCCCGTTCCACCAGATCGGCGACGCGGAGCAGCAGTCGGCCGCGCTCGGCGGCCGGCGTACTCGGCCACGGCCCCCGGTCGAACGCCTCGCGCGCCGCGGCCACCGCCGCGGCGGCGTCCTGCGGCCCCGCCTCGTCGACGGTGGCGACCGACGTGCCGTCGGCAGGGCAGCGGATCTCACGCGTTCCGCCCTCGATCGCGGCGCTCCATCGTCCACCGATGAACAGATCGGGCATGCGTCCCTCCGGGCCCGCACGAGGAAGGGGAAGGAGGTGTAGCCGACCGTGCTGAGCCAGACACCCAAAGTAGGTCCTGCCCGGCGTACTCGCGCGCCGAGCGACGCCGTACCGGGGGCAGGACACCCGGCCCTGTTCCGCACCGGCTCGTCCTGATCAATGATGAAGGGCCGACTGCCGTCCTCGGTACGGCACCGGCTCACCCAGGAAGGGGTTCCGCGTGCGGGAAACGAAGCCGGACCGATCGGGCGATCGCGCCGTCCACGGCTCGGGCGAAGAAGCCGACGTGATCGTGGTGGGGGCCGGCCCGGCGGGCTCGTCCGCAGCCTTCCACCTCGCCCGGGCGGGCGTCGACGTCCTGCTCCTGGAGAAGGCCGACTTCCCCCGGGAGAAGGTGTGCGGGGACGGCCTGACCCCGCGGGCGGTGCACCAGCTCATCCGCATGGGCGTCGACATCAGGGCTCCGGGATGGACGCGCTCACGCGGTATGCGCTGGGTGGCCGGGGACCATCAGGTGCACATCGACTGGCCCGCCCTGGGGCGCTATCCGGACTTCGGCCTCTCGCGCAGTCGTCATGACTTCGACGACATACTGGCCCGGCATGCCGTTGCCGCCGGTGCACGGCTGCGCAACGGGGTGAAGGTGACGCGGCCCGTGACCGACAGGGCCGGCCGCACCACCGGCGTCGGCGCCACGGCCCGGGACGAGCAGCCGGTGGTCTTCCGCGCGCCGATCGTCATCGCCGCCGACGGCGCCTCCGCCCGCCTCGCTCTCGGTATGGGCCTGCAGCGGGACATGAACAGGCAGATCGCGACAGCTGCCCGCCGCTACTACCGCAGCCCTGAACGGTCCCAGGAGCAGTACCTGGAACTGTGGGCGGATCTCCGCTTCCCGGGCAGCCGTCACTACCTGCCCGGGTACGGCTGGATCTTTCCCATGGGCGACGGCCGGGTGAACGTCGGGCTGGGTGCGCTGCCCCACCGACGGCACGGGACCGCGGACCTGCGGGCCACGCTGGACGAATGGCTGGCCCGCACTCCGCCCGACTGGGGGCTGAGTGAGGAGAACGCCGAGGGCCCGGTCCGGAGCGCCGCGCTGCCCCTGGGGTTCAACCGCCACCCCCTGTACACCCGCGGCCTCCTCCTCGTCGGCGACTCCGGAGGCATGATCAGCCCTTGGAACGGGGAGGGCATCGGCCAGGCCATGGAGGCCGGCGAAGTCGCGGCCGAGAGCGCCGCGCTGGCCCTCGCCCGCCCCCCGGGCCCGGGGCGGGAACGGGTGCTGCACGGCTACCCGGTCGAGATGAACCGCCGCTGGGGTCGCTCCTACCGTCTCGGCAACGCGGCCGCCGACATCGTCTTCAGCCGTTCGGGCTTCCAGCCGATCCTCAACCGCTACGTCATGGGATCACCGTTCCTGCTCAACACCCTGGCCCGGATGCTCACCAACCTCACGGACAAGCCCTCGCACGACGTGATCGACCATGTGCTCAACACCGTCGTCCGCCTGGTCCCGGCACCAAGGGTGCGCAGACGCTGACCTCGCGCCCCGCGCTGCCGACGGTCGCCGGCGGCCGATCAGGCCGGGCCGGCGAAGGCCGCGCGCAGACGGAGCGCAGTGCGTACGTCATCGCCGCCGTGCGGAGGCGGTCGACGTGCGGGTCGCGTCGTACGGATGCCTGGGCGGCCCTCAGTGTGCCGCCGCAGGAAGGGGCCGCGCGCGCTGCCGCGGAGCCGGCGATCGCGCGGACCAGGCCGACGTCGACGCGGTTGATCTCCTCGCGCACCTCTGCGAGGTCCGGGCGGTCCGTCGGTGCGTCGGCCGGGTTCTCGTCCCAACTGCGGTGCAGAGCGCGTTGCACGAGCTTGTTCGCCTCGATCTGGTCCCGGAAGATCCGTACCGTCGCACCGGGATCGGCTCCCGCTTCGCGGGCCTGCCCCGCGGCCGTGTCGAGGACCTGTCCCTCGCGGACCGGGTCGTCGACGGGTCTGCCCGTCCCCCATTTGGCGGCGGCGACGAGCCCGGCCGTGGCCAGACGCCGGGCCGAGAGGTCGACGAGCGGGCGGAGCCGGGCGAGGGCGTCCCCGCCGTGGCGCGCGTCGGCTCCGGGAGCGGCCGGGGCAGCGGCGGCCGGGCCGGCGCAGACGGCGGCCGCGACCGCCCCGGCGAACAGTAAGCGCCTCGCGTACGCGGTCGGTTGCATGCGCGGATCGTACGGTCCCGCCCCGGCCCGCCCGGCGTCACACGCCGGGCGGGCCGGGCTCGCGGGGCGGACGCCCCCACGCCGAGCGGACGGCTGACACGTCGTCGGTGTCCTGGGCGGAGCCGGTCGCCCGTCACTCCCACGCCGGTCTCAGGGCGCGCTGCGGTCGGCCTTCTCCTCCGGTTCCCGGCTCAGTGCGCCCGGCCACCACGCCACGCGTCCGATGTCCCTGACCAGGGCGGGCACCAGGAGCGAGCGGACGACCAGGGTGTCGAGCAGCACGCCGAAGGCGACGATGAACGCGATCTGGACCAGGAACGCGAGTGGGATCACGCCAAGGGCGGCGAAGGTGGCCGCCAGGACGACGCCGGCCGAGGTGATGACCCCGCCGGTGGTCGTCAGCCCGCGCAGCACGCCCTGCCGCGTGCCGTGGATCAGGGACTCCTCGCGGACCCGGGACATCAGGAAGATGTTGTAGTCGACCCCGAGGGCGACCAGGAAGACGAATCCGTACAGCGGTACGGAGGAGTCCGTGCCGCTGAATCCGAACACGTGCTGGAAGACCAGTGACGAGATCCCGAGGGTGGCCAGGAAGTTGAGTGCCACCGTCGCGACGAGGAGGAGCGGCATGAGCAGGGAGCGGAGGAGCCCGATCAGGATCACGAGGATGATCACGAGTACGACCGGCACGATGAGGGCGCGGTCCTGCTCGGCGGTCTTCTGGGTGTCGTACTGCTGCGCGGTGTAGCCGCCGACCAGCGCATCCGCGCCGGGCACCGCGTGCACCGCGTCGCGCAGGCGCGTCACGGTCTCCTTGGCGGCGTCGCTGTCGGCCGCGCTCTTCAGAGTGGCGTCGATACGGACCCGGCCGTCCACGACGAGCGGCTCACCCACTCCCGGGCGCCCGGAGACGGTCATCACGGAGACGTCCGCGACACCGGCGACCTGATCGGCGGCCTCGGTGACCTCCGCCGCCCTGTCGGCCTCCGCGATCACCACCGCGGGATTGCCCGATCCACCGGGGAAGTGCTTGCTCAGCGTCTGCTGGGCGGCGACGGAAGGTGCGTCGTTGACGAAGATCTCCTCGAGGGGCACCCCCTTCGAGTTGAGCGTCGGCATGAAGGCGGCGCAGGCGAGAAGGACGACCAGGGTGACGCCCCACACCTTGCGCGGGGCCCGGTCGACCAGGGCCGCGATCCGCGACCAGATGCCCGCCGAACCCGACTCGGTGTCGCCCTTCTTGGGCCGGGCGGGCCAGTACGCGGTCCTGCCGAGCAGCACCAGGACTGCGGGCAGGAAGGTGAGCGTGCTCAGGACGGCGCAGACGATGCCGATGGCACCCACCGGCCCGAGCGCGCGGTTGTTGGTCAGGTCGCTGAGCAGGAGGGCGAGCAGCCCCAGGGCGACGGTGGCGGCGCTGGCGACGATCGGTCCGGCGGACTCGCGCAGGGCGGCGCGCATCGCGGTCCACCGGTCCGAGTGGCGGCCCAGTTCCTCCCGGAACCGTGCGGTGAGGAGGAGGGCGTAGTCGGTGGCGGCGCCGATGACGAGGATCGAGAGGATCCCCTGGACCTGGCCGTCGACCCGTACGAGGTCGTGGTCGGCGAGTACGTACACGATCGCGCAGGCCACACCGAGCGAGAAGACGGCTCCGATGATGATGACCAGCGGCAGCAGGACGCTCCGGTAGACCAGCAGCAGGATGACCAGCACGGTCACGAGGGCGACACCGAGCAGCAGTCCGTCGATTCCGGCGAAGGCTTCGGAGAGGTCCGCCTGGCTGGCCGCGGGGCCGGCGACCTGCGCACGTGTTCCGGGTACCCCGTCGGCCGCCTTCTGGATCTGCTCGACCGTGTCGGGGAGCTCGTCCCCCAGGCCGGAATCCAGTTGGACGATGCCTCGGAGCGCCTGGCCGTCCTCGGACGGCAGCGCCGGGGTCACCTCACCCGCCACCCCCGGAACGCCGTTGAGCGAGTCCAGGGCGGCCGTTGCCGCCTGCCGCTTCTCCGGGCCGAGGTCCGCGCCGTCCTTCTCCGACGTCCACACGACGATGGCCGGGACGGTCTCCTGCCGGCTGAACGCCTTCTGCTCCTCGACCACCCGGGTGGACTCGGCGCTCTGCGGGAGGAACGAGGCCTGGTCGTTCGTGGCCACCTCGCCGAGCTTTCCGGCGTACGAGCCGAACGCGCCGCCGACGGCGAGCCAGACGACGACGAGGAATACGGGGATAAGCCAGCGAACCGGCCTCGATGCGACGGACATGGTGCTCCCGGGTCGGGGGAAACTCTTTCAATCATCGAGTATCTCAATTATTGAAACATATGGTTGCCCCGCTCCTGCCCGACGGTCGAAGGCAGTCCGGCGGACACCTGGCCGGGTGGCTCAGCGCTGGGGGGCCTGCATACGGGCGAGTTCCGCGTTCATGCGGGCGAGGAAGCGGAGTGTGGCCGCCAGTTCCTCCGGATCGGACGAACTGCGTGCCCCGGACGCCGCTTCGGCGAGCGGCATGAAGAACGAGCGAGCGGCCGCCTTGGCCGTGGGCTCGTAGTGCAGGTGCACGACGCGCCGGTCGGTGGTGTCCCGCGAGCGCCGGATGTGACCGACGCGCTCCAGGCGGTCCAGGCACGCCGTCACCGCACCGGAGGTCAGACCGAGATGATCGCGCAGCCGGCCGGGAGTCAGCGGAACATCCGCGTCCAGGATCGCCGCGAGTGCCTGGACATCCGTGGCGTGCAGGCCCTGGGTGTGCGCGAAGGCGTGCACCAGACGGTTGATCTCGCCGTTCATACGGCGCAACTGCATCGCGAGAGCCTGCAGCTCCGGGACGGCCGACGCTCCCGTGCGTGGTCCCTCGCGAGCGTCGTCTGCACTGTCCACCGCACCATACTAGGGCGCTCCGGACCCGTACCCCTTCGCCGCTTCCCCCCGTTGTGCAGGCACGGGACCGGACACGTCGGCCCGACGGCGCCCCGGTGCTACCGGCCGGCCACCGACAAGCGGAACGGGCTGTGGGGGGACACCGTGGAAGAAGTACATCCGAGCCGGATCGGAGAGGTCATGGAGAGCAGGGACGACGACGGACTGCGGTGCCTGGTGACCGGCGCGACGGGGTACATCGGGGGCCGCCTCGTGCCCGAGCTCCTGGACGCGGGCCACACGGTCCGCTGCCTCGCGCGAAGCCCGGAGAAGCTGCGGGACTACCCGTGGGCGGGTGACGTGGAGGTGTCCAAGGGCGATGTGACCGACGCGGAGTCCGTGGCCGCCGCCATGGAGGGCATGGAGGTCGCCTACTACCTGGTGCACGCCCTGAGCAGCGGGGCGGATTTCGAGGAGACGGACAGGAAGGCCGCGCGGATCTTCGGTGAGCAGGCGCGCGCCGCGGGCATCCGGCGCATCGTGTACCTGGGCGGGCTCACCCCGGCCGACGTCCCCGAGCCGGAGCTGTCGCCGCATCTGCGCTCGCGTGCCGAGGTCGGCCGCATCCTGCTCGACTCCGGTGTGCCGACGGCCGCGCTGCGCGCCGCGGTCATCATCGGCGCCGGTTCCGCCTCCTTCGAGATGCTGCGCTACCTGACCGAGCGACTGCCCGTGATGGTCACACCGAGCTGGGTGTCGACCCGGATCCAGCCGATCGGGGTCCGGGACGTGCTGCGCTATCTCGTCGGCAGTGCGCGCATGCCCTCCGAAGTCAACCGCACCTTCGACATCTGCGGGCCCGACGTCATGACGTACCGGGCGATGATGGAGAAGTACGCCGAGGTGGCCGGCCTGCCGCACCGGCTGATCCTTCCCGTCCCGATGCTGACGCCGCGACTGTCCAGTCACTGGATCGGACTCGTCACCCCGGTCCCCGCCTCCATCGCCCGCCCGCTCGCGGAGTCCCTGCGGTACGAGGTCGTGTGCCACGAGCACGACATCGCAGACCATGTGCCGGACGGCGCCGGGCAGCCCTTCTCCTTCGCCACGGCTCTCGGCCTGGCCCTGCAGAGGGTTCGCGAGGCCAGGGTGACGACCCGGTGGTCCTCCGCGTCCACCCCGGGCATCCCCAGCGACCCGCTGCCCACCGACCCCGACTGGGCCGGCGGCAGTCTGTACACGGATGTGCGGGAACACGATGTGGACGCCTCGCCCGAGGCGCTCTGGCGGGTCGTCGAGGGCATCGGCGGTGACAACGGCTGGTACTCCTTCCCCCTGGCCTGGGCCGTGCGGGGCTGGATGGACCGGCTGACGGGCGGTGTGGGACTGCGCCGGGGCCGACGCGACGCCCAACGGCTCCGCGTCGGGGACTCGCTGGACTTCTGGCGGGTGGAGGAGATCGAGCCCGGCCGGCTGCTCCGGCTGCGCGCCGAGATGCGGCTGCCCGGTCTGGCCTGGCTGGAGATGCACGTGGAGGAGGGCGAGGGCGGCCGGTCCCACTACCGGCAGCGAGCCATCTTCCACCCGTCCGGACTGCTGGGACACGCGTACTGGTGGAGCGTCTCGCCGTTCCACGCGATCGTCTTCGGCGGGATGTCGCGCAATATCGCGCGGGCGGCGGGCAAGGGCACGGGCGGTGGGCCGCGTTGAGCGTGTCGGTGGTCCTGTTCACCTCGGATCTGCGTCTCCACGACCATCCGCCCCTGCAAGCGGCCCTCGCGTCGGCCGACGAGGTGCTTCCGCTGTTCGTCCTGGACGACGGCATCGAGGAGGCGGGGTTCGGTGTCCCGAACCGGCGTGCGTTCCTCGCCGACTGTCTCCGGGACCTGGACTCGGGGCTCCGCGCCCGGGGCGGACGGCTGGTGATCCGGTCGGGCGAGCCGGCCGAGGAGGTCTGCCGGATCGTCACGGAGACGGGTGCGCGCGACGTTCACGTCGCGGCGGGCGTCAGCGCCTTCGCGCAGCGTCGCGAGGAGCGGCTGCGGACGGCTCTCGGATCCCAGGGCTGCCGGCTGCACGTCCATGACGCGGTGATCACGGCGGTGGCGCCGGGCGCGGTGGTTCCCTCCGGTGGGGGCAGGGACCACTTCGCGGTCTTCACGCCGTACTTCCGCCGCTGGTCCGGGGCGCAGGTGCGGTCCCCCTTCGGGGCACCGCGCACCGTTCGCGTACCGGAGGCTCCCGCGTCCGGAGCGGTGCCCTCACGTGCCGGTCTCACTGGGGTCTCGGCCGGACTGGCGGAGGGCGGGGAGACCGAGGGCCGCAAGCGCTTCGCCGGGTGGCGCCGCCACGGACTCGAACGGTACGAGACGCGCCACGACGATCTCGCGGGCGACGGCACCTCACGGCTCTCCCCGCACCTGCACTTCGGCACCCTGTCCCCCACCGAGCTGGCCCACCGGGCCCGCTCGGCGGGCGGTCCGGGTGCGGACGCCTTCGTACGGCAGGTGTGCTGGCGGGACTTCCACCACCAGGTCCTGGCCGCCCGGCCCTCCGCGGCCCGCTCCGACTACCGTTCGCAGCACGACCGTTGGCGCACCGAGCGGTCTGCCGCGGACGAGATCGCCGCCTGGCAGGAGGGCCGCACCGGCTATCCGGTGGTCGATGCCGCGATGCGCCAGCTGCGCCACGAGGGCTGGATGCACAACCGTGGGCGGCTGCTGACCGCGAGTTTCCTCGTCAAGACTCTGTACGTGGACTGGCGGATCGGCGCGCGCCACTTCCTGGACCTGCTGGTGGACGGGGACATCGCCAACAATCAGCTCAACTGGCAGTGGATGGCGGGCACGGGCACGGACAGCCGGCCCAACCGGGTGCTGAACCCGGTGCTGCAGGCCAAACGGTACGACCCGGACGGCGCCTACGTCCGCCGCTGGCTGCCCGAGCTGGCGGGGATCGACGGCGGTGCCGTCCACGAGCCGTGGAAGCTGCGGGCTGCGGAGCGCGCCCGGTACGACTACCCGGAGCCGGTCGTCGGCCTGGCCGATGGACTGGCCCGGTTCAGGGAGGCCAGGGGACTCGGCTGAGGGCCGTTCCACCAGGGATCATGGACGGCCCTCAGGGCGTTTCACACCTTGCGCCAGCGGGCGTTGGCCCAGGAGAAGGCGCCGAAGGCGGCCAGGCCGAGCGCGACCAGTGCGAGCAGCCAGGGGCCTGCCGGGGTTTCGGTGAAGGACCGCAGGGTGTCGTCCATGCCCTTGGCCCGGCCGGGCTCGTGGCGGACCGCGGCGGCCACGGCGAACCCGCCGGCCGTCGCGAAGACGATGCCGCGGACCGCGCCGCCGAACATGCCGGAGAAGTCGACGGCCCGGCGGACCTTCTGCGTCATCTCGGACATCTTCAGGTGCTTGCGATACTTGCGGGTCACGGCCCGGAAGGCGATCCAGAGCCCCGTTCCGACGACGGCGGCACCCGCGATCCCGACGATCCACTGGCCGCCCGTCCATTCCAGGGCCTTCGCCGTGATGTCGTCGGTCTGCCGGTCGCTCGATCCGCTGCCGCTGCCCTGGTCGCCGGCGGCGTAGGAGAGCACGGAGTACGACAGGAAGCCGTAGAAGAGGAAGCGGACGGCGGCCATGGCCCGCTTGCCCGGCTTGTCGCCGTCGGGGCCCGCCTGCCCGAAGAGCGCCTCGGACAGGCGCCACAGGGCCATTCCGGCCAGCGCCACGCCGAGCACCCAGAGCAGGACGTTCCCGAAGGGCTTCTCCGCTATCTCGGCGATGGCGCCGCCGCGGTCGGCCTGCTTCCCGCCGCTGTCGGAGAAGGCGATGCGCAGCGCGAGCAGTCCGACCAGGAGGTAGATCACCCCGCGCGCGGCGAACCCCGCCCGGGCGCCCGCGGCCACGGCCTTGCTGTTCGCGGCTCTTCTGGCAGTACGACGTCCGTCCGCCGACAACGCGTTTGTATTCATGAACTGCCGGTTGCCCCCGAAGCGCCGATCAATGCCCGTCCGTCGCTGCGGACACGCCCCTATTCCTCCTCCGCGGGCGCCGCCACCTGCCCCTTCGCGCGTCGGCCCACGACGGCGGCTGCGCCCAGGGCGCTGCCGGCGAAGGCGAGGGCGAGCGTCCAGGGCCGGTCGAGCACATGGTCGGTGGCGTGGTCCAGGGAGTAGCGTCCGGCACCCGTCAGGCCGATCGCGGCGGCGGTGAAGCCGAGGAACGCCGGGTACTCGTAGCCGCCGCCCATCGCGAAGAAGCCCGCGGGGGCGTGGACGGCGACCGCACCGGCCATCGTGCCGGCCGCGGCGGCTCCGGCCGCCGGGGTGGCGAGGCCGAGGGCCAGCAGGACCCCTCCCCCGGCCTCGCCGAGGCCGGCGGCCACGGCGCTGTACTTGGGCGGGTGGAAGCCCATGGCCTCCATTCCCGCGGTGGTGCCCTCGATTCCGCCGCCGCCGAACCAGCCGGCGAGCTTCTGGCTGCCGTGGGCGGCCAGCACGGCGCCCGTGCCGACCCTGAGTATGAGAAGTCCTAGGTCACGCCGGTTGATGCAGGTCATGGGGGTCTCCCGTCGACACGGAACGAGCGGACGTACGAAACCGTACGAATCCACTGTCGTCGGGCCCGGGTGGCGAGGTGCGGCAGTGCTGGGCCGTTCGGGGTCCGCCTGTGCGGGGACTGCGCCCCGGGAGTCACCGAGTGCGACGTACGTCATTGTGCAACTAGTTGCACAATGACGTTCCCCTCGTCTACAACTGGCACGACGACACTGTGCGAGGAGACCCGGATGAGCCCGTACCCCCACCTGCTGAGCCCGCTCGACCTCGGATTCACCACCCTGCCCAACCGGGTGCTGATGGGATCGATGCACATCGGCCTGGAGGAGGTCGAGCGCGGTTTCGAGCGGATGGCGGCCTTCTACGCGGCCCGTGCGCGCGGCGGAGTGGGCCTCATGGTCACCGGCGGTATCGCGCCCAGCGCCCGCGCCTGCTCCTTCCCCGGGGGCGCCAAGATGACGAACGAGGCGGAGGCGGCGCAGCACGCGGAGGTCACCGCGGCGGTGCACGCGGCGGGCGGCCGGATCGCGATGCAGATCCTGCACTTCGGGCGTTACGCACACCACCCGGACCTGGTCGCACCGAGCGCTCTCAAGGCTCCGATCAGCGGTTTCACCCCGCACGCGCTGACCGACGACGAGGTCGAGGAGACCATCGAGGACTTCGTGCGGGCCGCGGAACTGGCACAGCGCGCTGGTTACGACGGTGTCGAGATCATGGGCTCCGAGGGCTATCTGATCAACGAGTTCATCGTGGCCGCCACCAATCACCGCGAGGACCGCTGGGGCGGCAGCTACGAGAACCGCATCCGGTTCCCCGTCGAGATCGTGCGCCGGGTACGCGAGCGGGTCGGCACCGACTTCATCCTCATCTACCGGCTCTCCATGCTGGACCTGGTGCCCGGCGGCTCCACCCTGGAGGAAGTCGTCCAGCTCGCCCGGGAGATCGAAGCGGCCGGTGCGACGATCATCAACACCGGCATCGGCTGGCACGAGGCACGCATTCCCACCATCGCGACGTCCGTGCCGCGCGGCGCCTTCACCTGGGTGACCGAGAAGGTGCGCGGTGCCGTCTCCGTACCGCTGGTGACCAGCAACCGCATCAACACCCCCGAGCTGGCCGAGGAGATCCTCGCCTCGGGACGTGCGGACATGGTGTCGATGGCGCGGCCGTTCCTCGCCGACCCGGACTTCGTCGCCAAGGCGGCCGAGGGGCGTGCCGACGCCATCAACACCTGCATCGGCTGCAACCAGGCCTGCCTGGACCACATCTTCAGCCTCCAGATCACCTCCTGCCTGGTCAATCCGCGTGCCTGCCACGAGACCGAGCTGGTGCTCTCACCCACCCGTACCCGCAAGCGCGTCGCCGTGGTCGGCGCGGGTCCCGCCGGTCTGGCGTGTGCGGTCACGTCCGCCGAGCGCGGGCACGCGGTGACGCTGTTCGACGCGGCCGACGAGATAGGCGGCCAGCTCAACGTGGCCCGCCGGGTGCCCGGCAAGGAGGAGTTCAACGAGACGCTGCGCTACTTCCGTACCCGGCTGGCCGAGGAGGGCGTCGAGCTCCGGCTCGGCACGCGTGCCACGTCCGCCGAGCTCGACGGCTACGACGAGATCGTCCTGGCGACCGGGGTCGAGCCCCGCTCCCCCGCGATCCCGGGCGTCGAGCACCCGAGTGTCGTCAGCTACCTGGACGTCCTGCGCGACGGGGCGCCGGTCGGCGACCGGGTCGCGGTCGTCGGGGCCGGCGGCATCGGCTTCGACGTCGCCGAGTTCCTCACGGACGGCGGTGACGCGGCAAGCCTGGACCCGGAGGTGTTCTTCCGGCAGTGGGGCGTGGACACCGACTACGCGGACCGCGGCGGACTGCGTGCCCCCGAGCGTCCGAAGTCGCCCCGCACGGTGCATCTGATCCAGCGCAAGGCGAGCAAGGTCGGGGCCGGACTCGGCAAGACGACCGGCTGGATCCACCGCACCGAACTGCGCCACCGCGGCGTCACGATGATCGCGGGCGCCTCGTACGACCTCATCGACGACGAGGGCCTGCACCTCACCGTCGACGGCGAGCAGCACCTGCTCCCGGTCGACACCGTGGTCCTGTGCGCGGGCCAGGAACCGCGCCGCGAGCTGTACGAGGAGCTGCGTGCCGCAGGCCGTCCGGTGCATCTGATCGGCGGCGCCGACGTGGCCGCCGAACTGGACGCCAAGCGCGCGATCCGTCAGGGCACGGAGCTCGCCGCAGCGCTGTGACGGCTCCGCTCCGCCCCTCCCTAGGATGCACTCCATGTCCCTCCCGCACGCGATCCTCACCGCCCTGCTCGAGAAGCCGTCGTCGGGGCTGGAGCTGACCCGCAGGTTCGACCGGTCGATCGGGTACTTCTGGCCGTCGACGCATCAGCAGATCTATCGCGAGCTGGGGAAACTGGAGCAGGCGGGCCACATCCGGGTCCTGCCGTCGCCGCAGCCGGCCCGCGGGCAGAAGAAGGAGTACGAGGTCCTGCCCGCGGGCCGCGACGAGCTCACGGCCTGGGTGGCGGTGTCCGAGGACCCGCGCCCGGTCCGCGATCCGCTGCTGCTGAGGATGCGGGCGGCGGCGGTGGTCGGGGCCCCTGGACTGGCCGGCGAGCTGCGCCGGCATCTCGCCCTGCACGAGCGGCAGCTGCGGGAGTACCTGGACATCGAGGAGCGGGACTTCCCGCCGGAGCGGACCGCCGGCGAGGACACCCTGCGGCATCTGGTGCTGCGCGGGGGCATCGATCTGGAGACCTTCTGGACCGGGTGGCTTACCAGGGCCATCGGCGATCTGGACGCGCTCGGGCCGGACGAGCACCCGGCTGCCTGAAGCCGGGTCCTACGGGCCGCAGACCGATGTCCTGACCGGTTCGGGCCTCAGCCCGAGCGGTTCGGCGGCCCGGGGAGTGCCGATGACCTGACCGCCCACGCCGACCGGGCTGCTGCCGCCGGGGCTGCTCGTCACCGGACTGCTGTTCGCCGGGCTCGTGCCGACCGGGCTCGTCACGGGCCGACGGCTCGCGAGCGACGCGCTGCTGACGACGACCCGCGACGGCGCGTCCGCGGCCGGGCCGGTCGCGGTCCGCTGCTGGGCGCGGCTGAGCAGAATCACGCCCCGTACCGCGGCGGCCGCGCCGAGGAGCGCCGGGAGCAGACCGGTCACGCCGCCCTGCAGGCGTTCGCCCAGCAGAGCCAGACCGATCACGGCGGCGGCGATCGGGTTGGCGAGGGTGACCACGGCGAGCGGGGCACCGAGTCCGCCCCGGTAAGCGGTCTGGGACAACAGTAGGCCGCCCATGGCGAACACCGAGACGAGCAGGGCCACCGTCACCAGCCGCCAGCTGAGCAGCGGACCGGTGTGGTCGGTGGCCGCGACCGTGAGCGTCTGGGTGAGCGCGGAGGCCACGCCCGAGGTGATGCCGGAAGCCGCGGCGTGCCGGAGGCCCGGGCGGGCGCCCGGACGGCTGAGACCGGCGACCAGCGCCATCGTCACGGCTGAGACACCGAGGGCCTCGGGCAGGCTGAGCGTGTCGTGCGGGCCGGCGCCTCCCGCGGCCATCAGCAGGGCGCCGAGACCGAGCAGGGTGAGGAGCGTGCCGCGCCACTCCGTGCGGCTGACCTTGCGACCGGCGGCACGGGCTCCGAGTGGAACGGCCGCGACGAGGGTGAGCGCGCCGAGCGGCTGGACGAGGGTGAGGGGGCCGTACTTGAGCGCGGCGACATGCAGCAGGGCCCCTCCGGCGTTGAGGCCGACCGCCGACCACCAGGCACCCCGGCCCATCAGGCGCAGCACTCCGGCAGACGGTTCGGCACGGCCGGCGAGCCGTGCCTGAGCCACCGCGGCCGCGGCGTAGGCGGCTGCGGAGACGAGCGACAGGGCGACAGCGACGAGTGTGGCGTTCATCGCGGTGCTCCGGATCGTGCGTACGGCCCGGACGCGGATGCGTACGCGGAGCTCGGGACGGGTGAGGGCAGGTACGGCCCCTCCGCCGGGATCCCGGCGGACTGCCACGGCAGATGCGCGTGAAGGGGTCCGGGGCGGGGCAGCCGGATCGCCGCGAGGACCACGGCCAGCAGCGCCGAGACCACGATCGCGTCGAGCCAGTAGTGGTTGGCCGTGCCCACGATGACGAGCAGGGTGACGAGCGGGTGGAGCAGCCACAGCAAGCGCCACCGGGAGCGGGTGGCGACGATCAGTCCGACGGCGACCGTCAGCGCCCAGCCGAAGTGCAGGGAGGGCATCGCGGCGAACTGGTTGGCCATCGAGTCGGTCGAGGGCGTGGCCCCGTACACCGTCGGGCCGTACACCTGTCCGGTGTCGACGAGAGCGGCGGCTCCCAGCATCCGCGGCGGCGCGAGCGGGAAGAACACGTGCAGGACGAGCGCGGCACCGGTGAGTACGGCGAGTATGCGGCGGGACCACACGTAGTGGCGCGGCCGCCGCCAGTACAGCCAGACCAGGAACAGCAGCGTGACGGGGAAGTGCACGGTCACGTAATAGGTGTTCGCCGCCTGCACGAGCGTCTGGCTGTGGAGCAGAACGCCCTGCACGGCCCCTTCACCGGGGAGGTGCAGTGCTCGCTCCAGGTCCCAGACGTTCCCGGCGTTTCGGTAGGCCTCCTCGACATGTCCGTTCGCGGCCTGCCGGCCGAGTTTGTAGACGAGGAAGAGTCCCGCGACCAGAAGGAGCTCGCGGACGAGGGGCGGTCGGGCAGAGGTGTCCGGCTCCCGGTCCGCAGGCTCGCTGCGGGTGTGCATCACCCGTGCCCCCTTGCTGACGAAGCGCTGTTACGGCGGCGTGGTCGAGTCCATGCCGTATCGATACGCCAGTGTACCGATACGTTCGCGTATCGGTACACTGGCGTATCGATACACTGGAGTGCAGAGGGTCCTCGTCGCAGAGCCGCAGAGAAGGAAAAGCGCATGTCGTCGCCCGGTTCCACACAGCCGGCCGGTTCCGCACAGGAGTCGGCCCCCACGTCGCGCCGGTCGAAGATCACACCGGAACGGGCGCACGAGCTCTACACGGCCGTACTGGACCTGCTCCGGGAGAGCGGCTACGAGTCACTGACCATGGAGGGGGTCGCCTCGCGCACACGGTGCGGCAAGTCGACCCTGTACCGGCAGTGGGGATCCAAGCCGGAGCTGGTCGTCGCAGCGCTGCACAGCACCCGCAGGCCGGTGCTCGCGGACATCGACACCGGCACCCTGAGCGGCGACCTGCACGCGGCCGCCGAGGCCGTCTGCACGGCGTCCGACCGCGACTCCACCCTCGTCCACGCACTCGGCCACGCCGCACTCCAGAGCCCCGACCTGCTGCTGGCCCTGCGTGAGGCACTGATCGCACCGTCGATCGCCGCGATCGACGGCATGGTCCGGCGCGCCGTCGACCGCGGCGAGATCGAGGCGGACAATCCCGCGGCCGAGTACGTCGCCGCACAGATCCTGGGGATCATGCGCGCCCGGCCACTGCTGGAGGGGCGGTACGCGGACGACTCGTTCGTCACCCGCTTCATCGAGTGCGCCGTCCTTCCCGCACTCAGGCCCCGGGCGACCCCGCCCGGGGCCTGATGAACGTGGGCCGTCGTCCGAGCGGATGACGACGGCCCGCCCGCGCCGCACCGTGGGGACGGGGGTGGCGCGCAAACCGGCCGGTCGGCGGCTTCCACGGAAGCCGCCGACCGGCCGCTTCGTTCCCCGCCCGCACCTGGCCGCCCGCTGACGCCTCCTCAGTTCTCGTCTTCTTGACGATATGACGCCGCTCCATTAGCGTCGCCATGACGAGAAAGAGGGGGTCCACCATGGCCGACATCACCCGGCGCTTCGGCTGGCGGCACCTGCGCTCCGCGCCCACCGCCCACATCCGCCACCACAAGCGGGGCGAGCTCTGCCACGACGGTCCCGGGCTGAGCTTCTGGTACCGGTCGCTCTCCGCCGCGCTCTCCGAAGTCCCGGTGAACGACCGGGAGCTGGCGATGGCCTTCCACGCGCGTACGGCCGACTTCCAGGACGTCACCGTGCAGGCGACCGTCACCTACCGCATCAGCGACCCGGCCGAGGCCGCCGCCCGCCTCGACTTCTCCGTGGACCCCGACACCGGAGTCTGGCGGAGCGCACCGCTGGAGCAGATCGCCACCCTTCTCACCGAGACCGCACAGCAGCACACCCTGGACGTCCTGGCCCGGACACCTCTCGCCACCGCGCTGGTGGACGGGGTCGCATCGGTACGCGAACGGGTCGCCTCCGGTCTCGCCGCCGAACCGAGGCTGCCCGCCACCGGCATCGACGTGGTGGCTGTGCGTGTCGTCGCCATCCGCCCGGAGGCGGAGGTAGAGCGCGCCCTGCGCACGCCGGCCAGGGAGCAGATCCAGCAGGAGGCGGACCGGGCCACCTACGAACGCCGGGCCGTCGCGGTCGAGCGGGAACGCACCATCGCCGAGAACGAACTCGCCAGCCAGATCGAGCTGGCGCGCCGCGAGGAGCAGTTGGTGGACCAGCGAGGCATCAACGCCCGACGCGAGGCCGAGGAGAAGTCCGCGGCCGACGGCGTGCGCACGGAGGCCGAGGCCGACCGCAAGGTGCGTCTCGCCCGCGCGGAGGCCGAGGCCGCCCGCGAAATCGGCTCCGCCCGCGCCGAGGCCCAGGCGGCCTGGCTCCGGGCGCACGCGGAAGTGGACGCCGGCACCCTGCACGCACTGGCCGCGACCCGGCTGGCGGAGAACCTGCCCCGGATCGACAGCCTCACCCTCTCCCCCGACGTGCTCACGGGCCTGCTCGCCCGCCTCGGCAGGACGGACCCGGAGGCGCGGGCGTGAGCCTGGCCCCGCGTGCGGTCCTCGTGCACCGCACCACCGAGTACGAGGAACTGCTCGCCCGGCACGGGACCCACGGCCAGGCGGCGTTCTTCCTCTCGACCCGCGGCCGGTCCATCGACGAGGTGGCCGGGCGGCATCACCGTACGCAGCAGGCCCTCACCGAGGTGGCTGCCGCCGTGCCCCTGCAGTGGCGCCGTTCGCGGGTGGAGCGTGCGGACCTCGACCGCTTCCTCTTCGGCCCCGAGGACGTGGTCCTCGTGGTCGGGCAGGACGGGCTGGTCGCCAATGCGGCCAAGTACCTGTCCGGCCAGCCGGTCCTGGGCATCGACACCGATCCGGGCCGCAACCCGGGCGTCCTCGTACGCCATCGCGTGCAGGACGCGGCGGCGCTGTGCCGGGCCGCCGTCGCACCGGGTGACCGGGTGGAGTCGCTCACCATGGTCGAGGCCGTCGCCGACGACACCCAGCGGCTGCTCGCCCTGAACGAGGTCTTCTGCGGACCGCCCGGCCACCAGACGGCGCGCTACCGCATCGGCCCGGACGGCGTCCCGGCCGCCGGGGAGTCCCAGGCGTCCTCGGGCGTCCTGGTCGGTACCGGTACGGGCGCGACGGGCTGGCTGCGCTCCCTCTGGGGCGAACGCGGCAGCGCGCTGCGACTGCCGGGCCCGTCCGATCCGCGGCTGCTCTGGTTCGTGCGCGAGGCATGGCCCTCGCCAGCGACCGGTACGTCGCTGGTCTCGGGCGAACTGGGCCGGGGCGAGGGGCTGGCCCTCACCGTCGAGTCGGACCGCATCGTGGTGTTCGGTGACGGAATGGAGGCCGACGCGCTGGAGCTGACCTGGGGTCAGTCAGTCCGGCTCGGGATCTCCGCCACCTCGTTGAATCTGGTGGTGTGACCCCTCGGAAGAGCCCTCGCACCGTGGCCGGATTTGTAACTGATATCTACATGTATCTTCCGTGTGTCCGACGGGCTTGATACTGATCGAACACCGCACACCGAGCCGTCGTGCTCGTGACGCCTTCCACGGCTGAGCGGAACGCTCGACCCGAGAGGACCACTGTGCTGGGTGCGATAGGCCTCGATGCCGTCCAGGAGATCACCTACCGCGAACTGGTCGGGCACGGGGCGGCGGACGCGGCACACTTGGCGGGCCGTCTCGCCCTGCCGGAGAAGGATGTCCTCCAGGCGCTGTACGGGCTGGAGCACCAGGGGCTGATCACCCGGTCCGCCGAACGGCCCGACTGCTGGGTGAGTGCTCCCCCGGCAGTGGCCCTGGCACCCCTGCTCTCCCAGCAGCGCCATGAGCTGGAGTGCGCGGAGCTGGCCGCGGCGAGACTGGCCGACGAGTACCGGCCCGAGGCCGTCGCGCCCGGCGTGCGCGACCTGATCGAGGTCGTGACCGGCGCCCAGGCGGTCTCCCAGCGCTTCTCCCAACTCCAACTGGGGGCCGAGCGGGAACTCTGCCTGCTCATCCGCAGCCAGCCGCTCGCGGTCTCGGCCGAGGAGAACACGGCCGAGGTACTGGCCATGGCGCGGGGCGTGAAGTACCGGGTCGTCATCGGCCGGGAGATGTTTCCCGGACACGAGGGCGGGACCGTCGATCTGGCCGGCCTCGCCGAGTCGCTGGGCCGGGGCATGGAAGTGCGCGTGGTCGACGAGGTTCCGACCAAGCTGGTCATCGCCGACGGCTCGCTCGGCATGCTTCCGCTGAGCGACCCCGCCACGGAACCGGCGGCCCTGGTGGCCCGGTCGAGCGGTCTGCTGGTGTCGCTGGTGGCGCTCTTCGAGCAGGTGTGGAGCCAGGGCCTGCCCCTGACGCTCGGTGGGGGCGACGAGATCGAGGAGGCGCCGCTGCCCGGGCCCGAGCCCATCGATCTCCAGATCCTCTCCCTGCTGCTGGCCGGTCTCACGGATGTGGGCGTCGCCAAGGAACTCGACCTGGGCGCACGGACCGTACAGCGACGGATCAAGCGGCTGATGGACCTCAGCGGGGCGTCGAGCCGGCTGCGTCTGGGCTGGTACGCGAGCGAGCACGGCTGGATCACGCGTACGCACGGCTGAGAGGCTGCCCTGTGAACCCCAGGGCTAAAGGGAGCAGAGAACATGACAGCCGACTCCGGGAACAGTCCCACGCGCAACACGCGTCCGCCCAAGGCGCAGGCGGGATTCGGCGTGGGCGTCGTCGTTCAGGACGAGCAGGGCAGGATCCTGCTCGGCAGGCACCGCGAGGGCACCTGGGAACTGCCCGGCGGCAAAGTCGATCCGACCCATGAGTCGGTCGCCGCAGCGGCGGTGCGTGAGCTGCGCGAGGAGACGGGGCTGATGGTCGCCGAAGAAGCGGTGACGGTCTTCGCGATGCTTCACGACGTGGTGGCCGGGACCATCAGGATCACCATGGCGGCCACGGTGTCCGTCGAGGCAGCGGTCGCCGATGTGACCGAGCCGCATCTGATCAGCGCCTGGCGGTGGACGCGCCCCGATGAGCTGCCGGACCTGCTGTTCGACCCGTCGGCCCAGATCCTGGCGACCTGGCGGCCGGATCTCGCCGTCACGCACCCCCCGGTGCACCGTCTGCGGATCGCCGCGGACGGGCCGCGGCAAGGACCGTGAACCTATAGCAAATATCGATTTACCTAAGGGTCATAGGCACGCTTAGCGTCGTCGCCATGAGAGCCGTCAGTGAGCAGGACATCCGGACATCGTTCGTCAACTGCTCCAAGGGCGAGGCGAAGCGGCTGCCGCTGCCCCGCGACCTCGACGACCGCCCCTGGGACGATCTGGACTTCCTGGGGTGGCGTGATCTGTCCGCACCGGACCGGAGCTACCTCGTCACCGACGTGGACGGCGAGCTCACGGGCATCACGCTCCGCTTCCCGTCCCAGCAGCGCGGCTTCCTGCACCGCAGCATGTGTTCGGTCTGTCTGACCACGCACCCGGGCAGCGGCGTCTCCCTGATGACCGCGCGCAAGACGGGGCAGGCGGGCAGGGACGGGAACTCGGTGGGCATCTACCTCTGCACCGACCTCGACTGCTCCCTGTACGTGCGGGGCAAGAAGCTCCCGGCGCCCGGCGGGCGCTTCGAGGAGTCACTGACCGTGGACCAGCAGATCGAGCGGACCAGGGCGAAGCTCTTCGCCTTCATGGGCACGCTCTCCGCCTGAACTTCCAGGCGCGTCCGGGTGCCTGCGGATGCGGTTCAGTGGGAGCGGATGTACGAATAAGTAACCATTCGTGCGATCGGAGAAGACCCGTGGACGACTATCCGCTCCTCAATCTCTTCCTGACCATGATGTTCATCTTCCTCTGGGTCCTGTGGTTCTTCCTGCTCTTCAAGGTGATCACGGACGTCTTCCGTGACCAGTCACTGAACGGCTGGGCCAAGGCCGCCTGGTTGATCTTCGTCATCGTCCTGCCCTACATCGGCGTCCTCATCTACCTGATCGTCCGCGGCCGGAGCATGGGCCAGCGGGACGTGAAGCAGGCGAAGGACCAGGATGCGGCCTTCCGGAAGTACGTACAGGAGGCCGCCGGGACCGAGGGCGGCTCCGGAACCGGCAAGAGCCATGTCACCGAACTCGCCAAGCTCGCCGAGCTCAAGGACAGCGGTCACATCGATCAGCAGGAGTACGAGAAGGCCAAGGCGAAGCTGCTCGCCTGATCCGCCCAGTGCCGTCCATGTCTTCCCGCCCGGTCCTCTCACGGTCGGGAAGACATGGACGTCGGCATGTCCGCGCGGCACCACCACCGGTGAGGCTGCTGCGGCCGGGGCGACGGCCGGTGTCGGCGCGGCAGTTGCGCCTGACGGCCGACCGCCGGGGTGAGCGGCCCCACGAACACCGGAACGGGTTCCGGGAGTTGCCGCCGCTCCGTCACGCCCGCACGCGGGGGCGGCAGTCCGCCGCACCTGGAATGGTCAGCCACCCCACCAGGTACGTGTCGAACGGCTAGCTGGGTGACCGGGAGGTCCCGACATGGCCAGTAAGTTCACCGAGCTGGCGATCGACTGCGCCGATCCCGGCGGTCTCGCCCGGTTCTGGTGCTCGGTCCTCGACTACGAGGTGCAGGACGAGGACGACGACATCGTCACCATCGGCTCTCCCGGGGTTCCCGAGGGCAGGAACCGTCCCGGCCCGGCACCCCCGACGCTGACCTTCGCGCGCGTGCCCGAGGGGAAGACCATCAAGAACAGGCTTCACCTCGACGTCAACGCGACGGACAGGGAGCAGGACGAAGAGGTCCGCCGCCTGCTCGGCCTGGGCGCCCGGCACGCGGATGTGGGCCGGACCGGCGATGAGAGCTGGGTCACACTCGCCGACCCGGAGGGGAACGAGTTCTGCGTGCTGGCGGGCCGTTACCCCTGATCTGAGGCCGCGCACCGCGCGGGGCCAACGAGTCAGGGCCCTGCCTCACCGAAGTGAGGCAGGGCCCTGACCTGGGCTCGAAGCCCTCCTGCACCGTCGGGACGACAGGATTTGAACCTGCGACCCCTTGACCCCCAGTCAAGTGCGCTACCAAGCTGCGCCACGTCCCGGTGCGTTTCCTCCCGGTTGTTCCGGGTGGCCGCGCAGGGCAAACATTACCTCACTCCGAGGACCGGATCGACGTCCGCGCCTGCTGGGCGCGGGTTGCCAGGGCTTCGGCGCCGCACGTGACAGCCAGCTTCTGCGCCCGGGCGAGCTCCCGCGGGGAGCGGATCGCGATTCCGTACTCGAGACGGGCCAGCGCGTGCTCGTACGCGGACGACGATGCCTCGAGACGGTGTACGGCCTCGGCCAGCAGGTGCTCGGCCTCCTCCGCGGGTGCGAAGAGCGCGACGCATCGCAGCGCTTCCCCGATCGCGGTGTCCGTGCCGAAGCGCTCGGCGTGGACGCGGGCACGGGTGGCGAGCTGGGCGGCGCGGGCCGGGTCGTCGTCGGCCAGGGCGCGGGCGAGGTCGCCTGCCCACGGTGCCCAGATGCCGTTGAAACGACCGCGGGGCTCCAGGGCGGCGCCGGCCGCCTCGAGTTCGGCGACGGCGTCCTTCGTACGGCCTTCGGCCAGCAGCAGCCGGCCGCGGACGCACGGGGCGTCCGGCAGGACCATGGCGCTGGGGTAGGGCGGCCCGAAGTCGTACCGGTCGGCGACCAGACGCGCCTCCGCCGTGCGGCCGCGTGCGAGAAGGGTGTCTATGAGCAGGCAGGCTGCGTCCCAGTGGACCGGAAGCCCGCTGCCGACACGGTCGGCGAGACGCAGTCCCTCACGCAGGAAGCCCTCGGCCTCGGCGAGCCTGCCGCGCCGGCGGTGGACGAGACCCAGCAGGGTGTGGGCGAACGCGAGGTGCGCCCCGCTCCAGCCGGAGATCTCGAAGGCGCGCACGGCTTCGCCGAAGAGTTCCTCCGCCCGGTCGAGCCGGTCGGTGAAGGCGTAGGTGATGCCGACCATCGTGGGGAGTTCGAAGCCCCATTCGGAGTCGGTCCAGCCGAGACCGCGGGCCGGCCTCCCGTCGACGAGCGCGCGTTCGCAGAGGTCGACGACCAGTTGGGCGTTCTCGCCGCGGAGCATGGCGTCGAAGGCACGCAGCGTGAGAAGAACGCGCTCGGCGTTGTCGCGGCCCTTGAGGTGGTCGGCGTTGCGGGCGAGGCGTGCCGACCGGGCGGGCCCGTCGTTCTCGGTGGCCTGCATGCCCTCCCACAGGAAGTGCGCGGCCTGGAGCCGCATCAGGCCGGGGCCCGGGGCCGTACGGGACGCCTCGGCGGCGAGGGAGAGCGCCGCGTCCTTGAGCTGGTTGTTGTGGGCCAGAGCGGCGGCGAGCCGGAACGTGGCGTCGACCCGCAGTGTCTCGTCGAGGCCCGGCGTATCGAGGGCTGCCCGCAGTTGCTGGACCGTGGTGGCAGGGGAACTGAGGAGTGTGGCGCAGCCCAGTTCGTACAGCAGGGCGGCCCGGTCGTGGGGCCGCGGCGGCTCCTGGAGGGCCCGTTCGAGGCAGCGCCTGGCCGCTTGCGGGGCGCCGACGGCCAGGTGCTGGCCGGCTGCTTCGCGGAGCTGGGCGACCAGCTCCTGGTCGTCGTCCGGGTGGACCTCGAGGAGATGGCGCGATGCCGCCGCGGCACCGAGCCCGGCCTGGGTGATGGCCCAGGCCGCCCGTCCGTGCATGGCGGTGCGGGTGGCCGGCGGGATGGACCGGTAGACCGCGGTGGCGATGAGGGGATGGACGAACTCCAGCGGGTCGAAGCCGCTGACGATACGGGCGTCGCGCAGCCGCGCCGTGCAGTCGGCGGCCTCGGCCGAGCTCATGCCGGCGAGGGTCGCCGCGAGTTCCTGGGAGATGTCGGTGCCCAGCACGGCGGCGGCCCAGGCGAAGCGGTTGGCGTTGGTGCCCAGGCGTTCCAGGCGGGCGACGAGACCGCTGCCGCGGGCCGACGCACCGAGCTCGCGCAGCAACCCGGCGGACTCCTCCACCGGTGGCAGGTCACGGTCCTGCGCCTTGGCGACGAGCTCGACCGCCTCGTACGGGTTGCCACCGGTGACGGCCCACACCTCGCGGCAGAAGGGGTCGTCGGCATGGTCGCCCAGCCCTGCCCTGACAAGCTCCGCCGTGGCGTCGGGGGTGAGTGCTCGAAGGGCCACGCGGATCAGTGCCGTAGGGCCCTCGCGGCGACTGCCGTCGGGTGTACGGGCCATGGCCCAGTCGGAGTTGCGGTCGGCGAGCTCCTGCGGGCGGTGGGCCTGGACGACCAGCACCGGCAGTTCGGTCAGCCTGGCGGTGAAGCCGGAGAGCCACGCGAGGGATTCACCGTCGGCCCAGTGCGCGTCGTCCACTATCAGGAGCAGCGGCCGGTGGCTGAGCCTGGAGGCGAGCCGGGCGACGACGAAGTCGAGGCCGTCCCTGACACCTTGCGGGTCGGGCTGCGGGCCGGTCGGTTCCGCGAGGCCCAGCGCGGGCGCCGCGATCTCGAACCAGTCGCCGAACAGGGCCCTGGTCTCGTCGGCGGGCAACTGGTCGAGCGCGGGCTGCAGGAGCTGGCGTACGACGTGGAACGGCACCGACGTCACGGTCTCACCGCCGCGTGCCTGCCAGACGGTGCAGCGGTCTTGCGCCATCACACGGATCTCGCCGAGCAGCGCGGTCTTGCCGATGCCGGCTTCACCGCTGAAGACGAGCAGACCGCCGGCTGACTGCGCGCCACAGAGTGCGTCCACCGCCTGTGCGGCGGCGGCGAGTTCCGGTTCGCGCTCGTACAACGGCCGGGACGGCTTCATGCCTCCCCTTCCCAAGGTGGTTGCGGAGGTTGTGAGCCTAGTCGTGCGCGGGTGCCCACGGACAGGGTTCCCACGGTCGACCGCAGGTGCGGGGCACAATCAGGACATGGACGAACCTCGCAGGGACCGTGACGCCGAAGGCCGGGCGCGCAATGCGCGCCCCCGGGACGGGCTGGGGCGCCCCCTGCCGTACGGCACTCCGGGGGTGGAGCGACAGCCGGAGGGGGTGGTCCGCTCCCCCGACGAGACCGTGCGGGAGGCGCAGCGGCTCCTGGACGCGGGGATGCCGTTCCATGCGCACGAGGTGTTCGAGGACGCGTGGAAGTCGGGTCCCGAGGCGGAGCGGGAGCTGTGGCGCGGACTTGCCCAGATGGCCGTGGGTCTGACGCATTCCGCCCGGGGCAACGCCGCGGGCGGAGCACGGCTGTTGAGGCGGGGCGCCGCCGCGGTCGCGGGTTTCCGGGACGCGGAGCCGTACGGGATCGGCGTGGACGGACTGGTCGTCTGGGCGCTGGAGCTGGCCGGTCGGGTGGATCCGCCCGGCCCGGAGTCGGGGTCGGCGGACACAGGAGCGGGGGACGCCGGGACCGGGGGCGTGCCAGTGGTGGACGCGGCGGCGGAGACGCCTCGGCTGCGGTCGGGGGGCCGGGCCGGTGGGTGACAACCCGTGCGATAGGTTTTGCTCTTTCTTGACGGCGTGTTGATCACTCGGACAACACGGACGCCCTTCGACCGCTTGCTCAGGAGACGGACGCCCCGATGACCGACATCATCAACGGCCTCGGCCGTGCCACTGCTTACGGCGCCCTCGGCGTCGTACTGCTCGTTCTCGGCATATTCCTCATCGACGCCCTGACGCCCGGAAAGCTGGGTCGCCAGATTTGGGAGGAGCGCAACCGCAACGCGGCATTGCTCCTCAGCTCGGCTCTGCTGGGCATCGGCGGCATCGTGTTCACGTCGATCTGGACGACGTACGACGACTTCGGCAAGGGTCTGGCGTCGACGGCCGCGTTCGGGCTGCTCGGCCTGATCATGATGGCCGCCGCGTTCCTCGTGGTCGACCTGGTCACGCCCGGGAAGCTGGGGGCCACACTGGTCGAGCGGGAGCCGCACCCGGCGGTCTGGGTGACGGCGTCCTGCAACCTGGCGGTGTCGGCCATCGTGTCGGCTTCCATTGCCTGATCGCGCCGGTGTTGCCCCGGTCCCGCGAACACAGCCCTGCTCAGCCATTACGATCCGGCGTCATGAGCACTTCTGACCAGGACCAGCAACAGGCCCCGCAGCCCGATGAGCGGCAGGACGAGCACACCGACGGAGGCGACGGGCACGACGGGAGCACGGACGAGGGCATAGCCGCGTCCGCTCCCGGTGAGCGGAGACTGACACCACGTCAGGCACGACAGCTGCGCATCGTTGTCTCCTCGGTCGGCATGGCCGCGATGGCCGTCGTCCTCGCCCTGCGCATCGCGAGCCGCTCCTCCGTCCTGGTGGTCGGGGTGTACGGGCTGGCGCTCATCCTGTGCGGCGTGGTGATCGAGCTCAGCAGGAACGGACGCACCCGTCTCGGCAGCTGGCTGCTGGGCATCGGCCTGGCAGCGGCGATCGGCGCGGACTGGTTGCTCATTCCCTGACGCCGGGCCCGTGCCTCACAGCGCGGTGATCCGTACCGGCGAACCGTGCGGGTCGACCCGTTCCAGCCAGTCGGCGGCCAGATGGAACGGCCGCCCGGGGACTGCGGGCAACAGCAGCCGCTGCCGGTGGAGTTCGCGCCCGTCCTGGCTGACGGCCAGCAGCGGCCGGGACAGCCGTCGTGCCGTGCGCAGGACGAACCGGTCCTTGAGCGGGCGCACCCCGCCGGGGCCTGTCAGGTTGGGTGCGACCCATCGCAGCGGCGCGTCCACCACCAGGGGGCGCCGCCCGCCCCCGGAGGGCTCATCGGTACCGGACAGACGGTGCAGGACGGACACGGCAACGGCCCTGCCCTCGTCCGCCGCGACTCCCGCGCGCTCCACCGCGTGCAGGAGGTTCCCGACGGCGAACACGCCCGGCCGCGAGGTACGGTACGCCGCGTCGTACGCAGGTCCGCGCGTGCCGGGGTCGAGGGTGATCCCGCCGCGCCGGGCGAGCTCGTGGTCCGGGACGAAGTCACCGGTGAACACGACGGTGTCGCAGCGCAGGATCGTGGTGCGGCCGTCGTCGTGACGCAGTGACACCCCGGACAGCCTGGTCCTGCCCGTGAGGCCGGTGACGGTGGCCCCGGTGAGAAGCGGCGTGCGCTGCCGGAAACGGAGGGGTGCGGCGGGCCGGTCCGTGACCACGGCGACGACATGGACCCCGGCCGCACGCAGGGTGTCGACAGCAGCGTGCGCGACGGGCTCGTCGCCGATGACGACCGCCCGTGTGCCGATCCGCTGCCCGTACAGGTGGACCGCCTGCTGGAGTTCGCCGGTGGTGTGGACGCCGGGAGGGCGGCTGCCGGGGACGAGGCGCGCGGACCGGGGACGTTCGCGGGCGCCGGTGGCGAGGACGACGGCCCCGGCGGTGATCCGTTCGAGCCCGCCGGGTCCGGTGGTCTCGACGGTACGTGGTCCCGCCCAGCCCGTGACGGTCACTCCGGTGCGCAGGCCCGCACCCGCGCTCACCGCCGCGGCCACGCTCTGCCGGGCGTACGCGGGTCCGTTCACTCCTCCCCGGGTGAGGCGCCCGCCGAATCCCCCGTGGTGGCAGTGTCGGGGGATCCCGCCCGCTTCCTGCTCACGCTCCAGGATCTCGATCCGGCCCGCGCCGGCTGCGGCCAGTTCGGCCCCGGCTGCCAGACCGGCGGGGCCCGCCCCCACGATCAGGACGTCAACGGCCCGTTCGCTCCGGGTCACGCCTGTGCCTCCTCGAACAGAGCGCGGACGGCTGCGCCGCAGTAGAAGCCCTGGCACCGGCCGCCACGTGCCCGGGTGCGGCGCCGCAGACCGTCCAGGGACCGCGGTGGGACGGTGGAGGACAGCGCGTCGCGGATCTCACCGAGGGTGACGTGCTCGCAGTGGCAGACGAGTGTGCCGTACGCCGGGTCCTTCGCGATCAGGTCTGCCCGGCGGTAGGGGCGGGGGAAGGCCTCGCCGAGGTTGGGCACGGTGACCGGCGGGAGCCGGCGCATTGCGCCGAGTCCGAGTCCGGTCCGGGCGAGGAGCCCGGTGACATGGGCGGCGATCGCCATGGACGCGGTGAGTCCGGTGGACCGGATGCCGCCGACCGCGACGTACCGCTGAGTGGGGTACTCCTGGATCCGGTAGTCCTCCTGTCCGGTGGCCGCCCGCAGTCCCGCGTAGACGACGGTGATCTCCTCGTCGATGAGCTCGGGCAGGATCCGGCGGCCCTTCTCGCGCAGGAGGTGCAGGCCGTCCGCGGTGGATCCGGTGGCCGTCTTGTCGTCGAGCTCCTCGGAGGTGGGGCCCAGGAGCACGTTGCCGAACACCGTCGGTGCCACCAGTACGCCCTTTCCGGCCGCGGTCGGCACGGGCAGGAGGATGTGGCCGACGAGGTCGCGGGCGAGCTTGTCGAAGACGATGAGCTGGCCGCGGCGCGGGGTCACGGTGAAGACCTCGTGCCCGAGGAGCCGGTCGATCTCGTCGGCGTACAGCCCGGCGGCGTTGACCAGGTACCGGGTGCGCAGCGTTCCGCGCGAGGTGGTGAGGGCGTGGGCGCCCGGCTCGACGGCGATGTCCAGCACCCGGCAGTTCAGATGCAGGTGGACCCCTGCCCGGACGGCCTGGGTGGCGAAGGCGAGCGGTGTCGTCCAGGGGCAGATGATGCTCTCGTCGGGGACGTCGAGCGCGCCGAGCGCGCCCGGCCCCAGATGTGGTTCGCGATCCCTGAGTTCCTCCGCGCCGATGATGCGTGCCGCGTGGTAGCCGTTGCGGCCGGCCTTGGCCAGCAGTCGGGGCAGCAGGGCGAGTTGCTCCTTGTCCCAGGCGACGAGCAGGGCGCCGACGCGCTCGACGGGAATGCCCGTCTCCGCCGCGTACGCGGTGAGCCGGTGACGGCCCTCCCGTACGAGGCGGGCTTCCAGCGAGTCGGGCACGGCGTCGAAACCGGTGTGCAGGATTGCCGTGTTGGCCTTCGAGGTGCCGTTGCCGATGTCGTCGGAGGCGTCCACCAGGGCGGTGCGCAGGTGATATCCGGCCAGCTCGCGTGCGATGGCCGTGCCGACGACACCGGCTCCGACGACGGTGACGTCGTACGTCCCGTCCCCGCCACCGGCCGGGGCCGGCTCCCCCTCCGTCGTGATCGTGACCGTCATGGGCGCTCCAGCAGGGTGTCCACCGCCGCACGGAATCCGTCGAGGCGTGCGGCCGCCTCGTCCGGGCCGATGCGCGGTTCGTACACGGCGGACGGCTTCCACTCCGGGACCGCCTCCCGCAGCGGCAGGCGCGGGTCGAGTCCGAGCCGGGCCACCGCACCCGCACCGAGCGCGGTGAGGTCGGGCAGCGCCGAGACCTCGACGGGCCGTTGCAGGAGGTCCGCCTGGGTCTGCATGAGCAGGGTGGAGCGGGTCAGACCGCCGTCGACCCGCAGGGCGGTCAGCGGTGCGCCCAGATCGGCTGCCGCGGCATCGGCCAGGGCGACGACCTGGGCCGCGATGCCTTCGCACAGGGCACGCACCAGGTGGCCCGCCGTGGTGTCGAGGCCGAGTCCCGTCACGGAGCCGCGCAGGTCACCGCGCCACCACGGGGCGGCGAGGCCGGCGAGCGCGGGCACGAAGGTGACACCGCCGGTACCGGGTACGGAGGACCCCACCGGGTCGAGGTCCGCGGCGCCCGAGATCACGCCCAGGTCGGTGAGCCAGCGCACGGCGGACGCGGCCGTGTAGACCTGCCCGTCGAGGCAGTAGTCCGTACGCCCCCCGAGGCGCCAGGCCACACAGCTGACCAGGCCGCTGGAGCTGGTGCGCGGCCTGGAGCCGGTCTGCGCGAGGAGGAAAGCCCCCGTGCCGTAGGTGCACTTGGCGTTGCCCGGCTCCAGGGCGTTCTGGGCCAGCAGGGCCGCCTGCTGGTCGACGACGAGTCCGGTCAGGGGGATATCGCCGCCGAAGCGGGTGGTCGTACCGACCGGCCCCGCACAGTCGACGACGGTGGGGAGCCGCTCGTCGGACAGGCCGAAGATCTCCAGGGCGGCGGGTGACCAGCCGACGTCGTGGAGGTCGAGCAGCTGGGTGCGTCCGGCGGTGGCGGCGTCCGTCACGAAGGCCCCCGTCAGCCGGTGGACGAGCCAGGAGTCACTGGTGGTGACGACCCCTTCGCAGGTCAGCTCACGGCGTATCCAGGCCATCTTGGGCGCGGCGAAGTACGGGTCGAGGGGCAGGCCGGTGAGCTGCCTCAACTCCTCGTCGTGCGCGGCGAGTCCGGCGCACAGGTCCGCCGCGCGCCGGTCCTGCCACACGACGGCGTCGGTGAGCGGCCGGCCGGTGCCGGGGTCCCAGGCGAGGACCGTCTCGCCCTGGTTCGCCAGGCCCACGGCTGCCACGGGTTCGCCGGCCTCGTCCACCGCCTGCCTGCCCGCGTCGAGGACCGACCCGAGCAGTTCGGCGGGATCGGCCTCGACGGCTCCGCCTGCCCCGTACCGCGGCCGGACCGGGGCGGAACCGGAACCGATCACGCCCCGCTCGGGGCAGATCACCAGCGCCTTCGTTCCGGAGGTTCCCTGGTCGATGGCGAGTACCGGACCTGTCATCGACACTCCAGTCGTGCGGGCCGCCCGGAACCGGGCGGGAGCGTGATCATCCGTTCGTTCCGCCCACAGTTGTGCAGACCACGGCGCGCGTCAAGCGCGTCAGAACATCCCGTCCGCACAAGCCGATTGCGATCAACGTCCTGTGCCGAGGCGCTACTTGCGTAAGATCCGCAGAGTCGCCGGAAGATCGGTACGGCGCACTCTAAACTCACCGCCGAGCACCCGACCGGACGCTTCGCGGCAGTTCATGACCAGAGCTGCCCAACCCCCCACGTCCTTGAGGATTCATGACGAGCAGACCATGCCCCGTGCCGATGTGCCCGGCACCCCGCCTCGCTCCCACAGGCCGTACCGGGGCGGGGCGAGCAGATGGGACCCAGTGAGTTCCGGCCCGTTTACCACCCCGCGGGACATGACCACGAACTGCGCGCGGCGTTACAGGACCTGCGTACGGGACGCTGGCTGTCCATGCGCAATCTGCTGGAGAGCACGCCGGACTGGGCGTTGTGGACCCAGCGCACCCAGGTTCTCGCGACCGTTGCAGCAGGCTCCGACGCTGTCGACGCCTGGCTGACCGAGGAGCCGCGGAGTGTGGCGGCGACCGTGATGCACGCCCGGGTGATCGTGGAACGTGCGGTGCGCGCGCACCGGGATAAGCACCCGCGCGCACAGGAGTTGTGGCAGGAGGCCTGGGAGGGCTGCCGCTCGGCGGCGCGCGCCTCACCGGCGGACCCGGTGCCATGGGTCTGCCTGCTGGCGCTGTCCCAGCTCGACGAACGCCAGCGCCTCGACGAGCACCGGATGCCTCCGCCGGGGCCCATGCTGTTCCCGGGGCCCTGGGGCATGCTCGCCGAGGCGGACAAGCGGGACCCGTTCAATCGCGAGGCATATCACCGGATGCTCCAGTTCGTATACGCCCGGCAGTCCGGCGGCACACTCTCGGAGGCCGTCAACTTCGTTCAGTGGGCCGCGTCTTCGGCGCCGGACGGCTCACCTCTCCATGCCCTCCCGCTGTACGTGCGGGTGGAGCGCTACCGGCGCGAGCACGGCAACGAGAAGGCCCTGGACCTGCACTGGGTCACCGAGGACGGCGAACGCGACGCACGCCGCGCGCTGCAGATCTGGTTCGCACGGACCGACCCGGCCGTGCAGTCCCTGCTCGACCTGAACCATCTGGCCCACGCACTGTGGGGTTCGCTCCAGTTCGCCGACGCGGCACCGGTGTTCCGCGCGCTGGGGCCGTACTACACGTCGACCCCGTGGGCGTACCGCACCCGGACGCCCGACGGTCCGGCCGGGGCGCAGGACGTGTTCCTGCGGGCCCGTGGCCGGTGTCTCGCCGCCGAGGGCGAGCCCGGACGAAGACCGCACAGCTGACCGCGGCCACCCGGTCCCCTCCCCCTTCTCTCCTCTCCCGTCACCCACCGTCCCCTCACGGAGGTTCTTTCCCATGTCCATATCCGCGTCCGCCCCCTCGACCCCGGAGGCTCCGCAGAAGGACGAGGAGCAGCGGCTCCGCGAGCTCGGCTATCAACCGGTCCTGGCCCGCCGCATGGGCGGCTTCGGCAACTTCGCCATCAGCTTCTCCGTCATCTCGATCCTGTCCGGCTGCATGACCCTGTACGGCTTCGGCATGTCGACGGGCGGCCCGTCGGTGATGCTCTGGGGCTGGGCCGGTGTCGGCCTGTTCGTCCTCTGCGTGGGCATGGCCCTGGCCGAGGTCACCAGCGCGTATCCGACGTCGGGAGCGCTGTACTACATGGCCGACCGGCTCGGTGGCCGCAAGTGGGGCTGGTACACCGGCTGGCTGAATCTTCTCGGTCTGCTGGGGGCGATCGCCGGCATCGACTACGGCGCCGCGCTGTTCACGGGGGCGCTGTTCCATCTGCAGTGGGGATTCGATCCCACTCCCGGATCCACGATGGTGATCTTCCTCTGCATCCTGCTGCTGCACGCCGTACTGAACCTCTTCGGTGTCCGCCTGGTCAGTGTGCTCAACTCGATCAGCGTGTGGTGGCACCTGGGCGGTGTGGCCGTCATCGTGACGGTGCTGGCGATCGTGCCCTCCCACCACCAGTCGCCGTCGTTCGTCTTCACCGAGTTCGTCAATGACACCGGCTGGGAGAACCCGCTCTACGTCGCGGCGATCGGTCTGCTTCTGGCCCAGTACACCTTCTGCGGCTACGACGCCTCCGCCCATCTCTCCGAGGAGACGTCCAACGCGTCCGTGACGGCGGCCAGGGGCATCGTCCGGGCGATCTGGGTCTCCTGGGTCGCCGGTTTCGTGCTGCTGGCCGGTCTGACCTTCGCCATCCAGGACTACGCGGGCACCCGGAACAGTGCCACCGGGGTGCCGCCCGCGCAGATCCTGATCGACGCGCTGGGTACCGCGGGCGCCACCGCCATGCTGCTGATCGTGATCGCGGCGCAGCTGTTCTGCGGCAACGCCGAGGTCGCCGCCGCGAGCCGGATGGTCTTCGCGTTCAGCCGGGACAACGCGCTGCCGGGCTCGGCCCTGTGGCGCAAGGTGAGCTCCCGCACCCAGACGCCGGTGCCCGCGGTGTGGCTGTCGGTGTGCGTCGCCGCTCTTCTCGCGGTGCCCTCGCTGTACTCGACGACCGCGTACGGTGCGGTGACCGCCATCAACGTCATCGGCATCACTCCCGCGTACGCCATCCCGATCTACCTCAAGCTGCGCGCCGGCGACAGGTTCGAGCGCGGACCGTGGCATCTGGGCCGCTGGTCGAAGCCGATCGGCTGGATCGCCGTGGTGTGGGTCGCCATCGTGAGCGTGCTGTTCCTGTTGCCGCAGTCCTCGCCGGTGACCGTCGACTCGATGAACTACGCGTCGATCGCCCTCGTCGCCGTGCTGGTGCTGGCGACCGTGTGGTGGTTCGTCGCGCGCCGCTCGTACAGCACCCCCGCCGCGTACGGAAACGCCCGCGAGCAGGCGGAGATCGCCGAGAGCATCGTCTGACCGCGTCGTCCACCGCCGGGCGGCCTTCAGCGCAGCAGCAACTGGAGGCCGCCCAGCACGGTGGCGCCGATCACGATCTGCTCGAAGAGCTTCTGGTTGATCCGGCCCACGCATGCCCGGCCGAGGTACGCGCCGGGGATGACGAACAGGACCAGGGCGGCGTCGAGCAGCAGGGACTGCGCGTCGATGAGTCCGAGCCCCACGCTGAACGGCACCTTGGACGTGTTGACGATCAGGAAGAACGACGCCGAGGTTCCCAGGAAGCCGAGCTTCCGGAAACCGGCGGACAGCAGGTAGAGCGACATCACGGGGCCGCCCGCATTGGCGACCATGGTCGTGAAGCCGCCGAGCACCCCGTAGGACCGGGCCTTGGCCCGCCCGGCAAGCGACGGCTTCTCCTCGTCCGGCTGTTCTGTGGCCAGCCGTTCCGTTGCCCGCCGTTCCGTGGCCTGCTGTTCCGTGGCCTGCTGTTCGGGCGCCTCTTCGGACCGGGCCGCGGTGTGCCTGCGCCAGAGGGTGACACCGGCCATGAAGAGCAGGATCGCGCCGATCGATCTGGCCACGGCGTCGTCATCGGCCCACAGCATGAAGACGGTGCCTGCCACCACGCCCACGGCGACGGCCGGGAAGAGCCGCAGCAGCGTGGGCCAGTGTGCGTGCCGACGGTAGATCACCACGGCGAGGATGTCGCCCGCGATGAGGATCGGGAGCAGCACTCCGGTCGATTCGCGGGCCGGGAGTACGGCCGCGAAGACCGCGAGGCTGATCGTGTTGGCACCGCTGACGGCTGTCTTGGAGAAGCCGACGAGCATGGATGCCGCCGCGAGCACGGCCAGTTGCCACAGAGTGATGGTGTCCATTCCGGATCAGATGATAGATACACCCGGCTTTCATTCGGATCATCGGTCCATCCCGTGAACCACCGGGACGGCGGATCCCTCGCTATGCTGCCAGCGAAGTGCTCACGGAAACGCTCAAACGAACAACGCGCAGCAGTACGACAAGGGGGCCAGCAGCATGCGGGAGCCGGTTGAACTGAGGCGGAAGCGCATACTCGCGGTGGTGCACGCACGGGGTGCCGTCAAGGTGACCACGCTCGCCGCCGAGTTGGACGTCTCGGTGGTCACGCTCCGGCGGGACGTGGAGGAGCTGGCCCGGGCGGGCAGGCTGCGGCGCGGCCACGGGGTGGCCCGCCCGGTGGGGGACGCCGCCGAGACGACGGCGCTCCCGGTCGCACGGACCGGTGAGCCTGCCGCGGAGGGCGGTCCGATCGCCCTGGTGGTGCCCGAGCGGCATTCGTACCTGTACGAGACCCTGCACGGTGCCCGCACCGCCCTGGAGGCGGCGGGGATGCGGATCGCCCTGCATATCGCGCCGCAGTCGGCCGGGGCCGAACGGCCGCAGGTGGAACGGGCCCTGGCGGGCGGGGCGCGCGGGCTGCTGATCGCCCCTCGGTGGCGCAGCGCCGTCGGTGAGGAGGCGGACTACGGCTGGCTTGCCGACGTGGGCGTGCCGACCGTTCTGATGGAGCGGCGGCCGCGGCCGGGCAGCGCGTTGCACGCCCTGGACTCGGTCTGTTCCGATCACTGGTACGGGGTGCATCTCGCCATCGACCACCTGGTCTCGCTGGGCCATCGCCGGATCGTCCTGGCCGCCCGGAACGACAGCCCCACCGCTCGCTCGATCCGGGCGGCGTTCGCCGAGATCGCGGCCGCCCGCCCGGAGGTGGACGACTGGTCGGTGGTGCTCAGTTCCTCGAACGCGGGTCCTGGCCCCGGGATTCGGACCGACTCCCCGTCCCCCGCCGCGCCGGAGGAGCCGGCTCCGGACCTGGCCGCGCTGCTGCGGGAGCGCGGGGTCACGGGCGCCGTCCTGCACGGCGACGAGGACGCGCTGATGCTGGTGCAGCGGCTGGCGGAGAGCGGCGTACGGGTGCCGCAGGACTGTTCGGTCGTGGCGTACGACGATGTGGTCTCCTCACTGGGCAGCACGCCGCTGACCGCGGTGGCCCCGCCCAGGGCCGACATCGGACGGGCGGCGGCCGAACTGCTGCTGCACCGGCTGGCGCACCCGGAGGGTACGACGGGTCCGGTGCGCAGGGTGGAGCTGCTCCCCGCACTCAAAGTACGCGGATCGGCACAAGCGCTCCCCGCCTCGAAGCAGTGAGCGTTTGACCGCTTCAAGCTCCTTCTGATCGATCTATTGACCGCTAATGATCAGGCGATCAGTATTCCCCGTGTCTTGAATCAGGAGCCGCGGGAGGCACCCATGCCTGATCGACAGAGCCGTCGATCCGTACTCGCCACGATCGCCGCGCTGCCCCTGACAGGTGCGCTCAGCGCCTGCAGCGGCGGCGAGGAGCCACGATCGGGCGGCACGAACAGTACCGGCAGGACCGTAAGCAGCAGGACCGGCAGGAAGAAGCGGATCACCTTCTGGTCCGCGCTGCGGGGCAGTCAGGAGGTCGTGGACGCGTTCAACCGCGGGCACGACACCCTTCAGGTCGATTTCCAGCAGGTCCCCTCGGGGGCCCAGGGCGGTTACGCCAAGCTCAGCAACGCGGCCCGGGCCGGCAACGCCCCGGACGTCGCCACCATCGAATACCCCCAGGTCCCCGGCTTCGCCATCGACGGTGTCTGCCGCGACATCACGGACCTGGTGAGCGACGGGCTGCGCGCCGAACTGCTGCCGCAGGCGCTGGGGCTGACCACCTTCGAGAAGCGGGTCTTCAGCGTTCCGCTCGACATAGAGCCGATGGTGCTGCATTACCGCACCGACCTCTTCGAGCGGTACGGGCTGACCGCCCCGCGCACCTGGGAGGACTTCGAGGACGCGGCAAGGACCGTACGCCGCAAGGGCGGTGACCGCAGGATGGCGCTCTTCCCGACCGACGGTGACACCCATCTCGCCGCCTTCGCGTGGCAGGCGGGCGCCCAGTGGTTCGACACGGCGGGCGGCGCCTGGAACGTCTCACTGGCCGACGCACCCACTCGTCGCGTGGCCGCCTTCTGGCAGCGGCTGACCGACCAGGACCTGGTCTTCATGAACGCGGTGGAGAGCCGGCACAGCGACGTCCAGATCGCCAACGGCCTGGTGCTCAGCCGACTGAGCGGTGCGTGGGACGCCGGTGCCCAGATGAAGGCCCGCCCTGGCCAGAAGGGCCGGTGGACGCTGGCGCCGATCCCCCAGTGGGATCCGGCCGACCCCGGTGTCGGGACCCATGGCGGCTCGACCTTCGCGATCACCAAGGACAGCGCGGACCCCGAGGCCGCGATGGAGTTCATCGAGTGGCAGGTCTCGCACCCGGACGCCCTGCGTGCCCGGCTCTCCAGCGGGGCCAGCAGCCAGTACCCCGCCGCGCCCGGCCTGGTCGAGGTGGGCCGCAAGGCCTTCGACCGCACCTACTACGGCGGCCAGGACATCTACACCCTCTTCGAGCAGGAGGCCCACAAGATTCGCGGGGGCTGGGTCTGGGGCCCCCGGATGACAGCCACCGGCAAGATCATGAAGGACGGGCTGGCGCGGGCGAGCGGAGGCCAGGGCTCCATCCTCGGAGCGGTCAGGGCGGCACAGGAGGGCACCATGCCGGACCTGAAGGCACTCGGCCTCTCCACCACCCTGCACTCCACCTGACCGGCGATCCGCAACCCCCGTTCCCAGCAGCAGAGAGGCAGGTGACACCCATGGCCAGCACCACCCCCGTATCCGTCCCGGCGGACACCACCGCCCGGCCCTCACCGAAGAGCCCCGCCGCCGCCCCGGCGCCCATGGCCCGCAGGTCCGCCCGACGGCGTGAACTCGGTGCCTGCGGAGCCCTGATGGCGCCGTTCTTCGTCCTTCTGGTGACCGTCTTCCTGATCCCGGTCGCCACGGCCCTGTATCTGAGCTTCTTCAGCGACGACCAGCCCGGACTCGGCTTCGGCCCGGAACGCACGGTCTTCGCCGGGCTCCGCAACTACATGGCCGTCATCACCGACCCGACGTTCCTCGGCGGTCTCGGCATCGTCGCCCTGTACTGCCTGGTCTACATCCCGCTCATGGTGATCGGGGCCCTCGCCCTGGCACTGCTGCTGGACTCCGGCGTGGTGCGCCTGCGGGGCACGGCCCAGCTCGCGCTGTTCCTGCCGCACGCAGTGCCCGGCATCATCGCCGCGCTGATCTGGCTGTACCTGTACACCCCCGGCATCAGTCCGGTGATCGAACTCCTCGGCAAGGCCGACATCACCGTCGACTTCCTCGGGGTGCACACCGTGCTCCCGTCCATCGTGAACATCGCGCTGTGGAGCAACCTCGGCTACAACATGGTCGTGTTCTACGCGGCGCTGCAGGCCGTCCCCCGCGAGGTGATCGAGGCGTCGGTCGTCGACGGCGCGGGCCCGGTCCGCACGGCTCTCCAGGTCAAGGCTCCGCTGGTGCGTTCGTCGGTCGTGATGGTGGCGATGTTCACCCTCATCTTCGCGCTGCAGCTCTTCACCGAGCCGATGCTGCTCAGCCAGTCGACACCGATGATCAACTCACGCTTCTCGCCCAGCATGTACATCTACGACGCCGCCTTCACCCGCAACAACTACGGGCTCGCGGCAGCCGCCTCCGTCGTCCTGCTCGTGTGCACGATCGCCCTCTCCTACGGCGTCACCCGCTGGACCAACCGCTCCGACGCCGCAGAGGAGAACACCCGATGAGCGCGTCCACCGCACCTCGCACTGCCGCACCCCTGCGGCCCAGGCTCCTCGGGCGTTCCGTCGTCAACCTCGTGGTCGGCATCTCGGTGGCGTACACCCTGCTGCCGGTGCTGTGGCTGGTGCTCGCGTCGACCAAGGACCGCAACGCGCTGTTCAGCAGCAACATCCTTTCGCTGGGCAACTTCTCCTTCGTGCAGAACGTCAAGGACCTGTTCGCCATGGACGGCGGGCTGTACGGGCGCTGGTACGGCAACAGCCTGCTCTACGCGGTCCTGGGCGCGGCCCTCGGCGCACTCGTGAGCGTCGCCTGCGGGTACGCCTTCGACAAGTACCGCTTCGCGCACAAGGAGAAGCTGTTCGGGCTCGTGCTCGCCGCGGTGATGGTGCCTCAGACCGTGCTCGCCCTGCCGCTCTACCTGATGGCGTCCGGCACGGGGCTGGTCAACACGTACTGGGCGGTCTTCATCCCGGTCCTCTTCAACCCGTTCGGTGTCTACCTCGGCCGGATCTTCAGCCAGGGGTACGTGCCCGACGAGGTGCTGGAAGCGGCGCGGATGGACGGCGCCGGCGAACTGACCGCGTACGTCCGGGTGGCGCTGCGCATGCTGGGGCCTGGGCTGGTGACCGTCTTCCTCTTCCAGCTCACGGCGATCTGGAACAACTTCTTCCTGCCCATGGTGATGCTCTCCGACCAGGATCTGTATCCGGTCAGTCTCGGCCTGTACACCTGGAACAGTTCCGCGTCCGTCTCCCCCGAGTACTACCCGGTCGTCATCATGGGTTCGCTGCTCGCGGTGCTGCCGCTGATCCTCGCCTTCGCCCTGCTCCAGCGCTTCTGGCGGTCCGGTCTGACGGCGGGCGCCGTCAAGTAGCCGTGCCGCCCCGACCGGACCACCGCACAGGAGAACCATGCCCAGCACCTCCCCCGCCCACCGCCGGCCGCGCGCCGCGCTCGCCATGAGTCCGTCGGCCGCGGCCGCCGTGCTCTCCCCGAGCTCCATGGCGGCGCTCTCCGCGGTGAGCACGCTCGCCCCGCTGCCCGTCATCGACGACTTCGCCACCGCCCCGGCGCGCGCCGCGCTCGCGGATGCGGAGATCCTGGTCACCGGCTGGGGCTGCCCGCCCATCGACGCGGACGTCCTGGCGGCGGCGCCCGCACTCCGGGCCGTCGTGCACACGGCGGGCACCGTCCGGGGTCATGTCACCGAGGCCTGCTGGGACCGGGGCATCGAGGTGTCGTCGGCCGCGGCGGCCAACGCGCTGCCGGTCGCGGAGTACACCCTCGCGATGATCCTGCTCTCCGGGAAGCGGGTGCTGGAGCGGGCCCGGGACTTCCGGGCCTCCCGTCGCCGCGACGCATGGCTCGCCACCCCGCCCGACGTGGGCAACTACGGCCGTACGGTGGGCATCCTGTCCGCCTCCCTGATCGGCCGCCGGGTGATCGAACTGCTGCGCCCCTACGACCTGCGGGTGCTGCTCCACGATCCGTACGTCTCCGGCGGCGAGGCGGCCGAGCTCGGGGTCCGCCCCGTCACGCTCGCCGGACTCTTCGCCGAGAGCGACGTGGTCAGCGTCCACACCCCGCTGCTGCCCGCGACCACCGGGCTCGTCAGCCGCGAACTCCTCACCTCGATGCGGCCCGACGGCGTCCTGATCAACACCTCCCGGGGTGCGGTCGTCGACCAGGACGCGCTCGTCGACGTACTGGGTACGGGCCGGATCCGCGCGGTGCTCGACGTCACCGATCCCGACCCGCTGCCGGCCGGTCATCCGCTGTGGGACCTCGGCAACGCGACCATCACCCCTCATCTCGCCGGTTCCCAGGGCAACGAGCTGCGCCGACTAGCGGATCTGGCCGTCGGTGAGGTCGCGCGCTGGGCCGCGGGCGACGGATTCGCCCATCCCGTACGACGCGAAAGGCTGGCCTTCCTCGCATGACCTCCACCTCGTCCCCGTACCCCTTCGAACTCCCCGCCGAGGACCGCGGGTCGAGCCCGTACACCGGCTACACCCGGGCGCACTGGGAAGCGGCGGCCGACGGCCTGCTGCACGCCGCCTGGAAGTGGGCCACCCCCGGCCGGGCCCTGCTCGACCTGCCGGGGCGCCCGTCCCGCTCCGGTGTGCGCTCCGACGGCCTGGAGGGCTATGCCCGTACGTTCCTGGCCGCCGCGTTCCGGGTCGCCGGGGCGGAAGGCAAGGATCCGCACCACTGGCTGGAGCGGTACGCCGACGGCCTCGGTGCCGGTACGCGTACGGCGGGGCGCGACGACGCCGAGTCCTGGCCGCTGATTCTCGACCACACGGTCTTCGGCCAGCCGATGGTCGAGTCCGCGTCCGTGGCGATCGGGCTGCGGCTGACCCGGCCGTGGCTGTGGGACCGGCTCGACCCGGGAACCCAGGACCGGACGGAGGAGTGGCTGCGCGGCGCCCTGCGCCACACACCCGCCCCCAACAACTGGTACCTGTTCCCCTACTCCGTCGCCGGTTTCCTGGAGTCCGTCGGCCGGGGCGACGCCGAAACGGCACGGGCACGGCAGCGTGCCCTGGACCTGCTGGAGGTCTGGTACCGCGGCGAGGGCTGGTACGCCGACGGGGACGGGCGGGCCTTCGACCACTACAACGGCTGGGCGCTGCACCTGTATCCGGTACTGGACGCGTATCTGTCGGGCGACACGGAGCTCGCCACGCGCTACGGCGCACGGCTGAGCGAGCATCTGGAGAGCTTCTCACTGATGTTCGGCGCGGACGGTGCGCCGCTGCACTTCGGACGCTCCCTCACCTACCGCTTCGCGGCGGGTGCGGCCGTCGGGATGGGCGCGGTGTCCGGGCACACCCCCCTGGCTCCGGGCGTCTCGCGGCGGCTGATCAGCGGCTCGCTGCGGTACTTCCTGGAGCGGGGCGCGGCGGCGGACGACGGTCTGCTGAGCCTGGGCTGGCACGGTCCGCACGACGCGACGCTCCAGGTGTACTCGGGTCCCGCGTCGCCTTACTGGGCGTCGAAGGCGTTCGTCGCGCTGCTCGCCCCGGCGGAGCATCCGCTGTGGGCGGCGACCGAGGAGCCCGCCCCGAGCGAGGGCGTCGACCGGGTGCTGTCGTTGCCGTCGCCGGGGCTGCTGGTCCAGTCGACGCAGGCGGACGGCATCGTCCGGCTGCACAACCACGGCAGCGACCATGTCCGGCCGCACGAGGGCGAGACGGCGGATCTGTCGGACCCGCTCTACGCGCGCCTCGCGTATTCGACGGCCACCGGTCCCACCGCGTCCGCGAACACCGCGGACAATCATCTGTCGGTACGGGTCGAGGGCTCCCGCAGCAGCCGGGTAAGGATCCACCCGCTGGGCGCGGGTCACGGCGACGGCTGGGGCTGGGCCGCGTCCTGGCACTGCCCGGTCTTCCCGGAGGGCGCGCCGACGATGCCGGGGCTGCGGGTGGAGAGCGTCACGGTCGTGAAGGGCCGGTACGAACTACGGGTGCACCGAATCCTGGGGGCACCCGCCGGGTCGCGGGCCGAGCAGACGGGCTGGGCGACGGATCCCGAGGAAGCGGTGCGTTCCGCGTTGCACGGGTTGCACGGCTGGGCGGAGCAGGAGGAGGTACGTGCTCCGCAGGGCACGGCGTTCACCCGGTGGGCCGTACTGCCCAGGCTCGGTGCCGATGTGGAGGGGACAGAGGTGCTGGTGGCGCTCGCCTCGCTCACCGCGGGGCCGGACGGCAGTCCTCTCGCCTCGGCGGTGAACGGGGTGGACGTGAACGAGGAGACGGTCGCTGTGCGCTGGGCCGACGACGGTACGACGACCCGTATCGGCTTCGCGCCGCTGGAGGTCACCCACGGTCTCTGATGTCCGCCACGACCGGGCACGTCCGGCCTCCGACGCGCGAGGGTCACGCGCGGAGGGCCCGTCGTGTCCGGTTCAGTGGCGACAGGCGGGTGAACCCGGCGCGCTCGACGCGAGATTCAGCTGGTTCACGCACAAGAGCCCGTTGAGCAGTAGTTCGTCCTCGATGACCTGGGCGCCTGACGTACGGCCGACACCCTGGTGTCCGCGAGGGACGCGGGCACCAGGACGGGAGCCCCGACACGGTGCGTGCGGGTGCTCGCTCGTGGTTCCAGGGCGATCTGGACCCGAACCCCGTTGACGGGAAACGCAGATGGTGGCCGAAACCTCAACCAGCCACAACTGAAACGCAGTTGTCGTCGATCTTCCTTGTTGCCAGACTCTTCCCGCAGCTGACGGAACACCTCGTCGGCGTAGCGGAAATCGTCTTCCCAGGGGGGAACACACACATGAGACTCACCATGCCCGGACGCGCTCTGGCCAGAAGTGCGGCCGTGCTCGCGCTGGCCCTCACCATGGCGACCGGTACGACCGGCCTGCTGTCCGGACCTCAGGCCCATGCCCAGCCGGTCACCGACGGATCCCTGGCCTTCAGCGGGGACGAGGGCGACTGGATCAGCGGTGGCGGGTCCTACGCCTACTCGACGGATTCCCAGGACAAGGTGTCGGTGACCGGGTCGAGCGACAACCGGGTGATCTCGCTGTCCGTGGACGGCGCCAACGGGGACTGGTGGTACCTGGACCTCGCAGCGCCGGAGGGCACCACCCTGGCACCCGGTACCTATGCCGGGGCCACCCGGTACCCGTTCAACGAGGCGACCGAACCGGGGCTGTCCCTCGGCGGGAACGGGCGCGGCTGCAACACGCTCACCGGCAGCTTCACGATCACGGCCGTGGAGTTCGGCCCGCAGGGGTACGTGAAGGAGCTCGTCGCCTCCTTCGAGCAGCACTGCGAGGGGGGCGACCCCGCCGCGCGCGGCGAGGTGGACATCGACAACCCGGCCCCGCCCGCCGAGCTCGGTCTCGGTCTCGCCGTGGCGCTCGACGGCACGGCGAGCACCCTGAACGGCAAGGCCACCCTGCACGGCACGGTGAGCTGCAACAAGCCGGTGGAGGTGGCGGTGGCGGGCGACGTCACGCAGGTGAAGCGGCGGCAGCTCATCCGGGGTTCCTACTCCGCGTCGGTGAAGTGTGTCCCGGGCGCGCCGGTCGCCTGGACCGCGACGGCCGTTCCCACCGGGTCGGTGCCGTTCCAGCGTGGTGACGTCGAGGTCGAGGCGCGGGCTACGGCGACGGACCCGGACTTCGAGCGGCCGGTGACTGTCAGCGAGACGGTGGCCGTTCACCTGAGCCGGGGCTGAGACCCACTCGGTGCCCCGTCCGTCGGCCCGGCCTCCGCGAGGGCGCCGGGCCGACGGGCGGGGCGCCGTCCTGTGCTCCCGGTCAGGAATGCAAGGTGGGCCGGGCTTGAGCCGCACCTGCCGACGGCAGGGAACAGGGTGGACCCTCGGCCGGACACGTCCTAGACGTCGGTGCGGATCACCACCGCGAGGGTGCGGGGGCCGTGGACGCCCTCCACCCGCTCCAGCTCGATGTCGGAGGTGGCCGACGGACCGCTGATCAGGGTCGTCGGCCGCTCCGGCACCAGCCGGGCCACCGCCTCGGGGACGCCCACGACGACCGAGGACAGGTCGACGACGCACACATGCAGATCGGGGACCAGGGACAGGGCGCGCCGGCCCTGGTCGGCCGAACCGTCCAGGAAGATGGTGCCCGTCTCCGCGCAGGTGACGGCCGAGGCGGTCACCACACCGTCCAGTGCGTCGAGGCTCGGCGCCGGGATGTCGGCGGAGTCCTGCCGCACCTCGCCGTCGTAGGCGGTGAGCCACTGCTCGTCGAGCCCGGCCGGCACTCCGATCCGCCGGGCTCCGCGCTCCCGCAGCACTTCGGCGATCACTTCGGCGGTGCGGTCGCCGGTACTGGGGTACACCTTCGCCTTGTAGTCGACGAGCCGGTGGGTCAGCAGGGCGAGGCGTTCCTCGTCCGGGAGGGTGCGGCCGGTGCGGTAGCCGCGGGGAACCGTGGTGTCGGGCACGGGTGCGAGGGCCAGTGCGTCCCTGATCCGGCCGAGCACCGTGTCGCGGGCGGTCGTCGTCACCGGTCCTCCTCGTGGTCGTGGGCGGTGTGCCGGGCGCCCTCTTCGGCGGCGGCGCCCATCGTTGCCGCGCCCTCGGCCGATGCCATCCAGGAGCGGAAGGTCTGCTTGGGCGGTGCCGGGGTGTCGCGGCTGTCGCTCCAGCCGCTGAGCGGGGCGGGCAGGTGCGAGATCGTGCCGTCGCGTCCGCCGGCGATCCGGCCGAGAGCGGCGGCCTTCTGCGCGGCGGTGAAGAGCATCGGCCGTTTCATCACGCCGGCGGCGGCCTTCATGGCCAGCTTCTCCGCGGTGGTGCCGGACTGTTCGGTGTGCTGGTGGCGCAGCTCGACGAGCATCGACGGGATGTCGATCTTGACGGGGCAGGCGTCGAAGCAGGCGCCGCAGAGGCTGGAGGCGTACGGCAGCGAGCTGTTGGGGTCGCCCTTGGCCGCGTCCATCCCGGCGAGCTGCGGGGTGAGGACCGCGCCGATCGGTCCGGGGTACGTCGATCCGTAGGCATGGCCGCCGGTGCGCTCGTACACGGGACAGACGTTGAGACAGGCCGAGCAGCGGATGCAGTTGAGGGCCTCGCGGCCGATCCTGTCGGCGAGCGCGGCGGTGCGGCCGTTGTCGAGGAGGACCAGGTGGAAGTCCTGCGGCCCGTCGCCGGGTGTGACGCCGGTCCACATCGACGTGTACGGGTTCATGCGCTCGCCCGTCGAGGAGCGCGGCAGCAACTGCAGGAAGACTTCCAGGTCCTGGTAGCGCGGCAGGACCTTCTCGATGCCCATCACGGTGATGAGGGTGTCGGGCAGCGTCAGGCACATCCGGCCGTTGCCCTCCGACTCGACGACGGACAGGGTGCCGGTCTCGGCGATGCCGAAGTTGGCTCCGGAGACGGCCACCTTGGTCGTCATGAACTTCTCGCGCAGATAGGCGCGGGCTGCGGCGGCGAGATGCGCGGGGACGTTGTCGAGGTCCGGGTCGACTCCGGGGATCTCGTCGAGGAAGATCTGCCGGATCTCGTCGCGGTTGCGGTGGATCGCGGGCACCAGGATGTGCGAGGGCTTGTCGTCGGCGAGCTGCACGATGAGCTCGGCCAGGTCGGTCTCGTACGGGGTGATGCCGATGGATTCGAGGTGCTCGTTGAGGCCGATCTCCTGGGTGGCCATCGACTTGACCTTGATGACGTCGCTGCTGCCCGTCGCCCGGACCAGCCGGGCGACGATCTCGTTGGCCTCGGCTCCGTCGCGCGCCCAGTGGACGGTTCCGCCGTGCTCGGTGACCTTCTGCTCCAGCTGCTCCAGGAGTTCGGGGAGCCGGTTCATCGTGTCGGTCTTGATGGCGGATCCGGCGTCGCGCAACTGCTCCCAGTCGGGGAGTTCAGCGGTGACGCCGAGCCGCTTCGTACGGATGGTGCGGGTTGCCTTGCCGAGATTGCGGCGCAGCTGTTCGTCGAGGAGCTCGTCGTGGGCGGCCTCGGGGAACGTGCGGTCGCCGCGCAGGTTTCCCGTTCCGTACGGGGACCGGGGCGGCGTGGCGGGCATGCCGAGGAACGTGCTCATCGGGCGGCCTCCGTCAGGGCGTACGGCGCGGTACGGGTGGATCCGAGGATCTGGGCGAGATGCAGGGTGCGCGTACCGGACCGGATGCGGGAGAGTCCGCCGCCGATGTGCATCAGGCAGGAGGAGTCTCCGGCGGTGCACACGGCGGCGTCCGTGGTGGCGATGTTGCGCATCTTGTCCCGGAGCATCGCGGTGGACGTCTCGGCGTTCTTGACGGCGAAGGTGCCGCCGAAGCCGCAGCAGGAGTCGGCTTCGGGGAGTTCGACCAGATCGATCCCCTCGACGGCGCGCAGGAGCTTCAGCGGCTTGTCGCCGACCCGGAGCATCCGAAGGGAGTGGCAGGTGGGGTGGTACGTCACGCGGTGCGGGAAGTACGCGCCTACCCCGGAGAGGTCGAGGACGTCGACGAGGAACTCCGACAGCTCGTACGTCTTGGACGTGACGGTGCCGACTCCGGCGCGCAGCGAGGCGTCCCCGTACCGCTCGGCGATGATCTCGTGCTGGTGCCTTACGGAACCGGCGCACGATCCGGACGGCATGACGACCGCGTCGATGGACGGGTCCCCGAACTGCTCGGCGAATCTGCGCACCAGCGGGACGGGTTCGCGCTGGTAGCCGGTGTTGACGTGCATCTGGCCGCAGCACGTCTGGCCCGGCGGGAACACCACGTCGTGGCCCAGTCGGGCGAGCAGTACCGCGGTGGATTTCACCGCCTCGGGGAAGAGCGTGTCTCCCAGACAGGTGGCGAAGAGTCCGATGCGCATGGGGCCTCCCCGGTCGTTTATGGTCCGACCATACTAGCCTCGGTCCAAGTGGGGAACCTGGGGCGCGTGGGATACAACGAGCGGGAGAGCCCTCGGGCGGGAGGGCGCGCCGGGAAGGGGCCAGGGCCCGTTTGACGCGTCCACGACCCACTGAACGGACCTGGCCGTCCGTCCTGACCAGGCAAAACGGGCTCAGGAGGTGAGGTTGCGGGGATGTGGGGCAGGAGGTTCGGCAGCCGAATTGGGAGGTTGCTGTGGAGGGCACAGATCTGGAACTGGGCGAACTGCTGGCCGCTGCCGAGGCCGCGCCGCCCGGTGAGTCCGTCGAGGTGGTGGCGCTCGACCTGCAGAAGCGGTTCGGCGCGGAGTGCGTGTCCTTCCTGTTCGTCGACCTCATCGGCGAGCGGCTGGTACGACTGGCCGCGGCCGGCGATGCCGCCGAGGGCCCCGGCGAGCCGGTCAAGTTGCAGGGAAGCGTCTACGACCGTGTCCTGCGGAGCCAGCGCCAGCACGTGGAAACGGACGGGCAGGGCGGCCGGCGCGTCATCACGCCTGTCACCAACCGGGGCGACCGCATCGGCGTCCTGGAGGTGACGTTGCAGGCCGGCGACGACACCGTGCTCCGGCAGGTCCACGACGCGGCCCACGCGCTGGCCTACATCATCGTCACGGACCGCCGTTTCACCGATCTGTACCACCTGGGCCGGCGCACCACCCGGACCAGTCTGGCAGCGGAGATCCAGCATCAGCTGCTTCCCTCCGCCCCCTGCTGCGAGGCGGCAGAGTTCACGCTCGCCGCCGGACTGGTACCGGCCGACGACATCGGTGGCGACACCTACGACTACACCCTCGACCGCGACACCCTGCACCTGTCCATCACCGACGCGATGGGCCACGACACCAATTCCGCCCTGCTGGCCACCTTGCTGGTCGGAGCGCTGCGACAGGCGCGCCGCAGCGGCTGTGACGCCCTCAAGCAGGCCCATCACGCCCACCAGGCCCTGCTCAGTCACAGCAGGGGCCTGGCCACCGGGCAGTTGCTCTGCGTCGATCTCGAAACGGGCCTGTGCGAACTGGTCAACGCCGGCCATCCCCGCCCCCTGCGGATGCGCGACGGCACCGTCGAAGAGGTCGAACTCGCCGTCGACATGCCCTTCGGCGTGGCGGCCCCCACCGGGTATCGCCTCCAGCAGTTCCCTCTGCGTCCAGGAGACCGCCTGGTCCTGCTCACCGACGGCATGCAGGACCGCAGTGCGGCCGCCGTCGACCTGCCCTCGGTCGTCCACGACACCGGCGCGCTGCACCCGCGAGAGGTCGTCCGGAGCCTGACCTGCGCGGTGCTGGACGCCTGCTACGGCAACCTCAAGGACGACGCCACGGTCCTGGTACTGGACTGGCACGGCAATCGCCGCCGAACGGACCGGACCAGACCGGCCCCGCACCGCTGACCCGCAACGGCCCGCTCATCAGGCAGACATCACACAGGAGCGGGGACGGTGCTCGTGCGCACCGTCCCCGCTCCCCCGCTCCCCGTGTCGGGCTATGTCTCGTCCACCAGCGTCCCGTGCAGGCCACGGATGTGTTCCTCGACCAGGTCCGCCGCCTCGCTGCCCCGCCCCTCGCGCACCAGCGCGAGCAGCCGCGTGTGCTGGGCGTTGAGTGCGCCGGCGGTGGCCGGCCAGTCCTCGGTCTCCTCCAGCGCCCGCAGGATCAGCGGACGCACGGACTCGCGCACCGCGGAGGTGAGCGTCGAGGTCAGCGCGTTGCCCGAACTCCCGGCGATCAGCACATGGAAGCGGGTGTCGAGGTCGTTGAACTCGGACACACCCACGTCCGGATCGCCCATGCGTACGAGGAGCTGCTCGACCTCGTCGAGATCCTCGGCCGGCGCGTACCGTGCGGCGGCTTCCCAGCTGGAGCGCTCCAGTACGACGCGCGCCTCGAGCACGTCGTGCAGGCTGTAGCTGCCGAGGGCGAAGTGCAGGCGCAGCAGACGCCCCAGGGCGTCGTCCGGGTTCCGCACGATCCGGGCCCCCGAATCCGGACCCCGGCCCGGCTGCGCGACCAGTACGCCGATGGTCTCCAGCACCCGGAGCGCCTCACGCAGAGCGGAACGGCTGACTCCGAGCACCGGTGCCAGCTCCCGCTCGGGCGGGAGACGGTCGCCCGCCTTGAGCTCTCCGGCGAAGACACGCTCCTCGATGCTCTGGAGCACGAGTTCGTGGGTGCGGGACTGCCGTACGGGTTGCCACTCGACGGGCATCCGCTACTCCCTGCTCCGGTCGATACGCATGATCCGACTATGTCACACAGGGCGTGTGGTCGGACCAAAGACCGAGCGTCGGCGGGAACGCCTCACGCGGCTCCAACGACCTGTTGCGGCAGTGCGTCCGTACCCCGGGCGGGGGTAGGGCGCACTGCCGTCACGTACGTCCGTGAACGGTCAGGCCGTCGCGGGACGCAGCACCACGGGAAGCTCCCGGTAGCCGTTGGCGATGAACGACGCCTGGGGGGCGAGCTGGTCCTCGGGCACGGCGAGCGCGATGTCCGGGAACGCGGCGAACAGCGCCCGGAGCGCGATGTCCGCCTCCATCCGGCCGAGCGGGGCTCCCAGGCAGTAGTGGACACCGTGGCCGAAGGCGAGGTGGTCGGAGGACTCCCGCGCGGCGTCGAACTCGCAGGCGCTGTCTCCGTGGAGAGCGGGGTCACGGCCCGCGGCGCCGAAAGCCAGCAGGATCGCGTCGCCCTTGGCGATCCGGACGTCCCCGAGGTCGATGTCCTCGACGGCGTACCGCAACGGCATGTGCATGATCGGCGATTCGAGGCGGAGGGTCTCCTCCACCACGTCCTCCCAGCCGACCGCGCCGGACCGCAGCAGAGCGAGCTGCTCCGGGTGCGCCACCAGGGCGATGGTGGCCTTGGATATGAGGTTGACCGCCGTCTCCGAGCCGGCGCCGATCATGAGGATCAGGGTGGAGACGAGCTGTTCCTCGTCGAGCTTCGCCTCTCCGTCGCGGGCAGCGATCAGGTCGCTCGTCATGTCCTCGCCCGGCTCGGCGCGCTTGGCCGCGATCAGGGCAGCCATGCAGCCGAACAGGTCACCGTAGTCCGCAGCCGCCTGCTCGGGCGTCGCGGCCGTGTTGAGTGCCGCGTCGATGACCCGGCGCATCCAGGGCCGCATGTCGGCCGGGACGCCGAACAGGTCACAGATGACCTCGGTGGGGATGACGTAGGCGAACCGGGCGCGGAGGTCGACGGTCTCCCCCGGGGCCGTTTCGCTCAGGTCCTTGACCAGCCGGTCGACGAGGTCCTGCACCCGGGGGCGGAGTGCCTCGGTACGGCGCGGGGTGAACGCCGTGGCGATGAGGTTGCGCAGCCGGCGGTGGTCGGAGCCGTAGGAGGTGAAGGCGCTCACCACCCGTACCCAGACGTTCAGGGCCCAGTCCTGGGGTACGCCGTCGAGGGCGGGCCAGTGCAGGCGGGGGTCGCGCGAGACCCTGCGGTCGGCGGCCAGTTCCTTGATGGTGTCGTGCCGCGTCACCGACCAGGCCGTGACCCCACCAGGGAGTTCCACCAGCGTCGCAGACCCCTGGGTGCGGAGACGGGCGGCTTCCGCGTGGAGGTCCGATCCGGTCGGGTCGAGGACGGGGCAGGTTCGGGATTCCATGTCGGTTCTCCTACTGCAGCGACGGGCGGTTGGGGGGAGGTCGCACGGACGGCGTCGAAGCGCACCGGCAGAGCGGTCAGCGAGCGGTGGAACGGGCCGGGACGCCAGGTGAGTTCGCCGGAGCCCACTTCGAGGACCATGTCGGGAAGCCGGTCCAGAAGCATCTCCACGGCGACTTCGGCGATGACACCGGCCGTGTCCCTGGCGGGACAGGCGTGCGGTCCGGCGCCGAAGGCGAGGTGCGAGGTGTTGGCAGCCCGCTGCCCCTCCTCGATGTCCAGCACCGGGTCGGTGTTCGCGGCGGCGTGGCTGATCAGTACGGGGACCCCGGCCCGGATCGCGGTCTCGGCACCGGTGCTCCGGTCGCGGAGCGTGTGGTCGTGGACCGCGTAGACGAAGGAGAAGTTGGACAGCGGCGAGTGGAGCCACAGCACTTCGTTGAGCGCGTCGGCGACGGTGAGGCTGCCGCCCGTCAGGTCGCTGGCGAAGCGGTCGTCGGCGAGCAGCATCATCGTGCCCGTCGCGATCCACGCGGACTGGGGCACCGTTCCCGCCCCGATCAGGACGACGAGCTGGTGGATCATCTCCTCGTCCGAGAGGGCGGAGGGGTGGTCCAGCAGCCAGGTGGTCACGTCCGCACCCGGGCTGGCTCGCTTCATCGCGATCAACTCGCCCAGACACATCGCGAGTTCGCCGCCGCCTGCCTGGGCGACGGCGGGTTCCGCGTCCATCATCCGCACGCAGGCCGCCGCCATCCTGCTGGTGAGCTCGTCGGGGCAGCCGAACAGCTGGGCGAAGACGAGTGCGGGGATCGGATCGGCGTACTGGGAGACGAGGTCGGCCCTGCCCTCGTGCTCGAACCGGTCGATGAGCTGTCCGGCGCTGCGCTGCACGTAGGCCCGCAGCTGATGGGGGTTGACCCTGCCCAGTGCGTCGTCGACCGAGGCCCGCAACCGCAGATGGCGCTCCCCGTCGGCGAACCAGAGGCTGGGCCGCCAGCCCATCATCGGTACGACCTGGTTGTCGGCCGGGACCTTTCCCTCGGCGAGCGCGGTCCAGCGGCGGGCGTCCTTGCTGAAGTACGGGCTGCGCAGCACCTCGAGTGCGGTCTCGTAGCCGGTGATGAGAACGGCTTCGACGCCGGGGGCCAGCTCGACCGGGTGCGCGACGCCTTCCTTCCTCAGCCTTTCGTACGTGGCGTGCGGATCGGCGGCGAACTCCGCCCCGTGGAGGACGGGCAGTCCGGACGCGGGGTCCTGACCGGGTACGGCCTGGTGGGCAGGACAGCCCGGCGGCGGTGATCCCGGGCCGGTGGGCAGCGTTGTCACGACATCTCCTGGTGGCGGGCGAACAGGTACCGGACGAGCTCGATGAGCGCGTTCTTCGCGGATTCGCGGTCTCGGGCGTCGCACATGATGAGGGGCGTCCCGGGATCCAGGTCGAGGGCTTCGCGCAGCTCCTCCTCCGGATACGCCGGGGTGTCGGGGAACCGGTTGAGCGCGACAACGTACGGCAGCCGGTAGCTCTCCACCAGGGCCAGCGCCTCGAAGGACTGGTCGAGGTACCGGGAGTCCCCGAGGACGAGCGCGCCGTAGGCGCCGCGGGCGAGGTCCTGCCAGATCTGGGCGAAGCGCTGCTGCCCCGGCGTGCCGAAGAGGTACAGGGCGAGATCGTCCGCGAGCGTCACCCTGCCGAAGTCCAGGGCGACGGTGGTGGTGGTCTTCTGCGGGACACCGCTGTTGTCGTCGACCGTCGCACCGGCCTGCGTCATGAGTTCCTCGGTGCGCAACGGCTCGATCTCGCTGACGGCACCGATCAGGGTGGTCTTGCCCACGCCGAAGGGGCCGACGACCATGAGTTTGGCCGTCAGCTGCACCGTGTCGCGGACGTAGATGCCGTCAAAGAGCCTGGAGGCCATGCAGCAACTTCTCCAAGATGTGTGCGGTGGTGGGAGCCGCCGCTTCGCCGGATTCCGGGGACTGCGCGTCGGCGGTCTGGGCGGTACGGGTGACGACGTGCCCGGAGTCGAGCAGGTCGCCGAGGACGATGCGGGTGATGGTGAGCGGCTGGCCCAGATGGCCGGCGACCTCGATGACGGACAGGTAGCCGCCGCGACACAGCTCGACCACTGCCAGCTGTTCCGGCAGCAGGCCTGCGACCGACCTGCCCGGGACGGTGGTCACCATCGTGATCACGTCCAGGACATGGGTGTTGCGGGTGGGGCGCGCCCGTCCCTGGGTGAGGACGAACGAGCGCACCAGATCGCGCCTGCGCCGCGGGGTCACGTCGGGCTGCCGACGTCCTGGCGCGGTGAACTGCCCATCTCACGGCCGAGCTGGTCGACCACCTCGTGCATCCGGTAGGCGACCTGTCCGACGTCGGCGGCGCCCGAGGTCGCCACCGACAGATAGGTCGAGTCCCCCGCGTGGATGGTGATGACGAAGCCCCCGTCGAACTCGACGAGGCTCTGCCGCCAGGAGTCGGCGGGGGCGCGGCAGAACATCGCGGTGGCGCTGCTGGTGGCCTGCACACCGGAGAGCGCGGCGGCTATGCGGTCGGCCTGGTCCCGGCCGAGTCCCGGTGAGAAGGCCATCACGAGGCCGTCGGCGGCGACCAGGATCGCGTCGTACACCTCGGGCTGGTCGAGTACTTGCTTGAGCATCCAGGCATCGCGGTTCTGGGTCATGCCTCGGGGGTCCCCTCGCTGGTCGGGCGGTGGTCGTGGGCTGCGGCGTGGCTGCCGCGGAGGAAGGCGTCGAGCGGGGCGGCGGCCTCGCGCGGGCTGCGGCGGGCGGTCGCCCGGGCTGGATCGGCGGGCGCCGGCGCCGGAGTTGCCGCCTGGGCTGCGGGCTGCCTGGTCCGTTTGGGCAGGCCACCGGCCGTGGTCGCCCTCATGGGCGCCGCCACCGCCGGCTCACCGGCCTGCCGGGGCAGGACCGGCGCAGGGACGGGCCGGGCCGGAGCGGGCCTCGATGCGGACGGGGCGTCGGTGAGCAGCGCGGACGGGATGTTGACGACGGCCCGTACCCCGCCGAAGGCCGACGCGGAGTCCACGGACACCGCGAAGCCGTAGCGCCGCGCCAGGGAGCCGCAGGCGGCCAGACCGAAACGCGGCGGGCTGCCGAGACCGGCGACGCCGAGCGCGTCGTCGTGCAGCAGACGGGACGCCTTCTCACGTTCGGCCGCGTTCAGTCCGACACCGGCGTCCTCGATCACGACGGCGACTCCGCCGTGGGTGAGCTGGACGTGGACCTGGACGGGGGTGCTCGGGTTCGACGAACGCGTCGCGTTCTCCAACAGTTCGGCGAGCGTCACGACGAGCGCCTCGACGGCTCGGCCCGACACGGCACGGGAGTCCTCGATCCGCACGATGTGCACACGCCGGTAGTCCAGGATCCGCCCGACGGCTCCGCGTACGACGTCGTGCAGCGGTGTCGCGTTGTGCTGGCGTCCCGGCCAGGCCTTGCAGATCACGGCCATGCCCACGGCGCGGCGCAGGATCTGGGCGTTGGTGTGGTCGATGTCCATCAGATCCTGGAGGAACTCCGGCGCGTCGTGGCGCTGGTTCATCTCAGTGATCTTCATCTGCTGGTTGTTGGCCAGCCCCTGGAGCTTGCGGGCCACCGCCAGCAGGAGTCCCTGGGAGGACTGCTCGGCGTCGGCCGCCACGTCGCGGTAGACGGCGAGCACCCCGTCGTGGGCGCGGGCGAACGGCGAACCGGCCAGTTCGGGGTGCAGGAGCCCGGGTATCTCCCCCGGCCTGCCCTGCGACAGAACGTCCTTCAGAGCGGGCAGTCGCCGTTCGAGCAGATGCCGGGTCTCTTCCTCATGGGCACGCAGGGTGCGTTCGAGGAAGGCGATGCGCTCGGCGCGAAGGGCGGCGGAGTTGCGGTAACGCAGCGCCAGGATCCCGGTGGCCATCATGGCCGCGGCCAGAAGCCAGGCGGTCACGGCAGGCAGAGACAGTGTCATCAGTTCCTCGGGCGGAGGCGGGTGGATGGGGTAAGAGGCCGTCTCCCGCGCCCTGCGCGATGGCGAATACTGCGGCGCTGCAGGGCAGTTCTCGGGCGTCGGCACCAACGGCGCAGGGGCCGGGGAGAGATCCCGCCGGGTCGTTCCGGCGATGCCCGTGCGGGGGCAAGCGGAATACCTCGGGGCGGGCCATCACGGCATCTTCCTGGGCGGCGTGTCCAACGGGCGGTGGGTGCGACGCAGGGTCGCCAGCCACTCGGAGCAACGCGTCCGGAACGCTTCGTGACTACGTCCAAGGATGCTCACCCCACGGCATCGACCGCAACACGACTGGGCAAAAACATCAAAGAAATGATCACAGTAGGGGTTCAACTCGCCACACTGCGCCACATGTCGGACGGGTCGATGAGACGCCGTTCCGCTCGCAGCCGAAGCCGCCCGGCGGTGAGCGGTGCCGCGGGCGCGCTCATCGGACACGTCGGCCGCGAGAAGTGACCACGGCCACCCTGTGGGTTTCATACGATTCTCACCCGGTGCGCCTACGGTGCTCCTCGTGACCCAGACGACCCCGCCCGGCTGGCATCCAGACCCCGGGTACTCAGGAATCGGCCCCCGCCAGGAACGCTGGTGGGACGGAAGCCGGTGGACCGACCAGCTCCGCATACCGCCCGCGGCCGTCCGGCGCCGCCGGATACGCATCGGCGCCGGCATCGCCGCCGGTGTCGTCGTGCTCGCCGCTGTCGGCGGCGGCGCCTATCTGCTGGGGGACGACTCCGGCGACCGGTCCGACAGCTCCGCCGCGTCCCCCGCGCCCGCACCGTCGGACAGCCCCGACCGTCCTGGCGCACCCGGTGGCGGCGAGGACGGCGGCAGCGGGCAGAACCCCGGCGAGCAGGTCCCGACCGAGGAGGGCTACGCGACCGACCTGGCCAGCGGAATCAGCATCCCCGTGCCCGACGGCTGGACCGGCCAGTCCGGTCCGGTCGGTGCCGGAGTGACCACCGGGGCGTACACCTGCCCCGGCGACGAGAGCCAGAAGTGCGTGCGCGGCGGCGTGTTCTCCGCCCCCGCACAGGCCCTGAAGAACGAGGCGACGACGGCGAAGGCCGCAGCGGAGAAGGACATCACGGCCAACTCCGAGGAGTCGTACGGCGAGGAGATCTACGGAGGGATCACCTCGCACCAGCAGCTCAGGTCCGAGGCGGTCACGGTGGCCGGCCAGAAGGGCTACCTGGTGCGCTGGAAGGTGGTGACGAAGAACGGCGACGACGGGTACGTCCAGTCCCTCGCGTTCCCCTCCCCCAACATCAAGGACATGATCGTCCTGGTCCGCTCCGGTTTCGACGTCAACGCCAAGGCGCCGAAGCTCTCCGTCATGGACGACATCTCCAAGGGCATCAAGGCCGCGACGGGAACGGGTTCCGGCTCCGGTCAGGGGGCCTGAGACCGGTCCCGAACAGCGCGGAGGCCGTACCGGTAGGCCCCGGTACGGCCTCCGCGCTCCTGTGCGCGCCCCGGGCCGTACGGCTCCGTCCGCCCGCCCGGGTTCACCGGATCCACCAGATGACCGTGCCGCCGACGACGAGGGCGAGACAGATGCCGAGGTTGGTGCGCCGGTAGGCGAGAAAGATCGCGACGAACTCACGGATCATCGCGCTGGGCCAGAAGTACGAGGCTGTCGGAGAGCCCACCACGTGGCCTCTCACACCGACCTGCCGCGATGTCATCGCCGCACGGAACACGTGGTAGTTGTTCGTGACGATCACGCAGCGGTAGTCCGGATTCGCCTTCTCCATGATCGATTTGCTGAACCTGAGGTTCTCCTCGGTCGATGCCGAGCGGTCCTCACGTTCGATCAGTTCCGCCGGAAACCCGCGCTCCACAAGGTAGTCGCCCATCGCGTGCGCCTCCGGCAGTTCCTCGTCCGGCCCCTGACCGCCCGAGGTGAGAAGCACCGGCCGCCTCCCTCGCACGGAGAGCCTGGCGTGGACGTCACGGGCCCGTTCGAGACGGCTTGCCAGGAGCGGGGGCACCGAGGAGCCGCCCACGAGTCCCGAGCCGAGGACCACCACGTAGTCGGCCTTGCGGCGAACGTGCAGACGCCCGTACAGGAACGCGTAGGAGATGAAGCAGAGGAAGAGGAACGCGACGTATCCCGCCAGGGCGACGGCCGTCCCCGCCACGGCCAGCAAGGTGCGGGTGCGGAGGACCCACGCGACAACCAGTAGCGCGAGCAGCCCCACCAGCGCGACCCCTCCCATCAGCGACAGGAGGTTCGCCGGGCTTCGCCCTTCCTTGCGGATCATGGTCACACCGTTGGACACCAGGAATCCGGCCAGGACGATGATGCCCAACACCGCGAGGACCAGGAGCCCGACGATGACCGATCTACCCAACCGGGCATCGTCCCGGGTGAGTTCGACCAGCCAGGCGGCCAGCGCGAACACGCCTGCGAGGCCCAGGAACACGGCGTTGCTGAACCGGCGGCGATCCCGCAACACGCCGACGCAGAAAGCAAGGAAGAACAGGACAGCGGGAGCGTAGACCACCATGCGCACATGGTAAGCCGGGGGGAAGGCGTCAACGGGGTCGGCCGGCCCGCAAAGGTGCTGGTCCGCGCGGGTGGGAACGGTATCTGCGGTGAGGGGCGGCCGAGTTGGCCCGGCAGGTGGAAACGATGCCGGCGCAGGTGATCACGGCAGGGGCCGACGTGGCCGGGCCGGCACTGCGGGGCCGGCGGACGGACATCTCCGCCGGCCCCGGTCCGGGCATGAGGTGGCTCTTAGAAGTAGTGCTTACGCCTGCCGACCGAGCGTCCGCTCGCGCCGAGGATCCACAGGACCGCACCGACCACCACGAGGATGCCACCGACCGTCGTCAGCAACGAGACACCGACCAGCATGCCGATGAGGAGCAATATGACGCCAAGTATGATCATTTCGATTCCGATCTTCATGTCTGCTTCGGTGCGTACGGGCTCCGTGCTCGACAGGCCCGCAGCACCCTGTTCTTGTCAGCCGCACAACCGGCGCCACGTGGCATCTCGGCCGTCGCGCGATCGGCGGTTGCAGGACGTTTGTCGTGCTCCCCCCGTGTGCCCTGCTCCCCGCCTCCCATGCACGCACAGTTCGCCGGCCCGGTGCGGTACCGTCCCGGGCCTGTTTCCGGGTGGGCGTCCCGCACCACTCGGCCGGGAGCCGACCGGGCACCCGCCGGGGAGGGGTGCGGAGGAGTAGGGGCACGTCGCTCCAGCGGGGAGGGGTGCGGAGGAGTAGGGGCACGTCGCTCCAGCGGGGAGGGGTGCGGAGGAGCAGGGGCACGTCGCTCCAGCGGGGAGGGGTGCGGAGGAGCAGGGGTACGTCGCTCTAGCGGTGAGGAAGCTCGGCGGAGTGGGGCCCCGCCTCGGCCACTGCTTCGCAGAACGCGGCCAGCCCCGTGGCCAGGGCGTCGCGCGTGTCGGGTGTCATGCGGCTCATCGTCAGGCGCAGGGCCCGCTCGCGGCGGCGCCGGATCTCGCGCAGGTGCGCGGTGCCGGCGTCGGTGAGCTCCAACCCCGTCTCACGGCGGTCGTCGGGGCGAGGGGTCCTGCGCAGGAACCCGGCGGCCTGCAGCCGGTCGCAGAGGCGGGTGGCCGAGGGAGCGCCCACGGCGAGATGACGCCGGAGCGTGCTCAGGTTGATCCCGGGCTCACGCTCGATGATGTACATCACCCGGATCTGCGCAGTGGATACGGGTGCGGTGCTCAGGATGTCGCGGCTCTGCTCCCAGGCGCTTTCGAGGAGTTCCAGTACGTGGCTGATCTCAGGCACGCCCATGGGCGTCTGCGGCTGGAGGCGAACGGGGTCCTCGCGCATGTGACACTCCCGGTGGAGCACCGTGTGCTCGTTGCGGCTGGTCGTTGTGGGCAGGCGCACGAAGAAGACTAGGTCAAGGAAAGCAGGTCCGGAACCGGTGGAGAGACCCTGGGCGGTCGAGCGCGTCCTGCGTGAGGCCGCGCCGCACGAGATCTTCGACGCACTCCGCGCTCTCATCGAACGTCGGCACCGTGCGGTGTCGGTGGAACTCCTGATGGCCGACTACGCCATGACCGAGCTGCAGCTGGTGCGTGTCCTGCCTCACACCGCTCCTCCGATCCCGCTGCGCGGCACGGCTGCGGGCCACGCTTTCACGGCCCAGGAGCCTCACTGTGCCATTGGCCCCTCGTCCACGGTAACGGTCTTCGTGCCCGTCAGCGTTCGCGGTGACCGGCTCGGGGTGCTGAGCGTCTGCCTGCCGGCCGATGACGCACGCATCCGCGAAGACGTACGGCAAGAGCTGCAGGAGAGCGCCGACGCCCTCGCACACGAGATCGTGGTCGCCGAGCGCGACACGGATCTTTTCCTCCGGGCCCGCCGGACCGAACGTCTGACCCTGGCCGCGGAGATGCAGTGGCAACTGCTCCCGGGACGCTCGTGCTCCCGGCCGGAGTACAGCATCGGCGCCCAGCTCGAGCCCGCCTACGCCATCTTCGGCGACAGCTTCGACTGGTCGACCTCCGCCGACGACCTCGTCCTCACCGTCAGCAACGGCATGGGCGAGGGGATCGACGCCGCCCTGCTCACCAATCTCGCGGTGAACGCGCTGCGCAACGCCCGACGGGCGGGCCTGGACCTGGTCGGCCAAGCCCTTCTCGCCGACCAGGCGGTCTACGGCCGGCACCAGGGGCACCAGTACCTTTCCACCCTGCTGCTCCGCTTCCACCTCCCGACCGGGAACGTGGAGATCATCGACGCCGGATCGCCGCGCATCTGGCGGCTTCGCGCAGGCGTGGTCGAGCCGGTCGAGTTGGACCCGCAGATCCCCCTGGGGATGTTCGAGGACTCCGTCTACGCCCCTGAGCACTTCGCCGTCGAGCCCGGCGACCGGCTGCTGTTCATCAGCGACGGGGTCTACGACGCCCTGTCCCCCGCAGGTGAGAAATACAGCCTCCACGCCCTGGCGAGGGCGATCACTCGCACGGGTCGACTGCCCGCTTCACAAGTCCCCCGGGCGATGTTGGAGGAGTTGCTCGGACACCGGGGGCCCGGCCCGGTAGCGGACGACTCCCTTGTGGTGTGTCTGGATTGGCACGGTCGACCGGAAGCTGTCTGACGGACGCCGGCTTGAGCTGCTTCCCCATGAAGGACAGATGACACTCCCTCCGTGGCCCTCCTGTGAAGGTTCGGGCACCGTGGCGTGAATTGCGTGCGCGACATGGCACTTTCGGGCGATGACGGGCGGAGGTCAGGTTGCCATGCGGGAGAGGCGTGCGAGATGGTTGCCGTAAGGTAATTGTTTTTTCGTCCAGTTGGAAGGTGGTGCGGCCCACCGTAGGCGGGCTCCCCTTCATGGCTTCTACCGAGGGAAACTCCGTTACGAAAGCTGAGCAGCGCCCCTTGTCCGGAATCTGGGACCTGGCCCCCTACCCCGTGATCGTGGCCGACCAGGTCGGCGCCGTCGCCATGGTGAATCCGGCCGCGGTCGGCCTCCTGGGCGACGTGCTGCCGGGGACACGCATGGAGGAGGCAGTTCCGGACTGGCTGGCGCGGGCCCATCATGAGGCCGTGGTGCGCGCTCGGTTGCCTGCGCAGAGCTCTCAGGGAGCAGTGGCTCCTCCCCCGGTTTCCGGACGGATCGCGGCGCAGAGCTTCGAGGCCCGTCCCGCTTGGGGCCAGGACGGGAACGTGGTGTGGTGGCTGGTCGACGACACCGACCGGCGGCTCGCCGAGGAAGCGCTCACCGCTGAGCGGGAGCGCACCGCGTTCCTCGCGGAGGCTTCCAATGTGCTGCTGGCTTCGCTGAACACGGACCGGTGCATGCGCGCCACCGCTCGACTCGCCGCGGAGTATCTGGCCGACGTCGCGGTGGTCGTGGCCCCCGCATCCGGGCAGAAGCTGCCCGTCGCGCACGCCGTCCCGGGCCACGAGGTCACCCGCGCCCTCATCGCCGCGGACGCTGCGCAGGTGCCGGGTCTCAGCGAAGCGCTGCAAGGGTTTCCGCCCGTACCGTCCCGGTGGATCGACCCCGCCACTCTGCCCGACTGGGTGCTTCCCGCGGACTTCACCGGGACGATCGGGTCGGTCGTGGTCACTCCGCTGCCCGGCCACGGTGTGCCCGCCGGGGCCCTGATCCTGCTGCGCGGCACGGCGCAGAGCGGATTCACGGAGACGGAGGAGGTCTTCGCCCGGCTCTTCGCCGCCCGGGCCGGCGCCGCTCTCTCGGCGGCCCGGCTCTATGCCGAGCAGAACGACATCACGCAGACGCTCATGCGGGACCTGCTGCCGCCCCAGCTCCACCGCATGAACGGCGTCGAGTTCGCCGGCGCCTACCAGCCCGCCGGCGACAGGGAACGGGTGGGCGGCGACTTCTACGACGTCCACCCCGGCAGCAGCCACTCCGAAGCCTCCCTCGTCATTCTCGGCGACGTCTGCGGCAAGGGCCTGGACGCGGCCGTCCTGACCGGCAAGATCCGCAACACCATGCAGGCGCTCATGCCGATGGCGGAGGATCACGAACGGATGCTGCAGCTCCTCAACGGCGCACTCCTCAACTCCCACCACACGCGCTTCGCGACCATGGTCATGGCCTCCGTCCAGCGCACGGACAACCAGGTCCGGCTGCGTCTCACGTCGGCCGGCCATCCTGCCCCGCTGCTGGTGCGGACCGACGGCAGCGTCGAGGAGATCCAGACCCGCGGCACCCTGATCGGCGCCCTCCCGCACATCGAGGCCGAATCCGTCGAGGCGGTCCTCCTCCCCGGGGAGACGTGCCTGCTCTACACCGACGGCATCACCGAGGCCCGGGGCGGACCGCTCGGCGACGAGATGTTCGGCGAAGCGCGCCTGAAGCGGGCGCTGTCGCAGTGCGCCGACATGCCCGGCGAGGCCGTCGTCGAGCACATTCAGATGCTGGCCGCACAGTGGCTGCGCAGCGGCCGCCACGACGACATGGCGGTCGTGGCGATCACCGCACCCCGCACCACGCACCTGAGCGCGGTGAACGGCCACACTCGGGGCAGGTACACCGCATGAACGTGATGACCGAGCAGAGCCGCGAACTCCGGACGATACGGGACGAACTGTGGGCGGCCGTGACCCGCCGCGACGAGCACAGGGCCGTGGAGATCGTGTTCGCCGCCCTGGACAACGGGTGGGAGACCGAGAAGGCCCTGCTGGACCTCATCGCACCGGTGCAGGCAAAGGTCGGCTCCGAGTGGGCGGCCAACCGGCTCACCGTCGCGCAGGAACACGCCGCGAGCGCCATCACCGAGCGCGTCATCGCCGCCCTCGCCCACCGCCCCGCGGCCCGGACCTCGCCCGGACTCGGCCGTGTCACGGTCGCTTGCGTGGACCAGGAATGGCACGTCCTCCCCGCCCGCCTCCTCGCCGAGGTCCTCACTCTCCGGGGCTGGCAGGTCGACTTCCTCGGCGCCCAGGTGCCCACCCCGCACCTCATCGCCCACCTGCACAGCAGCGGAGCCGACGCCGTGGCCCTCTCCTCCACCCTGCCCACCCGGTTGCCCGCGGCTCACGCCGCGATCAGCGCGTGCAAGGCGGTCGGCGTACCTGTCCTGGCCGGCGGTGCCGCCTTCGGACCCGACGGCCGCTACGCCCGCAGACTGGGCGCCAACGCCTGGGCCGCCGACGCGCGGGGCGGAGCGCAGCAGCTCGCGGACGGGATCCCCATGCACAGCCTCACCGAGGGCCGCCAGCAGTTCGACGACCTTCCGCACCTCGCCGACCAGGAGTACACCATGGTCGCCCGCGCGCAGGGCCGGCTCGTCAAGCAGGTGCTGGCGCACCTGGAGGAGCGCGTTCCCGCCATGGTGACCTACACCGATCAGCAACGTGAACGAACCGCCGAGGACGTCGCCCACATCGTCGAGTTCCTGGCCGGGTCCCTCTACGTCGACGACGACGACCTGTTCACCACCTTCATGACCTGGACCGCGGGCATCCTCTCCGCCCGCAAGGTCCCCGCCCGGTCCCTGGGTCCCGCCCTGGACGCCCTTGCCGCCGAGCTCAAGGACTTCCCCCGTGCCACGCGGCTGCTGAACCAGGCACAACTCGCCCTCGACGGCGCCGTCACCACCACCGGCCGACATTCCGGAGCCCTCGCATGACCGCACAGCCCAGCCGGCCCTTCACCCTCATCGTTGAAGCAGGGACGGGCACCGCACGGCTCCATCTCGTCGGCGACCTCGACTACGACACCAGTGGCGAGCTCACCCGTCAGGCCGACGCCTGCCTGACCGAGTTCCCCGACCTGCGCGAACTGCACCTCGACTGCGCAGGGCTCCGGCTGTGCGACTCCATGGGCGTCTCCGCTCTCCTGATGGTCCACCGCCGAACCAGCGCCCGGAATGTAGCCCTCCATCTTCACAACCCGCCGCCCTTCCTGGAACGCGTCCTCGACCTCACGGGCATCCGAAAGCTCTTCGTGCAGGCGCCCCCGTCCCAGCAGGACGAGCAGACACACACGAACGAAGCCGCGCCCACCTCACGTCCGCCAACCTCTCCCTCGCACAGACCCACTGTCTGACCGGACATCGTCCTGCCGGCTGCCGCCTGCGCTCCTCCCGGGACGGCACCGGATGAGTTAGCCACCGCCCTATCAGGGCAGGAGCAGTTCACCGGAGCAAAGCTTCACGGCGAAGGGGATTCAGAACATGAGTCAGCCGCACACCACGAGGGAACGGCGGACCGGGCACGCCCGGCGCACCACATGTCCGGCCACGGCTGCGCAGGCACGCGACGACCTGCGCGAGTTCTTCTCGGAGCTGTCGCCCGCCCCCACCGGGGAGTGCGTCGACAACGCGGTTCTGGTGACCTCCGAGCTGGTCACGAACGCGCTGCGGCACGCGGGGGGTCTCACCGCGATGAGCCTGGCCGCAGACCGGATGACGCTGGAGATCGTCGTGCGGGACCCCAGCGAGGAACCACCGCGCGAGCGCCCGCCGGACCTGAGCGGGGGCGGGGGCGGGTTCGGCTGGCCCTTGGTCCGCCTTCTCGCCCGCACGGTCACGGTCAACCCCTCCGGGCAAGGCGGCAAGTGTGTACGCGCCGTCCTCAGTCGTTGACGCGACCCGCCAAGCGTTGCGGGGCGCGGGACAGCGAACCCGACGAGGTGCGTAACCGAGGTACGGTCCGCCAACGGCCCCCAGGAAATCAAAAGACCGCACCGGAGTCACTCCGATACGGCCTCTGACCTGCGACTCTTACGAGTCGGGACGACAGGATTTGAACCTGCGACCCCTTGACCCCCAGTCAAGTGCGCTACCAAGCTGCGCCACGTCCCGTTGCCCGTCTGACCTGGTCTTTTCCCCTGGCCGAACGCGCATGAGAACAATACCGCACTTGGAAGGGTGGTCACGAACCCGTTTCCGGTCCTTGACCTCAACCATGCTTGATGTTCAACGCGGGGCGGTATGACGAACACGACTCCGCCGCGCCGGTCCACGGGTACGGCGACCTGAACCGGTTGATGGGCCTGATGACGGGCGACGAGAAGAACGGGCCCGCCGCGACCTCCACCCTGGACGCCCTCCGGGTGCTGTACGACCGGGTGCTGCGGGTCTCGCCCGCCCGCCACCGTCGACGCCCCCGACCGCGACCGGCTCCTGCTCTCGAAGGGCCAGGGGCCGATGGCGTACTACGCCGTGCTGGCCGCACGCGGCTTCTTCGGCGAGGAGCTCCTGCCCGGCTTCGGGTCGTACGACTCACCGCTCGGGCACCACCCCGACCGGCTGCTGGTACCGGGGGCCGAGATCGGCAGCGGGTCCCTCAGGCACGGGCTCCCCCTGGCCGTGGGCAGCGTGCTGGGCCTCCGCGCGCAAGGGCTGACCGACCGGCGCGTATGGGTCCTGACCGGGGATGCAGAGCTGGACGAGGGCAGCGATCACGAGGCGATCGCCTACGTGGGCCCCGCCGGCCTGGAGCAGCTCCCCACCCTGGTGATCGACAACGCCTCCGCGTCCCACGCCAGACCTGGGGGCATCGCCGCACGGTTCGAGGCCACCGGCTGGTCGGTCCTGGCCCTGGACGGCCGGGACCACGAGGCGCTGTACGACGCCTTCACCGCGCCGCACCCCGGCAGGCCCCACTCCGCGATCGCCCGTGCGGCACCCAAGCGCTGAACGGCGGCCTTCGAAGCAGGGCGACCGAAACAGGACAACGGAGACCTATCCCATGGACACCATGGGTGACCGGTTCATCGCCACCACCTCGCGGCTGCTGGACGAGGACCCCCGCCTCGCCCTGGTACTCGCCGAAATCAGCCGGGACGGCTTCGACCGGGCCGAGCGGACGCACCCGGACCGGGTGGTCAACGTGGGGATCAGGGAACAGCTCCTCATCGGGGCGGGAGCCGGAATGGCCCTGACCGGGATGCGGCCGCTCATGCGCACCTTCGCCGGCTTTCTGGTGGAGCGACCCTTCGAGCAGGTGAAGCCGGACCTGGGGCACCGGGGGGTCGGTGGTGTGCTGATCAGCGCCGGGGCCGCGTACGACTGGCCGGCCGGGGGCTTCACCCACATGTCGCCGGGCGACGTCGCCCTCCTGGACACGCTCGACGGCTGGACGGTGCACGTGCCGGGCCACCCGGACGAGGCCGAGGTGCTCGTGCGGCAGGCAGTCGCGGCGGACGGCCGCGTGTACGTACACCTCTCCCTCCAGTCCGACGGGAAGGGCCGCCCCGTCGGCGGGACCGGCTTCGGCACGGTCCGGGAGGAACGGGCGGCGTGATGATCGCCGTGGGACCGTTGCTCGACAACGTGCCGGCGGCGACGCAGGACCTGGATGTGACCGTGCTGTACGCGACCACGGTGCGGCCCTTCGACGCGGCGGGACTGCCCCGGGCGGCAGGCGCGGGCCCCGCCGCCGGTGTCGTGGTCGTCGAGCCCTACCTGGCGGGTACGTCCGTCCACGGCTGCGGCGGGCGACGCACTCCTCGACCTGCTCCACCGCGTCCTCGGGCTCGGGGTGGGCCGGGCCGAGCTGCGCACATACGGACAGCCGGCGGAACACCTGGTGTCGCACGGCCTGGATCCTCGCGGCCTGCGGCAGCGGATCACGGCGTTCCTGAGGCCCTGAGTGACCCTCAGCCGCCGGGAACGGGCGGCACGCTCAGCTCCGGGTGGGCGTCGAGCAGCTTGCGCGGGGCGGCCTGCCGCCAGGAGTCGGTGAGGACGGCGGTCAGCTCGGCCGCGTCCTCCAGCGCGGCGAGGCGCACCCGCAGCCAGGCGTAGTTGTCGTCGTGGCCCTCGCGGACGAAGAACTTCTCCGGCTCGGAGGCGATCAGCTCGGCCCGGTCCTCGACCGGGCACTTCACACCCATGGTCGTGTCGTCGTCGCCCAGCGCGGCGAAGATCTTGCCCGCCACTCTGAAGGTGGGCTGGCCCCAGGCGAGCTTCTCGGCCGTGTCGGGCAGGGTCAGTGCGATGGTGCGTACATCGTCGGCGGTGGTGGTCATCGACGGTCCCCGTTCCGGTGAGCTCCAGCGGCTGCGGTCCGTCCGACCGTAGCGCCCGGCACCGACAACCACGGGACGTCCCACCGGGCGCTGTCGACCCATTGACCCCGCCGAAGACGTGAACCTAATCTGAACAACGCACTCCAGAAAGCGCTTTCTACACCCCACAGTCGGCTTCAACCGCACAGGGAGCGCCCAATGAGCAGCCGCCCGTTATTACGGAGCAGTCCCGCGTCCCGCGCCCTCCCCCCGCCCGTCATCGCCCTCACCGCGCTTCTGACGCTGATCCTCGGTCTGCTCGTGGCCTCGCCGCCAAGAGCCCAGGCAGCGCCGTTCCGCGTGCTGGTGTACTCCGAGGTCACGAACATCACCCACGACTCGATTCCCGCCGGGATCGAAGCGGTGAGGAGACTCGGCGCCGAGAACGGATTCGAGGTCGAGGCGACGGGTGACTCGGCCGTCTTCAACGACACCGATCTGGGCCGCTTCGAGGCGGTCGTGTTCAACAACACCAACTCCACACCGGAGAAAGGTGACTTGCTGACCGCCGATGAGCGCGCCGCACTGCAGAAGTACATCCGGGCGGGTGGCGGCTGGGTCGGTCTGCACGCCGCGTCCGCCAGTGAGCGCGACTGGGACTGGTACGAGGGTCTCGTCGGCGCCGTCTTCGACCGGCACCCGGCGGTGCAGACCGGCCGCGTCAAGGTCCTCGACCACGCGCACCCCTCCACCCAGGACCTTCCCGACCTCTGGGAACGTACCGAGGAGTGGTACAACTGGCGCACCAATCCGACCTCGAAGGTGCACACACTCGCGCAGATCAAGGTGCGCGACGGCATCGACGGCCTCGACGAGGGTGTGGACCATCCGTGGTCCTGGTGCCAGAACTACGACGGCGGCCGTTCCTGGTTCACCGCGGGCGGCCATGCGGCCTCGGCCTTCCAGGAGGAGGGCTTCGTCAAGCACCTGCTGGGCGGCATCGAATGGGCCGCGGGCGCCAAGGAGGGTGACTGCACGGCCACCCGGACGGGCTCGTTCCAGCGCACTTCGCTGGCCACCGGCGATCTCGCCGACCCCTTCGAACTGGCCGTGGCCCCCGACCGACGGGTGTTCTTCGCCCAGCGCACCGGAAAGCTCAAGGTCATCGACCAGGAGACCATGAAGGTGTCCACGGCGCTGGACTTCGCGTACACACCGGAGATGACCAGTCAGTCGGACGGACTCATCGGCCTCACGCTCGACCCCGGGTTCGCCGAGAACGACTGGCTCTACCTGCTGCATTCCGACAGGACGGAGAAGCGGCTGAACCTCTCCCGCTTCACCGTCTCGGGGAACACCGTCGATCCGTCGTCCGAGAAGCGTCTGCTGACCATTCCGACCTTGCGGGGCGAAGGCAGGGCCAACTCCCACCTGGCCGGTTCGCTGACCTTCGACAAGGCCGGCAATCTTTACGCGGCGACGGGCGACAACACCGACCCGTTCGCTTCCGACGGCTTCGCGCCCATCGACGAGGGCCAAGGCCGCCGCGCCTGGGACGCACAGGGCACCTCCGGCAACACGAACGACCTGCGGGGCAAGGTTCTCCGGATCACCCCCCAGGACGACGGCACGTACACCGTGCCCGAGGGCAATCTCTTCGCACCGGGCACGGAGAGGACCCGCCCGGAGATCTACGCGATGGGCATGCGCAATCCGTTCCGGATCACGACGGACCCGCTGAGCGGCGCGCTGATGGTTGCGGACCACGGTCCCGACGCCCGGCAGGCCGTCGCGGGACGCGGGCCCGAGGGGACGGTCGAGTACACCCGGATCACCGAGGCGGGGAACTTCGGCTGGCCGTACTGCACGGGCGACAACGCCCCTTTCAATGACTACGACTTCACGACGAAGACCTCGGGTCCGGCCTTCGACTGCGACGCGCTCGTCAACGACTCGCCGAACAACACGGGTCTGCGCGAACTGCCGCCCGCCCAGCCGGCCACCGTCTCGTACGGCTACTCCGCCTCCCCCGAGTTCCCGGATCTCGGCACCGGCGGCGGAGGCCCGATGAGCGGTCCCGTCTACGACTTCGACCCGAAGAACACCTACCGCACCAAGTTCCCCACGTACTTCGAGGGGAAGTGGCTCACCTACGAGCTGACCCGCCGCTGGTTCAAGACGTTCTCCTTCCAGCGGGAGGGGCAGACCTTCTCGGATCCGAGGTTCGCTCCCGTCGCGGCCGGCGATCTCCAGTCCATCAACGGTGTCTTCGCGGACATGGAGTGGAACCAGCCGTTCGACGCCGACTTCGGCCCCGACGGGGCGCTGTACGTCATCGACTTCGGGCGCGGCAGCGGTACGGGCCGTGGGGGCAGCAACGAGGGTGCGGGCATCTACCGCATCGACTATGTCGGTGACGGCCGGCTGCCCGAAGCGAAGGTCACCACCGACCGTGACAACGGCTCCGCGCCCCTGACCGTCGCGTTCTCCAGCGCCGGATCCGGACTCCCGGGGGAGCAACCGGTCACGTACGCCTGGGACTTCGACGGCAACGGCAGCACCGACTCGACGGAAGCGAACCCCTCGTACACCTACCGGACCAAGGGCCTGTTCACGGCGCGCCTCACGGTCACCGGCCCGGGCGGTCTGACGGCGCTCGTGGTCCAGGACATCACCGTAGGCAACAGCAGACCGCAGGTGACGATCCAACAGCCGCCGGACGGGGGGATGTTCACCTTCGGCGACACCATTCCCTTCACCGTGAAGGTGAAGGACGAGGAGGACGACCGGGACGCGCCGATCGACTGCTCACGGGTCGTGGTGCGGTCCCAGCTCGGCCACGACACGCATCTGCACCCTCTCGACAACTACACGGGGTGCACGGGTGAGATCGTCACGGATGCCGGTGACAGCCACGGTCCGGGACGGAACCTCTACTACGGGATCACCGCGCAGTACACGGACAAGGGTGCCGCGGACTCCCCCGCGCTCACCGGCTCGACATCACTGACGCTGCGCACCGCGTTCCGGGAGGCCGAGCACGTCACCTCGACCGGAGGCACGCACGACGGTGCGGTCGTCGCCGACCGGACGGACGCCTCGGGCGGCAAGCGGCTGACGGAGATCGAGGACGGCGACTGGGTCGCCTTCGATCCGGTGAACCTCAGGAACATCACGTCGGTGACGGTCGGTGCGGCTTCCGGCGGCCTCGGCGGGACGGTCGAATTCCGGGCCGGTTCACCGGACGGCCGGATGCTCGGCTCCGTGACCGTCCCGAACACCGGCGGCTGGGGCACGGTCGTGTCGCCGACGACCGCCCTCGAGAACCCCGGCAGCAGCACGAAGCTGTACGCCGTGTTCACCAACTCCGGGTGGAGCAGTGAGAAGGCCGATCTGTTCGCGGTCGACTGGCTGCATTTCAACGGCTCCGGCGTGGAGAAGAGGCCCGGTACGAAGGTCGGCGTGAAGGCTGCCCCGGCCGACGGTGGCGCGCCCCTCGCGGTGTCGCTGAGCAGTGTGGTCCAGCCGGTGAGCGGGCGCACGATCGCCTCGTACCACTGGCACTTCGGTGACAACACGGATCCGGCAGCCCCGGAGGGCGCGACCGCCACGCACACCTATGCCCGGGCGGGTGAATACACCGCGCACCTGACGGTGACCGACGACAAGGGCGACGCCAGCACCGGATCGGTCCGGATCGACGTGAGTGGAGGGGAGTGACGGCATGAACGGCACACGAAGAGCGTTTCTCGGTCCGTCCCCGGGCGTCGCCGCGGCCGCAGCAGTGGGTACGGGAACGGCGTCGGCCGCTCCGGCCGGCTGCCGCAGGCGCCTCCCCCCGTCCGGCATCGGCATGCACCTGTACACGATGCGCACGCCGCCGGCCACGGACTTCGGGGGCACCCTGGAACAGCTCGCTCGCCGAGATCGGCTACGCCACGGTCGGGGTGAGCGGTCGTCACGGGAACCGTTCGCGTGCGGTCCGCGTCGAGGGCGAGGTCGTCCTGCGCGCCGGTACGGGCAGGCCGCCGGCGGGATGACCGGCAGGTTCAGCCGCGGGGCCCGTCCCGGCGGTCGATCTGCCCGACGAGTTCGCGCGCCAGGAGCTTGATGGTGTCCAGCCCCGCCCGGCCCCAGGGGCGCGGCACGGTGTCGACGGCGCAGACCGTACCGAGCGCTACACCCGTGCTGTCGATCAGCGGAGCTCCGAGGTAGGAGCGGATTCCCATGTCGTCGACGACCGGATTGCCCGCGAAGCGCGGGTAGTCGCAGACGTCCTCCAGCACAAGGGCCTTGCGCCGCACGAGGACATGCGGGCAGTAGCCGTGGTCTCTGGCGAGATGACGGATCCCGCGGCCGCTGCCCGCTGCGACCGCGCCGAGGCCGGACCCCTTCCGGGTGCCGGCCGGGGTGTGCAGCCCGGCGAAGAACTGCCGGTTCTCATCGATGAAGTTGACCATCGAGAACGGCGTCGCGGTCACTTCGGCCACCTTGTCGGCGAAGGCGTCGAAGCTGTCGAACGACGTGTCGGTGCGCTCTCCCAGCCCGAGTCTGCGCAGCCGCGCGCCCCTGGCGGGCCCGTCCCGGTCGACAGGTGTGAGCAGGGGCCGTTCCGTCCCGTAAGGGATCACGAACGGGCCCCGAAGCCGGAGAGCGGTGCCGGGGCGGTCGCGTTGATGAGGTGCTGGACCAGGGTGACGAGCGCCCCGGTGCCCGAACTGGCGATCCTGGCGTCGCAGAGCACGACCGGTACCTCGGGTCCGAGGTCGAGGGCGGCCCGCACCTCGTCGGATTCGTAGCGGTAGGCGCCGTCGAACTCGTTGACCGCGACGACGAATCCGATGCCCCGCCGCTCGAAGAAGTCGACGGCCGCGAAGCACTCCGCGAGCCGGCGTGTGTCGGCCAGCACGACAGCTCCCAGCGCACCCTTGGAGAGTTCGTCCCACATGAACCAGAACCGCTCCTGCCCGGGCGTGCCGAAGAGGTAGAGCACATGCTGGTCGGAAAGCGTGATCCGGCCGAAGTCCATGGCCACGGTGGTGGCCGTCTTGGACTCGATGCCCTCGAGGTTGTCGGTCCCCACGCTGACCTGGGTCAGCAACTCCTCGGTGCTCAGCGGCGCGATCTCGCTGACGGCGCCCACGAACGTGGTTTTGCCGACGCCGAATCCCCCCGCGACCAGGACCTTGAGGGCCACGGGAAAGTATTCGGAGCCTCGGGTGCTGTCAGAGCTGTCGTCGTAGACCATCGAGCACTGCCTCCAGCAGAGATCGGTCGGTGGGCATGTCATGGAATGCGGGGGCGTGCGCAGTGACCGCGCCGCAGTCGACCAGGTCGGACAGGAGCACCTTGGTGATGACAGCGGGCAACCGGAGATGCGCGGCGATCTCGGCCACGGAGGTCGGGCAGCCGCACAGCTCCAGCGCCACCGTGTGCTCGGGGCCGAGGTGTACCTGTGGCTCGCTCCCCGTCGCCATCACCAGCGACAGCAGATCGAGCACGGTGGTCGGCCGGGTGCGGCCGTTGCTCACGGTGTACGGGCGGATGAGCCGGCCGGCCGCGTCGTCGAGCAACGGCCCGTCCTGCGGGGCCGGCACTCTCACAGCCCCGTATTGAACGGTGCTCCGGCGGCTTGCCGGAGCGGGGTAGTCAGGTACGGGCGGACGCTCTTGACCAGCATGGCCATCTCGTAGCCGAGCACTGCTGCATCCGCCTCACGGCCGGACAGGACGGCGAGACAGGTACCGGATCCGGCGGTCGAGACGAACAGGAGCGTCGAGTCGAGCTCCACCACTACCTGCCGCACGTCGCCGTTGTCTCCGAACCGGGCGCCGGCGCTGCGGCCGAGGGAGTACAGACCCGCGGCCAGGGCCGCCATGTGGTCGGCGCTGTCGGCGTCCATGCCGTGGACGGATTTCACCAGGCCGTCGGCCGAGAGCAGGACCGCGCTGCGCGTGTACGGCACGCGCTGGACCAGCCCGCTCAGCAGCCAGTCGAGGTCCGAGACCTGACCGGACGGCATATCGCTCGTCATGGTGACTCCTTGAAGGTGTTCTCGGTTCGTGGATCCGATTCGGGCAGCCGGTGGCCCGGGAAGTCCTCCTCGGGCGGCTCCGCACCGGCCTGCGCCGCCGTGAGGCCGCGGACGGGCAACGGGGCCGGGGCGTGGGTCCGCTGCGCACCGACGGAGGGGAAGTGACCTGGCGTCGCCACGGGCCGGGCGTCCGGCATCGCACGCTGCGGAGAGCCGTCGGCGGGGTCGTAGGAGGGTGAGGGCTCCGGGTCCTCGGCCGACTGGGCCTCTGCGAGGTCGACCCCGCGCCGGAAGGCGGCCATCAGGCCCGGGTCGTGCAGGGCGTCCTCGTCCTCCGTACGGGGGACGGGGGCTTCCCTCAGTTGCGGAACCAGGTGCTCCTGGTTGCTGCGCCTGGGGAGCTGGGGACGGCCCGGGGCATCTGCGACGGCACCGGGGGCACTCGTGGCCGCCACCGCGCCGTCCAGGGGCGGGGCAGCCCGTCCGGTACGGGCATCGCTGTCCCGGAAGGAGCTCGCGCCGGGCGGGGACGCGGCAGGGTTCGGGCCGTCGACCCGCTCGGCACGGAGCGGCAGCGGGGGCCCCTCTCCCGTACGCCGTGTCTGCCTGGGAGGCTGGTCCAACCGGGGTGGTCCCTGAGCCGCCTGCGGAAGTGGGGTCGCGGCGGCCTGCGGCAGTGGGGGCGGGGCGGCCTGCGGCAGTGGGGGCTGGGCCGCCGCCGGAGGCAGGGGGGCCGCGTCCTGGGCGGGGGGCCGGTGGACGGCTCCGAGCGGCGGAACCGGCGCGGCGCCTGCCCGCGCCGCGGTCTCGTCGTCGATGCCCAGGAGTCCCTGCGGCAACACGAGTACCGCCTGCGTGCCGCCGTAGATGTTGCTCTGCAGCCGTACGGCGATTCCGTGTCTGCGTGCCAGGGACGCGACGACGAACAGCCCGATCCGGCCGTCCTGGAGCAGGTGGGCGACATTGACCTGGTCGGGGTCGGCGAGCAGTGCGTTCATCCGCTTCTGCTCGGGGCCCGGCATGCCCAGCCCACGGTCCTCGACCTCCAGGGCGAGTCCGGCGGTGACGCGCTGGGCGCGGAGCAGGACCTGGGTGTGCGGGGCGGAGAACACCGTGGCGTTCTCCACGAGTTCGGCCAGCAGGTGGATCACGTCGGCTACGGCGTGCCCACGCAGGGTGCCGTCGATCGGCGGCACCAGCTTGACCCGTGGGTACTGCTCGACCTCCGCGATCGCCGAGCGCAGTACCTCGGTCATGGTCACCGGGTTGCTCCACTGCCGCCGCGAAACGGCGCCGCCGAGCACCGCGAGGTTCTCGGCGTGCCTGCGGATCCGTGTGGCGAGGTGGTCGACGTGGAAGAGGCCCTTGAGAAGGTCGGGGTCCTCGACCTCGTGCTCCAGCTCGTCGAGGATCTGGATCTCGCGGTGCACGAGGGACTGCAACCGTCTGGCCAGGTTGACGAAGACCTCTACCTTCTGTTCGTCCCCGGTGCTGTTGAAGAGCTGGGACGCCTGGACGACGGCCGCGACGGCCCCCTCCTGCGAGCGGCCCAGTTCCTGGGCGAGCAGGTCGAAGGCGTCGGCATCGGGGGCAGCGGGCGTCGGGGTCCGCCGGGCGGGCACGGGTTCGCCGTTGCGGAGCTGCTCCACCAGCCGCTGCAGATCGGCGTCGCTCTGCGCGCTGGCGCGCCGGAGTGCGATGCAGCGGTCGAGGACCCCGGTGACGACGCGGTTCGCGCCGAGGAAGGCCGCCGCCACGGCGGCGACGGCCAGCGCCCCGGATCCGCCGAGAGCCGCCAGGAGACTGCCGGACGGGCGCACACCGGAGGACCGGACGGTGAAGATGACGGCCGCGGCCCCGCTCAGCACTGCGGCGACGGCCGGCAGGACGGCCGTCCGCAGCAGCTGTGGTCGCATTCGGGCGTCGGGGGCGGGCTGCGCGGCGCGCGGCCTGCTCGCGGCCGGGTGCGATCGGCTACCCGAACGGCCACCCGGACGGCCGTGCCGTCCGCCCTCGCGGCGTTCCGGTCGCGCGGTGGGTGCGCGAAGTTGAGACATCATCGTCCTCGGTACGTGGGGCACCAGGAATCGGCATTCGTGTGGTGACACCTACGGTGGTCGGTCAGGCCCGGGTCAACGGCTGGACAGGCCCGACCGATATGAGCCCACCGTTGATCACCGGCAACACACGGTAGTCGTGTATCGCCCATGCCTGCCGCGCAGTTGTCGAACTTGCCCACCTGGCGTCCCGCTCTGGTATGAGGGTTCGCATGGGCGGCCGAATATGTCCGGCGCCGTAACCGACCGGTCATGCCGCAGTCGAACTGACACGCCATGGAGGGAATGGCGCCCTAACCGTCCGCCTGCCACCCTTCGAATTCCGTGGGCCCTCAGGGGACGATCCGGCCGTGGGCCCGCCCCCCTTCGGCGTCCGAAGGCGCCGATGCTGTGACGGCAGGAAAGCCGAAGAGGACCGCCTTGCAAAAGGCGGTCCTCCGGGGTCGTGTTCGGTGGATCAGGTCAGTCCGGTCTTCTCGCTCGCGCAGCGAAGTGGACCGGTTCGAGGGAGAATCCGGCTTGCCCGTCGACGAATTCGGACACTCCGACCGCCACCTTCGAGCAGACGACCCAGCTCACGGCGTCCTCACTGCGCAGCGCGAGCGCCAGCAGCGGATTCGGTCGCGGCAGGAGGTAGCCCGTGGCCGCGATCTCCTCCAGAAGGGCGTCGTCGGCCGACTGCAGGCTGAGACCACGAAACGTGCGGCCGATGTTCATCCGCTCCACCGCCTCGAACCGGATACCGATCGGCTCCGCGTCCTGACCCTGGCCCGACAGGCTACGGATGAGCAGTTGGGAGTGCCCGATGCCGTAGAGCCACAGCTGGAATGTCAGCGGACTCGACCAGAGGACGTTCTTCCCGGAATCCTGTGCCTCACTCAAACGGGTTCCCCACCATTTTCCCTTGCGGTACCAGGTCACCCTGCTCCGTGCGCCGGACGATGGCGCGGACGACTGGCTGAGCTGGTACCTCTCCGACCGTGTCGTCCCCTGCATCTCGGGCGCCGGCTTGAGCGAACTGCCCGGTTCGGCATGCATGACGGGATCCTCGACCCCGTCGAGGAGGACGTGGAAGTTCGTCTTGCCGACCTTCAGGAACTTCATCACTTGCTCGTACCGCCAGGAACTGTCGTCCCATTCCTTGTTGGTGGTGGCCCCGCTCCATGGCGAAGATGTCCGGAGCCATTTCGTCACCGTCGACGGTCTGCTGGCCCAGCGCGCTTTCGTCGCAGTTGCGCACGAGGACGGAAGTCGTACCCGCGCCGCGTAGGAGGCGTGCCCACCGGCGATGGTGAGGTCGTGGGTGCGCTGCCGCTCGTCGAAGAAGCGCCGCCCCGTCAGCTGGACTCTGTCACCCGCGGGAATGAGCAGCTCCGAAGCTCGCTCTCAGCACGCCTCACGACATCGTCCGGGCCCGATGTCACCGCTCGCCGGCCAGGTCGACCGCACCCTGCTGCACGGGTGCGGTGCTGGTCTCTCCGATGACGCGCCACGGGTGCGCGACGGGGGCGGACACCGAGCGCCACCAGCGGTCCGCGGGAAGCTTCCCCGCCGGCTCGAAGGGTTCGCCGGGCCGTGGGAAGGCGACCGCCTGCCCCAGCTCCTCCGCGGCGTCCTTCGTCCACTCGGCGGGCTCGGACCACGGGTGCGGGGCGAGGTTGAAGGTGGCCCAGTGGATCGGCAGCAGGGTGCCTGCCGGCCCGCCGCCCTGGAGGTCCAGATGGGCCTGCACGGCCTCGGCGGGTGTCATGTGGATGTCCGGCCAGTACTCCGAGTAGGCACCGAGCTGGATCATGGTCGCGTCGAAGGGTCCGTGCTCGGCGCCGATGTCCCGGAAGCCGGAGAAATAGCCGGTGTCACCGCTGTGGTAGATCCGGTGCTCCGGTCCCGCGACGACCCACGACGCCCACAGCGTGTGCTGCTGGTTGCGCAGCCCGCGCCCGCAGAAGTGACGCGCGGGTGTGGCGGTCAGGCTGATCCCGGCGATCCGTACGGTCTCGTTCCAGTCGAGCTCGTGAATCCGGTCGAGGGGCACACCCCAGCGCTCCAGATGGGCGCCGACGCCGAGAGGGACCGCGAAGACCGTGTCGGTCCCGGCCAGGGTCCGGATGGTGGGCAGGTCGAGGTGGTCGTAGTGGTCGTGCGAGATCACCACGACGTCCACGGGGCCGAGCGCGGCGAGCGGGAGAGGCACGGGGTGCAGCCGCTTCGGCCCCGCGAAGGCGAACGGAGAACAGCGCTCGCCCCAGACCGGGTCGAAGAGCACGCGCCGCCCGTCGATCTCGGCGAGAACACTGGAGTGGCCCATCCAGGTCAGCCGCAGTCCCGTGGCCGGCGGCCCGGCCAGATCGGCGAGCGTGGTCGCGTGGACGGGCACGGTGCCGTTCGGTGACCTGCGGACCCGCTCCTCCTTGCGGAAGTAGACCTTGGCGAATTCGAGCATGGAACCCGACGGCCGGGTCCGTGCCCCCTCCGGGTTCTGGAAGACTCCGTCGGCGAAATTGGGCGAGCGCGTGATGCGCTCCATACGGGCTCCGGCCGGGTCCGCTCCGAAGGCGTCGGGCCGCAGCGAGCGGAGTCTCATGCGGAGCGAAGGCTGATTGTCGGCGCCGGTCACAACATCTCCTGAGGGAGTCGGTGTCGTCCCATTATCGTCGGGGGGTACGACGGGGCAAGAAAGAGGCGGTGAACGGAGCAACACCAACGGCATCGCCGCCGGACAAGGCAGCGTCAGGCACGCGGCTGCCCGTACGCATGCCCGATCCTCAGCGTCAGGACGACCCTGCGGTCCCGGACCATCGCCTGCCGGTAGTCGTCCCAGTCCGGGTGCTCGCCCCGGACGTCCCGGTAGAGCGTGATCAGCTGCTCCACGGTCGCGTCGTGCGGATCGGCGGCGAACGGGGTCAGCTCGGCGGTGGCGTCGACGACGGTCCACGCCCAGCGGTCCTCGCTGGTCACGTGGTAGCTCGCACGCGGATCCCGGCGGAGGTTCCGGGTCTTCGCACGGCCCTCGGTGATGGAGACCCGGATCACGCCCTCGTCGGGGTAGTAGGCGTGGTTCACATTGGACAGCTGGGGCCTGCCGTCCTGCTTGAGGGTGACCAGCACCCCGCCGTCGTGCTCGCCGACGAGTCGGAGCAGCGCTTCGCGCCCGGGTTCGATGTCCGTCATGCAGGCTCCAACGTCCGCATCCGCCCCAGGATTCCGCAATTCGGTGCCTGCGATCTCACATCCGGCGCCCCGCCGCGACGAGAGCATCGTGACAGCCCGGGTCGGATCCTCTTTGACAGGGTCGCCGCCGCGTCCCAATACTGAATGACCATTCAGTACGACCAACCTACGACCGACCGAGGAGCCGCCGGATGACACCCCACTCCCCCGCCCCGCTCATCTCCCTGACCTGGACGGATCACGTGACGGGCCGCAAGGGGTACCTGGTCGTCGACCGGCTGGTGCGCGGAGTCTCCAGCGGTGGGCTGCGGATGCGGAAGGGGTGCACCCTCGACGAGGTGGCAGGCCTCGCCCGTGGCATGACCATGAAGGAAGCGCTGCACTTCGACGCCGACGACGGACAGGCGCGCTACGTCCCCCTGGGCGGCGCCAAGGGCGGCATCGACTGCGATCCGCGCGAGCCCGAGGCGTACGGCGTGCTGGTCCGCTATATGCGGGCGCTGCGCCCCTACGTCGAGAGTGTCTGGACGACCGGCGAGGATCTCGGACTCACCCAGGACCTCGTGGACCGGGCCGCGGCCGAGGCAGGGCTCGTCTCCTCGGTCCAGGCGGTCTTCCCACTGCTCGACGACGAGGCTGCGGCCCGCAGGCGGCTGGCGGACGCGTTCGCCGTCACGGTGGACGGGATCGGGCTGGACGAGCTGGTGGGCGGGTGCGGGGTGGCCGAGTCCGCGCTCGCCGCGCTGGACCGTGCGGGCATGGCCCACCGCGATGCCCGGGTGTCCGTGCAGGGGCTCGGCACCATGGGCGGCGCGACGGCACGCTTCCTCTCCCGGGCCGGACTCAGGGTCGTGGCGGTCGCCGACGTCAAGGGCACGATCGCCAATCCGGCGGGCCTGGACGTCGAAGCCCTGCTGACCGCCCGGGACGCCTACGGGACGGTGAACCGGAGCGCCCTGCGGGAGGAGGACCACGAACTGCCTGCCGACGCCTGGCTGACCACCGACGCGGAGGTTCTGGTCCCGGCGGCCGTCTCGTACGCCGTGGACGGGGTGAACCAGGCCTCGATCCGGGCCCGTTGGGTGGTCGAGGCGGCGAACATGCCGGTACTGCCGGAGGCGGAGGCGCTGCTCGCCGCGCGCGGGATCACGGTCCTGCCCGACGTGGTCGTCAACTCCGGTACGAACGCCTGGTGGTGGTGGACCCTGTTCGGCGACATCGGGGCCGACGCGGAGGAGGCGTTCGCGCACACCCGCCGCTCGATGCGCGCCCTGATCGACCTGATGCTGGCCCGCGCCGAGGCCGACGGCTGCACCCCGCGCGAGGCCGCCCACGCGATCGTCGCGGACCGGCTCCCGGTCATGGCCGAGCGGTTCGGCTGGTACGCGCGGTTGGGGTTGTGAGGCGCGCCCCTCCGGGCCCGCCGTCGGCGGCCGCGGCGATTTGACACCATGGCAGCTACCCGCCACCTCCGACCCCTTCCACTTGCCAATATCCTGCCCCTCTCAGCTCACCGCCCCCTGAGAACACACGAGTTCACGAGGTGGCCGCCGGACCGGAAACCGGCTGAAGCCCATCCGCTCCCTTCAACCCCGCCCTCGGGGAGAGGGCCGGCTCCCCGCAGATCACCAGGACCGGCGACCAGCTGAATGTGGGCCTGCCCATGTTCTCCGACGCCGCAGGCCACCGCGGGGCGACAGCACCAGGCGCGGACAGCGGCAGCACCGTGCTCGCCGCCGACGACGGCACCGTCCTGGCGAGCAACTCGGCGCCCGGCCAAGCCGTCTTCGATCCGGACCGGCGCGACCGCTGGTACCGGCTCACCGTGGACGTCACCCGTACCTCGCCGGATCCGGTGACCTGGATGCTCGGTTCGCGGGTCACCAGCGAGTGGCGGTTCCGTCCCGGCCACGAGTCCAGGAAGACCGCGGCAGCCGCCCGGCTGCTCGATCCGGACTACCGGCTGTCGCTCACCGGGGTCAACGCCACCGAGGCCGACAAGCCCCTCGGCTGCACGGTCGGTCTCACCGCGCAAGGCAGCCGGAGCACGGTTCCGGTCGCCTCGTCGAAAGTCTGGTACGCCACTGACGGCACCGACGGGAAGCCGGCCGCGGCGTCCCGTGGAGCGGATGGCAGGCGGAAGGTGACCGTACCGGCCGTCGGCACCGCCAAGGTCGACCTCCGGACGACGGTGACGGACACGTGGGGTGCGTCCCTGACGGAGACACTGACCGACGCGTACCGCTCGGGCTGCGCCGACATCTGGAGCTGGCCGGCGCCGGCTGACCGCGCATCGGCCGCACTGCGGCCGCACTGCGGCCGCACTGCGAGAAAGGGGGACGTGCCCGTGCGGGGCCCGCCCCATCCCCGTCATGATCAGGGCGTTGGTTAGGGTGACGGTGTGGCAAGAGTGCGGCTGAGCGTGTCGGAGCGACGTGAGGACCTCCTGCGCGCTGCCGTGGAGCAGATCGAGGTCCGGGGCGTGTCCGCGGTGCGGATCGCCGATGTGGCGTCGGTCCTCGGAGTGAGCAACGCGCTCGTGCTGTACCACTTCTCGTCCAAGGAGAAGCTCGTGGCGGCCGCGTTCGCGTACGCGGCAGAAGCCGATCTCGCCCATCTGCGCGGGCTGCTGTCACGCCGCACCACCGCGGTCCGGCGCCTGCGGGCCGCGGTTCGCTGGTACGCGCCGACCGGTCAGGCCAAGGGCTGGCGCCTGTGGATCGAGGGCTGGGCCGCCTCCCTGCGCGATCCGGTGCTGCGCGAGGTGGCCGGCGATCTCGACCAGCAGTGGAAGGCGGAGCTGGCCGAGGTCATCGAGGAGGGCGCCGCAGCCGGCGAGTTCGACTGCGACGATCCGATGTCGGTGGCCTGGCGGCTGACCGCGCTCCTGGACGGGCTGGCCGTCCAGATGACGTCGTACGCGGGTCCGCTCTCCCGGACCACCATGCTGCGGTGGACCGAGGAGGCGCTCGCCCGTGAACTCGGCATCGACCACGAGCTCCTGACGGCCTGACCCCTCTCCTGACAGGCCGACCCCCTCTCCGGACCGGCTCCCGAGCCCGGTCGGGTCAGGTCTGGCGCAGCGGGGCGTAGTCGTCGCCGTCGAGCCCGAACGTCCAGGCGACGCCCTCCTTCGCGGTCCTGGTCCGGGGCGGCACCCGCAGCCAGTACGTGCGGTGGCTCCCGTCCGGTTCGGGCGTGGAGTTGACGACTTCGACCATCACGACGTTCTCGTCGCCCTCCAGCGCGATCTGCCAGAGGATGCCGGTCTCGTCGCGGTGCACGGGCTCGGCCCCCGACTCGGTGAGGTAGCGGTCGTAGCCGTAGTACTCGAGCATCACGCGCCGCAGTTCCGCGTTCTCCTCGCTCCGGATCCGATCGGGGGTCAGGGCGGCCAGTCCGTCCAGGAATTCGGCCGGCACCGGCATGCCGCGCCAGGCATGGAGTGCGAAGCCGTCGCGATAGGCGAGCGCCGGACCGTCGCCGCGGTCGAGCCGGCCCGCCTCGTCGCGGTGGAGCGCTACCGGCCGCTCGCTGATCACCACGGCACGCTCGTAGGGCCACCACCAGCCGGCGTGCCTCGCGACCTCCGCCAGTCCTGTCAGGCGCTCCCCCCGGCCGTCGAAGGCGGCGAGCCAGGCGGCGTCGTGCTGGCCGAGCACCGCGTCGAGCAGTACCAGGCGTACGGCGGACTCGTCCTCGGGCCGCGTGGCAAGGTCCGTGACGATCCCGGTCCGTATCCGCTCGGCCAACGCGGCCGTGGTCTCCCAGAGCTGAGCCCCGGTGGCGGACCACAGGGCGGACCAGCCGGCCGGGCCCAGCTCGTCGTACATCCGGCGCCGTTCGTCCGCCCAGGGGCGGGTGCGGACCTCTTCGCGCACCGAACGCCCCGCGTCCACGAGCTTCTCGACCGCCTCGACGGCCGCCCTGGGCGATGCCACCCAGATGATGTGCTCGGGTTCGGCAAGTCCCGCGCTGCGGTAGGCGAGCCGCACACCGTCCTCGGCGGCGCCGCGGTCCGCCCCGCCCGTCGCCGCTGCCACGGCCCGCCAAGAATTCACGTAACTCATCGGTCTTCCCCGTCCCCTGTCCCTGTTTCCCGGCTGTCCCATGTCACCCGTCACCCCCGTGCACCGCCGCGCGGCTCAGTCCGCGACGACTCGGACGGCACCCGGTGCGTACTCGCGCTGACGCACGACGCGGAACCAGCCCTTCGGCAGCGCGATCACGGCGTGCTCCTCGTGCACCACGCGTCCCCCGTCGGGGAGATGGAGCAGCATCGGGCCGAAGGGTCCCGCCTCCCGGATGAGCCGGCCGGGTCCCTGCACCGCGTGCGCGTGACCGGTGACTTCACCCAGCGCGAGGACCAGCCGCCCCCGCCCGTCGCGCAGTTCACCCGGTGCGTCGACGAAGCGTGCGGGCACCGCGGACTCGTCCAGTGCCACGATCAGTACATCGCCCTGCCGGTACACAGAAGTCTCCCCTCCGTGACGGCACCCGCTGTGCCGGCCACGGTGAAAACGCTACGGCGGGGGTCTGACATTGATACTCGTAGCGGGTTCCGGTGATGGCTCAGGGTTTGACTGACGTCCTGCTGGGCCGTCCTGCGACTGTTCTGTCCGACCGCCGTTTCCATGGCTCCGGCCGGAAACGGGCCGATGCAAGCCGCCACACGCCCCCATCCTGCGTAGGCAACACCTACCGTCCCAGCCCTCACACCCCAGACTGCGCCCACATGGCAGCCGAACGCCTCCGCCAGGACAAACGGTCTGTGAGCTTGCCGTTCAACGTCCGGCGGCCGGCACCAGCAGCCTGGGAATCCGTGCAACCGTCACTGTGGCTCGGCAGCGAGCGTCAGGTCATGGATGATGAAGTGGAGTTGCACGTCGTCCATCGACTCCGCCCACAGTCCCTCGGCGTCGAGCACGGAGGCCGCGACCATCCGAGCCTCAGCAACGAGTTCGGGGTCGTACGTGAAGCCTGGCCAGGGAAGGACGGGGTAGTCGTTCTCCTCGCCGAACTGCCGCACCCTCTCCATGTCGCCCAGAGCGGCGTGCGGGAGTGACTCGTTCGCCCAGGACCACAGCCAGGTCTCCTGTGCAAGGCTGACGCTGCCGATCACTGTGAGTCGGCCTGTGAGGAACACCTTGCCGTCGCGCGACCACGTGATCTGGGCGTCGTCCATCGACCAGTCGTATTGCACGTCTCCTGACAGGCCGAAGCGCTCGACCATGAGTGCCTGTCGCGAGCGCGCACGCTCCCGAGCCGCGAGCACGACCGCCTCCCAGCCGGAGTGGTCATGCTTCGAGCGGTCGTCCACGTTGTCTCCTCGTGCAGAACTGTCGGCAAGATCCTGCCACCCCGGCCTGTGGTCAGGATGACCGGGCCTGGGCTTGCCGGTGTCCGGATGGACCACATGTCTCTCATCCTGTCCGTCGGGGCTCGGTTCCCTTCTGGTGATGCGCGGGCGGGCGTATGCCTCAGAGGAGCTTCAGTCGACTGCCGCCCGAGAGCGCGGCGGGCCCGCTCGCGCCGCTGTCAGTGGGGCTTGATACACCTTGGCGGACATCAACCGTCCGTCCTCAGTTTCAGGAGCTCAGCACCATGTCCCAGGTGAGCTATCTGCCCGAACTGCTCGGCCTACCGGCCGTCGATTTCCAGCACGAGAACGACGCCGCCGTGCTGCCGGCGGCCGATGAGGCGGCCTGGCGCATCAGCGTCAACCCGTTCGACCCGGACGAGACCCACACCTGGGAGCAGGAGTTCACGGCGTTCCTCGACGCCGTCGATCCGGCCGGGGTCAAGGCACTGATCATCGGACAGTGGGGCGAGACGTACGAGGAGGACTCCTCCTACCCCGTCGGACTCGTCGTCGCCGCGGCCGACCGGCTGACGTCGCTCGAAGCCGTCTTCGTCGGTGACCTGGAGATGGAGGACGCCGAGATCTCCTGGATCGAGCAGTCGGACGTCACCGCTCTCCTCACGGCCTTTCCCGCCCTGACCGGGCTGGGTGTGCGCGGTGGCACCGGCCTGGTGTTCCCGCCGGTCAAGCACGAGTGCCTGCGGGCGCTCACCATCGAGACTGGCGGCCTGCCCGCGGATGCGCTCCGCGGTGTGCTGGACAGCGAACTGCCCGCGCTGGAGCGCCTCGACCTGTGGCTGGGTGTCTCCGCGTACGGGGGTGACGCGGACGTGGCGGATCTGGCGCCGCTGCTCACCGGCACCCGTTTCCCCCGGATGCACCACCTCGGCCTGCGCAACAGCGAGCTGCAGAACGAGATCGCGGCCGCGGTCGCCTCGGCCCCGGTCGTGGCCCGGCTGCGCACGCTCGACCTGTCCTGCGGCACACTCGGGGACGAGGGCGCGGCCGCGCTGCTCGAAGGGCAGCCGCTCACCCATCTCACCGCCCTCGATCTGCACCATCACTTCCTGACGGAGCCGATGGAGCGCCGCGTCGCCGAAGCCCTCGAACCGCACGGTGTGCGGGTCGATCTGACGGAGCGCAACGAGCCGTGGGGCGACCGGGGCGCCGCGGGCCGCTATACCGCGGTCGCGGAGTGATGGCGCGATGAGCGATATCGAGCACCCCGACGCCTTCCACGGCCTCCCCGTCCTCACCCTGCCCCGTCCCGACGAGCCGCGTGCGGAGGTGCTGCCGCCGGCGGACTCCGTGGCCTGGCGGCTGGACTGCGGCTGGGAGGGACTGACGTTCCCGGAGCTCTGGAAGCACTTCCTCGACACGGTGGACACGTCCCGGATCCGGGCGCTGGTCATCGGCCCCTGGTGGCCGGACGAATACATCTCCCTCGCCCCGGTGGTGGAGCGGATCACCGCGGACGCGGGTCGTTTCACGGCCCTGCGCGCGGTGTTCCTCGCCGATGTCGTCGGCGAGGAGTGCGAGGTGTCCTGGCTGGAGATGTCCGACATCACGCCGCTGATCGATGCTTTCCCCCTCCTGGAGGAGCTGACCGTCCGCGGCGGTGGCGATTCCGTCCCCGAGCAGGAGAAGCTGCGGCTGCGGCCGGTTCGGCACCAGGCCCTCAAGTCGCTGAGGTTCGAGTCGGGCGGCCTGCCCGGCCACGTCGTGCGAGCGGTCGGCGCCTCCGAACTGCCCGCCCTGGAGCGGCTGGAGTTCTGGTTCGGCGCCGCCTGGTACGGCGGCGACGCCACGGTCGAGGACATGCGGCCCGTGCTGTCCGGCGGCGCGTACCCCCGGTTGCGCCATCTGGGCCTGCAGAACAGCGAGATCCAGGACGAGATCGCCGCGGCGGTCGCCTCCGCTCCGGTCGTCGCCCAGCTGGAGTCGCTCTCGCTCGCGATGGGCACCCTCAGTGACGTGGGAGCGCAGGCCCTCCTCGACGGTCAGCCGCTGACCCATCTGTCCTCGATCGACCTGCACCACCACTACCTCACCGAGCCGATGGTCTCCCGCATCCGCGAACTGTGCGCCCGCTCCGGCGTCCAGGTCCATCTCGACGAGGCGGAGGAATGGGATCCGGAGGACGAGGACGAGCCCCGCTATGTCGCGGTCAGTGAATAGCGTGCCGCCGCGCCTCGCGGTCGTCGGCAATCCGGGCAACCGCAGGGTCGGCCTCTTCCAGGACGCCGTGCGCGCCGCCGGACTGCCCCGAGCGCGCACGGTGTCCTGGCTGGAGGTGCTGGGGAAGGATGCGGTCTTCCTGCCCGGCGAGACCGTGCGCATCGATTCGCCCGGTGAGGACACCGAGGTCGAGCGGTTGCTGCGTGGGGTCGACGACCCGACGAGGGTCGAGGGTTCGGCCCGCTGGTACGCCGGGTTCACCTCCGCCGTACGGGACGTGGCCCGCGCGGCGACAGGGGCGGGCGCCGTTCTGCTGGACGATCCCGAGGACATCGCGGTGATGTTCGACAAGCGCCTCTGTCACGGTGTGCTGGAGGCTGCCGGGGTGCCGGTGCCGGATTCGCCGACGTCCGGGCACGCGGCACCTGCCGTGCGCGGCTGGGCGGATGTACGTGACCTGATGGCCGGGCACCGTATGCCGCGCGTCTTCGTGAAGCCCGCGCACGGGTCCTCCGCGTCGGGGGTACTGGCCCTGGAGACGGCGGGCCCCGGCCGGGTGCGGGCGACGACCTCCGTCGAGCGGGACGAGGAGGGACGGCTCTTCAACTCGCTGCGGGTGCGGCGTTTCACGACGGAGCGCGAGGTGGCGGCGATCATCGACACGCTCGCGCCCGACGGGCTGCACATCGAGCGCTGGCTGCCCAAGGCGTCTTTGCGGGGGCGGGTGGCCGATCTCCGGGTCGTGGTCGTGGCCGGCCGGGCGACGCACGCCGTCGTACGGACCAGCCGCTCCCCGATGACCAATCTGCATCTGGGCGGCGCACGCGGCGATCTCGACGAGGCGCGGGCCGCGACGGAAGCGGCCGGCGCCGACTGGGGCGAGGCCCTCGCGGTGTGCGAGCGCGCCGCAGCCTGCTTCCCGGACACGCTGTGCGTGGGCGTCGATCTGCTGCCCGCCACCGGCTGGCGGCGCTTCGCCGTCGGCGAGGTCAACGCCTTCGGGGATCTCCTGCCACGCCTCACCGGTCTGCCGGGAAGCGGCGCCGAAGGCCTGGACACCTATGCGGCGCAGGTCGCCGCCGTACTGGACCGAGCAAGGAACGACCGTGCCCTCACCACCCCCTGAACCCGCCTTCGCCGTCGACATGAACGAGATCGTGGGCAGCCACGATCTGCTGCTCGTCACCCTGGACACCCTGAGGTACGACGTCGCCGAGGAGCTCGCAGCCGCCGGCCGCATCCCGAATCTGGTCCGGCACCTGCCCGGGGGCGCATGGGAGAAGAGGCACGCACCGGGCAGCTTCACCTACGCCTCCCACCAGGCGATCTTCGCCGGTTTCCTGCCGACGCCCGCATCCCCGGGCCCGCACCCCCGGCTGTTCGCGGCGCGTTTCGCCGGCAGCGAGTCCACGGCGGACGGCACGTTCGTCCATGACACCCCCGACCTGCTCTCCGGCCTCACCGCCGTCGGCTACCGCACGGTGTGCATCGGCGGAGTCGGCTTCTTCAACCGCCGTCCGCCCCTCGGGTCGGTGCTGCCCGGGATGTTCCGGGAGAGCCACTGGGAGCCGGAGTTCGGTGTCGCCTCACCCACCTCCTTCGAGGCCCAGGTGGCACGCGCCGAACAGGTCGTCGCTGAACTCCCCGAGGACCAGCGGCTGTTCCTCTTCGTCAATGTGTCGGCCCTGCACCAGCCGAACTGGTTCCACCTCCCCGGGGCGACCGCCGACGCCGGTGACTCCCGGGCCACCCATGCTGCGGCACTGGAGTACGTGGACCGGCACATCGGGCGTCTCTTCGCCGCCGCGAGCAGCCGCCGCCGGTGTTTCGCGATCGTCTGTTCCGACCACGGCACGGCCTACGGCGACGACGGGTACACCGGTCACCGGCTCGGTCACGAAGCGGTCTGGACCGTGCCGTACGCCCACTTCTTCCTCGATCCGGGGGCATCTCGATGACCGTCACAGCCAGCACCGGGCCCTACCGGAGCTACGTCTACGCCTACCCGCACAAGACGGCATACCGCCCGCTCGCCGGCCATCCCGCCGGGCGGCCCCTGCTGCGCGAGCTGTGGGCGGCCGAGCCGAAGGACGCGCTCTCCCTCTATGTGCACATACCGTTCTGCGAGGTCCGCTGCGGCTTCTGCAACCTGTTCACCCGGATCGGCGCCCCCGATGAGCTGACGACGCGCTACCTCGACGCCCTGGACCGGCAGGCCACCGCGGTCCGGGACGCGCTGGGCGACGAGGAGCGGGTACGTTTCGCCGCCGCCGCGTTCGGCGGTGGCACCCCCACCTTCCTCACCGCGGGCGAGCTGGAGCGGCTCTGCGACATCGCGGAGAAGCGGATGGGCGCCGACCTGCGGTCCGTACCGTTGGCGGTCGAGACCTCGCCGGCGACGGCGACGGCGGACCGCCTCGGCGTCCTCGCCGACCGCGGGACCACCCGGATCAGCATCGGTGTGCAGAGCTTCGTCGACGCGGAGGCCCGCGCCGCGGTCCGCCCGCAGCACAGGTCGGACGTGGAGGCCGCCCTCGGCCGGATCCGCGACGCCGGCATCCCGGTCCTCAACATCGATCTCATCTACGGCATCGACGGGCAGACCGAGGAGAGCTGGCGCACCTCGCTGGACGCAGCCCTGGCCTGGCGTCCCGAGGAGCTCTACCTCTACCCGCTGTACGTGCGCGCGCTCACCGGCCTCGGGCGGCAGGGGGCTGCCGGGGCAGTGGACGGGGCGGACCCCGCCTGGGACGAGCAGCGGCTGCGCCTCTACCGCGCCGGCCGCGACCACCTCCTGGCCCACGGCTACGAGCAGGTGTCGATGAGGATGTTCCGTCGCACGGGCGCGCACCGGGCGGGCCCGGACGACTACGCCTGCCAGACCGACGGCATGATCGGGCTCGGCTGCGGCGCACGCTCCTACACCTCCTCGCTGCACTACTCCTTCGACTACGCGGTGGAGATGCGCGAGATCCGGGGCATCATCGACGGGTTCACGGCCACCGAGGACTTCTCGCGGGCCGAGGTCGGACGGTACGTCGACGGTGACGAGGCCCGCAGGCGCCACCTCCTGCAGTCGTTGCTCCAGGCCGAGGGCATGCCCCACGACGGGTACCGCGAGCGCTTCGGCACCGATCCCTTCGGGGACTTCCCGGGCGAACTGGGCGCCTTCGAGGAGCGCGGCTGGCTGGACGGGACCGCCGGCCCCGGCCTGCTGCGGCTCTCCCCCGAGGGCCTCGCCCACTCCGACGCGCTCGGCCCGGAACTGTTCTCCCCCGCCGTACGGGCCGCGATGGCCGCGTACGAGGTGAAGTGAGCACCGTGACGCCGACGCCTGCGGACCTGACGATTCTCTACCGGGGCCCGCTGGCGTCGTGCGACTACGACTGCCCCTACTGCCCGTTCGCCAAGCGGCGGGACAGCGGGGAGCAGCTGCGGGCCGACCGTGCGGCTCTGGAGCGGTTCACGGCGTGGGCCGCCGCGCAGACCGGCGAGCGGTTGTCGGTGCTCTTCACACCGTGGGGCGAGGGGCTGGTCCGGTCCTGGTACCGGCACGCTCTCGTCGAGCTGTCCCGGCTCCCGCACATCGGCCGGGTCGCCATCCAGACCAATCTCAGCGGGCGCACCGGCTGGCTGGCCGACGCGGCGCGGGACAAGGTCGCCCTGTGGTGCACGTACCACCCCGGCCAGACGCCGTACGAGCGGTTCCTCGGCAGGTGCCGGGAGCTGACCGCTCTGGGGGTCCGCCACAGCGTCGGAGTCGTGGGGCTGGACGCCCATCTCGACGAGGCGCGGAGGCTGCGCGAGGCGCTGCCCGCTGAGGTGTACCTCTGGGTCAACGCCGCCGAGGGGCACACGTATACGGACGAGGAGGCGGACCGTTGGACGGCCCTGGACCCTCTGTTCCCGTACAGCCGGCATCCGCACCGCTCGGCCGGGATGCCCTGTCGGACGGGTGAGTCGGTCGTCTCGGTGGACGGCGACGGCACGGTGCGCCGCTGTCACTTCGTCCCCGCCGAACTCGGCAACCTCTACGACGGCAGCTTCCGGCGCTCGTCGGGTCCGCGAGGCTGTCCGCTCGACGTGTGCGACTGCCACATCGGCTATGTGCACCTGGAGACGCTGCCGTTGTACGACGTCTTCGCCGGCGGCGTGCTGGAGCGGATACCCGCCGGCCCGGTACGGGTGCCGACCGCGGACGCGCCGCGTGGAGCGGTGCCGCGGCGCTCCCTCCCCGTCATCACTCGCTGAGCGCACTGACCGCACTGATCACCCGCGTCGGGTACGCGTGTGATCAGTGCGCTCGGAGGTGCTCAGAGCGGGAGCAGGTCGGGGCGTTTGGCCTCGACGTGGTCGCCGGAGGACTCGCCGCGCAGGCGCCGGCCGATCCACGGGACGAGGTACTCGCGGGCCCAGGCCATGTCGTCGCGGCGCACCTCGAGTGCCCCGCGCTGTACCTGCGGAGGCCACACCTGGTCGGGGTCGGCCGGCACGTCGAGGCCGAGGACCTGGGCGGCGCGCAGCGCGACCCGGGTGTGTCCCTCCGCCGAGAGGTGCAGCCGGTCGTTGTCCCAGGCGCGCCTGTCCTGCACGGACCGCAGCGACCACAGGTCCAGGACCGGGCAGTCGTAGCGGTCGGCGATGGACCGCACATGGGCGGTGTACGTGGCGATCTTGCCCCGCAGGTGCCGGAGCACCGGAACGCCTCGGGTGTCGAAGCCGGTGGTGATCATGACGGTGCCGACCGAACGGGTCAGGTCGGCGACCGCGCGCTCGAAGCGTTCGGCCACGTCGTCCGGGTCGGAGCCGGGCCGGATGATGTCGTTGCCGCCCGCGCAGAAGCTCACCAGATCCGGTGCGAGCTCCTTGGCGCGGGGGACCTGCTCCTCGACTATCTGGTCGAGGAGGCGTCCGCGTACGGCGAGATTGGCGTACCGGAAGTTCCCGTGCGGGCCGTCCGCGGGGCCGGCCGCTGCAGCGGGGAGTGGGAGCTGGTCCGCCAGGATGACCGCGAAACGGTCCGCCCAGCCGATGAGCGTCCCGTCGGGGCCGGGGTCTCCGACGCCCTCGGTGAAGCTGTCGCCAATCGCTGCGTACGACCCGATGGTGCCTCGTTGTTTGTTTCTCGAATCGTCTGCCACAAGCGCATATCCTGCACCTTCGAATGTGACCTACGCGACCGTAATAAGGGGTTGACGGGTGGTGAGATAGACCACCCGGTCAGGTTTTGGTAAAGCCGGAATAAGCAGAGGGGCGGTGCGCCGCCGCGCACCGCCCCTCTTGGGCTCACCGAGCCGCCCGATTGCGTCAGATGGAGACGCCGTGCGAGCGCAGGTAGGCGATCGGGTCGACGTCCGAGCCGTAGCTCGGGCCGGTGCGGACCTCGAAGTGGAGGTGCGGGCCGGTGGAGTTGCCGGTGGAACCGGAGAGGCCGATCTGCTGGCCGCCGGTGACGGTCTGGCCGGCCGAGACGCCGAGCGACGACAGGTGGGCGTACTGGGAGTACATGCCGTCGTCGTGCTTGATGACGACCTCGTTGCCGTACGCACCGCTCCAGCCCGCGGAGACCACGGTGCCCGGGCCGATGGACCGGACGCTGGTGCCGGAGGCGGCCTGGAAGTCGGCGCCGGTGTGGTAACCGCTGGACCAGCTGGCACCGGCGACGCGGTACTGGGTGGAGACGCCACCGTCGGCCACCGGGGTGGTGTAGCCGGAGCTGTCGCTCTCCGAAGCACCGGTGGTGTCGGCGGCGTTGGTGGCCGTCGACGCCTTCTCGGCCGGCGCGGCGGCCTTCGGGGCCGACTCCGCCTTCGAGGGGGCAGCCTTCGACGGGGCGGCCTTCGACGGGGCGGCCTTCGACGGGGCGGCCTTGGAGGGCGCGGACTCCGTGGTGGAACCGGATGCCTTGACGCCGAGGGTCAGCTTCATGCCCGGGAAGATCAGGCTCGGGTTGTCGCCGACGACCTCACGGTTGTCCTTGTACAGCTTCTCCCAGCCGCCCTTGACCTTCTTGTCGGCCGCGATCTTCGCCAGATAGTCACCGGCGACCACGGAGTAGGTCCTGGGGGCGCCCTGCTTCTTCGCCACGGAGGCGGCCGGCGCGTGGTGCGCCGCACTGGCGGCCGCGGGCTTGGCTGCGGGCGCGGACTGCTCGGCGGCGAACGCGCCGGTGGCGCCGATCAGCGGAAGGGCGAGGACGGCGCCGCCGGTCCCTGCGGCGAGGACGCCGCGGGAGATCGGGCTGGCCTTCGTACGACGGTGCTTACCCTTTGCGGGCATGGGGAATTCCTCTCCGGCGCCTGCGAGGTGAGCTGTCGGGTTCGGACTGGAGATGCCCGGCCGCGCTGAGCGCGTCTTGACCCCAAGCCGTTCCGGATCACTCCGGTCGGCGGCTTACCTGGTTCCCCCGCTCCTGCCACACGTGAGTCGGTGCGGATTCCGGGCGGCGGCAGGATGAGGCGTTCCGTCCGGATTGACGGTGACCGTAAGCGAGTCAGGACGCCGGGAACAAGCCACCGGTTGCGTACCGGAATGAGCGGTTCAATTCCGTTACGGAATTCCGGTCACACTCCGTGGATTACGGATCTTGGCTTTCCGCGCGGCGTAAGGATTACCTCTCGGCAGTTTCGCCACACACCGTCACGGATATGATCCCGCTCACCTGCCGAGCCCCATCTCCCATGCAAGCGGGGCATGTTCTGCTAAATACACCAATACGGACATGTCATGCTCGCGGGCCGCCGGTCACCCCGGCAGGAAAGGCGCCGAAGGGCGAAACGATTGCCCGATGAATCCATGTCGTATCGTCGCGGGCGTGCCCCCGTCGGCGAGCGGCGCCGACGCCAGACACTCCAGGAGTCCTTGTGACGCAGCAGCTGCCAGAGGTTCCGTCGACAGACGCCGAGCTGACCGGGGTCCGCAACTTCCGCGACGTGGGCGGCCTGCCGACCACGGACGGCGGCAGGGTGCGCTACCGGCGCCTCTACCGCAGCGGCCACCTGGCGCACGCCACCGAGACGGACACGGCATTCCTGGCCGGACTCGGCCTGCACACCGTCTTCGACTTCCGCAACGCCGCCGACCACAAGCTCGACGGCCTCGATGTGGAACTGCCAGGCGTCCGGAATGTCAGCATTCCGCTCTCCGACCCGGCCGACGGCGCCGAGTTCTGGCGACTGGTGCGCGACGGCGACATCCAGCAGCTGCGCTCGATCCTCGCCGACGGCAAGGGGACGGCCCGCATGATCGCGTCGTACCGGTCGATCATCACGGACCGCACCGCGGAGCACAGCAGGGTGCTGCACGCGCTGGCCGAGGACAGCGTGCCGGCGCTGATGCACTGCGCGGCGGGCAAGGACCGGGCCGGCCTGTCGATCGCGATCTCGCTGCTGGCCGTCGGCGTCGAGAAGGAGGCCGTCGAGGCCGACTACCTCAAGTCCAACGACGCGCACCGCCGCTACAAGGTGCGGCGCAGCGACACGTCGTCGGCAGGGATGTCGGACGAGGTGATGGAGCTACTCAACCCGCTCTTCGGTGCGCATTCCGACTACCTCGCCGCCGCCTTCGCCGCGATCGAGGAGACCTGGGGCGGCACGGACCGCTACCTCAGCGAGGGGCTGAAGCTCGCGCCCGAAACCCGCGAGAGGCTGCGCGAGCGTCTCGTCGAGGAGGCGTAGCGCAGGCGGTCAGCCTTTGCCCGCCACGGTGAACAGGAGAAAGAGGAAGGCCGCGACGACGTGGCCGGCCACCAGGTAGGCGACGAGCCGGATGACCACGCCGCGGGGCATCTTCCGCTCCTGCGTGTCCTTGCTCCCCCGCGGGCGCGGGGTGAGCGGGTCGTAGTGCTCCGAATCGGACATGGCAGTCCTCTCTTTCGGGTCTCGGGCCGAGTTGACCGGTGTGCGGCAGGGGCGGTGGGGCGTGCGAGGTCAGCGAAGGTGCGTCCCACTGCCCAGGCACAGCTCCGCCGAGGGGCTCTGCAGCAGGGTGTGGACGAAGAGCAGCTCGGCGCCCCCGCGGTCGAGCGCCGCGATCCGGTGCGGGGTGAGCGAGTCGAAGTGCGCGCTGTCCCCCGGCCCGAGGTCGTGCACGGTCTCCCCCAGACTCACCCGCAGCCGCCCGTCGAGGACGTACAGCCATTCCTCGCCCGGGTGGACGCGTACGAGATCGCTCTGGGCCCCGTAGGGGACCCGGACCCGCAACGCCTGCATCGCCCGGCCCGAGCCACCGGCCTGCTGGTAGATCCAGCCGTCGGCTTCGGCACCACCCGAGGCACCACCCGAAGCGCCACCCGGGCCGGCGCCCGGAGCGCTGCCCGCGGTCCCGCCGAGCGCGCCGCCCGGAGCGCCCGCGAACGGGCCGCCGCGGACGATCGCGTCACGCTCGGGCGGCATCTCGCCGAGGAGCTCGGAGACCGTCGTACCGTAGATGCGGGCGAGCCCGAGCAGCATCGGCAGTGACGGCTGCCTGCGGCCCGTCTCGAGCCGGGAGAGGTGTGCCGGGGAGAGATCGGCCCGCCGGGCGGCGGCCTCCAGGGTGAGCCCCCGGTGGAGGCGCAGGTCGCGCAGGCGCGGAGCGATTCCGGGCAGCTCGTCGGCCACCCCTCCGTCAGGAGGATTCATGGCTCCATTGGGCCAGGAGCTTTCCTCGGAGGCAAATTTCTTGCCTCCGAGGCAAAGTGTCAGCGGTTGGCGACGGCCTGCTTGACCAGCGTCCTGCCGAAGTCCCACATCAGCCCGCCCCCGCTGTGCGCGTCGTCCATGACGGCCGTGAAGGCGGCCACGAAGCGGTCCACCTCGCGCTCACCGATGACCAGTGGGGGGATCAGCTTGATCACTTCCAGGTGGTCGCCGGAGACCTGGGTGAGGATCCGGTGCTTCTGCAGCAGGGGCACGACCACCATCTGGGCGAAGAGGCCCTTCCTGGCCGCCTGCAGCATGGTCCAGCGGCTGCGGAGTTTCAGCGAGGAGGGCCGGCCGAACTCGATCCCGATCATCAGCCCGCGTCCGCGCACCTCGTGCAGCAGCTCGTAGCGGCCGACGAGCGCGGCGAGCCGCTCCCGCAGCAGGTCACCCGTGCGACGGGCGTGCGCGACCGTCTCCTCGTCCTCCATCACCGCGAGGACCGCGAGCCCGGCCGCCATGGCCTGGGCGTTCGAGCCGAAGCTCGCCGAGTGCACGAGCACCCGGTCCATGGAGGAGTAGACGCGTTTGAAGATCCAGTCCTTGCCGAGCGTCGCGCCGACGGGCACGTATCCGCCGGAGAGCGCCTTCGCCACACAGACGAGATCGGGTTCGACACCCTCCTCGTGCTGGTACGCGTAGAAGTCGCCGGTCCTGCCCAGACCGGTCTGCACCTCGTCGACGATGAGCACCGCCTTGTGCCGGTGCAGCAGCTCCTGCGCGGACCGCAGGAACCCCGGCGGCGAGGCGTGCACCCCCTTGCCCTGGATCGGCTCCACCACCAGGCCGGCCACGTCTCCGCGCGTGAGCTCGCGGCGCAGGGCATCCAGATCACCGAGGGCGATCGCCGTGTCGGGAAGCAGGGGCGCGAAGCCGTCCCGGAACCCCGCTTCGCCGTTGACCGAGAGCGAGCCGGTCGTCAGGCCGTGGAAGGCATGGCTGCAGTAGAGGATCCGGGGCTTTCCGGTGGCGTACCGGGCGAATTTCAGTGCGGTCTCGACGGCCTCGGTGCCGCTGTTGCCGAAGAACACCCGGTCCAGATGGGGGCTGTGCGCCAGCAGCCGCTCGGCCAGGAGTCCGGGCAGCGGCTGGCAGTCGAAACGGGTGAGGTCGGCGAGCGAGGCGTCGAGGACGTCGTGCAGGGCCTTGCGTACGACGGGATGGTGCCGGCCGAGCCCCATCACGCCGAAGCCGGCGAGCATGTCGAGGTAGTCGTTGCCTTCCGCGTCCCAGAAGTACGCGCCCTCGGCCCGCTCGTAGACCTTGTCGAAGCCGATGGTGCGGAGCATGCGCGGCAGCTGGTGGTTCAGATGCCTGCCATGCAGCTCGTAGCGCTCGGCGCCGCGTTCCGCGAGGAGCCGCGCCAGATCGAAGCCCTTGGGCCCGTCGTCCTTCATGGCCTGTTCTCCCTCGGCACCACGTGCTCCGACCCTGGTTTCCGGCCGGCGAGCGCCGCACCGATCCGTCCGGCGATCTCCACGGGAGTGAGCCCGACATCGGCCAGCACCTCACCGCGCTTGGCGTGCGCCAGGAACTGCTCGGGGATGCCGAACGTCCGCAGCGGTACGTCGATTCCCGCATCACGGAATGCCTGCCCGACGGCAGAACCGACGCCGCCCGCCCGGCTGTTGTCCTCCACCACGGCCACCAGCCGGTGCTGCGCGGCCAGCGCGGGCAGCTGTGCGTCGACCGGTTTGACCCAGCGCGGATCGACGACCGTGCAGCGGATTCCGGCTCCCGCGAGCAGGTCGGCCGCGCGCAGACAGACCTGGGCGAGCACACCGACCGCCACCAGCAGGACGTCGGGGTTCTCGGCCCGGTGCAGGACGTCCATGCCGCCGATCCGGCCGATGGCCACGACCGGCTCCCCCACCGACTCCTTCGGGAAGCGGATCACGGTCGGCGCGTCATCCACGTCGAGGGCCTCGCGCAGTTCCTCGCGCAGCCGGTCCGCATCGCGCGGTGCCGCGATCCGCAGGCCGGGAACCACCTGCAGCAGGGACATGTCCCACATGCCGTTGTGCGAGGGTCCGTCGACGCCGGTCACACCCGCCCGGTCGAGCACGAAGGTGACCCCGCACCTGTGCAGGGCCACATCCATCAGCAACTGGTCGAAGGCCCTGTTGAGGAAGGTGGCGTAGACGGCGACGACCGGGTGCAGGCCGCCGGTGGCCAGTCCCGCGGCGGAAACGGCCGCGTGCTGCTCGGCGATCCCGACGTCCCACACCCGGTCGGGGAACTTCTGGGCGAAGCGGGTCAGGCCGACGGGGTCCAGCATCGCCGCGGTGATCGCGACGACGTCCGGGCGTTCGGCCCCGATCCGTGCGATCTCCTCACCGAACACCGAGGTCCAGGAAGGCGCAGCGGGCACCACGAGCGGCTCGCAGGTCGGCGGGGCCATCGCGCCGACGGTATGGAAGCGGTCGGCGTCGTCGGCCAGCGCGGGCGGGTAGCCGCGGCCCTTCTCGGTGATGCAGTGCACCAGGACCGGCCCGTGGAAGCGCTTCGCCCGGTTCAACGCGGACTCGACCGCCGCGGTGTCGTGTCCGTCGACCGGGCCCACGTACTTGAGCCCCAGGTCCTCGAACATGCCCTGCGGGGCGAAGGTGTCCTTGAACCCCTTCTTCGCACCGTGCAGCGACCCGTACAGCGGCTGCCCGATGACCGGTGTCTGCTGGAGCACTCCCTTGCCCCAGCTCAGGAAACGCTCGTACCCGTCGGTCGTACGGAGGACGGCGAGGTGATTGGCGAGGCCGCCGATGGTCGGGGCGTACGAGCGTTCGTTGTCGTTCACCACGATGATCAGCGGACGGTCCTTGGCCGCGGCGATGTTGTTGAGCGCCTCCCAGGCCATGCCGCCGGTGAGTGCGCCGTCGCCGATGACCGCGACCACGTGGCCGTGGCTGCCGCGTACCTCGTTGGCCTTGGCCAGTCCGTCGGCCCAGCCCAGCACGGTGGAGGCGTGGGAGTTCTCGATGACGTCGTGCTCGGACTCCTCCCGGGAGGGATAGCCGGACAGGCCGCCCTTGCTCCGCAGCGTGGAGAAGTCCTGACGCCCCGTCAGGAGCTTGTGCACATAACTCTGGTGCCCGGTGTCCCACAGGATGCGGTCGACAGGTGAGTCGAAGGCCCGGTGCAGGGCGATGGTGAGCTCGACCACCCCCAGGTTGGGCCCCAGATGGCCGCCCGTCCTCGTGACGGACCGGATCAGGAACGCCCTGATGTCACCGGCGAGTTCGTCGAGTTCCGGTCCGCTCAAGTCCTTGAGATCCTGCGGCCCCTTGATGGATTCCAGCATCGTCACGCTCGGGCCCCCTCTCTGGTCCTGTTTCAGCTCACGGTCACGGCCGGAGCCCCTGAGGGGACTCCCGCCTCCTCCATACCGTGGGCGATCTTCATGGCTTCCTCGATGAGGGTCTCCACGATCTTCGACTCCGGGACGGTCTTGATGACCTCGCCCTTCACGAAGATCTGCCCCTTGCCGTTGCCGGACGCCACACCCAGATCCGCCTCACGCGCCTCACCAGGACCGTTCACCACACAGCCCATCACCGCGACACGCAGCGGAACCTCCATACCCTCCAGCCCCGCACTCACCTGGTCCGCCAGCTTGTACACATCCACCTGCGCACGCCCGCACGACGGACACGACACGATCTCCAGCCGCCGCTGCTTCAGATTCAGCGCCTCGAGAATCTGCAGACCGACCTTGACCTCCTCCGCCGGCGGAGCCGACAGAGAAACCCGGATCGTGTCCCCGATCCCCTCCGACAACAGCGCACCGAACGCCACCGCCGACTTGATCGTCCCCTGGAACGCCGGACCCGCCTCCGTCACACCCAGATGCAACGGATAGTCCGACCGCGCCGCCAGCAGACGATAGGCATTCACCATCACGACCGGGTCGTTGTGCTTCACCGAGATCTTGATGTCCCGGAACCCGTGCTCCTCGAACAGCGACGCCTCCCACAGCGCCGACTCCACCAGAGCCTCCGGCGTCGCCTTCCCGTACTTCTTCAGCAGCCGCGCGTCCAGCGAACCCGCGTTGACACCGATCCGGATCGGCGTACCGGCATCACCGGCCGCCTTCGCGATCTCCTTGACCTTGTCGTCGAACTGCTTGATGTTCCCCGGATTCACCCGCACCGCCGCACAACCCGCGTCGATCGCCGCGAACACGTACTTCGGCTGGAAATGAATATCCGCGATCACCGGAATCTGCGACTTCCGCGCGATCGTCGACAGCGCGTCCGCGTCATCCTGCGTCGGACACGCCACCCGCACGATCTGACAACCCGACGCCGTCAGCTCCGCGATCTGCTGCAACGTCGCACCGATGTCCGACGTACGCGTCGTCGTCATCGACTGCACCGACACCGGTGCGTCCCCACCGACCGCCACCGACCCGACCTGGATGCGCCGCGAAGGGCGGCGCACCGCGAGCGGCCGGGCCGGCAGCTCGGGGAGACCCAGTGCGACTGGCTCTCCATTGGTCATGACGTCACCGGTTCCCGCCGACGGTCTCCCGCATCGCTCGCAGGGATTCCTTCAAGGACCCCATCGTGGCGAGGACGGCGGTGGGCTCGTAGCCGCAGTGCGCCATGCAGTTGGCGCAGCGCGGGTCCTTGCCCCGGCCGTACTTGTCCCAGTCGGTGTCCTCGATGAGCTCGCGGTACGTCGGGACGTACCCGTCGCTCATCAGATAGCAGGGCCGCTGCCACCCGAAGAGCGAGTAGTTGGGAATGGCCCAGGCCGTGCACGGGAAGTCCGCCTTGCCCTCCAGGAAGTCGAGGAAGAGCGGCGAGTGGTTCAGCCTCCAGCGGTTCCGGTTGCCGCCGGCGAAGGCCTTCTTGAAGAGCTGGCGGGTCTGCTCGACGCCCAGGAAGTGCTCCTGGTCGGGCGCCTTCTCATAGGCGTAGGCGGGCGAGATCATCATCTCGTCGACCTTCAGCTCGTCATTGAGGTAGTTGAGGACCTCGATGACGGTCTGCGGGGTGTCGGTGTTGAAGAAGGTGGAGTTGGTGGTGACCCGGAAGCCGAGCCGCTTGGCCTCCTTCATCGCCTCCACCGCCTCGTCGAACACGCCTTCCTTGGCGACCGACTCGTCGTGCCGCTCACGCAGTCCGTCGATGTGCACGGCGAAGGCGAAGTACGGCGACGGCGTGAACTTCTCGAGCTTCTTGCGCATCAGCAGGGCGTTGGTGCAGAGGAACACGTACTTCTTCTTCGCCACCAACTGGCGCACGATCTCGTCGATCTGCGGGTGCATCAGCGGCTCGCCGCCGGCGATGGACACCATCGGGGCACCTGATTCGAGCACTGCCCCGACCGCCTGGGCGACGGGCATGCGCTGCTTGAGCACCCCGGCCGGGTGCTGGATCTTGCCACATCCCTCGCATGCCAGATTGCAGGCGAACAAGGGTTCCAGCTCGACAATCAGCGGGAATTTGTCCCGCTTGCGGATCTTCTGTTCGATGAGATACGTCGCAACCTTGATGGACTGACGGAGCGGCATGGCCATCTGGGCTCACCTCCTGGGGAGCAGCAAAGATCGGTGCCATTCATGGAAAGCCGGAAGGACAGCACGAAGAACGCGGAAAGCCGATATTCCACCGCGCACTGTGCCGATGCGGACGAGCTCATGCTCCGGAGCGTCCACGACCACCCGTACGGCCGCAACCGGGCGTGGCCCGCTCCGTACAGCCGTGCGGAGCGTGGCGGCGGATTCCATGTCCACCGCGATGGCGCCGGTGGCCCGGAGCGCGGCGCGCTCCGGGCCCCGGACCACATGGTCGGAGCCGGTCAGCGGGCCCGTGTGAACCTTGCGTCCCGGCACGGCCTTGGCCAGGGCATCGACCAGCAGACCGACGCCCGTGCAGGCAGTGGTACCGCCGGGGTCCCGGGTCTCCTCGGCCACCACGAGGTCCCCGGGGTGCATTCCGGGGGCCAGGCCGGCACAGAAGCCGGAGGCGATGACCGCGGCGCCCCCGGCTCCGTCCCGGCCCAGCGCACGCAGGACGGCGCTCTCGGCGGCCTTGGGGCCCATTCCCGTCCTGATGACGGTCACGGGCCCGGCGCCGCCGCCCCTGCCGCTGCGCAGGGCGAGGTGCTCGATGCCCAGTGCGCAGGCGATCAGCAGCGGCGTGACGGGGCCGGGCGACCCCTGGGCGTCGCCCATCAGGCCCCCTTGCCCGTATCGGCGCCGCCGATGGTGCCGTTCGCGAACGGGTCTCCGTACACGTACCGCCCGAGTGCGGTGAGGGGGAAGACCTGCCGGTAGAGGTGGTAGTTGATGGAGAAGTCCCAGGGGAAGCCGGTCCCGGTGAAGTACGGCTCGTCCCACGAACCGTCCGCCTGCTGGGTCTCGGCCAGCCAGGCGATGCCGCGCTCCACGGACCTGCTGTCACGCTCCCCGGCGGCGAGGAGCGCCAGGAGTGCCCAGGCCGTCTGGGAGGCGGTCGAGGTGCCGTGGCCGATCCACTTCTCCTCCTGGTAGGAGCGCAGGTCCTCGCCCCAGCCGCCGTCGTCGTTCTGGACCGACTCCAGCCACCCGACCGCCCTGCGGACCGAGGGGTGGGCGGCCGGCAGCCCCGCCGCGACGAGGGCGGGCACCACGGACCCGGTGCCGTAGATGTAGTTGACGCCCCACCGGCCGAACCACGCACCGCTCGCCTCCTGTTCGGCGAGGAGCCACTCGATGCCGCGCCGGGTGCGGGGGTGGTCGGAGCGGCCCTCGACGGCGAGCATCTCCACGACGTGCCCGGTGACGTCGGCGGACGGGGGGTCGATGACCTCACCGAAGTCGCAGAACGGAAGCCGGTTCGGGAAGGGGCTGGTGTTGTCCGCGTCGAAGGCGCCCCAGGCTCCGTTGCGGGACTGCATGCCGAGGCTCCAGCGCACCCCGCGTTCGATGGCGCCTTCGAGCCTGGCGGGGTCCGGGTGCCTGACGCGGCGCAGCGCCAGCACGACCTCGGCGGTGTCGTCGATGTCGGGGTAGTTGTCGTTGTGGAACTCGAACGCCCAGCCCCCGGGAGCGAGTTCGGGCTTGCGTACGGACCAGTCGCCGGGTCGTACGATCTCCTCGCCGAGCATCCAGTCGGCCGCCCTCACGAGCGCCGGATGGTCGGCGGGCAACCCGGCGTCGGCGAGCGCGATGGTGGCGAGGCAGGTGTCCCAGACCGGCGACTGGCAGGCCTCGATCATGCGGGCGCCGTCCTCGCGCCACACGGTGAACCGGTCGAGCGAGGCGAGTCCCGCCTTCATCACCGGGTGGTCGAGGTCGTAGCCCAGCAGATGCAGGGCGATGACGGAGTACACGGCGGGCGGCTGGATGCCACCCCAGCAGCCGTCGTTCTCCTGGCGCTCGATGATCCAGCGGGCCGCGGCGTTCATGGCGACGCGGCGCAGCCTGCGCGGGGCGACCCGGTGATAGGCGTGCAGCGCCTTGTCGAGCCGCTGGAAGACACCGTCCCAGCTGGCCACCGGCGCCATGCGCCCCGGCGGATTCGGGTGCTCCGGGTCGGTGTGCAGCTCGTCGAGGGTGAACGGGGCGGGACGTACCGGCCGTTTCGCGGAGACGATGGTGAGCGGGACGATGGTCTGGCGGGCCCAGCAGCCGAAGTCGTAGATGTTGAGCGGGACCCACTTCGGGAAGAACATCAGCTCGGGCGGAAGCTCCGGCAGGTCGTCCCACTTCCACCAGCCGAAGAGGGCGAGCCAGATGCGCGTGAAGACCCGGGCCGCCGCGATGCCGCCCTGTTCCCGGACGAAGCGTGCCGCCCGGACCATGTGCGGGTCGTCGGTCCGGTCTCCGGCCAGCCTGAGTGCGACGTACCCCTCGATGGTGGCCGAGAGGTCGCCGGGGCCGCCGTGGAAAGTGGCCCAGGTTCCGTCGCCGAGCTGTTCGCCGCGGATGAAGCGGGCTGCCGCCTGCACCGTGGCCGGGTCCTGGATACCCAGGAACTGACGGAGCAGCAGGTCCTCGGCGTCCATCGTGACGTTGGTGGCGAGGTCCCCCTTCCACCAGCCCTGCTCGTCCTGCCTGCCGAGGAGGTGCTCCACCGAGCGTTCCGCGGCCCGCCGCGCGGCGGCCAGACCGTCGTCCGCGCCAGTGGTTGTGTCGGTCGGATCGCTGGCCGAGGCTGCGCGGAGGTTCGCGGCCCCGGTGCTTCCGTCGGTCGTCGCTGTCATGGCTTCCCCTTCGTGCAGTTGGTCCTCTGCTGTGCTGGGGTCTCCGTCGGCGGGCGTCCCGTTCGGGCGCCCGCCGGCGACTGCGATTCATATGAGGATGGTGATCATCTCTTTCGGACGACAACGAAGTCGGCGAGCGCGGTGAGCTGCGCCCGCACACGTTCCGGCATGTCGACACCATGCAGTGCCTCGATGGCTACCGCATGCTGACGTCGGGCTTCCTGAGCGGTCCATTCGCGACCGCCCGCCTCCTCGATGAGTGCCGCTCGCGCGGCGAACTCCTCTTCGGAGAAGCTGTCGAAGTCGCTGCTCTTGGCGTCGGCGGCGAGGAGGTCGCCCAGCCGGGCGGACGCGGGTCCGCCCGCGGCGAGCGCGGCGACGACGGGCAGGGACTTCTTGCGCTGGCGCAGATCGCTCCACGTCTGCTTTCCGGTGGCCTCCGGGTCGCCCCAGATCCCGAGCAGGTCGTCGACCGCCTGGAAGGCGAGGCCGAGGTGGTAGCCGTACGCCTCCAGGGTGTCGGCGGTGCGGTCGTCCGCGCCGCCGAGCACGGCGCCGATGGAGACGGCGCAGGCGAGCAGGGCGCCCGTCTTGTTGCCCTCCATCTCCAGGCACTCCTCGACGGTGACCCGTTCGCGGTGCTCGTAGGAGATGTCCTGGGCCTGCCCGTCGATGAGCTTGCGGGAGGCGGTGGTCAGGCGGCGGGCAGCGCGGCCCGCCTCGACGGTACCGAGCTCCAGCAGGACCTCGTTGGCCAGGGCGAAGAGCGCGTCGCCGACGAGGATCGCCTGGGCCGGGCCGTACACCTTCCAGACGGTGTCCCGGTGGCGGCGCTGCTCGTCGCCGTCCATCAGGTCGTCGTGCAGCAGCGAGAAGTTGTGCACGAGTTCGACGGCGACCGCGCCGGGGATCCCGGCTTCGGCCGGGGCGCCGGCCGCTTCGGCGGACAGCAGGGCGAGCGCGGGGCGCACGGCCTTCCCGCCGTCACCGTCGGCGGGCAGGCCGTGGGCGTCGATCCAGCCGAAGTGGTAGGCCGCGACGGTGTCCATGGGCGGCGCCAGCCGGTCCACGGCAGCTCGCAGCACCGGCGCTGACAGGGCCCTTCCGCGCTCCAGAAGCGCGGTGACGTCCGTGGTTTCCGCCACGGTGTCGTAAGCCGGATTCGCCGGGGTCACAGACTCTCCTCTTGTTCCGGTGGTACTGCTCATGCCGCCTCCTGCAGCGGATGTTCGTGGGGCCGCCCGAGAGCCTGGAGTACGCCGTCCGCGGCGCTGAAGCCACTGCGGACAGCGCCCTCCATCGTGGCGGGCCAGCCGGTGGCGGTCCATGCCCCCGCCAGGTGGAGGCCGGGGGCGCGGGTGCCCGCGCCCGGCCTCAGGCGTCCCACTCCCGGGGCGGGTGCGAAGGTCGCGGTGCGCTCCCGGGTGACGAAGAAGTCGCGGATCCCCGCGCCGCGGGCGGCCGGGAGGAGTCGCTCGAGCTCGGGCAGGTAGCGCTTGCGCAGCTCGGCGACGGGCAGGTCGATCTCGTCCTGGGCCGCGGACTGGGAGAGTGCGAGGTACTGCCCCTCACCCTGGAGTCCCGACTGCTCGGTACGGTCGAAGACCCATTGCACGGGCGAGCCGATGGCTGCGAAGAACGGCCGGCGCAGCACCTTGCGGTCGTAGACGACGTGAACGTTGAGGATCGGCGCGTCGGCGATGTCCAGGAGGCGCCGGGGAGAGTCGATCGACCCGTCGGGCAGCAGCCCGTGGGCCTCGCCCTGGGGCACGGCGAGGACGACGGTCTCCGCCTCGATCACCTCGCTGTCCGTCCCGACGGCCCATCGGCCGTCGTCCGTCCGGGTGAGCGAGCCGACCCGGGTGCGCAGCTGGGTCCTGACGCCGGCCGAGTCGAGCGCCTTGCGGGCGAGGGTGTCGTGCAGCTCGCCCAGCGGGACCGCGGCCCAGCCGATGTCCGCGGCGCCCGCTTCGGAGAGCAGCCCCGTCTTGAAGACCATGGCGGCCAGTGCCATGGAGGCGTTCGGCGCCGTCGCGTTGAGCGTGGCGACGCCGACGAGGTCCCAGAGCGCCTCGATGGCCCGCTCGGACTGCCCGTGCCGTTGCAGCCAGGTCGCGAAGTCGATGCCGTCGAGCGCGGGGTCGGCCGGGTCGAGGCGGCCGAGTGCCAGTGCGGCCCGCGCGACGCCCGCCTTCTCCGCGAGCGAGAGGTGCGGGTACGCGGCGAGTCCGGCGGCGAGGTGCAGGGGTACGGGAAGTCCGGTGCGGCGCAGCCGCCCGAGCCGCGGTCCGGCCTTCCTTCCGACGTCGAGTACGGGCACGTCGAGGCGGTCCTGGAGCGGGGCGAGGTGGGCGCCGTCGATCCGGTCCAGGAACCAGCGGTAGCCGGTGCAGCAGCGCAGGTAGACGTGCTGGCCGTTGTCGACGGACAGCTCGCCGCGGCGGAAGGAGAAGGCCAGCCCGCCGAGCCTGGGGCGGCCTTCGAGCAGGGTCACGTCAAGCCCGGCGTCGGCGAGGCGGAGGGCCGAGGTGACTCCGGCCAGGCCGCCGCCGACGACGACCGCACGTGAACGGTTCGGGCCACTCATGCGTCCCCCTTTCGCCGGGCTGCGGGAGTCCGGGCCGTCCGGGCCCGGATCACGGAGATCGGAGACATCGCATTCAGGGACGCAGCAGACAGGTGGAGGGTTGCCCGCCCGGTACCGCTCGCGGGGCACATCAGACCCGCCCCCTGGCCGTCCGGCGGGAGATGTACCGCGCGTCCAGGCCCGACAGGCCGCGCACCGCGACGTAGGCCTTCTCGTGCCCGGGCAGGGAGACCCTTCCGCGCAGTACGGCCTCGGGATCGCGTTCGATCCGGTCGAGGAGGCGACGGTAGATGCCCGCCATGGCGGCGACACAGGCGCCGCTGCGCCGGTCCAGCATCGGCAGCAGCCGGTAGCCCTCGGCGAACAGGGCCCGGGCGCGCCGGACCTCGAAGTGCACCAGGCCGGCGAAGTCCGAGCCGGGCGGCGGGGTCGCCCGGTGGAATCCGGCGGAGCAACCGAACTTGGCGAGATCGTCCGCGGGCAGGTACGTGCGCCCGTTGCCCGCGTCCTCGCGGACGTCGCGGAGGATGTTGGTGAGCTGGAGCGCCAGGCCGAGCGTGTCCGCGTACTCCGCGGCACGGTCCGCACCCGGTGCACCCGGTTCCGTCCCGAAAACGCCGAGGCTGAGCCGTCCGATGGCACCCGCGACACAGCGGCAGTAGGTCCTGAGGTCGTCCCAGGTCTCGTAGCTCGCGCCGCGCACGTCCATCAGCACACCGTCGATGAGCTCGTCGAGCCCGCCGAGGGGCAGGGGGAACCGGCGCGCCGCGTCGGCGAGCGCGACGGCCACCGGGTCGGTGTCGTCCTCGTCGACCGCGCCGCTCCTGACCCGGTCGAGCAGGGCGCGGGTGCTCTCCAGCCGGGACCGCTTGGTCTCCGGGGCCAGGCCTCCGTCGCCGATGTCGTCGACCCGACGGGAGAAGGCGTACAGCGCCGACATGGCCTGCCGCTTGTCGTACGGCAGCAGCCTGATGCCGTACGCGAAGTTACGGGCCTGCTGTCCGGTGACGGCCTCGCAGTAGCTGTACGCGGCCTGTACCGGTGCCGACATGTACGTCGTCTGTCCCTCCACGGTCCGGCTCACCCCTCTCTGTGCGCTCTTCGCAGGACAACTCCCACTTCGCGCAGCAGTCTGGGCGCGGTGGGCCTGGGCGGTCCGGGCAGTACGTCGAACCCGGCGGCCGAGATCGCGGTGAGGGCGGCTCGCCCTCCGGCGACGAATCCGGCGAGCAGCAGCTTGAGCCTGCCGTTGACACTACCCACCAGGGGAATGCCTTCGTCCAGCAGGTCATGAGCGCGTTCCGCCTCGAACGCGACCAGGGCGCGCAGCGATGCGCCCCCGGACGGTACGGCCAGGTCTGATTCACGGACATGGAAGCGGGCCATGTCGTCGGCGGGGAGGTAGATCCGGTCGCGGCCGAGGTCCTCGGCGACGTCCTGCAGGTGCTCGGCGATCTGCAGCGCGGTGCAGACGGCGTCCGAGCGCCGGATCCGTTCGGGGCTCGAGGTGCCGGTGATCTGCAGGACCAGCCGGCCGACGGGGTTGGCGGAGAGCTCACAGTAGGCCTGGAGCTCCGCGTACGTCCCGTAGCGGCGGATCTTCTGGTCCTGCCGGTTGGCCTCGATGAGGCCGAGGAAGGGTTCGGGGGTGAGCGCGCAGCCTCGCACGGTGGGGCGCAGGGCGCGCAGCAGGGGGTGGCGCGGCACTTCGGCCGAGCCGGCGAAGACCCGGTGCAGATCGGCCTCGAGGGCGTCGAGCATGGCGAGCCGGTCCTCGGTCTGTCCGGGCTCGAGGCCGAGGTGGCGCGCGTCGGCGCCGCCGGGGGCGAGGTCGCCGTCACCGATGTCGTCGACGAGGCGGGCGAAGCCGTAGACCGCCATCAGGTCGTCGCGCCAGGCGCGGGGCAGGAAGAAGGGGGCCACGGGGAAGTTCTCGTCCGCGGCCTTGTCGAGCGTGCCGGTTGCGGCGGCGTCGGTACGCGCCTGCTGGGTACGGATCACTGCGTACCGCCCGACGCGGGGACGGCGAAACCACGTCGGAGCTGGAGATTTTCCATCGTTGCCGTCATATCTCCCGTTCTACACTGCCGACCCAAAACATCCCTTTTCGGACACGCCGCTCATTCTCCCGAGTGCGACGGGCTCACCAGGAGCGATGGGCGGGGGGCGTATCCCCCCACATTGCCGCGAATCAGCACCGGTACAGCTTACGTTGTACAGCGCACAAGCCTGCGCAGGGGTGCGACGCACCCCTGTACAACGCTTCGATCTCCGCCAACCTTCCCCGGATTCAGGGCAATTGACGTCATCCGCCGGGAGGAGATGGCCCCGCGAGCCGTCGCACGTCTCCGCTGCCCCGGAGCCGGACGCCGCAGTGGCCCCCGCCGCTGCACTCCGGCGAGGGCCACTCGGTCCTGCGGGACTACTTGCCGGTCTCCCGCTCATAGGCCTTGAGGACCTCGTCGGTGGAGCCGTCCATCAGGAGCTCGCCCTTCTCCAGCCACAGCACCCGGTCGCAGGTCTCCCTGATGGTGGTGTTGTTGTGGCTGACCAGGAAGACGGTGCCCGCTTCCTTGCGCAGCTCACGGATCCGCGCCTCCGAGCGGACCCGGAACTTGCGGTCACCGGTGGCGAGGGCCTCGTCGATCATGAGGACATCGTGGTTCTTGGCCGCGGCGATGGAGAAACGCAGCCGCGCCGCCATACCCGAGGAGTACGTCCGCATCGGCAGGGTGATGAAGTCGCCCTTCTCGTTGATCCCGGAGAACTCCACGATGTCGTCGTACCGCTCGTGGATCTCCTCACGGCTCATGCCCATCGCGAGACCGCCGAGCACGACGTTGCGCTCACCGGTCAGATCGCTCATGAGCGCGGCGTTGACACCCAGCAACGACGGCTGACCGTCCGTGTACACCTTGCCGTGCTCCGTGGGCAGGAGTCCGGCGATGGCCCGAAGCAGGGTGGACTTGCCTGAGCCGTTGGTGCCGATGAGGCCGATCGCCTGGCCCCGGTACGCGGTGAAGGAGACACCCCGCACCGCGTGCACCTTGCGGACGCCGCGCGGCTCGCCCTTGCCCCGGCGCATGATCCGGCTCAGCGCCGCGGTGGCGCTGCCCTTGCCGCCGCCCGTGCCGTTGACCCGGTACACGATGTGCACGTCGTCGGCGATGACGGTGGGGATGTGCCCCTGGGACGTTTCCTCAGCCACGGCCGTACCGTTCCTCTGCCTTCCAGAAGTACACAAAGCCGGCGACGCCCACCAGGAGCGACCAGGCGAGCCCGACGGCCCAGACGTGCTGCGGCAGGTTCTCGGAGCCGTAGCCGTCGATGAGCGCGAAGCGGACCAGGTCCATGTAGATGGCCGCCGGGTTGTACTGCAGCACGTCGGCGATCCACTGCGGCTTGCCCGCCAGCATGACCGGGATGGAGAACATGACGCCCGAGGCGTACATCCAGGTCCGCATGACGAACGGCATCAGCTGCGCCAGGTCGGGAGTCTTGCTGCCCAGCCGGGCCATGACCAGGGCCAGGCCCATGTTGAACAGGAACTGCATCGCCAGCGCCGGGATCACCAGCAGCCACGAGAGCGAGGGGTAACTGCCGAATCCCACCGTCACGGCCAGCAGCACGATCATCGAGTACATCAGCTGCTGGAGCTGCTGCAGCGAGAAGGAGATGGGCAGTGAGGCACGGGGGAAGTGCAGGGCGCGGACGAGGCCGAGGTTGCCGGCGATGGACCGCACCCCAGCCATGACCGAGCTCTGGGTGAACGTGAAGACGAAGACCCCTGTCACCAGGAACGGGATGAAGACCTCCTGGCTCATCCCCCTCGCGGTGCCCAGGATGAGTCCGAAGATCAGGAAGTAGACCAGCGCGTTCAGCAGGGGCGTGGCCACCTGCCACAGCTGGCCGAGCTTGGCCTGGCTGTACTGCGCGGTCAGCTTCGCCCTGGAGAACGCCAGGATGAAGTGACGGCGGCCCCAGAGCTGACGGATGTATTCGAACAGCCCGGGCCGGGCGCCGCTCACAGTCAGGCCGTACTTGGCGGCCACCTGGGACGCGCTGAGCCCCTCGTCGGCGGACGGTGGGGTGCTCAACGCGACCCCACCGTCGTGGGTTGTCTCACTCACAAGTTGAAACTCTCGTCTTCACAATGCGCAGCCGGTCGCGGGCGCGGCCAAGGCGGACAGGGTCCCGTACGAAAAATACGCCTCATGGTCTCAGAGAAGAGCTTCTCAGATCACAGGTGGTCGGCCCAGTCTGGTCAGCCGCCAGACTGTACGCCATTTCATGGGGCGCCGGGGACCGCAGGGCTTCGCCCAGCCTTCCCGGAAACCGCCGAACCACGCCTTGAGCGCGGGCATGGACGGCCTGCGGACCAGGGTGAGCAGCAGCCAGACACCGACGTACACGGGCACGAGCGGCGCGGGCAGGTTCCGGCGGGCGAGCCAGACCCGGTTGCGGGCCACCATGCGGTGATACACCGCATGCCGCGAGGGAGCGGTCGTGGGGTGGTTGAGCACCATGTCCGCGCGGTAGTCGATCATCCAGCCGGCGTCCAGGGCACGCCAGGCCAGATCGGTCTCCTCGTGCGCGTAGAAGAACTCGTCCGGCAGTCCGCCGACCTCGGCGATCACCTGGGTGCGTACGGCGTTCGCACCGCCCAGGAACGTCGTCACCCGGGACGAGCGCATCGGGTCGGAGGCACGCAGTCGCGGCACGTGCCGGCGCTGGGTGACCCCGGTGTCCGGGTCCGCGATACGGAAGGTGACGATGCCGAGTTCCGGATCCGTCCCGAAGGCCTGCCGGCACAGCTCGGCGGTGTCCGTGTTCGGCAGCAGCCCGTCGTCGTCGAGGAACAGCAGTGCGTCCACGTCGGCGCCGGAAGGGCCGAACGCCTCGATGCCGACGTTGCGGCCACCGGGAATGCCGAGGTTCTCGGGCAGTTCCACGGTCCGCACGCCCGCGGGGACGTCGGGGACCGAGGCGCCGTTGCCGACCACGACCACCTCGATCCGGTCGCCGTCCTGCTTGGCGACCGAGTCGAGGAGGGCGCGCAGCTCGTCCGGACGGTTGCCCATGGTGATGATGACTGCGCCGAGTTTCATGGGGGAGCTCACTTCAGCCTGCTGGACGCGAGGATCGACACCAGGTGCAGGACGGTCTGGAGAAGGGCGATGCCCGCCATGACGGCGACCGCGAGGCGGCTGAAGAAGAGGTCGTCCCTGACCGTGTCGAGGACGGCGACCACCAGGATGACCAGCGACGCCTCGATGCCGAGGATGAGCCGGTGGAACTTGAGCGCGCCGGCGGCCCGTCGGGCGAGCGCCATGCCGGAGGAGCGCGGCTCGGACGCGGACTCCTTGACGGGCGGCAGCCCGCCCTGGTGGCGCGCGACGCCGACGAGGTCGGTCTCGGCCTTGATCAGGATGGCGCCGAGCGCGGCGAGCGTGCCCAGGAAGGCCCACAGCCAGTCGACGCGCCCCGGGCCCCACAGGTCGGCGGCACGCAGGCCGAAGCCGACCAGCACCGCCGCGTCGCACAGATAGGCGGCCACCCGGTCCAGGTAGACCCCGCCCAGCGAGAACTGCTTCTTCCAGCGGGCCACTTCGCCGTCGACACAGTCGAACAGAAGGTAGAGCTGGACGGCGAGCACGCCGAGCAGGGCCCCGGGGATGCCCGGGACCAGCAGGGCGGGTGCCGCGAGCACGCCGGCGACGGTCATCACGTAGGTCAGCTGGTTGGGCGTGACCTTGGTGGTCACCAGGTGCCGGGTGATGCGCAGCGAGATCTCGCGCATGTAGAGCCGACCTGCCCAGTGCTCGCCACTGCGCCGGTCCTTCACGCCCGGAGGGTGCACGACCGGGCGGAGTTCAGCTATGGATGGCTTTTGCATAGTCGGCGTACGCGTCCCTGATCTGGTCGGTGGACAGGTTGAGGTGTTCCAGGATCGTGAAGCGTCCCGGGCGCGTCTGAGGGGCGTACTCGACGGCCCGCACGAACTCTTCGGCGGTGAAGCCGATGTCGTCGGGCAGCACGGGCAGCCCGTGGCGCCGCAGTACGGACGCCATGTGCAGCGACTCCTCGCGTGCGCCCCGAAGGTGCATGGCGAAGCAGGCGCCGAGGCCGACCTGCTCGCCGTGGCTGGCGGCACGCTTCGGGTACAGCAGGTCGAAGGCGTGGTTGATCTCGTGGCAGCCGCCCGAGGCGGGCCGGGAGTCCCCGGCGACCGACATCGAGATGCCGGTCAGGACGAGTCCCTCGGCCAGCACCTTGAGGAAGGCGTCGTCGCCGACGGTGCCGGGGTGGCGCAGTACGGCTTCGCCCGCCTGACGTGCCATGGCCGCCGCGAGTCCGTCGATCTCCTCGCCCTGGATCTCGTGGGCGAGTTCCCAGTCGGCGACGCAGGAGATGTTGGAGACCGCGTCGCCGATGCCCGAGCGCACGTAGCGTGCGGGGGCCTGGCGGATCACGTCGAGGTCGATGACCACCGCGATCGGGGTGGGGACTCCGTAGGAGCCGCGCCCGTTGTCGTTGTCCAGGGTCGCGACCGGGGAACAGAGCCCGTCGTGGGACAGGTTCGTCGCCACGGCGACCATGGGCATGCCGACCCGTGCCGCGGCGTACTTCGCCACGTCGATGATCTTGCCGCCGCCGAGGCCGACGACGGCGTCGTAGCGGTTGCCCTTGATGCCGTCGGCGAGCCGCACCGCGGAGTCGATCGTGCCGTCGGCGACCGGGTACCAGTCGGCCCCCGGCAGCACCGGAGCGAGCCGCTCGCGCAGGGCGCGCCCGGAACCGTCGCTGATCGCGATGGCGAGCTTGCCCGACGCGGAGATCCGCTGGTCGGCGAGGAGACCGGCCAGATCGTCCATCGCGCCGCGCCGGATGTCGACGACGACCGGGGACGGGATGAGGCGGGTCAGTACCGGCACGCGATCTCCCTGCCGCGGGCGAGGTCGTCGTGGTTGTCGATCTCGACCCAGGTGACCTCGCCGATGGGGGCCACGTCGACGGTGAAGCCGCGGTTCACGAGCTCCTGGTAGCCGTCCTCGTAGTAGAGGTCGGGGTCGCGCTCGAAGGTGACCTTCAGCGCGTCGGCGAGCTCCTCGGCGGCCTCGGGCTCGATCAGCGTGACGCCGATGTACTCGCCGGTCGCGGTGGCCGGGTCCATCAGCTTGGTGATCCGCCGCACACCCTTCTCGCCGTCCGTGATGACCTTCATCTCCTCGTCGGCGAGGTTCTTCACCGTGTCGAGGGCGAGGATGATCTTCTGGCCCTTGCCGCGGGCGTCCAGGAGGGTCTTCTCGACGGAGACCGGGTGCACGGTGTCGCCGTTGGCGAGGATGACGCCCTTCTTCAGGACGTCACGGGCGCACCAGAGGGAGTAGGCGTTGTTCCACTCCTCGGCCTTGTCGTTGTCGATGAGCGTCAGGCTCACGCCGTACGTCGCCTCGAACTCGGCCTTGCGGGCGTAGACGGCTTCCTTGCGGTAGCCGACGACGATCGCGACCTCGGTGAGTCCGACCTCGGCGAAGTTGGCCAGCGTCAGGTCCAGGACCGTCTTCTCGCCGTCCACGGGCACCAGGGCCTTGGGCAGCGTGTCCGTGTACGGACGCAGACGTCGTCCTGCACCGGCTGCCAGTACGAGGCCGATCATGCGAGTTCTCCTTCGTCGTGTACAGCGGGGGCCGAGGAGGACACCCAGAAGCGGATGGACTCCACGAGCACCACCAGAGCCACGGCCGCCGCGAGCGCGGTGAGAGCCGTGGTAAATCCTGAACTCCGGGTCAGTACGGCGGCGAGTACGGCCACGACCAGGGTCCGGCCCTCGTGCCCGCCGATGGTGCGCACCAGCCACCGGGGCGGTGCGCCGGTACCACCTCGGATGCGGTACACCGTGTCGTAGTGATGGTAGGCGACGGCCGAAACCAGGCCGAATGCCGCGGGAACGGCGTGCGGCACATCACTGCGGGCAGCCAGCACCAGAATCGTGCAGTACTCCGCGGCACGGAAGACCGGGGGTACGAGCCAGTCGAGCGCGCCCTTGAGCGGCCGCGAGACCGCGAGACCGGAGACGACCGCGTACACCGCTGCCGCGCCGACGGTCAGCCGGCTGCCGTACGGAGCGAACAGGGCTGCGGCGACGATCACCAGTGCGCCGACGAGGGCCAGCAGCGGGGCGATGAAGCCCCCGCGCGGGCGGCGGACCGCGCCGGCCACGGCCTGCGCGAGCGGTCCCGAGTCGGCGAGGTCGGCCAGTGCGACGGCGGCCCGGTCGGTGCGCTGCGCCTTGCGGGTCAGCGAGCGCAGCAGCCGTCCGGCCGTGGTGTAGCAGGCGGCCAGCGCGCATCCGACGAGCAGGGCGTAGAAGACGACACGGGGGGTGGTCACCGCGGTGAGCACGGCGATCATGGCCCAGCGTTCGCCGATGGGCAGGACTATCATCCGGCGCAGCCAGACGGTCCAGCCGACGCTGTCGAGCCGGTCCGAGAGCGCGGCGGTGGGGCTCGTGTTGGAGACCGCGTCGTGATTGGCCTCGTTGAACGAGAAGTCGACGACATGCCGGCAGGCCTGGAGCACCATCGCGCCGAGCGCGAGGACCCATACGTCGTCGCCGCCGCGGGCGGCACCGAGGGCGAGGCCCGCGTAGTACGCGTACTCCTTGGCCCGGTCGAAGGTGGCGTCCAGCCAGGCGCCCATCGTCGAGTACTGCAGTGAGTAGCGGGCGAGCTGCCCGTCGGTGCAGTCCAGGACGAAGGAGAGGAGCAGCAGTACCCCGGCCGCGACGTAGCCCGCGCGGGTGCCCGTCGCCGCGCTGCCGGCCGCGATGAGTGCGGTGATCAGCGAGGCGGTGGTGACCTGGTTCGGGGTGAAGCCCCGGCGGGCGCACCAGCGGGCGATGTAGCGCGAGTACGGGCTGATGAAGAACGTCGTGAAGAAGCCGTCGTGGGCCTTCACCGCGCTGCGCAGCCGTACGGCCTCGTCGTCGACGGCGTCGACGGCGGCCTGAGCGGCACTCCGGTCCTCGGGACCGGTGGGTACCTCGGCGGTGAGCGAGCCGAGCTCGGGGCGCTGCACGGCGGTGCCCTCGGCGTCCAGGGCGACGGCGAGCCGGCCGGGGACCGTGCGGTCCTCGGCGACGGTTTCGGCGCCGGTGGGCGCGACGGGGCTTCCCGCGCCCACGGCTGCCACGGCCCCGCGCAGGGCTCGGAGCAGCGCGTCCCGTGCCTCGGGCTGCGCGGTGAGCGCTCCGGGGACGGTGGCGGCGGCGAAGCGGGGGTCGGTCAGTCCGAGCCTGAGGGCATGGACGTGGCCGACGAAGCGTGGGTCCACGAGCGCGACGCGACGGCTCGCGGGGACCGCGGCGAGCAGTTCGGCGGCCTCGGAGGCGTCGGCTGCTGCCCGTACGTCAAAGCCGAGTGACCGCAGATCGTCCTCGAGCGACGATCCGGGTACCGGCGCACCGGTGAGGATGGCGGTCGACAGACGAACTCACTCCTTGGTGCTGACGGGAAAGGCGCGCGACAGTGCGGCCCTCGGGCGGGCCTGCGGCACGTCGGCTGAGGCTATCGGATGAACGGAAGACCGAGTTCACCGCCCGTTTGTGCTCCGTTCGGGCGAACCGGCCATCATGCGGCGCTGTTCGCGATCATCATCGTCGATCAGCACCTCGCCCCACAAACCGCGCAGGGCCAGCGCATAAGCTGACGCGTATGACGTGGTTGATCACAGGCGGGGCCGGTTACATCGGAGCACATGTGGCGAAGGCCATGACGGGGGCGGGCGAGAGAGTCGTGGTGCTCGACGACATCTCGACGGGCATCGAGGGGCGACTGCCCGCGGACGTTCCTCTGGTGCGCGGCTCGGCCTCCGACCGTGCGCTGCTGGACCGGGTGCTGGCCGAGCACGAGGTGACCGGTGTGGTGCACCTCGCGGCGAAGAAGCAGGTCGGCGAGTCCGTCGAGAAGCCCCTCGTCTACTACCGGGAGAACGTGACCGGGCTCGCCGTGCTGCTGGAGGCGGTGGTCGCGGCCGGTGTGCGGCGTTTCCTCTTCTCCTCCTCGGCCGCGGTGTACGGGGTTCCGGACACGGAGCTCATCACCGAGGAGACTCCGTGCGCCCCGATCAACCCCTACGGCGAGACCAAGCTGGCCGGTGAATGGCTGGTGCGGGCGACGGGCCGGGCGCACTCGGTCTCGACCGCCTGTCTGCGCTACTTCAACGTGGCCGGGGCCGCGGAGCCCGAACTGTCGGACACGGGGGTCTACAACGTCGTGCCCATGATCTTCGACCGGCTGACGCGCGGCGAGGCCCCGCGGATCTTCGGTGACGACTACCCGACGCCCGACGGCACCTGCGTCCGCGACTACATCCACGTCGCCGACCTCGCCGACGCGCACCTCGCGGTGGCCCGGAGACTGTCGGAGCCCGGCTTCGCCGGCGACCTGACCGTGAACATCGGCCGCGGTGAAGGCGTCTCGGTGCGTGAGCTCGCCGATCTGGTGAGCGAGGTCAGCGGCCTGCCCACGGAGCCCGTGATCGAACCGCGCAGGCCCGGTGACGCGGCCAGGGCCGTCGCCTCTGCCGCGCGGATGACCGAGGAACTGGGCTGGACGGCCCGGCGCGGGGTGCGCGAGATGGTCGAGTCGGCCTGGGAGGGCTGGTGCCTGCGCCACCCCGAGGCCCGCGCGAAGTAGCCCGCAGCACTCGGCCGACGCCCTGACCTGCGAACGTTTCCGCAGGTCAGGGCACATGACAACGGTGTTCAGTGCCGTGTTGCCCGGTACCCCCCGCCCGTAGTTCACTGGCCACATCGGGCGATCGCCGCCCGAGTGGTACGACGCGTTGCGGAGGCGTTCCCATGGGGGCTGGCCACGATCACGGGCACGCGCACGGAGGGCCGCCCCCGACGGGCACGGCCGCCGCCGCGTACAAGGGCCGGCTCAAGGTCGCCCTGGGCATCACGCTCGGCGTCATGGTCATGGAAATCGTGGGCGGGCTGCTCGCCGACTCGCTCGCGCTGATCGCGGACGCGGCCCACATGGCCACGGACGCACTCGGACTCGGCATGGCCCTGCTCGCGATCCACTTCGCCAACAGGCCCTCGGGACCCAACCGCACCTTCGGCTTCGCCCGCGCGGAGATCCTCGCGGCGCTGGCCAACTGCCTGCTGCTCCTGGGAGTCGGCGGCTACCTGGTCTTCGAAGCCGTGGACCGTTTCGTCACCCCGGCCGAGACCAGGGGCGGTCTGGCCATCGTGTTCGCCTCCGTCGGTCTGGTCGCCAACGTCGTCTCGCTGTCCCTGCTGATGCGCGGGCAGAAGGACAGCCTCAATGTGCGGGGGGCCTATCTCGAGGTCGTCGCGGACACCCTCGGCTCGGTCACCGTCCTGGTGTCGGCGGGCATCATCATGGCCACGGGCTGGCAGGCCGCCGACCCGATCGCCTCGTTGCTGATCGGCCTCATGATCGTCCCCCGTACGGTGAAGCTCCTGCGCGAGACGCTCGACGTGCTTCTGGAATCGGCGCCCAAGGGTGTCGACATGGCGGAGGTGCGCGCCCACATCACCGCCCTTCCCGGGGTGCTGGACGTCCACGACCTGCACGCCTGGACGATCACCTCCGGGATGCCGGTGCTCTCCGCGCACGTGGTCGTGCACCAGGAGATGCTGGACTCGATCGGCCACGAGAAGCTCCTGCACGACCTGCAGGGCTGTCTCGGTCATCACTTCGACGTGGAGCACTGCACCTTCCAGCTGGAGCCGAGCGGCCATGCGGAGCACGAGGCGAAGCTCTGCCACTGACCGGCACCGGGACCGGGACCGGGTGTTAGGGTCTCCGGCGTACGTTCGCGTGCGAAGCCCGTGAGAGTGAAGGAGCTGAGGTTGATGACTGTCGTGACGGCGGCTGCCCCGCGCAGCAATCGGTCCTTCCTCATCTCCCGGGTTCCGGGCTAGCGCCTCGGCTGTCTCCTCGTCGCCGCGTCGGCCGGAGCCCTCTCACCCAAGGGTTTCCCACGTTGACCGACCACCCGTTCCACGCTTTCTTCGCACTGCACCACCGGCTGCCCCGGCAGAGTCCGGGCTCCGACGCGACCACCCGGCGGCTGCTCGCCCTCGCGGGCCCGCAGCCTCGCCGCCCGCGCGTCCTGGACCTGGGCTGCGGTCCGGGCAGGGCCGCCCTGCTGCTCGCCGCCGAGGCGGGTGCCGAGGTGACCGCGGTCGATGTGCACCAGCCGTTCCTCGACGAACTGCGCGAGGCGGCCGAGGCACGTGGCCTCGGCGACCGGATCCACACCGTCCGGGCCGACATGGCGGACCTCGGCGGTCCCGGGTTCACGGACGGCACCTTCGACCTGGTCTGGGCCGAGGGTTCCGCGTACATCATCGGGTTCGACACGGCGCTTCGTGACTGGCAGCGCCTGCTCTCCCCCGGTGGCTCGATGGTGATCACCGAGTGTGTCTGGACCACGGACGCGCCGGCCGGCGAGGCCCGTGCGTTCTGGGAGCGGCACGGCTCCCTGCGCCCGGTCGCGGCCCACACGGCCGCCGCCGTGGCGGCGGGCTGCCATGTGCTCGGGGTGCTGCTGCAACCCGGGAGCGACTGGGACGAGTACTACGTCCCCCTCGCCGAACGGGCCGCGGCCGTCGATCCCTCGGCTCCCGGTATGGCGCAGGCCCTCGCGGCCACCGCCGAGGAGCTGGCGATGCGCCGCGACCACGGCACGGAGTACGGCTACGCCGGCTACGTCCTGCGGCCTGCCGACTCCCGGTGGCGGACCCGTCCGGAGACCGCGGCGGACCGCGATGCCGTGCACGCCGTCAACACGGCGGCGTTCCCGACGCGGGCCGAGGCCGATCTGGTCGATGCCCTGCGCCTGGATCCCGGCGCCTGGCTGCCCGGTCTCTCGTACGTGGCCGAGGCGCCGGACGGATCCGTCGCCGCACACGCGCTGCTGACCCGGTGCCGGGTCGGGGACGCGCCGGCGCTGGCGCTGGCCCCGGTGGCGACCGCGCCCCCGCATCAGCGCAGGGGTGCGGGCCGTGCGGTCGTGCGTGCCGTGCTGGACGCGGCCCGGCTGCGGGGTGAGCCGCTCGTGCTGGTGCTGGGCCATCCGCAGTACTACCCGGCGTTCGGCTTCGTACCGGCGTCGCGGTTCGGGATCGGAGTCGCTTTCGATGTTCCCGACGAGGCCCTGATGGCTCTGCGGCTCGACGATTCCGCCCCGGTGCCCACGGGCAGCATCCAGTATCCGGACGCCTTCGGGGTCTGACGCGGTGTCCGGTCCGCCGCGCCGTCAGGGTGCGTCGGACCGGACATGCCAGCACCCGAAGTACGGACAAGCGGCTTTTGTGCGGCAGACTTGTCCGGACTCGAGGGGTCCGGCGCACGAGGCCGGGAACCAAAGCGAAGGATGGGTATGCCGACCACACCAGCCACCGCGGCGCACAACTCGTCGAACGGCACAGCAGAAGCGATCATGCTCGAACTGGTCGACGAGGACGGCACCACCATCGGCATCGCGGAGAAACTCGCCGCCCACCAGGCACCGGGCCAGCTGCACCGGGCGTTCTCCGTGTTCCTCTTCGACGAACAGGGACGGTTGCTGCTGCAGCGCCGCGCGCTCGGCAAGTACCACTCCCCCGGCGTGTGGTCCAACACCTGCTGCGGTCATCCGTACCCCGGTGAGGCGCCCTTCGCGGCCGCCGCCCGGCGTACGTACGAGGAGCTCGGCATCTCGCCCTCGCTGCTCGCGGCCGCGGGCACGGTCCGCTACAACCATCCGGACCCCGTCTCGGGCCTGGTGGAGCAGGAGTTCAACCACCTGTTCGTCGGGATGGCGCAGGAGCGGCTGCGGCCGGATACGGAGGAGGTCGGCGAGACGGCTTTCGTGACCGCGGGTGAGCTCGCGGAGCGGCACGCCGCCGCGCCGTTCTCGGCCTGGTTCATGACGGTGCTGGACGCCGCGCGGCCCGCGATCAGGGAGCTGACGGGGCCTTCCGCGGGCTGGTGAGCGGCCGTCCGGCGGGGGCGGTCAGAACGGGGCCTTCAGCGGCAGCGCCGCCCAGATGATCTTTCCGCCACCCGCCGTGTGCTCCACGTCACAGGTGCCGCCCGCCTCCGCCGTGACCTCACGGACCAGCAGCAGGCCTCGGCCGCCCGTCTGCGCGTAGTCGGTCACCAGGGCGGTGGGGCGGTAGGGGTGGTTGTCCTCGACGGACACCCTGATCCATTCCGCCCCGATGGCCACCTCGACCGCGAGTTCGGGCGAGAGCAGTGCGGCGTGCTTCACGGCGTTGGTGACCAGTTCCGAGACGATCAGCAGCAGGCCCTGAAGGACGTCGTCCTCCACGGGCACCCCCTGCCGGTTCAGCAGGTCCCGCACCGCGTGCCGGGCTTGCGGCACCGAGACGTCGACGGCGGGGGCGGTGAAACGCCACACTCCCTCGTACGACACGGGATGGGCCGGTACACTCCCGCGGCTCTCCATAGACCGGCACCCGCTCTCGACTCGCACGTCACTGACTATCGAGTAATGAGTGTCGGGAACAGCTTGGTCCGGACCGAGCTTCTGACCACAAGTAGTCACTTATCGATGCAATGTGACCGAGCGGGTATGACAGCGTCAGGTGATTGGACTACTTCTCGTCCTCTTCGGGCGTCATCTGGTCCGTCACCAGGCTGACGATCCGTCGCCCGCCGATCCCGATCGCGATCAGCCCCAGCCCGTCGAACAGTAGGGCGAGTCCGCCGAAACGGCGGTGGAGCCTCCTGCCCTCGGTCGTGGGACCGGCCATCGACAGCTCCTCACGGTGCGTGCCCGCTTCGCGACCCCTTCTTGATCATGGGTACGGACCGTACGGATAGCATCCGGCGCATGGATCCCCGGGAGCAGGCGCGGCTGGTACACACCGTTGCCGACGGCGTCGCCACCGTCGTCATCAGCAACTCCGCCAAGCGGAACGCGATGAGCGCGGACATGTGGCGGTCGCTGCCCGGACTCCTGGAGCGGCTGGCCGCCGACCCGGCCGTACGGGTGCTGGTGCTCACCGGCGCCGGGGACACCTTCTGCGCCGGCGCCGACATCACCTCGCTCCGGGAGCCGGGCAGCCGTGCGCAGGAGCTCGCCGTGCGGGCCGAGGAGGCGCTGGCCGCCTTTCCCCGGCCCACGCTGGCCGCCGTGCGCGGATACTGCGTGGGCGGCGGCAGCCAGCTCGCGGCCGCCTGTGATCTGCGGTTCGCCGAGGAGGGGGCGTCGTTCGGGGTGACACCGGCCAAGCTCGGGATCGTCTACGCCGCGTCGTCGACCCGGCGGCTGGTCGCGCTGGTCGGCCCGGCGGCCGCGAAGTTCCTGCTCTTCTCCGGCGAGCTGATCGGCACGGAACGGGCCCTGCGCACGGGGCTGGTGGACGAGGTGCTGCCGACGGGCGGACTCGACGCCCGGGTGCTGGCGTTCGCGCAGGTACTGGCGTCGCGTTCGCAGCTGACCCAGGCGGCCGCGAAGGAGTTCGCCGACGGACGCGAGGACCGGGACGCGTACTGGGCGGAGCAGGCGCGCGGAAGCGGCGACACCGCTGAGGGTGTCGCCGCCTTCATGGAGCGCCGTACGCCCCGCTTCAGCTGGGTCACGGGACCTGGCCGGGCGGCTTCTACCGGAGGCTGAACCGGCTGCTCGTACGGAACTTCTCGACCAGGGCGGCCGGGGCCTTCTCGGGGGATCCGGCGTCGTAGGGCGGCTGGGGGTCGTACTCGGTGAGCAGTTGGACGGCCTGGGCGTGCTCGTCGCCGGCGATCCGGCCGAGCAGGGTGAGGCCCATGTCGATGCCGGACGACACCCCTGCGGCCGTGACGTACTTGCCGTCGAGGACGACGCGCTCACCGGTCGGCTCGGCGCCGTACTTCTTGAGGATGTCGAGGGCGAGCCAGTGCGAGGTGGCTCGACGGCCGTCGAGCAGTCCGGCCGCGGCGAGCAGCAGCGACCCGGTACACACCGAGGTCGTCCAGGTGCTGGTGGCATCGGCCGTGCGCAGCCATTCCAGCAGCGTCTCGTTCTCCATCTGGGCGCTCTGCCCGGGACCGCCGGGCACGATCACCAGGTCGGGCGCGGAGACTTCGGCGAGCGTACGGTCGGCGTGGAGCGCGAGGCTCCCGCTGTCGTTGCGTACGGCCCCGGTCCGCTCGGCGACGAAGACGGTCTCGGCGCCGGGGGCGCGGCTGAGGATCTCGTAGGGGCCCACGGCGTCGAGGGCGGTGAAGCGTTCGAAGAGCACGATGGCGATCTGCACGGTGTTCCTTACGTTGCGGGCGGGCTGCGCGTGCGTTGCTCAGGCGGGCTGGGAGTGGAAGCGGCGGCGGTATTCGGCGGGCGCCGTACCGAGTGCCTTGACGAAGGCGCGGCGCATGGCCTCCGGGGTGCCGTAGCCGCTGGCGCGGGAGATTCCCGCGACACCGTCGGTGGTGTCCTCCAGGAGCCGGCGTGCCTGTTCGAGGCGGACGCGCTCGACGTACCGGCCCGGGGTGAGGCCGGTCTCGGCCTGGAAGGCACGGGCGAAGTGACGGGGTGAGAGCCTGGCCCGGGCCGCCAGCGCCTCCACGCAGAGGTCGGCGTCCGGGTGCTCGGTGATCCAGTGCTGAACGGCCCGGAGGGGTTCACGGACGGCCGTCTGGGCGGTGAGCTGGGCGCTGAACTGGGCCTGGTTCCCCGGGCGCCGCAGGAACACGACGAGGTGGCGGGCCACCGCGAGCGCCACGTCGCGGCCGTGGTCCTCCTCGACGAGGGCCAGGGCGAGATCGATGCCGGCGGTGACACCGGCCGAGGTGGCCAGCCTTCCGTCGCGCACGAAGATCGGGTCAGGGTCCACCTCGACCGCCGGATGGTCACGGGCGAGCGTCTCGCAGACGGACCAGTGGGTGGTCACGCGGTGGCCGTCGAGCTGCCCCGCCTCCGCGAGCAGCAGGGCACCGGAACAGACGGAGACCAACTGCCCGGCGCGCGGGGCGTTCTCACGCAGCCAGTCGACCAGCGCCGGGTCGGGGGTGCGGGTCCCGGAGCCGCCGGGGACGAGGAGCATGTCGGGCACGTCCGCGTCGGCGAGAGCGCCGTCGGGGACCAGGGTGAGGCCGTTGGAGCAGCGGACCGGCGCACCGGTCAGGGAGGCGGTGCGCAGCTCGTAGGAGACACCAGGGGTACGGGACGCCCCGGCGAAGACCTCCATCGGGCCGCTCACATCGAGGCTCAGGACGTCCTCGAAGAGGACGACGAGTACGGATCGCTGCTTCATGTCTGCCATCCTGGGCGACCGGGCCCGATGGCTGCAATGACGAGTTCCCCACCTTTCCTGCCATACCGGGGGCGTGGGCCATGTCACTGCGGCGCCGGGGTTTTACGACGTACTGACCAGTCGGTAACGTGCAGGCATGAGTACTCTTCCGCCCCGCGCCGGGCGTCGCTGCCACAATTCGGTCAACCCCCTGCACTCCTGCGTCTACTTCTCCCCCGACCTGGGTGAGGAGTTCGGCAAGCTCGGCATCGACGACGCGCGGGCGGCCTACTTCGCCGCTCGCGGCGCCGCGCTGGGCGCCGTCGGGGCCGGGGCGGTCACGTCCACCTTCTACAACTTCAACCACGAGCTGGTGTCCCGCCACCTGCCCGCCGTGTGGTCCGTCGCCTCGCCCCAGGCGGCGCTCGACGCGCGGCTGCGCGCCGCCGACTCGACACTGCGCCGGTTGCTCGGCGAGGAGGCCGTCGCCTCCCCCGAGATGGCGGAGGCCGCCGGGCTGGCCCTGCGCGCCGCGGAGGCCTGCACCCGCCACGCCCGGCCGCTGTACGCCGCGCACGCCGACCTGCCGGTGCCGGACGAACCGCACCTGGCGTTCTGGCACGCGGCGACGCTGCTGCGCGAGCACCGGGGCGACGCCCACCTCGCCGCCCTGCTCGCGGCCGGTCTCGACCCGGTCGAGGCCCTGGTCAGCCACACCGCGACCGGCAAGGGCATGGCGCCCCGCTGGAACCTCGGCACCCGCGGCTGGCGGCGCACCGACTGGGAGGCGGCGGTGGAGCGGCTGCGCGGACGCGGCCTGCTGGACGACGCGGGCGAGCTGACGGATGCGGGCACCGCCCTCAGGGCCGGCCTGGAGGAGGCGACGGACCGGATGGACGCCGCGCCGTACGAGCACCTGGGCGCAAAGGGCGTGGAGCGGCTGACCGAGTTGGGGCGCGGATACCTGTTCGCCGCGGCGGCAGCCGGAGCGTTCCCGGACGGCCTCTTCGGAAAGGTCTGAGTCCCGGAACGTTTACGGGCCGTCGTCGGGGTCAGGCGCACAGCACACACAGACACCCCGACGAAGGAGAACACCATGCGCACGATCGCAGACGTCTTCCGCACCATCGGCTCCGCCGTGGGCACCGTGGTGACGCTCCCCTTCCGGCTGGTGGCCAAGGTCTTCGGCGGCGCGTCGCGCGGCGGCCGGACCCGGCGCGCCTGAGCGGGCGGTCCACGGCACCGCCCGACGAGGTCACGCGACACGGCACCCGGCCACCCGGCACAATGCAGGCGAAGGGGACCACACCGGATGTGGACCACTCCGTGGCACACAGCCAGCACAGCCAGTACGAGAAGGCGAGTCGGGAAAACCGTGACGACGTCCATCGAAGGCAGGATCGCCGAGGAACTCGGCGTACGTGAGCGTCAGGTGAAGGCGGCCGTCGAGCTGCTCGACGGCGGGTCGACCGTGCCGTTCATCGCGCGCTACCGCAAGGAAGCGACCGAGATGCTCGACGATGCGCAGTTGCGCACGCTCGAGGAACGACTGCGGTATCTGCGGGAATTGGAGGACCGTCGTGCGGCGGTCCTCGATTCCGTACGCGAGCAGGGCAAGCTCGACGCCGCCCTGGAGGCGCAGATCCGCGCGGCCGACACCAAGGCGCGGCTGGAGGACATCTATCTGCCCTTCAAGCCGAAGCGCCGTACGAAGGCGCAGATCGCGCGCGAGGCGGGTCTGGAGCCTCTGGCGGACGGACTGCTCGGTGACCCGTCGAAGGACCCGCTCGCCGCGGCCGCCGCTTTCGTCGACGCGGACAAGGGCGTGGCGGACCCGGCGGCGGCCCTGGACGGTGCCCGCTCGATCCTGACCGAGCGGTTCTCCGAGGACGCCGATCTGACCGGTGAGCTGCGTGAGCGCATGTGGTCCCGCGGCCGGCTGGCCGCGAAGGTCCGCGAGGGCAAGGAGGAGGCCGGTGCGAAGTTCGCCGACTACTTCGACTTCGCGGAGCCGTTCACCGCACTGCCCTCGCACCGGGCCCTCGCGATGCTCCGGGGCGAGAAGGAGGACGTGCTCGACCTGGTCCTCGAGCCCGAGGAGCCCACGGGCACCGAGCAGCCGGGCCCGTCGACGTACGAGAACATGATCGCCCGCCGTTTCGGTGTCGCCGACCGCGGCAGGCCCGGTGACAAGTGGCTGGGCGACACGGTGCGCTGGGCCTGGCGGACGCGGATCCTCGTCCATCTCGGGATCGATCTTCGGCTGCGGCTGCGTACGGCGGCGGAGGACGAGGCGGTACGCGTGTTCGCGTCGAACCTGCGTGATCTGCTGCTCGCGGCACCGGCCGGTACCCGGGCGACGCTGGGGCTCGACCCCGGCTTCCGCACGGGCGTGAAGGTCGCCGTGGTGGACGCCACCGGCAAGGTCGTCGCCACCGACGTCATCTACCCGCACGTTCCGGCGAACAAGTGGGACCAGTCGCTGGCCGCGCTCGAACGGCTGGCGAGGGAGCACGACGTCGATCTGATCGCGATCGGCAACGGCACCGCGTCCCGCGAGACGGACAAGCTCGCCGGTGAACTGTGCGACAAACACCCGGAGCTGAAGCTCACCAAGGTGATGGTGTCCGAGGCGGGCGCGTCGGTGTACTCGGCGTCGGCCTTCGCTTCGCAGGAACTCCCGGACATGGACGTGTCGTTGCGCGGCGCGGTCTCGATCGCGCGACGCCTGCAGGACCCGCTCGCCGAGCTCGTGAAGATCGATCCGAAGTCGATCGGCGTCGGCCAGTACCAGCACGACCTGTCCGAGGTGAAGCTGTCGCGCTCGCTGGACGCGGTGGTCGAGGACTGCGTGAACGGTGTCGGTGTCGACGTCAACACCGCGTCGGCGCCGCTGCTCTCGCGGGTGTCGGGCATCGGCTCCGGGCTCGCCGAGAACATCGTGGCGCACCGGGACACCAACGGCCCGTTCCGGTCCCGCCGGGCGCTGAAGGATGTGGCACGGCTGGGCCCGAAGGCGTACGAGCAGTGCGCGGGCTTCCTCCGGATCCGGGGCGACGACCCCCTGGACGCGTCGAGTGTGCACCCCGAGGCCTACCCCGTGGTGCGGACGATGGCGAAGACGACGGGCGGGGACGTCGCCTCGCTGATCGGCAACACCGGTGTGCTGCGCTCGCTGCGGGCCGACGACTTCGTGGACGAGAAGTTCGGCCTGCCGACGGTCACGGACATCCTCAAGGAGCTGGAGAAGCCGGGCCGTGATCCGCGACCCGCCTTCAAGACGGCCACGTTCAAGGAGGGCGTCGAGAAGATCGGCGATCTGGCCTCCGGCATGGTGCTCGAGGGTGTCGTCACGAATGTCGCGGCCTTCGGCGCGTTCGTGGACATCGGCGTCCACCAGGACGGCCTGGTACACGTGTCGGCGATGTCGCGGATGTTCGTCAAGGATCCGAGGGATGTCGTCAAGCCGGGCGACGTCGTGAAGGTGAAGGTCATGGAGGTCGACATCCCGCGCAAGCGCATCTCGCTGACGCTGCGGCTGGACGACGAGGCCTCGGGCGCGCAGGGCGGTGGGCAGGGCCCGCGGCGCGAGAGGAACGGGCAGGGCGACGGCGAGCGGCCGCCGCGCCAGCGGCAGGGCAGCCAGGGACAGCGCCAGGGCCAGGGCCAGCGGCAGGCGCAGGGTGGCCGTCAGGGTGGTGGCGGCCAAGGCCGCGACCGGCGTGGCGACGGCCAGGGCGCTGCCCCGCGTCCGGCCGCCGCACCGGCCAACAGCGCGATGGCCGACGCGTTGCGGCGTGCGGGGCTGACGGGTCCCGACCGGGACGGCCGTAAGCGCTGACGCGACGGAGCGGGCGGGCAGGAGCTCTTCCTGTCCGCCCGTTTCCTTTGCCTTCGTCCAGGGCCGCCCTGCTGCCGGGAACAAGACCGTTACATCCGACGGGTGTTGCACGAAGCATTGACATGTTCAGGACCCACCGCCACGCTGATGGCCAAGCGGAATGCAACCGGTTGCATTCCGACAGCCTGAGCCGCACACGTGGGAGCGAGACACCGAGCCCAGCGCCTCGCGCCCCCCACCGATTCCACCTGTTGAGAGGACTACTCATGTCCGGCACGCCGCGCTCCCCCACCCGCTCCGGTCCTGCCTGCACCGTCAAGGCCGAGCCGACCCCTGACGCCTGCCCAGTTGTGCAACCGGTTGCATAACTCCGGGGCCGCCCCCTGAACCGCACGGGCCGGACCGCGCGGACTAGGCTGAGGATCCTGGGGAGAAGTGTCGACCGGTACGCGGCGGGTGACCGAGCGGGCGGCGGCGCAGGGCGGGCAAGGGGAGAACCGTGGCCATGACCATCCGTGACGTCGCCCAGGCAGCCGGGGTTCATGTCTCGACCGTCTCCCGGGCGTTCTCGGCCTCCCACCTGGTCAAGCGGGAGACCCGGGACCGGGTGCTCGCCATCGCCGCGGAACTGGGTTACCAGCCCAACGAGACCGCACGCGCCCTGACCACGGGGCGCACCCGGAATCTGGGACTGATCGTCTCCGATATCGCCAACCCCTTCTACCCGCCGCTCATCAAGGCCGCCCAGGCGTACGCCAGGGTCCGCGGATACCAGGTCTTCGTGGCCGACACCGACGAGGACGTGGCTGCCGAGGAGGAACTGATCCAGACCCTGGCCCGCCAGGTGGACGGAGTGGTCCTGGTCAGCCCCAGGCTGGCCAACGACGTCATCGGCCGACTGAGCGGGGAACTGCCGTTCGTCCTGGTCAACCGGTCCGTGACGGGGCTGTCCGCCGTACTGATGGACGTGGCGCACGGCGCGACGCTCGCGGTGGAACACCTGGCCGGGCTGGGCCACGAGCACCTGGCCCTGGTCGGCGGCCCCCGTGGCTCGTGGACCAGCGCACAGATGCGCAGGGCCGCCGGCAGGGCGGCCGCGGACCAGGGGGTCAGACTGGACGTACTCGGCCCCAACCGGCCGACGCAGCACGGCGGCATCGCGGCGACGCCCGCCGTCCTGAGGACGGGAGCCACCGGGGTGATCGCCTACAACGACCTGGTCGCCATCGGACTCATCGAAGGGTTCGACGACCGGAACGTACGGGTACCGGAGGACATCAGCGTGATCGGCGTGGACGACACCGTGGCAGGCCGGCTGAACCGCCCCCGGCTCACCACGGTCGCCATGCCCACGGCCGCGGCGGGGCGGACCGCGGTCGATCTGCTCATCCAGACCGTGGAGACATCGGGCGGCGGACCGGCCACGGCACAGACGACCCTGGCGACCTCCCTGGTCGTCCGGGACTCCACAGCAGCCCCGGCGCACCCTGCCGACTGATACTCCGTACCAACTTCTTGACCGCTCGAAGTGGGTGACGTACCGTCACCTCAGTTCACATACACGAACCTGATTCACGTACTGAATTTTCTTTCGGAATCGGGAACGGCCTTCACCACCGCACCACACCACCGACAGGTGCCTGCGGACAATGCCGCAGGCGGTGAAAGGAATACCTAGTGCGCACAAAGAATCAGCACGTCAGGAGACGTGGCGGCCGCGCGGCCGCCTCCCTCGTGGCCACCGTCTCCGTGATCGCCGCAGGCCTCACGGCGCTGTTCGCGACGGGCTCGGCGACAGCCGCACCGGCGACCGGCTCGTACACACTGAAGAACGCGGCCAGCGGACTGTGTCTGGGCGTGCCCGGATCGAGCACCTCCGCCGGCGTACAGCTCGCGCAGAGCGCCTGCAACGCGGCCACCAGCCAGACCTGGAAGCTGACCGCTTCCGGAAGCGGCTACACGCTGGCCGCCGCGCACAGCTCCAAGTGCGCCGGGGTGAAGGATGCCTCCACCAGTGCAGGCAAGGCGGTGGAACAGCAGACCTGCAGCGGTGCTGCGACCCAGGTCTGGACGCTGACGGCGGTCAGCGGCAGCACCTACCGGGTGGTCAACAGCAACGGCGGCAAGTGCCTCAACGTGAAGGACAGTTCGACCGCGTCGGGCGCGCTGGTCCAGCAGAACTCCTGCGACTCGGTGACCAGCAAGAACTGGACCTTCACCGCCTCGGGCACGGTTCCCACGGACCCGCCCACCGACCCGACCGACCCGCCGACCGACCCGGGCTCCCGGCCGTCGTGGCCGACAGCCAACGGCAGCCAGGCCGTCTCCGCGACCATCGAGGTCTCGGGTACGTACGACGGTGGTCTGAAGCGCCTCTACGGCAGTGGTGACCTGGGCAGCGGCGGCCAGGACGAGGACCAGCCCCCGATCATCAAGCTGGCGGACGGCGCCACCCTGCAGAACGTCATCCTCGGCGCTCCGGCCGCGGACGGTGTGCACTGCGCCGGCACCTGCACCCTCAAGAACGTCTGGTGGGAGGACGTGGGCGAGGACGCGGCGACCTTCCGCGGCGGCTCCTCCTCGACGGTCCGTACGATCGACGGCGGCGGTGCGAAGCTGGCCGAGGACAAGGTCTTCCAGCACAACGGCGTCGGCACGCTGGTCGTCAAGAACTTCCAGGTCGACGACTTCGGCAAGCTGGTCCGCTCCTGCGGCAACTGCTCCACGCAGAACGCCCGGCACATCCAGCTCCAGAACATCTGGGCGACGGCTCCGGGCACCAGCCTGGTCGGCATCAACACCAACTACGGTGACACGGCACGGATCTCGGGCGTCACGATCTACGAGGACGGCGACCGTGACATGAAGATCTGCACCAAGTACAAGGGCACGACCAGCGGCGAGCCGAGCGAGATCGGCTCGGGCGCGGATGGCACGAACTGCATCTACTCCTCGTCCGACATCACCTACGTCGACTGAGGCGGCCCGTTCCGGGCCGACCGAAGCCGCCCCTCCGCGGGGCACATGACGGACCCGCCCTTCCCGGCAGCGACCGGGAGGGGCGGGTCCCTCGCCGTCAGCCGACCTCGACGACCTTGCCGTCGGCGACCTCGACCCGCCGGGTCGTGTGGACGGCTTCGAGCATCCGCCGGTCGTGCGTGACCAGGAGCAGCGTCCCGGTGTACGCGTCGAGCGCCGACTCCAGCTGCTCGATCGCGGGCAGGTCGAGGTGGTTCGTCGGCTCGTCCAGGACCAGCAGGTTGACACCCCTGCCCTGAAGGAGGGCGAGAGCGGCCCGGGTGCGTTCGCCCGGGGAGAGCGTCGTGGCCGGCCGCAGCACATGGTCGGCGCGCAGGCCGAACTTGGCGAGCAGCGTACGGACCTCGGCCGGTTCCGTATCGGGGACGGCCGCGCAGAAGGCGTCCAGCAGGCTCTCCGTACCGTGGAACAGCTTGCGCGCCTGGTCGACCTCGCCCACCACGACTCCCGAGCCGAGGGACGCGTGGCCGGAGCCGAGCGGGAGCCGGCCGAGCAGTGCGGCGAGCAGCGTCGACTTGCCCGCCCCGTTGGCGCCGGTGATGGCGACCCGGTCGGCCCAGTCGATCTGCAGGGTGGCCGGACCGAAGGAGAAGTCGCCGAGGACGACCGTGGCGTCGCGGAGGGTGGCGACGACGGAGCCGGAGCGCGGGGCGGAGGCGATCTCCATCCGCAGCTCCCACTCCTTGCGCGGCTCGTCGACGACGTCGAGACGCTCGATCATGCGCTGCGTCTGGCGGGCCTTCGCGGCCTGCTTCTCACTGGCCTCGCTACGGAACTTGCGGCCGATCTTGTCGTTGTCGGTGGCCTTGCGGCGGGCGTTCTTGACGCCCTTGTCCATCCACCCGCGCTGCATCTGTGCGCGGCCTTCGAGCGCGGAGCGCTTGTCCGCGTACTCCTCGAACTCCTCACGGGCGTGGGAACGGGCCCGCTCGCGCTCCTCCAGATAGGAGGCGTAGCCGCCGCCGTAGAGGTTGATCTCCTGCTGGGCGAGGTCGAGCTCGAGGACCTTGGTCACCGTACGCATCAGGAACTCGCGGTCGTGGCTGACGACGACGGTGCCCGCGCGCAGGCCGGACACGAAGCGCTCGAGCCGCTCCAGGCCGTCGAGGTCCAGGTCGTTGGTGGGCTCGTCGAGCAGGAAGACGTCGTAGCGCGACAGGAGCAGCGAGGCCAGTCCGGCGCGGGCCGCCTGGCCGCCGGAGAGCGCCGTCATCGGAAGGTCGAGACCGATCCTCAGTCCGAGGTCGGCAGCCACTTCCTCCGCCCGTTCGTCGAGGTCGGCGCCGCCGAGGGCGAGCCAGCGCTCCAAGGTTTCGGAGTACGCGTCGTCGGCACCGGGCGCGCCGTCCACGAGGGCCTGGGTAGCTGCGTCCATCGCGGTCTGCGCTTCGGCGACCCCGGTGCGGCGGGCGAGGAACTCCCGCACGGACTCGCCGGCGCGGCGCTCGGGCTCCTGCGGGAGGTGTCCGACGGTGGCGGTGGGCGGGGAGAGGCGCAGTTCGCCCTCCTCCGGGCGGTCCAGCCCGGCGAGGAGACGGAGCAGCGACGATTTTCCGGCGCCGTTGGCTCCGACGAGACCGATCACGTCGCCGGGCGCGACGACGAGGTCGAGTCCGGCGAAGAGTGTGCGGTCGCCGTGCCCGGCGGCGAGTTCCTTGGCGACGAGAGTGGCAGTCATCAGGGTGCCGATCCTAACGAACCGCGGCGGGTGCGGTCCCGGCGGACGACGGGTGCGGCTCCCGGTGCGGGGGGCGCGACGGCCTCAGGGGTCGACGGTCGCGATCAGCACACTCCCCGCACTGCGCGCCACGAGGGCGGAGCGCCCCTCCGCCACCCGTGCTCCCAGGGGAATCCGGTGCTCGCCGGCGGCGAGGACGCCGTCGAAGACCTCGTCGGTCCGCGTGCGGTGCAGCAGGTCGAGGCGGTACGCGACCAGGCTCACCCGGCAGGTCGAGCTGACCTCCAGGCAGGCCGTGCCGTCCGTGACGGTGAGCCCGAGCAGCCGCCTCCCGGAGGGTGGGGTACGGTCCAGCGCGTTCTCGATCCGGGCGACGAGGAGCGGGATCACGGGGGCGGTGCCGTCCACGTACGCGACGTCCGCGCCCGCCCGGCCGAACGCCTCGCGCACCGCGGTGCGCTCCGCGTCGGTGACGGCCCGGCCGAAGACCACGGCACCGTACCCGCGCAGTTCGGCGGCCGGCACCCCGGCGGCGTCCTGGGTGATGTCGGCACCGGTACCGATGGTGCGCAGGGCGGCCGCGAGCTTGGCGAGGACCGCGACGCGGGCCCCGATGAGCAGGACGCGACGCCGGGCGGCGGGCCCGTCCCGCTGTGCGTCCGTCGTGTCGTCCGCGGGGAGCAGTTGTTCGAGCTCGGTGCGGTACTGCTCGCCGTCGAAGCGGAACGGGCCGATCCCGTGGTAGCCGCCTCGTTCCAGGTCGACGGTCCCGTACGTCTGCCAGGCGAAGTCCCGCCACACGACATCCGTGCCGTCCCGTTCGATGACGGCGGTGACCGCCCCGCATGCGAGGCTCTCGCACTCGGGGCAGCCGTAGATCACATAGCGGCCGTCGGCCAGCGGGGCGTCGGCGTCGAGCAGCAGGCGCCGTACATGCGTGGCGAATATCGCCGGCGGTACGTCGGAGGCGAGCGGCGAGACCGCGTCGAGGTCGGACAGCTGGAACAGCAGCGGTCTGCCGTCGACGATGAAATCCATGAAATCGCGGTGCGCCTGGTAGCCACCGTCGGCCAGGACTCCCCCGGCCCGTATCGCCGGCGCAAGGCCGAACGTCGAGTACTGGGCTGACATGACAGGAGTGTTCCCACCGTGAGGCCGATGTGAGCACGGCTCGGGGATTCCGTTAGCGTCCGCCCAGGAGCGCGGCCGCCCCGAGGCCGCGGAAGTGGCAGGGGTGAGCGGTGTGACGGACGTGATCGTGGTGGGCGGCGGAGTCAGCGGGCTGACCACGGCAGTGGTGCTGGCGGAGCGCGGTCACCGGGTACGGCTCTGGTCACGGGACGCGGCCTCGGCCACGACGTCGGCGGTGGCGGGCGCCCTGTGGTGGCCGTACCGGATCGAGCCGGAGGCACTGGTCGGCGACTGGTCGCTGCAGTCGCTGCGGGTGTACGAGGAACTGGCCGCCGCTCCGGACGAGACCGGCGTCCGGCTGGTCCCCGGGGTGCACGGGGGAGAGCGGCTGACGGCGCTGGGACCCTGGGCACGCAGCCTGCGGAACGTGTCCGAGGTCGGCCAGGGACTGCGGGTGACCCTGCCCCTGATCGACATGCCGGTCCACCTGGACTGGCTGCAGGGGCGGCTGTCCGCGGCCGGAGGTGTGACCGAGCGGCGCACGGTGCGCGGCTTCGACGAGGCCGCCGCCGAGGCCCCCGTCGTGGTCAACTGCACAGGACTGGGCGCCCGCGGCCTGGTCCCGGATCCGGGGATGCGGCCGGTGCGGGGCCAGTTGGTGGTGGTGGAGAACCCGGGCATCGACGAGTGGTTCACCCTGGCCGACCCTGCTTCGAGCGCGACGACGTACTTCTTCCCCCAGCCGGGCGGGCTGCTGCTGGGCGGGACCGCCGAGACGGACGACTGGCGCACGGAGCCCGACCTCCGCACGGCCGAGGAGATCGTGGCACGGTGCGCGCGGGTGCGGCCGGAGATCGCCGGGGCCCGGATCACGGGGCACCGGGTCGGGCTGCGGCCTGCCCGGGACGGCGGGGTGCGGATCGAGGCCGAGGAGCGGCCCGGAGGTCGTCTGCTGGTGCACAACTACGGGCACGGCGGCGCCGGGGTGACGGTGGCCTGGGGCTGCGCGCGGGCTGCGGCCCAGCTGGTGGGCTGAGCCGCAGCGCCGGTCAGGCGGACGGGGCGTCCTTGTGCCGTTCGTCGCTGATGACCTCGGAGCCGGGGCCGATCCGGATCTCGAAGTCGCCGTCGTACTTGGCGTGGCCCTCGATCACCGCGGACTCGACGGCCTCCACACCGAACTCCTGGCGGACGATCTGCGGGTCCTGCCGCAGGTCCCGCATCAGGGCCACACACATGCCGATCATGACGATGGTGAAGGGCGCTGCCACCAGGATGGTCAGATTCTGCAGGCCGGCCAGGGCGTCGCCCTTGCCGTTGCCGATGAGCAGCATGACCGCGGCCACGGCGCCGGTGACGATGCCCCAGAAGATCACGACCCACTTGGCCGGTTCGCGCACGCCCTTCTGGGAGAGCGTGCCCATCACGATCGAGGCGGCGTCCGCGCCGGAGACGAAGAAGATGCCGACCAGGACCATCACCAGGATGCTCATCACCGTGGGGATCGGGAACTCCTGGAGGACGCCGAAGAGCTGCGCCTCCGGAGTGTCCCCGACGCCCTTGAGCCGCCCGGCCTCCTCCAGCCTGATCGCGGAACCGCCGAAGACGGCGAACCAGACCAGGCTGACCGTGCTCGGCACCAGGATGACTCCGCCGACGAACTGACGGATCGTCCGGCCCCGGCTGATCCTCGCGATGAACATGCCGACGAAGGGCGTCCACGAGATCCACCACGCCCAGTAGAAGACGGTCCAGCTCGAGAGCCAGTCGGCCACCTCGCCCTCGCCGGTCGCCTCGGTGCGCCCGGCGAGCTGGGCGAGGTCACCGAAGTACGCGGCGAGGGACGTGGGCAGCAGGTCCAGCACGATGATGGTGGGGCCGGCGACGAAGACGAACACCACCAGGATCAGGGCCAGCACCATGTTGATGTTGGACAGCCACTGGATGCCCTTCTCGACGCCGGACACGGCGGAGGCGACGAAGGCCGCCGTCAGGACGGCGATGATCGCCACGAGAAGTCCGGTGCCGGTCTGCTCCATCCAGTTGAGCTCCTGGAAACCACTGCCGATCTGGAGGGTTCCGAGCCCGAGCGAGGCAGCCGAACCGAAGAGCGTCGCGAAGATGGCGAGAATGTCGATGAACCGGCCACCGCCGCCGTGGGCGTGACGGGCCCCGATGAGCGGCTCGAACACCGCGCTGATCGTCTGCCGCCTGCGCCGCCGATAGGTGCTGTACGCGATGGCGAGACCGACCACCGCGTAGATCGCCCAGGGATGCAGTGTCCAGTGGAAGAGGGTCGTGGCCATGGCCGTCTGCATCGCTTCGGCGGCGTCGGCGGGGCGCGTGCCGGGAGGCGGATTGACGAAGTGGGCCAGTGGCTCACTCACCCCGTAGAACATCAGGCCGATTCCCATGCCGGCGCTGAACATCATCGCGACCCAGGAGACCGTACGGAATTCGGGCTTCTCGCCCTCCTGGCCGAGCGAGATCTTCCCGTACCGGCTGATCGCGAGCCAGAGGGCGAAGACGACGAACCCCGAGGCGGCCAGCATGAAGGCCCAACCACCGTTGTGGATGAGTCCGTTGAGCAGCCTGCTGGAGACGTCCTCCAGCGAGTCGGTGGCAATGGAGCCCCAGACCACGAAGGCTACGGTGAGCACCGCCGTGACGCCGAAGACCACCCTGTCGGTCGTGGGGCGCCGGCCGTCGTGCTGCTCAGCGGGAAGATCAGCCGTGACCGGCAGGTACTCCCCCCGCCCATCCGTTCTCTGCTCGTCGTGTGACACAAATGGCACCTTTCACGCAGTGCGAAAATTTCGCTCTCCGTAGGCAGTACCACACGCAACGTGCATCCCCGGGGTCAACAAGCCGTATCGGCTTGTCCATTTACGAGGTGATATGTGGCCCGCTCGTCCAGCAGGAGCGGGATCAGTTTGCGGGCCGGCTGGCGCAGCGACACGTACGCTCCGTCACCGTCGCGGCGAGAAGCCACACCGTGCAGGGCCAGTTCGTCCCCGACGTCCGCGTACTGGGCCGCGTCCAGCCGGTAGCCGCAGGGCGGGTCCTGGAGGGTCTCCCCCGGTTCCGCAGGATCGTTGTCGGCGCCGCCGAGGAAGACGGGACCCCGGTCGGCGAGACCCGCCAGACGGGCCGCGGCGGTGACCGTGGTGATACGCCCGTGGCGCTCCCCGGCGAACGAGAACAGACCACCGAGTGCCGCCTGCTGTGACTCGACCCTGCGCCGCTTGTTGAGTGCCGGGTCGGAGCGCTCGGCCTCGGTGAGCGCGTCGGTCCGCGACTCGATGAGCAGGCCGACCGCGTGCTTGATGCCCGCGGTGTTGCGCAGGATCCGTTCCTGGCCGTCGCCCGCGGTCTGCTTGATCGGGTCTCCGGTGACCGGGTCCGTCCAGATCCCGTAGAGGCCGCTGCTGTAGCCCGCTGCCGCGGCGGCGGGCCTGACGTACTGGTCGGCAAGGCTCCGGGCGGCGTCGTACACCCCGTCCGCCGCGTTGAGATTGCGCGACCACAGGACGAAGAGGTCCTTGTCGTAGTACGGCGGGGTGGCACCGTACTCGTGCAAGTCGTAGATGACATCCGGCTGTTGATCACGGATGACGCGCGCAACGGCCCGGCCCTCGGCCGTCCGCAGGGCGATGTGGTCACGGTTGATGTCGACGCCGTCGGAGTTGCCGCGGGTGTCCGCCGCACGTCCGTCAGGATTGGCGGTGGGCAGCACCAGTACACGCGTACGGGACAGGAGTGCTCGGGTCGCCCGGTCCTCGGCCAGGGCGAGATCACGGACGGCGGACAGACAGGCCTCACGGCCGGCCGGTTCGTCGCCGTGCTGGCTGCAGATCAGCAGTACGGTGCCCGCCGCCGGAGTGCGCTCTCCGATGTGGACGAGCCGCAGGGGGCGGCCCTCCTTCGTCGTGCCGATCCGTTCGACGAAGGTTCTCCCGCTCGCCCGGTCGACCTCGGCGAGGAAGGACTGCTCCTCCGCCTGCCCTGTCCACCGCTCACCCTCGCTGATCTCGAATCCGGTACGGGGCGCGAGGTGCGAGGCCTCCGCCGGCACGGTGGCGAACGGCACGGCCAGCGCGGCTGCCGCCACGATCACGCCCGAGTGACGCCGCAGCACGCGGCGGTCCGGGGAGCGGTGACGGAGTGCACGAGCGGGTCGGGGGATCACGAGCAACTGCCTCCCGGGTCCGGCTGGGCCGGGCCGCGGCGGGCCCGCCCGCGTAGCGGCGTGTGCGGAACGTACACCGGTCAACTCCCGGGCAACAGGGGGCGATCACCTGTCCGGCTGAAACAGCCGTGCGGCTAGGGTGGCCGCGTTCGTGTTCAGCCCGCCGGTGCCGGCCCCCTCCCCTCGCCGGGCACGCGTGTACGAGGAGCTTGCCTTGCCCGATCCGACCCGCGATCCGCAGCGTGACGCCCGGCCCACCCTGGAGGCCGTGGCGGCCCGCGCGGGCGTGTCCCGGGCGACGGCGTCCCGTGTCGTCAACGGCGGTGCAGGAGTGCGGCAGCCGCTGGTGGACCAGGTGCGCAAGGCGGTCGACGAGCTCGGCTACATCCCGAACCACGCCGCACGCACCCTGGTCACCCGGCGCAACGGTGCGGTCGCCGTGATCATCGACGAACCCGAGGTCAGGATCTTCTCCGACCCGTTCTTCTCCCGCCAGATCCGTGGGATCAGCCGCGAACTGACTGCGCACGACGCCCAGCTGGTGCTGCTCCTGGTGGAGGGCAGCGGCGACTTCGACCGCGTGACCCGCTATCTGGCCGGTGGTCATGTGGACGGCGCACTGGCCTTCTCACTGCACACGGACGACGAGCTGCCGTCGATCATCCGGCGGTTCGGTGTGCCGACGGTCTACGGCGGCCGCCCCGAGCGCCCGTCGCCGGGCACGGAAGCCGCCGCGCCGCCCGTGCCGTACGTCGACTGCGACAACCGGGGCGGCGCCCGTGAGGCCGTACGTCATCTGGTCTCGCTCGGCCGGCGACGGATCGCCCACATCGCCGGACCGCGCGACCAGACCTCCGCGCTCGACCGGATCGCCGGCTATCAGGATGTACTGCCCGACGCCGATCCTGCGCTGGTGGCGCGCGGCGACTTCACCACCGAGGGTGGCGCGCGGGCGATGGAGGAACTGCTGGCGGCCTGTCCGGATCTGGATGCCGTCTTCGCCTCCAACGACCTGATGGCTTCGGGGGCCCTGCGGGTGCTCCACGACCGGGGGATCCGGGTGCCGGAGGACGTGGCACTCGTCGGTTTCGACGACCTGGAGTCGGTGGCGGGGACCACCGAACCTCCCCTGACGACGGTCCGTCAGGACATCGAAGGAATGGGACGGTTGATGGTCCGGCTGCTCATGGAGCGGCTGAACAGCGGTACGGGCGAGTGGCCGGCGTCCGTGATCACCCCGACCGAACTGGTCCGTCGCGCCTCGGCCTGAACCCCCTGCCCCCGCGCTCCGCGTGCCAGGCGGCACGCGCGGTCCGGGCACGGGGCAGGTAGCGCAGCCGCTCGGGAAGCAGGGGCACCACCAGCCGGACCACGGCGCACAGCCGCCGGAGGTGCCGCTCCTGGGCCGCGGTCCAGTCGAGCCCGATCGCCTCGCGGGCGTCCGGCGGCATGAGCCCCACGGTGATGAAGCTGCGGAACCGGGCGAGCGGCGGGAGCAGGACCGGCCACATCGCTGCCAGCAGCAGCCGCACGGGCCACGGACCGCGGTCGGGTGGGGGTACGGGGCTGTCGACGGCGACCAGTTCCCGTACGACGGTGGTCGCCTCGATCTCGTCGGCCAGCATCTTGCGGTAGTACGGCCAGAACTCCTCGATCGTCTGCGGCATGTCCCGGTCATGGATACCGAGGATCCGGCCGACCTGGAGCCACTCGCGGTACAGGGCCCGCTCCTGCGCCCCGGTGAGCGGGCGGACCAGATAGCGCGCCGCGTGCTGGTAGACGGGGAAGCCGGTCGCATGCACCCACGCGTAGTTCGCGGGCGCGAGCGCGTGGTAGCGGCGGCCGCGGGTGTCGGTGCCCTGGATGGTGCGGTGCAGCTTCCTGAGCCTGCGCCCCTCCGCGGCCGCCTCCTCTCCCCCGTACACCCAGAGCTGGAGCGAGCGCAGGGACCGCTCGCCGCGCCCCCACGGGTCCGTACGGAAGACCGAGTGCTCGTCGACGCCCGCCCCGACCGCAGGGTGGGCGACCTGGAGGGTCAGGGCGGCGGGCAGCATGAGCAGCCCCCGGATGTCGCCGGCGAGGCTCCACAGGACGCCGCCCGGCGGGGGCGGGGCGGGGTCTCCTGCGCTGCTCATGCGGGGGCTCCCAGAGGTCGGCGGGTGCTCGGATCGGTGCCCGGGCCGTGTGTGTTCCAGTATGCGATCGCGAGCGCCCCGGCGGGCGGCGGGCGGCGGGCGGGGCACCGAGGGTGACCGGCCGGGCACCGTGCGCTGCCCTGAGGTCTTCGAATCTGTGTCAGCAGTGTTGACGCACCTCATGAAACAAGTCAATAGTATTTGTAACTTTGACTCTCCGGGTGAGAGGAACCCTCAAATGACCGACCCAGTACGCGATTTGAGGCTCACAGCAACCTGAACCGGCTCCACCCACAGAGGAGGTTGACCGCCATGGGCCGCTACAGCCGACTGCGCGAGATCCGCCGGATGGATCCCGCCCGCGACTGCGCCGAGATACTCCGGCTGATGTCGCAGTACGAATTCCCGTGGGACTACCGGCAGGGCATCAGCGTCGCCTTCCTGCGCGACTACGGCGTCCCGAGAATCTCCGTACTGCTCGACCGCACCCAGGAGTTCGAACGCAACGGCCAGAAACGCTACGACGACACCGTCCTGTTCGGATACGAGATGGCGGCCGAAGGCTTCGACTCCGAGCGCGCCCGCGCTGCCGCCCGGCATCTCAACCGCATCCACGGCAAGTACCGCATCCCGAACGAGGACTACCTCTACGTGCTGGCCACGACCGTCGTCGGCCCCAAACGCTGGATCGACCGCTTCGGATGGCGTCCCCTGTGCGCGCAGGAGTCCGGGGCGCTGGCGGAATCAGGGCGGCGGGTGGCCGTCATGATGGGCATCGAGGGCGCTCCCGACACGTACGAAGGGTTCGAGGAGCTGCTCGACTCCTTCGAGGACCGGATGTTCGCGTACGACCCGGCGAACCGCAGGGTCGCCAACGCCACCTTCCGGGTCATGGCCGCCTGGTACCCGGGCCCGCTGCGCCCCCTGGTGGCCAGACTCTCGCTCGCCCTGCTGGACGAGCCGCTGCTGAGGGCGCTCGGTTTCCCGGTCCAGCCCCGGTGGTTACGGGCGACGGCCACGCGGTTGGTGCGCACCCGGTCGCACGGGGTGCGTCTGCTGCCCGCCCGGCCGCGCTGGCTTCCTTCCCGTCCCAGGCCACGCAGTTACCCCTTCGGATACCAGCTCGACGACCTCGGCCCGCACTGGGCACAGAGCCGCCCGCTGGAACCCCTGCCCATGGAGAAGACATGACGACCCCGACGGACCATCACGTCCACGGCATCGAGGACATCCGCGCCGCGGTGGCACGGGCCAGGAACGCCGGCCGGAGCTGGGCCGCGCGCGGACCCCGTGAGCGGCGCACCGTCGTGGTGAATCCGGTGCGCGACATGGACGAGGCCGTCGAACGGGTCAACGCGTCGGCGTACTCGCTGGGTGCCGCCGTCTTCACCCGCTCCCGTGCGGCCGGGCTCGCGGTGGCCGGACGCCTCGACTCCGGTGCGGTGTCGGTCAATTCGGTGCTCGGCTTCGCCGCGATTCCCGCACTCCCGTTCGGTGGCGCGGGCGAGTCGGGGTACGGACGGATCCATGGCGAGGAGGGGCTGCGGGCCTTCGCGGCGCCGCACTCGGTCACCGTACGGCGGTTCGCACCGGCGGTGGACCTGACCTCGTTCACGACGCCCAGGGCGAAGGCCGCCCGGGCGGTCGAGCTCGGCAGGAAACTGCACGCCCGGTTCTGAGCGCGGTCACCCGGTGCTGAGGAGCGGCACCAGATAACGGCGGGCGAAGGCACGCACCTGCTCGTCGTCGTCGAGCTCGAAGCAGCTGACCGGATTGAGGAGGAAGGAGACGGTGATCCGCACCATCAGCTCGGCGACCGGCGTCGGATCCGTCTCCGGCCGGCCTTCCGCGCGCTGCGCATGGCGCAGCCGGTCGGTGAGATATCCGCGCATCGCGAGGAAGGCCGGACCGCTCTCCAGGGTGAGGAAGGGCAGCATGATCTCCGGCTCCAACCTCAACAGCCCGCCGACCAGCGGATGTTCGCGAATGTGCTGGAGGACGGCGACGAAGCCGGCGACGAGCCGGTCCTCCATGGTGGGCAGGGCGGCCACGGCGTCGTCGACGTCCATGACGAAGCGGCGGTACTCGCGCAGCAGGCAGGCCGAGACCAGGCTGTCCTTGTTGCCGATCCTCCGGTACACCGTCACCCGCGAGACCTTGGCCCGCTTGGCCACGTCGTCGACGGTCGAGCGGCGCAGCCCGAAGGTCATGAACTGCTCGCGTGCCGCGTCGAGGATCTGCTCGCTCAGCGCATCCGACGGCGGCGACTCGATCAGCGCGCGGGCCAGCATTGCCTCGTTCGTGCTCCGTGCCGACATGGGCCCTCCCCGTTCCACCGTGACCACTCAACCACAACGGCGACGGAACACAGATACCCAGAACGTCACTTTGTAACTTTCTCCCCTTCAGGAGGTACTCCGTGTCCATCGATCACGCACTCCCCCGCTCCCTCTCCGCCGAACAGAGGGCTTTCGTCGCCGCGTTGCGGGACTTCGCCCGGCGCGAATGCGGTACGCGCGAGCAGCGCGACGCCCTGACGGCCGAGACGGGCGGGCCGCATGCCCCGTCGCTCTACGCCCGGCTTGCGTCCGCGATCCGGAGTTCGAGCCCTTCCAGCGGCCGGCCCACCGATCCGAGCCGGAAGGCCGACGGGCTGTTGGTGGTGAACACCCCGACGGTCTCGGTGAGCCCCAGGCGTCCATGACGACGATGCCGAAGCCCGCCCAGAAGCGGACCACGTCCAGCGGCATCGGCGCGGAGGCGCTGGCCGTCCAGACCAGCCGGTCGAAGCCCGCGAGGGCGAGGATCGGGTCCAGGACCTCCGCCTTGGCCCGCCGGTACGCGGCCTCCAGCCCCGCGGGCGGCTCCTCGCCCCGTTCCCGGTACGAGACGTGTTCACGCGCCGTCCCGCCCGCGGCCTCGATCACCGCCCGCCGTTCCGCCGGTAGTCCGGCCAGGGCGGCCCGTACGCTTGCGGCGAGCTTCTCCCACACCCTCGGAACCCCGAAGAACTGAGCCCGACGCAGGGCGCCCGCGGTGGCCGCCACCGCCGCCGTGTCGGCGCACAGATGGACGTGCGAGGCCCGGAAGACCGGCAGGTAGATGCCCAGCATCCGCTCGGCGATATGGGCGAACGGCAGTAGCAGATGTGCTCGACGTGGTCGGGGAGCTCCACCACCTGGTCCAGGGCCAGCGCGTTGGCCACGACGCTGCGGTGCGTGATCGGGACGGCCTTCGGGTCACCGGTGGTGCCCGAGGTGTAGACGACCGTCAGGGGATCGTCCGCGCGTGACTCCCGCCAGGCCTTCTCGAAGGCGTCGGCCGTGTGCAGCCGCGCGCCCCGGTGTCGTGCAGGGACGTGTAGGCCGTGTGCGCCCCGGCCGCGTCCGGCTCCACCACGACGAGCTTCTCCAGCGGTACCGCCGGGTCCGCCAGCAGGGGCTCCCAGCGTCCCCGCTCCCGTGCGCCCTCGATGACCGCGAAGCGGGCCCGGCTGTGCCGGGCGATGTGCGCGGTCTGTTCGGGAGCGGCGGTGCCGTACACCGTCACGGGGACGGCTCCGAGGTGGGTGAGGGCCAGGTCGCTCAGCCAGTGTTCGGGCCGGTTGCCCATCATCATGAGGACCTGCTCGCCGCGCTCCACTCCGAGGGCGGCGTAACCGGCGGCGAGCACCGCGGTCTCCCGGCGCACTTCCTGCCAGGTGAGGGTGGTCCATCCCGCGTCGTCGCCCGCGGCGCGCCAGGACAGGGCGGGAAGCCCGCCGTGGTCCCCGGCGTTGCGCAGCAGCAGGGCCGGGAGGGTGAGTTGATCGGGTTCGGTGGGAAGTCGCAGGATCGTGGTCACGGCCGCCTCCTGTCGCCATCGGCCGGACCGCACGGTCCGTACCGGGGGGTGAGACTGTGCTTCGATGGTGCCGGACACTTTCACAACAGTGGTGAGACAGCAATACTGTTGCACCTGATTGGTGCGCAGGCACCGCAGCCGAGCGACCGGCGACAAGGAGCAGACATGGCGACCGGGACCGACGAGCCGACGCTCACCGTCGACGAACTGGCTGCGCGCGCCGGAGTCACCGTGCGCACCGTGCGTTTCTACAGCACCAGAGGGCTGCTGCCGCCCCCGGAAATCGGGCCGCGCAGGGTCGGGCACTACGGACCCGGCCATCTCTCGCGGCTCGCCCTGATCGAGGAGCTCCAGCACCAGGGCATGACGCTCGCCGCGATCGAGCGGTATCTGGAACAGTTGCCGCCGGACCTGAGCGCGCACGACCTGGCCATCCACCGGGCCCTGGTGGCCTCCTGGGCGCCGGACTCCGCGGAGGACATGCCGCGGGCGGAGCTGGAGCGGCGCGCCGGCCGGGCGCTCAGCGGCTCGGACGTGGACCGGCTGTCGGCGATGGGGGTGCTCGAGCGGCCCGGCGGTCCCGATGACGACACCTGCCGGGTGGATATCGGGCTGCTGCGGCTCGGGGTGGAACTTCTGGACGTGCCGATCGCGCACGAGACGATCCTGGCCGCGCGCACGGTCCTGATGGAGCACACCCGGTCGGCCGCCCATGAACTGTCACGGCTGTTCCGGGACGAGGTGTGGAATCCGTACCGGGAGCGGGAGCAGGACCCGCAGCACCTGAAGGCGATGAAGTCGCTGTCCGCCCATATGCAGCCGATGGTGCTGCAGGCACTGGTGACGGCGTTCCAGCGGTCGTTGAAGGAGGAGCTGCGGGCCGCGTTCACCGCGGAGTGAACGCGGCCCGTGCCGGTTGTCAGTCGTGGAAGGTCTCGCCCTTCTCCGCCTTCTCCAGGAGCAGGGCGGGGGGCAGGAAGCGGTCACCGTAGCGCTCGGCGAGCTGCCGGGCGCGCGCCACGAAGCCGGGCAGGCCGCCCTCGTACCCGTTGATGTACTGGAGCACGCCGCCGGTCCAGGCCGGGAAGCCGATGCCCATGATGGAGCCGATGTTGGCGTCGGCGACGGTGACCAGGACGTTCTCCTCCAGGCAGCGGACACTGTCCAGAGCCTCGGAGAAGAGCATCCGCTCCTGCATGTCGGCGAATGGGACGTCCGTGTCCGGCTTCACGAAGTGCTCGCGCAGACCGGGCCAGAGGCGTGCGCGCCTGCCGTCCTCGTCGTACTCGTAGAAGCCCGCGCCTCCGCTGCGTCCGGGGCGCTCGAACTCGTCGACCATCCGGTCGATGACGGCGTCCGACGGGTGCGGGGTCCACGTGCCGCCCGCCTCCTCGACGGCGCGCCGGGTCTCGTTGCGGATCTTGCGGGGCAGGGTGAGCGTCAGCTCGTCCATCAGCGAGAGGACCTTGGCCGGGTAGCCGGCCTGGGCCGCCGCCTGCTCGACGGACGCGGGCTCGACGCCCTCGCCGACCATCGCGACGCCCTCGTTGATGAAGTGACCGATGACGCGCGAGGTGAAGAAGCCGCGTGAGTCGTTGACGACGATCGGTGTCTTCTTGATCCGGCGCACCAGGTCGAAGGCACGGGCCAGTGCCTCGTCGCCGGTCTTCTCGCCCTTGATGATCTCGACCAGCGGCATCTTGTCGACGGGCGAGAAGAAGTGCAGGCCGATGAAGTCGACCGGCCGGCTGACACCCTCGGCGAGCACGGTGATCGGCAGGGTCGAGGTGTTGGAGCAGAGGAGCGCGTCGGGCTCGACGATGTCCTGGATCTCCTGGAACACCTTGTGCTTGAGCGCGGTGTCCTCGAAGACGGCCTCGATCACCGCGTCGCAGCCCGCGAGGTCGGCCGGGTCGCCGGTCGGGGTGATGCGGGCCAGCAGCTCGTCGCGCTTCGCCTCGGTCGTACGGCCCCGGGACAGCGCCTTGGCGAGCAGCTTCTCGCTGTACGCCTTGCCCTTGGCGGCCGCCTCGGTGGAGACGTCCTTGAGGACGACGTCGATACCCGCGCGGGCGCAGGAGTACGCGATGCCCGCGCCCATCATCCCGGCGCCGAGGACGGCGACCTTGCGGATCGGGCGCTCCGCGATGCCCTTGGGGCGGCTGGCACCGGAGTTGACGGCCTGGAGGTCGAAGAAGAAGGCCTGGATCATGTTCTTCGAGACCTGGCCGGTGACCAGCTCGGTGAAGTAGCGCGCCTCGATGGTCAGCGCGGTCTCGAAGTCGACCTGCGAACCCTCGACCGCCGCGGCGAGGATGTTGCGGGGCGCGGGCATGGGTGCGCCCGCGAGCTGCTTCTTCAGGTTGGCCGGGAAGGCGGGCAGGTTGGCCGCGAACTTCGGGTTGGACGGGGTGCCGCCGGGGATCCGGTAGCCCTTGACGTCCCAGGGCTGCTGCGACTCGGGGTGGGCGTCGATGAAGGCGCGGGCCTTGTCGAGCATCTCCTCGGGTGTGGCGGCGACCTCGTGGATCAGGCCGTTCTCCAGGGCACGCTGCGGGGTGTACTGGGTGCCCTGGAGGAGGACCTTGAGCAGCGCGTCGGCGATGCCCATCAGCCGTACGGTGCGGGTGACACCGCCGCCCGCGGGCAGCAGGCCGAGGGTGACCTCGGGCAGCCCGATCCGGGAGCCGGGGGCGTCCAGGGCGACGCGGTGGTGGGCGGAGAGGGCGATCTCGTAACCGCCGCCGAGCGCGGCACCGTTGATCGCGGCGACCACGGGCTTGCCGAGGGTCTCGATGCGGCGCAGGGACCTCTTGATCGCGGTGCCCGCGTCGAACGCGTCCTGCGCGTTCTCGGGACCGATTTTGATCATGTCCTTGAGGTCACCGCCGGCGAAGAAGGTCTTCTTGGCGGAGGCGTAGATGATGCCCCGGATGGAGTCCTTCTCGGCCTCGGCCCGGTCGGCGATGGCCTCGATGGAGTCCCTGAAGGCCCGGTTCATGGTGTTGGCCGACTGGTTGGGGTCGTCGAGTACGAGGGTGACGACGCCGGTCTCGTCCTGTTCCCAGCGGATGGTCGTGCTCTCGGTCATGTCTGTTCTTCTCCGTAAGCAGGGGTGGCCGGGGGACGGTCAGAGACGCTCGACGACGGTGGCGACACCCATGCCGCCGCCGACGCAGAGGGTCACGAGGCCGTAGCGCTTGTCACGCCGCTCCAGTTCGTCGATGAGCGTGCCCAGGATCATCGCGCCGGTCGCGCCGAGCGGATGGCCCAGCGCGATGGCGCCGCCGTTGACGTTGACCTTGTCGAGGGAGAGACCCATGTCCCGCACGAAGCGCAGGACGACACCGGCGAACGCCTCGTTGATCTCGACGAGGTCGATGTCGTCGATGGTGAGCCCGGCCTTGGCCAGCGCCTTGCGGGTGGCCGGTGCCGGTCCGGTCAGCATGATGGTGGGCTCGGATCCGGAGACGGCTGCGGAGACGATCCGGGCGCGCGGGGTGAGGCCGTAGCGCTCACCGACCTCCTTCGAGCCGATGGCGACGAGGGCGGCGCCGTCCACGATGCCGGAGGAGTTGCCCGCGTGGTGGACGTGGTCGATCTTCTCGACCCAGTGGTACTTCTGGAGGGCGACGGCGTCGAAACCGCCCATCTCGCCGATCGCGGCGAAGGACGGCTTGAGGGAGGCGAGCGAGTCGGCGGTGGTGCCGGGCCGCATGTGCTCGTCGTGGTCGAGGACGAGCAGGCCGTTGCGGTCCCTGACGGGTACGACGGAGCGGGCGAAGCGCTCGTCCTTCCAGGCCGCGGCGGCGCGCTCCTGGGACAGTGCGGCGTACTCGTCGACGTCCCTGCGGGAGAAGCCCTCGACAGTCGCGATGAGGTCGGCACCGATGCCCTGCGGGGCGAAGCCGGTCTCGAAGCTGGTCATCGGGTCCATGGCCCAGGCACCGCCGTCGGAGCCCATCGGCACGCGGGACATCGACTCGACGCCACCGGCCAGGACGAGGTCCTCCCAGCCCGAACGGACCTTCGCGGCCGCGAGGTTGACGGCTTCCAGGCCGGATGCGCAGAAGCGGTTCTCCTGGACACCCGCGACGGAGTCCGGAAGTCCGGCCGCGATCGCGGCGATACGGGCGATGTCGGAGCCCTGGTCGCCGAGCGGGCTGACCACGCCGAGGACGATGTCGTCGATGGCCGCGGGGTCGAGGTCCGGGAAGCGGGCCCGGATCTCGTGGATGAGGCCGACGACGAGGTCGATCGGCTTGGTTCCGTGCAGGGCGCCATTGGCCTTGCCGCGACCGCGCGGGGTGCGGATCGCGTCGTAGACGAACGCTTCGGTACTCAAGACAGCAGCCTTTCGAGGGTGGTTGCGCAACAGGGTCGGCGGGAGCCGGGTCAGCCGAGCAGCGAGCGGCCGATGATCTCCTTCATGATCTCGGTCGTACCGCCGTAGATGGTCTGGATGCGGCCGTCGGTGAACGCCTTCGCGACCCGGTACTCGGTCATGTAGCCGTATCCGCCGTGGAGTTGGAGACAGCGGTCGGCGACGCGCTTCTGCAGTTCGGTGGCCCACCACTTGGCCATCGAGGCGTGTACGGCGTCGAGCGTCCCTGCCGAGTGGTCGACGATGCACCGGTCGAGGAAGGCCCTGGTGACGGCGCACTCGGTGGCCATCTCGGCGATCTCGAACCTGATGTGCTGGAGCTTGGAGAGCGGGCGTCCGAAGGCTTCGCGCTCCTTGACGTACTGGGTGGTGATCTCCAGGAGGTACTCGGCCGCGGCGATCCCGGCGACCGCTATGCCCATCCGTTCCTGGGCCAGGTTGGTCATGAGGTGGATGAAGGCGCCGTCGAGCTCGCCGAGCAGGTTCTCCTTGGGCACGCGCACGTCGTTGAAGAACAACTCGGCGGTGTCCTGGGACTTCTGGCCGATCTTGTCGAGGTTGCGGCCGCGCTCGAAGCCTTCCGCCCCTCGTTCGACGACGAGCAGCGAGAGGCCCTTCGCACCGCCCTCCGGCGAGGTCTTGGCGACGACGATCACCAGGTCGGCGAGGATGCCGTTGGAGATGAAGGTCTTCGAGCCGTTGAGCAGCCAGTGGTCGCCCTTGTCCTCGGCGGTGGTGCGGATGCCCTGGAGGTCGGAGCCCGCACCCGGTTCGGTCATGGCGATGGCCGTGATGGTCTCGCCGGAGCAGAAGCCGGGCAGCCAGCGCCGCTTCTGCTCCTCGGTGCCGAGCCCGGTGAGATAGGGACCGATGATGTCGTTGTGCAGGCCGAGCGCCAGCCCCGCGACTCCGGCCCGGGTGAACTCCTCGGCCAGCACGGCGCTGTAGCGGAAGTCGGCGTTGCCGCCGCCCCCGTACTCCTCGGGTACGGCGAGGCCGAGCAGTCCCTGCCGGCCGGCCGCGAGCCATGCCTCGCGCGAGACGATGCCGTCCTTCTCCCACTGTTCGTAGTGCGGGAGTGCCTCCTTCGTCAGGAAGGTGCGGACGGTCTCGCGGAACGCGTGGTGCTCTTCGGTGAAGATCTGCCGCTGCACTTCAAGCCCCCTGGAGCCAGTTCTTGACGGTGGAGATCAGGCGGGCCGGCTCGGGGCCGACGGGCGTGACGTTGAGCATGGTGACGCCGGCCTCGCGGAAGGCCTCGATGCGGTCGCGTACGTACCCCTCGGGCCCGCAGAGCGACATGAGCTCGCAGAATTCGTCCGGGACGGCGGCCTCGGCCTCCTTCTTCTTCCCCGAGAGGTAGAGCTCCTGGATCGTGGCGGCCTCCTTCTCGTACCCGTAGGCGACGGCGAGGTCGTTGTAGAAGTTCTTGCCCCTCGCGCCCATCCCTCCGACGTACAGCGCGATCTGGGGGCGGGCGAGGTCCCTGAGGGCCGCGGCGTCGTCGCCGATGGCGAGCAGGCCTCCTGCGACGGTCTGCAGCGGGCCGAGTGCCGGATCGCGCTTCGCCGCCCCTTCGGCCAGGGCGCCGCCCCAGACCTGGCGGGCCTTCTCCGGGATGTAGAGGGTGGGCAGCCAGCCGTCGGCGATCTCGGCGGTCAGTGCCACGTTGGCGGGGCCGAGGGAGGCGATGTAGAGCGGAATGTTCTCGCGGACCGGCCGGGTGAGGATCTTCAGCGGCTTGCCGAGCCTGCCGCCCTTCTCCTTGGGCAGCGGCATGTCGGTGATGCCGTGGTGGTCGATGACCTCGCGGCGCCAGATCCGCCGGCAGAGCTCGACGGTCTCGCGGGTCCGGCCGAGCGGCTTGTCGTACGGCTTGCCGTGCCAGCCCTCCACGACCTGCGGGCCGGACGCGCCGAGCCCGAGCAGGGCCCGGCCGCCGGAGACCGCGTCGAGTCCGGCTCCGGTCTGGGCGATGAGGGCGGGGGTGCGGGAGTAGACGTTGAGGATCGCCGCGCCGATCTTCATGCGCTCGGTGCGGGCGGCCAGATATCCCATGATCGAGGGCGAGTCGAAGCCGTACGCCTCGGCGACCCATACGGCGTCGAGTCCGGCGGATTCCAGTGCGGCGACCTGGTCGCAGGCGGCGCGCGGGTCGCCCGCGTAGTTCAGCGGGAGGGAGAGTTCCATCAGTCGGTGCCGTCCTTCTTCGGGAGGGCCCGCAGGCTCGTCACGTCCCATTCGCGGGCCACGTCCTCGGTGTCCGCGCCGGGCCGGGCGGGCCCGCTGCGCACACGGGAGGGGGTGGCGGAGAACCGGGGAGCGGGCGCGGGCTGGGTGAGGCCGCCGTGCTCGACGTAGGTGGAGCGGGCGGCGAGGTGCGGGTGGTGGGGCGCCTCGCGGAGCGAGAGGACCGGGGCGACGCAGGCGTCCGTGCCTTCGAAGGTCTCGGTCCACTCGGCGCGGGTACGGACCCTGAAGCGGTCGGCGACGAGGGTGCGCAGATCCGCCCAGCGGCTGAAGTCGTTGCGGTCGGGGGCCTCGTCGACGATCCCGAGCAGCTTGCCGAACTGCTCGTAGAACTGCGGCTCCAGCGGTCCGACCGCCATGTACTCGCCGTCGGACGTCTCATAGCAGCCGTAGAAGGGGCAGCCGCCGTCGAGGAGGTTGGAGCCGCGCCGGTCCTGCCAGCTGCCGGCCGCCAGCATCCCGTGGATCATCGTGGCGAGGTGGGCGGCACCGTCGACGATGGCGGCGTCCACCACCTGGCCCGTGCCGCCGGGTGTGCGGGCGTGCTGGAGGGCGGCGAGCACACCGACGACGAGGTAGAGCGAACCGCCCGCGTAGTCGCCGACCAGATTGGCGGGAACCGTGGGCGGCTCCCCGGGTCTGCCGATCATGGAAAGGGTGCCGCTGAGTGCGATGTAGGCGATGTCGTGTCCGGCCCGTTCGGCCAGCGGCCCGTCCTGGCCCCAGCCGGTCATCCGCCCGTAGACGAGCTGCGGATTGCGGTCCAGACATGCGGCCGGCCCCACGCCGAGGCGTTCGGCGACGCCCGGGCGGTAGCCCTCGATCAGGATGTCAGCGCGCTCCACGAGGTCCAGGACCTGCCCCGCGCCGCCTTCGGCCTTGAGGTCGACGAGGACCGAGCGCTTGTTGCGGTTGGTGAGGTCGTACGCGGGATCGATCCCCAGCGCCGCGCCGCCGGGCCGGTCGACGCGCACCACGTCGGCGCCGAGATCGGCCAGGAGCATCGCGGCGAACGGTCCCGGGCCGATGCCCGCCAGTTCGACGACACGCACCCCGGCCAGTGGACCCTGCCCTGTCGTTGCCATCAAGCCCCCAGCGGTATGACACAACTGATGTAACATCGACGATGTTAAGAAGGCTCGGCGCTCCGCACAACCCTTTTGGCCGAGCAAGCGCTTAGTTCCTTCTCAGGGATCCTCTCGCACCGAGGCCCTCCCGGCTGCACAGCGCCACGAACCCCTCCGCTACCCTCTGCCTGCTACATCGGCGCCGGCCCCTGCGGAGGCACTCATGAACAGGCAGAACGGGGCAGAACGCCCCTATGACGTCATCCTTTTCGGCGCCACCGGCTTCGTGGGGACACTCACCGCCGAATATCTGGCGGAGCACGCACCGGACGGCTTCCGCTGGGCCGCGGCGGGCCGCAGCCGGGCCAAGCTCGAAAAGCTGCGCGACGACCTCGCCGCGATCGACCCGCGCTGCGCGGAGCTGCCCCTGCTGACAGCCGATGCCGACGACCCCGGCACGCTGCGCGAACTCGCCGAGTCCGCACATGTGGTGGCGTCGACGGTGGGCCCGTACGTCTGGTACGGCGAAGGGCTGGTGGCGGCCTGCGCCGAGGCGGGGACCGACTACGCCGACCTCACCGGCGAGGCGGAGTTCGTCGACCGGATGTTCCTGGAGCACGACACGAGGGCCCGCGAGACGGGTGCCCGGATCGTGCACGCCTGCGGCTTCGACTCCGTACCGCACGACCTCGGCGTCTACTTCACCGTCCAGCAGCTCCCCGAGGACGTGCCGCTGACCGTCGACGGCTACGTCCGCAGCAACGCCGTCTTCTCGGGCGGCACGTTCGCCTCGGCGCTCACCGCGATCGGCCGCGGCCCGCAGATGATCCGGGCCGCGAAGGAACGCCGTCTGCACGAGCCGCGCCTGGTCGGCCGCCGGGCCCGCGCCCCGCAGGGCTCAGCCCACTTCAGTCCGGCGACCGGAACGTGGGCACTGCCGCTTCCGACCCTGGACCCCCGTGTCGTGGAGCGGTCGGCGCGGGCGCTGGCGCGTTACGGCCCCGACTTCCGCTACCGGCACTTCGCCTCCGTGAAACACCTTCCGGTGGCGCTCGGCGGCACCGCGGCTCTGGGTGTGCTGACGGCGGCCGCCCAGATCCCCGCCGTGCGCGGCTGGCTGATGGACCGATACGAACCCGGCACCGGCCCCGGCAAGGAGCGCAGGGACCGCAGCTGGTTCACGGTGCGCTTCGTCGGCGAGGGCGGTGGCCGCCGGGTCTTCACCGAGGTGTCGGGCGGCGACCCGGGCTACGACGAGACCGCGAAGATGCTGGCCGAGGCCGCCATCTGCCTCGCCCTCGACGACCTGCCGAAGACATCGGGGCAGGTCACGACCGCCGTGGCGATGGGCGACGCGCTCCTGGAACGGCTGACGACCGCGGGTCTGGGCTTCCGCGTCGCGGCGGTGCTCTGAGGCGGGGCTCGGTTCCCTGGGCGTACGGGAGGGCGCCGGCCGGGTCAGAGCATCCAGGAGGCGAGGGTGCAGACCATGGAAACGGTCCAGGCGGCTCCCGCGACAACGCCCAGGGTCATACCCACGGCAACGCCGCGCTGGGACAGACGTACGGTTCCTGCGTTCATGGGGGGTGCGTGGTGGTCGATCATGTGTACCAGCCTGCCCCTGATGTTCGACGAACAACATCCGTTCATGTACTCAGATGGAAACAATCCCGGCGGCCGGGATCGGGCCGGCCGGGCCTTGGCAGCCGTGCCGGGGCGGACCGGCGGCGGCGGTCAGGCGACGGCCTCCCGCAGGGCCGCCCGGCACAGGGCGTCGGCCCGGCGCGTGGTCTCCGGCTGACGGAAGTCGCGCGCCAGCAGCAGTGTGTGGGCGCAGGCGTTGTCCAGGCCGGTGCGGTGGCCGACGGAGACGAAGACGGGCTTGGTGTCGTCCTGGGTGCGCAACGCCCGGCCGACCACCTCGTCCCCGTCCATGAGCGGGGTGGAGTCCCCGCGCCGGGGCCCCGGTGGCTCGTGGCGGAAGGTGAACGGATTCTTGGCGACGCCGATGACAGCGAGGCCGGTGAGGACGCCCAGATGGCTGGCGAGTCCGAACCTGCGCGGATGCGCCCGACCGTAGCCGTCGCAGACGACGAGCCCGGGGTCGACGGGCAGCGCCTCCAGCGCGGCGAGCACGGTCGGGATCTCCCTGAAGGCCAGGAGCCCGGGGACGTACGGGAAGGTCACCCGGCCCCGCGCGGTCGACTCGGCCACCACCTCCAGTGTCGCGGCGTCGAGGACGACGGCGGCCGCCACGACGACGTCCCGCTCGTCGTCGTAGGCGACGTCGACGCCGGTCACCCGGCCGGTGCCGGGCCGCGGCCCCGGTTCGTCGAGCACCACCCGGGTGCGCAGTGTGTCCTGGACGGCGCGTGCTTCGGCCTCGTCGGCGGGCATGGTGAAAGTCGTCATGGTGCGGTTGAGTCTAGGGACCCCGGGGCTTCCGCCGGTCCCGTAACCTGGCGATCATGTTCGTACTCGAGTTGACCTACACCGCACCGGTCGAGCGCGTCGACGCACTCCTGCAGGAACATGTCGCCTGGCTCGACACCCATTACACGGCCGGGGTGTTCATCGCCTCCGGGCGCAAGAACCCGCGTGACGGCGGCGTGATTCTCGCTGTCGGGGACGATCGCGCGCGGATCGAGGAGATCGCGGCGACCGACCCCTTCGCGACGCACGGGGTGTGCGCGTACCGGATCACGGAGTTCCTCGCGACGAAGACGTCCGAGGAACTGGCCCCCTACCGGCAGCAACTGCCCGCATAGGCGCGGTTATCCGAGCCGGGCGACGCGTCCCTTCTCGCCCGCGGCCCAGCAGCCGCCGTCGGCCACGCAGTTCACCGTGTCGTACGAGCCGGTGTCGACCGTCCTCCAGGTGCGTCCGCCGTCCAGGGTCAGATCCGTGCCGGTCGGGCCGACCGCAAGCGCCGCCGCCCTGCTGTGCGGGAGCCAGGTGACGCCCGAACGGTAGGCCGGTGGCGGGGTGCTGGCGGTCCGCCAGGTACGACCGCCGTTGCCGGTGACGGCCGCGGCGTCCGGCGAGGCCTGGTCCGCGCGGTAGTCGCCGCCGACCGCGATGCCGTGCGTGCGGTCGCGGAAGGCGAGGCCGAAGACTCCGCGCGCGGGGTCCCCGGCCGGGATGGGCGACGCGGTCTCGGACCAGGTCAGACCGCGGTCACCGGAGTGCAGCACCCGGGCGGTGTCCGCACCGCCGGTGGCGAGCCACACGTCCTTGGCGCCCGAGCTGACGAGGCACTGGCCGCTCGCCGCGAAACCGGCCTCGCCGGGGCGGGCGACGGGCATGCCCGCGTCGGGCAGCACCTTCCAGTTCCGTCCGCCGTCGGAGGTCGACAGGATGCGGAACTTCCCGTCCACCGGGTCGCTCATCGCCAGCCCGTTGCGGCTGTCGAAGAAGGTCAGGCAGTCGTAGAAGGCACGGGAGTCGCTGTTGCGGAAGGACTCGGTCCAGGTCGCGCCGCCGTCATCGGTGCGCAGGACCCTGGACGCCTCGCCCTCACCGATGGCCAGGACCACCGCCCGCCGCCGGTCGAAGGCCTCGATGTCGCGGAACTCCAGGTCCGCCGCTCCGGGCGGCGAGACGTCCCGCCAGTGCCGGCCCCCGTCGGCCGTACGCAGCACCGTGCCCCCGGACCCCGCGACCCAGGCGTCGTCGCGGCTGACCGCGGCGAGGCCACGGAAGCGCGCGTCCGTGCCCGTGTCGGTGAGCTCCCAGGCCGGCCGGTGGCCCCGTTCACGCTGCTCCGCGGGTGCGGCCTGCACCGACGGTACGGCCAGAGCTGCGGTCACAGCCGCACCGCACAGGCCCAGTGACATCAGTCGTCTCGTCTTCCCCATGGCCATCATGGCGCTGGAAGCTAGTCCACGGGCGGACCGCCGTCCAGGGCGCATCGGACGAAACGGGGCAGGAGGACGGAAGCCGACCGGCGGTGACGCAGCTCACGCCCCCTGCCAGTGCACGGATCGTGGAGTTCCGTCGTCTACTCCATTGCCGGGAACCGTTCATCCGACGCGAGAGGGAGCAGGTCTTGTCCAGCGTTATCGAGCAGTCCGTGCAGGCCCGCATGGTCGCATCCGCTCCGCGGATGGAAACCCTGCCCGCCACCCTGAGTTACGACCGCAAGGACCCTTTCGCCGTCCGCATGGCCTTCCCGGCTCCTGCGACCCTCGAGGGCACCGAGGTGGCCTGGGAGTTCTCCCGTGAGCTGCTCACGGCCGGGATGGACGGACCGGCCGGCGTCGGTGACGTCCGGGTGCGGCCTTTCGGCTACGACCGCACGGTCCTGGAGTTCCACGCCGTGGAGGGCATCGCCATGGTGCACGTCCGCACGTCGGAACTGCGCCGCTTCCTGAAGCGGGCCCAGTTGCTCGTCCCGGTGGGCGACGAGTACCGCTTCCTCGACCTCGACCGCGATCTTACGGATCTGCTCGGCGGGTCCTGACCCACGCGGCAGCGGTGGGTCCTGACGCACCGGGGCACGGCGGTTCCTGACCCACCGGGCCGCTGCCCCCGGGAAATGCGGTTGCGGAGCCGCAGGACCCGCTCGTAGCGTGAGTGCTGCCCTGTTGTCGTCGGATCGGAGAAGGACGTTGCTCCACATCTGAGGTGTCCGTACACCGTGCCGCGCGCGTGCTGTTCCGTGCGCGGGCCCGAGTGCGACCTCATGTGTACGAGCCGTTCTCCGAGTTTCTCCGACGCAGCCGGGAGACCTTCATGCCTGCACCCACGACACACATCACCTGTTCGTCCCTCTCCTTCGCCTGGCCCGACGGCGGCGACGTCTTCGAGGACTTCCAACTGGCGGTCGGTACTGGACGGACCGGTCTCATCGGCCTCAACGGCTGCGGCAAATCGACCCTGTTGCGTCTGATCGCCGGTGAACTCACTCCCACGGGCGGCCACATCACAACGGCCGGCGACATCGGCTACCTCCCGCAGAACGTCGTCCTGGACACCGCCCTGCGGGTCGACGCGGTGCTGGGCATCGCCGGGAAACGGAACGCTCTGCAAGCCATCGAGTCGGGCGATGTCCGCGAGGAGCACTTCACCGTGGTCGGTGACGACTGGGACGTTGAGGAACACGCCCGTGCCACGCTCGACCAACTGGGCCTCGCAGGTGTCGGGCTGGACCGGACCATCGGCGAGATGTCGGGCGGCGAGTGCGTGCTGCTGCGGCTGGCCGCGCTGCTGCTGGCACGTCCGCCGGTCCTGCTGCTGGACGAGCCGACGAACAACCTCGACCTGCGCGCCCGGGGGCGGCTGTACGACGCCGTCGACGCATGGACCGGTGTCCTGGTCGTCGTCAGTCACGACCGGGAGCTGCTGGAGCGGCTGGACCGGATCGCCGAACTGAGGGACGGCACGGTCACCTGGTACGGCGGCAGCCTGACGGCGTACGAGGAGGCGCTCGCCGTGGAGCAGAAGGCCGCCGAGCGGATGGTGCGGGCCGCGGAAGCCGATGTGCGGCGACAGAAGCGTGAACTGTCCTACGCGCACATCAAGTTGGCCCGGCGCAAACGGTACGGACAGAAGATGTGGGACACCAAGCGCGAGCCGAAGGCCGTCATGGGCCAGCGCAAGCAGACGGCACAGGAGTCGGCCGGCAAGCACCGCGTCCTGCATGCGGAGCGGCTGGCCGACGCGGAGGAGCGGCTCGGGGAAGCCGTCGAGGCCGTGCGGGACGACGACGAGATCCGCATCGAACTCCCGCACACCCAGGTGCATCCGGGTGGCGGGGTACTGGTGCTGCGCGATCTCGAACTGGCCCACGGCGCCCGGGTGCGCGGGGAGTTCGACCTGCGCGGCCCGGAGCGGATCGCGTTGGTCGGCCGCAACGGCTCGGGCAAGACGACGTTGCTGCGCACGATCGCCGGTGAGCTGGCGCCGCGGTCCGGAGAGGCGGTCGTCCATGTGCCGGTGGGCTTTCTGCCTCAGCGTCTGGACGTGCTCGACGACGGGCTGTCCCTCGTGGACAACGTGGCGCGGTACGCGCCGGGCGCCTCGGCCAACCGCATCCGGGCGAAGCTTGCGCACTTCCTGTTCAAGGGGGCCCGGGCGGACCTGCCCGCGGCGACGCTGTCGGGCGGGGAGAGGCTCCGGGCGACCCTGGCCGCACTGCTGCTCGCCGACCCGGCACCCCGGCTGCTGATGCTGGACGAACCGACGAACAGCCTCGACCTGTCCGGCGTGCACCGTCTCACCGCCGCGCTGGCGAACTACGAGGGGGCGCTGATCGTGGCGAGCCACGATCTGGCGTTCCTGCAGTCACTGGGGGTCACCCGGTGGCTGCTGCTGGACGCGGGCGAGCTGAGCGGAATCTCCCCCGCAGACCTATCCCGGATCCAGGGCGGTGAGGTATGACTTACCCCTCACCATCCGGCCCCGACCTGCGGATATAACGGTACGTAAACGGGCACCGCGAGGACCGGGCTTGGCTACGGCCTTACCGTCGCCTTAACCTACGGTCACGTAACCTACGAAGCCGTAGGTAATTCTCCCGTCCCCAGGAGCCCCCGTGACGATCACCTCTCCCCAACTCGGCAGTTCGAAGGCGTGGACCGACGCCCAGCTGCTGTACGCGCTGGAAGAGGTGGTGGAGAAGGAACTCAACCGCCATCTCAAGGTCGCCAAGGACTGGATGCCCCACGAGTACGTACCGTTCTCCGACGGCCGGAACTTCACCGGCGTCTTCGAGGACGGCGAAGCGTGGGAGACCAGCCAGTCCAAGGTCACCGACATCGGCAGGATCGCGCTCGTCGTGAACCTGCTGACCGAGGACAACCTCCCCAGCTACCACCACGAGATCGCCTCCCTCTTCGGCCGTGACGGCGCCTGGGGCACCTGGGTGCACCGCTGGACCGCGGAGGAGGGCCGCCACGGCATCGTGATGCGCGACTACCTGCTCACCTCGCGCGCCGTCGACCCGGACAAGCTCGAGGAGTTCCGCATGATGCACATGGCGGAGGGCTTCGAGTCCGACAACCGCCACTCCATGCTGCACTCCGTGGCCTACGTAGCCTTCCAGGAGCTCGCGACCCGCGTCTCGCACCGCAACACCGGCCACCAGTCGGGCGACCCCGTCTGCGACCGGATGCTGGCCCGGATCGCGACCGACGAGAACCTGCACATGGTCTTCTACCGCAACCTGCTGGGTGCCGCCTTCGAGCTCGCCCCGGACCTCACGATGCAGTCCGTGCGCGACGTGGTCGTCAACTTCCGGATGCCCGGTCACGGCATGCCCGGCTTCGAGCGCGCCGCCGCACAGATGGCCATCGGCGAGATCTACAACATGCGCATCCACCACGACGACGTGATCCAGCCCGTGCTGCGCTACCTCAAGGTCCTCGACATCGACGGACTCGGCCCCGAGGGCCTCAAGGCGCAGGAGGAGCTGGGTCTGTACATGAGCGGGCTGGACAGCGAGGCGTCGAAGTTCGACGAGAAGCTGGCCCTGCGCAAGGCGCGGATGGCGGCCCGCGCGAACGCCTGATCCCGCAGGACGGTGACGGCGCTCACTCGGGCGCCGTCACTTCCGCGTAAGCGGCGTCGCGCACTGCGCCACCGGGTGCTGGCGCAGTGCGCGCAGCTGGGTCCGCCAGGGCCCGGTCCAGTCGGTGCGCCGTCCCGCCGCCGCGGTGATCGCGGTGGCGAACAGCCCTTCGGCCGGACCGCCGCTCCCGGTGAGCCGGCCGGCGACGGCGAGCAGGACGTCCGTGTCACGGGCCGGTCGGCGAGGTCCCGTTCCGCCGCGTCGAGGAACGGGCCGGGATGGTGGCGTCCGAGCGCGGCCCAGCGGTCACCGAGGGGAAGAGGCCGGGCAGGAGCCTGTTCACGGTCGCGGTGGAGCGGCCCCGGAGCAGCCGGGCCGCCTCCGCGTCGCCCCCACCTCTCGCGCAGTGGCTCGATCGGCCGGTCGGCGAGCTCGGTACGGCCGTCGGTGACGACGGCCTGCAGGAGCCGGCGGCGTACGTCGGCCGGGGCGTCGGGCAGCGCCGTCTCGTACGCCGTGTCCGGTACGCCCGCGGAGAGTGCCGCCCGCAGGGCGTGTCCCCGCACGAACGCGTCCTCGTCTGCGATGCGGGCGGCCAGCCAGTCGCGGTCGCCGCCCACGGACGCGGCGACGACGGCGAGCCCGCGTTCGTACGGTCCCCCGGTCTCCAGCTCCTCCAGGACGGGACGCAGCACCCCGTCCGCGGTGAACCGCCGGGCGTGTGCCGCCACTTCTCTCCTGCGCTGTGGATGGGCGAGGGAATCCACGGCGTCGAGGAGAGCGCGGACGAGGGCGACTGGCCCGGCATCGGTCATGCGGCGATTCTGCCGTGCGAGGCCGGGCTGACCCCACAGGTTTACGGAACGTACTCTGTGCCGGGTGAAGCCAGTGACGCGTCTTGTTCTTTTCGGTGCACCTATCGCCATCGCCGTTTCTATTCTGTTCAGCAGCGGCGACTCCGAGCTGCCCCCGAGCTCCCCGCAGCCGACCGAGGCCGCTGAGGCCGCCGCACAGGCGGAGAGCCCCGGCCGGAGCGCCGAGAACGACGAGAAGATTGCCGGGCTGCCGCCCGGGCTGGCCGCTCCGGCCATGAAGGAGATCGCCTCCCAGCTGGTGGGCAGCGCGGAGGCCTCGACCCTGGACTGGCGCAGCCAGTACGGGGCGATCGAGGACGTCGGTGACGGAACCGGCTACACCGCGGGGATCATCGGTTTCTGCTCCGGCACGAACGACATGCTGCAGCTGGTCGAGGCGTACACGAAGGACCATCCGGACAATCCGCTCGCCCCGTTCCTCGAGGCGCTGCGCGAGGTGGACGGCACGGACTCGCACGAGGGTCTGGACCCCGGCTTCACCGACGCGTGGAAAGCGGCCGCCGAGGACCCGGCGTTCCGCACGGCTCAGAACACGATGCGGGACAGGCTCTACTTCGAACCCGCGGTGCGACTGGCGAAGCTGGACGGTCTCGGCACCCTGGGGCAGTTCATCTACTACGACGCGATGGTGCTCCACGGGCCCGGCGTCGAGGCGGACGGTTTCTACGGCATCCGGGACGCCGCGATGGCCTCGGTGGACACGGCGGCGGAGGGCGGCGACGAGGCGCAGTACCTCGGCGCGTTCCTCGACGAGAGCCGGTCCGCGATCCTGGCGCGAAAGGTCCAGCGCGACACCACCCGGATCGACACCGCGCAGCGGGTGTTCCTGCGGGAGGGCAACCTCGAGCTGAAGAAGCCGCTCGTGTGGCAGGTGTACGGCGAGACGTTCCGCATCCCGTAGGCGCACGGGCTCCGCGACAACCGCACGCGCGTCAGCGGCTGTCCGGCCGGTGCCGTAGCGGCTGTCCGGCCGGTACCGTCAGCCGCTGCTTCGCGCCGGGACGTCAGCCCTCGGCGCGGCGGCCCCTGCGGAGCCGGTCCCGCTCCTTCTCCGAGAGCCCGCCCCACACGCCGAAACGCTCGTCATGGGCGAGGGCGTACTCCAGACACGCCAGCCGTCCCTCGCAGGCGTTGCACAACTGCTTGGCCTCGCGGGTCGAGCTGCCGGGAGCCGGAAAGAAGAACTCGGGTCCGGCCTGGGCGCACAGTGCCGTCTCCTGCCAGGCGAGTGCGTCGTCGGTCATCATGGTGTTCATCGGCATGCGGCACACGGTGCCCCATGCCGATAAACAAGTGATCAACGAACCGTCAACGCACTCCGCGCCGATCGCGTCCGGTCAGCTCGACGGCATCGGCGCGGGCTTGATCACCGCGAACGCCGCGCCCGCGGAATCGGCGAGATTGGCGATCCTGCCGACGTTCTCCACGTCCATGGGGGCCAGGGTCACGCGGCCGCCCAGCCGTGTCGCATCGGCGAGCGTCGCGTCGACGTCCTCCACCGCGAAGTACGGAAGCCAGTGCGGCCCGGCAGCCGCCTCGCTGGGCACCTCGTCGATCTGGACGAGCCCGCCGAAGGAGGAGTCGGCGCCCGCGCTGCCTGCGGGCCGGACCATCGTGTAGGTGCCCCCGGGGTACGTCATGCCCTCGGTCTCCCATCCGAAGACCGTCCGGAAGAACGCGGCGGCCGCGGGCACGTCCGGGGTGTAGAGCTCGGACCAGATCAGCGAACCCGGCTCCATGATCATGCCCAGGCCTGTGTTCGTGCCCGGCTGCCACACGCCGAAGTACGCGTCGGCATTGTCCTTGAAGCCGCCCATGCGCCCGTAGTCGAGCACATCCATCGGAGGGAACGCCGCGGACCCGCCGGCCTTCTCCACCGCCCGCACGGTGGCATCCGCGTCGGGAGTCTGGAAGTAGACGGACCAGGAGGGCTTGCCCTGGTCCTCGGGCACCGTCATGACGCCGGCGACCGTCTTGCCCCGCAGTTGGTACGTCCCGTACCCACCGGTCTCGGGGCCGCCGGGCACCAGCTCCCACCCGAAGAGGCCCTGGTAGAAGGCCGTGGCCGCTTCGATGTCGGGTGTGCCGAGGTCGGTCCAGTTGGGGGCGCCGGTGACGAAACTGGGGTCGAGCATGGTGTGCTCCTCGGGCGAGTCGTAGGTCTCGCTCGCTCATCGTGCGGGCATTTCCCTGACCCACCGAGTCTTGCACCGGGCACTGACAACCGCAGCCCGCGCGGGGCGACCGGGTTCCCGCCACCCTGTGTCCCCGGGCCCGATGCGTGCCCGGCCGGACCGGCCGTGTGCGGCTTCGGTCCGGCCGGGCAGGGTGGACGTCAGCGTGTGACGCCCAGCGCCGGAAGCACCGTTTCCGCCACCCGGTAGGCCTCCTCCAGCAGCGGGTTCCCGGACAGGATGAAGGTGTCGACGCCGAGGTCCTCGAACTCCTTGAGGCGTTCGACGACCTGGGCCGTCGAACCGACCACGGCCGTGCCGGGGCCCGGCCGGAACAGGCTCATGCCCGGCCACATGTTGGGGTGCGTCTCCAGTTCCCGCGCCCTCGCCGGGACCTTGCCGCCGTGCTGGCGGAACTGGCGCTGCCAGCCCACGCCGTCCTCGCCCACCCGGTCGCCGAGCTGACGGGCGTACGTCGCCTCGCTCGTGACGTCCAGCAGTCGGTCGACCGCCGCCCATGCCTGGTCCTCCGTGTCGCGGACGATCAGGTGGAGACGCAGCCCGATGCGCAGGGTGCGGCCGTACGCGGCGGCCCGCGCCCGTACCCGCTCCAGCTTCTCCTTCAGCAGGTGCGGCGGTTCGCCCCAGGTGAGGAAGACGTCGACGTGCTCGGCCGCCATCTCGATGCCGGGGGCGGACGAGCCGCCGAACCAGAGCGGGATGTGCGGGTCCTGGACGGGCTTCAGCTCACGGAACGAGGCGCCCGCGTTCTTCAGGTCGTAGAAGCGGCCCTTGTGGTCGAAGACCTCTCCGGCCGTCAACCGCTTGACGATCGACCAGTACTCGGCGCTGAGTTCGTAGCGTTCGTCGTGCTCCACGTGGAGTCCGTACTCCTGGAGCGATTTCGTGGAGCCGTTGACGACGTTGAAGCGCAGCCGGCCGCCGAAGAGCTGGTCGAAACTCAGCGCCATCTTGGCCAGCAGCGTGGGCGAGACGAGACCCGGGTGAACCGCGAGCAGCGGTTTGAAGCGGGTGCTGGTGGAGGCGGCGAGGGCGCTGCCCAGCGGCCAGACGTCGTACAGGTCGGTGGCGAGCAGGGCGCCGCTGTAACCGAGCTGCTCCACGGTTCCGGCGAGCCGGCTGAGGTAGCCGAGGTCGGCCGGCCGCCGCCCCTCCGGCTCCCAGGGGTAGGCGCCTTCGCGCGGGATGATGTACCAGAGGACTTCGGTCGCCATGCCGCTCAGGCCGCCTTCGGGCCGGAGGCGGAAACGGCGCCGGCGGCCGCGGTGCCCGCGTGTGCCCGGGCGGTGGCGACCTCGACCGGCCGGTCGATGAACCCGGTGCGGTGGAAGATGTCCGCGGCTTCCTGCTGTTCGGCGATGAACGCGTCGCTGACGGACTCGATCTTCCACGGCAGGGCGCGCAGGGCGGTCTCCCAGTCGTCGGCGCTCCCGCCCAGGTCGGCGGCGGCGATCTCGGCGGCGGCACGTGGGTTGGCGGCTGCCCAGTCGTCGGCGCGCTGGAGGGCGCGGGTGAGCGCGTCGATGATCTCCGGCCGGTTCTCGGCGAGTTCGCGCCGGGTGAAGAAGACGGACCGGTCGGTGATCACGTCGCCGGTGGCGACGAGGGTGCGCAGCCCGCCGGTCCTGCGCGCGGCCGCCAGCTGCGGTCCCTGGGCGACCCATGCGGCGATGTCCCCGGAGCGCAGCAGCTGTTCGCTGTCGTCGGTGCTGCGGACCGCGGTGATGTCGTCGGCGTACGAGAGTCCGGCCTCGTCCAGGGCCTTGGCGATCAGATGGGTCTGCCAGGACCCGATGGCGAGGTGGACGGTGGTGCCCCTGAGGTCGGCGACCGTACGGACGGGGCTGTCCACCGGGACGAGGAGCGCGCCGTGCTCGGGGCGCGGGGCGGACACGGCGGTGTAGACGAGGTCGTGGCCGGCCGCCTGGGCGGTGACCGGCGGGGTGGATCCGGTGCCGCCGAAGTCGATGACGCCCTGGGCGAGGAGCTCACCGGTGCGGACCCCGTTGGTGTACGGGTGGAAAGCGACCGTCTCACCGAGAGCGGCCAGTTCCTCCTGGGCGATGCCGAGGCGGGAGAGGTGGTACAGGTGGAAGAGGGACGGGTTGCTGCTGTGGACACCGATGGTGATGGTCATTCAGATCACTCCGACTTCGGCAGTTTCGACGGGGGCGGGGGCAGGGGACGGTGAGGGGGCAGGGGCGGCATCGACGCCGAGGTCGTTCAGCAGCCGGCGGCGCAGGGCCGCGAACGCGGGGTCGCCGGGGTCCCGCGGCCGGTCGACGGCGACGGTCTCGTCGGTGACGAGCTTCCCGTCGCGCAGCACGGCGACGCGGTCCGCGAGCCGTACCGCCTCGTCGACGTCGTGGGTGACCAGGAGGACGGCAGGGCGGTGCTTGCGGCACAGCTCCCCCACCAGGTCCTGCATCTTCAGCCGGGTCAGGGCGTCCAGGGCAGCGAACGGCTCGTCCAGCAGGAGCAGTTCGGGCTCACGCACCAGCGCCCGGGCGAGTGCCACACGCTGTGCCTCGCCGCCGGAGAGCGTGGTCGGCCAGGCGTCGGCGTGCCGTTCCAGGCCCACTTCGGCGAGTGCTCTGAGTCCGTGGGCGGATCGGCTGCGCGGAAGGGCGACGGTCACATTGGCGAGGACCTTCTTGGACGGTACGAGGCGGGGCTCCTGGAAGACGATGGTGCGGGCCTCGGGGACGAGCACCTCTCCCCCGTCGGCTCCGTCCAGTGCTCCCAGGATGCGGAGCAGGGTGGTCTTGCCGCTGCCGCTGGCACCCAGCAGGGCGACGAACTCGCCCCGGGCGATGTCGAGCCGGAGACCGTCGAGCACGGCCCGGGTGCCGAAGACCCGGCGCAGTCCGCGTACCCGTACAGCGGGCCGCTGCGTTCGGTCGGTCATCGTGTCCCTCCTTGCGGGGACCGCCAGGGCATCAGGACGCGTTCCAGCAGTCGTACGAGGATGTCGGCGGCCAGGCCCAGGAGGCCGTAGATCAGGATGCAGACGGCGAGGATGTCGGTGCGTGCGTAGCTCTGCGCCTGCGACATCAGATAGCCGATGCCCGCGGTGGCGTTGATCTCCTCGGCGGCGATGAGGGCGATCACGCTGAGCGTCATGGACAGCCGCAGGCCGGCCAGGAGGGACGGCAGGGCTCCGGGCAGGACGACCTCCCGCACGATGGCGAGCCTGCTCATCCCGAAGCTGCGCATGGCCTCGACGAGCTTGGGGTCGGTGTTACGCACACCGCTCGACGTGGACACGTACATGGGGAAGGTGGTGGCGACGGCGATGAGCAGGATCTTGGCCGTCTCGTTGATCCCGAACCAGACCATGAACAGGGGGACCAGTGCGAGGAAGGGGATGGTGCGCAGGGTCTGGAGCGAGGAGTCGAGGAGCTCGTCGCCGATCCGGGTGAATCCGGTGGTGATGCCGAGGACCAGCCCGGCGGCGAGCCCGAAGAGCAGGCCGATCCCGGACCGGGTCAGGGAGGTGGTGAGCGCGTCGGGCAGCTGCCCGTTCCCCCACAGTTCCCCCACGGCCCGCAGGACCTCCGCGGGCGACGCCAGCACATCGGGGGTGAGCAGCCCGGTGGCGGAGGCCGCCCACCACAGCAGGAGCAGGGCCACCGGGCCCAGCGCGCGGACGGTCAGGGCGAACGGACGGCCGCGCGGCTTGCGGAGTTGGGGCCGGGGGGCGACGAGGCCGTCCGTGGCGGTCCCTTCGGAGACCGCGCTCATGTCAGCTTCTCGACGTCGAGGAGGTGAGCCGCGACATCGACCTGTCCCTTGGTGACCTTCTGTTCCGCGTAGAAGGCGGCGACGGCCTCGAAGCGTTCGATGTCCTCGGGGCCGATCGGGTCGACCGTGCCCCCCTTGGCGATGATCGCGGTCTGCACCTCTTCGGCCTTGCCGGTGACGGCGGTGGGACCGACGTCGGTGAAGACGTTCAGATAGGCGGCGGGATTCTTCTTCTGGCGGGCGCTGGCGTCGTGGAGGTACGCGTAGAGGGCCTTGACGATCTCGGGGTGCTTCTCGGCGAAGCCCGTACGCACCGCGTTCAGGCTGTAGTTGTCGGAGCCGATGGCGGCGCCGTCGGCGAGGAAGTGGGCCTTGCCGCTGCCGATCTCGGCCACGGCGTAGGTGGCCCAGACGGCCCAGGCATCGACCTTGCCCGCGTTGAACACGGCGGCGGTCTGGTCGGGGCGCAGATAGACCCGCTCGACCTTGTCCGCCGGGATGCCGGCCTTGGCGAGCGCCTTGAGCAGCAGGTACTCCCCGGTGCCCCCCTGGTTGACGGCGACCTTCTTCCCCACGAGACCGGCGACGGAGTCGATGCCCGAACCGTTCTGGACCAGGATTCCCTCGCCCGTCGCGTCGGGGTCGACGGCGGTGAAGAACTTGAAGCCGGGGCGCTGGGCGAGGGAGGTGACGCCCGAGGTGATGGAGCCGGTGGCGAAGTCGAGCTGGTCGGCGTTCATGGCCTGGGCGGCGGGCGCGAAGGGGCCCGCGCTGCCGGTCCACTCCACCTCGGCACCGGCCTTGCCGAGGGCCTTGTCGAGGCTGCCGTCCTTCTTGCCGACGGCGAGGACTCCGGAGTTGCCGGGGTCGGGAATGCGCACGGTGACGGTGCTCGCGGCGCCCGTTCCGCTGTCGGCCTCGGACGTGGCGCAGGCGCTGAGGGCCAGGAGCGCGGTGGCCGTGAGGAGTGCGGGGGCCAGGGCCGTGCGGCCCGGAAGGTGCGGGTTCATGGTGACAGTGGTCCTCGGGGTTCGGGGATGGACGTGGGGACGGGGTGGAGCCGTGCGAGGGCGGCTGCCCTGCGCAGCGGTGCGGGGTCGGCCCACGCCGCGACGTCGACCGGCTCCGGGAGGAAGCCGTGGGCGCGCAGCGCGGTCTCCTGCTCGGCGAGCAGGCCGAGCCGCTCGGCCGACAGGTCGGGGTGCAGGGTGAGATGGGTACCGGGGCGGTAGGCGCCCGCGACTCCGTCGGCGCCGGCTCCGGTCTCGGCTCCGAGGATGCGGTCGACCTCGGCGGGCTGTCCGGTGGCCCAGTCGGCCGCTCGGAGCAGGACGGCGAGGAAGCGGTCGACGAGCCCGGGGTGGTCGTCCAGCAACTGCTGGTGGACGGTGATGGGGCGGGGCGTTCCGTTGTTGACGCGGAACCGGCGGTCGGGCAGTTCGTCCAGTTCCACGGCGACCTCGGCGCCTGCCCTGCGAGCCGCCTCGACGGCGAGCGCACCCTTGACGTACACCGCGTCGACGTCGCCGCGCCGCAGCGCGTCGAGTTCGGCGGCCCACTGGCCGTGGTGCGCGTCGGCGGGCACGTCGACGAGTGCTGCGTCATCCAGGGTCAGACCGGCCGACCCGAGAGCGCCCTCGAATCCGCGCAGCGCCATGGCCCGCCAGAAGTCGATGGCCAGGGTGTGCGAGGGCACGGCGAGCCGCAGTCCGCGCAGGGCGTCGGCGCCCCTGATCCCGGATCCGGGAGCTACCAGTACGGCCTGGCGCTCCTCGATCCAGGTCAGACCGATCAGCCGGGTCCGCTCACCGCGTGAACGGGCCCACAGGGCGGGCACGTTGCCGCCCTCGCGGAACAGTCCCGGCAGGGCGTGGGTGAAGTGGGCGCCACGGTCGGCGTCGGGGTCGGCGTCCTGGAGGGAGCGCACGGCGATGCCGTCGGGGGCGAACTCGTCGCTGAGCCACCGCCGGTCGGCGGCGATGCCGGTCGCGGTGGGTACGGGACAGCGGGTGAACCAGAGGGTCCTGGGCAGGACGGCGGAGCGCGTCATGGAGTCTTCCCGAAGGGTCGGCGAAGCAGGAGGGGCGTACGGGCGCGGCGTCCGGCACCGGAACGGGCCGCGACCCGCGGGGACGCTCCGGAGGGATCACCGGATGCGGCAGGGCGGGGAGAGCGGCCGGCCCGGTCGGCGGGAGCGTCGGCGAAGAGGTGAAGGGGCTGCGGGGGTTCAGCGACAGGAGGCGCTGGAAACGCGTGCCAGGTCGATGTGGCGGCGCAGCGTGAGGGCGAGCCGGACCGGAGCTGTGGTGCCCGGGGTGGTGGCGCGGGGGCCTGCCATGGCACTGCTCCTTTCCGTTCACCGGTGGTGAGGGCTGAAGCCTGCCACGGGCCGACCCGTGCTCACAACTGGCTTCCCATCATGTGGGATTGACTATGAACGGAGTGTTTCACCGTCCCGCTCATCCCTCTCTTCCCTCCCGTAATGTGGCAACCATGGGAGCCTCGTTGGTCCCGTCCCCCCACGCGAGCGGAGAGTGGAACGACATGACCGAGGCCGCGGCGGTGCCCGCACCCGGCGGAGCCCAGGCAGTGCTGCGTGCGCTGGACGTCCTGCACTGCTTCCACGACAACGGCCCCGACCTGAGCGCCTCCGACCTTGCCCGGCGGCTGGAGCTCTCCGTCTCCACGGCCCACCGCCTGGCCCGCACCCTCCTCGGTGCGGGTTTCCTGGAGCAGGACGCGCGCACATCGCGCTACCGGCTCGGCCCCGCGGTGACCGAATTGGGCCGGCTCTCGTACCACCAGCGGGGGCTCCATCTGGCCGCCCCCGAACTGACCGACCTGGCGGAGCGCACGGGTGCGACGGCCGACCTGGCGCTGCGCAGCGGCCCGCACGCGGTGATCGTCGCCGGCGGCTCGGTCACCCCGCACTCGGGGCTGCGCAGGCCGCTGCACTCGACGGCGCTGGGCAAGGTCCTGCTGGCCTGGGCCCGGTCGGGCGAGGGCGGGCCTGCCGGGCTCCCGCCCCTGCGCGCCTTCACCGACCGTACGATCGTGGAACCCTCTCTGCTGCAGGCGGAGTTGGAGCGGGTACGGACCGAGGCGTACGCGCTCAACGACGGAGAGTCGGCGCTCGGGGTGCGCACCCTGGCCGTCCCCGTGCTGGACGGCTCCGGCTACGCGCGTTTCGCGCTCGCCGTGCGCGCCACCCCGTCCGTGATCACGGACGAACGGACGGACTGGTTCCTCGAACAGGCCCGGTCCTGTGCGCGCGCCCTGGAGGTGCTGCTGCTGACGCCGGCCGAACGCCGCCCGCCCGCCCCGTGATGGACGGCTCCGACGCATGCCCGTGCGACGATGTACCCCGCCCGGGAAGGTGACGGGCGCTCGGTCACCGAGAGGGCTGCGGGACAGAAGGACGCACATGACACAGGCCGGACCCTCGGGCGCGGACGCACCCACGGGGAGAGCCGCCCGTGAGCTGCTCGAGGAAGCGGACCGGCTCGTCACGACGGCCCGCGCCGTCCTGGACGACCACGCCCGGGCCGTCGACGGCGCACGCACCGCACTGGCCCCCCTTCTCGACTCCCTCGTCGGCCGGGAGCTGGCCGCCATCCCCCTCGCCCGGCTCGGGGACGTCACCGAGGGCCGGCTGCGGCTCGGCGCGCTGGAGCAGGCCGGTTACCTGACGGTGGGCCAGGTCCACGACACCGGGCGCTACGAGCTCCGCCAGATCCCCGGTGTCGGGGCGCAGACGGCGGACCGGGCACTGGCAGCCACCCGGCAGATCGCGCACGCGGTCCGGGACACCGTCGCCGTACGGATAGACGTGGACGGCTCGGACACTGCCACGACCGCGCTGCTCATCGCCCTGCACCGGCTCGTCGAGGCGGGCCCAGACGCACGCCGGGCCACGACCCTCGCCCGGCGGCTCGTCACGGACCTGGAACCGCCGCTCGCCGCCGCCGCACCGGCCCGCAGCCGGCTGCGCATGCTGTTCGCGGGACGGGCGGCCCGTGCGCAGGTGCTGGCCGCCGTCGCCTCCGTACGGTCCGCCGTCGAAGCGGCGGCCGCGCGCGAACTGCGGCTGCTGTTCGGCCAGGTCTCCGTCGATCTGCTGCGGGGACCCGCGTCCGGGGCAGCGGCGTGGGTCGACTTCGAGCTGCGGTCGGCCGAGTACTACAGCCTGCTCGCGGAGATGTCCGCCGTCGGACCCGACCGGGACGCCACCGAGGGCTTCCTGCCCGCCGGGATCGCGGACCGGGTGCGTGGACTGCGGCTCGACGACACACACCTGAGGGTGTCGCTGCGCGGCTACCAGTCCTTCGGCGCACGCTTCGCCCTCGCCCAGAAACGGGTGATCCTCGGGGACGAGATGGGGCTCGGCAAGACCGTCCAGGCCATCGCGGCGCTGGCCCACCTCGCGGCACGGGACGAGACCCACTTCCTGGTGGTGTGCCCGGCGAGCGTACTGATCAACTGGAGCCGGGAGATCCGTGCCCGCTCCACTCTGCGCGCCGTGCCGGTGCACGGCCCCGAGCGCCAGGACGCGTTCGCCGAGTGGCGCGAGAAGGGCGGCGTCGCCCTGACGACGTTCGACGCGCTGTACACCCTGCCCGGGGGGCCGGCCTGCGGGATCCGGCCCGGCATGGTGGTGGTCGACGAGGCGCACTTCGTGAAGAACCCCGGCACCCGGCGCTCCCGTGCCGTGACCGGCTGGACGGGCCACACCGAACGGGTTCTCTTCCTCACCGGTACCCCGATGGAGAACCGGGTGGAGGAGTTCCGGAGCCTCGTGCGCCAACTGCGTCCCGAACTGGCGCCGTCCGTCACCACCACGCACGGCGTCGCCGGATCGCACGCCTTCCGCAGGGCCGTCGCTCCCGCCTACCTGCGGCGGAATCAGGAGGACGTGCTGAGCGAACTCCCCGCAGTGGTACAGGCCGACGAGTGGGAGGAGTTCTCGGCAGGTGATCTCGAGGCCTACCGCGAGGCGGTCGCCGCCGGGCACTTCATGCGGATGCGCCGGGCCGCGTACGCGCGTCCTGAGACCTCGGCGAAGCTGAACAGGCTGTGCGAGCTGGTCACGGAGGCCGAGGACAACGGGCTCAAGGTCGTCGTGTTCTCGTACTTCCGCGAAGTTCTCCGGACCGTCGGGGAGGCTCTGGGCGAAGGTGTGTTCGGTCCGGTCTCCGGGAGTGTCCCGGCCGCGCGCCGACAGGGGCTGGTCGACGCGTTCGGCGCGGCCGACGGGCACGCCGTCCTGCTGAGCCAGATCCAGGCCGGCGGCGTCGGGCTGAACATGCAGGCGGCCTCGGTGGTCATCCTGTGCGAACCGCAGATCAAGCCCACGATGGAGCACCAGGCCGTGGCCCGGGCCCATCGCATGGGGCAGATACGGACGGTCCAGGTGCACCGGCTGCTCGCCGCCGACAGCGTCGACCAGCGCATGCTGGAGATCCTCGCGCGCAAGGACCGCCTCTTCGACGCGTACGCGCGGCGCAGCGATGTCGCCGAGGCGACGCCCGACGCCGTCGACGTGTCGGACGGGGCGCTCGCCCGGATCGTCGTCGAGGAGGAGCAGCGGCGGCTGACGGCCTGAGAGGCTGTCGGGTGACGTCCGTGGCTCAGTGCTCGTGGGCGTCCGCCGCGCCGGCCGCGTGGTGCGGCGGGTCGTAGCCGGGGACCGTGCCGTCGGCCTTGGCGACCAGGAACAGTCCGGCCATCCCCATGTCGGAGTGGCTCTGGACGTGGCAGTGGTACATCCAGGCGCCGGCTCCCACGTGTTCGCCCGCGATGACCTGGAAGCCGAACGAGTCGGCGGGTCCGCAGATCTTCGTGTCGACGACCCTGCTCGGGTCCTCGGGGCCGGCGAGCAGCCCGGTCCTGTTGTCCGCCCAGCGATGACCGTGGATGTGGAACGTGTGGTAGTACTCGCCGTGCGTGATCATCACGACTTCGACCCGGTCTCCCACCGTGGCCTCGAAGTTCGGGCTCTCGTGGGCGGCCTTGTTGTTGATCGTCATGTCGTTGAAGACGATCGTGAGCGTCTTGTCCGGCAGGATGTCCCCCTTGCGCCGGACGACGAGGGGCCCGTAGAGCCCCTTGCGGATGCCGCCCGTGCCGTGGTCCGTGCCGACGACATGGTCGTGGTAGTGCCAGTAGCCCGCGCTGCCCGCCCGCCAGGTGCCGTCCTTCCGGCGGCCCGGCGTGTGGGTGCGCCAGGTGTACGTACGGGTGCCGCCCGGTTCGACGTGGCTCCGGTTCATGCGGGTGCCGTCGCTCGCGATGTCGTAGTCGACGCCGTGGACATGGAGGCTGGCGTCGACGTCCGTGGTGTTCTGGAACTCGATGTGCAGGGTGTCGCCCTCGGTGATCTCGATGAGGGGTCCCGGAATCGACGCCTTGCCCTTCTCGAAGCCGTAGCCCATCGAGCCGTCCGCCAACTTCTCGGCGTACAGCTTGAGGTGGCGGACGGCTCCTCCCGCCGGGGCGGTCCTCGGCGGGTTCTCCGCCGAACTCGCCTGCACCGCGCCGAGTGACATCGATGTCACGCCGGTCGCCGCCGCCACACCGCCGCCCACCAGCATCCGCCGGTTGAAGGTCCTTCGGTCCATGTCGAACTCCCCACTGCGATACGGAAACTGACGCACTGTTCCCCGGGACGGCCCACACCGTAGCTGCGGGAACCATGTTTATCCACACTCAGGACAAAGTTCGTCCGATTGCTGCCATACCTATTGGCGAGTCGCGAAAAGAGGTCTAGCTTCATGCGCTGTTGCAGTGACCACACAGTTGCAGCGACCAGAGCAGTGACCAGAGAGGGGTGGGTGACCACATGCAGCGCACACCACATCACAGGTCCAGATCGCGGCGGGGCCTCGCGGCAGCGGTGGCGGCCGGCGCGCTGACCGCGTCCCTGCTGGGCGGCAACGCGGCCAGTGCCAGACCCTATCCGGATCCAGGACTCGTGGAACGGATGGCGACAACGTTGTCTCTCCCCTCGCCGCCGGGCGGGGCCGACGTCAAGGTGCTGGTCTTCCACGCCTCGGCGGGCGAGGAGTCGCCGACCGTGGACGCGGGGATCGCGGCCATCGAGAAGATCGGGCTCAGCGGCCCGGAGGCCGGACGCTTCAGGACCGTCGCCACCGACGACGCCGGGGTCTTCACCAAGGGCAAGCAGCTCGGCACGTACAACGCGGTCGTTTTCCTCACCGGCGGGGGCGACGTCCTCGACCCGGAGCAGGAAGCGGGCCTCGAGGCGTACATGGAGGCGGGCGGCGGTTTCCTCGGCATCCATGACGCGGCGCGCACCGAGCCGTACTCCGACTGGTTCACCGGCCTGGTGGGCGCCCGCCCCTCGGCGGACAGCCCGGCGAACGTCCAGCGGGCCACGGTCGAGATCGGGGACCGTCGACACCCGGCGACGAAGAACCTCCCGCTGGAGTGGAAGCGTCCCGACAAGTGGCTGAGCTGGAAGGACAATCCGTCCGGCGACGTGCACACCGTGGCCCGCGTCCGTGAGATCACGTACGCGCCGGGAGCGAGCGCCAACGGCTGGGACCACCCGGTCTCCTGGTGCCGCGACTACGACGGCGGCCGGTCCTTCTACACGGGCATGGGCGGTACGGTCAGCAGTTTCGCGGAGACGGACTTCCGCGACCACCTGCGGGGCGCGCTCGCCTGGACGAGCCGCATCTCCCAGGCCGACTGCAAGGCGACCATCGACGCCAACTACACGGCCGAGCGTCTCACCCAGCCCAACCAGCCCGGCCGGAACGACCAGATCGGCGAGCCGCACGGCCTCGTCACCGCCGGGGACGGCCGGGTCTTCTACATCGGGCGCGGCGGCGCCGACGGTGACCAGCCGGTCGTCACGGACTGGAACAACCCTGACATCGGCAAGGGCCAGGGCGAGATCCACGTCTACGACCCGGCGACCAAGAAGGTCACCCTCGCCGGCAAGCTGACCGTCTTCGGCAACAAGGGCGGCGGCGACGAGCTCGTCAAGGTGGAGGAGGGCCTGCTCGGCATCGAGCTGGACCCGGACTTCGCCACCAACGGCTGGGTGTACCTGCACTACACGCCGCACGCGAAGATCGACCGCGACAAGCAGATGGCGGTGCGTCAGGTCTCGCGCTTCACCTTCGACCCGGCCACGAACGAGCTGGACCTGGCGTCCGAGAAGGTGCTGCTGCACTGGCCGGTCCAGATCCACAGCTGCTGCCACGCGGGCGGCGGGCTGGCCTGGGACTCGAAGGAGAACCTCTACATCGCCACCGGGGACAACAACTCCTCGGGTTTCAGCGACGGTTACTCCGGAAACAACCCCCAGCCGAACTACAAGGGCGTCTCGTTCGCCGATGCCCGCCGCACTGCGGGCAACACCAACAACCTCAACGGGAAGATCCTGCGGATCCACCCCGAGGACGACGGCACCTACACCCTGCCGGAGGGCAACCTCTTCACGGGCGAGGAGCCGGACGAGGGCGGCGGCAGGACCCGCGGCGAGATCTATGTGATGGGTGTACGCAACCCCGCCCGGATCTCCGTCGACAAGGCCACCGACACACTGTACGCGGGCTGGGTCGGCCCCGACGCGGGCTCCCCCAGCACCACGTGGGGCCCCGCCAAGTACGACACGTTCGCCGCCATCACCAAGGCCGGCAACCACGGCTGGCCGTACTGCATGGGCAACAAGCAGCCCTACCGGGACCGCAATCTGCCCGATCCCACCAAGCCGCTGGGCTGGTACGACTGCGACGCCCCCAGGAACGAGTCGCCGAACAACGACGGCCTCGTGAAGCTGCCGCCGATCACGTCCAACACCATCTGGTACTCGCCCCAGGGCGGCGGCGTGGACTACCCGCGCGACGCCAACGGCATCCCGAGCTACAAGGTGGCCGACCAGAAGCAGCTCCTCCCCTGGCTCAAGGGCGGCGGCCAGGCCACGATGAACGGCCCGGTGTACCGCTACGACGCGACGAGCACGAGCGAGGCCAAGTGGCCCTCGTACTGGGACGGCAAGTGGTTCGTCGGTGACTTCTACGACGACACCCAGCCGCGGCACGCCGTGCTCACCGACCCGAGGACGGTCGGCAAGGGCGGCACGCCCACGCACGCCGAGTCCCTGAAGAAGATCATTCCGGTCGGTGCCGAAGGCATCCGCAACCTCATGGACTGGAAGTTCGCCCCCGACGGTTCGCTGTACGTCCTGGACTACGGGCGCGGCTTCTTCACCTCCGACTCCAAGTCCGCGCTGTGGCGCGTGACGTACAAGGGCGGCGGCCCGACCCCGGCCGCCTCCGACCTGGCCAGGAAGGCGGCAGCGCAGTGAGAGACCGTTCACTCCTCGCGCGACAGCGTTACGGACCCGCCCGGTTGTGGCTGGCCCTGCTCGGCTCGTTCCTGATGGTCCTGGGGCTGACGTCGACGGCCGCGTACGGGCGCGAGGACGACCGTCCCGCGGCCGCGGCCGACCAGGTACTCAACTGGACCGCGGGCGATCCCATCGACCACTACCTTTCGGCGCCCAGGACCGCGGTGGCCGGCCCGGCGACCATCGTCTTCGAGAACAGCACGGCCACGGGCAACACGACGGGCATGCCGCACACCCTGACCTTCAGCGTGTCGGACGTGGAGTTCAACAACGACGTCCCGCTGAACATCCTGGCCAACCCGAGTGACAGTTCGGGCGGCAAGCACAGCGTCGAGGTCACCCTCACGCCCGGCCGGTACTTCTACCACTGCACCATTCCCGGCCACGGCTCGATGCAGGGCATTCTCACCGTGACCGAGGGCGGCGGCGGTGAGGACACCACCGCGCCCGAGACCTCGGCGACGGTGGACGGCGACAGGAACGCCGACGGCGCGTACATCGGTCAGGCGACCGTCACCGTGGCGGCGACCGACGCCGGTTCGGGCGTGGACACCGTCGAGTACGCGATCGGGGCCGACGGCGCCTGGCAGCCGTACACGGCGCCCGTCGTGGTGAACGAGGTGGGGACGCACACGGTCCGCTACCGCGCCACCGACACGTCCGGCAACGCGGCCGCCGAGAAGTCCGTCGACTTCACGGTCGCTGCACCACCCACGGACGACGGGACTCCGCCGGAGACCTCGGCGACCGTCTCGGGCGAGAAGGACGACGCGGGCGCCTACCTGGGCATGGCCACGGTCACCGTGACCGCGTCCGACACCGGGTCCGGCGTCAACACCATCGAGTACGCGATCGGGGCGGACGGCGCCTGGCAGGCGTACACCGCACCCGTGATGGTGCACGAGGTGGGGACGCACACGCTCCGCTACCGCGCCACCGACACGTCCGGCAACGCGGCCGCCGAGAAGTCCGTCGACTTCACGGTCGTCGAGCCGCCGTCGCAGGATCGGACACCGCCGGTGACCTCCGTGGCGGTGGAGGGCGACAAGAACTCGGACGGCGCGTTCATCACCAGCGCCGAGGCCACGGTGACCGCCACCGACGCCGACTCGGGCGTGGAGAAGACCGAGTACTCGCTGGACGGGGGCCCGTACCTCGCGTACACCGCGCCCGTCATCGTGGACCGGGTCGGCTACCACACCTTCGCCCACCGGGCGACGGACAAGGCGGGCAACACCTCCGAGGCGAAGCAGGCGTCGTTCACGATCGCCGAGAGCGGCGGGGTGCCGGCGCCCAACTGCCCCGAGTTCGACGAGCGGCTCACCGTCATCGTCGGCACGGTCGACACGGGTGTCCCCAACCGGGTCACCGGGAACCGCTGCACGATCAACGAGCTGATCGAGGACGAGAAGGACTGGTCCTCGCACGCGCTGTTCCTCAAGCACGTCGACAAGGTCCTCGACAAGCTGCTCGCCGACGGGGCGATCGACGCCCGTGAACACAAGAAGATCTACCGGGCGGCCAAGCAGTCCGGCATCGGCCGGCCGGGCCAGGACGAGGGCTACCGCAAGCTGTTCGACGGCACCGCGGAGTCCCTCTCCGCGTGGCAGCACGTGGGCGGCGGGAAGTTCGGGCTCAACGCGGAGGAGGGGTCCATCACCAGCTCCACCTCGGTGGACGGGATGGGAATGCTGTGGTTCCCGGCCCGCCAGTACGGCGACTTCTCGCTGAAGCTCCAGTGGCGTGACGACGCGCCCGGTGCGGGCAACGCCAACGGCGGGGTCTTCGTACGCTTCCCGGACGTCCACGACCACCCGGAGGAGTCGCGCCCGGAGTGGGTCGCCATCAAGTACGGCCATGAGATCCAGGTCAACGACCGGCCCGACGGCGACATGTACAAGACCGGGTCCGTCTACGGCTTCGACCGCGTGGGCCTCGGCGGCGCCGGAGTCACACCCAAGGGCACCTGGAACGACTACGAGATACGGGTGGTGGACCAGCACTACTCGGTCTACCGCAACGGTGTCCTGCTGAACGAGTTCGACAACAACGGCGGTCAGCTCTTCGAGCCGCCGCGGGGCGACGACCCGGGTACCGACGGCCGGCGGTTCAGCACCGGCTACATCGGGCTCCAGGTCCACAGCACCACGGACGTCATCTCCTACCGCGACATCCGCATCCAGGAGCTCTAGCACCGGACAGCTCTCAGGAGGCCGCGGCCGCGTGCTCAGGCATGTGGCTGCGGCCTCCGGGGTGCCGGTGGCGCCACACCCAGAACACCGTGCAGGACACCAACGACCAGGCCGCGAGCACCAGGTACGGGAAGACGAACTGGTGGCCCTGGTAGTAGACCGCCGTGTGCTGGGCGTTGACCGAGGCACCCGGCGGCAGCCAGCGGCCGATGTGCCCGAGCAGTGAGGGCAGCAGCGGCCAGGACACCGCGCCGCCCGACGAGGGATTGCCGATCAGCACCATGACGCCCCAGGTGGGAATCATCGCCCAGCGCCCCATGAGGGTGTTGAACATGGTGAAGACCATGCCCGAAGTGAACATCGTGAGCGACAGGATCAGCCAGGACTGGACGAACGGCAGATCCACCGCGCCGAGTCCCCAGTCCACGACGGCCGCGATGGCGAAGCCGCCGAGGAGCGCGTAGCCGACTGTGAACGCGATGCGCTCCAGCGGGAGCAGCTCACGGGCGTGCACGCTGAGCTGGATCGCCCCGACGAAGCCGATGATGACGGCGGCGAGCGAGATGTAGAAGAGAGCCAGGCCGCGCGGGTCACCCCTCTGCAGGGGTTTGACGTTCTTGACCGTGAGGGGGATGCCGAGGGTGTCCGCGACCTTCACACCGGTCTCGGCGAGCAGTTCCGCGACGGTGGCGCCGGACGCCGCGGCGACATCCATCGCCACCCCGTCGCCGACCGTCCGAAGGATCACGAAGACCTTCTGTTCGTCCAGCGCCTGGCGTGCCTCGGCCCGGGTCCCGTACCTGTGCAGTTCCAGGGAGGTGTCGAGCGCCTTCTCCATGCCGTCGACGAACGCCCTGCCGCGCGGCACGTCGGCGCCGCTGAGCACCGCGGCCGGAATCCGGTGCGGGGTGGGGTTGGCCATCGCATAGGTGTAGGAGCCCGCGAAGAGCCCGGCCGCGGCGGCCAGGATGAAGAGCAGCACCAGCGCCGGGAAGTACGGCGACTGCTTGTACGCCTCCCACTTCTCGCGCCGTGTCGGGGGCCTGCCGTGCGCTCCGTGCTCAGCCGTCTGTCCGGCGTTCATGCCTCGTTGCCGTCGTCGTGCCGGGCGCGACTGGGCTGCACCCGCTTCGGTTCGCCGGGCATCTTCGGGTACTCCGGTGGATAGGGCAGATCGCCGAGCTTGTGCTCCTGCTCGTCACGCGTGGCCAGCTCCAGCAGCAGGTCCAGCCGGAAGGCGTGGTCGTCCATGTCGGCGTGCAGGTCCCCCACCTCGGCGTACCGCACGGGCATGGTCCGGATGTCGAAGTCGCGCGGCTCGGCGTCGTCGATCTCCTCCCAGCGCAGCGGAGCGGAGACCGGGGCGTACGGACGGGGGCGTACGGAGTAGGCCGAGGCGATGGTCCGGTCGCGGGCCGTCTGGTTGTAGTCGACGAAGATCCGCTCGCCGCGCTCCTCCTTCCACCACGCGGTGGTGACCCGGTCCGGCATACGGCGTTCGAGTTCCCGGCCCACGGCGATCGCGGCACGCCGGACCTGCGTGAAGGTCCACTCGGGCACGATGGGCACGAAGACGTGGATGCCGCGCCCGCCCGAGGTCTTGGGCCAGCCGCGCAGCCCGTGGTCGTCCAGGACGGACCGCAGTTCGTGGGCGGCCGTCACCGCATCGGCGTAGTCGGTGCCGGGTTGCGGGTCGAGGTCGATGCGCAGCTCGTCTGGGTGGTCGGTGTCGGCCCTGCGTACCGGCCAGGGGTGGAAGGTCAGAGTGCCCAGGTTGGCCGCCCAGAGGACGGCGCCGAGCTCGGTGGGGCACATCTCGTCGGCGTGACGGCCGCTCGGGAACTCGATGCGGGCTGTGGGGGTCCAGTCGGGGAGGTTCTTCGGCGCACGCTTCTGGTAGAAGAAGTCGCCCTCCACGCCGTCGACGAAGCGCTGGAGGGTGGTCGGCCGCTCGCGCAGGGCGCGGAGGATGCCGGGCCCCACGGCCAGGAAGTACTCGGCCACGTCCCTCTTGGTGTAGCCCTTCTCGGGGAAGTACACCTTGTCCGGGTTGGACAGCCGTACGGCCCGTCCGTCTGCTTCCAGCTCCACCGCTGCTCCCATGTCGGCCACCGTAGGCCGGGCCCACATATGCCGCATATCGGGAGACGCATTCCGCGGGACGGTCCAGAATCGGTTCATGGACCTGCCCGTGATGCCTCCCGTGAAACCGATGCTCGCCAAGTCCGTGTCCGCCATTCCCCCGGGTATGCAGTACGAGGCGAAGTGGGACGGCTTCCGGGCGATCGTGCACCGGGACGGCGACGAGGTGGTGATCGGCAGCCGGACCGGAAAGCCGCTCACCCGCTACTTCCCCGAGCTGGTCACGGCGTTGCGGGAGAACCTCCCGCCCCGCTGTGTGATCGACGGGGAGATCGTGGTGGCGCACGGGGGGCGGCTGGACTTCGACCGGCTGAGCGAACGCATTCATCCGGCCGATTCGCGGGTGCTGATGCTGTCCGAGCAGACTCCGTCCAGCCTGGTGGCCTTCGACATCCTCGCGCTGGACGACCGGTCCCTGCTGAGCACGGTGCAGACCGAACGGCGGGCCCTGCTGGAGACGGCGCTCTCCGGTGCGTCCGCCCCCGTCCACCTCGCTCCGGCGACGACGGATCCCGTCGTCGCCCAGGAGTGGTTCGAGCAGTACGAGGGCGCGGGGCTCGACGGGGTGGTCGCCAAGCCGCTCGACCTGCCCTACAAGCCCGACGTCCGGGCGATGTACAAGATCAAGCATGCCCGGACCGCCGACTGCGTGGTGGCGGGCTACCGCTTCCACAAGAGCGGCCCCGTGGTGGGATCCCTGCTGCTGGGGCTGTACGACTCCGAGGGCGTGCTCCAGCACGTGGGGGTCTGCGCGGCCTTCCCGATGAAGCGGCGCGCCGAACTCGTCGAGGAGCTGGAACCCCTGCGGATCGATCCCGCCGAGCACCCCTGGGCGGCCTGGGCGGACGCGACCGCGCACGAGGGGTCACGGCTGCCGGGGGCACCGAGCCGCTGGTCGGGAAAGAAGGACCTGTCCTGGGTGGCGATCGGCCCCGAGCGGGTCTGCGAGGTGGCATACGACCACATGGAGGGCGACCGTTTCCGCCACACCACCCAGTTCCGGCGGTGGCGGCCGGACCGCACCCCCTCCGGCTGCACCTACGGGCAGCTGGAGGAAGTGGTTCGGTACGACCTGTCCGAGGTGCTCCCGGCCGGCTGACGTTTCAGGCGGCGGGGGTGGCGCAGGGATCGTCCGTGGGTGCGTCGGAGGGCGACGTGGAGGGCGACGGGGTGGAGGGCGACGGGCCGGGCTCCGCGGACTCGGTCGGGCAGCCCGGCTGGGAGGTGCTGGGGTCCGGGTCCGGTGACGTGCTGGGGTCGGTGGTCGGGTCGGGCGACGTGCTGGGATCCGGATCCGTGGTCGGGTCCGTGGGCCCGGTGCCGGTGGGGTCGGGGCTGGGGCCCGGGTCCGTCGGGGAGCCGCTGGGATCCGGGGTGGCGGAGTCCGAGGGTGAGGGGCCGGGCGAGGTCGAGGGACCGGGTGTCCGGGTGGGCTGCGGGCCGATGACGATGCCGCCGTCGTCCGGCCGGCCGGGGCCGCCGACCGGGGCCTCGGGCGGAGTCCGGCCGCCCGCACCGGGGCTCCTCGGGAGCACGCCGCTGCCGTCGGCGACGGGGTGGGTGCCCTTGCGGTAGAACTCCAGCCAGGACAGCACCGTGCGCAGGTAGGTGTCCGAGTGGTTGTAGCTGAGGATCGCCCGGTCGAGGTCGCCCCGCACCGACAGGTTGCGCGCCCCCGCACACAGGTAGTGCCCGGCGGCGAGTGCGGCGTCGAAGATGTTGTTGGGGTCCTTGCGCCCGTCGCCGTTGCCGTCCTTCCGCCAGTGCGCCCAGGTGGAGGGGATGAACTGCATCGGTCCGACGGCACGGTCGTAGCGGGTGTCGCCGTCGTACGCACCGCCGTCGGTGTCCCGGATGTCGGCGAAGCCCGCACCGTTGAGGACGGGGCCGAGGATCGGGGCGAGTGTGGTGCCCGCGGCGTCGACCTGTCCCCCGCGCGCCTGCCCCGACTCGACCTTGCCGATCGCCGCGAGCAGCTGCCAGGGGAGCCGGCAGCCGGGGTCGGTACGGCCCAGCGCGTTCTCGGCCTTGTGGTACGCGGAGAGGACCGTCGCCGGAATGCCCGCTTCGGCCCAGGCCGGTGCGACGACAGGGTTCGGCTTCGTGCCGGACGTCGGCGGCTCGGGTGTCTTCAGCGGCGGCAGCTCCGTGTGGTAGCTGTCGTCGTTGGGCACCTGCGTCCAGACCACGTCGTCCGCTGCCGCGGCCTTCTTGTCGTCGGACCCGCCGACGAGCCCGGGTGCCTGGGACGCGGTGAGCGCGGCCATGGCGGCAACGGCCGTGGCCGTGCCGGTGAGTCCGCGGCGCATTGTTCCGTTGAACCTCATGCGTGCTCCCTCTCCCCCCGGGTCACTGGGTGAACGTGTCGATGGCGGAGATCCGCCAGGTGTCGCCGCGACGAACGGCGTCCACTGCGAACATGGCCGCCGCATAGGTCGTCTCGTCCGCCCTGCCCGTACGCGTGTTGCTCTGGTCGGCGAAGACCAGGAGCCGGGCCCGGTCGCCGTCGAGCCGTTCGACGCCGCTCTGGGTGACGGTCGTGGTGAGCACGAGCTTCTGCTTCGGCGCCTGCGCGCGTACCTCGGCGAGCATGTCCTTGTGCTGCTGCACCGCCCGGCCGACCAGATGGGTCCGTGCCGCCCGGTCGGACTTCGCGGGCGAGGCGTAGTTGTACGAGAACACGGCGCCGACCGCTTCGGTGATCTGGCCCTTCACCTCGCTGGTCCGGCTGATGTCGGTGAGGGCGGTGTTCTGCCGGCTCGGGTCGTCGCGCAGTGTGCCGGCGGAGGCGAACGCCCAGGCGGCGAAGGCGCCGAGGAGCACGGTGGCGGCACAGAGGACGGCGGGGAGCCGGATGCGGAGCCGGGGCGGGCGCCTGCGCAGGATCCCGGGGTCCTCGCCCGCGGACGTCTGTGCCGTATCGGCATCCTCAACGGCCTTTTCTTCCAGCTCGGTTGGACCTATAGCTGTGGCATCCGTGGCCGTATCGTCCGTGTCCGTGTCTGTGTCTGTGTCTGTGTCTGTGCCATTCCGTACGGGCTGCCGGTCGGGGGTGGCACGCCCGCGGGGCGGGGCGCCCGCCGTCGCGGCGGAGGCCAACCGTCGCTGGCGGTTGACGAGGTGACGGGTCGTCGACATCTCTCGGGTCCTCTCGAAGGCGGTGCGTTCCGGGGCGGCGGTGTCAGCCGGCGGTGTTGCCGACGGGCGCCTGGCCGAGGGCGCTGAGTTTCCACCCCTCGGAGGTACGGGTGAGCTGCCCGAGCATCCGGCTCTCCTTCACCGCGGGCTTGCCTTCCGGCGCGGTCACGGTGACCCGCAGTGCGACCATCACTCCGGCCTTCCCGGCCCGTTCGTCCAGCTCGGTCACCGCTCCCGACAGCACCTCGGCCGTGCTGACGGTCCGGGCCGCCTCGATCTGCTCGGCGAACCCGTCGCGTCCGTCCACGAGTTGCTTGTGGAGGTCGCCCGTCGTCGAGTCCTCCCAACTGTCGAGACCCTGATCGAGCTGCGCGTGGTCGAGCGTGTTCATGTTCTGCACGGCCTGCTCCCCCGCGGCCAGCGCGTCGTCGCGGGCCTGTGCGTAGGCCGCCGAGTCGTCGTGAGCGGCGTCGTACCGGGACCAGCCGCCCCAGCCCGCCGCGACCGCCGCCACGGCGGTCAGCGCGATCGCTGCCGCCACCAGCGGATTCCTCGTCGTCCGTACCCGTGCCATCGGTGCCTCTCCCCTACCTGGAGGTGATCTCGACGATCTGCCAGCGTCCGTCCCGCAGTTCGGCGGTGACGGACAGCTGGGCTGCCGCGGTGGTGGCGGCCTTCCCCTCACGCTCGTACACCTGGTCGAGAAAGACGAGCAGGTGGGCGCTGCTGCCGCTGAGTCGGGTCACTCCGGCCCGTACGACGTGGGTGGTGAGCGTCAGCTTCTGGTCGGTGGCCTGCTTCTCCACCTGGCCGAACAGTGCCGCGTACTGCTGGAGCGCCTTGCCCGCCAGCAGTTGCTTCGCCGACTCCTTCGTCACGGCGGTGGCCTGCGGGCTGTACGAGAAGACCTTTCCCAGCGCGTTGCTGACATCCCCCGCGACCCGGGTGGTCGCCGCCGTGTCGGTCAGCGCGCGGTTGGATGTGGCGGGGGTGTCACGGAGTTGCTGCCCGGCGACGAAGAACGCACCGCCGGCCACGAGCAGGGCGACGACCAGGACGGCGGCGACGGTTCGGGCCGGGCGTCCGCGGTTCGGTGCTGCCTTCTCGTCGGCCCGGGGCTCCGCCGTCCCCGCATCCGGGCCGGTGTCGATCGTGGTGCTCGGTACGGTGGTCCCTCCGGTCTGCCTCATGTGCCGCTCCCGACGGGTATCGCCTCGAGCGCCTTGATCTTCCAGCCGTCGCCGGTCCGGGCGAGGTTCGCCTCGAAGCGCTTGCGCTCCGTGCCGCCCTTTCCGGTGCGCGGGGTGACCTCGACGTCGACGGTCGCGATCATTGCGGCGGTCCCGGCGCGTTCGTCGAGCGCGGTGAGCGCGGCGTCGGTGACCTTCCCGCGTGCCGTGGCACCGGATTTCGTGAGCTCGCTCGCATCCTTCTTGCGGCTGCTCCTCAGCCCGTCGTGCAGAGGACCCGTCGAGGAGGCGAGCCAGGCGTCGAGCCCCGACGCGACGGTCGTGCCGTCCTTGCCGTCCATGGTGTTCAGCCGGGCGAGGTGCCGCTTCCCGTCGCCGAGAGCGGCGTCGCGGCTCTTCGCGTACGAGAGGGTGTCGTCGCCCCGCGCCTGCGCGTACGACCAGCCGCCGAGCGCGCAGATCAGTACGGCGGCGACGAGCACGGCCCAGCCGCTCAGGCGCTTCGTCCGGGCGTTCACTGGCCACCTCCGAGGCCCAGCAGACCGGCCATGCCCTGAGGCGCCGGCGACGTGTCGCCGGCGGTGCCGAACGTACCCGGGAGCCGGTCCCCGTCGGTGCCGGTGAGGAGCGGGCCGGGCACGGCCGGCTCGGGCACGGGCCCACCCCTGGGGGCGTTGGCGCTGCCGCGGACGTTGATCCCGGTGCCGGGCGAGGAGGCGCAGCGGGCCTTGGTGTTGACGGCGGGCGCCGGCGAGAGGTCGGTGCCCTCGCGGTAGGTCGTGGAGCCGTATCCGGCGGTGCAGGGCAGTGGTTCGAAGAAGGTGACCGACATACCGAACCGGGCACCGTCCTCGTCGACCGCACTCGCTCCCGCTGCGGCGACCGCGGGGACCTTCACCAGGAGTTCCTCCAGTCCGCGCTGCCGGGTGACGGCGACCTCGGAGGTGGTGAGGAGGTTGGCGACGACGACGCCGAAGCCTGGTTCCACGTCACGCAGCAGCCCGCTGATCTGTGCGGTCGCGTCGGGGGCGGTGGCGATCAGCCGGCGCAGATCGCTGTCCGATCCCTTGAGTTCCGCGGCAAGTTCCTCGGCGCCCGACGCGAAGCCCTTGAGGGCGTCGCCCTGTTCGGCCTGGGTACGCAGCACGGTCTCGCCGTCGGCCATGAGCTTCGTGGTCGTCGGCAGTGCCTCGTCCGCCGCTTCGACGAACTCGCTGCCGGTGTCGAGCAGGACCTGGAGGTCGTCGCCGCGCCCGTTGAAGGCCGCACCGAATTCCTCGACGACGGTGCGCAGCGCTTCCGCGTCGACGGACGCCGTCAGGTCGTTGACGCTGGTGAGGACGTTGGTGACGGGGGCGGGGATCGTGGTGTCGGCCTGGTCGATGACCGAGCCGTGCTCCAGGAAGGGACCGTCCGCGCGGGTGGGCCGCAGGTCGATGTACTGCTCGCCGACGGCGGAGAGGTTGGCGACGACTGCCTCCAGGCTGTCCGGGATGCGCGGTGCGTCGTTCTCGATGCGCAGCTCGGCCTCGACACCGTCGTCGGTGAGTTCGATCGGGCCGACCCTGCCGACGGACACGCCCCGGTAGGAGACGTTGGAGTGGGTGTACAGGCCGCCGGTCTGCGGCAGTTGGACCGTCACGGTGTAGTAGCTGCGCAGGCCGACATAGTGGCCGAGGTCGGCGTACCGCACACCGAGGTAGCCGAGTACGAGCACCGCGATGACGAGGAAGGCGATGTTCTTGAGGCGGGTGGCGAGCGTGATCATCGGCTGCTGCCCTCCGTGCCCGGTGTCGTGATCGAGGGAAGGGGCAGGGGAAGCGCCGCCTTCTGCCGGGCAGGTGGCGCGGTGGCGTCCGGGGTGAGAGCCGGGATGATCTGGGTACCGGGCATGGCCGTCACATCCAGGTAGACGTTGAGGTAGTCGCCCTTCACTCCGCGCAGCACCTCGTCGGTGAACGGGTAGGTGAGCAGCACCTGGAGGGAGTCGGGCAGGTCCTGGCCGGAGTCGGCGAGGGCCCGGAGCGTGGGGGCGATCGCCTTGAGGTCGGCGATCGTGTCGGCCTTGCTCTTGTTGATCGTCCCGACGGCGACGGTGGAGAGCGTGTCGAGCGAGCGCAGCATGGTCAGGAGCGAACCGCGTTGCTTCTCCAGGACCTTCATTCCGGGGCTCAGCCCGGTGAGGACGGTGCCGACGTCCTGTTTGCGGGTGGCGAGGGTGGCGGCGAGGCGGTTGACGCCGTCGAGCGCCTCGGTGATGTCTTCCTTGTGGTCGTCCAGGTTGGTGACGAGCGTGTCGACGCGGCTGAGCATCGAACGGATCTGGGGTTCCTGTCCGGCCAGTGCCTTGTTGAGTTCGGTGGTGATGGTCTTGAGCTGGTCGATGCCCCCGCCGTTGAGGAGCATCGACAGGGCGCCGAAGACCTCTTCGACCTCGGGGTTGCGGTTGGTGCGCGTGAGCGGGATCCGGTCGCCGTCCGCAAGGGCGCCCTCGGCCGTGCCGGCGGCGGGAGGTGAGAGCTGGACGTACTTCTCGCCGAGGAGGCTGGACTGTTCGAGGTGGGCGTACGCGTTGGCGGGCATCCTGATCTTCCCGTTGACCCGCATGGTGACCTTCGCGGTCCAGCCGCCGGGAGTGAGGGAGATCTTGGTGACCCTGCCGACTGCGACGTCGTTGACCTTGACCGAGGACTGCGGCGCGAGGCTGAGGACGTCCCCGAACTCGGCGGTGATCTCGTACGGGTCGTCGCCGAGGTCGGCGCCGCCGGGCAGCGGCACCTGGTCGATGCCGGAGAAGGAGGGCGTGTCGACGCCGGCGACGACGAGTGCGAGGCCGACGCCGACGGAGAGCAGGGCGGCGAGGCCCGTGGTCGCGCGCGCTCCGGGTCTGCGCAGGGCACGGCTCATCGGTTCGCCTCCTTCTTCTTGTCCGTCCCGGTCTTCCCCGGGGTGCCGTAGACGGTGCCGATCGCGGGCAGCGGCAGCACGGGCAGCGCCTTCTGCCGGGTGGCGTCCACCGGTGCCAGCCCTTCCAGGCCCGCTGCCTCGGCCTCGGTGAGCGGTCCGCCCATGGACAGCTCGTTGAGGTTCGTACGGCCGTTGAGAGTGCGGTTCGCCGGGTCGTAGGCGTTGAGTACGTTGGTCGCCGCGAGCGGCAGCGTGTCGAGGGACTCCGCGAGCGAGGCGCGCTGGTCGACCAGGGTCTGGGTGAGCGGCACCAGGAGGTCCACGTTTTCCTTGAGCGCGCCGCGGTGCTTCTGGATGAAGCCCTTGACCTGGCCGAGCGCCTTGCCGAGCTCCTTCAGGGCCGCACCCAGGTTCTTCTTGTCGTCGGCGAGGAATCCGGTGACGGAGTTGAGCTGCTGCTCGGCGGCGCGCACGTTGCCGTCGTTCTCCTTCAGCATCGTGGTGAAGGTCTGCAGGTAGGAGAGGGTGTCGAAGAGGTTCCCGCTGCTCCTGTCCAGCGTCTTCGTCGCTTTGCCGAACTGCTCGATGGAGTCCCCGATGGCCTTTCCGTTGCCGTCGAGGTTCTTCGCGCCGGTCTCCAGCAGTCCGGCCAGGGCTCCGTCCGCGTTGGCCCCGTCCGGACCGAGCGCCGTGGAGAGCTCCGTGATCGACTCGTACAGCTGGTCGACCTCGATCGGTGTCGCGTTGTTCGCGGCGGGCAGTACGGCGTGGTCCTCGATCTGCGCCCCTCCGCTGTACGCGGGGGCGAGCTGGACGTAGCGGTCGGCGACCAGGCTGGGGGCGACGACGACGGCGTGGGCCTCCTTGGGGACCTTGACGCCCTCGTCGAGCCGCAGGGTGACCGCGACCTCCTCGCCCCTCGGTTCCACGGATTCGACGGTGCCGACCTTCACACCCAGGATCCGCAGGTCCGAGCCGGCGTACACCCCGGTGGCCTGGTCGAAGTAGGCGGTGACCGTCGTCCTTCCGGCGTCGTCCATGGCCATCACACCGGAGGTGGCGGCCACGGCGACGACGGCGAGTCCGGCGCCGATGCCGATGATGCGTGCGGGTCTCATGTCAGCGGCCCCCTTGCTTCGGCGGCATGCAGTCGTCCTCGGGAAGGGTGTCGGCGGGCAGGTAGTCCTTCGGGACGACTCCGCACACGTAGTTGTCGAACCAGCGGCCGTTGCCGAGTGTGTTGCCTACGAGCCGGTTGTAGGCGCCGGCCATCGAGAGCACCTTGTCGAGGCTCTTTCGGTTCTTCACCAGGACGGCGGTGACCCGGCCGAGCGAGTCCAGCGTGGGTTTCAGCTGCTTGTTGTTGTCCGTGACGAGCCCGGTGAGCTGGGTGCCGAGGTTCCGGGTTCCTGTGAGCAGCAGATGGATGGAGTCGCGGCGGGCCTGGATCTCGCCGAGGAGCAGGTTGCCGTCCTCAAGCAGTGTCTCGAAGCTGCTCTTCTTGTCGGCGAGGGTCCTGGTGAGCTGCTTGCTGCCCTTGAGCAGGGTGGCGAGCTGCGCGTCGCGTTCGGAGACGGTCCTGGAGAGTGCGGAGAGCCCGTTCGCCGCGCTGCGCACGTCGGGTGGGGAGTCCTTGAAGGTCTCGGAGATCGTCTCGAAGCTCTGGGCGAGCTGGGCGGTGTCGATCTCCCCGATGGTCTCGCCGAGTCCGTTGAACGCCTGGGTGACGTCGTACGGGGAGGTGGTGCGGCTCGCGGTGATGCGGGAGCCGGGGTCCTGCGGGGCGTCGCCGAGCGGGTCGACTGCGAGGTATTTCTCACCGAGGAGGGTCTTGATGGCGATGCCGACGGTGGAGGCGTTGCCGATCCAGGCGTCCTTCACCTTGAAGTCGACCTTCACCTTGGCGCCGTCGAGCGAGACGCCGGTGACCTCTCCGACCTTCACGCCGGCGATCCGCACCTCGTCGCCGCTGTCGAGTCCGGCCGACTCGGTGAAGTCGGCGCTGTAGGTGGTTCCGCCGCCGATGAAGGGCAGCGCGTCGGCGCGGTAGGCGGCCAGCCCCAGGAGGGTCAGAACGAGGAGTCCGACGACGCCGACGGCCACGGGGTTGCGTTCCCGTACGGGCTTGATTCTCATGCCAGGCACCTCGGTTGGGTGATCGCGATGCCGGTGGGCGGGGCGCTGCCGTCCTCGGTGCTCACTCCGGAGATCTTGGCCTCGCACAGGTAGAGGTTGAGCCACGAGCCGTACGAGGTGAGGCGGGTGATCGCCTCCATCTTGGCGGGGGTCTTCGCGAGGAAGCTCTCGATCTGCGGCTGCCCCTTCTCCAACTGACCGGTGAGACGCCCCAGTTGCTTGATGTCCTCCTTGAGCGGCTTGCGTCCGTCCTCGAGGAGACCGGCGGTGACGGTCGTGAGCGCGCCCATGGCCGTGACCGCTTCGCCGAGCGGCTTGCGGTCGCCGGAGAACCCGGTGACGAGCTTCTGGAGGGTGACGACGAGGTCGTTGAAGCCCGCCTCACGGTCGTTGACGGTCTTCAGGACCGTGTTGAGGTTCTTGATCACCTCGCCGATCACCTTGTCCTTGGCCGCTACGGTGCCGGTCAGTGATCCGACGTGGGAGAGGATGCTGTCGACGGTGCCGCCCTCGCCCTGGAGCACCTGGACGATGGAGCCCGCGAGCTGGTTGACGTCCGGCGGGGACAGCCCTTCGAAGAGCGGCTGGAATCCGTTGAAGAGCTGGGTGAGGTCGAGCGCAGGGGTCGTACGGGAGAGCGGGATGGTCGCCCCCGCGGCGAAGCTCCTGCCGACGGGACCGGCGCCCTGGTCCAGGTCGACGTAGCGCTGGCCGACCATGTTGAGGTACTTGATCGACGCGGTCACGGAGGCGGGCAGCTTGCGGCCCTTACGGACGGCGAAGGCGACCTCGGCCAGGCGCTTGTCGGCCACCTCGATGGATTCGACCTGTCCGACCTTGACTCCGGCGATCCGGACGCTGTCACCGACGACGAGTCCGGTGGCGTCGGTGAACCTCGCCCGGTACGTCGTCGTGTCGCCGACGCCCGTATTGGCGATGGAGAGGGCCAGGACGGTGGTGGCCAGGACGGTCACCACGACGAAGACGATGGATTTCGCGAGCGGTCCCGCGAGGGAGCGGCGCTTCACTTGAGCTTCACCTCCGCACCGCGGAAGGCCGGACCGATGAGCACGCTGCTCCAGTCGGGCAGGGACTGCGGCTGCACTTTCAGTGAGGGGGCGATGAGTTCGTTGACGAGCCGGCTCTCCTGGGGGGAGTTGGGAATGCCCAGCGCGCTGTCGGCGGCGGGCGCGGTGGCGTCCGCCCCCGCTGCCGGGCCGGTGTCCGTGTCGGTGGCGGCGCGGGCGTCGGCGGTCGGGACCGTCCTGCCCACGTAGGGAACCGAGTAGCAGTGCGGGCCGCCGGTCGCGCTGTAGACCGGGGCATCCTTGCCCGCCACGTACTTTCCCTTCGACTTCACGGCCTTGAGGGTGACGTGGAGGCCGGGCTGATCGGTGCCCTTGCCGAGCGCCTTGTCCATGGCGGGGACGAATCCCGCCATCGTGCGCAGGGTGCAGGGGAACGCGTCCGAGTACTCGGCGAGGAGTTCCAGCGTCGGCCGGCCCGCGGCGGAGAGCCGGATGAGGTTGTCCTTGTTCCGCCGCAGGAACGACGTGACGTCCTGGGCGGAAGCTGTGGTGGAGCCGTACAGATCGGCGAGTTCCGCCTGCTGTTCGGCGATGGTGCCGCTGGTGGTGGTGAAGTCGGTGAGCGCGTCCAGGACGTCGGGGGCGGCGTCCGCGTAGAGGGTGCTCACCTTGACGAGCTCCTTGATGTCCGCGTTGAGCGTGGGCAGTTGGGGGTTGAACTCCTTGAGGTGGGCGTCGAGGGTGACCAGCGTGTCGCCGAGTTTGTCGCCGCGTCCCTCCAGTGCCTGGGAGACGGCGTTGAGCGTGGCGGCGAGCTTCTCCGGTTTCACCGCGGTCAGCATCGGCAGGACGTTGTCGAGGACTTCCTCCAGCTCGATGGCGTTGCTGGAGCGGTCCTGCGGGATCACTGAACCCGCTCGCAGAGTCTGTGCGGAGGGGACGGGCGGCGGTACGAGGGCGACGAACCGCTCCCCGAAGAGGGTGGTCGGCAGCATCTGTGCGGTGACGTCGGCCGGTATCTGCCCGAGCCTGTCGGGCTCGATGGCGAGGGTCAGGCGCGCCCCGTCGCCGTCGGCCTCGATGTCGCGCACCTGCCCGATGACGACCCCGCGCAGCTTCACATCGGCGTTGTCATGCATCTCGTTGCCGACGCTCCCGGTGCGTACGGTCACGGTGGCGTCGTCGCTGAAGTCCTTCTCGTACACCGAGACCGACACCCACACGAGCACGGCGGGCACGAGCACGAAGGCCACGCCGGCCATTCTGCGGCGCACCGTCTGCGCCTTGGACGAGGGCATCAGCCGGCCACCTTCACCGTTGTCGTCGCGCCCCAGATGGCGAGCGAGAGGAAGAAGTCGGTGACGCTGATGAGCACGATGGCGTTGCGTACCGACCGGCCCACGGCCACGCCGACCCCGGCGGGGCCGCCCGTGGCGTGGAAGCCGTAGTAGCAGTGGGCGAGGATCACCAGCACGCTGAAGATCAGCACTTTGAGCACCGACAGGAGCACGTCGTCCGGGGAGAGGAAGAGATTGAAGTAGTGGTCGTAGGTGCCCGCGGACTGACCGTTGAACAGGATCGTGATGTAGCGGGAGGCGAGGTAGGAGGAGAGCAGCCCGATCGCGTACAGGGGGATGATCGCGACGACGCCGGCGATGATCCGGGTGGTGACGAGGTAGGGCATGGACCGCACACCCATCGCTTCGAGCGCGTCGACCTCCTCGTTGATCCGCATCGCGCCGAGCTGGGCGGTGAAGCCCGCGCCGACGGTCGCGGAGAGGGCCAGCCCGGCCACGAGCGGGGCGATCTCACGGGTGTTGAAGTACGCGGAGATGAAGCCGGTGAACGCGGAGGTGCCGATCTGGTCGAGGGCCGCGTAGCCCTGGAGGCCGACGACCGAACCGGTGGCGAGGGTCATCGCGATCATCACACCGATGGTGCCGCCGATGACACCCAGGCCGCCGCTGCCGAAGGCGACCTCGGCGAGGAGCCGCTGGACCTCCTTGAGATAGCGGCGCAGGGTCCTGGGAATCCAGATGAGAGCCCGTACGTAGAAGGTGAGCTGGTCACCCGCCCGATCGAGCCGGCTGAGCATCGACACCGGTCAGCCCCCCTTCGGGGGGACGATCTGGAGGTAGATCGCCGTGAGGACCATGTTCACGAAGAACAGCAGCATGAAGGTGATGACGACGGACTGGTTGACCGCGTCACCCACTCCCTTGGGGCCGCCGCGCGGGTTCAGCCCGCGGTAGGCGGCGACGATGCCGGCGATGAAGCCGAAGATCAGCGCCTTGAGTTCGCCTATGTACAGGTCGGGCAGCTGCGCGAGGGCGGAGAAGCTGGCGAGGTAGGCGCCCGGTGTGCCGTCCTGCATGATCACGTTGAAGAAATAGCCGCCGAGCGTGCCGACCACGGACACCAGGCCGTTGAGCAGGACGGCGACGAGCATGGTGGCCAGGACCCGCGGGACGACGAGCCGCTGGATGGGCGAGACGCCCATGACCTCCATCGCGTCGAGCTCCTCCCGGATCTTCCGCGATCCGAGGTCGGCGCAGATGGCCGAGCCGGCGGCTCCGGAGATCAGCAGTGCCACGATGAGCGGGCTGGCCTGCTGGATGACGGCGAGGACGCTGGCGCCGCCGGTGAAGGACTGTGCGCCGAGCTGCTCGGTGAGCGAGCCGACCTGGAGTGCGATGACGGCGCCGAACGGGATCGAGACGAGAGCGGCGGGCAGGATCGTGACGCTGGCGACGAACCAGAACTGTTCGATGAACTCCCGCATCTGGAAGGGCCGGCGGAAGATCGCCCGGGATACCGCGACAGCGAGCGCGAACAGTTTCCCGGTCTCGCGCAGCGGGGCGACCAACCGTGAGGGCTGTCGCTGCCGCGGCGCCCTGTCCTCGGGTACCGGTGTCGTCGCGGGTGGCTCGGGCGGCCGCACGGGCAGCGGGGCCGTCACAGGCGCCCACCGCCCAGGGTCGGCGTGTAGCTGTTCATGATGGCCGTACGGGCGGCCTCCGGCAGCTGGCCCATCATGGAGACGACCCGCTCCCGGCGACGCAGCGCACCCTGCCGCACGGGCATTCCGGGTGAGGGCTCCAGCTGCGGTACGACGGTGCGCGGCACCGGGGCGTAGTGGTAGCCGTTCACCTGTTCCGCGGCGAGGGTGGCCGCGTCCTTCTCCTCGGACATGCCGATGGGTCCTTCGCGGCGTCCGGAGAGGAACTGGGAGACGACGGGCGTGTCACTGGTGAGCAGGACCTCGCGCGGACCGAAGGTGACGAGTTTGCGGCAGAAGAGCATGCCCATGTTGTCGGGAACGGTGGCCGCGATGTCGAGGTTGTGGGTGACGATCAGCATCGTCGCGTCGATCTGCGCGTTGAGGTCGATGAGCAACTGGGAGAGGTACGCGGTGCGGACCGGGTCGAGTCCGGAGTCCGGTTCGTCGCAGAGGATGATCTGCGGGTCCAGGACGAGGGCGCGGGCGAGGCCCGCACGCTTGCGCATTCCGCCGGATATCTCGCCGGGGAGCTTTTCCTCCGCACCGAGCAGTCCGACGATGTCGATCCGCTCCATGACGATGCGGCGGATTTCGGATTCCTTCTTGCGGGTGTGTTCACGCAAGGGGAAGGCGATGTTGTCGAAGAGTGAAAGTGAGCCGAAGAGAGCGCCGTCCTGGAACATGAGGCCGAAGAGCTTCCGGGTCTCCATGATCTCCCGCTCGGGACTGTTGACCATATCGACGCCGTTGATGAGGACGCGTCCCTTTTCGGGCTTCAGCAGACCGATGATGGATTTCAGGAAGACGGTCTTCCCGGTTCCGGAAGGACCGAGCATCACGCTCACCTCGCCGGCCGGCAACGTAAGACTGACGTCCTGCCAGATGTTCTGCTTGCCGAAGGACTTCGTCAGGCCCTCGACGACCACTTCGATTCCCATCGGCCCTCCTTCGAAGGTGCGGTGAACGACGTCATCTGTCAGCACTCCGGCTCTGAGAAATGCAAGGGCGGCTCGTCACACATGCACCGGGAGGCGCACGTTATGTCCGCCGAAACCGCCAGGACAAGCCGTTGAACAGCGGAAATCGTCGGACGTTGATCTCTGGGTGGATCACTTGTCACCGGATGACAAACCCACGTCCCGGGTTTGTCGGATTCTGCGCAAGCACTCCGAGTACGCCGGGGCCCCGCAGCCCCGGGGGGCCGGCACCACGAGACCCCGGCAGCGGGAGAACCTGGCCCCGGCGGGAGGGTTCGATGCCGGAGGAACTCCCGGAGGAGTCCGGGGCGAGGGGGCGCGACCAGGACTCCACGTACGTCGAACGAGCAGGCACGGACACGTTTCCGAGCTGCTCAACGGGGACGCTACGGGCCGGTAACCTGACTGCGCAATAGTGGTTCATAAAGTTTCTTCGCTCCGATTCCCCACCCAGAATTTCTTGTAGTCGACTGAGTAATCGGCCTGCCAAACCTGTCGGAAAGTGAGGCCTTCCGAGCGGGATGTCGGCATGGACCACGCCACTCCTGGCATGCCGAAGCCCGCCCCGATCAGGAATGATCCGGCCGGAGCGGGCCTGGAAAAGCACCGTGCGACAACCACGCGGGAACTGACGAACGGAGTGTGCCGCAGATCGGGCCTTCGGCGGACTACTTGACCGCTGAGTGCCAGTTCTGCGCGAGCACCTTGCCCGCATCGGGCAGGAAGAGGCCTGGGGCGGTGAGAGCGGCGTTGTAGGTCGACGCGTTGTTCAGCACGAGGCTGTTGTTCCCCGCGGCCGACGGGAGGCCGGTCTTCAGGTTCACGGCCCAGCTCAGACTCCCCAGGAGGCCGCAGCCGGTCGCCTTCGGCACGGCGAAGGCACTGTCACCCTGCTGGTTGTCGGTGAGTGCGAACCGGAGCATGTCCCCCTCATCGTTGCGCGTGCCGTTCCCGTCGAACCGCTGCACGGCGACGGCCGGGGCGGTGGTGTTCTGCGGACGCAGGACGACAGGGTCGGAAGCCGATCCGATGTAGCAGTGGGAGCCGAGAAGCGGGTTCTCCAGGTGGATCCGGATGGGCAGCTTCACGATCGGCACGCCGGTGGTGAGACCCGCCATGAGGTTGAACTCCGTGGGCGTGCCGGCCGACTCCACCGTTGCCGTGATCTTGTTCAGGCTCGCGTTCGTGATCTGGTTGCAGATGACCGAGATCACTGGGGTGTCGTCGCACATCAGCCCGAGCAGTCCACCGGGGATCTCCGTCGGTGCGCCCACCAGGGCGCCGCCCGCCGGCGGGACGACGGTGAAGGTCCCCGCCGTCGTGTCCTGGACGACCCCGAACTGCATGTCGTTGAACCCGGTGGTGGCCTCGGTGTTGCCGAGCTTTATGGAACCGCCGGGCGAGTAGGAGGACACACAGGAGGCGACCAGGTCCTGTCCGTCGGCCGCGAGCATGGCCGGGGCGTCGACCGGACAGCGGGAGAAGGGGGCCCAGTCCCCGTTGAGACTTGCCGAGGCTGACGCAGCCGAGGCGGGTGTGGTGCTCAGCGGAAGGGCGACCGCGATCGCGGTGACGGCGAGCCCGGCACGCCATCTCTTCGGGACAGATCTCATTGGTTCCTCAATTCATGGTCGAATATGCGGAGTTGCTGAATCGGCACTTGGCCGGGTGCAGTGCTGTACGGCATAAGGGTTGTCAGCGTTCCGCCACGGGAACGTTCAGCGGCTGCCGGTCCGCGGTGCACAGGGTCTCGTCGTTCACCATGGCTGCGCAGGGCGGGCCCTGGATCTGCTTCACATATCCGGACTTCCCCGAAATGGAGGTGGTGAAGAGGTCGTCGAGGTCCTCCCCGACACCGCAGCCGGAGAACGGCGGCACAGTGACCGACGAGGTGAGCGGCCCCCCTCCGGTGAGGGTGTACCCGGTGAAAATGAAGTCCTTGAAGAACACCTTCCCCAACAAGGTCAGCCGGAAGGGCTTACTGGTACGGCAGTTGGGGCCGACTTCCAGCGCCACTCCATTGACCTTGACGTCACGGAGACGAAGCGAGAGGTCCATGGTGATGACGGTGGACCCGAAGGTGTCGAGGCCGTTGAGGGTCAGATCCGAATGCACGTTGTAGATCGGCAGACCGTCGGCGTCCTTCTCCAAAGGCTGTTGGGTCATTTCCATCGTGGCCGTCGTGGGCATGAAGCCGAAGGTCAGAAAGGTCGTGGTGGCGGGTGGCAGCTGCGGTCGGCCGAGGTGGTCGACCATGGCGGTGGAGTCCTGGATCAGATGCGCCAGTCCGTCCGGGGATTCCTCGGGTGGCACGATGCCCTGTGGCCCCTGCAGGATCTTCGCGCAGGCCACCGGAAACTTCGCCGCACCCTTGAGCTTGGTGACGTTCGCGTATCCAGTGATGTAGGCGACCAGGTGGGACTCGTTCTCCGGATCGCCCAGACACTCCGGCGCCTCGGCGGCGGGTGCAGCGTCCCGGGCTCCTACCCTCGGCGCCGCCAGGTCGCTTTCACCACCGCCCTCACCCTGCCCCTCACCCGTCTCGGACGGCCAGGGCGCGGTCTCCTCGCCGCCGATGTTCACGCTCGCCAGCAGCAGATCCTGGTCGGCCACCGGCGTGCAGGTGAGGTCCAGAGGCGAGGACCTGGTCGGGGCTCCGTCGGCACTGACCGGAGTGAGTTTCACCGCCAGCTGCCCGGCGGTGAAGGTCAGACCGCCGGAGGCGGCGGCTGTCACCGAGGGGACCGCACCGGAGGCCGCCAGCGTGAGATCTCCCTTGCCGGGGACCGCCGACGGACCCTGGGTGTTGCCGATCCACACGGCCTCGGCAGAGTGGCCTTCCTGCGCCACGTCGACCGATAGACGTGTCTCCGCCACGACGCCCTTCGATCCGGCTCCGGGTACGGTGGTGGATTCGGCCCCGGCGGTGGGTTCGACCGGGGCCGGTGAGTCATTTCCGCCGGGGTCCTTCACCAGATCTGCCACGGCATCGGCAGGCAGGGCCAGCTCCGTCTTCACCTCACTCAACTGCACGGCTTCGCCGGCCTGCCCCCTCTCGGGGACGACCGCCGAGACCCGCGCCTCGATCTCCCTCTCTCCTGAGGGAAAGGCACAGGCATAGGCCAGCTCGACATCGATTTCGCGGTTACCCGCGGAGGCCTGTGCACCCGGGATCATTCCCGCCATCAGGACCCCGGCCAGAACGGCTCCGCCCCGTGCGGCCGCACGCCCACGACCCCGCCTCGATGTGCCGCGCATCGTCATCCTTCATGGATCCCTTCCCTCGATGGTGCGGTCGCACGGCGGGGGCCCCCGCCGTGCGACCGGCCGGCATCAGGGCTGCCGGACTGACCTCAGGTGCCGATGATGCTGGTGATGCCGTTCACCGAATAGGTGGCGTTGAACGTCGGGATCATCCCGACGGCGACGAGACCGGCGCAGGGCGCGGTCGCTGTGGTCACCTTCAGCTGACGCGTCGGCTGGGTCGAGATGATCTTGGTGCTCGTGGCCTTGAGCTTCTTGGTGCTGTTGACGTAGGAGGCGTAGACCGAGCCCTCCACGGTGAACTCGCAGGTGAGGACCTTGAGCTTCGCCTTGATGTTGCTGATGTAGCCGACGGTCGTGCCCGTGGCGGTGTTGTAGTCCTCGGCCCAGATCGCCCACGGCATCGTGGTGACCGGGGTGACGGGACCGAGGCCGCTCGTGCAGGGGGCGGTCGGCGGGTTCCCGAACGACGCCGCGTTGATGCTGGCGATGTTGGCCGGGTTGCCCGTCGCGCTGGACGCGACGCCGCTCGCCGTGGCCGTCGTACACGTCATCGGAATGCTGTTCACCGAGAGGACCACACTGGTCGACGAGGCCGTGAACGAGGCGGGGTTGGGCGAGACCGTCCACGTGGTTGCGGGGAAGGCCATGGCCTGGGTCGCGCTGAGCGCGAGGGCGGCGGAAGCGACACCGGTGGTGACGGCAAGCTTCTTGAGGGTGTTACGCACAGTTAGTTCCTCCGATTCGACAATGCGAGTGCACTGTTGCGGGGATTCGCGCGACTGGTCCTGCACAGGCACAGGAAGCGCGGCAGTGAACCGAGTTGCGTGGGGGCCGTGCTGTTGATTCAGCCACATACATTCTGTGACAGGGCGTGACGTTACTTGCGGGAAACTTGGAGCACAATCCCGGCGTCGAAATTGACTCCGGACATTCTTTTTCCTCGTCCGCAGGTCACTAATCGGGCCGGACCACTTGTCACTTGGTGCGCAATATTGGTCGCCGGAGGTCCGGTCGCTGCCGCGATCTCCATCCGGGCAGCCGCGGCTCCGGGCGCGTACGAGGCGAAGCATTCCCACCGTCGAGCAGTGCTCGCGATATCAACAACCCGCCGGCCGGCAACACGCACACACCCGTTACCCAGGGTTACTTTCTTGTCTCCAGGAGAGCATGCGTCCGAAAACATTGTCCGGAAGTGAGCAATGCCGCCCCCACCTGCACCGAAGCCCCACGATGAGGCGAAAGTAAGTGCCCCCTGCACTTCGATCTTGTGCAAATGGTGTGCACGTAGCCCGACTTGGTCTACCTTCGTCGCCGAAGTTGGTATACACCAGGCGGTCCGTGGGAGCGCTTCCCCCATTGCCCCACCCACACGGGCACCGGAGAGCAAGGGGACAGTCATGCCGAGACTCATTCAGCCGTTGGACACCGGCGACCCCCTGGGGCCGCTCCCTCAGGAATTCGCCGCGATCATGCGACCCGAACTGCCGAGCCTGATCAAAGAGATCGGCATGGAAGTCACCCGCGCCTATCCCGAATACGCGCAACTGCTGAACGGGCCCAATGGACAGACCATCAGGGTCGGCGTGGAACAGAGCCTGTCCTCGTTCGTCGACCTGGTCGCCGAGCCGTCCTCCTCGACGACGCTCCGCGACGACATGTGCCGGAGATTCGGGCGGTTCGAGGCGTACGAGGGCCGCACCATGGACGCCCTCCAGGGCGCCTACCGGCTGGGGGCGCGCATCGCTCTGCGCCGGGCGAAGAAGGTAGGCCGGAGCTACAACTTCTCCCCGACCCTGATGCTCAGCTTCGCCGACGCACTGTTCGCCTACGTCGACGAGCTTGAGTCACTGTCCCGCGAGGGCTATCTGGAAGTACAGGCCCGGTCCGACCAGCAGAGCGAAGCCATGCGCCGCCGGCTCCTGCACCTGATCCTGGCCGGCCGCCCGGTGCCGCGGACCGCCATCTCCGAGCTGTGCGAGCAGACCGGTTGGGCGCTGCCCGAGCAGGTGACGCTGGTCGCCGTACGCGCGCCCGCGGGCGTGGACCCCGCCGACCTCCCCCGTGACGTACTGGCCGATCTCGGCGACCCGCAGCCGCACTTACTGGTTCCGGGGCCGATGGACGACGCGCGGCGGCAGATGCTCGAACGCGCACTGATCGGCGCCCGCGCCGTCATCGGGCTGACCGTGCCGACGGCTTTCGCGTCCGACTCGATCCGGTGGGCCCGCCGCGTCGTCGAACTCATCGACACGGGCGTCATCGACGACACACCGGTAGTCCCGTGCGAGGACCACCTCATCACCCTGTGGCTCCTGTCCGACCCGGCTCTCCTCGACCAGCTCGCCCAGCGTGAACTGGCCCCGGTCTCCGGGATCAGCTCCACCCGGCGCGAGCGGCTGGTCGAGACCTTGCGGATCTGGCTCGACACCCGGGGCACCGCGGCGCAGATGGGCGAGCTCCTGGACGTCCACCCCCAGACGGTCCGCTACCGCATGCGCAATCTGGAGTCCATCTTCGGCGAGCAGCTGACCGATCCCCGGAGCAGGTTCTCCACCGAAGCCGTACTGCGGGCACTCCAGTTGCGCTCGCGCGGCGAGGAGACCCTCAACTGACGCGGCGAAGAGTCCTGATCACAGCCTTCCGTACGAGTCAACTTACCTGCAGGTAAAGCGAAATAGACGGTCAGTCCCAAACGGTTGCTACACGGAGACGTTCTCAACGAGAAACCCGGAACTGCGTCCCGTACACATGGAGGAGCAGGCAGCCCACCCGGCAGCCGCCCGCGCACCGCCTCCTGGCCGACCATCCGAGAGGGAACCCCCGATGACCGCCTCACACCTGCTCGTCCCCGTACCGATCCCGGACCGGGTCGCCGTGCTGATCGGGTCCTGCATCCCGCCGCACATCCTGCAGGCGGAGTTCGACGCCGACTGCGCGGCCCGCGAGGTCCGCAGGTTCCGTGGGCCGCGACTGGGGATCGAGGACCAGGCCGACCGTGAGCAGGCACTGTCCGAACTGGCTCGGGCCAACAAGGTGCTCGCCGCCCATCACCCCCGGCTCGCGGTGCTGCCGGGCGGCGCCTGGTAGTGCTTGCGAAGAGGCGACGACACCCTTACCTTACTCAAAAGTAAGTTTACTCTGGAGTAAGGAACTGGCGTGCCCGACGACACCAGCGGCAACCTCACCGACGACCTGGCCGGGCTCGACTTCGCGGCCGTCTCCCCCGAGGAGTTCGCGCGGATCATCAAGGGCCTGTCCGTCAAGCAGCTCGGCGAGGTCATGCGCGGAGAACTGCGCACCCGTGTACTGAGCGAGGTCTTCGGCCGGATGCGGCAGCAGTTCCGGCCCGAGACGGCCGGTGGGCTCAAGGCCCTGATCCGCTGGAAGATCACCGGTGAGACCGACGAGGTGTACGAGACCTCGATAGCCGACGGCCGGTGCGCCGTGAGCGAGGGCCGCTCCGACGGTGAGCCCCGTACGACGCTGGTGCTGGGCGATGCGGAGTTCCTCAAGCTCGTCTCCGGCAACGCCAACCCCGTGACGATGTTCATGACGCGCAAACTGAAGATCGCCGGTGACGTCGGTCTGGCTTCGGGACTCACCCGTTACTTCGACATCCCGAAGGCCTGAGCCCATGAGCTACTTCTCCCTCGCCCTCACCGAGGAACAGCAGGATCTCCGCAACTGGGTACACGGCTTCGCCGCCCAGGTGGTGCGCCCGGCGGCCGCCGAATGGGACGCCCGGGAGGAGACCCCGTGGCCCGTCATCCAGGAAGCGGCCCGGATCGGTCTGTACGGATTCGAGTCGCTGGCGGACATGTACGGGGACCCCAGCGGCCTCTCCCTCCAGATCGCCAACGAGGAGCTGTTCTGGGGCGACGCCGGAATAGGCATGGCGCTCTTCGGCACCTCGCTCGCCGTCGCCGGGATCTTCGCCTCCGGCACTCCTGACCAGCTCGCCGAGTGGGTCCCGCAGTGTTTCGGCGACGAGGACGACCCGAAGGTCGCGGCTTTCTGCGTCTCCGAGCCACAGGCCGGATCGGACGTCTCCGCCATGGCCACGAAGGCCCGTTACGACGAGGCCAAGGACGAGTGGGTGCTCTCCGGCCAGAAGGCGTGGATCACCAACGGCGGGATCGCCGAGATCCATGTGGTCGTCGCCTCGGTCGACCCCTCGCTCGGAGCCCGCGGACAGGCGGCGTTCATCGTGCCGCCCGGCACCGCGGGCCTGGAGGCGAGCCGCACCATCAAGAAGCTCGGCCTGCGCGCCTCGCACACCGCGGACGTCTTCCTCGACGACGTCCGCGTGCCGGGCCACTGTCTGCTGGGCGGCAAGGAGAAGCTCGACGCGCGCCTCGCCCGCGCCCGCGAGGGCGGCAACGCCAAGGGGCAGGCGGCGATGGCGACCTTCGAGGTGAGCCGTCCCACCGTGGGCGCCCAGGCGCTGGGCATCGCGCGGGCCGCGTACGAGTACGCGCTGGAGTACGCGGGACAGCGGGAGGCTTTCGGCCGGCCGATCATCGAGAACCAGTCGATCGCGTTCGCGCTCGCCGACATCCGTACCGAGATCGAGTCCGTACGTCTGCTGATCTGGCAGGCGGCCTGGATGGCCCGCAACGACCGGACCTTCGATGCGGGCCAGGGCTCCATGTCGAAGCTGCGCGCGGGTGAACTCGCCGTGTCCGCGACGGAGAAGGCCGTCCAGATCCTCGGCGGCGCCGGGTACAGCAGGGAACACCCCGTGGAGCGGATGTACCGCGATGCCAAGATCTACACGATCTTCGAAGGGACCAGCGAGATCCAGCGCCTGGTCATCGCACGGGCCATCTCCGGGCGCCACATCCGCTGAGCCCTTGCCGCTCAGTCGCCGACCGGGGTGAAGCGCACCGGGAGCGATCCCGGGCCCCTGGTGAACACTCCCTGCTCGGCCGGTACGAAGCCGTCGGCGAGCCGGAGGTCCGGCATCGCGTCGAGCAGCTGGTTCACCCCGGTCCCCACCTCCGCCCTGGCCAGCAGCGCGCCCACGCAGAAGTGCCGGCCGAGTGCGAACGCCAGGTGGTCGGCCGCGGCGGAGAACGCGGTGGTGCTGGTCAGGTCGGTGCGGAAGATGTCGAAGCGGTCCGGTTCGCGGTAGCGATCGGTGTCGCGGTTGGCCGACCCGATCAGGCAGGTGACAGTGGCTCCTGCGGGAACGGTGCCGCCGGTCAGCTTCACCTCGTGCGCCGTCTGCCGCATGATCATGTGGACCGGCGGGGTGTAGCGCAGGGTCTCGGCGAAGGCCCGGTCGATCAGTGACCGGTCCGCGCGGACTGCGGCGAGCTGCTCGGGGTGGGCCAGCAGATTGGCGAAGATCGAGGCGATGGCCTTGTCGGTGGTCTCCCCGCCCGCCGCGAGGAGCAGGCTGCAGAAGGCCTTGATGTCCTCGTCGCTCATCCGGACGCCGTCGACCTCGGCGGCGCAGAGCGCGGAGAGCAGGTCGTCGCCGGGTGCCTGCCTGCGCTCCTGGATGACCGGGATCATGTAGGCGGCGAACTCCTGGCGGGTCCGTTCGCCGCCCGCCCTGACATCGGGGTCGCCCGCGAGGTTGCCGAGGAAGGCGATGACGGTGGTGTACCAGCCGTGGAAGCGTTCGTGGTCCGTCCTGTCCAGGCCGAGCATGTCCGCGATCACCAGGACCGGGAAGCGCGTGGCGAAGGACTCCACGAGATCCGTCTCGCCGCTGTCCCGGAACGCGTCGATCAGCTCGCGGGCGTTGCGCTCGATGACGGGCAGGAACTTCTCCTGGAGGTCCGCGCCACGGAAGGCGGGGGCGACCAGGGCCCGGCGCACGGCGTGCTCCCGGCCGCTGAGCTGGAGGATCGTCCGGCCGTGGACGGGTTCGAGCTGCCAGTCGTAGTTCTCGGTGGTGAACTCCTGGGCCTTGTCCTTGAAGATCCGCTCGACGTCCTCGTACCGGGAGACGAGGTAACTGTCGGTGGCCTCGTGCCGGAGGAGCGGAGCGCTCTCGCGCATCGTGCGGTAGGCCCCGTAGGGGTCGGCGGCGAAGGCAGGAGAGAGAATATCGGGCAGTGGCAACGCTTGGGACACGTGTGACTCCTGTGGGGGCAGACATCATGACGTTCCAGGGTCGTGAACGAGCTTGCCCGACAAGGCTATTGACCGGCTGCCCGATCCACACCCCCCGGGGGAACGCCATGCACACCTCATCCACCGGGCCACGCGCGTCCGTGCTGTTCGTCACCGACCTCGCCTACGAGGCGCGCGGCCGCCGCTACTGCGACGAGGACATCTTCCTGACGTCCAGGCTGCGCGAGGAGTTCGATGTCGCGCTCTGTCACCCCCGGGACGCGGAGGCGCTGCTGGACGGGTTCGACGCGGTGGTCGTGCGCAACAGCGGCCCGGTGCTGCACTACCAGGAGTCGTACGACGCGTTCTGTGCGCGGGCACGGGAGAGCGGGTCCCTGGTCTACAACACGCTGGACGGCCGCGGAGACATGGGTGGCAAGCAGTATCTGGTCGATCTGAGCCGTGCCGGATTCCCGGTGATCCCCACCGTGGACCGTGCGGCCGATCTCGGGCTCCTGCCCGAGGCCGCCGAGTACGTGGTCAAACCGAAGCTCGGGGCGGACTCGGTGGGCCTGCGGTTCACCCGGGACCCGGAGCTGCCTGCGGGAACCGACGGCACACTGCTCGTCCAGCCGAGGATCGACTTCCGCTACGAGGTGTCCTTCTACTTCGTCGACCGGGACTTCCAGTACGCGCTCAACGCGCCGCACCCCGATCGGCGCTGGGTACTGGAGCCGTACACCCCGAGCCCGGCGGATCTGGACTTCGCGCGTCGCTTCGTGGAGTGGAACAGCCTCACGCACGGCATCCAGCGGGTAGACGCCTGCCGGACGGCGGAGGGCGAGCTGCTGCTCGTCGAGCTCGAGGACCTCAATCCGTACCTCTCGCTCGACCGTGTCACGGAGTCGGTCCGGGAGGCGTTCGTGGCGCGGATGAAGGCCTCCGTACGGGAGCTGCTCGCCTGACCCGTCCGGCCTTCGCCCGCATGCGTGGGACGGGCACCGGTGTGAGGGTGCAAGCGTGACCACTGCCAGCGAGACCGCCCCCGCCGTGCAGAGTGCCGCCGCTCCGCCCGTACTCGATCCCCGCCGCAGGAACATCGTCTTCGCGACGATCGTGCTCGGGATTCTCCTGGCGGCCCTGGACCAGACGATCGTGGGGACGGCGCTCCCCACCATCGTCTCGGACCTCGGCGGCGCGGCACACATGTCATGGGTCGTCACCGCCTATCTGCTGGCGGAGACCGTGGCGACGGTCCTGGTCGGCAAGTTCGGTGACATGTTCGGCCGGAAGCTGATCTTCCAGATCTCGGCGATCATCTTCATCACCGGCTCGTTCCTCTGCGGCCTGGCGTCGAACATGCTGCTGCTGATCATCTGGCGCGGCCTGCAGGGGATCGGCGCGGGCGGCCTCATGGTCACGTCGATGGCGCTCATCGCCGATGTCATCCCGCTGCGCGACCGGGGCAAGTACCAGGGGGCGATCGGGGCGGTCTTCGGTGTGGCCACGGTGGTCGGGCCGTTGCTGGGAGGGCTGTTCACCGACCATCTGACCTGGCGCTGGGCGTTCTACGTCAATGTGCCGATCGCGATCGCGGTCGTCATCGCCGCCGCCCGCAACATCCCGGCGGTGAGGGCGGCCGGACGGCCCGTCATCGACTACCTGGGCATCGCGCTGGTCGCGGTCGGTGCCAGCGCGCTGATCCTGGCGACGAGCTGGGGCGGCAACGAGTACGCCTGGGGGTCCCCGGTCATCATCGGCCTGTTCGTCTGCGGTCTCGTCGCGCTGGCCCTGTTCTGTGTGGTGGAGGTGCGGGCGAAGGAGCCGATGCTGCCGATGCGGCTGTTCCGGAACCCGGTGTTCACGGTCTGCTCCATCCTGAGCTTCATCGTGGGCTTCGCGATGCTCGGCGCGATGATCTTCCTGCCGACGTATCTGCAGTACGTGGACGGCGACTCGGCCACGCTGTCCGGGGTGCGGACCCTGCCCATGGTGATCGGGCTGCTGGTGGCCTCGATCTTCAGCGGCAACGTGGTCAGCAGGACCGGCCACTACCGGATCTTCCCCATCGTGGGTTCGCTCGTCATGGCGGTCGGTCTCTTCCTGCTCTCCCGGATGGGCCCGGACAGCGGGGTGTGGCTGGAGTCGCTGTACATGCTGGTCCTGGGCGCGGGCATCGGCCTGTCGATGCAGGTGCTGACGATCGCGGTGCAGAACACCGTCGACTACTCGGATCTGGGCACGGCGACCTCCGGCGTCACCTTCTTCCGTACCCTCGGCAGCTCGTTCGGTACGGCGGTGTTCGGCACGATCTACTCCAACGCGCTGACGCCGAACCTGGCGGAGGGGATCACCGAGGCCGCACAGGCAGGCGGTGACCCGGCGGTGCTGGCGCGGGCGGCGGAAAGCCCTCAGGCCGTGCACGCGCTGCCCGCAGAGCAGTCGGCTCCGCTGGCCCAGGCGTACGCGGACACGCTCCACACGGTCTTCCTGTGGACGGTCCCGGTCGCCCTCATCGGATTCGTCGTATCGCTCTTCCTGAAGCAGGTGAAGCTGCGCGACACCGCGCGGGCGAACTCGACCGACATGGGCGACGGCTTCGCCCAGCCGAGCACCGGGGACTCGGCGAAGGTGCTCGAGTTCGCCGTGGCCAGGATCCTGCACGAGGCAGGTCCTGACACGGCCCGGCGGATCGTCGCCGACTCCGACACACGCCTCGACATGGCGGGGGCCTGGGCGGTGATGCAGGTCGACCTCTTCACCCGGATGGTCGGCCACGCCGGCCTGCGCCTGATCGCCACCCGGCACCGGATCCCGCCGGAGGTGCTGGTGCCCGTCTTCGACCGGATGATCGAGGAGGGGTACCTGACCGGGAACGGCCCCCTCTTCACCCACACGGCGGCAGGCCGGCGGGAGGCCGCAACCATCTCCGACGCCTGGGGGCGCTGGCTCAACGAACGTCTGGCCGAGGACGGCGCCCGGCCCGACGACGGGCAGTTGCGGGCGGCGGTCGATGTGATCGCCAAGCGGCTGCTGGCGGAGGACCTGGCGCAGGAGCTGGCACCGGGACAGCGCGCGGTGGCGACGGTCTGATCCGGGCGAGGAGCTGCTCAGAGCTCCCAGGACCGGAGGCGGTCGCGGGCCTCCCACTCGGGGCGGAGCAGCGCGAGGGCCGCCAGGTCGCGGCGTCGGCCACGGTGCAGGCAGGCCGAGCGGCGTACGCCCTCATGGACGAAGCCCGCTGCGGTGAGCACGGAGAGGGCCCGGGTGTTGTCGGTGTGGGTGAACGCCTCGACCCGGTGCGTCGGCAGTTCGCCGAATGCCAGGTCGGTGAGCGCGTCGAGGGCGGCCACGCCGTGGCCCTTGGCCCGGTGCTCGGGGGCGAGCATCAGGTAGGCCTCGGCGGTGCTGTCGGCGGGCTGCTGGTCGTGCAGGGCTATGAGGCCGATCGGGGTGCCGTCCGGGAGGAGAACCAGGAAGTCGTCACGCGAGTCGTCGTCGAGGTTGCGCTCGATGCGCTCGCGGAGCCCGTACAGCGAAGTGGGCCAGGCCCCCGTCTCATGTGCGGCCGACGGGTCGGAGCGCCAGTGCTGGATGAGCTCGGCGTCCTCGATCTCCAGCGGGGTGAAGGCGAGGCCCCGGCCGCGCCAGCAGCGTGCTCGGTCGTCGTCCGGGTCCGGCGTGTCGTCGCTCATGCGCGGATCGTACGGGCGGCGGCGCGGCCGCGTACAACGGGTTTCTCAGTCGACGAAGACCGCCGCCGAGTAGACCCACAGCCCCTCGTGGCGGACGAAACGGCTCTGCTCGTGGAGCGAGTCGGGAGTGCCGTCGTAGGTGTAGCGGGCGCGGAAGGTGACCGTGCCCGTGGAGTGGAAGGCGCTGCCCTCGGTCGTGTCCAGGATGTCCAGGCCCACCCAGCGCATCGCCGGGTCGAAGTCGACGGCGGGCGGACGGGTGTCGGGGTGCCAGGTGCGCAGCAGGTACGCGGCGTCCCGGACGACGAACGCCGCGTACCGGCTGCGCATCAGTTCCTCGCAGGACCGGGCCTTGGCCGTGCCTGCGTGCAGGCGGCCGCAGCAGTCCCCGTAGGTGGCCCGGAGGCCGCACGGGCACGGGGACGCGGGGGTGATCTCCGGGGCACTCGCTCCGGGGGCGACCGTTCGCCGCGGGCGTGAGGGGCGTCGTGACATGCCTCCATTGTGACCCGCGTTCCGGAGTCCTTCGCGGACCGGGCGGCGGGTCCGGCCGTCAGGTCTTGCGTGCCACGCCCGCGTAGCCGGGGATCGGCTCGTCGCCCGGGACGTCGATGACCTCGCCGAGTTCCGGATGCCAGTCGGCGGAGAGCGAGACGCCCGGCTCGACGAGCTCGAGCCCGTGGAAGAACTCGGTGAGTTCGGCGCGCGAGCGGGGCCGCAGGGTCATGCCGCGTGCCTTGTACATGGCACGGGCCTGGGCGGCGCCCTCCGGGTCGAAGTCGCCGGTGGTCTGCGACAGCACCAGGTAGCTGCCGGAGGGGAGCTGTTCCACCAGCCTGTCGACGAGTTCGGCGGCGCCGTCCTCGTCGTCCAGGAAGTGGAGCAGCGCGAGCAGGGACAGGGCGATCGGCTCGGTGAAGTCGAGGACCTTGCCGGCCGCTTCCAGGATGGACTCGGGCCGGCGGGCGTCGGCCTGGATGTATTCGGTGGCGCCCTCTGGGGTGGAGCGCAGCAGGGCCGCCGCGTGCGCGAGCACGATCGGGTCGTTGTCGCAGTAGACGACGCGCGCGGCCGGGACGGCCCGCTGGGCGATCTGGTGGAGGTTCGGCTCGGTGGGTATGCCCGATCCGATGTCGAGGAACTGGTGGACGCCGTTCTCGGCGAGCCAGCGGGTGGCGCGGTGCATGAAGGCCCGGTTGACCCGGGCCATGTCGCGGCCGCGGGAGTCCAGCGCGAGCAGTTGCTCGGCCATCTGTTCGTCGACCGGGTAGTTGTCCTTGCCGCCGAGGAACCAGTCGTACATTCGCGCGGGATGCGGTTTGCTGGTGTCGATCTCGACGACTGAGGGGTCAATCCCGGTCATGGCGCGCTCCGTTGGTCGGCGGTAACGGCGAACAGCGTGTCGTGCGAAAATATATGGCGCTATGTCAGGTGAGAAGGAAGTCGGCCTGACCTGCCTTGGCCCCCTGGATGAAGGCGGCGATCTCGCCGTTGGAGTAGATGAGGGCGGGGCCGTCGGGATCCGCGGACTGGCGGACCGCCACTCTGCCGTCGGCCAGCTTCATGGCCTCGATGCAGTTGCCCCCGTTACCACCGCTCCACGGCTTGTACCAGCCTTCGGAGCCGAGATCGGCGGCCGGCATGCCGTTGTATATGTGGTTCATCACAGCTCCTTGCGGAAGTCCCTGAGGATTTCCTTCGTGCGTTGTGCAGTTGCGGCCTGAGCCGCCATACGGTCCATGACCTCGAGGTAGGAAGCCACCTCGGGGCGCGCGTCGAAGTACACGGCGCCGGTCAGGTACTCGCTGTACACCATGTCGGGCAGTTCGGGGACGGCGAAGCGGAAGAGGACGAACGGCCCGTAGGTGCCCGGGTGGTGGCCGGTCGCGAACTCCGCGATCTGCAGCGTCACGTTGGGCAGGGCCGTCGCCTCGAGCAGCCGGTCGACCTGACCCCGCATGGCGTCGGGACTGCCGACGGGACGGCGCAGGACGGTCTCGTCCATGACCACCCACAGTTTCGGCGCGTCCTCCCTGGTGAGCAGTGACTGCCGCTCCATCCGCAGCGCCACATGGCGCTCGATGTCCTCGGGCCTGGTCTGACCCACAGCCCCGGTACGCATCACGGAGCGCGCGTAGTCCTCGGTCTGGAGCAGACCGGGAACGAAGTGCGGCTCGTAGGTGCGCAGGAGGCTCGCGGCGCCCTCCAGGCTGACGTACATGCTGAACCAGTCGGGCAGCACATCGTGGAAGCGCTGCCACCAGCCCGGCCTGTTGGCCTCCTCCGCGAGTTCGACGAAGGCGTCGGCCTCCTCGTCCGAGATCCCGTAGGCCTTCAGGAGGACCTGGACGTAGGGGATCTTCAGCCCGACCTCGGCCGTCTCCATCCTGCGGATCGTCCCGGGAGCGACACGAAGCACCTTGGCAGCCTGGTCGCGGCTCAGACCGACGCGCTCCCGCAGATCCTGCAGACGCTTGCCGAGAACGACCTGGCCCACGGTCGGGGCGGACCGCGGTTCGCTCACTTCAGACCTCCCGATGCGCTGTTTGCGAGCAGTGTGCCATGCGCATGGCTCCATGGACACAGGCACTCTGAATTTTTCAGAGTGCCTCTTGCCAAGTGTTCATGTCAGAGAGAGAGTTGGGGGTGAACCAGTTCACGTAGTCGCGCCCGACCTCGTTTCACCACGGTGCGAAGCGTGACGCAGCCCCCACTGTGAGGAATTGGTCGTGGCACCTGGCAGTGCGCTCATCCCCCGGCTCATGGACCTCAGCCCCGGGACGGAAGCGCTCCGTTACTGCTTCGCGCTGTCGGCGCACCCCGAATCGGTGGCGGGTGCGCGGCGGCTGACACGGGCCCGGCTGGCCGAGTGGCGGCTGAACGGCGACGCCTACGACGCGGCGGTCCTGATCGTCTCCGAGCTGGTCACCAACGCCGTGGTGCACACCGCCAGCGCGCGCGTCGTGTGCGAGCTCCGCTGCTCCGACGGCCGGTTGCGCATATCCGTGCAGGACCAGGGACACCAGCCGGGCGGGCCACGGCTGTCCCTGCAGGCCGACGACGAGCACGGGCGAGGGCTGCTGCTGGTCGATTCCATGAGCGCCGCCTGGGGTTCCTACGACACGGGGAACGCATCGGGCCGCATCGTGTGGGCGGAACTGCCGCACCGCTCGGAGCAGCCATGCTGAAGAACGCCCTGTCCCAGCTGCTCGGAGCCCGTAGGTCCCGGACCCGTGAGAGCGCCGACGGACGTGTGAGGCTGCCGCTGCCGCCCTCACTCTCGGCGAGCCTCGGCTACGACGCCGTGGGTGTTCCCGCGCGGTACGGATTCCGGTTGATGTCACATCTGCCCCGTGCCGGATGCGTGTTCGCCGATGCGGACCAGTGGTGGTGGATCGTGCCGTCGGGTTCGGACCTCGATCTGGACTGGCCGGAACAGGCTTCGTACGCCACCGGCGCCTACGTTCCGGCCGGCCACCCCCGGCTGATCCACGCGCCGGACAGCCGCACGCCCTATACCCCGCCCATTCCGCTTTTCCTCATGGTGTGCCAGGTCACCGGGGTCGCACCGTCCTGGGCAGCGGCCGGCCGGCCGAGGGCCGTACCCGCTCCCTGAGCCCTGGAGTCCTTGGAAGGGGGGCCGAACGGTCAAGGGCGGTCGAGGTACGCGAGCCCCGGGTGGACCTGGGTGTATCCGTCGACGAGGCGGCGGGCCACCGATACGGAGTCGACCAGCGGATGCAGTGCGAACGCCCGCACGGCCGCGGCACGCGAACCGGTCTCCGCCGCCTCGAGGACCGCGCGTTCCACGGCCTTGACCGCCGTGACCAGGCCGACCGCGTGGTACGGGAGCGGGTCGACGGCGACGGGGTGTGCGCCGTTGGCGTCGACCAGGCAGGGCACCTCGATGACGGCGTCCGCGTCGAGCACCGAAAGGGTCCCGCGGTTGCGGACGTCGAGGATCAGCGAGGTCCGTTCGTTACGGGCGACGGCCCGCATGAGGGCGAGCGCGACCTGTTCGTAGCCGCCGGACTCCAGATCGCTCTCCTCGCGTTCACCGGCCCCTGCCACGTCCCGGTTCTCCGCCATGTACGTCGCCTCGCGTTCGGCACGCGTGCGGTCCCAGGTGGCCAGCGCCGGTGCGGCCGGGTCCTTCATCCGCGCGTAGAAGCCCTCCTGCTGGTCGCGGAGGAACGCGCCGCGGGTCTGGTCGGCGTCCTGATAGGCGCGAACCGCTTCCCGGTTGAAGTAGTAGTAGTGCAGGTACTCGTTGGGAACGGCGCCGAGGGAGCGCAGCCAGTCCGTGCCGAAGAGCCTGCCCTCCTCGAACGAACCGAGCAGCGCCGGATCGGCGAGCAGCCGGGGGAGCTCGTCGCGGCCCTCGATGTGCAGCCCGCGGACCCACCCGAGGTGGTTGAGCCCCACGTAGTCGATCCACGCCCGGTCCGGGTCGGCGCCGAGGACCCGGGCGATCCGGCGGCCGAGGCCCACCGGCGAGTCGCAGATCCCGATGACCCGGTCGCCGAGGTGCCGTGACATGGCCTCGGTGACCAGGCCCGCCGGATTGGTGAAGTTGATGACCCACGCGTGCGGTGCGAGCCGGGCGATGCGCCGGGCGAGCTCGACCGCGACGGGGACGGTGCGGAGCCCGAACGCGATGCCGCCGGCTCCGACCGTCTCCTGGCCCAGGACGCCCTCGTCGAGCGCGACGCGTTCGTCGGCGGCGCGGCCTTCCAGACCACCGACCCGGATGGCCGAGAAGACGAAGTCCGCGCCGCGCAGGGCCTCGTCGAGGTCGTCGGTCGCGACGACCGCGGGTGCGTCATGGATGCCGCGGGCCTGTTCGGCGAGGACCCTGGCGACGGCGGTGAGCCGACCGGTGTCCGTGTCGTACAGGGTCACCCGGGACACGCGGCCCTCGGCGTGATCGCCGAGCAGCGCCCCGTACACGAGAGGCACCCGGAATCCGCCACCGCCAAGAATTGTCAGCTTCACGCTGCTCGATGGTACGGGGGCGGCTGCGGCCGGGGGCGCGACGCCCCGGGCCCGGAGGCCCGGGGCGTCCGGTGCGTCAGTAGCCGTTCCACCAGCGGGTCACGGCCTGCCAGATCCTCGCGGGCCCGCTCCGCTGTGCGGGAATCGCGGGGGCGGTGACCTGTGCGGCCGACGGATCCTCCCGGCGCGCGGCGGCCGGTGCGGCAACCGGGCCCGCGCCGGGTGCGTAGCCGGGTCGCGGTCCCGGCCCGCCGGCCGTCGCGGGCCTCGGCACGGCCGGCGACGACACCTCCCGGTCGGTGCGGGGCCGCGGCCGTGCCGACATCGATGTCCGCGGGTCCGCGTCGACCTCCTGCTGCGGGCTCGGCGCGAACTTCACCGGCAGGTCCACCAGATGGCGGCCCATGATGTTGCCGATCCAGTCCAGCTCGCTCTCGTCGACGGCGAGCTCGAGGTCCGGCAGCCGCATCAGCAGTGCGTCGACCCCGACATCCGCGATGGCACGCCCGATGTCCTGGCCGGGGCATTCGTGCGGGCCGCCACTGAAGGCGAGGTGGGCGCGGTTGCCCTCCATGTTCGCGGTGAGGTCGGGCCGTACCGACGGATCGGTGTTGGCCGGCGCGATCCCGACGAGGAGCGCGTCACCCGCCTTGATCTGCTGGCCTCCGAGCTCCGTGTCGCCCACGGCCCAGCGGCCGAAGACGGCGGTGAACGGCGGCTCGTCCCACAGGGTCTGCTCCACCGCTTCGGGCACGGTCATGTGGCCACCGCTGAGCCGGGCGCGGAAGCGTGGGTCGGTCAGCACCATGCGTACGACGTTGGCGATCAGGTTCGCGGTCGATTCGTACGCGGCGATGAGGATGAGCCGAAGGTGCTCCGCGACCTCCACGTCGCTGAGCCCCGCGGGATGCTCGACGAGCCAGCCGGCGAAGTCATGGGCGGGGGCGGCGCGCCGTCGCTCGACGAGCCTCGTCAGCGCGGAGAGCACGTAGGCGTTGCTCTGCACGGCCGTGGCGGTGCCCCGGGTCATGTCGCGGGCGGCCTGCACCAGCCGGTCGTTGTACTCCTCGGGCATGCCGAAGATCGCGCACATCACCATCATCGGCAGATGGTCGGCGAACTGGCCGACGAGCTCGGCGGAGCCCTTCTGGCAGAAGTCGTTGACGAGGCGGTTGCTGAAGCGGTTGACGTGCCGGCGGACACCGCGGGTGTCGATCCGCGCCATGCTGTCCGTGACCGCGCCGCGCAGTCGCTCATGGGCGTCGCCGTCGGCGAACACGCAGACCGGCTGCCAGGTGAAGATCGGGGCGAGCGGGTGGTCCGGAGCGACACTGCCGTCCTGCAGCGCGCTCCAGCGCCGGGAGTCCCGGGAGAACTGCGAGGGCGTCCTGGTCATGTGGAGGTTCTCGCCGTGGCCGAGCACGAGCCAGGCGGGTACGTCTCCGTGCAGCAGCACCGGTGCCACCGTGCCGTGTTCGGCACGCAGCTTGTCGTAGAGGCCCGCGGGGTCGTTCTCCGCCTCGGGCCCGTAGAACCGGCGCAGTCCGCCCGGGCCTCGGCCCGTCCCGTGGGCCGGGCACTCCGGCGGGGGCACCGGCCCCGTGGCCGCTCCGGGTTCGTAGTGGAAGGGGGTTGTCACAGTCGCTCCAGGGATCGGGCTTCCAAGGTCGGGCGGGGGGGGTGCGGGGCGGGGTGCGCACAGGTGGGGGCCTGGGCAGCCCGCGTCCCGCCGTCAGGCGAGGGGAACGGCCAGGCTGTGCAGATAGCGCATCAGGGTCATCAGCACATCGCGGCTGGAGGCACGCAGGCGGGCGTCGCAGTCGATTATCGGGACCTCGTCCGGCAGGTCGAGGGCGTTGCGCAGTGCCTCGACCGGGTGGTGGGGCGCGTCGGGGAAGGTGTTGACGGCCACGACGAAGGGCACACCGCGCTCCTCCAGCCGGCCGATCACGTCGAAGCTGACCTGGAGCCTGCGGGTGTCGATCAGGACGACGGCTCCGAGAGCTCCTTCGAACAGTCCGTTCCACAGGAACCAGAAGCGTTCCTGGCCGGGGGTGCCGAACAGATAGAGGATCAGTTCCTCGCTGAGGCTGATCCGTCCGAAGTCCATGGCGACGGTCGTCGCCGTCTTGCTCTCCACCCCGACGTTGTCGTCCACTCCGACGCCGGCCTGGGTCATGGTCTCTTCGGTCGTCAGGGGCCGGATCTCGCTCACCGAGCCGACCATGGTCGTCTTGCCGACCCCGAAACCGCCGACGATGACGACCTTCACCGCAGCCGTGGCCGTGGTGGGAAGGACGTCCTCGCTGCGGGGGCCCGTGATCGTGTCAGAGCTTCTGAAGTCCATGCATCACCGCTTCGAGGAGGGACCGGTCCGGAAGTGCGGCGCGGACGATGGGCGCGCGCGATTCGATCAGTTCGGTCGCCAGGAGTTCCGTGAGGAGCGAGGTGACCACGCTGAAGGGCAGGCTCAGATAGGCCGAGATCTCGGCGACGGACAACGGCGCCCTGCAGAGCCGCAGGATCGCGGCCTGCTCGGGCTGGACCGTGGGCGACGGTTCGGCCTGCGCGACGACCATCGTGACCAGGTCGAGCGCCGCCCTCTCACCGTCGGTGTCACCGGTGATCACATACAGCCGTTCCGGGTCGTTCAGTGCCGGATCGGCCTTTCGGCGTTCTCGTCGGGGAGCACTCATCCGGCCTGCCTGTCATGTCGGGGCGGGCTCGTCAGGTGGGCTCCGATCCGGACGACCATGTCCCGCATGCGGGCTCCGACCAGTCCGGCATCGACGGTCTCGCCGGCCAGCACCGCGAGGTACGCGCCGGTGCCGGCGGCCATCAGGTAGAAGAACCCCCCGGTGACCTCGATGACGACGAGCTTCATCAGCCCGTCGCTGTAGGGGATTTCGGTGGCGACCGCGGCGGCCAGACTCTGCAGTCCGGCGCAGGCCGCGGCGAGGCGGTCGGCGACATCGGGGTCGCAGCCGTGCCGGGCGATGCGCAGGCCGTCCGAGGAGAGCACCACGATCTGGTGGATGCTCGGTACGTCGTCGGCCAGTTCCTTGAGCATCCAGTCCATGTTTCCCCGCTGCTGGATCACTTCAGGTCTCCCTTGTCCCACGCATCGTCAGAGTCTTCGCCGGTCTTCGGTTCCTGAGGCACGCCGTTGACGGCCTGGGTGAAGGCCTCCAGCCAGAGACCGGGCGGCGGTTCCTGGCCGCCAGGCCGTCCGCCGCCGTGCCCGCCCGATCCGTTGTGCACTCCGGCTGCGGGCTCTGCGGCCGGGGCCGCGTGCTGCTGCGGGAGGTTGTGCGAGCCGAGCGGGGCGCGACCGCGGCTGCGGCGCTGGGGGAGCCCGCCCTCGGTCCACTCCGTGACCACGATTTCGTCGTCACCCGTGGCGGACGCCGCGGCGGCGGGACGCGAGGAGGAGGCGGAGGAGGTTCCCGGTGCGGATACCGGCGCGGACGCGGACCCTGCCAGGGGCGCACCGACCGACGGTACGGGGCCGGTGGCCGCGGGGCGTGTCCTGCGCTTGCCGGGCGGCGGTACGACGTGCTGGAGCTGCGACATGTCGAGCGAGCTCTGGGGCCGGGAGGTGGCGCCGATGCCGTGCGCGATGCCGGGAGCGGGCCCGGTGGTGATCATGTCGCGCGGAACGATGAGAACGGCACGGACACCGCCGTACGCGGACTGCCGCAGGGATACCTGGAGTTGGTACATCCTGGAGAGTCGGCCGACGACGGCCATGCCCAGTCGGGGGGACTCCCCCAGGTCGTTCATGTTGATGCCGGCCTGGGCCTGGGCGAGCATGTTCTCGGCCCTGGCGCGGGCCTCCTCGCTGAGGCTGACGCCACCGTCCTCGATCTCGATGGCGATGCCGGTCTGCACCTCGACCGCGGTGACGTGCACCCGGGTCTGGGGCGGTGAGTAGCGTGTCGCGTTGTCGAGGAGTTCCGCACAGGCGTGGATGAGCGGTTCGACGGACGTGCCGACGATGGCGACCTTGGCGATCGAGTGCAGGTCGACGCGCTGGTACTCGAGGATCCGGGACATGGCGCCGCGCAGCACGCTGAACAGCGGTACGGGCTTGGGCCACTGGCGGCTGGGGCGGGCACCGCCGAGCACGGCGATGGAGTCGGCGAGACGCCCGATCAGCGCGGTGCCGTGGTCGATGCGGAGCAGGTCGTCGAAGACCTCGGGGTTGCGCCCGTGATGGTCCTCCATCTCCCGCAGCTCACTGGCCTGGCGGTGGACGATCGCCTGGACGCGGCGGGCGACACTGACGAAGGCGCGCTGCGCGGAGTCACGCATCGCCTCTTCGTTGTCGATGATGTCCAGGACCTGGAGGACCAGGGCGCGTTGCGCCTTGGAGAGGTTGCGGTAGGTCTCGTCGGCGTCGACGACGTCGCGCATCACCTCCTGCGGCGAGTTGCTCGCGCGCAGCCGGCGGATCGCGGCGGGCAGGAGCTCCTTGGTCAGCCGTACGGTCTCCTGGTCGTGGGCCGCGAGGCGGTGTTCCAGGAAGGCGATGCGCTGTTCGTACGCCGCGCGCTGGACGCGCATCGCGCGGCGGCGGCGGTTGAGTTGGACGGCGAGCACGGCGACCACGACCGTGGCGGCCGCACCGCACCAGACGACTGCCGTCCGCGCGTCCCCGGTCAGCGGCACCGCACCGGCGGCGGTGGCGCAGGCCATCAGCAGTACGGGCAACAGCGCGGCGCGGACAACGGGAATGTCTCTGCTTGTCGGCGGTTCTTCAACACGAACCATCTAAACCCTCTGGCGGTTGATTCGGGAGGTATCCGCACGTGCGCGGACAGTTATGAACAAGTGCTCGAATTCATATCAACTCGACTTCACTGAGCGTGAGCCTAGCCAGATCAGAACAGGGCTTCGGCACATTCACCCAACCCCCTGCACGAGCACTCCGGCGGTAATACACTCACCAGGTTTTGCACTCAACGCCGTCATGCGTGCGCAGGGAGTAACGGAATACAGGAATCGACTGAAAGCAGACCCCTGCGTCCTTCCGTGCGGGACAAGCTGCAGACCGGCCGGCCGCGTGGTGGACGCCGGAAAGCCGAAGTCCCGCATTCGAAAGGCACATGTGGGCGAATATTCGAGACGCACACGAAACCCTGAACACCGCAGGACGGGACAAGGGCACATGCGATCGAATCGGATCGAAAGGAGCAGATTCGTGATCGACGGACGGATGTACGGGGAGGTCTCCGCGGCAGTACCGACGGCACGGGGCTACACCATCGAATCGCTGGACAGCGGTCTCCGGCTGATGCAGCTGTTCCTCACGCAGGACAGCCTCACCGTCTCCGAAGCCGCCCGCCGCCTGGGCATCGGGAGGTCCACCGCGCACCGCGTGCTCAGCACACTGGAGGGCCGCGGCTTCGCGGTCCGCGACCCGTCGGGGCGGGGGTACGAGGCAGGGCCCGAGCTGTTCCGTCTGGGCCAACCGGCCGGCTTCGGCACGGAGGTGCGCGCACATCTCGGAGCCGTACTCGACGAAGCCGTGCGGCGCACCGGGGAGACCGTGCAGAGCGCCGCTCTGATCGGGGATCAGGTGATCGTCACCGACGGCCGCGAGTCCCCGCACCCGGTGCGCGTGATGCTGGAGACGGGGAGGGCCCACCCCGCCCACGCCACCGCCGCCGGAAAGGTGCTGCTCTCCCGGATGACCGTCGACCAGGTCTGCGCCCTCTACCCGCAGGAGCGGCTGCCCGCGCTCACCGCGCACACCCTCGTCTCCCGGACCGGGCTGCTGGACGAACTGGCGGAGGTCCGTGAGCTCGGCCGGGCCTTCAGCCGGGGCGAGTCGGTCCCGGGCCTGGCCGCCGTCGCGGTGCCCCTGGCCGTAGCGGGTCGGCGCGACCGGCTCGCCCTGAGCGCGTCCGCACCCGCCGACCGCGGCGGCGACGCGGCACTCGCCGAACGGGCGGCGCAGCTGCGGCAGTCGGTCGCGCTGACGACGGAGACGACCTGACCGGCCCACGCGTGGTCGGTGGCGATCACCGGTGCGGCTACCGCGCCCGGGTCGGCGGCGTGACCGCCCGGGTCAGCGGCGGGATCCGCCGATGCGGCCTTCCAGCTGCACGAGCAGCTCGCTGAGCTGCCCGCTGAGCCGCGTACGGGTCCGCTCGTCGAGGCCGGAGAGGACGGTGCGTTCGTAGGCGAGCTGTTGGGGTAGCAGCCGGTCGACCAGCTCGCGGCCCTCGCCGGTCAGCCGGACGTGTGCGACCCGGCGGTCCCGGTCGTCGCCGCGGCGGTCGACGAGGCCGCCCTCCTGCAGGGCGCGGAGCCGCTTGGTCACCGCGGCGCCGGAGGAGAAGGTCTCGCGGGCCAGGTCACCGGGGGTGAGCTCGCGGTCGGTGCGGCGCAGCGCGCCCAGCAGGTCGAATTCGGCGCGGGTCAGCCCCGCGGCGCGCAACGGCGCGTCCTCCGCCTGCTGGAGGAGGGCGGCGCATCGGTTGATGCGGCCGATGAGTTCCATCGGTCCGGTGTCGAGCTCCGGATTGACGGCGTGCCACTGCCGTACCACCGAGGCCACGATGTCGTCGGTCACACCGCTCCGTTCTCCGGGGGCGGGGTGCTCACTCCCCGCCGTTGTGCTGTCGCCGCGAGCGTACGGTGTCCCGCGTGCTCCGCCGCCAGCATCTCCTCCTCGGGCAGGGCGCGCTGCCACCACTCCCCTGCCGCGATGTCACCGGCGTCGCGCAGTTCGACGAGGGAGGACGTCAGCCGCCTGCGGGCCAGGTCGAGCGCGAGGGCGTCGGAGTCCGGGTGGGCGATCAGGTCCTCGGCACGGCCGCGCGCCTCCGCGGTTGCGGTGAGGGCCTGTTCGACGCGGCCCGCGGCACGGCGGTTGGGGACGGCGATCGCGACGAGCAGTCCGACCGCCGCTCCCAAGAGCGTGTCCAGGGCGCGGTCGGCGATGAGCCCTCCGGCCGGGTGGGTGTCCGCGAATTCCATGACGAGCAGGGCCATCGGAGTGACGGCGATGGAACCGAGCCAGTAGTTCCGGGTGATCAGGGCCTCGGCGGCGAAGTTGAACGCCAGGACGCACATGATGAGGGCGAGCGGGCCGATCCTTGCGACCGGGATGACGGCGGCGAGGACGAGGACGCCGACGAGGTTCCCCACGGTGCGCTGCACGGCCCGGCTCCAGGTGAGCGTCACGTTGGGCTGGTACACGGACGCCGCGGTGACGACGGCCCAGTACGGGTGGCCCACACCGAGAGCCGAGGACGCGTAGCCGGCGAGTGCGCAGCCGATCAGCGTACGGAGGGCGATCGGCAGGACCGGGGAGCCGGGGGCGAGTGCGCGCAGGAGCGCGCGCCGGGCCTCGCGCCTCCCCCGCCCGGTCCGCCGCGCAGCCCGTTCGGCGTCGATCCCGAAGAGGTGCCCGACGGTGCCGGGGGCGGGCGGAGGGTTCGGCACCGGCCCGCGTGCCCGCGTCATCGTCGCCCAAGCAGTCAGTTGCCCGGGGCCGGGCACGGGGCCGGGAGCGCCGGCGAGGGTCCGCTCCGCGTGGACCACGAGGCGTTCGAGTTCCTGTCGTACGGGGGTGGGGCGCCCGGCGGCGAGCAGCGCCTGCCAGGCGGCGTGGACGGCGGCGACCGCGGCATGACGGGTGCGCGGGCCGGGCTCGGCCGCGTAGGCCGCGGCGGCGTCGAGTGCGCGGGCGGTGGCGCGTCGCTCCGGGCCTTCCCTGCGCCACAGGGCCGGCCCGACGGTGACCAGCCAGGAGAAGGCTCCCGCCGCCAGCGCCAGGGCGAGGTGCCCCGGGATCCGTCCGGGTTGCTGCGGGGCGAAGAGCGAGGCCGAGGTGACGAAGGTGAAGATCAGGTTGCCGGGCGGGCCGATGCGCGAGGCGTCGCAGAAGGTCTTCTGTACGGCCGCGAGCAGCGCGCCGACGGTGATCAGCACGGCGGTCGAGTCGGTGGCCGAGGCGGCGAGCAGGGCGACGGCGAGGCCGGCGACCATGCCGAGGACCACGCGAACGACGGTGTGCGCCCTGCGCGCGTACGGCAGGTTGTGCCCGTACAGCGCACACAGCGAGCCGGCCATCGTGTACATCACGAGGTCGAGGCGGTCCATCGCGTACAGCAGCAGATTCGGCACCGCGGAGGCGACGACCACGCTCAGTGCGGGCTTGAACCAGATCTCCGCGGGGCTGTTCAGCCGCAGGGTGCCGGTTACCGGCAGCCTGCGGACGGACGGCTTCCGGGGGCGCACTGCTGTATCACTCACCTAAATACGTTAACAGGTATTACACCAGTAAACGACAATCGTCCGGTAGCCCCTCCACCCGTGCGGCCATAGCGTTCTGCACAACAGCTGTGAACGCGCCCTGCCGCTCGCCCCTGGAGGAATGCGCATGACGCTCGTCGAACCGGTCCCCGGTCGCCCCTGCTGGGTCGAGCTGAGCACCTCGGACGTTCCTGCCGCCCAGGCGTTCTACGCCGCACTGTTCGGCTGGCGGTCCGAGACCGACCCGCGCCCCGAAGCGGGCGGGTACACGATGGCGCGCCTCGGCGAGGACGCCGTCGCCGCGCTCACCCCTTCCTACCGACCGGACCAGACGCCCGCCTGGGCCGTGTCCTTCGCGACCGAGGACGTCGACGCCACGGTCGACGCCGTGCGCTCGGCCGGCGGCACACTGCTCGTCGGGCCGATGGACGTGTTCGAACAGGGCAGGTTCGCGGTGGTCGCCGATCCCTCGGGCGCGGTGTTCTCGCTCTGGCAGGCACGCGCCTTCGCCGGCACGTCCCGCTTCAACGAGCCGGGCACGCTGGGCTGGGCCGAGCTCCGCACTCCCGATCCGGCCGGCGCGCTCGCCTTCTACCCGACCGTGTTCGGCTGGACGGTCAACGCCTCGGAGCAGTACACGCATTGGGGTGTGGACGGTGACGACTTCGGCGGCATGACGGCGATGAGCGGGGACGAGGCGCAGGAGACGCCGCCGCGCTGGATGCCCTACTTCGCGGTCCCGGACGTCGGGACGACGGCCGCCACCGCCCTGAGCGCGCGCGGCGACCAGCTCATGCCGCCGAGGCGCCTGCCGGGCGGGCGGTGGATCGCCGTGCTCCGCGATCCGCAGGAGGCGGCGTTCGGCATCCATACGCCGTAACCGCGTGCCCCTGCCGGCCGACATCCACACGCCGTCACCGCGTACCCCTGCCGGCCTGCACGCGTCCTCAGCGGCCGGCGGTCCGGACGTCCTCCGGCACCCGCAGGCTCTCCGCCGCGTCCGACACCCTCCGCATCAGGTCGAAGAGCACCTGCTGCTCATCGGCGGAGAGCGGGCCGAGGAAGACCTGGTTCATCCGCGCCGTGCGCACCGCGAGTCTCCGGTGCGTACGGACACCGTCGTCGGTGAGCCGCAGGAGGAAGCGCCGCCCGTCGTGCGGGTCCCTGACCTTGTCCAGCAGTTCCCGGCGCAGCAGCCGGGTGATCACCTCGGCGACGGTGGACCGGTCGAGCCCGACGCGCTCCCCCACCGTCCGCTGGTCCAGCCCCGGCTCGGCGGTCAGGGCGTTGAGCACGGCGAACTGGGGAGAGGTGATCTCCTCCGAGACGATGGTGTTCCACAGCAGATGGTGCGCCTGCTGAAGTCGCCGGGCCAGATGCCCGGGATGGCTGCTCAGGTCGACCGCGGACACGGCACCGTCCTCTTCTGCGCTTCTGTTCCTCACTGAGATAAGCAGTGTACTGAGCCTCTTGACTTCAGCAACATGCCATGCGTAGCTTCACTTCCATCGCATATTAATCAGTACACTGAGCATTATCGGCCGAGCCGCAACTCTCACGGAGCCGTGACATGACCGCACGTGACACCGCCCACCCGTTGCCCGACGGGCTGAGCCAGCAACAGATCGACTTCGAGGTGGCCCGGGTCCAGGCCGCCGCCCCGGCGGGTGCGCACCATCCGCCGCGCGACTACCCCCCGTACCGCAGCAGCCACCACCGCCATCCGCACCGGCCGCCGGTCCCCGTACGCGACCCCGAGGCGGTCGAGCTGTCCGGACCCGCCTTCGGTGTCACCGACGTGACCGCGCTGGACCGCGATCTGACCGCGCAGCACCCGGGCGAACCGCTCGGCGAGCGCATCACCGTCCAGGGCCGGGTCCTGGACCGCGCGGGGCGCCCCGTGCGCGGGCAGCTCGTCGAGCTGTGGCAGGCCAACGCCTCCGGGAGGTACGCCCACCAGCTCGACCGGCACCCTGCTCCGCTCGACCCCAACTTCACCGGCTTCGGACGCTGTCTGACCGATGACGAGGGCGGCTACGCGTTCACGACGATCAAGCCGGGCGCCTACCCCTGGCGCAACCACGTCAACGCCTGGCGCCCCGCGCACATCCACTTCTCGCTGTTCGGCACGGCGTTCAGCCAGCGGCTGATCACCCAGATGTACTTCCCGGGCGATCCGCTCTTCCGTTACGACCCGGTACTCCGCTCGGTCACGGACCCCGATGCCCGTGAGCGGCTCGTCGCGTCGTACGACCACGATCTGTCCGTCCCCGAGTGGTCGCTCGGCTACCGCTGGGACATCGTCCTCGACGGTCCGGGCGCCACCTGGGCCGAGGAAGGCCGCGACCGATGACGTATCTCCCCCCGACACCGTCCCAGACCGTGGGCCCCTTCTACGGATACGCGCTGCCCTTCACCGGAGGCGGCGAGATCGCTCCGGTCGGCCACCCGGACACGGTCACCGTGCACGGGGTCGTACGCGACGGCAGCGGGGCCCCCGTTCCCGACGCCGTCGTGGAGACGTGGCAGCCCGCTCCGGACGGATCGCGCACCGGGCGCCCCGGGTCGCTCCGCCGTGACGCGGCCGCGGGCCGGGTCGTCGGGCGCAACGGTGTGGACTTCACCGGTTTCGGCCGGGTGCCGACCGACGCGGACGGGCACTGGGCTGTGCGGACCCTGCCGCCCGGCGGCGTCCCGTACCTCTGTGTCGCGCTCTTCGCCCGTGGGCTGCTGCACCACGTCCACACCCGCGTCTACCTCCCGGACCTGCTCGAACGGGGCACGGGGACCGCGGACCCGCTGCTGGAGTCGCTGGAGCCCGAGCGCCGGGCCACACTGATCGCGACACACACGGACCCGCGTACCTACCGCTTCGACATCCGTCTCCAGGGCGAGGGCGAGACGGTCTTCCTGGAGTTCAGCTGATGTACGAGAGCGATGCCGGGCTCCTCGCCCCCGGCCGGGCCGGCTCCCCCGCCGAGACCGCCACCGGCGACCGCGCCTTCCTGCAGGCGATGCTGGACGCCGAGGCGGCGCTCACCCGCGCCCAGGCGGTCTGCGGCCTCGCTCCTGCCGGGGCGGGTCGGGCGGTGACCGCCGCAGCCGACGCGGACCGCTTCGACGTACGGGATCTGGCGCTGCGGGCCCGGTCCGGCGGCAACCCGGTGATCCCCCTGGTCGCCGATCTCACCGCGGCCGTCGAGAAGGACGTCCAGCCGTACGTGCACCGGGGCGCGACCAGTCAGGACATCCTCGACACGGCCGCGATGCTGGTGGCGGTCCGGACGCTGGCACTCGTCGTCGACGACCTGCGACGTACGGCCGACACACTGGAGGAGCTGTCCGCCGCACACCGCGACACGCCCATGCCGGGCCGCACCCTGACCCAGCACGCCGTGCCCACGACGTTCGGCCTCAAGGCGGCGGGCTGGCGGTCGCTGGTGCTCGACGCACGGGACCGGCTGACGGCGGTACGCGACTCGCTGCCCGTCCAACTCGGCGGCGCGGCAGGCACCCTGGCCGCCTTCGGGGCCTTCTCCCCGGACGGCCGCAGCGATGCGGGGCTGCCGCTCGTCACCGCGTACTCACGGGAACTGGGCCTGGCCGAACCACTGTTGCCCTGGCACACGCTCCGCACCCCGATCGCCGATCTCGCGGGCGCGCTCGCCTTCACCGCGGGCGCTCTCGGCAAGGCGGCAGCCGATGTCCTCGTCCTGTCCCGTACCGAGATCGGTGAAGTCGCCGAAGGACGGGGCGGGGGCTCGTCCGCCATGCCGCACAAGGCCAACCCGGTCCGGGCCACCCTGATCGCCGCCGCGGCCCGGCGCGCGCCCGGACCGGCCGCCACCCTCTACGGTTCGCTCGCCGCGGAGGACGAACGGCCGGCCGGCGCCTGGCACGCCGAGTGGGAACCGTTGCGGGACCTGCTGCGGCTGGTCGGCGGGGCCGCCCGCGATGCCGCGGCACTCGCCGAAGGGCTCAGGGTCTCCCCCGCCGTGATGCGGGACCATCTGCCGGTCACCGGCGGGCTGATCGTCTCGGAGCGGCTGGCCGCGGTCGCCGCCGGCCGAGTGGGCCGGGCCCGCGCCGGGGAGATCCTGGCCGGAGCGGCCCGGCGCTCGCGGGACGAGGGCAGACCCCTCGCGGACGTGCTGGCCGGCGAGCCCGCGTTCGCCGGTCTGGACCTCGCCGCACTCACCGACCCGGACCGGTACACCGGCGCCGCCGGCCCGCTCACCGACCGCGCCCTGGAGCGCCGATGACCACGACTCCCGCCCGCCTTCCGCACCACCGCGCCGAGGGGTCCCCCTCGGCGCCCCCGCTCCTCCTCGGCCCGTCCCTCGGCACGTCCACGGCGCTCTGGGACGGCGTGGCGCCGGAACTCTCCGCGGGCCACCGCGTCGTGCGGTGGGACCTGCCCGGGCACGGAGGGTCGCCCGCCGGGCTGATCGGCCCCGGCGCCGACGTCGCGGATCTGGCCGGACTGGTCCTCGCCCTCGCCGACTCGCTGTCCCTGGACCGCTTCTCGTACGCCGGGGTCTCGCTCGGCGGCGCCGTGGGGCTCTGGCTCGCCGTCCACCGTCCTGAGCGGATCGACCGGCTGGCCGTGGTCTGCTCCTCCGCCCGCTTCGGCGACCCCGGCGCCTGGCGTGAGCGGGCTGCCCGCGTGCGCGCCGAGGGCATCGGCCCGGTCGCGGAGGGCGCCGCGGCCCGCTGGTTCACCCCCGGGTTCACCGCGCCGGAGCTGCTCGACGACCTCCTGGGCACCGACCCGGCGGCGTACGCCGCGTGCTGCGACGCGCTCGCCTCGTACGATCTGCGCTCCCGGCTCTCACAGGTGCGGGCGCCGATTCTGGTGATCGCGGGCCGCGAGGACCCCGCGACCCCGCCCGCGCACGCCCGGGAGATCGCCGACGCTGTTGCGGGGGCGATGCTCGTCGAGCTGCCGCGCGCCTCGCACCTGGCGCCGGCCGAGCGCCCCCAGGCCGTACGGGAGGCCCTGCGCGCCCACTTCGCTCCCGCGGAGCGCGGAAGCGGGACGGAGGTGCGGCGCGAGGTGCTCGGCGATGCGCACGTCGACCGGGCGCAGGCCGCCACGACGCCGTTCACCGCCCGGTTCCAGGACTTCATCACCCGCTACGCCTGGGGCGAGATCTGGACCGACCCGACACTGTCCCGGCGCGAGCGCAGCCTGATCACGCTCACGGCACTCGTCGCGCACGGGCACCACGACGAGCTGGCGATGCACGTCCGCGCGGCCGTGCGCAACGGGCTCGGCCCGGAGGAGATCGGTGCGGCGCTCCTGCAGACCGCGGTCTACTGCGGGGTTCCCGCGGCGAATTCGGCGTTCGCCGTCGCCAAGCGGGTGCTGGAGGACATGGAGGGCCCGGACGACGTCCGGGCCTGACACGAGACGGCAGAACGCCCCGTCCCGCACCGGGTGTGCGCGGGCGGGGCGTTCCGTGCCTGCTCAGCCGAAGCCGCGGGCGTCCTGCTTGAGTGCGGTGTCGACGGTCAGGGCGGTCGCCACGACGAGGCTCAGCAGCGGTTCGGGCAGCTGGTAGTGGATCTGCAGCACGTAGTTGTCCGCCGTGGTGAACATCGTCTTCGCGAGGCCTTCCCAGGTCTTGGTGATCCGGGCGATCTCGGCGTCGTTGTGGTCGACGATGGCGAAGTTCCAGGCGCGCCAGTTCTCCGCCTTGATGGCGCCGACCTTCTGGCCGTTGACCATCATGGCAAAGTTGATCTTGCCGATGGCGTTCTGCTGGACGATCTCACCGACGGGCTGTCCGTCCGGACGCTGCACGACGACCCGGGACTTGATGAACTTCGCCGGGCGGGTCAGGAGCAGCTGCGGCTGACCGTAGGCGTCGCGGATCTCCAGCCGGTGCGTCAGGTACTGGTCGATGCTGGAGACGAACCTGAGCACCTTGCGGAACGCGCTCTGTCCGACCTGGATGACGGAACCGACGGTGTTGCCCTGCTGGTCGAAGACGCGGTACTCGTTCGTGACCTCGATCAGCTTGGCCTTCTGGTTCACGACCAGGACCTGCTGGTTGAACAGCGACCCGGCGCCGGGAGCACCCTGCTGAGGGGCCGCCTGCTGCTGGGGGACCTGCTGCTGCGGGGCCATCTGCTGCTGGGAAACCTGCTGCTGCGGGGCCATCTGCTGCTGGGAAACCTGCTGCTGCGGGGCCATCTGCTGCTGGGAAACCTGCTGCTGCGGCACCGCGGCCTGGGGCTGCACGGGGGCCTGGCCGGCGGCGGGAGCCTGGGCCGGATGCGTGTGTTCGGTCCACTGCGAGCCGTCCCAGTAACGCAGCAGTTGGGGTGCGCCATGGGGATCCGGATGCCAACCCGCAGGTATGTTCGATTGCGTCGTCACCGGGGCACACTATCCTGCCAAGCTGTGGACCACACTCATTGAGATCTCACGCACCCGTACGATGGCGGCGATGACCAGACGGACTGAGCGGACGGACCGGCGACGGGGCGGGGTCACCCCGTCCGTCGTGCTGGGCTGGGTGCTCGTCCTCATGGCCGTGTTCTTCTGCTGCTCGCCGTCCGTCGCGGCCGCGCCCCGCGCCGACGTACCTGCCGCGTCCGCCGTCCGGGCCTTCACCCCGGTGCCTGCCGCGTCCCTGTCGGTCGTCACGGCCTACGCCCCGGGCGAGCGCGGGCTCGGCAGCTCCTGTCACGGCGTGACGGACCACTCGACGGCCGTCGTGCTCCCGTGCCCGGGCGCTCCCGCCGCTCTCCCCTGCACCTCGGCCCTGCCCCTGGCCGGTCCCCTCACCGGCGCCGCGGTCATCCGGGGGCCCTCCAACGACGGTGCGGGCGCCGTCGATCATCTCCGTCTTCAGGTCCAACGGATCTAGGAGCCTGGCTCCTCCCGGTCGCCGCGTACGGCGCCGAGGGGGGCCGCCCATGCCTCGTTCCCCCGCATCGCGCGCTTCCAGCGCCTGCGTTGTTCCGTTCCCCGTGAACCCGATGAACCCGAGGACCCGAGATGGCTTCCGCCAAGAACCAGAACAGCCCTGCCTCAGCCCGCCGCGCCAAGCTCGAGGAGGCCCGCCGCAAGGAGCGGGCCCGCGAGCGCCGCAGCCGCATCATCACCATCAGCGCCGCCGTCGTCGTCGTCGCCGGACTCGTGGCGGGTGGCGGGTATCTGATGACCGCCGCCGACGAGCAGGACAAGGCCGAGGAGCAGGCCAGGACCTCCCCCGTCACGGGTGAGCGGTCCTGGGACAAGCTGAAGCAGAACCACGTCCAGAAGCCTGTCGACTACCCGATGAACCCGCCGGTCGGCGGTGACCACAACCCGGTCTGGATGAACTGCGACGCCGACGTCTACACCGAGGCGATACCGAAGGAGAACGCGGTCCACTCCCTGGAGCACGGCGCCGTCTGGGTCACGTACAACGAGAAGGCGAAGGACGCCGACATCAAGGCGCTCGCCGAGCGCGTGTCCAAGACCCCGTACTCCCTGATGAGCCCCGTGGCCGACCAGAAGGATCCGCTGATTCTCAGCGCCTGGGGCAAGCAGGTCACGGTGAAGAGCGCCACCGACGCACGCGTCGGGCAGTTCTTCACCAAGTACGTCCAGGGTGCGCAGACCCCGGAGCCGGGTGCCGCCTGCAGCGGCGGGATCGCGAAGTGACCTCACCCGTGCGCGCCCCCCGCTCGCTGGTGGCGGCGGGCGCCGTGGTGTTCCTCGTGGCCGTGGGGCTGGTGCTGCTGATGGTCGTACGGCCGTCCTCGGCGTCCCCGTCGGGACAGCCCTCGTCGGGTTCCGGGGCGTCCGCCCCCGCGGAGGACTCTGCCGATGTGGGATTCGCCCGGGACATGTCGATCCACCATCAGCAGGCGGTGGAGATGGCGTTCGTCGTCCGGGACCGCACGGACGACGAGGACGTACGGCGGCTCGCGTACGACATCATCAACACACAGGCCAACCAGCGCGGCATGATGCTCGGCTGGCTGGAGACCTGGGGCCGGCCCAAGAGTTCGGACCGACCGCCGATGGGGTGGATGGGGCACGCCGCCGCACCCGGTGCCGACGGCGCTCTGATGCCCGGCATGGCCACCGACACCGCACTCGACCGGCTGCGCGCGGCCGGGGGCAGGGACGCCGAAGTGCTGTTCCTCCGGCTGATGACCGTCCACCACCGTGCGGGCGCCGAGATGGCCCGGGCCGCGGCGGACGCGGCGGGCACGGAGGAGATCAGGAACCTGGCGGCGGGCATGGCCCGCGCCCAGGAGTCGGAGATCGCGCTCATGGCGGACATGCTGAAGGCCAGGGGCGCACGGCCCTGAGCCCGCGGACAGCGACGGCCGGGGCACGGTGGCGCACCACCACCGGGCCCCGGCCGTCGCACGGCCCGTCGCGAATTCACCTCCCGCCCACGCCCCGCTCACCAACCCGACACCGGAGCACCGCCCCGTCACCCGACACTTCCTGACGAGTCATGGACATGTCCCTCTCACGACAGGAAGCATTCGTGCGCATGCACCGCTCCTCGCGTCTGACCGTCACCGCCCTCCTGGGTACGGCACTGATCACCCTCGCCCCGCTGTCCCCCGCGCAGGCACGGTCGCTGCCGGCCGTCGGGGCGTCGTCGGAGACGACGGCACTGTACGACGACGAGGCGGGCGGCAACGCCAACGCCGACGACCCGGCGATCTGGCGCAACCCGGCCGACCCTGGGCGCAGTCTGGTCGTCGCCACCGCCAAGGAGGGCGGGCTCCGGGTCTACGGGCTCGACGCCGCCCTCGTCCAGTCGATTCCGGCGCCGGCGCCCGCGACCGAGGACGACGCACCGGGCAGGTTCAACAACGTCGACCTCGTCACGGGGCTGCGCACCCCGGCCGGCCGAGCCGACGTGGCCGTGGTGAGCGACCGGGGCAACGACCGCCTCCGCATCTACCGCATCGACCCCTCGCGCCCCGGGAAGCCGCTGACCGACATCACGGACCCGGCCGCCGCCCCGGTCTTCTCGGCGGACCAGGCCGAGATCAACGACCAGCGCACCGCGTACGGTCTGGCCGCCTGGCAGGACCGCCGCACGGGCCGTTCGTACGCCGTCGTCAGCCGCCGCAACGCCACCGAGCTCGCGCTGCTGGAGCTGCGGCCGACGGCCGCGGGCACGGTCGGCTACCGCACGGTGCGCACCCTCACCCTTCCTTCGTCCTTCCGGCTCCCCGACGGCACCTCGTGGACCCCGTGCGGTGAGCCGGGCGAGCTGCCGCAGGTGGAGGGCATGGTCATCGACCCGGCGAACGGTGTGCTCTACGCCGGCCAGGAGGACGTCGGCATCTGGCGTGTCCCGGCCGGTCTCGACGGGCGCCCGGTCCTGGTCGACAAGGTCCGGGAGTACGGCGTCCCCGGGACGTACGACCCCGCGACCGAGGACTGCACGCCCGGAACCGACCCCGGTTTCGGCGGCGAGCGACTGGCCGCTGACGTGGAGGGTCTGACTCTCTTCCGGGAGGCGGACGGCGACGGCTACCTCATGGCGTCCAGCCAGGGCGACAACACCTTCGCCCTGTACGACCGCGAGGTCTCCGAGCACAACGAGTACGAGGGCGGGTTCCGCGTCACCTCCGTGTCGGCCGACCTCGACGGCAGCGAGGAGTGCGACGGTGCCGCCGTGCTGAACGAGCCGCTGGGCGCCCGCTACCCGCGCGGCCTGCTGGTGGTCCAGGACGGGCACGAGACATCCGCGTCGGGCGGCGAGGAAGGCCGGGAGAGCACGGGGTTCAAGTTCGTCGACCTCGGTGCGGTGACCGACGCGGCGGACATGTAGGACCGCCCGGCATCAATGGTGGGACGCGCCGGCGGGAGCCGTCGCGTCCCACCATGCCGCCCGGCCCGACGGGAACCGGGGGCCTCACGTCTCCCCCCGCTTCGCCGCCTGGATCTGCTCGTACACATGGGTGCGCAGCTCCGCGAAGCGGGGCAGTACACGGGTGGTCAACTGGTCCCGCTCGTCAGGGAGATCGATCTTCACCTGCTCCCGCACCACCGTCGGTGCCCCGGAGAGGACCAGCACCCGCTGCCCCGGGTACACCGCCTCGTCGATGTCGTGCGTCACGAAGAGGACGGTGATCCCGAGTTCCTGCCAGAGCCCACGCACCAGGTCCTCCAGATCGGCGCGGGTCTGGGCGTCCACGGCGGCGAACGGCTCGTCCATCAGCAGGACTTCCGGCTCGTAGGCGATGGCCCGCGCGATCGCCACGCGCTGCTGCATACCGCCGGAGAGCTGCCAGGGGTAGGCGCCGCCCGCGTCCGCGAGACCGACGGCGGCGAGGGAGCGCTCGACGAGCTCGTGCCGCCGCGCCCTGTCCAGGGTTCTCTTCTGCCGAAGCGGGAGGCCGACGTTGTCCCGTACCCGCATCCACGGGAACAGGCTGCGCCCGTACTCCTGGAAGACCACGGCCATTCCGGGCGGCGGCCCCGTGACGCGGGTGCCGTTCAGGTGCATCTCACCGGACGTGGGCGTGAGCAGCCCGCCGACGCACTTGAGCAGGGTCGTCTTGCCGCAGCCGGACGGGCCGACCAGGCAGACCAGTTCGCCCGGTGCGAGGGTGAAGGTCAGATCGCGCACTGCTTCCACCCGCCGCTCCTGGCCACGGCCGCCCGGATCGAGGCGGACCTCAGGGTCGTACCGCAGGGTGCCGCGCGCACACGCTGACCGCGGCCCGCCACCCGCGGGCCGGACGGGCCTTCCTGAGGTCCGTACACGCGTACGCCATCGCATAGGCTCGTCGACGATATGAAGAGCTACCTCACACCACTGGGGTCCAAGGCGGACAAGGACACGGTGCGACGGCACAACCTGAGCCTCGTGCTGCGCGCGGTACGGGACGAGGGCGAGGCCGGCGAGGCGACCAGGGCCGGGGTGTCGGCCCGGGTGGGGCTCACCAGGGCCGCGGTGTCCTCCCTCGTCGAGCAGCTGCTGGACAGCGGTTTCGTCACCGAGTCGGGCAAGACGTTCAGCGGGCAGGCGGGACGCCCCGGCACCGCGCTGAAGGTGGCCCGTACCGGCCCCGCGGGCCTCGGCGTGGAGATCAACATCGACTATGTGTCGGTGTGCGTCGTGGACCTCGCGGGAACAGGCCGGGTCCGGCAGACCGAGCACCTGGACAACCGCGGCGCCCCGCCCGGCGAGGTGCTGGCGAGGGCCGCCGCGATCGCCGCCCGCACCCTGGACTCGGCGCGGGAGCAGGATCTGTACCCGGTCGGGGCGACGCTCGCGCTGCCGGGACTCGTCTCGGGCGGTTCGGTCCGCCAGGCGCCCAACCTGGGCTGGAACCGGGTCGCGGCGGAGGACCTGTTCGCCGAGGCCCTGGGCGGGCTGCGCCCCGGTGCGCCCGAGCTGCCGGTGCGCTCGGAGAACGAGGCGAATCTGGCGGCGCTGGCGGAGCTGTGGTTCGGCGGGCTCGGTTCGGTCCGCACCTTCCTGTATCTGACGGGCGAGATCGGTGTCGGTGGCGCCCTCGTGCTCGACGGCGAACTCCTGCGCGGTGCGCACGGGTTCGCCGGGGAGATCGGGCATGTGGTCCTGGACCCGGCCGGTCCGGAGTGCCGGTGCGGCTCGCGCGGCTGCCTCGAGCAGTACGCCGGGCAGACGGCGCTGCTCCGCTCGGCAGGGATCGAGGAGGCCGTCGGTGGGGCCGCCGGGGTGATGGAGCTGGAGCGCCGTGCGCAGGCCGGCGAGGTCCGGGCGCTCACCGCCATCGCCGAGGCGGGCCGGATGCTGGGCCGCGTCCTGTCCGGCGCGGTGAATCTGTTCGACCCGGACGCGGTGGTGCTCGGCGGGATCTACCGGGGCCTGATGCCATGGCTCTCGCCGCCGGCCGACGATGAGCTCACGGGCCGCGTGGTGTCGGGCCTCTGGTCGCGGGGCGGCGGCCGGCTGCGCGCGTCGTCCGTGGCGGGTGACGCGGCACGGGGCGCGGCGGCGCTGGTGGTGCAGGACGTGCTGGCGGATCCGGTGGCGTACGCAGGGCCCGCCCGGCTGGAGGCCTGACCCGCTGTACGGGGCCGGGCCCCCGTACAGGATTGCTTCACCTGTACGGGGTCGAGGAGCCCCGTCCGGCAGGGCCCGCTCCGGGTCAGGACGTGCCCGCCCCCGTGCCCGGCATCCGTCAGCGCACGCCCAGCAGGTGGTCCATCGCGAGCTGGTCCAGGGCCTCGAACGCCATGCCGCGCTCGGCCGCGGCGGTGACGTCGAACTCCTCGTACGCCGATCGGTCCGCGAGCAGCCCCGCGACGCCGTCGGCAGCGGTGGGCAGGGCCAGCTCGTCCAGGCGGGAGGCGGTCAGGGCCTCCTGCACGGCCGGGTCGGCACGGAAGGCCGCGGCGCGCTCCTTGAGGATCAGGTAGTTGCGCATGCAGCCCGCTGCGGAGGCCCAGACACCGTGGTGGTCCTCGGTGCGCGGCGGCTTGAAGTCGAAGTGGCGCGGACCCTCGTAGCCGCTCTCCAGCAGGTCGACGAGCCAGAACGCCTGGCGCAGGTCGCCCGCGCCGAAGCGCAGGTCCTGGTCGTACTTGATGCCGGACTGGCCGTTGAGGTCGATGTGGAAGAGCTTGCCCGCCCACAGGGCCTGGGCGATGCCGTGCGGGAAGTTGAGGCCGGCCATCTGCTCGTGGCCGGTCTCCGGGTTGACGCCGACCAGCTCGGGGCGCTCCAGGCGCTCGATGAAGGCCAGGGCGTGCCCGATGGTCGGCAGGAGGATGTCGCCGCGGGGCTCGTTCGGCTTCGGCTCGATCGCGAAGCGGAGGTCGTAGCCCTGCTCGGTGACGTAGTCGCCCAGCAGGTCGAAGGCCTCCTTCATGCGGTCCAGCGCCACCCGGACATCCTTGGCGGCACCGGACTCCGCGCCCTCGCGACCGCCCCAGGCCACATAGGTGGTGGCGCCCAGCTCGACGGCCAGGTCGATGTTGCGCAGGGTCTTGCGCAGTGCGTAGCGGCGTACGCCCCGATCGTTCGCGGTGAACGCGCCGTCCTTGAACACCGGGTGTGTGAAGAGGTTGGTGGTGGCCATCGGCACGATGAGGCCGGTGGCGTCCAGAGCCTGGCGGAACCTCTTGACGTGGCCCTCGCGCTCCGTGTCCGTGGAGCCGAAGGGGATGAGGTCGTCGTCGTGGAACGTCACACCGTAGGCGCCGAGCTCCGCCAGCCGCTGGACGGATTCGACCGGGTCGAGCGCGGGACGGGTGGCGTCACCGAACGGGTCGCGGCCCTGCCAGCCCACGGTCCACAGGCCGAAGCTGAACTTGTCCGCAGGGGTGGGCGTGAAGCGTTCCGTCATCGTCTGTCCGCCTTCGCATGCGTCGGGTCCGGCACCGGCCTCCCCGGCCGGATCAATTTGTTCAGTCGCATGACTAATCATGCACGGGGCACCCCGCCGACGTAACCCCTCGGACGACGAAACGGGGGCCGCCTCTGTTCCCCGCAGCGTCGATCACGTAATTTGTTTGTCGCACAACCAAAATCTGCGCGACCCCTTGCGTACGACCGGAACCCCTGCACGAGAAGAGGTAGCCCATGCCGCCGCGTACCGTCGTCATCGGCGTGGACAGCTCCACCCAGTCCACCAAGGCGGCCGTCACCGACGCCGAGACGGGCGAGCTGCTCGCCGTAGGCCGCGCCCCGCACGTGGTCACCGGCGAGGGCGGGGCGCGCGAGAGCGACCCCGAGGTCTGGTGGCGGGCGCTGTGCGACGCCGTCGCCGCCGGGCTCAAGGAGTCCGGGCTCTCCGCGTCCGCCGTCACCGGCATCGCCGTGGCCGGACAGCAGCACGGCCTGGTCGTGCTCGACGAGACCGGCCGCCCGCTCCGCCCGGCCCTGCTGTGGAACGACACCCGCTCCGCCCCGCAGGCCACCGCCCTCACCGCCGCACTCGGCGGACCCGAGGCCTGGACCGCCCGCACCGGCTCCGTGCCGGTCGCGGCGATGACCGCGTCCAAGTGGCAGTGGCTGCGCGAGAACGATCCGGCGAACGCCGCCGCGGCCGCAGCCGTGCGGCTGCCCCACGACTTCCTGACCGAGCGGCTCGCGGGCACGGCGGCGACGGACCCGGGCGACGCCTCGGGCACCCTCTGGTACTCGACCGCCACCGGCGCCTACGACGCCGAGCTGCTCGACCTGCTCGGCCTGGACGCCTCACTGCTGCCCCCGGTCGCCGCCACCGGCGCGACCCGGATCGGCTCGCTGACCGCTGCCGCTGCCGAGTCCCTGGGCCTGCCGGCGGGGATCGCCGTCGCAGCCGGTACCGGTGACAACATGGCCGCCGCGGTCGGCCTGGGCCTCGGCGGCGCCGGCCTCCTGGACCACCCCGTCCTCAGCCTCGGCACCTCCGGTACGGTCTTCGCCGCGTCCCGGGCCAGGCCCGCCTCCACGGCCCTCTCCGGGTTCGCCGCGGCGGACGGCACGTACCTCCCGCTGGCCTGCACGCTCAACTGCACCCTCGCCGTCGACAAGGTCGCCACCCTGCTCGGCCTGCACCGCGACGACGCGACGCCGGGCGGCGCGGCGGTGCTCCTCCCCTATCTGGACGGCGAACGCACCCCGGACCTGCCCACGGCGTCCGGCCTCCTCACGGGACTCCGGCACGACACCACCCCGCAGCAGCTGCTGGGCGCCGCCTACGAGGGTGCGGCCTTCACCGTGCTGCGCGCGCTCGACGAACTGCTGCGGTCGTGCGGTCTGGACCCGGCCGACCCCGATGTCGCCGGCCGGCCGCTGCGGCTCATCGGCGGCGGCGCCCAGGGCCGCACCTGGGTGGAGACCGTGCGCCGTCTCTCGGGGCGGCCCCTGATCGTGCCGGGCAACGGCGAACTGGTCGCACTCGGCGCCGCGGCTCTCGCCGCGTCGGCGGCCGGCGGCGGGGACCCGGTCGCGGTGGCGACCCGCTGGAACGAGAAGGCCGAGGACACGCAACTCCCGCCCGTGGAAAGGGACACGGAGACGTGGGAGCGGGTCGGCTCGGTGCTGGAACGAGCGTCCGGGCCGCTGCTCGGCGGCTGAGTCCGGGTAGTGAACAGGCGTCCCGCGTACTGCTTTTGGGGATGACCGCGGATCTTCAATAGGATCCGGCGATGATCACAAGAAAACGGCTGACGGCCGGGGTGTGCGTGCTGCTCGCCACCTTGGCCGCCGGGCTCGGCACCGCGCTCCCGGCCGCCGCCGACGAACCCTCCTCCTCCGCATCGCCCAAGGTCGAACTGGTCCTTGACGTCAGCGGTTCCATGCGCGCCCGTGACATCGACGGCCAGTCCCGGATATCCGCCGCCAAGCAGGCGTTCAACGACGTGCTCGACGCGGTTCCCGAGGAGGTGCAGCTCGGCATCCGGACGCTCGGCGCCGACTACCCGGGCGACGACCGGAAGACCGGCTGCAAGGACACCAAGCAGCTCTACCCGGTCGGGCCCCTGGACCGCACCGAGGCCAAGGCCGCGGTCGCCACACTGGCGCCGACCGGCTGGACCCCGATCGGCCCCGCCCTCCTCGGCGCGGCCGACGACCTCGAAGGCGGTGACTCCACCCGGCGGATCGTCCTGATCACCGACGGCGAGGACACCTGCGGCCCGCTCGACCCGTGCGAGGTCGCGCGCGACATCGCGGCCCGTGGGATCCACCTGGTCATCGACACGCTGGGCCTGGTGCCCGACGCCAAGATCAGGCAGCAGCTGACCTGCATCGCCGAGGCCACCGGCGGAACCTACACAGCCGTCCAGCACACCGACGAACTCTCCGGTCGCGTCAAACAGTTGGTGGACCGGGCCGCCGAGCCCGTCGTCGTCCCGGTGGCGACCGAGGGCGCGGGCAGCTGCTCCGAGGCACCCCAGCTGAAGGCCGGTCTGTTCACCGACCGCCAGGAGTTCGGGAAGCACCGCTGGTACCGGGTGGACGTGCTCCCCGGTGAGGAGCTGCGCGCCTCGGTGAGCGTGGCCGCGGACCGCGCCGTCAACAACGACTACGGCGTGCTGCTGCGGGCGGTGACCGCGCACGGGCGCGAGATCGTCCGGGGCGCGGAGTCCGGCACCGGACGTACGGATGTCATCTCTTCCGGTCTGCGCTACCCGAAGGCCGAACAGGACGACACGGACAGCGACATGAAGCCCGCCGCAGAGACCGTCTGCCTCCAGCTGAGCAACTCCTTCTCGGCGCCCGCGTCCGTGAAGACCACCCCCGGCATGCCCGTCGAGCTGACCATCGACCTGGTGGCCGCGCCCGACGACACCGCCGACGCGGCCGCGTTCGGACTCGGCCGTGGCTGGTGGCTGCTGGGCGTCCTGGTCCTGACCGGGCTGGTCGCCGGCCTGCTGACCGGCTGGATCTCACGCTGGCGCGTCGCCGTATGGAGGACCAACTGATGCGTACCCCCCGCAGGAACACCGTGATGCACGCCTGTGCGGTCGCACTGCTCGCCGGAGTCACCCTGTTCACCTCGACGGGCGGTGCTGTCGCAGACGACCCGTCGGCGAGCGCGAGCCCCGCCGGGGACGGCAAGGCCGGACCGACCGAGGCGGGCACCACCTTCCGTACCGCCACCGCGATCCAGCAGGACATGACCGCCACGGCGGACGCCTCCACGGGTGACTACCTGTACTGGGTGTTCCCCGCCGACACCGGTCAGCGCCCCACCGTCCGGGCGAAGGTCACCCTGCCCGAAAGTGCGGCCAGGCACGGTGCGTCGACCTGGCAGGTCGACGTGTACGACGGGCTGCGCCGCCGCCAGGCCTGCATGTACGGCCACCAGACCAGGAAGGCAGCGGCGGACGCGGAATCCGTCGAGCTGTCCTGTGTGCTGCGCACGGTGCGGGCCTGGTCCGAGCCCTGGGCGGACGACCCCCTGCCCGGCAGCTACTACGTACGCCTGACGGTCGTCGGCGCGGCCGAGGAGGACCTGGGCCTGCCGGTCCACGCCGAGACCGAGGTGACCTCCGTCGACAGCGGCGGCGCGCACGACGTGGGCGGCGAGCTCGCCGAACCTCTCGTGCCGGGCGCGTCCTCCATCGAACAGGCCGTCGACACGGGCGAGGGCACGGACAGGCCCCGGGTCTCGCTCGGCAGCGAGCCGGAGGACGGCTGGGCCTCCGGCTGGTGGACCGACCGCTGGCTGTGGACGGTGGGCGGCGGCGTACTCGCGGCGCTGGCAGCCGTGTTCGGCTACGGCCTGACCCGCGGCGGCGGCCGTCCTTCCCGGGTCCCGCCGGGCGTCTGACGCGTTTCGCAGCCGGAGGGCCGCCGACCGGGCTCTAGGCCCCGGTCGGCGGCCCTCCGGCGTGTGCGGGCATCACCTGGCGGAGTCCGCCGAGGAGATGGGCCCGGAAGGCCGCGTCGCGGTACGCCTCGCGGGTGTGCCCGAGAGCGGTGTAGAAGACCCGGGCGCCGCCGTACTCATGGGTCCAGACGAGCGGGTGGTCCGCACCCATGCCCCCTCCGTCGTACGAGGACTCGTCGGCGGAGGCGAGCACCCGCACGGTGTCGCGCGGGAGCGTCCGGAAGTCGTACCACTCGTCGGTGAAGTCCCAGCGGGGCCCGAGGTGCCGGGTCGCCGGGTGGTTCCGGTCCGCCACGAGGACGGTGCCCGGCTGGAGCGCGGGGTGGCGTGCGAAGCGGGCGCCGAGGAGCTCGCCGTAGAACGGCCAGCCGTACTCGGTGCAGGCCGCGGCGTGCACGCCCATGAATCCGCCGCCCGCCGCACAGTGGGCGCGGAGCCCCTCGCGGCCCTCGGGGGTGAGGACGTCGCCGCTGGTGGAGAGGAACACCACGGCCCCGTAGGCCGCGAGGCCGTTCTCGAACACCTCCGGGCTCTCCGTCGCGTCGACGGCGAAACCGTGGTCCGCGCCCAGCTCCCGGAACGCGGCGATGCCGTCGGGTATCGATTCGTGCCGGTAGTCGGTGGTGCGGGTGTACACCAGGACACCCGGCAGGCCGGTGGTGGGCATCGACGGCTCCTCGGACGAACGGACACGGCAGGCCCTGCGGCCCCGGTGCGCCACGATGCGAAACGGTCTTGCACGGTGGGACCGACCGGGTTTGGCTGATCGTATGCAGCAACCGCTTTCTCTGACACGGCAGCTCTCCGCCCTCGACCACCGCTACCGGGGCGAACACCCCATCCGCACCCTCGGCTACCTCCTGCGCCCCGACCGGCGCAGGCTCGCCCTCGGCGTGGCCGCGTTCATCGTCAAGCACAGTCCCATCTGGCTGCTGCCGCTGATCACCGCGAACATCATCGACGTCGTCGTCCAGCACCGCCCGGAGCGGGAGCTGTGGGCGAACGCGGGCGCCCTGCTCTTCGTGCTCGTGCTCAACTACCCGCTGCACCTGCTGTACGTGCGCTGCCTGAACGGCAGTGTGCGGCGCATGGGCACCTCGCTGCGCGACGCGCTCTGCCGCCGGATGCAGCAGCTGTCCATCGGCTACCACTCCAGGACGAGCGCCGGGGTCCTGCAGGCCAAGGTGGTGCGCGATGTGGAGACCGTCGAGCAGATGGTCCAGCAGTCCGCCGACATGGGGCTGGCCGGCATCGTCACGCTGACCGGCGGTCTCGTCGTCATCGCCGTACGGGTGCCGTCCTTCCTTCCGGTGTTCCTGGTGGTCGTCCCGCTCGCCGCCCTCCTGGTCATGAAGCTGCGGTCCCGGCTGCGCAGTCACAACGAATCGTTCCGCCAGGAGGTCGAGCAGCTGTCGGCACGGGTCAGCGAGATGACGAGCCTGATCCCCATCACCCGGGCCCATGGCCTGGAGCACGCGGCGCTGGGCCGTGTCGACGGCTCGCTCCGTCAGGTGCTGCTCGCAGGTCTGCGCCTCGACCTGCTCAACGGCCGCTTCGGCGCGCTCGCCTGGATCCTCCTGAACTCCCTGGGTGTGGCCTGCCTCGCGGGCTCGGCCCTCGTCGCGTACCACGGCTGGCTGCCGATCACCGCGGGCGACGTCGTCATGCTGAGTGCCTTCTTCACCACGCTCACCGGGTCGATGTCCACATTGCTGAGCCTGGCCCCGGTCATCAGCAAGGGCCTGGAGTCGGTCCGTTCGGCCGGCGAGGTGCTCGAGGCACCCGACCTGGAGAACAACGCGGGCAAGGACCTGGTGGACCGGGTCGAGGGCCGCATCGACTTCGAGCAGGTCGGATTCGCGTACGAGGGCTCGGGCGGCGCCGCCGTGGAGGACTTCACCCTGTCCGCCCGCCCGGGCGAGACGGTGGCGCTGGTCGGAGCGTCCGGCGCGGGCAAGTCGACCGTTCTGAACCTCCTCATCGGCTTCATCCGGCCAACATCGGGGCGGATCCTGCTCGACGGCACGGACATGGCGACGCTCGATCTGCGCAGCTACCGGCAGTTCCTGTCCGTGGTCCCCCAGGAGTCGATCCTGTTCGAGGGCACCATCAGGGACAACGTCACCTACGGCATGGGCGATACGGACGAGGGGGCGGTCCGCCGCGCGCTCGCGGACGCCAACGCGCTGGAGTTCGTCGAGTCACTGCCCGACGGCATCCACACGGTCGTGGGTGAGCGCGGCGCACGGCTCTCGGGCGGGCAGAAGCAGCGCCTCGCCATTGCCCGGGCCCTGATCCGCGATCCGCGGGTGCTGATCCTGGACGAGGCGACGTCCGCCCTGGACACCCGGTCGGAGGCACTGGTCCAGGAGGCGCTGGCCCGGCTGGTGCACGGCCGCACGGTGTTCGTGGTGGCGCACCGGCTCTCCACGATCCGGGCGGCGGACCGCCTCGTGGCGATGGACCGGGGCCGCGTGGCCGAGGTGGGTACGCACGAGGAGCTGGTGCGCGGGGGCGGGGTGTACGCGGGGCTCCAGCCGAAGCGGCCGGCATAGGACCGTCGCGTTCGAACACCTGTCAGGCTGAGGGCTACGCTCAGCAACTCACGTACTCCATAAGGCAGATGACGGGAGTCCCTCATGTCCACGGAAACCGGTGCGGCTGTCGATGCCGAGCCGCGCCGTCATACGCTCGTACCGGGTCCGAAGGGCCTGCCCCTCCTGGGGAGTCTGCCGCAGTTCGGGAAGGACCCGCTCGCCTTCTTCGAGCGGCTGCGCGGCTGCGGGTCCATGGTGAGCTGGCGCTTCGGCCGCAACGACTGCGTGTTCATCTCCGACCCCGACTGCATAGGCGAGCTGCTCACGGAGACGGAACGCACCTTCGACCAACCGCTGCTGGGGATCGCGTTCCGCACGGTGATGGGCAACGGCGTGGTGGTCGCGCGCGGTCCGGACTGGCGGCGCAAGCGTTCGCTGGTGCAGCCGTCGGTCCGTCCCAAGCAGGTGAAGTCGTACGCGTCGACGATGACGGCCTGCACGGTGGACCTCGCGGACACCTGGTCCGGGGGCGAACGCATCGACATCAAGAGGGAGATGGCGGCCCTCACCCAGAAGATCGCGGTCCGCACGATCTTCGGCGTGGACACCCCGGCGGACGCCGAGTCGATGGGCCGGGCGATGGACATCGCACAGCAGGAGATCGGCAAGGAGTTCAGCGGCCTCGGCGCGATCCTGCCCGACTGGGTGCCGACGCCCGGCCGGGCCAGGATCAAGAAGGCCGCTGCGGTGATCGACGCCGAGGTCGGCCGGGTGGTGGCCCGCCACCGTGACGGGGACGGCGAGCGCCCCGACCTGCTGAGCCGGCTGCTCACCGCGGTGGACGAGACCGGCGCGCACCTCACCGACGAGGAGATACGCGACGAGACGGTCACCCTGTACATCGGCGGGCACGAGACGACCAGCTCGACGCTCGTGTGGGCGTGGTACCTGCTGTCCCGCAACCCCGAGGCACGGGCGGCGCTCGCCGAGGAGCTGGACCGGGTGCTGGGCGACCGGGAGCCCGGCATCGACGACTACGCGCAACTGACCTACGCCCAGGCGGTGGTGAAGGAGACCCTGCGGCTGTATCCGACGATCTGGCTCGTCACGGGCATCGCGAAGGAGGGGGCCCGGATCGGCGGCGTCCCGATGCCGGAAGGCACCCGGGTGTGGAGCAGCCAGTGGGCGACGCACCGGGACGAGCGCTGGTTCCCCCGGCCGGAGGCGTTCCGTCCGGAGCGCTGGGACCCGGAGCACGGGGACGAGATCCCGGAGTACGCCTGGTATCCGTTCGGCGGCGGCCCACGGGTCTGCCTCGGCACGCGCTTCGCGATGGTCGAGGCGGTTCTGGTCCTCGCCGTCCTGGCGCGCCGTTTCGAACTGGAGGTGGACCCGGGCGTGATCAATCCCATGCCGACACTGACGCTGCAGCCGGACCGGGAGGTCTTGGCGACGGTACGGGCGCGCCGAGCCCCTCAGGGTTGACCTGAAGCTTACTTGAGGTCATAGCGTTCCATGCACAGGACCCGACTCCGGAGGCACTCGCATGGACATGGAAGTCACGGCGTGGACATCGCTGCACAGCACGATGAACGCGCAACAGGACCGCAGGCCCTTCTCCCGGGCGACGCTGCGCCGCATCGCGGCGTTCGCCCGGCCGCACCGGGGGCGGATCCAGCGCTTCCTTCTCCTCAGTGTGGCCACCGCGCTGCTCGCGGTGGCCACACCCGTGCTCGCCGGACGCGTCGTCGACGCGATCGTGCAGGGCAGGGACACCGGTACGGTCACGCGGCTCGCGCTGCTCATCGCCCTGATCGCCGTTTCGGAGGCAGGGCTCGGTCTCCTCACCCGGTGGCTCTCCGCCACGCTCGGCGAGGGGCTGATCCTCGATCTGCGCACCGCCGTGTTCGACCATGTGCAGCGGATGCCGGTCGCCTTCTTCACCCGGACCCGGACCGGTGCGCTGGTCAGCCGGCTCAACAATGATGTGATCGGCGCCCAGCGGGCCTTCAGCAGCACCCTCTCCGGCGTCGTCTCCAATTCCGTCACCCTGCTGCTGACCCTGGCCGTGATGCTCACGATCTCCTGGCAGATCACCCTGCTCGCCCTGGTCCTGCTGCCGGTGTTCGTCGTGCCGGCCCGCCGGATGGGTTCCCGGATGGCGGCGCTGCAGCGGGAGGCCGCCGGTCACAACGCGACCATGGGCACGCAGATGACCGAGCGCTTCTCGGCGCCGGGCGCGACCCTCGTCAAGCTCTTCGGCCGCCCCGCCGACGAGTCCACCGCGTTCGCCGCCCGCGCGGGCCGGGTCCGCGACATCGGCATCCGTACGGCCATGCTCCAGTCCACGTTCATCACGGCGCTCACCCTGGTGTCCGCCCTGGCCCTCGCGCTGGTCTACGGACTCGGCGGCTACTACGCGCTGCGCGGCAGCCTCGAGCCCGGAGCGGTCGTCGCCCTGGCCCTGCTGCTCACCCGTCTCTACGCCCCGCTGACGGCACTGGCCGGTGCGCGCGTCGAGGTGATGAGCGCTCTGGTGAGCTTCGAGCGGGTCTTCGAGATCCTCGATCTGAAGCCGCTCATCGCCGAGAAGCCGGATGCCCGCCGGGTGCCGGACGGGCCGGTGTCCGTGGAGTTCGACGGGGTGTCCTTCGGCTATCCGTCGGCCGACAAGGTCTCCCTCGCCTCGCTGGAGGAGGTCGCCACGCTCGACTCACGGGGCGGTACGCAGGTGCTGCACGACGTCTCCTTCACCGCCCGGCCCGGACGGATGGTCGCACTCGTCGGTTCGTCCGGCGCGGGCAAGTCGACGATCGCGCAGCTGCTGCCGCGGCTGTACGACGCCGATGCGGGCTCCGTACGGCTGAACGGCGTCGACGTACGCGATCTGACCGCCGACTCCATCCGCGAGACCCTCGGCATGGTCACCCAGGACGGGCACCTCTTCCACGAGTCGGTGCGCGCCAATCTGCTCCTGGCCCGGCCGGAGGCGACGGAGGACGACATCTGGGACGCACTGCGCCGGTCCCGTCTGGACGGCCTCGTGGCGTCCCTGCCCGAGGGCCTGGACACCGTGGTCGGCGAGCGCGGCTACCGGCTCTCCGGTGGCGAACGGCAACGGCTCACCATCGCACGACTGCTGCTGGCCCGTCAGCGGGTCGTCATCCTCGACGAGGCGACCGCACACCTGGACTCGACGTCCGAGGCGGCGGTGCAGGAGGCCCTCGCCGAGGCCTTGGAGGGCCGCACCGCACTGGTGATCGCCCACCGGCTCTCCACGGTGCGGGCCGCCGACCTGATCCTGGTCATCGAGGAGGGCCGGGTCGCCGAACGGGGCACGCACGAGGAGCTGCTGGCCGTCGGAGGACGGTACGAGGAGCTGTACCGCACCCAGTTCGAGCGGCCGGGGAGCGAGGAGGCGGCCCGGTCGATTGCCTGACCGCCGCATCCCACGGACTCCGGTCGGTGCCCCACCGTGCGGCAGGGAACTCGCAGTGGCCGGGGCCTGATCGCTGCCCTCGGCTCCGGTCCTTCACCGCTCACCGGGGGGCACGCTCATGGCCAGGAGCGCGGCGTCGTCGTCGAGTCCCTCGCCGAACGAGTCCAGGAGCGCGGTGAGGGCTTCGACGGCACCGGGGGCCGAGGTGGGTGCGAGGGACCACGCGAAGTCCAGGAGCGCTTCGTCGCCGTAGCGTTCACCTGCGTTCCCCGTACGCGCCTCGGTCAGACCGTCGGTGTAGAGCAGCAGCGTGTCACCGGGGCCCAGGCCCATGGTGGTTGTGGTGAACTGCGCGTCCGGCACGACGCCTACCAGCTGGCCGCCCGGCGTCGGCAGGTAGTCGGCGCCGCCGTCGGCACGCAGCAGCACGGCAGGGGGGTGGCCGCCGCCGGCCAGGACGACATGGAATCCCACGTCGTTCCCCAAAGGTGTGAGCAGGCCGAAGATCACCGTGCAGAAGGTCGGTTCGTCTTCATGGAAGTGCTGGTCGAGCGCGGTGTTGAGGTTGCCCAGGACCGTGGCCGGTACCGGATCGGAGACCGCTGCGGCTCGCAGGGTGTAGCGCACCAAGGACGTCACCACTGCCGCCCCCGCACCCTTGCCGCGCACGTCCCCCATGAAGAAACCCCAGCGTCCGGCGGCCAGCGGGAACAGGTCGTAGAAGTCACCGCCCACCTCGTCGGGGGAGGCGAACTGGTAGTGCGCGGCAACGTCCAGGCCCGGAACCGGTTCGAGAGCCGGCGGGATCAGGGTGCGCTGCAGGGTCGTGGCAAGGCGCTGGAGGCGTTCGCGGTCGTGCTCGGCCTCCTGCCGGGCTCGCAGGAGTTCACGCTCGTAGGCACGCCTGTCCCGGGCGTCCAGGAGGGTGGTGCGGATCAGCAGGGGTTCGCCGTCGCTGTCCCGCTTGACGGTGGAGGTGACCAGGACGGGCAGTCGGCTGCCATCGGCGGCCTTGAGTTCCAGGGCGATACCGTTGACCTCGCCCTGCATCCGCAGCAGCGGTGAGAAGTGCGTCTCGTGGTACAGCCTGCCGCCGATGGTCAGCAGGTCGGAGAACTGCCTGTGGCCGACCAGTTCATCGCGACGGTAGCCGAGCCATTTCAGCAGGGTTCCGTTGACCTTGGCGATCCGCCCGTCCATCAGCGTGGAGAGGTAGCCGCACGGCGCGTTCTCGTACAGGTCCTCGACGCTGTCCTCCAGCAGAGCGGAGAACGACAGCTGCTCCTGGTCCCGGTCCCCCGCCGCCCACAGCCCATCGGTCCCGTCGTCGCCCGGGGACACCGTCACCGCCCCTGCACGAAGGCGATGATCGCCTCGGCCGTCTCCTCGGGGGCGCTCAGCTGGGGGCAATGGCCCGTCGAGTCCAGAGTCACCAGTTCACTGCCGGGGATCTGTGCGTGGACGAAGGCCCCCACCTCGCGGGGGGCGATCGTGTCGTGCGCGCTCTCGGCGATGAGCGTCGGCACGGTCACCTTGGCGAGATCCGCCCGGTTGTCGGACAGGAAGGTCGCTCTCGCGAAGACCCGGGCGATCTCCGGATCCGTTCGGCAGAAGCTGTTGGTCAGCTCCTCGCCCAGTTCGGGACGCTCCGGGTTTCCCATGATCACCGGTGCCATCGTCGCGGACCAGCCCAGGTAGTTGCTGTCCAGCGACTCGAGCAACTCGTCGATGTCCTGCTCGCTGAAACCGCCCCGGTAGTCGCCGTCATCGATGTACGACGGCGAGGGGGTGAGGAGGACCAGCCCGTCGAAAAGCCCGGGCTCCTGCACGGCGGCGAGAACACCGATCATGGAACTGACCGAATGCCCGACGAAGGTCAGGGGACCGAGGCCGAGCTCCTGGCAGATCTCGATCACGTCCTGCGCATAGCCGTCCAGGGTGGAGTACCGCTCGGGGCTCCATGCGGACACATCGGAATGCCCGGCCCCCACATGATCGAAGCGGACCACCCGGAAGTGCTTGTCCAGTGCGGGCGCGACAAGACGCCACAGGTTCTGATCGCATCCGAATCCGTGGGCGAGCATCACCACCGGGCCGCTCTCCCGGCCCGTCACCAGTACCCGGTTCCTCTTCCGCACGTCCATGAGACCATCCTGGCACCCCCGGCACATGACGGCCTGGTCTGCCGGAGGAAGGCCGCCCACCCGCGTGGATCACGCTGAGTGACCGCGTGGGCACGTACGTCGGGAGCGCGGTTTCACTGCTGCCCCGGTCACCGCCCGGATCACGCTGCGCGAGGGCGGCCGCCGACGAGTGTTCCTGCGATCACCGAGACTCGGCCCGTTGGCCTGCGCCACTAGGTGGAGCGGAGCTCCGCCGGGTGCGTCGCAGGAGCGGCAGCGACGTCGCCGCGGCCGGCAGGCAGGCAGGCCGCGTAGACGGCCACGGGGACGAGGAGCGGGAGCAGCGGCGGGGAGCCCGCGCCCACGAAGCCTGCGTACGCCAGGTACACCGCCGTGCCCCCGACGCCCGCGAGCAGGAGCGCCGGTGCCAGTGGGAGCGCGGTCTCCAGGAGCGCGGCCCTGGCCAGGACCGTGCGCGGCACCCCGGCGGCGGCCTGGACGGCGAGGCCCCTGGGGCACGCGAAAGGGCCTCAGCCGTTCGCGACGTGTGCCGCGGCGGCTGAGGCCCCGTCCGGAAGGAGGCACCCGGCTCAGGTCACCGGACCAGCCACTTCTTCCACACGTCGGGGTTCTCCTCGATCCAGCGCTCGGCTGCCTCACCGGGCGCCAGCCGCTCGGAGGCGATCATCTCGGAGACCTCGTTCTGGTCCTTCTCCGACCAGTTGAACTTCTTCAGGAAGGCCGCGGCCTCGCCGCCCCGCCGGGAGAAGTCCGCGTTGAGGTACTTCTGCAGCGGCGTCTGCGGGTACGCGCAGTCGATGTCGGCCGGGTCCTTGGCGCCGCACGCATCGGTGTACTCGGGGAGCTTCACCTCGACCATCGGCACCTCGTTGAACAGCCACTGCGGCTGGTACCAGTAGCTGAGGAAGGGCTTCTTCTCCTTGGCGAACTGCTGGATCTGGGTGATCTGCGCGGCCTCGGAGCCGGCGAAGACGACCTTGTAGTCCAGGCCGAGGTTCTTCACCAGGGCTTTGTCGTTGGTGACGTAGGACGGTGAACCGTCCATCAGCTGGCCCTTGTCACCGCTCTCCGGCGTGCGCAGCTCGTCGGCGTACTTGTCGAGGTTCTTCCACTCGGTGACGTCGGGGTGCTCGTCCGCCCAGTACGTGGGCACGTACCAGCCGATGTGCCCCGTGACGCCGAGGTCGCCCCCGGGGACGATGGTCTTCTTGTCCTGGACGTACAGCTTCTCCTGGTCGGGGTGGCCCCAGTCCTCCAGGATGGCGTCCACCCGGCCCTGGCTGAGGGCGTCCCAGGCGGGGACCTCGTCGGTCTGGACGAGGTCGACGCGGTAGCCCAGTTCGTCCTCCAGGAGCTTCTGGGCGACGGCCACGTTGGCCTGGGCGCCGACCCAGGACTGCACGGAGAGCGTGACGGTCTTGATGTCGGCGGGGGCGGCGAACGGGGACGCCTGCTTCGTCATGTCCGCGGCACCGCAGCCGGTGACGGCCAGCAGGGCTGCGGCCGAGGCGACGATCGCGGATGTGCGCAGGTGTGCGCGGGTACGGGTGCGAGCCATGTCAGCTCTCCTTCCGGCGGCGTCGGGTGGTGGGCTGGGTGACCCGGTCCAGCATCAGCCCGAGGCAGACGATGGCCGCACCGGCGACGAGGCCGGTGGCCAGGTCGCCCTGGGCGAGGCCGAACACGACGTCGTACCCGAGTGCGCCGGAACCCACGAGACCGCCGATGATGACCACCGCGAGGACCAGGACGACGCCCTGGTTGACGGCGAGCAGCAGGGCGGGCCTGGCCAGCGGGAGCTGGACCTGGCGCAGTTGCTGTCCGGGGGTGGCGCCGAGCGAGCGGGCGCACTCCATCGCGGCGGGGTCGACGCCCCGCAGCCCCTGGGTGGTGATGCGGACGACGGCGGGCAGCGCGTAGACGACGGCTGCCGCGGCGGCGGGGGCGCGGCCGACGCCGAAGAGGGCGACGACCGGGATGAGGTAGACGAACTGCGGCATGGTCTGGAAGACGTCGAGGACGGGGCGCAGCAGCCGTTCGAGGCGTTCGCTGCGTGCGGCGCCGATGGCGATGGCGAAGCCGAGGACCAGGGTGACCGCGACGGCGGCGAGGACCTGGCTGAGCGTGTCCATCGACGGCTCCCAGACGCCGAGGACCCCGATGGCGGCCATGGCCAGCACGGCCGTCAGCGCGGTGCGCCAGGTGCCGATGGTCCAGGCGAGCGCGGCGACGACCAGCAGGACGGACCACCAGGGCAGGCCCTGCAGTCCGCTGCGCAGCGGGTTGAGGATCCAGTCGGTGAAGTGGGCGGCCCAGTCGGCGGTGCCGCCGATGACGGGGACGCCGGTGTACAGGTGGTCGACCATCCAGTCCTTGGCGGTGTTGACGGGGCCCGCGATGGCCACGATCCCGCTCTCGGGCCAGATACGGCCTCCGGTGAACCGCCCGGCGACGGCGACGGCGGCGGCGATCACCGCGGCGAGTCCCCAGCCCCGCAGCCCGCGCAGGGCGACGGGCCCGGTGGGTTCCGCGCCGATCCTCCGGCCGGCCGCCTCGGTCGTACGGTCAAGGACCACGGCGAGCAGCACGATCGGGATGCCCGCGGCGAGCGCGGCACCGACGTCGACGGAGGACAGCGCCTGGTAGACGCGGTCGCCGAGGCCCCCGGCGCCGATGATGGACGCGATGACGGCCATCGAGAGGGCCATCATGATCGTCTGGTTGAGGCCGAGGAGCAGTTCCTTGCGGGCCAGCGGCAGCCGTGCCGTCAGCAGTCGCTGCCTGCCGGTCGCACCCAGCGAGGCCACGGCCTCCATGACGCCGGCGTCGGCGCCGCGCAGACCGAGCGCGGTGAGCCGTGCCATCGGCGGTGCCGCGTAGACGACGGTCGCGAGGGCCGCGCCGGGCACGCCGATGCCGAAGACCAGCACGACGGGCAGCAGGTAGGCGAAGGCGGGCAGCACCTGCATGGTGTCCAGGACGGGCCGCAGAACCCGGAACGTGCGGTCCGAGAGCCCGGCGGCGAGCCCGAGGAGCATCCCGAGCACCACGGAGGCGAGCACGGCGACGATCATGAGCGCGAGCGTCTGCATGGTCGGTACCCACATGCCCAGCAGGCCGCAGACGCCGAAGCAGAGGGCGGCGGTCAGCGCGAGCCGCAGTCCGGCCACCCGCCAGGCGACGACCGCGGCGAGGGCGGTGACACCGGCCCAGCCGAGCGCGAGCAGCACCAGGTAGACGCCGCGCACGGACAGGACGACGGCGTTGCTGATGTGGCCGAAGAAGTAGAGGAACAGCGGGTGGCTGTCGCGGTTGGCGATGATCCAGTCGTTGACCTCGCCGAGCGGCCCGGTCAGGTCGACGGTCAGGGCCGCGGGCCAGACTCCTCCGCCCCACCGCGCGTGGAGCAGCGGGACGGCGACTGCGGCGATCGCCAGCAGGATCAGGAGCTTGCCGAGTGCGGGGCGGCCGCGCAGGGCGGCGAGGGGGCCGCTGCCCGGGGGGACTGCTGCGGCCGTGGTGGCGGCCTGGGCGGTTGCCATCAGACGCTCACCTCGCGGGCCCCCGTGCCCGCGACCACGTCGAGCAGGCAGGCGTGGTCGACGATGCCGACCAGCCTGCCGCCGTCCATGACCCGTGCTGTCCGGTCACCGGAGCGGGCGACCGCCTCTATCGCCTCGAAGACGGTGGCCTCGGGGCGCAGTGCCGGGCCGTGTTCGCTCTCTCCGGCGGCCGGGGGGCGCATGGCGGTGGAGACGGTGAGGACCTGTTCGCGCGGTACGTCGCGTACGAACTCGCGCACGTAGTCGTCGGCAGGCGACCCGACGATCTCCTCGGGGGTGCCGAGCTGCACGATGCCGCCGTCGCGCATCAGGGCGATGCGGGTGCCCAGGCGCAGTGCCTCGCTCAGGTCGTGGGTGATGAAGACCATGGTGCGGCCCTCCTCCTTGTGCAGCCGGACGACTTCGTCCTGCATCTCCCTGCGGATCAGCGGGTCGAGCGCGCTGAACGGTTCGTCGAATAGGAGGACGGACGGGTCGACGGCGAGCGCGCGCGCCAGTCCGACGCGCTGCTGCTGGCCACCGGAGAGCTGGGCCGGGCGGCGGCTCTCCAGACCTGTCAGGCCGACCTTGTCCACCAGCTCGGCCGCCTTGGCCCGGCGTTCGGCCTTCCCGATGCCCTGGATCTCCAGGCCGTAGGCGACGTTGTCCAGGACGGTGCGGTGGGGCAGCAGTCCGAAGTGCTGGAAGACCATCGCGGCACGGTGGCGGCGCAGTTCGCGCAGCCGGGTGCGGTCCATGGCCAGGACGTCCTCGCCGTCGATGGCGACGGTGCCGCTGGTGGGCTCGATCAGCCGGGTGAGGCAGCGTACGAGGGTGGACTTGCCGGATCCCGACAGGCCCATGACGACGAAGACCTCACCCTTCTTGACGTCGAAGGAGACGTTGCGTACGGCGGCGGTGCAGCCGGTGCGTGTCCGCAGTTCGGCTGCGGGCAGTTCCGCGTGCTCACTGCCCGGGATGCGGTCGGCCTTGGGGCCGAAGACCTTCCAGAGGTCGCGGACGCTGAAAACAGGGGTAGTGGCTTCGGTCATCGGACATCGCCTCCGGCGGTCGGGGCTGCTGAGAGCAGTTCGGCGCACTTCTCGCCCACCATGAGCACGCCGATCATGGGATTCACGGCGGGCATGGTCGGGAAGACGGACGCGTCCGCGATACGGATGCCCTGCAGGCCGCGGATGCGCAGCTGGGGGTCGACCACCGCGGCGGCGTCCTCCCGGCCGCCCATCCGGCAGGTGCCGGCCGGGTGGTAGACGGTGTGCGCGACCTTGCGGGCGTACTCGCTGATGTCCTCGTCGGAGGTCACCTCGGGGCCCGGGCACACCTCGCGCGTGAGCCAGTGGGCCAGGGGTTCGGTCTTCGCGATCTCGCGGGCGAGCTTGATCCCGTCGACCAGGGTGCGGCCGTCGTAGTCGTCCTCGTCCGTGAAGTAGCGGAAGTCCAGGGCGGGTTTGACCTCGAGGTCGGCGCTCGTGAGGTAGAGCCGGCCGCGGCTGCGCGGCTTGGGGATGTTCGGGGTCATCGACACCCCGTGCGCGGGCTTCTCGTAGCCGAGGCGCTCCGGGTTGTCGGTGAAGGGGATCTGGTAGAAGTGGAACATCAGGTCGGGGCCCCGGGATTCGGGATCCCGGCGGACGAACAGGCCCGCGTCCGAGTCCATGGCGGAGTTCTCCGGGATGGGCCCGTCGGTCTCCCAGACGATGACCGACTCCGGGTGGTCGAGCAGGTTCTCGCCGACGCCCGGGAGGTCGTGGACGACGGGGATGCCCAGGTCCTCCAGGTCCTTCGCCGGTCCGACTCCGGAGTGCATGAGCAGCCGCGGGGTGTCCACCGCGCCCGCGCAGACGATGACTTCACGGGCCGCGCGCAGCAGCACCTCCTCGCCGTCCTTGGTACGCACGTGCACTCCGGTGGCTCGGTTGCCCTCGAACTGCAGCCGGTACGCCCAGGTCTCCAGCAGGATCTCGAGGTTGGGGCGGTCACCGGCCTCGATGTGCGGGTGGAGGTAGGCGACGGACGCGGACGACCTCTTGTTGTTCTCCGGGTGGTAGGCGAGGTCGAAGAAACCGGCACCCTCGTGGAAGGGCTTGCTGTTGAAACTGTCGACGCGCGGGACCCCGGCCGCCGCCTGCGCCGCGTCGACGAAGTCGCGGGCGATGGCGTTCCTGTCCTTCTCGTCGACCGGCACGATGTTGTTGCGCAGCCGGGCGAAGTACGGGTCCATGGACGCCGCGTCCCAGCCCTCGGCTCCCGCCTCGGCCCACTCGTCCCAGTCGCCGGGCAGCGGCTTGAAGCTGATCAGCGTGTTGTGCGAGGAGCAGCCGCCGAGGACCCGGGCCCGGCTGTGCCGGATGTGGGAGTTGCCGCGCGGCTGCTCTGTCGTGGGGTAGTCGTAGTCGAGGTCGCCGCCGAGGAGCCCGAGCCAGCGGCGCAGGGTGAGGACGTCGTCGCGGTCGATGTCCGTGGGGCCGCCCTCGATGACCGTGACGGTGACGTCGGGGTCCTCGGTGAGGCGGGAGGCGATCACCGAGCCGGCGGTGCCGCCGCCGACGATCACGTAGTCGACAGGTTCGGGGCGTGCGGTGCGGGGGGACGGGGGCATCGTTCACTGCTCCTTCTGCAAGGTGCTTGCGTGTGCGTGGTGCTGCGGACAGCCGGGGGTACGTCCGGTGGACGGTGACCGGTTCAGCCCGCGAACCAGCGCTGCGGTCGCGGGTTGAGGTTCTGGTAGATGTGCTTGGCCTCGCGGTACTCCGCGAGGCCGGTGGGCCCGAGTTCACGGCCGGTACCGGACTTGCCGAAGCCGCCCCACTCCGCCTGCGGGAGGTACGGGTGGTAGTCGTTGATCCAGACGGTGCCGTGCCGCAGCCGTCCCGCGACGCGTCGGGCACGGCCCGCGTCGGTGGTCCATACGGCGCCCGCGAGCCCGTAGTCCGTGTCGTTGGCGAGCCGGACGGCCTCTTCCTCGGTACGGAAGGTCTCGACGGTCAGGATCGGCCCGAAGGTCTCCTCGCGGACCACCCTCATCTCCCGGTGGCAGCCGTCCAGGACGGTGGGCCGGTAGAAGTAGCCGCTCGCGGGCCGTACGTCCGAGGGTTCGGGGCGGGCGCCGCCCGAGCGCACGATCGCGCCCTCCTCGCGGGCGGAGGCGACGAAAGCCTCGACCTTGGCGAGCTGCTGGGCGGAGACGAGAGGCCCGCATTCGACGCCGTCGACCGTGCCGCGGCCGAGCCGGATCGCGTCGGCGCGGCGGGCGAGCTCGGTGACGAAGCGTTCGGCGACCGACTCCTGGATGATGAGCCGGCTCCCGGCGGAGCAGACCTGGCCGCTGTGGAAGAACGCCGCGTTCAGGGCCTGGTCGACGGCGGTGTCGAAGTCCTCGTCGGTGGCGCACGCGTCGGCGAAGACGACGTTGGGGTTCTTGCCGCCGAGTTCCAGGGCGACCTTCTTGACCGTCGGTGCGGCTGCCCGGGCCACCTTCGTACCGCTGGCGAGGCCGCCGGTGAAGGAGACCAGGTCCACGTCCGGGTGCTCGGAGAGCCGGGCTCCGACGGGGTCGCCCGCGCCGGTCACGAGGTTGGCCGCGCCGTCCGGCAGACCCGCCTCGGAGAGCAGCCGGACGAGGTGGACCGTTGAGAGCGGTGTGACCTCGCTGGGCTTGAGCACGAAGGTGTTTCCGGCGGCGAGCGCCGGGGCGATCTTCCAGCTGGCCTGGAGCAGCGGGTAGTTCCACGGGGCGATCAGGGCGCAGACGCCGACCGGCTCGTGGACCACGACGCTGTGGACGTCGGGGTCGCCGGCGTCGACGACCCGGCCGCCGCTCTCGTTCATCACGAGGTCGGCGAAGTAGCGGAAGGCGTTGGTCACGTCGTCGACGTCGACGCGCCCTTCCTCCAGGGTCTTGCCGGTGTCGCGGCTCTCGGTGATCGCGATCTCCTCGCGGTCCCGCTGGAGGAGGTCGGCGACCCGGCGCAGCAGCCCGGCGCGCTCGGCGACGGGCCGGTGCGGCCAGGGGCCGTCGTCGAAGGCGCGGCGGGCGGCGGCGACGGCCGCGTCGGTGTCGTCGGAGCCGCCCTCGGCGACGTGGGCCAGGACGGTGGCGTCGGCAGGGTCGAGGATCTCGCGCGTCGCGCCCGACGCCGCGGCCTGCCAGGCGCCGTCGATGTGGATGGTGTCCAGCACCGTCGCGGGATGAGCCGACGAGGGGTGAGCCGACATGTAGTGGTCTGCCTTCCGTGCCTGAATCGCTCCGCACCGGTCCGGCCGAGCACTGTTCCGCGCGGACGCACCGGGATGAGGGCGCACCAGCGGCCTGGACACCTGTCCGGCCCGGCGGAATGTATGCCGAGAAATTCACTCTGAGTGACATGACTCACTGCCGTACCCCTGGTAACACGGAAAGGCCCGCCGTCGGCCCCTGGGATGGGGCCGACGGCGGGCCGTCGTGCGGGTGGGCGGCGGATCAGAGGACTGTCACGGTCCCCGTCCCCTCCCCCGTCGCTCCGGACTCCACCACGGTGACGCGGTACGGACGGTCGGTGCCCTCGGCCACGACGTGCACGCCCGAGGCGTCCCGTACGACGCGGAAGGCCGCCGCGCGGGCACCGGTCAGGTCCGGCACGGTGACCGTCCGCTCACCGTCGCCGTCACCGGAACCGAACACCCGCAGGGTGAGGCCGTCCAGCCAGTCGCTGTCCGGGCGCTGGTCGTCGGCGCCCCACGGGAGCACCGCCCCGTCCCTGACCAGCAGGGGCAGGCTGTCGAAGCCGTGGGTCTCGTGGCGCCAGGCGGGGCCGGTGATCCGTTCGCCGGTGAGCAGCGACGTCCAGGTGCCCTCGGGGACGTAGTACTCGACCTCTCCGTCCTCGGTGAAGACGGGCGCGACCAGCAGGTCGGAGCCGAGCATGTACTGCCGGTCCAGGGTGCGGGAGGCCGGGTCGCCGGGGAACTCCACCAGCATGGGGCGCATCATCGGGACGCCCGTGCGGTGCGCCTCGGCCGCCACCCCGTACAGGTACGGCATCAGGCGGTGCTTGAGCAGGGTGAACTTCCGTGCCACGTCGACCGCTTCCTCACCGAACGCCCACGGCACCCGGTAGGAGACGTTGCCGTGCAACCGGCTGTGCGAGGACAGCAGACCGAAGGCGAGCCACCGTTTGAAGACAGCCGGGTCGGGGGTGCCCTCGAAGCCGCCGATGTCGTGGCTCCAGAAGCCGAAGCCGGACAGGCTCAGCGAGAGGCCGCCGCGCAGCGACTCGGCCATCGCGGTGAACGAGGCGAAGCAGTCGCCGCCCCAGTGGACCGGGAACTGCTGCCCGCCCGCCGTCGCGGAGCGGGCGAACAGCACCGCCTCGCCCGTTCCGCGCTCCTTCTCCAGGAGCTCGAAGACCGTGCGGTTGTAGAGCTGCGCGTAGTAGTTGTGCATCCGCTCGGGGTCGGAGCCGTCGTGCCAGACCACATCGGTCGGTATGCGCTCACCGAAGTCCGTCTTGAAGCAGTCGACGCCCTGGTCGAGCAGCACGCGCAGCTTGCTGTTGTACCACTCGCGGGCTGCGGGGTCGGTGAAGTCGACCAGCGCCATGCCGGGCTGCCACAGGTCCCACTGCCAGATGTCGCCGCTGGGCCGCTTCACCAGGTACCCGAGTTCGGCACCCTCCGCGAACAGCACGGACTTCTGCGCGATGTACGGGTTGATCCACATGCTGATCCGCAGCCCGCGCTCCTTGAGCCGGGTCAGCATGCCCTCCGGGTCGGGGAAGACCTCGGGGTCCCACAAGAAGTCCGACCACTGGTACTCGCGCATCCAGAAGCAGTCGAAGTGGAAGACGCTGAGCGGGATGTCGCGCTCGGCCATCCCGTCGACGAACGAGGTGACGGTCTCCTCGTCGTACGACGTGCAGAACGAGGTCGTGAGCCAGAGACCGAACGACCACGCGGGCGGCAGCGCGGGCCGGCCGGTCAGGGCCGTGTAGCGGGCCAGGACCTCCTTCGGCGTCGGGCCGGCGACGATGTAGTACTCCAGCGACTGGTCCTCGACGCTGAACTGCACCTGGCCGACGGACTCCGAGCCGATCTCGAAGGAGACCTTGCCGGGGTGGTTGACGAAGACGCCGTAGCCGCGCGAGGAGAGGTAGAACGGGATGTTCTTGTACGCCAGGTCGCTGCTGGTGCCGCCGTCGGCCTGCCAGATGTCGACGGTCTGGCCGTTCTTCACGTACGGCGTGAAGCGCTCACCGAGCCCGTAGACGTTCTCGCCGACGCTCAGGGCGAGTTGGGCGACCATGTGGTGGGCGCCGTCGGGTGTCGTGGCGAACGCCGTGCCCTTGGGGTCGACACCGGTGAGGCGCCGGCCGTCGGCGTCGAGGAAGGCCATGCCCCAGGGGCCGTCGCCGTCCATGCGCAACGTCAGGGGCCCGCTGGTGAGTTCGGTGACCGCGCCGTCCCGGCGGGTGCGGGCGGCGGGAGAGGTGCCGTCGCCGGGCAGGAGGGCGAAGTCGGGCCCCCGCCGGGCCTTTCCGGCATGGTGCGTGACCCGTACGCCGATGACGCCCTCGGCCGGCGAGAAGCAGTCGACGGTGATCAGAGGGGTGTTGAGCGTGTCGCCGCGTGCGGCCACCCGCTTGACCGCGGCGTACGCGGTGAACCGGTCGGCCTCGACGCGCAGATCGCGGATCTCGGTCGCATAGGAGGCGCGGACGCCCTCACGCATGAGCCAGAAGCCGTCGGTGAACTTCATGAGGACTCCTTGTCCGGGGGCACAGGGAAACGGTCGGGGGGTGGGGGCGTGCGGCACGGTCGTCACGCGGTGAACCCGAGTCCGGCCAGACGTACGGATCCCTGCAGGGTGACGCGCACGTCGTGCACCCCACGGGCGTCGAGCGCGGCCTCGACGGTGCGGTAGTCGTACGGTCCTGTGGTCGCCGGGACCACGATCTCCGCCGTTCGCCCGTCCACCGTCACCGTGACGGATCCGGCACCCGAGGCGGACGCGGTGACCGCCTGCACACCGGCGCCGAAGTCACAGGCGCGGAAGAGTAGTTGGCCGATTCCGTCGACGGCCGCGACGGTGTCGCCCACCACCTTCGTACGGTCGAGGATCTCCGTACCCTGCTGCTCGTCGTAGTCGGCGGCCTCCAGTCCGCGTTCCACGACGGGGCGCGGGCCGGACGCCTCGCCGTCGACGATCGCGGTGGCGGTGAGCCGGATGTCGGTGCTGGAGGCCCCGGCCAGGATCTCGTAGGCGCCCGGCTCGACGGTCCAGCGGCCGTGCGCCACGCTCCAGTGGCCCAGCTCCTCGACGGGCACGAGGAATTCGACGCGCTCTGCGGCACCCGCCGCGAGGTGCACCCGGCGGTGGCCCACCAGTCGGCGCAGCGGAAGGTCCGCCGCGGAGTCCGCCGCCCGGACGTAGAGCTGGGCGACCTCGTCGGCGGCGACGGCGCCGTCGTTGGTGACGCTCAGCGAGACCCGCAGACCCTCCTCCTCCAGCGCCGTCCGCAGGGCGGAGTAGGTGAAGTCGGTGTAGGCGAGGCCGTGTCCGAACGGATAGAGCGGGGTGCCGTCGAAGTAGAGGTACGTCTGCCGCGAGCCGATGATGTCGTAGTCGAGCAGACCGGGGAGATCGTCGTCACAGGCGTACCAGGTCTGCGGAAGCCGTCCGGCCGGGGACACGTCGCCGGCGAGGATCCGGGCGAGCGCGGTGCCCGCGGCCTGGCCGCCGTGGGCGGTCCAGAGCAGGGCGGGCAGCTCTGCCGCCGCGTCCGTGACCGCGTACGGGTAGGCGGAGGTGAGGACCAGGACGGTGCGCGGGTTGGCGGCGTGCGCGGTGCGCCACAGCCGGTCCTGCTGGGCGGGGAGGGCGAGCGTCGTGCGGTCCTCGGTCTCGCGGCCGTTGATGTGGGGGTCGTTCCCGGCGACGACGACGACCGTGTCGGCGGCTGCGGCGACCCGGGCCACGGCGTCCTCACCGCGTTCGACGGTCTCGGTCTCGAAGACCGTGCCGCGGGCCGCGGGAATCCTTTCGCCGGACTCGGCAACCTTTGCGCCATCGGCGGCGACAGTGACGTACCCACCCGTCCCGATGTGCAGAAGGCGGTGTCCGCCGTCGTGCCCCTCCACCGCTTCCAGGCGGAACGTCTCCTGGACGACCCAGCCGCCCGGCTCGTCCGCGGACGCCCGTACATAGCCGTCGTCGGCGACGGAGAGGTACAGGCCTTCGTCGGTACGGAAGGTGAGAACACCCTCGCCCCAGTCGACGAGGGCGAGCTCGGTGGCCGTCCCGCCGCAGGTCAGCGGCGGCAGGTCGGTGCGGCCGGCGAGGAGTGCGGGGTCGAGTGCGCCCTCGGCGCCACGGGTCTCGCCGTCGGTCGCCGCTCCGGCCTCGGGCACCCTCAGCCAGCCCTCGGCGCACTTCAGCCGGACCCGGTCCGCACCTTCCGCGAAGAGGACGTTCTCGGCGCCGTACCGCTCACGGAGTCCGTCGAGCGGGGTCGAGCGGTGCAGGAGTGTGCCGCTGTACCAGTCGAGCTTGCAGGCGTCGGCGAGCAGCCCGACGACGGCGACGGTCCGGCCGTCACGCGGCTCGAGCGGCAGCAGTCCGTCGTTCCTGAGCAGCACGACGGACTGCTCCGCGGCCTCCAGCGCGAGTGCCCGGTGCCCGGCCGTGTCGAAGTCGGCGGGGCCCGCGTACGGGTCGAGCTCGGGGTCGAACTCTCCGAGCCTGAAGCGCAGTTCGAGGATCCTGCGGACCGCGTTGTCGATGTCCTCCTCGTCGAGCAGGCCCTTGGCGAGCGCGTCGTGGATGCGTCCGGTCATGACGGTGGAGTCCTGGCCGTGGTCGGTGAAGCTGTCGACACCGGCCTTCAGGGAGGCGGCGGTGGCTTCCTCGTGGGTGTCGAAGTAGTGCTCGGAGTCGACCAGGTTGGAGGGCGCCCCGGCGTCCGAGCAGACGACGAGCGGCTGTTCGGTCCAGCTGCGCAGCTCCTGCGAGAGGAGCGGGGAGACGTGGTTGGGGCGGCCGTTGACCAGGTTGTAGGCGGGCATGACGCCGGCCACCGCACCTGCCTGCACCGCGCCGCGGAAGGCCCGCAGGTCGTATTCGTGCAGGACGCGCGGGCGGACCGAGGAGGAGGCGGTGTCACGGTCGGTCTCGTTGTTGTGCGCGAGCCAGTGCTTCAGGACCGGGGCCGTGCGCCAGTAGAGGGGGTCGTCACCCCGCAGCCCCCGGGTGTAGGCGACGGCGATCGCGGAGGTGAGCGCCGGGTCCTCGGAGTACCCCTCCTCGCCTCGGCCCCACAGCGGGTGGCGCAGCAGATTCACTGTCGGGGCCCAGACGTTGAGCCCCACCCGGTCGTCCTCGGCGCGCTTGGCCCGCACCTCGTTGCCGACGGCCTCACCGACGCGCCGGACCAGCTCGTCGTTCCAGGTCGCGCCGAGCCCGACGGCCTGCGGGAAGACCGTGGCGGGGCCCATCCAGGCGACTCCGTGCAGGGCCTCCTGTCCGGTACGGAACGACCCGAGGCCCAGCCGCTCCACCGCGGGTGCGAACTGGTGCAGCATCGCGATCCGCTCGTCGAGCGTGAGCCGCCCGAGGAGATCGGCGGTGCGCAGGGCGAAGGTCAGCTGCGGGTCGCGGAAGGGAAGCGGATGGTCCGTCACGTGCGGGTCCCCTTGGAAAGGTGGGAGGTATTCACGGCTGGCGCGCCTCGAAGGATCTTCGAAGCGCTTCGATGCTCTGCGCACAATCCGCAGGTGTCAAGGGTGCGAGCCGAGCGCTGCGCGCGCCCGGGCCTCGTTCCACCAGGAAACGGTTAGGAAACAGGTCCGAGGAATCTGGAAACCGACTCTTGTGCGGTCGGATGGCTTCACTTAATCTCGCTGCAACATCGAAGCGCTTCGACGACACACTTGATCGACCCGCTTCGCCTCAGCCGGTGCAGTGCTGCCGGCTCGGCCGGTAACGCCCGCTACCTCAAGACACAGGAGCCGGACGGCACTCGCCACCGCCGGACTGTCCTGGTGCACCACGAAGGGTTGACGCAATGACGCCGAACTCCCCCTCCGTCCCGAGCCGGAGGAGTTTCCTCGCCTCGACCGCGGTCGTCGCGGCAGCTGTGGGCGGGGGCATCCCGCTCCTCGCCGCCTGCGGCGGTTCGGGCAGCAGCTCGAAGAACGAGGGCACCACCACCGGCAAGAAGCTGAAGGACGTGCTTCCCGCCTACGTGCCGTCCGACGTGGTCACCCCGGACATCCCCAGCAAGAACGGTTCGGCCGCCGGTTTCACCACCGCGCTGCCCGCCGCTCAGCTCGCCGTCTCCGTGCCGAAGAAGCTCGGCAAAGGCAGCGAGCTGAGCATCCTGGCGCCGCTGTGGGGCACCTCGCCCGGTGAGGGCAACCCGTACTGGACGGCGATGGACGAAGGCGCCGGCGTCAAGGTCAAGTGGCAGAACCAGGACGGCAACACCTACGGCCAGAAGCTCGGCGCCGTCCTCGCGTCCAGCAACATCCCGGATGCCGTCGTCGTCCCCGGCTGGGAACTGAACGGTAAGATACCGAGCGCCATCGCCAACAAGTTCGCCGACCTCGGCCCGTACCTCTCCGGCGACAAGGTGAAGGCGTACCCGAACCTCGCGGCCATCCCCACCGGCGCCTGGCAGCGGGCGGTCTTCGCCGGCAAGCTGCGCGGGCTGCCGATGCCGGCCGAGGCGACGCCGAACATCACCCCGTTCTACCGGGCCGACATCTTCGAGGAGAAGGGCTACTCGGTCCCCACCACCACCCAGGAGTTCTTCGACCTCTGCAAGGAGATCAACGCCCCGAAGAGCAAGGTGTGGGCGTGCGCCGACATGACGTGGTCGGCGTTCAACTTCTTCGGGGCCCTGCCGGAGAAGCCGTACTACTGGAAGCTCGTCGACGGCAAGCTGGTCAACCGCTACGAGACGGACGAGTACCTCGAAGCCCTGGAGTGGTCGCGCTCCCTCTACTCGGCCGGCTTCGTGCACCCCGACGCCAAGGCGGAGCAGGGTGACCTGGGCAACGTCTTCGCCTCGGGCAAGATCCTCATGTACAACGCCGACATCTCCGACTGGTACGGCAAGACGGCGGTCCAGCGCCTGGACAACCCGAAGTTCAGGATGGCGGCGATGGACATCTTCGCCCACGACGGCGGCACCCCCGTCCTCTACGCGGCCTCGCCGTCCAACATCTGGTGCTTCATCAACGAGAAGGCCGACAAGAAGACCATCGAGGACATCCTGGCGCTCGCCAACTACACCGCCGCCCCCTACGGAACCAAGGAGCAGCGTCTGCGGGCGTACGGCGTCGAGGGCACCCACCACACGCTCAAGGACGGTGTCCTCACCAAGACGGAGCTGGGCAACAACCAGGTCTTCGCGACCTACGAGTACATCGCCTCCCCCGCTCCCTTCCGGGCCTTCGCCGACCAGCCCGACGTGGCCAAGGGCATGGTCGAGTGGCAGCAGCGCCAGGGCGCCCACGTGAAGAAGCCGCTCTTCTACGGGATGCAGATCCAGGAGCCCGCCCGGTACGCCGAACTCAACGCCCAGTTCGAGGACCTGGAGAAGGACATCGTCCGCGGCCGCAAGAAGATCAGCGACATGCAGCAGAACGTCTCCGACTGGAAGACCAAGGGCGGCGACAAGCTTCGCGACTGGTACAAGAAGCTGCTCGACGAGACCGGCGAGTCGGCCTCCTGACATGTCACTGAGCACAGAGGACCGGCGCGCGCGGGCGACACGGACGCCGCCGGTCGAGACGGGCGGGGCGGAACGGCGCAAGCGCCGGGCGGCCGGGGGCATCACCCTGCGTCACCGGCTCCGCCGGGACCGCACACTGATCCTGATGACCCTGCCGGCGATGCTGCTCCTGCTGGTCTTCGCGTACATCCCCCTGGCGGGCAACGTCGTCGCCTTCCAGGACTACGACCCGTACATCGCGGACAACGCGTTCCAGTCGATGGCGCAGAGTCCGTGGGTCGGCCTCGAGTGGTTCCAGCAGATGGTGAACGACCGGCTGTTCTGGTCGTCGCTCCAGAACACGCTGGTGATCTTCCTGCTCCAGCTGACCCTGTTCTTCCCGGTCCCGATCCTGCTCGCGCTGTTCATCAACAGCTTCGTGCGCCCCCGGGTCCGGGCGGTCGCCCAGGCGATCCTGTACCTGCCTCACTTCTTCTCCTGGGTCCTGGTCGTCACCGTGTTCCAGCAGATGTTCGGTGGCGCGGGGCTCATCGCGCAGACACTGCGCGACCACGGTCACGACGGCATCGACCTGATGACCGACCCCGGTCTGTTCAAGTTCCTGATCACCTTCGAGATGATCTGGAAGGACGCCGGCTGGGGCGTCATCGTCTTCCTGGCCGCCCTGGCCTCCGTCAGCCCCGATCTGTACGAGGCGAGCGCGATGGACGGCGCGAACCGCTGGCGGCGGATGTGGCACATCACGCTGCCCGCCCTGCGCCCGGTCGTCGCCCTGCTGCTCGTGCTCCAGGTCGGCAACGCACTGACCGTCGGATTCGAGCAGATCCTGCTCCAGCGCACGGCCGTCGGCCCGGGGGCGTCCGAAGTCCTCGACACCTACGTCTGGAACGTCGGCATCACCTACGGCAACTTCAGCTACGCGGCGGCCGTCGGAATCATCAAGGGAATCTTCGGTCTGCTGCTGGTCCTCGGGGCCAACAAGGTCGCTCATCTCATGGGCGAGCAGGGGGTGTACAAGAAGTGAGCAGCCTGCTCGCCGGTATCACCGGCATCGCCGGGGTGAAGCCCGGAACACGCGGCCGTCTGCGTCCCGCGTGGGAGGAGGAACCGTCGAAGGCGGGGCTCGCCTCCAAGGGCGTCGTCCTCGTGCTGGTCTGCCTGGGCGTCCTGTTCCCGCTCTGGGTCGTCGTCGTCACCAGCCTGTCCTCGGTGAAGACCATCACCGAGACCGGCGGCCTGGTCGTGATCCCCCGCGGCATCACGTTCGTCGCCTACCAGGAGCTCCTGGGCGGCGGCCAGGTGACCCGGGCGGCTCTGGTCAGCATCGGCGTGACCGTCGTCGGGACGCTCTTCAGCATGACGGTGTCGATCATGTGCGCGTACGGTCTCTCGCGCACCGGGTCCGTCCTGCACCGGCCGCTGCTGATCTTCATGCTGGCCACGATGTTCTTCGGCGCGGGCCTGATTCCCACCTATCTGGTGGTGCAGGGGCTCGGCCTCACCGACTCGTATCTGGCGCTGATCCTCCCGAGCGCCCTGAATGTGTTCAACATCCTGGTCCTGCGCGCCTTCTTCATGAGCACGGCGCAGGAACTCATCGAGAGCGCCCGTATCGACGGGGCCGGCGACGTCCGCATCCTGTGGCAGATCGTGATGCCCCTCTCGCGGGCCGTCATCGCGGTGATCACGCTGTTCTACGCGGTCGGCTACTGGAGCGCCTGGTTCAACGCGTCGATCTACCTCAGCGACCCGGACATGCTCCCGCTCCAGAACGTGATGAACCAGCTGGTCATCAAGCAGGAGAGGCCCACCGGCCTGGCCCAGGTCATCAACACGGGCCATCTGTCACCGCTCGCCATCCAGATGGCGGTCATGGTGCTGGCGCTGCTGCCGGTCGCGGTCCTGTCGCCCTTCGTGCAGAAGCACTTCAAGGAAGGCATGCTCACGGGCGCGATCAAGGGCTGAGACCGCCTCGCCGCACGTCCCGAACTCCCGAACAGCAGGACCCCACCACTCCCACCCGAAGGTGTGTCCGTCATGCGCGCTTCGTCCGTCCCGCAGCCCGAACCCGCACAGGAGAACGCGCCCCGGCGCCGTACGGTGCTCGCCGGTGCGGCCGCGCTGACGGCCGCCGTCGCGCTGCCCCTGGCCGCCCCGGCCGCGGCGGCCGGGAGGCCCAGGAAGTCCCAGCCGCACCGCTGGCGCACGGCGGCGATCGGCGGGACCGGTTTCGTCACGGGCATCCTGTTCCACCCGGCCGTCCGGGGCCTGGCCTACGCCCGTACGGACATCGGAGGCGCCTACCGGTGGGACGACGGCCGGGCGCGCTGGACGGCGCTGACCGACCACCTCGGCTGGGACGACTGGAATCTGCTGGGTGTCGAGGCCATGGCCGTCGACCCGGCACACCCGGACCGGCTGTACCTGGCGCTCGGCACCTACGCGCAGTCGTGGGCAGGTCCGGGCGCGGTGCTCAGATCCGAGGACCGGGGTGCCAGCTGGGCGCGTACGGACCTGACGGTACGGCTGGGCGCCAACGAGGACGGCCGGGGCGCGGGCGAACGGCTCCTGGTCGACCCTCGCGACAGCGAGACGCTCTGGCTCGGCACACGGCACGACGGGCTGCTTCGCTCCACCGACCGCGGGGCGACCTGGGCCGCCGACACCTCGTTCCCGGCGGCCGCGTCGGCGAGCGGCCAGGGGGTCACGCTGCTGGTGGCGGCGGGCCGCACCGTGTACGCGGGCTGGGGTGACGGGGGGACGGCTCTGTACCGTACGGCCGCCTCCGGCGGCTGGGAGCCCGTTCCCGGTCAGCCGTCCGCCGGGACGGCCTCGTCGAAGGTCCCGATCCGTGCCGCGTACGACGCCGGCACCCGGGCGCTGTACGTGAGTCACGCGAACGGCCCCGGGCCCAACAACCAGACGGACGGCTCGGTGCACCGGCTCGACACGGTCACCGGCACCTGGACGGACGTCACCCCGGTCGCGCCGGCGGCCGCGGACGCGTTCGGCTACGGCGGAGTCGCGGTCGACGCCACCCGCCCCGGCACGGTCGTCGTCTCCACGAACAACCGCTGGGGTCCGGTGGACACCCTGTTCCGCTCCACGGACGGCGGCGCGAGCTGGACCTCGCTCAAGGACACGGCGGTCCTCGACGCACAGGAGACGCCCTATCTGAAGTGGGGCGGTGAGACCCCGAAGTTCGGCTGGTGGATCCAGGCGGTGGCCGTCGATCCGTACGACTCCGAGCACCTCGTGTACGGCACCGGGGCGACGATCTTCGGGACGCGCGACCTGGTCCACTGGGCGCCGGAGATCCGAGGTCTGGAGGAGTCGTCGGTGCGGCAGCTGATCGCACCTCCGTCGGGCGCCCGGCTGCTGAGCGGGCTCGGTGACATCGGCGTGATGTACCACGACTCCCTCACCGCCTCCCCCTCGCGGGGCATGGCGTCGAACCCCGTCTTCGGGACGGCGACGGGACTCGCCCTGGCCGCGCTCAAGCCCTCGTACGTCGTACGGACGGGCTGGCCGTCCGGCTCGGACTCCGCAGGAGCGTACTCGCAGGACGGGGGCGCGAGCTGGCAGCCGTTCGCCTCCCAGCCCGCGATCGCCGGCTCCGCTCCCGGACCGGTGGCGGTGTCCGCCGACGGGGCGACGCTCCTCTGGTCGTTCGTCCACTGGGACGGCACGAAGTACGCCGCGCACCGCTCCACGGACGGTGGCGCGACCTGGGCCGAGATCTCCACGTTCCCCAAGGGCGGCGCCCCGGTCGCCGACCCGCTCGACCCCGCCCGCTTCTACGTCTACGACACGGACACCGGCGCGGTGTTCGTCTCCTCGGACAAGGGCGTCACCTTCACCCGGGGAGCTTCCGGGCTCCCGTCGGGCGATGTGCAGTTCCGGATCGCCGCCGCGCCCGGCCGCTCCGGCGACCTGTGGCTGTCGGCCAAGGACAACGGGCTGCTGCGCTCGACCGACGGCGGGCTGACGTTCACCGCGGTGGCCGGCTGCCAGGCCTCGCACGCCCTCGGCTTCGGCAGGGCCGCCGGGAAATCGCGCCGCGGCCATAGAGCCCCTTACCCCGCGGTCTTCCAGACCGGACGGGTGTCCGCCACGCACGACGGTGTCGCCGTGCTCCGCTCGGACGACGCGGGCAGGACCTGGGTCCGCATCAACGACGACTCGCACCAATGGGGGTGGACCGGTGAGGTCATCACCGGTGACCCCCGCATCCACGGCCGCGTCTACCTGGGCACCAACGGCCGCGGCATCCAGTACGCGGACCCCGAATGAGGAACGAGAAGTCCATGCCGTCCCTGCACGACGCCACCCGTGGCCGCATTCTCTTCGGAGGCGACTACAACCCCGAGCAGTGGCCCGAGGAGGTGTGGGCCGACGACGCCCGGCTGATGAAGGAGGCGGGGGTCAACTCCGTCACCGTCGGCGTGTTCTCCTGGGCGAAGATCGAACCCCGCCCGGGTGCACGGGAGTTCGGCTGGCTGGACCGGCTGATGGACCTCATGCACGCGCACGGCATCGGTGTCGTCCTCGCCACCCCGACGGCGTCGCCGCCGCCGTGGATGGGCGCACTGCACCCGGAGACCCTGCCGCGCGCCGAGGACGGAACGCTGGTCTCGTACGGCTCGCGCCAGCACTTCTGCCCGAGCTCGCCGGTCTACCGCCGCTACGCCGCCGCGATCACCGAGGACCTCGCGGCACGGTACGCGGACCATCCGGCGCTCACCGTGTGGCACATCAACAACGAGTACTGCACGCACTGCTGGTGCGACGAGACGGCTGCCCACTTCCGCCGCTGGCTGGCCGCCCGCCACCCCGGCCTCGACGCGCTCAACGAGGCGTGGGGAACGGCATTCTGGAGCCAGCGCTACGACAGCTGGTCGGAGATCCTGCCGCCCCGCCGCGCCCAGTACATGAAGAACCCGGCGCAGGTGCTGGACTTCAAGCGGTTCACCTCCGACGCCCTGATGGAGTGCTACGTCGCCGAGCGGGACATCGTCGCCCGGCACACCCCGCACATCCCTGTGACGACCAACTTCATGCCGCTGTGGTCGGGCCAGGACGCCTGGGCCTGGGCGGAGCAGGAGGACGTCGTCTCCGTCGACGTCTATCCGGACCCCCAGGACCCGCAGGGCGGCCAGTACAACGCCATGCTCGCCGACATGACGCGGTCGCAGGCCGCGGGCCCGTGGATGCTGATGGAACAGGCGGCGGGCCCGGTCAACTGGCGCGGGGTCAACCACCCCAAGCCGGCCGGCCTCAACCGGCTCTGGTCGCTTCAGGCGGTGGCGCGGGGCGCGGATGCCGTCTGCTACTTCCAGTGGCGGCAGTCCCGGCAGGGATCGGAGAAGTTCCACTCCGGGATGCTCACCCACGCGGGCGAACAGGGGCGCGTGTTCCGGGAGATCAAGCAGCTCGGCGCCGAACTCGCCCAGCTCGGCGCCGAGGTGAGCGGCACGCCCGTGCCGGCCGAGGTCGCGGTCCTGCACGACTGGGACGCGTGGTGGGCGAGCGCCCAGGAGGGCCGGCCGTCCTCGCTCGTGTCGTACCCGGATGTGGTGCAGGCGTGGCACCGGGGACTGTGGGAGAACGGGACCAGGACGGAGTTCGCCCGCCCCGAGGCCAACCTGACCGCCTACCGCATGGTCGTCGTACCGCAGCTCTACCTGCTCGGCGACGCGGCGATCGACAACCTCGTCTCCTACGTGCGGGGCGGCGGCACCCTCGTCTGCGGGTTCTTCACCGGAATCGCGGACGCCGACGACCGGATCAGGCCGGGCGGCATGGACAGCCGGCTGCGCGAGCTGCTCGGGATCCGCACGGTGCACGAGTGGTGGCCGCTGGACGCGGGCGCGTCGGTCGAGTGCGACGGCTTCAGCGGCAGCCTGTGGTCGGAGGAGCTGGAGCCGGACAGCAGGGCGGAGACGGTCTCCGCCTACCGGGGCGGCGAACTGGACGGACTGCCCGCGGTGCTCCGCAAGGGCACGGCCTGGTACGTGTCCACGCTGCCCGAGCCGGAGGCCCTGCGCGAACTGCTGGGCCGGGTGGCGGCCAAGTCGGGCGCACGCCCCGTGCTGGAGGGGCTGCCGGCGGGGGTGGAGGCGGTGCGCCGCGGCTCCCTGCTCTTCCTGCTCCACCACGGCCGGTCCACGGTGACGGTCATGGTTCCGGGCCGCCACACCGATCTCCTCACGGGTACCGGGACCGACGGCAAGGTGGAACTGGGCCGGTACGGCGTGGCCGTCCTCAGAGACGCCTCCGCATGATCGACGGCACGTGGGAGCCGCGCCCCGCCGCCCGCTGGGAGGACGCCTTCCTCAGCGGAAACGGCCGTCACGGGGCCATGGTGTACGGCGATCCGGCGGACGACCGGGTCATCGTCAACCACCACACCCTGGTCCGGCCGAACGGCAGCGAGGAGGCACGGCCGCCGGAGCTCTCGGACCGGCTGGGCCGCCTCCAGGACGCGCTGCTCGCCGGGGACACCACGGCGGCCGAAGAGTTCGGCGCGGGGCGTCCGCTGGCGTGGGTGCAGCCCTTCCACCCCGCGTTCCAGACCCGCGTCCGCCGGAGCCGGGGACTGCACGAGGCGGTCGCCGGTTACCGGCGCGAGGTCGACTTCACGACGGGCGAGGTCAACGCCTCCTACGAGGCCTGGCGCAGCCGTGTCTTCGTGTCGAGGGCCGACGACGTGATCGTCCAGCACATCACGGACCTCGGACTGACCGCCGACCTCGTCCTGGACCACGGCCTGCCGGGCGCTCCGGCGCACCTGGCGGTCGGCCGCTCGACCGTGCTGACCCCGGACGGCGCCAAGATGGCGTTGCGGGTGGGCTATCCGGGCAGTGACCTCACCTACACGGGGGTCACCGTCGCCACGGTGGACGGCGGCAAGGTGTCCGTCGCGGGCGAAGGCATCCGGGTCGAGGGTGGGCGGAGCCTCACACTGGCGACCCGGGTCCGGCGCGGGGTCGGGCACCCCGACCTCTGCGCCCTGTGGGCGGATCTGCCGCACGAGGCCTACGCCACCCTGCTCGCCCGCCATCAGCCGCTGCACCGCAAGGCGTTCGGGCGCACGACGCTGACGCTGCGGGACGCGGTCCAGGACCGGGATCTGCCCGGCAGCGAGCTGGTCGGCAGGCCGCGGAGCCCGGCGCTCCTGGAGCGCCTCTTCGCGGCGGGCCGCTACCATCTGCTCTCCTCCTCGGGGCTGCTGCCGCCCCGCCTGACCGGGCTGTGGACCGGCGACTGGGACACCGCGTGGTCCGGGGCGTTCACCACGAACGCCAACCTCAACCTCCAGATCTCCTCGGCCGCCGCGGCCGCCCTGCCGGAGGTCACCGAGGCCCATGCCGCCCTGGTACACGGCCAGTTGGCCCACTGGCAGGACAACGCGCGTGCGATCTTCGGCGCCCGCGGCATCGTCGCCCCGTCCCATACGGACGGCGAGTCGGGCCACACCCGGCACTTCCAGCGCGCCTACCCGCTGCACCTGTGGACGGCGGGAGCGGACTGGCTGCTCCAGCCGCTGCTCGAACACGCCGAGGTGACGAGCGGCACGACGGATTCCCGTCTCACCGCCGCGCTCGTCGAAGCGGCACTGTTCTACGAGGACTTCCTCACCCGCGAGGACCCGGACGGCCGCATCGCGATCGTGCCGTCCTACTCCCCGGAGAACCGCCCGGCGAACGCGAGCTGGGGCACCGTCAACGCCACCATGGACATCGCCGCCGCCCGTCACGCCCTGACCACGGCCGCCGACCGCGCCGGTGACCACCCCTCCGCCGACCGCTGGCGGGAGCTCGCGACCCGGCTCCCCGGCTATCTGGTGAACGAGGACGGGGCGCTCGCCGAGTGGGCGTGGCCGGGGCTGGAGGAGACGTACGACCACCGTCACCTCAGCCATCTCTACCCGGTGTGGCCGCTGGACGAGATCAACCCGTACGACACACCGCGACAGGCGGCCGCCGCGCACCGCGCCCTGGAGCTGCGGGGCTCGGAGAACGACTCCGCCCACGGCCATCTCCACCACGCGCTGATCGCGGCACGGCTGCGCGACCCGTCGCGGGTGTCCGCCGCTCTGGACGCGGTACTGGCGGGCGACTTCTTCCACGACTCGCTGATGAGCGCGCACTATCCGGCGCGCAACGTCTACAACGCCGATGCGGCGCATGCGCTGCCGGCCGCCGTCATCGAGGCGCTCGTCCAGTCGGCGCCCGGCCGCCTGGTCCTTCTTCCCGCCGTTCCCGAGACCTGCCCCGCCGGCGAACTCCGCGGCATCCGGACCAGGTTCGGCGCCGGGCTGGACCTCAGCTGGTCCGCCCAGGGTGCGACGGCGGTCCTGCACCCGACCCGCGACGCCCGCGTCGACGTACGCCCGGGACACGGGCTCGTACTCGTCGCGACCGGCACGGACGACCCCGAGGCTCCGCTGGACCTCACGGCCGGCGTGGACCGCGTCCTCACCCTGAGACCGCGGTAGCGATTCCCCCCACCCATGGAAGGGACACCATGGCACGACGACGCACCCTGACCAGGCTCCTCCTGGCCCCCGCGACAGCGGCGGCCGCCCTGATCGGCTTCGCCTCGGCACCGGCTCACGCGGTGATCTGGTCCTCATCGGACCAGTGGGGCAACTACACCACGTCCGACGGCTACATCCTCTACAACAACATCTGGGGCTCCGGAGCGGGCGCGCAGACGGTCTGGGCCAACTCCTCCAGCAACTGGGGTGTCTGGGCCGACCACCCGAACACCGGCGGCATCAAGTCGTACCCCAACGCCAAGAAGATCGTGAACAAGCCGATCACGTCGCTCTCGTCGTTGACGAGCAACTACAACGTCACGGTCCCGTCCTCCGGCGCCTACAACACGTCGTACGACATCTGGGACACGGACTACGACTACGAAGTCATGCTCTGGGTCAACTACAACGGCGCCGTCGGCCCGCTCGGCACCTCGCAGGGCAACGTGAGCCTGGGCGGCCACACCTGGGCCGTCTACAAGGGCGACAATGGCGCCAACCAGGTCTTCTCGTTCCTGCGGACCTCGGACTCCTCCTCCGGCACCGTGAACATCCTGCCGATCCTGAAGTGGATCAAGGACACCAAGGGCTGGTGGGGCAACGAGACCATCGGCGACGTCCAGTTCGGCTACGAGATCACCTCCTCGCAGGGCGGTCTGGACTTCAGGACCAACTCGTTCAAGGTCTCGTCGAGCTGATCCCCGGGGCCCTCACGTACGGGCGGAGCCGGTCCCCGCGGGGACCGGCTCGTCCGGTTCGAAGGGGTTCAGGCCGGAGCTGGACCTGTGCTCGCGCGTACGGTCAGCTCGGGTGCCAGCAGCTCGACCTCGTCCGTGCCGCGGCCCGCGAGCTTGGCCACCACCTGCTCCACCGCCCCGCGCCCCATCTCCTGCGCCGGGATGGCGACGGACGTGAGGCGGACCGAGGCTTGTGTGGCCACCTGTTCGGGGCAGATCGCCACGACGGAGACGTCCTCGGGCACGGCACGGCCCTGCTGCTGGAGGAGGTTGAGCAGCGGCTCGACGGCGGCCTCGTTCTGGACGATGAAGCCGGTCGTGCCCGGCCGCTCGTCGTAGACCCTGGCCAGGGTGCCTGCCATCGCCGCGTACCCTCCCTCGCAGGGCCGGTGCAGGACCCGCACTCCCGTCTCCTGCGCCTTCGCCCGTATCCCGTCCACCGTCCGCTCGGCGAAGCCGGTGTGCCGCTCGTAGACGGCGGCGGCTTCACCGATCACCGCGATCTCACGGTGTCCGAGACCCGCGAGATGCTCCACGCACAGTGCCCCCGTGGCCTCGAAGTCGAGGTCCACGCAGGTGAGTCCGGCGGTGTCGGCGGGCAGGCCGATGAGGACGGCGGTCCGCCCGGACTCCCGCAGCAGCGGGAGCCGCTCGTCGTGGAGTTCGACGTCCATCAGGATCATCGCGTCGGCGAGTGAGCTCCCCGCGATCCGCCGGACCGCGGCGGGGCCCTCCTCCCCGGTGAGGAGGAGGACGTCGTAGCCGTGCGTCCGTGCGGTCGTGGCGACCGCGATGGCGATCTCCATCATCACCGGCACGTACATGTCGGTGCGCAACGGCACCATGAGCGCGATGATGTTGGACCGGCTGCTGGCGAGGGCTCGCGCCCCCGCGTTGGGGTGGTAGCCGAGCTGCTGGATGCTGTGCTCCACCCGCTCGCGGGTGGAGGCGGAGATGGACCGCTTCCCACTGAGGACGTAGCTCACCGTGCTCGCGGAGACTCCGGCGTGCTGGGCGACCTCGGCAAGCGTGACCATTCAGCTCTCCATCACAGATGAGGACCGAAAGGAAACCTGGTGAAGCGCTTCGACAGCGTCCACTTACGGTTCCCTTTACACTCTGACATGCATAGACACCGTGGAGCCTAGACTCGCTCACAGGGACTGTCCAGAGTGGCGTCGAAGCGCTTCGATCGTATGGATCCCCGGCTGCTTCCAGCACACCGTGACTCAGGATGCCGACGGTGTCCACCCGGCCAGCCAGTCGGCGGTCTCCTGGGCCGTGGCCTGGGAATCCGAGAGCTGCGGCCGGTTGCTGCTCGCCGAACCCGCGCCCGGCCCGGTGTTCTTGTACTCGGCGAAGCGGTCGTCCTTCCAGGAGAAGCCGCTCATGTCGGTCCACGGGGCGGATTTGATCGCGGCACCGAGCGTGGTGTTGCGGAAGGTGGCCATCGGGTCGAGGGAGGCGTCGCCGCCCGCGTGCCAGGGCCGGCCGAGGTAGAAGCTCGCCGCGGAGACGTCCCCGTTGACGGTCGAGTTGTTGATCAGGAAGCCCTTGCGGTCCGCGGCGGTACTGGGTGCGGCGATGTAGCCGGCGGAACTGCCGTCCCATCGCTTCTTCAGGGTGATGACGGACTTGTCGATCACCGCGCTGGCCCGCCCGAAGATGAAGTCGACGTTGCCCACGACGTAGGAGTTGGTCATGTAGACACGGCCGAGCGTCGCCTTGGACGAGGTGTCGAGCAGCAGGGTGTCCTGGTCTCCGGTGACGATGACGGAGTCGAGGAAGACCTTGTCCGCGGCGGTGCGCAGGGCGACGGCCTGCAGTCCGCTCATGTTCTGGTTGGCGGCCTCGTCGAAGTCGTTGGAGATCGTGAGGTTGCGGGCCTGGAAGCCGTTCGCCTCGGCTGCGACGGTGGCGCTGCCGCTCGTGCCGTAGGTACCCGACCCGTCGGGTTTCTGCGTGCCGGAGGCGTTGTTGTAGACGATGACGGTGTCACCGCGGCCGGATCCGCTCCCCTGGAGCGTCACGTTCTGCTTGGTGGCGGGGATCTTCACCGTCCCGCGATAGGTACCGGGCTTGATGGAGACGATGACGCGCGCGGTGTTGCCCGCCGGTATCGCGTTCACGGCGGCCTGCACGGTCGTGTACTGACCGGTGCCGTCCTTGGCCACGGTGAGGGTGCTCGCCGCCGCTGCGCCGGACGCCGACCCGTGCGCCTGCACCGACACGACGGCCACGAGCGCCGCCGCTCCCGCCACCAGGGCGCGGCGCTGTCCGGGGGCGACCGTGGTACGTCGTCGATTCGCTGCCATGACCTGGTCCGTTCCGTAGGGAAGAGGTGGGGGTTCCTGGCAGTAGTCGCCACGACGGCCCGAAAGGTTGCCGCTTCACGTAACTTGCGGCGGCACGGGTTCCAGGGGCGGGTGCAGCTTCACGCGCCGCCGCCTCACACCCTGCGGAACCGCAGGTCCCGTTCTTGGACCTGTCCACGGGGTCCCGCGGCCCGCAGCACCACATCGAGCGCACCGGCCGGATCGGCCGCGTACACGTTGCTGAACCAGGCCATGTTGGCCTCGACGACCGCCCACCGCTCGGTGTCCCCGCCGCCGGCACCCCGCATCCGTCCGACGTCGACCACCACGCCGCTGGGCAACGTGGCCCCGTATGCGTCCGCCAGCCGCCCCGCGAAGTCCCGGATCCCGGTCTCCTGCGGGTGCCCTTCCAGCGGTGCGGCGTCCAGTCGGCCGAAGGTGGCGTACTGGGAGCCGGCCCGAATGGCTCCGTCGAGCAGGAAGAGCCTGAACTCCGCCGCCCAGGTCACCACTTCACTGACCTGGACCAGGGGATCGCTCTCGGGCGAGGGCACCTGGAGCGCGCTGCCGTCCGCGTACACGGCGGCAGGGAAGCTCTTGTCGGTGGGCGGTTTCACGAAGACGGGGCCCTTCTCGCGGCGGGCCTCCGACAGCTTGACGCGCTTGATCCTGCGCCCGGTGAAGGCGTACGGCAGAGCGTCCAGCCAGCCCTCGTCCGGTTCCAGGAGTGATGTCCCCAGGGGCCCGGCAACCTCCGCGGCGAAGTGCGGGCCGCCGTAGTAGTGCGCGCGCCCGCTCCCCCGCAGCCGGTCCTGGATTCCGTCGCGGGGCAGGATCACGACCTCCATGCCGCGGTCGTGCGCCGCGTCCGCAAGGAGCCCGGCCGTCGTGGAACGGTGCGGGGCGAACGCCAGGAGAGGGACCATACGACCGCAGCCTAGAGCCTCTCGTGAGAGAGGAACCCAGGGTCCGGGTGGCGGCCCGGACCCTGGGTCCTGTGGGGGGATCACGCAGCGCTCGCGGGGCCTCAGGTTGCCGGAGTGAGCTTCCACTGCTGGCAGTTGTTGTTCAGCCACGACCACTGCCGTACGTCCGTACCGTCGGCGGCCGAGCAGTCGGCCACGTCGGCGACCTTCCCGCTCGCCCGGTTGACGATGCGTACCCAGCCGCCGGCCGCCGTGGTGACGAGGCCGAAGCGCTGGCAGGTGTTGTTCAGCCACGACCACTGGCGCAGGTCGGCGCCGTCGGCCGCGGAGCAGTCCGCCGTGTCGAGCACCTTGCCCGAAGCGACGTTGACCAGACGGCTCGTGTCGTCGCCCTGGTCCTCGATGCGCCATTTCTGCTGTGTACCGCCGTTGCACGTCCACTGCTGGACGTTCGCCCCGTCGGCGGTCGACGAACCGTTCACGTCCAGGCACTTCCCGGTGGCCCTGTTGACCACCGTGTACGCGGTCGGCGTGGCCGCGCTCTCGCCGGAGGGCCCGGCCAGTGTCGTACCGAGTGCGACGGGCGTGCCGAGGTTCGGCGTCCCGTCACTGTTCCACGTGAACTTCTGTGCCCGCGCCGTCCGCCCGTTGTCGCAGCCGTCGGACGCCGAGTCGTTGGCGTGGTAGACGATCCAGCTCTCCGTGCCGTCGGGTGAGGTGAAGAAGCCGTTGTGCCCCGGCCCGTACACCCCGGCGGCGTTGTTGCGCTGGAAGACCGGAGTGGACTTCTTCGTCCAGGAGGAAGCCGAGAGCGGATTGGATCCGGTCAGGGTGAGCTGCCCGAGCTTGTAGTCGGGGGTCCAGCAGCCGCTGGCGGAGTAGACGATGAACGTCTTCCCGCCGCGCTGCAGCACTTCGGCGCCCTCGTTCACCGTGCCGCCCGACTTCTCCCAGTCGTACGTCGGCGTGGAGATCGTCGAGAACGAGCCGCTGAGCGTGTACGGGTTCGACATCGGGGCGATCACCAGGTTCTGCGTACCGCCGCCGCTCGCACTGCCCAGCAGGTACATCGAGCCGTTGAGCGTGAGCACGCTCGGGTCCAGCATCCAGGTGCTGCCGAGCTGGTTCCTGTACGTGTACGGGCCCATCGGGTCCGTACCCGCGCTCTGCAGCACGTGCACCCGCTGCGTGGGGTTGTAGTCGGCGATGTTCTGCCCGGCGACGAAGTAGAGGTACCAGCGGCCGCCCGAGTAGTGCAGTTCGGGTGCCCAGATGTTGCAGCAGCGCGAGGCGGCGTCGCCCTGCCAGACCTGCACGCTCGGCGCGGTCGCGAGCCCGGCGAGGGTCGGCGACTTGCGCATGGTGATGACGTCGGTCCAACTCGTCGCCACCAGGTAGTAGTTGCCGTCGTGGTACGAGATCCAGGGGTCGGCTCCCTTCTGCGCCTTGACGGGATTGGTGTACGGACGCCCCTCGGCGGCCTGCACGGAGGAGGTCTCGGACGGTGCCGCCTGCGTGGAGGCCGGCTGCCCCAGCGCGAGGGCCAGCAGGAGGGCGCTCAGCAGGGTCAGTAGGCGACGGGCCATCCGCTGCTCCAGTTCAGTAGGTTGACGCCGAGCTTCGGGGTGCCGTTGTCCTGGCCGTCGTAGTAGTGGTAGACGAGCAGGTCACCGTCGGAGTCGGCGAGGATCGACTGGCCGCCGGGGCCGATGTACCGGCCGTGGGACTCCATGACCGGGGTGCCGCCGTTGCTGCGCATGTTCACGCCGTTGCGGTCGTAGTAGGGCCCGGTGACGCTCGTCGCCCGGCCCACCTTGATCTTGTAGGTGGAGCTGGTCCCCGCGCAGCAGGTGTCGTACGAGGCGAAGAGGTAGTAGTAGCCGTTGCGCTTCACGATGGAGGGCGCCTCGACCGCCTTGGTACCGGTGGGGCGGGAGGCGAGCGAGCGGCGTGCGGTGTCTCCGGCGTACTGCTTGCCGGTCGACGGGTCGACGCGGATCATCTTGATCCCGGTCCACCAGGAGCCGAAGGACAGCCACCACTTGCCGTCGTCGTCCACGAAGAGGTTGGGGTCGATGGCGTTGTAGTCGCTCGACGAGTTCGAGGTGTAGACGATCCCGTAGTCGCTCCAGCTGCCCGCCTGGCCGGTCGTGGAGGCCGCGAGGCCGATGGCCGACGTGTTCGACCCGAAGGACGAAACGGCGTAGTACATCAGGTACTTGCCGCCGCGGTAGGAGATGTCCGGGGCCCACGGGTCCGACGCGGAGGAGTAGTTCTTCCACCAGCTCGGCTTCGTCGTGAAGGCGTTGCCCGACCGGCCGAAGGCGGTGCGGTCGGTGGAGGTGCGGAGCTGGAGGCCCTCTCCGGTGGAGTAGAGCAGGTACTGGCCGGACGTGCTCCGGATCATGGTGGGGTCGTGGACGACGATGTCGCCCTTGACGACACCGGGGTTGGGGTACGCGGACGCGCTCGTCGGCACGAGCGCCAGCAGGAGTGCGGCGGGCAGGGCGGCGAGGGCCCTTCGCGGAATTCTTGTCGGGATGCGGCTCATCAGGAGACCTTCTTCGGTCGTGTCGGGGTACCCGGCAGTCGTCACCGAGGGCCAGGAGGTTGCCATGCGCATGACATTGATCTGTTCGACGTGCCGAACGACGCTCGTAACTTCGGACGGGCGGCCAGGACGGGACCGTAGAATCGAACGCACCTTGCGTCAACGGATTGAGCGCGCATTCGACGAAAACCCGGACTCTGTCCGGTATCACGAACGGACCGGCCCGCCCGGATCGGGCGGTACCGGCCGAACGCACCTGTTCCTGGAGCTGGTTGGCTACAGCCCGTAGGTGAGGTCCCCGCGACCCGTGTGCTGCGGATCGGGTGCGCTCGTCGCGCACAGCGGACCGCCCTCGGTTCCCACGTTCACGAGGCCGGTCGCCTCACCGCCGAGGCCGACGAAGCGCAGCGCGTGCCAGCGCGGCAGCCAGTACACGCGCCCGCGGTGGCCCGTGAGCAACTCCCGCAGATCGGCGGGAGCGTGCGTCCACACCTCGGGCAGGCCGCCGGGGTGTTCGAAGGCCGCGCGCAGAACCAGCCATCCGTCGTCGCGGACATCGCCCGCGGTCAGCAGGAGTTCCACGGCCTGGCCGGGTTCCTGTACGCACTTCTTGGCGTGGATCCAGTGCACGTGGTGGCCGGGCGCGTAGCGCACGCAGGCGTCGTGGTGAATGAGGTGAGGGAGCATGGCCGTTGTCGCCTTCCGGGGTCCTGGACCCCGGGGGCCTGTCCCCGGTGGTCCGCTGTTCCCCGCACGGTGCCGCGCGGAGCGGGTCGTCACCCGGAGCACCCGCAGCGGAGCGGGGTGCCGTCCAGCGAGCCGGGGCTTTCCACTGGAACTCATGACCCGTCAAAAGCGTAACAGGAGCCGTGAGGGCGTCGGGGTTCGCACACCACCCCCGCGTACGGGCGCGATGCCTCCCGCCCGTACGCGTCCACGCCCTCGCGCAGGTTCTCCTGGTCCGACCCGCCTCAGCCGTGCAGCAGGACGGGGAAGGCCTCCATGTCGTTCTGCGTCATCACCGGCAGCTTGCGGATCTCGTCGTCCGGTATCGCGAGCCTGAGCGCGGGGAAGCGCGCGAAGAGGGCGGGGAGTGCGATGCCGGCCTCCACCCGTGACAGCGCGGCACCGGGGCAGATGTGGGGGCCGTGGCCGAAGGTCATGTGCCGGATCGGTGTCGGACGGGTGATGTCGAAGGAGTCGGCGTCGTCGCCGTGCTGTTCGGCATCGCGTCCGATGACCCGGTAGGAGATGACGACGCCCTCTCCCTCGGCGATCACCTGGTCGCCGACCTGGATGTCCTCGGTGGCGAAACGCATCAGCAGGTGCGTGGTGGGCGTGTCCCAGCGCAGCGTCTCCTCGACGACCGTCTCCCACGAAATCTCCCCGTCCAGCACCATCCGCAGCTGGTCGGGGTGGGCGAGCAGTGCGCGTACGGCGTTGAGGATGAGCCCGATCGTGGTCTCGTGCCCGGCGGCCACCATGGCCTTGAGGTTGCCGACGACCTCCTCCTCGGTGAGGGGCTCGCCTCCCTCGTCGGCCAGGATCAGGGCGCTGGTGAGGTCGTCGGTGGCCCGCGCTGTCTTCTCGCGTACGAGGTCCGTGTAGAAGACGTCCAGTTCACGCAGCAGCGCCAGGCGCTCCTCCTGCGGGGTGAGCATGGAGAAGAAGGCCTTGTACTGCTTCGTCAGCATCGGGAACTGGTCCTCGTCCACCCCCATCAGCAGCCCGACGACCCGCATCGGCAGCGGCTGGGCGAAGACGGCCTTGAGATCGACGACCCCGTCCTTGCCCTGCTCGGCGAGGGCGTCGAGGAGCTCTTCGGTGAACTTCTCGATGGCGGGGCGGACCGCCTCGAGCCGACGCGGGGTGAGCGCCTGGGAGGTCTTCGTCCGCAGCCTCCGGTGCTCGCCGCCGTCGACCGTGAACATGGAGCGACCGGCGTCGATCATTCCGATCAGGGGCCACGCGTGGGTGACCTCACCGCTCCTCCACAGCCCCCAGGCGTCCAGGTCCTTCACCAGCCGCGGTTCGACGAGCAGTTGACGTGCTTCGGCGTGCCGCGTGACGGTCCACGCGGGGACCCCCAACAGCTCGATGCGCGCGAGCGGGCCCGCCTGGCGCAACTGCTCGGTCTCACCGTCGAGGTTCTGGACCATGGGGTCGATGACCACGGTCGCGTGAGGGCAGTTCACAGCAGATCTCCTGTCGTACGTACGGGAGCGAAGCGGACGGGGAGCGCGTTCATCCCGCGCAGGAAGGCGGACGGCCGCCGGACGAGGTCCTTCTCGGCGACGGCGAGTTCGAGATCGGGCAGCCGGTCGAGGAGGACCTCGATCCCGGTACGGGCGATGATCTCGGCAATCTCCTGCGCGGGGAAGGGGCAGCGGTACTCACCATGGCTGAAGGCCAGGTGCGCGCTGTTGCTGCCGTGCCTCGTGGCACCGTCGGACCCCAGGTCCTGGCGTACGAGGGGGTCGGTGTTGGCCGCCCCCAGACCGAGCAGCAGCATGTCCCCGGCACGGATCGTCCGTCCGCCGAGCTGGGTGTCGCGGACCGCCCAGCGGCCGGCGAGGATCTGGGTCGGGCTCTCTTCCCAGAGGACCTCGTTCATGGCGTCGCCGACGCTGCGCCGGCCACCGGCGAGCGAGTCGGCGAACTGGTCCTCGGTGAGCATCAGCCGCAGGGAGTTGCTGATCCAGTCGGCCGTGGTCAGATGGCCGGCGGCGGTGATGGCCATGAGGTCGAGCGCGTACTCCTGATCGGTGAACGGCTCCGGGTTCGCGAGCATCCGGGAGGTGACGTCGTCCCCGGGCGCGGCCCGCTTGACCGCCACGAGCCGCTGCATGTGCTCGGCGAACCGCCCGTACGCCTCCTGCGCGCCGGGCCCCCCGTCGGCCAGGTCCTTCAGGACCCGGGCGATGTCCGCTCCTTCGGCGTCGGGGAAGCCGACGAGCCGGGCGAGGACGAGCAGGGGAAGCGGTTCGGCGAACTCGGCGACGAGGTCGGCCGTGCCCCGGCTGCAGATGTCGTCGATGAGCCGGTCAGCGAGCTGCTCGCAGTGCCCCCGGATCTCGAACGGATCGGCGCTTTCGAGCGCGGGCACCACCATCTCGGCATGCCGCCGGTGTTCGGCCCCCGCGGTGAAGTAGATGGACGGCATCGGACGGCCGACCATGGGGAGCAGTGGCCAGTCCTCGGGAATGTGCTCCCACTGGTTCCACAGCCCGACATCCCTCGGGAACAACTCGCCGTCGCTGGTGACCTGGTGGAGCTCCCGGTATCCGACGACCAGCCAGGCCGGGAAGCCGCCGGGGAGCTCGACCGGCACCACGGGCCCGTACTCGTGCCGCATGGTCCTGTAGAGGGCCTGCGGAGCGGTGTGGAACTCCGGGCCGCTCAGCGGTACGGGGGCGGTGGCGGCGTGCGCGGGGCAGCCACCGCCGGATGCGGGCGCGGCGGACGGAGGAGGGGTCGTCATCGTACGGACTCCTGGGAGACGGCTTCGCGCGTTGCGGCCATACGATCAACGCGGGACCACTATAAGGAGGTTGAGTGAAGCATCGGGCGCCAATCGCGCCGATTTCCGACCTTTAACGATCACGTCATGCCCGGTCTGGTTCGCGAATGATCGAAAACGGACAGATCGCGCTCCGGGGCACCGGCGTGCCGTACGGAGTCAGCCGGCGCGCGCCGAGACCTGCCGCCGCGCCCGGCGGGCAGTTCGGAAGCGGTGATGGCTGGCGGCCGTTGCTGCGGCGCTCGATCACGGGGGGAATCACCGAGGGCGCCCCGGAAACCTGAACGGGCCTTTTCCAAGCTCGGGTTGAGCAGGTCGAGTATGAAGTGAGGGTGGCGACGAGGGCAGGATTCGAACCTACGTCCACCCGGGATCAGAGCCGGGCGCTCCTCCACAGAGCTTCCTCGCCGCCACGTCGATCATGGCCGGGGGGCGCCATTTCGGGCAACCGGATTTCCCGAGGTGCTGGGGCCGTCGATCACAGCCACTCCCTCACCGCCGCGCGTTTGCCCTTGCCGGAGAACACTCCGGCGGACCGGAGGGCACTGGCCATGAGCGGGTCCCTCACGGCAACACCATGGACCAGTTCGGGCGTCCGGCGGAAGGCGACAGCTTCGACCGTAGGCCTGGGGGCCGTCCAGGCACCGGCGACCGGGTCCATCCGATGCCGCGCGCAGACCTCCTCGACCAGTGAGCGCGGGCATTCCCTCTCGCCCCGGAGCACTTCCCAGGGCAACGGCAGCTCTGCCCAGATGTAGGTGTCGGGGTGCAGCCCGCCGCCGCTCATGCGGTGCCAGTACGCCACATCGGCAGCCATCAGCCGGGGCACCTTGCCCGGGCAGACGCGATCCAGGATCTTGTCCTGGCCCAGCTCGGACAGGATCGCGAACCAGTGGGCTCGGGCCGCGTTCCACGCCTGTGCGGCCTGGTTCCATGTCGATGAGTCGTCGCCGCGGCGCACGATCATCGTGTCGCGCTCCAACGGATGCCGGTTCCAGGCGTCCTCCAGCAGTTCCGCGACCTGGCGCAGGAAGCCGTTCCACCGGACCAGCAGGTGGGTGAGGTCCTCGTCGGACACCTCGCTAAGCACCTCCGACGTGGGATGCACGTGCGCGACCGCAGACCAGCAGGTCCGCTCAGGATGCGCGCGCAGGCGCTGGAACAGTGCGTCGGCGACCTCGTCGTAGACCTGGCGCTGCCGGCCGTTGGTGAACACACTGCGCATGTAGCCCCGCGCCGTGAAGTACGCGATGAAGGCCGCCGTGTCCGGATCCGTGGCGAAGAGGCCGTACGGCAGTGCGTGGGCGAGCGCTCCCTTGCCCGTCATGGTCACCTCGCGGCGGCGTTGCTCGTGAATCAGCCGCGCCAGCTTCGCCTCCGTACGGCGCAGGAGACGGAAGCGCTTGTTGTACTGACGCTTGGAGACCTCGCCGAGACCGGCGGCAGCTCGCTCGGCCCGGTCGAGACGGTCCACGCCGAAGTCGTTCTGTCCGTACGCGCGGCCTATGGTCTCGCCTGCACGCCGGATGACTTCCTCGATCCGGTCCGGATCGTCTCCCTCACTGTCCGGGAGCTCCGCCACGTCCATGAACAGGTCGGCCACACGGCCGAGTTGACGCTGTGCGCCGACGGGGCGGGCGAAGTCCTCCCGCATGGAGGTGTAACCGTGCCAGACGTTGCGCAGCGAATGCTCGGCGGCCTTCGCGAGTGCCGCCTCCGCGGTCGCGTCGAGTTCGGTGCCCTGGGCCGCGTACAGATCCTGGATGAGCCGGGCCACATCCTCCGGACGCCTGCGCAGTGTGAGCGAGGCGTGCAGTTCACGGAGGAGTTCTTCGACTGTGGGCGACGGCATGAGCGTCACCTTGTCATTCCTCGGCCACGTGCCCAACTGGATATCCGCAGGCGGCAACCGCGGATTCCCACCAGCAGGTCGTTCGTTCCGTGGCGATGTCGCCGACCGGAACTCCACCCTGTGAAAGTCTGCTCATGAATGGTCGGGTTTCCCCATCCGGCCTTGCGGGTGCTGCTTACCCCCGAGTAACAACATGATCATGAACCTCTTCAGCCGCAGTTCCACCCTCCGACGCACAGCGGCACCGACCGCCCCGGTGGCCCTCACGGCCCCCGCGGCCGCGGTGGTGCCGGATCCGGCCCTGGCGGCCCTCACCGGAGAGTGGATGATCGACCCCGCACACAGCAGGATCGGGTTCTCCGTGCGGCACGCCATGGTGACGACGGTGCGAGGCTCCTTCGCGGAGTACGAGAGCCGCCTCTACTTCGACGGCCGGAACCCGGCCCGTTCCAGGGCCCAGATCGCACTGGCCACCGCGAGCGTCGACACGGGCGTGGAACAGCGTGACGCCCATCTGGTCGGCCGTGACTTCCTGGACGCCGCGAGGCACCCGCGGATCACCTTCACCAGCACCGCTGTGAAGATGGCGAACAAGGAGGTCTTCCGCATGACCGGCGACCTGGCCATCAGGGGAATCGCCCGCCCCGTGGTTCTGGACCTCACCTACATCGGTTACGTGACCGACCCGTTCGGGTACGAGCGGGTCGGCTTCGACGGCACCACCACCATCAACCGCTCGGACTGGGGCCTGACGTACAACGCGCGGCTGGCCGAGGGCGGCGCCATGGTGAGCGAGAGGCTCCGCCTCCAGTTCGACATCGCCGCTATCCGAGCCACGGGCTGACCCCGGAACGTCGCTCCGGGACCCAAGGCTCCGAATACGCCTTTGGCGCCAACGGCGTACACGCCACCCGGCTGACGTCGGCCACCGGCCGAGCGGCACCGAGCAAGCCCCTTGCACGCTTCGACGACATCTCGATCCGTGCCGCCGTTTGCCCGCCTGGCGGCCCCTCGGCCGAGTCACCGGAGTCGGTCAACTTCCCCGGACACCACCTGCGGCAGCAGGACGGGGAGGTGTGCATCGGCGCACCGACGACACCGCCTATCGCGCCGACGCAACGTCGCGACGCGTACCCGGACTCTCCGACCGGTCCCTGGCGTCCTTCGAGTCCCGCCGGCCGGCCGGAAGCCACCGTCCGGCCCTGGTGGCCTGGTTGGCCCGGCGGAGTCATGTACGGCCGGACCCACCCTTCGGGCCCGTACTGCGGCCCGCCCTTGTCACCACATCAGCGCTCTTCACGCACGGCGGATATCCCGTCCGAGGGCGCGTCGACCGTCCCTGAGGCCCCTTCCGCAGAGGGAAGTTGTCTGATGAGTCGACGTCTCATCGCCCCTGGAGGGGGTACGGAGGTGAGCATGGCTCTCGTGAAGCGTGTTGCTCTTGCTCCTCGTGCGGTGCGGCAGTTTCGGCGCGTCCGCTCGGTATACGTGGCGGGGATGCTGCTGTCGGCCCTCACCCTGCTCTCCTACAACGATGCGGATACAGGCGGGCGGCAGACGGCGATCGCGGGCGTCTTCCTCGTGGTGTTCGCCGGGCTCCTCACACTGACCACAGTGCAGCTGTGGCGGCACGGGCGGACCAAGCATTGCAGTACGGCGAAGAGGCTCACCCGGCTCAGCATCTGACCGTGGACGGCAGGCATGACTCCCCCGCGCCCGGCTCGCCGTCCGCACCCCGCGAGCGCCGGTCCGGGCGCTGCCGACTGGCCCGAGCCCGCCGACCTTGCGCGTGGACGCCCCCGTAGCGCCCTGAGCGCAGGACGGCACGGTGAAGGTCCTCGACTTCGGGATAGCGGCCATCCTGCGCACGGACGTCACCAAGCTGACCGCGACCGGCAGCCCGATCGGGACGTACCAGATCCTCGACGTCGACCCCACCCGGCGCCGGATCGCACTGTCGCACAAGCAGGAACTGACCGTCGCCCCAGAGGGGCACCGTCATCCTGGCGAGGGCGCCGACTCGATGCACCCCACGGCGGTCGTGCAGAGGACTGCGGACATCAGCGCAGACGACTACCGAATCCGACAGGTCAGCCGGCTCCGCGACCTGACACGTCTGCCCTGACCACCGCGCCACCGCCGAAGCCCACGGGGGCCGGGTCCTCAGCGACCGCCCAGATCGGCTGCGAGGTCCGCATCGCGCATGCCGGGGAAGGCGTAACCCTCGGCCTCCTCCCACGGGACGTCGAGGTCGTCCAGGTGCACGCGCCACTCCGCTCCCGGGAGGGCACGGCGGAGCTCGGTGACCGAGCCCAGCACATGGTCGAGCACCGGCAGCACCCGGTCGGGATCGAGCGGCATCTTGGTGGACCCGGCCACCACCTCGTCCGGTCGGCTGTCATCGCTGTCGTACAGGTACAGGCTCTCCTGGTCCTCGTACGGGAAGGACGCCATGTGGGCGGCGACGATGCGCTCGACAGCGGCCGTCTCGGCATCCGTAAGTGGGATCGCCCGGCTCGCGCAGTAGTACAGGGAGACGCTCATGGCCCGAGCGTACTGAGGGGGTAGGACAGCCACCGGACACCCCATCCGGTCGGCTCGCGGCTGCCTTTCCCTTCAGCGGCTGAGTTGTCGCCGAGGGGCCTGGAATCCTGTGGTGGGATGGCGCCGTGAGCCGCACCGTGGAAGAGACCAACCGTCGCATGCTCCGGGCAAGGGACGCGATGGACCGTGCGTACGCGCATCCCCTGGGCGTACCGGCACTGGCCAGGATCGCCCATGTGTCACCGGCGCACTTCGCCCGCACCTTCCGCGCCACCTTCGGCGAGACTCCGCACCGCTATCTGCAGCGGCGCCGTGTCGAACGGGCGATGTTCCTGCTGCGGGAAAGCGACCGCAGTGTCACGGACATCTGTTACGAGGTCGGCTTCGGCAGCACCGGTACATTCAGCCGCACGTTCCGCGACATCGTCGGCCGGTCGCCGAGGACGTACCGCAAGGAAACGGCTGCCATGAACGTGCCCACGTGCTTCACGAAGGCATGGACGCGGCCGAGTGGCTGAACGCCGGTGCGACCCTCCGACCGGGACCGACGGCTGAGCGGTTTTGGATAAGTTTTCGACGGGACTGCCGACTAGCGTGATGCACATGTTCAACGCAATCACACACTCACAGATCTTCGTCCTCGACCAGGACGAGGCCCTCGACTTCTACGTCGGCAAGCTCGGCCTGGAAGTGAACGCCGACGTCGACATGGGCTTCATGCGCTGGCTCACCGTCAGCGTCCCCGGCCATCCCGACCGCCAGGTCCTGCTGGAGAAGCCGGGCCCTCCGGCGATGTCCGAGGAAACAGCCGAGCAGGTCCGCGAACTGCTGACCAAGGGTGCGCTGGGCAGCGCGCTCATCCTCACCACGGAGGACTGCCGCAAGACGTACGAGACGTTGCTTGCCCGGGGCGTGGAGTTCACGGATGAGCCGACGGAGCGCCCGTACGGGATCGACTGCGGCCTGCGCGATCCCTTCGGCAACCACCTCCGGTTCACCCAACTCAAGGCCTGAAGCGCGGCAGGGGCGCCCGGATCGCAGCGGTAGTCACGCCGGCGCCACCGGTCGCCCGGCCCGACACAGAGCGACCGGGACACGGCCGTCCGGAGGCCGGGGAGGCTGCGTTGGGCTTCGCCGACAACCCCGCCGACGAGCGGGACGTGCACCGCCCGGCCGCCGAGCGTGCATCGGCGAGGGCGGCGAACTGACCGCGCGTGCGGAGGAGAAGAACACCACGGCATGCTCAAGGGCCTGCTGGGCTCTTTCGTATCCGAGCGGATCACCGTCACCTGCGCCTGACTGCCGCGGTCCCGGCCGTCAGGGCGCGAGCCCGACCGTCCCCCGGAAGTGCGGGCACTCCATGAAGTCCTCGTGCTCGCAGGCGAGCGCGCACTCGATCAGGTCCAAGGACGCCTGCGCGGCGGCGATCCTGGAGCGCAGCGCCTCCGCCTCCCCGCGCAGGACCGACCGGCGCGCGCCGGGAGCGGACGCCGAGACCAGCGTGCGGATGGCGTCGAGGCCGAGCCCCGCCTCCTTGCCGCGCAGGATCACCGCGACCCGGACCGCGTCCTGTTCGCCGTAGCGGCGGCGGCCGGCCACGTCGCGGGCCGGGGCGAGCAGCCCTTCCGCCTCCCAGTGGCGCAGCACGTGCGTGGCGAGACCGAACCGCTCGGCCAGGACTCCGATACTCAGGACAGCCGTCAGGGAATCGCTTGACTTCATGTCGGCATTAAGTCGCAGCCTGGCGTCATGGACAAGGACACGAAGAACCTTCTGCGCGTGCTCGACGCCGTCGACCACTCACCCGGAGCCGCCGAACTACGCTCGCTCACCTATGCGTTGCTCCGCGGGCCCGTGGACGGGACCGTACTCGACGCCGGCTGCGGGGCCGGGCGCGCGGTCGGCGACCTGACGGCCTTGGGAGTGGCGGCCGAGGGCGCCGACCTCGACGAGGGCATGATCGAGGCGGCCCGCGACCGGCTGCCGGGCGGGACGTTCCGCGTCGCGGACGCCTGTGACCTGCCGTACGGCGACGCCTCCCTGGCCGGGTACCGGGCCGACAAGCTGCTGCACACCCTCCCCGACCCGACACGGGCGCTGGCCGAGGCGCGGCGGGTGCTCAAGCCGGGAGGGCGGGCGGTGCTGGTGGGGCAGGACTCGGACACGGCGGTGATCGACTCCGACGACGCGGCCCTGACCCAGACCATCGTCCGGGCGAGGGCCGCCCTGGTCGCCAGTCCCCGTGCCGCGCGCGCCCACCGGAACCTGCTGCTGGACGCGGGGTTCCACGAGGTGCGTGTGGAGGTCCGGACGGCCGTCTTCACCGGGCTGGAGCTGCTGCCCATGGCGACGGGTCTGGCCGAAGCGGCCGCCGCGGCGGGCGGCGTCCCTGCGCGCGAGGCCAAGGCGTGGATCGCCGAACAGCGCGACCGGGCGGTGCGGGACAGGTTCTTCATGGCGGTGCCGTTCTTCCTCGCCTCCGCCACCGTTCCGCGCGACTGAGCGGGAGCACCACCTCGGGCCGCAGCCGTCGCGGCGGCCCGAGGCACGGCGGCCTCCGACGCCGAGGCGTGCGCTGCCTGGTGGAAGCCGGGGTGTGGTGCGGGTAGCCCTCCCGGATCAGACCTGCCGCACCACCCGCACGCCGAAGCCGTAGGAGCCGAGGGCTTCGGCGATCCCCATGAAGAGCAGGCTGTAGTGCTCCTGGCCGCGCGCGGTGGTGATGCCGCCGAGGTCGAGGAGCGATTCCGAGGGCCACCCCAGGTCGTTCAGCAGTGCGCCGGCCGTGACCTTGGCCTCTGCGTCGTCGCCCGACAGGAAAAGGGTGCTGGGGCCCTCGACCGAGTCCGGTGCCACCATGAGCCGGGCGTCGACGGTACAGAGCGTCTTGACGACCCGTAGGTCCGGGAACGTCCGCTGGATCTCCTCGCCCAGGCTCTCCACGGGGTGGGAAAGGGTGTTGTCCTCCCCGAAGCCGACCGCGACGTCGATGAGCACTTTGCCGGCCAGGGCAGGCGCCCCGACTCCCCCGAGCAGCGCCACTGACGCGGTGCCGGGTGTCGCGTTGACCAGCACCTCCGCACCGGCCACGGCCGCCGCCGTGTCCACGACCGGGATGTCGTCCCCCACCGCGGATGCCAGTTCGGACCGCAGTTGCGCGTCGTCAGGCCGCCGGGACCCGAGAACGACGTCGTGTCCCGCTCGGGCCCAGCCCATGGCCAGCGCGCGCCCTACATGGCCCGTTCCTAAGATTCCGATTCTCATGGTCGTAACGCTATGCCGGGCCGTCCCGTCGTCGCCTCGTCCCGAAGACCGGTCTGCCCTCCCCCATCAGCCCTACGTCTCGGGCCCCGGCCTGGCCGGTAGGGATAACCCCCCGCTGAGGACGCCGGGTCGCCGCAATGCACAGACACCTGTGCACAGACGACTGTGTAGGCATGCCACAGCAACCCGGTGCACCCTGCCCCGCAGAGCCGGAACGTCCGTCCCCTGCGCCCGTCGAGATCGGCGATCTCGCCACGCTCAAGGCGCTCGCCCATCCGCGCCGTCAGCGTGTGCTCGAGCACCTGACCCTGCACGGTCCCGCCACGTCGGCGACGCTCGCCCGGGCCCTCGGGCTGAACACGGGGTCGACGAGCTACCACGTGCGCGAGCTGGCCAGGTACGGCTTCGCCGAGGAGGCGGACTTCACAGACGGGGCGGAGGTTGCGGCCTCCGGGCGCCGGGAGCGCTGGTGGCGTGCCGTACCCGGTGACCGCCGCTTCCCGCCGCGCAGCCGTCAGAGCCCTGAGACGCGGCACGTCATGGACGAGCTGAACCACCATGCGTACGCCGCCGACCTGGACCTCTTCGAGCGTCTCCGGCGAGACGCGGACGACGGCCCGTGGGCGGACGCGTTCCCGTACTCGCGCGGCTCCGTCCGGCTCACGCTGCCCGAACTCCGGGAGTTCTTCGAGGAGTACATCGCCCTCCTCAACCGATACAAGCGGCCCGATTCCGAGACGCCGCCCGGCGCGCGCACCCTGCTCACCCGGTTCCTCGCCTTCCCCGCTCCCGGGCCCACGGCGGACGCCGGCACGACCGGAGCCGGCCGGGAAGACGCCCACGTATCCCACAGCGGAGAGGCAGACCCCTCATGATGCTGCGCTACGCCCTGAAGACCGTCCGTGCGCGCAAGGCCGGCTTCGCCGGTGCCTTCGTCGCCCTCATGTGCGCAGCAGCCATGATCACCGCATGCGGCACCCTCCTGGAGACCGGGCTGCGCGGGACCATCCGCACCGAACGCTACGCCGCGGCTCCGGTCATGGTCTCCGCCGACCAGAACGTCCACCGGACCACCGTCACGCAGAAGAAGGGCAAGACCAAGGTCAAGCACAAGGCCAAACCCATCGCCGAACGTGCCTGGCTCCCCGCAGACATCGGGCAGACCCTCGCCGGGACTCCCGGCATCGGCCGAGTGATCCCCGAACTCACCTTCCTGGCCCAGCCGCTGACCCCGGGCGGTACCGGAGACAGGGCCACATACGGGCACGACTGGGCGTCCGCCGAGCTGACCCCGTACCGGCTGACCGCGGGCTCCGCCCCGCAGGCGGCCACCGATGTGGTGATCGACCGCTACCTCGCCGAGCGCGCCCGCCTGGAACCCGGGGACCACCTCACCGTCCAGTCGACGCAAGCTCCGCGCTCCTACCGCGTCTCCGGTGTGGCCGCCCCCGCCAGAGTCGTTGCCAACCAGACGTCCCTGTTCTTCTCCGCCCCGGAGGCCCTCCGCCTCGCCGACCGCCCCGGGCAGGTGACCGCCTTCGGTGTCCTCCCGGCCGCAGGGACCGACACCCGTAAGGGACCGCTGGTACGGGCAGTAACCGAGGCACTGCACGGAACCGGTGCCCAGGTCAGCACCGGCGACGCGCGGGGGCCGGTGGAGTTCCTGGACGCCGCCGCCGGGCGCGTCAAGCTGGTCAGCATGGGTGGGGCGATGGCCGGCACCTCGCTGCTCGTGGCGGTCCTCGTGGTCGTCGGGACCTTTGCGCTCACCGTCCAGCAGCGCCACCGCGAACTCGCCCTGCTCCGCGCCATCGCCGCCACCTCCGGACAGATCCGCAGGCTGCTCGGGCGCGAGGCCCTGATCGTCGGAGCGGCCGCGGGCACGGCCGGAGCCCTGGCGGGCCTTCCTCTCGGCGGGTGGCTGCACGGCAGGTTCGTCGGTCTGGGCGCCGTGCCCGCCACACTTCAGCACACCGTCAGTGTGTTCCCGGTGCTCGCCGCCGTCGCCGCGACCCTGTTCGGGGCCTGGGCGGCCGCTCGGATCGCGTCCCGCCGGGTTTCCCGGATCCGGCCGGCCGAGGCACTCGCCGAAGCGCAGGTCGAATCCACCCGGCCCGCGTGGGGCCGCCTCGTCGCCGGCCTGGTGCTGCTGGCCGGCGGCGTCGTCCTCGTCGCGCTGCTCGGCGTCCTGCACACCGAGCCCGCGTCGACTCCGGTGACGTTCCTCGCGGTCGTCGTCCTGTCCACGGCTGTGGCGCTGCTCGGGCCTCTCCTGGTCAGGGGAGCAGCCTTTCTCCTCGCCGGGCCACTGCGGGCGGCCGGCCACGGCGGCAGACTCGCCACCGCCAACCTCCGCGGGAACGCCGTCCGTATGGCCTCCGTCGTCACTCCGCTCACTCTGCTCGTCGGCATGACCTGCACGGTGCTCTTCGTACAGCCGACGCTCGGCAACGCCGCCCGCGCCGAGACCCGCGAGGGCATCCGAGCCGACTGGGTTGTCGCGTCCCGGGGCCCGGGCATCCCGTCCGAGGCGGCACACCGACTGCGTACGCACGACGACGTCGTCACGGAGGTGGTCGGTACGACGGTCAGGGTCGGCCTGGACACGTACACGGCCCAGGGCGTCACTCCGGCCGGTCTCTCCCGCACCTGGGACCCGGACATCACCGCCGGCTCGCTCGACAGGCTCACGCAGAGCACTGTCGCCGTCAGTGAACTGGCCGCAGCTCGACTCCGTTTGAAGCCCGGAAGCACCCTGGAGCTGACACTCGGCGACGGCACACCCGCCACGCTCACCGTCGCCGCCGTCTACGCCAGAGGCCTCGGCTTCGGAGACCTCACCCTCGCGCACGATCTGGTCGCACGCCACGTGGACAACCCGCTCTCCTCCTCCCTCCTGGTCGGCACGGACCGTACGCAGGCAGACGTCGCGACCACACTGCGGCAGTTCCCTGGCCTCACGGCACTCTCCCCGGCCGCCGCGGACACCATGCTGGCGCAACGCCAGCAGTCCGCCTCCGAGGTGAACCTCATCGCGATGGGGCTCGTCCTGGCCTTCACCGCCATCGCCGTCGTCAACACACTCGCCATGTCCGTCTCCGAGCGCATCCGGGAGTTCGCACTGCTACGGCTCTCCGGGGCGACCCGCCGCCAGGTGCTGCGCATGCTGCGTATCGAGGCCCTGTCCGTGCTCCTCCTGGCCACCGCGCTCGGCAGTTGCATCGCCCTGGCCATCCTGACGGCGTTCAGCGTCGGCATGACGGGCCGGGCGGCGCCGACCGTCACGCCTCTCACCTACGTCGCAGTCGTCGCCGGAGCCGGACTGCTCGCGCTCATCGCAACGTCCGTGCCGGGCCGCCTTGCACTGCGGGTTAGGGCAGTGACGGTGGCGACGGCCAGGGAATAGCGTCCGCCGGGATGATCTTGCGTTGGTTGCGGACGCGGTCCGTGACCGGCCCGGCCGTCTACCTATCCGGCAAGGTTGAGGTGGTGCAGTCGCGCGATGCCGAGCATGGCGTGGTGGACGCCGTCGCCTTTGAGGCACCTCCTCGTCTGCGCCCAGAGCTACAGCGCCGCGCTGGGACGCGAGCAGTTCTCCGCCGTGCTCCTGGGGCGGGTCGACACCCGCACCTGGAGCCAGGCGGCCCCGCAGGTCGCCACCGTCCCGAGGGCCGGCACCCTCCCGGGCCGCTTCCACGCCGGGGGAGTACCGCGGTGATCCCGGGGCGGTGGTCCGGGTTGACAGTGGCCGGTCCGCTCCCTAGCGTTCGGTCCACTACCTGATTCGCATTCACATACACGGACGACATCTAAGGTGGACATCGTGGCAGAGCAGCAGCGTCGCGTCGTGGTCTCCGGCGGCGGCACCGGCATCGGCAAAGCGACCGCGGCCGCCTTCGCCGCCGGCGGGGACCGGGTCATCCTCCTCGGCCGGCGCGAGGACGTCCTGCGCTCCGCTGCCGACGAGATCACCGGTGACCACGGCAAGGGCAGTGCCGACTTCCACGCCGCGGACCTCACCCAGCCCGAAGAGGTCCGCCGAGCCGCCGCGTTCATCACCGCGGACGGCCCGGTGGACGTCGTCGTCACCAACGCCGGGGGCAACGTCGTCTCCGGCGGTGACGGCACCCTGGAGGGCGTCGCCGACGGCTATCTGCGCAACTTCGCCGCCAACGTACTGACCGCGGTGCTGCTCACCGAAGCGCTGCTGCCGCACGTCGTACGCCCCGGCGGCCGGATCGTCCACCTGTCGTCAATCGCAGCCCTGCGCGGCCCCGGCTCGTACGGCGGCTCCAAAGCGGCCCTGCACGCGTACACCTTCGAACTCGCCCAGCGGCTCGGCGCCGAGGGCATCACCGTGAACGCGGTGGCCCCGGGCTTCGTCGGCGACACCGAGTTCTTCGGGGACCGCGCCACACCGGACTTCGTCGCGGCCCGGGTCGCACAGTCCCTCACCGGCAAGCCGGGGCAGCCCAGCGAGATCGCGGCCGCGATCCAGTACCTGGCGTCACCCGCCGCCGGGTACACCACCGGTCAGATCCTGCACGTCAACGGCGGGGCGATGCTGGGCCGTTAGGCACTGTCTCTCGGATGTCCGGACGTGGGTGGGGTGTTGGGGCCAGGCCGGCTTCATGGGTCGTGGGGATCTGACGAATGCGGAGTGGGATCGGCTGGAGTCGCTCGTGCCTCCTGGTGGTGTGCGTGGTGGTCGGTGGAGCGACCACCGTCGGGTGATCAATGGGGTTCTCTACCGGGTGCGGACCGGCGTGCAGTGGCGGGATCTGCCCGAGCGGTTCGGGCCGCGGGAGACGGTCTATAAGCGACATCGTCGCTGGTCAGCGGATGGGACTTGGCAGATGCTGCTGTCCCGCAGTCAGGCAGTCGAGGACGCGTCGGGCGGGATCGCCTGGGACGTATCGGTGGACTCGACAGCAGTGGGAGCCCACCAGCACGCCGCCGGCGCGAGGAAGGTGTCCCCGGCCGCCGTCTCTCAAAGGAGGGCCGAGCGCGGGACGAACCAGGTCGATCCGGTACTGCGGAACCTGGCCGCCCATCTGGAGGGGGCGGTCAGATCGGTGAATGCCTGGGACGTTCCCGCGGCGGATTCACCGTCGGTCCCGCAGTCCGCCCGGATCCGGAACTACTGGCTGGGCGGGAAGGACAACCACCCCGTCGACGAGGCGGCCGGCGACGCGTACAGCGCCGTCCTCCCCGGTATCGTCACGATCGCCCGCAGCAGCCGCGCCTTTCTGAGCCGCAACATCACTCATCTGGTCACCGAGGCGGGCATCCGGCAGTTCCTGGACGTCCGGACCGGCCTGCCGACCGGGGACAACACCCACGAGGTCGCCCAGCGGCTCGCGCCCGAGACCAGGATCGTCTACGTCGACCACGACCCGATGGTGCTCGCGCACGCCCGCACCCTGCTCACCTCCACACCCGAGGGAGCGACCGCCTACATCGACGCCGAGCTGACCGACCCCGACCGCATCCTCGCGGTGGCCGCCGAGACGCTGGACCTCACCCGCCCCACTGCCCTGATCCTCAGCAAACGTCCTGGGTCACGTCGCGGACTACGACCAGGCGCGCGCCATCGTCACCCGCCTGATGGACGGTCTGCCGTCCGGTAGCTACCTCTCCATCAACGACGGTTCACGGGGCACCGACGCCGACTACGAGCAGGCCCAGGACGCCTACAACGAAACCGGTGCGGTCCCGTACTTCCTGCGCCCCGTCGACAAGATCGAGGGGTTCTTCGACGGTCTCGATCTCCTGGACCCCGGAGTCGTCCCGGTCCCGTTCCGGCGCCCGGCCCCCGACGCCCCGACCCCGGAGCCCATCGGCGAGCACGGCGGCCTCGCACGCAAGCCCTGGCGATCAGAGTGCCGCAGAACGGCCTCCCGGCTTCTGCCAGACGGAGACGTGTGACCTGCTGGACGCGGTGAAAGGTGCTTCGTTCCAGTCGTCCCACCGTTCGGCCAGGTCCAGCCCGGCGAGCCTGGCCATCAGGTCGAGCTCGGATGGCCAGACATAGCGGTGGGGCGAGAGGAACGTGGATCCCCGGCCGTCCACGATCGTGTAGTGGTGGGAGACCACCTGCTGGTTCACCACGTCGTACGTGTCGAAGCCGACATGATGCTCACCGATGTGGAACGGGCGCGCGGTCTCGCCGGGTGGCAGCCGCTGCAGTTCTGGGACGAAGACCTCGATCACGAATCGGCCGCCCCGGCGCCAGGTGCCCCGCGGCGTTGCGGAAACACGCGATCTGCTCCTCCTGGGAGAGCAGGCAGGTGATGGCGTTGTAGACGAGGTAGACCAGGCTGAACGTGCCCGGCGCCCGGCAGCTCGTCATGTCTCCTGCGGTCACCACCACATCGCGCCCGCCGGGCTTCCTGGCAAGCTCCCGGGCCATCGGCTCCGACTTCTCGATCCCGGCGACTCGAACGCCTCGCGCGCTCAGCGGCAGCGCGACGCGCCCGGTTCCCACCGCGAACTCCAGCGCCTGTCCATGACCGGCACAGCGCGCGAGAAAGTCGACCGTGGGGCCCAGGACTTCGGGCGTGTACATGTGCGCCGATGACTCGTCGTATCCCTGTGCCACCTGTTCGTTCCACACGTCCGCATCCATGCGGCCGAAGGCTGCCAGGCGGCGCGGTGTGCGAGCCACCGGATTTCGCTCCGAGAAGCCGCTACGGCCCCGAGTACGGCAACGCGCGTAGCCCGCCGGAACCGGCAAGTCGCCACCTGTCCTCGTGCGGTGGAGCAGCCTGAGGAACGGACGATCGCGGCCATTGACCTGTCAGCAGCGTTTCCGTCCCGGCTGGCGGGTGACGTACGGAGCGTCTCGGCGGTGATGCCGGATGCCACGTACTCGCCGGCGGATCCCTTCCGGGTCGACGTGCAGGGCGAGACGGTCGCCATCCCCTCGCGCCTCTATCGGCACGAGCCGGCTGCCGGCTGGGAGGCTTCCCTGACCCCGCCCCAAAAGGTGATCGCGCGCTGCCTGTACTCCCGCCACAGTGACGGCTACGTCCGCCAGCGGCACATCGAGCAGGTCCTGGAATCGAGCGAGCCCTGGGTCGCCCCGTTCGTCGTGCAACTGGCCGGCGAGTACGTTCTGGAGATCCTTGAGGCGATCGGGCATGGGCTTCCTGGGCTCGCCGTCCCGGGCTCGGTCCAGCGCAAGCTCTACGGTGAATTCGTCGCCCGGAACCCCGCGTTCTTCGTGCGCACGGAGCGCCGGGCGGTCAACTACTGGGCGTGCCATTACCGCTGGAAGTACGCCGCGTTCGGCACGTATCCGGGGCCCGCCCTGTTGGAGGCGTTCCGGACGGCCGCGTCGGAACACACCGGCACGCGGTGGCCGCGCAACACGCCTCCCCCCGTCTGAGGACGTGGGTTGATGCGCCCCGAGGCCGGTCAGCGACCGCTGTCCGCGCATTCGTCGCTGTTGCCGCCGCTGCGGCACTGATGCCCCTGGAAACCTCGGTCGTTCGCAGGCGGGGCACCGGGATCCTGCGGGGCGCAGGGCACTCCGGCCGGTGTCGGGCACTGCGGGAGCGGCGCAGGATGGGCCCGCTCGTGCTCGGCCGTCCCCACGGCAATCGTGGCTGCCAGCACGAGGGCGCCGACCAGCAACTGCAGCGACCCCGCGAGCGGATGGCCCGAGCGGAGGAACAGCCCGGCAACCACGAAGACCGCCAACGTGAACGCACCGAGCCAGAGGACCGGGACCCAGTCCATCGGGGGCGGTCCGACGTGCCCCGGTGATTCCATCTTCTGTCTCGTCGACTCGGCCCAGCCCCGCATGCCCAGCGACAGGGCTATCAGGAAGGCGACAGGGAGCTCGACGATCAGGGCCAGCACGGTCAGGCACCCACCCCCGAGGCTGCCGCCGGATTCCGGGGCATTCGGGATACGGTGCGCGACCCCAGGCAGTACCGGGGCGCCGGAACCAGGCTCTGTGGTCATGGACGTACCTTCGTACGGAACCACGCACTCCACGCCGCCGTCCGCCAAGGCGAGACCGAGTTGTGCCCTCCCGTATCGGAGCGCGAGGCCGTCCACTGCATCCATGGCCGCGAGCCCCACGCCCCGATGCACCTGTGCGGCACTGGGAGCCTGTCGAGCCGACCTGGACGACTTCGTCGCCTGGGCCCTGGAGGGCGCGTCGTTCCCCGAGCCTACGATCCGCCCCGCAGGTACTGGGTCGGCGGCTGGACCGCTCCGCAGTACCTCGCGCAGTCCGTCGGATCGACCGAGTGACCGCGCCCTCATGCGGGTGCGTGCAGACTTGGGCCGCTGTCGGCGCCGTTGCCCGGGCGGCCTCCGGGCGCGTTTGCCCCCTTCCAGTACCCCATAGCGGAGGCGGGCAGCACCCCGGCGAGAACCTTGGTGGCGCCCCGGAAGACCACCGGGTCGAAGCCGTCTTCCTCCGCAGGCCCGACGGCGACCCGGATGAGCTCGGTGGCCACGCCGAGGACGACGCACAGACCGGGCTGGAATGGGTGGAGCGGGAGAAGGTGCCCTGTCTCGACCTGCTGCCCCACCGCCTGCGGGGCCCGATCGCCGGCCTTGCCCACGGCGCGCCCTCCGCGCGCTACCTCCGCGACATCGCCTGACGCCTCGACAAGACGGCACGTCACGCGCCTGAGCAGGGGAATTCGAACTACTCCTCTCCTGAGCGTTCCCGTGATCTGGGTGGCACTACCGGTGTACCGTCAGGTTCAGCTGTCATGGTTCCGAAGTACCGGTCGCCCGTGAGTGTGCGCACGGGCGTTTCTGCTGTTCAGAGTCTCTGAGGACCAAGGCGATCACCTCCGGTTCCCGCACGGTGCGGGAAGCGACTTCCCATCCCCTTGGAGGGCGAAATGGCAAGCGGAACCGTCAAGTGGTTCAACGCGGAAAAGGGCTTCGGCTTCATCGAGCAGGACGGCGGAGGCCCCGACGTCTTCGCTCACTACTCCAACATCGCCAGCTCGGGCTTCCGTGAGCTCCAGGAAGGTCAGAAGGTGAACTTCGACGTCACCCAGGGCCAGAAGGGCCCCCAGGCGGAGAACATCACCCCCGCCTGAGCTTGCATCTCCACGGCACCCGCCCCGCGATCCCTCGCCGGGCGGGTGCCGTGCGTTCGGGGATGCTGCAGAGCCGCCAGAATGCCCGCAGCCGCGCCTCCTACCCGGGCGGTTGGCCGTAACATGGCCAGGCCGCCGCACCGCTCCAGCGCGAGTCAGCCGGGTTTGGGGTACCGGCTGCCTTCCTCCGGGGCTCCACGCATGTCCGCCGACTGCTCCGCGGCACCCGTGTGACGGCCCTGCCACCTCGCTGGCTGCTGGGCCGTCTTCATACCGCGGCTGATGACGGAACGGTCACGCGCCGCCACGTCGGGCCATGCCCCGGTTCGTTGGACCCGGGGCATGGAGCAGAAAACCGTTTCGCCTCCACGGCAGCGATCCGCAGGGCTGCCCGCGGCGTGCTTGCCCGCGTCGGACACCCCGGTCTACGACGCCCTCAAGGAGTTGTGGCTCCCCGAGAACCTGGAGGTACCCCGACCCTCTGGGATGCCTTTCGGCGGCCAACACCGGATGGACGCCGACGACATGTTCTCCCGCGCGTAACCCCCACAGCCGCCGTGGTGGGGTCACTGCCGCACAGCGTCCACCAGTCTTCCCCACTGTCCGGATCGAACGCCGCCACCCTGGAAAGCAGCCGAGTCCGGGCGACGACCCGGATCGCATGTACGCCCCTGCCTAGAGGGCGGGGGATCGCGGTGTTGCTGCTTTTTGGTCGTGCTCGATCTCTGAGCGTTCCTGGGCGATCTCCCGGGTGAGGAAGAAATTGAGTACGGTCCGGATGGCTGCGACGGCTGCCAGCTGCCCGATTTCGGTGAAGCTGGGGGCGACCGCGGTGCGCAGGACGTCTGCGGCGAGCTGGAACTCCAGCCCCAGTACGAGGAAGCGTCCGAGGCTGAGCCGGATCTTGTTGAACTCGGTGATGAAGGAACGCCTACGGAATGCGGTTGTGGCAAAACGGACGAAGGCCCAGATGGCGCCGGTGAAGATGATGAGTGCTCCGGCGGCTTCGATCACGTGGACGAGCCACCCGATTACGTCCCGCACCGTGGACTCGGACAGCAGTTCTCCCGGCAATGACATCCGAGCCGTCTACCCCCCGCACGGCCGTCCTACCTGTGCGCAGACGGTTACGCGAGGAAGAACCGCGGCGAAGGCTTGAGACCGATAGTGCATGAACTGGGCAGGCCGAAGCATGCGTAGGAGATGGAATGCGTGATGTACGAGGAGCGGTCGGGCCAGTCGGAGACGGTGGAATGCGGGCTGGAAGAGGAAGCCTGCCGGCTGGTACTGCAGCAGCTGCGCGGACTGGGCGACGGCGAGTTCGCCTGGGTGCGTCTGATCGACCCGGCCGAGGCAGAGCTGATGCACCTGGCGAAGGAGCTGGGCCTGCATCCCCTGGCGGTCGAGGACGCGGTCCAGGCTCAGCAGCGCCCCAAGCGCGAGCGTTTCGGCGATGTCCTGGCCATTGCGCTCAAGACGCTCTGGTACGTCGATGCGGAGGCGGCGGTGGAGACCGGGGAGTTGATGGTCTTCGTGGGCCCCCGCTATGTGCTCACCGTGCGGCACGGTGCGGCTGACCCGGTCACCGAAGCCGCCCGCCGGCTCGAAGCCGACCCCGACATGCTGCGCTGTGGCCCGCTGTCCGTTCTCCATGCCGTCCTCGACGTGGTCGTAGACGCCTACAGCGATGCCGCGGCCAAGGTGCGGGCCGCGCTCACCGAACTGGAGGACTGCGTCTTCTCCACCTCCCGCGTGGACCACACCGAGGCGATCTACTCCCTCAAACGGGAGGTGCGGGAGTTCCGGGACGCGGTACAGCCCCTCGGCCCCGTCCTGCGGGGCCTCCTGAGCAGCGCCGGCCAGGACGGGCAGGGCCATCCGCCGAAGGTCCTGCCCTACTTCCGAGATGTTGCGGACCATCTGGGCCGCACCGACACCGAGGTCCGGTCGCTGGACGAGCTGCTGAACTCGGTCCTGGACGCCCAACAGGCGCGGGTGGGTACCTGGCAGAACGACGACATGCGCCGCATCTCGGCCTGGGCAGCGATCTTCGCGATCCCCACCATGGTCGCCGGTGTCTACGGGATGAATTTCGAGCACATGCCCGAGCTCCGCTGGAGTTACGGCTATCCGCTCGCGCTCGGCCTCATGGCGCTGGCCTCCGGGCTCCTCTACCGCGCCTTCCGTCGCAACGGCTGGCTCTGAGCCCAACCTGCCGCACGGGAACGCGTGAAGGAGCAGGGGCGCGTCAGTCGAGAGGGACTTCGCGGGCGCTGGCATGACTGTCAGTGACGGTCAGGACGGTGTGTGCGCCGGTCATCTCAAGGAGGTGGACCCCAGTTGGTTCTGCAAAGGGCCGGCCAGGACGAGGCGTCCGCTGCGGCCGATGGTGCAGCAGGTTGAGCAGGGAGGAGTCGGCGCAGGTCACGTTGGACATGTCGAGGACGACGCGCCGGACAGCCGGGTCGGTCATGGCGGCCTCGCCGACCGCGGCCAGCGGGGCGCCGGTGCAGACACCCGGTTGCCGCCAGCAGCCGGCCTGGTTCGACGACTCTGGTCTGGAAGCCGGCCGCTTCCAGGATCGCGGCCAGGGGCTGTCGTGTGCCTGGTGCAGGCCGGGCAGTGCCGTACGCCGTTCCAGATCGTCCTCGCGTCCGACGCAGGAGAGGGCGCGCACAGTGGCCCGCGGTTGCCACCCCGGTAGCACCCTCTCGCCGTCGCGTGCTTGCAGGCTCAAGCCCTCTGCGGGGCGTTCGGTTGTCCTCGAGGAGCCGTTGGCTATCGTGCACGCCCGTCACTGTAGGAGATCCGCCGTTCGGGTGCCGAAGGTCTCTTTCGAGACAGAGCCGGCGCAAGGGGGGTGCCTCTCCACCGAGCGCTGTGACAACTACGCGGGTCGTGGGCTCAGCTGCCGGAGAGTGTCGGGCCGGTCGGGGCGGACAGCGTCTGGTGGGCGTGGGGGCAGGGCGCCGCGGCAGAGGTCGCGGAAATCTGCATCCGGCGCAGGAGGTCGCGGGTGGTGCGCTTGCGCAGCGAGCTGCGCCAGGCGAGTCCCGGGTGGCGGGAGCGCAGGTGTGAGAGAGCGCGAGTGCCGAGACCGGTGCTGTGGAAGCGCTCGTCGATCACGACGGCGGTGATGACGCCCTGGGCGCAGTTGGTGCAGATCCGGTACTGGACTTGGCCGACGACCTGGCGGATGTGGACGAGGAGCAGACATTCCTCGCCCGGCCCGGACCGGTCCGGGATGTGTGTGGAGAGGAAGTCGATAGCCCGGTACACGAGGAGCCGGCGGCGCAGGCGGCCGGGGACACGGCCGCGACGGGAGTGCCTGGCGGCGCCCTGCCGGGGCGGCGGTGCCTGCGCTGTTGGGGCTGAGCCGAACAGAGTGCTCGCGGGACGCGCATGTTGTCCGTGCATGAGGTCTCGTGTGCCCACTGATGCGGGCGATACCCGCCCCAGAGGTCAGCACGCCGACGGTGGGCACGCCCGCCCGCCCGCTGACGCGGTGACGCGGGGCCGAGGAGCGGCGCTCGATCACAGACTGCGGGGTGACGCCCGGTATCTATCGGTGCCGGCGCCCGCCGTCGCGGTACGGGTGCAGGGAGGTGAGCTTGTTCCCGTACTGCTCGAGGTCGGCGTCGGTTCCCGCAGGGTCAGGTCCAGGAACGAGGTATGCAGCTCTGCCACGCGTTCGTGGGCGGCATCCGCGCTGGTGGATTGAGGCGCTGTACGCCGCCAGGGTGCCTTCGCGGCGCTGGCACCGTGTGTGTCACGGACTGCGCGGGTTGCCCACCATCGGGCGAGCACTACGGCGGTGGTGAGAGCGGCGGCTGCGTGAAGCGCGGGGTGCGCGGCCACGACTTCCTCCATCGTTTGCTGACTACGGGGGCCTGGCGGCGCCGGCCCTCAAGACGAGGCCGACGCCGCCGGTTGACGGGTCAGCCGGGCCAGGTGCCGGTCAGGCGCCGGGTGGTGACGGCGCCGGCCCGGGCGACGGCGGCTTTGACGACGGCGAAGATCGCTCCTTGCAGTGCTGCTGCGATCAGGACTTCCTGCCAGGTGCGGTGCTCGTCGGTGGCGTCAGGGCATCGTCGTGGCGCCCGAGCATTTTCCACGCCTGTTTGAAGGCGGCGCCGGCGATCATGCCGCTCGTGGCACCGAGCGCCAGGCCGACCGGCATGTAGCCGATCTTGGATGCTTTCACCGGCACCTGCGGCTGCGACGCACGAGCAGGAAGACGACGAGGGCGGCAGCCGCGGCAAGCAGGGGGGTGCGGTTGGCCTTCGCCGTCGCCGCGGCCGACTCGGCCTTCTCGCGGACCGGGTCCGGGGTCTTCTCGGCGGCGAGCTGCCCGGCCCGGGTGGCGGCGTCGCGGACCTGCGTAGCGGCCTGGGCCGCCTTGTCCAGGACCGGATCGGGCGTCTTGTCCTTGACCAGCTGGGCGGCCTGCGCCGCCTTGTCCCGGATCTGGTCAGTGGCGAGGGTGGCCTTCTCGGCGGCCTGTTCCTTGATCTCGGCCGCCTTCTCCTTGGCCTGCGCCTTGACGTCGGCCTTGGCCGCCAGCGCCTCCACGGTCTGGCCGAGCTCCTCGCGGGTGTGCTCGACCTGCCTGCGCAGCTCCTCGGGGCTGGGCGCGGCTTCCTTGTCGCCCGGGGAAGGGGTGCTCATCGGTGTGCTGCCTCCTTGATCTCGGCCACGTCGGCCTTGATGCTGTCGATGGCCTGCTCGGGTGCGGGGGTGCCGGCCTTGGTGATCTGTTTCTTCCCGGCCGCGGCCATCCCTGCGGCGATGGCCGCCAGCAGAGCGGCGATGATCAGGGCCGAAGCCCATACCGGCAGGAGCAGGGCGAGGGCCGCGATGATGGCGCCCACCAGGGCCTGGGCGGCCAGGATGCCGACCAGGCCGGCGCCGCCGAACAGACCGCCGCCCACGCCGAAGCGTTTGCCCTTCTCGGTCATCTCCGCCCGGGCCAGCCGCATCTCCTCGCGGACCAGCTCCGAGATCTGCTGCGATGCCCGTGATACGAGGTCGCCCGCTGATTCCCCGGGGCTGCTGTGGTCCGGGCCCCGTCCAACGGCGCTCATACTCTTCACCTTCCGCATGGTTCATCCGGTTGTGGCGTGATAGCTGCACGATGGGCGCCGTTCGCATCGCCTGCGCGGCGCCGCGCCGGTCAGCGGCCCGAATTGGCGCCGGTGTCATCCTGGATCGCGCTTGACGGAGTCGATGCCGCTCAGGCAGGACCGATGGGTCTCGTAGTGCTCTCGCTGGTCACGATGACCTGCCCGTTCATTGCGATCAGAACGAAGTGATAGCCCTTGCCGGGCTGGTGCCGGACCTCGAACGAGCCGCCATGAAAGACCCCTCCCTGGTTGAAATGTGCACGCTGTCGTTCACGGCGCGTCTACCCCGCGAACAGCCGCTCACCCACTCGCAGCTAGGGGCACGCCAAGCGGTGGACCAGGAGTCGGGGCGCCCTTCGCACCAGGGCGGCCGCGGCCAGGCCGATGACGGCGCCGGCCGCGACGTCCGAGGGGTAGTGGGCGCCGCTGTGGACCCGCTCCAGGGCCACCGCAACGGTCGGCACGGCGCAGGCAGCACCGGCCCACGGCCAGGAGAGCGCGACGGCCGCGGTGAACGCCACGGCGGCCGCGGTGTGGCCGGAGGGGAAGGATGAGCTGTCGGGCCGCTCTTCGACATCGTCGTGCGGAATCCACTCCTTGGGCGGCCGGCGCCGCTCGACGAGCTGCTTCGCGACCCCGTTCGACAGCAACTCCCCCAGCGCCACGGCCGTGATACCGGTAGCCGCCGCCTTACGCCCCCGGCGGCCCCCGGCGGCCGCCATGATCACGGCCGCGGCCCACCATAACTTCGTGTGCTCGACAGCTTCCTCGACCGGCGGAAGCACCTGTCGGGCCCAAGCCGAATCCCAGGCGGCCATCCGTCTCGTCAGCCGATGATCACCATTGCGCAGGACATCCAGGATTTCCATGCTGCGCTGCTTCCCCGCCCGCGCTTGTTCTACGCACCGCTCACTCCAGGCCGCGGCGGTCCTCATCACTCCACTTACGGGTGTCCCGGGGCTCGACATAAGGCTCCTCGTCCTCGGGCAATCCGCCGGCGATCGCCCGCTGCCGGACCATTTCCGCATCGAACTCCAGCCCGAGGAGGATGGCCAGGTTGGTGATCCACAGCCACACCAGGAAGACGATCACGCCCGCCAAGGTGCCGTACGTCTTGTTGTACGAGGCGAAGTTCGCGACGTAGAACGCGAAGCCGGCCGAGGCGACCATCCAGATCACCAGCGCCAGGAAACTGCCGGGGGTGACCCATGTGAACCCACGTCCCTTGACGTTCGGGGCCGCCCAGTACAGAAGCGCGATCATGATCGTGACGAGCAGGACCAGGACCGGCCACTTCGCGATCGACCACACCGTCAGGGCGGTGTCCCCGATACCGAGCGCGGCGCCCGCCTGCCGGGCCAGGCCACCGGTGAAGACCACGATCAACGCGCTGACCACGGCCAGGATCATCAGGGTGATCGTCAGGGCGAGGCGCAAGGGCAGGACCTTCCACACCGGACGCCCCTCGGGCACGTCGTAGACGGCATTCGAGGTCCGGATGAACGCGGCCACATAGCCGGAGGCCGACCAGATCGCGACGGCCGGACCCACGATCGCCAGAAGGGATCCGACGCCGCTGTCGCCCTGCAACTGCTGGACGGCGTTGCTGAGCACGTCGCGGGCCGAGCCGGGGGTGAGCTTCTGGAGGTTGTCCAGGACCTGCTTGGTCGCCGACTCGCCCGCGATGCCGAGCAGAGACAAGAGCACCAGCAGGGCCGGGAAGAGAGCCAGCACCCCGTAGTACGTCAGCGCCGCGGCCCGGTCGGTGAGCTCGTCATCCTTGAACTCCTTCAGCGTGCCGCTCAGCACCGCCATCCAGGACCGTTTCGGCATGTCCGAAAGCTGATCCGGGGCCCGCTCCTCGACCTGCTCATCGGGACCCACGTTCCCGGACCCGCCCGCAGTGGGCTCGGTGCCTCCACCGTGCTCTGGTTTCGGTGTACGTGTCATACCTGGCGGCTGTCCACTCGCGCCCCTCCCATGCACCCAGCGCGCCCAACTCGGCGACCAGGTAGCGGAACCCGCATGTGAGGAGGGTTCCGTCGGGCGTGGTGGCGTGCCCGACGGCTTGCTGCTCCAGCAGCCCACCGCTCGGGCGCGCTCTCGACGCTGACTGCCCGCCCGAACGGAATTGACCCATGATTTCGGTGCTTGAATGCACCTCTTGGCATGTCATTCGGCTGCCTAGTGTGGAGATCACGAGGTTGGGGCGAACGCCCCGGGACCCGGACACCACGTAGGGAGTGCCTGATGAACACCGCCGCACTGAAGCCCGTACTGACCCGTTCCGCGACTGCGGAAACCACCAGTGACCCGAGCAGCGTGATGACCCTGCTCGCCGATTACGGGACCGACGGGAGCTCGCTCACCAGCTACCGCTCCTCCTTCGCCAGGGGCGCGGTCGGTGCCCCCGCCCACTTCCACACGAAGGCCTCGGAGCTGTTCTTCGTCCTGGACGGGTCGCTCCAGGTCCTCGTCGACGACACGGTCCAGGTCCTCGACAAGGGAGACTTCCTCCTCGTTCCGCCCCACACCCCGCACGCCTTCGCCGCAGCCCCTGGCGCCGAGGCCGACGTCCTGTTCGTCTTCAGCCCCGGGATGCCCCGCTTCGACTACCTTCGCCTTCTTGGCCGGGTCATGCGCGGTGAAGCCGACTTCCAGGAGATCAAGGACTCTTCCGAGCAGTACGACAACCACTACGTCGACAGCCCCGCCTGGGACGCAGTCCTCAAGGCCGTCAAGTAGCCCGAAAAGGCGAGGCCATCGCCACAACCGGTGCCAATAATTGCGGACATGACCATCTCAGGCAGAAGAGCTGAAGTGTTCGTCGGCGGCGCACCCGACCGCCGGTTCACCGGTCCTGCGACCGGAGACGAGCGGCGCATGCTCCTTGGCTTCCTCGGAGATCACCGCGCGACGCTGGAGCTGAAATGCGCCGGCCTGGGAGCTGAACTGTCCCAGCGGTCCGTGGAGCCGTCCACGCTCTCCTTGCTCGGCCTTGTCCGGCACCTCGCCGATGTGGAGCGCCGCTGGTTCCGGAGGGTGTTGGCCGGGCAGGACGCTCCGCCCCTCTTCTCCTCGGAGGATGACCCCGACCGGGACTTCGACGGCGCGGTGTCCGACCCGGCGGCGGTCGCGGCGGCGTGGGAGGCCTGGCGGGCCGAGGCAGTGTTCGCCGAGAACTTTGCCAGGCAGGCGCCGCACCTCGACATCTCGGGTGATGACGCGTGGCGGGGAACCGTGTCGCTGCGCTGGGTGCTCATCCACATGATCGAGGAGTACGCCCGGCACAACGGGCACGCCGACCTGCTCCGCGAGCGGATCGACGGCGCCAGGGGCCTGTAAGTAAGTCCGGGCTACGGGCCGGTGGCCCGCCGTCCGACAGCGGCCGCCGCCCCGGCCGCCGTACTCGTACTCGTACCCGCGCCCGCGCCCGCGCCCGCGCCGCAGCCTGCCGCATCTCCGCTCCGGACACCGCCCCGGCGACCCCTGTCGACCCGCCCACCGAACGTGATGTCCAGGCCCTGGTCAGCCACCTGCGCGACCTGACGAGGCTGCCGTGAGCGAGCAGCACCCTCCCGCGTCTCCCCCAACTCCGGCCTTGGAGAAGGCGCCCACGGACACCAGGTCGATCTCAGTATCCGTACTCAGGCCCGAGTCGGTGGGCTGGGCACACCATTGACCGCATGCTCACCTGGGTAGCAGACGGCGTCCTGGCAGTCCTGCTGACAGTGCTGGAGGTGGCGGCCCTGGTCGCGTTCTGGTTCGCGGAAGGCCTCAAGCAGTGGGCGGCCGGGGGCAAGCAGGTCGTCGGCTGCAGGATTCGGCTCTGGCTGGTGCTGACCGCCGGGCCGGCGGGACTGGCGGGGGTCAGTTACGGGGCTGTCCGGGCCGGACTTCCGGCGACCGGCGTCACGCAGGCCCTCGTCGCCGCCGCACTTGCGGGAGTTCTGGCGCTGGGGGTCGGTACGGAGTGCTCCCGATGGGCTGCCCGGGCCTTCCGCGGAACCAGTGCCGGGCGTCGGGGCCTGCGCGACAGGGCCCTGTAGCCCCGGTCCCGGGCAAGCACTCCGGCCTTGGCCGTGGGAACGGCGCCGCGGGCGAGAAGGTGCTGAACCATCTGCGGATTTCCGGCTGCGGATGCCCACTCGATCGGCGTCCGGCCCTTCGTGACGAGGTGGAGTCTGCACCGTGGTCCAGCAGGAGGTCCACGATCTCCGTGCGCCCGATGCCGGATGTCACGTTGAACATCAGGGCGTTGCCGTCCCGCGACGGTGTGTCGGGGTGGACGCCGGCATCGAGCAGGATGGCGACCATCTCCGTACGGCCGTTGGAAGCGGCCGAAGTCAGCGGCGTGATTCGCCGTATTCGTGCCCAGGGTCGGGGTCCGCGCCGACCTCGACGAGCACGCGAACCAGGAGGTCCACCGCACTCTCGCTGTCCACTTCTTGATCATCTCAAGTTGCTGTGCCAAGGGAATGGAGTGCGTCCCCCTGGGAGGCCGGGAGCGCGGCGTCAGAGCCAGGGCCCCGCACAGAGTGGTCACAGAAGTGCCATACGATGCGCACATCAGCTCGTAAGTTCTCCGTTTGAGGATGCACACGTCATGTCTTTCGGTGCCACGTCCCGTTCCCTGCGCGGTATATCTGTTGTCGTCGCCCTTCTCGCGATCGGTGCGGCGGGATGCTCCGACGCCATCGACAGTGCCAAGGACGGCGCGAAGAAGGTCGCCCGCCAGCGCTCGGTCTTCTCGCTCAGCCCCGGCGACTGCTACAACCCGAACAGCAAGGCCGAGACCGAGGAATTCGCGATCGAGATCGTGCCGTGCGAGGAGGCTCACGAGGGCCAGGTCGTCGGCGAGTTCACGATCGACGAAGAGGGTGCCTACCCGGGTGACGACGAGGTCGCGGTGATCGCCGACGAACGCTGCCCGGTCGAGGCGCAGAAGTTCGCCCCGGACAGCTGGGCGCTCCCCCAGGGGGTCGACGTCTTCTACTACCACCCCACCAAGGAGAGCTGGGCGACGGGCGACCGCGGTGTGAGCTGCGCCTACACCAAGGAGTCGGGCAAGCTTTCCGGCTCGCTGAAGAGCGCCCCCCTCAAGGCCGACCAGCTCGCTTACCTCAAGGGTTCGAACGGCGTCTACGACGCCCTGTGGATGAACCAGCCCGAGGCCGACCAGATCGAGAACGACCTTCCCGGCTACAAGAAGCAGGCCAAGGCCGTCGCCGCCGCGCTCGACACCCACCTCAAGGGTCTGCGGAACATCGAGCAGCCGGAGACCGGCAAGCTGCGCGCGAAGCTGGAGGAGGCCGCCGGAGCGTGGAAGAAGGCCGCGTCGGCCGGCGACACGGACGCCTTCTACATCGCTTACGACATGGCATTCACCGGCATCGACCCCAGCAAGACGGTGGCCGCCCGCAAGGAGCTGAACCTCGCCACGACGGTCCCGGCCGACGAGGCCGAGGTCTGGGCCGGCTGACCTCCTGCGCCCACTCGCTCCTCAGGTGGCGCTCCGCTCGCTCGCCTCGCGCAGGGTGCGGTCCACCGCGCGGTCGTACGCCGCGTCCGGTGGACCGTCCGGGCTGCCCGGGCGACCGCTGCGCAGGAGTTCGCGCCAGCGCTCCTGGCTCCAGTCCGCAGGGGCCGTGGTGCGCATGAAGTCCTCGACCAGGGTGCGGAAGCGCACCGGGTCCGCGTGGAACGGGAAGTGGCCCGCGCCCTCGAAGATCTCCAGGCGGCTGCCGGGCATCGCCGCATGGGCTCCGTAGGCGTGCTCGACGGGGACCACGCTGTCCCGGGATCCCCACAGCAGGAGGGTGGGCATGCCCTGGGTCAGGTAGCAGCGGTCCAGCATGGTGACCACCTGGCCCCGCCAGTCGACCACCGCCCGCAGGGTGCTGATGAAGGCGCTGCGGGACGTGGCGTCGGGGAGTGCGTCCACGAGGTGGAGCAGCTCTCCGGCGTCCTGGCCCAGGTCGGTGTCGAGCAGTTTGATCAGCCGGGTGAAGAGGCCTACCTGGCCGCGCATGCCGGGCAGGCGCAGCATGGACAGGAGCAGGTCGACACCCGGCAGGGACACCGCCCGCAGGACCGGGTTGACCTCGCGTCCCACCCCGCCGGCGCTCACGAGGATCAGGCGGTCGGTGCGTTCGGGGTACTGGTACGCGAACTGCATGGCCACACCCCCGCCGAGCGAGTGGCCGACCAGGGTGGCGCGTTCGATGCCGAGAACGCCCAGGAGGTCCCTGATCCCGTTCGCGTAGGCGGCCACCGAGTAGTCCGCCCTGGGCTTGTCCGAGGCGCCGTGGCCGAGGAGGTCCGGGGCGATCACCGTGTGGTTGCGGGCCAGGTCGGGGATCAGGTCGGCCCAGGTCGCCGAGGAGTCGCCGATGCCGTGGATGAGCAGGATCGCGGGGCCCGATCCCGCCATCCGGTACGCGCGGCGGTAGCCGTGGATCACGCGGTGGTGCAGCAGGCCGTCCTGCCCGCCCTTTTCCGCGACCGGGTGCAGCCGGCTCACGCGCGAGGGGGACATGGAGGGGGTCGGGGCCAGGGACGTTCCTGGTTCGGGGTGGGGTGCGCCGGCCATGGATCGCCTCCGGTTCCTCCGATCGGACGGTGTCCGGATCGGACGGTCTCTTCTCTGACAAGTCCCGGTCTTCATCAGACGGTCTTCTGCTCGGACGATTCCTGAGCGAGCGTAGAAAGCTCCGGATCCCAGGCGGTTTCCGGGACGTTTCAGGCAGCGATCGGAGTGGCGGGCGCGTGCGGGACCGGTGCCGGCGGCCGGGGCGGGAAGCCGTAACACGCGCGTAGCAGTTGCGGGCGTCGGCGCCCCCTATGATCGCCCCAGCACGCCCTCCGCCGACGACTTCTCCTCGTCGGCCGTGGTGCCGTGTGTCTCCCTCTCCCCGACCTCTCCCCGACCGGGTACGGCCGACGCGCCGCCCTGTCCGCGACCCCTGGAAGGCGGCCTGAATGGTCTCTCCCGTACGTATCTGGCTCAACCGCACGTACGCGGAGAACGTCTTCTTCATCGATCAGCTCCGGGACAATCCGGAGCAGCGGCCGGTCGCGATTCATGCCACCCACGGGGATCCCGACTCCCCCGTTCTCGCAGCGGCCGACACCGCCGCGCCCGAACCCGAGGGGCTCTCCCCTGCCGGCTATGTCGAGTTCGCGCTGGACCAGTGCGCCAGGCGTGCCGTCGACGTGTTCGTTCCCGTCCTTCACCAGGCGGCGATCGCCGCGCACCGTGCGGAGTTCGCCGCACTCGGTACCACGCTGATCGCCCCGCCCGCGGAGGCCGCCGCGCTCTTCCAGGACAAGGCGACCGCGTACGAGACGGTCGCGGCGGCCGGAATACCCGTGCCTCCGTGGTGGCGGGTACGCACCGAGGACGAGCTGCTCGCAGCAGTCGAGGCGATCGAGGCCGACGGCGGCAAGGCCTGCTTCAAGCCGGCTGCCGGTGCGGGCGGGGTCGGTTTCCGCATCGTCACCCGGGCTCCGTTCTCCCTGCTCCACCTGGGCGGGTTCCCGAGCCCGTACGTACCGCTGGACCTGATCGTCGAGGCCCTGCGCCGCAGCGACCGGTCCGTGGACTGGCTCGTGATGCCGCGCCTGGACGAGCCGGAGGTGTCCGTCGACTGTCTCACCGGGCCGGACGGCGTGGTGCGGATGGCTGTGGGGCGTACGAAGAACGGGCGCCGTCGCGGGTTCACGCTCCGCCCGTCGTGGATCGAACCCGCTCAGCTGATCGCCCACACGTTCGGGCTGCACTGGCTGACGAACATCCAGTTCCGTGTGTACGACGGCCGGCCCGTCCTGATGGACGTGAACACGCGCCCGGCCGGCGGACTGCACCAGCTGTCCCAGTGCGGTCTGAACGCGCCCTGGGCGGCGGTGAGTCTGGCACTCGGCAACGACCCCGGCGATCTGACCCCGGCCTTCCTGGGCGAGGACTACTCCGTGATCGCGGGGCCGCGTGCGCTCCGGCCGGTGGTACTGCCCGTTCAGCGTTCGGAGGAGCCCGGCATCGGCCTCCCGGCAGCCGGCGAAGTCCCCGCGACACTCTGACGTGCTCCGTACGACACCCCGGGGTGCCGGCGCCCGTGGAATCGGAAGCGTCCTGGCATAAATTGCCTTGCCTGCGCGGGGGCGATTCGCCAGGCTGGGGCGCATGCCGGGACAGCGGAAGCGCAAGCGGGAGGCCGCCGGGCGGGCTGCGGCGGACCCCGGCTCCGCGGGGCGCTGGGAGGTCGTCTTCGAGACCCAGGACGAGGCCGACTGGCGGGCGTACGTACGTCGTGTCCGTGCTGGGCGGGAGGTCGACCTGTCGATGCTTCGCCTCGACACCCTGTGCGGGCGTTCGGTACATCCGACCACCTACTGGCTGAGCAGGTTCGTGCCCTGCGACGACCACCCTTAGCGGCCGCCGTGGGGGTGTTCCAGGTCCTCGGCGACCGGTTCTGCCCCAGCCCCGCACAAGGGGTTTTCGACCCTGATTCCACCCTGCCGCCGCACCGTGGGACCAGTGATCCGTTCCGCCGCCGCGCCACCGACTGGGGGGTATCTCCCAGGGACCACTGGGGGATACCCCCCACCGAAGTCGGGGACTACCCGGGTCGTTCGGATGACGCGCTGTCCCTAGGTTCTGAGGTGGAATCGAAGCACCGTCCCAGCACCCCTCCGGAGGATCCCCGTGACCGCCCCCTCGCCCCGACCCGACGATCGGCCGACGCGCACAGCCCGCTCGCTCGTCGCGGCCTTCGTGCGTTTCGTCGTCTGCGGCGGCGGCGTGGGGCTCGCCTCCAGCGGGGTGCTCGTGCTGCTCAGCGGGTCGATGCCGATGATGGTCGCCAACGCGATCGTCACCGTCGTCTCGACCGTGATAGCGACCGAGCTGCATAGCCGGGTCTCGTTCCGGAGCGGTCGCAGGGGTTGGGGCGTCCACCTGCAGTCCGGGCTGACAGTGGCCGTGAGCTACGCGTTCACCACGGGGGCGCTGCTCGTTCTGCACGCCGTGCACTCCGCGCCCTCGGCGCTGCTGGAGCAGGGTGTCTACCTGTCGGCCTCCGCGTTGGCCGGGGTGGGGCGCTTCGCGTTGCTGCGGATCGTCGTCTTCGCGCAGTCCGCGGCGCCTGCGAAGGATGCCGCGCTCGGCAGGGCCTCCGTGGCCATGGCCGCGTGACGACGACACACGCGACGTGTCCCGCCCGGCGCTGCTCCGCTGCCTCACCGCCACCCTCCCGAGGAGCGATGACATACCCGTCATGACAGGTCAGGCCGTGTTTTCGTAGGACGGACAGCACGGTCCCCGAACCTTGTTGGGCCCCTGGGCCGACTCCCGCATTCACCCTCATGAATTACGCCGAGAACGTCGATCATGATGCGGTGCTGCGCGCACGGATGCTGCTGCTCGGATCCGGAAGGATCACCATCGACGAGGAGATCGACGCGTACCGGGTACTCGCCCGGGTGAGCCCGGCCGTCTACCTGCCGCGCCTCGCCTCGGAACTGGTGACGTACGGCTACCGGGAGCTGCAGGACCCGGAGCTGCGGCTGGCGCTGCGGACCGAGGCCGCCGCTGCCGCCAGGGCGATGGACCGGGCGGAGCCGAGGCGGGCGCCGAACTGGCCGTCCTTCAGCGCCGACTGACGATCCGCTCGTCGATGTACTGGGAGTCGCGCACCCATCTGTTCGTCGACCCCGTGCGCCCCCTGTTCGACGAGGGGGTGGCCCTCACCCGCCGACTGGCCGAGGTGGACGGGGCACAGGTTCGCATCCCGCCCGCCCGGGCCCTGACGGATCGATCGACCCTGCTGATCGCGGGGAAGCGGTACGGCGAGGCGCTCGCCGACTTCCGGGAGGCCGTCGACCTGCTCGACCGGTGAGGGAAGCCGTGAAAAGGGCTCCTCTACGATCAACCGCGTGTGCGCACATGTGATAGTCGCGGAAGACGACGCGAAGCAGGCCGAACTCGTACGCCGCTACCTCGAACGTGAGGGGCACGCGGTCACGGTGGTGGGGGACGGCCTCGCGGCGCTCGAGCAGGTCCGGCAGGGCACGCCGGACCTGCTCGTCCTCGACGTGATGATGCCCAGAGCCGACGGCCTGGACGTCATTCGCGTACTGCGCGCCGAGGAGAGGGACCTGGCGGTTCTCATGCTGACCGCACGGGCCACGGAGGACGATCTGCTGCTCGGGCTCGACCTGGGCGCGGACGACTACATGACCAAGCCGTACAGTCCGCGCGAGCTGATGGCCCGGGTGCGTACGCTCCTGCGGCGCACCCGACGCGGTACGGGTCCGGACGAAAGCGGTCCGGGCGAGGGCGGGGTGCTGCGGGTGGGAGCCCTCACCGTCGATCCCGTACGTCACGAAGTGGCGGCCGACGGGGTGCGGATCGAGTGCACGCCGGGCGAGTTCCGGCTGCTCGCGGCGATGGCCGCCGAACCCGACCGCGTCTTCACGCGGGAGCAACTGCTGGCGGAGCTGCACGGGTTCGACCGGTACATCAGCAGCCGCACCGTCGATGTGCACATCATGAACCTGCGGAAGAAGATCGAGCACGCACCCCGCCGACCGGTCCGGCTGCTCACCGTGTTCGGCGTCGGCTACAAGCTGACGGATCCGGTGAAGGATGCCTCGCGTGCGCCGGGCCGGTGAGGACGACCGGCACCGGCTGCCGCTCCGCAAGAGCCTGCTGGGCCGTCTGCTGGCCGTGTCGGCGCTCGTCGCCGCCTGTTCGGTGGCCGCCACCGCGTGGCTGGCGGTGCAGACCACGTCCGGCGCGATCGAGCAGGAGCAGGGGCAGAACCTCACCGCCGACACCCGTATCCACGACACCCTGCTCGGTTACGCGGCGGCGCACCCCACCTGGGACGGTGTCGGGGCCACCGTGCGCGAGCTGGCCGACGAGTCGGGCCGGCGGATCACGCTGACCACGCAGAGCCGGGGGATCCTCGCCGACTCCGCCGACGACTCCCCTCCCCCGCCGGCCCTGCCGCCCCAGGCATCGGCGGTCGTGGACCCCCTGTCCGTGGACGCAGCCCTGTCGTCCGGGGCCGGATCCGTGACGACCGACGTGGGGACGAAGTCCCGCAGCGACCGCGTCGACCCCCGCGCCGTCGGACCGTTCCGGCTGCCCGACGCCGAGCGTGCGTCGCTGCTGCGCACCGCCGAAGAGGTCGCCAAGTGCCTCAATCGGTCCGGCATCGCCTCGGACGTCGTGGAGGGGCCGAGCGGGCGCCCCCGTGTCCAGGACGTGGGCAACGATCCCGACCGCTTGCAGGGCACCCGCTGCACGACGGAAGCTCTGGACCGCCCGACCCCGACCGAAACGAAGGCGCTCAGTGCTTTGAGCCGGTTGGCCAACGCCTGCCTGAGCCGGCAGAGCCGCGAGCCCGTCCGGCTCGGCCTCGACCTCTCCTGGGACACGGCCGGCGAGCCCTTCCCGGTCGCGGAAACAGCCGTGCCGACGCCGGTGCCGAGCCGCGCCCCCCGGGAGGCCCAGGTGGCTCCGTCCCCTTCGCCCACAGCTCTCACCAGTGAGAACGACCGGGCCATCGCCTCGTGCGTCGGCGTCGCACGCCGGGAACAGCTCAGCTCCTACGTCGCCCCGCCCGCGTTGCTGTTCATCAGCGACCCCGGCGGCGGCGCCGTTCCCGCCTTCGACCTGTCGCCGGCGAACACGGCCAGGATCACGGGGGTCGCGGCGCTCGTCCTGGCACTCACCGTGGGCGCCTCCGTGCTCGCCGGGGCCCGGCTCGTACGGCCGCTGCACGCGCTCACGGGAGCCGCCCAACGGATGCGCGACGGCGAGGACTCGGCACCCGTGGTGGTCGCGGCCGACAACGAGATCGGCCGACTGGCCGCCGCCTTCAACGACATGTCCGCACACCGTGCACGGCTGGAGGAGCAGCGCAAGGTGATGGTCAGCGACGTCGCCCACGAGCTGCGCACCCCGTTGAGCAACATCCGCGGCTGGCTGGAGGGCGCGCAGGACGGGATCGCCGAGCCCGACGCCACGTTCATCTCCTCGCTCCTGGAGGAGGCGGTGCAGCTCCAGCACATCATCGACGACCTGCAGGACCTGTCGGCGGCGGATGCGGGGGTACTGCGCCTGCACCCCGAGCCGGTACGGATCGAGGAACTGCTCGCCCATGTCGCCTCGGCCCACCAGGCCCAGGCCGACGCGGCGGCGGTCGGTCTGACGGTGGCCGCCCCGACCGCCGGACCACCCCTGCCTGCGCTCACCGCCGACCCGGTGCGGCTGCGGCAGGCCGTGGGCAACCTGGTCTCCAACGCCGTACGCCACACCCCGGCGGGCGGGCGGGTGACACTGCGCGCGTACGCCTCCGGGGCCGAGGGGGAGGAGCGGGTTGCACTGGAGGTCGCCGACACCGGCAGCGGCATTCCGCCGGAGGACCTGCGGTACGTCTTCGACCGCTTCTGGCGCGCCGAGAAGTCCCGCAGCCGACGCACCGGAGGCAGCGGGCTGGGCCTGGCCATCGTCCGCAAGCTCGCCGAGGCGCACGGCGGGACGGCCGACGTGGTCAGCACGGTGGGTGAGGGATCGGTCTTCACCCTGCTGCTGCCCCCGGCTGTCCCCGAACCCGAGGTCCCGGCCCTGATGGGATGAACACAGCGTCCTGACAGCTTCCACACAACTTCGTTCCAGTCTGTCGGCATGCCCGGCGCCCGATGCGCATTCGCGTGCGGGCCCCACCAAGGCCGGGCTGGAATCGGAGTCCTTCACATGTCCACTCGTTCGACCCTGCGCACCGCAGTCCTCACCGCCGTCGCCGCGGGCGCGGTCCTCGTCCCCTCGGCCGCGGCCGTCGCGGACGACGCCACCCCCAAGCCGGTGCCGACCGCCGCCGAGCGCACCGCCACACCCAGCCCCGCGCCGGAAGAGGCCGAGCCCTCCGCGGCGCCGGCCCCGGCCGAGGAGTCCAGGAGCAGGGTGACGCCGCGGGGCGGCGTCGCCGCCGGTGAGCGCGCGGCCACGGAGACGGGATCCGGCACGGCGCTGTACGGCTCGGCGGCGGGGGCGGCCCTGCTGGCCGGCGTCGGCACGTTCGTGCTGCGCCGCCGCTCCGCACACCGCAACTGACCTGCCACCGGGTGGCGCCGCTCCGCGTGACGGGGCGGCGCCACCTGCTGTTCCACCCGACCCCCTACGCCCGGAGCCACCATGCCCCGTACCGCACAAGCCCTCCGCCGAGCCCGCATGACCTCGGCCGCCGCCGCTCTGATCCTGCTCCCGCTCGCCGGCTGCTCATCCTCCACCGCGGCGCATCCGCCCGCGGCGGTCACGTCGGTCTCCGGGGCCTCGGAACCGCCGAACGCTCCGGAATCCCCGAACGCACCGGCTCCCGCGCAGATCTCCATCCCCTCGATCGGGGTGACGAGTCAGCTGATGCGGCTGGGACTCAACGCGGACGGCACCGTGGAGGTTCCGCCCGCGGACAAGGGCATGACGGCTGGCTGGTACGCGGGAGGGGCCGTACCCGGGGAGCCGGGCGCCGCTGTCGTCATCGGCCACAACGACACCCGGTTCGGCAAGGCCGTCTTCCACGACCTCAAGAAGATCGCCTTGGGTGCGGACATCACGATCCTCAACGGGCTGGGCGAGCGTACGCACTTCACGGTCACGGGCACCGAGACCGTCAGCAAGAGCGTCTTCCCCAGTGAGAAGGTCTACGGAGAGACCGGCGCCCGCGTGCTCCGGCTCATCACGTGCGACGGCTCGTTCGACGCCGAGGGGCACCCGGTGGACAACCTCATCGTCTACGCGACGCTCCGCTGACGGGAACAACGGACGCCGCCGGTTTCCCCGTTCCGACCTGTTCGTACCGCTGCCGCAAGGCGTCGTACATCCCACCTCTACCCACGAGTAACTCCCCCTGGTTTGATGGGCGTCACCGCTCCGGACCCCACACCAGGAGAGCCTGTGCCGCACACCTCCATCCGCCGTGTCTCCGGCGCGACTCTGGCCGCCGCGCTCGCCGCAGCCACGCTCGCGCTCAACGCCCCGCAGGCAGCGGCGGCGGACACCGCGCCGCTGCGCGTCCTCACGTACAACACGTTTCTCTTCAGCAAGACCCTGTACCCGAACTGGGGCCAGGACCACCGGGCCGCGGAGATACCGAGGACGGCCTTCTTCCAGGGCAACGACATCGTCGTGCTCCAGGAGGCGTTCGACAACGCCTCGTCGGACGCCCTGCTCCGGAACGCCTCCGCCCAGTACCCGTACCGGACGCCGGTGGTGGGACGGAGCAAGAGCGGCTGGGACGCGACGAGCGGGGCCTACTCGGCGACGACCCCGGAGGACGGCGGCGTCACCGTGCTGAGCAAGTGGCCGATCCTCCGCAAGGAGCAGCACGTCTACAAGGACGCCTGCGGAAGCGACTGGTGGTCCAACAAGGGCTTCGCGTATGCCGAGTTGAACGTCAACGGCGCCCGTGTGCACGTGGTCGGGACCCACGCGCAGTCGACCGACCCCGGATGCGGGGCGGGCGAGGCGGCCCGGATGCGCAGCCTGCAGTTCAGGCAGATCGACGCGTTCCTCGACGCGAAGGACATCCCCGCCTCCGAACAGGTCCTTGTGGCAGGCGACTTCAACGTCGACTCGCACTCCCCCGAGTACGCGTCGATGCTCGACGACGGCGGTCTGGTGGACTCGGACGCCCGCACCGGACACCCGTACTCGTTCGACACCCAGGACAACTCGATCGCCGCCGAGCGCTACCCCGACGACCCCCGCGAGGACCTGGACCACGTCCTGCACCGCGCGGGCCACGCGAAGCCGTCCGGGTGGACGAACCACGTGGTGAAGGAGAACAGCGCGCCCTGGACGGTGAGCAGTTGGGGTACCGCCTACACGTACACGAACCTCTCCGACCACTATCCGGTGGTCGCGTCCGGCCAGTAGGGACGCAGGGGACAATCGGACGGGTGGGGGAAGCCGCACGCGGTGGGAGGGCGCACCGCGCTCCGGCCCTCCTCCCGCCCGGCCCGCCGTCGCGCACCCCGAAGGACCGTCCTCTTGAGCCCTGAGCCCCCGCCGTTCCAACTCGTCCCGGGCGCCGCCGGATCACCGGTGCTGCTCCACGTCCCCCACTCGTCCCGAGCCGTCCCCGCGCACGTGCGCGACGGAATCCTGCTGGACGACGGAGCGCTGGAGCGGGAGCTCGACCACATCACGGACGCGCACACCGCCGCACTCGCCGCCCTGGCCCGCGAATCCTGCGCCCAGGCACCCTGGCAGTTCGTCAACGGTCTGTCGCGCCTCGTCGTCGACCCCGAGCGGTTCCCCGACGACCGGGAGGAGATGCTGGCCGTCGGCATGGGCGCGGTCTACACGCACACCACTCTCCGCGAGCCTCTCCGCAAGGCCGGCGTGGACCCGCAGCCGCTGCTCGACCGCTACTTCCATCCGTACGCACGAGCGATGACGGAGGCGGTCGACGAACGGCTGGCCGCCACGGGGCGTGCGGTGGTCATCGACGTCCACTCCTACCCGAGCACGGCGCTCCCGTACGAGCTGCACGGTGCCGGTCCGCGCCCCCCGATCTGCCTGGGCACCGACAGCTTCCACACACCGCCCGGCCTGCTGGCCGGGGCCGAGGCGGCGTTCGCCGGGTTCGGGGGCACGGGGCTCGACAGTCCGTTCCCGGGTGCATATGTGCCGCTGAAGCACTACGGGAAGGACAGCCGGGTCAGCGCGCTGATGATCGAGATCCGCCGCGATCAGTACATGACCGAGCCGGGTGGCCCCGCGGGGCCGGAGCTGACGGCATTGGCGGCCGCGCTGGCGGAGCTGGTGGACGGGCTGTAGGCAGTTCCTGACGACCCGGCCGCCCCCCCTCAGCCTGCCGCGTCGGGGGCGGCGTCGGGGGACGGGCTGTGCTCGGCGGCCCAGGAGGCGAGGATGCGCAGCCCGTCGTGCGAGGGGGTGCCGGGCTCCGCCGTCCAGACGACGAGCTGCTGGTCGGGGTCGGTCGTGGCGGTGAGCGTGTCCCAGTCCAGGGACAGCTCGCCGGCGATCGGATGGTGGAGCGCCTTGGTGCCCACACCGAGGGTCGTGACCTGGTGGGCGGCCCACCACTGGCGGAAGTCCGGATCCTGGACGGAGAGCTCCCCCACGAGGGCGGTGAGCCTGGGATCGTCCGGGTACTTGGCGGCTTCCATGCGCAGTTGGGCGACGCAGGTGCGGGCCACGGTCTCCCAGTCGGCGTACAGCGTCCGCATGGCGGGATCCGTGAAGAGGATCCTGACGTAGTTCCGCTGCTTTTCCGGGACCTTGCCGAAATCCGTGACGAGGGTGGCGGCCAGTGAATTCCACGCGATGACGTCCATACGGCGTCCCAGGACAACGGCCGGGGTGGCACTGAGATCGTCCAGAACCCGCCGCAATTGCGGTTGCACTTTCTGTCGCGCACGCCGCCGGGGCCGCCCGTTCTCCTTGCCGGCGAGGCCGAAGAGGTAGTCGCGCTGGTCGTCGTCCAGGTGGAGGGCCTGGGCGAGCGCCCTCAGCACAGGGGTGGACGCCTGGATGCGCCCCTGCTCCAGACGGGTGTAGTAGTCGGTGGAGATCGAGGCCAGCTGGGCAACCTCTTCCCTGCGCAGTCCCGGAACCCTGCGCGGGCCGCCGCTGTCGGGCAGACCGACGGTACGAGGGCTGAGCTCGCTGCGGCGGACCTTGAGGAACTCGCCCAGCTCGTTCAGGTGTGCGTCGGAGGTCATGTGTTCCAGTCTGGCACCGGCCGGCCGCTGTGAGAGGGGGAGAGATCTCTCCCAGGATGTTTCTCTCCCCGGAGGAAAGTCTCCCCTTTGCGGACGCGCAGCCGGGTGTAAACCTTGGTGGAGCGGCCGGAAATCGGCAGTGTTTCCCGAGGAGAAGGCGCCCCATGGAATTGGTGAAGCAGCAGCCCACGGCAAAGGCCCCGACCGAATGGTTCACCGGCGATGTGTGGTTCGACGTCGTTCACGCAGGCCGTGAGCCCTCCCGGATGCGCGCCAACATGGTCCGCTTCGCCCCGGCGCCCACACCGCCTGGCACCACCACGCCGTCGGCCAGACCCTGCACATCGTGTCGGGGATCGCACTGATCGGCACCCGGGACGGCACGGTCCTCGAGGCGCACCCCGGGGACACCGTGACCTGCCCGCCCGGTGAGGAGCACTGGCACGGCGCCGTGCCGGACCGGTTCACGGAGCACCTCGCGCTGTGGGAGGGCGTCGGGGGCGACCGTCCGGAGACCACGTGGCTGGAGAAGGTCACCGACGAGCAGTACGGCGGCCCGCGCACAGCCGGCCGCTGACATCGGACAGTGCCCGGCGAATGGTCCCGGGGCCGCCGTCCTCCCCCGTGAGCACCACCGGAGAAGAGACCCCCATGCGAGCAACATTCATGTACGGCGCCGGCGACGTGCGCGTGGAGAACGCGCCGGACCCGGCCCTCCAGCACCCGACCGACGCGGTCGTGCGCGTCGTGCGCTCCTGCGTCTGCGGCAGCGACCTGCACCCCTTCCACACGATGGCGGCCTCCGACGGTCCGGCCCCGATGGGCCACGAGTTCCTCGGCGTCGTCGAGGAACTGGGCGCGGACGTCTCCGGCCTCCGGCGCGGCGACCTGGTCGTGGCACCGTTCGCGTACGCCGACAACACGTGCGACCTGTGCCGGGAGGGCCTGCACACCTCCTGCCCACAGGGCGGGTTCTTCGCTTCCGGCGGCGTCGGCGGCGCCCAGGCCGAGGCGGTGCGTGTCCCGCAGGCCCAGGGCACCCTGGTCAAGCTGCCCGTCGGGGAGGACTCCCCGCTGCTGCCGTCCCTGCTGACCCTGGCCGACGTGTACGGCACCGGTTACCACGCCGCCAAGCAGGCCCGCGTCGACGCGCGCACCACGGTCACGGTTGTCGGCGACGGAGCGGTCGGTCTGATGGCCGTCCTGTCCGCGAGGCAGCTGGGTGCCGAGCGGATCATCCTGATGGGCCGCCACAAGGACCGCACCGATCTCGGGCGCTTCTTCGGCGCCTCGGATGTCGTCGCCGAGCGCGGCCAGGAGGGCATCGAGAAGGTCCGCCAGCTGACCGGCGGGCAGGGCACCCACACGGTGCTGGAGGCCGTGGGCCACATGCCCGCCTACGACATGGCCGTCGGCGTCGTCCGGCCCGGCGGTGTGATCAGCCGGGTCGGCGTACCGCAGTACGAGGAAGCGGCGATCGGCTTCGGCAGCCTCTTCGGCCCGAACATCACCCTCACCGGCGGCCCGGCTCCGGTGCGCGCCTACATCGACGAGCTGCTGCCCGCGGTGCTGGACGGCACGGTGGACCCCGGGCGGGTCTTCGACCGCACGGTGCCCCTGGACGAGGTGGCCGAGGGCTACGGCGCGATGGACCGGCGTGAGGCGCTCAAGGTGCTCGTCACTCCCTGACGTTGCGCGACGCCGGGCGCGGGACGGGTGGGCGACCGCCCTGCGCCCGGGCGTCATGCGAGAGGGCCCGCTCCCTGGCCGATCCCTTGCCTCCGGCGTCGCAGCGAGGGAGAGGGCCCGCGGTCTCCTACGGCCGGGCGTAGGGCCGGGTCATGATCTCCATGTTGTGGCCGTCCAGGTCGTCGAAGTACGCGCCGCGGCCGCCGAACAGCCGGTTGATGTGGCCGGGTTCGGTGTGGGCGGGGTCCGCGTAATAGGTGACGCCCAGCTTTTCGAGGCGGCCGATCATGGCGTCGAACTGCGCGTCGGGCACGAGGAACGCGTAGTGCTGCCCCTGGATCGGTTCGTCCCGCTTCTCGTAGTAGTCGAGCGTCACGCCGTTGCCGAGGTCGACGGGCAGGAACGGGCCGAACTGACGGCCCACCTCCAGCCCCAGGATCGTGGCCATGAACTCGGCCGACAGGTGCCGGTCGGTGGCGTACACGGCGGTGTGGTCGAGCTGGACTGTGGTGACACCCTGCTCGGGTGCGTACTGGCTGCACATCTGTGACAACTCTCCGGTTCGTGGGTTCCGTTGGGACGACGGCGCCGCAGGCGGGCACCGGACGGACGACACGGAGGGAGGGCGGGGCTCGCGCCCGCCACGCGGTCATGCCAAGGCCGGGCGCCTCTCTCGTACATGGCCCATGGCCGACCCGGCAGTCACGCGGCCGATCCTAGCGCGTCCCTCCCCGCGCCTGCCGGGCGGCGGATATCTTCGCGTCCATGGACGACTCGGCATCGCTCCGGCGCGCAGACGGCCCCGTCACCCGTGGTCGCCTCGTCGAGGACCTGACCGCGCTCGGTCTCACCGGCGGTGACGTCGTGATGTTCCATACGCGGATGTCCGCGATCGGATACGTGGCGGGCGGCCCTCAGACGGTCATCGACGCGCTCGGCGACGTCGTCGGGGACCACGGGACCCTGATGGTGACGTGCGGCTGGAACGACGCCCCGCCCTACGGCTTCACCGAATGGCCGCAGGCGTGGCAGGACGCCGTGCGCGCGGAGCATCCCGCGTACGACCCCGAACTGAGCGAGTCGGACCACGACGTGGGCCGTCTGCCGGAGGCACTGCGCCGGCGGCCGGGCGCCGTCCGCAGCCGCCACCCCGACGCGAGCTTCGCCGCACTCGGTGCCGCCGCTCCGGCGCTGATGGCCGACCACCCCTGGGACCACCCGCACGGCCCCGGCAGCCCGTTGGCGAAACTGGTCGCCCTGGGCGGCCGGGTCCTTCTCCTGGGTGCCCCGCTGGACACCCTCACGCTCCTGCACCACGCCGAGGCGCTCGCCGTGGCACCGGGCAAGCGGTTCGTGGACTACGAGCAGCCGATCCGCGTCGACGGGCGGCGGACCTGGCGGCGGTTCCGCGACATCGACTCGGAGCACGGCGCCTTCGACTACTCCTCCGTCGTGTCCGGGGGCCAGGATCCGTTCGAGGCCGTCGTCGTGGACATGCTGGCCGCCGGAATCGGCCGCAGGGGCCAGGTCGGCGCAGCGAACAGCCACCTCTTCGAGGCCGTCGAGGTCGTGCGCTTCGGTGTCACGTGGATCGAGGAGAAGCTGGGTGGAACGCCGTAGCCCGGCCGACCCGCTGCAGCCGCGTCCGAAGCGGTGTCCGTTGACGAAAGGAGACCCCGGTACGGCCCGGCGCCCCGCGTGTGCGGCAGGGGGACGGAGCGCCATGCGCGGGCGTAGGCGGGCGGCTCGGCACTGCCCGTCACGAGGACGGCCACCGGTGTCCGGCGTGCGGCTGCCCTGATGGCCCCGGGCGTGATGCTCGTATCGTGCCCGCTGGTCTGACGCGAGGAGCAGCCGGCGTAGTACGCGATGGGGACGGCTTGCTCCCCGCTGACCACGCACGGTGGACGGACCCCGAGCCGGTTCAACGCGCCGGCGACGGCCGCGTAGTCGGCGCTCGTGGAGTGGCTGCTGGCCGCCACCCGGCTGAGGACCTGGAGCTGAACGGCGAGGTGACTTGCGAGGACCACGGTGAGCAACGCGACGCCCACCGGCCGATGGGCGTCGCGCGCCCGTGTGAACAGGTGGATGACGCATTCGGCCACGGGTACGGCCAGCAACGCGTAGGCCGGGAGGAGGAACCGGGGTGCGGAGTACTCGATGAGGAAGAGGTACGGGACGGCCGATGAGCCCGCGGTCGCCGTTGCCACCACGGCTGCGGTGCCCCGGCCCGCACGGCGCGCGACGACTGTTCCCCGAAGGGCGAGGAAGGGAACCGCTACCCACCACACGGCCGTTCCCGGGCGCTTCCACGGAATGTCGCAGGGACGGCAGAGGGTGCGCCCCTCCAGGGATCTCACCTGGTCGTCCACCGCCGTGTTCCATCCCAGGCCGCCCTGGATCTCGCTGGCCCGGTGCAGTCGGGCACGTACGCCCCCGTGGTGTGCGTATGCCTCGACCACCCATGGTGCGCAGCCCGCCAGCAGTCCGACCACGAGCGCGGCGCACAGGTCGGGGCGCCGCCGGCCGGGCACCAGGACCGCCACCAGGGCCAACGGCAGCGTCAGCCAGACCCCGTCGGCGGGGCGCATCAGCGCGACCAACGCCACGGCGGCCCCGGCCCCGACGAGCTCCCCGCGTCCACCGGCGCCGCCCACGGCTCTCACGACCCAGCCGGCGGCGGCCAGGGCTCCCAGCGCGCACCAGAGGTTCGGCATGGCCATCGGGCCGTAGAACAGGGTGGGCCACAGCCCGGCGAACAGTGCGCCCGCGCCCACGAGTACGGCGGCGGAAAGCACCTTCCGCCAGACCCACAGGGCGACGACCAGCGCGGCAGCGGAGAGCAGGGCGAGGTAGATCCGCAGCACGGTCGCGGAGGTGGTGAGGGTGGCGACCGGAGCGACGAGGTAGGAGATGCCGCGCGCACGGGGCGCGCTGAAGAACGCGGGCGGGGCGTTGCCGCCGACCTGGCTGACGTAGACGGTCTCGTCCCAGGCCAGCCCCGACCCCGGTACGACGACGGCCAGTTGGACGACGACGAAGACCACGGCGACCGCGATCAGCCACGGCAGCGGGCCGGAGGGCCGCCTGTGGAGCTGAAGGGTTACGGTCCTCGGCGTCGAGCGCAGTGGCCGACACTCCTGCATACCGCTCCCCTTCGTGACAGAGTCACCCAAACGCGACAGGGCAACCCTGCCCGAAGCCGCGTCCGGACCAACGGGGGCGCGCCGATGCGGAGCAACCGGAGCCGAAAGGCGTCGACTTGCATCTCCCGGCAGGAAGGGCGACGCCCTGCGCGCGAGGCCGTGGCGCCGGCGAACCAGGCCGGCGGCACGATCCGTTCGTCCCCACTCCGATGCGGAATACCGTGCCGCCGAATGTCAGAGCCTGCGTCTAGGGTCGTCGCATGATCAGCTGGATACGGGATTCCTTCCCCCACGACGAGGTGAATCTCGTCCTCGCCCGGGGCATATCCGTCGACACCCTCACCAGGGGCCTTCGCGACCGGCAGCGCGAAACGCTCGCGTCCGGCGAAGCCGACGGGTGGGCGTGGGCGGTGCACCCCATGCACAACTGGGAGATCGAGGACTACGACGACGTCGACTACGACGCCCTGTGCCCGGACGACGTCGAGATCGTCGTGTTCGTGACCGAGCCGTGCAGCGCCAAGGGCTTCCCGCCCGCGTTCGGCTACCACCGGGACGGGCGCCTGGTCCTCTGGTTCAGCTTCGAAGACGTCGAGCAGCGGGTGGGCGCGAACCCGGACCACTTGTCCGCCGAGCTGCTGGACGCGGGCGTCATCGGCCCCGACAGGGAGTGCGGACACCAGGAGGACCAGGGTCACGACTGTTTCGACCACCACTACGACGATCACGCACGTCTGGTGAAGGTGATTGCCGGCTACTTCGCCCTGCCCTCGCCGCCCCTGTCCGCGGGGGTGGTATCGACGTGACCTGGCTGACCCCGAACACCTTCGTCACCTTCTGCAAGGGCATGACCCTGCCCGCTGTCTCGGCCGTCTTCGCCCAGGCAGATCGCCCCGCCGTCGCCTCCGGCGAGTCGTCCGGCTGGGTATGGGTGACGCACGACGCCTACGCCGCCCAGGACCGGGAGTCCGCCTGGGAGCTGGCGCGGAACATCACCGGCTTCCGCCACGCGGACCGGGCGAGCGATCCGGATGGCGTGGAATCCGTGTTCCTCGCGTCCACACCCGCGTGCCCGTGCCCGCACGGACAGAACTACATGGTCCCTCACTGCCCCGAGCACCCCTTCCAGTTCGCCTACAGTCGGGGCGGGTTCGAGCAGACGTACTTCAACCTCGGCGGGCGCCGCGAGTCACGGCGTTCGGGAGCCATGGCCGACCTGTTCGTACGCGAGTTGCTGGATGCCCGGATCGTCGGGCGGGACACCCCGTACGACACCGACCCCGGCTTCAATGCCGACGGCGCCCGCACGGTGCGGATCATCGCCGCCCGCCTCGGGCTTCCCTCACCGCCGCTGGATCTCGGGTCCGTGGGCGCACGGGCGTGAGGCGGTGACCGCGGGCGGCTACCCGATGTCGACGACTCGTGCCCACGCGGGCGGCGAGTCCGGGACGTAGTCGGGATCGTCCTCGTCCCACCCTCCCTCGCCCGCGTCCCGCCGGGGGAACAGGCCGACCACCGTCCGGCACGCCGGTTGCGCACTCGGCCAGGGCGTCTGCCCGTCGGTCAGCACCACGATGACGTCCGGCCGGGGCTGCGTCCGCAGCGCCTTCGCGAAACCTGTCCGCAGATCCGTGCCGCCACCGCCGACCAGCGGGATCCCCTCGGCACGGCACAGCGGGTGGACGACCCGGGCGGACGCATCACAGGGCAGGACACTGACCAGATCACGGCGGCCGCCCACGGCACGGGAGATCGCGGCGACTTCGAGGAGAGCGCTGCCCAGTTCGGCGTCACTGACCGATCCGGAGGTGTCGATGACCACGGAGACCCGGGGCGGTGTGCGCCGGAGGCTCGGCAGGACGACGCCGGGCATTCCGGCCGAGCGCCGTGAAGGGCGGCCGTAGGTGTAGTCCTCGCCCGCTCCCGCACCCGACGTGGCCGAGCGGACAGCGGCCCCGAGCAACTCCCGCCACGGCTGGGGCGGGTGGAACGCCTCCTCCGCCCACCGCTGCCACCCCTGAGGGGTGTCCCCCGGACGGCCGGTGATGCCCTGCGCCACCCGGAACCGCACCGCGTCCCGTTCCTGCGCGCTGAGGCCGTACGCGCCGTCCGGACCCAGGTCCCACTCCCGCTCCAGTCCGTCGGCGCCGCTGCCGCAGTCCAGCCAGGCGAGACCCTCCGTGTACGGCCCCAGCCGGAACTGGCGGAGGTAGTCCTCCATGAGCTGACCCTCGGAGAGTCCCAAGGTCCCCGGCCGGACGGCGCCTTCGGGCCGAACCAGCCCGTCACCGAACGCGTCGTCGTTGATCTCGCAGTCGGCGGCGATGTTCATCCGCAGCCGTTCGCCGGGGCCGGTCAGCCCTCTTTCCCGTGCGACCCGGTCACTGCGCCCGTGGTGGTCGCGCAGCAGGTGCGACACCTCGTGCACCCATACCCCGGCCAGTTCCTCCTCCGATGTGCGCGCCACGAACGCCGGCGAGACGTAGCAGCGCCAGTACCGGTCGACGCCCATCGTCGGCACCCGCCACGACTCCACGGTGTGCAGGGCGAACAGCGCCGTCGCCAGGTAGGGGCGGGCCCGGGCGGCGTGCAGCCGGGCGGCGAAGAGCTTGTCGAGGTCCAGTGCCCCCGTTGCTCCCGGATTCATCGGCGGGCCTTGGTGGCGACCGCGGCCCGGGCAGCGGCGTGGTCCGCGCGCCGGGACATGGACACCACTCCGGCGAGCCGTTCGATCGACGCGGGGACGTCCCAGTTCTCCTGCCGCAGCGAGGCCAGCGTGGTCGCGGGCACCACCACCAGATCCGGGGCTCCGGTCTCCAGCGCCCTGACGAGGAGCGCCCACGCCGCATCCCAGCGGGACCGGTCCGGGCGGTTGCGGACCGCCGCCACCACACCGTCGAGCACGGCCTGGCGCAGATCGCCCCTCTCGGGGAGGGCGGCGCCCGCCGGGTCGGCGAGGAGTTCCTCGGGGTCGGGGAGGTCCATCCGGTCCAGGCTCGCCAGCAGCTCCAGCCCCGGCCCGTCCCCGACAGCACCCCTGACCAGCAGGGACAGTACGTCGCGGGAGGAGCCGGCCGCGGTCGCGAAGGCGATCAGGCACAGGGTCATGTCCCAGCTCCGGGGCGAGGGCCAGGGGCCGCCCCTGCGCGTTTCGCTGCTGGGCAACTGGTGCACGAGCTTGGGGCGGGCGGCGAGGAGCCCGCACACCGCGCGGCGGGCGAAGTCCACGGCCTCCGAGAGCCTCCCGGGGTCGAGCTGCGGCAGTGTGGCGCGGGGCCACGTACCGCCGAGGCCGCGCACCACGACCTCGTGGTCGTGATGCCACTGGAGGTGGACGAACCGGTTGGCCAGCGGCGGGCTCAGTTCCCAGCCGTCGGCAGCCGAGGACCGCGGGTTCGCGGCGGCCACGATACGGACGCCCGGCGGCAGTTGCAGGGCGCCGATCCGCCGTTCAAGCACGAGGCGGAGCAGGGCGGCCTGAACGGCCGGCGGCGCGGTGGACAGCTCGTCCAGGAACAGCAGCCCCCGGCCGGCCCGTACGAGGCGCACCGCCCAGTCCGGCGGGGCCATCGGGACACCGTTCGCCGCGGGGTCGTCACCGACGATGGGAAGCCCCGAGAAGTCGGACGGTTCGTGGACGCTGGCGATGACCGTGGTCAGCGGCAGGTCCAGGGACTCGGCGAGTTGGGTGATGGCCGCCGTCTTCCCGATCCCGGGCTCACCCCACAGGAGTACGGGCAGATCGGCTGCCACGGCCAGCGTGAGGGCCTCCAGCTGTTCGTCGGGGCGCGATTCCGTGGTGGTGTCGCGCAGCAGGGCCATCAGCCCGTCGGCGACGACGAGTTGGGAGAGGCGGGCTCGGTCGGTAGGGGTGGCGTTCGTGACGGGCGGCGTGCAAGTGGACATGTGTGATCACCTTGTGTGTTCGTGGTGGGGTACGGCGAGAACCGGGAAACGAAGAAGAACGGGGCGAAGGAGGACGGGGGTGCAGGGCGTGGGGACGGAGGTCCCCCGGGTCAGCGGGGGGTCAGGTGGCGCGGACGCGAACGGGGGTCGCGGAGTAGGACGTGGTCCGGGCGGTAGCGGACCGGGCCCGGTCCGATCAGGTCCGCCCTGAACAGGCCGTAGGTGATCCGCCGTTGGGCGGCCGCCTCCAGTTCGTCCCGCAGGGCACCGCTGCGCAGCACCGCCCCGGGACCCAGCAGGCCCTCGACGACGGCCAGCGCACCGGCGGTGTCACCGTGGTCGAGCCGTTCGCGGACGCCGGTGAGGCAGTCCGGACGACGGTGCGCCTCGTCGATGGCCCGCAGGCAGGGAAGCGGGGTGCCGGTCAGTGCGACCAGCAGTTCCTCCCTGCGGATCTCGACCGGGTCGTGGTCCAGCGGTGCGAGTACCCCGTCCACCAGGCCGATCCGGTGCTGAGCGCCCCGGCAGTCCACGAGCCGCGGCTGTCCAGCCCCGTGCGGGGCCGGCGACGGCCCGGCCGGTACGTGGTCAGGTACGAGTGCCGCGACGACCAGCGGGTGCAGCCGGTCGGCCTCGACCGCGCCGGTACGCAGGAGTTCGAGGTCGGGCAGTACCCAGGTCGCCGCGTCCGGGAGGACCGGTGGAGCCGGTGCGCCGTCAACATTCCTCGTCTCGGCGATCCGCACGAATGGCGGGCCGGGACGGTCCGCGTCCGCGAGGACGTGCAGGTGGAGCCGGTACCGGCCTCCGAGGCGCACGGCGACGGTTCCGGACGTCCGCCCCTCTGCCTGGAGCAGCATCCGGGCCTCGTCCGCCCACCGGTCGACGGCGCAGGCGCGCCCCTGCGGCACCAACTCCAGGCCGTCCGGGTCCTCTGCGGGGCGGCCGAGGGGTTGCCGGCCGGCCCCGGAACGGATCCGCAGCTCGCCGGTTCTGCGCGCGTCCCACAGGTGGCGGTGCAGGTCGAGGCGGAACCGTGGGTTCGGATGAGGATGCGGATGGCGGCGGGCGCCCGCACCGGCGTGGGATCCGTCCCACAGGGCGAGGCTCATCCGTTGACCCGCATCCGCCCAGGCCGGCGGGGTCCGGACCACGAGGTGCAACGGGCGTACGCCGTCGTTCCGCGCGGCCTCGTAGCGGGCCAGGGCGATCGTCACACCCGGGCGCAGCAAGCCGTGCGGACCGATCCTCGGCATGTGCCAGCGCAGCAGGTCGGGTGCCAGTTGGCGCAGGTCGGCCCGGATCCGGGCCGCACGTTCCTGACCGTGGAGTCGCGCCACGGACCGTAGGTCGAGATCGACGTCGACGCCTGCGGCGGCGCACGCTCCTGCCCAGTCCCCGGCACGACGGCGGGCGGTCGCAGTCTCGATCATGGAGGGCGGCACGGCGAACTCGCGCACGCGCGGCCAGTAGGACGGGAGGGATTCCCCATGCGCGGTCTGAGTGAGCATCAGCACTCACCTTGCGTGGACGGGTCCCCCAATCTGTGACTGGAGTATGTCTTCATCGCGGGGCAGCCTAGCGCCCTCCCCGCCGGGCTGCCAGACATTTCCGTCCGCTCGCGCCGCGTCACCCGGCTGCGGGGATGCCTCGCCCCGATCCCGTAGGGGCAGGGGCCGAAATCCGTACGGGCCTCGACCGAAGTCGTACGGCCGACGGACGGTGGTCCTAGGTCTTCAGCCCGTTACGCCGCGTACGTGTCTTGCCTAGCGTCCTTGCCATGGTTACGACAGGCATTCTCGACGAGGCACTCCAGCGGCTGCACAGTTCGGGGCCGGAGCGGCTCGGGCGGCTCACCAACCACGCGCCGATGGCCGTCGAAGCCCTGGCCGCGCACGGTCGATCCGGGTCGGTGCACCGGTGGCTCGACCTGTACACACCCAAACTCGAGGAGTTCCCTTCCCGGTTCGAGGCCGTCACGGCCGGCAACTGGCAGTCGGCTCTGGGCGATTCGCGCCGTGCCGCCGACTGGATCGATCACTTCGGCCGGGAGGTCGCCGACCGCCCCTGGCGTGACGTGCTCGCCGAGTGGTGGCCCCGTCTACTGCCGGGCATGTACGGCGGTTCGACGCACCCGGTGATCCGGGTGGGGCACGCCGTGCGCACGCTGCTGGCCGCCGAAGGGAACGAGGCGGATGGGGCCGGCGGGGTCACCGGGCCGCGACTGACCGAGCTGGCCCACGGACTCGGCTACTGGGCCGCCCGCTTCCACCCCGTCGCGGGCCTCGCCCCGCTGCCCGGCACGGACACCGCGGCCGCCGCCCTCGACGCGGTGGCCCCGATCGCCGAACGCGACGGCGGCTTCACCGCCAGGCTCGGCCGCGTCACGGGGCTGCCGGTGTGGGCGACAACGGTCACGGACCCGGACGAGGCGCACGACCGCCTCACCGAACTCGTGCGGGCGGCCACCCACCGGTACGCCACGCACGGGCACGGCGAGGAGACGATGCTGGTCCACGCGGCCACGGCCCCCAACGCCGTACTGCGGACCCTGCCCGCACTCCCGCGTGTCCTGTGGGCACCGAGCCTGCGGGCCGCCTGGACGGCATCTGCCGCGGTGACCGCCATGTACGCGCCCGACGCCCCCGTCGCGTACAACCCGCCGGGCGCCTTCACGCCCGAAGAGGTCTTCGAACGGGCCATGAGGCACGGCGACGAACACGTCATCAAGCTGACCGACACGGCTCTCGACGTCGGCGACGAGCGGGCACTGGCGGCTGCCCTGCGCTCCATCGAGCTGAGCGAACCGCTGGTCGGGCCGCGATGATCCGTCCGGTTCATGGGTCAACTCGACCGGAGCTCGCGCGAGATGACGGTTCAGGACGCCCTCGTCCCTTCACAGTTCGGCGACCTGTGCGGCGGTCGGGAAGGACGCCTGCGCGCCCTGCCCGGTGACGGCCGCCGCGCCCACCCGGACGGCGAACGCGGCAGCCCCCGCGAGCTCCTCGCCGAGCCCGAGGCGCCAGGCCGGCGCGGCCGTGAACGCGTCGCCCGCGCCGGTGGTGTCGACCGCGTCGACCTCGGGGCTCGGTACGCGGACGCAGTCGGCCGTCCGGCCGTCGGCGACCAGTGCGCCCGCCGCGCCCAGCGTGACGACGACCGAGCGCGGGCCGTGCGTGAGCAGGGTCCGTGCCCAGTCCTCCGGTGCGGGGCCCGCCGTGTCGCCGAGGATGCCGAGGACGTACCGCGCCTCGTGCTCGTTGACCACGAGCGGGTCGCAGGCCGTCAGTACGTCCTCGGGCAGGGCCGCGGGTGGGGAGGGGTTGAGGACGAGACGGGTTCCGGGGGCGAGGGAACGCGCCGTCTCAGCGACCGTTTCCAGGGGGATCTCCAGCTGTACGGAGACGACCCGGGCCGCGCGGAACAGGGGGCCGGCAGCCTTGATGTCCTCGGGGGTCAGCCGTGCGTTGGCCCCCGGGGAGACGACGATGCTGTTGTCGCCCGAGGGATCGACGGTGATCAGGGCGACCCCTGTGGGCGCCCCGCCGACGAGGACTCCGCCGGTGTCGACTCCCGCGTGCTGCTGCGATTCCAGCAGGAGGCGACCGTGGGCGTCGTCGCCGACCCGGGCCAGCAGCGCCGTACGCGCCCCGAGGCGGGCGGCGGCGACGGCCTGGTTGGCTCCCTTGCCGCCCGGGTGGACAGCGAGGTCGGAGCCGAGCACCGTCTCCCCGGGTGCCGGGCGGCGCTCGACGCCGATCACCAGGTCGGCATTGGCCGAACCGACGACCAGTAGGTCGTAGCGGACGGGGGCGGAGTCCTCGTTCTCGTACATCAGTGGTGCTGCCCTCCTTGGGCCTGCGGGTCGGGAGAAGGCGGCGGCGTCCCGCCGGGTGACGGCCTCGACCGGCACCCAGACCGTGCTGTCGGCCTTCTTGTGGGTCGGCCCGGGGATCAGTGGTCCGGCAAAATCAGTCGACACGATTCCCCTGGTTCGAGGGAGACCGTCCGGTCGGGGATCTCGACGGAAAACGGCGCGCAGTCGGAGGGAGGGACGCTGACGTCGAGCTGCCCGGACCGCATGCGCAGCCGTACCCCCCAGTGGCCTCGATAGCGCAGGGCAAAGCTGTACTCGCTGAGTTCGGGGAGGGGTACAGGGTCGAGACGCAGTGCGCCGGATCCTGTCTCGAGGCCTGTCAGTCCGCGTTGGACCAGGTCGAGGGTGCCGGCCATGGCGCCGAGGTGGATCCCCTCTCCCGTGGTCCCGCCCTGCAGATCCGCGATGTCGCCCTCGATCGCTTCCCGGCAGAACATCCAGGCATCGGCTCGGCGCGCGCGTGCGAGCACCCAGCCGTGGACCAGTCCGCTCAGCGTGGAGCCGTGGCTGGTGCGCTGCAGGTAGTAGTCGACGGTGCGGCGCCACATCTGCTCGTCGAGATCGTGCCCGAGCCGGCGGAACAGACGCCGGAGCTCGTCGGGCCGGAAGAGGTAGCCGAGCATCAGCACATCGGCCTGCTTCGACGCCTGATAGCGATTGACGGTGTCGCCCTCCGCTTCGAGGATCCGGTCGAGGCGTCTGATGTTCCCGTGACGGGCCCGGTAGCCCTCCCAGTCCAGTTCCGCGAGGTCGCCGTATCCGTCGAACTGACTGATGACACCGGCGTGGAAGGGGACGTGGAGCTTGCGGGAAACGTCCTCCCAGCGCTCCAGTTCACCGGACTCCAGCCCGGTCCGTTCGAACAGTTCCCGGCGGCGCGGTTGGGGAAGGGTGCGCAGCACGTCGAGGGTGCGGGCGAGCACCCAGGCAGCCGTGACATTGGTGTACGCGTTGTCGTCCAGCCCCGGTTCCTTCGCGCCCGGGTAGGCGTCGTGATATTCGTCCGGGCCGACGACACCGCGGATCCTGTAGCGGCCCAGACCGTCGTCGTGGACGGCGGACGACGCCCAGAACCGGGCGATCTGGAGGAGCATCTCCGCGCCCTTGGTGTGCAGGAACTCCGTGTCCCCACTGGACTCGCAGTATTGCCACACGTTGTACGCGACGGCGGAGCCGACATGGTGCTGGAGCCGGGAGTGGTCGGGCAGCCATCGGCCCGAGTGCGGGTTGAGATGCAGTTGCTGGGTCTCCTCACGGCCGTCGCTGCCGCTCTGCCACGGATAGAGCGCGCCCTTGCGCCCGATGTCGCGGGCGGCGGTGCGGGCCTGTTCGAGCCGCCTGTGGCGATAACTCAGGAGCCCCTGTGAGACCTCCGGGAAATGCAGGTTGAGGAACGGCAGGACGAACAGCTCGTCCCAGAAGACATGACCGCGGTAGGCCTCGCCGTGCAGTCCCCGGGCCGGGACGCCGACGTCCAGGTCCGCGGTGTGCGGGGAGAGGGTCTGCAGCACGTGGAAGAGGTGGAGCCGCAGGATGCGGCCGGTGTCACCGGCGACGTCCAGTCGCGCTCCGCGCCAGAGTTGCCGCCAGGCCGTTCGGTGCGACGTGAGCAGCGCGTCGAAGCCGGGTGCGCTGCCCACGCGGTCGACCGCTGCCCGCAGCGGATCACCGATCGCCGGGTCCCGGGAGGTGTGCAGGGCAACGGTCTTGTCGACCGTGGTGGGACTGCCCTGCAGCAGGGGGAGTTCGAGGAGTTGCGCGGCACGCAGTTTGGTGTGGCGGTCGGAGCTCTGCGTGAGGGGCCCGTTCACCGTGGTGCGGGAGGCCATACCGACATGGATGTCGGAGGTGCTGGTGCGGCAGCGCAGCCACACGGTGTCCGCGGCGGCACTGCCGGTGTCGACCTGGGTCAGGTGGTTGCCGTTCAGCTGCCGGTAGCGGTCCACTCCGGAGTTCGTCACGGCACCGTCGATCGCGGTCTCGACCTCGAGGTCGCCGGACCAGTTCTCGGCGGTGAACTCGGTGCGCAGGGCGGCCAGATGAGGATGTGCCATGTGGACCAGGCGCAGTTGCCGCACGTGCGTCCTGCGCCCTTCGTCGTCCTCGTACCGCACATGCCGCTCCAGGGTTCCGGACCGCAGGTCCAGGGAGAGACGGTGGTCGAGGAGTGTCGCCGTGTCAGGTGCGAGCCACGGGACGGGGGCATCGCCGGCGGCTGAACGGAAGTGCACCGGAAGCCAGTTGGGCAGGTTGACCATGTCCTCGTTCTCGACGCGCCGTCCGGCCACCTCGGAGATGAGGCGGTTGTAGCAACCCGCCACGTAGGTGCCTGGGTAGTGCACGGAATCCGCCGCGCATTCCGGGGCAGCTCCGCGAGTGGCGAAGTAGCCGTTCCCCAGGGTGCACAGAGACTCCCTGAGCCGCTCGGCATCCGGCTCGTAGCCCTCGTACGTCCACGTCCAGTCCGGCATCGTCAGTCCTTCTCGTCCGCGTCCAGTCCGGCATCGTCAGTCCTTCTCGTCCGCGTGGTCGTCGAGCAGCTCGGCCAGGTCGTGGACCACCAGGTCCGCGCCGTGCCGGAGCAATGCTGCGCCGGTGTCCGGTTCCGCGGCCCGGTCCACGCCGATCACCAGGCCGAATCCCCCGCGTCGGCCCGCCTCCACCCCCGCCAGGGCGTCCTCGACGACCGCGGTACGGGCCGCGGGTGCACCGAGCCGGCGGGCGGCTTCCAGGAAGAGCGCCGGGTCGGGCTTGCCCGCCAGCCCGAGGCGGGCGGCTTCGCCGCCGTCCACGAGCGTGTCGAAGAGCTCCAGCACTCCGGCACCCTCGAGGAGCTCACCGGCGTGGCGGGACGCGGAGGCAGCGGCAAGGGGAACTGCCTCGTGGCGCAGCGCGTGCAACAGCGTCACCGTTCCCGGGTAGGCGTCGATACCGCCCTCCCGCAACCGCTCGGTGAAGAGCCGCTCCTTGGCCGCGGCGACGGATCGCACCATGGCGTCGGACAGCCGCAGACCGCGTGAGGCGAGAAATCCGGCGGCGCCGTCCAGCCGCGACCTGCCGTCCACATACCGCAGATAGTCCTGACCCGTGTCGAAAGGGCGCCTCAGCTCAGGATCCGCGGGCGGGTGCTCCCGCAGGCACGCGTCGAAGGCCTGCTTCCACGCCGCGGCGTGGACCCGTGCGGAGTCGGTGATCACTCCGTCGGTGTCGAGGACCACTGCCTCCACGGCCCGCAGCGCGGCAATCATCGCTCGTACCCCCAGCGGTTCGACGGCGGGCACGGCCCGGGCGGCGTGATGGAGTGAGGCGTGGGCCGACCGGCCTGCAGCGTGCATGGGAGTGACCGGTCGTCCCGTGCACGGCAGCCGGTGCGGTCGTCGTGCCCCTCCGGCACGAGCGATTCCGGTTCACCCACGCCCAGGATGCCCAGGACGAGGGGCGTCTGCACCGTCCCCACCACCTTTCGGCCGGCTGATCGGGGATCCGGCCCCGCTGTCACCGTCCCATCGTGCGCGGTGCGGCGGGGATGGGCGCTTCGACCCTCTGCCGGGAGTTCGGTCCAACCCGTTCACCCGAGACCGCGCCAGGATCCGACGGCGCACCGATCGGGGTCGGCGCCGTCCTCGAACGGCTCACCCGCGCTTCCGGCCGGCCGCCGCGACACCACCGGAGGACGGGCGATCCGACCGCGACCCGGGAGTCCTCCCACGTGGCTCCAGCGGTCGTATGGATCGGGGTGATTTATGGTGACTCAAGGAATACGCCCCTACCGGAGGTGCAATGAAGCGCACCGCGGCAGCGATCGTCTCTCTGGCCGCCAGCGGGGCGCTGATCGTCGCGACACCGGCCTGCGACGAAGGCGGGTCGAAGTCGTCGAACGCCCACTACGGCGACTGTCAGGTCTCGGGACGCTACGGGGAGTTCCAGCTGTCGCCCGTGACGTCGGGCGCCCTCACGGTCAAGACGACCCTGCCCGCGCCCGGCTGGTGGAACGGCAGCACACCTGATTCCGTCAAGAGCGGCTACGAGTACTGCATGGCCGCCAACATCGCCTACAGGTCCGGACTCGACCGGGTGAAAGTGGTGAACGCGCCCTTCCCCGAGGTCGTGTCCGGCCGGACGAAGGACTTCGACCTGGCCCTGGCGCAGATCACGATCACCCCTGAACGGAGCAAGGTCGCCGCGTTCTCCCCGCCCTACCTCTCCTCGACCCTCGGAGTGCTGATCAGGGACGGTGAGAAGATCGACGAGGACAACATCCGCGACGTCCGCATCGGAGTGGCCGAGGGCACCACGGGTGAGACGTTCGTCAAGGACCGCCTCAAGCCGGCAAAGCCCGTCACCGTCTTCGCCAACGATCCCGAGATGGTCACGGCGCTCGAGGAGGACCGGATCGACGCGGTCGTCCACGACACGACGATTCTGCTGGCGTATCCGCAGAAGCGGGAGGGCAGGGTGCGACTGGTGGGCCAGTACAGGACCGACCAGGGGTACGGCGCCCTGTACCCGAAGGGGTCACCCGACAAGGGCGAGCTGGATCTGATCATCATGCAGCTGATCGACGACGGGACGCTCGCCAAACTGTCGGCCGTCTACCTCGGGGCCGCGTTCAACCAGGACCCGGCCAAGATTCCGTACTTCACGGCCGACGACGGCTCCTGAACGCTCCCGGCGCGCGTGCGCACACCCCCGGGTGTGCGGTGCACCGATTTTCCGTTCGTCTCACAGGTCCGCCATCAAGAGACCGCTCAGGTCCCCGGCGGCTCCGGTGCCGAGCGCCTGCTCGGCCCAGATGATCTTGCCTCGGTCGGTGTACCGGGTCCCCCAGCGGCGGGACATCTGCGCGACGAGGAACAGACCACGTCCCCCCTCGTCGGTGAAGGCCGCGCGGCGCAGGTGCGGGGAGGTGCTGGTGCCGTCGCCGACCTCGCAGATCAGGCTGTCACGGTCGCGCAGCAGCCGCAGGCTGATGGGGCTGGCTCCGTACCGGATGGCGTTCGTCACCAGTTCGCTGAGGATCAGCTCGGTCGTGAAGGCGGCCTCGCCGATCCCCCAGGCTTCCAGCTTGCGGGTGGCCTCGGTGCGGATCCGGGAGACGGCCGCGGGGTCGGGGGGCACCTCCCACTCCCCGACCTGCTCCGGGTCGAGCAGCCGGGTGCGTGCGACGAGCAGGGCGACGTCGTCACTCGACCTGGTGCGCAGCATCGCGTCGAGCACCGTCCGGCAGGTGTCGTCCGGGGTGGCGCCGTCCGCCCGGGCGAGCGCCTCCCTCAGCATGCCGAGCCCGGTGTCGATGTCACGGCCGCGGGCCTCGACCAGGCCGTCGGTGTAGAGGACCAGTCGGCTGTCGGCGGCCAGCTGGAGTTCCGCGGTCTCGACCGGCAGACCTGCTCCCACGCCGAGCGGTGGGGAGACGGGGACGTCGGGAAAGGTCACGGAGCCGTCGGGCGAGATCAGCGCCGGACCGGGATGACCGGCCCGGGCGAGAACACACCGCCCGGAGACCGGGTCGTAGACCGCATACAGGCAGGTGGCACCGGTGATGGACTCGGTGTTGCCCTCGACTGTCGCATCCCGGTCGATCCGGGTGATCAGCTCGTCCAGGTGCGCGAGGAGCTCGTCCGGAGGCAGGTCCAGGGCGGCGAAGTTGTGGACCGCGGTCCTCAGGCGGCCCATCGTCGCGGCGGCGTGCAGGCCGTGTCCGACGACGTCGCCGACCACCAGGGCCACCCGGGCACCGGGCAGCGGGATGACGTCGTACCAGTCGCCGCCCACCCCCGCCTGGGCGGGCAGGTACCGGTGCCCGACCTCCAGGGCGGACAGCTCGGGGAACACGCCGGGCAGCAGGCTGCGCTGGAGAGTGACGGCCGTGATGTGCTCGCGGGTGTAGCGGCGTGCGTTGTCGATGCACACGGCCGCCCTGGCGACGAGTTCCTCGGCGGGGGACAGGTCGTCCGACTCGAAGGGGTCCTGCTCCGAACGCCAGAACTCCACGACCCCCAGCAGTTGGCCACGGGCCTGCAGCGGCACCGAGATCATGGAGTGGATACCGTATTCGACGACTCTCTGGGTCCGCTCCGGGTCCTGGGCCCTCCACGCGTCGGCCGTGGCGAGGTGCTCCACCAGGACCGGCCGGCCAGTGGTCAGGCCCAGGAGGGCCACGGGGTTGCCGGGCACGTAGTGCATACGCGCCCCGACGGGGTCGAGGGGCGCGTCGTCCCGGATGCCCGCAGCGGCGACACGGCACATTTCCATACTCGTCCCCGTGGGTTCACCACCGTGCAGCACGGGGTCCAACAGCTCGATGGTGGCGAAGTCGGCGAAGCGCGGGACCGCCACCTCGGTCAGCTCCTCAGCCGTGCGCTTCACGTCGAGGGTGGTACCGATCCGTGTACTGGCCTCGTAAATCAGTCGCAGGCGCCCGCCCGCCAGGTCCGCCCGGCCGGCGAGGGCACGCAGCTCCGTCGTGTCCCGCAGGGTGGCCACGCTGCCCCCCTTCGGGCCCACCGGCCGCACATTGACCGCGAGCAGAGTGTCCCCGGCCAGGAAGACCTTGTCCGTGGCCGCCCTGCCCGATCCCAGCAGCCCGGCCAGGGCCGGGCTCAGCCCCAGTCCGGTGACCGCCGTGCCCTCGACCTCCGGCGGCAGTGCGAGCAGTCGGCGCGCCTCGTCGTTGGCCAGCAGCAGCCGTCCGTCACCGTCCAGGATGATCACGCCTTCACGGACCGCGTGCAGCACCGCGTCGTGGTGCTCGTACATGCGGGTCATCTCCACCGGCCCCAGGCCCCCGGTCTGGCGACGCAGACGCCCGCTGACCAGTGCCGACCCGCCCGCGGCCAGCAGCAGCGCGACACCGCCCGCGGCGAGGATCACCGGAAGCTGGTGCTCCACCACACTGGTCACCTTGTCCACGGTGACCCCCACCGTGACGAGGCCGACCGCGGTCCCCTGCGCGTCGAAGACGGCCACCGTCGAGTCGACCGCCTTCCCCAGACTGCTGTCGAACGTGGTCTGGTGGGGCTCGCCCTCGAGCGCCTCTCCGTAGGAGGTGGAGACGTGCTTCCCGATCTGGTCCGGATCCGGGTGGGTCCACCGGAAACCGTAGGGGCTCAGCGCCACGACGTAGTCGACGCCGGTCTTCACACGCAACGCCTCGGCATGTGGCTGGAGTGCCGCCGTCGGATCATCGCTCTTCATCGCCGTCGCGGTGCCCGGGGCGTTCGCGAACGACTCGGCCGCCACCAGCGACCGGTCGCCGGCCTCCTGGATCGCGCGGTTGCGGTCCTGGATCACGAGCGCCACCACGGCCGTGGCGATGAGCAGCAGGACGACCGCCAGTTGCAGCAGGAAGACCTCAGTGGCGACGCTGCGCGGCCTCAGCGACGACAGCAGACGCCGGGCGGCCGAGCGGTGAGGGGCGTCCGGGCCTGCTTCCGGCGGCCCGGCCTTCGGCGGCGGCACACGGTCGCGCCGTCGGCTCGCTGGGACGTTTCGCCCGAGTTTGCCCATTCTCTCAGTATCAGTGACCGACCCGTCCGGCGCGGCTCAGGACGGGCTCGGACTGGTCCGGTCGGCCCGGTGCCACGGCAAGCGGCGAGCAGCATCCGGACGCTGCCGCACCGCCTTCGGCCTCACCGAGCACACGACCGAAGGCCTCAGAAACGACGAAAAACCGGCGAGTCCTAGGACTCGACCGGCAATTCGTGCACGTACCGGGGACGCTCTTACGAACGTCCCGTACTGGTGTCCGAGGGGGGACTTGAACCCCCACGCCCGATAAAGGGCACTAGCACCTCAAGCTAGCGCGTCTGCCATTCCGCCACCCGGACAAGGTGTCTGTCGTTCACGGTGTGTTCCCCGTGGCGACAAAGAAAACAATACCAGGGGTTTGGGGCGCCTCTCACCTGCATTTTCGGTGGTCAGTGCGGTGCGGGTGGGGATGGAGTGCCGAACCGGCGGGCGGCGCGCGCCGACGCGCGTACGGTCTGTCGCCTGCCGTGTACGAGGAGTCGTCCGGGCTACCTTCGCGGGCATGAGTGGCACGAACGGTATGAGTGGCATGAGCGGCATGAACGATCGCACCGGGCCGCCTCCCCGCGCATCCCGGCCCGGCGCACTGGCCTCCCTGCGCGAGGATCTGCGCGACACGTTCTGGTTCGCGCCGACGGTGGGGCTGGCCTGCGCCTTCGCGCTGTGGTGGGCCCTCTCCGAGGTGGACACGAAGATCGTCACCTACCTGAAGGACGAGGAGGCGTACGAGGAGCTCGGGGACCTCCTCTCCTTCGCCGAGGACGCCAGGCTGATCGTCACCACGATCAGCGCGGCCATGATGACCTTCATCGGGGTCGTCTTCAGCATCTCGCTGGTGGCCGTGCAGATGGCGAGCGGGCAGCTCACCCCGCGCGTGGTCCGGATCTTCGTGCGGAGCCGGATCAGCAAGCTCACGCTGACCGTGTTCCTCGCGACGTTCGCGTTCTCGCTGCTGGTCCTGACGTCGTACGAGGGAGGGGCGGCCGCGAATCCGCGGCGGATCACCTCCGTACCGGTGCTGCAGAGCATGCTGACGCTGGGCATGGTCGGCCTGAGCCTGCTGCTGTTCATCGCCTTCGTCTCCTCCACGCTGCGGCTGATGCAGGTCGGCCCCGTCCTCGACCGCATCACGGGCGAGGCGGTCCGGGCTCTGGAGCACCAGCCCGGTGGCGAGCGCGGGGAAGCCCTGCTCGGGCCCGCGACGGCGTGGGTCGTGCACCGGGAGCGGGCGGGGGTGGTGAGGGATGTGAATGTGGCCCGGCTGGTGCGGGCCGCGCGCCGGCGTGGGGTGGTACTGCGGCTGATGCCGCGGACCGGGGACTTCCTGGTGCCGGGGACGCCGCTGCTGGCCGTGCACGGTGGGGCCGCGCCACCCCCGCCCGCACTGAGGCGCACCGTCGGCGTCGGGGTCGAGCGGACGGTGCACCAGGATCCGGCGTTCGGGCTGCGGCAGTTGTCGGACATCGCTCTGCGCGCCCTGTCGTCGTCCGTGAACGATCCGACCACCGCGGTGCAGTGCCTCGACCGGATCGTGCAGTTCCTCGCGGTCGCCGTGCGCCTGCCGCTCGGCCGGCTGTACCACCGGGACCGGCGGGGTGACGTGCGGCTGGTCCAGGAGGTGCCGGGATGGCCCGATCTCGTGGATCTCGCGTTCGAGGAGATCCGGGGGCACGCGGCCGGCAGTCCGCAGGTCACGCGGCGGATGCTGGCCGGGCTCGACGATCTGCTGCTCCTCGCGGCCGAGGAGCGGAGGAAGCCGCTGCTCAGGCACCGTGCGCTCCTGGTGGGGGCGGTGGAGCGGACGGTGCCCGAGGCTGCCGGGAGGGCCTTCGCCCTGGACCCTGACCGTCAGGGGATCGGCTGACGCCGCCGGCCGGTCACGGCATCAGGTGGTAGTCGGGGAAGTTGCCGGGCAGCCGCTCCCCCGCCGGACCCTCGGTCACTGCTCGCACGAGCAGTTCGCCGCCCACGAGGGCGCCGCGCCACGAGGCGCCGAAGCCGCCGAAGAGCTCGTCGCGGTCGCCCCGCGAACGGGGCTTGCCGTGGCCGGTCTCGAAGGCGCGGATCTGCGGGGCCAGTCGGTCGTACGTGGCGGGGTCGTCGGTGGACTGGGTGGCCACCAGTGCCCCGTTGGAGGCGGGAGGTAGGCCGCCAGGCAGACGGGCAGCATCTCGTTCCTCGCGGGATTCCTCGCCCGCCCCACACGTATGTGCCGTCGGGCGTCAGTCGCCGCAACGCTCCCGGAGCGAGTGCAGGTGCTCGCTGGACTTGCGGGCGAAGGCGAAGGACTCGACCGGGTTGTCGTGCTCGGTCTGCCAGTGGTGGTAGGTGCGGCCGCGGTGGGTCCGCTCGGTGACGCGGCTGAGGAAGGTCTTGTAGTCGATGTCCCCGTCGCCGACGTCCGTCATGTCGTAACCGTCGCGGGCTGCGTCGTTACGGGTGCCGTCCTTGACGTGGAAGAGGGGGTAGCGGTCGGGCTGCCTGAGTACGTAGTCGACGGGGTTGAAGGGGGCGGGAGTGCCGTCGGCCTTCTTGCCGAAGCGGAACTGCGCGCAGAACGCCCAGTAGATGTCCATCTCCAGATAGACCAGGTCGGGGTCTGTCTCGGCGAGCAGGACGTCGTAGAGCCGCACACCCGGCTTGTCGGTGGCGAACGAGAACTCCTCCGCGTGGTTGTGCTGGTAGAACTTCATGCCGCGCTTGCGGGCGGCCGCGCCGTAGGTGTTGAACTCCTCGGCCGCACGCTTCCAGCCGTCAACGGTGGAGCCGTAGCGGAACGGGCCGGACGCGGTGCCGATGTGCTTGAGGCCGAGGGCCTCGGCGTCGTCGAGGACCTTGGTGAGGTTCTGGGCGAACGTGTAGGCGCCGGGGTTGTTGTCGTCGTAGTAGCCGACGTGGCTGCCGATGGGGTTCAACCCGTGGTCCTTGGCCAGCTGCCTGAGCTGGCCGAGGGTGATGGCGCCGGCCGAGCCCTGGTTGTATCCGGCGAACTCGATCTCGTCGTAGCCGTAGTTCTCCAGCTCGGCGAAGACGGGGGCGAAGCCGAGCGTGGACACCTTGTCGCGGAGGCTGTACAGCTGGATTCCGAGGCGGCCGGGGGGCAGGACGGCACGGCCCTTGCCGTGGCCGTGCCCGTGGCCGGGCCCTTGACTCGTCCCTGCCGCCTGGGCGGTCGCGGCGCCCAGGAGGGTGGCGGCGGTGGCTCCGGCGGCGACGCCCAGGACGTTGCGGCGGCTGAGTCTGCGGGCCAGTTCGGAGTCCTTCGGGGTGCGGCTCGTCATCACGTAACTCCCTTTGTGGGTGTGGGGGCTGAGCGGATTGTCAGTGCAGTCCGGCAAGCCGGAGGAGCAGGGACTTCACTTCGGTGGCCTCGACCCGGCCGGTGAACGCGTGAGGGGTGGAGCAGAGGATGAGCGGACCTTCGTCGTCGCTCGTGGGAAGGCGGCCGTGGCTGCCGCGAATGGGTGAGGGGTCCAGGGGGACGACCGCCATGCGGTAGCGCATCCCGAGCTTCTTGCGGGCCACCGCGGTCACGGCCTTGACCCGGACGTAGGGGTCCTGGGGGTCCATGAAGAGCTCGACGGGGTCGTAGCCGGGTTTGCGGTGGATCTCGACGAGCTGCGCGAAGTCGGGCGCGCGGGCGTCGTCGAGCCAGTAGTAGTACGTGAACCAGGCGTCCTTCTCCGCGACGGCGACGAGTTCCCCGGAGCGGGGATGGTCGAGGTGGTGGGCCTTCTTGCCCTCGTCGTCCAGGAGCTGTTCGATGCCGGGCAGGTCCGCGAGGGCTTCCCGGGTCGCGTCCAGGTCCTCGGGGCGGCGTACGTAGATGTGGGCGAGCTGGTGGTCGGCGACGGCGAAGGCCCGGGAGGCCATCGGGTCGAGGTACTCCATGCCGTCCTGGGTGTGGACCTCCAGCAGTCCGGCGCGGCGCAGGGCGCGGTTGATGTCGACGGGCCGGTCGACACGGGTGATCCCGTACTCGGACAGTGCGACGACGGTGCGCCCCTCGGCGCGTGCGTCCTCGAGGAGGGGTGCCATGGCCCGGTCGAGGTCGGTCGCCGCCCGGTGGGAGCGGGGGTCGTCCGGGCCGTAGCGCTGGAGGTCGTAGTCGAGGTGCGGGAGGTAGCACAGGGCCAGGTCCGGGTTGCGGGTGGCGAGGATGTGCCGGGTCGCGTCGATGATCCACTGCGAGGAGACGAGATCGGCGCCCGGACCCCAGAAGTGGAAGAGGGGGAAGGTGCCGAGCTTCTCGGTGAGCTCGTCGTGCAGGGCCGGCGGCCGGGTGTAGCAGTCGGGCTCCTTGCGGCCGTCGGCGTAGTACACGGGGCGGGGAGTGACGGTCCAGTCGGTGTCGGCGCCCATCGCGTACCACCAGCAGATGTTGGCGACGGTGTAGCCGGGGTGGGCGCGGCGGGCGGCGTCCCATAGTTTGTCGCCCTCGACGAGGCCGTTGTGCTGGCGCCACAGCAGAACGTCGCCGAGCTCGCGGAAGTACCAGCCGTTGGCGACGATGCCGTGTTCGGCGGGGGTGGTGCCGGTGAGGAAGGTGGACTGGGCGGCACAGGTCACGGCGGGCAGGACGGTGGACAGGGGTGCCTGCACACCGGCTGCCGCCATGGCCCGCAGGTTCGGCATGTGTTCCAGCAGCTGGGGGGTGAGGCCCACGACGTCGAGGACGAGGAGCGGGGTGGGGACGGCGGTCATGGCAGCTCCTTGAGTCCGAGGTCGACCAGGAGGTCGCGGGCGAGGGTGAGTTCACTGGCGATGCCGTCGGCGAGCTGGGCGCGGGTACGGGGCCGTAGTTCCGCCGGGAGTGCCTGCCAGGTGTACGTCTCGATCTCGAGGTGCCGTGTCAGGGGCTTCCGGCCGCCGACGAGCCGGGTCAGCACGGACTGGAGCACGGGGAGCGTGGAGGTGAGCGGGGGCGCCGGGGGTGCGTGCAGCGGTACGTGGAAGTGGGAGCGCCAGGGGGTGCTGTCGGGGAGCGTCCCGCCGTTCAGGGCCTCGTCGAGGTCGTCGGTCCCCCGCAGGCCCGCGGCGGTGAGGGTGCGCGTCTGGTGCAGGAAGCGCGGTTCGGCGAAGGCGGCCAGTGCGGTGCGCACCTCGGGCAGGTGGGGGTGCTCCGCGTGCAGGGCCGCGGAGAGCTGGGCCTTCGCGATGGGCACCCCGGCCGCGGACAGGGCGTCGAGTGCGGTGTCCGGGTCCTCGAAGGAGGTGGCGAGGTGGCAGGTATCGACGCAGATGCCGATGCGGTCGTGGCCCACGGCGGTCAGGGGAGCGATGGCGTCGGCGGTGGTCTCCACGGTGCAGCCCGGCTCGGGTTCGAGGCCGATCCTGATGGACTTCCCGGTGAGCTCGGCGAGGGCGTCGAGCCGCTGTGCAAGCGTGGTGAGTGCCTTCAGCGCGATGCCGGCCGCCGTGGGATCGGTTGCGTACGGGGTGCGCCAGGCGATCGGCAGGGTGGAGATGGTGCCCTCGGCGACGTCGTCGGGCAGCAGTGCGGCAAGGAGCCTGGCGAGGTCGGTGGTGTGGGCGAGCCGTTCGGGGTCGGTCCAGTCCGGCGTGTAGACGCGGTACTTGACCTCCTCGGCCCCGAACCCCTCGTACGGGAAGCCGTTCAGGGTCGCCACTTCGAGGCCGCGGTGCTCCAGTTCGGTCCGCAGGGAGCGTAGGGCGGAGGGGTCGTTGATCAGGGTGCGGGCGGCGTCCTTGGCGAGCCAGAGACCGATGCCGATGCGGTCGCGGCCGAGCCGTTTGCGTACGGGCTCGCAGTGGTCGCGCAGCTGGGCGCGGACTCCGTCGAGGGTCTCCGCCGGGTGCACGTTGGTGCAGTACGCGAGGTGGACGACGGACCCGTCGGGGTGGCGGAAGCGCATCGTGTCACTCCCCGCCGCGGAGGATGGAGTTGCCCTCGTGAAGGGGGTCGGGGGCGGCGATGTCGAGCTGGAGCCGGCCGCTCTGTCCGTAGAAGGCGACCGGGTTGCGCCACAGGACCTTGTCGACGTCGTCCTCGGTGAACCCGGCCTTCAGCATGGCGTCCGCCACCTTGCGGGTCTTCAGCGGGTCGCTCCTGCCCCAGTCGGCGGCCGAGTTGACGAGGATCTTGTCGGTTCCGTGGTTCCTGAGGATCGTGACCATGCGGTCCTCGTCCATCTTGGTGTCCGGGTAGATGGAGAAGCCGGCCCAGCAACCGCTGTCGACGGCGTCCTTCACGGTCGTCTCGTTGAGGTGGTCGAGCAGGACGAGTTCCGGGGCGAGGTCCGATTCGCGGACGACGTCGATGGTGCGGTGCAGACCGGCGAGCTTGTCGCGGTGCGGGGTGTGGACGAGCGCGGGCAGCCCGTGGTCGGCGGCGAGCTGGAGCTGGGTGGCGAGGGCGGTGTCCTCGGCCGGAGTCATGGAGTCGTAGCCGATCTCCCCGACGGCGACGACGGAGTCCTTGACGAGGTAGCGGGGCAGCGCGTCGAGGACGGGCGTGCAGCGGGGGTCGTTCGCCTCCTTGGGGTTGAGGGCGAGTGTGCAGTGGTGCGCGATGCCGTACTGGGAGGCGCGGAAGGGTTCCCAGCCGAGGAGGGCGTCGAAGTAGTCGAAGAAGCTGGCGGGCGAGGTGCGTGGCTGGCCGAGCCAGAAGGAGGGTTCGACGAGGGCGCGGACGCCCGCGTCGTACATCGCCTGGTAGTCGTCCGTGGTGCGGGAGGTCATGTGGATGTGGGGGTCGAAGATGCGCATCAGGACTCCTCCGTGGGGGCGGGGGCGGGGGCCGTGAGATCGAGGACGGTCCGCAGGCCGACCGGGACGGCTCGGCCCGCCGCGGTGCGTTCGGCGGCGAAGTCGCCGAGCATGCGCGCGAGTTCGGCGTCGCCCCGGGCGCGGCGGCCGAGCTCGGCGATCGCCTCGACGGGGACCTCGGTGAAGAGGCACTTGAGGACGGCGTGCCGCCAGCCGTGCGTGTCGAGGTGGGCGGCGGCGTACGGGCCGACGGCCGCGGCGACCAGCCGGGTGTCATTGGTGCGCAGGGCGTCCTCGACGAGCGGAAGGGCGGTGGCACCGAGGTCCAGCCGGTGCAGGGTGAGCAGGACGGCCCGGCGCTCGGCGGCGGTGCCCTGTTCGTAGAGCCTGGTCACGGCGGGCAGTCCCGCCCGGGCTTCGAGGAGCAGCAGTGCGCGTACGGAGTCGGCGTGTTCGAGGCCGCAGTGCCGGCCCGCGGAGGCGAAGCGCAGCTCCCAGGGCGGGGTGCCCGCATCGGTGCCGGGGTGGGCGGCGGCGTGCGCGGCCTCGGCGAGCGCCTCGTCGAGCCAGGCTCTGGGCGCTCCGCGCAGCAGGGCGTCGAGTTCCTTGCGGCTGGTCAGCACGTGGCGGCTCCGTTCGTCGCTCCGGCGGCGCTTCGCAGGAACTCCATCGAGCTGCGGGCGAGTTCGGGCCCTGCGTGGGAGTGGCGCGGCAGCTCCACGACGGTGAGGCCGCCGTACCCGGTGGCGGCGAGGGCTTCGAGCACCGGTGGGAAGTCGATCTCGCCGTCGCCGAACGGCAGGTGTTCGTGGACCCCGCGTCGCATGTCCTCGATCTGGACGTGGCGCAGCCAGGGCCCGGCGGCCTTGACGCAGTCGACGGGCGGGGTGGGTTCCAGGCACTGGCAGTGGCCGATGTCGAGGGTGAGTCCGAGTGGTTCCGGGTCGCCGAGGAGGGTGCGCAGGTGGTGGAAGTCGGCGAGTGCCGCGAGGAGGTGGCCCGGCTCGGGCTCGATGGCGAGGGGGACGCCGGTGCGCGCTGCGGCGTCCAGTACGGGGGCGAGTGCGTCGGTCAGCCGTTGCCAGGCGGTGTCCGTGGTGGTGCCCGGCGGGGTGATGCCGCTGAAGCAGTGCACGGCGTGCGCGCCCAGGTCGGCGGCGACGTCGACGGCCCGGACGAGCAGCGCGGTGCGGGCCGCACGGTCCTCGGGGTCGGGGTCCAGGAGGGACGGGCCGTGCTTGCGTCGCGGGTCGAGGACGTAGCGGGCGCCGGTCTCCACGGTGACGCCGAGACCCAACTCGCTGAGGCGGTGGGCCACATGGCGGGTGCGGGCTGCGAGGTCGGGGGCGAGGGGGTCGAGGTGCATGTGGTCGAGGGTCAGCCCGACCCCGTCGTACCCGAGGTCGGCGAGGAGCCCGAGGGCGTCGTCGAGGCGGAGGTCGGTCAGACCGTTGGTGCCGTAGCCGAGGCGGAGGCTCATGTCGGGCTCACCTTCCGTGCGAGTCTGCGGGCGAGGGGGACGAGTCCCATGACGGCGAGCCCGCCGAGGGGTGCCCCTGCCCGGACGGCCAGCGCGGCCTGCAGCGGGATCATGGCCCGGATGCCGCCGCCGACGGCGCGCTGGGTGAGGGGCGCGGACGGGTTGAGGGCGGCGTGGAACAGGGGTGGTGCGGCGGTACGGAGGTAGGCCCCGGCGAAGGTGGCCAGCAGGAGCCGGTCGGTGACGGCCCTGTGGCCACGGGGTGGTTCCCCTGCCGCGCCCCTCGTGCCCGTCGTGCCCGTTGCCGAGAGCTGTGGTGGGCCTTGGTCGCCCGTTCGCTCGCGGACGACGGCAGCGCCGAGCGCCATGGTCGCCGCGAGCGCCGCGAGGGGCACTGCCGTGGACCCTCCCTGCGCCTCGTGGCGGGAGACGGCGGTGACCGAGTAGGTGTGCGCCCCGAGCAGGAGGGCGGCGGGGAGCGCGGTGCGGGTGGCTCCTCGTTCCGCCGCCCCCGCCGTGACCGCGGTCGCTGCTCTCGTCGTGGCCGGCCCCGTGGCCGTCGCACCCAGCAGGAGGTCCAGCGCGCGGGCGGCTGCCATGGCTGCCGGGCCCGCCTTCGTGTGCTTCAGGTGCAGGTCGTAGGCCCAGACCGTGGCTGCCAGGCCGGTTGCCAACGCCAGGGCGGGGCGGCCGGCGCGTGCCGCCAGGGTCAGGCCCGCGGCCGTCAGGACGCCCGCCGCGGCCAGCGCCGCGACGGGTGCGATCCGGCCGGACGGGATCGGGCGGTGCGGACGGTCGACGGCGTCCTCGTCGCGGTCGGCCCAGTCGTTGAGGGCCATGCCCGCCTCGTACAGGCACAGCGACGCCCCGACCGCGAGGGCCGTGCCACGGGTGGGGCGCCTGCCGGCGGCGGCCGCCCCGGCCAGTGCGTCACCGGGGACGGTGAACAGGGCGGACACCCGCAGCAGTTCCGCCCAGGCGCGGACGGGCACCCGGGTCGGGGGCCTGTCCGGTGCGGGCGCAGTCCCGCCCCCACCGGACAGGCTGTCTGGTGAGCTCACGCCCGGGGTGCGGCCGGCAATGCGAACACTCCGGGCACTCCTGGCGCCGAGCAGCGCCGGCAATCCTGTCAACGTCGCGAACAGCCGGAGCGGCCTCACAGGGCCGCCCGCAGCCGCTCGGCGAAGGCCAGCAGGACCGCGTACTGCTCGGACAGCGCTGCCGGGCCGCCGTCCGGGTCCTTGAAGTAGAAGCCGAGCTCCGGGCGCGGTCCCGTCAGACCGGTTTCATGGGCGCGGGCCATCAGCCGGGCCAGGTCCAGGACGAGTGGGGCGGCGAGCGCCGAGTCGCATCCCTGCCAGATCGTCTGCAGGATCATCCGGGAGCCGAGGAAGCCGTCGAACGCGATGTGGTCCCACGCGGTCTTCCAGTCACCCATCGCGGGGACGTCGTCGATGTGGACCTCGCCCTCGGGTGCCGCCCCGAGCGTGTCGGCGAGTACGCGTTCCTTGCCCGCGTTCTTCGCCGCCGCGGCGGCCGGGTCGGCCAGCGCCGCTCCGTCCCCGCCGCCCAGGAGGTTCGTGCCCGACCACGCCCGTACCGGCAGGGCGCGCTGCACGAACATCGGGGCGAGTACGGAGCGGAGCAGCGTCTGGCCTGTTTTGCCGTCGCGTCCCGCGTGAGGAAGTCCGCAGGAGTCGACGGCGTCCTGGAGTGCGGGGCTGCGCAGCCCCGTGGACGGGGTGAAGTTGACGTAGGGGCAGCCGGCGCGGAGCGCGGCCGCCGCGTAGAGGGAGCTGGCGGGCAGGCGGGTGGCGTCCTCGCCGGGTGCCGGTTCGGTCGAGGCGACGTTGATGACGACCGTGCGGGCGAGTGCGTGGCGGCGGGCGAAGTCGTCGAGGTCCGCGGCGAAGGCCGTGATGAGCTCCTCGTCGGAGCGGGTGTCACCGGGGAGAGGTCCCCCCGAGCGTATCTCCGCGTCCGCGGCGGCGAGTTCGGCCCGCACGGCCGACGGCAGTCCGTACGGCAGGACCTCTCCGGCGGCGAGTGCCTCGGCCCGCTTGGGCAGCGGGCAGTCGATGGTGTCGTGCCCGCCGAAGACCAGGGAGGTCAGGGCCGGAAGCCCGCTGTCGGCGAAGGGCGGTGTCTCGGTGACCATGCCGGTCGCCGGGTGCAGGCCCGCGGCGATGGCGGCGCACCCCGCGGTGGCGGTGGTGGCGACGGAGCCGCGTGCTCCGATGAACCAGACTCCGGTACGAACGGCGTGTGCGGTCACGGGCTGCCTCCCTGGGGGGATGAAGAGGGGGTGGAGGACGGTGGGCGGGGGAAGGTGTGTGGGCCTCCCCCGCCCACCGTCGGCAGAGGGTGGCCGCCCTACGTGGAGGGCAGCTCCTTCAGCTGGATGTTGCGGAAGGACACCTGGTCGTCGGCCCCGTGGTTCTGCAGGCCGATGTAGCCGTCCTTCAGGCTGCGCACCGGGTCGGTGTTGGTGAAGTCGTTGATCTTCACTCCGTTGAGGAAGATCTGGAGGCGTTCTCCCTGGACCCGGATCTCGTAGGTGTTCCATTGCCCGGGAGGCCGCAGGACCTGGTCACGGGCTTTGATGTTGGCCGATTTGAAGGTGTAGACGGCCCCGGTGGTGCGGTCGGCGGCGTCCGTGGCGTCGATCTGGATCTCGTAGCCGTTGTTCACCGCGGACCAGGGGTCGTCGGACTCCGGGAAGCCGACGAAGATGCCGGAGTTGTCGTCGCCCGCCATCTTCCAGTCGAGCTTCAGCGAGTACGACTTCAGCTCCTTGGCCTGGTACGTCAGCAGGCCCATGCCGCCCTCGGAGCGCAGTTCACCGTCGGTGACGGCGAACTGTCCCGGGCCGCTCTGCTTCCAGCCGTCGAGCGACTTGCCGTTGAAGATGGACCGGTAGCCGGTGTCCGGCCTGCAGTCGGCCTTCACCTGGCCGGTGGCGTAGCGCAGTCCGCCCAGCAGGTGCTGGCGCAGGGCGGGTTCGGCGTAGGACTCCTTGGTGTGGCCGAGGCCGGTGTAGAAGGAGCGGCCGCCCTGGTAGGCCTGGCACCAGGCGATGGGGTGGTCGCCCTTCATCTTCCCGCCGGTGTAGCTGGTCTCGTCCAGTACGGCCAGGACCTGGGCCTTGTCCCGGGGGTTGGTGCGGTAGTTGTACCACTCGTCGGTTCGGTCCCAGGCGTCGTCCAGGTGGGCGGTGGCCGGGTGGTCGTGGTTCTCCACGCGGACGGTCGCGGGCTGGATCTGGGGGTGCGAGTCGAAGTACGCGCCGACGAGCCCGCCGTAGAACTCCCAGTCGTACTCGGTGTCGGCGGCCGCGTGGACGCCCATGTAGCCGCCTCCGGTGGCCACGTAGTTCTCGAAGGCCTTCTGCTGGTCGCCGTTGAGGACGTCACCGGTCGTCGACAGGAAGACGACGGCGTCGTACCGCGCCAGGTTGCTGGTGGTGAACTGGCCGGCCTCCTCGGTGGAGTCGACGGTGATGTCGGTGTCCTTGCCCAGTTCCTTCAGTGCGGCGACGCCCGTCGGGATGGAGTCGTGGCGGAAGCCGCCGGTCTTGGAGAAGACCAGGACACGCTTGGCGGTCCGGTCGGGGGCGCTGCTCGAGAGCTCGAAGTCGTCGACGTCGTAGAGCGCTCCGGCACCGCCCTTGAAGACCAGGAAGAGCTCGGTGGCCTTCTTCGGCGCACCGCGCAGGGGCACGTCGATGTCCTGGAAGGTGTCCCAGCTGCCGGTCACGGGTACGGGCGCCGAGCCGAGGATCGTTCCGGTGGGCGATCCGGTCCGCACTTCCAGGAAGCCTCCCGCGCCGGCCGAGGAGACGCGGGCGGTGAGCTTGGTGGTGCCGTCGAGGATGTACGGGGTGAAGGAGATCCAGTCGTCGTTGTCGATGTCTCCGACGGTCCGGCCGCCGTGGGCGCTCGCCTTCTCCGGTGTGGTGATGCCGGAGGCGTCGTCGAAGTGCTCGGCCTGGCGGTGGCGCGGCTGCAGCTGGGCCTGGTCGCGGCCGGTGAGTGCGGCCTGGCCGCCGCCCCCGCCGTCGGTGTACGAGGCCGAGACGCCGCCGTAGATGTTGGCGTTCGGGTCGTGCCCGCCTTCCATCGCGGTCTTGATGGTGCCTTCGCAGCCGTGCTCCGTGGTGATGTCGTGGCCGTGGCTGTCGTGGCCCAGGGTGAACTTGATGACGACCTTGCTGCAGTCGATGGTGCCGTCCTCCGGGTCGGTGACGGTGGCCTTGAAGGGCACCTCGTCCCCGAACTCGAACTGCTGTCCGTCGGAGGGGAACTGCAGGTTGACGACGGGCGCGGTGTTGCCGACCGTCACGTGGACGCTCGCGGCGCCGGTGCGGCCGGTCGGGTCCTTGGCCGTCACCGTGGCGGTGTACGTGCCGTTCTTCTTGTACGTGTACGAGGGGTTGGCCTCCGTGGACGTTCCGCCGTCGCCGAAGTCCCAGGCGTAGGTGAGCGCGTCGCCGTCCCCGTCGGTGGTGCCCGCCGAGGAGAACTTCACCCTCAGCGGTGCGATGCCGGAGGTCTTGCTGGAGGAGGCCTCGGCGATGGGTGAGCGGCCACCCGTCGCGTTCTCGATGCGGTACACGGCGGAGTTCTCGTCGCCGCCGAACCAGTCGATGCCGTAGTCCAGGACGTACAGCGCCCCGTCGGGCCCGAAGGCCATGTCCATCACCTGGGTCCCGGTCCACGGGATGTCGTTGACGGACTGGACGGCTCCGTCACCGTCCTGCTCGATGCGCTTGATCCACTGCCGTCCGAACTCACCGGCGAAGAAGTCCCCGTCGTACTCCTCGGGGAACTTGACCGGTGAGTCGAGGTCCGCGTCGTAGCGGTAGACGGGCCCGCCCATCGGGGACTCGGAGCCCGTGCCGAACTCGGGCACGGACCCGCCGTCGTACGGGATCCAGGCGGCCTGCGCGGGGGGCAGGTCGACCAGACCGGTGTTGTGCGCCGACTCGTTCTTCGGGGCTGCGCAGTCGAAGGCGGGACCGGAGGTGTTCGTCGCGAAGTCGTAGTCGGTGTAGGCATCGTTGTCACCGGTGCAGAACGGCCAGCCGAAGTTGCCGGCCTTCGTCACCCGGGCGAACTCGACCTGGCCCGCGGGTCCGCGGCTCGGGTCGGCCGCGCCCGCGTCGGGACCGTAGTCGCCGACGTACACGATGCCGGTGGCCTTGTCGACGCTGAAGCGGAAGGGGTTGCGGAAGCCCATCGCGTAGATCTCGGCGCGGGTCCTGTCCGTACCGGGGGCGAAGAGGTTGCCCTCGGGGACGGTGTACGAGCCGTCGTCCGCGACCTTGATGCGGAGGATCTTGCCGCGGAGGTCATTGGTGTTGCCCGAGGTGCGGCGGGCGTCGAACGCCGGGTTGCGGTCGGGCCGGTCGTCGATCGGGGAGAAGCCGTCCGAGGCGAACGGGTTGGAGTCGTCGCCGGTCGACAGGTAGAGATTGCCCTGCGCGTCGAAGTCGATGTCGCCGCCGACGTGGCAGCAGATGCCACGGCTGGCGGGGATGTCGAGGACCTTCTTCTCGCTGGCGTTGTCGAGGGTGCCGTCCTCCTTGAGCACGAAGCGGGACAGCCGGTTCACACCGTCGAACTTCGCGAAGTCGGCGGCGGTGCCGGTCTCCGGCGCGTCGCCGGCGGGGGTGTCCAGCGGCGGGGCGTAGTAGAGGTAGATCGCCCGGTTCTCGGCGAAGCCGGGATCGATGCCGACCCCTTGGAGCCCTTCCTCGTCGTGCGAGTAGACAGGGATGGTGCCGGAGATCCGGGTGTTGCCGGCGCTGTCGGTGATGCGCAGCTCTCCGCCGCGGGAGGTATGCAGCACGCTGCGGTCGGGGAGCACCGCCAGCGACATGGGTTCGCCGGTCTCGGCGACGCCCTTGGCGAGGGTGACCTGCTGGAAGTCCTCGGCGGCCGCGGCCGGGGCGTCGGCGGTGGCCGCGGGCGATGACCCCAGGGTGAGGGTGGCGGCCGCGAGCAGTCCGCCGGTGAGGAGAGCGAGTGTCTTTCGGGCGCGGAACCGTCTGCTGCTTCTGTGCACGTGCGTCCTCCGGAGAGTGCCGGTTGTACGGGCGGGTGGAGCCGTACCGTTTCGCGCGGGGACTGCCGCGCTCGTTGACCCCGGGGCGTGAGGGACCCGGGTTACGCGAGTCATGCTGTGTACACCTAGGGGACGGTAGACCTGTTCGTCCCGGACGGAAAGCCCTTACGCAGCCTTCGGATCGGCCTTTTCCCTCTGGAAGGACAAAGCGGCGCGGGGGCAGGGCGAGGCGGCCCGGCGGCGGTGTACGCAAACCGCGGGCTGTGGTCGCCGGGCGGGCCCGACGCGGCGGGCCACGTGAGGTGCCGAGCGGCAACTCACGTGGCCGGGCTGCGCGTCGAGCCTCCCCGGCGGTGGTGGAGCGGGGTCCTGGACGGAGCCCTCACCTCTCAGTCGCCGCCCCCGAAGGCGGCGTCGAACGACGCGCTCGGCGGGTCGAAGTCGAACCGCTTCAGCGAGGCGAGCGCCTCCGGCGCACCGGTCAGGCGGTCCATCCCCGCGTCCTCCCACTCGACGGACACGGGCCCTTGGTAGTCGATGGACCGCAGCATCCGGAACACGTCCTCCCACGGCACGTCGCCGTGCCCCGCGGAGACGAAGTCCCAGCCGCGCCGGGGATCGCCCCACGGCAGATGGGAGCCCAGCCTGCCGTTGCGCCCGTCGAGGCGCTTGCGGGCCTCCTTGCAGTCCACGTGGTAGATGCGGTCCCGGAAGTCGTACAGGAAACCGACCGGGTCGAGGTCCTGCCACACGAAGTGGCTCGGGTCGAAGTTCAGCCCGAACGCGCGACGGTGGCCGACGGCCTCCAGGGCGCGGTGCGTGGTCCAGTAGTCGTACGCGATCTCGCTCGGGTGCACCTCGTGGGCGAAGCGCACGCCCTCCGCGTCGAAGACGTCCAGGATCGGGTTCCACCGCTCCGCGAAGTCCTCGTAGCCGCGTTCGATCATGTGCGGTGGCACCGGCGGGAACATGGCGACCAGGTGCCAGATCGACGACCCGGTGAAGCCGATGACCGTGTCGACACCGAAGGCGGCTGCCGCACGGGCCGTGTTCTTGATCTCCTCGGCGGCCCGCCGGCGCACGCCCTCGGGCTCCCCGTCCCCCCAGATCCGGGCCGGGAGGATCCCCTGGTGGCGCTCGTCGATCGGGCTGTCGCAGACGGCCTGGCCCACCAGGTGGTTGGACACCGCCCAGCACTTGAGCCCGTACTTGTCGAGCAGCTCCCGCCGCCCGTCGAGGTAGCCGGGGTCGGAGAGCGCCTTGTCTACCTCGAAGTGATCTCCCCAGCAGGCGAGTTCGAGCCCGTCGTAGCCGAAGTCCCGGGCCAGCCGGCAGACCTCCTCCAGCGGCAGGTCGGCCCACTGGCCGGTGAAGAGTGTGAAGGGGCGGGGCATGCGCAGGACCTCCTAGAACGGGACCGGTACCGGGGTGTGTACGGAGTTCTTCTCGGCGCTCTCCTCGACGGCGGCGAGCACCCGCTGCACCTGCAGTCCGTCGGCGAACGACGGTACGGGCGCCGCCCCTTCGGCGATCGTCCGCACCACGTCACGGGCCTGGTGGACGAACGTGTGCTCGTAGCCGAGCGCATGGCCCGGCGGCCACCACGCTTCGAGGTACGGATGCTCGGGCTCGGTGACCAGGATCCGCCGGAACCCGGCCGAGGTGGCGGGCTCGGTGTGGTCGTGGAAGGAGAGTTCGTTGAGCCGTTCCAGGTCGAAGGCGAGCGAGCCCCGCTCCCCGTTGATCTCCAGCCGCAGGGCGTTCTTGCGGCCGGCCGCCATCCGCGTCGCCTCGAAGGAGGCCAGCGCACCGGAGGCCAGCCGTCCCGTGAAGAGCGCCGCGTCGTCGACGGTGACCGCCCCCCGTGCGGTACCGTCCGCGGCGCCCGAGAGACCGGCCGAGGAGCCGGCGAGCACGGGCCGTTCGCGTACGAACGTCTCGCTCACCGCGGAGACACCGACCAGCAGCTCCCCCGTCAGGTACTGGGCGAGGTCCACGATGTGGGCCCCGAGGTCCCCCAGCGCACCGGATCCGGCGTGCTCCCGCTTGAGCCGCCAGGTGAGCGGCGATTCCGGGTCGACCAGCCAGTCCTGGAGATAGGTGGCCCGTACGTGCCGCAGAGCGCCGAGGCGCCCCTCGGCGATGAGCGTGCGGGCATAGGTGACGGCGGGCACCTTGCGGTAGTTGAAGCCCACCATCGCCACCTGGCCGCGCGCCGCCGCCCGCTCGGCGGCCGCCACCATGGCCTCAGCCTCGGCCACCGTGTTGGCGAGCGGCTTCTCGCACAGCACGTGCTTGCCCGCCTCGAGGGCGGCGATGGCGATCTCCGCATGGCTGTCGCCGGGGGTGCAGATGTCCACGAGGTGCACATCGTCCCGGGCGATCATCGCGCGCCAGTCGGTCTCCGCCGCCGCCCAGCCGTGCCGGGCGGCGGCGGCCTCGACGGCCGTACGGTCGCGTCCGCAGATCGCGGCGAGAGCGGGTCTCATCGGCAGGTCGAAAACGTGTCCCGCGGTGCGCCATCCCTGCGAGTGGGCGGCGCCCATGAACGCGTAACCGACCATCCCGACCCCGAGCGTCGCCGTCGGCTGCTGTACCGGCGGCGGAGCTGCGGGCTCCTGCTCCGTCTCTTCCCTACGGGCCATGCGGACTTCCTCCTCGTCGGTGGTTCGGTGGCGGCGGCGGTGCGGGATCAGCTGAAGCCCGTCGGCAGGTACTGGTCGATGTTGTCCTTCGTGACCACGGCCGAGTAGAGCGTGAGGGAGGTCGGGATCTCCATTTCGGCGAGGCCCGAGACGCCCTTGCCCTGGCCGAGAGCACGCGCCAGGTCGATCGCGGACGCGGCCATCGTCGGCGGGTACAGAACGGTGGCCTTGAGGACGCTGTTGCCGGCCTTGATGGCGTCCATGGCCGACTTGGCCCCGGCGCCGCCGACCATGACGAACTCGTCGCGGCCGGCTTGCTCGATGGCGCGCAGCGCGCCCACGCCCTGGTCGTCGTCGTGGTTCCACAGGGCGTCGAACTGCTTCTGCGCCTGGAGGAGCTGGGCCATCTTCGCCTGGCCCGACTCGACGGTGAACTCGGCGGCCTGGCGGGCCACCAGCTTGATGTTGGAGTAGTTCTTGAGGGCGTCGGCGAATCCCTGGCTGCGCTGCTTGGTGAGCTCCAGGTTGTCCATGCCGGCGAGCTCGACGACCTTGGCGTTCGACTTGCCCTTGAGCTGCTCACCGATGTAGTGCCCGGCGTTGAGGCCCATACCGTAGTTGTCGCCGCCGACCCAGCAGCGGTAGGCCTGCGGAGAGGCGAAGATCCGGTCCAGGTTGACGACGGGGATGCCCGCCTTCATGGCTTCGAGGCCGACCTGGGTGAGCGCCTTGCCGTCGGCGGGGAGGATGACGAGGACGTCGACCTTCTTGTTGATGAGGGTCTTGACCTGGCCGATCTGGGCGGCCGTGTCGTTGGAGCCCTCGGTGATCTCCAGGGTCACCTCGGAGTACTTCTCCGCCCGCGACTTGGCGTTGACGTTGATCGCGTTGAGCCAGCCGTGGTCGGCCTGCGGGCCGGCGAAGCCGATGGTGACGGGCTTGCCGGGCTTGTCGTCGGCGGCGGGCACATTGGTCTGCGCCGCTGCCTTCTCCTTCGGCTCGTTGCTGGTACAGGCGGTGAGGAAGGCGCCCGCGGAGACGGCTGCGGTACCGAAGAGCAGTCCTCTGCGGCTGGTTTCTGGCATGGCTGTCAAACCCTTCATCCGGTGCGTGGCATACGGAACAGCGGGTGGGTGGTGAGGGAGCGGGGGTTTCTCAGGTCTCGCCGTGACGCGTCGTGCGGTGCTGGACCAGGACGGCGGCGACGATGATCGCGCCCTTGGCGATCTGCTGGACATCGCTCTGCAGGTTGTTGAGCGCGAAGATGTTGGTGATGGTGGTGAAGACGAGGACGCCCAGGACGGAGCCGACGATCGTGCCGCGGCCGCCGCTGAGCAGGGTGCCGCCGATGATCGCGGCGGCGATGGCGTCGAGTTCGTAGAGGTTGCCGTTGGTGTTCTGGCCGGAGCCGGACAGGATGATCAGCATGAAGGCGGCGATGCCGCAGCAGAGGCCGGAGAGCAGGTACAGGTAGAGCCGCTGGCGGCGTACGTCGATGCCGGCGAGCCGCGCCGCTTCCGCGTTGCCTCCCACGGCGACCGTACGGCGTCCGAAGGTGGTCCGGTTCAGGATCAGCCAGCCTGCGACGGTGACCGCGGCGAAGACCAGGACCAGGGGCGGGATCCCGAGGACGTACGAGTCGGGGAGACCCAGGTCGAGTACGGACGCCACGGTGACGATCTGTGTCTTGCCGTCCGTGATCTGCAGGGCGAGACCGCGGGCCGAGGCGAGCATGGCCAGCGTCGCGATGAACGGGACCATGCGCCCGTAGGCGATGAGGACCCCGTTGACGAGTCCGGCGGCCAGCCCGACGATCACGGCGGTGAACAGGATGCCCGCGAAGCCGAACTCCTGGGTGGCCAGCGTCGTCGCCCAGACGGACGCGAGTGCGACCATCGCACCGACCGACAGGTCGATGCCGCCGCCGATGATGACGAGGGTCATGCCGACGGTGACGACGCCGATGACGGACGACTGGGTCAGGATCAGCTGGAGGTTCCCGGTGTCCAGGAACGCCTCGGGTTCGGTGAGGCCACCGATCGCCACCAGTGCGAGGAGTACGCCCAGCAGCGAGAGGTTGCGGACGTCGGCGCGCAGGCCGAGTGCGCGCAGGCCACCGCTCTGCTTCGAGGGCGGCGCGTCGGAGGGGCCGGTCAGGGTCCCCTTGTCCGGCCCGTGGTGCTGCGCCGACGGTGCGGGCTGTGTCATGACGTCGGGCTCCCTTCCATGACGAGGTCGAGTACGCGGTGCTCGTCGAGCTCCCGGGCGTCCGCCGAGTGCACGACGTGGCCCTCGCGGAGCACCAGCACCCGGTCGGCGAGGCCCAGCACTTCGGGCACTTCGCTGGAGACGAGCAGAACGGCCAGGCCTTCGTCGGCCAGCCGGCGGATCACGGCGTAGAGCTCGGCGCGCGCGCCGACGTCGACACCACGGGTGGGTTCGTCGAGCAGGAGGATCCGGCAGCCGCGCAGCAGCCAGCGGGCCAGGACCGCCTTCTGCTGGTTGCCGCCGGAGAGGGTGCGGACGGGGGCGTCCGGGTTGTCCGGGCGCAGTGAGAGTTCGCGGGTGGCGGCCTGTGCCGCCTCCCGCTCGGCGCCCCGGTCGACCCAGCCGCCGCGCGAGAAGCGGGACAGGGAGGAGAGGGAGACGTTGCGGGTGACCGACTCGATCAACAGCAGTGCCTGGGCCTTGCGTTCCTCGGGTGCGAGACCGATCCCGGCGGCGACGGCCGCCCGGACGCTTCCCGGGCGCAGGGGTTTCCCGGCCACGGTGACCCGCCCCGCCGTGGGCTTGCGGGCGCCGTAGATGGTCTCCAGGATCTCGGAGCGCCCCGAGCCGACCAGTCCGGCCAGGCCGACGATCTCGCCGGGCCTGAGCTCCAGGTCGACGGGCGCGAACTCGCCCTTCCTGGACAGTCCTTCGACCTTGAGTACGGGCTCCGCCACCTCCCGCTCCACGGAGTGCCCGGGCCGCTCGGGGAACACGTACTCGACATTACGGCCCGTCATCAGGGCCACGACGTCGCGCGTGGGTGTCGACTTGGCGGGGAGGCCGACGGCCACGGCCCGGCCGTCCTTGAGTACGGTCACCCGGTCGCCGATGCGGCGGATCTCCTCGAGACGGTGGGAGATGTAGACGACGGCCACACCGTCGGCGGTGAGACCGTCGACGATCCGGAAGAGGTTGTCGACCTCGTCGGGGTCGAGGGCGGCGGAGGGCTCGTCCATCACGATGAGCCGTACGTCGTGGGAGAGCGCCCGCGCCATGGAGACGATCTGCTGGTGGGCGGCGGAGAGGTCGCCGACCTCCCGGGCGGGGTCGATCTCCGGGTGGCCGAGGCGCGCGAGCAGTGCGGCGGCGGCGGCACGGCCCTCGCGGGTGCGGACGACGAAGCCTGCGGAGGTCGGTTCATGGCCGAGGAAGATGTTCTCGGCGACCGACAGACCCTCGACCAGGTCGAGTTCCTGGTAGATGGTCGCGATTCCGAGGCGCATCGCGGCGATGGGCGAGGAGAGCGAGACGGGCTCGCCGCGCCAGGTGATCCCGCCGCCGTCGGGCTGGTGGGCCCCGGCCAGCACCTTGATGAGGGTGGACTTGCCGGCACCGTTCTGGCCGAGGAGGCAGTGGACTTCGCCGGCCTGGACCTCGAGGTCGACGCCGTCGAGGGCGCGCACACCGGGGAAGGACTTGGTGATGCCGGACATCGTGAGCAGGGGTGGTTCGGGTGCCATGACGATCCCCTCGGCGAACGAGGTCTCCCCTGCTCGGGCGAAGCCGAGAACTCGGGGAAGGCCGGTGAGCGGGCAGGGCGCAGTGCCGGCTGTGCCGTACTGCTGACGGAACTGCTGAGCGGGGTGCTGCGGGCAGAGCTCGGAACGGGCTGTTACGGAGGTGGCTGCGGAACGCTTGGTGAGCGGCGCGCCGGCCCGGACATCAGGCCGGCGAGAACAGGTGGTCGCTGATGAGCCTGGCCGCGCCGATCACTCCGGCGGTCGGCCCCAACTCACCGAGGACGATGGGGAGGTTGCCCGTGGCCAGCGGCAGGGACTGCCGGTAGACCTGCGTCCGGACGCTGGCCAGGAGATTGTGGCCGAGTCCGGTCACCCCGCCGCCGATCACGACAAGACCCGGGTTGAAGAAGCTGACGAGTCCGGCGATGACCTGGCCGACCCGGTTTCCGCCTTCGCGGATCAGGTCCAGCGCGGTGGGATCACCCGCTGCCGCGGCAGCGGCCACATCGATGGCCGTGAGCTTTCCGGCCGCTTCCAGTCTGGCCGCCAGTTCCGCGGACTGCCCCGCGCGCGCCGCGTCCTCCGCGTCGCGTGCGAGGGCCGCTCCGCTGAAGTGGGCTTCCAGGCAGCCCCGGTTGCCGCAGGCGCAGGCGCGTCCGTCGGGTTCCACCTGGATGTGTCCGATGTCGCCGGCGCTTCCCGTCGTACCGCGGTAGACCTCTCCGCCGACGACGATGCCGCAGCCGATGCCCGTACCGATCTTGACGCAGAGGAAGTCGCCGACGGAGCGTGCGACGCCCGCGTGCTGCTCCCCCATGGCCATCAGGTTCACGTCGTTGTCGACCATGACGGGGCAGCCCAGTTCCTGGCTGAGTGCCTCGCGGACCGGGAAGCCGTCCCAGCCGGGCATGATCGGCGGTGCGACCGGGACGCCCTCGGGGAAGCGGACCGGACCGGGTACGCCGATGCCGGCGCCGTCGAACCCTTCGGCGAGCCCGGAGGCGCGCAGCTTGGACGCCATCGCCAGCACCTGCTCGAAGACGGCGACGGGTCCCTCGCGCACGTCCATGGGGTGGTTGAGGTGGCCGAGCACCTCCAGCTCGGCGTTGGTGACGGCCACGTCGATGGAGGTGGCGCCGATGTCGACGCCGAGGAACCGCAGTGCGGGAGCGAGCCGGATGTTGTGCGAACGGCGTCCGCCACGTGAGGCGGCGAGTCCGTCGGCGACGACGAGTCCGGTCTCCAGCAGCCGGTCCACCTCGACGGCGAGCTTGGAACGCGAGAGGTCGACCTGGTCACCCAGCTGCGCCCGGGAGTTGGGCCCGCCGTCACGCAACAGCCGGAGCAGCCGCGCCTGATGGGCGTTTGCAGGTCGTGCCGTCATCCGTCTCACGCGTCCCTCCCCGCCACATCGGCCAGTCCGTCGGGCTTTCGAGTGGAACGTAGCAGCGCTTTCCCCGACTGGGAAGAAGTTGAGCGGGAATCCGCTCCAACTTTCTCCACACCGAGGACAAAGGTCGCCCGGGGCGCCTCCCGACGGAGGCACCGACAGCCCGCCGCGCCGGATCCGACGAGGGTGGCACGGCGTCAGGGGAAGGGCCTGGACGTGCAAAAAAGGCCGGGGCGGTCGGCCCCGGCCTTCTTCCCGTGCGCGACGGTCAGCTCTTCTCGCGCTCGTGGTACGTCTTGCGCGTGTGCTCCGTGTGCGCCCGCATGATCTCGGTCGCCCGCTGCCCGTCCCGCGAGGAGATGGCCGCGATCAGCGAGCGGTGCTCGATCCAGGACCGGGTGCCACGCCGGCGGGCCACCGGCGTGTAGTACCAGCGGACCCTGCGGTCGACCTGCGCGGCCAGCTCGGAGAGGACGACGTTGCCGGCCAGCTCCATCACCTTGGCATGGAAGGCGGCGTTCGTGGCGACGGCGAGGTCCACGTCGTCGTCGGCGACGGCCCGCTCCCCCTTGACGCAGAGCGCTTCGAGGGCCTCGATGCCGGCACTCCCGGAGTTGGCCGCGGCGAGCCGGGCCGCCTCGGCCTCCAGGAGCGTACGGACCGAGAGCAGCTGGTCCGCCTCCTCCTCGGTGGGTACGTGGACGAAGGCGCCCTGCGCGGGCCGCAGGTCCACCCAGCCCTCGGTGTTCAGTCGCTGGAGCGCCTCGCGCACCGGCTGTCGCGACACCCCGAGGTGCCCGGCCAGTTCGCTCTCGATGAGGTGCTGACCGGGGCCGAGCGCGCGCGTGGTGATCAGCTCGAGCAGCGCCTCGTAGACACGCTCGCGCAGCGGCCCCGGCCGATCCAGCTTCGGCACCGTTCCTTGCGGCAGTCCTGCGGACAACATCGCGGTTCCCCCTCCGGGCGCCGGGCAATTGCCTATCGTCTACAGTCTACCGAGCACCATGCGATTCAGGGGCAGCGGATCACTTGGCCCGCATAAGAGAGGTTGCCTCCGAAGCCGAAGAGCAGGGCCGGAGCACCGCTCCCGACCTCCCCGCGCTCGACCAGCTTGGACAGGGCCATCGGGATCGACGCGGCGGACGTATTGCCGGAATCCACGACATCCCGGGCGATGACCGCGTTGACCGCGCCGATCTTCCTGGCGACGGGTTCGATGATCCTCAGATTGGCCTGGTGCAGCACGACGGCGGCCAGGTCCTCGACGGTGACGCCGGCCTTCTCGCAGACCTTGCGGGCAATGGGCGGCAGCTGGGTGGTGGCCCAGCGGTAGACGGACTGACCCTCCTGCGCGAACCGCGAGGGCGTCCCCTCGATCCGCACCGCGTTGCCCATCTCGGGTACCGAACCCCACAGGACCGGGCCGATCCCGGGCCGGTCGCCGGCGCCCGGGTCGGCGACGACGACGGCGGCGCCCGCACCGTCGCCCATCAGGACACAGGTGGAACGGTCGGTCCAGTCGACGATGTCGCCCATCTTGTCCGCACCGATGACCAGGGCACGGGTGGCGGCCCCCGCGCGGATGGCGTGGTCGGCGGTGGCCAGCGCGTGCGTGAAACCCGAGCAGACCACGTTGATGTCCATCACCGCGGGCGAACCCATACCCAGCCGCGCCGCGACCCGCGCCGACATGCTCGGCGAGCGGTCGATCGCCGTGGAGGTGGCAACGAGGACCAGATCGATGTCGGAGGGCTGCAGGCCTGCTCCCGCCAGCGCCTTGGCGGCCGCGTGCGCGGCCAGCTCGTCCACGGGCTCGTCGGGGCCTCCCACGTGCCGGGTCCTGATGCCGACTCGGCTGGTGATCCACTCGTCGCTGGTGTCCACCATGGCGGCCAGGTCGTGGTTGGTGAGCACCTTGGCGGGCTGATAGTGGCCGAGCGCCACGACACGTGAGCCGGTCATGTACGGGTTCCCCTCGCTACGTATGGCAGGAACTATCCAGTCTTGGTTGCTACCGATCGGTACAAGGGCACGTAACCCCACAGATATATGGGCCGGAGCTTGGAGCGTCTCGAACGGCTTCCCGGGAACTTACGCGCCTACCGCTGTGCACCCACCGTAACCCCGGCGATGAAGTCACCCGCTGTCAGGAGTATTTCCCCTGAAGGCATACTGTAGACAATATGCCTTCGACTTGACACCTCGCTCGGTCCTCTCACCGAACGGAGAGCCCCGTGAACGTCGCAGTTGTCGGTGCCGGTGCCATCGGCGCCTGTGTCGGGGCCGCGCTCCACCGCGCAGGCGCCGAGGTCCATCCCATCGCCCGGGGCCCGCATCTGGCGGCCATGCGCCGTGACGGCGTGCGCGTGCTCAGCCCGCGCGGTGACTTCACCGCACGGCCCGCCGCCGAAGGGCAAGCCCCTCGAACTCGACGTGCTGCTCGCGGCCGTCGTCGAGCCGGCCTCGCTGGGCGGCACGCCCGTACCGACGCTGCGCGCGGTGCACGCGCTCGCCGATCTCCTCGCCACCACCTCCTCGGCCCCAGCAGGGAGCGCACCATGAACAGCGACCGCACGGGCCCCCGGAACCGCAAGGGCCGGCAGCCGAAGACCCACGAGCGCCTCACCCGTCCTCTGGTCCGCGGCACCGACGGCGTGCTGCGGCGCGCGAGCTGGGACGAGGCACCGGCACGGGCGGCTGCCGGATTCCGGCAGACCCGTGACGCGTACGGCCCCGATGCCTTCGCCATGCTGTCCTGCGCCCGCGCCACCAACGAGATGAACTACGTGGCGCAGAGGTTCACCCGCGTCGTGATGGGCACCAACAACGTCGACAGCTGCGACCGCACCTGCCACGCCCCCAGCGTCGCCGGGCTGTCGGCCACCTTCGGATCGGGCGGGGGACCTCCAGTTACGAGGAGGTGGAGCACACCGACCTCATCGTGATGTGGGGCTCCAACGCCCGCTTCGCCCACCCGATCTTCTTCCGGCACGTCCTCAAGGGCATCCGCAACGGGGCCCGCATGAACGCGGTCGACCCGCGCCGCACCTCGACCGCCGAGTGGGCGGAGAGCTGGCTCGGGCTCAACGTCGGGACCGACATTCCGCTCGCCCATGCCTACGCCACGGCCGAGCGGGCCCAGGTGTGCTGGACCCTTGGCATCACGGAGCACCACAACGGCACCGACAACGTCCGCGCGCTGATCAATCTCTCCCTGCTCGCCGCCCACGTCGGACGGTACGGCTCCGGGGTCCAGCCCCTGCGCGGGCAGAACAACGTGCAGGGCGGCGGCGACATGGGCGCCATCCCCAGCAAGCTGCCCGGCTTCCAGGACATCCTCGCCCTTCGGTACCGGCAGAAGTTCGAGCGGGCCTGGAACCGTCTGCGCGTACTGCGGCGTGGGCTGCAATGTCACGCTCCATGTGCAGGACAATGAAGTCGTCAAGGTCACCTCACCGCACGACAACCCGGTGACCCACGGCAACCTCTGCATCAAAGGCCGCTTCGGCTACCGACACGTACAGAATCGGGTTTAACGGCTATGGGACGGGTCACCGAGCGTCGCCGCACCATCCGCATCCGGGACGGGGCGGTCACCACGCGCCCCGACACCCTCGTCGCCGAGGAGCCCCTGGAGATCCGGCTGAACGGCAAACCGCTCGCCATCACGATGCGCACCCCGGGAGACGACTTCGCGCTCGCGGCCGGCTTCCTGGTGAGCGAGGGCGTGCTCGGTGAGGGCTCCGAGGTGCAGTCGATCGTGTACTGCGCCGGCGCGACGGCCGACGGCGTGAACACGTACAACGTGGTCGACGTGAAGCTCGCGCCGGGTGTCGTGGTCCCCGACATCACGCTGGAGCGCAACGTCTACACGACGTCGTCGTGCGGGCTCTGCGGCAAGGCGAGCCTGGACGCCGTCCGCACCACGACCCGGCATCCCGTCGCCGACACTCCCCCGGTCCGGGTGGAACCCGCGCTGCTCTCCGCCCTCCCCGACCGGTTGCGCGAGGCGCAGCGGGTCTTCGACCGGACCGGGGGTCTGCACGCGGCGGCCCTGTTCTCGCCGGAGGGGGAGCTGCTCGACATCCGGGAGGACGTCGGCCGCCACAACGCGGTCGACAAGCTGGTCGGGCGGGCCCTGACGGACCATCGGCTGCCCCTTTCGCAGACGATCCTGCTCGTGTCGGGGCGCGCCTCGTTCGAGCTGGTGCAGAAGGCCGTGATGGCGGGGATCCCGATGCTCGCGGCGGTGTCCGCGCCGTCGTCGCTGGCCGTGGATCTGGCGGCCGAGAGCGGACTGACCCTCGTGGGCTTCCTGCGGGGTCCGTCCATGAACGTGTACGCGGGTGAGCACCGCATCGCCCTGGAGGCAGCGGTGAGCCAGGGCTGAGATGCCCCGCCCGCTGCACGGGTCAGGGGTCCGGCCGGCGGGGAGCGCCCCCTGCGCCGGCCGGGCCCTCCGTGCCACGACCGTCCGTGCCCGTGGTCTCCTATCCGGCTCGGCGCCCCGCAGGCGCTGCTCCGCGCTCACTCTCCGCGCTCACTCCCCGGCGAACGAGAGCCCCTTCGCCTCCAGCGCCGCACGCAGCACTCCCACGGCTTTCGGTCCCACGCCGTGGAGCCGCAACAACTCCGTCCCACTGATGGCCGGGAGCTGGTCCAGCGCGGTGTAGCCCGCCGCGTGCAGGGCGCGGCGGGCCGGATTGCCTACGCCGTGCGGAAAGTCGTCCGGCGGTGTGGTGCTGTCACTCGTCAACGGTGTCGTCCTTCCGGCGCGGGGCTCTTGTCAGCCCACCGTAACGGGCACCTGTGACATCTCACCGGACTCCGGCAGCGGATCGCGCGAGCGGCGCTTGGCGATCACCGCGCAGACCATCAGCTGCATCTGGTGGAAGAGCATCAGCGGCAGCACGGCAAGGCTCGCGTGGGCGCCGAACAGCACGCTCGCCATCGGCAGTCCGGCGGCCAGGCTCTTCTTCGACCCGGCGAACTGGATCGCGATCCGGTCCGCGCGCCCGAAGCCGAGCCGCTTCGCCCCGTACCAGCTCAGCGAGAGCATCAGCGCCAGCAGAACCGCTTCCGCGGCCATGAGCGCACCGAGCCGGACCGGGGTGACCTGGTGCCAGATTCCGCCGACGACGCCCTCGCTGAACGCCGTGTAGACGACGAGCAGGATCGATCCGCGGTCGACGTAGCTCAGCACCTTCTTGTGGCGGGCGACGAAACCGCCGACCCAGCGGCGCAGCAGCTGTCCGGCCAGGAAGGGCACCAGGAGCTGGAGGACGATCTTCACCAGGGAGTCCGCCGAGAAGCCCCCGGTGCCACCTCCGAGCACCAGGGCGGCGAGCAGCGGGGTGAGCAGGATCCCGGCAAGGCTGGAGAAGGAACCGGCACAGATCGCGGCCGGTACGTTGCCGCGGGCCATCGACGTGAAGGCGATCGACGACTGGATGGTCGAAGGGACCAGGCACAGAAAGAGGAAGCCGTCCTGCAGCTGTGGGGTCAGCACGTAGGGCACGAGGCCGTGGCTCGCGAGACCCAGCAGCGGGAACGCGACGAAGGTGCAGGCCAGGACCGTGAGATGGAGCCGCCAGTGCTTCAGTCCTTCGAGCGCCTCGGCGGTCGACAGACGTGCTCCGTAGAGGAAGAAGAGGAGGGCGACCGCCCCGGTCGACGCCCCCGAGGCCACGTCGGCGGCCGCTCCCGAAGCGGGCAGCAGCGCCGCGAGGGCCACCGTGCCGATCAGCGCCAGGATGTACGGGTCCACCGGCAGCCAGGACGGCAGCGTCGGGATACGGCGGCTGGTGCGGCTGCTCATGTGCTCCCACGTGCTCTCTCGGCGTAGTCGTGCCCTCCCCATCCTGCTCCTGATCACCGTGATCGGGAATCCGGTATACCGCTCTGACTGTCATCACGATTCGCGATAGCCTGTGCCCATGTACGAACCGGTCCAGCTCCGCACGTTCCTGGCCGTCGCGCAGACCCTGAGTTTCACCCAGGCGGCACGCAGACTCGGGATCAGGCAGTCCACGGTCAGCCAGCACGTACGGCGGCTGGAGGCCGAGGCGGGCCGGCAGCTGTTCGTCCGGGACACCCACCGGGTCGACCTCACCGAGGACGGTGAGGCGATGCTGGGCTTCGCTCGGACGATCCTGCAGGCCCATGAGCGGGCTGCGGCGTTCTTCACCGGCACCCGGCTGCGCGGACGGCTGCGCTTCGGGGCTTCCGAGGACTTCGTCCTGACGCGGCTGCCGGAGATCCTGGAGTCCTTCCGGCGCGAGCATCCCGAGGTCGAGCTGGAACTGACCGTGGAGCTGTCCGGGACGCTGCACCAGCAGCTCGAGGCGGGCCGGCTCGACCTCGTACTCGCCAAGCGGCGCACCGGGGACACGCACGGCGAGGTGGTCTGGCAGGACACGCTGGCCTGGATCGGCGCCCCGCAGCTGAGGATCGACCCGGACCGGCCGCTCCCGTTGATCGCCTTCCCACCCCCCGGCATCACCAGGGCCCGTGCCCTGGAGGTCCTGGAGGAGCACGGCAGATCCTGGCGGTTCGCCTGCACGAGCGGGAGCCTGAGCGGCCTGATCGCCGCCGCCCGCGCGGGCCTGGGGGTGATGGCGCACACGCGTGGGCTGATTCCACCGGGGCTGGTCCCGGTGCCCACCAGGGCGGGGCTCCCGGAGCTCGGCGACGTGGACTTCGTCCTGCTGCACGGGAGGCGCAGGGACGTCGCCGCGCAGGAGGCGGCCGACGCCCTGGCTGCGGCGGTCCTCGCGGGTGGCGACCGTCTTCACCGGGTGACGGACCTGCCCGCCCACCCGGAGCGCGCGTAACCACCGCGTACAGATTCCGTGGAGATTCCCGTGCGAGCTACTTACCCGGCGGTCAGAAGTGCGCCCGAGCCTTGCCCATCTGGCCCGATTTCAGTGGCTGACCTGTGCAGATGCCACGTTATCCGGAGACTTCGGACCCTCCCGCTCACACGCTCGGTGGGGTAGCGTCGCGGCGCCGTGCGGAGCGCCACAAGGAGCAGGTCATTGCGCGAGTTCACTGTCCCACCCATGGCAGCCGCCCCTCAAGTCGGCGGTCTGGCCGATACCGTCTTCGACCATGCCGAGGACGATCCCCACCGGATCGCCCTCGGCCGCAAGGACGCGGACGGCCAGTGGCACGACGTCTCCGCCACTGTCTTCCGCGACGAGGTACTGGCGCTGGCCAAGGGTCTGATCGCGCACGGCGTGCGCTTCGGCGACCGCGTCGGCCTGATGTCCCGTACGCGCTACGAGTGGACGCTCTTCGACTTCGCGCTCTGGACGGTCGGCGCCCAGTCCGTGCCGATCTACCCGACGTCGTCGGCCGAGCAGGTCCTGTGGATGCTCCATGACGCCGAGGTCGCGGCCGTCATGGTCGAGCACGAGGACCACGCGATGACGATCGGTTCGGTGATCGACCGGCTGCCGAACCTGAAGCGGCTCTGGCAGCTGGACGCCGACGCGGTGACCGAGCTCGTGGACGCGGGGGTCCAGATCGACGACGAGACGGTGCACAGGCACCGGCGCGCGGTGACGCCCGACTCCGTGGCCACCGTCATCTACACCTCCGGTACGACGGGACGCCCCAAGGGCTGTGTGATCACACACGCCAACTTCATGTTCGAGGCCGACACCATGGTCAGCCGCTGGGAGCCGGTGTTCCACTCCAAGCCCGGCGACGAGGCGGCGACGCTGCTCTTCCTGCCGCTCGCCCATGTCTTCGGCCGCATGGTGGAGATCGCGGCGCTGCGCGGCCGGGTGAAGCTGGGCCATCAGCCGGAGCTGTCGGCGAAGGCACTGATGCCGGACCTGGTGTCGTTCCGGCCCACCTTCATCCTGGCGGTGCCGCACATTTTCGAGAAGGTCTACAACGGCGCGCGCCGCAAGGCGGAGGCGGAGGGCCGGATCGGGCCCTTCGACAAGTCCGTCGAGGTCGCGGTGAAGTACGCGGAGGCGTTGGAGGAGCGGGCGTTCGGGACGGGCCCCGGCCCCTCCGCCGGGCTCCGGATGCAGCACCAGTTCTTCGACAAGGTCGTCTACAAGAAGGTCCGCGACGCGATGGGCGGCCGGGTGCGGCACGCGATGTCGGGCGGCTCCGGCATGGACCGTCAGCTCGGACTGTTCTTCGCGGGCGCGGGCGTCATCGTCTACGAGGGCTACGGCCTCACCGAGTCGACCGCCGCGGCGACGGCCAATCCGCCCGAGCGCACCCGGTACGGCACGGTCGGGCAGCCGATCCCCGGGTCCACGGTGCACATCGCCCAGGACGGTGAGATCTGGGTCCACGGCGCGAATGTCTTCGGCGGATACCTGGGCGACCCCAAGTCGACCGACGCCGTGCTGCACGACGGGTGGCTGGCCACGGGGGACCTCGGCGCACTCGACGAGGAGGGCTATCTGACGATCACCGGGCGCAAGAAGGAGATCCTGGTGACGTCGGGCGGCAAGAGCGTCGCCCCGGCCGGCCTGGAGGAGCGGGTGCGCTCGCATCCGCTGGTGGCGCAGTGCATCGTCGTCGGCAACGACCGGCCCTACATCGCCGCGCTGGTGACCGTGGACCAGGAGTCGGTGGACCACTGGCTCGCCATGCAGGGCCGTGCGCCGATGCGCGCGGCGGACCTGGTGCGGGACCCGGATCTGGAGATGGAGGTCCGACGCGCCGTCGTGGCCGCGAACACGGCGGTGTCGCAGGCGGAGTCCATCCGCACGTTCCGTATCCTGGCGCACCCGTTCACGGAGGAGCACGGTCTGCTGACACCGTCGCTCAAGCTGAAGCGCAAGGCGATCGAGACGGCGTACGCGTCCGAGGTCGACGCTCTCTACCACTGACCCACCACTGACCACTGAGGCTTCTGATGCGGCTGGTGCCGGCGGTCGTCACGCTGCGTGCGCCCTGGGTTCCGGCGTGCCCGGTCCTCCCGTTCGCCGGTTCTCCCGTTCGCCGGTTCTCCGCAGACGGGAATGCATAGGCTTCGTTGATCGTTTCTCAACGGGAGTACCAACCGACAACGTAAGGATCGACTGCTCGTGAGCCAGGTCCCCTCCATCACCCTGAACAACGGTCTCGAGATGCCGCAGCTCGGCTACGGTGTCTGGCAGGTGCCGGACGACGAGGCCACGACGGCCGTCGCCACGGCCATCGAGTCCGGGTACCGGAGCATCGACACCGCCGCGATCTACGGCAACGAGGAGGGCACCGGCAAGGCCATCGCCGCCTCCGGTGTGTCGCGTGACGAGCTGTTCGTCACCACCAAGCTGTGGAACGGCGACCAGGGCTACGACTCGACACTGCGGGCCTTCGACGCCTCGCTGGACAAGCTGGGTCTGGACTACGTCGACCTGTACCTGATCCACTGGCCGCTGCCGGCCAAGGACGCCTACGTCGACACGTACAAGGCCCTCGAGAAGATCCACGCCGACGGCCGCGCCAAGGCCATCGGCGTGTCGAACTTCCTCCCCGCGCATCTGGAGCGCCTGATCGACGAGACCTCCGTCGTCCCGGCGGTCAACCAGATCGAGCTGCACCCCCAGCTCCAGCAGGCGGAGGCCCGCGCCTTCCACGCGCGGCACGGCATCGTCACCGAGGCCTGGTCCCCGCTGGGGCAGGGCAAGGGACTCGACGTCCCGACGGTCGTCGCGATCGCCCGGAAGCACGGCCGGACCCCCGCCCAGGCGGTGCTCCGCTGGCATCTGCAGACCGGCCACGTGGCGATCCCGAAGTCCGTGACGCCGTCGCGGATCGTGGAGAACCTCGACGTGTTCGGCTTCGAGCTGGACGCGGACGACCTCGCCGCGTTCGCCGCGCTGGACGAGGGCAAGCGCATCGGCCCCGACCCGGCCGAATTCGCCGTGGGCGCCTGAGCCGTGGGCGCCTGAGACCACAGGTGACGGTGCCCCGCCCCTGCGGCGGGGCACCGTACCCGAGCACACCGGAGGGGGAACGGACCATGAGCGGGGAGACCGCGCCCGTCGTCGAGGCGGGCGTGTACCGCCTGCGGAACGTGGGCAGCGGACTGCTGCTCGAGGTGTACGGCGGGGCCACCGGCAGCGGCGCCAACGTCCAGCAGGGCAAGGAGAACGGAACCGCGGCCCAGCACTGGCGGCTCGACCCCGTGCACGAGGGCGCCGCCCTGTACCACCTGGTCAACGCGCACAGCGGCAAGCGGCTGGACGTCGCCGGCGCCTCCACGGAGAACGGCGCGAACGTCCAGCAGTGGAAGGCGAACAACTTCGGTGCCCAGGAATGGCTCATCGAGCAGCACCTGGAGGCACCCGGCACCGTGACGCTGGTCAGCTTCGTCAGCGGACTCGCCCTGGAGGTCGCCGACGGGGCCACCGACGACGGGGCCAACGTCCAGCAGTGGGAGGACACCGACTCCCCCGGCCAGTGGTGGCGGCTGGAGCCTGTGCCGGAGTCCTGACCCGGTACGTCAGTCCGCCGTGCGGGGCTCCCGCCGGGCCAGGTGCACGGTGCGCGCGGAGAGCAGGAAGAGGTCCGGGCGCCGCCGCAGCCCCTCGGGGTCACCGGGTTCCAGCAGCCGGTCGAGCGTCGCGGCGTCCTCGGCAGTGAGCCGGTCGGCGAAGGCCTCGCGCCTGCGGGCGAATTCGGTGACGGTGCGGTCGCGCGCGACGCCGGTGAGCGGGGCGGGCAGATCGAGCAGGAAGCTGCGGGTGCCCTGCGGCGCCAGGCCGACGGCGGTGAGGAGGGCGCTCCAGTCCTCGATCTCCCGTGTGCTGTCCGGAAGTCCCGCCCGCATGTCCTCGAACCGGTCGGCGTGGAGCGCCTCGAGCCGGGTTTCCAGTCCCGGCCTGCCGATGCCGATGTCGCGGGGAAGCTGACGGGCGGCCAGTCCTCCTTCGAGCAGGGCGACGGTGCCGCCGGGGCGGAGCAGCCCGGCGAAGCCCGCGAGGAGGCCCCGCTGGTCGCCGATGTGGTGCAGGGAGTTGCCCGCCCAGATCAGATCGGCTTCGTCCAGTTTCCCCAGGTCCTCGGGGAGCTCCGCGTGCACGGTCCGCACCCGCTCCCCGAAGCCGTGCCGGTCCGCGCGGGCCCGGGTGCGCTCCAGGAGGGCCGGAGTGCCGTCGACGGCGACGATCTCCGCCCCGGGGAACACCTCGGCGAGCAGACAGCTGATCACGCCGGGGCCGCTGCCGATGTCGAGGACTCTGCGCACGTCCTGGGCCCCGGGGAGTTCCGCGATCCAACGGGCGGCTGCCTCGTACTGGGGCCTGCTGAGTTCGGCCTCCTCCTCGAGGCTCGGACCCACGGTGTCCCAGTCGAGGTCTTCGGTGCGGTGGGCGTGGGCATGGGTGTGGGTGTGGCCGTGACCGTGGCCGTGCGCGGTGTGCTTGCTCATGGGCTCACCTTCTCCCTGAGGGGCCACCGGGGGCCAGTTTCCTTGCTGTTTCAGCAAGCCTGTTTCCCGTTGCGGTACTGCTGAGGGCTGAGGCCGCGCACGCGTTTGAAGGCGGCACTGAACGCGAAGGAGCCGCTGTAGCCGACCTTGCGCGCGACCGCGTCGATCGTGGCATCCGTCTCGCGCAGCAGATCGGCGGCCAGGGCGAGGCGCCAGCCGGTCAGGTAGGCCATCGGGGGCTCTCCCACGAGTTCGGCGAACCTCCGGGCCAGTCCGGCCCGGGACACTCCGGTTCCGGCGGCGAGCGAGGCGACCGTCCAGGGGTGTGCCGGACCGTTGTGGAGGAGCCTCAGGGCCTGTCCCACGACAGGGTCCCCCATCGCCCGGTACCAGGCGGGCGCCTCGGCACCGGGCCGGGCGAACCAGGTACGGAGCACCGCGATCAGCAGCAGGTCCAGCAGGCGGTCCAGGACCACGCTCTGCGCGGGTTCGTCGCGTGAGATCTCGCCGTCGAGCAGCTGCAGCAGAGGACCGCTCCTGTTGTCGGAGGGGAGGCTGAGAAGCGGTGGCAGCGCGTCCAGCAGGCGGCTGCTGATCTCGCCGTCGAGCAGATACGTTCCGACGAGAACGGTGGTCGTACCGTCGGGTGCGTTGCCCCATGACCGTACGCCCAGCTGCATCGACTCCGAGAGCGGCTCCCCGTGCAGCGTGGTGCAGATGCCGCCGGGTCCGACGCGCGCGTGCGGCACCGTGCCGGGCGCGTCCGCGACGGTGTAGGGGTCCGGACCGCGGACGACGGCGATGTCGCCGGGGCGCAGCAGGGTGGGGTCGGCGCCGCCGGCCGGGAGCACCCACACCTCACCCCGGGTCACGGACATCAGGCAGAGCGGGGCGTGGTCCTCGATCCGGACCGACCAGGGCGGCCTCATCACCATCCGGAGCAGAAAGGCACCTCTGGCCCGCGGTCCGTCCAGCAGCCCGGCGAGTGCGTCCATGGCCGCCAGCCTATGACCTCATTGGACGCACGCGTATGGAGATGAGTCTGTGGAGGATGTTCCGCTCCCGGCATCCCGGCGAGGCTTGGGACATGACAACGAACACGGAGAACCAGAAGCGGGAAACAGTGCTGGTGACCAGCGGCACGGGCAAGACCGGTCGCCGTGTGGCGGAGCGGCTCGACGCCCTCGGGGTGCGGGTCCGGGCGGGCTCGCGCGGGGGCGACGTCCCCTTCGACTGGGAGGACGAGCGCGGCTGGGAGGACGCTCTGCGCGGTGCGGACGCGGCGTACGTCGCGTACTACCCCGATCTGGCGTCACCCGCGGCACCGGAGGCGATGGCCGCCTTCGGACGGGCCGCCGCGCGGACCGGTGTACGGAGGCTGGTGCTGCTCTCGGGGCGTGGTGAGCCGCAGGCCGTGATCGCGGAGGCGGCGCTGCGGGAAGCGGCTCCGGACGCGGAACTCACCGTCGTGAGGTCGGCGTTCTTCACGCAGAACTTCAGCGAGGGCGCCCTTCTCGACGGAGTGCTGACCGGGGAGCTCGTCTTTCCCGCGGGCTCGACGGGCGAGCCGTTCGTGGACGCGGACGACCTGGCCGATCTGGTCGTGGCCGTCCTCACCGGCGAGGCTCCCGCGGGCACGGTCCACGAGCTGACGGGACCGAGGCTGCTGACCTTCGAAGAGGTGGCGGGCGAACTCACCCGCGCGTCGGGGCGCGAGGTGCGGTACGTACCGGTGACCGGGCCTCAGTACGCGGCGGCGCTGGAGCAGTTCGGCATGCCGGTGGCGGAGGCGGAGTTCCTTGCCGAGCTGTTCACGATGCTGATGGACGGACACAACGCCATGACGACGGACGGTGTGAAGCGAGCACTGGGCAGGGAGGCGAAGGACTTCTCCGCGTTCGCCCGGGAAGCCGCCGAGGACGGCGCCTGGCGCGGCTGAGGCCTTCCCCGCCGCTGCCGGGCGGCCGGATCGCCGGAGCGCGGCGCGGCGGGACGGCTCAGCCCCGTCTGCGGAAGGCGAGCAGCCGGTAGGAGGGGTCCTGACGCTGCCGGTCGGGGTCGGGCAGCGCGGTGAGTTCCGCCGCGAGCCGTTCCGCCGCCGTCCCGGGCAGCGACAGGCGTGCGGCGTAGTCACCCCGCAGCACCGAGCGTGCCGCGCGTCCGGGGGTGCGGCCCTGACCGTGGCCGGCGAACCCTGCCCCGCCCACCCGTTCCAGGCCGTGGGAGTCGGCGTACGCGGTGACCAGGTCCGCGGAGTCGTACGGCCGGTGGGCGCTGTACGGGGCGAGCAGCGCGTCGATGCCGCTGCCCACGTGGTGCCCCGCGTCCTTGTCGACCGTCGTGACGAAGACGCCTCCGGGCCGGAGTATTCGCGCCGCCTCGGCCACCACGGCCCGCACCTCGCCGTCGCCCCGCAGCAGGTGCAGCAGCCAGACCGCGCTGACGGCATCGGCCGTCGCACCGGCCGGCGGCAGCCTCCGGGCGTCGGCGAGGGCGACCGCTCCGATCCGCTGCCCGGCCGGCCGCGCCATGCCGTACGAGGTGTCGGTGCCGAGCACCCGCAGTGCGGGGCGCGCGAGGGCGATCCGCTCCGTGACGAGTCCCGTACCGCAGCCGACGTCCACCAGCCGGCGGGCGGACTGCGGCACCAGCCCGAGTACGGCGCGGGCGGCTGCGTCGGCGCGGGGCACCCCGCCCCGGGTGGCGTCGTAGACGGCGGCTTCGGCGTTGTGGTCCAGCACGGGGCGAGTCCAGAAGGCCCGTCCCGACCGCGGCGCACAATGGGTGCCGGATGTATTGCCGGTGAGTGGTGGCGGACATAACGTGCGCTCATGGAGCTGGAGTTACGTCATCTGCGCACGGTGCGGGCCATCGCCGACACAGGCAGTCTCACCAAGGCGGCTGCCGCTCTGGGGCTCGCACAGCCCGCGCTCAGTGCGCAGCTGCGGCGGATCGAGAAGACCCTCGGCGGCCCGCTCTTCGACCGGGACCACACGGGTGCCCGGCCCACCCTGCTCGGTGAGTTGGTGCTGACACGGGCCCGGGTGGTGCTGCCCGCGGTGAGCGAGCTCCAGGAGGAGGCGGTGCGCTTCGCCAACGCCTGGGCCACCGTGGAGCGCTTCCGGCTCGGCGGGACGCACGGTCCGCTGCTGGGCGGCCTCGTCGACCGGCTGGCCGCCGCGCATCCGACGGCGCCGGTGACGACGTACACCTCGTGGTCGGTGGCCGAGATCGCCTCGCTGCTGATCGAAGGACGGCTCGACTTCGCGCTGATCGGTGTCTGCGGCGAGAGCCCGCCGCCCATGGCGGACCGGCTCGTCTGGCAGGTCATCGGCATCGACCCGGTGTTCGTGATGCTGCCGGAGAACCATGTGCTGGCAGGCGAGACGGAGCTCGAACTCTCCGCGCTGGCAGGCGAATCCTGGGCCGACGTGCCGGGGGACGGCTGTTTCGCGGACTGTTTCGCCACCGCCTGCGCCCGGGCCGGCTTCACTCCGCTGTCGGTGTACGAGACGGACACGACGTCCGTCGTCCACCTGGTGCAGGTGGGGCGGGCCATCGGGCTGTGCCGGGCCACGTTCCCGCCGACGCAGGGACTGGTGACCCGGCCCCTGGCGGGCTCGCCACTGAGCTGGCGCCATCTGCTGGGCCGGAACCCCCGCTCCCCCGCGGCGGACGGAGCGGCCGGTGCGGTGAGCGGGCACACCCGCTCGGCGTACGCGGAGGCGGTGCGGCGCAGCGACAGCTACACGCGCTGGCTCGCCGCCCATCCCAGGTTCGGTCCGACGTCCTGGGAGGCCGTCACGTCGCTCCGTGACCCGGAGCCACCGCCTCCACCCGGCCTGCCAGCGTCAGGTCCTTCTGTGTGACCGCGCCGCCCGCGTCGTGCGAGTTCACGGACAGGCGCACGGTGTTGTAGCCCAGAGTCAGGTCCGAGTGGTGGTTGAGCTCGTCCTGGATCCGGGCGATGTGGACGGTCAGCCCGGTGGCGGCGAAATGCGACGGCAGCCGGTAGGTACGGGTGATCCTGTCCCCCTCCAGTTCCCAGCCGGGCAGGTCGCGCAGACCGGCCTCGATGTCGTGCGGGGACAGCGGTTCAGCAGGCATGCGGCAGCTCCTACCGGGATCGGTGCGATCAGCAGTGCCCGTGACGTTACGGTCTGGATATGACAACTGTCGCGCTTGACACGGGGGTAGGGTCGCTGCTGCGTGGCTGGCGGGAACAGCGGCGGATCAGCCAGCTGGAGCTTGCCCTGCGCGCGGACTCCTCGGCCCGGCACATCTCGTTCATCGAGACGGGCCGCTCACGCCCGAGCGAGGAGATGATCCTGCGGCTGGCCGAGCACCTCGACATTCCCGTCAGGGAACGCAACGCGCTCCTGGTGGTGGGCGGTTACGCGCCTCGCTTCGCTCAGACCGCACTCGACGACCCGTCGATGGGTGTGCTGCGCGAAGCCATCGACCGGCTGCTCGCCGGCTACGACCCGTATCCGGCGCTCGTCCTCGACGCGATGTACACGGTGGTGGCGGCGAACCGGGGGATGCGGCTGCTGCTCGAAGGCGTGTCGGAGCGGTTGCTCACTCCGCCCGTCAATGCCATGCGGCTCACCCTGCACCCGGACGGCCTGGCCCCGCGCATCCTGAATCTGCCGGAGTGGCGAGCCGATCTGCTGGCCCAGATGGGGCGTCAGATCGCCCTGGTCCGTTCGGTGGAGCTCCGCGCCCTGTACGACGAGGTCGCGGCCTATCCTCTCCCCGGGCAGCCCGCGGACCCGGCAGGGACGGCGGCGGCCAAGGGCGTGCCGTCGCTCGCGCTGCCGCTGCGCATCGCGCACGGTGAGCGGGAACTGTCGTTCATCTCGTCCATCGCCACGTTCAACACACCGATGGACGTCACCGTGGCCGAGCTGGCCATCGAGACGTTCCTGCCCGCCGACCGGGAGACCGCCGCGTATCTGCACGCGCTCATGCCGTGACGAGCGGACGGGTCCAGGGCGCGTCACTGCGGGCGAAACGGATCGCGGCCGCGCTCGCGAGGACCAGGAACACGACGGTGATCAGCAACGGCAGCGTCGGATGCCCGTTCAGCACGGCCGCGGCTCCGGCAAGGGCTCCGGCCAGCATGGCGACGACCGAGAGGATCCGGGGCCCGGCGCGGCGCCCCGGGCCCTTGGCGAGCCGGCTGTCGGCGACGACCCCGGTGATCGTGAGGGTCAGCACGGTGGTGGTGAGGTCGGGGACCGCGAGCGCTCGGGAGGCGGCGTTCTGGACACCGAGTCCGAGGCCGAGCAGCGCGATGAGGGTGAAGCGGGCGGCTCCGGTGTACGGCTCGCCCGAGGTCAGCGTGACGACCATGGCGGCCGCCACGACGGCGGTCTCGACGAGGAGCGCGTGCTGGAGCTGCCGGCCCCGGTGAGCACGGGCCCGGTGCACGACGATCCCCCCGGCCAGTGCGCCCGCGGCGAACGCGCCCAGGGCCACGGCCGAGGCGAGCAGTGAGAAGCCTGGAGCACCGGCGGCGCCGAAGCCGCAGAAGACCACGTTGCCGGTCATGTTGGCGACGAAGACCCTGCCCAGCAGCAGGTAGCTGAACGCGTCGACCAGCCCGGTGATGACGGTCATGGCCAGCATCAGCGGCGGCAGGGGACCGTGCCGGGCGGTCATGTCGGGTACGAGGGTGGCCCAGGCCTCACGCAGGACGACGGGCATGGGCGGCACACTCCGATCACTGGATGTGCTCGGAGTGTGCCGCAGCCGGTGGACCGTTTTGTCCGCACGCGCCGGACGGGCCCGGAACCACCCGTCCGGCAAGCGTCTTCAGGAGGGCGGACGGCCCCGCTTCGACGGCACCGCTTCACCGCACGCGCTATACGCGGGCGCCGTTGTCGCGCGGATCCCGGCGCGCCCGTGCGGCGCCCTGCTTGCGTCCCGGGCCACGTTTCCGGGCCGGTGGCGGGGCCTTGCTGCTCCTCTCCAGCAGGAGCGCCCCCGGTACGGCGGTGAGTACCGAGGAGTACGTGCCGACGCAGATGCCGATGAGGAGGGCGAGGGCGAAGTCCGCGAGCGAGTCCCCGCCCAGCACGGCCAGGGCGACCAGGATGAACAAGGCGCCCATGCCCGTGTTGACGGTTCGTGGGACGGTCTGCAGGACGGCCCGGTTGGCGATCTCACCGACCGGTGTGCGCCGGTTCCCGGCCCACAGCTCCCGTACGCGGTCGAAGACCACGACCGAGTCGTTGACGGAGTAGCCGATCACGGTGAGCAGGGCGGCCAGGAAGATCCCGTCGACGGGGCGGCCGAGCCAGGCGAAGGCGCCGACCAGAATGATGACGTCGTGCACCATCGCCCCGACCGAGGCAACGGCGAAGGTCCAGCGGAACCGGGCCGCGAGATAGGCGAGCTGGACGAACACGGCGACGGCCAGAGCGATCAGCGCGTTGCGCCGGAGTTCGTCGCCGAGGCTGGGACCGATCAGCTCGTCGCGCACCTTGGTGGTCTGACCGCCCTCGGCGGCCAACGCCGTACGCAGCGCGTGTTCCCCGTCGTTGTCGAGCTTTCCGGACCGTACGGAGAGATCGCCCTCGCCCGCGGTGGTGACCTCGGCGTCGCCGAACCCGGCTGCGGCGATGGTGGTGCGGGCGGTCTCCACGTCGACGGGGCGGCTGGTCGAGTACTCGACGAGCCGGCCCCCGGTGAATTCGACGCCGAGATCGACGCCGCGGACGACGATGCCGAGTACGGCTGCGGCGACCAGCGCGGTGGAGACCAGCAGCCAGCGGCGCGGGGACCGGAACAGCTGGGGGTCGCGCTCGTTCAGCCAGGTGCGTACGCGGCCCGGCCGTGCGATGCCGTTGACGCTCCGGTAGTCGCTGACGAACCGGGAGCCCGCCGCCGTCTCGGTGAGCGCGCGGGCGATGACGAGCGCGGAGAACATCGAGGCGAGGACACCGATCGCGAGCGTGAGACCGAAGCCCTTGACCGGTCCCGAACCGAGGAGGAAGAGCAGGCCCGCCGCGATGAGGGTGGTGACGTTGGAGTCCGCGACGGCACTGAAGGCGCTACGGAACCCCGCGGTCAGGGCGGGGCGCAGCGAGCGGCTCGGGCGGGCCGCGCACTCCTCGCGGGCCCGCTCGAAGACAAGGACGTTCGCGTCGACCGCCATCCCGATGGCGAGGACGAATCCGGCGAGCCCCGGCAGCGTCAGGGTGACGCCGAGTGCGACGAGAGCCGCGTAGGAGATGACACCGTAGGCCGCGAGTGCGACGGCTGCGAGAGCACCGAAGAGCCGGTACACGAAGGTGATGAAGAGCGCGGTGGCCGCTGCGCCGATGAGCGCCGCCCGGGCGCTGGCGTCGATGGCCGCGGCCCCGAGCGTCGGACCGACGGTCCGCTGCTCGGCGATCTCGACAGGGACGGGAAGTGCGCCCCCCTTGATGAGGAGGGCGAGATCACGTGTCTCGTCGGCGCTGAAGGAGCCCGTGATCTGGGTGGATCCGGAGGGCAGTCCGGCCTGGCAGCCGATCGACGGATCGACCTGGGGCGATGAGATGACCTTCCCGTCGAGGACGATCGCGACCCTGCGGCGTTCGTCCTGGGGCGGGTTGCAGGCCGCCTCCCCGGTCAGTCCGGTCCACTTCCTGCCCGCGTCCTTGTGGAAGTCGAGCGATACGGACCAGCCCGTACCCTGCTGGGCGTCGAAGGCCGCGGTGGCGTCCTTCACTCCGGCACCGTCGAGCCGCACCGGGCCGAGGGCGAGGGGAGTGCCCTGTTCGTCCGCGAGCGTCAGCCCCGTCCGTGGGGCCTCGCCCTTCTGCTCGGTTCCGGGGCCCTGAACGGCGTGGAAGCTCAGCTGGGCGGTTCGGCCGATGACTTCGGCGGCCTGGCGCGGGTCCTGGACGTCCGGCAGTTCGACGATGATCCGGTTCTCGCCGGAACGTGTCAGGGACGGTTCGGCGACACCGAGGGAGTCGATGCGACCGCGGAGCACCTCCAGGGTGCGTTCTGTGCTCTCCCGGTCCGCTTTCGCGGTGTCCGAGTCCTTGGTCTGCAGCACGATCCGGGTCCCGCCCTGAAGGTCGAGTCCGAGTCTGGGTGACATGGTCAGCGTGATGAGCACGGAGACGAGCAGAACGGCGGCAGCCAGAACTGCTCGCACCGTGGCGGCGCGAGTCATGGGAATCCTCCGAGGGGCGTCGTCCGCCCCTCTTCAGAGAGGACGCGACGACAGGTCTGACGAACAGGACCGGTGAACGGCCGGCTGACCGGCCGTCACCCCTGGAGGGCCCCGCACTCCGGGCAGCGCGGTGCGGACCCGGCCGGGTACGAAGGGGCGCGTCCCGGCAGCCGCTCGCGGCGCGTCACGGGGCTCGGGCAGGGCCGTCACGCACGGCGGCAGTGCCCCGTGGTCCGGCGGAAGGAAGTGGTGCGGGGAGTGCGGGCGGTCGGCCCCGGCCCAGGGGCCGGACCGGGGCAGGGCCTCGGTCGACGGCCCCTGGGCGGCGGCGAAGGTGCCGGCCCTGCCTGTTCCGATGGACTCGCCGTACGTGAGGCTGCCGGAAAAGGGCGACGCTGCCGCGGCCGCACGGAAGCGGCGGGTGTCGTGGGCCGAACCCTGGCGCGCCGTCCGGTCGGAATGAGGCGAGGGTGGCTGCGCTCCAGGCGCGTGCGCGGTGACCGGGGACCGGCCTGTGAGCGCACCGAGGGGCACCACTGATCCGGCTGCGGCCGGCGCGCCGGCGACGAGCGTGAGGACAGCGAGAAGGAGCGCCGCAAGGGCATGCCGGGCCCGGTGCGCCGGGGCGTCCGGCCGCCCCGGCGGGGGCGCGTTCCCCCGGGGCGCCCCTGGGTGGGGGCTCACCTCGCCCGGCCCGGCAGGACGGCCGGCGTACCCGTACCGGTATGGCGCAGGAAGGAGTCGAGGATCAGGCCCGCGCCCCGTACGACCGTGGTCGCGGGGTCGTCGGCCAGGCGCACGGGTACGCCGAGGCACCCGGCGATCCCGTCGGTGACGTCCCTGCGCAGCGCACCGCCGCCGGCGAGCACCGGGCCTCTGCGCAGCGCGCCGCTCACCGCTCCGTGCTTGTCCTGTCGCCACATCGACATGACCATGTCGAGCACCGTCCGCACGAGTTCCGCGGGAGGAGCCTCCGGCTCGAGGTCGGTGAGCCCGGCCTCGGCCTGCCTGGCGTCGGCGATCGTCCCGTCGACGAGCAGGGTGACTTCGGTGATCTCGGCGCCCGTGTCGACGACGAGCAGCGGACCACCGCTCCGCGGCCCTGCGCATGCGGCGGCGGCTCTCGCGCTGCTGAGCACCACGGCTTCGGAGGGGCGAAGGGCGGTGAGGAGGTCCCTGGCCAGGGACCGGTGCTCGGATCCGGCGAGGACCGGATGACTGAGGACGAGCACGGCGCCGCTGCGGTCGGCGCCCAACGCCACATCGGCGAGGTGTCCGAGGAGTTCGGCGCAGGACTCCGGGTCGACGATGCGTCCACGCCGGACCGGACGGCCGCGGCCTTCCTGCGACGCGGGGCCGACGACGAGGCCACGGCCGGGAACCCAGCCACGCACCCCGGAACTTCCCAGGTCGATGGCCAGTCCCCGGGTCGCCCCGTGGTGGTCCGCCGCAGCGGCACGGCCACCGGGCCACCGGTGGACGGGCCGGCTGTGCCGCCGTCCGTCGCGCAAAGAACGCATCGCCCCTCACCCCCCGGTCTGCCACCGCAGCCGCTCACCACCCACGACCCGCAGATAGCGAGGCATGACCGAACCCTCACTATGCAATAACGGGGTGAGGAACGCTACTCCCTCAGTGATTCCAAGGGCCGCACCCTCGCTACCCCGTCTCATACCTCCGAGCTCAGGAATGACGCGATCAGCTCCGCGAACTCGTCCGGCGCGGTGATCCTGACGCCCAGGTCCTCGGCCTTGGTGCGCTTCGATCCGGCCTTCTCCCCCGCGACCAGCAGACTCGTGCGCTTGGAGACACTGGACGAGGACTTCCCTCCTGCCCGTTCGATCAGCTCGTTCATCTGGTTGCGCGAGAGCTTCTCCAGCGGGCCGGTCATGGCGCCGGTGACCACCACGGTCATACCGTCGAGGGGCAGCCCGGACACCGCCCCGTCGCCCGCCTCACCGTCCGCCTGCGCTTCCCCGGGCTCCGGCGGCGGGGTCGCACCGGGCTCCGTCATGTTGACCCCGGCGGCCACCAGCTTGCCGATCAGCGGGGCCAGCTCCACCAGTTCCCCGACCACCCCCGTGGCCTTCTCCTTGCCGATGCCGTCGACCTGCTGCAGGGTGTCCGCGTCGGCGGCGACGATCCGGTCCATCGCCGCGAAGTGGCGGGCGATCCGGCGGGACATGGAGCGCCCCGTGCCACGTACGCCCAGGGCGCAGAAGACGCGGGACAGCGGGCGCGTCCGCGCCGTGTCGATGGCGGCGAGGAGGTTGTCGGTGGAGGTCTCCCCCATCCGCTCCAGGGAGAGCAGCTGCTCCCGGCCGAGCGTGAACAGATCGGCGAAGTCGGTGACGAGACCGGCTTCGACGAGCTGGACGACCCGGGTGGCGCCGAGGCCCTCGATGTCGAGCTGGTCGCGCCCGGCGGCATACGAAATGGAGGCGACCAGACGGCAGTTGCGCCCCCTGGTGCAGCGCCAGCGCTGCTCGCTGGTGTCGATCTCCGAGCCGCACTGCGGGCATGCCTCGGGGAACTCGATCGGCTTCTCCTCGCCCGTCCGCAGATGTGCGACGGGCGCCTCGATGCGGGGGATGATGTCGCCCGCCTTGTAGACCATCACCTGGTCGCCCAGGCGCAGATCGCGGCGGGTGATGTCGGCCGGATTGTGCAGGGTGGCGTACCCCACGGTCGATCCGTCGATCTCCACGGGCTCGAGCACGGCGCGCGGGGCGATGATGCCGGTCCTGCCGACATTCCACTCGACGCCCAGGAGGCGGGTGACCTTCTCGACGGCCGGGAGCTTGTACGCGATGGCCCAGCGCGGCGCCCGCGTCCCGGAACCCGCCTCGCGCTGGTCGGCCGCCAGGTCCGCCTTGATCACGATGCCGTCGATCCCGAACGGCAGCGAGGCGCGCAGCGCGGCGATGTCCTCGACCCCGGCCTGCACCTCTTCGGCCGTACCGACGGTGCGCGGCGCCACCGCCGTGTCCGCCGCCGTGTGCACGCCGAGGCCGGCCACGAGCTCCAGGACCTCGCTGTGCGGGAGTTCGGCCAGGGTGCCGGTCAGTTCACCGGAGTCGGGCAGTGCGAGCGCTCCGTACGCGAAGAAGGTCATCTCGACGCGGTAGGGCCGGTCCTTGGCGCGGAGGGTGCCCGCCGCCCCGTTGCGCGGGTTGGCGAAGGGGGCGCCACCGTGCTCCGTGCGTACGGTATTGGCCTGTTCGAACTGCTCGTTGGTCATGAGGATCTCACCGCGCACCTCGATGGTGGCAGGAGAGGTCAGCTGCTCGGGAAGGCCGAGCACCGTGCCGATCGCATGCGACACGTCCTCACCCGCGGTCCCGTCGCCCCGGGTGATCAGCCGGTCGAGACGGCCCTGGTGGTAGCGCGCGGCGACCGCGAGGCCGTCGAGCTTGGGCTCCACGCTCCATGCCGCGACGGGCCTGCCGATCCGCCGCTCCAGGGACGCGGTCCAGGTGACGAACTGCTCGGCGGAGAACACGTTGTCCAGGGAGAGCATCGGGACCGTGTGCGGTACGTCGCCCAGGGCGGCGCCGCCCGCGACCTTCCCGGTCGGCGAGGCCTCCAGCGTCTCCTGCGGGTGCTCCAGCTCGTATGCCGCGATCCCCCGAACCAGGCGGTCGTACGCGTCGTCGTCGAGCGTGCTCTCGCCCGTGGCGTAGTAGGCGGCGGCCGCCTGCGTCGCCTCTTCCACCGCGGCGGCGTAGGCGGCTGCATCGGCGAGCACAACAGCTGAGTTCGTCGTCATGACCACCATCCTGCCGCCCATCACTGACAACGCCCCGCGACGCCGGTCCGACCCCCATCCCGAGAGAGCGCTCTCCCGCCTCTCGCACCGTCAAGTCGGTTCAATGACGAGGCAATTGCTGGCGTTGCGCGATCGCTTGACATGCTTACGTCACCCTCTTACGTTCTGCGAGAGAGCGCTCTCTACGTGATCAGAAAAGCTGGTCAAGGAACCCCACTTCCTCAGAACAGGAGTGCCGTGCTCTTCCGAAACCGACGCACGACCGAACACCGCGGGCGCAGAACCCTGCCCCCGTGGCGCCACAGAATCGCGGGGCTGGCGGTCGCCGCCCTCGCCCTGTCCCTCGTCCAGGCGAACGTGGGCAACGCGGCCGGTGACCTGACGGCCGGTGCCGCGCCCAAGGCCCCGGCCGACGTGGTCCGGGTCGCCGAGTTCCTCGCGGAGTGCCCGTACACCCACCGCGCTCCCGACGACCCGATCGTGCTGCCCAATCTGCCGGGTGCCTCCCACATGCACAGCTTCTTCGGCAACGACACCACGAACGCCCACTCCGATCTGGCGTCCCTGGAGAAGGGCGGCACCAGCTGCGCCCCTTCGACCGACATCTCCTCGTACTGGGTTCCCACGATGTACGACGGCAACAGGGAGGTGGAACCGACCGGCACCACCTTCTACTACCTGGGAGAGGGAGTCCGGGACGACATCATCCGCACGATCAAGCCCTTCCCCCGTGGTCTGCGGATCGTCGCGGGCAACGCGAAGGCGACCGGCCCCGACGACAACACGATCGCGCGCTGGTCGTGTCTGCACCACGGTGAGGTCAACCCGTCCCACGACTTCGTCAACTGCCCTGCCGGCGCGATGCTGGAGTCGTACCTCGACTTCCCGCAGTGCTGGAACGGCAGGGACCTGGACTCGGCCGACCACAAGAGCCACATGGCCTACCCGGTGGGCGGCGCCTGCCCGGCGACCCACCCTGTCCCGGTACCCAAGCTGCGCCAGGTGCTGCGCTATCCGGTCAACGGCGACCCCGCCCGTCTCAGACTGGCATCGGGACGCGGCTACACGATGCACGGCGACTTCTTCAACGTGTGGCCCGAGGCGGAAATGGCCCAGCGCGTACGCGACTGCATCAACGCCATCGTGAAGTGCGGGGCTGACGGCACCCCCTGACGGCCCGGCCGTCGCGATTCACCCACTCCACCGGTGGGTTCCCGTCCGGGGCCGCACTGCCTCCGGACGGGGACCGACCGGTTCCACACCCAAGGACACCCTTGTGAAGGCGGTTCGCCGCGCAGCAGCGTCGCTCCTGCTCCCCCTGCTCCTCGCCACCGGGCTCACCTCGTGTTCCGCCTCGGCCGACCCGGAGCCCCCGCCCCGCCCGGCGGCCCCTCCCCCTTCCGGCCCGGCACCGTCACGGTCCGGCGACCCGACGGACTCCGCCTGGGTCCAGCTGATGATCCCGATGGACGAACAGGCCGTCGCCCTGCTGGCCATGGCCGCGAAGAAGACGTCCGACCCACCGCTCCGGTCCTGGGCGAACCGTCTGCGTATGGCGCAGAACTCCGAACTGACCGCGCTGCGCGGGCTGCGGGACCGGATGGGTCTGCCCGCCACCGATGTGCACGCGGGCCACAACATGCCGGGCATGGTGACGGCCGACGACCTCCTGGAGGCCCGCGCGGCGGAGGGCGGCGCGTTCGACCGGATGCTCGTGGCGCAGATCCGCGACCATCTCCGCCAGTCCGCGCAGGTATCGCGTTCCGAGACGACGGCGGGCACCAGGGCCGACGCCAGGGAGCGGGCAAGGGCCCTCGTGACGGCGCGCGAAAGCCAGTTGGCGGACCTGGACGCACTGGCCGTGAACGGCGGCTGACGTGCCCGAACCGGTGCGCGCAGCCGCCGGACCACCCGGTATAAAGGCTGCATGACTGCCCATGTGACCCCGCCCGCACGCCCCGCCACCTTGGAGGATGTGGCCGCGGTGGCGGGCGTCTCCCGGGCCACGGTGTCCCGGGTGATCAACGGCGCGACCACGGTGGACCCGGCACTGCGGCGGGTCGTGGAGGAGGCGGTGGCGACCACGGGGTACGTCCCCAACCGTGCGGCGCGTTCTCTCGTGACCCGCAGGACGGACTCGATCGCCCTCGTCGTGTCCGAGCGGGAACGGCGCCCGGTGTCCGAACCGTTCATAGGCCGGATGTTCTCCGACCCCTACTTCGGCCGTGTGGTGAGTGGTCTGCTCGAGGTGCTCCGGCCCGCGGGCATCCAGATGGTGCTGATGCTGGCCGACAACGAGGCCTCACGCAACCAGCTCCTGTCGTACCTGCGCCAGGGCCATGTCGACGGCGTGGTGCTGATCTCCTCCCACGCGGAGGATCCGCTGCCCGGTCTCCTCCATGACACGCGGCTGCCCGCCGTGCTCGCGGGCCGGCCCAGGCGGCCGTCCCCGCTCACCTATGTCGAGGCCGACCAGCGTGCCGGGGCGCAGCTGGCCGCCGACCACCTGGCGTCATTGGGACGTCTGCGCATCGGCACGGTCGCGGGGCCGCAGGACATGCCCGCGGGTCAGGCGCGCCTGACCGGGTTCCTGGACGCGCTCGCCCTGCACGGCATCCACGACGTGGCGCGTGCCGAGGGGGATTTCACCCATGCGGGAGGCGCGTCGGCGATGCGGCAGCTGCTGCGTGACCGGCCGGACCTGGACGCGGTGTTCATCGCTTCGGACCTGATGGCGCTCGGTGCCCTGCCCGTGCTGCTGCGGGCGGGCAGGGACGTGCCGTCGGACGTGTCGGTGGTGGGTTTCGACGACAGCAGCGCGGCGCTTGCCTGCGATCCGCCGCTGACCACGGTGCGGCAGCCGGTGGAGGAGATGGCCGCGGAGATGGCCCGGCTGCTGCTGCAGCAGATCGGCAAGCCGGGTGGCCCGGCTCCCTCGGTCGTCTTCCATCCGACGCTCGTGGTGCGCAAGTCCACCTGACGCGGCGGCCGCCGGGCAGCCGGTGACCGTCAGCCCCGCGCGCCCGGTACCTCGGCGTCCGGGAAGGGCTCGTCGGCCCGTTCCGCCCCGGTGAAGCCCTCGGTCAGCAACGGCACCTGGGGCCCGGAGAGCTCCCGCAGCCAGCGCGCCAGTATCCGGTGCACGGCCTCCGCACCCACCGGACCGCTGGACGACGTCCCTCCCTCCGCCGCCACGACGTCCCGCGGGTCCGCCAGCGTGCGCGGCCAGAGCAGGAACGGCCGCGACTGTTCGCCGCCGAGTCCGCCGTGCGAACCGATCTGCTCCTCGAAGGCGTGCACGCGTCCGCTCTCGGGGTCGTACATCGAATTGACCATGACGTCGGCGACGTGCGGAAAGGTGTCGGTGCGCCGCACCGCCTCGGCCGCGCCCGCCCCGAAGACGGCGATCGGCCCCTCCCCGTCCTTCAGTTCGGGGACGGGGACCTCGGCCCCGCCGGGTCCCAGCACCACCGAGCCGTGCTCCTCGCTGCGCACGAGCAGGAAGCCGATGCCCGGATGGCCGGCGAGTGTGGCGAGGAGCGCGGGGTGGCGGCGTTCGAGCTGTTCGCGCGAGGCACGCCCCTCGATGTCCGGGAAGGACAGCAGCCCGAGGTTGCCGGAGGCGAGCACGATCGGGTCGGACGGCGTCGCGGCATGCTCCGCCTCCTTCTCCCCGACGGGCCGGTGCAGCGCGATGCGCACGGCGTCCCGCGCCTCGGACGCGCTGCGGGTGCGCTGTGCCCTGCGGGGGACGGGCAGCCCGCAGCCCGCCCGCACCAGGTCCTTGAGCGTGAGTCCGTACCTCCCGGCGAAGGTCTCCCCGGGGCTCTGGCCGTGGTCGGAGAGGAGCACGATCCGGTAGGTGCGCGGGGTGTGTTCCGCGACCTTCGCGATGAGCTCCAGGGAGCGGTCGAGCCGTGTCAGGACCTTCTCCGCGTCCCTGCTGTGCGGCCCCGAGTGGTGGGCGACCTCGTCGTACGCGAGGAGGTCGGCGTAGACGGCGGTGCGTCCCGCGAACATGTCGCCGATGACCGCGGCGACAACGACATCGCGTTCGACCACCGTCGCGAACGCCCGGATGAAGGGGTACAGCCCGCCGCGCTTGACCCGGGGGGACTCCTTCCTGCCCCGGGCCCGGGTGGACTGGCCGATCTCACGGCACACTTCGGCGACGAAGGACAGGGCGGTCCGGACGGCGTTGGCCGGGTCGGAGAAGTAGGCGAAGTATCCGGCGCGCGACCGGCGCCCCTTGCCGCGCCTGGCTGCCATGGAGAGGACGAGGGCGAGCTGGTCGGCACCGCCGCTGAAGAGGTTCCCCCGGCTCGCCCCGTCGACGGTGAGCAGGCCGCCGTCGCGGGTACGGGTGATGGCCCTGCGCTGCAGCTCGAGTGCGCTCGCCGGCCTGCTGGAGACCATCACGGTGCCGGTCTCCTTCTCGTACCAGCGGAACGCGGGCACGTCGAAGTTGCTGCCGTGCAGGATGCCGAGCTGGCTGGCGCCTGTCTGGCTGGACCAGTCGGTGCTCCACGGGGTGAGCCGGTGGCCCGCCTCGTCGGCGAGGAGGCCGGCCACGGTCGGCATCAGACCGGCGGCGGCAGCCTGCTCGAGCACGTCGTGACCGACGCCGTCGAGCTGTACGAACACGATGCCCGGCGGGCCGCCGCGGCCGCCGTCCGCGGTGCCTGCCGTGCCGCTGCGCCGACGGCGGCGGTCGGCCAGCCGGGAGAGCCTTCGCCGGTAGGCGTCGTCGTCGCGGACCGCGAGCGCGGTGGAGGTGGCCGAGGCGACGGCGGACATGACGGCCGCGACGACCACCGCGGTCTCCGGGTTGGCCGTTCCGCGCCCGTCCGGGATGAGACCGAGAGCGATCAGCAGCAGCGAGCCGTTGAGGAAGAAGACCAGCGCGCCCAGCACCAGGGCGGGCACGATGAGCAGCGCCCGGACGAGGACCGGCCACACCAGTGCGGAGAGCAGACCGAAGGCGCCCGCCCCCCAGGCCGCGGTGAACGCGGTCCTCGTGACGCTGTCGCCGTCGTCGGACTGGAGCTGGAAGTCGGGCAGGATCCCGGCGAGCGCCAGCAGGGTGAGGGTGGAGACCGCCCACACCGCGACCACGCGTATGAGGGCTCTGCCCGCCGTACGCCATCGCCCGTCACCCACGCCGCTCCACCTCACGTCCCGACCCGGTGCCGTCGTGGGTCAGGTTCCAGCTTTTCACAGCTGGTCCGAGCCCCGGCCGGTGGTCAGCAGCCGTCGTATCCCGCGGTCGGCATGGAGAGTCTGCGGTGGACGCTCGCCTTCGTGCGTGCGGTGTACACGGGCTCGGCGAGGCAGGCGAGCTCCAGCCGTACGCCGCGCCGCTCGCATTCGGCGGCGAAGTCCGGCACCGAGACGACGGCCCGGGCGAGCACGCGGTCGTTGGGGGCGACGAACAGTTCGACCTGCCCGCCCTCGACGTCGGCCCACAGAGCGTGGTGATCGGGGCGCAGCCCGTAGACGCGCAGCTGCCGGGTGACGACGTACCCCTGGTCGGCGGCCCAGCGTGCGCACATGGCGTGCTGGCTGCGGGTGTCGACGATGAACGGATCGCCGTCGAGCTCTTCCAGCGGTGTGAGACTGGCGATGGCCGCCACCCGTACGCCGTCGACGACGTCCCCCATGAACGGATCCCCCCGCGCTCGGATGATGCGCCCGACCCTACCCCGGCCGTAGCCCTCCGTAGCCGCGTGGACCCAGGCGGACAGGAGTGGAAAGGCGCGCGCCGGCGTGAGGACGGCGCGGAGCGCCTACGCTCGTACGGGACAGCGCACGGCCGGGACGGGTGCGCGGGCCGACGGAGCGAGGAGGCAGGGCGGTGGAGGTCACCTGGTGGGGTCATGCCACCTGCACGATCGAGGACTCCGGGGTCCGGGTGCTGACCGATCCTCTGTTCGTACGGCGCTTCGCGCATCTGCGCCGGCGCCGGGGCGAGGTGCCGCCGCCCGAGGCCGCTGTCGCCGACGCGGTCCTGATCTCCCATCTGCACTCCGACCATCTGCATCTCCCCTCCCTGGCCCGTCTCGCCCCGGGCAGTCTGCTGATCGTGCCCAAGGGGGCGACCGGAGCCGTACCGGGGCTGCGGGTCCTGCGCCGGCTGCGCGGGCTGCGGATCACCGAGGTCGCTCCGGGCGACGAGGTCCGTGTCGGCGCGGTGCTCGTCAGGGCCGTACCCGCTCTGCACGACGGACGGCGGCTGCCGGTCGGCCCGCACCGGGTGCCTGCCCTGGGCTTCGTGGTCGAGGGCGAGGCCCGCACCTACTTCGCCGGGGACACCGGGCTGTTCGACGACATGGCCGATGCCGTGGGGCCGGTGGATGTGGCGCTGCTGCCCGTCGGCGGCTGGGGTCCGTATCTCGGCCATCACCATCTGGACGCCGCCCGCGCCGCGCAGGCGCTGGCCATGCTGGCGCCGCGCTCCGCGGTGCCGGTGCACTACGGAACGTACTGGCCGATCGGGATGGACGGGGTCCGGCCGCACGAGTTCCACGCGCCGGGCGACGAATTCGTACGGCAGGCCGCGCTCGTGGCGCCGGGGGTGGCGGTGCACCGGCTGGGGCACGGCGAGCATGTGCGGCCGGAGGCCCGTAGATGATCCAGGAAGTCGTGCGGCAGCTGCCGACGGAGTCGACGCAGCAGGCCTTCGGCTATCCGTCGTTGTTCGCGCTGGTGGCTTTGGGGTCGCTGGTGCCGGTGGTGCCGACGGGGGCGCTGGTGAGCTCGGCCGCCGTGGTGGCGTTCCACCAGACGTCACCGTTCGCCCTGCTGGTGGTCTTCGTGGTGGCGGCGGCCGCTGCGTTCCTCGGGGACATGTGCCTGTACTGGCTGGGGCAGCGCGGGGTGCGGTCCAAGAACGGCTCGCGGTGGCTGGAGGCGATCAGCAGCCGGGCCGCTCCGGAGCGCCTTGCGCAGGCGCAGCAGAAGCTGGACGAGCACGGCGCGACGGTACTGGTGCTGTCCCGACTGGTGCCGGCCGGACGGATACCGGTGATGCTGGCCTGTCTGCTCGGCGGAATGCCGCTGCGGCAGTTCGCCCGCGGTGACGTGCCGGCCTGTCTGGCCTGGGCCGCGACGTATCAGCTGATCGGTATCCTGGGCGGTTCCCTCTTCGCCGAGCCGTGGCAGGGCGTGCTCGCCGCGGTCGCCCTGACGCTGCTGATCAGCGGGGCACCGGCGGTGTGGCGCAGGCTGCGGGCACGGCTGGGCCACTGACCCGGAGCGCTCAGCCGCCGAGGACACGTGAACCGCCGACCGGCAGGTCCCAGAGGTCTTCGCGGGGGTATCCGGCCTGGTGCCAGGCGGTGCGGAGCCGGATCAGCGGTTCGAGTACGGGTTCGGCGGAGAGCAGGAACGTCGCCCAGTGCATCGGTGCCATCGCGCGCGCGCCGAGGTCCTCGTACGCCTGGACGGCCTCCTCAGGGTCCGTGTGCACGTCCGAGAGCCACCAGCGCGGTTCGTACGCGCCGATGGGCAGCATCGCCAGGTCGAGTCCGGGGTAGCGGCGGCCGATCTCCTTGAACCAGTGCCCGTAGCCGCTGTCCCCCGCGAAGTAGATCCGCCGCCCCTGCCGGTCGCCGAGTACCCAGCCGCCCCACAGTGAGCGGCAGGTGTCCACGAGGGTGCGCTTGGACCAGTGGTGGGAGGGTACGAAGTCGAACCGCACGCCGCCGAGTTCCGCCGACTCCCACCAGTCGAGCTCGGTGACGCAGGTGAACCGGCGGCGCCGGAACCAGGAGCCGAGCCCGGCGGGGACGAACAGCGGAGTGGCCCGCGGCAGCCTGCGCAGCGTCGGGGCGTCCAGGTGGTCGTAGTGGTTGTGGCTGATGACGACGGCGTCGACGGGCGGCAGTTCCTCCCAGCGGACGCCGACCGGGGTGATTCTCGCCGGGGTGCCGAGGATCCGGCGCGACCAGACGGGGTCGGTGAGGACGGTGAGCCCGCCGACCCTGACGATCCAGCTGGCGTGTCCTGCCCAGGTGACGGCCATCGTGTCCGTCACCGCGGCGGGCAGCGGGCCGGGCGCGTACGGCAGCCGGTGGATCCCCCGCAGCCCTTCGGTGCTGGGCCGGATGGCGCGCTCGCGGGCCAGCCGGGTCATGCCCCGGACACCCGGGAGCGGAGCGGTGAGGCGGTCCGCGAAGCTGCTGGGCCAGGACCGGACCTCGCCGAGGGGGCGCGCCGGGACGACGCGGCCGGTGGCCGCGGGACCGGGATCCGCGACCGGGCGCTCGGTCTGTTCCGTCATCGAGAGGCTCCTGTCATCGGAGTTCATCGAGGGCTGCTGCGAAAATGCTCAACGCATGTGCGACATGGGGCAATTTCAAGGGCTCCACCGCAGTGAGGGACTCCATCTGCTCCTGCGGGGTTGAGCCGAGCAGCGGTCCCGTGCCCAGCCGGACCCTCAGGGCGCCCAGTTCGTCCCCGAACCGGTGCCCGCCCGGAGTCGGCGTGCCGAGGCGTTCCGTCAGGTACTCCTCCAGCTCCATGGAGTCCGTGACGCCCCTGGCGGCCAGTCGGGTGCGCAGCGGGCCGAGGTCGGCGTAGAGGTGCCGGCCCGCCTGCGGAGGCCTGGCGAGCGCGCCGGCGGTGAGCACGGCTCGGTGCGCGGCGGGAGCGACCTGGGCCTGGAGGCCGGCGGCCTGCCGGATCCTGTCCGTGACCCCCTCCGGTTCCCGCAGCGCGTGGGAGGCCGCCCGCGCGACGGGTTCCGCCACGAGGGCGCCGAGTGCGGTGAGGACGTCGAGGGCGCGCGCGCGGCGGACGGCCGCGCGCGGGGTGGCCGGGAAACGCGCGACGGCGACCGGCCACGCGGACGGGGTCAGCGCACCGGCGAGGTCCACGAGGACGGTCACGTCGTCGGGGCACATCTCGGCGGGGCTGAGCAGGACCGTCTCGAGGGGCCGGTACACGGTGTCTCGCCAGGTCTCGTCGCTGACGATGTGCAGACCCTCGCCGACGGCGGCCTCGCAGACCTCCCGGACCAGCTCCGGAGGGGCGACGGTGGCGGTCGGGTCGTCGACCACGGAGATCAGCAGCAGCCGGGGCCTGCCGCCCTCGGCACGCACCCTGCGTACGGTCTCCAGCAGGGCGAACGGGTCCGGTATGCCGCCGCACTCGGCCGGAGTGGGCACGTGGTACGCGGGCCGGCCGAGCAGGCGGGCCTGCGGCATCCAGGTGACGGGGCAGGGACGGGGCATGAGCACATCGCCGCCGTGCGCGGCGATGAGCGCGAGAAGCAGCGGCTGGGCGCCCGGGGCCGCCGCGATGTCCCCGGGGCCGCTGTGCAGGCCTCGCCGCTCCCAGTAGGCGCAGGCAGCCTCGCGCAGGATCGTTCCGCCACCCGGGGGCTCGGGGCTGGTCCTGGCGGCCGAGGCGGCCAGGACGTCGGCCAGCTCCGGGAGCACGGGAAGGCCGGGCTCGGGAGCGGGCGGCCCGTACCGCACGGGGCCGTGGTCCTGCCGGACGGCGTGGGGCTGCTTCCGTTCGCTCCAGTGCATCCCGGGGCCTCCTCCGCCTGCATCACCCTGGGCCCTTTATACGGAGGTTTCACCCGCTCCGCCCCCGCACCGGACCCAGATGTGGCGCCCGGGGCCGACGGAAGGCGACCTGCGGACCGGGCGTCCGGAGACCCGCCGCCGGTCGAGCACGCAAAGGTGCCGGTCACCCCGCGAACGGAACCCCGGCCACCCCTCGCCCCGCGTCTGCCAGCACCAGCAGGGATCCCGACAGCGGATGCGGCGCCACGAGACCGGTCCGGGCCGAGGAGATGTACAGATCGGCGAGGTCCGGCCCCCCGAACGCGCATGCCGTCGGCCGGCGGACCGGCAGCTCCACGACCAGGTCCAGCCGGCCGTCCGGCGTGTAGCGCCGCACCGCCGCACCGTCCCAGAGGGCGGTCCACACGCAGCCCTCGGCGTCCACCGTCAGCCCGTCGGGCCAGCCGGCGCCCGGCTCGACGACGGCGAACGGACGGCGGCTGCGGATGTGCTCGCCCTCCACGTCGAACACGTCGATCCGCCGTGTCGGGCTGTCGATGTGATACATGAGCCGCCCGTCGGGGCTCCAGCCGGTGCCGTTGCTGACCGTCACCGCTTCCGGCACGACCGTCACGCTGCCGTCCGGCCCGATCCGGGACAGGCTGCCGCCCGCCTCCCGCTCGTCGTAGCGCATGGTGCCCGCCCACAGCGCACCGTCCGGTGCCACGGCCGCGTCGTTGCCCCGGCGCCCCGGGACGGGGTCGCGGGCCAGCCACGAGAAGGCCCCGTCGGGGTCGTACAGGCCGACGCCGTCCCGGAGGTTCACCACGAGCCCACCGCCGGCCCGCGGCTTCGCCGCTCCGACGTGCTGCTCGGTGGCCATGACCGTACGGCGACCGCTCGACGGGTCGTACGTGTGGATCCGGGAGGAGAGGATGTCGACCCAGATCAGCCGTCCGGCAGCCGGGTCCCACGTGGGACCCTCACCGAGCTCGGCCCGTTCCCGTACGGCCACCTCCGCGGTGTGCCTCACCCCTGCGCCCGGTGGTGTCCGAGCCTGCCGGACAGCGCGTCCGCGCCGCCCGCGGCGAGCTGCGCGAGCTCCTCCTCACGCTCCTCGCTCCAGCGGATCATCGGCACGGAGATGGAGAGCGCCGCGACCACACGTCCCGAACGGTCCCGGACGGGCGCCGCCACACAACTCACATCCGGGTTCGACTCCCGGTGCTCGACCGCTATCCCCCGCTTGCGCACGGCGGCGAGCGCGGCGCGCAGCTCCGTCGCGTCGGTGAGGCTGTTGTCCGTCATCGCGACGAGTTCGCGTCCGTCGAGCCGGGCGTCGAGCTCCGCCTCGGGCAGGGCGGCCAGGAGCAGCTTGCCCACGGAGGTGCAGTGTGCGGGAAGCTTGCGCCCGGCGGCCGAGACCATGCGGACGGCGTGCGTGGAGTCCACCTTGGCGATGTAGATGACCTCGGTGTCCTCGAGGATCGCCACATGGACCGTCTCGCCGCAGGTCTCGGCGACCTCCCGGGCCACCTGCTGCCCCTCGGCCGCCAGGTCGAGCTGTTCCGCGTACCGGCTGCCGAGCTGGTACGTCCGCACGCCGAGCCGGTAGCGGCCGGGCTGCTCGGGGACCGTGACGAGGTAGGAGCGCGCGGCCAGCGTGGTCAGCAGTTCGTGGACGGTGGTCCTCGGCAGTTGGAGCTTGCGGGTGACCTCCGGGGCGGAGAGGGTTCCCTCGCCCTGGAGGAAGAGCTCGAGTACGTCCAGCGCCCTGGTCACCGCAGGGACGAGTCGCCCCATGATCGCCCACCCATCTCGTTCGACACTCCGGCCATTGGCCGGAATTACGAACGCAGGCTAACGGCAGGGAACTTGTCCGGGCAATGTCCATGACGCCGTAGAGGCCGGACACCGGGGCAATTCATCGGATTGTCCTCGATCCGACCGGGTTCCGACAGGGGTCGGTGTGCGCGCCTCCTGGTTCACGCCGCTTCGGCAGGGTATTCGCTGTCCCATGTCGACACCGCGCAACCTCTCCTCGCCCACCCGCTGGCAGACCTGGCTCCATCAACGCGACCTCGCCGCCTTCCAGAGCGTGGCCGTACGGCACTGGCCGGGCGCCGAGCCCCTGCTGCCCCGGCTGAGCCGCAGCGCCAATCACGGGCTGCTGTGGTTCGGGGCGGCGGCAGGCATGGCGGCACTGGGCAGCAGCGCACGCTCACGCAGGGCCGCACTACGCGGCATCGCCTCACTGGCCGTGGCCTCGGCCGCGATCAACACCGTGGGCAAGGGCGCGGTGCGCAGGGAACGTCCGATACTCGATCTGGTGCCGGTGATACGACAGCTCAAGCGGCAGCCGTTCACCACGTCCTTCCCCTCCGGGCACGCGGCGTCCGCCGCGGCCTTCGCGACGGGTGTCGCCCTGGAGTCGAAGGGCTGGGGTGCGGTCGTCGCCCCGGTCGCGGTCGCCGTGGCCGCTTCCCGCGTCTACACAGGCGTCCACTATCCGAGCGATGTGGTGGCGGGTGCGGCGCTCGGCATAGGGGCGGCGTTCGCACTGCGGGGCGTCGTACCGACCCGTGGACAGCTGCCCGCGCCCGGGAGACCGCCCGCCGGCGCTCCGGCGATGCCGACCGGGCAGGACCTGGTCGTGATCGTCAACCGGGAGTCCGGTTCGGCGACCGCCACGGCCGGCCTGGTCCGCGAGGCGCTGCCGCTCGCCGAGGTGCTGGAATGCGCGCCCGCCGACCTGTCCGGGGCGCTGGAGAAGGCGGCACGACGGGGCAAGGCTCTGGGCGTCTGCGGCGGCGACGGCACGGTGAACCTGGCGGCGGCCGTCGCGGCGACGCACAGCCTGCCGCTCGCCGTCTTCCCCGGCGGGACCCTCAACCACTTCGCCTACGACCTCGGCATCGAGACGGTGCAGGACACGGTGGCCGCGCTCACCGCGGGTGACGCGGTCCGGGTGGACCTCGGCCGTTTCCGGCCCGGCCCGCAGGGGCCCGGCGGGGCGCACGGCTACTTCCTGAACGCCTTCAGTCTCGGGGTGTATCCGGAGCTCGTACGGACCCGGGAGCGCTGGGCGCCCCGGATCGGCGGCTGGCCCGCAGGAGTGCTGGCGGCCGTCGAGGCGTTGCGCGGCGGACGCCCCCTGACGGCGGAAGTCCAGGGGCGGCGCCGGCCCCTGTGGCTGCTCTTCGTGGGCAACGGACTGTTCCAGCGGGTGGGCCCCGCGCCCGGCCGACGGCACAACCTGGCGGACGGCCTGCTGGACGTCAGGGTGGTGCACGGCGGCCGGACACCGGGCCTGCGACTGCTCGCGGCGGCGGTCGCCGGGCCGCTGACCCGGTCACCCGTCCACGCGGCGGAACGCCGACACAGGGTCCGCATCTCCGGCCTCGCGCCGGGCACTCCGTACGCGTTCGACGGCGAAGTGGCCCACTCCGGGAAGGAGCTGATGATCGACAAGCTCCCGGAGGCGTTGACGGTCTACTGCCCGATGCCGACCTGACCTGTCCGGATCGCAAGACGCCTATCTCAGGATGCGACATCGCGGCGTACCGTTGCCCTACCGCTCGCGAAGTCCCGAGAGAGGACGTTCGGCCATGCCCAAGGAGACCGCCGTGTACACCCACGGTCACCACGAGTCGGTTCTGCGCTCGCACCAATGGCGCACCGCGGCCAACTCGGCGGCCTACCTCATCGGTGAACTCCGCCCGGGTCAGGCGGTGCTGGACGTGGGCTGCGGACCGGGCACCATCACCGCCGATCTGGCGGCGCTGGTCGCCCCGGGCCGGGTGACCGCGGTCGACACGGGTCGCGACATCCTGGACCGGGCGGCCGCGACGGCTGCCGAACGCGGCCTGGACAACATCGAGTTCGCCACGGCCGATGTGCACGCGCTGGACTTCCCCGACGACTCCTTCGACGTGGTCCACGCCCACCAGGTGCTCCAGCACGTGGGCGATCCGGTGCAGGCACTGCGCGAGATGCGGCGGGTGTGCCGGCCCGGCGGTGTGGTCGCGGCGCGCGACAGCGACTACGCGGCGATGACCTGGTACCCGGAAGTGCCGGGCATGGAGCAGTGGCAGGAGCTGTACGGACGGGTGGCGCGCGCCAACGGGGGCGAGCCCGACGCCGGACGCAGGCTGCTGTCCTGGGCCCGGCAGGCCGGGTTCAGCGACATCACCCCCACCGCGGCGGCCTGGTGCTTCGCCACCCCGGAGAACCGGGCCTGGTGGAGCGGCCTGTGGGCGGACCGTACGACGGCATCGGTGTACGCGAAACTGGCGGTGGACGGCGGGCATGCCGACGCCGGCCGGCTGACGGCCGTCGCGGCGGCCTGGCGCGCGTGGGGCGAGGAGCCCGACGGGTGGTTCATGGTGCCGCACGGCGAGGTGCTCTGCCGGCCCTGACCACCGGCGTTCCCGGGCGGATTCGATCACATGCCGTCCGGTCGCCGACTACCCTCGTGGGCATGGAAATCCTGGGAACCACGCTGCGAATCTGCGTCGACGACCTGGAGGCCTCGGTGGCCTTCTACGAGGGCCTCACCAGTACTCCGGCGCTGCGCTTCGAGCGTGGCGGGGTCTCGGTCGCCGCGATCGGCTGCTTCTTGCTGATGAGCGGCCCGGAGTCGGAGCTGGAGATTCTGCGCAAGGTGTCGGCGACCATCGCCGTCAAGGACGTCGACGAGGCCCATGCGGCTCTGACCCGGGTGGGGGCGCGGATCGTCGCGGGCCCGGTCCCCACCCCGGCCGGCCGCAATCTGATCGCCCTGCATCCGGACGGCTCGGTCTTCGAGTACGTGGACCGGAACGTGGCCGCCTGACGCGGATCGGCCGATGAACGCGGTGGCGTCATCGGCCCGATCACGCGCGGCGGCCGCGGTCCTCGGCGCTCGGAGTCTCAACGCAGGGGACGCATCCTGAAGTTGTAGAGGTCCGGCAGTGGATCGTCGGTGACAGCGCGCCAGATCTCGTCCAGGATCTCGGCCCCTTCCCGCAGGTCTGCGACCTCGAAGCCGGCGTCGAAGACCGCGCGCACGGCCGCGGTGTCCCCTTCGGCCAGCAGGACTCGGGCCTCCAGCAGGCGGAAGCGGCCCCGTGCCCGGACCTCCGGGCGCAGGCTTTCGAGCACCGCACGGGAGGCGGCGGTGCGTCCGGCCGTCAGCAGTGCCTCGATCGCCTCACGGCCGAGGGCGGACGTGGCCACCGTCCAGATCTCGCCGTCGTCGCGGCGCTCCGCACACAGGTCGTCGAAGGCTTCCGTGTAGTGGTCGGCGGCCCGTTCGCTCTGGCCGCTCTCCCGTGCCGCCACGGCGAGACAGCGCAGCAGGGGCCAGCGGGACGGCGCGAGTGCGAGCCCCCGCTCCCAGCTGCGCACCGCCTGGGCCCGGTCGTCGGCGTGCCACTGGGCGATGCCCAGGTGGTATTCGGTGAGAGGTTCGGCGGGGGCGGTCTCCAGCATGTCGCGCCAGTGCGGGGAGACCAGGGACGGTCCGGGCGGAGCCGCCTGGAGCGCTTGCGGGAAGGTTCCCTGTTCCAGCAACTCCACCCAAGGGGCCTGCTGTTCGCCGAGCGTGGACCGGTCGAAGGGCGTACCGGGAAGTTTGTGGCCGGCCCGCCGGACCTCCAGGGCGCCCCAGCCGGAGCCGGTGGCGAGCACCTCGCCCGGTTCGATGTCGGCGCAGCGGCGCCACGCCTCGTACGCTCCGTCCACGTCGGCACGCGGCAGGGCGCGGGCGAGCTGCTGCTCGGTCTCGGCCCGGGCCGCCGCCCAGTCGTCACCGTGTACGGCGGCGGGGTCCGCGGACAGCGGACCGTACGCCTCCAGCCAGCTGAACTCGGCGCCGGCTTCGAGGGGAACGTGCTCCAGCTGGGTACGGGCGAGTCCGGCCTGGATCTCGGCGTAGCCGCCGGTGCCGGGCTCGGTCAGCCACCGCTGCCAGCGGCGTCCGCCGGTGCCGCTGCCCCAGAGGAAGAGCTTCCGGCCGCGCAGGACGTCGGTGGAGGTCTGGACGAGTCCGTGGCCGTCCCCGTCGAGGGAGGCGATCCAGCGCCGGGCGCCGTCGGGGACCTCGTAGAAGTAGTCGGCGGGGTATTCGCTGCGCAGGGGGTATGTGCGGTCGGTGCCGTCGGTCACCGGGACGGGGACCCGGGTCAGGGCGTGTTCGTAGCCGAAGTGCCAGGCTTCGTCGGCGGGGGCCAGGACGCGGGTGTGCTCGTCCTCGGGGACGGCGATGTTGGACCACCAGTAGACGGGCGCGGGATGCTCGTGCGGGTTGCGCACGCGCACGCCGACGTACAGGAAGTCGGAGTCCTCGGGCAGCCACAGGTCCACTTGGAAGGGCAGGTCGCGCAGCCGTTCCCACTCCCAGAGCCGCAGCATGTCTCCGCCGTCGGGGGCGGTGACGAGGGCGGCGTGGACCGGGGCGCAGGACAGGGTGGTGTGGCCGGTCGCCCCGATGTTCCACTCGATGCCGCCGGAGAACCAGGCGCCGTTGAGCGCGAAGTCCGCGGGCTGCAGGACCGGGTTGCGGTACACGAGTTCGCGGCCGGTCGGCTTGTGGTGGAGGGAGTGGATGCGGCCCCCCAGTCCTGGCAGGACGGTGGCGCGCAACCGGTCGTTCTCGATGACGATCGCGTCCAGGTCGGTGGGCGTGCGGTCGCGGTCGTACCCGTCGAGAATCCGGACCGGAAGGACGGTGCGCAGCGGCTCGTGCCCGAGCTGCCGCGCCATGTCCCGGGGCAGACCGTCCCGTTCGCGGCTCCCGACGGCGTGCATCTCGTCGAGTGGCCGCAGCGCCGCCAGTGGGTTCTCCGGCCCGGTGTGCGCTGCGGGCAGGGTAAGTACGGCACGTCGTACGGTCGTGGCCAAGACAACCTCGCTCCCTCGCGGGCCGCCACAGGTCCGGGCGCCCCCCCGATGACCATGGAACACGCTGGACGGCGCCCCGGCCAGGGGGTCGAGGTGTCAGTCTTCGGCAAAGGCGGCGACGACAAGGTCGGTGAGCAGGGCGCCCGCGGTGGCGTCGGGGTCCAGATCCGGGTCGTAGACGGTGACGTTGAGCCCGGCGCAGCGCGGCGAGCGGACCAGGATCCGGAGCAGCGTCCCGAGCTCGTCGGGGAACAGCCCGCCCTCGTCGGGGCTGTCGACGGCGGGCATCACGCCCGGATCGAGCACATCGGCGTCGAGGTGCACCCAGAAGCCGTCGAGGAGGGGGATCTCCAGGGTCTGCAGCACGCCGTTCGCGAGTTCTTCGACGCCCCATTGCCGGAGCTCCCCGACCGTGGCGTTGGAGATCTTCAGCGCGGTCATCTCGGCCCGGTCCTCGTCGTGGTCGCGCATTCCGAAGAGCCGGATGTCCTCGTCCCTGAGATAAGGTCCGAGCCCTTCCAGGTCGCTGAGGTCTGCCTGCCCGCGCCCGGTGGCGAGGGCCAGTTCCTCCCCGGCCGCGGCGCCGATCCGGGTGCTGTTGCCCGGGTGACGGAAGTCCGCGGAGCCGTCGACAGCGGCGAGTCCGTACCGCCCGATGCGGCGCAGGGCGAGGGTCGCGCCCAGCTGGATGGAGCAGTCGCCCCCGAGCACGAGCGGGAACTCACCGGCTCTCACGTGGCCCTCGATACGGTCGGCGAGGGTGCGGGTGTAGCCGGCGATGGCCGCCGCGTTGAAGACCCCGTCGCCCTCCTGCCAGTCACCGAGGTCGTAACGCGGAGGTACGACGACACCGCCCTCGAACGCCCCGAGCCGCTGCACGATCCGCTGCTCACGCAACGCGCCGGCCAGTTTGTAGCAGCCGGGGACGGTGCCCGGCGCCGGAGGCCGGAGCCCCAGGTTGGAAGGGGCGTCCAGGACCACGATATTCCGCATGCGCTCCATCCTGACCGCCGTAGCCTTCGTCCTCAACGGTTTTCCAGCAGAGGGCAGGCAGGACGATGGACACGCAGCACACGTACCGGGTGATCGTGCGGGGCACCTGGGAGGAGCTGACGGACACGGACCGGGAACGGTTGCTGTCCGAGGCGTCGGACCACGGGCTGACGGGGATGCAGTTCACCGAGGAGGGCACCCTCACCTACGACTCCGCCCTGAAGCACTTCAGCTTCCGCTACGTGGTCGTCTCGGATGCCGCGGACGGCGAGGAGATGGCGGTGGCGATCGCCGAGGACCGTGCGCAGACGCAACTCGCGGAGCGGGGCCACGGCCACGGGGTGCTGCGCTCCACCGCGACGGACATGGACACGATGAAGATCAACTACAAGGGGCGGCGGGGTCCGGGGGCGGCGTGACGGTTCGCTCCCGGGCCGGCTCAGCGACAACCCCAGGTGTCTCCTTGAACTTCTACAGATCGGGCGCTCGCGGTTGGTCCATGGTGGTGCCGTCAGGTCTCCGCCCGAAGGCTGCTTCGAGAACGGCGGGGAGGTCTGCCTCGGGGACCGTGGCGCGCACCTCCGGTAGGACCTGCCGAAAGGTGTCATCGTCGATGGCACCCATGTGCTCCTGACGGAGTCGGTGGATGATCTCGACGAGATCGGGCCTCAGCCGCATCCAGGCACGGGAGGTGCGGACTTCTTCATCGACTTGGTGCATGAACCACGTCATGACCTCGTACGGGAGGTCCACGTGCCCTCCGTGAGGGTTGAAGCACACTGTCGGCTTCCGTCCCGGATCCTCGTCGGGGACGATCGCGATCACGAGATTCCGATTCTCGGCCACGAGGTCCAGTTCCAGATACCAGGCGTCATCGGGCACGGAGTACATCGTGGTGATCGCGTAGTCGCCGTCGGGGTGTCTGAAGGCCATTGCCGCATGCTGTCACGCCGGCTGTGCTTCGCCGCAGGCGGTGGCAGATCAGGTCATGGGGCGGGGCTGAGATGGCTGCCGGATCCCGCGTCGGAGAGGCGATCGGGCACATCGAGACCACTCGTCCACCTGACGCATGCGGTAGAACTTGCTCCACTTCATCAAGGCTCCTCGCTCCGCTCGACGCGCACTCCCCGGCTACGCCGGTCGCGCAACTGGAGTGAGAGAAACGACGACCTTGGTCGTCAGCCAGTCGCCTTGGCGATGATGCCCTCCATCTCCTCTGCGCCGAAGGCCCGCAGAGTGGTGGAACGAATATTGCCCACACCACCAAGTTGCAGGAGTGCAGCCGTGGCAGTTTCGTCGTCGGGCGCCTCGACGACGGCCACGAGGTCGTACGGACCGACGGTCCAGTAGATACTCAGGAGCTTCGCACCGAGCTTGTGTGCCGCTGACCTGAAGGCCTCGGAGCGCTTTGCGGTGTCCTTGTAGTTTCGGACCCCTTGATCGGTCCAGTTCAGCAGGGCGACGTACGTCGGCATGTTCTTGCACCTCCACGAGGAAACATGGTGTGAGACCAAGCATGGACATCTGGTCTGGAAGCTGCACGAGATGTGCACCCGAACGAGCAATGCGCGCGGTCAGTGCTGCTCTTCACTCCGCAGGGGTGTCGGAGGCAACGGAGACGGGCTGCCTGCCACGGTCGGTCCGGCACGTCGCAGTCCCAGGGTTCTGACATGCTTTCCTCCGGTGCTCGGAAACCCACTTCTGGAGGCGTGTTCTCGTCGCTGCCGCGCCCAGGACGACGGCGGCGGCTCGCCGCGGCTACCGCGGCCTGTCTCGCGCGATCGCCGGCGGCATGTGGCTTCTGAAGAGGCCACCGGTTCAAGCCCTGCAGCCGGCCAGGCGCCCAGCCTTACGGCTGCTTTCTCTGCAGGACGTACGTACTGCGGGAGTCAGGGTCGCCGAAGAAGAAGTAGAGCTCCAGGTCTTCCCTGTTGTCGCGCCGCAACTCGAACGTCCACGTGTAGACCTGAGGCGCCGAGGGGCGTTCGGTCTGCTCGGTGAGCGGCTCGGTCGGATCCGATGCGCGAGTGGTCGATGCCGTGCGCGAGGTGAGAGCCACCCGGACATGCTGACCGTCGTTCCATCCCATGCGCTTGCCGGTCAACTCCCACGTTCCTGTGCCCGACAGTCGCCACCTGTCGTCGAAGTCGAACTCCTGCCCGTCCAGGAGGTGAATGACGGCTTCTCCGTCAGGGCGGAGAGTGATCTCGGTGTGGTCGACGGAGTGCCACGAACCCGCAATGTCCGCCCGCTTCGCGTCACGCAGCGCGGGTACCTCGTCGTACATGTGTGGATTGCATCCCACCAATGCGAGCAGGCAGGCGACAGCACTCACGGCTCGGCACCTTGGCAGCAGGCCCGGTGATCTGATCTCCACGAGCCTGCCCCCGTCGCGGCACCAAAACAATGGCGGTTCGATGAGTCGTCGAGCCTGTGCTCATCATCCTGTCAGCAGTAATGAACATGTTCAACTCCTTCGTCGGACTGCGCGCATGAGCACGGTGCGGCAGGCCTCCCAGGCGGCGGCTCGACCAGGCCGGTGTGCAGTTGCTCGACTCCATCCGCTGCCGTACCCAGCATGCAGCGCAGCCATCCGGCGCGTCCGAGTCGCGCAGCAGCCACACACTGACGAGCCGATACCCGGCACACCACCCGGGCAACGCCCGACAGAGGTGCTCCCGATTCCCCCTCGGATGACACCACGCACCCCCGCCCCGTGCGGTTGCGAGGCCCTCGCACCCGGCCCGGACCGCGGAACGGGCACGTGAGCTGCGGTGTCGCGGTGTGAAGTATGGTGACGAACCGTACGGAGGGAGCGTGTGCGTTGGCAGTTCGGGTCACCATGGCCGATGTCGCCCGTGCGGCCGGGGTGTCGACGGCGACCGTGTCCTACGTCCTCTCCGGCAAGCGAGCCGTCGCGGACGAGACCCGGCGGGTGGTCGAAGCAGCCATCGCCGATCTGGGCTTCACCGTCAACACGGTGGCTCGGAGCCTGCGGACCGGGCGTTCCAGCATCGTGGCACTGGTCGTCCCCGACCTGTCCAACCCCTTCTACGCCCAGCTCGCGGCCTCCCTCCAGGAGGAGCTGCGGACGCTCGGTCTGCACGTCATGGTCTGTGACACGAAGGCGGACCGGGACGAGGAGCGGGCGTTCCTGCGGGAGGCGGTCCAGCAGCGGTTCGCGGGGGTCGTGATCACCCCGTTCCGGCTGGTGGCGAAGGACTTCCTGACGCTGTCGGAGGCAGGTATCCCGGCGGTCGTCAGCGCCGACCTGCGTTTCGGGGAGACAGACCTGGTGACGCCGGACGCGCGGGCCGCCATGCGCGCGGCGCTGACGGAGGTGACGGGCGCCGGACGCCGGCGGATCGCCATGATCGCCGGCCCGCGGGACGCCACCGGCGGCGACCCCCGGATGGAACTGCTGCGGACCCTGGCCGTCCAGTTCGGCACCACGCTCCCCGGCCGACTGGTCGTGCGCGGTGAGCACACCCGGGAGGCCGGCGCGACGGGGTTCGGGCACCTGATGCGCATGAAGCACCGCCCGGACGCGGTCTTCTGTGCGAACGATGCGGTCGCGATCGGCGCGATGGACAAGGCGGAGGAACTCGGCGTCGGCATCCCCGGCGATGTGGCGCTGATCGGCCACGACGACGCGTCGTTCGCATCGCTGGTGCGTCCGCGTCTGACCACGGTCAGATATCCGGCGGTCGACGTGGGAAAGGCCGCTGCGCGGCTACTCATCGAGCGCCTCGACGGACGCGTCGCGCGGAAGACCGTGCACGTGAAGGCGGAGTTCGTCTCGCGCGGGACCGTCTGAACCGGCTCGTCCGCCGACCCACCCGCCGGGATGTCCGCCGGCCCGTCGGCCCGCCCCTCTCGCGGCACTCACGGCGGTGAGCAGCACGCTCCCCCGCCCCACCGGACGGCGCGATCATCGCCCGGAACCGGCCCGCTACGTAATCGATTACGTCACCTTCTCCGCGAAGACTCACGGGATCGCTCCCACCACCATATTCGCAGCTCAAAGCACGTTCGAGGGCAACAGCACCACACTCTTCCGCATTACGAAACGGTCGCGGTGGACACCAAAGTTCACCACAACTGTTGACTTCTGTTGATCTCTGTTGTGAAGGTAGCCGCCATTGCCTCACTCAGGCGTGACAGCGTCGGCTCAAAGGAGAGCACTCTCATGGCAGTTCTTAAGCACGGCCCGGTCGCCCGGCGCGGCTCCCTCGTCCGGCGCAGCTTGGCCGGGGGCGTGGTTCTCACCCTCGCGGCGCTGACCGCGTGCGGCGGCGGCGCGGACGACAGCACGGACTCGGCGGGCTCCGCGTGCGAGCCCGCTTCCGGCAAGGTCACGCTCGACTACTGGTCCTGGGTACCCGGCATGCAGAAGGCCGTCGACCTCTGGAACAGCGAGAATCCCGATGTCCAGGTCACACTCAAGACGACGCCGTCCGGCAACGCGGGCACGTACCAGAACCTGTCCAACGCTCTGAAGGCCGACAAGGCCCCCGACCTCGGGCAGATCGAGTACGACTCACTGGCCAGCTTCCGCCTCAAGGGCGGCCTGACGGACATCGCGAAGTGCGGCGGCGTCACGGAGGCCGGATCGAAGTTCGTCGACTGGACCTGGTCGCAGGTGGACTTCGGGGCCGACGGCAAGGACGGCGTCTGGGCGGTGCCCCAGGACACCGGTCCGATGGCGCTCTTCTACCGCAAGGACGTCTTCGACAAGCTCGGCCTGGCCGCGCCGACGACCTGGGAGGAGTACGAGGCCGCCGCCCGGAAGATCAAGGCGGCGAAGAAGGGGCAGTACATCACCCACTTCTCACAGACCGACCCGAACTGGTTCACCGGGCTGCTGTGGCAGAACAAGGCCCCCATGTTCGAGCGCGACGGAGACACGTGGAAGGTCAGCATCGATCGGCCCGAGAGCCGCCAGGTGGCCGACTACTGGCAGAAGCTCATCGACGACGAGCTCGTCGCCACCGACCTCCAGGGTTTCTCACCCGCCCTGTACAAGTCGTGGAACGACGGTGAGGTCGTCACCTGGATCAGTGCCGCCTGGGGCTACAGCACCATTCGGGACAACGCGAAGTCCACCTCCGGCAAGTGGGCCGTCGCCCCCATGCCGCAGTGGGAGAAGGGCCAGAAGCAGGCAGGCAACTGGGGCGGTTCGACCACCGCCGTCCTCGCGGGCAGCAAGCACCCGGCCGAGGCGGCGAAGTTCGCGCTGTGGCTGAACACCGACGCGAAGGCGCTGGAGATACTCAACCGGGAGGGCGGCCTCTACCCCGCGGCCACGGCCGGTCTGGAACTGCCGGCACTGCAGCAGCCGGTCGACTTCTACGGCAAGCAGAAGATCTTCGACGTCTTCTCGGAGGCATCGGCGAACGTCGACACCGATTTCACCTGGGGTCCGACCATGACCGACACCTACCGCTTCCTCAGTGACGGCACCGCGAAGGCCACCGGGGGCGGCAGCACGCTCGCCGACGTACTGAAGGACACCGACTCCCAGAGCGTCGAGTCGCTGCGCAAGCAGGCGCTGGACGTGACGGACTGACCCCTCCGGCCGGTCTTCTCCCGCTTCCGCTCCGCCGGTACGGCCCAACCCGAAGGTCACCCGTGACGACCACCCGCACCCCGGTGGCGGCGCCCCGCCGCCACCGCCACACCCTCGCACCACTCGCGTTCCTCGCCCCTTTCCTGATTCCCTTCGTGTTCTTCACGCTCGTGCCGGTCGGCTACGCGTTCTGGCAGAGCCTGCACAGGACCGAGCGCACGGGTGGCACCTTCGGCCGCACCGAGACGGTCTTCGCCGGGTTCGAGCAGTACGGCGACGTGGTGTCCGAGCCGTTCTTCGTGGACAGCCTGCTGCGCGTGGCGCTCTTCGCGCTGGTGCAGATCCCGGTCATGATCGCGCTCGCCCTCGCCCTCGCCCTTCTGCTCGATTCGGCGGTGGCCCGCCTCAAGCGGTTCTTCCGCCTCGTCTACTTCGTCCCGTACGGCATCCCCGGCGTCGTGGCCGCCCTGATGTGGGCATTCCTCTACGACCCGCGCCTCTCCCCCGTCGTCGACCTGCTCCGTTCGGCGCACATCGACGTCGACCTCCTGGGCCCCGACGCCATGCTGTGGTCAATCGGCAACGTCGTCACCTGGACCTACACCGGCTACAACATGCTGATCATGTACGCGGCGCTGCAGGCCGTGCCCGCCGATCTCAGCGAGGCCGCGCGGGTGGACGGGGCCGGGCCGTGGACGATCGCCCTCCGCATCAAGGTGCCGGTCATTCGGCCGGCGCTCGTACTGACGGGCGTCTTCTCCCTCATCGGCACGTTCCAGCTGTTCACCGAGCCGCAGGTGTTCCGTGCCATCTCCACCAGCGTGACCAGCACGTACACCCCGAACCTGGCCGCGTACTCGCTCGCGGCGGGCGACCGCTACAGCGAGGCCGCCGCGCTGTCGGTTCTGCTCGCCGTGGCCACCTTCGTGCTGTCCTTCGTGTTTCTCCGTTTCACTGCCAGGAGGCAGGGATGACCCTCCTCACCCGTACCGACGGTGCGCACGCCCCCGCGCCCGTACGCCCGCGCCGCATCCCCGGCCTGTCGACCGTGCCGGTGTTCGTGTTCATGGCGCTGGTCGCCGGCTACATGCTGCTGCCGGTCTACTGGCTGCTCGTCTCCGCCACCAAGAGCCAGAGCGACCTGGTCAGCACGCCCGGCCTGCTCCCCGCCGACTGGCACCTGGGCGAGAACCTCAGCTCGCTCTTCGCCCAGCAGGACGGGGTGTACGCACGCTGGCTCGTCAACAGCCTCGCGTACGCAGGGGCCGGGGCGGCAGTCGGCACACTGCTCGCCGCCATGGCCGGATACGCGCTGGCCGTCTACCGGTTCAAGGGCCGTGAGGCGGTCTTCTCGGTGATCCTCGGCGGCGTACTGGTGCCCGCCACCGCACTCGCGCTGCCACTGTTCCTGCTCTTCGCCGAGGCAGACGCCACCAACACCTTCTGGTCGGTGTTCCTGCCCAGCGTCGTCAGCCCGTTCGGCGTCTACCTCTCGCGGATCTTCGCCACCGCCTCCATACCCGAGGAGGTCATCGAGGCGGCCCGCATCGACGGCGCCGGCGAGTGGCGCATCTTCCGCAGCATCGCGCTACGCATGATGTCGCCCGCCCTGGTGACCGTCTTCCTCTTCCAGTTCGTCGTCATCTGGAACAACTTCCTGCTGCCGCTGATCATGCTCCAGGACGAGCGTCTCTACCCGGTCACCCTGGGCCTGTTCACCTGGCAGTCGCAGACCAGCCGGATGCCCGAGCTCCAGACGCTGACCCTGGTCGGCGCGCTCGTCTCGGTCGTGCCGATCGTGATCACGTTCCTCCTGCTCCAGCGCTACTGGCGTGCGGGCCTGGCTGCCGGGGCGGTGAAGTAGTGACCTCCCCGAAAAGCGTTCCGACCGGCCCCCTGGACGCACTCTCCGAGCGGCTCGGCGGCATCGCCTACGGAGGCGACTACAACCCGGAGCAGTGGCCCGGGGAGGTCTGGCACGAGGACGTGCGCCTCATGCGCGACGCGGGGGTCAACCTCGTCACCCTCGGGGTGTTCTCCTGGTCCCGCCTCGAACCCCGCGCGGGCTCCTACGACTGGTCGCTGCTCGACACGGTCCTTGACCTGCTGCACGACAACGGCATCGCCGTCGACCTCGCCACCCCCACCGCCGCTCCCCCGCCCTGGTTCAGCAAGGCGCACCCCGCCTCGCTCCCGCAGAACGCGTCCGGCACCCGCCTCACCCACGGCAGCCGGCAGGCGTTCTGCCCCAGCAGTCCGGACTACGCCCGGGCGGCCGACGCCGTCGTCGCCGCGCTGGCGACCCGGTACGCCGCCCACCCGGCCGTCACCATGTGGCACGTGCACAACGAGTGGGGCAACCACAACGCCCTCTGCTACTGCGACACCAGTGCCGCTGCCTTCCGCGACTGGCTGCGCGACCGGTACACCACCCTGGCCCGGGTCAACGACGTCTGGGGTACCGACTTCTGGGGCCAACGCTACGGCGACTGGGACGAGATCGACCCGCCGCGCGACACCACCGCCTTCCGCAACCCGGGCCAGGAACTCGACTACCGGCGCTTCTCCTCCGACGCCCTGCTCACCCGGCACCGGGCGGAGAGTGCGCTCCTGCGTGACCTGGCGCCCGGCATCCCGATCACGACCAACCTGTTGGGCACCCTGGAGAAGAAGGTCGACGGGCACGCCTTCGCCCGGCATTCCGACATCGTCTCCATCGACCACTATCTCGTCGCGGCCGATCCCGGCAACCACGTCGACCTGGCGCTCAACGCCGACCTCGCCCGCGGCATGGCCGGCGGCCGCCCGTGGCTTCTCATGGAACACTCCACGTCCGCGGTCAACTGGCAGCCCGTCAACGTGCCCAAGGCGCCCGGGGAGATGCGCCGCAACAGCCTCACCCACCTGGCCCGCGGCGCCGACGGCATCATGTTCTTCCAGTGGCGGCAGTCCCGGGCGGGTGCGGAGAAGTGGCACTCCGCGATGCTTCCGCACGGCGGCACCGGAACCCGCACCTGGGCCGAGGTCACCGCCCTCGGCGCCGAACTCGCCACCCTGGCCGAGGTATGCGGCACCCAGGTGCAGGCGGACGTGGCACTGCTCTTCGACTGGCACACCTGGTGGGCCCTGGAACTCGGAGCCCGCCCCTCCGAGCGCCTGCGCTACCTGGACACGGTCAGGGACTGGTACCGGGCCCTGTGGGATCTCGGCGTCACCTGCGACCTTGTGGCGCCCGACGCCGACCTCACCCCGTACCGGGCCGTCGTCGCGCCCAGCCTCTATCTGGTGTCCGACGCGGACGCGGACGCCCTGCACGCCTACGTGCGGGGCGGGGGCCACGTCGTGCTCGGCCCGTTCAGCGGCGCCGTCGACGCGTACGACCGGGTGCGGACCGGCGGACACCCCGGCGCGTTCCGGGACCTCCTCGGTCTCGTCGTCGACGAGTACGTCCCCCTGCGGGAGGGCGAGTCGGCCCTGCTGTCAGACGGCGGCCGCGCGCTGCTGTGGACCGAGCGGGTCGAGTCGCGCGGATGCACCGCCCGGCTACGGTTCGCGGCCGGCCCGGACGGGGGCCCTGCCCGCGGCGGCCCCGCCGTGACCCGGCACTCCTACGGTGCCGGTGCCGGCTGGTACGTGGCGGCGGCCCTGCCCGCGCGTTCCCTGCGCGACCTGCTGGCCTCCGTGTGCCGGGAGGCCGGGGCCGCCCCGGTGGCCGCCGTTCCCCCCGGCGTCGAAGCCGTACGCCGCAGCGCAGGCGACCGGTCGTACCTCTTCCTCGTCAACCACACGGACGGCGAGGTGACCATCCCCGTCGACGGCCGTACGCGGCTCGACGGTTCGGCGCTGCCGGGTTGCGCGAGCGTCCCGGCGGGGGATGTCGTGGTCCTGCGGGAACAACCTGTACGGGAACGGGCCGTACGACACCGGGAAGAGGACCGCTGATGTCTCTCGTCGAGATCGACCGACCCTCCGGGACCGTACTCCTGCGCGCCGCCGACACCGGCTACGTGCTGCGGGTCGACGCGTCCGCCGGGACCGTCCGCCTGCTGCACTGGGGAGCGCCCCTCGCCCTGGAGGACGCCCTCGTCCTTCGGGAAGCCGATTCCGCAGGGAGCAGTTTCGACAGCCCGCTCGACGGTACGGAGGAGCTGGCCGTCGACGGACAGGTGCGGTTCGCCCCGCCTGCCCTGGACGTGCGGTACGCGGACGGCACCAGTGCGACCGAACCCGTCGTGGACGGCTACGAGGTCCGGGAGGACGGTGACAGCGCGATGTTGTCCGTCAGCCTCCGCGACGCCGGCCGCCCGCTCGGGTGGCACCTTCACTACCGGGTCCGCCAGGACTGCCCGGTGATCGAACGGTGGACCGAACTTCAGCACACCGGGGCACGCGGGGAGCCGCCGCTGTCGCTGGTGCGGCACTCCGCCGCGCAGTGGAACCTGCCCGTCCTCCGGGCGTACCGGATGAGCTCCGTGCACGGGCAGTGGGCGGACGAGTTCCACCTGCTGAGGACCCCCCTCGCCGTCGGCGAGACGACTCTCACCAGCAGGCGCGGCCACACCGGCCACCAGAGCAACCCCTGGCTCGCCCTCGACGCCGGGGACGCGACCGAGGAGAGCGGCGAGGTGTGGACCGTCGCCCTCGCCACCGCGGGGAGCTGGCGGATGACGGCGGTGCGGTCCGCGGACGGCCGGTGCAGCGTGCTGGGCGGCAGCGGCCACGAGGGCGTGGAGATCTCCCTCGCACCGGGCGAGACCTGGACGACTCCGGTGAGCACGGGGCAGTACACGCCGGGCGGATTCGGCGGGGCGTCCCGGGCCCACCACGCCTACGTGCGGGACCAGGTCCTGCCCGCACCCGGGGAAACGCGGCCCGTGCTGTACAACTCCTGGGAGGCGACGGCCTTCGACGTCTCCTTCGAGGGGCAACGGAAACTGGCCGATCTGGCCGCGCAGACCGGCGCCGAACTGTTCGTCGTCGACGACGGCTGGTTCGGTGCCCGTGACAACGACCGTGCGGGGCTGGGGGACTGGACCCCCCGGCCCGCCGCCTTCCCCGATGGGCTGCGCCCGCTGGCCGACCACGTCCACGGACTCGGTATGCGGTTCGGGCTGTGGGTGGAACCGGAGATGGTCAATCCCGTCAGCGATCTGTTCCGCGAACGGCCGGAGTGGGTCCTGCATCTGCCCGACCGCACCGCCCACCCCCTGCGGAACCAGCTGGTGCTCGACTTCTCGCGGCCCGAGGTCACCGACTGGGCGTACGACTGGTTGCTCCGCACGGTCGACGGGTTCGATGTCGACTTCCTCAAGTGGGACTTCAACCGGTCCTTCACGGAGGCGGGTTCCGCGGCCCGCCGCCCCGACGGACGCAGGGTCTTCGTCGAGCACGCCCTCGGCGCCCACCGTGTCCTCGATCGGCTGCGCGCCGCACGTCCTGCCCTGCGGATCGAGACCTGCTCGGGCGGCGGCGGACGGGTCGACCTGGCGAGCCTGGCCCGTACCGACCAGGCGTGGACCTCGGACAACACGGACGCGGTGGACCGGCTGACCATCCAGTACGGCTTCGCGCAGCTCTATCCCGCGCAGGTGATGGGCGCCTGGGTGACGGACAGCCCGAACCCGTACACCCGGCGGGCCGTGCCCCTGCGGTTCCGCCTGCACAGCGCGATGGCCGGGGCGCTCGGCATCGGCGGCGACCTGACGCGCTGGCCGCAGGCGGAACTGGACGAGACGGCCGCGTACGTCGCCCTCTACAAGGAGGTGCGGTCCACGATCCAGACCGGCGACCTGTACCGCCTGGGCTCCCCGGCGGACCGTTCTCACGCCGTGCAGTACGTGGCGCGTGACGGCGGCGAGTGCGTGGTCCTCCAGTGGCGGGTGGGACCGGCGGAACGCTCGGCCGTGCCCCGCCTACGGCTGCTCGGTCTCGATCCGGATGCGGTGTACAGCGTCGACGACGACAGCGGGGCGCTCCCGCCGGGGACGGAGCACAGGGGCTCCGCGCTGGCCGCGTACGGGGTGCCGGCGGAGCTGCCGCCCGGTGGGTACGCGAGCCGGATGCTGATTCTGCGCCGGACGGGGTGAAGGCGAGCGGTCCAGGTGTCCGGGCCCTGCCCCGCTCGTGCCCGGGAAGGCGCGAGCGGGGCCGGTCTCATCGACCTCGGGTGGCCTGCCGTCGCGGCCGCGCCCGGAAGAGCAGGACGCCGACGATCAGCAGGACCGCTCCGGCGGCGGAGGGCCACCACTGGGCGCCGGTGGAAGCCAGTGCACCCTTGCCTCCCGCCTGCGGCGCGGAGCCGGCGTTCTGGACCACGCCACCGGTGACCGGGGCGCTCGACGCGCTCTTCGGCGCAGGGGCGGCGGTCCTCTCTCCCGCGTCGGGGGCCGCCTCGGGTGTCACGTCCCGGGCGGGGGCACTTCGCGCAGGGGAGGGCTCGACACCCTCGCCGGACGGAAGCGCGGGCGCCTCGGTGCTCTTTCCCCGCGGCGGCCCGGGCCGCTCGGCCTTCGCTTCGTCGGCGGTGGGCCGCTCGGCCTTCGCTCCGTCGGCGGTGGGCCGCCCGGCCGGCTTGTCGGCGGTGGGCCGCGCTGCCGGTGCGTCCGTGGTGGGCCGCGCTGCCGGTGCATCGGCAGTGGGCTGCGCTGCCGGCGCGTCGGCGGGCGGCGGTTTCTGAGGGCCGGGCTCCTTCTCACCCTCCGGCCGCTCCGGACCGTCCTCACCGCCCGGCCGGTCGGGTTCGCCCTTGCCTGGATCGCCGGCTCCGGCTCCCGGGGCGGCCCCACCCTCGTCGTTGCCGTCGCCGGCGCCGCACTTCCGGCCCTCGTTGAGGCAGCCGACGAGCTCTGCCATCAGCGTCTCGTCGAAGACGTTGATGAAGTCGCCGTGATCCGTCACCGGCTTGTGCAGCTGCTCGGGGAACGAGTCCAGCGCGAAGACCACGGGCCTCTCACCGTCGAAGACCGGAGGCGGCACGTTGTAGACGATCCGCTGCACCAGCTGCGGGATCGCCCGGAACCCCTCCGGGCAGGCGCCGTTGCCGTCCGCGAACGCCACATGGGTCCGGTGGTTCGCACTGTCCGTGTTCCGGCCGTCCCAGCAGCTCTGGAACGCGAAGGTGCGTACGACCTGGCTGCCGGCCGGGCAGATCGGGTACTTGTCGCGCAGCTGCCGGTCCTCCGAACCGGTGCAGCTCCATGAGGCGTTCACGTTCTTGTCGCCGTTGACGAACGCCTTGGCGTCCCCCGTGATGATCCGCAGGAAGCGCGGCATGGCCGTCACCCGGCCGGCCGGGCTGCCGACGAACGTCAGGGTGACCTGCGACGGAGTGAGGATCTTGCCGACGTTCAGGTCGGCTCCACCACCACCCGCCTTGGCGTCCTTCTCCTCCTGCCCGTCCTGCAGCCGCAGCACGGGCCAGTAGTACGTGGAGCGGTCACCCTGGTCGCGGCAGGTCGTCGCACCGGCGGCGAGGTCGTCGTCGCTCGCGAACGCGTCGTTGGCCTGGTTGCCGACGTAATCGTGCATGTGGTGCGCGCCGTTGCTCACGCCGGGCGCGACGATGACGTTGTCAGGGTTGAACTTCCCGTTCGCGTTCACACCGCACTCGGTCACGAAGGTGCCCCGGGAGGCGTCGGGGCCGAAGACCGGCCGGGCCGCCTTCGGCTCGACGGAGGTGATGTCGGCGAAGTCGGACGCTGCGGGGCCGTTGCCGGCCTGTCCGCCACTTTCCTCGGCCTGTCCGCCACCGTCCCCGGCCTGCCCGCCGCTGTCCCCGGGCTGCTCCTGGCCCGGAGCGTCGGAGGCCCCCTCCCCGCCTGTCCCGGCCGCGTCGGCACCCGCGTCCGCCTCGTCCGCTTTCACGGAACACGAGGCCAGCCCGTCGAACCCGGCGGGAGGTGTCCCCCCGGCCTTCTCCACAGCGGAGGCAATCCGCTGGATGCCCGCCGCGCGCTCACTCCTCAGCGGGCCGAGTACCTCCTTCTCAAGGACCTGCGGATCCTTCTCGATCCGCTGCCTGCGGTCGGCGAACCGCCGGTAGGCGTCCGTGATCCGGGAGTCCAGCGTGGCGAGTTCACGGTCGACCTCCGCCCTCGCCGCCTCCGGCACCTCGGTGAGGGTGTCGGCAAGCTCGGGACAGCTGACCGTGGCCGCCCCGAAAGCGGCCTCCTGGGTCCGGGTCCCTGTGTCCCCCCCGGGCCAGGCGCCTTGGCCCTCGCCGGCCGCGGCGTAGGTGTTGACAACGATGAGTCCGCCGCCGCCGAGGATGAGCGCGGCCGAGGCTGCGACCGTGCGTCTGCCTCTCTTCGATCGTTTCCGTGTGGACCTGCTCACCGAGAACTCCTCGCGCCTCTGCCGTGTCGGACGTGACCGTCCCGGCCATGAGCCGGGTGCGCACCCTCATACGTAAGCGAGCGGTGAGGTGTTCAGAGCTCCGGCGGAACGACGAGGCCCACTGTGGCGGGGCGGTGCTGTCGTCTGCGAGCGCTGTCCCTGGGGCCATGAGGCCGAGAATCGCAAAGACCTTCGTCGCCGGAAGGGCCGACAGGATGAAGACCGGCCCCGGAGATCATTTATCGGACGGCCCTTCGGATAAGCACCTTGGGCAACCACTACGTCGACGGCATGAACCGTCGGCGGCGCGAGGGCGAGGAATTGCAGCCGGTCGAGGCCGACACGTTCCGCATCACGCGGCAAGCACGACTCCGATGAACCGTATACCTTCCGGTGCTTCACGCGGAGTTCCGTCGGACATCTATTCGAGAAGTCGGTGCGGGCTCTATAGTCGACGCAGTGCCGGGCCATTCCGGCGCGGGGAGGGGAAAAGAATGCGTAAGCATGCACGCAGTCTCGGAGTTCTGGCGGCTGTCGTCTTGATGGCGGGCGGACTGACGGCCGCAACCACTGCCACGGCAACCGCGGCACCCACCGGGGTCCAGTCCTGCCTGGGCGGCGCCAAGTCGTTCTCCAGCACCAGCACCGCACCGTACCGCTGGCCCGGGTCCGGCTCGGTAACCACCACGTCCACCTGCAACGACATCAACGTCAAGCCCTACTACGGCGACAACGTGCGCACCTGCTTCCTGCCCAGCAGCGGCGGCACAAGCTGCAATGCCTGGCGCTGGATCTCGGGCGGTGTCTGGGGGCTGGCCGCGACCGACGTCAAGGACGGCACCAAGTTCTACCTGGAGTTCCAACTCGGATACGAGTACGGGAGCGTCGCTTACTGATCCGACGCACCCGGTTGTTCCCGAAGGGCCCTGGCGCACCGTGCGCCGAGGCCCTTCGGGGTTTAGTCAGGTGACGGAAAAGGAGTCTCGCGAAACGCGCCTCCGGAAGGGCAGGCGCATGAGCCGCCGCGCACCTCCCAATTCAGGTCGTCGCACGATTCCGGAACGGCTGGGCCGCCGTCAGCGCGATATCCGCACACCCGAATTCACAAAAAGTCGCACCGGTCGACAGGCTCCTATTCCGAATTCACGCCATCTCCTCGTTCGGCACCGTCCCGCTGAGCAGGGCAGCCCCTAACGGCGTCAGGACATGCAGAACGACGCTGCTGTGCCGTTGACTGCTGATGAGCTTCGCGTCCCGGAGCGCCCGGGTGTGAAAGGTGACGGTCGCCGGGGAAATCCCGGCGAGCCGCGCGAGCTCACTGCTGGACGCTCCGTTCGCCACGATGCGCAGCAACACGGCGCGGGTGCTGCCGATCAAGGCCGCGAGAGGAAGGTAGTCCTCACAGTGGCGGCTGGTCGTCGCGCTCGGCTCGTGGTTCAACGGGTAGATCAGCACCGGGGGAAGCGAGGGATCCGCAAGGGCGACCGGATAGTTCCAGCAGAAGTAGGAGGGCACGAGGGTCAGACCACGGCCGTCGAGATGGAAGTGGCGGTCCTCGGCCGGGTAGTCCACCTCAAGGACCGGCGGCCGCCAGCGCATCCTGGGCGTCAGGCTGTCCAGCAGCCCGGCGACGCCCCCGGACAGCAGTGCACGGCTGCGCATCAGCCGATCCGTCGTCACACCTGTAAGGATCCGGTCGCTGTGCGGTGCTATCACAGCGTCGTGATACTCGCGCAGCAGCTGGACCAGGTCTTCCCGCTGGTCGCGCTCCGCGAACCGGCGCAGCCCGGGCGGTGTGGAGATCACCCTCCGGGTCAGCAGGTCGAGCTCGCCCTCGACGTGCTTGGCGGGCGCGTCCAGGACGGCCTTCAGCCCCGGTGTCAGCCCGGCCGCCCCTGCTGCGGGAGTGAGAAAGTCCGGGAAGTACGCCGCCCGCACGAACAGTGGCAGCAGCACGGTGCGTAACGCCCGGGACAGACCGGCCTCGTGGATGCGGGGCCCGAAGTCCCGAAGCCAGTCGGCATAGGCCCAGCGTCCGTTGCGGGTCTGCAGACGATGGAGACTGCCCGTGATCTCCCACAGGGGATCGGGCCTGGTCGCGACCGTGACTCTGGCGAGGTCGGCGTCGGTGAAGTGGATCCGGAGCAAGTGGTCCCCCCAAGGCGGTTCGCGACCGAGGCGGGTCGCGCCCGACGTGCTTCAGCGGATGCGCGGCATGCCGACTGCATGACAGCACCTCAGTTGACCAGATCCTCCGATCGTCGGACAGCTTCGGTGCGCAGGGCAGCCAGCTCCTCCAGCTCCTTCGCCCGGGCGGCCGGAAGCCCTCTGGTGTAGCCGCGCCGGAGCCCCTCGACGGTCCGGGCGAGACCGGCAGTACCGGCCCACTGCGCGTCCACGTCCGCGATCTCCTGCTTCGCGGCGGCTGTTCCGGTGCTGGACTCATGGGTGGCCGCGGCCTGTGGGCGGGCGAGCTGTCCGCAGCTCTCGCCGATGCAGCCGGCGGCGGGGAGCGTTCTCAGGCGCCGAAGTGGCACCTGCGAGATGGTCGTGGACACGTGCGTTCCCTTCTCCTGCCCCACGTTCCGACTGACTTTCGAACGCATAGTGCCCATGCCGACAACCGGTGCGCCACGGTGTTTGACGGGCGTCGAAATCCGCAGGGCAAAAGGCCGTTCAGGGGCGAGTCGCCCCCGGACCGCCAGATCCCCGGTCATCCGCCGCACGCGAGGAAGTCCCGCCACAGCGCCGCGAACCCGCGCCCCTCACAGCGAGGACGGACGCGGTGACCGGGTGCGGTTCAGGCCGCCAGGTGGGCCAGCACCGAGCGCATCGCCCGGTGCACGGCCTCGCGCGACTCCTCCGTCGGGTCGACGGTATCGAAGGAGTGGCGGCCGTTCGGTACGTCGACCACCTCGACGTTCGCCCCGCACTCCGTGGACGCGGTCAGGAACTCCTCGACGGTTGCGGCGATCTCGGGCATCTCACGCCCCACCCTCGTGACCACGACGGGAAGGGTGCCCGCGTCCGCCACCGCGTCCACCGGGTGGAACCGGCTGTCGAGCAGCCCCCAGTTCGGCAGCGGCGCCAGGATCGGGTAGCTGGCCGCCAGGCAGCGCAGCCACGCCGGAGGCCGGCGCAGCCAGTCCGCCGCGATCAGACCGCCGCCCGAGAGGAACCACAGGGCGACCCGGTCCCCGTCCACCCGCGGATCGGCCCGGACCAGCTCCACCGCCGCGGCCACGTCCGCGGCGGCGCGCTTGTAGTCGGCCAGGTCGTGCAGGCGGTGGTCGAGGGTCACGCCCACCACCCCCTGCCCGGCCGCGTACCGGGCGTATCCCCTCAGGCCCGGCCAGTCACGCGGGGTCGGCCGGGCTTCGGCGGGCACCGGCCCGCCGTGCACGAACACCACGGTCGGCCGAGGGCCTTCGGCATCGGGCAGGTACAGGTCGACGTTCCCGGTCCGCTCACGGGGGATGTCGGGCACGTCCAGCAGGAACGGCCGCAGGTGCGCGGGCGGCTCGGCGGAGCCGGGAGGCACCAGCCGGTGCCCGCCGCCCGCGGCGGCCCGCATCAGAACGTCCGCGAGCTCGGCGGGGAGGGAGAGCATCGGCCAGTGTCCGGTGGGGAGTTCGAAGAACGTCACCCGGGGATCGGTCAGCGCCTGGAGGGCGGGGTCACCGAAGCCCACCCGCATCTGGATCAGTTCGATGCTCACACCGTTTCCGTTGCACAGCACCCCGGTGATGGGCAGCGAGGCCGCCGCTCCGGTCAGCCTCAACGGCTGGAGCAGGGTGCGCAGCGGCTGCGGCGCTGCCAGGGCGGTGAGCCGGTCGAGCGCCGCGTCGGGAATTCCAGCGGTGCTGCCCCAGCGCCGCCACTCGTCGCGGGCCGGGGAGGGCAGCTCCCGACGGGGCCCGTCGGCACCGGTGTGCCCGGCCAACTCCTCGCGCAGGGACTGGTCGGGGACCGCGGCCAGGGCGGGAACCCCGTCCTGCGGCATTCCCGAGTCCAGGTGGACGATCCGGTCGATCAGTTCCGCCCGCCGGTCGGCGGCGCCCAGCGCCGGGTGGATGCCGTAGTCGTGGCCGACCAGCACGATCTCCCGGCCGCCCGCGGAGCCGACCGAGTCGATCACCGCGAGGACGTCCGCGATGTGGGTCTCCAGATCGATGCCGGCCGCCTCGGCTGCGCGGGACCGGTCGAGTCCGGTGAGGGCCACGGCGTGTACCTCGGCTCCCTGCGAGGCCAGTTGCGCGGCTGTGTCCTCCCATACGTGCGGGCCGGTGAACATCCCGGAAACCAGGATGAATGCAGTCATGGGCCTCTCCTCCGTGCGCTGTCGTCGGCGGACCGCCACGATCGGCGGGCCGCGCTCGCCGGTACGGTAGAAGCTCCCCCTGAGGGAGGTTCAAGTGTTCACGCCGCACGACGGCCTGTGCAGCATCGGCGAACTCGCCGAGCGCGCGGGCGTCACCGTCAAGGCCGTCCGCTTCTACTCCGACCGCGGGCTGCTGCCGGAAGCCTCCCGCAGTGCCGGCGGGCATCGCCGGTACGGCCCCGAAGCGCTCGGCCGGCTGCGCCTGGTCCGCTCCCTGCGTGCCCTCGGTCTGCCCGTGCGTGAGGTGCACCGCATCCTCGACGAGGAGGACGCGGCGGGCAGTGTGCTGGAGGACGCCGTCGCCGAGCAGCTGCGCGCACTCGGCTCCCAGCTCAAGGCCCTGCGCTGGCGGGAGGCGGGTCTGCAACTGGTGCAGGAGTGCCCGCCCGGGGAGCGGGCCGACCGGCTGGCCCTGATCGGCGCCCTGGCCGCCCCGCCGAGCACGGCCCCACTGGCCCGGTTCTGGCGGTCCTGGCTGCCCCCGCGGATGCCGGCCCGGGCGACGGCCGCGTTCCTGGAGGCGGCGGTCCCTGAGCCTCCCGACGACCCGGAACCGGCCCAGGCGCTCGCCTTCGCCCGGCTGAACGCGTTCGTGACCCGCCCGTGCACGGGCGCCGAGCAGCCCCGGCCCGAGGCGCACAGGACGGCGGGGGCCCACGGACCGGCCGTGCTGTACGCCGGTCTGGCCCAGGCGTACGAACTGGCGGGCACACAGCTGCGTCGCGGCCGGGAACCGTACGCGGGCGAGGAGCTGGACAGTTTCGTGGGCGCGTACACGAGTGTGTACGGCGCCCGGGACACCCCCGCCTTCCGCGAACGGCTGGCCCGGCAGCTCGCGGCCGACCCGCGGATCGACCGTTACTGGGAGCTGGTGACCGAGGTGATCAGCACCCCGGGCGGTCCGCCGGAGCCGACCCCGGGGTCCGCACACGACTGGCTGTTCGCGGCGCTGGACGCGCAGACCAGCGCGGCGGCCTGAGGACCAGGGTGCTACCTGGCCCTGGCCGCCCGCCCACGCCGGTACATCACGTAGCCCCCGCAGAGCAGTCCCGCCACGAACACTCCCAGCAGCGCGGCCCAGAGCGGCATCGTGACCGTCGGGATGATCACGCGGATGGTGACCTCGTCGGTGTTGACGCAGATGAAGACGATCGAGAGGACCGCCAGGACGGTGACGGCGATCCGGGCAGGGCTGAGCGCGCCCGATCTGCCGGTGGATACGTCCTTGGGGCTCATGCGCGGCCCTTTCGCTGGGTCCTGGATCGGCTACCGGGAACGGCGGTCCCCGGACCCCAGGATCTCTCCGTGCGGGGCCCGGGGGCAGTGGAACAGGGCCGTTCGGGTGAGGGTCAGCCGACCACGGGGAGTTCCAGGACCCCGGTGTCCTGCGGGGTGCTGACGACGGTGACCGGCTTGATGCCCCGGTTGCCGAAGTACGCCGTGTCGCTCGCCGCGATCACGAACCGCAGCCGGTGACCCGGCAGGAAGCGGTGGACGATGCCCGGCAGCTCCACGGTGAAGGGGCGCGTGACGTCCGGGACGCGCACCGGCGCGACCAGACGGTTGACCAGCTTCTTGCTGCCGTCGGGCGCCACGTCGTAGAGCTTCGCGAAGAGAACCAGTTTGTCCGCGGCGTCCCCGCTGTTCTGGACCCGCTCCGTCTTCGGTGAGACGACCTTCAGGGTGGCCTTCGGCGCACCGACGACATCCACCGCGGAGGTGAGCGGGGCGCTGGTCCAGCCGAGGTGGGTGCCGTTGGTGTCGTACGGTGCCGGGTCGCCGAGCCCGATCAGGCCGGCCAGCGAGCTCTCGGAGTGGCTGGTCGGCAGGGGCCAGTTCGTGTACTGGCGGCTCCCCCGGGTGACCTGCGCACGGCTGCCGGCCAGGGTGCCGTCGCCGGAGAGGTACATCTTCCGCGAGAGGGCGGGGACGACGGCCGCGGTTCCGTAGCCGCCGGCCCAGTCGCGGTAGTAGGCGAACGCGGGCCCGGTGTCGGTGTCCTCCTCGTGCTGGAGGTAGCGGTCGAACCAGGCGAGGATCCGCTGTCCGACGTAGCTGGTCTCCAGATTGCCTTCCGCAAGGTCGAGTTCGCCGGGCACCTCGCCTCCGCTGTGGCCCCAGGCCTGCCAGATCATCTTCGTCGTCGTGCCCTGCGCCGCGAGCGTCCGGTAGGTGGCGGTGGCCTCGTTGAGGTTGAACAGGCTGTCGGCCTGGCCCTGGACGAGCAGGGTGGGTGCCGTGACGCCCGGCAGGTAGGAGGCCGGTGAGACGCTGCGGGCGTAGTCCAGCATGGCGTCGGCCTCGGCGGCCGGGTAGCGGCCTGAGTTCAGGAGTCGGATGGTGGCGCACGCCTGCGGGGCGAAGTGGAGGCAGGTGAGGTTGCCGAAGCGCGACGGGTCGAGGCTCGGGACCAGGAGCGGCTGGGCCTCGCCCATCAGGTAGAAGCCGTTGGTCCACTGCCACTTGAAGACACCTGGGGTGTCGGAGGAGACACCCCGGGCGGCTCCGGTGGCGTTGGGGGCGAGAGCGTACGCCAGGTCGTTCCAGGTGATCAGCGGAACGAGTGCGTCGACCCGGCGGTCGGCCGACGCGGTGGCCAGCTGGACGGCCCCGCCGTACGAGCCGCCGATCATGCCGACGCGCGGGTCACCCGGGCCGTCGCCCGTGACGTAGTCGACCCTGGTGCCGTCGTCGGCGGCCCGTGTCCCGGCGAGGAAGTCGATGAGCCCGGAGGCCGCCTTTCCGTCGACGGCCGGGTCGTCGAGCGTGATGAGGCAGCCGGACTCGCCGAAGCCCAGTCCGGAGTAGACGAGGCCGACGTAGCCGCGGGAGGCGAAGGCCCTGCCGATGGCGTCGGTCGAGCCGTCGGACTTGCTGCCGCCGAAGCCGTTGGTCGCGAGGACCGCGGGGGCGGGGTGCTCCGCGTCGACACCGGCGGGCCGGTAGAGGTCGGCGTCCACGGTGCAGGAGCGGTCGCCCGCCCGGACGGTGAACTCCAGCGGCGTCACGGTGAACGCGGATGCGGCCGACGCGGGACCGGCGCCGAGCAGGGCGAGCGGGGCGATGAGCGCCGCCCCGGCGAGGAAGGTGAGTGGACTGCGGAACCTGGGGACAGCGCGCGACACATGGACCTCCACACCGAGGACAACTTACTGACCGGTAAGTACCGGACCGGGCCCATGCTGTGACACCCGTCATACCGCTGTCAACGCAACGCACCGGACCGCGGTTTCATGACAGATGTTCAGGAGATCTGCGTGGTGCGGCACTTCACACCAGGGCCGGCACCTCCGTGGTGAGCGTGCAGCGCCCGCCGTCGGACGGCGCCTCCAGCACCGCGGGCACACCGAACGGAATCGTCAGCGCCGCGGCGCAGTGGCCGAAGCCCAGCTCCTCGACGACGGGTATCCCGAGTCCGCCCAGCCGGTCGTGGAGCACGGCCCGGACCTGCTCGTACGGTCCGCACCCCTCCCAGGAGCCGCACGCCACCCCGGATATGCCGTCGAGTGCTCCCATGCGCAGCAGCCGGGTGAGTATGCCGTCGAGCCGGTACGGGTCCTCCGTGATGTCCTCGAGCATGAGCAGGCCGCCCCGGGCGGAGGTCCGGGCCTGCGGGGTCCCCGCGTCGGCCGCGAGCAGGCTCGAACAGCCGCCGTACGTGATCCCCCGGGCACGCCCGGGGACCAGCGCGGCCGCCGCGCCCAGTCCGAGCGTGCGCACCGCCTCGGGCTCGAACAGGGTGGAGCGCAGCGACTCCTGGGTGGCGGCGTCCTTGAGGAAGACCTCGGTGGCGATCATCGGTCCGTGCAGGGTCGAGAATCCCGACCGCAGGGCGAACGCCTCGTGCAGCACGGTGATGTCGCTGTAGCCGACGAACGCCTTGGGTCCGGCCGTCCGCATCGCCGGCCAGTCGAGGAGATCGACCATGCGGGGGACGCCGTACCCGCCGCGGGCGCACAGCACCGCGTCCACGGACGGGTCGCACCACGCCTCCTGCAGGTCCCGGGCACGGTCCTCGTCCGTACCGGCGAGGTAGTCCAACTCCGGGTGCACATCCAGGACGTGGGGTGCGACGACGGGGTCCAGGTCCCAGCCGCGCAGCAGCTCGAGGCCCGTCTCGAGGCGCTCGGCCGGCACGGAACCGCTGGGGGCCACGATCGCGACCCGGGCGCCCGGGCGCAGCCGGGCCGGCCGGGTGAGGGGCTGCAGGGTCACTTCTTCAGCTCCAGTCGGGGGATGTCGGTCCGGTCGATGCCGAACGTCTGCGTGTAGAGGGAGAGTTCGGCCTCCAGGGCCCGGCGTACGGTGTCGGCGCGGCGGAATCCGTGGCTCTCCCCCTCGAAGGTGATGTACGCGTGGGGAATGCCGCGGCCCTCGATGGCGGCGAGGAACCGTTCGCACTGGACCGGTGGGCAGATCGGGTCGTCGAGTCCCTGGAGCAGTACGAAGGGAACGGTGAGCCGGTCCGTGCGGTTGATGGGTGAGCGCTCGCGGTAGCGCTCGGGCACCTCGGCCAACGGGCCCACCAGCGACTCGAGGTACTGCGACTCGAAGTCGTGCGTCTCACCGGTCGCCCAGCCCTCCAGATCGAGGATGGGGTAGATGATCGCCCCGCAGGCGTACACGTCGGTGCCGGTGAGGGACGCGGCTGCGGTCCAGCCGCCGGCGCTGCCGCCCCTGATGGCCAGCCGTTCACGGTCGGCCGAGCCCTCCTCGGCCAGCCCCAGGGCGACGGCGGCGCAGTCCTCCACGTCGACCACGCCCCACTGTTCGCGGAGGCGTTCGCGGTAGAGCCGGCCGTAGCCGGTGGAGCCGCCGTAGTCGACCTCGGCGACGCCGATGCCGCGGGAGGTGAAGTAGGCGATCTCCAGGTCGAGTGCGACCGGGTCGCGTCCGGTGGGACCGCCGTGCGCCCAGATCACGTAGGGCGGCAGCTCGTCACCGGGGCCGGTGACTGCGGGGTGGCGCGGTGGGTGGACGTGGGCGTGGATCTCGCGGCCGCCCGGTCCGGTGAAGGTGCGGATCTGCGGCTCGGGGTAGTACGCGGGGTCGACGGCGTCCCGGTGGGGCGGGCCGATGGTCCGGGTGTGGCCCGTCGCGGTGTCCAGCTCCACCACCTCGTAGGAGCTGTGGGGGCTCGCGGCGATGCCGATGACCCGGGTGTCCTGCACGGCGAGCGTCTCGGCCCACGCGGTCCAGGGCCCGGCGACGTCGACGAGCTCGCCGGTCTCCGGGTCGAGCACTCCGAGCCGGGTGGTGCCCCGGCCGTGGATGACGGCGATCAGCCCGCTGTCCAGCAGCCGGAACCAGTGCAGGCCGATCTTCCACAGCGGCCCGCCGAACTCCTCGCACCGGCCGGAGCAGAGCCGGCTGCTGGGCACCACGGCGCCCGCCACGGCGTCGGGCCGGATCCGCTGGAGCTCCCACCAACCGCCGACGTCCGACACGAAGAGCAGCGAGCCGTCCCGGTCCCACTCCACCTGGACGACCGATTCGTCGATGTCGCCGACGATCGGCCGTTCGCCGGTGAAGGAGCCGTCTTCGGTGACCTCGGCGACCATCACGACCGTGCCGTCCCACGGCATCTGCGGGTGGTCCCAGGCGATCCAGGCAGCCCTGCGGCCGTCGTGGGAGAGCTTCGGCCCGGTGACGAAGCGGTGCCGGTCGCTGCTGAGTTCCCTTACGGCGCTCCGGTCACCGGCCGCCGAGCCGTCCAGGGGGACGGCGGCGATCACCCGGCGGACATCGGTGGGCGACTCGCCGGTGAACTCCTCCAGCACGCACCAGACTTCGCCGTGGGCGCCGCGGTCGAGGTGCAGCTGGGGGTCGACCCAGCGCAGTCCGCCGCCGATGTCCGACACGGGGCTGAGCGGCCAGGGCTCGTCGGGCCCGTCCGGGGCGTAGGCGTACAGCCGCTGGTCGGGGTGGTGGACGAAGACGACCAGCGGTCCGCCCTCCTCGCGCGCCGCCCCGGCCCACGGCCGGCCGCCGTACTCGATGACGCGGCTGCGGGCGTTCCACGGGGCGGGCAGGACGGAGGCTGCGGTGCCGTCGGCCCGGCGGCGTACGAGGGCGCGCCGGCCCCCTTCCGACGGGCGCGGTTCCGTCCACCACACCTCGTCGCCGACGTCGCCGACGAACTCGGGGCGGCCGTCGTGCGAGGCGGCCAGTGCCGCGTCGATCGGTGACGGCCACGCGCCGTACGCCGCTGTGGACACCATGGTCGGTTCCCCCGTAGTCGTCAGGCGTTGCGCAGGAAGTGGTCCAGGACCCGTACACCGAAGTGCAGGGCGTCGACGGGCACCCGCTCGTCGACACCGTGGAACAGGGCCTGGTAGTCGAAGCCGACGGGCAGCTTCAGCGGGGAGAACCCGTAGCCGGTGATGCCGAGGCGGGAGAACTGCTTGGCGTCCGTTCCACCCGACATGCAGTACGGGACGGCATGGGCGCCCGGGTCGAACAGTTCGACGGCGGCGCGCATCTTCGCGTACGTCGGTGAGTCGACGGGAGCCTGGAGCGCCACCTCGCGGTGGTGGAACTCCCAGTCGACGCCGGGTCCGGTCAGCCGGTCGAGGGTCTCGACGAACTCGTCCTCGCCGCCCGGCACCATGCGGCCGTCGACCAGGGCGGTGGCCCGGCCCGGGATCACGTTGACCTTGTAACCGGCTTCCAGCATCGTCGGGTTGGTGCTGTTGCGAATGGTCGACTCGACCAGCGCGGCGGCCGGGCCGAGCTTGCCCAGCAGCTCGTCGACATCGAATCCGGGCGCGTCGAGGTCGACGCGGATGTGGTGGAGCGCGGCGATCTCGGTGAGGGCGGCCCGCACGGTCGGGGTCAGCCGCACCGGCCACTCGTGCTGCCCGATCCGGGCGACGGCGGCGGCGAGCGCGCTGACGGCGTTGGCCCTGTTGACCTTGGAGCCGTGTCCTGCCTTGCCCTCGGCGGTCAGCTTCAGCCAGCCCGTACCGCGCTCGCCCGCCGCGATCGGGTAGAGCGACATGCCGGGTCCGGCGTGGAAGGTGAAGGCACCGGACTCACTGATGCCTTCCGTGCAGCCCTCGAAGAGCTCCGGGTGCCGGTCGGCGAGGAACCCGGAGCCGTCGTCGGCGCTGGCCTCCTCGTCGGCCGTGTAGGCGATGACGATGTCACGGCGCGGGCGGACACCGGCGCGCGCCCAGGCCCGGACGACGGCGAGGACCATCGCGTCCATGTTCTTCATGTCGACGGCGCCGCGTCCCCAGACGACCCCGTCGCGCACCTCGCCCGAGAACGGGTGCACGGTCCAGTCGGCGGCCTCCGCGGGCACCACGTCGAGATGCCCGTGCACGAGGAGGGCGTCGGCGGACGGGTCGGTTCCCTCGATCCGGGCGACCACGTTGGTCCGTCCGGGCGTGCGCTCGAGCAGCGTCGGTTCCAGTCCGGCGCCGGCCAGTCGTTCGGCGACGTACTCGGCGGCCGGGCGCTCCCGGCAGCTTCCGTCGCCACGGTTGGTGGTGTCGATCCGGATCAGTTCGGAGGTGAACGTCACGGATTCGTCGAGCGCCAGGTCGTCGACAGCTCCGGGCGGGTTTGTCGTCTCAGCCATACTGTTCCTCCACGGCGGACGACACGATCGTCGTCACCGCCTTGAACGTGCGAATACCTTCGTACATCGTCCCGCTGGTATAGGCGACGCGCCGCTCGCCACTGGGCGCCACGCCGGGGACCACGGTCGCGGCCGCCGCCAGATGCGCGGCGTCGAATTCGAGCTCCACCGTGAAGGAACCCCCGGTCACGGGTGTGTGGCGCACCGCGAGGGCGGTCGCGTCCTTGGCCGCCGCCCTGATGTCGGCGGCGGTACGGGCAGGGGTGCGGCACACGGCGGCGTACCGCGAGACATGGTCCTTCACGGCGACCTTGCGGGCGTCGGGGGCGTACAGTTCTGCGTCCTTGCAGGTCAGGTCGTCCCCGGTGACCAGGATGACGGGGACACCGTACTCCGCCGCGACATGGGCGTTGAGCAGGCCCTCGCTGGCACGGACACCGTTCAGCCAGACCCCGGTGACGGAGTTGGCGAGATAGGTGTGCGCGAGTACGCCCTCCGTGCCGGCACCGGTGTGGTAGCCGACGAACGCGATGGCGTCGACGTCCCCGTGCTGGATGCCCTCGACCATGGAGAGGGACTTGTGCCGGCCGGTGAGCATCTGCACGCGGTCGTCGAGCCGTTCCAGGAGGAGGTTGCGCATCGACCAGTGGGCCTCGTTGACGAGTACCTCGTCGGCGCCCCCGTCGTAGAAGCCGAGGGCCGCCGCGTTCACGTCGGAGGTGAACAGGGGGCGGCACCTCTCCCACTGCGGGGTGCCGGGCAGCACGTCGGCCGGCCATGTCACACCGGTGGCGCCCTCCATGTCGGCACTGACGAGGATCTTCACGGTGCACGGTCCTGTCGCTGGTCGGTCGGGAGCGGTCGAACGGATACCGCGCCGGTCGTGCGACATCGGTACCCGCACGGCAGACGGATATCCCCCGCCCGCTCCCCGGGAAGAAGATCTTCGTGCCGCATCACGGTACGCGCCGCGAGGGCACCGGACCAGAGCCGTCGGCATCTGTCACTGGTCCAGTCCGGTGACGCCGGGGGGCGGCCGACGGACGAGCCCGCGCCGGTGGCACACTGGCCGCCGATCGTGCGAAGGAGCCCCCCGTGACGATGATCCGCAGCCTCCGCCGCGTGGTGCGCCGTGCCTACCGCAGCAAGGTGGACCTGAGCCACCCCGCGCGCTCCCCGCTCGGCAGCGCGGTGGTCAACTGCGTGCTGTACGAGGACGGGGTGCGGTATCCGTCCGACTGCCCGGCGGACGAGGCCCTGCGCCGGGTCCGTGCCTCCGGCCGGGGCTTCGTCTGGCTCGGGCTCCACGAGCCGACCGCGGCCGAGTTCGCCGGTGTGGCCGAGCTGTTCGCGCTGCATCCGCTGGCCGTCGAGGACGCGGTGCACGCCCATCAGCAGCCCAAGGTGGAGCGGTACGACGAGACGTTGTTCTGCGTGTTCAAGACGTGCCGTTACGTCGAGCACGAGGAACTCACCGCGACCAGCGAGGTGGTGGACACCGGGGAGATCATGGTCTTCACCGGTCCCGACTTCGTGATCACCGTCCGGCACGGCAGCCACGGCTCGCTCGGCCCGCTGCGCGAGGGCCTGGAGTCCGCGCCGGAGCAGCTGGCGAAGGGCCCCGCGGCCGTACTGCACGCGATAGCCGACCATGTGGTCGACGCCTACCTGGTCGTGGCCGAGTCCATGCAGAACGACATCGACGCCGTGGAGACCGCCGTCTTCAGCGAGCACGCCGGCCGGGGCGACGCGGGCCGCATCTACCAGCTGAAGCGTGAGCTGCTGGAGTTCAAGCGGGCGGTGTCCCCGCTGGACCGGCCGCTGCAGGCCCTGGCGAGCCGCACGATGGAGCCGGTGGGGCCGGACTTCCAGCCCTACTTCCGCGATGTCGCCGGGCACCTGGCCCGCACGGCCGAGCAGATCGCCTCGTTCGACGCTCTGCTCGACTCCGTGCTGCAGGCCCATCTCGCGCAGGTGACCGTCGCCCAGAACGAGGACATGCGCAAGATCACCGCATGGGCGGCCGTCATCGCCGTACCCACCATGGTGTGCGGGGTGTACGGCATGAACTTCGACCACATGCCGGAGCTGCACTGGACGTACGGCTACCCGTTCGTCGTGGGTGTGATGGCGGTCGCCTGTTTCGTCATCCACCGCGGCTTCCGGCGCAACGGCTGGCTCTGACCCTTCGGGCCGCCGGTGCGCCGGCCGTCGGGGCGGCGGGCCGCCGGTGCGCCGGCCGTCGGGGCGGCGGGCCGTCAGGGCCGGACCGTGCCCTTGACGAGCTCGTCGATGCGGGCGAGCTCGTCCTCGCCGAACTCCAGGTTGCGGACCGTCGCCACACTGTTCTCCAGCTGGGCGACGCTGCTCGCGCCGACGACGGCGGAGGTGACCCGGCCACCGCGCAGCACCCAGGCCAGCGCCAGCTGGGCCAGCGACTGCCCGCGCTCCCGCGCCAGCTCGTTCAGCGCGGCAAGCCGGCCCACCAGCTCGGGGGTGACGGCGTCGGCCGACAGGAAGGGGCTGGTACCCGCGGCGCGCGAGCCCTCCGGGATGCCCCGCAGATAGCGGTCGGAGAGGATGCCCTGCTCCAGGGGCGAGTAGGCGATGGAGCCGGTGCCGAGCTCGTCCAGGGCGTCCAGCAGCCCGTCCTCCACCCAGCGGTCCAGCATCGAGTAGCGGGGCTGGTGGATGAGGAGCGGGGTGCCCAGGTCGTTCAGGATCCGGGCGGCCTCGCGGGTCTGCTCGGCGGAGTAGTTGGAGATGCCGGCGTACAGCGCCTTGCCCTGGCGGACGGCGGTGTCGAGCGCCCGCATCGTCTCCTCGAGCGGGGTGTCGGGGTCGAAGCGGTGCGAGTAGAAGATGTCGACGTACTCGACGCCGAGCCGGGTCAGGCTCTGGTCCAGCGAGGAGCGCAGGTACTTGGCGGACCCCCACTCGCCGTACGGGCCGTCCCACATGTGGTAACCGGCCTTGGTGGAGATGACGATCTCGTCCCGGAGACGGGCGAAGTCCGTCTTCAGGGCACGGCCCATCGCGATCTCGGCGGAGCCGGGGGGCGGGCCGTAGTTGTTGGCGAGGTCGAAGTGGGTGATGCCCAGGTCGAACGCCCTGCGGAGGATCTCGCCCTGGCTCTCGGGGGTCCGGTCGCCTCCGAAGTTGTGCCAGAGCCCGAGCGACAGCGCGGGAAGCAGCAGGCCGCTGCGTCCTGTGCGCCGGTAGGGCATGGCGGTGTAGCGGTCGGCGGACGGAAAATACATGCGAGCACTCCACGGGAGAGGTCCGGGGGGAGCGCGCCAGGTCTGGTGCGCAGCGTCCAGACTGGCGGAGAACGATCCAGCGGTCCAACAGGAGATTGCGCTGGGATTCATCGATAGGATTGCTCAATCATGGAACTGCGTCAGCTGGAGCACTTCGTGGCCGTCGCGGAGGAGCAGCACTTCACCCGCGCGGCCGAACGCCTCGCCGTGTCCCAGTCCGGGCTGTCCGCGTCCGTCCGGGCGCTGGAGCACGAGCTGAAGACCCCTCTGTTCAGCCGTACGACGCGCACGGTGCGGCTCACCGAGGCCGGTCAGGCGCTGCTCGTGGAGGCGGAGCGCACGCTGGCGGGGGCGAGGGCGGCGCGAGACGCCGTCGACGCCGTACGGGGGCTGCTGCGCGGCACACTGACGCTGGGGGTCGAGCAGTGCGTGGCCGGGGTCAGCCCGGCCCGGCTGCTCGCGGCCTTCCACCGGGACCATCCGCACATGGAGATCCGGCTGCGGCAGGAGGGCACCTCCAGCCTGCTGGAGGGGGTGGCCGGCGGGCGCCTGGACCTCGCCTTCGCCGCCACCGTCAGCCCGCTGGAGTGGCCGGGCGAGCTGATGCCACTGGCGCGGGAGCCCATGGTCGTCCTGTGCGCCCCCGGTCACCGTCTCGCGGAAGCGCCCCGGGTGGCGTGGACCGGGCTGCACGGCGAGTCGTTCATCGACTTCCATCCGGACTGGGGCCCGCGCCGCGCGGCGGACGAGGCGTTCGCCGTGGCGGGGGTCCGCCGTACGGTGGCGCTCGAGGTCAACGACGTGCACAGCCTGCTGGAGCTGGTCCATGAGGGCCTCGGCATCGCGGTGGTGCCGCACCACTTCTCCCGCAAGCAGGAGGCGCGGGGGCTCGTGGTGGTGGAGCTCGCCGGTGCGCACCGGCCGGTCTACGAGAGCGTCGTGCTGCTTCCGCCGGCCAGGGCCATGAGCCCGGGGGCCAAGGCGCTGATGTCGCTGGTCCGGGAGGACCCGCTGCGCTGAGCTCTCGGAGCGTTCGACCGGGCCGCTCAGCTCAGGGCTTCGGCGCGCGCTCCCGGCTCCTGTGCGACGCCGCTGCAGCCGTCGTCGGCCACCGTCGTGTCCTCGCCGTCGGCGCACGGCCGGTCGCGGAAGGACGCCCCCATGGAGAGCGCGCCGACCCCCTTCCGGGTGGCGAAGCCTCGTAGGGAAGCCGCGTCGGCGCGGGCGAAGGTCCCCCCGCCACGTCGTCGACCCCGATCATCACATTGAGGTGAAGCGCCTGCCACGCCGCCGCCTACATCCCGAGTACGTCCACGAGCTGGTCGTGGGCCGCCGCCGCGGCCTGCTCCGCGTCGTCACCCCTGTCGCCGCGGTGGGACGAGCTGTAGTTCATGGCCATGATGTTGACCGCGGAGAGCCGGACTCCCCGGTCGGCCGCGTCCTCGACGAGGGCGAGCCCGGAGTCCTCGAGTCCGTCGGGCGTCACGGGGAGCGTGTACGTGCTGTCGAGGTCGCGCTCCTTCTGGAGGAGGGCCAGGGCCTCGTCGCGGCGGGTGACCGAGGCGCGGCCGGTCGGCGCGTCGCCCTCGATGTCGAAGTCGGCCTCGGTGGCACCGACCGCGTCGAGCACCTCGGCATACTCGTCGGCCAGTTCCTCCGCGCTGTCGCAGGCCAGTGCCGTCTCGGTGCCCGCGGCACCGCCGAAGGAGACCCGGATACCCGCCCCGGTGGCGGTGAGCGCGGCCACCCGCGCCACGACCGCCTCACTGGTGACGGGTTCGGTGCCGCCCCGGACGGGCGGGCAGCCTGAGCCGTCGGCGGTGACGAAGGCCAGGTTGTACGTGTCGGCGGAGACGGCCGTATCGGTGTCGGCGGGGGTCGTGGCGCTCACGTACGGGGTGTAGGCGGTCTGCGGTGCGCGTTGCGGGGAGGGGGCGGGTGGCCAGAGCGCGGGTCTGGGTGCCGTTGCCGCAGCCGAGGTCGACGACCGGCAACGAGGCGTCGGCGTACGGCAGGAGCAGCCTGCTGTGCGGCAGGGCGGCCAGGGCGGGGTCGGCGTCCCGGAGGGGCCTCACCCGGCGGGGGCTGATGTCCTCGGGCCCGGCGGGGCCCGGCGGGGCCCGGCGGGGGCGGCGCGGCCGCGGCGCCTCGTGCGCCACTCGGCTCGTTCTTCACCAGAGTGATCCCACCCACCACGTGACGCTCCCCTCGTCGCTGCTGCGCCGCCCATTTCTCGCATCAGGCGGCAAGGCAGGGCAAACGCGACCGGGCGCGCGGGAGGCGCACACAGAGGGCTTATGCGCCGGTGGGAGGCGCTACGGCGCACAACCGGCCGTCCCGGAAAACCACCCGTTCCGGTGAGGCCGGTTGTGGAACCGACGGGGGCGGCCGACGGGCTACTTCTCGACCTCGGTGGCGAGGTTCTGCAGGAGCTCGTCGTAGATCCGGCCGAGGCCCTTCGGCGCGAAGGTCCTCTCGAAGAAGCCGCCCACGCCGCCGGCACCGTCCCAGACCGTCGAGACGACGGCCCTGGACCTGCCCTCACCGGCCGGAGTGACGGTCCAGGTGGTGACCATGGAGGAGTTGCGGTCCTTCTCGACCAACTGCCCGTCGGTCGGCTCGGTGACCTCGAGCAGGCAGTCGCGGACCCGCTTGCTGGTGGCCTGGAGCTTCCAGTGCACGAGGGTGCCTTCGCCGTCTCCGCCCTCACGCACCTCGTACTCGCTGAAGTGGCCCGTCAGCACCTTGCCCCGGACCTCCTTGTAGTCGGCCAGCGCATCGAACACAGTCTCTGCGTCCGCCGCGATGATCCGCTCCGTCGTGGCCTCGACCTGCGCCATGCCTGCTCCTCAGCACTCGGTTGTTCGGGGTGTAGCTGAGCCAACCACCTCCGGTACGGCCCCTCAAAATCGGGCCTCGTGATCCCACCGCGCACGATCAAGGGAACAAGTGTTCTATTCTCTGCGCAGTGCTACCAAGGAGGCGTCCATGCGCTGGGACAATTTGACCGAGAACACCGCAAAGGCGGGTAACGGCGCGCTCTTCGCCGCGGACGCGGTGACCACGCGCACCTTCGACACCCCCGAATTCCGAGGGATCACCTTCCACGAGATCCGGGCCCGCTCGATCGTGAACCGGGTGCCCGGCGCGTCCCGCATGCCGTTCGAATGGACCGTGAACCCCTATCGGGGCTGCTCCCACGCCTGTGTGTACTGCTTCGCCCGCAAGACCCACAGCTATCTGGACCTGGACACCGGCCTCGGTTTCGACTCCCAGATCGTCGTCAAGATCAACGCCGGTGAACTGCTGAACCGCCACCTCGACTCCCGGCAGTGGCACGGTGCGCACATCGCGATGGGCACCAACGTCGACTGCTACCAGCGGGCGGAGGGCCGCTACCGGCTGATGCCGGGCATCATCACGGCCCTGCGCGATCACGCGAACCCCTTCTCCATCCTGACGAAGGGCACCCTGATCCTGCGCGACCTGGAGCTGCTGCGGCAGTCGGCCGAGGTCACCGAGGTCGGCATCTCCGTCTCCGTCGGCTTCACCGACCCCGGACTGTGGCGCACGGTCGAACCGGGTACCCCCTCCCCCGAGCGCCGCCTGGACGTCGTGCGCACCCTCACCGACAACGGCATCGGCTGCGGTGTCCTGATGGCGCCGGTCATCCCCTTCCTCAGCGACGGCCCCGACCAGCTGCGCACCACCGTCCGCGCCATCGCCGCCGCGGGAGCCACGTCGGTGACCCCGCTCGTGCTGCACCTGCGCCCCGGCGCCCGCGAGTGGTTCATGCAGTGGCTGGGCGAGCACCATCCGCACCTGGTGCGCCGGTACGAGCGGATGTACGCGGACGGGGCGTACGCGCCGACCTGGTACCAGCGCCGCATCACCCGCCGGGTGCACGAACTGGCCGCCGAGTTCGGCATCGGTCCCGCGCACCGGGGCGAGCCCCGCCGGGTCTCCGCGCCCGAGGTTCCGGTACCCCAGCCCGACGGTCCCGCAGGCGGCCCCACCCAGCTGACCCTGCTCTGACCGCGCCCGCGCGACTGCCCGATCGGGTCAACTCTCCGTCGAATCTGTCCTGCCGTGCCCGAATTCGGGGAGCATCCGGCGGGGGCTGTGCCGCTCACAGGCACGTTCCCTCCACCACGGGAGGCCCATATGACGAAACGTGCAGGAATTCTGGTCGCAGTCGGTGCCACGGTCGCGGGTCTGGTGACCGCCGCGCCGTCCACCGCGACCGCCGGAACGGGGACGGGCGCACCGCGCGCCGTCGCACCGCTCAAGTGGACCGCATGCGGGACGGCGACGTATCCGACCCTGCAGTGCTCAACGGTCCGCACTCCGCTGGACCATGACCGTCCGTCGGGCAGAAGGGTCACCCTCGCGCTCTCCCGGATCCCGCACACGGCGAAGACGTCGCAGGGTCCGCTGCTGGTCAACCCCGGCGGCCCCGGCGGCAGCGGGCTCTCGATGGCGGGCTTCGTGGCGGGCTCGCTGCCCAAGAAACTCGCCGCCCAGTACGACGTGATCGGGTTCGACCCGCGCGGGGTCGGGAAGAGCACCCCCGCACTGAACTGTGTGCCGAAGCACTTCGCCCCGGTGCGCCCCGACACCGTGCCGGTCTCCTATGCGGCCGAGAAGGCCAACAGGGACCGGGCCGCGTCCTTCGCCACCGCCTGCGGCCAGAAGCACGGCGACCTGCTGCCCTTCATGGACACCGTCAGCACCGCGAAGGACCTCGACGTGATCCGCAGGGCCCTCGGCTCGCAGCAGATCAACTACTTCGGCTACTCCTACGGCACCTACCTCGGCGCGGTGTACGCGAAGCTGTTCCCGGAGCGCGTGCGCCGCCTGGTCCTCGACTCGATCGTCGACCCGGACGGCGTCTGGTACGAGGACAACCTCGCCCAGGACCACGCGTTCGACTCCCGCCACAAGGCATTCGCGGCCTGGGTCGCGAAGAACGACGCCACGTACGGGCTCGGCACCGACCCGGCGGGCGTCGAAGCCGCTTGGTACGACATGCGCGCCGCGGTGAAGGAGCACCCCGCGGGCGGCAAGGTCGGCCCCAGCGAGCTCGAGGACACCTTCCTGCCCGGCGGGTACTACGACGGCTACTGGCCCTCCCTGGCCCAGGCGTTCTCGGCGTACGTGAAGGACGAGGACCAGGAAGCGCTGGTCTCCGCGTACGAGAACTTCGCGGCCATGGACGCGAGCGGCGACAACGGCTACTCCGTGTACGCGGCCGTGCAGTGCCGCGACGCCGCCTGGCCCCGGACCTGGAGCACCTGGCGCAACGACACCTGGAAGGCCCACCGCAAGGCGCCCCTGATGTCATGGAACAACACCTGGTACAACGCCCCCTGTGCCACCTGGCCGGTGGAACCGCTGGAGCCGGTGCGGGTCACCAACCGCAGCATCCCGCCCGCGCTGCTCTTCCAGGCCACCGACGACGCCGCCACGCCCTACGAGGGCGGTGTCACCATGCACCGCAGGCTCAAGGGCTCCAGCCTGGTCGTCGAGGAGGGCGGCGGCAACCACGGCATCACCCTGAGCGGGAGCAAGTGCCTGGACGCGTACCTGGTGGACTACCTCACCGACGGCAGCCTCCCGCGTGCCGCCGGCAGCGGGGCCGACGCGGTCTGCGAGGCGCTGCCCGAGCCGAAACCGCCGAAGGCCACGAAGGCGGGGACGAGCACGAAGGGCAGCACGCTGCACGGGCTTCTCGGCTTCCGCGACTGAAGCCCGTCCGCGCAGCCGCCGGGAGCGTACGCCAGGACGGACCGAATGACGACACGGCCCACTCCCGCGTACGCCCCCGGCGTTCAGGTCGAGGACATGACGCTCGACGACTGTGCCGCCGTGGCGGAGATCCGGGTGCGCGGCCGGCAGACCGCGTACGCCGGAATGATCCCGCAGCCGTATCTGGACGCGATGGACATCGCGTCGGACGCCGAGCGCCGGCGCGCCTTCCTCACCCGGGTCCGGCCGTCGACGTCGTCTCCCGGACGGCACCGGACTCCACCGTGACCGGCTGGGCCTGTTACGGCCCGACCGTGACGGCACCGGCGGGGCCGGGCGCTGCGAGCTGTACGCGATCTACGTGCACCGGAACGGACCGGAGCGGGGGCAGGCCGCGCACTCCTGGCCGAGCTGACCACCCGTGCCGTGGCCGCCGGTTTCCACGAGATGGCCCTGTGGGTGCTGAAGGAGAACTGGCGCGCCCGCCGCTTCTACGAGCGGGCGGGTTTCCTGCCGGACGGCGCCGAGGAGCCCTTCGAGGTGGGCGGCGCCGTGGTGCCCGAGGTCCGGTACGTGCGGGCTCTCATGGGGCCGGCAGCCGCCTGAGCGCCTCCGCCGCGGCCCGGCCGAGGCGGGGGTGCGGCAGCGCCGCCTCCAGGACCGGCCTGGCCTCGCCGTCCCCCAGGGTCCCCAGCCCCTCCACGCAGGCGAGCGCGACGCGCCAGTGCGGTTCCTCCGGCGTCAGCAGCCGCCGCAGGGTATCGACCAGGGCGGGCACCGATTCCGGCGCGCGCAGGGCGGTCAGCAAGCGCACCGGGTGCATCGCGTAGGCGGTGCGCAGTGTGTTCGTGGCAAGTGCCGCGGCGGCCCTGGGTGTTCGGGGGTCGTCGAGGAGCAGCAGGGCATGGGCGGCCGACACGCAGCGCTCGGGGTCGCGGTGGTTGAGGAGGAGGATCAGCGCCTCGAAGGCCCGTCGGTCGCCCCGGCAGCCGAGCCGGAACGCCGCGATCTCGCGCGCCCACAGCGGGCGCGCGGGCTCGATGAGGACGCGGGCCAGCTCCTCGTCGTCGTCCGTGGCCAGGAGCCGTTGGCAGACCGCCGGTTCCTCGGCCTCGTCCCGCAGTCTGTCCGCCAGCGAGCGCAACTCCTCATCCATGACAGTCAGCTTATCGGCGCACACGCACCGTGTCGGCCCCAACTGTGTGCCAGCGCACATCCGTCCAGGGCTGGCGCGCTCATTACTTGCCGGTTAACCTCATGTGAGCGGGACACACACCCGCCGACTCGGGTGGCCTGGTGACGCAGCCACCCGGAGTGCTTGTCGGTTCGGCAGCTTTGAGAGACGCGACTCGGGACAGAGTCCGTCACCTTTTCCCCGGTCCTGTGCGTGCCCAGCACGCCCCGGGCCCTGAGCACCACGACACAACTCCCGCACGCAGAGCGCCGGTTCTCTTCGACCGCACGCGCCGCCCGTGCTCCTCTCAGTCGTCACTCACCCTGGAGTCCCGTGATGGACACCCCGCTCAGCACCATTGCCGTCGTCGGCCTCGGCACCATGGGAACCGGCATCGCCGAGGTCCTGGCCCGTGCGGGCCGCGAGGTCATCGGCATCGACATCAGCGAAGCCGTCGCCCGTCAGGCCGTCGCGTCCCTGGAGGCCTCCACCGCACGCGCCGTGCAGCGCGAGCGGATCACGGAGCAGGAGCGGCGCGACATCCTCGCCCGCTTCCGCACGTTCTCCGATCTGCAGGCCGCCGCGGACGCGGAGCTGGTCATCGAGGTCGTGCCCGAGTCCTACGAGATCAAGCAGCAGGTCTTCCGGGAGCTCGACGCCGTCGTCTCCCCCACCGCGATCCTGGCGACCGGCACGAACGCCCTGTCGGTGACGCGGCTGGCCGCCGAGTCGCAGCACCCCGAGCGCGTCCTGGGCCTGCACTTCTTCAACCCGGCGCCCGCGATGAAGCTCGTCGAGGTGGTCTCCTCCGTGCTGACCGCGCCGACGGCCGTGGACACCGTCACCCGGCTGGCACGCGAACTGGGCAAGGAGCCGGTCGCGGTCGGCGACCGGCCCGGATTCGTCGCGGACGGGCTGCTGTTCGGCTACCTGAACCAGGCCGCCTCCATGTACGAGGCGAACTACGCCTCCCGTGAGGACATCGACGCGGCGATGAAGCTGGGCTGCGGGCTGCCGATGGGCCCCCTCGCCCTGCTCGACCTGATCGGCATCGACACGGCCCGCACGGTTCTGGAGGCCATGTACTCGGCGTCCCACGACCGGCTGCACGCACCGGCTCCCGTGCTCGGGCAGCTCAGCGAGGCGGGCCTGACCGGCCGCAAGGCGGGCCGCGGCTTCTACACGTACGACGCCCCCGGCGGCCAGACCGTGGTGCCGGACGCCCGTACCCCCCTGGCCAGTGCGGGTTCGGTGGCCGGGCGCGAGGTGTCCTCGGTGGGTGTCGCCGGCTCCGGGACGATGGCCTCGGGCATCGCCGAGGTCTTCGCGAAGGCCGGGTACTCCGTGGTGCTCGCCGCGCGCAGCCAGGAGAAGGCGGACACGGCCAAGGCCCGGATCGCCAAGTCTCTGGACCGTTCGGTCTCCAAGGGACGGCTGACGGCCGAGGCGCGCGAGGAGACGCTCGCCCGGGTCACGCCGGCCGGGTCCCTGGACGCGTTCGCCGAGGTCGACCTCGCCGTCGAGGCGGTCGCCGAGGACCTGGACGTCAAGCAGCAGCTGTTCGCGACGCTCGACAAGGTCTGCAAGCCGGGTGCGGTGCTGGCCACGACGACCTCCTCCCTGCCGGTCGTGGCGATCGCGAAGGTCACCTCACGTCCCCAGGACGTCATCGGGATGCACTTCTTCAACCCGGCGCCCGCGATGAAGCTCGTCGAGGTGGTCCGCACGGTGCTGACCGCCGACGACGTGCACGCCACGGTGCGCGAGGTCTGCATGAAGGTGCGCAAGCACCCCGTCGACTGCGGGGACCGCGCGGGCTTCATCGTGAACGCGCTGCTGTTCCCGTACCTCAACAACGCGATCAAGATGGTCGAGGAGCACTACGCGACCCTCGACGACATCGACGCGGCGATGAAGCTGGGCGGCGGCTACCCGATGGGCCCGTTCGAGCTCCTGGACGTCGTCGGGCTCGATGTCTCGCTCGCCATCGAGAAGGTTCTGCACAGCGAGTTCCGCGATCCGGGCCTGGCCCCGGCGCCGCTGCTCGAGCATCTGGTGGCCGCGGGCTGCCTCGGCCGCAAGACGGGGCGCGGCTTCCGCGAATATGCCCGCCGCTGAGAGGGTCCGGCAGCGGGCAGCGCGGATGAAGGAGCGGGGCTGGGGTGCGTGCATCGCAAGGCGGAGGATTGAGCATGGCGGAGCCATGGTGATTGACGACAACCCTGCGAGGCGCGTGCCCCAGCCCCGCGACGCCGCGAAGCCCGCTGCCGGACCCTCTGAGGCGGGAGCCGGGTGGGGCGGGCTGCTCGGGCCCTCGGGCGACCCGCCCCCACGGGCGCACTCTCCTGCACGGATGAGTTACGTTCACACCATGTCGCAGCCTGCCAGGTCCACCCGTTCCGCCGCCGCGCCCGACGCCACGGAGAGTGCCGCAGGCACCCGCGCCGCTGCCCAACGGCTCAAAATGCGCCGCGAACTGGCCGCCGCGGCGATGGAGCTCTTCGCCACGAAGGGCTACGAGGCGACGACGGTCGACGAGATCGCGGGCGCTGCCGGGGTCGCCCGGCGTACGTTCTTCCGCCACTTCCGCTCCAAGGAAGAGGCCATCTTCCCGGACCACGACGACACCCTCGTCAGGGCCGAGGCCGTCCTCAATGCCGCTCCCGCGCACGAGCACCCGCTGGACACCGTGTGCCGCGGCATCAAGGAAGTCATGCGCATGTACGCGGCGAAGCCCGCGGTCTCGGTGGCGCGCTACAAACTGACCCGTGAGGTCCCCACGCTCCGGGAGGCCGAAATCGCCTCGGTGGCCCGCTACGAGCGGCTGTTCACCCGCTATCTGCTGGGCCACTTCGACGAGCGCGACCATCATGTGGGCAATGACGACCCGTTGCTGGCCGAGGTGGCCGCGTCCGCCGTGGTGACCGCGCACAACCATGTACTGCGGCGCTGGCTGCGGGCGGGCGGCCACGGCGATGTGGAGGCCCAGCTGGACCATGCCTTCGCCATCGTCCGGGACACGTTCGGGACGGGGATCGGCGCCGGACGGACCGCGGGGAGCGAGCCCGCGAAGACCCCGGTCGCCTCCGTGGCCACTGAGGGTGAGGTGCTGGTCGCGGTGGCGCGGACCGACGCACCGCTCGACGAGGTGATGCGCACGATCCAGCAGGCCCTCAAGGACCGCTGAGCGGGCGTTCAGCTCTCGGCGGGCTGTACGGCCTCCCCGGCATGCCAGGGCAGAGGAGCGCCGTACTCACTCCATGCGGTGAGTCCGGCCAGGTCGACGCACACGATGCCGCACTGCTCCGCGTACCGGCGAGCCGGTTCGGTGAATTCACCGGTGGTGACGACGACGGCCGTCCCGGCCTCGTGGACGGCGTAGCACGTACCGCCGAAGCGCTGGAGATCCTGCGAGCCGACCTTGTTCTCGGCCGTGTACCTCTTGCACTGGACGACCAGGCGGCGGCCGTCAGGCGTGGTACCCACGACATCGGCCCCCAGATCTCCGGCACCGCCGACTACTTCGGCGTCCGTGCACCCGTCCCGGCGGCAGAGGGCGGCGACGGCCTCCTCGAAGTCGTACGGGTCCATGCCCTCCCAGTCGACCGGCTCGGGGCGCAGCACAGGTTCGGGGCCGGCTACGGACCGATCCTCCAGCGCGGTGTCCACCACCTCGTACGCGGCGTCCAGAGCCGCCGACGCCGCCCTGGCGGCCACCCTGCGGTTGCGGCGGCGACGCAGGAGCGCCACCGCCCCGGAGACCACCGCGACCACCGAGAAGACGGCCGCCACCGGATGCCGAGGGGCGCTCTCCAGAGCCGTGCGGAGGGTCAGCCCGGCACCGCTGACGAGTACGGCGACAAGAAGGAAACCGAACGCCGTCCGGCGGACGTTGAATTCGGACCGGCGGTCTCTTCGGACGCGTCCGCCCACCTGTATCGGCATCGGGTGCCCCACCCCTGTTCGTCGTGACCGGATCAAGATCACTTCCATCTGCCCCCGCCCGCCCCGTTGACGCACCTGCCCGGGGAAACCCGATGGCCCGATGGCGCACCGCATGGTCGGATGCGCGGATGGATCCCCAGAGCACACTGGCCCTCTTCGACCACGAGATGCGTGAACACGCGCGCCCAGACGGCCCGGGCGTAAGGGTCGAACGCACAGGAGACCTCGTACGGCAGACCGGCGGCGCCGACGACTGGAACGGCGTCGTCTGGACCGCTCCGGATCTCGGTCCCGAACAGGCGGACGCGGCGATCGCGGCGCAGGTGGAGCACTACACCTCGCTCGGGCACGACGAGTTCGAATGGAAGCTGTACGCACACGACAGCCCCGCCGATCTGGGCGGACGCCTGGCCGCGGCCGGTTTCGAGGCCGAGCCGGCGGAGACGCTGCTGGTCGCCGAGGTGGCGGAGCTGCCCACGTCCGTGGAGCTCCCCGCAGGCGTCGAGCTGCGCACCGTGACCGACGCGGCCGGGGTGGAGCTGATGGTCCGGGCCCACGAACTGGCCTTCGGCACCGACGGCTCACGACTGCGTCACCAGACGCTGGCCAGGCTCTCCGAGGCCCCTGACACCTTCGCGGCCGTCCTGGCCGTGGCCGGCGGCGAGCCGGTGAGCTCTGCCCGTATGGAGCTGTATCCGGGCACCGGCTTCGCCGGCCTCTGGGGCGGCGGGACTGCCGCGCCCTGGCGGGGCAGGGGCATCTACCGGGCACTGATCGCCCACCGGGCCCGTATCGCCGCCGAGCGCGGCTACCGATATCTGCAGGTCGACGCGACCGACCAGTCGGCCCCGATCCTGCGCCGGCTCGGCTTCACGGCCCTGAGCACGACGACCCCGTACGTCTACCGCACCACGCCGTAACCGCACCATCTCCGGGAGCTGTCGGGCATAGCGCCCATCATGTTGCTCACGCGTGCCGTGCAGATGACAAGTGAGAGAAATTGTTGGCACTCGGTGCCTTGCCACCTGTCACGGAGTGCCATACGTTGAAGGTGTCCGGGCGGCCGGCGTGCAGAGACCTCTCGTACGTCGGCTGTCCCCGCAATCCACCGTGTCTGCGCGCCCGGACGCCTGCGTCACAGGCAACCCTTCTGCTCCACCGAGCAGGCCGAAGCACCACCCCGCCGAACCGACGGCACACCTCCACACCGCACCGCCCCCCCCTGTCCACAGGGGTCCCTCCAGCGTTCCCTCGGCGTTGGAGACCCGATCTGCCGGAGGCATCACCGTGAAGGAAATCCTGGACGCGATCCAATCGCAGGACAGCACCGCTGCGGATTTCGCGGCCCTGTCCATCCCCGAGTCGTACCGCGCGGTGACCGTGCACAAGGACGAGGCGGAGATGTTCGACGGGGTCGCCAGCCGCGACAAGGACCCGCGCAAGTCCCTCCACGTCGAGGACGTGCCGGTTCCCGAGCTCGGCCCGGGCGAGGCCCTCGTCGCGGTCATGGCCAGCTCCGTGAACTACAACTCCGTCTGGACCTCGATCTTCGAGCCGGTCTCGACCTTCGGCTTCCTGGAGAGGTACGGCAGGCTCAGCGACCTCAGCAAGCGCCACGACCTTCCGTACCACGTCATCGGCTCCGACCTCGCGGGCGTCGTGCTGCGCACCGGCCCCGGCGTCAACGCCTGGAAGCCCGGCGACGAGGTCGTCGCGCACTGCCTGTCCGTCGAGCTGGAGTCCTCCGACGGCCACAACGACACGATGCTCGACCCCGAGCAGCGCATCTGGGGCTTCGAGACGAACTTCGGCGGACTCGCCGAGATCGCGCTCGTGAAGTCCAACCAGCTGATGCCCAAGCCGGACCACCTCAGCTGGGAGGAGGCGGCGGCCCCCGGTCTCGTCAACTCGACGGCGTACCGCCAGCTCGTCTCGCGCAACGGCGCCGGCATGAAGCAGGGCGACAACGTGCTGATCTGGGGCGCGAGCGGCGGACTCGGCTCGTACGCCACGCAGTTCGCCCTGGCCGGCGGCGCCAACCCGATCTGTGTCGTCTCCAGCGACCAGAAGGCGGACATCTGCCGGAAGATGGGCGCGACCGCGATCATCGACCGCAACGCCGAGGGCTACAAGTTCTGGAAGGACGAGCACAACCAGGACCCGCGCGAGTGGAAGCGCTTCGGCAAGCGCATCCGTGAGCTGACCGGCGGCGAGGACGTGGACATCGTCTTCGAGCACCCGGGCCGCGAGACCTTCGGCGCGAGCGTGTACGTGACCCGCAAGGGCGGCACGATCGTCACCTGCGCCTCGACCTCGGGCTACAACCACGAGTACGACAACCGCTACCTGTGGATGTCCCTCAAGAGGATCGTGGGCTCGCACTTCGCCAACTACCGCGAGGCCTGGGAGGCCAACCGGCTGGTGGCCAAGGGCAAGATCCACCCGACGCTCTCCAAGGTCTACTCCCTCGAGGACACCGGCCAGGCCGCGTACGACGTGCACCGCAACCTCCACCAGGGCAAGGTCGGCGTCCTCGCGCTGGCGCCCCGCGAGGGCCTGGGCGTGCGCGACGAGGAGCTCCGCGAGCAGCACATCGACGCCATCAACCGCTTCCGCAACGTCTGAGGTTCATCGATGACCGAACGTCAGAAGGACCGCCCGTGGCTCATGCGGACGTACGCCGGTCACTCGACCGCCGAGGCGTCCAACGAGCTCTACCGGCGCAACCTCGCCAAGGGTCAGACGGGTCTGTCGGTCGCCTTCGATCTGCCGACGCAGACCGGGTACGACCCCGACCACATCCTCGCCCGCGGCGAGGTGGGCCGGGTGGGCGTGCCCGTCTCACACCTCGGTGACATGCGGCGTCTGTTCCAGGACATCCCCCTGGAACAGATGAACACCTCCATGACGATCAACGCCACCGCCATGTGGCTGCTGGCGCTCTACCAGGTGGTCGCGGAGGAGCAGGGCGCCGACCCCGACAAGCTCCAGGGCACGACGCAGAACGACATCGTCAAGGAGTACCTCTCGCGCGGGACGCACGTCTTCCCGCCGGCCCCCTCGCTGCGGCTGACCACCGACATGATCACGTACACGGTCAACCGCATCCCGAAGTGGAACCCGATCAACATCTGCAGCTACCACCTGCAGGAGGCGGGAGCCACTCCGGTCCAGGAGATCGCGTACGCCATGTCGACGGCCATCGCGGTCCTCGACGCGGTGCGCGACTCCGGACAGGTGCCCGAGGACACGTTCGGCGAAGTCGTCGCCCGTATCTCCTTCTTCGTGAACGCGGGTGTCCGCTTCATCGAGGAGATGTGCAAGATGCGCGCCTTCGGCCGTATCTGGGACCGGGTCACCCGCGAGCGGTACGGCATCGTGAACGCCAAGCAGCGGCGCTTCCGATACGGCGTGCAGGTCAACTCCCTCGGGCTGACCGAGGCGCAGCCGGAGAACAACGTGCAGCGCATCGTCCTGGAGATGCTCGCGGTGACGCTCTCCAAGGACGCCCGCGCCCGCGCCGTGCAGCTGCCCGCCTGGAACGAGGCACTGGGGCTGCCGCGCCCCTGGGACCAGCAGTGGTCGCTCCGCATCCAGCAGGTGCTCGCCCATGAGAGCGATCTGCTGGAGTACGAGGACATCTTCGCCGGGTCGCACGTCATCGAGGCCAAGGTGGACGAGCTGGTCACCGAGTCGCTCGCCGAGATCGACCGGATCCAGCAGATGGGCGGCGCGATGGCCGCCGTCGAGTCCGGCTACCTCAAGTCGGAGCTCGTCTCCTCGCACGCCGCGCGGCGGGCACGGATCGAGGGCGGCGACGAGAAGATCGTCGGCGTCAACATCTACGAGACGACGGAGCCGAACCCGCTGACCGCCGACCTGGACGCGGCGATCATGACGGTGGACCCCGCCAACGAGGCCCGGGTGGTCGCGGCGCTGCACGAGTGGCGCGACAACCGCGACGAGGCCCGTGCCTCCGAAGCGCTCGCCGCGCTCAAGAAGGCTGCGGCCGGCACCGAGAACATGATGGAAGCGACCGTGGAGTGCGCCCGCGCGGGTGTCACCACCGGCGAGTGGTCCTGGGCGCTGCGGGACGTCTTCGGCGAGTTCCGGGCCCCGACGGGCGTCTCGTCCGCGCCGGTCGCGGTGACCGCCGAGGCCGGCACCCCGCTCGCCCTGGTCCGTGAGAAGGTCGCGCGCACCGCCGACGACCTGGGCGCGGGCCGGCTGCGCCTGCTGGTGGGCAAGCCGGGCCTGGACGGACACTCCAACGGCGCCGAGCAGATCGCCGTACGGGCCCGCGACGCGGGCTTCGAGGTGGTCTACCAGGGCATCCGGCTCACGCCGGAGCAGATCGTCTCGGCCGCCGTCGCGGAGGACGTGCACTGCGTCGGCCTGTCGATCCTGTCCGGCTCGCACGCCGAGCTGGTGCCGGACGTACTGACGCGGCTCCGCGAGGCGGGCGCGACCGACATCCCGGTGATCGCGGGCGGCATCATTCCGCCCGCCGACGCCGCCGCACTGATCGGGGCCGGCGTCGCCGCCGTCTTCACCCCGAAGGACTTCGGTATCACGGAGATCATCGGCCGTATCGTCGACGAGATCCGGAAAGCCAACAAGCTCGACCCTCTGGAGGTCCCCGCATGACCACGCCCAGCCCGTCGCCCGCCACCACCCCGAATTCGGGCGGCTCCGGCGCGCATCCCTTGAATCGTCTGCGTCCGCGCCGCTCCTGCCTGGCCGTGCCGGGCTCGAACCCGCGGTTCCTGGAGAAGGCCCAGGGCCTTCCCGCCGACCAGGTCTTCCTGGACCTGGAGGACGCCTGCGCGCCGCTCGCCAAGGAAGGCGCCCGACACCACATCGTCGACGCGCTCAACAACGGCGACTGGACGGGCAAGACCCGGGTCGTGCGCGTCAACGACTGGACGACGCACTGGACGTACCGCGATGTCATCACGGTCGTCGAGGGCGCGGGCCCGAACCTCGACTGCATCATGCTGCCGAAGGTCCAGGACGCCCAGCAGGTCGTCGCGCTGGACCTGCTGCTGACCCAGATCGAGAAGACGATGGGCTTCGAGGTCGGGAAGATCGGCATCGAGGCGCAGATCGAGAACGCCAAGGGCCTGGTGAACATCGACGACATCGCCGCCGCCTCGCCCCGCCTGGAGACCCTGATCTTCGGCCCGGCCGACTTCATGGCCTCGATCAACATGAAGACCCTGGTCGTCGGCCAGCAGCCGCCCGGCTACCCGGCGGACGCGTACCACTACATCCTGATGCGCATCCTGATGGCGGCCCGTACGCACGACCTCCAGGCGATCGACGGCCCGTTCCTGCAGATCCGCGACGTGGACGCGTACCGCGAGGTCGCGGGCCGTGCCGCGGCGCTGGGCTTCGACGGCAAGTGGGTGCTGCACCCCGGTCAGGTCGACGCGGCCAACGAGGTCTTCTCGCCCTCGCAGGAGGACTACGACCACGCCGAGCTCATCCTCGACGCGTACGACTGGTGCACCTCGGAGGAGGGCGGCAAGAAGGGCTCGGCGATGCTCGGCGAGGAGATGATCGACGAGGCCAGCCGCAAGATGGCGCTGGTGATCGCGGGCAAGGGACGCGCCGCCGGCATGCAGCGCACCTCCAAGTTCGAAGCCCCGGAGGCCTGATCATGCAGTTCGGCCGCACATACGAGGAGTTCGAGGTCGGTGCTGTCTACAAGCACTGGCCCGGAAAGACGGTCACGGAATACGACGACCACCTCTTCTGTCTGCTGACCATGAATCACCACCCGCTGCACATGGACAGCAACTACGCCGAGAAGACGACGGATTTCGGAAAGAACGTCGTCGTCGGCAACTACGTCTACTCGCTGCTGCTCGGCATGTCGGTGCCGGACGTCTCCGGCAAGGCGATCGCCAACCTGGAGGTCGAGTCGCTGAAGCACGTCGCGCCGACCTTCCACGGCGACACGATCTACGGCGAGACGACCGTGCTCGACAAGACGCCGTCGAGGTCCAGGAGCGACCGCGGCATCGTCTACGTCGAGACGAAGGGCTACAAGCAGGACGGCACGCTGGTCTGCGTGTTCCGCCGCAAGGTGATGGTCCCCACCGAGACGTACATCAAGGAGCGGGGCGGCGAGCAGCCCGGCCGCCCGGAGCTGGTCCAGCCGCCGCAGAAGAACGTGGAGAAGTAGCCATGAGCCGACTCGCGCAGACCGCCGGTCTGACCGATATCCAGCAGGAAATCCTCTCCACGGTCCGGGATTTCGTCGACAAGGAGATCATTCCTGTCGCGACCCAGCTGGAGCACCGCGACGAGTACCCGACGGAGATCGTCGAAGGACTGAAGGAACTCGGCCTGTTCGGGCTGATGATTCCCGAGGAGTACGGCGGTCTGGGCGAGTCGCTGCTCACCTACGCGCTGTGTGTGGAGGAGATCGCCCGCGGCTGGATGAGTGTGTCGGGAATCATCAACACGCATTTCATCGTGGCGTACATGCTCAAGCAGCACGGCACACAGGAGCAGAAGGACACCTTCCTGCCGCGGATGGCACTGGGCGAGGTGCGGGGCGCCTTCTCGATGTCCGAGCCGGCACTGGGCTCCGATGTCTCCGCGATCACGTCCAAGGGCGTCAGGGACGGCGACGAGTACGTTCTCAACGGCCAGAAGATGTGGCTGACGAACGGCGGAACGTCCACTTTGGTGGCCGTCCTGTGCAAGAGTGACGAAGGACACCCCGAGGGCACCGCCCCCCACAAGTCGATGACGACCTTCCTGGTGGAGAAGGAGGCGGGCTTCGGTGAGGTCCGCCCCGGTCTCACCATCCCGGGGAAGATCGACAAGATGGGCTACAAGGGCGTCGACACGACCGAGCTCATCATGGACGGACTGCGCATTCCGGCCAATCGCGTGCTGGGTGGCACCACCGGCCGAGGTTTTTACCAAATGATGGACGGTGTCGAAGTCGGCCGCGTGAATGTCGCCGCGCGTGGCTGCGGTGTCGCACAGCGTGCATTCGAACTGGGCGTTTCGTACGCCCAGCAGCGGCACACCTTCGGAAAGCCGATCGCCCAGCACCAGGCGATCCAGTTCAAACTGGCTGAAATGGCTACCAAGGTCGAAGCAGCTCATGCGATGATGGTGAATGCAGCGCGCAAAAAGGACTCCGGGGAGCGAAACGACCTGGAGGCAGGGATGGCGAAGTACCTCGCATCCGAGTACTGCAAGGAAGTCGTCGAGGACGCCTTCCGTATCCACGGCGGCTACGGCTTCTCCAAGGAGTACGAGATCGAGCGCCTCTACCGTGAGGCACCGATGCTGCTGATCGGTGAAGGTACCGCCGAGATCCAGAAAATGATCATCGGTCGCCGGCTCCTCGAGGAGTACCGGTTCCAGGGCTGATTGTCCCCTTCGGGGCGATTTGGTGGCGAAGAACATCACACCGAGTCACCCTCGTCCGGAGCCTTTCAGCTGTCCGACTCGGCTGCTGGCTTGCCCAGTTGCCGCTCGCACCCGATAGCATCGCCGGAAAGCCGCCGTCCCCCCGTTGCCAGCGCGGCATCATCCGCTACGAAGGTCATCCATGCCCGACAGCCAAACCTCTGCACCACGCGGCGGGGTCCGCCTTGCGCGCGGAGCATCGCCGTGGCTCCTCCCGACCGTCGCCACCGCGGCACTCAGCCTCGCCCGGGCCCGCAGGTCCGGGCGCTGGGCCGCTGTGGCCGTGCCCACCACCGCGCTCGCGGCGGGCATGCTGTGGTTCTTCCGTGACCCCGAGCGCGAGATCACCCAGGGCCGCGTCATCTCGCCGGCCGACGGTGTGGTGCAGAGCATCATGCCGTGGAAGGACGGGCGCACCCGCGTCGCGATCTTCATGAGCCCGCTGAACGTCCACGTCAACCGGGCACCCCTGGCCGGCACCGTGACATCGGTCGAGCACATCCCGGGTGGGTTCGTCCCGGCGTTCAACAAGGAGAGCGAGAACAACGAGCGCGTTGTCTGGCACTTCGACACCGAGCTCGGCGACATCGAGATGGTGCAGATCGCGGGAGCGGTCGCCCGTCGCATCGTCCCCTACATCCCGCAGGGTACGAAGGTGGAGCAGGGCGAACGCATCGGTCTGATCCGGTTCGGCTCGCGCGTCGACATCTACCTTCCGGAAGGTATCGATGTCGCGGTCGAGGTCGGACAGGCCACCACCGCGGGGGTGACTCGCATTGACCGTGATTGATCCTGATACACAGGCCGGCTGGGTACCGGAGGCCGAAGAGGATGCCGACGCCGAGGACATGCCGCTCTCGATGCGGCTGTCGATTGCGGACACCCTCACTCTCGGTAACGCCACGTGCGGATTCATGGCGGTGTACTTCACCACCACGGGGATCCTCATCCCGCACCTCACCGGCAGCGACGAGACGGGCATGGCCCGTCACTCCGCCGCCACCGCGGTGATCCTCATGCTCATGGCCGCGGTGTTCGACCTCTTCGACGGGCTCGTGGCACGCAAGCTGCGTTCCTCGCCGATGGGCGCGGAGCTGGACAACCTCTCCGACCTGATCAGCTTCGGGCTCGCCCCGGCCTACTTCGTGCTCGTGTACGGGATGGTCGCGGACGACGCGCACCAGCGGGTGTCGGCACTCGCGGCGATCGTGGTGCTGCTGGCGGTGGTGCTCCGGCTTGCGAGATTCTCCTGCGTGACGCTGAAGGACGGCATGTTCCAGGGCATGCCGAGCCCCTTCGGAGCACTGACGGTCGTCTCGATCGTGCTCCTGGAGCTGCCCTTCGTGCCGACGCTGCTCGCGATCGTCGGAGTGGCGTGGCTGATGGTCAGCCGGGTCGAGTACCCGAAACCGCGGGGTGTCCTCGCGGTGGCGATGCTCGGCTGGATCGTGGCCGCGATGGGGCTGCTCGCCGCATGGGCGTTCGACGCCCCCGGCGGCCAGCTGCTCCTGCAGACCGGCTGCGCGCTTCAGGTCGTGCTGGGTGCGGTGATCCCGCTCTTCGCCACGGCGCGGCGGGTGAACACCTTCCGCGACAACCGGCGTGAGGCGCGGGCGGCCCAGCTCCCGTAACGCACGGCACAGACAGTCACGAGGGCCCGGATGCTCCCCGGCATCCGGGCCCTCGTGCGTCCCGGTACACCGCGATGTCCTCAGGACCCAGTGGGCGTATTGTCCATATATGCCGCATTCGGTAATGGGCGCCCCGCCGCTCGTCACGGTGAGGGGTTGAAGCGTGCAGGACCAAGCCGCCTCCGTCGCCGCCACGGGGGCCTGGACGGAGCTGCTGGACGGCCCCGTGGCCCGTGTCGTCCAGGAGGCCGACGCGTCCGTGGCCATGCTGTACCTGCTGCCGAGGAACGAGACCACGCTGCGCCTGACGGTGCTGGCCGGAGCGCCGGGCCAGCTGGCCATTCCCTGGAACCGGGTGACGCTGTCCGCACCGATGCCGGTGTCCGACGCCATGCGCCACCGGTGTCTGATCTGGCTCGGCAGCCAGGAGGAACTGGCGCGCCGCTATCCGCGCCCCGCACTGGTGCTGCCCTACAGGTTCTCCCTGGCCGCCGCACCGATCCGTACGGGAGACACCGACTGGGGCGGGCTGGTCCTGCTGTGGCCCGGCTCGCACCCTCCTCAGCTGGCGCCCCAGGAGCGTGATGCCGTGGTCCGCGGCTGCCGCAACATCGGCATGCTCATGCAGCAGTCCGAGAGCAGCGGCTACCCCGTGCTGCCGGGGACCCAGCCACGTGTGCTGCCCCCGCCCGAGCCGCCTGTCCCGGATCCGGCCGAAGGCACGGCAGCGATGGAGTTCGTGCGGCGGCTGCCCGGGGGGAGCTGCGCGCTCAGGATGGACGGGACCGTCGGTTTCCTCACCCCCGCGGCTGCGGAACTGCTCGGGGCCCGCCCTGAGGACGTCCTGGGCACCCTGCCGTGGGTGTCGCTCCCCTGGATGGACAATCCCGCCGTCGAGGACCACTACCGGGCCGCGGTCATCAGCCGCCAGCAGACGTCCTTCACCGCTCTGCGCCCACCGGACCGGTGGCTGTCCTTCCACCTCTTCCCGAACGCCACGGGCATCAGCGTCCGGATCCTTCCCGCCGTCAAACCCGAGTCGGCGGACTCCCCGCTGCCGCAGGCCGCGCCGACGCCCACGACGCCCAGCCGGGCCACCGCCCTCTACCACCTGATGCACCTCGCCGCGACCCTCACCGAGGCCGTCGGTACCCGGGACGTGATCGAGCTGGCCGGTGACCAGCTCATGCCCGCCTTCCGGATCCACTCCCTCGTCGTGCTGACATCGGACCAGGGACGGCTGCGGATCGAGGGCGGCCGCGGCAGTCATGCCGCGCTCGTCGACGGCTTCGACGGTGTGGCGCTGTCCGCGGACAACCCCGCCGCGCACGTGCTGACCACGGGCGTCCCCGCCTTCTTCGCCACCGCGGGAGAGCTGGAGCGCGCCTACCCCGCACTCGTCCTCCGGGAGACGGTCGCCGCCTGCTCCTTTCTCCCCCTGGTCGTCTCCGGGCACCCCACCGGCTCTCTGGTGCTCTCCTACGACCGTCCCCACGACTTCCCGCCCGAGGAACGTGCCCTGCTCACGTCCATCGCCGGTCTGCTCGCCCAGGCGCTCGACCGCGCACGCCTCTACGACACCAAGGACAGGCTCGCGCACAGCCTGCAGGCGCACCTGCTCCCCCACACCCTGCCCCGCATCCCCGGACTGGACGTCGCGGCCCGCTACCTCCCGGCCGCCCGTGGCACGGGCATCGGCGGGGACTTCTACGACCTGATCCGGCTGGACGACACGACGGCCGCGGCAGCCATCGGCGACGTCCAGGGCCACAACGTGAACGCCGCCGCTCTCATGGGCCAGGTCCGTACGGCCGTGCACGCCTCCGCCGGAGCGCCGCCCGACGAAGTGCTCGCCCGCACCAACCGGCTGCTCACCGATCTCGACCCCGGCCTGTTCACCAGCTGTCTGTACGTCCATCTCGACCTCGCCGGGCACCGTGCGGTCCTGGCCACCGCCGGCCACCCCGCACCGCTCCTGAGGCAGCCGGACGGACAGACCGAGGTGCTCGATCTGCCGCCCGGCCTCCTGCTGGGCATCGATCCGGCGTCCCGGTACCCGACGGCCGAGATCCCGCTGCCGCCGGGTGCGACGCTCGCCCTGTTCACGGACGGCCTCGTGGAGGCTCCGGGGGTGGACTTCGAGGACGCGACGGCCGAGCTGGCCGAACACTTCGCGCTGGCCCTCGACCAGGACATGGACGACGTGGCCGACACGCTCGTGCGGTACGCGGAGCGGTACACACCCGGCACCGACGACATCGCCCTGCTCCTCATCAACGCTCTGGGGACGGACGCCCCACCGCGGCCGGAGCGGTGAGGCTCGGATTCTTGAGGCGCCCGGGGCATCCGGCGGCTTCCGGAGCGGCGGCCTGCCACTACCGGAGGACGGATGCGCCGTGGGTGTCCCGGGGTGCCGAGGCGGTGGGGTTTCATCGGCACCCCAGGACGGTCAACGGGTTGTGCTGTGTGCGCTGTTCGGGATTCAGCCGCCGTACAGGTCGCCCAGGCTGATACCGGTGGTGGCGGTCGCGCCGCCGAGCCTCACCTGGTGGTCGAGGCTGACGAACTTGCCGCCCGACTGCCAGAGCGCCGGCTTGAGCAGGGCGTACTTGGCTTCGTCCCACGTCGTCCAGTCGTGGTTCAGCAGCCCGCCGGTGTCACCGGAGTTGGGGTTGATGCACCAGAAGGTCTGGTGGATCCCGTTCTCGACGATGAGGTCGCGCAGCGCCGTCATCCACTTCTGGTTCGGGCCGTTGTCGAGGAAGCCGCCCCATTCGCCGATGAGCAGGGGTGCGGTACCGGTCTTGTGCACGAAGAGCCAGTTCGGGTCCCAGACGTCGCGCTCCAGTGTGGTGCGGCTCCACTCGCCCTGGAACCAGGGCTGTTGGTAGACCAGCGGCCCGTAGTCGTGGGGCGAGTAGACCAGCTGGTCCTGCTGGGCACCCAGGTCGACCGGGTGGTCCTCGACGCCCCGCAGGTTCCCGCCCCACCACATGTTGTGGTAGTCCGTCGCGGTGGTGGAGGACCAGTTCGCGCCGTCCTTGGGGTAGATCTCGATGCCCTCGCACAGGACGAGGACATCGGGGTTGATCGCGAGGATGCGCCTGCCCGTGGTCTCACAGGTGTACTTGAAGTTGTCCTGGTCGGTGGAGCTGTCCCACTTCGCCCGCGGGCTGTCGGACTGCTTGCCGTGCGGCTCGTTCTTGATGTCCATCGCGACGAGGGTGTCGTTGGTCCGGTATCGGGCGGTCACCCACTCCCAGGCTGTGGAGAACTGCTCGGTGGTGATCGCCCCCTTCCACCACACGGGGTACACATGGCCGGAGTTGTCGGCCTCCGCGCTGTGCACGTCGAGCATCACCTTGATGCCGTACTTCTCGGACACCGCGAGGAAGGCGTCGAACACCTGGAGTGTCGTCCTGTCCTTGAGCTCGGGGTTCGCCCATGTGTTGACCGCGCTGGAGACCGCGGCCCGGCCGTCCTTCCACTCCAGCAGGAGCTGGGTGGAGATCGGTACGCGGACGATGTTGATGCCCCGTTCCGCCATCTGCCGGGTGACCGTCTCCAGATTCGCGGACCACAGTCCGTGGAAGACGCGTTCGTTGGCGTTGAAGCCGAACCAGTTGGCTCCGGTCAGCCAGACCCGGTTGCCCTGCTCGTCGACGATCCGGTTGCCCTCGGTGTGCAGCCAGTCCTTGCCGGTTCCGGCAGCGGCCTTCGTCTGCGCGGCGGGGACCGCCGCGGTCGCCGACGGTGAGCCGGTCGCCGCCTGCGCGTCAACCGGGCCCGACAGCGTCATCAGCACGGCTGTCGCCGTGACGGCCGCGGCAACCGCCGCACCCAGGCGCTTTCTCATCGATAACTTCATCCGTCGTTGCCTTTCATGGGGTAAGGCAGGCAATGGATCATGGGAGCGCTCCCATTCATCGCTCACATGAAGCCAGCGCGGCGGATGCGCTGTCAATGGGCATGTCAACCTTCACTTGTTGAAGGCGGCGGACAGGGTGCCCGAGGGTCGAGCGCAAGCAACACCCGACCCGCACGCCCCGACAGCCCCCGCCGCACCTGGGCCACACCTCCGGACGATCGGTGCACACGGGGTGTGCGCCCTGGACGGAGCTCAGTATTCACGCATCCGAGTCATTAATTTGAGTTCTGAACACAAAATCTTGCGCAGCAGCGTGGACTTCCTTGCGGAGATGCTCCTAGCCTGTGGGGCGTCCGCAGAGCCCCCACGAGCCGCAAGGACGACCGACACGTGACCTCACCACCTGGACGACGCCTGCTCAGGCGCTCCCTGTCCGCATCCCTCTCCCTGGCCCTCGCAGCCGTCGGCACCGCTGCCGCCGTCGTGATGGCCGGCGCACCGCCCGCCCAGGCCGCCGGTGTCCCCGCACCGTCGCCCGTCGGGATACCCGGCCGGGGCGCCACCGTTCCGTTCACGGAGCAGGAAGCCGAGTACGCCGCCACCAACGGCGCGCTCATCGGCCCCGACCGGCTGTACGGTTCGCTGCCCTCGGAGGCATCGGGCCGGCAAGCCGTCACGCTCGACTCGGCGGGTGAGTACGTGGAGTTCACCCTCACGGCCCCCGCGAACGCGATGACCTTCCGCTACTCACTGCCGGACAACTCCGCCGGGACGGGCCGGGACGCCTCGATCGACCTACGGGTGAACGGCTCCTCGCTCAAGAGCGTGCCGGTGACCTCGAAGTACGGTTGGTACTACGGCGGTTACCCCTTCAACAACAACCCGGGCGACACCAACCCGCACCACTTCTACGACGAGACCCGCACCATGTTCGGGTCCACGCTGGCCGCCGGCACGAAGGTCCGGCTCCAGGTGACCTCCACCGCCGCCTCCCCCTCCTTCACGATCGACCTTGCGGACTTCGAGAAGGTCGGCGCGCCGGTCGGCAAGCCCTCCGGCGCCCTGGACGTGGTGGGTGACTTCGGTGCGGACCCGACGGGCAACACCGACTCCACCGCGAAGTTCCAGGCGGCGGTCGACGCGGGCCGCAGCCAGGGCAAGGAGGTGTACATCCCGCAGGGCACCTTCCAGGTCAACGACCACATCGTCGTCGACAAGGTGACGCTGCGGGGCGCCGGTCCCTGGTACAGCGTGCTGACCGGACGCCACCCCACCGACCGGAGCAAGGCGGTCGGCGTCTACGGCAAGTACGCGGCCCAGGGCGGCAGCAGCAACGTCACCCTCAAGGACTTCGCCATCATCGGCGACATCCGCGAGCGCGTGGACAACGACCAGGTCAACGCCATCGGCGGGGCCATGTCGAACTCCGTCGTCGACAACGTCTGGATGCAGCACACCAAGTGCGGCGCCTGGATGGACGGTCCGATGGACAACTTCACCATCAGGAACAGCCGGATCCTGGACCAGACCGCCGACGGCGTCAACTTCCACTACGGCGTCACGAACTCCACCGTGACCAACACCTTCGTCCGCAACACCGGCGACGACGGTCTGGCCATGTGGGCGGAGAACATCCCGAACGTGAGGAACAAGTTCACGTTCAACACCGTCATCCTGCCGATCCTCGCCAACAACATCGTGACCTACGGCGGCAAGGACATCACGATCTCCGACAACGTCATGTCGGACACCATCACCAACGGCGGCGGCCTGCACATCGCCAACCGCTATCCGGGCGTCAACTCCGGTCAGGGAACCGCGGTATCGGGCACCCACACGGCAGCCCGCAACACCCTGATCCGCACCGGCAACAACGACTTCAACTGGCGCTTCGGCGTCGGTGCGATCTGGTTCAGCGGTCTCAACGAGCCGATCAGCAACGCCACGATCAACATCACCGACAGCGAGATCCTGGACAGTTCCTACGCCGCGATCCACCTGATCGAGGGCGCGTCCAACGGGCTGCACTTCGACAACATCAAGATCGACGGCGCCGGTACGTACGCCCTGCAGATCCAGGCGCCGGGCACGGCCTCGTTCAACAGGGTCGTCGCCACGCACCTCGCCCAGTCCAACCCGATCCACAACTGCGTCGGCAGCGGCTTCCGGATCACCCAGGGCACCGGCAACTCCGGCTGGTACGCGAACCCTCCCGCCTGCACGGGTGTCTGGCCGGACCCGGTGTGGACGAACGGCGGGGTGCCCGGGAGCGGCGGTCCCACGGACCCGACCGACCCCCCGGACCCGACGGACCCGCCCGAGGAGACGGGCAACCTCGCCCAGGGACGTACGGTCACCGAGACCAGTCACGTCGATGTGTACGGCGCGGCCAACGCGGTGGACGGCAACGCCAACAGCTACTGGGAGAGCCGTAACAACGCCTTCCCGCAGTCCGTCACCGTGGACCTCGGTGCCGCCAAGGCCGTCAAGCGGCTGGTGCTGAAACTGCCTCCGGCCGCCGCCTGGGCCACCCGCACGCAGACCCTCGGCGTCACGGGCAGCACCGACAACTCCACGTACAACTCGCTCAAGGCCTCGGCGGGTTACACCTTCAACCCGTCGAGCGGCAACACCGCGACCGTCACCCTGCCGGGTACGCCGACCCGCTATGTGCGGCTGACCTTCACCGGGAACACCGGCTGGCCGGCGGCTCAGCTCTCCGAACTGGAGGCCTACACCAGCTGATCGGACGACCGCAGTGACGGGCCCGGCCTTCACGGCCGGGCCCGTCATCGCGTACAGGGGTCAGGACTTCGACGCGAAGCCCTCCGCGGCCGTCGACACCTCGGCCGGGCGGACCACCTTGAGACCACCGGGGGTCTTGGCATCCGGCTTCATGATGACGGTCTGGTTGGTCGACGGGGCCGCGGGGTCGGTGAAGTCGTGCGAGATCCCGAAGTCGCTGCCGAAGCCCTTGACGGTGAGCAGGGCCTTGTCGACGCCCTCACGGGTCAGGTCCTTGGACTCACAGGCCTTCTTCAGCGCCTCCCCGAAGACGGCCGCCGCGTTGTATCCGGCGACGACCCCGTTGTCGAGACCGTCCTTCGGGTACTGGGCCTTGTACGCCTTGGAGAGCTTGGACGGGCCCGCCGCCGCGTCGCCGATCGGCAGGGTGGAGGAACCGATGTAGTAGTCCTTCTGCAGGGCCGGGCCCGCCTGGGTCGCCAGGAGCTGCGGCGCGTAGGCCGAGTTGTTGCCCACGACGGGGACGTTGAAGCCCGTGGCGGCGGCGACGCCGACCAGTGAGGCCGCCTGGCGCGGTCCGGCGCTGATGACGATCGCCTTGACGCCCGCCTGCTTGAGCGCGGAGACCTGGGCGGTCATGTCGTTGTCGGTCGGCTTGATCTTCTGCTCGACGACGGTGAGGCCCGCCTCCTTCGCCGCGTACTTGGAGCCGGCCAGGGCGTTCTCGCCGTAGTCGCCCTCGAAGTACACGTGACCGATCTTGTCACCCTTGGCGATGCGCTTCTCGTCGAGCAGGAAGTCGACCAGGTTGATCGTCTCGACGTCGTACGTGGCGCCGATGACCCGGACGTACTTGGAACCGAGGAGGTTCGCCGACCAGGCCTGCGGCAGGACGATGCCCTTGTCCTGGCCGTCGATGCGCTGCTCGACGGCGGCGACGAACGGGGAGCCGATGAACTGGGCGAAGCCCAGCACGTCCGGCTCCAGCTCCGTGTAGGCCGCGATGGCCTTCTGCGGGTCGTAGCCGTGGTCGCGGACGGTCAGTTCGATCTGCCGGTCGCAGATGCCGCCCGCGGCGTTGGTCTCCTTCACCCACAGCTGCTGGGCCTGGGTGACGCTCTTGCCGAGCGAGGCGTACACCCCTGTCATGTCGGTGAGGGCACCGAGGGTGATCTTGGAGTCGGTGACTCCTTCACCGGTCTTCACGCCGCTCTTGTCGGTACCGGCGGCGTCCCCCTTGCCGGCCTTCTCGCTGCACCCGACGAGGGTGAGGGTGAGGGCCGCAAGGACCGCTCCGTACACACGCATTTTCATTTCTTCTCCCCTGGATTCTTCAGACGCGTAAGGCCGCCGGGCAGGAACAGGACCACCGCGACCACCGCGGCGCCGTACAGATAGCGGGACGCCTCACCCGGTGTGAGTCCGCCCGTACCGGGGGCGGAAACCAAGGGCAGGGAGTCGCTGTAGTGGGTGAGCACCTGCGGGAGCAGTGATACGAACGCGGCGCCGACGACGGCCCCCGCGACACTGCCGAGCCCGCCGATGACGATCATGGCGAGGTACTCGAGGGACAGGACCATGCCGAAGTACTCGGGCACGGTGCGCTGGAAGACCAGCGCGAGCAGGACACCCGCGAGGCCCGCGTACATCGAGGAGAGGACGAAGACCCCTGCCCGGTACTTGGCCACCGGCACGCCCATCACGCCTGCGGCGATCCGGTGGTCGCGGATGGCGTTGAGCGCGCGGCCGGGCCTGCCTCGCAGCACCCCGCGGGCGAAGAGCCCGCTGAAGGCGAGGGCGAGCAGTCCCACGTACCAGAGCTTCTCGGAGGACTGGAAGGGCACCGCGGCGACGATCACCTCGGTGTCGTCGAAGGTGAACCCGAACAGTGAGAGCGGGGGCACGGCACGGCCGTTGAAACCGCCGGTGAGGGAGCCCGCGTTGAACAGCACGTGCTGGCCGATGAAGATCAGCGCGAGCGTGGCGATACCGAGGTACGCGCCACGCAGGCGGCCCGCGATCGGGCTGAACAGTCCGCCCACCACACCCGCCAGCAGGACGGCGAGGATCGCGGCGAGCCAGGTGGGCAGGCCGAGCCCGGAGAGTTCGTGACCGTTCTCGGTGCTGCTCTCACCGGCCAGGATGCAGTAGCTGTACGCACCCACGGCGAGGAAGAAGGCGTGGCCCATGGAGAGCTGGCCGGTGCTGCCGGTGAGCAGGTTGAGGCCGATCGCCCCGATCGCGGCGGCCATCGCGAACAGTCCGGCCTGGAGCCAGAAGCGGTCCAGGTAGAAAGGGAACAGGAGAAGCAGGACGGAGCCGACGAGCCACAGGTAGGGGCGGGGGTGCCGCAGCCGTCCGGTGAGCGACTGCCCCGAGCCGGGCGGCACGGGAGCCTGGGTGACGCCGGCTTCGGCGGGCGTCCCGGCGTCCTTGACGGTTTCAGACACGGGCCAGCTCCTTCGTACCGAAGAGTCCCGCGGGCCGGATGAGCAGGACGATCACCATCACGAGATAGGGCGCGAGGTCTCCGATGCCGCGTCCCAGGAAGGAGAGGTCGCTCTGGTAGCCGGTGGCGAGGGACTCGGTGACTCCGACGACGAGCCCTCCGACCAGCGCGCCGGTCGTCGAGTCGAGGCCGCCGAGGATCGCCGCCGGGAACGCCTTGAGCGCGGCGAAGGACGTGGCCCGTTCGAGGCCCGGGGTGGGGAAGACGGTGAGGAAGAGCGCGGCGACCGCGGCGAGTGCCCCGGCGACCGCCCAGGCCGACAGCGACACCCGGCCGAGCTTGATGCCCATCAGGGCCGCGGTCTGCGGGTTCTCGGCGGCGGCCCGCATCGACACGCCCCACGAGGTGTAGCGGAACGCGAGCAGGAACACCGTGATGAGCAGCCCCGCGACGATGAACGCCGCGATGCGGGTCTCGGCCAGGGTGATACCGCCGATGGTGACGACATCGTCGCCCCACGGGTCGCCGAGCGACATGACCTCGGTGCCCATCTGCCGGACGAGTTCCGTGGTGATGAGGATGTCGACGCCGATGGTGACGATGGCCAGGACACTGTGGTCGCTGCCCCGGTAGCGGCGCATCACGAAGAACTCGACGGCGGAGCCGACGACCGCGGCGCCCGCGATCCCGACGCCGAGCGCCGGCCAGAAGCCGATGTCGTCGTGCAGTACGGCGGTGACGTATCCGCCCGCCAGCAGGAGGGAGGCGTGGGCGAAGTTGACGACCTCGGTGGCCTTGAAGATGACGACGAAGCCGAGCGCGATCAGTGCGTAGACCGATCCGATGGAGAGCCCGCCGAGGAGGAGTTCGATGAAGGTGGTCATTCCTGTGTCCCCAAGTAGGCCTGGACGACGGCCGGATCGTTCTGGACCTCGGCGGGGGTGCCGCCCGCGATCCTGCGTCCGAAGTCGAGTACGGTCACGGCGTCCGCGAGCCGCATCACCACACCCATGTCGTGTTCGACGAGCACGATGGAGATGCCGAGGCTGTCGCGTACGTCCGCGACGACGGCCGCGACGCGACGGCGTTCGTCGGCCGTCATGCCGGCGATGGGCTCGTCGAGCAGCAGCACCTGCGGCTCCATGCAGAGCGCACGGCCGAGCTCCACGAGCTTCTGCTTCCCGTACGGGAGCGCGCCCGCCGGCCGCTCCAGTTCCTTGTCCAGGCCGATGAACTCGGCGATCTCGCGCACCCGTTCGCGATGGCGCCGCGCTTCGCGGGCCGCCGACGGCAGCCGCAGTCCGCTGGCGAGGAAACCGGCGCGGGTGAGGCGGTGCCGGCCGAGCAGCAGGCTGTCGGCGACGGTGGCGTGCGGGGGCAGCGCCAGGTTCTGGAAGGTGCGCGCGACGCCGAGACCGGCGATCTTGTGCGGGGCGAGGCCGGTGAGTTCGGTGTCGCCGAGGTGCACCGAGCCGGAGGTGGCGCGGTAGACGCCGGAGAGCACGTTGAAGGTGGTGGACTTGCCGGCGCCGTTGGGTCCGATGACGGCGTGCACGCTGCCGGGTTCGACGGTGAACGAGACCGCGTCGAGGGCGGTGAGCCCGGCGAAGCGTACGGTCACGTCGCGCACGGCGAGTGCGGCCGGGGCGGTGACGGGGGCCGTGGTGGCCGGAGCTGTTGTCACGCGGACCACCTGCTCAGGGTGCGTGAGGGGCCGCCGACGGCCTGCCGCGCGACCTCGGCCGCCTCCTCGTCGACGACGCCCAGATAGCGGCGGCGTACCTCGTCGGAGGCTGCGAGGTCGTCTGCCGGGCCCTCGATGGCGACCTCGCCGACGTCCAGGACGTACGCCGTGGAGGCGAGCCTGAGCGCGATCGCCGCGTTCTGCTCGACGAGCATGACGGAGGTGCCCGCCGCGTTGATCTCCTGGATCGTCTCGGCGATCCTGGCCGCCATCAACGGCGCCAGGCCGAGGGAGGGTTCGTCGAGCAGGAGCAGGCGGGGCCCGGCCATCAGGGCCCGTCCCATCGCCAGCATCTGCTGCTCCCCGCCGGACAGCAGCCCGGCACGCTGGTGGGCACGCTGGGCGAGGACGGGGAACAGCTCGTGGACGCGTGAGAGCGCCGCGGTCGTCGCCTTGCGTCCGCCCCGGGCACCGAGTGCACCGGCCCGCAGGTTGTCCGCCACCGTCATGCGGGCGAACACCTGTCGCCCCTCCGGCACCTGGATCACTCCTGCGGCCACCACCTGGGCTGGGCGCAGCCCGTCCAGGGGTACGCCGTCGAAGCGGATGGTGCCCGTGCCCGTCCCGCGGTGGAAGCCGAGGGTCCGCGACACGGCCCGCAGCAGCGTGGTCTTGCCGGCGCCGTTGCCGCCGAGTACCGCGGTGATCGCGCCGGCCGGCACGTCGACGGAGACGTCGCGCAGTGCCCGTACCGGGCCGTAGCCCACGGACAGTTCGCGGATCTCGAGCGTTGCCATGCGTCCTCCTCCTTCCGACTGGTCGTTGTGGTGCCACAGACCAGCAGGGGGCGGGCCGCGCGTCCACGGTCCGCGGCGCAATCGCTGCGGCTGACCAGCGTTCGAAGGGTGCGGTTGTGCACACGCACAGAGCCACGTGATCCGCTGTCGCACGCCTCGCGGCGGGTGGCATCGTCACGAGCCATGAGCGGCCCGGCTGCGGAACGGAGCGATGACATGCAGCGGCGCAGTGACGAACGGGTCCAGGCGCTGCTCGACGCCCTCCTCGAGGACCGGTCCGCGCCGGGACTCGCGGCGCGTGCGGCGGCCGGTCTCGGGCTGCCGGAGCAGGGCCGTTACGCGGTGGTGGTGCTGCGGAGGGGCGGCGGGCCGGACCGACCGGTCATGGACGCGGACGGGATGACGTTCCTCCGGCGGATGCGGGCGGACTGCGAGATCGTGGTCGTGGCCCTGGGCGAGCGGGGTACGGACGAACTCACCGCGGTCCTGGTGGAGCGGTGTCCGGGTCCTGGCGGGATCAGTCCTGTGGTGGACTCGCTCGCCGAGCTGGGATCGGCGCGCCGACTGGCCGATGTGGCGCTGCTGACCTGTCCCCCGGGCACGGCCCGGATCGTGCGGCTGGAGGAGCGGCTGCCGGCGGCGCTGGTGGTGAGCCGGCCGGAGCTCGCGGCCCGGCTGGTCGCGAGTGTCTTCGGCCCGCTGCTGGGCCTGGACCCGGCGGACCGGGAGCTGCTGGTGCGGACGCTGGAGGCCTGGCTGGACTGCGGAGGGTCTGCGGGGCGGGCGGCGGGACTCCTGTACTGCCACCGCAACACCGTGCTGAACCGGTTGCGGCGGCTGGAGCAGCTGACGTCGCGGTCGCTGTCACGGCCGCGTGAACTGGTCGAGATCATGCTGGCCCTGGAGGCCTTCAGGCTCTCGGTGGCGGCACAGCGGTGAGGGGGGTCCGCGGACCCCCCTCACCGCTGTGCATCACGACAGGAAGCTGTGCGTCACGACGACAGGAAGTCGCGGGCGATCGCCTCGGCCACGCGTTCCAGCAGGGGGCCTGCCTGGGCCATGCAGAGCGCCGGGTCGGGTTCGAGTTCCATCAGGGCGTAGGCCCGCCGGATCCCGGCCCCTTCCAGCGCCTCGGGCGGCAGGGCGAGCCGTCCGCAGACGGCGACGACCTCCACGCCCGCGGCACGGGCCGCCGCGGCGACGCCCGCCGGGGCCTTGCCGTGCAGGGTCTGCTCGTCGAGCGATCCCTCGCCGGTGACGACGAGCGTGGCGCGGGCGAGCGCCGGGGCGAAGCCCAGGACGTCGAGCATGACCTCGATGCCGGGCCGGAAGCGTGCCCCCAGCGCGACCAGTGCGCCGTAGCCGATGCCTCCGGCGGCGCCCGCCCCGGGGAGCGCGGCGTGCTCGGGTCCCAGGACGGAGGCGTAGTGGGCGAGCGCCGCGTCGAGGACCGCGATGTCGTCCTCGGTGGCGCCCTTCTGCCGCCCGTACACCTCGGGGGCGCCCTTCGGGCCGGTCAGCGGGTTGTCCACGTCGCTGGCCAGGATCAGGTCGATGTCCGTCAGCCGGGGGTCGAGCCCCGACAGATCGGCCTCGGCCAGCTCGGCCAGCCCTCCGCCGCCGGGGCCGACGGGCTTGCCGTCCCTGTCCAGGAAGCGGGCACCGAGCGCGGCGAGCATACCGGCGCCGCCGTCCGTGGTGGCGCTCCCGCCGACCCCGAACACGATCGTCCGCGCGCCCGCGTCGAGTGCGGCCCGCAGCAGTTCGCCGGAGCCGTACGTGGTGGCCGTGAGCGGGGCGAACTGCCCCGCAGGAAGGTGCTGGAGGCCCGATGCCTCGGCCATCTCCACCACGGCCGTGGTGTCGCGCACCGCGTACGCCGCGTCGACGGGTGTGCCCAGCGGTCCGGTCACCCGCGCCTCGCGGCGCTCGAATCCGGCGGCCACCGCCGCCGCGACCGTGCCGTCGCCGCCGTCCGCGACGGGCAGGGTCTCCACCTGCACCCCGGGTACGACGCGCCGCAGTCCGGCCGTCACCCGCTCCGCGACCTGTACGGCCGTGAGCGAGCCCTTGAACTTGTCCGCCGCGACGAGCACGCGGGCGGTCTCGATCACTGCTCCGTCCGTCACCTTGCATCCTTTGCTTTCGAACAGGCAGTCGCGCCGCCCCGACCCTATCCGGACCACCCCCTCTCTGCCCATGGCTGTCCAGGACCGTCCGGCATGCCTCTACGCTGCCGCCATGACCTCCACTGACTACGCCATGTACATCGCGGGCCTGCCCCGGGTCCTGGCCGCGGCGGCATCGCTCTTCCTCGACGGGCAGGGGCGGATCCTGATCGTCGAGCCGAACTATCGCGAAGGCTGGGCGCTGCCCGGCGGCACGGTCGAATCCGATGCGGGCGAGAGCCCCCGGCAGGCCGCGCGCCGGGAGACGGCGGAGGAGATCGGCCTCGATCTGGAGCCGGGCCGGCTGCTCGCGGTCGACTGGACGCGCGGTCCGGCGCGTCCGCCGATCGCCGCGTACCTGTACGACGGCGGCGTCCTGTCGGCGGAGCAGTTCGCGTCGATCCGCCTCCAGGAGGAGGAGCTGCTGTCCTGGAAGCTGGTGGACCGCGGCGACCTGACCGGCCATCTGCCCGGGTCGCTCGGCCGCAGGGTCCTGGCGGCGCTGGAGGTACGGGACTCCGGGGCGGGCACGGCCGAGCTGGAGGACGGCGAACCGGCAGGGCGGTGACGAAACCTGATCGCGGGCGGTACGGGCCGGTGCGTACGCTCGTTCCATGACTCTCGTCGCGATCCTCAGCGGCGCCGGCATCTCCACGGACTCCGGCATCCCCGACTACCGTGGGCCGCAAGGGCTCTGGCGGAAGGACCCGGAGGCGGAGAAGCTCGTCACCTACGACTTCTACATGGCCGATCCGGAGATCCGGCGCCGCTCCTGGCAGATGCGCCGCACGAGTACGACCTGGAAGGCCGAGCCGAACGCGGCCCACCGTGCCGTCGCAGCACTCGAGCGGTCGGGTACACCGGTGCGGGTCCTCACGCAGAATGTGGACGGACTGCACCAGCTGGCCGGTCTGTCCGCACGCAAGGTCGTCGAGCTCCACGGCACGGCGCGCGAAGTCGTCTGTACGCGGTGCCATGTCCGGTCCTCCATGGAGGAGGCCCTGTCCCGGGTCGATGCCGGCGAGGCGGACCCGCCGTGTGCTGTCTGCGGCGGGATCCTGAAGTCCGCGACGGTCATGTTCGGTGAGCGCCTGGATCCGCAGGTCCTGGCCGAGGCGATGGCGATCACCAAGGCGAGCCAGGTGTTCGTCGCGGTGGGCACGACCCTTCAGGTCCAGCCGGCAGCCTCCCTGGCAGGCATCGCCGTGGAGCACGGCGCCCGGCTCATCGTGGTGAATGCCGACCCGACCCCGTACGACGAGCTGGCGGAGGAGACGATCCGCGAACCCATCGGGACGGCCCTGCCGGCACTGCTGGAGCGGCTGTCCGCCGGAGAGGGCCCGTAGCCGCCGCCGTCACGCTGTGATCGTTTTCGTACGGGCGGCTGGGCGGTGCCGGCTGCGCCGCCGGCGGCCGTCTGCTTCGGCGCCTACGGCGTCTTCCTCCGGTGGAAGGACTCCTCCCGGCGGAGCCGGCACCGCGGCGGCACAACTCCGACGCCGCCTAGTCCTCCAGGCCTCCCTGGACCCGGCGCGACGGCGTGAACACGTACAGGTCCAGGATCTCGGGCGCCTCGGCGAGACCGGGTCCGCCGTCCCCCGCCCAGGTCACGATGTCCGCGACGGCGTGCGGATCGTTCACCAGGCCGAGCCAGACCGGCCTGCCACCGGCGCCGCGCCCCTCGGCGGAGGGCTGCACCACGATGACGTTGCCCTGCTCGCAGGCGTCCAGACACTCCACGGCACGCACGGTGGCGACCCCGTCGAGGGACTGCCGCAGCTCTGCCAGCTGTCCGGCGTGGTCCACACCGGGGATCTTCGGGGTGCCGCAGCAGCAGCCCCGGCAGACGCTGACGGTGGGCCGGGAGGGTCCCGGCCCGGCGGCGGGCCTGCGGGTACGGCGGCTCATGCGGAGGAACTCCCGGTGGTGGCGCGGCTGATCACCGTAGGACTGTACCGAGCAGCTCCCATGACGCTCCGGGCGCCGGGGTGGGGTAGTGTTGACGGCTGCGAAGGGGAGTAGCCCCGCAAACCGGTCGTCGACACACTGGAGCCCTCGGGTTCCCGGTGGCCGGGCTCGTAGATCGTTACGGGTGGGCGAGACCTTCGGTCAGGTATGACACGCCCGCGTCTGCGGGCGCTGCCGTCATGCCGGGCCGAGTGGTCCTCCGAAAAGCCCGAGCGGCGCTTCGCGAAAGGCCCGGGGCCCGGCTCGTACAGAAAGCCACCCGGAATGCATCTCGACCTCCTGGCGATCCTCACCGCCTTCGGGCTGATCTTCCTCGCGGAGCTCCCCGACAAGACGATGTTCGCCTCGCTGGCCATGGGCACGCGCATGCGGCCGCTGTACGTCTGGTTCGGTACGTCGTCCGCCTTCATCGTGCATGTCGCCATCGCGGTCGGCGCGGGCGGTCTGATCGGCCTGCTGCCCGACTGGATCGTCAAGCTGGTCTCGGCCTCCCTCTTCGCCTTCGGCGCGTTCATGCTGCTGCGCAGCGGCGGCGGTGGCGAGGACGACGAGGACGAGATCAAGACCGTCACCGGCTTCTGGCCGGTCTACTCCACCGCCTTCATGGCCGTCTTCATCAGCGAGTGGGGCGACCTGACGCAGATCACCACCGCTAACCTCGCCGCGAGCGACGGCACCTGGTCCACGGCCGTCGGGGCTGCCGCCGCCCTCATGTCCGTCTCGGCGCTGGCACTGCTGGCCGGGCGCTTCATCGCCAAGCGGGTGCCTCTGAAGACCGTGCAGCGCATCGGCGGGGTGTGCATGCTCGGGCTCGCGATCTGGTCGGTCGTCGAGATCTTCACGGGCTGATCCGTACGACGGGCCGGGCGGGCCCTCAGAACAGGACGTGCACCTCGTCCCCGGTCCCCCGCTCGAAGTCCAGCAGCCGCTGCTTGCGCTCCAGCCCGCCGCCGTACCCCGTGAGGCTCCCCGACGCTCCGACGACCCGGTGGCAGGGGACGATGATCCCGATCGGGTTCTTGCCGTTGGCGAGGCCCACCGCACGGGAGGCGCCGGGCTTGCCGAGGTGTTCGGCCAGTTCACCGTACGAGCAGGTCTCGCCGTACGGAATCTCCTGGAGCCCGGCCCAGACGCTGCGCTGGAACGGGGTGCCCGCCAGGTGGATCGGCAGGTCGAACGTCCTCAGCTCTCCGGCGAAGTACGCGCCCAGCTGGCGGACCGTCTCGGTGAAGGGCCGCGGGTCGGGCTCGCCGAAGGTCTCCTCCGGCGGCCGGTGGCGCTGTCCGGTCATGTACAGGCCGGCCAGTACGCCGTCGGTGGCGACCAGGGTGAGGGCCCCGTACGGGCTGTCGATGACCGTGTGCTGTCTGGTCACCGCAAGTGTGGCGGTCATGGTTCGTCCTTACGCCCTCAGACGGGCAGGTGGTTGATGGGGTGGTCGTCGACGGTCCACAGGTACTGGACGGCGTACGCACGCCAGGGCCGCCAGTGCGCGGCGCGTGCGGTGAGCGCCGCGGGGGTCGCGGGGAGCCCGAGTTGCTCGGCCGCCCGGCGGATGCCGAGGTCGGTGGGGAGGAACGCGTCCGGGTCCCCGAGCGCCCGCATGGCGATCACTTCGACCGTCCAGGGGCCGAAGCCCGGCAGGGCGGTCAGTTCCGCCCTGGCCGCGTCCCAGTCGGTGCCCTCCCCCAGGTGGAGCGAGCCGTCGGCGAGCGCCCCGACCAGGGTGGTGAGCGTGGTGCGGCGGCTGCGCGGCAGGGCGAGGGTCTCGGGATCGAGTCCGGCCAGGGCCTCCGGGGTCGGGAAGAGGTGGGTGAGGCCGCCCTCGGAGTCCTCGACGGGCACACCGTGGGCGGTGACCAGGCGGGCGGCGTGGGTGCGGGCGGCGGCCGTGGAGACCTGCTGGCCGAGGACCGCGCGTACGGCGAACTCCGCGGCGTCGACCGTGCGCGGCACACGGCGGCCGGGGGCCGCGTCGACCAGCGGCGCGAGCAGCGGATCGGAGCGCAGTTGCTCGTCCACGGCCACGGGGTCGGCATCCAGGTCGAGCAGTCTGCGGCACCGGCTGATGGCCTGGGTGAGATCACGCGGATCGGTGAGGGAGAGCCGGCAGGCGATGTGGTCGGGCCGCGGGGTGAGCGCCACGATGCCGTGTCCGTGCGGGAGGGTGAGCGTGCGGCGGTAGGCACCGTCACGCCATTCCTCGACCCCGGGGACCGCCGTCGCGGCGAGGTGCCCGAAGAGGTTGCTGGGGTTGAGCGGGGCGCGGTACGGCAGCCGCAGAGCGATGACACCGGGGGCCTCGGCCGCCCCGGCCCCGCGTGCCGCACGGGTGCGCAGCTCTCCGGGAGCGAGCGCGAAGACCTCGCGAACGGTGTCGTTGAAGGTGCGGACGGAGGCGAATCCGGCCGCGAACGCCACCTCGGCCATGGGGAGTCCGGTGGTCTCGATGAGCACCCGCGCGGTCTGGGCACGCTGGGAACGGGCCAGCGCGAGCGGGCCCGCGCCGAGCTCCGCGAGCAGCTGGCGCTCGACCTGCCGGGCCGAGTAGCCGAGCCGCGCGGCGAGACCCGGTACGCCCTCCCGGTCGACCACCCCGTCCTGGATGAGGCGCATGGCGCGGGCCACGGAGTCGGCTCGGGCGTTCCACTCCGGTGAGCCGGGGCTGGTGTCGGGCCGGCATCGCTTGCAGGCCCTGAATCCGGCCTGCTGGCAGGCGGCGGCGCTGGGGTAGAACGTCATGTTGCGGACCTTGGGCGGCACGACGGGACAGCTGGGCCGGCAGTAGATCCGGGTGGTCAGGACAGCGGTGAAGAACCAGCCGTCGAAACGGGCGTCCTTCGACTGTACGGCCCGCACGCAGCGCTCGGTTTCGGTGTGCATGCTTCAAGCATCGGGCATCGACGGCAGCAGGGCTGGCGGAAATCCGACGTCAGCCTTGCGCTGCCAGGGCCTCCTCGAACTCGGCGTAGGCATGTGCGTCGAACAGCACGAAGCGCACCTCCTCGACGGGCGGAGTCGCCTCGGCCAGCACCGTACGGACGGCGATGCGGGCGCCGTCGTCCATGGGCCAGCCGAAGATACCGGTGGACACGGCCGGGAACACCACCGTGCGCGCACCCAACTCCGCTGCCACGCGCAGGGATTCGCGGTAGCAGGAGGCGAGCAGCTCCGACCGGTCCTCGGCGCCGCTCCAGACCGGTCCGACGGTGTGGATGACCCACTTGGCGTCGAGCCGGCCCGCGGTCGTGGCTACGGCCCTGCCGGTCGGCAGCCCTTTTCCGTAGTGCGAGGCGCGCAGTTCACGGCAGGCGGCCAGGATCTCCGGGCCGCCGCGGCGGTGGATCGCGCCGTCGACGCCGCCCCCGCCCAGGAGACTCGAATTCGCGGCGTTGACAAGGGCGTCGGCCTTCTGCCGGGTGATGTCGCCGCGGGCCAGGGTGACGGTGACGGCCTCAGATCTGCTCATGCGGACATCATGCCGTTGCCGGGCGGGGCAGTGCGGGACGCTCACGTGGCCCGCAGACGGCGCCACACCGCCTTCGCCGCGTGATGGCCGGACATTCCGTGCACGCCGGGGCCGGGCGGGGTGGCCGAGGAACAGAGGAAAACCGCTGGGTGGGCGGTGGCGTACGGGACGCGGGCGAGTTTGGGACGGATCACCGTCTGGAGTCCGGCGAACGCCCCGGTCGCGATGTCTCCGCCGACGTAATTGGCGTTGCGCACGGCGAGTTGGGGCGGGCCGGCGGTCGCGCGGGCGAGGACGAGATCACGGAACCCGGGGGCGAAGCGCTCCAGCTGCCGCTCGACGACCTCCGTCGCGTCGCCCTCCCAGCCTGCGGGGACATGTCCGTACGCCCAGAAGACATGGCGGCCCTCGGGGGCGCGGGACGGGTCGACGAGGCTCGGTTGCGCGGTGATGAGGAAGGGGACGTTCGGGTCGCGGCCCGACACGGCGGCGCGCAGGGCGGCGTCGATCTCACCGGCCGTGGGGCCGACATGGACCGTGCCGGCCCGCCTGGCCTCCTCGGCGGTCCACGGGACGGGGCCCGACAGGGCGTAGTCGATCTTGAAGCAGGAAGCGCCGTAGCGGTAGCCGCTGTAGGCGCTTCCGAGTCCCGCGATGCGGGCGAGTGCGGTGGGAGAGGTGTCGAAGATGTACGCACGGGCGGGCGGAAGCTCGTCCAGACGCTTGACCTCGATGCCCGTCCGGATCTCGCCCCCCATTTCACGCAGGTACGAGGCGAGGGCGTCGGAGATGGCCTGTGAGCCGCCGCGGGGCACCGGCCAGCCCCTTTCGTGCGCGGCGAGCGCGAACATCAGGGCGACTCCGCTCGTCGCGATGCCGCTGGTGGGGGCGATGGCGTGGGCGGCGAGCCCGGCGATGAGTCCGCGTGCCCTGGCGCCCTTGAAGCGGCGGGAGAGCAGCGTGGCGGGCTGGATCGCGTCGAGGCCGAAGCGCGCCCAGCGGTAGGGGTCGCGGGGCAGCCCGTCCCACGGGGTCCGCAGGAAGTCCGCGGCGAGTGTGCCCCAGTGGCCGGTGTAGGGCTCGACCAGCCTGCGGTACGCGCCCGCGTCCTCGGGGCCGAGGGACATGGCGCTCTCTCCCACGGACCGGGTGAGCACGGCGGCGGATCCGTCCGGGAAGGGGTGGGCGAGCGCCAGCCGGGGCTGCAGCCATTCGAGGCCGTGCCGGGCCAGCGGCATCGCGTCGAAGGCGGGTGAGCCGATACCCAGAGGGTGCACGGCGGAACACGGATCGTGTCGGAAGCCCGGAAGGGTGAGCTCCTCGGTACGGGCACCGCCTCCGACGGTCTCCGCAGCTTCGAAGACCTCGACGGCGAAGCCGCGGCGGGCCAGTTCTGCCGCGGCCGTCAGCCCGTTGGGGCCCGCCCCCACGACGACGGCATCCAGCATCGATGGCACCTTCGGACTCCTCTGTCAGCCGGTGGCGAGGACACCCAGGATATTCCGGCGCGCCGACAGCTGGCCCGCGGGTAGCCTCCCGACCGATGAACAACACTTCCGCACCGTCGCCCGCCGTCTCCGTGATGGCCTCGCGGCTTGCCGCGCTGCCCGGTGTCAGGGCCGTCGTCCTCGGCGGCAGCCGGGCCCGCGGCACCCACCGGCCGGATTCCGACTGGGACCTGGGTGTCTACTACCGCGGCACCCCCGACCTGGCAGGACTGACCGCGCTGGCCTCCGAGTCCCAGGGTTCCCCGGTGGCGGTTGCGGGGCCGGGCGGCTGGGGACCGTGGGTCAACGGCGGTGCGTGGCTGACGGTGGACGGCGTCGCGGTCGACTGGATCCTGCGCGACCTGGACCGGGTGGAGTCGGTCTGGTCCGACTGCCGCGAGGGCCGCTTCGAGGTGGGCGTGCAGCCCGGCCACCCGCTGGGCTTCTGGTCCCCCTGTTATGCGGGTGAGGTCGCGCTCGGGCGCGTACTCGAGGATCCTTACGGGGAGTTGACGGCGCTTCAGGAGGCGGTGCGCTCCTACCCTGAGCCCTTGCGCAAGGCGCTCGTCGACGCCGCGTGGGAAGCCGGCTTCTCCGTGGCCTCGGCCCGCAAGTCCGCCCCGTCCGGCGACACGCTCCATGTGGCCCTGTGCCTGTCGAGGGCGTTCGGCGTCCTCGCCCAGTCCCTCCACGCCCACCACCGCACCTGGTGCCTCAACGAGAAGGGCGCGCTCGCGGCGGCCGCCGCCCTCCCGGACACCCCGGCCGGCTTCGCGGACCGGGCATCCCGGGCGCTGCGCGGCCTGGACCCGGACGCGGTGGAGACGGCGGCCGCCGTCGTGCGGGAGGTCCAGCGGGTGCTGGACGGCGGCGACGCGGCCTCAGGCGCCGGAGAGGCCTGAACCGGCCGTGCCGTTGCGCAGCGCGGTGAGGACCGCTTCGGCCGTCGCCGCGTCGCGGGCAGCCGTGAAGGGGAGGGCGTTGCCGCCGGTGATGCGGTACGGGACCCCGGCGAGCGTGGACTGGGTGCCGCCCGCCTCGGCGACCAGGAGCAGGCCGGCCGCGTGGTCCCAGGCCAGTTCCCAGTTGAAGGCGACCGCGTCCTGCGCACCGCAGGCGACGGCGAGGTACTCGAGGCCCGCCGATCCGCAGGAGCGCGCCTCGATGCCTTCGGTGCGCAGGCCGAGCAGTGCACGCTTCTGGGCGTCGGAGGTGTAGTCGGGGTGGGACATCGCCACCCTGAGGACGGCGCCCGGAACGGGCGAACCGCTGTGCAGCGGCGTGCCGTTGAGCGTGGCCCCACGGCCTCGTACGGCGACGGCCATCTCGCGCAGCGCCGGGGCGTACGTCCAGGAGGCGAGCACCTCGCCGCGGTGGGCGAGGGCCACCAGGGTGCAGAAGCCGGGTTCTCCGTGGACGAACTGGCGGGTGCCGTCGACCGGGTCGACGATCCAGACGGGCGCGTCCTCGCCCAGTGCGTCGTACACCGACGGGTCGGCGTGGACGGCCTCCTCGCCGACGACGGCCGAGCCGGGCAGGAGCCGGGTCAGCGACGCGGTGAGGTGCTCCTCGGCACGCCGGTCGGCCGCGGTGACGAGGTCGTGCGGGCCACTCTTCTGCACGATCTCGTGCGTGGCGAGCTGCCGGTACCGCGGCATGATCTCGGCGGCGGCCGCTGCGCGGACCGCCGCCTCGACCTCGGTCAGGTTCCCTGCGTCCGCAGCGAGGAAGTCATCGATCATGCCTCCAGCTAAGCACGGTCGCCGGGGGACATCGCAGGTGGGCGGTCAGCGGCCGACCGCGTACCCCTGCATGCCGCGCGGATTGGCGGCGGCCGACAGCACTCCGGTCTCCGGGTCGCGGGCGACGGCGCACATGCGCCCTTCGGACCACGGGTCGCCGACCGTGACGTCGTGGCCGCGGCGGCGCAGCTCCTCGATGACCTCCGGGTCCATTCCCTCCTCGACGGTCATGCTGCCGGGCCTCATTCCCCGGGGGAAGAAGGAGCCGGGGAAGCTGTCGTTGTGCCAGTTCGGGGCGTCGATGGCGCCCTGCAGGTCGAGACCGCCGCGGACCTCGGAGCGCAGGGCGACGGCGAGGAAGAAGTGGAGCTGCCACTGGTCCTGCTGATCGCCGCCCGGCGTGCCGAACGCCATGACCGGGACGCCGTCGCGGAGCGCGAGGGACGGGGTCAGGGTGGTCCGGGGACGGCGGCCCGGGGTGAGGGAGTTGGGCAGCCCCTCGTCGAGCCAGGCCATCTGGAGGCGGGTGCCGAGCGGGAAGCCGAGCTCGGGCACGACCGGGTTGGACTGGAGCCAGCCACCGCTGGGGGTGGCGGAGACCATGTTGCCCCAGCGGTCGACGACGTCGAGGTGGCAGGTGTCGCCGCGGGTCGCGCCGTCCTTGGCGACGGTCGGCTCGCCCGCGCCGGCGGCCGGTATGCCCATGGCGTCGAAGCCGGACTCGCCGGATGCGACGGCGTGGGCGTGGGCGCTGAGGACGGGGGTACGGCCCCCGGGGCTGCCGGGGCGCAGCTCGCACGAGGCCTCGGCGGTGACGAGGTCGCGGCGTGCCGCGTTGTACGGCTCGGAGAGGAGCACGTCGAGGGGGACCTCGGCGGCGTCGCCGTACCAGGCCTCGCGGTCGGCCATGGCGAGCTTGCAGCCCTCGACGAGGAGGTGGACGTAGTCGGCGGAGCCGTAGGCGGGCAGCTCGGCCGGCAGCAGGGCGAGCTGCTGGAGGAAGGCGGGGCCCTGGCTCCAGCCGCCCGCCTTGGCCAGGGTCCAGCCGTTCCAGTCGTACGTGGCCGGGGCCTCGTAGGACGCGGACCAGCCGGCCAGGTCGGCGGCGGTGAGGGTGCCCGTGTGGTGGGCGCCGCTGGTGTCCAGGGTGGGTACGGCGGCCTGGCGGACGAGCGCCTCGGCGATGAAGCCCTCGCTCCAGACCTTCCGGGCGGCCTCGATCTGTGCGACGCGGTCGTCGCCGCCGGTCTCCTCGGCCTCGGTCTGCAGGCGCCGCCAGGTCGCGGCGAGTGCGGGGTTGCGGAACAGCTCACCGGGCCTGGGGGACTTTCCACCGGGCAGGTACACCTCGGCGGACGACTGCCATGCGTTCTCGAACAGCTCGCGGACCGTCTCGACGGTCTGCCCGATCCGCTCGACCGGTGCGTGGCCGTCCTCGGCGTAGCCGATCGCGTACCGCAGCACCTCGGCGAGCGTCTTGGTGCCGTGGTCGCGCAGGAGCAGCATCCAGGCGTCGAACGCGCCGGGCACTGCGGCCGCGAGGGGCCCGGTCCCGGGAACGAGCTCGAGGCCGAGCCCGCGGTAGTGGTCGATGGTCGCCGCCGCGGGCGCCGGGCCCTGACCGCACAGGACCTGTACGTCGCCGTCCCTGGGCGCCAGGATCATCGGCACCTCACCGGCGGGCCCGTTGAGGTGCGGTTCGACGACGTGCAGGACGAATCCGGCGGCGACGGCCGCGTCGTAGGCGTTGCCGCCGTCCTCCAGGACTGCCATCGCGGACTGCGAGGCGAGCCAGTGGGTGGAGGACACCATGCCGAATGTGCCCTGGAGGGTGGGCCTGGTGGTGAACACGGGATAGGGCTCCTTGGTGCGGTGGTGCTGTGAGGTGCGCTGTTCGGATCGTAGGGACGACGCGTCAGGATGCCGCGGCCGGGGCCACGGCATCAGGGGCAGCCGCGTCCGGGGCAGCCCCGTCGTCGTCGACGAGGTGGCAGGAGACCTGGCGCCCGCCGGGCAGCTCGCGCAGCACGGGGACCTCGGTGCGGCACCGGTCGGTGGCGAGCGGGCAACGGGTGTGGAAGCGGCAGCCGGGCGGCGGGTCCAGCGGGCTGGGCAGCTCGCCGTGGAGAACGATGCGCCGGCGGGAGCGCTGGTCGACCGGGTCCGGGACGGGAGCGGCGGAGAGCAGCGCCTGGGTGTAGGGGTGCTTGGGCGCGGCGAACAGTTCGGCGGTCGGGGCCTGCTCGACGATCTGGCCGAGGTACATCACCGCGATCCGGTCGGCGAGGAACTCGACGGCTGCCAGGTCGTGGGTGATGAAGAGGCAGCCGAAACCGCGGTCGCGCTGGAGGTCGGCGAGGAGGTTGAGGACGGAGGCCTGGACGGAGACGTCCAGGGCCGATGTCGGCTCGTCGGCGACGACCAGGTCGGGGTCGCAGGAGAGCGCGCGGGCGATCGAGATGCGCTGGCGCTGCCCGCCGGAGAGTTCGTGCGGATGCCGGTCGGCGTGTTCGGGGCGCAGGCCGACCTGGGCGAGGAGCTCCTCGACCCGGGCGCGCACGGCGGGCCCGCGGGCCTGCCGGTTCAGTCTCAGCGGTTCGGCGATGATCTGGCCGATGGTCATGCGGGGGTCGAGCGAGGACGACGGGTCCTGGAAGACCAGGTGGAAGTCCTTGCGCAGTGGCCGCAGGGCCCGGCGGGAGAGGTGGGTGATGTCGGTGCCGTTGATGCGGACGCTGCCGCCGGTGGGTTCGTCGAGGCGTACGGCGCAGCGGCCCACGGTCGACTTGCCGCTGCCCGACTCGCCGACGAGGCCGACGACCTCACCGCGGCCGATGGTGATGGAGACGCCGTCGACGGCGCGGACGGTACCGCCGCCGGAGGCACCGAAGTGCCGTTCCATGGCCTCGATCTCGAGCACCGGCCCCTGGGGGCGGGGCGCGTTCTCGTCGTCGCTCCCGCGCGGTGCGGGGACGGTCTGCGCTGTGGTCACTTTCCGGCCTCCTGGGTGGTTCGCGCGGTCTCGCCGGCGGCGGCCGGGGCTCCGGCCTCTCCGGCCGGGTCCGCGGTGTGCGGGTGCCAGCAGGCGGCCCTGTGCGCCGCGTCGGCGCCCGCCTGAAGGTCGATGGCCGTGAGGCCGGGCCGGGACGAGGTGCAGGTGTCGTCGGCCCGGGCGCAGCGCGGCGCGAACGTGCAGGCGTCGGGCTGGGTGTCGAGGCTGGGAACCAGTCCGGGGATCTCGGGGAGCCGCCGCTTGCCCTCGCCGCCGGGCCGCAGTACGGCGCCGAGCAGACCCCGGGTGTAAGGGTGGCGTCCCGAGCCGAACAGATCGTGGACCGGGGCCTGTTCGACGCCCCGTCCCGCGTACATCACGAGCACCCGGTCGGCGGCGTCCGCCACCACACCGAGGTCGTGCGTGACCAGGACGATGGCGGTGCCGAGCCGCTCGCGCAGCGACTGCAGGACCTCCAGGATCCCGGCCTGCACGGTCACGTCCAGCGCCGTCGTCGGCTCGTCCGCGATGAGTACCGCCGGGTCGCAGGCCACGGCGATCGCGATCATCACGCGCTGGCGCATGCCGCCGGAGAGCTGGTGCGGGTATTCGTCGATGCGGCGCGACGGGGCCGGGATGCCGACGAGTTCGAGGAGTTCCACGGCACGCGCCCTGGCCTCCTTCTTGCTCAGCCCCTGGTGCCTGCGGACCACCTCGCCGATCTGCCGCCCGATGGTGAGGACCGGGTTCAGCGAGGTCATCGGCTCCTGGAAGATCATCGCGATGTCCTTGCCGCGGACCTTCTGGAGCTCCTTCTCGGATGCCCCGACCAGCTCACGGCCGCCGAGCCGTATCGAGCCGCCGATGTGCGCGGTGGGCGGCAGCAGCCCCATCACGGCCATCGAGGTCACGGACTTGCCGCAGCCCGACTCCCCCACCACGGCGAGGACTTCGCCGGGGGCCAGGTCGTAGGAGACCCCGTCGACGGCGTGCACGGTGCGGGAGTCGGAGCGGAAGGACACCGACAGGTCGCGCACGCTCAGGATGGGTTCGCGCACGGGTGTTCCGGTCATCGGGTTCCTCCACGGGGGTCGAGGACGTCACGCAGCCCGTCGCCGAGCAGATTGAAGGCCAGCGTCGCCGCGACGATCGCCAGGCCGGGGAAGACCGCCAGCCAGGGGGCCGGGGCCAGGAAGGACTGGGCGCCGGACAGCATCACGCCGAGTGAGGGGTCGGGCGGCTGGACACCGAGGCCCAGGAAGCTGAGCAGTGCCTCGCCGATGATCGCGGCGGGGATGCCGACGGTCGCCTGGACGATCAGGGCGGAGGTGGCGTTGGGCAGGATGTGCCGGAAGAGCACGGTGGCGTCGCCGCCGCCGTTGGCGATGGCCGCCGCCACGTAGTCGACGTGCTTGAGCCGCAGTGTCTCGGCGCGGGTGATGCGGATGACCGCGGGGATCTGCGAGATGCCGATCGCGAGGGTCGCGTTGGTCAGCGACGGGCCGAGGATGGCGGCGAGCCCGACGGCGAGCACCAGGAACGGGAACGCCAGCATCGTGTCGGTGAGCCGGGAGATCGCACCGTCGGCGAACTTTCCGTAGTAGCCGCCGATGAGCCCGAGCGGTACGCCGATGACGAACGCCAGCACGACGGCGACGAGACCGACCTGCATGGAGGCCCGTGCGCCGAACACGATGCGGGACAGCTGGTCACGGCCGAGGTCGTCGGTGCCGAGCCAGTGGGCCCCGCCGGGTTCCGCGAGTACGTTGCCGAAGTCGGGCTGCGAGGGGTCGTACGGGGCGATGAGCGGGGCGAACAGTGCGACCAGGATGAAGACGGCCGCGATGATCCCGCCGGTGAGGGCGAGCCGGTTCTTCCGCAGGGCCCGCAGCCGTCCGCCGCCGGCACGCCGCCCGGTGACCTTCGGCGTGGCGGGGAGCGATGGGGTAACTGTGGTCACCGGGCACCTCCGAGCCGGATGCGCGGGTCGATGACCGAATAGATCACGTCGACCAGCAGGTTGATGAGGATGTACGCGGCCGAGGTGCAGAGCACCACGGCCTGCAGCGTCGCGTAGTCACGGGTGAAGACGGCGTCGATGGTGAGCTTGCCGAACCCGGGCAGGACGAAGATCTGCTCGGTGACGACGGCCCCCGAGATCAGATGGCCGAGCTGCAGGCCCAGGACGGTGACCACGGTGACGAGGGAGTTGCGCAGGGCGTGACCGCCGATGACCTCGCGCCGGGAGAGGCCCTTGGCACGTGCCGTACGGACGTAGTCGGCGGACAGCGAGTCGAGCATCGCGGCCCGGGTCTGCCGCATCACGACGGCGGCGAGCCCTGACCCGAGGACGATCGCGGGGAGCACCATGCGGCGCAGGTTGTCGACCGGGTCGGTGCCGAAGGGGACGTAACCCGAGGCGGCGAAGACGGGGACGGCGATGGCGAGTCCGAGGACGAGCACGATGCCGAGCCAGAAGGTCGGGACGGAGAGGCCGATCAGCGCGATGGCGTTGGCCAGCCACTCCTCCGGCCTGCCGCGGCGGACCGCGGCGACCACTCCGGCGCCGATGCCGACGACGACCGCGAGGAGGAGGGAGAGCGCGGCGAGTTCCAGGGTGACGGGCAGTGCCTGGGCGATGGCGTCGCCCACGGGGAGTCCGGTACGGGAGGAGGTCCCGAGGTCGCCGGTGAGCGCGTGGCCGATGAACCGGGCGTACTGGACGACGATGTTGTCGTTCAGTCCGTAGCTCTCGCGGATCGCGGCGAGCGCCTCCGGGCTGCGTTCCTCACCGGCGAGGGCGAGTGCCGGGTCTCCGGGCAGCGCCCGGATCCCCGCGAAGACGACCATGCTGACGAGGAAGAGGGTGATCAGGGACTGGCGCAGGCGCGTCAGCAAGTACTTGGTCATCGTGTGTACCCCGCAGTCGTGACGCGCACCAGTCCGTCGCCGTAGACGCGGATGCCCGCGACGTTCTTGTTGGCGACGACGTAGTTCTTCTGCCGGTAGAGGTAGATCAACGCGTGGGCGTCCTGGACCTTGCGGGTCAGTTCGTCGTAGATGCCTGCGCGCTCGGCAGGGTCCGCGACGGAGCGGCCTTCGGCGATGAGTTCGTCGATCTCCGGGTCGCCCAGACCGTAGGCGTTCATCGCGCCCGCGGTCTTGAGGAAGTTGGAGACGTTGCCGTCCGGGTCGAGCCGGCCGGACCAGCCGCTGGTGAAGACGTCGTACTTCCCGGCGTCCGTCTCGGCCAGCATCGTGGCGTACTCGGTGGGCCGCAGGGAGAGTTCGAAGCCCGCCTCCTTGACCATGGCCTGGAGGACCTGACCGACGCGCCCCTGTTCCGGGGTGGTGGAGGTCTTCAGTTCGACCTTGACGGGGGTCTTCACCCCCGCCTCCTCGAGCAGCTTCTTCGCCTTGGCGACGTCGCGCTCGGGGCAGTCCTGCGGCGGTACGCCGGGGGCGATGGCGGACTGCGGGGAGATCGGGCCGCAGGCCGGTTCGTACATGCCCTGGAAGACGACCTTGTTGATCAGTTCGCGGTCGATGGCGAGCTCGAGGGCCTCCCGTACCCGGACGTCACGGCCGAGGGGGGTATCGATCTTGCCGGGCTTCTCGCCGAGGCCCTTGACGTTGCCGACGTTGAGGCCGATGCCCTGGTAGCCGAGCGAGGGCGAGTTGAAGAGCTGCAGCTTGGGCTCGGTGAGTGCGCTCCGCACGTCGACCGGGGCCATCTGGTCGCCGATCTGCAGGTCGCCGGAGCGCAGATTGGCCAGCCGGACGTTGCCGTCGGGGATGGGCTTGTAGACGACTTTGTCGAGGTGCACCTTGGCGGCGTCGTAGTAGTGGGGGTCCTTCTCCAGGACGATCCGGTCGCCGCCGACCCGCTCGACGAAGCGGAAGGGGCCGACGCAGGACGGGTGGTTGGTGAAGCTCTTCCCGTACTTCTTGAGCGCGGTCGGCGACATCACCATCCCGGCGCGGTCGGCGAGCACTCCGGTGAGCGGGACGTAGGGATGGTCGAGCACGATCCGTACGGTGTGCGGACCGGTGGCCTCGATGGTGCGCGCCGGAGCGAGCTCCGTACCGCGCGCCGAGCCGGGGAGATCGCGGTGGCGCAGCAGTGAGGTGACCACGGCGTCGGCGTCGAGTGCCGTTCCGTCGCTGAAGGTGAGGCCGGACCGCACCTGGACCGTGACCGTGAGGCCGTCGGCCGAGGTGGTGGGCAGGGCCGCGGCGAGCTGCGGCACGAGGGTGCCGTCCTCGTCGATGTCGTAGAGCTTCTCGCACATGCCCGCGAAGACGGTGCGGCCCACGAGCGTCTGGGCGAGCGTGGGGTCGAGCTTGTCGGGATCCGAGTTGAGAGCCACCGTGATGGTCCCGCCGTCGCGCACGGACCGATCATCGGTCTTCCGTACACCGCCGACCTCGGTCGCCGAGGACTGCAGCGAAGCGCAGCCCGAGGTCAGGAACACCAGGGCAACCGCCACCATGGCAACCGCTTTTCGGCGCACGAAGGCCTACCTCCTGCCAGGAGTGATCAAAGGAATATCGCAGACCGTATTTCGCATACAGTCCGCAGTGCAAGGGGGTCTCCCACATAGCGGACGGATATTTCTGACGATCGGGTAACTGAGCGGGCAGGTCGCCCAGGGATGCGCGGATTGCCTGAACTGTGCAGGTGGGAGCTGGTCACCCGCCGCTTTCGGATGCGCCGGCCCGGGATGACGTCCGGTGAAAGTCAGGTACCTGACAAGCAATGCGTGGTGGCTGCACACATGCGGGAGCGGGCCTCCGGGGCTTCCCCGGGCCGGCCGGAGCCGGAGCACGGGGAAGCGACGGGACCCGCTGTCCGCACGCCTCGTTCTATCGCGAGGCCTTGGACCGCCACAGCAGCCAGCCGAAGTACGGGGCTCCGATCACCGCCGTGACGACGCCCACGGAGATCTGCGCGGGCGCGATGACCGTACGGCCGACGGTGTCGGCGACGACCACCAGCAGGGATCCCATCAGGGCGGCCACCGGAAGCACCCGCCCGTGACGCTGCCCCACCAGGGCGCGCGCCGCGTGCGGTGCCACCAGTCCGACGAAACCGATCACGCCTACCGCGGCCACCGCGGCCGCGGTGAGGACGACGGCGATACCGAGCAGCCCGAGCCGTGCCCTGCCGAGCCGGATCCCGAGCAGCCTCGGGGTGTCGGCGTCCAGACCGATGAGGTCGAGCTCCCGGCGTCTGACGGCGAGAACCGGCAGTGACACGGCGAGCGCCGCAAGGACGGGAAGGACCTCGGGGAACGTGCGCCCGTAGGTCGAGCCCGAGAGCCAGACGAGCGCCTTGGTCCCGTTGTACGGGTCGGTGAGCACGATCATCAGACTGACCAGCGCCGCCGTACCCGCGGAGACACCGATACCGATGAGCACCAGCCGGTCCTGCTCGAGTCCGCCCCGTGCCGCGAGTCCGAAGACCAGCGCCGCGGCGGCTGCCGCCCCGGCGAGCGCCGATCCGCTGATGAGCCAGAAGCTCGCGAGCGGGACGACGGTCAGGGTGATGACGGCGCCGACTCCCGCTCCCCCGACGACCCCGAGGATGCCCGGTTCGGCGAGCGGGTTCCGTGAGACGGCCTGCACCACCGTTCCCGCGGTCGCCAGCGCGGCACCGGCGAGCAGTGCCGCGGCGATACGCGGCATGCGGGTGTCGAGTACGAAGGTGACGAGCCTCCCGGAACGGCCGGTGAGCCAGTTCCCCACGTCGCCGAGCAGCAGGGGGGCGTCGCCGAGGAGGGTCGCCGCGACGACCGCGAGGACGAGGGCGGTGCTCACCACCGTGAGGGTGAGGACGAACGCGCGTCGGCTGCGCAGCCGGGCGAAGGCCGCCTCGGGACCGGTGGATCCGCCTCCCCGGGACCGGTGGGCGAGGAGGACGAGCACCACGGCGCCGAAGAAGCTCGTCACGATGCCGGTCGGCACGGACGCGCCCGCCTGGGCACCGAATACGGCGCGCAGCAGCACATCGGCTCCGAGCACGACGAGGACGCCCGCCACCGCCGAAGCCGGGATGAAGGCGCGGTGCCGGACGAGTGCGGGCACCTTGGCGCCGACCAGCCGGACGATCGCGGGCGCGCAGAGTCCGACGAACCCGATGGGTCCGGCGACGGTGACGGAGACGGCGGAGAGAACCACGGCCAGGACGACGGCCGTTGCCCGCGTGAGACGCGGGTTGACGCCGACCGCGACGGCACCGTCGTCGCCGAGTGCGAGGATGTCGAGCCGCCGGCCGAGCACGACCAGCCCGATCAGCGCGAGGAGCGCGACCGGGGCGAGCCGGTCGATCGCCTGCATGCCGATCTGTGCGAGGGAGCCGTTGCCCCAGGCGTAGAGACCGGTGGTCTGCTGGGCGCGCAGCAGGAGGAGCATGTGGCTCAGACCGCCGAGCCCGAGGGTGAGTGCCGATCCGGCGAGTACGAGCCGGGTGGTTCCCGCTCCGGCGCGGGCGAGTCCCAGCACGATCCCGGCGGCCACGAGTCCGCCGATCAGGGCCGTGCCGCCGGCCGGGAGCGGCGGCAGGCTGATGCCGAACGCGGCGACGGCGACGACCGCGAAGTAGGCGCCGGCGTTCACGGCGAGCGTGTCGGGCGAGGCCAGCACGTTGCGGGACACCGACTGCAGTACGGCTCCTGCCGCGCCCAGGGCGCAGCCGACGACCAGCCCCGCGGCGAGCCGCGGCAGCCGGGATGCCACCAGTACGGCGTCCGCCTGGTGGGTCCCGTCGGTGTCGGTCCACAGGGTGGCGAGGGCGCCCCACAGGGTGCGCAGTCCGACGGGTGCCGTGCCCTGGCTGATGTGCACGACCGCCAGGGCGAGCAGGGCGGTCAGCGCCCCGAGCGCGAGGAGGAAGAGGGGCCCACGGCGGGCGGGCCGCCCGGCCCCGACGGACGACGCGTCCTCCGTCGGGGCGGTCGACGACGCCGGCTCGGCCTTCGTCGTAAGGGTGCTCACGTTCACTTGGTCAGTGCGTCCACAAGCGCGTCGACGTACTGCGTCATCGACGCCGTGCCACCGAACATCCAGATGCCGTCGGGCAGTCGGTGGACGTCGCCGTTCTTCACGAAGGGCAGCGACTTCCACACGGCGTTGTCCTTGAGGCCGTCGGCGAACGGGTCGGCGGTGTCCGCGCTGTTCGTGATGTAGACGAACTGGGCGTCGCCGATCTTCGTGAGGCCCTCGACGTCCGTGGCGGCCAGGCCGTAGCCCTCGTCGCCCTTCATGGACCAGGGGCTGACCAGGCCGAGTTCGGTGTTGATGTCGGTGAGCAGTGCTCCCTTCACGTACGGGCGCACCGAGACCTGGCTCCCTTCCTTCCAGCCGTCGGCGAAGGCGACCTCCTCGCCGCCGAGGCCGGCGGTGGCGAGCTCCTTCTTGCCCTCGGCGAGCTTCTTGCGGAAGGCGGCGATCTCCGTCTTTGCCTTGTCCTCGGTCCCGGTGGCCTCGGCGATGAGGTTGACGTTGTCGGTCATCTGGTCGATCTGCCGACTGGCGTCCGCCGCCTTCACCACGATGAGCGGGGCCACCTTGGAGAGCTGCTTGACGGCGGCGTCCGGCAGGTCGGTCGTCGCGACGATGAGGTCGGGCTTCAGGGCGGCGACGGTGTCGACGCTGGGTTCGCCGCGGGTGCCTATGTCCTTGACGTCGCCGGTCAGCGGCGCCGCGGTGTCGTAGGCCCGGTAGCCCTTCACGTCGGCGACGCCGACCGGGTCGATGCCCAGCGTGATGAGCGATTCGACGACGTTCCACTCGGTGCCGACAACACGCTTGGCGGGCCCGTCCAGCTTCACCTTCGTGCCGCGTGCGTCGGTGACGGTCAGCGTGGAGTCGGAGGCGGACGCCTCCTTGGGCGCCTCGGTGGTGCCGCAGCCGACGAGGGTCAGCGCCGCGGTGCCGGCGATCACAGGCCATGCCCAGTGCTTGGTCGTCATGAGGAGTTCAGGGCCTTTCGAGCCGAAGGTGGTGTCTTCCCACCGCGCGGGTGCGGGGGATGCCCGTCGAAGGGTCGGGTTCGACCTCGATACGGATGCCGTAGGTGTCGGTCAGGAGCCCGGGTTCGTAGACCTGGGCGGGGGTTCCGGCGGCGGCGACGCGTCCGGAGGACAGCAGGACGACCTGGTCCGCCACTGCGGCTGCCTGGTCCAGGTCGTGCAGGACGACCCCGATCGTCACGCCGTGCGTGTCGGCGAGGCTCCGGATGAGGTCCAGGATCTCCACCTGGTAGCGCAGGTCGAGATAGGTCGTCGGTTCGTCGAGCAGCAGCACGTCGGTGTCCTGCGCCAGGCAGCAGGCGAACCAGACACGTTGCAGCTGGCCGCCGGAGAGACTCTCGACGCCGCGGTCGGCGAGATCGGTGACGTTCGTGACGGCCAGGGCGTGCTCGATGAGCCGCGCCCCGTCCGGGTCGCTCCCCCGCACACGGCTGCGGTACGGATGCCGTCCGAAGCCCACCACTTCGCGGACGCTGAGGCCGGCCGGGGTCGTACGGCTCTGCGCGAGCAACGTGACGCGCCGGGCGAAATCGGTGCGCGAGAGGGCGAGGGCGTCGACCGGGTCGTCGTCGGCGCCGACGGTCACACTCCCGGTGCGGGCCCGGTGCAGGCGCGCGACGGCACGCAACAGGGTGGACTTCCCACTCCCGTTCGGGCCGATCAGCGCGGTGACCTGCCCTCGCGGAAGACGGAGGTCCGCCGCGTGTACGACGTCGACGCCGTCGTAGGCGACCGTGACTCCCGTGGCGGCGAGGCCGGACGGGGCAGCGGTACCCCCGGCGGGAACGCCGGGGTCTGCCACGGCGCGGGGAGGCGGTGGCGATTCTTCTCGGTCGGGTGCAGTCACGATCACCCGGCAGAGGTTAGTCTAACCTAACTTGAAGGCGAAATTCGGCCCCACGGATGGCCCTGTGGCTGGAAACGGACCATCACCCTGCCGCGGTCGGCAGACTGTTCCACCAGCATCGGAAACCGGGCCCCGGATCACGAACCCGCAGGAGCCGCACCCCCTCGAAGCGCGGCGCAGGTTCGGCTCGGTGGGGCGGAGTCGGCGAACGACGGGGAGAATTGATACTGCGTCACCATCCGTGCCTGCAGGGGCCGGAGCCAAATGGCTCGCTCAGGCATGAAGAGCCCGGAGGTGCTGGTGGCAGCACCGGCCACCGGACACCCACTTCGAGTCCGGTTCGTCGACGCCCGCCGCCTCGGCGTATCCCTGGGGCCCCACCGCCGGTTCCGTCCGGCGCCTTGGCCACGGACGGTGTCCTCCAGGTCCGTCATGGCCCCGTTTGCCCTCAGTTGCCACTCGATGCCGTTTCCCGGCCCAGCCTGTCGACGGGCCTTACGACCTGTCAGCGCGGCCGTCCGGGAGCGTCGGCACCCTCAGGGAGGAAAGCTTCCCCAAACCCCCCACCCACCTCCCGGATGAACGCACGGCTCGAATCCCGGCGTTCGACCCGCGACCCTCGAGCGTCGGCCCGCGCACCTTTCCCGGACCCCCGAACGAGTGAATGAGGGCTTTCGAACCCCGAGATTCAAGACCCGAGCGCCGCAAGGGCGACCGCACCACCACGACGGGATCGCAGTGGACTCGACCACACGTGATCTCCCTCGTCCACGGCCTGAGCCGCTAGGAGGCCCAAGACCTCGACGCCGCACCCGTCGAGGCTGGCCGCCTCCCGGGGCCAGGCATCGATCCGGAGCCCGAATGCCCAGGTCGGCCCAGCCGCCCGCACGAATGAGGGGGCCGTCGTATTCGACGGCCCCCGTTCGGGGTGACCAGCAGCGCAGGGCGGCCGCGATGTCGCTGCCGTGTGCGCCGCTTCAGGCCCGGTGGATCCAGAGGTGCCGGTCCCGGACAACGGGACCGCGTCAACTAGCTCGCGTAGGTCTCGAACTCGGCGACCTTCGGCGTTCCGGTCGAGCCGGTGATCTCGAAGGTGATCTTGCTCAGCGAGGTGCTGGGAACCGCGATGGCGCCCGCGCCGGTACCGGACTTCAGGACCGCACCGGTGTCGCCGTTGAGGACCCTCCAGGATCCGATGCTGCCCGCGGAGCCGGATGCCTCCCGGATGTTGATGCGGGCCACGGTGGTGGCGGAGGACCACTTGACCGAGACGGAACCGGTCGAGCCCGCCGGCGACCAGAAGGTGCTCAGGTTGCCGTCACGCACGTTGCCGAAGCTCGTCCCACTGGCCTTGCTGGAACCGTCGGCGCCGGCGCCGATGCTGAGGTTGGTCCCGCTGGGCTGGGTCGGGTCAGGCGTGGGGGTGGTGGGGTCGGGAGTGGGGGTGGTGGGGTCCGGCGTGGGAGTGGTCGGGGTCGGCGACGGGTTCTGCGGCGTGCAGCTTCCGTCCGACACCTTCAGGCCCTTGTTGGCCCCTGCCGTCTGGCCGACGACGCTCGGCACGCAGTTGGCCGCGTCGAGGCTGAAGGAGTAGGGGATGCTGACCGTGGTCGTGGACTGCACGTTGGGCCCGGCGGGCTTGGTGTCGGTACCGGGGGCGGACCATGTCACGTTGTCGAAGATGTTCCCGGCGACCTGCCAGTAGCCGGCCGCGTCGGTGTAGAAGGTGCCCAGGACGTCCTTGGAGTCCTTGAAGTAGTTGTTGTCCACCTTGGCGCGAGCCCCGGCACGGGAGTTGATCCCGGACTCGTTGAGCTTCAGGTAGTAGTTGTTGTACATGTGGGCGATGCCGCCGCGCAGCAGGGGCGCACGGGAGTCGATGTTCTCGTACAGGTTGTGGTGGTAGGTCACAAAGCCGTTGGAGAGCTCGGTCTCGCTGGACCCGATGAGGCCTCCGCGGCCGGAGTTCCGCAAGGTGCTGTAGGACAGCGTCACGTACTGGGTGTTGTCCTTCATGTCGAAGAGGCCGTCGTAACCCTCCGACTCACCGCCCGATGCCTCAAGGGTGGTGTGGTCGACCCAGACGTTGCGGACGTCGCTCTCCATGCCGATGGCGTCACCGCCGTTGGACGTGGGCGAGCCCGACTTCTTGACGTTCTTGACGGTCACGTTCTGGATGATGATGTTGCTGGACTGGCGAATGTGGATGCCCAGCTGGTCGAAGACGGCTCCGCTGCCGACGCCGACGATCGAGACGTTGCTGATCTGCTTGAGCTCGATGACGCCGTCGGCCGTGTTGCAGCTGTCGCCCGACACCTTGGCGGTGTTGCCGTGGTTGATCGTGCCCTCGACCTGGATGACGATCGGGGTGCTGGCGCTGGCCCGGCCGCACAGGGCCTGATGGATCGCGGTGCCCGTGGTGGCACGCACGGTCTGCCCGCCGGCCCCGCCTGTGGTCCCACCGTTCTGGCTCGCGTAGCCGGTGGCGCTGCCGGTCACTGCCGCGGATGCCGAGGGCATCGCCACAACCACACCGGCCGCGGCGGCCAGGGCCGTCGTGGCGAGCGCCGCAGAAAGTCGCAGTGCGACTGGTCGTCTCATGTCCGTCTCCCGATTCGTCTTCGAACTCTGGGTGTTGGTACTTGTACGGTGGTCATATTCATGAACGTCCGAGACTGCGTCCTGCCACTGGGCAGTCCCTCGTCGGTCCGATTGCGGGCGCCCTCCCCGTCGCGGCCGGGCCGACAGTTCCGCCGCACAGGTACCGGCCCATGCGAAAGTCGCGGTCGATGCCATGGAAACCACATCAACCGGAACGAGGCTCGCGAACGAGGAAAGCGCTTTCTGTCCGCGAGGATAGGGCCGTCCACGGCGGGCTGACAAGGTTCTTGTCACATGCGGAATGCGTCGCGCCACGCTTCGGGCGACACCGCCGCCCCACCCGGCCACCGCTCCGGAGAAGCTGTTCCCGCCGCCCGGCACTCCAGCCGCAGGTCTTCCCGGCCGACGCACACCGGACGGACCGATCGCCTCGGGAGAGAAATCGCCGAGGTTCACAAGGGTAGTCATCGTTCGAGGACATGAACTTTGTGTTATCGCCGGACCCCTCGGGACCGCGAGCCGGCTCGCGAGGGTCCGATTCCCGACACCCGGCACTCTCCTCGGTGTTGAGCTGGTGGGCGGAGCTGTTCGGACGAAACCGCGTCCGCACGACGCATGGCGCGGACAAACCGGCCGGAAGCGGAGTTCAGGTCCGGCACCTACGAGTGGAGAGTCGGCCCGGGCACCCTGAGACCTCCCGGCCTCAACGCAGACCGCCCCGGCAGGCGGGTGCCTGCCGGGGCGGTGCTTGCGCTTCCAGGAAACTTCCCGGAGCGCGGTGACGGGATCTAGCCCAGGGTCGCGATGGCCTGGTTGAAGGTGGCCGACGGACGCATGACGGCCGCGGCCTTCGCCGGGTCGGGCTGGTAGTAGCCGCCGATGTCGACCGGCGAGCCCTGCACGGCGATCAGCTCGTCGACGATTGTCCGCTCCTGCTCGGCCAGCGTCTTGGCCAGCGTCGAGAACGCTTCGGCGAGCTTGGCGTCCGCGGTCTGCTGCGCCAGCTCCTGGGCCCAGTAGAGCGCCAGATAGAAGTGGCTGCCGCGGTTGTCGATGCCGCCGAGCCTGCGGCTGGGCGACTTGTCCTCGTTGAGGAACGTGGCCGTCGCACGGTCCAGCGTGTCCGCGAGGACCTGGGCGCGGGCGTTGTCCGTGGTCTGCGCGAGGTGCTCGAAGCTGACCGCGAGGGCGAGGAACTCGCCCAGGCTGTCCCAGCGCAGGTAGTTCTCCTTGACGAGCTGCTGGACGTGCTTCGGGGCGGAGCCGCCGGCGCCCGTCTCGAACAGTCCGCCGCCGTTCATGAGCGGAACGACGGAGAGCATCTTCGCGCTGGTTCCCAGCTCGAGGATCGGGAAGAGGTCGGTGAGGTAGTCACGCAGCACGTTGCCGGTGACCGACACGGTGTCCTCGCCGCGGCGGATGCGCTCCAGGGAGAACGCGGTGGCCTTCACCGGCGACATGATCTCGATCTGCAGACCGTCGGTGTCGTGGTCGGCAAGGTACGTGCGGACCTTCTCGATGAGCTTGGCGTCGTGCGCGCGGTCCTCGTCGAGCCAGAACACGGCCGGGTTGCCGGTCGCACGGGCGCGGCTGACGGCGAGCTTGACCCAGTCCTGGATCGGCAGGTCCTTGGCCTGGCACATCCGGAAGATGTCACCGGCGCCGACGGCCTGCTCCAGCACCGCGTTGCCGGCGGCGTCCAGGACGCGCACCGTACCCGTGGTGGGGATCTCGAAGGTCTTGTCGTGGCTGCCGTACTCCTCGGCCTTCTGCGCCATGAGGCCGACGTTGGACACCGAGCCCATCGTGGCCGGGTCGTAGGCGCCGTTCGCACGGCAGTCGTCGATGACGACCTGGTAGACGCCCGCGTAGCTGCTGTCAGGCAGGACGGCGAGGGTGTCGGCCTCCTGGCCGTCCGGACCCCACATGTGACCGGAGGTGCGGATCATGGCCGGCATGGAGGCGTCGACGATCACGTCGCTGGGGACGTGCAGGTTGGTGATGCCCTTGTCGGAGTCGACCATCGCCAGGGCGGGGCCCTCGGCGAGCTCGGCCTCGAAGGACGCCTTGATCTTCGCGCCCTCGGGCAGGGCCTCCAGGCCCTTGAGGATGCCGCCGAGACCGTCGTTCGGGGTCAGGCCGGCCGCGGCGAGCGCCTCGCCGAACTCGGCGAACGTCTTCGGGAAGAACGCACGCACCACGTGACCGAAGATGATCGGGTCGGAGACCTTCATCATCGTGGCCTTGAGGTGCACGGAGAACAGCACGCCCTCGGCCTTGGCCTTGGCGATCTGCGCGGTGAAGAACTCGCGCAGCGCGGCCACCCGCATCACGGCTGCGTCGACGACCTCGCCCGCCAGGACGGGTACCGAGTCGCGCAGGACGGTGGTGGTGCCGTCGTCGCCCACGAGCTCGATGCGCAGGGTGCCGGGCTCGGCGATGACGGCGGACTTCTCGGTGGACCGGAAGTCGTCGACGCCCATGGTGGCGACGTTCGTCTTCGAGTCGGCCGTCCAGGCGCCCATGCGGTGCGGGTGCGCCTTCGCGTAGTTCTTGACCGAGGCGGGGGCCCTGCGGTCGGAGTTGCCCTCACGCAGGACGGGGTTGACCGCGCTGCCCTTGATCTTGTCGTAGCGCGCGCGGACGTCCTTGTCCGCGTCGGTCTTCGCGTCGTCCGGGTAGTCCGGCAGCGCGTAGCCCTGCTTCTGCAGCTCCGCGATCGCGGCCTTCAGCTGCGGGATCGACGCCGAGACGTTCGGCAGCTTGATGATGTTGGCGCCGGGAGCCTTGGCCAGCTCGCCGAGCTCGGCGAGTGCGTCATCGATACGCTGACCGGCCTCGAGGTGCTCCGGGAAGCTGGCGATGATCCGGCCCGCCAGGGAGATGTCGCGGCTCTCCACCGTGACCCCTGCGGTCGAGGCGTAGGCCTCGACGACGGGCAGGAACGAGTAGGTCGCCAGGGCAGGGGCCTCGTCGGTGTGCGTATAGATGATGGTCGAGTCAGTCACCGGGTGCTCCGCTCCACGTCTGCAACATTGCTTGATATCAAGATATCTCGTGCCCGCCCCCCTCTCCACAGGGGCCCGCCCTCGTTTTCGGCCGGAACCGGTCAGTCGCGTCCGGCCGCGGAGGGGGCGGACCCCTGCGCCCCTGGCGGCCTGCGCGCCTCGACCAGCCCCGACTCGTACGCGAAGACGACCAGCTGTGCCCGGTCGCGGGCGCCCAGTTTGATCATGGCGCGGCTGATGTGGGTCTTGGCCGTGAACGGGCTGATCACCATGTGGGCGGCGATCTCCTCGTTGGTCAGCCCCCGGGCGGCAAGGGCGGTGACCTCTCTCTCGCGGCGGGTGAGGGCCTCGAGGCCCGGAGCGGTGGCACGGTCCGGGGGCCGGGAGACGAACGCGCCGATGAGCCGGCGGGTGATGGCGGGCGACAAGAGGGCGTCGCCGCGGGCCGCGACCTCGATGGCCCGCAGGAGTTCGGCCGGTTCTGTGTCCTTGAGCAGGAATCCGGCGGCCCCGGCGCGCAGGGCGTCGAAGACGTACTCGTCGAGGCCGTAGTTCGTCAGGATGACGACGTGCACAGCGGCCAGCAGGGGGTCGGCGGCGATCTCGCGAGTCGCCTCGATGCCGGTCATCACGGGCATCTGTACGTCGATGAGTGCCACGTCCGGGGTGTACCGGCGGACCAGCTCGACGCCCCGCCGCCCGTCGGCGGCCTCCCCGACGACCTCGATGCCGTCCTCGGCCTCCAGCAGGGCCCGGAACCCGGCACGCATGAGGGCCTGGTCGTCGACGATCAGCACGCGGATCATCCTGTGGACTCCCCTGACACCCCGGACACCCTCGACTCCCCCGGCATCCCGGGCGACAGGGGCAGCTCGGCACGTACCGAGAAGCCTCCGTGCGCGCCCGGCGCGGCCTCGAGGGTGCCGCCGAGCGCGGTGACGCGCTCCCGCATGCCTGTCAGCCCGGTGCCCGGAGTGATCCGGTCGCCGGGCAGGCACGGCCCCCGGTCGTCGACGCGGAGGGCGAGCGTCGAGTCCGTGTAGAGGAGACGGACGGTGGTCTCGGCGCGGTCCGCGTGCCGGGCCACGTTGGTCAGGGCCTCCTGCACGATGCGGTACGCGGCTCCGCCGACATCGGCGGAAGAGGCCGTTCGACGCCGTCGACGGTGACCACGAGCGCGATGCCCGCGGCCCGCGCCCGTTCGGCCAGCTCGTCGATGCGGTCCAGCCCCGTGCCGGGGTCGAGCACGTCCGTGCGCAGCACCTCCAGCGTCGAGCGGAGTTCCCGCATCGCCTCGCCGCTGGCCTCCTGGATGGCGAGCAGGGCGGGCTCCACCTCGGTGCCGCGTTTGCGGGCGAGATGCACGGCAACGCCCGCCTGGAGCTTGACGATCGAGATCGAGTGGGTCAGCGAGTCGTGCAACTCCCGTGCGATGCGCAGCCGTTCTTCCCCGGCACGACGCAACGCGGTCTCCTCGCGGGTTCGTTCGGCGTCGAGTGCCCGCTGTTCGGTCTGGCGCAGGTAGGCCTGCCAGTTCTTGTCGATGAGGCCGGTGACCCCCGCGCAGAGGAACCAGCCCAGCAGGAGCAGCGTCCGCTCGACGGTGTCCTGGACTCCCGGTACGGCGACGATCAGCACCACGAAGTAGCCGAGGAGGAACAGGGCCCCGGCCCCGACCGCCTCCGCCCGGTGTCCGCCGCGCGCGGCGGCGTGGACGGCGACCACGACAGGCAGCGCCACCCAGCTGCCCGGGTGGGCGTGGAGGACGTACGCGAACATGCTCAGGGTGGTCACGGCCAGCACCGTGCGGGGTGCCCGGCGGTGTGCGGCGAGGGCCAGGGAGCCGGCCGCGACGAGCAGCAGGTCCAGGCCGTCCGGCGAGGACGCCGCCCAGGCCGCCGCGGTCACGGCAGCACCGATCACCGCGGCACCTGCCGTGTCCAGCAGGAGTGCCCGCCGGTCGATGTCCCCCCGCACCTGCATGAGCCGCACCCTAACTCCCGTACGGGTGCGGGCGCGTCGTCCTCCGGGACGGGTTCCGGGCTGCTCCCCGGGGAGTAGTGGGGTCGCCCACCCGTCGGGCCGGCGCAGCCCGGACCGCCTTCCGCCGTACGACGACGGGAGGGGGTGGCGGGGACGAGCATCGTCGCCATGACCGGACCTTTCCGATACACCTCGCCCGAACCTCCGAAGTCGGCCACCGGTGCGGTGGCCGACGTCTACGCCCAGCTGGCCACCGACTTCGGCATCAAGGACGCCACGACCTTCGTCGTCCTGTCCGCCTCCCCTCCGCTGCTCACCGCCACCTGGGCCCTGATGCGGGAGTCCCTGCTGGCCGGGCAGGCGTCCCGTACCGGGAAGGAGGTGGTGGCGGCGGGGGTCTCGCTCGCCAACCGCTGCCCGTTCTGTGTGCACGCGCACGCCGTGCTGCTGCACGCCACCGGTGATCACCGGCTGGCCGAGACGATCCTGCGGGGCGACGATCCGGACGAGCCGGGCCATCGCCGACTGCTGGCCTGGGGCAAGGACATGAGTACGCCGCAGCCGTTCCCGGCGGGGGAAGCACCCGAGTACGTGGGGACGGCGCTCGCCTTCCACTTCATCAACCGCGTCGTGTCCTCGTTGTTGTCCGAGGTGATGCTGCCGGGTGGCGCCGAGAAGTACCGGCTGGTGCGGAGCACGGCGGGCCGTTCGCTGGCCCGCACGGTGCGCCGCGAGCTGCGGCCGGGCGACAGCCTCGCGCTGCTCGACACGGCCGGCGACCCGCCGCGGTGGGCCGGGGACACCCCGGTGGGTACGGCGTACGGCGCGCTGCGCACGGCGGCGCAGCTGGGTGCGGGCCTGTTGAGCGACGAGGACGCCGCGCTCGTACGGGAGTCTGTGGCCGGCTGGGACGGCGTCACGCCCCTGCCCCTGACCGCCGCGCTGCCCGACCGGGCGCAGCGGCCGGGCGCGCGGCTTGCCCTGCTCGCGGCGCGCGCCCCGTACCGGATCACCGACGAGGACGTGGCGGCGTGGCGTGTGCCGCCGTTCACCGATCACTGCCTGGTCCACCTGGTGGCCTTCGGCGCGATGTGCGCCGTCGAGCGGGTCGAGGCCAATCTGCGGACGGCCGCCGGGGAGCGGGCATGAGCGTCGCCGCCGTGTGGAACGGTCCGGTCGGGATGCACTGGGCGGCCAACTCCGAGCGCTACGACGCGATGCCGGCACCGTTCGACGCGCCGTTGCTCGACGCCGCCGCGATCAGGGCCGGCGACCGAGTGGTCGACATCGGCTGCGGCAGCGGCCACACGACCCGGATGGCCGCCCGCCGGGCCCCGCGGGTCCGGGTCACCGGCGTGGACATCTCGGCACCTCTCCTGGAGCGGGCCCGCGCCCTGACTGATCTCCCGCATGTTTCCTACGAGTTGGGGGACGCCCAGGTCCATCCGTTCGAGCCGGGCGGCTACGACGTGGCGATCAGCCGGGGCGGTGTCATGTTCTTCGCGGACCACATCGCGGCGTTCACCCGGATCGGCGGGGCGCTGCGTCCGGGCGGCCGGCTGGCATTCGTCTGCCCGCAGCCCTCGCCTCCGCAGGGCGAGGAGTCCGTCACGCTCGGCCTGATCGTTTCCCTGCTGGGGCGGGACCACGCTGCGGAAGGCGACGTGGCGGCTGCGATGGCCTCCCTCTCGGAACCCGAGCGGATCCGGCAGGTGCTGGGGGCGGCGGGATTCGAGGACATCGGAACGGCCCCGGTGACCGCCGCGGCCTGCTGGGGCAGGGACGCGAGGGACGCGGTGGAGTTCTTCGTCTCGCGTGCCCCGGGGACCGTGGTCTCCGACGCGACCCGGGCCGCGATGCTGGAGGCCCTGCTGCCGTACGAGACTGCGGACGGTGTGTTGCTTCGGGCGGGGGTGTGGGTGGTCAGCGCCCGTCGGCCGTTGTGAGCGGACGCGGGGTGTGGGTCACCGGGACAAGGGCATCTGATGTGTGGGCCGGGGCGGGCCCCTGACGGCTCCCGCTCCGGCCCGCACCCGATCAGGCGCGCTCGCCCCTGGGCGGCCGGTGCTCGTACCAGCGCTGATCGGCTTCCAGCTGGGCGGCGAGCGAGACGAGCCGTTCCTCGCTGCGCGACGGGCCGAGCAGCTGGGCCCCGAGGGGCAGGCCGTCGCCGGTGAAGCCCGCCGGGACGTTGACGCCGGGCCAGCCGAGGACGTTCCAGGGCCAGGCGTACGGGCATGCCGCGGTCATCGCCAGGTCGGTGCGCCAGGCGCTCAGGTCGTCGAAGGTGCCGACCCGGGGCGGCGGGGCGGCGGTGGTCGGGGTGAGCAGCACGTCGTATCCGCTGCTCGTGGCCGTGTCGAAGAAGGCGCCGATCCTGCGGTGCTGGCGCACCTCGCGGGCCCGGGCCGCCCGGACCACCCGGCCGCCGAGGCGTGTCCCGGTGCGCAGGGCGCTGCGGGTGCGCGGGTCCAGCAGCGCGGGGTCGGGGTGCAGCGCTGCGAGTTCGGCGATTCCGGCGGTGGCACGGGGGACGAAGGAGAGACCGATCAGTCCGTAGCGGGGGCGGGCCTCCTCGACGTGATGGCCGAGGCGGGCCAGGACTTCGGCGAGTGCGGTGACGGCGCGCACCACCTCGGGGTGGGGTGCGTTCCGGGTGAGGGTGAGCGGGGGCCGCAGGGCGACGCCGATCCGCAGCGTGCCGGGGTCGCGGCGGGCGGCTGCCGACGCGCTGACGGCGGGCGGCCGGTGCGGGTCGCCGGGGTGCGGGCCCGCGGCGGCGTCCAGGAGCAGCGCCGCGTCGGCGACCGTACGGGCGAGGGGGCCGTTGACGGTGAGGCCCTGGAAGGCGTCACTGTTGGGGTGGACGGAGATGCGGCCGCGCTGTGGCTTGATGCCGACGAGGTGGGTCCAGGCGGCGGGGATACGGATGGATCCGGCGCCGTCCGAACCGAGTGCCGCCGGGACGAGTCCCGCGGCGACGGCCGCCGCGGAGCCGCCGGAGGAACCACCGGGCGTGTGAGCGGTGTTCCACGGGTTGCGGGTGACGCCGAAGGCGGGCCCCTCGGTGAAGGCCCACTGGCCCAGCTCGCAGGAGTTGGTCTTGCCGACGATGACGGCTCCGGCCGCACGCAGCCGGCGGACCGCCTCGCTGTCGGCGGTGACGGGCGGCAGGTCGCCCGCGCAGCCGAAGTGGGTGGGCATACCGGCGACATCGGTGTCGTCCTTGACGGCGACCGGCACGCCGAGCAGGGGCAGCCGTTCGCCGGCCGCGAGCCGCCGGTCGGCTTCGGCGGCTTCTTCGAGTGCGGCTTCGGTCCGCAGGTGGCGGAAGGCGTTGAGGGTGTCGCGGCTCGCCTCGATGCGCGCGAGCGCGGCGGCGACGAGCTCCTCGGATGTCGTCCGGCCGTCGGCGAGTTCCTGTGCGCTGCCGACGAGTCCGTGGGGTTCGGCGGGTTCGTCCGGCCTGCTCGGTCCGGTCCGCTCCGCGGGGTCTGCCGAAGACATCGCTGCCGCCTCCTCGCTGCCGCCGGAGCACTCCCCGAGGTCCACCCCAGGGCCGCCCGAGCGGTCCTACTGGAGAGTAACCATGGGGCGGGGTCCACTCAAGCATGCCTGCCGGACGGACCGTCCGCGCCGCGCGCGGCGCAGACGGCGCGAAGGCCTACGGCCTCACATGGATCTCGCCGATCCCCGAGCCGAGACCGGCGCAGTGGGCGGTCGACTGTCCGGACTGGCCCGGGTTCAGCGTGACGTGCTCACCGTCCACGTCCGGGGACCAGCCGCAGACCAGATGGACCCAGAAGGTCTGCGGCGACGATCCGTTGTTCCGGCACAGCGCGTACCCCGTGTAGTCGTCGATCGCATGCTTCCCCGTGTGGCAGGACAGACCGGGCGGCACCGCGGCCGGTGCCACGGCGACCGCCGCGGTCACCGGCACGGCCAGCGCCACGGTCAGGCCCGTGACGGCCGCACCGCGCAGCAGGGTGCGAACGGCGTTCCCCCTGGACAGCTTCTTCATGACTCCCCTTTGATCCCTTGCTCTTCACGACAGCTCTCCCCCACGTTCCGTAACCGAAAACACCGCCGAACCTCACTTTCCGTGCACCCTTTCCGCCGCGCGGGCGAAGAATCTCCGGCGTACGCTCGCTTCGGGGGAACGCACGCTCGAATGAAGCCTGGACAAGGCTGTTTCCGAGGAGGCGCCGTGACCGGACAGCGCATCACCGCCCGTGCGGCCGCCTGCGCGGCGGTGGTCGTACTCACCGTGACGAGTGGCGCGGTGGCCCACGCGGACGACGACATCGAGTCGCTCCCCGCCCGTGAGATCGCCGACCGCTCCCGTGACGCCCTGCTCGACGCCCGGTCGCTGCACCTGCACTCGGAGGGCGATCCGGGCGAGGGACGTTCCTCCATGACGGTCGACCTCACACTGGACCAGGACGGCAACTGCGTGGGCGGTATCGAGCTGGGCAAGGACGAGGGCTCGGTCGAGATCGTCAAGCGTGGCGACATGGTCTGGCTGAAGCCGGATTCGAACTTCTGGAAGAACCAGGTCCCGGTCGGGGGCACGACCTTCGACGCGATTCTGGCCGGGCGGTACATGAAGGGCGAGGCCTCGGACGCGAGGCTGCGCACCATGGTGCAGGTGTGCGACCTCGACACGTTCCACGAGCTGCTCTCCGACCATGCCGATGCGCCCGGGGGAACGCTCACCAAGGGCACCCGCACGACGGTCGACGGGGTACGGGCAGTCCCCGTCACCCGGACCGGGGACGACCAGGAGCTGACGTTGTACGTGGCCACCGAGGGCAAGCCCTACCCGGTGCGGATCACCGTGGAGGGCAACGGGGCGGACGCGGCCGTGGACTTCTCCGGTTTCGACAGGCCGGTACCCGCGGCCACGCCGCCCGCGGAGGACACGGTGGACGTCAGCGCCCTGCTGGGCGAGACGCCCGCGCCCGTCTGAGGCGCCCAGGCAGCAGTCCGGTCCAGCCTGCACCAAGTCCCCCGGCAGTACTTCGCAAAGACACGACGTCGTCCAACTACCGCCCGAGGTAGTGCCGTTGCCCCACAATGGCTGTGGTTATGGCGACGGGAGACATGAATGCGGGCGCTCGTGGTCGGGGTGGAGTCCTACGAGGCGGGGTCGGCCTGGAATCTCGACGGGCCGGTGCACGACGCGTTGGGGTACGCGGACTGGCTGAGGGAGATCGGGGTGAGGGACGAGTCCCTGACCCTGTTGCTCTCTCCACTCGAGCGCAACCGCGAACTCGCCGACGGCTTCGGCCTGCCGTACCGCCCGGCCGACCGGAACACCGTGCACCAGGTGCTGACCCGGGAACTGGCGGACGAGCGGACCGACTGGCTGTTCGTCGCCTGGTCCGGGCACGGCCTCATCGACGCCGATCACAGCCGCCGACTGCTCTTCGCCGATGCGGTCCACCGGGACCTGCGCGGCCTGGACGTCGAAGCGGTGCTCGCGATGTACCGGTCGGACGGCGCACCGGGGCATCCGCGCCAGCTCTGGCTGTTCGACGCCTGCCAGACCTACGCCGACCCGGCGACGACGGCTGGGACCCTGCGGCCCGACCCGATACCGCGTTCGACTCCACGTCAGCAGGCTGATCAGTACGTGCTGTTCGCCTGCGGTCCGGGCGAGGCGACGCGCAATGGACTGCGCTCGGGCGTGTTCAGTGCCGAGGCTCTGCGGATGCTGCGCGAGCACCCCGACTGGCGGCGGTCTCCGCGCCCCCTGGCCGAAGCGCTGCGCCGCCGGTTCGGGACCACCACCTCTCTCTGGTTCGAAGGGGACGGGGAGGCCGGGCGGACCGCCGTGAGTCGGAGGATTCCTCGGCAGAGACTCGAACTGTCCGACAAACGCCGTCTGCGCGACGCACTGGCGGCGGTGGGAGTGATGCGGCAGCCGGAGTCGCGTAGTCAGGTCATCGCCTTGCTTCCTGCCGAGATGGCGGGAAGTGTCGCCAGATCAGGGGTCATGCTCCTGGAAATCCTGGATCTCGTCGAAACCTGTCTGGCATTCGGTGACGGACTGACGCACTTGTGGTCGGCGGTGTCCCTGGTCGACCCTGGTACGACCGCGCTCGACGACCTCCTGGAGGCCTTCCGGAGTTATCCGGAGTGGTTTACTCCGCCTCATCTCGACGCGAATTGACGCTTCGTGATTCAGCCACTTCAGGCCTGTGATGGCGCAGGCTTGACCGGTTGAGCATGTTTCCAGCAGCGCATGCATAGGACATCATGTAAGTGCGGGTCGAACATCGCATCGCACTGACTCGGGGGAGGTCTCACGGCAGTGGTAAAGCCGAAAAGCGCCGCCATATCGGATCTGCCTGATCTCACCGGCACGTCCCTGGAGGCGTTGCGCGCTCGATCGAACGACGACAGAGCGGCCGCCAAGAAGCGGCTGCTGGAGGAAGTCGGGCGGTCGGCCAGAAGCGTTGCAGGCGGGGAGAACAGCTGGACCGCCTGACGTCCCCGGCCCGTCCTGATCCGGCGCCAAGGCAGAGGGAGCGTATGTGCCCTGACTCACTGCACGAAGCGGAGTCGCGGCATTCACTGACACCTCAGCAATTCCGTGAACTCGCGCGCGCCGACGGCAGTCCCGCCACGCTCGCCGCGCTGTCGCGAGCCGAGTACAGCCACCGCCTGCTGTTGTTCGATCTGCTGATGGACGCTCTCAGCCCTCTGGCCGGGGTGACCGGCCGGCTCCCTTCCGCCCAGCGGGCCTGGGACCTGCTCGCCGCGGCACAGCACCGGAATCCGGCAGCGGTGGAGGAATTGCTCCTCCTTCCGGAAACCGGGCTGTGGCTTACCCGTCTGCTGACCCGGCTGCGCTCCGCCGGCCGCGCCGAGACCCCTTTGTGGGCCGAGGCAGGACATCTGCACACCCTGGCCGCCGTGGCCGCCGCACGGGCGGGCCTCACCTTCAGCTTTCCCGTCCCGGCCCTCCAGGAGAGCGTCTGGCTGCCCACGATGGGACTGGCACGGCTGCCCTCGGTGCACCGGCAGCGGAACGCCTGGACCGTGGCAGAGGTCCGGTCGGTGGGCGGCCGGCTCACCCTCATGGGCGCATACGGCCATCTCCGTCTGCCCTCCGGCCCGGAGCGCCCTGCGCGTGGCTGGCTGCCCCAGCGTCGGCCGGCTCTCGGCGCAGGCGCTTCCCGCCGGATCACCCTGGACGACCTCGGCCACCACCGGCTCGCCCCTCTGCCGGACGGTGCGGCCGAGCGGTTGACACAGAGCGCGTACGACTCCTGGAGCAGACTGCTGCAGGACGCGTACGGGCTGTTGACCACCGCGGATCCGCCGACGGCCTACGCGGCCGTCGGGTTGCTGCGCTCCCTCCAGCCGATGCCGGCCCACGAACGGTTCCGGGTACGCAGCGTCAGCAGCGGGCACGGCGTCGGCGGACTGGCATCGTCCATGCCGGATACGGCGCCCCTCTGTGCGGCCACGCTGGTGCACGAACTCCAGCACAGCAAGCTCAGCGCACTGATGCACCTGTATCCGCTCCACGAGCCCGCGCCCCCGGCCGAGCAGCAGCGCTTCTACTACGCTCCTTGGCGAGATGACCCCCGACCGCTCGGGGGAATGCTGCAGGGCGCCTACGCCTTCACGGCGGTGGCGCGGTTCTGGAGTGCCTGCGCCGTACGGCTCACCGGTCACATCAGCAGCCTCGCCCGCTTCGAAAGTGCCCTGTGGCTCGGCCAGCTGGCCGACATCGTGCCGGACCTGACCACGGACCCCACTCTGACCGCGCTGGGACGTGACGCCTTGCAGGACCTGCTCGGGGCGGTCCTCAGGCTGCACGACCGGACCCGTGAGGGCCCTGAGGTGACGATGGCCCGCCGGATGGCCGCCGATCACCGGGCGACGTGGAGGCTGGCCCATGTGCGGCCTCATCCGGACGACGTGGGGCGGCTGGCGGCCGCCTGGTGTGAGGGCCGGAAGCAACCGCCCGCGCTGCCACCACGTCCGCACGCGGACATCCGGGAATCCGGGGCGCGGCACCTCGACGCCCGCGCCGTGCTGGTGCGCGTCGGCCTCGCCGACCCCGCTGCACTCGACAAGATGCGCGGCAGCCAGGGTGACCACGTGCCCGGGGTCGCCGGGGCCCGGCCGGCCGATGTCCTTTGGGCCTGCGCCGACTTCGCCGCTGCGCGACGCCTCTACGCGCGGGAGATCCGGAGCGCATCCGCCGGCCCCGGGGCATGGACGGGCCTGGGGCTGGCCCTGGCGGACGCCGGCCGCGCTCCGGAGGCCGTCCAGGCCCTGACGGCGGTGCCTGAAGTGGTCGCGGCCGTTCACAGTGCCGCCCGGCGGATGTCACAGCGGGCCCCGGACCCGATCGCCCTGGCTGCTTGGCTCGGCCAGGGCGATACCGGTCCACCCGGCGTCCGTTAGATCGGCATGGGGTCGACATCGCAGTTGGCCCGGCGCCAGGCGAGCGTGTCGGCGCTGGCCCGGTGATCCGGTCCCAACTGCTCGTTGATCGCGTCCACAGCACTCCGGTGCAGTTCCTCGGCCTCCCCGGTACGGCCCAGCGCCCTCAGGTCCGACGCGGTGTTGCCACGCAGCACCAGCACGGTGGGGTGGGATTCGCCGAACTTCTCGATCAGCGCTGCCGTCGTCCTCCGGTCGAGTTCCAGAGCGGCGGCGGCATCTCCCTGGGCGAAGAGGTCGTTGGCCAGGTTGATCGCGCAGATCAAGGTGTGCGGGTGTGTGTCGCCGAGCGGTGCCCGGAAACGGGCCAGTGCCGACTCGTTCAGCTTCCGCGCCTCGTCCACCCGGTCGAGAAGCCGCAGCGTCACGGCCAGATTGGCATCGGCCGCGACGGTGTGCGGATGGTCCTTGCCGAATACCTCCGCGTACAACGCCCGGGTCCGCTCCCCCAGCGTCAGCGCCTCCTGGAGCTTCCCGTTCTGCCGCAGGTCGATGGAGAGGTTGAGCGAGGCCTGCAAACCGTCGGGGCTGCGCTCGCCGTACCGGTCGATGAGCGCGGTCCGGGCCAGCTCGGTGCTTGCCTGCGCAGCCTCGTGATGGCCCGCCTTGCGCTGCGCCACCCCGAGCCTCGCCACCGCCCGCAGTGCGGACGGGTGGAATTCGCCGAACGTACTGCGGAACGTGTCGACCGCGTCCTCGCAGGCCTTCTCCGACGCGGCGTACTCCCCGAGTTCCTGCTTGTCCAGGGTGAGTGAGACCTCCGAGTTGAGGGTGGTGGGAGCGTCCGCGCCGAACATCTGCACCTTGGTGCGCCAGCTCGCCTCGTCCAGGTCCCGCGCTTCGCGGAAGAGGCCGTTGCCGCGCCGGGTCACCGCGAGGTTGTGGGCGTGGAGCAGGGTCTCGGGGTCCTCGTCGCCGTACGATCTGACGGCCCGCGCGTAGACCTCCTCGTCGAACTCCAGCGCGCCTCGGAAGTCCCCGCGCGCTCGGCGGTCACCGGACACCTGGCCCTTGACGCGCAGGTACTCCTCCTCGAGATCCGGGCTGGCCCCCTCCAGTGTGGCAAGCATGCGCTCCCCGAGGGCCGCGGCCTGCGGATAGCGGCCCATCGTCCACATGATGAAGCGCACATGCCGACCGAGAATCAACGTCTGGGGGTCGTCCTCGCCGAAGAGCCGGCACCAGTTCTCGTACGTCTCGCTGGAGAAGTCCAACGCCGCCTCGTGATCGCCCCAGTAGAAGAGGTACTCCGCGACGTTGTAGACCATCTGGCGCACATTGCGGTGGGGTGAGAGCGACGCCTTGGAGGCGATGACATGCGGGTAGAGCTCACCGAAACGCGTCCAGTTCTGCGGGGCACGCGGGTCGCTGGGAGCGTTCGCCGCGAGGAGCAGGTGCGCTCCGTGCCGGAACGTACGGCGTTGCTCCTCGGCCATGCGCGCTTCGAGCACCGCCTGGACCAGCCGGTGCATCTGGATCGAGTTGGTGCGGTGGTCGATCTTCGCCAGGGAGTAGCGGCTGATCTCGCGGATGGCCCGGCTGAGCCGGATCGGGTCGGTGAAGATCCGGTCCAGCTCCGGGGCGATCGGCTCGGAAACCGCATTGGAGAAGAACTGCCTGGAAACCGGTTCCGGCGCAAAATAGGCGCAGAGTTCCAGGAGTTGGATGGCCCCGGCGTTCTTCCCCTCGACATGGTCGAGGGAGACGTTCCACGCGGTGGCGACGGTCTTCTCGTACTGAGTCGGCGGGGACACCGCCATCAGCTCAGCGCTCTTCTCTTCGAACACCCTCAGATATTCGGCCGGAGGCATGCCGGTCTCTGCGCGCCACGCCGATGCCTGCTCCACCGCGAGCGGCAGGTCGCCGAGGACCTCGGCGAGCATGTCCGCGTCCGCGGTGGACAGATCGGGGTTGCGCCGCCGCAGCAGCTGGATGCTTTCTTCCCGCTCGAACACATCGACTTCCAACGGGTGGGCCAAGGTGTTCCACTGGGGATTACGCGATGTCACGATTACGGAGCCTACCGGTCCGCCCGCAGGCGTGCTCGGGAAGTATTCCTGCACCGCGGCCGGACTTTCGGCATTATCGAACACCAGAAGCCATTTACCGTACGGGTTTCCGATACGCAGCGCCTCCAGGACCGCCGGCACTGCGGTAATCGCCTCGCTGCTCACCGGAAGGTGGAGTCGCCGGGCCAGTTCGACAAACGCCTGTTGAATTTGCGTGGGCCGTTCTGCCGGGATCCAGCAGACAACTTCGTATTCGGCGGCATGCCGGTATACGTATTCGAGTGCGAGTTGTGACTTCCCGACACCGCCCATTCCGTGCAGCGCATGCGGGAGCACCGCGGTCGGCCCGTCCTGCAGACCGCGTTCCAGATTGATCAGCAATTCTTCGCGTCCGGTGAATACGAGGTTCCTCGGAGGCATGTTGCCCCAGACGGCGGGCATGGGCGGCCGCGCACCGCCTCCGGCCGGGGGTGCCGGGGGTACCGGGGCCGGGCTCTCTACCGAGGGGCGGACCGTACTCACTTGTGGGCCTCCAGGGGCGGGGATCGTACTGTCGGTGTCGTCGGGGAGTGTCTCATCGGGAGAAGGCCGTGAAGGGTTGCGTACGGCATCGGACCCGGGCGTGTTCTCAGCGGCCGGCGGACCGGCCCCGATGTGCTCGCCGAGGCGCCGGGCGCGGTGGAGATGGTTTCCGGAAATCGCCTGCAGAGCCGCATGTTCGGCCTGCCGGAAGCGAAGGTTCTCCGTGGTCGACTCGACCGTCGTGAGCGCTTCCTCATGGTGCGGCGATTCTTCGGAACCATGTAAGTAGCCGAGGAACTCACGCGCCGCTTCATTACGCGGGGCCAAAAACTCTGCCGCCTTTTTCAGTGCTCGTGCCGTGGCCGTTCTGCTGCCTGCGGCGAGTAGCTCCTCGCGGGCACCGTCGACGAATACGTAGGATTCCCCGTCACACCCGGGCAGGGGATCGACCAGTGGGCTGATCAGCAGCTCCGCGAGATGCGCTCGCGAAGCGCGTGGCATGACCTGCCGCTTCACCTCGGACATGGTTTCCAGGTCCAGCTGTACCGCGGCCAGGCGCGTGGCCAGCGAAAACGCCTCAGCCGAAGCCCTCGTGCGGAACCGCGCAACCAATTCGGCGGCGGTCAGCCCCTGAACGGGTGACGGCGCGGGGGACGGCAGCGGCCGGGTGCTGGTGAGGATCGCCGCCATGTCCGCCCAGCGCGGCGTGGTTCCCGCCACGAACCGGGCCCAGGGACCGAGCCACTCGGCGCCCAGTTCCAGCACCGGGACGAGGACGACCTGGTCGGAGGGATCGCGCGGGAGCGACGCGGCAAGCGGTTCTGCGGGCTCCCAGTGCACCTGCGCATTGGCCGACCAGGGCCCTTGGGCACGGAGTCTCACCCGTACCGGAAAGAGTCCTGTGCTGGGCCACAGGCGCTGTGGCAGCAGCTGGAGCACCACCACGGGCTGGAACTTCCCCCAGAGGGCGGCCAGTCGTTGCGCGGCCCCGGAGCGCCAGGCCGGCGCGACGCCGTCCGTCACCAGGAAGACGATCTGCCGCGCCGTCGGGTCGACGAGGCCGCGTGGCGGCTGCGGGTGCGACGCCTGCCCGTGGCCACGCAGCAGCACACGCGCGGCATCGGCGGTGTCGAGCGTCATCATCTTCACGTCGCGCATTCCGCCGTACCGGCTCAGCATCGTCCGGAAGTGCTTCACCGCCGGCCGCCACATGGTCATGTGCGGGGCCGTGTCGATCACCAGGACCGCGCTCCGTTGCCGCTCCGGCTCGGGCGTGAGCACCGGTGGCAGGTGCGGGGCCGCCGCGATCCGTTCCGCCGTCGCCGATTCGTCCAGGACGTCGGAGTGGGCGGACGCGACGAAGGAGCGCAGCGGACGCAGCGCACGACCGAGGCTCAGACGGTCGCGCGGAGGGCGGTCGGCCGCGCCGGGGCCGACGGCGGTACGCAGCTGCGGGACCGCGGGCAGTTCGGCCGTCGGCGCGAGGGTGTCCCTCGTACCCGGCCCGTCGACGGATGGCGGTCCGTCGCCCCCTGCGGCAGGCGGCAGCGGTTCGGGCCTCGGAGGCCGCTGCTGTTCCGGTTGCGGCGCATCGTCACCGTCTACCTGCTCCGGCTCGGTCACCCGGTCGTCGTCCTGCCGTGCGGGCGCAGGATCCGACGGCTCGGCGTCCTCACGACCGGTGTCCGCCAGGTCCTCGTCGGTGGCGAGTCCAGGATGGTTTGCCGCCAGCCATAACGAGTCGGCCACCTCCCATGGGTACAGACCGGTGAGAGGCAGCGGATCGCCGTCAGGCGGGCTCATCGGACCGTCGCGACGGTGCTGCGCACCAGTGCCTCCGGCCCTCGAAGATTCCCCGGTCACCCCGAATCCGCCCCTTCACCGCCCAGCGGGTGCCAAATGGCGGCGAGGACCGATTGCCACTCGTTGGCGTCGCTTCCGTCCTGCTGGTAGAGGCCCGATGTCGCCAAATGCGCGGCATTCAGCAACTGATCGGCGGCCAGCCCGCCCATCCGGGAGCTCCGTCGGAGAAAGTCACGGATCAGCGCGTCCTGCCTGTCGCCGAGAAGATCGCCGAAATGTCCGGAGACGAGTTCGCCCAACGTCTCCGCGTCGGGGTCAGGAATGTTGAGCCGCAGACAGCGCCGCATAAACGCTTCGGGGAAATCGCGTTCACCATTCGAGGTCATGACGACGACGGGGAAGACGTGCGCCCTGACCACTCCGTTCTCGACCACCGCGCTGTGCCCGGGATCAGCCGTATGGACGGTGGTTGATGCTTCCGCCTGCTTCACCCGTACGAGGGGTGGCACTTCGAACCAGGCGTCCTCGAACAGGGTCAGCAGGTCATTGGGCAGATCGGCGTCGCACTTGTCGATCTCGTCGATGAGGACCACGCGCGGCAGCCGGTAGGGGAGCATGCCCGTGCCCAGCGGCCCCAGCTGGACGTAGTTCCCGACGCCGGGCCGTCCGGCGCCCTCGGCCGCGTCCTGGGTGGCCTGCGCCCGTCCGATGGCGTCGTACTCGTACAGACCGGAGGTCAGCGTCGTCCGGCTGGTGACGGGCCAGTGCAAGACCCGTCCGAGCCGTAACTCCCGGGCGATCCGGTAGGCGAGGCCCGATTTTCCCACACCTGGCCGGCCGGTGACCAGCAGGGGCCTGCGAAGCAGGAGCGCGGCGTTCACCAGGCGAAGCTCCTCGGCGCGAGGGACCCGCCGTCGTCCTGGCGGGCCGAGCCGGCGGTCGGCCTCGTCGTCGTCCGGTGGCTGAGGCATGGTCGCCGCGCTGCGGAAGGTGCGCCACGGCGGCCCTTCGGGCCAGGTGCGCTGCTCGTACGCCTCGTCGGGTAACGGGTCTCCGGTGCCCCGGTAGAGCCGGCCGTCGTTGTCCGCCGCGTTCACTCGGTCCCCCCTACAAAGGTGGCAGGAGCGTTCTGCCCGCCCTCAAGAAGATGCTCGGGGTCGTCCCAGATCATGCTCATCGAACGGATCGCGTCAACGTCTCGCTCCCGTACAGCACTTGACTCGCCTGCGACCGTGGCGCGGACGGCAACGTCGGACTTCCACTGTTGCGCACTTTCCGGAAGGTGTGCCAGCCCCTCATTGGCCAAGCTTTCACGAATAATGCTCCGGAACACCGCTGACGCGGGATCCGCCCGGTGGTAGACGACTATGGGCACTCCGAGGTCCAGGGCGAGACTCAGCTCGCGCAGTCCCAATTCGCTCTCGCGGTGCGGCGGCCTGCTGAGCACCATGCCGACCACGTCGTCGTCCCGCCCGATCTTCGCGTCCAGCAGGGCGAGGTGCTCGGCATCCGTCAGCCCTTCGGGAGCGCATTCGTACATCTGGCCCCGGCCGTCGCCGGTCCGCCAGTGCGCCCAGCGGGCGCGCCACGCGTTGTGGAAGGTGGGACGCTGTACGCGCTCCAGGCTGTGCAGCATGATCTCCCGGTATCGGCTCAGCAGAGCATTGGGAAAGCCCAGCGAGGGATCACGATCCCACCACTCCACGGGCTCGGTGAGCAGCTCCGCCGGAAGGAAGACCTCCAAGGCGGCGTTGTCCGCGCGGGAGTGGCGCAACTGCGTCATGTGAGTGAGTAACTTGGCCATTTCATATGGTAGTTGAGATCTGGTCACTGATACCAGCGGCTCGGTGTGAGGATCCCGCTGGAGTGCGTTCGAGTCCGGATATCTGACACAGGCGGAGACGTAGTAGCGCTGCGCCCTGCTCATCCGCCGCCTGCCCGCGCCGCTGTGGGGAGTACGGTCCGGCTCCACCTTGACGTAGATCCTGATCAGCGGCCGGGCCTGGCCACCCCGCCCGCGTTCCGGGACGTCATCGGAGCCGGCGGTGCGGGAGTCGGTGCCGTCCCTGAGGGCGGCCCGCAGATCGGCCAGCGGCGCGGACAGGTTCCACAGGTCGGCGAAGTGATCGTTCCACGTACGCAACTCCCCCACCCCCGAAGCTACTTCGGAGAAGGGTGACAGGTGCTCCAGGAAGGCCATGGCGGGCATCAGTTCGCCGGGGCGCCCGTTCTGGTCAGCCAGATGCAGGAACGCCTCCCAGGGCGTGGCGCAGTTCTCGGGCAGGCGTGCCAGACCGTCCGTCGCCCGGTCCACCAGGGCACCGAAATCGGCCACCGGCACATCCAGCACGCGGCGCAGTGGCTCCCAGTCAGGACCCGGGAACGCCAGCCGCGCCTTCCACTGCGACAGCAGGAGGAGCAGCGCCGGCTCCAGAGCGGGCGTGACCAGGCAGGTGGCCTCGACCAGGAGGTCCATGCCGTCGTCCAACGCCGCGCAGCTGTACACGATGCTGACGAATTCCTGACGTGTCACGGTGAAGCTCGCAGGCGTCAGGCCGGGAATGTGCTGGTGGATCATCTGACGCCACAGGTCCCGGCTGCTGTCGTTGAGGAGCCGCCCCGCCGGGTCCTCCAGCACGGTGATCACCGCGCGCAGGACGCGGTGTTGTACGGCATCGAATCCTCCCGTGGCCACGCGCGTCCTCTCTTGCACCGTGACGTGTGTCCGAGTCGAGGTGGGGGCCCAGGGTAAGGGCTCCCCGATCAGCCGGGAAGTGCATCGGCCAGGACCTGGTAGAGATCCGCGTTGGCCCAGTAGGAGCTGTGGGCCGCGGAGACCGGCTGGCGGTTGTCCACCGCCACATCCGTGACGCGCGGGTCGTTCCCGAAGGCCTCGGCCGCAACGTAGGAGAGCAGGTCGCGGCGGTCGTGGACGTTGAGCCAGCGGGGGAACGCGCCGGGCAGTCCGGTGCCGTAGGGAAGGGACGGCAGCGCGTCCAGTTCGTACAGCAGGGGCGCCTGCGAACCCACGGTCACCAGCATGTCCGCGACGGGGTTCGAGGCCTGGGCCGCCAGCAGGTCGAAGGCGATGATCCCACCCAGACTGTGCCCGAGCAGGACCACGGGCCCCCGGTCGGGAAGCGCCCGAATGGTGCCGGCCACGTGGTCACGCACTGCCTGGCCACGTGTCAGATAGCTGAGTATGTCTCCGAAGAAGCCCACCGAGCGATTGCTGAGCCGGGCTCGCCGGGACACCAGCATCCGCGAGCCGAACGAACGCTCGAAGAGTCGTGCCGAATACCCGAGGGCGGAGACCAGGGCGTCGTTCAGCCCCTTGGCGTCGCCTCCGAGTTCGTTCGTGAGGAGGTCCACGAGATCGTCCCGCTCCGGGACCGGGAACGTGCCGGCCTCCCTGGGCGACTGCGTCATCGCCCAGGCGGTCAGAGCACGGGCGGCCAGCCGGGGAAGGGCGTCGCCCCCGGCGGGCGCGACAACGACGGCCCGGCGCAATTCCTGCGCGGCCAGCAGGGCTGCGACTCCTTCGGTGAGTGAAGGGCCGGACACGAAGGATGCCCACGCCTCACGCACGGCATCGGACGCCTCCAACCGGGACAGCACCGCCAGGAGTTGGTCGCCGGTGGAGATCACACCCGGGGTGAAGAGGGCCGGGGATCCGGAACCGGACGGCTTCCCCGACATGGCGTACACGCCGAGCTCGGCGAAGGGATCGGCGTACAGCATCGCCCAGCGCAGCCGTGCCTCGTCCGTTTCACCGCCACCCTCGAAGCCGTCGGAGGGAAGCGGGTGCGACCCGGCCGCCACCACCCCGGATTCCGCCGTTCCCGCTCCTGCCTCCTCGGCGGTAGCCGCCAGGTACTCCGGGTATCCGGGTATCGACACGCCGCCCGCCCTCAAGTACGACCCGAGTGAGGTGCCCCAGTCACAGGGTTCGACGTGGGCATCGGGGCGGACGCGGGCCATGCCGTTCCGTATCTCTTCCAGCGCCTGGCTGTAGGACGGCTCGCGCACGCCCGTACCGTGTACGAATAGAACCGTGACCATATTCGAGGACCCCCGTCCGAACTAGCCCGCAACGCGCGCCACTTGGCGATACTAACGGGGCTCGTGACGGCATGCAGCAGGGTCGGGGCGCCCTGTAAGGTCACCTGTCGCACAGCCTGAGAACCGCGGTGCCTGCCGCGGAAATGCCTGGGCACCGAGGCGAAAGACCTCATGGTGCCCATACATCTGCTGGGATGCGCAAAGGCCGTCCACGCAGTCACGACGCCCAGCTACTTCGAACCCTGGGATCGATCCCGGCCACGCCGTACGACGAAGGGACACCTCATCGATGCGCCTCCTCCTGATCGGGCCGCCCGGAGCCGGCAAGGGCACGCAGGCACTGCGCCTTGCCGCGCAGCTGTCGATCCAGCACATCTCCGCCGGTGACCTGTTCCGCGAGCACATCGACCAGGGCACCGAGCTCGGGCGGAACGCCCGCACGCACATGCGTGCCGGCCTCCTGGTGCCGGACGAGGTCACGATCGGGGTGATCGAAGAGCGGCTTGCCCGCCCGGACACCACGCGCGGGTTCCTGCTGGACGGCTTCCCCCGCAACCTGGTCCAGGCGGAGGCGCTGGACGGCATTCTGGCCGATTCGGAGTCGAGGCTGGATGCCGTGCTCGACCTGGAGATCTCCGAGGCCGAGGTGGTGAGGCGGATCGCTGGACGGCGGCTCTGCCGTCGGGACCGCGAACATATCTTCCATGTCGGCCACAGCCCGCCCGAAGTGTCAGGAGTCTGCGATGTATGCGGCGGTGTGCTGTACCAGCGCGATGACGATCGCGAGGCAACTGTCCGTCAGCGACTGGAGGTTCATCGCAGCCTGACGGCGCCGGTCGTCGACCGCTACCGGGCCCAGGGTCTGGTGACCACGATCTCGGCCCTCGGCCACGTCCAGGAAGTCCTGGACCGCGCCCTGGTCGCGATCGGCCAGGGCCAGGCCGATGCCTCCGGCGCGTCGAGCTGCTGACCCCTCCACCGGGAAAGTGCGTGGCTGCGTGCCTGACGGCCGCCGTCGAGGACCGCGGGCTTCCGCCCTCCCCCTATGAAAGGAGCACCGTCGCGCAGGCGCCCAACCGGCAGCTGCTCCGAGCCTCGTTTCCCAGAGACTGTCGAGGGGCGCCCAGAAGGGGCCTCCGATGCATCCGATGCAGGTCAGAGGCCCTTCCAGGGCAGAACCGCTGGTAGCGGCAGACGGGTCGGGCCGTACGCCGGGTACAGGCTCCCCAAGGGCTCTCAGCGTCTGGTTCGTTCGCCGGCGCTGAGGAGGGTGTAGAGGAGGAGGGACGAGGCGAGGCCGACAGCCCAGCCGTAGTCGGCGAGGGGCTTCAGGAACGGGATCAGGCCGTCGGCGGGGAACGGCCCCTTGCCCGGGGCGGAGTGGGAGCCGCCCACCGCGAGAACGCCGCCGGTCACGAAGGCCGCCACGGCACGCCCGTTCCAGCCGTTCGTGTACCAGTAGCGGCCGCCGGGCCGGTAGAGGTCGGGCAGGTCCAGGACGGTGCGGCGGATGATCCAGTAGTCGGCGATCAGGATGCCTGCCACCGTGCCGAGCAGACCCCCCACCAGGCCGAGCCAGGTGAAGATGTACAGCTCGGGGGTCTCGGTGAGCTTCCACGGCATGATCAGGACGCCGACAACTCCCGTGATCAGGGCACCCGTGCGGAAGTTGATGTACTTCGGGGCCAGGTGCGCCAGGTCGTACGCCGGTGACACGACGTTCGCGGCGATGTTCACGGAGATCGTTGCGATCAGCACCGTGATCAGGCCGAAGAGGAGCCCGAAGACGTTGTCGGTCTTGGCGACGAGCTGCACCGGGTCCCAGATGGCCTCCCCGTACACCGCCTGCGAGCCGGAGGTGACGAAGACGGAGAGCAGCGCGAAGAACGTCATGGTGGTCGGCAGTCCGAGCGACTGGCCCCAGATCTGGGCGCGTTGACCCGCCCCGAAGCGGGTGAAGTCGGGGATGTTCAGCGACAGCGTGGACCAGAAGGCGATCATGCCCATCAGGGACGGGAAGAAGACCGGCCAGAAGTCGGACCCCCAGCCGAGCGCGGACGGCTGGTCCAGGAGCGGGCCGAGACCGCCCGCCTTGACCGCGATCCACACCAGGAGGACCACCGCGCCGACGATGACGAAGGGCGCCGCCCAGTTCTCGAAGCGCCGCAGGGTGTCCATACCCCGGTAGATGATCGCGAGTTCGAGTACCCAGAAGAGGGCGAAGCAGAGCCAGAGCGTCCACGGCTGCCCACCGATCTCGTCGGCCTGTGCCCAGCCGCCGAAGATCTTGCCGAGCAGTGTGAAGATGCCGACTCCACCGATCCAGGTCTGGATCCCGAACCAGGCGCAGGCGACACCCGCCCGGATCAGCGCGGGCAGGTTGGCTCCGCGCAGCCCGAAGGAGGCCCGGGCCAGCACGGGGAACGGTATCCCGTACTTGGGTCCGGCGTGCCCGGTGAGCAGCATCGGTGCCAGCACGATCAGGTTGGCCAGGGCGATCGTGAAGACGGCCTGCTTCCAGTCCATGCCGAGGGCGACGAGCCCCGAGGCCAGGAGCCAGGACGGGATGTTGTGCGCCATCCCGATCCACAGGGCGGCGAAGTTGTACGTCGTCCAGCGGCGCCGCTCCAGGGGGACGGGCAGCAGGTCGTCGTTGACGAAGCGGGGGTCGCCGGGGACGGACCCGGGGGCGAGTTCGATCCGGCCGGACGGGTCGACTATCTGCTCCCCGGGACCGGACGGTGTGCCGGCTGGGCCGGGTGGGACGGTGGCGGTCATGGCGACGGGACCCTTCGCTCGGGAGCGGTGCCGTGCGGGGCGCGGGGGGTTTGCGGTGCGGACGGTGGGTGGAGACGGTGGCGTGGGAACGGGTCAGGCGGAGAGCGCGGGAATGATCGTCGAGCCGTAGGCGTCGATGGTCGCCTCCCGCGCGTCGTGCATGTTGTAGACGGCGAACTGGTCGACGCCCAGGTCCCGCAGGGCCTGCAGCTTCTCGATGTGCGCCTCGGCCGGGCCCAGCAGGCAGAACCGGTCGACGATCTCGTCGGGAACGAAGGCCGTGTCCGGGTTCCCGGTGCGGCCGTGATGGCTGTAGTCGTATCCCGACCGTCCCGCGATGTACGCCGTGAGGGCCTCGGGCACGAGGTCCGAGTGCTCCCCGTACCGGGAGACGAGGTCGGCGACGTGGTTGCCGACCATCCCGCCGAACCAGCGGCACTGCTCGCGGGCGTGGTCCAGGTCCTCGCTCACGTAGGCGGGCGCGGCAACGCAGATGGTGATGGAGTCCGGGTCACGGCCGGCCTCGGCCGCCGCGTCCCGCACCGCCTTGACCATCCACTCGGTGAGGTAGGGATCGGCCAGCTGCAGGATGAACCCGTCGGCCTTCTGTCCGGCGAGTGCGAGGGCCTTGGGTCCGTACGCCCCCATCCAGACGGGAAGTCGGCCGTTCTTCACCCAGGGGATCTGGACGGGCTGCCCGTCGACGGTGGCCTCGCGCCCCTCGGCGAGGTCGCGGATCACGTCGATGGCCTCGCCGAGCCTGGCCAGGGTGTTCGGCTTGCGGCCGGCCACGCGCATCGCCGAGTCGCCGCGCCCGATGCCGCACACGGTGCGGTTGCCGTACATCTCGTTGAGGGTGGCGAAGGTGGAGGCGGTGACTTCCCAGGTGCGGGTGCCGGGGTTGGTGACCATCGGGCCGACGACGAGCCGCTCCGTGTGTTCCAGGATCCGGCTGTAGATGACGAAGGGCTCCTGCCAGAGCACCGCCGAGTCGAAGGTCCATCCGTAGCGGAATCCGTTCCGCTCGGCGCGGCGCATCAGCCCGACCACGGCCGAGGCGGGCGGATCGGTCTGGAGGACGAGTCCGAAGTCCATGGCGGTTGCTCCTAGTCCAGGTACTGACAGGTGGCGCGCGGGGTGTACATACCGTGACCGGCCCGGCCGGTGAACTTCCGTTCGTCGACGACGACTTCACCGCGCGAGAGGACGGTCTCCACCTGGCCGGTGAGCTGCCGTCCCTCGTACGCCGAGTAGTCGACGTTCATGTGGTGCGTTTCCGCGGAGATCGTCTGCCGGGCATGCGGGTCGTAGATGACGACGTCGGCGTCCGCGCCCGGCGCGATGGTGCCCTTCTTCGGGTAGAGGCCGAACATCCGTGCCGGAGAGGCACAGGCGATCTCGATCCAGCGGCGCCGGGTGATGTGGCCGTCCACGACGGCCTGGTGGAGGAGGTCCATGCGGTTCTCGACGCCGGGCATGCCGTTGGGGATCTTCGAGAAGTCGCCCCGGCCCATCTCCTTCTGCCCCGAGAAGCAGAACGGGCAGTGGTCGGTGGAGACGACCTGCAGTTCGTTGTTCCGCAGACCGCGCCAGAGCACCTCTTGGTGTTCCTTGGGGCGCAGCGGGGTGGAGCAGACGTATTTCGCGCCTTCGAAGTCGGGCTCGGCGAGGTTGTCCGTGGAGAGGAAGAGGTACTGCGGACACGTCTCGCCGAAGACCGGGAGCCCTTTGTGGCGGGCTGCGGCGATCTCCGCGACGGCTTCGTCGGCGGAGACGTGGACCACGTACAGCGGCGATCCGGCGACCCTGGCGAGCTGGATGGCGCGGTGAGTGGCCTCTGCTTCCAGCGCCACCTTGCGTACGTCACCGTGGTAGCGCGGGTCGGTGCGGCCCTCGGCGAGTGCCTGCTCGACGAGGACGTCGATGGCGATGCCGTTCTCCGCGTGCATCATGATCAGTCCGCCGTTGCCGGAGGCCCGCTGCATGGCGCGCAGGATCTGCCCGTCGTCGCTGTAGAAGACGCCGGGGTAGGCCATGAACAGTTTGAACGAGGTGATGCCCTCGGCCACAAGGAGGTCCATCTCCTTGAGCGAGGACGCGTTCACGTCGGAGAGGATCATGTGGAACGCGTAGTCGATGGCGCAGTTGCCGTCGGCTTTCGCGTACCAGCTGTCGAGGCCTTCGCGCAGGGACCGGCCCATGCTCTGGATGGCGAAGTCGACGATCGTCGTGGTTCCGCCCCAGGCGGCGGCCCGGGTGCCGGTCTCGAAGGTGTCGGCGGCGAAGGTCCCGCCGAACGGCATCTCCATGTGCGTGTGCGCGTCGACACCGCCCGGGATGACGTATTTCCCGGTGGCGTCGATTCTCCTGTCGGCGCTCCAGCTCTCGGCCGCGTCGGTGCCGTGGGCGGCGAGAGCGACGATCCGTCCGCCCTCGATGAGTACGTCGGCGTGGATCTCGTCGGACGCGGTGATGACCAGGCCGCCGTGAATGACAGTGCGACTCATGTGCCTCTCCTCGCGGTGGCGGAATGGGTCTACGCACGTAGACACGGTGCGTGGTGAAGAACGTAGAAGTGGGTTACCCACTGTGGCAATACCGCTGCTGCTAACCCATGAAGACGTTTCTGTTTCCGGCCCGGCACACCCCACCGGCCCAACGGACGGGGGACGCGCTGCCCGCCGGGAGACGGAGCGCTCCGGCGCCCGGCGGGCAGGGGTCAGGTCGCCGCTTGCAGGGCGTCGGCCAGGATCGCCGCGCCCTCCTCGGCCTCGGCGACGGTGAGCGACAGGGGCGGTGCGATCCGCAGGACGCTGGTGCTGTGACCGCCGCCCTTCCCGATGAGCAGTCCGCCCGCGCGGGCCGCTTCGAGCACGGCGGCCGCGGCATCCGGATCCGCCTCGTCGGTGCCGGGTTTCACCAGTTCGATGCCGATCATGAGGCCCCTCCCCCGCACCTCGCGCACGGCCGCGCAGCCCGCGCCGACCGCCCGGATGCGCTCGATGAGCAGTCCGCCGACCCGGCGCGCGTTGCCCTGGAGGTCGTGCTCCAGGTGGTACGAGAGGTTGGCCAGGCCCGCCGCCATGGTGACCGGAGAGCCGCCGAACGTCGAAATGGAGTTGGCGTCCAGGCAGTTCATGACCTCGGCGCGGGCGACGACACCGCCGATGGACATGCCGTTGCCGATGCCCTTGGCGAAGGTCAGGATGTCCGGCGGCCCGCTCGAAGCATGCGCCTGCCAGCCCCAGAAGTGCTCACCGGTGCGTCCCCAGCCGGTCTGCACCTCGTCGGAGATCCACAGGATGCCGTGCCGGTCGAGTACCTCACGGAAGGCCGCGTACAGCCCGTCGGGCGGCGCGGTGAATCCGCCCACGCCCTGGATGGGCTCGGCGATCAGCGCCGCGGGCTCCCTGGTGTGCCCGAGCAGGTCCTCCAGATCGGCCACGCACGCCTTGATGAACCGGTCGTCGCTCAGCTCCGCGTACGGTCCGCGTGTCCGGACGCCGCCGTGTACGTACAGCGTCTGGAGCGGTGACAGGCTGGTGGGCGACCAGGCCTGGTTGCCGGTGATGGACACCGCGGAGAACGACCTGCCGTGGTAGCTGTTGCGCATCGCCAGGATCTGGTTCGACCTGCGGTATGCGGTGGCGAGCAGCAGCGCGGTGTCGTTGGCCTCGGTGCCCGAGGTGGTGAAGAAGACCCGGGCGTCGGGGATGCCGGAGAGCGTGGCGATGCGCTCGGCGAGCTCCACCATCGGCCGGTTGAGGTAGAGCGTGGAGGAGTGGATGATCCGGCCGGCCTGCTCGGTGACGGCCTTGGTCACCTCGGGCAGGGCGTGCGCGGTCATGGTGGTGAGGATGCCGCCGAAGAAGTCGAGGTAGCGGTTCCCGTCCGCGTCCCAGACGTGGCGCCCCTCGCCGTGGGTGATCTCCAGCGGCTGCCGGTAGTAGAGGGCGAGCCAGTCGGGGCTGACGGCAAGGTGCCGCTCGTGCAGTCCGGTCACGGCTCCACCAGCCCGTCGTACGCGTCCGGCCTGCGGTCCCGGTAGAACGCCCACTGCTGGCGGACTTCGTCGATGAGGCCGAAGTCGAGGTCGCGTACGAGGAGTTCCTCCGCCTTGTCGCTGGCGACCTCGCCGACGAACTGGCCGCGCGGGTCGACGAAGTAGCTCGTGCCGTAGAAGTCGTTGTCGCCGTACTCCTCCTGGCCGACGCGGTTGATCGCGGCGATGAAGTACTCGTTGGCGACGGCGGACGCGGGCTGTTCCAGCTGCCACAGGTAGCTGGAGAGGCCGCGCGAGGTGGCCGACGGGTTGTACACCAACTGGGCACCGTTCAGTCCGAGTTGGCGCCAGCCCTCGGGGAAGTGACGGTCGTAGCAGATATAGACGCCGACCCTGCCGACGGCGGTGTCGAAGACCGGCCAGCCGGCGTTCCCGGGCTTGAAGTAGTACTTCTCCCAGAAGCCCTTGACCTGGGGGATGTGGTGCTTGCGGTACTTGCCGAGGTACGAGCCGTCGGCATCGATCACCGCCGCGGTGTTGTAGTAGAAACCGGACTGTTCGAGCTCGAAGACCGGCACGACGATCACCATGCCCGTCTCCCGGGCCAGATCCTGCATCCGCCGGACGGTCGGCCCGTCCGGGACGGCTTCCGCCCAGCGGTAGTGCTCGGGCTCCTGCACCTGGCAGAAGTACGGGGCGTTGAACACCTCCTGGAAGCCGATGATCTTCGCGCCCTGCCGGGCTGCCTCGCGAGCATGGTCCTCATGCTTGGCGATCATGGATTCGGTATCGCCGGTCCAGGTCGCCTGGACAAGTGCGGCGCGTACGACGTGGGACATGAGCTGCTCCTTCGACGCGGCGTCAGAGAGCCTCTACGCGATTTCTACGCCCGTAGACACGATGCATAGGAGGAGAACGTAAGCCCCGTCACACAGCGGGGCAAGACCATCGCCGTGAACCGGCGGAGTCGATCATGTTTCACACCCGAGCGGTCCACACCGCTTCCGGCGGCCCGTCCAGTGCGCGCAGGGTCCCGTAGGCGGCCTGGACGAAGGGCGCCAGCGGGGTGGCGGCCGAGTTCGTCCACGCGACGAGTCCGGTACCGGAGCCGGGGAGGAAGCCCGCGAACGCGGTGAAACCCCGGGTCCCACCGGAGTGGTGGAGCAGTGCTCCGTCCGGGCGCGGCCGGAGGTTCCAGATGAGGCACAGCCGCGAACCGGTCCGCGGAACGCTCAGCCGGGGACGCTGGACCTCCGCGAGCGCGGTGCGCAGCACGGGGCTCGGAGCGGTGTCCGGGTCGATCAGCGCGGCGAGGACGTGGAGCAGGTCCCGGGCGCTGGACCGCACCGCGCCCGCGGCGGCCAGCCCGGGCATCACCAGGGCCGGACGTGCTCTGCCGTGCCAATGTCCGGTCGCCTGGGGCCGGTTGGAATCGCAGTCGGTGTCTGTCAGGCCGAGGGGGTTGATGACGCGCTCGGCCAGCAGCGCGGCGTAGTCGCTCCCGGCGCCGCCCACCGCACGGGCGAGCACGTGACCCAGCAGGCCACCGCCGAAGTTGGAGTAGTGGACTCTGGAGCCGGGCCGGTGCCGGAGTCTGGTGCGGGCGAGCGACACGAGCAGGTCCGTCTCGGAGAAGCCCGCGTACGGATTGCTGAACCATCCGCTGCGGACCGCGCGGGCGAGGAGCCCGGGCGGCAGCCGGGGCAGCCCGGAGGTGTGGGTGGCCAGGTGCAGAAGGGTCATGGGCGGCCCGGGAAGCCTGAACGGCAGGTAACGGTCGGCGCGGTCGCCGTAGCTGACCTCGCCCCTGGCGGCCAGTTCGGCGAGCAGCAGGGCGGTGAACGTCTTGGTGAGCGAGCCCGTCTCGAACCGGGTGTCCGCCGTGACCGGCCCGTGGCAGAGCACCGCACGTTCGTCGCCGCGGAGGGCCGCCACCGCTGCACCCGGCCCCTTGGCCGCCTCCAGCAGGGGCTGGAGGCAGCCGGCCAGCGGCAGTTCGGTCACCGCGGCCCCGCCGCCCTGGCCAGTGCGACGGATCCGGCGACGGCGGTGACGACGACGGTGTGCTGGTGGTCCGTGAAGCGGCGCTGCGGGTCGGCGTCCACCGGGTCGCTGTCACGGGGCACGAGTCCGTCCTCGTGCTGGAGCGCGGCCAGGGCCTCCCAGTCCTCCGGAGCGCAGTAGGGCTCCGGGAGCGAGGCGCCGACGATGAGCAGCTCCGCCACGAGGTCCCACTGGCCGACCTCGCGCCAGATGTCGATCCATACCGGCAGCCATGTGGTGACGTACGCGGCGAGTTCGGGCGGCAGTCCGTCCGGGTCCGCACCCCAGTCGGTGAGGTGGAAGACGGTGTGGGTCATCGCGTAGGCGGTGATCCAGTTGATGGCCCAGGGTTCCGGCGTCGCGCCGAGCCAGGTGGCACCGGCCAGCGCCGTCAGGTCCTCGGCGTGCTCCAGGCCGACGACGCGGGCGGCGTTGGCGACGGCGAGCCGGCGGTTGGGCAGCATCTCGACGCTGTTCGCCGACCGCATGCGGGCCCGGTGGGCCAGCAGCTTGTCGAGGCCTTCGTGGCGGTACCCGCAGCGGACGAAGGGGGCGTACATCTCCAGCGGGTCCGTCATCAGGGTGTGGCGGAGCTGGCGTTCGTAGATCATGTCGCCGCGCCGGAACTGCTCCCAGGTGAAGTCCATCAGGCTCTGGGCGGCGACCAGCCGGCCCGGTCCGGCAACGCCGTCGCGCAGGATGAGCGATGCGGCGAGGGTGGTCTCCCCCAGAGGTTTGTAGACGCTGTCGGGGTCGGCCATCGTCTCGGTGGTGTCGGACGGCAGGCCGCCGAGGGCTCGGTTCGCGTGCAGCCACGACAGGGCCCGGTCGGCCATGCTCCGGGCGGCCCGGGTCACGGGCTCGGGAATCGTCATCTGTGTGCCGCCTTCGGGACCGTACCGGGGCGCCGTTCGAGGAGATGACGCACGATCGCCAGATCGAGGGCCGTGCGCGCCCCCGCCCCGCCGACGAGCCATACGTGTTCCGCAGCGAGAGCCGGGTCCAGCGGCAGTTCCGTGCCGTCGTACCGCAGCCGGGCGAGCCAGCGGATGAGCCGTACGGCCGTCGGGAAGTCACGGCGCAGGATCGAGCGGCTGACGCCCCGGCTCAGCGGGAGGGCACCGCCGCGCGCAGCGTCGTGCACCGGCCCGTCGAGGCCGAGGGTGGCGAGCGGGGAGAGTTGGGCCATACGGACGGACCACGTCTGCCAGTGCCCGGTTCCGGCGAGCTCCGCATCGTCCGCGGGCGGGGGCGCGACGGCCCGGAGGGTGTCGTCCCCGGTGAGGCGGGCGAGGAGCTGCGCGGTCGCCCAGTCGCGGCGGGCGGCCGTTCTCTCTTCCATGGCATCCAAGGCCGGGAAGGACTCGAAGGCCTTGGCCACGATGGCCGCGTCCTGCGCCGGGAACGGATGGCCCGCCAGGAGCTGAGGGCTGAGGGCATCGACCCCGAGCACCCGGACGGCGGCGAGGGCCGCCAGGGTGTCAGGGGCGTCGTCGACGTACCGCGCCAGCTGTACAGCGTCCCCGGTGCCCGTGAGGGCACCGAGGACACTGCCTGCCAGGGCATCGGTCGCCGCGGCGAATGCTGACTGGGAACTCACTTGCCCCGGGGCTCCTTCGGCTCCTTCGGAGACAGGAGCAGGAGCGCGAGCAGGAAGCCCGCGGCTTCCGGGGTGTAGAGCGGGGCATCACTGACGGCGGCCTCGGGCTCCACCATCAGCGCGCCGAGCGCCCTGGTCTCGGTCGTCGTTGCGGTGAGAGTGATTTCCTGGGCAAGCATGGTGCCTCCTCATCACTGGGACATGCGGGGACATACCCCTTTTACAGGGATACGCCTCGACCGAGCCTAAAGGGTGGAATGAGATTTCTCTCCCCAAGGCCGGGCTCATGGGGATCTCGTACGGGAGGGCACGCCAATTCGTAGCCTCCGGTAACCATCCGACGGAAGGGGTTCCCTTGCGTTGCGCACTGATCGGCAGGACCGGATGGCGGGTCAGCGCGAGAGTGGTCCTGAAGTCGGTCCTTACCGTGTCGGTACGGGCACATCACCCTGACGCCGCACCCGCACGCCTTCCACGGCAGCCACGGCAGCCACGGCACAGCCTGCCCGGGGGACGAGGTGGCAGAACCGGTGAGGCACGACTATCGGTTCATGGAACATCGTGCTCGGTCAGCCAGACCCTTCCCGATTCATCGGAATTGTCGAAGGCCGAGCGCAGCCCTCTGCGGATGACCAGCGCGCGCAAAGGGCGAGGAATCTCGTTGGGGAGGGGGATTCTGTGGCAGGCATCCGAAACCGTCTCGATGCGTGACCACGGCCCCTCGTCCGCATGGCCATCACCTCCCGGCGGCAGCGGCAGCCCACCACGGGCGAGAGCGTGAATCTCCTCCATGCCGGCCAGCAGCAGTGCGTGGGCGGCCTGTTCCGGCGTCGCCGGTACGGGCATCCGCCACGGACCGGCCTTCAGCGCCACATCGCTGGCACGCAACAGTTCACCGAGTTGCTCGTCACCGCTTCTCGGGGTGGACCGCCAATCGCTCGAGTACCACTCACTCGAACGAATATGGCCGAGGTCCTCCGCGCACCACTTGATCCATTGACGACCACCGGCTTCAGACTCTCCCCAGGCAAACGCCACCAAAGCTGCCGCTCCGCCCGGAATTCGACTTTCACTCGAAACAACCCAGGTAAGGAAGTGATGCACACGAGCGACCTCTGCGATCAACTCGCCCACGACGTCGAACCCAGGAGCACAGCCGAGTTCCTCCGCTTCCTCACTCCCGATTCCGTACCGCGCCAGCACCCGCACCTGCGAAAACCCGCGGCGTTGCAGACGAGACAGCACCTGGCGACAGTTGCTCTCCAACGGGGACACGTGGACCTCTCCCTCCAGGCCCTCAACCCGAATCCCAGGATGGCCGAAGAACACGGCTTTGCCTGCGGCGGGTGAGGTGCACTTGGGGCAACGATCCCAGTGCGGCCTACGGTGCCGCGATGCCCGCCACCCGCAGGGCGTGGACCAGGTCCCACTCCCGCGCAGCGGACACCTCCCGGGCGGCGGCGAGCAGTTGGGGGACGAGATGGCTCGGGCCGCCCTCGGCGATCAGCGCAGCGTCCTGTGCCGTCCGTACGCGTACGAAGGCGCCCAGCAGGGCCCGCGCCTCGGGTTCCAGGCCGGCCCGGTCGAGGGCGACCACGGCATCGGCGATCTCCGCAGCGGGCCGGGCCACGCCCTGCCGGAGCAGCTGGCCGCAGTCCTCGGCGCGGCCCGCTGCGGCCAACGCGCCTGCGGTTGCGGCAAGTTCGGCGGGTGGTAGAGAGGACACCTCCCACAGCAGGGTGCCCCAGTCGGCGGCCAGACCGGCCCGGTGCAGGGCTACGGCGAGTACCGGCAGATGCCCGGCCGGCCAGGCCGCCGCCTCGCAGATCACCACGTGCGCCTCGCCGCTGCGGCCCTCCGCACGCAGCCGTACGAGCCGGGCGACGGCGTCCTCGGCGGCGCGGTGGGCGGCCGGGTCGGGGGCGGCCTGCGGCGCCGACGCGGTCGCGTCCTCCGCGTGAGCACCGCCGAAGCGGGCGCCGCGCGGTACGGCGGTGGCCTGTGAGGGCTCGGGCAGCACGGGAACGACGGACGGGGCGGGGGCCGCTTCCGTGTCGTCCTCCAGTTCCAGGCCGGCGAACCGGGCTCCGCGCGGCTTCTTGCGCCTGGGGGCGGGCCGCGCCTCCGGCTCGGGGCCGGTGTCCTGGGCCCGCGCGCCGGAGGGGCGGCGGGGTTCGGGGACCAGAGGCGTACTCCCGGCTTGTACCGCTTCCGGTGTGCGCCCGTCCCCGTCCGCACGGAACCAGTTGTCGGGGACGGTGCTCTCCACGGCAGCCAGCCGGTTGCGGAGTTCCGCGCAGCGGGCCGTGGCGCGGGCATGGTCGTCGCGTGCCCAGGCCAGGGCGTCAGGCTCCGCACCCAGCGTGTGTCCCCCGTCGCCCCGGGCGGCCCGCAACCGCCGGTCGGCATGGGCCTGTTCCCGGAACATGAGCCCCAGGCGGTCGACGAGGGCCTGCCGTCCGCCCGGCCGCAGGTCGTGCGCACGGGCGGAGGCTGTGTACAGCGCGGCGGCCCAGACGGATTCCTGCGCGGCGACTTCGTGGCCGCGGGCCGCGGCGAGGTCCTGGAGGAGTGATTCGACCACGTCCCAGGGGGGCACCTCCACACCGTCGAAGCATGCACGCATGCCCTCCGGATCGCGCGCACAGAAGACCCCGTACCAGCCCCGCCCCGGATCGAGCAGGGCCGCAAGATCTCGTAGGTATTGTGCGAACTTCCTTACGTCCCACGCATGTTGATGCACTGTCACCGTCGCCCTCACCGACTGCCGACTGGAACATTCCAGCCGCTGGCATTCGACCGCAGGCGTGTTACGGGCGGGCTACGCAAGCTTTTCGGGCGTGGTGCGTCCGGAGCGCAGGACGGATGGCGCGCGCCCCTCAGAAGGTGACGGCGATCCCGGTGTGGGGGCGCTTGCCGAGCCGTACGACCATGGCGGGCCAGTCCGCGATCCAGAACTTCCAGGTGTACTTGCGGGCCAGCAGCTTGCGCACCCCGGCCATCTCCGTCCCGTCGAGCAGGCGCGCGGTCCCGTCGGCGCTCGGCGCGCCCTCGGCGATCCGGCCGCGGACGTCGCACACGGTGACGACGACCCGGGGGTCGTTGCGCAGCCGCTTCACCTTCCACGAATCGCTCCGCGTCCAGACATACAGGACGTCGCCGTCCGCCGCGGCCCAGACGGGCGTGGCGACGGGCGTGCCGTCCTTCCGGTACGTGGTCAGGCTGACGTACTCGCTGCGGGCGAAGTCCTGGAGAGTCACGGGCGTGACCCTACTCCGCCCTACGCCGTGAGCGGCAGCGCCCCCGCTGCGGGCAGCACCCCGGGGAGCGGTCCGGACGCGGGTACGGGCCGGGACGACGGCCGCGGTCCGGCCACCGGCTCCGGCGCGCACCGCGTCATCACGTCGTCCATCGACAGGCCGAGGACACCCGCCACCGCCGCCACGGTGAAGAAGGCGGGGGTGGGGGCCCGGCCCGTCTCGATCTTGCGGAGGGTCTCGGCGGAGATTCCGGCGCTCGCGGCGACCGCCACCATGCTGCGTCCGCCGCGTGCCTCACGCAGCAGTTCGCCGAGCCGCTCGCCGCGGCGGCGCTCTTCCGGGGTCAGGGGTGTCCGTACCATGCCGTCATTGTAATACCGCTTCGACCGGTATAGTAATTGGCATGGTGCAGCTCAAGACAGACACACATATCGAAGCCATGCGTGAGGCCGGCCGGGTCGTCGCGCAGGTACTCACTTCCGTACAGAAGGCGGCCGCGGTCGGCGTATCGCTGCGCGAGCTCGACGGGACCGCGCGCGAGATCCTGCGGGAGGCGGGGGCCGCCTCGCCGTTCTTCAACTACCGGCCGCACTTCGCTCCCACCCCGTTCCCCGCGGTGATCTGCGCGTCCGTGAACGACGCGATCGTGCACGGCATCCCGAACGACTACCGGCTCCGCGACGGCGATCTGGTGAGCATCGACGCGGGCGCGACGCTGAACGGCTGGGTCGGCGACTCGGCGGTCAGCTTCACCGTCGGCCGTGCCCGCCCCGCCGACACCCGGCTGATCGACACGGCCTTCGCGGCCCTGGACGCCGGCATCGCGGCGGCGCGCGTCGGCAACCGGATCGGCGACATCGCCCACGCGATCGGCACCGTGTGCCGGGACGCCGGCTACGGCATCATGGAGGACTTCGGCGGCCACGGTGTGGGCCGGACGATGCACGAGGACCCGTCCGTGCCGAACGAGGGGCCGGCAGGCCGCGGCATGCCGTTGCGGCACGGGATGGTCCTCGCCATCGAACCGATGCTGATCGGCAGCGGCCGCGACGACTTCCGTCCGGACCCGGACGGCTGGACCCTCCGCACGACCGACGGCAGCCGGGCCGCCCACGCCGAGCACACGGTGGCCATCACGGACAGCGGCCCCAGGATCCTGACGGCGCTCTGAGCGTCGGCCGGCCGCAGGACCGCGAGCCGGACCTCCGCATCAAGCCCCGTCGGCAACGAACTTCCGGGCCAGCTCCCGACCGGCGGTGACAGCCGCTTCGGGGTTCTCGATCGGCGACACCCTGGAGTTCTTGAACAGGATGTAGGTGACGCCGGACGCGGTACCGCCGGTCTTCGGGTCGGGATCGACACCGAGCGCCTCCGCGGCGGCGTACGACGCCTCGCCGATGATCCCGGTGGGACCGGTGTCCCCGACGACGGCGTACTGGACCTTTCCGCGGTAGATGACGGCGGCCACGCCGCCGCCCACTATTCCGGACCTGGTGTGGTTCCAGAGCGGGCCGGGGCCGGGCACGACGACGTACGGCAACCGGGCGGAGTCCAGGGGCTTGCCGCCCGAGGTCCGGAACGCCGTGTCGGGCAGGAAGGAGGGGTCGGTCTTCCCGCTGCAGGCAGCGGTGACCCGGCCGTCGCAGTCGATGTCCATGTCCGCCTCCCAGAACACGGCTCCCTTCGTCCCGCACACCGGCACCTTCGCCGGTCCGCCCTGGTCCGTTCGGTACTTCCCGTGCGAGATCGGGGTGCAGGTCTTCACCCGCGCCAGCAGGTCGGCAGCGCTCACCGCGTCCGTCCCGGTCTCCCCGCCGTGGCCCCCGGCGACGGCGGGGAGAGCCGCGGCCGGAAAGGCCGCGGCGGCGAGCAGAGCGGCGCCTGAGACGACGGAGAGAACGAGCATTCGTGTACGCACCGTGGGGGATGCCCTTTCACTGGACGCGAAGAAGCCCGGCGGGTCCTTCCTTGCCGACGCGGCCGGGACAGACCCGTCCGCGTCATGCCTCGGGGCCGGTACGACGCGGCTGAGCGCGTCGTACCGGCCCCGAGGGCACTGCTACTGCCGATCGGTCATGAACGTCCGCTCGGATGCACCACCATGGCCGAGCCGCCGCCCCGCCGCACCTTTTCCGCAGCCGCGAGCCAGCGCCCGTCGGGCAGCCGCTGGACACCCGTGGCCGCCCCGATCTCCGGGTTCACCCTGAAGACGTGACCAAGCGATTCCAGCTCCCCGCGCACCTTGCTGTCCCACAGCCCGGGTTCGATCTCGGTCGTGGCCGAGTTGCGCTGACTGGCACGGGGCGCCGCGATCGCTTCGACGAGCGGCAGCCCCCGGTCCACATGCCCGGTCAGCGACTGCAGCACGGTGGTGATGATCGTCGCACCGCCCGGCGATCCCAGGGCCAGTACGGGCTTGCCGTGCTCCAGCACGATGGTCGGCGAGATCGACGACCGCGGGCGCTTGCCGGGACCGGGAAGGTTCGGGTCGTGGACCGCCGGGTTGGCGGGCGCGAAGGAGAAGTCCGTCAGCTCGTTGTTGAGCAGGAAGCCGCGCCCCGGCACGGTGATGCCGCTGCCGCCCGTCGACTCGATGGTCAGCGTGTACGCCACGACATTGCCCCACTTGTCGGCGGCGGTCAGATGCGTCGTGTTCTCGCCCTCGAACGTCGTCGGGGCTGCGGCGTCCCCGGCAGCGCACGGGACGGGGTTTCGGGGGTCGCCCGGCGCGAGCGGGCTGGTGAGCACGGCGTCGTCCTTGATCAGGCATGCGCGCGAGTCGGCGAAGCGCCGACTGAGCAGCTCCCGTGTCGGCACGTCCTCGAACGCGGGGTCGCCGAGCCAGCGTCCCCGGTCGGCGAAGGCGATCCTGCTCGCCTCGATGAGCCGGTGCAGGTACTGCGCCTGGCTCGCCTTCGAAAGGTCCGTCGACTCGAGGATGTTGAGCGCCTCGCCCACGCTCGTGCCACCGGACGAGGAGGGCGCGATGCCGTAGACGTCGAGGCCGCGGTAGCCGATCTTGGTGGGGGCCTGGCGCAGGGCACGGTACGACTTCAGGTCCTTGGCCGTCAGATCCCCGGGACGGACCACACGGGTGGCGGCCGGGTCGACGGGGGGCCTGCGCACCGTCTCCACGATGTCCTCGGCCAGCTCGCCGCGGTACAGCTCGTCGATGCCCTCGCGGCCCAACGTCTCGTACGTACGGGCGAGATCGGGGTTCTTGAAGACCGATCCGACCACGGGCAGCTGCCCCTCGGGCAGGAAGAGCTCCGCGGACGCGGGGAAGTCGGCGAACCGCGCCTGGTTCCCCGCGGTCTGTGAGCGGAAGGTCGCGTCCACGACGAATCCGTCGCGGGCGAGGCGCTCGGCCGGCTTCAGCAGTTGCCGCAGCGGCTTGCTGCCCCAGGCGTCCAGGGCCTTCTCCCAGGTGGCCGGGGTGCCGGGGGTACCGACTCCGAGGCCGCTGGTGACGGCGTCGTTGAACGGGATCGGCTGCCCGTTCTCCAGGAAGAGCGAGGAGTCCGCGCTGCGCGGCGCGGTCTCACGGCCGTCGATGGTCTGCACGGTGCGCTTCTCGGCGTCGTACAGGACGAAGTAGCCTCCGCCTCCGATGCCCGCCGAGTAGGGCTCGGTGACACCCAGTGCGGCCGCGGTCGCCACGGCCGCGTCGACCGCGTTGCCCCCCTTGCGGAGCACCTCGATCCCGGCCGCCGAGGCGTCCACGTCGACGCTCGCCACCGCTCCCCCGTATCCCACCGCGACAGCCGACTTGGGTGGTGGTCCGGACGGCTCCGATGCCGCCGGGGCCGCGGCACCGAGCGAACCGATGACAGCGATGACGCTCAAGAACGACACATTCCGGCCGACGGAACGACGCATCCGTACCTCCAGTGAAGGATCGTCCGCGCAGGGTAACGCCGCCCCGCCCTGATCCACAGGACCGCCTCGGACACGGGCTCGGATGACCGCTAATATGCCCGCCCATGACTGACGACGTGCGCAACATCGTGCTGGGTGTCATAGCCGCGGGACTCAGCGCCTCCCTGGGCTGGATCGCCCGTACCTACCTGTGGCGGCGCAGACTCCGCCGCAAGCAGGCCTTCTTCGGACTGCCCGGGAACTCCGAGTGCATGCTCGTGGTGAATCGTGAGGCCGGCGGCGACGGCGCTGTCCACCGGCACGACGTCTTCGCCCTGCTCGAGCTCTCGGCGCTGATCAAGGACTGCCAGGCCCATGCGCAGATCGTGTCCCACGACGTGACCCAGCAAGGGTTCGGTGAGCGTACGGAGTTCTGTGTCGGCGGCCCGGTGTCGAACCGGCGGATGGCCGCTCACCTGCAGTCCCTGCTGCCCGGTGTGAAGGTCAACACGGATCCCGAGCCCGGTCCGGACCGCGCCGCCTTCCAGGTGGGATCGGAGCGCTACCGGCTGGAGTCCGGCGTCGCCGAGCACGTGCTGCTCGCGCGCCTGACGGGTGGTCAGGACGCCCGCCCGGTCTTCCTGTTCTGCGGACAGCGCGCCATCACCAATCAGGCAGCATCGCGTTACCTCGCCCGCAACTACGAGAAGTTGCAGCGCAAGCACCGCAACAACAGCTTCGTCCTGCTGCTGAAGGTGGTCAACACCCATGCGTACGGGCCCGATGTGGTGGAGCTCATCGGCGATGTGACGCGCACCGCGCAGGCCCCGCTGCCCGTCGCACCCCCCGCCTCGCACCGAGCCGCCGACTGAGCCCTGCCGACGGGCACGCAGCGGCACTCATTGTCATACGATTGTCACGTCCGTACGCCCTCGGTGCCGAACCGCACGCCACGGTCGCCGGACCGAAGGAGAGCGGCACCCCCGTCGCCTCCTCCGCGACGTGGGCCCGCTCGGCCTCCATGCTGGTCGGCAACGCCCCCTATGGGTTCCACGGACGGACACGGGCCCGCCTGATGATCGACACCGTCGATCCGCTCCGCGTCGAGCGCGATCCGACCGGCACACAGCTGACCTTCCCCCCGCCCGGCGCGGAGCCGGGGCCTGTCCCGGTTCCGCTTGCACGAGGAGTGATCACCGGCTGCTGCCGGGCGGCACTGCCCTTTCCGGCCCGCCCCGCGGGGCGGCTGTCGGTTACTTCGCGCCCGGCAGGAACGTCCCCGGTTCGGTGGGGGTCACGCCCACCGCCTTGGTCTTCGGGTTGCGGCGCTCCCGTCCGGCCACCCAGTTGGCGAACCAGGAGAGCAGCATGCACATCCCGATGTAGATGGGCGAGATCACCATCACCACGGGGATGAACGGGAGCCCGTAGTCGAGGTTCGAGGCGATCAGCTTTCCCGCGTGGAGGAACTCCTCGTAGGTGATCAGATAGCCGAGAGAGGTGTCCTTCAGGGCCACCACCAGCTGGCTGATGATGGTGGGCAGCATGGCGCGCACGGCCTGCGGGGCCAGGACGAAGGTGGTGACCTGTGTCTTGCGCATGCCGAGGGCGTACCCCGCCTCCCGCTGGCCCCGGTCGACCGAGTTGATTCCGGTACGGAAGACCTCGGCGAGCACGGAGCCGTTGTAGAGCGTCAGTCCGGCAACCAGCGCGGGCAGCGGCTGCACCTTCAGCGCGACGAAGATGAAGAAGATCATCACCAGGACGGGCATGGCCCGGAAGAACTCGACCAGCAACGTCGAGACCCAGCGCACCGGGCGGTGCACGGACAGCCGCCCGACGGCGAGCACCGCCCCGAGGGCCAGGGAGAGCACCGCCGCGTACGCGAACGCCTTGAGGGTGTTGCCCAGCCCGCGGAGCAGCAGCTCCTGGATGCCCTTGTACGTGAAGGGCCGCCACTTCTCGCTGGTGAACTGGTCGGTGTCGAAGAGCAGGTACAGCACCCAGCCGACCAGCGCCAGGAGCACGATCGTCGAGATGACGCCGTAGGCGAAGTGTCTCTTGCGGGTGACCGGCCCCGGAATGTCGTAGAGGGCGGTCGCGGAGACGGTGGAGTGGGTCATCGGGCGACTCCCCAGCGCTTCTCCATCACGTTGAAGAGCGCACTGATGGTCAGGGTGATGATCAGGTATCCGACGGCGATCCAGACGAAGGTCCAGATGATGCTGTAGCCGAGTTCGTTGAGGGGCTTGTACACACCGAGCAGCTCGGTGACGCTGAACGCGCCGGCGATCGCCGAGTTCTTGGCGAGGGCGATGAGCGTCGATCCGATCGGCGGGATCACCGAACGGAAGGCCTGCGGCAGCACGACGCTGCCGAGCGTCTGGCCGAAGGACATGCCGAGGCTGCGGGACGCCTCACCCTGTCCCGTGGGCACGGTGTTGATGCCGGAGCGCAGCGCCTCGCAGATGAAGGCCGAGGTGTAGCAGCCGAGGGCGAGGACTGCGAAGACCTGGAACGGCAGCACCAGCCCGAAGCGCGGCAGCCCCAGCAGGACGGCGAAGAAGAGCAGCGTCAGCGGGGTGTTGCGGAGCACCGTCACCCAGACGGTGCCGATCACCCGGAGCGAGCCGACGGGCGCGACCCGGAAGGACGCCATGAGGAAGCCGAGCACGAGCGCCAGGATCGAGGCGTAGACGGTGAGCTCGACGGTGCCGATGAAGCCCTCGCCGTAGAGGGAGAAGTTCTCTGTGAGTACATCCATGGCGGCCGGCCCCTCAGTTCGCCGGATAGTTGTCGATGGGCGGAGGTGTCGGCGCGGGCACCCCGGACAGGCCCAGCGTCGCCTCGAAGGCCTTCGTCCAGTTGCCGTTCTTCTCGTTCTCCTCGAGGGCGTCGTTGAGGGCGAAGCGGAGCGCGTTGTCGCTGCGCGGGACGCCGATGCCGTAGGGCTCCTCGGAGAAGGGCTTGCCGACGACCTTCATCTCGTCCGGGGCCTTGGCCGCGAAGCCCAGCAGGATGGCGTCGTCGGTGGTGACGACGTCGACCTGGTAGGTCAGGAGGTTGTCGACGCAGATCGAGTACGTGTCGTAGGCGACGAGGTCCGCCTTCGGGTAGTCGGCGGCGATGCGCTGGTACGGGGTGGATCCGGCGGCCGAGCAGACGGTCTTGCCCGCCAGGTCCTGCGGCCCCTTGATGTCGTTCTCGTCGGTGCGCACCAGCAGCCCCTGACCGGCCATGTAGTACGGCCCCGCGAAGCCGACGAGCTTCTTGCGCATGTCGTTGATCGTGTAGGTGCCGACGTAGTAGTCGATCTGCCCGTTCTGGAGTGCCGTCTCACGGTTGGCGGAGGCGATGGTCCGGAAGCGGATCGTGTCCGGTTCGAAGCCGAGGGACGCTGCCATCATGCGGGCGATCTCGATGTCGAAGCCGGAGAAGATGCCGGTGGCCGGATCCTTCTCGCCGAGATAGGGCTGGTCCTCCTTGGCGCCGACGACCAGGTATCCACGCTTCTTGGCCTTCGTCCAGGTCTTCGACTCGGGCAGCTCGAAATCCTTGTCGACCGTGTACCGGGGCAACGCTCCGGCCTTCGGACCCTTGACCGGCGGGCTGCCCTCCCGGCCGCAGCCGGCGACGAGCACGGCGAGCAGGAGGCAGGCCAGCGCGGCCGCGAGGTTTCTCGTACGCAACACGGTGCCCCCTGTCAGTGCTTGAGGATCTTGGACAGGAAGTCCTTGGCGCGGTCGCTCTCCGGGGCGGTGAAGAAGTCCTCCGGGGTGCGGTCCTCGATGATGCAGCCCTCGGACATGAACACCACGCGGTTGGCCGCGGACCGGGCGAACCCCATCTCGTGGGTGACGACCACCATGGTCATGCCCTCCCGGGCGAGTTGCTGCATGACCTCGAGCACTTCGTTGATCATCTCCGGGTCGAGCGCCGAGGTGGGCTCGTCGAAGAGGAGCGCCTTGGGATCCATCGCCAGCGCGCGGGCGATGGCCACGCGCTGCTGCTGGCCGCCGGAGAGCTGGGCGGGGAGCTTGTCGGCCTGCGAGGCGAGCCCGACCCGCTCCAGCAGTTCACGGGACCGCTGGTCGGCCTCGTCCTTCTTGCGCTTGCGGACCTTGATCTGGGCGAGCGAGACGTTGTCCAGCACGGTCTTGTGCGCGAACAGGTTGAACGACTGGAAGACCATGCCGACTTCGGCCCTGAGCTGAGCAAGCCCCTTCCCCTCCTCGGGAAGGGGTGTCCCGTCGATGGCGATGTAGCCGGACTCGATCGTCTCGAGTCTGTTGATGGTCCGGCAGAGCGTTGATTTGCCTGATCCGGAAGGGCCGATGACCACCACCACCTCCCCGCGGCCGACGGTGAGATTGATGCTCTGCAGAACGTGCAACTCTCCGAAATACTTGTGTACGTCCCGCAGCTCGATCAACGGATCGACGGCCATACGCTGCCCTACCCACTTATCGCTGTGTCGAGGTCAGCGCAAACTATCCAGGCCCGCAACGGACTTCTCGCCCGACACGCACCGAGAGCGCATAAGGCTGCTTATCGCGCTTTGGGTCCTGGCCCGATCTCGGCCGACTCCGCGTACATCTCGGAGAGCTCCGGGCTGCCCGTCATCGCCCAGTCCAGACCTGCCGCGACGACGTCGATCTCCCGGCCCGAGGCCAGGCGCACGACCGGCCGGCCGCCGGCCAGGATGTCCCACACCGCGCCGGGGACGGTGCGCACCAGAACGGTGCCGAGGTACAGGCCCGCGTCATTGCCCAGCCAGGGCAGCTCCTCCGGGTCGTCGCGCCACAGCGGCGGGAGCTGGTCGAGCGCGGACAACGAGGCGGGGCTGTCGTCGAGTTCGAGTCCGGCCTGCCCTGCCCGGGCACGCAGCAGCTCGCATTCTGCGAACAGTTCGGCGATGCCGTCCGGATCGGTTCGGACGGCAGCCGCGAGAGCCACCCCCTGCGTACCGCCCTGACGCTTACGCCAGTTGTCCAGGAAAGGGATGTTCATACCACTAGGATCCCACCTCAGGCCTGTTCCTCGCCGCAGGGCGCGCGACTGTTCCTGTTTCGGGACCCGGGACGGGTTGCCCCGGGCGACCTACCTAGGCTGCGGATATGACATCGCAGAACTACCTCTCCGAACTCTTCGCCCTGGACGGCCGGGTCGCCGTGGTGACCGGCGGCAGTTCCGGCATCGGCCGGGCGATCACCGGGGCTCTCGCACACGCGGGCGCGAGCGTCGTGATCGTGGCGCGCAGGGAGACGGAGTTGAAGCGGACCGTCGACGAGCTCACGGCGGACGGCTGCCGGGCCGCGTGGGTGAGCGCGGACCTGGGGACGAGCGAGGGTGTGCGTACGGCGGGCGACGCGGCGGCGGCCGCGTTCGGCGAGCCGGACATCCTTGTCAACTGCGCGGGGATCAATCTGCGGCCGCCGATGGACGAGCTCGACGAGGACGTGTGGGACACCACGATGGCGGTGAACCTCAAGGCTCCCCATCTGCTGGGCCGGCGGTACGGACCGGGCATGGCGGAACGGGGTTACGGGCGGATCATCCACATCACGTCGCAGCAGGCGCACCGGGCGTTCGTGCAGAGCGGTGCCTACGGGGTCTCCAAGGGTGCGCTGGAGTCACTGGCCCGCTCGGAGGCCGAGGCCTGGTCCCCGCACGGCGTCACGTCCAACACCCTGGTGCCCGGCTTCGTCATGACGCCGCTCAACCGGCGGCTGTCGTCCGATCCCGGAAAGGTGGCGGCACTGGCCGCCCGCACCATGGTCGGCCGTAACGGCCTGGCCGAGGACTTCGCCGGCGCCGCGGTGTTCCTGGCGAGTGCGGCCTCGTCGTACGTCACCGGGCAGTCGATCTTCGTGGACGGCGGATTCTCCGTCCACTGACCGGTACGGGAACGCGCGATGCCGCCCCCGACGGGGGCGGCATCAAGGCGTACGGGCGCCCGAGATCGGAGTCGGCGACGGAGACAAGATGCTGGGCCGCTGCACCACAGCCCGGCCGGAGCCGGACCGCCAGGATTCGAACCTGGGTCCTCTTTTTTGCAGAAAGAAGTATCCGTTGCCTGCGCACCGGGCGCTCGACGACCTCACCCTAGTTGTCGGTGCCCCCGGCCGCCGCACCTTTTTCCCCGGCGGCGGTCTCCGCGGCGATGGACGCCGTCGCCGACTCCTTGTCGACGCCCAGCCCCGTGAGCACGCCCGAGCCGCCCTCGAACTCCAGCAGGGCCAGCAGGATGTGCTCCGTCCCCACGTAGTCGTGGCCCAGTCGCAGCGCCTCCCGGAACGTCAGCTCCAGGACCTTGCGCGCTCCCGCGTCGTACGGGATGAGCTCGGGGACCTCGTCGGCCGCGGCCGGCAGGGCGAGCGCAGCTGCCTCGCGGACCGCGGCCGGTGACACGCCCTGTCCCGTGATCACCCGGGCGGCGAGGGTGTCGGGATCTCCGAGGAGCCCGAGGACCAGGTGCTCGGTGCGCACCTCGTCGTTGCGGGCCGCGTGGGCCTCGTTGTGCGCGCCCACGGCGACGTTCCGGGCCTGCTCGGTGAACCGCCCGAATCCCTGACTCGGATCCAGGTCCGCCGTCTCGTCGGGCTTCTTGGCCACGAACCTCTTCTGGGCGGCCTGCCGGGTGACGCCCATGCTCCTGCCGATGTCCGTCCACGAGGCGCCCGAGCGCCGCGCCTGGTCGACGAAGTGGCCGATGAGGTGGTCGGCGATCTCGCCGAGGTGATCCGCGGCGACAACTGCTCCGGAGAGCTGCTCCAGTGCGTCGGCGTGGGTCTTCTTGATCGCCTCGATGAGGTCGTCGAGACGGATGGGAGGGTTGGGCCCGAGCGGCTTCGTCATGGGGCAACCCTAGGTTGACAGCGAGAGGGTGTCAACCGATGGTTGACACCCGTAGTCCCTTGCCCCTGCCGCCGCCGCGGGGTTGGCTGAGTCCGAGCAACGGGCGTGAACACAACAGAGGGGCATTCGATGACCGGGGACCGCGACGGCATGGTCGTCTACTGGCGGCCCGGCTGCCCGTTCTGCATGAACCTGCGGCTGCGGCTGCGCTTCTCGGGGCTGGCCTACGACGAGGTGAACATCTGGAGGGACCCGGAGGCCGCCGCCTTCGTGCGCTCGGTCGCAGACGGCAACGAGACCGTGCCGACGGTCCGGGTGGCTGGGCACGCGATGGTGAACCCGTCCAGGCGCGAGGTGGTGCGTGCGGTCACCGAGCACGCCCCGCACCTGCTCCCCACGAAAGGCGGCTGAGTCGCCTCCCCTCAGAAAAGGCCCTCCTGGTTCACGGGAGCGACCGGGCGCCGCTCGGTGCGTGCGGGGCGCGGTGCGGGTTTCTCCACCCCGAACAACGGCGGCGTACCGCACTCGGCCGGCTCGGCCGGGATGACGACGGGGCCGGTGCCCACGTCCAGCAGGAGTGGGGCCTCGGGATCGAAGTCCGCAGGGGTCATGGCCGTCCAGTCGCGGCCCTCGCGTTCGTTCACCGGACTCCCCCGCCCGGCACTCAGAGGTCGAGGTCCACGACCACCGGGGCGTGATCGGACGCGCCCTTGCCCTTGCGCTCCTCGCGGTCGACGTAGCTGTCCTTGACCGCCGCCGTGAACGGGGCGTTGCCGTAGACGAGGTCGATGCGCATGCCCTTGTTCTTCGGGAAGCGCAGCTCGCGGTAGTCCCAGAAGGTGTACGGGCGGTCGTACTTGAGCGGGCGGGGCACCACGTCCGACAGCCCCTCCTCGCGGAGCGTGGCCAGCGCGGCGCGCTCGGCGGGGGTCACATGGGTGGCCCCCTCGAAGAGCGCCGGGTCCCAGACGTCCTCGTCCGTCGGCGCGACGTTGAAGTCACCGAGGACGGCGAACGGCAGGGTCCCGGCGGCGTCCGCGGCGACCGCCTTCTGCAGGGCCTCGAACCAGCTCAGCTTGTACGCGTAGTGATCGTGCGCGATCTCGCGGCCGTTGGGGACGTAGACCGACCAGACGCGGACCGGACCGCACGTCGCGGAGATCGCCCTCGGCTCCTGCACGCCTTCGTAGGCGGGCCCGTCGGGCAGGCCCGTCACGACGTCCTGGAGGCCCACCCGGGAGACCAGCGCCACCCCGTTCCACCGGCCCGTGGCGTTCACGGCGGACTCGTAGCCCAGTTCGCGCAGCGCTTCGGCGGGGAACTGCTCGGCCGTGCACTTGGTCTCCTGGACGCACAGCACGTCCGTGCCGGTGCTCTCCAGCCAGGCCAGCAGCCTCGGGAGCCGGGCGGTGATCGAATTGACGTTCCAGGTGGCAATGCGCATGCAGTAAACCTATCCGCTCCCACTGACAGTCGTACTGCGGTCCCCCGCTCCCGGCGGGTCAGAGCCGGGTCGTGTCGCCCGGAGTCAGCCGGCCGTGATCGGCTCCGCCCAGGCCGCCGATCTGCCTGTCGTAGATCGGGCGGGCAAGATCGGTGAGCAGGGCGTCATGGATGTCGATCGCGCGGCGCGGCTTCACCTCACGTACGTAGTCGATGACCTCCGAGATCTTGTTCCAGGGGGCCATCACCGGCAGCATCAGCGTGTCCACGGGGTGGTCCGGCACGGTCAGGGCGTCGCCCGGGTGGAAGACCGAACCGCCCACCAGGAAGCCGATGTTGGTGACCCTCGGGATGTCCGGGTGAATCACCGCGTGCAGCTCGCCGTGCACCTGTACCTCGAACCCGGCGGCGGTGAACGTGTCACCGTGGCCGACCGTGTGGACGCGCCCGGGGAACGCGGCGGACAGCTGCCCGGCCACGCTGCGCAGGGTCCACACCTGCGCGGCCGGGTTGGACTCCAGCCCTGCCCGCACCCGGGCCTCGTCGAAGTGGTCCGGGTGCTCGTGCGTCACCAGGATCGCGTCGGCGCCGACGGCGGCGTCGTCCTCGGAGAAGCCGCCGGGGTCGATGACGAGCGCCTGGCCGTGTCGCTCCAGCCGGATGCAGGAGTGCGTGTTCTTCGTGAGGGTGAGAGACGGTGCGTTCATACCCACATCCTGCTACGCGGGAGGTGTGGTTTCCTCCTGGATCACGGACTGCGCGATGGCGAACGCGGCGCCGGCTGCCGGGATGCCGCAGTAGACGGCCGTCTGCAGCAGCACCTCCTTGATCTCGACGGGGGTGAGTCCGTTGCGCAGCGCCGCCCTCACGTGCTGCGCAAGGGTCTCCAGATGGCCGGAGCCCACCACCGCGGTGAGCGTGACGCAACTGCGGGCCCTGCGGTCGAGACCTTCACGGTTCCAGATCTCGCCCCAGGCGTAGCGGGTGACGAGCTCCTCGAAGTCGTCGGTGAAGGCGTCCGACGCCGCCGTGGCAGCATCCACGTGGGCGTCGCCGAGCACCTCGCGCCGGATCTTCATCCCGCTGTCGTACCGGTCCGGCCGCCCCATGGTGGCCGCTTCGGGTGCGGCCCCGGATCCGATCTCCGCGACCGGCACCACGGGCACGAACGGAGCGGCGAGCCCCGGCGCTGCCGGTACCGGGATCGAGGCCAGGGTGTCCTGCCAGGCCGAGGAGAAGTGCATGAGGAGCAGATCCGTGACGGCACCGGGCTGCTCGACGGGGGCCAGGTGGGAGGCTCCGGGGACGAGGGCGAGCCGGGCGTCCGGGATGCCGGCGACGAGGGTGCGGGCCTCCGCGGGTCCGGTGACCTCGTCCTCGGCGCCGACCAGGACGAGGGTGGGGACGCCGATCCGGGAGAGCTCCGTACGGATGTCGAAGGCGGCCAGGGCCTCGCAGGAAGCGATGTAGCAACCGGGGTCGGTGGTGCGCACCATCTGGACGGCCCACTCGACGATGGCCGGCTGGGCGGCGGCGAAGTGGGGGGTGAACCAGCGCTCCGGGGCGGTGCGGGCGATCGGCTCCAGTCCGTTGCTGCGGACGATCACGCCACGCTGCCGGAATTCGTCGGCGGTGCCGAAGCGGGGCGAGGCGGCGACCAGCACGAGCGAGGCGACCCGGTGCGGGTGGCGCAGCGCGAGGTCGGCGCCCACGGCGCCGCCGATGGAACAGCCCGCGTATCCGAAGCGCTGGACGCCCACGCTGTCCAGCGTGGCGAGCAGACGGTCGGCGAGGTCGGTGACGGCCGCCGCGGGGTGGGCGGGGGCTCCGCCGTGCCCGGGCAGGTCGTACCGGAAGATTCTCCAGTGCTGCGAGAGCTCGGGTATCTGGCGGTCCCACATGTGCCAGGTCGTACCGAGGGAGGGACCGATGACCAGGACAGGTGCGTCGTCCGGCCCGTCGAAGCGGTACTGGAGCAGCTGACCCGCCTGCGAGGCCTGGGGCTGCGGGATCGGCCGGCCCTGAGGCTGCGGGCTCTGGGGTTGTGGGATCGGCTGGCTCTGGGGCTGCGGGACCGGCTGGCCCTGCGGCTGCGGAGCCGCCTCGAAGCTCTGCGGGCCGTGCGGCGCCCGGCTGTGCTGCGGGGCGCTGTGCGTTGCCTGCGACGGCCCGGGGTACTGCGGTGCCTGCGAGAGCCCCTGCTGCCGCGACGGCTCCGGGTGCTGCTGCCCCTGCGAGGGCCCGGGGTACTGCGGAGGCGCGGCAAGCTGAGGCGCCTGGGCCGACTGCGCCTCGGCCGGGGCCCCCGGGTACTGCTGGAGCGGCCGGAGCAGCTGCAGGGGTGCGAGCTGCTCCGCCGAGAGCGGCTGAGTGGTCTCGACGGACCGACCCGGCTCCGCGTGCCGTGGGCCCGGTGGCGTACCGAGGTGCTGCGGCGGGACGACCTCCCCGTGCGCCGGTGCCGCGCCTGCGTACTGCTGCCCGGGTATCGCCTGCGGGGTCAACTGGACCGGCTCGCCCTGCACCGGCTGTGCCGCCGTCCGCGGCCGGCCGTCCCCGTGCGGGGGCTGCGGCGCCGGTTCGTGCGCGGGGCCGGGCTGCCGGCTCCGGTCGCCCTGTTCCGGATTCACGGGGTGCGGGGGCTGCGGTTGCGCGGGGTGGGGGGCTTGGGCGGGCTGCGGGGTCGTCTCGCTCACTTCACTCACTCGCTCCAGGGTAATGAGCAGCCCGGCCGCTCCCTGTCAGGGGGTCGCCGCAGACACGACGTAGACCACCGGGGCGGCCGGATCCGTCATGTTGACGGTGATGTCCTGCGTGGGGCGGGGGTCCTTGTTCTTGTGGACGGTTCCCGCCCAGTCGACACCTGGCCCGAAGTACCAGCCGGTGATCTTGACATCGCGTTCGGCGATGGTGACCTTGCCGGTCTCCAGCGCCGCGCGTCCGGTCCCCACACCGCTCAGGAACCGGTCGAGCCCTGCCGATGTCGTACGGAACTTCACGTACATCCGGCTGGCCTTCCAGTTGTTCGTCTCGTAGTACTGGACCCCGATCGCGTTGCCGGGGATCGGCAGCTCGAAGATCCGGCGCTGCATGCCGGACGGCCAGCTCTCGCGCAGGCCCTGCGCGGCGGCCTCGGCCTCCTTGTCCTTGCCCGAGCGCCGGCTCTGCCCGGCGGAGATCACCAGGTAGCCGGCCGGGATGCCGATCAGCAGCACGATGATCGTCAGGGTGATGAGCCGTCGGCGGATCACCCTGCGCCGGTCCGGCGGAGGTGTCCCGTCACCGCCGGAATCCGAAGACCCGGGAGGAGGGGACTGGCGCGGCACGGCGCGGTGCTCGGCTGCGGTCATGGTCGGTGGTCCCTCGAAGCTACGGTGCGGAGGTGCGGAGCACGGGCGGAGTACGGCTGGCCAAAGGTGCCGCTGATCAGTCGGCGGCGCGGGTGCTCCGCGAGTTGCGGATGGTGCTCGCCGCCTGGTCGTAGAACTGCGCGTACCGCTCGTACCGCTCGACGCGCCGACGGTTGGTCCGGCGGAATCTGCGGGCGACCAGGCGTGCCAGGTCCGCGGCGCCGACCATACCCGCCTCCGGGCCGAGCTGGGCCTTCGCGATCCGGGCCTCGGGTCGGTATCCGCGGCCGGTGAGGTGGCGCTTGAAGGCGTCCCTGGCCGGGCCGATCAGGAGGTCGTCGGCCGCGCTCACACCACCGCCGATGACGAAGCAGGACGGGTCCAGCGCGGCCGCGAGGTTGGCGATGCCGACACCCAGCCACTGGCCGATGTCCTGGAGGAGCTCGACGCACATCGCGTCGCCCTCGCGGGCCAGTTCGGTGATGAGCGGCCCGGTGATGTCGGGGATGTTGCCCTTGACCCGGTCGATGATTCCGTGCGCCACCGGGGAGTCCGCCACGGCCAGTTCCCTGGCTTCGCGCACCAGGGCGTTGCCCGAGCTGTACTGCTCCCAGCAGCCGCGGTTCCCGCAGGGGCAGCGGTGCCCGCCGGGCACCACCTGCATGTGCCCGAACTCACCCGCGACGCCGTACTTGCCTCGCTTGACGTGCCCGTCCTCCAGGATCGCGCCGCCGATGCCGGTGCCGAGCGTGATCATGACCAGATGGTCCTCGCCGCGGCCGGCGCCGAAGCGCCACTCCGCCCAGGCCGCCGTGTTGGCGTCGTTGTCGACCATGACGGGGACCACGAGGCGGGAGGCGATGGCGTCCCGGAGGGGTTCGTCGCGCCAGGCCAGGTGCGGGGCGAACAGCACCTTGGAGCGGTCGGCGTCGACCCAGCCCGCCGCGCCGATGCCGACGGCGTGCACGTCGTGCCGGTCGGAGAGGTCCAGGACCAGTTCGACGATGGTGTCCTCGACGACCTTGGGGCTCTTGGACTTGTCCGGCGTCTCGGTGCGCAGGGTCTCCAGGATGTTGCCGTCCGCGTCGACGACGCCGGCCATCACCTTCGTACCCCCGATGTCGATGCCGACGGTGGGGACACGGGGCGCGGTGAGGTGCGAGCGCCGCTCCCGGGTTCCTACGGTCCGCAGGACGGTGGCGCGGGCGGAGCCGCGGTGTGCGAAGTCGCGGTACGTGCTCATCGTCCCTGCGCAGGTCGGGGGGCCGGCTGGTCGTTCTTCCGGCGGCGGACGGTGCCCGCCGTGCTCGATTCTGCCATTCCCGCGCCCCCGTGACCGGTGGACGGCCCGGGGGCGGGGAACATCAGGGACGTCTACGGGGTGTCGTCGCCGGCCGGACGGCCGCCGATGTGGCCCGGCGCGGGGGCCCGCTCGAGCTCGTGGCTGAGCTCCTCCAGCTCGCTGCCACCGGCCATCTGACGGGTCAGTTCGTCGAGCGTGACGTTGTCCCGGGTGTGGCTGCCGGACATCGCGCCGCGCTTGAGCAGGACGAAACGGTCGCCCACGAGGTAGGCGTGGTGCGGGTTGTGCGTGATGAGAACCACGCCGAGCCCGGCGTCCCGGGCGGCCGCGACGTACTTCAGCACGACACCGGACTGCTTGACCCCGAGCGCCGCGGTGGGCTCGTCCAGGACGAGGACCTTGGCGCCGAAGTACACGGCGCGGGCGATGGCCACGCACTGGCGCTCGCCGCCGGACAGGGTGCCGATCGGCTGGTCGACGTCCCGCAGGTCGATGCCCATGCGCAGCAGCTCCGCGCGGGTCGTCGTCCGCATCAGATCCACGTCGAGGCGCTTGAACGGGCCGGCCCCCTTCGTCGGCTCCGAGCCGAGGAAGAAGTTGCGCCAGACCGGCATCAACGGGACGACGGCGAGGTCCTGGTAGACGGTGGCGATGCCCCGGTCCAGGGCGTCGCGCGGGTTGGCGAGCGTGGTCTCCTCGCCGTCGATCAGGAACGTCCCGGAGTCGTGCCGGTGCAGTCCCGCGATGATCTTGATGAGGGTGGACTTGCCCGCGCCGTTGTCCCCGAGGACGCAGGAGATCTCGCCCGCGTGGACCTCCAGCGAGACGTTCTCCAGGGCCTTGATGTTGCCGTAGAACTTGCTGACGTGCTCGAGCGCGACGAGCGCCCGCCGGGCCGAGTCCCGGGGAGCCGGATCCTGGGGGGCCGTCATTTCGTCGCCTCCGCGCGCTTGCGTACCCATGCGTTGAGCAGGGTGGCCAGGAGCAGCATCGCTCCCAGGAAGAACTTGAACCAGTCGGGGTTCCACTCCGCGTACACGATGCCCTTGCTGGTCATGCCGAAGATGATCGCGCCGACCGCGGACCCGATCGCGGACCCGTAGCCGCCGGTGATCAGGCAGCCGCCGATGACGGCCGCGATGATGTACGTCAGTTCGTTGCCGACGCCCTCGCCCGACTGCACCACGTCGTAGGAGAACAGCAGGTGCTGTCCGGAGACCCAGGCGGCGAAGGCGACCCCGAGGTAGAGCCCGACCTTCGTACGGATCACCGGTACGCCGACTGCGCGCGCCGCGTCGGCCTCGCCGCCGACGGCGAAGATCCAGTTCCCGAAGCGGGTGCGGAGCAGGATCCAGGTGGCGACGGCGACGATCACCACCCACCACAGGATGGTGACCTTGAGCTCGATGTCGCCGATCGTGAGGTGGGAGGCGAAGACCTTGCGGGCCGAGTCGAAGCCCTCCATGTCGCCGATCGCCTTGGTCGACACGGTGCCGCTGATCAGCTTGGTGAAGCCGAGGTTGAGACCGGTCAGCATGAGGAACGTGCCGAGCGTGATGATGAAGCTGGGCAGTTTGGTGCGGGTCAGCATGAAGCCGTTGAACGCGCCGAAGCACAGGGTGACCAGCAGCGACACGAAGACGCCGACCCAGACGTTAGCCGTCATCTGGTAGCTGAACATCGACGAGATCAGCGCGGAGCTGGTCACCATCACACCGGCGGAGAGGTCGAACTCGCCGCCGATCATCAGGAGCGCCACCGGCGCCGCCATGATCCCGATGGTGGACGCCGCGTACAGCACCGTGCCGAAGCTGGACATCTGCAGGAAGTTGTCGGCGACGATCGCGAAGAAGAGGAAGACGGCCACGGCGCCGACGACGGAGCCGAGCTCGGGGCGGCCGAGGAGCCTGCGCAGCGGTGAGGTGCGCAGCAGCCGTTCGTCGGTCTTCTCCGGGGCCACCGGTTGCCCGGTCGCTGTCATCGGGTCCCCCGCTTCGTGTACTCGGCGAGCTCGTCGGCGTCGTCGGCGGTGATGATCTGCGGCCCGGTCAGGACGGGCAGGCCTCCGCCGAGCACATTGCGGTTGTAGCGGTAGAGCCAGAGCAGGTCGACGGCCTCGTACCCCTGGAGGTAGGGCTGCTGGTCGACGGCGAAGCCGAGCGTCTTGTTCTGCAGGCCGGTGGCGACACCGGCGTTCAGGTCGAAGGTGTCGATCTCGGCCTTGCTGCCCGCGGTCTCCTTCGCCTTGACCGCGGCCGCGGCGAACGGGGCGCCGAGGGTGACGACCGCGTCGATGCTCTTGTCGGCGTCGAGCTTCGCCTCGATGGAGGCCTGGACGTCGGGCATGTTGGTGCCGTCGACGTACAGGTTCTGCATCGTGCCGTCGAAGCTCTCCTTCGCTCCGCCGCAGCGCTGCTCGTGGCCGACGTTGCCCTGCTCGTGCAGGACGCAGAGCGCCTTCTTGCGGCCCCGCTTGTCGAGCTCGTCGCCGACTGCCTCGCCCGCGATGGCCTCGTCCTGCCCGATGTGGGTCAGGGCGCCGAAGGACTTGGACTCGGCGGAGCCGGAGTTCACCGTGATCACGGGGATGCCGGCCTCGGTGGCCTTGGCGACGACGGCCTTCATCGCGTCGGGTTTGGCAAGCGAGACGATCAGCCCGTCGACGCCCTTGTCGATCGCGGTCTGGACGAGCTGGGCCTGCTGCTGCGCCTCGTCGTTGTGCGAGTACAGGAAGTTGATGTTGTCCTTGACTGCTGCCTGCTCGGCGCCCTTCTGGACGATGTCCCAGAAGGTGTCGCCGTCGCCCGAGTGCGTGACCATGGCGAAGGTCCAGCGGGGCGTGTTCACCGCGGACCGGCCCTCTGCCGCCTCCTCGGCCGCGCGCTCCTCCGCCCGCTTGCCACCGGTGCTGCTGCATCCCAGGAGGGAGGCTCCCAGGACCGCTGCCAGCACGGCACCCATCGCACGTACCCCTGTCCGAACCCTTGCCACGACGCCGTGCCCTTCTTGTGCTGCTCGCTGTGCTGCCTGGTGGAGCCGGGGAGAGTGGACTCCCGGCCCGGCCGCCCAAGTATCCCCGAGCCGGTGCCGTCGTCGCTCGGCAGGGGCTGGGCGGCGATTCGGCGTGGCCACGGCCGGGCCCGTCATCGGGTTCCGCGAGCGGTGTACTTCTCGAGCAGCGGTACGTCGTCGGCGGTGACGATCGCGGGACCGGTGAGTACGGGCTTCCCGCCGCCGATGACGTTTCCGTTGGACCGGTTGAGCCAGAGTTCGTCGACGGCGAGGTACCCCTGGAGATAGGGCTGCTGGTCGACGGCGAAACCGATCTCCTGCGCCTTCAGCTGCCTAACGACCTCGGCGTTGAGGTCGAAGGTGTCGATCTCGGCCGTGCTCCGGGCGCCGGCCCGGGCCTTGACCGAGGCGGCGGCGAAGGGGGCGCCGAGGGTGACGATCGTGTCGATGCCCTTGTCCGCCTGCAGCTTCGCCTCGATGGAGGAGGTGGCGGCGGGCATGTCGGTGCCTTCGACGCCGAGGTTCTCCACCGAGCCGCCGAACGTCTTCTTCACGCCGGCACAGCGCTCCTCGAGGGACACGTTGCCCTGTTCGTGGATGACGCACAGGGCCTTCTTCCGGCCGCGTCCGTTGAGTTCCTCGCCGACCGCCTGGCCCGCCACCGCCTCGTCCTGCCCGATGTGGCCGAGGGCGCCGACCGCCTGGGAGTGCTGCGCGCCCGAGTTGATGGTGACGACGGGGATGCCCGCTTTCACGGCCTTGGCCACGACGTCCCGGACGGCTTCCGGTTTGGCGAGTGTGACGACGATGCCGTCGACCTTCTGGTCGATGGCGGCCTGGACGAGCTGGGCCTGTTCCTTGCCCTCCTTGTTGGCCGAGTAGAGGAAGTCGACGTTGTCCTTGGCCGCGGCCTGCTCGGCGCCCTTGCGGACGATGTCCCAGAAGGTGTCGCCCTCGCCCGAGTGCGTGACCATCGCGATCCTCATCTCCGGGGTGGAGACACCCTGGGTGCCTTTCGGGGCGCCGTCCCCGGAGCCGGCCTCCGAGTCCTTGCCGCCGGAGCCGCTGCATCCGGCGACCGCGAGGGCGCATACGGCGATCAGGACTGCTGCCGTGCGAGTCGTACGCATCGTGGGCCCGCCTTCTCTCCCGGCCGCCCGAGTGCGGCTGGGGGAGTTCTAGCCGCCTTACATGACCCCGTCAAGAGTTTGTCCGAACATTCTTACCCGAGGGTGGTGCGGGGAGAAGGGCTCAGGGCCGTACCAGCAGCTGGAATTCGAACGCGTACCGCGAGGGGCGGTAGACGTGGGAGCCGAACTCGACCGCCCTGCCTCCGTCGTCGAAGGTGGTCCGCTCCATTGTCAGCAGGGGCGCCCCTTCGGCCTCCGTGAGCCGCTCCGCCTCCTCCGCCGTCGCGGCGCGCGCCCCGACGGACTGGCGAGCGCTGTGCAGCGTGATCCCCGACAGGCGCATCATCCGGTAGAGCCCCGTCGACTCCAGCCGCTCGGTGGTGAGGTCGAGCAGGCCCGGCGGCAGATGGTTGCACAGGAGGGCCATGGGCTCGTCGTGCGCGTACCGCAGCCGTTCCACGAGATGGACGTCACTGCCCTCCTCGACACCGAGCGCCGCGGCGACCTCGGCCGTCGCCGCCTCGACGGTGTTGCGCAGGACCCGGGTCGCGGGGTGCTGACCGGCCGCCTCCAGATCGTCGTAGAGGCTGCTCAGTTCGAGCGGGCGCCTGATCCGGCTGTGGACGACCTGGGTGCCCACGCCCCTGCGGCGCACCATCAGCCCCTTGTCGACGAGCGACTGGATGGCCTGGCGGACGGTGGGCCTGGACAGGCCGAGCCGTGCGGCGAGTTCCAGCTCGTTGCCGAGGAGGCTGCCGGGTGTGAGCCGGCCCTGCTCGATCGCCGCCTCCAGCTGCTGGGCCAGCTGGTAGTAGAGCGGGACGGGGCTGGTGCGGTCCACACCCAGCCCCAGAGCGGCGGAGTCGGCGGTGGGTTTGGACACGGCACGGAGCGTACCCCGTCCCGCACCACACCACCCCTCGATTTGTCAGGACATATAGTTGACAGGGCACCCGGCGGGCGGCACGTTGGGTCCATGCGCATCGGACTCATCGGCACCGGCCGGATCGGCTCCTTCCACGCGGGCGTCCTGGCACGCCATCCCCGGGTCGGATCCCTCGTGGTGACGGATCCCGACGCGGCCCGCGCCGCACAGGTCGCGGACCGGACGGGCGCCACGACCGTCGCTTCCGCGGCCGACGTCCTCGGCGCGGGGGTGGACGCCGTGGTGATCGCCTCGGCCACCGCCGCGCACGCGGAGCTCATCGGCCGGGTGGCGCGGGCGGGTCTGCCCGCCTTCTGCGAGAAGCCGATCGCGCTGGACCTGCCGGGGACGCTGGGCGCTCTGCGCGAGGTCGACCGCGCGGGCAGTGTGCTCCAGCTCGGTTTCATGCGCCGGTTCGACCCGGGCTACGCCGCGGCACGCGCGGCCGTGCGCAGCGGCGCCCTGGGCCGGCTGCACACCGTACGGGCGACGACCGCCGACCCCGCTCCGCCGCCCGCCGCGTATCTGCCGCTCTCCGGGGGCCTGTTCAGGGACTGTCTCGTGCACGACTTCGACATCCTGCGCTGGGTGACGGGCCGTGAGGTGACGGAGGTGTACGCCACCGGGTCGGATGCCGGGCACCCGATGTTCCGGGCGGCGGGCGACGTGGACACGGCGGCCGCCCTGCTCACCCTGGACGACGGGACGCTCGCCTCCGCCACCGCGACCCGGTGCAACGGGGCGGGGTACGACGTACGGATGGAACTGGCGGGCGAGCAGGACCAGATCACGGTCGGCCTCGACGACCGTACGCCGCTCACGTCGGCCGAGCCGCAGGGTCCCGCCGCTCCGGACAAGCCGTGGCCGGGCTTCCTGGAGCGGTTCGCCCCGGCGTACGAGGCCGAGCTGGACGCGTTCGTACGCGTCGTCCGCGGTGAACTGGCGAACCCCTGCGACGGCCGGGAGGCCTTGCACGCCCTGCGCATCGCCGAGGCCTGCGAACTGTCGCGCCGCGAGCGCCGCCCGGTGGCGACGGCCGAGCTGGCCGGGACCTGACGTCAGGCTGCCGGCCCGGTCGGGAGAACCGTTCCCTGGGCCACCGCGCACAGCACTTCGGCCCCCTCTTCGTCGACGGCGTAGACCTCGCAGCGCACGACGGCCTGTCTGCGGCCGGTGTGCGCGACGGCGGCCCTGGCAATGAGGGTACGGCCGGCGGCGGGACGGACGTACTGGATGGAGAAGCCGCCCGTGAGCACGGCGGGGCCGAGCGTCGTCCCCGCCGCGAAGGTGATCGAGTTGTCGGCCGCGTAGGCCAGCACACCTCCGTGCAGGTACCCGTTCTGCTGCTTCAGGTCCTCGCGGACGTCGATCTCGAGGGTGGCGACCCCGTCCCCGAACTCCGTGATCCGCGCACCGACGAGCCCACTGAAGGGCTGGCTGTCGAGGATCTTCTGTGCCATCCGCAGAGTTGGTTCCGTCACAGCGCTTCTCCCGATTCCGTTCCTACCAGGTCACGGGCAGACTACGGACCCCCGGATCAGCATCCCCGGCAGCCGGTCCGGCTCCCCGGCGTCCGGATCCCGTACGAGGCCGGGGCACCGGTCCAGCAGGGCGCGGAGCGCGATCCGCCCCTCCATCCGGGCCAGCGGTGCGCCCATGCAGAAGTGCATGCCGTGCCCGAACGCGAGATGCCCCTGGGCGTCGCGCCGGATGTCGAAGGTGTCCGGGTCCGGGTAGCGGTCGGGGTCGCGGTCCCCCGAACCCAGGGCGACCAGGACCGCCTCCCCCGCCGGAATGACACGGGAGCCGACCGGGACCGGCTCCCTGGTGAAGCGGAGCGTCGCGTTCTCGACCGGTCCGTCGTACCGCAGCATGTCCTCGACCGCCCCGTCGATGAGCTCCGGACCGGCCCGGAGCACGGCGAGTTGATCCGGGTGGTCGAGCAACGCGCGTACCCCGTTGGAGATCAGGTTCACCGTCGTCTCGTGGCCCGCCACCAGGAGCAGAAAGGCCATGCCGACCAGTTCGTCTGACGACAGCCGGTCGCCCCCCTCGTCGCGCGCCTGGATCAGGGCGCTCAGCAGGTCGTCGCCCGGGGCGCAGCGCTTGTCCTCGATCAGCTCGTCGAGGCAGGCGCCCATGGCATGGACCGCCGCGTCCTCCTTCTCGTGCGAGACGGGCGCGACGATGGCGTTCGACATCTACCGGAAGGCGTCCCGGTCCAGGTCGGGTACGCCGATGAGTTCGCAGATCACCGTCATCGGCAGGGGGAAGGCGAGCGCGTCGACGAGGTCGGCGCTCCCCGCGGGCACCATCGCGTCGAGGAGTCCGGCGGTGATCTCCTCGACCCGCGGACGCAGCGCCTCGATCCGCCGAGGTGTGAACTCACGGGCGACGAGCCGCCGCAGCCTGGTGTGATGGGGTGCGTCCATCTCCAGCATGTTGGCGTTGATCGGATTGCCCGCCGCCGACCAGCGCTCCGTCCCCCGCCAGTCCTTGCTGAACCGCTGGTCCGCGAGGGCCGCGCGGGCCTCCTGGTAACCGACGATCAGCCAGATGCGGTCGACGGTGTCGGTACGGACGGCGTGCACCGGTCCCTCGGCGCGCAACTTCGCGTAGTGCGGATACGGATTCGCCCTGAAGTCCGGCACCTCGCGCAGATCGATCACCGACATCGGCCCGCCCCCTGTTGCCGGTCTGATCCGTTCAGCGTAGGCCGCCGTCGGGCGGTCCGTCCTCGTCCAGCAGGCCCGCGTCGTGGACCAGCAGCGCGATCTGGACACGGTTGTTGAGCCCGAGTCGGGCGAGGATCCGGGAGACGTGCGTCTTCACCGTGGCCACGCTCAGGTAGAGGGCGGCGGCGATCTCCGCGTTGGAACTGCCGCGTCCGACCGCCACCGCCACGTCCCGTTCGCGGTCCGCGAGCTCGGCCAACCGTTGCCGAGCGCGGTCCGCACGGGCCGGCCGGTCGTCCGCCGTGCCGCCCGCCGCGTGGGCCATGAGGCGGCGGGTGACGGCGGGTGAGAGGACGGGTTCGCCGGCTGCGACCCGTCGGACCGCCTCGACGATCTGGGCGGGAGGGGTGTCCTTCAGGACAAATCCTGCCGCCCCCGCGCGGATGGCCCGCAGCACCTGCTCGTCGGCGTGGAAGGTGGTGAGGACGACGACCTCGGGGGCCTCGGGCCTGAGCCGCAGCGCCTCGGTCGCGGCCAGCCCGTCCATGACCGGCATCCGGATGTCCATCAGCACCACATCGGGGCGCAACCGGTCGACCAGGCCGTCGACCTCGGTGCCGTCGGCGCCCTCCCCCACGATGTCGATGCCGTCGGCTCCGCCGAGCATCAGGGTGAGCCCGGCCCGGACGAGCGGGTCGTCGTCGACGATGAGCAGCCGGACCGGTGGCGGTGCGGGCGTGGGGGTGTTCATGCGGGCCACGGTAGCCAGGCCCGGACAACGAATCCGCCGTCGGCCCCGGATCCGTGCTCCAGGCGGCCACCTGCCAGGGTGGCGCGCTCGGTGAGGCCGATGAGTCCCTGGCCCGATCCGGGGACCCTCTCGAAGGGTTCGGTGGGAGCGGGGTTGCGGACCTCGATCGTGAGCCCGTCGCCCGGGCCGCCGGTCACGGTCACGGTGACCGGGGCGCCGGGTGCGTGTTTGCGGGCGTTGGTGAGGGCTTCCTGTGCGATGCGGTAGACGGTGCGTCCGGTGGCCGCGGGCGCCCGGGCCGGGTCGGCGACGCGGTTGTCCAGGGTGACCTTCGCCCCGGCCGACACCGACTCCTCGACCAGCGCGTCCAGGGTGACGAGCGTGGGCTGCGGCCGGTTGCCCTCGTCGCCCTCCCCAGGGCCGCGCAGGACGCCGATGATCTCGCGGAGGTCCTGGAGCGCCTCGTGGGCGCTGTCCCGGATGACTCCGGCGGCCCTGCCGACCTCGGCGGGGGGCGCGTCGGGCCGGAATTCGAGGGCGCCCGCGTGGACGCTGAGCAGGGTCAGGCGGTGGGCGAGGACGTCGTGCATCTCGCGGGCGATGGCCTCACGGGCAAGCCGCTGGGCCTGTTCGGCCCGGAGCGCCGCCTCGGCCTCCGCCCGGCGCGCCCGTTCGCGCAGGGTGACCACGAGCTGGCGCCGTGACCGTACGACCATGCCCCAGCTGACCACCAGCAGGACCAGCAGCACCCCGATGATCGTGGAGGCGATGAAGGAGGTGGCCGGGTCCGGCCGCAGGAGGGGCTGCAGGGGGGCCACGGCGAGAGCGCCCGCGCCGACGATCGCCACCGGCTTGAACGGCCGGTGCACGGCCAGGCTGAACAGGGCGATGAGCAGCGCTCCGACCGCGACGGGTTCCAGGATGCCGACGACGGTGAGCGACACCGCGAGCCCGACGGGCCAACGGCGCCGGAGCCAGAGGGCACAGCAGGCCGCGGCCCCGACCAGGGAGTCGAGGAAGACGACCCCGTCCGGGGTGGTGTGGTCCGCGTCGATCGCGGCGAGGGCGAGCATTCCGATGAACGCGGCGCACAGGAAGGCGGTGATGTCGTCGATCCAGTCCCGTGCGGTACGGCGCGACCGGCCCCGGTCGCCGCCGGACAGCTCGTGGTCGGCGAGGGCCGAGGGCAGCAGCCAGCGGTACTCCGTGCGCGTCATATCGACAAAGCTACGCAGGCCGGACCCGCCGCAGACCTGTTGCGGCCCGGGCAGAGACCAAAGTCGCACGATCCCAGACTTTCGTCGGGCCCCGCACGACCGGTGGCCGATGCCGGGGCTGGGCCGTGCGCGACAGGCTAGGATCATGAAGAAATTCGTGGAGACGGCCGGGTTCATCGTGTTCGTCCAGGGAGCCGCCGGACTGCTCCACGAGTGGACGGGGTGGTTCCGGCTGTGGACCGTGGTGGCGCGACTGGACTTCCTCGAGGACTACGGGCTCTTCGTCAGCATCGTGCTGGTGGTGACCGGCGGGGCGATCATGATCGCGGCGGACGGCATCAGGTCGTAGCCGACGGCCTGTCCACGCTGCGGCGCCCCCAGGCGGTTCCCCCCAGGACGAGCACCGCTCCCAGCCCCCCGAGGATCCCCAGCCGTTCGCCCCCGAGGGAGATGCCCACCACTGCCGCCCAGAGCGGTTCCGTACCGAGCAGCAGGCTGACCCGGGACGGCGAGGTGCGGCGTACGGACCACGCCTGCACGAAGAACGCGAAGAGCGTGCAGAAGACGGAGAGGAAGACCAGCCCGGCCCACTCGGCGGCGCCGAAGTCCGCCGCCACCGTCCAGGGGGCGGGGCCCGTCCCGGGGACCGCGGCCAGCACGGCGAAGACGGCGACCGCGCTGCCGAGCTGCACGGTGGTCAGCGACAGTGAGTCCGCCTCCTGGACCGCTTTGATGCGGGCCATGGCCAGGACGTGGACGGTACGGGCGAGAGCGGCGAGCAGCATCAGGAAGTCGCCCGCCGAGGGGCTGGTGAATCCGCCGCCCTGGGTCAGGAGCACCACACCGGCGACGGAGAGGCCGGCTGCGGCGAGAAAGGCCCTGGGCGGCCGGATCCGGGTGACCGCGGCCTCGGCGAGCGGCGTGAAGATCATGGTGAGGCTGATGATGAGCCCGGCGTTGGTGGCCGAGGTGTGCACGACGCCGTACGTCTCCAGCAGGAAGATCCCGCTGAGTGCCAGCCCCAGCAGCCCGGCACCCCGCCACTGCTGCGCACTCAGCGCCCGCAGCTTGCGCCGGCCGGCCACGGCGAGGACCGGCAGCACGATCGCGAAGCGGAGCACGAGTACGGCGATCACGGTGTGCGTGGTGGTGATGCCCTTGGCGGCGAGGTAGCTGGCGCCCCAGACGAAGGCGACGAGCAGCACGGGCAGATCGGTGGCCCACGCGCGGCGGGGCGGGGCGAAGGCGGGCAGGGCGACGGAGGACATGTCGGCTTCTCCTGGTTCTCCACAGCGGGAAACGATGTGGAGACTTCGCCGGCTCACACGCGGAGCGATCACCGTATCGAACGGCCGCCCCCTCGAGAACCCCTGTCCACGGGGTGAGTCGGCCACCTGTTCGCAGGGGTCGTCAGCAGCAGAAGCGGTCCTACGGTGGTGCCGGCTCCTCCTAGGATGTCGGTCCTGGGACGCTCGGACACACGGAGTTGGCACATGGGTGGAGCGCGGCTGGACGGACGGGTCGAGCGGGGGAACCAGACCAGGCAGCTGGTGCTGGGGCGCGCGGTCCACGTCGCCTCGAGCGAGGGACTGGAGGGCCTGTCGCTCGGCCGGCTGGCCACGGAACTGAAGCTGAGCAAAAGCGGTGTGTTCGCCCTCTTCGGCTCCAAGGAGGAACTGCAGCTCGCCACCGTGCGCGCCGCCGTGACCGTCTTCGTCGAGCACGTGCTGACTCCCACCAGGGCGGCACCGCCCGGACTGGGGCGCGTCTGGCGCATGTGCGAGAGCTGGCTGTCCTATTCGCAGCGCCGGGTGTTCAGCGGCGGTTGCTTCTTCTACGCGACCATTGCCGAGTTCGACTCGAGGGAAGGCAAGGTCCACGACGCGCTGGCCTCCACCCAGACGGGCTGGGTCACCTTCGTGGAGGAGACCATCGAGGAGGCCAGGGTGCGGGGTGAACTCGCGGCCGGCACGGACGTCTCGCAACTGGCCTTCGAGCTCATCGCGTTCATGGAACTGGCCAACGCCGAATCCGTACTGCACAACAACAACCCCGGCTACACCAAGGCGGCCCGGGCCATCCTGGGACGGCTGCAAGTGGCCGCCACCGACCCGTCCCTGCTGCCGACGGCTCCGTGAACGAATGTAGGTGCACGACCGTTCGTTTAGTTATACGGTCGGCGTGAGGCCGGGCACAGGTCCGGCCCGTCCACCTCGACGGAGGGGTCCCGCCATGCCGTCCGGCATCTTGAAGACGTCCTGGAGCTACGGTCCGGCTGCGCACGGCACCGGCCCCCGCGCGGCCCTCGTCGTCAGCGTCACCGAATTCGTCACCCACCGCGCGTGGGGCACTCCTGCCGTCGCCGCCGAGGGCATGCGGCTGCGGCGCAGCTGGCCGCTGACGCCCGGGGCGGTCGCCGTCCGGCTCTGGATGGACAAAGGCTTCCGACTGAACCGCTCGGGGTCGGTCACGGTCTGGACCGACGAGGCATCCCTGATGAAGTTCGTCGCCCGGCCGGACCACATGCGCGTCGTCAGGGCGTTCCGGGGGCGGGGCGTGATGCGGTCGGCCCTCCGCGAGACCGTGGCTGCCGCACCCTCAGGACCGGCCGCCGGTCCTGACCTGACCCCGGTCTGGGCCTACGCGGAACGCATACTGACCGGCGCCGAACCCTGGAGCCGAGAGGACGTCGTGGGCCTCGACCCTGGGCCGTGAAAGCGGTGACCTGCGGGCCGGTGGGTACGGATCGCGATGCCGCTCACGGTGGTCCGGGCACCGGTCAGCTCGAAGGGCGTCGGCTGCCCGCCGTCCGCCCCTTGAGCCCGGCGCGTGCCCCGGGCTCGGCGTCCGTTTCCCGCCGGTACGCGTACCCCCGAAGGGCTTTCCTTGTTCTTGCCGCCGCCGAACGGGCGCGGCAGCCCCGGCAGACAGGGAAGTACGCGATGACCAGCACCACCAGGACCGCGCTCGTGACGGGCGGAAGCCGCGGCATCGGTGCGGCGACCGCTCTCCGCCTCGCCCGCGACGGCGTCGACGTGGCACTGACGTACGTCCGTGACAAGGAGGCCGCCGAGGCCGTCGTCCGCCGGATAGAGGGGTACGGGCGCCGTGCGGTCGCCCTCCAGTCGGACGCGGCCGACGCCGGCGCGGCAGAAGCGGCCGTGCACGAGGCGGCGGACACCCTGGGGCGGCTCGACGTCCTCGTCAACAATGCGGGAATCGGTGTCCTCGGCCCCATCACGGACCTGACCACGGCCGATGTCGACCGGGTACTCGCCGTCAACGTGCGCGCCGTCTTCCTGGCCTGCCGGGCGGCGGCGGGACGAATGGCGGACGGCGGACGCATCATCTCGCTCGGCACCGCGCTGAGCAGGCACGCGGGCGGGCCCGGCGGCACGCTCTACACCATGAGCAAGTCCGCCCTGGCCGGCCTCACCAAGCCGCTGGCCCGCGAGCTCGGCCCGCGCGGCATCACGGTGAACATCGTCCAGCCGGGCCCGGTCGACACCGACCTCAACCCGGCCTCCGGCCCGTTCGCCGCCGGACAGCGGTCCGCCACCGCACTGGACAGGTTCGGCACGGCGGACGAAGTTGCCTCCCTGATCGCCTACTTGGCGAGTACCGAAGCCGCGTACATCACCGGGACCGAGGTGGTGGTGGACGGCGGCCACGCGGCCTGATCGTCACGGATCGAACACTTCGGCCGCGACTCGCACGGAGGTGGGGTGGGATGGCTCCATGCGAGCCGTACTCACCACCGCCGCCGGAGTCTGCGCACTGCTGGCACTCAGCGCATGCACGCATGAGGCGGCGACGTCGCCCGGGCAGCGCCCGACCACGGCCGCTTCGGCGCCAACGAGCCCGCCGGTGGACATGGCGGCGCTGGAATCGTCCGTACGCGCCTATGTGAAGGCCTACTACGAGCCCGACACCGCCGCCGCCTACCGGCTTCTCTCCGCGACGTGCCGGGACGAGTGGACGGAGGAGTCCTTCGCCGGACTCCCCGAGCGGGCGACGGCGACGGCCCGGCAGCTCGGAACGACGTACACCCTGCGGCGACTGATCGTGGGCAGGGTCACGAAGGACACCGCACAAGTGGCCTACGGCGTCGGTGAACCGAGATTCGACGAGATGTCCACATGGGTCCTGGAGGACGGCGGGTGGCACAACGACTCCTGCTGACCGGGGCCGCTCCGCGCTGCCCCGTGTCGCTGCCGGTCCTACGCTGGCCGGGACGACAGCGAACGAAGTGGGAGACCATGAGCCAGACCCCGATCCCGGTCCACACCCTCAACGACGGCCGCTCCGTTCCCGCGGTGGGGCTCGGCACCTGGCCGCTCGACGACGAGGCGGCCGAGCAGGCTGTCGCCGGGGCACTGGGCCTCGGCTACCGCCTTGTGGACACCGCTCTGAACTACCGCAACGAGACCGGCACCGGACGCGGGATCGCCCGCAGTGGCGTACCGCGCGAGGACGTCTTCGTGACGACCAAGGTGCCCGGCCGGCATCACGGGTACGAGGAGACGCTGGCCTCATTCGAGGAGTCCCGTGGCAATCTCGGGCTGGAGTACGTCGACCTGTACCTCATCCACTGGCCCCTGCCCGGCGTCGGCAGGTACGTGGACACCTGGAAGGCGATGATCAAGCTCCGTGCGGAAGGGCTCGTACGTTCCATCGGCGTCTCCAACTTCACCGCGGCCCATCTGGCCCGGCTGGAGCAGGAGACGGGCGTGCTGCCCGCGGTGAACCAGATCGAGATGCACCCCCTGCTGCCGCAGGAGGAGTTGCGGGCGGTGCACACCGAGAAGGGCATTCTCACGGAGAGCTGGAGCCCGCTGGCCCGGGGGCGCAAGGTGCTCGAGGCCCCGGAGGTCGTGGCTGCCGCCGGGGCGCACAGGGTAACACCGGGCCAGGTCGTGCTCCGGTGGCACACCCAGCTCGGCGCGGTACCGATCCCGAAGTCGGCCGATCCCGGGCGGCAGCGCGAGAACCTGGACCTGTTCGGGTTCGAGCTGACGCCCGAGGAGCTGGCACGGATCGGGGGCCGGCCGCAGCATCGCTTCGGCGGCGACCCCGAGTCGCACGAGGAGTTCTGACGTCCGGCCGGGTGCCGCGAACGGTCGCCGTCGGCGGCAGGCGTTCGCCGCGGCGGGTCACCGGTTGCGCGGGGTGACCTCCGACATCCGGGACCAGTCGTCGCCCGGCACCTCGACGTTGATGATCTCCGGGACCTCGGCGACGAGCCCGGACATCGTCTCGATCGCCGCCTTGAAGTGCTGCGAGTTCACATGCGCCACGCCCGCCTCCTGCGAGGCGAAGGCTTCGAGCAGGACGAACTGGTCCGGGTTCTCGACGCTGTACGACCACTCGAAGAAGAGGTTGCCCGGCTCCTGACGGGTGGCGAGGGTGAAGTCGTCGACCGCCGGAAGCCAGTTGTCACGCTCGGCGGTACGGACGGTGAACCTGACGGCGATGAAGATCATGGCGACTCCTGGTCGACGGCGTGCCGCGGTGCGGGCGTCGACCAGGGTCCCATATGCCTTCAATCAGGGCATGCCCGGCACACCCGTGTGCCTCCGACGGGCCCTGCGATTCCTAACCGCCCAGCTCCTCGTGACGGGCGGCGAGCTTGTCCGCTCCTAGCGCGGTCAGCGAGCCGAAGAGCCGCAGCCTGGAGATCCCGCCGTCCGGGAAGATGTCGATCCGGACGTGCGTGCCGAGCGCGGGCTCCGGTAGGACGAAGCGGTGGTTCGTGTCGGGCTGCAGCCGGGTGCGGGGAAGGATCTCGGTCCAGTCACCGCCGCTCCCGTCGCGTACCGAAAGGGTCGCCCAGCCCGCCGCGTTGCCCTTGAGGTAGGCGGTGTCGATCTCGACGGCCCGGATCTCCGACTGCGCCGCGAGCCGGTAGCGGATCCAGTCGTTGCCCTTGTCCCGCCTGCGCCGCGTCTCCCAGCCGTCGTCCATCTTGCGGGAGCGGCCCGGGGCGATGGTGTTCGTGGCCGGGGAGTAGAAGCGGTCGGAGGCGTCCTCGACCTGGCCGCCGTTCTCCAGGGCCACGAGGTCGAACGTGCCCAGGGCTGACAGCCAGGCGGGGTCGGGGGCCACCTCGCCGTGGACCCTCAGCCGGGCTATGCCGCCGTCCGGGTGCTGGTTGACCCTGAGGTGGGTGAAGCGCTGCCCGGCATCGACCGTGAAGCCGTTGGCCGCGTGGCCGCCGACAGCCGTACGGGGCACGAGCGTTGTCCACTTCACATCGGGCGCGAGGAGGTCCTCGGGCGACGGGGAGCCGGGCACCGAGGTCGCTTCGACGGAGACCGACTGCGGGTAGTTGCCCCGGAAGTGGGCGGTGTCGACGACGAGTCCGCGCACGATCCCGGGGGCGCCGAGGCGCACGAGGGCCCAGTCGTGGTCCTCGTCGGTGGGGTGCGGCTCGGCGGCACCCGTACCGCGTCGGCGGCGGGTCTCCCAGCCGTCCATGATCTTGCCCTTGTGGCCGAAGCGCTCCGGGTCGAACTCGGCGGGCTCCGGCTTCAGCAGGTTCTCGCGCTCGGCGAAGAACTCGTCGTTGGCGGCGATCACCCCGGCGCCGAGCCGGCGGTCCGCGAGGTCCACGAGATGGGTGAAGGGAAAGTCCGCGGTCCGGTAGTCGGCGTACGGGTCGCCACCTCCGTACGGGCTCGCGTCGCCGGTGAAGTGGGGTGTCGCCGTCATGGTCAGTGGTTCCTTTCGAGGAGGCGGCCGGCGGGTTCGCCGAGTACGCCGTCGGCCGCGATCCGCTGCCCGCGCAGCCATGTCGACCTGACGACGCCGTACAGCGTCCGGCCCGCGTAGGCGGTGACCTGGTTGCGGTGGAAGAGCTCGGCCGGGTCGACGGTGAAGGTCTCGTCGGGGGCGAGGACCGCGAAGTCCGCGTCGCGCCCCGCCTCGATGGCGCCCTTGCGGGTGAGACCGGCGAGCGCGGCGGGGGCGGCGGACATCCAGCGCGCGACGTCGTCGAGCGTGTGGCCGCGCCTGCGCGCCTCGGTCCAGATGGCGGGGAGGCCCAGCTGGAGGGAGGAGATGCCGCCCCACGCGGAGGCGAAGTCCGGTGTCTTGAGGTCGGTGGTGCAGGGCGAGTGGTCGGAGACGATGCAGTCGATGGTCCCGTCCGCGAGTCCCGCCCACAGGGCGTCCTGGTTGGCGGCCTCCCTGATGGGCGGACAGCACTTGAACTCCGTCGCGCCGTCCGGGACTTCCTCCGCCGTGAGGGTGAGGAAGTGCGGGCAGGACTCGACGGTGACGCGTACACCCTCGCGCTTGGCGGCGGCGAGCAGCGGCAGGGCGTCGCTGGAGGAGAGGTGCAGGACGTGGACGCGGGCGTTCAGCCGCTCGGCGTGGGCGATGAGGCCCTCGATGGCGGTGTTCTCGGCGTCGCGCGGCCGGGAGGCGAGGAAGTCGGCGTAGGCGCGGCCGCTGCGCTGCGGTGCGGACGCCAGGTGGTGCGGATCCTCGGCGTGCACGATCAGGAGTCCGCCGAAGCCGGCGATCTCGGCCATGGAGCGGGCCAGTTGCTCCTGGTCCAGCTCGGGGAACTCCTCGACCCCGGAGGGCGAGAGGAAGCACTTGAAGCCGAAGACCCCGGCCTCGTACAGCGGACGCAGGTCCTTCGTGTTCGACGGGATCGCGCCGCCCCAGAAGCCGGTGTCGACGTGTGCCTTGGGCGCCGCCACCTGCTGCTTGGTACGCAGGTGCTGGACGGTGGTGGTCGGCGGGAGGGAGTTGAGCGGCATGTCCAGCAGAGTGGTGATGCCGCCTGCCGCGGCTGCCCGGGTGGCGGTCCAGAAGCCTTCCCACTCGGTGCGGCCCGGGTCGTTCACATGGACGTGGGTGTCGACGAGGCCGGGCAGCAGTACGTCGTCGCCGAAGTCCTCGGTACGGGCCCCGTCGGGCGCCTCGGTGTCATAGGGCAGGACCGCCTCGATCGTCCCACCGGCGACGACGACCGCGGCCGCGCGGGTCCCCTCGGGGGTGACGACGCGCGTCGAGCGCAGTACCAGTTTCATGTCCGCCTTCACGTCCGCACCGGGCACCCGTGCTCCTCACTCAGAATTTCAACGAATTGTTGAAGGAGTCTTCACTCGGGAAAGCACCCCGTCAAGACCTCACCTTCCCCGCGGGGCGCCGAGCGGGCCACCGGCGACCCAAGAACGGCACTACATGGAGAATTCCACAAAGTAGAAGTCACATTTCATCATGCGGAACGTAGAATGGGCCAAGGGCGGCGCCACCACACTCCGGACCGACCGTGGCCCGGACTGTCGACACCGGGACAAAACAGGTTCTGACCGGCAAGGACGCCGCACCGGGAGCAGTGGGCCGATCGGGAACAGCCCGGTAGGCTGCTGCCTTGCCTCCGCTTCGAAAGGACCGTTGACGTGCCGCCGTCCCACGCCAGCACATCCGACTCCAAGCCCGCCGGTCCCAGTGGCGGGGTGCAGTCTCTCGAGCGCGCCTTCGATCTGCTGGAGCGCATGGCGGATGCCGGGGGCGAGGTCGGACTCAGCGAACTCTCCGCGAGCAGTGGCCTTCCGCTGCCGACCATCCACCGGCTGGTGCGCACACTGGTCGTGTGCGGATACGTACGCCAGCAGCCCAACCGCCGTTACGCGCTGGGCCCGCGGCTGATCAGGCTCGGCGAGTCGGCGTCCCGGCTGCTGGGCACCTGGGCACGCCCGTATCTCCAGCGCCTGGTCGAGGAGACCGGCGAGACGGCGAACATGGCGCTGCTCGACGGGGACGAGATCGTCTACGTCGCGCAGGTGCCCTCGAAGCACTCGATGCGCATGTTCACCGAGGTGGGCCGACGGGTGCTCCCGCACTCCACGGGGGTGGGCAAGGCCCTGCTCGCGAACACGCCTGCCGACGAGGTCCGGGCGCTGCTGGCCCGTACCGGAATGCCTGCGGCCACCGAGAAGACGATCACCACGCCGGACGGCTTCCTCGACGCGCTCGAACAGGTGCGCAGGGCGGGGTACGCGGTGGACGACAACGAGCAGGAGATCGGGGTCCGCTGCCTCGCGGTGTCCGTACCCAACTCCCCCACCTCGGCCGCCATCTCCATCTCGGGTCCGGCCGGACGGGTGACGGAGGCGGCGACGGAGCGGATCGTGCCGATCCTCCAGCAGATCTCGAAGGAACTGTCCGAGGCCCTGGCCAGCAACGGCTCGACGGCCTGAGCCTCAGGGGCCGTGACGGCCCTTGAGGCTCAGACCCGCAACGGTGCCGACAGACAGCCGTCCTCCATCGCCACCGTCCCGTCCGCCCGGTCCAGGTGGGCCCGGTCGTGGGTGACCATCACCGTCGCCGTCGACCGTTGCCGGGTCAGCCCGATCAGCAGGTCGAGGACCGCCGCGCCCCGTTCGTGGTCGAGCGCGCTGGTCGGTTCGTCGACGAGCAGCACCGCAGGGGCGTTCATCAGGGCCCGCGCGATGTTGACCCGCTGACGCTGACCACCGGACAGCTGGTGCGGTCTGCGGTCGGCCTTGTCCGCCAGGCCCACCGCGTCCAGCAGCTCCAGTGCCCGGCGCCGTGCTGCCCGCGCCGAGCCGCGCGACAGGTGGGTCATGACCTGCAGCTGCTCCGCGGCCGTCAGGGACGGCAGCAGGTTCGGCTGCTGGAAGACGATGCCGATGCGCTCCCGGCGCAGTGCCGCCCTGTCCGCGCGGCTGAGCCCGGCGGTCTCCGTACCGGCGACGACGACACGTCCCCGGTCCGGGGTGACGAGCGTGGCCGCCACCGCGAGCAGGCTGGACTTGCCGGAGCCGGACGGTCCGACGACCGCCGTCAGCGAGCCCGCGGCGACATCCAGCGAGACCCGGTCGAGCGCCGTGAGCCGGGCATCCCCGTCGGGGTAGGTCAGGGTGACGTCTCTGAGGGTGAGGGTCATCGGGCACTCCCGAGTGCGGTGAGCGGGTCGACGGCGGTGATCCGCCGGATGGACAGGGCGGCCCCGAGAGCACCGAGTGCGGTCATCACAGCGGCGGGCACGAGGACGGTCGACGCGTCGAGGACGAACGGCACGGTGCCGTCCGGGCCCCCGACCAGCGCCCCGATGCCCGCGGTGAGCGCGGTGCCCGTCCCCGTACCGACGACGAGCATCACCACGGCCTGCCCGAGCGCGTCCCGCAGCAGGTACGGGGTGGAGGCGCCCAGGGCCTTGAGTACGGCGACGTCGCCGCTGCGCTGGATCGTCCAGACGGTGAAGAAGGCGCCGGTGACCAGCGCGGAGATGGCGAAGAGGGCGCCGCGCATCAGCTGGAGCGAGCCGTTCTCGGCCTGATACGAACCGATCGCCGCGAGGGAGCCGTCGAGGGTCAGGGTGCTCGTGCCCGCCGCCTCGTCACCGGCCGCCAGATCGGCGCCGGGGGTGGTGGTCAGGGCGACGACGGTGGCCTGGTTCCCGGTGCCGCCGATGCTCTGCCAGTCGGCGAGGGACGTCCACACCACCGGCGTGTGGCTGTAGGAAGCGTTGCCCCGGACCGCGTCCACGGTCACTTCCGCGGCGCCGAGCAGGACCGCGTCACCGACCCCGGCGCCGAGGTCGGCCGCGGCCTTCTCGGAGAGCACGACCCGGCCGGTCCCCACATCGCCCGGTGCGAGGCCGCCGTGCGGTTCGACTCCGAACGCCGAGACCGCGGCCGTCCTGTCGCCGTCGGCCGTCCCCGCGTTCAGCGTCCGGATCCCGAGCGGTTCGGCGGCGGTGACCCCGGGCTGGCCGGTCCAGGCACGCCAGGCGCTCTCCTCGACGGTCGAATTCGTGAACGACTCCGACTGGCCGTCCGGCGGGGCCGCGAACGCGAGACGGTCGGCTTTCAGCCCTGTGACGGCCGAGGTGTTCTCCCTGGCCAGGCCGGCCGTGAGACCGGACAGCAGGCCCACGAGCAGTGTGATCAGCACCACCACCGTGCCCATGAGGGCGAACCGGCCCCTGGCGAACCGTAGGTCTCTCCATGCAACGAACATGACTCCAGACTCGGGCCGCGGGACTCGGGAAACATCGCGCGCCGGAGGGGGCGGACATCAACCTTTCGATTGACCGGCCGCGCGTCCGGTGCGCCTAGGCTGGAACGACCATGGATTCGCGTTCGCACACCCCCGTCACCGCCGCGCTGCGGCTCTGCCTGCACGCGCTGCTGATGGGGCTGCTGGCACTGGCCGCGGCCCGCGCGGTGAGTGACGGCACGGCGCACTCCACGGCCGTCGTCATCGTGGCGGGGGTGATGGCCGCGCTGTACGCAGCGGGCGCGTCGGCCCCCGCCGTACAGCCGCGGACCCGCGCCGCCGCCGTGTGGCTCGCCGCTCTGGGCGCGGTCTGGCTCGCCCTGCTCGCGCTGTCGTCCGACGCCCTGTGGGTGGCCTTCCCGCTCTACTTCCTGCAGCTGCACCTGCTCCCCGTGCGGTGGGGCCTGCCCGCCGTGGCGGCCACGGCGGCGGCTGCGATCACCAGCTTCGTCCTGCACGGCGATGCCGTCACGCCCGGCACCTTCATCGGGCCGCCGCTCGGTGCGGCGGTGGCCGTGGCGACCGTGCTCGGGTACGACGCACTGTTCCGGGAGAGCGAGCGACGCCGCGAGCTGATCGAGGAGCTCGTCTCCACCCGGGCGGAGCTCGCCGACGCCGAACGCACCGCGGGCACCCTGGCCGAACGGGAGCGGCTGGCCCGCGAGATCCACGACACCCTCGCCCAGGGCCTGTCCAGCATCCAGCTACTCCTGCGGGCGGCCGAACGCACGCTCCCCGAGGATGCTCCGGCCACCGCGCACGTCCGCCGGGCCCGTGAGGCGGCGCAGGACAATCTGGCCGAGGCCCGCCGCTTCGTACGCGCACTGAGCCCGCCGGACCTGGAGCACGGTTCGCTGGCCGCGGCACTCGCACGTCTCTCGTCGCGCACCTCGGCACCGGAGCTCACCGTGCAGTTCGCGGTCAGCGGTACGCCGGTGGAGCTGCCCACTCCGTACGAGGTGGCGTTGCTCCGTACCGCCCAGTCTGCGCTGGCCAACGCGGTGCGCCACTCGGGTGCGCGGCGGACGGAGATCACCCTCAGCTTCATGGAGACAACGGTGGCCCTGGACGTCGTCGACGACGGGAAGGGCTTCGACCCGGCGGTCGGCGGGGGGCCGGGGGGCACGGAGAGCGGGGGCTTCGGGCTGCCCGCCATGCGCGCGCGGGCCCGCTCGCTGGGCGGCACCCTGAGCGTGGAGTCGGCGCCTGAGCAGGGTACGGCCGTCGCCGTCACACTGCCGCTGCCGGCCGCCGAGCCGGAGGGCGCCGCCGGATGACCGACCCGATCCGGCTGCTGCTCGCCGACGACCACCCGGTGGTCCGGGCAGGCCTGCGCGCCCTCCTGGACACCGAGCCGGACTTCCGGGTCGTCGCCGAGGCGGCCACGGCGGAGGAGGCCGTCGCTCTCGCGGCGACCGGGCGGTTCGACGTCGTCCTGATGGACCTGCAGTTCGGTACGGGGATGCACGGCGCGGAGGCCACGGCCGCGATCACCGCGGCGGCGGACGCACCCCGGGTGCTGGTCCTCACCACGTACGAGTCGGACGCGGACATTCTGGCCGCGGTCGAGGCGGGGGCCGGCGGCTACCTGCTGAAGGACGCCCCGCCGACGGAGCTGGCGGCAGCGGTGCGTACGGCGGCTGCCGGCCGTTCGGCGCTCGCCCCGACGGTCGCGCACCGCCTGATGGACCGGATGCGGACCCCTGCCCAGGCCCTGACCAAACGTGAACTCGAAGTGCTCCAGCTGGTCGGTGAGGGTCTGTCGAACCAGCAGATCAGCAAGCGGCTCTTCCTGAGCCAGGCGACGGTGAAGTCCCATCTGGTGCACATCTACGCCAAGCTCGGCGTCGACTCACGCACCTCGGCGGTCGCCGCGGCGACCGCACGCCGCCTGATCCGCCGCTGACCGGCGCGCTTCCCCCACGGGCGCGGCGGCGGACCCGGCCCGTCTCGCTGCCCTCACGGGCGGGGCGGCTCCCCGAAGAGGTCCACGGCGATCCTCACGTCCCGCAGGCCGGGAGCGAGTGCGCTGACCGAGCCGATCGCCCCCGCGACCAGCAGGAGGGAACGGCGCAGCCGGGGAATCTCGGGCGTGCCGCTGACCGCCATGGCGTCCAGTGCGGCCAGCTCGTCCTCGGCGATTCCGCGGTCGGGGAACTCCACGGGGTGTCCGGCCAGTTCACGGCGGAGCCGGGACACGGCCGTACGCAACTCCGCGACTCTCGGATCCTCATCACTGCCGGTCAACCGCTTCTGCCCCACGCTTCGCAACAAAGCACTCCCCCTCGCACGTCTCTGCGCCGGTGTCCCGACCAGGTCCCTGGCGGCGGTCAAGTGCCCGGGGCCGTCGTCAAGTTAACGCCATGAAAGGTGGCGTGCGCCACTCAGCGGCCGGAAAATGAGGGTACTCCCTGAGAGTGACCTCCATTTCGCCAGTGCGAACGGAGCAGTGGTATCCAGAGCGCATGGCTGACAAACAAAGGATCCCCGTGGTCGCCGGGGTACTGCTCGCCGCAGGTGGCGGCCGCAGGCTCGGCGGCCGGCCGAAGGCCCTGCTGGAACACCGCGGGCGCCCCCTCGTCGAGCACGCGGTCCGGGCGTTGCGTAACGGCGGGTGCGGGCCGGTCCATGTGGTGCTGGGCGCCTCGGCCGACGAGGCGCGGGAACGGGCGGACCTCTCCAGGTGCACGGTGACCGTGAACCCCCGTTGGGAGGACGGCATGGGCTCCTCGCTGCGTGCGGGGCTCGACGCGCTCACCGGTTCGGACGCGGACGCGGCCCTGGTCCTGCTGGTCGACCAGCCGGGTATCGGCGCGGAGGCGGTGGCGCGGGTGCGGTCGGCGTACCGGTCCCGGACGAGCCTCGTCGCGGCGGTGTACGACGGGCGGCGGAGCCATCCGGTGATGTTCGGCGCCGAGCGGTGGGCGGACGTAGGAGCGGGCGCGGTCGGCGATCAGGGCGCGCGGGCGTATCTGGAGGCGCACCGCGATGCGATCACGCTCGTCGAGTGTTCCGATGTGGCTCAGGCGTACGACATCGACACGGCGGAGGATCTGGGGCACCTGGAATGAACGGAGGGTACCCGCCCTGGCACTTTGCGCCATCCTCTCCCCACTTCTGTCGACCCGGAGAATCTCGATATCAACAAACCATTGAACTTCCACCATGAGGAAACTAATATCCACTGATCAGAAGCGCGGAGTACCACTTCCGCAACCGGACAGCATTCACGGCCGCATCCCGGAGCCATGGCACGCAGTGCCGTAGTCCCAGGCGACCCGGCAGCCGTGGGCCGCCGTCCGCACCACCGCTGAAGGAGTGACAGCTCATGTCCGCACCAGCGCCGTCCCCGCTGGCCATCGTCGACGCCGAGCCCCTGCCCAGGCAGGACGAGGTCCTGACCGATGCGGCTCTCGCGTTCGTGGCGGAGCTGCACCGGCAGTTCACGCCCCGGCGTGACGAGCTGCTCGCCCGCCGCGGCGAACGCCGCGCCGAGATCGCCCGCACCTCCACGCTGGACTTCCTGCCGGAGACGGAAGCGATCCGCGTGGACGACACCTGGAAGGTCGCCCCGGCCCCGGCCGCGCTGGACGACCGCCGGGTGGAGATCACCGGTCCGACCGACCGCAAGATGACCATCAACGCCCTGAACTCGGGCGCCAAGGTCTGGCTCGCCGACTTCGAGGACGCGTCCGCCCCCACATGGGAGAACGTGATCACCGGCCAGCTCAACCTGATCGACGCGTACACCCGGAACATCGACTTCACCGACCCGAAGTCCGGAAAGTCGTACGCCCTCAAGCCCGCCGGGGAGCTCGCGACCGTCGTCACGCGCCCGCGCGGCTGGCACCTGAACGAGCGCCACCTCCAGCTGGACGGCACCCCGGTGCCCGGCGCGCTGGTCGACTTCGGCCTCTACTTCTTCCACAACGCGCAGCGGCTGATCGACCTCGGCAAGGGTCCGTACTTCTACCTCCCGAAGACGGAGTCGCACCTGGAGGCCCGCCTCTGGAACGACATCTTCGTCTTCGCCCAGGACTACGTCGGCATCCCGCAGGGAACGGTCCGCGCGACCGTCCTGATCGAGACGATCACCGCCGCGTACGAGATGGAGGAGATCCTCTACGAGCTGCGCGACCACGCCTCCGGGCTGAACGCGGGCCGCTGGGACTACCTCTTCTCCATCGTCAAGAACTTCCGTGACGGCGGCTCGAAGTTCGTCCTGCCGGACCGCAACCTCGTCACCATGACCGCCCCGTTCATGCGCGCCTACACCGAACTCCTGGTCCGCACCTGCCACAAGCGCGGCGCGCACGCCATCGGCGGCATGGCCGCCTTCATCCCCTCCCGGCGCGACGCCGAGGTCAACAAGGTCGCCTTCGAGAAGGTCAAGGCGGACAAGGACCGAGAGGCGAACGACGGCTTCGACGGCTCCTGGGTCGCGCACCCCGACCTCGTCCCGATCGCGATGGCCTCGTTCGACGCGGTCCTCGGCGAGAAGCCGAACCAGAAGGACCGGCTGCGCGAGGACGTCTCGGTGGCGGCGGGCGACCTGATCGCCATCGACACCCTGGACGCGAAGCCCACGTACGACGGCCTGCACAACGCCGTCGCGGTCGGCATCCGTTACATCGAGGCGTGGCTGCGCGGTATGGGCGCGGTCGCCATCTTCAACCTGATGGAGGACGCGGCCACCGCGGAGATCTCGCGCTCGCAGATCTGGCAGTGGATCAACGCGGACGTGGTCTTCGAGAACGGCGAACACGCCACCGCGGACCTGGCCCGCAAGGTCGCCGCCGAGGAACTGGCCGCGATCCGCGCGGAAGTCGGCGACGAGGCGTTCGCCGCGGGCAAGTGGCAGCAGGCCCACGACCTCCTGCTCCAGGTCTCCCTGGACCAGGACTACGCGGACTTCCTGACACTGCCGGCGTACGAGCAGCTGCGCTGACGCACACCCCGGAGCGCCGTACCCCGCGGGTCACCGCGCCGGGGTACGGCGCTTCCGGCATACGGGCAGGTCGGCAGCGACCATGCGCCCGAAACACACCACGGCCCGGACGAGCAGCACATTCACGACCGCCCCGAGCCCGCACGAGAGGGCCAGGCTGAACGGACCGGCGTCGCCCCCACCCCCACCGAGGTCGCCGAACACCACGGTGAGCGGCACGAGGACGAAGACGTACAGGAAGTTCAGCCCGGGCTGCGACAGCCAGACCAGCGACGACCCCCCGTGCGAGGGGCCCTGGGCACCCAGGACCAACCCGCCGACGACCATGGCGACGACGTACACGAGGGCCACGGCCCGGGCGGTACGGGGACGGATGGTACGGCTCATCACTGCGGGCCTCTCGTCACGGCGCACCGAGGTGTGGCCGCGCGACCCGGCCACACCCTCATTACTGAACACGTTCGAAACGTATCATCACTGAGAGGAGGGTCGGTGGGTGTCACCGGTTGAGCCGCGGCCCGGAAACCGGCTGCGCTGCTCCCGGGCGGTCCGGGAGCAGCGCAGCCGTGTGTACGGTCTCCGACTCAGTGCGGTGCGGCGACCCCGCCGGACGGGATGTCCGCGTAGTCCCTGAACAGGAGCGACACCGCGTGCTCGTCCGAAGGCCAGTTGGGCACCGCGATGGTCGCGTCCGCCCCGCCGGTCCCACGCATCGTCTGGGTGACGGAGATCGTTCCGCCGGCCCGGGCGTCGGCCGGGAGGTAGAGGTCGGTGGCCGTCAGGAACGGGACCCGGTCGAAGGGCGGCAGGGGCGCGTCGAGGTGGCTCGCGCGGTCGCAGTCCTTGTCGAACGCGAACATACCGAGGATCTGCCGCAGTTGGGGTGCGACGGCCGGGTTGAGCACGTCGGCTCCGGCGATGCGGAGCCGGTCGTCGTCCGCCGTGCCCGACCGCCACTCGCGGGCGCGGACGATGGTGAGCGCCGTGTGACCGGGGCAGGCGTCCATGTCGTCCGCGACACCGCCGGGCGGGGAGACGAGGAGCCGTAGGAAGCGGTCGCTGCGTTCGAACGGTTCGAAGTAGAAGTGGCTGGTGCGCTCACCGCTGCGGATGAGGGCCAGTTCGTAGTGTCCGCGCCCGTTGACGCCGAGCGGGCCGAAGGCGCCGTCGGCACCCACCCGCACGATGTGCTGCGGCAGGTGGCCGGCACGGGCGCCGGTGGCGGGGTCCAGCCTCCATACCTCGAGGCGGCCCTGGAGCCCCGCGTTCTGCGGGAAGTGCACGACGCGGCCGGCGATCTTCACGAGGCCGGGCAGTTCGGGCAGCACGCGGGTGGTGAGGGGTGGCCTGCCGCGGAGGAACTCATAGATGTGCGCGAAGCTTTCGGCGGATGTGGCGCTCTCCGTGTGTCCCGCCTGTGGCTCGTGGACGTTGACCGCTCCGCCGATCGATCCGTTCGGCTGGAGGCTGCTCCAGATGGCGAGCGTGGGGACCCCGCCGGGAGGCGCGGTTGCCGTACGGCCGTCCAGATTGACGTACTTGGCGACCTCGGCCGCCCGTTCCGGCACGGAGAGGTACGCGTGCACGACCCTCGTGCCCCGCGAGTGCGCCAGGATGTCGACCTGCGCCGCTCCGGTGCGTGCCCGGACGGAGTCGACCAGCGCCTCCAGCCCGGCGATCGCGTGGTCGTCGGTGGCGATGGAGGTGTCGTACTCGTGGACGTACAGCAGGTCGTCGCGGTAGCCGTTGCCGGAGAACCGCTTGGCCTGGGACTGCCATTGCTGCGCCGAGCCCTGCTGGCCGTGGACGAAGATCACCGGGTTGGCCGTCGTGCGCGGTGCGGCCGCGGACTGCGTCGGGGTCGTCAGGGCGGTGATCGTCCCTGCGATGGCCAGGAACACAGCGAGCAGGACGGTCCGGGCCGGTAAGGAACCGGTCATGATCTCCTCCGGGTGGCGTGTGCGGGGTCGTTGTGCCGTCGGAGTCGGAAACTACGGCCGGCGCCGACGGCCCACCAGTCGCCGCCGCGAGCGTGAGACTGCGGTCTCAGATCCGTCCCGGTGCGGTGCGGAGGGTTTGGTGGAGTACGGCTCGGGCAGTGCGTTCGGCCAGGGCGGGGTCGAGCCGGCGGCTGCTCAGCAGCTCGGCGTACAGCGCGGATTCGACCACCCGGACGTAGAGGTAGGCCAGCTCGTCGATGCCCGACGCGGGCCAGAGCGGTCCGCTCTCCCCCGACTCCTCCAACAGGATGCCCCGCTGGGCCAGCACGGCCTGGCGGTGCACGCCCCCGCCCGTCAGCAGACGCCTGGCGGTCTCGGGCTCGGCACGGAGAAAGTCCCGGAAGGGGGCGGAGCCGCGCAGGGCCGTGACGAAGTACCGGGTGATCTCCAGGACCCCGTCCACGCCCGCGCTGGTGCGCCGGCGCCGCGCCCGGTCCAGCAGGTGGTCCGCCAACTGCCACAGCACGTCCTCCAGGAGGCCGTCCCGGCTGCCCACCACGCGGTAGAGCGTCGCCCGGCTGATCGCGAGGTCCTGGGCGAGCGCGTCCATGTCCACCGTGCCGTGCCGCAGGAAGTACCGGCAGGCGCTGTGCACGACGTGGCCCCGGCTCACCACGCGTCGGGCAGGTGCCGCACCCGGCATGGCAGGCTCGCCTCCTCCTGGGCCGGCGCCCCGAGCGGCCCCGGGGCGGGGGCCGGTACCTTACCGCGTGCGCCCCCACCCGGGCGCCCCCACCCGGGCGGCGCCCTCAGCCGGTGAGCACGACCGTGCGCTGGGCCGAGAAGTCGCCCCACGTCCCGTCGGGCAGTTTGGGCCGGATCTTGAGCGAGTAGCGCGTGCCGGGCGGATCGCTGAGGGTGAGCCGGTACGTCGCGCGGCCTGCGGGCGGGGTGCCGCCCCAGACGATCGTGGTGGTCAGCTTCCCGTTCAGGTACAGCTCGTACGCAGGGATCGTGCCGCCGGTGTCCGGCTGGTCCCAGGAGAGGTCGACCAGGAACTCCTTGCTCCCGGCGGTCGTCCTGGTCCGCAGCCCGGTGGGTGCCGTGCTCGCGGGGGCTCCGGGGGCGGCGGCGGTGGTCAGGTCGAGCGCGTTGCTGTCGGGTGAGGACCTGTCGGCGGCGTCCCTGGCCCGGACGGTGAAGGTGTAGACGGTGCCGGGGCGCAGTCCGGTGAGCCGGGCCGTCGTCTGCGTGCCCGGCACGGTGTGGATCCTGGCGTCCTCCTGGTAGACGTCGTACGCGGTGACGCCGACGTCGTCCGTGGCGCCGCCCCAGGAGAGGGTGGCCGTCCTGCTGCCGTCGGCCGTGCCGCGCAGTTTCACCGGGCGGGTCGGGGGCTCCTCGTCGGCGGGGGTGGGAGCGGGGGTGGTGACGGGGACGGCCGCGCTCGGTGCGGACAGGTTTCCGCTGCCGTCACGGGCGCGGACGGTGAAGGTGTAGGCGGTGGCCGGGGTCAGGCCGACGACGTCGGTCATCTGCTGGGTGGCCGGGACGGATGCCGCCTTCTTCCCTTCGCGGTAGACCTCGTAGCCGGTGATCTTCTTGTTGTCCGTGGCCTGCTCCCACATGACGTGGACGGACGTGGCGCTGCCCGCCTGCGCGGTCACCCCCTCGGGTGCCGTCGGTTTCTGGGTGTCCGCTTCCGCGGCGCCCGCGCAGGCGGTGAGAGAGGCGAGGAGCAGGGCGGCGGAGCAGGCCAACGCGGTGCGTGCGTGGGGGCGTTGCACGGTGATGCCTTCCATCCGGCAGCAATTGGTCCAGACCTGTATGCCATGCAGGTGGGGGTGTCCACAAGGGCGTGGATCAGAACGTTCCGCAATGTCCCGCGATATGTGCGATGAGTTCCGGGCGCCGGAGCAGTCTGAGGAGTATGGATACGCTCAGCGGGAACGCACCCGCCCTCGATCTGGAACCGGCGGCCAGGCAGATCAGCGAACTGATCAGCTCCATCGACGACCACCAACTCTCCGGGCCCACGCCCTGCCCGGACTATTCGCTCCGTGAGCTGCTCGCCCATGTGCTCGGCCTGTCCGTCGCCTTCCGTGACGCGGCACGCAAGGACCTGGGGCCGACGACGGGCACTCCGCCGGGCTCGGCGCTGCTGGTCCTCCCCGACGACTGGCGGAAGTCGCTGCCTCCCCTGCTGGACGAGCTCGTCGCGGCGTGGCGCGCTCCGGCCGCCCTGGAGGGCATGACCCAGGCCGGCGGGGTGAACCTGCCCGGCCCGGTGGCCGCCAGGGTCGTGTCGAACGAGTTGGTCGTGCACGGCTGGGACCTGGCCCGGTCGACCGGTCAGGAATTCCGGGCGGACGAGGCGAGCCTGCGCTCGTCGGAGGCGCTGCTCGCGCCCGGGGACGACGACAGGTCCGGTCCTGACGCGCCCTTCGGCCCGCCGGTCCCCGTCCCGGCCGACGCACCGCTGCTCGACCGCGTGATCGCACTGAGCGGTCGTCGGCCCGACTGGAAGCCGGGCGACTGACGGACGGCGGGAGCCCGGGACGGCAGGCGGGAGTCCGGGACGGCTCAGCTGGTGAAGAACTCGGTGATCTGCTGGGCCACCTCGTCCGCGTGCCGCCGGTGCACCTGGTGCCCACCGCCCAGCGTGATCAGCCGGCAGTCGGGGATGAGGGAGGCCATGTCCGGAAGACGCTCCTGCGGCATTCCGCTCTCCGGCCCGCCGGCGATCATCAGCGTCGGTGCGACGATCTGTCCCAGCTCCTCCTCCCACCGCGGGTCGGGCGCGGTGATCTGCGCCCTGACGGCCGGGACCACGTTCTCGTCGTAGTCCACGGGGCCGGTGGGGCGATCGTCCAGCTCCTGCCCCGCGAACGGCGGAGGGGTCTCCACCAGCACCAGCCGCTCGACCCGGTCGGCGTGCTCCTCGGCGAGCAGGTAGGCGACGACTCCGCCCATCGAGTGGCCCACGACGCCCACCCGGTCGAGGTCGCACTCGTCGAGGAAGCCGAGGACGTCGTCCCGCATCTGCTCGAGCGCGTACTCGTCGGGCCAGTCGCTCTCGCCGTGCCCGCGCATGTCGAGTGCGTACACCCGCCATTCCTCGCCGAGCAGCCGCGCCGCCGGCTCCCAGCTCGCGCCGGAGCCGCCGAGGCCGTGCAGCAGCACCACCGGCGAGCCGAAGGGGTCACCCCAGGTCCGGTACGCCAGCCGCATATCGCCGACATCCACGACAGACCGATCGTCCATGCCTCGCACGCTACAGCCGTCGGCCGCGGTCCGGTCCCGGATCCCCGCCTGGCAGGCTTGTCGCGTGAAGCACCTATGTCGCGCCCTCGCCGTTGCCGTGGCCCTCGCCCTGTCGGGCTGCTCCGGAACGGACGCCGCCGCCCCGGAGAAGGGACTCGACGATCCCGCGAAGAAGGACGTCGCCATGCAGCTGGTGTCCAGCGCGGAGAACTCCTCACTGGACTGGAAGGCCCAGTACGACTACATCGAGGACATCGGCGACGGCCGCGGCTACACCGCCGGCATCATCGGATTCTGCTCCGGCACCGGCGACATGCTGAAGGTCGTCGAACGCTACGGGGCGGCTCGCCCCGGAAACGCGCTCGCACGCTTCCTGCCGGCGCTGCGCGCGGTGAAGGGCAGCGACTCGCACGCGGGGCTCGGCGACCCGTTCACCGAGGCCTGGGCGAAGGCCGCGTCGGACCCGGCGTTCCGAACCGCACAGAACACGGAGCGTGACCGCTCCTACTTCGATCCCGCGGTCGGCCAGGGCGAGGCCGACGGGCTCAGCGCCCTGGGCCAGTTCATCTACTACGACGCCTATGTGATGCACGGTTACGAGGACGCGGAGGGCACGGTCGGCTTCCGCACGATGCGCGCCCAGGCCGTCGCGGCTGCCGAGCCGCCCTCCGCAGGAGGCGACGAGGAGGCCTATCTCAACGCCTTCCTCGATGCCCGGGTGGCCGCGATCCGCAAGGAGCCCTCCCACAGCGACACCAGCCGCGTGGAGACCGCCCAACGCGTGTTCGTACGCGAAGGAAAGCTTCAGCTGGAATCGCCCCTGCGGTGGAAGGTGTACGGCGAGACCTACCACATCGACTACTGAGCGTCACCGTTCCGGGCCCCGCACCGCGTGTCTGCACGCGGCGCGGGGCTCTTGCGTGTACGGAAAAGGAGTCCCGCGCATCCGTGTCCGGGGTCTGTACCGCAGGCTCAACTACCTGATAGGAAAGCTTCCTAACAGAACATCGGAACGACGAACTCCCGTTTGGAGGACTGGTGCACTACCCCCACAATGGCACCGCACGTCGCACCACCCGTCTCACCCGTCTCCCCCGCCTCACCCGACCCCTCGGTCTCGCCGCAGTGGCCCTCGGGCTGACGCTCACGGCGATCCCGTTCACCGCTCAGGCCGGCGCCCCCACGCCGTCGGCCGCGCACCACCTGGAGGCCGCCGCGACCGGGCTCGACGACCCCGCGAAGAAGGACATCGCCATGCAGTTGGTGTCCAGCGCGGAGAACTCCTCACTGGACTGGAAGGCCCAGTACGGCTACATCGAGGACATCGGCGACGGCCGCGGCTACACCGCCGGCATCATCGGGTTCTGCTCCGGCACCGGCGACATGCTCGGTCTGGTCGAGCTGTACACGGAGCGCAAGCCGGGCAACGTACTCGCGAAGTACCTGCCCGCCCTGCGCGCGGTGGACGGCTCCGACTCGCACGAGGGACTCGACCCCGGCTTCACCGGTGACTGGGCCGAGGCGGCGTCCGACCCCGCCTTCGAACAGGCACAGAACCACGAGCGGGACCGGGTGTACTTCGATCCGGCGGTGAGTCAGGGCAAGTCCGACGGCCTCGGCACGCTGGGCCAGTTCGCGTACTACGACGCCATCGTCATGCACGGCGGCGGCAGCGACAGCACGAGCTTCGGCTCCATCCGCCGGATGGCTCTGGAGCAGGCACGGCCGCCGTCGCAGGGCGGCGACGAGGTGGCCTACCTCGACGCGTTCCTGGACGCGCGGGTCTGGGCGATGAAGCAGGAGGAGGCCCACTCGGACACCAGCCGGGTGGACACCGCCCAGCGTGTCTTCCTGCGGAACGGCAATCTGCATCTGGATCCGCCGCTGGACTGGCACGTGTACGGCGACAGGTTCCACATCGGCTGATCCCGCCAACACCCGATGCGCGTACGGCGGTTCCGGCAAGGTTCCGTCGTACGCGCCTCGGGCGCACGGCCGTCCGGTCAGTGGGCGACGGGCAGGGCGACCGGATCCTTCGACGGTTCGCTTCCGGCTGCCTCCTCGGCGCCCTCCGGCTTCCGGCCCAGGTGGTTGAAGGCCAGGTTCAGCAGGATCGCCACGACACAGCCCGTGGAGATGCCCGAGTCGAGGACGACGAGCAGGTCCTCGGGGAAGGCGTGGTAGAAGTCCGGCGCGGCGATCGGGATCAGGCCGATGCCCACGGCGGTCGCGACGATCAGCGCGTTCTCGCCCTTCTCCAGGGCCGCGGCGGCCAGCGTCTGGATACCGCTCGCGGCGACCGAGCCGAAGAGGACGATGCCGGCGCCGCCGAGTACGGGCAGCGGTACGAGGGCGATGACGGACGCGGCGACCGGGACCAGTCCGAGCACCACCAGGATCACTCCGCCGGCGGCGACGACGAAGCGGCTGCGGACCTTGGTCATCGCGACCAGCCCGATGTTCTGGGCGAACGCGCTGCACATGAAGCCGTTGAAGAGCGGGCTGATGGCACTGCCCAGCGTGTCGGCGCGCAGACCGCCCTCGATGGTCCGCTCGTCCGCCGGACGTCCGACGATCTTGCCGAGGGCCAGCATGTCCGCGGTGGACTCGGTCATGCAGACCAGCATCACGATGCACATCGAGACGATCGCGGCGATCTCGAACTGCGGGGCACCGAAGTGGAACGGCGTCGGGAAGCCGACCAGGTCGGCGTCTCCCAGGGTCCCGAAGTCGGTGATGCCGACCGGGATCGCGATCAGCGTGCCGATGACCAGGCCGAGCAGGATCGCGATCTGCTGGAGGAAGCCGCGCAGGAGTTTGCGCAGGGCGAGCACGATCACGAGGGTGACGGCGGCCATCGTGATGTTGGTCGTCGAACCGTGGTCGTCGGCGCCCGCGTTGCCGCCCTGGGACCAGTTGAAGGCGACCGGCAGCAGCGAGACGCCGATCAGGGTGATGACGGTGCCGGTGACGACGGGCGGGAAGAACCGGACGAGTTTGCAGAAGTACGGGGCGAGCAGGAAGCCGAGGAGGCTGGCGACGATGATCGCGCCGAAGATGACGGCGATGCCGTCGTGCCCCCGGTCCTTGCCGATCGCGATCATCGGGGTGACCCCCGCGAACGAGACCCCGTTGACGAACGGCAGCCGGGCGCCGATGCGCCAGAAGCCCAGGGTCTGGAGGAGGGTGGCGATGCCCGCGGTGAAGAGGCTCGCCCCCATCAGGAAGGCGGTCTCCTTCGCGGTGAGGCCTACGGCGGGTCCCACGATCATCGGCGGGGCCACGACACCCGCGTACATCGCGGCCACGTGCTGCAGACCGCTGGTGAACATCTTCAGTGGGGGAAGTGTCTCGTCGACCGGGTGTTTCCGGTCGGTTCCTTCGGATATCTCTGTGCGAAACCTGGGCGTAGCTGCCACGGCGGCTTCCTCCGGTCGGGTACGCGTCGGGGACGCGGGTGTCAGGGAGGTGGTGCTGAGTGGTGCGTTGGTGCAGGTCGTGCAGCTGATGCGGCAGCTTTCGTCACCGGTGCGGGGGCGGGTACGTATGGGTACGCGCCCCCGCACCGGCTGCCGTGGACCCGTTTCGGGGCCACGGCGGCCGGCCCAGGGCCGTCCCCCTCGGCCGGCCAGTCGGGGGAAGGGTGCGGAGCGTCAGGCTCCGGCCGACATGCGTCAGGCTCCGGCGGCGATCTGCGCCAGGCGCCTGGCCTCGTCGCGGGTCGCGCGGGCGATGGCGTCCTCGTCCACCGTGGTGAGGTGGTCGTCCTCGACGACGGTTCTGCCGTTGACGAGGGAGAGGGTGACGGGTGCCGCAGCGCCGAAGACGAGTGCGGTCACCGGGTCGGCGATGGAGGCGTGGGCGAGGGTGTCGAGCTTCCACAGGACGAGGTCGGCGAGCTTGCCGGCCTCCAGGGAGCCGATCTCCTCGGCGCGGCCGAGGACCTGTGCGCCGCCGTACGTCCCCAGGCGCAGTGCCTGGCGGGCGTTGAGTGCCTTCTCGCGGTGTGCGCCGAGACGGTTGATGAGGAGGGCGTTGCGCAGTTCGGTGTGGAGTTCGCCGGACTCGTTGGACGCGGTGCCGTCGACGCCGAGACCGACCGGGACGCCCGCGGCGAGCATGTCGGGGACACGGGCGATTCCTGCGGCGAGGCGGGCGTTGGAGGACGGGCAGTGCGCGACGCCGGTGCCGGTGCGGGCGAACGCGGCGATGTCGGAGTCGTTCATGTGGACGCAGTGCGCCATCCACACGTCGTCACCGAGCCAGCCCGTCGACTCGAAGTAGTCGGTGGGGCCCATGCCGAAGAGTTCCTTGCAGAACTGCTCCTCCTCGACGGTCTCCGATCCGTGCGTGTGCAGTCGCACTCCTCGCCGACGGGCCAACTCAACTCCCTGCCTGAGGAGTTCGGTCGAAACGGAGAAGGGCGAGCAGGGCGCGACGGCAATGCGGGTCATCGCGTCGAACGAGGCGTCGTGGTGTGCGTCGATGGTCGCCTCGGTGCCGGCGAGGGCGCCTTCGAGCGTCTCGACCGCGAAGTCCGGCGGCAGTCCGCCGTCCTTCTCGCTGCGGTCCATGGAGCCGCGGGCGAGGGTGAACCGCACGCCCATGTCGCGGGCGGCGCCGATGATCGCGCCGGACAGGTCGCCCGCGCCCCGCGGGTAGACGTAGTGGTGGTCCATCGCGGTGGTGACACCGCCGCGGGCCATCATGGCGAGCGAGCCCTGCGCGGCCACGCCGGCCATCCGCTCGTCGATGCGCGCCCACGTCGGGTACAGGGCGACCAGCCAGTCGAAGAGGTTGTGGTCGGTCGCGAGCCCCCGGGTGATCCACTGATAGAAGTGGTGGTGGGTGTTGACCAGTCCGGGTGTGACGAGGTGGCCGGTGCCGTCGATGCGTCGTACGACATCGGTGAGGCCTTCGGGCGCCTTGCCCGCGCCGACGGATTCGATGCGGTTGCCCGCCACGACGACATGGCCCGAGGCGTACTCGGTGTCGTGGGCGTCGACGGTCGCGATCGAACAGTTCTCGATGACGATGCGCTGTGTGGGCCTGGGGTCCGCCGAAGCTGCCATGGTGCTTCCTTCTTCTGTCTCTGGCGATGTGGGCACGGCAGGACCCTAGGAGGATTTGAGTGCCACAGCGTCGGGGCCGTGGGTGCCGAGGGGTGAGGAGGACGTCCGGCCCCCCGCACGACTGCGGGGTGTCGGGAGGCCGGCTCGGTGCTGTGTCAGAGGTTGGTCATGTCGACCGGGATCCTCGGCTCGACACCGTCCCGGAGCACCGTCGCCTCGATGAGGCCGTACGGCCGGTCGGCGGCGAAGTAGACGGCACCGTCGGCGGTATCGTTCTTGAGGCCGAAGGGCTCCAGGTCCACCAGGAAGTGGTGGTTGTTCGGCAGCGAGAAGCGGATCTCGTCGATCTCGCTGCGGCTGTTGATGACCCGCGAACCCATCTGGTAGAGGGTCTGCTGGAGCGAGAGGGAGTACGTCTCGGCGAAGGCCTGCAGCATGTGCTTCTTGGCCTGCTCGTACGACTTCTCCCAGTTGGGCATCCGCTCGTCGTCGCTGGTCCAGTTGTAGCGCCAGGCGGCCGACACGTCGGTGCACAGGACGCGGTCGTACGCCTCCTTGAGCGTGGTGTACCTGTCCTTGACGTAGCCCCAGAACTCCGAGTTGGTCGAGTTCATGACGGTGAGGTCCTTGAGACCGGAAATGATCTCCCAGTTCTCGCCGTCGAAGGTGATCTGGGTGGTGCGCAGCTCCTGACCCTTGCGGGCGAAGGAGTGGTTGACCTCGTCGGCGCCGATGAACCTGGAGTTGCCGTCCGAGGTCGCGATGCGCTCCCAGGCGTACTCCTCGATCCGGATCCGCGCCGTCTTGATCGGCTCCTGGGAGGTCACGAAGTGCCGGGCGAGGTGGATGCCGAACTGCTCGGCGGACGCGATGCCGTGTTCCTTGGCGAACGCGAACACCGTGTTCTTGGTGGTGTCCGTCGGCAGGACGTTCGCGTTGGAACCGGAGTAGTGGACCTCGTCCATGTCGCCGGAGAGGGCGACCGAGACGTTGAGGTCCTTGATGTGGTGGGTGTCGCCGTCCCGCGTGATCCTGACGACGCGGTTCTCTGCTTTGCCGTACTGGTTCTGGCCGAGAATCGTGGGCATTGTCTGCTAGCTCCCTCGGTAAACGGAGTAGCCGAACGGGTTGAGCAGCAGCGGTACGTGATAGTGCTCGCCCGGCGTGACGGCGAACGCGATCGCCACCTCCGGGAAGAACGCACCGCTGTCCCTTACGCGGGGGGCGTCCTGCTGCGCCTCGGCTTGCTTCTGACTGGTGAAGTACGACTCGGTGTCGAAGACGAGCCGTACGTGGGTGGTGCCTTCCGGCAGGGCCGGCAGGTCCTTGCAGCGCCCGTCCGCGTCGGTCGCGGATCCGCCGAGCGTCACGTACTGCGCGTCGCCGCCGCGGGCGGCGAGCGAGACGGTGACGGCTTCGGCGGGGCGGCCGATGCTGGTGTCCAGGATGTGGGTGGACACCGATGCGGTGGTGTCGGTGCTCAAGGCCGTCACGCTCCTTGTTCCGGGGTTTCCTGTACGAGGCGGGTCAGCCGGATACGGTTGATCTTGCCCAGTTCGGTGCGTACGATCTCGCGCTCCTGCTCGGGTGAGTTCCCGATCCGGGACTTCACCGCGTCGCGCATCTGCTCACCGGTGGCTCCGGTGGCGCAGATCAGGAAGACGTGGCCGAACCGCTCCTGGTAGGCCAGGTTCAGTTCGAGCATCTCGGTCCTGAGCTCCTCGGACGCTCCGGCCATCCCCCGCTGTTCACGGGCGGAGGCCGGATCCCCGGGCTTCGGGCGGCCGATCGGCGGGTGGCCCGCCATCGCTTCGGCCAGGTCCTCCGGGGAGAGCTCGGCCGTGGCGGCGTCGCTCGCGGAGAACAGGGCTTCCGCGGTGGCGTACGGCCGGTGGGCGAGAACCGCGCTCCCCCATGCCGCGCTGGCGCACACCTCGTGCAGCTCGGCAGCGGCCTCTGCGGCCGTCAGGGTGTTGAACCGGGTGAGGCCCGGTGTGGAGCTCGAAGTCACGGGAGCCTCCGTGGCTGTTTTTCGCTGTGCGTTGTACGGGCTGCGGATAGCTAACGCCTTTCACAACATCACGTCAACAGTTTGTTGAAATTCCGCGAACGCGGAGAGCCGCCGTCCCGGCATCCGGACAGCGGCTCTCGGTGCGCTCGGCTCACCTCTGGGTCAACTACTCACTCTTGGCGCCGTTCTCGCGGTTGAGGTAGTTGTAGACGGTGAAGCGGCTGACGCCCAGGGCGCCCGCCACGGTCTCCACGCCGTGTCTCACGGCGAAGGCACCGCGTGCCTCCAGAGTCCGGACGATCCGCTGTTTGGTCTTGCGGTCCAGGTCGGCGAGCGGCATCCCGTGCCGCCGCTCCATTCCGGCCAGGATGTGGTCGAGCGAGTCGGAGAGCTGCGGGAGCCGCACGGCTATGACGTCCTCCCCCTCCCAGGCGAGCACGACGTCGTCGGCCTGCGCCTGCTCGGGCCCCAGCAGCTCGGCGCCCATGGCGTCCACGAGCGGCTTCACCGCGGCGACCAGGGGGTGCTCCCCCTGTCCGGTCACGGGGTGTCCTCCCCGATCACGTTGACCTGGAGCGACACTCGGGTGGCACCCGAGGCCAGCGCCTTGCGCAGCAGGGAGTCCACGGCTGTGAGGACCTGGTCGGCGCCGCCCTCGGCCGTGTTGCCGAACGGGCCGACGTCCACCGAGTCCAGTTCGGCCGTCCGGATCACCTCGCGGGCCACCACCGCATGGGCGGGCGCCTCGTCGAGATCGAAGGGCTCGGTGGTGAATTCCACCCTCAAGCGCACAGTGCCTCCCTCATGTCCCCGCCGCGCTCGTCGGCTCGCACGGCTGGCTCCCGACCCTATGGCACGGCGGTCAGGAGCCCGACTGGATGTCCCCCCGGGTGGAGGAGGTGATCGGGTCGCCGTGCGCGAAGTCGCCGGGCGGGATCCCGGGGTGGTGCCCGTCCCTGACCAGCCCCGCGGCGGCAGCCGCGGGACCGAGCGCGAGCCGGGAGACGATCCGGTACCGGTCGCCCCGGTAGAGCGAGTGGACGTACTCCACGGGCCGGCCGCCGGTGTCCGAGGTCAGCCGCTCGAAGAGGAGCGCCGGGGACAGTTCCGGGACCTCCAGGAGCCGTGCCTCCGCCCGGGTGACGACGGTGGGCTCGATGGCCTGGACCGCCTCGTGGACGTGCACGTGGTGGGTGTCGCGCAGATGCTCGTACAGGTCGCCGTTCTCCAGTTCCTGGGCCGAGAGGCCGGGGACGAGCGCCGCCCTGATGTGCAGGTGCTCGATGGCCATCGGCGCCCCGTCGACCAGGCGCAGCCGGGCGACGTACACGATCTCCTCGGCGGGCGACATCCGCAGCTTACGGCCGACCCGGGCGCCGGCCTGGAGGGTGGTGAACTCCAGCAGACGGCTCGACCACGCTCCGGCCGCCTGCGGGACGCTCAGGGCGAGGTCGGCGGAGACGAGCTCCTGGGTGATCTTCTCGGGTGCGACGAACATGCCGCGGCCGTGTTCGCGGACCAGGAGCCCGGCGGCCACCAGCTCGTCGATCGCGGCGCGCACCGTGGGCCTGGACACGCCGAGCAGGGTGCAGAGGGCGCGCTCGGAGGGAATGGCGTCCCCCGGACTGCGCGACTCGATGAGCTCGAGGACGGCGTCGCGGGCCCGCTCCCGTTTGAGCACCGTCCCCGGTACGTCGTCTGCCATGCCCTCACCCTCCTGACGTCAGGTTTTCCTTACCAGTTGACCAACTGGTGGCCACTGGTCAGGGCAGTGTAGCCGCCTTTCGCGAGGAGGGTAGGGGTCTCCGGCACTCGGAGATCTTCAAGGGCCCTTTGTGCACAAGGGGTTGACGGCCCCATTGGTCTATGCCACCTTCATCCACCATCAAGAGGTGAGCTGTCCAGTGGGCTTCACTGGTCAGGTGGTCAGGTCTCGTTCTCGTTGAGGTGAACCGTGAAGTACCGCTTGCTCGCATGTGGTTCCGCGCTGGTGATGGCCGCCGCACTCAGTGCCTGTAGTTCCTCCTCGGACGACGCCGATGAGGCCGGGGGTGTGACGACGGTCGACGTCTGGCTGATGCGTGACAGCGTCTCGGCCGCGTTCCAGGAGGAGTTCGTCAAGGGCTTCGAGGCCCAGCACCCGGAGATCAAGGTCAAGGTCCAGATCCAGGAGTGGGACGGCATCGGGCAGAAGATCACCGCGGCACTGGCCAGCAACGACGCCCCGGACGTGATCGAGGCGGGCAACACCCAGGTGGCGCAGTTCGCCGAGAGCGGCGGGCTGCTGGACCTCAGCGACAAGAAGGCCGAGCTGAACGGCAAGGACTGGCTGAAGGGCCTGGCCGAGCCCGGCTCGTACAAGGGGAAGCAGTACGGCATCCCGTACTACGCGGCCAACCGGGTCGTCATCTACCGCACCGACCTGTTCGAGAAGGCCGGGGTCGACGCCGCTTCCATCACGACGCGCGAACAGTGGATCGCTGCCACGACCGAGCTCAACAAGGGCGGTACGCAGGGCATTTATCTGCCCGGCCAGCTCTGGTACGCGCTGGGCGGTTTCATCTGGGACGAGGGCGGCGACTTCGCCACGGAGTCCGGTGACAGCTGGAAGGGCGCGCTGGACTCGCCCGAGGCGCTGCGCGGCATGGAGTTCTACGCACAGCTCCAGGCACTCGGCAAAGGCCCCAAGGACTCCGACGAGGACGATCCGCCGCAGGCCGAGGTGATGGCTCAGGGGCAGGTGGCCCAGGTGATCTCCACCCCGGGCGGGGCGAACGTGGTCATGGAGAACAATCCTGAGCTCAAGGGCAAGCTCGGCTTCTTCCCGATCCCGGGCAAGACGGCCGGCACCCCGGGCGCGGTGTTCACCGGGGGATCCGATCTGGTCGTGCCCGCCGCGGCCGGCCATCCCGACGAGGCGCTGACGTTCATCAAGGAACTCACGGGCGACGCCTGGCAGAAGAAGCTCGCCGTGGCCATGAGCTACGTGCCCAACCGGACCACGCTGGCCTCGTCCGTGGCCGGTGACCCGGGCGCCTCCGCGATGGCGGTCGGCGCGGCGAACGGCCACGCGACGCCCAACACGCCCGGCTGGGCCGCGGTGGAGGCCGAGAACCCGATCAAGGACTACATGACCGCGGTCCTCACCGGCAAGAACGCCGCGGAGGAGGCCGCCAAGGCCTCGGCGGACATCACCAGGGCCATGAACGCCGGCTCCTGACCCTGCCCGCTTCCGCCCTGCCCTTCCTCTCATCGAAAGGAGGCCTGCCGTGCCGGTCGTCCGTGAACGGACCGCACCACGCGTCCATCATCCCGCGGGAGCACCGCCGGGGCGGCGGCCCCGCCCCTCGCGCAATCTCTGGCCGTACGCCCTGATCGCCCCCGCGATCGGCGGCATGCTCTACCTGCTCGTGTACCCGCTCGCGCGGGCCGTGCTGATCTCCCTGCAGGACTTCCGGCTCCGCCAGCTGATCAGTGGGGACGCGGAGTTCGTCGGGCTTCGGAACTACCGGACGCTGCTGTCCGACCCGCGGTTCTGGGAGGTGGTCGGCCGCACCTTCGTGTTCATGGCCGTCAACGTCGTACTGATCATGGTCATCTCCACCCTGGTCGCGCTGATGACGGAGCGGCTCGGCCGGGCGGGGCGCACGGCGGTGCTCTGTGCGCTGGTGCTCGCCTGGGCCATGCCGGTGGTCGCGGCCACCACGGTCTTCCAGTGGCTGTTCCACTCCGAATTCGGCATCGTCAACTGGTCGTTGACCTCGCTCGGCTTCGGTTCGTTCGACCGCTACCCGTGGTTCGCGGACGGTACGGCGGCCTTCGTGATCCTGGTCGTGCTCATCGTCTGGCAGTCCGTGCCGTTCGCGGCGATCACCCTCTACTCGGCACTCACCACCGTCCCGGCCGAGCTCTACGAGTCGGCCCGGCTGGACGGTGCGTCCGGCGTCCGGATCTTCCGCTCGGTCACCTTCCCGATGCTCCGGCCGATCTTCATGCTGGTCTTCTCCCTCGAGGTGATCTGGACGTTCAAGGCGTTCGTCCAGATCTGGGTGATGACCCGCGGCGGTCCCGGCGACTCCACCACGATCCTGCCCGTGTACGCGGTCCAGACGGCACTCTCCAGCCAGCGCTACGACCTGGGGTCCGCCGCTTCGATGGTCACCGTGGTCCTGATGTCCGGGGTGCTCGTCCTCTACTTCCGCCAGATGTTCCGCCAGGAGGACGAACTCCGATGACCCTGCTACGCCCCCGGATCCGGCGGATCCCGCTGAACGCCGCCGCTGTGGTGACCGTCGTCGTCTGTCTCTTCCCGGTGTACTGGATGATCTCGACGGCCTTCAAGCCGTCCCGGGACATCCAGTCGGCCGACCCGCAGCTCGTTCCGTACACCTGGACGCTGGACCACTTCCGGCGGGCCGTACAGGCCGACGGGTTCGAGCTGTTCTGGCGCAACAGCATCCTGGTCACGCTCGGCGCGGTGCTGCTGGCGCTGGTCGTGGCGCTGGGGTCGGCGTTCGCCGTGGCCAGGATGAGGTGGAAGGGCCGGCGGCAGTTCATGCTGCTGGTCTTCATCGCCCAGATGGCGCCCTGGGAGTCGCTGATCATCCCCATCTACATCATCTCCCGCGACACGGACATGCTCGACCGGCTCCCGACGCTGACCCTGGTCTACTTCATGATCACGCTGCCGTTCACGATCGTGGTGCTGCGGGGCTTCATCGCGACCATCCCGCCCGAGCTGGAGGAGGCGGCACAGGTCGACGGCTGCACCCGGACCGGTGCCTTCCGGCGGGTGGCCCTGCCCCTGCTCGCTCCCGGTCTGATGGCCACCTCGCTCTTCGGATTCATCACCGCCTGGAACGAGTTCGCGTACGCCAACTTCCTGATCATCAAGCAGCAGGACAACCGCACCCTGCCGGTCTGGCTGTCGTCCTTCCAGAACACCTTCGGCACGGACTGGGGCGCCACCATGGCCGCCTCCACGCTCTTCGCCCTGCCCGCGCTGGTCATCTTCCTGCTCCTCCAGCGCCACGTCACCTCCGGCTTCGCGGCCGGCGCCGTCAAGGGCTGAACCCCGCTCGCCGTACCCGCGAACCGCCCGAGATCCGATTCCGGAGGCCCCCCATGCCCGCATCACGCCCCGAGCTCTCCCTCGTACCCCGGCCCCGCAAGGTCTCGCCCCGCCCCGGCCGCTTCGTCCTCGACGCCGGCACCTGTGTCCGGGCCCTGCCGGGCACCGAAGCGGCGGCCGAGCTGCTGCGTACGCTGCTCGGCCCGGCCACCGGCCTGCCGCTGGCCCCGGCGGCCGACGGCCGGATCGTCCTGGCGCTCGACCCGCAGCTCGGCGGGCTCGGCGACGAGGGGTACGGCCTCACCGTCGGACCGCAGGCACTCCTGCTGCGCGCCGCCCGGACGACGGGTCTGCTCCGCGGCGTGCAGACGGTCCGTCAGCTACTGCCTTCCGAAGCCCTTTCGGGCGGTGCCCGGGCCGAGTCCTGGGAGCTGCCGTGCGTCGAGATCAGCGATGTGCCGCGCTACCCGTGGCGCGGCGCGATGCTCGATGTGGCCCGGCACTTCCAGCCCGTCTCGTATCTGCACCGGTACGTCGACCTCCTGGCCTTCCACAAGCTCAACACGCTCCATCTGCACCTCACGGACGACCAGGGCTGGCGGATGCCGGTGGACGCCTTCCCGCGGCTGACGTCGGTGGGGAGCCACCGGGCGCAGTCCCTGTCCGACGGCGTCCCGCACTCGGGGGCGTACACCAAGCAGGAACTGCGGGACCTGGTCGACCATGCCGCGGCCCGCGGGGTGACGGTCGTACCCGAGATAGAGATGCCCGGTCATGTGCGCGCGGCCCTCGCCGCCTACCCCGAGCTGGGCAACCACCCGGGCCGGAGTCTCGATGTCTGGACCGAATGGGGCGTCTGCGACACCGTGCTCGGCGTCCACGAGCAGGTCTTCGACTTCTGCCGGACCGTGCTGGAGGAGGTCATGGACGTCTTCCCGTCCCCGTACATCCACATCGGCGGCGAGGAGTGCCCGACCACCGAATGGGAGAACAGCCCCGCGGCCCGCGAGCGGGCGGCGGCCGAGGGTCTCCCCGGCCCCGGTGCGCTGCACGGCTGGTTCATGGGCAGGATCGGGTCGTTCCTCGTGGAGCGGGGGCGCAGGCCCACCGGCTGGGCCGAGACCGGCACCGAACTCCCCCTCGACTTCACGGTGATGACCTGGCGCGACCCGGACCACGCCCGCGCCGCCGCCCGCCGCGGCCACCGGGTGGTGAGCGCGCACCACCGTGCCACGTACCTCGACTACGCCCAGTCCACGGATCCGGGCGAGCCGCCCGCGCAGCCGGGGGCTCCCGTAGGTCTGCACACGGTGTACGGGAACGAGCCGGTGCCGGAGGACTGGGAGGCCGGCGAGGCCGAGCTGATCCTGGGCACGCAGGCGCAGTTGTGGACCGAGTACGTGCGGACGCCGGACCGGATCGAGTACCTCACCTACCCCCGGCTGTGCGCCCTGGCGGACCGCGCCTGGTCCGGCAGCGGCAGTGACTGGCCGGGGTTCGTCGAGCGCCTGCGCCACCACACCGCGCGGCTGGACGCCCTCGGTGTCCCTTACCACCCCCTGACCCCGCGGTCCCTCACGACCGCCTCCGCAGGTACAGCGCCATCCCCTCGGTAGCTCAATCCCCCACCACTGTTCCGGAGAGGAACATCCCCATGAGGAAGATCGACAGGAGCCGGATCCGTTCGGCCGCGGCTGCCGCCGTCACCGTGGCGCTGGGCTGCACCGCCCTCGCCGCCCTGCCCTCGACCGCCGGCGCCGCTGCCGCCGCCGACGGGCTCGTCGTCCAGTACCGCACGAGTGCGTCCGGGGCGACGGCCGACCAGAGCGAACCCTGGCTGAAGGTGCGCAACACCGGCAGTACGAGCGTGCCGCTCAGCAACGTCAAGGTGCGGTACTACTTCAAGTCCGACTCGGCCTCGACGGCCTACCGGTTCGCCTGCTCCTGGGCGGTGAAGGGCTGCGGGAACATCACCGGTACGTTCGGGACGCTCGCGAACCCGACGGCCGACGCCGACCGCTACCTGGAGATCGCGTTCACCTCGGGCGCGGGCTCGCTGGCACCCGGTGCGGACACCGGGGACATGCAGCTGCGCTTCCACCGGGCGGACTGGCAGTCGCTGCGGCAGAGCGACGACTACTCCTTCGGCGCCGGGCGGACCGCGTACGGCGACTGGCCCAGGATCACCGCCCAGCTGGGCGGGGTCACGGCCTGGGGCGAGGCTCCCGGCGGCAACGGCCCGACCGATCCGACGGATCCCCCGACCGATCCGCCGGCGAACGGGCCCAGGCTGTTCGACGACTTCAACTACAGCGGCCACACGGACCCGGGTATCGCGGCACACGGCTGGAGCGTCCGCTCCAACTCCGGCGGTCCGGGTGTGCCCGGTGCCGTGTGGGCTCCCGAGAACGTCACCTTCAGCAGTCAGAGCGGCAATTCGGTGATGAACCTGGAGACGTCGACGGCGGGTACCGGCGCCTCGACGGAGCACACGGAGATCCTCACGCAGGCCACGAAGTTCCGTAACGGCACCTATGCGGCCCGGGTGAAGTTCAGCGACGCCCCCCGGTCCGGGCCCGACGGCGACCACCTCGTCCAGACGTTCTTCACCATCAACGACCTCAAGGCGCCGATGGCGGACGACTACGCGGAGTACGACTTCGAGTACCTGCCCAACGGCGGCTGGGGCGAGCCGGCCAACATCCTCTACACGACGTCGTGGGAGACCTACCGCCCCGACCCGTGGGAGGCCGTCAACCAGCACAGCGAGGCACGGCAGAGCTATGCGGGCTGGCACGACCTGGTGGTGACCATCGACAACAGCGCCATCACGTACTACGTCGACGGGCAGCACTTCGGCACACACGGGGCGGCGTATCTGCCGGAGCGGCCGATGTCGATCAACTTCAACCAGTGGCTGATCGACCTGGCGGGCCAGAGCAGCACCACCCCCCGGTCCTACGACCAGCAGGTGGACTACGTCCTGCATGTGAAGGACCAGGTCCTGTCCCCGGCCCAGGTGTCCGCGCTGGTGGGCCAGTACCGGGCGGCGGGCACGACCTTCCAGGACACGGTGCCGGCCGGCTGACCCGGCGGGTGTGACCCGGCGGCGGGGTGGAGGCGGGTGGCCTCCACCCCGCTTCGGCGTGTCCGGAAGTCAGGACCCCTCTTGACAGCCCCACCCCCTTCCGGGCAATCTTCCGTTAAGCAGAAACTAACTTCCGCAATACGGAAGGAGCGCACTATGGGTTACTCGGACCAGCGCTTCGATGTGAACCTCTCGATCCTCTTCACCGAACTCCCGCTCCTGGAGCGCCCCGCGGCGGCCGCCGCCACGGGCTTCACCGCGGTCGAGCTCTGGTGGCCCTGGACGGAGACCCCCACCCCGGCGCAGGCCGAGCTCGACGCCCTGAAGGGGGCGCTCGACGAAGCGGGCACGCAGCTGGTGGGGCTGAACTTCTACGCGGGGCAGCTGCCCGGCCCCGACCGCGGCGCGCTGTCCGTGCCCGGCGCGGAGTCGGACCGCTTCCGCGCCAACATCGCGGTGGCGGCCGGATTCGCCGCCTCGGTCGGCTGCCGGGCGCTCAACGCGCTGTACGGCAACCGCGTCGACGGCGTGGACCCGGCCGCACAGGACGCACTGGCCCTGGAGAACCTGACCGCCGCCGCCCGCGCGGCCGACGGGATCGGCGCCACCCTCCTGATCGAGACCCTCAACAAGCCGGAGTCGCCGCTCTACCCGCTGGTGAGCGCACCGGCGGCGATCGAGGTCGTCGACCGGGTCAACGAGGCGACGGGGCTGGGGAACGCCGCTTTCCTGCTGGACCTCTACCACCTGTCGATGAACGGCGAGGACCTCGGCCAGGTGATCAAGGCGTACGCCGCCAAGACCGGTCACGTCCAGATCGCCGACAACCCGGGCCGCGGCGCGCCGGGCACCGGCTCGCTGCCGCTGGAGCAACTTCTCGACGAGCTGGCGCAGGCCGGCTACGAGGGCTGGGTCGGCCTGGAGTACAAGCCCGGCGACCGGCCGAGCGCGGAGTCCTTCGACTGGCTCCCGGCCGCGGTCCGGCCCGCCCGCCGAGGGGCTGCCGGGTGACCTCGGACCGGAAAGCGGACGCGGTCCGGTGCGTGCGATTCCAAGGCGGAGGAGGGAGGCGACGCGGAGCGTCGCCGACCGACGACAACGCGCGAAGCGTGCGTGCCAGGGCGTGGCCGCCCGGTCAGAGATCACCCGACAGCCCCCGAGGCCCCGGCCCTCTCGTACACACGCTTATCGGAAGGCACCCTCATGAGCAACAACCTCCCCAAGGTCGCGTGGATCGGGCTCGGCATCATGGGCTCACCCATGTCCGAGAACCTGATCGAGGCCGGGTACGACGTCACCGGGCACACCCTGGAGCAGGACAAGATCGACCGGCTGGTCGCGGCGGGCGGCAAGGGTGCCGCCTCGATCGCGGACGCGGTGCGCGACGCCGACGTCGTCATCACGATGGTGCCCGCGTCGCCGCAGGTCGAGGCCATCGCGTACGGCCCCGACGGCATCCTGGAGAACGTGCGGCCCGGCGCACTGTTGATCGACATGTCCTCGATCACGCCGCAGACCTCCGTGGACCTGGCGAAGAACGCGAAGGCCAAGGACATCCGCGTACTGGACGCCCCGGTCTCCGGCGGTGAGGCCGGAGCGATCGAGGCCGTGCTGTCCATCATGGTCGGCGGCGAGCAGAGCGACTTCGACGCCGCGCGGCCCCTCCTGGACGCCCTGGGCAGGACGATCGTGCTGTGCGGACCGCACGGCTCCGGCCAGACGGTGAAGGCCGCCAACCAGCTGATCGTCGCGGTCAACATCCAGGCGTGCGCCGAGGCCGTGGTCTTCCTGGAGAAGTCCGGCGTCGACCTGGCCGCGGCCCTCGACGTCCTGAACGGGGGGCTCGCCGGCTCGACGGTCCTGACCCGCAAGAAGGACAACTTCCTCAAGCGGGACTTCGCTCCGGGTTTCCGGATCGACCTGCACCACAAGGACATGGGCATCGTCACGGACGCCGCCCGCAACGTCGGTGCCGCCCTGCCCGTCGGCGCGGTCGTGGCCCAGCTGGTCGCCTCGCTGCGCGCACAGGGCGACGGCGGCCTGGACCACTCGGCGCTGCTGCGTGCCGTCGAGCGCCTCTCCGGCTCCCAGGTCTGACACCCCCGGCCCTGCCACAGGGCCCTCCGAAACTCCGGGTCGCGGTGGCGCCGACACCTGTCCTGTCGCGCCCAGGCGCCGCCGCGGCCCGGAACCATCTCCTCCAATTTCAACAAACTGTTGACGCTCCGTTCCCGGCGAATCTACGCTCCTGGGGCCGTCAGCAGCCCCAGTACGGAAGGTCTCCATGTCGAAGCGTGTGCTCACGACCGAGTCAGGCGCCCCGGTCGCCGACAACCAGAACTCCGCCACGGCCGGCGCCGGTGGGCCGATCCTCCTCCAGGACCAGCACCTGCTGGAGAAGCTCGCCCGCTTCAACCGCGAGCGCATCCCGGAGCGCGTCGTCCACGCCCGCGGCTCCGGCGCGTACGGCTACTTCGAGGTGACGGACGACGTCACCGGCTTCACCCGCGCCGACTTCCTCTCCGAGGTGGGCCGACGCACCGAGACGTTCATCCGGTTCTCGACGGTCGCCGACTCCCTCGGCGGCGCGGACGCCGTACGCGACCCGCGGGGTTTCGCCCTCAAGTTCTATACGGACGAGGGCAATTACGACCTCGTCGGCAACAACACCCCGGTGTTCTTCATCAAGGACCCGATCAAGTTCCCCGACTTCATCCACTCGCAGAAGCGCGACCCGTTCACGGGCCGCCAGGAGCCGGACAACGTCTGGGACTTCTGGGCGCACTCCCCCGAGGCGACGCACCAGATCACCTGGCTGATGGGTGACCGCGGCATCCCCGCCTCGTACCGCCACATGAACGGCTACGGCTCGCACACCTACCAGTGGACGAACGCGGCGGGCGAGGCCTTCTTCGTGAAGTACCACTTCAGGACGAATCAGGGTGTGCGCTCCCTCTCCGCCGACCAGGGCGCCGAGCTCGCCGGCAAGGACGCCGCCTCGCACCAGACCGATCTGCTCCAGGCCATCGAGCGCGGGGTCAACCCGTCGTGGACGCTGCACGTGCAGGTCATGCCGGCCGCGGAGGCCGCCGACTACCGCTTCAACCCGTTCGACGTCACCAAGGTCTGGCCGCACAGCGACTATCCGCTGCAGCGGGTGGGCCGCCTGGTCCTCGACCGCAACCCGGACAACGTGTTCGCCGAGGTCGAGCAGGCCGCGTTCTCCCCGAACAACTTCGTGCCGGGCATCGGCCCGTCGCCGGACAAGATGCTGCAGGGCCGGCTGTTCGCGTACGCCGACGCGCACCGTTACCGGCTGGGCATCAACCACACCCAGCTCCCGGTCAACGCGCCGAAGGCGGCCGTCGTCGACAACTACGGCCGCGACGGACTGCACGCGACGCGCTACGGCTCGCGCCGGGACAAGAACTACGAGCCCAACTCGTACTCCGGTCCCGCGGAGACCGGCGCGGCCCTGGCCGCCCCGCTCGCCGTCCACGGCTGGACGGGCACGCACGAGGCGCCGGCCCACACGAAGGACGACGACTTCTTCCAGGCGGGTGAGCTCTACCGGCTGATGTCGGCGGACGAGAAGGACCGTCTGATCGCCAACATCGCAGGCGGCCTCTCCCAGGTCACCCGTGACGACGTGATCGAGAAGAACCTGGCCCACTTCCATGCCGCGGATGCCGACTACGGCACCCGTGTGGAGGAGGCGGTCCGCGCGCTGCGCGAGGACTGAGCCCCCCCTCCCCCATGGGCCCTGCCCGTGCCGCGCACACCCGGATGAGGGGTCATGCGCGGCGCGGGCAGGACGAGGCCGCGGCGGCGGACGACGCCAGTGCGGTGGCGAAGGGCCCGGACGGCCCGGCTTCTGACCTGAAGAAGCCGGGTCACCGGCCCGGTCACCGCCGCCGCGGCCCCCTGCTCACAGGGGCGCGGCGCACGGACGACTCCGTGCGCCGCGCCCCTTTTCGACGTCGCCGGACGAACCGTCTGAGTACGGGTACGGATGGATGCCGCCGACGGCGTCCCGACAATGCCCCATGACCACGACGCGGTTACCGCGCGCCGCACCCGGCGGGCGCACGGTCCTCAGATGCCTCCTCGGCCTCCTCCTCGTCCTCGCCGTTCCCGCCTGCTCCGCCGACGAGCGCGCCACGAGCCCCGAAGAGGTGCGCGAACTGGCGGGCGGTACGCAGGCGCAGGAGGCCCGGAAGGTGGCCGAGGACCATCTCCGGACCGCCGTGCGCGCCTATGACGAGGACACTCCCCTCGTCCTCGGCCTGACCACGGTGAACGACCAGTGCATCGGCGGAGCGGCGAAGGAGTGGTTCTTCCCGACCGGCGACGACCGGTACAGGATCCGCTGCTCCCAGAACATCACCGCCTACTACGGCGCCGACCCGAAGCGGATCGGTGACCACCTGGACGCCGTCCTCACGGCCGGCGACCACGACGTCTCGGCGTCTCCCACGGGCCCGATCCCGTTCGGTCACGACGACTACCGCACACGCCTCGTCTCCTACTACCGGGGACACGGCCCGAACCCGACGGGCCCGGACACCCCGGAACCGTTCCACCTCTCCGTCGCTCCGCAGACCCTGACCTGGGACACCCTGCGCAGCAGCCCGAAGACACTCCTCGCGGAGTCGGGTCCGTGTACGGAGAACGATCCGCCGGTCGCCCGGTGCCTGCGCGAGCCCGCCTCGACCACGGTCGCGGACCTGCGCAGGCGGTACGGAATGGTCTTCAGGCTGGAGATGTCGGCCTCCGACTACCACCAGGTCTTCAAGGACGGCCGCTGACACGGCTCAGGCCCCGGGACTCGCCGACAGGGTCGGAAATCCCGGGGCCGGAGCTCCGGACGGGTGGCCGGGTGGCCGGGTGGTCAGGAAGCCGTCAGCGCACGGATCGACGTCGGCGCGTGGCCGGGCTCCGTCGCCACGTCCTCGAACTCGTTGACCGACGCGATGTCCGTCCCGCTCATCGAGATGTTCGTGACGCGCTCCAGGACCGCCTCGACGACCACCGGCACCCGGAACTCCGCGGCCAGCTTCTTCGCCTCCTCGAACGCGGGCAGCAGCTGGTCCGGCTCGGTGACCCGGATCGCCTTGCAACCGAGGCCCTCGACGACCTTGACGTGGTCGACGCCGTAGACGCCCAGCTCCGGGGAGTTGATGTTCTCGAACTCCAGGTTGACCTGGAAGTCGATGTCGAAGTTGCGCTGCGCCTGGCGGATGAGCCCCAGGTAGGAGTTGTTCACCAGCACATGGACGTACGGGATGTGGTGCTGCGCGCCGACGGCGAGCTCCTCCAGCATGAACTGGAAGTCGTAGTCGCCGGAGAGCGCGACGACCGATCCTTCCGGGTCGGCCGTGGCGACGCCCAGCGCGGCCGGGATCGTCCAGCCCAGCGGCCCGGCCTGGCCGCAGTTGATCCAGTGGCGCGGCCGGTAGACGTGCAGCATCTGCGCGCCCGCGATCTGGGAGAGGCCGATCGTCGTCACGTACCGGGTCTCGGGCCCGAAGGCCCTGTTCATCTCCTCGTACACCCGCTGCGGCTTCAGCGGCACGTCGTCGAAGTGTGTGCGGCGCTGCAGCGTGGCCCGCCGCTCCTGCGTGGACGCGGCCCATGCCGACCGGTCCTTCAGGATGCCCGCGGCCTTCAGCTCGCGCGCCACCTCGACGAAGAGCTCCAGCGCGGCCCTGGCGTCGGAGGCGATACCGAGGTCCGGGGCGAAGATCTTGCCCAGCTGGGTGGGCTCGATGTCGACGTGGACGAACGTCCGGCCCTGCGTGTAGACGTCCAGCTTGCCGGTGTGGCGGTTGGCCCAGCGGTTGCCGATGCCGAGGACGAAGTCGGACTCCAGGAAGTTCGCGTTGCCGTAGCGGTGCGAGGTCTGCAGGCCGACCATGCCCGCGTTGAGCTCGTGGTCGTCGGCGAGGATGCCCCAGCCCATCAGTGTCGGCACGACCGGGACACCGGTCAGCTCGGCGAACTCCACCAGGAGTTCGGAGGCGTCCGCGTTGATGATCCCGCCGCCCGCGACGAGCAGCGGACGCTCGGAGGCGTTGAGCATCTCGACGGCGCGCTCGATCTGCCTGCGGGTCGCGGCCGGCTTGTGGACGGGCAGCGGCTCGTACAGATCGGGGTCGAACTCGATCTCGGTGAGCTGCACGTCGATCGGCAGGTCGATGAGGACCGGGCCGGGACGGCCGGTGCGCATCAGGTGGAAGGCCTGCTGGAAGACGCCGGGGACCTGGGCGGCCTCCAGGACGGTCGTGGCCGCCTTGGTGACCGGCTTGGCGATCGACGCGATGTCGACGGCCTGGAAGTCCTCCTTGTGGAGCACCGCCGTGGGGGCCTGGCCGGTGATGCAGAGGATCGGGACGGAATCGGCGATGGCGGAGTAGAGGCCGGTGATCATGTCGGTGCCGGCCGGCCCGGACGTACCGATGCAGACACCGATGTTGCCGGCCGCCGCCCGGGTGTAGCCCTCGGCCATGTGGGAGGCGCCCTCGACATGGCGGGCGAGGGTGTGGTGCACCCCGCCGGACGCCTTGAGTGCCGCATAGAACGGGTTGATCGCCGCACCCGGCACACCGAACGCGTTACTGACGCCTTCGCGCTTGAGGATCTCAACTGCCGCTCGGGCAGCGGTCATACGAGGCATTGAGTGCTCCTGCTCGGACCTGGTGGATTCGGGCTCTGTCGCGCCACCTGAGAGCACCAATTCCGCATTACGGAAGTTCAGTTCTGCTATGTGGAATCAATCTAAGGCGGAGTCGTACGGTCGTCAAGGGAGGACGCCGGGACGAAGTGCGCCAACCTCCCCCCCAGGACCTCGCTCCTGGTGGACCATGGGGGTACGGAGCGCAGTCGCCGCGACCATCACGGCAGGAGGGGGCGGACGGTGGAGTCCTTACCGGTGCACTGCCCGGCCTGCGGCCGGGACCACGCGTACATCACGCCCGTCTACCCGTGCCCGTGCGGCTCCCCGACGGCCCCGCCGCTGATGCGGGGCGCACCGGTCGAACCCATCACCCACCGCACCTGGAACGACGACTGGGTGAGCGTGCGCTGCACCGCCTGCGGGCGGCGCGACCAGTGGCCGCATCCCGAGCTGTGCTGCCCCTGCGGCGCCGTGCTGCGGATACCCGTGCGCCCGGTGACCGCGCACGGCGCCGCACCGCCCGCCGCGGGCCGGCCGCCCGGGCCCTCCCACATCCCGCTGCCGCGCACGGCCGCGCACCCTCGCCCCTCGTTCCGGCCGATGGTGATCCGTACCGCGCGCGACGCGGTGAGCGCCGCCGCGCTCTATCTGAAGTGGCTGGGCTACCGCGAGGTCGTCCAGCCCGAGGTGCGCCCCGCGTCCCGGATAGACCTCCGTGCGTCCGGGCTCATCGCGCAGGTCGACTCCACCACCCGGCCGACCGCTCTGCGCGATGTCGAGTGCCTCTGGCTCAACGCCCTCAACACCTCGGTGTCGGGCCTGCTCTTCTCCCTGGCCGGATACGCGGAGGACGCCCGAGCACGCGCCGACGGTCTCGCCATCCCGCTCTTCGTCATGGACCTCACCGGGACGCCGCAGCCGGTGAACAGCCCCGCGGACGAACTGATCAGCACGGGACCCTGACCACCCGTCATACTGGACCCATGTGCATCCGCCCGGCCCGGCGCCCGGAACTCCCGCTGCTCCAGGACATCGAGCGCGCCGCGGGCGAGCCGTTCCGCGCGGTCGGCATGCCGGCCGTCGCCGATGACGAGCCGCCGCCGCTCGCCCTGTTGGAGAACTACCGTCGCGGCGGGCGCTGCTGGGTCTCCGCGGACGAGACCTCGGACCTCCCGGTCGGGTACCTGATCGCCGACCGCGTGGACGGCGCCGCCCACATCGAACAGATCTCCGTCGATCCGGCGGCCGCCCGCCGGGGTGTCGGCCGCGCCCTCATCGACCATCTCGCCGACTGGGCCGAGGCGGAGGGGCTGACCGCTCTCACACTGACGACCTTCGCCGAGGTCCCGTGGAACGCGCCGTACTACACGCGCCTCGGTTTTCGGACACTGGCGGAGGACGAGCTCGGTGCCGGGCTCCGCGGGATCAGGTCGCAGGAAGCCGAACACGGCCTGGACCGCTGGCCGCGCGTCTGTATGCGCCGCGATCTCCCCAGCGTGAACTCGAAATGATTTCGGTCACGTGTGCCCCGCGAGCCTCGTATGTTCGGACCGTTGTCAGCATGGGGACGTACAGTGAAGGCATGGTCTTAACTCCTCGGCTTTCACCTCACTCCACCCCCGTTTTCGCGACCCAGCCCACCCACCCGTCCGCCGTCGAGGCGAACGAGGCGATTCGCGCGCTCGTGGACGCCCGCGCGGGCCAGGACTGGTCGTCCGTGGAGTCGGCGACGTACGAGGTGCTTCTGATCGAGTGGGCGGCCGCGACCAAGGGCATCGACTGCGACATCATCGAAGCCGCCTGACCCCGCCCGACCGCCCCACCCGGCGCCGTAGGCGACGCGCACCGTCCACCCAGTGCGCTACGCGCCGTAGCTCTCCCGCAGTTCGACCTTCCGGACCTTCCCGCTGACCGTCATCGGGAAGGTCTCCAGGATCTGCAGCCGGCGCGGGATCTTGTAGTGCGCCAACTGCTCACGGCAGTACGCCGTCACCTCCTCCAGCGTCGGCGGATCGGCCGGGTCGCGGGGGATGACGCAGGCCAGGATCTCCTCGCCGTACGTGGCGTCAGGCACCCCGACCACCTGGACGTCGGCGATCTTCGGATGACCGTGGAGGAACTCCTCGATCTCCCGCGGGTACACGTTCTCGCCGCCTCGGATGATCATGTCCTTGATCCGGCCGACGATCTGGACGTATCCGTCCTCCCGCATCACCGCGAGGTCCCCGGTGTGCATCCAGCGTCCCGCGTCGATCACCTCCGCGGTCCGCTCCGGCCGGTTCCAGTAGCCGAGCATCACGCCGTACCCGCGGGTGCACAGTTCGCCGGGTTCCCCGCGCGGCAGGGTCACGCCCGTCACCGGGTCGATCACCTTGACCTCCACATGCGGCAGCACCCGGCCGACGGTCCCGGTACGGCGCTCCAGGTCGTCGTCCCGGCGCGTCTGGGTGGAGACCGGTGAGGTCTCCGTCATCCCGTAACAGATCGACACCTCGTCCATGTGCATCTCGGCGACGACCCGTTTCATCACCTCCACCGGACACGGCGATCCGGCCATGATGCCGGTGCGGAGCGAGGAGAGGTCGTAGTCGTCGAAGCCGGGGAGGTTCAGCTCCGCGATGAACATGGTGGGCACGCCGTAGAGGGAGGTGCAGCGCTCCTGCTGCACGGCCGAGAGCACGGCGGCGGGCTCGAAGGACGGGGCCGGGATCACGATGCAGGCGCCGTGCGAGGTGATACCCAGGTTCCCCATGACCATGCCGAAACAGTGATAGAAGGGGACCGGCAGACAGACCCGGTCCGCTTCGGTGTAGCCGACCGTCTCCCCAACGAAGTAGCCGTTGTTCAGGATGTTGTGGTGGGAGAGCGTGGCCCCCTTCGGGAAGCCGGTGGTACCCGAGGTGTACTGGATGTTGATCGGGTCGTCACAGGACAACTCCGCCTCACGGTGCGCGAGTTGCTCCGACGTCACGGTTGCCGACGCAGCCGTCAGCTCGTCCCAGGTCGGGTCGCCGATGTAGTGGACCGCGCGCAGGTCCGGGCAGTTGGCGCGGACCTGGCCGACGAGGGCGCGGTAGTCGCTGGTGCGGTGGGCGAGCGACGCGATCAGCAGGGAGATCCCGGCCTGGTTGAGCACGTACTCCAACTCGTGTGCCCGGTAGGCCGGGTTGATGTTGACCATGACGGCACCGATACGGGCCGTCGCGTACTGGACGAGCACCCACTCCGGGCAGTTGACCGCCCAGATCCCGACCCGGTCGCCCTTGGCCACCCCCGACGCCATCAGTCCGCGGGCCAGTTCCTGGACGGCGGCGCCGAATTCGGCGTACGTCCAGCGGCGCCCGGACACCACGTCGACCAGGGCCTCGCGCTCCGGGAAGGCGTCGACCGCCCGGTCGAGGTTGCGGCCGATGGTGTCGCCGAGCAGTGCGGTACCGCCGGTGCCGTGCCCGTAGGACGGCTCGGTCATCGCAGGTCCCCCTCGTCGAACTCGGTGCCCGCACCCTGGGCCGTACGCTCCCGCAGTTCGATCCGGCGGATCTTGCCGGAGACGGTCTTGGGCAGCTCGGCGAACTCCAGCCGGCGGATGCGCTTGTACGGGGCGAGGACCGCCCGGGAGTGCTCGAACAGCACCTTCGCCGTTTCCGGGCCGGGCTCCCAGCCCTCGGCGAGTACGACGTACGCCTTGGGGACGGCGAGGCGCACGGGGTCGGGTGCGGGCACGACCGCGGCCTCGGCCACCGCTTCGTGCTCCAGCAGGGCGCTCTCCAGCTCGAACGGCGAGATCTTGTAGTCGGAGGCCTTGAACACGTCGTCGGCGCGGCCCACGTACGTGATGTAGCCGTCCTCGTCCCGGGCGCCGATGTCCCCGGTGCGGTAGTAGCCGCCCGCCATGGCCTCGGCCGTACGTTCGGGGTCACCGTGGTAGCCGGTCATCAGCCCGACGGGGGCGGCCGACAGGACGAGGGCGATCTCGCCCTCCGCCACGCCCGCCCGCCCGGAGACCGGGTCGAGCAGCTCGACCTCGAAGCCGGGGCTGGGGCGCCCCATCGAGCCGGTCTTCAGCCGCTGGCCCGGCGTGTTCGCCACCTGGACGGCGGTCTCCGTCTGGCCGAAGCCGTCCCGGATGGTGACGCCCCAGGCGCGCCTCACGGTCTCGATGACCTCGGGGTTGTGCGGCTCGCCGGCCGCGACGACCTCCCGCGGCGGTGTCCTCAGCTGCGCGAGGTCGGCCTGGATGAGCATCCGCCACACGGTCGGCGGCGCACAGAAGCTGGTCACCGCGGAGCGGTCCATCTCCGCCATCAGCCGGGCGGCGTCGAAGCGTGTGTAGTTGAAGATGAAGACGGTGGCCTCGGCGCTCCAGGGCGCGAAGAGGTTCGACCAGGCGTGCTTGGCCCAGCCGGGCGAGGAGATGTTGAGGTGCACGTCGCCGGGCTTGAGGCCGATCCAGTACATCGTCGACAAGTGGCCGACCGGGTACGAGACATGGGTGTGCTCGACCAGCTTGGGGCTCGCTGTCGTACCGGAGGTGAAGTACAGCATCAGCGGTTCGTCGGCGTCTGTCTCACGGTCGGCGGTGTAGGTGTCGGGCGCCTCGTCTGCCCCGCTGTACGGGAGCCAGCCCGCCACGTCCTCGCCGACGGTGATCCGGGTGTAGTCGCCGGGCACCTCGTCGAACTTCGGCGTGTCCTCGGACCGTACGAGAACGTGGCGGACCTTGCCGCGCTCGACCCGGTCGCGCAGGTCGACGGGGCCGAGCAGCGGGGTCGCGGGGATGACGACGGCACGCAGCTTCATCGCGGCGAGGGCGGTCTCCCACAGCTCGGTCTGGTTGCCGAGCATGACCAGGATCCGGTCGCCCTCCCGTACCCCCTGGGCACGCAGCCAGTTCGCGGCCCGGTGGGAACGGGCGGCCATCCGGGCGAAGGACACCTCGGTGCGCCGGCCGTCCTCCTCCACGATGTGCAGGGCGGTCCGTTCGTTGTTCTCCGCGATGACGTCGAACCAGTCCAGCGCCCAGTTGAAGTGGGCCGGCCTGGGCCATTCGAAGCCGGCGTAGGCCTTCGCGTAGTCCTCGCGGTGTTCCAGCAGAAAGTCCCGAGCGGCCCGGAACGTCTCCGTCGCGCTGGTTGCCGGCATGTGCCCTCCTCGTTGCGGACCCGTCCTTTAACATCATGTGAACAGTGACCCGGATCTCACCACCCCCGGACGGGGGTGGTGGGGCAGGACCCCACGGGGCGGAGGGGCATCGGCGTGCCACAACCGGCTGAGGCGACGGAGATGCAGGCGGCTCTGCTGAGGCTGCGCCGTACGAGCGGGCTGCCGGTGGTCTTCGGCGGGCTGCTGTCCGACGCACGCCACGCGCGGATCGCCGAGCTGAACGGGGCGCAGACCGGTGCGTTGCGCGGGCTCGTCATCTCCGCGGGCAGCGGGCTCGGCGGCAAGGCGATCGCGCTGTCGCGGCCGTGCGCGGTGACCGACTACGCCTCCTCGCGCCACATCAGCCACGAGTACGACACGGCTGTCGCGGCGGAGGGTCTGCGCTCGGTCGTCGCGGTGCCCGTCGTCGTACGCCGCAAGGTGCGGGGCGTGCTGTACGGGGCGCTGCGCGAGCCGCTCACGCTCGGCGACCGCACGTTCGACGCGGCGGTGTCGGCGGCCCGTGACGTGGAGCAGGCGCTGGCCGTACGGGACGAGGTGCAGGAACTCCTGGCGACGGCCCTGGAGCAGGTGACCGGTCCGCACGCGGATCCCGGCACCTGGGAGGACGTCCGCGAGGCGCATCGCGAGCTGCGTGCCCTGGCGCCGAGGATCGTCGACCCGGCCCTGCGCGCCGAGCTCCTCGTGGTGTGCGGGCGGCTCGCCTCCGCGGCGGGGGCGAGCCGGTCCCCGGCGGCCCGGCAGGTGAGGCTGGCGCCGCGCGAGACGGATGTGATCGCCTGTGTGGCGGCGGGGGCGACGAACGCTGCGGCGGCCGAGCGGCTGGGGCTGCGGCCGGAGACCGTGAAGGGGTATCTGCGCTCCGCGATGCGGAAGCTGGGGGCGCACACCCGGCTGGAGGCGGTGGTGGCCGCGCGCCGGGCGGGGCTGCTGCCGTAGGGATCCTGGCGAACCGGAGGGCGACGTACCCATGGTGACTGCCGATCAGTACCTGGCCTTTGCCGCGATGTCCCTGCTGGTGATCGGGATCCCGGGGCCGAGCGTGCTGTTCGTCATCGGCCGGGCGCTGGCCCACGGACGCCGTACGGCGCTGGCAACGGTTCTGGGCAACGTCACCGGTTCGTACCTGCTGGTGGTGGCGGTCGCGCTGGGGGTCGGTGCTTTGGTCGAGCGGTCGTTGGTGTTCTTCCTCGTGGTGAAGCTGGCGGGAGCCGCCTATCTCGTCTTCCTGGGCGTGCAGGCGTTCCGCCACCGCAAGGAGATGCGCCTGACGGCGGTGGCGGGGTCAGGCCGGGCCGCGCACGGCGATCTGCGGACCGTGGCGGACGGAGTGGTCGTCGGCGTCACCAATCCCAAGGGCATCGTCTTCTTCGCCGCGGTCCTGCCCCAGTTCGTGGATCACTCCGCGGGACATCTGGTGGCTCAGATGCTCCTTCTCGGCCTGGTACCGATCGCGATCGGTACCGTCACGGACACCCTGTGGGGGCTGGGCGCATCGGCCGCCCGGGCCTGGTTCGCCGGGTCGGACCGCCGGCTGTCGATGATCGGCGGCGCGGGTGGGTTCGCGATGATCGGCCTGGGCGTGACGGTGGCGGCCACGGGCCGGGCGGACTGACGCGCTCAGTCGCCGAAGTCGACGAACGGGGCGAACCTGACGTCGTACGCGACTGCTTGCGACATCACCGTCAGCAGGTCCACGGCCTCCTGCGTGATCTCCTCGCGCTGCGCCCGGCCGAGTCCGCCGAGGGGCTGGACGGTGACCGTCGCGTCGTCGCCCGTCTCCTCGAGGCGCCAGAGCGCGGCCAGGAAGCCGTCCACCAGGACCGTTCCGTAGGCCTGGTTGCCGACGCCGTTGCGCCCCTTGTACGCGGCCGGGATGATCCGTGTCCGGTCGGCGTGGCCGAGCAGTACGTTGTCGAACTCGGGCAGGAAGCGGGGCGGCGCCGGTACGTCCGGGCCCGGACGCGGGGCATCCGGCAGGTCGAAGAGCTCGACGCCGTGTTCGTCGCGGAAGGTGACCAGCTGGGGCCGCAGCCGTTCGAAGACCTCGCGCAGCCGGGTGAGGCCCGCCCACATCTGCATGTCCTTCACGGAGGCCGGCCCGAAGGCGCCGAGGTAGCGCAGCACGGTCCCGTCGGGCGCGGCGGCCTGCTGCGTGGGCCTGCCGAGCCAGTGTTCGACCGTTGTCAGTGCGACCTGTCCGCTGCGTCCCCACATTCCACGCGGGGTGACCTGGACGAGCGGCAACAGGCAGCGGGCGGCGACCGACAGGGCCTGCGGGTCTGCGTCCGGCCAGTGCACCGTCAGCTCCTCCCGCAGCTCCTTCATCGTGCGGGGCCGTTCCTCGACGAGTTCCTTGCCGAGGGAGGCGAGCCGGTCCAGGTCCACCCCGGTGAGTCCGCGCCGGAATATCTGCAGCTCCCGGTCTCGGGCCGGCTGGACCAGGGGACGCAGGGTCAGGGCGTCGTCGGCGGTGTGCGTGTGGATGGTGGAGCGCAGGGTGACGATCCTGACCACTTCGCGGGACTCCATGAGCGCGGAGAGCTCGGCGGGATCGAAGCCTTCGAGCCGGGCGAAGAGCTGGAAGTACGGCGGTCTGGTGTTCTGCGCCTGCAGCCCCACCAGACGGGTGACGGCGTCCTTCGCCGGCAGGGCGGTACGCCGGAGGAGCAACTGGCGCTCCAGCGTTGCCCGGTTGAGCGCGCGGCGGGAGAGCACGGGAGCATTGTTCGCGACCATGGACCGCACGCTACGCGGCAGGGTGCACACCGGCGCTCGAAGCCGACACACGTGCCGGGCGGCGGCACCACGGACCGGGGGCCGCCCGCCCCCATGATGGTGCCCGTGATCAGTGTCCTCTTCGCCGTTCTGACAGCGCTCAGCAACGGTGCCGCGTCCGTGCTCCAGCGTCGCGCCGCCCTCAACGTGCCCGCCGACGAGGCCATGCGCCTGTCGCTGATGGGGCATCTGCTGCGTCAGAAGGTGTGGCTGTGCGGGATCGCCCTGGTGATCGTCGCCGCCGTCTGCCAGGCGGTCGCGCTGGCCACCGGGCCGATCGCCGTGGTCCAGCCGATCTTCGTGATCGAGCTGCCCGCGACGCTGCTGCTCGCCGGGGTCGTCTTGCGGGTCCGGGTGTCGCGGACCGTCTGGTACGGGGTGGCCGCCGTGACGCTGGGGCTGGCCGTCGGCATGGCCGCAGCCGCGCCGGTCGGCGGCCATGACAGTGTGCCGGGCGAGGACTGGATCCCCGCCCTGGTGGTCACCGGCCTCTTCGAGGCCGCGCTGATCACCGCCGCGCTCGGTACCGGCGGCAACGCGAGGGCCGCGCTGCTGGGTCTGGCAGCGGCATGCGGGTACGCGCTGACGGCGGCCCTGATGAAGGACGCCATGGCGCAGCTGGACGAAGGGGGTGTGACCGCCCTGCTGACGGCCTGGCAGCTGTACGCCACGGCTGCGGCCGGAGTGGGGGCGCTGTTCCTCCTCCAGAACGCGCTGCACGCCGGCAGTCTGGCGGCCGTACAGCCGATGCTGACGCTCGGCGACGCGCTGATCAGCATCACGTACGGGGTGACGCTGTTCGGGGAGGTCCTGCGCACCGGCTGGTGGCTGATGCCGCAGCTGGCCGGTGTGGCGCTGATCGCCGTGGGCTGTGTGGTGCTGGCCCGTTCCCCGCTGGCCGCGGCGAACGCGGGGGACGCCGCCTCCGCGCCGCCGGTGGAGTGAGGGCGGCTCAGGGGCGCCCGCGGGCCGGTACGCCCTCGCCGGGCGGCACCGGGCCCGGCGGGGTGCCGTCGCCGAACGGGCGGCCGCCCAGCTGCTCCCGGTGGTGCGGGGTCAGCCAGCCGGACAGGTCGGGGCCCAGCGGCACGATGCCGGTCGGGTTGATGCCCGTGTGCACGCGGTAGTAGTGCTGCTTGATGTGGTCGAAGTCGACCGTGTCGCCGAAGCCCGGGGTCTGGTAGAGGTCGCGGACGTACGCCCACAGGACGGGGTCCTCGGCCAGCTTCGAGCGGTTGCACTTGAAGTGGCCGTGGTAGACGGCGTCGAACCGCACCAGGGTGGTGAAGAGCCGGATGTCCGCCTCGGTGAGGGTGTCGCCGACGAGGTAGCGGCGCCCGGCGAGCCGCTCCGAGACGTCGTCCAGGCGGCGGAAGACATCGAGGCAAGCGGCCTCGTACGTGCTCTGGGCGTCGGCGAATCCGGCCCGGTAGACACCGTTGTTGACGTCGCGGTAGATGCCCTCCATCACCTCGTCGATCTCCTCCCGCAGCCGCTCCGGGTAGAGGTCGGGGGCGCCGGGGCGGTGCAGCGCCGTCCATTCGGTGGCCAGGTCCAGCGTGATCCGCTGGTAGTCGTTGGTGACGAGCCTGCCGCTCGGTACGTCGACGATCGCGGGGACACTGACCCCGCCGGGGTAACCCTCCTCCCGCGCGTCGTACGCCTCGCTGAGGTAGCGGATGCCGAGCACCGGGTCGCGGCCGCCCTCGTCCAGGGTGAAGCGCCAGCTGCGGTCGTCCTGGACGGGGTCGGCGACGGCCAGCGAGAGGGCGCTCTCCAGTCCGAGGAGCCGCCGTGAGACGAGGGCGCGGCTCGCCCAGGGGCAGGCCCTGCTGACGACCAGCCGGTAGCGGCCCGCCTCGACGGGCCAGCCGTCGCGGCCGTCGGCGGTGATGCGGTCGGCGAAGTGGCTGCGCGACCGCTTGAAGGGCTTGTGGCCGTACGAGGTGTTCCCGTCAGGCTCTGCTTCCTCGCCGCTCATCGTGTTCCTCTCTGCGCGTCGGGTGTTTCGGATGTCTCCTGCCGTCTTCTTCCCCGGCGGCCCGCTCCGACATCGGCCAGGGCCACGACGAGCGCGGCCAGGACGAACACGATGGAGACGACGAGCCCGCTGTCGTACGCATCCGCCCAGCCGTCGGGACCCAGCTGGGCGAAGAAGACCGAGCCCACCGCGGCGATCCCGATGGCCGATCCGACCCGCTGGCTGGTCTGGAGGGTGCCCCCGGCACTGCCCGCGTTCTGCACCGGCACCTGGGAGAGGGTCAGGGTCTGGTTGGGGGCGATGACGAGTCCGCTGCCCAGTCCGGCGAGCAGCAGCGGAGCCGCCATCGCCAGTCCGGCGCCCCTGCCCGGCACCAGGTGCGCGGCCAGCGCGGTGAGACCGAGCCCGACGGCCACCATGATCAGTCCGACGACGATCAAGGGCCGTCCGAACCGGCCGACGAGCCGGCCGCCGATGGTCGCCGCACCACCCGCGCCCAGTGCGAACGGGGTGATCGCGAGACCTGCCTCCAGGGCGCTGTAGTCCAGGCCCGACTGCAGGTACAGCGTGTTGATGAAGAAGATGGAGGTGAAGCCCGCGAAGTACAGCAGGACCATCAGACAGCCCAGCCAGAAGGACCGGAGCCGGAAGAGCGCGAGGTCCACCACGGGCTGGACGCCCTTCTTCGCGCAGCGGGACTCCCAGCCGACGAAGGCGGTCAGCAGGACCAGGGCGACCACGACGAGCAGCCATTTCCCGTTGCCCGGCCACTGCTGGGCCTGGACGAACGGCAGCAGCAGGGCCAGCACCCCCGCGCCGAGCAGCAGCACCCCGACCGGGTCCAGATCGCGCGGCCCGACCCGTCCCGCGGACGGGGTGTCCGGGAGGAGCCGGTGGGCCAGCAGGAGGCAGACGGCTCCGATCGGCAGGTTGACGTAGAAGATCCAGCGCCAGCCCTCCTGCGCCCCCGCACCCTGGATCAGCAGCCCTCCCAGGAGCGGGCCGACGGCGGTGGAGATGCCGACGACGGTGCCGAACATACCGAAGGCCCGGCCCCGCTCGCGTCCCGAGAACATCTGCTGGATCAGGGCGGAGATCTGGGGCGAGAGGAGCCCGCCCGCCGCGCCCTGGAGCAGCCGGGCGACGACGAGCCAGACGCTGGACTGGGCGGCCCCGCAGGCGGCGGAGGCCAGGGTGAACAGGGTGAGGCCCCACATGAACATCGTGCGCCGGCCCCGGGCGTCTCCCAGCCGTCCGCCGGGGATGAGGACGAGCCCGAACGCGAGCGCGTAGCCGGACAGGACCCACTGGAGGTCGGACTCCGGGGTGTGGAGGCCTTCCTTGATGGACGGCAGCGCCACATTGACGATGGACACGTCGAGGAGCGTCATGAAGCCCGCCACCAGGCAGACGGCGAGGGCGCGCCAGCGACGGGGGTCGGAAGGTCCGGGAGGAGAGCCAGGGTCCCGGTGCGCCACGCTCTCTGCCATGGTCCGAACCCTAGGCCGCGGCTCCTGATTCCGGCGGACCCGTCGGCGGGGTCCGGCGTGTTCCGCCCTACCGGGGGTACCCGGGGGACATGACTGTCGGGAAAACGAGTGTTCTGGTCCTGGACTGTGCCGAGCCCATGGAGCTCGCCGGGTTCTACGCGGATCTGCTGGGCGCCGAGATGCGGGTGGGGAGCGATCCGGACTTCGTCGAGGTCGTCGGCAACCCGGGTGTGCACCTGGCCGTCCGCCGCGACCACGGCTACGCGCCCCCCAGCTGGCCCCGCCCCGAGGACTCCCAGCAGGCGCATCTGCGCATCCTGGTCGACCAGGGGGACATGGACGAGGCCGAGCGCGAGGCGATAGGCCTGGGCGCCCGGCCGGTGGACACGAAGGACAGCAACAGCGGTCCACGCGATGTCCGCGTCTACACGGATCCGGCCGGGCACTCGTTCTCCCTGGCCGTCTACCCCTCCTTCAGCCCCGAACGGCGTCGCAGCGAGGACTCGGTGAGCACGGACGGGGTGTAACCGGAGTCGCGGACGGACAGGTTGGTGCCGGGCGGGACGATCTCGTCGATCCGGTCGAGGACGTCCCGGCCGAGCCTGACCTTGTCCGCACCCAGCTGGCTGTCCAACTGCTCGAAGGTGCGCGGCCCGATGATGGCCGAGGTGACGGCCGGGTGCTCCAGGACGAAGGCCAGGGCGAGCTGTACGAGGGTGAGTCCGGCCTCTTCGGCGAGCTCGGCCAGGGCTTCGGTGGCGGCCAGCTTGGCGGCGTTCTCCGGCGCGGTGATGTCGAAGCGGGCTGCCTGGCGTTCGGCGCGGCTGGAGGCGGGCTGCGCGGCGCCCGTGCGGTAGCGGCCGGAGAGCCAGCCGCCGGCCAGCGGGCTCCAGGACAGGACCCCGAGTCCGTACCGCTGGACGACGGGCAGTACCTCTCGCTCGATGCCGCGGGCGAGCACGGAGTAGGGGGGCTGTTCGGCGACCACGCGTTCGCGGCCCCGGCGCTCGGCGAGCCACTGGCCCTCGACGATCGCGGAGGGCTCGAAGGTGGAGGTGCCGATGTAGCGGATCTTGCCCTGGTGCACCAGGTCGGAGAGGGCGCCGAGGGTCTCGTCGAAGTCCGTGTCCGGTTCGGGGCGGTGCACCTGGTAGAGGTCGATCCAGTCGGTGCCGAGCCTGCGCAGGCTGTTCTCGACCTCGCGGATGATCCAACGGCGGCTGTTGCCACGCTCGTTGGGGTCCTCGCCGAGGCTGCCGTGGAACTTCGTGGCGAGCACCACGTTGTCGCGCCGCCCGCCGGCCAGTGCCTTGCCCACGATGGTTTCGGACTCACCGGCGGAGTACACGTCGGCGGTGTCGACGAAGTTGATGCCCGAGTCCAGGGCGTGGTGGATGATCCGGACGCTGTCGTCGTGGTCCGTGTTTCCACGGGCGCCGAACATCATGGTGCCCAGGGCCAGCGGGCTTACCTTGACGCCTGTGCGTCCGAGGGTGCGGTATTCGGTCATCCTGCGTTCTCCTTGACGAGTTCGTCGGTGGTGAGGTGGTCCGCCGGTGCGGGGTTCCCGGTCTGCCGGAAGGCTTCCCAGAGGCGGTGGTAGGCGCCGCGCGCGGCGAGCAGTTCGGTGTGCGTGCCCGACTCGACGACGGTTCCGGCGTCGATGACGACGACCCGGTCGGCCCGTGCGGCGGTCGTCAGCCGGTGGGCGACGACCACGGTGGTCCGCCGCCTGGCCAGTGCCTCCGTCGCCGCCACGACACGGCGCTCGGTCGCCAGGTCCAGCGAGGCGGTGGCCTCGTCGAGCAGCAGGATGTCGGGGTCGACGAGTTCGGCGCGTGCCAGCGCGAGGAGTTGGCGCTGCCCGGCGGACAGGCCCCGGCCCCGCTCCCCGACCGGCTGGAGGTATCCGAGCCGTAGCCCTGCGACCATCTCGTGCGCGCCGACCGTACGGGCCGCCGCCTCCACCTCGGCGTCGGTGGCGTCGGGGCGCCCGTAGGCGATGGCGTCGCGGACGGTGCCGCTGAAGAGGTGTGCCTCCTGCGGGACGATGCCGAGCCTGCGGCGGAAGCCGGGGAGATCGAGTTCACGCAGGTCCTGGCCGTCGACCCGGACCGTGCCGGCCGTCGGGTCGTAGAACCGGGCGAGGAGCTTGACGACCGTCGACTTCCCGGCGCCGGTGGCGCCGACCAGGGCGACGCTCTCGCCGGGGGCGATGCGCAGGGAGAGCCCGTGCAGCACCTCCTGGCCGCCGCCGCCCGCGTATCCGAAGGAGACCCCGTCGAACTCGACGTCCCCGCGCAGTTGCCGGACGGGCCGGGGGCTCTCGGCGGGCGGGGTGCCGGCCGGGGTCCGCATCAGGCTGCGCAGCCTGCCGAGGCCGATGACGGCCTGCTGGTAGCCGTCGAACACCTGGGAGAGCTGCTGGATCGGTGAGAAGAACAGTTCGACGTAGAGCAGGAACGCGATGAGGGTTCCCGCGCTCAGCTCACCCGCCCTGACCTGTCCCGCACCGATCACGAGGACGGCCGCGGTGGAGAGGGTGCCGAGGAATTCGACGAAGGGGAAGAAGGTGCCCATGTAGCGCTGGGCGCGCAGTCTCGAAGTGCGGAAGGACCAGGCCAGTTCGGCGAAGTCGCGTGCGTTGCGCTGTTCGCGCCCGAAGGCCTGGGTGACGCGGATGGCGGTGACGTTCTCCTGGAGGCAGGCGTTGACGGCGCTGATGCGCTCCCTGGCCTCCCGGTAGGCGGGTACGGAGTGGTGGCGGAACAGTGCGGTCGCGCCGATCAGTACGGGCAGCGCGACGAGCAGGACGACGGCCAGGCCCGCGTCGATGACGAGGAGCGCGACGAGGACGCCGAGGATGGTCAGCAGACTGACGACGGCGGTGATCAGCCCGGTCTGCAGGAAGTTCGACAGGGCGTCCACGTCGGTGGTCATCCTGGTCATGATCCGGCCGCCGAGCTCCCGCTCGTAGTAGTCGAGGCCGAGGCGCTGGAGCTGCGCGAAGGTCTTCACACGAAGGGTGTAGAGGAGGCGTTCCCCGGTGCGCCCCGTCGTGCGGACCTGCGCGACTCCGATCAGCCAGTTCACGGCCACGACGAGCGCGGCCGCCGCGGCGGCGGCGAGCAGGACTCCTCCGGCCTGGCGTGCCACGCCGTGGTCCACTCCGTGCCGCACGAGGACGGGTACCGCGATCTGTGCGGCGGCGTCCAGGGCGACGAGGAGCAGCCCCAGCAGCAGCGGCACCCGGAAGGGCCGCAGCAGGGTGCCCAGGTGGAAGTCGGGGTCGGCGGCGACCGCCTGTGCGGTGGGCACCTTGGGATCGGCCGCGGGCAGCGGCAGTCTGGCGAGGCCCGCGATCAGTTCGGCGCTCGGCGGGGCGGAGCCGAGCACTCCGCCGCCGGGCCCGCCCCGGCCGGGTCCTGAGGTGGCCGCCGCTTCGGCGAGGGCCTGGGCGGCCCGGACCGCGGTGCCTTCCTCGGTGGCGGTGTCGGCGCTTTCGGCACGGTGCCACAGGTGCGCGGTGACCCCGTCGGCCGCGGGGCCCGCAGGTGCGTCGGCCGCCTGCTCCGAAGCCTGCGGGCTCTCGGCTGTCGACAGCAGCGTACGGAACAGGGCCGAACGCGAGCGGAGTTCGTCCAGGGTGCCGGTGTCCGTGATCCCGATCTGCGGTGCGCGACGATCAGGGTGGTGCGGCGGCGGGTGGCCTCGTGGAGGCCCGCGTGGATCTCGGCCTCGACCCGGGCGTCGATGGCGGAGGTGGCGTCGTCGAGTACGAGTACGGCGGGGTCGCCGACCAGGGCGCGGGCCAGTGCGAGGCGCTGGCGCTGGCCGCCGGAGAGGGTGAGTCCCTGTTCGCCCACGACGGTGTCGTAGCCGTGGGGCAGCCGCTCGATGAACTCGTCGGCGCGGGCGGTCCGGGCGGCCCGGCGGATCTGCTCGTCGGTGGCGTCCGGAACGCCGTAAGCGATGTTGGCGCGCACGGTGTCCGAGAGCAGCAGGCTGTCCTCGAAGACGAAACCGATACGGGAGCGCAGCGAGGCCAGGGTCAGTTCGGTGACGTCGGTGCCGCCCACCCGTACGGATCCGGACGGCACGTCGTAGAACCGGGGCAGCAGGGCGGCCGCGGTGGACTTGCCGGAGCCCGCGGAGCCGATCAGGGCGAGGGTCTCACCAGGTTCCACGTGAAGGGTGAAGCCGTCCAGCAGCGGGGCGCCGTCCCCGTAGCCGAAGGTGACGTCCTGCCAGGAGAGGGCCGGTGGCCGGTCGGGGAGGTCCCGGGCGCCGGGGGCGTCGGTGATCACCGGTGCCTCGTCGACGACCTCCAGGACGCGTTCGGCTCCGGCTCGTGCCTGCTGCCAGACGGTGAGCAGCGTCGCCACCTGGCGTACGGGGGTGACGAAGGAGCCGAGATAGGTGGTGAAGGCGAGGAAGGTGCCCAGCGAGATCCGGCCGTCCAGGGCCATCCAGCCGCCGAGGGCGAGCACGGCGACCTGTCCGAGTGCGGGCACCGCCTGGAGGGCGGGGTTGTAGCGGCTGGTGAAGCGGACGACCCGCAGGCGGGAGGCGAACAGGGTGCGGGCGCGCTCCTCGAGGCCGTTCAGTTCCCGTGTCTCCTGGCCGAAGCCCTTGACCACGCGGACGCCGGTGACGGTGGCCTCCACGGAGGAGGCGACTTCGGCGGCCTCCTGCTGGGCGTGCCAGTTGGCGGGGAACAGGTCGCGGCGGCTGCGCAGGGCGATGAGGTAGAGCAGCGGTCCGACGACCAGGGCGACCACGGTCAGCAGCGGCGAGAGCACCGCCATGAAGATCACGGAGCAGAGGAACATCAGGACGTTGCCCGTGAGGTTGGGCAGGAACTGCAGGAGCGTCTGGATCAGGGTGATGTCGGAGATGGAGCGGCTGACGACCTGCCCGGTGCGCAGGTCGTCCTGCTGGGCGCCGCCGAGCCGCAGCAGTGCGGCGAAGGCGTCGTTGCGCAGGTCGTACTGGACGCCGAGGGAGAGCCGTCCGGAGCGGTAGCGCCGGGTGAAGCTCGCCGCGAAGCGGATCGCGCCGAGGCCGGCGAGCAGGACGGTCCAGGGGAGGAGCGATCCGGTGGTGCCCCCTGCCACCCCGTCCACGACGTGACGCAGGACGAGGGGCAGGGTGGCGGTGGCGACGGCCGCGACCAGGGCCGCTCCGAACGCGAGGAGCAGGTCGGTGCGGTGGCGCAGGCAGTACCCCAGCAGCCGCCGGGCCCAGCCGGGCGGATGCTGCGGGGACGTGCCCGGCTGCGGAGACGTTTCGGTCTGCGGCGCGGACGTGCCGGTCTGCGGTGGCGGACAGTCGGTCACCGGGCCGCCGCCGCGAGGCCGATGCCGGTGTGGCCCTCGGAGGTGTCGACGGTGTCGAAAAGCCGGTTGGCGGGGCGCGGCAGACCGTAGTGCTCGCGCAGGGTGCGGCCGGTGTACTCGGTGCGGAACAGGCCCCGCTCCTGGAGGATGGGGACGACCCGGTCCACGAAGACCTCAAGACCGGAGGGGAGCACGGCGGGCATGATGTTGAACCCGTCGGCAGCCCCGCTGTCGTACCAGTGCTCGATGGTCTCGGCGACCTGCTCGGCCGTTCCGGCGAAGGTGCGGTGGCCGCGCCCGCCGCCGAGCCGGCCGATGAGCTGACGCACCGTCAGCTTCTCTCGTCTGGCGAGCTCCACGATGAGCGTGTAGCGGCTCTTGGCCCCCTCGATCTCGTCCTCGGTGGGGATGGACTCGGGGAGCTCCCTGTCGAGGTGGAGCTCGGAGGGGTCGAGCTTCAGCTTCTGCGCCAGCTGGCGCTTGGCGTACTCGGGGACGATGAGCCGGTCGAGCTCGGCGTCCAGCTCCAGGGCCTCGGCCTCGGTGTCCCCGATGACGGGGACGATGCCGGGCAGGATCTTGATGCCGTCCGGGTTGCGGCCGAGGGCTTCGGCGCGCTGCTTGACGTCCTTGTAGAAGGCGATGCCCTCCTCGAGCGTCTGCTGCGCGGTGAACACCGCCTCCGCGTAGCGGGCCGCGAAGTCCTTGCCGTCCTCACTGGACCCCGCCTGGACGAGCAACGGGTAGCCCTGCGGGGGGCGCTGGACGTTGAGCGGACCGTCGACCCGGAAGAACTCGCCGGTGTGGCCGATGGCGCGGACCCGCTCGGCCAGCGCGTGGACGCCGCTCTCCTTGTCGGCGACGACGGCGTCGTCCGCCCAGCTGTCCCAGAGCTTGGTCGACACCTCGACGAACTCGCCTGCGCGCCGGTAGCGGTCGCGGTGCAGCGGGGTGTCGTCCAGACCGAAGTTGCGGGCCGCGTCGGCCCCTGCGGTGGTGACGATGTTCCAGCCCGCCCGGCCACCGGAGACGTGGTCGAGCGAGGCGAACCGGCGGGCCAGGTTGTACGGCTCGTTGTAGCTGGTGGAGGCGGTGGCGATGAGGCCGATGTGCTCGGTCGCCCCGGCGAGTGCGGTGAGCAGGACGGTGGGTTCCAGCTTGGCTGCGGGGCGGCGGCCGGGGTCGCCCATCAGGACGGGGCTGTCGGCGAGGAACAGGGAGTCCAGGCGGCCGCGTTCGGCGATGCGGGCGAGGTTCTTGTAGTGCTCGAGGTCGGAGTTGGCCTCGGCGGCGCTCTCGGGGAGCCGCCAGGACGCCTCGTGGTGGCCGGTGGACATCAGGAAGGCGTTCAGATGGAGCTGCTTGCGCGGCATGGTGTCTTCTCCTCGGGAATTCAGATCGTGAGCTGGGGCTGCGCCACACCGAGGGCGCCGAGCAGCGTGTCGCGGTACTCCTGGAAGCGCGGGTCGCGACGGGAGCGCGGGGACGGCAGGTCGATCCTGAGGTCCACCGAGATCCGGCCGTCCTCGAGTACCAGCACGCGCTCGGCCAGTTCGACGGCCTCGTCGACGTCATGGGTCACCAGGAGGACCGCGGGGCGGTGGCGTTCGTACAGTTCGCGCAGCAGACCGTGCATCTTGATCCGCGTCAGCGCGTCCAGGGCTCCGAACGGCTCGTCCGCCAGCAGGAGTTCGGGGTCGCGGACCAGGGCCCGGGCCAGGGCTGCGCGCTGCTGTTCGCCGCCCGACAGCTCGTGGGGCCAGGAGCGGTCGCGGCCTTCGAGACCGACCTCGGCCAGCGCGGTCAGGCCCCGCTCACGGGCCTTCGGGCCGCGCAGACCGAGGATGACGTTGTCGAGCACACGCAGCCAGGGCAGCAGGCGGGAGTCCTGGAAGGAGAGGGACACCCGCTCGGGTACGAGGAGTTCACCGGAGCCCTCGACCGTGTGGTCGAGGCGGGCCACGGCCCGGAGCAGGGTGGACTTGCCGGAGCCGCTGCGCCCGAGGAGCGCGGTGAACTCCCCCGGTGCCACGGTCAGGTCGAGGTCCTTCAGGACGACCCGGTCGCCGAACCTGCGTACCAGCCCCGTCGTGCGTACCGCGGGCCGCTCGCCCTCGGTGCGGGGCAGGACCTCCGTCAGCCCGCCAGTGTGCGTCGCCATGACAGGACCCTCCTTTCGACTGCGCGTACCGCCGCGTCGGAGGCGAAGCCGAAGATCCCGTAGGCCACCAGCCCCACGATGATCACGTCGGACTGGGCGTACTGCTGGGCCTGGAACATCATGTAGCCGATGCCGCTGGTGGCGTTGATCTGCTCGACCACGATGAGGCCGAGCCAGGACGAGGTGACTCCGAGGCGCAGGCCGACGAAGAAGCCGGGGAGCGAGCCCGGGGCGACGACCTTGCGGATGAACTGCCAGCGGCCCAGGTCGAGTCCCTCGGCGAGTTCCACGTACTTGCTGTCGATGCCGGTCAGCGAGGCGTACGTGTTGATGTACATGTTCACCGCGACGCCGAGCGCGATCACGGTGACCTTCATCTGCTCGCCGATGCCCAGCCAGAGGATCAGCAGCGGGAGCATGGCCAGGGACGGGATCGCCCGCTTGATCTGGAGCGGGCCGTCCAGCAGGTACTCACCGCTGCGGCTCAGTCCGGCCGCCACGGCCAGGACCACGCCGGCCGACACCCCGAAGAACAGGCCGAGTCCGGCACGCTGGAGCGAGATCAGGACGTTGTCCTGGAGCCGGCCGGTGGAGACCAGATCGCCCGCGGTGGCGAGCACGGTCCCGGGCGAGGACAGGATGCGGGGGTCGAGATAGCCGGATGCGGACGCCGCCCACCATGCGGCGACGAGCAGCACGGGCCCGATCAGCCGCCCGAAGGGCAGGGACCGGCCGGGGCCGAGCCGCCGCCGGGTGCCGCGGGATGCGGGCGCGGCCTCCGTGGCGGCCCGTGGAGCCTCCACGGCCTCCGGCCGGGCCTCGCGTGCCTTGGACAGCAGATCGGTCATGACCCCTCCCGGTACTCGGCGGCCACGGCCGCGGCCGCCAGCCCTTCGAAGCGGCGGTCGAACAGCTCGGACGCCTTCTGCTCGGGTACGAAGCCGCCCTCGGCCAGCAGGTCGGCGGTCTCCTGCTCCCAGGCGATGGCCTCGTCCCAGTTGGCGGGGAAGTGCGGCTTGTTGAGGGAGGCGACGATGCGCTTGCCGTCCTCCTTGGTGACGCCCTGGTCCTTCACGTAGTACGTGTCGATCCACTCGTCGCCGTTCTCCCACGCCCACACCTGGCCCCGCGCCCACAGCGGTATGAAGCTGCGCACCGCCGCCGCCTTCGCCGGGTCGTTGAGGACCTCGTTCGGCGCCCAGAGCACGGTCAGCAGGTCCACGACCTCCGTCTTCACCCCGCGGGCGCCGTCCTTGGCGTACTGGCTGAGGTACTTGGTGATGGTCGGCTCGCCCAGCGGGGCCACGTCCACCTGCTTGGACTGCAGAGCGGTCAGGAACTGGGTGCTGGGCAGGGCGACGAGCTCGACGTCGCTGTTGCTCAGACCCGCCGCCTTCAGTGCGCGCAGGACCACTACGCCCTGTGCCTGCCCCTGGGAGAACCCGATCTTCTTGCCCCGGAAGTCCTCCACGTTCCTGATGGACGATCCGGGTGCCGTGGCGAAGACGTACGTCGGCTTCTTACGGACCTGTACCCCGACGATTTTCGCTCCGACACCGATGGCGTGCGCCTGGATCGGCGGGATCCCCGCATTGGTGGCCAGGTCGATCGATTTCGCGCGGAATCCCTGGATGATGTCAGGGCCCGCGGAGAGATTCGGCCATTCCGTAACGGTGAAGTTCAGCTCTTTTGCGAGCCCGGCCGGCTCCAGTTGGAGTCGGGCCGTACGGACCGCGACGGTCAGTTCCGTGCCGGCCGGCGGATCTCCGGTGGGCAGGGCGCCGGCCGGTTCCGCACCGGCCACGGCTTTGGTCTGCGGAGAGCAGGCGGCAAGGCTCAGAACGGTTCCGACCCCCAGTGCGAGGAAGGATCGGCGGGCAAGGATCCGCTGTGTGTCTTTGCGTGTCATGGTGAATTCCTGATCACTGGTCGTGCGTGGGGCGGATGGAGTGGTAGGAGCCGTCGTGGAACAGCAGCGGGCTGCGCCCCTCGTCGAGCCAGGACTCCTCGACCCGGGCGACGACGATGCGGTGGTCGCCGGCCGGGAGGAGGTGCTGGACGGTGAGCCGCAGCCAGCCCGTCACCCCACCGAGCACGGGCTCACCGCCCGCCAGCCGGCTCCACCGGGTCGGCGCGGCGAAGCGGTCGATGCCGCTGGTCGCGAACGTGGTGGCCAGCGCCTCCTGTTCGACGCCGAGGAAGTTCACGACCGCGGAGGAGGCCCGCTCGATGTGGGGCCAGGACGAGGTCGACGTCCCGATGCCGAAGGAGACCAGCGGCGGGGCGAGCGACAGCGAGGTGAGCGAGGTGGCGGTGAAGCCGATCGGCCCGTGGCCGGCGTCGGCGGTGACGACGACCACACCTGCGGGATACCTGCGGAATGCCCGCTTGAAGCGTTCCGGGGAAATTCCGGGCTCGGCGGTTTCGGTTGGTTGGAAAGCGGCATACGAAGAAGACACAGTGACGGTCAACGTCTCTCCCAGGTCGGAAAGGCGGAAAATGGGTGCACGAAACAGACGGGCGGCAAGGTGAACACGCACGGGGTGCGGACCGCCCGGAAATTCAGCTGAGGGTTATCGGTTACCCGGACAGGGGCGACAACAGGAACGCCGGGCGATATCGCTCACCGGCGCAGCCGCGCGGCAGGAACGTGCCACCTGGGGCACATTCCTCGAATTCCGCTGTCGGCTGGTCATGAATCCATCTTCCCGTTCGGGGTGAGGGCGGGTCAACAATGCAACGATCTGAATTAAGTCGGTGTTCGCCGAGGCGTCAGGACACCGCGGGCAGTGCGGGCCACGGCCCCAGCGGGTCGGTGTACAGCGCGCCGAGCGCGACCGCGCCACCCGCGGTGGCCAGGACCGATCCGGTGAAGCTGCTCGGCACCACGGCGCGTTCGGGGTCGTCGCACAGCCCGGAGCGTTCGGCCACCTCGGCCCGCAGGTCGGCGAGGCACTGCGGCAGCCTGCCCGCTCCGGGCTCGACCACCACCAGGCACTCCGGGTCGAACATGTCCAGCAGCAGTGCGGCGGCCCGGCCCACCAGCCGGGCGCGGCGGCGGAACAGCGCCACTGCGCGCGGCTCGTCCGCCATCGCATGGTCGAGCAGTTCACCGAACGACGCGACGTGCAGGCCCTGTTCGGCGGCCCGGCGAATCATGGCGCGCTCGGAGACCTCGGACTGGAGGCATCCGGTACGGCCACAGCTACAGGGCTCCGCGTCACCCGATCCGCCGGGCCCGAGCGGCAGATGGGCCACGCTGCCCGCTCCCGAGCGGGGGCCCCGGTGCAGCTCGCCCGCGGTGGCGAAGGCGGCGTCGACGACCGCGCCGATGAACAGCAGCACCGTGCTGGCCCGTGTCGAGACCTCACCGAACATCTGCTCGGCCCGTGCCAAGGCCCTTGAGTGGCTGTCCACATGGACAGGCAGCCCGGTGGCGGCGGCCAGGATCTCCCGTACGGGCACCGCGCGCCAGCCGAGATGGGGGTGCTCCACGACCACTCCGGCGGCGGAGTCCACCCGGTGGCCGGTGGCCACACCCAGGGCCAGTACGGTCCGGCCGGCCGCGTGAGCGGCCGTCAGCCGGGGCAGCCGGGCGGCCACGTCGGCCAGGATTCCGCGCGGTTCGGTACTGAGGTGCGGCCGGCGGTCCTCGGCCACCACCCGGCCGCGCAGATCCATCAGGGCGACCGTCGAGTGCGCGACGGCGATATGGGCCCCGGCCACCAGGAACCTGCCGGTGTCGATCTCCACCGGTATGTGGGGGCGTCCGAGCCCTCGTGGTCCGGTGGTCTCCTCTCTCTCACGGACCAGACCGCGGGACAGGAGGTGTCCCACGTGTCCGGTCACCGAGGCGGGCGACAGGCCCGTGACGCGGGCGACGGTGGAGCGGGCCACCGGGCCGTGGTCGAGGATGGCGCTCAGCACGGATCCCGTGCCGGAGACACGGCGGGCGGCTCCGGCCGCGGGGATGTCCGAGCGGCGCAGCGGACCGGTGCGGCGGGCGGGCGCAGGCAGACTCTTCACAGGTGTCTTCCGGGTCCTCGGTGGCAGCGGGCGGTACGGGTCGGTCTCGCCCCGGCAAACTGCGGGGGGCCTCGTGGCGGAACCGGCCGGAATCGGTCCGGTGCGGGTTCCGCTTCTCCCGTGCGGCGGGGCGCCCGCGGCGCGCAGGGGGAGCGTGTCCCCGTGGGCGGCTCGCGCGGGCTCCGTGTGTTCAGGCCCGGTGACACGCCGCGGAGCACACGCGCTTCAGGTCGACATGACCTCGCGTCGTCAGGTGTGCGGATCGCTGCATGCCGCGCAACGTAGCCGGAACGGCGTAAGCCGGTCAAACCACTGCCCGCATGCTGGGACGCCTGTCCAGGGACGCGTGTTGCGCGCGTGTTGCGCTGCGTTGAAGGGGTGTTGAGAGCGTGTGGCGGCACCGTTTCGGCGCTTGACACGAACCGGCCGCAGCTTCCGCGCACCCGGGCGTTTCCAGGAATTAACCTCTTGATGCCTTGTCACTCCTGGTCTACGCGCATAGCTTTTGCCACCTCACTACAACTTGGGGGCAGTTCCCGTGCACATAGCCAGACCCGGCTCCGCCCTGCTGGCCGGCGCCGTCGCCGTAACCCTCTCGGTGACCGCGCTGCCCGCCGCTTTCGCGGCCCCGTCCTCCACCGCCGTGATCTCCGAGGTGTACGGAGGCGGCGGCAACTCCGGTGCGACGCTCACCCGCGACTTCATCGAGCTGGCCAATGCCGGCTCGAGCCCGTTCGGCCTGTCGGGCTTCAGCGTCCAGTACCTGCCGGGCACCCCGTCCGCCGGCTCGCTGTGGCAGGTCTCCGAGCTGTCCGGCGCGGTCGCGCCCGGTGGCCGCTACCTCGTCGCGCAGGCCGCAGGCACCGGCGGCACGGTGGCACTGCCGGCCGCCGACGCCACCGGCACGGTCGCGATGTCCGCTGCGAGCGGCACCATCGCGCTGGTCTCGGGCACGACGCCGCTGACCTGCAAGACGGCCGCGGACTGTGCCGTCGACACCCGGATCGTGGACCTCGTCGGCTACGGCTCGGCGGTCGTACGCGAGGGCACCGGCCCGGCGACGGGCACCTCGGCCACCGCCTCCGTGGCCCGCGGCGCGTCCCTGGCGGACACCGACGACAACGCGGCGGACCTGGCCGCGGGCACCCCGACGCCGGTCAACGCGGCCGGCGAGACATCGGGCGGATCCGGCCCCGGCGAGCCCGGCGGACCGACCGAGCCCGGCACCGTACGGGTGCACGACATCCAGGGAACGACCCGTGTCTCGCCGCTCGCGGGTCAGGCGGTGACCGGTGTTCCGGGCGTCGTCACCGGCGTACGGACCAGCGGTTCGCGCGGCTTCTGGATCCAGGACACCGCACCGGACGCCGACGCCCGTACGAGCGAGGGCCTGTTCGTGTACACCGGCTCCGCCGCCCCCACCGTCGCCGTGGGCGACTCGGTGCTGGTCAGCGGCAAGGTGGCCGAGTACTACCCGTCCTCCACCACCCAGTCGCTCACCCAGCTCACCGCCCCGAGCACCACGGTCCGGTCCTCGGGCAACGCCCTTCCGGCGCCCGTCGTCCTGGACGCCGCCTCGGTACCGGACGCCTACGTACCGTCGGCGGGCGGTGGGTCGATCGACGCGCTGGCCCTGGACCCGGCCACGTACGCCCTGGACCTGTACGAGTCGGTCGAGGGCGCCCGTGCCACGATCGCAGACACCCGGGTGACGGGAGCGACGACCGCGTACGACGAGGTCTGGGTGACCGTCAAGCCGGAGGAGAACCGCACCCGGCGCGGCGGCACGCTCTACGCCTCGTACGAGGACCAGAACACCGGCCGCATCAAGGTGATGTCGCTGAACGCCGCGCAGCCGGTACCGGTGGCGGACGTGGGCGACGAGCTCTCCGGCTCGACCACGGGCGTCATCGACTACGCGTCGTTCGGCGGGTACAACCTCCAGGCCACCGAGCTCGGCACGCTCACCGACAACGGTCTGCGGCGCGAGGTGACACGGAAGCAGAAGCACAAGGAGCTCGCCGTCGCCACGTACAACGTGGAGAACCTCGACGCGCTCGACGAGCAGGCCAAGTTCGACACGCTCGCCGAGGGTGTCGCGATCAGCCTCGCCTCCCCCGACATCGTGTCGCTGGAGGAGATCCAGGACGACAACGGTGCCACGAACGACGGCACGGTCGGCTCCGACGCGACGCTGCAGCGGTTCACCGACGCGATCGTCGCCGCGGGCGGACCGCGCTACGCGTGGCGTTACGTCGCACCCGAGGACGGCAAGGACGGCGGCGAGCCCGGCGGCAACATCCGTAACGTCTTCCTCTTCAACCCCCAGCGGGTCGAATTCGTGGACCGTGCGGGCGGCGACGCGACCACGGCCGTGACGGCCGTGAAGACCAAGAAGGGTGCCACGCTCTCCGTCTCGCCCGGCCGGATCAACCCGACGAGCGCCGCCTGGGACGACAGCCGCAAGCCTCTGGTGGGCGAGTTCCGCTTCCGCGGGAAGCCGGTCTTCGTCATCGGCAACCACTTCGCGTCCAAGGGCGGCGACCAGCCCCTGCACGGGCGCTACCAGGAGCCGGTGCGCAGCTCGGAGACGAAGCGGGTCCAGCAGGCTGCGGAGGTCAACACCTTCGTCCGCTCGCTCCTGAAGGCGGACAGGACGGCGCAGGTGATCACGCTCGGCGACCTGAACGACTTCGCGTTCTCGCCGACCATGGACGCGCTGACCGGTGGCAAGGTGCTCAAGCCGCTGATCACGACGCTGCCGAGGAGCGAGCAGTACAGCTACGTGTTCGACGGCAACTCGCAGACGCTGGACCACATTCTGACCAGCCCCGCGATCCGCCGCTTCGACTACGACGTGGTGCACATCAACGCGGAGTTCGCCGACCAGGCGAGCGACCACGACCCGCAGATCGTGCGGGTCGACGTGCACGGCAACGGCGGCCACCAGCACTGACCGCCTCCGGGGACGGCCGCCACAGGCCGTCCCCGGATCCCGTTGCGCAGACCGCGTTCATGTGCCCGCCCAGGTCGCTGCCACGCCGTCCGGGGCCGGGATCTGGCGCGGAAGTGCGCGGGCTGCGGGCGGATCCGGTGGCCCGTCCTGCGGCCCGTCGGTGAAGAAGCGTGTGGCGAGTGCGGCGACCTCGTCGGAGCGTTCCGGTACCACCCAGTGGTAGGCCTCCGGCAGCGTGAGGAAGCGGCTCCCCTCGATCGTCGCGGCGAACTCCCGCTGCCGCCGGGGCGAGGCACCGTGTCGTGCTCCCCGGCGAAGACCAGGGCCGGTACGCCGGCCAGCCCCCCGGAGAAGTCGGGCCGGTCTCTTCCGAGGTGCTCATGGGGACGCTCCTCCGCTCTCGTACGCGGTGACGCCGGCCGCGTTGGGTTGGGGACGGCCATCGGGGGCCCCGGCTGCTCCGGAGGCGCCTTCACAGGCGGGATTCCGGCCCCCGTTCCCCCGTGAGGAGGGGGGACGGCCAGGTGTGCGCATCCGACGTGCCGCCGGAACGGGTGACACGATGGGTGCGCGCAGAGAGCCTCGAGAGGGAGAAGCGGTCATGGCGACGGAGCAGCACGACGGTCCGGTACGGCTCAGCCCGACGAACTGGGTGGCCAAGCAGGCCGAGTTGTACGAGTCGTCCGGCGGGACCAAGGGCACCACCCAGCTCGGCGTCCCGTGCCTGCTGCTGGACTGCGTGGGCAGGCGCAGCGGGGCGGTTCGGCGCACGGTCCTGATGTACGGGCGCGACGGCGACGACTACCTGATCGTGGGATCGAACGGCGGCTCCGACAGCCATCCGCTCTGGTACCTGAACCTGCTGTCCGAGCCCGCCGTCGACATCAGGGTCGGCACGGAGCGCTTCCCCGCACGCGCCGAGACCCTCACACCCGAGGAGAAGGCCCGGGTGTGGCCGCACCTGGTGAGGGTCTTCCCCCGGTACGCGCAGTACCAGGAGGGCACCGGCCGCGACATCCCCGTGGTACGGCTCCGGCGCCGCTGACCTGCCCGGACGGTCCGGTCCGCCGGCCTGGCGGTGCCCGGGTCCAACGGGGGTCCCTGCAGGGCTTCCTGATGCGTACACTCCGCGATCATGACCTTCGAAACGGTTCAGTCCGACGCGTCCGCCCTCGACGGGCCCGCACTCTTCCCGACCATGTCCACCATGCGCGCCATGCGCCGTCTCAAGCCGGACGCCGTGCCGGACGAGACGATCGAGAAGCTCATACAGGCTGCCGTCTGGGGACCCAGCGGCGGCAACATGCAGTGTTACGAGTACGTCGTCGTCACCGACCGCGAGGTGATGACCCGTCTGGCCCCCCTGTGGAAGCGCTGCGTGGACGCGTACCTGGCGACCACGGGCAAGTACGCGCCGAAGGGCATGGACGACGCGGCGTACGGCCGGATGGTGGCGGCCATCGAGTACCAGCGCGACCACTTCGCGGACACACCGGCGCTGATCATCCCCTGCTACCGGTTCCCGGAGCCTCAGTTCGACGACGAGGGCCTCCAGGTCTACGCCGAGTCGCTCGGCCCGGCGGGGCTGGCGCACATGACGGACACGCAGACGCGCTTCCAGGCCCTCGCCGAGGGTTCCTGCGTCTATCCCGGCGTCCAGAACATGCTGCTCGCCGCACGCGCGCTGGGGCTCGCGGCCAACGTGACCATCTGGCACCTGATGCTGGAGCAGGAGTGGAAGGAGGCGCTCGGGATCCCCGAGGACATGGAGACCTTCGCCGCCATTCCCGTCGGGTGGCCGCAGGGCAACTTCGGGCCCGTCCGGCGCCGCCCGGTGGCGGACGTCATCCACCGGGACCGCTGGTAGCAGCACGGCGCTCCGGCACCCCCGTCGGGGGTGCCGGAATCACTCCAACTCCATTGGAGTGAAAGGGATTTGGACACGCACGCGCCGCGTTGTCATGCCCTGATCCGGTCGATAGCCTGCGCGGGCTCGCGCCCTCGGCCCACCCCACCCAGGCCCGGGGGTCCGTCCTCCCCCACAGACCAGGAGCAGGTATGCCCAGAAGCCCCGCCGGCCACGCCCGGGGTCGCGCAGCTGTTCTGGCGGCTCTCACCGTCACCGCCGTCGTCGCCGCCGGCCACCCGGCTCCCGCCGCCCCTGCCGCGCCGGATCCCATGAACCAGGCCTTCACCCGGGCAGCCGAGCAGTACGGCGTACCGCGCGATCTGCTCGCCGCCGTGGGCTACGGCGAGACCCATCTGGACGGGCATTCCGGACGCCCGAGCCAGGCGGGCGGCTACGGCGTGATGCACCTCGTCAGCAACCCCACGAACCGCTCCCTGGAGAAGGCCTCCGCCCTGACCGGCGAATCCGCGGCCGATCTGCGCCAGGACACCGGGGCAAACATCCTGGGCGGCGCGGCCCTCCTGCGGAGCGACGCCGACGCACTCGGCCTGGACGGCGCCGAGCGCCGTGACATCGATGCCTGGTACCCGGCCGTCGCCCGCTACAGCGGGGCAAAGGGCGCCGTGTCCGCGCTCTACGCGGACAACGTCTACACCTTCCTCGCCCAGGGGCTGCGGGCGACGGTGCCCGGTGGCGAACGGATCTCGGTCACCTCCCGCCCGGTCTCCCCTGACAAGCGCTCCCTGGCCGCGGCCGGCATGACAGCCCAGAGCCCCGACTACCCCTCGGCGCTGTGGATCCCCGCCCATGCCGCCAACTATGCGGTCAACCGGACGGCGACCATCGACAAGGTGGTCATCCACGTCACGCAGGGCTCGTACGCCGGGACGATCAGCTGGTTCCAGAACCCTGATTCGCAGGTCAGCGCCCACTACGTGGTCCGTTCCTCCGACGGCCGGATCACCCAGACGGTGCGCGACAAGGACACCGGCTGGCACGCCAAGAGCGCCAACGCCTCGTCGCTCGGGATCGAGCACGAGGGCTTCGTCGACGACCCGTCGTGGTTCACCGACTCGATGTACCGCTCCTCGGCGGCGCTGACCGCGTACCTGTGCGACCGGTACGGGATCCCGAAGGACCGGTCCCACATCATCGGGCACAACGAGGCACCCGGGAACGACCACACCGACCCGGGCGTCAACTGGAACTGGACCTACTACATGCAGCTGGTCGGGGGCAGCGGCAGCGTCGGGCTGGACTTCACCTCGTACGCGACCCAGCGGTCGGGCTCGACCGGTCCCCAGGTGAAGGCCGTCCAGTACCTGCTCAACAAGCAGGGGTACCACGCGGGTGCCGAGGACAGCGTCTTCGGACAGACCACGCAGAACGCCGTCAAGGCGTTCCAGACGGCCCGGAAGCTCTCCGCCGACGGGACGGTCGGCCCGAAGACGTGGACGGCTCTGCTGTCGACCGGGACCACACCGACGCTCACCAAGGGTGCGAGCGGCGATGACGTGAAGCGACTGCAGCGGGCGCTGACCGCGGCGCTCGGATCGACGGTCGCCATGGACGGAAACTTCGGCTCGGGGACGGACACGGCCGTGCGTCTCTACCAGGACGGCCGGGGTCTGGACGTGGACGGCAGCGTGGGCCCCGACACATGGAAGGCACTGCAGGCCGGGCTCTGATTCCCCCGGTTCTCCGTCACCTCCGGGCGGGCCCGTGCGCACGGCGCACGGGCCCGCCCGTCCCTCTGAGTACCGGTACGCGAGTCCGCCGCACGGAGACCGCCGTGTCCCGTCGAATGGCACGACGGGTTCCGGCTCGGCATCGATGAGTCGCTGCGCCGACCCGGCTACCGAGGACAGGAATACGTCGATCTCGGCGCCTCGCTCGCGGTCGACGGGTACCTCGACCCGCGGATGATCGGGTACGCGGCCCGCTCCGGCCTCCACGACGGGCAGGACCTCAAGAAGGTCTGGCACTGCCTGGCCCGATTCGGGCGGAACGCCACCGGCGGCAGAGCGTGAGAAGAGGTGGCTCCACACCCTGAGCAGGGTGCGGAGCCACCTCGGACGGGTCCCTCAGCAGATCACTTCAGGCCGAAGGCCCGGATGATCTCCTGGTCGACGGCGAGGCCGCCGGGTCCCTCGGTGTGCGCCTTGAGCGACACGAAGCCGCCCGCCTTCGCCGGGGTCCTGAACCCTGCGGTCCACCTGCCCGCCGAGTCCTTGTGCAGCTGCACGGCCGACCAGGTCTTGCCGTCGTCGTAGCTGACCGACAGCGAGGCCCTGTCGGCCTTCACCGCGCCGTCCATCCACTCCTGCGTGCCGGAGGCGAGACCCACCTCGGTCCACCGGCCGCCCTCGACGTCACCGGCCAGGTCGGTGTCGACGTCGAAGTCCAGCTGGAGCATCGGGATATCGGCCTGGTACGGGCCGTTCTCGTCCAGGGCGCCCGAGACGAAGCTCCACTCGCTGTGGGTCCGGGTCGAGGTCTTCCACACGTCGCCGTCCCGGACCGAGTCGAGGACCAGCCGGTACGGGAGCTTCTCGGACGAGAGGTCGCCCGCGTATCCGGCGCGGCCCGCTCCCTTCCTCAGCAGCGTGTCACCCTGGTAGAAGGCGTACGACGTGGTGTCGTACTCGTCCTCGGGCATCGAACCGGAGTGGCCCGCGCCGGAGTCGCTCCACATCGGGATGTTGAACTGCAGGTCGTTGTACGTCGTGCGGAACGGACCCCAGTAGCCGGTGCCGAGCCGCGGACGGGTGATCGGCGCGAACCACTCGGCCTCGTAGCTGCGGCCTGCCGTGTAGTCCAGGTCGCCGCTGCGCATCTCGGCGGCGAAACCTGTCGCCTGCGCGTTCAGAACCGAGTGGTTCTCGTACCAGAAGGAGTCGCCCGGCAGCGGGGTGACCCACTCGGTGCGGACGCCCGGGAACTTCTCGTACTCCTCGAAGCCGAGGCCCGGTCCGTAGTCCGGGATGTCGTAGCGGTAGCCGCCGCCGAGCGTCGCCTTGTGGCCGTAGAAGGTGTTCTCCACCGTCGCCAGCTGACCGGTCGACGGGGCGAAGGCCAGTGAGCGGTCGGGGATGGTGCCGTTGTGACGGTCGACCAGGTCGTACACGTAGCTCGTGTACCTGCGCTGGTCGATGTCGAGCTTCCGCCCGCGCTCGGCGGCCTTGATCAGCGTCCCGCCCGCGATCCTCTGCACGGTGGCCACCGGGATCGTGGTCTCGGTGCCGTACGGGACGTAGCTCTCCATCAGGACGCCGCTGCCGTCGTTGACGACGAACAGCGCCTTGGCGCCCGCGGCGAGCGCGTTCGCCAGCCGCTCCTCGGGGCTGACCGCGTCGCTGCGGGTGACCACGACGGCCTTCCCCTTGACGCTGCGGCCCTCGTAGTCGGCCGCGGCACCGTTGCCGGCGAAGAAGCCGGTCAGCTTCTGCTCGCTGTCCTCGGCGAGCAGTGAGCCGCCCTGCACGGTGACCGGCACGTCACGGCCGTCGGCCGCCAGGTCGATCATCTTCTCGCCCTGACGCCAGCGGGTCAGGAAGCTGAAGGTGCCCTGCGTGACCTTCTCGGTGGGGCTCGCCCACAACTGGTCGTACGTCAGGGGAATCTGGAACGCATCGCGCAGGACGACCCCGTTGGGCGCGGTGCGTGCCATGTCGTAGCGCAGCTGCCGTGTTTCGGTCTCCTTGGGCGTGCGTACGCTGACCTTGCGGGCCTTGGAGGCGTCCAGGGTGACCGTGGTGGGCTTGTCCAGGACCGTCTCGGGGTCCGCCAGGAAGGCGACGGCCTTCGAGTCGGCGCGGTCACCCTCGACGTCGACCGAGGCCCAGGTGGAGTAGTTGCCGGGCTGCAGGCGCAGCGTGGTCTCGCCGGAGACCGCGACGACGCCGAGGTCCGGGCTGCCGAGCTCACCGAGGACGACGTAGCCGTCCATCGGCTTGCCCTCGCGGTCGCGGAGCTCGAGCGTCAGGTCGTAGAGCTCCTGCTCCTTGTTCATCGCGAAGCCGGTGTGCGCGACGACCGTACCGGCCGCGTCCTTGGCGACGACCTGGCCGGAGAACTGGGTGTTGTTCGGGACCTGGGCCGGGTCGAGGGAGAGGACCACGTCGGCGGTGGAGCCGGCCGGGACGGTGACGGTGGACGCGGACAGCTTGTAGGCGGCCGAGTCCGTGCCGGTTGCCAGGTCCAGAGTGACGTCCTGCGCACCGGAGTTGCGGTAGGTGATCTTCCGCTCGGCGACCGGGTCGGTCGTGGCGTGCGGCCAGTCGTAGGAGGCGACCTCGACGGAGCCGGTGGCCTCGATCGTCGTGTCGATCGCCGCCTTCACGTCGAGGCGGCCGGTGCCCTGTTCGTACGGGGTGTAGTCGGGCAGCACCTTCGAGGAGGTCATCAGCGCGTCCTTGATGCGCTGGCCCGACCAGTCGGGGTGCCGCTGCTTCAGGATCGCGGCGGCGCCGGCGACGTGCGGCGTCGCCATCGACGTACCGGACATCTGCTGGTACATCTCGGTCATGCCGGGGATCGCCTGCGAGGCGGCCGCGTTGATGTCGACGCCGGGGGCGGACAGGTCGGGCTTCAGCCCGTGCGACCTCACCAGCGGGCCCATGGAGGAGAAGTCCGCGCGGTTGTCCTGCTTGTCGACGGCGGCGATGGTGAGTGCCTTCGCCGCGGAGCCGGGAGCGCCGATCGTGCCCGCGCCGTACGCGTTGCCGGCGGCGATCACGAACAGCGGTCCGCCGTCGGCCGAGAGCGCGTCGACGGCCTGCGCCATCGGGTCGGTGCCGTCGTCCGGGATGCTGGATCCGAGGCTCATGGAGACGACGTCGGCGCCTTCGGCCTTCGCCCACTCCATGGCTTCGATGATGCCGGAGTCCGCGCCGGATCCCTCGTCGCTGAGGACCTTGCCGACGATCAGGCCTGCGCCGGGGGCGACGCCCTTGTCGGCACCGTCCGACGCGGCGCCCGAGCCTGCGATGGTGGACGCGACGTGCGTCCCGTGGCCGTGCTTGTCGACGACCTCCTCGCCGGGTACGAAGCTCTTGGACTGAAGGATGCGGTCCTTGACGTCCGGGTGCGTCGCGTCGATACCGGTGTCCAGGACGGCGACCGTGGTGCCCTTGCCGTCGAAGCCGGCGGCCCATGCCTGCGGGGCGTTGACCTGCGGCACCGAGTCCTTGAGCGCCGCCTCGACCCGGCCGTCGAGCCACAGCTTGGCGATGCCGTTGTCGAGCGAACGGCTCTTCTCCGTGCGGGCGATGTCGCTCCAGAAGGCGCGCGCGTCGTCCTTGTCGGCCTTCAGCGCCGCACCGTGGATCGATTCGAGGGTGCGGACCGTCCTGCTGCCGCGCGGTGCCGCGGGCAGCGAACGTGCCGAGCCCGCGGGGTAGGTGGCGATCAGCGGGATGCCGCCGGAGCGCTTGTCGTCGTACCCCATCTCGACGAGGGCGGAGACGTTGAAGAGCCGGCGGTCCAGCTTCCCCGCCGCGATCAGGGCGGTCGCCTCGTCGGGCAGGACGTAGATGTCGTCGCCCGCCTGCTGCATGTGCACGCCGCCCGACACGCCGTCGGGGCGGTCCACGGTCACGGTGTCCTGGTTACCGGCGCCGTCCGTGTAGTGGACGACATCACCGGTGACGAGGGTGACGTCGTAGCTCCGGGCCGGGGCCTCGGAGCGGCCGTCGGTGGACGACGGCTGCGGAGCGGCGGTGGCGGAGCCCGCCGCGGGAAGCATGACGCCGCTCACGAGGGCGACGGAGGTCGCTATGAGCAGTGCCCTGCGTCCCGCGCGAACGGGTCTCGCCCGGCCGGAAACGGAGGAGGGGAGGAATGTCATGCAGCAGATCTACCGGCCGCGACACACCGATGGCGGGTTCACACCTGGCGTGAACCTGCCGTGGCGGTAATCCGCCCCCGCCGATGACCGCGGCCGGGCGGCCGGTTCAGGCCACGGAGACGAGCGGTGGTCCGTCCTCGTGGTGGATGGGGGTGTGGGCGCCGGAGAGCGGTACACCGCTGCCGCCGCGCCGGTCGGCGACGATCTCGGCCGCGATCGACAGGGCCGTCTCCTCGGGCGTACGCGCTCCGAGGTCCAGCCCGATCGGCGAGTGCAGGGAGGCCAGTCGGCGCTCGGTCACGCCCGCTTCGCGAAGTCGCTCGTTGCGCTCCAGATGGGTGCGGCGCGACCCCATCGCGCCGACATAGGCGACCGGCAGCCGCAACGCCAGTTCCAGCAGCGGTACGTCGAACTTGGCGTCGTGCGTGAGTACGCAGAGCACCGTGCGCGCGTCCACCTCGGTGTCCGCGAGGTAGCGGTGCGGCCAGTCGACGACGATGTCGTCGGCCTCCGGGAAGCGTGCCGCGGTCGCGAAGACGGGGCGGGCGTCGCAGACGGTGACGTGATAGCCGAGGAAGCGGCCGGCCCGGACCAGGGCGGCGGCGAAGTCGATGGCCCCGAAGACGATCATCCGGGGCGGCGGGACGCTCGATTCGACGAGCAGGGCGAGCGGCCGGCCGCAGCGCGAGCCGTCGGCGCCGACGGTGACCTCGCCGGTGCGGCCCGCGTCCAGCATCGCCCTGGCCTCGGCGGCGGCGGTGCGGTCGAGTTCGGGGTGCCCCCCGAGCCCGCCCTCGTACCTGCCGTCGGGGTGGACGAGCAGGGGTCGGCCGAGCAGCTCCGCGGGCCCGTCGGTGATTCGGGCGACCGCTGCCGCCGCACCCCCGGCGGCGGCGGCGAACGCTGCGGCGAACACCGGGCGCGCGGGATCGTCCGCGCGCACCGGGGTGACCAGGATGTCGATGACGCCGCCGCAGGTCAGGCCGACCGCGAAGGCGTCGTCGTCGCTGTAGCCGAAGCGCTCGCGCACGGTGGTGCCGTCCTCGAGAGCCTGCAGGCACAGTTCGTACACCGCACCCTCCACACATCCGCCGGAGACCGATCCGATGGCCGTGCCCTCGCTGTCGACGGCGAGCGCGGCGCCCGGCTGCCGGGGCGCGCTGCCGCCGACGGCCACCACGGTGGCCACGGCGAACGCGCGTCCCTGCCCGACCCACCGGTGCAGTTCTTCGGCGATGTCCAGCATGGCGTGTCTCCTTCTGACAGGGGTGCGGAGGGGCGGTGGCGTCAGTGGACGCCCAGCCAGCTCTCGATCGGATTCAGGGCGAAGTAGACGACGAAGACGAGCGTCAGGACCCACATGAAGGCGCCGACCTCACGGGCCCTGCCCTGGGCGAGCTTGATGGCGGCGTACGAGATGACGCCCGCGGCGACACCCGTGGTGATGGCGTACGTGAACGGCATCAGGACCACGGTGAGGAAGACCGGGATGGCGACGGAGCGGTCGCTCCAGTCCACGTGCCGGGCGTTCTGCATCATCATGGCGCCGATGACGACGAGGGCGGCCGAGGCCACCTCGGCCGGCACGATGGCCGTGAGCGGGGTGAAGAAGAGGCAGGCGGCGAAGAAGAGCCCGGTGACGACGGAGGCCAGCCCGGTGCGGGCGCCCTCCCCGACGCCGGTGGCCGACTCGACGAACACGGTCTGGCCGGAGCCCCCGGCGACACCGCCGATCGCTCCGCCCGCTCCGTCGATGAACAGTGCCTTGGACAGGCCCGGCATCCGGCCCTTGTCGTCGGCGAGCTTCGCTTCCGTGCCCACTCCGATGATGGTGGCCATCGCGTCGAAGAAGCCGGCCAGCACCAGGGTGAAGACGATCATTCCGACGGTCATCACCCCGACGTCGCCCCAGCCGCCGAACTCGACGTCCCCGAAGAGCGAGAAGTCCGGTGGGGAGACAGCGCTGCCGCCCAGTTCGGGCGGGCCGCTGCTCCAGGACGTGGCGTCGATGTCGCCGACGGCGTTGACCACGACCGCGACCAGGGTGCCGACGACGATGCCGATCAGGATCGCGCCGGGGATGTTGCGCGCCTGCAGCATGAAGATCAGCAGCAGGGTCACGGCGAAGATGAGGACGGGCCAGCCGGCGAGTTCACCGGCTGGGCCGAGTGAGAGCGGGGTCGCGGTGCCCTTGTGGACGAAGCCGGCCTTGTAGAGCCCGATGAGGGCGATGAAGAGGCCGATGCCCATGGTGATGCCGTGCTTCAGCGCGAGCGGGATGGCGTTCATGATCATCTCGCGGAGGCCGGTGACGACCAACAGGCAGATCACCAGGCCGTAGACCACGCACATGCCCATGGCCTGCGGCCAGGACATGGCCGGGGCCACCTGCGAGGCGAGCACGCCGGAGACGCTGAGACCGGCGGCGAGCGCGAGGGGCACCTTGCCGATGAAGCCCATCAGCAGGGTGGTGGCAGCCGCCGCGAACGCGGTGGCGGTGATGAGTCCCGGCTGGCTGAGCAGCTGGCCGTCGACGTCCTTGCCGCCGAGGATGAGCGGGTTGAGCAGGAGGATGTACGCCATGGCCATGAAGGTCGTGACGCCGCCGCGCACTTCGCGCGCGACGGTCGATCCCCGTTCGGATATGTGGAAGTAGCGGTCGAGCCAGGACCGTCCGGCGGGGACACGCGAGCCGGGGCCCGCGTCCTCCGCACTCGTCTTGACTTGCACTGACTGCTGGGTCATGTTGCCTGACTCCCAAGGTTCACAGGGGCACCCGCGTGGAGCTTCGTGACTGCGGGATTTGGGATGCTGCTCGGCGGCACGACCCGGGGGACGGCCCAGGACGAACTCTTCTTGCAGGTGGAGCGGTTGTGCGTGGACTCCGGACGGTGCGCGGCGCGGGGAAGTGTGACGTTCACGGCAGGCGCGCACCGCCCGGAGGGTTCTGAGTGGCCGTCAGGTACCGGTGAGGTGCTCGGGGCGTACCGGTGTCCTGTTCAGCTCCAGACCCGTCGCGTTCCGGATCGCCGCGAGGACGGCCGGGGTGGACGACAGGGTCGGGGCCTCGCCGACGCCGCGGAGCCCGTACGGGGCGTGGTCGTCGGCGAGTTCGAGCACATCGACCGGGATGGCCGGGGTGTCGAGGATCGTGGGCAGCAGGTAGTCCGTGAAGGACGGGTTGCGCACCTTCGCGGTCTTCGGGTCGACGACGATCTCCTCCATGACGGCGATGCCCATTCCCTGGAGGGTGCCTCCCTGGATCTGGCCGATGACCGACAGCGGGTTGAGCGCCTTGCCGACGTCCTGGGCGCAGGCCAGTTCGATGACCTTGACCAGACCGAGTTCGGTGTCGACCTCGACGACCGCGCGGTGGGCGGCGAAGGAGTACTGGACGTGGCCGTTGCCCTGGCCGGTCCGCAGATCGAACGGCTCGGTGGGCCGGTGGCGCCACTCCAGCTCGATGTCGATCGCCTCGTCCTCCAGTACGTCGACCACGTCGGCCAGTACCTCGCCGCCGTCGGTGACGACCTTGCCGCCCTCCAGGAGGAGTTCGGCGGTGGCCCAGGCCGGGTGGTACGTACCGAACTTGCGGCGGCCGAGCTCCAGCACCTTCTCCCGGACGGCTTCGCAGGAGTTCTTCACGGCGCCGCCGGTGACGTACGTCTGGCGGGAGGCGGAGGTCGATCCCGCGGAGCCGACACGGGTGTCGGCGGGCTGGATGGTGACTTGGTTGACGCCGAGTTCGGTACGGGCGATCTGCGCGTGCACGGTGACGCCGCCCTGTCCGACCTCGGCCATCGCGGTGTGCACGGTCGCGACCGGCTCGCCGTTGATGACCTCCATCCGCACCCGGGCGGTGGAGTAGTCGTCGAAGCCCTCGGAGAAGCCGACGTTCTTGAGGCCGACCGCGTAGCCGACCCCGCGTACGACGCCTTCGCCGTGGGTGGTGTTGGAGAGTCCGCCGGGCAGGGCGCGCACGTCGACGCTGCTGCCTTCGGCGTCCACCGCCAGCCACTGCTGCTCGGGCGGCATCGGCCGGGACTTGACCCGGCGCAGCAGCTCGGCGACCGGGGCCGGCGAGTCGCAGGGCTGCCCGGTCGGCAGGAGGGTGCCCTGCTCCATGGCGTTGAGCTGCCGGAACTCGACCGGGTCCATGTCGAGCTTCGCCGCGAGCTTGTCCATCTGCGCCTCGTACGCGAAGCACGCCTGGACGGCGCCGAAGCCGCGCATGGCGCCGCAGGGCGGGTTGTTGGAGTAGAGCGCGAGGGCCTCGATGTCGACGTCCTCGACGACGTACGGGCCGACGGAGAGCGAGGAGGCGTTGCCGACGACCGCCGGGGAGGCGGAGGCGTAGGCGCCGCCGTCGAGCACGATCCGGCACTTCATGTGGGTGAGCTTGCCGTCCTTGGTGGCGCCGTGCTCGTACTGGAGCTTCGCGGGGTGCCGGTGGACGTGTCCGAAGAAGGACTCGAAGCGGTTGTAGACGATCTTGACCGGCTTGCCGGTGCGCAGCGCGAGCAGGCAGGCGTGGATCTGCATGGACAGGTCCTCGCGGCCGCCGAAGGCACCGCCGACGCCGGAGAGCGTCATGCGGACCTTGTCCTCGGGCAGGCCCAGGACCGGGGCGATCTGTCTGAGGTCGGAGTGCAGCCACTGGGTGGCCACGTACAGCTCGACGCCGCCGTCCTCGGAGGGCACGGCGAGGCCGGACTCCGGGCCGAGGAACGCCTGGTCCTGCATGCCGAAGGTGTACTCGCCTCTGACGATCACATCGGCGCGCTTCGCCGCCGCGTCGGCGTCACCGCGGACGATCGGCTGGCGGTGGACGATGTTCGGGTGCGGGACATGGCCGATGTGGTGGTCGTCGCGGCCTTCGTGGACCAGGATCGCGTCAGGTGCGGTCGCGGACGCCTCGTCCGTGATGACCGGCAGTTCGACGTAGTCGATCTTGATCTTCGCGGCGGCGCGGCGTGCGGTCTCCGGGTGGTCGGCGGCGACGAGCGCCACCGGCTCACCGTGGTGCCTGACCTTGCCGTGGGCGAGGACCGGGGTGTCCTGGATCTCCAGGCCGTAGTTCTTCATCGCGGCGGGCAGGTCGTCGTAGGTCAGCACGGCGTAGACGCCGGGCGTCGCGACGGCCTCGCCGATGTCGATGGACCTGATCTCGGCGTGGGCGACGGTCGAGCGGAGCGTGTGGCCCCACAGCATGTCCTCGTGCCACATGTCCGAGGAGTAGGCGAACTCACCGGTCACCTTCAGGGTGCCGTCGGGGCGCAGCGTGGACTCGCCGATGCCGCCCCTGGTCTGAGAGCCCTGGGTGATCTTGGTGGGGGTGCCGGCCGGCACGGAGGCGGCCCGTGGATGCAGAGCCATGGCTATCGCACCGTCTCTTCCTGACGGGCGGCCGCGAGGCGGACCGCGTCGAGGATCTTCTCGTAACCCGTACAGCGGCAGAGGTTGCCGGAGAGCGCCTCGCGGATGTCCTGGTCGGACGGCGAGGGGTGGGTCTCCAGCAGTTCGTCGGCGGCGACCAGGAGGCCGGGGGTGCAGAAACCGCACTGCACGGCACCGGCGTCGATGAACGCCTGCTGAATCGGCGAGAGCTCGGTCGCCTCGCCGCTCTGTCCGTCGGCGGGCTTGGCCTGCCAGCGCCGGGCGGCGTCGAGCGTCGTGCCGCAGGCGCCGGAGGCGCAGCCGTTGCCCGGGTGGGCGTCCTCGCGGTGCTTCGCGTAGTCCGCGAGGCCCTCGACGGTGACGACCTCGCGGCCCTCGGCCTGTCCGGCCGCGACCAGACAGGAACAGACGGGCACGCCGTCCAGGCGGACCGTACAGGACCCGCATTCGCCCTGTTCACAGGCGTTCTTCGAACCCGGAAGACCCATGCGCTCACGCAGGACGTACAGGAGGGACTCGCCCTCCCACACGTCGTCGGCTTCCTGCTTGCGGCCGTTGACCGTGAAATTCACTCGCATGGTTAAGCAGCTCCTTCGAGGGTGCGGCCCGTGCCGCGGTACTGCTCCCAGGTCCAGCCCAGCGTGCGGCGGGCCATGATGCCGACGGCGTGCCTGCGGTAGGCCGCGGTACCCCGTACGTCGTCGATGGGGTTGCAGGCGCCGGAGGCCAGCTGCGCGAACTGCTTGGCGACGGACGGGGTGATGATCTTGCCGTTGTCCCAGAACCCGCCCTCTTCCAGCGCGGCGTTCAGGAACTCCTCGGCCTCCCTGGCCCTCACGGGCGTGGGGGCGGCGGAGCCGATGCCGGTCCGGACGGTGCGGGTCTCCGGGTGGAGGGCGAGGCCGAAGGCGCAGACCGCGATGACCATCGCGTTGCGGGTGCCGACCTTGGAGTACTGCTGAGGGCCGTCGGCCTTCCTGATGTGCACGGCCCGGATCAGCTCGTCCGGTTCGAGGGCGTTGCGCTTGACGCCGGTGTAGAAGGCGTCGATGGGGATCATCCGGGTGCCTCGCACGGATTCGGCCTCGACCTCGGCGCCCGCGGCGAGCAGGGCCGGGTGGGCGTCACCGGCGGGCGACGCGGTGCCGAGGTTGCCGCCGACGCCGCCGCGGTTGCGGATCTGCGGCGAGGCGACGGTGTGCGAGGCGAGGGCGAGGCCGGGCAGCTCGGTCCTGAGGTGCTCCATGATGGCGCTGTACGGCACCGAGGCGCCGAGCCGGACGTCGTCCCGGCCCACCTGCCACTCGGACAGCTCACCGATGCGGTTCAGGTCCAGGAGGTACTCGGGCCGCCGGTGGTCGAAGTTGATCTCGACCATCACATCGGTTCCACCCGCGATGGGTACAGCCGTCGGGTGCTCGGCCTTGGCGGCGAGCGCCTCCTCCCAGCTGGCGGGGCGAAGGAAGTCCATGAGTGGCTCTCTTCTTCTCAATGGGGTCGTTCGGCTGGGGGCTGGGGACGGCCGGCCCTCGACTGGTCGTTCCTGTGTTGTTGACGCGGTGTGTGACTCAGTACACAAGCCTTGCTCCACTCGGTGCAGTCACCGAAACCATGAAGGAATTGGCTGGTCCTCATCCCCGTCTTGTAGATTCGAACGAATGGTGGGGAACATGAACCTCACCGCAACTCACAGGTATCCCCAGCTGTCCCCCGGACCAACGAAAAAGATCGGCGGCAATCGAGATGCGGCTGCGCGCACTGCTGGACACCGACGCGCTGGGCCTGCGGCTGCTCGGCGGCGAGGACGAACTGGACCGCTCGGTCCGGGGCGTCATGACGACCGATCTGCGAGACCCGAGCCGCTATCTCTCCGGGGGTGAGCTCGTCCTCACGGGCCTGGCCTGGCGCCGGGACGCTGCGGACTCGGAGCCGTTCGTCCGGATCCTGGCGAATGCCGGCGTCGCCGGTCTCGCGGCGGGCGAGGCGGAGCTCGGGGCCATTCCCGACGATCTCGTCGAAGCATGCCTGCACCACCGGCTCCCACTCTTCGCGGTCAATGAAATTGTCGCATTTGCAACGATCACCGAACATGTGGTGCGCCAGGTCTCGGGCGAGCGTGCCGGTGATCTCGCCGCAGTCGTGGACCGGCACCGCCGACTGATGACCTCCGGCCCGGCCGGCGGCGGCCCCGAGGTGGTCCTCGACCTGCTGACCTCCGACCTGGACCTGCGCGCCTGGGTCCTCTCCCCCACGGGCCGCCGGATCGCCGGAGCCGGCGAGCCCCTGTCCGGTCCCGTGGGCGCGGCACTGGCCGCGCAGCACCTCGCGGCCACCCGCACGGGCCGCCGGGGCCCGCACCGCGCCGAGGCGGGCGGTACGACGTATTCGCTGTTCCCGATCCGGAACAACGGCCGGGGTACCGTCCCGGCCCCGTCCCGTGACGTGCGGGAGTCGGTGCTCTCGGACTGGCTGCTGGCCGTGGAGGGCGACGCGAGCGACTGGCCCGCGCCGCGGCTCGACCTGCTCCAGGGCGTCACGCAGCTGATCGCGGTCGAACGGGACCGCCGCGACGCGGCCCGTACGGTACGCCGCAGGCTCGCCCAGGAGGTTCTGGAGCTGGTCCAGACGGGCGCTCCCCCGGCCGAGATCGCGGCCAGGCTGCGGGTCGCTGCCCCGGTCCTGCTGCCCGGCCTCGGGACGGCGCCGCACTGGCAGGTCGTGGTGGCCCGGGTCGAGTGGGCGGGCGAGGGCACGGACTCGGGCCCTGAACTTCCGGGCGGCCAGGTCGCGCAGGCGCTGCTGGAGGAGATCCTCGTCGACCCCGCCGTGGCGGGACCCGACTCCGCGGACCGGATCGCCGTGGCCCACACGGGTGACGAGGCCGTCGCCCTCGTTCCCCTGCCCGCCGTGACCGCGCCCGCGGCGGAGCCCGCTTCCGGCTCCGGTCCGGACGCGCCCGAGGAGGCCCCGCAACGGCGGGACAACGCGCTGCACGCCGACGCCCTCCTCGCCACCGTCCGTGAACCGCTCTCGGCGGGGCTCGCGGACGACGGCCGTCTGACACTGGGTGTCAGCGCCGCCGTGCATTCGGCCGAAGGGCTGCGCGGCGCACTGGAGGAGGCCCGGCACGCACGCCGCGTCGCGGCGGCACGCCCCGGCCGGGTCTGCGCGGCCGGCCACCACGAGCTCGCCTCGCACGTCCTGCTGCTGCCCTTCGTCCCCGACGACGTCCGCCGGGCCTTCACCGCCCGTCTGCTGGACCCGCTGCGCGACTACGACAGGCGGCACCGCGCGGACCTCATCGAGACGCTCGAGGCCTTCCTGGACTGCGACGGTTCCTGGACCCGCTGCGCGGCCCGGCTGCACCTGCACGTCAACACGCTGCGCTACCGCGTCGGCCGAATCGAGCAGTTGACGGGGCGTGACCTTTCGCGCCTCGAGGACAAGCTCGACTTCTTCCTCGCCCTGCGTATGAGCTGACTTCCGGGAGCCGTCACGGCACCGCCACGTTCCGGTCGATTGTGAAATCTTTCACCTGAGATTGATCCCACCCCTTGGCCCGGCGTGCCATTCCGTGCTGAGATGCGGCCACACTCAACAGCTCAAGGGCGCGCTCGGGGAGGGCAACGTGGCGCATACCGCCATGTCTGGTTCCGGAACGACAGCAGATGACGATCCGCCGCTCCAGACAGCGGTATGGCGGCTGCGGTCACGCGCCTGCTGGACGGATGCGGCCGCACTGCTGGAACACCACGCGGCCACGGATGCCGCCGCCGCTCTCCAGCGGACGTCCCTGCTGACCGAGCAGTGCCTCTACACCAGTAAAGGCTGGACCGAGGCCGAGGACGCGCTGCGCACGGCCGAGGCACTCGCCCACGACGACACCGAGCGCGGGGCGGCCGCCTGCGAGCGCGGCTACCTCGCGTACGCCTCGACCCTGCTCGGGGTGCGGGACCGGGCCGACGAGGCCAGCGTGGCGCTGAGCAGGGCCGCGGCCCTGCTCGCCCCGGGGGCCGCCGGCCGCCCCCTGCTGGACTTCCGCCGGGGCCTGATCGCCCAGAACATCTCCGATGCGCCCCAGTCCGCCCGTGCCGCGTACCGCAGGGCCCACGCCGGGGCCACGGCCCAGGGCGACGAGCTGCTGCTCTCGTTCACCTGGCGGCACCTGGCCTCGCTCGCCCTGCGCGAGGGCGAGCTCGCGGAGGCGCGGCACGGCTTCGCGGAATCGCTGCGGATAAGGGAGGAGCTGGGCTATCTCGTCGGGACCGCCCCGGCCCTCCTCTCGCTGGCGGACGCCGAGACGGAACCCGAGGCGGGGCGGCTGCGCGCCGAGGCGGGCCGGCTGTTCCGGCTGCTCGGTGGCGTACCGACGTGGCTGGCCCCCCGCCTCGAGCCACCCGCCCCGGAGACCGTGGAGGCCAACTGACACGCGCGGCCGGTGCGCCGTCCCCGGCCGGGGACGGCGCGGGGTCAGCCCTCGGCGCCCGTGAAGTGTTCGCGCACGAGCGACTGCACGACCGTGAGATCCCTCGCGATGAGCGCGTCCAGCAGCGCGGTGTGCTCGGAGGCGTCGGCGAGAAGGTCGGCCCGCCGGGTGGCGGGGTTGCTGACCAGGGGCCACTGGGAACGGCGGTGGAGCTCGTCGGCGACCGTCACGAGCTGCTGGTTGCCCGAGAGTGCGAGAACGGCGCGGTGGAAGGCACGGTCGCTCTCCGCGTAGCTCGCCCGGTCACCGACCGCCGCCGCCGCGACCGTCGCGTCGGCCAGCGGGCGCAGCACGCACCAGTTGCCCGCCGGCACGGTACGGGCCAGCCGCAGCATCACGGGGACCTCGATCAGGGCGCGCACCTCGGCGAGCTCGGCCAGCTCGCGCGGACCCCGCTCGCTGACCCGGAAACCCCGGTTGGGTACGACCTCGACGGCGCCCTCGACGGCCAGCTGCTGCATCGCCTCGCGCACCGGCGTCGCGGAGACGCCGAACCGCGCGCCGAGCGCCGGGGCGGAGTAGACCTGCCCCGGTGCCAGCTCGCCGTCGACGAGGGCGGCACGCAGGGCGTCCAGGATCTGGCCCCGTACGGAGTGCCGCTGCACCACGCGGGGGGCGGGCGGCTCGCTGTGGGTGTGCTCGCCACGCGCCTGTTCGGGCACGCGGACGTCCTGCGGGATCCCCGCCGACGCGTACGGCGGGCGTACGCCTTCGCGCGCTCTGCGCTGCTCCACCCGGACCTCCTCGGCCTGCCGCGGGCCCGGCTCACACCTTGCCTGCCCTCCGTGCACGATAGGCGGAGGAGGCCGCAGTTCAAACATCGATCAATTCGGGTAAGGTAAGGCTTACCTGCAAACGATCGTGATTCGGTGGTCCCTGCATGACCGTCCCCACCCTGCTCACCGCCCCCGCCCCGTCCCCCGTGACGGCGGCGTACGTACGCCTGGCCGAGGTGTTCCCCGGACTGCGGGCCGAGGTGCTCTCCGACGACGCGGCGGCGCCGTCGGGCGCCGGCTGGGTGGGCGCGGCCGAGCTCGCCGAGGGCGGCGCCGCCCTGGACGCCTTTCTGGCCTGGGACGACGCGCAGGTACTCCGGGACTACGGCACGCGGGCCCGCCCCGACGTGGTGGCCGGCTTCGGATTTCACCGCTACGCCTGGCCCGCCTGTCTGCTGGTGACCGTTCCGTGGTTCCTGCACCGCCGGGTGCCCCGGATTCCCGTCCAGGACGTCTCCTTCCAGCGGGCGCTGGGACATCTGACCGTCCGGGTGAGCGAGTTCGCCTGCCTGCCGGACGATCCGGCGGCGACGCTGCCGGGCGCCCGGATCGTCCCGGACGAGGCGGCCCTGCGGGCCGAGGTCCGCGACGCCGTGGCGGAACACCTCGGCCCCGTCCTCGACGGCTTCGGCCCCCGCATGCGGCGCGGCAAGCGGGCCCTGTGGGGCATGGCGACGGACGAGATCGTCGAGGGCCTCTGGTACATCGCGCATCTGCTCGGCGAGGAGCGCCGCGCGATGGAGGAGCTGGAGCTCCTGCTGCCCGGCACCACCACGCCGTACGCGGGAACCGCGGGCTTCCGCGAACTGACCGGCCCCGACGGTGAGGCGCTGCCGACCCGCGACCGGGCGAGCTGCTGCCTCTTCTACACCCTGCGGCCCGAGGACACCTGCGTCACCTGCCCGCGCACCTGCGACGCCGACCGCGTCCGGAAGCTGACACCCGCCCCCTGAGGGCGTCGGCTCACACCGCCCGTCCGGGCGACCCGAATTCGAACGCAACTCACTTGCCTTATAAGGATGTTCGAGAAGATTCCGCCCAACGGTGAGCCCGGCCACCCCAATGGCGTTCACTTGCCCCGAAACCCCCCTGAGCGGTCCGGTACTTCCGTCACGATGGCGTCCGAAACGCCCTACGCGACGCAAGGGACCGCGCATGAGACTGACCGACATATCGCTTGACTGGCTGCTTCCGGGCGCCGTACTGCTCGTGGGGGTCATGGCGGCGGTCACGGTGGTCGCGCGCGGCAAGCGCGCCGCTGAGAAGGCCGCGGCCGAGGACACCTGGGAACGCAGCGAGGACCGCCGCAGGCGCAAGGAGGCGCTCTACGCGACCGCCTCGTACGTCCTTCTGTTCTGCTGCGCCGCGGTTGCCGCCGCTCTCTCCTTCCACGGACTCGTCGGCTTCGGCCGGCAGAACCTCAGCCTCTCCGGTGGCTGGGAGTACCTCGTCCCCTTCGGCCTCGACGGGGCCGCCATGTTCTGTTCGGTGCTCGCGGTGCGCGAGGCCAGCCACGGTGACGCGGCGCTGGGCTCCCGGCTGCTGGTGTGGACGTTCGCCGGCGCTGCCGCCTGGTTCAACTGGGTGCACGCGCCGCGCGGGATGGACCACGCGGGCGCCCCGCACTTCTTCGCGGGGATGTCCCTCTCGGCGGCCGTGCTGTTCGACCGGGCGCTCAAGCAGACCCGCAGGGCCGCCCTGCGGGAGCAGGGGCTGGTACCGCGGCCCCTGCCGCAGATCCGGATCGTGCGGTGGCTGCGGGCGCCCAGGGAGACCTTCGGCGCCTGGTCGCTGATGCTCCTCGAGGGCGTACGCACCCTGGACGAGGCGGTCGACGAGGTACGCGAGGACCGCCGGGAGAAGGAACAGGACCGGCACCGCAGGAAGGACCAGGCGAAGCTGGACCGGGCCCGGATCAAGGCCCTGAACCGGCAGAACCGGGCCTGGAGCCGCGCCGGGAGGAACGCCCACGAGGTGGACGTCCAGGCCATCGCCCCCGCACAGGGCGGCGGCACACCGGCCGTCGCGGAGCCTGCCATAACAGGGCCGGGACAGCTGCCCCTGCGTCCCCGGCCATCCCTGCAAGCCGTCAACGGCCAGAAATCCAGGAGTACTTCGGCACAGAACCCGAACGGTGAACCCGTGACCGTCGACCTCACCGCGGAGGACGACACCCAGACCCTGCCCCGGCTCGACTCGCTGGAGCAGAAACTCAAGGATCTGGAGCAGCAGTTCGGCTAGGGCCTCGTTCGGATCTGTCCGGATCCTGACGGGAGGCCCAGGGCCTCAGGCCTTTTCCCTGTTCAGCTCGAACCAGACCACCTTGCCCAGCGCCTGTGCGGTGACTCCCCAGGAGTCGGCCAGGCTCTGCACGAGGAGCAGTCCCCTGCCGTGCGTACCGTCGTCGGCGTTCGGTACGTACGGCTCGGGCTCCTGCCCCGCCAGGAAGTCGCGCACTTCCACCCGTAATCGTCTGGGCGCCGCCGTCACCGTGACCACTGCGCCGGTGCGGGTGTGGATCAGGGCGTTCGTCACGAGTTCACTCAGCAGGAGCTCTGCCACGTCGGTGTCCTCGGGGCGCGAGCGGTACCGCAGGAACTCCCGCAAGGCGCCTCTCACTTCCCCCACACCCGAGAGATCCGCGTGGCCCAGTCTCCGGTGCAGCCGCACCGGCCGGCTCTCCTGTCGCTTCTTCATGTCCCCCGCGCGCACAGTGAATCGACCTCCTTCGAGTCGTCATCCCTCGAACACCTTCACGGGATGCATGCCCCACAGGCGGGCACTCACGCTTTCGCGGGCCGTCAACAGGTGAACGGATACCGGCGCCACCGCGGGCGGAAGGCCAGTGCGTCACGTTTCCGTACCCACGATTAACTTCCAAGAAATTCACATGAGTCGGCGTTGACGGATGGGGATCTACGCGCGTCATCATGGTGCCCATGCGAATCCCCCCACGCATCACCACGCTCGGCGGCATCGCCGCCCTCCTGTCCGTCCTCTTCGTCGGCGGCCCGGTCACCGCGACGGCCGCGACCGTCCCCTCGGTCACGGCGGTCGGCAGCATCTGCTACTCCGCCCTGCCGTCGCAGGCGCACGACACCCTCGACCTCATCGACGCGGGAGGTCCTTTCCCGTACGACCAGGACGGCACCGTCTTCCAGAACCGGGAAGGCATCCTGCCGAGCCAGGGAACCGGTTACTACCATGAGTACACGGTCGTCACGCCTGGTTCCCCGACCCGTGGGGCCCGTCGGATCGTGACGGGTGAAGAGGTCCAGGAGGACTACTACACCGCTGACCACTACGAGTCCTTCGACCTGGTCGACCACGACTGCTGATCAGCGATCCCCCGGTCCGGTCCGCGCCGTTGTCCCCCACCTGCGGCGCGGATCACCGGACCGGCGGCGGGAGAACCGCGCTTGTACCCTCCACGCATGACCGTGATCTATGTGATCGACGGCTCCGAGGTCACCGGCCTGGAGCGCTTCTGGGACATGGTCGGCGAGGCGGTGAACGGCCCCGGCGGCTATTTCGGCCGCAGTCTCGACTCGTTCGCCGATTGTCTGAGCGGCGGCATGGGCACCCCGGACGACGCCGCCTTCGTCATCGAATGGCGCGATCACGCGCTCTCCGCCCGTGCGCTGGGCCACGAGGAGACCGCACGCCATCTGCGCAGCACCCTCACCCGGGTGCATCCCACCGGGAGGGCCGCTGCCGAGCACGCGCTGGCCGAGGCGCTGGCCGGCCGGGGCCCGACGCTCTTCGACACGCTGGTGGACGTCATCACGGAACGGACCGCGCCCGGGACTCTGCGGCTGAGGTGATCACGGGTGCCGTACGGGGAAGTGAAGCCCTGTGACACCCCGCAGGCACCGACCCCGAGGAGCCGTGATGCATGACGACCGCACACTGGTGGAGGGCCGCCTGGAGCGGGCGCTCCAGCAGTTCGTCCGCCCCGCCCAGTACGCGGCCCGGATCCCTCTGGCCCTCTCCGCCTGGCACGCCCCCGGTGAACCCGTACCGGTGGCCGACGCTCTCGATCAGGCGTACGAGCCCTTCGTGACCGGTACGGCGTGGGGGAAGCCGTGGTCCACGACCTGGTTCCGGCTCACGGGCAGCGTTCCCGAGGAGTGGTCGGGACACCGGGTTGAGGCGGTCGTCGATCCCGGGTTCTCCTGCCAGGGGCCGGGTTTCCAGGCGGAGGGGGTGCTGTACGGCTCCGACGGCGTCCCCCTCAAGGGCATCCATCCGCGCAACCGGCACCTCACGATCGCCGCGGCGGCGAAGGGCGGCGAGCCGGTCGCCCTGCTTCTGGAGGCGGCGGCCAACCCCGCCGTTCTGGAGCACGGCTTCGAACCGACCCCGCTCGGCGACGTGCTGACCGCCGGGGACCGTCCCCTCTACACCTTCGCCTCCGCCGACCTCGCCGTCCTCGACGAGGACGTCTGGCATCTCGTCCTGGACATCGAGGTGCTGTCCGAGCTGATGGCCGAACTGCCCGCCGACCGGTCCCGGCGCCACGAGATCCTGCGGGCGCTGGAACGCATGCTGGACGCGCTCGATCTGCACGATGTGGCAGGCACGGCGACGGCGGCGCGGGCGGAGCTGGCCCAGGCCCTGTCCAGACCCGCCTCGGCGAGCGCGCACCGCGTGTCGGCGGCCGGGCACGCGCACATCGACTCGGCGTGGCTGTGGCCGCTGCGCGAGACGGTGCGCAAGGCCTCGCGCACCTTCGCCAATGTCACCGCCCTCGCCCAGGACTATCCGGAGCTGGTCTTCGCGTGCTCCCAGGCCCAGCAGTACGCCTGGGTGAAGGAGCATCAGCCGCACATCTGGGAGCGGATCAAGCAGGCGGTCGCCGACGGCCAGTGGGCACCGGTCGGCTCGATGTGGGTGGAGTCCGACGCCAACATGCCCGGCGGTGAGGCGCTGGCCCGGCAGATCGTGCACGGCAAGCGGTTCTTCACCGAGGAGCTCGGCGTCGAGACGGAGGAGATCTGGCTGCCGGACTCCTTCGGCTACACGGCGGCCTTCCCGCAGCTGGCCCGGCTGGCCGGGGTCCGGTGGTTCCTGACGCAGAAGCTGTCCTGGAACCAGCACAACAGGATGCCGCATCACACGTTCTGGTGGGAGGGCATCGACGGGACCCGGGTCTTCACCCACTTCCCTCCGGTGGACACGTACAACGCCCAGTTCCACGCGCGCGAACTAGCCCGCGCCGAACAGAACTTCGCGGAGAAGGGCCGCGCCTCGCGCTCCCTGGTGCCGTTCGGCTGGGGCGACGGCGGGGGCGGGCCGACCCGCGAGATGCTGGAGAAGGCCCGCAGGCTCCGGGATCTGGAGGGTCGCCCCGGGTCGAGATCGAGAAGCCCTCGGCGTTCTTCGCGGCGGCCGAGGAGGAGTACGGGGCCGAGGCGCCGGTCTGGTCGGGCGAGCTGTACCTGGAGCTGCACCGGGGGACGTACACCTCCCAGGCAGCCACCAAGCGGGGCAACCGGCGCAGTGAACACCTCCTGCGTGAGGCGGAGTTGTGGACGACGGCGGCGGCCCTGCGCAACCCCGGCTACCGCTACCCGTACGAGGCGCTGGAGAGGATCTGGAAGACCGTTCTGCTGCTGCAGTTCCACGACATCCTGCCCGGCTCGTCGATCGCCTGGGTGCACCGCGAGGCCCGCGACACGTACGAGGCGGTGCGGGCGGAGCTCGCCGACGTGGTGGCCGAGGCGGTGACGGCGCTCGGCCGGCCGGAGGGCCTCGTGGCGCTCAACGCATCGCCGTACGAACGCGGTCAGGTCCTCGAACTGGACGCGGACGCGAGCGGAGTGCTGCCGTCGGGTGCCCATGTGCAGGCACTGGGCGACGGGCGCACGGCGGTGGCCGTTCGGACGCCGGCCCTGGGTGCGGGGCTGCTGGACGGCTCGGTGGTGCCCGCGTACGCGGCCACGGCGACCGGGGCCGCGGACGACGGCGGAATCGTTCTGGACAACGGTCTCCTGCGGGTCACGGTCGTCCGGGACGGGCTGATCGCCTCGGTGCGCGACCTGGTGGCGGGCCGGGACGTCCTCGCCCCCGGTCACCGGGCGAACCTCCTTCAGCTGCACCCGGATCACCCCAACCACTGGGACGCCTGGGACATCGACCGGCACTACCGCCGCTCGCGCACGGACCTGACGGACGCGGACTCCGTCGAGACGGTCGAGGCCGGGCCGCTGCGGTCCGCCGTCCGCGTGGTGCGCTCGTTCGGAGCGTCCCGGATCGTGCAGGAGCTGCGGCTGTCCGCGGGCAGCAGGCAGCTCGACATCGACACCGAGGTGGACTGGCAGGAGTCGGAGAAGGTCCTGAAAGCGGCCTTCCCGCTGGACGTCCATGCCGAACGGTCCACGGCCGAGATCCAGTTCGGCCATGTGCACCGGGCGACGCACGACAACACCGGCTGGGACGCCGCGCGTTTCGAGATCTGCGCACACCGCTGGCTGCGCGTCGCCGAACCGGGCTACGGCGTCGCGGTCCTCAACGACTCCACGTACGGCCACGAGGTGACGCGGACCCCGCACGGGGCCGGGCTCGGCACGACCGTACGGCTGTCGCTGCTGCGCGCACCGCACAGCCCCGACCCGCACGCCGATCTCGGGACGCACCGCTTCCGCTACGCCCTGGCCCCCGGTGCGGAGGTCACCGACGCGGTGCGGGAGGGGCTGGCGCTCAATCTCCCGCTGCGGGCGGCGGTGGCCCCGGCCGTGCCGTCGCTGGTGACTACGGGGCATCCGGCCGTGACCGTGGAGTCGGTGAAGCTCGCCGAGGACCGTGGCGGTGATGTCGTCGTGCGGCTGTACGAGTCGGCCGGAGGGCGGGCGGACACCACCCTGCGGGTCGGCTTCCCCGTGGTGCGGGCGCAGATCACCGACCTGCTGGAACGGCCGGTGGAGGAGGCCGTGGCCGGTGAGGACGGTCTGGTGCTGTCGCTCAGGCCCTTCCAGATCCTGACGGTGCGGCTGACACCCGCCTGAGCGGGCCGCAGGTCAGGGGCGTGGCATGTTCCGGAGGTTGGAGCGGGCCATCTGGAGCATCCGTCCCACTCCGCCGTCCAGCACGATCTTGCTGGCGGAGAGCGCGAATCCGGTCACCATGTCGGCGCTGATCTTCGGCGGGATGGAGAGCGCGTTCGGGTCGGTGACCACGTCGACGAGCGCGGGGCCCTTGTGCTTGAAGGCGTCCTTGAGGGCGCCTTCGAGCTGCTTGGGCTTCTCCACCCGCACCCCGTACGCCCCGCAGGCACGGGCCACCGCCGCGAAGTCCGGGTTCTTGTTGGCCGTACCGAACGAGGGCAGCCCCGCGACGAGCATCTCCAGTTCGACCATGCCGAGCGAGGAGTTGTTGAACAGGACCACCTTCACCGGCAGGTCGTACTGGACCAGGGTGAGGAAGTCGCCCATCAGCATGCTGAATCCACCGTCGCCGGACATCGACACGACCTGCCGGTTCCGGTCGGTGAACTGGGCGCCGATCGCCTGCGGCAGTGCGTTGGCCATCGAACCGTGGCTGAACGAACCGATCACCCGGCGCTTGCCGTTGGGCGTGAGATAGCGGGCTGCCCACACGTTGCACATGCCGGTGTCGACGGTGAACACGGCATCTTCGTCGGCGAGTTCGTCGAGCACCGAGGCGACGTACTCCGGGTGGATCGGAACGTGCTTCTCGACCTTGCGGGTGTACGCCTTGACCACGCCCTCGAGCGCGTCCGCGTGCTTCTTCAGCATCCGGTCGAGGAACGTGCGGTCGGTCTTGGCGTTCACGCGCGGTGTGAGCGACCGCAGGGTCTCGCGTACGTCACCCCAGACCGCCAGATCGAGCTTGGAGCGACGGCCCAGGTGCTCGGGGCGCACATCCACCTGGACGATCTTCACATCGGTCGGCAGGAACGCGTTGTACGGGAAGTCGGTCCCCAGCAGGATGAGCAGGTCGCACTCGTGGGTGGCCTCGTAGGCGGCGCCGTAGCCGAGCAGCCCGCTCATCCCCACATCATACGGATTGTCGTACTGAATCCATTCTTTACCGCGCAACGCGTGCCCCACCGGGGCCTTCACGCGCCCTGCGAACTCCATCACCTCGGCGTGCGCGCCCGCGGTGCCGCTACCGCAGAACAGCGTTACCCGCTCGGCCTCGTCGACCATCCGGCAGAGCTTCTCGATCTCCTCGTCGCCGGGCCGCACGGAGGGCCGCGTGGTGACCAGGGCGTGCTCGATCGACTTCTCCGGGGCGGGCCGGGCGGCGATGTCGCCGGGCATCGAGACGACGCTGACCCCGCCGCGCCCGATCGCGTGCTGGACAGCGGTCTGGAGCAGCCGGGGCATCTGCTCCGGGTTGGAGATCATCTCGTTGTAGTGGCTGCACTCCTGGAAGAGCAGCTCGGGATGGGTCTCCTGGAAGTAGCCCAGCCCGATCTCGCTCGAAGGGATGTGCGAGGCGAGGGCGAGGACCGGGGCCATGGAACGGTGGGCGTCGTAGAGGCCGTTGATCAGGTGCAGATTGCCCGGGCCGCACGACCCGGCGCAGGCCGCCAGGGTGCCGGTGATCTGGGCTTCCGCACCGGCGGCGAACGCGGCGGTCTCCTCGTGCCTGACCTGGATCCATTCGATGGCGGCGTTGCGCCGGATGGCGTCGACCACGGGGTTGAGGCTGTCCCCGACGACGCCGTACATCCGCTTCACCCCCGCACGCACGAGAATGTCGACGAACTGTTCCGACACGTTCTGTTTGGCCATGGGTGTGCGCCCTCTCTGCGTGTGCTCGGCGCACATGCGGCTGTCCCGGCTCCGGGGCCGGGGCAGCCGGCCGTCGGACTCCGGAGTCCATCAACCCATGGCGCGCGGCGTTACGCCTCCCAGACCGCGGCGCTCGTGCGGTCGTCGGCGTACCCCTTGGCCCTCGTCTGGACGTCCGCGAGGAACGCGGCCAGCCCCGGGGGCGCGGCGGCGCCCCAGCGTTCGGCGAGCGCCTCGGAGAGGGCGGGCTCGCCCCGCATCGGTTCGGCAAGACCGTTGCTGCAGAGCAGCAGCGTGTCCCCCGGACGGGCGACTGACGCGCGGAACCGGAAGGGCTCGGCGGGCGGCGGCACAGGACTCTCGATGTACGGGGACGGCGGCGTCGCGATCTGCAGGTCCATCGTCAGCCGGTCGCCGCCGGGTCCCTCTTCGCTCACCGCACCGGCCTGGGGTGCCGAGCCGAAACCGACGACGGGTTCCCCCCGGCCGGCACCGGCGGGCGGTACCGGCGGTTCGAGGTCCTGCCAGGCACCGTCACGGAGCCGGAACAGGCCCCCGTCACCGATGCCGAAGAAGACCCGGGTGCGGCACTCGGGGTCGGCTGACAGGAGCAGGCAGCGCAGGCCCACGGTGTAGGCGTCGGCTTCGATGCCCAGCTCCGCCGCGCGGGCGCGCAGCTTGCCGTAGGTCCGGTCGGTGAGACGGTGCAGACCCGACTTGAGATCGCCCCTGCGTCCCGCCCTTATGTCGTCGGAGAGCCTGGCGTGACTGCGGCCGACGGCACCCCCGATCCAGCGGCACGCGTCGGCGGCGGCGAGATGCGCGTGCTCGGCGGCCCGGGCACCACCGGCGACGGCGACCAGGACGAGGGAACCTTCACCGGCACCGAAGCGGGCCGTCAACATGGCGTCACGCCGGGGCTCGCCCCGGAAGCGCGCCGAGTCCCCGCGTACGGAGGCGGCCCGCAGGGTGTACGTCCCGTACCGGGCGCCGTCGAGCACCGTGTCGGCGACGAGCCCGTCGAGGTCACCGGGGCCTGATACGGGCAGGGCCACGGGTTCGGCGTCGTAGGTGGGCGGCCGGTCCCCGATGTGGCCGACGACGGGGCGGGACGCCGGGACGGGGTCCGAGGGCTGTCCGGGGGAACCGTCGGGGGTGAACTCGGGCTGCGCCGCCGCGGCACCGGCGGGGCCGGCAGCCGGCTCGGACGGCGGCGCGGCGGAGAAGGTACGCGGCTGCGGGGATCCGGCCGGGGGCTCCCACGGGGCGGGGCACGCCACCGTGCGCGTCGGCACGGGGGGCGGCGGCCCGGCAGGTGTCGGCGGCACGGCCGGTACGGATCGCGGTGGCGCGGGCACGCCGTCCGCGGCGGCCCGCTGCGGCACCGGGGGCACCTCCGGTGCGGTCTGCTGTCGCCGGTGGGCGCCGGTGGGCGGCGCACCGGGAGCCGAAGCCCTCGCAGGCAGGCGGGGATCGGGTACCGGGACAGCGGCTCCGCCCTCCTGGACGGCGGCGAAGGCATCCGGTGCCGGGGCGGTGCCCTGGCGGTCGGCGTCCGGGCTGCCGACGCCCGGGCCCGCGGGCGTTCCCGTGTCTGCGTCCGTGACCAGGCCTGCGTCCGTGACCGGGCCTGCGTACGTCCCCGGGTCTGCGTACGTCACCGGCTCGACGCGGCCCTCCGGCGTACCCACCGCATCCGACGCGGAGTCGAAGCGGTCGTCGAGACTGTCGGCCGCGCTGCTGGGCCCCGTGTCCGGCGCGGTCTCGTCGTACAGCCTGCGCCACCAGTCGTCCTCGTGGGCGGCGGGCGTCTCCCCCTGCTGACTCATGCCCTTATTGTCCACCGCGCGGGCCGTGCGAAAACGGTTCATCCGGAAAAGAGGCCCGGAATTGACGGCCGGAAACAGGTCCGCCGGGCGGCCCACCCCCCACGGGAAGGACGCCCGGCGGACCGGTCGGGGTGACGTCAGCGCACCGCGTACGCGTCGGTCACGGTCTGGATGACGGAGTTGCCGTCGGCGTCCGTCAATTCCGTCCTCAGGGTGACGGGCTTGCCCGCCGCACCCGCGTGGTTGACGGTCGCGGTCCACTTTCCGCGCTTCTCCGCGGTGGTGGCGGCGGTCCAGGTCTCACCGTTGTCGTACGAGTAGGAGACCTCGGCGGCGGTCAGCCTGCCGGGCGTGTAGCCCGCGTGGCCGGTCACGCTCAGGGCGATCTCCTGACCGTCCTGCGCCGCCAGGGTCTTCAGTCCGTCCGTCGCCAGGTCGTAGCCCGGGAAGAGCAGCGGGATCCCCTGGGAGTAGGTGTTCTCCTCACGGTGCGAGCGGAACTTCCAGGTCGTCTCGGTTCGGGTCGACCGCTTCCAGACGGCGGCCGGCTGACCGGACTTGAACGTCACCATGGTGAGTTCGTACGCCGCGTCCTCGGCCGGGACGGTGAAAACCCCGGACGGCCAGCCGGACTGGCCGAGCACCTCACCACCGCTGGTGAGCGTCATACTGCCCAGGTCTCCGAAGGAGCCCTGCAGCCCGGCGTGTTCGGTGTCGGCCCAGAAGCCCGGGGCGACGCCTATCAGGTTGTCCTGACGCTCGGCTGCGAGCTGCTGCTCACCCTGCAGGCTGAGCGGCGTCGACGGGCCGAGGATGCCCCGGTACCAGCTTTCCGAACGCTGCTGGCCCGCCTTGTACGTACGGGGCTTGTCGAACATGGTCTCGCCCCAGGGGAAGCTGGAGGAGAGGTAGCGCTCCCAGCCGCTGTCGCCCGCCGAGTAGTACTCGGTTCGCTTGCCGGGGGCTGCGACGGTGTCGAACATTCCGACGGAGAAGCGTGTGCCGTACGGCCGGGAGACGACCATCGAGTCGACGTAGTCGGCCGCGATGCCCATTGCCTCGTACGTGGCGGTGGACCTGCCGAGCTTGCTGCCACGGACCTTGTACGTGCGGTCCGAGGTGACCGGGCCGCTCTCGGGGAAACCGAGGTTGTAGACGAAGGGGCTGGAGGCAGTGCCCTTCCAGCGCAGCGTCACGGGACCGTCGGCGAGTGCGGCGGTCAGGCCGGCGGCCTCGCTCGCCTCGACCCCGAGGGAGGGCAGCGGCGCCTGACCGTAGCCGACGGACGGCAGCCAGGGGCCGGCGGACGGCCGGTGCACGATGATCGCCTTTGCGCCGGCGGCCTTGGCGTTCCGCGCCTGGACGGTCATGTAGCCGTCGTCGGCCACCTGCACCAGGGCGATCCTGCCCGTGACACCGGCGGCCTTCAGCTCGTCGGGGGTGCCGGTGCCCGCGTCGACGAGCGCGGCCTCACCCGTACCGTCGAGGTTGACGGACCCGGTGCTCGCCACCAGCGGGTGCAGTGCCGCACCGCCGACGACCGACAGTTTCTCGATCTGCGGAGCATACGCACGCCAGTAGCTGGCGAACTCGAAGTCGCCGTCACTCGCCCTCCCCTGAACGTCGACCACGTAGTTCTTGATGGCGCGACCGCCGGCGATGGAACCCGAGTGCAGCCAGACGTCGTCCCAGCTACGGCCGAAGGTGAGCGTCGTGGAGCGGTTCTCGGACGTACGGTCCTCCGTCCGCACCTGGAGCCGATGGGCCTCGCGGGCGTCCAGGACCAGGAGTGTGTCCTTGGCGACGTTCAACTGCGGCCTGGCGAGGTAGCCGACGGACTCGACCATCCTGCCGATGGCGTCCTTCGGGTCCGGCGAGGTGATGAAGCTGGAGACGAAGTAGGCACCGGGGCGCACCTCGTAGACCTGGTCGGTCGAACCGTCGTTGAAGCGGCGCTCGCCGGAGGCGGTGTCGGTGCCGATGACGTCCACGGAGGAGTTGCCGGCGGCGGGCTTGCCGGTGCGGTCGACGAGCTTGACGCGCAGGGTGACCGTCTCGGCACCGACGTACAGCGAGAACGGGGTGGAGACCTTGGCCCCGCCGGGGCCGGTGGCCAGCACGCGTCCGGTCACATCGCCGTACTGGGCGGCCTTCAGGCTCGCGGTCGGGTCGATCCTCAGAGGAACCTTGACGGTCGCTCCGGCGGGGACGGTGACGGTGCTCGCCTCGAGCCTGGCGACCGAGGAACGGACGCCCGAACCGTCGTTGCCGGTGACGCCCTGGACCTTCAGCGACAGCTTCACCGGCTCGGTGCCGGAGTTGGTGTACGGGACGTCGACCGTGGTGCGGTCGCTCTTGTCCTGCGGCCAGTTGAACGTGCCACCCTGGAGCGCGGGTGCGCCGACGACGGCGGTGTCGATGGCGGCCTTGACGTCGAGGCGGCCACCGCCGGTCTCGCGCACGTCGCCGGGGATGTCGCTCTTCGCGGAGGAGACGAGAGCGGCCTTGATCTGCTGTGCTGTCCAGTCCGGGTGACGCTGCTTCACGATGGCCGCGGCGCCCGCGACATGGGGGGTGGCCATCGACGTACCGGACATCGTCCGGTACGCGTACACCCCGCGGCCACCGGCCGCCGCGGCCGAGATGTCGACGCCGGGAGCGGAGATCTCGGGCTTGAGGGTGTGCGAGCCGATCGCGGGTCCGCGACTGGAGAACTGAGCCGTGGAGTCGTCGCGGTCGACGGCGCCGACGGTCAGGACGCTGGGGGCGCAGCCCGGCGAGGAGACGGTGTTGAGCGTCGGACCGGAGTTGCCGGCCGCGATGACGAACAAGGTGTCCTTGCTCCGGGCGAGCTCCTCGGCGGCGACGCTCATCGGGTCGGTGCAGTCGGTCGGGGTCTGGCTGCCGAGGCTCATGGAGACGACGTCGGCCTTCTGGTCGACGGCCCACTGCATACCCGCGATGATCCAGGACTCGGCGCCGGAACCGCTGTCGTTGAGGACCTTGCCGGCGAGCAGGTCGGCGCCGGGGGCGACGCCCTTCTTCTTGCCGTCGCTCGCCGCACCGGAGCCGCCCACGGTGGAGATGGTGTGGGTGCCGTGGCCCTGGCGGTCGTCCGTGGTGTCGGAGTCCGTGAAGTTCTTGGAGTCGGCGATCCGGCCCTTGAGGTCGGGGTGTTCGGCGTCGACACCGGTGTCGAGGACGGCGACCTTGGTGCCCTTGCCGTCGTATCCGGCGGCCCAGGCGAGGTCGGCCCCGACCTGCTTGGTCGACCGGTCCAGGGTGGCCTGGACCTTGCGGTCGAGCCAGAGCTTCTTGAGCCCGTCGGCCGAGCGCGCACGCGTGCCGGTGACGTCGGCCCAGAAGGCGGCGGTCTGCTTCTTGTCGGCCTTGAGCGCGACGCCGTCGATGGCCGCGAGGTCGAGTCCGCGCTCGGCGCCGCGCGGGGTGACGGGAGTGCTGCGCGCGGCCTGCCCGGTGTACGTGGCGATCAGCGGGACGGTCGTGGAGTGAGCGTCGTCGTAGCCCTGGCGGATCAGTCCGGTGACGTTGAAGAGTTCCTCGTCGACCGTGCCGGAGGCAAGGGCGGCGACGGCGGCTTCGGGGTAGACGTACAGGTCCTTGCCGGCCTGCCTGGTCTGGACGAGGGGGACGCTGCCGTCCTCGCGGGGCAGGGCGGTGGCGGACGCGGCGCCCGAACCGTCCGTGCTCACCAGGACCTTGTCGCCGGTGACGAGGGTGACGGTGACCGGGGCGTCCTCGGCAGTCGCGGCCGCGCTGCCGGTCAGCGGTCTCTTTGCGGTCGAGTCGTCCTGTGGCGCCGCCACGGACGGTGCGATCGCGGTGACGGCCAGGACGGCGGCGGTGGCCGCTCCCAGCGCCGTGCGCGATATCGGGCGCATCGCTCTCCCCAGATCATTCCGGAACGTAGCAGCACAAGGCGCCACATTCGAAAGGTTGTTGGTGCTGCGGTGGCGCCACATTGGCAGAGGCGCCGGTGGTACGGGGGATGATGTGTCCGGCGGGTTTGCGCCGTGGCTGTTTCCCGCCACGGTCGGTCGGCCGGACAAGCGCGGAGACTCGCGCACACCATCCCGGGGAGGGTCGGAGATGCTGGCAGCGATAGGTCTCGACGAGAGACAGGAAGCGGCCTACCGGGCGCTTGTCGCGGCGGGCGCCGCAGAGCTCTCCGATCTCGCGCGCCGGCTGGCGCTGCCCGAGGCGGACACGGAGCGGGCGCTGCGCCGGCTGGAGCAGCAGGGTCTCGCCGCCCAGTCGTCGTCACGGACGAACCGCTGGGTGGCTGCGCCGCCCGGGGTCGCACTGGGCGCGCTGCTGACTCAGCAGCGGCACGAACTGGAGCAGGCAGAGCTCGCGTCGGCACTGCTCGCCGAGGAGTACCGGGCGGAGGCGGCCGAGCCCGCGGTGCACGACCTGGTGGAGGTGGTGACCGGTGCGAGTGCGGTGACGCATCGCTTCCATCAGTTGCAACTGGGCGCCGTCTCGGAGGTCTGCGCACTGGTCACGGGAAAGCCCATCGCGGTCACGGGCATGGAGAACGAGTCCGAGGAACAGGCTGCGATGCGCGGAGTGGCCTACCGGGTCGTCGTCGAGCGCGATGTGCTCGCGCTGCCGTCCGGGATCGTGGAGCTCTCGGCGGCGCTGAGCCGTGACGAGCAGTGCCGGGTGGTCGACCGGGTGCCTACCAAACTGGTGGTCGCCGACGCTTCGCTGGCCATGGTGCCGTTGACGGGACGCGGTGCCGAGCCGGCCGCGCTCGTCGTCCATGGCAGCGGTCTGCTGGAGTCGCTGATGGGACTGTTCGAGGCGGTCTGGCGCGATGCGATGCCGTTGCGGCTGGGTGAGAGCGGCGTCCGCGAGGAGGAGGGCCCCGGGCCGGATTCCACCGATCTGGAGATCCTTTCGCTGCTGCTGTCCGGTCTGACGGACGCGAGTGTGGCGAAACAGCTGGAACTGGGCCTGCGGACCGTGCAGCGGCGGGTGAAGGGGCTCATGGAACTGACCGGGGTGTCCACACGGCTGCAGCTGGGCTGGCACGCGTACGAACGTGGCTGGGTGGCCCGGGCGCCGCGCTGACCGGCCGGGGAGTTCGCCCCCCTGCGGACCTGCGCTGACGGGCGGGACCGGGCGGACTCCGGCAGGCTGGTCGAATGAGTGGTTGGCAGCTCGTTGCCGTGGGTGCGGTGATGGTGCTCGGACTGGTCGGTGTGCTGGTACCGGGTGTGCCCGGGCAGGCGATGGTCTGGGCCGCGGTGCTGTGGTGGGCGCTGACGGACACGACGCCGCTCGCCTGGGGGGTACTGATCGGGGCGACGTGTCTGCTCCTGCTGAACCAGGCACTGAAGGCGCTGCTGCCGTCACGCCGCCCGCAGGAGTCGGGCGCTCCCCGCCAGACGCTGATGATCGGCGGGGTCGCTGCGATCGCCGGGTTCTTCGTGGTGCCGGTGATCGGCGGGCTGCTGGGCTACGTGGGCGCGATCTACGGGGCCGAGCGACTGCGGCTGGGCACCCGCAGGGCGGGCTGGACCTCGGTCAGGTCGATCATGCGGGCGACGGGCTACTCGGTGCTCCTGGAGCTCTTCGTCTGCCTGCTCGTGGTCGGGGCCTGGCTGGGCGCCGTGATCTGGGGCTGACCGGCCTCGCCGCCTCCTCGCCGCCTACAGCCCCGAGGCTGCTCGGCCCGCGAGCTCCAGGTGACGTACGGCGTACGAACGCCACGGCCGCAGGCTGTCGGTCCCGCGCGTCCCGAACGGGTCCACATCGGGATCGCCCAGTGCCCGCATGCGGATCAGTGCCGCGGTCTCCGGGTCGATCGCACGCAGCCGCAACAGCGCCTGCTCCGCCTCGTCCCGGTCGGCTCCTGCCTCGAGCCGTACGGCTCCGACGGCCAGTGCGCCCGCAAGCTCCCGCAAGGCCGGATCCTCGGCTCCGACGGCCAGCACACCAGGTTCGGGGAAGACATGGGTGAGCCCGCCGCACGGCACGTCAAGGACCTTCCCGTACCGCTCCACCAGGCTCTCGGCGGCCTCCGTGCCCACGAGCGCGCGCACGGCGAACTCCTCCGGGTCCGCGGCGCCCGGCGAGCGCAGGCCCGGGCGTGCGGCGACGAGCGGCGCCAGACGCGGATCGGCTCCGAGGGCCTCGTCGACGGCGTACGGATCGGCGTCGAGGTCGAGGAGCCGACGCAGCCGCTGTACGGCGGTCGTCAGGTCGCGGAGGTCGGTGAGCGAGATGCGGGCTTCCAGCCACGGCCCCGCGGAGGCCTCGTCGACGGCCACGACTCCGGCGCCGTACGGAAGCCGCAACGTGCGCCGGAAGGTGCGTGCGCCGGGGGCTCCGCCGATCTCCTCGATCCTGGCCACGGCCTCGGCCCCGAGGAGATCGAAGACCTCGCGGGCGGCGTACGGGCCGCGGTGGGCGAGCCGGAGCGGGATTCCGGCCCGTCGTCCCTCGCGCAACCCCCCGCCGGTGCCCGTACCGGCCTCGGTCCGAAGAGCGCTGGGGGTGCGGGCGTAGATCTGCCGGATCGTGTCGTTGAACTGGCGCACGCTGGCGAAGCCGGACGCGAAGGCGATCTCGGTGACGGCCAGGTCCGTGGTCTGCAGCAGGACCCTGGCGGTGTGGGAGCGCTGGGCGCGCGCGAGGGCGACGGGGCCGGCTCCCAGCTCGGCGTTGAGCTGGCGCTGGACCTGACGTGCGCTGTAGCCGAGCCGCCCCGCGAGCCCGGGGACGCCTTCCCGGTCCACCACGCCGTCGCCGATCATCCGCATGGCACGGCCGACGACATCGGCACGCACATTCCACTCGGCGGAGCCCGGCACGGCGTCCGGGCGGCAGCGTCTGCACGCCCGGAAGCCGTTGCCCTGGGCCGCGGCCGCGGTCGGGTAGAACCGCACGTTCTTCCGCTTGGGGGTGACGGCGGGGCAGCTCGGCCGGCAGTAGATGCCGGTGGTCGCGACGGCGAAGAAGAACTCTCCGTCGAAGCGCGCGTCGCGGCTGCTCACCGCCTCGTACCTGGTCTGTTCGTCCATCACACCGTCCAGTGTGCGCCCCCTCACGGAGGTGCACTCGCGGTTTTCGGACGTCGAACCCGGTGGCCCACCCGCGCTACCGCATCCGGCCCTCCCGCTTGAACGCCATGGCAGCCCGGCCCTCCACGCCTCTGCGCTTCCATTCGCGCATGGTCTCGCTGCGCAGCCGGGCGTCCGTCTTGGCCGCGATCCGGTGGTTCTCCCTGAGCAGCTTGCGGTAGCTGTCGAGACGCCGCTCCGGCAGCGTCCCGTCCTCGATCGCGCCGAGCACGGCACAGCCCGGCTCGGCCTCGTGGCCGCAGTCGTGGAAACGGCACTGCTGCGCCAGGTCCTCGATCTCCGAGAAGACCTGGCCGACGCCCGCCTCCGCGTCCCAGAGCCCGACCCCGCGCAGCCCGGGGGTGTCGATCAGCACGCCGCCGCCGGGCAGCACGAGGAGGTTGCGTGTCGTGGTGGTGTGCCGGCCCTTGCCGTCCACGTCGCGCGCCGCCCGGACATCCATGACGTCCTCGCCGAGCAGCGTGTTGGCGAGGGTCGACTTGCCCGCGCCGGACACCCCGAGCAGCACACTCGTACCGCCCGCGACGATGGCACCGAACACATCGACCCCTTCGCCGGTGGCGGAGCTGACGGGCAGCACCTGCACCCCGGGGGCGATGCGCTCGATGTCCTCGACCAGATGGGAGAGCGTGGCGGCGTCCGGGACGAGATCGGCCTTGGTGAGCACCACGAGCGGGTGCGCCTCGTACTCCTCGGCCTGTTTCCCGTCGCCCAGCAGGGCGGCACCGGCGGTGCTGGACATGGCCAGCGCCAGGAACCGTTCCAGCCGTCCGAGATCCAGCTCGACGGCGAGCGAGACGCAGATGACGATGTGATCGATGTTGGTGGCGAGCACCTGGCCCTCTGAACGCTGCGAGGACGTCGAGCGTACGAAGGCGGTGCGCCGTGGAAGGAGGGTGCGGACGAACTGCGGGTCGCCGTCGGGGTCGACGGCCACCCAGTCGCCGGTGCAGACGATCCGCATCGGATCGCGGGGCACCACGAACGCGGTGTCCGCCCTGAGGGTGCCGTCCGGGGTGACCACGTCGCACTGCCCGCGGTCCACCCTGACCACGCGGCCGGGCAGGAGTCCCTGCTCGGCGTACGGGGCGAAGGCGGCGGCCCAGTCGTCGTCCCAGCCGTACGGAGCCAGCGGGTGCGACGAAACGGAAACCGGAAGAATGGGGAAAGACAAGGGAAACCCTTCACAAGGGTGGTCCCGGCACCGCGCGCTCGGGCGCGGAGAAGAAAGGTGAAGGTCAGCCGGAGGCCACGGGGGTGAGAACGATGCTCTTCTGGTTGTGGGCAGCGCCCATCGCAACGACAGTCATCAATGTCCTCACCTCCTGATTCCTTGAACTCCGCACACCCTAGCCCAGGGCCACCCAGCAGCGTCAACGGCTTTTTGCCGACGCGGCTATGTCCCGCTGCCCATGCCTTCGGCGGAGATCCGGGCACCGGGAACCAGAACAGTTCCGTGGCCCGGGTTGGACACAGCGGGCGACGCGGACGCCCGCTCCTTGCGCCTCGCCGCCTCTTGCCATTCGGCGAGGAGACGGTCATAGACAGGTGTATCGGAATCGGTGCGCCACGACGGTCGGCGGCTGTCGTATTGGTCCATGAGGATGCCCTACCCACCGCGCCGGGAAACGTAGCGCCCGTTACGTCAACCGGCTCAACGCACACTCGGCCGATTGGCCCGAAGGCCCGGCCACGGCAAGGACGTTGACGACGACTGATCCGCAACGCCAGAACCCGGGCCCGGTGCGGGCGCGTTCGGACCGCTTCGGCGCCCCGCCGAGCCGATACCACCGACACGCCCACTAAGGATGGGTCGTCACGAAAGGTGGTGCAATGGGAGGATCGTGAGATTCAACCTCAAACTCATTCCACTCCCCTGGGGGCCCCATGCGTTCCGACATCAGCGCCGCACAGGACACTCCAGTGCCGAACCCTGCCCTCGATGCCGAGTCACCGGCCGTTGTAAGGGTCGAGGAACGCGCGCTCGTCTTCGAGGGATTCACCTACCGCTGCCGCATCGTCCACCAGGACCGCCCGCGAGCCGAACCGCTGGTCCTGCTGGGCGGTTCCTCGCAGAACCGGTACGCGTGGTCGCGGCACGAGAAGTGGCTGGCCGACTACTGCACCACGGTCACTGTGGACCTCCCCGGTTACGGCACGGCGGACTTCCTCCCCGCCCGTCACGGCATCGACTTCCTCGCGGCCAACGTGCGGCACATGCTCGGGGAGCTGCGCATGCCGAAGGTCAACCTCGTCGGCAGTTGCTTCGGTGGGGCCATCGCCACGCGTTTCGCCCAGCAGTACCCGGAGCACGTGGCCAAGCTGGGGCTGGTCGGGATGACCCTGGTGATTCCGGACGACTATGCCGCCGCGGTGCCGCGCTGGACACGGATGCTGGCGCGCGGCGACCGGGCCGGGATCGCCGGTGAACTGGTCGAGCGGTTCATGTCGCCCGCCGGCACCGGCTCCGTGCGCAAGCACGCGGTCGTCTCCCGACTGCTCCTGCGGCAGTTCATGGCGCAGTCGGACGAGGAACTCCGGATGTCGGTGGAGCACAACGCGCGCCTGATGAGCCACGACTGGTACCGGAACGAACCGCTTCCGTCCGTACCGTCCCTGGTGTTCACCGGCGAGCACGACACGCTCTGCACTCCCGCCATGGGACGCGATGTCGCCGCTTCGCTGCCCACGGCGACCTTCACCACCATCAAGGAAGCCGACCACCTGGCGCCGGTGGAACGTATGGAGGAGTTCTCCGATCTGATCAGCAGGTTCTGCACGCTTCGGCCGCTGAACGGGCTGCCGTACTGCAATCAGTTCGAGACGCTGGGCACCACCGTGCGGCGGCCCCTCGTCCCCGCACCGGCGGGTGCGAGCCAGGCGGCGCCGACAGCCCCCTGAGGGCCCCTGGAAGCGCGTGAGCAGACGAATGGCCGAACCCGGTTCACTCGGGTCCGGCCATTCGTCTCTTCATGCGCGCCGGGCTCGAGGCCCGGGCTCAGCGCCCGACGGCGGGGGCGACGAAGCCCTCAGGCGCGGGCGCCGAGTTGGAGCAGTCCACAGAGGGGCCGACGTGCTTGGTCCCGCTCTGCCCCACATTGATCCCCGGCCGCTGCACCGTCTCGCGGGTAACCGTCGTACAGTTCGACTTCTGGTTGAGGTGGTACGTGCCGTCCTCGCTGGTGTACGAGGTCTCGCTCTTCTGAACGCAGACGAGGTTGCCGTAGGCGTCCTGCGAGCAGTCGCCCTGCGGACCTCCGGCGTAAGCCTGAGTGACACCCAGCCCCGCGAGGGCGAGGCCCCCCATGAGCATCGATGCGACTGCGATCTTCTTACGACTGGACATGCTCTGCGTTCCTTCGTGATAAGAAAGCGGGCCCGGCCCCCGGCCTCTTGGCTCGGAATCCGGACCCACTCTCAGGTGCTTACTCGACTACCGGACGCTCAGAAAGCGTCGTTACCCGCGGCACACTGCGAGCCGATGTTCTGGTCCGAACGGCCCGGGTCACCCTCGTTGCCGATCAGGCCGCTCAGCACGCCGTTGAGGGCGCTGAGGTTGCTGAGGACGTTGACGCTCGTGTCGTGCTGCTGGCAGGACGCGCTCTGCTTGACCTCGATGTCCGGCTCACCGTGTCCGCCGGCGACGGCGGTGCCGGCGCCGATGAAGCCGACGCTGCCGAGCATGGCAACCACGACAGCAGCCTTCTGAAGCTTACGCATTTTTCTCTTCTCCGTTTTCGACGGGCACGCTCCGTACCGGTGCGCGCACTCACAGTGATGACGATAGAGGAATGGATCTTCCGGCGCCAACGGCGTGCCGGAAATCGAGGCGATGCCCACCGTTCAGCCGAGCGCACGTCACGGCGCACGCCGGGGGGGAGTGACGCCGCACAACGAGACGGCGGACAACCCCCCCCGGGGGGCTGCCCGCCGCGATGCCGTTCCAGGTGTTCAGCTACTCACCGACACTCAGAAAGCGTCGTTGCTCGCTGCGCACTTCGAGCCGATGTTCTGGTCCGACGCGCCCGGGTCACCCTCGTTGCCGATCAGACCGCTCAGCAGGCCGTTGAGGGCGCTGACGTTGCTGAGGATGTTGACGCTCGTGTCGTGCTGCACACAGGACGCGGTCTGCGTCACGTCGATGCCGGGGCCGTCGTCGCCGGCGAAGGCGGTGCCGGAACCGATGAAGCCGATGCTTCCGAGCATCGCAACCACGACGGCGGCCTTCTGGAACTTGCGCATTTCTTCTCCGTTTGACTAGAACAACACGGACCACTGTTGGCCGTGTTCGTACAGTTACGAGATGTTAGAGCAAAATGTCCGGCAGATCACCGAGCCGCACTCGGCGTGGGGGCGAACGTTGACGGTCATCCGTCGCATGAAGCCAACTCCCCCTTGGGGTGCAAGGATTCCGCTGGATCGGGAAAGCACTTGACGCCCCGGGGAATGCACTCGTTCGGGCCACATCGCGAGGCGTGTCGGCGGCGAATCCCTCGGCGGGCATTCACGTCCGCGGCACAAAGAAACCGCCGCCGCCGGGGGAGGAAACCCGGCAGCGGCGGTGGCGCATCAGGAACGAAGTCGGCTTCAGCGACCTCTCTCGTCCCTGTTTTAGTTCACCCTGAGGCGCACCCCTGGAGCCATCGAGAGAGCCGATATTACTATCGGTCTACCACTGAAATGGAGCGGTGCCGGCAGGGGACAATCCCGAATCCCGGATGACACGGCGCCCAATCAATCGCCCCGCTCTTCCACTTTTTATCGAACGCAAAGCGCCGCCTGGAATTCGGGGTGCAACGCAAAAGCAACTACCCGGCGGAAGAACTCCAACCGGATACCCGCTAGTCCTGAGTGAGGCCCAGCTCCTCGACGGGCGCCCCTACGAGAGCCTGCGCCTCAACGGGAGCCTGCTCCTCCAACGGCGTCTGCACAACGGCCTGAGCCTCGACGGGCGCAGAGAGGGGAGCCTGCTCCTGAACCGGGGCCTGCTCCTGGACCGGAGCCTGCTCCTGAACCGGGGCCTGCTCCTGGACCGGAGCCTGCTCCTGAACCGGGGCCTGCTCCTGAACCGGAGCCTGCTCCTGAACCGGAGCCTGCTCCTGAACCGGAGCCTGCTCCTGAACCGGAGCCTGCTCCTGGACCGGAGCCGCAGCCGGAGCCTGGACCGGAGCCGCAGCCGGAGCCTGGACCGGAGCCTGCTCCTGGACCGGAGCCGCAGCCGGAGCCTGGACCGGAGCCGCAGCCGGAGCCTGGACCGGAGCCGCAGCCGGAGCCTGGACCGGAGCCGCGACCGGAGCCGCAGCCGGAGCCTGGACCGGAGCCGCAGCCGCAGCCGGAGCCTGGACCGGAGCCGCAGCCGGAGCCTGGACCGGAGCCGCAGCCGGAGCCGCAGCCTCGGCCGGCGGTCCGCCGGCGTCGATCACCGTCGTGTTCGTGTTCGCCTGGGTGTTCCACTCGTAGTTCGTGGAGCAGTCAAACTGGGGGCTGGACTTCGATGCGATCGGGATGTTCAGGGCTTCCAGGCTGAAGCAGGACAGGACGTGCCCGTTGTTCTCGAACTTGGGGCCGTCGTCGGCCTGGGCCGAAGCCGCCCCGATCGCCATCAGGGCCACGGCCGACAGGGATGCAACGGCAGTTCGCTTTCCGAACACGGAGATACCTTTCGTTGTGTGCATGAATGCATTCACGAATGCACTGGGGGGGAAAATCTTCGCAACTGTTATAACAGCCAGACTTTCCCACGGCGTACCACAACAATGAACGACACGGACTCGTCAGGGTAATGCTGCTGAACGAGTGAGAGGCGAGTCGGGCCGTACGCACGTACGAGAGCGCGTCCCGGACGCGCTGTCAGCGGCGCCTGCCGGTGCACCCTGGAACACTTGCGCGTAGCCCGTCCGGACGATTCTGCAATTCACCGAGTTTCGCGAGTTTCCCCGGCGCAGTTCGCTCGTTATGACTGTCGTCCAGCGCACTGGAGATGACGATCCGCCGAGGTCATGACCTCACACAGCAACGGCACCACTCGTCACACACGCGTCACTTGCGGGTGCATCACCCGCGCAGAAATGTTGAGGAAGGCCCATTCAATGCGTCAAGTATTGAACAAAAGCATGATCGTCATGGCAGCGGCGTCCGGCATCCTGACCGCCGTCGGCGGATATGCCCACGCCGACGCCTCGGCCGAGGGCGCCGCTGTCAACTCTCCGGGCGTCGGCTCGGGCAACGTCGCCCAGGTACCGGTGCATGTCCCGGTCAACGCCTGCGGCAACACCGTCAACGGGGCCGCCCTTCTGAATTCCTCCTTCGGTAACGAATGCGCGAACGTCGGCTCCGGCAAGGGTGACTGGCACGGCCAGGACGCCGAGCAGAGCGACCGTCACGGTGACAACCGCAGCGTTCCCAGCGACAACGGGTACGACGGCGGGAACGACGACGCTTCCAGCGAGCACAGCGACCGCGGTCACGGCGCCCCGAGCGCCAACAGTTACGAGGACGACGCCTACCAGGGGTACGGCGGAGCGCACGCCGAAGGTGTGGCCACCAACTCCCCCGGAGTGCTTTCGGGCAACGTGATCCAGGCCCCCGTGCACATCCCGGTCAACGCCTGCGGCAACAGCGTCAATGTGATCGGTGCGCTCAACGCGGCCGCCGACAACGAGTGCTACAACGAGAGCGGCCCGGCCGAGCCGCCGGTCGACGAGCCCCCGACCGCAGCCAAGCCGCCGACGGACAAGCCTCCCGTCAGCGACACCCCGGCCGGCGACCCCGCGCCGAACGTCCCTGTCGAGCAGCTGGCGCACACCGGTGCCGGTGACATCGGTCTGGCTGCCGGCGCGAGCGCGGCTCTGCTGCTCGGCGGAGCGGTGCTGATGCGCCGTACCCGCAGTTCGCGCAACTAGTCGCGACACACACGGAGAGGGCCGCCCGGCAGCACCTGACGCTGCCGGGCGGCCCTCTCCTCATGTCCTACAGGCGGGAGAGTCCCGCACGGTCCAGGTACGCCGCGATCCTGGTCGTCTCCGCCGCGTCCAGCTGGTCGGCTTCGACGTACCGGCACGGCTGAACCGGCTGACGGACCTCGGTGCCGAGAGGGATCATCTGGCCGCGCCTGCCGAGGTAGGAAGGGCGAGGCGGAAGGCCGAGGTCGGCTGGTACCACGTCGGGCAGTCGTCCTGCCCTGCCTTGTCTCCCCCGGCGCGGGCGGGCCCCCGATCATGGTCGGGGGCCCGCCCGGTTCCACCTCTGCCTGCGATTCACGCCCGGCGCAGTGCGGAGCGGCCCGCGTAGCGCGCCGAGTCGCCCAGCTCCTCCTCGATCCGGATCAGCTGGTTGTACTTCGCCGTGCGGTCGGAGCGGGAGAGCGATCCGGTCTTGATCTGACCGCAGCCGGTCGCCACCGCCAGATCCGCGATGGTGGTGTCCTCCGTCTCGCCCGAGCGGTGCGACATGACAGCCGTCCAGCCCGCCCGGTGGGCCGTGGCCACCGTGGCCAGCGCCTCGGTCAGGGTCCCGATCTGGTTGACCTTGACCAGGACCGAGTTGCCGACGCCCGTGCGGATGCCCTCGCGCAGCAGCGTCTCGTCGGTGCAGAACACGTCGTCGCCGGTGAGCTGGCAGCGGTCGCCGACGCGGGCGGTCAGCTCGCGCCAGCCGTCCAGGTCGTTCTCCGCCATCGGGTCCTCGATGGAGACGACCGGGTAGCCGTCGATGAGCTTGGCCAGGTAGTCGGCGTTCTCGGAGGGGGTGCGGCGCACCCCCTCGCCGGCGTAGTCGTACACCCCGTCGCGGAAGAACTCGGACGACGCCGGGTCCATGACCAGGCCGATGTCCGTGCCGGGGCGGTAGCCGGTGCGCTCGATGGCGTTCATCACGAAGTCGAGCGCCTCCTCGGCGGTACGCAGTGCGGGCGCGAAGCCGCCCTCGTCGCCGACACCCGTGGAGAGCCCGGCGGCCAGCAGATCACGGCGCAGGGTGTGGAAGACCTCACTGCCCATGCGGACGGCTTCGGCGAAGGTGTCCGCGCCCACGGGCGCGATCATGAACTCCTGGAAGTCCAGCGGATTGTCGGCGTGGGCGCCGCCGTTGACGATGTTCATCATCGGCAGCGGCAGGAGGCGGGCGTCGGCGCCACCGAGGTAGCGGTAGAGGGGCAGGCGGTGGGCCGCCGCGGCGGCCTTGGCTGCGGCGAGGGAGACGCCGAGGATCGCGTTGGCGCCGAGCCGGGCCTTCGTGGCGGTGCCGTCGAGGGCGATCAGCGCGGCGTCCAGACCTGCCTGGTCCGCCGCGTCCCGGCCGCGCACGGACACCGCGATCTCCCCGTTGACGTGGGCCACCGCGCGGTCGACGCCCTTGCCGTGCCAGCGCGTGGTGTCCCCGTCGCGCAGTTCCACGGCCTCCCGGGTACCGGTGGAGGCGCCGGAGGGAACCGCCGCGCGCCCCAGGGACCCGTCCGCCAGGACGATGTCGACCTCGACCGTGGGGTTGCCCCGGCTGTCGATGATGCGGCGGGCTGTGACGGTCTCGATGGTGACGTCGACGGTTCCGACTACCTCTGCGGACATGGGAGTTCCTCCCCGTTGTCGTGTGCCGTGGCCCCGGCTGCGACAACGCTGGCGCTGAGCCCGACGAGACCAAACCATACAGCAATGCTGTTCAGTTTTGCTGTACAGCATGGCTGTGCAGGTCAACGGCACAGCCATGCAGACACCGGGGTAAAGTGCCCTATGCCCACCCCGGAAGCCGCCGCCATCGCCGCCGAACTGCGCACCGCGATGGGCAAGCTCACCCGACGCGTCAAACACGAGGACCACATCCCGCTGGGCCAGGTCGCCGTCCTCGGCGCACTCGACCGCGACGGCGCCATGACCACCAGCGACCTCGCCGCCGATCAGCGCGTACGCCCCCAGTCGATGGCCCGGGCGGTGGGACTCCTCATGGAGCAGGACCTGATCACGCGCCGGGCGCACCCCACGGACGGCCGCAAGTCGCTGGTCGAGCTCTCCGAGGCGGGCCGGGCCGCGCTCGAAGCGGAGCGCGGCCGCAGGGCCGGCTGGCTCGCGCAAGCCATCGAGGCCGAACTCACCGATGAGGAAAGGGCGTTGCTGGCACGGAGCGCGGCCCTGCTGGAGCGGCTCGCCACCCGCTAGTGCCCCGGCCCGCACTGTTCGGGACGTAGGTTCGCTGCCCGTGATCGCCTTCGCCCCTGACACCCGGGTCTGGCTGCTCTCCACTCCGCTCACCTCGTACGCGCTCCGCATCGACGCGACCGGAGCGCCCTGTCACCTCGCGTGGGGGCCCCACGGCTGACCCTGGAGGACGCGCAGGAGCTCGCCACTCCCCCGGCAGAGGCCTGCCAGCAGCTTCGAGGGTCGCCCGTCCGCGGGCGAGGAACTGCCGGTGGACAGGGGCGCGCGGTACGGGCCGCCGTCGCTGCAGGTCCGCTTCGCCGACGGCACCCGGGCCTTCGCATGGCAGCCGACAGGCCATCGTGTCCAGGAGCCCGCGCCCGGATCCGCCGAGCTCGTCCTGGAGTTCAGGGACCGTCACCACCCCTGGGAGGTGGCTCTCCACTCCCGCGTGCACGAGGGCACCGATGTGATCGAGCGCTGGTCCATGCTGCGCAACACCGGCGAGGAGACGATCGCCGTACTACGCGCGGACTCCGCGGCGTGGTCGCTGCCGGTCGCGGAGGACCACCGGCTCAGCCACGTCACGGGGCAGTGGTCGGCCGAGAACCGACTGCACCGGGACCGGCTGCCGTTCGGGGAGACCGTGCTCACCAGCCGGTGGGGCATCACCGGCCATCACGCGAATCCCTGGGTGATGCTGGACTCGGGGGGCGGGGCGACCGAGGGACACGGCCGGGTGTGGAGCGCGGTGCCGGCCTGGAGCGGGAGCTGACGGAGGGGGCCACCCTCGTGGCGCAGTACAAGCGTGTGCGCCACCTGGTGCAGCACGGGATCACGCACCGGCCGCGCGGCCCCGTCGACGAGGGGTCCGCGGCCGTGCAGTACACGGCTGCGGACCGGAGCGAGGCCCTGCTGCCGGTCTGGCAGCGGGCGCCCCGCCACGGCGGTCCCCGGCCGCCGCTGCGGCTTGCGGGACTCGATCCGACGGCCCGCTACCGGGACGTCCGCACCGGCACAGTCCACTCCGCGACCGTGCTCGGAGAGTACGGACTGCTGCCGGACCTGCCGCCCGGCGACCGGGCGAGCACGGCGGTGCACCTCGTGCGGACGCCCTGACAGGCCTCACGGCAGGAAACGGCCCTCACGGATAGAAGTGCGTCAGCGACTCCGCGGCGCAGGCCGGCTTCTGCGACCCTTCGAGTGCGAAGGTGAAGGTCCGCGTCATCTGTACGCCGCCCCGCGGGACCTCCTTCACCTCGGTGACGGAGGCGTGCAGCCGTACGCGGCTGCCGACGGGGACGGGCGCCGGGTATCTGACCCGGTTGACCCCGTAGTTGAGCGCGCGTCCCACGCCGCTCACCTGGAGCAGCTCGCCGAACATCGGGATGCCCCAGCTCAGGACCATGTAGCCGTGGGCGATGGTGCGCCCGTACGGGCCGGCCGCGGCGCGTTCGACGTCGGTGTGGATCCACTGGTGGTCACCGGAGACGTACGCGTACGTGTCGATGAGCTCCTGGGTGACCTCCTTCCAGGCGGAGTGCCCGAGGTCGCGCCCGCCGAGGGCGAGGATCTCCGGGATGCCGTGCACGGTCAGGGGCATGGGGCGGTACTCCGTTCTCTTCGTACGGGGGCGGTCAGGCGGTGACGGGCGCGGTGCGGCGGGCGGCGACCGGCTCCGCTGCCTGCTCGTCGTGGTTGGGGCGCTTGAGCAGGAGCAGCATGCAGCCCAGGGTCAGCGCCACCTGGAAGACGGCGTACGCGATGACCGCGGTGATCGAGCCCGTCCGGTTGAGCAGGAACTGGCCGATGATCGGGGTCGTGCCGCCGAGCAGGGTGCCGCACAGCTGGTAGCAGAGCGAGATGCCGGTGTAGCGCAGATGGGCGGGGAAGCGGCTGGCGAGCATGCCGGCGAGGGCCGCGTAGTAGAGGCAGTGCGGGATGGTGGCGACGGCGACCCCGAGCATCGCGAGCCCGTAGTTCTCGGTGCTGATGAGGACGAACATCACCGGCATCAGGACCAGTTCGGGCACCAGCATCACGATCACGGCGCGGGACCAGCTCTTCATCCGGGTGGCGATGACGGCACCGAAGGGCTGGACGATGATCTGGGTGATGTTGGCGACCAGGATGATCGTCAGGAACGAGCTGCGGTCGAAGTCGAGCGACGTGGTGGCCCAGGACAGGGCGAACGTCGACTTGAAGTAGGTCGCCGACAGGCCGATCGTGCAGGCGCCGATGCCGAGGACGATCAGCATGGGGTGGCTGCGCAGGACCTCGGTCAGCGGGAGCTTGACGACTTCCTTCTTCTCGATGAGCTTGGCCATGGCCGGGGACTCGGTGACCTTGAGCCGGACCAGCAGGCCGACCATGACGAGTGCGGCGGAGGCGAGGAACGGCACCCGCCAGCCCCAGGAGACGAAGGCGGCGTCGGGCAGCTGGCTGATGGCCAGGAAGCTCACCGTCGAGAGGGTGTTGCCGACGGGCGAGCCCTGCTGGGCGAAGGCCCCGTACAGCACGGACTTGCCCCTGGGGGCGTGCTCGGAGGCGATCAGGACGGATCCGCCCCACTCACCGCCGAGGCCGATGCCCTGGATCATGCGGATGCAGACCAGCAGGATCGGGGCGGCGATGCCGATGGAGGCGTATCCGGGGAGCAGACCGATCGCGGTGGTGGAGATGCCCATCATCAGCAGGGTGATGACGAGGGTCTTCTTGCGGCCGAGGCGGTCGCCGTAGTGGCCGAAGACGATGCCGCCGACGGGGCGGGCGAGGAAGCCGACCCAGAAGGTCGCGAAGGCGACCAGGGTGCCCATGGGGCCTTCGAGTTCGGGGAAGAACACCTTGTCGAAGACGAGCGCCGCCGCGGTCCCGTAGATGTAGAAGTCGAACCACTCGATGGTGGAGCCGATGAAGGCTCCGAATCCTGCGCGGTTGGCGGCTTTCGTCTTCTCGCGTGCGGTTGCGGTGGACGCACTCATAGGTGGCTCCCGTGAACATCGTCGATCAAGCGGATGGGGGCATGGCGGACAGGGACGTCTCCCGGGAGACGCCCGGTGTCACGCGAGGGGGAAGGGAAAAAGTCCTCGAAGAGGGGACGGGGACGGGGGGACGTTCAGACGGTGATGCGCTCGAAGACCGCGGCGAGGCCCTGGCCGCCGCCGATGCACATGGTCTCCAGGCCGTAGCGGGCCTCGCTGCGGTGCATCTCGCGGGTGAGCGTGGCGAGGATGCGGGCCCCGGTGGCGCCCACCGGGTGGCCGAGCGAGACTCCGGAACCGTTGACGTTGATCCGCTGCTCGTGGTCCTTCTCACCGAGGCCCAGCTCCCGGGTGCAGGCCAGGACCTGGGCGGCGAAGGCCTCGTTGATCTCGATGAGGTCGAGGTCGGCGAGGGTGAGGCCGGCACGGCCGAGGGCCGCGTGGGTGGCCGGTACGGGACCGATGCCCATGGTCGCGGCGGGGACACCGGCCCGGGCGAAGGAGACGAGCCGGACCAGTGGGGTCAGCCCGAGCCGTTCGGCGGTGGCGGCGCTCGTGACCAGGCAGGCTGCGGCAGCGTCGTTCTGGCCGCTGGCGTTGCCCGCGGTGACGGTCGCCTCCGGGTCGGACTTGCCCATGATGGGGCGCAGCGCGGCGAGTTGCTCGGCGGTCGTGTCGGGGCGGGGGTGCTCGTCGGCGGTCACGACCGTATCGCCCTTGCGGTTCCGTACGGTGACGGGGACGGTCTCGGCGTCGTAGCGGCCCTCCGCGGCGGCGCGGGCGGCGCGGGCCTGCGAGCGCAGGGCCAGGGCGTCCTGGTCGGCGCGGCCGATGGAGTAGGCGCGCCGCAGGTTCTCGGCGGTCTCGATCATGCCGCCGGGTACGGGGTGGTTGGCGCCCCCGGCGGTGACCCGGCCGCGGGCCAGTGAGTCGTGGAGCTGCAGTCCGGGGCCCTTGATGCCCCAGCGGCCGTCGTGCGTGTAGTAGGGGGCTGCGCTCATCACGTCGACGCCGCCGGCGATCACGACGTCGCTGAATCCGGCCCGGATCTGCATGGCCGCGTCCAGGACGGCCTGGAGGCCGGACCCGCAGCGCCGGTCGATCTGGGCGCCGGTGACGGAGTCGGGGAGCCCGGCGTCGAGCGCGGCTACCCGGCCGATGGCCGGGGCGTCCGACGTGGGGTAGGCGTGGCCGAGGATCACCTCGTCGACCCGGGCCGGGTCGATCCCCGTACGGGCGACGACCTCGGCGATGACGCGTGCGGCGAGCGCGGCCGGCGTCTGCTGGGCGAAGGCTCCGCCGAAACGTCCGATGGGGGTGCGCAGCGGTTCGCAGATGACGACATCGGTCTGGTCGGGCACGGGGGACACCTTTCGGCGGTTTCGGGTGTGTGGGGCGACCTTCGCACCCGACCACTGAGTCGGTCCAATATCGAGTTGCCCCCTCTTCAAGACGCAGCGCGTCTCAATCGCCCCGGGGGGCGTGCCCTACGGCGTCGGCAGGGCCTCCTCGGCGACCGCCAGCACCGCGCGGAGCGCCGCGGAGGGATTGTCGGCGCGCCAGGCCAGCGCCGCCTGCCGCCGGATGGGCGGGCCGGCGAGGGGCCGATACACCAGCCCGTTCTGCTGGATGTGCCGGCAGGAGGAGACGGTGAGGGTGACACCGACGCCCGCGGCGACCAGGGCCAGGATCGTGTACGAGTCGGGGGCCTCCTGCACGACACGCGGATTGAAGCCGGTGGCCTCGCACGCCTCGACCATGGCGTCGCGCACGGTGGATCCGGTGTTGGCCGGGAAGGAGACGAAGGGCTCGTCGGCGAGGATCCCGATCGGGATGCTCTCGAGGTGCGCCAGCCGGTGGTCGGAGGGCAGCGCGCACAGCAGCTCCTCCTCGTCGATCACCCGGTAGGCCACTCCCGGCTGGGTCACCGGGAGGCGGACGAAGCCCAGGTCGAGCGATCCGTCGGCGACCCGGGACAGGGCGACGTTGGCGTACGTCTGCCCCTTCATGACCAGCTCCAGCGCGGGGTGGGCGGCACGGACGGCCCGGGTCAGCTGCGGCAGCGTCTCGTGGCTGGAGGCGCCGGCGAAGCCGATGGTGACCCTGCCGTACTCGCCGCGTCCCGCGGCCCTGGCCGCCCGTACCGCCGTGTCGAGGTCGTCGAGCACGGTCCGTACGGGTTCGAGGAACGACTCCCCCGCGCTGGTGAGCCGCACCGAGCGGGTGTTGCGCTCGAAGAGCTGGACGCCGAGCTCCTTCTCCAGCTGCCGGATCTGCTGGCTGAGCGGCGGCTGCGCCATCTGCAGCCGCTTGGCGGCCCGGCCGAAGTGCAGCTCCTCGGCCACGGCGGTGAAGGCGGTCAGATGACGCAGTTCCATACGGGACACCCATTCATTAATCAGCGGTCTTGATCCGACCTTAATTTGGTATTGGACAGCAATCAATGGCCGCTGACACGGTAGGGCGACCAGCACACACTCGCCGAGGAGCACCGTGGACCGGACGGACAGGACCGACGACGGGCCGGACAAGACCATGTCGATGAAGGCGGCCGTCGCCGCCTTCGTCCAGGACGGCGCCACCGTCTGCCTGGAAGGCTTCACCCACCTCATCCCCACCGCGGCCGGGCACGAGATCATCCGCCAGGGCCGCCGGGACCTCACGGTCGTGCGGATGACGGCGGACATCGTGGTGGACCAGATGATCGCCGCGGGCTGCGTCTCGCGGCTGGTCTCCTCCTTCGTGGGCAACTCCTCCGCCGGTTCGCTCGGTGAGCTGCGGCGCCGGATCGAGAGCAGCGACCCCGCACCCCTCGCCTTCGAGGAGTACAGCCACTACGGCATGATCTGCCGCTATCTCGCCGGAGCCCAGCGGCTGCCGTTCTATCCGCTGCGCAGCTACGGGGGCAGCGATCTGCCGTCCGTCAACAGCGATCTGCGCAAGGTCGCCTCGCCCTATCCGGGGCCGGACGGCGAAACGGAGCAGATCTATGTCGTGCCGCCCGTGAACCCGGATGTGACGTTCATCCACGCCCAGCGGGCCGACCGCAGGGGCAACACGCAGATGTGGGGACTGACGGGCATCCAGGCGGAGGCCGTGTACGCGGCCGGCAAGGCCGTCGTCGTCGTGGAGGAGATCGTCGGCGACGAGGTCGTCCGCTCGGACCCGAACCGCACGCTCGTCCCCGCCCACGCGGTGGACGCCGTCGTCGTCTGCCCGCGCGGCGCGCACCCCTCGTTCGCGCAGGGCTACTACGACCGGGACAACGACTTCTACCGGGCCTGGTCGCACATCAGCAAGGACCCGGAGCGGCTGCAGGAGTGGCTGCGGGAGTGGGTGTACGGCACGGCCGACCACTCCGAGTACGTCGCCAGGCTGGGCGAGGACTTCTGGGCAGGGCTCGCGGTCGGCGAGGCGCTCAGCGAACCGGTGAACTACGGACGTCGGCTGTGAGCGCGGAACACGAGAAGGAGCTGGTCATGACCACCACCACCGAGCCGGGCACCGTCACCTCCTCGGAGCTGCTCTCCGTCGTCGCCTCCCGCGAACTGGCCGCGCGCCGAACGGTCTTCGCCGGAATCGGACTGCCGACGCTCGCCACCGAGCTGGCCCATCTGACGGTGGCCCCGCAGATCGAGGTCGTGTACGAGTCCGGGGTCTGCGGGGCGCACCCCTCACATCTGCCCGAGACCATCGCCGACGCCGTGCTCATCTCCGGCGCGGAGGCGGTGCTGTCGATGCCGGCCCTGTTCGGCAACGTCCTGCAGGGCGGCCACATCGACGTCGGCTTCCTGGGCGCGGCGCAGATCGACCGGTGGGGCAACCTGAACACCTCCGTGATCGGCGACTGGGAGAGCCCCTCGGTGCGGCTGCCCGGCTCCGGCGGCGGCATCGAGGTGATGGCCAACTCCCGCGAGGTCTTCGTGGTGATGCGCCGCCACAATCCGCGCTCCTTCACCGAGACCCTGGACTTCTGCACCACACCGGGCCCGGACCGCGCGCTCGCCGAGGGCATCCGGCCGCTGGGGGTCGGCGTCACCCGGGTCATCACCGAACTGGGCATCCTGGCCCGCGAGGGCATCGGCGAGGAGCTCCGGCTGGTCTCGGTGCATCCGGGCGTCACGGTGGAGCAGGTGCGGGCGGCGACGGGCTGGGACCTGAAGGTGGCCGATCCGGTCGGTACCGTGCCACCGCCCACTGCCGCGGAGCTGCGGCTCCTGCGGGAGGACGTCGACCCCGACCGCGTCTATCTTCGCTGAGACGACTCACCGTCCCGACCCCCGAGAGGACCCCATCTTCCATGCGTATCAGGATCGTCGGCGCCGGAGCCATGGGCCGCGGTATCGCCCAGTGGGCGGCGTCCGCCGGACACACCGTCGAGCTGTGCGACGTCCGTACGGAGGCGGTGACGGCGGCCGTGGACTTCGTACGGTCCATGCTGGAACGCGCCGTGGACAAGGGCCGGATGTCCGCCGGGGACTGTGCCGCCGCCCTGGAGCAGTTGGTCCCCCTGGACGATCCCTGGGCACAGGGACCTGACGTCGACCTGGTCATCGAGGCCGTACGGGAGGACCTGGACACCAAGGCGGAGGTGTTCGGGAAGCTCGAGCAGGCCCTGCCCGGCTCCGCCGTCTTCGCGACCAACACCTCGTCCCTGTCGGTGACCCGCATCGCCGCGTCGCTGAAGGACCCGACGCGGCTGGCGGGGCTGCACTTCTTCAACCCCGTACCGCTCATGAAGATCGTCGAGATCGTGCCGGGAGCCGCCACCCGCCCCGAGATCCCGCCGGCGCTGACCGAGCTGGTCGAGAGCTGCGGGCACCGTGCGGTCACGGTCGCCGACACCCCCGGCTTCCTGGTCAACCACGCCGGGCGCGGTCTGGTGACCGAGGCGCTCGCGCTGCTGGAGGAGTCGGTCGCCGACCCGGCGGGCATCGACCGGATCGCCCGGGACGTGCTGGGGCTGCGGATGGGTCCGTTCGAGCTCATGGACCTCACGGGGCTCGATGTGACCGCGGCCGTGATCGACTCGATCTGGCAGGGCTTCCGGTACGAGGACCGGCTCCGCCCCTCCTACCTGACCCCGAACCGGGTGGCCGCGGGCCTGCACGGCCGCAAGACCGGGCAGGGCTGGTTCGCGTACGGCTCCCAGGCGCCCGCCCCCGCCGCGGAGGCGCCGGTGACAGGCGACGCCGACCGGCCGGTGTTCGTGGTGGACACGGACACGGGCACGACGTCCGACACGGGCACGGGCGCGGTGTCCGGCGCCGGCGCCCTCCGTGCGGCGCTGACCGCCGCGGGAGCCGCCGTCGGGAGCGGCCCCGCGCCCTCCGACGACGCCGTCGTCCTGGTCCCGGTCTGGGGCACCGCGGTGGCCGCCGCGGTGGCCTCGCTGGGCCTGCCCCCCGGGCGCACCTTCGGCGTGGACCCGCTGCCTGCGGCAGGCCGCCGCCGCGTGCTCGCGGTGACGCCCGCGGCCGACCCGGCGGCCGCTCGGGACGCCCGTGCGGTACTGGCCCGCGCGGCGGACGGCGAGGAGCCGTACGCCGTGTCGGTGGTGCGGGACACGGCCGGTTCGGTGGCGCAACGGCTGCTCGCCTCGGTGGTGTCCGTCGCGGCGTCGATCGCCGAGCGCTCGCTCGCCACCCCGGCGGACATCGACCTGGCCGTGACGGCCGGGCTCGGCTACCCGGTGGGACCACTCGCCTGGGGCGACCGGATCGGTGCCGCACGGATGCTTGAGCTGCAGCGCGCCCTGCACGCGACGACCGGCGACCCCCGCCACCGGCCGACCCGCTGGCTCACCGAACGCGCCCAGCTCGGCCTTCCGCTGACGGACCCGGGTACCTCGCCCTCCGCCTGCACCGGGTGACCTCGGTGACCGTTTCGTACAAGACCTGCGAGCGGTGACCCGCATACCTTCGGTCCATGACTCCACGACTCGACGCGATCGGCATCACCACCGCGGACCTGGCCGCATCGCTCGCCTTCTACCGCCGGCTCGGACTCGACATCCCCGCCGACGCCGAAACCGCACCCCACGTCGAAGTGGCCCTGCCCGGCGGGCAGCGTCTGCTGTGGGACACGGAGGACGTCGTCCGTACCTTCGATCCGGACTGGACCGGCTCGAAGGGCGGCGAGCGTGTCGGGCTCGCCTTCCTGTGCGACAGCCCGGCGGAGGTCGACGCCGTGTACGCCGACCTGACCGGTGCCGGATACCAGGGCCACCTTGAGCCCTGGGACGCCGTGTGGGGGCAGCGCTATGCCGTCGTGCTCGATCCGGACGGCAGCGCGGTGTCGCTCTTCGCCGGCGCCTGACCGGCCCCGCCCAGCGCGGCGAGATGGCCGCCGAGCGTCGTACCGGCCAGGTCCCGCACCTCACGGGCCAGATGGGCCTGGTCGGTGCACCCGGCGAGGCAGGCGGCCTCGGCGTACGGCGTTCCGGCCCGTACGAGGGCGAGGGCGCGCTGCAGCCGCAGGATTCTGGCGAGGGTTTTCGGCCCGTATCCGAAGGCGGCCAGGGAGCGCCGGTGCAGCTGGCGGGCTCCCAGGCCGACCGAGCCGGCCGTGTCGGCGACGGAGAACCCTTGCCGGAGCCGCTCCGCGACAGACGCCGCGAGCGGGTCCGGCGGGCTCGCGTCGGCGGCCCTGCGCAGGGCGATGTCCTCCAGCGCGGCGGCAGGGTCGGCGGCCCCGTCGATCCTCTCGGCCAGTCTGCGGACCTCCGCGCCCGGCCACACGGCGTCGAGGGGGACCCGCCGGTCGCGCAGTTCGTGCGCGGGTACGCCGAGCAGTGCGGGCGCCGTTCCGGGCGCGAAGCGGATGCCGGTGCACGGTCCGGGGCCGGCCTCATCGGCAGTGAACGCATGGGTGTCGGGGCCCGCAACCAGGAGCCGGCCGCCGGTCCAGAGCAGATCCATGCAACCGTCGGGCAGGACGGCCCGTGCCGGGTCGCGCGGCCCGCTCCACTTCCAGACCGTCGCGCCGCCGAAGCGCGACGACCGCTCCTCGTACCGTGCGCCCGCACCCATGGGCACCACGCTACGGCGTCACTGCTCCTTGGCGTCCTTGTCCCGGTTCGCATGGAGCCGGGACTTCACGTCGTCCGGCGGCAGGAAGCGGGACCAGCGCTCGGGGAACTCTGACGGCATGTACACGTCGTCGTCCTCGTCGTCCGCGTAGGCGTCCCAGTTCGCCGACTGGGTCCGGGCCACGAGTTCGGCGGCCTGGGCCGCCCGCAACCGCTCGTTGGCCGCACGTGCCGCGGCGGTGGCGAGTGAGGGCCATACCCGGTCGATCGCGGCATTCACCGCAGCACCGACGAGTACGGCGAATGCTGAAATACCTATCCAGAGCAGGACGGCGATGGGCGCGGCCAACGAACCGTAGATCGTGGGCCCTTCGACCGTGTTCGTGAGGTAGATCCGCAGCAGGAAGCAGCCCACCACCCACATACCGAGCGCCACCAGCGCACCGGGAACATCCTCGATCCACGGCGAACGGACGGGTACCGAGACGTGGTAGAGCGTCGTCAGGAACGCGATCGACAGCGCGATGACCAACGGCCAGTACAGGACGGCGAGTACCTCGGTGCCCCACGGGATGAACTCCACCACCCGGTCGGGACCGACCACCAGCAACGGCAGAACCACCGCTCCCAGCAGCAGGGCGACCACGTACAGCAGGAAGGCGAGCAGGCGGGTCTTGACGATGCCCCGGTGCCCGTCGAGCCCGTACATCACGGTGATGGTGTCGATGAAGACGTTCACCGCACGGGAACCCGACCAGAGGGCGATCGCGAAGCCGATGGAGATGACGTCGGGGCGCGCACCGGTCGTCACGTCGTCCATGAGCGGTCTGGCGATGTCCTTCACCCCCCGCTCGGACAGCACGGTCTGCACCGCGCCGAGGATGTTGCGCTCGATGGAGGCGACCGTGGTGGTGGCTGTCCAGTCGTCGACGTAGCCGAGCAGGCCGATCAGCCCGAGCAGCAGCGGCGGCAGTGACAGCAGGGTGAAGAACGCCGCCTCGGCCGCGAGACCGAGGATGCGGTATTCGATGCACGAGTTGACCGTGTCCTTGAGCAACTGCCACGCCATCTGCCGCTTGGATACATTGCGGTAGAGGACTCGAGCCCGGTGGAGCCGACCCGGTGGCCGCTCGGGTGTTTCGTTTGCTGCCTGCACCTCCTTACCGTATCGGCATGGCACCAAGCACCCACACAGTGACCAACCAGGTTCCGCCGCTGGTCGGCTATGACGTCTTCGCCACCGACCGCGCTCTCACCGAAGCGGTCGAGCGGCACCTCGCGCCCGAGATCCTCCCCGAGGCGCGGAGGGAACTCGGGGCGCTCGGTCTGTCCGCCGGCTCCGCCCAGGCGCAGCGGTGGGGTGCTCAGGCGAACGAGAATCCGCCCGGCCTTCACACGCACGACCGTTACGGACACCGCGTCGACGAAGTGGAGTTCCATCCGGCCTGGCACCGGCTGCTCGGTCATGCGGTCTCGGCCGGTCTGACGGACGCCTGGGGCCGGCCCGCCGGACACGTCCGGAGGGCGGCCGGGTTCCTGGTGTGGACGCAGGCCGAGGCCGGCCACGGCTGCCCGCTGTCGATGACGCACGCCGCCGTCCCCGCGCTGCGGACCGATCCGGCGCTGGCCGCCGAGTGGGAACCGCTGCTGACCTCGCACGTGTACGAGGAGGGATTGCGGCCTCCGTCGCAGAAGGCCGGCGTGCTCTTCGGGATGGGCATGACGGAGAAGCAGGGCGGCACCGATGTGCGCTCCAACACGACCCGCGCCGAGCCGCTGGCCGGCGACGGCGAATACCTGCTCACCGGCCACAAGTGGTTCTGCTCGGCACCCATGTCCGACGGCTTCCTGGTGCTGGCGCAGGCGCCGGGCGGGCTGAGTTGCTTCCTCGTCCCGCGCGTCCTGCCGGACGGGGACCGCAACGCGTTCGCGATCCAGCGCCTCAAGGACAAACTGGGCAACAGGTCCAACGCCTCCGCCGAGGTCGAGTTCGACGGGACCTGGGCGCGCCGGGTGGGCGAGGAGGGGCGCGGGGTGCGCACCATCATCGAGATGGTGGCGGCGACCCGGCTGGACTGTGTGGTCGGATCGTCGGCGCTGATGCGGCAGGCGGTGGCGCAGGCGATCCATCACACCGCGTACCGCAGCGCGTTCGGTGGACTGCTGATCGACAAGCCGCTGATGCGCAACGTCCTGGCCGATCTGGCCCTGGAGTCGGAGGCGGCGACGACGCTGGCGCTGCGGCTGGCCGCCGCGTACGACGCGGACACGGACACGGAGCGCGCCTTCCTGCGGATCGCGGTGCCGACCGCCAAGTACTGGGTGACGAAGCGGTGCGGCGCGGTCGTCGGCGAGGCCCTGGAGTGCCTCGGCGGCAACGGGTACGTGGAGGAGTCCGGGATGCCCCGGCTGCTGCGCGAGGCGCCGCTCAACTCGATCTGGGAGGGCTCGGGCAACGTACAGGCGCTCGATGTGCTGCGCGCGCTCCAGCGCGAGCCGCAGGCCCTCAACGCGTTCCTGGTGGAGGTCGGCAAGGCGCGCGGCGCCGACCACCGGCTCGACGCGGCGATCAAGGGCCTGCTGACCGAGCTGGCGGATCTGGATGCCGTGGAGGCGCGGGCCAGGCGGCTGGTGGAGCGGATGGCGCTCGTGCTCCAGGGCTCGCTGCTGCTGCGCTGGGCTCCCGCAGAGGTGGCGGACGCGTTCTGCGCCTCGCGGCTCGGCGGGGACTGGGGCTCCGCGTTCGGGACGCTGCCGCACAGCCTGGACCTGGCGTCGATCGTGGAGCGGGCAAGGCCCCAGGAGCGCTAGGGCCAACGATGGAAGGTGGTGCTGCGCCGACACGGCACCACCCTCCACCTTTGTGGACCACCGGACGGCGGAGCCGAGGACTCCCAGTCCGGTGTTCTGCCACTCTCATACGATCTGCGGCCTGTCACCAGAGTTGCAAAGGGTTGCAACCATTGTGGCGAGTGCGCGGCGCCGCGTGCCCATGCACGGCAGGATGGCCTTCTGGACCCGGTGCTTTCCCGCCCGGACCGGGTCCACGCTTTGTTTTGGGGGAACCCGTCATGGAGTCAAGCCGTGCCGTGGCAACGCGACCGGCAGCAGGCCCGCAGTCGGTGGTGACCGCCACCCGCCTGGTGCACCGGGCCAGGGAGGCCCGTCTGGCAGGCGCGCGCGGGGTGCCGGTCCCGCGCGCGGAGATCGACGCGTCCTGGGACCGGGTGCTCCGCAGCGGCATCGATCCCGAGCAGTCGCCGGAGAGCGAGCTGCTGGAGGCGGACGAGATCGAGCACCGGCGCCGGAGCACGGTGCTCGGCGACGTCATGCCGCTGCTGCGCGACGGGCTGGCCGCGATCGCCGACGCGGCCCAGCAGATCCTGGTCGTCACGGACAACGAGGGCCGGGTGCTGTGGCGCCAGGGCCACACGGCCGTGATGCGCCTTGCCAAGGACATCTGCCTGGAGGAGGGCGCCGCCTGGTCGGAGTCGACGACCGGGACGAACGCGATCGGCACGGCGCTCGCCACCCGCACCCCGGTGCAGGTCCACTCGGCCGAGCACTTCATCCGCGCCCTGCACAACTGGACGTGTGCGGCGGCCCCGGTGCGCGATCCGCGCGACGGACGGCTGATGGGCATCGTCGACATCAGCGGACCCGCGTCCACGTTCCATCCGACGACGCTGGCATTGGTCGGCTCGGTGGCCTCGCTCGCGGAGAGCGAACTGCGGACTCGGCACCTGGTGGCGATCGAACGGCTGCGGTCGGTGGCGGCGCCCATCCTGTGCCGGCTGGGCGGCCGTGCGCTGGTGGTGGACACCCACGGGTGGCTGGCCGCCGTCGTCGGGATGCCGCCGGTGGACCGGCTGCCGCTGCCGAAGTCGCTGCAGCCGGGCCGGGTGTGGCTGGCGTCGCTCGGGATGTGCCTCGTGGAGCCGTTGCCGGGGGGCTGGCTCGTGCAGGTGGCGGACGGCCGGGCCGACGGACCGCCGCGCCGTGTGGTGCTCGACCTGAGCCGGGAGCGTGGGCTCGCGGTGCATGTGGCGGGCCCGGTGGGCACCTGGACCCAGCGTCTCTCCCCCCGCCACGCGGAGCTGCTGTACGCCCTGGCCCTGCACCGGGAGGGGCGCACCGCGGCGGAGCTGGCCCAGGACATATTCGGCGACCCGACCCGGACGGTGACGGTCCGGGCGGAGATCTCCCGTATACGGCGCCATCTGGCGGAGGTGCTCGCCCATCGCCCGTACCGCTTCGGCGAGGGGGTGGAGGTGGAGGTGATCCATCCGGACCTGCCGGCGGACCTGCTGCCCCGTTCGACCGCTCCGGTGGTGGTCAGGACGCGTGCGTCCGCGGGTACGGTCTGAGACCGGCCGGACAGCGGTGGGCGGATCCCTGGACGGGCAGGGCGGGGGTGGCCGGACAGCGGGCCGCAGGTCCGGGACGGCGCGGGTCCGGGGCGGCGCAGGTCCTTCGTGGACCGGGTTTGGCGCGGCGCGGGCGGCGTGGTTTTCTGGCGGCCATGAGCAACCCCACCCTTCCCATCGCCCCTGCCGCTCCGACCTCCGAGGTGACCATCTGGTCCCTGGAGCAGACCTCGCCCGACGATCTGCGCCCCGCGGCCGCTCCCACGGGCGATGTGCGGATCGTCCGGTCGCAGACGGCACTGCCGGAGTTCAGCCGGTTCCTCTACACGGCGGTGGGCGGGGACATCCGGTGGACCGACCGGCTGGGGCTGACGTACGCACAGTGGCAGGAGGTCCTGGACCGGCCGGGCACGGAGACCTGGGTGGCGTACGAGAACGGGACCCCCGCCGGTTTCATCGAGCTCGACTCGCAGGAGGGCGGTGTGGTCGAGATCGGCTACTTCGGGCTGATCCCGGCCTTCCGGGGGCGCCGGATCGGTGGCCATCTGCTGTCGTACGGAGTGGCGCGCGCGTGGGACCTGGCCGAACGCCACCCCGAGCGGATGCCCACCGAGCGGGTGTGGGTGCACACCTGCTCCAACGACGGCCCGCACGCCATGGACAACTACCTGCGCCGCGGTTTCCGGCTGTTCGACACCCGGACCGAGCGGGAGCCCGATGCCGTGAGCCCCGGCCCCTGGCCCGGCGCGTACGACGACTCCGCAGCCTGACAAAGTCGCTTTGCCGATATCCCGGAAGTGATGGACGCCACAGCGCATCTCACATTTCGGGACCATCCGGTCCACATACTGAATAGTGGTGGACTCCCCCGAGATCCACGTGACAGGCTTCCTTCATGTCTGGAACTGGAATTGCCTTGGTGAGTCGGCGGCACGTCGACCTCGGCCGCATGTCCAGCGCCATCTGTCCGGCCCGCTGAGAGTCTCCAGCACCGCCGCCCTCCTGATCACGCTTCATCCCTGCGCACCGCCCCGCTTCACGCGAGTGTGCCGTTCAGAGCCGCCCTCCTGCAGTCCCAAAGGACGTATTTGCCATGGCCGCCACCCCCGAACAGCCTGCTACCGCCACGCCTCGCCGCAAGGCCGGACGTCACCGTGGTGAAGGTCAGTGGGCCATGGGTCACTACACCCCGCTCAACGGGAACGAGCAGTTCAAGAAGGACGACGACAGTCTCAACGTGCGGACACGCATTGAGACGATCTACTCCAAGCGCGGCTTCGACTCGATCGACCCGAACGATCTTCGCGGCCGTATGCGCTGGTGGGGTCTGTACACCCAGCGCCGGGCCGGCATCGACGGCGGCAAGACCGCGGTCCTCGAGCCCGAGGAGCTCGAGGACTCGTACTTCATGCTGCGGGTCCGCATCGACGGCGGCAGGCTGACGACCTCCCAACTGCGGGTGATCGGTGAGATCTCCGAGCAGTACGCGCGCGGGACGGCCGACATCACCGACCGGCAGAACGTCCAGATGCACTGGATCCGCATCGAGGACGTCCCGGCGATCTGGGAGAAGCTGGAGGCCGTCGGGCTCTCCACGACCGAGGCCTGCGGTGACTGCCCCCGCGTGATCATCGGCTCGCCCGTCGCGGGCATCGCCGCGGACGAGATCGTCGACGGCACGCCCGCGGTGGACGAGATCCACGACCGGTACATCGGCAGCCCGGAGTTCTCCAACCTGCCGCGCAAGTTCAAGACCGCGATCTCCGGCTCGCCCGTCCAGGACGTGGTGCACGAGATCAACGACATCGCCTTCGTCGGTGTCGACCACCCCGAGCACGGTCCGGGCTTCGACGTCTGGGTCGGTGGCGGCCTGTCCACCAACCCGCGACTTGCCGAACGCCTGGGCACCTGGGTCCCGTTGGACGAGGTTCCCGATGTGTGGGCCGGTGTCGTCGGCATCTTCCGCGACTACGGCTACCGCCGTCTCCGCACGCGCGCCCGCCTCAAGTTCCTGATGGCGGACTGGGGTCCCGCGAAGTTCCGTCAGGTGCTGGAGGACGAGTACCTGAAGCGTCCGCTGCTGGACGGCCCCGCGCCCGCCGAACCCTCGTCCCGCTGGCGCGACCACATCGGCGTCCACGAGCAGCAGGACGGCCGTTTCTACGTGGGCTTCGCCCCGCGCGTCGGCCGGGTGGACGGTTCCACCCTGGCCAAGATCGCGGAGCTGGCCGAGGCACACGGCTCGGGACGGGTACGCACCACCGTCGAGCAGAAGATGATCATCCTCGATGTGGAGCGGGACCAGGTCGAGTCCCTCTCCGCCGGGCTGGAGGCACTGGACTTCCAGGTGAAGCCCTCCAGCTTCCGGCGCGGCACGATGGCCTGCACCGGCATCGAGTTCTGCAAGCTGGCGATCGTCGAGACGAAGGCGCGCGGCGCCGCGCTCATCGACGAACTGGAGCGCCGCCTGCCGGACTTCGAGGAGCCGCTCACCATCAACATCAACGGCTGCCCGAACGCCTGCGCCCGCATCCAGACGGCGGACATCGGTCTCAAGGGCCAGCTCATGCTCGACGCCGAAGGCAACCAGGTCGAGGGCTACCAGGTGCACCTCGGCGGCGCGCTCGGCCTGGAGGCCGGCTTCGGCCGCAAGGTCCGCGGCCTGAAGGTCACTTCGGCCGAACTGCCCGACTACGTCGAGCGGGTCCTCGGCAGGTTCCAGGAGGAGCGCGAGGACGACGAGCGCTTCGCCACCTGGGCGGCGCGAGCCAGTGCGGAGTCGCTGTCATGAGCGAACGAGCGGCCCCCTTCTACTGCCCGTACTGCGGCGACGAGGACCTTCGGCCGCACGAGGCGGGGCACGGCGCCTGGGAATGTGCTTCCTGCAATCGCGCGTTCCAGCTGAAGTTCCTGGGCCTGCTGGCCCACGGACTCCAGCGCAACGACGTGGAAGGGGACGGGACATGACGGACACAGTGCAAGCCGGCGAGCTCACCGACGAGGCCCTGAAGGAGCTGGCGGTACGTGCGGGGCGCGAGCTGGAGGACGCCTCCGCGCTCGACATCCTGAAGTGGGCCACCGACACCTTCGGCCAGAGGTTCTGTGTCACCTCCTCCATGGAGGACGCGGTCGTCGCGCACCTCGCCTCCCGCGTCGCGCCCGGCGTGGACGTGGTGTTCCTCGACACCGGCTACCACTTCGAGGAGACGATCGGGACCCGGGACGCGGTGGACGCGGTGATGGACGTCAACGTCATCACGCTGACCCCGCGCCAGTCGGTGGCCGAGCAGGACGCCCAGCACGGACCGAAGCTGCACGACCGCGACCCCGACCTGTGCTGCGCGCTGCGCAAGGTCAAGCCGCTGGAGGACGGCCTGACCGCGTACGGGGCCTGGGCGACCGGCCTGCGCCGCGACGAGTCCCCCACCCGGGCGAACACCCCGGTCGTCGGCTGGGACGAGAAGCGCCGCAAGGTCAAGGTCTCGCCGATCGCCCGCTGGACCCAGGACGACGTGGACGCGTACGTCGCCGAGCACGGCGTACTGACCAACCCGCTGCTGATGGACGGTTACGCCTCCGTCGGCTGCGCGCCCTGCACCCGGCGGGTGCTGGAGGGCGAGGACGCACGGGCCGGCCGCTGGGCCGGACGCGGAAAGACCGAATGCGGACTGCACGGCTGATGACGACTGATCAGGAGATTTCGATGAGCGTGACGGAGACGGGAGCCACCGTCTGGCTCACCGGTCTGCCGAGCGCGGGCAAGACCACCATCGCGTACGAGCTGGCGGGCCGACTGCGCAGCGACGGCCACCGGGTCGAAGTTCTGGACGGCGACGAGATCCGGGAGTTCCTCTCCGCGGGCCTCGGCTTCTCCCGCGAGGACCGGCACACCAACGTCCAGCGGATCGGCTTCGTCGCCGAACTGCTGGCGGCCAACGGCGTGAAGGTGCTCGTGCCGGTCATCGCCCCGTACGCCGACAGCCGGGACGCGGTGCGCAAGCGCCACGGCGCCGAGGGCACCGCCTATCTGGAGGTGCACGTGGCGACGCCGGTCGAGGTGTGCTCCGCACGCGATGTGAAGGGGCTGTACGCCAAGCAGGCGGCGGGCGAGATCAGCGGCCTCACCGGGGTCGACGACCCCTACGAGGCACCCGAGTCGCCGGATCTGCGGATCGAGTCGCACCAGCAGACCGTGCAGGAGTCCGCAGCGGCGCTTCGCGCGCTGCTCACCGAGAGGGGCCTGGCGTGAGCATTGTCGCCACCGTGCCGGAAGGCACTGTCAATCCGTACGCGCTCAGCCACCTCGACTCCCTGGAGTCCGAGGCAGTGCACATCTTCCGCGAGGTGGCGGGAGAGTTCGAGCGGCCGGTGATCCTCTTCTCCGGCGGCAAGGACTCGATCCTCATGCTGCACCTGGCCCTCAAGGCGTTCGCCCCGGCCCCGGTCCCCTTCACGCTGCTGCACGTCGACACCGGGCACAACTTCCCCGAGGTCCTCGAATACCGTGACCGCACCGTCGAGAAACACGGGCTGCGCCTGCACGTCGCCTCCGTCCAGGAGTACATCGACGCAGGCAAGCTCCGCGAGCGTCCCGACGGGACCCGCAACCCGCTGCAGACCGTCCCGCTGACCGAGGCGATCCAGCAGCACCGCTTCGACGCCGTGTTCGGCGGCGGCCGCCGCGACGAGGAGAAGGCCCGGGCCAAGGAGCGGGTCTTCTCGCTGCGCGACGAGTTCTCCCAGTGGGACCCGCGCCGCCAGCGCCCCGAGCTGTGGCAGCTGTACAACGGCCGGCACGCCGCCGGTGAGCACGTCCGGGTCTTCCCGATCTCCAACTGGACCGAGCTCGACGTCTGGCAGTACATCGAGCGCGAGGGCATCGAGCTCCCGCAGATCTACTTCGCCCACTACCGTGAGGTCTTCAACCGCTCCGGCATGTGGCTGACCGCAGGCGACTGGGGCGGCCCCAAGGCCCACGAGACCGTCGAAACCCGTCAGGTCCGTTACCGCACGGTCGGCGACATGTCCTGCACCGGCGCCGTCGACTCCGACGCCACCACTCTCGACGGCGTGATCACCGAGATCGCCGCCTCCCGGCTCACCGAGCGGGGCGCGACCCGCGCCGACGACAAGATGTCCGAAGCCGCGATGGAAGACCGCAAGCGCGAGGGGTACTTCTAAATGACCACGACTTCTGAGCAGTTGTCGGCCACCACTCTGCTGCGGTTCGCCACCGCGGGGTCCGTCGACGACGGCAAGTCCACCCTGGTGGGACGGCTCCTGCACGACTCCAAGTCGGTCCTCACCGACCAGTTGGAGGCCGTCGCGCTGGCCTCGACCAACCGCGGCCAGGAGGCGCCCGACCTGGCGCTCCTGACCGACGGTCTGCGGGCCGAGCGCGAGCAGGGCATCACCATCGACGTCGCGTACCGCTACTTCGCCACCACCCGGCGCCGGTTCATCCTCGCCGACACCCCGGGGCACGTGCAGTACACCCGCAACATGGTCACGGGTGCCTCCACGGCCGAGCTGGCCGTCGTCCTGGTCGACGCCCGCAACGGCGTCGTCGAGCAGACCCGCCGGCACGCCGCCGTCGCGGCGCTGCTCCGTGTCCCGCACGTCGTGCTCGCCGTGAACAAGATGGACCTGGTCGAGTACGCGGAGCCCGTGTTCGCCGCCATAGCCGAGGAGTTCACCGCGTACGCGGCCTCCCTCGGTGTCCCCGAGATCACCGCGATCCCGATCTCCGCACTGGCCGGCGACAACGTCGTGGAACCGTCCGCCCACATGGACTGGTACGGCGGCCCGACGGTCCTGGAGCACCTGGAGACCGTGCCGGTCAGCCACGACCTGACGGCCTGCCACGCGCGCTTCCCGGTGCAGTACGTGATCCGCCCGCAGACCGCCGAGCACCCCGACTACCGGGGGTACGCCGGTCAGATCGCCGCCGGTGCCTTCCGGGTCGGTGAGACCGTCTCCGTGCTGCCGTCCGGGCGCACGACGACGATCGAGGGGATCGACGCGCTCGGCGAGAGCGTCGACATCGCCTGGGCCCCGCAGTCGGTGACGATCCGTCTGGCCGACGACATCGACGTCTCGCGCGGCGATCTGATCGCCCCCGCGGACGACGCTCCCGCCATCACGCAGGACGTCGAGGCGACCGTCTGTCACGTGGCCGACCGGCCGCTCACCGTGGGTCAGCGGGTGCTGCTCAAGCACACCACCCGTACGGTCAAGGCGATCGTCAAGGACATCCCGTCGCGGCTCACGCTGGACGACCTCTCCCAGCACCCGGCTCCCGGGCAGCTGGTGGCCAACGACATCGGCCGGGTCGTGGTCCGTACGGCCGAGCCGCTCGCGCTCGACGCCTATGCGGACTCGCGGCGCACCGGTTCGTTCCTGCTGATCGACCCCGCGGACGGCACGACGCTGACGGCCGGCATGGCGGGCGCCTCGTTCACCGCCGCCACGGACGCGGCCGCGGACGCGGACGCCGCCGCCGAGGATGCGGAGTGGAACTTCTGATGATCACCGATTTCTTCTCGACGTTCGCGAAGGAGGGCGGCCGGGTCGGCAGCGGCGCCCTCGGCAGCGGCCAGGGCGGGGTCGGGCGATGTGCGTGATGACGTACGCGCACTGCCTGCGCGCCCGCTCGCACCAGCTGCTCCGCCCGCACCACCCGTTCAGACGAAGACCTGCCGACCTCCCGGTCGCGTCCCCGGACTTCCGGGGGACGTGAGTACCGGGCCGACGAGAGGAAAGCCTCCCGTGTCTGCCCCCCGTACCACTTTCCGCCGCAGCCTCGCCGCTGCCGCCGCTCTGCCGCTGCTCGCCGTGGCGCTCACCGCCTGCGGCTACGGCTCCGAGGCGAAGGACGACGACGCCAAGAAGTCGAACGTCTCCGCCGACGGAAAGAAGCTCTCCGCGGACACCGTGAAGATCGGCTACTTCCCGAACCTCACGCACGCCACCGCCCTGGTCGGTATCCAGGAAGGCCTGATCGCCAAGGAGTTGGGCGGCACCACGGTCAAGCCCTCGACGTTCAACGCCGGGCCCTCGGAGATCGAGGCGCTCAACGCGGGTTCGATCGACATCGGCTTCATCGGCCCCTCCCCCTCGGTCAACGGCTTCGCCAAGTCCCAGGGCAAGAACCTGCGGATCATCAGCGGTTCGGCGTCCGGCGGAGTGAAGCTGGTCGTCAACCCGAAGAAGATCAAGACGCTGGACGATCTCAAGGGCAAGAAGATCGCCACCCCGCAGCTCGGCAACACCCAGGACGTCGCGTTCCTCAACTGGATCTCCGAGAAGGGCTGGAAGGTCGACGCCCAGAGCGGCAAGGGCGACGTCTCCGTGGTCCGCTCGGACAACAAGGTGACCCCGGACGCCTACAAGTCGGGCTCCCTGGACGGCGCCTGGGTCCCCGAGCCGACCGCGTCCAAGCTGGTCGCCGAGGGCGGGAAGGTCCTCCTTGACGAGTCGACGCTGTGGCCCGACAACAAGTTCGTGATCACGAACATCATCGTGTCGCAGAAGTTCCTCTCCGAGCACCCCGATGTCGTCGAAGCGGTGCTGCGCGGCACGGTGAACACCAACAAGTGGATCACCGCCAATCCGGACGAGGCGAAGGCCTCGGCCAACGCCGCGCTCAAGGAGCTCAGCGGCAAGGAACTGCCGGCAGAGGTCCTCGACCCGGCATGGGAGTCCATCCAGATCACCGACGACCCGCTGGCCGCGACGCTCCAGGCGCAGGCTGACCACGCGGTCAAGGCCGGTCTCCTCGAGGAGCCCGACCTCAACGGCATCTACGACCTGAAGCCGCTGAACAAGATTCTCAAGGCTGCGGGTCAGCCCGAGATCGCCGACGCCGGTCTCGGCGTCAAGTAACTTGACCCGTACCCGGATTCCCCAGGAGGTGACGACCATGGCGACCACCACCCTCAACAAGGCCGAGGACCGTGCAGCGGTCGAGCACGCCGCTCGTATCACGCACGTCTCCAAGTCCTTCGCCGGACCGACGGGGCAGCAGCTCGTCCTGGACGACATCACGCTCGATGTCGCTCCGGGCGAGTTCGTCACCCTCCTGGGAGCCTCCGGGTGCGGCAAGTCGACGCTGCTCAATCTGGTGGCGGGACTCGACCGCCCGACCGCGGGGTCCATCGAGACCCCCGGCGGGCGGCCGGCCCTGATGTTCCAGGAGCACGCCCTCTTCCCGTGGCTGACCGCGGGAAAGAACATCGAACTGGCACTGCGGATGCGCGGCGTCCCCAAGACTGACCGCCGCACGGAGGCGGAGCGGCTCCTCGAACTCGTACGGCTCGGCGGAGCGTACGGGAAGCGGGTGCACGAACTCTCGGGCGGCATGCGCCAGCGTGTGGCGATGGCCCGGGCCCTCGCCCAGGACAGTCAACTGCTGCTGATGGACGAGCCGTTCGCGGCGCTCGACGCCATCACCCGCGACGTCCTGCATGACGAACTGACCCGGATCTGGCGCGAGACGAACGCCTCGGTCCTCTTCGTCACCCACAACGTGCGTGAGGCGGTACGGCTCGCGCAGCGCGTCATCCTGCTGTCGTCGCGGCCCGGCCGGATCGCCCGTGAGTGGACGGTCGACATCAAGCAGCCGCGCCGCATCGAGGACGCCGCCGTGGCGGAGCTGTCCGTCGAGATCACCGAACAACTGCGTGGGGAGATCCGCCGTCATGGCCAGCACTGACACGAAGTCCGACGATCTGGCCGGGCTGGAAGCCGGGCTGGACGCGCTGGACGCCGTCCAGGTGCCGCGGACACCGGCCCGTGAGGTCCTGCTCAACAAGGTCCTGCCGCCGGCCGTGGCGGTGGTTCTCGTCATCCTGGTCTGGCAGCTGCTGGTCTGGGCGAAGGTCACCGAGGACTACAAGCTGCCGCCGCCCTCCGCCGTGTGGAACAGCGTCGCCGACATGTGGGTGCAGGGAACACTGCTGGAGGTCGTCTGGACCAGCGTGTCGCGCGGTCTGCTCGGTTTCCTGATGGCCGTCGCCATCGGCACCCCGCTGGGTCTGCTGGTGGCCAGGGTGAAGCTGGTCCGCGCGGCGATCGGACCGATCCTTTCCGGACTGCAGTCCCTGCCGTCGGTGGCCTGGGTGGCACCGGCCGTGATCTGGCTCGGGCTCAACGACTCGATGATGTACGCGGTGATCCTGCTCGGTGCCGTCCCGTCCGTCGCCAACGGGCTGGTCTCGGGCGTCGACCAGGTGCCGCCGCTGTTCCTGCGCGCGGGCCGCACGATCGGTGCGACCGGACTGCGCGGGACCTGGCACATCGTCCTGCCGGCCGCTCTGCCGGGCTACCTGGCGGGTCTCAAGCAGGGCTGGGCGTTCTCCTGGCGTTCGCTGATGGCCGCCGAGATCATCGCGTCCTCGCCCGATCTCGGTCTGGGACTCGGCCAGTTGCTGGAGAACGGCCGCAACAACTTCGACATGCCGGGGATCTTCCTGGCGATCATCCTCATCCTGTTCGTCGGCATCGCGATCGACCTGCTGATCTTCAGTCCGCTGGAGCGGCGGGTGCTGCGCAGCCGCGGTCTCCTCGTCAAGAGCTGAGTCTCCATGTCTGCCCCGGTCCTTCTCGTCATCGCCCACGGCAGCCGCGATCCGCGGCACGCGGCGACCGTGCACGCGCTCACCGCGCGGGTGCGGTCGCTGCGGCCGGGGCTGCGCGTGGAGACGGGCTTCCTGGAGTTCAACGCCCCGTCCGTGCCCAGGGTGCTGGAACGCCTGGCCGCGGAGGGGGCGGGCGAGGTCGTCGCGCTTCCCCTGCTGCTGACGCGGGCCTTCCACGCCAAGTCCGACATCCCGTCGGTGCTGCACGAGGCCCGGACACGGCTGCCGCGGCTGGGTATCCGTCAGGCCGAGGTGCTCGGCCCGTCCCCGCTGCTGAACGCGGCGCTGGAGCAGCGCCTGCACGAGGCCGGGGTCTCCCCCGCCGACAAGCGCTCGACCGGGCTCGTCCTGGCCTCGGCGGGCTCCACAGACCCGGAGGCGATCGCAGTGATCGCTGAAATCGCGCGGGAGCTGCGGCACACCGGTTGGTGCGCCGTGCGGCCTGCGTTCGCCTCCGCATCCCTTCCCCGCACCGCCGACGTGGTGCGTGCCCTGCGGGCCGACGGGGCGCGGCGGGTGGCGGTGGCCCCGTACGTCATCGCACCCGGCCGGCTCCCCGACCGGATCGCCGCGGGCGCCGAGGAAGCCGGGGCCGATGTGCTCTCCGGCGTGCTGGGCCCCTCGCCGGCCCTCGCCCGGCTGCTGCTGGACCGGTACGACGAGGCGTCCGTCCCGGCAGCCCGGATGACGTCGCTCAGCGCGTGGCAGGGAGGGCTCAGCCGCAGTCGAGGCTTCCGGTACGGGTGCGCTTGAGCTCGAAGAAGTCCGGGTGGCCGGCCAGGACGCGGAAGCTGTCGAAGAGCCGCGCCGCCTCCTCGCCGTGGGGGATCGAGTTGAGGACCGGGCCGAACCACACCGTGCCGTCGACATGGATCGTGGGCGTTCCGACGTAGGAGTCCGCAGCCGGGTCCTTGCCGCGGTCGTGGCTGCGGCGCACGGCCTCGTCGTGTGCCGGGGAGTGCGCGGCGGACGCGAGGGCGGCGGGCAGGCCCAGCTCGGCCAGCGACTCGGCGGTCACCGCGTCGAAGTCCTCGTTCTTCTGCTGGTGGATGCGGGTGCCGAGTGCGGTGTAGAGGTCGCGCAGGACTTCGTCCCCGTGGTCCGCCGCCGCGGCGACCAGGACCCGGACCGGCCCGATCGACTTGTCGACGAGCTCCCGGTACCAGCCGGGGAGTTCGTTGCCTGTGTTGTGCAGGTAGAGGCTCATCACATGGAAGCGGAGCTCGATGTCGCGTTCCCGCTCGACCTCCAGCATCCAGCGTGAGGCGATCCAGGCGAAAGGGCAGGCGGGGTCGAAGTAGAAGTCGACGACCGTTCCGCCCGTCGCGGCGTCTGCGTGTGTGCTCATGGAACGAGCCTAAGGAACCGGTGGCCCGCCTCCCTGGGCCAATCAGCCATCGACGGGCTGGGCCACTGTGCCGCGATCCGCCGTTCCGGTGGTGGCCGGAGGGCGGGCACGGCAACGGGCCGCGCCGGGAGGCGCGGCCCGTCGGGGTGAGCCGGGTCAGTGGTGCCCAACGCCCGTGAGTCCGCCCTAGAAGACGCTGACGCCGTAGGCGCTCAGCGCCTCGGTGACGGGCTGGAAGAAGGTGGTGCCGCCCGAGGAGCAGTTGCCACTGCCGCCCGAGGTGAGGCCGAGCGCCGTGCTGCCGGCGAACAGCGAGCCGCCGCTGTCCCCGGGCTCGGCGCAGACGTTGGTCTGGATCATGCCGTAGACGACGTCGCCGCCGCCGTAGTTCACCGTCGCGTTGAGACCGGTGACGGTGCCGCTGTGCACGCCGGTGGTGGAACCGCTGCGCTTGACCGCCTGGCCGACCCTGGCATTGGCGGCCGTGGTGATGTCCTGGTAGCTGCCGTTGTAGAGGTAGACCCTGCCGTCCGCGTTGGCGGAGTTGGAGTGCCGGATCAGCCCGTAGTCATTGGTGGGGAAGCTGGTGCCCGCCCGCGAGCCGAGGACGGCGGTCTGGCCGGAGTTGGTGTACCAGGTGCTGCCTATCTCGGTGCAGTGCCCGGCAGTCAGCGCGTAGTAGGTGCTGCCACTGCGTACGTTGAAGCCGAGGGAACAGCGGCCGCCGCCACCGGCGTAGATGGCCTGGCCACCGGCGATGAGCTTGTTGAACGTGCCCGGGGTGTGCTTGAGATCGATCTTCGCTCCGGAGTCGGTGACCGACTTCTTGATCGTGGCGATCTCGGACGCGGTCACCGTGCTGTCGACCGTCACGACGACCTTGCCGGTGCTCGCGTCGGTGTACCAGGCCGTACCGGCGACGTCGGCACCGCGCACGGCGGAACTGGCGTCGGCGAGCTCGGCCTTCGTCACGGTGGTGTCCGCTGTCGTCTGGGCGACCGCGGTCGGTGCGGCAAGCGCGACGGCGGTGACCAGACCTGAGGTCACGGCGATGAGCCGGGCGTGTCTGGAGATGGCGCCGAGGGGTGCGAAGCGCTTGAAGGTCACAACATCCTCCATTGATGGGGGGATTCACGGCCCGCTGGGTGGGCGGACCGACAGCGTGCGACTGTCCGGGACCCGTGGGTTCTGGTCGTGGACCTGCCAATCGCACGCCCCGAATCCTTGACTCCACTTGGTCCGGTGGCAAGGTCGCCTTCCGGACTCGACACCGGAGAACGGGCAGTGAACCCCGATACGCGACCAGGTGACCTCCGAACGCCCGCGTCCGCTCACCGAACGGACACCCGCAGCGAATTGCAGCAAACCGTGAACCATGGGCCCCACCCGGCTCCACAGGGGCGGGCGTCGCGATCACACACGCCGCAACGGTCCGCCGAGCCGGCGCGCGCACGGCCGCGGGGCCCGCATCCAGCCCTGCACGGCCTCGCCCGTTCGGATGGCTTACCGCCGAATTGCCCGGGCGATCCAGGTGGCCGGAATCATCCCCACCGGCGAGAATCGGCCGGTTCTGACGCAGACATCAGACCGGGGCGGCACTCTTGCGGACCCACCCCGGCCTGTGCTGCACGGCGACGTGGCGCGGTCAGACCTCGGCAAAGGGGTCGTCGATGAACGGGGTGGCCTGGTGGAAGTAGAGCTGCCAGCCGTTTCCGGTCAGCCTCCACAACGAACTGCGGTGCGAACGCAGCCCTTTGGACTCCGTGTCGAAGGTGAGCTGCACCAGATCCGCGGCGAGCTGCTCCCCCCGCATCCGTGAAGCGGTCAGGGGACTGGGCGTGGCCGCGTCATCGGCGGTGAGTGCGGCGATGATCGTGTCACGGTCCCACAGCCGGCCGCTGGTGCCGATCTCCCGGAATCCGGGGTGCAGCATGGTGGCCAGCAGATCCGCGGAGGCACGTACCGTCGGGTCGAGGAGGCGGAGCTCGCCCTCGATGGCTGCGGCCACGGCGGGCGAAGGCTCAGTCACGCGTCATCTCCACGAGTTTGACCACCGTGTTCCAGTTACGAGTGGTGCCGATGAGGTCCTTGTTGAGGGCGGGCCGCGCAAGGGCTTCAGCCAGCTTGGAGCGGCCGAGCCCTTCGGGGGCGTACAGATAGAGCTCACGCTCGCCGAGCCGGAATTCCTCGGGGCGGAACGCGGCCGTGTCGAGCGGGGCGAAGCGGGCGGCGGCGACGGGCCCGTCGAAATAGGTGACGTGCAGCTGCTTGCCCTCGAGCTCGGCTGCCGGGAACGGGCAGGCGTCGGCCACGGCGGCCAGATAGGGACCGGAGCGCACCAGACAGGTCACCGTGAATCCGAACCGCGCCTCGATGGCCTTCTCCAGCTCCGCGGCCAGGGTCTTCTCGTCACCCGACGCGCTGCTGAAGACGGCGTTCCCGCTCTGCAGGTAGGTGGCGACGTCGCCGTGCCCCAGTTCCGTGAGCAGCGTGCGGAGTTCCGCCATCGGAACTTTCCGGTGCCCGCCGACATTGATCCCGCGCAGCAGCGCCGCGTACATCGTGCTCATGCCCCCACCTTAGGTCGGTCTTCCTGCCGGTGACGGCCGCCGCGCCCCGTGGGGGAGGGCGCGGCGGCCTGCGTACCTGTTACTCGACGATCTTCAGGAGCTTGTTCGCCGTGCCTTCGGTCGCATGGGAGATCACGTCCGGGGTGGCCCCCTCGGTGAGCGCCGCGGTGACCGCCTCCGGGGTGGCGTCCGGGTGCCCGCCGAGGTAGACGGCGGCGGCCCCGACGACGTGCGGGGTCGCCATGGACGTACCGGAGATGGTGTTGGTGCCGTCGTCGCTGTCGTTCCAGGCCGACGTGATCTCCGAGCCGGGAGCGTAGATGTCCACGACGGAACCATAGTTGGAGAACGACGACTGCTCGTCGGCCTCGGTGGACGAGGCGACCGTGATGGCCTCGGGGACGCGGGACGGGGAGCCCTCGCCCGCGTCGCTCGACTCGTTGCCCGCCGCCACCGCGAAGGTGACACCGGAGGCGATCGCCTTCTGGACCGCGGCGTCGAGGGCGGGGTCCGCCCCGCCGCCGAGGCTCATGTTGGCGACGGACGGGCCCTGGTGGTTCCCGGTGACCCAGTCGATGCCCGCGACGACCTGCTCGGTGGTGCCGGAGCCCGCGTCGTCCAGGACGCGCACGGCCACGATCTTCGCCTTCTTGGCGACACCGTGGGCCGCGCCCGCGATCGTGCCGGCCACGTGGGTGCCGTGTCCGTTGCCGTCGTTCGCGTCGTCGTCGTTGTCCACCGCGTCGAAGCCCGACGTGGCACGGCCCTCGAAGTCGGTGTGCGTGACACGGACACCGGTGTCGATGACATACGCCGTGACGCCCTCGCCCGCTGCGTCCGGGTAGGTGTACGCGCCGTCACCCGCGGTCTCGGCCTGGTCGATCCGGTCCAGACCCCAGGACGGCGGGTTGTCCTGCGTGGCGTTGATGCTGAACTTCTTGTTCTGGACGACCTTGGAGACGGCCGGGTCGGCCGCGAGCCGCTTGGCCTCGGTCTCCGAAAGGCCGCTGGCCGAGAAGCCGTTGATGGCCGAGGTGTAGTTCCGCTTCAGCTTGCCGCCGTACTCCTCGGCGAGCTCGGCCTTGTCGGCCTTCTGGTCCAGCATCACGATGTAGCTGCCCGAGACGGCGGTGGCCGCGTCGGCCCCGTAGACCGTGCCGAGCGCGGGAGCCGGCGCGGCTCCGGCGAACGAGGTGTTCATCAGGGTGACACCGGCTGCGGCTGCCACGGCAGTTATCGCGGCGGTCAGCTTGATCCGGCGTGCGCGCTTGTGAATTGCCATGAAGAGGGCGCTCCTCGTCATTCTTTGTGGGGGGATTGACCCTCGGCCGGAAATCCTCCGGGGGTTGCCTCGAAACCCTGCTCGATTGACGCGCCCAGATCAAGACCTTCATGCAGCCGTCACGCAGTCACCAGACTTTCGACATAAAAAACACAGCACCTCCCGGCCGGGTCAGGCAACCGGACCAACCGCCTTTACATGTAAGGGGCTTGCATCCTCCTCGTCGGGGATCCACCCACCCCGCAAGGAGGAGAAACGCCCCGCACCGGTTCACCAGGGAGCAGGAGGAGCGGCCCTTATTCCGCCCTTAGCTTCGAAGTGGAGACGGTGGCACCCCGCCGGCGTCGCTCACGAGGGGGCTGTCCCGGTCATGGGAAAAACGGATTCGGCGCGCAAGGGAAGGCCGCGGGTACACGGCATCGCCGCCCGGGCGGGTGGCTGGAGTGCGCGGCACCGGTGGGCTGCCGTGGGCATCTGGGTGCTCTTCGTCGTCCTGGCGATGGGACTCGGCACGGCTGCCGGCCGGGTCGACGTCAAGGACAGTGAGGCGATGTCCGGGGAGGTGAGCCGGGCAATCCAGATCACCGAGAGCGCGGGGCTCAAGAACTCGGTCGACGAAACGGTGCTGATCCAGGCGGAGGACGCCTCGGTCAAGGCGACGGCCCCGGAGGTCCGCGCCGCGGTGGACTCGGTGATCGAGGCGGTCGAGGCCACCGGCGAGGTCACCGGGGTGACCTCGCCCTACGACTCGAGGTCCATCTCCGACGACGGGCGGACCGCGCTCGTCCAGTTCGAGATCACCGGTGACCGGGAGACGGCGACGGAGCGCATCGAGCCCGTCCTCACCGCCGTCGAGAGGGTCCAGGGGGAGCACGACGGGCTGGTGATCGAGGAGATCGGCGACGCCAGCATGAACAAGACCTTCGACGACGCGTTCGGCGAGGACTTCAAACGGGCCGAACTCTCCGCCGTACCGGTCGCCCTGGGAATCCTCCTGATCGCCTTCGGGGCGCTGGTCGCCGCGCTGCTGCCGGTGGCCCTGGCCATGACGGCGATCGTCGCGACCATGGGGCTGATGGCCCTGGTCAGCCATGTCCAGCCGATGAGCGAGACCGCCGACTCGGTGATGCTCCTGGTCGGCCTCGCCGTCGGCGTCGACTACTGCCTGTTCTATCTGCGTCGTGAACGGGAGGAGCGGGCTGCCGGACGTGATGCCCGAACGGCCCTGATGATCGCCGCGGCAACCAGCGGTCGTGCCGTGATCGTCTCCGGAGTGACGGTGTGCGTCGCGATGGCGGGCATGCTGTTCACCGGGATCGCGGAGTTCGAGGCGATGGGCCTGGCCTCGTTGATGGTCGTCGCGGTGGCGATGGTCGGCTCGGTGACGGTGCTGCCCGCGCTGCTCTCCCTGCTGGGTGAGCGTGTCGACAAGGGCCGCCTGCCGTTCATCGACCGGATCAAGCGCTCCCGGGGCAAGGGCTCCGGCGGGGGCGAGAGCCGGGTGTGGCGTGCCGTGCTCTCCTCCGTGCTCCGCAGGCCGTGGACGTCCTTGGTCCTCGCGGCCGGCGCCCTGGCCGCCATCGCCCTGCCCGCCCTGGGCATGAACACCCAGAACCTCACCCTGGACCAGGAGTTCGGCGACTCCCTGCCGATCGTGCAGACGTACGACCGGCTCAACGAGGCGTTCCCCGGCGGCGCCGACCCGGCGCGGGTCGTGGTGAAGGCGGACGACATCAGCGCGGCCCCGGTGCGTGAGGCGCTGGCCGAATTCCGCCGTCAGGCCGTCGCTTCGGGGGCCTCCAAGGGCCCCGTCGACATGGTGACGCACGACGCGGAGAACGTCGCGATCATCTCCGTTCCGCTGGTCGGGGGTTCCGATCAGGAGAAGGCGGAGAAGAGCCTGGACCTGCTGCGCGACCGCGTACGGCCGGACACACTGCTCAAGGCCGAAGGGGTGGAGGCACCGATCACCGGCCAGGTCGCCGGCTCGAAGGACTTCAACGACCAGATCGTCGGCTCGGTCGTCCCGGTCTTCGCCTTCGTGATCGTCTTCGCCTTCGTCCTGATGCTGCTCTGCTTCCGCTCCCTGACGATCGCGGTGACGTCGATCCTGCTCAACCTGCTCTCGGTGGGCGCGGCCTACGGCATCCTCACCGCGGTCTTCCAGCACGGCTGGGGCGCCTCGCTCGTCGGCGCCGAGGGGGTCGGCGCGATCATCTCCTGGCTGCCGCTGTTCCTCTTCGTGATCCTCTTCGGGCTCTCGATGGACTACCACGTGTTCGTGGTGTCGCGGATCCGTGAGGCCCGGATGCAGGGCCGCACGACCCGGGACGCCATCGCCCACGGAGTGGTCTCGACGGCGGGCGTGGTGACGAGTGCGGCGGTCATCATGGTCGCGGTCTTCGCCATCTTCGGCACACTGTCCATGCAGTCCATGAAGCAGATGGGCGTCGGCCTCGCCGCCGCCGTCCTGATCGATGCCACGATCATCCGCGGGGTGCTGCTCCCGGCGGTCATGGCGCTGCTCGACGAGCGCAACTGGTACATGCCCAGGTGGCTGCGCTGGCTGCCGGACCTCACCCATGACGAGTCGGCCCTGACCGATGCCGCTCCGGCCGCCGCGCCCGCGGTGCGCGGGGACGACGAGCCGGAGCGCGTCACGGTCTGACCGGTCGCGGAAGCCGCGTCACGGTGCGGCCGCGTCCGGACCCGGGTGCGGGACGGTCCGGCCGCGTCGCGCGCGGGACGGTCCGGCCGCGTCCGGAATCAGGCGGGCAGTTCGGCCTCGATGAGGTCGGCTGCCCGCTTCGTGCCGCCCTCCCCCGCCATCCGTTCCCGCACCCGGGCGAGCTTCTCGGCCACCTCCGGGTCATCCACCAGGGCGAGCACGGCGGCGCGCAGGGACGTGGCGTCGGCCTCCTCCTTGGGAAGGTGCCTGGCCACGCCGAGCGCCTGGAGCATGTCCGCGTTGCCGTACTGGTCGACGGCCTGCGGGACGGCGACCATCGGGGTGCCGGTGGCGAGTCCTTCCTGGCTGCCGCCGGCGCCGGCGTGGGTGATGAAGGCGTCCGCCTGCTTGAGCACGGACAACTGCGGCACCCAGGAGTGCACTTCGATGTTCGCGGGTACGTCCCCGAGCGCGGACGGGGCGACATGCGTACCGATCTGGAGCACGACGTGCCAGCCCGGCAGGCCCCCGAAGGCCTTGACGCACTCGCGGTAGAACTCCGGCTCGTTGGTGAACGACGACCCGAGCGACACCAGCAGGACCTTCCCGGCGTCGGCGGGGCGCTTCCACCCGCCCTGGTCGGCACGCTCGCCCTGGCAGGCACCGACGAAGGTGTACACGTCGTGGTCCACCCGGTCGGCGTGGGGCTGGAGCGCCTCGGGGATCAGGACCACGGCACGGCGCGGCCGGGCGACGAAGTCGTCCGAGGAGACGTCCCCCAGGCCGTTCTCCGCGAGCCAGCTCTGGAAGCGCGCGTAGTAGGCCCGGCCCCGCTCGGTCTCCTTGAGCCCGGCCGTCATCGGCTCGCCGATCTCCTTCTCGTACCCCTCCCACGGGACCAGGTTGGGCCAGAGGGAGACGGCGGGGACGCCCCAGCGGTGGGCGAGGACCCGCGCCGGGTAGGAGGTGATGTCGTGCAGGACCAGGTCCGGTTCGTCGCCGGCGAAGGCCTCGGCGAGCTGGGGGAGAGCCTGCACGGCGTCCTCCAGGAACGGCTCGATGTTGTCGATGAGTTCCGTGCCCCAGTCCTCCGGGTTCTCCTCGGTGGGCAGCACGGAGGAGTAGATCACCGGATCGGCTCCGGTGGCGGCGACCTTCTCGGCGAAGGAGGCCGGGATGGCGTAGCTGACGCGGTACCCACGGGCGACGAGCTCCCGGATCACCTCCAGGCTCGGGTTCACGTGCCCGTGGGCGGCGATGGAGAACATGGCGACATGGGCGCGCGGGGTCGGTGTCATGCCCGCCAGCATAAGCGAGACGATACGTCTCGTCCAGTCTATTGAGGTCTCCGGATCAGCGCTGGTACCGGGCCAGCACCCGATTCCCGTCCTCGACCAGGCGCTTCTTCAGCTCCTCGGTGTCGATCGCCCCGCTGTAGTACTCCTGGAGTGCGGGTGTGGCGACCTTGTCCTTCCATTCGGGGTAGCCGCGCACCGACTGCGCGGGGGCGGGGCGCAGCGCGCGGGCGAGTGCCGTGCCGGTTGCCCAGCCGTTCTCGGCGGTGTGCAGCGCGGGGTCGGCCAGGGCCTTCGTGCCGGTCGGCAGCATCCAGTCGCCCCGTGCGAGGCGCACCATGTTCTGCGGGCGCAGCAGGAAGTCGATGAACTGCACGGCCTCCTTCTTGTGGGCGCTGTCCTGCGCCACCGAGAGCGTCTGCGGGCTCACGCCCTGGGCGAGGCCCTCATTGCCGGCCGGGGCGGGCAGGACCGTCCAATCGAAGCCCTCCGGGGCCTGCTCGACGACCTGCTGACGGTACGAGAACCCGAGCGGCACCATGGCGTACGTGCCGCCGAAGAACCCGGGGAGGGTGTCCGAGCCGCTCATGCCGAGCGCGGTGCGGGCGGCGCTGTGGTCGGTGTCGACCTGGGCCCGGACCGTGCCGGGCATGACCTGGTCACCGTCCTCGAAGCGGATGGCCGCCTTGCCGTCGGCCCCGCGGTGGAAGAGCTGTCCCCCGGCGGAGAGGCCGAGGTTGAGGGTGACGGAGACCGGCTCCTTGAGCGGCCAGGCGACTCCGTACCTCCCCTTCTCCGTAAGCTTTCCGGTGATCTGCCGGAACTCGGGCCAGCTCCACGGCTTCTCGGGGGTCGGGATCCGTACGCCCGACGACTCGAGAATCTCGGTGTTGGCGATCAGGACCCGGGGTTCCTGGAGGAACGGCACCCCGTAGACACCGTCGCCGAAGGTGGTGGTCCGCCAGGACTGCCGCGGGATGTCCTCGGCCAGCCGCTCCGGCAGGAGGGTGCGCAGATCGGCGAGGTAGCCGCCGTACGCGAAGTCCGCGAGGTCGTCGGAGGCGTCATGGATGATGTCCGGCGCCTCCCCGCCCTCGAAGGAGGTGAGCAGCTGGTCGTGGACGTTGTCCCAGCTCCCCTGGACGTAGTCCACCTGGATGCCGGGGTGGGTCGCGTTCCACTCCCGGACCAGCTGCTTGTTGGCGTCGACGGACTCCTTCTGCCAGGCCAGTGACTGGAAGCTCAGCCGGATCGTGCCGTCGGCGTCCTTACCGCCGCCGTCGCCCGAACAGCCGCCGAGCAGGAGGACCAGCGCGGCAGCCACGGCGGCGGCCGCCCTCGCCACGGTGGGCGCGCGCATCAGTTCTTCACCGCCCCGGCCGTCAGTCCGCCCGTGATCCGCTTCTGGATGACCGCGAAGAGGACGAGGGAGGGGAGGGTGGCGAGGAACGCGGCGGCGGCCAGCGGCCCGAGGTCGGCCGCGCCCTCCGCACCGAGGAAATGGGTGAGTACGACCGGCAAGGTCTGCTTCTCCGGTGTCTTGAGCAGGACGAGAGCGAAGAAGAACTCGTTCCATGCGGTGATGAACGCGAAGAGTGCGGTGGCGACGATTCCGGGTGCCAGCAGCGGGGCGGTGACCGAGACGAGTATGCGCACCCTGCCCGCCCCGTCGACGGCGGCGGCCTCCTCCAGTTCGGGCGGCACGGCCCGCACATATCCGGCCAGCATCCACAGCGCGAAGGGCAGCGACCACACCACGTAGACCATGACCAGCCCCCACAGCGAGTTGATCAGGTGCAGGTTCTTGAGCACCAGGAAGAGCGGAATGATCACCAGCACGAACGGGAACGCCTGGCTGACCACGACCCATCCGGTGGCGGCGGTGGAGAGCCTGCCCCGGTGGCGGGCCATCACGTACGCCATGGGTGTGGCGATGACGACCGTGATGACGGCCGCCGAGAGCGCGGTGGTGAGCGAATTGGCGGCGGCGGAAAGAAGCGGCTGCTCGTCGAAGGCCTGCCGGAAGTTGTCCAGCGTCGGGGCCTCGGGAATCCACGTGGGATGCAGCGACCCCAACTCGCGGGCCGGCTTGAACGCGGTCGAGACCAGCCAGAGGAACGGGAACGCCAGGAACACGAGGTAGCACAGGAGCGCGGCGTACTGCCCCGCCCGTGCGGTACGGCCGGTGCGCAGACTCATGCGTCGTCCCCTCCCCTGAGCCGGCCGACGAGATGGAACGCGAAGATCACGGAGATCACCGCGACCATCACGCAGCCCATCGCCGCGGCATATCCGAACTGCCCGTAGCGGAAAGCCTCTTCGTAGGCGAAGAGCATGGGGAGCCGGGTCCGCCCTCCCGGACCTCCGCTGGTCAGCACATAGACCAGGGCGAAGGAGTTGAAGTTCCAGATGAAGTTCAGCGCGGTGATCGCGAGCGCGACCGGCTTGAGCGCGGGCCAGGTGACGGTACGGAAGCGACGCCAGGCCCCCGCGCCGTCGAGCGCCGCCGCCTCGTGGAGTTCGTGCGGGGTGTTCTGCAGTCCGGCCAGCAGCGCGACGGTGGTCTGCGGCATGCCCGCCCAGACGCCCACGACGATCACCGCGGGCAGGGCGGTCGCGAGCCCGGTGAGCCAGTCCCTGCCGTCGCCGAGGCCCAGGTCGCGGATGGTCTCGTTGAGGATGCCCGCGTCGGGGTTGTAGACGAGGCGCCACATCATGCCCACGACGACCTCGGGCATCGCCCAGGGGATGATCGCCAGCGCTCTGGCCAGCCAGCGCATCCGCAGGTTGGCGCTGAGCAGCAGGGCGAGGCCGAGCGCGAGCACGAACTGCGGGACCGTCACGCCGACGGCCCACAGCAGACCGATCCGGAAGGAGTCCCAGAAGAGGGTGTCGTGCAGCAGGTCCTGGAAGTTGAGTCCGCCGATCCACTGCGTGGAGCGGGTGCGGCCCGACTGGGCGTCGGTGAAGGCCAGCGCGATCCCGTACAGAAGGGGTCCGACGCTGAGGATGAGGATCGGTATCAGCGCGGGAAGCACCAGGAACCAGGACGCCCCGTCCCGTCTGCCCCGTCCGTTGCGTGGAGTTCCGCGCCCGGACCGCGTCATTGCGGTCGCCAATGTCATGAATACGACCCCTTCACATCATTGGATCGGTTTCGTACCCGTATGGCCGATCGGGCGGCCTCCGTCATCGTGCTGACGGGCCGTCCGTTCGTCAAGGTGGCCTGCACGGATGCGAAAATCGGGCCATGGACGAATTGCGTGCGCGCGAGGTACTGACCGCCGCCGGGCTGCCCGGCGGCGCGGCGCTGCTCGCACTGGGCGAGAACGCGGTGTTCGCCGTGGACGACCTGGTGGCCAAGGTCGGCCGGGATGCCACGCTGCATCCGGAACTACGGGAACGCGCCGAGCGCGAGACGGCCGTCGCCCAGTGGCTCGCCGCCTCGGGGGTACCTGCCGTCCGGGCCGCCGAACCCGGCGTACGCATGACCATGGGCCACCCGGTCACGCTGTGGCACCGGCTCCCCGAGGCCGTGCGCCCGACCGAGCCGCAGGATCTGGCCCCCCTGCTCGCGCGGGTGCACGCCCTGCCCGCCCCGGACGGCTTCACACTGCCGCGCCGGGAACTGCTCGGCGGCGTCGAGCGCTGGCTTCGGCTCGCGGGCGATGCGATCGACCCGGCCGACGCCGACTATCTGCGCGGCCGGCGCGACGGCTTCGCGAAGGCCGCCGCGGCACTTGCCCCGCACCTGACGCCTGGCCCCATCCACGGCGACGCGCTCCCCCGCAATGTCCATGTCGGCCCCGACGGGCCGGTGCTGGTCGATCTGGAGACCTTCTCCGCCGACCTGCGCGAGCACGACCTGGTGGTCCTCGCGCTCTCCCGCGACCGGTACGGCCTGCCCGCGGCGTCGTACGACGCGTTCACCGAGGCCTACGGCTGGGACGTCCGCAGCTGGGAGGGCTGTGCGGTCCTGCGCGGCGCCCGCGAGACGGCCAGCTGCGCCTGGGTCTCCCAGCACGCCCCGGCCAGCCCGAAGGCACTGGCGGAGTTCCGGCGCCGGGTGGAGTCATTGCGCGAGGACGATCCCGAGGTCCGCTGGTACCCCTTCTGAGGCGACCTGGGGGTGCCGGTCCGGCACCCGGTGATCCTTCCGTACTATGCCTCTTGGCCGGGAGGCCGAACAGGTGCGATTGCAACGGGGGTTGCCCATGGGAACCGGAGAAGGCGGCGAGCAGAAGCTCGCGAGCTCGGCGAGCGACAAGAAGCGCGCGGCGACGTACATGGAGGGACACCTGATGCCCGACACCCAGGCCGCCGGCCGCATGGCAGCCGGCGGCGGAACGGCGCGGACACCCTTCCTCGCCCCGTCCGCGGCTCCCCCGAGCCCTCTCATCAAGCAGGACACCGGGCTGAAGGGCCTCTCCGGCTGGGCCACGGACCAGGGTGTCTCCGACGCGCTGGGCGCCTGGCAGGGACAGGCGAACCGGCTGATGGCCCGGTTGCAGCAGGAGCTGAGCGGGCTGAAGGGCGCGAAGAACATCCTGCACAACCAGGACCTCGCCACCGGCGCCCAGGCGAACTCCATACGCCTCCCCAGCAGTTTCGACGGGATGTGACGGGCACGCCATGACGCTGAACTACCAGGACGTGGTGACGGCCGACCTGTCCTCCCTCGCGGACGTGTCCGGGGCGTGGAAGAAGATGGGCGAGCGCTTCGGTGAGCTGAAGACCGATTACGAGCAGAACGTGCAAGGCGTGCTGGCCAACGGGAACTGGCAGGGCCAGGCCTTCGGCGCCCAGCAGAACAACGCCGCGGCCACTGCCTTCGAGTTCGGGGCTGCGAAGACGGAGGCGCTGGCGATAGCCAGCCTGATCACGGATGCGCAGACCGAGCTGACCCGCCTGCAGAAGGCGGTCAAGGACCTGGTCGAGGACGCCGAGAAGAAGGAATACAAGGTCGACAGCGCCGGCAAGGCGACCTACATCGGGTACGACAACCTCTCCACGCAGGAGCGGTTCGCCTTCAACCACGACCCCGATCACGGCCGGCTGCTGGCCGATGCCCGGGTGAAGGCGCAGGGCTGGACCGACGAGATAGCCAAGGCGGTCAAGGCCGTCGACGCCGCCGACCAGAGCGTGAAGCGGGCACTGTCCCGCGCGACGAGCGATGTCTCGTTCGACGGTATCGGGATCGGCGGGTTCAACACGCAGGCCGAGGGCGATCTGGCGAAGGCCGGTAAGCCCGACCCCAAGCCCGAGAAGAAGGACGGATGGGTCGCCGAGGGCGAGTCCGAGGCCTCTGGACCGGGAGTCGGGACGGACGCCAGCGGTCCGAACATCGGGAAGGGCAAGCTGGCCGAGGCGGAGGCGCACGCCGACCTGGGCCGCGCCAAGGCCGAGGGAACGCTCACCAACGGTCCGTTCAAGCTGGCCGGAGAGGCCGAAGCCTATGCGGGCGCCAAGGCCTCGGCGGCCGCCGGCGTCACCAATGAGGGGGCCCAGGCCGAGGCCATGGCCTTCGCGGGCGGCGAGGCTTCGGCCAACGGCACCGCCGACGCCGGCCCCGTCGGCGTGTACGCGCGGGCGGAGGCCATGGCCGGCGCCGAGGCCGGGGTCAGCGCGCAAGCGGGTCTGGACGGCATACAGGTGGGCGCCGAAGCCTTCGCCGGCGCGAAGGGCAGCGTCGGCGCGGGCGCGGACATCGGTGGAATCGGCGCGGGTGTCACGGCCGAGGGCTGGGCCGGTCCCGGCGCGGAAGCCAGTCTGAACGCCAGCAAGGATGCCAACGGCGTATGGCACTTCGGCCCGAAGGTGGGCATCTCCCCCGGCCTCGGTGGGGCCGTCGGCTTCGAGTTCACCGTCGACCCGGGGAAGGTCGTCGATACCGTGGGCGATGCGGCCGGGGCCGTGGGAGACGCCGCGAACTGGGTAGGCGACGGAATCGGCAGCCTGTTCTGACACTCGCAACCGCGGACCCGCTGCCGTAAGCACACCGTTGCCGTAAGGAGAGACCGGGATGACCACCACCCTGCCCGTACCGATCGCGTTCGAACTGCCCGACGGCTGGCGCGCCACACCGCCGGACGGAGTGGGCGCGACGGGCTCGGCGTTCGTCGCGCTGCACCCGCATCCCGATGAGGGATTCACCGCGAACATCACGATCGACGGCGAGTTCCGCCCGGACGAGGCGACGCTCCCCGAGATCGCGGACGAATCGGTGGAGAACCTGCGCCGGTCCGCCGCCTCGGCCGAGGTCCTGGAACGCCGCGAGGTCGGTTCCGTGGAGGCTCCGGGCCTCACCCAGACCCTGGCCGTCTCGGCCGTCGCCGGCGGCTCGCTCCGCAGCCTCGTGCAGTCGCAGGTCTACCTGTCCCTGCTGGACGTCACGGACCCGAGCAAGCGGGCGGTCATCCGACTGATCCTGACGGTGACCGCGTCCCAGCACCGCGACGTCCTGGAGGACTTCCGGGACTTCGTGCGCACGGTCCGCCCTGACACCGACGCGGCCTCCTAGGGCGTCCCACCGGGACGGCCCCTCCTTGCACCCGCAATCCGACCCCTCATAGGTTGATCTCATGGGATTCTTCGACATGCTGACCGGAACCAAGCGCCCCGAGGACGGGGTCGTGCCACGATCGGCCGAGGAGTTGCGGACGGCCCTGCTCGGTCTCAACCGGCCCGATGCCCCCTTCGTCATCAGCGACGGCGCAGCGCATGACGCCGATCTGGTGGCGGAGTGGCGGCTCTCCGAGCCCGCCTGGCAGACCTTCTTCATCGGGTCCCAGCTGACGCACGCCATCCGGATCCGGATGCGCCTGGCCGAGGACGTCCCCGAGGTGCGTGCCATCGAGGAGCAGTGGGAGGTCACCCGCGTCGGAAATCCTCCGCGGCTCCAGACGTCGGCGGAGTACGGGCGCGGCGCGGGCAGGACCGTCTCCCGCCGGTGGTCGCTCCAACGGGGGGAGAACGGCCGCCTCGAAGCGACGGAGACGTTCAGCTTCGACAGCGCGCAGCTGACCGGCCCCCTGCGGAACACCGCCGTCGAATCGGGCTGGACCTGGCGCGGCGTGATCTTCGGCAAGCTCTGAGTGGGCGGGCGCCGGCGTCGCCGGCCGCCTCCCGGCAATACGGTGCCGCGTATGATTCCGGCATCTTCCTCTCTTGATCACCCGGAAATGGACTCCCCCATGCCCATAGCCCGCTTGACCACAGCAGCGACGTGGAGTCTCTCCGCCGCGGCAGCCGGCGTGCTGCTCGTCGGCTGCTCGGGGTCGGTCAGCGTCGGAAGCTCCGATCCGAAGCTGTCCTCGGACAAGCTGGCCGACACGGTCGCCGAGAAGCTCGCCAGTACGACGGGTCAGCCGAAGCCGGACATCACCTGTCCCGAGGACCTCGCCGGGAAGGTCGGCACCACCACCCGCTGCACGCTCACGGCGAAGGACGGCAGCACGCTGGGCGTGTCGGTCAAGGTCACCTCTGTCGAGGGAGACCAGATCAACTTCGACATCAAGGCCGACGACACGGCTTCACCGGCCACGAACTGACCTCCGGTCCTCCCCGGCCACGGCGTCGGATCGTCCGCTCCCGCGAACAGATCCTCTCCCGGACCGCGGTGACCGCCCGGGTCATCGCATCCGGGGGATGAGCGGCCAGGCCGGTTCGACGACCGCCGCCGGATCCGCGGTGCGCCGCAGATAGGCCTGCAGGGAGAGCGACTGCTCGGCCGCCGCGTGCACCTGAAGGCCGTGCAGATCCTCCAGCGGCATCACTCCGACGGGCTCGTGCTCCTCCCCCATGCGTCGCACCACGCGGGCAGCGGCCACGGCGTCCGCCCGCGCGTCGTGCGCGTCGTCGAGCGACACCCCGTAGTGGGCACACAGCGCGTGGAGGGCCCGCTTCCCCTTCCGGTACTTGTCGACGTGCTTGTCGATCACCAACGGGTCGATGACGGGCGAAGGTGCGTCGCCCAGCCGCTCACTGACCGACTCGATCCCGTACCGCAGGCATTCACGGTCGAGCAGGGACAGGTCGTAGCGCGCGTTCATCACCACCAGTGGCATCCCCGAGCGCAGCCCGTCGGCGACCGCCCGGGTGATCTCCTCGACCGCAGAGGCGGCCGGCAGCCCGTGCTCGCGGGCGCGCTCCGTCGAGATGCCGTGGATGGCCGATGCCTGCTCGGGTATGGCCACACCGGGATTCAGCAGCCAGGTCCGCTCCTCCGAGATGGATCCGTCCGCCTCCAGCCGGACGACCGCCGCCGTCACGATCCGGTCGGTCTCGACGTCCGTCCCCGTGGTCTCCAGGTCGAACGACATCAACGGGCCGCTGATCCAGCTCACTCCCGTACCTCCTTCTGTGGTGCTTTCGCCCAAGTGACGACCACCTTCGCACGCACCACTGACAACGCGGGTGGAGCGTCAGGAGACCGGCCTGGAGTCCGTCCACACCGACTCGAACTCCTCGCGGTACGTCTCGAAGAGGCCGTGCTCGCTGTCCTGCCCCGCCCGGACGACCGCACGGCCGCCGCCGCGAAGCACCAGCACGGGCGCCTCCATGCCGCGTGCGCGCCGCAGGTACGGCTGGATGACCCCCACGGCGTCCGGCCCGTCGCCGTCCACCAGGTAGGCCGTGAAGCGCGGGGTCTCGTCGAAGACGTGGATCTGGAAGGCGCCCGGGTCGCGGAGCTTGGTACGGACCCGGCGCATGTGGAGGATGTTCATCTCCACGGAGCGGCTCAGCTCGCCCTTCTTGAGGCCCAGTTCCCGCTCCCTGCGCTTGACCGCGCTGCTCGCCGGGTTGATGAACAGCAGCCGGACCCGGCAGCCCGACTCGGCGAGGCGGACCAGTCGGCGCCCGGAGAAGTTCTGCACGAGCAGGTTGAGCCCTATGCCGATCGCGTCCAGCCGGCGTGCGCCGCCGAACAGGTCCTCGGCGGGCAGCTGGCGCTGGAGCCGAACCCGGTCCGGGTGGACGGAGACGACGTCGGCGTACCGGTCGCCGACCAGCTCCTCGACAGCGTCGACGGGCAGCCGGTCGGCGGACGGGACCGCCGCGCCGCTGCCGAGGATCTCCAGGAGCCGGGCGGAGGCCCGCTCGGCCTGGGCGAGGACCGCCTCGTTCAGCGCCCGGTTGCGGGAGACGACGTTGCGCGCCACCTCCAGCTCGTCCAGAGCGAGCTCCACCTCGCGGCGGTCGTCGAAGTACGGCTCGAAGCAGGGCCAGTGCTGGACCATCAGCTCGCGCAGCTGCGGCAGCGTGAGGAAGCTGAGGACGTTGTCGTCGGCGGGGTCGAGCAGATACCCCTTGCGGCGCGAGACCTCGCGGACCGCGACGGCGCGCTGCACCCACTCCTGCCCGGCGGGTCCCGCCGCGGCCACCACCCAGTCCTCGCCGTGCACCGGCTCGTAGATCGGCCGGATCACGGCGGCGACCACGGCACGCAGCCGCTGTTCCACCAGATTCAGCCAGATGTACGCCCGCCCGGCGCGCTGCGCCCGTGTGCGCACCTCGTTCCAGGCGTCCGCGCCCCAGTCCAGTTCCGCACCGATCTCCATGGGCTGCGCCAGGGACACCGCCCCCGGCGGGGCATCGGTCGATTCCCCCTCGTGACCTGCGTCACCTGGGGGCAGCTCGAACCCGCCCGAGCTCACCCGCGTACCGCCTTCCACTCCCCCACCAACGATCAAGGAAGGGTACTCCGGGACCGGGAGCCGGTGCAGCCGGATGCACAGGCTCCTTACTCAACTCCCCTATGACACAGGCTTGTTCCCTGCGGCAGGATCGGGTGGAGTGAGACGATTCATAGCGGTTAGGCACCCCCGCGCATGCCGCATACCGGACGGGAGCCGCTGCCTGTTACCCGCGGTCCCTGTACGGGCGACACCGAAGTGTCCGAAGTTGACCGGTCCCGTGGGACGCGAGCCGACCGGACCCGGCCGCACCGGTCGACGTACTAGGTAGGCGCACTTCTTTCGGGGAGTATTCGGGTCAAGAAGCCCGCAACACCCGGATCAGAAGTGGAAGAGTCATATCTATGCAGGTCTGGCCGGGACAGGCGTATCCCCTCGGTGCCACGTACGACGGCGCCGGGACCAACTTCGCGGTCTTCTCGGAGGCCGCCGACCGAATCGAGTTGTGCCTGCTGCACGACGACGGTTCAGAAACGGCGGTGGAGCTCCGCGAGGCCGATGCCTTCGTCCGTCACGCCTACCTGCCCGGAGTGATGCCGGGTCAGCGGTACGGTTTCCGGGTGCACGGCCCGTACGAGCCGCAGCGCGGGCAGCGCTGCAATTCGGCGAAGCTGCTCCTCGATCCGTACGCGCGTGCGATCTCCGGGCAGATCACGTGGGGCGAGGCGGTGTACGGCTACCCCTTCGGCAGGCCCGACGCGCGCAACGACCTGGACTCCGCGCCGCACACCATGAGCTCCGTGGTGGTGAACCCGTACTTCGACTGGGGCGACGACCGCCGCCCCCGTACCGACTACCACCGCACGGTGATCTACGAGGCCCATGTGAAGGGCCTGACGATGCTTCACCCGGGTTTACCCGAGGAGCTGCGCGGCACCTATGCGGGGCTCGCCCACCCGGAGATCATCGCCCACCTCACCGAGCTCGGCGTCACGGCGATCGAGCTGATGCCGGTGCACCAGTTCGTCCAGGACCACCGTCTCGCCGACGCGGGCCTCGCCAACTACTGGGGCTACAACACCATCGGGTTCTTCGCCCCCCACAACGCGTACGCGTCCTGGGGCGACCGCGGCGAGCAGGTGCTCGAGTTCAAGCAGGCCGTGCGGGCGCTCCACCAGGCCGGCATCGAGGTGATCCTCGATGTCGTCTACAACCACACCGCCGAAGGCAACCACCTGGGGCCGACGCTCTCGTTCCGGGGTCTGGACAACGCCTCCTACTACCGGCTGGCGGACGACCAGCGGTACTACATGGACACCACGGGCACCGGGAACTCGCTGCTGATGCGGTCGCCGCACGTGCTGCAACTGATCATGGACTCCCTGCGGTACTGGGTGACCGAGATGCACGTGGACGGCTTCCGCTTCGATCTCGCCGCGACACTGGCACGCCAGTTCCACGAGGTGGACCGGCTGTCGTCGTTCTTCGACCTGGTGCAGCAGGATCCGGTGGTCAGCCAGGTGAAGCTGATCGCCGAGCCGTGGGACGTGGGCGAGGGCGGCTACCAGGTGGGCAACTTCCCGCCGCTGTGGACCGAGTGGAACGGCAAGTACCGCGACACGGTGCGGGACCTGTGGCGGGGCGAGCCCCGGACGCTCGCGGAGTTCGCCGGGCGGCTCACCGGGTCCTCCGACCTGTACCAGGACGACGGCAGACGTCCTCTGGCCTCCATCAACTTCACCACCTGCCACGACGGCTTCACGCTGAACGACCTGGTCTCGTACAACGACAAGCGCAACGACGCGAACGGCGAGGGCAACCGGGACGGCGAGAGCCACAACCGCTCCTGGAACTGCGGTGCGGAGGGTGAGACCGAGGACAAGGAGATCCAGGAGCTGCGCAGCCGTCAGATGCGCAACTTCATCGCCACGCTGATGCTCTCCCAGGGCGTCCCGATGCTGAGCCACGGCGACGAGTTCGCCCGCACCCAGCGGGGCAACAACAACGCGTACTGCCAGGACAACGAGCTCTCGTGGGTCCACTGGCCCTATCCGGCCGCCGCGGTCGCGCAGGACGGCGACGGCGACGGCGCGGCCACCGACGGCACGGACACGAGCCTGCTGGAGTTCACCCGGTTCATGGTCTGGCTGCGCCGTGACCACCCGGTCTTCAGACGCAGGCGCTTCTTCCACGGCCGTCCTGTGGAGGGTACGCACGACGAGCTGTCCGACATCGCCTGGTTCACCCCCAGGGGTGAGGAGATGACCCAGCGGGACTGGCAGGCCGCGCACGCCAAGGCCATGACGGTCTTCCTGAACGGCCATGCGATCTCGGAGCCGGGGCCGCGGGGCGAGCGGATCTCCGACGACTCGTTCCTGCTGATGTTCAACGCGGGCGCCGACACCCTGGAATTCGCCGTTCCGATGAACCACGGGAGGCAGTGGCAGGTCGTCGTGGACACGGCCATCCCGGACGGAGTGGCGCCGGGTGCGGGTCCCAAGGTCTCCGCGGGTGACCGGGTGACGCTCATCGGGCGCAGCCTGACGGTGCTCAAGCGTCCGGCGTAGGCCAATGGTGTGCCCGGGGTGACCCGGGCGCCGCCGGTGGAGCCCTGGTACGTGGTCGAGTGACACAGAAGCCGTCAGGCTGGGTACGTACGTGTCCATGACGCCCACCGCCACGTACCGGCTCCAGCTCCAACCGGACTTCCCGTTCGCCGCCGCCGGACTAGCCGTGCCGTACATCGCCGCGCTCGGCGTCTCCCATCTGCATCTGTCCCCCGTCCTGGAGGCCGTGCCCGGCTCCGGGCACGGCTACGACGTCGTCGACCACGGCCGGGTGCGGGCCGAGCTCGGCGGGGAGGAGGGGCTGCGGCAGCTGGCCGCCACGGCACGCGCGCACGGTCTCGGGCTGATCCTGGACATCGTGCCCAACCACATGGCCGCCGCGCCCAGGCACAACCGGCAGCTGTGGGAGGTACTGCGCGAGGGGCCTTCGTCGCCGTACGCCCACTGGTTCGACATCGACTGGGCGGCGGGCGGCGGCAAGGTGCTGCTGCCCGTGCTGGCGGGCCGGATCGGCGACGAGGCCGGCCGCTTCGAGGTCGGCGCCCGCGACGACGGCTCGCCGGTGCTCCGCTACGGCGACCAGGAGTTCCCGCTGCGCGAGGGCACCGCGGGCCTGCCCCTGCCGGAGCTCCTCGCCGCCCAGCACTACCGGCTCGCCTGGTGGCGACTGGCCCGTACGGAACTGAACTACCGGCGGTTCTTCACCATCTCCGAGCTGATCGGCGTCCGTGTCGAGCACCCGGAGGTCTTCGCCGCCACCCACGCCAAGGTCCTGGAACTGGTCGGTGAAGGAGTCCTCGACGGTCTGCGCATCGACCATCCGGACGGCCTCGCCGACCCCGACGCGTACCTGGAGCGGCTCGGCGGGGCGACCGGCGGGCGGTGGACCGTGGTCGAGAAGATCCTCACCGGCTCCGAACCCCTGCCCGCCGGCTGGGCGGTCGCGGGGACGACGGGCTACGACGCGCTCCACCGGATCGACGGCCTGTTCACCGACCCGATGGGCGCGGCGGACCTGCTCGGCCGCTACCGCGACTTCGCGGGCCCGCCCGGCGACCGCGGCGGCTACTGGACCGCGACCGTCCGACGGGCGGCGCACCGCGTCGTCACCCATGAGCTCGCCTCGGAGACGGAGTGGCTGACCCGCCTCGCCGTGCAGGCGTGCTCCGGGGATCCCGCACTCGTGGACCACGCCCCGTGGGCCCTGCACACGGCGGTGCGCGAGCTGCTCGTCCGGGTCCCTGTCTACCGTCCGTACGTCACGGCGGGCGGCCCGCTCACGGAGGTGGCGGAGTCGGCACTTCCGGCCGAGGCGGTCCAGGAGGCCAAGGCGGTCTTCTCCGTACCGCAGGAGGCGGCGGCCGTCGACGTGGTGCGGGCTCTGGCGCTGGGCCGGCTCGGTGACGGGCCGGAGCACTCGGCCTTCTGCGCCCGGTTCGCACAGACGGCGTCCGCGCTGCACGCCAAGTCGGTGGAGGACACCGCCTTCTACCGCTACGTGCCGCTGATCTCCGCGACCGAGGTGGGCGGTGATCCCGGACGGCCGGCGGTGAGCCCGGAGGAGTTCCACGCCTTCTGCGCCCGGCTGTCCCGCGACTGGCCGGCCACCGGCACGGTCCTGACCACGCACGACACCAAGCGCAGCGGGGACGTACGGGCCCGGATCGCGGTCCTGTCGGAGTGCCCCGAGCGGTGGGCCTCGCTGGTGGCGCAGCTGGCCCGGGCGACGACCGTGTCCGCTCCGGACCCTCAACTGGCTTGGCAGGCCTGGCAGTCGGCGTACGGCTGCGCGAGCCTGCCGACCGGGGGGATGACGGGCCGGCTGGAGCCTGCGCTGCTGAAGTCCGTACGGGAGGCGGGCCTGTTCACCAGCTGGACGGAGCCGGATCCGGCGTACGAGCACGCGGTGAGCGAGTTCGTCGCGGCGGGTCCGGGCGCCGACACGGGCCAGGCGCGGGCGATGATGACGCGGTTCGCCGACACCCTCGCCCCCTTCGTGCGCGCCAATGTGCTGGGCGCGGCGCTGGTGCACCTGACGATGCCGGGCGTGCCCGATCTGTACCAGGGCACGGAGCGGGAGTACATCGCCCTGGTCGACCCCGACAACCGCAGGCCGTTCAGCCGGCCTCCGGCCGACGTGCCCGACGAGAAGGCCGGTCTGACCGTGGCGGCGTTGGGGCTGCGGCGGGAGCGGCCCGGGCTCTTCGGCGAGTCGGGCACGTACGCCCCGCTGGCCGCACACGGGCCGGCCGCCGCCCACTGTCTGGCGTTCTGCCGCTCGGGCGAGGCCGTCACGGCGGTGACCAGGCTCTCGCTGAGGCTGGAGGAGGAGGGCGGCTGGGGCGATACGACACTGACGCTGCCCGACGAGGGCCCGTGGCACGACCTGCTGTCCCCCGGCCGGGAGTTCACGGGCACTACGGTCGCGGTGGCCGAACTCTTCGCCGAACGGCCGGTGGCGCTGCTGGTGAAGGCAGCGGGAGGAGAGCCTGCGGACGGCGGCTGAGCCGCGCCTCCCCTCAGGCCGGGGGTCCGGGCAGGGGTGCGGAGAGCCGGAAGGTCATCCGGCCGAAGCTCACCTGGTCGCCGTCGCGCACGGCTGCCGATCCGATGACCCGCTGGCCGTTGACGCAGGTGCCGTTGGTCGAGCCGAGGTCACGCAGGATCCACCGGCTGCCGTGCGCGGTCAGTTCGGCGTGCAGCCGCGACACCGTCTCGTGGCTGAGCCGCAGTCCGTTGCCCGGGTCCCTGCCGATGCGCAGCGGGTGCGGCCCCGGCACGGGCAGGAGCAGTTTGGGCAGCCGCTCGGACTGCCAGGCCCTGCGCACCCCCGCGGGGAACGCGGAGACGCCGCCCACCGCACGGAAGAGCCTGCGGGACCAGCGCCCGCGGGTCTCCAGGTCGGAGGTGAGCGCCGCCAGTTCCTCGGAGCGCCGGGCCGTAAGGGCCAGTTCCATGCGTCGCAGGAAGGTGTCGTGGGACAGCTTCCCCTGTGCCGCGCCGTCTCTGAGCACACCGAGGACACGGTCGCGCTGGGCGTCGGACAGCCGCGCGGGGTACGTGTAGGGCTCGAAGGAGGACGTCACAGGACCGATTGTCGGGCCGAGAGGCCTGGGGTGTCCAGAAGGAGCCCGGTTCCGGCCGTTCTGACCTGCGGGGCGGCGGATAAATACCGCACACCGGCCACACGGATGTTGTTATCGTCGCCCGCTGCCGTCCTTCGGCGGCGCACACCGCATCCAGGAGCCTTTGTGACCCTTGCACCAATGGAATTGACCGTCCGTCCGCTCACCGGAGCGGACGAGCTCGGTCTCTTCTGCCGTCTTCCGTACGTCCTCGACCACGAGCTCGCCGACGACCTCGCCACCGGCCGCCGCCGCCCCGAGTGGATGTGGGTGGCCCTGCGCGGCGACCGTCTCGTGGCCCGGATCGCCTGGTGGACGGGCCAGGACGGGGGCGCCCCGCAGTTCCTGGACTTCTTCGACCTGGACGACACCCTGCCGGAGCCGGAGCGCGGCGCGATCGGGCTGGAGCTGCTGGAGAAGGCGACCGCCGCGGTCGTGCCCGCCGGGGCTGTCCCGCCCGAGTACGGCCGCTACATCCCGCCGGACTGGCGCGAGGACCCGGCGGCGCGCGATGTCGTCGAGGCCCGGATACGGGTGATGGAGGCGAGCGGCGCGCGGTTGCTGGTCGAGCGGCTGCGCCTGGAGTGGCGGGCGGGTACGCCCGTGCCCGAGGACACCGGCAGGCTGGTGTTCCGCCAGGTCTCCGGACGCGAGGACCTCGTGGCCCTGATGACCCCGGTGATGGCGGGCACCCTGGACGCCCACGGCCAGGCGGACCTGGCGTCCGGCCTGAGTGCCCGCGAGGCCGCGGAGAAGCAGTACGACGAGGAGTTCGCGGGTCTCAGGACTCCGCAGGAGTGGTGGCGTATCGCGGAGCTGCCGGACGGCGAACCGGTCGGCTTCGTCATTCCGGCCCGCAACAACTACCACCCGATGATCGCGTACATCGGGGTTCTGCCGGCGCACCGCGGGCACGGATACATCGACCACATCCTGGCCGAGGGCACCCGGGTGCTCGCCGCACAGGACGTGGAGCGCATCAGGGCGAGCACCGACGTCGGGAACGTCCCGATGGCGAAGTCGTTCGAGCGCCTGGGCTACGTCAACTTCGAACGCTCCTTCGACATGGTGTGGGACCGACCGTAAATCGGGTGGACGACCGGGCTCGGGGGCCGTACCGTCGGTGCGGAACCCAGGCCCCGGATGCGGAAGGAGGCGAGTCGGATGCGTACAGCTTCGTTCCCGCGCTCCCGTCCCGTCCGCAGGGCGGTGTCGGACTCGGTCTGACCGGGAGCGCACCACGCTTCTCGTCACGAGTCCCGGAGGACACCCATGACCGATACGGTCATCCGCGCGCTCACCCAGAGCGACGCACACCTTTTCGATTCCCTGCAGGCTCCCTGCCTCGTCGGCCGCGCCGCGTTCGGCCACCGCTACGCCACTGTTCACGACGGCGGTGAGTACCGCCCCGAGTGGACCTGGGTCGCTCTGCGCGACGGGGTCGTCGTCGCCAGGGCGGCCTGGTGGGGCGGACCCGGCGACACCGAGCCCGTGCTGGTCAACTACTTCGACTTCGCCGAGGGCGAGGAGGAGACGGCCGCCGAACTGCTGCGCCGTGCGCCGTGGTCCGTCGAGTACGAACTGATCGTGCCGGCCGGCTGGCGGGACACCCCCGAGGTGCGGGCAGCCGTGGGGGCACGGATCGCCGCGGCCGAGGCGGCCGGCATGAAACTGCTGGTCGAGCGCTACCGCTACGAGTGGACGCCCGGGGACGGTCTGCCCGCGCGGCCCGGCAGGCTCGAATTCCGGGAGGAGCCGGACGACGCGGTGATCCTGGACGTCCTGCGGCGGGTCCACTCCGTGACGCTGGACGCCCATGCCCGGCGTTCCATCGAGGGGCCGGGCGGTCTGGAGCAGGCCGCCCGGGAAGAGCTCGACTTCTTCAACTGGTGTCCCTCACCGCGCTCCTGGTGGCAGCTCGCCCACACCAGGGACGGCAGGCTCGCCGGGATCCATGTGCCGGCACGCAATCCGGGCGGGCCGTGCGTCGGCTTCATCGGGGTCGTGCCCGAGGCCCGCGGTCACGGCTACGGATACGACCTGCTCGTGGAGACCACGCACTTCCTGGCCGACCAGGGTGCGACGTCGATCGCGGGCGCGACCGACCGGGGCAACACGCCGATGGCTGCCGCGTTCTCCCGGGCCGGTCACCGCATCGTGCAGGAGCGCATCCACCTGGTGTGAGCCGCCCGTGGCCGCCGGGGTGTCAGCCCGTCCCGGCGGCACGCTGGGCGCTGATCACGTCGCGGTACCAGGCGTACGACTGCTTGGGAGTGCGCCGCAGGGTCTCGTAGTCGATGTGGACGAGACCGAACCGCTTGCTGGCGCCCTCGGTCCACTCCACGTTGTCGGTCAGTGACCAGGTGAAGTAGCCGCGCACGTCGACGCCCGCGTCGATGGCCGTGCGCAGCGCCCCCAGGTGTCCCTCCAGGAAGGCGATGCGCCGGCCGTCGGCCACGGGCTCGTCGACCGCGCAGCCGTTCTCCGTGATGTAGACGGGCGGCAGCCGGTCGCCGAAGCGGCTCTGCAGCTCGCCGAGCGTCTCGGCGAGCCCTTCGGGGACGACGGGCCAGCCGAAGTCGGTCGTGTCGTACCCCTCGATCTCCCTTATTCCGAAGGGGAGTTCGGGCGGCATCGTGTAGCCGGAGAAGGAGTCCAGCGCCTCGGGCCTCGGGGCGCCCACGAGGGTGGGGTTGTAGTAGTTCACCCCGTACCAGTCGAGCGGCGTCGAGATCACCTTCAGGTCGTCCTCGACCGGGCCCGGCATCAGGGCGGCGAAGCCCTCGTCGGGGTAGCGGCCGGTGAGGACCGGGTCGGCGAACAGCCAGTTGGTGAGGGTGTCGTAGAGCTGCGCCCCCAGGCGGTCCTCCTCGGTCTCCCCCGCGGTCCACACGGGCGTGTGCGAGAGGGCGATGCCGATGTTGTCGGCGCCCGCGGCGCGCAGCGCCCGTACGGCCAGTCCGTGCGCCAGGAGTTGGTGGTGCGCGGCGGGCAGCGCGTCGAACAGGAGGGTGCGTCCGGGGGCGTGCTCACCGAGTGCGTAACCGAGCATCGTCACCTCGGCCGGCTCGTTGATGGTGATCCACATGGGTACGCGGTCGGCGAGGCGCTCCGCGACGATGCCCGCGTACTCGGCGAAGCGGTAGGCGGTGTCCCGGTTGAGCCAGCCGCCGGCCTCGTCCAGCGGGAGCGGGGTGTCCCAGTGGTAGAGCGTCGGGGCGGGGGTGATGCCGTGGGCGCAGAGCTCGTCGACGAGCCGGTCGTAGAAGTCCAGCCCCGCGGGGTTGAGCGCGCCGCTGCCTCCCGGCACGACGCGGGGCCAGCTGATGGAGAAGCGGAAGGCGTCCGCGCCGAGTCCGGCGAGCAGGGCGACGTCCTCGCGGTAGTGCTCGTGGAAGCCGGTGCCGCGGGTGGTGTCGGTGCCGTCCTTGATCCGGCCGGGCTGCGCCGCGAAGGCGTCCCAGCCGGAGGGCCCCTTTCCGTCGGCGTCGAACGCCCCTTCGGTCTGGAAAGCGGACGCGGAGGCTCCCCAGAGGAATCCGGGTGGGAACGTCGGCACGGTCATCTCGGCCTCCAGCAGCCGTAAGGGGGACCTTGGATTACTGCCCGGGCTCTCTACGTATGAGCAGAACCCGGTAGGGCAATGATCAGGACCAGACCCTAATCGCCAGCGATGGGCTCACTCCAGTCTCCCGGGGCCCCGAGTGCGACTTCGGCCGATCATTGGGCCCGTTGGAGGGCATCCGGTTCATGGACGAGGAGTGGTGAATGCAGTTCGAGGTGTGGGCCCCGCGAACCGAGTCGGCCGTGCTGCAGACCGCGGGCGGGCGGCAGCCCATGGAGCGTGATCCGCTGCGGGAGGGCTGGTGGACGGCCGAGGCCGAGGCGGCCGACGGTGACCGCTACGGCTTCGTGCTCGACGACGGTCCCCTGCTCCCCGATCCGCGTGCGCGCCGCCAGCCCGACGGGCCCGACGGACGGAGCGCGGTCGTGGACCCGGCCGCGTACACCTGGCGCAACGAGTGGGCCGGGCGGGGGCTGCCGGGCGCCGTCCTGTACGAGCTGCACATCGGCACGTTCACGGAGCCGGGCACCTTCGACGCCGCGGCCGAGCGCCTCGGGCATCTCGTGGAGCTCGGTATCACCCATGTGTCGCTGATGCCCGTCTGCCCCTTCCCCGGAACCCATGGCTGGGGGTACGAGGGGGTGTCGCTGTGGGCCGTGCACGAGCCGTACGGCGGCCCGGACGGACTGAAGCACTTTGTCGACACGGCGCACGGCCTGGGTCTCGCGGTCGTCCTGGACGTGGTCCACAACCACCTCGGCCCCTCGGGCAACTACCTGCCGGCCTTCGGCCCGTACTTCACCGACACGCACCACACGCCCTGGGGCTCGGCCGTCAACCTCGACGCCCCGGGCTCGGACGAGGTCCGCGCGTATCTGCTGGGCAGCGCGCTCGCCTGGCTGCGGGACTACCGCCTGGACGGACTGCGCCTGGACGCCGTGCACGCGCTGGCCGACAGCCGGGCGCTCACCTTCCTGGAGGAGCTGTCCGGGGCCGTCGACGCCCTCGCCGCCGAGCTCGGCCGGCCGCTCTCCCTGATCGCCGAGTCCGACCTCTGCGATCCGCGCACGACCACCCCGCGCGAGGAGGGCGGCCTCGGGCTGCACGCCCAGTGGAACGACGACTTCCACCACTGTCTGCACACCGCGCTCACGGGCGAGTCCACGGGCTACTACGCCGACTTCGCCGCCGCCCCGCTGGCCGCCCTCGCCAAGACCGTCACCAGCGCGTTCTTCCACGACGGTACGTACTCGAGCTTCCGGGGCCGTACGCACGGCCGTCCCGTCGACGTCACCCGCGCCCCCGCCCACCGCTTCGTCGGCTACGCCCAGACCCACGACCAGATCGGCAACCGGGCCCTCGGCGACCGGCTCGCCGCCACCCTCTCCCCCGGGCTCCAGGCCTGCGCGGCGGCCCTCGTTCTCACCGGCCCCTTCACCCCGATGCTCTTCATGGGCGAGGAGTGGGGCGCCCGCACACCGTGGCAGTTCTTCACCGACCACACCGACCCGGAGCTCGCCCGGGCCGTACGCGACGGCAGGCGACGTGAGTTCGCGGCGCACGGCTGGGCGGAGGAGGACGTCCCCGACCCGCAGGACCCGCTCACCCGCGCCCGTTCCTGCCTCGACTGGAGCGAACCCGAACGCGAGCCGCACGCCCGCATCCGGGCCTGGTACCGCGAGCTGATCGCGCTGCGCGGGGCCATGCCCGACCTCTCCGATCCCGATCTGGCCTCCGTCAGGACGGCGTACGACGAGGAGGCGCGCTGGCTGGCGTTCCGCAGGGGAGATCTGCGGGTCGCGGTCAACCTGTCCGGGAAGCCGGCCACGATCGCGCTGGGCGGGGGCCGTCACCGCAGCGGCGGGGGCAGGGTCCTGGCAGCCTGGGATCCGGTCGACGCACCGGGCAGCGACGGGCTGCTGCACCTGCCGCCGGAGTCGTGCGTGGTCCTGGCCGACGACTGAACAAGTCCCTCGGTGCTGAACAAGTCCCTTGCCTTCGGGTGCACTTCAACTCGTAGCTTCACCACTGAGCAACGGGAACAAGCGAAGGGGACCCAATGAAGCAGCGATTCCTCGGCCGTTCGGGGCTGCGCGTCAGTGAGCTCTGCCTGGGGGCCATGACCTTCGGCCAGGACACCGACGAGGCGAGCGCCCACCGGATCCTGGACGTCTTCACGGAGGCGGGCGGGACGTTCGTCGACACCGCGGACGTCTATCACCGCGGCGTCTCCGAGGAGATCGTCGGCCGCTGGCTGAAGGGCCGCAGGCGGGACGATCTGGTCGTCGCCACCAAGGTGTTCGGGACGATGGGCGAGGCGCCCAACGCGGGCGGCCTGAGCCGGAAGCACATCGTGTCGGCCGTGGAGGCGAGCCTGCGGCGGCTCGGCACGGATTACATCGACCTCTACCAGACCCATGTGTGGGACGCCACGACGCCCGTCGAGGAGACCCTCTCGACACTCGACACCCTGGTGACGTCGGGGAAGGTGCGCTACCTCGGCGCGAGCAACCTCTCCGCCTCCCAGCTCCAGCGCGCGCAGGACCTGGCCGGGCGGAGCGGCTGGGAGCGCTATGTGAGCCTCCAGCCGCTCTACAACCTGCTGGCCCGCGAGCTGGAGTGGGAGCTCGTCCCGGTGAGCCTGGCGGAGGGCGTCGGCATCATCCCCTGGAGCCCGCTCCAGGGCGGCTGGCTGACCGGGAAGTACCGGCGGGGCATGACGGCCGCGGCGCCCGGCACCCGCGAGGCCCGCTACCAGGAGGAGCTCGGCCGCGAGGCCTGGCGGGAGCGGGACAACGAGGAGACCTGGCGGGTCGTCGAAGCGCTCGTCGCGGTCGCCGAGGAGGCGGAGCGCACCCCCGCACAGGTGGCGCTGCGCTGGCTCCTCGGCCGTCCCGGCGTGACCGCACCCATCATCGGGGCCCGCACGGTCGAGCAGCTGTCCGACAATCTGGGCGCCGTGGGCTGGGAACTGACGCCGGACCAGGAGACCCGTCTTGACGAGGCCAGCGCGCGTCCGCTGCCCTACCCGTACGACGTGCTGCACCGCTTCCGCGACCGTGAGCCGCAGGACTGATCAGTCGACGACCGCCAGCTCGCGCGGGGTGTTGTTGAGCCGCCGGCCGCCGTCCTCGGTGACGGTGACGATGTCCTCGATCCGGACGCCGAAGCGGCCCGGGAGGTAGATGCCGGGCTCCACGGAGAAGCACATCCCGGGTACCAGCGGCTGCTCCTCGCCCTCGATCATGTAGGGCGGCTCATGGGTGGTGACACCGATGCCGTGGCCGGTGCGGTGGATGAAGCGCTCGCCGTAGCCGAACTCGGTGACGACGGCGCGCGCCGCCCGGTCGATCTCCTGGCAGGCGATACCGGGCCGCACCGCGCGGAAGCCCGCCTCCTGCGCCTCCCGTACGACGTCGTGCACCCGCTGCTCCTCCGCGGTGGGCGCGCCGACGTGCACCGTACGGGAGGTGTCCGAGCCGTAGCCGTGCTTGAGTCCGCCGAAGTCGAGGACGACCATGTCGCCCTCCTCGATGGTGCGGTCGCCGGCCTCGTGGTGCGGGTTGGCGCCGTTCGGACCGGAGCCGACCACGGTGAAGTCGACCTGCGCATGGCCGAACTCCATGAGCAGGGCGGCGAGATCCGCGGCGACGTCGGTCTCCTTCCGGCCGGAGAAACGGACCTTGAGGATCTGTTCGTACGTGGCGTCGGCGGCGGCCCCCGCCGCCACGAGCCGCTCCAGCTCGGCGGCGTCCTTGACCGCGCGCAGCATCGGCAGGGCGGCGGTGAGGGAGGCGTACGAGGTGGCGGGAAGGAGCTCCTGCAGCGCGAGCAGGTGCAGCGCCCAGGCGTTGTCACTGACACCGAACCGGCCCTTGTCGCCGAGCAGTTCGGCGGTCAGGGCGTACGGGTCCGCGGCGTCGGTCCAGTCCCGCAGGGTGAGGGCGGGGGCGCCGACGGCGCGTTCGGCGTCCGCGGCCTCCAGCGCCGGGACGACGAGGACGGGGTCGTGGCCCGCCCTGATGACGAGCAGGGTGAGACGTTCGGTGGCCGCGGTCGGCCGGTATCCGGTGAGGTGGACCAGATCGGGGCCCGGCGCCACGAGGACGCCCGCGAGGCCTGCGGCGTCGGCGGATTCGGCCGCCCTGGTCATCCGGGCCCTGTAGTCGTCGGCGGTGAAGGGTACGGGCTGGTCGGGGCTGGACATGGCGGACCTCCTGGCGGGACGACGCGGCACACAGCATCCTGCCCGTACGTGCCGGTGGATGCGAACGCATTCGGAACGCGCCGTCGAGGCGCACGACAGGGCCGCCCGGCAGCGACGCCGGGCGGTCGCGACCGGGCCGGCCGCTTCGTGCGGGATCCAGAAGCTGAGCGTGCGCCGAAACAGGGGGACACCGACGGTGTCAGGGCGTGTCCGGCAGCCGCACGAACAGGTCGGCGCGGTCGCGGTACCGCTCCACCAGCCGGGCGTTGGGTTCGTCGGAGCGGGCGACCCAGCGCTCCGCGTACGGGCGCGGCTTGCCGAACCGCACGTGCCGGTCGACGAGCCTGCGCGTCCGCAGCCCGGGATCGACGTCGACGAACCACACCTCGTCGAGCAGCCCGCGCACCGGCGCCCAGGGCCCCTCGGCCAGGAGCAGGTAGTTGCCCTCGGTCACCACGAGCGGGGTGTCCTGAGGGACGGGTACCGCCCCGGCGATCGGCTCCTCCAGACTCCGGTCGAACGCCGGCGCGTACACAGGATGGGGACCGTCGGGGAGGCGCAGCCGCCGGAGCAGGGCCGCGTATCCGGCGGCGTCGAAGGTGTCCGGGGCTCCCTTGCGGTCGGCACGGCCGAGGCGCTCCAGCTCGGCACCGGCCAGATGGAAACCGTCCATCGGGACGAGGACGGCGTGTCCTTCGAGCGACTCGACGAGCCGGGCGGCCAGGGTGGACTTCCCGGCTCCGGGCGGTCCCGCGATGCCGAGGATGTGGCGCCGGCCTGAGGCGGCGAGGCTGCGGGCGCGGGCCGTCAGCTCGGTGAAGTCGCTCGTGACCATGCCGGGCATTGTCCCCGGGTGCGGCGGGACGGCGACAGTGTTACGTATAACCTGCGTGCAGCCGTACAGACGTGCATCCGTCCACTCGAGGAACCCGAGGCCCCCATGTCCCACATCGCCCTGGTCACCCTGGTCGTCCGCGACTACGACGAGGCTCTCGCCTTCTACACGGACGCGCTCGGATTCGAGCTCGTGGAGGACACGGACCGGGGCGACGGCTCGCGGTGGGTCGTGGTGCGTCCGCGCGGCACGCAGGGCACGGGGCTGCTGCTGGCGCGCGCGAAGGGCGACGCGCAGCTGGCAGCCGTCGGGGCTCAGGCGGGCGGCCGGGTCGGCCTCTTCCTGCACACCGAGGACTTCGCCGGCGACCACGAGCGGATGCGCGCCGCCGGGGTCCGCTTCCTGGAGGAGCCGCGCCACGAGGTCTACGGCTCGGTCGCGGTCTTCGAGGACCTGTACGGCAACCGGTGGGACCTGCTGCAGCCCGCCTGAGCTGTGCCGGGGCGTGCCCGAGCTGCCACGATCCGTGCGCGGCCCGCGGGCTACGCCAGCCCCGCCGCCGACCCCAGCGCGTCCAGGACCGGCCTGATCAGCGGATGCCCCTCGGCGCCCTGCCGCACCGCGGCGAAGACCCGCCGGGTCGGGGCGCTGCCCTCCACGGGCCGTACGACGACACTGCCGAGGTCCATGCCGCGTAGCGCCGAGCGGGGCACCAGCGCCACCCCGGCGCCCGCCCCGGCCAGTGCTACCACCGCGTGGAAGTCGTCCGAGGAGTGCTCCAGCTGGGGTTCGAACCCGGCGTACTCGCAGGCCAGGACCACCACGTCGTGGCAGGGGTTGCCGGGGTACGGGCCGATCCACGGGTCCTTGGCGAGGTCGGCGACGGCGACGTGCTCCTGCCCGGCGAGGCGGTGGCCGACCGGCAGCACCGCGTCGAAGGGCTCGGAGTAGAGCGGCACCCGGGTGAGGCGCCGGTCGTCGTCACCGGGCGCGCCCCGGTACTCGACGGCGACGGCCACGTCGACCTGCCGGTCAAGCACCATCGGCACGCTCGCGTCGCCCTCGGCGTCCTGCACACGGACCCGGATGCCGGGGGCGGTGCGCGTCAGCTCGGCGATGGCGGGCGCCAGGACGAGGCCGATGCCCGTGGCGAACGCGGCGACCGTGACCGTGCCCGCCACACCTGCGCCGTAGGCGGCGAGCTCCGCCTCCGCCCGCTCCAGCTGGGCGAGCACCTCGTTGGCGTGGGTCAGCAGGATCTCCCCCGCCGCGGTGAGCCTGGCACCCCGCGCACCGCGCTCGACCAGGCGGTGTCCGGTCTCCTGCTCCAGGGCGGCGAGCTGCTGGGAGACGGCGGAGGGAGTGAGGTAGAGCGCGGCGGCTGCCGCGGTCACCGTGCGGTGGTCTGCCACCGCACGGAGAATGCGCAGCCGCCGTGCATCGATCATGCGCTCATTGTCCCAGGTCGGCGAAGACCGGCGACTACTCCCCCAGCGCGGCCCGCGCGTCGACGAACGCGTCCACCGCGCGGTTGACGTCGTCGGTGGAGTGGGCGGCGGAGAGCTGGACGCGGATGCGCGCGGCTCCCTGCGGGACGACGGGGTACGAGAACCCGATCACGTACACACCGCGCTCCAGGAGCAGCTCCGCCATCCGGCCTGCCTTCGCCGCGTCCCCGATCATGACGGGGGCGATGGCGTGGTCACCGGGCAGGATGTCGAAGCCCTCCGCCGTCATCCGGGACCGGAAGAGCGCGGTGTTGGCGTTGAGCCGCTCACGCAGGTCGCCGGCGGACTCCAGCAGGTCGATGACCTTGAGGGAGGCGGCGGCGATGACCGGGGCGAGCGAGTTGGAGAAGAGGTACGGGCGCGAGCGCTGGCGCAGCAGTGCGACGATCTCGGCGCGCGCCGCGACGTAACCGCCGGACGCGCCGCCCAGTGCCTTGCCGAGCGTGCCGGTGATGATGTCGACGCGGTCCATGACGCCGTGCAGCTCGGGGGTGCCCCGGCCGCCGGGTCCGACGAAGCCGACGGCGTGCGAGTCGTCGACCATGACCATGGCGTCGTAGCGGTCGGCCAGGTCGCAGATCTCCGCGAGCGGGGCGACGTATCCGTCCATGGAGAACACGCCGTCGGTGACGACGAGGCGGCGCCGGGCCCCGGAGGCCTCCTTGAGCTGCTGCTCCAGGTCTGCCATGTCGCGGTTGGCGTAGCGGTACCGCTTCGCCTTGGAGAGCCGGATGCCGTCGATGATGGAGGCGTGGTTGAGGGCGTCGGAGATCACCGCGTCCTCGGGGCCGAGGAGGGTCTCGAAGACACCGCCGTTGGCGTCGAAGCAGGAGGAGTAGAGGATCGTGTCCTCCTGGCCGAGGAAGGCCGAAAGGCGCTGCTCCAGCTCCTTGTGGACCTCCTGGGTGCCGCAGATGAAGCGGACCGACGCGAGCCCGTAGCCCCAGCGGTCCAGTGCCTCGTGGGCCGCGGCGACGACCTCGGGGTGGTCGGCGAGGCCCAGGTAGTTGTTGGCGCAGAAGTTGAGGACCGCGCCTGAGCGCCCTTCCCCAAGCTCTCGGCTTCGCTCGAGCAGGGGAGACCCCATCGAGGTGACGCTGACGGTGGCGGACTGCGGGGTCCCGATCACCCGCTCGGGCTTCTGGAGTCCGGCGTCCCTGATCTCGTCGAGGGTGAGGCGCAGGTCGTCGCGTACGGAATCGAACATGAAGGATGTCTCCCAGGTGGGTACGGGCCGGGGGTACGAGGTGGGGCCGGTGGGTCAGGCGGTCCAGTCGAGCAGGACCTTGCCGCCGAGGCCGCTCGCGGCGTCGTCGAAGGCGGCTTCGAAGTCGCGGTACCCGTACCGTCCGGTGATCACGGGGGCGAGGTCGAGTCCACCCTCCAGCAGGACGGACATGGCGTACCACGTCTCGTACATCTCACGGCCGTAGATGCCCTTGATGGTGAGCATCGAGGTGACGACGCGGGACCAGTCGACGGGGAATGCGGTGGCGGGCAGACCGAGCATGGCGATGCGGCCGCCGTGCGTCATGTTCGCGATCATGTCCTGCATCGCCTCGGGGCGGCCGGACATCTCCAGACCGATGTCGAAGCCCTCGCGCAGTCCGAGGTGGCGCTGGCCGTCGGCGATGGTCTCCTTGCTGACGTCGAGGGCCAGGCTGACGCCGACCTTCCTGGCCAGTTCGAGACGGGCCTCGCTGACGTCGGTGATGACGACGTTGCGGGCGCCCGCGTGGCGGGCGACGGCGGCGGCCATGAGGCCGATCGGTCCCGCGCCGGTGATCAGCACGTCCTCGCCGACCAGCGGGAACGACAGCGCGGTGTGCACGGCGTTGCCGAACGGGTCGAAGATCGCGGCGATGTCGAGGTCGACCTTGTCCCGGTGCACCCACACGTTGGAGGCGGGCAGCGACAGGTACTCGGCGAACGCTCCGTCCCGGCCGACGCCGAGGCCGAGGGTGGAGCGGCAGAGGTGGCGCCGTCCGGCCAGGCAGTTGCGGCACTTCCCGCAGACCAGGTGGCCCTCGCCGCTGACCAGGTCACCGATCTTGATGTCGACGACGTCGGAACCGAGGTCCGCGACCTCGCCGACGAACTCGTGGCCCAGGACGAGCGGGGTGCGCACGGCCTGCTGCGCCCAGCCGTCGTAGTTCCGGATGTGCAGGTCGGTGCCGCAGATTCCGGTGCGCAGGACCTTGATCAGCACGTCTGCGGGGCCGATCTCCGGCTCCGGCACGTCCATCAGCCAGAGTCCCGGCTCGGCCTTGTGCTTCACGAGTGCCTTCACGGCTGCGGCTCCCTGTACCTGGTACCTGGTGAATACCCCGGGCCGGGGGCATGCCGAAGGCGGCCTGCGGCCCGGGGTGCATGGGGGTGCGGCGACGGGAAAGGGCGACATACGTTCGTACGTCCTACGAACGCCGTGTCCCGCCGCCCACTGCCGTCACAACGACAGTGCCGCACGCCGGGCCCCAGGTCCATCGAGGATTTCTTAAGCTCCGCCGCAGCTGTGCTTCACACCGCGGTGCAGAGGCCGAGCCGGCGGGGCCGGCCGTCCTCGACCCGGTAGAGATACGCGTCGTCGCCCACCGCGTTCTGCTTCTCGTCGAAGGCGTACGTCCCGTCCGCCGGACTTCGCCACGCCGCTGCCGGCCGGTTCGTCACGCAGGGCCTCCCCTGCGGCGAAAGCGACGTCTGCCCGGTGGTGCGGGCACGGTGTCCTCGGCGATCGTGGGTTCGATGTCGGGCAGGGCGAGCATCGCGGCGGACCGGTCCGCTATCAGCTGTACGACGTCCTCGGGCAGCCAGACGATCGACCCGTGCGTGGCGTCCTCGACGATGCGCTCGTCGAGCTGTGGTGCTGTCGGCCGGTCCGCGGGGTTCTTGGCCAGGCAGTCGGCGACCAGGGCGCGCAGTTCGGTGTCGCCGATCCCGTCCAGGTCGGGTTCGTCGTGCACGGTGCGGTACAGCAGTGCGTCCACGGCCCCGCTGCCGAAGGGCGGCCTGCCTGTCGCGGCGTACGCGAGGAGGCAGCCCAGTGAGAACACGTCGCTCGTGGGGCCCGGCGCCGTACCGTCCGCGGAGGCCTGTTCCGGTGACAGGAAGCCGGGGGTGCCGACGACGATGTCGGTGGCGGTGAGCGCGGTGGCGTCACCGGCCCGCGCGATGCCGAAGTCGATGAGCCGCGGCCCGTCGACCGCGAGCAGGACGTTTCCGGGCTTCACGTCGCGGTGGACGAGTCCGGCCGTGTGTACGGCGGTCAGGGCACGGGAGAGCAGCTGACCGAGCACCCGCACGCTGCGGGCGGGCAGCGGTCCGCAGCGTTCGACCGCCTCGGCGAGCGAGGGGCCCGGTACGAACGCGGTGGCCAGCCAAGGACGTTCGCCCTCCGTCTCGGCACCGATGACCGCGACGGCCCAGGGGCTGCGCACCCTGCGCGCGGCCTCCACCTCACGGCAGAACCGGGCCCGGAACTCGTCGTTCCCGGCGTACTCCGGGAGGATCACCTTGATGGCGGCGGTCGCTCCCGCGTCCGTACGGCCCAGGTAGACCACCCCCATGCCACCTGCGCCGAGGCGTCCGAGCAGGCGGTGTTCGCCGATGCGCGCGGGGTCCGTGGGCCGAAGCTCGTCCATGGGTCCTCAACTCCGCTTCTCGACGGCGGACCCGAGCCGTACCAGCATGTCGGCCTGCCCCTCGGTCACCAGGTCGGAAGTTTCCCCCCTCGGTACGCCCCTCGGCCCCCTTGCCCGGGTGCGCCACGAACCCCTGACCCCCATCTCCCGGATGCGGCTTCGATCATAGGAGCGCCGTTTCGACGGGCACGGGGATCCGGCCAACTGTTGCACCTGGTGGGAGAGCGGGGACATGGCGTAACAGACCGCCCGGTCACCGCACTTGGCTCGTGCCGGATCAGGGGCGCGGCCAGGGCCGCCCGTCGAGGTGCTCGATGTCGGTGTTGAAGCGCTTGAGATACGTGGCGAAGGCGGCGACCTCCTCCGGATCCCACTCGGCCATGACCTTCTCCAGGCCGCGGATGTTCGCGGACCGCTCGGCGTCGAGGCCGTGCGAGCCCTCTTCGGTGATGCGGAACTTGCGGGCGATCCCCCCGTCGGGGTCCGGGATGCGCTCGACGAGCCCGGCCCGCAGCATGGCGGCGGTCTGCCGGTTCAGGGTGGAGGCGTCCAGCCCGAAGGCGTCGCTGAGCTGGCCGATGGACATCGGGCCCTCCATCCGGATGCGGCTGAGCAGGGTGTACGCGCTGCGGTCCAGGTTCTGGCTGTTCCGCCGCAGCCGGGGCGCGCTCAGCTGGAGGTGCCGCCCTAGCAGCATGGTCTCGAACTCGATCAAGTGCGTGGGCTTGTCCATGGTCCTTCTCTCGGCTGTCTTCACCGTGCGCCGGGGCTCTCAACTGCAGATATACCACCACGGCGAAGGGCCCCGCGTCAGCCGTCCGGCCGGTGCCCGGGTGCACGCCAACCGACGGACGGACCATTTGGCGTCGGCCTCGTCGCCCTGATCTTCGGCGTGGTCAAGGGTGAGACCTGGGGCTGGACCTCGGGCGGAACGCTGGGGTCCCTCGCCGCGGGCCTGGTCCTGCTGGCCTACTTCTGCCGGTACGAGAGCCGCCACGATCACCCGCTGCTGCCGATGCGCCTCTTCCGCAACCGTTCCCTGGCCATCGGCACGATCGTCACCGCGATCAACTTCTTCGTGATGCTCGGTGTCATCTTCTTCGTGATGCTGTACCTGCAGAACGTGCGCGGCTTCTCCCCGGTGGAATCCGGTGTCCGCACCCTGCCGTTCAGCCTGGCCACCGTGGTGGCGGCGCCGCTCGGAGCCGCCCTGACCCAGCGCTTCGGCCCGCGGCTCACCATGCCCCTCGGCATGGCCCTCCAGGCCGCGGCAGCCCTGTGGATGCTGACCTGGGACACCGGTTCCCCGTACGCAGCCCTGTGGCCGCCGTTCCTGGCCATCGGCCTGGGCGTCGGCATCGTGATGTCCGCCTCCTCCGACGCCATCGTCGGCAACGCGCCGAGGAAGGACGGCGGAGTGGCGGGCGGGCTGCAGGCCACCTCGCTGCAGATCGGAGGTGCGTTCGGCACGTCCGTGCTGGTCTCCCTGATCAGCGGGAAGGTGGGTTCCTCCCTGACCGGCGAGCTGACGTCCGCCGGTGTCCCGGCCGCGGCGGCGACGGGCTTCGAAGAGGCCGAGGACGCGGTGTCCATGGGTGTCCCGCCCGTTTCGGCCGATATGCCGGCGCAGCTGAAGGCCGCGGTGATCGAGGGCAGCGGAAACGCGTTCATGAACGGTGTGCACACCGCCGTGGTCGTCACCGCGGTCCTGTGCGCCGCCGGCGCGCTGCTGGCCGGGGTCGGCATGCGCCGTCGCACCGGGTCGGAGGGCGTGGAGGACTGAGTGCCCGTCCGGTGCCCGTCTCCGCCGCCTCCCGGCGTCACGCGGCGCAGTCCACCCGCTCATGGCGCTCCCGCATGCGGGCGATGACGCGCTCACGTCCCAGCTTCTTCGCCTGGCGGAGTTCGGCCTCCGCGGCCAGTACCGGGATCCAGAGCAGCCAGCCCCACAGGCTGTACGTCAGGGTGCCGCCCGGCACCAGGGCGTAGTTGACGCGGACGCGGAGCGCGAGGATCAGCACGTGCGCCGGGGCCCGACGGGCGAGGAGCAGGCGCAGAGGGGCGTTGCGGGGCCCTCGCGGGAGCTCGACCGCCGCCGCCGGTTCGGCGGCGGCGAGGTCCTCTCCGCACTCGTCGTCGGACTCACCATGAGCGGCTCGCCGCCACGCGTCGGTGACCAGAACGCTCTGTGCGGCAGCCCCTTCGTGTCGCGCACGCCCCTCCGCGGTGGCCGCCTCGATGTCGTCCCAGTACCCGCGGCCGGCCCACCCCGTCACCTCGTCCACGCGCGCCCGTTCCGCCGACCCGGGCGGGGCCAGCTCCTCGAGCCGCACCTTCATGGCCGCGGCACGGGCCGCGCGCCCCGGATTCCCTTGATCACGATTTACGCGGGCACGGGGGCGCCGGGACTTCTCAGGCCTCCTGGGGTGCGGGCTCCTTGCCCGCGGCCCCGGCAGGCTTCGCCGAGTCGGTCATGAGGATCGGGGCCGTGAGGCAGGCGATGACGCAGAAGGCGACCGGCAGGAGGAAGGTGAGGTTCAACGGCATGAAGTGGGTCATCGGCCCGATCACCGCAGGGCCCGCCAGGATGCCGATGTAGCCGAGGCCCGCCACCCGCGAGACGTTCGTTCCCGCGGCGGCCGGGTCGATGTGGCCCGCGGCGCTGAAGAGTTGAGGGATGGTGCCGGACAGGCCGATGCCGAAGAGCGTCCAGCCGATCAGGGCCGGGGGGATCGTGGGCGAGAGCGCGGCCAGGACGAGCCCTGCGGCGGCCAGGCCTGATCCGTAACGGAGGATGGCCACCGGTCCGAAGCGGGCGGAGACCCGGTCGGCGAGCAGGCGGCCGATGGTCATCGCGGTGGCGAAGGCGCCGTAGGCGAAGGCAGCGGTGGACGGGGAGGCGTCCAGGACGTCCTTGAGGTGCAGGGCACTCCAGTCTCCGGCCACCCCTTCGGAGAGCATGAGCATGAGGGCGAGTGCCGCCATGATCCAGATCCGGCGTGGCACGGGGCCCTTGGCGGACTTCGGGGCGCCGTCCGCCTCCGCCGGAGCGGCGTCCGGGGGCAGCAGCGCCGGCATCGCGGCCAGGGTGACGACGAGGCTGAGCACCGCCATGGCGCCGAGCGTGACCGCCGGACTCCAGTTCCGGCCGAGGGTGAACGCGCCGACCAGCGCCGCGAAGACCCCGCCGATGGAGAACATGGCGTGGAAGGCGGACATCACGGGCCGGCCGTAACCCCGCTCGACCTGCACCGCATGGGCGTTCATGGCGACGTCCAGGCATCCCGTGACGCAGCCGAGCACGAACAGCGAGGCACCCAGGGTCCAGGCATCGGTGGCCAGGCCCGGCAGGACGAGAGCGGCGCAGGACAGTAGGGCGCTGACCGGGACGACCTTGCGGGCGCCGAAGCGGTCGCTGAGCGGACCGATCAGCTGCATCCCCGCGAACGCTCCACCGCCGAGCAGCAGGAGGAGCCAGCCGAGGACGGCATGACTGACACCCACCCGGTGCTCGATGGTGGGGATGTGGACGATCCACATCCCCAGGATGAAGCCGCAGAGGGTGAAGTACACGAAGGTGGCCAGCCGACCGACCCGCAGAAGTCTTTCCATGCGCGCAAACCTAACAAACAGATTTTCTGTTCGTAAGTTTGTTTTACGCACATCAATGGTGTTCACTTTGTCCATGGCGAGCGCAGACCGACTGAAACAGATCACGCACGCGGTACTTGCGGCGGGCCGGCAGACCGTGACGGAGCTGGCCGAGCTCACGGGCGCCTCGGAGATGACCGTCCGTCGTGATCTGGAGACCCTGGCCGGCCAGGGAGTCCTGGAGCGTTACCGGGGCGGGGCCAGAAGCCTGGTGCTGCGGGGCGAGGAGCCGCCGTTCGCCCTGCGGGCGCAGGAGGGCCTGGAGACGAAGCGGCGCATCGCGGCGGAGGTCGCCTCACTGATCGCGGACGGTGAGTCGGTCGTCGTCGACAGCGGCACCACGTGTCTTGAAGTGGCCCACGCCCTCGCCCACCGCCGACTGACCGTCATGCCGCTGTCCCTGCACGCGGCCAACGCCCTCACCGGGGCGGACCGGCTGACGTTGCTGCTGCCCGGAGGCCGCCCGCGACCCGGTGAGCTCGCGCTGACCGGTCCGTTGACCGAGGCGTCCCTGGCCTCGCTGCGCTTCGACACCGCGGTCATCGGCTGCTGCGGCCTGACCGCCGCCGACGGGCTGACCGCCTACGACCTCGAGGACACGGCGGTCAAGCGCGCGGCGATCGCGTCGGCCCGCCGTGTCATCGCCGTGGCGGATGCCCCGAAACTCTCCCGCACCGCCCTGGCCCTGGTCACCCCCGCCGCCGCCCTGCACACGGTGGTGACCGACGCGGCGGCGCCCGATGACGAGGTCGAGGCGCTGAGAGCGGTGGGCGTGGACGTACGGAGGGTGTGACACGGCAGTCCGGTTCCGCGCGGGCCGTGCGGCGGGATCACCTGGCGCCCGGGAGAGGGCTCAGGCCCCTGCGGTCTTGAGCAGGAACGCTCTGATCGCCGCGCTCAGCCGCTGCGGCTGGTCCTCCGGGATGAGGGTGCAGCTGTCGGCGATCTCCACGAGCTCGCCCTGCGGCAGCAGCTCGGCGAGTCTGCGTCCGTGGTCGAGCGGCATGACCTTGTCCTCCGTCGCCCAGACGACGAGTGCGGGACGGTCGAACGCGCGCAGCCCTTCCGCCCATCGCAGGAGTTCGTCCTTGGGCGGTACCCCGAGAACGTACGCCCTGAGGTCCCGTCGGATCTCGGTGGAGGTCCACAAGGGCTGGAACCACGCGTCCATCACCTCGTCCGGGACGGGCCGCTTGCTCATCCACCCCCATGTCATGGGCAGTCTGCGCATCGGCTTCAGTTTGAGGAGCGCGAAGGCGAGCTGGATGCCACCGGGCATCTTCGCCGCGGCGTACAGATTGCGGCCGGGCAGGCCGGGCGGGAAGTTGTCGAACGCCTCGCAGGACGTGATCACGAGCCTGCCGATCCGCTGGTCGCGACCGTCCGCGACGAGGGCCTGCGCCCCGCCCCAGTCGTTCATCACCAGCGTGACGTCGGTCAGGTCCAGTGCGTCCAGGAACTCCGCCACCAGCCGCGCGACCCCGGGGACCGTCAGATCGGCGTCCGGGCGCATGGGCCTGCGGTGGCCCCCCAGGGGCAGCGTGGGCACGATGCACCGGAAGTCGTCGCGCAGCTCGCCGACGACGTGCCGCCAGAGCGAGCCGTTCATCGCGACACCGTGCAGCAGGACCACCACCGGTCCGTCGCCACCGGTGTCCTCGTACTCCACCACTCCTGCGGAAAGCAGCGCATCGGTCATGCGACCAACCTAAACCGCCGTCACCGCCCGGGAGGGGTGGCGCGGGATGCGGGTTCCGGCCATGTCGAGGGTGCCGCGGATACCCCGGATTCCGGTACGTCCGGCGCCACACAGCACCCGCGTACCGCCCTCGTACCGCGACAACGAGAGCTCATGGCCCGGGCCTTGATAGCGTCGCCCACGCGACTACGGACCGCTCCCTTCACGGAGTTGTGACCGCGGTGGGCCCGGACGGACGTGGCACGGAAAAGGACCGACTCACATGAGCCTCGCTCAGCTGCACTACACCTCCGCCGCGGCCGGGGACGGGGAGCCCGGCGGACGGTTCACCGCCGTCGATCCCGCGATACCCGGGCCGGTACGCGCGGAGGCCGGGCAGCTCCTCCGGTACGAGCCTCCGGCAGGGACCCCGGGCACCTCTGGGATACCTGGGGCACCCGGGCGTCTCACGGATGCCGAACTGCGCGCACTGCCGGTCGCGTTCAGCTTCAGCGCACTGTCCGACGGCAGTCATCTGCTCGGCCGCACCGTGGCCGTCGGCTCCGGAGCGTTCCACGCGCACGGCGTACACCTGCCGGCCGGGACGCCGCTGCCGGGCGGTGCGCTCCCGGTCGCCGCATGGGGAGCCGCGGGCTGGCTGGCCTCCACACCTGACCGTGTGCTGCCCGATCCGCTGACCGCGCGCTCCACCTCACCGTCCGCCTCCGGCGGCCTCTCCCGCGAGGGGCTGGGCGACTTCGCCGTGTCCCGTAGCCCTTGGCTCGCGGCCGTACTCGCCGACCTGCGCCGGGTGAGCGAGGATCCGTCCGCGCCGCCGGTCGTCCTCGTCGAGCGCCACAGCGCGGACGTGGCCCGGTGGGTCGCACTGGCCGCCGCCGTACTGCCACGGGAACACGCCGAACGACTGACGTTCACCACGTACACCCGGCATCCGGAACGCGCGTCGCACCAGGTGATCGGCGTACTGCCGCAGGACGCCCCCGACGCGGGCGACCACCGCTTCCGGGTGCACGCGAGCACCGGCCCGCGCCCCGCGTCTCCCGTCGACGACGCCTGGGCCGGGACCGCTGCCCGCATCTGGCGCAGCCGGGCACCCGAGCTCTTCCGGGACGCGGCGGAGCTGCCGGGCGAGCCCTTCGCCGCCGGGCCGCTCGCCGTGACAGCGCTCGGCGCCGGCATCGCGCTCGGGTCCAACGAGCGTGCCGCGGCGGCTGATTGGGCGGCTGAACGGCCGTATGCCCTGGACGAGAAGCAGACCCGGCAGCTGACCGACGCGCTGACGGCGCCCGCCGACGACCGGACGGCCGCCGAATGCGCCTCCGCGCTCCGGCTGCTCACGGCCCTCGACGGCCGCTCCCCCGCCGCTGTCACGGCGCCCTTGGCCGCGCTGCTGGTGACGGAGGCGGTACGGGGCACCGATGTCGCCCTCGAACCGCCCCCGCGTTCGGCATTCGCCGAGCCGGCCGGGGAGCGTGCCGTCGCCGCGCTGGTCACGGAGCTCGGCGAGGACCTGCTGGCGGAGCTCGCGGCCGGAGTTCCGCGGGGTGTCGCGCGGACCGTGCAGGTGCTGCGGATCGTGCGGCTGCTCGGCATGGACTGTGCGGATCTGCTGCCCGGTGTCGTGGGCAGGCTGGCGCGTGCGCTGCTCGACGACCCGGAGGCCGGCGCCTGCCCCGCGCTGCTCGACCTGCTGGACGAGCAGTTCGACGTGCGTACGGCGCTGCTGGGCGAGCTGGACCGGCTCGCGCCGGACGACCCCGCCGGGACGGAGCGGCTGTTGGTCCGGGTCGCCCTGCCGTTCACAGGGACGCAGGCGCTGCCGCATCTGCGGATGTGTGCCGGGGCTCCCGGCGCCAAGGCCCGCGGCGCCGACCGGGTGATGGTCCTGCACACGGTGCTGCGGGCGGCCGGCATGTCCCCGTTCGCCGAGCCGCTGGTGCTGCGGACCGCAGTGGGCCTGGTGTGGGGCGAGGACACCCCGACGGCGGGCGAGGCGCGTTCGCTGCTGGGCGAGACGACGTCGGACGCGCACCGGACGGCCGGCACCTGGAGGCATCTCGTCGCCGCCGCGCTCGCCGCGCCCTTCGACGACGAGGCCGCCCCGGAACTCGCCCACGACCTTCTGCGCAGCTTCCCGCAGGACATCGGCGCCCGGGTGCGTGCCTCGCTGCTGCTGCTGGACTTCGCCCGGGACGTCCGCTCCGGTGCGGTCGAGCCCGGCTGGGCGGAGCGGGCCAGGTCGCTGCGCGCCCTCGCCGAGCCGGTGGAGCCGCTGGTGCTCGAGCACGCCCACGGTGCCCTCGCCCAGCGGCTGCTCGCCCCGGACCGGCCGGAGGCGGAGCTGTACGCGTTCGTGCACAGCGGGGACGAGGACCTGATCGCGGCCTACGGCAGGGTCGCCCGCCGCGACGAGGTCCTGACCCGGCTCCGGGCCGAACCCGCTTACGTGGCGGACTGTTTCACCGTGTGGACCGCACACCCGCACGCCGGCGACGCCTGGACCAGGACCCGCACCGCCCTGCTGGACGAGGTGCTGCGCCCGGCGGTGCGCGCCCTGTCTCCCGACGGGGTCGCGGCAGTGGAAGGGGCCGTCGAGCGCGAGGTCAACAGCCGCACGCTCGAGGCCTTCCGCACCTGGAACCGCCGGCCGTCCCGCTCGATCGGGCGGCTGGGCAAGCGGATCGTCGGGCGGGTACGCCGGGGGTGAACCGGGCGGTCCGGCACCCGGGGGTACCGGACGCGGCGGGTGATCCGGGCGGTCCGGCACCCAGGGGTACCGGACGCGGCGGCTCAGACGTTGGGCACCTTGAGCTTGTCCCAGCTGGCCTTGCCCGGAATGCCGTCCGCGCCGCTTCCCGAGTAGCCCAGCTTGCGCTGCCAGGCGGCGTACGACGTGCGGTCCGCCTCCGACCAGGCGGGGCCCGGGCCGACCTCGTACGTTCCGCAGCCCTCGGCCACCAGTCTCCTCCCCATCGCCGTGATGACGGCGCTGCTCCGGCCCGCCCGGAAGTACGCCGCACCGGGGAACGGCTCGTACTTCGGCGCGGGCGGCTCGGAGGGGCCGTCCGGCTGTCCGCCGAGGCGTGCCTTGATCCGGCTGCGCATCGAGTCCATCGTGAACCCGCGCGGGTCGATCTTCCCCGGCTGCCACTCCTTGTGGCCGATCACCGAGCGGTTGTTCCAGCCGTGCGCCCGGCAGATCGCGGCGGCGGCCTTCTCGATGGCCTCCAGTTGAGCTGCCGGCCACGGGTCCTTGCCGTCGCCGAGGTTGACGCACTCGAAGCCGTAGAAGGAACGGTTGCCGTCGGTGTTGGCCTCGTTGTCGGCGGGCAGCGTCGTTTCGTCGATCACCGCGCGCAGGACGTCGTCGTCGCCGAGTCCGGCGTGGTTGGCGCGGCCGTGGCCGACCAGGTGGACCGAACCGTCCTTGGCGATCACACCGTGGCACAGCGGGCCCGGCAGGGTCGAATGGCCGTCGTAGCAGAGGTCGACGGAACTCTGGGTGCCTGAGGTCACGGTGTGATGGATCATCACCCCGTGGACGGGCCCCCACGGGCCCTTGTGGTTGCGGTTGTGCGTGCGCCAGCTCCGGTGCTCGACGACGTGCAGACCTTCGTCCCGGAGGGCCTTGAGCAGTTTGTCGGCGGACAGAGGCGTTGCCATCGTGGTGCTCCTTCTACCCAGGTGGTGCGTCATTTCTCGGGCTGTCCACCGTCGTCCTGCCCCGCCGTGAGCCCGCCCGAACCGGCGGCTCCGGCCGTCTTCGCCGCCTTGGCAGCCTTCGCCGCCGCAGGTACGGGTACCGGACGGACGGTCGCACTGTGGGTACACGGGGCCGCCCGGGCTGCGGGCCGGGGCCGGGGCGGCGGGGGTGGTGCGCCAGGTACCGTAGGGAGAACGATTTCGTGGGCCTCCTGACGGGCTGCGTACACCCAGGAGGAACACATGACGACGAACCGCGGACGCAAGGACGTCATCCGGGACCGGATGGCCGCGACCGGCGAGTCGTACAACGTCGCCGCGCGCAATCTGAAGGCCATGAAGGACATGGGCGCGACCCGCGAGGCCAGGCTGATCCAGCGCTGGCAGCCCGCGGAGTCGCTGGACGTGCCCTGTCCGTGCGGCGGCACGTGCGAGCCGGGCGAGACGTGCGACCACTGCCATGCCAGGCACCTGCACGTGAAGCGGTATCCGGGCAGCGTCACGGACGTGGAGATCTGGGCCGACCGCTACGAGTGCACCGGCTGCTCGTCCTCGTACACGCTGACCGTGCGGCTGGCCGGCCGGCCGTGGGGCGTCGCGGAGACGGTGGTCCAGGGCGGGTCCGCCGAGGAAGTCGTGCGGGCCCGGGTGTTCCCCGGCGTCGCGCACCCGCTGCTGCGCCCCGAGACGTCCGCGGAGCCCGACGAGGACTGACCGGCGGCGCCCGCAGAGTCCCAGGAGGACCGACCGCGGCGCCGCCCCGTCTCCGTGCTCAGCCCTCGTCCGGCGCCAGGGTCAGCGAGATCGAGTTGATGCAGTAGCGCTGGTCCGTCGGCGTGGGATAGCCCTCGCCCTCGAAGACGTGGCCCAGGTGCGAGCCGCAGCGGGCGCAGCGGACCTCGGTACGGGCCATGCCCAGACTGTTGTCCTGGATCAGCTCGACCGCGTCGGTGTCCTTCGGGTCGTAGAAGGACGGCCAGCCGCAGTGCGACTCGAACTTGGTGTCGGAGCGGAACAGCTCCGCCCCGCATGCGCGGCACGAGTAGACGCCCGCGGTCTTGGTGTCGGTGTACTCACCCACGAACGCGGGCTCGGTGCCTGCCTTGCGCAGCACCGCGTACTCGGCGGGGCTCAGCTCCGCCCGCCACTGCTCGTCGGGCTTCTCGACGTCGTACGACACGGTGGCTCCTCAGCTCGACAGGTGGTCCAGGATCTGCGGGCCGAGGTCGGTGACATCGCCCGCTCCCATCGTGAGAACCAGATCGCCCGGCTTCGCCATTCCCGCGATGACGGCGGGGATCGCCGCCTTGTCGTGGACGGCCGTGACGTCGGCCCCGGCCGCCTTGGCGGCGTCGACGATCAGGGTGCTGGTGATGCCCGGGATCGGGTCCTCGCGGGCCGGGTAGATGTCAAGGACCACCGAGGCGTCGGCGAGGGCCAGGGCCTGGCCCATCTCGGTGCCGAGCTCCTGGGTGCGGGAGAAGAGGTGGGGCTGGAAGACGACCAGGAGGCGGGCCTCGGAGGCCGCGCCGCGCATGGCTTCCAGGTCGGCGGTCATCTCCGTGGGGTGGTGCGCGTAGGAGTCGATGACCTGGACCCCCGCGGCCTCGCCCTTGAGCTGGAGACGGCGCTTGACCCCGGTGTACTTGCCGATGGCGGAGGCCAGGTTGTGCGCCGGGATGCCGAGGGCGACACCGGCGGCGAGGGCGGCGACCGCGTTGTGGGCGTAGTGGCTGCCGGGCACGGAGACCGTGAAGGTGAGGTACTTGGCGCCCAGGACGACGGTGACCTCGCTCGTCAGCCCGCGCGGGGTGACCTTGTGGACCCGTACGTCGGCGGTGTCGGACTCGCCGTAGGTGACGACGTTGAGCGAGGAGATGTCGCGGACCCGCTGGACCAGCTCCACCGCGCCCGGCTGGTCTGCGGAGATGACCAGGGTGCCACCGGGGACGATCTTGCCGACGAACGTCTCGAAGGAGTCGTAGATCTCCTCCATCGACGCGTAGTTCGCGTGGTGGTCCAGCTCGACGTTGAGGACGATCGCGACCTCGGGGTCGTACTTCTGGAAGCTGCGGTCGCTCTCGTCCGCCTCGGCGACGAAGATGTCGCCGCCGCCGTGAGCGGCGTTCGTGCCCGGACCCTCCAGGTCGCCGCCGATGGCGTACGAGGGTTCGAGGGCCAGCTCGGACAGGGCCACGGCGAGCATCGACGTGGTGGTGGTCTTGCCGTGCGTACCGGCGACCGCGAGGGAGCGCAGACCCTGCATCAGGGCGGCGAGCGCGTCGGAGCGGTGCACGACGGGCACGGACAGCTCGGCGGCGCGGACCAGCTCGGGGTTGTCCGGGCGGATGGCGCTGGAGACGACCACGCAGGACGCGTCGTCCGCCAGGTGACCGGCGGCGTGCCCGATGTGGACGGTGACCCCCAGCGCCCGCAGGGCCTCGGCGGTGGCGGACTCCTTGGAGTCGCTGCCTGCCACCTTCGCTCCTCGCTGGGCGAGGATCTTCGCGATGCCCGACATCCCGGCGCCGCCGATGCCGATGAAGTGCGGCCGTTCAAGGGCGGCAGGAATACCGGGTGCCATGCGTGTGTCTCCCGAAGGTGTGACGTCGATGTGGTCCGCCCAGCCTATTCGCTGTGCGCGAAGAGCTTGAGCACCGGTACGCCGACCTTGTGACGGGCCCGGGACGCCCAGTCGCGGTGGAAGAACTCCTCCACGTAGTGCGGTGCGGTCAGCACGATGACCTCGTCCGCCCCCGCGTCGTCGACCACGGTCTTCAGCTTGTCCAGGGGGTGGTCCTCGATCACTTGTCCGACGGCCTCGGACCCTGCCTTGCGCAGTTCCTGGAGCGAGTACTCCAGGGCGACCGCGGCGGGCTCCTGCGCCGCCCTGCCCTCCGGCTCATCGCCCTCGCGGACCGCTTCTCTCAGTTCGCCGAGCGCCACGTCGTCGATCGCCCGCAACAGGACATCGGCCTGGTCACCGCGTGGCTGCATCAGTACGACGAACGAGATCCGCTCCTCACCGTGGAGGGTGGTGACGAACTCCACGTCCTCGGGAGTGAGGGGCTTCTCGATCATCAAAACGCTTGTGAACACGGCAGGCGCCCTTCCGTTTCATCTCGTCGGCCCTGGACGGCCGCTGCTGCTGAAACCATCCTTCCCCGCAATTGCACGAGGTCTGCAGGACTAAGTGTGCCCATCCGAAGCTAACCGGAACGGAAAATTCCGCTACGTGTCAGATCTTCCCGTACCGGGTGAAGAGGAATCCCGACTCTTCCAGCAGGGAGGTGAGGAAGAAACGTTCCGGCAAGGTCACCCCGGGGCCTCCCGCGATGCGCTGCGCATCCCCGGCGGTGAGCATCGGGGACACGGTCAGACAGAGCTCGTCCAGCACCCCGGCCGCCACGAACTGCCCCAGCAGCCGGGGGCCGCCCTCCGTGAGCAGCCGGGTGAGGCCGCGCGCGCCCAGCTCCGCAACCGCCCGCGCCGGCTCGACGCCGGCGCCGTCCCCGGCGATCAGCACCTCGGCACCCGCGTCCCGGGCCGCATGGATCCGGTCCGAGGGTGCCGCCGCCCCGGTGATCACCAGGGTCGGGACCAGGGGGGAGACGAAGAGCGGGAGCGAGAAGTCCAGGTCCAGGCTCGCGCTCACGACGGCGATCGCGGGGGCGGGGCCCTGCCCGGCCGCCGCGCGCCGGGCGGCGAAGGCATCGCGGGCCCGGGCGGGCCGGTAGCCCTCCAGCCGCACTGTCTCCGCGCCGACGACGATCACATCGGCCAGCCCGCGCAGCGTGCCGAAGATCCGCATGTCCGTCGCACTGGAGATGCCCTGGGAGCGGCCGTCGTGCTGGGCCGCGCCGTCCAGGGTGGAGACCATGTTGGCGCGCAGCCAGGGGCGGCCGCCCTCGGGGTAGGCGTAGGCGTCGGCCAGCTCGTCGAGTGTCCACTCGCGATCGCTGGTTGCGGATGTCCTCCCGGCCGCCATTTCCGGGTCCGCGATTGTCAGGTCCGTCACAGGGAGCAGGCGTCGCATGCCCCGCAGTCTGGCACGGCCCTTAAGGTGGAGAGTTGTGTCGTCCTCCACCGCCGTGCCGGGGCAGAGCCCCATAGCCGAAACGGCCCCGCAGTCCCTGTGCGCCCTCGAGCCGCGCGTCCCCGCCGACCGCCTGGTCGCGGAGATGGTGCCGCCGCCGCGCTTCGACGCGGTGCGCTTCGATACGTACGTACCCGACCCGAACCAGCCGAGCCAGACCGAGGCCGTCAAGGTGCTCAGCGCTTTCGCCGGTGGTCTCGGCGGGGCGCACGCCAGTGGTGCGGGCAGACGCAAGTGGTTCAGCAAGAAGCCCGCGCCGCCCACCGGCCCGCGCGGGGTCTATCTCGACGGCGGATACGGCGTCGGCAAGACCCATCTGCTGGCCTCCCTCTGGCACGCCACTCCGGCCGCCCCCTCGCTCAAGGCCTTCGGCACGTTCGTCGAACTGACGAACCTGGTCGGCGCGCTGGGCTTCCAGCAGACCGTGCAGACCCTGAGCGGCCACCGGCTCCTGTGCATCGACGAATTCGAACTGGATGACCCGGGCGACACGGTTCTGGTGTCGTCGCTGCTCAGCAGGCTCGTCGAGGCGGGTGTCGCGCTGGCCGCCACGTCGAACACCCTGCCCGGCAAGCTCGGCGAGGGCCGTTTCGCCTCCGCCGACTTCCTCCGCGAGATCCAGGGGCTGTCCTCGCACTTCCGGCCGTTGCGGATCGACGGCGAGGACTACCGTCACCGCGGGCTGCCCGAGGCCCCGCCGCCGTACTCCGACGAGCAGGTCACCAGGGCCGCGTACGCCACCCCGGGCGCCGCCCTGGACGACTTCCCCGGCCTGCTCGACCATCTCGCCCGGGTCCATCCGAGCCGCTACGGAGCGCTGACCGACGGCATCACGGCGGTCTGCCTGACCGATGTGCAGCCGGTGCCGGACCAGTCGACGGCGCTGCGTCTGGTGGTGCTCGCCGACCGGCTGTACGACCGCGAGGTCCCGGTGCTCGCGTCCGGTCTTCCGTTCGACCAACTGTTCAGCGACGAGATGTTGAACGGCGGGTACCGGAAGAAGTACTTCCGGGCGATCTCCCGACTGACGGCACTGGCGCGTGACGCAAAGGGACTGGTGGCGCAGTAGGTTCGGGGGCGTACCGCGTACGAGGAGCCTCACAGCCCCTCGTACGTCCCGTATAACCGCGCACACCGTTTGAAGGGATCCAGCATGGCTACCACGCGTCAGGCGCACACGGTCTGGGAAGGCAACCTGCTCGAGGGCAAGGGCGTTGTCACCCTCGACTCCTCCGGGATCGGGGAGTTCCAGGTCTCCTGGCCGTCCCGCGCGGAGGAGGCGAACGGCAAGACCAGCCCGGAGGAGCTCATCGCGGCCGCGCACTCCAGCTGCTTCTCGATGGCTCTGTCCAACGGCCTGGCCAAGGCGGGCACCCCGCCGACCAAGCTGAACACCCAGGCGGACGTCACCTTCCAGCCCGGTACCGGCATCACCGGCATCCACCTCACCGTGGAGGGCGAGGTCCCGGGTCTGGACGAGGCGGGCTTCGTGAAGGCCGCCGAGGACGCCAAGGTGAACTGCCCCGTCAGCCAGGCGCTGACGGGCACGACGATCACGCTCAGCGCTTCGCTGGCCTGATCCCACCTGCCCTGGGGGCCACGTCCGTCCCTGCGGCACATCGAGGCACGGTGGCCCGCATGGTTCCCGCGCGACACTACGCGTGGTACACACATGCGGGTCACTGCACCTGTCCGCCAACAGGGAGTTGCCTCATGTCATCAGCACCTCAAGGACACGCGACACGACGACAGGTCCTGGCCGGCACCGGCGCGACCGCCGCCTCGATCGCCTTCGCCGGGGCCTTCACCGAACTCTTCGCCGGCACCGCCGCCGCCCGGGGCCACGGCGACTACGGCCCCCTCGTGCCCGACCCCGACGGACTGCTCGATCTGCCGAGGGGTTTCCGCTACCGGGTCCTCTCCCGGGAGGGGGACCCCCTCCGCTCCGGCGAGGGCCGGGTCCCGAGCAACCACGACGGTATGGCCGCCTTCGCCGGCCGCCGGGGCCGGGTCCACCTCGTGCGCAACCACGAGAACCGGCCCACCGGCAAGATCGGCGTACCGACGGTCGAGGGACTCACGTACGACCCGACGGCCAAGGGCGGCTGTACGGCCCTGGAGCTCGACAGCCGGGGGAACGTACTCGGGGAGCGCGTCGCCATCGCCGGTACGGCGGTCAACTGCGCGGGCGGCCCGACCCCGTGGAACACCTGGCTGACCTGCGAGGAGACCGAGGACAAAGCCGGCACCAACGGCTACACCAAGGACCACGGGTTCATCTTCGAGGTGGACGGCGCCGATCCGCGCCGTACCGGAGCCGTACCGCTGACGGCGATGGGCCGCTTCCAGCACGAGGCGATCGCGGTCGATCCGAAGAACGGGATCGTGTACGAGACCGAGGACGCGTTCCAGCAGCCGTTCGGGCTCTTCTACCGCTTCCTCCCCGAGAAGCCGCTCGGCGGCACAGGCTCGCTGCGGGCGGGGGGCGCGCTCGAGGCCATGCGGGTGCCCGGGGTACCCGACCTGTCCGCCGTCCAGGAGACCGGGGCGAGCTTCGACCGGATCGAGTGGGTACCCGTCCCCGATCCCCAGGCCGTCGGGACTCCGATCCGGCTGCAGGACTTCGGCCCGAAGGGCATCACGCACGCCCAGAAGCTGGAGGGCTGTTACTGGGGCGGTTCGTCCGTCTACTTCGTCTCCAGCTTCGCCCACAGTTCGGAGGGGTCGGCGGCCGACCACTTCGGCCAGGTCTGGCGGTACGAGCCGAAGCGGCGCCGGCTCACGCTGGTGGTGGTCTTCGGCCCGGACTCGGACATCCAGCTGCCCGGCGAGTCCCCGGACAACATCTGCCTGGCCTCCGACGGCGGGCTGATGGTGTGCGAGGACGGCGGCGGCGCACAGCATGTCCTCGGGGTGACCCGGCGCGGCGAGGTCTACCCGATGGCGCGGGGGCGGCAGAACATCGGAACGGCCGAGGAGCCGGAATGGGGCGAGTTCGCCGGGGTGACGTTCTCGCCGGACGGCGAGACGATGTTCTTGAACTGCTACACGCCGGGGACGACGTTCGCCGTGACGGGCCCCTGGCGCTGAGCGGCCGGTAGCTGGACCGGGGCCGGGCAGCACGCCGCTGCCCGGCCCCGGTGCGTTGCGGCCGGGCCGGACACGTCGGCTCCGGGACCTGTAGACCGGAGCGCCGGAGCCCCGGGGTGCCGGGGTGCCGGGGTGCCGGGGTGCCGGGGTGCCGCGAGGAGTTGTTGACCACCCATCAGCTAACGTCCTTCAGTGATCAAATCAGTTCGTACGATGACCCTGCTGACGATTCTGAGTGCGGTGCTCGCAGGCTGCGGGACACCGGAGGCCGCCCGCACCCATGCCCTCGGGCCCTCGGCCGCCCCGAGCCCGAGCCACGCGGCGAAAGCGCAGGGCACGCGATCGAAGCCGCCCACGATGGCTCCGGGGCCGGCCGGGCTCACTCCCGTCTTCGAGCGCCGCTCCGACGGATCCGGTCGACGGAACGGCCAGGCAGGCAGCACCGACAAGGTCGTGGCGTTCACCTTCGACGCGGACATGACGGCAGATCAGGGTCCGCGCGCCGCCGCGGGCGAGCACTTCGACAACCCGGGTCTGGTCACGCTGCTGCGTCGGCTGAAGGTGCCTTCGACGGTCTTCATGACCGGTCGGTGGGCCCAGGAGTACCCGGTCCAGGCCCGCTCGATCGGCACGGACCCGCTGTTCGAGGTCGCCAACCACTCGTACAGCCACTACGCCTTCTCCTCCCCCTGCTACGGGCTGCCGACCGTCGCGAAGGGCGACATGCGCGGCGAGGTGGAGAGGGCGTTCACCGCGATCCGGAAGACGGGGGCGCGCAACGTCGTGCCGTACTTCCGCTTTCCCGGCGGCTGTTACGACGACGCCTCGCTGAAGGCCCTGGCGGCCACCGGGGTGACGGCGGTCCAGTGGGACGTCGTCAGCGGCGACGCGTTCGCCACGGACCCGGACGCGGTGGCCGAGCAGGTACTGGCGGGCGTGAAGCCGGGCTCGCTGGTCGTCATGCACTGCACGCGCAGCGCGGCGCCGGTCACCGACGAGGCCGTGCGGCGCGTGGTCCCCGAGCTGCGCGCGCGGGGTTACCGCTTCGTCAAGGTCTCCGAGCTGATGCGGGGCTGAGGGCCGATTCAGCCAGAGCAGGCGGTGCGCCCCGCCTCCTGCCACTCGCAGACGGGGCAGAGGGTGCTGCCCTTGGTCGCCTCCGGGTACTCGGTCGGCTTCCGGCACAGCACGCACTCGGCGTACGGCGGGCCCGAGTCGACGGGTGCGGGGGCCGGCGCGGGCGTCTCGCAGTACGCATCGTCCATGCCTGCGAGCGTACTCACCCGCGCAGTGAAGTGAGCCGAGAGGTGACGGCGGCCACCGCTGCGGCGATGACAGCGGCCCCGACCAGCGGAAGGACGGGGACCGGGACGGTCCCGGCCGACGAACCGGTGACCAGGCTCGTCACCGCGTACCTCGCGGGTGAGCCGCCGGCCACCAGGGCGAGCAGGCTCCCGAACACGGTGGCGACCAACGACCAGCCGTGGCGCTGCAGCAGCGGCCGGGAACAGAGCGCTCCGACCGCCGCTCCCAGCAGGGCGCAGCAGACGGCGGCGAGCAGGCCGGCGCAGGCTGCGGGCAGGATCGGCAGGTCGACGGTTCTGTCGGTGCTGGTCGGCCTACTGATGAGGAGTACGATCCCGTCGGCCACGACGCCCAGGGCAAGTGCGGATCCGAGGGCGGTGAGCAGGGCGGCGCAGTGGACCTGCGGCTGCCCGGCGGCGGCGGCCGCGACCGTCCGGGCGGCGGGCGGTTCCTGGGTGACGCAGAGCCGTACGAACCACGCGGCGACGGGCAGCAGAGCGGCGGCCGCGTAACCGAGCGAGTCCAGCAGGGGTTGCCCGGCCCCCACACCGACGCCGAGAAAGGTCGCGTAGAGGAGGACGGGCGCGAGCCAGCGCTGCGAGCGCGCCAGCAGTCCGGCCTGATAGCGCGTCAGAGCAGCCGTGGCGCCCCGGCGTGCGGGCCGGGGCGCCGGGGACGACGCGATGACCGGGACGGGGGCAGGGTCCGGGAACTGTGTCACTGCCACGGCCCGGTCCGCTGCCGCACTGCGGTCCGGGGCCAGATCCGGGGTCGGTGCCGCACCGCGGTCCGGGGCCAGATCCGGGGCCGGTGCCGCACCGCGGTCCGGGGCCAGATCCGGGGCCGGTGCTCGGCCCGGTGCCCCAGCCCGGTCCGGGTCCCGGTCCCGCGTGACCGCCCGGTCCGTGAGCGGGATCGGCGCGACCTCGGCGATGTGCCAGGGCGGGCGGGCCGCGAGCAGGACCCGCAGGGCAGCGTCCGAGTGTGCCGCGGTGACGGTGAGGCGCACCCGTTCCGTGGCGTCGCCCCCGGTCCGTTCCACGGCGAGCGCACCCCGGAGTCCGGGCGGGAGGGCTCCGCCCGCCGGACCTGTCGCGTCGATCCGCACGCGGGGGCCGGGCTGTGCGAGCGGAAGCGGGAGCCCCGCCGGGGCCAGGGTGCGGCCTTCCAGCCGGTACGCGGCATCGACGCTGCCGGCCAGGCGGCGCGGATCGTGGTCGACGAAGGCGACGGTGGCCCCCGCCAGGACCCGCTCGCCGACGGCCCGGTCCAGTTCGTCCCGGGCCCCGGTGTCCAGGCCGGTCCATGCCTCGTCCAGGACGAGAAGGTCCGGCTCGGCCAGGAGCGCCTGAGCGACGGCGACCTTCTGGCTGGTGCCCTTGGACAGCTCAGAGAGCGGTGTACGGGCGTACTCCGCCGCACCGAAGCGCGTCAGCCACTCCTGAGCACGCGAGGCCGCCTCGGCGGTCCGCAGTCCGTGGATCCGGCCGAGGTGGACGAGGTAGCCGGCCGCCGTGAAGGGCAGGGCGGCCGGAAAGCGCTCGGGGACGTACGCCGTACGCGCCCTGCCCGTGATCCGCCCCTCGGACGGCACGTCGATGCCGGCGAGCAGCCGCAACAAGGTCGATTTGCCCGTCCCGTTGGCGCCCTCGATCCGGACCAGGCCGCGCGTGGGCAGCACCAGATCGACCCCGCGCAGCACCCAGGCGCCGCGGAGGCCGTACCGGCGGCCCACCCCGTGGAGGTTCAGTTGGCCGACGCCTTCTCCGGCTTGAGCTCGCTGGGCCGTACGATCACGAACCCCTCGCCCTGGAGCATCAGCTGGACGGCCTCTCCCGAACCGCCGCGCACCATCGAGCCGAAGCTCTGCGAGCGGTGCAGCGAGGTGGAGAGCTGGGCGCTCCAGCCGACGACCGCGTCCGTGTCGACGTACACCGGCTGCTGGGCGGTCACGGGTATCACGATCGGCTGGCCGTCACAGATCAGGCCGAGTTTGCCGTAGCCGCTGAAGACGCTGTTGAAGAGGCCGCCGCCGGTCATGCCGGCACCCTTCACGGTCTTGATCTCGTACGAGAGGCTCGCGTCGAAGCAGAGGACGTTGCGGCCGTTGATGGTCAGGACGTCACCCTGTTCCATCTCGACGATGAAGCAGTTGGCCGCCTCGTGGGCGAACCACGCCTCGCCCTGGCCGCGGACCGCCATGAGCGCCAGCCCCTCGCCGGTGACCGCGCGCTTGAGCATGCCGCCGAGGCCCTGGCCCTTGCGTTCGAACTGAAGACTGCCGCGGAAAGCGATCATCGATCCCTGACGCGCGTGCATCTCACCGTTGACGGCGTACTTGATGGACTTGGCGTTCTGCAGGGACATACCGGGGGCGGTGGCCTGCTGGGCCATGTGCTCGCTGGAAAAGAGATCGCTCTTCATGCCGTGCATCCTCACCCGGAGCCCTTCGTTCCGCCAAGAACCGGTTTGCGGGGGCCTGGCAGACTGGGCTCCGTGAGCAGCGACGACCTTCCCGAGTCCCTTCCCGCAGATCCTGCGGACAGTCCGTTCCGCACCGAGCCGACGGCGCGCGACGAGGCACCTCAGTTCGTGCTGCCCCTGGTGGTGCACATCGAGAAGACGGATCCCCCGGCACGCACCGACGCGCTGCGGACCGCCGCCCGCGCGGTGCTCACGATGCTCTCCGACGAACGTTCGCTCGGTGAGGGCGAGTGGGCGCAGCTCATGCGGGACTGGCAGGACGCCCGGATCCGCAAGGTGGTGCGGCGGGCACGCGGTGCGGAGTGGCGCAAGGCGTCCGCGCTGCCCGGGATCACGGTCACGGGCGAGCGGGCCGAGGTGCGGGTGTACCCGCCGGTGCCTCTGGACGGCTGGCCGAAGGAGCTTGCCAAGCTCCAGGTGTCGGGCACGGACCTCGACGATCCGGAGCCGCCGGCCGCACCCGACGGTACCGGCCCGGTGCTCTGGCTGAATCCGGAGCTCGGCATGTCGGCGGGCAAGACGATGGCCCAGGCCGGGCACGGCGCGCAACTCGCCTGGTGGGAGTTGTCGGACACGGAGCGCAAGGCGTGGCGGGAGGCGGGTTTCCCTCTCTCCGTGGCGACCCCTGCCCCGGGCCGCTGGAGCGAACTCACCGTGAGCGGCCTGCCGGTGGTGCGCGACGCCGGGTTCACGGAGATCGCGCCGGGGTCCTGCACGGTGGTCGCGGACCATCCGGCACTGCGCCGCTGAAGATCACTCGCCCTCCTGCTGAACATCCCTGCGCCGAAATACGTACCTCCGGGTACTGCCGCACCGCCATTACCGACGAGTAGGTTGAATCACGAGTCAGTTGGCGGTTGGTTCAGAGCTGCCACGTATCGGCCCGGGAGACACTCTTGTTGCGACGCATCAACGGAACGGCCCTCATCATCGCGGCACTTGTCGCCACACTCGGCGCGCTCGCCTATCCCGTCTGGTCGTACGCCGACCGCTCGGGGACCGGCGAGGCCAATCTGAACGCGTCCAGTGTCGCCACCCAGTGGGGCCCGCTCTCAGCGACCGACCGGGACTTCCTGGTCAAGGTGCGCCTCGCCGGACTGTGGGAGCTGCCGGCGGGACAGCAGGCCATCGAACGCGCCCCGAGCGAGGCGGTGAAGGAGGCGGGCGACCACCTGGTGGTCGGGCACACGGATCTGGACCGGCGGGCGCGGGACGTGGCCGCCAAGCTCGGCGTGGAGCTGCCGAACCAGCCGTCGGACATCCAGCAGGGCTGGCTGCGCGAGCTGACGGCGGCGAGCGGCCAGGAGTACGAGCGCAAGTTCGCCAATCTGCTGCGCAACGCGCACGGCAAGGTCTTCGCGCTGGTGGCCCAGGTCCGGCACACCACGCGCAACTCGCTGATCAGACAGCTTGCCTCGGACGCCAACCAGACCGTCCTGGACCACATCACCATGCTGGAGCGCACCGGGTTCGTCGACTTCGACGGCCTGGCCCGCGAGGCGGCGGGCGCGTCGACCGCCAGCCCCTCGGGCCCGCCCGTGTCGAACGGAGGAGTCCCGCAGGTCCCGGTGCCGGTGACACCGACGGGGGACCAGTCGTTCACCTCGCGCCCGGTGCCGCCCACGATGGAGCCGCTCCCGCAGCCGTAGGCCCCGGGAACCTCAAATCAAGCTCTGAACGTCCCCCTTTTCGGATTCACCGCCGCGTGGCGGGGCCATGACCCCTGCACGGAGCGACGGACCGAGGAGGGGGACGGATGAAGCTGGGAACAGGAATCGGCTGGCGGCCTGAGATCGAGGACGCCATCGAGGCGCTGCCCGGGATCGACTGGGTCGAGGCGGTGGCGGAGAACATCTGCACCGACCACCTCCCCGCGTCCCTCGCCCGCCTCAGGGAGCGCGGCGTCACCGTCGTCCCGCACGGCGTCTCGCTGGGCCTCGGCGGGGCCGACCGCCCGGATGCGGGCCGCCTCGCCGACCTGGCGGCGCGGGCCACCCTGCTGGGCGCGCCGCTGGTGACGGAGCACATCGCGTTCGTACGGGCCGGAGGGCCGCTCACCGCGTCGCCGGGGCTGGAGGCGGGGCACCTGCTGCCCGTGCCGCGGACCTGGGACGCGCTGGAGGTGCTCTGCGAGAACGTGCGGATCGCCCAGGACTCGCTGCCCGTGCCGCTGGCCCTGGAGAACATCGCCGCGCTGATCTCCTGGCCGGACGAGGAGCTGACCGAGGGGCAGTTCCTCGCGGAGCTGGTCGAGCGCACCGGCGTACGGCTGCTGATCGACGTCGCCAATCTGCACACCAATCACGTCAACCGGGGCGAGGACCCGGCGAAGGCCCTCGACGAACTGCCGGTCGAGGCCATCGCGTACGTCCATGTGGCGGGCGGCACGGAGAGGGACGGAGTCTGGCACGACACGCACGCCCATCCCGTCACGCAGCCGGTCCTGGACGTGCTCGCCGAGCTCCGCTCCCGAATCGATCCGCCCGGCGTGCTGCTGGAGCGCGACGACGACTTCCCGCCGACCGCGGAACTGGCGGGCGAACTGGCCACGATCCGCGCCACGCTGGCCGGGGCGGCCGACGTGCCGGCACCCGTGCGACGGCCGCCCGCGCGGTCCCAGGAACCGGCCGGCCGGGCCGCAGGTGCCCGCGACCGCGTCGCCGTCGCCCAGACCGCACTGCTCTCGTCGCTGGTCGCCGGCACGCCCGGGCCGGAGGGCTTCGACCACCGGCGCCTCGGTGTGCAGAGCCGCGCCCTGGCCGCCAAGCGGGCCGAGGTCGTCGCCAAGGTGGCACCCGAGCTCCCGGAGATCCTCGGCGACGGCTACCGGGGCGCGTTCCTCGCGTACGCCAGGACCCGGCCCATGTCCGGCGGTTACCGTCGTGACGCCCTGGCCTTCGCCGAGCAGCTGCTCGTCGCGGGGGCTCCGGCCGACGACGCAGCCCGCCGCAGGCTGACTCACTGGTGGCAGGACCGCGCGGCCGCGCGGCCGCCGCGCCGCGGCACCCGTCTGGTCCGGGCAGCCCGTACCGCTCTCATGGGAAGGTGACCCCGATGAACGCCCTTGCCCTTGCGATGACCGTCGCCGTGGTGGTCTCCTCGACGCTCCTGATCGTCGCGACCCGCAAGGCCGGCCGCAGCGGCGCCGGCCCCGACGCGTACGTGCACGACCTCTCCGAGGCCGCCTTCCTCAACGGCGGTCCGGCCAGGGTCGTGGACACCGCGCTCACCGCCCTGCACACCGACGGGCGACTGGCCATCGGCGGTCCGGGCATCGTCGCCGTACAACGCCCGGAGGCCCGGGACGCGGTGGAGCGTGCCGTGCTCCAGGAGCTCGGCGCCGCCCCGAGCGGCGCCCTGCACACGCTGCGGCAGGCCGTGATGCGGCATCCGGCGGTGCAGGAGATCGGCGACGGTCTGGCGGCGCGCGGGCTGCTGGTCGCACCGGAGGAGAACCGGACCCGCCGCCGGTGGGCCATCGCCCAGCTGTCGGTGTGCCTGGTGGCCGGGCCCGTCAGCCTTCTGCTGACGTTCCTCCAGTACGTCCTGCACGAGGGCTACGCGGACGTTCCGGTCCCGTTCATCGTGAAGGTGCTGCCCGCACTCGCCGGCGGGGCCCTGGTGGGCGGCCTCACGGCCGCGTCGGCCAAGGCCCGGATCACCCGGGCGGGGCGCCGGGCCGCCGACGGCTACACGGCCGCCCACGCCTACGTGGGCGACCCGGCCCACCTGGTGGCCACACGAGGGCTGGGCGCCCTCCCCGACCCCGCGCTCCAGGGGCAGTTGCTCGCAGCCGCGCGCCACCTGCCCGCCAGGCGCTCCTCGTCGTCCTTCCGGACGTCCTCCTCCCCCTCGACGGACTCCTACGCCGCGAGCACCGCGCTCCTGCCGGTGATGTGGTGCGCCGGGTCGAGCCCCGGCGGTGGCGGGGGCTGCGGAAGTTCCAGCGGGGGTGGCGGCCACGGGTCGGGGTCGTCCTGCAGCTCCGGATCGAGCTGCAGCTCCGGATCGAGCTGCGGCGGATCGAGCGGCGGGTCGAGCTGTAGCAGCAGCAGTGGTTCGAGTTGCAGCAGCAGTGGTTCGAGCTGCGGCAGCAGTTCCTGAACGCATGGTTTCGGCCACCGATGACCGTCCGTGACCACAATTCGTCCATATCGTGAACAGCCCATGGCGCCCACACGCCCGTCTCGCATAGAACTCCGCCATGCTCTGGGTCTTGTTCCTTCTGGTCGCGTGGGGCGCGGCGGCCATCTCCTGCATCCGGCTCTGCCTCGTCACCGCAGGTACGGCCCAGCGGCCGTCAGAGGCCGGGCGCGAACCCGCCCCTCACGAACTCAACCTGTACGAGACGGCCTTCCTGGCCGGCGGCCCGCACCGGGTCGCCGACCTGGCACTGGTCTCCATGCACCTGCGGCGCCGGCTGCTGCTCGCCCACACGGGCTGGGCGACGGTCGTCGACCCGGAGGGCAGGGACGAGGTCGAGCGCACGGTGATCCGTGCGATCGGCCCGGAGGGGCAGTCCCGGATAGCCCCGATACGGGCCGCTGCCGCGGCCGCCGAGGCCGTACGCGCCCTCGCCGACCGGCTCGTCGCGGCGGGCCTCGCCGTACCGCACGGGACCCGGACGTCCCTGGGGTCCGCGGTGCGGGCGGTGCGGGGTGCGGCGGCGTTGGTGGTGGTGCTGGCCGCTGCCGCCGCGCTGATCCCAGGTCAGGACCCCGGGTACGCGGGTCCGGTGGTGGCCTGGTTCGGGCTGCCGCTCGTCCTCACGCTGGGCTGCCTGGCCATAGCCCGTGTCGAGAACCATCCGTACAGCCCGTGGGCCTCGCCGTCCGGGCAGCGGTGGCTGGACTCGCTGCCGGCCCCGGCGCACGGAGCGGACCGCGACCTGCTGGCGGCGGTGGCGGTACGGGGTGTGGGGGCCGTCGAGGACCCGGAACTGCGTGCGGCCCTGCGCAGCGGCCGCACGGCGCATTCGGGCCAATGAACGCCCCAAACGCACCGGCCGCTCACCGGCCGTGAAAAACGAGAAGCGGCGGCCTGCGGGGAGGTATGGCTGACTCCCCCGCAGACCACCGCAGTTCGCCGGTCCGAGGCCGAAGTGGCCCCGGAGCCGGACCCGGTGTCGCTGGAACGGCGGGCGGCGTCATTGCACGCCGTTGCCCGCCAACTGATCTTCCGGGTCGGGTGATCGGAAACGCTGGCTATGCGAGCCCGGCCACCAAGTCTGCGACGGACTTCCTGCGCCCGGTGTAGAACGGGACTTCTTCGCGCACGTGCAACCGCGCCTCGGAGGCCCGCAGATGACGCATGAGGTCGACGATGCGGTACAGCTCGTCGGCCTCGAAGGCGAGGACCCACTCGTAGTCGCCGAGCGAGAACGAGGCGACGGTGTTGGCACGCACGTCGGGGTAGCCGCGGGCCATCTTGCCGTGGTCCGCGAGCATGCGGCGGCGGTCCTCGTCCGGCAGCAGGTACCAGTCGTAGCTGCGCACGAAGGGGTACACGCTGATGTAGTCGCGCGGGGTCTCGTCGGCCAGGAACGCCGGCACGTGCGACTTGTTGAACTCGGCGGGACGGTGCAGCGCCATGTTCGACCAGACCGGCTCCAGTGCCCGTCCCAGCCTGGTGCGCCGGAAGAGGTTGTACGCCTCCTGCAGTTCGTCGGAGGTCTCGGCGTGCCACCAGATCATGAGATCGGCGTCGGCGCGCAGACCGGACACGTCGTAGGTGCCGCGGACCGTGATGTCCTTGGCTCCGAGCTGGTCGAACAGCTCCTGGACCTCGTCGGCGTAGCCGGCGCGGTCGGCGGGGAGCACATCTCGCAGCTTGAAGACGGACCACAGCGTGTAGCGGATGACCTCGTTGAGGTCCTTGGCCTTCTTACCGGCGTTCGGAAGCTTCTCTGGCGCACTCATACGGCTATTGTCCCGCCTCGCTCCGAGTGCCCTGAACCGGGGGCGGCGTGGCGATGATCTCCCCCGCGCTCCCCGGCGTGATCCCGTCGGCGGTCCTCCCCGTCAGGTCCTGTACGACCTCGTCCACGGCCCGCCGGGCGCTCGCGATGCAGGCGGGGATCCCGACCCCGTCGTACACCGCGCCGCACACCCGCAGTCCCGGCAGCTTGGCGACCTCGTCGCGGATCCGGGCGACGCGGGTCAGATGCCCGACGGGGTACTGCGGCAGGCCGCCGATCCACCGGGTGACCTCCGTGTCGACCGGCGAGGCCGTGAGCCCGGTCGCGGCTGCGAGGTCGCTCCGCGACACGTCGACGAGCTCGGAGTCCTCACGGTGCAGGTGCTCCTCCTCGCCGTAGCGTCCGACGGACGTGCGCAGCACGAAGAGGCCGGGGTCGGCATCGGCGGCCCACTGCCACTTGTTGCTGGAGAAGGTCGACGCCTTGATCGTGCGCCCGTCGACCGGCGGTACGAGGAATCCGGAGCGCCCCCTCAGCGCTTCGGTACCGGCGATGTCGGAGCGCCGGAAGGCCATGGTGATCAGGGCCATCGAGGCGTACTCGACCGCGGCCAGGTCGGCCGAGGCGGCCGGGCACTCGGCGGCGAGCAGCGTGGACGCGGACCAGGCGGGGGTGGCCAGGACGATGCCGTCGGCGGAGATCACCCGGGTGTCCGTGCGTACGTCCCAGCCCCGGGCACTCCGGGTCAGCCCGAGTACCGGGGTGGCGGTGAGGATCTCCGCGCCCCCGGCGCGTACGGCGTCGGCCACGGCGTCCGGCAGGGTGCCGATGCCGCCGTCGATGCCCTGGAAGACCGGTCCGGTCTGCTGCCGGGCGGCGGCCCTCTCCTGGATGCGGAGCACACCGTCGAGGAGCGAGCCGCCCTCCTTCACCGCCGCGAAAAGCTGCGGTACGGCGGCACGCATCGAGATCCGGTAGGCGTCGCCCGCGTACACCCCGCCGAGCAGCGGCTCCACGAGCCGGTCCACGACCTCGCGGCCGAGCCGGTCGGCGACATAGGCACCGACCGCGACGTCGTCGCCGACGGTGGTCGGGGTGAGGTCGCGCTCCTGGGCGATCCTGGCCAGCCCCTCCGGCGAGAGCACACCGCCGAGGGCGGCCGGGTCGCCGGGCACGCCCATGACGTGTCCCTTGGGCATGGGGCGCAGGGCGTCACGCGTCCAGAGGGACGCGGTGGCGGTGGCGGGCGGCTGCAGCCGGTCGCCGAGGCCGACGGCGGTGGCGAGCTCCACCGCCTCCGGGCGCCGCGCGAGCATCGACTCGGCACCGAGGTCGACCCGGGTGCCGGCGACCTCGCCGGTCATCAGCTTGCCGCCGAGCCGCTCCGTCGCCTCCAGGAGGGTGACCCGCAGACCGGTGGAGAGCAGCCGGTGGGCGGCGGCCAGTCCGGCGATGCCGCCGCCGATGACGACGACATGACCCGTACGCGTGTTGTCGCGCTGAAGAGAACCCTGCATGGGTCCACTCTCTCAAACCCGGACCGAGTCCCGACCGTGACCGCTTCGAAACCGCTGACAGGCAACCCTCACAGGCCCCTCGTACGTCGAACCGGCACCATCATCAACGGCCCTGGGGGGACGCGTTATGCATATCGAACGCCACACGGACATTCATCCACCCGCCCATGTCCTCCGACGCCGCTCACGCGCGGCCCTGGCCGCCGGACTGCTCGTGGTGCTGCTCGGCACCGGTGCGTGCGGTGCCGGCAGCGGTGCCGATTCGCAGAGCAAGGGCGTCGCGGCCGACCAGAAGCAGGGGGCGCCGGGCGCGGAGGGGGCCGCCCAGGCGGACGCGGACGGCGGGAAGTCCGCGGACGGGGCTTCCTCCGCGCCGAAGCCGGGCAGCGCGATCGCCGTGCACGTCATCCGCACGGCGACGCTCGTCGTCGAGGTGAAGAGCGTGCCGAAGGCGGTCACCGCCGCCCGCAGCGCCGCGGAGGGCGCCGGGGGGCTCGTCGCGGACGAGACCACGGAACGGCTCGACGACACGCACGACGTGTCCCATCTCGTCCTGCGTGTCCCGCAGGACGAGTACGACGCGGTCCTGCGCAAACTCGCGGGCTCCGGGAAGCTGTTGTCCCGTACGTCGAACGCGAAGGACGTCACCGGCCAGGTCGTCGACGTCGAGAGCCGTATCGCCACCCAGCGGGCGAGCGTCAACCGGGTCCGCGCGCTGATGGACCAGGCCACCAGGCTCACCGATGTGGTGACCCTGGAGGGTGAACTGAGCAACCGCCAGGCCTCCCTGGAGTCACTGCTGGCCCAGCAGGCCTCCCTCAAGGACCGCACCTCGCTGGCGACGATCACGCTCGAACTCAGCGAGCCGTACGGGCGGGACGAGGATCCCGAGGACGAGGACACGGGCTTCCTGGACGCGCTGGGCGGCGGCTGGGACGCGTTCGTGACGATGCTGCGGTGGATCGCGGTCGCCCTAGGCGCCACCGCGCCGTTCCTGGCCGCCGCGGCCGTCCTGGTGCTCCTGTGGCGACTTCTGCGCGGGCGCCTGCCGCGCCGCCGTACGTCGGCCCGGGCGCCCGCACAGGCCCCCGCGGCCGCGCCGGGGGCGGCATCAGGTCCGGAGGTCCCACCGGCCCCGTGAGCGCCGTAGCGTGGGCTCCCTGACACCACGGCGAAGGGACCCGGCATGGCAGCGGAGCGACTTGTGGTCATCGGGGGCGACGCGGCGGGCATGTCCGCCGCGTCGCAGGCCCGCAGGCTCAAGGGTCCGGACGAACTGGGCATCGTCGCCTTCGAGCGGGGCCACTTCACCTCGTACTCCGCGTGCGGCATCCCGTACTGGGTCGGCGGCGACGTCGGCAAGCGCGACGACCTCGTCGCCCGTACGCCCGAGGAGCACCGGGCCCGCTCGATCGACCTGCGCACCCGCACCGAGGTGACGGAGATCGACGTCGCCGGCCGACGGGTGCGGGCCCTGGACCGCGAGAGCGGCGAGACGTACTGGACCGGCTTCGACAAGCTGGTGATCGCGACCGGAGCCCGGCCCGTGCGCCCCGGGCTTCCGGGCATGGACGCTCCCGGAGTGCACGGGGTGCAGACGCTCGACGACGGACAGGCTCTCCTGGACTCGCTGGACCGGGCCCCGGGGCGCCGGGCCGTCGTGGTCGGCGCGGGATACATCGGCGTCGAGATGGCCGAGGCGATGCTGAAGCGCGGTTTCGAGGTGACGGTGCTCAACCGGGGCACACAGCCCATGGCCACGCTCGACCCGGACATGGGCCGCCTCGTCCACGACGCGATGGACGGCCTGGGCATCACGACCGTCAACGGCGCCGCCGTCACCGGGATCCTCACCGGCGAGGACGGCCGTGTCACGGCGGTCGCGACGGAGGACGGCACCTACCCCGCCGACGTCGTGGTGCTCGGCATCGGCGTCGAGCCGGAGACCGCTCTGGCCCGCGCCGCCGGTCTGCCGGTCGGTCCGCACGGGGGGCTGCTGACGGATCTGTCCATGCGGGTCGTGGGCCACGACACCATCTGGGCGGGCGGCGACTGCGTCGAGGTGCTCGATCTGGTGGCGGGCCGCACCCGGCACATCGCCCTGGGCACCCATGCCAACAAGCACGGCCAGATCATCGGCTCCAACGTGGGCGGCGGCTACGGCACGTTCCCCGGTGTCGTCGGTACGGCGGTGAGCAAGGTGTGCGACCTGGAGATCGCCCGGACCGGGCTGCGCGAGAAGGACGCGCGCGCGGTCGGGCTGCGCTACGTCACGGCGACGATCGAGTCGACGGGCCGGGCGGGCTACTACCCGGGAGCGAAGCCGATGACGGTGAAGATGCTTGCGGAGTACCGCACCGGCCGGCTCCTGGGGGTGCAGATCGTGGGCCGCGACGGGGCGGCCAAGCGTGTGGACGTCGCGGCGGTGGCGCTGACCGCCGGTATGACGGTGGAGGCCATGACGGCGCTGGACCTCGGCTACGCCCCGCCGTTCTCGCCGGTCTGGGACCCTGTGCTGGTGGCCGCCCGCAAGGCGGTGACCGCCGTGCGGGAGGCGGGCACGTCCTGAACCGCGGACGGCCCGGCCGCGTCCTCCCGTGGAGGACGCGGCCTGCCGGAGCCCCGGGCTGCTGCTGCGCCGCGCCCGAGTCAGCGCGCCGTCTGCTCGTGCACGTACGCCACGAGCCGCGTCAGCGCGTCCGGATCGGTCGTCGGCATGACTCCGTGGCCCAGGTTGAAGACATGGCCCTCGAGCCCGGCGGCGGCGTCGAGCACCTCACGGGTCTTCGCCTCCACCGTCGCCGTCGGCGCGAACAGCACCGCCGGGTCGAGGTTGCCCTGCAGTGCCTTGCCGGGGCCGACCCGTCGAGCGCCCTCGTCCATCGGCACGCGCCAGTCGACGCCCACGACGTCCGCGCCCGCCTCACCCATCAGTCCGAGCAGTTCGCCGGTGCCGACGCCGAAGTGGATGCGGGGGACGCCGTATCCGGCGACGGCGTCGAACACCTTCGCGGAGGCCGGCATGACGGAGCGGCGGTAGTCGGCGGGTGCGAGCGCGCCGACCCAGGAGTCGAAGAGCTGGACCGCCGAGGCGCCCGCCTCGATCTGGACCTTCAGGAACGCACCTGTGATCTCCGCGAGCCGGTCGAGCAGATCGGCCCAGAGCTCCGGGTCGCCGTACATCATGGCCTTGGTGCGCTCGTGGTTCCGCGACGGACCGCCCTCGACGAGGTAACTCGCGAGAGTAAACGGCGCACCGGCGAAACCGATGAGCGGCGTGGCACCCAGTTCGGCCGTGAGCATGCCGATGGCCTCGGTGACGTACGAGACGTCCTCGGGCGTGAGGTCGCGCAGCCGGGCGAGATCGGCGCGGGTCCGGACAGGCTCGGCGATCACCGGGCCGATGCCGGGCTTGATGTCGAGATCGATGCCGATGGCCTTGAGCGGGACGACGATGTCGCTGAAGTAGATGGCGGCGTCGACCTTGTGACGGCGCACGGGCTGGAGCGTGATCTCCGTGACCAGCTCCGGCATCATGCAGGAGTCGAGCATCGCGATGCCCTCACGGACCTTCAGGTACTCGGGCAGCGAACGCCCCGCCTGGCGCATGAACCAGACCGGCGTGTGCGGTACGGGCTCGCGCCGGCACGCCTTGAGGAACGCCGACTCATGGGTGGCGGATGTCGTCTGCGGGCCCGAGGGGCCTTCGTTGGCACTCACACCAGAATCTTCGCATGAAGCGGGTACGGAGCCGCCCCGGCCGGGTGTCCCTCCCTGCGCGAGGCTCCGGTTCCGCCTACTCTTCCCCGCATGGCTCCGGCTCAGGGACAATTCTCCGATCATTCCGATGGCGCTGACACCAAGAAGAGTGCGGAGGGTGATTCCGTCCCACCCGCGTTCCGGTCGGCTGTCGATGCGCTCCGCTCCGCGCGTCTGCGACCCGAACTGGAGGTGGAGCCGACACGACCGCCCCAGCGGCTCGCCCCGCATGCGTACGCACTGGAGGCCGCGGTCGTCGACGGAGAGGACGATCTGGCCGACGGCCGCCTCGTGCTGCTGCACGATCCGTCCGGGCACGACGCCTGGCAGGGCACCTTCCGCCTGGTGACGCTCGTGCGGGCGGAACTGGAACCTGAGATGGCGGCCGATCCGCTGCTTCCCGAGGTGTGCTGGTCCTGGCTGACGGGTGCGCTGGACGCGCGTGGGCTGTCGTACGGCGAAGCCGGCGGCACGGTGACCCGCGCCGGATCGCACTACTTCGGCGCGCTGTCGGAGAGGCAGCCGGCGACCCAGATCGAGATCCGGGCCTCCTGGACGCCGCGCGAGGGGCGCGGCGGGGTTCCGGACGTGGCTTCGCACCTGGTCGCCTGGGGTGACCTGCTCTGCCAGATCGCCGGCCTGCCGCCGTCGGGAACGTCCGACGCGGCGGTGGTGACCCTGCCTCAGCGGCGCGGTCCGCAGGTGTCGTAACACCGCGTCGCCCCAGGGAGAGCCGGTCACACAGAGGCCGGCTCTCTTTTCGTACAATCGATCGCGCGTCCTATTTGCCCGAATTGTTACTCATCAAATCGTGATCTTCCTCTAAAGGAGGACGGGTCTGCTGCCGAAGAGGTCAATGACCCTTCAAGCACGGTTCGCCCCGGCTTCATCCCCGAGCCGGCCCGTCCCGCCACTCCCCAGGAGGCCTGGTGTCCGTTCTCCTCGAGCAGCCCGCAAGCCTGGTCGCCTACCGCCCGAACAAGCCGACGGCCATGGTCGTCGTGGCCGACCCGCGCGTCCGTTCCACCGTCACCCGCCATCTGTGGGCACTCGGAGTACGTGACGTCATCGAGGCGTCGTCCATCGCGGAGGCCCGCCCCCGCGTCGGCAACCCCCGCGACATCTGCGTTGCCGACGTCCACCTGCCCGACGGTTCCGGGCTGACCCTGCTGTCCGAGACCCGAGCCGCCGGCTGGCCGAACGGCCTCGCCCTCTCCGCAGCCGATGACATCGGCGCCGTTCGCAACGCCCTCGCGGGCGGCGTGAAGGGCTACGTCGTCACCGGTACCCGCACCAACATCGGTCACCCCACCCGCCCCGGCGTCGCCCCGATCGGCGCCAATGCCGCCCGTATGCACCGTCGGCCCCCCGGTTCCCCGAGCCACCCGGGCGGCTACCGCGAACTGTCCGGCCGTGAGGTGGAAGTACTCCGCCTGGTCGCCGAAGGCCAGTCCAACAAGGCCATCGGCGTCTCCATGGGCCTCTCCGCCCTCACCGTCAAGAGCCACCTCGCCCGCATCGCCCGCAAGCTCGGCACCGGAGACCGAGCAGGAATGGTCGCCGTCGCCCTGCGCACGGGCATCATCCACTGACCCCGGTCCCGCGGTGCGCGCACAGATGCGTACCAGGCCGGTTTACGTGCATCATCGCCCGTCGACGGAAGGTTCCGTCGGCGGGCGCCGTACATACACAGATACCCTTGGCATGTGACCGACGCCCAAGAGACCGCAGCAGACACCTCACTGCGAACCACCGGGGGCGCTCCCCCGGACGACGTCGCCCCGGCGCCGATCCCCTTGCTCGAGCCGCGCGAGGGCATTCCCCCGGTGGTGGCGACCGACGACGCGCTGGCCGAGGTCATCGCGGCCTTCGCCACGGGCACCGGCCCCGTCGCCGTCGACGCCGAGCGTGCGTCCGGCTATCGCTACGGACAGCGCGCCTATCTCGTACAGCTGCGCCGCGAGGGTGCGGGTAGCGCGCTGATCGACCCGGTGGGCTGCCCGGACCTGTCGGGTCTCGGCGAGGCCCTCACCGGCACCGAGTGGATCCTGCACGCCGCCACCCAGGACCTGCCCTGTCTTCGCGACATAGGCATGGTCCCCACCTCGCTCTTCGACACCGAGCTCGCCGGGCGCCTGGCGGGATTCCCGCGGGTCGGCCTCGGCGCCATAGTCGAGAACGTGCTCGGTTACGCCCTGGAGAAGGGCCACTCCGCGGTCGACTGGTCCACCCGCCCGCTGCCCGACCCGTGGCTGCGCTACGCCGCGCTCGATGTCGAGCTGCTGGTCGACCTGCGCGACGCCCTGGAGGAGGAGCTGGACCGGCAGGGCAAGCTGGAGTGGGCGCGGGAGGAGTTCGACGCGATCGCCTCGGCACCGCCCGCACCCCCGCGCAAGGACCCGTGGCGCCGCACCTCAGGCATGCACAAGGTGCGCCGGCGCCGTCAGATCGCGGTCGTACGGGAGCTGTGGACGGCCCGCGACCAGGTCGCGCAGCGCCGTGACATCTCCCCCGGCAAAGTGCTCGGTGACGCCGCGATCGTCGAGGCGGCCCTCGCCATACCGGTCAACGTGCAGGCCCTGACCGCGCTGCCCGGTTTCGGCCACCGCATGGGCCGCCGTCAGCTGGAGCAGTGGCAGGCGGCCGTGGACCGGGCCAAGGAACTGCCCGACTCCGAGCTCCCGCAGCCCGGCCAGCAGCCCGCCGGACCGCCGCCGCCCCGTTCCTGGGCGGACAAGGACCCGGCCGCCGCGGCCCGGCTGTCTGCGGCCCGCACCGCGGTGTCGGAACTCGCCGAGCGGCTGCACATGCCCCAGGAGAACCTGATCACCCCGGACACCGTGCGCAGGGTCTGCTGGGAGCCGCCCAGGAACCTCACCCCGGACGCGGTCGAGAGCGCCCTGGCCGGGCACGGCGCGAGGCACTGGCAGATCGAGCAGGTCGGCCCGCTGCTGCTGCGTGCCCTGGGCGCCGGCGCGAGCGCCTGACCGCTCACCCCTTGCACTCCTGAACACCCCTGGCCTCCGGGCCGGGGGTGTTCTGTTCGATTGCGCCGGCATCGGGGGACGGCTGAGGCACGGGGGCTGCGGGGACTTCGGTGGCTGTGCACCCGTGGAGCCGGTCGCACCGCACCGTGCGAGGAGCGAATTCACGCCACGTTCGCGGCCCGGATCGCGGCCGTACAGCTCCCCACGCGCCCCTCCGCCGTACGCGGCCCGTCGACTTCCGGCATGTGACCTTCGCCGCTCCGGCCGTGGGGACTGGGCAGTCTGGTTACCCGCAAGTAGCATGAGGGTGGCGGCGCGCTCCTGGCGCGCCCCGCAGCAGTGCCATCCCGCACCCTGGAGGAGAGCCACCGTGCCTCGTACCATCCGGGACGTCGTCTTCGTCGACGGCGTCCGCACCCCGTTCGGCAAAGCGGGCCCGAAGGGCATCTACCACGAGACCCGCGCCGACGATCTCGTCGTGAAGGCCATCCGGGAGCTGCTGCGCCGCAACCCGGACCTGGACCCCGCCAAGATCGACGAGGTCGCCATCGCCGCGACCACGCAGATCGGCGACCAGGGCCTCACCCTCGGCCGCACCGCCGGAATCCTGGCCGGTCTGCCGCAGTCGGTCCCCGGCTACTCGATCGACCGCATGTGTGCGGGCGCCCTGACCGCCGTCACCGCGACGGCCGGTTCCATCGCGTTCGGCGCGTACGACGTCGTCGTCGCCGGTGGTGTCGAGCACATGGGCCGCCACCCGATGGGCGAGGGAGTGGACCCGAACCCGCGCTTCGTGTCGGAGAAGCTGGTCGACGAGTCCGCCCTGTTCATGGGCATGACCGCGGAGAACCTGCACGACAGGTACCCCACGATCACCAAGCAGCGCGCCGACGAGTACGCGGTGCGTTCGCAGGAGAAGGCCGCGAAGGCGTACGCCAACGGCAAGATCCAGCAGGACCTCGTGCCGGTCTCCGTGCGCCGCACCAACGCGGAGGCCGGGGAGACGGGCTGGGGCCTGGTCACCGCCGACGAGCCGATGCGTCCGGGCACCACGATGGAGTCCCTGGCCGGTCTGAAGACCCCGTTCCGCGCCCACGGCCGCGTGACGGCCGGCAACGCGGCGGGTCTCAACGACGGCGCCACCGCCTCGCTGCTCGCGGCCGAGGACGTCGCCCGCGAGCTGGGCCTCCCGGTCAAGATGCGCCTCGTGTCGTACGCCTTCGCGGGCGTCGAGCCGGAGGTCATGGGCTACGGCCCGATCCCGGCGACCGAGAAGGCCCTGTCCAAGGCGGGCCTCTCCATCTCCGACATCGGTCTCTTCGAGATCAACGAGGCCTTCGCCGTGCAGGTGCTCGCCTTCCTGGAGCACTACGGCATCGCCGACGACGACGCGCGCGTCAACCAGTACGGCGGCGCGATCGCCTACGGCCACCCGCTGGCCTCCTCCGGCGTCCGCCTCATGACTCAGCTGGCCCGCCAGTTCGAGGAGCAGCCGGAGGTCCGCTACGGCCTGACGACCATGTGCGTCGGCTTCGGCATGGGCGCGACGGTCGTCTGGGAGAACCCGAACTTCAACGGAGGCAACAAGTGAGCTCCACCACTGAGCTTCTGAAGGGTGCGGCCGAGCTGTTCCCCGGCGAGGTCGTCACCCAGGCGCACGTACGCCACCTGGAACTTCCGGCCGGTGCGGGCAACTTCGCCCTCATCACGCTGGACAACGGCCTGGACCACACCAAGCCGACCACCTTCGGACCGCAGTCGCTGGCGAACCTGAACGCCGCCATCGACCAGGTCGAGAAGGAGGCCGCCGAGGGCACGATCACCGGTATCGGCATCACCGGCAAGCCGTTCATCTTCGCGGTCGGCGCCGACCTCAAGGGTGTCGAGCTGCTCAAGGAGCACAAGGACGCGCTGGCCATCGGCAAGGGCGGCCACGACGTCTTCCGCCGGCTGTCCGGCCTCGCGGTCCCGACGTTCGCGTACTACAACGGCGCGGCCATGGGCGGCGGTGTCGAGGTCGGTCTGCACTGCTCGTACCGCACCGTCTCCAAGGCGCTGCCCGCGTTCTCGCTGCCCGAGGTCTTCCTCGGCCTGGTCCCCGGCTGGGGCGGCTGTGCGCTGCTTCCCAACCTGATCGGTGCCGACCGCGCGGTCTCGGTGATCATCGAGAACTCTCTGAACCAGAACCGCCAGCTCAAGGGCAAGCAGGTCTTCGAGCTCGGGATCGCCGACGCACTCTTCGAGGGCGCGGACTTCCTGGAGCAGTCGCTGATCTGGACCGCGTCCGTGCTGAACGGCTCGCTCACGGTGGAACGCCCGGAGATCGACCGCGGGGAGGCCTGGGACCAGGCCGTCGCCCGCGGCAGGGCCATCGCCGACTCCAAGGTGCACGGCGCGGCCCCGGCCGCGTACCGCGCGCTGGAGATCATCGCCGCGGCCAAGGACGGCGACCTGAGCGCCGGCTTCGACGCCGAGGACCAGGCCCTCGCGGACCTGATCATGGGCGGCGAGCTGCGCTCCGGGATCTACTCGTTCAACCTGGTCCAGAAGCGCGCCAAGCGCCCGGCCGGTGCCCCGGACAAGGCCCTGGCCCGTCCGGTCACCAAGGTCGGCGTGGTGGGCGCGGGTCTGATGGCCTCGCAGCTCGCCCTGCTCTTCCTTCGCCGCCTCGAGGTGCCGGTCGTCCTGACCGACATCGACCAGGCCCGCGTCGACAAGGGTGTGGGCTACGTCCACGCCGAGATCGAGAAGCTGCTCGGCAAGGGCCGCATCAACCAGGACAAGGCCAACCGCCTCAAGGGCCTGGTCTCCGGTGTGCTGGACAAGGCCGAGGGCTTCTCCGACGCCGACTTCATCATCGAGGCCGTCTTCGAGGAGATCGGCGTCAAGCAGCAGGTGTTCGCGGAGGTCGAGGCGGTCGCCCCGGCGCACGCGATCCTCGCCACCAACACCTCGTCCCTCTCGGTCACCGAGATGGCGTCGAAGCTGAAGAACCCCGAGCGGGTCGTGGGCTTCCACTTCTTCAACCCGGTCGCGATCCTCCCGCTCCTGGAGATCGTCCGCGGCGAGCTGACCGACGACGCCTCGCTGGCCACGGCCTTCGGCGTCGCCCGCAAGCTGAAGAAGACCGCGGTCCTGGTGAAGGACGCCCCGGCGTTCGTCGTCAACCGCATCCTCACCCGCTTCATGGGCGAGATCCAGAACATCATCGACGAGGGCACCTCGGTCGAGACCGCGGAGAAGGCCATCGAGCCCCTCGGTCTGCCGATGTCCCCGCTGGTGCTGCTGGAGCTGGTGGGCCCGGCGATCGGCCTGCACGTCTCCGAGACCCTGAACCGCGCCTTCCCGGAGCGCTTCACCGTCTCCGAGAACCTGGCCGCGGTGGTCAAGGCCGGCAAGCGCGGCTTCTACGTCTACGACTCCGGCAAGCCGGAGCTGGACCCGGAGGTCGCCGCCCTCCTCAAGCAGGGCGGCACCGTCCTGTCCGAGGAGCAGGTCCGCCACCGCGTCCTGGACGCGGTGGCGCAGGAGATCGGTCTGATGCTGGACGAGGGCGTCGTCGCCGAGGCCCAGGACATCGACCTCTGCCTGATCACCGGCGCGGGCTGGCCCTTCCACCTGGGCGGCATCACGCCGTACCTGGACCGCGAGGGCGTCTCCGAGCGGGTCACGGGCAAGAAGTTCCTGGCGCAGGGCGTGGCGAGCGTTCCGGCGTAACCGCGCACTTCTGACACGGACGGGCCGCACGGGGATCTTTTCCCCGTGCGGCCCGTCCGTGTGTGCGGAGCGGGGCCCGCGAAGCCTCGCCCACATCGACCAGGTCGTTCGGGCGAAGTCGTTCGACACGTCACCCGCATCATCCGCCCCATGTTCACTTGGCTCATATGTTCCAACGCTCGCCTGTTCTATAATGCTCGGTCAGTCGAACTTTTTTACGGACCGGCAAAGCCCCCCACCCGGGTCCCAGTTACTCCCCTGCCCGCAACGGGCAACGAGATTTGAGGACTCGAGCACGATGAGCCACGACCAGAGCACACCCGGCCCTCGCAACGGTTCCTCGGCTTCGCGAGCGGGAGGCCGTGGCCTCAGGAAGGAACGCAGGCGCCGCCGCGGCCTCAAGATCGCTCTTGGCGTCCTGCTCGTCCTGCTGCTCGCCGGCGGCGGCACGGCGTACTGGATGTACCAGGACCTCGACGGCAACATCAAGGGCGTCGACATCAACAAGGCGCTCGACGAGAAGGACCGCCCCGAGAGGCTCCCCACCACCGGGCAGAACCTGCTGGTGCTGGGATCGGACTCCAGGGCCGGGGCGGAGAACAAGGAGCTGGGCGGTGGCGGCAGCGTCGGCGGCGCCCGGTCCGACACCGCGATGGTGGTGCACATACCCGAGGGCCGGACCGAGGCCGTCGCCGTGTCCATTCCGCGCGACACCCTGGTGACCCGTCCGCAGTGCAGCAAGGCCGACGGTTCGAAGGTGCCGTCCGCCGAGCGCGTGATGTTCAACTCCGTGTACTCCCAGGTCGGTCCGGCCTGTGTGGTCAAGACCGTGGAGAAGATGTCCGGGGTCCGGATCGACCACTACCTGGAGATCAACTTCGCCGGGTTCAAGGATCTGGTCGACGCGATCGGCGGCGTCACCGTCGAGGTCGAGGAGCCGATCCGGGACAAGGCCTCCGGTCTCGACCTGGCCGCCGGTTCGCACAAGCTCAACGGCACCGAATCCCTCGCCTACGTCCGGACCCGGCACGGGATCGGTGACGGCAGCGACCTCGGACGGATCGGGCTCCAGCAGCAGTTCCTGCTCGCGCTGCTGACCGAGATCAAGTCTCAGGACCTGCTCGGCAGTCCGACGACCGCGTACAAGATCGCCAATTCGGCCACCAAGTCGCTCACGACGGACGAGGAGCTCGCCTCCCTGACCTCGCTCAGCGAGTTCGCCCAGTCGATGAACGGTGTCGACCCCGGTTCCATGGAGACCATCATGCTGCCGGTGGCATACGACAAGCAGGACCCGAACCGCGTGGTGGCCTCGGAGCCGCAGGCCGGCGAGCTCTGGAAGGCGATCCGCCAGGACGGCACGATCCCCGAGTCCGCCAAGAAGTCCCCGGCGACCGGCGGCTGATCCCGCCTCGTCCTCGAGGGACCGGCACGGGGCGACCGCGGTCCGATCCGGCCGGTTCCGGAACAGCAGCGGCCGCAGTCGTACGGGACCCGGTGGACGGGTCCGCGTACGACTGCGGCCGCGGCCGCGTCATGGGGGGCCGGGCAGGGTCAGGAGATCTTGTCCTTCTGCATACGGCTGTTCCGGCGCCCGTACAGGAAGTAGACGGCCACGCCGATCACCATCCAGATCGCGAACCGGAGCCACGTCTCGGCCGGCAGGTTCAACATCAGCCACACCGAGGCGGCGACGGAGACGATCGGGAGCACAGGCACCCAGGGGGTGCGGAAGGCCCGGTGCAGGTCGGGGCGGGTGCGGCGCAGGACGATCACGCCGAGGGCGACGACCACGAAGGCGAAGAGCGTGCCGATGTTCACCAGGGTCGCGAGCTCGTTGATGCTCGTGAATCCCGCCACGATCGCGATGACCACGCCGAGCAGGATGGTCGGGCGGTACGGGGTGCCGAAGCGCGGGTGCGTCACCGAGAAGAACCGCGGGAGCAGCCCGTCACGGCTCATCGCGAAGAACACCCGGGTCTGGCCGAGGAGCAGGATCATGCAGACCGTGGTGAGGCCGACCGCGGCGCCGAAACTGATGACGCCCGCGTAGAAGGGGTGGCCGACGGCCTTGAAGGCGTCCGCGAGCGGGGCGCTGACGGAGAGTTCGGAGTAGTGCTGCATGCCGGTGACCACGAGCGACACGGCGACGTAGAGCACGGTGCAGATGAGGAGCGAGGCCAGGATGCCGCGCGGCATGTCCCGCTGGGGGACCTTGGTCTCCTCGGCCGCGGTGGCCACGACGTCGAAGCCGATGAAGGCGAAGAAGACGACGGAGGCGGCGGTGAAGATGCCCATGATGCCGAAGTTCGTCGGTTCGTAGCCGAACATCAGCTGGATCAGCGGGGCGTCCAGGCCCGAACCGGATTCCTGCGGCACCGCGTCGGGGATGAACGGCGAGTAGTTGGCCGACTCGATGAAGAACAGGCCCGCCACGATCACGATGCCGACCACGGCCAGCTTGATGGCGACCACGACCGTCGTCACCCGGGCGGAGAGCTTCATCCCGAGCACGAGGATGACCGTCAGGATCAGGACCAGGGCGAAGGCCAGGATGTCGAAGCCGAATCCGTCCGTCGCGTCGGGACCGGAGAGCGCCTCGGGCATCGTCCAGTCGACATTGTCCATGAGGGAGCGGACGTAGCCGGACCAGCCGACCGCCACCACCGCCGTGCCCAGGGCGAATTCGAGCACCAGGTCCCAGCCGATGATCCAGGCGACGAGTTCGCCGAGGGAGGCGTACGCGAAGGTGTACGCGGATCCCGCCACGGGAACGGTGGAGGCGAATTCGGCGTAGCAGAGTGCGGCCAGGGCGCAGACGATACCGGCGGCCACGAAGGCGAGAGCGGTCGCGGGGCCCGCGGTCTCCTTGGCGACCTTGCCCGTGAGGACGAAGATCCCGGTGCCGATGATGACACCCACTCCGAAGACCGTGAGGTCCAGCGCGGAGAGGGATTTCTTGAGCGCGTGGTCCGGTTCCTCCGTGTCCCTGATCGACTGTTCGACCGTCTTCGTCCGAAACAGTGTGTTCACCGGTCTGCCTCCGTGATCGTCCGTCGCCGCGTCCTCGCGCTACCCGAATCACGGTCATGATCGAGACGACGCGCGGCTGAAGGGAGGCTGAAGGGGGCGATTCACCCGATGGGGCACGGGAGAGGGAAGTTCTCTCGGCCGAACGGAGTATCGCGGGCACACACGGCACCCGGGCGCGCCCCCGCCGGTGAAGGCGCCCACGGGACGCGCCCCCACCCCCCGGTGCCCACATGACTGCGCCCCTCGCTCCGTACGGAGCGAGGGGCGCAGTCGGAGTGCCGGCCGGCGCGGGTCAGTCGCGCACGGGCTCCACGGCCCGGCTCTCGTACCGGCCGTCCAGCTTGGCGACCAGTCCGGTGACCTGACGGGCGATGTCCGGTGCGGTCAGGCCGATCTCTGCCATGACCTCCTTGCGGGAGGCGTGGTCCAGGAAGACCGGCGGGATTCCGAAGTCGCGCAGGGGTACGTCCACCCCGGCGTCCCGCAGGTTCTGGGCGATGGCGGAGCCGACGCCACCCGCCCTGCTGTTGTCCTCGACGGTGACGACGACGCGGTGCTGTGCGGCGAGCGGGGCGAGCGCCTCGTCGACGGGCTTGACCCAGCGCGGGTCGACCACCGTCGTGGAGATGCCCTGGGCGTCCAGCAGCGCGGCGATCTCCAGGCACATCGGGGCGAGCGCGCCGACGGAGACCAGGAGGACGTCCGGAGCGTCCGTGCCCGCGTGGCGCAGCACGTCCATGCCGCCGACCGTGCCGACGGCCTTGACCGCCGGGCCGACCGCACCCTTGGAGAAGCGGACGACGGTCGGCGCGTCGTCGACGTCGACGGCCTCGCGCAGCTGGGCGCGGACCTGGTCGGCGTCGCGCGGGGCGGCGATCCGCAGGGTCGGCACGCACTGCAGTATCGACATGTCCCACATGCCGTTGTGCGAGGCGCCGTCCGTACCGGTGACTCCGGCGCGGTCCAGGACGAAGGTCACACCGCACTTGTGCAGGGCGACGTCCATCAGGACCTGGTCGAAGGCGCGGTTGAGGAAGGTCGCGTAGACCGCGAAGACGGGGTGGAGTCCACCGGTGGCGAGGCCCGCGGCGGAGACCGCGCCGTGCTGCTCGGCGATTCCGACGTCGTAGATCCGGTCCGGGAAGGCCTCCTCGAACCTGCCGAGGCCCACGGGCTGGAGCATGGCCGCGGTGATCGCGACGATGTCCTCGCGCTCGTGGCCGAGCTTGACCATCTCCTCGCCGAAGACCGAGGTCCAGTCGAGACCGGAGGTGGAGATGGGCAGGCCGGTGTCGGGGTGGATCTTGCCGACGGCGTGGAAGCGGTCGGCATCGTCCTGGAGGGCCGGGGTGTAGCCGCGGCCCTTCTCCGTGAGGCAGTGGACGATGACCGGGCCGCCGAAGCGCTTGGCACGCGTCAGCGCGGATTCCAGGGCCTCGATGTCGTGGCCGTCGATCGGGCCGACGTACTTCAGGCCGAGGTCCTCGAACATGCCCTGCGGGGCGATGAAGTCCTTGAGGCCCTTCTTCGCGCCGTGCAGGGTCTCGTACAGCGGCCTGCCGACGACCGGCGTGCGCTCCAGGAGGTCCTTGCCGCGGGCCAGGAACCGCTCGTACCCGTCGGTCGTGCGCAGGGTGGCGAGGTGGTTCGCGAGGCCGCCGATGGTCGGGGCGTAGGAGCGCTCGTTGTCGTTGACGACGATGACGAGGGGGCGGTCCTTGGCTGCGGCGATGTTGTTCAGCGCCTCCCAGGCCATGCCGCCGGTGAGCGCGCCGTCACCGATGACCGCGACGACGTGGTCGTTCTTCTTCAGGACCTCGTTGGCCTTGGCGAGGCCGTCGGCCCAGCCGAGGACGGTCGAGGCGTGCGAGTTCTCGATGACGTCGTGCTCGGACTCGGCGCGGGACGGGTATCCGGAGAGGCCGCCCTTGCTCTTGAGCTTCGAGAAGTCCTGCCGGCCGGTGAGCAGCTTGTGCACGTAGCTCTGGTGGCCGGTGTCGAAGAGGACCTTGTCCTGCGGGGACTCGAACACCCGGTGCAGGGCGATGGTCAGCTCGACCACGCCCAGGTTCGGGCCGAGGTGGCCTCCGGTCTTGGACACCGCGTCGACGAGGAAGGTGCGGATCTCCTCGGCGAGCTGGTCCAGCTGCTCGAGGCTGAGCCGGTCCAGGTCGCGCGGTCCCCCGATGCGGGTCAGCAGGTCCACCCGTGCCTCCTTGCGTTTGAGCTGGTCGAGCGTGCCGATCCGATGAGTCTAATGTTCCGTCGGCGGCATCCGTCATCGGGCGGCGCTTTGGTCCGCCCGGCGGCGCGTCGCGACGGACGCGCCTGTGCCCGGCATCACGGGGACGCCGGGCACAGGTGTGCAGGTACGACGGTCAGGCGCGGCCTGCGGTCTTCTGCGTCTTGCGGGTGACGGAGTCGATGACGACCGTGATGAGAAGAACAGCGCCGGTGATCATGTAGTTGATCGGTGTGGCGATGCCTTCCAGCGCGAGGCCGTACTGGATCGAGACGATCACCATGACACCGAGGAGCGCGTTCCAGGTGCGGCCCCGGCCTCCGAAGAGGCTGGTGCCGCCGATGACGGCCGCGGCGATGACGTTCATCAGGAGGTCGCCGCCCCCGGAGCCCTGGTTGGCCGCCGCGATCTTGGAGGCCCAGAACAGGCCCCCGATCGCCGCGAAGGTCCCGGCGATGGCGAAGACCGAGATGCGGATGGCGGTGACGTTGATACCGGCGCGGCGGGACGCCTCGACGCTGCCGCCGAGCGCGAAGATCTTCCGCCCGTAGGAGGTGCGGCGCAGGACGAAGTCCGTACCGACCAGGACTATGAGGAAGAGGACCAGGGCCAGCGGGAGACCGCGGTACTGGTTGAACATGAACGCCGCGCCGAAGCCGAACGCCGCCAGGATGACGGTGCGGACCACGATGTCGACGAGCGGCCGCGACGGGACGCCCGCGGCCTCACGGCGGCGGGTGTCCAGGAACGCGGAGAGGAAGTAGGCGATCACCGCGACGGCGGCGAGGCCGTAGGCGGCGGCGACGTCCGCGAAGTAGTACGTGGTCAGCTTGCCGACGACGCCGTCGCTGTCCAGGTTGATCGTGCCCGTGTCACCGAGGAGCTGGAGCATGAAGCCCAGCCAGAACAGCAGACCGGCCAGGGTGACGGCGAACGCGGGGGCGCCGATCCGTGCGAAGAAGAAGCCGTGGATGGCGCCGATGACCGCGCCGCTGACGATCGCGACGAGGACGGCGAGCCACTCGTTCATACCGTGCGTGACGCTGAGCACGGCGACGACGGCACCCGAGACACCGCTGACGGAGCCGACCGAGAGGTCGATCTCCCCGAGCAGCAGCACGAAGATGATGCCGACGGCCATCATGCCGGTGGCCACCATCGTCACGGTGATGTCGCTGATGTTCTTCGCGGAGAGGAACTCGGAGTTCAGGCTCTGGAAGACCACGCCGATGATGATCAGGCCGATGATCACGGGGATCGAGCCGAGGTCACCACCCCGTATCTTGCGCTTGAACTCGGTGAGGTAGCCGCCGAAGCCCTGCTCCCGCACGAGGAGCCGGGGGTCGACCGCGGTGTCGGCGCCCTTGGCCGCCTCCGGGTTGACCACTGGGGTGGATGTCTTGTGCCTGGTCACTTCTGGGCCTCCGCGTTGCGCGCCGCACGACGGGTCACGGCGTTCTCCGTGGCACCCGTGATGGCGGAGATGATCTCTTCCTGCGAGGTGGTCTTCACGTCGAAGACCCCGTTGTTCCGGCCCAGCCGGAGCACGGCGACCTTGTCGGCGACGGCCTTCACATCGGCCATGTTGTGGCTGATGAGGATGACCGCGTGACCGCGCTCGCGCAGCCGCTCGACGAGGTCGAGGACCTGTGCGGTCTGCTCGACACCGAGGGCGGCGGTGGGCTCGTCCAGGATGACGAGCTTGGGGTCGCCCAGCATCGAGCGGGCGATGGCGACGGTCTGTCGCTGACCGCCGGAGAGCGAGGCGATCGGGATGCGGACGCTGGGGATGCGGATCGACAGCGTGCTGAGGAGCTCGCGGGAGCGCCGCTCCATCTCGACCTCGTCGAGGATTCCGAACTTGCGGAGCTCCCGGCCGAGGTAGAGGTTGCCGACGACGTCGATGTTGTCGCAGAGCGCGAGGTCCTGGTAGACGGTCGCGATCCCGAGATTCTGGGCGTCGTGCGGCTTGTTGATCTGAACCTGCCGACCGTCCCACTCGATGACTCCGTCATCGATCGGGTGGACCCCGGCGATCGTCTTGACCAGCGTTGATTTTCCGGCTCCGTTGTCACCCACCAGGGCGACCACCTCACCGGCGTGGACCTCAAGCTCTACGTCGGTGAGCGCCTGGACGGCACCGAATCGCTTGGAGACCCCTCGCAACGCCAACACGGGCGTAGCGGACACGTGAACCATCTCCTTCGCCGCCTGACCCGGCGGGGGTACCGCGCCGCCCGAGGGGCACGGTGGTTGAGCAGAAGAATAAAAACAGCGGAAATGTCCGTCCGGCGCCCCGCCCGTAGCGGGACATGTGATGGGCGGGGCACCGGACAGGCTTCGGGTGCAGGCCTCGCGGGGCGCCTTTGGCGGGCGCCCCGCGGTGGGGCCTACTTCAGACCGGCGGCGTCGCAGGCGGCCTTGTACTTGGCCGTGCAGATCTCGTCGATCGTGTAGATGCCGTCCTTGATGACGGTGTCCTTGATGTTGTCCTTGGTCAGCGAGACGACCGGGACGAGGACGCTGGCGATGCCCTTCGTGCCGGCGTTGTCGACCTTGGACGTGGCGATGGTGTCGAGCTTCTCGCCCTTGGCGAGCGCGACGGCCATCTCCGCGGCGACGACACCCTCCTGCGGGTACGGCTTGTAGACGCTCATGAACTGCTCACCGGTGACGATGCGCTGGACACCGGCGAGTTCGGCGTCCTGGCCGGTGACCGGCGGGAGCTTGGAGAGACCGGCGGACTTGAGGGCCTGGATGATGCCACCCGCCATGCCGTCGTTGGCGGAGTAGACGCCGGCGATCTTGTCCTTGCCGAGGGCCGTGATCGCGCCCTCCATGTTGGCGTTGGCGTTCTCCGGCTTCCACTCCTTGGTGTCGTACTCCTTGCCGTACGTCACCTTGCCGTCGAGGACGGACTTGGCGCCCTTCTTGAAGAGCGCGGCGTTCGGGTCGGTGATCGACCCGTTCATCATCACGATCGTGGGCTTGCTCGCGGAGCCCAGGGCCTCCAGCAGGGCCTTGCCCTGCGCGCGGCCGACCTCTTCGTTGTCGAAGGAGGTGTAGGCGTCGATCGGGCCCTCGGCGAGGCGGTCGAAGGCGACGACGGGGATGCCCGCGTCCTTGGCCTTCTTCACGCTGTTCTCGATCGCCTTGGCGTCGACCGCGTCGACGATCAGCGCGTCGACCTTGTTCGTGATCATGGTGTCGACCTGCTGCGCCTGCAGCGTGGCGTCCTGCTTGGCATTGGCGTAGACAACCTCGCCCTTGCCACTGGTCAGCTCGCTGACCTTCTTCTCGATGATCGGCTTGTCGAACTTCTCGTAGCGGGCTGTGACGTTCTCGGGCAGAAGCAGCCCGATCTTGATTGCGTCACCCTTCTTGCCCGACTCCGTGTTGGTCGTCTTGTCGCCGGACTCCTTGGCACTCCCGCAAGCAGCGAGCGAGACGGCCATGGTGGTGGCGGCAACGGCAACGGCGGCACGACGCATACGCGTGTTCATTTCGAACCTCCCTGACGAGGCCGCGACGTTGCGGCCGAGGTGGGTTGGAGTCAACTCGGCCACGCCGTCAGCGTCAAGGAGTAAATCCTTAACGAGATGACAACGGTGCCATTCGTTATCTAAGTGAAGGCAGGCGTCCCGGCGGGGGTCGTGCTCTCCAAAAGGGTTGAATCGCCCATCTCGCTGAGAACGAGGGCCAGCGCCCCCAGCACTTCTGCCCTGCCGCCGAGCGCTCCGGGCAGCACCGAGAGCTGTCGCGCGGCACTGGGGATCGCGTACCGGGAGACCGAGTCGCGGATGGGTCCGAGCACCAACTCGCCCGCCTCGGCGAGTGATCCACCGAGCACCACCCGGCTGGGATTGAGCAGGTTGCAGAGGTTGGCGACACCGCTCCCGATGTGCCGCCCGACGTCCCCGATCACCCTGCGGCATCCCGGATCGCCCTCACGGGCCAGCTGGACCACCCGCTCCATGGTGAGTTCGGGCCCGTGGCTGGGCTGCAGAAGGGGCAGGACGTACCGTGCGGCGGTGAAGGTCTCCAGGCAGCCGCGGTTGCCGCAGCGGCACACAGGGCCCGATTCGTCGAGCGTGATGTGCCCGATCTCGCCGGCCGTGCCGCCGGGCCCGCGGTAGATGGTTCCGTCGATCACCAGACCGGCGCCCACACCGCTCGCGACCTTGATGTACGCGAGGTCCTTGACCCCCCTGCCGCTGCCCCAGACCAGCTCCCCCAGGGCTCCGAGGTTGGCATCGTTGTCCACGTACACGGGCACGCCGAGGCGGCCCGAGAGCTCCTGGCTGGGGTTGATGCCCGTCCAGCCCGGCAGGATCGATGTGGAGCCCAGCGTGCCGGACTCCACATCGATCGGGCCGGGAACGCCGAGGCCCACCCCGATCACCTTGCCCGGGCTGATCCCGGTCGTCTCGATCAGCCGGTTGACCAGCTGTTCCGCCCGTCCGAAGCCCTCCGCCGACGAGGCGTCGACGTCCAGCGGCTCGGATTCCTCCGCCAGTACCTGGTGGGCGAGGTTGCCGATGGCCACGCGAAGGTGAGTATGTCCGAAATCTACCCCGATGACAATGCCCGCGTCCCCGCTGAGGGAGACGCTCCGGGCGCGGCGTCCGCCCGCCGAGGTGGGGGTCACCTCGACCGTGCCGCCGTCCTTCAGTTCTCGAACGATGTTGGAGACAGTGGCCGCGGAGAGGCCCGTACTCCTGGCGATCTCCGCCTGGGTGAGCGAACCCGCCATACGCACGGCACGCACAACCCGCTCAAGGTTGGCGCGATGCAGAGATGTCTGCGACCCCGGAGTCTCCATTGACCCACCCTTATCCGTGGTCCGCGTCACCCTGGGTGACCGAACCTTGTACAAGTTATGAACTCCAAAGCTCCGCTGAGGATACCTATGCCGTCAACCCCTTGACGGAAATCTGCTCCTGCCCCTTACACAGGGGTCGGGCCCCGGAGAGTTGTCTCTCCGGGGCCCGATCCCTGTGCGCAACGGGTGAAGCAGCGGTTACGTGATGGCGCCGGCCGGCGGACCGACGAAGCGACCCGGCCGGCCGTACGGCGCGACGGTGGGCGTCAGCGGAAGGTGCCCTGTGACACCGAACCGGCAATCCGGCGCTGGAAGATGACGTACACGACCAGTACAGGCACCACCGTGACCACGATCGCCGCGAACAGCGCACCGTAGTCGACGTCGTAGACCTGCGAGGACGCGTACGCGGCCATCCCCTGGGTCAGGACCCACATGTCCTGGTCGGTGTTGAGCGCCACCGGCAGCAGGAACTGGTTCCACAGCCCCAGGAAGTTGAAGATCGCCACCGCGGACATGCCCGGACTGGCCATCGGCAGCATGACCTGGAAGAACGCCCGCCAGTCACCGGCACCGTCGATCAAGGCGGCCTCGTAGACGTCATGCGGCAGTGACCGGAAGAACGAATAGAGGAAGAACATCGTGAACGGCAGCGCGAACGCGACGTAGGTGAGGATCAGTCCCAGACGCGTGTTCAGCAACCCGAAGTTCTGCAACTGGAAGAACAGCGGCACGATCGCCAGGAAGACCGGGAACGTCAGTCCGGCCAGCATCGTGTAGTAGATCAGCCGGCGCCCGGGGAACTGGAACCTGGCCAGGATGTAGGCGCACATCGCACCCAGCAACATCACCAGGAACAACGCAGAGACAACGACGATCACCGAATTCAGGAAGTACTTCCCGATGTTCGCGTCGGTCCACGCGTTCGCGTAGTTCTCGACCCTCCAGTGGTCCGGGAGCGAGAACGGCGACGACAGGATCTCGCCGGTCGACTTGAACGACGACATCAGTACCCACAGCATGGGCACGATCACGACCACGGACCATATGACCAGCAAGACGTGCGAGATCGTGGCGAACCTGCGGTCGCTGCTTGCGGTGACTCTGACCAGTTTCCGGTCGGCGGCTATGGCGCTCACTGAGCACCTCCCTTGGCTCCAGCACGCCGAGCCTTGAACCCACGCGCATTCTCTTTGCCCTCGCCACCGCCGGTCAGGCGGAAGACGGTGAACACCAGCGCCGCGAACACCAGGGTGACGACGGCGAGGACGACACCCATCGCGGTGGCGTATCCGAACTGCTGCTTCGCGAAGGCGACGTTGAACAGCCGCTGGCTGATCGTCAGGGTCGAGTTGGCCGGCCCGCCGTTCGGCAACAGTGCCTGTACGTAGACGAACGCGTCCAGCGCGGCGATGCCGAGATAGATGTACGCCGTCTGCACACTGTCCCGGATCGCCGGCAGGGTGATCGAGATCGTGGTCCGGAACCGTCCGGCCCCGTCGATCCTGGCCGCCTCGTACAGCTCGGCGGGAACTCCCTTGATCGCGGCGATGAAGAGCACCGCGTAGAACCCGACGAGTCCCCAGACGAAGACGAACATCAGGGACGGCATGGCGGTCGAGACCTCGCCCAGCCAGGCGAACGCCACGAAGCCGTCAAGACCGATCTTGGTGAGGAAGCCGTTGACCAGGCCGGCGTTCGGGTCGAACATCTGCGCCCAGATCAGGCCGACGATGATCGCCGGCACGACGTAGGGGAAGAACGAGATGATCCGGTAGAACGACGCGCCCCGGATCCCCCGGACGGGGCCCTTGCTGGGCCCGCCCAGCGTGATGGCCACCGCGACCCCGAGGGCGAGCGTCAACGTCACCAGCGGTACGACGGCCGCCAGCAGCACCACGTTGCGCAACGCCTTCAGGAAGATGTCGTCCTCGAACATCTTGATGAAGTTGTCCAGCCCGACGAAGTTGTAGTCCGGGCTGAAGCCGCGCCAGTCCGTCATCGCCCAATAGATCGCCTGGACGAACGGCATCAGGACGAAGAGGATGAAGACGGTCAGCGGGATACCGAGGAACGCGAGGAAGAACGTCACCCGGTCGAAGGTGAGTTTGCGGCGCCCGGGACGCCCGCCGCGAGCGGCCGACTTGAGCCGGCCGCTCGTGGGTTCGGATTTGGTGATCGTGTCACTCATCGCGCTACTAGCTGACCTTGATCTTCTCGATGGAGGCGTCTTCCCGGATCTTGTCGGAGATCTTCTGCAGAGCCGAGGTCAGACCCTTGCCGTCGATGTCGCCGGCGAGGAACGAGTTCCACGGCACCAGCTGGTCGGTGTTCATGCCGTAGGCCTCGACGAACGTGTAGTTGAAGATGTTCTCGCCCGCGGCCTCGAGCATCTGCGTCTGCGAGACGAGGGCCGTGGAGCCGTAACCGTCGGCGGGCACGGTGCCCTTGACGATCGTCGGGGCCAGCTTCGTCTTGGAGAAGTTGGCGGCCGCCTTCTCGGACAGCATCGCCCGCAGGACCTCCTTGCCGCCGGCCGGGTTCTTGCCCTGCTTGGGAACGATGAACGGCTCGCCCGCGGCCGCACGGAGCGCCTCGTAGGGGATCTTCGGCTTGGCCGTGAGCGTCATCGCCGGAACACCGGTCATCTGGAAGTCGGCCTTGGTGGCGTCCTTCATCTCGTTCTCGATCCAGCCACCGGACGGGTAGAGCAGCGCCTTCTGGTCGTTGCTCCAGATCGCCTGCGCCTTCTGGAACTGGGTGCCGGAGCCGCCGGGGACGAACATCTTCTCCTTGACCATGGTCTCCATGACCTTGATGACGCCCTGGACCGCCGGGTGCGACCAGCAGCCCTTCTCCAGGTTCCCCAGCGCGATCCGGACCTCGTCGCCGCCCTCCTTGATCGCCGAGTCGATCAGGAGCGTCCGGTAGTAGGTCGCCGCTTCCTTGCCGTGGACGAAGAGATACTTGCCCTTCTTCTTCGCCGCCTGGCCGAGGTCGAGCGCCTCGTCCCACGTCTTCGGCGGGGTCCAGCCGTTCGCCTCGAACAGCGTCTTGGAGTACCAGACGCCGTACACCGTCATCACGTAGTTGAGCGCGACGAACTTGTCCTTGAACGTGCCGGGGTCCTTGACGCCGGGGTAGACGATGTCGGCGATCTTCTTGCCCTCGTAGGTGTTGGCCTCGAAGACGTCGTCGAGCTCCTCGAGCTGGTCGAGAATGCCCAGGAAGCCGATCTGGTCCTCACCGGAGTTGTCGATGAGGTCCGGCGGGTTGCCACCGACGAAGCGGGGCTGGAGCTCCGGGCCGATGTCGACGACCGGCTTGACGTCAACCTTGGTGCCGGCGACCTGGGCCCCGACGACCGTGTTGACGAACTCGACGTAGTCGGTGCCGTAGCCGCCGTCGAAGATGGCCGCCTCGACCTTGGAGTTCTTGGCGACGCCGAACGGGTTCTTGGCACCCTTCTCGCCCTTCGGGCCGCCGCCACCGTTGTCGTTGCTGGAGGGAGAGCCACACGCAACCGCGAACGAACCCATGGCTGCCGTCGCGATCGCCCCGCGCAGGAGCGTTCGCCTGTCAAGAGAGCCGGCACGAATGGTCATCTCTGCATCCTCACTGATCGATTGGATCTCTACGGGTTTGCTGCGTGTACGGCTGCCGGGCCGGGTTGGCCCCGTGCTTGCCGCACTTCTCTTTGAGCGCGTCCTGATGTGGGTCTCCGCCTGCGATGTCGGCGGAGATGCACATCGGGTCGTTCAGCCGTCGTCCCGGAGCCGCTCAGCGGCACCGATGGTGATCACCTGAGCGATGTCGGAAAGGCGGTCGCCGTAGCCGCGGCCCGCGCGACAGTCGCGCTCCGCTTGATCAGATCGCAATGGCCTACGCCGGGGGTGGATCCCATGCTCAAGTCCTCGCCTTCTCCAGGACTCAGGCGGTGTACCGGTCACCCGTCGATATCGCCTCAGGCGAAGGGTCCCGCCACCGCAATCAGTTGCGCTTGGGTCATGCGGAATTGCAGTTCTTCCGTGCAGTGCGGGTTTTCGGAGCCGTACGGCGAAGTCGCTGACAGCGGCCCCGCAGACGTCCCCCGTCCCCCTTGCCCGTGACGCACGAACGGCCGTCCAGGTGCCGACAGGTATAGTCCACTTGTCGCCAACTGAGCAAGATCGAATGCAGGTTTGAGCGGCAGTCTTTCCCGAGTTGAGACCTCGCGGACACTTCGGCACCGTGCGCCCTCTCGCCGGAACCCACATTTCCGGATTGCGGCCGATTCGGCAGGGCGACACCTCGCAACACTCTTGACACATCTGGCCACTTGGCTCCCTACTGGTACCCGAGTCCCGTAATGACAACGTTGTCCAAGCGCGCCCCCCGGGAGGATCGGCTCCGTATGCAGCCCCTACGTGGTCTTCAGCAAGGCCCTCGCAAGAGACACAGCACCTCCGCCGCGGTCATCGCGGCCTCTCTCGTCCTTGTGGCGGCAGCCCCTACCGCGGCCTTCGCACAACCGGCCGGACCGTCCCAAAAGCCTTCCGGGGAGCGTTCGTTCAGTTCTTCCTTCGAAGAGGACGAAAAGCAGCCGGACTGGCGCAATACCGTTGAAGAAGGCTCTGACGGAAAGAAGAGGGCATCGGGTATCGATGGCGGATTCTCCGCCGGAATACCGGGCAATGTCACCGATCAGGTCACCGATGTGCGGGCCAGCGGCGAGAACTCCGGGGGCGGCGAGGGGAAGGAGAACCTCGTCGACGTGGAGTCCGCCACCAAGTGGCTGGCTTTCCAGCCGTCCGGATGGGTCGAGTTCGATCTCGTCGAACCCGTCAAGATAGTGACATACGCGCTCACTTCGGCCAACGACCACGACGAGCGCGACCCCAAGGACTGGACCCTGAAGGGTTCCGCGGACGGCAAGACCTGGACGGACCTGGACACCCGGACCGGCCAGACCTTCTCGGAGCGGTTCCAGACGAAGTCGTACGATTTCACGACGGACACGGCCTACAAGCACTTCCGCCTGGACATCACGAAGAACAACGGCGCCGGGGACGCGATCCAGCTCGCCGACGTCCAGTTCTCCGACGGCGACACCTCCCCGCCTGCGCCCGGCGACATGCGCAGCCAGATCGACCGCGGCCCCTCCGGCTCCCCCACCGCCAAGGCGGGTGCGGGATTCACCGGAAAGAAGGCCCTGCGCTACGCCGGCACGCACAAGCCGGACGGCCACGCGTACTCGTACAACAAGATCTTCGACGTCGACACGGCCGTCACCAAGGACACCAAGCTCTCGTACCTGGTCTACCCCCAGATGGGCCAGACGGATCTCAACTACCCGGCCACCCACGTCGCGGTGGACCTCGCCTTCACCGACGGCAGTTACCTGAGCGAGCTGAAGGCCACCGACAGCCACGGCGGGCTGCTGACCCCGCAGGGCCAGGCCGACGCCAAGCGGCTGTACGTGAACCAGTGGAACAAGGTCGCCTCACGCATCGGCACCGTCGCGGCGGGCAAGACCGTCGACCGGATCCTGGTGGCGTACGACTCCCCCAAGGGTCCCGCGAAGTTCCAGGGCTGGCTCGACGACATCAAGATCGCCCCGAAGGCCCCGGAGAAGCGCAAGGCGCACCTCTCGGACTACGCGTCGACGGTGCGCGGCACGAACTCCAGCGGCGGCTTCTCGCGCGGCAACAACTTCCCCGCGACCGCGGTCCCGCATGGCTTCAACTTCTGGACGCCGGTCACCAACGCCGGCTCCACGAGCTGGCTGTACGACTACTCGCGCGGCAACAACGCGGACAACCTGCCGACGCTGCAGGCCTTCAGCGCCAGCCATGAGCCGAGCCCTTGGATGGGCGACCGCCAGACCTTCCAGATGATGCCGTCGGCGGCCTCCGGAACCCCGGACGCCTCCCGTACGGCACGCGGGCTGCCGTTCCGCCACGAGAACGAGACGGCGAACCCCCACTACTACGGGGTGACGTTCGAGAACGGTCTCAAGGCCGAGATGACGCCCACGGACCACGCGGCGCGGATGCGGTTCACCTACCCGTCCGACGACGCCAGCATGGTCTTCGACAACGTCTCCAACGATGGTGGTCTCACCCTCGACGCGAAGACCGGCTCCTTCACCGGCTACTCCGACGTGAAGAGCGGCGGTTCCACCGGGGCCACCCGGCTCTTCGTGTACGGCTCCTTCGACGCACCGGTCACCGACAGCGGCAAGCTGAAGGGCGGCGGCGGTGACGACGTGACCGGATTCTTCCGCTTCGACGCGGGCAAGGACCGCACGGTCAACCTGCGCCTGGCCACCTCGCTGATCAGCGTCGACCAGGCGAAGAAGAACCTCGCCATGGAGCTGCCGGAGAAGACCTCCTTCGACACGGTGCGGAGGAACGCGCAGAAGGCCTGGGACAAGATCCTCGGCAAGGTCGAGGTCGAGGGCGCCGACGCCGACGCCGACCAGCTGACCACGCTCTACTCGAGCCTGTACCGGCTGTACCTCTACCCGAACTCCGGCTTCGAGCAGGTCGACGGGAAGAGCACCTACGCGAGCCCGTTCTCGCCGCAGACCGGCACGGACACCCCGACCCACACCGGTGCGAAGATCGTCAAGGGTGAGGTGTACGTCAACAACGGCTTCTGGGACACCTACCGCACGACCTGGCCCGCCTACTCCTTCCTCACCCCGAAGCAGGCCGGCAAGATGGTCGACGGCTTCGTCCAGCAGTACAAGGACGGCGGCTGGATCTCCCGCTGGTCCTCCCCCGGGTACTCCGACCTGATGACCGGCACGAGCTCGGACGTGGCCTTCGCCGACGCGTACGTCAAGGGCGTGGACTTCGACGCGGAAGCGGCCTACGACGCGGCCGTCAAGAACGCCACCGTGGCCCCGCCGTCCTCCGGTGTCGGCCGCAAGGGCATGAAGACCTCGGTCTTCACCGGATACGCCGACACGGAGACCCACGAGGGCCTCTCCTGGTCGCTGGAGGGCTACCTCAACGACTACGGCATCGCGCAGATGGGCCAGGCCCTCTTCAAGAAGACGAAGAACGAGCGCTACAAGGAGGAGTCCGAGTACTTCCTCAACCGCGCCCAGAACTACGTCAAGCTCTTCGACGACAAGGCCGGCTTCTTCCAGGGCAAGAAGCCGAACGGCGACTGGCGCCTGCCCTCCGACACGTTCGACCCCCGCGTCTGGGGCTACGACTACACGGAGACCAACGGCTGGGGCTACGCCTTCACCGCCCCGCAGGACAGCCGGGGCCTGGCCAACCTGTACGGCGGCCGCGACGGCCTGGCGAAGAAGCTGGACACCTACTTCTCGACCCCCGAGACCGCCGGACCCGAGTTCGTCGGTTCGTACGGCGGCGTCATCCACGAGATGACCGAGGCGCGTGACGTACGGATGGGCCAGTACGGCCACAGCAACCAGGTCGCACACCACGCCACGTACATGTACGACGCGGCCTCGCAGCCCTGGAAGACGCAGGAGAAGGTCCGCGAGGTCCTCGGCCGCCTGTACACGGGCAGCGAGATCGGCCAGGGCTACCACGGCGACGAGGACAACGGCGAGCAGTCGGCCTGGTTCCTCTTCTCCTCGCTCGGCTTCTACCCGCTGGTCATGGGCAGTGGTGAGTACGCGATCGGCTCGCCGCTCTTCACGAAGACCACCGTGCACCTGGAGAACGGCCGCGACCTGGTGGTCAAGGCTCCGAAGAACAGCGCGAAGAACATCTACGTCCAGGGCCTGAAGGTCAACGGAAAGAAGTGGACGTCCACTTCTCTGCCGCACGACCTGCTGGCCAAGGGCGGCGTGCTGGAGTTCGACATGGGCTCCAAGCCCTCGGCGTGGGGCACGGGCAAGGACGCGGCCCCGGTCTCCGTCACCCAGGACGACAAGGTTCCCGCCCCGAAGGGCGACGTGCTCAAGGGCGACGGCGCACTGTACGACAACTCCTCGGCCACCTCGGCCGCGGTCGAGTCGGTGGACCTGCCGGTCGCCTCGGCCACGAAGGCGATCCAGTACACGCTGACGTCCTCCGCGGCGGCGAAGGCCCCGACGGGCTGGGTGCTGCAGGGCTCCTCGGACGGCACCACCTGGAAGGACCTCGACAAGCGGTCCGGCCAGACGTTCACCTGGGACAAGCAGACCCGGGTGTTCTCGGTGCACACGCCGGGCTCGTACACCAAGTACCGGCTGGTGAGCACGGCGGCGGCGACGCTGGCGGAGATCGAGCTGATCTCCTGACCACCTGACCGGAGTTACGGAGCCGGGGGCCGGCCACTCGCACGTGCGGGTGGCCGGCCCCCGGTGCCGTGGTGCCGAACGTCGCGGACGACACGGTGTACGGAGCCACCGGCCGTCCGGAGCTCAGGCTCCTGACGTGCGGCGGACGCTTCGACAGGAAGGGACGCGGCTACGCGCCGCACGCGCTCTCGTCTGCCCGGGACTGCTTGACGTCCACCTTCTTCGGCGGGGCGACCGGCGTTCCGGCCTTCTTGAAGTCCGGCCCGAGGACGAGCGTCATCGGCTCCGCCGCAGCGGCGTCCGTGGTACCGGGCTTCAGCGCCGAGGCGGGCAGGCCCATGAGGTCCGCGAGCTCACGCGCCTGGTCGGCCTGGTTCGGCGCGTACTCCAGTGTCGTCCTGGCCACGTCCTCCGGGGCGTTGCCCCCGTTGCTGGACTTCGTCACGCCCTTGGAATTCTGCAGCCAGCCCAGGACGGCACTCGCCGATCCGCTCGGAGCGCCGCCGTTGAGGAGGTCCACGCGCACGGCCGACGCCTCCGCCCGAGGACCTTCGAGCAGCGCGGCCTGCTTGTCCTGGGCCGCCTTCTGCTCCTTCTTCACGTCGGTGAAGGACACGTCGTTCTGCATCATGCTGAAGACCTTCGGCGCCTCGGCCGGGTCCAGGACGACAGTAATGGGGGTGGGCTCGTCCGGGTTGTCGACCACCGGCACCGTCATCAAGGTGATGTTCTTCAGGTTGATCCTGCCGAGCTCCCTGGCAAGGGTGACGAGCTTGGCGGCGCTGCCTATCCCCTTGTCCACGGTGAGGGCGTTGGTGGCCGCCTCGGCGATGTCGAGCATCTTCGTGGGACTGCCCAGGGTGTCTTCCTTCAGCTGGCGCATCATCGATGCGACGAACTGCTGCTGCATCTCGATCCGGTCCAGGTCGCTCTCGTTCTTCAGACCGTGCCGGTTGCGGAGGAACGACAGCGCGTCCTCGCCCGCGATCCGGCTCTCCCCGGCCGGCAGGTCGAGGTCGGTCCCGCCGTCCACGTCTTTGATGGGCTCCTTCAGACACACCTTGACGCCACCGACGGCAGTGGACACGGCCTTGACCGCGTTGAAGTCGAACATCATGAAGTGGTCGACCTCGAGGTCCGTGATGCCCTCGACCGTACGCATCGTGCAGCCCGGGTCACGGCCGTTGACTCCGAAGGACTCGTTGAACCTGGTGGGAACCGTCGAGCCGGCGATGACCTTGGTGGAGCCGTCGGGCTGTCCGGTATCGCAGTCCGGGATCTTGATCATGAGGTCCCGGGGGATGCTCACCACGGTCGCGTTGGAGCGGTCCTCCGATATGTGGAAGAGGAGGGTCGTGTCGGCGTGGCCGGTGAGGTTGCTCCGGTTGCCGTAGGCCTCGTTGCCCTTGCCCACACGTACATCGTTGCCGATGATCAGGATGTTGACCGGCCCGTCCCCCAGGACGGTGTCGCTCCCCACGTCGCCCACGTCGACGGTGCTGATGTTCCCGTCGAGTCGGTCGTACCAGTAGTACGCGTACGCCGATGTACCTACGAGGACCAGGGTGAGGGCGCCCCCGGTCCACATCAGCACCTTCTTCCTGCCCTGCTGCTTGGGCTTGCGGCGGGGCGACCTGGGCGTGGTGTCCGCAGCGGGCGATTCGCGACGGCTGCGCTGCCGGGGAACCCGGGCGGGTGCGGAATCGGTGGTACTGCCGCGGGAAGCGGAGTCGACGTGGGGGTCGCTGGCGGACTGAGTTGCCCCATGACCGTTCAGGCGCAGTTCGTACGTACCGGTCTCGGGGTTGACCACCCACTGATCCGCGGGATCGACCTCGTCCGCCCCTCCATAGGTCTGCACGCCCATGCTCCCCAGTCCTCCGCCGGGCGCCACCTGCGTCGCCCAACTGTTCGACGCACCATGGTATCGGGGCCGCGTGCCGCTCATGGGCTTCTGCAGCATGTCTGTTAGACGCTCAACGCAACACGGCTTCGGGCCCACCCGTCCGAGTGATCGGGAGCGGATCCACCTACACCGGGGGCGGGGTAACCACTAGGTTCCGCAACATGCCGCAGCCCAAGGAGCTCGACCCGTACGCGAACCCACGCGCCTTCTACGGCGCGGAGTTGCGCCGTCTGCGGGAGGCTGCGGGCCTTTCACAGAACCAGCTGGGCGAGCGGGTGTTCTGCTCCGGCACGTACATCGGCCTGTTCGAAGCAGCGGAACGGCGGCCCCAGTTGGAGCTGTCGCGTGCGCTGGACGAGCTGCTGGGGAGCGGCGAGCATCTGCAGCGGCTGTGCACGCTGGCGCGGAAGTCGAAGGTGGCGGGGTACTTCGCGGACGCGGCGGAGCTCCAGCAGCGCGCCGCGTCTGTCGCGGAGTACTCATCCATGGTGGTTCCGGGGCTACTTCAGACCGAGGCGTACGCGCGAGCCCTCACCCTGGCCGCGCACCCGTTCGCCGCCAAGGACGTCGTCGAGGATCACGTACGTGCCCGGATGGAACGCGGCGGGCTGCTCGACTCACCCACTGCGCCCGTACTTTGGGTGGTGATTCACGAAGCCGCCCTGCTGGTGACCGTGGGCGGGGACGCCGTGATGGCCGAGCAACTCACCTACCTCGCCCAGCAGTCAGCCTCCCGCCCTCGGGTCGTCACTCAGGTGCTGCCGTTCTCCGCCGGGGCTCACCCCTTCCTCGACACGTCGGTGACCTTGATGCACTTCGACGACGCCCCGCCCGCCGTATACACGGAAGGCGCCTACAGCGGCCAACTCATCCAGGATTCACCACTGGTGGACCAATTCTGTTCCGCCTACGATCTGGCCAGGGCTTCCGCGCTGTCCCCGGAGACGTCCCTGTCCCTGATCAAGTCGGCGGCGAAGGGTCATTCGACCGATGCTCACCTCACATGACCTGTGCAGAGCGGTCTGGCGCAAGTCGTCCTACAGCAACGGCGACGGCGGGAACTGCGTCGAAGTGGCCGACGGATTCCCCGGCCTCGTCCCCGTCCGCGACAGCAAGTCCCCCGCCGGCCCCGCACTGGCCTTCACCGCCGCGCACTGGACCCCGTTCGTGGACGCCCTCAGGAACGGCACCCTCTGACAGTGCGGCTCGTCGCTGACTCCGGCTCCGGCTCCGGGAGAGGCGCTGCCTCCCGGCGGGGGAGCAACAGCGGGGTCGCCAGCAGGAGCACGCCGGCAAGGCCGATGGCGGTACGCGGGCCGAGCAGGCCACCCAGTACGCCCCAGACGGCCGTCAGGAGCGCGGTCGAAGCCTTGGTCGTCACCGCCCAGGCCGACAGCGTACGGGCGACCCCGTCGGTCGCGGTGCGCTCGAGGCGGTAGGTGGCGGAGACGGGGTTGAAGACCCCGCAGCAGAGGATGAGCCCGAACTCGACGCCCATGACCAGCAGCAGTCCTCCGGTTCCCGGCCCCAAGAAGGCCAGTCCGATGGGCCAGAACGCGCGCAGCGTCCCCGACAGGACCAGGACCCGGTGCTGCCCGAACCGGGTGACGAGGGGTGGGGCCAGCCGCGAACCGAGCAGCCCGCCGATCGCGGGCAGGGCGAAGGCCAGGCCGTACTGCCACGGCGCGAACCCGAGTCTGCCGAGCATGAGGACGGCCAGCAGCGGCGAGGCGGCCATCACCAGGCCGTTGAACAGGGCGGCGTTGATGAACAGCGGGCGGAGCGTCGCGTCGGCGTGGATGTACCGCCAGCCGTCGAGCAGGTCGCCGGCCCGCATGCGTGCGGCCTCCCGTGGTTCGGGCCGGGGTTCGTGCCCGCCGATCGCGCGGATGCCCAGGGCCGAGAGCAGGTAGCTGACGGCGTCGGCCACCAGTGTCGCCACCGGACCGAGGAGCCCGATCGCGGCGCCCCCCAGCGGCGGTCCGATGATCGTGGTCGTCCATGACGTGGACTCGAATCTGGCGTTGGCCACGAGCAGGTCCTCGGGCGGCAGCAGCGTTTTCAGGTACGCGCCCGAGGCTGCGCGGAAGGTGATGTCGGCCGCCGCGACGACGACCGAGACCAGCAGGAGCTGAAGGAAGGTGAGGACGCCGAGCGCGAACGCTGCGGGGATCGTCAGCAGCGCCGCGAACCGCACCAGGTCCATCGCGATCAGCACCGGCCGCTTCCGGCGGAACTCCACCCACGGGCCGAGCGGGACCGCCGCGACCGCGCCCACCGCGGCGCCGACGGAGGAGAGGGCGGCGACCTCGCCCGGTCCGGCGTGCAGTACCTGGATGGCGATCAGGGGGAACGCGCCGAAGGCGAGCCACGTGCCGAGCGCGCTGGTCCCGTACGCTCCCCAGAGCCATCCGAACCGCCTCCCGAGCCGGTGTCCCCTCCTCATGCCCGAGCCCCTCTCCGCTCATCCGCACAACCGATCCGCGATCGGAAGCATCAAAGCGAGCACGACACCCAGGGATCAAACAACCAAAGGAGCGTCCGTCCACAACCAACGGTTGTGACCGTAGGGTGTCGACGTGGATCTCGACACCGTCCGGACCTTCGTCGCCGCCGCCGAGGCGGGGCAGTTCCAGGAGGCCGCCGCCGAGCTGGCGGTCACCCAGCAGGCCGTCTCCAAGCGCATCGCCGCACTGGAGCGCAGCCTCGGCGTGCGATTGTTCACCCGCACGCCGAGGGGCGCCGAGCTCACCATCGACGGGCAGGCGTTCCTGCCCCACGCGCGCGAACTGCTGCGTGTCGCCGAACGCGCGGTCGCGTCCGTACGCACCGGCCGCCGTCCGCTGCGCGTCGACGTGATCGCCTCACGCGGCGCGGCGTCCGGCCTGATGCGCGGCTTCCACGACGCGTACCCCGGGATCGAGCTCGACGTGGTGTGGCTCTTCGACATCGACACGGCCGTCGCCGCCATCCGGTCCGGCGAGATCGACGCGTCGTTCCGCGCCGTCGCCGTGCCCGGCCGGCCCCTGCCCGAGGACATCGAGTCCGTCCGGGTGCTCGACGAGCCGCTCCAGCTCCTCACCGGCCCCGCACACGCGCTGGCGGGCGCCCGGTCGGTGCCCCTCGCGAAGCTCGCCGGGCACCGGATCTGGATGCCGGGCATCGTCCCCGGTACCGAGTGGGCCGCCTACTACGACGACCTCGTCGCCGAGTTCGGTCTCACGATCGAGGCGACCGGCCCCAACTTCGGCTCCGACGCGCTCCTGGACACCATCGCCGACACCCCGGCCCTGGCCACCTTCATGGGCGGGAAGACCCGTCTGGTCTGGCCCGTCGGCCACGGGCTGCGCCTCATCCCGGTCACCGACCCGACGCCCGTCTACCCGCACTCGCTCCTCTGGCACCGCGACAACCCGCACCCGGCGCTGGCCACCCTGCGCGCCCACCTCGCCACCACGGCGAGGCGCGACGACGAGACCGGGACCTGGGCACCGAGCTGGGTGACTCCGCGCTGACGCCCCAGCCACGCGCTCAGGCGCGCGCCGCCTCGTACAGGCTCTCCGGGAGTGCGAGGTTCAGTGCCGTGACGACCGGCAGGCCGTGTTCCTTGCCGAGGCGGGAGACCGCGCCCGTGGCGAGCTGGAACAGGGCGCCGCTCGCCGGAGTCAGTCGCAGGTAGCGGGCCGTGAGGACCCGCAGGAAGTGGGAGTGCGCGACCAGCGCGATGTCGGCATCGCCCAGGCGTGAGGCGGCTGCCCGTACCTCTGCCAGGATCCGGTCCGCGCGGGCGCCCACCTCTGCCGGGGTCTCGCCCGGGTGTCCTTCGGGGCCGGGTGCGACGCCGTCGGTCCACAGGTTCCAGTCGGGCCGGGTGCGGTGGATCTCGACCGTGGTCACGCCCTCGTACGCCCCGTAGTCCCACTCGTGCAGGTCCGGTGTGACGCGGGGCGTCCGCAGGCCCGCCAGTTCCGCGGTACGCCTGGCCCGGATCAGGGGGCTGACCAGGGTGAGCCCGATGTGCCGGTCGGCCAGGAGGGGGACCAGCGCGCGGGCCTGGCGTTCGCCGAGGTCCGTGAGCGGCAGGTCGGTGTGGCTCGTGTGCTGTCCGGAGCGGGACCATTCCGTCTCGCCGTGCCGGATCAGGATCAGCTCGCCCATGGACTCCACCTTCGCGCCGAGGAGCCGGCCCCGGGCCGGGGCCGGCTCAAAGGATCAGCCTACGACCGTGACCGTGTACGGCTGGTCCGTGTCCGTCACGACCCGGACCTCACCGCCCTTGCGGATCACTTCGTACGTCGCCGCGGGTGCGCCCGTGAGGTCGGGGACCGTGACCGTGCGGGTGAAGTCGCCGGTTCCGGCCGGGGCGAAGACACGGAGCTCCAGGTTGTCGAGCCACTCCCCGTCAGGGCGCGACTCGTCCGCGCCCAGCGCCAGGACCGCACCCGGGCGGACCAGGACCGGCAGGCTGTCGAAGCCGTGGGTCTCCCGGCGCCACCCGGGGCCGGTGACCGTGTCGCCGGTCAGGAGGTGGGTCCAGGTGCCCTCGGGGACGTAGTACTCGACCTGGCCGTCCTCGCTGAAGACGGGCGCGACCAGGAGGTCCGGGCCGAGCAGGTACTGGCGGTCCACGGTGCGGGCGGTCGGGTCGTCGGGGAACTCCAGCAGCATCGGGCGCATCGTCGGGACGCCCGTGCGGTGGGCCTCCACGGCGGCCCCGTACAGGTAGGGCATCAGCCGGTGCTTGAGGCGGGTGAACTGCCGGGCCACGTCGACCGCTTCCTCGCCGAACTCCCACGGCACCCGGTACGAGGAGGAGCCGTGCAGCCGGCTGTGCGAGGAGAGGAGGCCGAAGGCGAGCCAGCGCTTGAAGACCGCCGGGTCGGGGGTGCCCTCGAAGCCGCCGATGTCGTGGCTCCAGAAGCCGAAGCCGGAGAGCGACAGGGAGAGGCCGCCCCGCAGCGACTCGGCCATGGCGCCGAAGGAGGACCAGCAGTCGCCGCCCCAGTGGACCGGGAACTGCTGGCCGCCGGCGGTCGCCGAGCGGGCGAAGAGTACGGCCTCGCCCTGACCGCGCTCCTTCTCCAGGAGTTCGAAGACGGCCTTGTTGTAGAGGTGCGTGTAGTAGTTGTGCATGCGCTCCGGGTCGGAGCCGTCGTGCCAGACGACGTCCGTGGGGATGCGCTCGCCGAAGTCGGTCTTGAAGGCGTCGACGCCCTGGTCGAGGAGTCCCTTGAGCTTGCCCTGGAACCAGGCGGTGGCCTCGGGGTTGGTGAAGTCGACCAGCGCCATGCCGGCCTGCCACTTGTCCCACTGCCAGATGTCGCCGTCGGCGGTCTCGACGAAGTAGCCCTTGCGGGCGCCCTCCTCGTACAGCGCGCCCTTCTGCGCGATGTACGGGTTGATCCAGACGCAGATCCGCAGGCCCTTCTCCTTGAGCCGGGCGATCTGGCCCACCGGGTCGGGGAAGGCTGCCGGGTCCCATGCGAAGTCCGACCACTGGTACTCGCGCATCCAGAAGCAGTCGAAGTGGAAGACGCTGAGCGGGATTCCGCGTTCGGCCATCCCGTCGACGAAGGAGTTGACGGTCTTCTCGTCGTAGGAGGTGGTGAACGACGTGGACAGCCAGAGACCGAACGACCAGGCCGGCGGCAGGGCCGGGCGGCCGGTGAGTGCGGTGTAGCGGGCGAGGACGTCCTTCGGCGTGGGGCCGGCGATGACGAAGTACTCGAGCGTCTGGTCCTCGACGCTGAACTGCACCTGGCCGACGGCCTCGGAACCCACCTCGAAGGAGACCTTGCCGGGGTGGTTGACGAAGACGCCGTAGCCGCGCGAGGAGAGGTAGAACGGGATGTTCTTGTAGGCCTGTTCGCTGCTGGTGCCGCCGTCGGCCTGCCAGATGTCGACGGTCTGACCGTTCTTCACGTACGGCGTGAAGCGCTCACCGAGACCGTGGACGGTCTCACCCACGCCGAGAGCGAGCTGGGCGACCATGTGGTGGCTGCCGTCGGGGAGGGTGGCGAACGCGCTCCCCTTGCGTCCGGCGGAGGTCAGGACCTGCCCGTCGCCGCCGAGGAACTCCAGACCGAAGGCACCTTCGGTGGGCAGCCGCAGCGTGAGGGGGCCGCTGGTCAGCTCGGCGGTGGCACCCAGGTCACGTGCCGTGGCGGCGGACTGCGCGGCGGCGCCCACCAGTTCGAAGTCGGGGCCCTTGCGGCGCCTGCCTGCGTGGTGGGTGAGCCGTACGGCGATGACTCCCTCGGCCGGAGCGTGGGCCTCCACCGTGATCAGCGGGGCGTTGAGAGTGTCACCGCGCCGCTCGACCCGCTTGACGGCCGCGTAGGCGGCGAGGCGGTCGGTGTCGAGGCGGACGTCACGGACTTCGGTGGCGTACGAGGCGTGCACACCGCTGCGCAACTGCCAGAAGCCGTCGGTGAACTTCATGGGGGGGTCCTTAGCCGTTCAGGAAGTACGGAAGTCGGGACGTCAGGGCGTCTGCGGCGAGCGCGCCAACGGGTCCTCTCAATTTTGATCGTACACAAAACAAATGTGCGCACGAGGGCCCGTACGCAACAGGAACACCCGGAATGCCCGAATAACTGGACTACCGACGAAGGCCGCAGATCAGACATGCTGCCACCACGTGACCGATACGTCACGGAAACGGTATGGAAACCAACGGCGGGATGGAGTATTAGTACTGCAAGCAAACAAATAGGTCGGTCGGCTGATCCGCCGCCCGCGCCTTCGTCGACAAGAGGCTGATCAATGTCGGAACGCTTCACCCCCACCGCCGCGGACAGGTTCACCTTCGGTCTCTGGACCGTCGGCTGGCGCGGCAACGACCCGTTCGGCGACGCCACCCGTCCCGCGCTCGACCCGGTCGAGTCGGTCGAGCGCCTGGCCGAGCTCGGCGCCCACGGTGTGACGTTCCACGACGACGACCTCATCCCGTTCGGCTCCTCCGACAGCGAGCGCGACGCCCACATCGCGCGCTTCAAGGAGGCGCTGGAGCGCACCGGGCTCAAGGTCCCGATGGCCACCACCAACCTCTTCACGCACCCCGTGTTCAAGGACGGCGGCTTCACGTCCAACGACCGCGACGTGCGCCGTTACGCGCTGCGCAAGGTCATCCGCAACATCGACCTCGCCGCCGAGCTGGGCGCCGAGACGTACGTCGCCTGGGGCGGCCGCGAGGGCGCGGAGTCCGGCGCCGCCAAGGACGTCCGGGTGGCGCTGGACCGCATGAAGGAGGCCTTCGACCTGCTGGGCGACTACGTCACCGAGCAGGGCTACGACCTCCGCTTCGCGATCGAGCCGAAGCCGAACGAGCCCCGCGGCGACATCCTCCTGCCGACCATCGGGCACGCCCTGGCCTTCATCGAGCGCCTGGAGCGCCCCGAGCTGGTCGGCGTCAACCCGGAGACCGGCCACGAGCAGATGGCCGGCCTCAACTTCCCGCACGGCATCGCCCAGGCCCTGTGGGCGGGCAAGCTCTTCCACATCGACCTCAACGGCCAGTCCGGCATCAAGTACGACCAGGACTTCCGCTTCGGCGCGGGCGACCTGCGCCAGGCGTTCTGGCTCGTCGACCTGCTGGAGAACTCCGACTACGCGGGCCCGCTCCACTTCGACTTCAAGCCGGTGCGCACCGACGGCATCGACGGTGTCTGGGAGTCCGCGAAGAACTGCATGCGCAACTACCTGATCCTCAAGGAGCGCGCCGCGGCCTTCCGCGCCGACCCGGCCGTGCAGGAGGCCCTGACCGCCTCCCGCCTGGACGAGCTGGCCCAGCCGACCGCCGCCGACGGGCTCAAGAGCCTGCTCGCGGACCGCTCCGCGTTCGAGGAGTTCGACGTGGACGCCGCCGCCGAGCGTTCGATGGCCTTCGAGGCCCTCGACCAGCTCGCGATGGAGCACCTGCTCGGCGTCCGCTGACGCACCGGGTGCCCGGCGGTCCGCCGCCGGGCACCCGGCCTTCCGCGTGCGGCCTCGCCGAATCCGCGCACGGTCTTGACGATCAGCCCGTGGGAGCGTTCCCATGGGTCGGCCACCCCCTCATGCAAGGGCACCACCGTGACAGAAATATCCCCGGACGGTACGGACCGACGCCCCAGCCGCCGCACCAGGCGGATCGTCGTCCCCCTCGCCGTCGTCTCCGCGATCCTCACCGGCGCCGTTCTGTCGGGGTGCGGGCAGCAGAGGGACGGCGACGTCTACACCGTCATGAACTCCTCGACCGACGAGTCGTACCACCGCTGGGACGGCGACACCCTCGCGCGCTGCAGCAAGCAGCTCGGGATCACGATCGAGCAGCAGAGCGTGCCGGCCCCGCAGGTGATGACGAAGGCGCTGCGCATGGCCTCGTCGAAGTCGCTGCCGGACGTCCTCCAGCTGGATGCCTCGGAGATGCCGACGTTCGCCGAGGCCGGCGGGCTGATCCCGCTGAAGGATCTCGGACTGACCACGACGGACATCCCCGAGGGGATCGTCGACTTCGGCTCGTTCGACGGGAAGTACTACGGGGCCGCGCGCACCGTGAACACCCTGGCGCTGTTCTACAACAAGGACACCCTCGACAAGGCCGGCCTGAAGGTGCCCACCACCTGGGCCGAGATGCAGTCGACGGCCAAGAAGCTGACCCAGGGCAAGCGTTACGGTCTGGCGCTCAGCGCGGGCGGCGCGGAGGACGGTGTCTTCCAGTTCACCCCGTTCATGTGGTCCAACGGCGGCGACGAGTCGAAGCTCGACACCCCCGAGGTCGCCGGTGCGCTGGACTACTGGAAGGCACTCCTGAAGGACGGCTCGCTCTCCAAGTCGACGGTCAACTGGACCCAGGCCGACGTCAACGACCAGTTCATGGCAGGCAACGCCGCCATGATGATCAACGGCCCGTGGCAGGTCGAGACCCTGAACGCCAAGAAGGGCCTCCACTGGGGCATCGCCGAGATCCCGGTACCCGAGGCGGGCGACGACTCCGTCGGTCCGCTGGGCGGCGGTGTGCTGACCGTGCCCAACACCGGCGACACCGAGCGCGAGAAGACGGCCGCCAAGATCATCGGCTGTATGGCGGGCGAGCAGGAGCAGATCACGTACGCCCTGAACAGCTGGATGGTCCCGGCGAACACCAAGGCCGCCGCGGTCTGGCGTACGAAGGCCCCGGAGCTGGCGGCCCTGGCCGGCCAGGTCTCGACGGCCCGTTCCCGTACCGCCAAGGTCGGCGCGCAATGGTCGTCCGTGTCGCTCGCCCTGCAGAGCGCCTTCCAGTCAGCCCTCACCGGTGAGTCCAGCGAGGCCGCTCTCAAGCGTGCCCAGCAGCAGGTCACGAGCGGGAACTGAGGTAACGAACCATGTCATCCACCACAGCCTCCGCCGCCGCGCCGCACGCCGAGCCGAAAGCCCCGGCGGCCGAGAAGCCCGTGAGCCCGCAGCACGCCAAGCGCCGCAGGCAGCTCTCCCAGTGGGGCTTCATCGCCCCCGCCGTGATCTTCATGGCGCTGTTCTTCGGCTACCCGCTCGTCCGCAACATCGTGATGAGCTTCCAGGACTACTCGCCGTCCACCTTCTTCACCGGTGAGGCGCCGTTCAACGGCACGGACAACTGGAGCAACGTCTTCGACGACGGGCTGTTCGGCAAAGCCCTGTGGCAGACGATCCTCTTCACCGTCGGATCGCTCGTCGGCCAGTTCTGCATCGGTCTCGCCCTCGCGGTCTTCTTCAGCCGCCGCTTCCCGCTGAACGGGGTCCTGCGCTCGCTGATCCTGCTGCCGTGGCTGGTCCCGATGGTCGTCTCCGGCATCGTCTGGCGGCGCATCTTCGACCAGGACACCGGCGTCCTCAACTCCTTCCTGGGCACCATCGGCATCGGCGGCGACACGCCCTGGCTGACCAGCACGAGCATGGCGCTCGTGTCCGTGATCCTGGTGAACATCTGGATCGGCATCCCGTTCAACATGGTGATCCTCTACGGCGGCCTCCAGGAAGTCCCCAAGGAGCTGCACGAGGCGGCCTCGCTCGACGGCGCCTCGGCCTGGCGCACCTTCCGCTCGGTGACGCTGCCGATGCTCAAGCCCGTCATCACGGTGGTGCTGGTGCTCGGCTTCATGTCGACGGTCAAGATCCTCGACCTGGTCCTCGCCCTCACCGACGGCGGCCCCGCCGACTCCACGCAGACGCTCGGCACGCTCACGTACCAGAACTCCTTCGTCCAGATGGACTTCGGGGCCGGCGCCGTGGTCGGCAACATCCTGATCCTGATCTCCGCCGTCTTCGCGGTGTTCTACCTGCGGGTCAACCGCAACGAGGGGAAGTGACCGGCATGGCGACCACCACCCAGATCCCCGCCGCCCCGGCTCCCGCCGTCCACCGGCCCGAGCGCCGCTGGGGTGCGACCGTATTCGGCGTCGTCATCCTCGCCGTCATGCTGTTCCCGCTGTACTGGATGGTCAACACCGCCCTCCAGCCGGACGCGAGCCTGGTCGACGTCGCCCCGGTGCCGACGGGCATCGACTTCTCCGGCTTCACCTCGGCAGTCACCGACCAGGGCGCGAACCTGCTGACCTCGCTGGCCGTGGCACTCGGCGCCGTGGCCATCTGCCTGGCGATCTCCGCGCCGGCGGCGTACGGGCTGGCGCAGTTCAAGCTGCGCGGCAGCAGGACGATCGTCTTCGGCACGCTCATCACCCAGATGGTGCCCGGCATCGTCATCGCCAACGCCCTGTACAGCGCGTACGTGGACCTCGGTCTGGTCAACTCCTACTTCGGCCTGATGCTGGCGGACGCCTCGCTGGGCATCCCGTTCGCGATCGTGCTGATGCGCTCGTTCATGGTGTCCATCCCGCGCGAGGTCGTCGAGGCCGCCGAGGTCGACGGTGCGGGCCGCGTCCGCACGTTCATCCAGGTCGTCCTGCCGATGAGCCGCAACTCCCTGATCACCGCGGGGCTGTTCTCGTTCCTGTACGCGTGGAGCGACTTCATGTTCGCGCTGACGCTGAACACGACGGACGACGTCAAGCCGATCACGCTCGGCATCTACCAGTACATCGGGGCCCACGTCGGCGACTGGGGTTCGGTCATGGCCGCGTCCGTGCTCTCCGCAGTGCCCGCTGCGGTCCTCCTCGTCCTGTCCCAGAAGTACATCGCCGCCGGAATCACCGGCGGCTCGGTCAAGTAAGGGTTCCCATGCATGACTTCCCTGTCTTCCCGCCCGGATTCGTCTTCGGCGCGGCCACGGCCTCGTACCAGATCGAGGGCGCCGTGGAGGAAGACGGCCGCGGCCCGTCCATCTGGGACACCTACAGCCACACGCCCGGCAGGACCGACGGCGGCGACACGGGTGACGTCGCCTGCGACCACTACCACCGCTACCCGCAGGACGTGGCGCTGCTGCGCGAGCTGGGCGTGGACTCGTACCGCTTCTCGATCGCCTGGCCCCGCATCCAGGCCGAGGGCAGCGGGGCGGTCAACCCCAAGGGGCTGGACTTCTACTCCCGGCTCGTCGACTCGCTCCTGGATGCGGGCATCGAGCCGGCCGCCACCCTGTACCACTGGGACCTGCCGCAGGCCTTGGAGGACCGGGGCGGCTGGCGGGTACGGGAGACGGCGGAGCGCTTCGGCGAGTACACCGCGATCATGGCCGAGCACCTGGGCGACCGGGTGCCGCGCTGGATCACCCTCAACGAGCCGTGGTGCAGCGCGTTCCTCGGCTACTCCGTGGGCCGTCACGCGCCGGGCGCGCAGGAAGGGCGCGGGGCCCTGGCCGCCGCGCACCACCTGCTGGTCGGCCACGGCCACGCGATGAACGCGCTGCGTGCCGCGGGCGTCCGCGAGGCGGGCATCACCCTCAACCTGGACCGCAACGTCCCGGCCACCGAGTCGGATGCCGACCTCGCCGCCGTCGTCCGGGCGGACACCCAGCACAACCTGGTGTGGACCGAGCCGCTCCTCGCGGGCCGCTACCCGGCCACCGAGGAGGAGACCTGGGGCGAGCTGATCACCGGTCAGGACTTCCGCCGTGAGGGCGACCTGGAGCTGATCTCCCAGCCGATGGACTTCCTGGGCATCAACTACTACCGGCCGATCGTGATCGCCGCAGCCCCGCACCGCGAGCCGGACCCGGCGCTGCGCGTGGCCACGGACAACCGGTACGCGGAGGGGAGCTACCCGGACGTCCGCAGGACGGCGATGAACTGGCCGGTCGTCCCGGAGTCCTTCACGGACCTGCTGACCGTCCTGAAGCAGACGTACGGTGACGCCCTGCCGCCGGTGCACATCACGGAGAACGGCTCGGCGGAGTTCGACAGCGTCGAGGCGGACGGTTCCATCCATGACACGGACCGGGTGGAGTACCTGCGCGACCACCTGACGGCGCTGCGGGCGGCCATGGACGCCGGCGTCGACGTACAGGGCTACTACGTGTGGTCGTTGCTGGACAACTTCGAGTGGGCGCTGGGCTATGCGAAGCGGTTCGGGATCATCCGCGTCGACTACGACACCCTGGAGCGCACGCCCAAGGACAGCTACCGCTGGTACCAGCAGCTGATCGCGGCGCACAAGGCCTGATCACCCCCTCACACCGGGGGCGTACGCGTGCGGGACGGCGCGTACGCCCCCGGTCGTGTGCGTAGGCGCGTGGCGCGCCCCGGCGCACCCGCGCGGCGTCAGTCCCGGCCCACGTCCGAGGACACCGCGTCCCGCAGGTTCTCGATCGCGTCGGCCGGCAGGAGGTGGCCCTCCCGCACCGCACGGGCGTCGGCCGCAGCGACCCGGGCCGCGTAGCCGGCGTGTGTGGGATACAGCTGGCCCAACTGCTCCCCGGTGAACGGCACATGGGTCCCGAACAGCACGCAGAACGTCTCTCCCGTGTTGTCCCCGGTGTTCAGCGCGGTGGGAACCCCGACCTGCGAGAGCCTGATACCGCCCCGGGCCAGTCCGAGGGCGTCCCGGGCCTTGGTGCCGTCGGGGGCGAACTCCAGGGGAGGCGCGGCCGGCGGGAGCACACCGTGTTCGACCCAGCGCTCCAGGTGCGTGTAGGCGGCAGCGATCACGTGGTGCAGCGGCACCTCGCTGTACGGCGGCCGGGCGCAGGAGAACGTCGGCGCCGCTCCCAGGTCACGGGTGAGCAGCGGCTCGCGGTATGCCTGCCCGTACCGGCCGGAGTGCGCGGCCCCGGACACCTCCCAGCGTCGGTAGCCGTTGTCGTCCTCCCGCCGGAGGGGCGTGCGTACGTCGGTCTCCGACAGCACGTGGAACACCGGCTCGCCCCCCTTGCGGGTGGGTGCGGAGCCGACGACGAAGCCGTAACCGTCGAACACCGGCTCCGTCCGGGGCAGCACCCGGTCGTAGTAGACCGTCATCCGGCCCGCCGACTGCGACGCCCCGATGCCCAGCAGCGTGCGTGCCCGGAGCGGGCCGAGTACCCTGCCGGTCCCCGCGCGCAGCGCCGCGGCCGCCTGCGCGTACACGTCGTACGACATCTCGTCGGCCGTGAAGCGCCCCTGTCCCGTCACGTCGAGGTGCCCGTAGCGGGCGGGGCTCCACCCGCGTATCTGGTCGACGCCGACGCGCTGGGCAGACACGCCGACCCAGGCGTATCCGGCGCGGGTGATCTGGTCGGGTGCCCACAGGGCGTCCAGGTCGTAGCCGGCGCTGACGTTCTGCCACTCCGTCAGCACCGTGCCGTTGAACCGCGCCGGGTTGCTCGGCCGCCGCACGATGATGCGCGTCGTGTACGGCACGTCGTCCGCGGCCTTCTCCCCGTCGGGGCCGTAGGCGTCCGCCCGTCCTGACAGGTAGAACTCCTCCTCGACGTAGCCGGTCTCGGCGAGACCGGGCGCGGAGAGCCAGGGATAGGTGTCGGCCACGTCGTCCGCCTTCGGGTCCCCGGGCACGGAGCCGGCGACCGGTCCGCTCACGCGCGGTTCCGCCGGGCCGGCGCGGTGGGCCGCCGGGTCCGCCGCCTCGGCGGGGAGGGCCTCCGCCGTCGCACCCGTGCCCAGAAGGACGGTGGCCAGGGAGACCACCACCAGCCGTAAGGTTGTGCGCCACTTGGTCAAGAGCACGCCTCTCTGCTGCCGGCGGGCCGTCCGCCCGCCCTCCCCCACGACGGTGCCGGGGGACCCGCGAGCGCGCACCGGCGAAACCACCGGCCTTGTGAACGGCGCGGGTGACCTACGCCGCCGGCCCGGGCACGCGATGACGGGTCAACGCGCCGCGTACGCACCCGGGTTCGCCATGACGTCGTGCACCACCCGGGCGGCCGCGCCCCGTGCCGCGTCGCCGGAGACCGACGAGGCCCGCAGCCGGCTGCCGTTCTCGTGCCAACGGCCCGACACCACCCGCGCGGTGAGCTGGGCGTCCGCCGACTCCTCCAGCCACGGCATCAGGTTCCGGTAGATGCCGCCCAGGACGACCGCCTCCGGGTCGAAGAGGTTCACCGCGCCGGCGAGCACCACGCCCATCCGGTCCCCCGCCGTGCGCAGCGCCTCCACGGCCCGCGTCTCCCCGGCCGCGGCCCGCTGCTCCAGCTCACCGATCCCCCGGATCCCCGTGTCAGGGTCGATGCCGGCCGCCTCCAGCAGCGCGGCCCGGCCCGCGTACTGCTCCAGGCAGCCGCGCGCCCCGCACCTGCAGAGCGGGCCCTGCGGGTCGACGACCATGTGCCCGATCTCGCCCGCGAACCCGTGGGCGCCGCGCAGCATTTCGCCGTTCAGCACGAGGGCTCCGCCGACGCCGATCTCACCGGTGAGATAGAGGAAGGTGCGTACGCCGCCGAGCCCGCCGAACCAGAGCTCGGCCAGGGCCGCGAGATTGGCCTCGTTGTCGGAGCCGACGGCCAGGGCCCGCCCGGCGGGGCGCAGCGTGCTGAGCGCCTGCCCGAAGATGCCCTCGGCCGCGACCCTGTTCCAGCCGAGGTTGGGTGCCTGGCGGACCACGCCGCCCGAGACCAGGCCGGGCAGAGCCAGTTCGACTCCGACGACGCGCAGTTCCTGCTCGCGGGTGGAGCCGATGACCCGGTTGGTGAGCCTGGCGGCGTGGGCCAGCACGTCGGCTGCCGGGACCCCCCGGTGATCGGTGTGCTCGGTGACGCGGACCCGGTCGGTGCCGGTGAGGTCGACGGCGCACACCGACACGTAGTCGATGTTGATCTCCACGCCGAGCCCGGCCGGCCCGGTCCGGGACAGCTTCAGTACGGTGCCGGGGCGCCCGGCCACGCCGCTGGAGGTCTTGCCCGACTCGCTGAGGCAGTCCAGGGCGAGCAGTTCCTCGACGAGCGAGGAGACGGCGGCCCTGGTGAGCCCGACGAGGCTCGCGACCCTGGCCCGGGTGACCTCGCCCTCGTCGCGCACCGTCCGCAGGACCAGGCTCAGGTTGTGCCGCCGTACGGACTCGTGTCCGGCCTTGGCCGCAGGCGAGGTGAGGTGGTTCTTCATCAGGGCTTCGAGCCTAGCTTCCGGCCTGGTCCAGCAGGAGTTCCGCCATCCCTCGGGCGGCGAGTGCGGGGTGGGCGTCGGGACGGGTGACGGCGTGGGCCAGGGTGCCGTCGACCAGGACCAGGAGCTGGTCCGCGCCGAGGTCCGGGGCAGGGTGGCCGTGGCCGGTGAGCTCCGCGGTGAACATGTCGTGCAGGCCGTCCTTGAAGGCGCGTACCTCCGCGTGGGCCGGGTGGGCCGGGTCGGTCAGGGCCAGATCCGCCGAGGTGTAACGGCATCCTCGGAACGCGGCGCGCTGGGTGATCGCCTCCAGTTCGTCGAAGACCGCCAGGATTCGGTGCCGTGAGTCCTCTCCCGCGTCGTCCATGACCTGGCGGTAGCGGGCGTCACCGGGGTGGCTGCGCAGGAGTTCGGCGATCAGGCCGTCCTTGCCGCCGAAGTGCTGGTAGAGGGATCGCCGGGCCACTCCGGCCTGTTTGAGGATCGCGTCCACCCCGACGTGGACCCCGTGGGTGTAGGTGAGGTCGCGGGCGGCGTCCAGCAGCCGTTCGCGGGGGCCCGGTCTCGTCGTCATGAGCCCGATTCTGACACGGGCTTGACGGTAGAACAACCGGTCTATCTACTATGACCACACGTAGACCGACCGTTCTATCTCCCACCCTTTCCCTCGCTGTCCGTTCCACCTCATGTGGGGAGTGGCCATGCCTCGTGCGGGCACCCTGCCGGCTGTACTGACCGGCTTGTTCGTCACCGTTCTCGACTTCTTCATCGTCAATGTGGCCGTTCCGACGGCCCAGCGTGACCTCCATGCCGATTCGGCGACGGTCGAGTGGGTGGTGGCCGGGTACGCCCTCGCCTACGGGTCCATGCTGATCGTCGGCGGCCGGCTCGGCGACATCCATGGCCGCCGCCGCATGTTCTCGGCAGGCATGCTGTTCTTCACCCTTGCCTCGATCGCGTGCGGGCTGGCTCCGGGCCCCGAAGCCCTGGTCGCCGCCAGGGTCGCGCAAGGGGTGTCGGCCGCCCTGCTCGCGCCACAGGTGCTGGCCGTCGTGCGCACCGTCTACACCGGGCGCGAGCGGGCTCGCGCCATCAACGCCTATGCGCTGACCATGGGTTCCGCGGCCGTGTTCGGGCAGCTCATCGGTGGCGCACTCATTCACGCCGATGTGTTCGGGCTCGGCTGGCGCGCCTGCTTCCTGATCAATGTGCCGATCGGGATCGCCGTACTGGCCGTCGCGCGGCGGGTGATCCCGGAGAGCCGCGCCACGGGCGCCGTGCGGCTCGACCTCCCCGGCGCCGCCCTCCTGAGCCTTTCCCTGGTGGCGCTACTGCTGCCGTTGATCGAAGGCCGCGAGCAGGGCTGGCCCCTGTGGACCTGGGCGTCCTTCGCCGGATCGGTGGCACTGGCCGGCGCCTACCGCGCACGACGGCACCGCGAATCGCCCTTGATCGACCTTGCCCTGTTCCGTGAACGAGGCTTCACCGTCGGCCTGTTCACCTACACGGCGTTCACGATGGGGATGGCCGCGTACTTCCTGGTCCTCGCCCTGTACGCCCAGGAAGGGCGCGGCCTCGACGCCATGGGGGCCGGGCTCCTCTTCGTACCGATCGGTGCGGGGTATCTGGCGGCCTCGCTGTTCGCACCCTGGCTGATGCTTCGCCTGGGGCGCCAGGTGATCGCGATCGGCGCACTGGTCCGGGTGGCGGGTCTGGCCCTGCTGTTCGTCATGGTGGCTCAGGACGCCGCGATCGGATGGCTCGCGTCCGCGCTCCTCGTCGACGGAGTCGGAATGGGCCTGGCCCTTGCCCCGATCATGGCCACCGTTCTGGCCGAGATCCCCCCGCACCATGCCGGTGCCGCCTCCGGGGCCCTCAACACGGTGCAGCAGGTGGGCGGGGCGCTCGGGGTCGGTGTGATCGGGATCCTCTACTACGGCAGTCTCGCCGAGGGCTCGTCCACGGCCTTCCTGCACGGACTGACCTACCTGATCGCCGTGGCGCTGGTCCTCGCAGGGCTCGCACAACTGCTCCCCCGGGCCGCCTCCGCCTCTTCCACCTCTTCCACCTCTTCCACCTCTCCCCGCGCTTCCAGCTCTTCCCGAGAAGGAGTTCAGTCATGACCGCGATCGACAGCAGCGACTTCAGCGAATTCGCGCGCCGCTACGTCGCCATGTGGAACGAGCCCGACGCGGCGTTGCGGCACGCCACCGTGGACGCGTTGTTCGCGTCCGGCGGTTCGCACTACACCCCGACCCGAGAGTTCCACGGACACCACGCGCTCCGCAGCCGGGTCACCGAAGGGTACGAGCAGTGGGTCGAGCCAGGGACGCACGTGTTCCGGTTCGTTCCCGGCGCCGACGGGCACCACGGCACCGTCCGGTTCAACTGGGAGATGGCGGAGACGGGTTCGGGCAGGAGTGTCGCCGTGGGCTTCGACTTCGTCGTGCTCGACCAGGACGGCCTGATCGTCAGTGATCACCAGTTCATCGACCGGTGAGCGAAGGGCCGCATGACAAGGGCCGCACCCCCGTTGCCGGGGATGCGGCCCTTTTCGTCCGTACGCCGACCCTACTTGCGGATCAGGCTGCGGAGCACGTACTGCAGGATGCCGCCGTTGCGGTAGTAGTCCGCCTCACCGGGGGTGTCGATGCGGACGACGCCGTCGAACTCCACACCGGTGTCGGTGGTGACCTTGACCGTGCGCGGCGTGGTGCCGTTGTTCAGCTCGGTCACACCGGTGAAGGAGAAGCTCTCCTCGCCGGTCAGGCCGAGGGTCTCCGCGGTCTGGCCCTCCGGGAACTGGAGCGGCAGGACGCCCATGCCGATGAGGTTCGAGCGGTGGATGCGCTCGTAGGACTCGGCGATGACGGCCTTGACGCCGAGGAGCGCGGTGCCCTTGGCCGCCCAGTCGCGGGACGAGCCGGAGCCGTACTCCTTGCCCGCCAGGATCGCGAGCGGGGTGCCCGCGGCCTGGTAGTTCTGCGAGGCGTCGTAGATGAACGACACCGGCGCGTCGGGCTGGGTGAAGTCGCGGGTGAAGCCGCCCTCGGTGCCCGGCGCGATCTGGTTGCGCAGGCGGATGTTGGCGAAGGTGCCACGGATCATGATCTCGTGGTTGCCGCGGCGCGAGCCGTAGGAGTTGAAGTCACGGCGCTCGATGCCGTGCTCCGTGAGGTACTTGCCGGCCGGGGTGTCGGCCTTGATCGCACCGGCCGGGGAGATGTGGTCGGTGGTGACCGAGTCGCCCAGCTTGGCCAGGACCCGGGCGCCGGTGATGTCCTCGACCGGGGTCGTCTCCATCGTCATGCCCTCGAAGTACGGGGGCTTGCGCACGTAGGTGGACTCGGCGTCCCACTCGAAGGTGTTGCCGGTCGGGATCGACAGCGCCTGCCACTGGGCGTCGCCCGCGAAGACGTCCTGGTAGGACTTGTTGAACATGTCCTCGCCGATGGAGTTGGCGACGACGTCGTTCACCTCGGCCTCGGAGGGCCAGATGTCCTGGAGGTGGACGGGCTTGCCGTCCTGGTCGACGCCGAGGGCGTCCTTGGTGATGTCGACCTTCATCGAACCGGCGATGGCGTACGCGACGACCAGCGGCGGGGACGCCAGGTAGTTCATCTTGACGTCGGGGTTGATCCGGCCCTCGAAGTTGCGGTTGCCGGAGAGCACCGAGGTGACGGCCAGGTCGTGCTCGTTGACCGCCTTGGAGACCTCTTCCGGCAGCGGGCCGGAGTTGCCGATGCAGGTGGTGCAGCCGTAGCCGACGAGGTTGAAGCCGACCTTGTCGAGGTACGGGGTCAGGCCCGCCTTGTCGAAGTAGTCGGTGACGACCTTGGAGCCCGGGGCGAGGGTGGTCTTGACCCACGGCTTGCGGGTCAGGCCCTTCTCGACCGCCTTCTTCGCCACGAGCGCCGCGGCGACCATGACGTACGGGTTCGACGTGTTGGTGCAGGAGGTGATCGCGGCGACGGTGACGGCGCCGTGGTCGATCTCGTACGTCGTACCGTCGGGGGCGGTGACGGTGACCGGGTTCGACGGGACGCCGTCGGTGGCGGCCGGGGAGTCGGAGGCCGGGAAGGACTCCTTGCCCGCCTCCTCGTCGTCCGCGACGTAGTTGCGGACGTCCTGGGCGAACTGCGCCTTGGCGTTCGCGAGGACGATGCGGTCCTGCGGGCGCTTCGGGCCGGCGATGGAGGGGACGACCGTGGAGAGGTCGAGCTCCAGCTTCTCGGAGAAGTCCGGCTCGGCGGCCGGGTCCAGCCAGAGGCCCTGCTCCTTGGCGTACGCCTCGACGAGCGCGACCTGCTGCGCGTCGCGGCCGGTCAGGCGCAGGTACTTCAGCGTCTCGTCGTCGATCGGGAAGATCGCGGCGGTGGAGCCGAACTCCGGCGACATGTTGCCGATGGTGGCGCGGTTCGCGAGGGAGGTGGCGGAGACGCCCTCACCGTAGAACTCGACGAACTTGCCGACGACGCCGTGCTTACGGAGCATCTCGGTGATGGTCAGCACGAGGTCGGTGGCGGTGGTGCCGGCCGGGAGCTCGCCGGTCAGCTTGAAGCCGACGACACGCGGGATGAGCATGGAGACCGGCTGGCCGAGCATCGCGGCCTCGGCCTCGATGCCGCCGACGCCCCAGCCCAGCACACCGAGGCCGTTGACCATCGTGGTGTGCGAGTCGGTGCCGACGAGGGTGTCGGGGTAGGCCTGGCCGTTGCGGACCATGACCGTGCGCGCCAGGTGCTCGATGTTGACCTGGTGGACGATGCCGGTGCCCGGGGGGACGACCTTGAACTCGTCGAAGGCGGTCTGGCCCCAGCGCAGGAACTGGTAGCGCTCCTTGTTGCGGCCGTACTCCAGCTCGACGTTCTGCGCGAACGCGTCGTTGGTGCCGAACTTGTCGGCGATGACGGAGTGGTCGATGACCAGCTCGGCCGGGGCCAGCGGGTTGATCTTCGCCGGGTCGCCGCCGAGCTCCTTCACGGCCTCACGCATGGTCGCGAGGTCCACGACACACGGAACGCCGGTGAAGTCCTGCATGATCACGCGGGCCGGCGTGAACTGGATCTCCTGGCTGGGCTGGGCCTGCGAGTCCCATCCGCCGAGCGCCCGGATGTGGTCGGCGGTGATGTTCGCGCCGTCCTCGGTGCGGAGCAGGTTCTCCAGCAGCACCTTCAGGCTGTAAGGGAGGCGCGCGGAGCCCTCGACCTTGTCCAGCTTGAAGATCTCGTACGACTCGTCGCCCACGCGCAGCGTGCTGCGGGCGTCGAAGCTGTTCGCCGACACGACAGTCTCCTTCTTCAATGTGCGCGTTCAACCGCGCCGCGCCTCATGTGCGGCCGGCGCCGCCTACGGCCCCCACCATCCGCTAAGGTAAGGATTAGTTAGGTAACCCTTACCGGCGGCGACTGCGGTGCGCCTCGGCAGATATCTCGATGTCGAGATAACTCTAGTACATCGCCGCCGCGCGGTCATGCCCGGGAGCCCGTGTCCGGCGCCACTCCGCGATGCCGCACCTCCCCCGGCGAAGATCGCGCGGATTCCGCCGGACGTGCGGAGAGGGTCGAACATCTCCACGAAGCTCGGATGCGGGTACCCCACACTTGGCACCTGACGCACTGCACATCCACCCTGGGACCACCACCTGCCGCGAAGAGGCGTCTTGTCCTTCATCAACACCTCCGAAGCCGTACGGGCCTGGGTCCACGGCTGGGCCGTCTCACGCGGAGCAGCCGAACCGTTCTCCCGCCCCTGGGGTTTCACCGTCGACATCGGCCTCCCCGGACATGTCATGAGCCATGTCCTGCCCACCGCCGACGAAGCGACCGTAAGAGCCCTCACCGGGAACGCCGCCGCCCCCGGGGTCCGGCTGAAGGCCCTCGTGCCACCTGCGACGCTCGCGTCCTGGCTCGCACCCGGCTGGTCCCTTCCCGACGGACCCGGTTTCCTGATGTCCGCTCCGCTGCGTGCCACCCGTGACCACGCCCGGACCACCCTCCCCGAGGGGTACCGGCTCCGTACCTGGACCCAGGCCGACGTCACCCGCGCCGTTGTGTCCACCCTCGACGGCGCCCGTGCCGCGCGCGGCCAGATCGCCGTCACCGGCACCACCGCCGTCGTCGACAAGGTGGAGACCAGCCCTGCCCACCGGCGCCGCGGCCTGGGCCGGCTGATCATGCACACCCTCGCCGACGCCGCCGTCGTACGGGGCGCCACGGTGGGCACACTGGCCGCGACACCGGAGGGCCGCGCCCTGTACGAGGTCTCCGGCTGGACCGTACTGGCCCCGCTGACCAGCGCGTTGCGCGGAGCCGACCCGGCATAGAGGCCCGCCACCCCGGCAGGGCGAGGCACTCCCGACCGGAGCGCTCTCACCCCGCAGGCATGGACGGACAGCTTCGGGATACCCGTACTCCTGACAGAGGAGGCGCAGATGCCGCTCACATTCCGCAAGAGCTTCCGGATCCTTCCGGGCGTCCGGCTGAACATCAACCGTCGTTCGTGGTCCGTCACGACCGGCGGCCGGCACGGCCCGAAGCGCACCACCAGCAGCACCGGCCGGCGCACCACGTCGATGGACCTGCCGGGACCCTTCGGCTGGCGGAAGACCACCACTCGCCGCCGCGGCTGACCGCTCACCCGTTCGGCCGAGCCCCGCGCGCCGGACCGCATGGCGCGAACGACCGTGTAGACGGGCGTCCGCCTGCGGTCCGGCGCCGCTCGGCGTGCCGTCCGGCCCGTTCGACGCACCGCCCGAAACGGCCCGACACGCCGTCCGGCACCCGACGTCCACTTCAACCCCACACCCCCACTCGATCTTCATCTCATATGTGAGATAGCGTGCAGCCATGGAAGACGACTACCTCGCACGTATCGGCAAGCTCATCCGTGACGCCCGCCAGCACCGTGGCTGGACACAGACTCAGCTCGCCGAGGCGCTCGCCACCAGCCAGAGCGCCGTCAACCGCATCGAGCGCGGCAACCAGAACATCAGCCTTGAGATGATCGCCCGCATCGGCGAAGCCCTCGACAGCGAGATCGTGTCGCTCGGCTATGCCGGGCCCATGCACCTTCGGGTCGTCGGCGGACGCCGGCTCTCCGGCTCCATCGACGTCAAGACGAGCAAGAACGCCTGCGTCGCACTGCTCTGCGCCTCGCTGCTCAACAAGGGCCGCACCGTACTGCGCCGGGTGGCCCGCATCGAGGAGGTCTTCCGACTCCTGGAGGTGCTCAACTCCATCGGTGTGCGCGCCCGTTGGGTCAACGACGGTGTGGACCTCGAGATCCAGCCGCCCCCGCGCCTCGACCTGGAGGCCATCGACGCGGACGCCGCGCGCCGGACCCGGTCGATCATCATGTTCCTCGGCCCGCTGCTGCACCGCCTGGACCGCTTCACGCTGCCTTACGCGGGCGGCTGCGACCTCGGTACGCGGACGATCGAACCGCACATGATCGCGCTGCGCCGCTTCGGCCTGGAGATCGCGGCGACCGACGGCCTCTACCACGCACAGGTCGACCACGAGGTCAGGCCCGACCGCCCCATCGTGCTGACCGAGCGCGGCGACACCGTGACCGAGAACGCGCTGCTGGCCGCCGCCCGGCACGACGGCACGACCGTCATCCGCAACGCCTCCTCCAACTACATGGTCCAGGACCTGTGCTTCTTCCTGGAGGCGCTCGGCGTGAAGGTCGACGGGGTCGGTACGACGACCCTCACCGTGCACGGTGTGCCGGAGATCGACGTGGACGTCGACTACTCCCCCTCCGAGGACCCGGTCGAGGCGATGAGCCTACTGGCCGCCGCCGTGGTGACGGAGTCCGAGCTGACGATCCGCCGGGTCCCGATCGAGTTCCTGGAGATCGAGCTCGCGGTCCTGGAGGAGATGGGCGTCGACTGCGACCGCACGACGGAGTACGCCGCCGACAACGGCCGCACCAGGCTGGTGGACCTGACGGTCCGGCCCTCCAAGCTGGAGGCGCCCATCGACAAGATCCACCCGATGCCGTTCCCCGGCCTGAACATCGACAACGTGCCGTTCTTCGCGGCCATCGCCGCTGCCGCGCACGGCAAGACCCTGATCCACGACTGGGTCTACGACAACCGCGCGATCTACCTCACAGACCTCAACCGCCTCGGCGGCCGACTGCAACTCCTGGACCCGCACCGGGTCCTGGTCGAGGGCCCGACCCGCTGGCGCGCCGCGGAGATGATGTGCCCGCCCGCGCTGCGGCCGGCGGTGGTGGTACTGCTGGCGATGATGGCGGCCGAGGGCACGTCCGTACTGCGCAACGTGTACGTGATCAACCGCGGGTACGAGGAACTGGCGGAGCGGCTCAACTCGGTGGGTGCGCAGATCGAGATCTTCCGCGACATCTGAAAGCCTGCAGAAAAGGCACCGTTGCACCCCTCCTGACCTGCACAAATTCGAGGTGAGGCGGGGTGCGACGGGGTCCCTGGGACTTCTCTGGGACTTTGAACCAGGAGCGACGACGTCGCGCTGGGCTCCAGTCAACGTGGTCCTGGCCGTCAGGCGCGGATCCACGCTGGAGGTGGCCGACCACACCTCCAGCCCGCCCGGCTCGACGACCCGGGATTGTCCCGTCCGGCGAAGGAGGCGAGGTCAGCCGGGACCGTGGACACAGAGGCGGCGCCGCCCGGCGAAGGGACTTCGGCGGGGAGGTAGTCGCGGGAGGGAGTATCGGACAGCGTCGGTGAATCGGTCGGGCTGGTAGGGGTAGGCGTCGCCCACCCCCGCGCTCCGTCGCTGTATGAGCGCTGACGTTGTTGCGCGAACCGGGCGGGCTCGGCCTTCCGCCGAGCCCGCCGCGTCGGCCCCATACCGGGGACATGTGTCACGTCGTCAGCGCTGCAGTGTCAGCAGACCAGGACGGTAGGGCAGGAGGCCGTAGTCGCCGCCGGAGTTGGGGCTGCGCCCCTGGTAGAGCAACTGGAGGCTGCAGGGATCGACGGTCATGGTCTGGTCAGGGCTGGTGCGGATCAGTTCGCCGTGGCTGATGTCGTTGGTCCAGGAAGCGCCACTGTTGGCCTTGCCGGCGAAGGGGTTGGTCTCGGTCGCGGCCTGGGGTGTCCAGGCACCGTTCAGACTGGTTGCCGTGAACGAGCGGAAGTAGCGACCCTGCGAGCCGATCGCCTCGACGATCATGAGGTAGCGGTTCTGGCCCTGCAGCTTGTAGACCTGCGGGGCTTCGAACAGGTTGTTCGTCGTATCGCTCATGATCACTGTCGAGGTCGCGCCGAAGCTGCCCGGGAAGTTCCCGATCGGCATACCGGCCCGGTAGATCTTGCCGTTGTCGCCGGCGAAGAACAGGTACATGTTCGTCCCGTCACCGATGAGCGTCTGGTCGATGGGTCCTGTTCCGGAGTCGGGGATGCTTCCGGAGAAGAGCACCTGCGGGGATGACCAGCCGTTCGGGTTGGTGGGATCGCTCGATGTCCGATAGGAGAAGGCGGACCCGCCCCACTGGTAGGCGAGCACCCAGATACCCTTCGGCGCGAAGTAGAAGAGCGTAGGCGCGACGGTGGAAGCTGACATCGTGTTCTGGCCGGCCGAGGCCATCTCCGACCAATCGGCGAACAGGCCGAAGTTCATCGAACCCCAACTCGTCCCCGTGTCGTGCGTCGTCGCATAGACGAGCTGTTTGCCGTCGTAGGGGACGACGGTGAAGTCCTTCAACGAGACCCACCCCGGCTTGGGCTGCACCAACGGGCCCGATGATGTCCAGCGGTACGTCCCCGGCAGATCGCACGGGCCGGTGTTGCCGCCGCCGACCTTGACGAGCTGCCACTGCTGGTTGGTGCCGCCCCAGTCGTCGTACTGGACGGTGTTCGCGTTGTCGGCGGTGGAGGCACCTTGTACCTCGAGGGCCTTGCCGCTGTGGCGCGAGATGAACCTTACGTAGCCATCCGAGCTGTCCGCGAGTCGCCATTGCTGGTTGGCGGCATTCAGGTCGGCCCACTGGACGATCGATCCGCCGTTCGCGGTAGACCAGTTGTAGACGTCCAGCACCTTGCCCGAGTGGCGGGACTTGATGCGGTAGTAGCCGCCCCCGGAATCGACGAACTGCCACTGCTGCTGGCTCTGATCGTTCCTGGTCCACTGAGTGATGCGGGCGCCGTCGGCGGTTGCCATGTTGTAGACGTCCAGGGCCTTGCCGCTGTTCCGATTGACCAGCACGTACGAGGCGTTGGGGTCCACGGTCGCCGCCTCCGCCGGCTGGGCGCCGAGGAAGGTGGCCACGAGCAACAAGGGTGCAAGGACCGCGAGCAGGCGTCTCGGCCGGGCCGAGAACGAGTGGCGGTACCACATGAGCTGCGCCTCCTAAGGGCTGGGTTGAGGTGACCCTGATGAACAGCGGAGCGGAAGTGCCGTGGGTCCGGGACGGTTTCGAAAGTTTCGAGAATTCCCGGATACTTTGAGGCCACAAGCTAGGGATGCGGGGTACTCCGGTCAAGGCTTGTACCTGATCTGTCCACAAACAGCACCTCCCCTTAGGGCCTGACAAGGGATCGCGCCGACCGGACCTCTCCTGAGTGTGCGCATACAATCCGCCAGCCCAAGGCGCATGCGCGGAGGAGGGAGGCCGAGCAAGCCTCGTCCGCACACTCGCCTGGCCGCGGCCCTACGGCATCCGACGGCGGCGGCGCGGGGGCTGCATTCCGACTCACCAGGGTGTCGGAAAGTTTCGGATGACCAATCGAAACTTCTTCTGCGGAGAGTATTGACGGCCCATCACCGATGCCTCAATCATCCCTGTCTGAGGAACTGGCCATGGTCCGAGATACCGAACGTCGGCCTCGGCATTCCGTGCTGCACGGCAGATCCGCGCACCGCACCAGTCCTTTCGTAATTTCCACCTTGGAGGCACAGTCATGGGCTCCTACGCCCTTCCCCGACCCGTTGTCCGCCGGAAAACTCGCAGCCTGCTGTTGGCGCTGGTCCTCGGCGTCCTCGGTGCGTCCGCCGCGCTGGTCGCGCCACCGGGAGCACACGCCGCCGAGAGCACGCTGGGCGCCGCGGCGGCGCACAGCGGTCGCTATTTCGGCACCGCCATCGCCTCGGGCAGGCTGGGCGACTCGACGTACACGTCGATCGCGAACCGCGAGTTCAACATGGTGACGGCCGAGAACGAGATGAAGATCGACGCCACCGAACCGCAGCGGGGACAGTTCAACTTCAGCTCCGCCGACCGCGTCTACAACTGGGCGGTGCAGAACGGCAAGGAGGTGCGTGGCCACACCCTGGCCTGGCACTCCCAGCAGCCCGGCTGGATGCAGAGCCTCAGCGGCAACGATCTGCGCCAGGCGATGATCGGCCACATCAACGGCGTGATGGCCCACTACAAGGGCAAGATCGTCCAGTGGGACGTCGTGAACGAGGCCTTCGTCGACGGAAATTCGGGAGCCCGACGCGACTCCAACCTGCAGCGCAGCGGCAACGACTGGATCGAGCTCGCCTTCCGCACCGCGCGCACCGCCGACCCGTCCGCCAAGCTCTGCTACAACGACTACAACGTCGAGGACTGGACCTGGGCCAAGACCCAGGCCATGTACTCCATGGTCCGGGACTTCAAGCAGCGTGGCGTGCCGATCGACTGCGTCGGCTTCCAGTCGCACTTCAACAGCGGCAGCCCCTACAACAGCAACTTCCGCACCACACTGCAGAACTTTGCCGCCCTCGGCGTCGACGTGGCCGTCACCGAGCTGGACATCCAGGGCGCCTCGCCCATGACCTACGCCAACGTGACCAACGACTGCCTGGCCGTCGAGCGCTGCCTCGGCGTCACCGTCTGGGGTGTGCGAGACAGCGACTCCTGGCGAGCGGAGCACACACCGCTGCTGTTCAACAACGACGGCAGCAAGAAGGCCGCCTACTCCGCCGTCCTCAACGCACTCAATGCCGGCGACACAACTGAGCCCCCTGCGGGTTCCGGACAGATCAAGGGCGTCGGTTCGGGCCGCTGCCTGGATGTGCCCAACGCCAGCACCAACGACGGCACCCAGCTCCAGCTGTGGGACTGCGGCAGCGGCACCAACCAGCAGTGGGTGGCCACCGACTCGGGTGAGCTCCGGGTCTACGGCGACAAATGTCTGGACGCCGCCGGCACGAGCAACGGCAGCAAGGTCCAGATCTACAGCTGCTGGGGCGGCGACAACCAGAAGTGGCGCGTCAACTCCGACGGATCCATCGTTGGCGTCCAGTCCGGCCTCTGCCTCGACGCCGTCGGGACCGGCACCGCCAACGGCACCCGGATCCAGCTCTACTCCTGCTCGAACGGCAGCAACCAGCGCTGGACCCTCACCTGACGGGACCTACCACAGACGAACGGGCGAGCCGATGACGGCCTGCGGTGCGGTTTCTCCCGCCCCCCAGTAAGACATCGGACTGCAGGGGCTCCTGGGACTTTTCTGGGACTTTCGGCCGCATCAACGTGCACGCGCAGGAGACATCAGAAAGTTGATCCACGCAGGTCAACGCCCTGCAACCGCGTATCGCCGCAGGTCATGGAACTGCGCGGCGTCTTCCGCGACATCTGAAAGTCTGCAGAAAAAGCGCCGACATACCCCACCTGACCTGCATAAACGTGGGCGAGGCGGGGTGTGCCGGAGTCTCTGGGACACTTCTGGGACTTTGAACCGCCAGCGCAGGGTTCCGAGCACCGCGCTCTTCACGTAACGAGTCATCGGAAAGATGTCGCACGCACCCTAATCGCATATAGTCACAGGTCAGGACAGGTTCACAGCCCACCAGATCTGTCACTTGGCCCGCGGAGCGTCACATGAGCGTCAGGGCAGGTCGAAAAGGGTCTGTGAGTCAGTCGCCCAGGACGTACACCACTACCTCCCAGGCAACGTCAGCTGATAGGCCCGGCTGCCCGCGGCCCAACCATCGTTCGCGGGCCGGCCCATCTCCCCGTCCTGCTCCGACAACCGCCAACTCGAGGCGCCGGCCTGTCGATGGCCGAGCAGCTCGCGCTACCCGTACGTGACATTCGCGTGCCCTCGTGCGCCTTCCCTCAGGATCTGCACGACGCCCAACTCGCCCCCCATGAGCAGTACGCGCGAAGCCTGCCGTGGTCAGCCGGACCGATGCCCAGCTGTACAGACAACGAGCAGCTGCACAGCGAATGCCGCTCCACCAAAGCCGACGGCCCCGGCTGCACCGAAGCGTCCAACAAGAGGTCGCCCGGTACCGGGTCCAGCTCCTGTACGCTCCACGCCCGTGGACGACATACGGCAGACGGTCATCACCTACAGCGGAGTCCTGACGAGGGCGGAGTTCGACGAGGCCTTCGTAGCAACCGGATGGTTCCGACGCCTGCGCTGGCTCATTGTCGTGGCTGCGGCCCTGATGGCGGCGCTGAGCCTGAAGCCCTCCGCTGACGGCGACCCGATCAACGCGGGGCTGCTGACGCTCGCCCTCGTCTACGGCGCGCTCGGCGTGTTCCTGCCCCCGATGCTCGCCGGCCGTATGTTCCGTGCCGACCAGGCCACAGGGGAGAAGCAGGCCGTCATCGACGCCGTCGGCTGCGTCATCTCACGAGGCTCCGAGGAACTCATGCGGGTGCCGTGGCGCACCATGAACCGCTACTACGAGACGGAGCGGGCTTACGTCGTTACCGGCCGCCTCGGCTGGAAGGTCGGCCTGTTGATCGTGCCCAAGCGGCTACTCACCGGGGCCGGCGAGACGGAACTGGTGGACGTCCTGCTGGAGGCCGCCGTCCGCCGCTCGAAGGGCAAGCGGGCACACGGCCGTTGAACCTCTCCGAACCAGGGGCGAGTTGCTGAGATCCGTATCCGGACCGCACACGCGACGTGCAGCCACAATCCCGAACGAGACAGCAGATCAGGCATCGGTCGTGATGTCGGCGAGGTTGGGTACCCCGGGCCAGTGGACACCAGGATGCGTGCGGCATCCGGATCGACCTCTGCGCGCCAGGCCGGCGTGCCGCCGAGCGCGGGCTGCACTCCGGGGGGCCGGTCCGCCGTTACCCGAGCAGAGTGAGCCAATCAGCGGAGGCCGCGTGCGGGTGGTCTGCACGTCACCGGCTCCGCACGATCGGAGCTTGCTGTAGCCGAGTGGGAGGCTGAGAGCGGACGGAGCAGGGGCGGCCCGGATCCCGCAGATCCCAATTACGGCGGAGGGCGGAATACCGAGGCACCGTCAGCCCTATCGGGCTTCCAGCCTCATGCCCGCACGTCGCCGACGATCAGGTACGGGCCCCGGTGCTGCCCCCGTTCCGGCCCGTTGCGCAGGGAGAAACCGCCTTGCGGAGCCTGGCACCAGAGCCTCGTACTCCCTGAAGGGACTGGTGGTGTGACGTCTGGGATGGTGACAGCGCTGCATGAACTGTGAATACATCTACGTGCAGCGCACCCGTCCCTTCGCCTGCCTACCTCGCGGCGCTGCGTTCACCGGTCGGTCTGGGGGTGGCCGCCTCTCTTCTGCTTGTCGCCGTGATCATCACGGACATCCTGTCCATCGCGTCGGGTGGCTATCTGTACGTCCTGCTGCGCGGTCTGCCGGACTCGGCGGCGGCCCTGGACGCTGTCTCGCACGCTGGGAACAGACAGCTCTACTACGACCTCGCCGGCATGCTTCAGAGCTTGCTCTATCTCTCCACGGGGATCGTTTACGTGTGCTGGCTCTACCGCCTGCGCGACAATGCCGAAGTCTTCGCCCCCGGCGCTCACCGACGCGGTCGCAGCTGGACCGGTTGGTGCTGGCTCATCCCGGTCGTCAACCTGTGGTTCCCGCGTCGGGTCACTCTGGACATCTGGAACGCGAGCCGATCCGCGGAGGCGCAAGCAACAACCAGCCGTCCGGGCCATGAACTGATCAATCTGTGGTGGGGCTTCTGGCTCGCCGAGGGCCTCTTCGCGCTGGTCGGAGGCGTGGCCTACGAGGTTGCCGCATCCATCGGCCAGGCCACCGCGGGTATCGGTCTGCTCGCGATCTCCGACGTTTTCGACATTGTCTGTGCCGTGCTCGCGCTCCGGCTGGTTCGCACACTTACGCACATGCAGCACATCAAGATGCTGGCCGGACGGTCTGCCCTGGACGGAGGAACCGAAGGTCCGAGGCGGAACATGACATGGCCGTCCAGACGGCGCTGAACGTCGCGGGTGTGCAGGACGGTTACAACACCGACCAGACGGCGCAGGCAGGCAAGGACGCGCTGCAGATCAACTCGGTGGACGGGTCCGGCCGCCCGGGTACCGGTGGCGGCCCGGTGATCGACCACGATGCGCACAGCAAGGCCGGGATGCACCTGGCCGGTGTGCAGATCACGATGCGTGAGAAGACGGGCGGCACTCGCAGGCCGTTGACCGGCGCACCCGGCGCCGCGCCCGCGTCTCGACGCGACCTCCTGCCCACGCGGCGCGACGGGCCGATCACTTCGAGCTGACCGAGGGAGTACGGCGGCTGCAAACGTTCTGTCTGACATGCGTCTTTCGTACGCACATGCGAATCTGGAGGTGCCCCATCGTTCAGGACGATGGCAGGAGGCACGATCATGAGCAAGAAGCAGAGCCGGCAGAACCGCGGTGCTCGCACCGGCGGCCATGAGCGCAGCGCCGCCACCGCGGAGACGAAGGAACAGACGCCGTCGGCGACTACGCCCGACGCGGCGCGTGCGATCGGGGAAACCGTTTCGCACAAGAAGGAACGGAAGTTCGGTCACAACTGATCGGCGCCCCTTCGAGCCGACCAACCTGCGGCCAGAGGAAGACCGGGCCGTCAGTATGCGCGTGGTGACATGATCCGGGGTTCGGCGTCCGGCGTCTCGAAGAGGCAGCTGGGAACGCCGGGGCCCGGCTTCACGCGTACGGTGGCCGACTCCGGAGGGTCGGTCGGCAGTTCCACGTGTACGACGATCGGGCGGTCACCGTGCGCCGTGACCGAACCCGTCTCCTTGCCGTCGACCAGCACCTCCACCAACACGGTGTGGCCCGTCTCGACGGTCGCGGTGACCGAGTGGCCCGCATGGTCGGTGTGGAAATGATGGCGCTGCCCCATGGACGTGGCCTCCCTGCGGCGCGCTTCACGGTTTCCGCGTCGCCTCGGCAAGCGTAGCCGCGGCAATCGGTGCGCGCCGTTGACGGGGCCGGGAGAGGGGAACGGATCCCGGGGGCGAGAGATGTGGGCCGTGAGCCACTCCGCACAGGCGGCAAGGCCGGGCCGGGGATCAGACGGCTGCCAGGGAGATCTCGGTCGACTTGATCAGGGCGACGACGGGCATTCCGGGGGCGAGGCCGAGGTCGGTCACCGCGTCCTCGGTGATCGCCGAGGTGAGCTCGCCGCCCTCGACGGACACCTTGACGCTCGCCATGGCACCGCCGGTTGCCACGTCCGTGATGGTGCCGGGGATCTGATTGCGGATGCTCAGTCCCGCGACGGCGCCGGTGGCCAGGGACACCTCGGTCGACTTGACCAATGCGCGGACAGAGACCCCTTCGGTGAGGGCGAGCTCCTGGACGGCCTCGAGCGTGATCGCGGCCGTGACCTCCTGGCCGCCCGCCAGGCGGACCTTCACGGTGGCCATGACCGCACCTGTGGTGACGGCGGTGACGGTGCCGGGGAACTGGTTACGGATGCTCAGGCTCATGAGGGGGCGCCTCTGATTCGTAGCGAAATGCCAGGTATTTACTGGTCTGATATTTCACTGTAGACATCCTCGACGTGGCTTTGCCCGGATCGGCCCCGCCGGCCTTCGGGCCATCCTCCAGACCGATACGCATGCGCCATGGAGTTTCGCATAAAGCTTTGTAAATGCGAACTCAGTGCGTCTAATCTGTCGCACATGCAGTCCTACACGATCGGCCAGGCAGCACGTCTGCTCGGCGTCAGCCCCGACACCGCCCGCCGCTGGGCGGATGCCGGTCGGGTCGCGACCCACCGTGAGGAGAGCGGGCGCCGCCTCATCGACGGCCGGGATCTGGCCGCGTTCGCCATCGAGGTCGCCCAGGGCGGCGTCGGTGAGGACGAGACGTCGTACACCTCGGCCCGCAACGCCTTTCCCGGCATCGTGACCGCCGTCAAACTCGGCGACGTCGCGGCCCAGGTGGAGATCCAGGCCGGCCCGCACAGGCTCGTATCGCTCCTGACCCGGGAAGCGGTCGAGGAGCTGGGGCTGGAGGTCGGCATGCAGGCCACCGCGCGCGTCAAGTCGACCAGCGTGTTCATCGACCGCACCTGATCCACTGCCCCACCCAGCGGCGTCGCCGTCCCTGACGCGGCTCACCCACCCGCCCAGGCCCATCGCGTCCCCAAGGAGTCCCGCCCCTCATGTCCTGCACCCTCACCGGCCGCCGCACCGCGGCAGCGATCCTCACAGCGGCCCTCCTCGTACCGCTGGCGGCATGTGGCAGCGACGACGCCAAGGGCTCGGGTGACAAGGGCACCGCCTCCGGGGCTCCGAAGGCCGATCTGACGGTTCTGGCCGCCTCCTCGCTCACCGATGTCTTCAAGACCGCCGGTGCCGTGTACGAGAAGGGGCACCCCGGAACCGAGGTGACGTTCTCCTTCGCCGGCTCGCAGGAGCTCGCCGCCCAGGTCAAGCAGGGCGCACCCGCCGATGCCCTGGTCACGGCGGACACGAAGACCATGGACGGGCTGAAGTCGGACACCGGAGCGCCGACCGTCATCGCGAACAACCGTCTGGTGATCGCCACGGGCAAGGGCAACCCGGAGAAGGTCGAGAGTCTGAAGGACCTCGCCGACCCCGAGCTGAAGGTGGTGCTCGCGGCCCCCGAGGTTCCGGTCGGGCGCTACAGCAAGCAGATCCTGGACGCGCAGAAGATCGAGGTGAAGCCGGTCTCCCAGGAGCCCAATGTCCGCGCCGTCCTCAGCAAGGTCGAGCTCGGCGAGGCGGATGCCGGTCTCGTGTATAGGACGGACGCAGCCACGGCTACCGACAAGGTCGACGCCATCGACATCCCGGACGCCCAGAACGCCGTCGCCTCCTACCCGGCGGCGACCCTGAAGACCTCCAGGAACGGCGAGGCCGCGACGGCATTCGTGACGTGGCTGTCCACGCCCGAGGCTCAGAAGATCCTCGCCGCCGCCGGCTTCCAGCAGCCGTAACGGGCCACCGCCCCCTGCGGGTGGCCCGGTCCGGGGGGCCGGGCCGCCCGCAGGGCACTTCCAGCATCGGGGACCTTCGATGAGACGCCTTCGCCGCCACGCAACCGGCCCCCGCGCGCCGATCGCCCTGGCGATCCCCGCGCTGCTGGCCATCGCCTTCCTGTTGCTGCCACTGGTCGGGATCCTCGCCCGCACCTCCTGGCACGACCTGGGCGCTCATCTGACCAGCCCCGGGACGACCGAGGCGCTGACGTTGTCCTTGATCGTGTCCGCCTGGGCACTGGGCCTTTCCGTCGTCCTCGGTGTCCCGCTCGCCTGGCTGCTGGCCCGCGTCGACTTCCCCGGGAAGGCGTTCGTCCGCTCGCTCGTCCTCCTGCCGATGGTGCTGCCGCCCACGGTCGGCGGTGTCGCGCTCCTCCTGGCCTTCGGCCGGCGCGGGCTGCTGGGGCCCTGGATGGAGGACACGTTCGAGCTCACCCTGCCGTTCCACACGTCCGGCGCCGTCCTCGCAGCGACCTTCGTCGCGATGCCGTTCCTGATCATCAGCCTCGAAGGGGCCCTCGGCGGACTGCGTCCCCGCTACGAGGAGACCGCAGCCTCCCTGGGGGCCTCGCCGGTACGGGTGTTCTTCACGGTCACCCTGCCCATGGTCGCCCCCGGGCTCGCCGCAGGAGCGGCGCTGACCTGGGCGAGGGCCCTGGGTGAGTTCGGCGCGACCATCACCTTCGCCGGGAACCTCCCCGGCACCACGCAAACCCTGCCGCTCCAGGTCTATCTGCTGCTCCAGGACAACCCGGAGGCCGCCACCTCGGTCTCCCTGCTTCTTCTGGCCATCGCCATGGTCGTGCTCGTCGCCCTGCGCGGACGCTGGACCGGCACCCCTCGTACGGCCACGGCACAGCCGCGGACCCCGGCAGCCGAATCGGCTCCCGCCCCGCAGGAGGAGGCGCATGCCGCTCCGGAGCTCGCGCACGGGCCCGGCGGTACCGGTGACAGCTGGCCGCTGCGGACCACCGTCACCGGATTCAACAACCTCACCCTCGACGCCGATGCCGGAACCACCATCGCCGTCGTCGGACCCAACGGCGCGGGCAAGACCACACTGCTGCGCGCGCTCCTCGGCCTCACCCCACGCGCCCACGCCGAACTCCGGCTGGGCGACACCGATGTCACCGCGCTCCCGCCGCACCGCAGGGGCGTGGCCTGGGTCCCGCAGGACGGAGCCCTCTTTCCCCACATGAACGCGCTGGCCAACACCGCGTACGGGCTCCGCGCCCACGGCGTGCCGCGCGCCGAAGCCCGCCACAGTGCCCAGCGGTGGCTGGACCGTCTCGGCGTGGGTCATCTCGCACACCGCAGGCCGGCTCAGATCTCCGGAGGCCAGGCCCAGCGTGTCGCGCTCGCCCGGGCCCTGGCCGCCCGCCCCCGGCTGCTCCTGCTCGACGAACCGCTCGCCGCCCTCGACCAGACCACCCGCGCCCAAGTCCGGCACACCCTTCGCCGCCATCTCGACAGCTTCGGCGGCGTGTGCCTGATCGTCACTCACGATCCCGTCGAAGCCGTCGCGCTCGCCGACCGGGTCCTCGTACTCGACGAGGGCAGGGCCCTGCAGGACGCCCCGCCCGCCGAGGTGACCCGCCACCCCCGCTCCCCCTGGGTCGCCCGGATGCTCGGCCGCAACGCCTGGCCCGGCGTCGCCACCGCCGAAGGCATACAACTCACCGGCGGCGGGACCCTCGTGGTCGCGGAGCCGCTCCCGGCCGGCACGGACTCCCTCGCGGTCATCGCCCCGGAGGCCGTCGCCGTACACCGGGACAGACCGACCGGTAGCCCCCGTAACGTCTGGCCCGGAACCGTCCGGGAAATCACCACCAGCGGCAGCCGGCTGCGCGTCCTGATCACCTCGGACCAGGCACCGGACCTCGTCGCGGAGATCACGCCGCAGGCTGTCGCCGAACTGGGTCTCGCCGAGGGGACGCCCGTCTGGACCAGCGTCAAAGCCACGGAGGCAACCGTCGTGGCCCTCTGAGCCGATCCCGTCGAAGGCGGACCGGGCGGAAGCTCACCACCGAGCCACCGAGCCACCGAGCGCCTGCTCCGCCCCCGCCGATCAGTAGACGTCGCGGACGTACCGCTTGTCGGCGGCGAGCTGCTTGACGTACAGGGCTGCGCCCGTGTGATCGAGGCCACCGTGTGTGACGGCGATGTCGCGCAGCGCCTGGTCGACGTCCTTGGCCATGCGTGCGGCGTCCCCGCAGACGTAGAAGTGGGCGCCGTCCTGGAGCCAGGACCACAGCTTGGCACCGTGCTCGCGCATCCGGTCCTGTACGTAGACCTTGGCACGCTGGTCGCGCGAGAAGGCGGTGTCCAGGCGGGTGAGGGTGCCGTCGGCGAGGAAGGCTGTCAGTTCCTCCTCGTAGTAGAAGTCGGTGGCACGGTGCTGCTCGCCGAAGAAGAGCCAGTTGGGGCCGCGGTGGCGGTGTGCGCGGCGTTCCTCCAGGAAGCCGATGAACGGAGCCACGCCGGTACCCGGGCCGACCATCACCATCGGGGTGTCGGGGCCCGCGGGCGGCCGGAAGTGCGGGGCGCGCTGGACGAAGACCGACACCGGGGCGCCGGGGGCGGCGTCGGCGAGGAAGGGCGAGCACACCCCGTTGCGGGGCCGGCCGTGCAGGTTCTCGTACCGGACGACGGAGACGGTCAGGGACACCTGGTGGGGGTCGGTGAGCGGACTGGACGATATCGAGTACAGGCGGGGCTGCAGTCGTTTGAGGATGCCGGCCCATTCCTGCGGTGTGGCGCGGACGGGGTACTCGGCGAGGACGTCCACGGCTTGGCGGCCCCAGGACCAGCGGGCGAGTTCGCCCTTGTTGTCGGGACGCAGCATCTTCTTCAGGGCCCGGTCGCCGGTGCGCTCGGTGATGAAGCCCAGCAGGGCCGGAGTGAGCCGGGTGATGTCCAGATGCCTGTGCAGGGCGTCGGCCAGCCGGACCTCGCCGAGGCCGGCGACATCGACGGCGGTGGCGGCGTCGAGACCGGTGACGGCCAGCCATTCGGCCACCAGGTCGATGCTGTTGACGGGGTGTACGCCGAGGGCGTCACCGGCCTCGTGGACGAGAGGGGAGTCGGCGTCCCGGGTGTCGAAGGTGAACCGGCGGACCTCCTTGCCCGCGCCGGGGAGGCTGAGGAGCCGGTTGCCGGCCAGCCGGGCCGTGGCAGGTGCGGGCTTGGCGCTGCGGACGGGCGTGGCTGCGGGGGCGGGCGCGGCAGCGACCGCAGCAGTTGGTGACACGGCGGTCGTCGGCTGTGCGGTGAGGCCGGCCAGCACCTGGTCCAGCCATGTGCGGGCGGAGGGCTCGTAGTCGGGTTCGCAGTCGGTGCGCGGGGCGAGGCGTACGGCCCCCAGCTCGTCGAGGCGCTGGTCCAGGCGCCGGCCGTGCCCGCAGAAGTCGTCGTACGAGGAGTCACCGAAGGCCAGCACCGCGTACCGTCTGCCGTCCAGGGGCGGGGGGTCGGCGGCGGTCAGGGCCTCCCAGAACCCGGAGCCGTTGTCGGGCGCGTCACCGTCCCCGAAGGTGCTGGTGATCAGCAGGAGGTCGGCCGCGGGCGGGAGGGCACGCGGATCCGCCTCGTCCATGCCGACGAGCTGGGCCCGGTGTCCGGTTTCGGCGAGCCGGGACGCGGCGGCCGCGGCGAACTCCTCGGCGTTGCCGGTCTGCGAGGCCCACAGCACGACCACGTCACGGCCCGGAAGGGCCTGCGCCACCGGTTCGTCCGCGGGCTGCGGGGCACGCGAGTACATGCCGGCGAGCACCCCGTTCACCCAGCGTGCGTGCTCCGCGGTGAACGGCGCACCGGCCGGGAGCACCGGGACTCCGGGCATGCCCGACGGCAGCCCGGCGAGGAATCCGACCAGGTACTGGCGTTCGTGCTCTGCGAGTACGGGCGGCGGTGCGTCCTCCAGCCCGAACGCGGCTGCGGCGCCGGACCGGATCGTGGTCGGCGCGACCACGACCGGGTCCGCGGCGGGGGCGGCCACGACGGGTGCGGGGAAGATGCTGACCGCGGTGGCGACCTTCGTGAGGGTCACCGCACACATCTTGAACTCGGGCTGGAAGGAGATCGGGTCCACGGCGTCGCTGGTCACCGCGTTGACACTCAGGTACTCGCCGAACAGGTCGTTCCAGTGGAACGGCGCGAAGGAGCAGCCCGGCCGCACCCGGTCCGTCACCACGGCGGGAAGTACGGCCCGGCCGCGCCGGGAGGCGACCTCGACCGAGTCCCCCTCTTCGATCCCGAGCCGGCCCGCGTCCTCGGGGTGCAGTTCGACGAACGGTGCCGGATCGAGCTTGTTGAGCTTGGCGACCTTGCCGGTCTTGGTGAGGGTGTGCCACTGGTGCTGCAAGCGGCCGGTGTTGAGGACGAACGGATAGTCGTCGTCGGGCATTTCGGCGGCCGGTACGTGCGGACGGGCGAAGAAGACGGCCCGTCCGCTCGCTGTCGGGAACACCGGGCGCCCGTCCTCGGCCAGGTAGCGGATCGGATGGCGATCGGGGCCGTCGGCCGTCGGTGCGGGCCACTGGACGGAGGTGGTGCGCAGACGCTCGTACGTCACGCCCCGCAGGTCGTAGCCGGTCTTCGGATTCGCGGCACCCTTGATCTCCTCGAAGATCTCCTCGGCGCTGCTGTAGGTGAACGCGTCGGCGTAGCCCATCTCGCAGGCGATGCGCGCGATGATCCGCCAGTCCGCGAGCGCCTCACCGGGAGGGTCCACCGCCGGCCGGGCGAGAGTGAGGTTGCGTTCGCTGTTGATCAGTACGCCCTCGCTCTCGCTCCACAGTGCGCCGGGCAGCACGACGTCGGCGTAGGCGTTCGTCTCGGTGTCGGCGAACACGTCCTGGGTGATGACGAGTTCGGCCGTCTCCAGGGCCTCGATGACGGTCCGGCGATTGGCGACCGAGGCGACGGGGTTGGTGCAGATGATCCAGCAGGCCTTGATCTCACCGTCCGCCATCCGCTGGAACATGTCGATGGTTCCCTTGCCGGACCCGTCCTTGCGGACGGTGCCGGGTTCCAGGCCCCAGAGTTCTTCGACGAAGGCACGGTCCTCGTCCACGAGCACCGATCGCTGACCGGGCAGACCGGGCCCCATGTAGCCCATCTCGCGACCGCCCATGGCGTTGGGCTGGCCGGTGAGGGAGAACGGGCCGCTGCCGGGACGGCAGATCGCACCGGTGGCCAGATGCAGATTGATCAGTGCGTTGGTGTTCCACGTGCCGTGCGTGGACTGGTTGAGCCCCATGGTCCAGCAGCTCATCCACTCCCCCGCCCCGCCGATCCACTGCGCCGCCCGGCGGATGTCCGCCTCGGGGATGCCCGTGATCCCGGAGACGGTGTCGGGCGCGTAGTCCGCGAGGAACCCGGGCATCGCCTCCCAGCCCTCCGTGCGCGCGTCGATGAACACGGTGTCCGTGTGCCCGTTCTCGTGGAGAAGGCGCAGCAGGCCGTTGAGGAGGGCCAGGTCGGTTCCGGGTTCGATCTGGAGGAAGATGTCGGCCTTGTCGGCGGTGGCGGTACGCCGCGGGTCCACGACGATCAGCTTGGCTCCCGCCTTCACCCGTTCCATCAGGCGCAGGAACAGGATCGGGTGGCAGTCGGCCATGTTGGAGCCGATGACGAGGAAGACGTCCGCCTTCTCGAAGTCCTGGTACGAACCGGGCGGCCCGTCGGCGCCCAGGGAGAGCTTGTAGCCGCTGCCCGCGCTCGCCATGCACAGCCGTGAGTTGGACTCGATCTGGTTGGTCCGCACGAAGCCCTTGGCCAGTTTGTTCGCCAGGTACTGCGCCTCCAGGCTCATCTGCCCGGACACGTAGAAGGCGACAGCATCCGCCCCGTGCTCGTCGATGATCGTCCGCAGCCGTCGTGCCGTGCCGGTGATGGCCTCGTCCACAGGCGTGGGTACGGGCTCGGCGCCGCGCTCGGGACGCGTCAGTGCGGTGGTCAGCCGGCCGGGGGCGGCGAGCATGTCGGCCGTTGTCACGCCCTTGGTGCACAGCCGGCCGAAGTTCGCCGGGTGTGCCTTGTCGCCCGACGCCTTGATGACCTTGCGGCGGCCGTCCGGGCCGGAGGCGATGTCGAGCACCAGGCCGCAGCCCACCCCGCAGTACGAGCAGACCGTCCGTATCGGGGCGACGGCTGTCGACGAATCCTGTGGGGGCACCGAAGGGCCTCTCTGTTGGTCGAAGCGTGCCCCCGACGGTACGAAACGCCCATTACGTCGATGTGACCTCGACCGATCATGGGTGGTAACACGCGTCACACATGCGCTGGACCAGCACTGTGAGGTCCGAGAAGAACCACCCATATGCCAGGAAATCGCGCAGAGGCTCTTGCAGATGCGGCGCCCATACCCACCACAAGATTGCACCTGCGGATCGCGCGAACCACGACGGCCCGCCTCAGCCTCTCCGATGCCCGCTCACGTGGAGCGGTCGCGAACCCTCCTTGCCATCCCTAGGGCTCCTAGGTTAAAACTAGGGCCCCTAGGAAACGGTGGTGGGTGCATGGTGCGGGCAGGGCTGACGGCTCAGCGGGTGACGGTCGCGGGCGCCGAGCTGGCGGACGAGGTGGGGCTCGACCGGGTGACCATGTCGCAGGTTGCCCGGCGGCTCGGCGTGAAGGACGCGAGTCTCTACACGCACGTCCGCGGTCTGGAGGATCTGCGCGGACGCATCGCGCTGCTGGCGGCGGACGAGAAGACCATCCGTATCGCCGAGGCGACCACCGGCCGGTCGGGCAAGGATGCTCTGGTCGCGTTCGCCGACGCCTGGCGGGAGTACGCCCACGAGCATCCGGGCCGCTACACGGCCACGCAGATCCCGATCGAGATCGACCCGGAACTGGCCGCGAACGCGCCAGGACCGCGGCGCGCGGTCGAGCTGACCTACGGCATGCTGCGCGGCTACGGACTGGCCGAACCGGACCTGACCGACGCGGTCCGGTTGCTGCGCAGCACGTTCCACGGGTTCGTCGCCCTGGAGGCCGCGGGCGGGTTCGCCCACCGGCGTTCACCGCAGCAGTCCTGGCTCCGCGCCCTCGACGCCCTGCACACGCTCCTGGAGCGCTGGCCCCCGTCCGGAGAAGGGCCCTCCTCATGACCGGTCCCACCATCGGCAGGCTGCGCGTGAACGGCGCGACTCTCCACTACGAAGTGCGCGGCCACGGCCCACTCCTGCTCCTGATCCCCGGAGGGACGGGCGGGGCGGCCTCCTTCGACAACATCGCCGACGACCTCGCCGCCGCGCACACAGTCGCCACCTACGACCCGCGCGGCATGTCCCGAAGCACGCTGGACGACCCCGAGGCCGAACAGCGCGTCGCCGAACACGCTGACGACGCGTTCCGCCTGCTGGAACTGCTGTCGCCCGGTGAGCCCGCGCGCGTGTTCGGCGCCAGTTCGGGCGCGATCGCCGCCCTGCACCTGCTCACCACCCGTCCCGAACGCGTCGAACGCCTCGTGGCGCACGAACCCCCGGTGGTCATGGTCCTGCCGGACGCCGACGGCCATCGCCGGTTCATCGCCCGGGTTCAGGAGACCTTCCGCGCCCACGGACTCGGGCCGGCGATGGCCGTGTTCGCCGAAGGGCTGAAGAAGGACGGCGACGACACCGCGCCGAAGGCCGACATCGAGCTTCCACCGCGGGCGGCGGCGAGAGCCGGACAGTCCATGGAAGACCTGCCGTACTTCGTCGGGCGCATCGTTCCCGCCTTCATGTCCTACACCCCGGACACGAACCGGCTGGCGGCCCTGTCGGACCGGCTCGTACTCGCGGGCGGCCAGGACTCCCGCGGCGAGCCGGCCTACCGTCCGGCCGCTCTCCTGGCAGAGCGTCTCGGCCAGGAGCTCCTGCACTTCCCCGGCGGCCACATCGGCCTGACCACACACCCCGCCCGGTTCGGCGAACTCCTGCGCAAGGCGCTCCTCGATTAGGGGCAGTCCCTCGGATCATGTGCGGAGCCGGACCTGTCCGTGGTGCGGCGGAGTACGCCGGCGGGGCGGCGCCCGCCGACACGGTGTCGGGGTGCGCCGCCCTGGGGCGGCACCGGTTGCGGGAGCCGCCCCGCGTGGGCAGGGGGCTACTTCGGGTCCTCGTTGAACTTCGAGGTCGACCAGAAGTAGCCGAGCACCACGAGGCCCAGGCACCAGGCCACGGCAAGCCATCCGTTGTGGCCGATCCCGCTGCCGAGCAGCAGCCCGCGGAGGGTTTCGATGGCGGGGGTGAAGGGCTGGTACTCGGCGATCGGCCGGAACCAGCCGGGCATGGATTCGACCGGGGTGAAGGCGCTGGACAGGAGCGGCAGCAGGATCAGTGGCGTCGCATTGTTGCTGGCCGCTTCGGCATTCGGGCTGACCAGGCCCATACCGACCGCGATCCAGGTGAGCGCCGTGGCGAAGAGCACCAGCAGCCCGAATGCCGCCAGCCACTCCAGGGCGGTCGCGTCCGTGGATCGGAAACCGATGGCCACGCCGACGGCACCCACGAGGACCACGCTCATGACCGACTGCAGCACGCTGCCGACGACGTGCCCGACGAGCACCGAAGGACGGTGGATCGCCATCGTCCGGAAACGGGCGATGATGCCCTCGGTCATATCGTTCGAGACGGACACCGCGGTGCCCACCACGGTGGAGCCGATGGTCATCAGCAGCAGGCCGGGGACGACATAGGCGATGTACGCGGAGCGGTCCGCCCCGCCGCCACCGATGCCCGAGCTCATCGCGTCGCCGAAGATGTAGACGAAGAGCAGCAGCAGCATGATCGGGGTGAGCAGCAGGTTCAGGGTGAGGGACGGATAGCGGCGCGCGTGCAGGAGGTTGCGGCGCAGCATCGTCGACGAGTCGCGGACGGCGAGGGACAGGGCACTCATCGGACGGTCTCCTTGTGCTGGTCGGGGATGGTGGTTCCGTCGGTCAGGGCGAAGAAGACGTCGTCGAGGTCGGGGGTGTGCACGGTCAGTTCGTCCGCCTCGATGCCGGCCGAGTCCAGCCAGTCGAGGATGGAGCGCAGTTCGCGCTGGCTGCCGTCGCTGGGGATCTGCAGGGACAGTGCCTCGTCGTCACGGGTCACCTCACGCAGGGCGGAGGCGGCGGACCGGTAGGCGGCCGGGTCGGTGAAGCGGAGGCGGACGTGCCCGCCGGGGACGATCCGCTTCAGCTCGTCGGCGCTGCCTTCGGCGGCGATCTTTCCGTCGTTCAACACGGCGATGCGGTCGGCGAGTTCGTCGGCCTCCTCCAGGTACTGGGTGGTGAGGAAGACGGTGACGCCGTCGGCGACGAGCTCGCGGATGATCTTCCACATGTTGTGGCGGGAGCGCGGGTCGAGGCCGGTGGTCGGTTCGTCGAGGAAGATGATCCGCGGGTTCCCGACCAGGGTCATCGCGATGTCGAGGCGGCGCTTCATGCCGCCGGAGTAGGTGGAGGCGGGCTTCTTCGCCGCCTCGACGAGGTCGAAGCGCTCCAGAAGTTCGGCGGCGACCCGCCGCCCCTCCTGCTTGGACAGGTGGTGCAGATCCGCCATGAGGAGCATGTTCTCCTCGCCGGTGATCAGCCCGTCCACGGCGGAGAACTGCCCCGTGACACCGATCGCGGCACGAACCGCCTGCGGATCGGCGGCGACGTCGTGACCGCCGACCTGGGCCTGCCCGCCGTCGGCGGTGATGAGCGTGGAAAGGATCTTCACCGCGGTGGTCTTGCCGGCGCCGTTCGGCCCCAGCAGCGCGAACACGGACCCGGTCGGGATGCGCAGATCGATGCCGTCGAGGACGAGCTTGTCACCGTACGACTTGCGCAACCCGACGGCGGAGACTGCGGCCGGCGACGGGTCAACGCCACCGTTCTCTGATGCGGACATGACAGATGAAGGCACGGGGCCCTCCCGTTCGAAGTCTGAGATGACTCAGGGCGTAGGCGAGTTGAGACAGGTCGGTGGTGCTGGTACCGGGGTCAGACCTTGGCGCGGCGGATGTCGATGCTGCCCCAGCGGGTGCGGGCGCGGATCTTGACGGTGTCCTCGGCCCCCTCCGGCGTCTCGGACGCGGTGAGACTGTTGCGCACCTGCCCGCGGTGGGACTTGACGTCGAGCCAGGCGGCCGTGCCCTCGCGCACACCGATGCCGATGGCTCCGAAGGAGGTCTCCAACTCGACTGTTCCGCGGGCGATTTCGTCCACGCGCAAGGTGCCGTGGGCGGTGGTGGCGGTGACGGAGTCCTCGGCGCGCCGGATCTCGATGTCACCGTTGGCGCCGCGCACCCGCAGTTCGCCGGTCACGGCACCGACGGTCGTGGTTCCGTGCGAGTTCTTCAGGACGGCGGGGCCGTCGACGACGCCGACGCGCAGGCTGCCGGAGCTGGTGGTGATCTCGGCCGCACCCTCGACCCGGTCCACGGTGATCGAGCCGTGCGACGCGGTCAGGTTCAGCGGGCCGGTCGTGTCGAGGCGGACGTCCCCGGACGAGGTCTTCACGCGGACCTCGCCGAGCCTGCCCTCGCCGAGCACCTGGGCCCAGGAGCCGGTCATGTCGATGCGCGAGCCCGTGGGCAGTTCGACCGTCACGTCGACGGCTCCGGTGCGGCCGAGCAGATTGGCCTTGGGCGTCCTGACGGTCAGTGCGCCGCTTGCGAAGGTGACCTCCGTCTGGTCGGCCGCCCTTACGTCCTGGTCCTTCTTCGGGTCGCGGGGCCGCACCTCGATCACGGTGTCGAGGCGGTCGCCCGCGGTGAACTGGATGGAACCGGCCTCCACGTGCGCCGTGGCCGAGATCGGTTCGGGAGTGTCGAAAGAAGGCATGGCTGTCCCGTCCTCTGGGTCTCTGGGGCGTCCCCGCTGGTGGGACGTGGTGTGGTGTGGGTGGTACGGGCCGGGCGCGGCTAGCGCACCCAGCCCGTGAAGCTCTGTCCGATGGTCTGGGTCTTCTCCGTCGTACGCGGCCGGGCGCCGCCGTCCACAGCTGCCGACACGGCGCGTACGAGCCAAGCGTTGACCGACAGGCCCTCACGGGTCGCGGCCTCCTCGGCGCGTGCCTTGAGGTGGGCCGGCACGCGCAGGTTGATGCGGGCGGTGCCGCCCTCGTCGCCGTCGGCCGGGACCGGGGCCCTGAGTGGCTCGGCGGGCCCGGCCGGCTCCGCGGCGGCACCGCCGTCGGTGGGCGGCAGTGTCACCACGAAGTCGGGTTCGAGCCCGCGCAGCCGCACGTCGACCGAACCGGGGGCGAGTTCGCGGGTGACCTCGTCCATGGCGGCGGACAGCACATTGAGCAGGGTCAGCCGGGTCGCCGACTCCAGAGGAGCGGTGAGCCTCTCTGCCAGCTCGCGTGCTTCGTCGCCGCCGGCTTCGGCGGCCACCGCGAGTTCGCGGCGGAGGGTGTCGACATAAGGCGTGAGGTCCATGACGCCATCATGGCACCATGACGGCGCCACACGCAAGCCATACAGCACCACCTCCGGGTCGGCGACCAAGAGAAGTGCTCTGACCTGCATAAATATGGTGGCACCCCTTCGGGCGATCGTGGCGCCACGGCCGCTCACGCACTTCCGCGCATACGGAGTGGCGCCGGATGGCGCCGAGTGGCGCCACGCGGCGCCATGCGAGGTCGCCACGAAACCGGATCCGTTCACCCCGTGGAGCAGATCGCGACCCCGGTCCGGACGCCGCGAACCATCACGCGCACTCCGTTGCGGATCGCGGCAGATCATCACTGCCCTTTCACGGAAAGGTCCTTTCGGTGCGCAGGATCATGCGCCTCCACGGGCGGCGCCGGCGTCCGCGCATGGCGGACAGTCCGCTCGCCGTCGCCAGGCGCCGAATGGACCCAACCTTCCACAACGACATTCGGACATCGGACGGGCAGTCAAGTCGGCGCGCCGGGGTTCTCCGCGAGTGGCCCGCGGACCCCCGGGCGGACCTCCGGCGATGCGGCGGACCGCTGGTCAGGCTCGGTCTCCTGGGACTTCCCCGAACCTGCAAGCCGCGTTCAAGAGCCTTTGTTTTCAGAGCAGTTGTGGCCGATTCGGGCCGCTCCCGTGCTGCTTCTGCGCACAATTTTCGACGTTGTACCCGTCCGTAGCCACGTCCTACGGCATAGGATCATGCCGCGCCACTGGGGCCCCACCTGCCCCAACTGCCCCGTCTGTCCCATCCACATCGGTGCAGACGATGTGCCGACGTTCCCACCGACACCCCCAACCCGTTAACAGGTATCTGCGTGTCACCGATACTCAGCACCGGCTCCGGCGATGGAGCCGCGCAGTGAAAATCAATCGTCGCCTCGTCCTCCTCGTCACCGCGCCTCTCACCGTGGCCGTCACCTTCTCGGTTCTGGCCCTCGCGCCCGCGACCAACCAGGCGCTGCAGGCAAACCGGCTGACCGCGATGGTCGATGCCGCAACCGGCGCAGGCGAGTTAACCCACCAGTTACAGAGGGAGCGTGCGGCAGCCACCGCACTGGTCTCCGAACAAGGAAATGCGGAAGCGTTCCGGGCAACGTCCGACGCGACCGACAAGAGCATCACCAGATTCCGCGGTCAGATCGAGCGCCTGTCCGAAGTACCGGGCAGTGCACAGGGCGCCCTGGACCGCATCGAGCGCTTCATCGACGAGATGCCCGCCCTGCGCGCCCAGGTGCGCTCGGGCAGCGGCACCATCTCCGCCCTCGCCTTCGGCTATCGGATCGTGATCGCCGACCTCAACGGCTACCGCGACGGCATCGCGCAGGCAGACGGTGTCGACGCCGACATCGCGGACCGGATCCGCGCCGCCGCCGCCCTGTCCGAGGCTGCCGAGTACACCGCCCAGCAGCAGGTCACGGTGATGCGGGCGCAGGCCGCGGGCGGATTCACGACCGCTTCGCAGCGGACGTTCGACGCCGGCCGGCTGGGCTACACCGAGTCGACCGGTGTCCTGTTCGACCTCGGCCCCGGCCAATGGCGGACCTGGCTCGAGCGCACCCTCTCCGGTGCGAAGGCGCTGGAGGCCCGACGACTCGAGGACGAGATCGGGCGCACGGGAGCCGGCAAGGACATCACGGTCACTCCGCAGGAGTGGCAGAAGGCCTCCGACGACCGTCAGAAGCTGCTGCGTTCGGTGGAGAAGCGGATCGACGAGTCCGTCTACGCGACGGTCTCCGACACGCGCACCACGCTCATGTGGTTTGCCGGGGCCGAGGTCGCCCTTGTGCTGCTGACCCTGGTCGGTGCCATCGTCGTCGCCATCCGTCTGGGTCGCGTCATGATCAGACGGCTGCGCGATCTGCGCAACGCCGCGCACGAGGTGGCCCACACCGGACTGCCCGCCGTGATGAACGAACTGTCCCAGCCCGGCGCCCTCAGCGGCGCGACGCCCGAGCAGGTGGCGCGGCGTACGGGCAACCCGGTGAGGACCACGGGCGACGACGAGATCGGCGAGGTCGGTGAGGCCTTCAACGCCGTCCACCACGAAGCCGTCCGTCTGGCCGCCCAACAAGCCCACATCCATGAACAGTTCGCCGAGACATTGGTCGGTGTCGCCCGAAGGGGTGCGCAGTTGACCGCTGTCATGGTGTCCGAGCTGGACACGGTGCAGCGCGACGAGGCCGACCCCGTGCGGATGAAGACCCTCTTCGCTCTCGACCACCTCGCGATCCGCATGGAGCGCAACACCAACAACCTGCTGGTGCTCGGTGGTTACGGGCAGGCTCGGGTGCGCACGGCCGACGTCGCGTGTTCCACCGTCATCGTGGCCGCGGCCCAGCAGATCGAACGCTTCGACCGTGTGTCTCTCGGCGTCGTCGAATCGGGCATCGGCGTCACCGCCCGCGCCGTCCACGACGTGGCACACATCCTGGCTGAACTCCTCGACAACGCGACCCGGTTCTCGCCACCCGACAAGCAGGTCGGGGTCGCCGTGTGGCGGCTGTGGGACCGCGCCGTCGTGCAGATCGTCGACGAGGGGGTGGGCATCACGGCCGAGCGCCGCGCCGTCCACAACGCCGCGCTGCTCGAACCGCAGGCGGGTATCGGAGACGTACGGTCCATGGGTCTGCACGTGGTGGCACGGCTCGCCGCGCGCCACGGCATCGTCGTCGAACTGCGCGACTCGTCCGGCCCCGGCACCATCGCCGAGGTCACCCTGCCCGCGAAGGTCCTTGCCGCGGCGCCCGAAGAGGCCGTACCGCCGCAGCCGGGGATGTCCGGCGAAGATCGCGGCAACGACGGCCGCGACAACGATGTTCGCTACGAATCGCCCCGTCCGGTCACACCACCCGGACCGTCCGCCCGCAGGCAGCCGGCCGGAGTGGGCGGGTGGCCCGACCGCACCGGCGCCCCCGTCGGCAGCGGCGGCGCGCCCACCGGCGGTGACTACGCTCCGGGCCGGGCCGGCAGGACGCCGGGCGCGAACCGGGGTGGCGGCGTGCCGCCCGGCGACAACGGGTCCCACGGTGGCGGGTCCGACGCCGGCACGCGTGAGCGGGAGCGCGGCACCTCGCCGGCCCCGCACCCCGTGCACGACGAACCGGTTTCGCGCATCGCCGGAGTCAGCTCCTCAGGACTGCCCCTGCGCCAGCGCAACACCCCACAGCAGTGGCCCACCTTGGGCAAACGGGACGGCGCGGAACAGCGTTCAGGCGCCACCGCGCCGAGGCCGTCGCCCCGCCGCCGGGACTCCCGGCAGGTCTCCGACGTCCTGGCGGCGTACGCACAAGGGATCAACAGGAGCACGAACCGTGCGCGCTCCGCCACCGACGACGACACCGAACGGACCAAGAAATGACCTCCCCCAACGACCTGAGCTGGATCCTGAGCGGCTTCGCCGGACGCATCCCGGAAGTCACCCAGGCGATAGCCGTGTCCGTGGACGGGCTCGCACTGGCTTACACCGGTGTGGAACGTGACGACGCCGAGCGGCTGGCCGCCATCGCCTCCGGTGTCGTCAACCTGCTTTCCGCCGCAGCCCAGTTGACGAACACCGATCCTGTCGAGCACAGCCTCACCGCGATGGAGGGCGGCTACATGTTCTCGATGGCCGTCTCCAGCGGCGCCTCGCTGCTGGTGACCACCACCAGGGAAGCGGACATCGGCGAGGTCAGTTACATGATGTCCGAACTCATCAACCAGGTCGGTGACTCACTGACCCCCCAGGTCCGCGACCCGAGCCTGCCGCCTTCGCGTTGATCACCGACCGCACAGCACTCACCACCGTACGACCGGCGGCGCCACCCCACGCGTCGGGCCCGCTCGACAGCAAGCCCCGCCCGTTCCACCCGTTCTGACCGATGCCCCCGATACTCCCGATGAGAGCCCCCATGTTCTTTGACATATCCACTTCCCGCCGCCGCAGACTCCGGCCGGCCGGCGCCGCCGCCCTCGCCCTCGGCCTGACAGCCCTGACCGGATGCAGCGGCGACAGCGGCGCCGACGACGACACCGTGAAGGTGGGTCTGGTGGCCTCCCTGTCCGGCACCTACGAGCCGGTCGGCACCGAACTGCGAGCCGGGTTCGAGCTCTACCTGAACACCCACGGCAACAAGCTGGGCGGACGCAAGGTCGAGCTCATCGTGGCGGACGAGGGCGACGGTCCGCCGACCGCCGTTCCCGCGGCCACCAAGCTGGTCAAGAAGGACAAGGTCGACGTGCTGACGGGTCTCGTCAGCGGTGGCTCGGTCAACGCGGTGCTGCCCCTGGTCAACCAGGCCAAGATCCCCTTCCTGGGGTCGAACGGCCGGCCACCCATCAAGGACCTCGAGTACGTGTGGACGACGAGCTTCCTGTCCGACGAGCCGGGCAAGGCCATCGCCCCGTACGTCAAGGAGAAGGTCGACGGACCTGTCTACGCGATCGGCCCCGACTACCAGGGCGGTTACGACGAACTGCGCGGCTTCACCGACGAGTTCAAGCGGGTCAAGGGCAAGCTCGCCAACCCGGGCGGCAAGACCACCTGGACGCCGTTCCCGAAGACCACCAACTTCATGCCGTACTTCGCCGACATCGCCAAGACGGACGCCGAGGCGGTGTACTGCTTCTACGCCGGCAAGGCCGCGATCGACTTCGCCAAGCAGTACGCCCAGTCCGACATCGCCGATCTGCCGCTGTACACGGCCTTCGTCACCGAGGGCAGTGTGCTCCAGGCCCAGGGCCCCGCGGCGAAGGACATCTACTCGGTCCTGAACTACGCGGCCGACCTCGACAACGAGGCCAACCGCAAGTTCGCCGCCGACTGGACCGCCGAGCACGACACGCAGCCCACCACGTACGCGATGGCGTCGTACGACGCCGCTGCCGTACTGGACAAGGCGATCGCCGACGCGGTGAAGGGCGGGGACGTGACGCCCAAGACCATCAACAAGGCCATCGCGGGCCTCGGCCAGATCGACAGCCCACGCGGCGCCTGGGAGTTCGGCGACAAGGCGCACTCGCCGGTGCAGACCTGGTACCTGCGCCAGGTTCGGCCGGACGGCGCCCAGCTGGCCAACGTCATGGTCCAGGACCTGGCCACGCTCGGCGGCTGACATGGAGCTCCTCGATGCCCACCTCATACCGGCGGTGGACGGGGTCGCCTACGGGCTGCTGCTGTTCGTGGTCGCCGCCGGTCTGAGTCTCGCCTTCGGCACCGCGGGTGTGCTGAATCTGTCGCACGGCACGCTGTACGCGATCGGCGCCTACACGGGGGCCGAGCTGAGCGACGGGACCTGGGGCGGCCTCGCCCTCGGGCTGGCCGCCGGAACCGCGGCGGCGTGCGTCGCCGGGGCGGGGCTGTCCGCCGCGACGGCTCCGCTCGCCGGGCGTGGGCATCTCGCTCAAGCACTGCTGACCTTCGGGCTCGCCCTCGTCGGCGGTGACCTGCTCATCCAGTTCTTCGGGGCGGACGAGCTCCCGGTACGCGTGCCCGAGGCGCTCGACTCCTCGGTGACGCTGCTGGGCCACCGGTACCCCGCGTACCGGCTCGGCTTCATCATGATGGCCGTGCTGCTCGCGGCGTTCGGCACCTGGGTGCTGACCCGGACCCGCATGGGTGCGGCAGTACGGGCCGCCGCCGACGATCCGCAGATGCTCGCGACCACCGGCCACAACCCCCGGGCGGTGCACACCGGTGTGCTCGCGGCGGCAGGTGCGCTGGCCGGTGCCGCGGGCGTCCTCGGGGCACCGATCATCGGTCCCGGCCCGGGCACGTCGGAGAACGTGCTGATGCTGTCCCTCGTGGTGGTCGTGCTCGGCGGGCTGCGCTCGCTCTGGGCGACGCTCGCGGCGGCGGTCGCCGTGGGCGAGGTGCAGACGCTGGGCATCTCGGTGGCACCCGACCTGGCGCCGTACCTGCTCTTCGCCGCGATGGCGGCCGTGCTGGTGCTCCGCTCGCGCTTCGCGGAACCGGTGACCGCGCACGGTACGGAGGGCTCCGTCTCGGACCCGGTGGCCCGGCTCCGCCGCCACATCTCCGCGCGGCTGCGACGGCGGCCGAACGGGGTGGCAGGCGCGGACCAGGTCGCCACGGCTTCCGGAACGGGCGACACCAAGGCCTCTCCGGAGAAGGCCCGTTGGACTGATGCGGTGCTGTCGCCAGGAAGGAACAGGGGCGCGCTCGCGGGCATCGGGGGGCTACCGCGCGGGGCAGCGGGGCGGCAGGCCGCCCCGCTGCTCGTACTGCTCGTCGTGTTGATCGCGCTGCCGGGGGTGCTCGACGCGTACAGCATCTCGCTGGCCGGTTCCGCCCTGGCTCTGGGACTGCTCGCGGTCAGTGTCACCATCCTCACCGGCTACGCCGGGCTGCCCACGCTCGGGCAGACCGCGCCGTTCGCCGTCGGCGCGTACGCCACCGCGAACCTCGCGGAGGCCGGATGGACGATGGGTCCGGTCCAGATCATCCTCTCGGCGCTCGCGGCAGCGGTCTTCTCCGTGGTGACGGGGCCGGCCGTGATTCGGGCCCGTGGCACCACCGTGCTGATGATCACGCTCGCCATCGGTGAGCTGAGCGGCGCGGTCATCAATCAGATCAAGTCCGTCACCGGCGGCGCCGACGGTCTCGTCGGTTTCCCGGCCACCCAGGCGCCGTGGGGCGGGGAGGGGATGTCCGAGGAGAGTGAGCTCTACACCTACGCACTCGCCGTCGCCGTCATCGCCGTCACCATCGCTCTGCTCGTGCTGCGCTCCCCGGCCGGGAAGCTGCTGACCGGCACCCGGGGTGCCGAAGCGCGGATGCGTGCCTCGGGGCACCCGGTGGGCCGCTACCTTCTGGTGGCGCACATCTGCGCCGGCGCGCTGGCCGGTGTGGGCGGCTCGCTGATGGTCACCGTCCAGCAGTACCTCTCCCCCGCCGATGTCGGCTTCGAGATCGCCGCGTTCGCCCTGCTGGCGGCCGTCATCGGCGGCACGACGTCCGTCATCGGCGCCCTGATGGGCGCCGGGCTCATCGTCGCCACCCGGGACTGGGTCGCCGGTACGTGGCCCGGCCACGGGCCGCTGCTGCTCGGCGCGCTGTTCGTCGCCGCCGTGTACCTGCTGCCCCGGGGTCTGGCCGGCCTGCGCGGCGGATCCGGCCGGAACGGGCCGGCGTCCGACGGGCCCCGGCCCGACGGCCGTCCCCCGGCCTCGCCCGCCTCCGCACCCACCCCGACCAGCGCCGGGAAGGCCTCCCCATGACGCCCGCACCGACCGCCGCGGCACCACTCCCGGTACTGGACCTCACCCACCTCACCCGGAGGTACGGCAGTCTCACCGCCGTCGAGGACGTCAGCCTCCGGCTCCCCGCCGGTGCCCGGCACGCCGTCATCGGCCCCAACGGGGCGGGCAAGACCACCCTGCTCAACCTCATCGCCGGAACCGACCGTCCCGACCACGGGACGATCGCCCTGGACGGCGCGGACATCACCCGCACGGCCACCGCGAGGCGCAGCCGCCTGGGTGTCGCCCGCAGTTTCCAACAGCCGACGGTCATATCCGAGTTGACGGTGCTGGACAATGTCGTACTGGCCGGCTGGCCGCACCACCCGAAACGCCGGGGAGCCTGGCGCAGCCCGTCCCGCTACCGGCTGCACACCGAGTCCGCGGGCCGCCATCTGGAGACCGTCGGGCTCGCGGACCTCGCCCACCGGCCCGCCTCCACGCTCTCCCACGGACAGCGCCGCATGCTCGACCTCGCCGCCGCGCTGGCAGGCAACCCTCGTCTGCTGCTCCTGGACGAGCCGGCGGCCGGGCTGACCGACGGCGACATCGGGCGGCTGCTCGGCATCCTCGGCGGCCTGCCGGAGAGCGTCGCCGTCATCCTGGTCGAGCACCACGTCGAGGTCGTCGCCCAACTCGCGACGACCGTAACCGTGTTGGCGGCCGGACGCGTGCTCGTCACCGGTCCGACCCAGGAGGCGCTCGCGCACCCGGAGGTCCGCGACGCGTACCACAGCACCGGCATTGAAGCGAGAGGATGACCGACGCCCCCATGCTCGAACTCACCGGCCTGACCGCGGGCTACCACGGCGGCACCGTCCTCCACGGCCTCGACCTGTCGGTGCCGGCCGGCACGGTCCACGCCGTCGTCGGCCACAACGGGGCGGGCAAGACCACGCTCGTCCACACCGTCGCCGGACTGATGCGTCCGGGCGCCGGCACCGTACGCCTCGACGGCCGCGACATGACAGGGCAGCCCGCACACCGGATGGCCCGCGCCGGCATCGGTCTCGTACCGCAGGGCCGCCGCGTGTTCGCCGGGCTCACCGTCGCCGAACACCTGCGGCTCTCCTACCGTCCGCCGCGCCGCGGCGACACCACGCGCCCCAGCGTGTGGACGCCCGCACGCGTCCTGGAGCTGCTGCCCCGGCTGGGCGAGCGCCGGGGCAACCGGGGTGCGGATCTGTCCGGCGGCGAACAGCAGATGCTGGCACTGGCCCGCGCGCTGCTCGGCTCCCCCAGTGTGCTGCTGCTCGACGAGCCGACCGAAGGGCTCGCGCCCGTGCTCGTCCGGCAGGTCCACGAGCTGGTGACCACGTTGGCGGACGAGGGCATCGCCGTGCTCCTGGTGTCGCCGAGCCCGGCCCAGGCGGCCGAGTGCGCCCGTACGCTCACGGTCCTCACCTCGGGGCGGATGACGCTGCGACTGGACGGCGCGGACGCCCGAGCCGACGCCACCGCGCTGCACGCCGCGCTCGAACTCTCGCCGACGGCGGTCTGAGACGCGAGGACGGCGCCCGGCCGGTGTGACGGTCGGGCGCCGCCCCCTTCCGCTCCGGCCTACCCGGCCTTGATGCTGTGGCCGCCGAAGCCGCTGCGGCGGTCGGAGCCCTTGTTCTGGTCCTGCCACCACGCGTCGAACTCCGGCTGGCCCATGGCGGACCAGTCCGGTGTGTTCTCGACCTGCGCGCTGCCCATCCTGCGGGCGAGCGCGACCATGGCTGCCCCGACACTGCCTCGTCGGTCGTCGTACCCCTCCAGGATCTCCTTCCAGCTGTCGCCGGCCACCCAGGCGGCTTCCAGTGCGGTGGCGTCCTGGAGCGCCTTCACGCTGCCGCCGCCGATGTGCGGCCGGGCGACGCTGGCGGCGTCGCCGACGAGCACCATCCGCCCGGAGGTGTAGTGCGGCACTTCGAGGTCGTAGATGGGCTGGATGAACGTGGTCTCGGCGGGGGTACCGAGCACCCTGGCCGCCCAGTACGGCGGGAAGTTGTCGGAGACGAGGGCGCGCAGGTGCGCGGTGAGCTCCGAGTTGAGCCGGCCCGGCGGCAGGGAGGTCGGGGTCCGCAGGTCCGGGTGGAGTCCCTCGGTCCGCGGGGGCGCGGTGTAGAGGACCCAGTTGAGAAGGTGGCCGCCGACGCCGTCCGGGATGCGGTAGATCATGCAGTGGCCGCCGGGGAAGACGATGTTGTGTGCGTCGTTGCCGTCCGAGGGAAGGCCGGCGACGTCCCTCGATGTGCCGCGCCAGCCGATGTACCCGGCGTACGTCGCGTCGGCGCCGGGAAACATGGCCTCGCGGACGACGGAACGGTACCCGTCCGCCCCGATCACGACGTCGAAGTGCTCCTCGTATCCGTCCGCGAGCCGCAGCGTCACACCCTCGGCGTCCGGCTCCACGCCGGTGACGACCGCACCGGACCGGTAGTCGACCTCCTCGGGCACCCGACGGCGCAGTTCGCTCCACAGGGAGCCCCAGCTGTAGGCACGGAACGGGAAGGGCTGCTCGCCGATGGCCCGGCCGTGGTCCGCCTCGCCGTCGCGCGCACTCCACACCCGCCGGGTGAGTGGCGCCCAGGGCATCTCGGGCGCCACGTACCCGGCGTCCCTCAGTTCGTCGTACCGGTCGCTGTGGAGGGCGATCCCCACGCCCCTGTCCCGCAGCCGGGCGTCGGCACGCTCTAATACTGTGATCTTCTCGGCTCCGCCGCGCGACGCGGCCAGGGCCGCGGCACACCCCGCTATGCTGCCGCCGACCACGGCGATGCTGCCTCCACGCATGTCTGGCACTCCACTCACTCGGTTCTCCGGTCGCCGTCCCGGGTGCTGTCGCGTCGGCGTGACCGGTGGCAACTACGCCTGAAACAAAGCATGTTGCTCCGATCCCTGCGGTCAGGACCCGAACGGAACCCTATCGAGGAGCGCCCGGCCGGAAACGGCGCTCCGCGTGTACGGCCCGAGGAGTGCGGCGCCCCCTCAGAGCATGATGAGCAGACGCGTATTCGCCTTGAGCTTCCTGTTCACCGAGCGGCTCTGCACGTACACCTCCAGCTTGGGGTTGTTCCCCGCCTTCACGGACACGGTCCCGTGGATGCCCGTACCGAACAGAAGACTGCGCGCCGCGTCGCCCGTGTAGGCGCGGTCGGTGTCCCTCTCGACCACGATGACTTCCTTGTCGGGCTGCACCTGGACCCGAGTCCCCAACTGGTAGTAGCACGAACCGCGTTCGTAGGTGACGCCCGGATGCGAATCGACGAACGCCCGGATCTCGACCTCCTTGTCGACCTTCAGGAGCCGGTACTTGTCGGCGGAGACCGGTGCGAGGTTCGCCCGAACGTCGTCGACCGATATGTCCTGACCGACGGCGAACAGGTTCTTCGTGCCTCGTACACCCTGCTCACGGCCCCGGAGGAAGCTGGTGGCGGCAGCGCGGACGGTGCCGATCGCCTCCTCGACGCCCTCCTTGGAATCCGCGTCCCAGATGGCGATGTTCCCGGCCGGGAATCCGTAGTTCTGGGCGGTGCGCTTCGCCAGGGAGTTCGGGACGAGGATCGCGGAGGTCCAGTGGCCCGGAAGCGCGCCCATCTTCGACGCGATCCTGTCGAGCCAGGGCCCGAGGATGGTCATGTCGCCGTCGTGCCGCCTGTCGCCGCCGGAGGCGTTCTCCTCGCCGTCCGTCACCACGATCTGGAGGAAGCTGTGCTCCCCGTACTCCTCCCAGATGTGGTCCAGGTCGTCCAGGGACTTGAGAGAGGCCTCGATGAGCGCGGTAGCACCGTTGTTGACCTTGTACAGGCCCCGCATGGACGGCAGATGCTTCACGTCCATGTCCCACACCAGGTTCTCCACCCTGTGGTCGAAGGAGTAGAGGCTGATCCGGGTCTCGTGGCCGAGGTTGTCCGACTCGGCCTTCAGACCTGCCACGAACTCGTCCACGACGCGGATGAGCTGACTCTGGTGCTGGTGCATGGAACCCGAGCAATCCACCACCAGCGCGACGTGATTGACCTTGTGCTGAATCTTGTTGGCGGACACGTGTCCACTCCCCCTCCGTGGCTCCCCGAGTGATGCCTTCACCCTATGAGGAGGCACTGACAGTCGAGCCTGACGACCGATGACCCGCCTGCTCCGCCCCACAACCGGCGTGACCCGGTCACCCTCGCGCGCGCTGCCGGGCACGGGCACCGGACCCCCACCCAGGGACCAGGTTCCCAGCTCCGCGCAGAAGTCGAGGTGGTTCTTGCCGCCTGCAGGACGGAGGCGAGGTACATGAGCCGCCCGTCGGAGTCGCAAGGCTTTCCTGTGACGTCCGACGGGTGAATCCGAGGGCGACGCCCTGGATGACCGGATTCTCGGTCTGCGCTTCGGCCATCTGCCTGTGCATGATCGTGAAGAACGAATCGGCCGTGACTGAGCGGTGTATCGCCTCGGTACGCGACATCGTCGACACGGCTGGTCGGCCGTGGAGGAAATGACGCACTCCTCGATCGGTTCGAAATGCCGTATATCGTACGGGATTTCGCTCACAGAAGATGGCGCCCTTGGTGCACCCCGTCAACACCCATAACCATGAGGGAAGCGCGCCTGCGAGACCACTGAAGCGCTTGCTGCGGAAGGCGGATCATGGTTTCGTCGAAGCGCTTCGACAACCTGCTCACGAGCGAGCACAAGCGCCGACCTGACCGGAACCCCGCCTGGTGCGGCGGCCGAACGTCTGCCCGCTCATGTGCAGGCGACGCCGCAGAAGCATTGACAGTGAGCCGCTCGGGTGCGATCAATGAAGCGCTTCGACGATGGGGTGAGGCCCGTCCTCTCCCCACGGTCCGACCCCACTCCTGAGGACGAGCATGACGTTCTTCGACAATCCGGTGATACCCGGCTTCAGCCCGGACCCGAGCATCTGCCGGGCCGGCGACGACTACTACGTGGCGACGTCCAGCTTCGAGTACGTACCCGGAGTGCCGCTGTGGCACAGCCGCGACCTGGTGCACTGGAAGCTGATCGGGCACGCGCTGGACCGGCCCTCGCAGCTGGACCTGCCCGACGCCGCACCTGCCTCGACAGGGGTGTACGCGCCCACGCTCCGCCACCACGACGGCATGTTCTGGATGATCACGACCGTGGTTGCCGGCGGGGGCAACATCCTGGTGACCGCACAGGACCCCGCGGGGCCGTGGTCGGACCCGGTCCCGGTCGGCATACCGGGCATCGACCCCGACCTGGCCTGGGACGAGGAGGGAAACTGCTGGTGCGTGTTCTCCTCGGACGGGATCCGCAGGGTGCGCATCGACCCGAAGACGGGCGAGCTGCTGGGCGAACCGGTGGCCATGTGGTCGGGGAGCGGGCTGCAGTACCCCGAGGGGCCGCACCTGTACCGGATCGGCGACTGGTGGTACCTGCTGCTGTCGGAAGGCGGCACGGAACGCGGACACGCGCTGTCGGTGGCCCGGTCCCGCTCACTGCAGGAGCCGTTCGAACCGCACCCCGCCAACCCGGTGCTGTCCCACCGCAGTACCGGCCACCCCGTACAGAACACCGGCCACGGCGACCTGGTGCAGGCGCAGGACGGCACGTGGTGGATGGTGCTGCTGGGCACCCGGCCGCGCGGTGACACACCGATGTACCACGGACTGGGCCGGGAGACGTTCCTGGTCCCGGTGCGCTGGGAGGACGAGTGGCCGCTGCCGGGGCCGCTCGAGCTGCACGCGGCTGCTCCGGCGCTGCCGCCGCATCCCTGGCAACACGAGCCGGAGCGGGACGACTTCGACTCCACCGCGCTCGCACCCTGCTGGGTGACGCTCCGGCGGCACGACCCGGCCGCCGTCCGCCTCGACGAGCGGCCGGACCACCTGGTCCTGCACGCCCGAGCCGACGGCCTCGACAAGCCCGGTGCGCTCTTCGTAGGACGGCGCCAGCGCGATCCCGACTGCAGCGCTCGTACGCTGGTCGCCGTCGAAGAAGGCGGCCGTGCCGGGCTCGCGGTACGCATGGACGAGGCTCACCACTACCAGGTGGAGACCGGCGACGGCACGGTCCGCGCCGTCGCCAGGATCGGCCCGCTGCGCCAGACCGTCGCCGAACGGAGCCTGCCGCCCGGTCCCGTGACCCTGCGGATCGACGTCACCACCACCGATGTCCTGCCGCCCACGGTCACCGTCCGCGCCACGGATCCGGAGGCCGCGGTCCCGCCCGGGTTGCGCGTCGGCGGCCCCGACACGCTCCGCCTGGGGTACGAGACGGCCGACGGCGACTTCGAGATCCTGGCCGAGCTCGACGGCCGCTACCTCACCACCGAGGTCGCCGGAGGCTTCACCGGCCGCGTCATCGGCATGTACGCCACCCACGGCAGTGCGGCCTTCGACTGGTTCGAGTTGCGGCCCGCCTGAACGGACCACTCCCCGCGGCCCGGCTTCGCCGCGGCGGGGCAGGGCCGCGCAGGGGCGGCCGGACACCGGCGGCACGGATGGCGCACCACATGTTGCCGCGCCGATCACTCGGGGAAAGGCTGAGCCGAATGTCCCCGGGGCCCAGTGAGCGCGGACGGGCCCGCGCCGGTCGCGGCGGACGGAAGGAGCGATGCCATGAGGGTCATGCTGCGGGCGTGGATGGACACACAGATCTCGAACGAAGCCGTCAGGAACGGCAGTCTGCAGAAGATCATGCAGTCGCTGGCCGAACAGCTCAAGCCGGAGGCGGCCTACTTCGGCCCGGGCGAGGGCGGGCGCTGTTGCACCTTCGTCTTCGACATGCAGGACAGCTCACAGCTGCCCAGCATCGCTGAGCCGCTCTTCGAGGGACTCGGCGCCAGGATCGAGATCCAGCCGGTGATGAACAGCGAGGACCTGCAGAAGGGCCTTGCCGCGGTGAAGCGGGGCTGACCGCTTCCGCCCCGACAGCCCGCTCGTACCGCAGCGAAGTCCCTGCCGTCCCGATGCCCTCCCCGGCATCGGGATGGAAGCATGCCGTGCATGGAACAGCCTGCTGAGACCCTCGCCTTCGACCAGGTCGAGCTGCGCCGGTGGCGCGCGAGCGACGTCGCAACCCTGAACCGGGTGGTCACCGAATCACTCCCCCACCTGCTCCCGTGGATGCCCTGGGCGTCCGCCTACGACCACACCACGATCGCCGAGTACCTGACTCGGAGCGAGGGGGAGTGGGATTCGGGCCACGCCTACAGCTACGCGATCACTTCGAGTGGTGCGGTGATCGGCAGTTGCGGTCTCATGCGTCGGATCGGCCCCGGGGGGCTGGAGATCGGCTACTGGCTCCACCCCGGATGGACGGGGCGGGGCCTCGCCACCATGGCCGCTGCGGCCCTCCTCCGCCAGGGTTTCGCCCTGGCGGAGATCGATCGGATAGAGATCCACCACGATGCCGCGAACAGGGCCAGCGAAGCCGTCCCTCGCCGTCTGGGCTTCACCGAGATCGAACGCGTGCCGGTACCCGGCGGGCCGGAGACGCAGGGGGAGGCGGGGATCGACGTGATCTGGCGCATCGAGTCCTCCACCACGTCCTGACGAGGCCGTTCCGGCGCAGCCGGACCGTGCTGCCCCACCTGCGCGCGGGCCTCCCGCCGTCGACCCGGCCGTTCCGTCCCCCCGATGGGGCGCGCTCCCGTATGCTGGATGCATAAATATACGAGAGAACGCATAAGAAGGAGGCGATCATGGCCGAAACGACCTCCCGGGATCCCGAGGGCTTCGCGGTGCACACCGCCCCGGTGGGGCTGTCGGACGACGGGCGGGACGACTTCACGGTACTGGCGTCGACCGTCCCGGCCCGGATCAGCGCGGTGTTCACCAAGTCCCGGTTCTCGGGCCCCAGCGTGGCGCTCAGCCGGGCGGTCGCCGCCGACGGCCGGGCGCGCGGCGTCGTCGTACTGGCACGGAACGCGAACGTCGCCACCGGCTCCGAGGGTGAGCGCAACGCCCGCGAGGTGCGCGACTCGGTGGCCGCGGCGACAGGGCTCCCGGCGGACGAACTGCTGATCGCTTCCACGGGGGTGATCGGCCTGCTGTATCCCATGGAGCAGATCCGGGCTCACATCAGGACCCTCGCCTGGCCGTTCCCCGACGGCGGGTTCGATCGCGCGGCCCGGGCCATCATGACCACGGACACCCGGCCCAAGGAGGTCAGGGTGCGGTGCGGTGCGGCGACGCTGGTGGGCATCGCCAAGGGCGTCGGGATGCTGGAGCCGGACATGGCCACCCTGCTGACGTTCTTCGCCACTGACGCGCGGCTCGATCCGTCGGAACAGGACCGGATCTTCCGTGGCGTCATGGACCGTACGTTCAACGCGGTGTCCATCGACACGGACACGTCCACCAGTGACACGGCGGTGCTCTTCGCCAACGGGCTGGCCGGCGAGGTCGATCCGGCGGAGTTCGAGGAAGCGCTGTACGAGGTGGCGCTCGCACTCGTGAAGAACATCGCCAGTGACGGCGAGGGCGCGAGCAAGCTCATCGAGGTGCGGGTGAGCGGTGCGCGTGACACCGCTCAGGCCAAGCGGGTGGGCAAGAGCGTGGTCAACTCCCCCTTGGTGAAGACAGCCGTGCACGGCAGCGACCCCAACTGGGGGCGGGTGACGATGGCGATCGGCAAGTGCACCGACGACACCGACATCGTCCCGGAGAACGTCACCGTCCGCTTCGGCGGGACCGATGTCTATCCGCAGCGCACCGGGGGGCCGGACGACACCGCGCTGCGGGCCGCGGTCGCCGGGCACATGCGGGGCGAGGAGGTCGTGATCGAAGTCGGTCTGGGCATCGGAGACGGCCGATTCACCGTCTACGGCTGCGATCTGACGGAAAGTTATGTTCGACTGAACTCCGAGTACACGACCTGATCCCCGGCAAGGTCGTAAGCGCTTGCCCAAAGCGATCAGACCCGAACAACTGCGCACAGACCCCGAGATCCACTCCGGAATGCGGCGGAGCCAGACCCTCCACCGGTGCCTGAACTTCACGAGAACTCCAGCGAAATGGCACGTGTGTGGATATCGTGCACCGAGCGAGGGCGCATCCGTCAGTCCATGGGATCGGCGGATGCGTCCCGTTTGTGGGGATGCAACTGTGGCTGGGGGGTTCATGGGGCATGTCGAAATACCTGAATCAGACATATCCGGGCCGGTGGGACTTGCGGGCGCGCCACGGCCGCGTACCGCTGCGTCCCGGAACCGCACGGCGGCTCTCGAGCAGTTGTGGAGAGCTCCTACCGCACAGCGCGACGACGCGGACCGCCCGCGGACGAGGAAGACGCCCGGCCGGCGCCTGCCGTTCCTGGTCCTGACCGACGCGTTGGGGCTCGGCGTTCCGGCCTGGCTCGTCCTGAGCGCCGACGATCAGCCTCGACCACTGATCATCGGCGCCCTGATGACACTCGTCTGGACCGGGGTGCGCCTGGCGCGCGGCCGGTACACGGACCGGTTGCCGGCCGACTCCGGTGGGGCGCCCGGCGCCGTCGGCGACTGGCTGGTGCTCGTCGGACTGCTCGCCGTGCTGTGCGCGGCGGCGGGCGGATCCCTCGACCCGGCGACCGCGGTGCTGGCGCTGGTACCCGGCCTGGCCGTGACCGTACTCACCTCGGGACTGCGCGGCAGGCCCGGTTCCACACGCCACCGGCAGGCGTCACGCCGGGTGCTGGTGGTCGGCGCGGCTGCGGGGGTGGACCGGGCGGTGACCCTGCTCAACTCCCGTACGGACCACCTGTACACGGTGGCGGCCGCCGTGCCGGTGGGACCGGCGCAGCTGAGTTGCGACACACCGGTACCGGGGCGCCTCGCCCCGGAGCCGGCGGACGACGACGTGTCCACGGTGCTCGGCGGCGCCTTCGCCCATGACGCGGATCTCGTACTCGTGGTGCCCGGGCCGCAGTTCGGCGACGAGAGGCTGCGGCCGCTGTCGTGGGGCCTGCACGACAGCGGGCTCGCGCTCTGTGTGCTCTCGGAGCTGTCGGGCGTCTCGGCGAGCCGCGTGCGGCCCTCCGACGCCGCCGGGCTGACCCTGCTGCACATCGCGCCACCGCTGCGGCACGGTCCGCAGCCCTGGCTCAAGACCGCCGTGGACAGGTGCGGTGCCGCGCTCGGGCTGCTGGTGCTGGCCCCGTTGCTGTTCGTGGTCGCCCTGGCGGTCCGGCTCTCGTCACCCGGCCCGGTGTTCCACCGCCAGATCCGGCACGGACGGCACAGCAGGCCCTTCACCATGTGGAAGTTCCGCACGATGGTGGCGGATGCGGAGACCCGTAAGGCGCAGCTCACCGGGGCGAACGAGAGCGAAGGCCCGATGTTCAAGATGCGCCGCGACCCGCGGGTGACCCGGATCGGCCAGGCGCTGCGCCGGACCTCCATCGATGAACTCCCGCAGCTTCTCAACGTGTTACGGGGTGACATGTCCCTGGTAGGTCCCCGTCCGCCGCTGCCCGAGGAGGTGTCGCGCTACGACGAGCGTGAGCGGCGCCGGCTCGCGGTGAAGCCGGGGCTGACCGGCCTGTGGCAGGTCAGCGGGCGCTCGGACCTCTCGTGGCAGGAGACCGTGTCGCTGGACCTCTGGTACGTCGACAACTGGTCGGTGGTCACGGACATGGGGCTCCTCGCCCGTACGGTCCGTGCCGTCACCGACGGCCGCGGGGCGTACTGATCGCGATGGAGGTACTCGGACGAGGAGCCCACGGATGCCGGGCGGGGCGGTCAGCCCTGCCCGAGCCACCAGGCGTAGGTGCGGGCGATGCCGTCGCGCAGGGGGATCTGCGGCTTGAAGCCGAGGGAGGAGAGCCGGGACACGTCGAGGAGCTTGCGCGGGGTGCCGTCCGGCTTCGAGGTGTCCCAACCGATGGTTCCCTGATACTTCGTCACATCTCGTACGGTCTCGGCGAGTTCCCTGACGGTCAGGTCCTCGCCGCAGCCGACGTTGACCGGCTCGTCCCCGTCGTACGACTCCAGCAGCCGCACACAGGCCGCGGCGAGGTCGTCGACGTGCAGGAACTCACGGCGGGGGGTGCCGGAGCCCCACAGGGTGACCTCGGGCGCACCGTCCCTCTTCGCCTCGTGGAACCGGCGGATCAGGGCGGGCAGGACGTGCGAGGTCTCCAGGGCGAAGTTGTCGCCGGGGCCGTAGAGGTTGGTGGGCATGGCGCTGATGAACGAGGCGCCGTACTGCCGGCGGTAGGACTGGATCTGCACGATTCCGGCGATCTTGGCCAGCGCGTAGGCCTCGTTGGTCGGCTCGAGCGGGCCGGTGAGCAACGAGTCCTCGCGGATCGGCTGCGGGGCGTGCTTGGGGTAGATGCAGGACGAGCCGAGGAAGAGCAGCCGCTCCGTCCCCGCCGCGTGCGCCCCGGCGATCACGCTGAGCTGGATGCGCAGGTTGTCCTCCAGGAACTGCACCGGCCAGGTGCTGTTGGCCATGATCCCGCCCACTTTGGCAGCGGCCAGTACGACGACGTCCGGACGGGCGTCGCGCAGGAACGCCTCGGTCGGTGCCGCGTCACGCAGATCGAGGTCGCCGCGGTCACGGGTGATCACCTCGTGGCCGTCGGCGGCGAGGCGGCGCACCAGCGCCGAGCCGACGAGACCGCGGTGGCCCGCGACGAATATGCGGGAGCCGGGGCGTAGGAGGGGGCGGACGGATTCCTGGGGCGGGCCGGGGATATCGGTCGTCATGGCTCGGATTGTGCCAGCAGCACAGCGTCTGGGTGAGCTTTTGCCCAATGCGCTCAGATGTTGATATTTCGGTGAACAAACCGCCCATCGGGCGACCACAGGAGGGGGGAGTCATGGCGAAGTCCGCACTCATCACCGGCGTGACCGGTCAGGACGGTTCGTACCTGGCGGAGCTGTTGCTCGAGAAGGGGTACACGGTCCACGGTCTGATACGCAGATCGTCGAGCTTCAACACCGAGCGCATAGACCACATCTACCAGGGGCCCGAGGAGGCGAATCGTTCGTTCGTCCTCCATCACGCCGATCTGTCCGACGGCGTCGCCCTGGTGAACCTGCTGCGTGACATCCGCCCCGACGAGGTCTACAACCTGGGCGCGCAGTCGCACGTCCGGGTCTCGTTCGACGCGCCCCTGTACACCGGGGACGTCACGGGTCTCGGCACGATGCGGCTTCTGGAGGCGGTCCGCGCCAGCGGTATCGACACCCGCATCTACCAGGCTTCGTCGTCCGAGATGTTCGGCGCCAGCCCGCCCCCGCAGAACGAGAGCACACCCTTCCACCCGCGCAGCCCGTACAGCGTGGCCAAGGTGTACGGGTACTGGGCGACGGTCAACTACCGCGAGGCGTACGACATGTTCGCCGTCAACGGGATCCTGTTCAACCACGAGTCCCCGCGCCGCGGCGAGACCTTCGTGACCCGCAAGATCACCCGCGGGGTGGCGCGCATCAAGGCCGGGCTCCAGGACCGGCTGCATCTGGGCAACCTCGACGCCGTACGGGACTGGGGGTACGCGCCCGAGTACGTGGAAGCGATGTGGCGGATGCTGCAGTGCGACACCCCGGACGACTACGTGGTGGCCACCGGCGTGGGGGTCAGCGTCCGGCAGTTCCTCGAGTACGCCTTCGAGCACGCGGGCCTCGACTGGGCCGAGTACGTGCGCTACGACCCCAAGTACGAGCGTCCCAGCGAGGTCGACGCACTGATCGGGGACGCTTCCAAGGCCGAGGAACTGCTGGGCTGGAAGCCCGAGGTGACGTCGCAGGAGCTGGCGCAGATCATGGTCGACGCCGATATCCGGCTGCTGTCCGACCAGCTCACGGGCGCGGCTGTGCGGGTGGACCGATGAGAGGGCCAGGAGGCCTCGGACGCACCCGGAGCGCCGTGTTCGCCGCGGTTCTCGCCCTCGGTGCGGGGGCGCTCGGCGCGGGCGCCGCTCCCCCGGCGGCCGCACTGACCCCGCCGGTCGGCTTCACGGCCGACCACCTCTCCACGTACCAGACCAACGGCATCGTCTGGTCGCTCGCCGAGGCGAACGGAGTGGTCTACGCGGGCGGTACGTTCTCCAACGTCCGCCCGGCCGGCTCCCCCGCGGGCAGCAACACGACGCCCGCCGTGAACTTCGCCGCGTTCGACGCGGCCACCGGGGCACCCACCGGCTGCTCGCTCTCGTTCACCCGCAGCAGCGGGACCGCCACGGTCCGGGCCCTCGCGGTCTCCGCGGACAGGTCCACCCTGTACGCGGGTGGCTACTTCAACGCCGTCAACGGGACGGCCGCGAACGGCCTGGTCGCGATCAACACCGCGACGTGTCAGCCGCGTCCGGGCTTCTCGCCCGACTTCGGCGCGACGGTGCGCGCCCTGGACGTCGCCGCGAACGGCACCGTCTACGCGGGCGGTGACTTCCAGACGGTCAACGGCCAGACGCGGCGCTTCTTCGGCGCGGTCACCTCCACGGGCGCCCTGACCGCGTGGAACCCCGACGCGGACGAGCCCGGCCGGACGCTGAAGGTGACCCCCGACGGGGCGAGTGTGCTCATCGGCGGCGAATTCTTCACCGTCGGCGGCGCCGCGTCGCACGCGCTCGCGGTGACGAGCGCATCGTCGGGTGCGCTGACCCGCGCCTACACCGGCAACTTCATCCCGTCGTCCGCGGTGATCAAGGACATCGTCACGGACGCCGCCTCCGACGGCTGGTACGTCGCGGGCGAGGGGGCCGGGGGTGCGTCGTTCGACGGCAGGCTCGCCATGGGCCTCGACGACTTCGACCAGCGGTGGCGTGACACCTGCCAGGGGGCGACCCAGGCGCTGCGGGTCTACCAGGGTGTGCTGTACGCGGGCAGCCACGTCCATGACTGCTCGTCCATGGGCGGCTTCCCCAATCAGGTCCGCAAACACCTCACCGCCCAGTCCGTCGACGACCCGGCGCTGCTGGGCTGGCTCCCGGACACCAACGACGGCATCGGGGAGCCGGTCGGGCCCCGGGCCCTGACCGTCGCCTCGCGCGGCGGCCGCGACTTCCTCTGGGTGGGCGGCGAGTTCACCACGGTCAACGGGGTGTCCCAGCAGGCGCTGACGCGGTTCGCCAACACCCCCGACACGGGTGCGCCCGCCGCTCCGGCCGTGAGTGTGTCCGCACCGCGGGCCGGAGAGGTGAAGGTCCGCTGGCGTTCGAGCCTGGACCTGGACGACAGTCTGCTGACCTACCGGGTCTACCGCGACGGCGGCGCGACTCCCGTACACACCGCGAACGGCTCCTCGCTCTTCTTCAGCCGGCCGCAGCTGACCTTCACCGACACGAACGTGGTGGCGGGCCGGACGTACTCGTACCGGATCACGGCCAGTGACGGGACCAACACCAGCGGGCTGTCCGCCGCCGCCTCGGTGACGGCCGCCGCCTCCGCCTCCCCGTACCAGGAGAAGGTGCTCGCCGACGGCGCCGGCCTGTACTGGCGCTACGACGAGGCGGGCGGTGCCTTCGCGGCGGACGCCTCGGCCGACGACAACTCAGGTGTGTACACGAACGCCCCCACGTACCGCTCCACACCGTCCGCGGTGGCCGGCTCGGCGGCGCTCTCCCTCAACGGCGTCGACGAGTACGTCTACAGCGACCGCCTGCACCGGTACACCTCTCCCACGCCGTACTCGATCGAGACATGGTTCCGGACGACCTCGACGACGGGCGGACGGATCATCGGCTACGGCAGCAACATCGGTACCGCGCAGGGCCAGACAAGCAGCATCTCCGACAAGCTGCTGTACCTGACGGACAACGGGCGCCTCGCGTTCGGCGTCCAGTCCGGCAACAGCAGCACCCGGCCCACCATCACCACGACAGACACGTACAACGACGGTTCCTGGCACCACGCCGTCGCGACCCAGGGGCCGTCCGGCATGGTCCTGTACGTGGACGGGGCGGCCGTCGGCACGAACGCGGCCACCGGCAACCGCTCGTACAACGGGTACTGGCGTGTGGGCGGGGACGCCATGAACAACGCCTGGCCGAACCGGCCCACGAGCACCTACTTCGCCGGACAGGTCGACGAGACCGCGGTCTATCCGACGGCGCTCACCGCCGCCCAGGTCGCCGCGCACCACGCGCTCGCGGACACCCCGCCCGGCCCCGGCGACACCACGCTGAGCGTCACACCGGACGAGGACGCGTACGTCAACAGCGTGTCGGCGAACACGAACTACAACGACAGCCAGCTCGCCTCCCGGGGCACCACGGCCTATCTGAGCTATCTGCGGTTCACCGTTCCGCCGGCCCCGTCCGGCCAGGTGCTCAAGAGCGCCCGCCTCGCCTTCCGCACGTCGTCGGACTCGACGGCGGGATCCCTGGACAGCCACAGCGTCGTGCCGGTCACCGGCACGTGGACCGAGTCGACGGTCACCTACAACACCCGGCCGGCGCTCGCCGCGACCGTGCTGGGGACCATCACAGGCGCGACCTCGGTCTCCACCGACGACACGGTGGAGCTGAACGCGTCCGCACTGGGCGGAGCCCTGGGCTCCGTCTACTCACTCGCCCTCACCAGCAGCGGGACGGACAGTCTCCGCGTCTGGTCGAGCGAGGCAGGAACCGCGGCCTACCGGCCGCAGCTCGTTCTCACCTTCGGAGCTGAATGATGAACGCAAGCACGGGGCACAGACCCGGGGGACGCGGCCGTGTGCGGGCCGTCTCCACCGCTCTCTGCCTGTTCGCCGGCGCCCTGACCGCCGCGGCGGCCGGGGCATCCCCGACGGCGGCACTGACACCTCCGGTGTCTCTCACCGCGGACGACCTCACCACCTGGCAGACCAACGGCATCGTCTGGTCGATGGCCGCGACCGACGGCGTCGTGTACGCCGGCGGCACCTTCTCCACCATCCGGCCGCCGGACGCCGCGGCCGGCACCTCCGAGCAGCCCGCGGTCAACTTCGCCGCCTTCGACGCGGCGACCGGCGCACCGACGGGGTGCAGCCTGTCGTTCACGCTCTCGTCGGGCACGGCCACCGTTCGCGCACTGGCGCTGTCGCCGGACGGACAGACCCTGTACGCGGGCGGGCAGTTCGGGGCGGTGAACGGGGAGGGCGTCAGCAACATCGCCGCCATCGACACCGCGACCTGCACTCCGCGCCAGGACTTCAAGATCTCCGTCTCTGCGACGGTGCGGGCCCTGGACGTCACCGCGGACACCGTCTACCTGGGCGGGGACTTCACCAGTGTGGGCGGGCAGACCAGGAACAGCTTCGCCGCCGTCACCACGGGCGCCGACCTGCTGCCGTGGGCGGCCAACGCCGACGAGGTCGCCCGCGCAGTCCAGGTGACACCCGACGGACAGCACGTGGTGCTCGGCGGTGACTTCTTCACCGTCAACGGCACCACGTCACACGCACTGGCCGTCGTGGACGCCACCACGGGGGCGCTCACCAGGAGCTACCCCGGCTTCATCCCCAACACCTCCACGGTGCAGGACCTCACGACGGACGCGACCGGCCTGTACACCGCCAACGAGGGCACCGGGGGCGGTGTCTTCGACGGCCGGATCGCCATCGACCTCGACGACTTCCAGCAGCGGTGGCGGGACACCTGCCTGGGAGCCACCCAGGCCGTCCTGGCGTACTCGGGCGTGCTGTACAGCGGAAGCCACGCCCATGACTGCGCCAGCATGGGCGGGTTCCCCGACCAGCCGCGCAGGCATCTGCTCGCCCAGTCCGTCGACGATCCGGAGCTGCTGCCCTGGTTCCCGGACACGAACGACGGCATCGGCGAGCCCGTCGGGCCGCGGGTGATGGCCCAGACCGACAAGGGCGGCAGCCACTACCTGTGGGTGGGCGGGGAGTTCACCACCGTCAACGGCGCCGCGCAGCAGGGGCTGACCCGGTTCGCCGACGGCCCGGACACCGGGGCGCCGTGGGTGCCCAACGTCAGCCTCTCCACGGTCGCTCCGGGGCAGATCGACGTCACCTGGCAGACCAGCTACGACACGGACGACGGTGAGCTCACCTACCGGATCTACAAGGACGGGGCGAGCACACCCGTACACACGACGACCGGGTACTCGCTCTTCTGGGACCGGCCCCAGCTGAAGTGGACCGACGCCGATGTGGCGGTGGGCGAGACCCACTCGTACCGCATCACCGCGGGCGACGGCACCAACACCAGCGCCAAGTCCCCGGCACAGTCCGCGACCGTGGCGGCGACGGCGGAGAGATATCCGGCGCGCGTGCTGGCCGACGGCGCCTCGCTCTACTGGCGCTACGACGAGGGCACGTCCACCTTCGCCGCGGACACCACGGGCGGGCTGAACAGCGGCTTCCTGCGCAACGCACCCGCCTACCGGCAGACCCCCGCCGCCGTCGCGGGTGCCTCGACCGCGATCGGTTTCAACGGCTCCGACGAGTACGCGTACAGCAACAAGCGCCATGCGCAGCCCACCCGGTTCTCCGTGGAGACCTGGATCAAGACCACCACGGTCCGGGGCGGCAAGATCATCGGGTTCGGCAATCTGACGATGCAGAACAGCACCCGCTACGACAAGCACGTGTACATGGCCAATGACGGGCGGCTGGTCTTCGGCATCCACAACGGCAGCACCCGCACCATCACGACGCCCGGCGCCTACAACGACGGCGCCTGGCACCACGTCGTCGCCACCCAGGGCCCCGGCGGCATGGCCCTGTACGTCGACGGGCAGCTGCGCACGTCCAACTTCCTCTACACCACCAACGAGAACTACCCCGGCTACTGGCGGGTCGGCGGGGACAACCTGAGCAACTGGCCCAACCGCCCGACCAGCAACTTCTTCGCCGGGCAGATCGACGAGACCGCCGTGTATCCGACCGCGCTGGCCAGTTCGCAGGTCAGCGCCCACTACGCCCTGAGGACGGGTTGATGAGGTATCCGTTCCTGGCCGGCGCCGTCGTCGTCATCGCGACGGCGGCGCTGGCCGCCTGCGGCTCGTCCGCCGACGGGAGCAAGGAGGCCGCCGCGGGCGGCAAGCCGTCCGCGGCGGCCCCGCCCGCGCCCTCCGTCTCCGGGCCGTCCGCCGGCCCGGCCGGTCCGCGGGCCACCCGGACGAGCGAACCGCCGAAGGTGCCGGCCGACGGGATCACCCCGGCCACCGGCTCGTTCACCAAGAAGCAGAAGGAGTACCTCACCGACCGTGTCCCCAAGGGGATGGACCCGGCGGCGGTGCTCCAGACCGGTCAGGAGACCTGCGACCGGCTCCGCTACCTGGTCAAGGCCGACCGGGACATCGCCGTCGGCGCGATCGTCACCGGCGAGGTCGCCGACGCGAAGCCGGCCGTCACCCATCTGTGCCCGCAGCACCAGGACCTGGTCGACGAGGCGGCGCTCGGCTACGCCGACGGCACGCACCAGGGCGCGAAGCTCCGGCCCGGCCGCTACCTGGCCGCCTCCCCCACCAAGAATTGCAGCTGGCAGCTGACCGGGGCGAACGGCAAGGTGCTGGGCTCCGGTTCCTCGGACACCGGCGGACGGGTGGAGATCACCGTCCCGACGGCCGCCCGCACGTTCACCTCCACAGGCTGCTACGCCTGGCTGCCCGAAGGAGACAAGAGTTGAGCAAGCTGCCCATCGCCGTGGCGATCCCCACGAAGAACGAGGGCCTGAACATCGCCGAGGCGGTGAAATCGGTGCTCGGCCACTTCGAGGCGGTCGTCGTCGTGGACTCCCACAGCACGGACGACACGGCGAAGATCGCCGAGGAGTGCGGGGCCGAGGTGGTCACGTACACCTGGGACGGGGGCCATCCACGCAAGAAGCAGTGGTGCCTGGAGAACGTCCGCACCGATCTGGACTGGATCCTTGTGCTGGACGGCGACGAGCGGCTCAGCCCCGGTCTGCTGGCGGAGCTGCGGCAGATATTCGCCGACCCCGACACCCCGAAGCCCGCCGCGTACGACATACCGCTGGGGTACTGGTTCTCCGGGAAGCGGCTGCGCCACGGCTACACGATCCGCAAGCGATCGCTGACCGACCGCACCCGCTGCCACTACCCGGAGGTCGGGGACCTCGACGCGCCGGGGATCGGGGAGGTCGAGGGGCACTACCAGCCGGTCGCCGCGACGGCCGAGGCGCTGAGCAACCCCATCGAGCACCAGGACCTCGACCCCGTCACCGCCTGGTTCGAGCGGCACAACCGCTACTCGGACTGGGAGGCGTGGCTGGAGCACCACCCCGATGTCAAGGAACAGGTACGGAAGGTGAAGTCCCGTCAGGGGCAGCTCTTCCACAAGGCGCCCTTCAAGCCGCTGGTCTCCTTCGCCTACATGTACGTCTACCGGCGGGGGTTCCTGGACGGGCGGGCCGGGCTGGACTTCGCGCTGGCCATGAGTTTCTACCGCTGGCAGATCGCGCTCAAGTCCCGTGAAGCGCCTGCACGTTGACGGGCAGAGCCCTCACCCTCGCCTCCGGCGGACCACGTCCTCGTAGGTCCGCCGGAGGGTGGCGGTGACGGCCTCGATGGTGAACTGGTCGTTGACCAGCTGCCAGGCGGCCTTGCCCGCCTGCTCGGCTGCCTCCGGCTCCAGCAGCTCCAGGATCGCGTCGGCGACCTTACGGGCGTTGGCCGCGTCCTCTCCGACCCGGCTGTCGATGACCCGGCCCGCACCGGCCCCCGACACATCGGGGCCCTGCCCGCAGGTGCGGGTAATGACGACCGGGGTGCCGACCGACATCGCCTCCAGGACCGAGACCGGGAACGGCTCCTCGATCGCCGGCAGCACATACACATCGGCCTCGCGTCCGGCGGCGAGAACCGCGTCGTGCTCCAGCGGGCCCACATGGTCGAGGGAGTCCGTGACACCCAGCTTCCGGGCGAGGGCGAGGGTGCCGGCCAGTGCGCCGGTGTCCGGGCCGGCCAGCACGAAGCGGGCATCCGGGTGGTGGGCGAGGACGTGCGGCATCGCGGCGATGAAGTCCTCGGGCCGCTTGCGCTCCTGGATGCGGGCGAGGTACAGCACGGTCGGCGGGCGGCCGGGGTCGCGGGCGGGCTTGCGCTCCTGCGGGCGGACACCGTTGACCAGCCGTACGGTACGGGTGAGCGGTACGGGAGCTGCGACGGCGTTCACGTCGACCCGCTCCATCTCGGTGAGGTGCAGGACGGCGTCGGCCTCGCGCAGCACCTTGCGGACCCCGAGGACGTCGGTGAGCTGGGCGACCTTCTTCTCGGTGGGGTCGATCATGCCGTGGGTCTGCACGACCAGGGGTGTGCGGGTCGCGAGCGCGAGGAGCGCCGCCGGCAGGGTCACCAGGTCCCGCATCAGATGGACGTGGACGAGGTCGGCGCCGCGCATCATGCGGCGTGCGGTGCGCAGCAGCGCGGCGGAGGTGATGCCGCTGACCTCGAACATCGGGAGCAGGTGCCGTGCCTGGAAGAGGTGGACGGGAACTCCTTCCACATGGCTGGGCAGTTCGCCGTCGGGAAAGCCGTCACCGAGGGCCATGACGCGTGCGTCGTCGCCGTTCGCCCGCTGGACCCTGGAGAGGTTGAACGCCACCCGGGTCGGCCCGCCGAAGGCATGGTCCGGAGTGTGGAGCGTGACAACGTGCAGGATTTTCACCAGAGTTCCCCTCAACTGCGGCCAATACTTCACAGAGTAGTCATCGCGTCCCCTCACATGGGCCGATTCGTTAGAGTGTTCAGCGGTTCACTGATCCCGGGGGGGCGCATGACGTCGGTGCACACATCGGCGCCGGAGCAGGTCGCCCGCGGGGTCGCGCGTCCGGAGTGGGCACGGGGCCGGGGCGGCGTCCCGGAGCCGCCCGAGCTGCCGATCGCCTGGTCGATGCTGTCGCGGGCCCTGTCCGTGCCGCTCATCCTCGGCCTGGTGTGCTTCCTGCCCGCGGTGATCGCCGCCCAGCCCGGCAGCGGTGTCCGGGACACCGCGTACTGGCTCCAGTTGGTGCTGACCTGCTATGCGGGGGCCCGGCTGGCGACGATGATCCTCTCCACCCGGCGGCGGCTGCTCCAGGGCGTCTTCTGGATGTTCGTGTACATCGCGATGGGCGTGGCGCCGTTCGCCCAGGTGGTGATCGGGCAGACACCGACGCCGATGGTGGGACCGCGCCAGGACCTGGTCACGGCCATCGCGATGGTCCTGGTGGGGTGTGCCGCCTTCGACCTGGGGGCGCTGCTGGCCTCGCGGCGCCCGCTGCGGCGCCGTACGCCCTCCACGCGGAGCCCGGGCGGAGGACCGGCCGTGGCGCATCCGCTGCGGCTGCGACTGCTGGTGCTGCTGGCGTTCGCGGCGAGCGCGTTCTACGTGGTGAAGCTGGGCGGGCCCTCGGTCTTCTTCTCCAGCCGGCAGGAGATCAACGAGACCGTCGCGGCGAGCGGGGTGGTCTCGGAAGGGTCCAATGTCGGCTCGGCGTTCGTCAAGGGCTTCGGCCAGGTCCCGGCGCTGCTGGCGCTGCTCTTCTACACCCGCCGTCTGGCAACCTCCTACCGGGCCCGGCGCTCCCCGTCGACGGTGCTGGTGTGGGTGGCGCTGGTGGCGCTGAACCTTGTGGTGAACAACCCTGTCTCCAACGCCCGTTACTGGTTCCTGACGGTGCTGATGGCCTTCGTGTTCACCGCGTTCCCGAGCAGTGCGGCGATCTACCGCATCGTGCTGGCGACGGGGGTGGTGGGGGCACTGGTGGTGTTCCCGTACGCCGACAAGTTCCGGTACGACGACGAAGGACAGCGGCCCGCGCAGTCGGCCTCGGTCTTCGAGCCGCTGGTGACCAAGGACTACGACCAGATGGTGATGTTCGCCAACAGCATCTCGTGGGTCGACACACGGGGCCACACCTACGGCCGCCAACTGACGGGCTCCGCCCTGTTCTTCGTGCCGCGCGCGGTGTGGAGCGGGAAGCCGGAGGACACCGGGGTCCGGGTCGGGCAGTGGATGGGGCTGCGGATGACCAACCTCTCGGCCCCGCTGTGGACCGAGTTCTGGGTCGACTTCGGCGCCTCCGGGGTGATCGGCGGGCTCGCACTGATCGGTTACGCGGTGGCGCGCACCGACCGCCGGTACGCGCTGGCCGTCACCCGGGCGGGGCCCGGCCCCGGGAGTGTGCTGGCCATCGCCGCGCCGCTGATCGCCGGATACACCTTCATCCTGCTGCGCGGCCCGCTCCTGCAGGCGGCGGGGAAGCTGGCCATCGCCGCGCTGTGTCTGCTGCTGATCAGCACGTTCAAGGAGCAGAGGGCAGTGCGTCGGCGGTGACGGCCTCGTCGGGCGCCGGCTTCCCGCGTCGGATCCGGGCCACCCTGGTCCAGGTGGCGGCGGCCTTGCAGAGCGAGCCGAGGCACAGCCCCCAGGCGGCCCCCGGGACGCCTCCGAGGGCGTAGCCCCCCGCCATGAACGCCATGGCGGTGAGCGAGAAGACCACCTGGATGCTCAGCGTCGTACGCGGGTCGAGCATGCGCAGAGCGAGCAGTCCGCAGGTGCCCACGGCCATCGCCGCGTACTGGCTGCCGGTCGCCGGGAGGAGGGCGGCGGCCGTCGGCCAGGTGTCGCCGAGCAGCTCACGCCCAGCCTCGTCGGGGAGCAGGGCCAGGGCGGTGGCCCAGAGGGCGGCGGTGGCGGCGAGGACGGCCGCGAGTCCCGCGGTGGCCCGCACCCGGCGTCTCTCGTCGCCGACGCGGCCGAGCAGCGGGGGGCCGAAGGAGGTGGCGGAGGTGAACAGCACGTTGAGCGGCCCGAACAGGGTCGTCGCCCCGCGCAGCGCGCCGACCAGCAGCGGGTTGCCGACGGCACCGAGACCGAGGACGGAGAGCTGGCTGGTCGCGTTGCCGACACCGAACTCGACGACGAAGCGCTTCCCGAGGTGGCCGCGCCCGAGCATCGGACGCAACCGCGTCACCGCCCCGGCGGTCCTGCGGTGCAGCAGCACGGCGGACAGCAGGAGGGCCGGCAGGGCGGACAGCCCCCAGACCGCGATCAGCCGCGCGGGGCTCGCCCCGTACTCCTGGGCGGACAGGGCACCCAGCACGCAGGCCAGCCTCACCACGTCCGCGCTCAGGGCGAACTGGGGCTGCTGGAGGGCGGAGAAGGCGTACCGCAAGGCGTCCTGGCCGAGCACGACCGGCAGGACGAGGCCGAGCATCGTCAGGGCGCGTGCGGTGTCCCCCGGGACGAGTAGGCCGACGGCGGCCAGCGGCGCCCCGAGCGCGGCGGAGGCGGCCACGGTGAACGCTACGGCCGAGCGGCAGGCCCCCCGGGTCTCCTCGCCGTCGCCGCGCCGCAGGACCAGGGGCTGTCCGCTGTACGCCCCGGAGACGCCCAGCAGCACCGTGAAGACGAGGTAGACCGCGGAGAAGCGGGCGAAGTCGGCCACGGTGGAGAGCCGGGCGGCGGCCACGAGCACCAGGATGTTGGTGAGCGCGGCCACGCCCTGGTCCGCGACCGAGCAGAGGATCGCGGTACGGGCTCTCACCGGCGCGCCCCCGGCAGGGTGAAGGAGCGCAGGCCCATCGTCTCGGCGGGGTCCCCGGTGACCTCCGGAGCGTCCTCGTCGACGGCCGGGCCCTGGGGCCCCCCGCCGCTGTGGCGCCGGGCCGGCCTGGGCCGGCGTTCCGCGCGGCGCAACCGGCCGCGGCCAGGGTGGAGCAGGGCCCCGAGCACCTGGCCGCCGGAGGCCCCGATGATCTCGCGGATGCGCTCCAGGTCGCTGCGGTGCACCTCACGCGGGTCGCAGACGATCATGACGCCCTCGACCCGGTCCACGAGAGCGACGGCGTCGGCGTAGGAGAGCACCGGCGGGGCCAGGACGATGACGACGGCGCCGGGGCGGTCGGCCTCGGCGACGATGCGCCCGACGGACGCGGAGGTCAGGGCGCGCGGCACGTTGTCCGCGGTGGCCCCGGCCACCAGGGCGAATGCGCCTGAGCCGGGGACGTCCACGTTGGACCTGCCGCCCGCGGGCCAGCTGCGGTCGCCCTCGTCGGCGGCCCAGCGCGGCGGCCGCACCTCGTGGGCCGCCGGTCCCAGGTCCCCGGCCAGCGACGGGGTGCGCAGATCGGCCTCGACGAGCAGGACGTCACGGCCCATCTCGGCGAAGGCGGCGGCCAGGTTGACCGCGGCGGCGGCCGCCGCGGCGTTGTCCCCGCGCGGCGCGGTGACCAGGAGCCGGCGCCGCTCCGCGAAGGACGGGTCGTAGGCGAGCCGGAAGGCGACCGCGCGGTACTCCTCGGCCAGCCGCGAACCGCTCCGCCCGATCGCGAGCAGGGTGCCCGCGGCGGCGCGCTCCCTGGGCAGGGTGCCGAGCAGCGGGGCCCCGAGGGAGCGCACGAGCTCGCGCGGGGAGCGTACGGCGGGGTCGAAGACGAGCCGCACCCAGGACAGCAGCAGCCCGAGGGCGAGACCGACGACGGCGCCGAGCCCCAGGAGCAGCGGGAGACCCGCTCCGGCCGGCTCGGTGGGGGCGACGGGCTTCTTGTTGAGGTAGCCGGGGGTGGTGTCGAGCGCCTTGAGCTCGGAGATCTTCCGGCTCAGCTCGGAGATGGAGACGATGATGTTGGCGCGGGCGCTGCTGACGTCGTCGGCGGCGTCGACCCCGGTCCGCTCCTCCAGGAGGTCGCGCTTCTCCTCCAGTGGTTCGAGCTGGGCGCGGTAGCCGTTCGCCATGTTGTCGATGCTCTCCTGGGTGCGCGCCTTGCGGTGTGCCAGGTAGGCATTGGCCAGGGCTTCGGCGCGGGAGCGGGCCTGCTCGGGTGTGGCCCCGGTGTAGGAGAAGCGGAGGGTGAGCGTGTTGGGCGGGTTGGTGACCTGGAGGCCGGTGAGCAGCTTCCTGGCGGTGACGTCGTCCCCCTTCTTGAGCAGGGTGCCGGCTGCCAGCTCGCCCACGGTGTCGCTGACCGCGGTCTGCCGCTCCGAGCCGATGTTGATGCCCTTGTCGGCGGAGGCGCCGGTGGCGAAGGGATCGGCGGTCGCGGAGCGCACCTGGACCTCGCCGCTGGCGGTGTAGGTGTCGTCGCCGCTCAGGGCGAGGAACCCGCCGCCGAGCAGGCCCACCACGACACCCGCGGCGAGCAGGGCCCGGTAGCGCAGGAGCTGGCGGAACTGGTCGCGCAGCAGCGCCGGTTCGTCGTGGTCGTCCGCGGGCCGGATCGGATGTGTCATCGGCGTGCTCCCCCTTGTGTGTCCCCGGCTCGCGCTGTTCCGGCTCGTGCGTCCCCGAGTGCCTCGGTGAGCAGGGCGTCGAAGCGGGCGAGGCCCGCCTCCCTGCTCAGGTGCTGTGCGACGTACCGGGGGCCGTGGGCCCCCAGCGCCCGGGCCGCCCCCGGATCGGCGGCCAGCGCGCGTACGGCGGTGACGAGCGCGGCCGGGTCCTCGGGTGCCACCAGGACTCCCGCGCCCGAGCGGCGCACCTCGTCGGCGGTGCCGCCCTCGTCGGCCACGGAGGCGATGACGGGGCGTCCGGAGACGAAGTACGAGGTGAGCTTGGACGGCACGCTCATGTCGAGCACGGAGGCCCGCTGGGTCACCGCGAGCACGTCGGCGGCGGCGAGCACATCGGTGAAGTCGTCCGCGCCCGCCGGCGGGAGGAAGTCGAGGTTGGGCAGCCCGGCGGCCTGGGCGCGCAGTCCGTCCCGCTGGTTGCCGTCGCCCATCAGGACGACCCTGATGTCCGGGGCCAGCCGCGCCAGGTCGACGAGGACGTCGAGCCCTTGCTTGAGGCCCATGTTCCCGGAGTGGACCAGGACGGGGGTGCCCTCGGACCAGCCGAGCCGCGCACGGGTGGCGGAGCGGTCGGCCGAAGGGCTCTGCACGTGCGTCCAGTTGGGGACCACACGGATGCGTCCGGGGTCCACGCCGAGGGCGGTGACGCCCTCCACGAAGCTCTCGTGGATGACACCGACGAGAGCCGCGCCGCGCAGCGCGTACCTCTCGGCCTTCGAGGCGACGGCCGCGGCCCTGCCTCCGCCGCGGATACCGCTCTGCGCGGCGGCGGCGCCCATCAGGTCCTGGACGACGGGTATGTGGGGGACGCGGTGGCGGCGTGCCAGCCGCGCGGCGATCACACCGCCCGCGAGGCTCGGCATCTGGGATATCACCGCGTCGGGGCGTCCGGGCGGCGGGGCGAGGATGCCGTGGACGAGTACGGACGCCTCGAACGCGCCTCGGCGCAGCGCGGTCTGATGGGACGGCACGTAATGGCGCCGACGGTGCACACGCACCCCTTCGCGGCTCTCCAGCCTCCGCCAGGCGCCCCGGTACCGCTCGTCCACCCGCCAGGCGGGGTAGTGCGGCATGCCGGTCAGGACCTCGGTCCTGGCCCCCGACGCCGCCCAGTGCTCGGCGAGCTGGGTGGCGTACGGCCCGATGCCCGTCAGCTCGGGGGCGTAGTTGGTGGAGACCACGAGAAGTCTGCGGTTCTCGAACGGCTTCTGATGCTCAGCAGCGGACAACGGATGGTCGCCTTCCCCCGGAACAGCCTCTTCCTTGAGCTTATCCGTTCACGGGTTGCACAAGTGTTCTTCACAGTAAGGTCGTTGCACCAGTTCCACCGTGGGGGGAGAGAACGGATGGTGCAGCACAGAGTCGGTTACGCACCGGGGGCGTGGGACCTGTTCCACGTCGGCCACCTGAACATCCTGCGGCACGCCCGCAGCCAGTGCGACTACCTGGTGGCCGGGGTCGTCTCCGACGAGATGGCCGCACTCGCCAAGGGCCACAAGCCGGTGATCCCGCTGCCCGAGCGGCTGGAGATCGTGCGCAGCGTGCGCTACGTGGACGCGGCGTTCGTGGAGACCGTCCCCGACAAGGTCGAGACCTGGCAGCAGGTCCGGTTCGACGTCATCTTCAAGGGCGACGACTGGCGCGGCACGGAGAGGGGGAAGCGCCTGGAACGCGACTTCGCCGAAGTCGGCGTGGAGGTCGTCTACTTCCCGTACACCGTCCACACGTCCAGCACCCAGCTGCGCCGCGCCCTCGACGTCCTCGTCAGCCGGCCCGGAGCGCTTTCAGCTCCCTGAACCACTTGGCCAGGAACGCCACCAGGAACAGCGCGTGCACCGCGGCGAGTACGGCGTAACCGGCCCGGAAGACCACGGGTGCGCCGAGCAGCAGGAAGACCGGGACGAACACCCCGTAGTCCGCGGGAAGCAATGCCACGGCCCGCACCCGGGACACCGGAGCCGTGGCGCCCGCGGCCCCCGGTGCGGTCCGGGCCGCCCCCTTGCCCAGCTGTTCCCGCAGGAGCCCGGCACAGAAGGTGAGCACCGCGACGAACAGGAAGCCGAGCGGCAGCAGGAGCCAGGCGTCCGCGGGCAGTTCGGCGAATCGGTAGAAGGAGATCAGTACGGCGGTGTGGACGAGGATCATCTTCGCGCAGTCCACGACATGGTCGAGCCACTCCCCGTCCGGGCCGCCCCGGCCGGTCAGCCTGGCGAGCTGCCCGTCGGCCGCGTCGAAGGCGAATCCGACGGCCAGGCCCGCGTACACGACGATGCCGAGCCACCAGGACGGCTCGGCGAGCGCCACCGCCGCAAGGGCGGAGAACGTGAAGGCCGCACTGACCATGGTGACTTGATTGGGCGTCAGACCCGCACGGTACGCACCTGCCGCCAGCAGACGACCGGCCGGCCGGTTCACATACCGCGAGTAGAGCGAGACACCCTTGGACGACTTCTGTGCGCCGCGCAATTCGCGCAGCACCGTACCCGTGCTTTCCATACGCCCCCCAGCGTCCGGCCGGTTCCCCGCTGCATCATGGCACGCAGGAACCCCGGACGCCCGGGATTCGTACCGGCGGCATGACCCGGCAGGTAATCGACGCCCCCGGCCGCCCCGGGACAAGCTGTTCCTGCCGCTCCAAACCACGGATCGGCAGCCTCAGCACCCTGGGAAGGGACTCATCGTGACCGTTCACGAGGACGCCGTCCGACGCTACTTCGCCGCCTGGAACGCCGGCAGTACCGAGGAGATCGAGAAGGCGGTGTCCGCCGCCTTCACCGAGGACGCCACCTACACCGACCCGCTGGCCGACGTGCGCGGCCACGACGGGCTGACCGCGGCGATCAGCGGCGCGCAGGCACAGTTCCCCGGCTTCGACTTCGTACCCACCGGGACGCCGGACGGACACCACGGCCTGGTCCGCTTCACCTGGGACCTCGTCTCCCGGGCCGACGGCTCGGCGCCCGCCGCCGGCTTCGATGTGATCACCCTGGCGGAGGACGGCAGGATCAGCTCGGTCAGCGGCTTCCTGGACCGGCTGCCGGGAGCATGAGGAGGAGTGGGAAGTCGCCCCTTCGGGGAGTCATCCCTTTCCCGCTCCCGAGCCCGGATCCTGCTCGGTGAGCTGCTCGTCCAGTTCGTCGAAGAGCAGCTCACCGTGCTCGATCTGGCCGGTCCGGTACGCGGAACGGGCCACCAGATGGGCCGCCACCGGGCCGGTCATCAGCTGGAAGAAGGCGATGAGGGCGAGCGTCGCCAGGTCCATGCCGCTGCGCAGCCGCAAAGCGACGCCGGCCAGCACCAGCAGGAGGCCGAGGGCCTGCGGCTTGGTCGCCGCGTGGCTGCGCGACAGCACGTCGGGCAGCCTCAGCATGCCGATCACCCCGAGCAGGCAGATCACCGCGCCGATGAACACCAGGGCCGCACCGGCCGTGTCGGTGACCTGCAGCCAGACGCTCATTCCTGCTCCTCCTTGCCTTCGGGCGTCCGGCGCGACAGCGGACGGTCGCGTACCGCGATGAAGCGGGCGATGCCCACGGATCCGGTGAAGCCGAGGAACGCCAGCACCAGCATGATCGGGAAGTAGAACGGGTCCCGGGCGAGCGCCGACTTGGCGCCGAGGCCCGCGATGATCAGGGCGGCGCCGACGTCGAGGGCGATGGCCCGGTCCAGCATGGAGGGGCCGCGCCGGATCCGTACGAGCAGCAGCGTCCCCGCGAGGACGAGGACCACCACGGCGGCGGTCAGCAGCACATGGTCGACGGTCTCGACGCCACTCATGACCCGTTCCTCCTGTCGTCGGACTGCGTGGTCGCCGGGGGTGCCTGCGCGACCCTCGCGATCTCGTCGCGGGTACCGAAGGCCCGTACCGTCAGCTCTTCCAGACGCCAGACGGAGCGCCTGGCCGCGTCCAGCGCCGCGGGCCTGTCGGCGTCGAGCACGTGCAGGAAGACCGTGGCGGTGTCCCTGCGCACCTCGACGATCGATCCGCCGGGAACGTTGGACACGGCGACGGCGGTGGCGGCGAGCATCAGATCGCTGCGGCAGCGGAGCGGCACGCCGATGACGGCGGGCCTGTGCGGACGGCCGGCGAAGATCTGCCGGGTGACTTTCACGCCCGAGGTGTACATGTCGTAGAGGAGGTATCCGGCGAGCAGAAGGATGCCCCAGGGGTGCAGCCGCAGGCCCAGGTCGACACTGGGCAGGGGGAACGCCAGGCAGACGGCCACCGCGACGACCACTCCGGTGACGACGTTGGCCCAGGTCAGGGTGGACCACAGCAGCACCCAGATGAGGGTGAGCCAGGCGATCAGCGGAAGGTCGAGGACACGGCGGCGGCGGCCGGCGAACTCACAGCTGAAGGGCGGCAGTTCGGGGTTCCGGTAGGACAGGGTGATCAGGCGTTTCACCGGCCGAGCACCTCCTCGGTGTAGGGGGTCCGTTCGACGAGTTCGTCGGCCGCGCGGTCGGTGAAGGTGGTGAGCGGACCTGCCAGCACGGTGAAGGCGAGACCGAGTGCGACCGCCGCCGCGGTGGCGGCGGGCATCGCCGCCGGCGGCCGGGTCGTCGTGATGACGGCCCGTCCCTGCAGACTCGCGGCGACAGCCTGCCCCGCCGGTCGCGGAGTGCCCCCGACCGGTTCGTCGCCGGTGCCGGGGATTCGGTCGGGACCCGGGTCGACATCGTCGTCGTCGGTCTCGTCGGCGGACTCGAGAACGGTGCCGTAGGCGGTCTGACCCGGCGGTTCGGCGCGCCAGAAGGCCAGGTTCCAGATCTTGGCCATCACGTAGAGGGTGAGCAGACTGGTCACCGTCGACCCGGCGACCAGGATCCAGGCCCAGACGCCGCCCTCGGCGACACCGGCGCGCATCAGTCCGAGCTTGCCGATGAAGCCGGACAGCGGGGGGATCCCGGCGAGGTTCATGGCCGGTACGAAGAAGAGGACGGCGAGCGACGGCGCCGCCTTGGCCAGCCCGCCGAGCCGGGTGAGCTCGTTGGTACCGCCCCGGCGTTCGATGAGCCCCGCGACGAGGAAGAGCGTGGTCTGGACGGTGATGTGGTGGACCACGTAGAAGATCGCCCCGCCGTACGCGTCGCGGGTGGCGAGGCCGATCCCGAAGACCATGTAGCCGATGTGGCTGATGAGGGTGAAGGAGAGCAGCCGCTTCAGGTCGGTCTGGGCGACTGCCCCGAGGATGCCCACGGCCATGGAGGCGAGCGCGGCGGCCATCAGGAGGTCGCCGAGCCGGTTCCCGGGGAAGAGCAGCGTCTCCGTACGCAGCATGCAGTAGATGCCGACCTTGGTCAGCAGGCCGGCGAAGACGGCCGTGACGGGCGCGGGCGCGGTCGGGTAGGAGTCGGGGAGCCAGGCGGCGAGGGGGAACACCGCGGCCTTGATGGCGAAGACGGTGAGCAGCATCGCCTGGAGCAGCGTCTGCACGCCGAGCGGCAGTTCGGGCAGCCGGAGCGCCAGCTGGGCGAGGTTGGCCGTGCCGGCCGCCGCGTACGCCATGGCGATGGCGGTCAGGAACAGCATCGAGGAGAACAGCGAGATGATCACGTACGTGGAACCCGCCCTGATCCGCGGCCCGGTGCCGCCGAGGGTGAGCAGCACGAAACTGGCGACCAGCATGATCTCGAAGCCGACGTAGAGATTGACGAGGTCGCCCGCCAGGAAGGTGCACGACACCCCCGCAACGAGGATGAGGTAGGCGGGGTGGAAGACGGCGACCGGAGTCTCCTTGTCCCGGTCGGCCATGCCCTGGCCGAGCGAATAGACGAGGACGGCCAGGGTGATGGCCGAGGAGACGGTCAGCATCAGTCCGGACAGCCGGTCGGCGACCAGGGTGACGCCGAGCGGCGGAGCGAAGTCGCCGAGGTGGACGGAGAGGGGCCCCTGGCGGTCTGCGGCGATCATCAGGGCGACGGAGAGGCCGAGGACGGCGGTGAGCACGGCGACGCTGATGAAGCGCTGGAAGTGGGCGAGCCGGGTGCCGAAGGCGAGGCTCAGCCCGGTGGCGCAGAGCGGCAGCAGCACGGGCAGCGGGACGAGCGCGTTCATCCGGCGGCTCCTCGGTCGGGACCGGTACCGCCGGGACCGGTACCGCCGGAATCGGGACCGGTCGGCCCCGGTCCGCCGGTGTCGGGTCCGGCGGATTCGGGGTCGGCGGATTCGGGGTCGGTGCTCACGTAGTCCTCCGGATCGGCTCCCAGCACGTCGTGCCACAGATCGCCGGTGGCGTCCCGGCCCCGGGCCTGCAGCGCGCGGTCGGCGCGCAGCCGGGAGCGCAGCCGGTGGCGCTCCTCGCGGTATCGGGCACGTTCCTCCGGTGTACGGCCGGCTTCCGCCCGGTACTCCTCGCGCAGCTCGGCCCACTCCCCCAGCACTTCGGCACGCAGCACGATGCGCCGGTCCTCGAGGTCGTCGTGGACCTCGTCCGTGCCGGTCAGCTGGTGGCTCCGGTACGCCATGGCCAGCAGGAACGCCGTCGTGGCGAGGGTGATGACGATGGCGGTGAGTGCGATGGCCTGGGGCAGCGGGTCGGTGACCTGTCGCAGCGGCACGCCGTAGAGCAGCGGGGCCTCGCCCGCCGAACCGGTCGCGGAGAGGACCAGGAGGTTGATGCCGTTGCCCGCGATGACCGCGCCGAGCAGGATGCGGGTGAGGGGCCGGGTGAGCATGAGGATGCCGCCGACCGCGCAGAGCACCACGGCGGTGGCCAGGAGCGAGACACTGACCGTCATCCCCGGCCCTCCGTCCCGGTGCCGGGTACGGGGGCGAGGGCGCCGGCCGCCCGTTCGATCTGCCGGTCGACCTTCGCGCCCAGCGCCCGCACGATGTCCAGGACCACGCCCAGGACCAGGAGATAGACCCCGAAGTCGAAGACGACGGGTGTGCCCAGGTGGTAGCTGCCGAACACGGGCAGGTGCCCGTGGTACGTCCAGGCATGCAGCACGGTGCCCTCCGCGAGGCCGAACAGGCCGACCCCGGTGGAGAGGAACAGGCCGAGGCCGGTGAAGAGGCCGGGCTGCAGGGGCGCTGCCTCGGCGAGTTCGAACCTGCCGCCGGCCAGGTAGCGGGTGATGAAGGCGAGTCCCGCGACGAGTCCGGCGACGAACCCGCCGCCGGGCATGTTCTCCGCGCAGAACAGCAGGTACAGCGAGAGCACCAGGATGGGGTGGAAGAGAAGCCTCGCCACCACCTCGAAGACCACGGAGCGGTGTTCCGGCGCCAGCGTCGACCCCGCGGCCAGCCAGCTGCGTTCGGGTGCGGTGTCGTCGCCCTGCGGCATCCCGGTCAGCTGTGGCGTGCTCAGCGACCAGGCCGTCCTGCCCCGCAACTCCTGTCTGGTCGGGGGCGCTTCGCTGCGGCGGTGCAGATAGATGAGGCTGGTCACCCCGATCGCGGCCGCTGCCAGTACGGCGGACTCCCCCATCGTGTCCCAGGCCCGCAGATCGACCAGGATCGTGGCCACGACGTCCTTGAGCCCGTGGTGGGCCACTTCCTCGACCATCGCGGCGCCCGCCGGCTCGGCGACGCGTGCGGCAGCGGAGACCCACACGACCACGCCGAGAGTCGCCGCGGCGCCCAGCGCCACGGGAATGCGGACGGCCCGCCGCCAGGTGCTGACGGACTCCTGGAAGTGCACCGGCATCCGGCGCAGCACCAGCACGAACACGATCATCGACACGGTCTCGACGCAGAACTGGGTGAGCGCCAGATCGGGGGCGCCCTGCACGACGAAGAGCAGAGCGGCTCCGTACCCGGTCAGTCCCGCCAGCACCACCGCCTTCATCCGGCGGCTGACGGTCAGGCAGAACAGGGCGGCCGCACAGGTCAGCACGGCCAGGGCGCCCTGGAGCGGTGCGTCCCACAGCCTGGGGGCGACGGCTCCCCGCCAGGGGCGGTCGGTGAAGAGGACCGCGAGCTGCCCGGCCAGCATCACCAGCAGGGTGGTCGCCAGGTAGACGGAGAGCGAGCCGCGCTGGACGAAGCCAGTGATCTGCAGGGCGAGGCGTTCCAGCCCGAGCAGCATGTGCCCGAAGACGCTGTCGGCGGTCGGCCAGGCGATCCGCCGGGAGATCCGGGTGACGGCGGTGCCCCCCGTGAAGAGCACGGCACCGCCCGCCCAGGTGAGGGCGGACAGCACCAGGACCGTCCCGAAGCCGTGCCAGAGCGCGAGGTGGTAGGGGTGGGCGGGGACCGGGAAGGCGTCGGCGTACGCACCGAACAGCCTGTCCGTCCACCCGACGCCGGGGCCGAGTACCAGGCCGGCCACGGCGAGCAGCGCGGGCGGGGCCAGGAAGGCGGCACCGACGCGGCGCACGGGGGTGTCCGCGACGCCGGGCTTGCGCCAGAACGCGCCCCACACGAAGCGGAGGGTGTACGCGACGGTCAGCACCGACCCGACGACGGTGGCGGCCAGCACCCAGCGGTCCGAGGCGTCGCCGTGCAGCAGCGCGTAGAAGGCGGCCTCCTTGGCGGCGAAGCCGAGGAACGGCGGCAGGGCGGCCATGGAGGCGGCGGCAAGGACGGCGACCGTACAGACGTACGGCAGTGAGCGGCCGACCCCGGAGAGTCTGCGCAGATCACGGGTGCCCGCCGCACGGTCGACGACGCCGATGACGAGGAACAGCGCGGCCTTGAACAGGGCGTGGCCCAGGATCATCGCGACGGCGGCGAGTGCGGCGTCCCAGTTGCCGGCCCCGGCGAGGACGGTCAGGAAACCGAGCTGGCTGACCGTGCCGTAGGCGAGGACGAGTTTCAGGTCGTTGAGGCGCAGTGCGCGCCAGCCGCCGAGCAGCATGGTCGCGGCGCCGAGCACGAGGATCACGGGTCGCCAGACGGGGACGTCGGCGAAGGCGGGGGCGAGCCGCGCCACCAGGTAGACACCGGCCTTGACCATGGCCGCCGCGTGCAGGTAGGCGCTGACGGGGGTGGGGGCGGCCATGGCGTTCGGCAGCCACAGGCTGAAGGGCCAGATCGCGGACTTCGTCAGCGCCCCGCACAGAACCAGGACGACGGCCACCGAGACGGCGAGGGTCGTCTCCGGGGGATCGGCGACGATCGCGGAGATCCGGTAGGTGCCGGCTGCCTGACCGAGGATCAGGAAGCCGACCAGCATGGCGAGGCCGCCGAGGGTGGTGACGGTGAGTGCCTGGAGTGCCGAGCGGCGGTTCTGTTTGCGCTCGCTGCTGTGGCCGATCAGCAGGTAGGAGAAGACCGTGGTCAGTTCCCAGAACACGTAGAGGGTGATCAGGTCGTCGGCGAGGACGAGGGCGAGCATCGCACCGGCGAAGGCCAGCAGGTTCCCGGCGAAGGCGGCCAGTTGCGGGGTGTCGTCGGTGAAGTAGGAGGTGCAGTACAGGAGGACGAGCGTGCCGACCCCGGCGGCGAGCAGCACCATGAGCTCGGCCAGTGCGTCCAGGCGCAGATCGAAGGAGACGCCGTAGGCGGGAATCCACTCCCAGGACCGGTTGACCGTCCGTCCGGCCGCCGCGGTGTCCCACTCGGTGGCCGCCCAGACCGTGGCGGCGGCGGGGGGCAGTGCGAGGACCACGAACGCTCGCCTGCCGAGCCGGCGCACCAGCGGGCCCGCACAGGCAGCCAGGACGAAGTGGCAGACGATGAGCGCGATCACGGGGCGGGGTCCGGAGCAAAGGGCACCGAATACAGATATATCCCCCGGCCGCATTCACCCGTCCGGCGCGCCGCACGGGCTCGGTCCCGCTCCTGGCCGCGCTCAGACGTGGTCGGCGCACACTCCGCTGTGATCACAGAACGGCGTGTTCCCGGTCAGCCCGCAGCCACACAACATCACCCGGGTCTCCTTCCGGGGGCCCTCCGGCGTGGCCACCACCAGGTCCCCTCGCACGTGGAGCACCCCGTCGCCGTGCAGGGAGACATGAGTCGGCACATCGGGAACCTCGTCCGGCAGCCCGTCGGTGCGGTGGTACTGCAGGGCTCCGCCGGGGCAGCGCCGGATGATGTCCGCCACTTCGTCGGCGGACGCGCCTTCGGGCGTGATCCACGGCCTGCGCCCGGCCTGGAAGACGTCGGGCAGCCCTCGCACGCATTCGGCGGCGTGCAGGCAGCGGTGCGCGTCGTAGCTCACGGTGATGCCTTCACCGTCGTACGACCTGGCCGCAGGGTGCGGAGGCGGTTCGCTGGTCACCGCTGGCCTTCCCGCTCGCGTGCGTCGGGCTGTATACGGAATACCGACTCCTCCAGCGTCGCCCCGGAGCGGTCGCTCCGCTACCCGGGCGATTCCGTCATCCCGAGACTTCGACGGATGCGGGGAGATCGTGCGGGCGCTCCCCGACGCACATGCGAGCCTGAGGGCACTCCTCTTCATTCTTCTCGCTCTGGAGAGATCTGAGATGCCAACACCCCTGCGCGTACTGATACATGGCGGCGGAATCGGCGGGCTGACGCTCGCCGCAGCGCTCGCCCGGCGCGGTCACACGGTCGAGGTCGCCGAGCTCCGCGACGATCTGGACGCGCTGGGCGTCGGCATCATCCAGCCGTCCAACGCCCTTCACGTCATGCGTGAGATCGGTGTGCTCGACGCCTGCATCGCGGCCGGCTTCGAGTGGGAGGTGCTGACCATCTGCGATCCGGCCGGCGCCACGCTCGCCAAGATCCCGCAGCCCCGGATGGGCGACGCCCCGTCCGGCAACGGCATCCCGCGCCCGGCCCTGGCCGGGGTGCTCGGGGACGCCGCCGCGGCTGCCGGGGCCGTGATCCGCTTCGGTACGACGATCGCCGAGCTGACCGACGACGGTTCCGGCGTCGATGCGACCCTGTCCGACGGCTCGACGGGCCGCTGGGACCTGGTCGTCGGCTTCGACGGCATCGGCTCCCCGCTGCGGACCCGGCTGTACGGCGACCGCTTCACGGCCGAGTACACCGGCTTCGCCAACTGGCGGGTCACCGTGCCGCGCCCGCCCGGCGTCCAGGGCGTGGTGATGAGCACCGGCAACCAGGCGGCGAAGGCGCTGCTCACTCCGATGACGGACGAACTCATTTACCTGGGAGCGGTGTTCGCCGAGACGGCGGGCTTCCGGCCGGATCCCGCGCGGGCCCACGAGCAGCTCGCGGAGCGGCTGGCCGCGTTCTCCGGGCCGGTCGCCGAGGCGCTCACCCATGTCACGGACCCGGACGCCGTCGTGTATTCGCGGATCTCACAGGTCACGGTGGAGGAGCCCTGGTACGTCGGCCGGGTCGTCATCGCCGGTGACGCCGCGCATGCGAGCACCCCGCATCTCGCGCAGGGTGCGGCCATGGCGGTGGAGGACGCGCTGGTGCTGGCCGAGTCACTGGACGCCGAGGACGACGTGCCCGCGGCACTCGCGGCCTGGGAGGCCCGCCGCCGCCCGCGCGCCATGTTCGTGCAGAACCTGTCGCGCGCGATCCTGAAGCAGGAGACGGGCGGCCCGACGACCCCCGAGGAGGACGAGCTGCTCAAGATCGGCATCCCGGGCGCCGCACACGTGCTGGTCGAGCCGTACTGAACCGACGTGGCCGGGGCAGCCGTTCCCTCGGCTGCCCCGGCCATGTGACGGGATGCGGCCCGTGCTCGCTCAGTCCAGCACCGCGATGCCGTCCAGCTCGACCAGTGCCTGTTCGTCCCAGAGCCTGGCCACCCCGATGACAGCCATGGCCGGATACTCGCGCCCCGCCAGCCTGCGCCAGATCCTGCCCAGTTCGTGGGCGTGGGAGCGGTAGTCGGCGACATCGGTGGCGTACACGGTGACCCGGGCCAGGGCGGCCGGGGAGCCGCCCGCGGCGCGCAGAGCGGTGAGCAGATTGCCGAGCGCCGTCTCGAACTGTTCGGGCAGGGTGGCCCCGAGGACCTTTCCGTCCCCGTCGAGGGCGGTCTGTCCGGCCAGGAAGACCAGCCGGCCGCCGCTGACCGCGACGGCGTGCGAGAAACCGGTGGCCGGGGCGAGCTCGGTGGGGTTGATCCGGGTGAGCGGGTTCATGCGGGCATCTCCTGTGTCGCGTACAGCTCCTTGGCGATGATGGTGCGCTGCACCTCGGTGGCACCCTCGTAGATCCGGGGCGCGCGGACCTCCCGGTAGAGGTGTTCGAGCAGATGGCCGCGGCGCAGGGCGCGTGCGCCGTGCAGTTGGACGGCCGCGTCGACGACGAACTGCGCGGTCTCGGTGGCGTACAGCTTCGCCATGGCGGCGCGGCCGGGGACTCCCGGCTCACCCGCGTCGTACGCCGCGGCGGCCGCGTACACCAGGAGCCGGGCGGCCTCGGTGCGTGTGGCCATCTCGGCGACCTGGTGGGAGACGGCCTGGAGGTCCTTGAGCGGTCCGCCGAACGCGGTGCGGTGCGCCGTGTGTTCCAGGGTGGCGTCCAGTGCGGCGCGCGCCATGCCGACGGCGAACGCGCCGACGCTCGGCCTGAAGAAGTTCAGGGTGTTCATGGCGACCCGGAAGCCGCGGCCGGGTTCCCCGAGGACGTCGTCGTCCGTGACGGGTACGCCGTCGAAGTCGAGGGTGCCGATGGGGTGCGGGGAGAGCATGTCCAGGGCCGTTCCGGTGAGTCCTGGGCGGCCGGCGGGGACGAGGAACGCGGTGACGCCGCGGGCCCCTTCGCCCTCCGCCGTACGGGCGAAGACGGTGTAGAAGTCGGCCTCCGGGGCGTTGGAGATCCAGCACTTCTCCCCGGTCAGCCGCCACCCGCCCGCGGAGCGCCGGGCATCGAGGGCGAGTGCCGCCGCGTCGGATCCGGCGCCCGGCTCGCTGAGCGCGAAGGCGGCCACGGCGCGGCCGGCACTCACCTCGGGGAGCCAGCGCTCGCGCTGGAGCGGGGTGCCCGCCTGGGCGACGGGATACGTGCCGAGGCCCTGGAGTGCGAGTGCGGTCTCCGCCTCGGTACAGCCGCGGGCCAGGGACTCGCGCAGCAGACAGAGGTCCAGCGCGCCGGATCCCAACATCCGGCCGAGGAGCCCCAGCTCGCCGAGGGCGGCGACCAGCGGGCGGTTGACGCGGCCAGGGGTGCCCTTCTCCGCGAGTGGGCGCAGCTGTTCACCCGAGAGGGTGTACAGCTCGTCGCACCATGCGGTTTGACCGGGATCGAGGGAGAATGCCGTCATACCGGCGCCTCTCTTGTCACGACTCTTCGCGGACCTATCGCGGACTGTTGACTGCCGTCACTCAAACGATACGCTCCAAGGGCGACAAGGGGGCGATGCTTCATGAAGCCGTCAGGTACCGCAAGTGCTCACTCCGACACGTTCGCACGCGACCATCTCCCGCCCGCCGGACAGTGGCCCGAGCTGGTCTTCGACCTCCCCGAGCTGCTCTATCCCGACCGGCTGAACTGCGGATACGAGCTGCTCGACCGGACCGCGGAGCGCTTCGGGAGCGAACGCCCCGCCTTCCGCAGCCCGGACGGCGGCGTCTGGAGTTACGGGGAACTGCGGGACCGGGTGGACCGGATCGCCCATGTACTGACCGACGACCTGGGCGTCGTCCCCGGCAACCGGGTGCTGCTGCGCGGCCCCACCACCCCGTGGCTCGCCGCCTGCTGGCTCGCCGTGATGAAGGCGGGCGCGGTCGCCGTGACCGTACTGGCCCAGCAACGGCCGACGGAACTCGCCACGATCTGTCTCCTCGCCAGGGTCGGTCATGCCCTGTGCGACATCAGGTCGGTCGACGACCTGATGAAGGCTCAGGTACCCGGGCTGCGGGTCACGGCGTTCGGCGGAGAGGCCCCCGACGACCTGACGCGGCTCGCGGCGGCCCGGCCGGGGCCCTACCGGGCGGTGGACACGGCCGCCGACGACGTCGCACTCATCGCGTTCACTTCGGGGACCACCGGACGACCCAAGGGCTGTATGCACGTCCACCGCGATGTGCTGGCCATCGCGGACACCTTCGCCCACCACGTCCTGCGGCCCTGCCCCGACGACGTGTTCACCGGCAGCCCTCCGCTCGGCTTCACCTTCGGGCTCGGCGGTCTGGTGGTCTTTCCCCTGCGGGCCGGGGCCTCGTCCCTGCTGCTGGAGCAGGCCGGCCCCAAGCAGCTCCTGCCCGCGCTCGCCGCCCACCGGGTCTCGGTGCTGTTCACGGCTCCGACCGCGTACCGCCTGATGCTCGACGAGCTGGACGGCCATGACCTCTCCGCACTGCGGCGCTGCGTCTCGGCCGGGGAGAACCTCCCCGCGGCCACCTGGCAGTCCTGGCACGAGCGGACGGGTCTGCGCATCATCAACGGCATCGGGGCGACCGAGCTGCTGCACATCTTCATCTCCGCGGCCGACGAGGCGATCCGCCCCGGCACCACGGGTACACCCGTGCCCGGGTGGCAGGCACGGGTGGTCGACGGCGACGGCGAGGAACTGCCCGACGGAGAACCGGGCCTGCTGGCGGTGCGCGGCCCGGTCGGCTGCCGCTACCTCGCCGACGAGCGCCAGAGCCAGTACGTACGCCACGGCTGGAACATCACCGGCGACACCTACGTCCGTGAGCCGGACGGCTACTTCCGCTACGTCGCCCGCGCCGACGACATGATCATCTCCTCCGGCTACAACATCGCGGGCCCCGAGGTCGAGGAAGCCCTCCTGCGCCACCCCGACGTCGTCGAAGCGGCGGTGGTGGGCCGGGCGGACGAGCTGCGCGGTCAGATCGTGGCGGCGTACGTGGTGCTCCGCGAGGGTGCCGAGCAGTCGGCCGACTCCCTGCGCGCCCATGTGAAGTCGGAGCTCGCGCCGCACAAATGCCCCCGTGTCATCGAGTTCCTGCCCTCGCTCCCGCGGACCGCGACCGGCAAACTCCAGCGCTTCCTCCTGCGCACCTCCCCGGACCCGCACGGCCGAGTCGCTCTAGAGTGATCACGTGGCCGAGCACTCTCCCCGTTCCCTGATCGTCACCCTCTACGGCGCCTACGGTCGCTCCCCGGGCAACGCCCCGCTGGCGGTGTCCGAACTGATCCGGCTGCTGCACGCGGTCGGCGTCGACGCTCCGTCCGTGCGCTCCTCCGTCTCCCGGCTCAAGCGCCGCGAGCTGCTCGTCCCCGCCCGGACGGCGGACGGGGCGGCCGGATACGCCCTGTCGGCCGACGCGCGTCAGCTGCTCGACGACGGCGACCGGCGGATCTACCGGCATCCCTCGCCCGGGCTCAGGGAGGGCTGGGTGCTCGCCGTCTTCTCCGTACCGGAGGCGGAGCGCCACAAGCGTCACCTGCTGCGCTCCCGCCTCGGCAACCTCGGCTTCGGCGCGGCCGCCCCCGGGGTGTGGATCGCGCCCGCCGGACTGTACGAGGAGACGCGGCACACCCTGGAGCGGCTGGAACTCGCCCCGTACGTCGAGCTGTTCCGCGGGGAACACCTCGGTTTCGCCGCGACGAAGGAGTCGGTGACCCGCTGGTGGGACCTGGACGCGATCGCCCGGCTCCATCTGGACTTCCTGGCGCAGCAGGAGCCCGTGCTGCGGGGCTGGGAGGCGCGGGCCGGCGGGAGTGCGCCCGACCCGGAGGATGCCTACCGGGACTACCTCCTCGCCCTGGATTCCTGGCGGCGGCTGCCGTACGCGGATCCCGGGTTGCCCGAGGAGCTGCTGCCCAAGGACTGGCCCGGCGGCCGTTCGGCGGAGGTGTTCGGGCGGCTGCACGCACAACTGAGGGACGCGGGAGCGGAGTTCGTGGGCGCAGAAGTCGACGCAGGATGAAATCGGGGTGCCCCGAAGGCTGCTGACCCGGCAGGATGAGGCATGACCTGGACCTTCACTGATGACGTCGGCGTCTTCCTGGACGCGGCAGGAGCGTCACTGGCCGCCCGGCCGGCGGAGAACACCCTGGTGCTGACCGTCACTGCGGCCCTGCGGCACAGCGGTCCGCACGCCTACGGCGAGGCATCCCCGCTGCTGGGGTGGTGGCGCGGGGTGGACGGGGCGGTCGCCGGAACGCTCGTGCGGACGCCGCCGTTCGTGCCGATCCTGGGCACGGTGGCTCCGGACGCGATCGGTCCGCCGGCCGAGGCGCTCCCCCTGCCCGGCGTCAACGCGGACCGCGCCACCGCCGAGGCGCTGGCCTCCCGCTGGCCCGGCCACCGTGTCGACGAGCAGCACCGGCTGTACCGTCTGCGCGAGTTGGTTCCGCCCTCCCCCGCGCCCGCCGGAAGCCCGCGCACCGCGACCTGCGCCGACCGCGCGCTGCTCATCGACTGGTTCCGGGCCTTCGGCGAGGAGACGGGACAGTCGGGCGACCGGGCCGAACGGATCGTGGACGACCGGACCTCGCACGGCGGGCTGACCGTCTGGGAGGACGACGGTGTCCCGGTGTCGATGGCGGGCGTCTCCCGCAGGATCGCGGGCACGGTGCGGGTGGCGACGGTCTACACACCGCCGGAGCACCGCGGCCGGGGGTACGCGGCGGCGGTGACGGCGGAGGTCAGCCGTGCGGCACGGGAGGCGGGCGCCGAGGAGGTGCTGCTCTTCACGGACCTCGCGAATCCGACGAGCAACGGGGTGTACCGGCGCATCGGCTACGAGGCACTCTCCGACCGGCTGCTGATCACCGCGGAGCCGAAGTGACGGACGGGGACCGGGAAGCCTCACCGGAGCAGGCCTGGCTGGTTGCCGCGAACGTGGTGCGCTGGCGGCGGTACGGGGACGGCGGGCAGGAGCTCCGGCCGGGCACCAAGTCCTACCGGGGCGGCTCGAAGGTCCATGTGATCTCGACCTACCCGGGAATGGCCCACGAGCAGCTGACCACGATCGGACGCGGGCGCCACACGGGCACGTACATCACCATCGACATGGCGACGCGCAACCTGCACACCTTCCGCGCCGTGCCGGTCCACAGCCCGACCGTGCTGCGGCTGTGGACGGAGGCCGGCGTGGGCGGCTGCCGGCCGAGCCGGGAGGACGCCGAGGAACTGGCCGTACTGCTCGAACGGCTGGCGGCCGAGTACCGCACCACCTCGTGGGGCTCACCTCATCCCCTGCCCTGCCGCTGCCACGAATGTCTGACGCTCAGCCCAGGGTGAGCCGCGGCTTGGGTGCGTCGGTGCGGCCCGTCGGCGGGGTGCGGCTGCCCGCCCGGTACGGAAGGGGCCACGGGGCGCCCGGACCCTCGTAACCCTGTTCGGCGGCGGCGTGCAGGGTCCAGTGCGGGTCGTACAGATGCGGGCGGGCCAGGGCGCAGAGGTCGGCGCGGCCGGCGAGGAGCAGTGAGTTGACGTCGTCCCAGGAGGAGATGGCGCCGACCGCGATGACCGGAACGTCCAGGGTGTTGCGGATCCGGTCGGCGTACGGCGTCTGGTAGGAGCGGCCGTACTCGGGGCGTTCGTCCGGGACGACCTGGCCGGTGGAGACGTCGATGGCGTCGACGCCGTGTTCGGCGAAGGCGCGGGCGATCCCGAGGGCGTCCTCGGGGCTCGTACCTCCCTCGGCCCAGTCGGTGGCGGAGATCCGGACGGTCATGGGCCGGTCCTCGGGCCACACCTCGCGGACCGCGTCGAAGACCTCGAGGGGGAAGCGGATGCGGTTCTCCAGCCGCCCGCCGTAGGCGTCGGTGCGCCGGTTGGTGAGCGGGGAGAGGAAGCCGGAGAGCAGATAGCCGTGCGCGCAGTGCAGTTCGAGGAGGTCGAACCCGCAGCGGGCGGCGCGCCGTGCGGCATCGGTGAACTGGGTACGGACGGTGTCGAGTCCGGCCCGGTCCAGGGCGTGCGGGAGCCGGCTGACGCCCTGTGCGTACGGGATCGGGGAAGCGGCGCTCAGCGGCCAGTTTCCTTCGTCCAGCGGTTGGTCGATGCCCTCCCACATCAGTTTCGTGGACCCCTTGCGGCCGGAGTGGCCGAGCTGGACGCCGATCGCGGCACCGGGGGCGGAGTCGTGGACGAAACGGGTGATCCTGCTCCAGGCCGTGGCCTGTTCGTCGGTCCACAGGCCGGTGCAGCCGGGGGTGATGCGGCCTTCGGGGCTCACGCACACCATCTCGGTCATGGTGAGTCCCGCGCCGCCGAGTGCGCGGGCACCGAGGTGGACGAGGTGGAAGTCGCCGGGCATCCCGTCGACGGCGGAGTACATGTCCATGGGCGAGACGACGACGCGGTTACGGAGTTCGAGGCCGCGCAGCCGTAGCGGGGTGAACATCGGCGGGGTTCCCGGCGGGCAGCCGAACTCCGCCTCGACGGCTCCGGTGAAGTCGGAGTCGCGCAGCCGCAGGTTGCCGTGGGTGACGCGGCGGCTGCGGGTGAGGAGGTTGAAGGCGAACCGCCGGGGCGGCTGGTCCACGTACAGCGGGAGTTCCTCGAACCAGCGCAGGCTCGCCGCCGCGGCGCGCTGCGTGGACAGGACGACCGGGCGCCGCTCGGCCTCGTACGCGGCGAGGGCGGCGGGCAGGTCGCGCTGTTCCTCGATGCAGGCGGCCAGCGCGAGGGCGTCCTCGACGGCGAGTTTGGTGCCCGATCCGATGGAGAAGTGGGCGGTGTGGGCGGCATCCCCGATGAGGACCGTGTTGCCGTGGGCCCATTGGGTGTTGGTGACGGTGGCGAAGGTCAGCCAGGAGGAGTTGTTTGACCGCAGCGGCCTGCCGCCGAGGGCCTCGGCGAAGACCTTGGCGCAGCGTTCGGTCGACTCGGTGGCCTCACAGGTGTCGAGGCCGGCCGCCCGCCAGACCTCTTCGCGCATCTCGACGATGACGGTGGAGGCGTCGGGCGAGAAGGGGTAGGCGTGCAGCTGCATCACGCCGTACTCGGTCTCGGCGATCTCGAAGCGGAAGGCGCCGAACGCGAAGTCGGCGGCGAGCCAGATGTAGCGGTTGCGATGGGTGGCGGTCCGCGGGCCGAAGTGGGCGGCGTCGGCCTCGCGTGTGGCGCTGTGCACACCGTCGGCGGCGATGACCAGGTCGTGGTGGGCGGCGAGCTCGGCAGCGGGCGGGGCCTCGGCCCCGAAGCGGAGTCGTACGCCCAGGGACCCGCAGCGCTCGTGCAGGATCTGCAGGAGCCTGCGGCGGCCCAGCGCGGCGAAGCCGTGGCCGTCCGAGGTCTGGGTGGTGCCCCGGTGGACGACGTCGATGGTGTCCCAGCGGACGAACTCGTCCCGCAGCGCCGCGTACACGACGGGGTCGGCGTGCTCGATGCCGCCGAGCGTCTCGTCGGAGAGGACCACGCCGAAGCCGAACGTGTCGTCGGGCGCATTGCGCTCCCAGACGGTGATCTCGCGCCGGGGGTCGAGCCGCTTGAGGAGGACCGCGGCGTAGAGCCCGCCGGGCCCGCCGCCGATGACCGCGATCCGTCCGGTGCGCGGAGTGTCCGCAGCGGAGGAGGGCATCGCGCTACCGGCCCTGCCACTTCGGCGGCCGCTTCTCGGTGAAGGCGGCGTGGAACTCTGCGTAGTCCTCACCGTTCATGAGAAGCGCCTGGGTGGCGGCGTCCAGTTCGACGGAGGCCGCGAGCGGCATGTCGAGCTCGGCGGTGAGGAGGGCCTTGGTCTGGGCGAGGGCGAGGGCGGGGCCGTCGGCCAGCCGGCGGGCGAGTTCCGCGGCCTGTGCGTCGGCCCTGCCCTCCTCCGCCATCTCGCTGATCATTCCGATGCGCTCGGCCTCGGGGGCGCGGACGGGTTCGCCGAGCATCAGGAGCCGGGTGGCATGGCCGAGGCCGACGACACGCGGCAGGAGGTAGGCGGCCCCCATGTCCCCGCCGGAGAGACCCACCTTGGTGAAGAGGAAGGCGAAGCGGGCGGAGGGGTCGGCGACGCGGAAGTCGGCGGCGAGCGCGATGACCGCCCCGGCCCCGGCGGCGACCCCGTGCACGGCGGCGATGACGGGGAAGGGGCACTCCCGCAGGGCACGTACGACCTGTCCGGTCATCCGGTTGAAGTCGAGCAGTTGTGCGGTGTCCATGGCGAGCGTGGCGCCGATGATCTCGTCGACATCGCCGCCGGAGCAGAATCCGCGCCCCTCACCCGCGAGCACGAGCGCGCGCACGGAGCGTTCACGGGAGAGCTCGGCAAGGAGGTCGCGCAGGTCGGCGTAGGCGCCGAAGGTGAGTGCGTTGAGCTTCTCGGGCCGGGCGAGAGTGACGGTCGCCACCCCGTCGTGCTTCGTCAGGCGCAGATGTTCCCATCGCTCCGTATGCGGGACGGTGCCGGTGAACGGGCTCATGGAAGGGGTCCCCTTCAGCCGTCGGGCTGCTGTGATCCGCTTCGAAGTTATCACTCATGCGTGACTTCCGTCATGAGTGCGCAATAACTGATCCGTCGCGCCGGTGTGGCGAAGGTCCCGTTTGTGCCGGTCGACCGCCCCTATGTCTGAGGCGGTGCACTTCGTAAGGTTGGACCCAGGAAGTCCTGGTACCGAACTTTCGGTGCAGAACTTCGGTACAGAGCCTCCCTGCGGAACATCGGTACAGAACCTTCGGTACTGAAATCTCCGTACAGAACTCTCCGTACAGACGTCCGGTACGACCCTCCGGCGCAGCTCGGCAGGGAAGCCCGGTGCAGGATGTCCCGCTCCCGAACGGAAACCACCTTGCCGCCCGACGCCCCCGCCCCCGTGCCCACCTCCTGGCGCGTCGCACTGCCGCACTCCACGGCCGCCGTGCCGATCGCCCGCGCCCTCATCCGTACGGCGCTGGCGGACATCGACGCACCGGCGGACAGCGACACGGCCGAGCTCCTCACGGCCGAACTGGTCGCCAACGCCGTGGAGCACACCGACGGCGCGGGGCCCATCGAACTGGTCGTGGAGCTCATGGCGACCGGCTGCCAGGTCGAGGTGCACGATCACGACCCCGGCCCGCCCGGCGACCTCTCACGCCCCCGGCCCGGCAGCGAGCCGGACCCCTGGCAGGAGCACGGCCGCGGACTGGTCCTGATCCGCACCCTCAGCTCCGCCTGCGGTCATCGCGCCACCGAGCACGGCAAGGCCGTCTGGTTCACCCTTCCGTCGGTGCGGCCGCCCGGCCCGCAGGGTTGACCAGCCGGGACCGGCTGCGGCCGTAGCCGGCGTACACGAGGGCTCCGACCGCCAGGAAGACCACGAACTGCACCCAGGTCGACCAGCCCGTCCCGTACATCAGGTACAGGCAGAAGGCCACACCCAGGACCGGGCTGAGCGGGTAGAGCGGCACCCGGAAGGAACGCTTCAGCTCCGGATTGCGGCGGCGCAGCGCGATCACCGCGATGTTCACCACCGCCATGATCGCGAGGGTGCCGATGGTCGTCAGGTTCACCACGACGTCGAGCGACGAGAAGGCCGCCGGGATCGCGAAGAGGAGCGCCACGATCCAGGTATTGGCCACCGGCGTGTGCGTCCGGGGCGAGACGCGCTCGAAGACCCGGGGGATCAGTCCGTCGCGGGACATCGACATCAGGATCCGGGTCTGCCCGTACATCACCGCGAGCACGACGGACGCGATCGCGACAACGGCGCCGAAGGCGATGATCCCGCCGCCGACCGCGGAGTCGGTGACCTGGTCGACGACCAGCGAGAGCGCGGCCGGCTTGTCGGACACCGCGTCCGCGCCCAGCGCCCCGATGGCCCCGAGGGCGACCGCGCAGTAGAGCAGCGTGACGAGGCCGATACAGATCATGATCGCGATCGGGATGTTCCGCCGGGGGTTCTTGACCTCTTCGCCCGCCGTGGTGATGGCGTCGAACCCGATGTACGAGAAGAACGCCAGCGACGCGCCGGCGGTGACCCCGGCCATGCCCTCGGGAGCGAACGGGGAGAGGTTTCCGTCCTCGAACGCGGTGAAGGCGATCACGCAGAACGCGATCAGGATGCCGATCTTGAGGACCGCCATCGCAGCCGTGGCTCCCGCGCTCTCCCGGATGCCGCGCACCAGCAGAGTGGCGGCCATCATGATCACGACGACCGCGGGCAGGTTGATCACACCCCCGTCCGCGGGTCCCGAGGACAGGGCGGCCGGCAGTTCCCAGCCGAAGATGCTGTTCAGCAGCTCGTTGACGTACTGGCTCCAGCCGACCGCGACCGCGGAGACCGAGACGCCGTACTCCAGCAGCAGGCACCAGCCCACGAGGAACGCGACGCGCTCGCCGAGCGTGGCGTAGGCGAACGAGTACGAGCTGCCGGAGACAGGGATGGCGCCGCCGAGCTCGGCGAAGGAGAAGGCGGTGAAGATGCAGGTGACCGCGGCGAGGACGAACGAGACCACGACCGCGGGGCCCGCTTCGGCGACGCTGTCGGACAGGCCGACGAAGATCCCTGTGCCGACGATCGCGCCGACTCCGAAGCACACGAGCTGGAACAGCCCCATGGTGCGCCGGAGGCCGTGGCCCTCCAGGTCGGCACCGGACTCGGCGACCAGCAGGTCGGGGCTCTTGATGCGCGACCGGCTCGCCGGCGGGCTCACGGGCGTCCGGGGGGAGGGGACGGAACTCATGGGGGGACGTTCTCTTCTCTGGTGGAGCGTGGGGGTGGGGGTGGGCTGGGGATGGGGCTGGGGCGCCCGCGGAAAGCTGCGGGGGTGACCTGGAGCCTGTGGGCGGGACGACCGAGGAAACCGTGGGGAGGACTCGGACCGAGCGCACAGAAATGGGGTTCGAGCGTGCGAGCCCGAACCCCACCAAGTGCCCCTATCGTAGGCGCCACCACGCATGTTCACCCAATCGGGTGCATGCTCATGCGTACTGCCCCTGCCCCGCCATGGTGGCCACGAGAACGGCCTTGATCGTGTGCATCCGGTTCTCGGCCTCGTCGAAGACGACGGAGTGCCCGGACTCGAAGACCTCGTCGGTGACCTCCAGCTCGGTGAGGCCGTGGCGCTCGTGGACCTCCCGGGCCACTTTCGTACCGAGGTCGTGGTAGGCCGGGAGGCAGTGCAGAAACTTGACGCCGTCGTTGCCGCTGGCCCGCAGGACGTCCATGGTCACGGCGTACGGCGCGAGCGCGGCGATCCGCTCGTCCCAGACCTCCTTGGGCTCCCCCATGGAGACCCAGACGTCGGTGGCGACGAAGTCGGTGCCGCGGACGCCTTCGGCGATGTCCTCGGTGAGGGTGATGCGCGCGCCGCTGGACTCCGCGAGCTTGCGGGCCTGCGCCACGACCTCCTGGGCCGGCCAGTACGCCTCGGGCGCGACGATCCGGACGTCCATACCGAGCAGAGCGCCGGTGATCACGTAGGAGTTGCCCATGTTGAAGCGGGCGTCGCCGAGGTAGGCGAAGCACAGCTGGTCCAGCGGCTTGTCGCTGTGCTCGGTCATCGTGAGGACGTCGGCGAGCATCTGGGTGGGGTGCCAGTCGTCGGTGAGGCCGTTGAAGACGGGGACGCCGCTGTACGCAGCCAGCTGCTCGACCGATTCCTGGCTGTCACCGCGGTACTCGATGCCGTCGAACATCCGGCCGAGCACACGTGCGGTGTCCATGACCGACTCCTTGTGGCCCATCTGGGAGCCGGAGGGGTCGAGGTACGTCGTGGAGGCACCCTGGTCGGCGGCGGCCACCTCGAAAGCGCACCGCGTGCGGGTCGAGGTCTTCTCGAAGATCAGCGCGATGTTCTTCCCGCGCAGCCGCTGCACCTCCTCGCCCGCCTTCTTGGCGGCCTTGAGCTCGGCAGCCAGGGCGATCAGGCCGCGGAACTCCTCGGCCGTGAAATCCAGCTCCTTGATGAAGTGGCGGCCTGCGAGGTCTATGGCCATGGTGGCTGCTCCTGGGTCGGGCTGAGGACACGCATACAGTGACCCTGGAAGTCTATACGAGACTACGCATTGATATACAGAGATGGTGGGGTGCCCTGTTGCCCCTGGAAATCGGTGTCGCGCACCGCCGGGCCGCTCATTCGGTCGGTCGGTCGCTCACACCGGGTCGCGCACCACCGGGCAGCTCATACAGCGCGGACCGCCTCTGCCCCGCCCCAGCTCACTGCCGCGGATCTCGATGACCTCGATGCCCTCCTTGCGCAGAAAGGTGTTGGTGGTGGCGTTGCGCTCGTACGCGACGACGACCCCGGGTTCCACGGCCAGGACGTTGCAGCCGTCGTCCCACTGCTCGCGCTCGGCCGCGTGGACGTCCTGGGTGGCGGTGAGGACCCTGATCCCGTCCAGGCCCAGCGCGGCGGCGATGGCCCGGTGCATGTGCTCGGGCGGGTGGTCGGTGACCTTCAGCTCCCGGGGGCCGCTGCCAGGCTCGATCGTGTAGGAACGGAGCATCCCCAGCCCGGCGTACTGCGTGAACGTGTCCCCGTCGATCATCGTCATCACCGTGTCGAGGTGCATGAACGCGCGGCGCTTGGGCATGTCGAGCGCCACGATCGTCCGGGCCGACCCGGTGTCGAAGAGACCCCTGGCGAGCATCTCCACGGCCTGCGGAGTGGTGCGCTCGCTCATCCCGATAAGGACGGCACCCCGGCCGATCACGAGGACGTCGCCGCCCTCGATGGTGGACGGGTAGTCGTGCTGCCCCTCGGACCAGTGGTGGAAGACGCCTGCTTCCGGGCCGGTGAACAGCGGATGGTGCCGGTAGATGGCCTCGAAGTGCACGGTCTCGCGCTGCCTGGCCGGCCAGCGCATCGCGTTGATGGACACCCCGTCGTAGATCCATGCCGAGGTGTCGCGGGTGAAGAGGTGGTTGGGCAGCGGGTTGAGGAGGAAGTCGTCCAGGTCCATGACATGGAAGCGGACGGACGTCGGCTCGGCGTGCCGCTCCAGGAACTCCCGCTTCGTCATCCCGCCGACCAGCGCCTCGGTCAGTTCGGCGGCCGACAGCTCCTCGAAGACGGCACGCAGGTGCTCGGTGGCGAGCGGCCCGTACTCCTTTTCCTCGAACACCCGGTCGAGCACGAGCCGCCGCGCCACCGGGATGTCGAGGGATTCACGGAGCAGGTCACCGAAGAGGTGGACCTCCACACCGCGGTCGCGCAGGACATCGGCGAAGCCGTCGTGCTCCTCCCTGGCGCGGCGCACCCACAGCACGTCGTCGAACAGAAGCGCGTCCTTGTTGCTGGGGGTGAGCCGCTTCAGCTCCAGATCGGGGCGGTGCAGGATGACGCGGCGCAGCCGCCCGGCCTCGGAATCGACATGGAATCCCATGTCTCCATCCTCACCGCGCGGAGCACCGTTCACCCCGCGAACGGCCAACCGGTTCCCGGCCCCGGCCGGGAGCTACAGCCGGGGGTCGACCGGCTCGGACTCCAGGGCCAGTACCGCGAAGACCGCTTCGTGGATCCTCCACAGGGGCTCTCCGTCGGCCAGCCGGTCCAGGGCCTCCAGGCCGAGGGCGTACTCCCGCAGGGCCAGCGACCGCTTGTGGCCGAGGAACCGCGAACGCAGCCGGTCCAGATTTTCCGGACGCGTGTACTCGGGCCCGTAGATGATCCGCAGGTACTCCCGGCCGCGCACCTTGACGCCCGGCTGGACCAGCCTGCCCTTCCCGTCCCTGACGAGAGCGCCGAGCGGCTTGACGACCATGCCCTCACCGCCGCGCCCGGTCATCTCCAGCCACCAGTCGATGCCGGCGCGCACGGAGTCCTCGTCCCCTGTGTCGACGACGAGGCGCCGGGTGACCTGGAGCAGCCCGGTCGGGTCGTGCTCCACCAGGCGGTCCAGCCAGGCCAGCTGCTCGTCGTGCGGTACGGAGGCGAGTGAGCGGCCCTGCACGGCGAGGATCTGGAACGGCGCGAGGCGGACACCGTCGAGTCCCTCGGTGCTCCAGCAGTAGCGGCGGTAGGCCTCGGTGAAGGCCGCAGCGTCCGCGGCACGCTCCTGCTGACGTCCGGCGAGAGCGCCGACGTCCACACCGCGGGCAGCCGCCGCGGCCAGGGCCTCGCCCGCCACGGGAAGGACCGCGCCCGACGCGGCGCCGACCGCCGCGTACTGCGAGCGCAGTAGCCCGGCCGCCTTGAGGGACCAGGGCATCAGCTCGGCGTCCAGCAGCACCCAGTCCGTGTTCCACTCCTCCCAGAGGCCGGCTGCGGTGACGGCCGTGCGGAGCCTGCCGAGGATCACTTCGGTGAGCGCCACGTCGTCCAGGAACGGCCGGCCGGTACGGGTGTGCAGCGCCCCGGTGGGGCCCTCGGCACCGAAGCGCTCACGGGCCGCGTCCGCGTCGCGGCAGACCAGGGCCACCGCACGCGAGCCCATGTGCTTCTCCTCGCAGACGACCTTGGTGACGCCGTCCGCCCGGTACTGGGCGAAGGCCTCGGCCGGATGCTCCAGGAAGCCCTCCTCGTGGGACGTCGCGGTCGGGGCCATGGTCGGCGGGAGGTAGGCCAGCAGCCTCGGGTCGACGGCGAACCGGCTCATCACCTCGAGGGCCGCCGCCGCGTTCTCCTCGCGCACCGCGACGCGGCCCATGTGGCGGGTCTCCACGATGCGGCGGCCCTGCACGTCGGCGAGGTCGAGCGGGCGCCCCTCACGGCCCCCGGGGGCCTCGGTGGTCAGGGGCTTCACGGGCTCGTACCAGACCTGCTCGGCCGGTACGTCGACGATCTCGCGCTCCGGCCAGCGCAGCGCGGTCATCTTCCCGCCGAAGACGGCTCCGGTGTCCAGGCACAGGGTGTTGTTGACCCAGGAGGTGGTGGGCACCGGGGTGTGTCCGTAGACCACGGCCGCGCGGCCGCGGTAGTCCTCCGCCCACGGGTAGCGCACGGGCAGGCCGAACTCGTCGGTCTCGCCGGTCGTGTCCCCGTACAGCGCGTGCGAACGGACCCGCCCCGAGGTGCGCCCGTGGTACTTCTCGGGCAGCCCCGCGTGGCAGACGACCAGCTTGCCGCCGTCCAGGACGTAGTGGCTGACCAGCCCGTCGATGAACTCCTTCACCTGCTCGCGGAACTCCGGGTCCTTCGCGTCCTCCCGCTCCAGCTGCTCGATGGTCTCGGCGAGTCCGTATCTGACCTGGACCTGCCTCCCCTTGAGGTACCGGCCGAGCTTGTTCTCGTGGTTGCCCGGGACACACAGGGCGTTGCCCGCCGACACCATGGACATGACGCGGCGCAGCACACCGGGGCTGTCGGGACCGCGGTCGACGAGGTCGCCGACGAACACGGCGGTGCGCCCGTCGGGGTGCGCGCCGTCGGTGTATCCGAGCTTGCCGAGCAGGGACTCCAGCTCGGAGTTGCAGCCGTGGATGTCACCGATGATGTCGAAGGGACCGGTGAGGTGGCGGAGGTCGTTGTAGCGGCGCTCCAGGACGACTTCGGCGCTGTCGGCCTCCTCCTCGGTGCGCAGGACGTGCACCTTGCGGAAGCCCTCGCGCTCCAGTCCGCGCAGCGAACGGCGCAGCTCACGCCGGTGGCGCTGGACGACATGGCGCGGCATGTCCGCGCGGTCGGGCCGCTTCGCGTTGCGCGCGAGGCAGACCTCCTCGGGCAGGTCGAGCACGACGGCGATGGGCAGCACGTCGTGCTCCCGGGCCAGCTGCACGAGCTGCTTGCGGCTCTCTGCCTGCACGTTGGTGGCGTCGACGACGGTGAGCCGTCCGGCGGCGAGGCGCTTGCCCGCGATGAAGTGCAGGACGTCGAAGGCGTCACGGCTCGCGCTCTGGTCGTTCTCGTCGTCGGCGACGAGGCCGCGGCAGAAGTCCGAGGAGACGATCTCGGTGGGCTTGAAGTGCTTGCGGGCGAAGGTGGACTTGCCCGATCCGCTGGCGCCGATGAGCACCACGAGGGAGAGGTCGGTCACCGGCAGTGTGCGAGAGGTACTGGTCATGCGGCCTTCGCCTCCTTCGTCTTCTCGTCTGTCATCCGGCCGGTCTCCGTGCCGGCCTTCCCGTCCGTCATCCGGCCGGTCTCCGCACCGGCCTTCTCTCCGGTCGCGTCCTTCCCCGCGGACCTCGTGAAGACAGCCATCTGTGTGGGCGGCCCCACTTCGGGGTCGTCCGGCCCCACGGGTACGAACGCGACGCCGTAGCCGTGACGCTCGGACACCTGCCGGGCCCAGGAGCGGAATTCCTCCCTGGTCCATTCGAAACGGTGGTCGCCGTGGCGCACGTGTCCGGCCGGGAGCGTTTCCCAGCGGACGTTGTACTCGACGTTCGGCGTGGTCACGAGCACGGTCTGCGGCCGCGCCGAACCGAACACCGCGTACTCCAGCGCGGGCAGCCGAGGCAGGTCGAGGTGCTCGATCACCTCGCTGAGCACCGCGGCGTCGTATCCCTTGAGCTGCTTGTCGGTGTACGTGAGTGCGCCCTGGCGGAGCGTGACCCGGCCGGCCTGCCGCTCCCCCATCCGGTCCAGCTTCAGCCTGCGCGAGGCGATCGTCAGGGCACGCATCGACACGTCGACCCCGACGATCTCCGTGAACCGCACGTCCTTGAGCAGCGCCTGCACCAACTGGCCCTGTCCGCAGCCCAGGTCGAGCACCCGGCTCGCCCCGGCGGCGCGCAGTGCCTCCAGGATCGCCGCACGGCGCTGCTCGGCGAGCGGCACCGGCTTCTCCTCGGTGTCGGTGGTCTCGTCCACGGCGTTGTCGACGCTCTCCACCTCCAGGTCGTCGGACTCGGCGAGCCGCACCAGTTCGAGCCGTTCCATCGCCTGCCGGGTCAGACCCCAACGGCGGGAGAGGTACCGGCTGGTGATCAGCCGCTGCTCGGGGTGCTCGGCCAGCCAGCCCTCGCCCGCCCGCAGCAGCTTGTCCACCTCGTCGGGCGCCACCCAGTAGTGCTTGGCGTCGTCGAGCACCGGCAACAGCACATAGAGCTGGCGCAGGGCGTCGGCGAGCCGCAACTCCCCCTCCAGCGCGAGCCGTACGTAGCGCGAGTCACCCCACTCCGGGAACTTCCCGTCCAGCGGTACGGCTACGGCGTCGACGCTCCTCCAACCGAGCGGCCCGAAGAGCTTCTCCACCAGTTCGACGCCGCCGCGGGCCGGCAGCGCGGGCACCTCGATGCGCAGCGGCAGGAGCTCCTGGACCCGCTCGGGCATGGCGCGGCACACCCCGTTCAGCGCGGACTTGAAGACCGTCGTCATCGCGACCGAGAGAAGGGACGAGGCCGCGTAGGGCCGGTCGTTGACGTACTGCGCGAGCGCCGCGTCGGGGGCACCGCCCCGGCCCTTGCCCTTGCCTCGCCGCACCAGCGCCACCGGATCCACCTCCAGCAGGAGCGCGGCCGTGCAGCGCTCCACGGATGCCTCGGGGTAGAAGACGTGCGCGGTGCCGTGAGAGGTGGAGAACGTCTGCGCCTTCTCGGGATGCTTGTGCAGCAGAAAGCCGAGATCGGTGGCGGGACGCTCAGGGGTGCCGGTCGTGCTGATAGTCAGGAACACCCGTCCGAGTATGGCCCTGCACCCCACCCCCTACCAGGCATTTTCGCCTCCGGTCCGTCCTGGCAGCGCGGCCAGCTCTGCGATCTCGGAGGGGCCGACCCGGCAGCAGCCCCCGATGAGCCGGGCGCCGGCCCGCTGCCAGGCGCGCACCCGCCCCGGGTCGAAGGTGTTCTCCCCGGTCCACCTCCGGCCCTCGGCATCCCACACCTCGCCGCTGTTCGGGTAGACGACGACGGGCTTCCCGGTCACGGCCGCCGCCACCTCCACCGCACGCTCCGCGTCCGCCGGGTCGCAGCAGTTGACCCCGACGGCCACCACCTGGTCGTTGCCCGTGGCGATCCCGAAGGCCTCCTCGATCGGCTGGCCCGCCCTGGTCCGGTCACCCGCCACGCAGTAGGAGAGCCAGACAGGGACGGCGCAGTCCTGAACCGCCCGCAGCAGCGCCTCGGCCTCGTCGATGTCCGGCACCGTCTCCAGGGCCAGCACATCGGGGCCCGCCGCAGCCAGCGTCTCCACCCTGGGGCGGTGGAAGCGCTCCAGCTCGGGGACGCTCAGCCCGTAGCGGCCGCGGTACTCGCTGCCGTCCGCGAGCATCGCCCCGTACGGTCCGACGGAGGCCGCGACCCAGAGCTCCCGCCCTGTCCCCGCCCCGGCCCGGCGTGCCAGCTCCACGCTGCCGGCCATCAGCTCCGCGGCCCGGTCCCGCCCGATCCCGCGCCGCCCGAACCCTTCGAACGTCGCCTGGTAACTGGCCGTGATGAGCACCTGCGCACCCGCCCGTGCGTAGGCCGCGTGGGCCGCCTCGATCTGCTGGGGCGCGTCGGCCAGGAGCCGGGCCGACCACAGGGCGTCGGACAGATCGCACCCCTGCGCCCCCAGTTGGTTGGAGAGACCGCCGTCCAGCAGAACGGTGCCTTCGGCGAGCGCGTCGCCGAGGGTGCGGCCGGTCGGCTCGTGAGGAGTCCGGGCGGATTGCACAGCTGTTCCTTCCCGTCAACTCAGCTGGGCCTGGACCTGCGACGAGATCAGCTCCAGGTGTTCCAGGTCGTGCAGGTCGAGGATCTGCAGGTAGATCCGGGACGCTCCGATCGCGGCGTACTGGCCGATCTTGTCGACCACCTCGTCGGGCGAGCCCGCCAGGCCGTTCGCCTTGAGATCCTCGACGTCCCTTCCGATCGCGGCAGCCCGCCGGGCCACCTCCGCGTCGTTCTTCCCGGCGCAGACCACCAGGGCGTTGGAGTACACCAGGTCGTCCGGGGCACGGCCGGCCGCCTTCGCTGCCTCCCGGACACGGCCGAACTGCTTCTCGCTGTCCTCGATCGACGCGAAGGGGATGTTGAACTCGTCCGCGTACTGTGCGGCCAGCCGCGGGGTGCGTACCGCACCGTGCCCGCCGATCAGGACAGGCACCTTGGCCTGGGCCGGCTTGGGAAGCGCGGGTGAGTCGGTGAGCTGGTAGTACGTGCCGTCGTAGGTGAAGGTCTTGCCGACCTCGGTCTCCCACAGGCCGGTGATGATCGCCAGCTGCTCCTCGAGGCGGCCGAACTTCTCCTTCGGGAACGGAATGCCGTACGCCTTGTGCTCCGCCTCGAACCAGCCCGCGCCCAGGCCCAGCTCGACCCGGCCACCGGACATCCGGTCGACCTGGGCCACCTGGATGGCCAGCACTCCGGGCAGCCGGAAGGTGCCTGCCGTCATCAGCGTGCCGAGCCGGATCCGCTTGGTTTCGCGGGCAAGACCGGCCAGGGTGATCCACGCGTCGGTCGGTCCGGGCAGTCCGTCCCCGGAGCCCATGCGGAGATAGTGGTCCGAGCGGTAGAAGGCGTCGAAGCCGAGATCCTCGGTGGCCTTGGCGACTGTCAGCAGGGTGTCGTAATCGGCCCCTTGCTGGGGCTCGGTGAAGATTCGAAGATCCATGCCTCCATCCTGCACCTTCGGACGGGGCCCATGACTTCCCGGCTGCTCATGACTGCCCGGCCACGAAGCCGGCAGGGCCGCGGATCACTCCGTACGGACCGTCACGCTCCCGGCCCTGCTCCTGTTCCCGCTCCTGCTCCTGCTCGGCGAGCCGTCTGAGCATCCCGTACACCCTGTCGATCGATTCGTCGACGGCGTCTATCGCCTCGATGCACTGCCAGTAGAGCCCGTCCTCCTCCGTATCGCAGGCAACGCCGACGAGTGCGATGCCCACATCACCGAGGAGCAGGCCGAGTGCGCCCAACGCGCGTGGCACATCGGTCACTTCGGTGAGCTGTGCCGCCCGTGCGGCACCGGCCGGCACCATCGGGTGGTCGAGCACCGCGGCGCCCCGTCCGCCGATCTCGCTGAGCCCGCGCGCGTCGGTCCGTAACTCAGCCGGTCCGCAGCGCACCAGCTGTCCGCCGACCGTCCGGGCGAGGGCCTGCGCCTGCCAGGCCTCCGCCATGATGGCCGGGGTTCCCCGGCTCGCCGCGAGGGCTCGTCGTCCGGCCTCGATAAGCCGCTCCGCTTCCATGTGATTCCCCCGTCGTCGCGAAAACCCGCTCACCTTCTTCATTACCCACAGTGAGGTGAGCGGCACCGAAATGCCAGAGGAAATCGGAAATCTGTGGACAGGAAGTCGATTGTCGAGAAGTTGATCACTCCGAAGAGTGACGATCGTGGAGTTCAGTGGGTTTCGGCGCCGGGAAGCGCACTTCGTTCCGGTCGATCTTGGCCGCCAGCGCCGCCAGCACGTCGACACCGAGCACTTCGCAGAACTGCAGCAGATACGCCAGAACGTCGGCGACCTCGTCCACGACCCTGTGCGCCGTGCCGGGATCCTCCATCACCCGCGCCGACTGCTCCGGTGTCAGCCACTGGAAGATCTCGAGGAGTTCGGAGGCCTCGACGCTCAGCGCGACCGCCAGATTCTTCGGGGTGTGGTACTGCTCCCAGGCCCGTGCCGCCGCGAAGTCGGCCAGCCGCCGCTGCAGTTCAGCTACATCGAATTCCGTCACGGTGCCAGGTCTACCACTGTCACACCCGCCGTCCCGCGGGCCAGTGCCGCGGTCGCCTCGGTGACGGTGCCCAGCAGCCGGATGTGACCGTCCGCGCAGATCGAGGACGCCAGCGCCAGCAGTTCACGTGTCTGCCGCGCGTCCAGGCTCCGGTCGAGCCCGTCGGCGAGGACGGTGAGCGCCTGCATCGCCGACGGCACCTCCGCGGCCGGTTCCACGACCAGCACATGGGGGCCGGTCAGCAGCACGAGGGCGAACGCCAGATACCTGAGCTCGCCGTCGCCGAGGCGGCGCAAGGGCGTACTGTGCCCGGCCCCGCGCCCCGCCCTGGCCTGTACGGCTCCGCCCGCGAGGTGTTCGACGGTCAGTCCCGTCACGGGTCCCGCGCACCCGGCGTCCGCGGTGGCGACCAGCCGGGCGTGCCGTTGGGCGCACTGGGTGTGTGTGCGGTGGAGTACGTCGGCGAGGTTGTCGCACGCGGTCGTCAGCCGTCCTTCCCCGACCGGAACCGCGGCACGCATCCGCCGCGGCTGCGGATCGCAGGCGAAGGCCGACCGCAACGCCACCACCACCTGCTCGGCTGCGGCCAGCACCCGTAACTGCCCCGGCGTGGTTCCCGCGACCCGCAGCGGCAACAGCGCCGTACCGAGCCGGTCGTCGGGGAACGGGGCCCGTGTCACCGGTACCGCGCCCGCGGTGTGCCAGGCCGCCTGGACGGCGGAGCGCCTGGGATCCCGCAGGGCCGTGGTCAGCAGCGTCTCGCCGGCGTCCACGAGCCGTTCGCCGACGATGCGGAGGGTGGGCTCGGCCTGGACGGCGAGATCCAGTCCCACCGGACCGGCCGGGCCCTCCACCGTGCAGCCGAGCCGGAACCCCCGCCGCCCCTGCGCATCCGCCCCGGCCCGTTCGGGCACCCAGGCCCCGGGGTCCGGGAAGACCTCTTCCAGCGGGTCGCCGGAAGCGAGCCCGGCCAGCGCCTCGTACGCGCGAAGGGCAGTCGTCTTCCCGCTGCCGCTCGCCCCGGTCAGAAGGGTGAACGGGCCGAGGGGGATCGCCGCACGGCGGTACGAGGCGAAGGCGGAGAGCCTCAGTTCGCTGACGAAGGGACGGACCTGGACACCGGTGCGCGTGGGTGTGGTCCTCGTGGTGATCACAGTCATGAGCGGACCGTACGCACGCCGCCGGCCGGCGAACCGTTCCGCCCGCACGACCTTCCTACGATTGAGGTACGCCCGCGGCCGTGACCCCCTCGACCTCCATGCCGACCGGCGCGAGCAGAAAGACATTGCGGTCGACGCGGTGCATCCCGCTGCCCAGTCCGAAGACCACGCCGCTGCTGAAGTCGAGGATCCGCTTGGCCACGTCGGTCTCGGCGCCCGTCAGATCGAGCAGCACCGGAATCTGTGCCACCAGGTACTCGGCCACCTCGCGCGCGTCCGCGAACACCTGGACCCTGAGTACGACCAGCCGGCGCTGTTCGGCCGGATTACGCTCGTCCTGCACCGTGCGGTGGTCGACGCGGGAGGGCCATTCGTTGCGCCCCCTCAGCGGTACGACCTGGGCGAGCCCTTCCCACTGTTCGTCGGTGGCGTCGTACCTGTCGTACCTGTCGTACCTGCTCACAGAACCACCCCGTCCGTAAGCCGGTTGGCTGTGCGCCGGCTGCGCTCGCTGTTCATCGGGCAATTCTCTCGCCCCTCACCCGTTCGGCGTACCACCGACACGGCTCGCGGCGTGATCGACACCGTCCTGGACCGTACGGGGGTCCGCTTCGGGGAGGGTGTCGAGAGGGGTGAAACGGACCGGAAGATGAGCCGGCGCGCGATGGAAGGGCCCGGGTCGCCAGATCAGCTCCGCGGCGTCGACGGACAGTTCGAGGTCGCAGAGCTGACTGGTGAGCTGTTCGATCGCGGTCATCGCCATCAGCAGCGCGGGCTGCTTCGCCGGGCATCGGTGCGGACCCGCCGACCAGGCGAGATGCGCACCGGTTCCGGAACGCACCGCAGGGTCCGAAAGGCCGGGCAGCGATTGTGTGTTGGCGGCTGCGAAGGAGACCAGGAGCAGTTGCCCCGCGCGGAGAGGGATGCCGTGGAACTCCGTGTCGTGCCGGGGGTAGTGGGCCCCGAGATTGGCCATCGGCGGGTCCCGCCAGAGCACTTCGTCGATCGCTTCGTGCGCGGTCGTCGCGCCGCCGTGCAGGGATCCCGTGTGTCCGGTGCCGAGCATGTGGAGCAGTGCGTTGCCGATCAGATTGGTCGTCGGATCGTGTCCGGCACTCATGATCAATGTGATCTGCCGCACGGCCTCGTCGTCGTCCAGTGCTGCAGGATGCGCGAGCAGATACGTGGTCAGGTCGCGCCCCGGCCGCGCACGCCGATCGGCGACGAGGCTGGTCACGACGCCGACGAGATCGGCGTACGCCGCTGCCGCACCATCGGCCGAGTCCATCATTCCGCCAATGCCGCGGACGATCCGCTCGCTGGCCCCCGGCGGCACTCCGAAGGCCGCTGTGAAGACGTGCAGGGGGAGGAGTCTGGCGTACTGGGCGATGAGATCGGCTCTGCCGGTGGACGAGAAGGCGCCGATGAGCTGCTGGGCGACCCGGGCCACCTCCGTCCTCAGCAGGTGCGGCTCGATCAGCGCGAGGGTGTCGTTGATGGCCTCGCGGTACCGGGCGTGGACGGCGCCGTCGGTGAAGAGCGCGGTGGGCCGGTAACCGAGCACGGGCAGGACCGGCGAGTCGGCCGGCACGCCCGCCTGCCAGGTGCGCGGGTCCTTGGTGAAGGTGTCGGTGTCGCGCAGCAGATCGACGGCGGCCTGGTAGTCCGTGACCAGCAGCGCGTCGATCCCGGGAGCGATACGGACCCGGGCCAGCGGCCCCTGGGCGCGCAGTTCACGGTAGTGGCCGTGCGGATCGGCTGCGAAACCCGGTCCGTACAGCTCGAGCGGCTCGTAGGGAGAGGTGCGGGCTGCGGGCACGGTGCCCGGTGTGTACGCGGTCATGACGGGTCCTGGGACGTGGGCAGGCAGGTCAGCGCATGCTCGGCGAGGGCGATCAGGGCGTTGATGCTGCCGCGTCGTTCACGGGCGTCGCACTGTACGAGGGGGGTGCCCGGGGCGAGGTCGAGATGCTTGCGCAGGACCTCGTCGGTGTGGGCGGGGGCGTCGGGGAAGCGGTTCACGGCCACGGCGTACGGCAGCCCCTGCTCCTCCACCATGTCCATGACGGCGAACGAGTCCTCGAGGCGGCGGGTGTCGACCATCACGAGGGCGCCGAGGGCGCCGCGCGCGATGTCCTCCCAGAGCGGGATGAAGCGCTCCTGGCCCGGGGTGCCGAACATGTAGAGCACCAGATCGTCCTGGACGGTCAGCCGGCCGAAGTCGATGGCAACCGTGGTCGTGGTCTTGTCGGGAAGCCCGGCGGTGTTGTCGAGTCCGGTGCTGGACTGCGTCATCACCTCTTCCGTGTGCAGGGTCGGGATCTCCGACAGGGTACGGATCAGGGTCGTCTTGCCCACGCCGAACGGACCCGTGACGACGAGCTTCATCAGGGTCTCGGCGGCACTCGGCAGATAGCCGATGCCGCCCCGGTCAGTGGAGGGAACGGAGTCCAACGAGCAGCCTCTCGACGAGCGACCGGTCGATCTCACCGGCACTGGGGATCGGTGGTCGAGCGTGCAGATGTCCGGCGGCCACGAGATCCGTGGCCAGGAAGACGGTGGCGCTGACCGGGAGTTCCAGATGTGCGGCGCACTCGACGACGGTGAGGGCTCCCGGCTCCAGGAGTTCACACAGTCTGCGCTGCTCGGAACCGGAGCCCGGCGGCAGGTCCGCATCCGTACGGACGAGCACGGCGAGCCGGTCGAGCGCGGGGCCGGTGGGCGCGGAACGGCCACCGGTGACCAGATATGCGGGAATCAGGCGGCGTCCTGGGCCGGGGGTCATGGCCGGGTGGCAGCGTCCGGCAGGCGGGTGGGGGCGTGCATCGCCCGGGTCAGCGCGGTCACCTGTACCTGCATCTGGTACGCGATGTTGCCCAGGTGCGCGTCGGGGGCCGCGAACAGGGCGAGGGTGGTGTTCCTGCCCGCGGGTACGACGATGGCGAAGCCCAGTTCGGACTCCACGACCGTCTGTGCCAGCCGTGGGGACTCCGCCTCCGTGAAGGCGGTGGTGAAGGCACGGGCGGCGGCGTGCAGGGTGGCTGTCATCGCGGCGACCCGCTCGGCGGACGCGCGGTCCAGGCCGGGCGACGCGCCCTCGACGAGCCCGTCGCCGGTGGCGACCACGGCGTGCTGCACACCGGGCAGTTCCAGCAGCGGGGTCAGCACCCAGGCGAGATCACCGGTGGTGGGAGTGGTGCTCACGTCTCGTCGTCTCCTTGGTCGTCCGATGAGGATGCTGAGGCGGCCGGCCCTGCTGAGGCCGGGGCGGCCGAGGACGCCGGGGCTGTGGGTGCTGCCGTCCCCGTCGAGGGCGCCGGGGCTGCGGGAGGCTCCGCGGCGGCCGGAGCGCTCCTGCCGCTGACGGTGCCCTGCTGGAGCGCGGTCCAGGACGCTCCTGCCTGTTCGGGGGTACGGAGCACGGGCTCGTCCGCCGCCGCGCCCGGTGCGGCCGTGGCGGCGTCCGGGGAGGCCGCCCGGCGGCTTCTACGGCGTCGGCTGGGCAGTGCGGCGGGACGCTCGTCCGGGGAGGCCGCGGGGACGACGGGGGTCGCGGAACCGGCCTCCTCGCGGGCCGGGCCGGGGTGCGCTCCGCCGGCCGCGTGACCGGAACCCGCACCGGCCGCGACCGCACGCGTCTGCACCGGCTTCGGCGCGAGCACGGACAGGGTGCGGTCGTCGTCGATCACGGTCAGCAGATGGGCCGGAATGCGCAGCATCGTGCGCATGCCCCCGTACGGCGACGACTCGATGTGGCAGCTGAAGCCGTACCGCGCGACGAGCCGCCCCACCACGGCGAACCCGGTCTGCGGCGGATCCCCCAGCTCGGTCAGCAGCACTTCCGAGGGCCCGGCCAGCAGCGCGCGGGCCCGTTTCAGCGCGTCCTCGTCCATGCCGATCCCGGCGTCGTCGACGAGGACCAGGGCACCGCGCCCCGCCGTCTGCTGGACCGTCACGGGTACTTCGGTGTCCGGGTGCGAGTACGCCGTCGCGTTGGCCAGCAGTTCGGCGAGGGCGATCGCGAAGGGCTCGGCGGCCCGGGCGACCAGCGCGAGCCGCTCCTGGCGCAGATGGTTGGCGACCTTGATCCGCTCGTATCCCGGGACCCGGGACTGGGCTCCGAGCACGACTTCGACGAGCGAGGAGTTCTGCCGGGCGAGGCCCGGCCAGGCATCGCAGAGAACGGCGGTGGCCTGGGTGCGGCGCAGCGCCAGTTCGTTGCGGAAGTCGAGCTGCAGGATCCGCGGATCGTCGTACTCGTGCTGGAGCTCCTGCAGCAGGTGCTGCGACTGGTTGAGCAGTGACTGGATCTTGGCGGACGTACCGCGCATGGCCGACCGGGCGGCGGCGTCGACGCGCCCCCGCTCCTCCATGACCGCGGTGCGCGCGGCCTGTACGGCCTCGGTCAGCAGGCGCGCGGCGTCGCCCTCGATCCCTGCGGCCTCCCTCAGTCCGGGAACCGGTGCGGTCGGGTGGGAGAGAGCGGTCGCCGCGGCGGGTATCCGCTTCTCGGCCAGCTGGCGTATCTCCTCGGTGAGGGCCAGCGTGCGTGCCTCTGCCGCCCGTGCCTGCCGGTCGGTCAGCTCGGCGCGCGCGGAGGCCCCGTATGCGTCGAGGCCGGCCTGATGGGCCCGTACGACGGCTGCCACCGCCGTGATGACGGCGATCAGCGCCACGATCCATGCCACCACAGCGTCACCGTGTCTCTCTTGTCGGACAGATCCCGCACCCCGTGGGACGCCGGGACTTCAGGCTGTCGCTCCGGCCCGCGGTCACTCCGGCTCGCCGCCGGACGTTCCCCGCTCGGTCTCGTGCGCGAGCGCCGCCACATCGGACATCACCTGCAGGACGCCGGGGAGTTCGGAGCCGTCCAGGTGCCGGTACTCGCTCCCGATGGTCACCACCAGCCGCTCGGCCAGGCCCAGTGCGGGGTGGCGGCCCTCGCCGATCACACGGCGTGCGGCCTCGATGGCGGGCACTCCGGCCGCGTGGAAGGCGTGGGCGCGTTCTCGTACGTAGGAGAGGTAGCCGATGTGCTCGCGTACGCCGGCCGGATCGAGGACCGGTCCGTGGCCGGGCACGATCACCTCGGCGCCCGTGGCCAGTACCTGTTCGCAGGCCGCGATCACATTGCTCAGGGGCCCGGCCCAGTGGATCGGGTGGTCGCCCGGCTGCTGCGCTGTGGAGGAGAAGATGATGTCGCCGCTGAACACGGCACGCTGCGCGGGCAGATGGACGATCAGGTCGCCGGTGGTGTGGGCGGGCGGCAGGGCCGACAGCTGGACCGCGTACTCCCCCAGGGTCAGTTCGAGCTCCCCGGTGAAGTACGTGGTCGGCTGGACCGGTTCGGTGGCCGACCAGTCGAAGTCGCCGAAGTGGCGGCCGAGGTACGCGCCGAGGGGTGTGGCCGGATCGCTGCCGGCCACGAGTGCGTGCTGCTGCTTCGGGGTGGGCTCGTAGTGGATGTGCTCCCGCGCCTCGCGCGTCGCGATGATCTCGGCGTCCGGGAGCACGCCGGCACCCCAGAAGTGGTCCCCGTTGGCGTGCGTGACGATCACGCGGTCGATGGTCACCCCGTCGGGCAGCCGCTTCTCGCTCTCCGCCAGGAACTGTCCGCCCAGCACGGGGTCGTACGGGGTGTCGATCCAGAGCGCCCCGCGCGGCGACACGAGAAGACCGCAGTTGGCCAGCCCCCAGCCCCGCTTCGGCGGCAGCCAGGCATACAGGCCCCTGCCGAGGTCGGCGACGTCCCCACCCGTGATCGACATGGGCCGATTATGCCGACAGCGATCCGGCCGCGTGTTCGAACTCGGCCAACTGGAGCGCTCAATGACGCAAAACCGCCCCTCCGTCCGGCCGCGCGTCGCTCCTCGGTGACCGTCCGGGGTCACCCGCCCCCTGAAGCGCGGCGGACTTTCCACTCTTTCTCCGGAATTTCACCCTTCGACCTCGCCTCACGCGGCAGATACCCAGCCGGTTGCGACGGAACCGGATTGAGCCGACTACCCGCTGAGCATGGCCGAAAACAGCTGGACCAGTGGCTCTTGATCCACCCACCTCATGCTTGTTCTTGCTCGATTGACCCAGGTAACATGCAAAATTGAACACGCAAGCAAAGATTTCTTGCACCCGGGCCGGACCCGGCCCGGGTCGGCCCAGGCGCGAACGAACAGCGGAAGCGGAAGCGGAGCCCAGACGTGTCCCATGTCGAGACCGAGACAGCCGGCCAGCCCGAGTGCTGGCGTCGCGCCGCGGAGGTCGCAGCCGAGCGTGCGGCGGTCCTGCCCGCGACCGGTGAGCGCATCGCCGTCGTGGGCTGCGGCACGTCGTTCTACATGGCGCAGGCCTACGCCGCGCTACGCGAGGAATCCGGCCAGGGAGAGTCCGACGCCTTCGCCGCCTCGGAGTTCCCCATGGGCCGCAGCTACGACCGGGTCGTCGCCCTGACGCGTTCGGGGACCACGACCGAGGTGCTCGACCTGCTGACCCGGCTGAGCGGCGCCACACCCACCGTCGCCGTCACCGCCGACCCGGACACCCCTGTGATGACGGCGGCCGACGAGGTGGTCGTGCTCGACTTCGCCGACGAGAAGTCCGTCGTGCAGACGCGCTTCGCCACCACGGCGCTCACCCTGTTCCGTGCCCATCTCGGGCTGCACACCGACGACGCGGTACGGGACGCGGAGACCGCACTGGCCGAACCGTTGCCCGAAGGACTGCTGGACTGCACCCAGTTCAGCTTCCTGGGACGGGGCTGGACCGTCGGTCTCGCCAACGAGGCGGCGCTCAAGATGAAGGAGGCGTCGCTCTCCTGGACCGAGTCCTACCCGGCGATGGAGTACCGCCACGGTCCGATCAGCATCGCCACCACCGGGACGGCGACCTGGATGATCGGCTCCGCGCCCCAGGGCCTGGCGGAGCAGGTGCTGGCCACCGGCGCCCGCTGGGTCGAGAGCGGCCTGGACCCGCTGGCCGATCTGGTCCGGGTCCAACGCCTGGCGATCGCGCGTGCGGTGGCCGGTGGCCTCGACCCCGACCTTCCCCGCCACCTGACCCGGTCGGTGGTCCTCGACGCGGCTGCCGGAGCCTGACCGGCACGCCGACGGACCGTGCGGCGGGCGGGTGTTCCGCCCGCCGCACGGTCCGTCACACGGCCGCAGGACGCGGTCAGGCCCCTTCGAAGTAGGCGTCCAGGACGGCGTCGAGTTCCGCCGTCCACTCCTTGAGGCTGCTCCTCGCTCCGGCCTCGACCTCGGCGTTGAACCACCGGCGGCTGGACAGGTGCACCGTGACCGTGAACCGGCGCCCGAAGCGGCCGGTCCTGACCTCGACCGCGCCGATCTCCGCCCAGTCGAACTCCGCCTCCTGGTCGTCCAACCGGAACCGGACACCCTCGCGGGCCACCCTGATGGATCCGCGCCGGTCGCTGACCTCGAAGACCGGCCCGTCCGCCTCGTCCGACGACTCCGCCTCGTCCGACGACTCCGCGGTGTCCGAGGACTCCGCGGACTCTTTCGGCGCTTCCCGGCTGTCAGGCTTCGACTTCGCGTCCTGCGGCGTCTCCGCCCCGTCGGCGACAGCCGTGGAATCGTCCCCGTCGGCGCCCTTCTCGAGCACGGCGGACTCCTCCGCCGCCTTCTCCGCATCCCCCTCCGTCCGCGCGGGGGCAGGGGCCGTCAGGCCGGGGATGTACGCCGGGTCTGTTCCCGCGGCGAACTCGGGCTTGGTGTTCGAATCTATGCGCTGCTCCACGGCGGGCAGTATGGACGACGAACCTGTACGAGACCAGTCACAGCGGTCCGGACGGCGCGGACGCGCCCCTGCCGGAAGGCGGCCGCCCGGCGCCCGGCCCGGTCGGCGGAGCCACCGGGCGCACAGCCGAGGACCTGCCCGATGCCGGGACCGGTCCCCTGCCCGGCTCTCGCCCCGCCCTGCGGGAAACCGCAGGGCGCCCCGTGCGGTGAACCCCAACGGCCTTGACGGCGACCCTCGTACCGGCGCCGTGCCGCGCTCCCTAGCGTTCCTGGAGAGGCGTGGCGGACCCCGCGCGTCTCGTGCCGCCGGCCAGGAGACCGCTCATGGATCACGCACCGCTTGCCCTCCCCCAGGAACCCGCTGCCGGTATCGCCGGCTGGGCGGCCGATCTCGTGGACACCCTGGGTGCTCCCGGGGCGGGCCTCGCCGTCGCCCTGGAGAACCTCTTCCCGCCGCTGCCGAGCGAGGTCATCCTCCCGCTGACCGGATTCGCGGCCGGACAGGGTGTCATCGGTCTGACGTCCGCCCTGTTCTGGACGACGCTCGGTTCGGTCGTGGGCGCCGTGGTCCTGTACGGAATCGGGACGCTCTTCGGCCGCGACCGGGTCCACGCGGTCTGGGCGAGGCTGCCGCTGGTCCAGCCCGCCGATCTCGAACGTACGGAGCAGTGGTTCGCCCGGCACGGCACCAAAGCGGTGCTGCTCGGCCGCATGGTGCCGGTGTTCCGGAGCCTCATCTCCGTACCGGCCGGCGTGGAGCGCATGCCCTTCGCTCTCTTCGTCGTCCTGACGGCCCTGGGGAGCCTGATGTGGAACTCGGTTCTGGTGATGGCCGGTTACTGGCTCGGCGACCGGTGGAACACCGTGGAGGCCTACGTCGGAGTGCTGTCCAAGGCCGTCGTCGTTCTCGTCCTGGTGGCCTTCGCCGGGTACGTCGGGGTACGGCTGCGCTCCCGCGACCGGGGGCAGCACCGCCGTACCCCGTGAGCTCCCGGCCGCCCGCGGCACGATCATGTTCCGCCGGTATCGTGTGGCCCGCGCCTGTCCCGGTATCCCTGCAGGAGGACGTCATGGACGACGCGGCACGCCCGCTCCGGGACTCCGGGGGCGCCGGGGTCGTCCCCGCGGCACAGTCGTTCCCGCTTCCGCGCCGAGCCGCCGGCGCCCTGCTCGGCTGCTGCACCGCGCTCCTGGGCCTGCTGTACTTCGCGGTTCCGGGCGCGGCGCTGGGACCGTTCCTCCTGTGGCCCCGTACGCACGGCCGCGCGCTCGCCCTGCTGGCCGGTGGGGCCCGTGGGCTCGCGGAGCTGGAGCGGTGGCGGCGCGGTGTCTTCTTCGGTGACGTGTTCCCCGCACACAGCCTGTCCGGGCGGGCCGTCCTGCGCTTCGTCGCCGCACGTACCTGGACCGGCATCCTGTTCGCCTTCGTGACCGGGCTGCTCGTGTTCGGGGCGGTACTGGCCGGGCTCCTGGCCGCCGGGGTGGTCCGGTCGACCACGAGCTGGCAGGAGCTGCTGCCCCAGGCCGCCCTCGGCGGTGTCCTGCTCTTCCTCGACCTGCAGGGGCTCGTCTCCCTCGACGCCCTCGACGCCCGCCTGGCCCGTGAACACTTCGGGCCCTCCGCGCGGGAACTGCTGGAGCAGCGCATCGACGAACTGGCCGCCAGCCGTGCCGGAGTCCTCGAAGCGGTCGACACGGAGCGCCGCCGCATCGAACGCGATCTGCACGACGGCGTCCAGCAGCGGCTCGTCGCGCTGGCCATGCTCCTGGGCCGCGCCCGCCGCAACCGGACGCCGGAACAGGCCGAAGCGCTGCTGCGACAGGCGCACAAGGAGTCGAGGGACGTCCTCACGGAGCTACGGGAAGTGGCCTGGCGGGTCTATCCGTCGGCACTGGACAGTCTGGGTCTCGAGGAGGCGCTCGGCGGCGTGGCCGAGCGGTGCGTGATCCCGCTGCGCATGGAGTTCGATCTCGCGGTGCCGCTGCCCCGTCCGGTGGAGACCGCCGCGTACTTCGTGGTCTCGGAGGCGGTCACCAACGCCGCGAAGCACTCCGGTGCCACGCACATCTCCGTCACCGTCCGGGGCGACGGCAACCGGGTGTCGGTGCGGGTCCGGGACAACGGCACCGGCGGTGCGGATCCCGCGGGCAGCGGGCTGACCGGGCTACGGAGCCGGGTCGACGCGCTCGACGGCCTGCTGCACATCGAAAGCCCTCCGAAGGGACCGACCACCATCACCGCGGAGCTGCTGTGCGCGTAATGCTCGCCGAGGACTCGACGCTGCTCCGGGAGGGCCTCGTCCGGCTGCTGGCGGAGGAGGGGCACGACGTCCTCGCCGCGGTGGGCGACGGAACGTCCCTCATCCAGGAGGCCGGGGCGCGGACACCGGACCTCGTCGTCGTCGACATCCGGATGCCTCCCACCCACACCGACGAGGGGCTGCGGGCCGCCCTGGAGATCCGCGAGCGGTGGCCGGCGGTCGGCGTACTGGTGCTGTCCCAGCATGTCGAGCGCACCTATGCGGCCCGGTTGCTGTCAGGGGGCGCCGAGCGGGTGGGGTACCTGCTGAAGGACCGGGTCGCGCAGGTCGACGAGTTCCTCGACGCACTGGAGCGGATCCGGGCGGGAGGTGTGGTGCTCGACCCGGAGGTCGTACGGCAGCTGGTGCTCCGCAGTACCCACAGCGATCCGCTGGCCGGGCTGACGCCCCGGGAACGCACGGTCCTGCAGGAACTGGCGCAGGGCCGCACCAACGCCGCCATCGCGCAGCGGCTGCACCTGTCGCTGAGTTCGGTCGAGAAGCACCTCGGCTCCGTCTTCGACAAGCTGGAGCTGCCGAGCACCACGGAGTACAGCCGCCGGGTCCTCGCGGTGCTGCACTACCTGAAGTCGTAGGACCGGCGCAGGAGGCCGGGACACACGGACGGGTGGTGCGGATTCGTCCGAACCCGCACCACCCGTCGATCGTGCTCAGCTGTCACACAGCCGTGTGTCAGTAGGCCCCGAAGACGTTGTCGATCGAGCCGTACCGGTCTGCGGCGTAGTTGCACGCTGCGGTGATGTTGGCGACCGGGTCATAGCTGTCGGTCGACGTACCGGGCACGTGGTAGGCCTCGAAGGTCGGGTCGATGACCTGCAGCAGGCCCTTGGACGGGATGCCCGCGGCGGCGTTCGAGTCCCAGTTGTTGATGGCGAGCGGGTTGCCCGAGGACTCACGCATGATGTTGCGGTGGATGCCGTCGTAGCTGCCGGGGATGCCGTGCTCGGCCATGACCGCCAGCGACTCCTTGATCCAGCCGTCGAGGTCGTTCGTGTACGTGGCCGGCTGGGCCGCGGGAGCGGCGGCGGGCGCGCCCTGCGCGGCGAGCTTCGTGCTCGTGCGCTCCGAACGGTCGGCGCGGTCGGCGCTCTTCTCGGCGCGGTCCGAGGCGCCGGAGGCCTTGGGTTCGGCCTTACCCGACTTCGCAGCCTTGTTCTCGGCCTTGGCGCCGATGGTCAGCTTCAGACCGGGGCGAATCAGATCGGGGTTGTCGCCGACAGCCGCGCGATTGTCCTTGTACAGCTCCTGCCAGCCACCGCTCACGGAATGTCCGCGTGCGATCTTGGCGAGGGAGTCACCCAAGATCACGGAATAGGTGACGGGTGCGGACTTCTTGGCCGCAATTCCCTTTGCGGACACAGCAGTCGACGTCGACGCCTTTTCGATGGCGACCGGCTGGGCCGGTGCTGCGAAGGCGCCGGTCGCACCGATCACGGGGAGGGCCAGAGCGGCTCCGCCCGTGCTCACGGCGATGATGCCGCGGGTCAGTGAACTGGTCCTGGAACGACGGTGCTTACCCTTTGCGGGCATGGTGAATTCCTCTCCGTCGCCTGCGAAGTGAGCTGTCGGGTTCGGGCTGGAGATGCCCGGCCGCATGCGAATGCGACTTCACCCCGAGCCGATCCGGATACCGGATCGGCGCTTACCTGGGTCCCCCGCTCCTGCCGTACGTGAGTGGTCGGGTTACCGGACGGCGGCAGGATTCGGCGTTCCATCCGGAGTGAGGGTGACCGTAGGCGAGAAATAGCGAAAGGAACAAGCCCCGAATTGGTGATCACAATTCATTCGCAAGATCGATCGATGGAAATTCGTGTAATCGACCCCACACGGCGAAGCCAACTTTCTTGGCGCACAAGGGGACCGGCCGACGGCTGTCGACGTCGTCGGCGTGACAGGTGACGCTGGTCACTGAGTCCGATAAGGGCGATTTGCTCTGTGCCGAAAGATCACAGGCCGCACGATATGGGGCCTTATGAATGACGGGATCAATCCCAAGAATCGACTAAATCAGGCAAACAGCTCATTGACGTCACATCTGCGCATACCGCGGCCGTCCGTGTGGAACCGATCCACGCATGACCGACAGCGCGAGCCCCAGCACCTGGAACCCGCCGATCACCGTCCTGGCCGTACAGCCGGGAGATCCGCCCTTCCGCCTCGTGGAGATCGACGGAGAGATCGTCGGCAGGGCGACGGCGATGACCGACGTGCTCGTCATCGCCAACGCGGCCGGAATCACCGTCCATGACCTCGACGACCCCGCCACGGTGCGATGGGTGGGCGGCGACAAGCTCACCTGGCGGCCACGCTGAGCAGCGGACGGTACGTCCTGCCCGGCAGAACGTGACCCGGAGCTCGCCGCCGGGCCGAACAGCGCCCGGGAGGCGCGCCGCCTCAGCCCATCAGCCCGGCGGCGACGGTCGCACCCAGTTCCCAGCACGCCTCGATGTCGGCCTTGCCCGGCTCGCCCGTGACTTTCACGGCGTCGGCCGTACGGCGCCATCCCAGGCCGGTCGTGATCGACTCCATGGCCCGCAGGGCGCCGGTGACGTCGCTGCCGCCGTGCACGTAGTAGCCGAAGGGCCGGCCGCGCGTCGCGTCCAGGCACGGGTAGTAGACCTGGTCGAAGAAGTGCTTGAGGGCGCCGGACATGTAGCCGAGGTTCGCCGGGGTCCCGAGGAGGTAGCCGTCGGCGGCGAGTACGTCGGAAGCGGTGGCGGAGAGCGCCGCGCGCCGTTCGACCCTGACCCCTTCGATCTCCTCCGTGGTCGCACCGGAGACGACGGCTTCGAACAGCGCCTGACAGTTCGGCGAGGGCGTGTGATGCACGATCAGCAGAGTGGCCACACCCAGGACCCTGCCGCCCGGAACCGCCGACTGCAAGCGAGGCACGCGCCGGCGGTGTGCACGGCTCGTCTGCGCGGCGTCCGGAGTCGCCCCGCAGGAGGCGGGTACCGCCTCGGCGTTGGCCTGCACGTCCCAGCAGATCGGCGGCGCCGCAGGCCTCGCGCTGCTCGTCGCGCTGGCGACCGCCGGCCTGCCCGGGGACGCCCCGGCCATCGTGGACGTCGCCGACGGTCTGCGCACCGCGATGTGGGTCGGCGGTGCGGCCTCGATCATCGGGGGCCTTCTCGCCTTCACTCCCGGGAAGCCGGGGACTCCCGGACCCCGGCCCGCCGTCGAGGCGCCGAGTCCGGCGATCGACGAGGTCGGGGCGCGCAGCAGCGGCTGATGGGCCTGCCCCCGACGGTTCATGGCCGGAGCCTCCCCCGGCGCCGGCCATGAACCCTTATCCTGTTCTGCCACCACCAGCACGCCCCGCCCCCCGACTTGGTGACCTCATGTCTCAGCAGCACACACATGACGACTCCTGGATACGGCGCTTCGCGCCCACCGCGCAGAGCACGGCCCAGCTCGTCTGCTTTCCGCACGCGGGAGGGTCGGCGGGGTACTTCCGCCTCCTGGCCCACGCCCTCGCACCCGGGATCGACACACTGGCCATCCAGTACCCAGGGCGTCAGGACCGGCACGGGGAGCCGCTCCTCGACAGCGTGAAGGGGCTGGCCGACGCCGCCTTCGCCGTCCTGCGCCACCGGCTCGACCCCCCCTTCGCCTTCTTCGGCCACAGCCTGGGTGCAGTCGTCGCCTTCGAGGTGGCCCGCCGGTTCGAGCAGCAGACATCGCACGGACCGGTACGGCTCTTCGCCTCCTCCCGCCGGGCGCCGTCGATCGCACGCAAAGGGACGATCCATCTCCGTGACGACGACGGCCTGGTCGCGGAGATCGTGCGGCTCGGCGGCACGGACCGGTCCGTGCTGGACGACCCCGAAATGCGGGAGCTGATCCTGCCGGTCGTGCGGGCCGACTACCGCGCGGTCGAGACGTACACGGCCCCGCCCGGAGCCCGGCTCACCTGCCCCGTCTCCGTGTTCGCGGGCGCATCCGACCCGGTGACCTCGGCCGCGGACGTGACGGCCTGGGAGGCGCACACCACGAAGGGCACCGACACGCAGGTGTTCGAGGGCGGCCATTTCTACCTCGACCGGCATGTCCCCGAGGTCGCCTCCGCGATCATCGGTGCGATGTAGTTCCCCGGGCAGGGCGCATCCGGAGGGTCACGGACCGGCTGATCATCACTGCTGACGCCGAACCGGTTTGATTGTGCCGCGTGTCGGGAGTGCACACTCCGGAGTCCTATGCCGGCAACGGGGACTGACTGAGCGTCAGGCGACGACTGCTGGTCCGGCCGGCCGGACAGAGGCCGGGCTACCGGTCTCCGGCGGCCGGGCCGAACGTGCCCGGTGCGAGGGCGGCCAGCAGGGAGGTGACCACGAGCTCGGTCGAGGCCGCCATGTCCACGGCGTCGGGTGCGAGAAGCCACTGCACCTGGAGGCCGTCCATGACTGCGATGATGGCGTTGGCGGCGTTCTCGGCTCTGCCCGCGTCGTGTTCGGGAAGGTCGCAGGCCTCGCGCAGGGCGTCGGCGACGAAGGTGCGCAGCCCGCTGTAGCGGTCGCGGAAGTAGGCCTGGGCCGGGTGCTCGTCGGTGACGGATTCCGCCGACAGCACGGCGTAGAGCCGGACGATCCCCTCCCGTTCGGCGTTGCGCAGCGCGGTGTCCACCAGGTGGCGCAGGAACTCCAGGCCCTGGGGCCGGTCGGCCCCGAGCTGCTCGATGTCCGTCTGGTCGCGCAGTTCGAGGACGCTGGTGAGCAGGAGCGCCTTGGAACGGAAGTAGTGCAGCACGCCTGCCTGGGTCAGGCCTGCCCGGTCCGCGATCTCCGCGAGCGAGGCGTTGTTGTAGCCGCGCGCGGCGAAGGTGTCCGTCGCGATGTGCAGGATGTCCCGCTGCCGCTGCCGGGCTTCCGGGCTGCGCGGAACACGGGGCCTGGCAGGACGCGCCGGTCCGCCCACTGACTGGTTGCTCACCGGCACACCCTAAGCCCGCCCGGGGATCCCACGGCGATCTTCACGTCTTGAGGAAAGTCCGGGCAGAGCACTTACTAACCACTTAGTGGGTGTGCTTCTATGTCGCCGTCTCCCCCCACGAAACGCCGACGTCACGGCGGGAAGGACGCTCATGGCCTTCTTACGCGCACCGGTCGCACCTGCCGACCGGGAGACCTTGCGGCGAGACCCGTCCGCTCACCCCCACCCCGGCGCGCCGGGGTGCGACAGCCGGCCGCACCACCCCGTCAGGCACCGACCGAAGGAGAGCCTCACCATGCCACCTCGCAGTCCCCTCAGTCCGCGGACACGTGCCGCAGGCGCCGCCTTCGTCCTGGCCGTGACCGGACTGGGCCTCACCGGCACCGGCACGGCGCAGGCCGCCGACCCGACAGCCCAGGTGTGGGTCACCACGGCCGACGGCAGCAAGAAGCTGTCCGCCGAGGGCAGCGTCCCGTTCACCGGCACCCCCCAGCCCGTCGACATACGCATCGACGGCAACAGCAGGAGCCAGAAGTTCACCGGTGCGGGCGCCTCGGTCACCGGTGCCTCCGCCCGCCTCATCCAGGGCCTTGCGCAGGACAAGCGCAACGCGCTGATGACGTCGCTGTTCTCCGCCAACGGGGACGGCATCGGGCTCAACTACCTGCGCCAGCCGCTCGGCAGCACCGACTTCAACGCCACCGGCGAGTTCCACACCTACGAGGACACCCGCGGCTCCTTCTCGATCGACCGGGACAAGGCGGAGATCATCCCGGTCCTGAAGCAGGCCACCGCGGTCAACTCCGCCATCCGATTCATGGGGTCGCCCTGGTCCCCGCCCGCGTGGATGAAGACCGGCAACTCCCTCAACGGCGGCAGCCTCAGGACCGAGCACTACCAGGCGTACGCCGACTACCTGGTCGCCTCGATCAGGGCGTACGGCCGGCAAGGCATCACCCTGACCGATCTGACCGTGCAGAACGAGCCCGAGTTCGCCACGAGTTACCCGTCCATGAGCATGACGTCCTCGCAGCAGGCCGAGTTCTTCAAAGTGCTCGACCGCACCCTCACCTCGGCGGGCCTGCCCACCAATCTGCTGGCCTACGACCACAACTGGGATCACCCCAACTACCCGGTCGAAGTCTTCAACGGCACCCAGGGAATCAGCCGCGTGATCGGCGCCGCCTTCCACTGCTACGGCGGCACGCCCTCGGCGCAGCAACAGGTGGTGAACGCGGGCAAGCGCGTCTTCTTCACCGAGTGCTCCGGGACCGAGAGCGCCGACCCGGGCACGACCTTCCGCGACACCCTCCAGTGGCACGCCGAGAACCTCGTCGTACAGAACATGCGCAACGGCGGCGAGACGGTCATCAACTGGAACCTCGCCCTCGACCAGAACGGCGGTCCTCACCAGGGCCACTGCACCCATAGGTGCAACGGCATCGTCGACATCGCGAACGGCAACGTCAGCCGCAACGCCGAGTACTACGTCCTCGGCCATGTCACCAAGTTCATCAAGCCCGGCGCCACCCGCATCGGCTCCACCAGCCAGGGCGCCGGAGGCGTCCAGAACGTCGCCTTCCAGAACCCCGACGGCACCCGCGCCGCCTACGTCGTCAACACCGCCGTCGGCGCCCAGCGCTTCTCCGTGACCGACAACGGCAAGTCCCTCGCCTACACCCTCCCCGCGGGCGCGGTCGCCACCTTCGTCTGGAGCGGCGACGGCGGGACCACCGAGCCTCCCGTCGGCTCCATCGACCCGAGCACCTGGTACCAGGTCAGGAGCCACAGCGGAGCCTGCCTCGACGCCGCCGACTGGGGCACCGCAAACGGCACCGGGCTCCAGCAGTGGGCCTGCGGCAACGGCGCCAACCAGAGCTGGCAGTTCCGGCCGACCACCGACGGGAACTACCAGGTCGTCAACCAGCACAACACCAAGGTCTGGGATGTCGACGGCGGTACCGGAGCGACCGCGGACGGCACCAGGGTCCATCTCTGGAGCTACGAAGGGGGCACCAACCAGCAGTGGCGGCCCGAGGCCGTCGGCACGGCCGGCGCATATCGCTTCGCCGCACGCCACAGCGGCAAGTGCCTGACCGTGAACGGCTCTTCCGCCGCCAACGGTGCCGCCTTGTCGCAGCAGCCGTGCAACGGATCCGCGGCCCAGGCGTTCACCTTGAGCCACTGACACGGCACCCCGGTCGCGCAGGGTCCGGTCCGGCGGGACCGGGCCCTGACGCCTTGGCGTTCCGTCAGCCCGCGGTGATCCGCAGGATGCCGGTGACCGTGCCCTGCAGGTAGGCACCGTCCGGTGCGACGTTGGCGGCCATCTGCAAGGTGTCGTACAGGGCGCCGACCCCTATCAGTTTGCTGCGCAGGACTGCTCCCGTGGCCGGGTCGATCTGCGCGTAGCGGTAGGGGTCGAGCAGGCTGGTCCCCTTGGTTCCGGGAATGACCGGGTCACGCAGCACCGTATGCAGCTTCCCGTCCGCGGTGGAGAGCTTCGGTACTGCGGCGGAGCGCAGTTCGTTGTCCCAGACCAGGTCGCAGCCGCTGCCGTCGGCCCGGACGTCGACCCTGCTCAGTCCACCCGCGAAGGGTGCCGAAGCGGGTGCACTGGCGCCCGCGCCTTCGGGCACGGCGGGGTAGGGATGGCCGTAGGTGCCGGCGACGTAGACACTGCGGTCCGCGCCGACAGGGGAGTTCTCGCTGCCGGGTCCGTCCGCCGCGAGCAGCACCGGGACCGAGCAGACGGTTTCGCCGGTCGAGGTGCGGTAGACCTTCAGCCGGACCGACGCATCGGCGTTGTCGACGATCGTCACGTGGTCCGTGCCGTCGGTGGGTCCGAAGAAGGTGGGCGTGGAACCGCTGCCCCAGCTCAGCAGGCCGGGCTTACGGGCCTGGCCCCGGTCCTACGCCTGCCGCCAGGAAATCCTCGGCGTGCCGTCGGTGGAAGCCGTGAGCAGGTAGGTGGCGTGGGTGGTGGTCACCGCGGTGCCCTGCGGTGCGGTCGAGATGCTGTTGGCGATCCACTCGCCGGCGGGGAGGGCCACGGACCTCACCGTCCCGGTCCAGTCGTCCGCGGTACCGACGACGCCGCCACCCGTGGCGAACCAGACGCGCTCCGGCCAGTCCGGGGAGAGCCCGGTGACGGCATCGTCGGCGGGTGCGGCCGAGCCGAGCGGGAGACTGCTGTCGACGGTGAGCCGCCAGGAGCCGGTTGTTGCAGGCTCTCCGCGCCGGGGCCGGAGCGGCTGATCCACGCCCATCCGCTGCGGGAGGCCGCCGACCGTACGGCCGATGGCCCGCCGGCCTGCGAACGTGTCCTGATCGGCGCTCAAGTTCCCTATTCTTGGGGCGAACTGATCATCCACAGCTTCATGCCCCCTGGAGTTCGCAATGTCCCGACCGGAGAACAACAGCACCGCACTGCACATCGACACCAGCAAGCCGCACCCCGCGCGGATGTACGACTGGTTCCTCGGCGGCAAGGACAACTACCCGGTGGACGAGGCGATGGGCCGGCAGATGCTCGCCGTGGAGCCCGCCGTCCCGGTGATGGCTAAGGTGAACCGGGCCTTCATGCACCGCGCCACGCGCTGGCTGTCGAACCAGGGCATCCTGCAGTTCCTCGACATCGGTACGGGGATACCCACCGAGCCCAACCTCCACCAGGTGGCCCAGGAGGCCGCGCCCGCCACGCGGGTCGTCTACTGCGACAACGACCCGATCGTGCTCGCCCATGCCGAGGCCCTGCTGAGCGGCACTCCGGAGGGCAGCATCGACTACGTGCAGGCCGACGCGCGGGACGTGGATGCCATCCTCGAACACGCGGGCAGGACACTGGACTTCAGCCGGCCGGTCGCGCTCTCGCTGATCTCGCTGCTGCATTTCGTCTCTGATGAGGGCGGCGCCTACGAGCTGGTGAGCCGGCTGACCGACGTGCTGGCGCCGGGCAGCTATCTGGTGATCTCGCACCTCACCGCGGACTTCCATCCGGAGGAGGCACGCAAGGTCGACGAGATGTACAAGGCCAACACGCTCACGCTGGCGCCGCGCAACCGCGCCCAGTTCGCCGCGTTCTTCGAGGGACTCGAGATCGTCGAGCCCGGCATCGTGGCCGCCGAGGCGTGGCACCCCGAGCTCGGCGAGCCGATCCCCGGCCAGGAGGACATCGTCAGCGCGGGATACGTGGCGCTGGGTCGCAAGCCGTAGCCCTCCCCTCCCCCCGGCGGCGGCCGACCAGGCGGAGGCGGTGCCCGGCCGCGCCGCGACGGTGGCTGCGCGGCCCCGGCGGAGGACGGGGGCTAGGATTTCCGCCAGCTCTGGGACGCCTTCCCGGACGCGCAGGTCTGCGTCGAGATGCCGCCGCCGTAGGCGAGGTCGAGGCAGCCGCCGTTCGGGACGCTCTTCAAGGTCCCGCCCGAGCCCCAGCGCCACAGGCGCTGGGTGCCCTGGGTGCAGTCGCCGACGAACACGGCCTGGCCCAGCATGTTGGCGACGAGACAGGCGCCGGACTGCTTGTTGACGACCTTGATGCTGTTGTTCTCGGCGGTCACCGTGGTCCAGGAGGCGCTCGGGTCCGCGCAGTTGCCGTCGTCCGCGGCGCCGTACACCTGGATCAGGCACGAGCCGTTGTCGGCGTTCTTCAACCGGAAGGTGCCCGACGAGGGCGGGGGCGCAGGCTCTCCTCCGCCCGTGGCCGAGTCGGAGGTACCCGAGCCGGACGAACCGGACGAGTCACCGTCGCCCGTTCCGGAGCTTCCCGCACCGGCGGAACCAGCGGACCCGTCACTCCCTCCGGACGTGTCACCCGCCCCGCTCCCCGAAGCCGCGCCGCCCGTATCGGCACCGCCTACCGCGGCGTCCGGCGACGACGTGCCCTTCCCCTCCGGCTTCTTCGGCTTCTCCGACGCGGGGGTGGCCGATGCGCTCGCACCGGACGACTGCGTGGGGTCGGCCGGTGCGGTGACGGTGACGGAGGGCGTCGATCCCGCGGCGTGGTCGGGGCCGGTGGCGTACGGCAGGTTCTGGAGGGCGAGCGTCGTCCCGACGGTGGTCACGACGACGGGCACGACGGCCAGCAGGATGCGGGTACGACGCCGCTCACGTCGCGGGGACCGGGCGTCGGGTGCGGTCGCCGGTATGTCCCCCGTGCCGCCCGCACCTGCCGTGTTCCCCGCACCTCCGGTGTTCCCCGCGTCCTTGGCGGGGTCCGGTGCTGTCCCGGGTGCGACGGGAACGTACGGCTCGATCTCCGGCACCCTCGCGGCGAAGGCTGCCCGCCGAGTCAGTTGCTCCATGACTGCCTCGGGCCAGCCACCCGGGGCCGACGGGCCCCGCAGCCCGATGAGTTCGACCAGCTCCGCAGCGGTCGGACGGCCCTCCGGGTCCTTGTCCAGGCAGGACGCCACGACTTCCGCGAGCCGGGCGTCGCGCTCGCGCACCGACGCCAGGTCGGGCTCGTCGTGCACGATGCGGTAGAGCGGGCTGCCCTCCGCCCCGGCCCCGAACGGCCAGCGGCCGCTCGCCGCGTACGCGACCAGCAGCCCCAGGGCGAACACGTCGGAGGCACCGGTCAACCGCCGTGTGCCCATGGCCTGTTCGGGCGACATGTACGCGGGCGTGCCGACGATCAGGCCGGTCCGGGTCAGTTGGCTCTGCTCGGCGGCGCGGGCGATGCCGAAGTCGATGAGTGTGACGCCGCCGAGGGTCAGCATGACGTTCGACGGCTTCAGGTCCCGGTGCACCATACCGAGCGCGTGCACCGGCTTCAGCCCTGCGGCCACCTCCCGCAGCAGCAGCCACAGGGCGCCGGCCGGGAAAGGGCTCCCGCTGCTCGCGCGCGGTCGAGAGCTCGGTCCAGGGTTCGGTTGAGAGCTCGGGGAAGGAGCGCCGTGCGGTTCGACGGCCTCGGCCAGGGTGATCCCGGGCACGTACGCGGTGGCGAACCACGGCGGCTCCGCGCTGCGGTCGCTCGCGAGCAGGGGCGCCGTGGCCTCGGACGGTAACCGTGCGAGGTTGTCCATCTCCTGTCCGAACCGGCGTACGAACCCCTCGTCCTCGGCGACGACCGAGGCCAGCATCTGCTTGACGGCGGCATAACGGCCGTCCGTGACACCGAGGTACACCCGCCCCATGCCGCCGGCCCCGATCCGGCCCACCAGCGGGATCGGTCCGATCCGCCGCGGGTCCTGTGCGCGCAGCGGCTCCGCACCGCTGCCCGCCAGGTCGAACCCGTCTTCCCCGTTCACGCTCTCCCCGTTCACCAGCCGGTCGGCCGGGCCCTGCGCCGGTCCATGCGCTCCCCCGGTCCGCACGGGCCGACACAGGCTCCCGACACGGGGAACAGTCTTAACCATCGATCGTCCTGATTGGAAGATCTTTCTAGAAAACGATTCCACTTCCCGCCCGGCGTGACCGTGACCACGGGCGACTAGGCTGGTTGTCACCATGAGCCCCAAGCAACAACGTGGCGAGGAGACTGCCGATCGTCTCCTGGACGCCGCCCTCCAGGTGTACGCCGAGTCCGGCGAACAGGGCGTCACCGTCAGTGCCCTCACCAAGGCGAGCGGCGTCAGTCTCGGCAGTCTCTACCACCACTTCGGGAGCGTCGACGGCCTGATGAACGCCCTTCTGTTGCGCTGGCTCGGCCGTCTCCTGGCCGAGCTGGCCGCAGCCGTGGAGCGTTCCCGCACGGCCCGTACCGGCATCGGCGCCCTCGTGCGGACCTATCTGACCTTCATCCAGGAGCACCCGGACGCCGCCCGGCTCCTGCACTCCTCCTACGCCGACCGGCTCGGGATGGCGCAGGCCAGGCAGCTCCGCGACGCCCAGGAGGCCAGGCTGTCGCCCATGGCCGAATGGGTGCGGCTGCACATCGGAACGGGAGAACTCGCTCCGCTGCCCGTGCCCCTGGTCGAGGCACTGGTGATGGGGCCCGTCGTCGCGACCGCGCGCCGCTGGCTGTCCGGCGTCGACGACGTCGACCTCGATGAGGCCGCGCGCGCCCTGCCGGAGAGGATCTGGCGGTCGCTCAGCCCCTGAGCGGGGACGGTCCCGTGCAGGGGCCGGGCGCTCGGTGCACCCGGCCCGGGCGCAGCTGCTCAGACGACCTGGAAGACCGAGCCGATGAACTCCGTGAGGAGCCGCTCCTTGAGCGGCCCGTCGAGCGCGTCGAGCAGCACGAGAACGGGTGCCATCCTGCCCGGGAGCCCGGAGCCGCCGCCGAGTCCCGCGAAGGCCAGGACGGCGGCGATCTCGTCCGGACCGAGCGTCGCCGGGTCGAGTCCGGCGGCGAGCTCCGCGAGGCCCGGGTCCACGGTGACCGGCGGCAGCGCCCGGGCCGCGTGGAGCGCGGCCACGAGGTCATCGAGCAGGGCGTCGACCTGCCCGACGGTGGCCGGCGTCAGGGTGAGGTGGAGATTGGGCGGCAGGCCGTCGAAGGAGAGCTGGGGCTGCAGGTACCAGCCGCGGTCGCGCATCTCGTCGGCGAGGTGGAGCAGCAGGCTCAGGTCGGGGTCACCGTCCACCGGCCCGCTGTGGACCGTGAACGCGACGAGTCCGGCGGCCGGTTCCCCCAGCACCCGTACGCCGTCGGTCCCCCGCAGGCCCGCCAGCAGCCGGTCCGACGCCTCGGCGACCCGGCCGGCCAGCGCGGTGTAGCCGTCCTCGCCGACATGCTGGAGGACCGCCCACGCCTGGGCCAGCAGGCCGCCGGACTTCGTGCCCTGGACCGTCGGGTTGACGACCGGGTAGCCGGGCCAGCCCGCATGGGCGAAGTACTGGTACCGGCGCAGTTCGGCATCCCGGTAGAGGACGACGGAGGCGCCCTTGTCGGCGTACGCGTACTTGTGCAGGTCGACGGAGAGCGAGGTGACCCCGGGAACCGACAGGTCGAACGGCTGCACCTCGCGTCCGGCGCGCCGCAGGTAGGGCAGGAGCCAGCCGCCGATGCAGGCGTCGACGTGGCAGAGCACCCCGCGCCGGGAGGCGGCCTCGGCGATCTCGGCCACCGGGTCGATCACCCCGTGTGCGTACGAGGGGGTCGAGGCGACCACGAGCGCGGTGCGGTCGGTGATCGCCGCGGCGACGGCGCCGGCGTCGGCACGGAAGGTGACGGGGTCGACGGGGACGACGACCGTCTCCAGGCCCAGGTAGTGGGCGGCCTTGTGGAAGGCGGCGTGGGCGGTGGCCGGGAGGACCAGTTGCGGTGCCGTGATGCCTCGTACGGAACGCGCGTGGTCCCGGGCCGTCTTGACGGCGAGCATGATGCTCTCCGTCCCGCCACTGGTGAACGTGCCTTGGGCCCCCGGTGCGCCCAGCAGCGCCGCGACGGCCCCCACCAGGTCGTTCTCCAGCCGTGCCACGCTCGGGAAGACGGTGGGGTCGAGCCCGTTGACGGTCGCGTACGCCGTGTACGCGGCGGCGGCCAGTTCGTCGAGGCCGTCCAGGCCCGCGTCGTAGACGTACGCGAAGGTGCGCCCGCCGCGGGTGGGAGCGTCGGCTTCCCGCAGGGCTCGCAGCTCGGCGAGCACCTCGGTCGCGGAACGGCCTGCGGGAAGGGCACGGGTGGTTTCAGTCGACACGGTCGGTCTCTTCCTGCTGAGGTACGGACTGCGGGGGTACGGACTGCGGGGGTACTGCGGGCTGCGAGGGCATCGCGGACGGCTGAGGTTCGGACTCCGGGGGTACGGACTCGATGCGGTCCTCGCGGTAGCGGTGCAGCAGCCACAGGCTCGCCCCGGCGAGTACGGCGGGCAGCACGCTCATGCCCAGGGTGATGCCGGTCACGGCGGCCTCCGGCTGGGCCACCCGGTGGCCGGCGTCGGACGAGCGGAACCCCGTTACCGCCAGGACCAGCGCGAACACCCCCGCACCCAGCGCGAAGGCCAGGGTCTCGGCGGCCGTCCACAGTCCGGTGAAGGTCGCCGCCCGCCGCTTGCCGGTACGGGCGACATCGGCGGCGAGGGTGTCGGCGAGCATGGTCAGCGGCAGCAGCTGGAGCCCGGCGTATGCGACACCGATGAGCACGACCGCCGCGTAGCCCAGGGCCGGTCCGGCCGCCGGGGTGAAGGCGAGCAACACGGCGCCGGCGAGGAAGAGCAGGGACGCGCACCACTGGGCCCCCTTCACCCCGCGCAGACGGGCCAGCCGGTTCCACAGCGGCATGACGAGGACGAGCGGTCCGATCAGGCAGGCGAACAGCGGGGTGACCGCGGTGGGCGAGCCGAGGGTGTACGTGGCGAAGTACTGGACGCCCGCGAGCATCACGCCGATGGCGAGGGCCTGGAGGGTCCACATGCCGGCCAGGAACAGGAACGGCCGGTGGGAGCGGGCGGCGGCCAACTGGGCCCGGAGTGAGGGTTCGGCCTCGCTGCGGGCCACCGCGGGGGCCCACCGGGTGGTGAACCAGGCGCCGAACATGCCGAGGGCGAGCAGGACGGCGACGGCGATCCCCATCGTCCGGTAGCTCGCCGGACTGTCGCCGTCGGCGTGGGCGATCGCCGGTGCGAGTGCCCCGGACAGCAGGATCGCGACGCCGAGGAATCCCACCCGCCAGCCCAGGATCCGGCCGCGTTCGGCCGGGTCCTCGGTCATCTCGGCGGGCATCGTCACGTACGGCACCTGGAAGACGGCGTACGCGGTGGCCGCCAGGAGGAACAGCACCGCCACGTATCCGGCCGCGGCCGCTCCGCGCAGCGGGGGCGCGGCGAAGATCAGCGCGAAGAGCGGTGGGAGGGTGCAGGCGCCGATGAGCAGGAAGGGACGGCGTGGTCCGCCGCGCAGCCTGCTCCGGTCGGACACCGCGCCGACCAGCGGGTTGATCAGGACGTCCCAGGCCTTCGGCAGGAAGACCGCCGCCCCCGCGACGGCCGCGGGCACGGCGAGGACGTTGGTGAGGTAGTAGAGCAGGATCAGTCCCGGCACGGTGGCGAAGGTGCCGGTGCACAGGGAGCCGAGCCCGTATCCGATACGGACCCGGCGTGGCAGGCGTGGACCCGGTTCACTGTCCGCACGGATGTCTGCTGGCATGCCGCAGATCATGAACGAACGTTTGAGCAGGTGGCAAGGGGTACGGATGACGGGGCCATGAACTCCGGCGGCCGGACGTCGGCGCCGGGGGAACCTCAGGCGTCCGCTCGCCTCCGCGCAGGTCCCGTGCTGGCCCGCACGATCAGTTCGACCGGGACGACCGAGCGGACGTCGCTCTCCGCATCCCCCCGGAGCTGCCGCAGCAGCAGGTGGAGCGCGCGTCGGCCGGTCTCGGCGAAGTCGTTGTGGACGGTGGTCAACGGAGGTACGAGGTAAGGGGCTTCGGGGATGTCGTCGTAGCCGATGACACTGACGTCCTCGGGCACCCGGCGCCCCGCCTCGTGCAGGGCGCGCAGTACTCCCAGTGCCATGTGGTCGTTGGAGGCGAACACGGCGGTGACCTCCGGCCGGGAGGCCAGTTGCCGGCCGAGGGTGTACCCGGAACCGGCGCTCCAGTCGCCTATCAGCCGGCCGGGTACGAATGCGCCCGCTGCCTCCAGAGCCTCACGCCAGCCGAGTACGCGCTGCTCGGCGGCGAGCCAGCCGTCAGGCCCCGCGACGTGCCAGACGGTGGAGTGTCCATGGGCCAGGAGGTGCTCGACGGCCATGCGGGCTCCGGCGGCGGAGTCCGACGTGACGACCGGGGTGTCCGAGCCGAGGCGGCTCTCCAGCGTGACCAGGGGAATGGCCGGGGCGACGTCGGACAGCGCCTTGTCCGTGTTCTGCTGCGGAGCGATGGCGATGACACCGTCCGCGCCCTCCGCGGCCAGCAGGTCCACGGCCTGCATGACGGTGTCCGCGTCGGACGGGGGCAAGGAGACCGAGCTGATCAGATATCCGGCCTCGCGAGCGGCGACATTGATCGCGGTGAGAAGGGAGGCGGGTCCGTGACGGGCCGCGTCGAACGAGATCACGCCGAGCACCCGGGTACGGCCGCCGGCCAGGGAGCGGGCGCTCGAACTGGCCCGGTAGCCCAGTTCGTTCATCGCCGCCAGGACCTTCGTACGCGTCTCCGCACGCACGGAGGGGTTCTCGTTGAGGACTCTGGAGACGGTCTGCTTGGAGACGCCCGCGAGCCGGGCGACATCGTCCATGACCGGTTTGGAACGGGCGAAGCTGCGGCGGCTGCGCCCGGCCGGAGCCGGTCCACCGGTAGCGGCTGCGGGCATCGTTGGGGTCTCCTCCGGAGCACCGGTGATCTGGCACGGCCGTCCGGCCGGAGACAGGATATGCCGGACGGCCCGACAGGCCACCCAACTCAGCCCCGCCGGACCGCCCAACTCCTCGTCGCGCTCAGCGCGGCACCGATGACCAGGGCCTCTCGGTGGCGGTAACTTTCACCGCGTCAAGGAGCCCACGCAGGTACCGACGGAACGACGGGTGGCATTCGCGGAGCGCGGTAACCACCCGCACGGTAACCAGAGTTGAGCCGCGAGCAATCCCACGCCGGCCGGCCCGATCACCTCCTCATGATGCCGCGCCCACCAGGCGCCTTCAGGGAGCGCACGCCTCCGCGATCGACAGACTGTTCTCGTACAGGTGGTGCCGGGTGACCCGGCCGCCCTCGACCGTGAGGTGCAGCGCGAAGGGGCCTGAGAAGGACTTGCCCGTCGCGCGGACGGTCCCCGAGAGGTGACCCATCAGAACGGCGTCGGCGCCGTCGACGAGGAAGGCGTCGACAGACGCGCGGGCATCCTCGGGCACGGTGTGCTCCGCCAACTCCGCAGCCTGGGCAGCACAGTCCGCCGCGGTGGAGCGGGGCCGGGCCCAGGGGGCCGCGGGGTTCTCTGCGAGCAGCCAGTCGACGTGGTCGGCGAAGAGAGCGGTGAGCCCCTCGGTGTCCCCGGCGAGGCGGAGGGTGAGGAACTTCTCCACGGTGGCGCGGGTGGCATCTGCGGTGGTGAGCGTCATGGAGACAGTCTGCCGGGGCGGTGACGGAGCGTCGATTACGTCGGAGGTAAGCACCGGCATCCCGCGCAGACGCAGCGTGACGACATTCCGTTCCGACTCAGTTGCGTGATGTTCGGAATCCGCACCTGCACCGGAGTCGGAGGCAGTCGTTCGATGCACCTGCCAGTGAGCCGCCGTACTTTCGCCGCCGCGCCGGCAGCGGCCCTTGTGGTCGGATCGGCCGACCGCGCCTGGGCCGCCGCTGCCGCCCCCGCACCGGAGCGCGGCGACATCGTTGCCGCCATGGCCCGCGTGACCGCGTTCATCGACGAGCACGTCTCCTACCGGGGCGGCTATGTCTGGAGCTATGCGAAGCCGCCCTGGACAGGGCCATCCGGTTCGTCGTCGCGGCGCAGTACCGCGGCGGCGTCGCGGACGGCGGCCGGCCGCAGCGCTTCCCGGCGTTCTCCGGCTCCGTCGAGCGGACGCCCTGGCCGCCGGCTCCGTCGAGCAGACGCCCTGGCCGGACGAAGTGCGGTCCTGGCTGCCGGCCGGCATCCGGCACGGCCTGGAGGACGGCGACTACACCGGACACGTCACCTTCAACGACAACGTGCTCGGCGAGAAATTCAGGTTCCTGCTGATGTGCGTCACGCCCCTCGGGCGCCGCGATCTGATCCCGAACGACAGGCGGGCCATGGCCTGCCTCCGTCGTATGCAGCAGCCGGGACCGCAGGCAGGCTGGGGCCTGCAGCACCTCGCCCGCGCAGCCGGCGGCCGACAGGCGGGTTCGCCCGCCGGTGCCCGTTCATCCGCAGCCGCCGTCTGACGCCGCGACGGGGCGTAGGCCCGGCTGGCCGGTCGTCCGGGCCCGCGTGATCGCGCGGGCCCGGACGGAGTCGGACTGCTGCGACGTCGACGGAGGGGAACGCCGCCCCCTCAGCTCAGCCGGAACACCGGGCCGCGCGGTGTGAACGGCAGGGAGGCGCCCTGCGGGATCAGGAACGCGTGCTCGCGGCGGATCCGCAGGGTGTCGCACCAGCCGTCGGTGATGACGAGTACCGGGGCCGTCGGCGGGAAGTCGTCGGCCCTCTGCAACAGGTCGATGCCCGGCTGCAGTTCGGTACCCCCACGGCCGCGCACCCGGACCCGGCCCGCGATCTCCGCCGGTGGCAGATAGCCGGCGTCGTACGGTGCCGCGTCGCAGAACACCACGCGCGCCGCGGGTACGTCGCGGGCCTCCGCGTACGAGGCGATGGCGCCGAGTGCCTTGCCGAGCAGGGCGCTGTCCATCGAGCCGGAGGTGTCGAGAACGACTCCGAAGGTGCAGCGGGCCGTCTCCTGGGGAGGGAAGTACCGGCCCGCGCGCGGGATGTCCGGTGTCGACGCCTGCCGCCGCGCCGGGCGGGCGTAGGACCGCAGGAGTTCCGGTCGGGGGACGTACTCGTCGAACCAGCGGGCGAGTCTCGCGTCCCAGGGTACGGGCGGGTGGGCCAGTGCTCTGATCTCCTCGATCAGCCCGGCCGGCAACAGGCCGCGCTCACCGTATTGGTGCAGATCGAAACCCTGCATCAGGCCTCGCCGGTAGAATTCGTCCAGGTCGGTGTACGGGCGGGCCTCCGCGTGCGGCAGTGCCTCGCCGAGGATGTCGCCGGCACCCTTGCCGCGGAGGGTTGCGAGCCGCCGCTGTCGGCGCAGGTCGACCGCGATGCGGTCGTACACCTCCTCGGCGGACAGGTCCCGCAGGTCCGGGTCGTACAGCAGCCCCTCGGGCATGTCGCCGACGCGCATCTGGACGAGCCAGCCGTTGACGACGTAGTCGGCCGCGACGTTGAAGAGGAACGGGTCCCGGCCACCGCGGCGTTCGCCGTGGCGCAGCGCGGCGTGCAGCATCTCGTGGGCGAGGACGAAGCGCCATTCGTCATCGGTGAACGTGCGCAGCGGGTTGATGTAGATCTCACCCGCGGCAGAGCTCACCGCGGCGATCGCGATGCCCTGCGCACGGGCGAGTTCGGCGTCGGCCACGACGGTGAGGCCCGCGGCGAGTCCGCCGAGCAGCGGGTAGGAGGAGACGAACCAGTTCATGGCCCGGCTCCAGGGGCGCTGCGGTGCGCGCTCACCGGTGACCCGGTCGACGCGTCCGCCCGCCACGTCCATGGCGGTGGAGACGCTCCGGGTGAGGGCGTGTGCGAAGGCCGTCTCCCAGTCGGGGACAGAGGCGTTGTTCCATGCCGGCCACGTCGTGAGGACCTGGTCCGGGTGCCCGCCCGCGGTACCGCAGAGCTCGTGGACGGCGGGGATGCCGTCGCGGCGCCAGCGGGCTGCGAGTTCTGCCTCGTCGCCGCCGGGAAAGGACTCCGGCAGGTGTCCGGGAGGACTACCGACCGGGAAGGTCAGCAGAAAACGGTTGACGACCGTGCAGCGGGCCGCGAGGTCGAACCGGTCGGGCTGCTCGCGCGGGTCGTCCGCGGCGGCCGGCACATGCCCGAAGCCCAGGTGCAGCAGGCAGTGGGCAAGGGCCCAGGCCCATTCGGCGGGATCCGCGCGCTTGGTGGGGTGAACGTGGATGGTGCCGTTGGAGGTGACGGCGGCCAGTCCCCCGGCCGGGGTCAGGGCGCACTTGTCCTGTCTGCAGACGGAAGCGTGGACAGCGGCGAAGGCCGGGTTCCGTTTGACCGTCGCGAGCCCCGCCGCGAACGCCTCGGTGGCCGGGTCGGAGGTGCCGCCCTTGCTGTTCTTCCCGCCCTTGCTGTTCTTCCCGCCGCTGCCCTTGGCCCCGCGCGCCACGGCCTTCATCGCCGGGCCTCGACCAGTCGGGGCATGTCGCGCGCCGCGTCGATGAGGAACCAGGCGGGCAGCACCGGCATGCCGTCGGCGTCGTCCGCGATGACAGTCTGCGCGACCTCGACCGAGATCTCGGCCAGCTGCACGAGCAGCGACTTGGCCCGGTAGGAGGTCTGGCGCATGGACGCCGAGACGTGCTCCTTCTGCCGCGGCAGCTCCTTCACCAGCCGCCCGCGGAACGCCTCGGCCAGGTAGTAGAGGAGGTCGCGGTCCTCCAGCCGGGCGGGCCAGGATGCGTCGCCCTTGAGGATCGCCTCGATGCCGAACGCATGGCGGACGATCTTCGCGTAGCCGCAGAAGGAGACGGCATGCGCGGGCGTCAGCGTGCCGTGCACGATCACCTTCAGCGTCTGCTCGTCGACGGCCGGCCCGAACGAGTGCAGGGCGTCGGAGAGCATGTGCCAGGAGCGGGGCGTGGAGAACGGCTCCTCGGCCTTGGGCGGCTGCGACCACAGGTGGTCCGGGCGGTCGACGAGGTAGTCCGTGACCCAGGGGTGGATGCCGTTCTCCCCCGCCCACACCAGCCAGTCCGCTCCCGATGCCCGCAGATGGACGTGGGTGAGCCGGTTGACCAGGGCGGACGCGATGGGCCTCGCCAGCGCGTTGTCCGTGGCGCGGTTGCCCGCCCCGATGACGATCGAGCCGGCGGGCAGCTCGTACGAGCCGATCCGCCGGTCCAGGATCAGCGAGTAGAAGGCCTTCTGGACATCGGGGGTGGCGGCGTTGAGCTCGTCGAGGAAGAGGCAGTACGGCTCGTCGCGGGCAATGATCTCCGGCGGGCAGAACACGGAACGCCCGTCACGGATCTGCGGCACACCGATCAGGTCCTCGGGCGCGAGCTGCGTCCCGAGGAGACTGACGCACTCCAGTCCCAGCGACTCGGCGAACCTCCGCACGAGTGACGACTTCCCGATCCCGGGGGCTCCCCAGAGGAACACGGGCCGCACGGTCGCGAGCCCGAGCAGCAGGTCGGGGATCTGGGCGGGAGTGACGGTGACGGCGGCCTGCACGCGGGAAAGTTCCTTCGGGGCTTGGGAGTTCGAGCCCGCTCAGTATGGGAGGCCCCGCGGAGCACCGCAGCCGAATATCGGGCCGGTCGGTGCGGGGACGCCCCCTGCGGAGAGGCCCGTGCAGCCGCGCCGGCCGCCCTCCGCCCTACTCGAAGAACTTGAGGCTCCAGCCGGTGTCGGCCGTCGGACCGGGGACGTTGGCACGGCTGTAGGTCGTGTTCCCCCACCACGCGAACGTCCCGGTGTACCAGTACCTGTTCTCCCACGCGTACGGCGTCCCCTTCGGGACCGCGTGGAACATCAGCGGGAACCTCGGGCCCGCGGGCGGACTGGTGTTGATGTCGCCGTTGAGCAGGACGAAGCTGTGGTGGCCGGGGCCGTTGACGTACAGCGTCGGGTCCCAGCCGGACATCATCGTCGCGCGGTTGGAGCCGAACAGGCAGCCGTTCGACTTGTACCAGTCCCAGACGTACGTCGGGTTGCCGCCGGCCCGAAGCCGCAGGTCGGCCAGGCAGTACTGGTCGCTCCAGCTGCCGTTGGCGGAGTACACGATGTGCAACTGCCCGTTGGGGTCCTTGATGGCCTCGGGGCTCTCGTTGATGAACGGGTTGCCGACCACCCGTTCCCAGCTCTCGCGAGGCTGCGAGATGACGTACCGCGCTCCGGTCGGCGTGGTGGGACTGCTCATCCGCGCGATGTAGAGGTTCTGCTCGACGTTGGAGTCGCCGGCCCAGCCGGACCACACGAACCAGCGCTGCCCGCCGAAGGTGAACAGAGTCCCGTCGATGGCCCACTTGCCGTCGGGCAGGGCCAGTTGGCTCTCGCCGGTGTACCCGCTGTCCGGACTGGCCGAGCTGATGACGTACATCCGGTGGGCCGATCCGCGGCCGGCCGAGAAGTAGATGTAGTAGCGGCCGCCGTCCGTGACGATCTCCGGAGCCCAGACCTCACCGCGGCCTGCCGTGTCCGACCACACCTGCCGTGCGGGCGCCGAGGCCAGTGCTGCCGTCGACGACGCCTGCCGCACGGCGATGCCCCCACCGGCGGACTGCACCGATACGTAGGTGCTGCCGACCCGGATCACACTCGGGTCCGCGGCCCTGATGGTCTGTTCGGCCTGGGCGGGCTGGGCGGACGACAGGGACATGACGGCAGCCAGGACGCCGGACAGTGCAACGGCGGCGGCGCCGGAGAGAAGTCGAGAGAGCTTCATGGTCCCGTTCCAAGGTTGGCCTCCGCTGCGACAACGGGCCGGCGGGGGGATTTACATCGATGGAAGAGCGCTCTCACAGCATCGTGACTAGTCCGGGACATGTCAATGCGTTGCGCGGAGGCGGGCGTGCCGCTGTCACTTCGCCCGATGTCTCCCGGATGGCCCCATCGTCCTCAACCTCCTTCGAACAGCTAGCTCCTGACTGTCAGTCAGTCAACCGGCCACAGCGCACCGAGGGCCACTCGGATCTGCCCGGCCAGGTATTCCGGGGCGAACCTGCCAGGGTCGGTGAGTTCGATGCGGCAGAAGTGTTCCGCGCTGGCGACGAGCGCATGGGCCAGGATCTCGGGGTCGAGGTCAGGGGTGTCTTCGCGTGCGGCCCCGAGCCGGGCGATCCACGAGGCCGTTCGCTGTCGCACCCGCTCCCTGTCCGCCTCGATGCGTTCGTGGACCACCGAGGGCATGGCCGGCGGGGTCAGCAGGATGAGCCGCCAGGTGTCGGGGTCCTCGGAGAGCATCTCCACCCCGCGGCGCACCGACTCCGCGACGAACCCGGCCGGATCGCGCAGGCCGTCCCCCTGGGGAAAGACGGCGAGCAGGCGGCCGAACGCGCGCGCCTGCTGCCTGTCGAGCAGGGCACCGAGCAGGGCACCCAGGTCACCGAAAGCGCTGTAGACCACGGCCCGTGCGACACCGGCCTGCTTCGCCACGGCATCGATGGACACGCGGTCGTGCCCCGCGTCCACGATCACGGCGAGCGCCGCGTCGAGCAGCTGCTCACGGCGCTCCTCGATCGGCACCCGCGGGGCGTAGGGGCGACGTTTGCGCGGCCTGGCGTTCGGACTGCTCGTGGTCGACACCTTGGCATCTTACGACATCCGTGTCTTAATTTACGACGGCAGTGTCGTAAATACGGTCGGGCAGCCATCAGGCGTACGCAGCACGGACACGAGGAGGCGCAGCATGCCGACACGACAACGTACGGTCGAGCCGCACGAGGACTACGGGTTCTTCGGCCCCGGTTCGGTGGTGTGGAAGGTCTGGGGCTATCCCACGGCGCCGACCGTCGCTCTGCAGCGGGCTGTCGTGGTGGAGGAACTCGACCCGCCCCTGGTGGCGGCCGTGCACGGGACCCAGGACATCTACCGTCGTCCCCGCACCCGCTACGACCGGACCCTGCGCTACTTCTCGATGGTGGCTTTCGCGGGCTCACGGGACGTGTGCAAAGCAGCGGACATCCTGGTCAAGGTCCACTCCAAGGCGATAGGGAAGCTGCCCTACGGCGGCGGCGCCTACGACGCCAACGACCCCGACTCCCAGTTGTGGATCCAGCTCACGGGCTGGCACTCGATCCTCTACGCCTACGAGAAGTACGGGCCGGGAAAGCTCTCCGCGGGCGAGGAGAGGGAGTACTGGGAATCCTGCGCCGTGGCCGCGGAGTTCCAGACCTGCCCGCCCGGTGACATCCCGCGCGACCGTGCCGGCGTCCGCGCCTACTTCGAGCGGATGCGCCCGAAGATGTCCGCCAGCCCGATCGCCAAGCAGGCCATGCACCACCTGCTCAGGACGGAACTCGTCCTCCTGCCGGGGATGCCCTGGTGGGAGAAGCCCGGCGCCCTGGTCGCGGCCAGGGCGATCCGGGCCGCGACCATCGCCACTCTGCCTCACTGGATGCGCCGGATGGCCGGCATCCGGCAGTCGCGCCTGACCGACGTCCTGATCGTGCCCGCCATGAAGGCCGGCTTCGCCCTCCTGCATCTCAGCCCCCGCGCCGAACTGTCGATCCTGGAGAAGCTCTCGCCGTCCACCGTCCCGGTCGTCGCACCGGTCAAGCTCGGTATCCCCCCGCGCACCGACGAGGTAGTCACCCCCGCCGAAGCCCGTACCCGCCACGGCTACGCCAAGCCCGCCGAGGCGCATCTCGACCTGCGTGCCCGCCAGGCCGCACGCCTCTTCGGCGAAGGCAAGGAGCCCAGCGACGAGGGACTCATCGAGTCGCAGGACATCCTCGGCCGCCTCACCTGATCCGGCCCCGGAAGAGGCCCTGGTCCTGAGCCTCGGGCGGACGCTGCTCACGGTCCTGAAGGATTGGCCGCACAACGACCGGCGCGCCCTGGAGCGGCCGGGGCTCCGCGCCCCGGCCGCTCCAGGGCAGGCGCTCCTGGGCAGGTCCAGACGTGCACACGACGGCCATACCCACCCGCGAGTCCGGCCGTCGCGTCCGGCAGGCCGGATCCGCACAGGCCCGCCGGACACTGCCCCCCCCCCCCCTTCACGAGGTCCGTGCAGCCGGTCGTGCCGTCCGTCCACAGGATCCGCAGGCCCTCGTCGGCCGCGGCGTAGACCTGGTCGCCGGACGGTTCGACGGGCGCGCGCCGCCGCTTCCGGTGGCGAGGCGGTGTGGGTCGCAGGGCAGGGACCGGGCGGGTTCGGCCCGTCGGCCGATTGCCATGTAATGGCCGAGTAACGGCGGCTGCCTAATGTCCGGGCTCCCTCTACGTTCCGAAGGAGCACCCGATGTACGTGCCCCGATCGCCCCGGCGCAGACGCGCCGCGTGGGCGGCGGCCGCCCTCACCGCGACCGCGCTTCTGACCGGTGCGCTGCCCGCGGCGACCGCGGCTGCCACGCCCTCCCCGAAGATCGACTCGGCCCTGCAGAAGGCTGTGGACAGGGGTGGCGAGGCATCCTTCTTCGTCGTCCTGAAGGACCAGGCCGACCTGTCCGCCGCCAAGGCCGAGCCCGCGCACTCCAAGGCGAAGTCTGCGTACAAGGAGCTGCGCGCCAAGGCCGCCGACAGCCAGCGCTCGCTCAACGCCTTCCTCGACGAGAAGAAGGTCGGCCACCAGGACTTCTGGATAGCCAACGCCGTCTACGTCAGCGGTGACGAACGGCTCGTCGACGAGCTCGCCAAGCGCTCGGACGTGGCGAGAATCGTCAAGGAGCAGCACTACCGGCTCGACGACGTCGAGAGCGCGGACAGCAGGACCGAGGCCGCCTCCGTCACCGACGAGGCCGCCCCCGAGTGGGGCGTCAAGGACATCAAGGCCGACCAGGTCTGGTCCGAGTACGACAACCGCGGCGAGGGCATCGTCATCGCCAACGTCGACTCGGGCGTGCAGTTCGACCACCCGGACCTCGTCGGCAACTACCGTGGCAACAACGGTGACGGCAGCTTCACCCACGACTACAACTTCTACGACCCGACCGGCGAGTGCGGCACGAGCGGCCTCCCGTGCGACAACAACGGCCACGGCACCCACACCATGGGCACGATGGTCGCCGCGAACGGCATCGGCGTCGCGCCGAACGCGACGTGGATCGCCGCGAAGGGCTGCGAGACGTCCTCCTGCTCCGACGCGTCGCTGCTGTCGGCCGGCCAGTGGATCGTCGCACCGACCGACCGCAACGGTGAGAACCCGCGTCCCGACCTGGCCCCCGACATCGTCAACAACTCCTGGGGCGGCGGCAACACGACGTTCTACCAGGACATCGTCGAGGCATGGAACGCGGCCGGCATATTCGAGGCGTTCGCCGCAGGCAACGACGGCGACGGCGTGACCTGTTCCACCACGAAGGCCCCGGGTGCGCAGGCGCCCGCCTACGGCGTCGGCGCGTACGACTCGACCGGCAAGATCGCCAACTTCTCCGGCTTCGGCCCGTCGCTGGTCGACGGTTCGGCGAAGCCGAACATCTCGGCCCCCGGCGTGAACATCCGCTCGACCTGGCCGGGCAGCACGTACAAGGCCATCAACGGTACGTCGATGGCGACCCCGCACGTCGCGGGCGCCGTGGCCCTGCTGTGGTCCTCGGCTCCCGCCCTCATCGGTGACATCGACGGCACCCGCGCGCTGCTCAACGAGGGCGCGACGGACGTCGACGACACGCACTGCGGCGGCACCGCCGGTATGAACAACGTGTGGGGCGAGGGCAAGCTCGACATCCTCAGCACCGTCACCAAGGCCCCGCACACCGCGGGCACCGTGACCGGCAAGGTCACCGACAGCGCCACCGGTTCCGCCCTGTCCGGCGTCACCGTGAAGGTGAGCGGGTCCGGCACCGACCGCACCACGACCACCCACGCGGACGGCTCCTACCGGCTGACGCTGGCCGCGGGCACGTACGACATCTCGTACGGCGGGTACGGCTACGCCATGGGCTCGGTCAAGGGCCTCGAACTCGCCGCCGGCCAGGACCTCGCGCAGGACATCACGCTCGACGCCGTGCCGATGCACCCCGTGACCGGCACCGTCCTCGACGTCACCGGCAAGCCGCTCGCCAGGGCCACCGTCGAGGTCGACGGCGTCCCGGTGCGCGAGGTCACCACGGACGCCTCCGGCCGCTTCACCCTGCCGAAGGTCGCCGAGGGCTCCTACTCGCTGACCACGACGCCCACCGCCCCCGTGCTGTGCAACGGCGTGGACACCACCGCGCTCACGGTCGACGGCGACGAGTCGCTGACCGTGCGCCTGCCGGCCCGCACCGACCGGTCCGGCAACAGCTGCACGCCGGGCACGTACGCCTGGGTCAAGGGCGCCGACAAGGTCGCACTCAACGGTGACGAGGACGCGAAGAACATCGCACTGCCCTTCCCGGTGAAGCTGTACGGCGTCTCGTACTCCAGCGCCGCCGTGACCACGAACGGCATGATCAACTTCCTGGCGCCGCGCGTCGGCGACTACACCAACACGGCCCTGCCGTCGACGGCGAAGCCCGACGGCGTCGTCGCCCCGTTCTGGGACGACCTGACCCTCGACAAGAAGTCGAGCGTGCAGACGGCCACCACCGGCAAGACCGGCAGCCGTACCTTCGCGGTCGTCTGGAACAACGCCCTCTTCGCCGACGGCTCCTCGACCCGCGTCACCTTCGAGGCGGTCTTCGACGAGGCCACCGGCGCGATCACCTTCCAGTACCAGACCGTCCCGGGCAACGGTGGCACAGCCACTGTCGGCATCGAGAACCAGTCCGGCACGGATGCCCTGCAGTACTCCTTCAACCAGTCGGTGCTGACGAATGGTTCGGCCATTCGCATCGCCCAGGGAGCCAAGTGATGAGAGCCACCACTTCCCGGCGGGCCCTGCGGCTCGCCTCCGGCCTGGTCGCGGCCGGCCTCGCCCTGACGGCGGCGCCGCACGCGCTCGCCGCCGGTGACGACGACGGTTCGGCGATGAAGCTGACCAGCCGGCAGGCCGAGACCCTGGCCGAGCGTCTGCAGGTCGACGTCTACGGCGACAACCAGAAGGCCGTCGACGCCGGTGACCAGGAGGGCGACACGGCCGACAACGGTTCGTCCGACGACACGGCGGGCTCCGGTTCCGGAACCACCGCGGCGGCCCCGGTCACCTTCACCGACAAGTCCGCCCTGGAGGGCGTCCGCGGCGTCGGTGCGACCGTGCCTGCCGGCTCCGACGGCAGCTACTTCACCCTGCACAGCCTCGGCAACGTGCAGCTGCACAAGGCCGACGGCACCACGGCCTGGGCGCGCACCAACACGTCCCTGTACGCGGACTGGCAGGTCAAGCCGCTGCGGGTGTGGCAGACCGAGCCGTACCCGGCGCGCATCCAGATGGGCTACAACGCGGTCAGCCCCTTCACGGCCACCTCCGACCAGGGCTTCGACACAGCCGACCTGACCGGCGACGGCACGCCCGACGTCGTCTTCTCGGCGAGCGTCGGCAGTACGCCCTACCGGCCGTTCACCTCGCCCGGCTCCACGCTGCCCACGGGCACGTTCGTGACGGTCCTCGACGGCAGGAGCGGCAAGACGCTCTGGTCGAAGGTCTACTCGCAGGCCACCGCGGTCAAGGTCGTCGACGGCACGCTGCTCGTCGCCAACACGCCGGCGTACAACCAGAACGCCCCGGCGGCCGAGACGGCCACGCTCAGCGGGATCCGCTTCTCGTACGCCGACGGCGCGCTGACCCCGGCGTCGACGTGGACGTACGACACCCGGCAGACCGAGGGCTCCTGGGGCGCACTGGAGTCCGTCGGTGACGGCAGGCTCGCGGCCTCCTGGAACCTCCGGAAAACGGCGACGACGCCGGGCAGCAGCCGCACCCTCGTGATGGACGCGGCCGACGGGTCCGTCACCTGGCACAGCGACAGCACCCTGTACAGCCGCCAACTGCACCTGGACGCCACGCGCAACCGCCTCGTCGCCCTGGAACAGACCGACTCCACGGACGGCGTGCGCTACGAGATCGCCTCGTACGCCCTCGGCGGCGGCGCACGCGCCACCCTGGACGACCGGTCCAACGTTCTGCCGACGGCCATGACGGTCGGCGACCTGCGGGGCGACGCGAAGACCGAGTACGTGGTCGCCGAGTCCACCTTCGACCCGGGGCTCTACGTGAACGCGAGCACCGTCCGGGTCCTCGACGGCAACAGCCCGGACACCGCCCTCTGGTCGCGCACCGTCAAGCGGGATGCCGACAACGGCCATGACGGCGCCAGCACCTGGCGTCTGGACGTGACGGCAGGCCGCCTGGTCGCCTCCGCGCAGAGCGACAAGCGCATAGACACGGCCGACAACGCCGGCGGTGGCAGGCTGGCCAGGCTGACCGTGTTCGACGGCGACGGTGACGTGCGCTGGGAACACGAGGACAACTCCGCCTCGCCGATGTTCCAGCAGCTGTTCAGCGACAAGAGCGGGGCGCACATCCGTGTCGTCGATCTGGAACAGAACGTCCGCGACTTCGACCTCGGCAAGGGCACGCAGCAGCGCCTGACGCCGCTCCAGGGCGACCTGTCGTACGCCAAGGCGCTCGACGTCGACGGCGACAAGAAGCCCGACGTCGTCGCCGGCGGCACGTCGCGCGGCGTGTGGGCCTACTCCGGCGCCTCGCTGCTCGACGGCACGCCGAAGAAGCTGTGGCAGGCCACGGTCCCCGGCCAGGTGCATGCCGTCGAGACCGGCGACGTGACCGGCGACAACAACCCCGAGGTCGTTGTTGCCGCGGACACCGCGACCGTCGTCCTCGACGGCCGCACCGGCAAGGTCCTGAGCACCATCGACGGCGGCGGCGCGTACGTCCGCTCGGTCACCGTGGCCGATGTCGACGGCAAGGGCAAGGCCGAGATCCTCGTCCCGACCGACGCGCTGCGCGCCTACAAGGGCTCCGGCAAGACGATGTGGACGTACGCGGCGCCCGCGGACGCCGGCGACGTGGTCTTCTCCGACACGACGGTCGCCGACGGCCAGGTGTACGCCCAGTACACCAGTGTCGGCGCGTTGAACCTCGACGAAGCCGTGGTGGACGGTGTCGCGCTCAACGGCAGGAACGGCGCGGTCCGCTGGACGGCGGCCCCCAAGGCCCCGGCCGCGGCGGTGGACGGGAAGCTGCACGGCGCCCTGCTCGACCACGGCGTCTTCGCCTCGCCGAAGATTCCCTACGCGGACGGGCACGCGGTCGCCTACACGTGGATCGTGTCGGCCGTGCCCGACTTCAGCTCGACGGAGGCCGCGAGCGCCACTGTCATCGTGGAGATCCGGGACGGCCGCACCGGCGAGGTGCTGCACCAGAAGCAGACCGGCGGCCCTTGGTCGCACGGCAACTTCTTCACCGGTGACGACGGCGACGGCCTGCTCGCCACGAGCTTCGGCACCATCCGGGTCTTCGGCCCCGACGGCCAGGACGGCAAGGGCTCGACCTCCGCACCGCTGCGCACCACGCAGTTCATCACCGGTCCCGGCGGGCGGAAGCTGCTGGCCGGTGGCGTGGAGGGCGGCGTAGGGGCGTGGGACCCCTCGATCCTCACCAGCGGGGGCGCCTTCAGCAGCTCGCTCGGCGCAGGTAACGCCTCGGGGGGCCGCGAGTACCTCGCGGCCGACCTCGACGGGGACGGCGCGGAGGAGATGATCTCGCTCAACTTCGACCGCAGCGGATACGACCGCATGGCCCAGCAGCTGGGCTCGCGCGTCCTCAGCCCGGACAACGCCATCCACCAGATGACCACGTTCAAGCTGTCCTGACGTCATCCCGCGGTGGAACACCGCGACCCGTCCTGCGGGGGGGAGCCGGCGCAATGCCCGGCTCCCCCGCAGGACACGGGACGGCCCTCGAAGCCATCCGTCGACCCTCCGGGCTCTGCCCCGGAGGGTTCACAGCTCTTCGATTGCATGACGCTCCTCATGAACCGGCCGGGACCGGTCTTGTCGTCTACGAGGCGCTGCTGGGGGCCCGCCCGGCACGACAGCCCGAGGGCACTCGCCCGGAGTCCTGCGTCGTGCACGACTCCTCAGCTCCTTCTCGAACGGTGACGCCGCCCCGTTCGGACCGCCGGACACGACGGCCGCCCCGCCCCGCACCGCTGGTCGGCGCAGGCCGCCGCAGCCCGAAGACGACACCCGCGGCGACGAGCAGGGCGCCGGCCACGTCTGCGGGGCCCGCCTCGCCGAGCCCGAGTGCGACGGTGGTGATCAGTGCGCCCACCGGGACGAGTCCGGCGAACAGTCCGGCAAGCTCGGCGCCCAGTCGGCGCAGCGCGTCGTACCAGAGGAAGAAGGCGGTGGCTGTGACGAGTGCGCCGAGGTAGCCGAAAGCGGCCGCTTCGGTGGGGGTGGGCAGGCGCAGGGAGCTCGCGCCGTCCAGGGCGAGGCTCGCGGCCAGCAGCATGGGCACGGACAGTGCCGCCGGATAGGCGGCGACCCTCAGGGGGCCGAGCTTGGGCAGCAGAGGAAGAGCGAGCAGCGAGAAGGCGACTTCGCCGGCGAGTGCTCCCAGCGACAGGAGCACACCGTGCAGGCTGCCGCCGCCGAACCCGGCGGCGACGACAGCGCCCAGGGTCACGACAGCCGCGGCGCCGACGGTGCGGGTGGCGGGCCTGCGGCGTTGCGTCAACGGCCCGGCGAGGGCGAGGACGATGGGGATCGCTCCGACCACGGTGCCGATCATGGCGGGGCTTGCGTGCCGGGTGGCCTCGACCAGGAAGATGTTGAAGCCGGCCAGTCCGGTGGCGGCCAGCGCCGCCAGGAGCAGGAAGTCACGGGGCGTCAGGCCGGCGCGGGGTAAGCGCTGATGGCGTACGACGGCGAGCAGGATCGCTGCGGCAAGTGCGTAGCGCAACGCCTGGCCACTGAGGACGGGGTAGTCGGCGATCGTCGCGGAGACGGCCGTCGAGGTGCCGACGAGCAGCATCGCGGCGGCGGCACCCGCGGCCGGGACGGTGGAGGAACTCATGCCGCGTACTCCTTCGGCTGCGTGGCCACGCCCGAGGGGGTGAGGACCTTGCGGGTGACGCGCTCGGCGATGGCGGCGACCAGGGTGCGCGGTCGGCGCGGCAGCAGATGCGCGGCCAGGGCGTTGCCGAGGCCGGGGGTGATGTAGCCGCGGTCGCGGTCGAGTGCGCGCAGAGCCGCACGGACGACCGGCTCCGGCGTGGTCATCGAGCCGTTGACGGCCGCCTTGCGGGTGCCGATGGCGTCGAAGAAGGGGGTGTCGACCGGGCCGGGGCACAGCGTGAGCACGCGAATGCCACGGCCGCGGTACTCCTGGCGCAGGGCGAGCCCGAAGTTCAGGACGAAGCCCTTGGCCGCGCTGTAGACGGCGAAGTACGGGGAGGGCTGGAAGCCCGCGGTGGAGGCGACGTTCACGACCGCGCCCGTGCCGCGCTCCAGCATGTCCGGGAGCAGGGCGTGGGTGAGGTCGACGAGCGCGACGACGTTGACCATCAGCTGATCGTGGTCACGGTCCGCGGCAATGTCCTCGAAGCGACCGCACGTGCCGAACCCGGCGTTGTTGACCAGCAGGTCGACGCTCAGGCCACGGGCGGCGAGCCGGCCGGCGATCCGACGGGCCGCGTCGGGCTCGGCGAGGTCCTGGACCAGCACATGGGCGCGGATGCCGTGCTCCGCGGTCAGGCGCTCGGCGAGGGCGGTGAGCCTGTCCTCGGAACGCGCCACCAGGATCAGGTCGTGCCCGCGGGCGGCGAGCTGCGCGGCGAACTCCGCTCCGAGTCCGGATGAGGCACCTGTGACGAGCGCTGCACTGCGCATGGGAAGACCCCTTCAGTCGACTTCACTTGATGTCACTCGACGAGCAACCGAGACAGGAGCGTACTCGATTCCCTAGTAACTGCAACACCTTTGATGCATCTAGCAGGGAGATGGCGCATCGGTGTATCGTTTCGTGAAGCACTAGATAAGTGGGAGGCGCCATGGGTGAGACAGCGGCACGGCCGTTGCGGGCGGACGCGGAGCGCAGCGTTCGCGTGATCCTGGAGGCGGCCGAACGCGTGCTCTCCACGGATCCGAGCGCGTCGATGGAGCAGATCGCCACCGCGGCGGGAGTGGCCAGGACGACGATCCACCGGCGTTTCGCCCATCGACAGGCGCTGATCGAGGCCCTGGCCTCGTCCGCAGCCCGCCAACTCGCCCAAGCCGTTGAGGACGGCCGGCCGGACACCGCTCCCCCGCTGGTGGCACTGCACCGGATCACGGCCAATGTGCTGGAGGTGAAGGGCGCCTGGACGTTCGCCCTGGAACTTCCGGCCGATCCCGGCAGCGAAGCGGCCGCCCTCCACCAGGACATCGGCCGGCGTTGCATCACCGTGCTGGAGCGGGCCCGGGCGGAGAAGCTCATCGACGAGGCGGCCGATCTCCACTGGGTACGCCGCGTCTACTATGCGCTGCTCGGGGAGTCCCTGCACGGGAGCCCGGACGACACCGACGTCGACACCGACACCCTCGCCGCCCGCATCATCGACACCCTGCTGCACGGCGCCGGCCCGCGCGCCTGAGTCCGCCATCGCCGCACCGGGCCCACGAAGCCTCATCGGGAGCGCGACTACGCGGGCTGCCGCCCCGGGGCACCCATCGGTGAAGGACCCGCCCTGCGCGTTCGAGGAGGCCCGCAGGGCCGACCCGCATCGAACGATCGGGGGTCGGCCCAGCGGCTTCGATGGTGACCGGCCGGCGACGGCGGCGAGATCGCCGGGCGCGCAGGCGCCACCGCGTGAGACGGACACGACGCGACAGGCGGGAGCCGACGATGGACGAGCGCATGACCGGGCAAAGACCTCGCGCCGGGGGTTCGGACTCCGCCACCGAGGCGTTCGTCGCCTATCGCAACCTGCCGTTCACCGTTGCCTACGAGATGCTCGGCTACGTGGCCGAGGACGTCCTTCAGGAGTCCCGATGTCGTCCTGCTGACCGACGGCGGCGGAGTCGTTCCGGCCGCGCTGGAGCCTGTCGTGGGGCCCGACGAGGCGGCCAGGGTTCTGGGCCGGATCGCCCTGGGGCCGGGAGTCGGTCGCATGGCGCTGCGACCGACGCAGGTCAGCGGCCACCCTGCCTTGCTTCTCCGCGCGGCGACGAGATCGGCAGCGTCCTGACGGTACGCATCGAGGACGGCCGCATCATCAGCCTCTACGCCGTCCGCAACCCCGAGAAGCTGTCGCGCCTCAAGCGGTGGGCCGCTGAGTCCGGGCGGGCTTCGCCTCGCGGCGATCCACGCCAACGGGGCGGCCTGGAACGCGTTCTCGCCCTTCGGCCGTGTCGAGCGCCGCCTGCCCGAAACCGGATCAGCGGTCCGGTGGTCGCGGGCAGGTCCGGACGTCGGTCGATGGTGGTATTTTCTGCCGCCGATCGACATTGCCCACGACACCTCAGGGGAACCCGATGACCACTCCACCGCCGCCCGGTCTGAACCCGTACAGACAACCCGCCGTGCCGGTCCCCGCCCGCCGCTCGAGCGTCAAACGCGTCCTCAGGGGAGTCGTCACCGTCGTCGTGGCCGGCGTCGTCGTGTACGGCGGCTACACCACCTGGTTCGGGGGCGCGGCGACCGCCGACGCGGGTGACTGCCTGCACGCCGGCAACGCGTCGGCCACCGCGGTGATATCCGTCGGCGATCCCGAGTTCGAGATCGTGGACTGCGGCAGCTCCGAAGCCCAGTTCAAGGTCGCCGGCCGCACCTCCGGCACGGACGGAACCTGCGACAGCCAGTACCAGCGCTACACCCAGGGCGGCGCGGGCCGGGACTTCACCCTCTGCCTCGAACGCCTCAAGTGAACCCTCGCACAACGGATTGAATGTTCCCGGCGCCGCCGGTGCCGGGAACCCCAACGGCACCGCGCCGTCCGTCGTCAGGTGCCGCTAGCCGACCGGGCGTCAGTGACGCTCCGTCACAGCCAGAGGACGTCACTGCGCCGGATGCTCACCGAACTGGAGCCCGTCCCGGACATCGACGAAGGTGAAGACTCGGTCCAGGCCGACGATACGCAGGATCCGGGCGGTGTTGGCCGGGACAGCGGTCAGGGCCATGTCGCCGCTCTGTTCCGTAGCCAGGTTGCGCGCCGCCAGCAAGGCGGTGATGCCGCTGGAGTCCATGAATTCCAGGCCGGTCAGGTCCAGGACCAGCAGTTGGCCGCCGGCCAGGGTGAGGTGGTCCACGACCTGACGGAGTTCTGGTGCCGTCCCGTGGTCGAGGTCACCGGTGATCTCCAGTACCGGACCGGTGGCTGCGTGTTGGACGGTGATCGTCAGCCGGCTCATGTCAGGTCTTTACTCGTGGGGTGGGGAAGCCGGGCGGGCACGCCGAGGGCGAGCAGCGCGGTGTCGTCGTCGAGTCCGTCGCCGAAGTCGGCGAGGAGCCCGGTCAGAGCGGTGACGAGGGCCTGGGGCCCGGTGGCGGACTGTTCGGCCGCGAAGGTGCGCAGGGCGTCATCGCCGAAGAGCTCACGTTCGGGCCCGGTGCGGGCTTCGGTCAGGCCGTCGGTGTAGAGCAGCAGGGTGTCGCCGGGCAGGAGCCGGGTCCGGGCAGGTGTGAACTGCGCCTCGGGCAGGACGCCGATGAGCATGCCACCGGGGGTGGGCAGGTAGTGCGCGGTTCCGTCGGCGCGTTGGATCAGCGCGGAGGGGTGGCCACCGGAGGCCAGGTGCACACTGACCTGGTCGTCACCCGGGTGCAGGACGCCGAATATCGCGGTGCAGTAGCGGGTGTCCCCGCTGGTGTACCGCTCGTGCAGCACCGTGTTCAGGGTGGTCAGAACCGTAACGGGGTCCGGATCGTGGAGGGCCGCCGCCCGAAGCGTGTAGCGGGTCAGTGAGGTGACCGCGGCAGCCTGAGGGCCCTTGCCGCACACGTCGCCGAGGAAGAACGCCCACCGGTCCGCGTCGAGGGGAAACAGGTCGTAGAAGTCTCCGCCGAGGAGTTCCGGAGAGGCGGTGTGATAGTAGGAGCCGGCTTCCAGGCCCGGAACCGTGGGCAGTTCGGCGGGCAGCAGGCTCTGCTGCAGCACGGCGAGGGCTTCCTGGAGTCGTTCACGGTCGGCCTCGGCCTGCCGACGCGCCGCTTCAGCCTCCTGACGTCCGCGCAGCAGCTCGGTCTCGTAGGCGCGGCGGTCACGGGCATCGAAGACCGTGGTGCGGACGAGCATCGGTCCGCCGTCGTCGCCGGTCTTCACCTTCGAGGTGACGAGCACCGGCATTCGCTGCCCGTCAGCGGTTTTGATGTCCAGGGCGATGCCGCTGACCTCGCCGTTCATCTGCAACAGCGGGGCGAAGTGCGTCTCGTGGTAGAGCTTGCCGCCCACGGTGAGCAGATCGGCGAACCGCATCCGGCCCACCACCTGCTGCCGTGACAGGCCCAGCCACTCCAGAAGGGTGGTGTTGATCTTCGCGATGGTGCCGTCCATCAGCGTTGACAGGTAGCCGCAGGGAGCCTGCTCGTACAGCTCCTCCGCGCTGTCCTCCAGCAGGGACGTAAAGGCGGCCACGTCGGTGACTTCCCTCTCTTGCTCCCTGTAGGGACGCTGATCGCTGCGGCGCATCAGCGGGGCACCGCCAGGAAGTCGGCGATCGCCACCGCAGTGGCCTGCGGTGCGCTCAGTTGCGGGCAGTGCCCCGTCGCCTCGAGCGTGACCAGGCGACTTCCCGGGATCGCGTCGTTGACGTAGGCACCGACCTCGCGGGGGGCAATCACGTCGTGCTTGCATTCCAGCACCAGCGTCGGCACCGTGACCGTCTTGAGCTCTTCGCGGCTGTCGGAGAGGAACGTCGTGCGGGCGAAGATCCGAGCCATGTCCGGGTCGGTCGCGCAGAACGAGGAATTCAGCTCCTGGCCGAGTTCAGGCCGGTCCTGATTACCCATGATCACGGGAGCCATCGCCGCCGACCAGCCCAGGTAGTTCGACTCCAACGACTCGAGCAGCTCACCGATGTCGTCCGCGCCGAACCCGCCCCGGTACCCGTCCTCATCGATGTAGCGGGGCGACGGAGCCACCATCACCAGGCGGGAGAACCGCTGGGGTTCCCTGGCCGCCGCGAGAACCCCGACCATGGCACTGACCGAATGTCCGACGAAGATCACATCCCGCAGGTCCAACTCCTCGCAGACATCCAACACATCCGAGGCGTAGCCCTCCAGTGAGCTGTAGCGCCGCTCGTTCCAGGCCGAAGGGTCCGAGCGGCCGGAGCCCACGTAGTCGAAGAGCACCAACCGGAAGTCCCCTGCCAGCAGGGGAACCACCAGGCGCCACATGTTCTGATCACAGCCGAACCCGTGGGCCAGCAGGAGCACCGGCCCGTCGACACGGCCGGTGACGGTGATGTTGTTCCTGCGACGGATATCCGTGCCCACCGGCTTCCCCTCACCCGGGGCATGCGATTCGCGGCTACCCAGGCCCGAACCGGCGTTGGAGCCGAACGCGGGGCCGCTGGTCCGGCTGCGGGAAGAGTGGTCGTCCGTAGGTTCAGGGTTCATTCAAAACCTTCCTTGATAGGGCGCGTATCAAAGAATTCCCGCCCCGCAAGGCGGTGCAGGGAGAATAACGAGCCGAATGGAATGCGAAAGAAAATCTGGCCTGCGGCGAATCCGGATGCGAATGCAGGCGATGGAAATCAACAGCGTCACGCGGACGCGAAATCCGGGACTCCAGCAGGCGCAGCTCGGGGGTAGCACCCCTGAATAATCCCTGAGGGCGATGGCATTCCCACACGTGAGTCCACCAAGAGAGGCATTTGCAGCGCTGGCCCGCACCCTTCGGGGTGCGGGCCAGGGCTGCGGAGTGCGCGTCGACGTCAGACGGGAACGATGTTCTCGGCCGTCGGGCCCTTCTGGCTCGGCACGATGTCGAAGGTGACCTTCTGGCCTTCGAGCAATTCGCGGAAGCCCTCGGCGGCGATGTTCGAGAAGTGGGCGAACACGTCGGCACCGCCACCATCCTCCTCGATGAAGCCGAAACCCTTTGCCGCGTTGAACCACTTCACAGTGCCGGACGCCATGTCATATCTCCTTCGGAGGCAGTAAGCCGGGACCCGCAGTACGCGGATACCGGGTCGCCGCGATGACGCCCCTCCCGGAATGACCGGAAATACAAAAACGCTTCCAACGGCTGAAGTACCGTTGGAGGCGCTTGAAGTTCGGGAACCATGACTGCAACTGCGATCGACAGTAGCATGCCATAGCGTCCGTCATAAGTTACACAATTACATTCTGCTCGTTGCAGTAAAAACGCTCCCGGCGCGGCACGTTAAACCCTCACCTCGCGGTCGCAACTATCAATCCACCCGGAGCACAACGTTTCGCGAGGCGAAACACACGCGCCCAAGACGTGGGCGGGGGCCTTCCGCACCATGACAGCCGAGGCAGAGGACAGAGCCTCCGCAACGTCGCGCCGACACGTGCGGGAGGAGCCACCGGAACCCGGGCGCACCGCCTCAGCTCACGGGCGGAACGGACGGTCCGGCGGCGCGGCGGTGTTCGGCGTTGATGCGCTGGGCTTCTTCGAGCTGGTCTTCGAGGATGACGATGCGGCAGGCGGCCTCGATGGGGGTGCCCTGGTCGACGAGTTCCCGGGCTCGGGCGGCGATGCGCAGCTGGTATCGGGAGTAGCGGCGGTGGCCGCCCGCGGAGCGGAGCGGGGTGATCAGGCGGGCCTCTCCGATGGCGCGGAGGAATCCCTGGGTGGTGCCGAGCATCTCAGCGGCCCGGCCCATGGTGTAGGCGGGGTAGTCGTCGTCATCGAGACGACCGAACGAATCATTTACTGTCATTTGCACCTCTCTGCGGAACGCGTGGAGGGGCCCTGGTGCCGTACTGGCACCAGGGCCCCGAAGGAACTACTACACCATCCGCCGACCCTGATACTGCGCCGGCCCTCTGTTTCCGCAGACCCGACCGAGATGCTGTCGGGAACGCGGGGATCGCGGTTGCTTGACCGGAGACCACCTCACTATCGATGTCCTGCGGTACCCGGGCCCAGTCACTCCGCCCGGGCGATCCTGATGGCGCCTGGCTCCTCCGTTCTTCCCTCTGGGATCAACCACTTACCTACTGCTGGTACTTCCCTCTTGTACTGCTGGTGACCTGATCAAGCGCCACTCTTCGACAGCCAGCCCCGTCGCCCGTCCTGCGTCTGCTCCGGCTTGGAACCCCACTGCCGAACCTCCCGGCACGCGCGCCCGCAGCCGACGCCTTCACCGAGGAACTACCCACCACCGCACTGCTGGTCCTGTGAACCGCAGGTACGGGTACTGCCACTGCGGTACTGCTCTCGGCGGCCCCTGATCACTGCGGGCCACCCGGTCCGGTCGTCAGTCCCGTCGCCGTCCTGCAACAGCCCTGGCTCCGAAACTCCACCACCGCACCGTCCTGCGCACTGCAACTACCTGTGCTGCCTGGCAGTTCATCTCTGCCGGGCCTTGCTCGATCTCGGCTACGAGAGAAACCATAGCCACCCCACCACCCAATGTCTACTCCAGCGGACATAGATTTCTACGCACCCGAAGATGAGGTAATCCACCTCGACCGGTCTACGGACGGTCCAAGCAGCTCCGAAGCCCAGTCCGGCGCCCGGAGTGACCACAGCCGCGCAGCACGTCGGGCCGAGCCTGACGCCGCCGGCCATGCTGCGGCGGGCACCGGCCGACACCGGGCATCTCGTCACGGCCACCACCGACCGGGATGCGTGTTTCCGGCCGCAACACCCCACAGGTCGGCCGTTGACGGGCGTGGCACAAGGACCCGTGCCGCCCTCGACGCTCCCGGCCCGTTGATCGAGCACCGGGGAAGCGTGCGCGCAGGTGCCATGGTCCGCGGACTGGCGCTCCTGCTTCCGTTTCAGCGCCTTGTCGAGGATCTGTCCACTCGTCCCGCGGTCGCTCTCGTGCTCGCCCGGCCGGTGGCATCAGCGTGGATGGGCCGCATGCTCCGATCGTCGCGAGCCCACGACTCGGGCAGGCCGGGGACCGGCATGGCGCCACGGGCGCGCGCCGGCGTGCGGCCACGCGTCGATTGTGGTCCTCATTTCCCTACGGCAGGCACTGCGGCTCTGCCGGGTTGGCCGGGCGGAGGAACGGGACACAAGGGTCGGGGAGGCGGCCGGGCACGGACGATCCACGGACCGGGGTGGCCCCGGTGAACATGATGACCGTCGACGCCACAACCGTCCGTTCTACGGGAGCCGTTGCCGACGCGCGTGATGCGGATCGGGCCTTCCTCGAAGGCTTGCGGCAGCCGATCATGGCCCGGACGCGGCACATATCGTGTTCCTGGCCGCGTCAGAGCTCGTCACCAACTCCCTGCATCACGGAGAGGTCACCTGCACCCTGGACCGACCGCGCACCCCGAGACCATGTGAGGTGACCGACCGCGCACCCGACCGGCATGCAGCGCTCAACGGCGGCACCGAGGGCTTCGGCCGGCCGGTGGTCAACAGTCTCGCCCGCGCCACCGCGGTCACCTGCCGGGCCTCCGGCGGCAAGACCGTGATCGCCCGTCCTGCCCGGTGGCGCGACCGCCCGAGCAGCCGGACACCACGTGAATATAATCTGCCTCATGTCGAAGCCTGACGAACTGCTCGTTGCCATCGCCGCCCTGGTGGAGTCCGGGCAGAGCAACCAGATGTCCCTGACCGTGGTCGCCGGTGGTGCTGTCATCACCGGCCGACTGGCTCCCGAAGCAGTGTGGAGCCGGCGCGTCTCGGAGGTCCTGACAGATTCCGACCACCTGAGGGAGTTCTCCGCCATCTTCGACACCTCCGCGAAGAAGGACGTGCCGCCTACACATCTGCACTTCCACGTGGCCCGGATCCTGCAGGGCACGGTGGGCATCCCTGAGACGGGCGGGATGTACCGGGTGGCGATCGAGGATGTCAGCTCATGGACCGTGGGCGACGTCAGCTACTCCACCCTCTGAGCAGCCACCACGGCAGGAACCCCTCGCACGCAGTATGAGCCCGACCGGCGCACCGGTAGGGCCCACTGCCGTTCAGGTCTCGGCTCCCACCTGTTCCTCGTTCAGACGGAGGCGGGGGTGCCGAGCATCGCGGAAGCCTGCTGGAGCGGGCTGAGGATGCGAGCGGGTGCGGGTGCGGGAAGGGTGCGGCAGGTGAAGCCGAGCTTGGTCATGGCCCGGAAGACTTCGGCGGCGCTGAAGTCGCGTCGGTCCTGACGGGTGATGACCTGGCCAACTTGCTTGACGGGGTAGTGGCGGCGGCCGATGGTCACGGATTCACCGGTGTCCCGTTCGGGCTTGATGCCCTTCATCGATTCCAGCACGCCGTTCCTGGTGAGATCGAACGGGAAGCGGGCGATGACGCAGCGCATGAGGCCTCACAAGGAGAAGGAAAGAACGGTCCGACCAGGGGTGAAACCGGGTCAGCGGGAGAGGGCGAGGACGCCCAGGGCGCTGCCTTGCTCGTCGGCCACCGGCAGAGCACCGAGCCGGAGGTGGCGCATCGCGTGCTCGGCTTCGGCCGCACCGGTCACGGGTGAGGTGATCGATCCGTGGTCGCCGAGAATGTCTCGCAGGCGGACCCGGTCGGTGTAGGCGGAGCTGTCCCGGACAACGGCGAGTTCCGCACGGGTGACCAGGCCGGTGCGCTGGCCGTCCTGGTCGCAGACGACCAGTCGGCCCGTTCGTGCGGCGGCCATGACGGCCAGCGCCACCTCGACGCTCATGTCGTCGCAGACCTGCGGCCCAGCAGCGTCCATAGCCCTGACCACCGGCCGGTGCGCGGGGTTGGCGCCCGCCGGGCGGGGCTGTGCCTGAATCAGCGTCAAAAGGTGCCTCCTGCAGAAGTGGGTCAGCTTCCTGATCACGAACGTTCTAGGCTGCCGCGCCCACCACGGACTGGCGCACGGGAGTGCGCCGGGTCGCCGAAGCGGGGCGTCGCCGGCCTCGGGAGGAGGCGCTGCGCTTCTGACGTTCGGCCACCGGCGCGGTGATGACGACCGGAACGCCGGAGGGGGCCTGGGCGCCGGTGATCCGGCTCAGGGCCTCGTCGCCCGAGTGGATCTGGGTGGTCTGCGGCCGGATCCCGGCGTCCGACATGAGACGGACCATGTCGCGGCGCTGGTTCGGTGTGACGAGGGTGACGACACTGCCGGACTCGCCGGCGCGGGCCGTACGGCCACCGCGGTGGAGGTAGTCCTTGTGGTCGGTCGGCGGGTCGACGTTGACCACGAGGTCGAGGTTGTCGACATGGATGCCACGCGCCGCCACATTGGTCGCCACCAGCACGCTGACGTGCCCGGTCTTGAACTGCGCCAGCGTGCGGGTGCGCTGCGGCTGTGACTTGCCGCCATGCAGCGCCGCTGCCCGGACCCCGCTGTTGAGCAGATCCTGGGTCAGCCGGTCCACTGCACGCTTGGTGTCCAGGAACATGATCACGCGACCGTCGCGGGCGGCAATCTCGGTCGTGGCAGCGTGCTTGTCGGCCCCGTGGACGTGCAGGACGTGGTGCTCCATCGTCGTGACCGCACCCGCCGACGGGTCGACCGAGTGCACGACGGGGTCCGTCAGATAGCGGCGCACCAGCAGGTCGACGTTTCGGTCCAGCGTGGCGGAGAACAGCATCCTCTGCCCCTCCGGACGGACCTGGTCGAGCAGCGCGGTGACCTGCGGCATGAAACCCATGTCAGCCATCTGGTCGGCCTCGTCCAGGACTGTGATGCCCACCTGGTTCAGCCGGCAGTCGCCACGGTCGATGAGGTCCTTGAGCCGGCCCGGGGTCGCGACGACGACCTCGACCCCACCGCGCAGCGCGCCGGCCTGCTTGCCGATCGACATCCCGCCCACGACCGTCGCCAGCCGCAGCCTGACGGAACGGGCGTACGGAGTGAGCGCGTCCGTCACCTGCTGGGCCAGCTCACGCGTCGGTACGAGGATCAGCCCCAGGGGCTGGCGGGGCTCGGCACGCTGTCCAGCGGTGCGGGCCAGCAGGGCGAGACCGAAGGCGAGGGTCTTGCCGGAACCGGTGCGCCCCCGGCCCAGGACGTCACGGCCCGCCAGGGAGTTCGGCAGCGTCGCACCCTGGATCGGGAACGGTGCCGTCACGCCCTGCTTGCCGAGTTCGGCCAGTAGCTGCTCGGGCATGCCAAGATCGGCGAAGCCCTCGACGGCGGGCAGCGCGGGGGTGATCGTCCTCGGGAGCGCGAACTCACCTTGCACTGCGGCGGCCCGGCGCCCGTAACCGCCGGGACGGGCCGGCCCGCCGGAACGGCGCGGCGCCTGCGAACCGAAGCGGCCGCCTCCCATGCCGGCGGCGGCACTGCCACCACGGGTGCGGGCGGAGCGGTCGTTGGTACGTGTGCGGTTCATGCGGAACCTTCCTCGATGTGGCGCATATCAAGGAATTCCCGCAGCAATGAGCGGCACAGGGAATTACAAGTATGGACCGGTGGTAAAAAAAGCAGATCCGGCCGGCGGAAATCCACGCAGGCGCAGGTGCTGAAATGGGTGACGCGATGGGGACGCAAAATTCGGCCGTCGGCCGCAATGCCGCTCAAGGAGCCGCGTGTGTGGAAACTGCGGATTTCTCCGAGCCGTCCCGCACCGCTGCGGGATACGCGTGCAGCCGGGGCCCGCACCCCGAAGGATGCGGGCCCCAGCTGCAAAGTGTGCGTCAGCGTCAGGCCGGAACGATGTTCTCGGCCGTCGGGCCCTTCTGACCCTGCGCGATGTCGAAGGTGACCTTCTGGCCTTCGAGCAGCTCGCGGAAGCCCTGGGCGGCGATGTTCGAGTAGTGGGCGAACACGTCAGCGCCGCCACCGTCCTGCTCGATGAAGCCGAAGCCCTTTTCCGCGTTGAACCACTTCACGGTACCAGCAGCCATGTCATATCTCCTTTGGGGCAGTACATCGGAAGCCGCACCGTGCGGATTCCGTGTCGCCGCGATGATTAACCCCGTCCGGAAAATGACCGGAAACACAAAAGCGCTCCCGCCGGCAGGAGCCGGGTGGGGGCACTTGTAAGTTTTGGGAACCACAACTGCAACTGAGATCGACAGTAGCACGCCGCAGCGCCTTGCGTTGGGTTGCGCAATTCCCCTTGCTCATTACGCCAAAAACCCTTACTGCATGGTCCGTCAAACTCTCACCTCGCGGGCGCAGATATTAATTCACCTGGACTGCAATGTTTCGGGAGGAGCGGTGTGCAAGCCGCTACCGGGACCCGAAACCTACGCAACTGTCCGCACGAGCGCCTTTCATTTCCATGCGTGTCCCGTGCGGGGGAGTTCCTCGTACAGCAGTCGGCCGGCCAGCGCCCCGCCGAAGACGACGGCGTCAAATGAGCGTCACGGCCGGTGCGCGCAAGTCTTAGTGCACGGTGGGCTACATGCCTGCACCGGAAATCCTTCAGGAGGAAAGCCAGGCGGGGCGCGTCGTCGCCGGCGTCCACCACGATCAGGATCTCCCGGGCGCTGTCCTTCTATGCCCGGCTGCGACCAGCTGCTCGACGAGCTCGCGCATCTGCCCGGCGGTAACAGGCGCGGCATCGTCGCCCAGTACCAGACGGAGTGCACACGGCGCGGCACTCCCAGGGACGGCCCGTCTCCAGTGCGCAGATCACCGAGTAGGGCGGGCCGGGAACGGGAACGTGCGGGTCCTTGCCCACGTACAAGGTCCGCTGCGGTGAGGTGTGGGAGCCTGGCCGCAGTCGGCACCAGTCGGCCGCCCGCGGCACCACGGCCAGGGCCCGCCGCAGCCGGGCCATCGACCCGCTCCACGAACGGCTGTGCAGACCTTCCGCAGGGGGCAGAACACAAACGGGGGTGAACCTGTCACTGCGGCGAGATGGAAGGGGACCGTTGTCGAATCGGCCGACCGTCACCGGCTCCCGTAGTCCTCAACCAGTTCGCCGATGAAAGCGAGGAGCGCGTCAGCCCTGTTCCGGTCCTCACGCTGGTCGCGCAGCCTGTGGTCAAGCTCCCGCAGGCCGGACACGGCGGCCGGTTCACGGCGCCGCACCGCGTCCAGCCACGGCGTGGTGATGAGGTCCATGCACGTGGTGAACAGGACCCGCGTGGACGGGGCGGGGGGAGCCGGGTCGGGGGCGGCGAACCCGGTGGTCACGTACCGGACCGGGTCGGTCAGACTCCAGCCGGCGACGGCACCGTCCTGAACGAGGAGTGCCACGTCCGGGGCGATGCCGATGCGTGCCTCCAGCGGTTCGTCGAGGACATCGAGATCGCGCAGACAGGTCAGTACGGCGTCCTCCGGGGCACGGCAGAGCTCGGTGGTCACCTCAAGGTGGAAGTCCCGGGCCTCGTCCGCGCGAAGACCTCCCGGGTGGACAGTGGGGGTTACGGAAAGGCGGGCGGAGTCCTCGGGGTCGGCGGCCTCACCGGCGACCTGAAACTCGGCGCCGACCAGCTCCTGGTCTTCTCGGTCGAACCGGAGCTCGTCAGGCGTGTCCCACAGCCACGGCCCACTGCCGAAGGTATCCAGAAGGAACGCGCCGCGTTCCTCTACGTTCGAATACTCCGCGATGCGCACACGGAAGTCCCGGAAGTCGAAACGCGGAGTGAGTCGCAGCGGCTCGCCCGTCACCATCACGGTCCAGTCATCGATGGTGATTCTCATGGTGGACGCCTCCTCATCTGACCTGCTCTGCGGGGGCCATGTAGCCGTTCTTGGCTGGAATCCTGCCCTCCACCACGTCAATGTGCGTAATCGGCGCACCCGGGTCGGTGGGCAAGCCGCCCAGTGCCTGAGCCCCCGAAGGACCCTTGATGCCGGACGAACCGTATGCCGTGATGACGTTGCCTGCCCCGGTACGGTCGGCACGGGTGACCACGATGTCCTCTCCCTGACGGAAAATCAGGTTTCCGCTGCCTGCTGTCGAGTGATACACCGCGTCCGGCTTCTTGAGGACTTCCATGACCATCTCCTCGGTGAAACCGTGGTCGTTCGCGTGGTAATTACCGGCCTTCTGCATCTTGCCGTCCTGCGCCCGTTCGATGACCTTGTCCATGGCGCTGAGGGCGTCGTCCCGGGCCTTCTGTGCCTTCTCTTCCTTCGTGTACTTGGGCATCAGGCCCAGCGGGTCCGACGCGGTGTGCGGGTTGTCCACGTAGCTGACGGGGTTCGGCGCGGGGGCGAGGCCGAGGGGGTCCGGGGAGGTGTAGCGGCCGGTCTCCGGGTCGTAGTGCCGGAGGTAGTTGTAGTGGAGGCCGGTCTCGGGGTCGTAGTACTGGCCGGGGAAACGCAGTGGGGTGTAGGCGCTGTTGTCCCGGGCCCAGGCCGTGGTGCCCCACAGGGTGCTGCGGCTACGCCAGGCGATGTCGCCCGTCTCCTCGATGAGTTCGGTAGGGGTGCCGATGAGGTCTGTGGCGATGGCGAAGAAACGGCGGTCGATCTCGCGTTGCCGGTCATCGGCGGTAAGAAGGCGCTCGGTTTGGGCAAGAGGGGTGTGGCCGCGGTGGTCCCAGGTGAGGGCGACCGTGTTCGGCCCGTCCGGCCCGTGACTGGTCTGTTCGCACAGGGTCAGGCCGTCCCAGGTGAACCGGACCTCCTCGACCACGCTCTCGCCACCGTCCGCCAGGCGCTGTTTCGCGGTGCGGCGTCCGAGCGGGTCGTAGCGGTACCTCCAGCGGGCCCCGTCGGGGGTGGTAACGGAGGTAAGGCGGTTCTCCGTGTCCCACGTGTAACGCCAGGTGTCCGGCTTGCGGGAAAGCCGCGTCTTCTGCCGCAGGGTGACCCGGCCGAGGGCGTCGTACTCGAAGCGGACGTCGCCGGCCCTGGTGAGGGCGGTACCGGTGTAGGCACGTGGTCCGGTGGCCTCGCGGCCGGGGTGGCCGGATGGCCAGGACGCCGACGTCTGGTTGCCGGATTCGTCGTAGGCGTACCGCTCCGTCCATCCCCGGGCGTGGACGGCGGTGACCCGGCCCGCCCGGTCGAGGTCGAGGGTGCGGGTGCCCGACAGGCGGTCCGCGACGGAGGTCAGCTGACCGTCGGCGCGGTAGGAATAGGCGCGGTTGTTCACCTCGCGCCCCGCGGCGGTGATGTGCTGCGCGGAGAGCCGTCCGGCCTCGTCCCAGGCCGAGGACACGGTGACCGCGTCGCTGAAGACCCGGGCCAGTTCCCGGCCGGCCGCGTCGTGTCTGAAGTCGATCCGCCGATCGCCGCTGGTCAGGCGCTCGGTCAGTCCGTCGGCGCCGTAGGCGTAGGAGGTGACGTGCCCGGTGGGCGTGGTGCGGCGGGTGCGACGGCCCAGGGCGTCGTAGGCGTACAGGATGGGGCGGCCGTCGACAAGTTCCGTCTTGGTGAGTCCCCGGCGGTCGTACTGGTAGCGCAGCTCGCCGTCCGGACCGGCGGCCTCCAGCAGGCGTCCGGACCGGTCGTAGCCGTAGGTGGTCACGCGGCCGTCGACGTCCTTGCGGACCACCAGGCCGAGCTGGTTGCGTTCGAACGAGATGGTCCCGCCGAGCGCGTCGGTGCGGGTGGCGAGTCGGCCCGCCGCGTCCACCCGGTAGGTGACGGTGCGGCCGTCGAAGTCGGTCTCGGAGACGACGTCGCCCGCCGCGTCGTACTCGTAGGTCCAGTTCAGGCCCTGCGCGTTACGGACGCGGGTGAGGCGCAGCGCGGTGTCGTGCTCGAACTCGAACTCGAACCGTGAGCCGTCGGGGCGGGTGCGGGCGACCGGCAGGTCGAAGTGGGTGTACTCGAAGCGGGAGACGCCACCGGACGCATCGGTGCGGGTGAGCAGGTTGCCCTCCCCGTCGTACGTCCACGATTCCGTGGCGCCGTCGGGGCCCCTACGGCGTGCGAGCTGACTATCCGCGTCCCATTCCAGCTGCGTGACCCCTCCCACCGGGTCGGTGATGCGGACCGGCCTGCCGAGGGAGTCCCTCTGCGTGCGGGTGACGGCGCCGGCAGGGTCGGCCACCTCCACGGGCAGCCCCGCCGCGTTGCACACCGCGTGCGTCGTGGCGCCGAGGGCGTCGGTGACCGAGGTCAGCCGTCCGGCGCTGTCGTAGGTGTAGCGGGTGGTGGCGCCGGCCGGGTCGGTGACTGCCGTGCGGTTGCCGCGTTCGTCGAATTCGTGGACGGTGCGGGCGCCACCCGGACCGTAGACCTCCGTCGGCAGGCCGAACAGCCCTCGTACGGTGCGTAGTTCGCTTCCGTCGGGGCGGACGGAGGAAATCAGCCTGTCGTGCTCGTCGTACGAGAAGGCGGTGGTCAGGCCCAGCGGGTCGGTGCGGGTGCTCGTGTTACCGCGCGCGTCGTAGGTGAACCGGGTGGTGTGGCCGAGCGGGTCGGTGACGGCCAGGAGCCGGCAGCCGGGGCCGAAGCCGCCGCGCCAATGCGGGCAGCCGCTTCACCCCGGCCAGGACGCGGGCCACTCCGCTCGCCGTGTCCAGGGCCTTCGACTCGCCCAGCAGCAACAGGAATGGCCACACCATGTTGTAGCGGGTGGTCGGCGCCGCCCGCATCGCGACGCCGCCGAGTCCTCGTCCCCGGCACCAGCGAGACCACCATCGCGGCCGCGCTCATCACCACCGCCCGCCATCAGTTCAGGAAGGATCTCCGTGTACCCGAGGGAGCCGAAGAGGGCCTTGACCCGCCGAGTGATGTCGTCGTCCGTCAGCCGCCCGAGCGTGGGGCCTCGGCGCAGGGCGAGTCCGACGCCACCGCGCAGCGCTGGCTCCCCTTCCGCCAACAGGGTCTCAGCGGTGTCAAGTTGCCGCCCCACCACGTGTGCCACGACGACCCGGCTCATGGCCCCTCATGCGCGTCCCCGCGATCGTGCACGAGCCAAATCGGAGACGGGCGTCGGGGCTGACCTTTCCCTCTGGCTTGACGGGCGGAATCCGACCACACCGGCAGAGCGTGAGCGTCATATGAGCATCAAAAGCAACGAAACCCGAGCACTCCCGGCTGCCGCCCTACCCGTCGCTCCACACAAAACCGCAGGTGAGCCCGTAGTGAGGAGCCCAATCTGTTGGACACGGTGAGCCAGGTCGAGAAACGCCCCCTGAAACAGAAAACCGCAGGTCAGGCACCCTTCTCAGCAGGCTCAAGGATCGCGACGCACTCCACGTGGTGGGTCATCGGGAACAGGTCGAACGCCCGCAGCGTGCGGACCTTGTAGCCGCCGTCCTTGAAGTACGCCAGGTCCCGGGCCAGTGCCGCCGGGTCGCAGGCCACGTAGGCGATCTTGCGCGCGCCCAGCCCCGACAGGTGCTTGACGACCTGCTTGCCGGCACCGGCGCGGGGCGGGTCGAGGACGATGAGGTCGCACTCGGTGATGCCGGTGCGCGGGAGGATCTGGTCGACCTTGCCGTGCTCGATGCGGACGCGGTCGAGGTCCTGGAGGTTGTGGCGGGCGTCCTCGACGGCGCGCTTGCCGGACTCGATGCCGAGCACCGCGCCCTTCTCGCCGATGCGCTGGCCGATCGCGCCGGCGAAGAGGCCGACACCGCAGTAGAGGTCCAGGGCGGTGTCGTTCTTGCGGGGCAGCAGGCCCTGCATGACCGCGCGGACCAGGGTGTTGGCCGCCTGCGGGTGGACCTGCCAGAAGCCGCCCGAGCCGACGCGGTACGTACGGTCGTCTGCCCGCTCGCGGACGAAGGCGCGGCCGTGGACGCGGTGGACGCCGCCGTCCTTCTCCTCGACGCGGAGCACCGAGACGGGCTTGTCGAGCTCCACGAGCGGCAGCCGGCCGCCCTCCTTCGGGGTCAGGATGACCTGGCGGTCGTGCGAGCCGGTGGCGGAGATGGCCTCGACCGACGCGATCTGCGGCCAGTCACGCTTCTCGATGCCCAGCTCGGAGACCCCGGGGGCGGCGATCATGCAGTGGTCGATCGGCTGGACGTCGTGCGAGCGGTGCTTGCGCAGCCCGGCCCGGCCGTCCGCGTCGATCGTGTACTGGACGCGGGTGCGCCACGCGGGCACCTCGCCCGGCGGGAGCTTGTCGCCCTCGGCCGGCATGACGGTGCCGTCCCAGCCCGCTTCCTCGGGGGTGAGGCCCGCGAGGCGCTGCAGCTGCTCGGCGATCACTTCGCCCTTGAGGCGGCGCTGGGCACCGGGCTTGGCGTGCTGCCAGTCGCAGCCGCCGCACTTGCCGGGGCCCGCGTAGGGGCAGGGGGCCTCGACCCGGTCCTTGGACGCCTCGATGATCTGTACGGCGTCGGCGCGCAGGAAGCGCGAGTCGCTCTCGCCGTCGGTGACCCGGGCCACGACCTTCTCACCGGGGAGGGTGTGCCGTACGAAGAGGACCTGGCCCTCGGCGGTGCGCGCGATGCAGTGGCCGCCGTGTGCGACGGGGCCGACCTCGACCTCGTACTCCCGACCGATCAGAGACTCCCCGGCCAGCGACGATGTGGATTCGTTCTGCATGAGGGGATGGCTCCAGAGATCAAGGGGAAAGCGGCCGGACAACAACCCACGAGTCTACGTGGATGTCGCCCGGCCGCTTACCACGAACGGTTGCACCGAGTCAGCCCTTGTGACCGGTTTCCTTGTTCCGCCGCTCCACAGGGCCTCGGCGTACCGATCCCGGGGCGGTCCAGTCCGCGCGCTTCCTGGCACGCAGCTTCGCGGCCTCGGAGGACTCCAGCTGGTAGGGCACCGAGGTCACCATGACGCCCGGGGTGAACAGCAGCCGGCCCTTCAGCCGCAGGGCGCTCTGGTTGTGCAGCAGGTGCTCGTACCAGTGACCGACCACGTACTCGGGGATGTACACGCTGACCACGTCGCGGGGCCTGTCCTTGCGCAGGCCCTTCACGTACTCGATGACGGGACGGGTCACCTCGCGGTAGGGCGAGTCGAGGATCTTCAGCGGGATGTCGATGCCGCGCCGCTCCCAGTCCTCCTTGAGCACCTTGGTCTCGGCCGGGTCGACGCTGATGGAGAGCGCCTCCAGGTGGTCGGAGCGAACCAGTTTGGCGTAGGCGAGGGCGCGCAGGGTGGGGCGGTGGAGCTTGGAGACGAGGACGATCGAGTGCACGCGGGAGGGCCGCACGGTGTCGTCGGACGGGGTGTCGGAGGCGGCGATCTCCTCGGCGACGCGGTCGTAGTGCCGTCGGATCGCGGTCATCGTCCCGAAGAAGATCACCATGCCGAGCAGTGCGACCCAGGCGCCGTGGGTGAACTTGGTGGCCAGGACGACGACGAGGACCAGCCCGGTGAAGAAGGCTCCGAAGGTGTTGATCGCGCGCGAGCGGACCATGTGGCGGCGCTTGGCCGGGTCCCGCTCGCCCCGCAGATGGCGGTTCCAGTGCCGCACCATGCCGGTCTGGCTGAGCGTGAAGGAGACGAAGACGCCGACGATGTAGAGCTGGATCAGCCGGGTCGAGTCGGCCCCGTAGATCCAGACGAGCAGGATCGCCGCGCCGGCCAGCAGCACGATGCCGTTGGAGAAGGCCAGACGGTCGCCGCGGGTGTGCAGCTGGCGCGGCAGGTAGCGGTCCTGGGCCAGGATCGAGCCGAGCAGCGGGAAGCCGTTGTACGCGGTGTTGGCGGCCAGGAAGAGCACGAGGGCGGTGGCCGCGGCGAGGAGAACGAAGAAGAACGTTCCGTCACCGAAGACCGCTGCGGCGACCTGGGAGATCACCGGGTCCTGGACGAAGCCGGCGCCGACCGCGACACCGTTGTGGATCAGGTCCTTCGCCGGGTTCTCGGCCATCTTCACGTCGGTGGCCATCGCGAGGCCGATGATGCCGCAGAACATGGTGACGGCCAGCAGGCCCATCGCCGCGAGGGTGGTCGCGGCGTTCTTGCTCTTCGGCTTGCGGAACGCGGGCACGCCGTTGCTGATCGCCTCGACACCGGTGAGCGCGGCACAGCCGGAGGAGAAGGCCCGCAGCAGCAGGAAGACGAGGGCGAAGCCGGCCAGCCCCTGGTGCTCGGGCTTGATCTCGTAGTCCGAGGTCGGCGCGTGCATGGTCTCGCCGAGGACCAGCCCCCGGAAGGCGCCCCAGAGGATCATGGCGAAGACCCCCGCCACGAAGAGGTACGTCGGGATGGCGAAGAGCTTTCCGGACTCCTTCACGCCCCGCAGGTTCATCAGGGTCAGCAGCACGATGGCCCCGATGGCGCAGAGCGTCTTGTGCTCGACCACGAAGGGGATCGCGGACCCGAGGTTCTCCACCCCGGAGGAGATCGACACGGCGACGGTGAGGACGTAGTCGACGAGGAGGGCGCTGGCGACGGTCAGACCGGCCTTGGGGCCGAGGTTGGTGTTGGCGACCTCGTAGTCACCGCCACCGCTCGGGTAGGCGCGCACGTTCTGCCGGTAGGAGGCGACGACCGTGAACATGAGGACCACGACGGCAGCCGCGATCCACGGGCTGAAGTGATAGGCCGACACGCCCGCGATGGACAGTACGAGGAGGACTTCTCCCGGTGCGTACGCCACAGAGGACAGCGGGTCGGATGCGAAGACGGGGAGCGCGATGCGCTTGGGGAGGAGTGTCTCTCCCAGCTTGTCGCTGCGCAGCGCCCGGCCGATCAGGATCCGTTTGGGCACGTCGGTCAGTTTGGACACGCTGAGGATCGTAAGCGTTGTGAAGACGGGCCGCCGAAGCACCACCCCCTCGGTGCCCGTAAATCCTTCATAATTACCCGCCCTCACCGGAAAAGTCCATGGAATCCTTAACGGAATCCTTGCGGTGCGAGCGGCGGAGCGAGGGTCCGCGGGCCCAGCGGTGCAGCCCCCGCGGGGTTCCCTTTGCCCTTCCGGCCGCGGCGTACGCACACTCGGATGAGGCAGTGGATGCGGCGCCGCATAAGCTCATCCCCGGGCAACACCGAAGGTGGTTGCCCCATTGTTTGCCCCGCAAGCTGAGAGAGAAGTGTGAGCAGGGTGTTTTCGCAGGTCATCCGGACGACCAGGACTGCGAGGTAGGCGCAAGGTGCACATCGTCATCATGGGCTGCGGCCGAGTCGGAGCCGCACTCGCACAGACCCTGGAGCAGCAGGGGCACACGGTCGCCGTGATCGACCAGGACCCCACGGCGTTCCGCCGGCTCGGTTCCGGGTTCGGCGGCCGGCGGGTGAGCGGGGTCGGTTTCGACCAGGACACCCTCCGCGAGGCCGGGATCGAGGAGGCCGGGGCGTTCGCAGCGGTGAGCAGCGGCGACAACTCCAACATCATCGCGGCCCGGGTCGCCCGCGAGATGTTCGGCATCGAGAACGTCGCGGCGCGCATCTACGACCCGAAGCGTGCCGAGGTCTATCAGCGTCTAGGCATCCCGACCGTCGCCACGGTCCGCTGGACGGCGGACCAGATGCTGCGACGGCTGCTGCCGTCGGGTGCCGAGCCGCTGTGGCGTGACCCGAGCGGTGGTGTCCAGCTCGCCGAGGTGCACACGACGCCCTCCTGGATCGGTCACAAGATCAGCACGCTGCAGGAGGAGACGGGCGTTCGCGTCGCCTTCATCACCCGCCTGGGCGAGGCCATACTGCCCTCGTCGCAGACGGTTCTGCAGGAGGGCGATCTGGTCCACGTGATGATGCGTACGGACGAGATCGCGAAGGTCGAGGAGGCCTTTGCCGAAGGTCCTGAGGAGGGCGGTCACTGATGCGCGTGTCGATTGCCGGGGCCGGCGCGGTGGGGCGTTCCATCGCGGCCGAGCTCCTGGAGAACGGGCACGAGGTGCTGCTGATCGACAAGGCGCCGACCGCCATCTCGGTGGAGCGGGTCCCGATGGCCGAGTGGCTGCTCGCGGACGCCTGCGAGATCACGTCGCTGGACGAGGCCGCGCTGCAGCGGTGCAACGTGGTGATCGCCGCGACCGGCGACGACAAGGTCAATCTGGTCGTCTCGCTGCTCGCCAAGACCGAGTACGGCGTTCCGCGGGTCGTCGCCCGGGTCAACAACCCGAAGAACGAGTGGCTGTTCAACGAGTCCTGGGGGGTCGATGTCGCGGTCTCCACGCCGCGCCTGATGTCCGCCCTGGTCGAGGAGGCGGTGAGCGTCGGTGATCTGGTCCGGCTGCTGCGCTTCAGCCACGGCGACGCCAACCTCGTCGAACTGACGCTGCCCCCGGAGTCGGCCCTGGCCGGCACCCCGATCAGCGATGTGGCCTGGCCCGAGGACACCTCGCTGGTCACCATCATCCGCGGTACGCGCGTCCTGACGCCGAGCCCCGAGGAGACCCTGGAGGCCGGTGACGAGCTGCTGTTCGTGGCCGCCCAGGCCCGCGAGGAGCAGTTGGAGGACCTGCTGTCGGTCCGCCGCGAGCCCTCCGACAGCTGAGGCACCGAGGCACGCAGCAGGAGAGGGGCCCGGAACCGTGACATACGGTTCCGGGCCCCTCTCCTGCTGCGTGCGTACGGGCCGGGTCAGACGTCGTAGTCGCGGGCCTCGGCGGCCCGGGCCTTCTGCGCGTCCTTGCGGGCCTTCTCGGCCTCCTCCTGCGCCTCCATCTCGGCGAAGACGTCGATGGGCGGCGGCGCCTTGGCGAGGAAGACCCAGGTCAGATACACCGCGAGCAGGAACGGCGGGATCTTGAGCGCGACGAGCACCCAGCCGAGCTGCGTCGTGTCCGCCCACCAGTACAGGGGGAAGAGGATCGCGCACTTGGCGAGCAGGATCAGCCCCCACGCGTAGCTGGCCTTGGCGTAGGCCTTCTTGCGACCGGGGTTCCTGGTGCGCCAGGAGAGGTTCTCCTTGAAGACCGGACCGAGGATCAGTCCGATCAGCGGCACCCCGGCGAGGGTCGTGATGAGGTAGGCGAGCGCCAGGCCGAGCGTGTAGATCATGCCCGGCAGATAGAAGTCCTTGGCGTTGCCCGTCATCATCGCGAAGACCACACCGAAGGCGACGCCGAAGACGCCGCTGAAGGCGTGCTTGACGGTGTCCTTGCGGATCAGCCGTACGACGACGAGCACCAGGGACAGCGCCAGCGCGGCGATGGCCGAGGCCTTCAGGTCCTTGTTGACGGTGAAGATCGTGACGAAGAGCAGCCCGGGCAGGACTGTCTCCACCATGCCGCGCACGCCGCCGAAGGCCTCGAAGAGCGCGGCTTCCGTGACCGCTTTCGCGTCGGCTGCCGACTGGTCGGTGCTGTGGGGCTGGTCCGTGTCGGGCGTCGGCTTGTCGAGAGACGTCACCGGCTACTCCTTGCCGAGTGGTCGGAGTTCGTATTTGGGGTTGAACAGCACCCGGCGCCCGTGACTCATGGCGATGCGGCCCGAGGCTATGAGCTTGCGGCCGGGCTCGATGCCGATGATGGAACGCCGGCCCAGCCAGACCACGTCGAGCGGCGCGGTGCCGTCGAAGAGCTCCGCCTCCAGGGCGGGCACTCCGGCGCGCGGGCGCAAGGTGACCGTCCGCAAGGTACCAGCCACCTTGACGATCTGGCGGTCCGAGCACTCGGAAATGCGCGTGCAGCCCGAGGCGTGCGTGTCCTCCTGCAGCTCCTCGGACTCCAGGTCCTCCTGGGAACTGGACAGCCGGTCGAGCATGCGGCGGAAGCGGCCGGACGGCTTCTCGGCCCTGCCGGCCTTCTCGAATCGGGGAACAGCGCTCATACCCGAAGGGTACCGGTCTCCTGTGGTAAGGGCTGGCCCGAGGGGGTCCCACCCGAACGGGTGACCAAGGTCGCCCCCGAACCCCGTCAGCCCTTCTCGAAGCGGTAGCCCATGCCCGGCTCGGTCACGAAGTGCCTGGGGTGCGAGGGGTCGGCCTCCAGCTTGCGGCGCAGCTGCGCCATGTAGACCCGCAGGTAGTTGGTCTCGGTGCCGTAGGAGGGCCCCCACACCTCCTGGAGCAGCTGTTTCTGGCTGACGAGCCGGCCCGCGTTGCGGACGAGGACCTCCAGGAGGTGCCACTCCGTGGGGGTGAGCCGCACATCGCGGCCCTCCCGGTGGACCTTCTTCGCCGCCAGGTCCACGGTGAAACCCTGGGTCTCGACGATCACGAGGTCGTCGGCCCCGTCCTGGCCGACCGGTTCGGCCCTGCGCACCGCCGCGCGCAGCCGGGCCAGCAGTTCGTCCATGCCGAACGGCTTGGTGACGTAGTCGTCGGCGCCGGCGTCCAGGGCCTCGACCTTCTCGTCGGAGGTGTGGCGGGCGGAGAGCACGAGGATCGGCACACGTGTCCAGCCGCGCAGGCCCTTGATCACCTCGACGCCGTCCATGTCCGGCAGTCCGAGGTCCAGGACGACGACGTCGGGATGGCGGGCAGCGGCGAGCTGGAGGGCTGTCGCGCCGTCGGGCGCCGCGTCCACCTCGTACCTGCGCGCCTTCAGATTGATCACGAGGGCGCGTACGATCTGCGGCTCGTCGTCGACCACAAGCACCCGGGTCATCGCGATCCTGCCTTTCCTGAACATGCGTACGAGGTGGGGTTCCGCCCCGGGAGGTTCACGAGGTCACCTGGACGGGCAGGCCGGGGTCCACACCGATCTGCCCCGGTACCGCCTTGAGCGTGAGGACCATCGTGAGCCCGCCGCCCGGGGTGTCCTCGGCCCCGAGCGTTCCGCCCATGGACTCCACGAAGCCCCGGGCGACGGCGAGCCCGAGGCCTACTCCCGCGCCGCGGGGGGCGTCGCCATAGCGCTGGAAGGGCTCGAAGATCCGTTCCTTGCCCTCGTCCGGGACACCGCGGCCGCGGTCGGCCACCCGTAGCTCGACGCGTTCGCCCAGGGCGCTGGCGGCGACGGTGACGCGGTCCCGGCCTGGGCTGTACTTGACCGCGTTCTCCACGATGTTGGCGACGGCCCTCTCCAGCAGCCCGGGGTCGACGGCGACCATCGGCAGCGTCTCGGGGATGTCGAGGTCGACGCTGCCCTCGGGCACGCCCCCCAGGGCCATCGGCACCACCTCGTCGAGGTCGATCTCACGGATGAGCGGGGTGACGGTGCCGGTCTGCAGACGGGACATGTCGAGGAGATTGCCGATCAGGTGGTCCAGCCGGTCGGCGCCGTCCTCGATGGCGGCGAGGAACTCGGCCTCGTCCTCGTCGGACCAGGCGACGTCGTCGGCGCGCAGCGAGCTCACGGCGGCCTTGATGGCCGCCAGCGGGGTGCGCAGGTCGTGGCTGACGGCGGCGAGCAGCGCGGTCCTGATCCGGTTGCCCTCGGCCAGCCGCCGGGCCGCCTCGGCCTCCCCCACCAGGCGCTGCCGGTCCAGGACCACCGCGGCCTGCGCCGCGAACGCTCCGAGCACCCTGCGGTCCTCGGCGGGCAGCACCCGGCCGGAGAGGGCGAGCGCCATGTTGTCGCCGACGGGCATGTCGACGTCGGCGTCGTCCGGCCGGGTCACGGGGGCGGGGCCGACGGATCCGGCGCAGGTCCACGGATCGACGTCGCTCTGCCGCTCCAGCAGGGCGACGGACTCCATGCCGAAGGTCTCGCGGACCCGCTCCAGCAGGGCGTCCAGCGCCGTCTCGCCGCGCAGGACGCTCCCCGCCAGGGCGGAGAGGATCTCCGACTCGGCACGCAGCCGTGCCGCCTGGTGGGTGCGGCGGGCCGCAAGGTCCACCACGGAGGCGACCGCGACGGCCACCGCGAAGAAGATCACGATGGCGACGAAGTTCTCCGGGTCCTGCACGGTGAGCGTGTGGGTGGGCGGGGTGAACCAGTAGTTCAGGAGCATCGAGCCGACGGCTGCCGAGGCGAGCGCGGGCGCCAGTCCGCCGAGCAGGGCGGCGGCGACCGTCAGGAAGAGGAAGAGCAGGACGTCGTTGGCGAGGCCCGGGCCGTTCTCCAGGCGGAGCAGGAGCAGGGTGAGCAGGGCAGGTCCGGCGACGCCCACCGTCCAGCCCCAGATGATCCGGGTGCGGCCGAGCCGGGCGCCGCGGGCCATGGGGAGGCCGCGTCCCTTGGCGACCTCTTCGTGCGTGACGATGTGGACGTCCAGGTCGGGTCCGGACTCGCGGGCGACGGTGGCGCCGACTCCGGGTCCGTAGATGTACTGCCAGGCCTTGCGGCGGCTGGAGCCGAGGACGATCTGGGTGGCGTTGACGCCTCGGGCGAATTCGAGGAGCGCCGAGGGTATGTCGTCGCCGATGACGTGGTGGAAGGTGCCGCCCAGGTCCTCGACGAGGGTGCGCTGGACCGCGAGCTCCTTGGGCGACGCGGACGTCAGACCGTCGCTGCGGGCGATGTACACCGCGAGGATCTCGCTGCCGGAGCCTTTGGCCGCCATCCGGGACGCCCGGCGGATGAGCGTACGGCCTTCGGGGCCGCCGGTCAGTCCCACCACGATGCGTTCGCGGGCCTGCCAGGTGGTACGGATGTTGTGTTCGCCGCGGTACTGCTGGAGGTACTCGTCGACGCGGTCGGCGACCCAGAGGAGCGCCAGCTCGCGCAGGGCGGTGAGGTTGCCGGGGCGGAAGTAGTTGGACAGGGCCGCGTCGACCTTGTCGGACCGGTAGATGTTGCCGTGCGCCATGCGGCGACGCAGCGCCTGGGGCGACATGTCGACAAGTTCGATCTGGTCGGCCCGGCGTGCCACCTCGTCGGGGATGGTCTCCTTCTGCCGTACACCGGTTATCGACTCGACGACGTCGCCGAGCGACTCCAGGTGCTGGATGTTCACGGTGGAGATCACATCGATCCCGGCCTTCAGGAGCTCCTCGACGTCCTGCCAGCGCTTGGCGTTGCGCGAGCCCGGCACATTGGTGTGGGCCAGTTCGTCCACCAGTGCGACGGCGGGGGCCCGCTCCAGAACGGCGTCGACGTCCATCTCCGTGAAGACCGCGGAACGGTACTCGATCTCGCGTCGGCGGATCTGTTCGAGGCCGTGCAGCAGGACCTCGGTGCGTTCCCGTTCGTGGTGCTCCACGAACGCGACGACGCAGTCCGTGCCCCGTTCCACCCGGCGGTGCGCCTCGGACAGCATCGCGTACGTCTTGCCGACGCCGGGTGCCGCACCCAGGTAGATCCGAAGCTTGCCGCGTGCCATGGCCCCATTGTCTTCTCTGAACCCGCCGCCGTGGATCCGGCGGCTGCTTCAGAAGCTACCCCGAGGATTTCCGGCATAAGGGACCAGGGGTGGGCGCAGGGTCCGTATTGACGGGATTCTGATGCGGGCCACAGGTGTGCCCGCGGTTCACACCTCCTCGACGATGTGCCCGTCACTGAGCTCCAGGACCCGGTCGGCGAAACCGAGCAGCTGGGCGTCGTGGGTGGCGACGAGAACGGTGACGCCCTCGCTGCGCACCACGGCCCGCAGCAGCTCCATGACCGCGAGGCCGGTCTCCGCGTCGAGCTGTCCGGTGGGTTCGTCGGCGATCAGGAGGGCGGGCCGGTTGGCCAGCGCACGGGCGATGGCGACACGCTGCTGCTGGCCGCCGGAGAGCTCTCCGGGCCGCTGCTGTGCGTGGTCGCCGAGGCCCACCAGGGAGAGCAGGAGCGCCACCCGGTCCTCGCGCTCACCCGGCTCCGCCCTGCGCAGCCGCATCGGTACGCCGACGTTCTCCGCCGCGGTCAGGATCGGGATGAGGCCGAACGACTGGAAGATGAAGCCGATCCGGTCCCTGCGCAGCTCCAGCAGGCCGTTCTCGCCGAGCTCGGAGAGGTCCGTACCGTCGACGGTGATCCGGCCGCTGTCCGGTGAGTCGAGGCCGCCGACCAGGTTGAGCAGAGTCGTCTTGCCGGATCCCGAGCGGCCTTTGAGCGCGACCAGTTCCCCGCGCGGGATCTCGAAGGAGACGCCGCGCAGGGCGCGCACGGCGGCCGCGCCGGTTCCGTACGAGCGGTGGAGGTCCTCGATCCGCACCATGGGCCCGCCGGCCGGGCCCTCGGCCACTGCCGTGCCGCTCTGTCCGGTGGCGCTCTCGGTCATGTCTCTCCCCGGTACGTACGTGCTCTCGTCGCCGCCAGTATGTGCACGAGGCACACGCACGGGCAATGGCCGGTGGGCCGCACCCCGTCAGGGGTACGGCCCACCGGCCGGATCATGCCGTGCGAACCGCTCAGCGCACCTCGGTGATCTCGGGTCCGCGCTGGAGCTGGCCCATGCCGCCGGAGAACTTCGAGCTCTCCTGGTCCTCCTGCTGCACACCCTCCGGCACCATCTGGGCGTCGTTGGGAAGCTTGAGGACGATCGGGTCGCGCGGGGCCATCGGGCCGTCGCCACGGACGACCACGGTGTCCCGGAAGATCGTCTCCAGGAGTCCGGCCGCCTCCGGCTGCACGGCACCCTGGCCGGAGATCACTCCGCGCAGGAACCAGCGAGGTCCGTCGACACCGATGAAGCGCACGAGCTGTACGCCGTTCTTCCCGTCGGGGAGCTGGACGGGGACCTGCGCGCGCAGCTCCCAGCCCAGCGGGCCCTCGACCTCGTCGATGATCCCGCCCTGCTGGGTGATGCCCGAGGCGATCTCCTCGCGGACCTCGCCCCAGATGCCCTGCTTCTTGGGGGCGGCGAAGGCCTGCAGCTGGACCGCGCTGTCGCGCAGTACGACGGTGGCGGCGACGATCGCGTCACCGGCCACCTCCACCCGCAGCTCCATGCCTTCGACTCCGGGCACGAAGATGCCGCCGAGGTCCACCCGGCCCTCACCGGGCTGGGAGACCTCGGAGATGTCCCACGGCCCGTCCGGCCTGGGCGCCGGCGGAAGGTTCGTCCGGCGCGAGCCGGATGCGGCACCGTCGGTGCCATCGAGCTCGTCGGCGACCTGCTCGGCCTCGCGCGCTTCGTCCGCCCTGTCCTCGGCGGAACCACTGTTCTTGCGACGTCCGAACACGTCACTGTCCTTCCCGGTCGGATACGACCGAAGCGTAGCTGTTCCCACCCTGGGTGTTACCGCCCCTGACGCCGTCCACGGCGGCGTGACCGCCGGTGGACCCGAAGCCCCCCTCGGCCCGCGCCGAACCGGGAAGTTCCGCCACCTCATGGAAGCGCACCTTCTCGACCTGCTGGACGACCAGCTGGGCAATCCGGTCGAACCGCTCGAACCGCACGGTCTCGCGCGGGTCGAGATTGACCACGATTACCTTGATCTCCCCACGGTACCCGGCATCAACCGTCCCTGGGGCATTCACGAGGGCCACTCCGCAGCGGGCTGCGAGGCCGGAGCGGGGGTGCACGAACGCCGCGTACCCGTCGGGCAGCGCGATCGACACCCCGGTGGGGAGCACCGCCCGCTCGCCCGGGGCGAGCTCGGCGGCCTCCGTGGTCACCAGATCGGCACCGGCATCGCCCGGGTGCCCGTAGGCGGGAATCGGCACGTCCGGGTCGACCCGGCGGATCAGCACGTCGACGGGATGGCGCATCACGGGTTCACCTCGAAGGCACGGGCACGCCTGACCTGGTCCGGGTCGGCCATCGCCGCCCGGATCTCCTCCGGTCGACCGTTGTCGATGAAGTGGTCCATCTTGACCTCGATGAAGAGGGCCTCGGCACGGACCGCGACGGGCCCCTCGGGGCCGCCGATCCGGCCCGTGGCCTGGCAGAAGATCTTCCGCCTGTGCACTGCGGTGACCTCGGCGTCCAGGAAGAGCACCGTGTCCACCGGTACCGGCCTGACGAAGTCGGTCTCCAGCCGTCCGGTCACCGCGATCACCCGCAGCAGCCAGCTCAGGGCACCGAGGGTCTCGTCCATCGCCGTGGCGAGCACGCCGCCGTGCGCGAGCCCCGGAGCACCCTGGTGCGCGGGCTTCACGGTGAACTCGGCGGTGACGCTCACTCCCTCTCCGGCCCGCGCCTGGAGGTGCAGCCCGTGGGGCTGCTCATCTCCGCAGCCGAAACATTGCTCGTAGTGCGACCCGAGCAGCGTGCCCGGCGCCGGGGCATCGGGATGCCGTTCCGGCTTCGCGGCATCGGCCGGGGGTGTCAGACGTGTAGATGTTCCACTCACAGGCGCAGACCTTACCCGCGCGGCCGATCGCAGGTCGCGCCGTGCCAAGCTTGGCTCCATGCAGCCTTCCGCACCGCCCTTCGACGAACGTCTCACCGCACCCCGCACGTGGTGGCTCATCGCCTTCGGGGTCGGCGTCGCCTGCGCCCTGATGCTCCTGCCGCTCGGCACGCTGCCCATGCTCGGCGGTCTGGCCGGCGGCACCGTCGCGGCCGCCGTGGTGGTGAGCTCGTACGGCTCGGCACGCGTCCGGGTGGTGGCCGGCGCCCTCGTCGCGGGCGATGCGCGGATCCCGCTGTCGGCGCTCGGCGACGCCGAGGCGCTGGATGCGGAGGAGGCGCGGGCCTGGCGCTCGTACAAGGCGGATCCCCGCGCCTTCATGCTGCTGCGCAGCTACATCCCGACCGCGGTGCGGGTGAAGGTCACGGATCCGGACGACCCGACGCCGTACGTCTACCTCTCGACCCGGGAGCCGCAGGCCCTGGTGGCCGCCCTCACGGGCGTCCACGCCTGAGGCCCTAGGCGCCGGGCTCGTCGAGCCCCTTCGGCAGCTCCTTCGCGGGCACCGCGGGCTGCTCCAGCGGGGGCAACTCGGGGAGCCGGTCCCAGGTGACCTGCTGCTTGCGCAGATCGGCCCTGACCCGGTCGGCCAGCTTTCTGGTGTCCCGGCGGTTCATCAGGGCGCCCACCGCGGCGCCGATCATGAACGGCATGAGGTTGGGCAGGTCGCGCACCATGCGCTTCATGATCTGCTGACGCAGTTCGCGCTTCATCTGCCCGCCCAGCGCCGCGTTCAGCGTGGTGGGGCGCGACACGTCGATACCGCGCTCCTCCGTCCAGGAGGTCAGATACGCGGTGCTGCGCTGCCCGAGGTTGCCCGGCGGGCGCCGGCCGTAGACCTCGTGGAGCTCGGCGACGAGCTTCATCTCGATGGCTGCCACACCGGTGATCTCGGCGGCCAGCTCGGCCAGCATGGCGGGGGGTACGGGCATCATGGCCGCCGCCCCGATACCCGCGCCGACGGTGGCGGTCGCGTTGCACGCGCCCGCGACGAGCTTGTCGGCGAGTTCCTCGGGACCCAGTCCCGGGAACTGCTTGCGCAGCCTGGCGAGGTCGCGCACAGGGATGCGGGGAGCCATGTCGATGATCCGGTCGGCCAGCTGGCCGATTGCCGCCCTGGCGCTCTCCCCGCCCTTGTGTACGCCCCGTTTCAGTTTCCTCAGACGGCCTGCCCCGGTCGTGGACTCCGTCGTGCCGTCCGGTCCCGGCATCTCCGGAGATGCCGCTGCCCGGACTGCTTCGAGCGAGGCCGACCGGCCCCGCTCGTCGTCAGATGTGCCGGGAGAGGGCGGCAGGGCGGCCTGGTGCTCGGCAGGCGTGCTTACGCCTTCTGCCGGGCCCGTACCGCCCTGATGCGCCTCCGACGACTTCGTGCGCCGCAAGCGCCGCTTCCGGAACGGTGTGTCGCCTGCCACGGCCGGCCTGCCTCAGTCGCAGTCGCGGCAGATGGGCTGGCCGTTCTTCTCGCGCGCCAGCTGGCTCCTGTGGTGGACCAGGAAGCAGCTCATGCAGGTGAACTCGTCCGCCTGCTTGGGCAGGACCCGCACGGCCAGCTCTTCGTTGGACAGGTCTGCGCCGGGCAGCTCAAGGCCTTCTGCCGCGTCGAACTCGTCCACGTCGACGGCGGATGCCGTCTTGTCGCTCCGACGAGCCTTGAGCTCTTCGAGGCTGTCCTGGTCCACGTCGTCGTCAGTCTTGCGTGGGGTGTCGTAATCCGTTGCCATGTCGCTCTCCCCCTCTTGGGTGTCTGCGGTGTCTCAGCGCACGTAACGCGTGAGAGGCCGGACTTGTGCCCGACCTGAGGCGGAGATTTTGCCTCACATCAAGGTCTGTTACTCAATCGACACCCAACCGGATCTCCCGAGGGCGATCAGCTTGGGTGGCGATGGGGACCGTACACGGTCCGATTGCTGCAGTTCACGGGTGCCACCCCGTGTACTTCCCGTGATATCGACCCCCGGAAACCCGGACGTTTCCCGGCTTTCCGGCAGAGACGTGATCACCGAGAGTAGAAGGACCGAAAATGGCTCCTGTGATCGATCACACAGGGAGTCAACGGGACAGGCGCCCGAAAATTCCGCCCAAAGCGAACAGAGCGATCCAATGCGGCTTCACACCGCGAAGCCTCTCAGACCGGCAGGGTGACGCGCATCACGAGACCACCGCCCTCGCGGGGCTCCGCGATGATACGGCCTCCGTGCGCCCGCGCGACGGACCGTGCGATCGACAGGCCGAGCCCCACCCCCTTGTCGCTGCCTGTGCGCTCCGTACGCAGCCGCCTGAACGGCTCGAAGAGGTTGTCGATCTCGTAGGCGGGCACCACAGGACCTGTGTTCGAGACCACCAGGAGTGCCTGTCCGGGCTGGAGCTCCGTGGTGACCTCCACCCAGCCGCCCTCCGCCACGTTGTAGCGCACGGCGTTCTGTACGAGGTTCAGCGCGATCCGCTCCAGGAGGACACCGTTGCCCTGGACGACGGCCGGGGCACGCTCGCCGCGGATCTGCACCGCCTTCTGCGCCGCCTCGGCGCGGGCCTGGTCGATGGCGCGGTCGGCGACCTCGGCGAGGTCCACCGGCTTGCGCTCGACGATCTGGTTCTCGCTGCGGGCGAGCAGCAGCAGGCCTTCGACCAACTGCTCACTGCGCTCGTTGGTGGCGAGAAGTGTCTTGCCCAGCTGTTGGAGCTCCGTAGGGGCTTCCGGGTCGGAGAGGTGCACCTCCAGCAGGGTGCGGTTGATCGCGAGCGGCGTGCGCAGCTCGTGCGAGGCGTTCCCGACGAATCGCTGCTGGGCCGTGAAGGCCCGCTCCAGTCGGTCCAGCATCTCGTCGAAGGTGTCGGCGAGCTCCTTCAGCTCGTCGTCCGGCCCGTCCAGCTCGATCCGGCGGGACAGGTCCGTGCCGGCCACCCGGCGTGCGGTGCGGGTGATCCTGCCCAACGGGGACAGGACGCGGCCGGCCATGGCGTAGCCGAAGGCGAAGGCGATGATGCTGAGGCCCACGAGGGCCAGCAGCGAGCGGTTCAGCAGGGAGTCGAGCGCCTGCTGGCGCTGCTGGTTGACGCAGGCGTTCATGGCGGCGTTGAAGGTCTCCGGGCTCGCCGTCTTCGGCAGGTCGCAGACCTCACTGGTGACCTGGCCGTTGACGATCCGGAACGGCAGGTCGCTGCCCACGTTCAGCGCCTGTGCGGCCAGCATGTAGATGATCGAGAGCAGCAGGATGCCCGCGATCAGGAACATGCCGCCGTAGAGCAGCGTGAGCCTTATCCGGATGGTCGGGCGCAGCCAGGGGTACGGCGGCTCCTGCGGCTTGGGCTCCCAGGTGGGTTTCGGAGGCGCCTTCACGGGCGCCGGGGAGGCGGCCACGGGGCGCTCAGATCCGGTATCCGGAGCCGGGCACGGTGACGATGACGGGCGGTTCCCCGAGCTTGCGCCGCAGGGTCATCACCGTCACGCGCACCACGTTGGTGAACGGGTCGGTGTTCTCGTCCCACGCTTTCTCCAGGAGCTGCTCGGCCGAGACGACCGCGCCCTCGCTGCGCATCAGCACCTCGAGCACGGCGAATTCCTTCGGGGCCAGCTGGATCTCCTGCTCGTCCCGGAAGACCTCGCGCCGGTTGGGGTCGAGCTTGATGCCGGCCCGCTCCAGAACGGGCGGCAGGGCGACCGTGGTGCGGCGTCCCAGTGCGCGTACCCGCGCGGTCAGCTCACTGAAGGCGAAGGGCTTGGGCAGGTAGTCGTCCGCGCCGAGCTCCAGGCCCTCGACCCGGTCGCTGACGTCCCCGGACGCGGTGAGCATGAGGATCCTGGTGGGCATGCCGAGCTCGACGATCCTGCGGCAGACGTCGTCGCCGTGCACCAGCGGGAGGTCCCGGTCCAGCACAACGACGTCGTAGTCGTTGACCCCGACGCGCTCCAGGGCCGCCGCTCCGTCGTAGACGACGTCGACGGCCATGGCCTCCCGGCGCAGTCCGGTGGCCACCGCATCGGCGAGCAGTTGCTCGTCCTCGACGACGAGTACGCGCACGGCGCAGTCCTTCCCTAGATCTCCAGAAACACGGCGAGCGGCCCTCGTTCCGGCCGCTCGCTGCACGTCAGCGGCACCGACTGTGCGCGTCCATCCTGCCCGTAACGCGCATAAACCGGCGGTAAGACGACGGGGCCCGGGCGGCGCCTCCCGGGAATTCATCGGATTCCCGGGCCAGTTGAGGTTTCTCCGGCATGCGGCCCGGGGAGGACGATTTCACACCCGCGATCACGCCATGCACGTGGCGTTCCACAGCCCGCTCTTCTCCCCGGAGGGCCTGCGTGATCACCCGCCCCCGACCGCTGGCCGGGGGAATCCCGGGCACACCCCCGTGCCACCGACCCACGATGAGGGGGCGCTCCATGGACGCTTTCACCGCAGGTCTGCTGCAACGAATCAAGACCACCGAGTCCGATCTCACGAGGGCTCGCGAGACGGGCGACGACTTCCTCGCGGACGTCGAGCAGGGAGAGCTGGACGACCTGCACCGCCTCGCCGCCGAGCACGGCGTCGAAATCAGCGCCACAAGCGTCTGAGCCGCCGCGAGAGGGCCCCGGAGCCGATTACGGCACCCCGGGGCCCTCTCGTACGTCCGCGCCCGTCCGGGGTGCCACCAGGGGCCCCGGACCCGGCCGTCAGTCGTGCCAGGCCCCCAGCTCCTCCAGGAGCGCCTGCAGCGGCTCGAAGACGCCCGGGGTCGCGGCGACGGTCAGGTCGCCGTCCGCCGGGAGCCCCGGCCGGCCTCCGGTGAGCGCTCCGGCCTCGCGGGCGACGAGATCGCCCGCCGCCAGGTCCCAGGGGTGCAGTCCGCGCTCGTAGTAGCCGTCGAGCCTGCCCGCCGCGACGTCGCAGAGGTCGACCGCGGCCGATCCGCCGCGCCGGATGTCTCGCAGCTTCGGGATCAGCTGCTGGGCGACGGCGGCCTGGTGGGTGCGCACCTCGGTGACGTAGTTGAAGCCGGTCGACACGAGGGCCTCGCCGAACGGTGGGGCGGGGCGGCAGGTCAGGGCCTCGCCGTTCAGGTACGCGCCGCCGCCGAGCACCGCGTGGAACGTCTCGCGGCGCATCGGGGCCTCGACCACGCCGACGACGCGCTCGCCGTCGCGCTCGGCGGCGATGGAGACGGCCCAGGTGGGCAGCCCGTAGAGGTAGTTCACCGTGCCGTCGAGCGGATCGATGACCCACCGGATCCCGCTGCTGCCCTCGGCGCTGGCGCCCTCCTCGCCGAGGAAGCCGTCGCGGGGGCGGTTCCCGGAGAGGAAGCCGGTGATGAGCTTCTCCGCCCGGATGTCCATCTCGGTGACGACGTCGATGGGGCTGGACTTCGTCGCGGCCACCCCCAGGTCGGCCGGGCGGCCGTCACGCAGCAGGGCTCCGGCCCGGCGGGCCGCCTCCATGGCGAGGTCGAGCAGTTCGGACAGGAAGGGGTCGGTCACAACGCTCCAGGGTTTTCCGGCCGGCTCGCTCACCGGGGATTCAGGCGTACGGGCTGTCGGCACCCGCGGCTGCGGGCCTGACGGCCCTGGCCGGACAGCACCCGGCCGGGCAGAGGTCGTGGGAGGGGCTGAGGGCACCCAGGGCGCACCGGTCCGCCGGGCGGCCCTCTTCGGCGGCGGTGCGCTCCAGGAGGAGCTCACGCACGGCCGCCGCGAACCTGGGGTCCGCACCGACCGTCGCGGACCTGCGGACCGGCAGCCCCAGCTCGGCGGCCTTCGCGGTGGCCTCCGTGTCGAGGTCGTACAGGACCTCCATGTGGTCCGAGACGAAGCCGATGGGCGCCATGACGACCGCGGGGACACCGGCGCCGTGGAGGGTCTCCAGGTGGTCGCAGATGTCGGGCTCCAGCCACGGGATGTGCGGGGCACCGCTGCGCGACTGGTAGACGAGCTGCCACGGGTGGTCGGTCCCGGTCTCCTCGCGCACCGCGTCGACGATCACCCGGGCGACGTCGAGGTGCTCCGCCACGTACGAGCCGCCGTCCCCGTGCGTCTCCACGGGGCCCGAGGTGTCGGCGGCGGACGTCGGGATGGAGTGGGTGGTGAAGGCGAGGTGCGCGCCCGCCCTGACGTCGTCGGGGAGGTCCGCCAGCGAGGCCAGCACACCGTCCACCATGGGGCGCACGAAGCCGGGGTGGTTGAAGTAGTGCCGGAGCTTGTCCACCCGCGGCACCGGCAGCCCCTCGGCCTCCAGGGCGGCGAGCGACTCGGCGAGGTTCTCGCGGTACTGGCGGCAGCCCGAGTAGGAGGCGTAGGCGCTGGTGGCGAGGACGGCGATGCGGCGGTGGCCGTCCGCGACCATGTCCCGGAGGGTGTCGGTGAGGTACGGCGCCCAGTTGCGGTTGCCCCAGTACACCGGCAGATCGAGCCCGTGGTCGGCGAAGTCCTTGCGCAGCGCGTCGAGCAGCGACCTGTTCTGCGCGTTGATCGGGCTGACGCCGCCGAACAGGAAGTAGTGCTTGCCGACTTCCTTGAGCCGTTCTTCGGGGATACCCCTGCCCCGGGTCACGTTCGCCAGGAACGGGACCACGTCGTCCGGGCCTTCGGGGCCCCCGAAGGAGAGCAGCAGCAGGGCGTCGTAGAGAGCGGGATCGCGCAGATCGGACATGCACCCGATCCTGCCACCCGCCGCCGCCCGTGCGACAGCCGACATCGGTCCCGGTCCCCGGGGGCCGCTACCACCCGTAAGCTGCATAAGCCATCCATACGCCTGACAGGCTTCTCCGGAGCTCCTCTTGCCCAGCCCCTACCGCGCCATCTTCGCCGCCCCCGGAACCAGGGGTTTCTCGGCGGCCGGATTCTTCGGCCGGATGCCGCTCTCCATGATGGGGATCGGCGTGGTGACGATGGTGTCCCAGATCACCGGCCGTTACGGGCTCGCCGGTGCGCTCTCGGCGACACTCGCCATGGCCGCGGCCGTCATGGGGCCGCAGATCTCCCGACTGGTCGACCGGTACGGGCAGCGCCGGGTCCTGCGCCCGGTCACCCTGGTCTCCGTCGCGGCGGTCGCGGGGCTCCTGATCTGCGCCCAGCAGCGGCTGCCGGACTGGACCCTCTTCGTCTTCGCCTCGGGCGCGGGCTGCGTCCCGAGCGTGGGTTCGATGGTCAGGGCGCGCTGGGCCGAGATCTACCGGGGTTCCGGCCGTCAGCTGCACACCGCGTACGCCTGGGAGTCGATCGTCGACGAGGTGTGCTTCATCTTCGGGCCGATCATCTCCATCGGCCTGTCCACCGCGTGGTTCCCGGAGGCCGGGCCGCTTCTCGCGGCCGGGTTCCTGGTGATCGGCGTCTTCTGGCTGACGGCCCAGCGCGCCACCGAACCGAGACCGCACCCCAAGGAGCACCACTCGGGCGTTTCTCCGCTCCGCTCGACCGGCCTGCAGGTCCTGGTGGTCACTTTCGTCGCCACGGGCGCGATCTTCGGAGCGGTCGACGTGGTGACGGTGGCCTTCGCGGAGGAGCGCGGCCACAACGCTGCGGCCAGTCTCGTACTGGCGGTCTACGCGCTGGGGTCGTGTCTCGCCGGAGCCGTCTTCGGCCTGCTGCACCTCAAGGGGAAGTCGTCCACGAGGTGGCTGGTGGGGGTCTGCGCGATGGCCGTGAGTATGATCCCCCTCCAATTGGCCGGGAGCCTGCCGTTCCTGGCCGTGGCGCTCTTTGTCGCGGGTCTCGCCATCGCACCGACGATGGTCACCACCATGGCCCTCGTCGAACAGCACGTACCGCGCACCCAGCTGACCGAGGGCATGACCTGGACCAGTACCGGGCTCGCCGTCGGGGTGGCGCTCGGCTCCTCCGCCGCCGGCTGGGTGGTCGACGCCTCCGGGGCCGAGGCGGGGTACGCGGTGCCCGCGGTGGCGGGAGCGCTCGCGGCCGCGGTGGCGTTCCTGGGGTATCGCCGGCTCGCCGAGCCGGTTCCTACGGGAGGGCGCGGGGAATATGACCGACACCTACGCACGGACGACGACGAGCACGTGGCGTAACTGGGCGGGAAACGTCAGCGCCCGGCCGGTACGGACCGTGTCCCCCGCCTCCGTCGACGAGCTCGCCGAGGTCCTCCGCAGGGCGTCCGAGGACGGCCTGACGGTCAAGCCGGTCGGCACCGGTCATTCGTTCACCGCGGCTGCGGCGACCGACGGTGTGCTGATCCGCCCCGGTCTGCTCACCGGGATCCGGGAGATCGACCGTACGGCGATGACGGTGACCGTCGAGGCGGGCACCCCGCTGAAGCGTCTCAACACGGTGCTCGCCCGCGAGGGACTCTCGCTCACCAACATGGGCGACATCATGGAGCAGACGGTCGCCGGTGCCACCTCCACGGGTACCCACGGCACCGGTCGCGACTCGGCTTCCATCTCCGCGCAGATACGCGCGCTGGAGCTGGTCACCGCGGACGGCACGGTGCTTCGCTGTTCGAAGAGCGAGAACCCCGATGTCTTCGCGGCCGCCCGGATCGGGCTCGGCGCACTCGGTGTGGTCACCGCGGTCACCTTCGCGGTGGAGCCGGTCTTCCTGCTCAGGGCACGCGAGGAACCGATGACCTTCGACAGGGTCACCGCCGACTTCGATCAGCTGGTCGCCGAGAACGAGCACTTCGAGTTCTACTGGTTCCCGCACACCGGCAACTGCAACACCAAGCGCAACAACCGCAGCGCGGGCCCCGCCGATCCGCCCGGAAGGATCAGCGGCTGGATCGAGGACGAGCTCCTCTCCAACGGGGTCTTCCAGGTCGCCTGTTCGGTCGGCCGGGCCGTCCCGGGGACGATCCCGTCCCTCGCCAAGCTCTCCAGCCGCGCCCTGTCGGCCCGTACGTACACCGACGTTCCCTACAAGGTGTTCACCAGTCCCCGGCGGGTGCGCTTCGTGGAGATGGAGTACGCGCTGCCGCGCGAGGCCGCGGTCGAGGCACTGCGCGAGGTCAAGGCCATGGTCGAGCGCTCACCGCTGAAGGTCGGCTTCCCGGTGGAGGTCCGGACGGCGCCCGCGGACGACATAACGCTCTCCACGGCCCACGGCCGCGAGAGCGCGTACATCGCCGTGCACCTGTACCGCGGCACGCCGCACCAGGCGTACTTCACGGCCGTCGAACGGATCATGACGGGTTGTGCCGGCCGCCCGCACTGGGGGAAGATCCACACCCGGGACGCCGAGTATCTGGCCGGGGCGTACCCGAAGTTCGGCGAGTTCACCGCCGTACGCGACCGCCTCGACCCGGGCCGGCTGTTCGCCAACGACTATCTGCGGCGCGTTCTGGGCGACTGAACCCGGCAGCGCCGGAGGTGCGGTGCGAGGGCCTGGTTCACGGACCGCCGGTGCGGTGACCGGCCGTGCGGTGACCGCGCGTTCGCGGACAGCCGGTCATCGGCCGGTGTCCGCCCCCGCCGCTGCCCCGTCGTCCTGCTCCGGGACGTCGCCGGTTCCGCTCGGGTCCGGTGACGCCGGAGCTCCGTCGCCGGGCGCCGTCGGAGTGGCGGTGGGATCCGGGGTCAGGTCTTCGCCCGGGGCGGAGGGTGTGGTGCCGGGCTCGGCCGACGAGCCGCCGCTCCGGTCCGGAGCCGGGTCCGGTGCCGTGCTCCGCCCGTCGTCCGCGTCCGTGCCGGGCGTGGTGCCGCCGCCCCCACTGCCCGGATCGCTGCCGTGGTCACCGTCCGACTGCTCACCGGTATGGCCCGAGGGCTCCGGAACGGTCGTTCCGGTGTCCCGTTCGCCGTGTACGACGGAGCCGACGGTCGTTCCTCCCCCGCCGCTGAGGTCGTTGCCGGAGGCCAGTTCGTAGGCAGTGATACCTGCCATCGAAAGGGCGAAGACGGCAACCGCCGCGAGCGCCGAGCGCCTTGCGCCCCGGATCCGCGTGCCGTGGGTACGGGCGTCCGAGTACGTGTCGGGCCGGACCTGGCCGAGCAGCTGCGTGGCATCCGCGTCGGCTCGCAGCAGTTGCGTACGCTCCGGGTCGGGCCCCACCGCGCGCAGGATTGTCGTCGCGTCGTCAGTGGGCCGCAGGACCGTCGTCGCGTCGTGCCCCGGCCGCAGGACCGTCGATGCGTCACCCGGGAGCCGTTGCGGCTCCGGAGCCGTGTCCCGCGTGAGTACGGCCACCTGACGGCCGGCCGGATGCTTCGCCTGGACGGTGACTTCGCGGATCTGCTCACCCGTGCGACGGAAGAAGTGCTGGAAGACCGACCCCCCGCAGGTGGCGACCACGCTCATCACGCCCGCGCCGGCGATCGTCCCGTACACACCCAGCTGCGAAGCCATCACCGCTGCGGCGACCGCTGCGACGGCGCTGCCCGCAACCTGCGGCAGGCTCAGGTCTATGCGCTTCTGCCCGGGTTCCGCATCCCTTTGCGGCTTCTGATCCATTACCAGCCCTTGCTCGACAACTACCCCACCCTGCACCAAGAAGGGACATATGAGCGAAGGGAATAGTTCCGATTCTGGAGATTGTGTGAAGCAGCACACGCGTTGAGGGCATAGTGCCGACAACTGGGTAGCCCAACTCCCGTGCCCGGCGAGAACTTCGGCGGCGCGCCGGTCCACCCCCGTGGCCCGAATGGAGTACTGTGGCGAGCCCTGGGGCCGGACTCCCACATGGGTATCCGGAACCTGCGGAAGGGGGCCGAAGACGGCACTCGAACCGGCGGCGCCGCGGCATCGCACGGGCGCCTGCGGCACAGAGCGACCACCCGGTCACCATGTGTCGCAAACAGGTAACCGTGCCATGGTGGCGATCCAGGGCCAACGCCCGACACGCCGGGTAACTTGGCAAGGTTGTGGCAGGCTGCACCCGGGCAGGCCACACTCGACTAGCGGAAGCAGCGACGCACGTGACGTCGGCAGGCACCACCCGGGAGGTTCCCATGCCCGAACTGCGTGTCGTGGCCGTCTCAAACGACGGCACACGACTGGTGCTCAAGGCTGCGGACAGCACGGAGTACACGCTTCCGATCGATGAGCGGCTGCGTGCCGCCGTGCGCAATGACCGCGCCAGGCTCGGCCAGATCGAGATCGAGGTGGAGAGCCACCTCCGCCCCCGCGACATCCAGGCACGCATACGAGCCGGTGCCTCCGCGGAGGAAGTCGCCCAGTTCGCCGGAATCCCCGTCGACCGTGTGCGCCGCTTCGAGGGCCCCGTCCTCGCCGAGCGCGCCTTCATGGCCGAGCGGGCCCGGAAGACTCCTGTGCGCCGCCCCGGCGAGAACACCGGCCCCCAGCTCGGTGAGGCGGTGCAGGAGCGCCTCCTGCTGCGCGGCGCCGACAAGGAAACCGTCCAGTGGGACTCCTGGCGCCGGGACGACGGCACCTGGGAGGTCCTCCTGGTGTACCGGGTCGCGGGCGAACCGCACTCGGCGAGCTGGACGTACGACCCGCCGCGCCGGCTGGTCCAGGCGGTGGACGACGAAGCGCGCTCACTGATCGGCGAGACGGACGACGACGCCGTGCCGGAGCCCAGCTTTCCTTTCGTGCCGCGGATCGCACGGCTGCCGCGCGATCGGCCGCTGGACCGTGCGCTCGACCGTCAGATCGAGCGTCCCACTCCCCCGGCACCGGAGCCGGAGGAGCGCCTCAGCGGTGTGTCGGCCGGCGAGCGCGACTCGCTGACCAGCCTTCTGGAGGCGGTGCCCAGCTTCCGTGGCGACATGGTCGTCCCGGAGCGCCCCCAACAGCCCGAACCGCCGGCGATCGAACCCGCCGCCCAGGAGCCGGAGGCCGACGAACCGCCGGCCGCCGCCGCGTCCGCGGGTGCGGGTTCCGCCTACGCGGACGTGCTGATGCCGCGTGCGGTGGCCGGCCATCGCGACCGGCTGACCGGGACGACGGACCGGCAGGCCGAGGCGGACGGGGTCCGTCCGGGCCGCAGGGCAGCGGTGCCCAGCTGGGACGAGATCGTCTTCGGTACGCGCCGGAAGAAGCAGGACTGAGGTCCATCCGGATGTTCGTCGCATGACGAGGGCCCGTACGTGCCGCGTACGGGCCCTCGCTCTGTCCGGACGCGGTCGCGTCAGCTGGGATCCGGACCCGTCGCGACGGGGCGGGACTCGTCCGAGGACCACTCGGACCAGGAACCCGCGTACAGCGCCGCCCTGTGCCCGGCGATCTCCAGTGCCAGCACCTCATGAGCGCCAGAGACACCCGAGCCGCAGTAGACGCCGACCTCGGTGTCCCCGTCGGCCCCCAGGTCGGCGAAACGGGAGGCGAGCGATCCGGCGGGGAGGAAGCGCCCGTCCTCGGCCACGTTCTGCACGGTCGGTGCCGATACCGCGCCGGGGATATGGCCGCCCACCCGGTCGATCGGCTCCACATCGCCCCGGTAACGCTCCGCGGCCCGCGCGTCGAGGAGCAGCCCGGAACGGGCGAGTGCCGCGGCGGCGTCCGCGTCCAGCAACGGGAGCGCGCCCGGTTCGGGCCGGAAGTCGCCCTCGGCAGGCGTCGGCACCTTCGTCGAGAGCTCTCCGGTCCATGCCCCGAGACCGCCGTCCAGAACCCGGACGTCGGGGTGACCGGACCAGCGCAACAGCCACCAGGCGCGGGCCGCCGCCCAGCCCTGGCCGCCGTCGTAGACCACCACCGGCGTGTCGTGGGAGACCCCTGCCCGCCTCATGGCCGCTCCGAAGGTCTCCGGCCGGGGCAGCGGGTGACGCCCACCGCTGCCCGCCGGACCGGCGAGCTCCGCATCGAGGTCGATGAACACGGCGCCGGGGATGTGCCCGGCTTCGTAGTCGGGGCGGCCGTGAGGACCGCCCAGCTGCCAGCGGATGTCCAGGAGCACCGGCGGACGTGGCCCTGCCGACTCGCTCACGTATTCGGATGCGGTGATGATGGGCTTCATATGTGCCATCTTCGCGCAGACCCCGTCCCGCATGGGACGACGCCAAAATGGATGTACCGCATCAAATCGGTCTTCGCGCATTCAGAACCCGGAAAATGCGGCGCGGCCGGGGTGCCTGTGGAGCTCGGTGGTGCGAGCATCTGCACGGAGCGTACACACCCGTATCCGTACCGCTGACGGTGTACCGGCCCCGTTCCCCCCGTACGGCCACGACGATGGTCCGAGGAGAGATAAGAAGATGACCGAGGCTGCCGCCCGGCGCACGCCCGGAGCACCTTGCTGGGTGAGTCTGATCGTGCACGGCCTGAGCGCGACCCAGGAGTTCTACGGCAATCTGTTCGGCTGGGAGTTCCGGCCGGGACCCCCAGAGCTCGGGCCGTACGTGCGCGCGCTGCTTCACGGGAAGGAAGTCGCAGGCATCGGCCAGCTTCCTCCCGACCGCCACCTGCCGATCGCCTGGACCACCTATCTCGCCACCGAGGACGCCGATCTCACCGCGGAGGTGATTCGGGCCTGCGGTGGAACGGTCGCCGTCGGGCCGATCGTCGCCGGGAGTGCGGGCCGTCTCGCCATCGCCTCCGACCCGAGCGGAGCGGTCTTCGGCATCTGGCAGGCCGCCGCGCACGTCGGTACGGCCCTTGCGGGCGAACCGGGAACCCCTGTCTGGAACGAGCTGGTGACACGCGAGACGTCCTCGGTCGCCAAGTTCTACCAGGCCGTGTTCGGGTTCGAGCTGGAGGCGGTCATCTCGGCCGACTTCGACTACCAGACACTGCACCTGGAGGGCCGCCCCGTGGCAGCCCTCCACGGGGTGGGCCATGCGCTGCCACGCGACCGGGGACCGCACTGGATGACCTATTTCGAGGTGTCCGACACGGACGAAGCCGCCGCGCGAGTGGTGGAGCTCGGCGGACACGTTCTGCAGCCGCCGCAGGAGGGATCGAGCGGGCGGCTCGCCACGGTCGCGGACCCGGAGGGCGCGGTGTTCACGATCGTGCGGTCGGCGGACCGCTGAGCCCTGCCCCGCCGCGCCCGGCATCACGCGGACGGCGTTCGCGGTCGGTCAGGCACCTCCCAGCAGCCCGCCGAGCAGTCCTCCCAGCAGATCGCCGAGCGGCCCGCCGGGCGGGTCCGCCGCCTCCGGGTCCTGGGCGTCGTCACCGCCGCCGGGCGAGCCCTCGGTGCCGGATCCGCTTCCTGTCTCCGGAGCGGGCGCCGGTACCGAGGGCTCGCCCGGCGATTCCTCGCCGCCCCCACCGGTCTGCGCGGCCCCGTCGGACGTCTGGGGTCCGGGCGTGGGCGCGGCTTCCACGGCGGGGATGTCCGCAGGGTCGGAAGACGCTTCGATCGGCCGCTGGACGGTGGGCCGGGCGGCCGCCGACAGGCGTTCCTGATCGGGTGTCACCGGACCGGGTGAGCCGGGCGCGGATTCGGTGGCCGAGGCGTCCCGGGACTCAGCCGGCCGCTCCCCCACCTCGCGTTCCAGGCCCATCGCCCGGGGCAGTTGGAAGAAGGGCGCGCTGGAGTCGCCTCCGATCAGCGCGGCGACCACGGTCGTGGCGTAGCAGGTGCAGCAGAGCGCGGTAATGGCCCCTGCGCGGCGCCAGGTACGGCTGCGTTTCCCGGTGGAGTCGACGAAGACCGCCCGGGTGGGCGGCACAACGGTGCGGGAGTCCGAGCCGTCACCGACTGCGGAGACCCGGCCGTGGACGGCAGGGTCCTGGACACGTTTCGCGCCGCCGTCGCATCGAGGGGCCTCGCCCTGACGGCCGTCCGTTTCGTCGCCCGTGGTCCTGTCGCCCCGTATGCTCCGAGCCTCGTCCACTGTCGCGCTGCGTATGCCCACGTGCGTCTCCACCTGCGTCGGGTTGCCGGATCATTCGCCGACAGGGGTCGTCCGTTGCCGGGGTCCGTGCCAAGCGCGCACGGAAGAGGTCCGGCAGCGGCGCCGGACCCGTCCCCTCCCCCAGCTGTTCGGATCCATATGCCCTACGGATTGGTCCGATCGGCCGGTAATCGGACAACTGCCGACCACACCCACGGGTAACGGGTCCTGTCCTCATCAGGCTACGCGAACTAGGCGTACACAAAGGCGACTTGGCCGCCAGTGACGCGCCTGCTCCGCCGTCGTCGCGGACGTGAGCGGCTGGTACTCGCCAATCGGCCGGAACCAGCCCGGCATGGTTGCGCGCCAGCATCCCCGTCATCGTCAGTCACAGGGACGAGCCCTCCGCCCGCACGCTCGACGCGGACCGAGACCCTCGCCGACGCGAGCGCGCACCCCCTGACCTCCATCGCCGCGGCGGCCACCTCGCTCGGCAAGAAGGACACGGACGGGTTCCTCTCCGAACTACCGGCGGCAGCACGGCAGCTGTCGGCAAACCAGTGGCGTTTCCCTGGACGGACCTCATAGCTTGTGCGTTCGTGACTGGTGATCCGAAGACGCGCCCGAATCGATACGACCTCGGCCGAGTGTTCAACGAGGTGCCGGAGCTCTACGACCGGGTCCGGCCGGGATACCCCGACGAGTTGTTCGTGGACCTTGGCGCCGTCACCGGCATGGACGAACGGTCGTCGGTGCTGGAGGTGGGCTGCGGTACCGGTCAGGCGACGCGCTCGCTGGCAGCACTCGGATGCTCAGTGACTGCCGTCGAGCCGGGGGCAGACATGGCCGCACTCGCTCGCCACCGGATCGCCTCCTTCCGCAACGTCGAAGTCGAGACGTCGACGTTCGAGGAGTGGGACAACCGCGGACGGCGCTTCGATGTCCTCGTAGCTGCGTCGTCGTGGCACTGGGTCGACCCGACGGTTGGCTGGCAGCGAGCGCACGACATGCTCCATCCCGGAGGCTGGATGGCGCTGCTCGGCCACGTCGTTGTCCGCCGGCCGGGAGAACCCGAGGTGTATGCCGAGACCGCCGATCTCCACGAGCGGTTCTGCCCAGGGAACCCTGACTGGGGTCATCCGCCACTCGAAGAAGACGTGCGCGGCACCGACGAGGGCTGGGGCCTGGTCGAGGATCCCGGAGAACTGTTCGGCCCGACGATCGTGCGCTGGTATCCAACGGTCCAGTGGTTCACCGGGGACGGCTATGCCGATCACCTTCGCTCATTGTCGCTGTACCGGAGACTCGATCGCGAAGTCCGTGACCCTTTGCTCGACGCCGTCGCCGAGCGGATCCGCACGCGGATGGGCGACCGGGCATCACGCCGATACCTGAGCGTCCTCCGTGTTGGACGGCGCGCCCGTTGAGGCCAGGGACGCGCAGCCAGGCGTAGGAGAGGGTGCTGCTCAGCGGCAGGAACGCCAGGAACGCCTGGTTCCACGAGAGAGTGATGTCGCTGAGTCTCGGTTCCGGCCCAACTTTTGGCTTTTGTGGAGCGGCGACGATCAGTGCTGCTGAACTGCTCTGCGACGGTGACGTGCCACCACGACCGACGGTGTGCCGGTGGGACAGTCGATGATGCTGGGCGTGGCGGATCGCAGTCCGGTGCTCCGGATCATCACCTCGGCGGCGCGGGAGTCCCTGAAGCCGCTCGGCCTGGCCCAGCGCGGGCGGTCGCGGCTGTGGATTGATGATCACGGGTGGTGGCTCGGGGTTGTGGAGTTCACCCCGCCGCGGATTGCCGGCAGTGGTCTGAAGGTCGGTGCGATGTGGCTGTGGCACAACGTGGACCACCTGGCCTTCCACGTGGACGCACTCCAGGTCGGCTCCGAGCTGTTTCGCACCGAGTGTGACTGAGCGCTGTAGATGGCCCCTGAGCGTTCTAGTTGGCCCGAGTGAGCCTGTAGGTGGCCCGAAGGGGGAGCGCGCTCAGAGATGTCGGTGGTGTGCCCTTCTCATGGTAGCCGTCACCAGCAGACGTCGGAGCCGTTCACAAGGGGGGCACCTGACGCCGGTCGCGATACGACCCGGCTCACGGGTGCATCCGGTACCTGTTTCCGACGAAGGGCTGATAATGATCAAGGTTCCCCGGACGGCGGCGTCCGTCCTCCTGGCTTTCGGCGTTCTGTGCCTGCCCGCGTACAGCGCCTCAGCGCAGACTCTCAGCGCGCCTGTGGCTGCGGAGGAGTGCGAGCAGGAAGGCGACCTCTTGGCCAACCCGGACGACGCCCGCTCCTTCTTTCACTGCTCGCACGGCGTGGCGTACCTGAAGCAGTGTCCGAGCATCCTCCACTTCAACCCGGTCCTGAAGGTCTGCGACTGGCCCGAGAACGCAGGAAACCCCGCCGCTGACCAGGGCACGGGCTCGGACCCAAGCTGATGCAACCTGAGCGCACTGGTTGGTGAACTCCGCCAGGCAGGCGGCTGCGAACGTGACCGCCCTGAGGGAGAGGTTCCCGGCTCTGCCGGACGTCGCCCGATACCTGACGTCCAGGCCGGTGCGGCGGGGATTCCTCTGGGACAGCTTCGACGCCGGGATCGCAGCCGCCCTGGTCGGGGACCCGGATACGGCCCGCGATCACTTCGAACGAGTCCTTCGCGAGGACGCACTGGTCCCGTGGATGGTCGATGCCCAGGAGAAAGCGCGTGAGCTTCACGCGATCGCGGCAGATCGCGACGCCGTGACCGCCTGGGTCACGCGGGCCGTCGACTCATGCCGGAGCAAGCTGGGCCTGGATCCTGTGCCGTTCGCGATCAGCTGAACGGACCCACTCGTCGAGCTACGGAGCGGCGCTAGGTAAGGAGGACTCGTTTTCGCACGAGGCTGAAGCCGGCCCGGCCGTGCATCTGGCGCTGGACCACTCTGATCCGGTCGACGTGGCCCTCGACGACGCCGCAGCTCCACGGCAGCGTCAAGCCAGCGGTGACGGCGGCTAGGTCCCGTTCGGGCATCCGGTTCGGGGCAACTGGCGACAAGCAATTTCATCCTCAGGCGCTCGCTCTCCGGCAGAGCGTCGGGGTGCGTCAGGATGAAGCTGCGAGTGGCCCAAGGCCGCGAGAGCGCCGCATCAAGGCCGCCGGCTTCCCCCACGACAAGTCGCTCCGCACGTTCGGCTTCGAAGCGAACGCCAACATCGACACGCTCATGATCCACACCCTTGCCGCATGCGAGTGGATTTGAGCCGGGCGGCGACGACGTCGAGGTGGCACGGCACGGTGAACCATGGCGTGCGGGGTCGGCAACGTTCAGTCGGAGCCCATAGGCAGGACGTCGGGCGAGAGCGCGCCGGCGTGGACGGAGCCGCTCGTCATACGGCGACGATGGTGACGACGGCACAGCACCTCGTAGCCGACGTCCGCAGCGGGGCTGCTCACGTCACCCACAACGACCTGCTCACCTTCCACCACCATCTCGCCGCCCACGGTGCGGGCATTGTGCGTCGCACGTGCCCCGCACCAGCACAGCGCCTCCACCTGCAGCGTCTCCACCCGGTCCGCCAGCTCGAACAGCCGCCGCGAGCCCGGGAAGAGCTTCGTGCGGAAGTCGGTGGTGATACCGAAGGAGAAGACGTCCAGGTCCAGGTCATCCACGATGCGCGCCAGTTGATCGATCTGCACCGGCTCCAGGAACTGCGCCTCGTCCACGATCAGGTAGTCGACCCTGCCGCCCTGCGACACCCGGTCGACGACGTAGGCGTACAGATTCATGCCCGCCACCGCCTCGACCGCCTCCGTCACCAGCCCGAGCCGGGAAGAGAGCTTTCCCTCCCCCGCACGGTCGTCCCGGGTGAAGTTCAGGCCCTGCAGCCCTCTGGCCGACCGGTTGTGCGCAATTTGCAGCGCGAGCGTGCTCTTTCCGCAGTCCATCGTTCCGGAGAAGAACACAAGCTCGGGCATGAGAAGTTGAGCGCCTTTCGGATCGTGCGTGGTGGGGGCGGGAGGGAGTTACGAGCGTACTTCGAGGAGCGGGACGAGCTGCTCGGCCGGGGTCAGCGAACCGTGCATGCCGGCCATCACGGACTCATGGGGCTCGTTGACCGACGCGGTGATCACCACGTCGTCGTGCGCGGCCGCCACCACGTCTCCGATCCTGCCGTGGACCCGCTCGTCGATCCGCGGGCCGAACCAGCCGGCCGCGATCGCCTCGTCCCGGCTCGCCACCCAGAACTGCTCGCCGAGCACTTCGCGCCAGACGGTCAGGACATCGTTGTGCGCCCCGGGGACCGCGTACACATGACGGGCCCGGCCTTCGCCGCCGAGCAGGGCGACTCCGGCACGGAGCTCCCAGTCCTCGTCGAAGTCGATCCTGGACTGCTCGTCGAACGGGATGTCGATCATGCCGTGGTCGGCGGTGATGTACAGCGCCGAACGGGGCGGGAGCTGCTCGGCGAGGCGCCGGGCCAGCCCGTCGACATACATCACCTGGCCCCGCCAGGCGTCGGAGTCGACGCCGAAGCGGTGCCCCTTGCCGTCGACCTCGCTGTAGTACGTGTAGACGAGCGACCTGTCACCGGCGGCGAGCCGCTCCGCGGCCAGGTCCATCCGGTCCTCGCCCGAGAGCCGGCCGAGGAACGAGCCGCCGCTGAGCGCGACCTTGGTGAGCGGAGTCTGCTCGAACGTGGGTGCGGAGACCTGCGCCGTGTGCACACCTGCCGCGTCGGCGAGCTGGAAGACGGTGGGATACGGCTGCCAGACCTTGGGCTGGGTCCAGGGCTTCCAGCGGAGCTGATTCATCAGCTCGCCGGTCTCCGGATTGCGCGCGGTGTAGCCGGGCAGGCCGTGCTCGCCGGGCGCCAGCCCCGTACCGACGGAGGCGAGCGAGGTCGCCGTGGTGGACGGGAAGCCCGACGTGATCGGGCGGCCCGTGCCGCCGCGGGACGTGGGGAGCAGCGAGTGCAGGAAGGGCGCCTCGTCCGGGTGTGCCTTGATCTGCTCCCAGCCGAGTCCGTCGATCAGGAAGACGCAGTTCCGGTCGGCGGGGGTCAGCTCCGCGAGCGTCGCCTCGAAGCCGGGTACGCCCTGCCCCGCGGCGATCGTCGGGAGCAGGTCCGCGAGCGAGCCGCTGCCGTACTCGGGAACGGGAGCGCTGTCGAGAGTGAGCAGAACGGGGTCCTGCCAGGCCGGCTGGGCCATCAGCGGCCGGTCGCCGCAGTGGCGGCCGTGGCCTCGGAGAGGGCCTGGGCGAAGGCCAGGGTCTGGCGCACGGTGTCCGGTCCGTCACCGGCCTCGCTGACCCGCAGGCTCAGGTCGTCGGCGGTGGAACTGCCGGTGTAGCCGTGGTCGGCCTCACAGTTGGGGTCGCCGCAGGCGGCGGGCTCGAGGTCGATGCGGGAGACCGCGCCCCAGCCGATGGTCAGGACGACCTCGCGGGGCAGGGTGCCGGGCACGTACTTCTCGGGATCGGCGACCACGCGGCTGACGACGACGGAGGAGATCCGGTCGAGCTTGACCGACTCGGTGGACGTGGTGGCGTACGGCGTCGGGGAGCTGGTGTCGGCGGCCTGCTCATCGGTGTGGCTGACGATGAAGCGGGTGTCCGTCAGGACCAGGACCGTGACATGGCGACGCACCTCGTTGGAGTCGAAGGTGGTCTCCTGGTGCACCAGGTACGACGCGACAGGCTCACCGCCGACGGCGGCCTCCACCGCCTCGGCCACGAGGGCCGGGTAGTAGCCGCTGCGCTCGATCGCCGCGCGCAGCCCCTGGGTCGTCGTACCGGTCTTTGCCATAGGGACCATCCTACGGGGGGCCGGTGGCTGCCGGGGACGCCGTGGTGAGGTCCGGGGGCGGTCAGTAGTTGGGGAGTCTGCGGGGACCGAGATCGGTACGGGCCGGAGGCGGCGCGAGCCGGACGCTCGCCCCGAGAACGGTCAGGCCCTGCGTGGCGACCACGACGGGCTCCAGCGCGACCGACACGACCTCGGGGTGGTCGTCGACCAGCCGGGACACCCGCAGGAGGAGCTCTTCGAGCGCCGCGGTGTCCGCGGGCGCGGAGCCCCGCCAGCCGAACAGCACGGGCGCGGCTCTGATGGACCGGATCAGCTCCGCGGCATCACGGTCGGTGGCCGGTACGAGGCGGTGGGCCACGTCTCCGAGCAGCTCGGAGGGTGCGCCGGCCAGACCGAAGGAGAGGACGGCTCCAGCGGCGGCGTCGATCGAGGCCCGTACGACGGTGTCGACGCCGCGCGGCGCCATGGCCTGGACGACGGGCCGCAGCTCGGCAGGCGTGCCGAGCAGCTCGGTCAGTTCGCCGTAGGCCCGGCCCAGGGCGCTCTCGTTGGCGAGGTCGAGCCGGACACCGCCGAGGTCCGCACGGTGGCGGAGGTGGGGGGCGGTCGTCTTGAGCGCCACCGGGTAGCCGAGCCGCTCGGCGGCGGCGACGGCGGCCTGCGGGTCGAGGGCCGGAAGGGCGGGCCGTACGGCGATGCCGTAGCGGCCGAGCAGCTCGGCTGCCTCGTCGTGGGTGAGCGGACGGCCCTTCGGATCGGGACTGGTGCCGAGCAGCTCCTCGATCAGGGTGGCCGCCCCCGGCTCGTCGATGGTCTCGTCCAGGAACTCGGGAATCTTCCCGGGCACGGCCGCCTGCCGCCGCCACTGCGCGTACTTCACGGCCTCGGAGAGCGCCCGGACTGCACGCTCGGCGGCCGGGTAGGCGGGGATCCGCCAGGTCCGGGGCTGCGGACCGAGCGCCTCGTCGGGCCCTTCGCCGCGTTCGGCGGTGCCGCTGCCCCCGCGCCCGGCGGCACCGTCCCGGCCGTTCCCCTCCCGGGCTGCCGTGCCGGCACGTGACGCGTCCGGTCGCGGCGCACCGGCCGGGGGCTCGCCGCCCGGCCCCCGCTCGCCCGCCCCGACGGTCGCCGGGGCGCCTGTCGCGTAAGGGGCCTGTGCCGGCTCCCCTGTCCCGGATCCGCCGGCCGGGGTGGCCGTGCTCGCGGCCGCGGCCAAGGCCTCGGCCAGGCCGCCGATTTCGACGTGCACCACGGCGACCGGCTTGGCCGGGCCGGTGGCCGCCGCTTCGCGCAGGGCCGCGGCGAGCACCTCGCCTTCGCCCGTCTCCGCTTCGCCGTTCTCTCCCACCCAGGGGATCGCGGTCACGATCACGGCGTCGCAGGTCTGGTCGGAGAGCGCCTCGGCCAGGGCGTCCCGGAAGTCCTGCGGTCCGGCCGCGGTCGTCAGGTCGCGCGGCGGGCGCGGGCGAAGTCCTTCTGCGAGGCAGGCGTCGTAGGTGAGGAGGCCGAGGGATTCGGAGTTGCCGAGGATCGCCACCCGGGGACCGGCCGGCAAGGGCTGATCGGCGAGCAGCAGGCCCGCGTCGACCATCTCCGTGACCGTGTCGACGCGGATCACGCCGGCCTGGCGCATCAGTGCGGAGACCGTCGCGTCGGGGATCCGGCTGACGGGGACGGCGTGGCCGGGCGGGGTGGAGCCGCTGTGCCGGGCGCCCTTGACGACGACCACGGGCTTCACGGCGGCGGTCCGGCGGGCGAGCCGGGTGAACTTGCGCGGGTTGCCGAGCGACTCGAGGTAGAGGAGGGCCACATCGGTGTCCTGGTCCTCGAACCAGTACTGCAGGAAGTCGTTGCCGGAGACGTCGGCCCGGTTGCCCGCGGAGATGAACGTCGAGAGCCCTGCGCCGCGCCGGTGCAGGCCGGACAGCAGGGCGATCCCGATCGCGCCGGACTGGGTGAACAGCCCGATGCGTCCGGGTGCGGGCGATTCGGGTGCGAGAGAGGCGTTCAGCCGGACGGCGTCGGAGGTGTTGATGATGCCGAAGGCGTTCGGACCGATGATCCGCATCCCGTACGAACGGGCCTGCCGGACGAGTTCGCGCTGGCGCTCCCGGCCTTCTGCGCCGCGCTCGGCGTAACCGGCGGAGAGGACGACGAGGCCCTGGACCCCGTGTTCACCGCAGTCGGCGACGGCCTCCGGCACCCGCTCGGCCGGGACGGCGACGATCGCGAGGTCGACCTGCTCGCCGATCTCTCCCACGGAGCGGTGCGCGGGCACACCCTCGACCGTGGCCTGCTCGGCGGCGAAGGACCGGTTCACCGCGTAGGCGCGACCGGTGAAGCCCGAGCCGAGAAGGTTGCGCAGCACCGTGCGGCCCACTCCGCCCGGGGCGCGGCCGGTGCCGACCACGACGACGGAGCCGGGGGCCAGCAGCCGCTGCACGGAGCGCGCCTCGGCCCGCTGTTCACGTCCGCGCTGGACGGCGAGGGACGCCGCGGTGGGTTCGAGGTCGAGCGTGAGGTGGACGGAACCGTCCTCGAAGCTGCGCTGCTGCGTGTAGCCGGCGTCCCGGAACACCTTGATCATCTTGTTGTTCGCGGGCAGCACTTCGGCGGCGAAGCGCACGATTCCGCGCTCGCGGGCAACCGCCGCGATGTGTTCGAGGAGGGCCGATGCCACGCCGCGGCCCTGGTGGGCGTCCTGGACGAGGAAGGCGACCTCGGCCTCGTCGGCGGGTGCGGAGGCCGGTCTGCCCTGTTCGTCGATCCGGTCGAAGCGGACGGTCGCGATGAACTCTCCGCCGATCGTGACGGCCAGCCCCACCCGGTCGACGTAGTCGTGATGGGTGAAGCGGTGCACGTCCTTGGCGGAGAGACGTGGATAGGGGGCGAAGAAGCGGTAGTACTTCGATTCGTCGGAGACCTGCTCGTAGAAGCTGACCAGCCGTTCGGCATCGTCCGTGGTGATCGGCCTGATCCTGGCGGTGCCACCGTCGCGGAGCACCACGTCCGCTTCCCAGTGGTCGGGGTACGCGTGGTGCGGACTCTGCTCCGGCGTGGGCTCCATGGGCAAAGCCTACGGCCGCCGCACCGGTCGCGGAGGGATCGTCGCGCGGGCAGTCTGAGGGAGCCGATCGGCGGTGGCGGCCGGGCCGGAGGTCGGACACAGCAGTGCGCACTGCATGAGAGACTGGTCTAGACAACCATTGATACGTGAAGGGCAGAACCATGGCTGAGCGCCGCGTCAACGTCGGTTGGGCCGAGGGCCTGCACGCCCGCCCCGCATCCATCTTCGTCCGTGCCGCCACGGCCTCCGGCGTCCCCGTGACGATCGCCAAGGCCGACGGCAACCCGGTGAACGCCGCCTCCATGCTCGCGGTGCTCGGCCTGGGAGCCCAGGGTGGCGAGGAGATCGTGCTCGCGTCCGAGGCGGACGACGCCGAAGCCGCCCTGGACCGTCTGGCGAAGCTGGTCACCGAGGGGCTCGAGGAGCTTCCGGAGACCGTCTGATTCCGCCCGTTCCGGGCCGGAATTACTTCCTCGACAAAGCCGCGGTGTCCCGATCGGGAGCCGCGGCTTTCTCGTTGCCGGAAAGTCACGGACGACTGCGAGGACGACCTGAATTCGGGCAGCAAAAAGAAAGCCCTCCCGAATTCCCTTCTTTGTATACGGCGCCATTGTTAATGCCGGACGCCTGCGATGTTTACAGAATGTTGCGAAGTCCTCACCCGGGCCGGGCCGGTCGTGCGGCCCTGCCGGTCCGCGCGCCGCAGCCGGTGGGCGGTGGTGGCCCGCTCGGCGTGCTGGGCCGCGAGCGCCCTGGCCCGTTCCGCGTCACCGCGCGCCACGGCGTCCACGATGGCGCCGTGCTCGGCCCAGGAATCGGCGGGGCGGGCCGGATGCTCGACCGCGTACATCCAGGCGATCTTGTGCCTGAGCTGGGTGAGCAGCGCGATGAGGGCGGGGCTGCCCGACGCCTGGGCCAGCGTCTCGTGGAACCAGCCGCCGAGCGAGCGCAGATCCTCCCCCTCGCCCCGGCGAACCCGCTCCTGCCCCAGTCTGACCAGGCCTCGGAGCACCTTGAGGTGGGCCTCGGTACGACGCTGGGCGGCACGGGCGGCGCCCAGCGGCTCCAGGAGCATGCGGATCTCCAGGAGGTCGGCGGCCTCCTGCTCCGTGGGCTCGGCGACACAGGCACCGGCGTGCCGGCGGGTGACGACGAACCCCTCGGACTCCAGGGTGCGCAGTGCCTCGCGCACCGGGACCCGGGAGACCCCGTACCGACGTGCGAGCACCTCCTCGGTGAGGCGGCTGCCGCGTTCGAAGACACCGGAGACGATGTCGTCACGGATTGCCGTGCATACTGAATGCGCGGGAATGCGCATGTCCGAACCTCCGCCTTAATCCCCGCGAAACGCGGCCGATCGACGCCTGTTCTGTGACTCTATTGCAATCAGCCGCAATTTCCGATGGCGGAGCGGAATCCATGGATATCTTCCAGCCGACGAGTACTTCTCCGGCGGCTCGCGGCGGAGCAGTCCCGGGGTGCGGCACGACGAAGGCCCCGGCGGGTGCCGGGGCCTTCGGGAAGCTGTGCGGTACGGGGTCTCAGACCTGGAGACCGTGCGCTCGGAGGTAGGCGACAGGATCCATGTCGGATCCGTACTCCGGGGTGGTCCGCGCCTCGAAGTGCAGGTGCGGTCCGGTGGAGTTGCCGGTGGAGCCCGACAGGCCTATCTGCTGCCCCGAGGTGACGCTCTGTCCGACGGACACGCCGATCGAGGAGAGGTGGCCGTACTGGGTGTACGTGCCGTCCGTCATCCGGAGCACGATGTTGTTGCCGTACGCGCCGCCCCAGCCCGCCTCGACGACCGTTCCGGCGCCTACCGCGACGACGGAGCTGCCGGACGCGGCGCGGAAGTCGACGCCGGAGTGGCTGCCGGAGGACCAGAGGGCACCGCCGGACTTGTAGCCGGTGGTCACGGAGGAGCCGGCGACCGGGAGGTGGAAGGAGTTCAGCCGGGCTCGCTCGGCGGCGCGGGCGGCGCGCGCCTTGGCCTCGCGGGCCTCCTTGGCGCGGGCTTCGGCCTCACGCTTGGCCTCGGCCTTCGCCTTCGCCACCGCTTCGGCCTTCGCCTTCGCCGCGAGGTCGGCCTGGTGCTGCTGCGCCTCGGCCTGGGCGTCGATCTGGGCGGCGAGAGTGGTGTCGATGGCAACGGCCTGGGTCAGACCGGTGACGGTGAGGGCCTCGGAGTCCGCGGCGAGGGCCGGGGAGGCCATTGCGCCGATGACGCCGGTGGTGGCCAGAGCCGCGATGCCGGCGACCTTGGCGCTGCTGCGCGTCAGGCGGCTCGGGGCACGATGCTTCCCGGTGGCACGGGTGAACGCCATGGAGGGGCTGATCCTTTCCTTCCTTCTCGCCTACCGGGTTAGCTGACGGGTTCGGAGCAGGAAGGTCTCCTACGGATCCCCCGCCTCGTACGAGACGCGGACATCCGATTCACCCCAGGGACTGCGTGGGTCCCCGGCTCCCCAGGCTCGCGCCTGACGGGGACTCGGCGATGGCTGTCCGGCGCCGCGGATGCGGCATACGTCTGGCGGACAGCCGAGCCGACGCTAGGCCGGGCGACTTTCAATCACCAAACGGACAGGGCGCTTTGTCGCACATCCCACAGGTCATACATGAACGCTCTTCACCAAATCAGACAAAAAGGAGAACCCCGGCGAGAACGCACTCGCCGGGGTTCGCTCTGCTCAGTCCTGTCAGCCGGTGACGACCGACACCTCGCCGATACCCAGGGCCCTCACGGGCTCCGCGATCTGCGAAGCGTCTCCCACCAGGACCGTGACCAGCCGGTCCACGGGGAACGCGTTGACCACCGCGGCCGTCGCCTCCACCGTGCCGGTCTCCGCCAGGCGCGCGTACAGCTGGGCCTGGTAGTCGTCCGGGAGGTGCTGCTCCACCTGGTCGGCGAGGGTGCCCGCGACCGATGCCGCCGTCTCGAACTTCAGCGGGGCGACCCCGACGAGGTTCTGTACGGCGGTCTCGCGCTCGGCATCCGTCAGTCCCTCGGCCGCCAGGGTGCGCAGGACCACCCAGAGGTCTTCCAGGGCCGGCCCGGTGGACTCCGTGTCCACGGAGCCGCTGATGGCGAGCATCGCGGCGCCGGTCGCCCCGGAGACGGATCCGGGTGCCGTCGAACGCAGCACCTGGCCGAAGGCCCGGACCCCGTAGGTGTAGCCCTTCTCCTCGCGCAGGACGCGGTCGAGGCGGGAGGTGAGGGTGCCCCCCAGGCAGTACGTGCCCAGGACCTGGGCGGGCCAGACGCTGTCGTGCCGGTCGGCGCCGATCCGGCCGATCAGCAGCTGCGTCTGCACCGCTCCGGGACGGTCCACGATCACCACCCGGCCGGTGTCGTCCGCGGTGATCGGCGGCACCGGGCGCGACTGGCCGACGTTGCCCGACCAGTCACCGATGGTGTCCGCGAGCAGCGTGTCCAGATCGACCCCGGTGAGATCGCCGACGATGACGGCCGTCGCCGTGGACGGGCGGACGTGGGCGTCGTAGAAGGCGCGCACACCCTCGGCGTCGATCCGCCGCACGGTCTCCTCCGTGCCCTGGCGCGGACGCGACATCCGCGCCGTGGCCGGGAACAACTCCTTGGAGAGCTGCTTGGCCGCACGCCGGGCGGGGTTGGCCTGCTCGTGCGGAATCTCGTCGAGCCGGTTGCCCACGAGGCGCTCCACCTCGCTCTCGCTGAAGGCCGGCGCCCGCAGCGCTTCGGCGACCAGACCGAGCGCCTTGGAGAGCCGGGAGACCGGGACCTCCAGGGAGACCCGGACACCCGGGTGGTCGGCGTGCGCGTCGAGCGTGGCACCGCAGCGCTCCAGCTCGGCGGCGAACTCCTCCGCGGAGTGCTTGTCCGTGCCCTCGGACAGCGCGCGCGCCATGATCGTGGCCACGCCGTCCAGACCCTCGGGCTCGGCGTCGAGCGGCGCGTCCAGGAAGATCTCCACGGCGACGACCTGCTGGCCGGGGCGGTGGCAGCGCAGCACGGTCAGGCCATTGGGCAGAGCGCCGCGATCGGGCGCGGGGAAGGCCCAGGGCCTGGCCTCGCCTGCGGTCGGCTGCGGGTGGTACTCCATCGCTACTCCAGTCACGGCGGCGTCGGTCACTTCTCGGCCCCCTCGTGGTCGTCGGTGCTGCCTGCGGCATCCTCGGCCTCGTCCGCCGGCTCGACCGGCTCGTAGACCAGGACCGCCCGGTTGTCGGGACGCAGATGCGCCTGGGCGGCCGCCTGGACCTCCTGCGCGGTGACGTCGAGCACCCGCTGCACCGCGGTCAGGGCGAGTTGGGGGTCGCCGAACAGCACGGCGTACCGGCACAGTTCGTCGGCGCGGCCCGCGACCGTGCCGAGCCTGTCCAGCCACTCGCGCTCCAACTGGGCCTGTGCCCTCTCCATTTCCTCGGGCGTGGGGCCATCGGCCGCGAAGCGGGCCAGCTCCTCGTCGACCGCCGTCTCGATCTGCGGCACCTCGACGCCACCGGACGTCTTGACGTCCAGCCAGCCCAGGGAGGGTGCTCCGGAGAGCCTGAGCAGCCCGAATCCCGCGGCCACCGCCGTACGGTCGCGGCGGACCAGGCGGTTGTGCAGCCGGGACGACTCGCCGCCGCCGAGGACGGTCAGCGCCAGGTCCGCGGCGTCACACTCGCGGGTGCCGTCGTGCGGCAGCCGGTAGGCGGCCATCAGCGCACGCGCGGGAACCTCCTCGTGCACCACTTCGCGCAGCTGCTCACCGATCGTGCCGGGCAGCGTGCCGTCGCGCGGCGGCTGCTTGCCGTCGTGCGAGGGGATGGATCCGAAGTACTTCTCGATCCAGGCCAGCGTCTGCTCGGGGTCGATGTCACCGACCACCGAGAGCACGGCGTTGTTCGGCGCGTAGTACGTACGGAAGAACGCCTGCGCGTCGTCCAGGGTCGCCGCGTCCAGATCGGCCATCGAGCCGATCGGCGTGTGGTGGTACGGGTGACCCTCCGGGTACGCGAGGGCCGTGAGCTTCTCGAACGCCGTGCCGTACGGAACGTTGTCGTAGCGCTGACGGCGCTCGTTCTTCACGACGTCGCGCTGGTTCTCCATGGACTCGTCGTCGAGCGCGGCGAGCAGCGAGCCCATCCGGTCGGCCTCGAGCCACAGCGCGAGCTCCAGCTGGTGCGTGGGCATCGTCTCGAAGTAGTTGGTGCGCTCGAAGCTGGTGGTGCCGTTCAGGGAACCGCCGGCACCCTGCACCAGTTCGAAGTGTCCGTTCCCCTTGACCTGGCCGGAGCCCTGGAACATCAGGTGCTCGAAGAGGTGAGCCAGGCCGGTGCGTCCCTTGACCTCGTGACGGGAACCGACGTCGTACCAGAGGCAGACCGCGGCGACCGGGGTCAGATGGTCCTCGGAGAGCACCACGCGCAGGCCGTTGGCCAGGCGGTGCTCGGTCGCCGTCAAGCCGCCGGAACCGGCCTGGGCTGTGGCCGTGTGACCCATGGGCATGTACGTCCCTTCGATCGCGATACAGGATTTCCTGCCGGACCTGCCACTGTAAGCAAGCGCACCGGCACCTGGCGAAGTTCCCGATCGGTGAATGTTGTCGTAGATGGTGCCGTAAACAGGGGCTCCGGAGGGGCCCCTGAGACCACTTCGGACGGGTCGAGGTCGGCGTTGTCAGTACGGCGGTCCACAATGGTCGGCGTCAGAACCTGAGGTTGCCCGACAGAATCTGTGAAGGAGTCGCAGCCGCGATGGCCCGCCGCAGCACGAAGACCCCGCCGCCGGACGACTTCGAGGAGAAGATCCTCGACATCGACGTCGTCGACGAAATGCAGGGCTCCTTCCTCGAGTACGCGTACTCGGTGATCTACTCCAGGGCTCTGCCCGACGCCCGCGACGGCATGAAGCCCGTGCACCGCCGCATCGTGTCCCAGATGAACGAGATGGGGCTGCGCCCCGACCGCGGCTACGTGAAGTGCGCCCGTGTCGTCGGCGAAGTGATGGGCAAGTTGCACCCGCACGGTGACGCGTCGATCTACGACGCACTGGTGCGCATGGCACAGCCGTTCTCGATGCGCCTTCCCCTCGTCGACGGACACGGCAACTTCGGCTCGCTCGGCAACGACGACCCGCCGGCCGCCATGCGGTACACCGAGTGCCGGATGGCCGACGCCACGTCGCTGATGACGGAGTCGATCGACGAGGACACCGTCGACTTCCAGTCGAACTACGACGGCCAGGAGCAGGAGCCCGTCGTCCTCCCGGCGGCGTACCCGAACCTCCTGGTCAACGGGGCGTCCGGGATCGCGGTCGGCATGGCGACCAACATGCCCCCGCACAACCTCGGCGAGGTGATCGCCGCCGCCCGCCATCTCATCAGGCACCCGAACGCGGACCTCGAGACCCTGATGCGTTTCGTCCCGGGCCCCGACCTGCCGACGGGTGGCAGGATCGTCGGTCTCGGCGGCATCAAGGACGCGTACGCGGCAGGCCGCGGCACGTTCAAGATCCGTGCGACCGTCGCGATAGAGGACGTCACGCCGCGCCGCAAGGGCCTCGTCGTCACCGAACTGCCCTTCACCGTCGGCCCGGAGAAGGTGATCGCCAAGATCAAGGACCTCGTCTCCGCGAAGAAGCTCCAGGGCATCGCGGACGTCAAGGACCTCACCGACCGGTCGCACGGGCTCCGCCTGGTGATCGAGGTCAAGAACGGCTTCGTGCCGGAGGCGGTGCTGGAGCAGCTCTACAAGCTGACGCCGATGGAGGAGTCCTTCGGCATCAACAACGTGGCGCTGGTCGACGGGCAGCCGCTCACCCTGGGGCTCAAGGAGCTCCTGGAGGTCTACCTCGACCACCGCTTCGAGGTGGTGCGCCGGCGCAGCGAGTTCCGCAGGACCAAGCGCCGGGACCGGCTGCATCTGGTCGAGGGTCTTCTCGTCGCCCTGCTCGACATCGACGAGGTCATCCGCATCATCCGGGACAGCGACAATTCGGCGCAGGCCAAGGAGCGGCTGATCGAGCGCTTCTCCCTGAGCGAGATCCAGACGATGTACATCCTGGACACCCCGCTGCGCAGGCTCACCCGGTTCGACCGGATCGAGCTGGAGAGCGAGCGCGACCGGCTCAACGACGAGATCGACAAGCTGACGGCGATCCTGGAGTCGGACGCGGAGCTGCGCAAGCTCGTCTCGGCCGAACTGGCCGCGGTGGCGAAGAAGTTCGGCACCGACCGGCGCACGGTGCTGCTGGAGTCGGCAGGTTCGCAGGTCGCCTCCGTACCGCTGGAGGTCGCCGACGACCCGTGCCGGGTGCTCCTCTCGTCGACCGGTCTGCTGGCCCGTACGGCCAACGCCGACCAGGTCGTGGCGGCCGAGGACGCCAAGCGCACGAAGCACGATGTGGTCGTCTCGGCCGTCCCCGCGACGGCGCGCGGCGATGTGGGTGCGGTGACGTCCACGGGGCGCCTGCTGCGGCTGTCGGTGATCGATCTGCCGCGGCTGCCGGACACCCATGCGGCTCCCAACCTCTCGGGAGGGGCTCAGATCTCGGAGTTCCTCACGCTGGAGACGGGCGAGGAGCTGATCTGCCTCACCACGCTGGACGAGGAGTCGCCCGGCCTGGCGATCGGCACCCTGCAGGGGGTGGTGAAGCGCGTGGTGCCCGACTACCCGGCCAACAAGGACGAGCTGGAGGTCATCACGCTCAAGGACGGTGACCGCATCGTCGGCGCGACGGAGCTGCGTACGGGCGAGGAGGACCTGGTCTTCATCACGTCCGACGCCCAGCTGCTGCGCTATCCGGCGGCGCAGGTGCGCCCGCAGGGGCGCCCGGCGGGTGGCATGGCGGGCGTCAAGCTCACGGCGGGGGCCGAGGTGCTCTCGTTCACGGCAGTGGATCCCGCGCTGGACGCCATGGTGTTCACGGTGGCCGGGTCGCACGGCACGCTGGACGATTCGGAGCTGACCTCGAAGCTCACCCCGTTCGACCAGTATCCGCGTAAGGGCAGGGCGACCGGTGGGGTGCGCTGCCAGCGCTTCCTCAAGGGGGAGGACGTCCTGGTGTTCGCCTGGGCGGGCGGTGTTCCGGCCCGCGCCGCGCAGCAGAACGGCACACCGGCGGAGCTGCCTGCCCCGGATCCGCGGCGCGACGGCTCGGGCACACCGCTGACGAGCCCGGTCTCCGTGATCGCCGGCCCGCTGTAGACGCCCGGCCGGACGACGCCGGGGCCGCTCAGGCCTCGTCGTCGTCCGGCTGCCGTACGTAGCGCAGGATGCCCCACATGCTGCGCTCGAGTTCTCCGCCGGCGGTCTGCTCCGGCTCCCGGCAGTCCGAGAGCCCCTTGTCCAGCGCCTCCGCGTCGATCCCGGAACCGATCAGCACGAGCTGCGTGCACCTGGGCTCGTCCCGCGACCAGGCCTGCGGAACGAAGCGCAGAAACCTGCCGACGGAGTGCAGGGTGTACCTGTTTCCCGGGTCGCCCGCGCCGAAGTCGACATACCCCTTGATCCGGTAGAGGCCTTCGGGCCTGGAGTCGAGAAACTCGATGAACCGCCGGGGGTTCATCGGAACGTCGGTGGTGAAGGAGACGCTCTCGTACGCCGCGTGCGGATGGCTGTCGTGCTCGTGGTCCGTCTCCAGGAGAAGGTCCTCGAACGTCAGCTGACGTGCGGTGTCGTCACCGTCCGGCCGCAGCACGGGATCGACGAGCAGCTCGGGGTCGACGCGTCCGAACTCGGCGTGGATAACAGCCGCCCTGCTGCCTGCGGTCGCCACCGCTTCTCGCACGGCGTCCAGTTCCGCCTGCGCCACCCTGTCGGTTTTGTTCAGCACGATGAGGTCGGCCACCCCCAGATGGCGGTCGATCTCCGGGTGCCGCTCCCGCGTGGTCATGAATTCGGCGGCGTCGACGACCTCGACCAGCCCCCCGTAACGGATGTGCGGATTGTCGCTGGCCAGCAGCATCCGTACGAGCTCCTGGGGCTCGGCGAGACCGCTCGCCTCGATGACGATCACATCGAGCCGGGCGGCAGGCCTGGTCAGCGTCTCCAGGAAGGTGTCGAGCTCGCTCGCGTCGACCGCGCAGCACAGGCAGCCGTTACCCAGCGAGACCGTCGACCCGACCTGTCCCGCGACGGCCATGGCATCGATCTCGATCGAACCGAAGTCGTTGACAATCACCCCGATCCGGTTGCCGGCCCGGTTGCGGAGCAGATGGTTGAGCAGGGTCGTCTTGCCTGATCCCAGGAACCCCGCCAGAACGACGACCGGGAGCTGCGGGGCGCGGGGCGGGGTCAACGTGGGCCTTTCTCGGGGTCGGTCAGGGTGCCGGTACGGGCTGGGGCGGGGGCGTTCCCACATAGCGGGCCGCCGGGCGGATGATCTTCGAGTCCTCCGCCTGCTCCAGGATATTGGCGCTCCAGCCGACCACACGCGCGGCGCAGAAGGTGGGGGTGAACATCTCGCGCGGCAGACCGCAGAGCTCCATGACGACCCCTGCGTAGAACTCCACGTTGGTGTGCAGCTCACGCCCCGGCTTGAGCTCGGCGAGAATGGCCTCCACCTGCCGTTCGACCTCGACGGCGAAGTCGACGAGCGGTCCGCCGAAGCTCTGCGCGATCGAGCGCAGCATGCGTGAGCGCGGGTCCTCGGTGCGGTAGACGGGGTGTCCGAAGCCCATGATCCGGCCTCCCGCGAGGACCTGTTCCCGGATCCAGCCGTCGATACGGTCCGGAGTCCCGATGGCGTCCAGGGTGTCCAGGGCCCGGCTGGGCGCGCCGCCGTGCAGCGGTCCGGAGAGCGCGCCGACCGCCGCGACCAGGCAGGCGGCCACGTCCGCGCCGGTGGACGCCACCACCCTGCCGGTGAACGTCGAGGCGTTGAAGCCGTGGTCGATGGTGGAGATGAGGTACTGCTCGACGGCCCTGACCCGCGCTGCGTCCGGCTCGGCTCCGGTGAGCATGTACAGGTAGTTCGCGGCGAACGGCAGGTCCTCACGCGGTTCGAGGGGTTCGAGGCCCTGGCCGAGCCGGTACAGGGCGGTCAGCACGGTCGGTACGGCCGCGCAGACGGCGAGTGCGTCGCCGCGGCGGCGGTCGGCTCCGATGTCGTACATCGGGCGGAATCCCGCCGAGGCACCGAGCAGCGAGAGGGCGGTGCGCAGGCCGGCCAGCGGACCGGAGACCGCGCCGGCGCGCGCGATGGCCGGCAGCGCGTCGCGCACCTCGTCCGGCAGACGGCGCAGTCCGGCCGTGCGGGCCGCGAAGTCGGCGCCTGCGGCGCGGTCGGGCAGTTCGCCGTGGAACAGCAGGTACCAGACGTCCTCGAAGCTGCGGCTCCGCGCCAGATCGATCGCCGAGTAGTGCCGGTAGTGGTAGAAGCCCTCGCGCCCGCGCACATCACCGATTGCGGTGTCGGTGACGATCACTCCGGCGAGACCGCGGGGCACGTCGAGCGGGGCGGTACCAGTCCTCAGGGCAGACATTTCAGGTCTCTCCTCCGACGGTCGATTGAACATTGATTCGACTGTCTATGATTGACTCAATTCATGTCAACATTGATCCAATCAATATGGAGTCTCGATGGATGCCGATGGATATGGATACGGTGGGCGCCATGACGCATGAGGCAGCGCGCGGGGCGGACACGGAAGGCGCCGGAGGCGAAGATCCGGGGGAGGCGCGCAGGCTCACCACACGGGAGACGGCGGAACAGCTGGGGGTGAAGCCCGAGACCGTGTACGCGTACGTGAGCCGGGGACAGCTCGGCAGCAGGCGGGCCCCCGGGGGGCGCGGCAGTACGTTCGACGCCGCCGAGGTCGCGGCCCTGGTACGGCGCACCGGGCGCAGGGAGCCCGTTCCCGCCGCGGGTGAGCTGGTCTTCCGTACCGGCATCACGCTCATCGAGCACGACGCGTACTACTTCCGCGGTGTCGACGCCACCGAGCTCGCCCGCGCGTACGGCTACGAGGAAGTCGCCGAGTGGATCTGGACCGGCGAGCTCCGTCCGGGCATCCGTTTCACCGCGCCCCCGGAATCGCTCGCTGCCGCGCGCCGGACGGTCGCCGCACTCCCGGCACACAGCGGGTCGACGGACCGGCTGCGGGTCGCGGTCACCGCGGCCGCGGCAGCCGATCCGCTGCGGTTCGACCTGTCTCCCCAGGGGGTTCTCAGCAGCGCACGCGGCCTGATCCCCACCCTGGTGGCCGCATTGCCCGTGGTCGGGGAGCAGCCGCCTGCCGACGGCCGCGACGGGGCGGGCGGCGCCTCCGCGACCCTTGCCCGGCAGCTGTGGCCGAGGCTCTCCGGCCGGCCGGCCGACGCGGCGTCACTGGCCGTGCTCGACACCGCTCTCGCACTGCTCACGGACCACGACCTCGCCGCGTCGACGCTGGCTGCGCGGGTCGCTGCGTCAGCCCGCGCCCATCCGTACGCAGTGGTCTCGGCGGGGCTGGGCGTACTGGAGGGGCCCCTGCACGGTGCCGCGAGCGGCCTGGCCCACCGAATGCTGTCCGAGGTCGTGGCACGGGGCAGCGCGTCCCCGGTCGTCGCCGACCACCTCCGCGTCGGCCGCCGTGTGCCGGGGCTTGGGCACCGTCTGTACACGGGTGAGGATCCGCGGGCACACGTCCTGTTCGACCTGCTGGAGGACGTACCGCAGGCTGCCCGGGCGCTGGCCGCGGCCCGCGACGTGGTCGCCACCACCGCCCGCCACACTCCCCTGCACGCCAATGTCGACCTGGCGCTCGCCGTCCTGTCGGTCACCTCCGGCATGCCCGCGGAGGCGGGCGAGACGGTGTTCGCCGTGGCGCGCACCGCGGGCTGGATCGCCCACGCACTGGAGGAGTACGCGGAGCGGCCCCTGCGGATGCGGCCCAGCGGGCAGTACACAGGACCTCGCCCGCCGCAGCCACTGCCCGCACCGGTACTGCGGGCCGATCCGCCGCCGCGGGCCGATCCTGCAAATTAACTACAATCAGCGGGAATTTTCACGGGGCGGCTGAGCCGTGGAGCCACGCACCACGAGTTCCGGCTCGAAGAGAAGCTCGTCGGACGGCACCGCACGTCCCGCGATCTGCACCGAGAGCAGCTCCACCGCGGCCCGGCCCATGGCCTCGATGGGCTGGCGGACCGTGGTCAGAGGCGGCTCGGTGCAGTTCATGAAGGCCGAGTCGTCATAGCCGACGACCGAGACGTCCGCGGGCACGGACAGTCCGCGGCGGCGCGCCGCACGCACAGCCCCCAGGGCGAGCGGGTCGCTGGCGCAGATGATGCCCGTGACCCCCTGGTCCAGCAGCCGCATGGCGGCGGCCTGCCCGCCCTCGAGCGAGAACATGGCCCGGGCCACCCGCTCGTCCGGCACCGTCGTCCCCGCCTCCTCGGCGAGCGCGCGGGCGGCAGCGAGCTTCCGCTGCGAGGGCACGTGATCGGAGGGGCCGAGGACGAACCCGATCCGTTCGTGACCGAGCGAGACGAGGTGGCGCCACGCCTGCTCGACGGCCACCGAGTCGTCGCACGAGACCCCGGGGAACCCGAGATGAGCGATGGCCGCGTTGATCAGAACCACGGGGATCTTGCGGTCGGCGAGCACCTTGTAGTGATCGTGCGGGGCGTCGGCCTGGGCATAGAGCCCACCGGCGAACACGACCCCGGACACCTGCTGCTGCAGCAGGAGCTCGACATAGTCGGCTTCGGAGACGCCGCCCTTGGTCTGGGTACAGAGCACGGGCGTCAGCCCCTGCTGGGCGAGCGCGCCGCCGACCACTTCGGCGAAGGCCGGGAAGATCGGGTTCTGCAGCTCGGGAAGGACGAGCCCGACCAGCCGGGCACGCTCGCCGCGCAGCTGCGTGGGGCGCTCGTAACCAAGGACGTCCAGCGCCGAGAGGACAGCTTGCCGCGTGGCGTCGGAGACGCCCGGCTTGCCGTTCAGCACCCGGCTGACCGTGGCCTCGCTGACTCCTACCTTCTGGGCAACTTGAGCAAGTCGTCGCGTCATGAACGCAAGATTAGCGCAAGAACCGCAAGAAGATTGCGCTCCGGTGGAAATCACCGAAACCCACTGCACGCTCACAGATCGGGGGCCCGGAGGCAAGCCCTCCGGCTCAAGCGTTCCGGTGCGTCGGCGGACCAACAGCAACGGATTTCGGGAAGGACCGGAATGCCCTCTACCGTTCGTACGATGAGCGCCCCACCGACCACCGTCCGGGGACCCCGCCGGTTCGGCTGGCCGAAGCGGGTCTTCTCGCAGGTCCTCCTGATGCAGCTGACCATCATCACCGGTGTCACAGCGCTGGTCACCGGCCTCTTCCTGGCACCGCTCAGTGACCAGCTCGACGACCAGGCGATGCGCCGGGCCCTCGCCATCGCGCAGAGCACGGCGGCACAGCCGCAGATCGCCGCGTCGCTGCTCTCCACCGCCCCGGCCCCGGACGGTCCCGTCCAGACCGTCGCCGAGCGGATCAGGCGGTCCACCGGCGCCGAGTACGTCGTCGTCATGGACAGGCGTGGGGTGCGCTGGTCGCACACCGACACCTCCCGGATCGGCGCAGTCGTCTCCACGGACCCCAGCACGGCGCTCGCGGGCAGATCCGTGATGGAGATCGACAGCGGCACGCTCGGCCGCTCCGCCCGCGGCAAGGTGCCGCTGCGCGACGGGGCGGACCGGATCGTGGGCGCGGTCTCCGTCGGCATCGCGTACGACAGCGTCCGCGCCCGGCTGCTCGCGACGATCCCGGGGCTGCTCGCGTATGCCGGCGGGGCGCTGGCCGTGGGCGCGTTCGCCGCCTACCTGATCTCGCGCCGTCTTCAGCGGCAGACCCACGACCTGGCGTTCTCCGACATCTCCGCACTGCTGACGGAGCGCGAGGCCATGCTGCACAGCATCCGTGAGGGTGTCGTCGCCCTCGACCGCACGGGACGCATCCGGCTGTTGAACGACGAGGCCCAGCGTCTCCTCGGCCTCGGTCCCGATGCTGCGGGCCGCCCGCTCGACGACGCCCTGGGAGCCGGGCGGACCGCCGATGTACTGGCGGGCCGGGTGGTCGGGCACGACCTGGTGACGGTCCGCGGCAACCGTGTGCTGCTCGCGAACCGGATGCCGACCGACGACGGCGGTGCGGTCGCCACCCTCCGCGACCGGACCGAGCTCGAGAACCTCGGCCGTGAGCTCGACTCCACCCGTGGCCTGATCGACGCCCTCCGCGCCCAGGACCATGAACACGCGAACCGGCTGCACACCCTCCTGGGACTCCTCGAGCTGGAGATGCACGACGACGCGGTGGAGTTCGTCACCGAAGTCGTCGGCGTCCACCGGGCGACCGCCGAGCAGGTCACCGAGAAGGTCCACGACCCCCTGCTGGCCGCGCTGCTGGTCGGCAAGACGACAGTGGCCGCGGAGCGTGGTGTCGCCCTGCGCATGGCGCCCGGCACGCGCCTGCCGGACCGGCTGGTGGACCCGCGCGGTCTCGTCACAGCCGTCGGCAATCTCGTCGACAACGCCCTCGACGCCGCCGCGGGATCGGTGGACGCCCGGGTCGAGGTGGACCTGCGGGCCGACGGCCGTACGGTGGTCCTGCGCGTGCACGACAGCGGCCCGGGCATACCCGCGGGCAGCCATGACTCGATCTTCATGGAAGGCTGGTCCACCAAGGAGCTCCCTGCCCACGGCAAACGCGGGCTGGGCCTGCCGTTGGTGCGGCGGCTGGCGGAACGGCAGGGCGGCAGCGTCTCCGTGTCGGATTCCCCGGAGGGCGGGGCCGTGTTCACGGTCGTCCTGCCCGAAGCCCTCGAGGAACAGGCCCCGGACGGCATCGCGACACCCCCGCAACCGGCAACGGCAGGAGAGACCGCGTGATCGAGGTCCTGATCGTGGACGACGACATCAGGGTCGCGCAGATCAACGCGGCGTACGTCTCCAAGGTGCCCGGCTTCCACGTGGCCGGCCAGGCCCACTCGTCGACGGAGGCCCTCGCCCGGATCAGTGAGACATCCGTCGACCTGATCCTGCTCGACCACTATCTGCCGGACCGCAACGGTCTGACCCTCGTGCGGGAGCTGCGAGGTCTCGGCCATCACACCGACGTGATCATGGTGACGGCCGCACGCGACGTCTCGACCGTTCAGGCCGCGATGCGCCACGGAGCCCTTCAGTACCTGGTGAAGCCGTTCACGTACGCGGGGCTGCGCACCAAACTGGAGGCGTACGCAACCCTGCGGCACACCTTCGAGGGCGGCGGCGAGGCCGAGCAGACAGAGGTGGACCGGCTCTTCGGCGCCCTGTGGGCCACCGGGGAGCCCGACCTGCCCAAGGGGCACTCGCCCACCACCGCCGAGCTGGTCCGTCAGGCCCTGCGCACCGCCGACGGGCCGCTCTCCGCGCAGGAGATCGCGGAGAGCGCCGGAATGAGCCGGCAGACCGCCCAGCGCTATCTGAAACTGCTGGAGCGAACGGGACGGGTGCGGCTGTCCCTGAAGTACGGCGAGACCGGCCGCCCCGAACATCGGTACACCTGGGCTCCGGGCCCCTGAACCAGCGGCAGCAGGAACGGGTCCTCAGGCCGCACCCGCGCCCGTCAGCGACCGGACCTCCGCCTCCGCGTGCCTGGCCGCGTCGGGCGGCTCCGTGGAGGTGACCGTGCCGATCCAGCCGGCCAGGAAACCGGCCGGGATCGAAACCAGCCCCGGGTTGTCCAAGGGGAAGAGCTGGAAATCCACGCCCGGGAAGAGCGAGGTCGGGCTCCCCGAGACGACCGGCGAGAACAGGACGAGCAGCACTGCGGGAATCAGCCCGCCGTAGACCGCCCAGACCGCCCCCCGCGTGGTGAAGTTCCTCCAGAACAGGGAGTAGATCAGCGCAGGAAGGTTGGCCGAGGCTGCGACGGCGAAGGCCAGTCCCACCAGGAACGCGACGTTGAGGTCCTGGGCGAGGAGTCCCAGGGCGATCGCGACGACGCCGACACCCGCCGCCGCCGTCCTGGCCACGGCCACCTCGCTGCGCTGTTTGGAACCCCGGCGACGGAGCGAGGCGTAGAGGTCGTGGGCGACGGAGGCCGAGGAGGCCAGCGTGATCCCGGCGACGACGGCGAGAATGGTCGCGAAGGCGACGGCCGCGACCACGGCGAACAGGACCGTGCCGCCGGTGGATCCCTCGCCGCCTCCGAGAACGAGTGCCAGGAGCGGGACCGCGGTGTTCCCCGAGGCGTTCGACGCCCGTACGTCCGCCGAGCCGACCAGGGCGGCGGCTCCGAACCCGAGCACGATCGTCATCAGGTAGAAGCTGCCGATGAGTCCGATGGACCAGACGACGGAGCGCCGGGCCGCCCGGGCCGTGGGCACGGTGTAGAAGCGCGACAGAATGTGCGGCAGGCCGGCCGTGCCGAGCACGAGGGCAAGGCCCAGGCTCATGAAGTCGAAGCGTGCCGTCCAGCTTCCGCCGTACTTGAGTCCGGGCGAGAGGAAATCCCGCCCGTGGCCGCTGCGTTCGGCGGCCGTGTTGAGAAGTGTGTTGACGTTGCCGTGGAAGTGCACGAGGACGAGCACGGTGAGCGCGAGAGCACCAGCCATCAGAAGGACGGCCTTGACGATCTGGATCCAGGTCGTGGCGCGCATACCGCCGAGCGACACATAGATCACCATGAGTGCGCCGACCCCGACGACGGTCCACGACCGGGCGGTGTCGCTCGTCCCGCCGAGCAGGAGCGCGACGAGACTGCCCGCACCCACCATCTGTGCCACCAGGTACAGCACCGAGACGGTGACCGACGAGGTGCCGAGCGCGGTGCGCACGGGACGCTCCGCCATGCGGGCGGCAACCACGTCGGCGAGAGTGAACCGTCCGCAGTTGCGCACGAGTTCCGCGACGAGGAGCAGGACGACCAGCCAGGCGACGAGGAACCCGACCGAGTAGAGCATGCCGTCGTAGCCGAAGAGTGCGATCAGTCCCGAGATCCCGAGGAAGGAGGCGGCGGACATGTAGTCGCCGGCGATGGCGAATCCGTTTTCCATGGGCGAGAAGAGCCGCCCGCCCGCGTAGAACTCCTCCGGCGATCCCTGCCTGTTCCGGCTCACCCAGGTCGTGATGCCGAGCGTCACGGCGATGAACGCGCTGAACAGCAGCAGCGCCAGCGTCTGGTGGTCCCCGCTCACCGGTCGATCCCTCTCGTCATCTCCTGGGTGTCCCAGCGCAGTTCCAGCGCGTCCCGGTCCCTGCGGAGCCGGGCATGACGTGCGTACGCCCAGGTGAGCAGGAACGTGGTGACGAACTGTCCGAGCCCTGCGACCATCGCCACGTTGAGCGCACCCGCAACCGGGCGCGCCATCAGGTCGTGTGCCGTGGTCGCGGCGACGACATAGGCGAAGTACCAGAGGAGGAAGGCGACTGCCGCGGGGACCACGAACCTGCGGTAGCGGCGCCGCACCTCGCGGAAGGCCGCGCTCTGCTGCACCTCGAGATAGATGTCGGCGGCACTGTGGTTGTGCTGTGGCGGCCCGGGCGGCCCGTCGGGCGCAATACCTCCCGTACCGTCCAGGTCGCCCCATCCGGGGGCCAACGCGTCGTACCACGGGTCGTCGAGCCGCACTGCTGCGACTTTCGGCCCTGCTTCCTTCTCCACCCGAACAACTCCCTTGTCCACGAGCCTTTTCGGTCGCGTAGCCAAGAATGGGCAGATCGGGAAGATCCCGGGCACTTCATTCGCCCGGCTTCACCATTTCAGGTGACGGCAGTGCCGGGCGGGTGTGCGAGTCCCCGGCCGTACGCATAGCGCACGGCCTGCGCTCGGTCACGCGCTCCCGTCTTGGCGAAGAGGTTGTTGATGTGAGTCTTCACCGTGGCCCGGGAGATGTGCAGCGTGCGGGCGATCTCCGCGTTGGACAGTCCCCCGGCGATCAGGACGAGCACCTCGGCCTCCCGTGGGGTGAGCCCGTCGGGCAGCTCGGACGGCACCGGCGGACCGGCCTCCGCGGTGACGCGCTCCAGCAGCCGGCGCTGCACCTTCGGTGAGAGTCCGGCCTCGCCGGACAGCACCGCCTCGATGGCCCGCACGATCTCCTCACCCCGCGCGTCCTTGGTCAGATAGCCTCGCGCGCCTGCCTGCAGCGCGGTGAAGAGCGAGTCGTCGTCGGCGAAGGTCGTGAGCACCACCACCTGGGTGCGCGGGTGTTCCTTGCGGATCCTGCGCGTTGCCTCGACGCCATCGCAGCGGGGCATCCGCAGATCCATAAGGACCACGTCGGGCGCCTTCTCGGCTACGAGAGCAACCGCCTCGTGCCCGTCCTTCGCCGCACCGACCACCTCGATGCCGGGCAGCAGCCCCAGCAGCATGACGATGCCTTCGCGCACGATTGCCTGATCATCGGCGACCACCACCCGCGCACTCACGCAGGCACCCGAAGATTCACCACGAACCCCTCCTCGCCCGGCCCTGCCTCCAGCGTTCCGCCGATCAGTTCGGCGCGCTCCCTCATCCCCAGCAGACCGTAGCCGGAACCACTGACAGCGAGCTCTCCCTCCGAGTGGCGTCCTCCGGAGTCCCGCACCTCCAGGGCGACGGAGTCCGGCAGATACTCGAGCCGGACCAGGACCGCGGCCCCCGGGGCGTGCTTGCGGGCATTGGTCATCGCCTCCTGTGCGACCCTCCGCACCGTCTGGGAGGCATCCGCGGCCAGTGGTCTGCGATCCCCCGCAACGAGCACCTCGGCCGCCTCACCTGCCACCAGCTGCCGCAGGAAGTCCTCCACCGGTGTCATCTCCCCTCGCAGTGCGGACAGGGCCTGACGCGTCTCTGCGAGGCCCTCACGCGCCATGGAGCGCGCTGCGACGACTCTCTCCAGCACTAGGTCGCGAAACTCCCCCGCAGGCTCTCGTTCGACCAGCAGCCGGGCCGCTTCCAGGTGCACCAGTTGTGCGGAGAGGCTGTGGGCGAGCACATCGTGGATCTCTCGGGCGATCCTGGACCTCTCGGCCAGCGCGGCCGTCCCGGCCTCCGCGACCCTCGCCGCCCGCTCCTGGTCGAGGAGCCGCCTGGCGCTGCCGCGGGCCTCGGCATCAAGTCGCAGGACATAACCTCCCAGGCACAGGCTTCCGGTGGTGATCACCGTGGTCAGCCACCCGTCGCTCTCCACGATCGCGTAGGCGGCGAGAGCCACAGCGGTGAGCGGCACGGCCGCGGAGAGCGGGAGCCGCTCCAGAGCGGTGATGGCGCACCCACACCACAGCACGACGGCGAGGGCTCCGGCGCCCGCCTCCTGCGCCCCGAACGCCGCGGCCATCAGCAGCACCAGCAGCCCCAGGGAAGGCCAAAGACGATATGCCAGGGTGCTCCGGAAGAACGCGACACCCGCGACCGCGCAGCCGGCCACTCCCACCGGGAGTACCGCGACCTGCCAGAGGGCGAATCCCCCTTCGGCGAGAGTGCGCCAGAGGAGGCCGACGAGCACAGCGGTCCATACGAGTCGTCCGATGGCGGCCCGCGGGCGTGTGTGCGCGGTTCTGGCGAGGGCCTCCTTGGACGGCCAGCTCGTCCAGGTGCTGCGGTTCACGCGTGCCCCTTCCACGCGGCATGTGCGGGCCGCAACGGCATTCCGTCGGCCGGACCACCGTGCCGCTCACGCAGGCTCCGGGCCCGCAGGCTGAGCACACCGCCGCGCGCGAGCAGCATGGCCGCGAGTGACACCGTGAGAGCGGCCGGCCCTTGATGTATGCCCAGCAGCACCCCGGCACCCGCCAGCGCGGCGTGGATCGTGAGGCCTCCCACCCACACCTGGACTGTGCCCTTGGTGCCCCCGCTCCGCACGGAGCCGTCCGGTTCGCGCCACAGCCTCGCGGTCCAGCCCCAACCGGCGCCGGTGACCAGGCCCACCACGATCCCGGCTCCGAGAATCAGAGCGGACAGTGCCTCGTGGTGCGGGTCGAGTGCCCCTTCGTTGCGCGCGGAAATGATCAGCAAGATCCCCGGCAGGACCCACCACCGCTTGTCGTCGACGATCCGTTGCGCCGTGAACTGGCGCACGACGACGAGCGCGACGACCGCAGCGATCACCAGAACGTGGAAGAGCGCGGACATGGATGCCTCCGACGGGCGGGAAGGTTCGAGGCCTTCGACGCTACGGAAGCGCGCGGATCAGGGGATCGGCTCAGGGGTTGAGCGTGGGTGGAGAAGCTGTCTCCACCCACGGGTGGACTCGGTCAGGCGTCGACTCGGTCAACCGGGACTCCGTCAGACGTCGCCTCCGTCCGACATGGACTCGGTCAGACGTCGATGCGCGAGCGGTCGAGCGTGGCCGCCGAACTCGTGATGAATTCCTTCCGGGGCGCCACCTCGTTGCCCATCAGCAGATCGAAGACCTGCTCGGAGGATTCGAGGTCACCGATGTTGATCCGGCGCAGCGTGCGGTGGCGCGGATCCATCGTGGTCTCCGCCAGCTGGTCCGCGTCCATCTCGCCGAGACCCTTGTAGCGCTGGATCGAATCCTTGTACCGGACGTTCTTCCGCTGCAGCTCCAGCAGCGTCTGCCGCAGCTCGTTGTCGGAGTACGTATAGATGTACTTGTCCTGGCCCTTCTTGGGCTGGACGAGCTCGATCCGGTGCAGCGGGGGCACCGCCGCGAAGACCCGCCCGGCCTCGACCATGGGCCGCATGTAGCGCTGGAAGAGCGTGAGCAGCAGGCACCGGATGTGGGCACCGTCGACGTCGGCGTCCACCAGCAGGACGATCTTGCCGTAGCGCGCGGCGTCGATGTCGAAGGTCCGACCGGACCCCGCTCCTATGACCTGGATGATGGCGCCGCACTCGGCGTTCTTGAGCATGTCCGACACGGACGACTTCTGAACGTTGAGGATCTTTCCGCGGATCGGGAGCAGCGCCTGGAACTCGCTGTTCCGGGCGAGCTTGGCCGTGCCCAGCGCCGAGTCTCCCTCCACGATGAAGAGCTCACTGCGCTCGACGTCGTCGCTGCGGCAGTCGGCGAGCTTCGCGGGCAGGGAGGAGGACTCCAGCGCGGTCTTACGGCGCTGTGCGTCCTTGTGCTGGCGGGCGGCGATGCGGGTGCGGGCGGCCGCCACCGCTTTCTCCAGCACCGAGCGGGCCTGGGCCTTGGCATCACGCTTCGTCGAGGTCAGGAACGCCTTGAGCTCCTTGGCCACCACGTTGGCAACGATCCGGTTGGCCGCCGAGGTGCCGAGCACCTCCTTGGTCTGACCTTCGAACTGCGGCTCCGCAAGCCGTACGGTGACGACCGCCGTGAGGCCCTCCAGGGCGTCGTCCTTGACGACGTCGTCCTCGGCGACGCGCAGCAGCTTGGCGGAGCGGAGCACCTCGTTGACGGTCTTGGTCAGGGAGCGCTCGAAGCCCGACACATGGGTGCCGCCCTTGGGAGTGGCAATGATGTTGACGAAGGACTTGACGTTGGTGTCGTACCCGGTGCCCCAGCGCAGCGCGATGTCGACGCCCAGCTCCCGGGTGACCTCTGTCGCCGTCATGTGACCTCGGTCGTCCAGGACCGGCACGGTCTCCTTGAACGTCCCTGTCCCGGTCAGGCGCTGAACGTCGCAGACCGCCTTGTCCTGTGCGAGGTACTCACAGAACTCGCTGATTCCGCCGTCGAAGCGGAACGTCTCCTCCGTCTTGCCCTCGCCGTCGATGCCGCGCTCGTCCCGTACGACGATGGTCAGGCCCGGCACCAGGAAGGCCGTCTGCCGTGCTCGCTGGTACAGCGTCTCCAAGTTGAGCTTGGCGTCCTTGAGGAAGATCTGCCGGTCCGCCCAGTACCGCACCCGGGTACCGGTGCGGTTCTTCGCTACTCGCTTCCCCTTGCGCAGCCCGTTCGACGGATCGAAGGGACTGTCCGGCCCCTGCTCCGTGAACATGCCCGGAACGCCACGCCGGAAGCTGATCGAGTGGGTCGAGCCGGTGCGGTCGACCTCCACGTCGAGCCGGGCGGAGAGCGCGTTGACCACCGAGGCACCCACGCCGTGCAGGCCGCCCGACGCCGCGTAGGAGCCACCGCCGAACTTTCCGCCGGCGTGGAGCTTGGTCATGACGACCTCGATGCCGGAGAGCCCCGTCTTGGGCTCGACGTCGACGGGGATGCCCCGCCCGTTGTCGCGCACCTCGACGGAACTGTCGTCGTGGAGGATGACCTCGATGCTGTCGCAGTAGCCGCCGAGAGCCTCGTCGACCGAGTTGTCGATGATCTCCCAGAGGCAGTGCATGAGTCCGCGACTGTCCGTGGACCCGATGTACATTCCGGGGCGCTTGCGGACCGCTTCGAGCCCCTCAAGAACGAGAAGGTGCCGCGCGGTGTAGTTGGAGCTGTCCCTGTCTGCGCCGCCTGCTCCGGTCAGCAGCGCAGTGGACGGCACGGAATCGGCGGTCACGCGGTTCGCTCCTCGCTGAATTTCATTGGTGGCCCAGTGGGTAACGGGCTCGGCCTCGGTAGCCGCTGAGAGCCTACCGAGGCCTGGTAGAGCGGTTGTAACGCCACCCAGGGGGAATCATTATGCTAGTCCAGCCTCGCATAGACGTTCGATCACTCGTTGGAGTGACGTGCACATCACGTTCCCTTCGAGGCATGAACCATTTAGGCTCCGGGCACGTCCTCATGAACAACCGGCAAGCCAGCCGGCGGACCCACCCCCGCAAGCAACGCGAAACCGTAGCGCTCCGCAATACGGCACATTCGCCGCCAACCGGCAACAGACAGCCATCTTGAGAAGAAGTTTCGAAGAAAAGCCACGAGCGGGAACGTTTTCGGCCTGGTTGGATGTTGACCCTGGTACGACAGCTCGTCGAGCTAGAGAAGAGGCGACGTGACTACTGTTCTGACCCCCGCGAGCCCGCTGACCGCAGCTGACCGCTGTGACCGTTGCGGCGCCCAGGCATATCTGCGCGTCGTCCTGATCAGCGGCGGTGAACTGCTCTTCTGCGCCCACCACGGACGCAAGTTCGAGCCGGAACTCAAGAAGATCGCCGCGGAAATACAGGATGAGACAGATCGGCTCACCGCCGTACAGGCAAGTGCAGCCGACGAGGAACAACACTGACACCTCGCATCCACGACGAGCCAGGGGCCTGTCCAGGACCGGCCGACGGGCGGCCTTCCCATGAGGGGAAGCCGCCCGTTCTCGTACCTCCGAGGTGCTCGCGCGGTCAGTCCTGACCGGCGGCCATCCACCGGATCGCTGCGGAGACACGCGTGTACACACCGGGGCTCCCCGGGCTCCCGCAGCCGCTGCCCCAGGAAACCAGGCCGATGAGCCGCCCACGGGCCACCAGCGGGCCGCCGGAGTCGCCCTGGCACGCATCCCGCCCCCCGGCCGTGTCACCGGCGCAGAGCATGGACGAGGCGTCGTACGTGCCGTGCAGGCCGCCGGGATAGGCGCGCGCGCAGGCACTGTCCGGCAGCACACGCACCTGGGCGGCGTGCAGCACAGACGCGTAGGCGCCGTATCCGGTCGTGTCCCCCCAGCCGTACACCTTGGCATCGGTGCCCGGCTCGTATGCGGCGTTTCCGGCTCCGGCCATCGGGATGACGCTGCTGGCCGGCAGCTTCCCCGCCAGTGTCAGCACTGCCAGATCGCCGACGTTCGTGCGCGGGTCGTAGCCGGGATTGATCCATGCCGTACGCACCGGGATCTCCCGGCCGCCGGGCCCGCTCAGCTCGTCCCGGCCCGCGATGATCCGCAGATCGCGGACCTCGGAGACACCGACGCCCAGGACGTCCTGCCTCAGGCAGTGCGCGGCCGTCAGCACTTTCGCGGGCGCGATCACCACCGCACCGCAGAACTGACCGTCGCGGGTTCCTCCGAACCGGTCACGGCTGGACAGTGCCACCGTCCAGGGACTGTCCGCGATGCGCGCCGGCCGGCCGCCGACAACAATGCTGTCCGCCACGGCAGCGGCCTGGGGGGCGAGGGGTATCACGGCCGCAACAGCCGCCAGGGCGAACGCCACGGGCACGGCACGGACGACAAAGCGGGGCATGAGGACTCCTGACTCCGGGGTGAACGATGCCTACTCAGCGTCATCCGCACCGCAGTCGCCCGCACTTGCAGACGGACGCGGGGCCCGGAACCTGAGAAGGTTCCGGGCCCCGCGTCCGTGCCTGTCCGCGATCTAGTCGAGGTAGTCGCGCAGCACCTGGGAGCGCGACGGGTGACGCAGCTTCGACATCGTCTTCGACTCGATCTGACGGATGCGCTCGCGCGTCACGCCGTAGACCTTGCCGATCTCGTCCAGCGTCTTCGGCTGGCCGTCGGTGAGACCGAAGCGCATCGACACCACGCCAGCCTCACGCTCGGAGAGCGTGTCGAGCACGGAGTGCAGCTGCTCCTGGAGCAGCGTGAAGCTGACCGCGTCGGCCGGCACGACCGCCTCGGAGTCCTCGATCAGGTCTCCGAACTCGCTGTCGCCGTCCTCACCCAGCGGGGTGTGGAGGGAGATCGGCTCACGGCCGTACTTCTGGACCTCGATGACCTTCTCAGGGGTCATGTCGAGCTCCTTGGCCAGCTCCTCCGGGGTGGGCTCACGGCCCAGGTCCTGAAGCATCTGGCGCTGCACTCGCGCGAGCTTGTTGATGACTTCGACCATGTGCACCGGGATACGGATGGTACGGGCCTGGTCGGCCATGGCGCGGGTGATCGCCTGGCGGATCCACCAGGTGGCGTACGTGGAGAACTTGTAGCCCTTGGTGTAGTCGAACTTCTCGACCGCGCGGATCAGACCGAGGTTGCCCTCCTGGATGAGGTCCAGGAAGAGCATGCCGCGGCCGGTGTAGCGCTTGGCCAGCGAGACCACGAGCCGGAGGTTGGCCTCCAGCAGGTGGTTCTTGGCCCTGCGGCCGTCCTCGGCGATGATCTCCAGTTCGCGCTTGAGCTTCGGCGCGAGCTTGTCGGAATTCGCCAGCTTGTCCTCTGCGAAGAGACCGGCCTCGATGCGCTTGGCGAGCTCGACCTCCTGCTCGGCGTTGAGGAGGGGAACCTTGCCGATCTGCTTCAGGTAGTCCTTGACCGGGTCGGCAGTGGCGCCGGCGACGGCGACCTGCTGGGCAGGTGCGTCGTCCTCGTCGTCGTCGGAGAGGACGAAGCCCTTGTTCTCACCCTCGCCCTCCTCTTCGTCGCCCTTGGCAGCCTTGACTTCCTCGGCCGCCTCGTCGCCGTCGAGGAGCTCCTCGTCCTGCTTGCCGGCCTTCTTCGCCGCGGTCTTCTTGGCCACGGTCTTCTTCGCGGCAGTCTTCTTGGCCGCTGTCTTCTTCGCGGCGGTCTTCTTCGCGGGGGCGGCCACGGCGGCGTCGTCAGCTGCCGAGTCCACGCCTTCGGCCGCCGGGGCGGCAGTGGCCGCGACGGTCCGCGTCACGGTGGTCTTGGCGGCGACAGTCTTGGTGGCGGTGCGCTTGACCGGGCTCTTCGCTGCGACGCTCTTGCGGGCGCGCTTCGGCGACTCCGCGGCACTGACCATCAGCGTCACACCCTCTTCCTCGAGGATCTGGTTGAGGCTGCGCAGAACATTCTTCCACTGGGTTGGCGGAATCTGGTCAGCCTCGAAGGCCCGACGCACGTCGTCGCCGGCGATCTGCCCATCAGCCTTTCCCCGCTCGATGAGCGCCATCACAGACTCGGACTCGGCGATCTCCGGCGGGAGCGTACGGGATGTGCTGGCCGACACGAACAACCTCTCGGAACGATGGAAACGGCTTTCGGCCCTGCCCTGGAGAGGGCTGGAACCGACGACCGGCGGCTGGGGATGTTGCCGACGGCGCGGGCTTGGCCTCAGAACTGCACAGCGCACTACGTGGCTGCTGTATTCCTTCCGCGGCGGTCACCTCTTAAGTCATCGCACTGTTTCGAGGAGTGTTACGCCCAATCCGCGTGGCCCGAGTCACACCTCATTACCGACAAACGTACCCAAGGGTTCATATCTCCGTAAAATTATGCCGCCGGACCATGAGGGTCCGGCGGCACACGGTCCCGCACCCCGGCAGTACAGCGGTCAGTGCTCGCGCGGCGCGGGAACCACCCGCTCCACATCCAGGTGGACGACGAGCAACTGCCGCATCGCCGCTTCGGCAGCGGTGGAGTCGCCCGACGCGAGCGCCTCGACGATGCGCGCATGGTGACCGAGCGACACTTCACCGGGCCGGTCACAGCCCGTGACCGGGCCACCGGAGACCTGCAGGGCCGCCGAGACGATCCCGGAGAGGTGCTCGAGCATGCGATTGCCCGCCGCCTGGATGAGCAGCGAATGGAACTCCGCGTCAGCCCGGGAGAACGTGATTCCGTCCGCCTGCGCCATCGCGTGCCCCATGATCTCGATCATGTCGCCGAGGCGCTGCTGGATGTCCTCACGCCCATGACCCGCGGCGAGCTGGGCGGCCAGCGGCTCGATCGTCCAGCGGAGCTCGGCCAGCTCCCTGCGCTGGTCGTCGCGCTGAGGACCGAAGGCCCGCCATTCGATGATGTCGGGGTCCAGAAGGTTCCAGTCGCTGACCGGCCGGACGCGCGTGCCCACATTGGGTCGGGCGCTGACCAGCCCCTTGGCCTCGAGAACGCGCAGGGACTCCCTCACAACGGTGCGGGAGACCTCGAATCGCTGCCCGATCTCCTCCGGAACGAGCGGCCGGTCGGCACCGAGGTCGCCCGAAACGATCATCTGGCCCAGCTGCTGGACCAGTTGGCCATGGAGCCCACGGCCCCGACTGGCTGTGCCGCGTCGGCTCGCCCGCCCGAAATCGGAATCACCACCGCCCCAGGAACGCAGCGGGGCGCGCTCGCCGGTCGGCGCCTCCCCGTAGGGGTATCGGTCGATTTCGCCCGGGCCGGCGAGGCCGGAGTCGGCGGAGCGGGCGGCGGTCATCATGGTGTGCGCAAGGGTACTCACGCATCCTTTGTCGGCGTGGCTCAGCCGACCCTTGAGGTCTTTGGTGAAAAGCACACGAAAGGGTGATCGGCACCCACCTCGCAATTGACGCCTTATCGTCTGAAATCGCACATTTTCTGGAGAGTTGCCCGTACCCCGCCTCCAGGGCGACCATCCGCGATCACCAACGGGCCCTCCCTCGAAGGCTGGTGAACACATACGCGCAGATGAGAGCCGACAACGACAAAGAAAGAGCTACTCCCACGGGCTGGGTCACCACGCGAACGGCAGCCATCGCCCACCTGTCCGTTTCGTAGGGCCATTGCAGCCAGGCGAGCTCCCGCAGCCTGCCCGGGAGTCCGACGATCGAACGGGTGGACGGACCCGAGAGCAGCCACTGCACGAGTGGAACGACAAGGACGGGAACGGCGAGGACTGCGGCAACTCCGGCGCCCGTCAGGCGAAAGACACCGGCCGCCAGCAGCCCCGCCCAGGCGCAGCCGACCGCCAGACCCGCCCAACTCGCTGCCAGCGGCGCGGCGTTTGCGGGGACCTCGACCAAGTCGCCGCCGTAGAAGAGACGCAGGGCTTCGGCGTCCGCGAGCACGGATGCCGCGGCCAGAAACAGCGCCACGCCCGCGGAGACGGCCAGCTTGGCGACCAGGAGCCCCAGACGGCGCGGGACGGTACCGCGCCCCGCCGCGAGCGCCGGGTAGCGGAACTCGTCGCCGAAGGACAGCGCACCGAGCAGACCTGCGCCGAGTGCCGCGGGGGGAAGAGGCAGCAGGTCGGGCCAGGCAACCAGCAGATCGGGCAGAGGCGTCCGCCCCGACCGGGCCAGCAGGACGGAGAGCCCCACGGAGACGGCCAGAACGCCCGCCATGATCATGGCCGTTGTCCGGACGCCCAGGAGGCGGCGCAGCTCGTAGCGCAGAGGACGCAGGGGGCCCCGGGCGGGACGCACGGGGATCGGAGGGGGGAGCTCAGAGATCGCTACGGACGAGGCGGGCCTCGGGGCGGCTCGCCCACCGGGACCGGCTGCGGAAGCAGATACCGGCCCCGCGTCCCCGGTCTCGTCTGCGAGTTGATGCACGGGCACCCCGTGCCGGTATGCGGTGTCACCGATCTCCGCACAACTGCTGCCGTACACCGACAACCGGTTGCTCTCCTCGGCGACCACCTCGACCGAACGCTGAGCGGCCCTCGCCTCACGCCTGACCACCGAGGCCAGCCTGGCCGCATGCGGAGTCCGCACTGCGACACGGGGACGGAGTCTGGTGCGGGAGAAGTCGGCGACGTCCTGGTCGGCGACGAGGCGCCCGTCATCGATGGTCACGACGCGGTCGGCGGTACGGGCGGCCTCCTTCGGATCGCTGGTGGTGTGCAGAACGGTGCCGCCCTCGGTCGCGTGCGCGCGGAGCAGCCCGTGCAACCAGCTCCTCTCCCGGGGAGAGAGTCCCTCGGCGGGGTCGTCGAGAACGAGCGTGTGCGGGTCGCCGAGCAGTGCCGACGCGAGGCCTAGACGACGGTCCATACCGACCGAGAGCGTGCCGAGGCGCTGATCACCCAGCCCGGCGAGACCGACGACTTCGAGCAGGTCGTCGGCTCGTGACGCGGGGACGCCGGCGGCGGCGCAGAGCATGCGGAGCTGCCCGCGGGCGGTACGTGCGGGATGGCCAGGGACATCACCGAGCAGCACGCCGACCTCGCGGGCGGGGTGACCGATGCGATGCAGTGGCCGGCCTCGGAAATAGGTGACGCCCCGCCCGGATTCGAGCTCGAGCATCAGGCGCAGAGCAGTGGTCTTGCCGGATCCCGGAGCACCGAGAAGTACGGTGACGCGGCCGGGCGGGGCTTCGAAGGTCAGGTCGTCCACAGCGGGGGAAAGATCGCGGCGGGGGGTGCTGGTGAGTCCGATGGCCTGGAGCATCGCTTCTCTCGCGGAGTGTGAGACCGCTCGGCGGCAGGGTTGGGTACCCCAGCAAGATAACGCGACATTTCAGATTTTTTGCGCAGCCGTGAGGCGGCGGGCGCTCCGCAGCCCCGCACTTCACACGTCCGCGCCGTCAGACCTCGGGCCTCAGCATCGGCGGGTTGAGCACATTGGCCGCACCCGCCCGGAAGAGCTGCGCGGGGCGACCGCCCTGGCGGGTGGTCGTTCCTCCGGAGGGAACCAGGAAACCGGGCGTGCCGGTGACCTTGCGGTGGAAGTTGCGAGGATCCAGGACGACACCCCACACCGCTTCGTAAACCCGGCGCAGCTCACCGACAGTGAACTCGGGCGGGCAGAACGCGGTGGCCAGCGAGGAATACTCGATCTTGGATCGTGCCCGCTCCACCCCGTCGTCGAGAATCCGCGCGTGATCGAAGGCGAGCGGCTCGGACTGCTCGCCCTCGCGGCCGAAGCCTCCTTCGGGGCCGAGCAGATCCTCGACCGGGGCCCAGCGGGCACTGTTCGCATCACCACCGGCGCGAGGTGCGGGCAGGTCGGGCGCCAGTGCGAGGTGCGCGACACTGACGACCCTCATCCGGGGGTCGCGCTCCGGGTCTCCGTATGTGGCGAGCTGTTCCAGGTGGGCACCGGTTCCGACAGCGGGGACCGCCGGATCGTGTGCGCAGAGCCCGGTTTCCTCGACCAGTTCACGCGCTGCCGCAGCAGCGAGATCCTCATCGGCTCTGACGAATCCGCCCGGTAGCGCCCACCTGCCCTGGAAAGGCTGTTCGCCGCGGCGCACCACCAACGCACAGAGCGCGTGACGGCGCACCGTGAGCACAACCAGGTCGACGGTGACAGCGAAGGGCGGGAAGGTCGACGGGTCGTAGGGCGGCATGCCGAAATCATAGTCGTCTGCCTGACGATAAACAGTCCCTTCGCCGTGCGGGCGTCCGCCACTCGGCCACGGCCGTGCCGCGCGGCCGCACTCGCCCGGGCCGGCGCGTTCACCCTCGGTCGGCCGATGCCCGGACCGAGCCGCCCTCGCCCCCCGCTTGCCGGTCTCAGGGCCTGCTCCGGGCGGATCCCCATCCCCCGCCCGCCGGGTTCTCCTGTCAACGGCCGCTCCTGGTCTCACGTCGGCCCTGCCGCTGGAGGTCCCGTACCCGACGCCGGGACGACGAAGCCGGCTTGGGGTTCGCGGAGCCGGGGGACGCCCTCCTGCGCCGTGCGGCCGAGGTGCGCGCCTGCCGCGTCCGAGTGCGTCGCCCCGCACGGCGCGCAACCTGTTCACCGGCCCTGCGGCCGCCGCCCTGTCCGGAGCGCACCCTGCGCTCGCTGCGAAGGCAGCGGCGCAGTGTCTCCGGGTCCAGGCCCTCGTTGCACGCCTGGTGCAACAGCTGAGCGAACGTGTAGTCCGGGTCGGCCCGCAGCGCGAGCCCCAGCGCCACCCTCGCGGCCGGTTCATCGCCCGAGGACCAGGAAACCCAGCCCGCCAGCGAGAGCGGCGCAGCCGCATGTTCCACGTACGGGCCGACACATCGACGGGCCAGCGCCCGCCACAGCCGAAGCGCCGTTTCCGCCTCTCGGCCTTCCATCCACTCCGCAGCCCTGTCCCGCGTCTCCCTGTCCTGAAGCCCGAGAATCACAGCGGCGCCCTCGTCCGCGCTGATCAGACTGTCATCGCCGGTGTCCGCCTCCGACGGAGCGGGCACCGGCGCACTTCCGAGGCGGTCCATGAGGGCACGCGCGAGTGTCAGAGTCTCCCCGGCCACCTCACGCCGTCCCACGGTGTCGAGGATCCTGGACATCAGCGCAGCTCCCGCGGAGTCCAGAGCCCGCTCCTGTTCCGCCGCCGCCTGAGCCGCGGAATCCCACGGCGAGAGCCGCGCCTCCATCTCTCTCAGCGATCCGCGCACCTGAATGCCGGCGTAAGCGGCTGCCGCTGCCATCACGGTGGTACCGGGAAGGGCCAGTGGGTTCCCCTCGGCCGGACAGCACCGCTCATCGGGGCAGCAGTAGGACCAGTAGCGACCGTCGGAGATGCAGAGGGCCTCCAGCACCGGAACATCGAGCGCCCCGCAGGCCCTGCGCAGACGCTGCGCGAGCGGCCTCAGCCGCTCCATCGTCTGATTGCCGCTCTCTCCGTCGGCCGGGTCCTGGCAGAGGAAGACGACGATCGCGTCCGGACGCGTGTCACGCCGCTCGCTGCCGGAGATCAGGCACTGCGCGAGCTGGTCGGCGACCGGCGCCCACTCCTTCGGCGACTGCGGAATGCCCAGCCTGAGCCGCCCTCCGAAGCGGCCCCGCCCGCCGTGAAGGGCAACCATGACCACGCTGTCGTTCGGATGGAAGCCCATGAGGTACGGCAGGGCGTCGGCAAGTTCGGCGGGGCCGCGCAGGGTGATCTGCTGCTCGTCGGCCGGTCCGGTGGATTCGTGGTGCTTGTTCATGGCACGACCGTCCCGCGGGCAGACGATTTCCGCGACCCCTGTGGATAACTTTATCCACAGGGGTCGCACGGTCGTTCGCGGTTGTCACAGGCATCGGGTTGCATGGGGGCATGACCAACGCAGACCGCGCAGACCTCAGAGCCTCGGCCGATTCCGTACTTGCCCGACTCGTCGGGGACACCACCGGCACTGCCCGCCTGCGCGAGGACCAGTGGCGGGCCATCGAGGCCCTCGTCGCCGACAAGCGCAGAGCCCTGGTCGTACAACGGACGGGATGGGGTAAATCCGCTGTGTACTTCGTGGCTACCTCGCTGCTGCGCGCACAGGGGAGCGGCCCGACCGTGATCGTCTCCCCCCTGCTCGCGCTGATGCGCAACCAGGTCGCCGCAGCTGCCCGTGCGGGCATCAGCGCCCGCACGATCAACTCCTCGAACACCGAGGAGTGGGAGACCGTCCAGGCAGAGGTCGCCGCAGGCGAGGTGGATGTGCTGCTCGTCAGCCCGGAGCGGCTGAACAACCCGGACTTCCGCGACCAGGTGCTGCCGGCACTCGCCGCCGCGACGGGTCTGCTGGTGGTGGACGAGGCGCACTGCATCTCCGACTGGGGGCACGATTTCCGGCCGGATTACCGGCGCCTGCGGACCATGCTCGCGGACCTCCCCGCAGGCGTCCCCGTCCTCGCCACCACGGCCACCGCCAATGCCCGTGTGACCGCGGACGTCGCGGAACAGCTCGGAACGGGCGCGGGCACGGACGCGCTGGTCCTGCGTGGCCCGCTGGACCGGGAGAGCCTCAGTCTCAGCGTGCTCCAACTGCCCAATGCCGCACATCGTCTGGCGTGGCTGAGCGACCATCTCGGGGAGCTTCCCGGCTCCGGGATCATCTACACGCTCACCGTCGCGGCTGCCGAGGAGATCACGGCCTACCTGCGCCAGGGCGGGCACACGGTCGCGTCCTACACCGGCCGGACGGAGAACGCCGACCGGCAGCAGGCGGAGGACGATCTGCTGGCCAACCGGGTAAAGGCCCTGGTCGCCACATCGGCACTCGGTATGGGATTCGACAAACCCGACCTCGGGTTCGTCGTACACCTGGGGTCGCCGTCCTCCCCCATCGCCTACTACCAGCAGGTGGGACGCGCGGGGCGTGGAGTCGAGCATGCCGAGGTGCTGCTGCTCCCCGGCAAGGAGGACGAAGCCATCTGGCAGTACTTCGCCTCGGTCGCCTTCCCTCCCGAGGAGCAGGTGCGCCGAACACTCGATGTCCTCGCCCAGGCCGGCCGGCCTCTCTCGTTGCCCGCCATGGAGCCCTTGGTCGATCTGCGGCGCACCCGCCTCGAAACGATGCTCAAGGTGCTGGATGTCGACGGCGCCGTGAAGCGCGTGAAGGGCGGCTGGATCTCCACGGGCCAGCCGTGGATCTACGATTCGGAGCGCTACGCCTGGGTCGCCGGACAGCGGTCCGCCGAGCAGCAGGCCATGCGCGACTACGCCTCGGGGACCGGTTGTCGCATGGAGTTCCTCCGGCGCCAGCTGGACGACGAGGAGGCCAGAGCGTGCGGCCGCTGTGACAACTGCGCTGGCGCCCGGTTCGACGACAAGGTCTCCACCGCGGCTCTCGACGGTGCGCGGGGCGAGCTCGGCCGTCCGGGCGTGGAGGTCGAGCCGCGCAAGATGTGGCCCACGGGGCTGGCAGCGGTCGGGATCGACCTCAAGGGCCGGATCCCGGCGGGTGAGTTGTCCTTCACCGGACGCGCACTGGGGCGGCTCTCCGACATCGGCTGGGGCAACCGGCTCCGCCCGATGCTCGCAGCACAGGCCCCGGACACGGCTGTTCCGGACGATGTGTCGAACGCGGTGGTCACTGTGATCTCCGACTGGGCCAAGGGGCCGGGTGGTTGGGCTTCCGGGGCTCCGGACGCCGCCGCCAGACCGGTGGGCGTCGTCACGGTCGCCTCGCGCCGCAGACCGCAGTTGGTGCACTCGCTCGGAAGCCGTATCGCCGAGGTCGGCCGGATGCCTCTGCTGGGTACCGTGACCTACGCGCCCGGTGCCGAGGACCTGCGCATCTCGCAGACCAACAGCGCACAGCGGGTGAAGGCCCTGCACGAGGCGCTCGTCGTGGAACCTTCCCTCGCCGAGGCCCTGACAGCCGCAAAGGGGCCCGTCCTGCTCGTGGACGACCTCTCCGACACCGGCTGGACGCTCGCCGTAGCGGCTCGGCTGCTCCGCCGGGCCGGCGCAGAGGGTGTGTTTCCGCTGGTCCTCGCCATCCAGGCATGATCCCAGGCTTCATCCGGCGCCGCACGGGCAGGGATATCTGTGTCATTCCGGCTGATACCCGTCAGGCTCACCAATTGCTCGTTGCCGCCTGCCGATACGACAGGAAGAATTGAACTCGCTCCCCGCACGGTCCTTTCGCGGGCCCGCAAGGGCTGTGCCGCGGCGCGCCCTCATTCGACCCTGCCCGCACCGTGGGCGCGTAGCGAAGGGAGGACCGTGACCTTCGGATTCGCTCCGTCCGCAGCAACATCGCTGTCGGCGTCCCCGGTATCCGCAGACTCCGTCAACCACCTTGCCAGGATGCTCGAACCGGCCGAGTGGGCGGCGGCCGGCATACCCCTGCTGCGCAGCCCGCGCGAGGTCGTCAGCGGCTTGCACGCACGGCACCAACCGACCCCGGCCACCGCCGTCGTCGCTGTCCTCGATCATGAGGAACGGCTCACCGCCAGCGCCTCGTTCGCCCGCCGCACCTCGGTGGCGGCGGACGGATGGGAGTTCCGTAACGCGGTGCTCGCCCATCTGCGCCGGGTGATCCCGCACGATCTGCGCCGCCGTACCCCGGTACGCACCGCAGTGCTGCTCTACTGCCGCGAGGGTGACGAACGGTGGACGGAGGAGGACGGGGCGTGGATGTGGGGGCTGAGGGATGCCTGCACGCTGCACGGGCTTCGCTGCGGCGCCTACATCACTCTGACGCGTGGAGGGTGGCAGGTCCTGGGTGAGGGCCGGGGAGGCCGCCGACCCAGTTCGCTGTCCCAGCCGTCGACTCTCGCCGACACATTTGCCGATCATGATCCGGTCCCGTTGCGCACGGGCGGCGGAGCGGCGGAGGCGTTGAGGCGGACCGCCGCCCGGTGAAACGGAACGTGGGTCCCGAGAGCCCTTTTTCGGACCATCGGGACCCACGGACTTACGTCTCAGACGCCCGCACCGAGCGCGGAGTTGATCTTCTGCGGGTCACCGCACACGATCAGCAGCGCGCCCGCGCGGTCCCGGGCGACGGACAGCGCACGGGCGGCACTGTCATCGATGTCCCCGTTGGCGGCCACGATGACCACGGGACGGGAAGCACAGCGGTCGACAGACGCCGTGCGGGCGAAGAAGACGTCGTCACCGGCATCGTGCTGCGCCCAGTACGCGGCTTCTCCGAAGGAGAGTTCGTGTGTGGCCCAGGGGTGGTTCCCACCCGTGGTGAGCACCAGGATGTCACCGGGCGCCCGCCCGGAGTCCAGGAGCAGATCGACGGCCTCGTCGGCTGCGTCGAGCGCGCCGCCGGCCGGGGCCGGGATCAGCTGGAGCTGCGCCGCGGAACGATTCTCCGGCCGCTTGCGCTCGGCCGGGTCGGGAGCCGGGGCAGCAGAGGGTGCAGCGGGACGCGTGGATGTGGGCAGCGGGCGCTGCGCCGGGGGCGCGGGCCGCGCAGGGCCGGGGCCCGGATGTCCGGGACGCGGCGTGGCCGCGGAACGCGGACCAGGTACGGGACGGGGGGTCGGCGCGGTGCGGGGACCCTGGACGCTCTCGGGAATCTGAGGCTCCTCATGGAGGGGATAAGACGCTTGATTGGTTGTCTGTCGAACACCGGCGGCACGCCGGGGAGATACGCCTGTGCGATCAGAAGTCGAAGCCGAGCTGGCCCCCGCTTTCCAGTGCGGCCGCCTCAGCGGAGAGTCGGACCTTCTTCAGGTGCTGCCACCTCGGCAGCGCGTCGAGATAGGACCAGCTGAGGCGGTGATGAGGCGTGGGCCCCATCTCCTGCAGCGCGGCCCGGTGCACCGGCGACGGATAGCCCGCGTTGGCGGAGAAGGCGAAGTCTGCGTACTCGCCCGATTCCGCTCCCAGTTCGGCCATCATCGTGTCCCGGCGGACCTTCGCGATCACCGACGCTGCGGCGACAGCGATGCATGACTGGTCGCCCTTGATCACCGTACGGACGTTCCAGGGCCGTCCGAGGTAGTCGTGCTTGCCGTCGAGAATCACGGCATCCGGACGCACCGGCAGCTCGTCCAGGGCCCTGACCGCCGCGAGACGGAGCGCCGCGGTCATGCCGAGATCATCGATTTCCAGGGGCGACGCGTGACCCAGCCCGTAGGCCGTGACCCAGCCCTCGAGCAGCGGGGCCAGCTCCGCCCGGCGCTTGGGGCTGATCAGCTTGGAGTCGGTGAGGCCCTCGGGGGGTCTGCGAAGACCGGTGACGGCCGCGCACACGGTGACGGGGCCGGCCCACGCTCCGCGTCCGACCTCATCGACACCTGCGACGGTCCGGGCACCGGAGGTAGCGCGCAGTGAGCGCTCGACGGTGTGCGTGGGCGGTTCGTACGGCATGACGCCTGTCAGCGTACGCCGATGGGCACGGCAAGAACACCCCGGGGGCACCGGACAGCGGGGCGGACCCTCACCCGGCCGGAGCGGGTACGGGACGGACACAGAGCGGACACCGCGGTCAGGCATCCGCCGGGCACGGAACGGACACCGTGACCGGCGTCCGCCGGCGGCGTCAGGAGCGGAGCAGCGGCATCATGACCTCGTCGATCATCTGAGCGATCTCGTCGTCCGGCCACTCGCTTCCGCTCACCTTGGTGCGGTACATCATCATGGCCGGAATCACGTCCAGCACCATCCCGCTCACGGCCTCCGGTCGCACCTCGCCCCGCGCGACACCACGGGCGACTACTTCCCGGAAGAGTTCGGTGGACGGTTCGATCATGCCTTTGACGATCACCGCCTGAAACCGCTCAGCCGCGTTCACGTCACACTCGTGCAGGACCGACCTCAGGGCGATACCGGGTCCCGAAAGCATCGCGTCGCGCATCCTGCGGCACACCTCGTAGAGGTCCTCACGGACTCCTCCATTGTCAGGTGCCTCGTCGAGGGTCGGCAGGCCGGCGCGCAGCGCGTCAGCGACCAGGTCCTCCTTCGAGGGCCACCGCCGGTACACCGCGGCCTTGCCGGTCCTGGCGCCGGCCGCGACGCCTTCCATCGTCAGCCCGCCCCATCCCACCGTGCTCAGCTGCTCGAGAGCGGCATCGAGGATGGCCCGTTCGAGCACCGGCCCGCGGCGGCGCAGGGACATCGGCCCGGGCCGGGCGGCGGCCGTGGGACGCGAAGAAGTCATCAGCAGTTCTCCATCGGAACAGGGAAGCGCACATCTTCGCGGGCCTGAGCGGACCCGGTACCGAGGACGAGCACCCCCGATCGCATCCCGCCGACAGCAGTGTCTGTGAACGCTTGCGTTCACTAATGGGGACTCACTACCGTTGGCGAGACAGTGAACGCGTTCGTTCACTAACTCTCTCGTGGGGGATCCATAGTGACAACATCTCAGTTAGAAGCACAGAGCGAACCAGGCTCAGCGCGCCGGACAGGGCGCCCGGGGATCGCCCTCGCCGTCATTGCCGCATGCCAGTTGATGGTTGTACTCGATGCCACGATCGTCAACATCGCGCTTCCGCACATCCAGGACGCGCTCAGCTTCTCCACGACCGACCTCTCCTGGGTGCTGAGTTCCTACACGCTCACCTTCGGCGGACTGCTGCTGCTGGGCGGCAGGGCGGGCGACATCCTGGGGCGCCGCCGGGTCTTCATGGCCGGAATCCTGCTCTTCACTCTTGCCTCGCTCCTCGGCGGACTCGCACAGGAGCCTTGGCAGTTGCTGGCCGCACGCGCGCTGCAGGGCGTCGGGGGCGCCATCGCGTCGCCCACCTCCCTCGCCCTGATCACCACCACGTTCCCCGAAGGGCCCGAACGCAACCGGGCGTTCGGCGTGTTCGCCGCAGTATCGGCGGGCGGCGGGGCGATCGGGCTGCTGACCGGTGGCATGCTCACCGAATGGCTCGACTGGCGCTGGGTTCTCTTCGTCAACGTACCCATCGGTGTGCTGATCGCGGTCCTGGCACCGATGTACATCAACGAGTCGGAGAAGCACCCGGGGCGTTTCGACATCTCCGGGGCCATGACCTCGACGCTCGGCATGGCCTCGCTGGTGTACGGCTTCATCCGCACCTCGGAGGCGGGCTGGCGGGACTCCCTCACGCTGTCGTCCTTCGGTGCCGCCGTGGTGCTCCTCGCCGTGTTCGTGCTCATCGAGTCGCGTGCCAGGGAACCGATCACCCCGCTGCGGATGTTCGCCGACCGCAACCGCTCCGGCACCTACATGATCATGCTCAGCCTGGCTGCGGCCATGTTCGGCATGTTCTTCTTCATCGTGCTGTTCGTCCAGAACGTCCTGGACTACAGCCCGATCGAGTCGGGTCTGGCGTTCCTGCCCATCACGGTCGCGATCATCATGGGCGCGGGGCTCTCCCAGAGGCTGCTCCCGGTGCTGGGGCCGAAACCGTTCATGGTCACAGGGTCGGCCATCACCGGCATCGGACTCTTCTGGCTGACCCTCATCTCACCCGACAGTTCGTACATGGGCGGTGTGCTCGGCCCGATGTTCCTCTTCGGATTCGGCATGGGGCTGAACTTCGTCACCCTCACCCTGACGGCGGTCTCCGGCGTCGCCCAGCACGAGGCCGGCGCAGCGTCCAGCCTCCTCAACGCGAGCCAGCAGGTCGGAGGTTCGCTGGGCCTGTCCATCCTGGTGACCGTCTTCGGCACCGCGAGCCGCAACGAGGCCGAGAAGCAGGTTCCGTCCTTCATGGCGCAGGCGACACCCGAGCAGAAGGCGGAGTTCGCCAGGACGCACGAACTGCCCGCTCCCTGGGGACACGACGTGCTGACCCATGGCATCTCCACGGCCTTCACCGCGGCCGTCGCCATGGTCGCACTCGCCCTGCTGACCGCCGCGGTCGTGATCCGGGTGCGCAAGAGCGACCTGGAAGCACTGAGCGGGAAGTCCGCGGCAGCAGGGCCGGGCGCCTAGCGGGGCCTGTACCCATCGGACCCGGACAGCACTGTGCGGGCCGCCCCTGAGGGAGACGGCCCGCACGGTGGGAGCGTCATCAGTACGGGTCGTACGAGTCCTCTTCCTCGTAGTCCCGCTCGCTGGTGTCGCTGCCCAGCCCGGCACACTCGAGGCTCCGGTTGTAGACCTCGCGCTCCTCAAAGACGTCGCGGGCCCTCGCCTCGCCCCAGCTCGACGCGTACCAAGGGGTGTCCGAGGTGACGAGGTCGCGCTGGATCCTCTCCAGTGCGCAGGACCGCAGTGGCTCCGGCAGTTCGTCCAGCGCCGGTACCGCGTCGGCCGAGAGGCTCCCGAGGTAGTCGATGTCGATGGTCTTGCCCTTGTCGTGGCGCTGGACGTTCTGCTCCGCGATCAGCCCGTCGGGTGAGAGCAGCCCGAAGGCGAGGACACCGACAGCGGCACTCACGGCGACCGCGCGCGGCAGCAGCCTGGCGCCGAACACGCCCGCCGCGAGGATGAGGACGAGCACCACACCGAGCCAGAGTTCCACCGCGGCGACGGAGATCCTCAGCCGCGTCAGGCCGAAGGCGTCCACGTAGAGGTCCATACGGCGCAGTGCCGAGGCCACGACGACGAGGGTGAGCACGCACAGGACACCGAGAACGCCCTTGACCAGGGTCCGGTCACGCGATCCGCCCCGCGGGGCCCAGCGCAGCGCGAGCGCGATGACGATGAGGGTGAGGACCGTGGCCCACAGCAGCTGCCAGAACCCCTGGCGTGCGTACTGGGCCGGGTACAGCCCGGTCTCCTCGTAGACCTTGTCGTACCCGCCGAGAAGGACCGCGAGCTGGAGTGCGATGAAGGCGGCGAAGAGGAGGTCGAGCACGATCAGCGGAAGCGCCCACTCGACCCTGCTGCGGGCCGGTCCCGGGCGGACGGTGATGCCGTCCCAGCGGACCGGGGCGGCCGCGGTGTACGCGGCGGCGAGGGCGCCGACGAGCCCGAGCACGAACAGGAAGACCCGCCACGGCGCCTCGCCGATCGACACGTCGGGCAGGAGGTTGCCCAGGAGGTCCGCGAACGCGGCATCGGCGCTGGCGAAGAGGGCCCCGAACACGACGAGCAGAACGATGGCCACCGCAGCGCTGCGTACCGCCGTGCGCACGCGGCCCCTGGAGTCGTCGGCACGGTCGCGCACGCCCCGCAGACCCCAGCGCAGACCCGCCGGGGCCGAGTTGAACAGCCCCAGCGATCCAAGCAGGACTCCCAGCCAGCTTCGGCTGCCGTGCAGCGCGAGCGAGCCCAGGGCAAGTGCCGAGACCACGGCGAGGAAGGTCGGCCATCCGGCGTCCCGGAGCGCCGGGACCACCAGGAGCGCCAGGCCTCCGATCGCCCACGTGACGGTCCACGGGCGAATCCTGCGGCCTGCCTCACGCGCCGCGAAGAATGCCGCCAGGGTCGCGGGCACGGCGACCAGCAGAAGATTCACCCCGAGGCCGTCGCCGAGCAGCAGCGCGCTGAGCAGGGCCGTGGCGAGGACCGACCAGAACGTCGCGGCCCCGATCGCGGGCGGCGAAGAGGGCCGGAGTCCGGACAGCACACCGGGGGACGGCTTCTGCGCGCGGCGCTGCCAAGGGTCGGCGGGCGGCGGCTGGAGATAGGCCGGCCGCACCGGCGGTTCCTGGCCGGAAGCCTGGCCCGGGACCGCGGCCGGTGTCTGCGCGCGCTCCCGGGGAGCCGCCTCCTGCCTGCCGGCGTCCTCGGGGGACCCCGCGTCGGCCGGCTCGGGCACGCTGCTGGACGCCTGGGCGCTCCCGGGCGGCGGTGACGCCCCGGCTCGGCTGGCTGCCTCGGACGGTTGATCGGACATGGGACCCCTCCCCCACCGGGGTCCTTCCGCACGGCCACATGGCGGCGCGCCGGCCCCAGCGTCTCATCGGCGCACGCCCTTCAAGATCAATGAGAGCGGCGTGGCCGAAAGATTAGCCCCGCCCCGGCGTCTCCGGGCCTCCGGGGGGCTGCTGTGGCAGGACCGTGACAAGTGGAAGCGGCCGGTCGGACCGTCAGACGTGCGCCCGGGTCAGCCAGTGCGGCGGCTCTTCCGTGAGGGCCAGCCAGTCGGCCGGAGGACTGCCGGCCTCGCCCGCGGCCACGATGCCGCCGACGATCGCGCAGGTGGTGTCCACGTCGCCGCCTGCTTGAGCAGTCACCCAGAAAGCCTGTTCGTAGTCGCCGAGACTGCGGGCCGCCGACCAGAGAGCGAAGGGAACCGTGTCGTGCGCACTCGTACGGCGGCCGTTGCCGAGGACAGCCGCGACCGTCCCGGCGTCCCGGTAGTCGAGCATGTCGCGTGCACGGCGCAGCCCGGCACCGACCGCACTGCGCGGTACGAGTGCGACGACACCGTCGAGCAGCCTCTCGGGCGTCGGCGGCCCGTCCGGCGACGCGACCAGCGAGGCAGCTGCCGCGACGGCCATGGCACCCACGACGGCTTCGCGGTGCTGGTGCGTGGTGTACGAGGAGATCTCGGCCTGGTGGGTCGCCTGCTCGGGGTCGTCGGCGTACCAGGCGCCGAGCGGCGCGATCCGCATGGCCGACCCGTTCCCCCAGGATCCCTGGCCCTGGAAGAGAGCCGCAGCCAGCTCGCGCCAGTCACCGCCCTCCCGGACGAGTCTGAGCAGACGGTTCACCGCCGGCCCGTAGCCCCGGTCGAAATCGTGGTGCTCGGCGAAGGAGTGGGCGAGCGCGTCCTGGTCGATGCGCTGGTGCGCGGCCAGGACGGCGAGCACCGAGCACGCCATCTCGGTGTCATCGGTCCACTGCCAGGGACCCGGCGGCAGGGCTCGCCTCTTGAGGAGCGGGTAGTTGGCCGGGACGAAGAACTGGGAGCCGAGGGCATCTCCCACGGACAGTCCACGCAGGCTGGCCAGAGCGCGTTCGAAGCGCCGGTCAAAAGCGGAGTCAACGGTCATCGCTACACCACTCTATCCGGTACGGCCGTACGGCTCGGGAGTGCGCCACCGTTCGAAGGGCCGGTCGAGCGTGTACCGGCCGTTCTCGCCGAGCAGCAACGTGCGGGTCTCGCCGTTGCCGGGATTGGACAGCGATTCGAACTCGGCGACCGACCAGTGGAACCAGCGCATGCAGAAGAGCCTCATGGTCAGTCCGTGGGTGACCAGCAGAACGTTCTTCGGGTGGTCGGGGGCCTCGAAGCTGCGGTGCAGACTCTCCAGGAACGCTCCGACCCGGTCATAGACATCGGCCCCGGACTCGCCCTGCGCGAAGCGGTAGAAGAAGTGCCCGTACGCGTCGCGGTAGGCCTTCTGCAGCCTGACGTCGTCCCGGTCCTGCCAATTGCCCCAGTCCTGCTCGCGCAGCCGTGGTTCCTCCCTGATGCGCACCTGCCGCACATCGAGACCGAACAACCGGAACGTCTCGTGGGTGCGCCGGTAGGGCGAGACGTAGACGCTGACCTTCTCGTCCCCGAACAGCTCGCGCAGCTCCGTCCCGGTCTCCCGTGCCTGACGCAGACCGGTCGCCGTGAGTCTCAGCGCGTGGTCGGGCTCACGTTCGTACACCGTGTCGTCGGCATTGCCCTCGGACTCACCGTGCCGGACGAGAACTATGCGTTGCGGTCGCGCCATGTACCGACCCTAAGTGCCCTCCGGCGGGACTGAGCAGTCGTACCGGCTCCATCCGGCGCGTATGTGACCGAGGGAACGCCGGTCGCGAGGCGGTCACACCGTCCAGGACGCCTCGAGCTGGACCACGTCCCCGGTGAGCGCCTCGACGTCCGTCTCCGTCTGTGCCAGTGCGGACAGCCGCGCGAGGCTCTCCGGCCGGTACTTGCCGCGTTCGGCGCTCGACTGCCACATGGACAGCACCAGGAATTCGCGCCCCGGCGCTTCTCCGAAGACCCCGCGGAGCATGCCGGGGGAACCGGCCATCGCCGGGTTCCACACCTGCTTCTGCGTGAGGGCGAAGTGCTCGACGCGATCCTCGTACACCCGGCTGTGCGCCACTCTCAGCACGTCCGCATCGGTGAAGAGCGGCTCGAAGCCGGTCTTCACGTCGAACCGGCACTCGAAGAGCTTGACCTGCATGTCCGTGTACATCCCGGACTGGGAAGCGGCCAGCCGGTCGTGCTCCCGGGCCATGAACGCGTCGTAGAAGACCCGGTTCTCCCAGAATGCGAACACATGGGCGACATCGGGCTTCCCCCGGCTCCACCCACCGCTCTGCCCCCTGAACCCCGGCTCACCGAGCAGCCCCACCCACTTTCGCTGCCCCCGTTCGAAACCGCGACGGTCCACCACGGTGCAGCGATTCCACTTGACCAGCACCGGCCCATCGTACGGCGCCGGAGGTGGCGCGGGTCACGCTCCGGGCGGTCGTCCGGCCGTCCGGCAGCGGCACCGGACATCCTCGGCCAGGCGTTGGCCCGAAACCGCCGTACCGACCCAACGCGGTTGGATCCACGGACGGTTACGGACATCATCGGGGTGGAAGAGGTCCGCCGGCCCAGCAGCAAGGAGGGAAGTCCGATGAGCACTCCCAACAAGGACATCGAGAAGGTCGAAGTGAGGGTCAAATGGGACCCGAGTGAGACCGGCGAGCCCGCCAACGACCTCGACATCATCGCGGCCACGTACGAGTCGGAAGCGCCGTACGGCAGCCCGGCGTACCTCGTGCACTTCGACAGCCGCTCCCCGGACGGCACCATCACCCTGAACCGGGACAGCCGGACAGGCCAGGGTTTCGGCTTCGACGAGGTCATGACCCTCGAGCTGGACCGGCTCGCGGACGTGTACACCAGGGTCGTCGTGGGAGTGGCCATCCAGCAGCGCGACGGGCGTAAGACCTTCGGCCAGATAGAGCACACGGCCGTGCAGATCCGCGAGGGCTACACCAATCTGGATGAGGACGATTTCTCGGGAGTCTCCGCGGCCACCGCTGCGGTCGTCGCGGAATTCACCCGGAGCGCTTCGGGCTCCTGGGGGTTCCACGCGGCCGTTCGCGGATTCGACGGTGACCCTGATTCGTTCGCCGCGGTGATGGGAAACCGCCTCCCCGGGAGCTGAGAGCGACAGGCGCCTTCCTTGCCGGGAAGGTCACCGGCTACTGACAGCCCGCTTCCGCCCCGCCGCCGATCCGTCGGCCTCCCGCTCCCCATGCGGCACGACTCCATTCGGTACGACTTCATACGGTACGACCCGATCGACGCGTACCGCTCCTGCACCCCCGGCGATCCCCGGCAAGGGAAAGCCGTCCTCCTCCACCACGAGCGCTCCCGCCCCCGCGGGCCGACGGAGCCGACGCGCGAGACCTGACACGCAGGAGGGGAGGGGCACCGGCTCAGCAGCCGTCGCCCCTCCCCTTTCACGCTTCAGTCAGCCGATGTACTGGCAGAGACCACTTGTTCCTGGCGTGCGCTATTCCTCGGAATCCGGCTCGCGGTCGGGGAACGCACGCAGCCTCAACTGGGGCGCTCGGTGATCGGCGAGCCATCGCATCCGGTTGTCGTCCTCTGCGAGTCCGGCGCGTGCGGCCTGGGTCCACTCTCCTCGGTCGAGAACCTCGAGGTAAGCCACCCGGAGCGCTTGCTGCTGAGCCGCGGTACATCCCGCGGCCTCGGACGGCTCTGTAGTGAGGTGCTGGGTGAGCACCGCGATCGTGAAGTAACGCTCGATGGTCGGGTCGAGCAAACCCACGTGGCGAGCGTGGGCTTCCAGAACCACTGCCGCGTGGGGGTAGTGAGCGAGAGTAGGTCCCATCCCTCCGCAGGCGCTCATCTGATGAAGTAGTCGACCGACGTGGTCGACCATCTCACTGTCGGAATCGAGGCCGGCAAGCGCCTCGTGGAGTCGGGTGACTGCAGCGACATTGCCGGCGAAGTATCCATTCAGGAAGTCGCCGTCGCAGGCTCTGCGAAGCAGCCAAGGTCGGGCAGCCGGGTCGTCGAGTCTGCAGAGAGCTTCGACGACATAGACGCGTCCCCAACCGGTGACGCGCTCGGCCAGCCAGAGCAGGGCCTCGACTCCCCCCGTCTGCCCCTCGAACGCGTGAGCGGCCAGTGGCCCGAAGTGGTCCCGTCTGCCCCTCGAACGCGTGAGCGGCCAGTGGCCCGAAGTGGTCGGAGAGCAGCCCGATCGTTTGAATCAGCGGGATGTCGTCGACTGTTCCGACGGCAGCCAGCAGGGCGAGCCCGACGGTGACCGCGCATCGATCGGTCCCGTATCGGACCAACCAGCGGCCCGTTCGGCGAACACTTCCTCCGGCCGCCCGCTCAGCCGCGGTGGCGATGTGCTCGTTGCGGTGAAACGGGACGTGGACGTCGTGGAAGGCATCCGCCAATTCGCTGGGCAGGGCAGAGGCCCTCGCGAAATGCCTGTCCAGGATGAGGGCGACGTCCTTGCCGACCGAGTGCCGGTCCTCAGGCGCCTGCGGGCCTCGTCGACAACGGTGCGACTCGTCGTCGGGATACGAGCGGCTCCCCTGGAGCCAACTGATGCAGCTGGAGTGCGTGGTCGAACAGTGATGTCGGTGATCCGGGCAGTCCTGTCCCGGTCGTCTCGCTCATCGGCGGACGGAGGACTCGTTTCTCTTGATCATGAGCAGGAGCCTGCCACGACAGCCGTCGCCGCGACAAGCCCTCGACGCGGCGGCACGTTGCATCAACCGCAACAGCCAGGCGTCACACGCATCAGGGCGGTGGAGCCGCGATACCGGCTCCACCGCCCTGACCAGCTACTTCACGCCCTTAAGGCGCTCGGTGTCAGCTGCAACCGCTGGTCGAGCCGCAGCCCTCGCAGATGTAGCAGGATCCGGCGCGCTGCATCTTCGTCCCGCAGGAGAAGCACAGCGGAGCGTCGGCGCTGATGCCGAGCTGCATCTCGACCAACTCGGCCGAGGTGTGTGCCGTCCTGGGAGCCGGCGTCTCGGCAACGCTCTTCTTGGGCGACGCCACCGCCTTCAGCGGCTCCACCTGAACGGGGGCGGACTGGGCCAGGCTCTCGACATCCAGCTGGTCGTCCCCGAAGGAGGGCTCGTACGAACCTGTGTCGAGGTGACGCTGGCGCTCCTCGGCCGAGTGGATGCCGAGTGCCGAACGCGTTTCGAAGGGCAGGAAGTCGAGCGCCAGGCGACGGAAGATGTAATCGACGATCGACTGCGCCATCCGCACGTCCGGGTCGTCCGTCATACCGGCCGGCTCGAAGCGCATGTTGGTGAACTTGGAGACGTAGGTCTCCAGCGGCACGCCGTACTGCAGACCGACCGAGACCGCGATCGAGAAGGCGTCCATCATGCCCGCGAGGGTCGAACCCTGCTTGGACATCTTCAGGAAGACCTCACCGAGACCGTCGTCCGGGTAGGAGTTGGCGGTCATGTAGCCCTCGGCGCCGCCCACCGTGAAGGAGGTGGTGATGCCGGGACGGCCCTTGGGCAGACGCTTGCGGACCGGGCGGTACTCGACGACCTTCTCGACCGCGGTACGGATGGTGTCCTCGGCCTTGGCGGTGACCGCGGCCTTCTCCTTCTCCTTGGTCTTCGCGGAGAGGGGCTGACCGACCTTGCAGTTGTCGCGGTAGATCGCGAGCGCCTTGACGCCCATCTTCCACGCCTCGAAGTAGACCTCTTCGACGTCCTCGACGGTGGCCGTCTCCGGCAGGTTCACCGTCTTGGACAGCGCGCCGGAGATCCACGGCTGGATCGCCGCCATCATCCGTACGTGGCCCATGGCCGAGATGGAACGCTCGCCCATCGCGCAGTCGAAGACGCTGTAGTGCTCGGGCTTCAGACCCGGGGCGTCGATGACGTTGCCGTTCTCGGCGATGTGGGCGACGACCGCCTCGATCTGCTCCGGCTGGTAGCCGAGTCGGCGCAGGGCCTGCGGCACCGTGCCGTTGACGATCTGCATCGAGCCGCCGCCGACGAGCTTCTTGAACTTGACCAGGGCGAGGTCGGGCTCCAGACCGGTGGTGTCGCAGGACATCGCGAGACCGATGGTGCCGGTGGGGGCGATGACCGAGGCCTGCGCGTTACGGAAGCCGTTCTTGGCGCCGATGCGGATCACGTCCTGCCAGGCCTCCGTCGCGGCGGCCCAGATCGGCGAGTCCAGATCGTCCACGTGGACGGCCTTGCCGTTGGCGTCGGAGTGCTGCTTCATTACGCGCTGGTGCGGCTCGGCGTTGCGGGCGTAGCCGTCGTACGGGCCGACGACCGCGGCCAGCTCGGCGGAGCGCCGGTAGGAGGTGCCCGTCATCAGCGACGTGATCGCACCGGCGAGCGCACGGCCGCCGTCGCTGTCGTACGCGTGACCGGTCGCCATCAGGAGGGCGCCGAGGTTGGCGTAGCCGATGCCCAGCTGACGGTAGGCGCGGGTGTTCTCGCCGATCTTCTGGGTCGGGAAGTCCGCGAAGCAGATCGAGATGTCCATCGCGGTGATGACCAGCTCGACGACCTTGGCGAAGCGCTCGACCTCGAAGGACTGGTTGCCCTCGCCATCGTCCTTGAGGAACTTCATCAGGTTCAGCGAGGCCAGGTTGCACGAGGTGTTGTCCAGGTGCATGTACTCGCTGCAGGGGTTCGAGCCGTTGATCCGGCCGGACTCCGGGCAGGTGTGCCACTGGTTGATGGTGTCGTCGTACTGGATGCCCGGGTCGGCGCAGGCCCAGGCCGCCTCGGCCATCTTGCGGAAGAGGGACTTGGCCTCGACCTCTTCGATGACGTCACCGGTCATACGGGCGCGGAGGCCGAACTTCCCGCCGGACTCGACGGCCTTCATGAACTCGTCGTTCACGCGGACCGAGTTGTTGGCGTTCTGGTACTGGACGGACGTGATGTCGTCGCCGCCCAGGTCCATGTCGAAGCCCGCGTCACGCAGGGCGCGGATCTTCTCCTCCTCCTTGACCTTGGTCTCGATGAAGTTCTCGATGTCGGGGTGGTCGACGTCGAGAATGACCATCTTGGCCGCGCGGCGGGTCGCACCACCGGACTTGATCGTTCCGGCGGACGCGTCGGCGCCCCGCATGAACGAGACAGGACCGGAAGCGTTGCCGCCGGAGGAGAGGAGCTCCTTGGAGGAGCGGATGCGGGAGAGGTTCAGGCCGGCTCCCGAGCCGCCCTTGAAGATCATTCCCTCTTCCTTGTACCAGTCGAGGATCGACTCCATGGAGTCGTCGACGGCCAGGATGAAGCAGGCCGAGACCTGCTGCGGCTGAGGGGTGCCGACGTTGAACCAGACCGGCGAGTTGAAGCTGAAGATCTGGTGCAGGAGGGCGTACGCCAGCTCGTGCTCGAAGATCTCCGCGTCGGCGGGCGAGGCGAAGTAGTCGTAGTCCTCGCCGGCCTTCCGGTACGTCTTCACGATCCGGTCGATCAGCTGTCGCAGACCGGTCTCGCGCTGAGGCGTGCCGACGGCCCCCCGGAAGTACTTGCTGGTGACGATGTTGACCGCGTTCACCGACCAGAAGTCGGGGAACTCGACGCCACGCTGCTCGAAGTTGATCGAGCCGTCGCGCCAGTTGGTCATGACGACGTCACGGCGCTCCCACGCGACCTCGTCGTACGGATGCACGCCGGGAGAGGTGTGGATGCGCTCGATGCGCAGACCCTGCTTGGTCGCAGTCGACTTGGCTCCCTTGGTGCGGGAACCTCGTGCCGGGCCGCTCGCCGTCTCTGTCATGCCGCCTCCCATATGTGGGCAAAAACGCCCTGAAGTGCCCAGTTCTTCCCAGGGCACAGTCTGTGTCTGATACTCCGGACGCCGCGTGGGGCGCCGGGAGCAGGTCTGGTGCCGCCCGCCGCCGACCTCGTCGTTCCTGTCGGTCGGCGGCCGAGATCAATCTGCGGCGATCGCGGCGGGTGCGGGGACCTCGAGGATCTCGCCGCTCCCGCATTTCCCCCCGGGAGGCCGTTGTTCGCGGAGCTCCGCGATGGCGGCCTCGAAGTCTTCGAGCGAATTGAACGCCCGGTACACGGACGCGAAGCGCAGGTACGCGACGAGGTCGAGTTCCTGCAGGGGGCCGAGTATGGCCAGGCCCACGTCGTGCGTGGTCAGCTCGGCACTGCCGGTCGCCCGCACCGCCTCCTCGACCCGCTGGCCGAGCTTGGCGAGGGCGTCCTCAGTGACGGGCCGCCCCTGGCATGCCTTGCGGACGCCCGAGATGACCTTGGTGCGGCTGAAGGGCTCGGTCACGCCGCTGCGCTTCACCACCATCAGCGAGCAGGTCTCCACCGTCGTGAAACGGCGGGAGCAGTCGGGGCACTGACGACGCCGTCGGATCGACGTTCCGTCGTCCGTGGTGCGACTGTCGACGACCCGGCTGTCGGGGTGCCTGCAGAAGGGGCAGTGCATGGCTCCCAACCCTCCTTCACAGCACGACTGAATGGCCTGCTCAGGTCCGTCACGGACCTTCGAGGCAGCCACAAGCATAGGCGATGGACTCGGCCCCGAACGACCGGGACCACAAGTTCTGGGTGGCTGAGGCAATCCAACCACTAGATCTAGGGTTTGGCTTCACTTTCGCCCCGGCTCGTGTCGCACCTGACGGGCGCCCCGGGCGCAGCCTACGACCCGGCACGAGGGTACGGGAAACGCACCAGTGCCCGGATCCGGGGCCGCCGGGTGGCAGACTGGCGCGGGACTCCTGGACGCGCTTCGAAGCACCCCCTCACGGGCCCGGAGGGCGCCCCCTTGCGGGCCCCCGGGCACCGCCGGCGGACCCGTGGACGCTAGCGTGACCGACCGGGTTCCCTCGCCCGAAAGCCCGCTCATACACCTCACCACAAGGCTGCGGCAGGCCTTTATTTGTTTTTCACTCGAACGTGTGTTTGGCGCAACCTTTCGAAAGCTACTACCGTTGTCCAACTAGGGAGACCATTCGAGAGGGGCCGACGTGACCACCACCGCAGACAGTGCCACCATCACTGCCCAGGACCACCGCTCCCAGAGCCGACTTGAGCCGGTGCATGCGATGAATGACTCAGGCACAAACACGGAGGGGTCGGAGCCCACGCGCCCAGCGCGCTCGTTGCCCGGCCGACCTCCAGGAATCCGGGCGGACAGCTCGGGGCTCACGGACCGGCAGCGGCGGGTGATCGAGGTCATCCGTGACTCCGTACAGCGCCGAGGGTATCCCCCGTCGATGCGGGAGATCGGTCAGGCGGTGGGGCTGTCCAGCACGTCGTCCGTCGCTCATCAGCTGATGGCCCTGGAGCGCAAGGGCTTCCTGCGCCGAGATCCTCATCGCCCCCGGGCGTACGAGGTCCGGGGTTCGGACCAGCCCAGCACCCAGACGACGGACACCACGGGGAAGCCCGCGGCTTCGTACGTCCCGCTGGTCGGCCGGATCGCGGCCGGCGGGCCGATCCTCGCCGAGGAGTCCGTCGAGGACGTCTTCCCGCTCCCCCGCCAGCTCGTCGGTGACGGCGAGCTCTTCGTGCTGAAGGTCGTCGGTGACTCGATGATCGAGGCGGCGATCATGGACGGTGACTGGGTCACCGTCCGGCGGCAGCCCGTCGCGGAGAACGGGGACATCGTGGCGGCCATGCTGGACGGCGAGGCGACGGTCAAGCGTTTCAAGCGCGAGGACGGCCATGTCTGGCTGCTCCCGCACAACTCCGCGTACCAGCCGATTCCGGGTGACGAGGCGACCATTCTCGGCAAGGTCGTGGCGGTGCTGCGGCGGGTGTGAATCCGCCGGTTCGAACCGGGCCCCGGGATCCTCTGCGCCGATCCCGGGGCCCTGCCATGTCCGCTTCCGCTACGGAGCAGGCTTGGCCGCCGCGTCGATGGCGGCGAGCGAGCGCCGCGCCTGGTTCCGGTCCGTGGTGTACCAGAAGTCGGGCATCGAAGCCCGAAGGTAGCTGCCGTAGCGGGCGTTGGCCAGGCGTGGGTCAAGTACGGCAACGACGCCCTTGTCACCCGTCGCACGGACGAGCCGGCCTGCCCCCTGCGCCATCAGCAGGGCGGCGTGCGTGGCCGCGACCGCCATGAAGCCGTTGCCACCGGCCTCCTCGACCGCCTTCTGTCGCGCGCTCATCAGCGGGTCGTCGGGCCGGGGAAACGGGATCCGGTCCATGACGACGAGCTGGCAGCTCGAGCCGGGCACGTCGACGCCCTGCCACAGCGACAGCGTTCCGAAGAGGCAGGTATCCGGGTCCGCGGCGAAATTCTTGATCAGCTCGCCGAGTGTCTCCTCGCCCTGCAGCAGGATCGGCCGGTCCTGCCGACCGCGCAGCTCCTCGGCGGCGGCCTGAGCCGCCCGCATGGACGAGAACAGCCCCAGGGTCCTGCCTCCCGCCGCCTCCACCAGATCAGCGAGCTCGTCCAGCATGTCGGTGCGTGAGCCTTCACGCCCCGGGGCCCCCAGGTGCCGGGCGACATACAGAATGCCCTGCTTCGGGTAGTCGAACGGCGATCCGACGTCCAGCCCCTTCCACTGCGGGACGTCCTCGCCCGCGGTGCCCTCGGGTGCGAGGCCCAGCGATGCCCCCACCCCGTTGAAATCCCCGCCGAGCTTGAGCGTCGCGGACGTCAGGACCACGGACCGGTCGGTGAAGAGCTTCTCGCGCAGAAGCCCCGACACCGAGAGCGGGGCGACGCGCACGGACGCCCCGAAGCGGTCATGGCGCTCGTACCAGACCACGTCGTACTCGGAACCCTGCGTGATGCGCTCCGCGACGCTGTGGACCGACTCGACCGACGCCATGGCCTGCTTTCGGACGGCGTCCTCGTCCTGGACGGACTTGTCCCGGGTGGAGCCCAGGGCCGAGATCACGGTGCGCGCGGCGTCACGCAGCGCCATCAGGGCGTAGCCGAGGTCCTCGGGAACCTCCTCCAGGCGTCCCGGCAGGGCCAGCTCCATCACCCGCTCGAAGCCCTCCGAAGCGGTCTGCAGCGCGTCGGCGGCCTTCTCGTTGACCAGCTTGGCCGCACGGCGCACCGCACGGTTCACCTGGCCCGCAGTGAGCTCGCCCGTGGCCACACCGGTGACCCGCGACACCAGCTCGTGGGCCTCGTCGACGATCAGCACCTCGTGCTTCGGCAGCACCGGCGCGCCCTCGATCGCGTCGATGGCGAGCAGGGCGTGGTTCGTGACGACGACATCGGCGAGCTTGGCGCGCTCCCGCGCCATCTCCGCGAAGCACTCCGCGCCGTACGCGCACTTCGTCGCACCGAGGCATTCCCGCGAGGACACCGAGATCTGTGCCCAGGCCCGGTCCGAGACGCCCGGCGTGAGGTCGTCCCGGTCGCCGGTCTCCGTCTCGTCCGACCAGTCACGCATGCGCAGCAGGTCCTGGCCCAGCTTGCTCGACGGGGCAGCGGCCTCGAACTGGTCGAAGAGTCCCTCCTCCTCTTCCTGCGGCACCCCCTCGTGCAGACGGTGCAGACACAGATAGTTCGACCGGCCCTTGAGCATCGCGAACTGCGGGCGGCGGCGGAGCAGCGGCTGCAGCGCGTCGACCGTCCGCGGGAGATCCCGCTCCACCAACTGGCGCTGGAGGGCGAGGGTCGCCGTGGCCACCACGACCCGCTCCCCGTGGGCCAGCGCGGGCACCAGGTACCCGAGGGACTTGCCCGTGCCCGTACCGGCCTGGACGAGGAGGTGGGCATTGTCGTCGACCGCATCGGCAACGGCCGAGGCCATGGTGGCCTGGCCGGGCCGTTCCGTACCGCCGACAGCGGTGACGGCGGCGTGCAGGAGCTCGGGGAGAGATGGCTTCGTCATAGCCCGACCACCCTACGGCTCACCACTGACACCGGCGTTCACTCCTGGACTCACTCCCGGCCTCACACGGAAAGGTGGAGAGGGTTGGGAACCGAACCGTGGACGGCCGCGTGCGGGCGCTCCGGCCTGTCGCGGTAGCCGTCCAGATGCAGACGGTTGCGGTTGAGGCAGAGCCGCTCGATCCTCGGCGCCAGCATGTCGAACATCTCGAACCGCTCCTTGAGCTCGGGAAACCGGGCATGGTGGCGGAGGATCTCGGCCCGGACGAGTGACCAGAATTCACTCTCCGGTACATTCAGCTGTTCCTCGCAGAGCGGGGACAGATAGCGGAAGACGCCGACGAAGAGCCCCGAGTGGATGAACTGGGTGAGGAAGGACGCGTCCTCGGTCAGCAGGATGCTGCGGACCTCCTGGGGCATCGGGTCCTGCTCCGGGAGCGGCTGGGTGCTGACGTTCACATCGTCGACGAAGTCCTTGATCGCGAGACGTACCGGCACGTCCTTCTCGTCGAAGACGACGATGGCGTTCTCGCCGTGCGGGGAGAACACCGTGCCGTAGCGGTACAGGAAGTGCAGCAGTGGAGGCAGCAGCGCGGCGAAGAGCCTTGTCAGCCAGGCGGCCGGGGTCAGCCCCGAGCGGGCTACCAACTCGGCGGTGAAGGCACGGCCTGCCGGGTCCGTGTGCAGCAAAGAGGCGAGCGTGCGTGCACGCTCGCCCGGTGCCAGCCTCGGTTGCAGGGGTTCTCGCCAGATCGCGCCGAGAATCTCCTTGAACTGATAGGGCGCCTCGGGAAGGTGGTCGTAGAGGGGGTGCTCGACCGTCACCGACGCGACCTCTCCGAGCAGGATGACTCCGCAGGTGTCGCGCAGGAAGGGGTCGCTGTCGCACAGGCCCTGGACCCAGGCGGTGACCGCCGGCGCGGCGAGCGTGCGCTCGGTCGGCAGACCTCGCCAGACGAGTGTGTTGAGGATCGACAGCGGCAGCTTGACCGAGTGCCGGTCGGGCCGTCCGACGTTGGTGAAGGTACGGATGGACTGCTGCGGCAGCCGCAGGTCGTCGTCGGCGTGCAGGGGCACGATCGCACCGTCGGCGATCGCCGGCGCGAAGAGTGGCACGACCCACTCGTCCCACTGCCACGGGTGCACCGGAAGGAACAGGTAGTCCTGGGGGTCGAGACCGCGGGCGCGCAGAACGGCGGCGAAGGAGGCCCGGACGGCCGGATCCAGTTCCTGGGCGTAGAGATGTCCGGGGGTTTCGAGGGCCTTCACGCCCCGATAGCCCGCGATACGCGTGCTGACCGCGATCCACGGCAGCCTGGTGGCGGACCGGGCTTCGGGGGTGAAGCGTGCCGCGTCGGCGGCGGAGAATCCGAGACGCCCCTTGTTGGCCACGAGCCAGGGATGGCCGGTCTGGTGTCCTTCCAGCTCGGCGTACGGGAGCTCGGCCAGCTGGGACGCGCCGAGTGCGGTGTGACCGAGCCGGGCATCGGCCGCGAGCGTGGTGGTGAGCTCGCGAATGAGGTGGCCGAGCGTTGCGCCGTCGAGCCCGAGCAGGTGGCGGGCGCGGGCGAGGAACTGCAGCGGGTCACGGAACGGCGTGCCGCGGTCGTTCCCTGCGTGGGCCGCCGGGGAGTCCTCCTGCGGGAGCTCGCGGATCGAGTCCGGGTCGACGCGCCAGCTGCCGTAGACGCCGCGCCGCGCGCGGAAGTGCAGTGCTCCACCGTCGTCCAGCGGCAGGGCGTAGCTGCCGCTGTTCCCCGGCCGCGCCGTGGGCTCGATGACTTCCTCGTAGGCGAACTCACTGATCATCTTCGCCAGCAGCCGCACTGCGGCCCGGTCCCAGAGCGCCCGGTTCAGTTCTGGTGCGTCGAGCAGCGTGTGAGGCTCCGCTGAGTTGTGGCTCGCAGGGTATGTCTGCACGGGGACTCCTCGGGTGGGAACCGATGGGGTTCGAGCGGTGTATGTAAAGCAGCGAGTTGTTCACAGCTGTGCACGGTGGGCTCGGTCGCGAACCATCAGGGCGGCTCGCTTGTCAGGTAGTTCCACCTCGGCGGAGAAGCGGAAACCAGCGCTCAGGAAGGCGGAGACGGAAGGGGTGTTGCGCAGATCGGGCTCTGCGACGACGCGTGCGCACAGAGGACGGTTGTCGAGTACGAGGTCGGAGACGGCGCGGAGCAGTGTGGTGCCGATGCCCCGGCCGCGGTTGTCCACACCACCGATGAGGAGGTGGATGCCTGTGTCATGGGGCCGGGCAGGGTAGTGACGGGCCAGCGGGTCCAGGTCCGCGCGGTAGATCTCCCAGTAGCTCATGGGCCTGCCGTCCAGCACTCCGAGGCAGGGGACGCTGCGGCCGTCTCCGTCGAGCTGGCGACGGATGTGACCGACAGTGATCGATTCCGGTCCTGCGAGTTCCCAGAAGGCGGCGACCGCCGGGTCGTTCATCCAGCGGCTGATCATCGCGAGATCGCGAGCCTGATGAACGGGAACCAGCTGGAACACACCGGCGGGGGTGGTGACCGGGTGCCATGCGGCAGGGCTGCCGAGCAGATCGGAGGCGTCGGGGGGCCGGACGGCTGCTACCGGTTGTTCGTCGCCGAGCAGTGCGAGGAGCTCTTCGGTCAGCCGCAGGTCCAGGGTGTCCTCGACACTCGTGGCACCCGGTGGGGCGGCACCTGTTCCGGCATCGGCGTGCGCATCGGCGGGAGGCACCGTGACGCTCTCCTCTCGTGGTTCAGACGGTCCTGCCTGTCAGGCGCGGAGGGGGTTGGCGATGGTGACGTAGACGGACTGGGTGTCGACGGGACCGACGAGTTCGTCGAGACCGTGCAGTCGGGTCAGCAGATTTGCCTTGCAGCGGAGTTGGGAGGTCCCGAGCAGATACGAGGGCAGTGGCGACCCCAGTGGCACAGCAGCCTCCAGGAAGCGGCGGAAGGCGGCGAGGAGCAGTTGTTCCTCGGCGAGCCGCTGGGCCCCGAAGGCTCCGATGAGTCCGAACACGTTGTTGATACCGAGGTAGTACGCGAGGCGCTCATCGGTCACGGCGTCGGAGACGAACGTGTCACTGACCGCGCCGATACCGGGGAGCCGGTGCTCGAGTGCGGCGCGGTGGGACTCACGGAAGTAGTAGCCCTGGTTGTCGCGGTACCTGCCGCCGACCGGCCAGCCGTCCGGGTCGATGAGGACGAGAGTGTTCTGCTGGTGGGCTTCCAGGGCGACACCGGCGGTGGCGTCGAACCAGAGAACGGGGAGGACGACACGGTCGAGATAGCGCAGGAACCACTCGGCACAGACGGCTCCGGGCGTCCTTCCGGTACGGACGACGAGGCGGGACACGATCTCCGCAAGTCGTGAGTGCATGCCCGCACGGCCCGGCCAGGGGCGCGGTGCGGTGAGTCCGGCGATGCAGACTGCGTCGTCGGCCGGGCCGAACGGATTGTGGCGGAGCATCACATCCAGTCCCTGGACGGGGCTGCCGTCCGGGGTGTCGACGGCGAGCCAGGCAGGGTCCCTGACGATGTCGAAGCCCGGGTGGGCCTTCCGCCACTGGTCCCCCAGTCCGGTGCTGAGCAGCCGGTGGACCTCTGCCCCGCGGTGGAGTTCCTTGCGGAGATTCTCCCGACGGGAGTTGGTGATGCGTACGCCCAGGGAGAGCTTCAGCATGATCCCGGCACCTGGGCGGTGCACGGTGCGTACGGAGGAGGTGGGGTGCCACTCCTCTCCGTACGGGCCGAGGTCGTGCAACAGCCCCTTGTCGCACAGTGCGGCGACTTCGGGGCGACGCTTGAGCTCCGCAGCCTGCCAGGGATGGAGGGGGAGCGCCGTGGTCCCGCTGGGGAGGCGCAGCCCTTCGGAGTGGGGTGCCAGGAGTTCCGCCGCGGACACCGGGCGCTCCCCTTGGTTCCAGGACGAGCCGGTGGCCAGCACGGACCGGTCCACAGCCATCCAGTGGAGAGGGAAGGAGCCGCGCAACTCGGGTGAGTAGAGGCGGGTTTCGGAATCAGAGAGGCCTTCACGGCTCTTCGGCGTGGGGTGCAGCGGATGACCGAGGAGGAGTGACTGTTCCGCCGTGAGGAAGAGGTCGGCCCCGGGGGGAGCTGCCGGTTCGCGACGCCGGTCCGCGATGAAGTCGGCCGTGCGCCTTACCGAGTCGGCCACTCGGGCGACCATGTCCAGGCCGGCGTTCCTGCAGGTCTCGCGTCCCATGAGTGCGGCGACGGTGACGGCATCGGTGCTCGCGGCTCCGGGCGCGTTCTCCAGGGTGGGCGCGCCGAAACGGTGCCACCCCGTCGCGGACCAGTGGATGACGGGGGCGAGGAGTGCCGTACCACTGGCGGGCAGGGGGACGCGCAGGGTGCCGCCCTTCGGCTGGGGCAGGTCGTTCTCCCTGACCCAGCAGCGCAGCAGATTCTCCGTGCCCGCAGCGTCCGCGGCCTGGAGTGGGTCGGGGTGCCCGAGGGGGTCGAGCAGACCGGACGCATCGGGCCGGGCCGCGGCGTCGAGGAGATCTTCCGGGAGCGTGCCTGCGGGGTTTCCGGCCGGAGTGCGCCGGGTTCCGTGTGGCCCGACCTTCTGCCGCGGCACACTCGTCGATTCGAAGGCGAGAGGGCCGTCCGGCAGGTTCTGTCCTCGCTGCTGGCTGGTGAGAGGGCCGTCGGCCTCGGGCGCAGGGGTGGGGTTCACGGCGGTCTTCCTTGGTGAGGGATCCGGGATCAGCGGGTCGGCCCGGCGGCGGCCCGACGGTACGGCGAGCGCTCTGCGGCCCTCAGCGCGTCGGCGAGGCGGTCGACCACGGCCGTCGCCTGTTCGTCGGTGAGGGTGAGCGGAGGAAGGAGTCGGACCACGGCATCATGGCGCCCACCGAGTTCGACGATGAGGCCCCGGTGCAGGCATTCCTGCTGGACCGCGGCGGCGAGAGCCGGGTCCGGCGGCGGGGGCGAACCGCTTTCCGCGGTGCGGGCGAGCGGTGCGGCTTCGGGGTCGACGAGCTCGATCCCGATCATCAGCCCACGGCCGCGGACGTCACCGATGCTGGGGTGATCCGCGCTCAGCGCCCGGAGGCTGGCGAGCATGCGCGCCCCGAGTGTCGCGGCCCGCTCGGCGAGCCCGTTCTCCCGTACGTGGGCGAGGGTGGCGGCGCCTGCGGCCATGGCGAGCTGGTTGCCCCGGAAGGTACCCGCGTGGGCGCCCGGCTGCCAGACGTCGAGTTCGGAGCGGTAGACGATCACGGCGAGCGGCAGCGAGCCTCCGATGGCCTTGGACAGCACCATCACGTCGGGCACGATGCCGCTGTGCTCGACCGCCCAGAAGGTCCCGGTCCTGCCGACACCGGTCTGTACCTCGTCCGCGATGAGCGGGATGGATCGGGACGTGGTGATCTCCCGCATCCGGCGCAGCCAGCCGTCGGGAGCCGGATTCACTCCGCCCTCTCCCTGGACGGGTTCCAGGATCATTCCGGCGGGAGCGGGAACCCCTCCCTTGGGATCGTCCAGGAGGCTCTCGGTCCAGCGAGCGGCGATGTCCGCGCCCCGTTCCCCTCCCTCTCCGAAGGGGCAGCGGTAGTCCTGCGGGAAGGGCAGCCGCGTCACCCGTACGTCCGGGGCTCCGCCCGACGCTGCCAGAGCTCCGGCCGTCATCCCGTGGTAAGCGCCGGTGAAGGCGAGGAGTTCGCTGCGTCCGGTCGCGGCGCGCACGAGCTTGAACGCCGCCTCCACGGCGTCCGTTCCCGCGGGGCCGCAGAACTGGATCCGCGCGTCGTCGGCGAACTGCCGGGGCAGGGTGGCGAACAGCTCGGTGGTGAAGGCGTCCTTGACCGGTGTGGCGAGGTCGAGCACGTGCAGGGGTGCTCCGGAGTCGATGACCCGTCTGATGGCCTCGAGCACCACGGGGTGGTTGTGCCCGAGAGCCAGGGTGCCCGCTCCGGACAGACAGTCGAGATAGCGCCGCCCGTCGGCACCTTCGATGGTCATGCCCCTCGCCCGCACCGGCACGATCGGCAGAGATCGCGCGTACGTACGGGCCGCCGATTCACGCAGTGCCTGACGTCGCAGAATCCCCTCGTGCGCAGCGGGCGGTGCCACCGGAGCTGGTTCGGTCACGGCCACGGCTGGTCGTCCTCCTGCTGTAACAGTTGCGTTGCACGTCAGTACGGTGCCCCGGGAACGGACGACATCGGTGAACGCTGTCCGGGGGTCCCCCGTACGTACCAACGACGCCGGACGCCGGGGATCACGGGTAAATCGGAAGATCCTTGCGGAGACGGAACCGTGGCCCTGCCGCATACCGTCCCCAACGGCACCGGCATAGTGGGGGCCGCACTCAGGACGGGCTGCCGCTCCGACGCCCTCGGTGCGCGCGCCGCCCTACCACCAGGCAATTGCCGCGTGCACCCAGCAGTCCGCAGTGCTGTACCGGAGTAAGTGACGAAGTCCCAGGGGGATCACCGCATGCAACCCATCCGCCAGATCGATACCGCACGCCGCGGGAGGAGCGCACGCCGCATCTCCCCCGTGTTCGCCGCAGCCGTCCTCGCCGCTGTTCTGACGCTCACCACGACCGCCTGCGGCCCGGAGGAGGACGCCGCGAGCAGTGAGCCGAGCGCCGCCGCCGAGCAACCGTCCGACGGCAAGGTCACCATCCCTGACGATCTGAAGGACCGGCTCAAGGAGCACGGGATCGACATCGAACAGTGGAGGGACGGCGAGTGGAAGAACTGGGACAAGGACAAGTGGCTGCGTGAGGCCAAGGACTACGTCAACCCGATCATCGAGGACCTCTGGGACCCCGACCGGATGCGGGAAGCCGACAAGTCCCCCGAGAAGCCTGTCGACAACGACATCTCGGGCGACGAAGGCGTGACGGATCCGACCCCCGCTCCGGTCCGGGCCGCGGACGTGAAGACTCCGTACCACGGCAACGCGCCCGAGTCAGGGAAGCTCCTCTTCGACGGGCCGGAGGGCTCGATGGTCTGCTCGGCGACCGTGGTGAAGGACCCGGCCCACCCCGGCAAGTCCAACATGGTGTGGACCGCGGGGCACTGCGTGCACGCGGGCAAGAACGGTGGCTGGTACCGCAACATCGCCTTCGTCCCGTCGTACAACGACAGCGGTCTGTCGGTGGCCGAGCTGCAGGACGCGACCAAGGAGGAGATCGCTCCGTACGGCGTGTGGTGGGGCCAGTGGGCACAGACCTCCGAGCAGTGGATCGCCCAGGGCGCCTCGACGGGCGGACAGGGTGCTCCGTACGACTTCGCGGTCCTGCAGGTCACGCCCGAGAAGGGTGCGACGGGCAAGTCCCTGGAGGAGACCGTCGGTTCGGCGCTGCCGGTCGACTTCAACGCCCCGGCCGTCCCGCAGATCGACACCATGACGGCCACCGGCTATCCGGCGGCGCCGCCGTTCGACGGCCAGAAGGCGCTGCAGTGCTCCGACAAGCCGGGCCGCCTCTCCATCGTCAAGGACGATCCGACGATGTACCGCATCGGGTGCACGATGACCGGTGGTTCCTCCGGCGGTGGCTGGGTCGCGGCCGGCCAGGACGGTAAGCCCGCCCTGGTCTCGAACACCTCCATCGGCCCGGTCACGGCGGGCTGGCTTGCCGGGCCGCGCCTCGGTTCGGAGGCCCAGGGCATCTACACGGCGGTCAGCAAGAAGTACGCGGGCCAGTAGGTCCGGTCGCGGCCGCTCCGTCTCGCACGAGCGGCAACACGGGCCCCGGTAGGGCAGTTGACGTACCGAGGGGCCCGTGGGGCCGGGTGGGCGTGCGGCCCCATGGCAGGGTTCAGAGGGCCGCCGCGTCATAGGGTGGGCCCGCACCACGGATGGTCAGTGGGTGCGCCGACGCACCCGCATGACGCGCTCATGGCAATTTGCACAGCATTCAGGGGGATCTTTCCATGCGACCGATACGTCCGCTCCTGGCCGCCACCGGCCTCGTCGCGGCGCTCGCACTCAGCGCCACGGCCTGCGGCCCGGGCGAGGACGACGCCGCAGCCGAAACCGCCGCCGAAACCGCCGGATCCACCGGGGGCTCCGGGTCGGGTGATACGCCCGCAGATCTGGCCGACGCCCTGAAGAAGCACGGTGTCGATCCGGAGAAGTGGAAGAAGGGCGAATGGAAGAACTGGGACGAGGACAAGTGGCTGCGTGAAGCCAAGGACTTCGTCAACCCGGTCATCGAGGGGCTGTGGAAGCCCGACCGGATGAAGACCGCCAAGGACCCGGCAAGGACCATGTCGGCCGGCGACCTCTCCGGTGACCAGGGGGTGAGCGACCCGGAGCCTGCCCCGGTACGGGCCGAACCCGAGAAGCTGCCCTATCACAAGCACGCTGCCCCGGTCGGCAAGGTCTTCTTCGACTCCCCCGAGGGCTCCATGGTGTGTTCGGGCACCGTGGTGAAGGACCCGGAGAACCCGGGCAGGTCCAACCTCGTCTGGACCGCTGGACATTGCGTCCATGCCGGCTCGGAGGGCGGCTGGTACCGCAACATCGTCTTCGTCCCCTCGTACAACGACCAGGGCAAGTCCGCCGCCGCGCTGGAGAGCGCACAACCTCAGGAGATCGCTCCGTACGGTACGTACTGGGCGGACTGGGCCGCGTCCTCCGGCGAGTGGATCGCCGACGGTGGCCACACGGGCGGCGCGGGAGCCCCGTACGACTACGCGGTGCTCCACGTGAAGCCGGAGAAGGGCACGAAGTCGCTCGAGGAGACCGTGGGCAACGCCCTCGCCGTCGACTTCGACGCCCCTGAGATCCAGCAGATCAGCGGCATGGGCGCCTGGGGCTACCCGGCGGGTCCGCCGTACGACGGACTGCTCATGCACAAGTGCGTTGACCGCCCCGGCCGCCTCTCGGTCAGTCCCGGGACGCCGGCGATGTACCGCATCGGCTGCTCGATGACCGGCGGCTCCTCCGGTGGCGGCTGGTTCGTCGCAGGTCCCGACGGGAAGTCCGTCCTGGTCTCCAACACCTCCATCGGCCCGGTCACGGCGGGCTGGCTGGCAGGTCCTCAGCTCGGTGAGGGCGCCCGGGGCATCTTCACCATGATGAGCGAGAAGTTCGCGGGCCGGTAGTCGGCCGGAGCCCTCACGCACCACGCCGAAGGCCCGGACCCCCTGAGGGAGGGTCCGGGCCTTCGGTCTGCGCCTGCCCCGGGACCATGTCCCGGGAAGCAGATCAGGGCTGCGTCAGCCGGTCACCGGCACGAACATCGCGAGTTCCGCTCCGAGCTCCTCGTGCACCCGCGCCTTGAGCAGCGTGCCCTCCGCGGTGTGCTCCTCGGAGATCACCTCACCCTCGGCATGGACCCGGGAGACGAGTCCGCCCTGGATGTAGGGCACGAGTGCCTCGATCTCGACGGACGGGTGCGGCAGCTCGACATCGATCAGAGCGAGCAGCTCGTCGATGCCGGCACCCGTACGGGCCGACACGGCGATCGCGTGCTTCTCCGTGCGCAGCAGCCGCTGGAGCACGAGCGGGTCCGCCGCGTCCGCCTTGTTGATCACGACGACCTCGCGCACGTTGACCGCGCCGACCTCCCGGATCACCTCGCGCACGGCGGCGAGCTGCTCCTCAGGCACCGGGTGGGAGCCGTCCACCACATGCAGGATCAGGTCGGATTCGCCGACCTCCTCCATGGTGGAGCGGAACGCCTCGACGAGGTGGTGCGGAAGGTGACGCACGAAGCCGACGGTGTCGGCCAGGGTGTAGATCCGGCCGCTGGGGGTCTCCGCCCGGCGCACGGTCGGGTCCAGGGTGGCGAACAGCGAGTTCTCCACGAGGACACCCGCACCGGTGAGACGGTTGAGCAGCGAGGACTTTCCGGCGTTGGTGTATCCGGCGATCGCGACCGACGGCACCTTGTTGCGCTTGCGCTCCTGGCGCTTGATCTCGCGGCCGGTCTTCATCTCCGCGATCTCACGGCGCATCTTCGCCATCTTCTCGCGGATACGACGCCGGTCCGTCTCGATCTTGGTCTCACCGGGACCACGGGTCGCCATGCCCCCGCCGCCGCTGGATCCGCCGCCGCCCATCTGCCGGGAGAGCGACTGCCCCCAACCGCGCAGTCGCGGCAGCATGTACTGCATCTGTGCCAGCGACACCTGCGCCTTACCCTCTCGGGACTTGGCGTGCTGGGCGAAGATATCGAGGATCAGGGCGGTCCTGTCGACCACCTTGACCTTGACGACGTCTTCCAGGTGGATCAGCTGGCCCGGGCTGAGCTCACCGTCACAGACGACGGTGTCGGCCCCGGATTCGAGAACGATGTCGCGCAGTTCCAGCGCCTTGCCCGAGCCGATGTAGGTGGCCGGGTCGGGCTTGTCGCGCCGCTGGAAGACCGCGTCGAGCACCTGGGCGCCGGCCGTCTCTGCCAGTGCCGCAAGCTCCGCGAGCGAAATCTCCGCGTCGTGCACCGTCCCCGAGGTCCAGACACCGACCAGCACGACGCGCTCGAGGCGCAGCTGCCGGTACTCGACCTCGGTGACGTCCTCGAGCTCGGTGGAGAGCCCTGCCACGCGACGCAGTGCCGCGCGCTCGGAGCGGTCGAGCTGATCGCCGTCCCGCTCTCCGTCGATTTCGTGGCTCCAGGCGACGTCCTCTTCCATCAGGGCGTCGGCCCGAAGGCTCTCGGAGTTGCTTTCCGTGGCGCTCTGCGCATCCTGCGCGTCCTGGGGAAGGGAAGAAGAGGAGGTCATTGGATCCTTACGTCGATAGAAGTCCGATACGTCAGTCACAACGCGTGACCCTGCCGGAAGATTCCCGTGGGTGGATTCCCCGGCCGGCCGCGGTGCCGACGCCCTGATAGTGGCATGTCCCCTCTGTATGCGTCACTCGGGTTTCGCTGTGCGTGCCGACCCCTGCGGGCCCGCCGCTTCCTGCGGCTTCGCGCTGCGCCAGTCCGGGTGCCCCGGCATCGGAGGAGTCCTCTCCCCGTACAGCCAGCCGTCGAAGAACGCGGTCAGGTCCCGCCCCGTGACCCTCGATGCCAGCGTCGTGAAGTGCGCGGTGCTCGCCGACTCGTCCCGGTACTTGCGCACCCAGGTCCGCTCCAGCCGGTCGAAGGCCTCCTCGCCGATCTCCTGGCGCAGGGCGTACAGGACGAGCGCGCTGCCGTCGTACACCACGGGCCTGAATAGACTGATCTTGTTCTCCGGGGACGGAGCATCGGGGTGCGCGGGCGGGCCGCCGGCGGCCCGCCACGTGTCGGACCGGGTGTACGCCTCGCGCATCCGCCGTTCCATGGGCTTCTGGGCGTGCTCCTGCGCGTAGAGGGCCTCGTACCAGGTGGCGTGGCCTTCGTTGAGCCACAGATCGGACCATGCCTGGGGGGAGACGCTGTTGCCGAACCACTGGTGGGCCAGCTCGTGCACCATGATCGATTCGACGTACCACTCGGGGTACCCGGACGCGGTGAACAGGGACCGCTCGAAGAGCGACAGCGTCTGGGTCTCCAGTTCGAAGCCGGTCTCCACGTCCGCCACGAGCAGCCCGTACGTCTCGAACGGATAGGGGCCGACCTGTGCCTCCATCCAGGCCACCTGCCCCGGGGTCTTCCGCAGCCACGGCTCCAGCTTCCCCCGGGCAGCCGCCGGGACGACGTCACGCACGGGCAGCCCGTCCGGGCCGTTCCGCCGCAGGACGGCCGAACGGCCGATGGAGACCTGCGCCAGCTCGGTGGCCATCGGGTGCTCCGTGCGGTACGTCCAGGTCGTATCGGTTCCGTGTCGTCGCGTTCCGGCGGGCAGCCCGCCCGCCACGACCGTGAGGTCCTTCGGGGCGGTGACCCGGAAGGTGAAGTACGCCTTGTCCGACGGATGGTCGTTGCCCGGGAAGACCCGGTGCGCCGCGTCGGCCTGATTGGCCATGGCCAGGCCGTCCGCCGTGCGGACCCATCCGCCGCCGTTGCCTTCCCCGGACGGATCGCTCGTGTGCCGGACGGTGATGTTCACGGGGACGCCGGCCGGCAGCCGGGCGGGGGCCCGGACGATCAGGTCCTCGTCCTTGAGTGTGAACTCGGACCGCAGCCCGTCGACCTCCACGGCGCGGACGTCGCCACGGGCGAAGTCGAGATTGATCTGTTCCAGTGGCGCGGTGGTCCGCGCCCCGATCCTGGTGACGGCATCGAGCGGCTTGCTGTTGCTGCCGTGGTAGGTGAGCGAGATGTCGTACGCGAGGACGTCGTACCCGGGGTTTCCGAGCTGGGGGAACAGGCGGTCGCCGATGCCGAGCGGCACTGGCGTGGGCGCGGTCGCGGCGACAAGGGTGGCCGAAGCGGTGACCAGCAGAGCGGCCCGCAGTCGACGGGAGATGAGCGGCATGGACTACGGCTACCAGCGGGAACGCCCTGCGCGGGGCTGCCGCGCGCCGCGCCACCCGAACGGGTTTCGTGGAGGGATCCTCACGGCTGGACGCACGGGCGTCCGACGTGGCCCGATGAAGGCGCCGACGCGTCAGGACGTGGCGTGGCGGGAAGAAGGGCCGTGGCGGGCAGCGGGTCAGGCCGTGGCGGCGGGCTGCTGGGCCCGGCTCACGTCGTACACACCCGGTACGTCGCGCATCGCCCGCATCAGCCCGGGCAGCCCTGCCGCGTCCGGGAGTTGCAGAGTGTAGGTGTGCCGGACGCGCTGTTCGCTGGGCGGCTCGACGGTCGCTGCCACGATGGCCGCGTCCGCGGTCGCGATGGCCTCGGTGAGATCGGCGAGGAGTCGGGGGCGTCCGAAGGATTCGGCGACGAGGGTGACCCGGTAGTCGGCCGCGTCGCACCAGCCACCCGTGTCGTTCCAGCGGGCCCCGACAGCCGCCCGGCCGAGCGAGCACATCCGGGCCACCGCCGCACATTCACGCCGGTGCACGGTGACGGCTCCTCCGCGCACCGTGAATCCGATGATGTCGTCGGGGGGAACAGGGGTGCAGCAGCCCGCGAGACGGACCGGGGCGCCCGGGCCGTCGACGGCGACGCTCGCGGCGCGGCCTCCCGCCTTGCCGCGGCCGTGCCCCTGGTCGTCGGCGGGCTGGGCCTGCGGCCTCGGGGAGGCCGGGTGGCTTCCGTGAGGTCCCTGCGCGTCGCCGGGGTTGGCCTCGAGCCAGCCGGTGATCGCGATCCGTGCCCCGGGGGTACGGGCATGGTCGAGCCACTCGGGGGAGGGGCCTGAGGAGGCGTCCTGGGCCAGCAGGAGCTGCACCGTGTCGCCGTCGTTCAGAACGGTGCTGAGCGTGGCCAGGCGGCCGTTGACGCGGGCGCCGATGCAGCCGTGCGCCTCTTCGCCGTACTGCGCGTACGCGGCGTCGACACAGCTGGCCCCGGCGGGCAGGCCGAGCGTCCCGCCGTCCGTGCCGAAGACCGCGATCTCCCGGTCCTGGGCGAGATCGGCCCGCAGGGTCGTCCAGAACGTGTCGGGGTCCGTGGCGGACTCCTGCCAGTCCAGGAGCCGGGAGAGCCAGCCCGGCCTGGTCGGGTCGGCGCGCTCGCCGTCGGCGGGTTCGGCCTGCAGCGCGACGGTGGCGTTGTCGGGGGTGTACGGGTTGCCGAGCGCGACGACTCCCGCCTCCGCCACCTTGTGCATCTGGTGCGTCCGGATGAGAACTTCGGCGACCGCGCCCTCGGGGCCCACGACAGCGGTGTGCAGGGACTGGTAGAGGTTGAACTTGGGGGCCGCGATGAAGTCCTTGAACTCGGAGATCACCGGGGTGAAACAGGTGTGCAGTTCACCGAGGACGGCGTAGCAGTCGGCGTCCTCGCCGACCAGCACCAGCAGCCGTCCGAAGTCGGTGCCGCGCAGCTCACCCCGTTTGATCCTGACCCGGTGCACCGAGACGAAGTGACGCGGTCTGATGAGGACTTCGGCGGTGATGCCGGCGTCCCTCAGCGTGGATCTGACGCTTTCCGCGATCTCCGCGAGCGGGTCCTCCGCGTTCTCCGACGCGGTGATCAGGGCCCGGGTGTTCTCGTACTCCTCGGGATGGAGGATCGCGAAGACGAGGTCCTCGAGCTCGGTCTTGAGTGCCTGCACGCCGAGCCGTTCGGCGAGCGGAATGAGCACGTCGCGGGTGACCTTGGCGATCCGTTCCTGCTTCTCGGGACGCATGACGCCGAGGGTCCGCATGTTGTGCAGCCGGTCCGCCAGCTTGATCGACATGACCCGGACGTCGTTTCCGGTGGCGACGAGCATCTTGCGGAAGGTCTCGGGTTCGGCTGCCGCGCCGTAGTCGACCTTCTCCAGCTTGGTGACTCCGTCGACCAGGTAGCAGACCTCGTCGCCGAACTCCTCCCGGACCTGATCGAGGGTCACCTCGGTGTCCTCCACGGTGTCGTGGAGGAGGGAGGCGGTCAGGGTCGTCGTCTCGGCGCCGAGTTCGGCGAGGATCAGGGTCACGGCCAGCGGATGCGTGATGTACGGCTCGCCGCTCTTGCGCATCTGACCGCGGTGGGACGACTCCGCGAGCACGTAGGCCCGACGGAGGTTATTGAGGTCCGCGTCCGGGTAGTGGGCACGGTGGGTCTCCGCAACGTGTCCGATGGCGTCCGGCAGCCGGCCGCGGGAGGCAGGCCCGAGCAGGGCAACACGGCCGAGCCTGCGCAGATCGATCCGCGGACGACTGCGCTTGCGTAGGGGAGCACCTGGATTGGTGGCCTCTGCGCTCATGGGGCACCTCCGGCAACGTCGACCGGCGGTGAGGAGATGCGGATGCGCCTCCGGGCCGGTGCTTGATGCTACCGACCCCACCACGCGGCGCAGTCCAGCTCTTGCTCAGCGTGAAACGGATCACCCATTCGAGCGAGGCTCTACCCGGTCACCGTTTCGAGCCAGGCCGGGTCGATCAAACCTTCGGCGACGATCACGGCGGGCCCGGTCATGTCGACGCCGCCGTCCGGATGCTCGGTGATCACCAGTGTGCCGCCGGGGAGATCCACCGTGTACGTGGCGGGGGTACCGGTCTCCGCCGGGTCCACACCGTCCCTGCGGGCGGCAGCGACGGCGACGGCGCAGGCGCCCGTACCGCAGGAGCGGGTCTCTCCCGAGCCGCGTTCGTGGACGCGCATCGCGACGTGGCGCGGGCCGCGGTCCACGACGAACTCGATGTTGACGCCGTCCGGGTAGACGGAGGCGGGGCTGAACGGCGGCACCGAGCGCAGTTCCCCCGCGTGTGCCAGGTCGTCGACGAAGGCGACGGCGTGCGGATTGCCCATGTTCACGTTGCGGGCGGCCCAGCTGCGGCCGTTCACCGAGACCGTGACGACGTCCTCGGGGAGCACGGCGCGTCCCATGGAGACCGTGACGTCGCCGTCCTTGGCGATGTGCACCTTCTTGACCCCGCCCCGGGTCGCGACGGCCAGATCGCCCTCGGCGACGAGTCCGGCGCGCTGCAGATAGCTGGCGAAGACGCGCACGCCGTTGCCGCACATCTCGGCGATCGAGCCGTCGGAGTTGCGGTAGTCCATGAACCACTCGGCCCGGTCGGCCATGCCTCGCGCCTCGGGGTGCGCGGCGGACCGCACGACGTGCAGCAGACCGTCGCCGCCGATGCCCGCCCGGCGGTCGCAGAGCCGGGCGACGACGGGGGCCGGCAGGTCGACGGCGTTGTCGGGGTCGGGAACGATGACGAAGTCGTTCTCCGTGCCGTGGCCCTTGAGGAAGGGCATCTGCGATGTGCTCACGAAGCAACTGTACGAGGCCTCGCCGACAGTCCGCAGAGCCGGGGGCGGCCGAGCCGGATCCGGCAGGCCGGGCCCTGTTCCCTCGGCGGGTCCTGGGCCGCTCGGTCAGCGGAGCCGCGCCACGCGCCAGACGGCCAGGGCGACGATTCCGGCGCACACGGCGACGTACAGGCCGATCACCCGCCAGTCGGGGCGCTCGCTCGATCCTCTGGACGGCAGACCGGGCCATGTATGGCCGACCCGGCGGGCCGCCATCATGCCCCAGCCCGCGGCGCAGCAGCTGATGAGCAGTCCCAGCATGGCCACGACCGCGCCACCGTCGCCGAACTCGAAGGCGAGCGGGAAGGCGAACATCAGGGAGCCGAGCGCGGCAAGAATGACGATCGGTGCGAGCTGCCAGATCCGCATGCGGCGGGCGGGGCGCAGCTCGACTTCGACCTCGGGGGTCACGTCGTGCTCGTCCGGCCCGTCAGGGCTCAGTCGTCCTGCCTCGTGCTGCGTATCCGGTGCGTCCTGGTCTGTATCGCGAGGGCCGGCCTCCATCGCCACGCGCCCTCCCATACTCGGACTCCACTGGTCTATCGATGCTCGATGATGGCACGGCCCCGGGCACCGAAATGACGCGCTGAGCGTCCCGATGCAATCACGTGATCAGGCTGTAACCGCTCGTTCGACCAACGCCAGCGCCCGGTGCGGGAGTTCCCGGCGCCGTTCCTCGGCACCGCTCAGCCAGTGGACTCGCGGGTCGCGCCTGAACCATGAGTCCTGGCGGCGCGCGAAGCGTTTGGTGGCGCGTACCGTTTCGGCGCGCGCCTCCTCCTCGGTGCATTCACCCGCAAGCACCCCGAGCACCTGCTGATAGCCCAGCGCGCGGGAGGCGGTGCGCCCCTCGCGCAGCCCCAGAGCCTCCAGGGAGCGCACCTCGTCGACGAGGCCGGCCTCCCACATCCGGTCCACCCTGGCGCTGATCCTCGCGTCCAGTTCCGGGCGCTCGACGTCCACACCGATCTGGAGTGCGTCATAGACCGCCTCGTCCCCGGGGAGGTTGGCCGTGAAGGGTTTGCCCGTGATCTCGATGACCTCCAGGGCGCGGACGATGCGGCGTCCGTTACTGGGCAGAATGGCCCGGGCGGCGTCAGGGTCCGCTGCGGCGAGCCGGGTGTGCAGCGCGCCGGAGCCGTGCTCCGTCAGTTCCTGTTCGAGCCGCCCGCGCACCTCGGGATCCGTACCGGGGAATTCCAGGGCGTCGATCGCGCCCTTCACGTAGAGGCCGGAACCGCCCACCAGGACGGGCGTGCGCCCTTCGGCGAGCAGCCGGTCGATCTCCGCACGGGCGAGCCGCTGGTACTCGGCGACACTCGCGGCCTCGGTGACGTCCCAGATGTCCAGCAGATGGTGGGGAATGTCACCGCGCTCGGGGACCGTCAGCTTCGCTGTGCCGATGTCCATCCCGCGGTAGAGCTGCATGGAGTCGGCATTGACCACTTCACCACCGAGCTGCTGGGCGAGGAACACACCCAGATCGGACTTTCCGGCTGCGGTGGGACCGACGACGGTGATGACGCGGGGAACGGGAGCTGATCTTCTCACCGCGACAGTGTCCCAAACCCTGGGAGGCTTCCCGGACAAGTCCGTTTCACACACCGGATCCGGACTCCTTGCCCGGCCGGCTCAACCGGACACTGTGCGTAACGCACTTTCCGCCCCCCCACGAGTAAAATGTGACGACAGTCCCCCAGCACGGAAGGTGACCCATGAGTTTCCTGGACAACCTGAAGGCCAAGCTGGCCCCCGCCAGGGAAAAGGTCGGTGACCTCGCGCACCAACACGGGGGCAGGATCGACCAGGGCCTCGACAAGGCCGCTCGAACGGTCGACCAGAAGACCAAGGGCAAGTACAGCGACAAGATCGTGTCCGGCACGCAGAAGGCCAAGGACGCGGTCGACCGCCTGGGTCACAGGAACGAGGGCGGTACGCCTCCGGCACCGCCCGCACCCCCCGCTTCCTGACCCAGGAGTGAACAGCGAGGCCCGTGGCGCGCGCGTCCCACGGGCCTCAGGCGTGTCGGCCGTTCCTCACTCTTCCTGCTGATCACGACCAGGCGGCAACGGCATAACCCACGCCGTAGGGAGCCTCCTCGTACAGCAGCTGCCCGCCGAGCCCTGCCCCCTGGGCGGCGCCGGCGAGCACCTGCCACGGCGCCCGGCCCGCCGCCTTCAGTTCGTACGCGAGCGACTCGTCCAGCGAGCCCAGCGCGGTGAGGTCCGCGGCACCCAGCGCGCGGGCCACGACGGTGTCGAAGTCGATCGCGCGCTCGTCCAGGTAGCCGGGGGCCTTGACCGTGCGGCAGGCGCTGCCGTCGCCCATCACCAGCAGGGCCACCCTGTCCGCCCTGCCGGCCAGGTCCCGTCCGGCATCGACGCAGCGGTCGGCGGCCAGCCGCTCCCCCACCCCGAGCGCTTCGACGGGTGCGCCGGCCCACCGGGCGCGAGCCAGCAGCCAGGCGCCGACGGCGAGGGATTCCGGGAGCGGGCGCTCGGGAGCCGGTGCCCCCGGGGGTACGTCCCCCAGCCGCACGCCGAGGTCGACGCCGAACCCGGCGAAGGAACCGGGCGAGCCTGCGGGAAACGGCCCACGCGCTTCAGGCCCTGCGGGCCCGACCACGATCAGCAGATCCGGCCGCGCGGCGGCCAGTACTCCCAGCGCGTCGACGCACGCGGCCCTCGCGGTGTCGAGCTCGGGCGCGGCTCCGGCGGATACTTCGGGAACCAGGAGCGGCGGACAGGGACAGACGGCGGCGGCGACAAGCATGCCGGTCAGCGTACTGCTGCCGCCCCGGGCGCGATCCTGCGCGGCCACCCCGGAGCGGCCACTACGTGATCCCCCGGGTCGGCCTCCGGCCGTCAGTCCCGGGCGCACCCCGGGGCCGCGGCGGCGGGCAGCGGAGCCGGAGCACCGATGCCGGGCAGGCCCAGCATCACTCCGGCGGGCTGCGCGGCAGCCGCACCGGCCCGCTTGTCCCAGGCGTCTCCCGACCGGGTACGCCGTACGCCCAGGGGAGCGCCCTCGGCGAGGAGGTGATGCGGAGCGGCATAGGAGATCTCGACGGTCACCACGTCACCGGGACGCACCTCCTGCTCCGGCTTCGTGAAGTGGACCAGGCGATTGTCCGGTGCCCGGCCGGAGAGTCGGTGCGTGGCACCGTCCTTGCGCCCCTCACCCTCGGCGACCATGACCTCCAGGGTGCGGCCGACCTGCTTCTTGTTCTCCTCCCAGGAGATCTCCTCCTGGAGGGCGGACAGGCGCATGTAGCGCTCCTGGACGACCTCCTTGGGGATCTGCCCCTCCATGTCGGCGGCCGGGGTCCCGGGCCGCTTGGAGTACTGGAAGGTGAAGGCGTTCGCGAAACGCGCCTCGCGCACCGCGTGCATCGTCTGCTCGAAGTCCTCCTCGGTCTCACCCGGGAAGCCCACGATGATGTCGGTGGAGATGGCGGCGTCCGGCATCGCGGCGCGCACCTTCTCGATGATCCCGAGGAAACGGTCCTGACGGTACGAGCGACGCATCGCCTTCAGGATCGTGTCCGAACCCGACTGCATCGGCATGTGGAGCTGCGGCATCACGTTCGGCGTCCCGGCCATCGCCGCGATCACGTCGTCGGTGAAGTCGCGCGGGTGGGGCGAGGTGAACCGCACACGCTCCAGACCGTCGATGCCGCCGCAGGCGCGCAGCAGCTTGGAGAAGGCCTCGCGGTCACCGATGTCGGAGCCGTACGCGTTCACGTTCTGGCCGAGCAGCGTGATCTCGCTGACGCCCTCGGCGACCAGCGCCTCGATCTCGGCCAGGATGTCGCCGGTGCGGCGGTCCTTCTCCTTGCCCCGAAGCGCCGGGACGATACAGAACGTGCAGGTGTTGTTGCAGCCCACGGAGATCGACACCCACGCGGCGTACGCGGATTCACGGCGGGTGGGCAGCGTGGAGGGGAACGCCTCCAGGGACTCGGCGATCTCGATCTGCGCCTCCTCCTGGATGCGCGCACGCTCCAGGAGCACCGGCAGCTTGCCGATGTTGTGCGTACCGAAGACCACGTCCACCCAGGGCGCCCGACGCACGATGGTGTCGCGGTCCTTCTGCGCGAGGCAGCCGCCGACGGCGATCTGCATCCCGGGGCGCTTCGTCTTCATCGGGGCGAGCCGGCCGAGGTTGCCGTAGAGCTTGTTGTCGGCGTTCTCACGTACCGCGCAGGTGTTGAAGACGACGACGTCGGCGTCACCGTCGGAGCCCTCCGGGGCGCGCACGTATCCGGCGTCCTCGAGCAGCCCCGACAAGCGTTCGGAGTCGTGGACGTTCATCTGGCACCCGTAAGTGCGTACCTCGTAGCTCTTCTGGACGTCCACTGCTTCGCTCCGGTTGCCGCTGCTCATGGGACAAGGGTAGGCGCTGGCGACGCCCCTCCCGCCGCCGGAGCCTCTCCCGCCGTCCGGCCTGGCCAGGACGGGGGGCCGCCTGGCAGGATCGCGCCATGCTGCACGCGCTGTCCCGATTCGGCCCACGACGCACCCTTCAGGGGGGCGCGGTCGCCGCTGTCGTTCTCGGGCTGCTGCTGTGGTGGGTGCTCCCGCTCGGGGAGCCGGAGCCGAGCGGATCGCTGACCTTCTCCACCGGCGTACGCAGCGGGGTCTACCAGCGCTACGGGCAACGGCTCGAGGGTGCGCTGGCCAAGGACATGCCCAAGGTGTCGATAGAGCTGCAGACCAGCGAGGGGTCGCAGCAGAACATCGAACGCGTCGCGATGGGGCAGGCGGACTTCACCATCGCCACCGCCGATGCCGTGACCACCTATCTGCAGAGCGGCAAACCGGGTGGAGCTCGGCTGCGCGGCTGCGTGCGGCTGTACGACGACTACGTCCAGCTGATCGTGCCCAGGGGCTCGAAGATCCAGAAGGTCGCCGATCTGCGGGGCGAGCGAGTGGGCGTGGGCCAGAAGGGATCGGGGGTGCGCCTGGTCGCCGACCGGCTGATGACGGCGGCGGGCGTCGACCCGGCCGAGGACATCACGCCGGTCCCCGCCGGTATCGACACGATGCCCGCCAGGCTCATGGACGACCGGCTGGACGCCTTCTTCTGGTCGGGAGGTCTGCCGACCGGTGCGGTGCAGGAGCTCTCGGAGCGGTTCGCCATCCGCCTGGTGCCGCTGGAGGACCCGCTGATCACCGAGCTCCAGGCAGCCGGCGGGTCCACCCGCCACTATCGCTCGGCCGTGATGCCCGCCGACGCGTACCTTCACGCGCAGCAGGGTCAGGCCGTACAGACCGTCGCGGTCGCCAATCTGCTGATCACGACCGATCGCACGGATCCGCTGATGACCGAGGCCTTCACCCGGACCGTGATCGACAGCCGGGACCGGATCGGCCGCGAGGTGCACGCGGCGCAACTGGTGGACCTGCGGACCGCGATCTACACCGATCCGCTGCCGCTGCACGAAGGCGCCAAGCGCTACTACCGCTCGGCCAAGCCCTGAACCCTCCGCATCACGCGTGCGGAAGGTTCCGGGGCACGCTGACCGTCACCCGCAGGCCGTGCGGTTCGTGCTCGTCGTAGCCGACCGTTCCGCCGCCGGCTGCGAGCAGCACCCGGGCGATCGAAAGCCCGAGGCCCGATCCCTTGATGTTCTGGTGCCGGTTGCTGCGCCAGAAGCGGTCACCGATGCGCTCCAGTTCCTGCTCGGTCAGCCCGGGCCCGCGGTCGGCGACGACCACCGTGGCGACCGCACCGTCGGAGGCGACGGTGACCCGGACCTCCTCGCCCTCCGGGGTGAACTTCAGCGCGTTGTCGACGACGGCGTCCAAGGCGCTGGAGAGCGCGATCGGGTCGGCCCAGCCGGTCACCGCGGACGCACCGTCCAGCACCAGCCGTACCCCCTTGCCCTCGGCCGACGGACGCCACGAGGCCACGCGTTCGGCGGTGAGCGCCCCGATGTCCGTGAGCTGGAGATCCGCCGCTGCGTGTTCGGCCAGGGCCAGGTCCAGCAGATCGTCCAGGACGTGGGCCAGGCGCTTGCCCTCCGTACGCACCGAGGCGATCTCCTCGTTGCCCTCGGGGAGTTCGAGCGCGAGGAGCTCGATCCGCAGCAGCAGCGCGGCCAGGGGGTTGCGCAGTTGGTGCGACGCGTCCGCGACGAAGGCGCGCTGCTGCTCCAGTACGTCCTCGACGTTGTCGGCCATCTCGTTGAACGAGCGTGCCAGGCGCCTGAGCTCGGGCGGGCCTCCGGACGCGACGACCCGGGACCTCATCCGGCCGCTGGCGATGTCGTGGGTCGCCGCGTCCAGAACCCGTACGGGCAGCAGCACCCAGCCGGTGAGCCGGAACGCGGCGCCGACCGCCACCAGCATCGCCACGGCCTCGCCGAGAGCGATCAGCAGCCAGCCGCGCAGCGTACGGGACCGCATCTCACCGGTAGGCGAGTCGGTCACGACGACAGCGACCACGTCACCGTCGCGCACCACGGGTGAAGCGACGACGATCCGGCCCTGCTGCCACGGCCACACCTGGGGCGGGTCGTGGGAACGGCGGCCGAGGAGCGCCTCCTTGAACGCTTCACGCCCCTCCCCCTCGACCGGCAGGGTCCAGGAGCCGGGCGCCTTCGCGAGGGCTCTGTCGTCCCGGTAGAAGACCCCTGCCCGGATCCCGTACACCGAGTCGTACGCCTCGAGTTCGGTCTGGAGTATCCGCTGTCGCTCGTCGTTGCCCCCCACGGGCTCGCTGACGAACTGGGCGAGTGCGGCGAAGCGTGCCGTGTCGTCGATCCGGTCGATGACGACCCGCTGCTGTTCGGCGGCGGCCACCCGCACGGCCAGCGGGAAGCCCAGCGCGAGCAGCACGGCGGCCATCAGAACGATGAGCAGGGGAAGCAGACGGGTACGCACCTGGAACGTTCGCCCCTACGCGGACGGCGGGACGAGCCGGTAGCCGACGCCCCGCACGGTCTCGATCAGTGCGGGAAGGCGCAGCTTGGAACGCAGCGACGCCACGTGCACCTCGAGGGTGCGCCCCGTCCCCTCCCAGCTGGTCCGCCACACCTCACTGATGATCTGTTCCCGGCGGAAGACCACACCCGGACGCTGGGCGAGCAGCGCGAGGAGGTCGAACTCCTTGCGCGTGAGCTGGACCTCGTGATCGTCGACGCTGACCCTGCGGGTCGGCAGCTCGATGTGCACGGGGCCGATCCGCAGAGCTGCGAGGGGGGTCTGACCGGTGTCCTCGCCGGCGGTCCTGCGCCGGGCGACCGCGTGGATCCGGGCGAGGAGCTCGCCGGTGTCGTAGGGCTTGACGACGTAGTCGTCGGCGCCGAGGTTGAGGCCGTGGATTCGTGAGCGCACATCGGCACGCGCCGTCACCATGATCACCGGGATCGCGGAACGCTTGCGGATCTTCCCGCACACCTCGTAGCCGTCCTGGTCGGGAAGGCCGAGGTCGAGGAGAACGACTCCGAAGGGCTCCTTGTCCGCGGGCAGCAGCGCCTGCAGGGCCTCCTCGCCGTTGCGGGCGTGCACGACCCGGAATCCGTGCCGCGCGAGCACGGCGGACAGGGCCGCCGCGACGTGATCGTCGTCCTCGACGAGCAGCAGTCTCATGGCCCCCCTCTCCGCTTCCCGACATTTCGGGACGATTGAAAACAATGTGTGGTGTTGCGCAGGTGTTCTGCCCCGCGAACCTTCTCGTACGGAGACGATTCACGCCATCCCGTACCAGGGCATCCACTCCGATGACGGGTAGGCCAGTCAAGACCAAGCCCGTTACCACTGGGTTTCCGTTACCCACCCGGTACTCCGACGTGCGCCTCGTGACGCCCTGTTCACACGGTGTGTCCGGTTGCGGCCGGATCGTTATGCTCAATTTCCGCTCAGATGTAATGACGCTGGTAGCACTGCGTCACTAGGGTCTTTCCCTAACCGAGGAGGACGGAGCAAAAAGCCGATGAGCGGAGTTTCAGTGACCAAGGCCGCCGAGGATGCCGCACCTGCGGGAGACGACCTTGTCGTACTGAGCAACGTCAACAAGCACTTCGGCGCGCTGCATGTGCTCCAGGACATCGACCTGACCATCGCCCGTGGCGAGGTCGTCGTCGTCATCGGGCCCTCCGGGTCCGGGAAGTCCACGCTGTGCCGCACGATCAACCGCTTGGAGACGATCGACTCGGGCGCGATCACGATCGACGGCAAGCCGCTGCCTCAGGAGGGCAAGGAGCTGGCCAGGCTGCGTGCCGACGTCGGCATGGTCTTCCAGTCGTTCAATCTCTTCGCGCACAAGACGGTGCTCGAGAACGTGATGCTGGGCCAGCTCAAGGTCCGCAAGATGGACAAGGCGGTCGCAGAGGACAAGGCACGTTCGCTGCTCGACCGGGTGGGCGTGGCAACACAGGCCGACAAGTACCCTTCGCAGCTCTCCGGCGGTCAGCAGCAACGCGTCGCCATCGCACGTGCGTTGGCGATGGACCCCAAGGTCATGCTGTTCGACGAGCCGACGTCCGCGCTCGACCCGGAAATGATCAATGAGGTGCTGGAGGTCATGCAGCAGCTCGCCCGGGACGGGATGACCATGGTCGTCGTCACCCACGAGATGGGCTTCGCCAGGTCGGCGGCCAACCGCGTCGTCTTCATGGCGGACGGGAAGATCGTCGAAGAGGCAGTACCCGACCAGTTCTTCAGCAACCCGCGCAGTGACCGGGCCAAGGACTTCCTGTCGAAGATCCTTCACCACTGATCCGGCACGACTGTTCTGCGGACCAGCTGAATACTCACATCGCGTCAACCCAGGGAATTTCACCATGCAGCTTCGTAAGATCACCGCCGCCTCGGCCGCCGTGCTCGCGCTCGCCCTCACCGCCACCGCTTGTGGTTCCGACGACAAGGACGACGCCGCGGGATCCGGCGGCGGCGAGAAGATCACGATCGGTATCAAGATCGACCAGCCCGGCATCGGTCTGAAGACGCCCGAGGGCAAGTACACCGGCTTCGACGTCGACGTCGCCACGTACGTCGCCAAGGAGCTCGGCTTCGACGCGAAGAACATCGTCTTCAAGGAGACGAAGAGCGCCGACCGTGAGACCGCGATCGAGCGCGGCGACGTCAAGTTCATCGCCGCCTCCTACTCGATCAACGACGAGCGCCTGCAGAAGGTCGACTTCGCCGGCCCGTACCTGCTGGCGCACCAGGACATCCTGGTCCGCGCCGGTGACGACTCGATCAAGTCCCCGGCCGACCTGAACTCGAAGAACCTCTGCTCCGTGACCGGTTCGACCTCTGCGGCGAACGTCAAGGAGAAGCTCGCCCCGAAGGCGCAGCTGCAGGAGTACGGCGGCTACTCCGAGTGCCTGACCGGTCTGGAGAACGAGGCTGTCGACGCGCTGACGACCGATGACTCCATCCTGGCCGGCTTCGCCTCGCAGGCCCAGTTCCAGGGCAAGTTCAAGCTCGCCGGCTTCAAGATGTCCAACGAGAACTACGGCATCGGTCTGAAGAAGGGCGACGCCGACCTCAAGAAGAAGATCGACGCCGCGCTCACCAAGATGGTCTCGGACGGTTCGTGGGACAAGGCGGTCGAGACCAACTTCGGCCCGGCCAACTACAAGAACGAGCCTGCCCCGAAGATCGGCAACATCGTCAAGTAAGACCCCCATTGCGGGCGGTCCGAAGCTGGGCCGATGAGGTGCGCCGCCGTCGAGGCGGCGCACCGTGCCCTCACCACACGCGGAAGCACGGGAGATCGTGTTCGACTTTCTTGAGCCCTACGACCTACTGGGGGCCTTCTGGGTGACGGTGAAGCTCACCGTCTACTCCGCCCTCGGTGCCCTCATATGGGGAACGCTGCTGGCCGGCATGCGGGTCGGCCCGGTCCCCCTGATGCGCGGTTTCGGAACCGCCTATGTGAACATCGTCCGCAACATCCCGCTGACCGTGATCATCGTCTTCGCGTCTCTGGGCCTCTTCCAGACGCTCAGGATCACCTTCGGATCCGACGACTTCAAGGTCATCAACTTCCGGCTCGCGGTACTCGCGCTCGCCCTCTACACCGCCGCCTTCGTCTGCGAGGCACTGCGCTCGGGCATCAACACCGTGCCTGCCGGCCAGGCCGAGGCCGCCCGCGCACTCGGGCTGAGCTTCACCCAGGTACTGCGCCTGATCATCCTTCCGCAGGCCTTCCGCTCAGTCGTCAATCCGCTGGCCAATGTGCTGATCGCATTGACCAAGAACACCACCGTCGCCGCGGCGATCGGTGTCGTCGAGGCTGCGTCGCTCATGAAGACCATCATCGAAGCAGAGGCTCAACTGATCCTGATCTCTGCCGTCTTCGCGTTCGGATTCATCTGCCTCACCCTCCCGACCGGGCTTGTCCTCGGCTGGGTGAGCAAGAAGGTGGCGGTGAAGCGATGACATCCGTCCTCTTCGACGCACAGGGGCCCCGCGCCAAGCGGCGCAACGTCCTGTACTCGGTCCTCTTCCTGATCGTCTTCGCCGGCGCGCTGTGGTGGGTCTACGACGGACTGAACTCGAAGCACCAGCTGGACTGGGTGAAGTGGGAGCCGTTCTTCACGAGTTCCCTGCCGTGGGAGACGTACCTCTGGCCGGGGCTCCAGAACACGCTCAAGGCCGCGTTCTTCGCCCTGATCATCGCTCTGCCGCTCGGGGCACTGTTCGGTATCGGTCGGCTCTCCGACCACCGGGCGGTGCGGGTGCCGTCCGGAATCGTCGTGGAGTTCTTCCGCGCCATCCCGGTCCTGATCCTGATGATCGCGGCGAACGCCGCGTACTCGGAATTCACGGACATCAGCAGCGACATGCGGCCGCTGTACGCCGTCGTCACGGGTCTCGTGCTGTACAACGCCTCGGTCCTCGCCGAGATCGTGCGGGCCGGAATCCAATCCCTCCCGCAGGGGCAGACGGATGCCGCCAAGGCGATCGGCATGCGCAAGGGCCAGACCATGCGGTACGTGCTGCTGCCGCAGTCGGTCACCGCCATGCTGCCCGCGATCGTCAGCCAGATCGTCGTCATCGTGAAGGACACCGCTCTCGGCGGTGCGGTGCTCACCTTCCCCGAGCTGCTCGCTTCGGTCCGTCCGATGAGCGCGAACTACGGCGCGAACACCATCGCGTGCTTCACCGTCATCGCGCTGATCTACATCGTGCTGAACTTCGCACTCACCTCGTTCGCGAGCTGGCTCGAAGGCAGGCTGCGCCGCGCCAAGAAGAGCACGGGCGCCGTGGTCGGCGTCGCGCCGGACGGTGGCCTGGAGACCATCGAGGCTCCGCCGGTCAAGTCGGACGGCACACGCGAGGTCTGACGGGCCATCGGTCAAGGATCCACTGGGGGGCGCCGGCGCAGTTGCCGCGCCCCCCGCCACGTTCCGTTGTCGCTTGACGCAAGCACCGGCAGTAGGTTGCATACGTTCTGTGATCGCGCCCCGAGCCTCCGCCGCCGCAACCCCTTCCTCCCTCACGACGTCGACCGTCAGCGCCGGAGGGTTCACACCGTGGACCCGGTGATCGTCGTCGGGGCCGGGCCGGTCGGCCTGGCACTGTCGCTCGCCCTCGCCGCCCAGGGCGTCCCCTCCGTCGTGCTGGACGAAGGGCCGGGCAACGACGAACCCCGTCCCGCCCGCACCGTGGTTCTGCGCGAGGACACCGCGGACCTGGTCGAACGGCTCGGGTGCGAGAGCCTCCACGAGGAAGGGCTGCGCTGGGCGGGGTGGCGCTCGGTGCGGCGCAAGCAGCTGGTGCGCGCGGTTCCGCTCGGTGACGCGCAAGGCCCTGTGCCGCTGCCCTCGCCCGTTCACCTTCCCCAGCACGCCCTCACCCAGGGTCTGCGGGCCGCAGCCTCCACGCAGCACCTGATCACCATGGTCCCGTTCAGCAGGATCGACACGCTCGAGCAGGACCCCCACGGTGTCACCGTGCACACCAGGGAGCCCGGTTCGACGTGGTGGCGCGGCAGCTATCTGGTCGGCTGCGACGGTGCCAGGTCCACCGTGCGCAAGCTCCTGGACATCAGGTTTCCCGGCCGTACGGCGGTGGAACGGCATGCCGTGGCCGCGCTCCGTGCCGAACTGCCGTGGCCCGACGAGGCCGTGCTGCACCGGGCGCCGCCGTGGCGCACCGGGGGTGCGGAGGTCACCGCGCGGCCCCTGCCCGACGGCGTCTGGCGGCTGGACTGGCTCCTGCCGCCTCGTGGTGAGCTCGTCACCCCTGACGCTCTGGTCGCCCGGATCCGTGACACCCTCGCGGGCTGGTGCGGCGAGACCCCGGCCTATGAGCTGCTGGACACCGGCGTGTACACGCTGCACCACCGCCTGGCCCTGCGCTGGAGGTCGAAGCGCGCCTTCCTGGCCGGCGACGCCGCCCATCTGCTGGGGGCTCTCGGCACCCAGGGGCTGGACGAGGGACTGCGGGATGCCGAGAACCTGGCCTGGAAGCTTGCGCAGGCCTGGCACCACGGCGCCTCCGAGCTGCTGCTCGACAGCTACCAGGCGGAGCGGAGGGCTGCCGTCGCCTCCCGGCTGCGCGCCGCCGATCAGTCGCTGCCGATACTGCGTGGCGGACCCGGCCTGCGCACGCTGGTACCGGGCAGCGGGCGCGGGCACGACACCCTGCTGGCCGATGGCCATCTGGGATGCGGCCCCCTGGGTGCGCCCCCCTCGTACGCCCAGTCCCCCCTATCACCTCAACGCGCCGGGGCGCACACTGCCGTGGGCACGCCCCCCGGTGCGCCGGTCGCCGACGCGCGGGTGACGGCTCCCGACGGGAAGACCGTGCGCCTGCGCGACCGGCTGGGGCAGGGGCATCTGCTGGTGATCCTGGTCGCACCGGGAACCGGGGTGTGGGACCGGCGGCATTGGCTGACCGCCGGGGTCATGCCCAGGCTCGTCGAGGCGGTGGACGCGCTGCCCGTGAAGGCCGAGCTCCTGGTGACCGAGAGCTATCCGGGTGCAACGGCGCACACGGTGCTGCTGGTCAGGCCGGACGGACACCTCGTGGCGGCGTTCAGCGGGGTCCGGTCCGCGGAGCTCTTCGCCGCGGCCGACGCGGCGCGCGGCGGTGCGGTCGACGCAGCTGACGACGACACGGGGCGTGCGCCCGCGTCCTCCGACCGGACGGCGGACGTCAATTGACCGTCTCACACGCACATGGTGTACTCCAGATCATGACCGACACCGATGTGCGCCTGTGGCGGAGGGTCCACATGGACCTCGTCCGCTATGCGGGCTGCGTGTGTCGCCCGTCCTGCTGAATCGCCGCGTCATGCCGCGCCGTGCCGCTTTCCGTACGGACGCGTGCCTCCAAGCGAACTCTCAGGACGGTCCCCGTGTCTGCACCTTCCCCCTCCGTACCCACGCCCGCGTCCGCCGTCGGCACCGCCACCCCCGCGCCGACGGCCACGGAACTCCTCCACTTCGTCCGACGTACCGCGGACGACGCCGCGCTCATCGCCTCGCTACCGCTCGATCCCGAGGGCCGCACCTGGCTCCGGCTCGACGGCCCCGGTGGCAGCGAGGCCTGGCTGATCGGCTGGCCGCCGGGTACCGGCACCGGTTGGCACGACCACGCCGAATCGATCGGCGCGTTCACCCTGGCCGCAGGTGCCCTCACCGAGCACTCGCTGGCCGCCCGGCTGCCCGCCGACGGCTGGAAGACCCTTGAGCTGTCGGACGGGATCGACCGGACCCGGCAGCTGGCGAAGGGCCGGGGCAGGGCGTTCGGCCGGCACCATGTGCACGAGGTGCTCAACAGGTCCGAAAACGAACACGCCGTATCGGTGCACGCCTACTACCCGCCACTGCCGCAGATCCGCCGTTTCAGCCGGACGGGTGCGGTGCTCCGCCTGGAGCAGACCGAACGCCCGGAGGACTGGCAGTGAGCAGCGCACAGGAGCAGCGGACGGAGCGGGTCGGGATCGACGAGCTGCTGGACCGGGTCCGGGCCGGCTACGAGCGCATCGGCCCGGAGGAGGCCGCTGCCGCGGCGGCGGACGGAGCGCTGCTGGTCGACATCCGTTACGCGGCGCTGCGCGAGGCGGACGGCCGGATCCCTGGCGCACTGGTCGTCGAGCGCAACGAGCTGGAGTGGCGGCTCGATCCGCAGGGGAGCCACCGCGCTCCGGAGGCCGTGAGCCACGATCTGCGGGTCGTGGTGATCTGCAACGAGGGGTACGCGTCGAGTCTGGCGGTCGATTCCCTTCGGCAGTTGGGACTGCACCGGGCCACCGACCTGGTCGGCGGCTTCCAGGCCTGGCGTTCCGCCGGGCTGCCGGTCGCTCTCTGACTCGCGGTCCTGGCAGCTGAACCTGTACGGGTGCCCGGTCCTCCGGCCGGACCCCACCATCGGTCGCAGTCCGGGTGAAGTCGGGGCAGGCCGCGCTGCCGCTCGCAGGACCGCATGGTGCCCCGACCCACCCGAACGCCGCTCCCGGGTGGAGCATTCGCCTCGCGCGACGGACATTCGCCTCATCACTGAGGATCGGAATGTACGGAGATGTCGCGCCGATGGAAACCGCTCGCCTCACCCCTGACCAGCTCGACACCCACGCCTCGCTGCTCCATGACACGCAGGTGTGGCAGCAGATCGTCACGGGCTGGGAGCGCACCGCCCCCGAGTCGGGCCTCCCGGCACCCACGCCGTCACCCTCAGCACCGTCCCGGCCCCCGGCCGACTGGCGGGATCTGCTGTCCGTGCCCGTCGACCGGCTCATCGACGACTCGCTGCGGGCGATGCCCGTCGCACTCCCCCGCGAGCGCCCTCTCCCGGGGCGGCTGGGTGCGGTCCTGCCGGAGCGCCTTCACGCGTGGCGCCGCATCGGGCAGCCTGATGTCCGCCCTTCCACCCATCTCGGCTACGCGCGGCAGATCCTGACCGAGTGGGGCTGGCAGAACACGCCGTACCGTCTGCGCAACGCCCGCGGTGCCCGCTGTGTGTGCGGGGCGATGCTGACCGCGCACAGGCTCGGCTACGGCTCCCTGGACACTGTGGACCGGGCGGGTGCCTGGCTGATCACCGAGCTGCGCTCACAGGGCTGGACCGGACTGATCGGCCCGTGGAACCGTTGTCCCGGGCGTACCGCCTCGGATGCGCTGGCCCTGCTCGACGCCACGATCCGCCGGGCATCCCTGGCCGGACACTGAGCCTGTGGGACCCTGAACCTGCCCCACGCCGGGCATGCGGGCCCGGAATCTGCCGCACGCCGCGGTCTGCGGGACTTCGGACCATGCACGCGCGGTGCCGATCCCCTCCGACACCGGCCGGCGACAGCCCCCTCCGCTACCGCCGACCACTCTCAGTAGGTCTCGTCCAGCCCTTCCGCGTCCTCGCCCTCCTGCTCGATCGCCTGACGGACCACGCGCAGGGCCATCCCCTCCCCGTACCCCTTGCGCGCGAGCATGCCCGCGAGCCGGCGCAGCCGCTTGTCCCGGTCCAGCCCCCGGGTGGAGCGGAGCTTGCGCGCGACGAGCTCCCTGGCGGTCTCCTCCTCCTGCTCGGCATCGAGCTGTCCGACCGCCTCGTCGATCAGCGCGGAGTCCACGCCCTTGGTGCGCAGCTCCTGCACGAGAGCACGACGGGCCAGCCCTCTGCCGTGGTGCCGGGATTCGACCCAGGCGCCCGCGAACGCCGCGTCGTTGATCAGCCCGACGTCCTCGAAGCGCGACAGCACTTCCTCGGCCGCCTCGTCGGGGATCTCCCGTTTACGCAGGGCGTCGGCGAGCTGCTTGCGCGTGCGCGGGGTCCCGGTCAGCAGCCTCAGGCAGATGTTGCGCGCCTGCTCGACCGGGTCGAGCGGTTCCCCCTTCCCGGCCCTCGACGGGGCGGGGGAACCGCTGCTTCTGGAACGGGAGCGGGAACGACGCCCCGCGCCCTCACCGAACCCGGTCCCCGGGCCGGAACCCGGGGGACCGTCTGCGGACTCTGCGGCGAATTCGGGGCAGGGACCCGTGCCGGCGGCGCTGTCCTGCCACTCCGTGCGTCGCGTCACGGCCTAGCTCTTGGCCGCCGCAGCCTTGGCGGGCTTGGCCTTGGTCGCAGGAGCGGGCACCGACTTCGCCGCTCCGTCGGCGGCACCCGCGGTGGCGGTCGCGTCGGCAGCGGGCTCCGTCGCCGGGTCCTTCGGCCGCACACCGATGCCGAGCTTCTCCAGGATCTTCTTCTCGATCTCGTTGGCGAGATCGGGGTTGTCCTTGAGGAAGTTGCGGGCGTTCTCCTTGCCCTGGCCGAGCTGGTCGCCCTCGTACGTGTACCAGGCGCCGGCCTTGCGGACGAAGCCGTGGTCCACGCCCATGTCGATCAGACCGCCCTCGCGGCTGATGCCCTGGCCGTAGAGGATGTCGAACTCGGCCTGCTTGAAGGGCGGCGCGACCTTGTTCTTGACGACCTTGACGCGCGTGCGGTTGCCGACGGCGTCGGTGCCGTCCTTGAGCGTCTCGATCCGTCGGATGTCGAGGCGCACCGAGGCGTAGAACTTGAGCGCGCGGCCACCCGTGGTGGTCTCCGGCGAGCCGAACATCACGCCGATCTTCTCGCGGAGCTGGTTGATGAAGATCGCGGTGGTCTTGGACTGGTTGAGCGCACTGGTGATCTTCCGGAGCGCCTGGCTCATCAGACGAGCCTGCAGACCCACGTGCGAGTCACCCATCTCGCCCTCGATCTCCGCACGGGGCACCAGGGCCGCGACGGAGTCGATGACGATCAGGTCGAGGGCGCCCGAGCGGATCAGCATGTCGACGATCTCGAGAGCCTGCTCACCGTTGTCCGGCTGGGACAGGATGAGGTTGTCGATGTCGACGCCGAGCTTCTTCGCGTACTCGGGGTCGAGGGCGTGCTCGGCGTCGATGAAGGCCACCGTGCCGCCGAGCTTCTGCGCATTCGCCACGGCGTGCAGCGTCAGCGTCGTCTTGCCGGAGGACTCCGGTCCGTACACCTCCACCACACGGCCGCGCGGCAGGCCGCCGACGCCGAGCGCGACGTCGAGTGCCGTCGACCCGGTGGGGATCACCTCGATGGGCTCGTTCGGCCGCTCACCGAGGCGCATCACCGCGCCCTTGCCGAATTGGCGCTCAATTTGTGCGAGTGCGGCGTCCAGCGCCTTCTCGCGGTCGTTACCTGCCATGGGTTCCACCCGATTTGCTTGAGTCGATCGCTTCACGTCAAAGACGCTAACCCCTGCCACTGACAATGGGCCTCGACGTCCTCCCGACCTGTGGACAACTCCACGGTCGTGCCCGGGAAAACCCGGCCGAAATCCAATGAGAATGGATGTTCGATTTTGGTGTCAAGCGCACCGCGCCGGGCCAGTACGGCCGAGAGTAGTGGCTTATAACAGCCAAGGTCGAACGAGTCAACGAAAAGTGACAGGCGCCATGCTAGGTTCCGGCGTCATGGAGATGCCTCCGAGTGGTCTGTCAGGGAAAGTCGCTCTTGTCGCCGGTGGTACACGCGGTGCGGGCCGTGGAATCGCCGTACAGCTGGGAGCGGCCGGAGCGATCGTGTACGTCACCGGACGCACCAGTGGTTCCGAGAGGTCGGAGATGGACCGCCCCGAGACCATCGAGGAGACCGCGGCGCTCGTCGACGAGGCAGGCGGACACGGCATCCCCGTCCAGGTCGACCATCTCGTGCCCGCCCAGGTCAGCGCGCTGGTGGCACGCATCCGCAGCGAGCAGGGTGCTCTGCACGTCCTGGTCAACGACATCTGGGGCGCCGAGATCGAGTGGGCCAAGACCGTGTGGGAGTCGTCCCTGGACACCGGGCTGCGCACGCTGCGCCTGGCCGTGGACACCCACGCGATCACCAGCCACTTCGCGATCCCGCTCCTCATCGCGACACCGGGCGGCCTGGTGGTCGAGGTGACGGACGGCACTGACGAGTACAACACCACCAACTACCGGGTGTCGTTCTTCTACGACCTCGCGAAGGCCGCGGTGAACCGGATGGCCTTCGCCCTCGCGCACGAGGTGGAGCCGCATGGGGCGACCGCGGTGTCGCTCACTCCGGGCTGGCTCAGGTCCGAGGCCGTGCTCCAGGCCCACGGCGTCACCGAGGCGAACTGGCGTGACGCCGTCGCCCACTCGCCCCACTTCGCCATCTCCGAGTCACCGGCGTTCGTCGGACGGGCCGTGGCCGCGCTCGCCCAGGATCCCGAAGTGGCTCGCTGGAACGGGGACTCGCTGTCGAGCGGCCGGCTGGCGCAGGTCTACGGCTTCACCGATCTCGACGGCAGCCGGCCCGACGCCTGGAGGTACCTCATCGAGGTCCAGGACCCCGGACTGCCCGCCGACGTCTCCGGCTACCGCTGAGCCGGCAGCCCGCGTCACCGGTCTGCGGCGCCGCCGATCGCAGCCCCGCGTCACCGGTCGCCGCGGCCCCTGATCGCACGGCGGATCCGTGACAGCACCGGCTCACCGCGGCGCCGGCCGTGGCCGCCACGCACCCTCGGGTCGTCCGTCACGGCGTAGCGCTTCACGTACGCGCCCAGGAATGCCTGGAGCGTCGCCACCGCCGGAATGGCGATCAGTGCACCGACCGCGCCCATCAGAGCGGTACCCGCGACCACGGATCCGAAGGCGACGGCGGGGTGGATGTCGACCGTCTTCGAGGTGACCTTGGGCTGCAGCACGTAGTTCTCGAACTGCTGGTAGACCACGACGAATCCGAGCACCCACAGCGCGTACCAGGGATTGACGGTGAAGGCGATCAGCATCGGCAGCGCACCCGCGAGGTACGTGCCGATCGTCGGGATGAACTGCGAGACCAGACCGACCCAGACCGCGAGCGCCGGAGCGTACGGCACTCCGAGGATCACCAGCAGGATGTAGTGCGCCACTCCGGAGATCAGCGCCATCAGGCCGCGCGAGTAGATGTAGCCGCCGGTCTTGTCGACCGCGATCTCCCAGGCGCGCAGTACCTCCGCCTGCCGGGCGGGCGGCAGTACGGAGCACAGCGCCCGCCGCAGCCGGGGGCCGTCGGCCGCGAAGTAGAACGAGAACAGGAAGATCGTCAGCAGCCGGAAGAGCCCGCCGAGCACCGTCGTGGAGACGTCGAGCACCCCGGTCGCGCTGTTCTGGACGTACTTCTGGAGCCAGTCCGAGTGGAGCAGGCTGTCCTGCACCTCGACCCGCGAGAGGGAGGTGTGGAAGGTCTCGTTGACCCAGTTGATCACCGAGTCGAGGTACTGGGGGAAGTCCTCGACCATGTCGACGATCTGGCCCGCGAGCATGGAGCCGAGCAGGACGACGAAGCCGACTCCGAAGATCAGCACACCGAGGGAGACCAGGAAGGTGGCGAGTCCACGGCGCATCCCGCGCGTCGCCATGCGGCTGACCGCCGGCTCGATGGCGAGCGCCAGGAAGAAGGCGATGAGTACGTTGGTCAGCAACCCGATGAGCTGGTCGAACGCCCAGCTGCCGAGCTGGAAGCACCCGTAGAGCGCCAGGGCGAGGATCATCGCGCGCGGCAGCCAGGCAGGCATCCGGACCGGACCGCTGCCGGTCGGTGGGGTCGGTGGCTCGGCGGGCGGGACGGGGGGTGAGTCGGGCTGCTGGATCTCGGCGGTCTCGTCTGTCGGTGCCACGGGACAAGTCTCGCTCACTCCGGTGACAGCGGATGCCCGCCCCGGTGCCGGACCTTGCGGTCAGCGCTTGTCGGCGGGGATGCCGACCGCCGAGCAGACCCCGCGCCAGACGTCCTTGGTCTCCCAGCCCGCGGCCAGTGCCTCGTGCACCGTCAGGCCTCCGAGCTCGGCCATCACGTGGTCGCGCGCGAAGGAATCCGCGTACCCCTCACCGAAGTGGTCCGCCATCCGCTCCCAGAAAATCGTCAACCGCATGCCTTCAGTATCCCGCTCCTGAGGGTGCAGCCGAGCCGGTACGCCCTACCGGCTGCGCTTTCCCCTCTACGGTCGGTCCATGGCTGGAACCGGAGCAAATTCCCTCGCCCGCGCCGAGCAGTTCATCTGGCTCACCGCACGTGTCCTCGAGCAGCGGCGGTTCGCCCACCACTTCCTGGACGGGGGTGCGGATGTGGTCGAGACCGCGCTCGCCGCCTATCTGAACGAGGACGGCGGCTACGGGCACTCGCTCGAACCCGATCTGCGCGGGCCCGTGAGCCAGCCGCTGCATACCGCTCACGCGCTGAGTGTTCTCGATTCGATCGGTCGTTGCACCGGTCTGCGCGTGGAACGGATCTGTCGCTATCTCACCGATGTGTCGACCAAAGAGGGCGCACTGCCGGCGCTCCACCCCTCTCAGCGCGGCTATCCCGCCGCCCCGTTCATCCCGGTCGTCGACGATCCGCCCGCCGAACTGCTGGCCACGGGCCCCGTCGTCGGGCTGCTGCACCGTAATCAGGTGTGGCACGCCTGGCTCTTCCGGGCCACCGATTTCTGCTGGACCGCCGTGGAAGCGCTGGAGCAGTCCCACCCCTACGAGATCGAGGCGGCCGTCGCCTTCCTGGACGGTGTCCCGGACCGGGCGCGCGCCGAAGCCGCCGCCGACCGTCTGGGGCGGCTGGTGCGTGAGCAGCGGCTGGTGGTGCTGGATCCGCAGCGGTCCGCGGACCACCCGGTGGCTCCCGGATACGCGCCCGGTGAGCACCACTTCCCGTACGACTACGCGCGTACGCCCGGGTCGCTCGCGCGCCGCTGGTTCAGCGACGCCGAGCTGGACCGTTCGCTCGATCATCTGGAGGCCGAACAGCAGGAGGACGGCGGCTGGCCGGTCACCTGGCGGCAGTGGGCACCGGGCACGGCTCTCGAGGGGCGCCCGATCGTGACGCTCAAGGCCCTGCAGACCTTGCGGGCGCACGGGCGCAGCCTCCGCTGATCCGCTGCCGACCGCCTATCCCAGGGCGCGCACCCCCGCGGTGACCACGACGGCGGCGCCGACGACGACCAGGAAGGGCGCCCGCAGAACGAGTGCGAGGGCCGCTGCGGCGAGCCCGGCAGCTCTGGCGTCCAGTACCAGTTGCTGTCCGTCGCCGAAGGTCTGCTGCGCGGTGAGGGCCGCGAGCAGCGCCACCGGCAGCAGCGCGGCCAGCCGCTGGACGACCGGTCGCTCCAGCACTCCGGCGGGAACCAGCAGCCCCGCGAGCTTGGCCAGATAGCAGCCGGCCACGGTGAGTCCGATGGCGATCCAGACGTTCATCGACGCTCCTCGGGCTCTTCTGCGGCGGTTTCGGTCTTCGCGGTCTTCCCGCGTCCCATCAGGAAGAGGACTACGGGTGCTGCCAGCGCGGACAGCAGCACGGGTACGCCGGCGGGCAGTACCGGCAGCAGCCCGAGGGCCAGCAGAACCGCGACGCCGGCCGTGACGCGCTCCGTGGTGCTCTTCAGCATCGGCGCGAGCAGGGCGAGGAACACGGCGGGGCTCGCCGCGTCCAGCCCCCAGGTGTCGGTGTCGCCGAGCGCCTCGGCACCGAGTGCGCCCACCAGCGTGGTCAGGTTCCACAGCACGTAGAGGGTGAGTCCGGTGACCGTGAAACCGATGCGCGCTGCCCGACGGGTGGGCTGGGGAAGAGTGACCGCGGTCGTCTCGTCGATGACCCAGTGGGCGGCGAAGGGCCGTACCGCGCGCGGCAGGGCGAGCAGCTGCGACAGCCGCAGCCCGTAGAAGGCGTTGCGTACGCCCAGGAAGAACGCGCCGGCCGCGGCGGTGTAGGGGTTGCCGCCCGCCGCGAGCGCGCCCACGAGGGCGAACTGCGAGGCGCCGGTGAAGACGAGGAGGCTGAGTACGCAGGTCTGCAGGAGGGTCAGCCCGGAGCCTGCCGAGGTGACCCCGAACGCGAAGCCGGAGAGCCCTACGGCCACGCCCACGCCGAGCGCGTCGCGGACGACCGCCGCGTCCGTCTTCTCCTCGACGGCGGGCGGGTTGCCGGCTATGACGCCGACACTTTCGGGGGGTGCTGTCTGTTCTGCCACGCCCGGAACGTTACGTGGCGAGTTACGTGCCGGTCTTGTACGTTCTTGCACGCTCGCGCCGGTACGCGCCCGGGGGCACTCCCACGATCCGGGTGAAGTGGCGGTTGAGGTGCGGCTGGTCGGTGAAGCCGACGGCCGTGGCGGCATCGGCGGGCGCGGTCCCCGCGTCCAGCAGCTGCCGTGCCCGGCGGACCCGGGCGTCGGTGAGCCAGGTGTGCGGTGGCATTCCGTACTGCTTCTTGAAGGCCCGGAGCAGCGCGAAGGGGCTGGTGCCGAGCTCGGCGGCGAGCGCCTCCAGGGTGGGCGGCCGCTCCATCCGCGCCTCCAGTGCCGCCCGCGCACGGGCTGCGTCGCCGGCGCCTGCGGAGCGGGGCGTACGCGTGGGCAGCACCCGGCCGTGGCTGTCCAGCAGCCGGGCGACCAGAACCCTCAGCAGGCTGTCGGCCGCGAGCGCGTTGCTCTCCTCCGCCGCCCGGTGGACCTCCGTGATCAGCCGGCCCGCCTCGGGGTCCGCCGTGCTGGTCTCGGCGAAACCGACGGTGCCGCGCAGGCTCGTCAGGTCGGCCGCGATGTCGTTGACCACCTGGGCGGACGGGTAGAGCGTGGCGTACACCCAGCCGTCGGGGTCTCCGGCGCGGGCGGTGTGCGGCACCTCCGGGTTGATCATGACCACGGTGCCCGGACCGGCGTGCACGGTGCCGTCGGGCAGCCCCACGTCCTCGATCCCGCGGGTGATCGTGCCGAAGACGTAGCCCTCGTGACTGTGGCGCGGGAAGGTGTGACGGACATACCGGGCGCGCAGCAGATCGAGCTCGGGCAGCTCGGCGTGCCGCCAGTACCTCGCCCATTCCTCCGTTGCTCCCGCTGCCGCCATGCTCGCATTCTCGCAGCTCCGGGCCGGTGCCCGCAGGTCCGCTCGGTGGACGTCAGGCACGCTCGGCGGCCGTTGTCAGTGGTGGGGTGCACGATGGGGGACATGGCCGGTTCCGCACTCGATTCGTTCTCACCCGCGACCCGCAGCTGGTTCACAGGTGCCTTCGACGCGCCCACCGCGGCGCAGGAGGGTGCCTGGCGTGCCATCGGCGAGGGTTCGGACGTTCTGGTCGTCGCGCCGACCGGTTCGGGCAAGACGCTCGCCGCCTTCCTCGCCTCGCTGGACCGGCTGGCCGCGGTCCCGCCGCCGGCCGAGGCGAAGAAGCGCTGTCGGGTGCTGTACGTATCGCCGCTGAAGGCTCTCGCGGTCGATGTGGAGCGCAATCTGCGCTCGCCGCTGACCGGGATCCGCCAGGAGTCGGTGCGTCTGGGGCTTCCCGAGCCGGAGGTGCGGGTCGGGATCCGCTCCGGCGACACCCCGCCGGCCGAGCGCCGTTCGATGGCGACCAAGCCGCCTGACATCCTCATCACCACCCCCGAATCGCTGTTCCTGATGCTCACCTCATCGGCCCGGGAGGCGCTCGCGGGGGTCGAGACGGTGATTCTGGACGAGGTGCACGCCGTCGCGGGCACGAAGCGTGGTGCCCACCTCGCCGTGTCGTTGGAGCGCCTGGACGAGCTGCTGCCGCGGCCTGCGCGTCGCATCGGGCTGTCGGCGACCGTGCGCCCGGTCGGCGAGGTGGCGCGCTTCCTGTCGCCGCAGCGGAAGGTGGAGATCGTCCAGCCTCCGTCCACCAAGGAGTTCGACCTGTCGGTCGTGGTTCCTGTCGAGGATCTCGGTGAACTGGGCGGCTCTCCCGCCACCGACGGCGGGGCGGACCAGGCGGAGAAGCCGTCGATCTGGCCGCATGTAGAGGAGCGGATCGCGGATCTCGTCCAGTCCCACCGTTCCACCATCGTCTTCGCCAACTCCCGGCGGCTGGCGGAGCGGCTCTGCAATCGGCTCAACGAGATCGCCTACGAGCGGGCAACGGGCGAAGCGATGCCCGAGGCCCACTCCCCCGCCGAGATCATGGCCGAGTCCGGGGCGGCCAAGGGTGCGCCCGCTCTGCTCGCCCGTGCGCACCACGGTTCGGTGTCCAAGGAGCAGCGCTCCCAGGTCGAGGAGGACCTCAAGGCCGGCCGGCTGCCCGCTGTGGTCGCCACCTCGAGCCTGGAGCTCGGTATCGACATGGGTGCGGTAGACCTGGTGATCCAGGTCGAGTCCCCGCCGTCCGTCGCCTCGGGGCTGCAGAGGGTGGGCCGCGCCGGGCACCAGGTGGGCGCGGTGTCCACCGGGGTGGTCTTCCCCAAGTACCGCGGCGATCTGGTGCAGGCGGCGGTGGTCACCGAGCGGATGCGCCAGGGAGCCATCGAGGCCCTGCGGATCCCGTCCAACCCCCTGGACGTGCTGGCCCAGCAGCTGGTCGCCATGGTGGCGCTCGACACCTGGCAGGCCGATGATCTGCTGGCCCTCGCCCGGCGGGCCGCCCCGTTCGCCTCGCTGCCCGAATCCGCGTTCACGGCGGTGCTCGACATGCTGGCCGGGCGCTATCCGTCCGACGCATTCGCTGAGCTGCGCCCGCGCGTCGTCTGGGACCGCGTCGCCGGTACGGTCACGGGCCGCCCCGGTGCCCAGCGACTCGCCGTCACCTCGGGCGGCACCATCCCCGACCGCGGACTCTTCGGGGTCTTCCTCGCCGGAGCGGACCCCAAGAAGGGCGGCGGACGGGTCGGCGAGCTGGACGAGGAGATGGTGTACGAGTCCCGGATCGGCGACGTCTTCACTCTGGGCACCACGTCCTGGCGGATCGAGGACATCACCAGGGACCGGGTCCTGGTCTCGCCCGCCCCCGGTGTCCCGGGGCGCCTGCCGTTCTGGAAGGGCGACCAACTGGGGCGGCCGCTGGAGCTGGGCCGCGCGCTGGGCGCTTTTCTCCGGGAGGTCGGCGGGCTGTCGCCCGAGGACGCCCGGCACCGGCTGCTCGCTGCCGGCCTCGACACCTGGGCCGCGGACAACATCCTGTCGTACCTGGACGAGCAGCGTCGTGCCTGCGGTCACGTCCCCGACGACCGGACCATCCTCGTCGAGAGGTTCCGCGACGAGCTCGGCGACTGGCGGATCGTGGTGCATTCGCCGTTCGGTGCCCAGGTGCACGCCCCCTGGGCTCTCGCCCTGTCCGCCCGGCTCGCCGAGCGCTACGGCATGGACGCCCAGATCATGCATGCGGACGACGGCATCGTGCTGCGGCTTCCGGACGCCGATCTGATGGGCCTCGATCTGCTCGACTTCGACCCGGTGCAGGCGGGTCCCGGACACCAGGCGGATCCCGAGTCCGGGCCGGGCGACGTGGCCCCGGGTTTCCCGGGTGCCGGCGGGTACGACAGTGAGCAGCCTCCCGTCGGCGCCACGGATGTGGTCTTCGACAAGGGGGAGATCAGCCAGGTCGTCACCGATCAGGTGGGCGGATCGGCCCTGTTCGCATCCAGGTTCCGTGAATGTGCGGCGCGTGCCCTCCTGTTGCCCCGCCGCAGCCCCGGGAAGCGCACACCGCTCTGGCAGCAGCGCCAGAGAGCGTCCCAGTTGCTGCAGGTGGCCTCCGAGTTCGGCTCGTTCCCGATCGTTCTCGAAGCGGTCCGCGAGTGCCTCCAGGATGTCTTCGACGTCCCGGGTCTCACGGAGCTGATGGGCGACCTGGAGGCACGCCGCATCCGTCTGGTCGAGGTGACGACCACCGAGCCTTCACCGTTCGCGCGCTCGCTCCTCTTCGGCTACGTCGCACAGTTCCTGTACGAGGGTGACTCCCCTCTCGCCGAGCGGCGTGCCGCCGCACTCTCGCTCGACTCCCACCTCCTGGCCGAGCTGCTCGGCCAGGCGGAGCTGCGCGAGCTCCTCGACGCCGATGTCCTGGACGAACTGGAGCGGGAGCTGCAGTGGCTGACGGACGACCGGAGGATCAAGGACATCGAAGGAGTCGCCGATCTCCTGCGCGTCCTCGGTCCGCTCACCGACGACGAACTGGCCTCGCGCGGTGCCGAGTCCGAATGGGCGCCCGAGCTCGCCTCGGCCCGGCGCGCGATCCAGGTGCGGATCGGCGGGTCCGCCCACTGGGCGGCCATCGAGGACGCGGGCCGGCTGCGCGACGCCCTCGGAACCGCGTTGCCCGTGGGCGTTCCCGAGGCCTTCACCGAGCCGGTGAAGGATCCTCTCGGCGACCTCCTGGCCCGCCATGCCCGTACCCACGGCCCGTTCACCACCACCCGGGCCGCCGCCCGCTTCGGTCTCGGCAGCGCTGTCACGGACGGCGCGCTGCAACGGCTCGCCGCGTCCGGCCGGATCGTGCAGGGCGAGTTCCACCCGGCAGGAATCGGACAGGAGTGGTGCGACGCCACGGTCCTGCGGCGCCTGCGCCGCCGCTCGCTCGCAGCACTCCGCCAGGAGCTGGAGCCTGTGCCGCCCGCCGCCCTGGCCGGCTTCCTCCCCCAGTGGCAGCACATCGGCGACAACAGCCTGCGCGGGATCGACGGACTGGCCCGTGCCATCGAGCAGTTGCAGGGTGCCCCGGTCCCCGCGTCGGCTCTGGAGAAGCTGATCCTGCCGAGCCGCGTCGCGGGGTACACCCCCGCGCTGCTCGATGAGCTGACGACCACCGGCGAGGTCGTATGGGCCGGCGCGGGCGCGCTGCCCGGGAAGGACGGCTGGCTCTCCCTCTATCCCGCGGACAGTGCGCCGCTGCTCCTGCCGCCGCCCCATCCGCTGGAGCAGACCGCGCTGCACGAGTCGGTTCTCACCACCCTGCGGGGCGGGTACGGCCTGTTCTTCCGGCAGATCGCCGATCAGGTCCGCGCCACCACCCACCCCGACTGCACCGATCCGCAACTGGCGGACGCACTCTGGGACCTTGTCTGGTCCGGCCGCCTCACCAACGACACCCTCGCCCCGCTGCGCTCGTTCCTGGGCTCGGGGCGCACGGCAGGATCCACCGCCCACCGGGCGAAGCGCAGTGTTCCGCGCGGTCGTTACGGCTCGCTGACCGCCGCCGCTCGTCCCGCGTCCCGCACCGGTCCGCCGACCGTCTCGGGCCGGTGGTCCCTGCTGCCCCCGGCCGAGCCCGAACCGACCCACCGCGCACACGCACTGGCCCGCACGCTCCTGGACCGCCACGGTGTGGTGACCCGTGGCGCCGTGCAGGCGGAAGGTGTCGAGGGCGGGTTCTCCGCGACGTACCGCATCCTGGCCGCGTTCGAGGACAGCGGCCAGGCACGCCGCGGGTATGTCGTCGAGGGCCTGGGAGCAGCCCAGTTCGCGATGGACGGTGCCGTGGACCGGCTCAGGGCGACGTCGACCGCCCGTGACCGTACGGACCCCGGGGCGACTCCCCCCGCGCTCGTTCTCGCGGCGGCCGATCCGGCCAACGCGTACGGCGCGGCCCTGCCGTGGCCCGATTCCCCGGACGGCGCAGGGCACAAGCCCGGCCGCAAGGCCGGCGCGCTGGTGGTCGTCGTCGACGGTGAGCTGACGCTGTACATGGAGCGCGGCGGCAAGACCCTGCTGGCATGGCCGACCGACCCCGCCGATCCCGCGCTTCTGGCTGCGGCCGAGGCGCTCGCGTCGGCCGCCCGTGCAGGGACGCTCGGCACGGTGACGGTGGAGCGCACCAACGGTGCCTCCTCCCTCACCTCCCCGCTGGGCCGCACCCTGGAGGCCGCCGGTTTCCTCGCCACGCCCAGAGGGCTGCGTCTGCGCGCCTGAAACCCCTCAGGTGACGGTGGCGGCCGGCAGTTCCCGTCCGTGCCGGGGGCCGCGCATCATGGAGACATGCCCGAAGGTGACACCGTCCTGCAGACCGCCAAGCGTCTCGACGCGGCGCTCGCAGGTCATGTGCTGACCCGCTCCGACCTACGGGTCCCACGGTTCGCCACCGCGGACCTGACCGGCCGTGCTGTGCTCGATGTCACCGCGCGGGGCAAGCATCTCCTCACCCGCATCGAGGACGGTCTCACCCTCCACAGCCATCTGCGGATGGACGGCGCCTGGCGCGTCTACGACGCGGGAGAACGCTGGCGCGGCGGGCCCGCACACCAGATCCGCGCCGTCCTGGCCACCGCGGAGCACACCGCCGTCGGCTACCGGCTCCCCGTCCTCGAACTGCTCCGCACCCGGGACGAGGAACAGGCCGTCGGCCACCTCGGCCCCGATCTGCTGGGGCCGGACTGGGAACCGCACACTGCTCTGAGCAATCTGCTCAGCGATCCCGCACGCCCTCTCGGGGAAGCGCTCCTGGATCAGCGCAACCTGGCCGGCATCGGCAATGTCTACAAGTGCGAGCTCTGCTTCCTGGCCCGCGTCACCCCGTGGCTGCCCGTAGGAGAGCTGCCCGTGCCCACGGCCGGCCGTCTGGTGACGACCGCCAAGCAGCTCCTCGAAGCCAACCGCGACCGCCCCACACGGACGACGACCGGCCCCGTCGCCTCTCTCGGCCGGGCCCCGACGCGGGAGCGGCTCTTCGTCTACGGCCGGGCCCACCGCCCATGCCTGAGGTGCCGCACGCCGATCCGGAAGGCGGACCAGGCCGACCGGCCCACGTACTGGTGTCCGCGCTGCCAGTCGGGGCCCACTCCTTAGGAGACGCCCGCCGCGGGGCCGGATCACTCCGCACCGCCCGCCGCGGGCCCGGGTCACTCCGCGCCGCCCGCCGCTGGCGGGAATCACTCCACTCCGAACTCACTGTTCTCACGACGGTGCGGCTCGGTCCGCTTCGCCGGGCGCCCCGGCCGGACAGTCGCCGTCACATGAACGGGCAGCAGGCTCAGCCCCCAGCCGCCGGCCGCCACCGCGCCCTCGACCGGTCCGGCGTGTTCCGGCGCCAGTAACAGGCGGAGCACGGCCCACCACCACGCTCCGCCGAGGGCGAGCACCAGCACCCACCGCCGCACCATGGCTGCCTCCTCCGGCCGACGCTGGACGCTAGTACGGCTCGATCCGCTGAGGGGAGGGCGCACTGGTGCACTACCAGCGTGCGCGGCGCGAACAGGACGATGACGCACGCTCTCCAGCGGGCCGCCGGGAAAGAGGGGTCAAACCGCGGCCCTCCCCGCAGTTTCCCCCGATACGGCCCCGCCTGCATCCCGCACCCCGGTGTGCCTGCCGACATGCGTACGCCCCCGCGACAGGAGTCAGCGGGGGCGTACGCGGCCTACGGGCCGCCCTGGCGAGGACTAGCGCCCGTCGCCGTCCGTCATCGAGTCCTTGGCACCCTTGGCGCGGTCACCGGCCGCGCCCAGGGCGTCCTTGGCCTTCGCCTTCGCCTGGTCGGTCTTGCCCTCGGCCTCCATACGGCGGTCACCGGTCACCTTGCCGGTCGCTTCCTTGGCCTTGCCCTTGGCCTTGTCCATGGCGTTCTTGTCACTCATGTCGACTCCTCACTCGTTCGCCGCCGACCGCTGACAACAGCTGCCGGCCGGTCGCCAGGCGCTGGTCAGGCACTCTCGGCTTGGAACATCCAGGCATGCTTCTCGAGATCCGCCGTCAGCGTGATCAGGATGTCCTGGCTGACGGGATCCGCTTCACCGGTCGCGTCGATCCGCTCCCGCATACGGTCGACGACCACACGGAGGGCGTCCACGAGTGCCCGTACCGCGTCCACGTCCTTGATCCAGCCCTCCGGAACGGAGTCGATGGCCGTGGTCTTGGCGAGGGTCCGGCTCCGCCCGTCAGGATTGACACCGACCGCTGAAGCCCTTTCCGCGACCGTGTCCGAATGCTGCCGCGCCGTGTCCACGACCTCGTCGAGCTGGAGGTGCACGGACCGGAAGCGCGGACCGACCACATTCCAGTGGACCTGCTTCGCCGCCAGGGAAAGGTCGACCAGGTCGACCAGGGCGCCTTGGAGTGCATCCCCCACGACCTTGCGGTCACTCTCCGACAAAGGACTCTTCACGACAGACATGCGATTCTCCGATCAGATTCTGTTCGGCGTGCCACCCGTCCACGATGGCACATATGTAATAAAACACTCATCGGGCGGCTGCTGCGAATTTTCGCCTCACTCCGCGCCTGCCCTGTGAACAGCCCCGCACACACCGAAAGCCCCGGCCGACCCATCAGGGTCGACCGGGGCTTTCGGTTCTCAATGAACCACGCAGGTCAGGCGGCGACGACATCCACCGCTTCCGCAGGCGCCTTGATTGTCACTCGTCCCGTCGGCACGCCTGCCACCGACGACACGGAGACTGAATTGAGCATTGGGCGTACCGGCACAGGCACCGGGTCGCTGGCTGCTGCCGACTCGGCCAGCTCTGCCAGAGACAGTTCATCGCTCACTTCACGCATGAGCTCGGACATCCGTACGTCAAGCGCGTCGCAAATGGCGGAGAGCAGCTCGGAGGATGCCTCCTTCTGCCCCCGCTCCACCTCGGAGAGATAGCCGAGCGAGACTCGGGCGGACGAGGAGACTTCGCGCAGAGTACGGCCTTGGCGCTGGCGCTGCCGACGCAGCACGTCACCAAGCAGGCGACGGAGCAGAATCATCGGTGGCTCCCTCCTCGGACCGCGTAGCCGCATCCTTCACGCCCCACCGTACCGCCTTGCGCTGCGGCCGTGCGGGGAGCGATGTCGTGTTCACTCAGGGCTGCAAACATCAATTCCCCCCGTTCTGTTCCGTATCCTGTGCCCCCGCGTTGTCGCCGAGTTCGCCGGAGAGCAGCTCGAGCAGGCTCCGTACGCTCTCTCTACGGATGTCCGCCCGCTCGCCGTTCAACCTCAGCTCGGCTACTTTCTGTACGCCACCGGGCCCGGAGACCGCCACATAGACCGTTCCGACGGGCTTGCCGTCCTGCGGCTCGGGCCCCGCCACCCCGGTGGTCGACACTCCCCAGTCTGCGCCCAGGGTCAGCCGTACGCCTGCTGCCATCGCGCGCGCGACGTCGGGGTCCACCGCACCGCGCTCGGCGAGAAGCAGCCCGTCGACGCCCAGGACGTCATGCTTCAGGGACGTCGCATACGCCGTGACGGACCCGCGGAAGGACCGCGAGGCGCCGGGTACGGAGGTGAGCTCCGCGGCGACCATGCCGCCGGTGAGTGACTCGGCGACGGCGAGTGTCTCGCCCCGTTCCACGAGCCGCCGCAGCACCCGGGCCGCCACGGCAGTCACCGCTCGGCCTCCGCAGCGCCCCGGCTGCCGCTCACGGGCTTCACGGCTACTCCGTCGGCTTCCGTGCCCGAAGCGCCGTGGCCCGTGCTCGAAGCGCAGTGCCCCGCGCCCGAATCCGCTGCCGCCGTGACCGCTTCCATGGCCGCGTACCGCTCCGCCGCAAGCCCCTGGCGCCTCAGCACAACGGCCTGGCGCACATAGTCGAGGCCGGTGACGACCGTCAGCACGACGGCGGCCATCATCATCCAGAAGCGCATCGTCGCCAGCGGCCCCGTCAGCACCAGGACGTACATCCCGACGGCTGTGCCCTGCGCCAGCGTCTTCATCTTCCCGCCACGGCTGGCCGGAATCACCGCGTGCCGGATCACCCAGAAGCGCATGAGGGTGATGCCGAGTTCCCGGAAGAGGATCACACCCGTGATCCACCACGGCAGATCCCCGAGCGAGGACAGGCAGATCAGCGCCGCGCCCATGATCGCCTTGTCGGCGATCGGGTCGGCGATCTTCCCGAAGTCCGTCACCAGGTTGTACGCGCGCGCCAGGTGGCCGTCGAACAGGTCGGTGATCATCGCCACGGCGAAGGCCGCCCACGCGAAGGACCGCCAGACCGGGTCGTAGCCTCCGTCGTGCAGGAGCAGCATCACGAAGCCCGGGACCAGCAGCAGCCGCACCATGGTCAGGATGTTGGCGATGTTCCACAGACCGGCCTGGTCGACGGCCGCCGTGCCCAGCTTGCCGCCGCGGGGTACCGGCGTCGCGCCGGAGCCGCCTGCCGCGGATGCCGGGAGTCCCGTCATCTGGCTGCCTCCGCAAGCTCGTGGTGTTCGGCCACGAGGTCCACTCCCTCGGAGCCCACTGCCTTTGCCTCGACCATACGGCCCGGCACGAGACCCTCGCGTGCGGTGAAGACGACCTGCCCGTCCGTTTCGGGCGCCTGGTGCGCGGCACGGCCCACAGCGACGGGGCCGTCCTCCTCGGACTCCACCGACTCGACGAGAACCTGAAGGGTCTCGCCGACCCGCTCCTCGGCACGCTGCGAGGTCAGTTCCTCGGCCAGCTGCGAGATGTGGGCGAGCCGCTCGGCGATGACGTCGGCGTCCAGCTTGTTCTCGTAACCGACGGCTTCGGTGCCCTCCTCGTCGGAGTACCCGAACACCCCGATGGCGTCCAGGCGCGCTCCGGTGAGGAAGCGTTCCAGCTCGGCGAGGTCGGCCTCGGTCTCGCCGGGGAAGCCGACGATGAAGTTCGACCGGGCACCGGCCTGCGGCGCCTTGCCGCGGATGGTGTCCAGGAGCTCCAGGAAACGGTCCGTGTCGCCGAAGCGTCGCATCGCGCGCAGCACTCCGGGGGCGGAGTGCTGGAAGGAGAGGTCGAAGTAGGGGGCGACCTTCGGCGTGGACGTGAGGACGTCGATCAGTCCGGGGCGCATCTCGGCGGGCTGCAGGTAGCTGACGCGGATCCGCTCGATCCCGTCGACGTCGGCGAGCTCCGGCAGCAAGGTCTCCAGGAGCCTGATGTCGCCGAGGTCCTTGCCGTACGAGGTGTTGTTCTCGGAGACCAGCATGACCTCCTTGACGCCCTGCTCGGCGAGCCAGCGCGTCTCCCCCAGGACGTCCGACGGACGCCGGGAGATGAAGGACCCCCGGAAGGAGGGAATGGCGCAGAAGGTGCAGCGGCGGTCGCAGCCGGAGGCGAGCTTCACCGACGCGACGGGGCTGGTACCCAGCCTGCGGCGCAGCGGTGCCCGCGGACCGGATACGGGCGCGAGACCCTCCGGGAGGTCCGCAGGAGCCGGCGTGACCTCCTCCTGGGCGTGTCCGGGCAGCGCGACGGCGGCGTCCTGCCGCTCGGCCGGGCTGATCGGGAGCAGCTTGCGCCGGTCGCGCGGGGTGTGGGAGGCGTGGATACCGCCGTTGAGAATGGTCTGCAGGCGGTCGGAGATGTCGGCGTAGTCGTCGAAGCCGAGGACCCCGTCCGCTTCCGGCAGCGCCTCGGCGAGATCCTTGCCGTAGCGCTCGGCCATGCAGCCGACGGCCACCACGGCCTGGGTTCTGCCGTGATCCTTCAGATCATTGGCTTCGAGCAGGGCATCGACGGAGTCCTTCTTGGCGGCTTCGACGAATCCACAGGTGTTGACGACGGCGACATCCGCGTCGGAGGCGTTCTCGACGAGCTCCCAGCCGTCCGCTGCCAAGCGGCCTGCGAGCTCCTCCGAGTCCACCTCGTTACGGGCGCAGCCAAGAGTGACAAGGGCGACGGTACGGCGTTCGGGCATGGGCTCAAGACTACTTTGTCCCGGCACTCGTCCTGCCGTGCAGGGTTCACTGCTACAGGGAGTGACCGAACACCGGGTGACGCGCAAGGAAAACAGAGACGGTGAGTGCCCGGCGCGACCGCCGGGCACTCACCGCTGAGAGGGCGGGGGAGGTCAGCCGACCTCGGGATCACCCTTCGTGTACGAAAGCCGCTCGACCTGACCGGGCTCGAAGCGGCCGTCGACCTTCTTGCCGTTCACGAAGAGCTCGATCGCCCCGGCGTCCCCGAGGACCAGATCGACGCGCTCGTTGTCCTGGAAGGTCTTCGAGTCGCCCTGGAGCAGGATCCCGTCGAAGAGCAGCCGCCCGTTGTGGTCCTTCGCCGAGATCCAGCTCTTGCGCTCGGTGGCGCTGAGCTTCACCGTCACCTTGTCGCGCGGAGCTGCGGCGATGGCGCTTTCGGAGGGCACGGGCTTGGGGTCGGCCGGCTTGGTGGTGGGGGTGGGCTTGGGAGTCGTCTTGTCGGGCGTGGAGCCCTCCGCGACCTGTGCGGTTCCGGAGCCGTCGTCGCCGTTGAAGAGTGTGAAACCGACGAAGCCGATCACGGCGACGATCGCCGCGACCATCGCCGCGGTCCAGTTGGGCCGACGGGGTTCGGAACGGATCCGTTCCGCTTCGAACAACGGTGCCGCGGGCGTGGGCGCAGGACGGCCGCCGTGCTCGGCGTCGTACTGCGCGACCAGCGGATCCGGCTCCAGCCGAACGGCGCGGGCGAGCATTCGGATGTGACCGCGCGCGTACACGTCGCCGCCACTGCGGGAGAAGTCGTCGTCCTCGATCGCGTGCACGATGGGGATGCGCACCCGGGTGGAGCTGCTGACTTCCTCGACCGTCAGACCTGCGGCGATACGAGCCTGATGAAGCGCGCGACCGATCGAAGTACGGTCGTCTTCGGGGGAGTTGCCGATGGACACGGGGGCGCCTTTCGAGCGTGAGCCACCTGCTGGATGTTCAGTCTAGGGGTGGTACGAAAGGGTGGGGCAACCGGGAGGGACGACTTTGTACGCCATCGGGTTCGCCGGACAGCCCCTTGGGCAATGCAGGGGAGGGAGCACAGGACGGATCATCCCGCTGTTCCTCCCTTCAACTTGACGTACGACCGGGCGAAACGGTTGCCCGCAAAACTCTTACGAAGCGGTTTCCCCACGAATGACGGCCAACACTCCGTCGATCTCGTCCGGTTTCACCAACACGTCGCGCGCCTTGGAACCCTCGCTGGGGCCCACGATGTTGCGCGACTCCATGAGGTCCATCAGCCGGCCCGCCTTCGCGAAGCCGACCCGCAGCTTGCGCTGGAGCATCGACGTCGAACCGAACTGGGTGGAGACGACCAGCTCGGCGGCCTGGCAGAGCAGATCGAGGTCGTCGCCGATGTCCTCGTCGATCTCCTTCTTCTGCTTCGTGCCGACCACCACGTCCTCGCGGAAGACCGGCGCCATCTGATCCTTGCAGTGCTGGACGACTGCCGCGACCTCGTCCTCGGTGACGAACGCTCCCTGCATGCGCGTGGGCTTGTTCGCACCCATCGGCAGAAACAGTCCGTCACCCTTTCCGATGAGCTTCTCGGCGCCCGGCTGGTCGAGGATGACGCGGCTGTCGGCGAGGGACGAGGTGGCGAAGGCGAGCCGTGAGGGCACATTGGCCTTGATCAGTCCGGTGACGACGTCGACGGAGGGCCGCTGGGTGGCGAGCACCAGGTGGATGCCGGCGGCGCGCGCCAGCTGGGTGATGCGGACGATGGAGTCCTCGACGTCGCGCGGTGCGACCATCATCAGGTCCGCGAGCTCGTCGACGATCACCAGCAGATAGGGGTACGGGGACAGCTCGCGCTCGCTGCCCTCGGGCGCCTTGGCCTTGCCGTTGCGCACGGCGTGGTTGAAGTCGTCGATGTGCCGGTACCCGTACGCCGCGAGGTCGTCGTAGCGCAGGTCCATCTCCCGTACGACCCACTGAAGTGCCTCGGCGGCCTTCTTCGGGTTGGTGATGATGGGCGTGATCAGGTGCGGAATGCCTTCGTACGCGGTGAGCTCGACACGCTTGGGGTCGACCAGCACCATCCGGACGTCCTCCGGGGTCGCCCGCACCATGACCGACGTGATCAGGCAGTTGATGCAGGAGGACTTGCCGGACCCCGTCGCACCGGCGACCAGGACATGCGGCATCTTCGCGAGATTCGCCATCTCGTAGCCGCCCTCGACGTTCTTCCCGAGCGCCACGAGCATCGGGTGGTCGTCCTCGGCCGCGTCCGCGAGGCGCAGCACGTCTCCGAGATTGACCATCTCCCGGTCGGAGTTCGGGATCTCGATGCCGACGGCGGACTTCCCCGGGATCGGGGAGATGATCCGGACGTCGGGGCTGGCGACCGCGTACGCGATGTTCTTGGTCAGGGCGGTGATCCGCTCGACCTTGACGGCCGGGCCGAGCTCCACCTCGTACCGGGTGACCGTCGGGCCGCGGGTGAACCCGGTGACGGCCGCGTCGACCTTGAACTCCGTGAAGACGTTCGTCAGTGAGGCGACGACCGCGTCGTTGGCGGCGCTGCGCGTCTTGCCGGGACCGCCGCGCTCCAGCAGGTCGAGCGAGGGCAGGGAGTACGTGATGTCGCCCGAGAGCTGGAGCTGCTCGGCGCGCGGAGGCAGTGGCTGGGACCGCTCGGGGGCGGGCTTGGTCAGGTCGGGTACGCCGCCGGATGACGGCGACGCGGCCTTTCGGGCCCTGCCGCCCGAAGGTGCCTTCTCCCCCGCCCTGGCCCCTGGCACGGGCGTTCCCGTCCGCTCGCGGTCCCGCTCGGTGGAGACGCCCTGCGTCAGATCGGCGACGACCGGCGAGGGCGGCATGCCGTTGAGGACCGCACCGTCGAGCGCTGCCGCAGCCGCGGCGGCCACGTCCACGGCGTCCATCGTGCGGTTCATGGCGGGCTGGACGGAGTGCCTGCGCGGGCGGCGCCGCCTGGCCACTGCCTCGCCCTCGGCATGGTCCGGGTCGTCGTCGCCGTCCGTCTCCGGACGGCGTCCCGGAGAGCGCCGCGAGCGTTCGGGCAGCGCTTCGCGCCACTGCTCGTCGTACCCGTCGTCGTCGTGCCCCTCCTCGCCGTGCTCGTGCACCGGGTCGACGATGCCGAGCTTGGAGCCGAGCAGCCGCAGCCGCTGCGGAATGGCGTTGACCGGGGTTGCGGTGACGACCAGCAGACCGAATACCGTCAGGAGCAGGAGCAGCGGTACAGCGAGAACCTCGCCCATCGTGAAGACGAGCGGCTTGGAAGCGGCCCATCCGATCAGCCCGCCCGCGTCCTGCATGGCGCCTGTGCCGTCCTCACGGCCGGGCGATCCACAGGCGATGTGGACCTGGCCGAGCACTCCGACGACGAGGGCGGAGAGGCCGATGACGATACGGCCGTTGGCCTCGGGCTTCTCCGGATAGAGGATCAGCCGCACCGCGACGGCGCCCAGCAGTATCGGCACGAGCAGATCGAGCCGGCCGAACGCGCCGGTCACGAGCATCTCGACGAGATCACCGACAGGGCCCTGCAGATGCGACCAGGTGCCCGCCGCCACGATCAGCGCGAGACCGAGCAGCAGCAGGGCGAGGCCGTCCTTGCGGTGCGCGGGGTCGAGTCCCTTCGCGCCGCGCCCTATGGAACGGAACACCGCACCCACACCGTGTGCCGTCCCCAGCCAGAGGGCACGGACGAGCCGGTACACGCCCCCGGTGGGGGACGGTGCGGGTTTGGGCACGGGCTTCTTGGCCACGGCCTTCTTGGCGGGGGCTTTCTTCGCGGGCGCGGTCTTCTTGGCGGGCGCGGCTTTCTTCGCCGGTCCCTGGGTACGGCCGGCACGCTTCGCGGTGCCCGCCGTGCCCTGGGAACCCTTGCCGGACGTACGTGAGGCCATGTGCCTGAGGTTACCGGTGTCTACGGCACGGGACACGTGTGCCTACCGCTTCACCCGACCGTGTCGCCCTGTGCGGGCGCCGAACTGACGCTTCCTCAACCGCCGCAGGTCAGCCCTGCGAGGGCAGAGCGGCCCCGGAGCCGCCTGCACCGGGCTCCAACGCGTCCAGTGCGCGGCGCAGTCCGGTGAGCTTGCGTTCCAGGTGGGCCGCGGTCGCCACGGCCGCGGCGTCCGCCGACTCGTCGTCCAACTGCTTGGAGAGCGCCTCCGCCTGTTCCTCGACCGCGGCGAGCCGCGCCGAGAGTTCGGCCAGCAGACCGGCCGGCTCCTTCTCGGCGGCGCCCGCGTGGGCACCGCCCTCGAGCTGGAGCCGCAGCAGCGCCGCCTGCTCACGCAGCTGACAGTTCTTCATGTACAGCTCGACGAACACCGAGACCTTGGCGCGCAGCACCCAGGGGTCGAAGGGCTTCGAGATGTAGTCCACCGCTCCCGCCGCATAGCCCCGGAAGGTGTGATGCGGACCGTGGTTGATCGCGGTGAGGAAGATGATCGGGATGTCCCGGGTCCGCTCGCGCCGCTTGATGTGCGCGGCCGTCTCGAAGCCGTCCATCCCCGGCATCTGGACGTCCAGCAGAATGACCGCGAAATCGTCCGTGAGCAGCGCTTTGAGCGCCTCCTCCCCTGACGATGCCCGTACCAGTGTCTGATCGAGCGCGGAGAGAATGGCCTCCAGCGCCAACAGATTCTCCGGCCGGTCATCGACCAGGAGGATCTTGGCCTTCTGCATCATGGCCCGTCCTCCTCGCCCCGGGATCGCACCGGGTGCCGCCCCAGGGGACGACTCCCTTACGCCGTCCGTCCTTGTGCCGGTCATGGTAGCCGCACCCCGCCCGTCGCCACACCCTGTCACCGCGATGTCACTGTGCACGTACCGAAAACGCGGTGGAAGACCAGAAGGTTCCCCGGAAGACCCGCCCTCACACTCTTTCGAGCAGGGCGGGTCGACACCGCGCCGGAATGCCCACCGCGTCCGGTCACTCTCCGCTCATCCACTTCTGCATCACCGACAGCAGATGATCGGAATCGACCGGCTTCGTGACGTAGTCGGACGCTCCGCAGTCGATGGCCTTCTCACGGTCACCCTTCATCGCCTTTGCTGTCAGCGCGACGATGGGCAGTCCGGCGAACTGCGGCATCCTGCGGATCGCCGTGGTCGTGGCGTATCCGTCCATCTCGGGCATCATGATGTCCATCAGCACGATCGTCACATCGTCGTGCTGCTCGAGGACTTCGATGCCCTCGCGCCCGTTCTCCGCGTACAGCACCGACAGGCCGTGCTGCTCCAGCACGCTGGTGAGCGCGAAGACATTGCGGATGTCGTCGTCGACGATCAGCACCTTCTCCCCGTGGAAGCGGAACGTCCGGCGCTGCTCGGGCTCTTCCTGCGCTCCCTGCACCCACTCCCCCTGCGGGGAGGTCTCCTCCGCGTCCCTGCCGTTCGCCAGGGCCGGGCGCTGCGCCGCTCCGCCCAGCGCCTTGCGCCGGCGCCTGAACATCCCGGCGGAGTTGGCCGGATCGCCCAGGGGCAGTTCGGCGCCGTTGCGCTGCGCGGCCTCCAGGTGCAGAGCTCCCTCGCCGGAGGTCCGGTGGACCTCGATGGGGCCGGGCCCCGTCTGCGGGTAGCCCTGCGGCGGCAGTTCGCTCGGGTGCAGCGGCAGGTACAGCGTGAACGTCGAGCCGCGCCCCGGCTCGCTGGCGGCGTGGATCTCGCCGCCCAGCAGCCGGGCGATCTCGCGGCTGATGGACAGGCCGAGGCCCGTACCGCCGTACTTGCGGCTCGTGGTGCCGTCCGCCTGCTTGAAGGCTTCGAAGATGACCAGCATCTTGCTGGACGCGATTCCGATTCCGGTGTCGGTGACCGAGAAGGCGATGAGGTCCCCGTCGGCGTCACGCAGCGAACCGGCCTCGAGCAGGTGCTCCCTGATCGAGTTCGGCACATCCGCGCCGGCCGGCCGGATGACCAGTTCCACGGCGCCGCTGTCGGTGAACTTCACCGCGTTGGACAGCAGGTTGCGCAGCACCTGGAGCAACCTCTGCTCGTCGGTGTGCAGCGTGGCGGGCAGCTCCGGGGACACCCGTACGGAGAAGTCGAGCCCCTTCTCCGCGGTGAGCGGCCGGAAGGTCGCCTCCACGTAGTCGACCAGCTGGACCAGTGCGATCCGGGTCGGGCTGACGTCCATCTTGCCCGCCTCGACCTTGGACAGGTCGAGGATGTCGTTGATCAGCTGGAGCAGGTCGGACCCCGCCCCGTGGATCGTCTCGGCGAACTCCACCTGCTTCGGCGAGAGATTGCCCTCGGCGTTGTCCGCGAGCAACTTGGCCAGAATCAGCAGCGAGTTGAGCGGTGTGCGCAGCTCGTGCGACATGTTGGCGAGGAACTCGGACTTGTAGCGCATCGAGACCGCGAGCTGCTCGGCACGCTCCTCCAGGACCTGCCTGGCCTCCTCGATCTCGGTGTTCTTCACCTCGATGTCGCGGTTCTGCTGGGCCAGCAGCTCGGCCTTCTCCTCCAGTTCGGCGTTGGAGGCCTGGAGCGCCTTCTGCCGGTTCTCCAGCTCCTCGGACCGGTCGCGCAGCTGCTCGGTGAGCTCCTGGGACTGTTCGAGCAGCTTCTCGGTCTTCGTGTTGACGCTGATGGTGTTGACGCTCGTCGCGATCATCTCGGCGAGCTGGTTGAGGAAGTCACGCTGGATGTGGGTGAACGGCTGGAACGACGCCAGTTCGATCACACCGAGCACCTTGCCCTCGAACAGCACCGGCAGCACGATGACGTGCGCGGGCGGTGCCTCGCCGAGGCCGGAGGAGATCTTCAGATAGCCCGGCGGCACATGATCCACCTGGATCGTCCGCTTCTCCTCGGCCGCCGTCCCGATGAGCGTCTCTCCCGGCCGGAACGAGGTCGGCATGGAACCCGCCGAATAGCCGTAACTGCCGCGCATGCGCAGCTCGTACGAGCTGTCCTTGCCGTCGTCCGCACCCACCTCGGCCGCGTCACCCGTGGTCATGGCCAGGAAGAACGCACCGTGCTGGGCGGATACGACCGGCGTCAGCTCGCTCATGATCAACGAGGCGACGTCGTCCAGGTCGCGACGGCCCTGCATGAGGCCCGAGATCCGGGCGAGGTTGCCCTTGAGCCAGTCCTGCTCCTTGTTGGCCAGGGTGGTGTCACGCAGGTTGGCGATCATCGTGTTGATGTTGTCCTGCAGCACCTGGATCTCGCCTGCCGCGTCCACGTCGATCTTGAGGTTGAGATCGCCCCGGGTGACCGCGGTGGCGACCGCGGCGATGGCACGCACCTGACGGGTCAGGTTCCCGGCCATCTCGTTCACCGACTCGGTGAGGTCGCGCCACGTCCCGTCGACGTCGCGGACCCGGGCCTGACCGCCGAGCTGGCCCTCGGTGCCCACTTCGCGGGCCACCCGGGTCACCTGCTCGGCGAAGGACGAAAGCTGGTCGACCATCGTGTTGATGGTGTTCTTCAGCTCCTGGATCTCACCGCGCGCATCGATGTCGATCTTCTTCGTGAGATCGCCCTTGGCGATCGCCGTGGTGACCGTGGCGATCTGGCGGACCTGACCGGTCAGGTTGGACGCCATCGAGTTCACGGACTCGGTGAGGTCCTTCCAGGTGCCCGCGACACCCGGGACACGTGCCTGGCCGCCCAGCTCGCCCTCGGTACCCACCTCGCGCGCCACGCGGGTCACCTCGTCGGCGAACGAGGACAGGGTCGTCACCATCGTGTTCACGGTGTCGGCGAGCTCTGCGACCTCGCCGCGTGCCTCGACGGTGACCTTCTTGGTGAGGTCGCCGTTGGCGACCGCGGACGAGACCCGGGAGATGTTGCGCACCTGGCTGGTCAGGTTGTTGGCCATCAGGTTGACGTTGTCGCTGAGGTCCTTCCAGATGCCCGTCGCACCGCGCACCCGGGCCTGACCGCCGAGAATGCCCTCCGTGCCCACCTCACGGGCGACTCGCGTCACCTCGTCGGCGAAGTTGAGCAGCTGGTCGACCATCGTGTTGACCGTCGTCACCAGTTCGAGGATCTCGCCCTTGGCGTCGACGGTGATCTTCTTGGAGAGATCGCCCTTGGCGACCGCCGTGGTCACCTCGGCGATGTTGCGGACCTGGAGGGTCAGGTTGTTCGCCATGCCGTTGACGGACTGCGTGAGGTCCTTCCACGTACCGGAGACTCCTTGCACCTCCGCCTGCCCGCCGAGGATGCCCTCCGTGCCCACCTCACGGGCGACCCGGGTCACCTGCTCCGCGAAGTTCGAGAGCTGGTCGACCATGGTGTTGAGGGTGTTCTTCAGCTCCAGGATCTCGCCCCGGGCGTCCACGTCGATCTTCTGCGACAGGTCACCCCGCGCCACCGCCGTGGCGACCTGGGCGATGTTGCGGACCTGCGCGGTGAGGTTCCCCGCCATGCCGTTCACCGAGTCGGTCAGATCACGCCACACGCCGGCCACACCGGGCACCTGCGCCTGGCCGCCGAGCCGCCCGTCCGTGCCCACCTCGCGGGCCACCCGGGTCACCTGGTCGGCGAAGGCCGAGAGCTGGTCGACCATCGTGTTGATGGTGTTCTTCAGCTCCAGGATCTCGCCCCGGGCGTCCACGTCGATCTTCTGCGACAGGTCACCCCGCGCCACCGCCGTGGTCACCTGGGCGATCTGACGCACCTGGGAGGTGAGGTTCCCCGCCATGAAGTTGACGGAGTCGGTGAGTTCCTTCCACGTTCCGGAGACGCCGTCGACACGCGCCTGACCACCGAGGCGGCCCTCGGTGCCCACGTCGCGGGCCATCCGGGTCACCTGGTCGGCGAAGTTCGACAGCTGCGCCACCATCGTGTTGACGGTGTTCTTCAGTTCCAGCATCTCGCCGGCGACATCGACGGTGACCTTCTGCGACAGGTCGCCGTTGGCCACCGCCGTCGTCACCTGGGCGATGTCGCGTACCTGGCCCGTCAGGTTCCGGAAGGCGGTGTTCACCGAGTCGGTGAGGTCCTTCCAGGTGCCCGCCGCTCCCGGCACCTGTGCCTGTCCGCCCAGTCGGCCCTCTACGCCGACCTCCCGGGCGACCCGGGTCACCTCCGAACCGAAGGCCTGGAGCTGGTCGACCATCGTGTTGACGGTGTTCTTCAGCTCCAGCATCTCGCCTGCCACGTCGACGGTGACCTTCTGGGTCATGTCACCACTGGCCACCGCCGTCGTCACCTGGGCGATGTCGCGCACCTGTGTCGTCAGGTTCCGGAAGACCGTGTTCACCGAGTCGGTGAGGTCCTTCCAGGTGCCCGCCGCTCCCGGCACCTGTGCCTGGCCGCCGAGCAGCCCCTCGCCACCGACCTCGCTCGCAACACGTGTCACTTCGTCCGCGAAGGTGCGCAGCGTCTCGGTCATCTGGTTGATCGTCTCGGCGAGCTGCGCGACCTCGCCGCGGGCGCTCACCGTGACCTTCTGCGACAGGTCACCGTTGGCGACCGCCGTCGTCACCTCGGCGATACCGCGTACCTGGGACGTCAGGTTGCCGGCCATCGTGTTCACGGAGTCCGTGAGGTCCTTCCAGACCCCGGCCACTCCGGGCACCGTCGCCTGGCCGCCGAGTTCGCCCTCCGTGCCCACCTCGCGGGCGACCCGGGTCACCTCGGAGGAGAACGACGACAGCTGGTCGACCATCGTGTTGACGGTGTTCTTCAGCTGAAGCATCTCGCCGGCCACATGGACGGTGACCTTCCGCGACAGGTCGCCCTTGGCCACGGCCGTCGTCACCAGGGCGATGTCGCGCACCTGGGCGGTCAGCCGGTACGCCATGGTGTTCACGGAGTCCGTGAGGTCCTTCCACGACCCGGACATTCCGCGTACCTGGGCCTGTCCACCGAGCTTGCCCTCGGTTCCCACCTCGACGGCGACGCGCGTCACCTGCTCGGTGAACGCGGACAGCTGATCGACCAGGTTGTTGACCGTGCGGGAAACCTTCAGGAACTCGCCGCGCAGCGGGCGTACCGTCTCGTCGGCCGTGTGCGACCGCAGTTCCATCCGCTGCTCGAGGTCACCGTCGGCGACAGCGGAAAGCACCCGTCCGACCTCGGACACCGGGCGCGCCAGATCATCGACGAGCTCGTTGGAGGCATCGATCGCAGCCGCCCAGGAGCCCTCGCAGGCACCCGTCTCCAGACGCTCGGTGAGTTTCCCCTCACGTCCCACCACACGACGGACGCGCGCAAGCTCGCCGGTCAGATGGAGATTGCGGTCGGCCACCTCGTTGAAGACCGCTGCGATCTCCGTGAGCACGCCGTCGCCCGAGACGGTGAGCCGCCTGCGGAAATTGCCGTCGCGCATCGCCACGAGAGCCGCAAGCAGTCTGTTCAGAGCTGCCGCGTCCACGTCGATGGTCCCATTGCGCTGTTTCTTCACGGGCTGTCCGCCTTTTGTGCGCGTTCCTGAACCCCGCGCCGCCACGCCAGACTCCACCGTGTCCCTCCCGCAGGGGTTGACCGTATCGTTCGGGCCTTATCCGGAAGCGTGCCCACTTCCACTTTGACTCGCCGCCACAGCACACCGTCGACGGGTGACCATGCGAACGTCAAATCGTTGAAACGTACCAGGCCTGAACCGGACGGCGTGCAAGGTCCCACGGTTGCCCCACATCCCTCACCGGGGACCCCATACTTGTGCGCCCCCGCACATCCGCCGGTGGCCTGCGCGCCCAAGTCGGCCCTCCTGTACGCGGGACGTCTGGCGAGCGTCTAGCCTGGCAGGCGAATCGAAGCGGCGAGAAACGGGCACAGGACTCGGGGAAGCGACGAGACACCATATGGGGAGTGCTGTGATCACCGCGCGTGCGGCTGCCACCTTCGATCCGGTCGGACGCTCGGTGGCGACCGCCCGCGCATTCGTCCGCGACACCCTTCAGGGGTGGGGGTACACCGATGTCGTCGACGACGCCGTCGTCCTCACCAGTGAACTTGTGACCAACGCGGTGGTGCACGCGGGCACCGCCGCGGACGTGCTCTGCCTGCGCACCGAGGACGGCGTACGCGTCGAGGTCTCCGACCACTATCCGGAACGCGAGATCCCGCTCCAGAGCTCCGGCCTGGACTTCGGCAGCCCGGACCGGGAAGGCGGCCGCGGCCTGCTGCTCTGCGCCGCACTCGCCACCCGCTGGGGAGTCGAGTACACGCCGACGCACAAGCAGGTCTGGTTCCAGCTCGACCTTCCGGACCGCCCCGTGGGCATCCGCTCCGCGGGTCCCGTCCTGCCCACGGAACTGCTCCCCGTCACCGACGAACGTGTACGGGTCGCCGTCGTCCAGATCGACCGCTCCGGCTCCATCGCCGCGTGGAACGACGACGCCGCCTTCCTTTTCGGACACGCTGCCGAGAAGGTCACCGGAAAGCAGCTCACCGACTTCGCGGCTTGGCCGCACACACCGGGCACCAACACCGGTATCGCCGACGCCCTGCGGCTCTCCAGATGGGAGGGCAGTTACGGCATCCGGGGCGCCGACGGGCGCGTCATCCCGGTCTACGCCTCCCATCTCAGAGTCCGCGACACCCAGGGGGAACCGTCCACGGTCTGCCTCCTCGTTCGCGACTACGAGCGGGCCGTGCTCCAGAGCCCGGTGCGCGCCCCGGTCTCCGACACATCGGCCGAGAACCGCGCCACGGATCCGTTCGAGGTCTTCATCGGTTCTCCCGCCCCCGACGACCTCGACGGACTGCTGCAGCGCACGGTCGAACGGGCGCGGGACATGCTCGACGCGGATTCCGCTTTCCTGCTTCTGGCCACCGACGACGAGACGGAACTGGAGGTACGGGCGACGACCGGCCTTCCCTCAGCCCGCCAGCGCTTCGCCCGGGTCCCCGTCGAGGCGGGTACGGGCCGCTACGGCTCGGCCCGCATGCCCGCGGTCCACGAGGACCTCACCGTCGTACCGGGTGCCGTACCGCTCCTCAGCGACACGGGGATGCGCTCCGTCGTCACGGTCCCCCTCAAGGTCGAGGGCAGACTCACCGGTTCCCTGGGCGTCGCGGCCGAAGCACCCGGCCGGTACACGAACGAGGAGGCCCTGCGCCTTCAGTTCGCCGCGGACCGCATCGCGCTGGCCGTCGAGTCGGCCCGGCTGGGCGAGCTGGAACGTCTGCGCCGCGGCTCGCTGTCCTTCCTCGTCGAAGCGTCCGATCTGCTCGCCGGCACACTGGACAGGGACCAGACACTGGCGCTGATGGCCCAGATGACCGTGCCCACGCTGGCCACCTGGTGCGCCGTCTACACCATCGCCGACCAGTCCTCGGAGCCGTACCTCTCCTACGTGCTCCACGAGGACGAGGAACTCATCGACGGCATCAAGGCCCTGCTGTCCTCCATCGAGCCTCCGGACCCCGTCCCGGCCCCGGGCGCCCGCATCTGGCCGGCACCGGCCGCGGCAGCCCACAAGGCGGCTCTTCGCACCTCCACGCGAAGCCTCGGCAGGGATGCCCCCGCGAGCATGGGGGCGGCCGCACGCACCACGCTCGCAACGGCCTCCGCCGTGGGCGGCGAGACCGTGGTGCTGCCGCTCGTCGCACGGAACCGCGTGATCGGCATGCTGACCCTCGGCAAGCCGTCCGACGACCACTTCCGTCAGGAAATCCTGGAACTGGCCGAGGACTTGTCCCGCAGGGCCGCTCTGGCCCTCGACAACGCCCGCCTCTACTCGGAGCGCATGGCGATCAGCCAGTCCCTCCAGCGCAGCCTGCTGCCCCCGGGCCTCCCGGACGTGCCCAACGTCGAGATCGAGGTCATCTACCGCGCGGCGGGCGAGGGCAACGAGGTCGGCGGCGACTTCTACGACGTGTTCCCCATCCGTGACGGCGCCTACGGCTTCGCCATCGGCGACGTCTGCGGTACGGGACCGGAGGCCGCGGCCGTCACGGGTCTGGCCCGCCACGCGCTGCGGCTGCTGGCCCGCGAGGGCTTCGGTGGCCCGGCCGTACTGGAACGGCTCAACGCGGCAATTCTCGACGAGGGCGCCCGCAGCCGCTTCCTCACGCTCCTCTACGGGGAGTTGTGGCCCCAGGAGGACGGCAGTGCGCTGCTCAAGGTCGTCTGCGCCGGTCATCCGCTCCCGCTGCGCCTGCGGCAGGACGGCTCCGTGGAGGCGGCGGCCGAACCTCAGCCGCTGCTCGGCGTGATCGAGGACCTGGAGCTCTACGAGGAGGAAGTCACCCTCGAGCCCGGCGACGTCCTTCTGTGCGTCACCGACGGCGTCACCGAACGCCGTGAGGGAACCCGCATGCTGGGCGACGACGGCCTGGCCGATGTCCTTGCCATGTGTACGGGCCTGACGGCCGGTGCGGTGGCAGGCCGCATCCTGCGGGCGGTGGAACGCTTCGCGGCCGAACCCGCGTCGGACGACATGGCCATCCTCGCCATGCGCGTCCCGGAGCCGCAGAACTTCTGACCAGGAGGTTCCGGTCGGGCGGGCTGCCGTGCCCGACCGGCAAGGACGCGGCGAGAGCGTGCACCCTCGTTCAGGTGGCAGCCCAGGATCGGGGTTGACGCCCCATCGCCCCCGGAAACGAGAAAGGCCCCCGCCGACGGCGGGGGCCTTTCTCGTTGCTGGAGCCCCAATGCGGAATCGAACCGCAGACCTTCTCCTTACCATGGAGACGCTCTACCGACTGAGCTATTGGGGCCTGTCGCCTTGCGGCAACGAGCTAAAGCATACCCTGGACGAGGGGATGCTCAAAACCATCCGATCGACGTTTCTGAGCTGTGTTCAGGGGTTCCCTGCCGCGTTCCAGAGCGGCGGACGGGCCCGGTGTCCGCAGGCCGGCGTCGCGCTGTCCGCACATCCTCCTCAACCGCTGCGTGAACGCAGGAAAGCCCCGTGCCACAAGGGCACGGGGCTTTCCCGGAATAATTGTTCGGCGGCGTCCTACTCTCCCACAGGGTCCCCCCTGCAGTACCATCGGCGCTGAAAGGCTTAGCTTCCGGGTTCGGAATGTAACCGGGCGTTTCCCTAACGCAATGACCACCGAAACACTATGAAATTAACCAACACCGGATGAAAACACGGCCGTTCGTTATTTCAGAACTAACACAGTGGACGCGAGCAACTGAGGACAAGCCCTCGGCCTATTAGTACCAGTCAGCTCCACCCGTTACCGGGCTTCCACATCTGGCCTATCAACCCAGTCGTCTACTGGGAGCCTTAACCACTCAAGGTGGTGGGAATACTCATCTCGAAGCAGGCTTCCCGCTTAGATGCTTTCAGCGGTTATCCTTTCCGAACGTAGCCAACCAGCCATGCCCTTGGCAGGACAACTGGCACACCAGAGGTTCGTCCGTCCCGGTCCTCTCGTACTAGGGACAGCCCTTCTCAATATTCCTACGCGCACAGCGGATAGGGACCGAACTGTCTCACGACGTTCTAAACCCAGCTCGCGTACCGCTTTAATGGGCGAACAGCCCAACCCTTGGGACCGACTCCAGCCCCAGGATGCGACGAGCCGACATCGAGGTGCCAAACCATCCCGTCGATATGGACTCTTGGGGAAGATCAGCCTGTTATCCCCGGGGTACCTTTTATCCGTTGAGCGACAGCGCTTCCACAAGCCACTGCCGGATCACTAGTCCCGACTTTCGTCCCTGCTCGACCCGTCGGTCTCACAGTCAAGCTCCCTTGTGCACTTACACTCAACACCTGATTGCCAACCAGGCTGAGGGAACCTTTGGGCGCCTCCGTTACTCTTTAGGAGGCAACCGCCCCAGTTAAACTACCCATCAGACACTGTCCCTGATCCGGATCACGGACCTAGGTTAGACATCCAGCACGACCAGAGTGGTATTTCAACGACGACTCCACAACCACTGGCGTGGCCGCTTCAAAGTCTCCCACCTATCCTACACAAGCCGAACCGAACACCAATATCAAACTATAGTAAAGGTCCCGGGGTCTTTCCGTCCTGCTGCGCGAAACGAGCATCTTTACTCGTAGTGCAATTTCACCGGGCCTATGGTTGAGACAGTCGAGAAGTCGTTACGCCATTCGTGCAGGTCGGAACTTACCCGACAAGGAATTTCGCTACCTTAGGATGGTTATAGTTACCACCGCCGTTTACTGGCGCTTAAGTTCTCAGCTTCGCACACCCGAAAGTGCACTAACCGGTCCCCTTAACGTTCCAGCACCGGGCAGGCGTCAGTCCGTATACATCGCCTTACGGCTTCGCACGGACCTGTGTTTTTAGTAAACAGTCGCTTCTCGCTGGTCTCTGCGGCCACCCCCAGCTCAGGAAGCAAGTTCCCTCACCAGTGATGGCCCCCCTTCTCCCGAAGTTACGGGGGCATTTTGCCGAGTTCCTTAACCATAGTTCACCCGAACGCCTCGGTATTCTCTACCTGACTACCTGAGTCGGTTTAGGGTACGGGCCGCCATGAAACTCGCTAGAGGCTTTTCTCGACAGCATAGGATCATCCACTTCACCACAATCGGCTCGGCATCAGGTCTCAGCCTTAATGTGTGACGGATTTACCTGCCACACGGCCTACACCCTTACCCCGGGACTACCACCGCCCGGGCTGGACTACCTTCCTGCGTCACCCCATCGCTTACCTAATACAAGTCTGGTTCATCGGCTCCACCACTACCCTCAACTCCGAAGAGATCGGGCCGGCTTCACGGACTTAGCATCGCCTGATTCAGTATTGGGCGTTTCAAAGCGGGTACCGGAATATCAACCGGTTGTCCATCGACTACGCCTGTCGGCCTCGCCTTAGGTCCCGACTTACCCTGGGCAGATCAGCTTGACCCAGGAACCCTTAGTCAATCGGCGCACACGTTTCTCACGTGTGTATCGCTACTCATGCCTGCATTCTCACTCGTGAACCGTCCACAACTCGCTTCCGCGGCTGCTTCACCCGGCACACGACGCTCCCCTACCCATCCCAGCCCCCGTTGGGGGTACGTGCTGGAATGACACGACTTCGGCGGTACGCTTGAGCCCCGCTACATTGTCGGCGCGGAATCACTTGACCAGTGAGCTATTACGCACTCTTTCAAGGGTGGCTGCTTCTAAGCCAACCTCCTGGTTGTCTCTGCGACTCCACATCCTTTCCCACTTAGCGTACGCTTAGGGGCCTTAGTCGATGCTCTGGGCTGTTTCCCTCTCGACCATGGAGCTTATCCCCCACAGTCTCACTGCCGTGCTCTCACTTACCGGCATTCGGAGTTTGGCTAAGGTCAGTAACCCGGTAGGGCCCATCGCCTATCCAGTGCTCTACCTCCGGCAAGAAACACACGACGCTGCACCTAAATGCATTTCGGGGAGAACCAGCTATCACGGAGTTTGATTGGCCTTTCACCCCTAACCACAGGTCATCCCCCAGGTTTTCAACCCTGGTGGGTTCGGTCCTCCACGAAGTCTTACCTCCGCTTCAACCTGCCCATGGCTAGATCACTCCGCTTCGGGTCTTGAGCGCGCTACTAAATCGCCCTATTCGGACTCGCTTTCGCTACGGCTTCCCCACACGGGTTAACCTCGCAACACACCGCAAACTCGCAGGCTCATTCTTCAAAAGGCACGCAGTCACGACTGCATGTGCAAGCACATACAGCGACGCTCCCACGGCTTGTAGGCACACGGTTTCAGGTACTATTTCACTCCGCTCCCGCGGTACTTTTCACCATTCCCTCACGGTACTATCCGCTATCGGTCACCAGGGAATATTTAGGCTTAGCGGGTGGTCCCGCCAGATTCACACGGGATTTCTCGGGCCCCGTGCTACTTGGGTGTCTCTTAAACGAGCCGTTGATGTTTCAGCTACGGGGGTCTTACCCTCTACGCCGGACCTTTCGCATGTCCTTCGCCTACACCAACGGTTTCTGACTCGTCTCACAGTCGGCAGACCATGAAAAAGAGATCCCACAACCCCGCATGCGCAACCCCTGCCGGGTATCACACGCATACGGTTTGGCCTCATCCAGTTTCGCTCGCCACTACTCCCGGAATCACGGTTGTTTTCTCTTCCTGCGGGTACTGAGATGTTTCACTTCCCCGCGTTCCCTCCACACTGCCTATGTGTTCAGCAGTGGGTGACAGCCCATGACGACTGCCGGGTTTCCCCATTCGGAAACCCCCGGATCAAAGCTTGGTTGACAGCTCCCCGGGGACTATCGTGGCCTCCCACGTCCTTCATCGGTTCCTGGTGCCAAGGCATCCACCGTGCGCCCTTAAAAACTTGGCCACAGATGCTCGCGTCCACTGTGCAGTTCTCAAACAACGACCAGCCACCCATCACCCCGCCCTCACAGGCGAGTTCACTGGGGCCGGCAACCGAAGATCCAGACTCAACGAGCCCGTACCTTCAGATACCCAACAGCGTGCCCGACCCGACCGATCCCTCTCACTTTCCACGCCGAAGCAGTACTCGCAAAAACAACCTGTCGTGCCGAATAGTCAACGTTCCACCCATGAGCAACCACCGTCGAACATTTGCCGACGAAATGGTCTCTGGATTCCCCGAAGAGAACCTAGATGCTCCTTAGAAAGGAGGTGATCCAGCCGCACCTTCCGGTACGGCTACCTTGTTACGACTTCGTCCCAATCGCCAGTCCCACCTTCGACAGCTCCCTCCCACAAGGGGTTGGGCCACCGGCTTCGGGTGTTACCGACTTTCGTGACGTGACGGGCGGTGTGTACAAGGCCCGGGAACGTATTCACCGCAGCAATGCTGATCTGCGATTACTAGCAACTCCGACTTCATGGGGTCGAGTTGCAGACCCCAATCCGAACTGAGACCGGCTTTTTGAGATTCGCTCCGCCTCGCGGCATCGCAGCTCATTGTACCGGCCATTGTAGCACGTGTGCAGCCCAAGACATAAGGGGCATGATGACTTGACGTCGTCCCCACCTTCCTCCGAGTTGACCCCGGCAGTCTCCTGTGAGTCCCCATCACCCCGAAGGGCATGCTGGCAACACAGAACAAGGGTTGCGCTCGTTGCGGGACTTAACCCAACATCTCACGACACGAGCTGACGACAGCCATGCACCACCTGTATACCGACCACAAGGGGGGCACCATCTCTGATGCTTTCCGGTATATGTCAAGCCTTGGTAAGGTTCTTCGCGTTGCGTCGAATTAAGCCACATGCTCCGCTGCTTGTGCGGGCCCCCGTCAATTCCTTTGAGTTTTAGCCTTGCGGCCGTACTCCCCAGGCGGGGAACTTAATGCGTTAGCTGCGGCACCGACGACGTGGAATGTCGCCAACACCTAGTTCCCAACGTTTACGGCGTGGACTACCAGGGTATCTAATCCTGTTCGCTCCCCACGCTTTCGCTCCTCAGCGTCAGTAATGGCCCAGAGATCCGCCTTCGCCACCGGTGTTCCTCCTGATATCTGCGCATTTCACCGCTACACCAGGAATTCCGATCTCCCCTACCACACTCTAGCTAGCCCGTATCGAATGCAGACTCGGGGTTAAGCCCCGAGCTTTCACATCCGACGTGACAAGCCGCCTACGAGCTCTTTACGCCCAATAATTCCGGACAACGCTCGCACCCTACGTATTACCGCGGCTGCTGGCACGTAGTTAGCCGGTGCTTCTTCTGCAGGTACCGTCACTTGCGCTTCTTCCCTGCTGAAAGAGGTTTACAACCCGAAGGCCGTCATCCCTCACGCGGCGTCGCTGCATCAGGCTTTCGCCCATTGTGCAATATTCCCCACTGCTGCCTCCCGTAGGAGTCTGGGCCGTGTCTCAGTCCCAGTGTGGCCGGTCGCCCTCTCAGGCCGGCTACCCGTCGTCGCCTTGGTAGGCCATTACCCCACCAACAAGCTGATAGGCCGCGGGCTCATCCTTCACCGCCGGAGCTTTTAACCCCGTCCCATGCAGGACAGAGTGTTATCCGGTATTAGACCCCGTTTCCAGGGCTTGTCCCAGAGTGAAGGGCAGATTGCCCACGTGTTACTCACCCGTTCGCCACTAATCCACCCCGAAGGGCTTCATCGTTCGACTTGCATGTGTTAAGCACGCCGCCAGCGTTCGTCCTGAGCCAGGATCAAACTCTCCATGAATGTTTTCCCGTAATCGGGAGAGCACCATAAAAGAGCGGGACAACCAACCGGAATAGGGCTGGTCATCCACAGCGTCCTCGCTGATGTTGCCTACCCGCCACATGGGCCAGTAGGACTTCAAAGGAACCACCAACCCACCGAAGTGGGCCGGGGTATCAACAAATTTGGCGTTGACTTTTGGCACGCTGTTGAGTTCTCAAGGAACGGACGCTTCCTTCGGTCCCGTTTCACCGGGGCCCTCCGGGCGCTTCCCTTCGTTCTTGCGTTTCCGACTCTATCAGACTCTTTCGTGTCCGATTCCCGGCCGAAGCGGGCCCCCTGCGAAGCAGGAGAATTGTTACTGCGCTTTCCAGTTCTTCGCTTTCGCGCTTTCCCTTTCCAGCGATTCCAACTTTACCAGACTCTTTTCCGTTCCGTTTCCGGTCCGAATGTGATTCCGATGGCCTGTGGACTGGCCTTTGCCTTTCGGCGGATCCGACTTTATCAGAGATTCTGAGTCGGAATTCCCGACCCGCACGATGCGCTCCCCGCGCATGGCTGCGCGCGGTGCTTCCCGGTCAGGCGGAGCCGTAAACGTACTGGAGCGGGGCGCCCCGATGCAAATCGAGGTGCCCCGCTCCTGGTTGGTGCGCTACGGGTCAGACCTCGACGACGACCGGAAGGATCATCGGGCGCCGGCGGTAGGTGTCGGAGACCCACTTGCCCACCGTGCGGCGGACCAGCTGCTGGAGCTGGTGCGGTTCCATCACTCCGTCCTGGGCCGACTTGTTGAGCGCTTCCTCGACCTTGGGCACCACGGCGGTGAACGCACCGTCGTCGATACCCGAGCCGCGGGCCTGGATGTGGGGGCCTCCCACGATCTTGCCCGAGGAGCTGTCGACCACGATGAAGACCGAGATGATCCCCTCGTCACCGAGGATGCGGCGGTCCTTGAGGGACGTCTCCGTGACATCGCCGACCGAAAGGCCGTCGACGTACACATAGCCCGCCTGGACCTTGCCGACGATCTTGGCCTTGCCGTCGATGAGGTCGACGACGACGCCGTCCTCGGCGATGACGATGTGGTCCTTGGGTACGCCCGTCAGCGCGCCGAGTTCCGCATTGGCCCTGAGGTGGCGCCATTCGCCGTGGACCGGCATGAGGTTCTTCGGCTTGCAGATGTTGTAGAAGTACAGCAGCTCGCCGGCCGAGGCGTGGCCGGAGACGTGCACCTTGGCATTGCCCTTGTGGATGACGTTGGCGCCCCAGCGGGTCAGGCCGTTGATCACGCGGTAGACCGCGTTCTCGTTGCCCGGGATCAGGGACGACGCGAGGATCACCGTGTCGCCCGGGACGATCCGGATCTGGTGGTCGCGGTTGGCCATCCGGGACAGGGCCGCCATCGGCTCGCCCTGCGAACCCGTGCAGACCAGCACGACCTCGTCGTCGGGCAGGTCGTCCAGCGTCTTGACGTCGACGACCAGGCCCGCGGGGACCTTCAGATAACCCAGATCACGGGCGATGCCCATGTTGCGGACCATCGAGCGTCCGACGAAGGCGACGCGGCGGCCGTACTCGTGGGCGGCGTCCAGGATCTGCTGGATGCGGTGGACGTGGCTGGCGAAGCTGGCCACGATGATGCGCTTCTGGGCGTTCGCGAACACCGTGCGCAGGACGTTCGAGATGTCCCGCTCCGGCGGCACGAAGCCGGGGACCTCGGCGTTCGTCGAGTCGGAGAGGAGGAGGTCGATGCCCTCCTCACTCAGCCGGGCGAAGGCGTGCAGGTCCGTGAGACGGCCGTCCAGCGGAAGCTGGTCCATCTTGAAGTCGCCGGTCACGACGGCCATGCCCGCAGGGGTGCGGATGGCGACCGCGAGGGCGTCCGGGATGGAGTGGTTGACCGCGATGAACTCGCAGTCGAAGATGCCGATGCGCTCACGCTGTCCCTCGGTCACCTCAAGGGTGTAGGGACGGATCCGGTGCTCCTGGAGCTTGGCCTCGATGAGTGCGAGGGTCAGCTTGGAGCCGATGAGCGGGATGTCCGGCTTCAGGCGGAGCAGATAGGGGACGGCGCCGATGTGGTCCTCGTGGCCGTGCGTGAGGACGATGCCCTCGACGTCGTCCAAGCGGTCCCTGATGGTGGTGAAGTCCGGCAGGATCAGGTCGATGCCCGGCTGCTCCTCCTCAGGGAAGAGGACACCGCAGTCGACGATGAGCAGGCGTCCGCCGTACTCGAAGACCGTCATGTTGCGGCCGATTTCGCCCAGGCCGCCGAGCGGGGTGACGCGCAGGCCGCCCTTCGGGAGCTTCGGCGGGGTACCGAGTTCAGGATGCGGATGACTCAAAAGACTCTCCTTACCACGCGCGCCACGTACCGCTGAGGGCACGTGGCGCGCATGTCATTCGTGCACTTGCTGTTGTCAGGTGGTGTTTCTGTTGCGAGTGACCTCGCGTATTCAGTTGTGAAGTCCGTGGTTACAGCTGTACCCCGCCGGCAGCCAGATCGATCTTGAGCTGGGCCGTCTCCTGTGCGGTGAGTTCCACCAGGGGGAGGCGCAGCGGGCCGGCGGGCAGGCCCTGCAGTGTGAGTGCGGCCTTGGTGGTGATCACACCTTGGGTGCGGAACATCCCGGTGAAGACCGGGAGCAGCTGCTGGTGGATCTCGGTGGCCTTCTGTACGTCGCCGCCGCGGTAGGCCTCGATGAGCGCGCGCAGGTCAGGGGTGACGACGTGGCCGACGACGGAGACGATGCCGACGGCACCGACCGAGAGCAGCGGGAGGTTGAGCATGTCGTCGCCGGAGTACCAGGCGAGTCCGGACTCGGAAATCGCCCAGCTGGCGCGGCCAAGGTCTCCCTTGGCGTCCTTGTTCGCGACGATACGGGGATGCTCGGCCAGCCGTACCAGCGTCTCTGTGTCGATCGGCACACCGCTGCGGCCGGGAATGTCGTAGAGCATCACCGGCAGTCCGGTGGAGTCCGCGATGGCGGTGAAGTGACGCAGGAGGCCTTCCTGCGGCGGCTTGTTGTAGTACGGCGTGACGGCGAGGAGGCCGTGGGCGCCGGAGCGCTCCGCGGTGCGGGCCAGCTCGATGCTGTGGCGGGTGTCGTTGGTGCCGATGCCGGCGACGACGTGGGCCCGGTCCCCCACTGCTGCGAGTACAGCCCTTACGAGCTGGTCTTTCTCCGCGTCGCTGGTGGTCGGGGACTCGCCGGTGGTGCCGTTGACGACCAAGCCGTCATTGCCTGCGTCCACCAGATGGGCGGCGAGCCGCTGGGCACCGTCGAGGTCGAGTGCGCCGTCCGCCGTGAAGGGCGTGACCATAGCGGTGAGGACCCGCCCGAAGGGGGTCTGCGGAGTGGAGATCGGAGCCATGGGTAACACGCTACTCGTTGCTCGGAGCGCCGTGGTCCCTCGGGGGGACGGGGAAGTGGAGCCCGGTACTGCCTGCTCGGGGGTTCAGGCAGTACCGGGTCCGTTTGATCAGCCTAGATGAACTTCATGAAACGCCGCAATACGGACACCGCCTACGGGGCTACCCGTCCGTTTTTGTTGAAGGCGGCATGAGTGAGCGGCATGAGCTGCTGCCAGTGCTGCTCCATCTGTTCGCCGACCATTTCGATCTCGCGCTGCGGGAAGGACGGGACCTTCGCGAGTTCGTGCTGGGTACGCAGGCCGAGGAAGTGCATCAGCGAGCGGGCGTTGCACGTGGCGTACATCGTGGAGAAGAGCCCGACCGGGAGTACCGCACGGGCGACCTCGCGGGCGACTCCGGCGGCGAGCATCTCCTGGTAGGCGTCGTACGCCTGGCGGTAGGAGTCCTCCATGACGCGGCTCGTGAGCTCGTGCTGCTCCGGGGTGCCCTCGACGAATTCGTACTTGCCGGGGCGGCCCTGCTGGATGAGCTTGCGGGTCTCCCCCGGGACGTAGAAGACCGGCTCGAGCTCCCTGTAGCGGCCCGATTCCTCGTTGTACGACCAGCCCACGCGGTGCCGCATGAACTCGCGGAACACGAAGATCGGGGCGCTGATGAAGAAGGTCATCGAGTTGTGCTCGAACGGGCTTCCGTGCCGGTCCCGCATCAGGTAGTTGATGAGCCCCTTGGAGCGCTCGGGGTCCTTGGTGACCTCTTCCAGGGACTGCTCACCGGCCGTGGACACACGGGCTGCGAACAGCACGTCGGAGTCGCTGGCGGCAGATTTCACCAGGTCAACGGTGACATCGCTGCGGAAGTGAGCTTTCGTGGGCTCGGGGGTGTCGGTCACCGGCGGGGGTCCTTCCAATGGCGTCGCTCGGGCGGCGTCCACTCTACGGGCCCGGCCGGGGGCGCATTATCCGGCGACTGCCGGGAAGACGTCCGTCCGAGCGCAGCCGCTCGGGGGACGCGCATCCGTCCGCAGGAATTCTTGGACCCGTTCGGCGATTCGGGGCACCGATCGCCCCTCCCGTACGTCTGACTCATTAGCAGCACCCGCTACAGAGTTCAAGGAGAGTTACCTCATGTTCCGCCGGCGTGAATCCGTCCCGTTCTCGTTCGTCGCCGAGGCCGACAGGTTCCGCAGTAATGTCACTCCGCCGCCCCGGGAGCGTGCCAGCGTCTCCGAGTGGGTCGGCCGTTCCCTCGTCGGGCTGACGGTGGTCGCGGGCCTCGCGGGATCGCTGCTGTTCGGCGTCCCCGCCCTCAGCACCGACCAGACGCCCGCGCACGGTCAGAAGTCCGAGGCGTCCCGGCACCGCTGAGCCGTACGGGCCCCCTGGGGTGGTCGGCAGGTGGGGTGCTCGGTAGCCTCACCGGGCACAGCAATCGAGCGTGCTTGTGAGTGAGGATCAGTCGTGCCCCTGCCCTTTCTGACGGCCGACCGCGCATTCGACGCGGGCGCAGAGGACATCGCGCTGCCGTTCGACGACCACGACAGCTGGCGGCGGCCCTACCGTCCCGGCCCGTGGCGGGTCGCAGCCGCGGCCACCGTGCTGCTGCTCGCGTCCTTCGTACTGCTCGCGGCCATGATCATCTCGTTGGCCGGATCGATCTCCGGCGCCGGCGCGTGTTTCGTGCTCGCCGGGCTGTTGATCACCAGCGCGCTGCGGCTGCTGCGGGTCGGTGCCTGGGTCAGCCGGCACGGTGTGCGCCGGGTGGGCTTCTTCCTGACGACGACGGTGCCGTGGGACCAGGCCGCGTCGGTCCGCACGGTCCAGCAGCCGGTGAGGTGGCTGGGATTCCCGCGGACCGTCCAGGGCCAGGCCCTTGTCGTGGTGCGCCGGGGCGGTGAGGCGCTGCCGCCGCTGGTCACGGACCACAACGCGGACTTCCTGGCCCGTGGCGAGGCGTTCGAGCGGGCCACCGACACGATCGAGGCCTGGGGCGACGAGTACCTCACGGACTGATCCTGACCGCACAGCCGGGGCCGCAGACCCCGCCGACAAGCCGGTACGGCGCCGCTCAGGCGCGTACCGGCTTGTTCGCGTGCAGGGCGATGGCGCGCTGCATCGCCTTACGGGCCCGTGGGGTGTCCCTGGCGTCCTGGTAGGCGACGGCCAGCCGGAACCAGCAGCGCCAGTCGTCCGGGCTGTCCTCGGTCTCCTCGCGGCGTTGTGTGAACACGGCGTCGGCGGAGTCCCGGTCGATACGCCCGGACGGGGTGCGCAGCAGCTCGTCGACGGGGAGACCGCCCTCCGCGTCCAGTTCCGCCGCGAGGGCGTTGGCCCTGCGGACGAACTGGGTGTTCTTCCAGAGGAACCAGACCCCGATCACCGGCAGGATCAGTACCGCCACGCCGAAGGTGACCGTGAGCAGCGTGCCGTGCCGGATGAGGAGGACGCCGCGGCTGCCGGCCAGGACGAAGTAGAAGACCAGGACGGCAGCGGTGACGGCGTACGTGAGCTTTGCGCGCATGGGTTGGGCCCAGTCAGTTCAGGTCGAGGAAGTGTTCCAGGCCGAAGGTGAGGCCGGGAGTGGTTACCACGCGGCGGGTGCCGAGCAGAATGCCCGGCATGAAGCTGCTGTGGTGCAGCGAGTCGTGGCGGAGGGTGAGGGTCTCACCCTCGCCGCCCAGCAGGACCTCCTGGTGGGCGAGGAGGCCGCGGAGCCGGACCGAGTGGACCGGGACTCCGTCGACGTCCGCGCCGCGGGCGCCGTCCAGTGCCGTGGCGGTGGCGTCCGGCTGCGGGGGGCAGCCGGCCGTCCGCCGGGCCTCGGCGATGAGCTGGGCGGTGCGGGTGGCGGTGCCGGAGGGGGCGTCTGCCTTGTTGGGATGGTGGAGCTCGATGACCTCGACCGACTCGAAGTAGCGGGCGGCCTGCGCCGCGAACTTCATGGTGAGGACCGCGCCGATGGAGAAGTTCGGCGCGATGAGCACACCGGTCTCCGGGGAGCCGGAGAGCCAGGTGTTCAGCTGCGCGAGCCGTTCGTCGGTCCAGCCCGTGGTACCGACGACCGCGTGGATGCCGTGCCGGACACAGAAGTCGAGGTTGTCCATCACCGACGCGGGGGTGGTGAGCTCGACGACGGCCTGTGCGCCGGTTTCCGTGAGGGTCTCCAGCTTGTCGCCGCGGCCGAGTGCGGCCACCAGCTCCATGTCGCCGGCGGCCTCGACGGCTCGTACGGCCTCGGACCCGATGCGTCCCTGGGCGCCGAGAACGGCCACGCGCAGCTTGCTCATGTGCTCTGCTTCCTTGACTGAGGGGTGGAGAAACCGGGTCAGGAGACCGTTTCGTGGAGACGGTCCGCCTGCTTGTCCTTGAGCGGCCCGATGACCGACAGCGAGGGACGGTGTCCGAGGACATCGGCCGCCACCGCGCGGACCTCGTCGGGGGTGACCGCCGCGATCTTCGCCAGCATGTCGTCGACCGACATCTGCTCGCCCCAGCACAGCTCGCTCTTGCCGATGCGGTTCATCAGCGCACCGGTGTCCTCCAGGCCGAGGACGGTCGAGCCTGCGAGCTGGCCGATGGCACGGCTGATCTCCTCGTCACCGAGGCCGTCCGTCGCCGCACGGTCGAGCTCGTCGCGGCAGATCTTGAGGACGTCGTGCACCTGGCTGGGCCGGCAGCCCGCGTACACACCGAAGAGGCCGCAGTCGGCGAAGCCCGAGGTGTACGAGTACACGCTGTAGGCGAGGCCGCGCTTCTCCCGCACCTCCTGGAAGAGGCGTGAGCTCATGCCTCCGCCGAGTGCGGTGTTCAGGACGCCGAGCGCCCAGCGGCGCTCGTCGGTCCTGGCCAGTCCGGGCATGCCGAGGACGACGTGGGCCTGCTCGGTCTTGCGGTTCAGCAGCTCGACCCTGCCCGCGGTGCGCAGTGTGCGGGAGCCCTCACGCGGCGTTCTGGGTACGGCGTCGGTGCTGGTCAGGGCGCCCGCGCGCTCGAAGGCCCTGCGGACCTGGCGTACGACCGTGGCGTGGTCGACGTTGCCCGCCGCGGCGACGACGAGGTTCGTGGGGTCGTAGTGCTTCTTGTAGAAGCGGGCGATCTGGCCCCGGTTCAGCGCGTTGATCGTGTCGACCGTGCCGAGGACCGGGCGGCCGAGCGGGGTGTCGCCCAGCATCGTGTGCGCGAACAGGTCGTGCACGCAGTCGCCCGGGTCGTCCTCCGTCATGGCGATCTCCTCGAGGATGACGCCGCGCTCGGCGTCGACGTCCTCGGGGGCGATCAGCGAGCCGGTCAGCATGTCGCAGACGACATCGATGGCCAGCGGCAGGTCGGTGTCCAGGACCCGCGCGTAGTAGCAGGTGTACTCCTTCGCCGTGAAGGCGTTCATCTCGCCGCCGACCGCGTCGATCGCGGAGGAGATGTCGAGGGCGCTGCGCTTGGCGGTGCCCTTGAAGAGGAGGTGTTCGAGGTAGTGCGTCGCGCCGTTCAGGGTGGGCGTCTCGTCGCGTGATCCGACGTTGGCCCAGATCCCGAAGGTGGCGGAGCGGACGGAGGGCAGGGTCTCGGTGACGATCCTGAGGCCGCCGGGGAGGACCGTGCGGCGGACCGTGCCGATGCCGTTGCTGCCCTTGAGAAGCGTTTGGGTACGGGCGACGGCCCGCGCCTCCGAGGAGGTGCGGGCCGTCGTCACGGAACTACGGGACGTCACTTGTCGGTGTCGTCCTTCTTCTCGTCCTCTTCACCCTCGACGACGGGGATGAGGGAGAGCTTGCCGCGGGAGTCGATCTCCGCGATCTCGACCTGGACCTTGGCGCCGACGCCGAGCACGTCCTCGACGTTCTCCACGCGCTTGCCACCGGCGAGCTTGCGGATCTGCGAGATGTGCAGCAGGCCGTCCTTGCCGGGCATCAGGGAGACGAACGCACCGAAGGTGGTGGTCTTGACGACCGTACCCAGGTAGCGCTCGCCGACCTCCGGCATGGTCGGGTTGGCGATCGCGTTGATCGTGGCGCGGGCGGCCTCGGCCTGCGAGCCCTGCTGGGCACCGATGTAGATGGTGCCGTCGTCCTCGATCGTGATGTCGGCGCCGGTGTCCTCCTGGATCTGGTTGATCATCTTGCCCTTGGGGCCGATGACCTCACCGATCTTGTCCACCGGGATCTTGACTGTGATGATCCGCGGGGCGTTCGGGGACATCTCGTCCGGGACGTCGATGGCCTCGTTCATGACGTCCAGGATGTGCAGACGCGCGTCACGGGCCTGCTTCAGCGCGGCGGCCAGGACCGAGGCGGGAATGCCGTCGAGCTTGGTGTCGAGCTGGAGCGCGGTCACGAACTGCTTCGTACCGGCGACCTTGAAGTCCATGTCGCCGAAGGCGTCCTCCGCACCGAGGATGTCGGTGAGGGCGACGTAGTGGGTCTTGCCGTCGATCTCCTGCGAGATCAGGCCCATGGCGATACCGGCGACGGCGGCCTTGAGGGGCACACCGGCGTTCAGCAGGGACATGGTGGAGGCGCAGACCGAGCCCATGGACGTGGAGCCGTTGGAGCCCAGCGCCTCGGAGACCTGGCGGATCGCGTAGGGGAACTCCTCGCGCGACGGCAGCACCGGCACGATGGCGCGCTCGGCGAGCGCGCCGTGGCCGATCTCGCGGCGCTTGGGCGAGCCCACGCGGCCGGTCTCACCGACCGAGTACGGCGGGAAGTTGTAGTTGTGCATGTAGCGCTTGCGGGTCACCGGGGAGAGGGTGTCCAGCTGCTGCTCCATACGGAGCATGTTGAGGGTGGTGACGCCCAGGATCTGGGTCTCGCCACGCTCGAACAGCGCCGAGCCGTGCACGCGCGGGATGGCCTCGACCTCGGCGGCGAGCGTACGGATGTCCGTGACGCCACGGCCGTCGATGCGGACCTTGTCCTTGATGACGCGCTCGCGGACCAGCTTCTTGGTCAGCGCGCGGTAGGCACCGGAGATCTCCTTCTCGCGGCCTTCGAAGGCCGGGAGGAGCTTCTCGCCCGCGATCTCCTTGATGCGGTCCAGCTCCGCCTCGCGCTCCTGCTTGCCGGCGATGGTGAGCGCCTTGGCGAGCTCGGTGCTGACGGCACCGGTGAGCGCCTCCAGGACGTCGTCCTGGTAGTCGAGGAAGACCGGGAACTCGCCGGTGGGCTTGGCAGCCTTGGAGGCGAGGTCGGACTGGGCCTTGCAGAGCGCCTTGATGAAGGGCTTCGCGGCTTCGAGACCGGCGGCGACGACCTCTTCGGTCGGGGCCTCGGCACCGTCCTGGACGAGCTGGATGGTCTTCTCGGTGGCCTCGGCCTCGACCATCATGATCGCGACGTCGCCGTCCTCGAGGACGCGACCGGCGACGACCATGTCGAAGACGGCGTCCTCGAGCTCGGTGTGCGTCGGGAACGCGACCCACTGGCCCTTGATCAGGGCGACGCGGGTGGCGCCGATCGGGCCGGAGAAGGGCAGGCCCGCCAGGATCGTGGAAGCGGAGGCGGCGTTGATCGCGACCACGTCGTACAGGTGGTCGGGGTTGAGCGCCATGATCGTCTCGACGATCTGGATCTCGTTGCGCAGGCCCTTCTTGAAGGAGGGGCGCAGCGGGCGGTCGATCAGGCGGCAGGTGAGGATCGCGTCCTCGGAGGGGCGGCCCTCCCGGCGGAAGAAGGAGCCGGGGATCTTGCCGGCGGCGTACTGCCGCTCCTCGACGTCCACCGTGAGGGGGAAGAAGTCGAGGTTGTCCTTGGGCCGCTTGGAAGCGGTGGTGGCCGACAGCACCATGGTGTCGTCGTCCAGGTACGCGACGGCGGAGCCGGCGGCCTGCTTGGCGAGGCGGCCCGTCTCGAAGCGGATGGTGCGGGTGCCGAAGGTTCCGTTGTCGATAACGGCCTCGGCGTAGTGGGTCTCGTTCTCCACTAGTGATTTCTCCATACTCGTCGTCTTTCGTCCTGGCGCCCGTGTGGCGCAGGACGGTGCGGAGAGGCGCACCTTGTGTGCGAGGCCGGTCTTCGATCGAAGCTCCCGGGCGTTGTCCCGGGGGCCACTACCGAGGACCGGCGGCGGCCGTAGGCGCCTCTCCTCGTTCTCGTGCGTCCAGGTTACTGAGCCTGACCCCGGTCCCGCACGTACAGCAAAGGGAGCGGCCCCCTGGAATCGGGGAACCGCTCCCTCCCACAGCGTCCTTACTTGGCGCCGCCGGCCGCACCACGGCGGATGCCGAGGCGGTCGACGAGCGCACGGAAGCGCTGGATGTCCTTCTTGGCCAGGTACTGAAGGAGGCGGCGACGCTGGCCGACCAGGATCAGCAGACCACGACGGGAGTGGTGGTCGTGCTTGTGCGTCTTGAGGTGCTCCGTCAGGTCCGAGATCCGGCGGGAGAGCATGGCGACCTGGACCTCGGGGGATCCGGTGTCACCCTCCTTCTGGGCGAACTCGGACATGATCTGCTTCTTCGTAGCGGCGTCGAGCGGCACGCATACTCCTCTTGGTGTTCGATGCGCCCACGAGTGCCCCTGGTCTTGATCTCAGGGGAGCTTCCATGACTCGGAGGCGAAGGTCCGATGAGCGCAGCCCCCAGGATGATCCGGGGACGCGTACACAAACGGCCACTGGACAGAGTACCAGCCGTTCGGAGCGCCCCCGGACGGGTGTCAGCTGGTGAGTGCGCGGATCGAGTGGTAGACCTCGAAGACGGCGAGGCACAGCGGCAGCAGTGTCAGGAGCACGCACGCCTCGGCGATCTCCAGGAAACGGCCCCAGAACGGGGTGACTCCCTTGCGCGGCACGATCAGCCCTATGGCCGTGATCAGCGCGGCGACACCGGCGACCGCGGCGGTGAGCCAGATCGTACGGATGTCGAGTCCGCCGCTGTCCCCCTTGAACGCCTCACGGATCAGCGCGACCGGCGGGTTGAGCGACAGTCCGAGGCCGAGGAGCACGAGTGCGGCGAGGCCCGCCCCCAGGGCGCAGCCGACCTGGGCGGTGTAGCGGAACAGGTGGGCGCGCATCAGCATCGCGATGCCGGTGGCGAGCGCCAGCAGCTGGCCCCAGATGCTGTCCGAGAAGCCGAGCACCGCTGCGGCTCCCACGGCCACCAGCGCGCATCCGCCGACCAGACCGACGAGCAGTTCGTGGCCACGCCGCGCCTGGGCGGCGATGCGGCCGGCGTCGACCGGGCCCTGCGGCGCCGGGTCGGACGCCCCGTAGTCGCCCGTGGTGGTGCGGGGCGGCTCGAAGCCGATCGGGAGGCGGGCGAAGCGGGTGGAGAGGCCGGGCAGGAAGGCGAGGAGCCCCACGGAGAGGGGCGCGCACACGGCTGCGGTCTCGGCCGGTTCCATGCCGGTCATGATCGCGACGAAGGTCACCAGCAGGCCGATGGCCGAGGCGAACACGAACGCGACGAACGTGCCGTCGCCTTCGGGCGCGGCGATCATGAGGATCACCGACGCCACCAGCACGGCCGCGCAGGCGAGCAGGAACTGGAGCCTGCCGATGCCTTGGCCGTCGCTGAGCGGCAGGAGCCCGGCCCCGGCGACCGCTGCGTTGGTGAGCACGCCGATCCCCAGCGAGATGGACGAACCGCGGTCCGCGTAGACACGCGCGCGCACGCAGGCCAGCGCGAGGAGGAGCAGGGCGGTGACGGCGGCCAGGATGCCCGGCAGGCCGTGCATGTCGTGCCGGAGGTCGGAGGTCCACAGCACGAAGCTGAGCAGGACCAGCAGGACCGATCCGCCGAAGAGGCCGGCCGAACGCATGAGGCTGTCGCCCCAGAGGGTGCGGTCGCGGGCGACGGCGGTGGCGACGGCGTCGGACACGTCGTCGAAGACCGCAGGGGGCAGCGATTCCGAGAAGGGCCGCAGGGACAGCAGTTCGCCGTCGAGGATGCGCTGGCCGGCCAGCGTGCGTCCGCTGTCGAGGACGGTGCCGTCACGGCGCACCAGGTGGTAGCCGACCGGAGCGCCCGGGGTGGGGCTCTGCCCCGAAAGCCGGAGGATCTCCGGGTAGAGGTCGGCGACGGGGACGTCCTCGGGCAGCGCCACGTCGACGCGTCCGTCGGGCGCGACGACCGTGATCCGGCAGAAGCCGGTTCCGTTGCCGGCCGGAACTCCGGGACCCGTCCGGCCGGATCCGGTAGCCGCCGTTTGGGCCGTCATAGTCACGTGCTGCTCCCCCTCATGGTTCTCCTGGATCTCCCGAAATACGCACCCCTGGATCACGGGCTCCGCCTGCGTCCCGAATGACCCATTTTTTTGCGGTAGTTAGCGGATGCGTACACCGTCGCGACACCCTACCGCCCTGGGGTCACCGGGTACGCCAGTAGGATCCTCCCGCGGACGGAACCCGTCGCCACGGGGGCGCCGATAGGAACAGTTCCGTCCGGCAAGGGAATTGGTGAGCTGTGAGCCAGATCGTCGTCAAGCGCCCACCGCGGGCCCTCCCCTCCGAAGTTCCGGGCGAGCAGGTGCACTTGCAACCTCCGCCCGAGTTGCCTCGCGGGCAGCAGGAGGGGGTGATGATGCAGCTGCTGCCGATGCTCGGCATGGGTGGTTCCGTCGTCTTCTTCTTCATGACGCCGAACCCCATCATGCGGATCATGGGCATGATCATGATCGCGTCGACCATCGCGATGGCGATCGCCATGATCATTCGCTTCCGGCGAGGCACCCAGGGTCAACTCGCGGACATGCGGCGCGACTATCTGAAGTACCTGACGCAGACCAGACGCGTCGTACTGAAGACCGCCCGGGAGCAGCGCGACGCGCAGTTCTATCTCCACCCGTCCCCGGAGCAGCTGTGGGCGCTCGTCGCCGAGGGCAGCCGGGTGTGGGAGCGCCGTATCGGGGACGCGGACTTCGCGCACGTACGCATCGGCCTGGGCAGCCAGGAACTCGCCACGCCGCTCGTCGCACCCGACACCGCGCCGGTCGACGAACTGGAGCCGCTGACCGCCGGGGCGATGCAGCAGTTCCTGACGACCCACAGCACGCTGGACGGGCTGCCGATGGCGGTCTCGCTCCGTGCCTTCTACCACCTGACGATCAGCGGCGAGTCGGAGTCCGCGCGTGCCGCCGCCCGCGCGATGGTCGGCTCGCTCGCCTCGCTGCACTCCCCCGAGGACCTGATCATCGCCGTCGCGACCGGCCGCGGCTCCGCTCCGCGCTGGGAATGGGCGAAGTGGCTCCCGCACGTCCAGGTGCCGGGCTCCGTCGACGGCGCCGGCAGCCGTCGTCTGCTCACCACCGACGTCGCGGAGCTGGAGGAGATGCTCGCGGGCCGTTTCGACGGCCGGCCCCGTTTCCAGCCGGGTGGTCAGCCGCTCCTCGACCAGCCGCACATCGTCGTCGTGCTCGACGGCGAGTCCGTACCTGCGACGTCCGCGCTCGCATCGGCCGAGGGCCTTCAGGGCGTGACGGTCGTCGAGATCGTCACGGGCCAGGTCAACGGGGCGCGCGGCGGCCTCTCCGTCGTCGTGGATCCCCACTCGCTGCAGTTGGAGTCGGGGCACGGCCTGGTGTACGACGGCCTTCCCGACCTTCTGGGCCACGAGGCCGCGGAGGCACTGGCACGGCAACTGGCCCCGCTCCACGTGGCCTCGGGCGGGGACGACGACGAACCGCTCCTCGCCAACCTGGAGTTCACCGATCTGCTGAATCTCGGTGACGCCGCGTCGGTCGACGTGAGCCGGACCTGGCGGGCGCGCTCGCAGGCGGAGCGGCTCCGGGTCCCGATCGGCGTGGGCGAGGACGGCGCCCCGGTGATGCTGGACCTCAAGGAGGCGGCGCAGGAGGGCATGGGGCCGCACGGCCTGTGTGTGGGCGCCACCGGTTCCGGCAAGTCCGAGCTGCTCCGTACGCTCGTACTGGGTCTTGCCGTCACCCATACCTCGGAGACGCTGAACTTCGTCCTCGCGGACTTCAAGGGTGGCGCCACCTTCGCGGGTATGGCGCAGATGCCCCACGTCGCAGCGGTGATCACCAACCTCGCGGACGACCTGACGCTGGTGGACCGCATGGGCGACTCCATCAGCGGTGAGCTCAACCGCCGCCAGGAGATGCTGCGCGACGCGGGCAACTACGCCAACATCCACGACTACGAGAAGGCGCGGGCCGCAGGTGCACCGCTGCAGCCCATTCCCTCGCTCGTCCTGGTCATCGACGAGTTCAGCGAACTGCTGACCGCGAAGCCCGACTTCATCGAGATGTTCGTGCAGATCGGGCGCATCGGCCGTTCGCTGGGCGTCCATCTGCTGCTGGCCTCGCAGCGCCTCGAGGAGGGGCGGCTGCGCGGCCTGGAGACCTATCTGTCGTACCGGATCGGTCTGCGTACCTTCTCCGCGGGCGAGTCACGTGCGGCGCTGGGCGTGCCCGACGCCTACCACCTGCCCAATGTCCCCGGTTCGGGCTATCTGAAGTACGGCACGGACGAGATGGTGCGCTTCAAGGCGGCGTACGTCTCCGGGGTGTACCGCTCTGGCACCCAGCCTGCCGCGTCCTCCGGCCCTCTGCCGGTGGACCGCAGGCCGGTGCTGTTCACCGCGGCTCCGGTGCCGGTCCGCTACGTACAGCCGACGGCGCAGGCCTCCGTACCCGATGCGCGCAAGGCCGAGGACGACGCGCTCGCCGACACCGTGCTCGACGTGATCGTGCGCCGGTTGGAGGGCCGGGGGGCCTCCGCACACCAGGTGTGGCTGCCTCCGCTGGACAACCCGCCGTCGCTGGACGAGCTCCTGCCGGGGCTCTCCCCGGTCGAGGGCCGGGGGCTGACCCAGCCCGGGTTCGAAGGCTCGGGGCGCCTCGTCGTCCCGCTGGGCGTGGTCGACAAGCCCTACGAGCAGCGGCGCGACACGCTCTACCGTGACTTCTCCGGTGCGGCGGGCCACATGCAGATCACGGGCGGTCCGCAGTCGGGCAAGTCCACGCTGCTGCGCACGCTCATCGCGGGCTTCGCCCTCACCCACACTCCGCAGGAGGTCCAGTTCTACGGGCTCGACTTCGGTGGCGGCGGCCTTGCCTCGGTCTCCGGTCTGCCGCACGTCGGAGGGATCGCGTCCCGGCTCGACCCCGAACGGGTGCGTCGTACGGTCTCCGAGGTGTACGGGATCATGGCGCGCCGTGAGGAGTACTTCCGCAGCGCGGGCATCGACTCGATCGCCACGTTCCGCAGGCTGCGGGCGCGCGGTGACATCTCGGCGACGGATCAGCCGTGGGGCGACGTCTTCCTGCTCATCGACGGCTGGGGCAACTTCCGTACGGACTACGAGGGCCTGGAGTCGGCTGCCGTCGACATCGCGCAGCGCGGGCTCGGCTACGGCATCCACCTGATCGTCACGGCGTCGCGTTCCATGGAGGTACGGGCCAACCTGAAGGACCACCTGATGAACCGGCTCGAACTGCGGCTCGGTGACGTCATGGACTCCGAGCTGGACCGCAAGGCCGCGGTCAACGTGCCCGCCGGTGTACCCGGGCGCGGTCTCACGCCGGAGAAGCTCCACTTCATGGCCGCGGTACCGCGGATCGACGGCATCAACTCCGACAGCGACCTCTCCGAGGCCACAGCGGCCATGAACCAGGAGGTCTCCCGCCACTGGACCGCGGCGCCCGCCCCCGCGGTCCGTCTGCTGCCCCGCGAACTCCCGGTCCGCGAGCTGCCCGCGGGCCACGCGCAGCCGGACCGTGGCATCGCCTTCGGTATCGACGAGAACAACCTGGAGCCGGTCTTCCTCGACTTCGAGCGCGACCCGTTCTTCCTGGTGTTCGGCGAGAGCGAGTCCGGCAAGTCGAATCTGCTGCGCCTGCTCATCAAGCAGCTGACCGAGAGGTACGACGGGAACACCGCCAAGTTCTTCGTCATCGACAACCGGCGAGCGCTCCTGGACGTCACTCCCGCGACGCACCTGGCGGAGTACGTGCCCATGTCCAACAACATGGAGCACCACACGGACGCGCTGTACGACCTGATGAAGCGTCGTACGCCCTCGCCCGAGGTCACCGCCCAGGAGCTGCGCGACCGCAGCTGGTGGAGCGGCCCGACGGTGTACGTGGTCGTCGACGACTACGACCTGGTCTCGACGTCCAGCGGCAACCCGCTGGGCGCGCTCACGGAGATGCTGCCGTTCGCCCGTGACGTCGGCGTGCGGTTCATCATCGCCCGCAGCACGGCGGGGGCGGGCCGTGCGCTGTACGAGCCCTTCATGCAGCGCATCCTGGAACTGGGAGCGCAGGGCCTGATGCTGTCGGGTGACCCCATCGAGGGGGACATCCTCGGCAACGTACGACCGCGCCCGATGCCTCCGGGGCGCGGAGTCTTCGTCACCCGTCGACGTGGGAACCCGCTGGTGCAGTCCGGGCTGATGGACGGGGACCTGTAGGGCTTGTCGCGTATCGCGGCACGGGTGCGATGGAGGACAACCTGGGCGTCGCGGAGATCCCGATTCGCTGGCTGATCAGGCGGGGCGGGCGGTGTCAGCAGGCGACATGCCGCTGTCACCGCCCGCCTCGGCGTGTGGGGCTCGCGCCGGGATGGGAGAGGCTCCGGAAGCCCGGCATTCTCGTACTGACTGCAGGTTCTGCCCAGGTCATGGACTTCGTCGTGACGGAGGACCGCCCGGCACCCGGCCGCCGCCCAGGGGAGGGAAAGTGCTCAGCGGTAGTACCCCTCGACCACGGCCCGTACCTCGTCGAGCAGCGCGGGGCCGTGCTGTGGCACGGGAGGCTGACCGCTCCCCGGCCTGATGTCCAGGAGCTGGTCGTTGGACAGGGCGTACACCACCCGCCGTAGCCCGGCCCGCTGGATGGCTGCCTCGCACATCCCGCACGGCTGACAGCTGGTGTACATCGTGGTACCCGCCGCCGTGGCCGGATCCAGCTCCCGCGCGGCCCACCTCGCGAGCTTCAGCTCCGGGTGCGCCGTGATGTCCTCGTCGGTGAGGGTCGTGTTGTGTTCCTCTGCCAGCACCGTGCCGTCCGGGCCCGCAAGCAGCGACCCGAACGGCGGGTCACCGCCCGCGCGTGCCTTGGCCGCGAGTGCGATGGCCTGTCTCAGGAGGGCGTGGTCGTCGGGTGTGGTCATGGCTGCTCCGTCATCGGGCGGGGTGGGTGGAAGTGCGCGGCCACCGTGGCGAGTGCCTGCCGGGCCGCCTGCGGGTGGCAGGTCTCGCGGGGGTCGCCGTTGTAGGGGTCGAGGACTACGGTCTCGGCTCCCAGCAGCTGCAGCTGTTCGAGGTCGTCCATGATCTGGTCCATCGTGCCCTCCCCGGCGAGTCGTTGCGGTCCGCCGACCGGCGCCGCAGTGGGTCTGAGAGCAATCCGCGGTGCCAGGGCGGGCACGGGGAGGTTCTGCTCGTCGGCTGACGCCTTCAGCCTGGCCGCGGCTTCGCGCAGCCACGGCATGGTGCAGCGCAGCGGGTGCCATGCGTCCCCGAGCCGCACGGCGCGGCGCAGTCCCGCGTCGCTGTTGCCGCCTACCCACACCGGGATCTGCCGCTTCCCGTAGTCGGCGGTGTCCGCCCAGGCCGCCCGCATGTCCCGCAGGTGGCTGTCGGTCAGTCGCCCACGGCGTTCGAAGGGGATCCCGAGGGCGGCGAACTCCTGCCGTGCCCAACCCACCCCCATGCCGAGGACCAGACGGCCGCCGCTCAGTTCGTCCAGGTTGGCCGCCATCCGGGCGGTGAGCAGCGGATGCCGGTAAGGAGCGATGAGGACTGTCGTACCGAGCCGCACCCGGGTGGTGAGGCCTGCCAGCCAGGACAAGGTGGTGAAGGGCTCGTAGAAGGGCGCCGGATACTGCCTGGCGACGTCGGCCGTGATGGCGATGTGGTCCGAGACCATCAGCAGGTCGAAGCCCAGGCCCTCCACGGTCTGAGCCCAGTTCCGCAGGGCTCCCGGGTCGGTACCGGGCCCGAAATTGAGGACGTTGACCCCGATCTTCATGCAGATCAGCCTAGCCAGGCCACCGGGGCCGACAGAAGGGATCCCTGCCTGTTCAGGGGCGGTTGGCCCGTGGATACACCGGTAATCTGGACGGATGACCGAGAATCTTGACTCCACGGACTGGGCGATCCTGGATGAGCTTCAGCGGGACGGCCGGATCGCGTTCACGGAGCTGGCACGGCGGGTGACCCTGAGCGCGTCGGCGACGACGGAGCGGGTGCGGCGCCTGGAGGCGACCGGGGTGATCACGGGCTACCGGGCGCAGGTGCACCTGGAGCGGGCCGGATATGCGGTGCTGGCAGTGGTGCGGCTGAAGTACCCGGGGAACCGCCACGAACCGCTACGCAGGCTGCTCGGGGAGCGCCTGGAGATTTTGGAGTGCCTGCGCACCACCGGGGACGACTGCTATGTCCTGAAGGTGGCAGCCACGTCGATGGCCCACCTCGAGGAGATCGTCGACGCGCTGGCCGAGTTCGGGAGCACGACCACCAACCTCGTCCTCAGCCGGCCGCTGGAGGCCCGCGGCCCGCATGAGCCTCGGGCGAATATCCGGACCGCCCACTGAGCGATCGCCCATCCGCCCGGCCTCGCCGGTCAGTGACCGCCTGGAACAGACGCCGAAAGGCGGCCCTCCTTCGGCCATGCTCAGCCGCTGCACACGGGGAAGCTGCCCGAGGCACTCGGAGTTTCTGACCGGCCGGGCTTGGATACCTCACCGCACCTCACCGCACCGCACCGGCAGTGGCAGTGGCAGTGGCAGTGGCCTCACGACACAGGTCAGGGTGGGCACCTCCCGTGCGTGCCCACCCTGACCTGTTTGTCCTCAGCGAGGAGTCCTACTCGAAGTTGGCCCTCGCGCGCTTGTCGCCGGCCTGGTAGGCGGTACCGGCGTCGCGCACCTTGCGGGAGATCTCGGCCAGGGCCGTCTGAATCCCGGTGGCGTCTCGGTCCCAACCGGCCTGCGCGGTGTCGTACGCCGACTTGGCCTCGCCCACCCAGAGCTCGGAAACGCTGGCAACCATCCGCTTGATGGAGGCGAGGTCTTCCTGAAGCTGCCTGCCCTGCCTGTCGATGTCCGCTGCGGCCAGTTCCAGGCTCGCGTAAGTGACAACCATCGTGCCGTCGTTGGTCGACATACGGTCCTCCAGTTCAATCTAGTTAGGTGTGATGGCCCGTACGAGGTACGGGTAGGGCAAGGGTCAGAACTTGTTCATCGCCGAGGTCCGGGCCTCGGTACCCCCGGAGTGACCGGCGACGACGTCCACGCCCTGGAGGGCCTGCTTGATCTCGTCCTCGGTGTTGCCCGAGATGGTCCGGGCCGCCTTGATCGCTTCCTGGAAGTTGACCAACCGGGTGGCGATGTTGCCCATCTTGAGGTTGATGTCAGCCTGCTTGGCGTTGAACGCGGTGGCGCCGATACCCCTCCACGCGCCTTCCAGGCTGTCGATCGTCGCCTGCAGCGTCTTCAACTGGCCCCTGACGGACTCGAACCGCTTGGCGAGCTCGCCCTCGAGCTTGAGGAGACTGTCATCTGAAAGCTTCTGATCTGCCATAGTTCTGGCTTCCTTCCTGGTTCTCTTGTGCGCCCCGGCAATTGCGCCGGGCGGTGCGTATGAGGAACTACGGTCGGTCAGGCGGTACGGCGCTTGCGTACGAGCGCGAAAGCGCCGCCGCCGAGCACGAGTACGACTGCCACTCCGCCGAGAATCAGGCCCAGTTGACTGTCGTCGTTCTCGCTGCTGGAGCCTGCCAGGGCAGCGTCGTCAGCCTTCTCTTTCTCGTCAGGCTGTGACGAAGCTGGCGCAGACGGGGCAGCTGAGCCCGCGGAACCGGACGTCTTCTCCTTGGTGAGAGGGCTGATGTCCGGGGCGCCGGGGGTGCCCTTGTCCTTCAGGATGTTCATGGAGGGGCGGATCAGGCCGTGGCCGAGGTACTTGCTGAGCGTGCCCTTTTCCCAGTCCCGGCCGGCGGTGTCAAAAAGTACGTTGAGGACTTGGTTCGCAGTCCAGTCCGGGTGGGCGGACCACACCAGGGCTGCGGAGGCGGAAGCGATGGCGGTTGCTGCACTGGTTCCGCCATCGCCGTCGCAGTAGCTCTGAAATGCACTGTCGCACCACCGGGGAATGTCGTTACCCGGTGCAGCGATATCTACGATGTTCCCATTCTGGGAGTACTCGGCAACCTTGCCGTCCCGGTCTGCAGACGAGACACCGACGACCTGCGGGTACGCGGCTGGATATTGATCCTTGTTGCTTTCCTTCGCGTTGTTCCCCACACCCGCGAAAAACAGCTTGCCCTTACGCTGCGCGTACTCGACGGCTTCCCGCTCTTCTCGACCTACAAAATCGCTGGCGAAAGACATATTGATGATCTGCGCATCACTGTCCGCCGCGGCCCGGATAGCATCTGCAGTGTCATTCGCATTCACCGAATGCTCGTTCTGGAATTCTGTATCGGTGATCCGCACCGGAATGATCTTCGCGTCTGGAGCGAGACCTCGAAGGCCCCCACCCGCTCCTGTTCCAGCGATCAGCTCAGCCATGGTGGTGCCATGCCCGCGGTAGTCGTCGTACTCATCGCCATCAGCGCCTGTAGCGTCAAATCCCTTCAGAACCTGACCCTTCAGGGACGCCGTAGACGAGTTCACGCCGGAGTCAATGACAGCTACCTTCACGCCTTCACCCGTGGCGATCTTCCACATCTCCTCGGCCTGCATTGCGCTGAGGTACCACTGCTTGGACTGCGCGTCTGCGGCGACCGCTGAGGGAGCGGCACCCCCGAATCCCACGCTCCAGGCGGCGGCCACAGCCATCGTGCCGAGCAGGCGCCCCCTCAATCCGAGAGATGTACGGCGCTTCCGGGTCTGGCTCATTCCTGCTGTCATCCTGACTTCCGAACCTTCCCTGTACCTACTCGATCACCGGCGGTGCGACTCCACGCCGGCCGGCCTCCCACGTCTCTCTGTCTTCCGTCAGGTAGTCCGGGCGCGGAGTGCCACCGTCCTGGTCCTCGTCCTCGGAGTCCCTCCGCCCCGCTGGGCCACGCACAAGGCCTGCGCCGCCTGCGGTGAAGCCCTTCGAGCCTGCACCAGACCCCACAGCGCCACCGCGGGGTGTTCCCACCACTCCGTTGGTGCTGGGAGTACCTCGCCCACCCGTGCGGGAGGCGCTGTTCGTTCCACCCGCTCCGACAACACCTCGCTGGCCGACGCCGCCGACCGGGCCGCCCGGTCGTGCCGCTCCACCGGCTCCGATGACCGTGCCTCGCGGGACACCACGGTTACCCCCGGACGTTGCACCGCCCGGAACCGCGCGCTGCGGGGTGCCGCCGACGATGCCGCTTGCTGCTCGGCCGGTACGCGGGCCTGTCGTTGCGGACGTACCTGCATGGCCTGCAGCCATGGGCCTGCCGCCAGTGACACCGGACCGACCGGCAGTGGGAGACTGCGGCCCGCCTCCACTACGTCCGGAGGTCGGGCTCGCACTCATAGGCGCAGCGGGACGCCCCACCGGGCCGGTGCGGCCGTTCGCCGCTGGGCCACCGACTGTGGGGCCACTTGCTCTTGGCCCGCCGAACGCGGTCTGGCCAACTGCTTTGGGCGCGCCTGTTGCTGTCTGGGGCACCCGGGAGCTGTTGGTCACTGGGTTCACGAAGCCGGTCGCCATGGGTGGAGTCAGATTCGGGCCTCCCACAGGACCCGTGGGAGCGGGAGTTGGGGAGGGACCCGTTGTGGTCACGGGCGCTGGTGGTGTGGCCACACTGTTGATCTCCGTGGAGATACCGGTGCCGACAACCGGAGACACCGACCCAGGAGCCTCACCAGGCCCGCCAGCTGAGCTAGAACCCAGACCACCGGTAGCCGGCCGCTCCGCTACACTCTGGGCGCTTCCGGAGCCTGAGCCCTCCGACGAGTTCCCCGTTGCCGGGCCGCTTCCCTCACCGACGTAGCCCTGCGGCCTAGGCATCGCAACATCAAGTTGCTTGTCGAACCGCGGCGGCTCCTGTGCCGCCAGCGTCTCCTCCGAGACCGCGTAGTACGAAGCCAGCCGGTTCGCCTGGTTGATGGCCTCCTGGCGGTCCTTCTCGACCTTCAGCGCCGCCGCGTACTCCGGGTTGCCATCGATCCGCTTGGGGGTCTCGATCTCGTCGGGGGACTTGCGGCTCAGGCGGGTGTCGCGGGGCGGGAGGGAGTTGCGTACCGAGGCGAGGCCCGTGCCCGCGACCGTGATCTGCGTGCCGGCCGTCTGAGCGAACTCGCCCAGCTTCGTGGCGTGGGCGACCAAGCCGTTGCCCCAGTCGCGGAAGGCGGTTCCCGACTCGCCCTCCCAGTCGACAGCCGCGATGAAGTCCTTGAGTTCCTTCGCCGCGTCGCTGATCGCGGTCCTTGCCTTCAGGAGTGCCTGACCCGCCTCCTCGAGGTGCTCCGGGTTGGAGTTCTCGATCAGGTCGATCATCGAGTTGAGCTCATGGCCCTCGAAGGAGGTCCGTCCCGAGGAGCCGGAGCCCCCGAAGCCGAACGCCTCCATCACACCCTGCATCTGGCGAGTGACGTCCGTGACGATCAGCTGACCCTGGACGCGCTCCTGGTCCTGCTGCGCCTGTTCCGCGGGAGTCAGTTCCGGCTGTGCCTCGGAACCCGCTTCCGGCTTCTTCGGTTCGCTCATTCGGCTGCCCATCCCGCGTCGCTCTGCTTGTCAGCGTTCTGCTCAGGCTTGGTCGTCTTCTCGGCCTGTGCCCTCTCGCGCTCCGTGTCCAGGCGAGTCTGGATCTCGTAGAACCGCCGCCGTGTGTCGTCGTCCACGTTGTCGAAGCCGACGGCAGCCGCGTGCACGCCGAGGCTCAGGTACTCGATCTGGTCGCCCAGTGACTTCGAGAGCGTGACGAGCGACTCGTGGACGCGGTTGTACTGGCTGTAGAGCCCATCCGCTTCGGCGAAGCATGCGTTCTGGCCACTCAAGGAGGTACGCGACACCGTCTGTGCCGCAACCTTCGACTTGCCGGCTGCCGAGCCTTCCAGGTCCGTCAGCAACGCGTTCACACGCTTCTGGAACTGCTCGAGGGCTCCTACCCCACGACGGAGATCCCCGTTTCCTTCGCTCACGCTGCTGCCCTTCCCCGATTCCCCGTTTGCTCAGTCCGTTTCGCGTTGCTATCGCACCCGCGTGAACAGCACTGGCCCCACAACATCACTCTAGCCAATGGCACTGACAGGTCCAACTGTCTTGTCCATCAGGTAACTTCCCTCACACCACCTGCCGCCCGGGCGTCACACGGCGCCCTGTCGGCCCTGCCTTCGCCGTCTGTCGCGCACGGCGACTGCCGCACCTGCGATGGCCGCGACGAGGACTCCCCCGCCCACCACGACGTAGGTCGCCAGCCGGGCGTTGCGTTCGTCGGCCGTCTCGCCCAGGTGGAGTGCGGCGGGGACGGGTGCCTCGCCCTTGCTCACGCCCTCGTGTGCCACCGGCTTCTCGATGGGCTTGTCGTCCTCGGTCAGGGCGCGCACCGGGTCGACGACGCCCCAGCCGACCAGGCGGTCGTGGCCCGCGATCGAGCGTTCCGCCGTCTGCTCGATCTGGGCGACGATTTGCTCCTGTGTCCAGTCCTTGTGCTTGGCCCTGATGAGGGCGGCGACTCCCGCGACGTACGGGGCCGAGAAGCTGGTGCCGTTGTCGGCGCAGTGTCCCCCGCCGGGAACCGTCGAGATCATGTCGACGCCGGGGGCCGCGACGCCCACGAACTCGCCGGACTGCGAGAAGGCGGCCCGCTCGTTGTTGCGGTCCGACGCGGCCACGGCCAGGACACCGTCGTACGAGGCGGGGTAGGTCTCCTTGACGTTGCCGCCCAGCCCGTCGTTGCCGGCGGAGGCGACGATCACGATCTCCTTGGCCAGGGCGGCGTTCACGGCCTGCTCGAGGAGGGCGGTGGGCTTCACCGCGTTGGCAGTGTCCTGGGAGATGTTGATGACGTCCGCGTCCGCCTGGTCTGCGGCGTAACGGATGGCGGCAGCCAGGGTTTCGGCGGTCCCGTGGCCCTCGGCGTCATTCTGCTGGATGGGGATGATCGTCGCGTCCGGGGCCAGGCCGGTGAAGCCCGTGCCCTTCGCCTCGCGTGCGGCGATGATGCCGGCGACCTTGGTGCCGTGGCCGACGACGTCGGTGGTGCCGTTCTCCTTGCCGCGCTCGAGCTTGTTGCCGTTCTCGTCCTTGAGGTTCTTGTCCAGGAGGTTGCGGCCGCTCCCGATGTCCACGGCCTTCGCGAGCTGGGCGTTCTTGACGTCGACGCCGGTGTCGATGACCGCCACCCGTACGCCCTTGCCGGTGGACTGCTCCCACAGTTCGTCCATCAGCACCCGTTGCAGGGCCCAGGGACGGCCCGCGTACTTCTTCGCGGGGAAGGTGCACTGGGTGGAGTCGTCCGCGGCCGCGGGCAGCGCCGGCAATGTGACGAGGAGTACGGCAGTGGCGGCCGCGGCTGTCAGCAGGCGCCGGCGGCAGGAGGGGTGCGTGGTCACGTGGTCGCTCCTCACGAACCCTGCGGCTGGCGGGCGGCACCGGTCGACAACCGGGGGCCCGTCGGCAGGAAGGTGGACCAGGCGGCGGGGACGGGTGCGGGATCGACGTCCTTGTACCCGAGCCGGTTCTGCGCCTGCTGTGCCTCCTGTTGCCTCTGCTTCTCCTCCTTCGTACCGGACGCACCGATGCCGGAGTCGTCCTGCACACTGTCGCCGTTGGACTGCATGGCATAGCGCAGACCGGTGTCGGTCACCAGGAAGAGCGGACCGGAGTCGGGGCTGGATCCCTTGAACTGCCGGAAGAGCAGGCCGGATCCGGGGGTGACGTAGGCACTGCTGGAGCCGGAGGGGAGCGTGGCGGGAAAGCCCGTGCCCGCCCAGGTGCTGAGCGTGCTGGCACCGTCCTTGTCCGAGACACCGCGCAGGACGTTGCACACGGTGTTACGGCTTCCGCGCTCCGTGCTCGCGGAGTTGACGGGTGTCGGCTCGCTCGTGGGCCAGTCCAGCTCCTGCCCGAACGCCGCTCCGGGCTCGAACGCGCCCGCGCTGACGTGCTTCGCCTTGCCGTCCTGACCGAGGTTGACCAGCGCGCGGCTGCTGAGCAGGAGCTTGGCGACGAAGTCGGACACCGGGGCGACCCTGCCCCGCAGGACCACGTACTGCTGGGTCCTCGTGCCGGAGGTCGCTGCGAGGACCATGCCCACCTTGTTGTCCCCGGGCTGCAGCTTGCCCGGAACACCCGCGTCGGAACCGGGAGTTCCCTCGATGGCCGGGAAGGTGACCTCGTCCCCGTTGTGCAGCGTCTCCAGCCAGTCGGCGGACACCCGCTGGGGTTCGCGGTCCTGGCCGACCAGGGTGCGCAGCAGCAGTTCGTCCTTCTCCACCGCGTAGGCCGTGCCCGTGGCGTCGGCGATGTAGCGGGTCCTGTCCGGTCCGGGGCCTTCGACGTACATCAGCTCGCCGCCCTGCAGCTTGCCCGCGCCGTCGGTCTTCTTCTGCTCGCGCTCCGCGAAGAGGAACGCCGCCTTCTGGATGGCCCTGCCGCCCTCTCCGGGCCTCTCGCAGACCGCCCAGCGCTTCATGGAGCCGGCTTCGGACTTGTCGGGCAGCCGGTCCGGCGCGTACGGGATGCCGAGGGTCGCCCCGTGCGGGATCTTGCCGCTGTCGAGGACCGACTCGTCGACGTTGATGACGGTGCCCTTGTCCGGGGCGAGGAGGAGCTTGGCGCTGGACATGTTCAGCACCGGGTGGAGCTGCGTCTTGCCGTCGGTCTTCAACACCACATAGCGCGTCGTGGACTTGCTGGCGATGATGACGTTCTCGTAAGGGGTGTCCCACTTCTGGGGTGCCACGGGCTTGAACATCCCCCAGGCTCCGAACACCGCGAGGACGACCGCGCCGACGATCACTCCGGGAACCACCGCGCGAAGAGGGCGAGGTGCGCCCTCCTCCGAGCCTGACGGGTGGGGCTGCAGGAACTGTGCGACCAACCTCCGCTTCGCGAAGGTGTAGGCATTGAGTTCGTCCCGCCGTGATGCCATGTGCGCGCTGCCCCTTCTCCCCAGTGGGCGACCAGGTTCCCACACCCGCCGTGGACCGCTGCCGCCGACCGGGACCCCTACTATGCCTGTTGGTACTTGGCTCTCACTGCTCAGGTAGGGTGATCGCCCGATCAACGCCCGTGAAAAAAACGGTGAATACGGACACGAGGGGGCAACGCGGCGATGGGTGCAGCGACGGGGGAGCGCACGAGGCGGTCTGCCCAACGAACGCCCGGCCCTTCCCGGCGGCAACGGAGCAACGGGTCGGACGGCACAGCCCCCCATCAGTCGGCGGACGCACCCGCGGCGACCACTCTCCACTCGATCTCCAGGACCAGCCGGGTCGGGCCCGCGCTTCGCCAGCTGGTGCTCGTCGAGGCCGCCCTGGCAGTCGGTGTCGTGGGTGCCGCCCTCGGTGGCGCGTGGCTGATCCCCGCCGGCGTGATCGCCTGTCTGCTGGTCCTTCTCGCGGTGGTACGCCGCCGGGGCCGGGCCGTGCAGGACTGGCTGTCGACCGTGTCGTCCCTCCGCCGTCGCAGGCGGACCGCCGCGGCGCCCCCCGCCGAGACGGAGCCGCAGCTGGCTCCTGTCGCGGAGAACGTGCCGGGCTTCGCTCCGTACATCTATGTGGACGGCGCCCGCCGCACGGTGGGCATGGTCGGGGACGGCACCTTCCTGACCGCGGTCGTACGGGTCGAGGCGAGCGGTGAATCGCTCCGCCAGGCGCAGGGGGCGCGCTCGCTTCCGCTGTCCCTCCTGGGCGACGCGCTCTCGGTGGACGACATCGTGCTGGAGTCCGCGCAGCTCGTGCAGCAGGTGCGCCCCGCTCCGGCGCCGCACCTGCCGGAGCGGTCGGTGGCCCGGCTCTCGTACGGCCCCCTCCAGGACCGGACCGGGGCGCCCGCACTGCGGATGACCTGGGTGGCTGTGAAGCTGGATCCGGAACTGTGCCGGGAGGCCGTGGAGGCACGCGGTGGCGGAATCGGAGGAGCGCAGCGCTGCCTGGTGCGGGCCGCGGACCACGTGGCGAGCCGTGTCACCGGTGCTGGCTTCCGGGCCTCGGTACTGGACCAGGAGGAGTTGAACTCCGCCGTGGCGACGTCCGCTTGCGCCAGCCCCATCCTGTCGGCGCGTGCGGGCAGGCCGGACGCTCCGTCGCAGCGGCGGACGGCGGAGACACCACGGGTCTGGCGCTGCGACGACCGCTGGCACACCACCTACGCCGTGGACCGGTGGCCCGAACTGGGCCGCGGAGCAACTCCGTTGCCGCGGCTGGTCTCGCTGCTGACCTCGGTTCCGGCGTATGCGACGACGTTCAGCCTGACGGTGCGCCGCGGTACGCACCAGGGCCATGTGTCCGTACGCGGCCACGTACGGATCACCGGCGGTTCCGACACCGAACTGGTCGGTGTCCGAAGGACATTGGAGCAGGCCGCACGGCACGCGGGGGTCGGTCTCGTCCGGCTGGACCGTGAGCAGCTGCCGGGTGTCCTGGCCACGCTCCCGCTGGGAGGCGCGCAGTGACGAAGCACATCGCTCCGAGGCGAGGGCTGCTGGGGCCCCGTCATGCCGGCCACACTCTGGCGGCGGACCATCTGGGCGCCCTGTCGTTGCCGGTGGGCGACGACGGGGTGATCATCGGCGACGACGCCGAGGGGCGCCCGCAGATGATCGGGTTCCATCGGCCGGCACCGTACGACGTCCTACTGATCGGCGGTCTGTGGACCGCGCAGGTACTGGCACTCCGCGCGGCCGGTACCGGTGCGCGGGTGGCGGTCGAGACGGGGCGCACCCAGGCGTGGACCACGCTGGCGCAGGCCGCGGGTGCCGGTCTCGAGTGCATCTCCCTGCATGACGTGGGCCAGGTCCCGCCGACCGGAGCGACCGTCGGCAGCCCGGTGGTCGTCGTGCGCGACTGCGGCATGCGCCCGCCCCGTGGCCGTGTGGTGTCCTCGCCGTGGCAGTCGGTGCTGACGCTGCTGCCCTATCTGAGCCCTGTGGCACCCCGGTTGCTGCGTGCGTCGACGCTCGTGGGCATCCAGCGCGTCTCGCCGGCCGAGGCGGAGCAGATCGGCAGGATTCTGGGGCTGGCACGCACCGAGAGCGAGGCCCTGCCCACCCTGGCGGACGGTGTCACGCTCTGGGTGGCGGGCCGCGAACGCCACTGGGTGATGACCAGCGCGACGGACGTGGAGAGCGGACTGCTGGGCACCGCCCGCAGGATGGACTGATTCCTGTCTCGTTTGCACCCCTAGGTCGCCGCTTTTCAGGATCATGGCGAGGGAACGACACCGTTCGACCGAAGGGACGTGCACATGGGCACCCAGCAGGAAAAGGACGAGCTCTACGCTCTCGATATCTCGGATGTGGAGTGGCTGAGCGCACCCGGCACCGAGAACGTCGAGGAACGGGTAGAGATCGCGTACCTCCCGAAGGGTGCGGTCGCGATGCGCTCCTCGTTGGATCCGGAGACCGTGTTGCGGTACACGGAAGCCGAGTGGCGCGCTTTCGTACTGGGCGCACGGGACGGTGAGTTCGACCTCACGTAGGCGAGGGCACGGGTGGAGGGCGGCTGTCCGGACCGGACCGCCACCCTCTCGCCAGGTCGCTCCATGTCCTGTTGTGTGCCTAATCGACGGCTTCTTCCTTCGCTTTCCGCCGTACTTGTTTCACTTGATGGCGGGGCGTGACCTACCGGACAGTTCTTCCCGTGCGGTACGGCCTGCCGTAGTGCGCCCGATGGCGATTAGGGTGGGTGGGGGCGTGACAGAGGAACCTGAGGGCAGGCACTGCGCGTCGCAAGGGGGAGAGCCGGGCGGATCGGACAACGGGAACGGTCGCCCCCACCCACCACGGCACAAGGGTGCTCGACCACACCAGGAGGCAAAGTGAACGGCGATCGGGACGAGATCCGCGGGGGATGGAACACACCCGTCGACGAGTCGTCCGACGCGGAGCCCGCCGAGATGACGGGTGAGTTCACCATCGACTACACCCCGCCCGCCTGGTACACCCAGAACGCGGCGGGTGACTCGTCCGGCGGGGCGGGGTCGCACCTGGCGCCTCCTCCCCCGCCGCAGGGGGCTCCGGTGCCGGTGCCCGGACTGCCGGCCGGCGGCGGGTTCGAGCCCAACTGGTCGCCGGGTCCGCCCGCGCCCGCCGAGCCCACGCCGGCCACGGCGCCCTCTCCGTCCTCCCCGCCTTCCGAGCCCGGCCCGGTGGCTTCCGCCTCCGCTTCGGCGGGCCCCGAGGGTACGGATGCCGCGAGCGGTGCCCCGGACCCGTTCGGGAACGGCGACCTGGAGAGCGGTTCGACGATGCGGTTCTCCGCCGCCTCACTGAAGCGGGAGATCGCGGAGCGCGAGGCGGCGGCCGAGGCCTCGGCTTCCGGTACCTCGCACGCTGCCGCCTCCGGCGACCCGGCGGAGCCCGTGGCTCCCGCCGCCTCGGCGGAATCGGCGGGATCGGCGGACAAGTCCGGAGACGACTCCGGGCACTTCACTGCCGAAGCGTCTGACCCGGCGAGCGGGACAGGCACGGGGGACTCCGAGGAGTCCGGGGAGCCAGGCGCCGACGCGTCCGCCCTGGCTTCGGGCGCCTCGTCGGGCCCGGACACGGACCCTGCCCCCGTCGCGGACTCCGCGCCGCCCGCCGCCGCCGACGTACCGACGACGGATCCCGCACAGGCCGAGGGGCCCGCGGACGCCGTGCCCAAGGACGTTCAGTCCCCCGCCGCCGAACCTCAGGACGCCCCGCCGGCGAACGTGCCGGCCCCCTGGTCCCCCGCGCCCCCGCAGGGCGCCCTCCCGCCGCTGCCGCCCGCCTTCCAGCCCGCCACACCGCAGCCCGGCACACCCCAGCCGGGGTCGCAGTGGCCCGCGCAGGCGTCCGCGCCCACGCCCACGCCCGCCAACGAGGCGCCCGGCGGTTACGGATTCCCGCAGGCGCCCGCGCCCCAGCAGCCTGCCCAGCCGGTTCAGTCCCTCCAGCCGGTTCAGCCCAACGCCCCCGCACCGCAGGGCGGTTACGGGTTCCCGCAGCAGCCGCAGCAGCAGTACCCGGGACAGGGTGCGCCCCAACTGCCCCCGGGCCAGGCCCACGCAGCCCAGGAGGGCTACGGCTTCCCGCCCCAGGCCCCTCAAGCCCCTCAGCCCCCCCAGGTACCCCAGCCGCAGCAGTTCCCCGCACAGGGCGCGCCTCTCCCGCCGCAGATCCCGCAGCACTCGCAGCACTCGCAGCACCATCAGATCCCGCAGCAGCCGGTCCGGGGCACGCCGAACCTGCCGGCCCCTGTGCCCCCGCAGCCGCCCGAGCCCTACCAGCCGCAGCCGCAGGCGTACCAGCCCCAGCAGCCCGGCCCCCAGGCCCCGCCCGTCGACCCGCGCGCCGGAGCGGCCTGGCCCACACCGGTCACCCATGACCAGCGCGAGCGCTCCGTCCCGGGCGCCCCGCTCGGCTACACGGCCGCCGTGGAGCTCTCCTCCGACCGGCTGGTCCGGGGCAAGCAGAAGGCCAAGAGCAGCCGCAACCCCTCCAGCGCCGCCCGCTTCAAGCTGGGCGGAAAGAAGGAGGAACTCGAGCGTCAGCGCAAGCTGGACCTGATCCGCACACCGGTGCTCTCCTGCTACCGGATCGCGGTCATCAGCCTCAAGGGCGGTGTCGGCAAGACCACGACGACCACCGCGCTCGGCTCGACCCTGGCCACCGAGCGGCAGGACAAGATCCTCGCCATCGACGCCAACCCGGACGCCGGTACGCTCGGCCGACGGGTGCGCCGCGAGACCGGGGCCACCATCCGTGACCTGGTCCAGGCGATCCCGTATCTCAACTCGTACATGGACATCCGCCGCTTCACCTCGCAGGCGCCCTCCGGTCTGGAGATCATCGCCAACGACGTGGACCCGGCGGTCTCCACCGCCTTCAACGACGAGGACTACCGCCGGGCGATCGAGGTGCTCGGCAAGCAGTACCCGATCATCCTCACGGACTCGGGCACCGGCCTGCTCTACAGCGCGATGCGCGGCGTGCTGGACCTCGCCGATCAGCTGATCATCATTTCGACGCCGTCCGTCGACGGCGCGTCCAGCGCGTCCACCACGCTGGACTGGCTCTCGGCGCACGGGTACGCGGACCTGGTGCAGCGGTCCCTCACGGTCATCTCCGGAGTCCGCGAGACCGGAAAGATGATCAAGGTCGACGACATCGTGCAGCACTTCGAGACACGCTGCCGCGGTGTCGTGGTCGTGCCCTTCGACGAGCACCTGTCGGCGGGCGCCGAGGTCGACCTCGACATGATGCGTCCGAAGACCCGCGAGGCGTACTTCCACCTCTCCGCACTCGTCGCGGAGGACTTCCAGCGGGCCCAGCAGCAGCAGGGGCTGTGGACGTCGGACGGCAGCAACCCGCCGCCGCAGTACGCCCCGCCGATGCCCGGCCACCAGACGCCCGGTCAACAAATTCCGGGCCAGCAGCAGTACGCACCCCAGCAGCCGTACCCCGGACAGCCGTACCCCGGGCAGTCCGCGCAGCCGTACCCCGCGCAGCCCCAGCACGGCCAGCCCCAGCAGCCGTACGGCGGCCAGCAGCCTCCGCACCAGCAGGGCGCGGCACCCCAGCAGCCGTACCCGCCGCACCCCGGCCCGGGCGTGCAGCAGAACGGCTGGCAGCAGTCGCTGCCCTCCCAGGCGCAGTCGGGGGCCGACCCCGCCGGTCCGCCCCCGGCACCCGCGCACGCCGATGGCCAGGCACGTCAGCCCGGCCAGCCCGAACTGCAAGGTCCCGTTCCGCCGGCCGGCTGGCAGCAGTACCCGCCGCAGCCGCCGCCAGCGCCTCAGCAGTAAGGCAGTAGAGGTCTAAACCAATGAGGGCTCGCACCGTTCCCACGGTGCGGGCCCTTCTTGCATTCCCGCAGCCCACACGCGGTTTGACCCACCGTTGACGCGACTCGACCGCCGCTGATAAACCTTCGCTTCACCAGCTGGCGAACCAGAGATCTGCCCGCCTTCACCGTGCGAGTCATGACGCGAGGTCCACGTCCATGGTCACAAGATTCCCACCACGCTCCTCCCGCCCACGCGGCCGCATGCGTATCCTTCTCGCCTCCGGGGCCGCCGCCTTCGCGCTGGCCGCCGGATCGGTCGTTCCCGGTAACCCCCTCGGCCCCGCCCCGCAGGAGGCACAGGCCGCCGACGGCACGTCGACCCTCACGGTCGCGGTCGCACAGAGCGTCGACTCCCTGAGCCCGTTCCTTGCCCAGCGGTTGCTCTCCACGAGCATCCACCGGCTGATGTACGACTACCTCACCAACTACGACGCCAAGGACAGCCACACGATCCCCGCGCTCGCCACCAAGTGGGAGGCCTCGGCGGACAAGCTGACGTGGACGTACACCATCCGGGACGACTCGAAGTGGTCGGACGGCAAGAAGGCGACCGCTGAGGACGCGGCTTGGACCTTCAACAAGATGATGACCGACGAGGCCGCCGCCACCTCGAACGGCAGCTTCGTCGGCAACTTCAAGACGGTGACCGCACCGAGTCCGGACAAGCTGGTCATAGAGCTGAAGCAGCCTCAGGCCACGATGACGGCGCTGGATGTGCCCATCGTTCCCCAGCACGTCTGGGAGAAGGTCGGCGACTTCTCGAAGTTCAACAACGACACGAAGTTCCCGATCGTCGGCAACGGGCCGTTCATCCTGACGGACTACAAGGTCGACAGCTATGTGAAGCTGAAGGCCAACAAGGACTTCTGGCGCGGCGCGCCCAAGTTCGACGAGCTCGTCTTCCGGTACTACAAGGACCAGGACGCAGCCGTCGCCGCCCTCCGAAAGGGTGAAGTTTCCTTCGTCGCCGGCAGCCCGAGTCTGACGCCCGCGCAGGCCGCGTCGCTGAAGACCGCCGAGAACATCAAGGTGAACGACGCCCCCGGCCGGCGCTTCTACGCGCTGGCCACCAACCCCGGCGCGCAGACCAAGGACGGCAAGAAGTTCGGCGACGGGCATCCGGCCCTGCTGGACCAGAAGGTCCGTCAGGCCCTCTTCATGGCCGTCGACCGCACGACCATCATCGACAAGGTCTTCCAGGGCCACGCCATAGAGGGTGAGGGCTACATCCCGCCCCGCTACGGCTCGTACTTCTGGAAGCCGTCGGCCGAACAGAAGCTCGCCTACGACCCGGCGAAGGCCGGTGCCCTCCTCGACCAGGCGGGCTACAAGAAGAACAGCGCGGGCAAGCGGGCCGGCAAGGACGGCAAGCCGCTCGACTTCCGCATCCTGTGCCACGCCACGGACCCGAACGACAAGGCGATCGGCAAGTACCTCCAGGAGTGGTGGGGCGACCTCGGGGTCGGCCTGAAGGTCGACTGCCGGGACAACGTCTCCGACCCCTGGTACGCGGGCGAGTACGACCTCGCCTTCGACGGCTGGTCCGTCAACCCGGACCCCGACTTCGTGATGTCGATCCACACCTGCGCCGCGCTCCCGTCCAAGGCGAAGGAGTCGGCGGCGACCGACAACTTCATCTGCGACAAGCAGTACGACGCGCTCTACGCGAAGCAGCTCGCGGAGTACGACCCCGCCAAACGGGCTGACCTCGTCAAGCAGATGGAGTCGCGGCTGTACGACACGGGGTACATGAACGTCATGGCGTACCCGAATGCTGTCGAGGCCTACCGCACCGACCAGATCAAGTCCATCACGACGATGCCCTCCGACGCGGGGAACATCTTCGGCCAGGACGGTTACTGGAGCTGGTGGTCGGCGGTCCCGGCCGCCGGTGCGTCGGGCGGTTCGTCCGGCGACAGCGGCAGCTCCACCGGAGTCCTCATCGGTGCCGGAATCGCTGTAGTCGTCCTCGCCGGTGGCGGGCTGCTGTTCGCCATGCGTCGTCGTTCCACCGCGGAAGACCGTGAATAGTCCATGAGCACAGAAAGCACTCCCGCGCTCCTGAAGAGCGCGGCGGGCGTGGACGCTGTGCAGACCGACGGCCCGGCTCCGGCCGGGCCGTCGGCCCGCAGTCCGCGTGCCCGCAGCACGACCGCCTATCTCCGTTATGCGGCGGGCAAGCTGGCCGGTGCGGCCGTTTCGCTGTTCGCCGTGCTCGTCACCAGCTTCTTTCTCTTCCGGATGATCCCCGGCGACCCGGTCAAGCAGATGACGGGTGGCCGGCAGGTCTCCACCGAGCAGATCGCCGCGATGCGCCGGGAATTCGGGCTGGACCTGCCGCTCTGGCAGCAGTTCACCCAGTACTGCGGCAAGGCCCTGACCGGGGACTTCGGCACGTCCTACCAGTTCCGCGCACCCGTCATGGACAAGATCGCCGAGGCGCTGCCCGCGACGCTGCTGCTCACCGGTACCGCCTTCGTCATCTACACGGCGATCGGCATCTGGCTGGGTGCCAGGTCCGCCTGGCGCAACGGCTCCGCCGGGGACCGCTTCCACACGGCCTTCGCCCTGACCCTGTACTCGGTGCCGTCGTTCTGGCTCGGCCTGCTCCTGATCGTCACCCTGTCGGTGGGCATCGGCCCGATCCCGGGTCTCTTCCCGACGGGCGGTATGGAATCGGGCAACTCCAGCGGCTTCGGCTATGTCCTCGACGTCGCCCACCACCTGGTCCTGCCGGTCGTCACCCTCGTCGCCGTCGAGTACGCGCGCACCCTGCTGGTGATGCGCTCCTCGCTGCTCGACGAGATGGGCAGCGACTACCTGACGACGGCACGGGCGAAGGGGCTGCGCGACGATCTCGTACGCCGCCGTCATGCCGTACCGAACGCGATGCTGCCGACGGTGACACTGCTCTTCGTCAACCTGGGCCACACCGTCGCGGGAGCGATCCTGGTGGAGACGGTGTTCTCCTGGCCCGGCCTGGGCGGGCTCTTCTACCAGGCCCTGAGCGTGCCCGACCTGCCACTGGTGCAGGCGCTGTTCTTCGTCTTCGCCGCCGCGGTGATCCTGATGAACACGCTCGCCGATGTGATCTATCCGCTCCTCGATCCCCGGGTGGGCCGATGACGACCACGACCGACGCGGTGAAGACCACCGGCCCGCGTTCCCTCACCTGGGCCCGAAGGCGTCATGCCGCCGCCCGCTTCTGGCGTGGGTACCGCAGCCACCGGGCCGGCCTCGCCGGCCTTGCCGTGCTCGCGCTGATCGCCCTGATCGCGTTGTTCGCCCCCCTGCTGGTGGGAGCGGACTCGCAGAGCGTCACCCAGGCGCCGGGCGGTCCACTGGAGTCGCCGAGCGCCGAATTCCCGCTCGGAACCGACCAGTTCGGCCGCAGCCTGCTGGCCCTGCTCGTGTGGGGGACGCGGGTCTCGCTGACCGTCGGCCTGCTCGCCGCGTTCCTCACGGTGGCCATCGGGACCGTGGTGGGCATCACGGCCGGTCACTTCAAGGGCTGGTACGGGAACGTCGTCATGCGGATCACCGACTGGTTCCTGGTGATGCCGACCCTGGTGCTGGCCATCGCGCTGGCCACGGTGCTCTCGCGGTCCGTCTGGACGACGATCCTCGCCATCGGCGTGACGACCTGGCCGACGACGGCGCGGCTGGTCCGTGCGCAGACGCTGTCCGTGGAGTCACGTCCGTACATCGAGCGCTCCAAGGCGCTCGGCGGGGGCCACGGCCACATCATGTCCCGGCATGTGCTGCCCAATGTGATGCCCCTGGTGCTCGCGCAGACCACGCTGGTGATCTCCATGGCCATCCTCACCGAGGCCACCCTCGCCTTCCTCGGGCTCGGCGATCCGACGATCGTCTCCTGGGGCGGGCTGCTCCAGGACGCCCGTGAGGCCGGAGCGGTCAGCTCCGGCAACTGGTGGTACCTCGCTCCGCCCGGACTCGCCATCGCCGTCGTCGCCCTCGCGTTCACGCTGTGCGGCCGCACGATCGAGTCCGTGCTCAACCCCAAGCTGGGGGTGACCCGTTGACCGCTGTGAAGACAGAGACCGTTACGGAGCCGGAGACCCGGCAGCCGTTGCTCGACGTCAGGAACCTGCACATCACCTACGGCACGGGGGACTCGGCCGTCCCCGCCGTACGCGGCGTCGACCTGCGGGTCGAGGCGGGCCAGAAGCTCGGCATCGCCGGGGAGTCCGGCTGCGGGAAGTCGACGCTGGCGCTCGCGCTGCTGCGGCTGCTGCCGGCGTCCGCGACCCTGAGCGGTGAGATCCTGCTGGACGGCGAGGACATCCTCACCATGAAGTGGGGCCGGCTGCGCGCCGTGCGCTGGGCGGGGGCGTCGATCGTCTTCCAGGGCGCGATGCACTCGCTGAACGCCGTGCACCGGATCGGGGACCAGATCGCCGAGCCGATCCTGCTGCACAAGAAGGCCACCCCGGCCGCCGCGCACAAGCGGGCCGGCGAACTGCTGGAGCAGGTGGGGCTTCCCGCCGCACGGGCGGACGCCTACCCCCACGAGCTGTCCGGCGGGCAGCGCCAGCGCGTCATGATCGCCATGGCGCTGGCCTGCGACCCGCGGCTGATCATCGCCGACGAGCCGACCACCGCGCTCGACGTGATGATCCAGGCGCAGATCCTGCGGCTGATCGAGCAGCTCGTGGCCGACCAGGACCTCGGGCTCATCATGATCAGCCATGATCTGGCGGTGCTCTCCGACACCTGCGACCGCCTGTCGGTGATGTACGCGGGCCGGATCGTCGAGGAGGGTCCCGCCAAGCAGGTGTACGAGAACGCCAGGCACCCCTACGGCAACGCGCTGTCGGCCGCCTTCCCGCGGATCGGCGACCTCTCCTCCCGGCACGCGCCGCGCGGTCTGCCGGGCGACCCGCCGGACCCTTCGGCGCTGCCGTCCGGGTGCACGTTCCACCCGCGCTGCCCGGTGGCGCTGGACTCCTGCGCCACCGAGGACCAGGAGCTGCGGGACGCGGGGCAGGACCGGCGTGCGGCCTGTGTGCTGGTGGAGCCGGGTGTCGTCACGGCGCCCGGTCCGCAGGACGGCGCCGACAAGGCAAGGAGCACGTCATGACCACCACTCCCCCGGCTCCGCTGCTCAGTGCGGAGGCTCTGAAGGTCACCTTCCCGGGCCGGCGCGGGGCGGCGACGGCACGCGCCGTCGACGGGGTCGACCTCGACATCCGGCCCGGCGAGATCGTCGCCCTGGTCGGCGAGTCGGGCTGCGGCAAGACGACGCTGGCCCGCTCACTGCTCGGCCTCGTGCCGCCCACCTCCGGCCGGGTCACGTTCGGCGGCAAGCCGCTGGACTACGCGGGCCGCGCCCTCAAGGCGTACCGCAAGCGTGTGCAGCTGGTGCTGCAGGATCCCAGCGGCTCCCTCAATCCGCGCCACACGGTGTACGACGCCGTGGCGGAGGGCCTGCGCATCCACGGGTACGCGGGTGACGAACAGGCGGCCGTGGCAGGGGCACTGGCACGGGCGGGGCTGCGGCCCCCCGAGCGGTTCTTCCTGCGGTACCCGCACGAGCTGTCCGGCGGCCAGCGCCAGCGCGTAGTGATCGCGGGCGCGCTGGTGCTGGAGCCGGAGCTCATCGTCGCGGACGAGCCCGTGGCCTCGCTGGACGCGTCCGTGCGCGGCGAGATCCTGGCGCTGCTGCTGCGGCTGCGCGACGAGCTGGGCCTGTCGGCGCTGGTCGTCACGCACGATCTGGGTCTGGCGTGGAACATCGCCGACCGGGTGGCGGTGATGTATCTGGGCCGCATCGTCGAGACGGGCGACGTGGAGCAGATCCTCACGGCACCCCGGCACCCGTACACCCGGGCGCTGCTGTCGGTGCTGCCGGAGGCGGACGGCGATCCGGTGATTCTGACCGGGGAGCCGCCGGACCCGTCGAAGGTGCCCTCGGGCTGCCGGTTCCACGCCCGCTGCCAGGTCCTCGCCTCGGGTGAGGCGGAGCGGGCGGGGGTCGCGGACGCGTGCCGCACGAAGGATCTGCCGGTGCTGGAGGGCGGCGGCCGGACGCAGGTGGCGTGCCACTGGGCGGCGGCGACCGCGGCGAGCCCGGCCGGTGTGTGACGGCATCAGCGGGAGGGGGTCAGGGCCGGTGGTGGATCGTCCCGGTCAGCTCGCCCAGCGGGCGCCCCGTTCCGCCCCAGCGGTGCTGGATGATCTCGGCGGCGATGGAGACGGCCGTCTCCTCCGGCGTACGGGCTCCGAGGTCCAGGCCCACGGGTGAGGCGAGGCGGGCCAGTCCCGCCTCGTCCACCCCGGCCTCGCGCAGCCGGGCGATCCGGTCCTGGTGGGTGCGCCTGCTGCCCATCACGCCGATGTACGCGGCAGGCGTGCGCAGCGCCGCGGCCAGCAGGGGCACGTCGAACTTCGGGTCGTGCGTCAGCACGCAGACGACCGTGCGCGCATCCACCTCGGTCGACTCCAGATAGGTGTGCGGCCAGGCACAGACGACCTCGTCGGCCGTGGGGAAGCGTTCCCGGGTGGCGAAGGCCGGGCGGGCGTCGCACACCGTCACCCGGTAGCCGAGGAAGGAACCGATCCTCGCCGTGGCGGCCGCGTGGTCGATGGCCCCGAAGACGAGCATGCGGGGTGCGGGCGCGTACGTCTGGACGAAGACGGTCACGTCCTCCATGCGGCGCTCGCCGTGCGCGCCGTACCGGTGGGTTCCCGTGGCTCCCTGGGCGAGCAGGCCGCGCGCGTCGTCGGTGACGGCCACGTCGAGCCCTTCGCTGCCGAGCGAGCCCGAGACACGGTCGGCCAGGACCACCCGGCGGGCGCCGGTGGGCGCCGCTCCGGACACCACGGTCGCGACCGCGACCCGTTCCCCGGCGGCGACGTTGTCGACGAGCTCGCGCAGCCGGTCCCTGTCGTCCGCCGTGAGATAGGGCTGTACCAGGACGTCGATCGTGCCGCCGCAGGTCAGTCCGACGCCGAAGGCCTCGTCGTCGCTGATGCCGTACGTCCGCAGTCGGGGGCCGCCGGTGGCGAGTGTCTCGGTGGCCACCTCGTACACATCGCTCTCGACGCACCCGCCGGAGACGCTGCCCGCCACTCTTCCGTCGGCGGTCACCGCCATCACGGCGCCGGCGGCGCGCGGCGCGCTGCCCCGTACCGCCACGACCGTGGCCAGGGCGAAGGGCACACCGGAGTCGTGCCAGTCACGCAGTTCCGACAGCAGTTCACGCACGGTGCGGACGTCCTCCCGGCTCGACGGGTCCTACCCCGACGATGCCTCGGTGGGACGGCGCGCGCACCGCAGGAGATGGGTGTCAGGCCCGCTCGTAGGCGGCGATCAGCTCGCTGGAGCGCTTCACGTCGGCGGCCATCGCCACGAGCAGGTCGTCGATGGAGTCGAACTTCAGCATGCCGCGTACGTACGCGAGGAAGTCCACCGCCACGTGCAGCCCGTACAGGTCGAGGCCGACCCTGTCGATCGCGTACGCCTCGACGGTCCGCTCCGTGCCGTCGAACTGCGGGTTCGTGCCGACGGAGATCGCGGCGGGCATGGCCTCGCCGTTCACCGTCAGCCAGCCCGCGTAGACGCCGTCGGCGGGGATCGCGGTGTGCGGCAGGGTCTCCACGTTCGCCGTCGGGAAGCCGAGCTCGCGGCCTCGCTGCGCGCCGCGCACGACGATGCCCTCGACGCGGTGCGGGCGGCCGAGGATCTCGGCGGCCCCCGCCACATCGCCCTCGGCGACCAGCCGGCGGGTCAGGGTGGAGGAGAACGGCTCGCCGCCGCCCGCCTCACCGCTCACGAAGAGGTCGATGACCTCGACGCGGTAGTCGTACGTGGCACCGAGCTCGGTGAGCAGCGCGACGTTGCCGGCCGCCCGGTGTCCGAAGCGGAAGTTCGGGCCTTCGATGACCAGCTGCGCGTGCAGCTTGTCGACGAGCACCTTCACGATGAAGTCGGCGGGCGCCAGCTTCGAGAATTCGGTGGTGAACGGCAGGATCAGCACCGCGTCCACCCCCAGTTCCGCCATCAGCTCGGCACGCCGGTCGTGCGGGGCGAGCAGCGGCGGGTGGCTGCCGGGGCGTACGACCTCGCTGGGGTGCGGGTCGAAGGTGACGACGACGGACGGAATGCCGAGCGCGCGCGCCTGCTCCACGGCCCGGCCGATGATCAGCTGGTGTCCGCGGTGCACCCCGTCGTAGGAACCGATGGTGACGACGCTGCGTCCCCAGTCCTCGGGGATGTCCTCCAAGCCACGCCAGCGCTGCACTGTGACTGCTCCTCGCCCGAACCTGTGTACGTGTGTATGTCCATTACGCAGGTCTAAGACTGCCATGCTCACGTCCCACGGCCTGCATCGGCATCGGCATCCCGGGCTGTGATCTCTCCAGGCCCTCCACCGTCCGCCGGGCGCTGGGCCCCACGACGGCGGCCCACTCCTGGGGGGCGTCGGCCAGCCACCGGGTGACAAGCCCGGCGAATCCGGGCATCTCGCGGGCGAGCTCGACCAGTCCGCGGTCGAAGCGGGCGGCCCCCTCGGGCGTCCGCACCAGGAGCATTCCGGTGCGGTGCACCAGCGCCCTTGTACGGGCCTCGGGGCGTCTGCCGGAAGCCGCTGCCGCGGCCCGCAGCAGGGCCTCGAGCACCGCGGGGTCCCTCCCGGTGTCCTGCTCGAAGTCCAGCAGCAATTCCAGCAGCTCGGACCGCAGGGGCCGGGACCCGGGGCTGCCCGGAGCGGCGAGCACCCGGGCGAGCGCGGCGCGTACCGGCGCGGGCGCGGGGCGGTCCCGCAGCAGCCCGGTCACCAGGGGCAGCAGCAGTGCGCGGGCGGCCGGGCTGTGCTCCAGCCTGCGCTCCACATAGGCGGCGGCCTGTGCCCCGCGCCCCGGGTGGTTGTCGATGTACTGCCGCACGAGGCCGGGGGCGTGCAGGGCGAGGGCGGGTGTGTCCAGGCCGGCCAGCGCTCCCAGGACCTCGTCGGCCGCGTCCCCGGGCACCGCGAGGCGCGCACGCAGCGCGGCGAGCACCGGCTCCGGATGCTCGGGGAACACCTCGGCCAGCAGGGCCACGGGCAGCCCGGGGTCCCCTGCGGCGAAGACCCGCAGGGCCTGCGGCAGATAGCGGATCCGGGTCTGCGGATCCCTGACGAGCAGGGTGAGCGCCGGAGCGTGCAGGGCCGTGTCTCCCGCGCGGGAGAGGAGGGTGAGCGCGGCACTGCGCAGCAGGGCCCGGTCGGCGTCCGACGTGGCCAGGGCCGCGGTCAGCGTGGCGTGGACGGCTGCGGCCCCCCGGCGCGCGGGCCGCTCCTCGTCGCGCGCCCAGCGGTCGACGGCCCTGCAGAGGGCGGACGGCTCGTCCTCGGCGAGGGCGGTGAGCAGTTCGGCGGCGCGCGGGTGGGAGGTGTCCACCAGCGCTTCGGTCAGGTCGTCGACGGCGAGGTCGCGGCGGGCGTACAGCAGGGCCTGCGCGGCCGCGGCCACGGTGAGCCGGACCGGCACGCCCTCCTCCGCGGGCAGCGGGCTCTCGTCGGTGAACCAGCGGCAGAGCAGCGCCTGCACCGTCCGCGGGTTCGCGGTGAGCCGCCGGGCCACGGCGTCCAGATACCGCTCGTCCCCGTCTGCGCGCGGGGCACCGTCGGCCGGCAGGAGGCGGCGGAGCAGGTCGATCCGGTCCGCCTCCGGCAGTCGGAGCCTGCGCCAGAACCACGGCCCGAATTCGGCGTAGGGACCGGCTCCCGAGGCCCACCGGGTGATCCGTCCCGTGAGTACGCGCAGCACCCCGAGGTACGGCCGGGCGTCGGGCACTTTGAGCAGGCTCTCCCCGAGCAGGTGGGCCGCCCACCACACGGCGTCGGCATGCCGGGCGGACGCGCCGCCGCCGGGCTCGGCACCGGTCGTCAGACGGTCCGTCGCCTCGATCAGATCGGCCATCCTGTGCGCCAGCGCCGCGCTCCCCTGGCGGCGCCCCAGCAGGAGCATCGCCTGGATCACCGGGCCGATGCGGTGGCGGGGTACGGGGAGGTTGCGGGGTTCGGCGGCCCCGGACGGCTCCGGATCGGACCGCTGCGCGTCCTCGCGGGAGGGTGCGGGCGCCTCTCCGCTGTGCCAGCGGTGGACCAGGGAGCGCAGGGCGGCGTCCAGGTCCAGGTGGGCACCCTGCACCCAGTCGCCCAGCTCCTCGTGGGCGAAGCGGTAGCCCGCGCCCGCCGGTACGAGCAGCCCCTCGGTGAGGACCGCCGGCGCCCACCCCGTGCGCCACGGGAAGATCTCCTCGAACGTCGCCCGGTCCAGCTCCCCCTGCCCCGGCCCGAGGCAGCGCCGGGCCGCTTCGTGGACCTGTCCGGCCACCTTCGCGGCAAGCCTGCGGACCGCGGTGCCCCGGAGCCGTGGTTCGGCCTCCGCCCCGATGCGGACGGCGATCCTGACGCAGGCGAGGTCCAGCCAGGCCGCGAAGACCTCTTCGGTGCCTGGCCTGCCCGGTACGTCGGGCGGCAGCGCGCCCCGTACCTCGGCGAGCAGCCGCAGGGTCAGCGGGTGCCGGTCGTGCCCCGGTGCGATCGCGTCCGGCGGGATGCCGTACCGCTCCCTGGCCCGCTCCGCCTGGTCCGCGGTCAGGTCGCCCAGCCGCACGGCGGGCGGCAGTCGGCGGGCGGGCCGCTGCGGGCCGTGCAGGACGTCCGGCGGGTACAGCGCACCCGCGGTCTCCCAGTGCTCGGGGCGGCAGGCGACGACCATCCGCACCCCGTGGCCGCGCAGCCAGTCCACCGTCCCTCGCGTCCATTCGGCGAGCCGGTGGGCCAGCAGCGGCGGCATCTCCTCGGGACCGTCCACGACGACGAGCAGCGGATTGCCGGACGCCCCGGCGAGGCGGGCCACCCGCTCGGGAGTGGCCGTCGTCATGTCGCCCCGTGCCCCGGCCGCCGAGACGATCCGTCCGGAACGCCGCAGCGCCCGGGTGATCGCGTCGGCGACCGAGGTGTCCTCGGCCAGCAGATCGGCGCCGCGCAGCCAGATGGTCAGGGCGGGAACCCGGCCGCGGGAACGGCGGGCGGTGAGGGCCGCCAGCTCCGTGGTCCGTCCCGTGCCGGGTGCCCCCACGACCCCGAGTACCGGTCCCGTACCGGACTCGAAGGCGGTGAACTCGTCGGTGATGTGCGGGCGTTCGACGGCCTCCGTGCCGTCCGGACGTCCCGCGGAGCCGAGCGAGGTCGCGGTCAGCTGCAGGGCCCCCGCCAGGTTGAGGTCGCACCCGTATCCGGGGACACCGCTCTCGTTGCGCCGCAGCAGTTCCTCCAGCGGTCCGCCGTGGTCCGGGCCGGGGAGGAGCACCGCGAGCCCCGCCGCCTCGTGCTCCGCCCGCAGCGCGGTGGAGAGCACGCCCAGGACGGCACCGGTGTCCGGGTCGGTGACGGGCCCGCCCACGGCCGCGCCGCCCGACCGCAGCGCGTCGCGCCCGTCCGTGCCGAGGGCCAGCTCCATCGCGGCGACCGGCCGGTGGCTGCGTCCGCCCTCGTCGTACGTCGCCGGGGTCGTGCCGAGTACGCGTGCCTCCCGCCAGCCGTGGGCGGCGATCCGCACGTAGGTGCCCGTCCCCACGCGGTCGCGCGCTGCGATGGGGAGCGGTTCGACACCGAGGACTTCGGGTCCGCCGGTGTGCAGCAGCGCGAGGCCGAGGGCGGGCAGAGCGGTGATGTCGCCGGGTCCCACGGGGCAGGTCCGGCCGTCCGCCCCGTGCAGCACCAGGGGGTCGCGGGAGGCGACGGCCTGATGTCCGGTGACGACCGTGCCGCGGTCGTCCGCGACGAATCCGGTCCCCCGCGGCCGGCCGGCCGGATCGCAGATTCTTACCAGTTTCGACCGGTCCCCGCTGCCCATGGTCCGACGGTAGATCTCGGGTGATCAGGACGCGAAGCGCAGGGGGTGAAAGCGCCCCCCTCACACCCCTCAGTCACTCCGAGCGCCCGTCCATTGGGGTGAATTCACGGGTTCGGTTGGACAGGGATGGTCCCTGGAGGGGGATCGTGGAGCGGGCACCGGGGGGCCTGCCCGCTCCACGATGGGACCGACCGGTCCTCACGCCCCGTCAGGCGAAGACGGCGAGGCTCTTGGCCTTGCCCTTCTGCTCCTCGACGAGCACCAGGAACGTCCCGTCGGGCCCGAAGACCCCGACCGGGCCCGGCGGATACGCGGGCATGTCGACCCGCACGCCGTTGAGCAGCAGCCTGGCCCGCTTCTCGTCCACGTCCCAGCGGGGGAACGCGGAAGCGGCCGCCTCGGCGACCGGCATGACGACCAGTTCCTCCTGGTGCTGGTCGAGCGTCCTGGCCGCGTCGATCCCGTACGGGCCGACGCGGGTGCGCCGCAGCGCCGTCAGGTGCCCGCCGACGCCGAGTCCGGCACCGAGGTCACGTGCCAGGGCCCGGATGTACGTGCCCGAGGAGCAGACGACCGAGACGACCAGGTCGACGACGGGTGTCCCGTCCTCGGCCACCGCCTCGCGCACGTCGTAGACGCGGAAGGACGAGATGGTCACCGGGCGGGCCGGGATCTCGAACTCCTCGCCGCCGCGCACGCGGGCGTACGAGCGCTTGCCGTCGATCTTGATGGCGCTGACCTTGGACGGCACCTGCATGATCGCGCCACTCAGTGCGGCGACACCGGCGTCGATGCCCTCACGGGTCACGCCCGAGGCGTCGGTGGACGAGGTGATCTCGCCCTCCGCGTCATCGGTGACCGTGTCCTGGCCGAGCCGGATCGTACCAAGGTACTCCTTCTCGGTCAGTGCGAGATGGCCGAGGAGCTTGGTGGCCTTCTCGACGCCGAGCACGAGGACGCCGGTCGCCATCGGGTCCAGGGTGCCGGCATGGCCGACGCGCCGAGTACGGGCGATGCCGCGCATCTTGGCCACGACGTCGTGCGAAGTGAAGCCGGACGGCTTGTCGACGATGACGAGGCCGTCCGGCGTTTTGTTCTGCGTCATGCGGAAGGTGAGCCCTCGCCGTTCTCGCCGGACTCGTCGTCCTCGTCCTCCGGCTTGCGGTACGGGTCCGCGTCACCGGCGTACGTGGCGCCGGAGGATGCCTCACGGACCTTGGCGTCCGAGGCCCGTGCCCGGTCGAGCAGGTCCTCGATCGCCTTGGCGTTGTCCGGAAGGGCGTCGGCGACGAAGGCCAGGGTCGGGGTGAACTTCGTCCCCGCCGCCGCGCCGACCGCCGAGCGCAGGATGCCCTTGGCGCTCTCCAGCCCGGCCGCCGCGGACGCACGCTCCTCGTCGTCGCCGTAGACCGTGTAGAAGACCGTGGCCTCCCGCAGGTCGCCGGTGACCCGGGTGTCCGTGATGGTCACGTGCGTGCCCAGACGCGGGTCCTTGATACCGCGCTGCAGTTTCTCGGCGACCACCACCTGGATGAGGTCCGCCAGTTTCTTTGCCCGCGCGTTGTCGGCCACTGGTCCGTCTCCTTCTTGAACGTGCTCAATCGTCTTCGTCGTTGTGCAGCCGCCGTCGTACGGACAGCAGCTCCACTTCCGGCCGGCCCGCGACCATGCGCTCGCACCGGTCCAGTACGTCTGTGAGGTGTCCGGTGTCCCCGGAGACCACGGCGAGGCCGATCTCGGCCCTGCGATGGAGGTCCTGACCGCCCGTCTCCGCGACACTCACCCCGAACTTGCGGTGGATCTCGGCAACGATCGGACGGACGATGGAGCGTTTCTCCTTCAGCGACCGTACGTCGCCGAGGAGAAGGTCGAAGGACAGTGTCCCCACATACATGTGTGTCCGGATGTCCCGCCGGTTCGGGTTCGCGCCCCGCCATCGCTTGGCAGGGACACAAGAACCGTACACGGAACGGCCGGGGCCGATCGACGGAAATACGACCCGTCGACCGGCCCCGACCGTGCGGGAGCCCCGGGGGTCTCCCCCCGGGAATCCCTTGCGGATCAGCCTCGCGGCTTCTCGCGCATCTCGTACGTCGCGATGACGTCGTCGATCTTGATGTCGTTGAAGTTTCCGAGGTTGATACCGCCCTCGAAGCCTTCGCGGATCTCGGTGACGTCGTCCTTGAAGCGGCGCAGACCGGAGATGTTGAGGCTCTCCGCGATGACCTTGCCATCGCGCAGCAGGCGCGCCTTGGTGTTGCGCTTGACCTCGCCGGACCGGACCAGCACACCGGCGATGTTGCCCAGCTTGGACGAGCGGAAGATCTCGCGGATCTCCGCCGTACCGAGCTCGACCTCTTCGTACTCCGGCTTGAGCATGCCCTTGAGGGCCGCTTCGATCTCTTCGATCGCCTGGTAGATGACCGAGTAGTACCGGACGTCCACACCTTCGCGGTCGGCCATCTGCGCGGCACGCCCTGCGGCGCGCACGTTGAAGCCGATCACGATGGCGTCGGAGCCGGTCGCCAGGTCGATGTCCGACTCGGTGACCGCACCCACACCGCGGTGCAGGACCCGGATGTCGACCTCTTCACCGACGTCGAGCTGGAGCAGCGAGGACTCGAGGGCCTCCACCGAACCGGACGCGTCGCCCTTGATGATGAGGTTGAGCTCCTGGACCAGACCGGCCTTGAGCGCCTCGTCCAGGTTCTCCAGGGAGAACCGGACACCCTTGCGGGCGAAGTTGGCGTTGCGCTCACGAGCGGCACGCTTCTCGGCGATCTGACGGGCCGTACGGTCCTCGTCGACGACCAGGAAGTTGTCGCCGGCACCCGGGACGTTGGTGAGACCCAGCACGAGGACGGGGGTCGAGGGACCCGCTTCCTCGACGTTCTCGCCCTTGTCGTCGAGCATCGCGCGGACTCGGCCGTACGCGTCGCCGACCACCATCGTGTCGCCGACCCGCAGCGTGCCTCGCTGGACCAGGACGGTCGCAACGGCACCGCGGCCGCGGTCGAGGTGGGACTCGATCGCAATACCCTGCGCGTCCTGCTCCGGGTTGGCCCGCAGGTCGAGCGAGGCGTCGGCGGTGAGGACGACGGCCTCCAGAAGAGCCTCGATGTTGAGGCCCTGCTTGGCGGAGATGTCGACGAACATCGTGTCGCCGCCGTACTCCTCGGCCACCAGACCGAACTCGGTGAGCTGACCGCGCACCTTGGTCGGGTCCGCACCCTCGACGTCGATCTTGTTGACCGCGACCACGATCGGCACGTCGGCCGCCTTGGCGTGGTTCAGCGCCTCGATCGTCTGGGGCATCACACCGTCGTTCGCCGCCACCACGAGGATCGCGATGTCGGTGGACTTCGCACCACGTGCACGCATGGCGGTGAACGCCTCGTGACCCGGGGTGTCGATGAAGGTGATCCTGCGGTCCTCGCCGTTGACCTCGGCGCCGACCTGGTACGCACCGATGTGCTGCGTGATGCCGCCGGCCTCGCCCGCAATGACGTTCGTCTTGCGGATCGCGTCCAGCAGTCGGGTCTTACCGTGGTCGACGTGACCCATGACGGTCACGACCGGCGGACGGGAGACCAGGGCCTCTTCGCCGCCCTCGTCCTCGCCGAACTCGATGTCGAAGGACTCGAGCAGCTCGCGGTCCTCCTCCTCGGGGCTGACGATCTCCAGGACGAAGTTCATCTCGTCCGCGAGCATCTTCAGCGTCTCGTCGGAGACGGACTGCGTGGCAGTGACCATCTCGCCGAGGTTCATCATCACGCCGACGAGCGACGCCGGGTTGGCGTTGATCTTCTCGGCGAAGTCGGTGAGAGAAGCACCGCGCGACAGCCGGACAGCCTGTCCGTTGCCACGGGGCAGCATGACGCCGCCCACCGACGGGGCCTGCATGGCCTCGTACTCCTGGCGCCTCTGCCTCTTCGACTTACGGCCACGACGCGCGGGACCACCGGGACGGCCGAACGCACCCTGTGTGCCACCACGGGCACCCGGGCCGCCGGGACGTCCACCGAAGCCGGGACGACCGCCGAAGCCGCCGCCACCACCGGGACGGCCTGCGCCGCCACCGCCACCGGGACCACCGGGGCGACCGGCGAAGCCGCCGCCGCCACCACCGGGACCGGCCGGACGGCCGGCGAAGCCGCCGCCACCGGGACGACCTGCGCCGCCACCGCCACCGGGACGACCGCCACCGGCACCGGGACCACGGCCGCCGCCGGGGCCACCGCCGGGACGCGGGGCCGCAGCGGGACGCTGCGGCATCATGCCGGGGTTCGGACGGTTACCGGCGGGGGCACCGCCGGGACGCGGGGACTGCGGACGGGGCATGCCGCCCGGAGACGGACGGGCACCACCCTGACCCTGCGGGCGCGGTGCGCCACCGGGGCCACCTGCGCCGCCCTGCGGACGCGGAGCGCCGGGGCGCTCCTGACCGCCGCCGGGACGCGGGGCGCCACCGGGACGGGGCGCGCCGGGGCGCGCCATGCCGGTGGAGCCACCGGAGGTGAACGGGTTGTTGCCCGGACGGGGACCCGCCGGACGCGTGCCGCCGGGGCGGGGTGCGCCCTGGCCTGCGGGACGTGCCGGACGGTCGCCGCCGCGCTCGCCGCCACGCTCGCCACCGCGGCCACCGTCACGCTGACCGCCGGCCGGAGCCGGACGGGCGGGGCGGGGGCCGGGGGTGGCACCCGCGGGACGCGGGGCCTGCGGCTGCTGGGGTGCGGCCGGCTGGGCCGGTGCCGGAGCCGAGAACTCGGCGGCGGGCACCGGGGTGACCGGGGCAGCCTTGGGCGCGGGCTTCGGACCCGGACGCGGGCCCGCAGACGGCGCGGAAGGTGCTGCGGGGGTGCTGCTCGCCGGGGTCTCGGCAGCGGCCGGCTTGGGAGCCGGTGCGCCGGGCTTCGGGGCAGCAGGACGTGCCGCAGCGGCCGGGGAGGGCGCTGCGGGCTTCGCGGGGGCGGCCTTGCGGGGCGCGCCAGGCTTTGCAGCGGACTTGCCGGCGTTGCCGCCGGGACCCTGCAGTGCGTCAGTCAATTTGCGTACAACCGGCGCCTCGATCGTCGAGGACGCCGAACGGACGAATTCACCGAGTTCTTGGAGCTTGGCCATGACGACCTTGCTCTCAACCCCGAACTCCTTGGCGAGTTCGTATACCCGGACCTTAGCCACTTCGCTCCTTTTAGGTCCGGGCTACCGCCGGACCGTCGCTACTTCATGGGCGTACTCATCGCGTACTCATCGAGTGCTCATCGCAATCTCGACCTACTTCCAACTCGCGAGGTACCTGACCGCACGGGGACCCGTGCCGTTCACTTTTCTTACTGTGTCACCCGCTCGACGAACCGCTGCAGTGCCGCGGAATCGAACGGCCCCTTGGCCTTGAAGGCCCGGGGGAATGCCCGGCGGCGGACCGCCAGGTCGAGACAGACAGAGACCGGGTGCACGTACGCACCCCGGCCGGGCAGCGTACCGCGTGGATCAGGGACAACTTCACCCTCGTCCACCACGATGCGCAGCAGCTCGCTCTTGGCCGCTCGCTCCCGGCATCCCACACAGGTTCGTTCGGGGCAAGCGCGGGCGTGCGTCCGGCCAGACACGTTTAAGTCTACCTCCCCGCACCGACCTCACCCGTTGGGGGCGAAAATCGAACGGATGTTGTCGTGATCTCAGCGACGGGACGCCTCGATCTATTCCCTGGGACCGCCCCGGAACCCCGGGGCGGAACGGATCAGCCGCGCTGGGACCGCTCCCGGGCACGCTCGGCGCGCTCACGGTCGGCGACGTCCCGCTCGGCGTCGGTCTCGGTGTCCGGGCGGATGTCGATGCGCCAGCCGGTGAGGCGGGCCGCCAGGCGGGCGTTCTGCCCCTCCTTGCCGATCGCCAGCGACAGCTGGTAGTCGGGCACGGTCACCCGGGCGGAGCGCGCGGCAAGGTCCACGACCTCGACCTGGCTCACCCGAGCGGGTGACAGCGCGTTGGCGACCATCTCGGCCGGGTCGTCCGACCAGTCCACGATGTCGATCTTCTCGCCGTGCAACTCGGCCATGACATTGCGCACACGGCTGCCCATCGGGCCGATGCAGGCACCCTTGGGGTTGAGTCCGGCCCGGGTGGACCGTACGGCGATCTTGCTGCGGTGACCGGCCTCACGGGCGATGGCCTCGATGACCACCGAACCGTCCGCGATCTCCGGGACCTCGAGCGCGAAGAGCTTCTTCACCAGGTTGGGGTGGGTCCGCGACAGGGTCACGGAAGGACCGCGCACGCCCTTGGCCACCCGCACGACGTACGTACGCAGCCGCAGACCGTGCTTGTACTCCTCACCGGGCACCTGCTCCTGCACCGGCAGGATCGCTTCCATCTTGCCGATGTCGACGAGGACGTTCTTCGGGTCCTTGCCCTGCTGGACCAGCCCGGTGACGACATCGCCCTCGTGGCCCGCGTACTCGCCGAACGTCTTGTCGTCCTCGGCGTCGCGCAGGCGCTGCAGGATGACCTGCTTGGCGGTGGTCGCCGCGATGCGGCCGAAGCCGGACGGGGTGTCGTCGAACTCCTTGGGCTCCTGGCCCTCTTCGAGGTCGGCCGGGTCCTCCTTGGCCCACACCGTCACGTGGCCGCGCTCGTTCAGCTCGACCCGCGCCCGGCGGTGGCTGCCGTCGGTGCGGTGGTACGCGATGAGGAGGGCCGCCTCGATCGCCCCGACGAGCACGTCGAAGGGGATCTCCTTGTCCTGCGCCAAGCCCTTCAAAAGCTTCACATCGATGTCCACGGCTACGCCTCCTCTTCCTTCTTGTCCTTGCGGTTGAATTCGATCTCCACGCGCGCCTTGGCGATCTCGTCGAAGGCGATGCGGCGCGACGTGGGCTTGCGGCCCTTGACGCCCGGCACTTCGAGATCGAGCCCCTCGTCGTCGACTGCGAGGATGCGGGCCACCAGCTCGTCGCCGTCGTTCAGGCCCAGCTTCGCCAGCCTGCCGATGGCGCGTACGTAGTGGCGGTGCTCGGTCAACGGGCGGTCGGCACCCGGAGAGCTCACTTCGAGGACGTACTCGCCCTCGCCCATCGCGTCGCTCTCGTCGAGCGCCCCGGAGATCGCGCGGCTCAGTTCGGCGCACGTGTCGAGCTCCACGCCGTCCTCGGAATCCACGATGACCCGCAACACCCGGCGGCGGCCTGCCCGGGACACCTCGATCTCCTCGAGGTCCAGCTCCTCGGCGCTGACGAGCGGATCGATCAGTGCGCGCAGCCTATCGCTCTGGGTGGTGCTCATCCGGGTGACTCCTCGGCCGCGTGTGCTGTTGTGGGGATCGTCGCGTGTCTGGTCAAAGGGTATCCGGTCCGCAGGGGTGTTGCCGTCCGCCTCCCGCCTGTCCGCGGGTACGCTCGCCTGCGGTGATCACTTCAGGACAGAATCGGTCACAAACCAGGCCCGAAGGAGACAAGTGCGGCGCACGGGGACGACGCGCAGGAGTGCGCTCACCGCTACCGGAGCGCTCGCACTGGGTGCGGTGCTGACCGGCTGCGGGTCCGACGAGGACTCCGGCGGACAACGGGGGGACGCGAGTGCCGACGCCCGGGCAGCGGCCGCCCGGACGCAGACGGCGCTGCGGGCGGCTGCCGCCCGCACCAGTTCCGCGCTGCTCGCCCGGTACGACGAGGTCGTGACCGCCCACCCGGTGACCGCGGCCGGGCTCGCCCCCCTGCGGTCCGCGGTCCAGGAGCACTCATCGGCCCTGGGAGGCCCGCCGAAGGGCACCGACCGGCCGGCGCCGACTGTGCCCGCCACCGGCGCGAAGGCCGCGCTGCAGGCGCTGGCGGCCGAGGAGCGGCGCGTGGCCGACGCCCACACCAGGACCCTGCTGACGGCCGGGCCGGAGCTGGCCAGGCTGCTGGCCTCGGTCGCCGCAGCCGGCGCGGCCCACGCGTATCTTCTGACCGAACTGGCCAAGGAGTCCTCGTCATGACCGAAGAGGCCGGGCAGTCCGAGGAATCCGGGCAGACGAAGGACGATGCCGGGCGGATGACCCTGCCGGCAGCGCAGGCCGCGCTCGCCGCCGAGCACGCCGCCGTGTACGGGTACGGGGTGCTGGGCGGCCGGCTGGAGGGCCGCCGCCGTACCGAGGCCGCAGCGGCCCACGACGCCCACCGGGCCCGGCGCGACGCCCTGGTACGCAGGGTCCACGACCTGGGCGGTGCTCCGGTGGCGGCCGACGCCGCGTACGCTCTGCCGTTCGCGGTACGGGATCCGGCGGCGGCGGTGCGGCTCGCCGCCCTGCTGGAGGACCGGATCGCGGGCGTCTACTCCGATCTCGTACGCGCCGCCCACGGGCCCCTGCGACAGGAAGCCGCAGCTGCCCTGAGGGAGGCCGCCGTGCGGTCGGTGCGCTGGCGCGGCACCGGCGTAGCCTTTCCGGGGCTCGCCGAGAAGGCCGCCGCACGCCCGTCGGACGAGACCGCCGAGGCCGGCGCCGCGGCTGTCACGCACTGAGAAAGCTTCGAAAGGGAACTGGGCACGTATGGGTTTCGAACCGCCGCAGCGGCTGGTGCGAGCGCTCGGCGAGACGTACGGGGACGCGGCCGCCGCCGAATGGCTCGCGCAGCTTCCCGCACTCACCGAGGAGGCGCTGTCCGCAGCGGGTCACCATGTCTCGCCCGAACGGGTCGTGGCCCCGGGCGGCCGCAGCAGCCTCGCCCTCCTCGTGCACCGGCCGGACGGCACGCCCGCCGTGCTGAAGATCGCGCCGCCCGGTGCCGCGCCCTCGCTCGAACGGGCCGCGCTCGCCCATTGGAACGGCTGGGGTGCGGTGCAGCTCCTGTCCCCCGTAGGCGGCGCGGCTGCGGGTGACAGCCTGCTGCTGGAGCGGCTGCACCACGAGGTGTCCCTGCGTTCCCTTCCTGAGGCGAAGGCTCTGCTGGAGGCCTCGGGCACGGTACGGCGGCTGTGGATCGACCCGCCGGCCGGGCACCCCTTCGAGACCGTCGCGGAGCGTACCGCCCGGCAGACGGAGCCGATGCGGGCGGCCGCCGCGGCGGAACCGGAGCTCGGGGGCCTCGTCGCGGCTGCGCTGGCGGCCCGCGAGGAGTTGGTCGCCCACTCCCCCGAACTCCTGCTGCTGCACGGCAACTTCCGGCAGAGCAAGGTGCTGTCCGGTGAGCGTGCTCCGTGGCTGGCGGTGGGCCCCGAGCCGGTGGTGGGCGAGCGCGCCTACGACCTCGCGCGCCTCGTACGCGACCGCGTCGAGGACCTGATCGCCTCGCCCGGCGGCGCGGTGACGGCACGCCGGCGGATCAAGAAGCTCGCGGAGTCGCTGGAACTGGACCAGGCACGGCTGCACGGCTGGACGCTTTTCCGGGCCGTGGAGTCGGGCACCCGTTCGCTGACGGCGGGGCGTCGGCAGGACGGCGAGCTGACCCTGGAGTTCGCGGGCTGGCTGTAACGACCCCGTACGTACGCGAGAGGCCCCCACCGGGTGGGGGCCTCTCTGGTGTCTGCGGGCTGCGGGGTGGATCAGCCCCGGTCGGTCAGGCGGGCGATCGCCTCGTCGACGGTGAGCTCCTCGCGCTCGCCCGTGCGGCGGTCCTTCAGCTCCAGGACGCCTTCGGCCGAACGGCGGCCGGCGACGAGGATCTTCGGGACACCGATGAGCTCGGAGTCGGTGAACTTGACGCCGGGCGAGATCCCCGGGCGGTCGTCGACCAGGACGCGCAGGCCCGCGGCGTTCAGCTTCTCGGAGACCTCGAGGGCCAGTTCGGTCTGGAGCGCCTTGCCCGCGGCGACGACGTGCACGTCGGCCGGGGCGATCTCGCGGGGCCAGCACAGGCCCTTGTCGTCGGCGGTCTGCTCGGCGAGTGCGGCCACCGCGCGGGATACCCCGATGCCGTACGAGCCCATCGTGACGCGGACGGGCTTGCCCTGCTGGCCGAGGACGTCGAGGTTGAAGATGTCGGCGTACTTGCGGCCGAGCTGGAAGATGTGGCCGATCTCGATGGCACGGTCCACCTGGAGTCCGGTGCCGCACTCGGGGCAGGGGTCGCCCGCCTCGACGACGACGACGTCGAGGTGGTCGTCGACCTCGAAGTCACGGCCCGCGACGACGTTCTTCGCGTGCTTGCCCTCCTTGTTGGCGCCCGTGATCCAGGCGGTGCCGGAGGTGATGCGGGGGTCGGCGATGTAGCGGACCTTCTCCAGGCCCTGCGGGCCGACGTAGCCGCGCACCAGGTCGGGACGGCCCACGAAGTCCTCGGCGGTGACGAGCTCGACGACGGCGGGGGCGAGGTGCTCGCCGAGCTTGCCGAGGTCGACCTCGCGGTCGCCGGGCACGCCCACGGCCACGATCTCGCCGTCGACCTTGACCAGGAGGTTCTTCAGGGTGGCGGAGGCCGGGACGCCGAGGTGGGCGGCGAGGGTCTCGATGGTCGGGGTGTCGGGGGTGTCCAGCTCCTCGACGGGCGCGACCGCGGAACCGTCGACGGGCGTGGCCTTGAAGGTCACGGCCTCCGTGTTGGCGGCGTAGTCGCAGTTCGGGCAGTCGACGAAGGTGTCCTCGCCGGCCGGGGCGGGCGCCAGGAACTCCTCGGACGCCGAGCCGCCCATGGCTCCGGAGACGGCCGAGACGATGCGGTGGTCGAGGCCGAGGCGCTCGAAGATCCGGATGTACGCGGCGCGGTGGAGCCGGTACGCCTCGACGAGACCCTCGTCGGTGGTGTCGAAGGAGTACGAGTCCTTCATCTGGAACTCACGGCCGCGCAGCACACCGGCGCGGGGACGGGCCTCGTCGCGGTACTTGGTCTGGATCTGGTAGAGGATCACGGGCAGGTCCTTGTAGGACGAGCACATGTCCTTGACGATCTGGGTGAAGATCTCCTCGTGGGTGGGGCCGAGGAGGTAGTCGGCACCCTTGCGGTCCTTGAGCCGGAACAGCAGGTCGCCGTACTCGTCGTACCGGCCGCTCGCCTCGTACGCCTCCTTGGGGAGGAGCGCGGGCAGCAGGACCTCCTGGCCGCCGATGGCGTCCATCTCCTCGCGGACGACGCGGGTGATGTTCTCCAGGACCTTCTTGCCGAGCGGGAGCCAGGACCAGATTCCGGCGGCGGTGCGACGTACGTATCCGGCCCGGACGAGGAGCTTGTGGTTGAGCGTCTCGGCGTCGGCCGGGTCATCGCGCAGTGTCTTGATCATCAATCGGGACATGCGCTGGACCTGGGCCATGATGAACTCCTGCTCGGAAGGGTGATGAGGCCGAGGTTAGCGGGGCGGTGCGCGCGGGCGGAAATCGATTCGCTATCGGCGGCGCAGCGGAAGGGGCGCGCCCATCACCGCATAGGGCTTGGGTGCGCTGGGGAAGAGCACCTGCCTGGCCAGGTCCTGGTAGCCGAGGGCGCGGTAGAGGCCGCGTGCGGGGCTCTCCGTGTCGATCGCCGAGAGGATGGACCGGGGCAGGTCGACGGCGTCCGTGATGGTGGTGATCAGGCTGCGGCCGAGGCCGCGCTGCTGGAACTCCGGGTGGACGTGGAGTTCGGTGATCACGAACGAGTCGTCGAGCCATTGCGAGGAGCCCGTGGCGCGCAGGTAGGGCTCGACGACGGTGGACCACCAGTGGGCCCGGTTGTTCGGCAGGCCGTAGACGAATCCGACGAGCCGCCCGGCAGGGGTCGTGGCGCCGAGGGCGCGGGCCTGTGGGTGGTCCAGGTGCCTGAGCACGATGTGGCGGCGTACGTCGATCTCGTCCTGGGAGAGCCCGAAGGCGACGGCCTGCACGGCCAGGGCCTCATCGACACGTGCGGCGAGGTCGAGCGGACCGACCACGATGCCGGGGGCCCCGGAGTCCCGGGGGAATGCGGGGTCTGCTGCTGCCATGCGGGAACCCTACTGGCCGTGCCGCCCGGTCAGAACAGCACGCTCATGAACGCACCGGTCTCGCGGAAGCCGACGCGGCTGTAGGCCCTGCGTGCCGCGGTGTTGTAGTCGTTCACGTACAGGCTGACGACCGGTGCCACATCGGACAGCGCGTAGCGCAGCACGGCCGCCATGCCCGTCTCGGAGAGACCGCGGCCGCGGAATTCGGGGGCGACCCAGACGCCCTGGATCTGGCAGGCCCGTGAGGTGGCCGCGCCGATCTCCGCCTTGAAGACGACCTTGCCGTCGTCGATGCGGGCGTAGGAGCGGCCGGTGGCGATCAGCTCGGCGACCCGCGCCTGGTAGAGCAGCCCGCCGTCACCGGCCAGCGGGGAGATGCCGACCTCCTCGGTGAACATCGCCACGCAGGCCGGCATGAGGACGTCGATGTCCTCCTTGTGGATGCGGCGCACGAGCGGGTCGGGCGCCACCTCGGCGGACGGGCTCTCGGTGACCATGAGGGGCTGGTTCGGCCGGACTTCCCTGGCGGGACCCCAGCTCGGTTCCAGCAGGCGCCACAGCTGGGCGGTGGGCCCGGCGGGGCCGACGATCGAGGAACAGCGGCGACCGGCCCTGCGGGCGCGGTCGGCGAAGGCCCTGATGGCCTCGGGCGTCGCGCAGATGGGGACCAGGTTGGCACCGGAGTAGCAGAGCGAGCGCAGCCTGCCGTCGGCGTACCAGCCCCACATCTCGCCGCCGAGGCGCCAGGGGTCAAGTCCCGCGACCTGGACGCGCGACGTCACGAACGCGTTGTCGACAGGTTCGCTCTCGAGGATGGCGAGTGCGGCGGGAAGCTCGCCGGGGTCGAGGACCCGGGTAGTGGTCTGCGTCAACACTGGGGGCCTCACCATACTGTCTGCTGATTTCCGCACTGTACCCAACAAGGCTGCGGGGCGCCCCCCGCACGGGACGGGACGGCCGGATGCGAAGGGCGGACGGGCCGGGGCGGCGACGGGGTGCGGACGCGGCTGTGCCCCGCAGGGCGGGCCCTGCGGGGCACAGCGAGTGGTGGGGTCAGCCCGCGATGGAGACCTGGGGCTCGCCGGAGGCGATGCCGTCCTTCTCCATCTGCTCCGCGATCTTCATGGCTTCCTCGATGAGGGTCTCCACGATCTTCGACTCCGGGACGGTCTTGATGACCTCGCCCTTCACGAAGATCTGCCCCTTGCCGTTGCCGGACGCCACACCCAGATCCGCCTCACGCGCCTCACCAGGACCGTTCACCACACAGCCCATCACCGCGACACGCAGCGGAACCTCCATACCCTCCAGCCCCGCACTCACCTGGTCCGCCAGCTTGTACACATCCACCTGCGCACGCCCGCACGACGGACACGACACGATCTCCAGCCGCCGCTGCTTCAGATTCAGCGCCTCGAGAATCTGCAGACCGACCTTGACCTCCTCCGCCGGCGGAGCCGACAGAGAAACCCGGATCGTGTCCCCGATCCCCTCCGACAACAGCGCACCGAACGCCACCGCCGACTTGATCGTCCCCTGGAACGCCGGACCCGCCTCCGTCACACCCAGATGCAACGGATAGTCCGACCGCGCCGCCAGCAGACGATAGGCATTCACCATCACGACCGGGTCGTTGTGCTTCACCGAGATCTTGATGTCCCGGAACCCGTGCTCCTCGAACAGCGACGCCTCCCACAGCGCCGACTCCACCAGAGCCTCCGGCGTCGCCTTCCCGTACTTCTTCAGCAGCCGCGCGTCCAGCGAACCCGCGTTGACACCGATCCGGATCGGCGTACCGGCATCACCGGCCGCCTTCGCGATCTCCTTGACCTTGTCGTCGAACTGCTTGATGTTCCCCGGATTCACCCGCACCGCCGCACAACCCGCGTCGATCGCCGCGAACACGTACTTCGGCTGGAAATGAATATCCGCGATCACCGGAATCTGCGACTTCCGGGCGATCGTCGACAGCGCGTCCGCGTCATCCTGCGTCGGACACGCCACCCGCACGATCTGACAACCCGACGCCGTCAGCTCCGCGATCTGCTGCAACGTCGCACCGATGTCCGACGTACGCGTCGTCGTCATCGACTGCACCGACACCGGTGCGTCCCCACCGACCGCCACCGACCCGACCTGGATCTGACGGCTGACCCGTCGGTCGGCGAGCTTGGTCGGAACGGCCGGCATTCCGAGAGAAATCGCAGTCATGCGCTGAGCATCCCCAAGGTGTGGATCAGTGTGGATCGAGGTCCCGAGAACGGCGGGCTCCAGAGTTCGAGGTTACGGCACCGGAGGAAGGCCGGGCGCACCCCGTCCGGCAATACCGCCGAACGGTGAGTGGCCGGACACCACCTGTGTGCCCGGCCGCCACCTCCGGGACCCGGGAGGCGTCAGGTGATCTTGACGGGGTTCACGATGTCGGCGACCAGCACCAGCAGCGTGAAGCAGATGAAGACTCCGGCGACGACGTAGGCGACCGGCATCAGCTTGGCCACGTCGAAGGGGCCGGGGTCGGGCCGCTTGAAGAGGCGGGCCACGTTGCGGCGCAGGGATTCCCAGAGCGCGCCGGCGATGTGGCCGCCGTCGAGGGGCAGCAGGGGCAGCATGTTGAAGAGGAACAGGGAGAGGTTGAAGCCGGCCAGCAGGAACAGCATCATCGCGATCTGGTTCTGTGCCGGAACATCGAGGTTCATCACCTCGCCACCGATCCTGGCCGCACCGACCACGCCGACCGGCGAGTCGTCGGCGCGCTCGCCGTCGCTGAAGGCCGCGTTCCACAGATCGGGGACCTTGGAGGGCAGGGCGATGATCGAGTCGACGCCGTTCTCGATCATGTCCCCCATGCGGACGACCGAGTCGCCGAAGGAGAGCGGCAGGATCTCCGTGTTGGCGGCGAAGCCGAGGTAGCCCGCTTCGACATAGGCCTTGGGGACGACCTGGCCGTCGGCGTCCTTCTTCGCGACCGTGTTCTTCTGCAGCACGGCGTGCAGGGTCTGCTCCCGGCCGTCGCGCTCCACGGTGATGGCGGCCGGCCCGATGGTCTTCCGGATCCGGTCCGAGAGCGTCGCCCAGTCGTCGATCCTCTCTCCGTCGAAGGCGACGATCCTGTCGCCCTTCTGGAGCCCGGCGGCCTTGGCGGGCGAGACCGGGTCGGACGCCTTGCAGGCGTCGCGTTCCTCGCTCTGCTCGATCACGCACTGCTGGACGCCCGCGACCTCGGTGGTCTGGGTCTGGAAGCCGAAGGTCATGGCCACGCCCATGAAGATCGCGACGGCCAGGACCAGGTTCATGAACGGCCCGGCGAACATCACGATCACGCGCTTCCACGGTGTGCGCGTGTAGAAGAGCCGGGTCTCGTCGCCCGGCTCCAACTCCTCGAACGCCGCGGATCTGGCGTCCTCGATCATGCCGCGCCAGGGCGAGGTGGAGCGCGCCTCCAGCCGCCCGTCGGGTCCCGGCGGGAACATGCCGATCATCCGGATGTAGCCGCCGGCGGGAATGGCCTTGATGCCGTACTCGGTGTCGCCCTTCTTGCGCGACCAGATCGTCGGGCCGAAGCCGACCATGTACTGCGGTACCCGGATGCCGAAGAGCTTGGCGGTCGACAGGTGACCCAGCTCGTGCCAGGCGATCGAGAACAGCAGACCCACGGCGAAGATGGCGATCCCCAGGACCGTCATCAGGATCGTCGTCATACTCATGCGTGCGCCTCCGCTGTCGCTTTCGCCGAGAGCTCCCTGGCCCGGGATCGGGCCCAGGTCTCCGCCTCGAGGACGTCCGCGACGTCGAGTGAAGTTCCCGTGGCAGGGGTGCCGTGTTCGGCGACCACTGCGGTGACCGTATCCATGATGCCGTTGAAGGGCAGCCGTCCTGCCAGGAATGCGTCCACGCACTCCTCGTTGGCTGCGTTGAACACCGCCGGGGCGGTGCCGCCCAGTGTGCCGACGTGGCGGGCGAGCCCGACGGACGGGAACGCCTCGGTGTCCAGCGGGAAGAACTCCCAGCTGGAGGCCCTCGTCCAGTCGAAGGCGGGGGCCGCGTCCGGGATCCGCTCGGGCCAGCCGAGCCCGATGGCGATCGGGCCCCGCATGTCGGGCGGGGTCGCCTGCGCGAGGGTGGAACCGTCGGTGAACTCCACCATCGAGTGAACGTACGACTGGGGGTGGACCACGACCTCGATCCGGTCGAACGGAATGTCGTAGAGGAGGTGCGCCTCGATGACTTCCAGGCCCTTGTTGACCAGCGTCGCCGAGTTGACCGTGATGACCGGGCCCATGGCCCAGGTCGGATGCGCGAGGGCCTGCTCGCGGGTGACACCGGCGAGCTCGCTCCTCGTGCGTCCACGGAACGGTCCGCCGGAGGCGGTCACGACGAGCTTGCGCACGTCGGCGCGCTTTCCGGCGGCCAGGGCCTGGAAGAGCGCGGCGTGCTCGGAGTCGACCGGGATGATCTGGCCGGGAGCCGCGAGGGCCTTCACGAGCGGGCCGCCGACGATCAGCGACTCCTTGTTGGCGAGGGCGAGCGTGCGCCCGGCCTTCAGCGCGGCCAGTGTGGGGGCCAGGCCGATGGAGCCGGTGATCCCGTTCAGCACGGTGTGGCAGTCGCTCGCTGCGAGCGCGGCCGCGGCCCCGGGCCCGGCCAGGATCTCGGGCAGCGGCTCACCCGCCCCGTACGCCGCGCGCAGGGCCTCGCGCAGCGCGGGCACCTTGTCCTCGGCGGCGACCGCGACCGTACGCACCCGCAGCTCCCTCGCCTGTTCGGCGAGGAGCTCGACGCGGCCGCCGGCGGCGGACAGCGCCGTGACACGGAAGCGGTCGGGGTTGCGCAGCACCAGGTCGATGGCCTGCGTGCCGATGGACCCGGTGGAGCCGAGGATCACAAGATCCCGGCGGCCGTCCGCGGCGTCGAATACGAGATGCGGATCGGCAAGGGGTACGGGGCTGTCGCTCATGCCCCCCATTGTTGCCGCATCCGCTGTGCGCGCGGACAGGGCGTCCCCGTCGGCACGTGCCTCAGGCCTTCCCGGCACGGAATTTCTTCCACTGGGCGGCCATGATGTCCTGCGGCACCCCGCCGATGTCCTTGGTGGCGAGGATCTCCCCGCGGAAGGCGAGCGTGGTGGAGCCGACCCGTACGACGGTGAGGTACTCGTACAGTTTCGTCCTGTCCTTCACGTCGAGGATGGTGAAGCGGTACGCCCTCGCCTCGTCGGCCTCGTCCGCGAAGGCGGGCAGCCCGGTGGGTTCGACCTTCACGTACCTGGCCCGCGCGATGGCCCGCTCCTCCATCAGGCCCCCGGAGCAGTCCCGGCCGGCTTTGCGGATCGACCGCATGACCTTCGCGGCCTCGCCGTTCCGGTACGAGCGAAGGGTCACGTCGACCATGACGCCGAGCATCTCGTCGGGGTCGTCGACCCTGCGCTGCACCTGGGCGGCCGGTTCGTGGTCGCTGACGTCACCGGCGAGGCTGACGAGCGGCTGGCAGACGGCCGGGGTTGCGGTGTAGCCGTCGCTGAGAAGCCCGTCCAGGACGTACTCGTTGGCGGTGTAGGCGCCCGCCTTCTCCCCGTCGGTGAAGGCGACCGCCTCGAGCTGCGCTTCGGTGAGCGCGGCCGGAGCCGCGGAGGGCGAGGGGGCGGGCTTCCCGGCCTTGTCGTCGCCGCCGTCGCCGTCACCGCATCCGGTGACGCCCAGGAGCGTCACCACCGCGCATCCCGTGGCTGCGGCACTCCGCCATCCGGCCCGCCGGTTCCCCGCCCCGAACATCCTTGCCCCACTCTCCCGTTGACGGTGACGATCATGTCTCCGACCGTCGCCGAGGCTCGATTGTGCTGCATACGGGTCAGATCCGCGTATCGATGCCGAACTTCTTCCTCAGCTGCGCCATGTCCCGGACATCACGGTCGGCGGGTTCGTACCCCTGGTGGAACAGCACCTGCTGCTCCGCGGAGATGCAGCGCACGGTGGTCGTGCCGATGGTGCCGGTGACGAAGCAGGACGCGGGGTAGCGAAAGGGCTCGGCCGGATCGAGCGAGGACTGCACCGCGGAGCCGTCGGCGGCGAACTCCAGCGGGTGCAGGTCGATCTCGAGCCCGGAGGGGTGGCTGAGGACGAAGCGGGCGGGGCGCCGGTCGAGTGTCTCGGCGTAGCCGGACGAGGTCAGGGCCGCGACGACGACGGGCTCCTGCTCCCGGACGTGCAGGAGGTCGAGGTCCCGGTGCTCGCGGGTCTCCTCACCGAGCAGGGCGTCGATGCCCCAGCCTCCCGCGATCACCACGTCGGCCCCGGCCCGCCGGAGGAGGGACAGGATGGACAGGACATCGCTCCGGGACATCATGCGGGCAGGGTAGGTGCCGCCGTCGTAGGTGTGCGCGGCCTTTTCGTCAGCCGGCGCCGCCTGCCGCGAACTCCGCGAACGCCTCGTGGAATTCGGGGAACGTCTTGCGTACGCACCCGGGGTCGTCGTAGCTCATCCCGGGCGCGCGCAGCCCCGCGACCGCGAACGACATCACGATCCGGTGGTCGCCGTGGGTGGCGATCTCCGTGGCTCGGGGGTCGCCGGGGTGGATCTCGATCCAGTCGTGCCCGGTGTGCACGGTGATCCCCATCCGCCGCAGGTTCGTCGCGCAGGCCTCCAGCCGGTCGCACTCCTTCACCCGGGTGTTGGCGACGTCCTCGATCCGTACGGGCGACGAGGCGAACGGCGCGATCGCGGCCAGGGTGGGCATCGTGTCGGAGATGTCCCGCATGTCCACGGTGAGACCGCGCAGGGCGCCGGTGGACCGGACCGTCGTCGCGTCGGCCGTGGTCCGCACCTCGGCGCCCATGCGGCGCAGGACGTCGGTGAAGCGCAGGTCGCCCTGGAGCGCGTCCGTCCCGAGGCCGGGAACGGTGACCTCACGGCCGGTGAGGGCCGCGGCCGCGAAGAAGTAGCTCGCGGTGGACGCGTCGGGCTCGACGGCGTACGTGGTGGCGCGGTAGCCGCCCGGGGGAACGGTGAAGGTGTTCCCCTCCCGGACGACCTCGACGCCGAAACTGCGCATCATCGAGAGGGTGATCTCGATGTACGGCGCCGACACGAGCTCCGTGACGTCGATCCGCAGCCCGTCGGCGGTGAGCGGTCCGAGCATGAGCAGGGCGGTGAGGTACTGGGACGACTCCCCCGCGTCCAGGGTCAGTTCACCGCCCTTGACGCCCGATGCCTCGATGCGGAGCGGGTGGTGGCCCTCCGCACCCTCGTGGCGCAGGTCGACGCCGAGGGCGCGCAGGGCCTCGGTGAGCGGGGCCAGGGGGCGCCGGCGCATCTGCGCGGAGGCGTCGAAGCGGTAGGTGCCGGTGGGCGCGGCGGCGACCAGCGTCGGCAGGAAGCGTGCGGTGGTGGCCCCGTCGCGGCAGTGGACCTCGGCCTCGGTGACGGCGGGACCGGAGGGACGGCCCTCGATGTGCCAGCGGTCCGGCTCGCGCTTCACCCCGTATCCGAGGCGGGTCAGCCCCTCGGTGAAACCTTCGGTGTCGTCCGAGCGCAGGGGCCTCAGGAGGGTGGTGGTGCCGTCCGCGGCGGCGGCCAGGAACAGGGCGCGGGCGGTGACGGACTTGGAGCCGGGGATGTGGATGACGGTCACGGGCACCCATCCTGCCGTGCGGCTGGCGCACCCGCGGGGCGCGTCCAGGCAGTGGACGCGCCCCGCGGGGATGATGCCGGTTCAGCGGATGGGGCGGTGGACGTTCTCCCCCGTGGCAGGGCCGGGGGTGGCGTCGGCGATCCAGGGACCGTCGCCGCTGGGATCGATGACGCCCTCCTCCAGCCAGGTGTACGTACCGGACAGGACTCCGTCGACCACACGCCGGTCGATGTCGTCGGTGTTGGACCACAGCCGGGTGAAGAGTTCCTCCACCCGGATGCGGGACTGCCGGCAGAAGACGTCGGCGAGCTGGTACGCCTCGCGGCCGTGGTCACCGTTGACGCGCAGGTGTTCGGCACGGACGCAGGCGGCGCTCATGGCGAAGAGTTCGGCGCCGATGTCGACGATCCGGCCGAGGAAGCCCTGCTTGGTCTCCATGCGGCCCTGCCATCGGGACATCGCGTAGAAGGTGGAGCGGGCGAGCTTGCGGGCGGAGCGCTCGACGTACCGGAGGTGGGCGGAGAGGTCCGGGTGCCCCGGAACCCTGAACTCGCTGTACGCGCTGGGGAGCTGCCCCGGCCCGCTGACCAGTTTCGGCAGCCACCGTGCGTAGAACCCCGCCGCGTTGGCGCCCGCCTTGGCCTTGGCCGAGAGGGGCTTGTCGGGGTCGATGATGTCGCCGGCGACCTTGAGGTGGGCGTCGACGGCCTCGCGGGCGATCAGCAGGTGCATGATCTCCGTGGAGCCCTCGAAGATCCGGTTGATCCTCATGTCGCGGAGCATCTGCTCGGCGGGTACGGCGCGTTCGCCGCGGGCCGCGAGCGAGTCGGCGGTCTCGAAGCCGCGCCCGCCGCGGATCTGGACCAGTTCGTCGGAGATCAGCCAGCCCATCTCGGAGCCGTACAGCTTGGCCAGGGCGGCTTCGATCCGGATGTCGTTGCGGTTCTCGTCGGCCATCTGCGAGGAGAGGTCGACGACGGCCTCCAGCGCGAACGTGGTGGCGGCGATGAAGGAGATCTTCGCGCCGACCGCTTCGTGCCGGGCGACCGGCCTGCCCCACTGCTCGCGCACGGCCGACCATTCGCGGGCGATCTTCAGCGACCACTTCCCGACGCCCACGCACATGGCGGGCAGCGAGAGGCGTCCGGTGTTGAGCGTGGTCAGGGCGATCTTGAGCCCTGCGCCCTCGGGGCCGATCCGGTTGGCCGCGGGCACGCGTACGCGGTGGAAGCGGGTCACCCCGTTCTCGATGCCGCGCAGGCCCATGAAGGCGTTGCGGTGCTCGACGGTGATGCCCTCGGAGTCCGCCTCGACGACGAAGGCCGTGATGCCGCCCTTGTGGCCCTCGGACTGCGGGACGCGGGCCATCACGACGAGCAGGTCGGCGACGACGCCGTTGGTCGTCCAGAGCTTCACGCCGTCCAGGACGTAGTCGTCCCCGTCGGGAACGGCCGAGGTCGCGAGCCTCGCCGGGTCGGATCCCACGTCGGGTTCGGTGAGGAGGAACGCCGAGATGTCCGTACTGGCCAGGCGGGGCAGGAAGGCGTCCTTCTGCTCCTGGGTGCCGAACATCTTCAGCGGCTGCGGTACGCCGATGGACTGGTGGGCGGAGAGCAGCGCGCCGAGCGAGGGGCTGGCGGAACCGACGAGGGCGAGCGCCTTGTTGTAGTAGACCTGGGTCAGTCCCAGGCCGCCGTACTTGGGCTCGATCTTCATACCGAGGGCGCCGAGTTCCTTGAGGCCGTTGACGACCTCGTCGGGGATCCTGGCCTCCCTCTCGATGAGCGCCCCGTCGATGCGGGTCTCGCAGAACTCGCGCAGCCGGGCGAGGAAGGCCTCGCCTCGCCGTACGTCGTCTGCGGCGGGCTGGGGGTGCGGATGGATCAGGTCCAGCCGGAAGCGTCCGAGGAAGAGTTCCTTCGCGAAGCTCGGCTTGCGCCAGTCCTGTTCGCGGGCGGCCTCGGCCACCTGCCGTGCTTCACGCTCGGTGACCTTGGGGGCCTGGGGAATGTCGGATGGGGCGGACATGAGGAGCTCACCTCGCCGCGAGTCGGGTCGATGGTCGGGACGTACGCATACCGATCGGTACTACTCGTCCGTATGTACCCGATCCACGCCACCCCCACCACCCCTGGGACCGACTCCCGGAGGGGTACGGAACCGGCCGGAGCCCCCGCACAGCGGGCTCCGGCCGGTTCCTGACTCACGCGCGGGCTACAGGGCCAGGCCAGTGAGGACCAGCACCCGCTCGTAGGTGTAGTCGTCCATCGCGTAGCGGACGCCCTCGCGGCCCACGCCGGACTGCTTGGCGCCGCCGTACGGCATCTGGTCGGCGCGGTAGGAGGGGACGTCGCCGATGACCACGCCGCCCACCTCCAGGGCGCGGTGGGCGCGGAACGCGGTCTGCAGGTCGTGCGTGAAGACGCCTGCCTGCAGGCCGTACTTGGAGGCGTTCACGGCGGCGAAGGCCTCTGCCTCGCCGTCGGTCCGCTGCACGGACAGGACCGGGCCGAAGACCTCTTCGCAGGCGATCTTCGAGGTGCCGGGCAGTTCGGTGAGGACCGTCGGGGCGTAGGTGGCCCCGTCGCGCTTGCCGCCGGTGAGCAGCCGGGCGCCCGCCTCCACGGCCTCGTCGACCCAGGACTCGACGCGGCGGGCGGCGTTCTCGTCGACCAGCGGGCCGACGTCCGTGGCCGCGTCCGAGGGGTCGCCGGTCACGAGGGCCTCGACGGCCGCGACGATCTTCGGGACGAGGCGGTCGTACACCGAGGAGTCGGCGATGACGCGCTGCACCGAGATGCAGGACTGGCCACCCTGGTAGTTGGAGAAGGTCGCGATACGGGTCGCGGCCCAGTCCAGGTCCTCCTCGGAGGCGTAGTCGCCGAGGACGACGGCCGCGCCGTTGCCGCCGAGTTCCAGGGTGCAGTGCTTGCGCGGCACCGACTCCATGATCGAGTAACCGACGGGGCCGGAGCCGGTGAAGGAGATCACGGGCAGCCGCTCGTCCTTGACCAGGGCGGGCATCCTGTCGTTCGGCACGGTCAGGACGGACCAGGAACCGGCCGGGAGGTCGGTCTCGGCCAGCAGCTCGCCCAGGATCAGGGACGAGATGGGGGTGGCCGGGGCGGGCTTGAGGATGATCGGCGCGCCGACGGCGATGGCCGGGGCGACCTTGTGGGCGCTCAGGTTGAGCGGGAAGTTGAAGGGCGCGATGCCGAGGACGGGACCGCGCGGGAAGCGCCGGGTCAGTGCGAGGCGGCCGGTCCCGCCGGCGTCCGTGTCCAGCCGCTGGGCGTCGCCGCCGTTGAAGCGGCGGGCCTCCTCGGCGGCGAACCGGAACACGGAGACGGCGCGGCCGACCTCACCGCGGGCCCACTTGATGGGCTTGCCGTTCTCTCCGGAGATCAGCTGGGCGATCTCCTCGGTGCGCTCCGTCAGGCGCCGCACCACATGGTCGAGCGCCGCGGCCCGCACGTGCGCCGGGGTGGCGGCGAACTCGTCGCGCACGGCGTACGCGGCGGCGACGGCCTCCTCGACCTGGGCGTCGGTGGGCACGCTGACCGTGCCGACGAGACGGCCGTCCCAGGGGTTGGTGACGTCGAAGCTGTCCTCGCCGGTGGCCTGGCGGCCGGCCAGCCAGAAGGCGTGGGTGGAAGTCATGGCGGTTCCGGCCCTTCGGGGGTGTGGACGGGGGGTCGCGGGCACCGCGGAGGCACCCTCCTGGCCCCACCGTAGGTCGGCCGGGCGCGGATGACGTTTGTCCGGCGTGGAGCGGACCGGAGGGACGATGCGCCGGTTTGTCGGAGCGGGCGACCGTGGTCCTGCCCGCTACGGGGTCCCCGACGAGGCGGCTGTCGTCTTCAGGGCAAGCCACAGCTCCATCCGGACGTCCGGATCGTCCAGGGAGCGGCCCAGGATCTCCTCCACCCGGCGCATCCGGTACCGCAGCGTGTGGCGGTGGACGCCCAGGTCCGCGGCGGCGGCGTCCCACTGGCCGTGCCGGGAGAGCCAGGCCTGCAGCGAGGCGACCAGGTCGCCCCGGCCCTTCGCGTCGTGTTCGTACAGGGGGCGCAGCATCCCGTCGGCGAAGGCCCGTACCGCGTCGTCGGCCAGGAGCGGCAGGACGGAGCCCGCGGCGAGCTCCTCGTGCTCGACCAGGGCCCTGCCTCTGCGGCGGGCGACCGAGAGCGCCTGTTCGGCCTGCTTGTACGCGGCGGCGACGGCGATGGGGCCGCTGGGGGCGGACAGTCCGACGACGACGTCGCCCTCCTCCTTCCCCGGTTCGTGTGCCGGGCGCTCGTCCTGCGTCCCTGCGTGCGCGGCACACGCGGCGACCGCGGCGCCGCCGTCCGCGGCCAGCACCACGATCCGTTCGCCCTCGGGGACCATCAGCAGTGCCTCGCCGGACCGGGCAGCCGCGGCCTCCATCGTCTCGGCGAGCAGCTCGGTGGCGACGGGTGCGGAGGGGGCCGAGGGGGTGAAGGCCTCCGCGATGAGCAGCCGGAAGGGGGCGTCGAGCAGGCCCCCGTACAGGTCGCCTGCGACCGCCCGGGCGTGGTCGGGCTGCCCGGCCAGCAGCATGCGCAGGACCGCCGCGCCGAGGCGCTGCTCCGCGCCCTGGAGGGAGCGGGAGCGGGCCGTGGTGAGCGTCAGCAGGGCGACCGCGGAGTGCACCGCGTAGCGCTCGGCCGTCCCGAGCGCCGCCCCCGTGCCGACGGCCAGCGCCCCGCGGGTGCGTCGGCCGGTGCCCAGGGACTGGAGCTCGACCCGGTCCTCGGTGTCCCCGACGACGGCGCTGGCCGGGGCGGGACGGTCCCGGAGGCGCTCCACGTCGGGCGTGAGCCGGGCGGCGCGGCGGGCAGCCCAGTCGGGCGCCGCGGCGACGACCGCGCCGGAGGTGTCGTACAGGGCCGCCCAGCCGTCGACGTACGCGGCGAGGCGGGTCAGGAGTTCTCCGGGGCCGTCCCCGGCGAGTGCGGCCCGGGTCAGCTCCCGCTGGGCCTCGAAGCCCGCGGTGACGGCCCTGTACTGGTCGGCGGCGATCGCCGCCGACACGGCCTTGCTGATGGCGAGGAACGGGGTGCGGCGGGGCACTTCGAGGAGCGGCAGCCCGCTTTCGTCGGCGGCGGCGACCAGGGCGTCAGGGATGTCCTCGTAGGTGACGCCGACGGCGAAGCCGATCCCGGCGACTCCGGCGCCGGCCAGGCGCTGGACGTACCTGCGCATCGCCTCGGGGTCCTCGGCGTCGAGGTTCGTGGCGGTGACGAGGAGGAGCTCGCCGCCGTCCATGTACGGCACGGGGTCGGCGAGCTCGCTGGCATGGGCCCAGCGCACCGGCGTGTCGAGCCGGTCCGCCCCTGCCCGGACCGTGAGTTTGAGCGCGGAGTGCTGGACGAGCGAGGCGAGAGTGGGGGGCATGGGATCGCCGGACCTCTGGGAGTCGATTGCGCCGTCCCGTACAGACGGCCGCAATCGATTCTGCCAGGGCGGCACGTTCCCCGTAACCGCTTGCCCCGGCCCGCGCTCTCAGCGTCCGAGCTCGACCAGCAGCGGCGGCGCGTGTTCGCCGTCGACTGTCGTCAGGGACAGGACGGCGTGTCCGGCGGGCAGCGAGTAGGCCAGCTCGGACGCCGACCAGCGCTCCCGTTCGACGCGCCTCACGGTCACGGCGTCCCTGGTCACGGCCTTGCCGGTGACCAGTTTGCGCAGACCGTGCAGCGCGCGGGTGAACGGCTGGTCGGCGAAGACCGCGTGCTGGGCGACCTCGCGGGTCTCCACCCACTCCTTGCCCCAGACCTCCGCGAAGCGCTTGCCGTCCCAGGTGGTGACCCCGGAGAAGGCCATGCAGCAGCCGACCGCGCCGAGCAGCGCGGTGTGCAGCCCTTCGGGTACGTCGTCCACGGTGCGCAGGGTGAGGACGGCGCCCGCGTTGACCGACCGCAGCCGCCGGACGCCCCTGACCGTCTCGGTGGTGACGGTGTGTGTGGCGTCGTCCAGTACCAGGCAGACGAAGAGCGAGTGGTCCGTGCGGGCGGCGGCGATCACGTTGAACTGGGCGAGGACGAGCCGGGCGAGGAGCCGCGAGGCCTCGGCGTGCGCACGCTCCGGCAGATCGATCCTGACCCGCAGCGGAAGGTGTTCCAGGGAGCGCAGCGAGAAGGGGCGGGCGCCGTCGCCGGTGGCGAAGAACGGGGCGAACGCGGGCCGGTCGAGCAACGCGATCCGGTCGGCGAGCACCGGCGCCGGGTCCCCGGCTCCACCCTTCTGGCGCGCGCGGGTCTCGAGTTCGCGCAGCATCGCGTGGTGGCCGCCGGCCGACAGGGCATCCCGCAGCGTGCCGATCGCGGACAGGTCGCCGTCGAGGAGTTCCCTGAGTGCGGGCACCCCGGGAAAGTGCCCGTGGACGGCCCGGTAGGGGCCGAGCAGCTGGGCCAGCACCGTGGCGGCGCGCCGGCTGTCCAGGTGGGTGACGTCGCCGACGAGCCCTTCCGCGAGCACTCCCGCGGCCTCGTCGGGGTCGGTCGTGCCGCCGTACAGATCGAAGTCGTGGACGGAGGCGGGGTCACCGATCCGCACGACGACGTCGTACCCGTCGTCGGGGCCGAGCTGCCCCCCGGCCGCACCGACCGCGAGTACGGCCGCCCGTCCGGCGAGTGCCTGGAGGGCGAGCGACTCCACGACCGGGCGCACCAGCCGGGCGGACTTCCCTGCCCCGGGCGGTCCGACCGCGAGGAGCGAGGTGCCGAGCAGCGCGGGTTCCAGGGCGACGCCCGAGCCGCGGCGCGCGTAGGGGTTGTGCGGGTCGTCGGCGTAGCTGCCGATGCGGACCTGGCCGGTGAGCAGGTCGTGGCGGGCGGTGCGCTGCGGCAGGTCGCGGGCGCCGGACGGGTGGAGCGCCGCGGCTCCGCCGGTGCGCAGGACGGCTTCGGTCAGTGCGGCAACCCGGTCGGGGTGCGCCCGGCCCACGGCCCAGGCGTGACGCAGACGCGCGACGTCGACGTCGTTCATCCGGCCGGTGCGCACCTCGGCGGCGAGTGTCTCGGCCGCGTCGGTCTGCCCCGCCGCGCGCAGTTCCGGCCACTGGTCGGGGGTGGCGGCGTCCGGGGGTGCGGCGGGGGCCGCCGGGACGGGGGCCGGGGCACCGGAGCGGCCCCCGAAGCGCTCGGCGGCCGTCTCACGCCAGTTTCCGAGGCGGGCGAACGGCCAGAGGACCCCGAGGGTGATCAGGGCGTAGATCACGTTCACCACGGCCTGGCTCTGGTAGATCTCGCCGCCCGCCACCGAGGCGACGAGGACGAGGACCGGCCTGACGACGGGTACGGCGTCCTTCCACACCAGGAGCTGCGCGACCGCCGCGGCGGCGGCCGTCACCAGGGCGAGGAAGGGCTGCCCGCGCCCGGCGACGTGACGACGGAAGATCTCGGACCAGTTCCCCAGACGCCCGCACCCGTAGACGAGAAGTCCGAAGAGGACGGCCTCGTACACGGTGAGGGCGTCGGCGCCCTCGACCGTCCTGGGTCCGCCGAACGTTCCCGCGTACCACCAGTCGCCCGGGGTGAAGAGCTTCAGGGGGACCAGCCGGTAGGGGATGTAGCCGTTGCGCCACAGGGACCACAGGAGGAGCCCGCACAGTGCCGAGATCAGCACCCCGGCCACCAGTGAGCGGTCGGAGACGCCCTCCGGCTTCTCGGGCGGGCGCGGGGTGTGGCCGTAGCGCCAGACGCCCGGTTCCCGTACGGGGCGGGGGGTGCGCAGCCATTCCCCCAGCGGAGGGCCGGCTGCGGGCGCGTGCGCGGGGGGCGGTGGAGCGGACGGCGGTGGTCCCGCCGGGCGGGGCACCCGGTCCGCGCTCGTGCCCCGTTTGCCGTACGTGCCTTCGGTGTCCATGAACCGCTGCCCCCTGACCAGCCACGTCCCGCCTTCTGCACGGGTCAATCTAGTGCCAGGACACGGGGAGTTCAGCAACCCGGCCGGATGGCGCAGGCCGGGACGGCACAGCATGCCGGGTAGGCCATCTGTCCGCCGCGGACAAGGACACGCCCCCAGTGCTCCCGATCGGAGCATGCCTGCCGCCCGTCCCCGCCCCTAGCCTGCAGAAAGAGAAGCGTCCGAAACACCCCCAGGAGCCCCGCATGTCCGACATCCCGCAGGAGCGCCGCGTCGTCACTGCCATTCCCGGCCCGAAGTCGGTCGAGCTGCAGGCTCGCCGCGTCGCGGCCGTCGCCGCGGGCGTGGGCTCCACGCTGCCGGTGTTCACCGCCAGGGCGGGTGGCGGGATCATCGAGGACGTGGACGGCAACCGGCTGATCGACTTCGGTTCCGGTATCGCCGTGACGTCCGTGGGCGCGTCGGCCGAGGCGGTCGTGCGCCGCGCCACCGCTCAGCTCGCCGACTTCACCCACACCTGTTTCATGGTCACGCCGTACGAGGGGTACGTCGAGGTCTGCGAGCAGCTCGCCGAGCTGACGCCGGGCGACCACGCGAAGAAGTCGGCGCTGTTCAACTCGGGCGCCGAGGCCGTCGAGAACGCCGTGAAGATCGCCCGCGCCTACACCAAGCGCACCGCGGTCGTCGTGTTCGACCACGGCTACCACGGCCGGACGAACCTCACGATGGCGCTGACCGCGAAGAACATGCCGTACAAGCAGGGCTTCGGTCCGTTCGCGCCCGAGGTCTACCGCGTCCCGGTGGCGTACGGCTACCGCTGGCCGACCGGCGCCGAGAACGCCGGTGCCGAGGCGTCCGCGCAGGCCATCGACGAGATCACCAAGCAGATCGGCGCGGACAACGTCGCGGCGATCATCATCGAGCCGGTCCTCGGCGAGGGCGGTTTCATCGAGCCGGCCAAGGGCTTCCTCCCGGCCATCGCGCAGTTCGCGAAGGACAACGGCATCGTCTTCGTCGCGGACGAGATCCAGTCCGGCTTCTGCCGCACCGGCCAGTGGTTCGCCTGTGAGGACGAGGGCATCGTCCCCGACCTGATCACCACGGCCAAGGGCATCGCGGGCGGCCTGCCGCTCTCGGCGGTGACCGGTCGCGCCGAGATCATGGACGCCGCGCACGCCGGCGGCCTCGGTGGCACGTACGGCGGCAACCCGGTGGCCTGCGCGGGTGCGCTCGGTGCCATCGAGACGATGCGCGAGCTGGACCTGAACGGGAAGGCCAAGCGCATCGAGGAGGTCATGAAGGGCCGGCTGGCCGAGCTGCAGTCCAAGCTCCCGAACGGCGACATCATCGGTGACATCCGCGGCCGTGGGGCGATGATCGCGATCGAGCTCGTGAAGTCCGGCACGAAGGACCCCGACGCGGCCGCCGCGGCGGCGCTGGCCAAGGCCTGCCACGCCGAGGGCCTGCTGGTGCTGACCTGTGGCACGTACGGCAACGTCCTGCGCTTCCTGCCGCCGCTCGTCATCGGTGAGGACCTGCTGAACGAGGGCCTGGACATCATCGAGCAGGCATTCGCCACGCTCTGATCCCGTGCGGGCCCGCCGGCCGCCGCGAGGCGATTTCGGCGGGGATGACCTGGGCCCGCGTGTGGACCTGTGAAGAAGGTGTGCGGGGGCGATGGCGGGATAACGTTGCCGCTATCGGTCCCCCCTTCCCCTGACGTACGGTTTCCGCAGATGAGAGAAACACCCCGCCCGCAGGGGACTGCGGGCGATGCCGGGCCGGGGCTCCCCCAGTGCCGACCCGGTCGTGCCCTGGCGCACACCACTGGAGCTTCTGGCTCCGGAACTCCTCACCGATCGGATGGCCGCTCGCCCCACACCCCCCGGGGCGCGCGGCAAACCGATCCGACCGGCCACCTCGGAACAATCCCCCCTGTTCCCCGGTGGCCGGTTCTTCTCGTTTACCGGGTGTCGGCGCTGCTGGTGCTCTTCGCACTGGTCACCTGGCAGGTCGTGGCCGACGGCCCCCTGCTCGGACCGGACGAACGGGCCGGTCTGGCCCTGACCGGACGGGGTCCCGCCCGGCTCTCCGACTTCTTCGCCGATCTCGGCAACATGCAGGTGGCCGTGCCGGTACTGGCGTGCGCGGTCGCCTTCGCCTGGTTCCGCCGTGACCGTCGTGCCGCGCTGTGCGCCGTGGCGGTCATGGCGGCGGTGCCCGTGCTGGTCGTTCCCCTCAAGGTGTGGACCGACCGCCAGGGGCCGCTGACGGAGGCGACCGGCTACTACCCCTCGGGCCACACGGCCACGGCGGCGGTCGCGTACGGGGCCGCGGCCCTGCTGCTGGCGCCGTACGTGCGGCGTTCATGGATGATGCTCGTCGCCGCCGTCCTGATGACGGCGGCGACGAGCATCGGTCTGGTGCTGCGCGGCTACCACTGGCCGCTGGACGTGTTCGCCAGCTGGTGCCTGAGCGCGGTACTGCTGCTGGTGCTGCGGGAGGTCAGCTGCCGAAGTAGGCGTCGAAGTTCTTCTGGAACTCCCAGTTGTTGAAGCGGTCCCAGTTGATGGACCACGTCATCAGTCCGCGCAGCCCGGACCAGGTGCCGTGGGTCCGGTACGAGCCGCAGTCCGTCTTCTTCGTCAGACAGTTCAGCGCCTTGGTGACCTCGGCCGGCGAGGTGTGGCCGTTGCCCGCCTGGGTGGACGCGGGGAGGCCGAAGGCGACCTGCTCGGGGCGCAGGGCCGGGAAGACCCTGGTCTGGTCGCCCGCGACCGGGAAGCCGGTGAGCAGCATGTCGGTCATGGCGATGTGGAAGTCGGCGCCGCCCATCGAGTGGTACTGGTTGTCCAGGCCCATGATGGAGCCCGAGTTGTAGTCCTGGACGTGCAGCAGGGTGATGTCGTCGCGCAGGGCGTGGATGACCGGGAGGTAGGCGCCGGCGCGCGGGTCCTGGCCGCCCCAGGGGCCGGATCCGTAGTACTGGTAGCCGAGCTGCACGAAGAAGGTCTCGGGGGCCATGGTGAGGACGAAGTCCGCGCCGTACTTGGCCTTGAGGGACTTCACCGCGGAGATCAGGTTGACGATGACCGGGCTCGTCGGGCTGCGGAAGTCGGTGTCTCCGGTGTTCAGCGAGAGGGAGTGGCCCTCGAAGTCGATGTCCAGGCCGTCGAGCCCGTAGGTGTCGATGATCTTGGACACGGAGGAGACGAAGGTGTCACGCGCGGCGGTGGAGGCGAGCTGCACCTGGCCGTTCTGGCCTCCGATGGAGATCAGGACCTTCTTGCCGGCGGCCTGCTTGGCCTTGATGGCGGCCTTGAACTCCGCCTCGGACTCCACCCCGGGGCACTCGGCGGCCGGGCAGAGCGAGAAGCGGATGTCGCCGGAGGTGACGGACGTCGGCTCGCCGAAGGCGAGGTTGATGACGTCCCACGAGTCCGGCACATCGGCCATCCGCGTGTAGCCGGAGCCGTTGGCGAAGCTGGAGTGCAGATAGCCGACGAGGGCGTGGGCGGGGAGGTCCCCGTTCCCGCCTCCCCCGCCGCCGGCGGTGGTGGTGGCGCTCACGGCGGCGGACTTCGCGGACTCGCCCGCGGCGTTGACCGCGGTGACCTGGAAGCTGTACGCGGTCGACGCGGCCAGCCCCGTCACGGTCGCCGAGGTACCGGAGGCGCTGAGCACCTTCGTCCCGCCCCGGTAGACGTTGTAGCCCGTGGCTCCCGCGGAGGCGGTCCAGGACAGCGGAACGGCGGACGCGGTTGCCGTACCGGCCTTCAGCCCGGTGGGCGCGGCGGGCACGACGACGGGTTCGCCGCCGGGGCCGACGAGGGTGAGGTCGTCGGCGTAGTAGGCCGGGGTGCCGTACCAGCCGTGGGTGTAGACGCTGACCGAGGTGGTCGCGGCGCCGGTCCTGAACGTGGTGGTGAGCTTCGTGTACGCGCCGGCGGACTGGGTCCAGGTGGAGACGTCGGTGGTCCCGGTGCCGGACGCGCCGAGGTACACGTAACTGCCCTGCACCCACGCGCTCAGCGTGTACGTGGAGTCGGGCTTCACCGTGACGGTCTGGGAGCACTTGGCGTTGTCGCTGCCGGCCGGTGTCGCCTTCAGTGCGGAAGTGCCGCCGTGTACGGGCGTGCTGACGACGGCTCCGCTGCCGCCGGTACAGCTCCAGCCGTCCAGGCCCGCCTCGAAGCCGCCGTTGCGCGCCAGGTCCGCGTCGGCCGCACCGGCGGCCGGCGCCGTGGCGACGAGTCCTCCGGCGGCGAGCAGGGCGGCCGAGAAGGCAGCCAGAAGTCCGGAGAATCGGGCGGGTGGTCCGGTGCGTTCCACAACAGCCTCCGTGCAGGGGGGAATTGAGTGGGGCCGCGCACAACATGGTCCAGACCAATCAAGTTGTCAAGACCTCTGGCGGTTCCTCGCTGCTCGTCGTCGCCGCCGCCGGGCGCCTCGGCCGGCCCGTCCGGCCGGGCGGATACCGCTGTTCGGGGGATCCGCGGGCCGCCCGCGCCCCTCTCCCGGGCGGAGCGGGTATCCCCTGACGAAACGAAAGAGGGACACGATGCCGCTCTACCTGTCGAGGTTCAGCTACACGCCGGAAACGTGGGCACGCCTGATCGGACACCCCGAGGACCGCTCGAAGGCCGCCCGGTCGTACATCGAGTCCGTCGGCGGGAAGCTCCACGGCTTCTGGTACGCCTTCGGAACGCATGACGGCTACAACCTCTGGGAAGCCCCGGACAACGTGTCCATGGCCGCGGTCGCGCTGGCGATCGGCGGTGGTGGCGCGCTCGACTCGTTCGAGACGACGGTCCTCCTGAGCGTCGAGGAAACGCTGGACGCCCTGCAGAAGGCCGGGCAGGTCCGGTACCGGGCTCCCGGCGCGTGACGATGCGGGCTCCGGCAGGAGAAGCGGCCGCCCCGCTCAGTCGCGGTCGCCTCCCCCGTAGGCGCTTCGGGCGGCTGCGGCCTCATGCATCGCGAGCTCCAGGACGGTCGCGTCGGTAAGGGTTCCCGATCCGTCCGGCTGGATGAGCCACCGCACCCCGCCGACCGTGCGGCCGGGATAGGGAATCACGATCCAGGTGCCCTCTCCCGCCCCGCGGATACCGGTTCCGAGCCAGCGCGCGGCCGTTCCCGGCGGTACGAAGAACCCCATGCGGGATTCGCCGAAATCGGCGAGGACCGGCCCCGGCCGGTCGATGAGACGGGTGAGTACATCGAGGGTCGGATAGCCCAGCTCCCCCGGAAGGATCAGTACGTCCCAGCGCTTGCCGGCGGGAAGGAGCGCGATCCCCTGCGGATTGCGCTCCCATTCCCACCGGCAGGCTGCCGGGTCCGGTGCCACCGATGCGAGCCATTCGACCGCTGCGTGTGCCCCCGTGCCGGTCATGAACTGCCTCCTCCGACGTGGGCACCGGCAGGTTTCCGCCGGTGCGTTCACGTAGGGGAGTGCCGTCCGCCCGGATCATGACGCGGGTTCGGCCAACCAACGGAAGTGAGCTGGGTCACTCACGGTCCTGTCGGCCGTCGGGGCCTCAGCTGTCGAAGCCGAGCCCCAGCCTGTCCATGGCCCGCAGCCACAGGTTGCGGTGTCCGCCGTGGCTGTCCGCGCGGGCGAGCGACCGCTTGGTGAGCTCGATCCCGGCCCAGGCGAACGGCTCCGGCGGGAACGGCAGCGGCTTGGAGCGGACCATGTCGAGGGCGGTGCGCTCCGTTTCCTCGCCGGCCAGCAGATCCAGCATCACATCGGCCCCGAAACGCGTGGCCCCGACGCCCAGTCCGGTGTATCCGGCCGCATAGGCGACACGGCCGCGATGGGCCGTTCCGAAGAATGCGGAGAATCGCGAACAGGTGTCGATCGCACCGCCCCAGGCGTGACTGAAACGCACACCGGCGAGCTGCGGAAAACACTCGAAGAACTGGCCCGCGAGTTTGAGGAAGGTCTCCGGACGCTGGTCGAGATCGGAATTCAGCCGGCCCCCGTAGGGATAGATCGCGTCGTATCCGCCCCACAGGATGCGGTTGTCTGCCGAGAGCCGGAAATAGTGGAACTGATTCGCGCTGTCCCCCAGTCCCTGCCGGTTCTGCCAGCCGATCGAGGCGAGCTGGTCGGCGGTGAGCGGTTCGGTCATCAGCGCGTAGTCGTACACCGGGACGGTGAACGGGCGCATGCGCTTGACCAGCGACGGAAAGATGTTCGTGCCGAGCGCGACCCTGCGGGCGAAGACCCTGCCGTACGGGGTGCGCACCGCCATGCCGGCTCCCTGCGCGGCAAGGTCGAGGGCCCTGGTGTGCTCGTAGATCCGTACACCCAGGCCGAGGCAGGCCTGCCTCAGCCCCCAGACGAGCTTGGCCGGGTGCAACAGGGCGACCCCTCGCCGGTCCCACAGACCACCCAGGAATGTCGGTGAATCGACATGGGTCCGCACCTGCTCCCGGTCCAGGAACTCCACTCCGGTGAAGCCGAGCTCCTCGGTCCGGCTGTGCCATTGCCGCAGCTCTTCGAGCTGGTGGGGCTGGGTGGCGACATCGATCTCGCCGGTGCGCTCGAAGTCGCAGTCGATGGAGTAGCGGGCGACGGCGGCCTCGATGGCGTCGAGGTTCCGTCCGCCCAGCTCCTCCAGCTTCCCGATCTCGTCGGGCCAGCGCTCCAGTCCGTTGGCCAGGCCGTGCGTCAGCGAGGCCGCGCAGAATCCGCCGTTGCGGCCGGAGGCGGCCCAGCCCGACTCGTATCCCTCGATGAGGACGACATCGCGCCCGGGATCCCTCTCCTTGGCGAGCAGCGCGGTCCACAGTCCGCTGTAACCGCCGCCGACGACGAGGAGGTCGCAGTGCTCGTCCGCGGTGAGTGCGGGGAGCGCGTCGGGCTTTCCCGGGTCGTCGAGCCAGTAGGAGAGGGGGGTCGCGTCGGAGAGCGAATGTGCAGCAGTACGCATGGCATCCGGGGCCATGGTTTCCAACTCCTTCAGGTGTTACTTTCGCGCGTTGCTCTTCCGCCGGTTCGCAATGAGCTGTCCGACGAGTACCACCGCCACGGCGATGACGAACATGGCCGTACCGATGACGTTGATCTGCACAGGTGTACCGCGCTGCGCCGATCCCCAGACGAACATGGGGAAGGTCACCGTGGAGCCCGCGTTGAAATTGGTGATGATGAAATCGTCGAAGGAGAGCGCGAACGCGAGCAGCGCGCCCGCCGCGATCCCGGGAGCGGCGATCGGGAAGGTCACCCGCACGAACGTCTGCACGGGGCCCGCGTAGAGATCGCGTGCGGCTTCCTCGAGCCTCGGGTCCATCGACATCACACGCGCCTTGACCGCCGTCACCACGAAGCTGAGGCAGAACATGATGTGCGCGATCAGCACGGTCCAGAAGCCGAGCTCGGCTCCCATGTTGAGGAAGAGCGTGAGCAGCGAGGCGGCCATGACGACCTCGGGCATCGCCATCGGCAGGAAGATCAGCGAGTTGATCGCGCCGCGCGCCCGGAAGCGGTAGCGGACCAGCGCGAAGGCGATCATCGTGCCGAGCACGGTCGCGCCGACGGTCGCCCAGACGGCGATCCGGAGCGAGAGCCCGAGCGATCCGCACAGGTCGGCGACGCCGCAGGGGTCCTTCCAGGCGTCCAGCGAGAACCGCTGCCAGGCGTAGTTGAAGCGGCCGTTCGGCTTGTTGAAGGAGAACACCATCACGACGATGTTCGGCAGGATCATGTACGCGAGGGTCAGCAGACCCGCGATCACGATCAGGTTCCGGCGAATCCAGCGGAGTACGGGCATCAGACCAGGTCCTCCGTCCCGGAGCGGCGGATGTAGAAGGTGACCATGAGCAGGACCACCGCCATGAGGATGAAGGAGAGGGCGGCCGCCGTCGGGTAGTCCAGGACTCTCAGGAACTGGGTCTGGATGACGCTGCCGACCATCTTGGTGTCCGTGGAGCCGAGCAGCTCCGCGTTGACGTAGTCGCCGCTGGCCGGGATGAAGGTCAGCAGGGTTCCGGAGACCACCCCGGGCATGGACAGCGGGAACGTCACCTTGCGGAAGGTGGTGGCGGGGGTGGCGTACAGGTCGCCGGCCGCCTCGTGCAGCCGGCCGTCGATCCGCTCCAGCGAGGTGTAGAGCGGCAGGATCATGAACGGCAGGAAGTTGTACGTCAGACCGCAGACGACGGCCATCGGGGTGGCCAGGACGCGGTTGTTCTCCGTCCAGCCGAGCCAGCTGGTGACGTCCAGGACGTGCAGGCTGTCCATGACGTCGACGACCGCGCCGCCGTCCGCGAGGATCGTCTTCCAGGCCAGCGTCCGGATGAGGAAGCTGGTGAAGAACGGCGCGATGACCAGCACGAGCACCAGGTTGCGCCAGCGTCCCGCCTTGAAGGCGATCAGGTAGGCGAGCGGGTAGCCCAGCAGCAGGCACAGGAACGTGGCGGTGCCGGCGTACAGCAGGGACCGGATGAACTGCGGGTAGTAGTCGGCGAAGGCGTCCCAGTACGTCCGGAAGTGCCAGGTGACCTGGAAGCCCTTCTCCAGGGATCCGGTCTGTACGGAGGTCGACGCCTGGTAGACCATCGGCAGCGCGAAGAAGACGATCAGCCACAGGATGCCGGGGAGCAGCAGCCAGTACGGGATGAGCCTCTTGCGGGTGGAGGGCTTGCGGGTGGAGGGCTTGCGGATCTTCGGTTCGGTGGGTGGCGCCGGCGGCGCGTCGGTGACGCTCACGCCGCGTCCTCCACGCTCTCCACGCCCGCGTCCATGTCCTGTGCGGCGTCCAGGCCGAAGGTGTGTGCGGGGTTCCAGTGCAGGACGACCTCGGCGCCGGGGACCAGGCCCGCGCGGTGGTCGACGTTCTGCTCGTACACGTGCAGTGCCTTGCCGGCCGGGCTCTCGACGACGTACTGCGTGGAGACACCGATGAAGCTCGAGTCGGCGATCCGTCCGGTGACCCGGTTGCGGCCGTCGGCTATCGCGTCCGCCTCCTCGGCGCGCACCAGGGAGATCTTCTCGGGGCGGATGCCGACGAGCAGCCTGCCGCCGCTCACCGTGGGGGCGGAACACCGGCCGCCGGGCAGCCGGAGCTTCCCGCCGCCGGCCGAGACGACGATGTCCGTGCCCGCGGAGACGATCTCGGCCTCGATGAGGTTGGAGGTCCCGAGGAAGTTCGCCACGAAGGTGGTCTGCGGGTTCTCGTACAGGTCGGCGGGGGTGCCGAGCTGCTCGACCCGGCCGCCGTTCATCACCGCGACGGTGTCGGCCATGGTCATGGCCTCCTCCTGATCGTGGGTGACGTGGATGAACGTGATGCCGACCTCGGTCTGGATCCGTTTGAGTTCGAGCTGCATCTGGCGGCGCAGTTTGAGGTCGAGCGCGCCCAGCGGCTCGTCGAGCAGCAGCACCTGGGGGTGGTTGATGAGTGCGCGGGCCACGGCGACGCGCTGCTGCTGGCCTCCGGAGAGCTGGTGCGGTTTGCGCCGGGCGAAGTCTCCGAGCTGGACGAGATCCAGCATCTCCCCCACCTGCTTCTTCACGGACTTGATGCCGCGGCGGCGCAGCCCGAAGGCGACGTTCTCGGAGACGTCGAGGTGCGGGAACAGCGCGTAGCTCTGGAAGACGGTGTTGACGGGCCGTTTGTACGGGGGCAGGCCCGTGATGTCCTTGCCGCCGAGCGAGACCGTGCCTGTGGTGGCTTCCTCCAGGCCCGCGATCATCCGCAGGGTGGTGGTCTTGCCGCAGCCGGACGCGCCGAGCAGGGCGAAGAAGGAGCCCTGGGGGACGGTCAGGTCGAGTGGCTGTACGGCGGTGAAGGAGCCGAATGTCTTGCTGATCCCGGTGAGACGGACGTCGCCGCCCGCTGTCTGCTGCTGTGTCATGGGTCGCAGTCCCAGTGGTGTCGAGTGAGTTCGGGAGGGGGAACGGGCCGGTCAGGCGCCGATGAGCTTGGCGAACTTCTCCTCGTACGCCGTCTCTTCCTTGGAGCTGAGCGAACGGAAGGAACGCGACTTCGCGGCCATTTCCCTGTCCGGGAGGATCAGCGTGTTCGAGGCCATCGCCGGGTCGATCTTCGCGAGCTCCGCGGCGACCCCGTCGACCGGGCAGACGTAGTTGATGTACGCGGCGAGCTGGGCGGCGACCGGGGGCTCGTAGTAGTAGTCGATGAGCTTCTCGGCGTTGGTCTTGTGCCGGGCCTTGGCCGGGACCAGCAGGTTGTCGCTGGAGGTGATGTATCCGGCGGCGGGTATCGCGAACTTGATGTCGGGGTTGTCGGCCTGCAGCTGGATGATGTCGCCGGCCCAGGCGACACAGGCCGCCAGGTCGCCCTTGCTGAGGTCCGCGGTGTAGTCGTTGCCGGTGAAGCGGCGTATCTGCTTCTTGTCGACGGCCTTCTGCAGCCTGCCTATCGCGGCGTCGAAGTCGGCGTCGGTGAACGCCCCGGGGTCCTTGCCCATGTCGAGCAGGGTCAGACCGACGGAGTCGCGCATCTCGGAGAGGAAGGCGACCTTGCCCTTGAGCTTCGGGTCGTCGAGCAGCTGGGTGACGGAGTCGACCTTGCGGCCGCCGGTCGCCTTCACGTTGTACGCGATGACGGTGGGGATGCCGGTCCAGGGATAGGAGTAGGCGCGTCCCGGGTCCCAGTCGGGGCTGCGGAACTGGGCCGAGAGGTTGGCGAACGCGTGCGGCAGGTTCGCCGGGTCGAGCTTCTGCGCCCAGCCGAGCCGGATGATGCGGGCGGCCAGCCAGTCGGTGACGACGACGAGGTCGCGCCCGGTGTCCTGGCCCGCGGCCAGCTGCGGTTTGATCTTTCCGAAGAACTCGACGTTGTCGTTGATGTCCTCGGTGTACTTGACCTTGATCCCGGTGCGCTTCGTGAACGCCTGCAGCGTCGGGCGGCTCTTCTCGTCCTCGCTGACGTCCATGTACTCGGTCCAGTTGGAGAAGTTGATCTGCTTCTCACGGGCCGAGTGGTCGTCGGAAGCCGCCGCGTCCCCTTCCCGCTTGGCGGGCGGTATTCCGCACGCGCCGAGCGTGCCTATGCCGCCGAGCGTGAGGGCGCCGGCGCCGGAGGCGCGCAGCAGTGAACGGCGGGTGAGGGCGCCCCTGCCTGTGGTCAGGCTGCGCCTCATCGCGGCCGACTGGGCCGTGGAGAGGTGCTCGGGCTCGTACTGCTCCATACGCGTTGCCCTTCCGGGTGGGTGGGCCGCCGGGCGGCGGCCGTTGCTATCGGTCCCCGAAGACGGTGCGGTGCCAGTCCTTCCTGGCCACCGCGGAGTTGTCATACATGACGTGTTTGACCTGCGTGTACTCGTCGAAGGAGTACGACGACATGTCCTTGCCGAAGCCGCTGGCCTTGTATCCGCCGTGCGGCATCTCGCTGATGATCGGGATGTGGTCGTTGATCCACACGCAGCCCGCCCCGATCTCACGGGTGGCGCGGTTCGCCCGGTACAGGTCGCGGGTCCATGCGGAGGCGGCGAGTCCGTACGGGGTGTCGTTGGCGAGGCGGATTCCCTCGTCGTCGGTGTCGAAGGGCAGCACGACCAGGACCGGACCGAAGATCTCCGAGTTCACGATCTCGCTGTCCTGGGCGGCGTCCTTGATCAGCGTCGGCCGGTAGTAGGCGCCGGCCGCGAGGTCTCCCCCGGGGGCCTCGCCGCCGGTGACGACGGTGGCGTACGACCGGGCGCGCTCGACGAAGGCGGCGACGCGGTCGCGCTGTGCGTGGCTGATCAGCGGGCCGAGGTCGGTCGACGGATCGAAGGGGTCACCGAGCCGCACGCTCTCCATCAGTTCGGCGACTCCCGCCACGAAGGCGTCGTACAGCGGGCGCTGGACGTAGGCGCGGGTGGCGGCGGTGCAGTCCTGGCCGGTGTTGATGAGAGATCCGGCGACCGCTCCGTTGACCGCGGCCTCGAGGTCGGCGTCGTCGAACACCAGGAAGGGCGCCTTGCCACCGAGCTCCAGGTGGAGGCGCGTGACGGTGGAGGCCGCGATCTCGGCGACGCGCTTGCCGACGGCCGTGGAGCCGGTGAACGAGGTCATGACGACGTCGGGGTGGCCGACGAGGTGCTCACCGGCGACCTTCCCGGCGCCGCAGACGATGTTGATCACGCCGTCCGGGATGCCTGCCTCGGTGGCCGCCTGGGCGAACATCAACGAGGTCAGCGGGGTGATCTCGGCGGGCTTCAGCACGATGGTGTTACCCGCGGCGACGGCCGGGAGGATCTTCCAGGCCGCCATCTGGAGCGGGTAGTTCCAGGGAGCGACGGAGCCGACGACCCCGATCGCCTCGCGGCGTACGTAGGAGGTGTGGTCCCCGCTGTACTCGCCGGCCGACTTTCCTTCCAGGTTGCGGGCGGCGCCCGCGAAGAAGGAGGTGTTGTCGACGGTTCCGGGCACGTCGAACTCGGTGGAGAGCTTGACGGGCTTGCCGCACTGCAGGGACTCGGCGTACGCGAAGTCGGCGGCCTGCGCGTCGAGTACGGCGGCGAAGCGGTGCAGCAGTGCGGACCGCTCGGCCGGCGTGGCGCCGGACCACGCGGGGAACGCCTCGCGGGCGGCGGCGACGGCCGCGTCGACATCGTCCGTACCGGCGAGCTCGTAGCGGTAGACCGTCCTGCCCGTCGCAGGGTCCACCACCTCCTGGTGGTGTCCCGATGTGCCGGGCAGCAGTGTCCCGCCGATGTACTGCGCACCCTCCGCGAAGCGGTCCTGCACCTGGAAGCCGTTACCCATGACGTTCTCCTCCGCTGTCCCCGTGATCCGGGGGCGGCGTAGCTTCTTCCCGAATTGAGTGCCGATCCTGACAGAGCAGACCTCTACCAACAAGGGATTCCGTTGTTTCCTTTTGGTTACGCGACGGAATCTGTCGACCATGTGTCGTGCGGGTACGGAAATCCCCATACGGACTGTCCGTGGCGGATGCCAGACTCGGCTGCCATGGGACAGGAACACATGGACGACCTCCTGGCGCGCGCGGCACGCGGGGAGCGCATGAAGTACCTGCCGTTCTGGGGACACCGGCCCCGCGCGGACGGCCGTCTCGGCGAGAGCTGCCTCAGCCAGTGGTGGCCCGCGCCGTTCACGGTGGATTCGGTGACCTACGCGTCGGCGGAGCACTGGATGATGGCCGGCAAGGCACGGCTCTTCGGTGACGCGGAGGCGGAGCACGAGGCCGTGGCGGCGAGCAGCCCGGCGGCGGCGAAGAAGGTGGGCCGGCTCGTACGGGGCTTCGACGACGGCGTCTGGGTGCGCGAGCGGTTCGCACTGGTGGTGGAGGGAAGCGTCCACAAGTTCGGCCAGGACCCGGCACTGCGCGCGTTTCTGCTGGGGACGGGGAACCGCGTGCTGGTGGAGGCGAGCCCCATGGACCGGATCTGGGGCATCGGACTGGCCAAGGACGACGCGAGGACCGCGGACCCGGCTGCGTGGCGGGGGCTGAATCTTCTGGGGTTCGCCCTCATGGAGGCACGTACGCGGCTGCGCACGACATGAAACGGCCCGTGGCGGGACCGGGGAGGAGTTCCCCGGCCCCGCCACGGGCGGTTCCTGCGGTCAGCGCGCGGCGCCGACGACCAGTGAGGTCGCGTACGGGTCGTCGTAGTCGTAGTCGCTCTTGCCGGACTCCTCGTTGGCGACGGCCCAGATCAGGAATCCGAGGAACACCGCACTGATCAGAATGGAGATCGAGCCCAGGATGATCCCGGCGAGCGCCATGCCGCCGTTGGTCGCCTCGCCCCGCTTGGCGCGGCCCCGGCCGATGATGCCGAAGATCAGCGCGAGGATCCCGAGGATGATGCCGAGTCCCCACATGCAGAAGCCGACCACCGCGATGATGCCGAGCACCATCGCCGCGATGCCGAGCCCGTTCGCGGGTGCCGGGCCCCAGGCCGGCTGGCCGCCGTAGCCGGGGTATCCCGGGTAGCCGCCGTACGGAGCGGCGGGCGCCGCGGGCGCCGCCGGGTAGCCGTACTGTCCGGCGGGCGGCGGGGTGGGCTGTCCCGGTCCGTTCGGTGCGATCGGCGGCGGCGGTACGTCGGCCGTCGGCGGCCCGAAGCCTCCGCCGGCCCCCGGTATCTGCCCGGTCCCCGGATCGATGCCCGGCATGGACGTGACGGTCTGCTGGTCGTGCACCCCCGGCGGACGCGCGTCGGCCGCCTTGCCCAGCTCCACCCTGCTATCCGGCGGTGCCCACGGATCGCGCGGCCCGCCCCCGGGCTGCTGTGTGTTGTCTGACATGGGCCTCCCCCATCGTGGTCCCGCCATGCTACGGCCCGCCCCACGGCAGCCGGGCCCCGCCTACGATGATCGACGCAGCCGGTGACGCCCGGCCGATACACGAGATCCGGGAGAATCCGATGAACGATCTGCACCCCTTCATCGCGGGGCTGCCCAAGGCCGAGCTCCACGTGCACCACGTCGGTTCCGCCTCGCCCCGCATCGTGGCCGAGCTGGCTGCCCACCACCCCGACTCCAAGGTCCCCACGGACCCGGAGGCGCTGTCGGACTTCTTCACCTTCACCGACTTCGGTCACTTCATCGACGTCTACCTCTCCGTGGTGGACCTGATCCGCACCCCCGAGGACGTCCGGCTGCTGACGTTCGAGGTCGCCCGGGACATGGCGCGGCAGAACATCCGTTACGCGGAACTGACCGTGACCCCCTTCAGCTCGACCCGCCGGGGCATCCCTGAGCAGGGCTTCATGGAGGCGATCGAGGACGCGCGGAAGTCCGCCGAGGCCGAGCTCGGGGTCGTCCTCCGCTGGTGCTTCGACATCCCGGGCGAGGCCGGTCTCGAGGCCGCCGAGGAGACCACCCGGCTCGCCGTGGACCTGCGGCCCGAGGGGCTCGTCTCCTTCGGTCTCGGCGGGCCGGAGGTCGGGGTGGACCGCCCCCAGTTCAAGCCCTACTTCGACCGGGCGATCGCCGAGGGCCTGCACTCCGTTCCGCACGCCGGGGAGACCACGGGTCCCCAGACCGTCTGGGACGCGCTCACCGCACTGCGCGCCGAGCGCATCGGTCACGGCACCAGCTCCGTCCAGGACCCGAAGCTGCTGGCCCACCTCGCCGAGCACCGCATCGCCCTGGAGGTCTGCCCGACGTCGAACATCGCGACCCGCGCCGTCGCCGACATCGAACAGCACCCGGTGAAGGAGATGGTCCGGGCAGGGGTTCTCGTCACGATCAACAGCGACGACCCGCCGATGTTCGGTACCGACCTCAACAACGAGTACGCGGTGGCGGCCCGGCTTCTGGGTCTGGACGAGCTCGGTCTGGCCGACCTGGCCAAGAACGCGGTGGAGGCCTCGTACCTGGACCCGGCGGGCAAGCGAACGCTGGCCGCCGAGATCGACACGTACACGGCGAACTGGCTGGAGGCGCCCGGCCGGTGACCTCCGAGGTCACAATGGACGCATGGCCACCACCGTCACCGCCGTGGGACATCGCGGCGATCCGTACCGTGCCCGCGAGAACACGCTCCCGTCGATCCGCTCGGCCCTCGAACGGGGGGCCGACGCGGTGGAGATCGATGTCCGCGTCACCCGTGACGGGGTGCCCGTCCTCCTCCACGACGCCACGCTGGAGCGTCTGTGGGGTCACGACATCCACCTGGACCGGATCGAACACCGGGAGCTCGTGGAGGTGACCGGCGGCGGGGTCCCCACCCTGCGCGAGGCACTGTCCGCCGTCGGTGCCCACCGGATCATGCTGGATCTGCCCGGTTCCACGGACGCCTCGGTACGCGCCGTCGTCGGCGTGGTCCGCGAGTGCGGGGCGGGCGAGCGTGTGTACTACTGCGCGGGCCCGGCGGCGATGCTGCGGGTACGTGCCGCGGATCCGTCCGCGGAGATCGCGCTGACCTGGACATCGCTCGCGCCGCCCCGCCCCGTACTGCTCGACACCGTGAAGCCGCACTGGCTGAACTACCGGTTCGGGCTGCTGAGCCCCGAACTGACGGACCGTATCCACCGGGACGGGCTGCTCGTCTCCGCCTGGACGGCCGACACCAGGCGCACCATGCGCCGGCTGGTCGCGTACGGCGTCGACTCGGTCACCACCAACCGGATCGACGTCCTGCGCGCTCTTCTTGCCAACTCCCCGTCCGGAGAGGCTTCTTGATCGGTCCGGCATCATGGGTGCCACGTCATTCGTGATGTCCCCCACCGGCGCCCGAGGAGCAGAAGTGACCGACCCCCGCACGGCATCCGCCCGTGTCCGTTCCGACATCGCCCACAACTCCCGGGTGTGGAACTACTGGCTGGGCGGCCAGGACAACCACCCCGTGGACCGTGTGGTCGGCGACCGGGTGACCGCCATGTATCCGAGCATCGGCGAAGTGGCCCGCGCCGACCGCGCGTTCCTCGGCCGGGTGGTCCACCATCTGGCCGGGGACGTCGGCATCGGCCAGTTCCTGGACATAGGCACCGGCCTGCCGACGGCGAACAACACCCATGAGGTGGCCCAGCACACGGCGCCCGACGCCCGCATCGTCTATGTCGACAACGACCCGACGGTGCTCGCGCACGCACGCTCCCTGCTCACCAGCTCCCCCGAAGGGGCCACCGAGTACCTCGACGCGGACGCCCGCGACACGGAGCGCATCCTGCGCGCCGCGGAGCGGACCCTGGATCTGCGGCGCCCGGTCGCGGTGATGATGCTCGGCGTCCTCAACTTCGTCCTGGACACGGACGAGGCGCGTTCCGCCGTGACCGGGCTGATGGACGCGCTGCCGTCCGGCAGCCACCTGGTGCTCACCCACCCCACGCTGGAGCTGGGCGGCGAGGGCAACGAGGCCGCGATGAGCTTCTGGAACAAGAACGCCACCCCGCCGATCACCGCCCGCAGCCGCTTCGAGTTCGCCTCGTTCCTGGACGGCCTGGACATCCTGGACCCGGGCATCGTGTCGTGCTCCCGCTGGCGCGCCGACGCCCGCACCGGGGGACCCGAAGTCGCCCAGTTCGGGGCTGTGGGCCGGAAGCCCTGATGCGGATACCGGGCAGCCGGTGGCTTCCGCGCCGGGCGTGGGCCGTCGACGTCGCCGTCGCCCTTCTGGTGCAGGCCGCCGTCACCATGCCGTTCGTGGTGCCCCGCTCGGCCGAACTGCCGGAGGCCACCTGGCCCTCGTACGGCCTGACGACGCTGACCGTTCTGCCGCTGGTGGCCCGTCGGCGCGCCCCGGTCTCCGTGCTGCTCCTGGTGCTCGCGGCGGGCGCCCTGTACAAGTTCTCCGTCGACGGCCCAGGACAGCCCCTGCCGTACACCGGACTGGTGGCCTTCTACACCGTGGCCGAGCTGTCCTCGCCGCGGCAGCGGGCGGCGGTGGCGGCGCTGGTCCTGGCGGCGGTGTTCCCGTCGGTGGCGAAGAACACCGGAGAGGCCAGGGAGCTGCTGTTCTCGCTGTTCGTGTTCGCGGCGGCGTACGCCTTCGGGCGGTTCACCCACACCCGCAAGGCGTACATCCGGGCGATGGAGGACCGGGCGCGGCAACGGGAGGAGACCCACCGGATCGAGGCGGAGCAGGCCGCCGCGCGGGAACGGGCCCGGATCGCCCGGGAGATGCACGACATCCTCTCCCACGCCGTGAGCCTGATGATCGTGCAGGCGGAGGCCGGCCCGGTCGCGGTGCGCACGGCGCCGGAGCGGGCGGAGGCGGCGTTCGACGCCATCTCGGAGACCGGCCGGGACGCGATGATGCAGCTGCGCCGGATGCTCGGCGTGCTGCGGGAGGAGGGCCCCGGACAACCGCCCCCACCGCGTTCTCCGCAGCCCGTACTGGCTGAGCTGCCGGGTCTGCTGGAGCGGGTGCGGTCCGGGGGCCCGGCGGTGACGTACACGACGACGGGGCAGCCGCGGCCGCTTCCCGCGGACACGGAGGCCACCGTCTACCGGATCGTGCAGGAGGCACTGACGAACGTCGTCAAGCACGCCGGGGCGCACCGCGCCCGGGTCGAACTCGGCTACGCCACGACCGGGCTGACCATCACCGTCACGGACGACGGGCGGGGCCCGGGGACCACGACCGGGCTCGGGCTGGCCGGCATCCGTGAGCGGGCGGCCGCGCACGGCGGCACGGCCCTGGCCGGGGCGGGCCCCGGGGGCGAGGGGTTCCAGGTGCTCGTCACCCTGCCCCTTGTAACCTCCGTCGAGGGGGTGGGGAGTTGACGATCCGTGTGGTGGTGGCCGACGACCAGGAGCTGGTGCGCAGCGGCTTCGCGATGATCCTGGACGCGCAGCCCGACATCGAGGTCCTCGCCGAGGCGGGGGACGGCGCGCAGGCGCTGGACGCGGTGCGCAGCCTGCGGCCGGACGTGGCGCTGCTGGACATCCGCATGCCCGTCATGGACGGTATCGAGTCCTGCCGGGCCATCAGTGCGCAGACCGCCTGCCGCACGGTCATGCTGACGACGTTCGACTCGGACGAGTACGTCTACGAGGCGCTCCACGCGGGCGCGAGCGGCTTTCTGCTCAAGGACGTCCGGCGAGACGACCTGGTGCACGCGGTGAGGGTGGTGGCCGCAGGGGACTCGCTGCTCGCCCCGTCCGTGGCCCGTCGGCTGATCGCCGAGTACACCTCGCGCCCGGCGGTCCGGTCCGCGCCGGAGCCGGAACGGCTGGCTGCGCTCACCGCCCGCGAGCGGGAGACGCTGCTGCATCTGGCGCGCGGCCTGTCCAACGCGGAGATCGCGGCCGCGCTCGTGGTCAGCGAGCACACGGTCAAGACCCACGTGGGCAACGTGCTGTCCAAACTGGGGCTGCGGGACCGCATCCAGGCGGTCATCTGCGCGTACGAGACAGGGCTCGTCGCTCCCTCGCCGGAGGGAGGGGCCGCTCCGCTCTCCCCCGCCCAGGGGAGGAGACCTCCCCCACAGGACCCCTCGGTCGGGTGATCCGCCGAGGGCCGGGGACGAACAGGATGGATCCGTCGAGCAGTTACGGATTCCACTCCCCGGAGGCACCGATGAACACCCGCACGCGCACGCTTCTCGCCGGAGCCCTCGTCCTGGCCGTCGTGGCGGGCCCGGCCGCGCCCGCCCTGGCGAACGGCCCTGCCCCTGCCGCACCGGCCGGCGCGAGCTCCCATGAGATCCCCGAGGCGGCCGCACTGCGCGCGGCGATCTCCGGCCTCCCCGCCGAGGACGCCACCGCAGCACTCGTACGGGTGGGCGGCAGCGACGGCACCTGGCACGGCAGCTCGGGCGTGCACGATCTGGACTCGAACCGTCCGGCCGATCCGCGGGCTCGGTTCCGGGCCGGATCGGTGACCAAGGTCTTCACCGCGGCCACGGCCCTGCAACTGGCGGGCGAGGGGAAGCTGGACCTCGACCGGACGGCCAGGCACTACCTCCCGGACCTGATCCCCGCCGCGTACGGGCAGGTCACCGTCCGGCAGCTGCTCAACCACACCAGCGGGATACCGGCCGCGGGCATGCCCGGAGGGACCATCGAGGAGTGGTACGCGCACGCTTCGACCTGTACACACCGCGCGGCATGGTCGCCTCGGCCACGGCGAAGGAGCCGGAGTTCGCCCCCGGTGGGAGCCAGCACTACCTCAACATCAACTACACGGTGCTGGGACTCCTGATCGAGCAGGTGACCGGCGACTCCTACGCCCACCAGGTGAGTGAGCGCGTCCTGCGCCCGCTGGGCCTGCGCTCCACGTCGTTCCCCGGCACCGACCCGCATATCCGTGGCCCGCACAATCACGGCTACCAGGTGTTCGCCACGCCCGGCGGTGGGACGGAGCTGCGGGACGTGTCGGTGTGGGGCACCACCGACGGCTGGGCGGCGGGGGACATCATCTCGACCACCGCCGACCTGGAGCGCTTCACCACCGCGCTGTTCCGGGGGCGGGTGGTGCGCGGTCCGCTGCTGGAGGAGATGTTCACGCTGCCCGGCCCCTCGGTGCGTACGTACGGAACCGGCAAGCCCGCCCAGTTCGGCGCGGGCCTGAGTGTGATGACGCTGGGCGGGCGTGAGGTGTGGGGGAAGACGGGTGGCCGCTACGGGTACAACTCACTGGTGGCGGCCACCCGTGATCTGTCCCGCACGCTGGTGTACAGCATCAACTCGACGAACGCGAAGGGCCAGGACATGAATGCCACGGCGATGGACGTAGTCGTGGCGGCCTTCGGCGCCCCGTCCGCCGGCTGAGCCCATGGGCGGTCGACCTCGGCCGGCCGGGTCAGGCCGGCACCGGGACCGGCACCGGTGCCTCCTGCGCCGCTTCCAGTCGCTTGATCATGCGGCGGACGACGAGCAGCGGGAGGATGCCGAACACCCCGAAGGACATGTCGATGACGGTCCACCAGAAGGGGATGTCCCGGATCGGTCCGCAGATCAGGGCCAGCGGGATGATCCCGGCACAGGCGATCATGCCGAACTCGATGACCCAGATGTTGCGGACCGGATCGCGGTAGGGGCCGTAGAAGGCGACCGCGATGACCAGGTGGGCGAAGGCCAGCCAGTCGGTGCCGTAGAGCACGAAGGGGTACTTCGCGTCGGCCTCGTCGAGGCCGGTCCGGACCCGGGTGATCCATTCCATGAGTGCAGGGAAGTGCTCGGGGACAGGAGAGGCGGAGGACCCCAGCAGGTCCTCCGTCCAGCGCAGTTCGTGCACCAGGGGGAAGGCGGTCAGACCGCTCAGCACCAGGCAGACGATGAAGAGGACCAACCACACGCGTATGCGCCGCAAGAGGGCTCGCTCGCTCATGTCCGCAGCGTACGCCCATCATGAACACGTTCAAAAGCGGGGGTGGCACCCGTTGGCGCGAGTCGCCGGTGGACCCTCCGGCGCACCTCAGGTCGCACCTCGCTGCGGCTCGCCGCAGGCTCAGAGTCCGACGATGGAGTTCCACTTCTTCGCGAAGCCGGTGCGCTCCTCGGAGGTGATGTCGCGGGCGATGGCGAGCCGTTCACGCATCGCGTCGTCGGGGAAGATCAGTGGATCCTCGGCGAGCGCGGCGGTCTCCTCGTCCTTCGAGGAGGCCAGGATCTCGCGGGCGGCGGGTACCGGGCAGACGTAGTTGACCCAGGTGGCCAGTTCGGCGGCGACCTCCGGCTCGTAGTAGTAGTCGACGAGCCTCTCCGCATTGCGCTTGTGGGCGGCCAGGTTGGGGATCATGAGCGACTCCGCCCAGAGCTCGGCACCCTCCTCGGGCACCACGAACTCGATGCCGGGGTTGTCGGCCTGGAGCTGGATGACGTCCCCGGAGTACGCCTGGCAGGCGAGCACATCGCCGTTGGCCAGGTCCTTGATGTAGTCGTTGCCCGTGAAGCGGCGGATGTGCCGACTCCTCACACGCTTCTCCACCTGCTCGCACATCCGGTGGAAATCATCGGCGGTCCACCGGGTGATGTCGGCCCCGTCGCCCTGCATGAGCAGGGCGAACGCCTCGTCGAGCCCGGAGAGCAGCGTCACCCTGCCGCGCAGATCGTCCGCCCAGAGCTCGCTCGTGTGCCGGATCTCCCGCCCGAGCTTCTCGCGGTTGTACGCGATGCCGGTGATCCCTGACTGCCAGGGCACACTGTGCAGCCGCCCCTCGTCGAAGGCGGGTGAACGCAGCTGCGGGTCCAGGTACTTGGCAACATTGGGCTGCTCGGAGCGGTCCATCTCCTGCACCCAGCCGAGTCGTACGAACCGGGCGGCCATCCAGTCGCTGACGACGACGAGGTCCCGGCCCGTCGGCTGGTGGTTCATCAGCGCCGGGCTGATCTTCCCGAAGAACTCGTCGTTGTCGTTGATCTCCTCGGTGTACGAGACGGAGATCCCGGTCCGCCGGGAGAACGCGTCGAGCGTGGGCCGCTTCGACTCGTCCTCGTCGTCGGTGTCGATGTAGAGCGGCCAGTTGGCGAAGTGGAGCGAGTGGTCGCGGTCCGAGCTGTCGCGTCCGGAGCGTTCACCGGGCTCCACATAGGCGGCGGGCACTCCGCAGCCGGTCAGGGCGGTACCGGCCGCTCCCGCGCCGAGGGCGCGCAGCAGGGAGCGACGGGACATGAGGTGTTCCGGAATCGAGCGCACCCGCGCAGGATGCCCGTCCCCCGCGACGGCGGGCAATGGACCAACCGTCCAGCGGAGACCGCCCCTTCCGCACACCATGTCCATGCCGTGCGACGCGGTGCGTGCCGTGCGCCCCGCGGGAGGCTCCCGGGACGCCGAACGGCCCCGGACCGGAGCCCGGGGCCGTTCGCGCGCGGCGTCGGTCGTTCGCCGACCGGCGCCGGTCAGTCGCCGAGCGACGTCATGACGTGCTTGATCCGGGTGTAGTCCTCGAAACCGTACGCCGAAAGGTCCTTGCCGTAGCCGGACTTCTTGAATCCGCCGTGCGGCATCTCGGCGACGAGCGGGATGTGGGTGTTGATCCACACGCAGCCGAAGTCGAGGCTCTTCGACATCCGCATCGCGCGGGCGTGGTCCTTGGTCCACACCGAGGAGGCCAGCGCGTACTCGACGCCGTTGGCGTACTCGAGCGCCTGGGCCTCGTCCGTGAAGGACTGGACGGTGATGACGGGGCCGAAGACCTCGTGCTGGATGATCTCGTCGTCCTGCTTGAGGCCGGAGACGACGGTCGGGGCGTAGAAGTAGCCCTTGTCGCCGACCCGGTGGCCGCCCGCCTCGACCTTGGCGTGTGCGGGGAGGCGCTCGATGAAGCCGCTGACCTGCGCCAGCTGGTTGGCGTTGTTGAGCGGGCCGTACAGCACGTCCTCGTCGTCCGGCAGGCCGGTCTTCGTGTCGGCCGCCGCCTTGGCGAGGGCGGTGACGAACTCGTCGTGGATGGACTCGTGGACCATGACGCGGGTCGCGGCCGTACAGTCCTGGCCGGCGTTGAAGTAGCCCGCGACGGAGATGCCCTCGACGGCCTTGGCGATGTCGGTGTCCTCGAAGACCACGACCGGGGCCTTGCCGCCGAGCTCCAGGTGGACGCGCTTGACGTCCTTGGCCGCGGACTCGGCCACCTGCATACCGGCGCGTACCGAGCCGGTGATGGACGCCATCGCCGGGGTCCGGTGCTCGACCATCGCGCGGCCGGTCTCACGGTCGCCGCAGATGACGTTGAAGACGCCCTTGGGGAGGATCTGCCCGATGATCTCGGCGATCAGCACGGTCGACGCCGGGGTGGTGTCGGACGGCTTGATGACGACGGTGTTGCCCGCGGCGAGCGCCGGGGCGAACTTCCAGACGGCCATCATCATCGGGTAGTTCCACGGGGCGACCTGCGCGCAGACGCCCACGGGCTCGCGGCGCACGATCGAGGTCAGGCCCTCCATGTACTCGCCGGCCGAGCGGCCCTCGAGCAGCCGGGCGGCACCCGCGAAGAAGCGGATCTGGTCCACCATGGGCGGGATCTCTTCGGTACGGGTGAGCTCCAGCGGCTTGCCGGTGTTCTCCGACTCCGCCGCGATGAGGTCCTCGGCCCTCTCCTCGAACGCGTCCGCGATCTTCAGCAGCGCCTTCTGGCGCTCGGCGGGGGTCACGTCGCGCCATGCGGGGAACGCGGCGGCAGCGGCGTCCATGGCGGCATCGACGTCGGCCTGTCCGGAGAGCGGGGAGGTCGCGTAGACCTCCTCCGTCACCGGGTTGACCACGTCGATGGTCCGCCCGTCCGCGGCGTCCCGGAACTCTCCGTTGATGTAGTTGCGCAGACGGCGCACCTCGGTGGTCACAACCACCACTCCTGTCGGCTGTCCGATGGGTGAGACTTCCACCCTAAACGCTGCGGCGACGCTTTCGACATACCCACCCACCGGGAACTTCGGATTCGGTGATATTCAGGTGCCCAGACAACGAATTTCATCGATTTGGGCTTGCCAGACAGACGAGTCGGGGTGCAGAGTGGGTGCGTGGCCAGTCGTAGCGCAGACTCCAGGACCGGGAACGGGTCGTCACCCGCGGTCGATGCCGTGTCCCTCGCAATCATCGAACAGCTCCAGGAGGACGGACGTCGGCCGTACGCCGCGATAGGCAAGGCCGTCGGCCTCTCCGAAGCGGCCGTGCGCCAGCGCGTCCAGAAGCTGCTCGACCAGGGCGTGATGCAGATCGTCGCCGTCACGGACCCGCTGACCGTGGGCTTCCGGCGCCAGGCCATGGTCGGCGTCAACGTCGAGGGCGACGTCGACCCCGTGGCCGAGGCGCTGTCGGCGATGACCGAATGCGAGTACGTGGTGATGACCGCGGGCTCCTTCGACCTGATGGTGGAGATCGTCTGCGAGGACGACGACCACCTGCTGGAGACGATCAACAGACGCATCCGGGCCGTTCCCGGAGTGCGCTCCACCGAGAGCTTCGTCTACCTCAAGCTGAAGAAGCAGACCTATATGTGGGGAACCCGATAGCCGTGAGCAAGGACCTCAGCCGAACCGCGTACGACCACCTGTGGATGCACTTCACCCGCATGTCGGACTACGAGAACGCGCCCGTTCCCACCATCGTGCGTGGCGAGGGCACCCACATCTACGACGACAAGGGCAAGCGCTACCTCGACGGCCTGTCCGGCCTCTTCGTGGTGAACGCCGGACACGGCCGCCACGAGCTCGCCGAGGCCGCGTACAAGCAGGCGCAGGAGCTGGCCTTCTTCCCGGTGTGGTCCTACGCCCACCCGAAGGCCGTCGAGCTGGCCGAGCGTCTCGCCACGCACGCGCCGGGCGACCTCAACAAGGTCTTCTTCACCACGGGTGGCGGCGAGGCCGTCGAGACCGCCTGGAAGCTGGCCAAGCAGTACTTCAAGCTCACGGGCAAGCCGACCAAGTACAAGGTCATCTCGCGTGCGGTCGCCTATCACGGCACCCCGCAGGGCGCCCTGTCCATCACCGGCCTGCCGGCCCTCAAGGCCCCCTTCGAGCCGCTGGTCCCCGGCGCGCACAAGGTCCCGAACACCAACATCTACCGCGCCCCGCTCTTCGGCGACGACCCGGAGGCCTTCGGCCGCTGGGCCGCCGACCAGATCGAGCAGGAGATCCTCTTCGAGGGTGCGGACACCGTCGCGGCCGTCTTCCTGGAGCCCGTGCAGAACGCCGGCGGCTGCTTCCCGCCCCCGCCCGGCTACTTCCAGCGGGTCCGCGAGATCTGCGACCGGCACGACGTGCTGCTCGTCTCCGACGAGGTCATCTGCGCCTTCGGCCGGCTCGGAACGATGTTCGCCTGCGACAAGTTCGACTACGTACCGGACATGATCACCTGCGCCAAGGGCATGACCTCGGGCTACTCCCCCATCGGCGCCTGCATCATCTCCGACCGGCTGGCCGAGCCGTTCTACCGGGGCGGCAACACCTTCCTGCACGGCTACACCTTCGGCGGCCACCCGGTCTCCGCAGCGGTCGGTCTCGCCAACCTCGACATCTTCGAGCGCGAGGGTCTCAACCAGCACGTCCTGGACAACGAGAACGCCTTCCTCACCACGCTGCAGAAACTGCACGACCTGCCGATCGTCGGCGACGTCCGCGGCAACGGCTTCTTCTACGGCATCGAGCTGGTGAAGGACAAGGCCACCAAGGAGACCTTCACCGACGAGGAGACCGAGCGCGTCCTGTACGGCTTCCTCTCCAAGGCGCTGTACGAGAACGGCCTGTACTGCCGGGCCGACGACCGCGGGGACCCGGTCGTCCAGCTCGCTCCGCCGCTGATCTCCGACCAGTCGACGTTCGACGAGATCGAAGGCATCCTGCGGAGCGTGCTGACGGAGGCCTGGACGAAGCTCTGACCGATGCTCCGGCCACCGGTCGCACCGCTTCCGGCAGTCATTTCATACGGTCCACACGGCCCGGATACACCCGTTCGAGTGAGAAGGGGTGCATCCGGGCCGTGTGCTGTCCCGACACCCCGCTCCGACTACCTAGCGTGCCGAGTGACCGATCGGCCCTGTCTTCGTCCCCCGTACGGGGGAACGGGAAATCTGATCTGAACCGAGGTGTACGCCATGGTGGCCCCGCCGGACAACGACGTGATCTGGGCACGTTCCCTGCACCATTCCCACAACGGATCACCGGGGCTCGGCGGTGTCTCCCTCGGCGTCCGCGACGGTGAGGTCCTCGCCGTCACGGGCCCCCGGGGCAGTGGCAAGACGACGCTGCTGCACTGCCTCTCCGGCCAGTTGGTGCCCCAGCAGGGCGAAGTCTGGTTCAACAGCGTCCCCATCCACACCATGGGCCCGCGGCTGCGCGAGCAGCTCCGCCGCGACCGCTTCGGCTGGATCGCCGCCGAGCCCCAGCTCGTGCCGGAGCTGACCACCTGGGAGAACGCCGCTCTTCCGCTGCTGCTGCGGGGCGTCTCGCACCGGACGGCGAAGAAGGCCGCGATGGAGTGGCTCGAGCGCCTCGACATCGGGATGCTCGCCAAGAAGCGCCCGCACACACTGCTCCAGGCGCAGCGTCAGCGGATCTCCGTGGCCCGCGCCCTGACCGCGTCACCGTCCGTGATCTTCGCGGACGAGCCGACCGCGACCCTCCACCGTCCGGAGCGCGCGCAGCTGCTGCGTACCCTGACCACGGCGACGCGGTCCCACGGCATCACCGTCGTGCTCGCCACCCATGATGCCGAGGTCGCCACCCTCGCCGACCGCGCGGTCTCCCTGCTGGACGGCCGTCATGTCACCACCGTCGCCCTGCCCGCCGTATCGGATACGGAAGGCCGCTCGGCGTGCTCGCTCTCCGTCTGACCCGTGGTTCCCATCCCCTGGTCCTGACGCGGCGGCTGCTCGTCGCGGCCGCGTCGGCCGGTGTCGGCTTCCTCCTCCTGTGCACCCTCGGGTACGCCTCCTCGCACCCGGCGCACGCCTCGACCTCCGTGCTGAGGCTGCTGTGGTGTGCTGTTCCGCTGGCCGCGACGGTGCAGTTCGCGGTCGCGGTGGCGCGTACCGATCCGAGTACACGCCCACGTCCGGGGCTCTTCGCCGTGGGGCTCGGGCCGGTCCGGCTGAGCGTGCTCGCCGCCGTGTCCACCGCGGTGTCCACCACGCTGGGTTCGATGGTCGCCCTGCTCTTCTTCCTCCATCTGCGGGGCGATCTGACCGGGCTGCCGTTCGACGGCGGTGCCGCCGAACTCCTCGGCGCCGATGCCCCGTTGCCGCTGGCGGCCGCGCTGATGCTGCTGACCCTCGTGCCGCTGGCCTCGGCGGCGGCGAGCGGCCTCGCACTGCGCTCACGGCCCGTCGCACCGTCCGAGGCCCAGGAGGCGGAGGAGCTTCTCACCCCCGTACCTGCACCGACGGGGCTCCCGTGGGGAGTCGCGCTGACGGCGGCCGGCCTCGCTGTCGAGGCGTACGCGAACCGCGGTTCGGCGGGCAGCCCCTTCCCGCTGCCGGGGAGGCTGGACTCCACTCCGGCGAGCGTGCTGGTGGGCTGGACCCTCACGGCGATCGGCCTGGCCATGGCCGGTCCCGGTCTGACCCACCTCTGCGGGCGGCTGCTCCAGGCGGTGCGCCCCGGGGCCGTACGTCTGCTGGCGGGAAGGGTCCTGATGGACGAGGCGCGCCGGATCGGCCGTCCGCTCGGGATCGTCTGCGCGGTGCTGTCCGGGGTGATCGCGGGCTCGGTGCTGTACGACGGCGGGCCGCGGCCCTTCGGCCCGCTCACCGCGCTCGGCGCCGTACTCGTCCTGGGCTGTACGACGGCGACGCTACTGACCTCCGCGCTGGAGGCCAAGCAGTCCCGGACCCGTACGGCCGAGACCCTGCTGCGGCTCGGTGCCCCGGCCTCCTCGCTCCGCGCCGCCGCCGCCCTGCGGGCACTGGTGCTGCTGGCTGTCTTCGCCCCGCTGACCTGGGCGATCGCGGAGCTGGCGGCCCTTCCTCTGACGGGGTGAGACCCGGCGCCGCGGTGGTCCGTAGCATGGCGGCGTGGAGAATCCGGACGAGAACACGTACGCACCCGGCGTCGAGATCGAGACGCTCACCGCATTCGACGTGGCGGTCGCCGCCGGAACCCTGGCCGGCCATCGTGTCCAGTCCGTCGACCTGACCGGCCGGAGCGAGGCGCTCCTCGTGACCGGGACCAGGGGCACGGTCTTCCTCGGCTGCCGCATGGACCCCCGCGCCGAGGCGAAGATACGGGCGGACGGGGCGTTCGTCTTCCCGCCGGTGCCGGGGCTGCCCTTCGACCCGTACCGCGGACTGCTCTACACCCCCGACGCCCTCTACGAGGGCTTGGCCGAGGGCGGTTACGGCTCGACGCCGGACGCGCGGGCGTACGACTGGTTCCAGCTGACCAAGTCGAACGGCGATGTCTTCGCCTCGATGCTGCGGGCGCTCCACGACGACGCGGTCTCCGACGCCCTGGACGAACACCTGGTCGGGGCCCGGGTGGTGGGCGTGATGGGCGGCCACGCGATGGCCCGCGGTTCCGAGGCGTACCGTGGCGCCGCCACCCTCGGCAGGGAGCTGGCCCGCAGCGGTCTGACCGTGGCGACGGGCGGCGGCCCGGGTGCCATGGAGGCGGCCAACCTCGGCGCGTACGCCGCCCCGCACTCCGACGCGATGCTGCTCAAGGCCTGCGAACTCCTCGCCAGTTCGCCGTCGTTCAGCACCTCGGTCACCGACTGGGCGACGGCGGCCTTCGCCGTGCGGAGCCGCTGGCCCGACGGTGGATCCTCGGTCGCGGTCCCGACCTGGTTCTACGGCCACGAGCCGCCGAACGCCTTCGCCGACCACATCGCCAAGTACTTCGCGAACGCCGTGCGCGAGGACGGGCTGCTGGCCCGCTCGAACGCCGGTGTGATCTTTCTGCCCGGCGCCGCCGGGACCGTGCAGGAGATCTTTGACAACGCGACGCCGAACTACTACGAGTCGCGTTCCGCTCCCACGCCGATGGTGCTGGTGAACCGCGCGCACTGGACGGAGAAGCTGCCCGCCTGGCCGCTGCTGAGCGCGCTGGCGGCGGACCGGGCGATGGAGTCCCGTATCGCGCTCGTCGACACGGTGGAGGAGGCAGCCGGAGCCCTCGCCCGGCTGACGGGCTGACGGGCTGTCCGGCCGGCCCGGGTTCCGGCCGGCTCAGCGGGCGGCGAGGCGGGCGTCCAGGGCGTCGAAGAAGGCATCCCAGCCGTCCTCGGCCGCCGCGTACTGCTCGGGCGTGAGATTGCCGCCGCGCTGCTGGAAGACCATCTCGGTCGACTTCCTGCTCAGCTCGGTGAAGGTGACCGTGACGGTCTCGCCCTCGACGTCCGCGGGCGCGCTCCTGTCCTTCAGCGTGAAGACGAGCCGCTCGGGGGCGGACACCTCACGGTAGACGCCGTGGAACGGCATCTCCGCGCCGGGCACGACGATGACCACGCTCCACTCACCGCCCGGCGTGACGTCCATCGACAACCGGTCCAGCGGCACGTCCGCTTCGCCCCCGTACCAGGCGGCGAAGTCCTCGGGGACCGTCCAGGCGGCGAAGACCCGGTCCCGCGGTGCCTCGACGACGCGGGTGATGTCGATGCCCTCGCGCGCTGATCCAGTCATGACCCCAGTCCTTCCCGACGGTTCCGTGTCCAGGGGACCAGGCTCCGGGGGGCTCCGCCAGCCGGACGGGTCAGACCGCGTGGGCCCGGGACAGGACCACCGTCTCCGCCACGTCGAACGTCACGCCCACCCTGGCCCCCTCCTCCGGGGCGTCCCGCAGCCCGCACTCGGCCTCCAGAACGGGCCCGTCGGCGGGGTGCAGGGTCACGGCGACATGGTGGCCCCGGAACGTGCGCGCGCCCACCGTGCAGGTCAGCCCCTCCTGCGCGCCGCCGATCCGTACCCCGGCCGGCCGGACCAGCAGCTCGCGCGCGCCCTGGGGCGAGTCGCCGGGCACCGGCACCTTGCCCCAGGGCGTGTCGGCGGCCGTGCCGGTCACCGTCGCGTCCACCACGTTGTCGAAGCCGAGGAACCGGGCGACGAACGCGGAGGCCGGGCGCTGCCAGACCTCCAGAGGGGTTCCCGCCTGAGCGATCCTGCCGTCCCGCATGACCACCACCCGGTCCGCGAGGGCGAAGGCCTCGCCCTGGTCGTGGGTGACGGCGAGCACCGTCGTACCGAGCCGGCCGAAGAGGGTGCGCAGCTCGACGACGAGCCGTTCGCGCAGGCTCCGGTCCAGCTGCCCGAGCGGCTCGTCCAGCATCAGCAGTTTCGGGCGGGGTGCCAGCGCGCGGGCGAGGGCGACGCGCTGCTGCTCGCCACCCGACAGGGCGGCGACGGCCCGCCGTCCGGCGCCGGGCAGGCCGACGAGGTCGAGGAGCTCGTCGGCCCTGCGGTCGCGCTCGGCCCGGGAGACCCCGTGCATCCGCAGCCCGAACGCGACGTTCGCGCCGACGTCCCTGTGGGGGAACAGCTGGTGGTCCTGGAACATCAGCCCGAGCCCGCGCCGGTGCACCGGCACGGCGGCCTGGTCGGCACCGTCCAGGAGCACCCGTCCGCCGTCCAGCCGCTGCAGCCCCGCGACGACCCGCAGGAGCGTCGACTTTCCGCTGCCGCTGGGCCCGAGGACACAGACGATCTCGTGCTCGGCGACCTCCAGGTCCACGGCGTCCAGCGCGGTTCGCTTCCCGAAGCGGACCGTGGCCGAATCCAGTGCCAGCATCTCTAGAACTCCCCGGATCGGTCGGTGCGGATACGTTCGAGCAGGAGCAGCGACACCGCGCAGACGAGCATCAGGATCGTGCTGAGTGCCATCGCCTGCCCGTAGTTGAGCTCCCCGGACCGCCCCAGCAGCCGGGCGACCGCCACCGGCAGGGTGGGGTTGTCGGGGCGTGCGATGAACACCGTCGCGCCGAACTCGCCGAGCGACACGGCGAACGCGAAGCCCGCGGCCACCAGCAGCGCCCGCCGCACCAGCGGCAGGTCGACCTCGCGCCAGGCCCGCAGCGGCGAGGCGCCGAGCACCGCCGCGGCCTCCCGCAGCCGGTCGTCGACCGCGCGCAGGACGGGCAGCATGGTCCGTACGACGAAGGGGACGCCCACCAGCGCCTGGGCGAGCGGTACGAGGATCCAGGACGTACGCAGGTCCAGGGGCGGCTCGTCGAGCGTGATCAGGAAGCCGAAGCCGACGGTGACGGCGGACACCCCGAGAGGCAGCATCAGCAGCGCGTCGAAGCCGCGCACCAGCGGCCCTGCCCGCCTCGTCAGCGCCGCCGCGGCGAGACCGCCGATCACGAGGGCGATGAGGGTCGCGACCAGCGCGTACTGCAGCGAGTTCCAGATGGCCTCCAGAGGCGGGACCAGGAACGTGGAGCCGCTCGCGTCGGCGGACTGCAGCGCGCGGTAGAAGCCGAAGCCGTAGCCGCCGGACGTGTCCACGGAGCGCTCCACCAGCACACCGAGGGGCGCGACGATGAGCAGCGCGACGGTCAGCAGTACGCCGCCGAGCAGGGCCCGCTGCCCGGCCCCGCGCGGCCGGCGGGAGGTCTGTGCCGGGTCGACGAGCTTCAGCGCGGTCTCCCTGCGCCGTACGGTCCACGCGTGTACGGCGAGGATCCCGCCGACCGCGGCGAACTGCACCAGGGTCAGCACGGCGGCCGTCGGCAGATCGAGCAGCTGGGCGGTCTGCCGGTAGATCTCCACCTCCAGGGTGGAGTAGGCAGGACCGCCGAGGATCTGGACGACTCCGAAGGAGGTGAACGTGAAGAGGAAGACCATCAGTGCGGCGGCGCCCACGGCCGGCGCCAGCGCGGGCAGGGTCACCCGTCGCCACGCCGCGAGGCGTCCGGCGCCGAGCACCCGGGCAGCCTCCTCCTGACGGGGGTCGAGCTGCGACCACAGGCCGCCGACGGTCCGTACGACGACCGCGTAGTTGAAGAAGACATGGGCGAGGAGGATCGCCCAGACCGTGGTGTCGAGCCGGACGCCCCACAGCTCGTCGAGGAATCCGCCGCGCCCCAGCAGTGCCAGGAAAGCCGTTCCCACGACGACCGTCGGCAGGACGAACGGCACGGTCACGACCGCACGCAGCAGTTGCTTGCCGGGGAAGTCGAACCGGGCGAAGACATAGGCGCCCGGCAGCGCGATCAGCAGCGTGAGCACGGTCGACGCGAGCGCCTGCCAGGTGGTGAACCAGAGGACGTCGGCGATGTCCGGCCGGCTCAGTACCTCGCCGATCCGGCCGAACTGCCAGACGCCGTCCGCCTTCAGTCCCCGGCCGACGATCGCGACGACGGGGTAGGCGAAGAACAGCGCGAAGAACGCGACGGGCACGGCCATCAGGCCGAGCCGCGCCGCGTTCCCCCCGCGCGGGGGACGCGCGGCTACTTCACGACGAGCGAGGACCACGACCGGACCCACTGCTCACGGTTCTTGGCGATCTTCTCCGGGGCCACGGTCGTCGGCTTGTCGACGGTCGCACCGAACTTCGTGAAGAGCTCCGGCAGCTCCGCGTCCTCGGCGACCGGGTTCACGAACATGTTGAGCGGCATGTCCTCCTGGAACTGCTTGCTGATCAGGAAGTCCAGCAGCGCCTTACCGCCCGCCTCGTTCTTCGCACCGTCCAGCAGGCCGGCGAACTCGATCTGGCGGAAGCAGGTTCCGGTGGCGACCCCGGTCGGTGCCTCGGTGGGCTGCGGCTCCGCGTACAGCACCTCGACGGGCGGGCTGGAGGCGTACGAGACGACGAGCGGCCGGTCTGCCTTGGTCTTCTTGCCGCCCGCCGAGCCGGAGAACTCCTCGTTGTACGCCTGCTCCCAGCCGTCGACGACCTTGACGCCGTTGCCCTTCAGCTTCTTCCAGTAGTCCTGGTAGCCGTCCTCGCCGTACGTGGCGACGGTGCCGAGGAGGAAGCCGAGGCCGGGCGAGGAGGTCGCGGCGTTCTCGGTGACGAGGAGGTTCTTGTACGCGGGCTTCAGCAGGTCGTCGAACGACTGCGGCGGCGCGAGCTTCTTGTCGGCGAAGTACTTCTTGTCGTAGTTGATGCAGATGTCGCCGGTGTCGACGGGCGTGACCCGGTGCTTGTCCGCGTCGAGCTGGGTGTCGGCCGCGACGCGGTCGAGCCCCTTCGCCTCGTACGGGGTGAACAGTCCGTTGTCCAGGGCTCGTGAGAGCAGCGTGTTGTCGATGCCGAAGAACACATCGCCGCGGGGGGATCCCTTGGTCAGGATCTCCTGGTTGAGCGCGGCACCGGCGTCACCGCTCTTCAGCACCTTGACCGTGTAGCCGGTCTCCTTCGTGAACTCCTTCAGGACCGCCTCCGAGGCGTTGAAGGAGTCGTGGCTGACGAGGGTCACGGTCTTGGACGCCTTGGAGTTCCCGGAACCCGAGGCGTCGTCGTCGGATCCGCCGCAGCCCGCGAGCACGGTCACGCCGAGCGCGGCGGCCAGCGCCGTCGCGGCGCACTTCGTGGTGGTGTTCATGTGATTCCTCCTGGACGTGACCAGGAAGAGACGCGGCCCTGCCCGCTCGGCGAGCGGGCAGGGCGCAACAGCTTGAGTAAGGTCCGAACTTCCTACCCGGAATGACCCGGGCGAGGTTCAGAGGGTCTGCGGCTCGGTGCCGCACTCTCAGCGCTGTGGCGCTCCCCTGTCGGAATATGAAGTTGATTTCCGGGCCAGGCTACACCGGCCGGATCACGCCGTTCCGGCCGGATGGCGCCCGTCCCCGGAACCTTGTCAGCGCTCGGAGGCCGCCAGCTGTCCGCAGGCCCCGTCGATCTCCTGACCACGGGTGTCACGGACCGTGACGGGTACACCATGAGCGGCGATCGCGTCGACGAACGCCTTCTCGTCCTCGGGCCGCGAGGCGGTCCACTTGGAACCGGGCGTCGGGTTCAGCGGGATGAGGTTGACGTGCACGCGCTTGCCCTTGAGCAGCCGGCCGAGCCGGTCGCCCCGCCATGCCTGGTCGTTGATGTCGCGGATCAGCGCGTACTCGATGGAGATGCGGCGGCCGGACTTCTCGGCGTACTCCCACGCCGCGTCCAGCACCTCCCGGACGTTCCACCGCGTGTTCACGGGAACGAGGGTGTCGCGCAACTCGTCGTCCGGGGCGTGGAGCGAGACGGCGAGACGGCACTTGAAGCCCTCGTCGGCGAAGCGCAGCATGGCCGGCACCAGGCCCACCGTGGACACGGTGATCCCGCGCTGCGAGAGTCCGAGGCCGTCCGGCTCGGGGTCGGTCAGCCGCCGGATCGCCCCGACGACGCGCTTGTAGTTGGCCAGGGGCTCACCCATACCCATGAAGACGATGTTGGAGAGCCGCGCGGGCCCGCCCGGGACCTCACCGTCACGCAGCGCCCGCATCCCGTCCACGATCTGGTGCACGATCTCGGCCGTGGAGAGATTGCGGTCGAGGCCGGCCTGCCCGGTCGCGCAGAACGGGCAGTTCATCCCGCACCCGGCCTGCGAGGAGATGCACATCGTCACCCGGTCCGGATACCGCATGAGGACGGACTCGACGAGCGTCCCGTCGTGCAGCTTCCAGAGCGTCTTACGGGTGGTGTCGTCGTCGCAGCTGATGTGGCGCATCACGGACATCAGGTCGGGGAACAGCGCCTCGGCGAGCTTCTCCCGCGAACCGGCCGGAATGTTGCTCCACTCGGCCGGGTCGTGCGCGTACCGCGCGAAGTAGTGCTGCGACAGCTGCTTGGCGCGGAAGGGCTTCTCGCCGGTCGCGGCGACTGCTTCCTTGCGCTCGTCGGGGGTGAGGTCGGCGAGGTGCCGCGGCGGCTGCTTGGCTCCGCGGGGCGCGACAAACTGGAGTTCTCCGGGCTTAGGCATGGTTCTTCCAGTGTCGCAGACACGCCGTGGTACCAGAGGTCGTCGCCGGCCGGGGCGGGGTGGGGCGCGACCGTGTCCGGGCCGCTGCCGGTGCTGTCCGTCGATGTCGGAGGCCTTGTGACGGCCCTCGGACGGGCCCGGGCCACTCGCAGGACCGTGACCGATCGCACCCGAGGACAGCTGTACGCAGTGCGGCTTCTCCGCACCGGTGCCGAGGCCCGGGCTCAGCACGAGTGAGGGCCCGCCGCCCCGTGGGCAACGGACCCTCACTCGTAGAACCCGCAGGTCACACGGGGACGCAGCAGCGAATCAGCCGGATCCGACGAACAACACCAGCAGCAGCCAGACCACCGGTGCGGTCGGCAGCAGCGAGTCGAGCCGGTCCATGATGCCGCCGTGGCCCGGCAGCAGCGTGCCCATGTCCTTGATCCCGAGGTCCCGCTTGATCATGGACTCGCCCAGGTCGCCGAGGGTGGCGCTGGCGGCGACCGCGAGGCCCAGCAGCAGTCCCTGCCACCACCTGCCGTCGTCGATCAGGAACTCCATGCACAGGGCACCGGCGACCATCGCGAAACCGATCGCGCCGAACAGGCCCTCGCGGGTCTTCCCGGGGCTGATGCGCGGTGCGAGCTTGTGCGTGCCGAAGCGCCAGCCGACGGCGTACGCACCGGTGTCGGCGACCACGGTGAGCAGCAGGAAGGTCAGCACGCGCCACGGACCGTCGTCCGCGGTGAGCATCATCGCGACGAACGTCGCCAGGAACGGCACGTAGAAGACGGCGAAGACACCGGCCGTGACGTCCTTGAGGTAGCCCTCCGGCGACTCGGTCATCCGCCAGACGAGCACCGCGAGCGCGGTGAGCGCCATGGCGACCCAGGCGCCCTCCGCGTCCCGCACGTAGCCGGCGACGACCATGGCGGCGCCGCCGACGGCGAGCGGCACGAGGGGGGCGTTGATCCCCTTGCGCTCCTTGAGGCGCGAGGTGAGCTCCCAGAGCCCGACCACCACCGCCAGCACGACCACACCGACGAAGACGGCCTTCACGATGAAGAGCGAACCGGCGACGACCACGCCGAGACCGAGACCGACCCCTATCGCGGCGCGCAGATCACGACCTGCCCGCTTCTTCTGCGGTGGGGGCGACGGCAACGCGGTGGACATGGGCTCCTGCTGCTTCTCGTCACGGAACAGGGGACCGCTGACGTGCGCGGCGTCCCTGTCCCGGTTGTCGCGGTCGTCTGCGTCTCTACCTGCGTCGGGAACGTCCGGCACGATGGGCATGGGCCGAGTCTGCTGGGCGCCGTGCACATCGTGGGCAGGACCCGCCGGAGCGACCCCCGTCTCGGGCGCACCCCAGTAGCCGGCTCCCTGCGGGGCGCCCAAGGAAGAGTCGTTCATCAGACTTCGAGCAGCTCGGCTTCCTTGTGCTTGAGCAGCTCGTCCACCTGTGCGACGTACTTCGCGGTGGTGTCGTCGAGCTCCTTCTCCGCGCGGCGGACCTCGTCCTCGCCGGACTCCTTGTCCTTGACGAGCTTGTCGAGCGACTCCTTGGCCTTGCGGCGGATGGAGCGGATCGAGATCTTGGAGTCCTCGGCCTTGGTCTTGGCGACCTTGATGTACTCCTTGCGACGGTCCTGCGTGAGCTCGGGGAACGTCACACGGATGATGTTGCCGTCGTTGCTCGGGTTGACGCCGAGGTCGGAGTCACGGATCGCCTGCTCGATGTTGCGCAGCGCGGTCTTGTCGAACGGAGTCACCACTGCCATGCGCGGCTCGGGGACCGAGAACGAGGCCAGCTGGTTGATCGGGGTCAGCGCGCCGTAGTAGTCGGCGACGATCTTGTTGAACATCGCCGGGTGCGCACGGCCGGTACGGATCGCGGCAAAGTCCTCTTTGGCGACCACCACGGCCTTCTCCATCTTCTCCTCGGCCTCGAGGAGGATTTCTTCGATCACCACGTGCTCCTGCGTGTCTTGAGTGGGCCCGGCATCGTCGGGCCCTGCGGATCCTGCGTCGCGTCCTCACCTGCACGGTGTCCGACCGGCAGGCCGTTGTCCATCCTTTGGGCCGTCAGGCCCGGGTGCTCTCGTCACTCACGAGCGTGCCGATCTTCTCACCCTTGACCGCGCGGGCGATATTGCCCTCCGCGGTCAGCTCGAAGACGAGGATCGGGAGCTGATTGTCACGGCAGAGCGTGATGGCGGTGGCGTCGGCGACCTTGAGGTCACGGGCGAGCACCTCGCTGTATTCCAGCGCGTCGAACTTCACCGCACCGGGGTTGTTCTTCGGGTCGGAGTCGTAGACCCCGTCCACCCCGTTCTTCCCCATCAGCAGCGCCTCCGCCTCGATCTCGAGGGCGCGCTGGGCGGCGGTGGTGTCGGTGGAGAAGTACGGCATGCCCATGCCCGCGCCGAAGATGACGACGCGCCCCTTCTCCAGGTGCCGTACGGCACGGAGCGGGATGTACGGCTCCGCGACCTGACCCATGGTGATGGCGGTCTGGACGCGTGAGTCGATGCCCTCCTTCTCCAGGAAGTCCTGCAGCGCCAGGCAGTTCATGACCGTGCCGAGCATGCCCATGTAGTCGGAGCGTGCCCGGTCCATGCCGCGCTGCTGGAGCTCGGCGCCACGGAAGAAGTTGCCACCGCCGATGACGACCGCGATCTCCGCGCCGTCCCGTACGACCGCGGCGATCTCGCGGGCGATGGTGTGCACGACATCGGGGTCGACGCCGAGACCCCCACCACCGGCGAACGCCTCGCCGGACAGCTTCAGCATGAAGCGACCGGAAATCTTGCCGTCGTCGCCCTTGTGGTCACCCTGGGAGGCGTCTGCGCCCTTGTTCATGGAGATTCTCCTCGTGCACATACGAAGAAGGCCATTGCCGGTGGGTCTGGTGTCCCTCAGCGGCAATGGCCTCCTCGTCAGTTCTGCGGTCGTCCGGCATGAGTGCGGCCAGCGACTGCACCAGACCCTATCGGGGTCCGCCGTTGTTCGCGGACGGACTCAGATGCCGACCTTGATGCGCGCGAAGCGCTTCAGGCTGACACCGGCCTCGTCCAGGACCTTCTGGACGGACTTCTTGGCGTCCTTGGCGAACGCCTGCTCCAGGACGACGACGTCCTTGAAGAAGCCGTTGACACGACCCTCGACGATCTTCGGGAGGGCGGCCTCCGGCTTGCCCTCCTCACGCGAGGTGGCCTCGGCGACACGGCGCTCGTTCTCGACCGTCTCGGCGGGGACCTCGTCGCGGTTGAGGTACTTCGGGGCGAAGGCAGTGATGTGCTGCGCGACGTCCTTGGCCACCTCGGCGTTGGGCTTGTCCAGCTCGACGAGCACGCCGACCTGCGGCGGGAGGTCGGGCATCGTGCGGTGCATGTACGCGGCCACGTAACCGCCGGTGAACTGCGCGAAGCGGTCCAGGACGATCTTCTCGCCGAGGTTGGCGTTGGCCTCGTCCACGTACGCCTGGACCGTCTTGCCGGGCTCGATCTCCGAGGCGAGGAGCGCCTGGATGTCGGCCGGGGAGGTCGCGGCGACGTGCGCGGCGAGCGTGTTGGCGACGGCCTGGAACTTCTCGCCCTTGGCGACGAAGTCCGTCTCGCACTTCAGCTCGAGCAGGACGCCGGACGTCTTGTCCTCGGAGATGAGGGAGACGACGGCGCCGTTCTCGGCAGAACGGCCCTCGCGCTTGGCGACGCCCTTCTGGCCCTTGATGCGGAGCGCCTCGACGGCGCCGTCGACGTTGCCGTCGGCCTCGTCGAGCGCCTTCTTGCAGTCCATCATGCCGGCGCCGGTGAGCTCGCGGAGCTTCTTGACGTCAGCGGCGGTGTAGTTCGCCATGAGTCTGTTTCTCTCTCGAAGTCTGAAAGATCTACGGGTGAACGGCGGGGGCGGTGCCAGTGGCACCGGCCCCCGCCGTCATTCAGCCGTGACTGACGGGTGTCAGGCCTGCTCGTCCGTGGCCGGAGCCTCGGCGGCGGGGGCGTCCGCGGCCGGAGCCTCGGCAGCCGGGGTCTCGGCCTCCTCGGCAGCGACGACGGCCGGCTCGGCGTCGGCGGCCTTCTCGGTCTCGGCGGAGGACTGAACCTCGGCGTCGTCCTTCTTCTCGCCCTCGAGCAGGTCTCGCTCCCACTCGGCGAGCGGCTCGCCGGCGGCCTTCTCGCCCGGCTTCGAGTCACCGGTCGCGGCACCGGAACGGGCGATGAGGCCCTCGGCGACGGCGTCGGCGATCACGCGGGTGAGCAGGGTGACGGAGCGGATCGCGTCGTCGTTGCCCGGAATCTTGTAGTCGACCTCGTCGGGGTCGCAGTTGGTGTCGAGGATCGCGACGACCGGGATGTGGAGCTTGCGCGCCTCACCGACGGCGATGTGCTCCTTCTTGGTGTCGACGATCCAGACGGCGCTCGGCACCTTCTGCATCTCGCGGATACCACCGAGGGTCTTCTCCAGCTTGGCCTTCTCGCGGGAGAGGACCAGGAGCTCCTTCTTGGTGAGGCCGGAGGCGGCCACGTCCTCGAAGTCGATGAGCTCGAGCTCCTTCAGACGCTGAAGGCGCTTGTAGACGGTGGAGAAGTTGGTGAGCATGCCACCGAGCCAACGCTGGTTGACGTACGGCATGCCGACGCGCGTCGCCTGCTCGGCGATGGCCTCCTGCGCCTGCTTCTTCGTACCCACGAACATGACGGAGCCGCCGTGGGCGACGGTCTCCTTGACGAACTCGTAGGCGCGGTCGATGTACGACAGCGACTGGAGCAGGTCGATGATGTAGATGCCGTTGCGCTCGGTGAAGATGAAGCGCTTCATCTTCGGGTTCCAGCGACGGGTCTGGTGACCGAAGTGGACGCCGCTTTCCAGCAGCTCCCGCATCGTGACGACGGCCATGGCCGTACTCCTTGAGGTGCTCGGTTATCGCGACCGCAGGTTTGCTGTCGCGCCTGACGCCCCGACGCGCCGTGCCACGAGGGACCGAGGAGCGCGGACACCTCCGAAGAAAGGGAGGTGGCGGGGCGTGCGAAGTCGACCCGGTGACCCGGATCGCCAAAAGAAGTGTACGGGACCCGTCGAGTGCCGGGTGACGGCGATGTCCACAACCGGTCGGCTGTCCACAGATCCGGTCCATGATCCCCGCGGAACCGCCCGCCGGGAGATCGTTCCGCCATGTACCGCACTTCCGAAACAAGCGTACGGCGGTTCCACGCCGCGCTGCCGGTGGTCCTGGTGGCCGTGCTGAGCGCTCTGCTCACCGTGCTGCCGGCACGGTCCGGCGCCCTGGCGGCACCGGGGCCCGCGCCGGAGGGTGACCGTGCCTGGCCGCTCGCGGGCAGGCCACTGGTGGTACGGGGATGGGAGCCGCCCGCCGGTCCGTACGCCCGGGGCCACCGGGGCGTCGACCTCGCCGCGCGGCCGGGCACCCCGGTGATGGCCGCTGCGCCGGGCCGGGTCTCGTTCGCGGGGCCCGTGGCGGGGCGCGGGGTGGTCTCGGTCGAGGTGGCCGGAAGCGGTGAGCCGCCGCTGCGCATCACGTACGAGCCCGTGCGCGCGCAGGTCGCGAAGGGCGACGAGCTCGTGGCGGGCCAGGTGGTGGGGGTGACCGGGCAGGGGCCGTCCCACTGCGCGGCCGGCTGCCTGCACTGGGGGCTGCGGCGGGGTGACGCCTATCTGGATCCGCTGTCGCTGCTCCCCCCGTCACTGCTGCGCCGCGGGCCCTCCCGCCTGTTGCCGGTCTTCGGCGTACCACTGCCGGGGACGGAACCTGCGCCACGGCCCGGGCAGGCCCGACCTGTGCCGCGGTCCGGGCGCGCCGCCGCGGTCGGGGCGCAGCCGACCGGTTACGGCACGGGCGGGTACGGACCGGGCGGGTTCGCGCAGGTCGTCGTGGTGCTGCTGCTCGTGACGGGAGCTGTCACCGTTCACCGAAGCCGCAGGGGGCGCCGCCGGCGGTTCAGCCGCGTACGCCGCGCAGGACCATCGCCACGGCCGTGTCCGCGACCACGCCGGGCTCCTCCGCCGCGCCCAGCTCGATCCGGCGCACCGCAGCGTCCACCGAGCCCTGCAGAAGCATCGCGGCCAGCCGCGGCTGGGCATGGCCCAGGTCGCCGAGCGCCTCGACGATCATGGCGATCAGTCCCCCGTGCGCGGCCCTGATCTTCTCGCGCGCACCCGCGTCCAGCTCGCTCGCGGAGATCGCGACGACCGCGCGGTGCCGCCGGTCGCCCACCAGATCGAGCTGCCGGCGCACATAGGCCTCGATCTTCTCCTCGGGCGTCCCGGCCCGGTCCATCGCGTTCTCGACCTCGGCGGCCCAGACGGGAAAGTCGACGGCGCAGAGTTCCTCGACGACGGCCGCACGGGAGCGGAAGTACTCATAGACGGAGGACCTGGCGAGGCCGGTGCGCTCGGCGAGGGCGGGGAAGGTCAGCGCTTCCGTACCGCCCTCGGACAGCAGGGAGCGTGCGGCGTCCAGGAGGGCGCCGCGCTGCATGGTCCGGTGCTCGGCCACGGAGGCCGCTCGAATCCTGGGCACGCCTCCACTCTACGGCGGCATCTGTTCGAGAGGGGGTGCCCGGTTGCGATCGGGTGGCCGAAGCCGCCCCGGCTCAGCGGCCGGCGTCCGCCAGTTTGGCCCGGAGCTGCAGCACGGACTTGGTGTGGATCTGGCTGACCCGGCTCTCGGTGACTCCGAGGACGTTCCCGATCTCGGCGAGGGTGAGGCCCTCGTAGTAGTAGAGGGTGACCACGGTCTTCTCGCGTTCGGGGAGGGTGTTGATCGCGCGGGCAAGCAGCCGTCTGAGTTCGCGGTCCTCGGCGACCTCGACCGGGTTGTCGGCTGCGGTGTCCTCCAGGGTGTCCATCAGGCTCAGCCGGTCACCCCCCTCACCGCCGACATGCAGGAGTTCCTCCAGAGCCACCACGTTGGCGAGCGACAACTGGCTGAAAATAGCGTGGAGTTCCTCCAGCGCGATACCCATCTCCGCGGCGACCTCGGCCTCCGATGGGGTACGCCGCAGCTGCGCCTCCAACGTGGCGTAGGCGCGCTCCACGTTGCGCGCCTTCTGCCGCACCGACCTCGGGATCCAGTCGAGTGCCCGGAGCTCGTCGATCATCGCGCCGCGGATCCGGGTGATCGCGTACGTCTCGAACTTGATGGCCCGTTCGATGTCGAACTTCTCGATGGCGTCGATCAGCCCGAAGACCCCGGAGGAGACGAAGTCCGCCTGTTCCACATTGGACGGCAGCCCCACACTGACCCGGCCGGCGACGTACTTCACCAGGGGCGAGTAGTGCAGAATCAGCTGCTCCCGGAGGCGCCCGTCGCCAGTGGTCTTGTATGAACGCCACAACTCCTCGAGCGAGGAAGGGGCGGGAGGGCGCACAGTGCCACGCGCAGCCGGTGGTACTGCCGCACGGTCAGACCCGGAGGTGTGCTGGGGCATGTGGTGCCTTGAGCCGTTCTGCTGTGAAGTGCTGGGGACGTATCTCTGGGGCGGATTCCTTGTGAGCGTAGCGTGACTGAAGTGTTGCGGTGCGCGCAGGACAACGGATCCGTGCTGTGCAATTCCGTTCCGAATCCCCCGCCGTCGGACATGGCCGAAGACCGGGAACGTCACCGCGCGCACCGGCCCCGGCGGCCCGAACAGGCGCCGCCGAAGTCATCTGCATCACCTTTTCACCCGTTTGCTGCTGGTCAAGTAACGCCTCGCCGCACGTCCCCATTGCGTGTCCGTACCACCGTCAACCGCCATCCGTCGCCCTCGCGTTCGACGAACCCCAGTGAGTGCAGTTCGTACAACCGCCCGAGTGCCTCATCGGTGCTGGTACCGGCGGTGCGGGCGACGTCACGCCCCTCCATCGCTCCCCTGCGGGGCAGCGCGTCCAGGACCCGGGCGCTGACGGCGTCCAGGAGGTCCCTCGGCAGCACCGGGCCTCGCCTGGCCGGGGCCAGATCGCCGATCTCGCCCACCAGTTCGGCGATTTCGGCGGCGTCGGTGACCAGGACGCCCTCGCCGCGCAGCAGTTCGTGGACCCCTGCCGACAGGCCACTGGTGGCGGGGCCCGGCACCCCCATCGTGTAGCGGCCGAGCCGCTGTGCGCTCCTGGCGGTGACCAGCGAGCCGCTGCGGTATTCGGCCTCCACCACGACGGTTCCCCTCGTCAGGGCGGCGATCACCCGGTTCCTGAGGATGAACCTGCTGCGGGTGGGGTGCTCGGAGGGTGGCAACTCCGCGATGACGAGCCCTTGTTCGACCATGCGTCCGATCAACTCCGCGTGGCCCCGCGGATAGGCGACATCCACCCCGCAGGCCAGCACCGCCATGGTCGCCCCGCCCGCGGCCAGGGCGCCGCGATGAGCCGCACCGTCCACCCCGAAGGCGGCCCCCGAGACGACCACCCAGCCCCGTTCGGCCAGCCCCGCGCCGATACTCGCCGCCATGTGCGCCCCATACGGTGTGCAGGCCCGGGCTCCGACGACGGCGACCGAGCGCAGCGCCCAAAGGCGCAGGTCGGGGAGCCCTCGAACCCAGAGCCCGATGGGCCGCGCGTCCGACAGGTCGTCGAGCTGGCTCGGCCACTCCGGGTCGCCGGGACAGACGAACCGCCCTCCGACCTCGGCCACGTCCGACAGGTCCCGCTCGGGATCGACGGTCGAAGCCCGTAGGCGGTAGCCGCTCAGCCTTGTCGCGGTCATGCCCTTCAGCGTCTCCGCCGAGCCGTCCGCGACGGTGAGGCGTCTGATCAGCTCTACGGGACCCACCTCGCGGAGCCAGCGGCCCGCGCGCTCGTCCCCCGGCTCGAAGATGCGGGTCAGCGCGGCCCGCGCCGGCCGCTCCCGGCCGGTGCGGGCCGACGGGCCGTTCACGAGGCACCGGCCCGCACGGGTACGCCCCGGTGAATGCCCGTCCGCAGCTCCAGGGCCGTCGCGATGTCGGAGGCGTCCGGGCGGTCGGCGGCCCTCAGGTCCGCCACCGTCCACGCGACCCGGAGCACGCGGTCCAGGCCCCGGGCGGTGAGGATGCCGCGTTCCATGTCGCGCTCCGCGGCCATCAACGCACCGGGCGCCGCGAGCAGCCTGGTCCGCAGCTCATGACCGGGGACTTCGCTGTTGGTGGTCCAGGGCGTGCCCGCCAGCCGGTCCGCGGCCCGCACCCTCGCCTCCCGCACCCGGGCGGCGACATCGGCCGAGGTCTCGCCCCGTCCTCCACGCCCCATCAGATCCGCCCGGCCCACCGGCTCGACCTCCACCCGCAGGTCCACCCGGTCCAGCAGCGGCCCGGAGAGCCGAGCCTGGTAGCGGCGGACCACGGAGGGCGGGCATTCGCAGCCCGCGCCCGTCAGGGTGTGCCGGCCGCACGGACAGGGGTTCGCGGCCAGGACCATCAGGAACCTGGCGGGCAACCGCACCACTCCGGCCGAACGTGCGACGACCACGTGTCCGGATTCCAGGGGCTGACGCAGCGCGTCCAGCGCCCGTCCGGAGAATTCCGGAGCCTCGTCCAGGAAGAGAACGCCTCTGTGCGCCAGGGACACCGCTCCGGGCCTCGGCAGCCCGTTGCCCCCGCCGACGAGCGACTGCATCGTCGCCGAGTGGTGCGGTGCGCAGTACGGCGCTCTGGTGACCAGTGGTTCACCCGGTGGGAGGATGCCCGCCACCGAGTGCACAGCCGTCACTTCGAGGGATTCCTGCCGGGTCAGCGGCGGCAGGATCGCCGTGAGGCGTTCGGCCAGCATGGTCTTGCCGGCACCCGGCGGCCCGGAGAGCAGCAGGTGGTGTCCGCCTGCCGCGGCGACCTCCAGGGCCTTGCGCGCTCTGGGCTGCCCGGCGACGTCCGCCAGGTCGGGACGGTGCCCCGCGCCCTGCGTGCCGAGCGGCGCGAGGCCCGTGCCGATGCCGGCACCCGGCATCATCAGTCCGGCGAGCATCGCGTCGGGGCGGCCCCGGTCGGCGGCCGGCTCATCGGGCACGGGCTCGTCGCCGAGCACGGCGATCAGCTGCCGCAGGCTCCGCACTCCGAGGACCGAGACCCCGGGCACCAGCGCCGCCTCCCCCGCTGTCTGCTCCGGAACCACGACCTGCCGGTAACCCGCCTCGGCCGCCGCGAGGACGGCGGGGAGCACCCCGCGCACCGGTCGCACCCGGCCGTCGAGGCCGAGCTCCCCGATCATCACCACATCGGCGATGGCCGCGGGGTCGATCCGCTCCGCGGCGCCGAGCACCGCGCACGCGACGGCGAGGTCGAAGCCGGACCCTCCTTTGGGAACGGACGCGGGGGACAGCCCCACCGTGAGCTTCTTCTGCGGCCACTCGGCCCCGGAATTGACGACTGCGGCCCTGACCCGGTCCCGGCTCTCCACCAGGCTCTTGTCCGGCAGTCCGACCAGGGTGAATGCCGCCACGCCCGGTTCCAGATCGGCCTGGACCTCCACCACCACGCCCTCGACGCCCACCAGCGCCACCGAACACGCCCGCGCGAACCCCATCAGGCCACGCCCCTGACATGCTCGGCGACCGGGGCTCCGCGCCGGGGCAGGATCACACCGACCAGGTCGATCCGGACCCCGCCCCGGGGCGGTCCGCCGTGCCGCTCGAGCCAGACCTCGGCGAGTCGGCGCAGCCGGTCCGCCTTGGCCGGGGTGACGGCCTCCATCGGATGCTCGAAGCATCCCGCCCTGCGGGTCTTCACTTCGCAGAAGACCACCGCGTCGCCGTCTCTGGCGACGATGTCGATCTCTCCTGCGCGACAGCGCCAGTTGCGCTCCAGTACAGCCATACCGGCGTCGGCCAGCAGCCGCGCCGCCAGGTCCTCGCCGTACCGCCCGAGTGCCCCCCGTGCGTTCATGTCGGCACCACCTCCGGCACCGACTCTGACGCGCCCCGCCCGATCTATTGGATCTTGGTGGACAACTCACTCATTGTGAATATTCCGGCCACCCGGACGAGTGAATCGGCACCCGGAACCAGCACCCGGGAGCGGTTGCCGATCATCCGCCCGGGAGTTCGAGATCGCTCTTGTTGAGCTCCTCGATGTTCACGTCCTTGAAAGTCAGCACGCGAACCTGCTTGACGAACCTGGCGGGCCGGTACATGTCCCAGACCCACGCGTCCGCCATGGAAACCTCGAAAAAAACCTCGCCCTGGACCGAGTGCACCTGCATCTCGTAGTCGTTGGTGAGGTAGAAGCGCCGTTCGGTCTCGATCACATATTTGAACAGACCGACGACATCGCGGTACTCCCGGTAGAGCTTCAGCTCCATCTCGGTCTCGTACTTCTCGAGGTCCTCGGCGCTCATGGCATGTTCCCCTTCAGCCGTGCGTCCCCCTATTGTGCGTCAGCGTCACGCACCCCTGGACGATTAGACGATTTCGGGGGCGAGAACCAGCGGATCGCGCGGGGGACCCTCGTCGAGCAGCGTGCGCAGCAGCTCGCCGAGCCTGGTCGGATACACCGTCTCACGCGCCGCCAGAAGTTCGGCGGAGGTCCACCACCTGAGCCCGGCAACGCTGCGGAGCTCCAGCTCGGTGAGCCCTTTCTGGTCCGTGGTGGTCTGCGCCGTTCGAGCCAGGAAGTACCACTCGTCCTGGTCCCAGCGTCGCCCGTCGAACGGGAAGGAGCAGATCCGCTTCCAGAGCACCGGGCCCAGCGCGACGTCCGTGATCCCGGTCTCCTCGGCGAGCTCGCGCAGCGCGGCCTCCGCCCTGGTCTCGTCGCCCTCCAGACCGCCGCCGGGGGTGAACCACCAGCTCGTCCCCGGGTCGTCGGGCTCGAATCCGTGCAGCAGGAGGATCCGGTCATCCGGGTCCAGGAGCACGACCCGGGCGACCTTGCGCTTCTCAGCGGGCACCGGCGGCGGCACCTGCCCGCTTGTTCCCGCGTGCGGAGCGTCCCGCGACGGCACCGAAGGCTGCCCCGCCCACGATGAGTGCCACGCCCGCCACGACGGCCCCGATCTGCAGTCGCAGCGGACCGCTGGAGGACACACCGCCCGGCAGATCCGCGAAGGCCTCGGGGCGGTCGATCATGCCGTTCATGGGCCACGCGACGGCGTCCACCCGCGCCTGCACGGCGCTGCGCGGCACCGAACCCTGCCCCGGGTCCTTGAGGTGGACCCTGGAGTCCAGCGAACCGGTGCGCTCGTCGCCGAGGAGGAACAGCTGCCCCTCGGGGACCTCGGCCGTGAATTCCTCCACGGAAGCGGGCGCCTCGCCGTCGGCCTCGACCAGCAACGCGCCACCGTTCGCCTGGAGATACGGTTCCTCGATGGGCTTGCCGTTGATGCTCAGCCGGCCGTTCTTGTCGCAGCAGGCGATCTTGTCACCGCCGACACCCACGACCCGTTTCACCATCGGCACATCGCCCCACGCCGCGTCCGTGAAGACGACGACGTCACCGCGCCGTACGTCGGCGCCGTCCATCCGCTCCGCGAGCACCCGGTCCCCGGCGTTCACCGTCGGGGTCATCGACGCCGTCGGCACCGTGTACGGCTGGTACACCACCGCTCCCCAGGCGAATCCGCCGAGGAAGAGCACACAGCCGACGGCCACGGCCAGGTTCGACAACACGTTGCCGAGCCGGCCGCGGCCGTCATCCGTACGTCCCGTTCCGCTCATCCCAGCGCTCCCCCTTCGGAGATCGACAATCGCTGATCCGAGTCGGCACCCTACCCGGCGGTACGCCCGCTGGTCAGCCTCCGGCGACGCCAGAACACGAGGGGCAGCGCTCCGGCTACACCGAGTGCTGCCGGAGCGGCGGCAGCCGCCTTGTTCAGCCCGGGCTGGTCGAACGTGCTCGGGATCGGCAGGGTCGCCCAGCGGTTGACCGGCCAGGCGATGACGATGGCCCGTCCGACCACCTCGTCCGTGGACACGGTGCCCTGTCCGGGCAGCTCCTGGTGGTACCGGGAGTCCAGCGAGTTCTGACGGTGGTCGCCCATCACCCAGATCCGGCCCTCGGGGACATGGATCGGGCCGAAGGGCTCGTCATCGCACGCGCTGTTGCCCCCGAAGATGAACGACTTGTCGTCCAGCGCCTTGCCGTTGACCGTCACGGGGCCGTTCTTCTTGCACTCCACCGTGTCGCCGCCGATGGCGACGACCCGCTTGATCAGGTCCTTCTCCTCGGCGGACGGCATGAGCCCGATGAAGCTCAGGAACTTCTGCACCGCGTTCGGTTCCGGAGCCGCGGTGTCCTCGAGCCAGCCGCCCGGGTCGTGGAAGACCACGACCTCTCCGCGCTCCGGCTCGGAACCGAACCACGGCGTCAGCTTGTCGACGAGCACCCGGTCGCCCCGCTGCAGCGTGTTCTGCATGGAGTCCGAGGGGATCGAGAACGCCTGCACCAGGAACGTCTTGATCAGCAGCGCGAGGATGAGCGCGATACCGATGAGGAGCGGCAGTTCCTTCCAGAAGGAACGCGGCTTCTTCTGCGCCGTACTGCCGCCGCCCGGTGAGTCGTCCGCCGGGGAGTCGTCCCCCGGGGAGTCGCCACCCGGGAAGCCGTCGCCCGGCGGGACGCCGTCACCCTCCGCCCGGCCCGCCGAGTCCGCCGGGATCCCGCCGCTCGAAGGCCGGTCCTCGGGTTCGCCGTGTCCGGATCGTGCGCCGACCGCCAAATCCCCCACATCCACTCCTTACTCCGTGCCACCACCCGCGCCCGAATCGGCGCAGGCCCACCACTCCCATAACGAGCGGGAGTTCCGCAGGGGTCGGGAGCAGGACCATGTCGTTGCGATCCTGGGAGGACACACTATTCGACGGGCCGGTGGCCTCCGTCTCTCCGGCACGCGCATCGGGCACCGAGGCGAACGTGCCGGGTTCCTCGAGCTTGCGCCAGTGGGCGAACGGCCAGGCGATCACGACCGCCCGTCCCACGACCTCGTCCTCCGAAACCGTGCCCCTGTCCGGTTCGTCGAGGTGGAAGCGGGAGTCCGCGGAGTTCGACCGGTGGTCACCCATCACGAAGATGCGGCCCTGCGGAACCTTTACCTCGAATTTGAGAGTGGAGGGCACATTGTCCGGATGCAGGTACGGCTCGTTGAGTGGCACGCCGTTGACGGTGACCTTGCCGTCCGTGCCGCAGCACTTCACGGTGTCGCCCCCGACGGCCACCACTCGCTTGATCAGGTCCTGCTCGTCGTCCGAGGGCAGGAGTCCGATGAAGGTCAGCAGTTCCTTGGCCTGCTTGACGCCGACCGGCGGCTCCTCCTTGGCGACGTTCTCCTGCTGCAGCCAGCCACCCGGATCCCGGAAGACGACGACGTCGCCGCGCTGGGGCTCGGAGCCGAACCACGGTGTCAGTTTGTCGACCAGCACCCGGTCGCCGATCTTGATGGTCTGCTCCATCGACCCGGACGGAATCACGAAGGCCTGTACCAGAAAGGTCTTGAGCACCAGCGCGATCAGCAGCGCCACCAGGACGAGGAGGGGTATCTCCTTGATCGCGGACCGTCGCCTGCGCCGTTTGACCTTGCGGGCCAGCCTGCGGCGCTCCGCCCTCGTCGGCAGTGAGCGGGCTGTGGTCGGCCGGGTCCCGGTGGGCAGCGGAATGTGCGCTTCCGTCTCTCCGCGCCTGCGCCCCCGGTTACCCATGGATCGCGTCCGGCGGCCGTATGCCGGTGAAGGCCTCGGTCCCGCCCAGGGGGCCGAGTCTGCCGAGCGGCCAGCCGAGCCAGTCGACGCGTCCGACGACCCGGTCCACGGGCACCATGCCACCGCCGGGCTGCCCCAGGTGGTCACGGGAGTCCCGCGAGTTGCTGCGGTGGTCGCCCATGACCCACAGCGTGCCGTCGGGCACGACGATGTCGAAGGCCACTTCGGACGGGTTGTCACCCGGGTACAGATACTCCTCGTGCACCGACCGGCCGTTCACTTCGAGCCTCCCCCGCTTGTCGCAGCAGACCACGCGATCGCCCCCCACGCCCACCACCCGCTTCACGAAGTCGGTCTCGGCGGGTTCGGCCAGCCCCAGTGACGAGGCCGCCCCGCGCAGGAGCGCGGTGACGGGGTTCTCCGCGGGCGTCTCCTGTACGAAGGAGCCGGTGCCGTCGAAGACCACCACGTCGCCGCGCTGTGGCTCGGAGCCGAAACGGTACGCCAGTTTGTTGACGAGCACCCGGTCCCCCACCCGCAGCGTGGGCTCCATCGAGCCGCTGGGGATGAGGAAGGGCTGCAGCACGAATGCGCTGAACAGCAGGAGAGCGACCGTGCAGAGCAGCCCCAGGAAGGCGGCTCGTCCCCAGGACAAGGTGTCCGGCCGGTCCGGGACATGCATGAAGCGCGACCTCTCCCCCGACCCTTCTTCAGGGGCGGAGGAGCGATCGCGCTCCGTGTGCTGGGCTTCCGTGTCCATCGGGGCCGAATCCTATCCGGCCACGCTGTGGACGCCGGCGCTGAATCAGCGGTCGCGCTTCTCCTTGATCTTCGCGGCCTTGCCGCGCAGCTCACGGAGGAAGTACAGCTTGGCGCGGCGGACGTCACCACGGGTGACGAGCTCGATCTTCTCGAAGATCGGGCTGTGCACCGGGAAGGTGCGCTCGACGCCGACACTGAAGGAGACCTTGCGGACCGTGAAGGTCTCGCTGACGCCCGAGCCCTGGCGGCGGATGACGATGCCCTTGAACTGCTGGATACGGGAGCGGTTGCCCTCGATCACTCGCACGTGGACGTTGACGGTGTCACCCGGGCGGAAGGCCGGGAGGTCGGTACGCAGCGAGGCGGCATTGACGCCATCGAGCAGGGAAGTCATGTTGTCTGCTTTCTTCGCCGATGCCACAGGTCATCGACGGGAGAGTGGGAAAGTTCGGATGCTGATCACATCGGGCGGGCGTCTTTCCCCCTGTGGCAGGGGCGCACGCCGGACGTACAGCGGGCCTATTCTTCCATGGCCTCGGGCCTGCGCCAAAATCGGCCGCCGGGCTCCGGGGACCAGCCCAGGATCGAGAGGATCTCGCGGTCCTTCTTGTCGAAGCCGGCCGCCTCGCAACGCTCGATCAGGTCGGGCCTGTTGAGGGCGGTACGACGGAACGCCTCGTCCCTGCGCCACCGCGCGATCCTGCCGTGGTGGCCGCTGAGCAGCACGTCCGGGATGCCGCGCCCGCGCCACTCGGGCGGCTTCGTGTACACGGGCCCCTCGAGCAGGTCGGCCATGGCTCCGGGTGCGAAGGAGTCGTCACGGTGCGATTCGGCGTTGCCGAGGACTCCTGGCAGGAGCCGCGCCACGGCCTCCGTGATCACCAGGACGGCCGCTTCCCCGCCGGCCAGGACGTAGTCCCCGATGGACACCTCCACGACCGGCATGCGGGTGGCGTACTCGTCCGTCACCCGGCGGTCGATGCCCTCGTACCTGGCGGGGGTGAAGATCAGCCACGGCCGCTCCGAGAGCTCGACGGCGAGCTCCTGGGTGAAGGGCCGCCCACTGGGTGTGGGCACCACGAGCACCGGGGAGTGCGCCCCGGCCTCGTAGCCGTCGGCCAGTGCGTCGTCCAGGGCCTCGCCCCAGGGCCCGGTCTTCATGACCATGCCGGGGCCGCCGCCGTACGGGGTGTCGTCCACCGTGTTGTGCCGGTCGTACGTCCAGTTCCGCAGGTCGTGGACGTGTACGTCGAGGCGCCCCCGGGAGCGCGCCTTGCCGACGAGTGAGACGTTCAGCGGTTCCAGGTACTCGGGAAAGATCGTGACGACGTCGAGCCGCATCACGCGTCGCCCTTCCCGGGCTCACCGGAGGCCTCACCGGCCGCCTCGTCGCGCGCGGAAGCCTCACCGGACTCCTCGCGCGCGGAAGCCTCACCGGCCTCCTCGTCGGCCTCGTCGCGGGAGGAGGCGACCACGGCCTCGCTCTCGTCGATCAGGCCGGGCGGCGGCGTGATGACGGCCCGCTGCTCCTCCAGGTCGATCTCGCTGACGATCTCCTCGACGAACGGGATCATCACCTCGCTGCCGTCGGGGCGCTCCACGATGAACAGGTCCTGGGAGGGCAGGTGGGTGATCTCGGTGATCCTGCCGATCACGGTTCCGTCGGCGAGGACCACGTCGAGGTCCATCAGCTGGTGGTCGTAGAACTCCTCCGGGTCCTCGGGAAGCTCTTCGGGGTCCACCTCGGCGATCAGCAGCGTGTTGCGGAGTGCCTCGGCGGCCGTACGGTCGCGTACGCCCTCGAAGCGCAGCAGCAGCCTGCCGCTGTGCACCCGGCCGGTCTCGATCGTCAGGGGTCCCGTAGCCGCTGGTTCCGTGGCGAGGACGGCCCCGGGGCCGAGCCGCAGTTCGGGCTCGTCCGTCCGCACCTCGACGGTGACCTCGCCCTTGATGCCATGGGCGCGACCGATCCGCGCAACTACCAACTGCACGCTACTTCTCCCGGTGATGGTGTAGGGACGACAAAGGCCGGGGACGGCTCGAAAGCCCTCCCCGGCCCCGGCCGGTGTTCAACTCTTTCAGCGAACCTGATCCACATCGACGAGGTCGACGCGGATACCACGGCCGCCGATGGCACCCACGACGGTACGCAGGGCGCGTGCGGTGCGGCCGTTGCGGCCGATCACCTTGCCGAGGTCATCGGGATGGACCCGGACCTCGAGCACACGTCCACGGCGCAGATCGCGCGAGGCGACCTGCACATCGTCGGGGTTGTCGACGATGCCCTTCACGAGGTGCTCAAGAGCCTCCTCGAGCATGCTCAGGCCTCGGTCGACTCGGTGGACGCGGCAGCGTCGGCCGCCTCGTCCGCCTTCTTGTCCGACTTCTTGGCCTTCTGGGTGATGGCCTCACCCTTGGCCTCGTCGCCGTCCGAGGTAAGGGCCTCGAACAGGGCGCGCTTGTCAGCCTTGGGCTCCGGCTGCAGCAGCGGCGCGGGGGCGGGAAGGCCCTTGTGGGCCTGCCAGTCACCGGTGAGCTTCAGAATCGCGAGGACCGGCTCGGTCGGCTGGGCGCCGACGGACAGCCAGTACTGCGCGCGCTCTGCGTCGACCTCGATGCGCGACGGGTTCTGCACCGGGTGGTACAGGCCGATCTCCTCGATGGCCCGGCCATCACGGCGGGTACGGGAGTCGGCGACGATGATGCGGTAGTGAGGCGAACGGATCTTGCCCATGCGCTTCAGCTTGATCTTGACTGCCACGGAAGTGGTGTCTCCTGGTCTCTGACGTGGTTGGGCACAACAAGATGCCACGTGGGGTTGCGGTACTCGGGTGCCCGATGGACGCGTCAGCCGGAGGAAGAGAGGGGTCCTATGCGACTGTCGAGTACAGCTAGCCATTGTGCCACACCACATCGCCTCACCCCACCGCGACCGCTGCTTCCGGGATACGGAACGGCTTTCCGCAGCCGCCGCAGACGATCGGGGCCTGCGCGAGGACCGAGGGGACCACGCGCACGTTCCGACCGCAGTCGCAGACGGCCTTGACCCGCACGCCCCCTCCGGAGGAGCCGTGCCGGGCCGCGGGGCCGCGGAAGGAGCGCTTGGTGTCGGCGGCGGTGGCCACGGTGTGCGCCTTGAGGGCACGCTGGAGCCGTTCCGCCGTCGGTCGGTATCTGCGTTTGGCCTCGGGATTGAGTGTCACCAGCGAGAATCCGCTGCTGGCATGGGGTTCCTCGGAATGATCCAGACCCAGCTCCTCGGCGATCGCGAGGAACCGTCGGTTGTGGTACCGGCCGGCACGGGAGGTGTCCCGGACACCTCTCGCGGCGGCGATGCCGTGGACTGCCTCATGGAGCAGTCGTTCGAAGGAGAGCTCGGCGCCACAGGCGGACGAGGACTCTCCGATCAGGGACTCTGGCGCGGCAAGATCGGGCAGCTCGGGGTGGTACCGCTGAATGTCGGCCCACGCCTGTGCCAGCTCTGCGGCAAGTACAGGTGGTGTCGTGCTCACGTCGTGATAACGAGCCTGAGTGCCCCGGTGTTCCTATTCCGGGGCATCCCAAATAATTTGCACGTACCAGTCAGTTGCCGACGATGCGTCCGGACGAGGGCGGGTGCGCAGATCTGCGGAGAAGGCTCACAGCTCGCACCAAGGGGGTACGTAGCGTGCCGTACGCCCCCGCGCGTATGCGGGGTAGCCCCACGGGCGACATTACCCGGCACTGCGGGACGGCCCCGAACCCCCCGCCCGTCCGGGCGGAGAGCCTTCGACGTGCTCCGTCCGGCGTGTCGGGTAAGACTGGGACGAGAGCGAGCAGCGGGCGTGCTGGTCCCCGGCGCCCCCGGCCACGATGCGGAGGCCGGGGGCGCACGACCGGAGCACGCAAGCAATGCCATCCCACCCCGTCCGACCTCTGGACGGGACCGCGGATGCGGAGTTCTCTGGCATACGGGGGCTGCGGGCGCACCTACGACATCGGGGGCCGCCCACAAGGGCACGACCGACCTCTCGGCGGATTGGGGCGCATTCCATGACACCAACGCTCGTCCGGCACCACCGGTATGCGGATTCGTCCGCCACCGTGGATGGCGGCACCCGTGCCCGTGACTGGGCCGAGATCCAGGAGCGCATGCTGGCGCCGCTCTACGAGGCGGTGTACGAGCGGCTCGAAGTCGGGGTCGGCACCCGGATGCTCTCCATCGGCTGCGGTTCCGGGCTCGCCCTGCTCATCGCGGCATCGCGCGGGGCGCACGTCACCGGAGTCGACACCGACCGTGAACGGCTCGCGCTGGCCCGCGAGCGTCTCGTGTCCGGCCAGGAGACAGGGCCCGCACGGCCGGACGCACCGCCGCGGGCACGGCTGGTCGCCGGCGCCCCGTCGGCGGCCGCACCGGCCGGTGAACCGCCGTACAACCTGCTCACGGCCTTCGATCCGATCGGCTGCGCGGCCGGCGACTCCGAAGGGCTCTCGCCCGCGCTCGCCGCCGCCGTGCCGCTGGCCGCGCGGGGGGCCACGGTGGTCCTGACCGGCTGGGGACCGCCCGAGCGGTGCGCCACGGCTCCGGTGCTCCGGGTGGCGGCCCGGCTCGCCGAGACGGCGCGCACACCGCGCCCCGGCGGCTGGCGTCCCGCACTGCGGGACGATCTGGAGGACGTCGCGGCGCGGGCGGGGCTGAAACCGGACGGATCCGGCCGGGTCTCCTGCCCGTTCGGGTACGCGGACCTGGACAGCGCGGTGCGCGGACTGCTCTCGACCGGCCTCTTCGACACGGCGATACGGGCCACGGACCGCTCCCAGGTGGAGAAGGAGGTCGCGGAGGCGCTGCATCCGCACCGTCGGCCCGACGGGACGGTATGGATGCCGAACGTCTTCCGCTATCTGGTGTGCGTGGTCTAGCACCCGGGAGAAAACATGAGGAAGGGGCGCCCCGCCGAGCGGGGCGCCCCTTCCTCATGTTTTCCGGCCGGTCAGCCCATGAACTTCTTGAACTCGTCCGGCAGCTCGAAGTTCTTGTCCTCCTGGGCGGGCAGACCGAACGCGCCGCCCTGCGCCGCCGCCTCACGGCGGGCCGCCTCGGCCTGCTCCTCAGCCTTGCGCTTCATCGGGTTGCCGCTCTTGCGCTTGCCCTTGGCCTGCTTGACCTGCTTCTTCTGACGGCCCGCACCACCACCCGAGCCGGGCATCCCGGGCATGCCCGGCATTCCGCCGCCCTGGGCCATCTTCGACATCATCTTGCGGGCCTCGAAGAACCGCTCCACCAGGCTCTTCACGGCGGAGACCTCGACGCCGGAACCCTTGGCGATACGGGCCCGGCGCGAACCGTTGATGACGGTCGGTTCCCGGCGCTCGTGCGGCGTCATCGACTTGATGATCGCGGCCGTGCGGTCCACGTCCCGCTCGTCGATGTTGGCGATCTGGTCCTTGATCTGCCCCATGCCGGGCAGCATCCCGAGCAGCTTGGAGATGGAGCCCATCTTCCTGACCTGCTCCATCTGCGCCAGGAAGTCGTCGAGCGTGAAGTCCTTGCCCTTGCTCGACGCCAGCTTGGAGGCCATTTGAGCGGCCTCTTCCTGGCTGAAGGTCTTCTCCGCCTGCTCGATCAGGGTGAGCAGGTCACCCATGTCGAGGATGCGGGACGCCATGCGGTCGGGGTGGAAGGCGTCGAAGTCCTCGAGCTTCTCACCGTTCGACGCGAACATGATCTGCTTGCCCGTGACATGGGCGATCGACAGGGCGGCGCCACCACGGGCGTCACCGTCGAGCTTGGACAGGACCACGCCGTCGAAGCCGACGCCGTCGCGGAAGGCCTCGGCGGTGTTGACCGCGTCCTGGCCGATCATCGCGTCGACGACGAAGAGGATCTCGTCGGGGCTGACGGCGTCGCGGATGTCCGCGGCCTGCCGCATCAGCTCCTGGTCGATACCGAGGCGGCCCGCGGTGTCGACCACGACCACGTCGTACTGCTTGGCCCGGGCGTGCTCGATCGAGTCCTTGGCGACCTGGACCGGGTCCCCCACACCGTTGCCCGGCTCCGGCGCGTACACCGCGACACCGGCGCGGTCGGCGACGACGCTGAGCTGGTTCACGGCGTTCGGGCGCTGGAGGTCACAGGCGACCAGCAGCGGCGAGTGGCCCTGGCTCTTGAGCCAGAGACCGAGCTTTCCGGCGAGGGTCGTCTTACCGGCACCCTGCAGGCCCGCGAGCATGATCACGGTGGGAGGGTTCTTGGCGAACCGGAGCCGCCTGGTCTCGCCGCCGAGGATCCCTACGAGTTCCTCGTTGACGATCTTGACGACCTGCTGGGCCGGGTTCAGCGCCTGGGAGACCTCGACGCCGCGCGCACGCTCCTTGACGTTGGCGATGAACGCACGGACGACGGGCAGGGCGACATCGGCCTCGAGCAGTGCGATACGGATCTCGCGAGCCGTGGCGTCGATGTCCGCCTCGGACAAGCGGCCCTTGCCCCTGAGGTTTTTGAAAGTCGCGCTAAGGCGGTCGGAGAGAGTATCGAACACGGCGCTCGTCGGTCCTCAGGGTCGGGGGTGGTGGCAGGTCAATCGCCCTCCAGGGTATCCGGACCCCGTGGAACGCAAAGCCCCCGGCCGTTTCTCGTGACGAACGGCTCGGTGGCGGGGTTCAGCGCAGTGCCTTCTCCACCTCCCTGGCGACTGCCGCCGCCCGCTCCCGGGGCAGCGGCTCACCGTCGGTGTCCGTGACGTAGAAGGCGTCCACCGCGTTCGCACCGAGCGTCGAGACGTGGGCGCTGCGCACCCGTACCGCGCTCTGCTCCAGTGCCCGGCCGATCCGGTGCAGGAGTCCCGGGGCGTCCTGGGCGCGCACCTCGATCACCGTGGCGAGCCGCGAGCCGGCCGCCGCCACGGTCACCCTGGGCGGCGGCGCCTTCACGCCGCGCCGCCTCGGGTAGGCGGCCTCGCGCTCGGCGAGGCGGGTGCGGATGTCCAGCGACCCCTCCAGGGCCCGTACGAGATCGGCGCGGAGCCGGGTGGCCTGCGGGAGGGAACCGTACTCGGCCGCGACCCGCCAGCTGAGCACCAGCAGACCGGCTGTCTCGCCGAGCTCGGTGGGGAGCTCGACGGCGCGCAGATCGGCGGCGCGGACGGTGAGGCGGTGCAGGGCGAGCACCCCGGCCGCGGCCGGCAGCACGCCGGGCCGGTCGGGCAGGGCGATGAGGAGCTCGACGCCGACGGGTCCCGGTTCGCCGTCCTCCGAGACGGGCTCGGGCTGGGTGTGCAGGGACAGGACGGGTTCGCCGGTGCGCAGGGCCTCGATCGCGAGGCGTTCCTGTTCGGCGCTGGGCGCGAGGGGTTCCTGCTCGGGCGGCTCCTCCCCGGCCAGGAGCGCGGCGACGCGCTTGACGAGGTCCGTGACGAGGGAGGCGCGCCAGGAGCTCCACGCGGCAGGACCGGTGGCCAGCGCGTCGGCCTCGGTCAGCGCGTGCAGCAGTTCCAGGGTGGAGGCGCTGCCCACGGCGGTGGCCACGGAGCGGACGGTCGCCGGATCGTCGAGGTCGCGCCGGGTGGCGGTCTCGATGAGCAGGAGGTGGTGGCGTACGAGGGTGGCGAGGACACCCACGTCCTGCTTGTCGAAGCCGATGCGGGCGGCCATGTCGCGGGCGATGACCTCGCCCGCGACGGAGTGGTCCCCGGGCCAGCCCTTGCCGATGTCGTGGAGGAGAGCCGCGACCAGGAGGAGGTCGGGGCGGCCGACGCGGCGGGTGAGGGAGGAGGCGCGGACGGCCGTCTCGACGAGGTGGCGGTCGACGGTCCAGGTGTGGACGGGGTTGCGCTGCGGACGGCAGTGGACCCGCTCCCAGTCGGGCAGCAGCCGGGTGATGATGCCCTCCGCCTCCAGGGCCTCCCAGACGCCGACGGTGGACTCGCCCGCGCCCAGCAGGGTGACGAGCTCCTCGCGGGCCTGTGCAGGCCACGGCACGGGCATCGGCTGGGCCGCGGTCCTCAGATGGCGTACGAGGTGGCGGGAGAGCGGCAGCCCGGACTCGGCCGCCGCCGCTGCGGCCCGGAGGGTGAGGACGGGGTCCTTCTCGGGGCGTGCGGTCCGTGCGAGGACGACTTCGCCGTCCGCCTCGACGACGCCCTCGGCGAGCGGGGTGCGTTCCGGGGCGGCCTTGGTGCCGCCGCCGAGGATCGCCCGCAGCCGGGGCCGTACGGAGCGGGCGCGCAGGACGCGGTTGACCTCGCGCCAGGTGACGTCGGTGGCGTACGAGACGGTGCGGGCGGCCTCGTACACCTGGCGCAGCAGGGCGTCGGAGTCGAGGAGGCCGAGGGCGCCGGCCACCTGGTCCTGTTCCTGCAGGGCGAGACGGTCGGTGGCTCGGCCGGTGGTGAGGTGGAGGGCGTCGCGTGCGTCGAGGAGGGTGCGACGGGCTTCGGCGAGCCCTTCGCGTGGGGCGTCGGCGACCCAGGAGGCGGCGACGGCGCGCAGGGCGGTGGCGTCGCGGAGACCGCCGCGGGCTTCCTTGAGGTCGGGTTCCAGCAGGAACTGGAGCTCGCCCATGCGTTCGGCCCGCTCCCGGCAGAGTTCGTCGAGGGCGGGGAGGTGCTTGGGGGCCTGGTTCCGCCAGTCGGCGAGGACCGCGGTGCGCAGTCCGGCGACGAGCCCGAGGTCTCCGGCGACGGGGCGCGCGTCGAGCAGCCCGAGCTGGACCTTGAGGTCCTCGCCGGCGGTCTTGAGTGCTTCGCCGGGGGTGCGTACGGAGTGGTCGAGGGCCAGGCCGAGGTCCCACACGGGGTACCAGACGTGGTCGGCCAGGGCGGCGATGGCTCCGGCGTCGGCGCTGCCGTCGTGCAGGAGCAGGAGGTCGAGGTCGCTGCGCGGGGAGAGTTCGCCGCGGCCGTACCCGCCGACGGCGACGAGGGCCGCGCCACGGACGCCCGCCGCCTCGGAGGCCGTGGTGAACAGCGCGGTCAGCCACTCGTCGGTGATCCGGGCCAGGGCGGCACGGCGCGGCGGCCCGGACTGCGTCTTCTCCTGGAGAAGACGCAGCCGGGCCGCCGCGTAGCCACTGGGTCCCGAGTCCTCGGATTCGGTGGTCACTTCGGTGCTCGTCACCCAGCTGCCTTTCCGTTCGGGAATCCGTCGGTCAGAGTGCGTCCGGGCCGCGCTCACCGGTCCGTACGCGGATCGCGGTCTCGACGGGGACGCTCCAGACCTTGCCGTCTCCGATCTTGCCCGTCCGGGCGGCCTTGACGACCACGTCGATGAGCTGTTCGGCGTCCTCGTCCTCGACGAGGACCTCGATGCGGATCTTGGGTACGAGGTCGACGGTGTACTCGGCGCCCCGGTAGACCTCGGTGTGTCCGCGCTGCCGCCCGTAACCGCTGGCCTCCGTGACCGTGAGGCCCTGGACGCCGAAGGCCTGGAGGGCCTCCTTGATCTCGTCCAGCCTGTGTGGCTTCACGACTGCGGTGATGAGCTTCATGCGTCCACCTTCTTGTTCGTCGGGGCTGCCGTGGCGCCGGGCGCCGGAGGTGTGGTGCGCGTGGCCGCGCCGCCGCCGGCGCCGCTGAAGTCGTACGCCGTCTCGGCGTGCTCGACCTGGTCGATGCCGGAGATCTCGTCGTCCTCGGAGACGCGCATGCCGAGCGTCTTGTCCAGGAGGAAGGCGAGGATCGCGGAGACGACCAGAGAGTACGCGAGGACCGCGAACACTCCGACGGCCTGCTTGCCGAGCTGGTCGAGGCCGCCGCCGTAGAAGAGGCCCTTGACGTCGGACTGCACACCGCCGGTGGCGAAGAAGCCGACGAGGAGGGAGCCGATGACACCGCCGACGAGGTGGACGCCGACGACGTCCAGGGAGTCGTCGTAGCCGAACTTGTACTTCAGGCCGACGGCCATGGCGCACAGGACACCGGCGATGACGCCGATCGCGATGGCGCCGAGCGGGCTGACGGCGCCGCCCGCCGGGGTGATGGCGACGAGGCCCGCCACGGCGCCGGACGCCGCACCCAGGGTGGTGAAGGAGCCGTGCCGGATCTTCTCGTAGGCGAGCCAGCCCAGGACTGCCGCACCGGTGGCGACCTGGGTGTTGACGAACATGACCGCGCCGACACCGTCGTCGTTGCCGAGCCACGAGCCGGCGTTGAAGCCGAACCAGCCGAACCACAGGAGCGCGGCACCGAGCATGACGAGCGGCAGGCTGTGCGGCCGCATCGGGTCCTTCTTGAAGCCGACCCGCTTGCCGATGACCAGGATCACGCCGAGGGCTGCGGCACCCGCGTTGATGTGGACGGCCGTTCCACCGGCGAAGTCGATGACGCCCAGCTCGAAGAGCCAGCCGCCGGCGCCCCAGACCCAGTGCGCGACCGGGAAGTAGACGACGGTGACCCACAGCGCGACGAACAGGGCCCAGGAGGTGAACTTGACCCGGTCGGCGAGGGCACCGCTGATGAGGGCCGGGGTGAGCACGGCGAACATCAGCTGGAAGACGGCGAAGACGTAGGTCGGGATGGTGTAGACGTCCCAGAGCTCCGTGACGCCGATCCCGCTGAGGCCGACGAAGTCCGAGCTCCAGCCGATGACGGAGCCGACGTCGGCGCCGAAGGCGAGGCTGAATCCGTAGAGCACCCACAGGATCGTGACGATCCCGAGGCTGATGAAGCTCATCATCAGCATGTTCAGGGTGCTCTTGACGCGGACCATGCCTCCGTAGAAGAAGGCCAGGCCCGGGGTCATCAGCATCACCATCGCGGAGCAGATGAGCATGAACCCGGTATTGGCGGCAGACAGCGTCGGGGCGTCTGCGGCAAGCGTCGTGATGCCTGGGGGCATCGGCGTCTCCTCGTCGTCGGTGCGGCCACGTGCGGGGGTGCGGGACCACTGTGGAAAAGGTGCGGGCCGGTTATGCGCCATGAGATTCGCGCAGCGCGGTTTCCACGAATGCCGCACGATGTTTCGCCCCAGTGACGAACGGGCTTCGCGTGTTACGTCCGAATGAACCGGGAGTGGCGAACCCGTTGTGCTGCCTACCATGCTGCCTGCGCCGCATACGGTGCGGTTCGGACGGCTCAGGACGTGAACCGGCCACGGCAGCCACCCGCTGACCTGGCAATGGGGGAGCCGAGTCGGGATGTACGGGATGGCTGTCGTGGCCGGTGGTCGGGGTGGCGGTCAGACCGCTTCCGCGGTCTCCGGAAGCTGCTCGGTGAGCAGGTCGGTGAGCCGGGCGACCTCGGGAATGTCACCGAAGTCCCTGGCAGCGGTGTCGACGGTCTTGCGGAGCCGGGTGTTCACACGCTCGGACCTGACCTTCTTGGCGATCTTCAGGGCCCGGGTGGCCAGCATCGTCGACTCCTCGGGCTCGCGCTTGAGCAGATGCACGGTGGCCATGCCGATCAGATTGAGCGCGAAGGACCTCTGGTGCTCGTCGTCCTCGCCGAAGAGCTCGACGGCGCGCGCCATGACGGGCTCCGCGAGCGAGGCGTACGTGGGGCTGCGGCCTGCGACATAGGCGAGGTCACGGTAGGAGTGGGCGTTCTCGCCGTGCAGTTCGGCGTCGGAGAAGAAGCGGATCCAGTCGGGCTCGGGCTCGCCGTCGAGTCCGGCGTCGGCGAAGGTGTCCTCGGCCATCCGGACCGCCCGCTTGCACTTGCTGGGCTGGCCCATGTTGGCGTACGCACGGGCCTCCATCGCATACAGCATGGCCTGGGTGCGCCCGGTGGCGCAGTCACGGCTGCCGTACTGGGCGAGGTGGATGAGTTCGAGTGCGTCGTCGGGCCGCCCGAGGTGGATCATCTGACGGCTCATGCTGGACAGGATGTACGAACCCAGCGGCTTGTCCCCCGCCTCCTTGGAGGCGTGCAGGGCGAGGACGAAGTACTTCTGCGCGGTGGGCTGGAGGCCGACGTCGTAGCTCATCCAGCCGGCCAGTTCGGCCAGTTCGGCGGCGCACCCGAAGAGGCGCTTGGCGGTCGCCTCGGGCTGGGATTCCTGTAACAGGTCGGTGACCTCGTGGAGTTGGCCCACGACGGCCTTGCGGCGCAGTCCGCCGCCGCACTGCGCGTCCCACTGGCGGAACATCGCGGTGGTGGACTCCAGCAGGTCCAGCTCGGGTCCCGAGAGCCGTGAGGGGCGTTGGCCCGTGACGGACTGTTCCGGCACCGGGGGCCCGGAGGGGGCCGCGGGCACCAGCCAGCGCTGCATCGGCTCGATGAGGGTGGGGCCCGCGGCCAGGGCGAGGGAGGAGCCGAGGAAGCCGCGCCGCGCCAGCATCAGGTCACTGCGGGAGAACTCGCTGAGCAGCGCGACGGTCTGCGGGCCCGCCCACGGCAGGTCGACCCCGGCCACCGACGGGGACTGGTGAGCGGCGCGCAGGCCGAGGTCCTCGACGGCGACGACGGCGCCGAAGCGCTCGGAGAAGAGCTCGGAGAGGATGCGCGGGATGGGTTCACGCGGCTGTTCGCCGTCGAGCCAGCGCCGGACCCGGGAGGTGTCGGTGCTGATGTGGTGGGCGCCCAGCTGGCGCGCACGTCGGTTCACCTGGCGTGCGAGCTCGCCCTTCGACCAGCCGCTGCGCACGAACCATGATCCCAATTGCCCGTTGGGGCGCTTCCCGGCATTCGCCTCGCCTGCGCCGCTGCCACTCACTGGAACGCCCCCATCCCGCTGAAACCTGTCGCGCGAACCTCTATCAGAATGCCGTGCATCGGTGCTGCCCGTACGGGCGTTGCGCACCATCGAACAGAGAGTCGGGTTGCCCGGGGCATACCCGTGAGCGCACATGCAATTGCATGGTTCGAGTACCGACGGTAATCCTACGATCACTGCTCGCGCGAGGGTGACCGCAGAAACGCCACCATTCGCCACCCCTTCGGATGAACACGCCCGGCGCTGACCGCGATTCACTTGACAGGCCGCGATCAGGCACGAGCGGAGTGAAGCACTCAGGGGCGCGTGAACCGTATCGCGCAACCCCCCGATGTCACCCCCGCGCGTCAGATGACCGTCGGCAGCACCGGAGGACGCTCGTGCGCTCCGGGTCGTAACCACCGGTGACTCGGACCCGTTGGAGGGGGCATGGGCTTCACGATCGGCGGCATCCGTGAGATGCGATCCGGCTCGCGGCGCCGCGGCCGTGCGGCCGAGGGCACCGCGGTGGCCGAGTACACAGGAATCTGGGGCTGGGCGGTGGCTCCGGGAGCACGGGCGAGGGACGGCGCCTGCTCGTGCGGCGACAGGGTGTGCGCTGCACCCGGGGCACATCCCCTGGACTTCGCCCAGGAGGTGCCGGCAGGCGCCACCTTCACGATCGCCGCGACCGCCTGGGCAGAGGTGCCCGGCGCCTCGATGCTGCTCCCCGTGGGCCGCAGCTTCGACGTGCTCGACGTCGCCGAGACCGCCGGCCGGCGGGCCCTGGTACGCATGGAGCGGATGGGGCTGCCGCTGGGCCCTGTGACGGTGACCCCCACCGGGCGGACGCAGTTCTTCGTCGCCCCAGGCGCCGCGACCGGACTGCCGGGGCTCCTGTACCGGATGGGCTGGGACGACGCGGACCTGGATCTGCGTGCGCTGGGCCCGGGTTCGTACATCACGGCTCCACCGTCCGACCTCGGGGGTCTGGGGCCGGTCCGGTGGCTGCGCCCCCCGCAGCCGGACACGGCTGTCGCTCCCCCGCAGGCACGACTGCTGCTGGGCACGCTGGCCTACATATGCCACCGCTGGTGACAGGCGCGCCAGCCGGAAGGGCGGCGGACCCGAGGAGGGTCCGCCGCCCTTCCGGCGTGCGCGGGGGTACGGGAGTCAGTCGCCGATCAATGCGTCGACGAAGGCTTCCGGCTCGAACGGAGCCAGGTCGTCCGGCCCCTCACCGAGGCCGATGAGCTTCACCGGTACGCCCAGCTCACGCTGGACCGCGATGACGATGCCGCCCTTGGCGGTGCCGTCCAGCTTGGTGAGGACGATCCCGGTGATGTCGACGACCTCGGCGAACACCCGTGCCTGCACCAGGCCGTTCTGGCCCGTCGTGGCATCGAGGACGAGGAGGATCTCGTCGAGCGGCCCGTGCTTCTCGACGACGCGCTTGACCTTGCCGAGCTCGTCCATGAGGCCGGTCTTGGTGTGCAGCCGGCCGGCGGTGTCGATGAGTACGACGTCCGCGCCCTCGGCGATGCCTTCCTTCACCGCGTCGAAGGCGATCGACGCGGGGTCGCCGCCCTCGGGTCCGCGGACCGTGCGGGCGCCGACGCGCTCGCCCCAGGTCTGGAGCTGATCCGCGGCGGCGGCGCGGAAGGTGTCGGCCGCACCGAGCACGACGCTGCGGCCGTCGGCGACGAGCACCCGGGCGAGCTTGCCCGTGGTGGTCGTCTTGCCGGTGCCGTTGACTCCGACGACCATCACGACGCCGGGCGTCTCGGCGCCGCCCTCCGTCTTGACGGCACGGTCGAAGTCGGTGCCGAGAAGGGTGATGAGCTCCTCGCGCAGCAGCGTGCGCAGGCCTTCCGGCGTACGGGTCCCGAGGATGCGGACCCTCTCGCGGAGCCGCTCCACCAGTTCCTGGGTGGGCGCGACACCGACGTCGGCGGTCAGGAGCGTGTCCTCGATCTCCTCCCAGGTGTCCTCGTCGAGGTTGTCGCGGGACAGGAGCGTGAGCAGCCCCTTGCCCAGGGAGTTCTGCGAGCGGGCGAGCCTGGCGCGGAGGCGTACCAGGCGGCCCTCGGTGGGCTCGGGGACTTCGAGCGGGGGGATCTCCGGCTCGATGACCACCGGGGCTTCCCCGGCGGGAGCCTCGGTTCCGGGGGGACCGACCTCCTCGATGGTGCGCCGCGCTTCGTCGCGCGGCGCCTCGGCCTCGTCGCCGATGTGGGGTTCGGCGGGAGGAGTGATGGTCGGCGTGCTCGACGGCGCCGAGGGCGGCAGCTGCTTCTTCTTGCGGCTGCTGACCACGAGCCCGCTGATCAGGCCGACCGCGACCAGGGCGATGACTACAGCAAGGATGACGATTTCCATAACCCGTCCAGTATCGGCCACCGCTGTGGTCCGGGCGCGGTTCCGGGGTTCCGCCCGGACGGACCTTGGGGCGTTATGCACCTTTTGGTGGTAAAGGTACGCTCCTGTCCGTGGAGAATCGCGGTCTCGATCCCGTCCCCGACGCCGAACGCACCGGCCGGGTCGGCGCCCTCTTCCCCACCTGGGTGACGGCGAACATGACGGTGCTGCTGCTGACGGTGGGCGCCGGTCTCACCGTCTTCAACGGGTTGAACTTCTGGCAGGTACTCGCCGTCGCGGCCACGGCCCCGCTGCTCTCCTTCGGGCTGGTCGGCCTGGTGTCGATCGCCGGGAAGCGAGGCGGTTCGCCCGGCATGGCGCTGTCGCGGGCGGTCTTCGGCCAGCGCGGCAACCTGTTCCCCGGCGCCCTGCTGTGGGTGGCCCGCTGGGGCTGGGAGACGGTCAACGCGGTCACCGGCTCCTACGCCACGCTGGCGGTGCTCAACCTGCTGTTCGGTGTCCGGAGCACCACCAGCCTGGTCATGGTGACCCTCACGGCCTTCGTGGCGTGCAGCTTCCTGGTCTCGGGGCTCGGCATCCGGGCACTGCGAGGGTGCTGTGCCGTGTCGTCGTACCTCTTCGGCGGCGCCAGTCTCCTCGTACTGGCCCATGTGATCGGCTCGACAGCGTGGAGGGCCGTCCTGGACCGGCCCGCGGGCCCGGCGGCGATGGTGATCGCGGGGATCGGGACCCTGGTCGCCGGAGGCATCAGCTGGGTCCCCTCCGCCCCGGACTTCGCCCGCTATCTGCCGCGTTCGGCCTCCGGCCGGATGATGGTCGGCGCGACCGTGGGAGGGGCACTGATCATCGTCCTGCCGATGGTGATGATGGGCGCGGTGATGGCGGTGGGCACGCCGGAACTGGCCGCCACGGAGGATCCGGTGGCCTTCATCGGGCCGCTCCTGCCGGGCTGGATCTCGGTGCCGTATCTCCTGATCGCCGTCTTCGGCATGGTGATGATCAACGCCATGTCGATGTACTCCGCCGGCTTCACCGCGCAGACTCTCGGGTTCGCGATGCCCCGCGCCTGGGCCGTGGGCGTGAACGCCGCCATCAGCCTGCTGCTCGGGGGGCTGCTGATGATGGTGGCGACGAGTTTCGTCGACACGTTCATCTCCTTCCTGGCCCTGCTCGCCGTGACGTTCTCCGCCTGGATCGGAGTGTTCGGCGCGGATCTGCTCCGGGGGCGTACGTACGACGCGGCGGCCCTGATGGACACGACGTCCCGCAGCGCCTACTGGTACTCGGCCGGCTTCTGCTGGCAGGCCATGACCGCGTGGGCGGCTGCCCTCGCCGTGGGGCTCCTGTTCACGAGGGTGGAGTGGTTCGCCGGCCCTCTCGCCACCACCTGGATCGGCCGCTACGGCCTGGGCTGGGCGGCGACGCTCCTGGCCGCGGCGGGGGTGTACGCGCTGCTGCCGCGCCCGGCCGTCCGCGGGGACGGCGGCGGCCTCGCCGGCTTCTGACGGCCGGTCCGTCGCGCGGTACCGGCCCGCGACAGCACGCTGCCCCGGTCGGGCGAGTGGCCGGACCGGGGCAGCGTTCTGTTCCGAGGAGAGGGGCAGCGGGGATTAGCCCATCTCCTCCAGCGCCTTGCCCTTGGTCTCCTTCACGAACTTGAGCACGAAGGGGATCGAGAGCACGGCGAAGCAGGTGTAGATGATGTAGGTGCCCGACAGGTTCCAGTCGGCCAGGCTCGGGAAGCTCGCGGTGATCGCCCAGTTGGCGATCCACTGCGCGGACGCGGCGACTCCGAGCGCGGCGGCGCGGATGCGGTTCGGGAACATCTCACCGAGGAAGACCCAGACCACGACACCCCACGACAGCGCGAAGAAGAGCACGAAGACATGGGCCGCGACGAGTGCGACGGTGCCCTGGGTGTCGGGGAGCTTGCCGTCGACCAGGTCGGCGGAGAAGGCCCAGGCCTCGACGGCGAGCGCGATGGCCATACCGGCCGAGCCGACGAGAGCGAGCGGCCTGCGGCCGACCCGGTCCACGAGGACCATCGCGATCACGGTGCCGATGATGTTGATGATCGACGTGGTGAACGAGTAGAAGAACGAGCTGGTCGGGTCGATGCCGACCGACTGCCACAGCGTCGACGAGTAGTAGAACGCCACGTTGATGCCGACGAGCTGCTGGAAGACGGACAGTCCGATACCGACCCAGACGATCGGCAGGAAGCCGAAGCGGCTCCCGAGCAGGTCGCTGAACGTGGACTTGTGCTCGCGGTGCATGGCCGTCTCGATCTCGAGCACGCGGGCGTCGAGATCGACGTTCTTCCCCTCGACCTCTCCGAGGATCTTGCGGGCCCGGTCCTTCTTGCCGATGGAGATCAGGAAGCGCGGCGACTCGGGGATCGCGAAGGACAGCAGCCCGTAGAGGACGGCGGGCACGACCATGACGCCGAGCATCCACTGCCAGGCCTCCAGGCCGCCGATCTCACCGCGCTGGTCGCCGTCGGCGATCTGCAGGATGCCGTAGTTGACCAGCTGCGAGATGGCGATGCCGATGACGATGGCCGCCTGCTGGAAGGAGCCGAGCCGGCCGCGGTAGGCGGGCGGCGAGACCTCGGCGATGTAGGCCGGGCCGATGACCGAGGCCATACCGATCGCGAAGCCGCCGATGATCCGCCACATGGCGAGGTCCCACAGGGCGAACGGGAGCGCGGAGCCGATGGCGCTGATGGTGAACAGCACGGCGGCGATCTGCATGCAGCGGATGCGTCCGATCCGGTCGGCGATGCGTCCCGCGGTCGCCGCGCCGATCGCACAACCGATCAGCGCGATGGCGATGACCTGCGCCAGCGTCCCCGAGCCGATGTCGTAGCGGTCACGGATGGCTTCCACCGCTCCGTTGATCACGGAGCTGTCGTAGCCGAAGAGGAAGCCACCCATCGCCGCCGCTGCGGTGATGAAGATGACATGGCCGAGATGCTCCGGGTGGGCCGCCCGGGCTCCGGAGTCCGGTCCGTGCTCTGTGCTGGTCACATGAACTCCTGATGCCTGGCCGCAACGTCAGGCGTGGGGGGTGAGCTCCTCCAGTGGCGCACAACTTCCCGTCGGACACCACTTGAAGGTAAAAACAACATTGCCGAGGTTATGTGTTCAAGTTTCGAAGTCAAGGCGAGAGTCAGGGTCGAGGAGTGTTGACACCTACCCACTAGCACCCAAAAGGTGCGTTGAAGTGTTGAAGATTAGGTAAAGACGGCGTGCCCGTGTGTGCCCACGGTCCGCCCGGCCCCGCAGGTCCTCAGCGGAGCCGCTGGCTGATCACCTTGGAGACTCCGTCGCCCTGCATCGAGACGCCGTACAGCGCGTCGGCGACCTCCATCGTCCGCTTCTGATGCGTGATCACGATCAGCTGTGAGCTCTCCTGGAGCTCCTCCATGATCCGGATCAGACGCTGCAGATTGGTGTCGTCGAGCGCCGCCTCGACCTCGTCCATCACGTAGAACGGGCTCGGTCTGGCCTTGAAGATGGAGACCAGCAGGGCAACGGCCGTAAGGGATCTCTCGCCGCCCGACAGCAGCGACAGCCGCTTGACCTTCTTGCCCGGCGGCCTGGCCTCGACATCGAGTCCGGTCGTCAGCATGTTGTCCGGGTCGGTGAGGATGAGCCTGCCCTCACCACCGGGGAAGAGCCGGGAAAAGACGCCCTCGAACTCACGCGCGGTGTCCCGGAACGCCTCGGTGAACACCTGCTCGACCCGCTCGTCGACCTCCTTGATCACCTGCATCAGATCGGCGCGGGTCTTCTTCAGGTCCTCGAGCTGCTCGGAGAGGAACTTGTGCCGTTCCTCCAGCGCGGAGAACTCCTCAAGGGCGAGAGGATTCACCTTCCCGAGTTGCTGATACGCCCGTTCGGCCGCCTTCAGCCTCTTCTCCTGCTCCGCCCTGACGAACGGCTTCGGCTGGTTGAGGGGGTGCTCCGGATCCTCCGGAAGCTCCTCGCCCTCCGCCGCGGGGGACGGCGGCACGAGCCGGCCGGGGCCGTACTCGGCGGCCAGACCGGCCGGCTCCACGCCGAACTCCTCCAGCGCCTTCGTCTCCAGCTGTTCTATCCGCAGCCGCTTCTCCGCCCCGAGCACCTCACCGCGGTGCACCGAGTCGGTCAGCCGGTCGAGCTCGCCCTTGAGGTCACGGCCCCGGTTGCGTTCGGCCGCCAGTTCACGCTCGCGCCCCGCCTTCGCGGCCTCGGCCGAAACCCGCTCCTCCTCGGCCCGTACGACGGACACCTCGACGTGCGCGAGCAGCTGACGGGCTCCGGAAGCCACCGCGGTGGCCACCGCCGCCTCGTGGCGCATCCTGGCGCGGCGCTGCTCCGCGCGGGTCCGGGCCTCGCGCTCGGCGCGCGCCCCGCGATCGAGCGCCTCGGCGCGTCCTGCGAGTCCCTTGACCCGTTCCTCGTGGGTACGGACCTGGAGCCGCGCCTCCATCTCGGTCTGGCGTGCGTTCGCGCCGTCGGCGGCGAGCCGGTCCCGTACGGAAGTGTCGGGCTCCTCCTCCACCGGGGTCTCCTCGGCGACGAGCAGTCTCTCGCTCAGCTCCTCCGCCTCCTCGGTGGCACGCTCCAGGGCCTCCTGCGCCCGCGCCGCGGACGCGGTGGTGCGCTCGGCCTCCCCGGCTGCGCCACGGGCCTGCCCGGCCAGGCGGCCGAGCTGCTGGGCCACCCCGGACTTCTCCCGTTCCGCGGCACGGCGCCGTTCCCCCAGCTCCTCCACACGGGCGGCGCCCTCGCTGCGCAGGGTGCCGGCGCGGTGCTGCGCCCCGGCGAGCTCCTCGCACCGTACGGCCAGCTCGGCCAGCTCGGCCGCGGCCTCGTCGACCGATGCCTGCACCTCCAGAAGGCTGGGCGCCCCGGCGGAACCTCCGTGCGCGAAGTGCGCTCCCAGCACATCGCCCTCGCCGGTCACCGCGGTCAGCCCCGGGTGCGCGGCGACCAGGTCCTCGGCGTCCTCCAGCGTGCCGACGACGACCATGTCGCGCACCAGCCGCCGTACGGCCACCATCAGTTCGGCGGGTCCCTGCACGAACCGGGCGACGGACGGTGCGGGCGCGGCCCCCGTCCGGCCGGCGGCCGCGACGGCCGCGTCCGGAACGACCGCGGACACCAGGGCCGACGCCGGATCGGCCGGCGCCGGAACGGTCCGCCCCGGCTGCGCGGCCTGCCCGGTGGCCGGGTACCCGGGTGCACCGGGCTGCCCGCCCTGTCCGGGTACGAACCCCGCACCGTGCTCCGTGCCGCCGCCGTCCGCGCCGGACGCCTGGCCGGGCAGGTGTCCCGCAGCGGCCCCCGCACCTCCGAGCAGCAGCGCCGCGCGGCCCGCGTCCTGCTTGCGCAGCAGACGGATCGCGTCCGCCGCCGTCGCCGGGTCCGTCACCGCGATGGCGTCGGCCGCCGCCCCCAGAGCCGCCGCCACAGCGACCTCGTACCCCTGAGCCACCGTGAGGAGTTCCGCGGCCGGGCCGAGCAGTCCCGACAGCCGGTCCCCCGCGCCGAGCAGCACGCCCGTGCCGTCCTTGCGGCGCAGCCCCAGCGAGAGCGCCTCGTGGCGGGCGGCGAGCGCGGCACGCTTGCGCTCCGCGGAGGTGGCCGCCTCCCGGGCGGCACCGAGTGCGGCCTCGGCCCCGACCAGTTCCTGCTTGGCGGCCTCGTGCTGTTCCGCCAGTTCCGCGTCGCCCGCGTCCAGACCGTCGACTTCGGCCCTGAGCTGTTCGTACTCCTCCTGTGCGGCGACCGCCCGCTCGCGTGCCTCGTCCCGGGTCGCGGTGAGCCTGTCGATCTCCGCCTGCGCCGAACCGGCGCGGCTGCGGGCAGCGTTGACCTGGCCGTTCAGCCGGGCGAGACCTTCGCGCCGGTCGGCGATGGCGCGGGCGGCGTCCCGGAGCCTGCGCTCCTCGGCAGCCAACTCGCGTTCCAGCTCGGCCCGGTGCGCGGTGGTGTCCTCCAGCGCGTGTTGTGCCGCCTCCAGCGCGGCCTCCAGCTCCGCCTCCTGCTCGCGGATCCGGGCGGCCTCGCGCTCCATGTCCTCGGGGTCCCGGCCGCGCCGCTCCTCCTCCGGTGCGGCGGAGGCGCTCTTCACGCGCGCGTCGGCGAGCGAGATCGTGCCCCGTACGCGTTCGGCCAGTTGCGAGAGTTCGTACCAGGTCTGCTGGGCCCGCTGCAGCCTCGGCGCCAGCCGCCGTACCTCGTCCTCGAGGTCGGCCTCGCGGGCGAGCGCCGCCTTGAGCTCGGCCTCGGCCTTCTCCCTGCGCAGCTTGAGCGCCGCCTCGTCGGCGATCTCTCCGCGCAGCGCGTCGTGCAGCCCGACCAGGTCGTCGGCGAGGAGGCGCAGCCGCGCGTCACGCAGGTCGGCCTGGATGACGGCGGCACGGCGGGCGACGGCGGCCTGGCGGCCCAGCGGTTTGAGCTGGCGCCGCAGTTCGTCGGTCAGGTCCTGGACCCGGGCCAGGTTGGCCCCCATCGCCTCCAGCTTCCGCAGCGCCTTCTCCTTGCGCTTGCGGTGCTTGAGCACGCCGGCCGCCTCCTCGATGAAGGCGCGGCGCCCCATCGGATCGGCGTGCAGTACGGAGTCCAGCCGCCCCTGCCCGACGATGACGTGCATCTCGCGGCCGATACCGGAGTCCGAGAGGAGTTCCTGGATGTCGAGCAGCCGGCAGGTGTCGCCATTGATCTGGTATTCGCTGCCGCCGTTGCGGAACATGATCCGGGTGATCGTCACCTCGGCGTACTCAATGGGCAGCGCACCGTCGGAATTGTCGATGGTCAGGGACACTTCCGCGCGGCCGAGCGGTGGTCTGCCGGTGGTGCCGGCGAAGATCACGTCTTCCATCTTGCCGCCGCGCAGGCTTTTGGCGCCCTGCTCGCCCATGACCCAGGAGAGCGCGTCCACCACATTGGATTTTCCGGACCCGTTGGGACCGACGACGCAGGTGATCCCCGGTTCGAACCGCAGGGTCGTGGCGGAAGCGAATGATTTGAAACCACGCAGGGTCAGGGCCTTGAGGTGCACGCCGCCGGACTCTACCTTTCACTCTCGGTTTCGCTGATGAAGGTGCAGGGCACATCAGACGGTAGGCGAAGAGCGATAGATCCGGGACGGGCCGGGGGGCAAAGAAAGAAGGGACGCCGAGGCGTCCCTTGTAATTCGCATGCAGTCCTGCGTGACGGATCGCGAGCGGACCGGATCACAAGCAATCCATGGTGTTCCCGGACGACGATCCGTGACGAAGACATTCCAGTGGTGATCCCGTACGGCTGCCACGTGCAGCCCGACCGGCCCCGACAGGGCCATCGGTCAGGTCAGCGCGGGCTCCGCCTGGGGTACGTCGATGTCGATGCTGTCGAGCAGCGACTCTTGGTGCTGGGCGGCGGCGTTCAGCGCGTCGTTCTCGTCCTGGATCCGTACGAGCTCGGATTCCAGGTCCTGGACGCGCTGCTGGAGCCGTCGCATCTCGGCGAGGAGTCGCGGATCGGAACCGCCGACGTAACCGAGAAGCGCCTTTGCCATGATGGATGGTCCTCCACACTGAGTGACCGACCGATGCGGTGTGGGTCGTGAGGGAATCGCACCCGCGGTGCTCGGCAGTGCTCTGTCTTCACTGTGGTTCTGCTGCCAAACAGCTCTGCCAAACAGCTAAGGTGCGCGGGGTTTTCAGCGTCTCACCAAAAAGTTTGACGGTCAACACGATCACACCCCGTTGAGGCGGGTGTCCCGGGGGTGCGCGGCCGGACGATCATGCGGCGCGACTCTCCTGCGGGGTCCCGAGGGGCGTGGAGATCTTCGTCAATGCCGCAGCCTGGCATGACATGACGTTCTTGGCAACCATGCTCCGCCGACGGGTTCTTTCGCAGGTCATTTCGGGTGCGAGGTCCTCGACGGCCGGCGCCGTCACCCCTCGCCGCTCCCCGGATACGGAGCGGATCCGCATGCCCTTCGTCACCCCGGTCAGCGGATTGCGAATCCCTCGTATCCACCGCGCGGCGTGTCCCAGATCTCAGTGACGCCGTCCACACGGCCGGGTGTGTCGTCGGAGCCGAGCCAGTCCAGCAGACGGTGGCAATTCTCACGTGTCCCTTCCGCGACAACCTGCACTCTGCCGTCGTCGAGATTGAGGGCAAAGCCGGTGAGGCCTCCGATCTCCAAAGCATTTGCCCTGGTGAACCAGCGGAACCCTACTTGCTGTACTCGGCCGCGTACCCAGACGACCAGTCGTGCATCTTCGCTCATGCCCGAACGCTAACGGGCCAATTGCTCAACGAGCACGTCGCCCCTTTACGCCATGGCGTACAGTCCCCTCGCAATAGCCTCACCCGAATGGGTGAGATCGACAGTGAACACGGTGACGTCGCAGTGACGCCCGGAGCAATAGGAAGGCACAGCGCATGGGACGCCATCGACGCTCGGGCGCAGCCCCCGCCGCTGACCAGCACACAGCAGACGGGACAAGCGGGCACCGCGGCAACCGCCGCAGGAAGCGGGCCGGGGCGCCTCTGCGCACCGGACTCCTCGGCGTGTCCGCGGCCGTGGCCGTCGGCGCGGTCGCTGTCGCATCGGGTCTGCTGCCCGGCGGTGACACCTACAGCGTGAGCGGCGGCCCCGCCGCCGACCAGGTCCGCGCGGGCGGTGCCCCGGACCTGCTGACGCAGGGCGGTTCCTCCGCCACGCCGACCGACCGCACATCGGAGTCCGCGTCCGCGCAGGCCGGACGGAGCAGCGTGCGCCCTGCGGCGCCGTCGAAGTCCGCCTCGGCCACTCCGACGAAGGAGCCGTCCGCCACCGCCTCGAAGCCGGCGGCCAGGAAGGCCGACAAGCCGACGAAGAAGCCGGAGCGCACGAAGGCGCCGGCCACGGAGTCGAAGAAGCCTTCGAGCCCGGCCACCAGGGCCCCCGCCGCGCCGAAGAAGCCGTCCGCCACTCCGAGCCGCTCGACCGCGGCCCCGACGGCCGACACCTCCGCACAGGCCGAGGTGCTCGCCCTGGTGAATCAGGAGCGCGCGAAGGTCGGCTGCCGCCCGGTCACCGCGAGCGCCTCCCTGAACGCGCTCGCCCAGAGCTTCAGCGAGGACATGGCAGCCCGCGGCTTCTTCGGCCACACCGACCCCGACGGGGCAACCCCCTGGGACCGCGCCGACAAGGCGGGGGTGGAAGGCCTCGGCGGCGAGAACATCGCCCGCGGCCAGGCCGACGCGCAGGCTGTGATGGACGCCTGGATGAACAGCGACGGCCACCGCGCGAACATACTCAACTGCGACTACACGACGCTCGGCGTGGGTGTGCAGCTCGGTTCCGGCGGCCCGTGGTGGACGCAGGATTTCGGTTTCTGACCGGCTCCCGGCCGCCTTCCGGCCCCTTCGCGACGGCATGACGTGTGCAGCGCTCACCAGAAGTGAGCGCTGCACACGCGTAAGCTGGCTCGCATGGGCGGGACGGACATCGGCGGGACAGAGGCGGACTCCGCGCGCGACGGCAGCGAAGTGCCGTTCGACGTGTTCTCCCGGAACTGCCCCTCGCGCGGAACGCTGGAGCACGTCACGGGCCGCTGGGGCAGTCTGACGCTCGGCGCGCTGCACGGGGGCAGTCTCCGCTTCAACGAGCTGCGCCGCCGGATCGACGGGGTCAGCGAGAAGATGCTCTCCCAGACCCTGCACGCCCTGGAACGCGACGGCCTGGTGCACAGGGATGCCCGGCCCACCAACCCGCCGCGGGTCGACTACGAGCTGACAGCTCTGGGCCGCGAGGTCACCGGACAGTTGCTGGGACTCATCCACCTCGTACAGGGCAGCATGCCCGAGGTGCTCGACGCACGCGGGCGCTACGACGGGACGCGCGGAGCCTGAGCCCCCTCAGCCGGTACGCGGACGCGGCGGAACGGCCGGAACCGCCTCAGCCCGTACGCGGCCGAAGGCCCGAGCACTCTCAGCCCGTACGCGGCGGACGCTGGCAGCGTGGGCAGAAATAGCTGGAGCGGTTCATCCAGGGGTGACGGCGCATCGGCGTCCCGCAGCGGCGGCACGGCTCGTCCTCGCGTCCGTACGCGTCGAGCGACCGGTCGAAGTAGCCGGACTCGCCGTTCACGTTGACGTAGAGGCTGTCGAAGCTGGTGCCACCCTGATCGAGCGCCTCGTGCATCACCGCCCGGACATGGCCCAGCAGCTCCGCCGACTTCGGCCGGGTGAGGGTCGCGGTGGGCCGCTCGTAGTGCAGCCGGCTGCGCCAGAGCGCCTCGTCCGCGTAGATGTTGCCGACCCCGCTGATCAGGGACTGGTCGAGCAGGGCTCGCTTGACCGTCGTACGGCGCAGGCGCAGCGCCGTGTGGAACGCCGCGTCGTCGAAGGCCGGGTCGAGGGGGTCGCGCGCGATGTGAGCGATGACGTCGGGCAGCCCGTCAGGGGTGTTCTCGTGGAGCGAGAGCCCGCCGAAGGTCCGCTGGTCGACGAAGCGCAGTTCGGTGCCGAGATCGTCGTCGAAGCGGATCCTGATCCGCAGATGCTTCTCGTCGGGGGCCTCCCCGGCCTGCACCAGCAGCTGACCGCTCATGCCGAGGTGGCCGAGCAGCGAGGAGGACACCTCCTCCAGCGGCACCCAGAGGTACTTGCCGCGGCGCATTGCCGTGCCGAAGCGCCGGCCCGTCAGCCGGGCGGCGAAGTCCGGCCCGCCCGCGAGGTGCCTGCGGACCGCCCGCGGGTGCAGGACCTCCACCTCGTCGACGGTCCGTCCGGTGACCCAGCGCTCCAGACCGCGCCGGACGACTTCGACCTCGGGCAGTTCGGGCACGGCGCTCCTTCGAAGACGAACCAGCAGACATGACAGCAGACGGCGGAGGCCAGCGAAAACCCCCCGGTGCGCCAGGCACCGAGGGGCTGTCGGACGGTTCAGGCCGGAGTGGCGTCCGTGTTCGGCGACGGGTCGGCAGGGGTCTCGGCGACTCCTGCGTCGGCAGCGGCCTTCTCTGCCGCCTCCCGCGCTTCTGCGGCGGCGCTGATCTCACGCCAGGCGGATTCTGCCGCCTGCTGCTCCGCTTCCTTCTTGCTACGGCCGGTGCCGGTGCCGTACGAGACACCACCGACGCGAGCAGCAGCAGTGAAGGTCTTCTCGTGATCGGGGCCGGTCTCCGTGACGAGGTACTCGGGGACTCCGAGGCTCTCGCTCGCGGTGAGCTCCTGGAGACTGGTCTTCCAGTCCAGGCCGGCTCCGAGGTTGGAGGACCTGTCGATCAGCGGGTCGAAGAGCCGGTGTACCAGCTCCGAGGCCACGCCGAGGCCCTGGTCGAGATAGACGGCGCCGATCACCGCTTCAAGGGTGTCGGCGAGGATGGAAGCCTTGTCCCGGCCACCCGTGCCCTCTTCACCGCGGCCGAGCCGGATGAAGGAGCCGAGTTCGAGGCCGCGGCCCACTTCCGCAAGTGCACGCGAGTTGACCACCGCGGCCCGCAACTTGGCCAGCTGGCCTTCGGGCAGGTCGGGGTGGGTGCGGTACAGCGTGTCCGTGACCACCAGGCCGAGCACCGAATCCCCGAGGAATTCGAGCCGCTCGTTGGTGGGCAGACCGCCGTTCTCGTACGCGTACGAACGGTGGGTCAGCGCACGCACCAGAAGGGCGGACTCGAGGTGGTACCCGAGCCGCCCTTCCAGAAGCGTGTGGGACGAGGCTGTGTTGACGTTGTCTGCCTGCTTCTTGGCGCTGGACAACTCAGACATCGGGCCTCTCACCAGCCGCTCAGACCTCGAGGACCTGGCGCTTGTTGTAGGTGCCGCAGCTCGGGCACGCAATGTGCTGGAGCTTCGGCTCCTGGCAACGCTCGCACGAAACCAGGGTGGGGACCGCAGCCTTCCACTGCGACCGGCGGTGGCGCGTGTTGCTGCGCGACATCTTCCGCTTCGGAACAGCCACGGCTACTTCTCCTGCTTCTCGTCGACGCCAGGTTCGGCGCCGCCCATGTTGTCCTTCTCGCCGTCCTGAACGGTCTCGGCGAGTCCTTGCAGTGCCGCCCAACGTGCGTCGACGGCATCGTGGTGGTGGCCGGGATTCTCGTCCAGCCTGATTCCGCATTCGGAACACAGACCGGCACAGGTCTCCTTGCACACCGGCTGCATCGGCAGTGCGAGCACTACCGCGTCACGCAGCACAGACTCGAGGTCGAACAAGCCGTCCTCGAGGAAGAACCTGTCCTCGTCGTCCTCGGCGTCGTCGACCGGGTCCGCGGTCCTGCTGCGGTTCCGGTCATCGGCGTCAGGGTACGAGAACATCTCCTGGAAGTCCGCTGCGACCTCAAGGCGCACCGGCTCCAGACACCTTACGCACTCCCCCTCGGCCGTTGCACGGGCGGTGCCTGTGACGAGCACCCCTTCCATGACCGATTCGAGGCGGAGGTCCAGCACCACGGGTGCCTTCTCCGGCACACCGATGACCCCGTCGATACCGAGATCCTTCGGCGCTTCCACCGAGCGGGTCAGCCGCTTCAGGGCACCGGGACGCCGACCCAGCTCGCGCGTATCGAACACGAGGGGGTTGCGGTGGTCGAGGTGACCGTTCAGGGCTTTTCCCGCTTTCGAAATCATGTGCAATGTGCAGCTTCCGGAGGGGCCGCCCAGGTCCGTGGAGGAAGAGGGCAGCCGGGATCGCGACATACGCGCGACCGAAGAGCCAGGATACTGGACGTACCGCCCAGCTCCCAATCCGGTCCGGACTGCCGCCGCCCCGCTCCGGTCAGCGCCCCTGTTCGTACCGGCGCAGCTGCTCCAGGTCGATCATGCTGGTGTCGAAGAGGCTGGTCTCGTCGAGCGCGCTCTCACCCTGCGGCAGGGGCGCCTGGGCCTGCTGGGGCCAGCCGTAGTCCTGCTGGGGCTGCGCCTGGAGGCCGCCCTGGTCGTAGCCCTGCTGCTGGTAGGCGGCGTACGGGTCCGGCTGCTGCTGGTAGCCGTAGCCGTCCTGCTGGTCCTGGTAGGCGTACGTCTGCGCGTACTGCGGCTCGGTCTGCGACTGGACGGGGAACCCGGTCTGCGAGGGGTCCTGGTAGTCCGCCACCCCGCCGTCCTGGTAGTCCTGCACCGTGCCGTCCTGGTAGTCCGCCACCGGCGCGTAGCCCGGCTGCGCGGGCTCCGCGTACAGGGGCTGCCCGGGTGTGTGCTGCGGCTCGGGGGTGGAGATCTCGGCCAGTCCCGCCCAGTGGTCCTCGTCGCTGGTGCGCTGGTGGCCGCCCGCGGCGTCCTGGGCCGCCATGTGCGCGCCGAGGTCGTCGGTGGCGACCCGGCCGTGCAGTTTCTGGCGGCCGCGGCCGACGGCTTCCAGGGTCTTGGCGAGCACGGCCTCGAAGGCACCGAGCTTGGTGTCGACGTAGTCGTCGGCGCGCCGCCTGAGCGTCTCGGGGTCCGCGCTGCGCTCGGGCGCCTCGGTGTAGTCCGGGTCCTCGTAGCCCTGCTCGTCGAGCCCTTCGCTGCGGCCCAGGAGCTTCTCCCGGCCGCGGTCGACGGACCCGATGGTCTTGGTGAGGACGACCTCGAAGTTGGCGAGCTTGCTGTCGACGTACTCGTCGGCCTCGCCGCGGACCTCGTCGGCCTCCCTGCGGGCCTCGGACAGGATCCGGTCGGCCTCCGCCTGGGACCGCCGGGCGATCTCGGTGTCGGAGACCAGCGAGCCGCGCTGGGCGTGGGCGGACTCGATGATCCGCTCGGCCTCCTGCCTGGCCTGCTCCACGAGCTGCTCACGGCCGCCGATGAGTTCCTCGGCGTGTGCCAGCGAGCCGGGCAGCGCCTCGCGCACCTCTTCGAGCATCGCGAGCAGCTCGGCGCGGTTGATCACACAGGACGCCGACATGGGCATGGCGCGGGCGTTCCCGACCGTTTCGACGATCTCGTCGAGCTTCTTCTGCACGTCCACCGTGTGCTCGCCACTCTCTGCTGCTGTTGGAGACGGACGGGACGACTGTAAGGCCAGTCGCCTGCCGTCCGACACCTGGTGACGGACGGTCAGCACATCACTTCTGGCCGAGACGCTCCACGAGGGCCTCGTGGACGGACGGCGGCAGCAGGTGCGAGACGTCGCCGCCCCAGGTCGCCACCTCCTTGACCAGGGAGGACGACAGGAAACTGTAGGTGGGATTGGTCGGCACGAAGAGTGTCTCGACCCCCGAGAGCCCGTTGTTCATCTGGGCCATCTGCAGCTCGTAGTCGAAGTCGCTGACGGCCCGCAGGCCCTTCACGATCGCCGGGATGTCGCGCTGCTTGCAGAAGTCGACCAGCAACCCGTGGAAGGACTCGACCTCGACGTTGCCGAAGTCCGCGGTGACCTCGCGGATCATCTCGATCCGCTCCTCGACCGTGAACAGACCGGTCTTGGACTGGTTGATCATCACCGCGACGTGCACGACGTCGTACAGCTTCGAGGCTCGGCCAATGATGTCGAGATGTCCGTTGGTGATGGGGTCGAACGACCCCGGACAGACGGCGCGGCGCAACGTGGTTCCCTCGCTCTCCGATGCGGTCATCGTGCGTCTTCGCACGTAGAGGCGGCGCGACCGTACCAAAGCGTTCCCTCGCCGTAGCGACGGGCCCGCAGTGGCTCGAATCCTGTCGGCCAGCTGAATACTCCGCCTCGGGTGCTGCGTTCCACCGTGACGAGAGCATCGTCGCTGAGCCACCCCTGAGCACGGAGTGTGAGCAGTATCTCGCCAAGATCGCCATCGGTGACGGCGTACGGCGGGTCGAGGAACACCACGTCGTAAGGGTCCGCGGGTGCCGTTCCTGTCACGATCTGCTCGGCTTTGCCCGCTCGGACTTCGGCGCCCGGCAGGCCGAGGGTGCGGACGTTGTCACGGACGGTGCGTACGGCCCCGGCGTCGGCCTCCACGAGCAGCGCGTGGACCGCACCGCGGGAGAGCGCCTCGAGGCCGACGGCGCCGGAGCCCGCGTAGAGATCGGCGACACGGATGCCGTCGAGGGTGCCCAGGAGCGCTTCCCAGGTGGAGAACAGGCCCTCGCGCGCCCGGTCGGACGTGGGGCGGGTGCCGGTGCCGGGCGGGACGGCCAGGCGGCGTCCGCCGGCCGAGCCGGCGATCACGCGGGTCATGGGTGTCTGGTCCTCGGGTAGCGGGCAGCACGCAGGACGGGACGCGTGCTGTGCTCCCACGATATGGCGTCGGTGCGGATCCGGTCCTGGTCACCCCTTGTCGAGGTACTCCTCCCTGTCCTTGTCCAGGAGCGCGTCCAGCGCGATGCGCAGCTCGGGGAGCCGCTCCAGCGCGGGGTCGTCGGCGACGACGCGGACGGCCTCCTCGCGGGCCGCCGCGATGACCTCCTCGTCGTCGATGACGCTGAGCACCCGCAGGGAGGAGCGGACGCCGGACTGGGCCTGGCCGAGGACATCGCCCTCGCGGCGCTGTTCGAGGTCGATCCGGGAGAGCTCGAAGCCGTCGAGGGTGGCGGCGACGGCCGAGAGCCTGGCCCGGGCGGGACTCGCCTCATGGGCCTCACTGACCAGCAGGCAGAGGCCGGGGGCGGAGCCCCGCCCGACACGGCCTCTCAGCTGGTGCAGCTGGGAGACCCCGAAGCGGTCGGCGTCCATGATCACCATCGCGGTGGCGTTCGGGACGTTCACCCCGACCTCGATGACGGTGGTGGCGACCAGGACGTCGACCTGGCCGGCGGCGAACCGGCGCATCACGTCGTCCTTGTCGTCGGGGTGCATCCTGCCGTGCAGCACCTCGGTCCGGAGGCCGGTGAGCGCGCCCTTGCGGAGCTGTTCGGCGATCTCCAGCACGGCCAGCGGCGGACGCTTCTCGGCGTCGTCCTCGGGGGCGGCCTGCTTCTTCCCCTTCTCCTCGGGGGCGGCCTGCTTCTTCCCCTTCTTCTCTGCGGCCCCGTCGGCGTCGTCCCCGATGCGGGGGCACACCACGTACGCCTGGTGGCCGTTCTCCACTTCCTCGCGGACGCGTTCCCAGGCACGGCTGAGGAAGTGCGGCTTGTCCTTGGCGGGGACGACATGGCTGGCGATGGGTGAGCGGCCGGCCGGGAGCTGGTCCAGGACGGAGGTCTCCAGGTCCCCGAAGACGGTCATCGCGACGGTGCGGGGAATGGGTGTGGCGGTCATGACCAGCAGATGCGGCGGCTGCTTGCCCTTGGAGCGCAGCGCGTCGCGCTGTTCCACGCCGAAGCGGTGCTGTTCGTCGACGACGACCAGACCGAGGTCGTGGAACTGCACCTTGTCCTCGATCAGCGCATGGGTGCCGATCACGATCCCGGCCTCGCCGGTGACCAGGTCGAGCAGGGCCTGGCGGCGGGCCGGGACGCCCATGGAGCCGGTGAGCAGGACCACTTTGGTGCCCCGGTCGGAGCCGCCGAGCATGCCGCCCTCCGCGAGCTCGCCCATCATCTCGGTGATGGACCGGTGGTGCTGCTGGGCGAGCACCTCGGTGGGTGCCAGCATCGCGGCCTGGCCGCCCGCGTCGACGACGGTGAGCATGGCGCGCAGGGCGACCATCGTGTTGTGCGTGACCGTGAAGTGATCGGTGACGTACGCGTGACTCGGGTGGGCGACGCTGATGCACTGGACCGGCTTTCGCCCGACGTACTCGACCGAGCGAATTCCGCGCCGGAACGTGTTGTACTTCGGTCGGGTCCGCATGCGTGAGGCCTTGCGAGTGAGTCGGAACGGCACGTACTCGGCAGGCATGGCAATCGATACAGTGAAGGCCGCCTGTTGCGGATGCACCCTGGCACGCCCACCGAGTGAACGAACGAGCCAGGCCACGTCGTCGGCCAACCGCCGCGAGGCCGAGCAGAACGAAACACGCATCCCTTGAGCGTCCACGGTCCCGTCCGTGTCCATGAGCCCTTGCAGGACGGCAAGCCGATGCTTGATCGTCGTGTTCTTGAATACTGGTGGGACGAATTTGTGGTGCGACGTGGCCCCCCACAGATTCAGCGCACGCAGCACGCTGATGACCGGGTTCTCCCGCGACCCGCTCCTCACCCCCGTCATCCGGATGGTGTAGTCACACGTCGAACCTGGCACGGGTACCAGCTCGCAGTCCGGTCCCAGTGTGGATCGCGCTGCCGTCAGGATCTCGTCGTCGGCCGTGGACAGACGCAGGTTGTGACGGAACGAGCCGTCCCCGAGCAGCAATCCGAAGACATAGGGGTCGAGGGGCGGCTCCGACCTCGATGTGAGATCCACCGGTGCGGCGGACGGGAGATACCACTTGGACGACCCGTTGGCCTTGCACGTGTCCATCCTGATCTCGCGGGTCGTCATCACCTTGGGCGTGTCCCCGCGGGCCCAGGCACAGCTGGTCCCGACGATCCACAGATGCTCGTCATCGGCTTCGACCACCGTGTCGTCGGACAGAACAAGCCGCCAGACATCCCGCTCTCCCTGGGGGTACACCCCGTCAACTGTGGCAACTTCCCCCGTGGGAACCACTACCTCGTCGCCCTGCACGACGGTCCCCATGGGCTTGAAGCCCTCGGGGGTCAGAACCAGCGCGTCGAGCGGCTGTGCTTTGCCCGAGCCGACCTCGCCCTGCAGCAGCCGGTGCATCGGGTGTTCCGTCGCCAGGTCGCCGAAGATCTCTCCGGTGACCTTCTGCTGGCCTTCGGTGAGTGTGAAGGGCAGCTTGGCGTCGAAGGCGTCGAGCAGTCCGTCGGGGACGGATCGGCGTGCCACCGCCGGGAGTTGGGTGTCCGCGTAGCGGCGGCGGGCGAGCGCGACCTGGAGGACGAAGGCCTCGTCCCACTTCAGCCGCTCCCGTGCGGCCGCGATGTCCGCCTTGGTGTGCGGGCGGTGGATCTTGAGCAGTGCCTCGGGCAGCGGGACGAATCCGCGCCCCTCCCGGAGTGTCGCGGGCAGCGGGTCGACGGCCTCCTGTGCGCTCGGCAGGACGGTGTCGACGGCCTTGGCGATCCGCCAGGAGTCGAGCTGCTTGCAGGCGGGATAGATCGGCAACAGCTGCCCGGCGAAGGAGTCCACTGCGTCCGTCGCCTCGTCCTCGTCCTGGGCGTCGAGGAGTTGGTAGGTGGGGTGGGCGAGCTGCATCTTCCGGTTGAAGACGGAGACCTTGCCGGCGAACATCGCGCGTCGGCCGGGGAGCAGCTCCTTGTGCGGCTTGTGGACGCCGTGTCCGAAGAAGACCAGCTGGAGTCTGCCGCTGCCGTCGGTGAGGGTGACTTCGAGGCGCTTGCCGCGGCCGTTGTTGAACATCATGACCCGCGCGTCGGCGACCTGCGCGACGACCGTCACGTGCTCGTCCAGCGGGAGCTCGGTGAGCGCCGTGAGGCGGCCCCGCTCCTCGTAGCGCCGGGGGTAGTGGTGCAGCAGGTCGCCGACCGTGTGCAGGTCGAGGTGTTCGGCCATCACCTTCGCGGTGGCTCCACCGAGCAGCTTCTTGAGGGGTTCATCGAACGCGGACACGCGATCCATTGCACACCACGGCACCGACAAATGTCGCCGGGCACCGCACCGGGGCCGCTACTCGACGCCGATCAGCAGGGGTGCCGCCTGGTGGCCGCCCCGGTAGATCACCGTGTCGACGGCCAGGTAGCCCTCGCGGACGTGCTCCTGCAGGGCTTCGGCCAGGGCGTCCGGGACGTCCTCGCCCAGGACCAGGGTGACGAGTTCGCCGCCCGCCGACAGCATGCGGTCCAGGACGGTCCGGGCCGTGCCGGGGACGTCCTCGCCGATGACGGCGACGTCCCCGTCGATCAGGCCGAGGATGTCGCCCGCCTGGCAGATGCCTGCCATGGTCCACGACTGCCGTTCGGCGACGGCGAGTTCGGCGTACCGGGTGGCGCCGGCCGCCGCGGTCATCGCCACGACGTCCTCGTCGAAGCTGCGGTCCGGTTCGTGGACGGCGAGCGCGGCGATCCCTTGGACGGCGGCGCGGGTGGGGATCAGGGCGACGCGGACGCCCTCGGCCCTGGCCTGCTCGGCGGCGGCCGCCGCGGTGTGGCGCAGTTGGGCGTCGTTGGGCAGCAGGACCACCTCGCGGGCGTGGGCCCGGCGGATCGCGTCGACCAGTTCGCCGCTGGCCGGCGGCTCGCCGGGCCGCGCCAGCACCGTGGTCGCCCCGGCCTCCGTGCACAGGCCGGACAGCCCGTCGCCGGGGACCACGACGACGACGCCGCGCTGGGCGGGTTCGACGTGGGCGCGGACCCGGTCGGCTGCGAAGTGCGTGATCCGGATCCGGTACGGCCGGCCGGCCTCGACGCCCGCCTCCACGGCGGCTCCGGCGTCGTCGACGTGGACGTGGACGTTCCACAGGCCGTCGCCGCCGACCACGACGAGGGAGTCGCCCAGCGCGTCCAGTCGGCTCCGCAGCCGGTCGACGGCTTCGTCGCGGGCCTCCAGCAGGTAGATCACCTCGAAGGCGGGACCGCTGTCAGGTCCCTCCGGGGCGCAGTCGCCGGTCAGGGGCAGGACGTCGGGTGCCACCGGCGCGGTGCGTGCCGGTGTCTGCCCGCCGACCGCTTCGACCAGTGCCCCGAGCACGGTCACGAGGCCTTGTCCGCCCGCGTCCACGACGCCTGCCCTGCCGAGGACGGCGAGCTGCCCGGGGGTCGCTGCCAGTGCCGTGCGCGCGCCTTCGTAGGCGGCGTCCAGCACGGCGGTGAGGTCTGCGGTGCCCGCGGTGGCCGCGGCGGCTTCGGCGGCCGCGTCGGCGACGGTGAGGACCGTGCCCTCCACGGGGTGGGCGACGGCCCGGCGGGCGGCCGTAGCGGCCTCGGCCAGGGCGGTACGCAGGTGATCCGCGTCACCCGCCTCGGCGAGCACGCCCGCCATGCCGCGCAGCAGCTGGGCCAGGATCGTGCCGGAGTTCCCCCGGGCGCCGATCAGCGCGCCGTGCGCCATGGCCCGTACGGCGTCGGCGGCGGCCGGCACGGTGGAGCCGGTCTCATGGGCCGCGAAGACCGCTTCGACGGCTGCCGCCGCGGACTCCACGGTCAGGTAGAGGTTGGTGCCGGTGTCCCCGTCGGCGACGGGATAGACGTTGATGGCGTCGATCGCCTCGCGCTCACGGCCCAGGGCTTCCAGCGCCAGTGAGCACCAGGTGCGCACCGCGACGGCGTCCAGAGCGTCGGGGGACTGCGGCACCGTGTGGTCCTCCTTGAGGCGGCCGAGGGGGGCGGACTGCACCGCAGAGTAGCCCTCGCCCGGAACACCTGGCCCGGACAGGGGCGGGCGGGACGGACCCGCGGTCCGTGGTAGTTTCGTATCTCCGACGCAGCCGTTGTATGCTGCTTCGGTTGCCCGGCGAGAGTCGGGCCATTCCTCCGGTACCGCCACTTCAGTCAAATGAATCCGGCGCGCCGGAATTCACTGTAAGTGCATCTGAAGTCTTTGGAGTGACCCGTGGCTGCCAACTGCGACGTTTGCGGCAAGGGGCCGAGCTTCGGCAACAGCATTTCGCACTCGCACCGCCGTACGTCCCGTCGCTGGAATCCCAACATCCAGCGCGTGCGTGCCGTGGTCGGTCGGACGCCGAAGCGGCTCAACGTCTGCACCTCGTGCATCAAGGCCGGCAAGGTCGCGCGCTGACGTCTCGTCGTAGCGCAGCCTTCCGGTTGCCCAAAAAGCCGGTCCACCTCGGTGGACCGGCTTTTTGCTGTGCTCCTCTCAGCCCTCAGCGGGCGCGGGTCCGCCAGCCGTGGTCGACGGGGCCTATCCCGCCGCCCAGCGCGAAGCCCGCTTCGATGGCGCCGGTCACGTACGCCTTCGCGCCCCGTACGGCCGTCGGCACGTCCTGGCCCCTGGCGAGTCCGCACGCGATCGCCGAGGCCAGGGTGCAGCCCGTGCCGTGGGTGTGCCGGTTGTCGTGCCTCGGCGCGCGCAGCCAGTGTTCCTCGCTGCCGTCCGTCAGCAGGTCCACGGCCTCCCCGGGCAGGTGTCCGCCCTTGATGACCACCCAGCGCGGCCCGTAGGAGAGCACCTCGGCGGCGGCCAGCCGCATTCCCCGCTCGTCGGTGACCGTGATCCCGGTGAGCTGGGTCACCTCGTCGAGGTTCGGGGTGGCCACCGTCGCGGTCGGCAGGAGTTTCGTCCGTACGGAATCGAGGGCCTCGGCGGCCAGCAGCGCGTCCCCGTGCTTGGAGACCCCGACGGGGTCGACGACGACGGGCGCGTCCGTCCCCGCCAGGAGGCCGGCGACGGCGTCGACGAGCGCGGCCGAGGACAGCATGCCGGTCTTCACGGCCTGGACGCCGATGTCGTCGACGACACTGCGGTACTGGGCGCGTACGGCTTCCACGGGAAGGTCCCAGGCCCCCTGGACACCCAGCGAGTTCTGGGCGGTCACAGCGGTCAGGACACTCATTCCGTGCGTCCCGAGGGCCAGCATCGTCTTGAGGTCGGCCTGGATGCCCGCACCGCCGCCGGAATCGGATCCGGCGACGGTGAGCACTCTGGGCGGAACAGCGGTCGGTATGGCCATGCCCCGGAATCTACTGGGCGTCCTCGATGGAGCCGAAGTGGTCCCAGCCGCCCTTGCTCGTCCAGGGCGCCCCGTCGACCGTGACCTGGGGCAGCGCGGAGGGGTTGAGGACCTCGCCGATCACCTTCCAGCGGGCGGGGAGCTTCACGTCCTGGGGGAAGGTCGCCACGATCGCGTGGTCCTCTCCCCCGGTGAGCACCCACTGCAGCGGGTCGACGCCGACGGCCTGTCCGATGTCGGACATCTGCGAGGGGATGTCGATCAGTCCGGAGCGCAGATCGATCCTGACCTTGCTGGCCTCCGCGATGTGTCCGAGGTCGGCGACGAGCCCGTCGCTGACGTCGGTCATGGAGGTGGCGCCGAGTCCGGCCGCCGCGGGGCCCGCGTGGTAGGGCGGTTCGGGCCTCCGGTGGGCCTCGACGAAGGCACGCGGCGAGCGGAAGCCGCGGGAGAGCACGGCGAATCCGGCGGCCGACCAGCCGAGCCAGCCGGTGACGGCGACGACGTCGCCGGGCCTGGCACCGGACCGGGTGACGGGTTCGTGGTTGCGCAGATCGCCGAGCGCGGTGATCGCGACGGTGATGGTGTCGCCGCCGACGACATCGCCCCCGACCACGGCGGCGCCGGCGACCTGGCATTCGTCACGCAGCCCGTCCATCAGTTCTGCGGCCCAGGTGACCGGGAGGTCGGCGGGTACGACGAGGCCCAGGAGCAGCGCCGTGGGCACGGCGCCCATGGCAGCGATGTCGGCGAGGTTCTGTGCGGCGGCCTTGCGGCCGACGTCGTACGCGGTCGACCAGTCGCGGCGGAAGTGCCGCCCTTCCAACAGGATGTCCGTACTGGCCACGACCCTGCGGTCGGGAGCGGCCACGACCGCGGCGTCGTCGCCGGGTCCCAGTCGTACCGCCGGAGTGGTGGTGAGCCGGGAAGTGAGCTCTCTGATGAGCCCGAACTCCCCCAACTCGCCCACGGTTCCCTTCACCGAGTCTCACCTCTCATTTATCGCACCGGACGCCTGTCCGGGCTGCTTCAGCGGCCGGAGGTCCGGACCGTGAACGGGCCGTCGACGGGAGCCGGTGGCCCCGGGACGTACGGGCATCACTGTCCCCCTTCTGCACCGGTGGGCTTGCGGTCGCGCGCCCTTGCTGCTGTCGGTACCGTCAAGAGATACGTCAACTTCTGTGCTGCGTACGCCACGCTGTGGACGTCAACCGGCCCGCAGGTCTCCCCGCGACCCGCGGCAACGCGATAACGTGGCGTCCCTTTCCCCCACATGATCCTCGTGGCCGCCCTGGAGGTTCCGTGGTACAGGCGTACATCCTTATCCAGACCGAGGTGGGCAAGGCGTCGATCGTCGCCGAGACCATCGCAAAGCTCCCGGGAGTGATCCAGGCAGAGGACGTCACAGGCCCCTACGACGTGATCGTGCGCGCGCAGGCCGACACGGTCGACGCCCTCGGCCGCATGGTGGTCGCCAAGGTGCAGCAGGTGGACGGCATCACACGAACGCTGACCTGCCCGGTCGTCCACCTCTGACCCCCCACTACGCTGGTCCGGTGACGCACACCCGCCGCCGGTCCCCCCGATCCGTACTTCTCGCCGCGCCCGCCGCCGCCCTGCTCGTCCTGGCCGCGGTGGGCTGCTCCTCCGGCGACGCTCGCCTCCCGGTCACGGCTCCCACGCCGTCGCCGGAGGCCGCAGCGTACTGCGGGGCGCTGCACAAGGAGCTGCCGAAGACCATTACCGGTCTCGAGCGGAGTGATCCCGGACCGGATTCCGTGCTGACCGCCGCCTGGGGGGACGGGGCGATCGTACTGCGCTGCGGAGTCCCCCGGCCCGCGAAGATGGACGATGTCCAGTCCGAGGCGATCGACGCGGACGGCGTCAACTGGCTGCTGGAGCAGCGGGATGACGCCGGTCCGCGGTTCACGACCACCTACCGCAAGGCGTATGTCGAGGTGACGCTCGGGGCGGAGTACGCCCACGACGCCACCCCCCTGTCGGCGTTCGCCGTACCGGTCAGGGACACGGTGCCCGAGAGTCTCTAGCCCTCGGGGTCAGCGCAGTCCGGTGGAGCGGTTCAGCGCGGACTGGATGAGCCGGTCCACCAGCTCCCGGTAGTCCACACCGCTCTCCTGCCACATGCGCGGGTACATGGAGATCGGGGTGAAGCCCGGCATGGTGTTGATCTCGTTGATGACGAACGTGCCGTCCTCGGTGAGGAAGAAGTCGGCGCGCACCAGGCCCTCGCAGGAGGCGGCCTCGAAGGCTTCGACGGCGAGCCGCCGGACCTCGGCGGTCTGCTCCTCGGTGAGCGGGGCGGGCACCAGGCCCGCCGCCGAGTCGATGTACTTGGCCTCGAAGTCGTAGAAGTCGTGCGAGGTGACCGGCGGGATCTCTGCGGGGACGCTGGCGCGGGGCCCGTCCTCGAACTCCAGCACGCCGCACTCGATCTCACGGCCGCGCAGCAGGGACTCCACGAGGAACTTGGGGTCGTGCCTGCGGGCTTCCTCGATGGCCTCGTCGAGGCCGGCGGCGTCGTCGACCTTGGTGATGCCCATGGAGGAGCCACCGCGGGCGGGCTTCACGAAGAGCGGCCAGCCGTGTTCGGCGGCGAACTCCATGATGCGCTTGCGGGCGGCGGCGCGGTCGGACTCCCATTGCCGGGGGCGGATGACCTCGTACGGGCCGACCGGCAGCCCGAAGGAGGTGAACACCCGCTTCATGTACTCCTTGTCCTGGCCGACGGCCGAGGCGAGGACACCCGCGCCGACGTACGGCACACCTGAGAGCTCGAGGAGCCCCTGGAGGGTGCCGTCCTCGCCGTACGGGCCGTGGAGCATGGGGAAGACGACGTCGACCTCGCCGAGGGCCGTGGGCACCGCACCGGGTTCGCTGAGGACGACCTCACGGCTGCCCGGGTCGACGGAGAGCGCGACGACTCCCTGTGCGGACTCGGTCAGCTGGTCCACCTCGGGCACCTTGCGGTCCGTGATGGCCATACGGGCGGGGTCGTCGGCCGTGAGGGCCCAACGTCCGTCCCTGGTGATGCCGATCGGCAGGACGTCGTACTTCGTCCGGTCGATGGCGCTCATGATGGCACCGGCCGTGACGACCGAGATGCCGTGTTCGGAGCTCCGGCCGCCGAACACGACGGCCACGCGCGGCTTGCGGCCCTGCTCGGAGCTCTGCTCGGAGCTCAGGGGGCTCTCAGGGCTCTGGGGGAGGTTCTGGCTGCTCATATCGCGATGAGCGTACCTGCTGGTAGGACTCGAGTCAGCGCCGCTCGGGCTTGGCGCTGCGCGACATCAGTTCCTTGACCGCGACCACCGGCGGCTTGCCCTCGTGGACGATGCTGACGACCGTCTCGGTGATGGGCATGTCGACACCGTGCCTGCGTGCCAGATCGAGCACCGACTCACAGGACTTGACGCCCTCGGCCGTCTGGCTGGTGGCGGCGACGGTCTCCTGGAGTGTCATCCCCCGGCCGAGGTTGGTGCCGAAGGTGTGGTTGCGTGACAGCGGGGACGAGCACGTGGCCACCAGGTCGCCGAGGCCCGCGAGTCCGGAGAACGTCAGCGGGTCGGCGCCCATGGCGAGGCCGAGGCGGGTGGTCTCGGCGAGGCCGCGGGTGATGAGCGAGCCCTTGGTGTTGTCGCCGAGGCCCATGCCGTCGGCGATGCCCACGGCGAGACCGATGACGTTCTTGACGGCGCCACCGAGTTCGCAGCCGACGACGTCGGTGTTGGTGTACGGCCGGAAGTACGGGGTGTGGCAGGCGGCCTGGAGGCGCTGCGCCACGGATTCGTCCGAGCAGGCGACGACGGCGGCCGCGGGGCGGCGTTCGGCGATCTCCTTGGCGAGGTTGGGGCCGGTGACAACGGCGATGCGGTCCGCGGCGACTCCGGCGACGTCCTGGATGACCTCGCTCATCCGCTTGGCTGTGCCGAGTTCGACACCCTTCATCAGCGAGACGAGCACCGTGCCCGCTTCCAGGTACGGGACCCAGTCGGCGAGGTTGGCACGCAGCGTCTGCGAGGGCACGGCCAGGACCGCGAAGTCGGCGCCGCGCAGTGCCTCGGCGGCGTCGGTGGTGGCCCGGACCGAGGCGGGGAGCTCAATTCCCGGCAGATAGCCCGGGTTGGTACGGGTCGTGTTGATGGCGTCGGCGACTTCGGCGCGGCGGCCCCAGAGGGTGACCTCGCAGCCCGCGTCCGCCAGGACCATGGCGAAGGCCGTACCCCATGAGCCGGTTCCGAAGACGGCTGCCTTCGCGGGGTGCGTCACGTGGGTCCCTTTCCCTCTGCCTTGCGCCGCTGTTCAGCACGGGCCTTGCGGTGATCGTAGAGCTCGGCGGGGGCCTTCTCGCCGCGGACTTCCTCCAGCTGTGCGGTGACCGCGGCCATGATGACCTCGGTGGCACTGCGCAGCACCTCGGGCGTCGGCTCGAGTCCGTAGAAGCGGGAGAGGTCAACCGGCGGTCCCGCCTGGACTGTAAGGGTCTTGCGGGGGAACAGCCGGAGCTTGTCGTCCTTGGCGTAGGGCGGCATCGCGAGGTTGGCGCCCCACTGGGCGACGGGGATGACGGGTGCCTTGGTCATCAGCGCGACGCGGGCGGCTCCGGTCTTGCCGGCCATCGGCCACATGTCGGGGTCCCGGGTGAGGGTGCCCTCCGGGTAGAAGGCGACGCATTCGCCCCGCTCGATGGCGTCGACGGCGGCGCGGAAAGCGTCCAGCGCGTCGGTCGTCTCACGGTATACGGGGATCTGTCCGGTACCACGGAGCATCATTCCGACAAAAGGGGTCCTGAACAGTCCCGCTTTTGCGAGGAGCCGTGGTACCCGGCCGGTGTTGTACTGGAAGTGACCGTACGAAAGCGGGTCCAGATACGAGTTGTGATTGACCGCTGTGATGAATCCGCCATCGGCCGGAATGTGTTCCATTCCCCGCCAGTCGCGCTTGAACAGAACCACCAGGGGCGGTTTTGCGATGACCGCCGCCAGGCGGTACCAGAAGCCGATTCTACGGCGGGACACTCGGACGCCTTCCTCTAAGGAACTGACCTGCTGCCTGGCTCGCGGCGGTGACGTCTCGCCCCCAGGCCGCTTCTGTGTGGAGAACACCGTACGCCTCGCCTGCGGGGGCGGCCCTCCGGGTTGTCGTACCGGCAGGCGAGAATAGGTCCAGATGCGTACGGAGGGGGAGATCGCCACGAACACCGACCCGACCGAGTCCTGGTCCCTGGTCGTCCCGCTGAAACCTCTCGCGCGGGCCAAGAGCCGGTTGGGGCGGGCGGCGGGTGAGGAACTCCGCCCCCGGTTCGCCCTGGCGTTCGCCCAGGACACGGTGTCCGCCGCACTGTCCTGCCGGGCCGTACGGGATGTGGTGGTCGTCACGGACGACCGGAGCGCGGGGGCGGCGCTGGCCGCGCTCGGGGCCCGCGTCGTGGCCGACGCACCGGCGGCCGGGCTGAACGCCGCGCTGGAGTACGGAGCGCGATCCGTGCTCGCGCGGCGTCCCGGCGCCGCGGTGGCCGCCCTCAACGCGGATCTTCCCGCACTGCGCCCGGGGGAATTGGCGCGGGTGCTCGAATTCTCGGCGGCATTTCCGCGTGCATTTGTCACCGATACGCAGGGAATCGGGACCACATTTCTCTCGGCGGCACCCGGGGTGGAATTGCGGCCGGCCTTCGGCGGACCGTCCGCGGCACGGCACCTGGCGTCGGGCGCCGAGGAGATCTCGCTGCCCGGCCTCGACTCCGTGCGCAGGGACGTGGACACGAGCGAGGATCTGGAGGTGGCCATGGTCCTCGGAGTGGGGCCGTACACCGCGAGGCTGCGCACCTCGGTGGCGCCGGCCGGGGACCGATAGGCTGCCGTCCATGCAGGCGACCTCGTTCACGTACGACTCCGAGACCCGCACGGGCAGCGTGCTTCTCGACGACGGCACCCCGGTGGAGTTCGATGCCGCCGCCTTCGACGCGGGCAGCCTGCGGCTGCTGCGTCCGGGCCAGCGGGTACGGCTGGAGACCGAGGGCGAGGGGGCTTCCCTCCGGATCACCCTGGTGACCCTGCAGACGCTGTGAACGGCTCCTGACAGCCCGCGGGCCGGGCTCCCCGGAGGGAGCCCGGCCCGGCGCGTATGAGAAGCGAGCGTTGCCCGGTCTCACTTCTTGCGTGCGGTGACCTTCTTGGCTGTGGTCTTGCGCGCCGTGGTCTTCTTCGCGGGCGCCTTCTTCGCCGTGGTCTTCTTGGCGGGTGCGGTCTTGGCGGCGACGGTCTTCTTCGTGGCCGTCGCCTTCTTGGCCGGGGCCGTCTTCTTCGCGGCCGCGGTGGTCTTCTTGGCCGTGGCGGTGGTCTTCTTCGCCGTGGTCTTCTTCGCAGCCGCGGTGGTCTTCTTCGCCGCGGCGGCGGTGGTCTTGCGCGCGGTGGCCTTCTTGGCGGTGGCCTTCTTGGCCGCGGCCTTCGTGGTCGTACGGGTGGAAGCACCGCCCGAGAGGCTGCCCTTGGGGGCCTTCTTCACGGCCACTTCGCCGCCCTTGGGGAGCTTCTTCGAGCCGCTCACCAGGTCCTTGAACCCCTGTCCCGCACGGAATCGCGGCACGGACGTCTTCTTGACCCGTACGCGCTCACCCGTCTGCGGGTTGCGGGCGTACCGGGCGGGGCGGTCGACCTTCTCGAACGAGCCGAAGCCGGTGACCGATACACGGTCACCGGCGACAACCGCACGGACGATCGCGTCGAGTACCACATCGACCGCGTCGGCGGCCTGCTGGCGGCCGCCGACCTTGTCGGCAATCGCTTCTACGAGCTGCGCCTTGTTCACGTCTTCCCCTTCGGAGACATCGCCGGAACGAAACTGTTCAGGCTTTTTCGCACGTTAGGCAGATATATACCGCAAATCAAACACGAAACGGGCTAATCACCCTAGTGCCGCAACGAAGTCGACTGCTGCACTGTTCCGCAGAGTCAGTCACCTTCGGGGAATCGGCCCTCATCGAGGTCCTTCATCAACCGGTCCAGACGCCTTGCCGCGTCCGGGAGATCGTGCTTAGCCGCGGCCGTGACGACCAGCAGCTTCCGGGACAGCGCCATCCTTACGCCCTCCGGGACTTGCAGTGAGCGCACCCTTGCGTGCGCTTCCTTCAATCGGTCGGCGACTTCGCCATAGAGCTCGAGTTGGCTGTCGCGTCCCATGCACCGATTGTGCCATCTGGGGCGAGTTGTCGCCCGAGGGGGTCTCAACAAGCGACTGCGCCCCCTGCCGGAAGGCAGGGGGCGCAGTTCGGGAAAAGCGCTGCTCAGGCGTCAATTGTGCGCGGCTTATGGGACGGCCTGGCCGCCTCGTAAGTCGCAATGTCCGCTTCGTTCTGAAGGGTGAGGCTGATGTCATCGAGCCCGTTCAACAGTCGCCAGCGGGCGTTCTCGTCGAGCTCGAAGTCGGCGGTGATTCCCTCGGCGAGAACCTGCCGCTTCTCCAGGTCAACGGTGATCTCGGCCGTCGGATCGGCTTCCGACAGGTCCCACAGCGCGTCGACGACCTTCTGGTCGAGGACGACGGTCAACAGACCGTTCTTCAGTGAGTTGCCGCGGAAGATGTCGGCGAACCGGGAGGAGATGACCGCCTTGAAGCCGAAGTTCTGCAGGGCCCAGACCGCGTGCTCGCGGGACGAACCGGTGCCGAAGTCGGGGCCAGCCACCAGTACGGAGGCTCCAGCCCGCTCGGGCCGGTTGAGGACGAAGTTCTCGTCCTTGCGCCAGGCCTCGAAGAGCCCGTCCTCGAAGCCGTCGCGGGTGACCTTCTTCAGCCAGTGCGCGGGGATGATCTGGTCGGTGTCGACGTTGCTGCGGCGCAGCGGGACGGCCCGGCCTGTGTGTGCGGTGAATGCTTCCATGGTTATCGGACTCCGGCGGGCGTACGGGCGTCGGACAGGTCTGCGGGCGAGGCCAGATGACCCAGCACGGCGGTCGCGGCGGCGACCTGCGGGGAGACCAGGTGCGTGCGGCCGCCCTTGCCCTGCCTGCCCTCGAAGTTGCGGTTCGAGGTGGAGGCGGAGCGCTCGCCGGGGGCCAACTGGTCGGGGTTCATGCCGAGGCACATCGAGCAGCCCGCATGCCGCCATTCGGCGCCGGCGGCCGTGAAGACCTTGTCCAGGCCCTCCTCGACGGCCTGCAGGGCGACCCGGACGGAGCCCGGGACGACCAGCATCCGTACGCCGTCGGCGACTTTACGGCCGTCCAGGATCGAGGCCGCGTTGCGCAGGTCCTCGATCCGGCCGTTCGTGCAGGAACCTACGAAGACGGTGTCGACGTTGATCTCGCGCAGCGGCTGGCCGGCGGTCAACCCCATGTACTCCAGGGCCTTTTCGGCGGCGTTGCGCTCCGAGGCGTCCTCGTACGAAGCAGGGTCGGGGACGTTGGCCGACAGGGGCGCGCCCTGGCCGGGGTTGGTGCCCCAGGTGACGAACGGCGCGAGCTCCGCGGCCTCGATGACGACCTCGGCGTCGAAGACGGCGTCGTCGTCGGAGCGCAGGGTCTCCCAGTACGCCACCGCGGCGTCCCAGTCCGCGCCCTGGGGCGCGCGGTCGCGGCCCTGCAGGTAGTCGAAGGTGGTCCGGTCCGGGGCGATCATGCCCGCGCGGGCGCCGGCCTCGATCGACATGTTGCAGATGGTCATCCGGGCCTCCATCGAGAGCTTCTCGATGGCGGAACCGCGGTATTCGAGGATGTAGCCCTGGCCGCCGCCGGTGCCGATCCGGGTGATGATCGCCAGGATCAGGTCCTTGGCGGTGACGCTGTCGGGGAGTTCACCCTCGACGGTGATCGCCATGGTCTTCGGCCGGGCCAGGGGCAGCGTCTGGGTGGCCAGGACGTGCTCGACCTGGCTGGTGCCGATCCCGAAGGCCAGCGCACCGAACGCGCCGTGGGTTGAGGTGTGGGAGTCGCCGCAGACCACGGTGGTGCCGGGCTGGGTCAGGCCCAGCTGCGGGCCGACCACGTGCACGACGCCCTGCTCGACGTCGCCGAGCGAGTGCAGCCGGACGCCGAAGTCCGCGCAGTTCTTGCGCAGGGTCTCCAGTTGGACGCGGGAGACCGGGTCGGCGATCGGCTTGTCGATGTCGAGGGTCGGGGTGTTGTGGTCCTCGGTGGCGATGGTGAGGTCGAGGCGCCGTACCGGGCGTCCGGCCTGACGCAGGCCGTCGAACGCCTGCGGGCTGGTCACCTCGTGCAGCAGGTGCAGATCGATGAAGAGAAGATCGGGCTCGCCCTCCGCGCGCCGGACGACGTGGTCGTCCCAGACCTTTTCCGCGAGTGTCCTACCCATCGCTTTCCCTCCGGCCGGCGTCTTCGCCGGCCCAACTAGAGATTCGGTGCGCCTCCGTCCGGACCCCCGAGCGGGGCGGTGGCTGCGGGCCGTTGTACGGCCGCACGTACAGGTTCGCAACTTCCGGAGAAAATTGAACTTGCGTTTCACAGAGTGAGACGCGAGTATCGTCGTATGGACAACTCTAGCGGCGTCGGCGTTCTCGACAAGGCAGCTCTGGTATTGAGCGCCCTGGAGTCCGGTCCGGCCACCCTCGCCGGACTGGTCGCGGCGACAGGGCTCGCAAGGCCCACGGCTCATCGACTGGCCGTGGCACTGGAACACCACCGGATGGTGGCGAGGGACATGCAGGGCCGTTTCATTCTCGGCCCCCGGCTCGCGGAACTCGCGGCCGCGGCGGGTGAGGACCGGCTCCTGGCGACGGCAGGACCCGTTCTCACGCATCTGCGCGACATCACCGGCGAGAGCGCACAGCTCTACCGCCGGCAGGGCGACATGAGGATCTGCGTGGCGGCGGCGGAGCGTCTGTCCGGACTGCGGGACACCGTGCCGGTCGGCTCCACACTCACCATGAAGGCGGGTTCCTCCGCCCAGATCCTGATGGCCTGGGAGGAGCCGGAGCGCCTGCACCGCGGCCTGCAGGGGGCCCGCTTCACGGCGACGGCCCTCTCCGGCGTACGGCGCCGCGGCTGGGCCCAGTCGATCGGCGAGCGCGAGCCGGGCGTGGCCTCGGTCTCCGCACCGGTCCGCGGCCCGTCGAACCGGGTGGTCGCCGCGGTCTCCGTCTCCGGCCCGATCGAGCGGCTGACCCGCCACCCCGGGCGGATGCACGCCCAGGCGGTCATCGACTCGGCCGCGCGGCTGAGCGAGGCCCTGCGCCGCACCGGCTGAACCAGTACAGCGAACCACCCTTCCCCGAAGGCCGCTCCAGCGCCGTGGCGGCCCCCTTCTTCATCCTGCTTCTTCCTTCCGGTGCCTACTCCCGGACGCGATACACGAATCGGCCTGCCGCCCGGCGGCCCCGCCGCTCGGCCCGGGAGCCGGGCGAACTCTCCCCCGCACAACGCTTCCTGGGCGCCCGTGCGGCCACCGTCATCCACCTCGGTTCACCCCTGCGGGGTCGGCCACCTCACCCAACGGGCCGTGCGGCACACGAGAAAGGCCCTTCACCGAGGTGAAGGGCCTTTCCCTGTCGAGCTGTTGTACCCCCGACCGGATTCGAACCGGCGCTACTGCCGTGAGAGGGCAGCGTGCTAGGCCGCTACACAACGGGGGCTTGTTACTTCGGTCTTGCGCTGGGCTACCAGGACTCGAACCTAGAATGACGGTACCAGAAACCGTAGTGTTGCCAATTACACCATAGCCCATGGTGTTGCAAGTACCCCCGACCGGATTCGAACCGGCGCTACTGCCGTGAGAGGGCAGCGTGCTAGGCCGCTACACAACGGGGGCCCTAGCGATCCTGCATCAAGAACGTGGGTGCGACCCAGATGTTCTCGCGGGAAGGATCTGTACCCCCGACCGGATTCGAACCGGCGCTACTGCCGTGAGAGGGCAGCGTGCTAGGCCGCTACACAACGGGGGCTTGTTACTTCGGTCTTGCGCTGGGCTACCAGGACTCGAACCTAGAATGACGGTACCAGAAACCGTAGTGTTGCCAATTACACCATAGCCCACTGAAAAGCAACCCCTTGGGGGTTACATTTCTGTCTGCGCTCCCGGCCGGATCTTTCGGTCCGCTCGGGCGGCGCAGGAAGAACATTACCTGAAGGTGTCCGGCGCTCCAAAACGGGTATTGCCTGCCAGCAGACCGGGGAGCTCCTCCAGCCCGGTGATCCGGACGAGTTCCGGGCGCCCGCCGCGCCCGCGCCGGTCCAGCCACACCCCCGTGAGACCCGCGGCCACTGCTCCGGCGGCGTCGATGTCGGGCTCGTCGCCGACGTAGACCACCTCGTGCGGGTCGAGCTCCAGCGCCTCGCAGGCCGAGAGGAAGGCCCTGGCGTCCGGCTTGTAGACACCGAGCTCCCTCGCGCACAGCAGGACCTCGAAGCGGTCACGCACCCCGAGGGCCCGCAGTTTGCGCTCCTGGTGGTCGACGGAGGAGTTCGACAGGATCGCGTGCCGGTGCGTACCGGCCAGCGCGTCGAGCACCGGCACCGTGTCGGGGAACAGTTCCCAGGAGCTTTCGTAGTGCCCGACGTACCGGGTGAACCACGCGTCGGCGTCCTCGTCGCTCAGCTCCGCGTCCAGGAACTCCCGGACCCGGTCCCGGCAGTGCGCGTACCAGTCGGACTCCCCGGCGGCCACCCGCGCCCAGTGGGTGGAGGCGATGCGCATCCAGCGGTCGTGGTGGTCCTCGTCACCGTCGGCCAGCCCCTCCGCGCGCAGATGCCGCAGCAGACCGTTACGGTCCGAACCCGCGTAGTCGAAGATCGTGTCGTCCACGTCCCAGAGAACCGCGCGAATCGCCATGCTCACCAGCGTATGCGCCCATGCGGCGCGCACGGCGGGCTTTGCGGTCCGCCGTCCCGGACAGCCGGCCGCACCGGGCGCCGTGAACGCCGGAGGCCGGGCCCCCGTGGGGACCCGGCCTCCGAACTGCGTACGACGGTTACGCGGCGAGCCTGGCCAGCGCGGCGTCGATGCGGGCGATCGTCTTCTCGCGGCCCAGGATCTCCAGGGACTCGAAGAGCGGCAGACCGACCGTGCGGCCGGTGACGGCGACGCGGACCGGGGCCTGGGCCTTGCCGAGCTTCAGGCCGTGCTTCTCGCCGGCGGTGAGGACGGCCGTCTTGAGCGCCTCGGCATTCCAGTCGGCGGCGGTCAGCTCGGCGCGGGCCGTGACGAGCAGGGCGTCGGAGCCCTCCTTCATGGCCTTCGTCCAGGACGCCTCGTCGTGGACGGGCTCGTCCAGGAAGAGGAAGTCGACGTTGGCCGTGATGTCCGAGAGAACCGTCACACGGGTCTGCGCGTGCGGGGCGATCTCGGCGAACTGCCCCGCGTCGAAGGCCTCGGGCGCCCAGGGGGCGAACGGGGCCTTCAGCCACGGGCCGCAGGCCTCGGTGAAGGTCTTCACGTCGAGCATGCGCAGGTGCTCGGCGTTGATGTGCTCGGCCTTCTTCAGGTCGAAGCGCGCCGGGTTGGCGTTGACGTCGGCGATGTCGAACGCGGCCACCAGCTCGTCACGGCCGAAGATGTCGCGGTCCTCGGCGATCGACCAGCCGAGCAGCGAGAGGTAGTTCAGCAGCCCCTCGGGCAGGAAGCCGCGCTCGCGGTAGAGGTTGAGCGAGGCCTGCGGGTCGCGCTTGGAGAGCTTCTTGTTGCCCTCTCCCATGACGTAGGGGAGGTGGCCGAAGGCAGGGGTGTCCTTGGCGATGCCCAGCTCGATGAGCGCCCTGTAGAGGGCGATCTGGCGCGGGGTGGAGGAGAGCAGGTCCTCACCGCGCAGGACGTGGGTGATCTCCATCAGCGCGTCGTCGACCGGGTTGACCAGCGTGTACAGGGGAGCGCCGTTGGCACGGACGATGCCGTAGTCGGGGACGTTCTCCGGCTGGACGGTGATGTCACCGCGGACGAGGTCGGTGAAGGTGATCGCCTCGTCGGGCATCCGGAAGCGGACGATGGAGGTCCGGCCCTCGGCCTCGTACGCCGCGGTCTGCTCGGCGGTCAGGGCGCGGCAGTGGCCGTCGTAACCCGACGGCTTGCCGGCGGCGCGGGCTGCGTCGCGGCGGGTGTCGAGCTCCTCGGTGGTGCAGTAGCAGTGGTACGCGTGGCCGGCGGCGAGGAGCTTCTCGGCGACGTCCTTGTAGAGGTCCATGCGCTGCGACTGGCGGTACGGGGCGTGCGGGCCGCCGATCTCGGGGCCCTCGTCCCAGTCCATGCCGAGCCAGCGCATCGAGTCGAGCAGCTGCTCGTAGGACTCCTCGGAGTCGCGGGCCGCGTCGGTGTCCTCGATGCGGAAGACCAGGGTGCCCTGGTGGTGCCGGGCGAAGGCCCAGTTGAAGAGAGCTGTCCGGACCAGGCCCACGTGGGGGTTGCCGGTCGGGGAGGGACAGAAACGTACGCGGACAGGTCCGTTAACCACGCTTGATCACCCTGTTGGTGAGAGTGCCGATGCCTTCGATGGTGACGGCGACTTCGTCGCCGACGTGCAGGGGTCCGACCCCTGCGGGGGTTCCGGTGAGGATCACGTCGCCCGGGAGCAGCGTCATGGCTTCCGTGATGTGGACGACCAGGTCCTCGATCGAGCGGATCATGTCGCTCGTGCGGCCCAGCTGGCGCTGCTCGCCGTTGACCGTCGCCTGGATGGTCAGGTCGCGGGGGTCGAGGTCGGTCTCCACCCAGGGGCCCAGCGGACAGGACGTGTCGAAGCCCTTGGCGCGGCCCCACTGCTTCTCGCGCTTCTGGGCGTCGCGGGCCGTGACGTCGTTGGCACAGGTGTAGCCGAAGATGACGTCCTTGACACGCTCACGCGGAACTTCGCGGCACATCCGGCCGATGACCACGGCCAGCTCGGCCTCGTGGTGCAGTTCGTCGGAGAAGGAGGGGTACTCGATGGCGTCGCCGGAGCCGATCACCGAGGTGGTGGGCTTGAAGAAGACGACGGGGACATCCGGGACCTCGTTGCCGAGCTCGGCGGCGTGTTCCGCGTAGTTGCGGCCGATGGCCACGACCTTGTTGGGGAGCACGGGGGGCAGCAGCCTGACCTTGCTCAGCGGGACCTTGGTCCCGGAGAGCTCGAAGTCGGCGTACGGGATGCCCTTGATGATGTCGAGGACGAGGCTGTCGGGGCTGTCGCCCTCGACCGCGCCGAAGGCGACATTGCCGTCGATGGAGAACCTGGCGATGCGCACGGGATGCTGTCGCCCCTCACTTGCTGGCTGGCTGAAGACTGACGCTCCAGGCTAGCGCGGTGAGAGGGGACAGCCGCGCGCATCAGCCGACGGTCGTGGCGGGTGCTTCCATGAGGATGGTGCGGCGGGGGTTGGCCGTCTGGGTGGGCAGGTCGACGGCGTGCTCCGGCTGCTCCGGCGTGTGCAGCGCCACGGCGTCCTCGAGGTGCGCCAGCGTGGTGCGCCGGGGGTTGGCAATGTTGCGGAACAGCATCGTCGTCTTCATCTGCCGTGTGGACCCTTGTCGCTGGGGCGCCGCCCGGAGGGGCGCCGGTTGTCGGATTCGCTATCCCTGTAAAGCGTCAGGCTAAACATCCGATTCCCTGTGGGTGCGGGGAAGAGACGTCGATCATCATGTGAGTTTGCTCACGAAGTTGCTGATAAATAGCCCATTACGGACAGTCGATCATCGGAGACAAAGCGGGCATTACGGCACTGAATCTGCCATTCCGCTCCCGATCATGTCGACTGGGACACCGCCCACCCCCAGGGGACGTAGCCCAAATGATCCGATTTGCCCCTGAACACTCTCCACGGCTTGTTACCCATCCATCACAGGGTGTCACGCAGGTCACAGCCCGGTACGTGGGCCTTGTTGGAGATCCTCCACTGTGCTGAAATTCCACGCACCGCCGCGGGTTTCAGGCCCGGCGCGCAGGGCGCACCGCAGCGCCGAGTGGCGGCGGGAGGGGGAAGTACGCCGGTCACTCACGACCACCATGGGGCGCGTCCAGCGCCCCACGACGCCGACACCGTCCCGCCCGAACACGTGGTGGGACGCCTGGTCCAGAGGTTGCGACGCTAGTGCAGGGACGTTTCAAGAGGGATGGCAGCGCTCCGGCGGAACAGGAGCCGCGCGGCGGGACCGACCGCGGTTCCTCGCCCCAGCACGCCCAGAACCCCGGGCCGGCCGTAGCCGGCGGCAGTGGTGACCGCGCGCAGCGCTCGGGTACGACGAGCAGCGGCGGCGCGGATCCGGCCACGCCTCTCACACCCGCGGGGCCGGTCGGCACCGGCTCACGCATAGCCCTGCGCAACTGGCGCATCAGCACCCGCTTGGTCTCCCTCCTCGCCCTTCCCGTGGTCGCCGCGACCACGCTGGGCGGGCTGCGGATCAACGAGTCCATGAACGACATGGAACAGCTGGAGCACATGCAGCTGCTCACTCAGATGACCAAGCAGGCGACCGCGCTCGCCAAGGCGCTCCAGAATGAGCGCGACGCGTCGGCCGGACCCTTGGCGAACGGCGCGAAGCCCACCGACTTCAACATCACCACGCCTCGGAAGCGGACCGACCGGGCCAAGGACGCGTTCTTCGACGCGGCCGACGAGATCGGCACCTCGCAGACCGACGAGGCGATGGAGGGCATCCACTCCAGCGTCAGCCAGATCGCCACCCAGCTCGGCGGGCTCAGCACCATCCGCAAGGACGCGTACGCCCAGGGCGCCCCGAGCCTCAGCACGGTCGACCAGTACAGCCAGCTGATCACCGCGCTGCTGGGGCTCTCGCAGGACATGGCGCAGGCGACCAGCAGCCCGGACATGATCAAGCGGACCCGCGCCCTGGCGGCCTTCTCCTCCGCCAAGGAGTACGCCTCCGTCCAGCGCGCGATCATCGCCGCGGCACTGCCGGCAGGCGACAGCACCGAAACGCACCTCAACGACAACGACAAGGTGTTCGGCGCCAACGCGAACCAGAAGGAGACTCTGGCCCTCCAGACGTTCGACACGGCCTACACGGCCACCGGCAGCAACGCCGCCGAGCTGACGGACTCGCTCGAGAACGGCAACCCCGAGATCGCCGCCGCGAACATGTACGCGAAGCAGGTGCTCGACAGCCCGCTGGGCATGGAGGGCCGCAAGTCCCGCACGTACATGGACTGGTTCGACCAGAGCTCCAACAAGATCGCTGCCATGAACACCATCGAGGAGACCCTCCTCGGTGAGATGGAGGGCAAGGCCCGCGAGCTCCGCGAGGCTTCCCAGCGCGACGCCATCCTCAACGGTGCGGTCATCCTCCTCGTCCTCGGCGTCTCCCTGGTCGGCGCCTTCGTCGTGGCGCGGTCCATGATCCGCTCGCTGCGGCGGCTGCAGGACACCGCGACCCGGGTCGCCCAGGACCGGCTGCCCGAGCTCGTCAAGCAGCTCTCCGAGACCGACCCGCAGGACGTCGACACCTCGGTCGAGTCGGTCGGTGTGCACTCCCGGGACGAGATCGGCAAGGTGGCCGCGGCCTTCGACGACGTGCACCGCGAGGCGGTCCGACTGGCCGCCGAGCAGGCGCTGCTGCGAGGGAACGTCAACGCGATGTTCACCAACCTCTCGCGCCGCAGCCAGGGCCTCATCCAGCGTCAGCTCTCGCTCATCTCCGAACTGGAGTCGCGCGAGGCCGACCCGGACCAGCTGTCCTCCCTCTTCAAGCTCGACCACCTCGCGACCCGTATGCGCCGTAACGGCGAAAACCTGCTCGTCCTCGCGGGCGAGGAGCCGGGCCGCCGCTGGACCCGTCCGGTGCCGCTGGTCGACGTGCTCCGCGCCGCCGCGTCCGAGGTGGAGCAGTACGAGCGCATCGAACTGGCCGCGGTGCCCGCCACCGAAGTGGCCGGCCGCGTCGTCAACGACCTCGTGCACCTCCTCGCCGAGCTGCTGGAGAACGCGACGTCGTTCTCCTCGCCGCAGACGAAGGTCCGGGTCACCGGTCACGCGCTGCCCGACGGGCGTGTTCTCGTCGAGATCCACGACACGGGTATCGGCCTCTCCCCCGAGGACCTCGCGGCGATCAACGAGCGGCTCGCGTCGCCGCCCACCGTGGACGTCTCGGTGTCCCGCCGCATGGGTCTGTTCGTGGTCGGCCGGCTGTCCCTGCGTCACGGCATCCGTATCCAGCTGCGTCCCTCCGACTCCGGCGGTACGACCGCACTGGTCATGCTGCCCATGGAGGTCGCGCACGGCGGCAAGCAGCCGCCGTCCAAGCAGGGTCAGGGCCCGCAGGGCGGTTCTCCCGGTGGTCTCCTCGCCGGTGGCAACGGCTCCGGCGCGGGTCAGCGTCCCGGGCTTGCGGGTTCCCCGTCCGCTCCTCCCGCCAAGGGCCTGGGTTCCGGTTCGCAGCGCGGGCAGGTCGGCACGGGCTCGGGCCCGCGGGCTGCGCTGCCCGCGCGTGACGGTGGCCCCCAGGGGCCCGGCAACGGGCCGCAGGGCCCCGGCCGTCCGAACCAGGCCCAGGGCGGCGGCGTGTCCGGTGCCTTCGGCGGCGGTGCCCGGATGGGCGCGCGCGGTCAGCAGGAGGCTCCCGGCCGTACGGACTCGGGCCAGCCCAACCTGTTCGGTCACACGGGTCCGGCCCAGCCCGGTCCGCAGGGCCGCCAGAGCGGTCCGCCCGCCCGGCAGACCCCGCAGCCGCAGCAGGCACGCAACGAGCAGGCCGGCTTCCAGCAGCCCGGCGGTCCCGGCCGTCAGCTGCCGCCGTCCGGCGGCCCCCGGGCCGAGCTGCCCGGTGGCAACCCGCAGAGCGCGAGCTGGGGCGCCGAGGAGCAGGGTGCCCGGCGTACTTCGCCGGACACGCCGCGCGGTCACGAGGAGCCGGACTCCGGCCGGTTCGCCCGCCCGGGCAGCGCCGCTCCCCACCAGCCCTTCAACGCGCCGAACCAGCGTCCGCCGATGAACGACCGCCAGGGCCCCGGTGCCACGGCCGAGTTCGCCCGCCCGGACTTCTCGGCGCCGCAGGCGCCGGACCCGGCGAGCACCGCGCAGTTCGCCCGTCCCGACTTCAACGCCCCGCTGCCGCAGGACCAGGGCTACGGCGCCCAGGCCCCGCAGCACCAGCAGATGCCCGCACCGCACCGGCAGGACAACGCCGACTTCGGTGCACCGCGTCCGCCGGTCCAGCCCGCGGGTGGGCCGCCGCGCCGTCCGGCGCTGCCGCAGCAGCCCGAGGCGCTGCCGCCCGCCGGTCCGGGTGACGGGCGTACGCCGCTGTACGACACGCTGGAGACGAACTGGTTCCACGGCCCGGGGCAGGGCGGCGCTCAGCCGCCCGCAGCCGAGCCGCAGGCACCGTCGGCTCCGGAGCCCGTCGGCACCCCGGCTCCGCCCATGCCCCGGCGTGGTGCGGCCGATGCCGGCGTCACCAGTTCCTGGCGCGCCTCGCCCAACGACGAGCTCGTGCGTCAGGCGGAGCGTGTCAAGAAGCCCGCCGCGGGCGGGATCACCACCTCCGGGCTGCCGCGCCGGGTTCCGCGTGCCAATTTGGTGCCGGGCACTGCTCAGCAGCAGAATCATCAGTCCGGACCTCAGGTTTCGCGTGCGCCCGATGACGTACGCGGCCGTCTGACCAATCTCCGCCGGGGCATCCAGCAGGGACGACAGGCCAACAACGGCCCGTCTACCGGCAGTTTCCAACTCGGCCCCACTCACCAGCAGGAGCGTTAGTTGAGCCCCATGAGTCAGGCCGCGCAGAATCTGAACTGGCTGATCACCAACTTTGTGGACAACACCCCTGGGGTGTCCCACACGGTGGTGGTCTCCGCGGATGGCCTGCTGCTGGCAATGTCCGAAGGTTTCCCGCGCGACCGCGCCGATCAGCTGGCGGCAGTCGCCTCCGGTCTGACGTCGCTGACCGCGGGTGCCTCCCGGATCTTCGAAGGCGGCGCCGTGAGCCAGACCGTTGTGGAGATGGAGCGAGGATTCCTCTTCCTCATGTCCGTCTCGGACGGTTCGTCTCTGGCCGTTCTCGCCCACCCGGACGCGGACATCGGCCTGGTCGGGTACGAGATGGCACTCCTCGTCGACCGCGCGGGGTCCGTTCTCACGCCTGATCTCCGCGCCGAACTACAAGGCAGTCTGCTCCACTAGGCGGCCATGCGGCAGACACCTGACACGATCCCCCCAGGTACTACTCGAAACCCTCACCCGTCCGGCCGTCAAAGACCCCCCACCGGCCCTTCCCGACGGCAAGGCGACACCCTGCTGTCACGCCCGGAGGATTCATGACCCCGCCACCCGCCTCACCGGATCCGTACGGCGCACTGCACCACGCGTCGTACGACGGTGAAGGCGACCAGCCGCTGGTCCGTCCGTACGCAATGACCGGCGGCCGGACCCGGCCCCGCTACCAGCTCGCGATAGAGGCGCTGGTCAGCACAACAGCAGACCCCGCTCACCTCGGGACGCTGCTCCCCGAGCACCAGCGGATCTGCCACCTCTGCCGTGAGGTCAAGTCGGTGGCCGAGGTTTCGGCCCTGCTGTCCATGCCGCTGGGCGTGGCCAGGATCCTGGTGGCGGACCTGGCGGAAGCCGGCATGGTGGCAATCCACCAGCCGGGCAATGGAGAGGCCGGCGGCGCGCCGGATGTGACACTGCTCGAAAGGGTGCTCAGTGGACTTCGCAAGCTCTAGCGGCGGGACAGCCCGCGCAACCACCTCGGCGAAAATCGTGGTGGCAGGGGGCTTCGGCGTGGGTAAGACCACGTTTGTCGGTGCCGTTTCGGAGATCAACCCGCTGCGCACCGAAGCCGTGATGACGTCCGCCTCCGCGGGCATCGACGACCTGACCCACACCGGGGACAAGACCACCACCACGGTGGCCATGGACTTCGGCCGCATCACCCTGGACCAGGACCTGATCCTGTACCTGTTCGGCACCCCCGGACAGGACCGCTTCTGGTTCATGTGGGACGACCTGGTCCGCGGCGCCATCGGCGCCGTCGTCCTCGTCGACACCCGCCGTCTCGCCGACTGCTTCCCCGCAGTCGACTACTTCGAGAACAGCGGCCTCCCCTTCGTCATCGCCCTCAACGGCTTCGACGGACACCAGCCCTACACCCCCGAGGAGGTGCGCGAGGCCCTGCAGATCGGGCCCGACGCACCGATCATCACGACGGACGCCCGTCACCGTGCAGATGCGAAGAGCGGTCTGATCACGCTGGTGGAGCACGCGTTGATGGCGCGGCTCAAGTAGCGCGAAGTCGGTATTGATCTACGGAAGTTGCTGTAGTCAAGCGGGGGCGGCCTGTGTCCTTTGACACGATCCGCCCCCGTGTTCATAACATTTCGACAGAGAATTGGACCGGCATCAATACCCGACGCATCCGAGCAGTACCACTGTGCTCACATGAGCCCCGCCTTTTGACGGGGCTCGTTCTTTATGCCCGTTTTATCTGACGTCTGCAGCACACGGAATCAGGCATTCCGACTGTTTGGAACGCGGCCGGTCCGCGTGCTGCAATGCGTCGAACTACCGAGTAATACGGCCCTGAACGAATAATCCGGCACAACGTAGGTGCCGACGCCGAGAGGTTGTTGGTCGAGTGAGGCGAAGCAACGAGGGCTCCGCGGCGCAGCCGGAGCGGGGCAATTTCACCCCGCCGCCGCGCGCTGCGGTGTCGCCTGCGGAGATATCCGAGGCGGAACCGGCAGGTGGCAGCACCAGTCGGCTGTCGCCGCGCAACTGGCGGGTGCCCACCCGGCTGAACGCGATTCTCCTGATCCCCGCGCTGGTCGGCCTGGTCATGGGCGGCTTCCAGGTGAAGGGGTCCGTCGACAGGTGGAACGAGGCCCAGGACGCCGAGAAGACTGCGCAGGTCGTCCGAGCGGCCGCGGAGTACGGTCAGGCGCTGCTCAACGAGCGTGACCTCACCGCCCAGCCGTTGCTGTCCAACGAGCGCACGGCCCCCGAGGTCGAGGACGCCCGCGCCATAACGGACGAAGCGGCCACGAAGTTCGACACCGCCGTGCAGGGCATGCCGGACAAGGCGGGGCTCGACCGCCGCCTCAAGCTGTTCAAGGTGGAGGAGCCGCTCCTCCCCGAGCTGCGCAAGGCCGCCTACGCCGAGGCGATGGACCCGGTGAAGACGGAAGAGGGCTACACCAAGGTCCAGCACTCGCTGATGGAGTTCTCCAACGAGCTCGGCCTGGGCAGCAGCAACATCACCACCTACGGCCGGACCGTGTACGCGATCGAGCTGGCCAAGGCCGCCGAGTCGCTCCAGCGCTCCATCGGCATGCACCTGCTGGTTCGCCCCAGCCAGAAGGACTCCACCTTCGACGCCCAGGTCAAGGCGTTCGGCTCGTACAACTACCTGGAGCAGATCGCCCTCGGCGAGTTCGTCTCCGGTGGTACCGAGGCCGACGTGGCGCGGCTCAAGGAAGTCATGGCCGGCAAGGCCGCCGAGGGCGCCAAGCAGCTCAAGGCAGCCAAGGAGCAGGCCGCGGCCACCGGTCAGCCCTTCGTGGCACCGCCGAGCATCGACGGTTCGGTCTTCGACGGCATGGCCCAGCAGATCGGCCAGGGCCAGCGCCCCGAGGACCTCCGGAAGAAGGGGATCACCCCCGAGACCTGGATGGCCGCCGCCACCGCCAAGTTCGACGGTTACACCACCGTCGAGGACGAGCTCGTCGACAAGGCGGTCACCGAGGCCGCGGACATCTCGTCCAGCGCCCGGAACGACGCCATCGTCAACGCCGCGATCGTGATCATCTCGCTGCTGGCCGCCTTCATCATCGCGGGCCTCATGGCCCGCCAGATGAGCCGTGCGATGCGCCAGCTGCGTACCGCCGCGTTCGGCATCGCCGAGCAGCGCCTGCCGATGCTCGTCGACCAGCTGTCGCGGACCGAGCCCGGCCGGGTGGACACCCGGGTGCAGCCGATCCCGATCAACACCCAGGACGAGATCGGCGAGGTCGCCCGCGCCTTCGACCAGGTGCACCGCGAGGCGGTCCGGCTCGCAGCCGAGCAGGCCATGCTGCGGGGCAACGTCAACGCGATCTTCACCAACCTGTCGCGCCGCAACCAGTCGCTCATCGAGGGCCAGCTGACCCTCATCACCGACCTGGAGAACAACGAGGCCGACCCGGACCAGCTGGAGAGCCTCTTCAAGCTGGACCACCTGGCGACCCGTATGCGCCGCAACGGCGAGAACCTCCTCGTTCTCGCCGGCGAGGAGCCCGGCCGCCGCTGGAACCAGCCGGTTCCGCTGGTCGACGTCCTGCGGGCCGCCTCCTCCGAGGTGGAGTCCTACGAGCGCATCGAGCTCACCGGTGTTCCGGAGAGCGAGATCCACGGCCAGGCCGTGACCGACCTCGTGCACCTGCTGGCCGAGCTGCTGGAGAACGCCACCACGTTCTCCTCGCCGCAGACCAAGGTGCGCGTCACCGCGACCCGGCTGCCCGACGGCCGTGTCATGGTCGAGATCCACGACAAGGGAATCGGCCTCACCGCCGAGGACTTCGCCGACATCAACCACAAGCTGGCCAACCCGCCGACCGTGGACGCCGCGGTGTCCCAGCGCATGGGTCTGTTCGTGGTCGGCCGACTGGCAGACCGGCACGGCATCCGCGTCCAGCTCCGCCCCTCGGGCGAGCAGGCGGGCACCACGTCGCTGGTCATGCTGCCGGACGCGATCACCCACGGTGGCGGTGGCGAGTCGGCGCCGCAGGGCGACTTCACCGTCTCCTCCATCATTCCCGAGCAGCAGCAGACGCAGCCGTTCGAGCTGCCCACGCACCACGCTCCGATGCGTACGGCGGCGGAGCTCGGCTTCGACGACTCGCGCTACGAAACCCCGGCGGCGGACTCCCCGCAGCTCGACCCGGTCGGCCGCTCGCTGATGCGTGAGGAGCGCCGGGCCGCGCTGGAGGCGCAGACCGGACCCGAGCATTCGATGTTCCAGGACAACGGCGCGGGACAGCAGGGCTTCGCCCAGGACCAGTACGGCCAGGAGCAGTACGCGCCCGAGCAGTACGCCCCGGAACAGCAGGGCTACGCACAGCCCGGGTACGACGGCGGCTACGAGCAGTACGGCGCCGAGGGCGGCTACCAGCAGCCCCAGCAGGGTTATGCGGAAGCTTCGTACGTCGCACCGGAGCCCCAGCAGGAGCAGTACGCCGAGCAGTTCGCCCCTCAGTCCGACCAGCCCCACCAGGGTGATTGGGCGAATCAGGGCGGATACCAGGGCGCGTACGAGCCGCTCGCCCAGCCCGAAACGGAATCTCTTCCGAGTGCCCCCGCCGAGCCGCAGGAGCGCGTAGGCTTCGACCGTCCGGGGCCCACCCCGAACAACGGTCACGACCTGACGACCGCGGGTCTCCCGCGCCGGGGCGCGGGCCAGCAGCACTGGCAGCCCACCGGCCGTGGAAACGATCAGCCTGCGGCAGCGGAACAGCAGCAGCGACCGCCGAAGCAGGAGAAGCCCCAACCGCCGCAGCCGGCACCGGCGAGCGGGAAGGGCCCCGACGACTGGCGCTCGGCCAACGACGAGCGCTGGGAGCGGGCCGAGAAGCTCAAGGATCCGAAGGCGGGCGGCATCACCCCGTCCGGGCTCCCCCGGCGCGTACCCAAGGCCAATCTGGTCGAGGGAACGGCCGAACAGACCCAGCAGGGCGGCCCACAGGTCTCCCGCGCCCCCGAGGACATACGTGGCAGGCTGAGCAATCTGCGACGTGGTGTTCAGCGGGGACGCACCGCGGGGCCGGACACAAGTAATACCTACAACCAGGAGCGTTAGTGTGAGCCCGATGAGCCAGGCGGCGCAGAATCTGAACTGGTTGATCACCAACTTCGTGGACAACACCCCTGGGGTGTCGCACACGGTGGTGGTCTCCGCCGACGGACTCCTGCTGGCGATGTCCGAGGGTTTCCCGCGCGACCGCGCCGATCAGCTGGCGGCAGTCGCCTCCGGTCTGACGTCGCTGACCGCGGGTGCCTCCCGGATCTTCGAGGGCGGCGCCGTCAATCAGACCGTTGTGGAGATGGAGCGAGGATTCCTCTTCATCATGTCCATCTCTGACGGATCTTCACTCGCCGTCCTCGCCCACCCGGACGCCGATATCGGTCTGGTTGGGTACGAAATGGCACTTCTTGTAGACCGTGCAGGAAGTGTTCTCACCCCGGATCTTCGCGCCGAGCTCCAGGGAAGTCTTCTTAACTGACAAACAGACAGTGCGTTTCTCGTCACCGCGCCATAAGGTGCGGTGGCGCGGCACCACTGGGATGGCGACCGGCAGTCGGAGGAGGAAAACGTGGCAGCACCCACAGGCGGACACCCGTACGAGGGTGGTCGGCGGGTTCCGGGTGAGCAGGGTGACGACCGCTTCAACCACCCCTCCACGCCCGGCAGACAGGGTTCGCAAGAGCCTTACCAGCCTTACCAGCCCTACCAGCAGCCCCAGCAGTCGCCGCAGGGCGCGCAGGGGGGCGGCTGGCCGCAGCAACAGCCCCAGCAACCGGGATCCGGGTGGCCGCAGCAGCAGCCGCCGCAGCGCTACGACGCACCGCCGTCGCGCATCCAGCCGGTCCAGCGGCAGGCGCCCGAGCCGTCGAAGCCCGCGGCGCACAACCCGCTGGTCCGGCCGTACGCCATGACCGGTGGCCGGACCCGGCCGCGGTACCAGCTCGCCATCGAGGCGCTGGTCAGCACCACGGCCGATCCGTCGAGGCTCCAAGGGCAGCTGCCCGAGCACCAGCGGATCTGCCGGCTCTGCATCGAGATCAAGTCGGTCGCCGAGGTTTCGGCCCTTCTCTCGATCCCCCTCGGCGTTGCCCGGATCCTCGTCGCCGACCTGGCCGAGGCCGGACTCGTCGCTATCCATCAGCCCGGCGGCGACGAGGCCGCCGGCGGCCAACCAGCCGTGACACTGCTCGAAAGGGTGCTCAGTGGACTTCGCAAGCTCTAGCGGCGGAGCAGCCCGCTCCACCACCTCGGCGAAAATCGTGGTGGCAGGGGGCTTCGGCGTGGGTAAGACCACGTTTGTCGGTGCCGTTTCGGAGATCAACCCGCTGCGCACCGAAGCCGTGATGACGTCCGCCTCCGCGGGCATCGACGACCTGACCCACACCGGGGACAAGACCACCACCACGGTGGCCATGGACTTCGGCCGCATCACCCTGGACCAGGACCTGATCCTGTACCTGTTCGGCACCCCCGGACAGGACCGCTTCTGGTTCATGTGGGACGACCTGGTCCGCGGCGCCATCGGCGCCGTCGTCCTCGTCGACACCCGCCGTCTCGCCGACTGCTTCCCCGCAGTCGACTACTTCGAGAACAGCGGCCTCCCCTTCGTCATCGCCCTCAACGGCTTCGACGGACACCAGCCCTACACCCCGGACGAGGTGCGCGAGGCCCTGCAGATCGGGCCCGACACCCCGATCCTGACGACGGACGCCCGTCACCGCGGAGACGCCAAGAGCGCGCTCATCACGCTGGTCGAGCACGCGCTGATGGCCCGCCTGCGCTGAGGTCCGAACGCACGGAAAGGCCCCGCACTCCCGAGGGAGTGCGGGGCCTTTCCGTCGTTCCGGGACCGAGGGGTTCCGGAAGGGGCCTGCAGGGCCCTTCTCAGCCCTGCCAGCTGTGCGGAGCACGGAAACCGGGGGTGCGCTCCAGTCGGCGCCATCCGGCGTGGTTGCGGCCCCGGTGAGCGGGCGCGTCGGGCTGGGCGGCTGCGCGTGCGAGCAGGACCGCGGTGATGGCCGCGAGCTCCTCGGGGCCGGCCTGGCCCTTCTCGACGCGCAGCACGGACTCGGCGGGAGTGACGCTCATGGTGTCTCCGTCTTCTGGGCTTCTGGGCAGTTGGTCGTTCACGCATCCGGGGTTGCCGGGGCGGCTGCGACTACTGCGGGGGGTTGCCGTGCTTGCGGGACGGCAGGTCCGCGTGCTTGTTGCGGAGCATCGCGAGAGAGGCGATCAGGACCTCACGCGTCTCGGCGGGGTCGATGACGTCGTCGACCAGGCCGCGCTCCGCGGCGTAGTAGGGGTGCATCAGCTCGGCCTTGTACTCCTTGACCATGCGGGCCCGCATGGCTTCGGGGTGCTCGGCGTCCGCGATCTGACGGCGGAAGATGACGTTGGCGGCACCTTCGGCGCCCATCACCGCGATCTCGTTGGTGGGCCAGGCGTACGTGAGGTCGGCTCCGATGGACTGGCTGTCCATGACGATGTAGGCGCCTCCGTATGCCTTGCGCAGGATCAGCGAGATCCTCGGCACGGTGGCGTTGCAGTACGCGTACAGGAGCTTCGCGCCGTGCCGGATGATTCCACCGTGCTCCTGGTCGACGCCGGGCAGGAAGCCGGGTACGTCCAGCAGAGTGACGATGGGGATGTTGAAAGCGTCGCACATCTGGACGAATCGAGCGGCCTTCTCGGACGCCTCGATGTCCAGGACACCGGCCAGCGACTGCGGCTGGTTGGCCACGATGCCGACGACCTGGCCGTCGAGCCGGGCCAGGGCGCAGATGATGTTGCGGGCCCAGCGCTCGTGGATCTCCAGGAAGTCGCCGTCGTCGACGAGTTCCTCGATCACCTTGTGCATGTCGTACGGGCGGTTCCCGTCGGCCGGGACCAGGTCCAGCAGGACGTCGCCGCGGCGGTCGGCCGGGTCGTCGGTCGCCGCGACGGGCGGGTTCTCCCGGTTGTTCGACGGCAGCATCCCGATCAGGTAGCGGACCTCGGCGATGCAGGTCTCCTCGTCGTCGTACGCGAAGTGCGCGACGCCCGAGGTCTCGGCGTGCACATCCGCGCCGCCGAGCCCGTTCTGGGTGATCTCCTCGCCGGTGACGGCCTTGACGACGTCCGGTCCGGTGATGAACATCTGCGAGGTCTCACGGACCATGAACACGAAGTCGGTGAGGGCGGGGCTGTAGGCCGCGCCGCCCGCGCACGGGCCGAGCATCACACTGATCTGCGGGATGACACCGGAGGCGCGGGTGTTGCGCTGGAAGATCCCGCCGTACCCGGCGAGCGCACTCACGCCCTCCTGGATACGGGCGCCGGCGCCGTCGTTCAGCGAGACCAGCGGAGCACCGGCCGAGATGGCCATGTCCATGATCTTGTGGATCTTGGTGGCGTGGGCCTCGCCCAGTGCGCCGCCGAAGATCCGGAAGTCGTGCGCGTAGACGAAGACCGTGCGACCCTCGACCGTGCCCCAGCCGGTGATGACACCGTCGGTGTACGGCTTCTTGGCCTCCAGGCCGAATCCGGTCGCCCGGTGGCGGCGGAGCTGCTCGACCTCCTTGAACGTACCGGGGTCGAGCAGGAGCTCGATGCGCTCCCGGGCGGTCAGCTTGCCCTTGGCGTGCTGTGCCTCGGTCGCCCGGTCGCTCGGTCCGCGCCGTGCCTGCTCGCGCAGGTCCAGCAGTTCGGCCACCCGGCCACGCGTGTCACTCGGCTCGCCCGGGATTTCGTCCACAACGGTCATGTATAGACCCTACGAACCCGACCCAGGGAATCGTGCCGTCGAATCCGGACAGTCTCCTGCCCGGTTTCCTGGTGGCACCTGACAGAACTGGCGCACCATGCAGCCCATCTGCCAGTCCGTGAGGCTCTCCCGTTGTGGGTCTCCAACAAAGCGAGGGCAGCGGTCTGGGGCACATCGGTGGATGCGCGCCACGCCGCGGCTCCACCGGCCCGGCGGACCTCGTACCCAGAATGGCAGGGGGCGGAACCGGAACCGGAACCGGAACCGCCCCCTCGCGGGAAGCCCGGATTCAGCTCCCGCAGTGGAAGCGGGCACTCCCCCAGTCGGCGTGGTCGTTGCCGTTGTCGTCGCCGCCGTCCGCGACGGCCAGCTCGACGTACTTCGCGCCGGTGACGTCCGCCTCCAGCTGCCACGCGGTGTCCGCCGCCCTCAGCACGGGCGAGGCGGCCTTCTCGGTGCCGTCCGCCGTGACGGAGAAGAGCACACTCCCCCGCGAGGTCTGCGCATCGTCCACCCCGACCTCGGCGGTGAACGAGGTGCACTTCCCGCCCAGGTAGTAGCGGACCTTCGCCGGTGCGTGGGTGCCGAGGCCCTTCTCGTACACGGTGCCCCCGATCTTCAGGGGGGTGCCGTCACCGGCGCCCGTTCCTCCGTTGGAGAGGTCGCGCTCGACCGGACCCCAGCCGTTCTCCGAGCTCGTCCAGTCCAGGTCACTGGCCCAGCTGTCGGTGACGGGCGGCGGGGGCAGGGTCCTCACGGTGGTGTTCGTGCCCAGGGTGCGTGCGGTGCCGTCCACCGTGTACGAGGCGGCGGCGCCCAGGTCGTACGCCTTGTACGCGGCGTCCGCGGGCGGGGTGACCTGCCAGCTCGCCTCGGTCCTCGCGCCGGGTGCGACCCGGTCGAAGGTGACGGGGCCGGAGGGCCGTGCCGTCCAGCCCTCCGGGAGGGTGAGGCCGACCTCGACGCCGGTGGCCTCCGTCGCCTCGTGGTTGGTGAAGGCGGCCTTCACCGTGGTGGCCGCTCCGGGCTCCAGCGCCTGGATGCCGGCCGTGACGGCGAGCGTGGCGCAGGCGGCCTGCTCGCCCGCGGGGGCGGGTCCCAGGTCGGTCACCGTGAATCCGTCGAGCACGAAGTCGGCGCCCTCGGGAGCGTCGCCGCGCTTGCGCAGCCCGGTCCAGGTGTCTCCGCAGCCGGCGGTGACGGTCTCGGTGAAGTGACCGGTGGTGAGCTGCCGGCCGATCGGCGTGGCCCGGGTCTCGGTCGAGGCGGGGGCGCCGTCGGCGTCGATCCGGTCGTATCCGTCGACCCACTCGTAGGCACCGGCGTGGCTGGACTGGTAGTCGTACTCGACCTTGTAGCGGCGGCCGTCGGTCATCGGGACGGTCCACGGTGCGGTCCGGTAGACCAGGCCGGTGTTCTCCTCGTGGGCCTTGAGGGACTCCTTGCCGCCGAGCACGTCGTCGACGAGCTTCCCGTTCCAGCCGGCCTGGGTGTACGGGGCGTGCAGCTGGGAGATGCTGGTGCGGGGGTCGGTGGAGCCGCCCGCGTCGCCCTTGAGGAAGGGTCCCCAGCCCTGGTCGACGTCCTCGAAGTCCTCGTACGCGACCGTGCCCGGTTTCGTCGCCGGGGCGTTGGCGACGATGCGTACGTCGTCGGCCCGCACGGTCGCCGTGCTGCCGCCGGCCGCCTCGACGCGCAGGGTGGTGCGGCCGTCGGCGGGTGCGGTGAAGTTGACCTTGGCCCGCTGGAAGTACGTACCGTGCCGGTCGGACGCGGCGACCTGGTCCTCGGCGGTGGACCGGTCCACGGCGACGGACTTCCCGCCGGCCGAGAGGGTGGTGTGCCGGCTCCTGCCCGGCTCGACCTCGATGAACGCGGAGGCGGTGTAGCGCGTGCCGGGCTTCAGTCCGGTGACGCTCTGGGAGAGCGCGGCCGTACCGGAGCCGGAGAGCTCGGCGCTGTTGCGTCCCTGCTCGTCGGTGTCACGGGTGACCGTGCCGGTCCGCGTCCAGTCGTCGAGCCCGCTGTCGTTGAAGCCGGGGTCGTCGACCGGGGTGCCCTCGCCCCACTGCGGGTCGGCGGCCTGCGGCGCCCGGTCCGGGTAGAGGACGTAGGGCTGCCCGGCGGTGGCCTTCAGTGTGACCTTCCCGCCGACGGGCCGGACGGTGCCGGTCTTGACGCGGCCGTTGTCGGTGAGCTTGTAGACGGAGTACGCGCCCGCGCCGGGCACGTTCCAACTGCTGCTGCCACCAGCCTTGTTGTAGTGGTAGAGCTTCTTGCCGCCGTCCCAGGGCAGCAGGTAGCCGGTGCCGCTGAGGACCTTGCGGCCGTGGTCGTAGAAGGTTCGGCTGCCGTTCTCGACCATGCCGCGCACCCCGCCGGTGAGTGTGACGTCGTTGCCGTCCCAGCGGGTGATCCTCTGCTGCTGGAGGTACTTGGCGGGGAGGTTCCTCTCCCAGATGTTGGCGTAGAAGGCGTTCCAGTCGGTCTCGCCGGTCCAGCCCTCGAAGTCCTCCAGCGCGGTCTGGCCGAGGACCGGGTCGTTGTTCCAGATGTCCTTCTCGTCGTTGCGGATGAAGCGGATGATCTTCGAGTTGAGACCCTTGTTGGTGGCCCCGCCGTAGTCCAGGTCATTGGCCCAGTGGGACCAGAGCGAACCGCGTTCGAACTTGTCGGCCCATTCGGTGCCGACGTTCCAGCCCTGCTGCTGCACGGCCCGGAGGGCCTTGTCCGCGATCCAGCCGTGCGAGTAGTAGACGTCGACGTAGAGGAAGCCGAGGTTGTCGTCGGTCTCGTCGCGCAGCTGCTGGAAGCGCTTCGCGAGGTCTCCGCTGTTGATGTCGCGGCGCTGGTCGATGTAGTAGCTCTGGTTGAGCCAGTTCCAGCCGGGCTTCGTCTTGTCGACGAGCCTCTCGTCGAACGCGTTCGCCTCGGGGTAGGACTCGGTGGCGTTGACGTGGACGCCGAAGGTGGCGCCCCACTTCTTGCCGTCCTCGAGCAGTGCGTTGAGGTCCTTCAGGCCGCCGGCCCGCTTGTTGTAGTTGCCGCCGTAGTCGGGGTGCGCGGAGTCGTGGCCCTCGGAGCCGTAGCCCTTGAGCACCGCGAGCTGGCCGAGGCCGTCGGTGGCGAGCGAGACCCGCTTGACGTCGTCGAGGGTGCGCAGGAAGGGGTGGGTGGCCTGGCTGGCGAAGTTGAACGGGATGTGGGTGATGACCCGGTTCGCGGTGTCCTCGGAGCCCGGGGCCCTGATTCCGATGGACCGGAAGGCCACTGCGCCGTCCTGCCAGTTCACGGCCTTGTCACCGTTGGCGTCGGGCGTGACGACGACCTTCGCCCAGGGCAGGTCCGCCCCGCTCTCCGGCTTCGGCGCACCCTCGCCGCGGTAGGTCCACTGACCGGACCACACCCCGACCCGGACGCTGCCGTCGGCGGCCTTGCGGGCCTGGTGCCAGAAGCGGGCGTCGTCGCCGCCCGTGGCGCCCGAGGGCTTGTCGTACGTGGAGTTGGACTCGATGGCGGCGGCCAGGGTGCCTGTGCTGACGATGGCGTACGAGGCGCCGAGCGGCGCGCTGTCGGCGGCTGTCCCCTCGGTGACCTCCGCGAAGACGTCGGCGGTCTTCGTGGAGTCAGGGTCCAGCCGGGTGAATGCCGTGGCGGCACCTGTCTCGGCGGAGCCCACGGAGACCAGGTCGTGGCCGGGTATGTCGATGGTGCCGACGCGGAAGGCCTCGGTGTCACGCACGGCGGCCACCTTGAAGGTGGTGGCGCGTCCGGCCACGGAGAGCGTGGTGTCGATCTCCACGCCGGGCAGGTCCTCGAAGGTGAGGGTGTAGTGGGCCTCCGTCGCGGAGAACTGCGGCGCGCCCTTGAGTCGCACGGGGTGGGCGGCACCGTTGAGCGTGACGGCGGTGACCGGCTGTGTACTGCCGGCCAGTTGCGCCCCACTGGCCCGGTCGGTGTACGTCAGGACGCGTGGGAAGTCCTCGGCGACGGAGACGGAGAGCCGCTCCGAGGCGATGACGGCGCCGGCTGCGGCGGAGTCTGCTGCCGCGGCGGGCGGCGGGTCGGCGGCTGCGGCGGGGAGCGCGGTCCCCACGAGGGCCAGGACGGCGGCTGAGGCGGCGGCGACTGCGCCCGCCGATCGGAATCTTGGCGACATGAGGACTGAGTAATCCCACGGCCTCGACAGGGTCAACGTCATACCGCCCCGAGGGGCTTACCAGTCCAACAACCGCGGTCGGTCAGTCCAAGAGCGAGGGGACGGGGCAGGCCGGATCGCGCGTTCGGTTCCTGTTCACCGCGCGCACCCGATCACCGACCGAGGGTCGCGAAATGCCGCTCCGAGTCGTCGAGTTGTGAAGAATCTCGATTCTTGAGAGCGCTCTCAGTCGTACGTCTTGACGCTCGCGGCACCCGTGGTGAGAGTGGTTCGCACCGCAGGCGGCCCCCACCGCACCGCCTCCCCGCTCGACCACCCATGACTCCGTCTGCGGCCCCCCACACCTCGGGAGTTCTTCATGATTTCGCGCAGAATGTTCCTGACGGGCGCAGCCGCCTCCGCGACCGCGCTCACCTACCCTCTCTGGGGCACCGCCCTGAGCCCGCGCACGTCGGCCGCACCGGCGACGTGCGAACTCGCCCTGGAGAACCGGTCGTTGCCGGGCACCGTCCACGCGTACGTCACCGGCCACGAACAGGGCACCGACCGCTGGGTGCTGCTGCGGGCCGACGGCAGCGTCTACCACCCGGATTCCCCGGGTGCCCCGCAGACCCCGCTCCCGGTGGACTGCGCCATCCCGCTGAAGGCCGCGGGCGCCGGGCCGGTCGTGCTGACGCTGCCTCAGATGTACGGGGCGCGGGTCTACTTCGTACGCGACGACAAGCTGGACTTCTACCTCAACCCGGGCCCCTCGCTGGTCGAGCCGGCCTTCGCGACGCCGACCGACCCGAACTACGGGCGGACCTGGTCGTTCTGCGAGTTCACGTTCAACCCGCAGCAGATCTACGCGAACATCAGCTACGTCGACCTGGTGACCGCGCTGCCGATCGGCCTGACCTTGGAGGGCGACACCACGCACACCGTGGCGCCGCTCCCGGACGGCGCTGTGCAGCGCATCGCCGACGACCTGACGGCCCAGGCCGCCGCTGACGGGCAGCCCTGGGACAAGCTGGTGACGCGCGGTTCGGACGGGAAGGTCCTGCGGGTCGTCTCGCCGCAGAACCTGATGGCGCCGTTCTTCGACCGGCCGAACGAGATGCCCTTCCGGGATCTGTTCACGGCGCAGATCGACGAGGTCTGGGAGAAGTACCGCTCCACGGACCTGCGGATCGACCTCCAGGGCGGCCGGGGCACGCTCGCGGGCCGGGTCAGCGGCGACACCCTGACGTTCGAGGGCGGTCACACCTTCGTCAAGCCGACGTCGAAGGACGTCTTCACGTGCAACCACGGGCCCTTCACGAACAACCCGGGTGACTCCGACGACAAGAAGGCACTGCTGGCGAGGATCGCTGCGGGCTTCAACCGTTCGATCATGCTGAGCCACCCCCAGCAGCCCAACGGCACCACGGTGGCGGACTACTACAAGGGCGCGGTGACCAACCACTGGTCGCGCGTCGTTCACGCGAACTCCCCGATCGGGTACGCGTTCCCGTACGACGACGTACGCCCGGACGGCCAGCCGGACGTCTCCGGGGCGGCCCACGACGGCAACCCGCGGCGCTTCACGGTGAGCGTCGGCTCCTGACCGGAAGCCGGCGTCCGGAACCGGGCCGCCCGCCGTCCCCCACACGGCGGGCGGCCCTGCTGCGTCCGCATCGGCCGGGCGGTCCCGGCACCCGGCTGCGCGTCGCGTTCCGGCGAGGGGCAGGATCCTGTCCGGGGGCCCGTACCCGTGCGCCGCCTCCCCAGCTGGTCCGCAGCGATGTTCCAGGAGAACGTATGCCCTTCGACGTCCACGCAGTCCGCGCGCAGATTCCGGCCCTGAAGTCCGGGTCGGCCCGCTTCGACGCGCCCGGCGGCACCCAGACACCCCAGCCGGTCATCGACGCGATCACCGAAGCGCTGGCGAACCCGCTCGCCGTCCGGGGCACGCAGAACGAGGGCGAGCGCAACGCGGAAGCCATCGTGGCCGGGGCCCGGTCCGCGCTGGCCGACCTCCTGGGGGCCGAGCCGCGCGGCATCGTGTTCGGCCGCAGTTCGACGCAGCTCACCTACGACCTCGCACGGACCCTGACCAAGGACTGGGGTCCCGGCGACGAGGTGGTGGTCAGCCGTCTCGACCACGACGCCAACATCCGCCCCTGGATCCAGGCCGCCGAGGCGGTGGGCGCGACGGTCCGCTGGGCCGAGTTCGACCCCGCGACCGCGGAGCTGACGCCCGGCCACGTCGCCGCCGTACTCGGCGAGCGGACCCGGCTGGTCGCCGTCACCGGCGCGTCCAACCTCGTCGGCACCCGCCCCGACCTGCCCGCCATCGCCGGACTCGTCCACCGCGCCGGCGCCCTGCTGCACGTCGACGCCGTGCACTACACGGCTCACGCGGCCGTCGACCTGGCCGCCGTCGGCGCGGACTTCCTGGTCTGCTCGCCGTACAAGTTCCTCGGTCCGCACATGGGCGTGCTGGCGAGCCGGCCCGAACTGCTGGAGACCCTGCGGCCCGACAAGCTCCTGCCGTCCAGCGACGCGATCCCGGAGCGCCTGGAGCTGGGCACCCTCCCGTACGAACTGCTGGCCGCCGCCCGCGCCGCCGTGGACTTCATCGCCTCGCTGGCTCCCGGCACGGAGGGCACCCGGCGGGAGCGGCTCCTCGCCGCCTTCGAGGAGATCGAGGCGCATGAGGACGCCCTGCGGGCCCGCATCGAGACCGGGCTGGCCGCCCTCGACGGGATCACCGTGCACTCGCGGGCCGCCCTGCGCACACCGACGCTGCTGCTGACGTTCCCGGGCCGCTCCGCCGCGCTCGCCTCGCGGTATCTGGCCGAGCACGGGGTCGACGCTCCGGCCGGCTCCTTCTACGCCCTGGAGGCCTCCCGTCATCTGGGTCTGGGTGACGGGGGCGGGCTGCGGATCGGCCTCGCGCCGTACAGCAGCGCCGAGGACGCCGACCGGCTGCTGGACGCCCTGGCCGCGTTCCTCACGGCCCACCCCGCCGACGCCTGAGCGTCCCCGGACCCACGGTGCCCCCGTCCCGCCGGACGGGGGCACCTGTGCGTACGGGGTCAGCAGCCGCCGCAGTTGTAGTACGTCACGTCCCAGTGGTTGCCCTCGTCCGCGTAGACGTTGCCGGATCCGGAGCGGTACTGGGGCGCTCCGTCGCCGCGCACACCGATGTAGGTGAACGCGCTCTTCACGTAGTTCGTCAGGCAGGTGGTCTTGCTGAAGTCGAGCTTGTAGCCGTTCCAGTGCGAGTACGTGCCACTGGCGTGCCCGGTCTCGGTGCCGCCGGTGATGTTGAGCCCGCATCCCGTGGCGCTCTTGAGCGTCTGGGCGCCCTGGGCGCTGGTGAGGTTGAGCTGGTCGAAGGACGTACAGGTGGAGACGTTCCGGTTGGAGCAGCCGCCGGACGACGACCAGGTGATCCCGGAGGAGCTGAAGCGGGAGGTGGCCTGGGAGTGGGTCAGCTTGGTCACGGCGTTGGCCTCGGTCGCGCCGCTGATCACGCCGACGCCGGGTGCGAAGAGCACACCGAGAACGAGGGCGAGGGCGGTCAGGGCCGAGCGGAGTACAGGACGGGTCAGCATGGGAGAATTCCTCCTGCTCATGACAAAACGGGGGATGAGCGAGCTGTCGTGCGGGGCCGAGCAGGGAGATCCTGCCCGGTTCTACGCGCGTCCGCCAGAGGTATCGCGTGATCGAACGGTGTACGGAGCGGCTTTCGGAAGGGCCTGGACCCTTGTTGTTGAATTTCGAACCATATTGGTCTACAGTCAATCTCGTTGAAGGTTAAACAAGAACTTCGACAGCCACTCGTCTGAACACGTCCCCGAGGAGGAGCCATGGCTCTGTTCAACCGCAGGAACAACGACGCCCCGTCCACCACCGCCACCCTCGCGGTGGACCCGGCACTGGCCGCCCTGACCGGCACCTACGCGATCGACCCGGCGCACAGCAGCATCGGTTTCACCGTGCGCCACGCCATGGTCACCAACGTGCGCGGCTCCTTCGGTGAGCACGAGGGCACCCTGCAGCTGGACGGCACCGACCCGGCGAACTCGTCCGCCTCCATCGACGTCAAGATCGCCAGTGTCGACACCGGCATCGCCGACCGTGACGGCCACCTGGTCAGCGGCGACTTCTTCGAGGCCGAGAAGTTCCCCCTCATGACTTTCCGGTCCACCACGGCCGAGCAGCTCGGGGGCGACAGGTACCGCGTCACCGGCGACCTCACCATCAAGGACGTGACACGCCCGCTCGCCATCGACCTGGAGTTCAACGGCTCCGCCACGGACGTCTACGGCAACGAGCGCGTGGGCTTCGAGGGCAGCACCGACATCCTGCGCTCCGACTGGGGCCTGACCTGGAACGCGGCGCTGGAGACCGGCGGCGTGATGGTCAGCGACAAGGTCAAGCTGAACTTCGACATCTCCGCGATCAAGGCCGCCCCGCAGGCCTGAACCGTACGGAGCTCCTGAACCGGGCGCGCCCGCCTCCGCTCCCCCACCGGGGAGGAAGGCGGGCGCTCGGCGTCCGGGGCCTCGGTCACACGGTGCGGCGCACCTTCAGAGCGTTGTCCGTGCGGGTGGTGGGGTTCCCGTCCGGGTCGTTCTGGATCCGCTCGTGCTCCGCGCTGAGCAGCACCTCCCACTCCTCGTCCGGGAGTTCGAGCGAGGCGAGCACCTCGTCCGTGGTCGGCAGCTCCACATCCGGGTGGTCGTGCTCCCAGGAGGGGAAGCCCGCGTGTCCGACGATGAGGAGCACGCCGCCGGGCGCGACCACCGAGGCCGCCTGCCGCAGGATCTGCTCGCGCGGCAGGTCACCCATGGAGTGCAGGAACTGGGCGGAGACCAGGTCGAACTCCCCTTCCGGGAACGAGGCGCCCAGGTCGTGCCACTGCCAGTCGATCCGGTCCGCCACGCCCGCGTCGGCCGCGTGCCCGGCCGCCCGCTCCAGGGCCACCCGCGAGATGTCGGTGGCGGTGACCTTCCAGCCCCACCTGGCGAGCCAGACCGCGTCGGCCCCCTCGCCGCAGCCGAGGTCGAGGGCGCGCCCCGGCTTCAGGCCCTCCACTTCACGGACGAGTGCGGCGTTGGGGTTCCCGCTCCAGATCCGGTCCCTCTCCCGGTACCGGTCGTCCCAGAGTTCGGCGTCGGTCCGGGTGGTGTCGTCGGTCATCGGGTCTCCTGCAGTCCGTGACGGCGGTTTCCGAGCACGCGCTCGGTGACATGTCGCTCGGCCTCGGCCGAGAAGGGCTCCTGCCGGGCGGCGACCGCGCGGCGGGTGTCCTCGGTGACGAGGTCCGCGTTCATGGCCGCCCCCGCCTTCAGCCCCGCGTTGGCGGCGCCGATGACCTGCTCCATGAGGTTGGCGACGTTACCGGCCACCCATACCCCGGGCACCGCGGTCGCACCGGTCGGATCGGCCTCGAAGTACGTGCCGGCGAGGTGGTCGCCCATCTCCATCGCCGTGGGCACCAGGCCGAGGCTCTCCAGGACCCCGGAACGCGCGGTGAAGCGCGGCTGGACCACGAGTACCTCACGCGGGATCACCGTGCCGCCGGCCACCCGCACCCCGGCGAGCCGGTCGTCCTCGACGACGGGTCCGAGGACCTCGCCGTCCACCACGGCGATGCCCCGAGCGGCCAGCTGTTCGTACTCCTCGTCGGTGAAGTCGGACCGGAGGTGCCGGAACAGCACCACGTCATCGCTCCACTGCCGCCAGAGCAGCGCATGGTGCACAGCCATGGGGCTCACGGCCAGGATGCCGATCGCCCGGTCCCGCACCTCCCAGCCGTGGCAGTACGGGCAGTGCAGCAGGTCGTGACCCCAGCGCTCGGCCAGGCCTTCCACCTGCGGCAGTTCGTCGACCAGCCCGGTGGTCACCAGCAGCCGGCGCGCCTCGACGGCGCTCCCGTCCTCCCGTACGACCCGGAATCCGCCGTCGGGGAGCTTCTCGGCCGCCACGACCTCGCCCTCGACGATCTCGGCCCCGTACCCGGAGGCCTCCGCCCGGCCGATGGCCAGCAGCTCCGAGGGCGGGGTGCCCTCGCGGCCCAGGTAGTTGTGCACGTGGGACGCGGGTGCGTTGCGCGGGCTGCCCGCGTCGATCACGAGCACGGAACGCCTGGCCCTGGCCAGGGCCAGGGCCCCGCTCAGCCCGGCGGCCCCGCCGCCCACCACGACCACGTCGTAGCGCTGATTCTTGTCACTCATGCGAAACACCTCCATCTACGGCAGATGGTGCGCGCACTGCCCCGTTTCGACAAGCTTGCTTGCCGAAGCGGCAAACTCGCACCAGACGGCCTTGCCCGGACTCCGCTCCCTCACCCCCCACGAGTCGGCGAGCGCCCCGACGAGCACCAGACCGCGCCCGTACTCCTGGTACGGGGCGGGGTCGGACCCTTCCTGGACCTCGCCGCCCCCGCTGTCGTGGATCTCGACCCTGAGCACCCGCTCCCAGGAGAGGCGTACGCGGAATCCGCGGCCGGGCGGGACACCGTGGACCAGCGCGTTGGTGGCGAGCTCGCTCACGCAGAGCAGCACGTCGTCGACGGGCACCCCGCACGCCCAGTCGAGCAGCGTCGCACGCACGAACTGCCGCACGAGGGGGATCGACCTGCGCTCGCGGCGGTAGAACGCCTCGCGGAGGCGGAGGAGTTGAGTTGATTCATTCACGGGACGACTGTCACAGAAAGTCACTAGGGTTGATCAGCGCGTCAGGTCGTACATCGCGTTTGTACGGGTGCTGACGGGTCCGGCGGGGTCGCGTACGGGGAGAGGCGCAGCATGCACTCGGCGAAGAGGAACAAGCGGGTCACGTCCTGGCACGTGATCGGTGCGCAGCTGGCGACGTTCCGCAAGGCGGCCCGGCTGACGCAGGCGTCGCTGGCCGACCGCTTCTGCGTGGGCGAGGACACGATCGCCTCGATCGAACAGGGCCGCCGGCCGCTCCAGGCGGACTTCGCGGCACAGCTGGACGAACTGCTGGACACCAAGGGGGTGTTGCAGGTCGCGGTGGCGAAGGTGCCGCAGAGGGAGCGGTTCCCGGCGTTCGCGCAGGATTTTGTGGAGTACGAGCAGGAGGCGGTGACGCTGCTGTCGTACCAGAACCAGGTGGTACCCGGGCTGCTTCAGACGGAGGAGTACGCACGGTTCCTCTTCTCCTGCCTCTACCCGCCGCTCGAAGAGGACCAGCGGGAGGAATGGGTCACCGCCCGCCTCGACCGACAGCGACTCCTCGCACGCAGGCCGCGCCCGATGCTGCACTTCGTGCTGGAGGAGAGCATCCTGCGCGGCGTGATCGGGGATCCTCATGTACGATGGGGGCAGATCCACCACCTTCGACAGTGCATGGAACTCCCTTTTCTGGGACTCCAGGTCATGCCCATGAAGTTGCCCAAACACGCCGGCCTCGCGGGCCCCATGGTCTTGCTCGAGACCCCTGATCATGACCATCTCGCCTACGTCGAGGCCCAGTTGGCCAGTGTGCTTCACGACGACCCGGACGACGTCAGTGTGCTCCAGCAGAAATATGGGATGCTGCGTTCGCAGGCGCTTTCCGTCGAAAACAGCGCGCGCCTACTGGACGACCTGCTTGGAGAGTCATGAATCGCGCAGCACGCGGCACAGCCCTCATGTGGTTCAAGTCCAGTCACAGCAGCGACCAAGGCGGCGACTGCCTCGAAGTCGCCTACGACTGGCACAAGTCCAGCTACAGCGCCAGCGAGGGCGGCGCTTGCGTCGAGGTCTCCGCCCACCCCGCCGCCGTACACATCCGGGACTCCAAGGTCACCGAAGGCCCGGTCCTCACCGTGCGCCCGGCCGCCTGGGCCGCGTTCGTCAGCTCCGCGGCCTAGCACCTCAGCGCAGATCGAACGTGCCGCCCAACCTGGCGGTGGCGGCGCCGGACGGCACCGAGGGCCCTTCCGGACCAAGGACATCGGGCGCGTCCACCGGCAGTGACGGCATCGTCGTGGGCGTGGCCACCGGCGGCACTACCGGCACCGGCGCGCCGGATTCGATCGATACCTCCACGGTCACCGTGTCCGGCAGTTCGTGGGTCCTCGGCGGCCCCGGAACGGACCACGAGGCGCCCTGGGGCGCCCGGTCCATGCGATGCGGATCCGAGGAGGGCGACGCCCCGTGAGGACGTGACCGGACACGGGGAGCGGGGAGCTCCGCGGCCGGCGCCACCACCGTTTCGGGCCCGCTCCCGGAAGGGGGCCGGCTGTCCGGCCGGTCGAGGGGCCCGGCCGGCAGAACCGCATCCGCCACGGCCAGCGTCACCGCCGCCGATGTCGCCCCTGCGGACTGGGCGATGCCCGTACGGGGAAACCTGCGTGCGCACATCCACAGAGCCGTGGCCAGTGCGATGCAACCGGCCAAGGCGTTGCGCAACGAGCGCCTGGCTCTGGCGAGCAGTGACTCGGTGGCGTGGTAGCTCAGCCCCATGGTCCGGGCCACCTGTCCGACGTCGAGATCCTGCGCCCGGAGCCGCAGCGCCTGTACCTGGCGGGCGGGCAGCAGCTCCGCGCTGCGGTCGGCCAGCCATCTGGCCTCCGCCCGGTCGCAGGCCGCGTCCTCGACCAGGAAGGGCTCGACCGGAGCGGCAGCGTAAGGGCTCTTGCTCAACTCCCGGTCGCGGGCGACCTGGCGGTGCCGGTCGGCGCATGCGCGCAGGGTCGCGAGCCTGAGCCACGGGCGCACCCGGCCGTACGGGACGTCAGGGTCCTCCACCGCGCGGATCATCGCTTCCTGAACGGCGTCCTCGGCTTCTTCGGCTCCGACGAGTGACTGCGCGCGATCTCCAGCAGTTCGTCCCGGTGACTCCAGATGAGCTCCCACCGGTTGCCCGGGCCGCCTGGACGACCGGCGGTACGCGGGACGCTCACGGTCGCAGCCTCTGGTCCATGGTCTCCGGTCCGGTGTGCGTCGGTCATAGGGCCCCACGGCCCCTATGCCACGCGACCCGGCAGGTCTCGGGGCATACGGGCTCGGCGCCGGATCAGACCGAGAGCGTGGCGGCGGAGCCGAGCCCGGCGACGCCGAGCAGGCTGCCGCCGACGGAACCCGAGAGGCTGCCGGAGAGCGGCAGCGCGCCCAGCAGGTCGGCGTCGACCGCACCCGCGATGCCACCGACGAGCGGCGCCTCGATCGCAGCCGCGCCGGCGATGCCGCCGGACACGCCGTCCAGGTCCACGTCGGAGATTTCCTGGGTCTGCATCTGGGGGGCGGAGCTCATGATGTGAATTCCCTTCGCATTAATTCCGAATGGCCGGAGCCGACTCCGCAGAAGCGAAAGGCCCTTGCCGCTGTCACGGATACCGAAGTCCTCACCGCCCGAAGGCGGCGAATTTCCCTACGGCTTCCGCGATGTGAGGGATGTAAGCACGTGAGGGCGTTGCGGGGCCAGCCATCAGCAGTCCCGTGAATAGCCACTCCGGCACCGAAGAACCGGCACGGTCACATTGCTCGATGGACCGGTACAGATTCTTCACCCGACCGACCGACGGACTTTCTGCCGGCCCCCTAAGCGATCCGCCACGAAGGGGACATTGTCGGCCGCCGATGCGCGGGATCAGGTCCGCACGCGAAGCGCCGCAGGTCGCGCCTCGCCACCTGCGGACACGGTGTGCAGATCCGCCGCAGACGACCCGGACCCGACTGCCGGAAGCTGAGCCGGGCCGCGTTCCCGCACCCCTCTTTACCGAAACTCGTCGAATGTCTGTACGCGCATCGGCACGCGGTGTACGTTCTCGGGCCGATGGGTGATGGGAGCGCTCCCATCACGCTCTTCCCGCTCCGCACGAGGAGGAACGCTATGAAACGCCTGCTCGCCTTACTGGCGACCTGCGCGACCGTCCTGGGCCTTACGGCGGCAATCGGCCCCCAGGCGGCGGCCGCAGCCGGCTGCAAGGTCGACTACACCGTCGCCAGCCAGTGGACGGGCGGCTTCCAGGCCGCGGTGAAGATCACCAACCTGGGCGCCCCCGTCACGGGATGGACACTCGGGTTCGCCATGCCGGACGCGGGACAGAAGATCGCCCAGGGCTGGAACGCCACCTGGTCGCAGTCCGGCTCCACGGTCACCGCCGTCGGCGTCGACTGGAACCGCACTCTGGCCACCGGCGCGGCGGCCGACGTGGGGTTCACGGGCTCCTTCACGGGCGCCAACCCGAAACCCACGGCGTTCACGCTCAACGGCGTCGCCTGTACGGGTGCCACCGAGGAGCCACCGCCCGTCCCGGCCGACGGCACCCCCGTGGACATCAACGGCCCGCTCCACGTCTGCGGCGTGAACCTGTGCAACCAGTACAACCGCCCCGTACAGCTGCGGGGCATGAGCACGCACGGCATCCAGTGGTTCAGCGAGTGCTACAACGCCGCGTCCCTGGAGGCGTTGGCGAAGGACTGGAAGTCGGACCTGCTGCGCATCGCCATGTACGTGCAGGAGGACGGCTACGAGACCGATCCGGCGGGCTTCACGAGCCGCGTGAACGGCCTCGTCGACATGGCCGAGGCCCGTGGCATGTACGCCTTGATCGATTTCCACACCCTGACGCCCGGCGACCCGAACTTCAACCTCGCACGCGCGAAGACGTTCTTCGCCTCCGTCGCGGCCCGGAACGCCGACAAGAAGAACGTGATCTACGAGATCGCCAATGAGCCCAACGGCGTGAGCTGGTCGGCGATCAAGAACTACGCCGAGCAGGTCATCCCGGTGATCCGGGCAGCCGACCCGGACGCCGTCGTCATCGTCGGCACCCGCGGCTGGTCCTCGCTGGGCGTCTCGGACGGCTCCAACGAGAGCGAGGTCGTCAACAATCCCGTCCATGCCACCAACATCATGTACGCGTTCCACTTCTACGCCGCGAGCCACAAGGACAACTACCGCACCACGGTGAGCCGAGCGGCTTCACAACTGCCGCTCTTCGTCACCGAGTTCGGCACGGTCAGCGCCACCGGCGGTGGAGCGATGGACGCGGCGAGCACCACGGCCTGGCTGAACCTGCTCGATCAGCTGAAGATCAGCTACGCGAACTGGACCTATTCCGACGCCCCCGAGAGCAGCGCGGCGCTGCGGCCAGGCACCTGCGCCGGCAGCGACTACAGCAGCAGCGGTGTGCTGACCGAGTCCGGAGCGCTGCTCAAGAACCGGATCAGCACTCCCGACAGCTTCCCCACCAGCTGATGTCCGACGGGGCTCCGGCGGTCCGGAGCCCCGTCCCGATGACGGGCACCGCTCCCGTCACCCTTCCGCACTCCCTCACCCCCTGCCTCGGAGGCACACGTGCGCGTCCTTCTCCCTCGATTACTGCCCAGGCGGTGGACGGCGGTCCTCACGGCCGTCGTGCTGCTGGCGTCCGGCTTCACCGCGGTGTCCGCGAGCGGCGCGGAGTCCGGCTGCCGGGTCGACTACACCGTGAACAAGTGGACGGGCGGCTACACCGCCCAGATCAAGGTCACCAATCTCGGCCCGGCGCTCAACGGCTGGCGTCTGAACTGGACCTACACCGGCGACCAGCAGGTGACCTCGGCGTGGAACGCGAGCGTCACCCAGACCGGCAGCTCCGTCGTCGCCGTGGGTGCCGGCTGGAACGGCACGCTGGCCACGGGTGGCACGGCCGACTTCGGCCTGCAGGGGACCTGGCGGTCGTCCGACCCCGCACCGGGCGACTTCAGCCTCAACGGCACGCCCTGCGGCGGTGACGGCACCCCGCCGCCGACCACTCCCCCGACCACTCCCCCCACCACCCCGCCGCCCACGACCCCGCCCGGCGAGGACTGCGGCAGCGCGGTGATCTGTTCCGACTTCGAGGACCAGACCGGCCCCGCCCCGTCCGGCGCCTGGCAGTTCACCGCACCCGACTGCCAGGGCACCGGCACGGCGGCCGTCGACACCGCGGTCGCGCACAGCGGCAGCAGATCCCTGCGGGTCGACGGCGGGACCGGGTACTGCAACCACGCCTTCGTCGCCTCCACCACGGACCTGTCCTCGGTGGGTCCGGTGATGCACGTACGCATGTGGGTGAGGCACACCACCGCGCTCCCCGCCGCCCACGTCACGTTCGTCTCCCTGCCCGACAGCTCCCAGGCCGGGCGGAGCCTGCGCGTCGGGGGCCAGAACGGTGCCCTGCAGTGGAACCGGGAGAGCGACGACGCCACCCTGCCGGCTCAGAGCCCGGTCGGCGTGGCGCTGAGCAGGCCGCTGCCGACGGGAACGTGGCAGTGCCTGCGGTTCGCGATCGACACGACGGCCCCGGGCCTCGACACCTGGCTCGGCGACGAGCAGATTCCGGGCCTGCACGCCGACGGTGTCCCCACACAGGACATCGACCAGCAATGGCTCGCCCGCACGACACCGCCCCGGCCCACGGCCCTGCGACTGGGGTGGGAGAGCTACGGGACGGGCGACGACACCCTGTGGTTCGACGATGTGACCGTCGGCTCCGCTCCCATCGGCTGCTGACAGCGCGGAGACAGACTCTGACCACCCACCGGGCGGGCAGCCCCGCGATGCGGACGAGGTCGTAGAGTCGCAAGGGCGGCCGAAGCCAGTTGCGTTGGCTTCGGCCGCTTCGGCGTTTCCCACCCCTCAGCAGTCCGGCCAGGGCGACGAAGACCGCAGCCTCAACCCACCTGAACAGTTTGAACGCGTTCAGGATAAGGTCCGGGAGGGACGGTGCGGCGCGGTCCCGAGGGCCGCCGAGGCGCGCAGGGGGAGTCATGCACGTGGGTCGACAGGCATGGAGAGCGGCTGCTCTCACCGCGGCAGCGACGGCTCTGACGGTCTCCTGCGGCTGGGCTGCGGCGCTCTATGGCTCAGAGGTCTCGGCGGATCAGCTCGAGGGGCGATGGACCGACGGGTCAGGCACATCCCTGACCTTCAACTCGGACCGCACCTTCACCAGCGAGCACTTCGACCGGTTGCCCGTCGTAGCCGACGCGGGCTGCAGCGACCCTTCGGTCCTGTCATCCGGCCGTTGGGCGTTCTACGCCTCCTCCACCACTCAAGCCGACGAGACCGCGACACGCGGCAGCATCCTGTCACTGGACTCCTCCGACGACAGCTGCTCCGTGAGCGCCTTCTTCTTCGGCGACGACGACCCTGCGATGTGCCCGACCGACGATCCGGACGCAAACTGCCCCACGGGCTATTTCCACCGGACCGGCCACGGCACGTAGTACGGCGGCCGAAGCCAGTTGCGTCGGCTTCGGCCGCCTCGGCGGTTTCCCCGTCAGTTCAGACGGCGGCGCAGCCACCAGGCGCAGAAGCCTGACAGCAGTCCGGCCAGGGCGAGGAAGATCGCCGTCTCGATCCACTGGAACGGCCAGTAGCGGTCGGCCGGATGGTAGGACACCTCGACGTGGAGGTCGGACTCGGCGAAGCACTTGATGGCGTCCGTGTCACGGCTCGCGCAGCCCTCGGCCCCCCGGACCTCCCGGCCCGTCGCATCGAGCACCGGCCCGGTACCGGACACCACCCAGGCGCCCGGCTTGGACACGCCGACGTCCAGGCTCGCGTTGTCCTCGTCGCCGGACAGGAGGATGTTCGTCGCGGTCCACTCCGGCGGCGTGGCGGACGCTTCGGCGCCGCCCTCGTCTCCGGGCATGGTGATCGCCTTGAGGGACACGACGGCATGTTCCGGCGCGATGAGGTGCGGGCGGACGGCGAAGGGCATGAGGACCTGGACCGCGACGAACAGGGCGAGTGTGGCCGCCATCGCGGGGACCGTTCTGCGGATCAGCAGTCCGGCGCAGGCGCCGGCGGTGAAGGCGAAGGCCGCGTAGGCGAGCGGGACGATGCCCCGCCCGTCGAAGAGGACGGGCGTGAAGCGTTCGCTGTGGATCTCGTCGAGCGGAGACGCCCACCAGGTCACCATGAGGCTGAGCAGTCCCGAGACCGCAACGGCGCTCAGGCCGACCGCCGAGAGTTTGACCGCGAGCCAGTGGGTGCGGCTGATGCTCTGGTTCCAGACCAGCCGGTGGGTGCCGGTCTCCAGCTCCCGGGCGATCAGCGGCGCGCCCCAGAAGATCCCGAAGACGCCGGGGACGGCGATGACGAGACCGGTGGCGAGGAAGTACAGGGACTCGTATTCGGTGATGAACGCGTTCTTGGCCGATCCGCAGTCCGCCCCGCAGCCGAGGATGTTGCTGTCGTACGTGTCCCGGATCTGGATCCCGGTGACCAGGAGGGCCGCCGCGATCACGACGAGGGCCACGAGGGCCACCAGGGTCTGGACACGGTACTGGCGCCAGGTGAGCCAGATCATCGCTGTGCCTCCAGTGCGGAACGGCCGGCCGGGCGGACCCTGCCGTCGGCCATGTAGGTGAGGACCAGGTCCTCCAGGTCGAGGGGTTCCAGGACCCAGGCGGGGTCGCGGACCGGGGCGGCGGCCCGGACGATGAAGGTGCTCTGCCGTTCGGTGTGCGTGGCCGTCAGGACCCGCATCCCCTCCGGCAGCTCCTCCGCGTCGCGGCGAGCCGTCGTGAGCCGGAAGTGCGTGCCCAGGAGGTCGTCGACGTCGCCGGCGATCTGCACGCGGGAGGCGACCAGCGAGATCAGGTGGTCGCAGACCCGCTCCAGGTCGGAGACCAGGTGCGAGGAGAGGATGACGGTGGTGCCGTGCTCGGCGACGTACTCCATGAGTCCCTGCAGGAACTCGCGCCGGGCCAGCGGGTCCAGGGCGGCGACCGGCTCGTCCAGGATGAGCAGTTCGGGCCGCTTGGCCACGGCGAGGGTGAGGGCGACCTGGGCGCGCTGGCCCCCGGAGAGCTTGCCGACCCGCTGGGCGGGGTCAAGGCCGAGGTCCTGGATCCGGGTCCGGGCCAGCTTCTCGTCCCAGGCGGGGTTGAGCCGTGCGCCGAGGCGCAGGTGATCGGCGATGGACAGCCCGGTGTAAGTCGGGGTGTCCTGGGCGACGAAGCCGACCTTGGCCAGTTGTCCCGGCCCGGATGCGGGGCGCCCGCCAAGGACGTCGATGGTGCCCGAGGTCGGGGTGATCAGCCCGCAGGCCAGTTGCAACAGGGTTGATTTTCCGGCCCCGTTGGGGCCTACCAGGCCGACGACCCGGCCGGCGGGCACGCTCAGGGTGCAGTCGTCCAGCGCCTGGCGGCGGCCGTACCGCTTGCCCAGGCCTCTCGCTTCCAGAATTGCGGTCATTTCTCCTCTTCGGTGGAGGTGCGAAAGGTGCTCAGGAACAGGGCCTCGATGCTCTCCTCGTTCAGCCCCGCCGCTCGCGCCCGCTCCAGCCAGCCGCGCAACTCCTGGCGCAGCGGCTCGTGTTCGGACAGCGAGGCGTCGCTGAGGGTGCTGGACACGAACGTGCCGACGCCGGGCTTCTTGGCGACCAGGCCCTCGTACTCGAGCTCCCGGTACGCCTTGAGCACGGTGTTGGGGTTGATCGCGACCTTGGCGGCGACGTCCTTGACCGTGGGCAGCCTGTCGCCCTCGAACAGCAGGCCCAGCCGCATGGCCTGACGCACCTGGTGGACGAGCTGCAGGTACGGCGCGACGCCGGACCGGGAGTCGAGGTGAAACTCGATCACCGTCTCCTCTATTCATCTAGGTTCCTAGCACTATAGGACTCTAGCGACCCCTGATCTGTCAACGGAACCGTCCGGGCACGGCAAGAGGGCGGCACACATGCGTGTGCCGCCCTCGGGTTCCCTGCGCCCTACGGGTGCGCGCCCGGACCTTCCGCGTTCGGAGCGAAACGGGTGGGTGAGAGGGCGGTGTCCTCCTCGCCCGGTTCCAGCAGGGTGGCGGCGGCGCCCACGATGAGCGGGTCCGGCCTGCCGACGGCCTCGACGTCCTTCGCCGCGTAGTCGATGCGGGCCAGGAGGCTGCGCATGGCCTCGATGCGGGCGCGGCGCTTGTCGTTGCTCTTCACGACGGTCCACGGCGCGTTCACGGTGTCGGTGACGCGGAACATCTCGACCTTCGCCGTGGTGTAGTCGTCCCAGCGGTCGAGGGAGTCGATGTCCGTCGGCGACAGCTTCCACTGGCGCACCGGGTCGACCTGCCGGATGGCGAAGCGGGTGCGCTGCTCGGCGCGGGAGACGGAGAACCAGAACTTCACGACGACGATGCCGTCGGCGACGAGCATGTCCTCGAAGGCAGGGCACTGCTCGAGGAACAGCTCGTACTCCGGCTCGGAGCAGAAGCCCATGACCCGCTCGACACCCGCCCGGTTGTACCAGGAGCGGTCGAAGAAGACGAGCTCGCCCGGCGCGGGCAGGTGGGCCACGTAGCGCTGGAAGTACCACTGGCCCCGCTCACGCTCCGTGGGCTTGTCCAGGGCGACGATGCGGGCGCCACGGGGGTTGAGGCGTTCGGTGAAGCGCTGGATGGTGCCGCCCTTGCCGGCCGCGTCCCGCCCCTCGCACACCACGACGACGCGCGCACCGGTGTCCTTCGTCCACCGCTGGAGCTTGAGCAGCTCGATCTGCAGGATGCGCTTGGCCCGGTCGTACTCCTTGCGGCGGATCTTGCGCTCGTACGGGTAGTTCTGCCGCCAGGTCCTGATCGGCTCGCCGGCCTCGTCGAGCAGGACAGGCTGCTCCGGCCTGCTGGTGTCGACGGTCAGCCCGTCCAGCAGCTGCTTGCCCACCTCATCGCGGTCCACCCTGCCCAGCCTGGCACCCGTTCGCGCCCGGTGCCACCGGATGGCGGAACGAATGCGCACGCGTCTCCCCGGCTCGGGGCACCCGTGGAGCAGTAAGTAAGGTAAGCCTAATAACAGCAGGTCGGCGATGAGCCGGCATTCCACGAGGTACGGAGAAACCCTTGTCGAACGCCGCGCCCGCCGCGCCCTCCCGTACAGGGGACCCGCTGGCCGGAGCCGTGCCCCTGCGGTCTGCGGAGCAGCTGCGGGAGATCCTCGGCGTTCCATGGCCCCTCGTCATCGACAAGGTCCACGACACGCTCACCGACGACGACCTCGGCCTGCTGGCCCGTGCGCCGTTCTGCGCCATGTCCACCTCCGACGCGGACGGCAACTGCGACACCTCCCCGCGCGGCGGCGAGCCGGGCTTCACCCGGGTCCTGGACGCCCGCACCATCGCGCTGCCCGACCTTCCCGGCAACCGGCGCGGCGACAGCTTCCACAACGTCCTGTCCAACCCGCACGTCGGCCTGCTGTACCTCATACCCGGGTCGATGACCGTGCTACGGATCAACGGCCGCGCCCGGATCCTCACGGACGCGCCGTTCTTCGACGACATGACGGTCAAGGGCAAGCGTCCGGATCTCGCCCTGGTCGTCGACATCGACGAGATCTACCTGCACTGCCCGGCTTCCCTGCGCCGCTCCGGAGTCTGGGCACCGGACACGTGGGAGGGAGCGGTCCAGGCTTCCGGGTCCTGACGGCTTCCCCGGCCTGAGTCAGAAGCCTCCGCCGCCGAAGTCACCCCCGCCGAACCCTCCGCCGTCACCGAACCCTCCGCCGTCACCGAAGCCGCCGCCGCCGAAGCCGGAGGAGTCGAAGTCGGAGCCGGAGGAGTCGCCGCCGCTCCACTCCCCGCCGCCCCCGCCGAATTCACCGCCGCCGTACTCCGACGCGTAGGCCGGGGTGGCGAGCATCGAGCCGAGCATGGTCCCGACCAGCAGGCCGGGCAGCAGACCGCCGCCGAAGTAGCCGCCCGCCCAGGGGCCGTACGCCGGGCCCGCCTCCCAGTACGGGCGGCGGCGGCCGTCGCCCACGTCGACCGTACGGCTCATCGGGTCCTCGCCCTCGCGCAGCCGCACCTCGTCCGCACCGCAGACCGGGACCTCCCGGGCCGCGCCGCCGGAGGGGCTCCACAGGGTGTCCGCGACCGACGGGCCGTGGCGCGGGTCGAAGAAGCAGGGCGGCCGGCGGGCCGGGAGAGCGGTGCCCTTGCGGCGGGCCTCCAGGACGGCGAGGGAGAAGCGGCCGTCCTCCAGGGCCTGGGTGACCCCGCGCACGTCGGAGGGGTGGCGGGCATCGCCCATACGGGACTTGGCGTCCTCGTAGGAGTCGAGCGCGTGCTCGTAGTCCGTGCGCATCGCGTCGTCGGCACCCTTCTCCGCAGGGTGGAAGTCGAGCCGGTCCAGGGTTTCGCCGTACGCGGTGATGTCCTCGTCCACGACGACCCGGAGCTTTTCGAGAGAGGCCTGTTCCTCTTCCTCCTTGCGCTTCCTGTTGCGGCGGACGATCGCGTACGCGCCCGCGCCGCCGGCCACCGCCACCGCGCCCAGTGCGATCAGGCCGGCCGCACCGGCCGCACCGTTCTCGTCGCCGCCGGTGCCGGACCACGACGCGGGGGCGCTGCCCCTGGCCTGTTCGACGGCGCGGTCGACGAAGGCGTTGAGCTGGGTGGCGGCGTTCGTGTCCGTGCCGGGCGCCTCGACCGCCGTGGTGAGGTTGTCCACCGCCCGGACCGGCATGACCTGCGGGTCGGCACCCGCGTCGAACCCGTCGCCGAGCCTGACCGCGTAGACACCGGTGATTCCGGTGTCGGTACGGAGGTTCTGGAGGAGGTTCTGCTCGGGGTATTCGGACGTCGCCGGGAGCACGGCGACGAAGACCGGCTTGTCGGCGTCGAGGATCTTCTCCTCCAGGGCCTTCTCCTGGCTGGCGGAGAGCAGGCCGGTGGCTGCCGGGTCCACGTACACCGGGTCCTGGCGCAGGGCCTGACCGGCCTCGTCCACGGTGGCGGGGGCGGCGGACGCGGCCGGCGCAGCGGGCGACAGCGCCAGCACGGCCGCCGTGAGTATCAGCAGCAGGCAGGCCCAAAGGGGGGCGAACAGCCTCTTCCGCATACTCCGAAAGTAACCCAAGTGGGCGACAAATGCGTCGCCCACCCGGGCTTCCTCCGTGGTGTTACGCGGCGCGGTACGCCGTGCGCAGCTTCGCCACCGCTCCGGTCAGGTCACCGGTGAGCAGCAGGTGGTCGGCCTCGGCGAACGGCTTGGACACCGCCGCTGTCGGCTTCCCGCCGGCCTTCTGCTGGACCAGCAGCCTGGCCTGGTCCACGATCGCCCTGCCCGCCGGGGTCTTCCCGAGGTGCGCCTTCTCGGCGAGATGCGCGGCCGCGGCGAGGGCGGTGAGGGTGAGCTCGCCGCCTCCGGGGACCTTCTTCAGGGTGGTCAGTCCCCATCCGTACGGGAACTGCGGGTCGTACGCCGCGTCGCCGACGTTGATCGGCAGCTGCGACTCGGACTTCGGCCAGGTCACCGGGAGCTGTCCGGTGAAGGCCTTCTTGCCGTAGAGGACGTCGGCGACGCCGTCTCCCTCGGTGCCCGGCAGCCAGGAGGCCACCAGGGCGTCGATGTCACCGAGCTTGTCGCCGATGAGCTGCGGACGCCCGGAGACGATGAGGACCGCGCACTTCATCGCCGCGCAGACCTTGTCGACGGCCGCCTTGTCGCCGGCCGTGAGCTCCAGGTCGTGGCCGTTGCCGACGTCACCGATCCCTTCGGCGTACGGGGTCTCGCCGACGACCACGACACCGACGTCGTAGCCGTCCGTGGCGGCCGAGGCGTCCTTGGAGTACGTGGCCGAGGCCGTGTTCTTCGTGATGCCCTCCAGGATCGTCGTCCCCGTGGTGATCCGGCCGGAGGCACCCTGCCAGCTGACCGTCCAGCCGCCGGCCTGGTTGCCGAGGTCGTCGGCGTTGGATCCGGCGACGTAGACCTTCTGGGACGGTTCGAGCGGGAGGACGGCGCCGTCGTTCTTCAGGAGGACCTGGGACTTGGCGGCTGCCTCGCGGGCGACCGTCCGGTGTGCGGCCGAGCCGACCTTCTCCAGGTTGGAGGGGTCCGCGTACGGCTTCTCGAAGAGGCCGAGGCGGAACTTCTGGGTCAGGATCCGGGACACCGCGTCGTCGATCCGGGCCTGGCCGATCCGGCCTGCGGTGACCTCCTCCTGGAGGGTCTTCGTGAAGTCCTGGTACGCCGTCGGGACCATGATCATGTCGAGTCCGGCGTTGACGGACGTCCGCACGTCGCTCGCGTAGTCACCGGGGATCTGGTCGATGGCCTGCCAGTCGCTGATGACGAAGCCCTCGAAGCCCATCCGGTCCTTCAGCACCCCGTTGATCATCTCGGCGTTGGCGTGCATCTTCACCGGGCCCACGTCGTCACCGAGGATGTCCAGCGAGGAGTACGACGGCATGACGGTGCCGACCCCCCGCTTCACGGACTCGGCGAACGGCGAGAGGTGGACCGCTTCGAGCTCCTCGCGGGTCACCTTCGTGATGCCCTGGTCGATGGTGTACGAGCCGGTGGTGGACGACCCGAACTCCGTACCGCCGTCGCCGACGAAGTGCTTGGCACTGGCCAGCACCTTGTCGTTGCGGTCCAGGTCCTTGCCGGAGGCGTGGCCCTGCATCCCGGTGATCACCGTCTCCATGGCTTCCACCAGGGCCGGGTCCTCACCGTAGGCCTCGTAGGAACGGCCCCAGCGCTCGTCGCGGGTCACGCACACGCAGGGGGCGAAGTCCCACGGGATGCCGGTCGCGCGCACCTCGCTCGCGGTGACCTCACCGGTCTTCTCGGCGAGCTTCGGGTCGCGGCCCGCGCCGATGCCGATGTTGTGCGGCATGATCGTCGAGCCGATCACGTTGTTGTGACCGTGCACCGCGTCCACGCCGTAGATCAGCGGGATCTGGAAGCGGGTCGCCTGGGCGCGCAACTGGTAGGCGTCGACCATCTTCGCCCAGGCAGCGGCCGTGTTCGGGGTGGGTACGGAACCGCCGCCGGAGAGCAGCGAGCCGAGGTCGAACGCGGCGATGTCGCCCTGGGACCTGAGCGCGTTGCGCTCGGCCTGGGTCATCTGGCCGGCCTTCTCGGCCGGCGACATCCTCGACAGCAGGTCCTCGACGCGCTTCTTCACCGGAAGCTTCGCGTTCTGGTACGGGAGACCGTGGGCGTCGATGACGACCTGCGGGTTCTCCTTGGGCGGCTTGGCCCCGGTCACGGTGAGTTCGAGCGGGACCGTCTCGGCCGACTCGGCGCCGCCGTCCTTCCGGGTGGCCACCGAGACCGTGTGGCTGGTGCCGGAGGCGGTGCCCGCGGGGAAGGTGTGGGTGCCGGTGACCGGGGTGTAGTCCTTGCCGGACTCGGCGCTGCCGCCCTGGGTCGTGTACGCGACCGTGACGGGCTCCTCGATGGGGGCGGAGCCGGTGGTGGCGACGGAGATCCTGATGTCCGCCGTGCCGCCCTCCTTGACCGGGTGCACGGCCGAGTCGATGACGACGCTCGACTTCAGTGCGGGCTCGGCCTTCCCGTACAGCTCGACGGCGTCCATGGCGAACGCGCCGGGGGCGCCGGTCGGCAGGGTGAGGGCGTAGCCCCACATCTCGTTGAGGCCGAGGACCTGGTCGATGCCGCCGACGGGCTGGTAGTCGGCCCGGTAGACGAAGTCCGCGAACGGGATCTCGACCTGGTGCCAGCCCTCCCAGTCGTCGGTGAAGGAGGTGGTCCACAGCTCGGACGCGCCGCCGTTGGCGCCGCCGTCCTTGATCTCGAAGTTGACGCGCTTACCCGAACCGGGCGGCAGCGGCGCGGTGTTCTGCCCGTACCACCAGAAGCGGATGCCCTTGTGGGCGGTCCAGTCCTCCGGGGGCTGGTCGACGGCGAACTCATGGCTGAGTCCGCCCCAGGCGCTGATGTCGTAGGTGCCCTGGAGGACCTTGGCTCCCTCGGGGGCGTCGGCGCGCTCCTTGAACTCCAGAACGGGGTGGTCGTCCGCGTCGCCGCCCCAGGTGAAGAGGGAGTCGGCGGGCGGGTTGCCGAACGGGACCTCGCCCTCGAAGCGGTCGACGAGCACCGGTGCGGGGTCGTCCACCCCGGCGGCCGCGCTGGGGACGGCCCCGGCGAGCAGTCCGGCGAGGACCGTGACGGCGGCGAGCGCGGCCGTGGCCGGTCTCGCCCGGTGGAGTGGGCGGGTGTGCGATGTGCGTGGCATTGCGGCTCGTCCCTTGTTCGGTCGTGCTCCGGTGTCGGCTACTTCTGCTCGACCCGCACCCAGTCGATCTCCGCCTTGATGCCACCCCGCGCGACTCGGTCGACGCTGGACTGCGGAAGACCCCAGTAGGGCTGGGTGACCTTGTTCCACCCGGCGGGGTAGGCGCCGCCGAGGGCGAGGTTGAGGATCACGTACTGGTTGTGGTCGAAGACCCACTTGCCGCGGGTCGACTCCAACGTCGTACGAGAGGGCATGTGGGGGTGCTCCTACACGGGTCGGTCGTGAAGAGCGTTCCGGGTGAGGTGGACCGTGTCGCGGTACCACTTGGCGCTGTCCTTGAGCGTCCGCTCCTGCGTGTCGTAGTCGACCCGGACGATCCCGAACCGCTTGTCGTAGCCGTAGGCCCACTCGAAGTTGTCCATCAGCGACCAGGCGAAGTAGCCCCGCACGTCCGCGCCCTGGGAACGGGCTTCGGACACGGCTGCGATGTGGTCGGCGAGATAGGCGGTGCGGTCCGCGTCGGGGACGGAGCCGTCGGCGGCGACGGTGTCGTCGAAGGCCGCCCCGTTCTCCGTGATGACGGTGGGCAGCGCGTAGTCGCGCTGGAGCCGCAGCAGCAGATCGGTGAGTTCGGTCGGGGTGATCTCCCAGTCCATCGCGGTGCGGGGCAGGTCGCGCTCCACACCACGGGTGACGGGGAGGCCGTCGGCGTCGGTGGGCGATCCCTCCTCGGTGACTCCGGAGAACAGGGCGCCTCGGTAGAAGTTGACGCCGAGGACGTCGAGGGGGGTGGCGATGGTGGCCAGGTCGCCGTCCTGGACGGGCAGTTCGATGCCCTGGGCCGCGAGGTCCTCGACGACGTCCTGCGGGTAGCTGCCGCGGACGATCGGGTCGAGGTAGAGGCGGGTGCCCATGCCGTCGGCACGGCGGCAGGCCTCGCGGTCGGCCTCGCTGTCGGTCTCCGGGGTGGCGGTGCCCAGGTTGAGGGTGATGCCGAGCTCGAGCGGGTTGTCGCCCGCGGCCGCCCGCATCCGCTGCGCCGCGAGGCCGTGGCCCAGCAGGAGGTGGTGGACGGCGCCCATGGCGTCACCCATGTCGCTGCGGCCGGGGGCGTGGGCCCCGTAGGCGTACCCGAGCATCGCCGAGCACCACGGCTCGTTCAGCGTCGTCCAGTGCTCGACCCGGTCGCCGAGCGCCTCGTAGGCGAGCATCGCGTAGTCGGCGAAGCGGAACGCGGTGTCACGGGCGGGCCAGCCGCCCGCGTCCTCCAGCTCCTGCGGCAGGTCCCAGTGGTAGAGGGTGATCCACGGGGTGACGTTCCTGTCCTGCAGCTCGTCGACCAGCCGCTTGTAGAAATCCATCCCCTTGGCGTTGACGGGTCCCCGGCCGCCCGGCTGGATGCGCGGCCAGGCGAGCGAGAAGCGGTACGTGTCGACGCCGAGGCCCGCGATGAGCTCCACGTCCTGGGGCATCCGGTGGTAGTGGTCGCAGGCCACATCACCGTTCTCCGCGTTGTGCACGGCGCCCGGGACCTCGCAGAAGGTGTCCCAGATCGACGGAGTGCGGCCGTCCTCCCGCGGGGCCCCTTCGATCTGGTACGAGGAGGTGGCGACGCCCCAGCGGAAGTCGGCCGGGAGTCCCTGGACGGCGGCGGGCTGCAGGCTGCGGGGCGTGGCGAGATTCATGGGTCTCCGTAAGTCCTTTGTGGGATGCGGTGGGGCGTGGGTCGCGGGTCAGGCCGGCCGGGTGTGCAGCCAGCAGGCGACCTCACGGTCCTGGCCCGCGTCCGGAGCGGCGAGGACCGGGACCCGCTGGGCGCACGGCTCGAAGGCCTTGCCGCAGCGGGGGTGGAAGGCGCAGCCGGTGGGCATCGCGCTGAGGTGCGGGGGAACGCCGGGGATGCCGGTGAGTTCGCGCCGGGGGCCGTGCAGCGCGGGGAAGGAGTGCAGCAGCCCGTCGCTGTAGGGGTGGCGGGGGTCGCGGTAGATCTCGTCCGCGCCCGCCTGTTCCACGATCCGGCCCCCGTACATGATCGCGATCCGGTCCGAGAACTCGATCAGCAGGGAGATGTCGTGGGTGATGAACACGACGGAGAAGGAGAGCTGTTCCCTCAGCTGGACCAGCCGGCGCAGGATCTGGCGCTGCATCACGACGTCGAGCGCGGTGGTCGGCTCGTCCATGATGACGATCTCGGGTTCCAGGGCGAGTGCCATCGCGATCATCACGCGCTGGCGCATTCCGCCGGAGAGCTGGTGCGGGTAGGCGGCGAGCCGGTCGGAGGAGATGCCGACCAGGGTCAGCAACTCCTCGGCCCGGGCGGTCCGTTCGCGGGACCGCATGTCGGGCCGGTGCGCCTTGAGGACATCGGTGAGCTGGCTGTGGACGGTGTGCACGGGGTTGAGGGAGTTCATCGCTCCCTGGAACACGATCGACAGTTCCTGCCAGCGGAAGGCGCGCAGTTCGTCCGGGGACAGGGAGAGGATGTCGACGGGCGCGGCGCCCCGCCGGTGGTAGTGGACGTCGCCGCCGGTGATCACCCCGGGCGGGGAGAGCAGCCGGGTGACCGCGTACGCGAGGGTGGACTTCCCCGAGCCCGACTCGCCCGCCAGGCCGAGGACTTCGCCGCGGTGCAGGGTGAGGTCGATGTCGCGCAGGGCCTGGACCCCGCCGGCACCGGTGCCGTAGTCGACGTTCAGTCCGCTGATGGTGAGGATCGGCTCGCCGGTCATTCGCTCTGCTCCTTGGTGCGCGTGCCGGGGCGGGCGGCGTGGGTGCCGGTGCGGCGGGCCACCGGGGTGAATCCGACCCGCATCTTGACCTTCCGCGAGGCGCCGGTCGCCGTACGCAGCCGCGGGTTGACGAACTCGTCGATGCCGAAGTTGATCAGGGCGAGGGCGGTGCCCAGGAGGGCGATGCACAGGCCGGCGGGGACGAACCACCACCAGGCGCCCTGGGCCAGGGCCTGGTTGGACTGGGCCCAGAAGAGCACGGTGCCCCAGTTCCAGTGGGAGATGTCGGCGACGCCGATGAAGGCGAGGGTGATCTCCGAGAGGATGGCGAAGATGACGGTGCCGACGAAGCCGGACGCGATGACGGCGGTCAGGTTGGGCATGATCTCGAAGAGGATGATCCGCCAGGTCGACTCGCCCGTGGCGCGGGCCGCCTCGACGTAGTCGCGCCGTCTGAGGGACAGGGTCTGCGCCCGCAGGATCCGCGAGCCCCAGGCCCACGAGGTGAGGGCGATGACGGCGGCGATCAGCAGGTCCCCGGTGTCCTCGACGAAACTCGCGATGATGATGATCAGCGGCAGTCCGGGGATGACCAGGAAGATGTTGGAGAGCATGGAGAGGACCTCGTCGGCGGCCCCGCCGAGGAATCCCGAGGTGACCCCGATGAGCACGGAGAGCACGGTCGCGAGGAAACCGGCCAGCAACCCGACGACCAGCACGCCGCGCGTGCCGACCAGGATCTGGGAGAGGACGTCCTGCCCGGTGTGGGTGGTGCCGAACCAGTGGTCGGAAGACGGCGGCTGCAGCAACTGATCGCTCATCGCGTCGGGATCGTACGGGGCGATCCAGGGACCGATGACGGCGAAGATCAGGAAGAACACGAGGATCAGCAGCCCGGTGCGGGCCTTCCCGCCGCGCAGGAATCGCAACCTCGCCCGGCCGGCCACGGCCGGGACGGGAGGGTCGTCAAGAACGGCGACGTCGGTGGCGGTGACGGCCATCGTGATCAGGCCTCCTTCCGGGTGCGGGGGTCGAGGAGGGCGTAGGCCATGTCGGCCAGCAGGTTCGCGGCGAGCACGGAGAGCGTGATGACCAGGAAGACGCCCTGCATCAGGGGGTAGTCCTTCGCGCCGACCGCCTGGAGCAGCCGGAATCCGATACCGGGGTAGTTGAAGACCATTTCGACCAGCAGCGTGCCGCTGACGATGAAGCCCAGCGAGAGGGCGAAGCCGGAGATGTTGGGCAGGACCGCGTTGCGGGCGGCGTAGGAGAACATCACCCGCCGCTCGGAGAGCCCCTTGGCCTGCGCCACCATGACGTAGTCCTCGGAGGAGACGGTCACCATCATGTTGCGCATGCCGAGGATCCAGCCGGCGACGGCGCTGAGCACGATCGTGATGCCGGGCAGCACCCCGTGGTAGAGGGCGCTGGAGATGAAGGGCCAGTCGAAGGCCGGGACCAGCGAGTTGTCGTAGCCGCCCTCGAAGGGGAACAGCGGCCACTTCACCGCGAACAGCGAGATGGCGATGAGCCCCAGCCAGAAGTAGGGGACGGATGAGATGAACGTGGTGACGGGCAGCAGCCCGTCCAGCCACGAGCCGCGCCGCCAGCCGCTGTAGACGCCGATGCCGGTGCCGAGCAGGAAGCTGATCAGGGTGGTGATCCCGACGAGGGCGAGCGTCCAGGGCAGCGCGTCCGAGAGCACCTCGCCCACCGGGGTCGGGAAGTAGGTGAAGGAGAGGCCCAGGTCGCCGTCCAGCAGACTCGACCAGTAGTCGGTGTACTGCGACCAGAGGGACTTGTTCTCGTCGAGCCCGAACAGGGCCTTCAGGGAGGCGATCGCCGTGGTGTCGAGCTGCCCCTGGTAGCGGCTCATCAGGGCCTCGACGGGGTCTCCCGGCATCAGGCGCGGGATCAGGAAGTTGATGGTGATGGCGGCCCACGCGGTGACCGCGTAGAAGGCGAACCGCTGGAGGATGTACTTCACTTCGCTGCTCCCTCGGCGGTGGTGCCGTCGTACAGCCAGCAGGCGGCCCACTGGCCGTCCGCCAGGTCGAAGCGCGGCGGCAGCTCGGTGCGGCAGCGCTCCATCGCCTTCGGGCAGCGGGGGTGGAAGCGGCAGCCGTCCGGCGGGGCGATCAGTGAGGGCGGCTCACCGCTTCCCGTCTCCTCCTGCGCCTCCTCGTGCGCCACCCGGTCGGGGTCCGGCGCGGAGGCGATCAGCAGCTGCGTGTAGGGGTGCGCGGGGCGCTGGGTGACGGTCTCGCTGTCGCCGCCCTCGACGATCCGGCCCGCGTACATCACCAGGGTCGAGTCCGCGAAGTAGCGGGCGGAGGCGATGTCGTGGGTGATGTAGAGGATCGCGAGGTGCAGGCGCTCCTTGAGGTCGCGCAGCAGGTTGAGGACACCCAGCCGGATCGACACGTCGAGCATCGACACCGGCTCGTCGGCCAGCAGGACCTTCGGGTCGGCGCCGAGGGCGCGCGCGATCGCGACGCGCTGGCGCTGCCCTCCCGACAGTTCGTGCGGGAACTTCTCCAGGAACTGCTGCGGAGGGGTCAGCTGGACCCGCTCCAGCAGAGCGGTCAGGTTCTTCTCCAGGTCCACGTCGCCCTTCCCCGCCCGGCCGTGGATCTTCAGCGCCCGGGTGAGGTGGTAGCGCACGGTGTGCACCGGGTTCAGGGAGGCGAACGGGTCCTGGAATATCAGCTGGACCTGTTTCACATAGGTACGGAAGGACCGGCCACGTCCCGCCTTCACCACCCTGCCGCCCAGGTGTATCTCGCCCTCGGTGAGCGGATACAGCTGGGTGAGCAGACGTGCGACGGTGGACTTCCCGGAGCCGGACTCCCCCACCAGGGCCGTGACGGTGCCGCGCCGGAGCTTCAGCGAGACATCGTCGACGGCGTGGACCGTACGGCGTCTGCGGGCGAGGAGGTCTCCCGCAGTGCGCCGCACGGGGAAGTGCTTGGTGACTCCGCGTGCTTCGAGCACCACATCGGTCGCGGTGCGCACGTCTTCGGACGGTTCGGTGGTCATGGCCGGTTCTTCCCCGTGGTTACTTGGTGGGCCTGAGGTTCAGCACGACTTCCAGCGCGTCGGGCTGGGTGTGCTGCGGGGCGGCGTACGGGGCGGACTCGGTCGGCCAGCCCACCCAGTTCTTCGTGGAGTACTCGGCACCGATGGGGGCCGCGGCCGTCGGGATCACCGGCACCTGCTCGACCATGATCTTCTGGAGCGCGTTCATGGCCTTGGTGCGCGTGGCGTCGTCGGTGGCGTTGGCGTACTCCTTGAGCGCGGCGGTGGCCTCGGGGCTCTTGAAGCGGCCGAAGTTGCCGAGCTGGGCGGTCTTGCCGATGGGCTGGAGAATCGCCCCGTCCATCATGTTCTGGTACATGTCGTACGGCGTGGCACCGCTGTTGGTCCAGTGCAGGGTGGCGTCGAAGTTGCCGGTGGCCACGTCGGTGCCCCAGGCCTCGGCGGTCTGCGTCTTGACCTTCGCCTCGATGCCCAGCTGCTTGATGCTGTCCTTGATGATCGACAGCCCGGTGATGTAGTCGTTCCAGCCGGCCGGGTCGGTGAAGGTCAGCTTCACGGGCTTGCCGCTCGGGTCCTTCAGGACTCCCCCGCTGAGCTTGAATCCCGCCTCGTCGAGGATCTTCTTCGCCCCGGCGACATCGGGCTTGGTGGTGGCGTCCTTGTATTCGGGCGCGAGGAACGACTCACCCGCGGGCAGCGGGATGCCGGTCGGGTTGGTGATCTCCGGGTAGAGCGTCGCCTGGGCCTGGACGTGGATCGCCCTGCGGTCGACGACCATGGCCATCGCCTTGCGGAGCGCCGGGTTGTCGAACGGCTTGCGGGCGGTGTTGAACCACAGGCCGTGGATGCCGAGCCCGGAGGGGAACCACAGCTTGTGGTTCTTGGGGTCCTTGGCCACGTACAGCTGCTTGTAGTTCGGCATGAAGACGAACGACCACTCGACCTTGCCGCTCGCCAGGGCCGTGGTCGCCGCGCTGTTGTCGTTGTACGCGGTGTAGCGCAGCTCCTTGACCTTGGTCTCGCCCTTCCAGTAGGTGGGCGTGGCGGTCAGGGTGGTGGTCTGCGGAGTGAAGGTCTTCAGCTTGTACGGGCCGGAGCCGACCGGGGTGCGGTTGGGCCAGGTCTCCGGGTTCTCCACCTTCTCCCAGATGTGCTTGGGAACGATGTACGTGACGATGATCTTGTTCTGGTTGACGAACTGGGATTCCTTGAAGGTCAGGACGACCTTCTTGCCCTCGACGGTGATGCCGTCGTACGGAATGCCGTTGCCGTTGAGCGCCGGGTGCTTCTTGAGCAGTTCGAAGGTGAACGCGACGTCCGCAGCGGTCAACGGCTTGCCGTCGGCCCACTTGGCCTTGTCGTCAAGAGTGAAGGTGACCTTGGTGAAGTTGGACTCCCACTTCCAGTCCGTCGCCAGCCAGGGGTCCGCCTTGTCGGTGGGGCGGATCTGGTTCGTCATCGCCAGCGGCTCGTAGATCATGTACCGGTAGCCGAGGGTGGCGCTCGCCGAGGTCGCGAGGAACGGGTTGCTGTTGTTCGTCTGCGGTCCGTCCGGCTTTCCGAGGGTCAGTACGCCGGAGGCACCGGCGCCGCCCCCTTTGTTGGCGCCCGAGTTGGCGGACGAGCAACCGGTGGCGAGTGCGACCACGGCGGTGGCGACAGCGACCGCTCTGAGCGTGGTGTGACGGCGTGCGGACATGGCGACTCCAGGAAGACTGCGGGTCTGGGAGATCCGGGATACGGACAGCGCTCGACGCGCCGGTTACGGGCGGTGCGACGTACGGGTGGTGCGTCGTGGAGGACTTCAGGAACGGACGGGGCCCGTCGGGGCCCTGCCCGTCACGGCGCCGACTGGCGCACGACCAGTTCGGTGGGCAGCACGACCGGTCCGTCCGGTACGGCGGTGCCGCCGAGGTGGGAGAGCAGCAGCCGCGCCGCCGTCTCGCCCATCTGCCGGGTGGGCTGGTGCACGGTGGTGAGAGGCGGTTCGGTGTGTTCGGCCATCGGGATGTCGTCGAAGCCGACCACGGCGATGTCTTCCGGCACGCGGCGTCCCGCGGCCCGCAGGGCCCGCAGGACGCCTGCGGCACTGATGTCGTTGTGGGCGAAGACCGAGTCGAACTCCGTGCCGGAGGCGAGGAGTTGTTCCACCGCCAGTCGGCCGCAGCGTTCGGTGAAGTCTCCGCTCACGACCAGATCGGTGGGCAGGACCGACCGGAACCCCGCGAGCCGGTCGCGTACGCAGCCGAAGTGCTCGGGTCCGGTGAGGACCAGGGGCCTGGTGCGTCCGGCTGCCTGCAGATGGCGGGCGGCGGACGCGCCTCCCTCGTGGTTGGTGGTCACGACGGAGGGAAATTCGGGGTGGTGGCCGCGATCGTCGATGAGCACGATCGGCAGGCCGGACCGGTGCAGCTCGGTGAGGTGGGCCAGGGTGTTCTCCGGTTCGACGACGACGAGTCCGTCGAAGGCGCGCGCCGACACCTGGCTGGTGAAGCGCTCCACGGACTCGGCACCCCGGTTGCAGGTGAAGAGCAGCAGTCCGTAGTCGGCGGCCTCCACCGTGTCGACGACGCCCTGGAGCACTTCGCCCATCCACGGCCAGGTCAGCGAGGGCACCAGCATCCCGACCGTGCGGCTGCTGCCGCGGGCCAGTCCGACGGCGCCCGAGCTGGGCACATAGCCGAGGTTGGCGATCACTTCACGAACACGGGCCGCCGTTGAACCGTCGACCTCGCCCTTGGTGTTGATGACCCGGGACACGGTCGTCTTGCTGACGCCGGCCTCACGGGCGACATCGGCGATGGTGACACGCAACGGGGCCTCCGGGGACAAGGCAGGACAGGGCAGGGCAAGCGGTGGACCACGACTTCGGTACCGGTTCCGCAACCGGTACCGGAACCGGTACCGGCGTTGCGGCTGGAGTTAACCCCGCCGGAACAGGGCCGTCAATACTTCACACCGAGATTGGTCCGTACCCATCGTCGAAGCAGGTCCGACAGGCCATTCGTTCACTTCTTGAATGCTCCTGCCTCTTGACGCGAACACGTAAGAGCAGTTCACTCACGCCTCGATCGACGGCACTTCCCCCACGCCCCTGCCGAGAAAGGCAGCAGCCCATGATCCGAACAAACAGAGCGGCGAGAGTCATCGTCGCCACGGCGCTCGCGACCGCAGGCCTGGCCGGGCTCTCCTCCGGTACCGCGCAGGCGGCCGGCGAGACCGTGAACATCGTGCTGACCACGACGGACGACTCCGGCGGCCGCCATGTGACCCGCGGCCTCCAGGCGCAGACACCCGTCGCCTTCGGCGCGGGCAACGGCGGCTCGGGCACGAACATCACGGTCGACGAGAACACCCGGTACCAGACCTTCACCGGCGGCGGCGCCTCGTTCACGGACACGGCGGCGTGGCTGATGAAGGGCAGCGGCGCGCTGAGTCAGGCGACCCGCGACGAGACGATGAAGAAGCTGTTCTCCCCCACCGACGGGATCGGGCTCTCGTTCGTACGCAATCCGATGGGCGGTTCCGACCTGGCGCGGTTCGGCTACACGTACGACGACATGCCGGCCGGGCAGACGGACCCGAACCTCCACAACTTCTCGATCGCACACGATCTGCAGGACGTGCTGCCGCTCACCAGGCAGGCCAAACAGCTCAACCCGGCCCTCACGACGGTCGCGTCCCCGTGGACCGCGCCGGCGTGGATGAAGGACAACGGGCAGCTGAACGGGGGCTGGCTGAAGGCCGAGAACTACGGCGCGTACGCCGACTACTTCGTGAAGTACCTCCAGGCCTACCGCGACCAGGGCATCCCGGTCGACTACGTCACCGCGCAGAACGAGCCGACGTGCTGCTCCGGCTACCCCTCGATGAGCTGGAACGGCTCGGGGCTCGCGTACTTCACCAAGAGCGAGCTGCTGCCCAAGCTCCAGTCCGCCGGCCTCGCCACCAAGGTGCTGGCCCACGACTGGAACTGGGACACCTACGACGCGTACGCCGCCGCGACGGTCGACGACGCCGCGGTGCGCAGCCACCCCAACTTCGGCGGGATCGCCTGGCACGGCTACGGCGGAGACATCGGCAAGCAGACCTCCGTGCACAACCAGTACCCGGGGCTGGACGCCTTCCAGACCGAGCACTCGGGCGGCACCTGGATCGCCGACCAGCAGCGCGAGGACATGCTCAACATCATCGACTACACCCGCAACTGGGCGAAGTCGGTGACCAAGTGGTCGCTCGCCGTGGACCAGAACCGCGGTCCGCACAACGGCGGTTGCGGCACCTGCGACGGGCTGGTCACCGTGCACAACGGGGACAGCAGGCACGGCCAGGTCGACTACACCGTCGAGTACTACACGATGGGCCACCTGACGAAGTACGTCCGGCCGGGCGCCGCCCGCATCTCCTCCACCGCGAGCTCCACCGTGCCCAACGTGGCCTGGCGCAACCCGGACGGCTCCAAGGCCCTGATCGCCTACAACGGTTCGACGTCGGCGCAGCAGGTCACGGTCAACTGGGGCGGGCAGAAGTTCACCTACTCGCTGCCCGGCCGCACCTCGGCGACGTTCACCTGGGCGGGCACCCAGTCCGGCTCCTCCGGAAGCTCGGGAGCCCTCACCGGCATCGGGGGCAAGTGCCTGGACGCCACCGGCAACACCGGGGCGAACGGCACGCCCGTCCAGATCTGGGACTGCACCGGTGCGGCCAACCAGCGCTGGACGGTCTCGGGCGACGGTTCCGTCAAGGTCCTGGGTGCCTGCCTGGACGTGACCTCGGGGGCGACGAACGACGGAGCAAAGGTCCAGCTGTACACCTGCAACGGGTCGGGAGCGCAGCGCTGGACGTACAACTCCTCGACCGGGGACGTGGTGAACACGGCCGCGGACAAGTGCCTCGACGTGACCGGCCGGTCCTCGGCGAACGGCACCGTCACCCAGATCTGGACCTGCACCGGAGCCGCCAACCAGAAGTGGCGGCTCCAGTAGGGACCTGTCCTAGTCGGTGGGCTCGACGCCGGCCCGCAGCAGGCCGTAGGTGTACGCGTCCTCCAGGGCCTGCCAGGACGCGGCGATGACGTTCTCGGCCACGCCGACCGTCGCCCAGTCGCCGGATCCGTCGCCCGTGGTGATCAGCACCCGGGTGGTGGATTCGGTGCCGGTGCGGCCCTCAAGGATGCGGACCTTGTAGTCGACCAGTTCCAGCTTGGCCAGCTGCGGGTAGATCCGCTCCAGGCCGACGCGCAGCGCCCGGTCCAGGGCGTTGACGGGGCCGTTGCCCTCGGCCGTGGCGACGATCCGCTCGCCCTTCGCCCAGAGCTTCACGGTCGCCTCGTTGGCGTGGGTGCCGTCGGGACGGTCCTCGACGATCGCCCGCCAGGACTCGACGCGGAAGTAGCGGCGGGGCCTGCCTTCGACCTCCGCACGCAGCAGCAGCTCGAAGGACGCGTCGGCCGCCTCGTAGGTGTAGCCCTTGAGTTCGTGCTCCTTGACCCGCTCGACGACCCGTCCCACGAGCGCGCGGTCGCCGCCCAGGTCGATCCCGAGCTCCTTGCCCTTGAGCTCGATGGACGCACGGCCCGCCATGTCGGAGACGAGCATCCGCATGGTGTTACCCACCAGTTCCGGATCGATGTGCTGGTACAGGTCCGGGTCGACCTTGATCGCGGAGGCGTGCAGCCCGGCCTTGTGCGCGAAGGCCGAGACACCCACGTAGGGCTGGTGGGTGGAGGGGGTGAGGTTGACGACCTCGGCGATGGCGTGCGAGATGCGGGTCATGTCGGCGAGCGCGCCCGCGGGCAGGACGGTCTTGCCGTACTTGAGTTCCAGCGCGGCCACGACGGGGAAGAGGTTGGCGTTGCCGACCCGCTCGCCGTAGCCGTTGGCGGTGCACTGCACGTGGGTGGCGCCCGCGTCCACGGCGGCAAGGGTGTTGGCGACCGCGCAGCCGGTGTCGTCCTGGGCGTGGATACCGAGGCGGGCCCCGGTGTCGGCGAGGACGGTGGCGACGACAGCCTGGACCTGCGCGGGGAGCATGCCGCCGTTGGTGTCGCAGAGGATGACCACGTCGGCGCCGGCCTCGTAGGCGGTGCGCACGACCGACTTGGCGTACTCGGGGTTGGCGCGGTAGCCGTCGAAGAAGTGCTCGCAGTCGACGAAGACCCGGCGGCCCTGTTCGCGGAGGTGGGAGACGGTGTCGCTGACCATCTCCAGGTTCTCCTCGAGGGTGGTGCGCAGGGCCAGTTCCACATGTCGGTCATGGGACTTGGCGACCAGCGTGATCACCGGGGCGCCCGACGCGAGGAGTGCCTGGACCTGAGGGTCCTCGGCGGCCTTGCCGCCGGCTCTGCGGGTGGCGCCGAACGCGACGAGCTGGGCGTGCCGGAACTCGATCTCCTGCTGCGCGCGGGCGAAGAACTCGGTGTCGCGGGGGTTGGCACCCGGCCAGCCGCCCTCGATGAAGCCCACACCGAAGTCGTCCAGATGCCGGGCGATGGTCAGCTTGTCCGCGACCGTCAGGTTGATGCCTTCACGCTGCGCACCGTCGCGCAGGGTGGTGTCGAAGACATGGAAACTGTCGTCGGGGGCCGTGGCCTTGGTGGTCATGCTGTCTGACTCCTGTCGGGTGAGCGGATCCGGACGAATCGGCTCCACTTGCCCCCATCATCTCGCGTGCCTCGCCCCGGCCGTGGTGGGGGCCGGAAAACGAAAAAACCCCTCGCGGGTGCGAGAGGTCTGCGCGCGGGTCTGGGGCACGATGGCCGTGCCGTACGAGGTGGTACGGGACGGTCACTGCGGACCGGCGCGCCTGCTGCCGATAATCATGGCGAACGAGGACACGCACGCAGTCTTGCACAGCACCCCGTTCGTGCCCCGCCCCGTCTCAGGATGCGGTCGTGACGTCCGCCGCACCGAAGGGGAATCGGGCGCTGCGCGGGGAGGAACGCCCGAGTGGCCGCGCCCGGTGCGCGAGGAGGAACGCACGAGTGGCCGCGCCCTTTGCGGGGCGGCGGCCACTCCTGCGTACAGCCGGGGCGCCCTAGCCGAGGGGGTGCATCCAGCCGTGGGTGTCCTCGGCGATGCCGCGCTGGATGTCCAGGAGGCGCTCGCGCAGTCTGAGGGTGACCTCGCCGGGCGTGCCGTCGCCCTGGATCCACTCGCCGTCCGCGGACTTCACGGTGCCGACGGGCGTGATGACGGCGGCGGTGCCGCAGGCGAACACCTCGGTCAGGGTGCCGTTCGCCGTGTCGTCCCGCCACTGGTCGATGGAGACGCGGCCCTCCTCGGAGGCGTAACCGAGGTCCCGGGCGACGGTGAGGAGCGAGTCACGCGTGACGCCGGCGAGGAGCGAGCCGGTGAGGGAGGGGGTGACGATCCGCTTGCCGCCGTCCTCCTGGTCGTACACGAAGTAGAGGTTCATGCCGCCCAGTTCCTCGACCCACTTGTGCTCGACGGCGTCGAGGTAGGCGACCTGGTCGCAGCCCTTCGCGGCGGCCTCGGCCTGGGCGAGGAGGGAGGCGGCGTAGTTGCCGCCGGTCTTGGCGTCGCCCACGCCGCCGGGGACGGCACGCACCCGGTCCTGGGAGAGCCAGATGGAGACCGGCTTCACGCCACCGGGGAAGTAGGCGCCGGCGGGCGAGGCGATGACGAGGAAGAGGTACGAGTTGGCGGGCCTCACACCCAGACCGACCTCGGAAGCGATCATGAACGGACGCAGGTAGAGGGACTCCTCGCCGCCGTGCGCCGGAACCCAGCCCTTGTCCTGCTGGACCAGGGCGTCGCACGCCGCGAGGAACGTCTCGGCCGGCAGCTCGGGCATGGCGAGCCGGGCTGCGGACCGCTGGAAGCGCGCGGCGTTGGCCTCCGGGCGGAACGTGGCGACCGTTCCGTCGCTCTGGCGGTAGGCCTTGAGACCCTCGAAGATCTCCTGCGCGTAGTGCAGGGTCATGTTGGCGGGGTCGATGGACAGCGGTCCGTACGGGACGAGCTGGGCGTCGTGCCAGCCGCGGCCCTCGGTCCAGCTGATCGTCACCATGTGATCGGTGAAGTGGCGGCCGAATCCGGGGCTGGCCAGGATCGCCTCGCGCTCCGCGTCGGACAGCGGGTTCGAGGAGGGCTTGAGCTCGATCGTGGGCGTCGTCATGAGTGCGTGTCCTTCACCGGTCTTGTGTGTGATGGACCGCGCTCACGCCCGCTCCCCGTCCGACATGTCAGACAGGTTGTAGGACGTCCGAGCTCTCCCGCAAGCCGCGGCCCCGCGTTCGATTATCTCTCGCGGGTGGCCGTGCACGAAATGAGGGGCTTGCGGTGACGTGATTGCGGTCCGGGGTCGATGGTGGCACCCGGTGACCGCAAGGTGAAGCCGCCGGGTGCGGATGCGACCCGGCGGCTTCGAAGTGGAAGCGTCGGGTCAGCTCGCTACGCGTACCGCGAGCGCGTCACCGATCTCGTCGGTGGTGCGCGCCGTCTTCCCGTCGCGCTCCGCGAGGTCGGCGGAGACGGCCTCCTCGATGCGCACGGCCTCGGCCTCGTGGCCGAGGTGGCGCAGCAGGAGGGCGACGGACAGGATCGTGGCGGTCGGGTCGGCCTTGCCCTGGCCCGCGATGTCGGGGGCAGTGCCGTGGACCGGCTCGAACATCGACGGGAACGCGCCCGTCGGGTTGATGTTGCCGGACGCGGCCAGGCCGATACCGCCGGTGACGGCCGCGGCGAGGTCCGTGAGGATGTCACCGAAGAGGTTGTCGGTGACGATGACGTCGAAGCGCTCCGGCTGGGTGACGAAGAAGATCGTCGCGGCGTCGACGTGCAGGTAGTCGGTGGTGATCTCGGGGTACTCGGCCGCGACCTTGTCGAAGGTGTTCTTCCACAGGTGGCCCGCGTACACGAGGACGTTGTTCTTGTGGACCAGCGTCAGCTTCTTGCGCGGGCGGGCGGCGGCACGCGCGAAGGCGTCCCGGACGACGCGCTCGACGCCGTAGGCCGTGTTGACGCTGACCTCGGTGGCGACCTCGTGCTCCGTACCGGTGCGCAGGGAACCGCCGTTGCCCGTGTAGGGACCCTCGGTGCCCTCGCGGACGACGACGAAGTCGATCTCGGGGCGGCCGGCCAGCGGCGTGGCGGTGTTCGGGAAGAGCTTCGACGGCCGCAGGTTGATGTAGTGGTCGAACTCGAAGCGCAGTTTCAGCAGCAGCCCGCGCTCCAGTACGCCCGACGGCACGGAGGGGTCCCCGATGGCGCCGAGCAGGATGGCGTCGTGGCCCTTGAGGGCCTCCAGCTCCGCGTCCGGGAGGGTTTCACCGGTGCGGTGCCAGCGCTGGGCGCCGAGGTCGTACTCCTTGGTCTCCAGCTTCACATCCTGCGGGAGAACAGCGTTGAGGACCTTGAGGCCCTGGGTGACGACCTCCTGGCCGATACCGTCGCCGGGGATCACTGCGAGATTGAGGCTGCGAGACATGACGGCACCCTAGCCCTCCGTCCCACCCAATGACATCCGGTGTCCACGATACGGACACCTGGCGCGGATGGACCGGGCCTGCACCGAGCACGGGACGGAGGGCGGACCAAGGGCCGTCAGTGGCCGGTGGAGCCGCCGTTGTCACGGCGGTCGAGGGCCCGCTGCAGAGCGGCAGCGGCATTCTTCCGGTCCGAGTCGGCCGGGCGGGAGGTGTGACGGACGCGGCGGACAGTGGTCTCGGCCATGGTGGATCGACTCCTTGAGATCGCGTGGATTTCGAGATCGGGACTTCGGGAAAACGTGATGTCGAGATCAGGATTTCGAGGCGCCGGAAGGGGCGGGGAGAGGTGCCGCAGGGGTTGCCTGCTTCGGGGCACGTGCTCGCGACCGCCAGTCGCTGGATCGTGCGAGTCGTTCGGCTTCTACAAAGTTAGGACAGCCCGGCCCATCTGTCTCTACAGATACTCGGACTTCCTACTATCTGAGACGGGCGCACGAGCGGAACGTGCTACGGGCGCCCCTGCGGGCAGCCTCAGAAGGGCACGGTGAGCTGCGCCCGGACATGGGCGCGCAGGACGCCCGCCATGTCCGTCCCGCCGTCGGCCAGGAGCCACTGCACCTGGAGCCCGTCCATCAGGGCGATCAGCTGCTGTCCGGCAGCCGCGGGGTCGATGCCCTCGCGCAGCGCGCCCTCCTCGCGCACCTGGGCGTAGGCGTCCTCCGCCCCCGACACCGAATCCCTGTACCGCCGTACGAAGTAGCCGTGGGCCGGGTGCTCGGCCGAGGTCGCCTCCGCGGAGACCACCGTGAACAGCTCGACGATCCCGCGGCGCGTGGCGTTCAGCTCGGCCAGATCGACGAACCTGCGGAGCCGGTCGACGCCGGTGGCCACGGAGGACGAGAGCCATTCGCCGTCCACTTCGTCGCGGTGCTCGAGAACCGCGAGCAGCAGGTACTCCTTGGTCGGGAAGTGGTGCATCAGACCGGTGTGCGAAATTCCGCACCGGGTCGCGATGACCCGCAGCGACGCGCCCCGGTACCCGGCCTCGCCGAACAGGGACATGGCCTGGTCGAGGATCTCGCGTCGCTTCGCGCGGCCTTTCGCGTAACCACGCCGCACTTCAGCGGTCACGTGCCACCTCCCCGGTCCTTGCGGCCGGTTCTGGCCGGCCGGAATCGACGATCGGATTCGCACACCTGTAGTTACTTACCAGGTGGTCGGTATTCACTCTATGGTGAACCCGAACCGCGTCGCGAAAGGACCCCCTCGTGTCCCCCACACCCACCCCGCCCTACCTCGACCCCGCGCTGTCCGTCGCGGAGCGGGTCGGTGACCTCCTCGGCCGCATGACGCTGGCGGAGAAGACCGGCCAGATGCTCCAGCTGAACGCCAAGGACGGGGTGCGGCACCTCATCGAGGACCTGCACGCGGGTTCGATCCTCCACGCCTCGCCCGACCGCGTCCTCGAAGCGGCGGCGCTCACCGAGGGCACCCGGCTGCGCATCCCGCTGCTGGTCGCCGAGGACTGCATCCACGGGCACTCCTTCTGGGAGGGGGCCACGATCTATCCGACCCAGCTCGGCATGGCCGCGACGTGGGACCCGGAGCTCGTACAGCGCATCGCCAGGGCGACCGCCGTGGAGGTCGCGGCGAGCGGGGTCCACTGGACGTTCTCCCCGGTGCTCTGCATCACGCGCGATCTGCGCTGGGGCCGGGTCAGCGAGACCTTCGGCGAGGACCCCTTCCTCATCGGCGAGCTCGCCTCGGCGATGGTGCGCGGCTACCAGGGCGAGGGCCTCACCGACCCGACGGCGATCCTGGCGTGCGCCAAGCACTTCGCGGGCTACTCCGAGACGCAGGGCGGCCGCGACGCGAGCGAGGCCGACATCTCGCGGCGCAAGCTGCGCTCCTGGTTCCTCCCCCCGTTCGAGCGGGTCGCCCGGGAGGGCTGCCGCACCTTCATGCTCGGCTACCAGTCCATGGACGGTGTGCCGGTCACGGTGAACAACTGGCTGCTGAACGAGGTGCTGCGCGGCGAGTGGGGCTACACCGGCACCCTGGTGACCGACTGGGACAACGTCGGCCGCATGGTGTGGGAGCAGCGGATCCACGCCGACTACGCCCAGGCCGCCGCCGCGGCGGTCCGCGCCGGCAACGACATGGTGATGGCGACGCCGAAGTTCTTCGAGGGCGCGCAGGAGGCGGTCGCCCGGGGCACCCTCGACGAGGCGGAGATCGACGCGGCGGTGCGGCGCATTCTGACGCTGAAGTTCGAGCTCGGCCTGTTCGAGAACCCGCGCCACCCCGACGCCGACCGCCAGGCCGCGGTCATCGGCAGCGCCGAGCACGCCGTGCTCAACCTGGAGGCCGCCCGCCGCTCGCTGGTCCTGCTCACCAACGACGGCACCCTGCCGCTGGCAGGAGGCTTCGAGGCGGACCCGGACGGCCGCGCTCTCGCCGCCCCCGGCTCGGCTCCGCGCACGGTCGCCGTGATCGGGCCCAACGCCGACGACGCGCAGACCCAGCTCGGCGACTGGGCGGGCTCCTCGGGCCAGGCGGACTGGCTGCCGGACGGCCACCCGCGCGGAATGATCCGTACGGTGCTCGACGGGTTCCGGGAGCACGCCCCCGGGAGCTGGACCGTCTCGTACGCCCGTGGCGCCGAGATCCTCACGGTGGGCCCCGACCCGGACGGGGAGTTCTTCCCCGACGGACAGCCGCGGCCCCATGTCGTCGTCCCGGCACAACCCTCCGCCGCCCTCGTCGCCGAGGCGGTGGCCGCCGCCGAGGCGGCCGACCACGTCGTCGCGGTCGTGGGCGACCGCATCGAGCTGGTCGGCGAGGGGCGCTCGACCGCGACCCTGGAGCTGGTCGGCGACCAGGTCGCGCTGCTCGACGCCCTCGCCGCGACCGGCAAGCCGCTGGTCGTCGTCGTCATCAGCTCCAAGCCGCTGGTCCTGCCGCCGTCCGCGCTCGGTGCGGCGGCGATCGTGCACGCCTTCAACCCGGGCATGCAGGGCGGCCGTGCCGTGGCCGAGCTGGTGCTCGGCCTCATCGAGCCCTCGGGGCGGCTGCCTGTCTCCTTCGCCCGGCATGCGGGCCAGCAGCCGACGTACTACAACCAGATCCGCGGCCAGCACGGCACGCGGTACGCCGATCTCACCCAGAGTCCCGAGTTCGTGTTCGGAGAGGGCCTGAGCTACACGACCGTCTCGTACGCGGATCTGGAGGTGCTCACGACGAGCGTCGGCGCGTCCGACACGGTGCAGGCGCGGGTCACGGTCAGCAACACCGGTGACCGGCCCGTGCGGGAGACCGTGCAGGTGTACGTGAGCGACACGGTGACCTCGGTGACCTGGGCCGAGAAGGAGCTGAAGGCGTACCGGCAGGTGGAGCTCGCCCCGGGCGAATCGCGCGAGGTGCTCGTCGAGCTGCCCGTCGCCGCGTGCACGCTCGTGGACGCCGAGGGCGCCCGCGTCGTCGAGCCGGGCGACTTCGAGCTGCTCGTCGGCCCGTCCTCGCGCGAGGACGCCCTCCTGCGGGCGGGCTTCACCGTGAAGGACTGAGACCACGGCGCCGGGAAATGGAAACCGCCTCCCGGCCGGCAGGGGGGCCGGTCGGGAGGCGGTGTACGGGGCGGGGCGCCGCAGTGGGCGCCCCGGAGGGCGTCAGCCCTGGTGGGGGTAGGTGTAGTCGGTCGGCGGGACCAGCGTCTCCTTGATGGCGCGGGTCAGTGTCCAGCGCTGCAGGTTCTGCGGGGCCCCCGCCTTGTCGTTGGTGCCCGAGGCACGGCCGCCACCGAAGGGCTGCTGGCCGACGACGGCTCCGGTCGACTTGTCGTTGATGTAGAAGTTGCCCGCGGCGTAGCGGAGCTTGTCCATCGTGTACGCGGCCGCCGCACGGTCGTTGGAGATGACGGCGCCGGTGAGGGCGTAGTCGGAGACCGACTCCATCTGCTCCAGCATGGCGTCGTACTTCTCGTCCTCGTAGACGTGCACCGCGAGGATCGGGCCGAAGTACTCGGTCGTGAAGACCTCGTTGGCCGGGTCGTCGCACACGATGACGGTCGGGCGGACGAAGTAGCCGACGGAGTCGTCGTACGTACCGCCCGCGACGATCGTGCAGGTCGGGTCGGCCTTCGCCCGGTCGATCGCGGCCTTGTTCTTCGCGAACGAGCGCTCGTCGATGACGGCACCGATGAAGTGCGACAGGTCGGTGACGTCACCCTGGGTGATGGAGTCGACCTCGGCCGCGAACTCCTCCTTGAAACCGGAGTTCCAGATGGAGGCCGGGACGTACGCACGGGAGGACGCGGAGCACTTCTGGCCCTGGTACTCGAAGGAGCCACGGGTCAGCGCGGTCTTCAGGACGGCGCGGTCGGCACTCGGGTGCGCGACGACGAAGTCCTTGCCACCGGTCTCGCCGACGAGCCGCGGGTAGGTGCGGTAATTGGCGATGTTGTTGCCGACCGTCTTCCACAGGTGCTGGAAGGTCGGGGTCGAGCCGGTGAAGTGGATGCCGGCCAGGTCGCGGTGGTTCAGCGCCACCTCGGAGACGGCCTTGCCGTCGCCCGTGACCAGGTTGATGACGCCCTTGGGCAGACCTGCCTCTTCCAGGAGCTGCATCAGCAGCACGGCGGCGTGGGTCTGCGTCGGGGACGGCTTCCACACCACGACGTTGCCCATGAGGGCGGGCGCGGTGGGCAGGTTGCCCGCGATGGCGGTGAAGTTGAAGGGCGTGATCGCGTAGACGAAGCCCTCGAGCGGGCGGTGGTCCATGCGGTTCCACACGCCGGGAGAGTTCGCCGGGGGCTGCTCGGCGAGGATCTGGCGGGCGTAGTGCACGTTGAAGCGCCAGAAGTCGACGAGCTCGCAGGGGCAGTCGATCTCGGCCTGCTGGGCGGTCTTGGACTGGCCGAGCATCGTGGACGCGGCCAGCGTCTCGCGCCAGGGGCCGGACAGCAGCTCGGCGGCGCGCAGGATGATCGCGGCGCGGTCGTCGAAGGACATCGCGCGCCAGGCCGGGGCGGCGGCGAGGGCGGCGTCGATCGCGTCCTGGGCGTCCTGCTCCGTGGCGCCGGCGAAGGTGCCGATGACGGCCTTGTGGTTGTGCGGCTGTACGACGTCGAAGCGCTCGCCGCCACCCATCCTCTTCTCGCCGCCGATGGTCATCGGCAGGTCGATGGGGTTCTCGGCGAGCTCCTTGAGCTTCGTCTCGAGGCGGGCCCGCTCGGGGGAACCCGGGGCGTAGGAGTGGACCGGCTCGTTGACCGGCGCGGGGACCTGGGTGACAGCGTCCATGAGTGCCTTGTCTCCTTGGTTGGGGTGGGTGGTCGGCCGGGCAGGTCAGCCCTTGGTGAGGATGGAGCGGGCGAAGAACAGCAGGTTGGCCGGCTTCTCCGCGAGGCGGCGCATGAAGTAGCCGTACCAGTCGGTGCCGTACGCCGTGTAGACGCGCATCCGGTGGCCCTCGGCCGCGAGCCGGATCTGCTCGTCGCTGCGGATGCCGTACAGCATCTGGAACTCGTACTCGTCCAGTTTGCGCCCGGCCTGGCGGGCGAGCTCCTGGCCGATCGCGATGAGACGCGGGTCGTGGGAGCCGATCATCGGGTAGCCGTCGCCCACCATGAGGATCTTCAGGATCCGGACGAACGCCTTGTCGATCTCCGGCTTCTGCTGGTACGCGACGGAGGCGGGCTCCTTGTACGCGCCCTTCACCAGACGGACCCGGCTGCCGGCGTCGGCGAGGCGGCGGGCGTCGTCCTCGGTGCGGAACAGGTAGGCCTGGATCACGCAGCCGGTCTGCGGGAAGTCCTTCCGCAGCTCCTCGTGGATGGCGAACATCGAGTCGAGGGTGGTGTGGTCCTCGGCGTCCAGCGTGACCGTGGTGCCGATCGCGGCGGCGGCCTCGACGACCGGCCGGATGTTGGCGAGCGCCAGCTCGTGGCCGCCGTCGAGGGACTGGCCGAACATCGACAGCTTGACCGACATCTCCGCCTTGGTGCCGAGCCCGAGCTGCTCGAGGCGGCCGATCAGCTCCAGGTAGGCGTCGCGCGCGGCAGAGGCCTGCTCGGGGGTGGTGATGTCCTCACCCACGACGTCCAGGGTGACCTCGAGGCCGTGGTCGGCCGAGTCCTGGACCACCTGGACGACCTGGTCGACGGCCTCACCGGCGATGAACCGGGCGACGACCTGCTTGGTGCCCGGGGCGGCCGAGATGAAACGACGCATCTTGTCGCTGCGGGACGCGGCGAGAATCACGGGACCCAGCACGGGGCACCTCCACGGAATATACGAACGAGGGCCGTACCGGTACGCATGGGAACAGACCGGGACGGCACGGAGAACCACCGTGAAATCTAAGGAGCCTTCCGATCGTGTGCCATCGACACCTGTCACGCATCTGTGGCCACTACTTCAGACATATGTCTGAAGAGGTGCGAGACTGGGCGGGTGAAGGGCGATTACCAGGAGCTGGTCGACGAGATCTCCGCGCTGCTCGGCGCCCCCGCGACCCTGGAGAACCGGGACTTCGGCCTGGTGGCCTTCGGGGCCCACGACAGCGACGACGACACGGCGATGGACCCCGTCCGTACGCGCTCGATCCTCACCCGGCGCTCCACCCCCGCGGTCCGTGCCTGGTTCGAGGGCTTCGGCATCGCACGCGCGACCGGCCCGGTCCGCATCCCGGCCGCCCCGGAGGCCGGAGTGTTCCGGGACCGGATCTGCCTTCCGGTACGCCATCGGGGTGTCGTACTCGGATACGTATGGCTGCTCGACGCCGACCCCCGCCCGACCTCCGACCAGCTGACGGCGGCGATGGAGGTGGCGGACCGGATCGGGGGGCTGCTCTCCGACGAGGTGCGGGCGGGCGCCGACCTGTCCCGGGAGTTCGGCGCGGTGCTCGCGGCGGGGCGGGGATGGCAGCGCGACATGGCGGTGGCGGCGCTGCACGAGGCGCTGGGCCCGGACGCGGACGGGCTGCACACCGTGGTGTGCGTGACCCCGTGGCGGGAAGAGGCACCCTCGGTCCGTACGGTGCCCTCCGCGGCGGCCCTCGCCCCGGTCGCCGTGGCGGGCACGCTGGCGCTGGCCGCGCTGGTACGGCTGCGCTCCCCCGACACCCTGGACCCGGCGACGACGGCCGCTGACCGCCTGCGCGCCACTGCGGGGGCCACCGCCACGGGTGGGATCGCGGTCGCCCGCCGGGGTCTGGCGGAACTGGCCGACTCCTGGCACGAGGCCCTGTCAGCGGCCCGCGCGGCCTCGGCGGAATCCCGCTTCGGTCCGGTCGCCGACTGGCGGGCCATCGGCCCGTACCGGCTGCTGGCCTCGCTGCCCCCGGACCGGGACTCCGACCCGGACCACACGGTCCGCACCCTGCTGACCCCGCCGCACGCGGAACTGGCCCGCACCGCCGAGGTGTTCCTCGACTGCGCGGGCCAGGCGAGCCGGACGGCGGCGGAGCTGGGCATCCACCGCCAGACGCTCTACTACCGCCTCGCCCGGGTCCAGGAGCTCACCGGGCTCGACCTGAACGACGGCGAGGACCGGCTGCTGCTGCACATGTCGCTGAAGGCGGCGCGGCTGTGAGTCCTGGGCACCCGGCGATCACGCCGGGGGCGCCGCCGGTCGGCGGTCGCGGCCGTGTGCCCGGCCTCAGCAGGTCGAGTGGAAGAGGCCGCCCACGGGCCGGTCCTCGGCGGTCAGCGCGTGGTAGACCTCGACGGCTGCCCGGGCCTCGTCCATGTGCACTTCTGCCCCGGACTCCCGGAGCAGTTCGCGGGCCGGTGGGGCGACCTGCAGCCGCCGCTCCATACCCAGGCCGAGGACGACGACCTCGACGCCTCGCCCGAGAAGCTCCTGGACGTCCCCGGGCTGGATCCCCGGGATGTGCCGGGTGCCGTGCCGGGCCCGGTCCCAAGGGTGTCCGCCGCCCGGATACAGGACGAAGTCCTTGCCGGGGGCGAAGTCCTTGCCGGGGGCGAGGCCTTCGATCTCCATCAGGCCCCACTCCAGGCGAGCCATCCGAGGTGAACGCGTCGACTGCGCAGGGCCGTGGATGGCGTGGATGCCGGTCATGCGGGTGATCATCGCACCCTCGGCGAGTCACCCCCAGCAGTTCTCCGCCGGAGGCCGCACCGGCCCGGCCGCCGGCCACGCCACCGGCGGAGCCGTGAAGGGCGGGCCGAGAGGAACCGGAGAGACGGCCACCCGGACACGCGAACGGCCGCGCCCGGCGGGCAGATCGGAATCTGCCCGCCGGGCGCGGCCGTAGCGAGGGGGCGGTTCAGTCCGTGAGGTTCACCGAACGGGCCGAGGTGGCGCCGATCTCGTCCGCGATCTCGGTCAGGACCGACTGCGGGACGTCGTCGTCGACGGTGAGCACGACGAGCGCCTCGCCGCCCACGTCCGCCCGCGAGACCTGCATGCCCGCGATGTTCAGCCCGGCCTCGCCGAGGATCTTGCCGACCGCGCCGACGACGCCGGGACGGTCCTCGTACCGCAGGACGACCATGTGGTCGGCGAGCGCCAGGTCCACGTCGTGCTCGCCGATGGCGACGATCTTCTGGAGGTGCTTGGGGCCGGCCAGCGTGCCGGAGACCGCGACCTCCTCGCCGCTGGACAGGGTGCCGCGGACGGTCACCACGTTGCGGTGGTCCGGCGACTCGGAGCTGGTGGTGAGGCGGACCTCGACACCGCGCTCCTGCGCGAAGAGCGGGGCGTTGACGTAGGACACCGTCTCGTCGACGACATCCTCGAACACGCCCTTGAGCGCGGAGAGTTCGAGCACCTTCACGTCGTGCTGCGTGATCTCGCCGTAGACCTCGACGTCGAGACGGGCCGCGACCTCGCCCGCGAGGGCGGTGAAGATGCGGCCGAGCTTCTCGGCGAGCGGCAGTCCGGGACGTACGTCCTCGGCGATCACGCCGCCCTGGACGTTGACCGCGTCCGGCACGAGCTCACCGGCGAGCGCGAGGCGGACGGACTTGGCGACCGCGATGCCCGCCTTCTCCTGCGCCTCGTCGGTGGAAGCGCCGAGGTGCGGGGTGCAGACGACCTGGTCGAACTGGAACAGCGGGGAGTCCGTGCAGGGCTCCTTCGTGTACACGTCCAGACCGGCGCCGGCGACCCGACCCTCCTTGAGGGCGGAGGCGAGCGCCTCCTCGTCGACGATGCCGCCGCGCGCGGCGTTGACGATCCGCACCGAGGGCTTGACCTTGTGCAGCGCGTCGTCGCCGATGAGGCCGAGCGTCTCGGGGGTCTTGGGGAGGTGCACCGTGATGAAGTCGGCGACCTCGAGCAGCTCGTCCAGGGCGAGGAGCTTGACGCCCATCTGCGCGGCACGCGCGGGCTGCACGTAGGGGTCGTACGCGACGATCTTCATGCCGAACGCGGACATGCGCTGCGCGACGAGCACGCCGATGCGGCCGAGGCCCACGACGCCGAGAACCTTCTCGCTGAGCTCGACGCCCGTGTACTTCGAACGCTTCCACTCGCCGTTCTTCAGGGCGGTGTTGGCCTGCGGGATGTTGCGCGCGGTGGCGACCAGCAGACCGCAGGCGAGCTCGGCGGCCGTGACGATGTTGGAGGTCGGCGCGTTGACGACCATCACGCCGGCCTTGGTGGCCGAGGAGACGTCGACGTTGTCCAGACCGACGCCGGCACGGGCGACGACCCTGAGCTTCTTCGCGGCGGCGATGGCCTCGGCGTCGACCTTGGTGGCGGAGCGCACCAGGATCGCGTCGACATCGGCGATCGCGGGGAGGAGTTCGGCGCGGTCCGCGCCGTTGCAGTGCCGGATCTCGAAATCCGGACCCAGAGCGTCGACCGTGGCGGGCGACAGCTCTTCAGCGATGAGTACGACAGGTTTCGAGCTCACGTGTGTCCTCACATGTCCAGTGCGGACGGCCGTCCCGACGGCCGCAGGCGGTGGAGGGGCTAGCCGCGTGGAAGACGCACGACACTGTGGGCCCTGACGCGTGTATGTGTTGAGAAGTGTAGTCATGCGGCCGGACGCGATCTGCGCCCTGGTGGAAGGATCACCCGCACGAGGTGGACGGCCTGTACAGACGTACGGTGCCGTCTCCTGCCACCGCCCCTCCCCCGCAGTGACACGGGGCGTGGGACAGGCCGTGCGCCGAGGGGCGGGTCCGTGCGGACCCGCCCCTCGGGCAAGAGGCTCAGGCCTCGTTGTCGACCCAGCTCATGAGCTTGCGCAGCTCCTTGCCGGTGGTCTCCAGCAGGTGGTCGCTGTCGGCCTTCTTGTACTCGTTGTACTTGGGCAGACCGTTGTGGTACTCCGCCATCCAGGCCTTGGCGAAGGTGCCGTCCTGGATCTCGGTGAGGACCTTCTTCATCTCGGCCTTGGTGGCGTCGGTGATGATGCGCGGGCCGGTGACGTAGTCGCCCCACTCGGCGGTCTCCGAGATGGACCAGCGCATCTTCTCCAGGCCGCCCTCGTACATCAGGTCCACGATGAGCTTCAGCTCGTGCAGGCACTCGAAGTACGCGATCTCCGGCTGGTAGCCGGCCTCGGTCAGGGTCTCGAAACCGGCCTTGACCAGAGCGGCGGTGCCACCGCAGAGGACGGCCTGCTCGCCGAAGAGGTCGGTCTCGGTCTCCTCGGTGAAGGTCGTCTTGATGACGCCGGCGCGGGTGCCGCCGATGCCCTTCGCGTAGGAGAGGGCGAGCGCCAGGCCCTTGCCCGTGGCGTCCTGCTCGACGGCCACGATGCACGGAACGCCGCGGCCCTCTTCGTACTGACGGCGGACCAGGTGGCCCGGGCCCTTCGGGGCGACCATGCAGACGTCGACGCCGGCCGGCGGCTTGATGAAGTCGAAGCGGATGTTCAGGCCGTGGCCGAAGAACAGCGCGTCGCCGTCCTTGAGGTTGTCCTTGATGGACTCCTCGTAGACCTGGGCCTGGATCGGGTCCGGGACGAGGATCATGATGACGTCGGCCTCGGCGGACGCCTCGGCGGGGGTCACCACGCGCAGGCCCTGCTCCTCGGCCTTGGCCTTGGACTTCGAACCCTCGTGCAGACCGACTCGGACGTCGACACCCGAGTCGCGCAGCGACAGCGCGTGGGCGTGGCCCTGGCTGCCGTATCCGATGACCGCGACCTTACGGCCCTGGATGATGGACAGGTCGGCATCGTCGTCGTAGAACAGCTCGGCCACTGGGTCTTCTCCTTGGTGTGCAGGTGTTGCGTCCCACCGTACGGCGGGGTGCGTCAGATACGTTGTCGGGTCTCGCCATGCGAGCGGCGAGGCGGCCCCTGAATGATTACGCCGTGCGGTCGAGTGCGCGCAGTGAACGGTCGGTGATCGAGCGCGCGCCGCGCCCTATGGCGATGGTGCCGGACTGGACGAGCTCCTTGATGCCGAACTGCTCCAGCATCTTGAGCATGGCTTCCAGCTTGTCGGCGCCCCCGGTCGCCTCGATCGTGACGGCCTCGGGCGAGACGTCGACGGTCTTGGCGCGGAACAGCTGGACGATCTCGACGATCTGGGAGCGGGTCTCGTTGTCGGCTCGGACCTTCACCAGGACGAGCTCCCGCTGGATCGCGGCGGAGGGCTCGAGTTCGACGATCTTCAGGACGTTGACCAGCTTGTTGAGCTGCTTGGTCACCTGCTCCAGGGGCAGGCCCTCGACATTCACCACGATGGTGATGCGGGAGATGTCGGGATGTTCGGTGGTACCGACCGCGAGCGAGTCGATGTTGAAGCCGCGCCGGGAGAACAGGGCAGTGATCCGGGCGAGGACACCTGGCTTGTTCTCGACCAGGACGGAGAGCGTGTGCTTGGTGGACATGGAGTCGTCTCTCTCTGTCTCTCAGTCGTCTTCGTTGTCGCCGAAGTCGGGGCGGACACCGCGGGCTGCCATGACCTCGTCGTTGGAGGTGCCGGCGGCGACCATCGGCCACACCATGGCGTCCTCGTGGACGATGAAGTCGATGACGACGGGACGGTCGTTGATCGCGTTGGCCTCGGCGATGACCTTGTCCAGGTCGGCCGGGTCCTCGCAGCGGATCGCGTAGCAGCCCATGGCCTCGGACAGCTTGACGAAGTCCGGCACCCGGGTGCCCTTCGCCGGGGCGCCGTCCGTGTCCGCGCCGGAGTGCAGCACGGTGTTGGAGTACCGCTGGTTGTAGAACAGGGTCTGCCACTGGCGGACCATCCCGAGCGCGCCGTTGTTGATGATCGCGACCTTGATCGGGATGTTGTTGAGCGCGCAGGTGGTGAGTTCCTGATTGGTCATCTGGAAGCAGCCGTCGCCGTCGATCGCCCAGACGGCACGGTCCGGCATCCCGGCCTTGGCGCCCATCGCGGCCGGAACCGCGTACCCCATCGTCCCGGCACCGCCGGAGTTCAGCCAGGTGGAGGGCTGCTCGTAGTTGATGAAGTGCGAGGCCCACATCTGGTGCTGGCCGACGCCCGCGGCGAAGATCGTGCCTTCGGGGGCGAGCTGACCGATGCGCTCGATGACCTGCTGCGGCGAGAGGCTGCCGTCCTCCGGCAGGTCGTAGCCGACCGGATAGGTGTCACGCCACCGGTTGAGGTCCTTCCACCAGGCGGCGTAGTCGCCGGTGTTGCCCTCGGTGTGCTCCGCCTGGACCGCCTGGACGAGGTCGGCGATGACCTCGCGGGCGTCACCGACGATCGGCACGTCGGCAGCGCGGTTCTTGCCGATCTCGGCCGGGTCGATGTCGGCGTGGACGATCTTGGCGAACGGGGCGAAGCTGTCCAGCTTGCCGGTCACGCGGTCGTCGAACCTGGCCCCGAGCGCGACGATCAGGTCGGCCTTCTGCAGTGCGGTGACGGCGGTGACCGCACCGTGCATGCCGGGCATTCCCACGTGCAGCGGGTGGCTGTCGGGGAAGGAGCCGAGCGCCATCAGCGTGGTGGTGACGGGGGCTCCCGTGAGCTCTGCCAGGACCTTCAGCTCGGCGGTCGCGCCGGCCTTCATGACGCCGCCTCCGACGTACAGCACCGGCCGCTTGGCCTGGGTGATGAGCTTGGCGGCCTCACGGATCTGCTTGGCGTGCGGCTTGGTGACCGGGCGATAGCCGGGCAGGTCCAGCGACGGTGGCCAGCTGAAGGTCGTCTTCGCCTGCAGCGCGTCCTTGGCGATGTCGACGAGGACCGGTCCCGGGCGGCCGGTGGAGGCGATGTGGAAGGCCTCGGCGATCGTGTGCGCGATGTCCTCGGCACGGGTGACCAGGAAGTTGTGCTTGGTGATCGGCATGGTGATGCCGCAGATGTCGGCTTCCTGGAAGGCGTCCGTACCGATGGCGGCGGAGGCCACCTGGCCGGTGATCGCGACCATGGGCACCGAATCCATGGCCGCGTCGGCGATCGGGGTGACCAGGTTGGTGGCACCCGGGCCCGAAGTGACCATGCAGACACCGACCTTGCCGGTGGCCTGTGCGTAACCGGTGGCCGCGTGGCCGGCACCCTGCTCGTGGCGGACCAGGATGTGGCGGACCCGGGTGGAGTCCATCAGCGGGTCGTACGCCGGGAGGATGCAACCGCCAGGGAGGCCGAATACGGTGTCGGCCCCGACTTCCTCGAGAGAGCGGATGAGGGACTGCGCGCCCGTGAGGTGCTCAACGGTGGCGGAGGACGGTCCGCCGTTACGGGCCCGCGGCTGCGGGTGGTGGGCCCCGGTGGCCTGCTCGGTCATCGGCATTCTCTTCTCGAAGCTGAGGGTTTATGCGGCGTGTTTGTGGGGTTTTGAGTGGTACCGGTGCAACAAAAAACCCCTCGTGCCGTGAGGCAAGCGAGGGGAGCGCGCCGGTGCGGTCTGCAAGGTGTCCATGAGCGACCCTGCTTCAGCCGACGCGCTTTCCAAGTACGAGAATTCGGGTGCGCATGGCATTGACCCTCTCTCCGGCACGCATACGGTGTCAAGTAGGTGGGACGGGCGTCTCATCATGTGAGCGGCTCTGGAGCGGGATCGAGCCACCCGCCAGAACCGGTTGCGCGGTGGGGCCACCGCCTGGAACAGGGAACTTGCCACGGATCAGGCTGCGCCGCAGCCGGTATTCGTCAAGTGGCCCGGAGAAGGCCATCCCCTGTCCGTGCGTACAACCCATGGCCCGCAGCGCGCGCACCTGCTCGGGCAGGTCGACCCCGTCGGCCACTGACTGCATACCGAGATCGCAGGCGATGCGCAACAGCCCACTGGTGATCTTGTGCAGCCTGGCGGACTCCACGACACCCTCGACCAGGCCGCGGTCCAGCTTCAGTACGTCGATGGGCAGGCGGCGCAGCGCGTTGATCGCCGCATAGCCGCTGCCGAAGCCGTCGAGCGCGATGCGTACGCCCTGCCTGCGCAGCGCGACCAGGCGCTGTTCGAGGTCGTCGAAGGCGATCCGCGGGTCACTGTCGGCCACTTCGATCATGAGGGCGCCGGAGGGCAGCCCGTGCCGGGTCAGGAGCGCTTCCACGGTGCCGAAGGGCAGTGCGCGGTCGAGCAGCCGTCCGGCCGACACACGCACGGACACCGAGACGGGGTGACCGGCCCTGGCCCGCTCTGCGGCCTGTTCGACGGCCTCCTCCAGCAGCCAGCCGCCGAGCTCGGAGGCGCGGTCGCTGTCCTCGGCCACGCGGAGGAACTCGGCGGGGGTGAAGAGGATGCCCTGCGCGGAGCGCCAGCGCGCCTGGGCGGCGACGGCCGCGACGGTGCCGCTGGCCAGATGGATCACTGGCTGGTGCAGCAGCGCGAACTCGCCGTCCCGCAGGGCCGTGCGCAGCCGCGCCGCGACCTCGGAGCGCCGAACGACGTCGGCCTGCATCTGGGGGGCGTAGAGCTCGACCCGGTCCTTGCCGCTCGCCTTGGCGCGGTACATGGCGAGGTCGGCATTGCGCATGAGGTCCTTGGGGGTGATCGAGGGCTCGGCGAAGGCGACCCCGATGGAGGCCGCCACCCTGACCTCTCCGGTACCGATCCGGTACGGCTGGGAGAGCGTGAGGCGCAGCCGGTCCGCGATCTCGTGGACCTGGCACTCCCGGGCGGCCTGGTCGCGGGTGCCGTCCCCGATGATGAGCGCGGCGAATTCGTCGCCCCCGAGGCGTGCGGCCGTGTCGGAGGCGCGTACGGACTCCTGGAGGCGGCGGGCGGCCTGGATGAGCAGTTCGTCACCCGCCTGGTGGCCGATGGAGTCGTTGACCGCCTTGAAGCCGTCCAGGTCGATGAAGAGCACGGCGGTGCCCGGGTCGCCGGAGCGTCGGCCGCCGAGTGCCTGGCTCACGCGCGTGGTGAACAGGGCCCGGTTGGGCAGGTCGGTGAGCGGGTCGTGCTCGGCGTTGTGCTGCAACTGGGCCTGCAGCCTGACCCGTTCGGTCACGTCACGGCTGTTGAGCAGCAGGCCGCCCTGGTGGCGGTTGACGGTGGACTCGACGTGGAGCCAGTCGCCGGTGCCCGACCGGAAGCGGCATTCGATCCGGGTGGTGGGTTCCTCCCGTGGCGGTGCCGCGAGGAACCGCCGGACTTCGTGGACCACCCCTCCGAGATCCTCGGGGTGGATGATCGAGGACAGTTCGGCGCCGACGAGGTCGTCGGCGTCGCGGCCGTAGACCCCGGCCGCCGCGGGGCTGACGTAGCGGAGTATGCCGGTGGGCGCGGCGATCATGATGACGTCGCTGGATCCCTGCACCAGGGAGCGGAAGTGGTTCTCCTTCTGCGCCAGTTCGTGGGTGAGCGCGATGTTGTCGAGGAGCATGATCGCCTGTCGGACGACGAGGGCGAGCACCACCGCGCAGCCGGTGAAGACCACGACCCGGTCGACGGCCCGGCCCTCGACCACGTTGTACAGGATGCCGAGGGTGCAGACGGCGGCGGCCAGGTACGGCGTGAGCGCGGCGAGGGAGCCGGCGATGGGACGGCTCGTGGTGCGCGGCTCCGCGCTCGGCTCGACAGCGTTGTCCTGACTGCGACGGGCACCCCACGGCGCATAGGCGAGCAGCAGGGATCCGGCGAACCATCCCGCGTCGAGGAGCTGGCCGGACCGGTAGGTCGAGCGGAGCAGCGGCGAGGTGAAGACCGCGTCGCACAGCACCGTCAGGGCGAGGGCGGCGATGGCCGTGTTCACCGCGGAGCGATTGACGTGGACCCGCCGGAAGTGCAGGGCGAGCACCATGGAGACCAGCACGATGTCGAGCAGCGGGTAGGCCAGGGAGAGGGCGGCCCTGGCGACGCTCTCCCCCTCGGCGTTCGCGACATGGGCGGTGTGGGCGAGCGCGAGGCTCCAGGAGAGGGTGAGCAGTGACCCGCCGATCAGCCAGGCGTCCAGCACCAGGCAGACCCAGCCGGCCCGGGTGACGGGCCGCTTGGCGAGGACCAGCAGCCCGACGATGGCGGGCGGGGCGAAGCAGAGGAAGAAGACGTCGGCCAGGGACGGGGAGGGCACGGGGAGCCCCAGCACCACTTCGTACCAGCCCCAGACCGCGTTGCCGCCGGCCGCCATCGCGGAGGAGAGCGAGAACAGCAGCCAGGCGGGCCGGAAGCGGCTGCCGCTCCTGCGTGCGTGGAGGAAGCAGGACACGGCGGCGATCAGGGCGGCGAGGCTGAGTCCGAAGTCGCCCATGAACAGGGCCAGTCCGGATGAGCCCCAGCCGACCGCCGCCCCCACGGCGTAACCGGCGCAGATGGCGGCGAGGAGCAGCCGGGAGCGCAGTCCCGCGCTCCGGCCGGAGACCGGCCGCCGGGAGAGCAGCGCCCCGAGGGCGCTCACCGGAGAGCCCCCCGGGCCGGGCCCGGGGTCCTCGGAGCCGGTGACCGGCGCCGTCCGCTCTGCCGCGTCGGGTCGTCTCTCCATCGGCCGCACACCGTCCGTCGCCCCCTCGCGTTGCGCTTCCTCCCCGGCACCGCCCCTGCCATGGCGCTGCCCCTTCTGGACGATACACCAGAGTCGTCACGCAGGGACATAACTTCTCTACTCTCCGTGACCACCTGCGGTGTTGTCGGAAACCGCGTGCGGCCGCGCCGTTCCGGCGCGTGCTCAGCCGGTCGTGAGCACCAGGTTGTGAACCTGCTCCCCTGCGGCGAAGCGGGTGATCTGGCCTGCCAGCAGACGCTTGGCCCGCGGCAGGAACGCCGAGGTGCTGCCGCCCACATGGGGGGTGATCAGGACGTTGGGAGCATGCCAGAGCGGATGGCCCGCGGGCAGGGGTTCGGGATCGGTGACATCGAGTGCGGCACGCAGCCTGCCGGACTCGAGCTCGGACAGCAGGGCCGCCGTGTCGACGACGGCTCCCCTGGCAACGTTCACGAGCAGGGCGCCGTCGGGCATCGCAGCGAGGAACTCGGCGCCCACCAGCCCTTGTGTGGAGGGGTTCAGCGGGGTGGACAGAATGACGATGTCGGCTTCGGGCAACAGCGCGGGCAGCTCCTCGAGTGCGTGCACGGGGCCGCGCGCGGATGCCCGCGCGGAGCGCGCGACGCGCACCACCCGCGCGCACTCGAAGGGTTCGAGCCTGTCCTCGATGGCCGCGCCGATCGATCCGTACCCCACGACGAGTACGGACGTGTCGGCGAGCGCGGGGTAGAAGCCGGAGAGCCACTCCTCCTTGTCCTGGCCGTGCACGAAGCCGGGGAATCCGCGCAGCGAGGCCAGGATCAGGGCGAGGGCGAGCTCGGCGGTCGACGCCTCGTGAACACCCTTGGCATTGCACAGCCGTACGCCGCCGGGCAGGAGGCCGAGCCCCGGCTGCACATGGTCGATGCCCGCGGACAGCGTCTGTACGACCCGGACGCCGGTCATCTCCTTGAGCGGGCGGACGGCGACCTCCGGTCCCTTCATGTACGGAACGACGTAGAAGGCGCAGTCCGCGGGGTCCGCCGGGTAGTCACGGCCGCCGTCCCAGAACCGGTAGTCGAGACCCTCGGGGAGACCGTCGATCTCATCGGCCGCGATCGGCAGCCACACGTCGGTAGCAGATGTCGAAGTCATGGTCAGGAGGCTATGCGAAGGTCACGGGCCGGCAGAGGCTACTTTGGGGTCCGGAGTGGCCCCGCGACGGCGGGACCGAGGGAGGGTTCGGGGAGTTGGAGCGCAGGACTATCGGTGCGGCGGCACTCGCCGTGGGCGCGGTCGGGCTGGGGTGCATGCCGATGAGCTGGGCCTACAGCACGTCGCAGCAGCGCGGCGACCGTTCGCTGCGGACGGTGCACGCCGCACTGGACGCCGGCGTCCAGCTGCTCGACACCGCTGACATGTACGGCCCGTTCACCAATGAGCTGCTGGTCGGACGCGCGCTCAAGGGGCGGCGCTCCGACGCCTTCCTCTCCACCAAGTGCGGGCTGCTGGTGGGCGATCAGCACATCGTCGCCAACGGGCGCCCCGGATATGTGCGCCGGGCCTGCGATGCCTCGCTGCGGCGGCTGCAGACCGATGTGATCGATCTGTACCAGCTGCACAGGGCCGACCCCGAAGTGCCGGTGGAGGAGACCTGGGGCGCGATGGCGGACCTGGTGACCGCGGGCAAGGTCCGGTCGCTGGGACTGTGCGCGGTGGGAGCGCGGGCCGAACGGCGGCCGGGGGCGCGGATGCACGACGGAACGATCCGGCAGCTGGAGCGGGTGCAGCAGGTCTTTCCCGTCAGCGCGGTCGAGGCGGAGCTCTCCGTCTGGTCTCCGGAGGCACTGGAGCGGCTGCTGCCCTGGTGCACGGCGCGGGGTGTCGGTCTGCTGGCGGCGATGCCGCTGGGCAACGGCTATCTGACGGGGACGCTGAAGCCGGGCCAGGGCTTCGAACCGGACGACCCGCGGGCCAGGCACCCGCGGTTCACGGCGGAGATGATGGCGGCGAACCAGCCGGTGGTGGCGGGGCTGCGGCGGATCGCGGAGCGGCACGGCGCCACTCCTGCCCAGGTGGCACTGGCCTGGGTGCTGCGGCAGGGCCGGCACGTGGTCCCCGTGCCGGGCGCGAAGCAGGAGCGGTGGGCCGTGGAGAACGCGGGGGCGGCGGACCTGGTTCTCACGGACCGGGACGAGGCGGAGATCGCCGGGCTGCCGCGGGCGCGCGGGTCGTGGGACTGATCACGCGGCGGGAGAATTGACGGAGATCGGGAACCCGTGGGCCGGCAGCGGTGTAAGAACAGTAGTCATGCGGCCGTCGAAAGGATCGTTGCTGTGCGCGGTGCTGTGTTCGGATCTGTGCAAACTCCTGCGGTGCGCAAGGGCGTAGTGGCCGTGCTGGCGGCAGCCTCGCTGCTGATGTCCGCCGCTTGTTCCTCCGGCGACACGGCAGGCCGTGAGGGTGACACCTCGCCCCCGGCGAGCTCCTCCTCGCCCCCGCCCGCCTCGGCTAGCCCCGCCGCGGATCTGCCGCCGGCCAAGGGCTCCGTGGAGGTGGTCTCGACGCTCACGGAGGACCTCGCGTCACCGTGGGGGCTGGCGGCGCTGCCCGGTGGTGATCTGCTGGTGGCCTCGCGCGACGGGGCGACGATCAGCAGGGTCGACGGGGAGAGCGGTAAGAAGACCCTGCTGGGCTCCGTGCCCGGAGTCGCCCCCGGCAGTGAGGGCGGGCTGCTGGGCCTGGCGGTCGCCCCGACGTACGGTGCGGATCATCTGGTGTACGCGTACTTCACCACCGAGTCGGACAACCGCATCGCGCGCATGCAGTACGACGAGCAGAAGCCGGCCGGCCGGCAGCTCGGCGCCCCGGACACGATCCTGCGGGGCATCCCGAAGGGTGCCGTCCACAACGGCGGGCGGATCGCGTTCGGCCCGGACCGCATGCTGTACGCGGGCACGGGCGAGACGGGCGACACGGGTCTCGCCCAGGACAAGACGTCTCTCGCGGGAAAGATCCTGCGGATGACGCCGGACGGTGAGCCGGTGCACGGCAACCCCGAGGCCGACTCGGTCGTGTATTCGTACGGGCACCGCAATGTCCAGGGGCTGGCCTGGGACAGCCGCAAGCAGCTCTGGGCGGCCGAGTTCGGCCAGGACACCTGGGACGAGCTGAACCGCATCGAGCCGGGGAAGAACTACGGCTGGCCGGACGTCGAGGGCAAGAAGGGCGAGAAGGGGTTCGTCGACCCGGTGGCCCAGTGGAAGACCTCCGAGGCGTCCCCGAGCGGTATCGCGTACGCCGAGGGCTCGATCTGGATGGCGGGCCTGCGCGGTGAGCGGCTCTGGCGGATTCCGCTGTCGGGCACTGCGGGCAAGGAACCCCTGGCGGCACCCCAGGCGTTCCTCGAAGGGGAGTACGGCCGACTGCGGACCGTGCTCGCTGCGGGCGGCGACAAGCTGTGGCTGGTCACGAACAATACGGACGGGCGTGGCACCCCGAAGCCGGGGGACGACCGCATCCTGCTGCTGAAGGTGCGGTAGCGACCCACCGGGCAGCATGTCGGAGGGAGCACGGACGGTGTTCAACTTCTTCGAGGAGCTGTTCGCGCCGGGCCGTAAGCACACGGCCGAGGAGCAGAGACGGCTGGAGCTGAGCCGGGTGGACCTGGGCATCGGCGACCCTGCCCGGGGCCCGATCGACCTCTCCTCCGGCAAGGTGACGGTGCGCCGCCCGACAACGGACCCGTCCGAAGGAGGCCCGTCCGGCGACTGAGGACACCCCGCCACCGCCCGAGCGGGCACGTGCGGCCTCCGCCGCCGCGCCGCATCCGCATCCGCACCCGCATCCGCACGTCACCTCACCGTGCCGGGTACAACACGTCACCTCACCGTGCCGGGTACAAGCGGAACCGGTGCGCGAGCGCGGCAGCCTCGCCACGGCTGGAGACGTTCAGTTTGGCGAGGATGTTGGAGACGTGAACACTCGCGGTCTTCGGCGAGATGTAGAGCTCCTCGGCGATCCTGCGGTTGGTGTAACCGGCAGCGACCAGCCGGTGCACTTCCTGCTCCCGGGTCGTCAGGCCGAAGGACTCGATCGGATCCACGGCCGGGGCGGGTACGGCCGGGTGCCCCCCGCCGTCGGCGTCCCCGGCACCCACGGTGCCCGCCTCGTCCACGTCGCCTCCGGCGGCCCCCGCGGCCCTCACTCCCCGCGCGGGCGCCGCGAGCGCGATGCGGGCACGGCCGGCGAGCAGCTCGACGCTCTCGGCGAGCGGACGGGCTCCGAGCCGCTCCGCCACCGCGTGGGCCTCGCGCAGGAGGGCCGCTGCGGGAGCTCTGTCACCGGCCCCGGACGCGACGAGCATCGCCTCCGCCCAGCGGTGCCGGATCCGGGCCAGTTCGAAGGGCCGCTGGAGAGGCCCGAAGGCCGCGGCGGCGCGGGACCAGTGGTCCGGGGTGTCGGTGCCCTCCGCACGGGCCAGTTCCGCCTCGATCAGCACGCCGAAGGCCGCCCACACGGGGACGAGCATCGGCAGCCGCTTGAGGTGGCCTCGGATGCGTTCCAGGATCGCCGGACGGCCCGGCTCGGTGGCGGGCAGCCCGCGCGCATCGGCCTCGATCGACGCCGCGACGTCCAGCAGCGGCAGGGCGTAGCGCTGGGTGCCCGGCGGGAAGCCCTCCTCGGACTGCGCCTCGAACGCCGCCCGCGCCTCGGGGAGCCGGCCCTGCTGGGCGGCCAGTTCCATGGCGTACCGGACGGGGCTGATCAGATGCTGGGGCTGCGGGTCGTGGCGGCCCAGAAGACGCCGGTTCAGTACCAGTTGCTCCTCCGCCTCGCCGTATTCGCCGCGGGCGAGTGCCAACTCCGCGCGGCGTGAGGCGAGGAGCCCCTGGGACTTGCGGGACCGCGCGACCAGGTCCGCCGCGTCGAGGGCCGCCCGGCATTCGTCCCACTGCCCGAGGGAGAAGTACGACTGGGCCTGGTTGGCCCGGACCCAGGCCTCGGAGTCGGGGATGCCGTGGCTGTGGCAGATCCGGATGCCGTGGTCGGCGGCGGCCACCGCTTCCACGGAGCGGCCCGCGGACTCGAGCGAGGACGGCAGGTTGATGCTGGCACGGCTCATCACGCCCACCAGGTGCAGCTCCTCTGCCCGGTCGCGGACGGCGTACATCTCGGCGATGCCCTCCTCGACGCCGCCCGCGTCGATGGTGAGCCAGCCACGGGTGAGCCGGGCGTGCAGCTGGATGTACTCGTCGCCGACGAGGCGTGCGTACTCCACGGCACGGTCGGCCGCGGCCAGCGTGTCCGCGCCCGGCCGGTGCAGCGCGCCCCAGCTCGCCACGTTGGCCAGCACGTCGGCGTGCACCGACGAGGGGTGCAGACCGCGCACCAGCTCCTGGGCCGTGGCCAGTTCCTGCCAGCCGTCGCCCCGGGACAGGTGGTGGGTCAGCAGGGAACGCTGCACCCAGAACCATGCCGCGCGCAGGGGATCGGTGTCGCCGTCCAGGACGCGCAGGGCCTTCTTGGCGATGGCCAGGGCCCGTTCGCGGTCGCCGCCGAAGCGAGCGGCGACGGTGGCCTCGGCCATCAGGTCGAGGTAGCGCATCGGTGCCGTCTCGGGGTCGCAGCCGCAGCCCGGGTAGACCTCGGCGTAGTCGATCGGGCGCAGGGTGGCGCGTACCTCTTCCGGTACGTCGTCCCACAGTTCCATGGCCCTTTCCAGCAAGCGCAGTTGCTCGGAGTAGGCGTAACGGCGGCGGGCCTCGACCGAGGCGCCCAGGACGGCGGGCAGGGCTCTGGCCGGGTCGTGCGCGGCGTACCAGTAGCTGGCGAGCCGGGCGGCGCGTTCCTCGGCGCGTACGAGGGACGGGTCGGCCTCCAGCGCTTCGGCGTAACGGCGGTTGAGGCGGTTGCGTTCGCCGTGCAGCAGGTCGTCGCTGACGGCCTCGCGGACCAGGGAGTGCCGGAAGCGGTATCCGTCGGAGTCGGGGGCCGGCAGCAGCAGGTTGGCACCGACAGCTGCCCGCAGCGCTTCGTCGAGGTCGTCCTCGGCCAGCCCGGCGACGGCGGCAAGGAGCCTGTGCTCGACCGTGGAACCGCCCTCGGCAAGGATCCTGGCGATCCGCTGGGCGTTCTCCGGCAGTGCCTCGACCCGTACGAGGAGCAGGTCGCGCAGCGATTCGGAGAGCCGGGAGCTGTCACCGCAGCACTCCACGCTGCGGGCGAGCTCCTCGACGAAGAAGGCGTTGCCGTCGGAGCGGTCGAAGATCTCGTCGACGAGCGCGACGTCGGGAGTCGCGGCGAGGATGCCCGTGAGCTGCCGGCCGACCTCGGCGAGGCTGAACCGGTCGAGTTCGATGCGGCGGACCGTGCGGAGCCGGTCAAGCTCTGCCAGGAGGGGGCGCAGGGGGTGGCGGCGGTGGACGTCGTCGGCGCGGTACGTACCGATGACGACGAGGCGGCCGTCGCGCAGGGTGCGGAAGAGATAGGCGAGGAGGTGCCGGGTGGAGGTGTCGGCCCAGTGCAGGTCCTCCAGGACGAGGACGACCGTGCGGGCGGCGGAGATGCGCTCCAGCATCCGGGCGGCGAGTTCGAAGAGACGGGCGGTGCCGTGCTCGTCGTTCGATGTCCGGTCCGCTTCGCCCAGTTCGGGCAGCAGCCGGGCCAGTTCGCCCTCCTGGCCGGCGAGTGCCTCGGTCAGTTCCTCGGGAAGCGCGCGGCGCAGGGCGCGCAGTGCCGTGGAGAACGGTGCGTACGGCAGGCCGTCGGCCCCGATCTCCACGCAGCTGCCGACGGCCACGACGGCCTCGCGGCGGCATGCCGCGGCGAGGAACTCCTCGACCAGCCGGGTCTTGCCGACGCCGGCCTCGCCACCGATGAGCAGTGCCTGCGGTTCCCCCGCCGTGGCGCGGGCGAGCGCATCGGTGAGCGAGGCGAGTTCACCGGCTCGGCCGACGAACACGGGGCTGACGGTGTTGGTCTCCACATCGCCGAGCATCGCATATGCGTGCGACAGCGCGGTGGCGGCGGAAGGACGGACGCCCATCGTCACGCGGCGTGCACGAACCGGCCGCTGTCCTTCGTCACCCGCCCCTCCGTGTCATCCGGTCCGGCACGGCGGGCGGAGCGGCGGGCGGAGCGGCGGGCGAGCACGGCCTGGCGCACGGTGCGCTGCTCGTCCGCCTCGCGGATCAGCTCGGCGGAGTTGATCCGGTGGAGTTCGTAGGCGTACATGGTCTTCTCCCTGGTGACGACGGCCAGTGGGGGCACGGCTTCTGCCGTGCCCCCACTGTGGTCTGCCAGGGGGTGCCGCCGCATCGGGCGAGTGCCGCATCCGGGCGCGGTCCAGTGCCTTAGGTCCGGGTGCCGGGTGCCTTAGACGAACGGCCGGTCCCTCGGTGCGGTCAGCCTCCGGTCGTCGCCGCGGCCGCGCTCGGCAGGGAGACGAAGAGGTCGAAGTACATGCCTACGGAGATGAGGACGCCGAGGACACCGAGGGCGATGCCTGCCAGCGCGACAGCGCGGATCCAGCCCGGCTGCGGACGGTCGGAGGGTGCGCCGAAGGCGGGGCGCAGGAGGGCGAAGACGCCGACCAGCAGGGCGACGAGGGCGAAGAGCCCGTTGACGAGGGCCGTGGTGTGCCAGGCGTCGGCGTAGATCTCGGAGATCTGCTGGGCCGCGCTGCCGCCGCCGGAGGTCTTGATCTGGCCCATCAGGGTCTCGCGCTCGGCGGCGACCCGGCCGGTCCAGGCCCCCGTGAGGGACACGACGCCCAGCCCGGCCGCGACGACGGCCGCGGCTCCGGCACCGACCCCGGTGGACGCTGCGGCTTCCGCCTCGGCGTACGGGTCGGGCTCCAGGTCGTCGTCGTCCTCCGCGGTCGCGTGCCCTACGGCATCGTCGGACGCGCTGTCGTCGGAGGCGCCGTCGGCGGGCTCCTTCTTCGTCAGGTCCGCCACGGCGCTCTCGTCCGCTGCCGACGTCTCCTCGCGGTCGTCGTCGACGGCGGAGGTGGTCTTGGAGGGGGTGGTCTTCATGCGCCGCACGCTAGGGGGCCAGGATGAGAACCTCCTTAACGCGCGGTGCCGCTCACTCCCGCCCGGCACGCCATTCGGAGGCCAGTACGGACCAGATCTCCTCGTCGTGCCGCACGCCCCGGTAGAGGTAGGCCTCGCGCAGTACGCCTTCGCGCCTCATGCCGAGCCGCGCGGCTGCCGCGACACTGCGGCTGTTCGCGGCAGAGGCGACCCACTCGACCCGGTGCATGCCGCGTACGTCGACGGCCCAGTCGATCAGCTTGCGCGACGCCCGGTTCACGAGCCCGCGGCCCTCCCCCGCGGGCTCCAGCCAGCAGCCGATCTCGCAGTTCCCGGTCGCCGCCTCGAATATCCGGAACAGGACGCCCCCGACGAGCGTGCCGTCCAGCCAGATTCCGTAGAGCCGGCCGGTGTCGGCGGCCTGCTTGTCCGCGTACCTCTGGAGCAGGTCGCGCGCCGAGGAGAGGTCCGTCGCGGCCGCGGCGAACGGGATCCAGGGGTCGACGAGGCCCCGCGCCCGGTCCATGTGGGCCAGGAACTCCTCCGCCTGCCAGGGCTCCAGCGGACGCAGCTCCGCCCCGTCATCCCCCAGGGACACCGCGAACATAGGGACTTCTCCTCGGTCTCAGTGGACGCGCTGCCCGACGGCCCGGTCCTGGTCGCCGGTGCGCTCCCCCGGAATTTTCGCATGCGGCGCGATCCGGTCCGGGGGCTCGATGCTGATGCGCGGGAGCAGCCGGTCGAGCCGGGCGGGCAGCCACCAGTTGGCGCCGCCGAGCATGTGCATCAGGGCGGGCACCAGCAGGGTGCGCAGGACGAAGGCGTCGAGTGCGACGGCGGCGGCCAGCGCGATGCCGAACATCGCGATGACGCGGTCTCCGCTGAGCACGAAGGCGAGGAAGACCGAGATCATGATCACCGCCGCGGAGTTGATCACCCGGCCGGTCTCCGCGAGGCCCACACGGACCGACCTGCGGTTGTCCCCGGTCTCCAGCCACTCCTCGTACATCCGGCCGACCAGGAAGACCTGGTAGTCCATCGAGAGCCCGAAGAGCACGGACACCATGATCACCGGGAGGAAGGGTTCGATCGGGCCGGCGCTGCCGAGCCCCAGCAGTTCGCTGCCCCAGCCCCACTGGAAGACGGCGACGACGACCCCGAAGGAGGAGGCGACGGCGGCCACGTTCATCACGGCGGCCTTCAGCGGGATGGCGAGGGACCGGAAGGCCAGGAGCAGGAGCAGGCAGCCGAGTCCGATGACGACCCCGACGAAGAGCGGAAGTTTGCCGATGATGATCTCGGCGAAGTCGTCGTAGCTCGCTGTCACACCGCCCACGTGGACCTGGAGAGACGTGTTGTCCTGGATGGGCGGCAGCACGTCGTCACGCAGCCGGTCGACGAGTTCGCTGGTCCGCTGCGACTGGGGCGCGGACTCGAGGACGACGGTGACGAACGCCGTGTCGCCGCTGTTGTTGTACGTCACCGGGCTCACGGAGGCGACGCCGTCGGTGGTCCGCAGCACGCCGGGCAGACCGTCGAGGGCGAGCCGGTCGTCGGCTCCGTCGAGGTGGGCGGCGATCGTCAGCGGGCCGTTGACGCCGGGGCCGAAGCCGTCGGCCAGCAGGTCGTACGCCTGCCGGGTGGTCGACGTGGCCGGGTTGTTGCCCTGGTCGGAGGTGCCCAGATGCAGCCCGAGGGCGGGCAGGGCGAGTACCGCCATGATCGCGGCGGCGACCACTCCGAGCAGCTTGGGGTGCCGCTCGACGAACGCGGACCAGCGGGCGGCGAAGCCGGTGGTGTGTTCGCGCTGCGGTCCGTGCTCGGCGAGCTGCCTGCGCTCGCGCCGGCTCAGCGCCCGCATGCCGATGAAGGAGAGCAGGGCGGGCAGCAGGGTGACGGAGGCGGCGACGGTCAGCAACACGGTGAGCGAGGCGGCGATCGCGACACCGTTGAGGAAGCCGAGCCGCAGGACCAGCATGCCCAGCAGCGCGACGCAGACGGTCGCTCCGGCGAAGACGACGGCCCGCCCCGTGGTCGCGACGGCGTTCTCCGCCGCTTCGGGCACGGACAGTCCGCGCCTGAGGCCTCTGCGGTGCCGGGTGACGATGAACAGCGCGTAGTCGATGCCCACGCCGAGCCCGATCAGCATGCCCAGCATCGGTGCGAAGTCGGCGACGGTCATGACATGGCCGAGCAGCACGATCCCCGCGTACGCCGTGCCGACGGAGACGAGGGCGGTGGCGATGGGCAGCAGGCTGGCGGCGAGCGAGCCGAAGGCGAGGAAGAGCACGACGGCGGCGACGACCACTCCGACGGCCTCGCTGAGGTGGACGCCCGGCGCTTCGGTCAGGGCGACGGCGCTGCCGCCGAGCTCGACCTGGAGGCCGTCTCTCTCGGCTGCCTTCGCGGTGTCGACGACGGCCTGGGCCTGTTCCCGCGGGATCTCGTCGGCCCGGTGGTCGAAGGTGATCGTGGCGTAGGCGGTGCGGCTGTCCGCGCTGATCTGTCCGTTGCCGTCGGCCCCGTAGGGTCCGGTGACGTCGCCGACCCCGGGCAGCGCGTCGATGGCCTGCAGCGTCCTGGCCATGGTCTGCTCGACGTCGGCTGCACGGACGGTGGGGCCCGTGGTGTGCCAGACGACGGTGTCGGTGTCACCCCCGAGGTTCGTGAACCCCGCCTGGAGGAGTTCACCCGCGCGGCCGGACTCGGTTCCCGGCACCTCGTAGTTGTTGGAGTACGCAGAGCCCGCGAAGACCGCTGCCCCTGCCGTGCCGCCGAGGGCGAGAAGCCAGATGAGGACAGCGGCGAGACGGTGCCTGAGGCACCAGCGTGCGATGGCGGCCAACGGACGTGCTCCCTGCGGGTTCGTGGACCGTCGACGGGAATAAGGGGAACATCCCGAAAAAGTCGCATGACCTGAGAACCGTCACTCTGTCAGGCATTAGTGATCAATTGTCCTATTCGTGGCCATGGTCACAGACATCCCTCACCACACGAAAGGGCGGTGCCCCGGTCGTCCGGGTGCACCGCCCTTCGCTCACACGGTCCTGCGGGGGCCTCAGCCCTCGACGCCGAGCTTCTCCAGGATCAGCTCCCGTACACGCGCCGCGTCCGCCTGACCGCGGGTGGCCTTCATGACCGCGCCGACCAGGGCGCCCGCCGCGGCGACCTTGCCGCCACGGATCTTGTCGGCGATCGCGGCGTTGGCCGCGATGGCCTCGTCGACGGCCGTGCCCAGCGCGCCCTCGTCGGAGACGACCTTCAGGCCGCGCTTCTCGACGACGGTGTCCGGGTCGCCCTCGCCCGCGAGGACACCCTCGAGGACCTGGCGTGCCAGCTTGTCGTTGAGGTCGCCCGAGGTGACGAGTTCGGCGACCCTGGCGACCTGCACGGGGGTGACGCCCAGCTCGTCGAGGCCGCGGCCGGTCTCGTTGGCGTTACGGGCGAGTTCGCCCATCCACCACTTGCGGGCCTGATCCGCCGGAGCACCCGCCTCCGTCGTGGCGACGATCAGGTCGACCGCACCCGCGTTGAGGATGGACTGCATGTCGTGCTCGGAGACGCCCCACTCCTCCTTGAGCCGCGCGCGGCGCAGCCGCGGCAGCTCGGGGAGGCCCTTGCGGAGCTCCTCGACCCATTCACGGGCCGGGGCGACGGGCACGAGGTCCGGCTCCGGGAAGTACCGGTAGTCCTCGGCGTTGTCCTTGATGCGGCCGGCCGTGGTGGAGCCGTCCTCCTCGTGGAAGTGCCGGGTCTCCTGCACGATCTTCCCGCCGGAGTTCAGCACCGCGGCGTGGCGCTGGATCTCGAAGCGGGCGGCACGCTCGACGGAACGCAGGGAGTTGACGTTCTTCGTCTCGGAGCGCGTACCGAACTCCTCCCGGCCGTGGGGCCGCAGCGACAGGTTCACGTCGCAGCGCATCTGCCCCATTTCCATCCGGGCCTCCGACACACCGAGCGCCTTGATGAGCTCGCGGAGCTCGGCGACGTACGCCTTGGCGACCTCGGGAGCGCGCGCGCCCGCACCCTCGATCGGCTTGGTGACGATCTCGATGAGCGGGATGCCCGCGCGGTTGTAGTCGAGCAGGGAGTGGGACGCGCCGTGGATACGGCCGGTGGCACCGCCGACGTGCGTCGACTTGCCGGTGTCCTCCTCCATGTGGGCACGCTCGATCTGCACGCGGAAGATCTCGCCGTCCTCCAGCTGGACGTCCAGATAGCCGTTGAAGGCGATCGGCTCGTCGTACTGGGAGGTCTGGAAGTTCTTCGGCATGTCCGGATAGAAGTAGTTCTTCCGGGCGAAGCGGCACCACTCGGCGATCTCGCAGTTCAGCGCGAGACCGATCTTGATCGCGGACTCGACGCCGATCTCGTTGACGACCGGCAGCGCGCCGGGCAGCCCGAGGCAGACCGGGCAGGTCTGCGAGTTGGCGTCCTGCTTGAGCTCCGTGGAGCAGCCGCAGAACATCTTGGTCTTGGTGCCGAGCTCGACATGGACTTCGAGGCCCATGACGGGGTCGTACGTCGCGAGGGCGTCCTCGTACGACTCCAGGTCAATGACAGTCACGGTGAAACTTTCCCTCTCAGCCCAGCAGGACGTCGTCGTCGCCGAGGCGCTTCAGTTCGCGATAGAGGATCGCGAGGCCGGTGACGATGGCCGCGGCTGACACCGCGGCGTCGAGCAGCCGCAGCACGTCGTTGTCGTTGCGTGCCAGCTTCACCTGCTTGGCGACGCTGATCGCACCGAACGCAGTGCTGCCGAGCGATACGTACAGCCCGGTCTTCGACTTCTTGAAGTTCTTGGCCTTCTTTGCCATGGCACTCACAGCGACGGAGCCTCCTCGAGCAGCGGGTGTCCCCACTGTTCCACGAAGGCGGCCTCGACGGCGGCTCCGACCTTGTACAGCCGGTCGTCCTTCATGGCGGGGGCGATGATCTGCAGCCCGACCGGCAGGCCGTCCTCCGGGGCCAGGCCGCAGGGCAGCGACATGGCGGAGTTGCCGGCCAGGTTGGTCGGAATGGTGCACAGGTCCGCGAGGTACATCGCCATCGGGTCGTCGGCGCGCTCGCCGATCGGGAAGGCGGTGGTGGGCGTCGTCGGCGACACGATGACGTCCACCTGCTCGAACGCCTTCTCGAAGTCCTGCGTGATGAGGGTGCGGACCTTCTGCGCCGAGCCGTAGTACGCGTCGTAGTAGCCGGAGCTGAGCGCGTACGTGCCGAGGATGACGCGGCGCTTGACCTCGTCGCCGAAGCCGGCCTCACGGGTGAGGGCGGTGACGTCCTCCGCGGAGCGCGTGCCGTCGTCGCCGACCCGCAGGCCGTAGCGCATGGCGTCGAAGCGGGCCAGGTTCGAGGAGCACTCGGACGGCGCGATGAGGTAGTACGCCGACAGGGCCAGGTCGAAGGACGGGCAGTCCAGCTCGACGATCGTGGCGCCGAGCGACTTCAGCAGCTCGACCGACTCGTTGAAGCGCTGGACGACACCCGCCTGGTAGCCCTCGCCCGCGAACTGCTTGACGACTCCCACGCGCATGCCCTGTACGGAGCCGTTGCGCGCGGCCTCGACGACCGGCGGGACCGGGGCGTCGATGGACGTCGAGTCGAGCGGGTCGTGGCCGGCGATGGCCTCGTGCAGGAGCGCCGCGTCCAGGACCGTACGGGCACAGGGCCCGCCCTGGTCGAGGGACGAGGAGAAGGCGACCATGCCGTAGCGGGAGACGCCGCCGTAGGTGGGCTTGACGCCGACGGTGCCCGTGACGGCCGCGGGCTGGCGGATGGAGCCGCCGGTGTCCGTGCCGATGGCGAGCGGGGCCTCGAAGGAGGCGAGCGCGGCCGAGGAGCCGCCGCCGGAGCCGCCCGGGATGCGGGTGAGGTCCCACGGGTTGCCGGTCGGGCCGTAGGCGCTGTTCTCGGTGGAGGACCCCATGGCGAACTCGTCCATGTTGGTCTTGCCGAGGATGACGACGTCGGCGGCCTTCAGCCGCTTGGTGACGGTCGCGTCGTACGGCGGGACCCAGCCCTCGAGGATCTTCGAGCCGACGGTGGTCGGCATGTCCTGCGTGGTGAAGATGTCCTTGAGCGCGAGCGGGACGCCGGCCAGCGGGCCGAGCTTCTCGCCCGCCTCGCGCTTGGCGTCGACGGCGCGGGCCTGCGCGAGCGCGCCCTCGCGGTCGATGTGCAGGAAGGCGTGGACCTTCTCGTCGATGGCTTCGATCCGGGCCAGGTGGGCCTCGGTGACCTCGACGGCCGTCAGCTCGCCGGAGGCGATCTTCGCGGCGATCTCCGCCGCGGTGAGCTTGATGATGGTGCTGATGTCCGTCATGGCTGTTAGTCCTCCCCCAGGATCTGCGGCACCTTGAAACGCTGCTGCTCCTGGGCAGGGGCGCCCGAGAGCGCCTGCGCGGGGGTGAGCGACGGACGGACCTCGTCCGCGCGCATGACGTTCGTCAGCGGCAGCGGGTGGGAGGTCGGCGGTACGTCTTGGTCGGCGACCTCGGAGACGCGGGCGACCGCGCCGATGATGTCGTCGAGCTGACCGGCGAAGTGCTCGAGCTCTTCGCCCTTCAGCTCCAGACGCGCCAGCCGTGCGAGGTGGGCGACCTCCTCGCGCGTGATGCCAGGCATGCAGCGATCCTCAGGGTTCGGTGTGTGGTTTTGGCCCAATCCTATGGGGTCGCCCGCCGCCGCCCCGCAATCGCGCCCGAGGCGCATCGAGCCCGTCCGGCGATTGAGGACAAAACACCCGTCGGGTGGTCCCGGCGCCCCTGCCCCGTCGGTCAGGCCGTCGCCGGACCGGGGTTCAGCGCGCGTCCCGCGGGCCTGGGCTCCAGCTCGGGCGTCACCACCGCCGCGGCGGCAGCGGCTGCGGCCTCCAGCTCCGCCGGCCGCCGCCAGCCGTGCTCGCCGCGCGCCCGCAGCCAGGCCGTCGTCTCCAACGGCGGCATGGCGGCCGCGACGAGCCACCCCTGCACCGCGTCGCAGCGCAGGTCCCGCAGCCGCTCCCAGGTCTCGTCGTCCTCGACGCCCTCGGCGACGACCAGCAGACCGAGCGAGTGGGCCAGGTCGATGGTGCAGCGGACGATCTCCGCGTCCTCGTTGTCGATGGCGAGCCGGGCGACGAACGACCGGTCGATCTTGAGTTCGCTGACCGGCAGCTTGCGCAGGTGGACCAGCGAGGAGTAGCCCGTACCGAAGTCGTCGAGGGACATCTTCACTCCGTGCCCGGTCAGCCCGGCCAGGGTGTCGGCGGCCCGCTGCGGGTCCTCCAGCAGGACGTGCTCCGTTATCTCCAGCTGGAGCGCTCCCGCCGGGACGCCGTGCCGGGCGAGCCGGGCCGCGACGCTTCCCGCGAATCCGGGGGTGTGGACATCGCGCGGCGAGACGTTGACCGCGACGGGGACGAACAGCCCCTGCGCGCGCCATCGGGCCACCTGGGCCAGCGCGGTCTCCAGCACGTACTCGGTGAGGTGCGGCATCAGGCCGGACGACTCCGCGATCGCGATGAATTCGTCCGGGGGGACCCGCCCGCGCTCGGGATGCACCCAGCGCACCAGGGCTTCGAGCCCGGCGACCTGGCCGTCGAACCTGACCTTCGGCTGGTAGTGGAGCTCCACCTCCTGGGCGTCGAGCGCGCGCCGCAGATCGCCCAGGAGCCCGAGCCTGTCCGGGGTGTTGCTGTCCCGCTTGGACTCGTACACCTCCACGCCCGTACGGTCCCGCTTGGCCTGGTACATGGCCACGTCCGCCCGCCTGAGCAGCCCTTCGGCGTCCAGTGCGTGGTCGGGGTGGACGGCGACCCCGGCGCTCGCCTCGAGGACCAGGGTGAGCCCGTCCAGGTCGAGGGGCGAGGAGAGCTCGGCGACCAGGTGCCGGGCGACCCGCTGGGCGCTGGTGGTGGAGTCCGCGGTCGGCAGCAGGACGGCGAACTCGTCGCCGCCCAGCCGTGCGGCCTCCGCACCACGCGGCAGGGCGAGTCGCAGCCGGTCCGCTATCTGGAGGAGCAGCCGGTCCCCCGCCAGGTGCCCGAGGGTGTCGTTGACGGCGCGGAACCGGTCGAGGTCGATGAGGACGAGCGCCGATCTGGAGCCGGTGCTCCCGGCCTCCTCCAGCGCCGTCCATGTCCTCTCCAGCAGCCACTGGCGGTTGGGCAGACCGGTCAGCGGGTCTCTCAGCTGCTCCTCGGCGCGGGCGCGGGCGATCCAGAGAGTGGAGTCGAGGGCGATCAGCGGGACCGCGAAGAGCGGCAGCAGCACGGGCATGGCCGACGCGACGACGCAGATCAGCGGGGCGATGCCGAGCAGGGCGACCGCGACGAGTCCCTGGCGCAGGAGCGCCGTGCGGGCGATCGTCGGCAGCCCGCCGCTCTGGGAAGCCCGTGCATACCACAGCAGGACGCGGGTGACGAGGAGGTACGTGGAGGCCGCGAGCAGCACTTCGGGGACGGCGTCGATGCCCCAGTCGAGTGGCCGCCAGGGTGTGGCGACCGTCGGTACCTCTCCGAAGGCGGACAGGACGAGCGCCGCGGCTCCGATGCCGAGGATGTCCACGGCTCCGTGGAGCAGTCCTTGCCACCAGCGGTGCCGACGGGCGGTGCCGACGAGCACCACGACGACCAGGCTGACCAGACCGGCGGGCACCCAGCCGTAGAGCAGCAGGACGGCGACTGTGAGGGCGGCGCCCGAACCGGTGCCGCCCCACCAGCGGTCGCGCCCGAGGGCGACCAGATGACCGACGATGATGCCGGTGAGCAGCGCGAGCGACCAGCCGGCGGTGCCGTCCGGGAAGAGCGCCTCGCCGTCGCGGACCGTCCGGTAGAACCCGGTTGCCAGCTGAACCGTGGCAACCCCCACGACGACAGCTCCCACTTTTGACGTGAGGCCGACGAAACCCTGCAGCCGCGACACCGTTGCGGCGCTCTCGGTCGGTTTCATTCCGTCCCTCTCACAGCCGGCGGTGCCGATGTCCCACAGTGGCCCCCGCTCCCGTGCCACCGCGGCCCAATTCCGACCACGCGGCCGGGCACGGCAGGTGCACGTTCAACAGTAGGCCGCCAACAGCCCTCGCGGGCAGCGCTCTACAGCTCTTGCCCGAATGCGGACCCCGCAGTCCCACCGCCCGATTTGCGCTGAACGAGTGAAACCGACCGGCTCAGCCGGACCACTCGCCTCCCTCTTGTCCCCTTTATTCCCTTCTCGTCCACCGCCACTCCCCCGCAGCGTCTCGATCGAGCCTCGATCGCTTCGGGGCATCGGGTCTCGATCACGCCTCCACCGGAACAGCCGCCTCACGCGCCGCGTCCGGCCCCTGCTCGAGCAGAACGGCGAACCCGTCCTCGTCGAGTACGGGGACCTTCAGCTGCATCGCCTTGTCGTACTTCGACCCCGGGTTCTCGCCCACCACGACGAAGGAGGTCTTCTTCGAGACGGACCCCGTCACCTTCGCCCCCCTGCTCTGCAGCGCGTCCTTGGCACCGTCCCTGGTGTGGGTGGCCAGCGTGCCCGTGACGACGACGGTGAGCCCTTCGAGCGGTCGCGGCCCCTCGTCCTCGCCCGCTCCCTCGTCCTCCATCCGGACACCGGCCTCCCGCCACTTGCGCAGGATCTCGCGGTGCCAGTCCTCGGCGAACCACTGCTTGACCGACGCGGCGATGATGGGTCCGACCCCGTCGGCGGCGGCCAGTTCCTCCTCCGACGCCTCGTCGATCCGGTCGATGGACCGGAACTGCCTGGCCAGCTCCACGGCGGCCACGGGCCCCACATGACGGATCGAGAGCCCGGTGAGGATCCGGGCCAGGGGAGCCTGCCGTGCCGCCGCGATGCCTTCGAGCATGGCCAGGGCGTTCTTCTTCGGTTCGCCCTGCTGATTGGCGAAGACCGTCGCGATCTTCTCCTCGCCGCTCTTCGGATCGCGCTTGGGCAGCCCGCTGTCCTGGTCCAGGACATAGGCCCGGATCGGGAGCAGCTGCTCCACCGTCAGGCCGAAGAGGTCCCCCTCGTCCAGCAGGGGCGGCTCGGCGGGCTCCAGAGGCTTCGTCAGAGCAGCGGCCGCCACATAGCCGAAGTGGTCGATGTCCAGGCACTTGCGTCCGGCGAGGTAGGCCACCCGCTCCCGCAACTGCGCCGGACAGGACCGTGCGTTGGGGCAGCGGAGGTCGATGTCGCCCTCCTTCATGGGACGCAGCGCCGTACCGCACTCGGGGCAGTCGGCCGGCATGACGAACTCCCGCTCGCTGCCGTCGCGCAGGTCGACGACCGGGCCGAGGATCTCCGGGATGACGTCGCCCGCCTTGCGGAGCACCACCGTGTCGCCGATGAGGACGCCTTTGGCCTTCACCACGTTCTGGTTGTGCAGGGTGGCGAATTCGACCTCGGAGCCCGCCACCTCGACGGGTTCCACCTGGGCGTACGGCGTGACCCTGCCGGTGCGGCCGACGCCGACCCGGATGTTGACCAGCTTGGTGTTGACCTCTTCCGGGGCGTACTTCCAGGCGATCGCCCAGCGCGGTGCGCGCGAGGTGGAGCCCAGCCGGCCCTGGAGCGGGATCTCGTCGAGCTTGACGACGACCCCGTCGATCTCGTGCTCCACCGAGTGGCGGTTCTCACCGAAGTACGCGATGAACTCCCGTACGCCGTCGAGGGAGTCGACCACCTTGTTGTGCCGGGCCGTCGGCAGGCCCCATTCGCTCAGCAGGTCGTAGGCGTGCGAGAGGCAGTCGATGTCGAGGCCCTCGCGGGCTCCGATGCCGTGCACCACCATGTGCAGCGGGCGGGCCGCGGTGACCTTCGGGTCCTTCTGGCGCAGGGAGCCGGCCGCCGCGTTGCGCGGGTTGGCGAAGGGCTTGTCGTCGGCCTCCACCAGGCGGGCGTTGAGTCCTTCGAAGGCCTCCATCGGGAAGAAGACCTCGCCGCGGATCTCGACGAGCGCGGGGATCCGCTCCCCCTTCAGGCGGTGCGGGATCTCCGCGATCGTGCGGACGTTGGGCGTGATGTCCTCGCCGGTCCGGCCGTCGCCGCGGGTGGCCGCGCGGGTCAGCTTCCCGTGCTCGTACGTGAGGTTCACGGCGAGACCGTCCACCTTGAGCTCGCACAGGAAGTGGTAGCCGCCCGTGCCGACGTCCCGTGCGACACGCTCGGCCCAGGCCGCGAGCTCTCCGTCGTCGAAGGCGTTGTCCAGGGAGAGCATGCGCTCGCGGTGCTCGACGGACGTGAACTCCGTGGTGTACGGCCCGGCGACCTTCTGGGTCGGCGAGTCCGGCGTACGCAGCTGGGGGTGCCGGTCCTCGATGGCCTCCAGCGCACGCATCAGCCGGTCGAACTCGGCATCGCTGACGACCGGCTGGTCCTTGACGTAGTACCGGAAGCGGTGTTCCTCGATCTGCTCGGCCAGGAGCGCGTGCTGTTCCTGCGCCTCCGCCGGCACACCGGTCAGCTGCTGTGCCTGCTGTTCGCCGGCCATCGTCCGATCCTCCCGTTGACCCGTTGCCCCGTTACTCAGGGTTGTCTGCGAGTGACCTCGCGGCCCGGGCGCAGTGGGCGAGCGCGGCGCGCGCGTATGCGGGCGATGCCCCCGCCAGCCCGCAGGACGGGGTGATCACGACGGACTCGGTGAGAGTCCCCGGATTGAAGCCCAGCCTGCTCCACAACGTCCTGACACCCATGACGCTACCGCCAGGGTCCGACAATGCGGTCGAGGCCGCGTCGACTCCGGGAACCACGCCGAGGAAGAGCTGGGTGCCGGCGTCGACGGCTTCCCCGATCGCATCCTCCTCACGCTCGGTGAGGAGAGAGAAGTCGAACGAGACGGCGGCCGCCCCGGCACGGCGCAACAGGGCGAAGGGCACCTCGGGGGCACACGAGTGGACGACCGTCGGCCCGTCGCCGTTCACCGCGAGCAGCTCGCGCAGGGTTCCTTCGACGACCTGGCGGTCCACGGCCCGGTAGGTCCGGTATCCGCTCGCGGACCTGACCCGCCCCAGGAGTACGGCGGTCAGGGACGGTTCGTCGAGCTGGAGCACCACCTCGGCGCCGGGAACTCTGCGCCGGACGTCCGCGAGGTGTGTGCGCAGTCCCTCCGCCAGCGAACCGGCCAGGTCACGGCATGCGCCCGGGTCGCCGAGCATGGCCTCGCCGCCCCGCAGCTCCAGGCCGGCGGCCAGGGTCCAGGGGCCGACCGCCTGGACCTTGAGGAGCCCTTCGTAGCCCTGGGTGTGCTCCTCCAGGGCGTCGAGGTCCTCGCCGAGCCAGGAGCGGGCGCGGCGGGTGTCACGGCCGGGCCGGTCGCTGATCCGCCAGCCGCTGGGCTCGACGTGGCCGTACATCTCGACGAGCAGTCCGATCGTCCGCCCGATCATGTCGGCCCCCGGCCCTCGCGCGGGCAGCTCCGCCAGATACGGCATTCCCTGCCTGTCGGCGAAGGACCCGGCGACGGTCTTGGCCGCCTCCCGTGCGTCGCCGCCCGGCATGGACCCGATACCGGTGGCGGCACACCCGCTGAACTTGCTCTTCTCGCTCACGCGCAGAGCCTACGGGCCGCACCGCCCCCGGTTCCTCAGCGGCCGGGGCGGACCGTCAGGTTGTTGATCTCGGCGTCGCGCGGCAGGTCGATCGCCAGCAGGATCGTGGTGGCCACGGACTCCGGGTCGATCCAGCGGGAGGGGTCGTACTCCTTGCCCTCCTGCTGGTGGACCTTGGCCTGCATGGGACTGGCGGTGCGGCCGGGATAGACGGAGGTCACCCGCACGCCGTTGGCGTGCTCCTCGTGGCGCAGCGAGTCGGCGAGGGCCTTCAGGCCGTGCTTGCTGGCGGCGTACGCGCCCCACTCGGCGTGGGCCTCGAGCCCGGCGCCGGAGTTCACGAAGACGACGTGTCCCTTGGAGACGCGCAGCTGCGGGAGCAGCAGCCGGGTCAGTTCGGCGGGGGCGATCAGATTGGCGTTGAGCTGGAAGTGCCAGGCCTTGGGGGTGAGCTCGCCGACCCTGCCGAGCTCGACGACCCCCGCGATGTGCAGCAGCGAGTCGAGCCGTTCGGGCATCGGCTGCTGCCCGAAGGCCCAGGAGAGCCGGTCCGGGTTGCCGAGGTCGCCGACGAGTGTGCGGGCCCCGGGGTGGAGGGCGGCCAGTTCCTTGGCCCGTCCTGCGTCCCGGGCCAGCAGCACGAGCTCGTCGCCGCGCTCCAGGAGGCGGCGGGCGACGGCCGCTCCGATACCGGAGCCGGCCCCGGTGATGAGGTGAGTAGGCATGCCCTCATGCTGTCACCCCGCCCGGGCCTCACCGCAGGCCGGCCGACTCCTCCAGGTAGGCGAGCGCCCCGACTCCGTCCTTGGCGAAGAAGACCAGGTCGGTGAGGGGCACCGGCAGGAAGCCCTCGTCCTCCATGCGCTGGAACTGCTGGCGCAGACCGTCGTAGAACCCGGCCGTGTTCAGCAGGACGACGGGCATGGTGTTCTTGCCGTGCTTCTTCAGCTCCAGGATCTCCGTGGCCTCGTCGAGCGTCCCCGTGCCGCCGACCATGACGACGACCGCGTCGGCCTTCTCCAGGAGCAGCGCCTTGCGCTCGGCCAGGTCCTTGGCGATCACCATCTCGTCGGCGTCGGTCCTCGCCTTCGCCGCCAGGAACTCCACGGACACGCCCACGAGCCGCCCGCCGGCCGCCTGCACCCCGTCGGCGACGACCTTCATGAGCCCGCTCTCGGAACCGCCCCAGACCAGGGTGTGCCCGCCCCGGCCCAGCAGTTCGGCGAATTCCCGGGCGGGCACGGTGTAGCGGTCGTCGAGGTCGGCGGCGGAGAGAAAGACACAGATGTTCATGCGACCACCGTACGGGCCGCCCCCGGCACTCCCCCGGGAGCGGGAAGAAACCGGCCCGCCGCACGGCTGAACCAGTCATGACTTCCACCCCAGGACACCGCATCACCGTCGAGCCCGAAGCCGTGCACGTGCGCGCGGTACGCGACGGGCAACTGCTCGCCGAGAGCCGCCGCCCGCTCGCCCTGCGCGAGACGGGCTGTCCGGTCAGGTACTACCTGCCGCCCGAGGACGTCCGTACGGAGCTGCTGACGCCTTCGGACACCCGTACGCACTGCCCGTTCAAAGGCGATGCGTCCTACTGGTCGGTGCCCGGAGCGGCGGACCTCGTCTGGGCCTACCAGGAGCCCAAGGATCAAGTAGCGGCGATCAAGGGCCACTTCTGCTTCTACGACACGGACGTGGTCACCGACTGACCGTCAAAAACATTTCCCGGCACCACCGATGAGTTCCGCGGGCCGCCTCGGTCCACCCTCACATGGACAAGACTCTCTCCCGTGACGGCACGTCCGTCGCGTACCGGCGCCGGGGTGACGGGCCCCCGGTGATCCTGGTCGGCGGGGCGCTGAGCAGTGCGGCGACCGAGGCGCCGCTGGCCGAACTGCTCGCGCCGCGGTTCACGGTCGTCACGTACGACCGCCGTGGGCGCGGCTCCAGCGGCGACAGCGGTCCGTACACGGTGCGGAGCGAGATCGAGGACCTGGCCGCGGTGGCGGCCCGGGTGGGTGAGCGGGTGTCGCTGTTCGGCATGCTGTCGGGCGGCGCGCTGGCCCTGGAGGCGCAGGCGGCGGGGCTGCCCGTGGATCTCCTCGCGGTCTACGAACCGCCGTACACCCCCGGGCCGGCCGGCCTCCTGTACAAGTCCCGCTGCACGGCCCGGCTGCACCGGATGCTGTCCATCGGGGACCGCGACGGCGCCGTCGCCCTGTACATGTCCCGGACCGGCGTCCCGGAGGAGACGATCGCCCGCATGCGGCACGCCCTTCTGTGGAAGAGCCTGGAAGCGCTGGCGCACACCCTGGCGTACGACGACGCACTGCTGGGCAACGGCACGGTCCCGGCGGAGCGGTTCGCGTCCGTGACGGCGCGCACGCTGGTGGTCTGCGGCGGCTTCAGTCCCGACCGGACCCGTGAGACGACCCTCGCCCTCGCGGCGGCGGTCCCCAACGCGCGGCACCGCACTCTGACCGGCCAGACACGCGATCTGGCACCGCAGGCGATCGCACCGGTCCTGGCGGACTTCTTCGCCCGGGACGTGTTCGTGCGCGAGGCGTCGTAGCGGACCCCCGTACCGGCCGGGTCGCCGCAGGGGAGCGACCCGGTCCGAGGCTGTGCGTCAGCCCGCTGTCGCCCTCTCGCGGCGTACGGTCGTGGCGATCGTGGCGGAGCCGACCACCCGGGTGCCGTCGTACAGGACGACGGCCTGGCCGGGGGCCACGCCCCGTACCGGCTCGGTGAACGAGACGCGCAGGGTGCCGTCGGTCAGCTCCGCCGTCACCTCGGTCTCGCCGCCGTGGGCGCGCAGCTGCGCGGTGTACGTGCCGGGGCCGGCCGGGGCCGTACCGCACCAGCGTGGCTTGATGGCCGTGAGGGCCGTGACGTCGAGGGCCTCGGCGGGGCCGACCGTCACCGTGTTGTTCACCGGTGAGATGTCCAGGACGTAGCGGGGCTTGCCGTCGGGGGCCGGGTGGCCGATGCGCAGGCCCTTGCGCTGGCCGATGGTGAAGCCGAAGGCGCCCTCGTGGGTGCCCACCTTCGCACCGGACTCGTCGACGATGTCACCCTCCGCAGGGCCTCCGAGACGGTCCGCGAGGAAGCCCTGGGTGTCGCCGTCGGCGATGAAGCAGATGTCGTGGCTGTCGGGCTTCTTGGCGACGGCCAGGCCGCGGCGCTCGGCCTCGGCGCGGATCTCGTCCTTGGTGGTGAGGGTGTCGCCGAGGGGGAACATGGCGTGCGCGAGCTGCTTCTCGTCCAGGACGCCGAGGACGTAGCTCTGGTCCTTGGCCATGTCCGAGGCGCGGTGCATCTCCCGGGTGCCGTCGTCGTTCAGCACGACGGTGGCGTAGTGGCCGGTGCAGACCGCGTCGAAGCCGAGGGCCAGGGCCTTGTCGAGCAGTGCGGCGAACTTGATCTTCTCGTTGCAGCGCAGGCAGGGGTTGGGGGTGCGCCCAGCCTCGTACTCCGCCACGAAGTCGTCCACGACGTCTTCGCGGAAGCGCTCCGCGAGGTCCCAGACGTAGAACGGGATGCCGATGACGTCCGCCGCGCGGCGGGCGTCCCGGGAGTCCTCGATGGTGCAACAGCCGCGTGCCCCGGTACGGAAGGACTGCGGGTTCGCGGAGAGGGCGAGGTGCACACCGGTCACGTCGTGGCCTGCCTCGGCGGCACGGGCCGCCGCGACGGCGGAGTCGACTCCGCCCGACATGGCGGCGAGCACACGGAGGGGGCGCTGGGAGGTCTGAGTCATAGCCCATCCAGAGTACGGGGCTCCGGGAACCGAATGCGCGCGGATATGCGTTGACGATCACATGGGGACCAGAGGCAGTGCCGGAGAATCAGGGAGCGGGTCGCGCGGCATCAGCAGACGCTCGCTGCTGATCGGTGGCGCCGCGACCGCCGTGGGCACGGCCGCGCTGGCCGCGGAGGAGATCCGGCGCGTCTGGTGGCGGGTACCGGGCGTGGAGAAGCCCCGCACGCCCGGTGAGCTGGACTTCGCCGGTGCCCGGTGGGTTGCGGCCTCCGAGGCGAACTGGCGGCGGGCCGACCGCCCCGACGACTACGGCGTGGACCGGGTGATCATCCATGTCACCCAGGGCAGCTTCGCCAGCGCGGTCAAGGTCTTCCAGGATCCGGCGCACCGCGCCGCGACGCACTACATCGTCGGACAGGACGGCCGTGTGACGCAGATGATCCGCGAGCTGGACGTGGCGTACCACGCCGGTAACCGCTCGTTCAACGAACGCAGCGTCGGCATCGAGCACGAGGGGTTCGTGGACCGCCCGAAGGACTTCACGGCCCGGATGTACGAGTCGTCGGCACGGCTGACGGCAGCGATATGCGCGCGGTACGGGATACCCGTGGACCGCGAGCACATCATCGGGCACGTCGAGGTGCCGGGCACGGACCACACGGATCCGGGACCGCATTGGGACTGGGACCGCTACATGAAGCTGGTCCGGGCCGCTTCCGAGGCGGCGAAGGCGGCAGAGGCGGCGAAGGGCTAACTGAGCCCTGCCGTCCTCGCCCGTTCGACCGCCGGGCCGATCGCCCGTGCGACGTCCTCGACGTCCTGCTTGGCGGAGGTGTGGCCGAGCGAGAAGCGCAGGGTGCCGCGGGCCAGGTCCGGGTCGGTGCCCGTGGCCAGCAGCACATGACTCGGCTGGGCGATTCCGGCCGTGCACGCGGAGCCGGTGGAGCATTCGATGCCCTGGGCGTCGAGCAGCAGCAGGAGGGAGTCACCCTCGCAGCCGGGGAAGGTGAAGTGGGCGTTGGCGGGCAGCCGGCCGCCGGGGGCCGGGTCACCGCCGAGCACGGCATCGGGGACGGCCTGGAGGACCGCCGCGGTCAGGTCGTCGCGGAGCGCACCGATCTCGCGGGCGAAGCCCTCACGCCCCTCGGCTGCGAGCCGTCCGGCGACCGCGAAGGCGGCGACGGCGGGTACGTCGAGGGTGCCGGAGCGCACATGCCGCTCCTGTCCGCCGCCGTGCAGCACGGGCACGGGGGTGTGGTCGCGGCCGAGGAGCAGCGCGCCGACGCCGAAGGGGCCACCGATCTTGTGTGCGCTGACGGTCATCGCGGCCAGCCCCGACCGGGCGAAGTCGACCTCCAGCTGTCCGAAGGCCTGTACCGCGTCGGCATGCATGGGCACATCGAACTCGCGCGCGACATCGGCCAGTTCACGTACCGGCATGACGGTGCCGATCTCGTTGTTGGCCCACATGACGGTGATCAGGGCGACGTCGTCGGGGTTGCGGAGGATCGCCTCACGCAGGGCCTCGGGGTGCACGCGCCCGTACCGGTCGACGGACAGGTACTCCACGGTGGCGCCCTCGTGCTCGGCGAGCCAGTCGACGGCGTCGATCACGGCGTGGTGTTCCACCGGACTGGCGAGCACCCTGGTGCGGCGGGGGTCCGCGTCGCGCCGGGACCAGTAGAGGCCCTTCACGGCGAGATTGTCGGCCTCGGTCCCGCCCGAGGTGAAGACCACCTCGCTGGGGCGCGCGCCGAGGGCGTCCGCGAGCGTCTCTCTGGACTCCTCGACGGTGCGGCGGGCCCGGCGCCCGGCGGCATGCAGGGAGGACGCGTTGCCGGTGACGGCGAGGTGCGCGGTCATCGCCGCGATCGCCTCCGGAAGCATCGGAGTGGTCGCTGCGTGGTCGAGGTAGGCCATGGTGGACACGATTCTACGAGTCCGTGGCGGGACTCATGCCGGTCGCATGGGGTCACGGCTCCCGCAGGGCCCCTGGAAGGGTGCGGCCCACCCCGGCCCGGGGCCCGATCCGGTACCGGGAGAGCCTTCCGCTCGCCCCGATCAGCCGCCGAAGTTCCAGGAGACGGTGCCGTTCTCGGTGACCAGGACGGCGAGGACGACCAGGTCGGCGATGCCGAGGGCGAGTCCGAGCAGGGCGCGGCCGCGGCGGGCGGTGGAGCGGGCGAGGGCGATGACCGCCATGACGATGGCGACGGGCCCGAGCAGGATGTTCATCACCAGGAGGCCCAGCAGCCCGAGCACGAACGAGGCGACGGCCAGCCCGTCCGCCTCGCGGGAGGCCTCGCGGGAGGCCTCACGGACGCCGGGCGTCCGGTCGTCGTGCGGAGCGGCCCCTGCCCCGGTGCCGTTCCGGGTCCGGGTTCGGCGGGCGAGTGCGGTGGTGAGGGTCATGGTGCGTACTCCTTCGGATCCGGTGGAATAGGGGCCGGGCGGGGTCAGCGGGTCCGGCGGCCGAGGCGCTCACGGACTCCGAAGAGCGCCAGCCAGAGGCCGATCAGGGCGCCTGCGGTCAGCGCCAGGGGCAGCGGCAGATGCGCGACCGCTCCGAGGACGACCCCGAGCAGGAGCAGGGCGGCGACGAGGACGAACATGTGTGGCCCTTTCTGCGAGCAGTTGAGAGTACGACTGTTCACTGACTTTGCAGTCTAGACCTCGGACCCCTTCCAAGACTCGGAGAACGGTTGTTTACTGAATGGCATGAGTCACACCGTCGGCATCCGCCAGGCCCAGAAGCTGAAGACACGTCAGGCGCTCCTCGACGCCGCCCTGCGGCTGCTGGAGCACCAGAGTCTGAGCAGCCTGGGCCTGCGCGAGGTGACGCGGGCCGTGGGAGTCGCCCCGACCGCTTTCTACCGGCACTTCGACGACACGGCGGCCTTGGGTGTCGCCCTCGTCGAGGAGACCCTGGGCAGCCTCCACGGCATGATCGGTGCGATCCTCGCCGAGACGGGCGACAGCGAGGAGCGACTGGACCGCAGTGTCGAACTGATCGCCCGTCATGTGACCGAGCAGCCCGCCCACTTCCGCTTCATCGCCCGCGAACAGCACGGCGGCGTGGGCCCCGTCCGCGAAGCCATAACCTGCCAGCTGCGCCGCTTCGCCGAGGAGGTGGCGGCGGCCCTCGGTACGGAGCCGGAGTCGGCGGGCTGGGACCCGGAGGACCTCCTGATGCTGGGCGGGCTGTACGTCGACCACATGGTGCTCACCGCCTCGGCGCTCCTGGACGCGGGCCCCGAGGACGAGCGGGCGGTCGCCCGGCAGGCGCGACGCCGACTGCGCCTGGTCACGCTGGGCCGGGCCCACTGGCTGGACAGCCCATAGGGTCGTCGCCATGAGCGAATGGACTCTCGACCGGACCTTCACCAGTTCGTCGGGCGAGGTGCGCTGGGCCGCACTCGGCCCGGAGCACGCTCCGCCGGTCGTCCTGGTGCACGGCACGCCCTTCTCCTCGTACGTATGGCGCGGTATCGCCCGCGGGCTGGCCCAGGACCACCGCGTGTACGTGTGGGACCTGCCCGGCTACGGCGCTTCCGCCCAGTTCGAGGACCAGGACGTGTCCCTGCGCGCCCAGGCCTGGGTCTTCACCGAGCTCCTCGCCCACTGGGACCTGCCCGAACCGGCCGTGGTGGCCCACGACTTCGGCGGCTGTGTCGCACTGCGCGCGTACCTCCTGCACGGCGCCCGCTACCGGCGCCTCGCGCTCGTCGACCCCGTGGCGCTCGCCCCGTGGGGTTCACCCGCGTACCGGCTGCTGGGCGGCCACGCCGAGGTCTTCGGCGAGCTGCCGGCCGCCCTGCACCGCGCACTGGTGACCGAGTACGTGAGTTCCGCGAGCCGTCCGGGGCTGCATCCCCAGGTGCTCGAACGGCTCGTCGCCCCGTGGTGCACCGAGACCGGGCAGCCCGCCTTCTACCGGCAGATCACCCAGAACGACCAGCGGTTCACCGACGACATCCAGCACCGGTACGGCGAGCTGGAGCTGCCCGTACTGATCTGCTGGGGCACCGAGGACACCTGGATCCCGGTCGCCCGCGGGCATGAACTGGCCGCGCTGATTCCGGGCGCCGGACTCCGGCTGGTCGCCGGGGCCGGGCACCTCGTCCAGGAGGACGCGCCGGCAGAGCTGACCGCAGCCCTCGCCGGCTTCCTGCGTCCACACCCGTGAACCGCCGCCCGGTGCGGGCGGCTCGAAGGCCGGCGCTCCGGCCCTCCGCCGCTCAGCCGCGCGGTGCGCGGGCCAGCTGGCGGGACTGTGCCACCAGACGGTCGGCGCTGTCCCAGACCTCCGCGTCCTCCTCCAGGAAACCGCCCGCGAGGTTGCGGGTGGTGATGGAGACGCGCAGCGGCCCTGGGGCCGGGCGGCAGCGGATGTGGGTGGTGAGTTCGATCGTGGGCGTCCAGCCCTTCAGGCCGAGCTCGAACGAGGTCGGCGGCAGCGCGTCGACGGTGAGCAGCAGCGAGAGCGGGTCCGCGTCGCGGCCGTCCGCGAGTCCGAACCAGCCCCGCATCTCGCCCTTGCCGGACGGGGCGCCGATGGCCCAGCCGATGGTCGCCGGGTCGAGCTTGATGTCGAGCCGCTCGGTGATGGCGGAACTGCCGGGAATCGCCGCCGGGCCGTCGGCCGGGCCGAGGCAGTGCTCCCGCGGCGGGATGGCGGGCAGTTCGGCGGACGTGAGGACGTCGCCGGTCAGGCCGTCCAGGTCACCGTAGGTGGCGAGTACCCGGATGCGCTCGATCTCGCTGCCGTCCTCCGCGTACTGGAAGAGCGAGGCCTCTCCGGTGGAGAGGGTGCGGCCGCTGCGGACCACCTGGGTACGGATGACGGCGGGGCCCGGTACGGAGGCCGTGAGGTAGTGCGCGGACACCGAGAACGGGTCGGAGTGCGGCAGCGCCTCTCCGAGTGCCCGGCCGAGCATGGCCAGCAGATAGCCGCCGTTGACCGCGTGAATGATCGTCCATCCCGCGGAGAGCACGGCGTCGTAGACGCCCTCTTCACGAAGCGTGACGGCGGTGTCGCGGTCGAACTCGCTGTCACCGATGGTTGCCTGCGCTGTGCGCGGCGCCTGCGCTGCTGCCTGTGCCATGCGATGCACGGTACACCGATTGCATTACTGAGCGGTAGCTTTTCTGTGGCGTTCACATGACCGCCGGGGTCTCCTCCGCGGTCGCCGAGCGCCGGTTGTAGGCGCGCGGAGCACGCCAGTGGAAGCGCATCGCCAACAGCCGGAGGACGAACGCGGTGATGACCGCGGTGCCGCTCGTGAAGGCGTTGAGGGCGTCGAAGCGGATGCAGAGCACCACCATGACCGCGCCGACGATCGCGGGCACCGCGTACAGATCGCGGTCCCAGCGCAGCAGGGACGGCACCTCGTTGGCGAGTACGTCGCGCAGCACACCGCCGCCGACGGCGGTGGCCAGCCCGAGGGCGGCCGAGGCGGTGAGGCCGAGGCCGTAGTCGTAGGCCTTGACCGTGCCGCCGACGCAGAAGAGGCCGAGGCCGGCCGCGTCGAAGACGTTGACACCGACCTGGATCCGCTCGACGTGCGGGTGGAGGAAGAACACGAGGCCGGCCGCGAGCAGCGGCGTCAGGAAGTAGCCGAGATCCGTGAAGGCCGCGGGCGGGATCGCCCCGATCATCACATCGCGGAAAATCCCTCCGCCCAGCGCTGTCACCTCGGCGAGCACCGCGATGCCGAAGACATCGAAGTTCTTGCGTACGGCGAGCAGGGCGCCCGAGATCGCGAAGACGAAGATCCCGACGAGGTCGAGCGCATGCTGGACGGAGGGAGTGAAGAGTTCGTTGAGCACCGGACAGTTCTACAACGTCCGGTGCCCACGATGTCGCCCGGAGGCCGTCAGACGGTGCCGGCCTTCCCTTCGGTGCCGGCCTCGGCCACGGACGGGGCCGCGTCCTCGGGCTCGTCCGGGGCGTCGGCCGCGTCTGCCGCCTCGGCGTCGGCGTCGACCTCGGCGGTGTCGGCTGCCTCACCCTCGGGCGCGGATGCCTCCCCGGACGCCATCTCCGGTTCGGCTCCGGCCTCGGCCTCGGCCTCCCCTTCGGCGGACTTCTCCGCCACCGGCGCCACGGCGACCGAGTCGGCGGGTGCCTTCTGCGCGGGCACCTTCACAGCCGGCGCCTTGTCGGCGACCCGCTCCTCGGTGGGTGTCCCCACGACCGCCTCGATACCGGTTGCCCGGGTCAGCCCGATCGTCCCGTCCTCGATCTCGGCCGCGAAGTGGCAGGCCACCTTGTGCCCGTCACCCAGGTCCGTCAGGACCGGACGTTCGAGCGCGCACTTGTCCTGCACCCACGGGCAGCGGGTGTGGAACCGGCAGCCGGCCGGCGGGTTGGCCGGCGAGGGCAGGTCGCCCTGGAGCAGGATCCGCTCCCGCCGGTCCTCGACCTCGGGGTCGGGCACCGGCACCGCGGACATGAGCGCCCGGGTGTACGGGTGCTTCGGACCGGCGTACAGCGCGTCGCTCGGCGCCTCCTCCACCAGGGAGCCCAGGTACATGACCCCGATGACGTCGGAGATGTGCCGGACGACGGCGAGGTCGTGGGCGATGACGAGGTAGGTGAGCCCCAGCGACTGCTGCAGCTCCTCCAGCAGGTTGATGACCTGCGCCTGGATCGACACGTCCAGCGCCGAGACCGGCTCGTCGCAGATGATCACGTCCGGTTCGAGCACCAGGGCCCGGGCGATGCCGATGCGCTGGCGCTGGCCGCCGGAGAACTCGTGCGGATAGCGGGACAGCGAGTTCGCGGGCAGTCCGACCTTGGCGAGGATCGCCTTGATCTTCTCCCGGCGGTCGTCCCGGTCGGTGCCGATCCCGTGGGCCGCCATGCCCTCGGAGAGGATCGACTCGATGTTCTGCCGCGGGTTGAGGCTGCCGAGCGGGTCCTGGAAGACCATCTGGAGCCTGCGGCGGTACCGGCGCATCTCCTCGTCCGGCAGCTTGGCCAGGTCGGTGCCGTCGAAGACGACCTCACCGGAGGTGATGTCCACGAGCCGCAGCACCGCCCGGCCCAGGGTCGTCTTGCCGCAGCCCGACTCGCCCACGAGCCCGTACGTCTGGCCGGCCTCGACGCTCAGCGAGATGCCGTCCACGGCGTACACGTGTCCGACCGTACGGTCGAAGAAGACACCCTTCTTGACGGGGAAGTGGACCTTCACATCGTCGAGTTCGAGCAGGCTCATGCCGAAACCTCCGCCTTGGGCAGGACCGGGTTGACACAGCGCACCTGGTGTCCGGCCGTGCGTGGTTCGGTCAGTTCGGGAGTGCCCGTGAGGCACTCCATCGTGTAGAAATCGCAGCGGGGCGCGAAGGCGCAGCCGTCGGCCCAGGCGATCTTGTCGTTGATCGATCCGCGGATCGGGTGGAGGGGCTCCCCGCGCGGTGCGTCCAGACGCGGGATGGAACCGAGCAGCCCGTGCGCGTACGGGTGCGTGGGAGCGGCGAACAGCTCACGCCTGTCGGCGGACTCCACGGCCCGTCCCGCGTACAGGACATTGACCTCGTCGCAGATGCCGGCGACGACCCCGAGGTCGTGGGTGATCATCAGCAGAGCGGTGCCCTCCTGGTCGACCAGTTCCTTGAGGAGTTCCAGGATCTGGGCCTGGATGGTCACATCGAGCGCGGTGGTCGGCTCGTCGGCGATGAGCAGCCGGGGTGCGCAGGCCACCGCCATGGCGATGAGCGCACGCTGCCGCATACCGCCGGACAGCTGGTGCGGGTACTCCTTCAGGCGCCGGCGCGGGTCCGGGATACCGACCCGGTCCAGGAGGTTGGCCGCCTCCTTGCGGGCGGCCTCCCCCTTCAGTCCGCGGTGCCGCTGGAGGATCTCGGTCACCTGGACGCCGATGGGGATCACCGGGTTCAGCGAGGACAGCGGGTCCTGGAAGATCATCGCCAGCTGGCTGCCGCGCATGTCGCGGAGCTTGCGCCGGCTCATGGTCAGCAGGTCCTGGCCGTCGAACTCCACGCGTCCGCCGACCTTCACGCCCTTCTCGGGCAGCAGGCCCATCAGGGCGAGCGAGGTCACGGACTTGCCGCAGCCGGACTCGCCCACCAGGCCGACGACCTCGCCCTGGTCCACGGTGAAGGAGACACCGTCGACCGCGACGGAGTCCTTGCGGCCGCGTCCGCCGAAGGTGACGCTGAGCTGGTCAACATTGAGCAGTGCCATGGGAGATCAGCCTCGCAGCTTCGGGTCGAGGGCTTCGCGCATGGCCTCGCCGAGCAGGGTGAAGCCCAGTGCGGTGATGATGATCCCGACGGCCGGATAGGCGGCCATCATCGGCTCGTTGTCGAAGAACCGCTGCGCCTGGGAGAGCATGACGCCCCATTCCGGGATCGCCGGATCGGGGTTGCCGAGGCCGAGGTAGGACAGGGCCGCGGCTTCGATGATCGCGGTGGCGAGGCTGAGCGTCGCCTGGACGATCACCGGGCTCAGCGAGTTGGGCAGGATCTGCGTGAGGACGATCCGCTTCTTCCGGATGCCGAGCGCCTTGGCCGCCAGTACGTAGTCCGCACCGCCCTGGGCGAGCATCGAGCCGCGCAGCAGACGGGCGAAGACGGGGATCTGGACGACGCCGACGGCGATCATCACGGTGGTCAGGGACTGGCCCATCACGGCGGCGATGGAGACCGCGAGCAGCAGCGAGGGCAGCGACAGCATGAGGTCGGTGAAACGCATGATCACGGTGTCGATCCGCTGACCGGCCTTGCCGCCGAGGGTCGCCGCGGCACCGGACAGCACACCGACGATCGCGCCGATGACCAGACCGATGAGCATCGAGACCACACCCACGAGCAGGGTCTGGCGTGCGCCGACGAGCATGCGGGAGAACAGGTCGCGGCCGAGGTGGTCGAGGCCGAACCAGTTCTCGCCGCGCATTCCGACGAACTTGCCCTGGTTGGTGAAGACTTCGCCGCGCCAGGTCTGGGCGGTGGGGCTGAAAGGGGCGATCCACGGTCCCACGATCGCGAGCACCACGAACACGCCGATGACGACCGCGCCGATGACGGCCATCTTGCTGCCCCTGAGCCGCCGCAGGGCCTCGCGCCACAGGCTCGCGCCCGCGGTCGACTCGGTCTGCTGGGTCAGTTCGGCGAGCCGGTCGATCTTGTCGGCCCTGTTGGTCAATGCAGTCACGTCAGTGCACCCGCACTCTCGGGTCGATGATGCTGTAGGCGACGTCGACCAGCAGGTTGATGAGGACGTACACCATCGCGATGAAGAGGATGAAGCCGACGAGGACCGGGTAGTCACGCGCGTCGATCGAGGTACGGATGAAGGAGCCGATGCCTCCGAAGGAGAAGACCGACTCGGTCAGCACCGCACCCGACAGCAGGCTGCCGGTCAGCAGGCCCACCGCGGTGACCACGGGGAGCAGCGCGTTGCGCAGCACGTGACGGCCGCGAACGACCCGCTTCTCCAGGCCCTTGGACTCGGCGGTGCGGATGTAGTCCTCGCCGAGGACCTCCAGGACGCTCGCCCGGGTCATGCGCACGATCACGGCGAGCGGAATGGTCGCGAGGGCGATCGCGGGCAGCACCAGGTGCATGATCGCGTCCCAGGTCGCGTCGAGCTCACCGGTCAACAGGCCGTCCAGGGTGGCGAATCCCGTGATGTTCGTGGCGTCGAGTCCGGTGGAGAGCCGCCCGTAGCTCGGGAAGATGTGGAGCTGGACTGCGAGGATGCCCTTGAGTATCAGCGCGAGGAAGAACACGGGGATGCAGATGCCGATCAGCGACCCGGACACCGAGGCGACGTCGAGCCAGCCACCGCGGTGGCGGGCGGCGAGGTAGCCCATCGGGATGCCGATCAGGACCGCGATGACGATCGCGGCGACGCTGAGCTCCACGGTTGCCGGGAAGCGCAGGACGAATTCGTCCCACACCGGCTGACCGGTCTGGGTGGAGGTGCCGAGATCCAGTTCGAAGATGCGCTTGAGGAAGCGCCAGTACTGGACGTAGACGGGCTCGTCGAGCCCCAGCACCCGGTTGATGCGCGCCACTTCGGCTTCGGTCGCCCGCTCGCCCAGGATCGCTGAGGCGGGTCCGCCGGGCAGCCGGTTCAGCCACAGGAAGAGCAGAACCGACAGGCCGAGCAGGGTGGGTATGAGCTGTAGCAGTCTTCGTACGACGAGTCGCAGCACCCCGCGTGCCCCTTTCTTACGTGTCGAAAAGTGGGCTCGCCCGGCCACCGGGAAGGGGTGGCCGGGCGAGCCCACTGATGTGCGGTTACTTGAAGGAGACCTCGGCGAAGTTCTCCTGCGTCAGCGGGGAGACCTTCGGCGGGTTGACGTTCTTGGCGAACGCGATCGCGGGCGGCGAGGACGAGATCGGGAGACCCGGCAGGTACTCCATGATGGTCTCGTTGGCCTTCTTGTAGGCGTCGACGCGTCCGGCGGGGTCGACGACCTTCGAAGCGGCGTTCACCGCGTCGAAGACCTTGGCGTCCTTGAAGCCCCACTGCTTGTCGGCGCCGGCGAACCAGGTACCGATGAAGTTGAAGCCGTCGTTGAAGTCACCGGTCCAGCCCAGCATGTGCAGGGCGCAGGAGCCGGCCTCGGTGGCGTCCAGGTAGTCCGGGGCCCACTTCATGGCCTTCGGGACGACCGTGATGCCGGCCTTCTCGAGGTCGGCCTTCATCAGCTCGAACATGTCCTGCGGGGCAGGCATGTAGGGGCGGGTGACCTCGGTCGGGTAGCAGAACTCGAGCGAGAGCTTGCTCTCGCCGGCGGCCTTCAGCAGCTGCTTCGACTTGTTCGTGTCGAAGGGGTACTGCTTCACCTTGTCCGAGAAGCCGGCCACGGTGTCGGGCATGAACTGCGTGGCAACCTTGCCGCCCTCGGGCAGCTGGGTCTTGACGATGTTCTCGCGGTCGATGGCGTGCGCGATGGCCTGCCGGACCTCGGGCTTCTTCAGCGCCGGGTTCTTCGACTGGGTCATGCCCACGTAGAAGAGGTTGAAGACGTCACGGGTCGGGACCTCGTAGCCCTCGGACTCCAGCGTCTTGATGTCGGCGGGCGCGACCAGGTCGAAGCCGTCGATGTCACCGGCCTGGAGCGCCTGGCGGCGGCCCTCCTCGGTGTCGATCGTGCGGAAGACCAGGTTCTTCACCTTGGCCTTGGCGCCCCAGTAGCCGTCGAAGCGCTCGAGGCTGACTTCCTTGTTGCTCTTGTTCCACTTGGTGATCTTGTACGGGCCGGTGCCGGCGACCGTGCCGGCCTCCTGGCTGTACTTGGGGTACGTGATCGCGTCGCCCTTGGCGGTCGCGTCCTGCTTCTCGTACTCCTTGAGGGCCTTCGGCGAGTGGATCGCCAGGGCCTGCAGGGAGAAGCCGCCGGGCAGGTTCGCCGAGGGCTCGTTGACCTCGATGACCGCCGTGTTGGCGTCCTTCGCGGTGCAGGACTTGTAGTTCGCCTTCGGCGCCTCGGGGTCCTCGTTCTTCGCGAAGCCGCCCATGATGGACTGCCAGTAGTACGAGACCGCGCTGGACTGGTACGTACCCGCCCAGTTGAACCAGTGGTCGTAGTTCGCGCAGACCGCGGCGGCGTTGAACTCCTCGCCGTCGTGGAACTTCACGTTCTTACGGAGGTTGAACGTCCACACCTTGCCGGCGGGGTCGCTCTCCCATGTCTCGGCGAGTCCGCCGACGAGCTTGCTTCCACCGGACTCGTGCTCGAGCAGGGCTTCGAAGGCCTGACGGGTGACCCGGAAGGTCTCACCGTCGCTGGCCAGCGCCGGGTCCAGGGACCCGGGGTCTCCCGCACCTGCGAAGACGAAGGTGTCCTTCGCTCCGTCCTTGGCATCGTTGTCCCGCTCGCTGGAGCAGCCCGTGGCGACCAGGCCGACGGCGACAGCCGCCGTGATCACCCGAACAGTTCGGGACTTGAATATTCGCATGTGGGTCCACCCCAGGTCAGCAGTGTGTGGAGAGGTATTGATTCGCCCGAACACTACATTCGCGAAGCAGCCCGGAGAACAGTCCGCATAGCGGTGATACCTACCTGAGACCCGGACACTCAACAAACCGCCCAGATACGGGACATCCTGCCCGCGCTTGTTAACCCGATCGAAATCGGGGCGGGTTCAGCGCAGGTGCGAGGGCGGGTAGCCGTACCCCGGCGCGGCGGCGGGCGGCGGGCCCGCCGGGGCGTGCGCCTCGCGGTCGTAGAACGGACGGGAGTTGGCGCGCAGCCACATGGCGACCGGGTCGTACTCGTCGGACATGGACACCGTGGAGACGGGCAGGCCGTCGGGGACCACGCCGATCGACTGCTGCATCATCGCGCGGACCGCGTCGACGGAGGGCCGGCCCGTGTCGTAGAGGTCGAGCCCGATCGCGAGGTACGGGGCGCCCAGCGCGGGCTGCACCCAGGCGCGGCGCAGCGCGCGAACGGCGGGGGTGCGATGGGCATTGTGTGACAAAAGGGCGTAGAACTGCGGAATCTCGATGGCGGGTTCGGAGAGCTGCAGCGGGCCGGCGGGCATCCGGTCGAGGCCTGTCGCGATGCGGCGCAGGTCCAGCCAGGGGATCCCGACGCCGCCGCCGGGAGCATGCGGGTTGAGCCAGATGCCCCAGCGGTCGGGGAAGAGGGACCGGGCGATCTCGCGGCCTGTGACCAGCTCGTGGGACCTGTTCCAGCCGCTGGCCGAGAGCTCCTGGGCGGAGGTCACGCAGGGGGCGTAGCCCAGGCCGTCGATCTCCATGTTGCCGTACTGGGCGTCGGGCGAGCCCGCCGTGCCGTGCCAGAGCAGCATCCAGATCCGGCCGTCGGTGAGGGCCTGCAGCAGCGCCTCGTAGGCGTCGGGGCGCCCGGGGGCCACTTGCCGCAGCATGTGCTCGACCTGCCCGGCCTCCGCGGTGCCTGACGCACTCACCCTGGGTCCCGCCCCTCTTCGTTCCGCTGCCCCGTTGTGCCGCGGTGCTGTTGTCCCGCACCCGGGCACAACAGGTGCGGCCTCGCCATCAAACCAGCTTATGTGCCGCCCCTGACACCGGCTTGGCGCCACGGGCGAAGCTGACTCAGTACCCCTCGCGCCGGTAGAACGGCCGTACCTTCTCCAGCATCCAGTCACCCACGGGGTCCTGGGCCACGTCGAGCAGGACCAGATTGACCGGCCACGGCAGCTGGACCCGGCCCAGCGCACGGCCCAGCGCATCCATCGGGGCGCTCTGTCCGGCGCCGTCCCAGGTAGCGAACTCGACGCCGACGAAGAGGACGGGGTCGTCGCCCTCGATGCTGGCCAGCGCCCTGCGCGCGGTGCTCACGACTCCGATGTCCTGGAATTCGCCGGACACCGCGGCGAGGAAGTCGACGGGGTCCTCCTTCCAGTCCGGCTCGTAGAGCCGCACCCGCCCGCCGGAGGGCCCGTCCAGCGCGGTGCGCCCGGCCCTGCAGAGCTCGGCGACGGCCGGCGGGGGCAGCGGCACTCCGACGGCCCCGCCCGGATTGACTGCGATGCCGAGCTGCGGGGGCAGTCCGCGGGCGAATTCACGGGCGGGCGCGACGGTGAACGAGATATGGGCGCCGACGCAGTGCAGGAACTGGGCCTCGGAGCTGAACACCGGTACGAACGCGGCGCCGCCGATGTCGACCGTCGGCAGGTCGAGGTCGGGGCTGTCGGGCCCGCCGCCGTTCGGCAGGGGCACCCAGACGCGGCTTCGGCCGAGCACCTCGACCAGGCGGCCGCCGGCCCCGGGCACGCCGAGGGAGGCGCTGAGCACTTCCTCGAGCTCGTTGGCCGGCCATCCGTGCTGCGGATCGACGGGGGCCTGGGCCGGAATGTCCACGGTGTCTGTGTCCCTTTCTCGCCATGCTGTGCGGCAGAAACCATAGTCCGAGCCGTGCCCGGACGGCAGTGACACGGGGAACAGCGCAGGCCGGGGCAACCGGACCGTCCAGATTCCGGACGGCCGGACGGAGCTCACCGGTCTATGCGTTTGCGAACGAAATCCGTTCGATCGCCGTGGCGGCCTCCCGGTCGAGCAGCACCGCGGACGCGCAACCGGGCGGCAGCAGTCCGCTCTCCGTATCGCGCAGCAGCCGCCCGACCGCACCGCGGTGCCGGGCGAAGGCGTATCCGGAGACGCCCCGTCCGCGCTCCCGCTGGCCGGCCCTGGCCACATGAGGGGTGACGTCGAGCAGGACGAGATGCAGCGTGCGGTCCCGGCGCCCGGCCTCGCGGGCCAGCCAGCGTCGCACCCAGGCCTGGGTTCCGCAGTCGTGCACGACGACGGATCCGCCCGAGCGCAGCGCCCGCCACAGCCCGAGGTAGTGCGCGGCACGGACCAGGGGGCGGTAGAGGGCGTACGGGAGTAAAGCGGGCAGGGAGGCCGCCCAGCGGTCCCTGGTGTCCTGGGAGTCGATGGCGTGCTCCCGCACCGCGCGCCGGATCAGCGTCGACTTCCCGCTGCCGGGCAGTCCGGAGACCACCACGACATCACCCGCCACGAAGTCCAGGCTGCGCGGGCCGAGCCCGTTCCTGCCCCGCAGATCACGTACCACCGGAGCGTGCGTGCCCCGGAGCCCCCGAGCGCGGGCACCCTGCTGCGCGGGCACCGCACCGCGCGCTGCCCCTGCGGTCGTCGCGAACGGCTGCAACGTCATCGCTCTCCCCCTGCCGAGTCACCCACACCTGACCTGCCCAAGAAGTGTAAAGAAAAGGTAATACGGGACAACCGGTTCCGGCGGCACGTGTCGGCGCCCGAGCGGCCCGGTGTGCCTGCGCGGATCCGGTCGCCCCACTCTGGCGCAATGCGTGCGATGATGACCCCGCCAACTGCATACCGGCCGTTTGAATCCGCGCGGGAGAGTCCCGGTCACTGTGTGCGCCGGGCGCCGAAGGAGCAAGTTCCTCCCTTGAATCTCTCAGGCCCCGTACCGCGTGGATGAGGCAGATCTGAAAAGCGGGCCGTTCACGCGGCTCCACCCAAGGTGCAAGCCGACCCCCGTAGGGGCTGACCCTTTCAGGGGCTCTCGGCGAACCTCTCAGGTTCCGATGACAGATGGGGAGGGAACATCCTCTGTCGTCATGCCCTGGAGCCATGCCCATGAGCACTGCCCCCGCCTCCCGTCTCACCGCCCTCGATGCGCTGCATCGCTCCCTGGGCGCGACCATGACCGACTTCGCGGGCTGGGACATGCCCCTGCGGTACGCCAGTGAGCGCGACGAGCACAACGCCGTACGCACCCGGGCCGGACTCTTCGACCTGTCGCACATGGGCGAGATCACCGTCACCGGACCGCAGGCCGCGGCCTTCCTGAACTTCGCGCTGGTGGGCAACATCGCCACCGTCGGCGTGGGCCGGGCCCGCTACACGATGATCGTCGCCGAGGACGGCGGGATCCTGGACGACCTGATCGTCTACCGCCTCGGCGAGGCCGCGGCCCCCGAGTATCTGGTCGTCGCCAACGCGGGCAACGCGCAGCTCGTCCTCGACACGCTCGCCGCGCGCGCCGGGGACTTCGACGCCGAGGTGCGCGACGACCGCGACGCCTACGCGCTGCTCGCCGTCCAGGGCCCCGAGTCCCCCGCCATCCTGAAGTCGGTCACGGACGCCGACCTGGACGGACTGAAGTACTACGCGGGCCTGCCCGGCACCGTCGCCGGTGTTCCCGCGCTCATCGCCCGTACCGGCTACACCGGCGAGGACGGCTTCGAGCTCTTCGTCGCCCCCGAGCACGCCGAGCAGCTGTGGAAGGCGCTCACCGAGGCGGGCGCCCCGCACGGCCTGATCCCCTGTGGCCTCTCCTGCCGCGACACGCTGCGCCTGGAGGCGGGCATGCCGCTGTACGGGCACGAGCTGACCACCGCACTGACCCCGTTCGACGCGGGCCTGGGCCGGGTCGTGAAGTTCGAGAAGGAGGGCGACTTCGTCGGCCGCGAGGCGCTGCTGGCCGCCGCCGAGCGCGCCGAGACCGCCCCGCCCCGCAAGCTCGTCGGCCTGGTGGCCGAGGGCCGCCGGGTGCCGCGCGCCGGCTTCCAGGTCGTTGCCGACGGCAAGGTCATCGGCGAGGTCACGTCCGGCGCGCCGTCGCCGACGCTGGGCAAGCCGATCGCCATGGCGTACGTGGACGCGGCGCACGCCGTGCCCGGCACCGAGGGCGTCGGCGTAGACATCCGGGGCACCCACGAGGCGTACGAGGTCGTCGCACTGCCCTTCTACAAGCGTCAGAAGTGACAACGGGGCGTCCCGCACGTGACGTAGTCCCGTCTCACACCGTAAGACCACCGTTCATCAGCACTCCCCGGCGTACAGGAGAATTCAGGTCATGAGCAACCCCCAGCAGCTGCGGTACAGCAAGGAGCACGAGTGGCTGTCGGCCCTCGAGGACGGTGTGGCCACGGTCGGTATCACCGAGTTCGCGGCCAACGCGCTCGGCGACGTCGTCTACGCCCAGCTCCCGGAGGTCGGTGACACGGTGACCGCGGGCGAGACCTGCGGTGAGCTGGAGTCGACCAAGTCGGTCAGCGACCTGTACTCGCCGGTGACCGGTGAGGTCACCGAGGCCAACCAGGACGTCGTGGACGACCCGGCGCTGGTGAACTCCGCCCCCTTCGAGGGCGGCTGGCTGTTCAAGGTGCGCGTCGCGGAGGAGCCGAAGGACCTGCTCTCCGCCGACGAGTACTCCGAGTTCTCCGGCAACTGAGACCCAAGGGACCCCCTGATGTCGCTTCTCAACTCCTCCCTCCACGAGCTGGACCCGGACGTCGCCGCCGCTGTCGACGCCGAGCTCCACCGCCAGCAGTCCACCCTCGAGATGATCGCTTCGGAGAACTTCGCTCCGGTCGCGGTCATGGAGGCGCAGGGCTCCGTCCTCACCAACAAGTACGCCGAGGGCTACCCCGGCCGCCGCTACTACGGCGGCTGCGAGCACGTCGACGTGGTCGAGCAGATCGCGATCGACCGGATCAAGGCGCTCTTCGGCGCCGAGGCCGCGAACGTCCAGCCGCACTCCGGTGCGCAGGCGAACGCCGCCGCGATGTTCGCGCTGCTGAAGCCGGGCGACACGATCATGGGCCTGAACCTGGCCCACGGCGGTCACCTGACCCACGGCATGAAGATCAACTTCTCCGGCAAGCTCTACAACGTGGTCCCGTACCACGTCGACGAGACCGGCGTCGTGGACATGGCCGAGGTCGAGCGCCTCGCCAAGGAGTCCAAGCCGAAGCTGATCGTGGCCGGCTGGTCCGCGTACCCCCGTCAGCTCGACTTCGCGGCGTTCCGCCGCATCGCGGACGAGGTCGGCGCGTACCTGATGGTCGACATGGCCCACTTCGCGGGCCTGGTGGCCGCGGGTCTGCACCCCAACCCGGTGCCGCACGCCCATGTCGTCACGACCACCACGCACAAGACCCTCGGCGGTCCGCGCGGTGGCGTCATCCTGTCGACGCAGGAGCTCGCCAAGAAGATCAACTCGGCGGTCTTCCCCGGTCAGCAGGGCGGCCCGCTGGAGCACGTGATCGCGGCCAAGGCGGTCTCCTTCAAGGTGGCGGCGACCGAGGAGTTCAAGGAGCGCCAGCAGCGCACCCTGGACGGCGCCCGCATCCTCGCCGAGCGTCTGGTGCAGCCGGACGTCACCGAGGTCGGCGTCTCCGTCCTGACCGGCGGCACGGACGTGCACCTGGTCCTGGTGGACCTGCGCAACTCCGAGCTGGACGGCCAGCAGGCCGAAGACCGCCTCCACGAGGTCGGCATCACGGTCAACCGGAACGCCGTTCCGAACGACCCCCGCCCCCCGATGGTCACCTCGGGCCTGCGGATCGGTACGCCGGCCCTGGCAACCCGCGGTTTCCAGGCCGAGGACTTCACCGAGGTCGCGGAGATCATCGCCTCCGCGCTGAAGCCGGCCTACGACGCCGACGACCTGAAGGCCCGCGTGATCGCGCTGGCCGAGAAGTTCCCGCTGTACCCCGGCCTCAAGTAGGTCACCCGCAGTTTGCACGTCGGGTGGGGGCACCGCGCACACTGAACAGTGAGCACGGTGCCCCCACCCTTGTCCCCGCGCTCTTCGGGCCCACCGGCCCGGCCCGCACCACCCGGCAGACAACGGCGTCTACCAACCCCCTTAGGAGTCATCCCGTGGCCATCTCGGTCTTCGACCTCTTCTCGGTCGGCATCGGCCCGTCCAGCTCCCACACGGTCGGCCCGATGCGCGCGGCGCGCATGTTCGCCCGCCGCCTCAAGAACGAGGGCCTGCTGGCCCACACCGCTTCGATACGGGCGGAGCTGTACGGCTCGCTCGGCGCGACCGGCCACGGCCACGGCACCCCCAAGGCCGTCCTGCTCGGCCTGGAGGGCGAGTCCCCCCGTACCGTCGACGTCGAGGGCGCCGACAGCCGGGTCGAGGAGATCCGCTCCACGGGGCGCATCAGCCTCCTCGGGATGCACGACATCCCCTTCGACACCGACGAGCAGCTGGTCCTGCACCGCCGCAAGGCACTGCCGTACCACGCCAACGGGATGACGATCTTCGCGTACGACCGCGAGGGCGCCCTCCTCCTGGAGAAGACGTACTACTCGGTCGGCGGCGGCTTCGTCGTCGACGAGGACGCGGTCGCCGGCGAGGACCCGATCGTCCCGGACGACACCGTCCTCAAGCACCCCTTCCGCACCGGTGACGAGCTGCTGCGGCTCGCCCGCGAGACGGGCCTGTCCATCTCCTCCCTCATGTTGGAGAACGAGAAGGCCTGGCGCACCGAGGACGAGATCCGCACCGGCCTCCTGGAGATCTGGCGCGTCATGCAGGCATGCGTCGCGCGCGGCATGGCCACCGAGGGCATCCTGCCGGGCGGCCTGAAGGTCCGCCGCCGTGCCGCGAACTCGGCCCGCCAACTGCGCGCCGAGGGCGACCCCCAGGCGAACGCGATGGAGTGGATCACCCTCTACGCGATGGCCGTCAACGAGGAGAACGCCGCGGGCGGCCGCGTCGTCACCGCCCCGACCAACGGCGCCGCGGGCATCATCCCCGCCGTCCTGCACTACTACATGAACTTCGCCGCGGGCGGCTGCACCGAGGCCGAGAAGGACGACAGCGTCGTCCGCTTCCTGCTGGCCGCCGGAGCCATCGGCATGCTCTTCAAGGAGAACGCCTCCATCTCCGGCGCCGAGGTCGGCTGCCAGGGTGAGGTCGGATCCGCCTGCTCGATGGCCGCGGGCGCCCTCGCCGAGGTCCTCGGCGGCTCCGCCGAGCAGGTGGAGAACGCCGCCGAGATCGGCATGGAGCACAACCTGGGCCTGACCTGCGACCCGGTGGGCGGCCTCGTGCAGATCCCTTGCATCGAGCGCAACGGCATGGCGGCCGTGAAGGCCGTCACGGCGGCCAGGATGGCGCTGCGCGGCGACGGCAGCCACAAGGTCTCCCTCGACAAGGTCATCAAGACCATGAAGGAGACGGGTGCGGACATGAGCGTGAAGTACAAGGAGACGGCGCGCGGCGGACTCGCGGTGAACATCATCGAGTGCTGAGGTTGCAGGCCTGACCAGCGCGTCTGCTTCTTTCAGCGCTGTCATGGCCTCCCCTGCTTGCACGGCGGAAAATCCCCGGAATCGTGAAAGTCCCTGGGTGCATGGTCAACGACGGGAACTCCGTCCCCCACTATCCGCATGTATCAAATCGATCCCCTGTCACCACTAGAGGGGTATCATTCGATACATGAGTGCTGCGGAGATCTCGCGCCTGGAGCAGCGGCTGGCCGGCCTCTCTCCGACGTTCACGACCGCGCAGGCGCGTCAAGCCCTGCTCTCCGCTCGTGATCTGGCGTACCTGGTCACCGAAGGGGTGATAGACGAACTGTCCCGTGGCGTGTACCGGCGGGCAGACGCACCGGAGACCGCATACGCAGACCTACTGGCCGTGTGCACGCGTGCGCCTCGCGCTGTCCTGTGCGGGGAGTCAGCCCTGGCTCTGCACGAACTGATCGACGACATTCCCAGCGCCGTACACATCGCCGTACCACGTGGATCACGCCGTCCCACGATCTCTTATCCCCCGACCGTGGTGGCGCAGTACGCGGCCAAGACCTTCACCCTCGGCGTCGAACGGTTCGAGGCCGCACCGGGTGAGACCATTCCCGCATACGACGCCGCCCGCAGCGTCGTCGATGCGATGCGCCACCGCGGCAGAATCGGCGAGACCATGGCCCTGTCCGCGCTCGGCCGTTACCTGCGTCGCAGCGGACGAAGCGGGGTCGGCGAACTCCAACTCATCGCACGCGAATTGGGTGCGCTCTCTGTCATCCGCCCCGCCGTAGAGGCGGTGCTCGCCTGATGGTCAACCCCACTCGCGCTACCACCGCAGGCCGCGTCTACAACGATCTGCGCAATCTGGCTCGTCGCAACGGCCGTTCAACGGACGAGGTCATGGTCGAGTACGTACTCGAACGATTCCTCTTCCGCCTGGGAGCATCCCCCCTCGGCCGCGAGCACTTCATCCTCAAGGGCGGCCTGCTGCTCGCCCAGTTCGGCGCCCGCCGGATGACCCGTGACATCGACATCCTCGGCCACGCGTTCCCCGGCGAGGAAGCCGAGATCATCCGCAGAATCGCCGCGATCGCCACCACTGAGGTCGACGACGGCGTGGCATACGACTCCGCCACGCTCAGACCCGTACCCATCCGAGAGGAGGACGAGTATCACGGCCTACGGCTGTCGATGGCCGCGTCGATCGCCCGGGCACGTCTCAAGCTCCAACTGGACACCTCCCTCGCCCGGCCCAGTTCCCGCTTGAGGCGAAGACCTCTTCCACATCCAGGTGCTTCGAGAATGCCCATACCAGCGCCAAGAAGAAGGCGCTGGCAAGCAGTGACGTGCCGTTATCGCGTAGAAAACCGGGGCGGCACGGGTCTCCCGAGGGTCGTGGGTCGGCGGGCTTCACGGTCCGGTAGCGATCAGCCGCCGGAGCGAGAAGAGAGGGTACGACGGTGCCGGGACCGTGCTGACACGGCGCCCAACCCCAGAAGCCCCCTAAGTGCTCACAGGTGAGCAACTGCTCGCACGCGATCATGCAATTTCGGTCACAAGCGGCTTCCCTCTGTCGCCCACAAAGGGTTCACTTGACGTGACGCATGGTGACGCGGTCGCCCCACCGGCTCGCGGATCCGGCTCCGATGTCCAGGCTCCCGGCAGGGGAAGGAGGACCGCGACGGTCGCCTCACCTCGTACGGTGACCCTCTGCCCAGAGCTGGCCGGTGCGCAGTGTCCGCTCACGCGGGCCGGCACCTGTACGTCGCGCCGATGAAATCCCCGCTCCCATCCTTCATTCGCAGCATTCTCGACGAGGGGCACCAATGAGCCAGATTGTTTTACCGGTGTTTCATATGCCGTTCCAGAGCGCAGGGTGCAACCCAGGTGTGGAGGAAACCAAGAAGGCCGCCTGGGAATGGGCGGATGCGAACGGCCTCGCCCTGACTCCGGTCGCCCGCAAGAAGATGCTCCGCACCCGCCCCGAACTCTGGATATCCCTGATATTCCCGGAGGCCTCGCAGAAGCATCTCGATCTCTTCTGCCAGTGGCTCTTCTGGGCGTTCCTCGTCGACGACGAGTTCGACGACGGACCGGCCGGACGCGACCCGCACATGTGCGAGGAGGCGATCGCCCGCCTGGTGGACGTCCTGGACGGCGCCGAACCGCACGGCCCCATGGAGCGCGCACTGCACGGCCTGCGCGAGCGGACCTGCCCGGGCAGGTCACCCGTCTGGATCCGGCAGTTCCGCCGCGACACCGTGTCCTGGCTGTGGACCTACTACGCGGAGGCCGTCGAACGCGCCGCCGGACAGGTGCCGAGCCGGGCCGACTTCGTGAAGCACCGCCGCGACTCGGTGGCGATGCAGCCCTTCCTGGACCTCCATGAGATCACCGCGGGAATCGACCTCCCGGAGTCGGCCCGCAGCCTTCCCGCGTACATCGCACTGCGGAACGCGGTGACCGACCACTCCGGTCTGTGCAACGACATCTGCTCCTTCGAGAAGGAAGCGGTTCTCGGTTACGAGCACAATACTGTCCGCCTCATTCAGCGGGACCGCAGGTCCACTCTTCAGGAGGCTGTGAACGAGGCCGGAATTCAACTGGCACGCATCGCCGAGCGAGTTCAGCGGGCCGAAAAGGAACTGGCCGAGGAAATAGAGGCCGCGGGTATCGACGGACAGACGCGTGCGGCACTGGAGCGCTGTGCGCGGGACTACCGCGGTCTGGTCCGCGGCGACTTCGACTACCACGCGCGCGCGGAGCGTTATACGCGTCCTGATCTGGTCGAGGTCGACCGGCGCGAGACGCTGTCCCAGTACTTCGCCGCCTGAGGGCGCACGCGCCGCGACAGACCCGAGGATCCCGGCAGCGGGGGCCCCGGGCCCTGTCGGCCTGATCGGGGCGGGCTCCACCGTGACGGGACGGGACGCGGTCGAGCGGGGACGATCACCGGACTGCCGGTCGCACCGGTCACAATCGGCCAGATCCGTCCGGCTCCGCCGACGAGTCGGCCCCCGCGCCACCGGCCGGGGGCCCACCGCACTCAGCCCTTGTTCTGAACGGCCCAGAACTCGTCGAACGTGAGCTGCCCGTCACCGTTCGCATCATGCGCGTTGATGATCGCCTGCGCCACCGTCTCGGTGACGAACGGGTCGCCGAGCTGCGCCATGGCGCTCTTGTACTCGGCCGCCGTGATCAGGCCGTCGCCGTTCTGGTCGAACTGCTCGAATGCCTTGCGCGCCGACTCGATGTCCGCCACTGTCCCGCCCCTTCGTAAAGCGTTGCTGACGTGGTCAGATTATCGGGCGGAAATCCGGCGCGGTGCGGCGGCCGGTCGGTGATCATGGAGGCATGGCCGACACACTTGCCCAGATCCTCGCCGCGGCGGCGCGCGGGGCGTTTCCCGCACCGGACGGCACCACCACCATCGTGGAACAGCCGAGCGTCCGCGACGCCGGTGTGCTCGCGCTGACCGCGCACTCGGTGGTGTTCACCGACGAGGACCCGCAGTGGATACGGTCCACGCTGGCCGCCACCCCGTCCGACGCGCTGGGCGCCACCATGAACCCGCACTTCCTGTGCGTGCTGCTGGCCCGCACCGGACGCCGGACGAACACCATCGATCTGCTGACGGTCGCCGACGCGCTGCCGGGCGGCCCTGACCTGCCCCTGCGGGAGATCCGGGACCCCGAGCACCCCCGGGTGGCGCGGGCGATGGAGTACCGCGACGAGGTACGCGTCTGGGCCGCGGACGGCGGTGTGGTGCTGCTGGGCCGAGGGGTCGCCGGGCGCTGGGAGACCGCGATCGAGGTGGACGAGGCGGCACGCGGCCGGGGGCTCGGGACGCGGCTGGCGCGGGCGGCCCGGCAGTTGGTGCCGGACCCGTTCGTGTGGTCGCAGCAGTCGCCGGGCAACGCGCGCAGCGTACGGACGTTCCAGGCGGCGGGGTTCAGGCCGGTGGGCTCGGAGGCGCTGCTGATCCCGGGGTAGTGCCGGGGCCGGACGGTGCGGTCAGCGGAAGACGCCGGTGTGGCCGAGCGAGTAGCGGCCCGGCTGCGGGTAGACGGCCAGCCCGTGCGGCCCGCTGCCGACCGGGATCCTGGCCAGCTGCTTGCCGCTCGTGGTGTCGATCGCGTACACCTCGGCGTCGTAACGCCCGGACAGCCAGAGCACCTTGCCGTCCGCCGATACGCCGCCCATGTCCGGGCTGCCGCCGTCGGGCAGTTGCCACTTCTTGGTGAGCTCCTTCCTTCCGAAGTCGAAGACGGAGACGGAGCCCTCGCCCCGGTTGGAGATGTACATCTCCTTGGAGTCCCGGCTGACATAGAGCCCGTGGCAGCCCTTGCCGGTGGGCAGCAGCTTCGGGGTGGTGAACTTCTTCCCGTCGAGCACCCACATGCCGTGCGCCATCATGTCGGCGATGTAGAAGGTCGATCCGTCCGGGGAGATCTTCACGTCCTGCGGCATGGCGCCCTGCATCGGCAGCTTCTGCTGTCCGACGACCTCCATCTTCTCCGTGTCGACCTTGAGGAGTTCACCGGAGAACTCGCAGGAGACGATGAAGTACCGCCCGTCCGCCGAGAAGTCCGCGTGGTTGACGCCCGAGCAGCTCACCGGGACGGTCTTGGCCCGGTCCATGGTCTTCGGGTCGCGGAAGACCAGTTCACGGTCGAGCGAGGCCATGACGACGGCGTACGTGCCGTTCGGGGTGAAGTAGAGGTTGTACGGGTCGGAGACCTCGAGCGTGCGGCCGGTCTTCCCGGTGGCCGGGTCGATCGCGGTGAGGCTGTCGCCCACGTCGTTGTTGACCCAGAGCGTCTTCAGGTCCCAGGAGGGGACGACGTGCTGGGGCTGCGCACCGACGGGGATGGTCTCGATGACCTTGTACGTCGCGGGGTCGATCACCGACACCGTGTTGGAGTTGGTGTTGGGGACGTACACCCGGGACGGGAAGTCCTTGACGGCCGGTGACAGCTTTCCCGCGCGGTCGGCGGCGTAGACGTCCTCGGGGTCGAGCACGGGCGGCATCCCCGGCAGTCCCGGAGGGGGCGCGGCCCGTTCCGGCTCGGCCTGTCGTGCGGCGGCCTCGGTGCGGGAGGGCCGGGTGTGGTCCGCGGGCGCCTGGCAGGCGGCGAGAGCCGCGACGAGTACGCCCCCGAGCAGGGCCGTGGCTGTGGTGGTGCGCAGAGAGGGAAGCATCAGGTCAGCAGCTCCGTCGTGGTCACCGCGCGCAGTTGGCGCCGGTCGATTTCGGTGAGGAGGAGAGGCAGTGCGGCGACGGTGTCCCGGTAGCCGAAGTGCAGGCTCACCACGGATCCGTTGCGGAGTTCGCCTGCGACCTTGCGGGTGACGGCGGCGACGCCCGGCGAGGTGAAGTCGAGCGAGTCCACGTCGTAGGCGAGGACGTGTGCGTAGCCGGCCCGGCGGGCGAGGTCCTGGACGAGGGGGGTGGCGTACTGGGCGCGCGACGGGCGGAACCAGGTGCCGATGGAGCCGGTGAGGCGGCGCAGCCGCTGGGCGCAGCCGGTGATCTCGGCGTACGCCTGTGCTTCGTCCATCGCGTTGATGTCGAGGTGGCGCTGGGTGTGGTTGCCGAGGTCGTGGCCGCCGTCGAGAATCCGGCGGGCCATCGCGGGGTGTTCGTCGAGCCAGCTTCCGACGGCCAGGACGGTGAGCCGGGCTCCGGCCCGTTCGGCCTCGGCGAGGACGGTGCGCGCGAGGACGGGGTCGCCCTGGCCGTGGAAGGTGAGGGCGACCCGGTTACGGTCGCGCGGGCCGTGCTCGATCTGGACCGGCCGGCCGGGGAAACGGTGCGGGGCGGGAGCAGGGACGACGGTGCCGCGGGGCTGCTGGGGCTCGTGGCCCTTCTGCGGGGCGTGGGTCGTGGTGTCGTCCCGCGCACAGCCTGCGGTGGCGGCACCGGCCAGGAGTGCACCCGCTGTCGCGCGCAGGGCGGTGCGCCGGGGAACCGGTGTCCTGCGACCGTTCATGGCCGTCCACCTCGCGGGGTTCGGTTCGGGTGCTGATTCCCCGAGACCCGAGACACAGTAGGGCGAGATGGGCGGAATATCACGATTGACGCTTTTTAAAGATGATCAATGAATCACCCGTAGAAACCCATATTCATGCAGAGAAAGCCAGGCCAGTGACTCATCACACCTATGATTCAGAAGCTTAATATGACTATTCAGCACGGTTTGACCGGTTTACCGTTGTGGCGTCAGGGTCGCCCGTCTGTCATAGTCGGGGACACGACCTCCTCCGACCCGAGCCAGGTCCCGAGAGCGGCCGTGGACACACCCCCCATTCCACGGCCCCCACAGAAGCCCCCGACGCGCCGCACCACGGCCGACCGGGGGCTTCTGTACGTCCCGGCGGCCGGCCCTGCCATCGGGCCGCCCCGCCATCGGGCCTCAGCGGTCGGAGGTACGCATCTCGAACCAGGTGGTCTTGCCGCGGGGCAGGAGATCCACGCCCCAGCGGTCGGAGAGCTTGTCGACGAGGAAGAGCCCCCGCCCGCTGACGTCCATCTCCCGGACGGGCATCAGACACGGCAGCCCGCGCGAGGGGTCACGCACCTCGACCCGGATCCAGCCCCGTCGTCGCAGCATCCGCAGCCCGAAGACCCGCGCTCCGGTGTGCCGCACCGCGTTGCCGACGAGCTCGGAGACGAGCAGTACGGCGTGTTCCGAGGTCTGCGGGGGCAGCGCCCACTGACGCAGCATCACGCACGAGGTGAGCCGGCGGGCGGTGGCCGCGGACTCGGGGCGCGAGGGCAGCCGGACTTCTTCCTCCGTCGGATTTCCGAACAACTCCAGCGCCTTGAACGCCTGTTCGTCATCGACGGCCGGCATCCAGCGTGCCGCGGTCGCACTGCTGCGCGGTCGCGGCTGTTCCACACCCTCCAGGCCCGCCATGCCCACCATCATGGCCGCACGGGCCGCCCTCCGTGACCGTTCCTGCGGAATCCCCTCACCGGAATCCATCATTCCGAGAGGGCGGATTGACATATGCCAGGGGCAGAATGTCACCCCTGGCAGCCAGGGTGAACTGCGTCGACGTACCTCCGTCGGGTAATTGCACAGAGGGGACGCACACCGGGCCTTAAGGTCCTCTTAAGGTCCAGCTAATCCGCCCACACGGATGAACGCACGTCCCTCTGTACCCAACCGGCTTCCCGTCAGAGGAACTTGGCCTTGCCGGGGCCCTCCTCCACAAAGCTGCGCATACCGCGCTCCCGGTCCTCGGTGGCGAACAGACCGGCGAACCAGTTCCGCTCGATCGTCAGCCCGGTGTCGATGTCCGTCTCGAGGCCCGCGTCGACGGACTCCTTCGCGGCGCGCAGCGCCAGCGCGGGCCCCTGGGCCAGCCGGGCGGCCCAGGCGTGCGCCTGCTCGTACACCTCGGCGACGGGCACCACACGGTCCACCAGGCCGATCCTCAGGGCCTCCTCGGCCTTCACATGACGGCCCGTGAAGATCAGGTCCTTGGCCCTGGACGGACCGACCAGCCGGGCGAGCCGCTGGGTGCCGCCGGCGCCCGGGATCAGCCCGAGCAGGATCTCGGGCTGGCCGAGCTTGGCGTTGTCCGCGGCGATCCTGAAGTCGGCGCAGAGCGCCAGTTCGCAGCCGCCGCCCAGCGCGTACCCGGTGACGGCCGCGACGACGGGCTTGGGGATCCGCGCCACGGCGGTGAACGAGTCCTGCAGGGCCTTGGAGCGCACGATCATCGCCGTGTGGTCCATCGCCTGCATCTCCTTGATGTCCGCGCCCGCCGCGAACACCTTCTCGCCGCCGTAGAGGATCACGGCACGCACGTCGTCGCGCCGGGTCGCCTCCTCGGCGAGCTCGCGCAGCCGGTCCTGGGTGGCGACGTCCAGGGCGTTCATGGGCGGGCGGTCCAGCCGGATCGTGCCGACGTTGTCGCTTACTTCGAGAGTTGCGGTCATGGAAGGCAGGTTAACCACGACTAACGCCGACGGGCCCGGTGCCGTTGGTCACAGCACCGGGCCCGTCCCCTGCGCAGGGGGCGGCGGGAGAACCTACGCGGTCCACTCCGACCAGTCCAGGTTCCAGCCGTTGAGGCCGTTGTCCGGCTGGATCACCTTGTCCTTGGAGTTCTTCACGACGACCACGTCACCGATCAGCGAGTTGTCGAAGAACCAGGCGGCCGGGGTCTTGCCGTCCCAGGCACCGCGTACGTCGCGCAGACCGACACAGCCGTGGCTGGTGTTGGTCGAACCGAAGATGCTCGACGCGCCCCAGTAGTTGCCGTGGAGGAAGGTGCCCGACGTGGACAGCCGCAATGCGTGGGGCACGTCCTTGATGTCGTACTCACCGCCGAAGCCGACGGTGTCACCGTTCATCCGGGTCACCTTGAGCTTCTCGCTGATGACCATCTGCCCGTTGTACGTGGGCGTCGACGGGGCGCCCGCGGAGATCGGGATGTCCTTGATCTGCTTGCCGTCCCGGACGACCTTCATCCGGTGGGAGCTCGCGTCGACGGTGGAGACCTGGCTGCGGCCGATGGTGAACTTCACGGTCTTGGCCTGCTTGCCGTACACCCCCGGCCGTCCCTCGACGCCGTCGAGGTCGAGGCGCAGCGTCACCTTGGTGCCCGCGGCCCAGTACTCCTCCGGACGGAAGTCGAGGCGGTCGTTGCCGAACCAGTGGGGCTCGATCTGCACGGCCGGCTCCGCCGTCACCTTGATCGCCCTCTCCACGGCGTCAGGGTCGGTGATGCCCCGGGTGAAGTGGATCGACACCGGCATGCCGACGCCGACGGTCGAGCCGTCCTCGGGCGTGTACTGACCGATGAAGGTGTTCTGGGGGACGAGCGTGGTGAAGGTGGTGTCCTTCGCCGACTGACGGCCCTTCGTGTCCTTGGCGACCGCGTGCACCGCGTACTTGGTCGCGGCGGCCAGATGCCGGTCGGGCACCCAGCTGAGGCCGTCGGCGGATATCTTGCCCTCGACCGCGTTGCCCTCGGGGTCGGCGACCTTGACCGTACTCAGCTTGCCCTGGGAGGCCGAGACCTTCAGCACCCCGCTCGTCGCCACGTCATCGGCGCCGTCCTTGGGTGCGATGGTCACCACCGCCTGCGAGGCGCTGGTGTCGTCGACCTTCGCGCCCGCTCCCTTGCCGTCCTTCGCACCATCGGCGTTGCCGCCCCCACCGCAAGCCGTCACCAGCAACAGCAGCGCACCCAGTACCAGTGCGAGAAGTCCGGGGGTCCCACGCCCACGCCGTCCTCCGCCCGCCCCGGCCGATGCCCCCGATATCGGCTGCCCGTTCAATGTGCTCGTCTCCCCTCGCACGGCCTGGCCCCGCCATGGCCCGCACCCCCGCGCGCTGTACGTGCACGCTCGGCGCAAGATAATCACACCGGACGCCGGGAGAACTCCCCCGGAATGTCACCGTTCCGTCCCAAGTCACGCAGCCCCGCCCCCCGGTGGTCCCGGAGACCGCGTCTCCGGGACCTGTGCAGGTCGGACCGGGGATCAGCGCAGTGCCGAACCGGCGGACCGGGGATCAGCGCAGTGCCGAACCGGCCTTCCACCGGTCCCATCCGAGGTTCCACCCACCGAGCCCGTTGTCCGGAGCGACCGTCGTGTCGGCGGAGTTGATCACCTCGACGACATCGCCCACGAGCGTCCGCTCGAAGAACCACCCGGCCGGGGTGTCCGAGCTGCCGCCCTTCACGTCGCGCAGGCCGATACAGCCGTGGCTGGTGTTGTCGTTGCCGAAAATGTCGGGAGATTCCCAGTAGTTGCCGTGCAGGAAGGTCCCCGACTTGGTCAGCCGGATGGCGTGCGGTACGTCCTTGATGTCGTACTCGCCGCCGAACCCGACGGTGCGACTGTCCATCCGGGTCACCTCGTGCAGTTCGGAGACCACCATCTTCCCGTTGTACGTGGTCGTCTTCCTCGCGCCCGCGGTGATGGGCACCGTACTGACGAGCTCGCCGTCGCTGCGCACCTCCATGGTGTGGTTCCGGGCGTCGACCACGGACGTCTGCGACCTGCCGACCCGGAAGGTGACCTTCTTCTTCTGGCTGCCGTACACGCCGGGCGCACCCTCGACATCGCGCAGCCCCACATCGACGGTGACCTCGGTGCCGGGTGTCCAGTACGTGGCCGGGCGGAAGTCGAGGCGGTCCTTCCCGAACCAGTGGCCGACAACCTCGGTCTCGGGCTCCGCGGTGATCCTGATGGCCTTCTCCACCGCGGCACGGTGCTCGACCGGCCGGTTGAAGTCGAAGGAGACGATCATTCCGGTGCCCACCGTGGACCGGTTCTCCGGCTTGACGTAGCCGATGAAGCGGTCCTCGGGTACGAGGGTCGTGAAGGTGGTGTTGCGGGCCGAGCGGTGGCCGTCCCCGTCGACGGCGACCGCCTCGACGCTGTACTTCCCCGCCAGTCCGAGCCGGTACCCGCCGTCCCGGGGCGCCCACGACCGGCCGTCCTTCGCGATCAGGCCCCGCACCTCCTCCCGTTCCGCTTCCTCCATCCGTGTCACCTTGACCCGTTCGAGCCGTCCGTCGGGGACGGTGACCTCGATCCGGCTCCTGGCTCCGACGTTCACGGCGCCGTCCTTGGGGAAGATCCGGATGACGTCGTCGGGGGATCGGTCGTCCCCGAAGAACGACGTGCCCCCGGTGCAACCGGTCAGTACGGCCAGCACGGTGAACAGTCCTGCCCATGTCAGCACGGCGGACGAACCCGCCCGTGCTCTCTTCGCTACGTGGTTCACGTCCCCCCAACGACAAGGGGAGGGCGGGGGAAACGTGAGTGCGGGCCCCGCCGTGGGCAGAACAGAGGGGGAGGACCACACCGGGAGGGCCGCGGCCGGGACGCCGTGCGCCCTGTCTGCGGTGCCGCCTCCGACGAGCCGCGGGAGGCCGAACGGTGTCGAGCACAGCCGAGCAGGAGGAAGCGTCACCGACGATCGGGAGGGTGGTGGAGCGCGGACCGGCCGTACGGAAGGAGCCGGCCGGACCACCCGTATGGCCGGGTGCCCCGATGCCGCTCGGAGCCCGGTTCCGGGTCGGTCCGGACGGTGTCGCGGGCACCAACTTCGCACTCTGGGCCGGCGGGGCGGAGGCCGTCGAGCTCTGTCTCTTCGATGCGCGGGGCCGTGAGACACGGCTGCCCCTGACCGAACTCACCCATGAGATCTGGCACGGTTTCGTCCCCGGTGTACGGGCCGGACAGCGCTACGGCTACCGGGTGCACGGCCGCTGGGACCCCTGGACCGGCGCCCGCTGGAACGCGGCGAAACTGCTCCTCGACCCGTACGCCCGGGCGGTGGACGGTTCGTTCACCCTGCCGCCCGAGGTGTACGGCCATGTGAGGGACTGGCCGCAGCAGCATGTCGCCGACACCGTGCGCGACGACCGGGACTCGGCGCCGTACGTGCCCAAGGGCGTCGTCGTGCACGACGACGACGACTGGGTGGAGGACCGCAGGCCCAAGACCCCGTGGGCGGACTCGGTCATCTACGAACTGCACGTGCGCGGTTTCACCAAGCTCCACCCGGACATCCCGCCGGAGCTGCGGGGCACCTACGCCGGGCTCGCCCACCCCGCCGCCGTCGGCCACCTCCAGCGGCTCGGCGTGACGGCCGTGGAGCTGCTCCCCGTCCATCAGTTCGCCCACGAGGACCATCTGCTGCGGCGCGGGCTGCACAACTACTGGGGCTACAACTCGATCGGCTACTTCGCGCCGCACGCGGACTACGCGGCGAGCGGCACGGCGGGCGGACAGGTCGGCGAGTTCAAGAAGATGGTGCGCGCCCTGCACGACGCAGGCATCGAGGTGATCCTCGACGTGGTCTACAACCACACCGCGGAGGCGGGCGAGCTCGGCCCGATGCTGTCCCTGCGCGGCATCGACAACCGCGGCTACTACCGCCTCCAGCCGGACGCCCGCCGATACGCCGACTACACCGGCTGCGGCAACACCCTGCACGTGGTGCAGCCGCAGGTGCTCCGCCTGATCACGGACTCGCTGCGCTACTGGGTGACGGAGATGGGCGTCGACGGCTTCCGCTTCGACCTGGCGGCGGCCCTGGCCCGCTCGATGCACGACGTCGACATGCTCTCCCCCTTCCTCGCGGTGATCGCCCAGGACCCGGTCCTGCGCCGGGTCAAGCTCATCGCCGAACCGTGGGACGTCGGCAACGGCGGCTACCAGGTGGGCGCCTTCCCTCCGCTGTGGACCGAGTGGAACGACCGCTACCGCGACGCCGTACGGGACTTCTGGCGCGGCGCGCTGCCGGACGTACGGGACATCGGCTACCGGCTCACCGGGTCGAGCGACCTGTACGCCTGGGGTGGCAGACGCCCGTACGCCTCCGTCAACTTCGTCACCGCCCACGACGGTTTCACCCTGCGCGACCTGGTCACCTACGAGCACAAGCAGAACGAGGCCAACGGTGAGGGCAACCGTGACGGCACGAACGACAACCGCGCCTGGAACTGCGGCGCGGAGGGCGAGAGCGACGACCCCGGCATCAACGCCCTGCGCCGCCGCCAGCTGCGCAACCTGCTCACCACGCTGCTCCTCTCGACGGGTGTACCGATGCTGGTGGCGGGCGACGAGATGGGCCGTACGCAGGGCGGAAACAACAACGCGTACTGCCAGGACAACGAGATCGGCTGGCTGGACTGGTCGCTCCTCGACCGGCCGGAGTGGCGGGAGCTGACCGAGCTGACCACCAGGGTGCTGGCCCTGCGCCACGCCCATCCGGTACTGCGCCGCCGCGCCTTCTTCGCCGGGACCCCCCAGGCCCCCGACGGGCTGCGGGACCTGGCGTGGTTCACCCCGCAGGGCGCGGAGATGACGGAGGGGGACTGGTACGCACCGGCCGCGACGCTCGGCCTCTACCTCTCCGGGCGCGACATCCCGGGCCGGGACGCCAGGGGCGAGCAGATCACCGACGACAGCTTCCTGGCGGTCCTGCACGCCGGGCACACCCCGTGCGACTTCCATCTGCCGGGAGCGCCCTGGGCGCGGTCCTACGAACTGCTCCTGGACACCTCCCGGGAGGACCAGTCCACTGCCCCCGGCACGGTCCACGGGGGCGGTACGACGCTGACGGTGCCGGGGAGGTCGGTGCTGCTGCTGCGGGTGACGGGGTGAGGGAGCGGCTCAGCCGAGGATGCCCCGCTCGTAGGCGACGGCGACGGCGGCGGCGCGGTCCTTGGCACCCAGTTTGGCGAAGACATGGGTGAGGTGCGTCTTCACGGTCGCCTCGCTGATGAACAGTTCGGCGGCGATCTCGCGGTTCGACGTCCCCCTGGCCACGAGGCACAGCACCTCGCGCTCTCGCGCGGACAGCGACTCGTGGCCGGGAGCGGCCGGCGCGCGCACCCGCGCGATGAGCCGGGACGCGACGGCCGGCGAGAGCACGGTGCGGCCGTCGGCGGCGGCACGGACGGCGGTGAAGAGTTCGTCGCGGGGCGCGTCCTTGAGGAGGTAGCCGGTCGCGCCCGCCTCGATCGCCGGCAGGGTGTCGGAGTCGGTGTCGTACGTGGTCAGGACGAGCACCTTGGACCGGGCGCCGAGCCGGGTCAGCTCGGCGATGGCGGCCACTCCCCCGCCGCCCGGCATCCGAAGGTCCATCAGGACGACGTCGGGGTCCAGCCGGGTGGCGAGCTCGACGGCGGACACACCGTCGGCCGCCTCACCGAGTACGTCGAAGCCGGGGGCGGAGGCGAACATGCCGCGCAGGCCGTCGCGGACGACGGGGTGGTCGTCGACGACGAGAAGGGTGATGACGCGTGCGGTGCCCGTGGCCTCAGTCATGTCGGGCCACCGTACTGTCCGTCAGCCACGGGGGACCAGAGGCACTCTGGCGCAGACGGCGGTGCCCAGCCCGGGTTCGGACTCCACCGTGACCGTGCCCGCGATCCGTTCGGCGCGGGACCGCATCCCGCCGAGGCCGAATCCGCCCGAGCCGCCGTACGGCGGGAGCGCGTCCGGGTCGAAACCGCGGCCGTCGTCGCGTACGTCCAGGGTGATCTCGTCGCCCATGTAGGAGAGCGTGACGCCGACCCGTGACGCTCCGGCGTGCCTGGCGGCGTTGGACAGGGACTCCTCGGCGATACGGAGCAGGGTGGCGCCGACCTCGTCGTGGATCGGCTCGACGGCGCCCGTGACGGTGAAGCCGGCGCGCACGCTGGTGCGTTCGGCCCATCGGGTGACCGTCTTCGTGAGTGCTCCGGGCAGATCGTCGTCCTCGAGCGCGGCCGGCACCAGGTTGTGCACGGAGCGACGTGCCTCACCGAGGCTGTGCCGGGCGAGCCCGGCGGCACGGTCCAGGTGCTGGCGGGCCAGGGACGGATCGGAGTCCGCCGTGGACGTGGCGGCCTGGAGCTGGGCGATGATTCCGGTCAGTCCCTGCGCGAGGGTGTCGTGGATCTCGGCGGCCAGCCGCCGACGCTCGTCGGCGACACCGGCCTCCCGGGCCTGGACGAGCAGTTGGGCGTGCAGGGCCGCGTTCTCCGCGAGGGCTTGTTCCAGCCGGGTGTTGGTGCGCTCCAGTTCGCCGATGGTCTCGGTCTGGCGCCGGGCCTTCTCGGCCTCCCGGGCGGCGAGGTTGCCGAAGAGGAGGGAGAGGGAGGCGTGCAGGACGAAGAGCACACCGAAGGCAACCCAGTTGAGGAGGGAGGCCGGGGGCATTCCGCTGCCGGACTGCGAACCGGCCATCGTGACGGCGGTGCAAAGCACTCCGGTGCGGACGAATCGGTTGGGCAGCAGGACGCCCGCGTCGAAGTAGCCGACGACGGCAAAGGCGGAGAAGAAGGGGTTGCACCAGCAGAGTGCGAAGCCGAGCACGGTCCGCAGGACGTAGTAGACCTGTCCGGCGCGCGCCTGCGGGAGGACGCCCGACCGGGTGCGGTCCCACCACAGTTGCAGGGCGCAGGTCGCGGAGACCAGGATCCCGGCGGCGTACAGGTCGGCGTGGGACATCCCGATGACGTCGGAGGACAGGCCGGCCATCAGGACGGCGATGCCCAGAAGCGTGTACGGACCGTACCGGTAGAACTGCTCATAGCGTTGCTCGACCGTCGTGCCGCCGCTCACCGCGACTCCCCCGTCACCCATGGACGGCAGTCTCCCCGACGCCGTCTCCCGGGTCACTCCCAGCGGAAGAGCCGGGTGGCTGCCGCCCCCAGTGCCGCGGTCCACAGCGCCATCACCCCCAGGTACACCCAGTCCGGCCAGCTGCCCGAGGCCGCCTGGTCCAGCGCCTGGGACGCGGCGCCGAACGGGGTCGCCCCGACGATCCGGCGGAGCAGGTCGGGCATGGTCTGGACGGGCACCCAGACGCCGGCGGTGAACATCATCAGGAGGTAGGCCACCGACCCGACGGCCGCCGAGGCCTTGGTCGTCCGGGACAGCGCGCAGATCGTGGCGCCGAGGGCGAGGACGCAGGCGACCGCCAGGAGCAGGGCCAGCAGGTAGCCGAGGGCCTGTTCCGGCAGCCTCACCCCGAACGCGATCCGCCCGACGGCCATCGCGAGCAGGGCGGAAGCGGCGGAGGCCGCGCCGTGCAGCGCGATCTGGGCGGTCAGCAGCGCGGACGGGCGTACCGGGGTGGCGGACATCCGGCGCAGGATGCCGCGTTCGCGGTAGCCGGTGAGGATCGGCGGCATGGCCTGCAGCCCGGCCATGATCATGCCGAGCAGGACGGCCACCGGTACGTACAGGTCGATGACGCTCCTCCCGCCGAGGGCGGCGTCGTCCTGTCGGAAGGACGGGATGAGCCCGAGGACCGTCAGGAGGGCGGTCGGGAAGACGAGGATCCAGAACAGGCTGCCCGGCTCCCGCAGGAAGAGACGGGTCTCCGCCCGGAGGACCACGGCGAGCGGGCCGTTCGTTCCCGTGGTGCGCTCTGTGCTCATGGCTGTGGTCATGTCCGGGCGGCCTGTTCCGTGAGGTCGAGGAAGGCGTCGTCCAGGCTGGTTTCCAGGACGCGCAGGTGGCGTGCGGTGACGCTGTGCCGGGCCAGCAGGGAGATGACCGCGTTGGCGGTGTCGTCGTCGCCGTGGACGACGATCCCGCCGTCGGACTCCGCGACGGAGACGGAGACGGCACCGGGCAGTCCGGCGAGCTCGGTCGCCGGGAGCGGTTCCGACGGGGTGAAGGAGATGACGGTGGAGCCCGCGGCCCGGCCGATCAGCCCGGCAGGGGTGTCGAGCGCGACGAGCCGGCCCTTGTCGATCACCGCGACCCGGTCGCAGAGTCGCCGGGCCTCCTCCATGAAGTGGGTGACCAGCAGGACCGTCACCCCGCCGGCCCGGATCTCCTCGATGAGCCGCCAGGTGTCCCTGCGGGCCCTCGGATCGAGGCCGGTGGTCAGTTCGTCGAGCACGACCACCCGTGGGTTGCCGATGAGCGCGAGTGCGATGAGCAGCCGCTGCTTCTGACCGCCGGACAGCTTGGCGAAGCGGCGGTCCAGGTGGCTGTCCAGTCCGAGCCGTCCGGCGAGCGACCGCCAGTCGGCGGGCTGCGGATAGAAGGCGCTGTACAGCTCGAGCGCCTCCCGCACGGTCAGCTTGGGCTGCAGTTCGCTCTCCTGGAGCTGGGCGCCGAGCAGGAGCGTCACCCGGTCGCGGTCGGCGACGGGATCGAGTCCGGCGACCCGGACCGTGCCCGCGTCGGGGATCCTCAGTCCCTCGACGCATTCGACGGTGGTGGTCTTGCCCGCTCCGTTGGGTCCGAGGATCCCGAAGATCTCCCCCTCGTCCACGGAGAAGCTCACTCCGTCGACCGCGACGCGCCCCGCGTACGCCTTGCGTACCGCGTTCACTTCGATGACTGGCATAGGTCGAGGATTCCGCCGGGACCGGTGCCGCGGTATCCGCCGTCACGCTCGAACCGGCATCCGCCGATCGGTTGACGGAGACCTCCGACCGGTGCGGAGTGTCCGGAAAACCAGATGAGCGATGTCAGTGGTGAACCATAGGCTTGCTCCTGATGCCCGAAAAACCTGCAGAGCCCACGGACCGGTCCGCCGTGCGCTCCCTCATGCGTCTGTGGCCCTATGTCCGGCCGGTGCGGACGCGCTGGCTCAGTGCCGCTCTGGTGGCGGTCCTGGCGTCGTGTCTCGGCCTGGTGATCCCCCTCGTCCTGAAGTGGATGGTGGACGGTCCCGTCGCGGACCGGGACCCGGGCGGAGTATGGCTGGGCGCGCTCTATCTGCTGCTGCTGGGGATCGCCGAGGCGGGGCTGTTCGGGCTCCGGCGGTGGCTCGTGGCGCGGCCGCTCGCGGGGGTCGAGGCGTCGATGCGCGCCGATCTCTACCGGCATCTGCAACGGCTTCCGGTGGCCTTCCACGACCGCTGGCCCTCGGGGCAGCTGCTCTCGCGCGGGACCACGGATCTGATGCTGATGCGGATGTTCCTGGCTTTCCCGCTGACGTTCCTGCTGGTCAACACCACCACGATCCTGGTCGGTTTCGTCATCCTGTTCGCCCAGGACTGGTCGCTCGGGCTGGTGCTCCTGGCGCCCGCGCTGCCGCTGATGGTCCTGTGCTCGCTGTTCGAGACGAAGTACGCGCTGGTGGCGCGCTCCGCGCAGGACCAGGTCGGTGATCTGACGACGGTCGTCGAGGAGAGCGTGCTGGGCATCCGCATCGTGAAGGGTTTCGGCCGGAACCGCAGCCAGGCGCAGGCCTTCCGCGCGCTGGCGCAGCGGCTGCGCGGTACGGAGCTGGGCAAGGCCCGGCTGCTCGCGGGGATCTGGGCACTCATCACCGCCATCCCCGAGCTGGCGATCGGTGCCGCGCTGGTGCTCGGCACGATCCAGGTGGCGGACGGCGAGCTGTCGGCCGGGACGCTGGTCGCGTTCCTGTCGACGGCGCTCGCGCTGCGCTGGCCGGTCGAGTCGATCGGCTTCCTGCTGGCGATGAGCCAGGAGTCGGCGACGGCCGCCGACCGCTACTTCGAGGTCATGGACGTCGCCGAGGAGCTGGACGAGGACGCCCCGGACGCGGCGGCCGGGCGGGGCGGCGCGGGCCTCGTCTTCGACGGGGTCGAGTTCCGCTACCCGGACGCCGAGCCCGGTTCCGTACCCGTACTGGCCCGGATCGACCTGAGGGTCCGGCCCGGCGAGACGATGGCCCTGGTGGGGGCGACCGGGTCGGGGAAGACGACGCTCACGGCTCTCGTCCCGCGGCTGCACGAGGTCTCCGGCGGGCGGATCCTGCTGGACGGCGAGGACATCGCCACGATGGGACGGCCGAGGCTGCGCGAGCTCGTCTCGGTGGCGTTCGAGGAGCCGACGCTCTTCTCGGCGACCGTCGGGGAGAACGTCCTGATGGGCGCGGACGGTGCGGGTGAGAAGGAGCTGCGCCGGGCGCTCGCGGTGGCGCAGGCCGACTTCGTGTACGACCTGCCGCAGGGTGTCGACACCCAGGTGGGGGAGCAGGGGCTGAGTCTCTCCGGCGGCCAGCGCCAGCGCCTCGCGCTGGCCCGCGCGGTGGTCGGCGAGCCGCGGTTCCTGGTGCTCGACGACCCGCTCTCCGCCCTGGATGTGCACACGGAGGCGCTGGTGGAGGCGGCACTGCGGCGCGTGCTCGACGAGACGACGGCCGTGGTGGTCGCGCACCGGCCGTCCACGGTGATGCTGGCCGACCGGGTGGCTCTGCTGTCCGAGGGCCGGATCAGCGCCGTCGGGACCCATCAGGAACTTCTGCGCACCAGTGCCGAATACGCCTGGCTGATGTCCGGTGCCGAGGACGACGCCCGTGAGCTCACTGCCGAGGAGGGCAGCTCCCGATGACCAGTGCCACCACCGGCGGACCTGCCGCCACCGACGGACCCGTCCTCGCCGAGGAGGACCTTCCCCGGACGGAGCCGGACCGGCCGGGCCCCGGGGACGCCTTCGACCACGACGCCCTTCCCGCGCCGCCCGGTTCGACCTGGGCCCTGCTGACCTCGCTGCTCGGCCCCCTGCGGGCCCGGGTGGTCGTGGCGTCCCTCCTGCTCCTGGTCCAGCAGGTCGCCGTGCAGGCGGGGCCGCTGCTGGTCGCGTACGCCATCGACAGCGGCGTGCCCGCGTTCCGGGACCACGACTACGGGCCGCTGATCGCCGTGGGCGTGGGGTACGGCGTGTGCTCGGTCGGCGCGGGGGCGCTGCAGTACGCGTTCATCCGGGCCGCCGCGCGGATCAACCAGGACGTGCTGCTCGATCTGCGCGGCCGGATCTTCCGCCACGCGCAGGCGCTCAGCGTGGACTTCCACGAGCGCTACACCTCCGGCCGGCTGATCTCGCGCTCGACCACGGATGTGGAGTCCCTGCGCGAGCTGCTGAGCGAAGGGCTCCAGGAACTCATCGGTGTGGTCCTGTCGTTCGTGTCGATCTCACTGATGCTGCTGTGGCTGGATCTCGGCATCGGCGCGATCGCGGTGGCCTCCTTCGCGCCCCTGTACCTGCTGGTGCGGAGTTACCGGCGCCGGGCGGCCGAGGCCTATTCGGCGCGTTCCTCGGCCATCGCCGCGGTCATCGTGAAGTTCGCGGAGACGATGAACGGGATCCGCCCCGTGCAGGCCTTCCGCAGGGAGCGGGTCAACGACGCGGACTTCTCGGTGCTCAACCACCGCCACGAGCGGCGGAACGGGGACGCGCTGCTGGAGATGGCCCGCTATGTCGTCGGTTCCCGGCTGGTCGCCAACACGGCGGTGGCCGCGATGGTGCTGTGGGGTGCCTACCGGGTGGCGTCGGGGACCCTGGCACTCGGTGTGCTGGCCGCGGCGGTGCTGTACCTGCGGCGGCTGTACGACCCGATCGACCGGCTCGCGATGTTCCTCAACTCCTACCAGTCGGCGGCTGCCTCACTGGAGAAGATCGCCGGTCTGCTGGCGCAGACGCCCACCGTTCCCGAGCCGGCCTCGCCGAAGGAACTCCCCTCCCCCGCAGGTGAGCACCCGGGCCGCGAGGTGACGTTCGAAAGGGTGCGGTTCGCCTACCGGACGGGCGGCGAGGTCCTGCCCCGCTTCGGTCTGACGATTCCGGCGGGCCAGACCGTGGCCGTGGTCGGTTCGACGGGCGCGGGCAAGTCGACGCTCGCCAAGCTGCTGGCGCGCTTCTACGATCCGACCGAGGGCCGGGTCCTGCTGGACGGCACCGATCTGCGCGATCTGGCGACGCCGGAGCTGCGGCGGGGCGTGGTGATGGTGACCCAGGAGGCGTTCCTGTTCTCGGGGACGATCGCGGAGAACATCGCGATCGGCCGACCGGAGGCGACTCCCGAGGAGATCGAGCACGCGGCCAAGGCCATCGGCGCGCACGACTTCATCAGCGGCCTGCCCGACGGCTACGCCACGGACGTACGCAAGCGGGGCGGCCGGATCTCGGCCGGCCAGCGTCAGCTGGTGGCGTTCGCCCGCGCGTTGCTGGCGGACCCCGCCGTACTGATCCTCGACGAGGCGACGAGCTCGCTCGACATCCCCGGCGAGCGGGCGGTGCAGCGCGCCATGGACACCGTGCTGCACGGCCGTACTGCGGTGGTGATCGCCCACCGCCTGTCGACCGTGGAGATCGCGGACCGGGTGCTGGTGATGGAGCACGGCCGGATCGTGGAGGACGGCAGTCCGGCCGAACTCATCGGCTCCGACGGCAGGTTCGCCGGACTGCACCGCGCGTGGCGGGAGAGCCTGGCCTGACGGAGTACCGACGGGTAGGCGCGCGACCGCCGAGGGACGGCGCAGAACTGGCCACAGTTCCGCGCCGTCTCAGCACGTGGTCATCGTCCGTTTGCCGCTTCGCCGTTCGAACACCGTGAATTCGAACGAAATCTCAACTCACCCTGCGAATTCTGGCCCCGGGCGGTCCCGGCACCCGTTTTGCGGCACCCGGATGACACACGGCGAAACGTCCGCTTAACGAACATGACCATTCCGGCAACGGACGACTTCCGGCCAATGTGTTGACGCGGTCCTGACATACACCCCTTTCTGCTGGGACTCTTCCCCCGTTCTGCGCACCGCCTGCTCTGCCCGGCCGGCTCACCCAGCCGGCTGTCACCCCCCTCGCAGAAGGAGTCCGCGTGAGATCCAGATCCAGCCGTCGTGCCACCGCGACCGGCGCTCTGATAGCCGCAGCAGCCCTCCTCGCCGTCGGAGTCCAGACCGGCGCGGCCACCGCCGCTCCCGACGCCGCCGCCTCCTCGGCCGCCGCCGCCAAGGGCGCCGACCCGGGTTCGCTGCCCGCGAAGCTCTCCCCCGCCCAGCGTGCCGAACTCCTCCGCGAGGCCAACGCCACCAAGGCGGCCACCGCCAAGGAGCTCGGTCTCGGCGCCACGGAGAAGCTCGTCGTCCGCGATGTCGTCCAGGACGTCGACGGCACCACGCACACCCGCTACGAGCGCACCCTCGACGGCCTTCCCGTCCTCGGTGGCGACCTGGTCGTGGCCGAGACGAAGTCCGGGAGGACCGAGGGCGTCACGAAGGCGTCCAAGGCCACCGGTGCCCAGCTGAAGGCGGTCGGCACCACGGCGGACGTCGCTCCCGCCACCGCCGAGAAGCAGGCCCTGACCGCGGCGAAGGCCGAGGGCTCGAAGAAGGCCGAGGCCAGCAAGGCCCCGCGCAAGGTGGTCTGGTCGGCGAACGGCACTCCCCGGCTCGCGTACGAGACCGTCGTCGGCGGCCTCCAGCACGACGGCACCCCGAACGAGCTGCACGTCATCACCGACGCCTCCTCCGGCGCCAAGCTCTACGAGTGGCAGGCCATCGAGACGGGCACCGGCAACACCCAGTACAGCGGTCAGGTGACGCTCGGCACCTCGGGCTCGTACAACCTCACCGACACGACGCGCGGCAACCACAAGACGTACAACCTGAACCGCGGCACGTCGGGCACCGGGACGCTCTTCTCCGGCACCGACGACATCTGGGGCAACGGCAGCCCGTCGAACCTGGAGACCGCCGGGGCCGACGCCCACTACGGCGCGGCCGAGACGTGGGACTACTACAAGAACATCCACGGCCGCAGCGGCATCCGGGGTGACGGCGTCGGTGCGTACTCCCGCGTCCACTACGGCAACAACTACGTCAACGCCTTCTGGTCCGACAGCTGCTTCTGCATGACGTACGGGGACGGCAGCGGCAACGCCGCGCCCCTGACCTCGCTGGACGTGGCCGCCCACGAGATGACGCACGGCGTCACCTCCAACACCGCGGGCCTCAACTACAGCGGCGAGTCCGGCGGCCTCAACGAGGCGACCAGTGACATCTTCGCCGCCGCGGTCGAGTTCTACTCCAACACCGCGGAGGACCCCGGCGACTACTTCGTCGGCGAGAAGATCGACATCAACGGCGACGGCACCCCGCTGCGCTACATGGACAAGCCGAGCAAGGACGGCGCGTCCAAGGACGCGTGGTACTCGGGCATCGGCTCGGTCGACGTCCACTACTCCTCGGGCCCGGCGAACCACTGGTTCTACCTGCTCTCCGAGGGCAGCGGCGCCAAGACCGTCAACGGGGTCTCGTACAACTCCCCGACCTCCGACGGCCTTCCGGTGACGGGCATCGGCCGGGACAAGGCCGCGCAGATCTGGTTCAAGGCGCTCACCACCAAGTTCACGTCGACGACGAACTACGCGGCCGCCCGCACCGGCACCCTCGCCGTGGCCGGTGAGCTGTACGGCACGACCAGCACCGAGTACGCCGCGGTCGCCCATGCGTGGGCCGGCATCAACGTGGGAGCCCGCCCCGGCGGCGGCGACCCCGACCCGGGCGGCACGGTCTTCCAGAACACGACCGTCAAGGCACTCGCCGACCGGAGCACCACCAACATCCCCGTCGCCGTCACGGGCATCACGGGCAACGCGCCGAGCGACCTCCTGGTCGCCGTCAACATCACGCACACCTACCGCGGTGACCTCGTCCTCGACCTGGTCGCCCCGGACGGTACGGCCTACCGGCTGAAGAACTCCTCCTCGAGCGACTCCGCGGACAACGTGGTGGCGACCTACACGGTCAACGCCTCGTCCGAGGTGGCGAACGGCACGTGGAACCTGAAGATCCAGGACGCCTACTCGGGCGACACCGGGACCTTCAACAGCGTCAAGCTGACCTTCTGACCAGGTGAGCAGGCACCTGCTGCCGCAGAACAGCAGCGAGCGACTGAGCAACTGACGTACGCGGGACGGCCCGGGAGAGCATCGCTCCCCCGGGCCGTCGTGCGTGCCGGTCGTGCCCGCTGTCTCAGCCGGGGTTGCCTGCGTGGGTCAGGGTCTCCCAGGCCACGAACAGGTTGTTCGACGCGGCGGGCCGTTGCCGCTCGGTGAGTGTCTGGGTGTTCGACATCGCGTAACCCATGCGGTTGTGCAGGGCGTTGAACCCGACCTCCGTGACGGGGCCCAGGCTGTCCTTGAGCGAGCCGCCGCACAGCGAGGACGGAACCGCCGTGCCCAGCTGGTACTTGGCGTGCAGGCCGAGCGCGTGGCGCAGCCGGTCGGCGACCTCGGGATAGAGGTCCTGGCCCTGGATGCGGCTGGTCTCGGCGATGTGGGAGATGGCGGAGAGCCCGTAGCCGGTGTGGGTGAGGTCGCGGCAGGTCTCCTGGGAGAGGCCGTCCATGAAGGTCGACTGCCCCTGCCAGTACCTGATGATCTCGTCCCGCGTGTCGAGACCGCTGCCGGGCGCCGCCTTCGGCAGTGAACCGTCGGCGGTCACATAGATGTACGCGGGAACGCGCCCGCGGAATGTGGTCACGGCCTTGTCGTACGCGGCGCGGTCCTCGAGGAAGACCGCGATGCCGATGGCGGCCTCGGTCATGGACAGTTCCCAGTTGCCGTTGCTGTGCGAGCCGTTGGTCACCTCGGGCAGGTACACGGTGCGCAGCATCGTGCCGAAGCGGCCGGAGTTCGGCCAGCCGCTGTAGGTGTACTTGATGATCTCGGCGGCCCGCGGCCAGGAGGAGCCGGCCCAGCCGGTCTGCAGCGGTGCGTTGCTGTTGGTGTGGTCCGTGATCACGTTCGACCAGGCGTCCATGATCTGGATCGCCTTCTGGGCGTAGCGGCTGTCCCGGCTGATGTACCAGGCCAGCGAGAGGGTGTACGCGGCTATCGCGTCCTCACGCTCGTCGGTACAGCCGTAGTTGGGGGTGGAGTACGAGCCGCACTCCACGACCGCACGGGGTTCGGCGGTCCGGGTGAGCGAGGCGTACCTGCTGGCCAGCATCTGGTCGTACGCCCCCTTCCAGGGCTGGGCGCCCGCCTGGACCTTCGCCCGTACGAAGTCGAGCTGAGGGCGGCTGACCAGGACACCGGGGTGGGTGAAGGCGGCCGGCGCGGCCGCCTTCACGGCCCGGTCGGGGGCGGCCCCGGCCGGGGCGGGCCGGTCGGCCATGGCGGGGGCCGTGAAGGCCGTGGTGATCAGCGCGGCCAGGGCGGCGGCGGTGCCGATGACGCGAGCGATGGTGCCGGTACGCATGTGGGGGTGCCTTCCGGTGGGAGGTGTTCCACCAACTCGGTTCATGTAGGTGAACGATGAGCCGAGTTGTGAACCTGCGATGAGTGAGGAACGTAAAGCCATTGCATGGACACGTCAAGGCGTCGCGTTCAGGAAACGAACGGCGCGGGACGAGGCAGGACGGCACAGGACTGCACCGGCACAGGACTGCACAGGGCCCTGCAAGGGAGGAGCGCCGGGAGGCCGGACCGCCTAGCGGGGCAGGTTCTGCTCCGCCCAGACGACCTTGCCGGTCGCCGTGCGGCACGAACCCCACCTGCGGCACAGCAGGTTGATGAGCTGCAGCCCGCGGCCGCCCTCGTCGCTCACATCGGCGTGCTGGATCTGCGGCAGGTCCGGACCCGTGTCCGCGACCTCCACCCGGAGCCGGTCGTCGCACAGCAGCCGCAGCTTGCCGGGGCCGCCGCCGTACCGCAGGGCGTTGCCGACCAGCTCGCTGACGACCAGTTCGGTGACGTCCGCGAGCTCGGTCAGGCTCCACTGCGCAAGCTGCTCGGTGACGAGCTTCCGGGCGGTGGAGGCCGGGTTGCCCTCGGTGGGGAGGTCCCACACCTGCAGCCTGACGTCGTCGGACAGCTCATGCCCCCCGGCGACCAGCAGCACCGCCTCGTCGAAGCGGCCTTCGGCCGCCCGCAGCGAGGTGAGCAGGCTGCCGTCGTCGAGCTGCTCGGACGCCATCGCGGCGACCGTGGCGCGCAACCCCTCCAGCTGGGCGTCCACGTCATCCACGCGCGTCTTGATCAAGCCGTCGGTGTAGAGCACCAGCCGGCCGCCCGCCGGCCCCCGCAGCCGCAGCGGGTCGTACGGGATGACCCCGGCGCCCAGCGGTGCGCCGACCGGCACGTCGAGGAAGCGGGGCACACCGTCCGGGCCGACCAGCAGCGGCGGCGGATGGCCCGCGCTCGCGATGGTGTAGGTGGAGTCCGCGGGGTCGTAGACCGCGCACAGACAGGTGGCGACCTGGTCGTCCTCGAGGTCGCGGGTGGCCAGATCCAGCCGGGCGAGCACCCGGTCGGGCTCGATGTCCAGCGTCATGAGCGTACGGGCGACGGTGCGCAGCCGCCCCATCGTGACCGCCGCGGGCAGACCGTGCCCGGTCACGTCGCCGACGACCAGCGCGGTACGCCCGCTGGGCAGCGCCACCACGTCGTACCAGTCGCCGCCCACACCGTGCGCGTCGAAGGCGGGCGCGTACTGCGCGTGGACCTTCAGCCCGGGGGTGTGCGGAGTGGCGCGCGGGAGCAGGCTGCGCTGGAGCGAGACGACGTGCTCGCGCTCGCGTCCGTAGAGCCGGGCGTTGTCCATGAAGACCGCGGCCATGGCGGCGAGCTGTCCCGCCAGTTCCACGTCGGCCCGGTTGAAGGGCGGACTGTCACCGGCACGTACGAAGTCTGCGGATCCGAGCAGTACACCGCGGGCGATCAGCGGTACCGCCATGTAGCTGTGGACGCCCTGGCGCCGCATCGCCACCGCGGCACTGGCCGTCGGCGCGACGCGCTGGTAGTCCTCGTCGGTCATCCGGCTGACCAGAACCGACTGGCGGTTGCGCAGGCAGTGGAGGGTCAGCAGCGTCTCGCGGTACTGCCGGCGGTCGACCACCTTGCCGACCGGGGCGGGTTCAAGACCTGACAGCGACTCGACGGCCCTGACCGCCATGGCCCGCGTCACCGGCACCCCGGCGCCGGTGACGCGTTCGCCCTCCTCGCCCAGGAGCACGGACTCCAGGAGGTCGACGGCCGCCCCGTCGGCCAGCCGGGGGACGCTGAACCCGGCCAGCTCCTGCGCCGTCCGTTCCAGGTCGAGGGAGGTGCCGATCCGGGTGCTTGCCGCGTGGAGCCAGCGCAGCCGGGCAGCTGTGGTGAAACGGTCGCCCTGCAGTGCGCCCACGGTGCTCGCGGGCCGGACGTGCAGCCTCCGGGAGGCGATGCCCTGCGCGGCAAGTCGACGGCTCAGGCGTCTCGCTCGGCTCTCGCCGCCGTTCACCGTGCTGACCTCCAGTCGCGTCCGCGGACGCCTTGATGTCTCGACGGTTACTCCGGAGCCACTCCAGCATCTGCCGACGCTGTCATGTTAGCCAGATCACGGTGATTGCACCCCTGCCGGTGCCACGGCCATCTACCGGCGGGCCGGGGGCCCGCGACCCGCCGGAGCCGGACGGAGTGCGCGTTGCCCCCGGACCGCGGGAACGGAAGGGCCCGGCACGGGTGCCGGACCACCGGACGTGACATGCCGTCAGCGAAGCAGGACGCCGCCCCCGTCCTCGCTCGTCGCCGCGTTCGGCACCGCGACCAGTCCGAGCTCCGCATTCGAGGCGAGCAGGGGGTGCGAGGGCAGTACGCGCACGGTGTAGCCGTACGGTCCCGTACGGTCGAGCGCGAGGGGGCCCTCGTACAGCCAGCGGTCCTCCAGATCATGACCGCCCGCAGGCTTCAGCGGGAACGTCTGGGCCTCCGCGATCGCGTCGCCGGAGTCGACCCGCCCTGCGACCACCTGCACCTCCACGTCCTCCGGCTCGAGGCCGCCCAGCGCGATCCGCACCCGGAGCGCCAGGGTCGACCCCAGCTCCGCGGAGCCTCCGACGACGGTGTCGGCCGAGGCCTCCACATGGTCGACGGCCACCTGCGGCCAGGCGGCGTGGATCCTGGACTTCCAGTCGGCGAGCCGGCGGGCCGCCGCGGGATCCAGTGCCTTGCGTGCCTGGGCGGCCGGGGCGTACAGCCGCTCCACGTACTCACGCACCATGCGTCCCGCGAGAACCTTGGGCCCCAGGGTGACCAGGGTGCGCCGGACCATCTCGATCCACCGCTCGGGCAGGTCCTCGTCGTTGCGGTCGTAGAAGCGCGGGGCGACCCGCTCCTCGATCAGCGAGTAGAGGGCGTTGGCCTCCAGCTCGTCGCGCCGCTCCTCGTTCGTGGCGGAGCCGTCGGCGGTGGGGATCGCCCACCCGAAGTCCGGCTCGAACCACTCGTCCCACCAGCCGTCGCGTACGGAGAGGTTGAGGCAGCCGTTGAGCGCCGCCTTCATCCCGCTGGTGCCGCACGCCTCCAGCGGGCGAAGCGGGTTGTTGAGCCAGACGTCGCAGCCCGGGTACAGCTTCTGCGCCATGCCCATGCCGTAGTCCGGCAGGAAGACGATGCGATGGCGCACCCGCGGGTCGTCCGAGAACCGCACCAGCTCCTGGACCAGCCGCTTCCCGCCGTCGTCCGCGGGGTGCGCCTTGCCCGCGACGACGATCTGGATCGGGTGCGTCGGGTGGAGCAGCAGCTCCCGCAGCCGGTCGCGGTCGTGCAGCATGAGCGTGAGGCGCTTGTACGACGGCACCCGGCGGGCGAAGCCGATGGTCAGGACGTCCGGATCGAGCACGTCGTCGATCCAGCCCAGCTCGGCCGTGCCCGCGCCGCGCCTGCGCCAGGAGGCGTAGAGGCGTTTGCGCACCTCGGTCACGAGCTGCTCGCGCAGCCCGCGGCGCAGGTCCCAGATCTCGCGGTCCGGGACGTTGGTCACGGCGTCCCAGCGTCTGGGGGTGCCGGCCCGGCCGACGTCGGCAGTCTCGCCGACCTCGGCTCCCGCCAGTGCGTTCTCCGCGCGTTCGGTGCCGAATTTCCTGGCGCCGAGCCGGAGAACCTCGGGCGCGACCCACGTCGGCGCATGAACCCCGTTGGTCACCGAGGTGATCGGCACCTCGGTGGGGTCGAATCCCGGCCAGAGCCCGGAGAACATCTCCCGGCTGACGGCCCCGTGCAGGGTGGAGACGCCGTTGGCCCGCTGGGCGAGCCGCAGCCCCATCACCGCCATGTTGAACAGACCCGGCTCGCCGCCGGTGTAGGACTCCATGCCGAGCCGGAGAATCCGGTCCACGCCGACGCCCGGCAGTTCACCGTCGTCACCGAAGTGCCGGGCGACCAGCTGGCGTTCGAATCGGTCTATCCCGGCGGGCACCGGGGTGTGCGTGGTGAAGACCGTGCCGGCCCGCACCACTTCCAGGGCGGGGTCGAAGTCGAGGCCCGTCTCGGAGAGCTCACGGATCCGCTCGAGGCCGAGGAATCCGGCGTGCCCCTCGTTGGTGTGGAACACCTCGGGGGCGGCGTGCCCGGTCAGCCGGCAGTAGGTCCGCACGGCGCGCACCCCGCCGATGCCGAGCAGCATCTCCTGGAGGAGGCGGTGGTCGCTGCCGCCGCCGTACAGCCGGTCGGTGACATCGCGCTCGCCCGGCGCGTTCTCCTCCACGTCGGAGTCGAGCAGCAGCAGGGGGACGCGGCCGACCTGGGCCTGCCAGATCGAGGCGTACAGGGAGCGTCCGCCGGGAAGGGCGAGCACCACCCGGCTGGGGGTGCCGTCCGCCTCCCGTACGAGAGTGAGCGGCAGTTCGTTGGGGTCGAGGACGGGATAGTGCTCCTGTTGCCAGCCGTCCCGGGACAGGCTCTGGCGGAAGTAGCCGTGCCGGTAGAGCAGCCCGACTCCGATGAGTGGGACGCCCAGGTCGCTGGCGGCCTTGAGATGGTCCCCGGCCAGGATGCCGAGGCCGCCCGAGTACTGGGGCAGAGCCGCGGTGACCCCGAACTCGGGTGAGAAGTAGGCGACGGCTGCGGGGAGCTCCGCGCCCTGGGAGAGCTGGTTCTGATACCACCTCGGGCCGCCCAGGTACTCCCGGAGGTCCTCGGACACCTCGGTGAGCCGCCGCAGGAACTGCTGGTCCCCGGCCAGCTCGGCGAGGCGTCCGGCGGACACGGCGCCCAGCAGGCGCACGGGGTCGGCGTCCGCGGGCCGCCAGCCCTCCGGGTCGGCGGCCTGGAAGAGGTTCTGGGTCTCGGTGTGCCAGGACCAGCGCAGGTTGCGGGCGAGGTCGCTGAGCGGTTGCAGGGGTTCGGGGAGGACGGGACGCACGGTGAATCGACGAATGGCCTTCACGTATCCCACCTTTACAGGGGACGTACGGATCCGAGGGGACGCACCACGGTGTGCGTCCTCTCCGTCACCCTCGACGGTAGCGGCGCGGCACGGTACGCAACCACGGCGCGCGACCGGCTCAGTGGGTCCGGCGCCGATCGGCACGCCCGCCCCGGGCCCGGCTGTTGCACCGTGTGCGCCCTCCCCGAGCCCCCGGGAGCCACGTCCGTCCCGCGGGCCCCGGGCACCTCATCGACCCCGGTGGCCGCATGGGCCAGATGCGCACACATCCGTCACGGGCGATATGGCTGATTTCCCCTCGTCGCGCGACCTTGTGGCGCTTCGCACCACAAGGAAGGCTGCGGTGGTGCGTCCACGCGACGGCCGGGGACCGGCGCGCGGCGCACAGCGCGTGCACCGAGTGCACCCAGGAGTTAACACACCGTCGGGTTGGCCGCCCGAAAACGGTGGGAAGGCTTCCCCGGTACTCAGCCCGAACACGGCTCGCGCAGCACATCCCAGGTGCCCCCGATCCGAGCACGAATCCCCCGCGCACCTGCCATTCGAGTGCCATTCGAGTGAACGCGGACAGGAGCGGCCATGCACACAGCCCGCCAGCCGACAACTGAGCAGCTACAAAGGACGCAACCCCACCATCGCGGCGCGCGCGGTCAGCCCTTCACGCCCACGCCGCGGTCCGCGCATGCCGAGCTCCAGCCCCCAGGTGATTCCATGATCGGTCGCATTCCCGTCCTGGACGTCCGTCCTCTCGTCGACTGCGGCAGACGGCCGGCCAAAGCCGTCGCAGGTGAGACCTTCCAGGTCAGCGCCACCGTCTTCCGTGAAGGCCATGACGCGGTGGCAGCCAACGTCGTCCTCGCCGATCCGAGCGGACGGCCCGGTCCCTGGACGCCGATGCGCGAGCTCGCGCCGGGCACGGACCGATGGGGTGCCGATGTCACCCCGTCCGCCGAGGGCCACTGGACCTACACCGTCGAGGCGTGGAGCGATCCGGTCACCACCTGGCGTGGGAACGCACAGATCAAGATTCCCGCCGGCATCGACACCGAACTGGTCCTCGCGGAGGGGGCCGAGCTGTACGAGCGGGCCGCCACGGGCGTACCGAAGCGGGACGGGCGCGAGGCGGTTCTGGCCGCAGTCGACGCCCTGCGCGACACGAAGCGGCCGTCGGCGTCCCGGCTCGCCGCCGCGCTCACCCCCGAGGTGAACGAGGCGCTCGGCCGTCATCCACTGCGCGAGCTGGTCACCGCCTCCCGTCCGATGCCCCTGACCGTGGAGCGCAGGCGCGCCCTGTACGGCTCCTGGTACGAGATGTTCCCGCGGTCCGAGGGCGCGGGGCCGGAGCCGGCCACCCCCGTGAAGCCCGCGCGCAAGCCACGCGTCACGAAGGCCTCGAAGGCCTCCAAGGCCGCCGCGGGCTCTCCGGCTTCCGCGACCTCTGCGGCCGCGAAGAAGCGCGCGGCCGTGAAGGCGGAACTGCCCCCGCAGCCTCCGCGGATCATCAGCGGCACCTTCCGCACCGCCGCGGACCGGCTTCCGGCCGTCGCCGCCATGGGGTTCGACGTCGTCTACCTCCCCCCGATCCACCCCATCGGCACCTCTCACCGCAAGGGCCCCAACAACAGCCTCTCCCCCGGAGCCGACGACCCGGGAGTGCCCTGGGCCATCGGTTCGGCCGACGGCGGTCACGACGCCGTGCACCCGGAACTCGGCACGCTCGAGGACTTCGACCACTTCGTCGAGACGGCCCGCACCCTGCGGATGGAGATCGCGCTGGACTTCGCGCTCCAGTGCTCCCCGGACCACCCCTGGGTGAGGGAACACCCCGAGTGGTTCCACCACCGGCCCGACGGGTCCATCGCCTACGCCGAGAACCCGCCGAAGAAGTACCAGGACATCTACCCGATCGCGTTCGACAAGGACCTGGGCGGCATCGTCGCGGAGACCGTTCGCATTCTGCGCTTCTGGATGGACCACGGCGTGCGGATCTTCCGCGTGGACAATCCGCACACCAAACCGGTCGTCTTCTGGGAGAAGGTGATCGCCGACATCAACCGCACCGACCCGGACGTGATCTTCCTTGCCGAGGCCTTCACCCGCCCCGCGATGATGCGCACGCTGGCCGCGGTGGGCTTCCAGCAGTCGTACACGTACTTCACCTGGCGTAACAGCAAGCAGGAACTCACCGAGTACGTCCAGGAGCTTTCGGGCGAGAGTTCCTCGTACATGCGGCCCAACTTCTTCGTGAACACCCCCGACATTCTTCCCGGTTACCTCCAGGACGGCGGCCGTCCGGCCTTCGAGGCGAGGGCCGTGCTCGCCGCCACGCTGTCCCCCTCCTGGGGCGTGTACGCGGGCTTCGAGCTGTGCGAGAACACCCCGGTGCATCCCGGGAGCGAGGAGTACCAGGACTCGGAGAAGTACCAACTCAAGGTCAGGGACTGGGAGTCGGCGGAACGTGAGGGCCGCTCGCTGGCACCCCTGATCACGACCCTCAACCGGATCCGGCGTCGCCACCCGGCGCTCCAGCAACTGCGCGACGTGCACTTCCACTCCGTCGACAACGAGGCGCTGATCGCTTACAGCAAGCGCTGCGGTTCGAACATCGTTCTCGTGGTCGTCAACCTCGACCCTCACCACACCCAGGAGGCCACGGTCTCGTTGGACATGCCGCATCTCGGCCTCGACCGGCACGAGAGCGTGCCGGTGCGCGACGAGCTCACCGGCGCCACCTATCACTGGGGCAGGACTTTCTATGTGCGTCTGGAGCCGGGTGTGACACCCGCGCACGTCGTCGTTCTGCGACCGTCCCCGCCGACCGGAGGGTCACCCACGCCATGATCGTCAATGAGCCCGTCCACGACCTGTTCGAGGACACTCCCGCCAAGGACCGCGATCCCGACTGGTTCAAGCGCGCCGTCTTCTACGAGGTACTCGTCCGGTCCTTCCAGGACTCCAACGGCGACGGCGTCGGCGACCTGAAGGGTCTCACCGCCAAGCTGGACTATCTGCAGTGGCTCGGTGTCGACTGCCTCTGGCTGCCGCCGTTCTTCAAGTCCCCGCTGCGCGACGGTGGTTACGACGTCTCCGACTACACCGCCGTGCTGCCGGAGTTCGGTGACCTCGCCGACTTCGTGGAGTTCGTCGACGCCTCGCACCAGCGCGGCATGCGCGTGATCATCGACTTCGTCATGAACCACACGAGCGACCAGCACGACTGGTTCCAGCAGTCCCGCACGGACCCGGACGGGCCGTACGGCGACTACTACGTCTGGGCCGACGACGACAAGCAGTTCCCGGACGCCCGGATCATCTTCGTCGACACCGAGACGTCCAACTGGACCTTCGACCCGGTGCGCAAGCAGTACTACTGGCACCGGTTCTTCTCGCACCAGCCCGATCTCAACTACGAGAACCCGGCCGTGCAGGAAGAGATCATCTCGGCTCTCCGCTTCTGGCTGGACCTCGGCATCGACGGCTTCCGCGTCGACGCGGTGCCGTACCTCTACCAACGCGAGGGCACCAACTGCGAGAACCTCCCCGAGACCCACGACTTCCTCAAGCGGGTCCGCAAGGAGATCGACGCCAACTACCCGGACACGGTGCTGCTGGCCGAGGCCAACCAGTGGCCCGAGGACGTGGTCGACTACTTCGGCGACTTCCCGGCCGGCGGCGACGAGTGCCACATGGCGTTCCACTTCCCGGTCATGCCGCGGATCTTCATGGCCGTACGGCGCGAGAGCCGCTACCCGGTCTCGGAAATCCTGGCGAAGACCCCGGCGATCCCGTCCGGCTGCCAGTGGGGCATCTTCCTGCGCAACCACGACGAGCTCACGCTCGAGATGGTCACGGACGAAGAGCGCGACTACATGTACGCGGAGTACGCCAAGGATCCGCGGATGCGGGCCAACATCGGCATCCGCCGCCGCCTCGCGCCCCTCCTGGACAACGACCGCAACCAGATCGAGCTGTTCACGGCGCTGCTCCTGTCCCTGCCCGGCTCCCCGATCCTCTACTACGGGGACGAGATCGGGATGGGCGACAACATCTGGCTGGGCGACCGCGACGCCGTACGCACCCCGATGCAGTGGACGCCCGACCGCAACGCCGGCTTCTCCTCGAGCGACCCGGGACGGCTCTACCTCCCCACGATCATGGACCCGGTCTACGGCTACCAGGTCACCAACGTCGAGGCGGCGATGGCCTCGCCCTCGTCGCTGCTGCACTGGACGCGGCGGATGATCGAGATCCGCAAGCAGAATCCGGCCTTCGGTCTCGGCTCGTACAGCGAACTGCCGTCGTCGAACCCCGCCGTGCTCGCGTTCACCCGCGAGTACAAGGACGATCTCGTGCTGTGCGTCCACAACTTCTCGCGGTTCGCGCAGCCCACGGAGCTCGATCTGCGGGCGTTCAACGGGCGTCATCCGGTGGAGCTGATCGGCGGGGTGCGCTTCCCGGCCGTCGGTCAGTGGCCCTACCTGCTGACTCTCGCGGGGCACGGTTTCTACTGGTTCCGGTTGCGGAAGGAAGCTCCGGTCGGCTGACCCGAGCTGACGGACAGTTGACGGCGTCTCACTTTCCGGCGCCACCCGCGGGGCGGTTTCCGCCGCCCCGCACGGGGCACTCTCCCCACATATCGAGCTCTTCCGGGCTCCTGGAGCCCTTCGGGCCCATATGTCGAGTCCGTACGGACTTTCCTCACCCGACACGTCCCGCACAGCCGGACAGCCATTGCCGCAATCCGGGACACTCTTCGCATCCTGTGGTGTGCCCGGGGAAAGGACGCGATGCCATGTCGGAGGCTGCATCCACTCGAGTCGCCCTGGCCAAGAGCACAGCGAGAGTCGCAAAGAGAAGAACGAACACGCGGACGACGGCGCTTCTCCCGTCGCTCACCCCCCTGCTCCACGAATGGCTCCCCCGGCAGCGGTGGTTCGCGGGCAAGGGACGGCCGGTCACCGGCTTCTCCCTCGTGGCGGCGACCGAGATACTGCCTCTGGACACCGCCGGTGCGGGCCCCGGACTGCTGCATCTGCTCGTCCGGGCCCACCAGCCGGACACGGCCGCCCAGGCGCACGGCGACTGCTACCAACTCCTGCTCGGCGTACGCACCGCCCTGCCCACGCGGCTGGCCGCGGCCCGGATCGGCCAGGTCACGGACGGCCCGCTGGCGGGCCGCACCCTGTACGAGGGGCTGCACGACCCGCGCGTCGCCGATCTCCTGCTGGAACGGCTCCGTCGCCCCGGGACCCTCGGACCGCTCCGCTTCGACCGGGCGGCGCCGATCCCCTCGGGGCTCGCCCCTCGCTTCCTGGACACCGAGCAGTCCAACTCCTCGCTCGTCTACGGTGACGCCTACATCCTGAAGATCTTCCGCCGGGTCTTCCCCGGTGCGAACCCCGATCTGGAGCTGCCGCTCGCGCTCAGCCGTGAGGGCTGCGGGCGGGTGCCGGCGCCGGTCGCCTGGTTCGAGGCGTCGACGCCCGACACGGCCACCGGGGAGCCGCTGACACTCGGGGTGCTGCAGCCGTTCCTGCGCGGTGCGCAGGACGGCTGGCAGCTCGCCCTCGCGTCGCTCGGCGCGGGGTGCGACTTCGTGCCCGAGGCGCATGCGCTCGGCCGGGCCACGGCGGAGGTGCACACGGCGCTCGCCGCCGCTCTGCCGACGCCCGCTCTCGCCCACGCGCAGACCAGGCACCTGGTGGCGGGGATGGTCGAGCGGCTGGAGGCCGCCGCGCAGGCGGTCCCGGCACTCGTCCCCTACGTACCGGGTCTGCGTACCGCCTTCGACGCCCTCACCGCGCTGGGGCACACGGGCCGCAGCTGGGCCGCGCAGCGGGTCCACGGTGATCTGCATCTGGGCCAGACGCTGCGCGGACCCGACGGTTTCTGGTCACTGATCGACTTCGAGGGCGAGCCGGCCAAGCCACTGCCGGAGCGCCGCAACCCTCAGCTCCCGGTGCGCGATGTCGCGGGGATGCTCCGCTCCTTCGACTACGCGGCACGCTCGCACCGCCCGTGGAATCCGGAGTGGGCGGCCCGCTGCCGCGCCGCGTACTGCGAGGGCTACGCACGGGGCGCGGGAACCGATCCGCGCAGCGAGCCGGAGCTGCTGCGCGCCCATGAGACCGACAAGGCGGTGTACGAGGTGCTGTACGAGGCCCGGCACCGCCCCGACTGGCTGCCGGTCCCGATGGCCGCCATCCAGCGCCTGGCCACGACGACCGCGTGAGCCCGGCACCCGCATCCCTCTCCTCCTCACCTCCTAGGAGGCAGTCCCTGTGACCGCCCGCAAGCCGTCCCGCAAGTCGTCCGAGCCCATCGAGGTCCCGGCCGCTCCCCAGCCGGTCACCACCGAGATCACCGCCCCTCAGCCGGTCACGGCCGCCATCGAGGCCCCGTCCACCGCGACCACCGAGCCCGCCTCCGCGGCCGCCTCCGACCCTGCGGCCCCCGCGTCCCCGGCAGGCCGCGCCAAGCGGTCCCGGGCCAAGCAGTCGGCGTCCGCCGCCAAGGCGCCGAAGGCACCGAAGGCACCCAAGACGCCCAAGGCCGACGCCGCCACCGCCGCCGCCGCCCCACCCCGCCCCCGGCGCGGCGGCGGCAGCAAGGGCGCCCTTCCGGCGACGGCCCTGGACGACAGGGACCGGGCCCGGCTGCTCGCCGGTGAGCACCACGCCCCGCACGATCTGCTCGGCGCGCACCTGACCCGCAGCGGGGTTGTGGTCCGTGCGCTGCGTCCGTTCGCACGCTCCGTGTCCGTCCTGGCGCAGGGCCTGCGGGCGGAACTGCAGAGTGACGGCGACGGCTTCTTCTCGGGCGTGCTGCCGACGCCGGCCGTCCCGGAATACCGGCTGCTGGTCGCGTACGAGGACAACGAGATCGAGATGGAGGACCCGTACCGTTTCCTGCCGTCGCTCGGCGAGCTCGATTTGCATCTGATCGGCGAGGGCCGTCACGAGGAGCTGTGGCGGGCGCTGGGTTCGCAGCCGATGGAGCACCAGGGCGTCGCGGGCACGCGCTTCACCGTCTGGGCGCCGAACGCGCGCGGGGTCCGCGTCACGGGTGACTTCAACTTCTGGGACGGCACCGGCTTCCCGATGCGTTCGCTGGGCTCGACCGGCGTATGGGAGCTGTTCGTCCCGGCGGTCGGCGAGGGCGCCCTGTACAAGTTCGACATCTGCCGCCCGGACGGTTCGCACACCCAGCGCTCCGACCCGATGGCCCGCTACGCGGAGGTACCGCCGGCGAACGCCTCCGTGGTCACCGCCTCGCACCACGAGTGGCAGGACAGCGACTGGATGGCGCACCGCGGCGACCGCCCGGTGCACGAGGCCCCGTTCTCCGTCTACGAGGTCCATCTGCCGTCCTGGCGGCCCGGCCTGAACTACCGTCAGCTCGCGACCCAGCTGCCCGCGTACGTGAAGGACCTCGGCTTCACGCACGTCGAGCTGATGCCGGTCTCGGAGCACCCCTTCGGCGGCTCCTGGGGCTACCAGGTCACCGGTTTCTACGCGCCGACGTCCCGGCTGGGCACTCCGGACGACTTCCGCTTCCTTGTCGACGCGCTGCACGCGGCGGGCATCGGCGTCCTCATGGACTGGGTGCCGGCGCACTTCCCCCGCGACGACTGGGCGCTCGCGGAGTTCGACGGCCGCCCGCTGTACGAGCACTCCGACCCGAACCGGGCGGCGCACCCGGACTGGGGCACGCTGGAGTTCGACTACGGCCGCAAGGAGGTCCGCAACTTCCTGGTCGCCAACGCCACGTACTGGTGCGAGGAGTTCCACATCGACGGCCTGCGGGTCGACGCCGTCGCCTCCATGCTGTACCTCGACTACTCCCGCGAGGACGGCCAGTGGTCGCCGAACGAGCACGGGGGCCGGGAGAACCTGGATGCGGTCGCCTTCCTCAAGGAGATGAACGCGACGGTCTACCGGCGCAACCCCGGTGTCGTCACGATGGCGGAGGAGTCCACGGCCTGGGACGGCGTCACCCGCGCCACGGAGCACGGCGGCCTGGGTTTCGGCCTCAAGTGGAACATGGGCTGGATGCACGACTCCCTCGTGTACATGTCCAAGGAGCCCATCCACCGCAAGTACCACCACAACGAGATGACCTTCTCGATGGTGTACGCGTACAGCGAGAACTACGTGCTTCCGATCTCGCACGACGAGGTGGTGCACGGCAAGCAGGCCCTGGTCAGCAAGATGCCCGGCGACTGGTGGCAGCGGCGCGCCAACCACCGCGCCTACCTCGGCTTCATGTGGGCCCATCCCGGCAAGCAGCTCCTCTTCATGGGACAGGAGTTCGCGCAGGGCGCGGAGTGGTCCGAGGGTCACGGCCCGGACTGGTGGCTGCTCGACGAGACGTACGAGGCCTCCGGCGATCACCGCGGCGTACGCACCCTGGTCACGGACCTCAACGCGGTGTACGGGGCGCTGCCTGCGCTGTGGCAGCGTGACACGGACCCGGAGGGCTTCTCCTGGATCGACGGCGGCGCGGCGGAGGACAACGCGTTCGCGTTCCTGCGCTACGACGCGGACGGCTCGCCGCTGCTCGCGGTCTCGCACTTCTCCCCGGTGGTGCGGCACGACTACCGGCTGGGCGTACCGGGAGGCCCGGAGGCCTGGGTGGAGATCCTGAACACGGACGCGGCCCGGTACGGCGGCAGCGACGTCCGTAACGAGGACCCGCTGAAGCCGGAGGACGTGCCGGCCCACGGCAGGGAGACGAGCGTGACGCTGACGCTGCCGCCGCTGGCGACGGTGTGGTTCCGGCCGGCCTGACAGCCCGGAAACAGGTCGGGGACGGGGCCCCGCGGCACAGCCGCACGGACCCCGTCCCCCACCGCTGCGCAGGGTTCGCTCAGTCCCCCGTCACCCCGTCGGTACGCTCCCGCAGCAGGTCGGCGTGGCCGTTGTGGCGGGCGTACTCCTGGATCATCAGCAGATAGACCCAGCGCAGGCTCAGGGGGCGTCCGCCCGTGGACGCGAAGACCTCGTCGAGACCGTGCCCCGCCACCGCCGCTTCGCAGGCGGCGACTTCGGCCCGGAAGAGCCCGAAGTCCCGCTCCGCGTTGGCCGGGTCGACTCCGTCGAAGCCCTCGTTCCCGTCCGAGGGACCCGCATGGACATCGCCGATGCCCTCACCCCTGAACTGCCGCCGGAACCACCAGCGTTCGACTTCCGCCATGTGCCGGACCAGGCCGAGGAGCGAGAGGCCCGACGGCTCCACGGCCGTCCGCGCCAGCCGCTCCGGATCCAGTCCGGCGCACTTGGCCAGCAGGGTCTCCCGGTGCCGGGTCAACCAGCCCTCCAGCATGTGGCGTTCGTCCAGGGTGCCCGGACTGCCGAGCTGCGCCGTACGCTCCACCGGCGGTGCCGTCCATGTCATGGGCTCATCCTCCGCACGACCGCTCATGTGCACCAGCAGGCGCGCTTCGTCCGGGCGGATACGATCCCGCCCATGACACAGCCCACGACGCCCGCGGCGCGGGCCGAAGCAGCACCGGACGGCCCGAATCGACTCTGGGTGATCGCCGCGGTCTCGTTCGTCGTCTTCCTCGCCACCTGGGGCCTGAGCTGGATCAAGGCGTACGCGATCAACGACGACCTGCCCAACGCCTGCGGCGACGTGCGCAGACAGGCCTTCCCTCCGGAGGTGACGTGCGTGTCCGGAAGCGGCGCGGTCACCGGTGCGAACGCGGGCGGGATCGAGATCCTCTTCTACGCCTCGTTCGGGGTGGCCGTGATGTTCGGGACCCTGGCCCTCGCGGTGACCGTGGCCGTCCGCGGAAAGTGAGGCGGAGGTTGCCGGCCCGTCCGTGGACGTCTAGTCGCCGCGCACGATCTGCCGGGCCACCTGCCTGCGCGCGTCGGCGAGTTCCTCGGCGATCCGTTGCTCCCGGTCGCCGTCCGTCACCACGGCCGCAGGCGTGACCGCGCCGACGAGCAGGCACTCGCGACGCAGATGTGTCGGCGGATGGGTGTCGTCGACACTGTGCCCCCTCCGGGCACCGACGCGCCTCTGCCTCTCGTACTCGTGCTCCGGGATCGAGTCCATGTGTGCGGCGAGCAGCTCCCACAGGCCGTCCGCCCCCTCCTCCGCCCGCCCGGTGCCGCGAGGGCGGGTCCGGAGCTTGTTGCCCTCGCGCCGCACCGTGGTGTCGGCCGAGTCCGCGACGAGCAGCCGGTCCAGGAACGCCACGGCCGCTTCGGTGGAACCGGCACGGGCGGCAACGGAGTCGGCGAGGTACTCGGCACGCTGCATGGAACGCAGAGTCAGCTGGTCGAGCAGCATCAGCATGCCGAGGACCAGCGAGCGGGGCACCAGGTAGACCAGATTCGCCACCATCTCGAGCGGCGACGGATCCTCGGTCGGCCGGAGGTAGTAGTGCCAGATGGCCAGCGAACGGTACGCGGTCGCGAAGACGATTCCGCGCCGGGTGTCACCGTTGCTGTAGTGGCCCAGCTCATGGCCCAGCACGGCGATCCTCTGCTGGGATTCGAGTGTCTCCCACAGGGGCACACCCAGGGTCAGCAGACGGCGGCCACGTACTCCGCAGGTCCGCACACCCGCGTTGAAAGCGGCATCGACCGCGATCACGTCCACGCCCCTGGTGCCGGCCACCTGAGCGATCTCGTCGATGAGCCCGTACAGGGCGGGCGCATCGGTGCGGTACAGCAGCAACCCGTCCTCGGGCAGCCGCGGCATACGCGGACGCAGACTCCATGCCAGCGCCACGAAGAAGAGCCCCGACACCACCGGGCCCGGGCTGCCCCATCCGCCCACCACGCACCACACGCCGCCCGCGGCCAGGGCGACGGTCACGCCGTGAACCACGAGTGCGATCCCGTACGCGAGGAGAGCCGGTCTGTCCTTCCCCGGGCGCAGCGTCCCGCCTGCGCTCACTTCGGCGAGCAGCCGCTCGCCGTGCCGGCCGGCGAGCGTACGGCGCATCCTCGCCAGCCTGCCCTGCTGCTCCTCCGCCGCCGGACCCAAGGGGTCCACGTTCCATTCGCAGTCGCCGCACCAGGCCGGGAACCGGCTGTCCACCCGGATCCCGGATCCGCACTCCGGGCACTGCTGAGTCGTTTCTCCTGCGTGTGTGCGCATCGGAGCCTGCTCCCCATCCCCACGACCTCTCCCCGAGGCCACCCGTTCCCGACCCGGCGAAGCTGATCACGTGGCCCGGAGCGAGTAAAGCCCCGGCACCTCAGGGGTGGGTGCGGGTCCGGGAGACCGGCGTGCCGCCGACGTCAGGGCGAGCGGCCTCCTGCACCGCCGCGTGCATCGGAGCCGGCGTCCGCCTACGCCACCGCGAACACGTCCTCCAGCTCCTGGAGCAGGCGGCGCTTCGGGCGGGCGCCGACCATCGACTTGACCGGTTCGCCCTCCCGGAACACCATCAGCGTCGGCATCGACAGCACCGCGTAGCGGCTCGTGACGCCGGGGTTGGCGTCCACGTCCAGCTGGACGATCTTGATTCGGCCGGCCTCCTCCGCCGCGATCGCGCTGAGCACCGGGGCGAGCTGGCGGCAGGGGCCGCACCAGTCCGCGGTGAATTCGACCAGGACCGGGAGGTCCGCTCCCAGGACCTCCTCGTCGAACGTCGTATCGGTGATCTCGGCGACACCTTCTGCGTGGATCATCTGTCATCCTCCCAGTTCACATCGTGGTTCGGGGCCGCCGGGCTGCTCGGCCGCCGCCTCCAGTTCGGCGCGGGCGAGCTGTGCGCCCACCTCCGTACGGACCGTCTGCAGCTGCCCGATGAGCGAGTCGAGCTCGTCGAGCTTGCGGCGGTAGACAGCCAGGGACGCGGGGCAGGCGTCGCCCGCCGGGTGGCCGGCGCGCAGGCAGTCGACGAAGGGGCGGGTCTCCTCCAGGTCGAACCCGAAGTCCTGGAGGGTCCGGATCTGCTGGATCAGCCGCAGGTCGCCCTCGTCGTACGTGCGGTAGCCGTTCTCCGCGCGGCGTGCGTGCAGCAGGCCGCGCGACTCGTAGTACCGCAGCGTCCGTGTCGTCGTCCCGGCGCGTTCGGCCAGTTCCCCGATTCGCATACGACGACGGTAATCCTTGACGTCGACGTCAAGGCAAGGGACCGGACGGGAAGGGGCGCCGGCCGACCGGTCGGGGAAGTGGAGCGGTCAGGGCCATTGACGGCTGCCCCGGGTGCATCTAAATACCTGTGAGAGCGCTCTCAAAAGCAACCTTCCCCGCACGCCCCCACCGGAGGTTCCCTTGCGTACGAGCCGCACGATCCCCCACAGACGTACGACCGTCCTCTCCGCCCTCACCGCCTTGGCCCTCACCCTCGCCGGGGTGATCACCGTCGCCGGATCCGGGCCCGCCCGCGGTGATGTGCCGACCACCCCCGGGTGGAACCTGCAGTGGAGCGACGACTTCAACGGCGCGAACCGCAGCCTGCCGTCCTCCGCGAACTGGCAGATCGACACAGGTCACGGCTATCCCGGCGGCCCCGGCAACTGGGGCACCGGGGAGGTCCAGAACTACACCGCGAGCCCCGACAACGTCAGCCTCGACGGCAGCGGCAACCTGCGCATCACCCCGCTCCGCGACGGGGCGGGGAACTGGACCTCCGGCCGCATCGAGACCAGGAGGGCCGACTTCAAGGCCCCGGCCGGCGGCACCCTTCGCATCGAGGGCCGCGTCCAGATGCCGAACGTCACCGGCAGCGCCGCCCTGGGGTACTGGCCCGCCTTCTGGGCGCTCGGGTCCCCGTACCGCGGCAACTACTGGAACTGGCCGGGCATCGGCGAGTTCGACATCATGGAGAACGTCAACGGGATCAACTCCGTCTGGGGCGTGCTCCATTGCGGCGTCAACCCGGGCGGCCCCTGCAACGAGACCACCGGCCTCGGCAACAGCCGCGCCTGCCCCGGCGCCAGCTGCCAGTCCGCCTTCCACACGTACCGCTTCGAGTGGGACCGCGCCGTCACCCCCAACGCCCTGCGCTGGTACGTGGACGGCCAGCTCTTCCACAGCGTCACACAGAGCCAGCTGGACGCCGGGACGTGGGCGAACATGACCGACCACGCCGGGTACTTCCTCCTGCTGAACCTCGCGATCGGCGGCGCCTTCCCGAACGCGCTCGGCGGCCCGACCCCGACCGCCGCGACGGTGCCGGGCCGCCCCATGCTGGTGGACTACGTGGGCGTCTGGACCAAGGGCGGCGGCGGAACCACCGACCCGCCGCCCACCGACCCGCCGTCCGGCTCCTCCACCCTCGCCCTGCGCAGCGGCGGAGGTCTCGGCGCCGCCCAGTCCGCAGCCTCGTCGGTGACGGTCGCCTCGGCGGGCGGCGGCAACTACGACGGCACCCCGCACAGCCCGCAGACCTTCACCGCGACGGGCATCACCAGGGCGTACGACGGAGGGGCCACTCAGTTCGACGTGTTCGCGGACTCGGGCACCACCGTCGCCAACGGGCAACAGGTGCGGGTGAGTTACGACCGCACGGGTGACGGGACCTGGGACCGTACGGAGACGTACAACTACTTCGCCACCGATCCCGTCAACGGGTACGAGCACTACACCCAGGCCAAGGGCCTCAAGTCCTCCACCGGCAGCCACGGCAACCTGGCCAACGGCACGGTGAAGGTCGAGATCTGGAACGCCATCGGCAACGGTACGGGCATCGTCGGCGTCGGCAACCAGTCGGTCGTCCACATCCCGTTCGGCTGAGGACAGAGGTTCCGCGCGCCCTGTGGAACGAGTCCTGCGCCGCATCCATGAACGACAGGGGTGAAGTCCCGCTCCGCGAGCTGAATCAGCGATGCCGTGGTCGAGGGCACCCCGGGAACGCGGGGGCGGCCGGTGCGGAACACCGCACCGGCCGCTCTCACGAACCTGCGTCCTACGCCTTCACCAGCGAGGGCCGCTCCTCGCCGCCGTCCCTGGCGTCGGGGACATGCGGGTCCGGGACGTGCGGCTCCGCGGGCCCCTCGTCGACGATCATCTTCTCGTCGAACGGCAGGTGGCCGGAGAGGACCTCGTCCACCCGCGCCCGGTCGATCTCCTTGGTCCAGGTGCCCACCAGCACCGTGGCGACCGCGTTGCCCGCGAAGTTCGTCAGGGCGCGGGCCTCGCTCATGAAGCGGTCGATGCCGACGATCAGGCCGACGCCGTCGACCAGTTCGGGGCGGTGGGACTGCAGACCGCCCGCGAGGGTGGCCAGTCCGGCGCCGGTGACGCCCGCGGCGCCCTTCGAGGCGATCACCATGAAGATCAGCAGCGAGATCTGCTCACTGATGCTCAGCGGGTCGCCGGTCGCGTTGGCGATGAAGAGCGAGGCCATCGTCAGGTAGATCGCGGTGCCGTCGAGGTTGAAGGAGTAGCCGGTCGGCACGGTGATGCCGACGACGGGCTTGCTGATGCCCATGTGCTCCATCTTCGCGATCAGCCGCGGCAGGGCCGACTCGGAGGAGGAGGTGGAGAGGATCAGCAGGAACTCGCGGCCCAGGTACTTCAGCAGGGAGAAGATGTTGACCCCTGCCACCACCCGCAGGATCGCGCCCAGGATCACGAACACGAAGAGCGCGCAGGTGACGTAGAAGCCGACCATGATGATCGCGAGGGACTTCAGGGCGTCCACGCCGGTCTCGCCGACCACCGCCGCGATCGCTCCGAACGCGCCGACCGGGGCGACCCACATGATCATGGCGAGGATGCGGAACACGAGGCGCTGGATGTGGCCGATGCCGCGCAGGACGGGTTCGCCCGCCGAACCCATGGCCTGCAGGGCGAAGCCCGCGAGCAGGGCGATGAGCAGGGTCTGCAGGACCTCGCCCTCGGTGAAGGCCGAGACCATGGTGGTCGGGATGACGCCGAGCAGGAAGTCCACCGTGGACTCGCTCGCCCCCGCCGCCTGCTCCTCACCGGCGGCACGTGCCGCGTCGGTGAGGTGGAGACTGGAGCCGGGCTCCAGGATGTTGCCGACGACCAGGCCGATGGCCAGGGCGACGGTCGACATCACCAGGAAGTAGCCGAGGGCGAGACCGCCGACGGCGCCGACCTTGGCGGCCTTGCGTACGGAGCCGACGCCCAGCACGATCGTGCAGAAGATGATCGGCGAGATCATCATCTTGATGAGGTTGACGAACCCGGTGCCGATGGGCTTGAGCTCCACGGCCACGCCCGGAGCGACGAAGCCGACCGCGATGCCCAGTACCACGGCGGCGATCACAGCCAGGTAGAGATAGTGCGTTCGGTCCCGTCGTGCGACTTTCTCTGCCACGGTGGTCTCCTCGGGGTTGCGGTCGCTCCCCCGTCCCAGGGGGCCCCGGTGACTATTCACTTCCCTGTGACCGCGGTCACCCTTGCGTTCATATCGTTCACGGACGCTTTCGAGCCACCCTGGGCCGGTGGGTCCCGCCATGCAGACTGGGGGCCATGCGCCTGTCCCGTACGCTCCCCCGCAGCCTGGCCGGCCAGCTCTTCGCGATGCAGGCCCTGCTCGTGGCCGCGGTCGTGGCCGGGTGCGCCTTCTTCGCGTACGCCTCCGGCCGGGCGCAGGCGGAGGAGACCGCGGACCGGCAGGTACGGGCAGCCGCCCTCGCCATGGCCGGATCCCCGTCCGTGCGGGAGGCGATCCGCACCCCGGACCCCACCGCCGTGCTCCAGCCGTACGCGGAGCGGGTCCGCGCGGACACCGGGATCACCTTCGTCACGATCATGGATCCGAACCGGGTGCGCTGGACCCATCCGCACCCCTCGGAGATCGGCAGGACCTTCATCGGGAACACCGCCCCGGCCCTGCGCGGTGAGACCTTCACGGAGACGTACACCGGCACCCTGGGGCCGTCGATACGGGTCGTCACGCCGATCCGTGACGGGGGGCGGATCGTCGGCCTGGTCAGCGCCGGCATCACCGTCGACCGGGTCTCCAACCAGGTTCGCGAACAGCTCGGCGCCCTGGGCATGGCGGCGGGCGCGGCACTGGCGCTCGGCGGGCTCGGCACGTACGTGATCAACGCCAGGCTGCGCCGGCACACCCACGGGATGAACGCCCGCGAGCTGGGCCGGATGCACGACTACCACGAAGCCACCCTGCACGCGGTGCGCGAGGGGCTGCTGATGCTGGACGGACAGCGCCGGATCGCGCTGATCAACGACGCGGGCCGGGAGCTGCTGGGCCTGGCACCGGGGTCGGTCGGGCGGAAGGTCGACGAGCTCGCCCTCCCCCCGCCGCTGACCGGGGCCCTCCTGGCGTCCGAGCCACGGGTCGACGAGGTCCACCTGACCGCGGACCGGGTCATCGTCCTCAACACCAGCCCCGTCGTGGGCGGGGAGAAGCGCGGCACGGTGGTGACGCTGCGGGACCACACGGAGCTGCAGGCCCTGTCGGGCGAGCTCGACTCGGAGCGCGGCTTCACACAGGCGCTGCGCTCGCAGGCGCACGAGGCGGCCAACCGGCTGCACACCGTGGTGTCGCTGATCGAACTGGGCCGCGTCGAGGAGGCGGTCGACTTCGCGACGGCGGAACTGGAGCTGGCGCAGGTCCTCACCGACCGGGTCGTCGGGGCGGTCGCCGAGCCGGTACTGGCAGCACTGCTGCTCGGCAAGGCGGCGCAGGCCAACGAGCGCGGTGTGGAGCTCGTCCTCGCCGAGGACAGCCTGATCGACGACGGGGCGCTGCCACCGGCTCTCGCGCCGCGTGATCTGGTGACGGTTCTGGGCAATCTGATCGACAACGCGGTGGACGCCGCGTCGGAGACGGGAGCGGGAGGCGGTGGCGTGCCCATACCCGCCCAGCGCGGCGCGACGCGGCCACGGGTCACCGTCACCGCGCTCACCGACGGCGGTGAGCTGCTGCTGAGGGTCGCCGACACCGGGCCTGGCGTCGGCCCGGACGACGTGGACGAGGTGTTCCGGCGCGGCTGGACGACGCACGGGGCCGGCCGCGGGCTCGGGCTGGCGCTGGTGCGGCAGGCGGTCCTGCGCAACGGCGGGACGGTCGTCCTCGGCCGGGGGGAGGACGGCGGCGCGGAGTTCACGGTGCGGCTGCCCCTGACCGGCCGGCCGGCTCAGGCGGTCCGGGCATGATCCGGGTACTGGTCGTGGAGGACGACCCCGTGGCGGCCGACGCCCATCAGCTGTACGTGGGCCGGGTACCCGGCTTCGAGGTCGCCGCAGTCGCGCACACCCGGGCGCAGGCCGTGCGGGCGCTGGACCGGATGCCGGTGGATCTGCTGCTGCTCGACCTGTACCTGCCCGACGGACACGGACTCCAGCTCCTGCGGGCCCTGCGGGCGGCCGGGCACGGTGCGGATGTCATCGCGGTGACGTCGGCGCGCGATCTGGCGGTGGTGCGGGAGGGCGTGTCGCTCGGAGTCGTGCAGTACGTGCTGAAGCCGTTCACCTACCCCACCCTCCGCGACAGGCTCGTGCGCTACGCCGAGTTCCGGGCGGCGGCCGGTGAGGCGAGCGGCCAGGAGGAGGTGGACCGGGCGCTGGGCGCGCTGCGGATCGCACACCCGGCAGCGCTGCCCAAGGGACTGAGCGGTCCGACGCTGGAGGCGGTGACCCGGGCCCTGCGGGAGTCCCCGGACGGGGTGACGGCGGCGGCCGCCGGGGAGGCACTGGGGATCTCCCGGATCACCGCACGCCGGTATCTGGAGCATCTGGTGACGGCCGGCCGCGCCGAGCGCCGGCCGAACTACGGCCACGTGGGACGCCCGGAACTGCGTTACCGGTGGGTGGCCGAAACTCGCTGACCGCATGAAGATCGGGGAGCACCCTCTCCTAGGAGGATCATACGAAGGGTGAACTGTGAGGAACAGCCTGTAGCCAGGCCGTTCCCGTGCTCCTACGGTGGGGCCGTGCAACCCACTCCGCCCTTCAATGCCCCCGCCGCGCGCCGTCTGCGCGAGGCTCTGGGAATGGCTCCCGGCCATGTTGCGTACGGCCTCGGCGCCCAGTACGGACTCCAGATCACCGCCGAGACCGTGATGGCCTGGGAACGCGGTGTCGCCCTGCCCGGCGAACGCGAACTCATGGCCCTCGCCGGTGTGCTGTGGTGCGCGCCGGGTGAACTGCTGGCCGCCGCGATCACCTTGCGCGAGCACCGGCTGGCCCGGGACATCACCGTGGACGACCTCGCGCGGGAGCTCGGGATGACCGGTGCCGCGTATCTGCGGATGGAGGAGTCGGGCCGCTGGCGCGGCAACGAACGCCAGGCCATGGCGCTCTGCGAGGCCCTCGACATGTCGGCCGCCCAGTTCGTCACGGCGACCGACCGCAACGAGGAGATGGCGGAGCTGCTGAACAGGGCGGTGACGACGCGCTGGCAGGCGTACGTCCGGCCGGTGGCCAAACTCGTACCGCTGGACCGGGTCCTGGTGCAGGACGTGCTGGAGCAGCTGCAGAGCGACTACCAGGCCCTGATGGTGACGACGCTGAGCTGGGACAGCACGGGCCGGGAGCGGTCCGGGACGTCGGGCGACGCCGGGCGGGCGTTCCTGGACCGGGTGGTCGAGCAGTTCTGGCGCACGGCCGGCATCTGAGCCCGCCCGTGCGGCCGGTCCGCGCCGTGTTCCGGACCCGAGGGAAACCGGAACACGGCTCCGGCAGGACCGGCCCCGTGCCGGTCAGAAGACCGACTCGGCCTCGTACATGCGGTCACTGGGCACGGTCTTCAGGCGGGTGACGGCGTCGGCGAGCGGCACCATGGCGATGTCGGAGCCGCGCAGGGCCGTCATCCGGCCGAAATCGCCGCGGTGGACGGCCTCCACCGCGTTCCACCCGAAGCGGGTCGCGAGCACCCGGTCGTACGCGGTCGGCGTGCCGCCGCGCTGCACATGGCCGAGAATGACCGGCCGGGCCTCCTTGCCGAGCCGCCTCTCCAGCTCGACGGCGAGGCGGTTGCCGATGCCCTGGAAGCGCTCGTGGCCGAACTGGTCGATCTCGCCCTTGGCGTACGCCATCGAGCCCTCGGCCGGGTGTGCGCCCTCGGCGACGCAGATGACGGCGAACTTCTTGCCGCGCGAGAAGCGCTCCTCGACCATCTTGACCAGGTCCTCGACCTGGAAGGGCCGCTCCGGGAGGCAGATCCCGTGGGCACCGCCGGCCATTCCGGACTCCAGCGCGATCCAGCCCGCGTGGCGGCCCATCACCTCGACGACCATGACCCGCTGGTGCGACTCGGCGGTCGTCTTGAGGCGGTCTATGGCCTCGGTGGCGACGCCCACGGCCGTGTCGAAGCCGAAGGTCCGGTCGGTGGCGGAGATGTCGTTGTCGATCGTCTTCGGGACGCCCACGACGGGCATTCCGGCGTCCGAGAGCATCCGGGCTGCGGTGAGGGTGCCCTCGCCGCCGATCGGGATGAGGGCGTCGATGCCGTAACGGCGGGACAGCTCCTCACAGTTCTCGGCGGCCTCGCGCAGCCGGTCGCGCTCCAGCCGGGCGGAGCCCAGGATCGTGCCGCCGCGTGCCAGGATGCCGCTCACCGCGTTGAGGTCGAGGGGCCGGTAGTGCCCGTCGAGCAGGCCCTTGAACCCGTCCTCGAACCCGATGACTTCATCGCCGTGACCCACGACGGCACGGTGCACGACCGACCGGATCACGGCGTTGAGGCCTGGGCAGTCTCCGCCTGCGGTGAGAATTCCGATGCGCATCGTGCTCTGTCTCCTGCTCGCTGGGGCCATGCATTTCGGGGGCCGCTCGACAAACCCCCGTACCGTGAGCCATGACGATTGTCCCACGCCCGGTCCGGCACTCGCGCTTCCGACTGCTCGGGTCTCACGCCGGCGACCGCTCGGTCCGACGCCTGCGACCGCTCCGGTGCCGTACGGCACGGGTCGTGGGCGGGTCCGGCAGGGGCCCGGGACCGGCCGTGCGCGGGTGCCGCCCGGCGGGCGATTTACCCGTCTCGGTAGGTATCGTCAAGAGGGCAATGCCAGCCAGCCAGGACGGGAGAGCACGCGTGGCGCGCAGCGTGTACGTGACCGGGATCGACCGGGGAGACGGCCGACAGGTCGTCGATCTGGGCGTCATGGAGCTACTGACGCGCCAGGTGGTCCGGGTCGGAGTGTTCCGTCCGCTGGTCCATGACGGACCCGACCGGCTGTTCGAGCTGCTGCGGGCCCGCTACCGGCTCTCGCAGAGCCCGGAGACCGTCTACGGGCTGGACTACCACGAGGCGTCCGCCATCCAGGCGGAGCAGGGTACCGACGAGCTGGTCTCCCGGCTCGTCGAGCGCTTCCACCGGGTGTCACGCGACTACGAGGTGGTGCTGGTCCTCGGCAGCGATTTCGCCGCCACCCAGCTCCCGGACGAGCTCGCGCTCAACGCCCGGCTCGCCAACGAGTTCGGTGCCTCGGTGATCGCGGTGGTCGGCGGCGGGGGCCAGGACGCCGCGTCGGTACGGGCGGAGACGCGCAACGCCTACCGTGCGTACGCCGGTCTGGGCTGCGACGTCCTGGCGATGATCGTGAACAGGGTGGCACCCGAGGACCGGGCCGCCATCGCCGAGCGGCTCGCCGCGACGCTGCCGGTCCCCTGCTCGGTACTGCCCGACGACCCGGCGCTCTCCGCGCCGACCGTCGCCCAGATCACCGCGGCGCTGGACGGAACGGTCCTGCTCGGCGACGACTCGGGCCTCGCCAGGGACGCGCTGAACTTCGTCTTCGGCGGCGCGATGCTGCCGAACCTCCTCAAGGCACTGACCCCGGGCTGCATGGTCGTCACCCCCGGCGACCGCGCGGACCTGGTCATCGGTGCGCTCGCCGCCCACAGCGCGGGCACCCCGCCCATCGCGGGCCTCCTGCTGACCCTGGACGAGCGTCCCGGCGAGGAGATACTCAGGCTGGCCGCCCGCCTCGCACCCGGCACCCCGGTCGTCGCGGTGACCGGTGGGTCCTTCCCCACGGCGGCCGAACTCTTCTCGCTGGAAGGCAAGTTGAACGCGGCGACGCCCCGCAAGGCGGAGACCGCGCTCGGCCTCTTCGAGCGCCACGTGGACACCGGCGCCCTGCTGGAGGGGATCTCCGTGTCCCGCGGCGGCCGGGTCACCCCGATGATGTTCGAGCACGAGCTGCTGGAACAGGCCCGCTCGAACCGGCGCCGGGTCGTCCTGCCCGAGGGCACGGAGGAGCGCGTCCTGCGTGCAGCCGATGTGCTGCTGCGCCGGGACGTCTGCGATCTGACGCTCCTCGGCGACGTGGACGTCATCCGCAAGAAGGCCGCCGACCTCGGCATGGATCTCGCCGGGACCCAGCTGATCGACCCGCAGACCTCCGAGCTGCGCCAGAGCTTCGCCGAGCAGTACGCGCTGTTGCGCGCGCACCGCGGTGTGACGGTGGAGCTCGCCCACGACGTCGTCGCGGACGTCAACTACTTCGGCACCCTGATGGTCCAGGAGGGTCTGGCCGACGGCATGGTCTCCGGCTCGGTGCACTCCACCGCGGCGACCATCCGCCCCGCCTTCGAGATCATCAAGACCAAGCCGGACGCCTCGATCGTCTCCTCGGTCTTCTTCATGTGCCTCGCCGACAGGGTCCTGGTGTACGGCGACTGCGCCGTCAATCCGGACCCGGACGCGGAGCAGCTCGCGGACATCGCGGTGCAGTCGGCTGTCACCGCGGCGCGCTTCGGTGTGGACCCCCGGATCGCGATGCTGTCGTACTCGACGGGCACCTCGGGCAGCGGCGCCGACGTCGACAAGGTGCGGGAGGCGACCGAGCGGGTACGCGCCTCGCACCCCGACCTGAGGATCGAGGGCCCCATCCAGTACGACGCGGCGGTCGAGCCGTCCGTCGCGGCGACCAAGCTGCCGGCGTCCGAGGTGGCGGGGCGGGCGACCGTACTGATCTTCCCGGACCTCAACACCGGCAACAACACCTACAAGGCCGTCCAGCGCTCGGCCGGGGCCGTCGCGGTCGGCCCGGTCCTGCAGGGGCTGCGCAAGCCGGTCAACGACCTGTCGCGCGGCGCCCTCGTGCAGGACATCGTCAATACCGTGGCCATCACGGCGATCCAGGCGCAGGGCGAGGAGCGAACCCGATGACCACCGACCGAACCACCGGCGGGGCGGGCCGCGTGCTCGTCCTCAACTCGGGCTCCTCGTCGGTCAAGTACCAGCTCCTGGACATGCGCGAGCGGGTGCGGCTCGCGACCGGCCTGGTCGAGCGGATCGGGGAGGAGACCTCCCGGCTGGTGCACACCCCCTCCGGCGGCGGCGAACCCCGTGAGCGCACCGGAAGGATCGCCGACCACGAGCAGGCCCTGAAGGCCGCGGCCGAGGAGCTGGCGGCCGACGGGCTCGGCCTGGACTCCCCCGAACTCGTGGCCATCGGCCACCGGGTGGTGCACGGCGGGCTGAAGTTCAGCGAGCCCACCGTGATCACCGACGAGGTACTGGCCGAGATCGAACGGCTCGTCCCGGTGGCCCCCCTGCACAACCCCGCGAACATCACCGGGATCCGTACGGCACAGGCACTGCGCCCGGACCTGCCGCAGGTCGCCGTCTTCGACACGGCGTTCCACACGACGATGCCGGAGCACGCGGCGCGGTACGCGATCGACGTGGAGACGGCCGACGCGCACCGCATCCGCCGCTACGGCTTCCACGGCACCTCCCACGCGTACGTATCGCGCAGGACGGCCGAGCTGCTGGGCCGGCCGGTGGCCGACGTGAACGTGATCGTGCTGCATCTGGGCAACGGCGCCTCGGCCTCCGCGGTCGCCGGCGGCCGGTGCGTGGAGACGTCCATGGGGCTGACCCCCTTGGAGGGGCTGGTGATGGGTACGCGTTCGGGAGACATCGATCCGGCCGTCACCTTCCACCTCAAGAGGGTCGCGGGGATGTCGGTGGACGAGATCGACGTCCTGCTGAACAAGAAGAGCGGTCTGGTCGGCCTCTGCGGCGACAACGACATGCGGGAGATCCGGCGCCGGGTGGACGAGGGCGACGAGCGTGCCACGCTCGCGTTCGACATCTACATCCACCGGCTGAAGAAGTACATCGGCGCCTATTCGGCGGTCCTCGGCCGGGTGGATGCCGTGGTGTTCACGGCGGGGGTCGGGGAGAACGCGGCTCCCGTACGGGAGGCTGCGATCGCGGGACTGGAGGGGTTCGGCCTGGCGGTGGACGCGGATCTCAACGCCGTACGGTCCGGTGAACCGCGGCTGATCTCCCCCGTCGACGCACGGGTGGCGGTCGCCGTGGTGCCGACGGACGAGGAGCTGGAGATCGCCGGCCAGACCTTCGCACTGGTCCACAACTGAGCGGGACCGCGCCCCTTTGTATCTTCCACCAGACGGAATATTCCGCAGCGAAACAAACCGATAGGATCCGCCTCATGCGCCGTTCCAAAATCGTCTGCACCCTCGGTCCCGCCGTCGACTCGCATGAGCAGCTCGTCGCTCTGATCGAGGCCGGCATGAGCGTGGCCCGTTTCAATTTCAGTCACGGTACCCACGAGGAGCACCAAGGCCGTTACGACCGGGTCCGCAAGGCGGCCGCCGAGACCGGCCGCGCGGTCGGCGTGCTCGCCGACCTGCAGGGCCCGAAAATCCGCCTGGCGAAGTTCGCCGAGGGCCCCGTCGAGCTGGTCCGCGGGGACGAGTTCGTCATCACCTCGGAGGACGTGGCCGGCGACAAGTCGATCTGCGGTACGACCTACAAGGGTCTGCCCGGTGACGTCACCAAGGGCGACCCGATCCTGATCAACGACGGCAACGTCGAGCTCAAGGTCATCTCGGTCGACGGCCCGCGCGTCACCACCATCGTCATCGAGGGCGGTGTCATCTCCGACCACAAGGGCATCAACCTGCCCGGCGCTGCGGTGAACGTCCCCGCGCTCTCCGGGAAGGACGTCGAGGACCTGCGGTTCGCGCTGCGGATGGGCTGCGACCTGGTCGCCCTGTCCTTCGTGCGGGACGCCGAGGACGTCAAGGACGTGCACAAGGTGATGGACGAGGAGGGCCGCCGGGTCCCCGTCATCGCCAAGGTCGAGAAGCCGCAGGCCGTCGAGCACATGGAGGGCGTCGTCGCCGCCTTCGACGGTGTGATGGTGGCCCGCGGCGACCTGGCCGTCGAGTATCCGCTCGAGAAGGTCCCGATGGTGCAGAAGCGCCTCATCGAGCTGTGCCGCCGCAACGCCAAGCCGGTGATCGTGGCGACCCAGATGATGGAGTCGATGATCACCAACTCCCGGCCGACCCGCGCCGAGGCGTCCGACGTCGCCAACGCGATCCTGGACGGTGCGGACGCGGTCATGCTGTCCGCGGAGTCGTCCGTCGGCGCGTACCCGATCGAGACCGTCAAGACGATGTCGAAGATCGTCGTCGCCGCCGAGGAGGAGCTCCTGTCCAAGGGCCTCCAGCCGCTGGTGCCGGGCAAGAAGCCCCGTACCCAGGGTGGTTCGGTCGCGCGTGCGGCCTGCGAGATCGCGGACTTCCTGGACGGCAAGGCACTGGTCGCCTTCACCAAGTCCGGTGACACCGCCCGTCGGCTCTCCCGCTACCGCACGACCCAGCCGATCCTCGCCTTCACCACGGACGAGTCCACCCGCAGCCAGCTCGCCCTGAGCTGGGGCGTCGAGGCCCACGTGGTGCCGCACGTGGCCAACACGGACGCGATGGTCGACCTGGTCGACGAGGAGCTCCTGAAGCTGAACCGCTACAACACGGGCGACATCATGGTCATGACCGCCGGCTCGCCCCCCGGCGTCCCCGGGACCACGAACATGGTCCGGGTCCACCACCTGGGCGGCGAGAAGCGCGACTGACGCACCGGCGGTCCGCGCCTCGTCGCCGACCGCCGGCCGTCCGGACGACGACTGCGGGCCGCGCCTCCTCAGGAGGCGCGGCCCGCAGTCGTCGTTGCGGCTCCCGGACGGGTCCGGATCACCGGCTAGCTCGCGCCGCCGGTGAAGTAGTTGTGCAGTCCGGGGACCGAGAGGGTGCCGCCGAACTGTCCTGCCTGGGTCACCTTCACGTCCGTGAAGAACGCGAACGGTACGTTCAGCGGCGGCGGGGTCTCCGGGCTGAAGGTGATCGGGATGAGACCGAAGAGATTGCCCTTCAGCTCCTCCGTGTACATCGTCACCGTGCCGTTGCGGATCGTGGACGTGGAGCCGCTCCGCGCCTCGACGTGGCCGGTGGTACCGCCAGGGCCCTTCGTGAGCTGGTGAAGGTCCTTGATGTCGACGGAGCTCGCGGTGAACTTCAGCACCTTCTTCGTGCTGCCGTCACCCTTCCTCACCTCGACGATGCCCTTGTAGTCCAGCCCGTTGAGCGTGAGCCTGGACGACTCGAGGATCCACGGGTCGTTCGGGAGCAGCGGGATGCCCTGCTCCAGGTCGGCCGCGGCGAGCGCCTCGGGGTCGGCGGTCGGACACGGGAAGCGCTCCTTGGCGCCGTCCGGGATGTCCTCGTCCTTCACCGGGTCGAGGCCCTTGGCCTCGTCCTCGAGCTCCTCGACGTCCTTGCCCGCCTTGTCGGCGGCGTCACGGATGGCGTCGGCGGTCTCGTCGACCGTGCCCTTCGCCGCGTCCGCGGCCTCCTCGACGGGCTCGGTGGCCTCGTCGACGGGCTCGGTGGTGGCGTTCTCCGTGGGCTTCGGAGCCTCTGTGGTGGCGCTGGGGGACGGACTGGCCGTCTCCTTGTCCGGTCCGTCGAGGAGGTCCTTGAGCGCGTCACCGACACCCAGCGGGTCGAGAGGGTTCTCCGACTCGGTGGGCGTGGGAGTGGGCGCCGCCTGGGCCTTGTTGTCCGCCGTGCCGTCCGCCGGGGGAGCACTCGCACTCGCCGAGGGCTCGGGCGCGGTGGTCTCCTCCTTGCCCTGCTCGTCGTCCTTGCCCTGCTCCTCGTCCTTGTCGGCTTCGCCGGTGGACGTGGCGCTCGGGGTCGGCTTGGCCTCGGGCTCCTGCGACTCGCTCGGTTCGTCGGAGCGCGTCACACAGGGACCGGGGGCGAAGGGTATGTCCCCGTTGTCGTCGGCGAGGGCGAGCTTGGGGGTGAGTCCCATGCCCACGAACACCGCCGTGGGCATCGCGGCGAGCGCGAACGCCTTCTTCCCCGCGGGCATGTGCAGCTTCGTCAGCAGCGACTTCCTGGGGGCCGCGTGGCGCGGCCCGCTTCTCACCCGGGTGTCCTCCCCGGTCGAGTCCGGCTGCGTCTCGTCACCCCGCACTGTTCCTCCCGCCGTTGGCGTCAACGTGTCCGTTCGTGCTGCCGTCGCTCCACGATTCGGATGCGTCGGCACCGTGCGACGGCTCGGCCGCCTGCGCCTGATCGGCGCCGTACTGCGACTCGTTCTGGGGCTCCTGCGGTGTGTACCCGGCGGCGTGCTTGGCCGTCGCCCACTCGGCGTCCGGTGTGCCCGGAGCCCAGGAAAGGGCGAGGCAGCCGCCGATCATGGACAGCAGGAACCCGATCAGGAAGCCGCCGAGGTTGGACACCGGAATGGAGACCAGCGCCAGCAGGATCGAGGCCACACCGGCGAACACCCGGACGATGTGGTGGTACCACATGGTCAGACCGAGCGTGATCAGCAGGACACCGATGATCAGTGAGCCCGCGCCCGCCGTGGTCGCCATGGCCAGCGTCAGATGGCCGATCTTGAGATTCGCGTACGGGAAGTACGCGATCGGACCGCCACCGAGCGCGGTCAGGAGGCCCGCCCAGAAAGGCCGGGTGTGCCGCCAGTCACGGAACCGCAGCCGCCAGTAGGCGGAGTCGCGGGTGCCTGTGGTCTCGGCGCTCATGGAAAACAGCTCCCTGGAACCGGTCGTGCTGTGAGAAGAAGAGGGAGTCGGACGGGCGGGCCGGCGTGGCCGCCGCCCCGCCCGTCCGGGCGGAGTGCTTAGTAGCACTCCTTGACGCCGTTGTAGAGCTTCATGCTCAGGCCGCTGAGCTTGAAGGTTCCGGCCGTGGTCGCCCACGCCGTCTGCTTCACGTTCCGCAGCTGCGCCCGCTCCGCCTGCTGGGCGAAACCGTTCTCGGCGACGTTGTCGCCGGACTTGATGGCCGGACCCTTGGTGGCGTCCTTCGCCGCGACACCGATGTCGATGTTGGTGAACTCGGCATCGGCCGACAGGTCCGCAACGTCGATGTACAGGTTCTCGGCCGAAACCGGCGTCTTGCCGCCACCGGCCTTCAGCTGAAGGCTGACCGAACCCAGCAGCGGGATGTTCGGCGTGACGACGGACTGGCACATGTTCGTGATCTCAGCCGTCTTGAACGACGAGATCGCGACCGGGTGCAGAGTCTTCTTGTCACCCTTCATCTCCGCGTAGCCGGCGTCTATGCCGCCGTACTGCGAGAAGCCGTGACCGTCCAGGTAGTCGGCCGACACCTTGAACGACTGGCCCGACACGCTGAACGACGCTGCGAGCGCACCCTGCGCAAGCCCGACGCCCACCGCGGCGGTCGCGAGAACGCTCGGCACCATGACCAGAGCGAAACGCTTCCATCTGGTCCCACCGCGAACTTGGGAACTCATAAATTTCCTCCTTCTCGGACGTACATCTCCGGTACGGGCATCGTGCCCGTCCTGGGATGGGAGAAGTGCTACGTCCTCGGGAAGGAGAGCGCCCGGACCGGAGGCGCGTACCGCATCCGAATCACCGGCGATCACCCCCGAGCGACAACCACTGGTCACGCGTCTGCGCAACCGGTTCGGACAGGCCCTGCCGAAGGCAGGAACCCCCCTGTCCGCGATCGGCACCACTGCCGCCGACCACCCGGTGGGGACCCAACTGACCGCCGACGCCGACTGGCCGTCGGGCTGGCGGGTATTGGACCGAGCGTGGCCGATCGTGGTGCATTCGCGGCCGCGACACAAGAGGGTCGTTACTCGCTAGTAACGACCCGATAACCAGGGTGCGACAGGGGGGTACCGTCCGGCCACACAGGGTGGCATCAAAGGGGCGTGCGAACGGTGTGATTGGGGTACCAAAGCGGACAGATCCCAGGGTGCGATTTACTGCGAGTAACAGCGCGCACTTTTATCAAGATTTGGTAAAGCGAAGGGACTCATTGTCGTTCGCCCGCGAAAACGGCCGTGGTGCCCCCTGGGCACCACGGCCGTGTTGTCACATCAGAACAAGACGCGCGCAAGGGCCGTTCGCGCGGCGATGACCCTGGGATCGTCCGGCCCGATCACCTCGAAAAGCTCCAGAAGGCGCACCCGCACCGTGTCCCGGTCATCACCGAAATTACGGCGGACGGTCTCGACGAGGCGCCCGAAGGCGTCCTCGACATGGCCACCGACGAGATCCAGGTCCGCGGCGGCCAGCTGGGCCGCCGGGTCGGCCGGATCGTCCGCGGCGTCCTTGCGGACCTGCTGCGGATCCAGGTCGGCGACCCTGCCGAGCAGTTCGGCCTGGGCGAGGCCGAGTTTGGCCTCGGTGTTGGCCGGGTCGTCGGCGAGCACGTTCTTGTACGCCTGGACGGCACCGCTGAAGTCGTTGGCGTCCAGCGCCTGCGCGGCGGCCTCCAGGAGCGCGTCGTACGGCCCCGCGGGCACGTCGGCCTGGACACCGTCCTCCTCCGCGTCCACCGCTCCGTCCGGGTCGACCACGATCCCGGTGAGGCCGAACCGCTCCTCCCCCACCTGGATCAGCTGGTCCAGCGTCTGGCGGATCTGGCTCTCGGGGGCCGCGCCCTGGAAGAGCGGGAGCGCCTGCCCGGCCACCACGGCGAAGACCGCGGGAATGCCCTGGATCCCGAACTGCTGCATCAGCATCTGATTGGCGTCGACGTCGACCTTGGCCAGTACGAAGCGGCCGTTGTACTCGACGGCGAGGCGCTCCAGGAGCGGGCCGAGCTGCTTGCACGGCTCGCACCACTCGGCCCAGAAGTCGATGACTACCGGGACTTCGGCGGAGCGCTGGAGGACGTCGCTCTCGAAGCCCGCCTCGTCGACGTCGATCACCAGGGAGGCGGGGGCGACTCCGCCGCCACCACCCTGCCTGGCGGACTCCGCTCGGGCCTGCTCCGCCTTCGCCTTGGCCTCGCCGGCCGCCTTCACAGCGGCGAGGTCGACGACGCCGCTCATGGACATGTTCCTAGGCTGCATACGTACATCCTCCCCCCTGTGCGCACGGATTCGGAAAGCGATCCGTGAACCGCCTCCGTCCACAGCCACGCCGGTGTGCGCGGCGCGTGGACGGAAACGGTTCCGGGGCCCTGAAAAACCCCGTTCTCGGCGCCGGATCCCCACCCGGCACCTGTGGCTGTCGATCAGTCGTGGCGCGGGGCCGATGAACCATCGTCCTTACGCTACGACCCGTAGCGTAACTGGCCGGACCCCCTCCAGGGCAAGAGTGTCCGGTGATCTGTCTCACGGGCACCGGTACCGGTCAGCGGTACTTACCGGCCGGTATGGTCACCGCATGCTGAGCCGCAGCCACCCCAAACCCACCCGATCGGGACGTCCACGCAGTGCCACCGCCGACGAGGCGATCCTGGAAGCGACCCGTGAGTCGCTCGTCGACCTCGGGTGGTCGAAGCTGACGATGGGTGATGTGGCGACCCGCGCGGGGGTCGCCAAGACGACCCTCTACCGCCGTTGGGCCGGGAAGAACGAGCTGGTCGTGGACGCGGTCGCGGTTCTCTTCGACGAACTGGAGCTGCCCGACCTGGGCAGCCTGTCGGCCGACGTGGAGGCCGTGGTGCTGCAGTTCGCGGCGCTGCTGGAGCGGCCGGAGACCAAGACGGCGCTGATGGCCGTGGTCGCGGAGTCGACCCGCGACGAGGCGCTGCGTGACCGGATCAGGAACTCCATCGTGGACCGGCAGAAACGCCTGGTCCTGGAGGGCCGGGCGCGCGCGCAGGAGCGCGGCGAACTGCCCGCCGAGCCGGATGCGGAGACGGCGGCCCGCACCGCGGATCTGATCTTCGACGTGATCGCCGGTGCGGTCGTGCACCGGGCGCTGGTGAGCGCCGAGCCCGTCGATGCCGACTGGGCCCGGCGCTTCACACTGCTGCTGCTCTCGGGGCTGGGAGCGGCCTCCGCCTAGAAGGCGCGCAGGCGGCGCGTCAGAAGCCGGGCGGCTCCGTGTAGGTGCCCCACTCGTCGCGCAGCACGCCGCAGATCTCTCCCAGGGTCGCCTCGGCCCGTACCGCCTCCAGCATCGGCCCGATCATGTTCGACCCGTCGCGGGCGGCGGCGAGCATCGCGTCCAGCGCGGCGCCGACCCGGGCGGCGTCCCGGCTCTCCTTGCGTCCGGCGAGGTCGCGCACCTGCTCCCGCTCGACCTCGTGGCTGACCCGGAGGATCTCCAGGTCGCCGGTGACCGAGCCGAGCGCGACGTTGACGCCGACGACCCGCTTCTCGCCCTTCTCCAGCGACTGCTGGTACTGGAAGGCCGATTCGGCGATCTCGCCGGTGAACCAGCCGTCCTCGATACCGCGCAGGATGCCCGAAGTCATCGGCCCGATCGGGTGCTTGCCGTCCGGGTGGGCCCGGGTGCCGCGCTCCCTGATCTGGTCGAAGATCTTCTCGGCCTCGGCCTCGATGCGGTCGGTGAGCTGCTCGACGTACCAGGAACCGCCCAGCGGGTCGGCCACGTTGGCGACGCCGGTCTCCTCCATCAGCACCTGCTGGGTGCGCAGGGCGATCTCGGCGGCCTGCGCGGAGGGAAGCGCGAGGGTCTCGTCCAGGGCGTTGGTGTGCAGCGAGTTGGTGCCGCCGAGGACGGCGGAGAGCGCCTCGACCGCGGTGCGTACGACGTTGTTGTACGGCTGCTGGGCGGTGAGCGAGACGCCGGCGGTCTGGGTGTGGAAGCGGAGCCACTGCGCCTTGTCGGTCTTGGCTCCGTACGTCTCCTTCATCCAGCGGGCCCAGATGCGGCGGGCGGCACGGAACTTGGCGATCTCCTCGAAGAAGTCGAGGTGCGCGTCGAAGAAGAAGGAGAGGCCCGGGGCGAAGGTGTCCACGTCGAGCCCGCGGGAGAGGCCGAGCTCCACGTAGCCGAAGCCGTCGGCCAGCGTGTAGGCGAGCTCCTGCGCGGCCGTCGCTCCGGCTTCGCGGATGTGGTAGCCGGAGACGGAGAGGGGCTTGTAGGCGGGGATGTCGCGGGCGCAGTGCTCCATCAGGTCGCCGATGAGGCGCAGGTGGGGCTCGGGCTGGAAGAGCCACTCCTTCTGCGCGATGTACTCCTTGAAGATGTCGGTCTGGAGCGTCCCGTTGAGGACTCCCGGGTCGACTCCCTGGCGCTCGGCGGCGACCAGGTACATGCAGAAGACCGGGACGGCGGGGCCGCTGATCGTCATCGAGGTGGTGACGTCGCCGAGCGGGATGCCCTTGAAGAGGACCTCCATGTCGGCGGCGGAGTCGATGGCCACACCGCAGTGGCCGACCTCGCCGAGGGCGCGGGGGTCGTCGGAGTCGCGTCCCATCAGGGTCGGCATGTCGAAGGCGACACTGAGGCCGCCGCCGCCCGCGTCCAGGATCATCTTGTAGCGCTCGTTGGTCTGCTCGGCGTTGCCGAAGCCGGCGAACTGGCGGATGGTCCAGGTGCGGCCTCGGTACCCGGTCGCGTGGAGCCCCCGTGTGAACGGGTACTCGCCGGGCCAGCCGATCCGCTCGAACCCCTCGTACGTGTCACCGGGGCGGGGCCCGTACGCGGGCTCCACCGGATCCCCGGAGAGCGTGGTGAAGTCGGCGTCGCGCTTGCGGGCCTTGTCGTAACGGGCCTGCCAGCGGAGGCGGCCTTCCTCGATCGCGTGAGCGTCCATGGTTCAAATTTACTAGGACGTCCTAGTAAATGTCGATGGCAAACCGCCCGGTGCTTTGCACGGGGCGGTTCGGCGGGGCGTGGAGGGGTGCGGGCCGGGCGGCCCGGTCAGGCCTTGACGGCCTGCGCGGAGCCGTCCGCGATCAGCGGCTCGACCTCCTGGACGATCTTGCGCTCGACGAAGAACGCGGCCGTCGGAATGGTCCCGGAGACCAGCACCCAGAGCAGCTTGCCGATCGGCCACTTCGCCTTGGAACCGAGGTCGAAGGCGAAGACCAGGTAGATGATGTAAAGGACACCGTGGACCTGCGAGACCACGAGGGTGAGGCCCTCGCCGGTGTCGAATCCGTACTTGAAGACCATGCAGGTGCACAGCACCAGCAACATGACGGCGGTGACATAGGCCATCACCCGGTAGCGGGTCAGCACACTGCGTTTCATGGCATCGAGACTAGCCCGACGACCTGGGCGATCTTGCAGCGCCCTGCCCCCGCGGTCACCGGTCGTCGAAGTCCTGGGCGGCCACCCGCAGCGGGCGCAGCATCGCGAAGATCTCGGCGCACTCCTCGGCGTCGTACACCCCGAGCCCGAAGTCCATCGCCATCAGGTCCTGCGTGGCCGCCTCGACGACCTCACGGCCCTTCCCGGTGATGGAGGCGAGGGTTCCGCGGCCGTCGTTGGGGTTGGGCCGCTTGTCGACCAGCCCGGACCGCACCAGGCGGTCGACGGTGTTGGTCACGGAGGTGGGGTGCACCATGAGCCGCTCGCCGATCTTGGACATCGGCAGCTCACCGGCCTTGGAGAAGGTGAGCAGGACCAGTGCCTCGTAGCGGGCGAAGGTCAGCCCGTACGGCTTGACCACCGCGTCGACCTCGGCGAGCAGGATCTGCTGGGCCCGCATGATCGAGGTGATCGCCCCCATGGAGGGCACCGGCCCCCAGCGCCGGTGCCAGAGTTCCTCGGCGCGGGCGATGGGATCGAAGGGAAGGCTGAGCGGCTTCGGCACGGCACGACCTTACCCACTGGTCACATGCCGGTCAGCCCTGTCTCGCACTTCGGTACCGGACGCCTGTTCTACGTACCTCGGCGACCAGGAAGAGAGTGCACACGGTGCCGATCGCCCCGGAGGCCGCGACCACCTGGTGCACCGGGAAGAACTCGGCAGCCAGGCCGGCCAAGGCCATGCCGATGCCCTGGACCGTCATCAGACCGGCGGTGAGCAGGGTCATCGCCCGGCCCCGCAGGTGTTCGGGAACCGCATCGACGAACCACTGGTCGAGCCCGATGACGTACGCCGCCCCCGCCCCCGCCAGCACGAGGGACGCCACGGTCAGTGCCATGCCGGGCCGGAACGCGTACATCACCAGGGGCAGCAGCCCGAACGCGGCCACCGGCAGGACGATCCGCGAGCGTGCCCGGGGGCCGAGGACGGTCCCCGTGTACAGCTCGGCGCCGATGTGGCCGACGGCCATGGAGCACATCAGCAGTCCGAGCGCGGCCGGTCCGACGCCGATCGCGTCCGCATACGGTGCGGCGAGCGCCTCCGGAGCGACCACGAAGAGTGCGGGCACCCAGAACAGGAGCATCAGCGCCCGGATCCTGCGGTCGGCGAGGACGACACGGGCACCGGCGAGCGAGTCCCTCATGAGCGCGCCGCCCCCCTCGCCGCCGGTGCGGGCGGGCCTGGCGTGGGTACCGAGGCGGAGCAGCGCGGCCGAGCAGAGGAACGTGCCCACGGTGATCGTGATCGCCCCGCGCGGGGACAGCGCCGCGAGCAGCACCCCGCCCGCGCCGAAGCCGATGAGCAGGGCGCTCTGCGAGACGAGGCGCAGCAGCGAACGCCCCAGGACGTAGAGGTCGCCCTCGCCGAGGATGTCGGTGAGGGCCGCCATCCGTGTCCCGGTGAAGACGGGCGCCACGGCGGCCACCAGACAGCGCAGCGCGAGGAGCCCGCCGACAGGGGTGCCCGGCAGCACCATCACGGCGACGCAGCCGGCGCAGATCAGGTCGCAGGTGACGAGGACCCGGCGGGCGGGGTACCGGTCGGCGACCCCGGCGAAGAGCGTCCCGCCGACGAGGTACGGGAGGAAGCCGAGCGCGAAGGTGAGCGCGGAGAGCAGGGGCGATCCCGTCAGGTCGTAGACGAGGACGGTGAGTGCGAGCTCGCTGACGACGACGCCGAGGAGGGACAGCAGGTGCGCGGCGAACACGGCACGGAACTCACGCACGGCGAACACGGCCCCGTAGCCCCCCGCGGGCTTCCCGGCCGGCTGCGGAGTCTGCTCCCGGAGCGAGGGCGCCGTGCCCTGGCCGGGGTGGGCGGCGCTCTCCGGGGGCAGCACGTCCGGGGCGGGAACGGTGCGGGGTGTACCCGCCTGGTTGCGGTCGTCGCTCGGCATGGGCGCAGCCTGCCCGGCGGGGCCGCCCGCCCGTAGACTTTCGGCTGACGCCGAAACTTGACGGAGCCCATGCCGTTCCACCTGCACTTCGACGAGAGTGACCTGCTCCGCTGCCGCTTCGCGCTCTCGCCGCTCTGGGAGACCCAGGAGGCGGTACGCACACTGTCGCGTCCCGGGCGGCACGGATACCACCTGCCCTGGCTGCGCCGGATCCGCGAGGACGCCGCCGCCCTGGATCTCGAACCGCTCTGGCGGCTGATGCCCGAGGGCGGTCACAACCCGGACTTCGTGTGCCCGCCGCCCGTCGGCCCGTTCACCACCTTCGAGGAGGAGATCGCCGCCGTGCGCGCGGTCGATCCGCTCGTCGCCAGGGACGACATGGCGCGGGCGCTCGCCGACAGGCCCGGCAGCCTGGACTCGCCCACCGGGCGGCGGATGCTGGCCGACCCCGAACGGGCGGTCCAAGAGCTCGCGGATCTGCTGGAACGCGCCTGGCAGGTCCTGATCGAGCCGCACTGGCCCCGGCTGCGGGCCCTGCTCGAGGCGGACATCGCCTACCACTCGCGGCGCCTCGCCGAGGTCGGCTTCGAGCGGCTGCTCGGCGAGATCAGCCCGCAGCTGCGCTGGTCCGGGTCGACCCTCACCGTGGTCGGCACCCGGGGGGACCACACCCGGGTCCTGGGCGGCCAGGGGCTCGTCCTCATGCCCAGCGTCTTCGTGTGGCCCGATGTCGTCGGCGGCTACGAGCCGCCGTGGCTGCCCGCGGTGATCTACCCGGCACGCGGCATCGGCGGACTGTGGACGGAGTCCGCCGAGCGGACTCCCGAAGCGCTCGCCCGGCTGCTCGGGAGGGCACGCGCCGATGTCCTGTGCGCGCTGGACGAACCCGCCGGGACCAGCGCCCTGGCGCACCGGCTCTCGCTCGCGCCCTCGTCCGTGTCGGCGCACCTGTCGGTGCTGCGCACGGCGGGACTGCTCACCTCCCGGCGGTACGGGCACCAGGTGCTGTACGAACGCACGCCGCTCGGCATCGCCCTGACGGCACAGGACCCGTGAGCGCGCTCAGCCGGCCCTGACCCACTTCGCCTCGGACGGCGTGCCCTGGGTGTCGGTGACGAAGAGCATGTACCAGCCGGGCGGCACCAGCGTGCGGTCCTTCGGCACCGTGACCGTCACCTTGCCCGCGGTCTTCTTCAGACCCAGCTCGATGGAGCGCTGCTCGACGTCCGTCGTGTGCGTGACGGCGCTCGGCCGCATCAGCCGTGCCGCCGCGATCCGCTCGGAGCCCTCGACGGCGTACGTCGCCGAGCCGCCGCGGGCGACCGACTCCGGCCCCTTCCCGATCACCGGCCGCACGCCCTTGCTCCGGTGCAGTGCGGGCGGTGTGTAGACCTCCATCCGCTGCTCGAACGTGCCGAGCCTCGTGTTGGCCCTGTCGCCGTACAGGGAGTCGGAGCCGAAGGTCGCCACCCGTCCGTCGGGCAGCAGCAGCGCCTCCGAGTGGTAGTTGCGCCCGACGGTCGGATCGGCCGCCCGCGTGAACACGTTGGTCGCCGGGTCGTAGAACTGCGCCTTGAGGATGTTGCTGGCGCCGCGCCCCCGGTAGTCCCTGGACCCCCCGGTGGTGAACACGGTGTCGTCGGGCATGAGCACGCTGTTGAGGTAGCGGGTGCCCTGCGGAAGGTCGGGGCCCCGCTGGAAGACCGGGCTGTCCTTCGCCAGATCGACGATCGCGGTGCGGGCGGTCGACTTCCTGGACTCGCCGACCCCTCCGCCGCCGAGCACCATCACCTTCTGGTCCTGGACGGGCGGCAGCATGAGGGAGGCCGCGGTCTCCAGCTCGTCGGTGTCGGTCAGTCCGCCGGCCGCCGTGAAGGTGTTCTTCCCCGGGTCCCAGAGCCCGGGGACCCTCCCCTTGTCCGCGGGCCCGTAGCCGGCGTTCGCACCCGGGTAGAAGAGCTTGCCGCCCTTGGTGAGGAAGAGCGCGGGGTAGGTCGGGAAGTAGCGGAAGGGACCCTTGGACCACTTCTTCGTCTTCGGGTCGTAGATCTCGTTGTCGCCGTTCAGGATCTCGCCGACGTCGTCCAGCCCGGACACGGCGAGCACCCTGCCGTCCTCCAGGCCCACGAGCGTCGGGTACCAGCGGGCCTCCTTCATGGGGCCGACCGGGACGTACTTCTCGGCCACCGGGTCGAATTCGTACGCCGCCCTGATCCCCTGGAAGTCCTGCTTGTCCATGGTGATCTTCTCGGCGAGCCCGTACGCGTTGTCGGCCGCCTTCCCCTTGAGGCCTCGGATCCTGTACTGGGCGGCCTCGGTGGCCACCGCCTGCGGGCCGTCCTTCACGGCCTCCACGAAGACGCGTTGTTCGGAGGCGGTCACCCTCGTCTTCCACGGCTTCATCGCGCCGCTCTCGAAGTAGTCCACCTCGAAGGCGCGCTTCGCCTTCGGGACGGTGACGTCGAACATGGATCGGTACTCGACTCCGTCCGGTGACCGGAAGACGGTGCCCTTCCTGAGGGTGAGCGGCTTGTCCGGGTTCTCGTTCTTCACCCGCATCCCGCCGCCGGCGTGCCGCACCTTGTCGTCGAGCACCTCGTAGCGCGCGGTACCGCCCGCGATGAGGAGGCGGCCGTCCGGGAGGGCGGCATGGCCGCCGCAGAAGAAGTCCTCCGGGGTGTCGATCTTCTTGAAGGTGCCGGCCTCCGGGTCCCACAGGACCGTGTCGAAGGTTCCCGCGTCGAAGTGCTCCTCGTCGTTGCCCGAGCCCGCCACGATCAGCACCTTCCCTGTGCGCAGGAGGGCTGCGTGAATGGCGTTCGTACGGAACTTCTCGGGGATGACGACCCTTTCCCAGGAGCCGTACTCGGCCTTGTACGCCGGCCGGTCGATCTTGTACGCGTGGTACCTGTCCTCCGCGAAGGACAGCGCCGCGGGGGCGTTGAGTCCGGCGAGGACGACGACGGCGGCGCCGCCCAGAAGGGTCTTCTTCGTCCGTCGCGTGGGCCGGTGGGACACGGGCATGTGTCAGTTCCCTCCTGCGGGAGTGCCCGCGGTGGTGGTGACGGGCGCCGGTTCCGCCTCCTGCACGGATCCGGCAGACCGGGCGGTGCGCGCCCCGCGCTCCCTCAGCCGCCCCCACGACCACACCGCGACCGGGGAGAGGGCGACCACCAGGGCCAGCAGCGTCCAGGTCCGCATCGCCGCATGGGTGTGGTCCAGCACCACCGACGCGACGAGTGAGGCCACCAGCAGCGCCGCCCAGGTGAGATGCACCCGGAAGGTGCTGAGCCGGTCGGGGCTGGCGGAATCGCCCTTGGGGGTGACGACGAACCGGCCGTCGGTACGCAGGACGGCCGCGCCCAGGGACTTCAGATAGATCGGGGCGCAGAGCGCCGACATCGCCATGCCGGCCAGTCCGCCGGAGCCCTCGGGCTCGTGCGGGGAGACGTTGTGGCGCCGGTTCCACAGATAGAGCCCGATCTGGAGTGCCGCGGCGTCGCTGTACAGCATCAGCCAGAGCGACGCGGCGACCTGGGTGCCGGAGGCACCGAGCCAGAGGAACAGCACGCAGCTCAGCACACCGAGCAGCCAGTTGACGGCGCTCATGGGGTAGTAGGCGAGCATCAGCGTGTAGCTGAGCAGCCGTCCGGGCGGCATCCGGAACCATGTCTTCCCGTACTGCCTCAGCAATGTCTCGTACGTCCCTCTCGACCAGCGCAGCTGCTGGGTGAAGAAGTCGGTCCAGGAAGCGGGCCCCTCACCGACGGCCAGCACGTCCGGCGTGTAGACGGAGCGCCAGTGACGCCCGGTCAGCGGGTTGCGGTGGCAGTGGATCTCGAAGCCGGTGGCCATGTCCTCGGTGATCGAGTCGTAGAGCCCTCCGACCTGGCGCAGTGCCGCGATGCGTACGACGTTGTTGGTGCCGACGAACATGGGTGCGCCGTAGCGGTTGCCGGCACGCTGGATCAGCGCGTGGAAGAGGAACTGCTGGGACTCGGCCGCCTTGGTGACGGCCGCTTCGTAGTTCCCGTAGACCTGGGGGCCGACCACGAAGGCGGTGTCCGGGTCACGGAAGTAGCCGAGCATCCGTTCCAGGAAGTTCGGCTGCGGCACGTGGTCGGTGTCGATGGAGGCGAAGAAGTCGTAGGCGGCTCCGTACTTGGCGATCCAGGCGTTGTAGTTGCCGTGCTTGGTCCTGGCCTTGTGCGGGCCCGTCGCACGGTTCCACTCGGGCACCCCGCTGCGGGTGAAGTGATGGACCCCCAGCTCGGCGCAGAGCATCCTGGCCCCGGGGTCGTCCCCCTCGTCGAGCAGCCAGACGTCCAGCAGCCCGGCGTGCCGCACCGCGACGGCGCCCTGCAGGGTGGCCCGCACCATGGAGAGCGGTTCCTTGCCGGGGACGAACGTGGTGAGGAAGGCCACCCTCGTACCGGGCTCGGGCGGCACCGGGACGGGGTCCCTGGCCACCATCGTGGCGTGCGCGATCGAGACCACGTTGACCAGCATGAACAGTTCGACCAGACCGATGCAGACACGCATCACCGTGTCGGCCAGGACCAGCCAGGGCTCGCCGTTCTCGCGCTCGGTCCAGTGCGTGGGCCAGACCAGGTAGAGCAGGAGGAGTCCGGTGAGGACGGGAGCGAGCGTCATCAGGAGGACTGCTCTTATTCGGTGCTTCTCCGCCGAGAGGAGGCTGCGGTACTCCACCCGGTACCCGGTCGCGGCCGGCTCGGTGAGCGGCCCCGCGAGCCGGCTGTACCCGGCGTAGTCATAGCCCTCCGACGGCACCGCGCCTCCCACTGTCGAACGGGTGATATCACCACAAAAGATGACATCCCGCCACATGTCGAGCCGCCGGGCCCGAGCGAGGGATTTTCGTCCCCCGTCCGACCAACGAGCCCCCGGCGTGGCGCCGGGGGCTCGATGTGCGCGGTGCGGCGGACGGGGCGTCAGCCCGCGAGGTGCCGCTCGACCGTCTCGACCTTGGAGGTCAGCCCGTCGGTGACACCCGGCCTGATGTCGGCCTTCAGCACCAGGGACACCCGTCCGGCGCGGGCCTCGACGGCGGCGACGGCGCGCTTGACGACGTCCATGACCTCGTCCCACTCGCCTTCGAGGCAGGTGAACATCGCGTCCGTACGGTTGGGCAGTCCGGACTCGCGGACGACCCGCACGGCGTCGGCGACGTACTCACCGACGTCCTCGCCCACACCCAGGGGGCTCACGGAGAAGGCGACGATCATGCGCTGACCTTGCCCTCGGCACGGGCACGGGCGGCGATGACGCCGTCGGCCTCGTACTGCTTGAGCAGCTTGTCTCCGTAGAACCCGCCGAAGGGCACGACCGCGAGGAGGAAGAACAGCGCGACGCGCTTGAGCGGCCACTTGGCCTTGACCCACACGTCCAGCAGGAACACCACGTAGATCGTGAAGAGCAGGCCGTGCAGGGCGCCGAGGGGCGGCATCAGGAAGTCGATGTCCGAGACGCGCATCAGAAGCGAGCCGAAAATGAGCAGCGCCGGGAAGGAGAGCGCCTCGGGAACGGAGATGAGGCGCAGCCGGTGCAGGGCGCTGGCGGTCTTGATGTCCACGTGGGCACCTTCGGTGGGAGGGGGCGTGACGGCTTGTGAACGCAGGCACAAGCCCAGCCATTGTGGCATCGACCCCGGCCGGGTTGTCCCCGAGGGTCCACTCCGGGACACATCGTCCCCAGGGGCCCTGTTCCGTCGGGTGCGGTGGGGCTACCGTCACTTCGTGGCAATGTTCCGGCTCCAGGGCAGCAAGACGCTCGCCGTCGATCTGACGGGCGATGCGGTCAGAGCGAAGAACGGCTCGATGGTCGCGTACGACGGCCGGATGGCCTTCAAGAAGATGTCCGGCGGCGGTGAGGGTGTCCGAGGCATGGTGACCCGCCGGCTGACCGGCGAACAGATGACGATGATGGAGGTGAAGGGGCAGGGGACCTGCTACTTCGCCGACCGGGCGAGCGAGATCAATCTGGTCTCGCTGCGCGGCGACAAGCTGTACGTCGAGGCGAGCAATCTGCTGGCCACCGACGCCGGGCTGCGCACCGGCACCACCTTCACCGGCCTGCGCGGCGGGGCGAGCGGCAACGGGCTGTTCACCACCACCGTCGAGGGCACCGGCCAGGCGGCGATCATGTCGGACGGCTCGGCCGTGGTGCTGCGGGTGACGCCCCAGTACCCGCTGAACGTCGACCCGGGCGCCTACGTAGCGCACCAGGGCAGTCTTCAGCAGCACTTCCAGTCCGGGGTCGGCTTCCGGACGTTCATCGGGGAGGGCTCCGGGGAGTCGTTCCAGATCCGCTTCGAGGGGGACGGTCTCGTCTACGTGCAGCCGAGCGAGCGGAACACCGTCGGAGGCGATGTCTGATGCCGTTCCGTGAGATCAACTCGAAGATGGTCGAGGCCACGGTGGTACCCGGCCGGAAGATGTACAGCCAGCGGGGCGCGATGCTCGCCTACCGCGGCGACGTGTCGTTCACCCCGAACATCCAGGGCGGGCAGGGCGGCCTGGCGTCGATGATCGGCCGGCGGGTCGCCAACGAGGCGACCCCGCTGATGACGGTCGAGGGCAGCGGCACGGTGATGTTCGGCCACGGCGGCCACCACGTCCAGGTGATCGGGCTGTCCGGCGACACCCTCTTCGTGGAGGCCGACCGGCTGCTCGCCTTCGACGGGACGCTCCAGCAGGGCACGATGTTCATGGGCTCGCAGGGTGGCGTGATGGGCATGGTGCGCGGTCAGGTGACCGGTCAGGGCCTGTTCACCACGACCCTCAAGGGGCACGGGGCGGTCGCCGTGATGGCGCACGGCGGGGTGATCGAACTGCCGATCACCCCGGGGCGCCCGGTGCACGTGGACCCGCAGGCGTACGTCGCCCACCACGGCGATGTGACGAACAAGCTCTCCACCGCGCTGGGCTGGCGCGACATGGTGGGGCGCGGCTCCGGTGAGGCGTTCCAGCTGGAGCTCAGCGGCAATGGCGCGGTGTACGTCCAGGCGTCGGAGGAGAAGCTGTGAGCACGCCCGTGATCCACGATCCGATGACACTGCCGTCGGACGACAACGTCAACGCGTACACCTTCTGCGTGGAGCTCAAGGGGAGCCGGTGGTTCCTGCAGAAGGGCAAGATGATCGCCTATTACGGGCGGATCGACTTCAACGGCATAGGGCACGGCCGCTTCGACCGGCTGATCCGCACGAGCTTCCACTCCCCGCTGCACGCGAGCGACTGGGTGGTGGCCGAGGGCAGCGGGAAGATGCTGCTGGCGGACCGGGCCTTCGACGTGAACTCCTTCGACCTGGAGAACGGCAATCTGACGATCCGGTCCGGGAACCTGCTGGCGTACCAGCCGACGCTGGCACTGAAGCAGTCGATCGTGCCGGGCTTCCTGACCCTGATCGGCACGGGGAAGTTCGTGGCCGCCTCCAACGGCCCGGTCGTCTTCATGGAGCCGCCGGTGCGGGTCGACCCGCAGGCCCTGGTGGGCTGGGCCGACTGCCCCTCACCGTGCCACCACTACGACCACGGCTACATGACGGGCGTGATGGGCGGACTCCGGTCGCTGACCGGGATCGGCGGCACGTCGGGCGAGGAGCACCAGTTCGAGTTCGTGGGGGCGGGCACGGTCCTGCTGCAGTCGACCGAGGTGCTGATGTCCGAGCAGGCGACGGGCGCGACCCCGAACCAGCCGGGGGTTCCGGGCGGCGGCGCGGGTCAACCCGGGTCCACACCCCGCATGCCCGGTCAGCTGGGGGACCTCCAGCGTCGCTTCGGATTGTGAACGGTACTCTGCGGAGTGTGACGCGGGGCATCGCGTGCGCGGTGTCACACCCCCCAATTTCGTCCGTCTTTCAACTTCTTAGGTAGAATCCATACATGGAGACCGAGACGGCCACCCGTTGGCTGACCGATGCGGAGCAGTGCGCCTGGCGCACCCACCTGGACGTCAGCAGGCTGCTGACCCACCAGCTGGAGAAGGACCTCCAGCCGTTCGGGCTGACCATGAACGACTACGAAATCCTGGTCAACCTCTCGGAGTCGGACGACCAGCGCATGCGGATGAGCGACCTCGCCGCGGCCACCCTCCAGTCCAAGAGCAGGCTCTCGCACCAGATCACCCGCATGGAGACCGCGGGTCTCGTGCGGCGTGAGCACTGCGAGTCGGACCGGCGAGGGCTGTACGCGGTGCTGACCGACCTCGGGGCGGAGACGATGCGCAAGGTCGCGCCGCACCACGTCGAGTCGGTGCGCAGGCACTTCATGGACCTGCTGTCCCCGGAGGCACTCGCGGATCTGCACGCGGCACTGACACCGATCGCGGACCACCTGCGCGGACGGCGCGGCAAGCCGTAGGGCTCCACGTCCGGATCAGGGCGCCCGCAGGACCGGCTACGACCGCGGCAGCCGCAGCGTGAACAGCGCCCCGCCCTGCGGCGCGGTGCCCACCGTGAGCGTGCCGCGGTGGCGGGTCGCCACATCGCGGGCGATGGCCAGGCCCAGGCCCGCCCCTCCGTCGTCCCGGCTGCGTGCGTCGTCGAGGCGGACGAAACGCTCGAAGATCCGGTCGCGCTCCTCCTCGGGGACCCCCGGGCCGTCGTCCGTGACCGCGACGAGCACATCGCCCCCGTCCGCCGACACGGCGACCGCCACCGAACGCTCGGCGTGGCGCTCGGCGTTGTCCAGCAGGTTGCCGACCACCCGGGTCAGCTGTCCGCGCGAACCGCGGACCTCCAGCTGCCCGGACCCCGCGACGGACACCGCCACCGCGATCCGGTCCCCCGTGCGCTGCGGGACCTCCTCGCGTACCAGCGCCCCCAGATCGACCACCGCCCGCCCCGGCCGCTCCCCCGCGTCCAGCCGGGCCAGCAGCAGCAGATCCGCGGCCAGCACCTGCAGTCGTACGGTGTCGGCGACCGCGCCCGGCACATCCAGGAGCTCCGGATGCGCCGCGCCCACCTCCAGCTGGGTGCGCAGCGAGGCGATGGGGCTGCGCAGCTCGTGCGAGGCGTCCGCGACGAAGCGCCGCTGCCGGTCCACCGAGGCTTCGAGCACGGTCAGGGTCTCGTTGGTGGTGCGGGCCAGCCGGGCGATCTCGTCGTGCGAGCCCGGCTCCGGCACCCGGCGGCCGAGGTCCTGGGACGCGGTGATCGCGGCCAGCTCCCGCCGGATGCCCTCGACCGGTCGCAGCGCGCGCCTGGTGACCAGCCAGGTGACCCCGGCGACGACGAGCAGCAGGACGGGCAGCCCGGTCAGCATGGTGGTGCGTACGGAGTCCACGGCCTCCTGCTCGGCGGCGAGCGGGGCGCCCGCGTGGACGATCACCGGGAGACCCGTCCGTGTGACGGCCTCGACGGCGGCGAAGCGGAAGTCGGCCGTGTCGCCCTCGACGGTGGCGGTGCCGTTGCTGAAGTCGGGGTCGTCGGGGGAGACTTCGCCGCGGTCCGGGTCGCTGCCCCGGCTGCCGTCGTCCTCGTCCTCGCCGTCGTCACCGCGGCCCGAGCCGTCCCCGGAGCTCCCGGCCGACGCCGAGGGAGCCGGGGCGACCTCTGTCGTGGTGGTCCCCGAAATGGCCTCCAGGCCCTCCGAGACGGCCAGTACATGCCCTTCCTCGTCGGTCACCTGGACCGGGTGGACGTCCTCGTCGCTCAGGTCCAGATCCTCGTACGGCACGTCCAGGGCGACCTGCCCGGCCACCTCGCGCGCCACGACCTCCGCCTCCAGGCCGGCCCGGTCCATCAGGTTGCCGCGCAGCACCTGCAGCACGACGAGCCCGGCGGCCACCAGGGCCACGGTGACGACCAGGGTGGCGCCCAGGGCGGCTCTGGCCCGTACGGACCTCACAGCGCCTCCAGGCGGTAGCCCGCCCCGCGCACCGTACGGATGGACGCCGCGCCGAGCTTGCGCCGCAGGGTGCTGATGTAGACCTCGACGATGTTCGGGTCGCCGTCGTACGCGAAGTCCCAGACGTGTTCCAGGATGTCGGCCTTGCTGACCACCTCGCCGGCCCGCAGAGCGAGCTGCTCCAGTACGGCGAACTCCTTGGTCGTGAGGATGACTTCGTCCTCCCCCCGGTGGACCCGCCGTGCGGCGGTCTCCATCCTCAGCGTGCCGACGGTGAGCACCGGCGAGGCGGTGCCGCCGCCCCGGCGGCGCAGCAACGCCCGGACCCGGGCGACGAGCACGACGTACGAGAACGGCTTGGTCAGGTAGTCGTCCGCCCCGGTGTCGAGGCCCTCCGCCTCGTCGTACTCCCCGTCCTTCGCGGTCAGCATCAGGATCGGCACGTCGTGGCCTGCGGCGCGCAACTCGGCACAGACCCGGTAGCCGTTCATGCCGGGCAGCATGATGTCCAGGACCACGAGGTCGTGGACGCCCTCACGGGCCCGGTACAGCCCTTCGAGGCCGTCGTGCACGACATCCACGGCGAAGCCCTCGGCGGTGAGTCCCCTGGCCAGGGACACCGCAAGGCGCTTCTCGTCCTCCACGATCAACAGGCGCATGGGGACAGCCTCCCAAACCGAACCTGAAGGCGGCTTCAGGTGGCTTCAGGCTGCGTTCAGCATCGCCGGGCCAGTGTGGGTCCCGTCGCACCGCACATCCATCGGGGAGGAACCTCATGCAGCGCAACATCGCCGTCATCGCCGTCGCCGCGGCCGTGCTCATCGGCGGCGGGGCCGCGGCCGCCGCCGCGTTCACGGACGACGGGAGCAGCGGCGACAGCAGCCGGCAGGACTCGGCCCCGGTCGCCGTGAGGGGCGACTCGGTCACCGTCGACGACGCCGTGGCCGCCGCGCTGAAGGCCGTCCCGGGCAGGGTGATCGAGGCGGAGCTGGAGGACGACGACGGCAACGGGCAGGTCTGGGAGCTCGATGTGTACGGCTCCGACAAGGTCTGGCACGACGTGAAGGTCGACGCGGACAACGCGAAGGTGCTGTCCGACCGGGGCGACGCCGACAACCGGCGCCCGGTGCCCGGTTCGGACCGTGTCTCGGTGATCGCCGCGGTGGACGCCGCACGCGGGGCGGAGCCGGGCACGGTGACGTCCGTGGACCTGGACGGCGACGACGGCGCGCTGGTCTGGGACGTCGACATCGCGGGCAAGGACGGCAGGAACCACGAGCTGGACGTGGACGCGAGGACGGCCGACGTCAGCGGGAGCAAGGACGACGGCGACAACGACGACTGACGGTCTCCCCGCGCCGTGCGGTGCAGTGCCGTTCGGCGGTTCCCGGGCGGCCCGCACGCCGCCCGGGAGCCGCCGGCCGTCAGTCGTCGGCCGGGAGCCCCGTGAGTCCCGCCACCAGCTCGTCCGCCGCCGCGTACGGGTCGAGGCGGCCGGCCACGATCCGGGCCGCCAGCGCGTCCAGCCGCCGGTCTCCGTGGAGATCGGCGATCCGCTCGCGCAGGGCGGTGACGGCGATCGTCTCGACCTCGCGGGCGGCACGTGCCGTGCGCCGCTCGGCCAGGACGCCGTGCTCCTCCATCCAGGCCCGGTGCTTCTCGAGCGCCTCGACGACCTCGTCGATGCCCTCGCCCCGGGCGGCGACCGTCTTCACGATCGGCGGCCGCCAGTCGCCGGGCCCCCTGGACTCCCCGAGCCCCAGCATGTGGTTGAGCTCGCGGGCGGTGGCGTCCGCACCGTCCCGGTCGGCCTTGTTGACGACGTACACATCGCCGATCTCCAGGATTCCGGCCTTCGCCGCCTGGATCCCGTCGCCCATGCCCGGGGCGAGCAGGACGACGGAGGTGTCGGCCTGGGAGGCGATCTCCACCTCCGACTGGCCGACGCCCACCGTCTCCACGAGGATCACGTCGCAGCCCGCCGCGTCCAGCACCCGGATCGCCTGCGGGGCGGACCAGGCGAGGCCGCCCAGATGGCCGCGGGTGGCCATCGAGCGGATGTAGACGCCCGGGTCGGAGGCGTGCTCCGACATCCGGACCCGGTCACCGAGGAGCGCGCCCCCGGAGAACGGGGACGACGGGTCGACGGCCAGGACCGCGACCCGCTTCCCCGCCTTCCGGTAGGCGGAGACCAGCGCCGAGGTCGAGGTGGACTTGCCGACACCCGGCGAGCCCGTGAGCCCGACGACATACGCGTGACCCGCGAGCGGTGCCAGCGCCGCCATCACCTCGCGCAGCTGGGGCGAGGCCCCCTCCACCAGGGAGATGAGCCGGGCCACCGCACGTGGCCTGCCCTGGCGTGCCTGCTCGACCAGGGTGGGGACGTCCACCATCACGCTCGGTCTCCTCGCTCACTCATACGTACGGCTGACTACTTGCCCGGAACGCGGATGATCAACGCGTCACCCTGACCGCCGCCGCCGCACAGCGCGGCCGCTCCGGTGCCGCCGCCGCGCCGCTTCAGCTCCAGCGCCAGGTGCAGCACCACGCGGGCGCCGGACATGCCGATCGGGTGGCCGAGGGCGATGGCGCCGCCGTTCACGTTGACCTTGTCGGGGGTGACGCCGAGGTCCTTCATCGACTGGACCGCGACGGCCGCGAAGGCCTCGTTGATCTCGATGAGGTCGAGGTCCTCGACGCCGATGCCCTCCTTCTTCACCGCGTGCCGGATGGCGTTGGACGGCTGCGACTGGAGCGAGTTGTCCGGGCCCGCCACGTTGCCGTGGGCGCCGATCTCGGCGATCCAGTCCAGGCCCAGCTCCTCGGCCTTGGCCTTGCTCATGACGACGACCGCGGCCGCGCCGTCGGAGATCTGCGAGGAGGTACCCGCGGTGATCGTGCCGTCCTTGGCGAACGCGGGGCGCAGCTTGCCGAGCGACTCGGCGGTCGTCTCGGGGCGGATGCCCTCGTCCTTGGAGAAGAGGACCGGGTCGCCCTTGCGCTGCGGGATCTCGACCGGGGTGATCTCGGCCTCGAAGAGCCCGTTCTTCTGGGCGGCCGCGGCACGCTGGTGGGACAGGGCGCCGATCTCGTCCTGGGCAGCACGGTCCAGTCCGAGGCGGGTGTTGTGCTTCTCGGTGGACTCGCCCATCGGAATGTTCTCGTAGGCGTCGGTCAGACCGTCGTACGCCATCGAGTCGAGCATCTCGATCGCGCCGTACTTGTAGCCCTCGCGGGACTTCGGCAGCAGGTGCGGGGCGTTGGTCATCGACTCCTGGCCGCCGGCCACCACGACGTCGAACTCGCCGGCGCGGATCAGCTGGTCGGCGAGCGCGATCGCGTCGAGTCCGGACAGGCACACCTTGTTGATGGTGAGCGCGGGAACGTTCATCGGGATCCCGGCCTTGACCGCTGCCTGGCGCGCCGGGATCTGCCCTGCCCCGGCCTGGAGCACCTGGCCCATGATCACGTACTCGACCTGGTCGCCGCCGATGCCGGCCCGGTCGAGAGCGGCCTTGATGGCGACGCCTCCGAGGTCGGCTCCGGAGAAGGTCTTCAGCGAGCCGAGGAGACGGCCCATGGGCGTACGGGCGCCCGCGACGATCACTGAGGTGGTACCGGTCGTTCCTGACATGAGGCGCAGCCCCTTGGATTGGTTGTGAACGAGGGTTTACCTGAATGTACTGAGCAGTACCGCGCCCGTCATCCGGCAGCGGGTGTGATCGCGCGCACGTTGCGTAACCATGCCCGTAGCGCTGCACTGGTTCCATGCTGACGCGAATCGACCACATCGGAATCGCCTGTTTCGACCTCGACAAGACGGTGGAGTTCTACCGCGCGACCTACGGGTTCGAGGTGCACCACTCCGAGATCAACGAGGAGCAGGGCGTCCGGGAGGCCATGCTCAAGATCAACGACACCTCGGACGGCGGGGCTTCGTACCTCCAGCTGCTGGAGCCGACCCGTGAGGACTCGGCCGTGGGCAAGTGGCTGGCAAAGAATGGGGAGGGTGTCCACCACATCGCCTTCGGGACCGCGAACGTGGACGAGGACGCCGCGGACATCCGCGAGAAGGGCGTCCGGGTGCTGTACGACGAGCCCAGGACCGGGTCGATGGGGTCCCGGATCACCTTCCTGCACCCCAAGGACTGCCACGGCGTACTGACGGAACTGGTCACTGCCCGGGCAGAGCACTGACCTGACCGATACCCGGCCCGGTAGAGTGGGCGGTTCCGGGCCGGGGCCGGATCGGGGTCGCGCCGCGTCCTCGCCGTTGATCTGTCACCATTCCCCGGGGGACCGTTCGCCGGCGAGCGGTACTCGTTCGGAGAATTGCGACCAGGGTTGGGGTCTCCCCTGCTCAGTGGGGCATCCCCTGCTCGAACGAAGTTGAGAGCTTGGGGAAGACGTTGAGAGCTCGGGGAAGGATGGGACCGCGCAGTGCGGGGCTACGAAAGCCAGCAGAGCCACCGAGCTGACGACGACCATCTCTCGCGGTTCGAAGCCGAGATGGACCGGCTGAAGACCGACCGGGAGAAGGCCGTCCAGCACGCCGAGGACCTCGGTTACCAGGTCGAGGTCTTGCGTGCCAAGCTGCACGAGGCCCGGCGCAATCTCGCGACCCGTCCCGCGCACGACAGTGCGGACATCGGCTACCAGGCCGAACAGCTGCTCCGTAATGCCCAGATCCAGGCCGACCAGCTGCGCACCGACGCCGAGCGCGAGCTGCGCGACGCCAGGGCCCAGACCCAGCGGATCCTGCAGGAGCACGCGGAGCACCAGGCCCGCCTCCAGGCCGAATTGCACACCGAGGCGGTCCAGCGGCGCCAACGTCTCGACCAGGAGCTGGCGGAGCGCCGCCAAACCGTCGAGTCCCACGTCAACGAGAACGTCGCCTGGGCCGAGCAGCTGCGTGCGCGCACCGAGTCCCAGGCCCGCAGGCTCCTGGAGGAGTCGCGCGCCGAGGCGGAGCAGTCGCTGGCCGCCGCTCGCAGCGAGGCCGCCCGGCTCGCGGAAGAGACCCGCCAGCGCGTCGGCGCCGAGGCCGAATCGGCCCGCGCCGAGGCCGAGGCCACCCTGCTGCGGGCCCGCCGGGACGCCGAACGGCTGCTCAACGCCGCCTCCACGCAGGCCCAGGAAGCCACGAGTCACGCCGAGCAGTTGCGCTCGACGGCCACCGTCGAGACCGACCAGACCAGGCAGCAGACCGCGGAGCTGAACCGCGCCGCCGACCAGCGCATGCAGGAGGCCGAGACCCGGCTGCGCGAGGCCCGGCTGGAGGCCGAGAAGGTCCTCGCCGAGGCGAAGGAGGCCGCGGTCAAGCGGCTGGCCGGCGCCGAGTCCCAGAACGAGCAGCGCACCCGTACGGCCAAGTCCGAGATCGCACGGCTGGTCGGCGAGGCCACGAAGAACGCGGAGACGCTCAAGGAAGAGGCCGAGCAGGCGCTCGCAGACGCCCGAGCCCAGGCCGAGCGGCTGGTCACCGAGGCCGGCGAGAAGGCCCGCACGGTCGCCGCCGAGGACGCCGCGGCCCAGCTCGCCAAGGCGGCCCGCTCCGCCGAGGAGGTCCTGACCAAGGCCTCGGACGACGCAAGGTCCACCACCAAGGCGGCCGGCGAGGAAGCCGAGCGGATCCGCCGCGAGGCGGAGTCCGAGGCGGACCGGCTGCGCGGCGAGGCGGCCGAGCAGGCCGACCAGCTCAAGGGCGCGGCCAAGGACGACACCAAGGAGTACCGGGCCAGGACGGTCGAGCTGCAGGAGGAGGCGCGCAGACTGCGCGGCGAGGCCGAGCAGCTTCGCTCCGAGGCGGTCGCCGAGGGCGAGCGGATCCGTGGCGAAGCCCGCCGCGAGGCCGTCCAGCAGATCGAGGAGGGTGCCCGCACCGCCGAGGAGCTGCTGACCAAGGCCAGGTCGGACGCCGACGAGCTGCGTACCTCCGCGGGGGCGGAGAGCGAGCGCGTCAGGACCGAGGCGGTCGAGCGTGCCGCCACCCTGCGCAAGCAGGCCGAGGAGGCGCTGGAGCGCAGCCGTACCGAGACGGACAAGCTGCGCGCCGAGGCCGAGGAGCAGGCCGCTTCCCTGACCGCCGCGGCCGAGGAGGCCGCGGAGAGCCTTCGCGCGGAGACCGAGCGCGCCATGGACGCCCGCAAGGACGACGCCGCCGCCGAGCTGACCCGTCTGCACACGGAGGCCGAGACCCGGGTCACCGCTGCCGAGCAGGCGCTGAGCGAGGCCCGTACGGAGGCGGAGCGGATCCGCCGCGAGACGAGCGAGGAGTCCGAGCGGCTGCGCGCGGAGGCCGCCGAGCGGCTGCGCACGCTCCACGAGCAGGCCGCGACGGAGGCCGACCGGCTGCGGGACGAAGCCGCCGCCGAGGCCGCCCAGTCCCGCGCCGAGGGCGAGTCCGTGGCCGTACGGCTGCGCACCGAGGCCGCCACCGAGGCGGAGCGGCTCAGGACCGAGGCACAGGAGAGCGCCGACCGGGTGCGCTCCGAGGCCGCCGCCGCCGCCGAGCGCGTGGGTGCGGAGGCCGCCGAGGCCCTCGCCGCCGCGCAGGAGGAGGCGAACCGGCGCCGCCGCGAGGCCGAGGAGACGCTCGGTGCCGCCCGCGCCGAGGCGGAGCAGGAGCGCGAGCGGGCCCGCGAGCAGAGCGAGGAGCTGCTGGCCTCGGCCCGCAAGCGGGTCGAGGAGGCGCAGGCCGAGGCCCAGCGTCTGGTCGAGGAGGCGGACGCCCGCGCGACCGAGATGGTCTCCGCTGCCGAGCAGACCGCCCAGCAGATGCGGGACTCCGTCAGCGGGCTCCAGGAGCAGGCCGAGCAGGAGATCGCCGGACTGCGGTCCGCCGCGGAGCACTCCGCGGACCGTACGAGGACCGAGGCCCAGGAGGAGGCGGACCGGGTACGCGCCGACGCCTACGCCGAGCGCGAGCGGGCCACCGAGGACGCCAACCGGATCCGCCAGGTCGCGCACGAGGAGTCGGAGGCCGCGAAGTCACTGGCCGAGCGGACCGTTTCCGAGGCGATCACCGAGTCGGAGAAGCTGCGCTCGGACAGCGCGGAGTACAGCCAGCGGGTCCGGACCGAGGCGTCCGACGCGCTCGCCTCGGCGGAACAGGACGCCTCGCGCGCCCGCGCCGAGTCCCGCGAGGACGCCAACCGGATCCGTTCCGAGGCGGCAGCCCAGGCGGACCGGCTCATCGGTGAGGCGACGAGCGAGAGCGAGCGCGTCCGTACGGAGGCCGCGGAGCAGTCGGAGCACCTCCTCGGCGAGGCGACCGACGAGGCGGAGCGGCTGCGTGCGGAGGCCGCCCGGACCGTGGGTTCGGCGCAGGAGCACGCGGCCCGTACCCGCGAGGAGTCGGAGCGGGTGCGCGCCGACGCGGAGTCCGCGGCCGAGCAGATGCGCGCGGAGGCCCGCCAGGAGGCGGACCGGATGCTCGACGAGGCGCGCGACGCCGCGGCGAAGCGGCGCACCGAGGCCGCCGAACAGGCCGACCAGCTCGTCAGCAAGGCCCAGGAGGAGGCGCTGCGCGCCGCCACCGAGGCCGAGGGACAGGCCGACAGGATGGTCGGGGCCGCGCGCAACGAGGCCGTACGGATCACCTCGGAGGCGACGGTCGAGGGCAACTCCCTGGTGGAGCGGGCCCGTACCGACGCGGACGAACTGCTGGTCGGCGCCCGCCGGGACGCGACCGCTACGCGGGAGCGGGCCGAGGAGCTCAGGGCACGGCTGGAGAGCGAGATCGAGGAGCTGCACCAGCGCGCCCGCCGGGAGACGTCCGAGCAGATGAAGACGGCCGGCGAGCGCGTCGACAAGCTGATGAAGGCGGCCACCGAACAGCGCGCGGAGGCCGAGGCGAAGGCCAAGGAACTGCTGGCGGACGCGAATTCGGAGGCGAGCAAGGTCCGAATCGCCGCGGTGAAGCGTGCTGAGTCGCTCCTGAAGGAAGCCGAGCTCAAGAAGGCCGGGCTGACCCGCGAGGCCGAGAAGCTGCGCGCGGACGCCGAGGTGGAAGCGAAGCAGATGGTGGACGAGGGCCGTCGCGAGCTGGATCTGCTCGTCCGCAGACGCGAGGACATCAATACGGAAATTTCCCGTGTCCAGGACGTGCTCGAGGCGTTGGAGTCTTTCGAGGCTCCGGGCGGGACCGGCAAGGCTGCGGGCGGCAACGCCGCGGGCGTCAAGGCGGGGGCCGCCGCAGGTACGCGAGCGGGCGGAAAGGCCTCGGACGGGTGATCGGTCCGCCGCATCGCGCACTTCGGCATGAACATTCAAACGTTCGGGTGGCAAGCGCTCCCGAGGTCAGCCACTCAAAAGGGGTGTCATTCTCCATACCAAAGCGGCATCTTCACGTTGACACGCCGCCCAGGCCCCTAGGATTCCCCCTAACACCTCACCGGTCTCATTCGACAGGAACCCCATGAGTGACCCTTCCTCCCCCTTCGGCTTCGAGCTCGTGCGACGTGGATACGACCGCGGTCAGGTGGACGACCGCATTACCAAACTCGTCGCCGACCGTGACAGTGCTCTCGCCCGTATCACCTCTCTGGAAAAGCGCATCGAGGAGCTTCATCTCGAGACGCAGAACGCCCAGGCCCAGGTCAACGAGGCCGAGCCGTCGTACGCCGGTCTCGGCGCCCGCGTCGAGAAGATCCTCCGCCTCGCCGAGGAGGAGGCGAAGGACCTGCGTGAGGAGGCCCGTCGCGCGGCCGAGCAGCACCGCGAGCTGGCCGAGTCGGCCGCCCAGCAGGTGCGCAACGACGCGGAGTCGTTCGCGGCCGAGCGCAAGTCGAAGGCCGAGGACGAGGGCGTTCGCATCGTCGAGAAGGCCAAGGGCGAAGCGAGCACGCTGCGCACCGACGCCCAGAAGGACGCCCAGCAGAAGCGCGAGGAGGCGGACGCCCTCTTCGAGGAGACCCGCGCCAAGGCCGCCCAGGCCGCCGCGGACTTCGAGACGAACCTCGCCAAGCGCCGCGAGCAGTCGGAGCGCGACCTCGCCTCCCGTCAGGCGAAGGCCGAGAAGCGTCTTGCCGAGATCGAGCACCGCGCCGAGCAGCTCCGCCTCGAGGCCGAGAAGCTCCGCACGGACGCCGAGCGCCGGGCCCGCCAGACGGTGGAGACCGCGCAGCGCCAGGCCGAGGACATCGTGGCCGACGCGAACGCCAAGGCCGACCGGATCCGCAGCGAGTCCGAGCGCGAGCTGGCGGCGCTCACCAACCGCCGCGACTCGATCAACGCGCAGCTGACCAACGTCCGCGAGATGCTTGCGACGCTGACCGGTGCCGCCGTGGCCGCCGCCGGCTCCCCCGCCGACGAGGAGCCCGCCTCCCGCGGAGTCCCGGCCCAGCAGACCCGCTGACCCGTCCGTACATCAGCTGTACCCCTTGCGCGCCCGGTTCCGCCTGTGTGGTGGCGCCGGGCGCGCGGCCGTTCTAGCGTGAACGCATGATCGAGCTCGACGGTCTCACCAAACGCTTCGGCAACAAGGTTGCCGTCGACCATTTGTCATGCCAGGTCAGACCGGGGATGGTGACGGGATTCCTCGGCCCGAACGGGGCCGGTAAGTCCACCACCATGCGCATGATGCTCGACCTCGACAATCCGACCAGCGGTTCGGTGCTCATCGACGGCAAGCACTACCGCGAACTGCAGGAGCCGCTGAAGCACATCGGGGCCCTGCTGGACGCCAAGTCGATGCACGGCGGGCGCAGCGCGTACAACAATCTCCTCTGTCTCGCACAGAGCAATCGCATCCCCGCGAGCCGGGTCTCCCACGTGCTCGACACGGTCGGCCTCAGCGCGGTGGCGAAGAAGAAGTCCAAGGGTTTCTCCCTCGGTATGGGCCAGCGGCTGGGAATCGCGGCGGCGCTGCTCGGCGATCCCGAGATCCTGATGTTCGACGAACCGGTCAACGGTCTGGACCCCGAGGGAATTCACTGGATCCGGAATCTGATGAAAGCCCTCGCCTCGGAAGGCCGGACGATCTTCGTTTCCTCCCATCTGATGAGCGAAATGGCTCTCACCGCGGATCACTTGATCGTGATCGGCCAGGGCAGACTGCTCGCGGACACGTCCATGGCCGACTTCATCCACGAGAACTCCCGCAGTTATGTGCGGATGCGTTCCCCGGAGCAGGAGAGGCTGCGCGACGCGCTGCACGCCGAGGGCATCGTGGCGGTCGAGGCGGGCAACGGCACGCTGGAGATCGACGGCGCCACCACGGAACGGCTCGGCGAGTTCGCCGCCGGGCACGGGTTCGTCCTGCACGAGCTCAGCTCCCAGCGGGCCTCGCTCGAGGAGGCCTTCATGCAGATGACGGCGGGTTCCGTGGAGTACCACGCACATTCCGACCGGGACGAGGAGCAGCCCCCGCCCGTGGGCCCGCACTGGGGCGACCAGTGGAACCAGCAGCCCGGCGGCGCTGCTTCCGGCGACGAAGCGAAGGGGGTGTGACGGCGATGGCATCGGTGCCCGCGGTCCTCAACTCCGAATGGACCAAGATCCGTACGGTCTCCTCGACCACCTGGACCCTGATCTCCGCGTTCGCCGTCACCGTCGCGATGGGAGCGGCGCTCAGTGCCCTGCTGAACGCCCAGTTCGACGACCTGTCCGATGCGGAGCGCGCCACGTTCGACCCGACGTTCGTCGGTTTCTCCGGGATGATCCTCGGCCAGCTCGCGATGGTCGTCTTCGGCGTCCTGGTGGTCGGCACCGAGTACAGCTCCGGCATGATCCGCACCTCGCTCGCGGCCGTACCGCAGCGGGGCCCGTTCCTGTTCAGCAAGATCGCGGTGGCCGGCCTCCTGGCCTTGCTGGTCGGCCTCGCCACCAGCTTCGTGACCTTCTTCCTGAGCCAGGCCCTGCTGGGCGACCACCGTACGGAGATCGGCGCGGACAACGTGCTGCGCGCGGTGTTCGGCGGCGGGCTCTACATGGGCCTGATCGCGATCTTCTCCATGGGCGTGGCCGCGATGCTGCGCAGCTCGATGCTCTCGCTCGGCATCCTGATGCCCTTCTTCTTCCTCGTCTCGCAGATCCTGTCGGCGGTCCCCGGCGCCAAGAGCGTGGCCCGGTACTTCCCCGACCAGGCCGGATCCAAGATCATGCAGGTGGTTCCGGACGCCATGAACAGCGATCCGGCACCGTACGGGCCCTGGGGCGGGCTGGGCATCATGGCTCTGTGGGTGGTGGCGGCGGTGGCCGGCGGCTATCTCGTACTCAAGAAGCGGGACGCCTAGCCCGGGAGCACGAAGCCCGTACAGGCCGTACGGGAAGATCCGGTGTTCCGCACAACGACTTGGCCGGAACCGTCACGGGCTGGTTATCCTCCTAACTCTTACGGGGGCGTGCGGCCGGTCGGCCTGGGCCCCGACCGACAGATAAGTCGATGGGGCTGGAGAATGATCGAGGCAGTCGGCCTGACGAAGCGCTACGGCGCCAAGACAGCCGTGTACAACCTTTCCTTCCAGGTGCGGCCGGGGGCCGTCACGGGGTTCCTCGGTCCGAACGGGTCGGGCAAGTCCACGACCATGCGCATGATGCTCGGCCTGGACCGGCCGACCGCGGGACACGTGACGATCGGAGGCCATGCCTTCCGCAGCCTGCCGAACGCACCGCGCCAGGTGGGCGCCCTGCTGGACGCCAAGGCCGTGCACGGGGGGCGCAGCGCCCGCAACCACCTCCTTTCGCTCGCCCAGCTGGCCGGTATCCCGAGCGCCCGGGTGGACGAGGTCCTCGGCGTCGTCGGTCTGCAGGACGTCGCGAAGAAGCGGTCCAAGGGCTTCTCCCTCGGCATGGGGCAGCGGCTCGGCATCGCCGCGGCGCTGCTCGGCGACCCGCAGGTGCTCCTCTTCGACGAGCCGGTCAACGGCCTCGACCCCGAGGGCATCCTCTGGGTCCGCAATCTCATGAAGCAGCTGGCCTCCGAGGGGCGCACGGTCTTCGTGTCCAGCCACCTGATGAGTGAGATGGCGGTCACCGCGGACCATCTGATCGTGATCGGACGGGGCCAGCTCCTGTCGGACATGAGCGTCACCGACTTCATCTCGGCCAACTCCGCGGACTTCGCCCGGGTCCGGGTCCCCGCGGACGGGCCGGAGCAGCGGGAGAAGCTGACCGCCTCGCTGACGGAGGCGGGCGGCCAGGTCATGTCGGAGCCCGACGGCGCCCTGCGGATCACCGGACTCCCGTTGCCCCGCATCAGCGATCTGGCGCATGCCTCGGACGTCCGGCTGTGGGAGCTCTCGCCGCACCAGGCGTCCCTGGAGGAGGCGTACATGCGGATGACGCAGGGCGCCGTGGACTACCGCTCGACGGCCGACGCGAAGGCGGGGCTCCAGCAGCCGCCGCCCGGGTACGGGCACCAGCCGGGCTACGGTCCGCAGCCGGGGTACGGGGCCTACGGGCAGCAGCCCGGCCGTCCGCAGCAGCCTCCGGTGGAGGTGCCGCAGCAGGGCTGGTACGCACCGCCGCCGCCGGGACAGAACCCGTACGCCGCCACTCCGGCGCCCGCACCGGCCGCGCCCGCTCCGGCTCCGGCCGCCCCCGCAGACCTGACCAAGAGCGAGACCAGCGAGGACTCCCGATGACTACGCCGGCAACCCCGCCGTCCCCGCAGGCACCCCAGACGCCCTACCAGCAGCCGCACCAGCCCCCGGCCCACGCCCAGGCCCAGGCCCAGCAGAACTGGCAGGGTGGCGGCCCGGTCGGCCAGTACGCCTCGCCGATTCCCGTGCGGAGTCCCGGCCTGGGGGACGCGATCGCCTCCGAGTGGACGAAGATCCGCTCCGTCCGCTCCACGATGTGGACGCTGGGCGTGATGATCGTGCTGCTGCTCGGCATCGGGCTGCTGTCCGCGTTCGCCGTCAGCGCCTCCGACGCCGATCTCGGCGACACCCCGGTGCTCAGCCTCGGCTTCTTCGGGGTGCTGCTCGGCTCGATCTGCGTGATCACCCTCGGCGTGCTGACCATCGCCTCCGAGTACGGCACGGGAATGATCCGTACGACGCTGACCGCCTGCCCCAGCCGGGCGCGGGTGCTGATCGCGAAGTCGATCGTCTTCTTCCTGCTCTCCTTCACCATCACCACGGTCACGACCGGAATCGTCGGTGTGCTGCAGACGGCCATGCTGGACGGCGGGACGCCCAGCGGCAGCGACTGGCTGCGCGCCACGGTGGGTGTCGGCCTCTACATCGCGACGCTCGGGCTGCTCTCGCTCGCGCTCGGCGCGCTCATCCGGCACTCCGCGGGCGCGATCACCATCATGATCGCGGTGGTGCTGCTGCCGCTCGTACTGGCGATGTTCATGTTCTCCGAGACGCTGGCCGACCTCCAGAAGGCGCTCTTCGAGTACTCGATCCCCAGCCAGCTCAGCGCTTTCTACGGTGAGTCGATGACCTCGTCGGGACCGACCGGCTGGGACCCGCTGTGGATCATCCTCGGCGTGACCGCTGTGGCCATGGCCGGCGCCTTCGCGTCCCTGGACCGGCGCGACGTGTGACGCACGCTCCGCGCGGTCAGTAGCGTGGCGCGTTCCTGGACCGCTGCACCCTCGTGGTGCGGCGGTCCTTCGCGTTCCAGCAGGCCTTGTGCCAGTGCCTGCGGTCGTCGATCCCGCCGAACTCCGGCCAGGCGACGAGGTGCGGCACACCGGACGGGATCTCCTGGTCGCAGCCGGGGCAGCGGTACCGCTTGCCCATCGCGCTCGCGCCGCTCACCGGACGCACCGACCACTCCTCGCCCTGCCAGCTCTCGGTGTCTCCGCCCCCGCCGTACCGCTCCGCCGCCTCGCGGGCGTTACCGGTGGGACTCTCGCCGCCTCGGGGGCGGTTGCGGCGCGGGGACACGTGACACCTCACGGGGCGGTACGGGCAGTACGGCAGATCCCGTCCAGCGTAGGGCCATCGGAAGAGCCTTCGTGTCCGGTTGTGGCGTGAGCGCACTCGCGAGACGGATGAGTTACCGGAAAATCGCAACAACTTCTCTCCGGACCGTGCCTTTGGCACGTGTCAGACGTTGTTGCGGGTAGGGGGAGCCGCGTCGGCCGCAAGGAGGCAATAGGCGATGCGCGTGGGAACATTCGTACTGGCAGCCCAGTTTCCGGGCCAGGGACAGGGAGAAGCCCTGCACCGGGCGGTCCGGTCCGCCGAGGTCGCGGAGGATTCCGGGCTCGATTCGGTCTGGCTGGCCGAACATCATTTCGTGCCGTACGGCGTCTGCCCGTCGGCCGTGACACTGGCCGCGCTGCTGCTCGGCCGCACCCGCAGGATCCGCGTGGGTACGGCGGTGAGCGTGCTGCCGTCCCAGCATCCCGTCGCGCTCGGCGAACAGGCGGCACTGCTGCATCTGACCAGCGGCGGCCGCTTCACGCTGGGCGTGGGGCGCGGCGGGCCCTGGGTGGACCTGGAGGTGTTCGGAGGCGGCCTGGAGGCGTACGAGAAGGGCTTCCCGGAGTCGCTGGAGCTGCTGCTCGACTGGCTGGGCAAGCCGCGGGTGGCGGGCCGCGGGGAGCGCTACGGCTTCCGGGAGGTGGCGGTCGTGCCGCGGGCGGACGAGCTCCTCGGGGACGGCCCCGCGGGCCCCGAGGTGATCGTGGCCTGCACCTCGCCAGAAAGCGTGAAACTCGCCGCCGGAAAGGGTTTGCCCATGCTTCTCGGAATGCATTGCGGTGACGAGGAGAAGGCCGACATGGTCGCGCTGTGGCGGTCGGCAGCACGGGAGGCCGGTCAGCCGGCGGACGTGGTGGAGACGGTCGGACATGTGTCCGCAGGGGTGGCCCAGATCGCGGACCGTCCCGCCGACGCGGTGGAGACACTCGTGAAGGCGATGCCGGGCTGGCTGCGGCAGGGCCTCGACGCCCATGTGACGGTCGACGGCAGGCACCGGGTGATGCGCGACCCCGTCGCGTACACGGAGTTCCTGTGCGGTCTGCATCCGGTGGGTCCGCCCCGGCTCGCGGCCGACCGGCTCGCGGCCACGGCGGAGCGCACGGGCATCACCCGCTTCGCACTCCTGGTGGAGGGCTCGGGCGATCTCGCGGCGACCGAGGAGAACGTGCAACGGCTGGGCACCGAAGTGCTGCCGTTGCTGAAGTGATCCGTTCATGCAGGTCGTCCCGGTGGTGCGGTGGTGCGGGAGCTGCCGCCCCGGAGCCAGTTGCACCTCCCGCGGCCCGAAGCGGCAGCAGGAGCGTTCAGCAGTCCCGTAGTTCGGGCGACTGATTGAGCAACTGGCCCCTCACCGAGGTGAATCGGGCCAAGCGCTCGTCGACCGAGGCGTCCAGCGGGAACACCGCGACGCGGTGGCAGTTCTGGAATGCCAGACGCACCCCGAAGTGCCGCTGCAGCGCGCCGCGTATCGCATCACTCGCGAGCGCGCGCAGCAGCTGACCACGTGCCTGCTCGTCCGGCGGGGGCGTCTGGTTGTCGGCGAACTGACCGCCGTCGACCTTCAGCTGGGCCACCAGAGAGCTGATCATCTCCCATGCGTAGGGCAGGGAAGTCCGGACGCAGTCGACGAAGTCGGCTTCGTCGACCTCGCCTCGCTCGGCCTGTTCCAACAGCGCCGGTGAGACGTCGAGCGACATGGGTTCTCCTCTCGCGACCCCGACAGGTGGCCGGGGCCTTACGGGCAGGGAAGGAGGATGGCGACGCTGTGTACACAGACGGCGACCTCCTGCTTCCACGTTAAGGGCGCAGTCCGGGCCGCACCAGGAGATTGGGAACACAACCGGCCAATTACGAACGGTTGCAAAGAGGGGCAAGCCAGATGCGCGCCCGTCAAGGGGTGTGACGGGCGCCCGTACGGGAATCGCGTGGACCGCCCGCAGTCGAGTAGCGTTGCCGACCATGCGTCTCGTCATCGCCCGTTGCTCCGTCGACTACGCGGGCCGGCTCACCGCCCACCTGCCCTCCGCCCCCCGTCTGATCCTGGTGAAGGCGGACGGCAGCGTCTCGATCCACGCAGACGACCGGGCCTACAAACCCCTCAACTGGATGTCCCCGCCGTGCACCCTGAAGGAGGGCGCCGACGACAACGGGGGCGTCTGGACCGTGGTGAACAAAGCGGGCGAGAAACTGATCATCACGATGGAGGAAATCCTCCACGACTCGTCCCATGAGCTGGGTGTCGATCCAGGGCTCATCAAGGACGGTGTGGAGGCGCACCTCCAGGAACTTCTCGCCGACCGGATGGAAATCCTCGGCGAGGGCTTCACCCTGATCCGCCGCGAGTACCCGACCGCCATCGGTCCGGTCGACATTCTTTGCCGGGACGCGGACGGTGGGACCGTGGCCGTCGAGCTGAAGCGGCGGGGCGACATCGACGGTGTGGAGCAGCTGACCCGCTACCTGGAGCTGCTCAACCGGGACCCCCATCTGGCGCCCGTCAAGGGTGTGTTCGCGGCCCAGGAGATCAAGCCGCAGGCCCGCGTGCTGGCGACGGACCGCGGGATCGGGTGTCTCGTCCTCGACTACAACGCGATGCGGGGCATCGAGGACGACAAGCTGCGACTGTTCTGAGCCGTGGCGGGGGCCTCGGCCGCCGGGCGGGCTTGAATTCCGGACCGTCCGGCGGTACGGGTCCCGGCCACCGCCGGGGCGTACGGGGCCCTCGCACGCCATCGCCGGACGGGCCCGGGTGTCCCCGTCCGGCGATGTTCCGGTTTCAGGCCACCGTGGCAGTGCTGTCGGGCGTCTCCGCACGGCCGGTGCCCGGGCTCGTCGCCGAGGCGGTCGCCGGCCCGCTGGCCGAGTTGGAGGTTGCCGGGTCGGTCGTGGGCGCCGGCGTGGTCGGCGTTTCCGTCGGGTCGGGAGACTCCGTCGGGGTCGTCGACGGCGTGGTGGGCGAAGTGGTGGGCGTCTTCGTCGGCTTCTTCGTCGGCGACGGGTTGCCGGACGTGGGCCGGCCGCTGGGACTGCCGCTCGACGTGGCGCCCGTGGTCGGGCCCGAGTCCGAACCCGATGTGCCGGGCGACGGGGTGTCGCTGCCGGACGGGGCGGCCCGGCCCGATGCGCCCGGGGTCGTGTCCTTGCCGGGCGTGGCGTCGCCGGAGGCCGTACCGTCGGTCGGCTCGTCAGCGGAGAGGCCGCTCTCGCTGTCGTCCTCGTTCGCCGACTGCTCGGTCGTGACGTTCTGGCCCTCGGGGTCCTCGCTTCCGGACGTCGCGCCCAGGGTCACCACCGTGCCGAGCACGGCGGCCAGCAGCGCGCCGGCACCCACGGCGACCAGATTGCGCCGGGCGCCCTGCAGTACCGCGACACGGCCGCTGAATCCGCCCTTGCCCGCCGCGGGGGAACTCTGCCGGGAAACCAGCGTGGCCGGCTCCTCCGCCTGGCGGGGGAACAGGGACATGGCCGCTGATATGCCGCCGGGCGGCGAGGCCGACTCGTCGTGGCGCGCGGCCGGTATCTCCTCGCCCGCGGGCGTGCGCTCGTTCTCTCCCGGACCGCCGGAGCGGTCCGCGACCAGGGCGAGCGCCCTGCGTCCGGCGACCGCGCCGGACTTGTCGGCGAGCGCGCCGCGCATGCCGATGGAGGCCTCCAGCTCGGCCCTGGCCCGGTCCAGATTGCCGGTGCACAGTGCCAGGACGCCCAACTCGTGGTGGAAGTAGGCCTCTTCGGCCACCTCTCCGGCGATCCTGGCGGCCTCCTGGCCGATTCTGAGGGCCTTCTCCCAGGCTCCCCAGTACATTCCCGCCGCGAAGGCCGGAGAGGCGCTGCGGGCCAGCAGGACCGCCGCGCTGGCCTGCCCTGCCCGGTCGCCCAGGACGAGGCGGGCCATGGCCGCGAGGACCGCGTCGGCCTCGGCGACCGCACGCTCGGGAGTGACGGAGGGGTGGCCCGCCCACCAGGCGTAGTGCTGGGCGGCGGTACGGGCGCGCACGTCCGCGTCCTCGCCGTATCCGCGCGCCTCCAGCTGGGCCAGGATGCCGGCGGCGAGCCGGTAGCGGGAGCCCGCCGGGGAGAGCAGTCCGCACGCGGCCAGTTCGCCCATCGCGGCATCGGCGTGGGTGTCCCCCACCAACGCCGGCAGGTGCGCCTGGTGCGGGACCTCGCCGCCGAGTGCGACGGCGAAGTGCAGGGTGTCCCGCGCGGCCTCGCTCAGCCGGGAGGCGAGCAGGGCGGCGGGCGCCGCGCCTTCCCCGAGGCTGGGCAGCGGTGTGTCCTGGGCCTCGGCCCGGCCGAACGGTGCGTCCCCGGGCTCGTCGTCGAATTCGTCGCCGAAGGTCTCCGGGTCGGTGCGCAGTTCGTCGCGCTGGCGCAGCAGCGCGCCCGCCTGGACGAAGCGCAGCGGCAGCCCTTCCGACTCGAACCAGAGGTCGCCCGCCCAGTTCGCCTCGTCGTCGGTGAGGGGGCGCTCCACGACGCGCTCGAGCAGCTCGATCGAGGAGCTGCGGCCGAGTCCGGCGAGGAAGACCTCTTCGAGGTTCGACTCGGCTGTGGGCGCGGCGACGTCGGGTGTCGTGCCGAGCAGGAACGCACACTCGGGCGTCGCGTCGAGGAGTTCCTGCAGCGCGACACCGCCGACTTCCAGGTCGTCGAGGACGACGACGGCGCCGATGCCGTGGACGAGCGCCAGAAGCCCTTCGCGGTCGGGCCGGTGCAGCGGAGCCTGGTGGACGGCTTCGAAGAGGTTGTACAGCAGGTCGGTGGTGGTGCGCTTGTAGCCGGAGAGGCGTACGACACCGTCGGGCGCCAGGTCCGCGCAGTCGGCGGCCACGGCACTGAGCAGCGCCGTGCGGCCGGAGCCGGCCGGGCCGGTCAGCCGCACCGAGCGGCCCCGTGCCAGCAGCCGCACCAGCCGCTCCCGCTCCTCCTGGCGCTCCAGCAGAGGCAGCTGCGGTCCCGGAGGCCCCGGCGGTACGGGCGGTGCGGTGGCGCGCTCGCGATCGGCGCGCTCCGCGGCCGTGTGCCGTACGGGCGTGGCGGGCTGCTCACCAGGCCTGCAGGGCTCGATCTCGCTGCCGTCGACCGGATTGACCGTGAGCAGGAAGTCGCCCGATATGAGCTGGACCGTGCGTGACTGCTGTGGCGTCTGGTGCCCGAAGTCGGGCGTCAGAGGATCGCGGGACTGCCGACGCCGCGCAGCGTCCTCCCCGGAACGGTCGTGTTCACGGCCGTACTCTTCCGGTCCCCGGTTGGTCGGGTCCATCGTCAAAGCCCCCCAGACGCGTAGCGCGCGGTTGCCCCTCCCGGCCTCGCACGCCCACTGTCGCTCCGGTCCGGTGTCTGCTCTTCGGGTCCGTCGTCGGCAGACGGCCGAACCCTAAACCTTCGCACAGTATCTACGAACGGGTGGGGGGCCGCGCCGCCCAAGACATCACAGTCTCGTGAGGATTGTGCGTGGTCCGCGACGCGGTCGCCTCAGACGCGCGGCAGGGAGTCTGCGGCGATTCCGCCCTCGATGGCCAGAATGCGATGCAGTCTGGTCGCCACCAGCAGACGCTGCATCTGCGGCGGCACCCCGCGCAGCACCAGCCGCCGGCCTGCCCGGCCGGCTCTGCGGTGCGCGCCCATGATGACGCCGAGTCCTGTGGCGTCCCACGAGTCCAGCTCGGTCAGGTCGAGCACGAGGTCGCCGGCTCCGTCGTCGACGGCCGAGTGCAGGACCGTACGGGCGTCCGCCGCGCTTCGGACGTCGAGGCGGCCCCCGACGACCAGCTCGGCATGGTCGCCCCTGATGTACATATGCGCTCCCCGGAAGTACTCCGTAGCAAGGTCGGTCTGTCTGGTTTTCTCTTCTGCCTCTGCCACCACTGACTGCCCCGGCGACGGAGAAGTTGCCGTCTGTAAGCGAACCGATACCGAATTCACCCTGAGGGGTGAATGTGGCCCGCCGGAGCTACGCGATCCGGATCCCGGCCGACGTGCCGGGCTCCGGGGCTCCCGGGCCTGATCGACGGCAGATCAGGCGGCCGGGGGCCCGGAAACGATCAGTAGGTGTAGAAGCCCTGCCCACTCTTGCGGCCGATGTCACCTGCATCGACCATCCGGCGCATCAGCTCCGGGGCGGCGAACTTCTCGTCCTGAGACTCGGTGTAGATGTTGCCCGTGGCGTGCAGGAGGATGTCGACGCCGGTCAGGTCGGCCGTGGCGAGCGGGCCCATGGCGTGGCCGAAGCCCAGCTTGCAGGCGATGTCGATGTCCTCGGCCGAGGCGACGCCCGACTCGTACAGCTTGGCGGCCTCGACGACGAGAGCCGAGATCAGCCGGGTGGTGACGAAGCCCGCGACGTCACGGTTGACGACGATGCACGTCTTGCCGACGGACTCGGCGAACTCGCGCGCGGTGGCGAGGGTTTCGTCGCTCGTCTTGTAGCCGCGCACCAGCTCGCAGAGCTGCATCATGGGCACCGGCGAGAAGAAGTGCACACCGACGACGCGCTCCGGCCGCTCCGTCACGGCCGCGATCTTGGTGATCGGGATGGCGGAGGTGTTGGAGGCGAGGACGGCGTCCTCCCGTACGACCTTGTCGAGCGTCCGGAAGATCTCGTGCTTGACCTCGAGCTTCTCGAAGACGGCCTCGACGACGACGTCCGCGTCCGCCACCGCGTCGAGATCGGTGGTCGTGGTGATCCGGGCGAGTGCGGCTTCGGCGTCGGCCGCGTCCAGCTTGCCCTTGGAGACGAACCTGTCGTAGCTGGCCTCGATGCCGCCGCGACCGCGGGCCAGGGCCTCGTCGGTGACATCGCGCAGCACGACGTCCCAGCCCGCCTGGGCGGAGACCTGCGCGATACCGGACCCCATGAGTCCGGCGCCGATGACGGCGAGCTTCCTGGCCACGTTCGCACCCCTATGCATTCAACAACCGGTTCTTCCACATGCTCTCCGGCGGAGATTAGTACCCGTGAGGGGCCCTGGGGCCGCGAAGAGATGCGCGTCACGTCTCACATGACGGACATCACACCGCCGGAGGTCATTCGGCGGCGCGCCGCGCGTAGTTGGGTACGCCTGCCGGCCGTCCCCGCCGCCTTTCCATGGACGTGCGGGCAACCGCTGGCGGGAGTGGGCCCGGCGTGCCGCTCTGCATCGCCTCCTGGCCGTGACGGCCGGCACACGTGTCCTCCGCGGGGCCGGAGCGTAACTAGGCTGGCCGCATGGTCAATCTGACGCGCATCTACACCCGTACCGGCGACCAGGGCACCACCGCCCTCGGCGACATGAGCCGGACCGCCAAGACCGATCTGCGGATCTCGGCGTACGCCGACGCCAACGAGGCCAACGCCGCCATCGGCGCGGCGATCGCGCTCGGGCAGCTCTCCGAGGACGTCGTGAAGGTCCTCGTCCGCGTCCAGAACGACCTGTTCGACGTGGGCGCCGATCTGTGCACGCCCGTCGTGGAGAACCCCGAGTACCCGCCGCTGCGGGTCGAGCAGTCCTACGTCGACAAGCTGGAAGGGGACTGCGACACCTTCCTGGAGGACCTGGAGAAGCTGCGCAGCTTCATCCTGCCGGGCGGCACCCCCGGAGCGGCCCTGCTGCACCAGGCATGCACGGTGGTGCGGCGGGCGGAGCGGTCCACCTGGTCGGCGCTCGAGGTGCACGGGGACTCGATGAACGCGCTGACGGCGACCTATCTGAACCGGCTCTCCGACCTCCTGTTCATCCTGGCGAGGACGGCGAACAAGGAGGTCGGGGACGTGCTCTGGGTGCCGGGCGGCGAGCGCTGAACCCGCTCGCCGGACGGCAACCGGGCGCTCAGCGGTCCGCCTTCACCCGCTTCGCAGGGTTGTCCGGTTCCGCCTTGGGGAACAGCGTGTAGCTCCCGGCGATGATCACGTTGATCCCGATCACCCAGAGCATCTTCTGCTGCCACATCCGCAGCGACCCGATGGCGCCGTCGCCGCCCACGTACCAGATCGCCAGCTGGAGCAGGGCCGTCGCAGTCACGGCGGCCACCGTCCAGCGTGCCGCGGTGCGCCACTCGTGGGCGGCCCGCGCCATCCCGTACTTCGGGGGCCTCACCGGCGGCGGGCCGCCCGCGAAGCGGTGGGCGACCCTGGCGTCGACCCACTTGATGGTGGAGTGGCCGAGTCCCACGGTGAAGCCGATGTAGACGGCGGCCAGGCCGTGCTTCCAGTCCGGCTCCGCGCCGTTCTTCAGGTCGATGGCCGTCACCACCAGCAGGACGACCTCCAGCAGGGGCTCGCACAACAGTACGGCCGCACCCAGCCGGGGCTTCCCCGCGACGTACCGCAGCGCCAGTCCGGCGGCGAGCAGCACCCAGAAGCCGACCTCGCAGAGCACGATCAGTGTGACGATCACGGCACTTCTCCTCCCGGTCCCCTCCAGCCTCCCGTCCGCTGGGCCCAGAGCCGTCGTCGGCAGTGACGAGTCGTGACTGCATCCTTCGATGTAGCCGCGCCTCACCCGTCGTACGGACGTCCGGCGCCGCCCCGACGTGTTGGATGGACGGGTGTCCCTCTCTGCGCGCCCGCACCGCCACGACGTACTGATCGCGGTCATCGGGCTGTCCGGCGGTCTGGTGCTCTGGCTTACGGGCCTGCACACGCAGAACGGCAGGCTCCTCGACGCGCACTGGGTGACCCTCGTGCCGCTCGCGGTCATGGCCGGGCTGGAACTGCTCCGGCGGAGCGCACCGCGCACGGCACTCGTCGTCGGCACACTCACCCTGGTCGCCGATCAGTTCACGACGGGCAGTCTGGCCACCGTGCTGATGTTCACCGACATCGTGTACGCCGCCGTGCTGTACGGAACGCCGGCCGCGGCCCGCCGGATCCCGGTGGCCACGTTCCTGGTCACCGTCGCGGTCACGATCGGCTTCCTCGCCTGGTACCGCACCGCGGAGGCGCTGCTGATCGGCGTCGTCACCGGACTGGTCTCGTTCGGCCCCGCCATCACCGGCGTCAGCGTCCGCAACCACCGCGACGCCGCCGAGACCGCCCGGCTGCGCGCCGACCAGACGGCGCTTCTGGCGGAGATGGACCGGGCCCAGGCGGTGACCGCCGAGCGCTCCCGGATGGCCCGCGAACTGCACGACATGGTCGCCAACCACCTCTCCGCGATCGCCATCCACTCCACCGCCGCGCTCTCCATCGACGAACCGGACACCTCGCGCGACGCCCTCGGGGTGATCCGGCAGAACAGCGTCGACGGCCTGGCGGAGATGCGGCGGCTGATCGGGCTGCTGCGCGCAGGCGGCGCCGACGCCCGGCCGAGCGCGGCACCGACCCTGGCGTCCTTGGACGCCCTCGTCGAACAGGCGGGGGCCAATTCCGCGTCCAGCGGACTGACCGTCACGCTCACCGACACCCGCGAGGAGCCGGGGCGGCTGCCCGCACCGGTGGAGCTGGCCGCGTACCGCATCGTCCAGGAGTCCCTGACGAACGCGTTGAAGCATGCCGCGCCGGGTCCGGTGGCGGTCGGCCTCGGCCGCTCGGGGAACCTGCTGACGGTGGAGGTCAGCAGCGTGTTCGGCAGCCGCCCGGGACCGCGTGCACCCGGTTCGGGATCCGGCCTCGTGGGGATGCGTGAGCGAGTGGCCCTGCTCGGCGGAACGATCGAGGCGGGGCCCGTTTCCGCGGGCGGCGGCACGAAGATCTGGCAGGTGCGGGCGGAACTGCCCGTCGAAGAAGGGACGTTGGGGACATGACGATCCGGGTACTGGTCGCCGAGGACCAGGCGGCGGTGCGCGCGGGGCTGGTACTGATCCTGGGCAGCGCACCGGACATCGAGGTGGTGGGCGAGGCGGGTGACGGCGAGAGCGCCGTGCGCCTGGCCCGCGAACTGCGCCCGGATCTGGTGCTGATGGACGTCCAGATGCCCCGGCTCGACGGGGTGTCGGCGACGCGGCAGGTCGTGGCGGAGCGGCTCGCCGACGTACTGGTGCTGACGACGTTCGATCTGGACGAGTACGTTTTCGGGGCGCTGCGGGCGGGCGCGGCGGGCTTCCTGCTGAAGGACACCGACGCGCACGACCTGCTGGAGGCGGTGCGTACGGTGGCGCGCGGCGAGGGGCTGATCGCGCCGGCCGTGACGCGGCGGCTGATCGCGGAGTTCGCCGGAACCGCGCCCGTACGCCGGCCGGATGCACCGGATCCGGCGGTGCTCGATGCGCTGACCCGACGGGAACGCGAGGTGCTGGGCGCTCTCGGTGAAGGGCTGTCGAACGCGGAGATCGCGGAGCGGCTCTCGATGGCGGAAGCGACTGCGAAGACGCACGTCAGCAGGCTGCTGGGCAAGCTGGAGCTGCGGAGCCGGGTCCAAGCGGCAGTACTCGCCCAGGAGTTGGATCGCTGAGATTGAGCTCTGATCTTTGGTCTGGACCTCTTGACGATTGGTCCAGACCTTCCTAATGTCACCGAACACGCACACTGCGGTGAGTACGCCATGACAAGGCGCTCTCAGGGCGACGCAGGGTTTGCAGTCCACGGACCACCCCCGTATGTCGGACCTCACCCGAGGAGCACCGTTGAGCACTGAAACCCCCCTACGCCGATCCGGACTCAGATGGAGATTCGGAGCCAGCGGAGCCACCAGATCGAAGGCTGTCGCGGGCTTCACCGCGCTGCTTCTGCCGCTCGCCGCGATGGTCGGCCTGGCCTCCCCCGCCGAGGCAGCCACCTCGGCGACGGCCACCTACGTCAAGAAGTCCGACTGGGGCACCGGTTTCGAGGGCCAGTGGACGGTCAAGAACACCGGCACCACGGCCCTCTCGTCCTGGACGATCGAGTGGGACTTCCCCTCCGGCACCGCGGTCGGCTCCGCCTGGGACGCCGCCGTCACCAGCTCCGGAACGCACTGGACCGCCAAGAACCTCAGCTGGAACGGTACGGTCGCCCCGGGAGCCAGCATCAGCTTCGGCTTCAACGGCACCGGCACCGGCTCCCCCTCCGGCTGCAAGCTGAACGGCGCCTCCTGTGACGGCGGCAGCGTTCCCGGCGACAACGCCCCGTCGAAGCCCGGCACTCCGACCGCCGGCAACGTGACGGACACTTCGGCGAAGCTCACCTGGGCCGCCGCCACGGACGACAAGGGCATCAAGAACTACGACGTCCTGCGTGACGGCGCCAAGGTCGCCACGGTCACCACGACGACGTACACCGACACCGGTCTCACCAAGGGCACCGACTACTCCTACACGGTGCAGGCCCGCGACACCGCCGACCAGACCGGTCCGGTCAGCTCCTCGGTGGCCGTCCGCACCACCGGCACCACGGACCCGGGCCCCGGCACCGGTGACAAGATCAACCTCGGTTACTTCACCGAGTGGGGCGTCTACGGGCGCAACTACCACGTGAAGAACCTCGTGACCTCCGGCTCCGCAGCGAAGATCACCCACATCAACTACGCGTTCGGCAACGTCCAGAACGGCAAGTGCACCATCGGTGACTCCTACGCCGACTACGACAAGGCCTACACCGCCGACCAGTCGGTCGACGGCGTCGCCGACACGTGGGACCAGCCGCTGCGCGGCAACTTCAACCAGCTGCGCAAGCTGAAGGCCAAGTACCCGCACATCAAGGTCCTCTGGTCCTTCGGCGGCTGGACCTGGTCCGGCGGCTTCCCGCAGGCAGCCCAGAACCCGGCCGCCTTCGCGCAGTCCTGCTACGACCTGGTCGAGGACCCCCGCTGGGCCGATGTCTTCGACGGCATCGACATCGACTGGGAGTACCCCAACGCCTGTGGCCTCACCTGTGACACCAGCGGTCCGGCGGCACTGAAGAACGTCGCCTCCGCCCTGCGGACCAAGTTCGGCGCCAACAACCTGGTCACCGCGGCGATCACCGCGGACGGCTCGACGGGCGGCAAGATCGACGCGGCCGACTACGCCGGCGCCGCGCAGTCCATGAACTGGTACAACGTGATGACGTACGACTTCTTCGGCGCCTTCGCACCGAAGGGCCCGACGGCCCCGCACTCGCCGCTGACCTCGTACTCCGGCATCCCGCAGGAGGGCTTCAACTCCGCCGCGGCCATCGCCAAGCTGAAGGCCCAGGGCGTCCCGGCCTCGAAGCTGCTCCTCGGCATCGGCTTCTACGGCCGCGGCTGGACCGGTGTGACCCAGTCCGCCCCCGGCGGCACGGCGACCGGTGCGGCCCCGGGCACCTACGAGGCCGGCAACGAGGACTACAAGGTCCTCAAGAACACCTGCCCCGCCACCGGCACCATCGCCGGCACCGCGTACGCCCACTGCGGCACCAACTGGTGGAGCTACGACACCCCGGCGACGATCACGTCCAAGATGGCCTGGGCGAACAGCCAGGGCCTGGGAGGCGCGTTCTTCTGGGAGTTCAGTGGTGACACCGCCAACGGCGAGCTCGTGAGCGCCATGGACAACGGCCTCAACTAGATCCCCACGCCGTAGGCACGCACGCCCCCGAAAAGCGCCGGGGAGACAGGTCCGCCCCCTGTCTCCCCGGTTTTCGCATGTCTGCGGGCCCTCAGGCCACGTTCACCATCCCCCGGACTCCGTCCGGGGGAACCCCCAACCAGCGGGGACCCTCTACTCAAGCCACATTGACTCGCTGGCCGGGCGGAGCCGCCTCGAGCCAGGCGAGGAAGCCGGTCAGCGCGTCCTCGCTCATCGCCAGCTCCAGGCGGGTCCCCCGGTGGAGACAGCCGAGCACGACGGAGTCGGACAGGAGTGCCAGCTCCTCCTCGCCCTCGGGCAGCCGGCGCGCGACCACCTCGATCGCGGAGCGCTCCAGGCCGCGGCGCGGACGGGGCGCGTAGGAGAAGACCCGGAACCAGTCGACACGGTCACCGCTGTAGCGCGCGACGCCGTACACCCAGCCCTTGCCGGACGGGTCCGGTTCCTGCGACACGTCCCAGCGCAGACTGCAGTCGAAGGTCCCGCCGGAACGCTGGATCAGCCGCCTGCGCAGACCGAAGACGAACAGACCCACCGCGACCAGTACGACGACCAGACCGCCCACCCACAAAGCGAGGACCATCTCCACCGACCTCCTCGCATCGTCGAGTAACGGATACCGAACCGAACCGGACTGCACCTGCATCGCCTCAGCCGCGACACGGTCTGGATAATTCCAGCTCGGGCCGCGGCTGAGTCAAAAAACACATCGTGGGGGTGTCAGGACACCGCCACCGCACGCAGTCGCACATCGGCACGCCGCTCGGCGGCGGCGTCCGTGTCCGACTTCGCACGGTCCAGCGCACGCTCCGCGCGCTGGACGTCGATCTCGTCCGCAAGCTCGGCAATCTCCGCCAGCAGCGAGAGCTTGTCGTCAGCGAACGAGATGAAACCGCCGTGCACAGCGGCGACAACAGTCCCGCCGTCGCTCGTACGGATCGTCACCGGGCCCGATTCCAGCACACCCAGGAGCGGCTGGTGACCGGGCATGACGCCGATGTCGCCGGACGTGGTACGTGCGACAACGAGGGTGGCCTCGCCGGACCAGACACTGCGGTCCGCGGCGACCAGCTCGACATGCAGCTCAGCAGCCAAGGGTGGCTCCTCGGGTCACCACCCGGCGGTCATGCCGGGTGTTGGGTCAATTCTACGGGGCGTGGTGAGGGGGGCGGGACACACCCACCCCCCTCGGTGAGCCGGAGGCTCAGGAGACGCCGAGCTCCTTGGCGTTGGCCTTGAGGTCCTCAATGCCACCGCACATGAAGAACGCCTGCTCGGGGAAGTGGTCGTACTCACCGTCGCAGATCGAGTTGAACGCGGCGATCGACTCGTCGAGCGGCACGTCCGAACCGTCCAGGCCGGTGAACTGCTTGGCGGCGTGGGTGTTCTGCGACAGGAAGCGCTCGACGCGACGGGCACGGTGGACAACGAGCTTGTCCTCCTCGCCCAGCTCGTCGATACCGAGGATCGCGATGATGTCCTGGAGGTCCTTGTACTTCTGCAGGATCCCCTTGACGCGGCTGGCCGTGTCGTAGTGGTCCTGCGCGATGTAGCGCGGGTCCAGGATGCGGGACGTGGAGTCCAGCGGGTCCACGGCCGGGTAGATGCCCTTCTCGGAGATCGGACGGGAAAGAACCGTCGTCGCGTCGAGGTGGGCGAACGTGGTGGCCGGGGCCGGGTCGGTCAGGTCGTCCGCGGGAACGTAGATCGCCTGCATCGAGGTGATCGAGTGACCACGCGTCGAGGTGATGCGCTCCTGGAGCACACCCATCTCGTCGGCCAGGGTCGGCTGGTAACCCACTGCGGACGGCATGCGGCCGAGCAGCGTGGAGACCTCGGAACCGGCCTGCGTGAAGCGGAAGATGTTGTCGATGAAGAGCAGCACGTCCTGCTTCTGAACATCGCGGAAGTACTCCGCCATGGTCAGGGCGGACAGCGCGACCCGAAGACGGGTGCCCGGCGGCTCGTCCATCTGGCCGAAGACCAGTGCGGTCTTCTCCAGGACGCCCGAGTCGGTCATCTCGTCGATGAGGTCGTTGCCCTCACGGGTGCGCTCGCCGACACCGGCGAACACCGACACACCGTCGTGCAGCTTCGCCACACGCATGATCATTTCCTGGATGAGGACCGTCTTGCCGACGCCCGCACCACCGAACAGACCGATCTTGCCGCCCTTGACGTACGGGGTCAGCAGGTCGACGACCTTCAGGCCGGTCTCGAACATCTCGGTCTTGGACTCGAGCTGGTCGAAGGCCGGGGCCTTGCGGTGGATCGGCCAGCGCTCGGTGATCTGCGACTCGGCCTCGGGCTCGTTCAGGATCTGACCGAGGGTGTTGAACACCTTGCCCTTGGTGATGTCACCGACCGGCACCATGATGCCCTTGCCGGTGTCGGTCACCGGGGCCTGGCGGACCAGACCGTCGGTGGGCTGCATCGAGATCGCGCGGACCACGCCGTCACCCAGGTGCTGGGCGACCTCGAGGGTCAGCGTCTTACGAGCGCCGGCCTCGGCCGGGTCGTCGACCTCGACGTGCAGGGCGTTGTAGATCTCCGGCATCGCGTCGACGGGGAACTCCACGTCGACGACCGGGCCGATGACCCGGGCGACGCGGCCCGTGGCAGCGGCCGTCTCAACTGTCGTCGTCATTACTTGTCACTCCCCGCGGACGCGTCGGCCAGCGCACCTGCACCGCCGACGATCTCGCTGATTTCCTGGGTGATTTCGGCCTGGCGGGCCGCGTTGGCAAGCCGGGAGAGGCTCTTGATCAGATCCCCGGCGTTGTCGGTCGCCGACTTCATCGCGCGGCGGCGGGCAGCGTGCTCGGAAGCGGCTGCCTGCAGCAGTGCGTTGTAGATGCGGCTCTCGACGTAGCGCGGCAGAAGGGCGTCGAGGACGTCCTCGGCCGACGGCTCGAAGTCGAACAGCGGAAGGATCTCGTCCTTCGCACCGCTCTCCTCCGCGACCTGGTCGAGCGAGAGCGGCAGCATCCGGCCGTCGACCGCGTTCTGCGTCATCATCGACACGAACTCGGTGTAGACGATGTGCAGCTCGTCGACGCCACCCTCGGCCGTGTCCTTCTGGATGGACTCGATCAGGGGCGCGGCGATCTTCTTGGCGTCCGCGTACTCCGGGCTGTCGGTGAAGCCGGTCCACGACTCCGCGACCTTGCGCTCACGGAACCCGTAGTAGGCGACACCCTTGCGGCCGACGATGTACGTGTCGACCTCCTTGCCCTCGGCCGCCAGCCGCTCACGCAGCCGCTCCGCCGCCTTGATGGCGTTGGAGGAATAGCCGCCGGCCAGACCGCGGTCGCTCGTGAGGAGCAGGACCGCGGCCCGCACCGGGGCGTCGGCCTCGGTGGTGAGCGGGTGCTTGGTGTTGGAGCCGGTCGCCACCGCGGTCACCGCGCGGGTGAGCTCGGTCGCGTACGGCATCGACGCCGTCACCTTGCGCTGCGCCTTGACGATGCGCGAGGCGGCGATCATCTCCATCGCCTTGGTGATCTTCTTGGTCGCGGTGACGGCTTGGATGCGGCGCTTGTAAACGCGAAGCTGAGCGCCCATCGATCAGCCCTCGCCCAGAAGCTTGCCGTCCGAGGTCTCGAACTGCTGCTTGAAGGCTGCGATCGCGTCGGCGATCGACTGCAGCGTGTCGTCGGACATCTTGCCGCCCTCGGCGATGCTGGTCAGGAGGTCCTTGCGCTCACGGCGCAGGTACTCCAGCAGCTCGCCCTCGAAGCGGCGGATGTCCTCGACCGGGACGTCGTCCATCTTGCCCGTGGTGCCGGCCCAGACGGAGACGACCTGCTCCTCCATCGGGAACGGGGCGTACTGGGGCTGCTTCAGCAGCTCGACCATGCGCTTGCCGCGCTCCAGCGAAGCCTTGGAGGCCGCGTCCAGGTCGGAACCGAAGGCGGCGAACGCCTCCAGCTCGCGGTACTGGGCGAGGTCCACGCGCAGACGGCCGGAAACCTGCTTCATGGCCTTGTGCTGGGCGGAGCCACCGACTCGGGAGACCGAGATACCGACGTTGAGCGCCGGACGCTGACCCGCGTTGAACAGGTCGGACTCCAGGAAGCACTGGCCGTCGGTGATGGAGATGACGTTGGTCGGAATGAACGCCGACACGTCGTTCGCCTTGGTCTCGACGATCGGGAGGCCCGTCATCGAACCGGCGCCCATGTCGTCGGAGAGCTTGGCGCAGCGCTCCAGCAGACGCGAGTGCAGGTAGAAGACGTCGCCCGGGTAGGCCTCACGGCCCGGCGGACGGCGCAGCAGAAGCGACACGGCGCGGTAGGCGTCGGCCTGCTTCGAAAGGTCGTCGAAGATGATCAGAACGTGCTTGCCGTCGTACATCCAGTGCTGACCGATGGCCGAACCGGTGTACGGCGCCAGGTACTTGAAGCCGGCCGGGTCGGACGCCGGGGCGGCGACGATGGTCGTGTACTCGAGCGCGCCGGCCTCTTCCAGGGCACCTCGCACGGAGGCGATGGTGGAACCCTTCTGACCGATGGCGACGTAGATGCAGCGCACCTGCTTGTTCACGTCGCCCGAGCGCCAGTTGTCGCGCTGGTTGATGATCGTGTCGACAGCCAGAGCGGTCTTACCCGTCTGACGGTCACCAATGATCAGCTGACGCTGGCCGCGGCCGATCGGCACCATGGCGTCGACGGCCTTGTAGCCGGTCTGCATCGGCTCGTGCACCGACTTGCGGACCATGACGCCAGGGGCCTGCAGCTCGAGGGCGCGGCGGCCTTCGGTCGCGATCTCGCCGAGACCGTCGATCGGGTTGCCGAGCGGGTCGACGACGCGGCCGAGGTAACCCTCGCCGACGCCGACGGAGAGCACCTCACCGGTGCGCTGCACCGGCTGGCCCTCCTCGATTCCGCTGAACTCGCCGAGGACGATCGCACCGATCTCGCGCTCCTCGAGGTTGAGGGCGAGACCGAGGGTGCCGTCCTCGAACTTCAGCAGCTCGTTCGCCATGGCGGAGGGCAGGCCCTCCACCTTCGCGATGCCGTCGCCGGCAACGCTGACCGTACCGACCTCCTCGCGCGAGGCCGCGTCCGGCTGGTACGACTGGACAAAGTTCTCCAGTGCGTCCCGGATCTCCTCCGGCCGGATCGTGAGCTCCGCCATCTGGGTTCCCTGCTCTCCTTGTTGGGCCCGAAGTTTCTTAAGGGGGTCTGGGGGCGACCCCCAGGAATCTTCTGCAATTTCTGCACGGCCCAACCGGGCCGCTGTTCTTGCTCGTTCAGTTGGTGCGGTTGCGCTGCTCGCTGTCAGCCGGCCATCCGGCGGGTGGCCTCTTCGAGGCGCTCCGCGATCGTGCCGTTGATGACCTCGTCACCGACGCGCACCGAGATCCCGCCGAGGACCGCGGGGTCCACGTCCAGGTTCAGGTGCATCTGCCGGCCGTAGATCTTCGCCAGAGCGGCGCCGAGGCGCTGCTTCTGCCGATCGGACAGCGGCACCGCCGAGGTGACGACGGCGACCATGCGGTCCCGGCGCTCCGCGGCGAGCTTGGACAGGGAGTCGAGTCCCGCTTCCAGGCTACGTCCACGGGGCTGGGTCACGAGACGCGTGACGATGCGCTCGGTGACGGGCTGCGCCTTGCCGCCGAGCAGGCTGCGGAGCAGCTCGCCCTTGGCGGCGGTGGACGCCGTCCGGCTGGTCAGCGCGGAGCGCAGTCCCTTGTCGGAACCGACGATCCGGCCGAACCGGAACAGCTCGTCCTCGACGTCGTCGAGCGCGCCGCTGCGCTGGGCGGCGGTGAGGTCTGCGGTGTTCGCCAGTTCCTCGACCGAGTCGACCAGGTCACGCGACTGCGACCAGCGGGAGCGGACCATGCCGGAGACCAGGTCCACGGCTTCGCCGCCCACCTGACCGCGCAGCAGCCGTCCGGCCAGCTCGGCCTTCGCCTCGCCGCCCTGCGACGGGTCGGTGAGGACCCGGCGCAGCGATACCTCGCGGTGGAGCAGCGCGGTGACGGCTGCCAGCTCCTCGGCGAGCTTCGCCGCGTCGACCGACGTGTTGTCGGTCAGTGCGTCGAGACGCTCACGTGCGGCAGCCAGTGCCTCGCGGCTCGCTCCGTTCATCGGACAGCCTCGGCCTTCGCCTCGAGCTCGTCGAGGAAACGGTCGACGGTGCCGCTCTGCCGGGCGTGGTCCTCGAGGGACTCTCCGACGAGCTTGCCGGCCAGGGCGGTGGCGAGCGTGCCCACGTCCTGGCGCAGCGCGGAAGCCGCGGCCTTGCGGTCGGCCTCGATCTGGGCGTGGCCGGCGGCGATGATCTCTTCGCGCTGCCGCTGACCTTCCGTCCTCATCTCCTGGATGATGACGGCACCCTGCTCCTGCGCCTCCTGGCGCAGACGGGCGGCTTCGTGGCGGGCCTCGGCGAGCTGAGCCTTGTACTGCTCAAGAACGCTCTGGGCCTCGGTCTGGGCCGCATCGGCCTTTTCGATACCGCCTTCGATGGCCTCGCGACGCTCTTCCAGAACCTTGTTGATGTTCGGGAGGAGCTTCTTGGCGAGGAAGCCGAAGACGATGAGGAAGGCGATGAGGCCGATGACGAGCTCTGGAATCGGCGGGACGAGGGGATTTTCCATCTCCTCGGCCGCGACCGTAAGCAGCTGGCTCACATCAGTGCCTTTCGTCTAGGTGGCTGGTCGTGGATCCGAAGATCTACTTGCCGTAGACGAACGGCATGACCAGACCGATGAGGGCGAGCGCCTCACAGAAGGCGAAGCCGAGGATCTGGTTGGCGCGGATCAGGCCGGCAGCCTCGGGCTGACGGGCAAGAGCCTGGGTGCCGTTACCGAAGATGATGCCGACGCCGACGCCGGGGCCGATGGCAGCGAGGCCGTAACCGATGGAGCCGAGCGAACCGGAGACAGCGGCAAGGGTCTGGGACATGCCTGTTCTTCCTTTTCTTTACGTACCGGTGGGGGTTGGCCACCGACGACTGTGGTCAGGGAGCAGGTGCTCAGTGGTGCTTGGCGAGCGCGCCCTGGATGAAGGTGCAGGTCAGGAGTACGAAGACGTACGCCTGCAGCGCCTGGATGAAGAGCTCGAACGCGGTCATCACGATGACCATCACGAACGAGACGCCGGCGTAGGCGATACCGATGCCGTTGAGCAGGTACCAGCTGGCGATCGTGAACAGCAGCAGCAGGGTGTGACCCGCGAACATGTTCGCGAACAGTCGCACCGCGTGCGTGAACGGCCTGACCAGCAGGTTCGAGAAGAACTCGATGAACATGGCCAGCGGCAGCACCGGGCCGAGCGACTTGTCGTAGCCGGTGATGTTCTTCCAGCCACCGATGAAGCCGTGGCGCTTGAAGGTCAGGCTGACCCACAGCACGTAGACGATCGCCGCCAGCACCGCCGGGTACGCGATGATCGACGTCACGGGGAACTGGGCGACCGGAATGATCGACCAGAGGTTCATCATCCAGACGAAGAAGAACAGCGACACGACCAGCGGGACGTACTTCTCGCCCTCGCGCTTGCCGATGGTCTCGTAGACGATGCCGCGACGGATGAAGTCGTAGCCCATCTCCGCGATCGACTGCAGCTTGCCGGGGACCATCTTGGGCTTCCGGAACGCCGCCCAGAAGAAACCGACGATGATGAGCGAGCCGAGGAGCGCCAACAGCATCGGCTTGTTGAAGTACAAGTTGCTGTCCGGGTCACCCCACAGCGGCTCGAACAGGAACGAGTGCAAGCCGGGTGCCGGGAAACCACAACCGTCGAAGATGTGGCAATCGGTCTCGAAGGCGAGCACCTGTGTCGGGTCAGCACTCACCGCGGGCTCCTTCAGCGTGGCGCATAGGTACGGCAACCTCGATGTGTCGGCGCGGCGCACGGCCGCGGTTCGGCACTGGACTGGTGTTACGAATGTGTGAGCGGCAGTCAGGCATTGAGCCTCGCGATCGAGCAGGCGTCAGCTCACATGCCCGCGCCCGCAGTGCCGCAGTTGAAACCGGACGATAGCAGGGTCCGGAGAGCACCCTTATTCCGCCCCTACCCTTCACGCCGACGGGCCCTTCTTCTTGGGCTTGTCACCCTCGCTGGACTCGGGTTCGACGTAGAGGATCTTGGCCTTCATGTGCGCACGCGCCTGTGCGCCGATCCACACGAGAGTCGTCGCAACCAGCGTGATCGCGAAGGCCTTCGGGTTGAACAGCGAGGTGTCCTTGAACACGGCGACGAAAATGAACAGCAGCAGGAGCTGTGCCGTATACAGCATCAGCCCCATTGCCTGGAACAAGTGCGGCAGGGACTTGGCGGTCCGTTCCAGGACCACGAGTCCGATCCCCATGAAGAGAATCACGACCAGCGTCGCAACGACCGCACCCAGGGCTCCCTTGCCACCGGCGATGCCGGCGCTGATCGCGGCGGCAACTGCGCCGGCGACAGCGGTGGGCACGGCGGCCTGGAGGAGAGTCCGGACGTCGTTGGACGGCATGGCGGCAACTCCGCTTGTGCAGGGGGTGGGCAGTGGTGTCGTCATGGACGAGCGTAGGCCCGGTCCGAGTCGATGCCTCGGGCCGATGGACCGTCTCACTAGGGTCCTTCGGCTCCGTCACCGGGCTTAGTGAACGGTATCACAAACTATTTGATGAGGTCTTTACCTGGAAAGTGTGCCAACTGTCACACATGAGAGTTAGTCCGCGCGTGTGTGCAGGACAACACGGCACATTGCCTGGTAATGAGCCTCGGCGTCCGAATCGTCAACGCGACGAATCGGCGCGGTCACGATTGCCGAACCGAGAACGGGCGCCGATCGCGGTCGCCCCGTTGACGCCGGAGACGCCCACGGCCACCGGGACCTGTTCCGGGGTCCCGGAGGCCATCTGCGAGCCTGCGGGCTGCTGTTGATCCTTCGGGGCCTCCCCCGCAACGGCGTACGAGCCCCGCTCCCCCGCCTCGTCACCGCCGCGGCGCCGGTAGCGCGGCGGCACGAACGCCTCCGCCCAGCGGGGAGCGCGCGGGGTGAAGCGCGGCATGAGCAGCAGCACCAGACCCACGGCGCTGAGGCCCACGATCACCAGGACGATCCACAGCGACGCCGAGTGCACGGAGTAGCCGACCGCGCCGAACGCGATCAGCGCGGACCAGAAGTACATGATCAGCACGGACCTGCTGTGCGAGTGCCCGATCTCCAGCAGCCGGTGGTGCAGGTGACCGCGGTCGGCCGCGAACGGCGACTGTCCGTTCCAGGTGCGACGCACGATCGCGAGCACCAGGTCGGCAGCCGGGATCGCGATGATCGTCAGCGGCAGCAGCAGCGGGATGAAGACGGGCAGCATCGCGTGGGTCGCCTGCCGCTCGCTGCCCTCGAAGAGCTTCATGGCGTCCGGGTCGACCTGCCCGGTGACGGAGATCGCACCCGCGGCCAGCACCAGGCCGATCAGCATCGACCCCGAGTCGCCCATGAAGATCCGGGCCGGATGCATGTTGTGCGGCAGGAAGCCCAGGCACATGCCCATCAGGATCGCGGCGAAGAGCGTCGCGGGGGCCGCCGCCTCGATTCCGTACCCGTACCAGAGGCGGTAGGTGTACAGGAAGAACGCCGCGGACGCGATGCAGACCATGCCGGCCGCGAGGCCGTCCAGGCCGTCGACGAAGTTGACCGCGTTGATGGTGATCACGACCAGCGCGACCGTGAGCAGCGTGCCCTGCCACTGGGTGAGGGCGACCGTGCCGACGCCGGGGATGGGCAGCCACAGGATCGTCAGACCCTGGATGACCATGACCGCTGCGGCGATCATCTGCCCGCCGAGCTTGATCAGCGCGTCGATCTCGAACTTGTCGTCCAGGACGCCGATCAGCCAGATCAGCGCGGCGCCGGACAGCAGCGCACGCGGTTCGTTGGAGAGCTCGAAGACACCGTTCAGGTTGAACAGGTGGTCCGCGACGATCAGTCCCGCACACAGTCCGCCGAACATGGCGATGCCACCGAGCCGCGGTGTCGGTTCTCGATGTACGTCGCGCGCACGGATCGCGGGCATCGCCCCGACCGCGATGGCGAACTTCCGCACCGGCCCGGTCAGCAGATAGGTAACTGCGGCCGTGACACAGAGCGTCAGCAGGTAATCACGCACGGGCTGCCCCACAGATTTCGCCGACCATCTCAGCCCCACACCCTAGTCTCATGAACAAGGACTCCAAGGTACGGGTGATGGTTGCACAGACATCGCCTACCCCGGGTACGGCGGATTCCGCTCTGTGAGTTGACGCACCTCGGCCCGCAGCCGTTCCGCGTCGGCCCCGTCCCGTACGGCCGCGCCGAACAGGGCGGCGATCCGCGCCATGTCGGACTCGTCCATGCCCTGGGTGGTGACGGCCGCGGTGCCGAGCCGGATCCCGCGGGCGTCCCCGTACGGCAGGGCACAGGTGTCGAGGACCATGCCCGCCGCGACGAGCCGCTCCCGGGCGGTGCGGCCGTCGACGCCCAGCGGGCCGGGGTCGGCGACGACGATGTGGGTGTCCGTACCGCCCGTGGTGATCTCGAAGCCCTCGGCCTCCAGTCCGGCGGCGAGCACCCGCGCATGGGCGACCACCTGGTGGGCGTAGAGCGCGAAGGCCGGGGTCGCCGCCTCTCCGAACGCGACGGCCTTGGCCGCGACGGTGTGCATCTGGGCGCCGCCCTGGGTGAACGGGAACACCGCGCGGTCGAGCCGCTCGGCCAGCTCCGCGCCGCACAGGATCATGCCGCCGCGGGGCCCGCGCAGCACCTTGTGCGTCGTGGCGCACACCACGTCCGCGTACGGGACGGGGCTGGGCGCAGCTCCCCCGGCGATCAGGCCCATCGGGTGGGCGGCGTCGGCGATCAGATACGCGCCGACCTCGTCGGCGATGTCCCGGAACGTCTCGTAGTCGGGGTGGCGCGGGTACGAGATCGAGCCGCAGACGATCGCCTTGGGGCGGCGGGCGCGGGCCAGGGCGCGGACCTGTGCGTAGTCGATGAGCCCGCTGTCGGGGTCGACGCCGTATCCGGTGAAGTCGAACCAGCGGCCGGAGAAGTTGCCGGGGGCGCCGTGGGTGAGGTGCCCCCCGTACGGGAGTCCCATGGCCAGTACGGTGTCGCCGGGGCGCAGCAGCGCCGCGTAGGCGGCCAGGACCGCCGAGGAGCCGGAGTGGGGCTGCACGTTGGCGTGCTCGGCGCCGAAGAGCGACATGGCACGCCTGACAGCGACGCGTTCGGCCTCGTCGGCCTGTTCGCAGCCGCCGTGGTGGCGGGCGCCCGGGTAGCCCTCGGCGTACTTGTTGGCGAGCGGGGAGCCCAGGGCGGCGAAGACCGCGGGTGAGCTGAAGTTCTCTGCGGCGATGAGCTGCAGCGTGCTCGACTGGCGCAGGACCTCTTCCTGGAGGATGCCGGCGATCTCCGGATCCTGTCGGGCCAGCGCGCCGAAGTCCTGCGGCAGCGCGGTGTCGGACGGGGGCACGGCTGCGGGTGCGGCTGGAGTGGTGACCGGCATCTGACGGCTCCGGGCCTGGGAAGGGGGCTGGCTTCAGATCCAATGTAGGCCCGCTCCGCGCCCCTTGCCTGCCGCCGTGCGGCCCCGTACGCCGGTCGGGCGCACTCGGGGCCCGGGTGCCCGCCGGTGAGGGTCCGCGTACCCGTCGGCACGGGGCCGGCTCGGGCGGCTCCCGCGGCTCCCGGCGGTGTCAGTGCGGGTCGCGCACGCCCGTCAGCGCGGTCACCACGGGATCGAGCGCCTGGTTGATCTCGTCGCCGATGGAGCGGAAGAACGTGATCGGGGCGCCGTACGGGTCGTAGACCTCGTCCGCCTCGGCGGTGGGCGCCAGCAGCCAGCCGCGCAGTGCCGCCGCCGCGCGCACCAGTGCGCGGGCGCGCTCGACGACGCCCTCCTCGCGGGCGTCGGGCAGCGTCGCGGGGTCGATCGCCCGGACGAGCCGGGTGAACTCCTTCAGGGTGAAGGTCCGCAGGCCCGCCGAGTGGCCCATGGAGATCACCTGGGCGCGGTGGTCGCGGGTGGCGGTGAGGACCAGGTCGGCGCGGATCACGTGCTCGTCGAGCAGCTCGCGGCCGACGAAGCCGGTGGCGTCGGCGCCGAAGTCGGCGAGGACGACCTCGGCGTTGGCCTCCATGGGCGCGCCTTCGTGCCCCCAGGTGCCCGCGCTCTCCACGATCAGGCCGCCGCTGAGCGGATCGCCGAGGCGGTCCACCAGGGCATGGCGGGTCAGCCGCTCGGTGATGGGCGAGCGGCAGACGTTGCCGGTGCTGACGTGGAGGATGCGGAAAGTGTCGTGTCGCCCCGCTATGCCACGCCCCTCAGGGGCGGTCAATTGGCCACCTCGAGGTCGGGCACTACCTTCCGGAGGTCCTCGACGGACAGCGCGCCGGCCCGCAGCAGCACCGGGACCTTGCCGGTGACGTCGACGATGGAGGACGGGACGATGCCGGGGGTCGGACCGCCGTCGAGGTAGACGGACACGGAGTCGCCGAGCATCTCCTGGGCCGCGTCGCAGTCCTCGGGCGAGGGGTGTCCGGTGAGGTTGGCGCTGGAGACGGCCATCGGGCCGACCTCCGTGAGGAGCTCGATCGCGACCGGGTGCAGCGGCATCCGGATGGCGACGGTGCCCCGGGTGTCGCCGAGGTCCCACTGCAGTGAGGGCTGGTGCTTGGCGACGAGGGTGAGGGCTCCGGGCCAGAAGGCGTCGACGAGCTCCCACGCCTGCTCGGAGAAGTCGGTGACCAGGCCGTGCAGGGTGTTCGGGGAGCCGATCAGCACGGGCGTCGGCATGTTGCGGCCACGGCCCTTGGCGTCGAGCAGGTCGGCGACACCCTCGGAGCTGAAGGCGTCCGCGCCGATCCCGTACACGGTGTCCGTGGGCAGCACGACCAGTTCGCCGCGGCGGACGGCGGACGCGGCTTCACGCAGGCCGGTCGTACGGTCGGTCGCGTCGTTGCAGTCGTATCGCCGTGCCATCAGCCGGCCTCCTCGGACATGTACGGGTCTGGCGGGTAGGGGTGGTGCGCTTCCGGTGTCCCGGTGGTCACGGCATGGCCTTGCGTGCCGTGGCGAACCGGGGCCGGTTGTTCAGGTCGGGGTGGTCGGCCGCGTCGGCCCAGCCCCGCTCCTCGGTGAAGATCCACGGCACCTGGCCGCCCTGGGTGTCGGCGTGCTCGATGACGACGAGACCGCCGGGCCGCAGCAGACGGTGCGCGGTGCGTTCGATGCCCCGGATGGTGTCGAGGCCGTCCTCACCGGAGAAGAGCGCCATCTGCGGGTCGTGGTCGCGGGCCTCGGGCGCCACGTACTCCCACTCGGTGAGCGGGATGTACGGCGGGTTGGAGATCACCAGGTCGACCTGGCCGTCGAGCTCGGGGAGGGCGCTCAGGGCGTCTCCGCGGTGGATGGTGACCCTGGACCCCTCGGCGTTCTTCCGCGTCCAGCGCAGGGCGTCCTCGGACAGCTCCACGCCGTGCACGCGCGAGCGCGGCACCTCCTGGGCCATGGCGAGGGCGATGGCGCCCGATCCCGTGCAGAGGTCGACGATCAGCGGTTCGACGACGTCCATCGCGCGGACGGCGTCTATCGCCCAGCCGACGACCGACTCGGTCTCCGGGCGGGGCACGAAGACGCCGGGGCCTACCTGGAGTTCCAGGTAGCGGAAGAAGGCGCGGCCGGTGATGTGCTGGAGCGGCTCGCGGGCCTCGCGGCGGGCGATCGTCTCCCAGTAGCGGGCGTCGAAGTCGGCGTCCGGCACATGGTGCAGCTCGCCCCGCTTGACGTCGTGCACGAATGCGGCGAGTTCCTCGGCATCGAAACGCGGCGAGGGGACACCGGCGTCGGCCAGCCGCTGAGTGGCCTGGGCCACCTCGGCGAGCAGCAGGTTCATCGCGGTTCTCCGTACAGGTTCACGTGCGGGGCGGGGCGCAGCTTATGCGGCGGCGAGCTTGGCGGCGGAGTCGGCGTCCACGCAGGCCTGGATGACGGCGTCGAGTTCGCCGTCGAGCACCTGGTCCAAGTTGTACGCCTTGAAGCCGACGCGGTGGTCCGAGATCCGGTTTTCCGGGAAGTTGTACGTGCGGATCTTCTCGGACCGGTCGACGGTACGGACCTGGCTGCGGCGGACGTCGGAGGCTTCCTGCTCGGCCGCTTCCTGGGCCGCGGCCAGCAGCCGGGACCGCAGGATGCGCATGGCCTGCTCCTTGTTCTGGAGCTGGCTCTTCTCGTTCTGGCAGGAGGCGACGACGCCGGTCGGCAGGTGCGTGATGCGGACCGCGGAGTCGGTGGTGTTGACGGACTGGCCGCCGGGTCCCGAGGAGCGGTAGACGTCGATGCGCAGGTCGTTGGCGTGGATCTCCACGTCGACCTCCTCCGCCTCGGGCGTGACGAGCACACCGGCGGCGGAGGTGTGGATACGGCCCTGCGACTCGGTGGAGGGCACGCGCTGCACGCGGTGCACGCCGCCCTCGTACTTCATCCGGGCCCAGACGCCCTGACCGGGCTCGGTGGCACCGTTGCCGCCCTTGGTCTTCACGGCGACCTGGACGTCCTTGTAGCCGCCGAGCTCGGACTCGGTGGAGTCGATGATCTCGGTCTTCCAGCCGACGCGCTCCGCGTACCGCAGGTACATGCGCAGCAGATCGCCGGCGAACAGGGCGGACTCGTCGCCGCCCGCGCCCGCCTTGATCTCCAGGAGCACGTCCTTGTCGTCGCTGGGGTCGCGCGGGACCAGGAGGAGCCGGAGCTTCTCGGTGATCTCTTCGCGCTGCTTCTCCAGGACCTTGACCTCGGCGGCGAAGTCGGGGTCGTCGGCGGCGAACTCGCGTGCGGTGCCGATGTCGTCACCGGTCCGCTTCCAGGACCTGTACGTGGAGACGATCGGGGTCAGCTCCGCGTAGCGCTTGTTGAGCTTGCGCGCGTTGGCCTGGTCGGCGTGGACCGACGGGTCGGCGAGCTTCTTCTCGAGATCGGCGTGTTCGCCGATCAGTTCCTCGACCGCCTCGAACATCTTCGGGCTCCTGGTTCCGTGCGTCATACGTCTTCGGGCCTGCTGGACGGCGTGCTGCCGACCGTGCGGTCCCGAGGACGCCCCGGGACCGCACAGCCGGAAAAAACGCCGGCCCCGGCGCCCCCGCAAGAGGGCGCCGGGAACCGGCGCAATGGCTCGCTACTTGGCGGCGGAGCCGGCAGCCTTGCCGAAGCGGGCCTCGAAGCGGGCCACACGGCCACCGGTGTCGAGGATCTTCTGCTTGCCCGTGTAGAACGGGTGGCACTCGGAGCAGACGTCGGCGCGGATCGCACCGTTGTCGATGGTGCTCCGGGTGGTGAACGACGCACCGCAGGTACAGCTGACCTGGGTCTCGACGTACTGGGGGTGAATGTCGCGCTTCAAGGTGTCTCCTAGTTTCGGGAGGGCGCCGGGTCGTACGCGCGGATTGCGCGTCCGTGAACCGGGACCGACGTACCAGTCTGCCAGGACCGGCCGTATCTCCCAAAACGGAGGACCGGCCGCGCATATTCCCCGCGCGTTCCGGGAACACTCCGCGACCACCCGGTGACGAAAAGCGCCGTCACCGTACGACGTCTCCCGCTTCGCCCTTGTCGCCGGCCGACTTCGCGGTGGCGGACGCGGGGATCGGCAGGTCCCGCTTGAGCGCCGCCCACACCTGCCGGTCCGCCTTTTCCTGCGGCAGCACACGGTTCGGGTCGGCCGGGTCGTACTCGACGGGCAGCGTGACCATGTGGACGTCCTCGGAGCCGAGGCCCTTCAGTCCGTTCGCGAAGCCGGTGAGCTTCTTGACCGACGCCAGCTCCGAGTCGGTGGTGACGGCCTTCGTCGCGGTGTCGGCGAGGCCGAAGAGCGTCTTGGGGTTCGAGAACACCCCGACGCTCTTCGCCTGGTCCATCAGCGCCTTCACGAAGGCCTGCTGGAGCTGGATGCGGCCCAGGTCGCTGCCGTCGCCGACGTCGTGGCGCGTACGGACGAGGCCGAGCGACTGCTCCCCGCTCAGGGTGTGCGGACCGGGCTTCAGCGCGAGATGGCTGTCGGGGTCGTCGATCGCCTGCGAAGTGGTGATCCTGACGCCGCCGAGCTCGTCGACGAGCTTCTTGAACCCGGTGAAGTCGACCTCGACGTAGTGGTCCATGCGGATGCCCGACATCGACTCGACGGTCTTCACCGCGCAGGCCGGTCCGCCGACCTGGTAGGCGGAGTTGAACATCGTCCCGTGCTCCGCGCCGACCTGCTTCCCGGTCGTGTCGCTCGTGCAGGCAGGACGGTCGACGAGGGTGTCCCGCGGGATGGAGACCACGCTCGCGGAGGTGTGCCCCTCGTTGACATGGACGATCATCGCGGTGTCCGCCCGCGCGGAGCCTTCGTCGGCGCCGTACCCGGAGTTCGCGCCGGAGCGGGAGTCCGATCCCAGCACCAGGATGTCCTGCGAACCGTTGTCCACGTCGTCGGGGCGCTGCGTACCCAGTGCGGCGTTGATGTTGACGCCCTTGAGGTTGCCGTTGAGCGTGACGTACGCGTAACCGAGCCCGGATCCTCCGGCCACGACCACCGCGGCGGCGGTCCACAGCGCCACGGTCTTCACCCGGCGGCCCCGCGAGGGTTTCCTGCGGCGGCTGCCGGTGCCCCGTATTCGGCCGGTGCTCCTGCTCTGCTCGCTCATGCGGCTCCCTCGGTCGTCGGCTGCTCCCTGCTGCCCTGCCGCCTCGAGAAGAGGCTCGGCGGTGGCCGTGTCGACACGATGTCGGACCCCGAAGCAGGGAAAAGAGTTGCACAGGCGGACATGGGGCCCGGGTGACCGTTCCCGGCGGCACGGGGGCCTCCCTCGCTCCCGGCGTGCCCCGAATCAGGGCCTCACCTGCGTGTTCTCCGCGCGACACAGGGGCGCGTCCCGGCGGGGCGCCGGGTCCGCCGCTGTGGGAAAGGTCTCCCGGCAGATGCGAACCAGGTAAATTTCCGTACATATATGGACAGTTCATGCCCGCCCGGGCTGTCCGGCTGTCCGGGAAACAGTCCAGGAAGGGGTACGGGGAGAGAGAAACCGGCCCCGGACCATGAAGGTCCGGGGCCGGTTCCGGCCTGCGATGAACCATCAGCCGAGCAGGCTGTAGGACTTCCAGCCCGTGCCGAGCTTGATCCTCGCCGCAGTGGCGAACGGGACCGTGGCCGAGCCCGTGCTCTTGTACGCCCAGAGCTCGCCCGCGGCGTCGCGGACGATGAAGTCGGCGCGGCCGTCACCCGTCACGTCACCGGTCGTGGCGTACGCGGTGAAGTTCCAGCCGCTGCCCACCTTGACGCGTCCGGAGAACGGGGCGGAGGCGGAACCGGTGCCCTTGTACATCCAGAGCACCGCCTGGCCGTCGCGGGCGATCAGGTCCGGCTTGCCGTCCCCGCTGTAGTCGCCCTTGCCGTACACCTGGTACGAGCTCCAGCCGACACCGATCTGCACCTTGGGTGCGAACGTGCCGTTGCCCCGGCCCGTCCACAGGAACAGCTTGCCGGTCGAGTCGTTGGCCGTCAGGTCCACCAGACCGTCGCCCGTCACATCACCGGTGAAGGTGATGTTGCGCAGGTTGGTCCAGCCGGTACCGATCTTGTGCTCGGTGTAGGCGTCGGCGGCACTGTCGTAACCCCACCACCAGAGCTCGCCCGCCGTGGTGCGGTAGACGTAGTCCTGGAAGAAGTCACGGTTGACATCGGCCTGGCGGACCAGGTTGATGCCTTCCCAGTTGCCTACCGACTCGCGGCTGCCGACCGAGGTGCCCCGCGAGTAGTAGTTGAAGCCCTCGCCCGTCGACGCGCGGGCGAACAGGTCCGCCTTGTCGTCGAAGTTGAGGTTGGCGTCGTCGATGCGGGGGTTGACCAGCCCGGCGAACGTGGCGGTCTTGGCGTACACGCCGTACGCACCCGCTGCCACGCAGTCGGTCCGTCCCCAGGAGACGACACCGGCGATCCGGCCGTTGACCACGAGCGGCCCGCCCGAGTCGCCGTTGCACGGCGAGACCGTGCCGGCGTCCTGGCCGCTGGCCGGCGTTCCGGCGCAGACCATCTGCCCCGCAACGAAGTCGCTGCCGAAGTAACCGGAGCACGCCGAGTCCGCCTGCACGGGCACGGAGGCCTTGAGCAGGGTCGGCGAGATGTCGTCGCTGGTGGAGCTGGTGCGCCCCCAGCCGTAGACGGTCGCCGGCGTGCCGGTCTTGTAGCGCGCCGTGTCACCGGACGCTGCCGGCTGCAGCGTCTTGTACGGGAGCGCGGAGCCGAGCGTCAGAACGGCGACGTCGCCCTTGATGGCGGCGTCGTCGTAGTTCGGGTTGACCCACTGACGCCAGACGCCGACCGCCGTACCGCCGTGGAGGTCGTCGCCGACCGGAAGCTGCGCGGTGCCGCCGAGGACGGCTCCGTTCGCCTGCCAGTCCAGACCGTCCACGCAGTGCGCGGCGGTGAGGACCTTCGCGGGGGCGACGAGCGTGCCCCCGCAGAAGTAGCCCTCGTCATCGGTCTCGTCGGCCGTGCCCTTGTCGTCGTAGTAGTGCAACTGCACCATCCACGGGGCCTCGCTGAGCGTGGCGGGGGTACCACCGATGATCTTCGGGTCGATGGTCCGCCCGGAAGCCTCCGGCGTGGGCTCCGAGCCGTTGTCCGCTTCTGCGGGTGCACCGGACCCGCCCTGCTGCAGCTCCGCGACCGAACCCTTGACGGTTTCGCGCAGTTCGGCCTGCGAGGCCGTCGAGCGCTGCTGAACGCTCTGCTTTCCGGCCGGCTGGGGCGAGTCGGTGGCCTGCGCGGGAACTGCGGACAGGGCCGCGGTTCCCAGCGCGAGCGCGGCGACCGCCGCGGGGAAGGTGATGAAGCCCTTCCGTCTGCCAGATGTCACTCAAGAATCCCTTCGATCGACGCGGCGCAACGCGAGTACGGCGCCGGGTAGTTGCACTCGAAGGAGAGAGAAAGACGCCCACTGGAACACCACACAGTGGGCGTATCGAAAATACGTTCCCCCCCACATATAGCCAGCTGATCCTACAACGCAGAACTGCCCTCGTCACCAGTGTGACGAGGGCAGTTCTGCGTGACTCCTGATGCGACGTCAGTCGTTGCCGTTACCCGGCGTCGTCTTCTGGATCTGGAGCAGGAACTCCGCGTTGGACTGCGTCTTCTTCATGCGGTCCAGGAGCAGCTCGATCGCCTGCTGCTGGTCGAGTGCGTGCAGCACCCGGCGCAGCTTCCAGACAACCGCAAGCTCGTCGCTGCCGAGCAGGATCTCTTCCTTACGGGTGCTGGACGCGTCCACGTCCACCGCCGGGAAGATGCGCTTGTCCGAGAGCTTCCGGTCGAGCTTGAGCTCCATGTTGCCGGTGCCCTTGAACTCCTCGAAGATCACCTCGTCCATGCGCGAGCCGGTCTCGACGAGCGCGGTGGCCAGGATCGTCAGCGAGCCGCCGTCCTCGATGTTCCGCGCGGCACCGAAGAAGCGCTTCGGCGGGTACAGCGCGGTCGAGTCGACACCACCGGACAGGATGCGGCCCGAGGCCGGTGCGGCCAGGTTGTACGCACGGCCCAGGCGGGTGATCGAGTCCAGCAGGACGACCACGTCGTGACCCAGCTCCACGAGGCGCTTCGCGCGCTCGATGGCCAGCTCGGCGACCGTGGTGTGGTCCTCGGCGGGACGGTCGAAGGTCGAGGAGATGACCTCGCCCTTCACCGACCGCTGCATGTCGGTGACCTCTTCCGGACGCTCGTCGACCAGGACGACCATCAGGTGGCACTCGGGGCTGTTGACCGTGATCGCGTTGGCGATCGCCTGAAGGATCATGGTCTTACCGGTCTTCGGCGGGGCCACGATCAGGCCTCGCTGGCCCTTGCCGATCGGGGCGACCAGGTCGATGATCCGGGTGGTCAGGATGTTGGAGTCGGTCTCCAGACGGAGCCTGTCCTGCGGGTACAGCGGGGTCAGCTTCTGGAACTCGGGCCGGCCGCGGCCGGTCTCCGGCGCCATGCCGTTCACCGAGTCGAGGCGGACCAGCGCGTTGAACTTCTCGCGGCGCTCGCCGTCCTTGGGCTGGCGCACCGCACCGGTGACGTGGTCACCCTTGCGCAGGCCGTTCTTGCGGACCTGGGCGAGCGAGACGTACACGTCGTTCGGTCCCGGCAGGTAGCCGGAGGTCCGGATGAACGCGTAGTTGTCGAGGATGTCCAGGATGCCCGCGACGGGGATCAGGACGTCGTCGTCGGCCACCTGGACGTCGGTCGCGAAGTCCTCGCGGCCGCGACGGCCACGGCGGTCGCGGTACCGGCCCCGACGGCCCCGCCGGCCGCCCTCGTCGTCGTAGGCGTCGTCCTGCTGACCGCCGCCGCCCTGCTGGCCCTGGCTCTGGCCCTGGCCACCCTGGCCCTGGCTCTGGCCCTGGCCACCCTGGCCCTGGCTCTGGCCCTGACGGCGCTGGCCGCCGCCCTGCTGGCCCTGGTCGTCGCCCTTGCCGCGCCGGTCGCGCTGACGGTCACGGCGGTCACCGCGCTCGCCACGCTCACCGCGCTGGCCGCGGTCCTGGCGGTCGCCGCGGCGGCCCTCGGCGGTGTCGGCGGCGGACTCGGCCTTCGCGTCACCCTTCGCCTCGCCGCGCTCGTCGCCGCGGTCCTGACGGCCCTCGGTCTTCGGCTCGGCCTGCGGCTCCGTCTTGGCCTCGGCCTTGACGTCGCCCTTGGTGTCGGGGCTGCCCGCCTGCGCGGTCGCCCGGCGACGACGACGCTCGCCCGTGGGCTGGTCGTCGCTGGCCGGCTGACCGGGGATGTCGATCTGCTGCTGGGCCGCGGGCTTCTCGGCCGCGGCGGCGGACTCGTCCCCCGTACGCGACTTGGACGTGGCACGCCGCTTGGGCTTGCTCTCGGCGTCCGTACCGGCGGGGGCGGCAGCAGCCTTGGAGGCAGTCTTGGGTGCGGAGGAGCTCCCGGCCTGCGCCTCCTTGATGACCTCGATCAGCTGGCTCTTGCGCATCCGCGCAGTTCCCCTGATGCCGAGGCCGGACGCGACCTGCTGCAGCTCGGCCAGGACCATGCCCTCGAGGCCGGTGCCGGAGCGGCGGCGCCGTGCGGTGGTGCCAGTGGCAGCACCTTCGGCGGGCGCAGAGCTGTCGACGTTCTTGTCGGCAGTCACGCCCATCAGATCGGTGGTGTCGCTCACGAAGGGTCCTTCCCTGGAGCGGACGTCGGCCTTCTGGCTCGGCGACCGGTTGTGCTGTCCGACTACGGTCTGTTGATCTTTTCGATCGCGGACCTTGCCGGGGCGGTGGTCCGCCGGGTACGGCGGAGAGATGAATGTGCGGGGTTCCGGCTCGAGATCCCCCTGCTCGGCCCACTCCTGGACGAGCAAGAGGGTGTCGTGCCGGTTCCGGAGCGTGCTCGAAACTGCTCAGGCAGGCTGCTCAGGCAGTCGGGGAGGCTCCCGGAAGAGTGGTGGTCCCGAAGGGGGACGCGAAGCAACGCGCCACAAAGACGTCGATTGCTGACTTGAGGTTAACACTACCGGCTCCAACAAACATTCCCCCTCTCATGCACCGGCAATCACGTGCGCTTACGCAGCGAGCGGCAGCACGCTCGCGCCCGTGGTGTCGAGCGCGAGCCGGTTCGCGGCCCATCCCTCACCCGCCAGGCGGGTGACCTTGTCGGCCGAGCCTTCCTCCGTCAGCGCGAGCACGGTCGGCCCCGCTCCGGAGATGACAGCAGGGACGCCGTCGGCGCGCAGCCGGTTCACGAGTTCCACGCTCTGCGGCATCGCGGGCGCCCGGTACTCCTGGTGGATCCGGTCCTCGGTGGCGGCGAGCAGCAGCTCGGGGCGCCTGGTCAGGGCCTCTACGAGGAGGGCCGCACGACCGGCGTTGGCAGCGGCGTCCACGTGCGGAACCGTGCGCGGCAGCAGACCGCGTGCCGTCTCGGTGAGTACCGGCGTGGCCGGGACGAAAACCACCGGAACGACGGAATCCGCAGGATCCATCCTGATGGCCCTGGCCGCTCCGCCGTCCATCCACGCGAGCGTGAAACCGCCGAGGAGGCAGGCCGCGACGTTGTCGGGGTGCCCTTCGATCTCGGTGGCCAGCTCCAGCAGGGCCGCGTCGTCGAGGCGGGCGTCGCCGCCCGTCGTCACCGCACGCGCGGCGACGATGCCGGCGCAGATCGCGGCGGACGAGGAACCCATGCCCCGGCCGTGCGGGATGCGGTTGGCGCAGACGATCTCGAGGCCGCGGGGCTGGCCGCCGAGCAGGTCGAAGGCCGTGCGCAGGGAGCGTACGAGCAGGTGGCTCTCGTCGCGGGGCAGCGTCTCGGCGCCCTCACCCGCGATGTCGATGTGCAGCCCGGAGTCGGCGACCCGGACGACGACGTCGTCGTAGAGCCCCAGCGAGAGGCCCAGGGCGTCGAAACCGGGGCCGAGGTTGGCGCTGGTTGCGGGGACGCGCACCCGGACGGCGGCAGCTCGGAACGCGGGACCGGCCATCGGTTGGACGACTCTTCCTGTACGGCGGCGGGGATGTCGTGCGGGGTGATGCGGGCGGGGCCCTCGGCGTGCGTGAGGCGGGCGCCGAAGTGCCGGAATGGGGTACCCGGCAGCCACTACGGCGACTGCACCGCGGCGTATGCGCGGGGCGGGTTGACTACAGCTTATCGAAGGAAGGTTCTGTGGCGACATAGGGCGCACAGGAGGCGCACGATGCGTGTCGCACGCCTCCTATGCGCTCTCCACCCGAAAAGGCGGCTGAGCTGCGAAGTGCCGGTTACACCAGACCCAGCTTCTGGGCTGCGGTGACCGCGTCCACAGGGACCGTGACCGGCTGCGGAGCGCCCGCGACGGCCCAGTCGGGGTCCTTGAGGCCGTTGCCCGTGACGGTGCAGACGATCTTCTGGCCGGGATCGACCTTGCCCTCTTCGGCGGCCTTGAGCAGACCGGCCACGGAGGCGGCCGACGCGGGCTCGACGAACACACCCTCCTGGGAGGCCAACAGGCGGTAGGCGGACAGAATCTGCCGGTCCGTCACCTCGTCGATGAAACCGCCCGATTCGTCCCGGGCGTCCAGGGCGAACTGCCAGGAGGCCGGGTTCCCGATGCGGATCGCGGTGGCGATGGTCGCCGGGTCCTTGACGATCTCGCCGCGCACGATGGGCGCGGAGCCGGACGCCTGGAAGCCCCACATGCGCGGGGTGTGCGTGGACAGTCCGTCCCCCGCGTACTCCTTGTAGCCCTTCCAGTAGGCCGTGATGTTGCCCGCGTTACCGACCGGCAGGACATGGATGTCGGGGGCGTCGCCGAGCGCGTCGACGATCTCGAACGCGGCGGTCTTCTGGCCCTCGATCCGCACCGGGTTGACCGAATTGACCAGCGCCACCGGGTAGTTGTCCGAGAGGCTGCGGGCGAGGGTCAGGCAGTCGTCGAAGTTGCCGTCGACCTGGAGGATCTTCGCGCCGTGGACGAGGGCCTGCCCCATCTTGCCGAGCGCGATCTTGCCCTGCGGAACGAGCACGGCGCAGACCATGCCGGCCCGCACCGCGTACGCCGCGGCGGACGCGGAGGTGTTGCCGGTGGAGGCGCAGATGACGGCCTGCGCGCCCTCCTCCTTGGCCCGGGTGATCGCCATCGTCATGCCGCGGTCCTTGAACGACCCCGTGGGGTTGGCGCCCTCGACCTTGAGGTGCACCTCGCAGCCCGTGCGCTCGGAGAGAACCTGCGCCGGAACGAGCGGCGTGCCACCCTCACGGAGCGTGACGACCGGCGTCGTGCTCGTGACCGGAAGACGGTCCCGGTACTCCTCGATGATGCCGCGCCACTGGTGGGTGCCCTTGCTGGTCATGGGTCCTTACTCCCCTTCAACACGCATGATGCTGGCGACACCGCGCACGGTGTCCAGCTTGCGCAGCGCTTCGACGGTCCCGGAGAGGGCTGCGTCGGGCGCGCGGTGGGTGACGACGACGAGGGATGCCTCGCCGTCTCCGTCCTGTCGACTCTGCTGGCGGACCGTATCGATGGATACGCCCTGTTCGGCGAAGACCGTTGCCACCTGGGCGAGTACGCCAGGCTTGTCGGCCACGTCGAGACTGATGTGGTACCGCGTGACGACCTCGCCCATGGGGCTGACCGGCAGACGCGTGTACGCGGACTCACCTGGGCCGGTGGTCTCGCCGATCTTGTTGCGGCAGACGGCGACCAGGTCGCCGAGGACCGCGGACGCGGTCGGGGCGCCACCGGCGCCGGGACCGTAGAACATCAGCTGCCCGGCCGCCTCGGCCTCGACGAAGACCGCGTTGTACGCCTCGCGGACGGAGGCCAGCGGGTGGCTGAGCGGGATCATCGCGGGGTGCACGCGGGCGGTGACGGACCTGCCGTCGGCGGCACGCTCGCAGATGGCGAGGAGCTTGACGGTGCAGCCCATGCGGCGGGCGGAGGCGATGTCGGCTGCGGTGACCTCGGTGATGCCCTCGCGGTGCACCTCGCCGATCTTCACCCGGGTGTGGAAGGCGATCCCCGCGAGGATCGCGGCCTTGGCCGCGGCGTCGAAGCCCTCGACGTCCGCGGTCGGGTCGGCCTCGGCGTAGCCGAGCGCGGTGGCCTCGTCGAGCGCCTCGGAGTAGCCCGCTCCGCTCGTGTCCATCTTGTCGAGGATGAAGTTGGTCGTGCCGTTGACGATGCCGAGCACCCGGTTGACCTTGTCCCCGGCGAGCGACTCGCGCAGCGGACGTACGAGCGGAATGGCACCGGCCACGGCGGCCTCGTAGTAGAGGTCCCGGCCGTACTTCCCTGCGGTGGCGTGGAGGGCGGAGCCGTCCTCGGCGAGCAGTGCCTTGTTCGCGGAGACGACGCTCGCACCGTGCTCGAAGGCGGTCGTGATGAGCGACCTGGCGGGCTCGATGCCCCCGATGACCTCGACGACGACGTCGATGTCGCCCCGTTTGACCAGGGCGGTCGCATCGGTGGTGATCAGCGCGGGGTCGATGCCCTCCCGCACCTTGGAGGGACGGCGCACGGCGACACCCGCGAGCTCGACCGGCGCACCGATGCGCGCGGCGAGGTCGTCGGCGTGCGTCGTCATGATGCGAGCCACCTCTGAGCCGACCACTCCACAGCCCAGCAGCGCCACTTTCAGCGGACGCGTACGCATCATCCGACCTCGTTTCTCATACTTCAGATGTGTGGAACAGTCTCACTCACCGGACGGGAGTTTCTGTCACCCGTCCGGATCCTGAGACCTTTATTTCATCAGCCGACATCGAGACGCAGAAGATCTTCCTCCGTCTCGCGCCGGACGATCACCCGCGCCTCGCCGTCACGCACGGCGACGACCGGGGGGCGCAGGGCGTGGTTGTAGTTGCTCGCCATGGAGCGGCAGTACGCCCCGGTGGCCGGCACGGCGATCAGGTCGCCGGGGGCCAGGTCCGAGGGCAGGAAGGCGTCCTTGACCACGATGTCGCCGCTCTCGCAGTGCTTGCCGACGACGCGCACGAGCATGGGATCGGCGTCGGAGCTGCGCGAGACGAGGGAGACGCTGTACTCGGCGTCGTACAGCGCGGTGCGGATGTTGTCCGACATGCCGCCGTCGACACTGACGTACGTGCGCAGGCCCTCGAGGGGCTTGATGGTGCCGACCTCGTACAGCGTGAACGCGGTGGGTCCGACGATGGCGCGCCCCGGCTCGACGGAGATGCGCGGGGTCCGCAGCTTCGCCGACTCGCACTCGCGGGTCACGATGTCGCTGAGCGCCTTGGCGATCTCGTGCGGCTCGCGGGGGTCGTCCTCGGAGGTGTACGCGATGCCGAGGCCGCCGCCGAGGTCGATCTCGGGGAGCTCGATGCCGTGCTCGTCGCGGATCTCGGCGAGCAACTGCACCACGCGCCGCGCGGAGACCTCGAATCCGGCCATGTCGAAGATCTGCGAGCCGATGTGCGAGTGGATGCCGATGAGTTCGAGCCCGTCGAGCGTGAGTGCCCTGCGCACCGATTCGGCGGCCAGTCCGTCGGCCAGCGCGATACCGAACTTCTGGTCCTCGTGCGCGGTCGCGATGAACTCGTGGGTGTGGGCCTCGACGCCGACCGTCACGCGGATCTGTACGCGCTGGCGCTTTCCGAGCTGCTGGGCGACGTGCGCGACGCGGACGATCTCCTGGAAGGAGTCGAGCACGATCCGCCCGACACCGGCCTCGATGGCCCGCTCGATCTCGGCGACGCTCTTGTTGTTGCCGTGGAAGGCGATGCGCTCGGCGGGCATCCCGGCGTCCAGCGCGGTGACGAGCTCGCCGCCGGAGCACACGTCGAGGTTCAGTCCCTCTTCCTGGAGCCAGCGCACGACGGCACGCGACAGGAAGGCCTTGCCGGCGTAGAACACATCGGCGTCCGGCCCGAAGGCCTCGGCCCAGGCGCGGCAGCGGGCCCGGAAGTCGCTCTCGTCGAGGAAGTACGCCGGGGTGCCGAACTCCTCGGCCAGCCGGGCGACTTCGATCCCGCCGACGGTGAGCGCACCGTCCGTGTCACGGGTGACGGTGCGGGCCCAGACCTTCTCGTCCAGCACGTTCAGGTCGGTCGCCGGGGCGCTGTAGTGGCCCTCGGTGAAGACATCGGCGTGACGGGGCCCGGCGGGGTGTGCGGATCGGCTCATCGTTCTGCTCTCTCAGGTCTCAGAGGTGTTCGGGCGCGCTGATGCCGAGCAGGAACAGGCCGCCTGCCAGCACCCTCCCGGCGGCTTCGGCGAGAGCCAGCCGGGAGCGGTGGGCGGCCGAGGGTTTCTCGTCGCCGACGGGGAGCGGCGGGTTCGTGTCGTGGAGGTCGAAGAAGGCGCGCGCCACCGTCTCCAGGTGCCGGGCGACCCGGTCGGGAGCATGGTGGCGGGCGGCGGAGGCGAGTGCGCCGGGGTGGTCGGCGAGCGCGGCATGCAGTGCGGGTGCGTCCACGTCCTCGTCGTACGCGCCGGCGAAGCCGAGCTGCTGCGCGCTCCTTGTGAGGGCGCGGGCGCGCGCGTGGGCGTAGCGGACCAGGAAGAGCGGGTTGGCCTCACCCTGCACGAGGAGCTCGTCGCCCAGCGGGGCGTGGTCATGGGCCGCGGGCCGCAGCAGGCCCCACAGCGCGGCGTCCCGCCCGAGGCGCTCCAGCAGCTCTGCGGCGGTGGCGCGGGCGGGCACGGGGCGGATCTCGACGCTCTCCTCCGGCCCGTGGCGAGGGCCGACCACGACGCCCAGCCGTTCCCAGCCGGGGTCGGTCGCTCCGGTGCAGCCGATGAGCACCTGGCCGCCCTGCGTCCTCAGGAGGCGCCCGACCGCCTGGGCGTGGACCGCGGCCCGGATCTCGGGAGGGTGGTGGAGCCGGTGGAGCCGCCCGGCGTCGGTGGTGCACCGTCCGTACCGGAGGCCCTGTTCCCGTACGTCGCGTACGAGCGCGGCGCGGGCGGCCGTGTCGGCGGACGCGTCGAGCGTGAAGTTCAGAAAACCGGGCCCGGTGATCTCGACCCGTCCGATGCCGGGCGCCGCCGCCACCCGGTCGCGCAGGATGCTCGCGACCTCCCGGGCGGGGAGCGCGGCGGGTCCGGCCAGCTGGAGGGCTACGGCGCAGGCGTAGTCGCCGCTGCCACCGGGCCGTGTCCGCTCCACCCGCACGCGCGCGGGCACGGGCGCGCGCAGGACGTCCTCGTCGACCGCGCGGCGCACAGCGCGCAGCACGGTTCGGGAGAGCTCTGCGGGGGTCACGGGACAAGCGTATGGGAGGGAGGGGGGCACTTCGCGACCCCGTTTCGCCATCCGGTCACCCGCGCGGCCCGGGATGCGGGCGCGGAGTGGTCGCTCATGCCGTCATCCGGCCGTGCTCCCTGCCCTCCCGGCACCGTGTCTGCCGTCGACCGACGGCGCGTCCTTCCTGCGCATCAGGCGGTGGACTATCCGCACCAGGTCGCTCGGCTCGAACGGCTTCGCCAGGAAGGCGTCGATCCCGGCGGCCACCCCCGAGTCCACCTCGTGCGGCGTGCAGGCACTGACAACGGCGACGGGCAGATGGCGGGTCCGTGGATCGGCGCGCAGCCGGACAGCGGTCTGGATTCCGTCGAGGCGGGGCATCACCACATCGAGCGTGATCACATCCGGGCGGACCCGGTGGACCAGTTCCAGACACTCGACACCATCGGCCGCGGTCACGACCTCGAAGCCCTCCAGCTCGAGATTGACCCTGATCAGCTGCCGGATGACCTTGTTGTCGTCCACAACAAGCACGCGGCCGTACGCCCCTGACACCCTTCGAGAGTAGGTCCGCCGGAGGGGCTGCGTCCGGGTTTTGCCCACTTCCGCCCCGGAGGGGTGGCCCGGCGCCCCACGGCCCGAATTCGGCGCACGGTCCTCGGGAGCCTGAGCGCGGTCTCCGCGTCACTCCCCTGAGCCCGCGGCAGAGCGTCGGCGAAACGGTGCGCCGACGCGGAAATACCTGTTCCCGGACACCCCACCGAAGCTGGTAGGGTTTCACTCGTCGCCGCCAAGTGCAGCGATTTCGCCCCCGTAGCTCAGGGGATAGAGCATCGGCCTCCGGAGCCGGGTGCGCAGGTTCGAATCCTGCCGGGGGCACTCCAGCCGGACAGCGCGATCAACCCGCTGACCAGCTGAAGTGCCAAGCATGAAGGCCCGAACTCAGTCCTACTGAGTCCGGGCCTTTGTCGTTGTCTGTCACTGATCGCGAGTGAGTGGCGAGTGAGTTTTCAGGGCTGGTCGCAGCTCACTGGCCGGCCTCCTCACCCCAGCCCATGGACTTCTCGATCTTCCGGTTGTCAGCTCCTCGTGTCCGTCGATGCAGCCCGCGTACCGGCGGTGCACCACCTCCGGCGAGTTCCCGGCCCGGCGGGACACCTCCGCCACAGGGACGCCGGCGTTCAACCAGTTGGTGATGCAGGTGTGCCGTAGGTCGTACGGGCGGTGGGCGAGCGGGGAATCCGTCTTGTCCGGGGCAGCGCGAACGGCCTGGCCTCCTGCCACACCCGCCAGTAGCTGGTGGAGCCGAGGACTCCCCCGCGCTCGTTGGCGAAGAGCCGACCGTCCGTTGCCGTCCCGAACTCCTCGATATGGGCGCGGATCATGGCGACCAGCACGGGCGGGATCGGCACTGGACGGTCGGTGTTCGCCTCGCGGGATTTGAGCCCGCGCCGGTCGTGCCGGAGACCGGAGTCCGTCCACTTCGTTCCGACCACCGGGCGCGTCTCGCGAAGGGTCAGGGTGCCCCAACCTGTTTTGCGCGCTGTTGCGGGTTTCTCTACTTCATCAAGGCGGGCCGCTCACCCGTTTGCAATGCGGCTGGCATCCAGCGCTTCGCGGATGGTCACGATCCACCGATGGTCGTCGTCGAGAAGGGCGGATAGCGCGGAAAGGGTGCGTTCGAAGGCTGCCGTAGCTTCTGGGGGCGGGAGTATGCCCATGTCGAGCCGGCACTGGTCCCGCCGGAAGCCAGTCATGAGCGGTTCGATGTGATGCGCACCGAACTCGGCAGTCTCTCCAGACAAGACCTGTTCGTACAACTGCAGCGCCTCGGTCTTGTCCCCGTGCACTTGCAGCATCCTGGCCAGGCAGAAACTCGCACTCCGCGTTTGCTTGTTGTCCTGACCCAGGATCTGGGCGTACGAGGAGACCACTTGCCCAAGCTCGTTCTGGGCCTCGCCGTGCCGCTCCAGTTCCTCCAAGGTATGGGCCAAGCAATGGCGCTCGGATAGCACTACGGAGTCCTGCGAGTCCACGGTGCTTAGCCGGTCCGACAGCACCGCGCGGATCTCCAACTCAGAGTCTTCGGCGCGGCCGCTTTGCCGCATCAGATCGCCGCGCCTATGCCGAAGCCGCAGAGCCTGGGGGCGCGCTGGCGAGCGTACTTCGTCACTGCCATCGTTCCTCAGCGGCCGCGGAGCTGGGTGGTGGCACCGTCTACGGTGCGCCGCTCCGGGACGAGGCGAGGGTCACCGCCGACAATCCCGTGCAGCGCATCGAGAGCTATCGGAACAAGCGGATCTTCCTGGTCGCCGGCACGAGTCCCGCCCCGGTCAACTGGTTCGACACGGTCAACGAGACGCAAGTGCTAGCGTGCCAGCGGGAGTTCCGGGCCGGCCTCGGCGCAGCAGGTGTCCCTCACGAGTGGCACGAGGTACCCGGCGGGCACTTCGTGCGCCCGGACCTGTTCCGAAGGGATCTGGACGGCATCATCGCCCGGCTGCGCAGGGCGTAGCGCCACACCCCACCGGACGTGGCGGAGCCCGGGAGTCGTATCCAGCTCCCGGGCCCCTGGGGATGCCACCCAATTGCGCTTGCCAGCGCCGTTTAAGAGTGCGGATCAGTCGTCAGACCGTCGCGTTCTTCCATTGAACTACCGCGCCATGAAGAGGTGCAGGCCGGATTCGAACCAGCATTCAACGGTGTTCGTCCGTACCCGGTCGATCTGGCAGTCGGTGGCAATACTGAAGCTTGAGCGAGAGTCTGAGTGTGATCGCGGTTGCCTCTGCCATGTTGGGCCACCCCGGCCAGTGGTGCCGGGGGAAGGACTCGAACCTTCACCTGTGCCGCGTCTTCAGGCTGAACGTCAGTTTCAGTCTGCGCTCGTCACACGGACCGGACCTCAACCGGCCGCGTGATGGTGCGCACCCCCACGACAGTGCGCGGGGGCGTTTGTGGATGCTACCTGCGTCCGGTGCTAGCCGAACAGGTAGCCGAACACCGCGTCGCCGACCCGCTGGTCGGTGACCTCGGCGCTGTTGGCCTCCTCGCGTGCGAACTTGACCGCGTGCTGCAGCTTCTCGACCCGCTCCAGCAGCTCGTTCACCCGCTTCGCCGGAAGCGATCCGGAGAACTTCACGGTCGTCCAGTACCCGATCGGCACGTCCTCGTAGTACACGTCGACCTGCGCCGGGTGCTTCTCGGTCGCCTCGGCCTTGACGTGGTTGCGCGGGACCTTCTTCGTCCGGATCGTGCGGACCGGGTCGGTCTTCCACCAGTCCGTCGACGGGTCGAGCGACCAGGACTCGGAGGCGTCGAGGACGGGGAGCTTCTTCACGAAGGTGTGCAGGTCGGTGAGCTGCTTCTCCAGGAAGAGCAGGTAGGAGACCGGCACTTCGCGGACGATCGTCCGTCCGTCGACGGTGACGTCGGCGCGGGCGGAGCAGTTGGCCCAGTCCTTGGTGGCGGTCACGTCGAACAGCCGGGTCAGCGACACGGACATCTCACGCAGCACGTCCTCGGTCTTGACCTGTACGCGCGTGGACTCGGGCGGCAGCTGCTCGCCCTCCTCGTCCTTCGGCTGGTACGTGCGCGAGATGCCGGCCAGCTGTACGGGCTTCTGCACCTTGTGGTGGGCCGCGGTGATGTCCTGGAGCGACTTGCTCTTGACACCCTTTTCCACGGCGATGATCTGGTTGAGTTTCGCCACTTCGCCCCCCTTCGGACGAGAGGAACGTACCTCACCGGGAGTCGATCGTCCGTATGGTTTACGGGCCGCCGGACGGATCGGCGCGGCCCTCCCGCAGCGCACGACACGGTGGTGCGGCAGCTGACGACCGGAGAGCGATTCAGCCCGGCCCACGGGTGGACAGGCTGAGCTCAGGCCTTCTCGACAAGGACACGGATATGCCCGGCGGTGAGCATCGCGATGTCCTCCACTTCAGATGTCAGGATCGTCACCCGCCCCGGCAGCCCCGACGCCGTCGCGCACGGCATGGCGTCGATGGCGTACTTGTGGCCGTGCATGCCCGCAGCACGCAACAGGGCGGCGAGGCGGACTGCGCCAGAGCCTGCGTGACCGGCTCCACCCGGAGCCTGGGCAGCGTCCACTTCAGTGCGGCGTCATTGATCCCGGGATGGAAGACCTCGACGAGAACTGCGGCCGATGTGACAGCCGGGAGGTCGGCCTCGCGAGCCGCCGCAAGCCATTCATGCACCTCCCGGTCACGCTGCACCGCCTTGGCCGAGCCCTCGCTGTCCAGGATCAGGGCACCACTCATGCGGCGGCCTCGGGGGCGGGCTCCTGCCCGGTGGGCCTGGCCCGCTTGGCAGCCACAGAGCCGCCGGGTCGGCCGGCCCGTTCACCTCGTCGAAGTCCGCAATCAGCGCATCCAGACTGTCACGCTCGATCTGGCGCTGCGCCGCGCGCTCCAGATGGCCGGGGTCGCCTGAGAACCGTGGATCGATCAGTTGTTCACCTGGAGGGCAGCGCCGCGGGCAAGCCGGAAGCCGAGGTCGTCGATGGTGAACGTGGGGTGGCTGCGGCGGCGTACCGTGGCGCCGCAACCCCGCTCCGACTCGGCCCAGCCGCCTCCGCGGAAGATGCGGTACGCGCCGTAGATCTCCTCGTCGTAGAGGTCCCAGCACCACTCCCAGACGTTGCCCAGCATGTCGTGCAGCCCCCACGCGTTGGGCGTCCGGCCGCCGACGTCGTGGGCGCGGCCCCCGGAGTTGGCCTCGTACCAGGCGATCTCGTCGATCTCGCCGTACCGGTATCCGGTGGTCCCCGCCCTGCAGGCGTACTGCCACTCGGCCTCGGTCGGCAGGCGGTAGCCGTCGGACGTCCGGTCCCAGGTCACTTCCCCGCTCCGTACGTCATGGCAGTAGGCCCGGTCCAGCCCGGCCCGCGCCGAGAGCAGGTTGCACACCTCGACGGCGTCGAGCCAGCTGATGTTCGTGACGGGCGCAGCGTCGCTCGCGGAGGGGGCGGGGTCCGTTCCGGTGACGGCTCTGTGCTGTCCGGAGGTGACCGGGTACCGGCCGAGCAGGAAGGGCGCGATCTCCGCCTGCCAGCGGGTGCCCCGGCGGTCGTCACGGAGGTCGACGGTGCCACCGGGGATCTCGGCCATCGCGACGGTCATCGGGTCGTCGGTGAGCGGGTGCACGCCGTGGCCTCCTCTGTTCGCGGCGGCCGACAGGCCGCCGAGGCCCACGATACGGAGAGGCGGGTCGGCCCACGAAGGTCCAGGCGTCCTTGCCGGCGAGGAGCGTGTCGGTTCCCCCTCCGGGAAGTTCGGCAGCGTCGACAGGTCATTCCCGAACGACGCCGTTTCCGACGTGAACCGGTCACCCGTCGACGGCATGCCGTCACCCGAGTCACCCGCGAAGCGGATGATCACCCGCCGGCAGGCGCCGCTCGCTCCGCCTGGGCGCCGGCGCGGTGACCCCGCTCCTCCCGGCCCGCGCCGGTACGTCCGAGGCCGACCGCCAGTCCGTGCTCACGGCAGCGGCCCGCATCTGGACCGAGGACCCACGACCTGGACCTGAACGCGGTGGCCAGGCTGTGGACCTGGAGCAAGGAGTGGCAGTCCGCGGGCACCGCGGCGCCCCGTGTCCAGGCAGAGGCGGGAGGTACGGCTCGCAGGAAGTACGTGAGGTGAGCCCTGCGCGAGATCTACAGCTCACAGCTCGCTGACCGCGGCGGGCTGGATCTGGCTGGGCCTGCCCCATAGGGGACCGCCGGTACCGATGGCCGCGACGCGCCTGCAGGAACCGCCCGACGGCCATCCGGAGAGGCTCTGCCCGGACATCCCGCTGACCCGTACGGAACTCGCTCCGCAAAAGCAGCTCATGGCACCGATCGGGGAGCGGGAGTGAACTGGATTCGCCGTCCGGACCGGGCGAACTCGGTGAGGGGCCTCTTCGAACCCGCGAGCATCACCTGCTGGTTGGCGTTGACGGCCGCGATGCCGACGTCCTCGGTCAGGTACGGAAGCAGCTGCTCCTCGCTCGCGGCGACCGCTAGCATGCCGCCCGCCAGAACCTTCACGGCCTCCCGTACCCGGCCCTGCACCATCCGCGCCGCGTCGCTCAGGGAGACGACCCCGGCGAAGGCCGCGGCGACGAGCTCCCCCGGGCTGTGGCCGAGGAAGGCCGTCGGGCGGATCCCCACCGCTGAGTACGAGGCGGCCGAGCGCGTAGTCGATCGCGCACAGGAGGGGCTGGGCCCGGCGTACGTGGTCGATGCGTGCCCCGGGGCACCACCGACTTTTCATGAACACGAGGAGAGGATCCGGTCATGGTGACAGGGGACCGAGACGTGCTGGACCGACGGGCGCTCAACCGGAGCCTGCTGGCCCGGCAGCTACTTCTGGAGCGCGTCGATGTGCCGGCCGTGCGGGCGGTCGGGCATCTGGTGGGGATGCAGGCCCAGGCGCCCGACCCGCCCTACATCGGGCTGTGGACCCGGCTGGCCGGATTCCGTATCGAGGACCTGGCGGACAGGGTCAGGGCCCGCGAGGTGGTCCGGCTGGTGCTGATGCGAGGCACGATCCACCTGGTCACGGCGCAGGACTGCCTGGCGCTCAGGCCGGTGCTCCGGGGCGCACTGGAGCAAGGGCTGAAGGGCACCTTCGGCCGGAAGCTGGCCGGTCTCGACACCGCGGAGGTGGCGGCGCTGGGCCGTGAGCTGGTCGAGAAGGAGCCCCTCACGCTGGGCGGTCTCGGCACCCTGCTGGCCGAGCGCTGGCCCGACCGGGATCCGTTCGCCCTGGCCAACGCCGTGCGCAACCTGGTGCCGCTCGTGCAGGTGCCGCCGCGCGGCCTGTGGGGCGAGAGCGGCCAGGCCGTGCACACGACGGCGGAGTCGTGGCTCGGCGGAACGCTCGCGGAGTCCACCTCGCCCGACGCGATGGTCGAGCGGTACCTCGCGGCCTTCGGGCCCGCCACCGTCAAGGACATCCAGACCTGGTCCGGAATGACACGGCTCGCCGACTCGGTGAACCGGCTCAGGCCCCGGCTGCGTACCTTCCGGGACGAGAACGGGCTGGAGCTGCTCGACCTTCCCGACGCCCCCCGGCCCGACCCGGGTATGCCCGTTCCGGTGCGCTTCCTGCCGGAGTTCGACAACATCCTGCTGTCGCATGCCGACCGCAGCCGCACCCTCACCGACGAACAGCGGGCGCTCGTCTTCACCCGCAACGGCCTGATCAGGTCGACGTTCCTCGTGGACGGTTTCGTACGCGGGCTGTGGCGCATCGAGCAGGCGCGCAAGGCCGCGACCCTCGTGATCGAGCCGTTCGGCGCGCTGAGCAGGGAGGACCGCGACGCCGTCGCCGAGGAGGGCGGCAGTCTGCTCGCCTTCGCGGCGGCCTCCGCCACCACGCGCGACATCCGATTCGGCTGAGGCCGTAGGGCGGCGCCCCGCCGAGGCGCAGCAGGACGCGCCCGCTCCCCGCTCCCCGCTCCGGGACGGCCCGCGGCGTCAGCCGAGCCGGCGGACCGGCTCCCCGTCGAGGAACGCGCGGATGTCCTCGACGGCGTGCGTGTAGTACGTCGCGTAGTTGGCCCGGGACACATAGCCCAGGTGCGGGGTCGCCAACAGGCGCGGCGCGGTGCGCATCGGGTGGCCGGCGGGGAGCGGCTCGACGTCGAACACGTCGATTCCGGCTCCCGCGATGGACCCCTCGTGCAGCACGTCGAGCAGCGCGTCCTGATCGACGATCGCCGCCCGCGAGGTGTTGATCAGATAGCTGCCGGACCGCATCAGACCGAGCTCCTTCGCCCCGAGCAGCCCCCGGGTGCGATCGCTCAGCACCAGGTGCACGGAGACGAAGTCGCTGGTCTCCAGAAGCTCTTCCTTGGACGCGGCGAGCACGACACCTTCCTCCGCCGCCCGTTCCGCCGTCAGGTTCCGGCTCCAGGCCACGACGTCCATGCCGAAGGCGAGGCCGACCCGGGCGACCCTGCTGCCGATCTTCCCCAGTCCGAGGAGCCCCAGCCTGCGTCCGTGCAGATCCGCCCCGACGGTCGACTGCCAGGGACCACCGTCGCGCAGGGCGTTGGCCTCGGGCACGATTCCGCGCGCCAGGCCGAGCAGGAGCGCCCAGGTGAGCTCGACGGGCGGGGTGGTGGTGCTCGCGGTGCCGCAGACGGTGACCCCGTGCCGCTCGGCGGCGGCGTAGTCGATGACGGAGTTGCGCATGCCGGACGCGACGAGCAGCCGCAGCCGGGGCAGCCGCTCGACCAGGGAGGCGGGGAAGGGCACGCGCTCGCGCAGGGTGACGACGATGTCGAAACCGGCGAGTGCGGCGGCCAGTTCGTCCTCGGAGGCGAAGTGCTCGGCGAAGCCGACGACATCGACGTCGTCGGCCACGGGCGACCAGTCCGCGGCGGTGGTGGCGACCGACTGGAAGTCGTCCAGCACGGCACAGCGAAGTTTCACGGCGTCTTCTCCCTCGGCGGCTCCCGAGGAATCTACCGGCCGTGTTCCGGGCTCACGCGTCCGGCCAGGCGTCCCGGTTCCGGGCGACGTCGTAGACCCTTTCGACCTGGGTGGGGGTGAGGACGTCCTTCAGCGGGGCGAGTGCGGACAGATGGCGGTCCCGGCAGACCCGGACATCCGGCGGGGTGGCGAGCACATCGAGGGAGGCGACTCCGACGAACACCAGCACGAGCTGGACCGGCACGGCGAAGGCGCAGTGCGTCTCCAGCACCGTACGGGCAAGCCTGGTCCCCGGACCGGCTTCGAGCGCGTACGTCTGCGGGGAGCCCTCGTCGATCCGCAGCGTCCCGTCCCCGATCCGTACCGAGGCACCGGGCCGGTGCTCGGTGCGCACGGCGAACACCCCTCCGGGGCCGATCAGCAGATGCCCGATCTCCGCACCGCCCGGCAGGGGCAGTGAGTGCAGCACCCGCCAGCCATGCCGCGTCAGCCGCCTCAGTTCGGCCCCGACCCGCCGCTCCCCGGCGAGCGCGACCCGGCGCGGATCCGCCTCCTTGCTCCGCCGCAACGCCCCGGTGGTGGCCCGCACGAGCAGCCCGGGGCCGTTCTCGGCGAGCTGAGCCCGGAGCGCGGCACCGGGCCGTCGGGTCGCCAGGTCGTTCGCGGCGGTGAGCGCGGGCAGCACGGGCCGCCGCCCCGGTTCCCGCGGCTGCCCCTCCTGCACCTGTTGTCCGGGCTGCCCTGCCGGTACCCGCGGTTCGGTCTGGCGTCCCTGTCCCTGCTGCTCGGGGGCGGGCGCGGGCTGCCGGGCCTGTCCCTGCTCCGGCACCCGTAAGCCGCCCGGCTCCCGGCCCGACTCCCCGTCCGGCAGGGCCGGGCGGGGAGCGGCGGGCTTCCGCATCCGGCGGAGCGGCGGGATCCGTGGGGCCGGTGGCGGCCCCGGCGGCGCCGCCTCGCCGAGCGTTGGCATGTCCGGGACCTGTCGCGCGAGCGCGTCGGTCACGGCGTCGCGGTAGCGCGGGTGCAGGACCGTGATCGTGCCGTTGGCCAGATCCGCCCATCCGATCGCCGTGCCGTCCGGCAGGTTCACATAGAGCCGGTCGTGCCCGAAGAGCTGCCATGACGTGACCTTCAGATCCTGCATTCGTGCCCCCTCGCGTTCACGCTTGCGCCACCCGACTCCCCCAGCCTGTACGGCAGTTCGACGAACGGGCAGGGCGCAGAGCGGGCGCGCGGAGTCGAGCCCCCGGCGGTCCGGGCCGCCCCGCGCCCTCGGAGGTCCCCGAGGGCGCCTCTCAGCGGGGCGGCAGACCGGGCGCCGGCCAGGCGTCCATCAGGGCCTTCACCTCTTCGCGGACCTTGGACACGGTGGCCTCGTCACCGGTGCGGGCCGCCTCGACCACGAGGTCGATCCACTGGGCGACGGCGCTCATCTCGGACTCCGGGATGCCCCGGGACGTCAGCGCCGGCGTACCGATGCGGATGCCGGACGGGTCGAAGGGCTTGCGCGGGTCGTACGGCACCGTGTTGTAGTTGACGACGATCCCGGCCCGGTCCAGGGCCTTGGCCGCGACCTTGCCCGGTACGTCCTTCCCGGTGAGGTCGACCAGCAGCAGGTGGTTGTCCGTTCCTCCGGACACCAGGTCGAAGCCGCGTGCGGCCAGTTCCTCCCCCAGAACCCGTGCGTTGGCGACGACCTGATGGGCGTATGCACGGAACTCCGCCCCGGCCGCCTCCTTCAGCGCGACCGCGATCGCCGCGGTGGTCTGGTTGTGCGGACCGCCCTGGAGGCCGGGGAAGACCGCACGGTCGATGGCGCGCGCGTGCTCGGCCCTGGACAGCAGCATCGCTCCGCGCGGCCCCCGCAAGGTCTTGTGGGTGGTGGTGGACACGACGTCCGCGTACGGAGCGGGCGAGGGGTGCGCGCCCCCGGCGATCAGCCCGGCGATGTGGGCGACATCGGCCACCAGCACCGCCCCCACCTCGCGGGCGATGTCGGCGAACCCGGCGAAGTCGATCACCCGGGGCACCGCGGTGCCGCCGCAGAAGATCAGCTTGGGCCGCTCGGCGCGTGCCAGGTCGCGCACCTCGTCCAGGTCGATGCGCCCGGTGTCGCGGCGCACCCCGTACTGCACGCCCCGGAACCACGTGCCGGTCGCGGAGACACCCCAGCCGTGCGTGAGGTGGCCGCCCATCGGCAGCGACATCCCGAGGACTGTGTCGCCCGGTTCGAGGAAGGCCAGGTACGCGGCGAGGTTGGCGGGCGAGCCGGAGTACGGCTGCACATTGGCGTGGTCCATCCCGAACAGCGCCTTGGCCCGTTCGACGGCCAGCGTCTCCACCTGGTCGATGATTTGCTGGCCCTCGTAGTAGCGCTTGCCGGGGTAGCCCTCGGAGTACTTGTTCTGCAGGACGGTGCCGGTCGCCTCCAGAACGGCGGCGGACACGTAGTTCTCACTGGGGATCAGGCGCAGGGTGTCCGCCTGGAGCCGCTCCTCGGCGCTCACCAGGGCTGCGAGTTCCGGATCGGCTGCGGTCAGGGCGGGTCGGCGGTCATCGGACGGCTGTACGGCCACGGGGTCCTCCCGGGTCGGTCGCACTGCTGCGACATGGACCCGGATGCCCAGGCGGACGGCCCTCCGGCGATGACGCCCCGGGCAGGCCCGGGGTGTGCCGCTCCCTCGTGGTCGTTTCCACGGAGCACCCTTCCGGGCGCGCGCCAGTCGCGGCGTTCCGCACTTTACTGCCCGGACGTCCGCGGTGGGTGTCGGTCGGACACGGTCGGCGATTTCACCGATGTTCCGGGAGAGCGGACGGCGCGATGGTGTGCAACGGCACCCGCCCCCATCCGCTCCCCCGGAGGAATCCCATGCGCATCCCCCGCGTGCTCACCGCAACCCTGCTGGCCATCGGGCTGGCGGGCATCTCGGTACCCGTGTCCGCGGCCCCGTCCGGCACCGCGGCAGCCGGGCAGTACGTGGCCCTCGGTGACTCGTACGCCTCCGGTACCGGTGCGGGCGACTACTCGGACACGGCCTGTACCCGGAGCAGGAACGCCTATCCGCAGCTCTGGGCGGACGCCAACGCCCCGGCCTCCTTCACCTTCGCCGCCTGCGGCGGGGCGAAGATCCCCGATGTCCTCGCCAACCAGGTGCGGCACCTGGGTTCGGGCACGACCCTGGTGAGTCTCAGCATCGGCGGCAACGACTCCGGCTTCGCGTCGACGATGCTCAGCTGCAAGTACTCCACCCTGTCGGCCTGCGAGCGGGCCCTGGACACGGCGGCGGAGTACGTACGCGACGAACTTCCCGGTGAGCTCGACCAGTTGTACGCGACGGTGCGCGACCGGGCACCCGGTGCCCATGTCGTCGTCGTGGGCTACCCCCACCTCTACAAGGAGGGCGGGCTCTGCCTCGGCGGTCTCAGTTCGTCCAAGCGCACGGCGGTGAACGAGGGTTCCGACCTTCTGAACGCGACGATCGCGGGCCGCGCCGCCGCGGCCGGTTTCGCCTTCGCGGACGGCCGGCCCGCGTTCGCGGGCCACGAGATCTGCACGAGCGACCCGTGGATCAGCGACTCGAACGTGCACCCCACGGCGGAGGGGCACGAGAAGGCCTACCTGCCGGCCCTCGAAGCGGCGGTCCCGGCAGGCTGACGGGCCGGCCCGGCGGTCCTCCACGGCGTTGTCCACCGGTGGAGGACCGCGCCGCGCGGCCGGCGGTGCGCCGCCGGGTCCGCGAGGGCCCTCAGGCCGTGGAGCGGGACCGGCTCGATGCGGCCCGCTTCCCGGCCGCCTTCCCCGTGGTCTTCGGCGTCGTCTTCTTCGCCGCGGTCTTCTTCGCCGACGTCTTCTTCGCGGCCGTCTTCTTGGCCGTTGTCTTCTTTGCCGCCGTCTTCGTCGCTGTGGTCTTCTTCGCCGTGGTCTTCTTCGCCGCCGTCTTCCCCGCAGCGGTCTTCTTCGCGGTGCCGCTCCCACCGGTGGCGGCCTTCGCCCCCGTCTTCTTCCGGCCCTCGATGGGGTGGACGTCCGCCACGTCGTCCCCGTCCTCGTCCCCGTCCTTGCCGTGGGACTCCTTCGCCGCCCGCACGCTGCTCTCCAGCGCCGCCATGAGGTCGATGACCTGGCCCCCGCCGCCCTCGTCCTCCGCCGTCTCCACGGTCTCCCCGGCGGCCTTCGCCGCGACGAGCTCCTCCACCGCCTCGCGGTAGTCGTCGTGGAGCGTGTCCAGGTCGGCTTCGCCGAGGGTGTTCATCAGGGTGTCCGCCAGGTCGAGTTCGGCATCGCGGACCTTGATGCCGGCGTCCGGAGCGATGCCTTCGGGGGTGCGGATCTCGTCCGGCCAGAGCAGGCCGTGCATCGCGATCACGTCGTCGACCACACGCAGCATGCCGAGCCGTTCGCGGCCGCGCAGCGCGAACTTCGCGACGGCGACCTTCTCGCTCCGCTTCAGGGCCTCGCGCAGCAGCGCGTACGGCTTGGCCGCGGGCCCTCCGTTGGCGGAGAGGTAATACGCGGAGTCGAGCTGGAGCGGGTCGATCGCGGAGGCGGGTACGAAGCCCTCGATCTCGATCGTCTTGGCGGTGGGCAGCGGGAGTGAGGCGAGATCCTCGTCGGTCACGGGGATCACACTGCCGTCGGCGTCCTCGTACGCCTTGCCGGTCTCGGCGCCGGTCACCTCCTGCTCATCGAGTTCGCAGACCTTGTGGTACCGGATCCGGCCACCGTCGGCGAGGTGGATCTGCCGGAAGGAGATCGAATGGTTCTCCGTGGCGTTCATCAGTTTGACCGGGATGCTGACCAGCCCGAAGGAGATGGCGCCGTTCCAGATGGACCTCACCGTTCACCCCTCATGCCCACTAAGCCCTCATCAGTACGATTTCATGTGATTCTTATCGTATGACGCCGATCACGGAGGTGGAGGGGCGGCGCCTGGCGCTCAGCAATCTCGACAAGGTGCTGTACCCGGCCACCGGCACCACCAAGGGCGAGGTGCTGCACTACTACGCGGCCACGGCGGCGGACGTCCTCCTCGCCCATGTGCGCGACCGGCCGCTGTCCTTCCTCAGATATCCGGACGGCCCGGCGGGACTGCGCTTCTTCACCAAGAATCCGCCCCCCGGTACACCCGACTGGGTAGGCACGGCCCCGGTGCCCCGGCACGACGATGCGAACGCCCGGCAGATCCTCGTACAGGACCTGCCCTCGCTGATGTGGGCCGCGAATCTGGTGGTGGAGTTCCATACGCACCAGTGGTGCCGGGACGCGCCCGCGGTCGCCGACCGGATGGTGTTCGACCTGGATCCGGGGGCGCCCGCGAGCATCGTCGAATGCTGCACGGTGGCGCTCTGGCTGCGGGAGCGGCTGGCGGCGGACGGGCTGTCCGCGTACGGGAAGACCTCGGGCTCCAAAGGGCTGCATCTGCTCGTCCCCCTGGAGCCCACCCCCAGCGAGGACGTGACGGCCTACGCGAAGGCCCTGGCCGTCGAGGCCCGGAGCGAACTGCCCGAACTGGCCGTGCACCGGATGACCCGTGCGCTGCGCCCGGGAAAGGTCTTCGTCGATTTCAGCCAGAACGCCGCGGCCAAGACGACCGCGGCCCCCTACACCTTGCGCGCGAAGGACAGCCCGACCGTCTCCGCACCCGTCACCTGGGACGAGATCGAGGCGTGCGGGACCCCCGCCGAGCTGGTCTTCCTCGCCGGGGACATCGCCGCGCGGCTGGACCGGCACGGGGATCTGCTCGCCCCGCTGACCGATCCCGGCCAGGCGCGTCCGCTCCCCGGGGACTGAAGCGGACGGCGGACGGACAGGCGGGTCACAGCCCTTCCCTGCTGCCGTGCCACCTGGCGAGGAAAGGCCACAAGTGGAGGGTGGATTGTCCTGGCAGTGGTGCACACTCTGCGCAGAGATGCTTCCTGAACACGGTGTCCGCCGGATTCGGGGCAGAGCATGACACGGGGAGGGAATGGCGTGTTCGCGGGGATCGACGAGGTCGACTGGGCCTCGATGGAGCATGCCTACGGGCCGGCCGACGATGTGCCGGGGCTCCTGCAAGGACTCGCGTCCGCCGATCCGGCGGAGCGCGAGAGCGCGCTCGACGGGATGTACGGCGCGGTTCACCACCAGGGCGACGTGTACGCGTGCACGCTCGCCTGCATTCCGTTTCTCTTCGAACTGGTCGCGGATCCCGGCATTCAGGACCGGGGCAGCGTCGTGGAGCTCCTCACCAGCATCGGCGGCATCGATCTGGACGAGGACGACGAGGACGAGCTGGACGAGGACGAGATGGAGGGGGCGGCGAACTACGCGATGGCGGCTGCTGCCGTCACCGCAGGAGCGGGGGTGTTCTTCGAGCTGATCGCCGACGAGGACTCGGGGGTGCGGCTCGCCGCCCCGCTCGCGCTCGCCACCCTGCACGGTCACCCGGTCAAGGTGCTGGCGCTGCTGCGGGAGCGCCTGCCGGTGGAGGCCGACGACGAGGTGCGGCTCGCCCTCGTCGAGGCCGCGGGGCGGGTCGCCCTGCGCCACCGCCCGCTGGCCGGGCAGGCCGCGGACTGGCTGAGCAGGCTCGCCGCGGAGGCGTACGCGCCGGGACTGCGGCTCGCCGCCCTCGCGCAACTGGCCCGGTGCGCTCCGGACGCCCTGCCCGGCGATGTCGTACGAGTGGTGTCCGGACTGCTGCGGGAACTGCGCTCGCGGCCCGGACGGCCGGATCCGCACCCCGTGGAGGCCGCGGGCGGTGACACCGCGTCACTGGATCGCACCTCTGCGTCGACGCTCCTGGGACAGCTGCGGGCCCTGTCGGCGGAGGAATCGGCGGGCCGCAGCGCCCCCTGGGCCGCCGACCTGCTGCGGACGCTGCACGTCGGCCTGGACGACCGCGTCGAGGACCGTACCGCGCTGCTGACCGACCAGCTGTGCAGCCCCGATCCGTGGCAGCGGATCGATGCCGTACGGATGAGCAGCGGGCTGATCAGGGCCTGGCGCGGTTCGTACGAGGGACTGGTCCGGCTCGTCGGCGTTCAGCTGGCCGATCCGGAGCCGCGGCTGGCCGAGGCGGCCTCTCACGTGCTGGAGGAGCTGTTCGGTCTGGCCGGGCCGGCCGCCGACGCCCTGGCGGAGCGGGTGGCCGGGGATCCCGGTGGCTGGGTGAAGGAGTGGGCGAGCGGGCCGCCCGGACTGGGTTCCGCGGTGAAGGCGCTGGCCAGGCTGGGCGACACCCGGGTGCTGCCCGCACTGGCGGCGGCCCTGGAGCGGCCGGAGGTGCCGCACGACGTGGGGTTCGCCATCGGGTACCTCGGTGACACCGCGGCCCCGCTCGCCGGGGTGCTCAGGCGCAGGCTCGGCGAGGTCGGCCTGGACGAGGGCGCGTACGACCGGGCGAGTCCGCTGCTCGGCGGGCTGACGGCGCTGCGGGCGGGCGAGGCCGCGCCGGAGGTGCTGCGGGTGCTGCGGGGGGCACCCGAGTACCGGGGCGAGTGGCTGCGCACGGCGGCGCTGCGGGCACTGAGCTCGTTCGGGCCCGCGGCGCGGTGTGCCGTACCGGAGCTGCGGATGCTGATCAGGCGTCCGGGCACCGCGGCGGCGACGGAGGCGGCAGAGGCCCTCTGGGCGGTCGACGGGGATGCCGGTGCGGTGCTTCCGGTGCTGATCGAGGGTCTCGGAGCGGACCAGGTGCACGACTGCCGGGCTGCGGCGAGCGCGCTGGGCGGGCTGGGGAGGCTCGCGGCGGTGGCCGCACCCCGGCTGCGCGCCCTGTTGACGCACGACGAGCTGTGGCTCCGGGTCGACGCCGCGATCGCCCTGTGGGAGGTCACGGGGCGGACCGGTGAGTCGGTGCCGGTACTCCTGGCAGCATGGGAGAAGAACCGTCACGTCAGGGTCCGGGTGGCTGAATGCCTGGCCCGGATGGGTGTGGCGGGGGCAGGGCCGGACGCGGCACAGGTGCTGCGTGCCGAACTCCTCTCCGTACGCCGCCACAACGCGATGGACGGCGGATACGGCAGTCACGACACTTACGAGGACGAGAAACTGCTGGCGCTGTGCCGGCGGGCCCTTCTGGGGAACACGGGAGAAGGAACGACATCATGATCATTTTCGGCACGCGGGGCTACCTCTACCAGCTGGCCATCCTCACGATGGTGTGCGGCTGGTGCGGCAATCCCGCCGCACACACGCTGCGCAAGCGGGTCACGAAGTTCACGCTGTTCTTCGTACCGCTGTTCCCGTTCTCGACGAAGTACGCGACGCAGTGCACCTTCTGCGGCGGCGAGCGCCAGATACCGAAGGAGCAGGCCGACCAGCTGCTCGCGCAGCACAGCGCGGGGCAGGACGGCCTGCAGCACGGCGCCGCGCAGCAGCAGCCGGGCTACGCGCCTCCCGGCCAGAACCCGTACCAGAGCTAAGGACGAGTGCCACGAAGCCGACATAAGGGAAATAACACCCGCGTCTTGCTACGTTGCGGGGCATGACCGCAACGACGGCGGACGCGCGCCCTCCCGAGCTACGCCTGCCCAAGCGGCGCGGGGTCGAGCTCTCGCTCCTGATCGGGGCCGTGCTCATCTCCGTCTACGGCTACGCGGCCGTCGGCCTCGCCAGGAACAACGCCGTGCCCCCGGACGTCGCCGGATACGGCGCCGGTCTCGGCCTCCTCGCCCTGCTCGCCCATCTCGCGGTCCGCTTCCGTGCCCCGTACGCCGATCCGCTCCTGCTGCCCATCGCCGTCCTCCTCAACGGGCTGGGCCTGGTGCTGATCTACCGGCTCGACCTGGAGACCCCCAGGGACCAGGCGGCGACCACACAGCTGGTCTGGTCCACCCTCGGGGTCGCGTTCTTCATCGCCGTCGTCGTCCTGCTGCGCGATCACCGGGTGCTCCAGCGCTACGCGTACCTCTCGGTCGCCGCCGCACTGGTGCTGATGATCGTGCCGATCTTCTTCCCCGCGGTGAACGGGGCCAAGATCTGGATCAGGTTCGGCGGACTGTCCTTCCAGCCGGGCGAGTTCGCCAAGATCCTGCTGGCCGTCTTCTTCGCCGCGTACCTCGCGGCGAACCACAACGCGCTCGCGTACACCGGCCGCAAGATCTGGAAGATCCAGTTCCCCACCGGCCGGGTGCTGGGCCCCATCGTGGCGATCTGGCTGATCAGCGTCGGCGTCCTCGTCCTCGAACGGGATCTCGGCACCTCGCTGCTCTTCTTCGGCCTCTTCGTGATCCTCCTGTACGTGGCCACCGGCCGGACCGGCTGGATCGCGGTCGGGCTGCTGCTCGCCGCCGCGGGTGCCTTCGTCGTCGGCTCGTTCGAACCCCATGTGCACAGCCGGGTGGAGGACTGGCTGGACCCGTTCGCGACGATCAACGCCGGACAGGGGCCGAGCCAGCTCGCCCAGTCCCTCTTCGCGTTCGCGGCGGGCGGCATGCTCGGTACCGGCCTCGGACTCGGCCACTCCATCCTCATCGGCTTCGCCGCCAAGTCCGACTTCATCCTCGCGACCGCGGGCGAGGAGCTCGGCCTGGCCGGACTCACCGCGATCTTCCTGTTGTACGCCCTGCTGGTGGCCCGCGGGTACCGGGCGGGCCTCGCCCTGCGCGACCTGTTCGGCCGGCTGCTGGCGATCGGACTCGCCTCGATCATGGCGCTCCAGGTCTTCGTGATCGCGGGCGGGGTGATGGGGCTGATCCCGCTGACCGGCATGGCCATGCCGTTCCTGGCCCAGGGCGGTTCCTCCGTCGTCACCAACTGGATCATCATCGCGCTGCTGATCCGGGTCAGCGACGTGTCCCGCACCCCGGATCCGGGCAGGGCGGAGACCGGCGTCGTCGCACAGGTCACCGAGGACGAGCGGTGATCCGCTACATCCGGCGGGCCGCCGCGTTCTGTCTGCTGCTGCTCGTGGCGCTCCTGGCGAACGCCGCCCGCATCCAGCTCTTCGAGGCCGACGAGCTGGACAGCAACCCCGCCAACCGCCGCACCACGATCGACCGCTACGACCAGCCGCGCGGCAACATCCTGGTCGGCGACGAGCCCGTCACCGGATCCAAGAACACCGGCGAGCAGCTCGCGTACGAGCGCACCTACCCGCACGGCCCGCTGTACGCGCCGGTGACCGGCTACGCCTCGCAGACGTACGGCACCACGCTCCTGGAGAACGCCGAGGACGACATCCTGTCCGGCACGGCCTCGATCCTGGCGCCGCTCCCCCTCTGGGGCGACATCACGCGCAGCCGGCAGCCCGGCGGCGACGTCGTCACCACCATCAGGGACTCGGTGCAGCACGCCGCGTACGAGGGCCTCGACGGCCGCCGCGGCGCGGTCGCCGCCCTCGACCCGGCTACCGGCCGGATCCTGGCGCTGGTCTCCTCCCCGTCGTACGACCCCGAGGTGCTCTCCGGTACGGGATCCTCCGTCACGGACGCGTGGGCGCGGCTCAACCGGTCCGCGAGCCAGCCGATGCTCAACAGGGCCATCCGGCAGACCTATCCGCCGGGCTCGGCCTTCAAGATCGTGACGGCCGCGGCAGCGCTGGACGACCGTGTGGTGACCGATCCGGACGCGGCGACGGACACACCGTCGCCGTACGTCCTGCCCGGCACCTCGACCACGCTGCCCAACGAGGCGCGCGGCTGCGCGAAGGCCTCGCTGGCGGAGGCGATCCGGGTCTCCTGCAACACGGTGATGGCGCACCTGGGGGTGGAGGTGGGGCTGGACGGGATGCTGGAGGCGGTAGGCAGGTTCGGCTTCAACGACAACGACCTGAAGATCCCCTCCAGAGTGGCCCGCAGCAACTTCGACTCGGACATGAGCGACGACCAGCTCGCCCTGTCCTCCATCGGGCAGTTCGACACCACGGCGACGCCGCTGCAGATGGCGATGGTCGCGTCGGCGGTGGCGAACGGCGGCGACCTCAGGCGCCCCCACCTGGTTGACCGCACGACGGACGCCGACGGCGCCACGGTCCGCCGGCAGGACTCGGGCTCGTACAGGCAGGCGATGAACCCGGCAACGGCCATGCAGCTGCAGCGGATGATGGTCGACGTCGTGGAGAGCGGTACGGGGACGAACGCGGCGATCGACGGAGTGACGGTCGGCGGCAAGACCGGCACGGCCCAGCACGGCATCGACAACTCCGGTACGCCGTACGCCTGGTTCATCTCCTGGGCGCAGGCACCGGACTCGGGCCGTCCGGCCGTCGCCGTGGCCGTGGTCGTGGAGGACGCCTCGGCGGACCGCGCGGACATCAGCGGCGGCGGCAACGCGGCCCCCATCGCCCGGGCGGTGATGGAGGCGGCGCTCGAGGCCGGAGACTGACCGCATGAGTTCAGCAGTGGCGGCGGCGCTGGCCCGGATCGACGAACTGGACCCGGAGCTTTGCGCGTTCACCGAGGTGTGGCACGAGGACGCCCTGGCCCGGGAGCGGACCGCCCGGGACCTTCCGCTCGCAGGCCTGCCGTTCGCGGTGAAGGGCAGCGCGGGCATCCGCTCGTACGCGGCCCGCCGCCTGACCGCCGCGGGCGCCGTCCCGGTGGGTGCGACCTCGGTCCCCGGCCCGGACACGCACTGGCAGACGTGGGGGCAGGGCGCGCACGGCCGTACGGTGAACCCCTGGCACCCCGACCGCACCCCCGGCGGCTCGTCGGCGGGTTCGGCGGTGGCGGTCGCGACGGGCATGGTGGACCTGGCCACGGGCAGCGACGGGGCGGGGTCGGTACGGATCCCGGCGGCGTGGTGCGGGGTGTTCGGCCTGAAGACGACCACGGGGCTGCTGCCCTCCCCGGACCGCACGGGCCTCGCCTCCCCCGGCGTGCTCGCGAGCTCGGCGGCGCGGGCCGGAACGTATCTGCGGCACGTACTGGACGGGTACGCACCACGGCCACCGCGGCTCCCGATCCGCGCCGCCTACAGCCCGGACCTGGGCTTCGCGTCCGTGGACGCGGACGTCGCGGAGGTGACGCGAGCCGCGGTGGAGCGGCTGGCCGCGGCCGGAGTCGTCCACCTCGTCAGGGACCCCGTCACGCTGCTCGACCCCGCGGAGGCGTGGACGGCGGTACGCGGGGGATCGCCGACCCCCGCCGACCGGGCGCTCCGCGCCGCCAACGCCCGCACCCTCGACGCCTTCTTCGCCCGCACACCGGTGCTGCTCACTCCGGTCACTCCGAACGCGCCGCACGGTCACGACGGCCCGGGTGACGTCTACTCCACGGCTCTCACCTGGGCGTTCAACCTCAGCGGCCATCCGGCGGCGAGCATGCCGGCCGGATTCACCCCGGACGGCTGCCCGGCAGGCCTCCAGCTGGTGACCGACCGGGGAACGGACGCGGAGCTGCTGGGCATGGCCTGCGCGGCGGAACGCGCCCTGCCGCCGTCGCGTCCGCCCCGGTTCAGCTGATCGGCTTGCGGATCTCGGAGCGGACCTTCGCGGTGTCCTCGGCGACCCTGGCCAGGTCGAGCGACTCCGGAGCCTCGTTGAGCTCGGCCGGCCGGATCACGGCGACCGTGGCGGCGGTGTTCGCGTCGCCCCACGCGCACATCGGCATGTTGACGGTCAGGCCGATCTCCTTGGACTGCACGACCTGGCACTCCACCGTGAGGTCGTACCCCTCGGGCGTGAACTCCTTGGGCGGCACGACCACCTTCGCGTTGTCCGCCCCGGCCGCCCCCTCCATCATCTTGCTCCGCATGAGGGCGGGGCCGGCGAGCCGCCCGTACATGCCGGAGAGCACCAGCATGCCGTTCTCCTCCGAGCCGTACTGCGCTACGACGGCCCTGCCGTCCCGGATGCTCGCGTCGGGGGTGTCCTCGATCTTCTTGCCCTCGGTGTCCGACAGGTCCTTGGTGAGGGTGAACTCCCCCTCCAGGACCGTCTTCTCCACGACCAGCCTGTGCGTGGCCTCGGGGAACACGGCGTCCGCGCCCTTGCCGACCAGCTCGTAGACACCGAAGACGACGGCGATGACGCCGACGAGCGACCCGGCGACGATGCCGACGATCAGTCCGGTCCGCTTCCTGCGCGGTGGCCGCGGCTGCAGGCCGGGCATGCCGGGCTGCGCCACGTGCTGCGGCTGCCCCCACGGCCCGGGTGCGCCCTGCGGCTGCTGGGGCGGGTACCCGTAGCCCGGCTGCTGAGGAATCGCGGGCCCCGGGGGCTGCCGCCCGTACGGATTCTGCTGAGGCTGAGGCGGCCCGTACGGGCCGTGGGGCGGCTGCGGCGGCATGGTCATGCGCTCACGTTACGTCCCCACCGAGAACAGACATTCGATGCGCGCGCATCGGTATCACGTCGCAGGATTCGCCCCACCGGCCGGACGGCGCCGTCACGCCGGCGAGGCACCGCCCTCCGCTATCGCGTCCGCGACCTCCGCCACCCGTGCCTGCTCCTCCACCGCGAAGCGGTCCCGGTCCAGCTGCTCGGCTATCTCCTCGTCCTGCGCCATCAGCAGGTCGAGGCTGGAGTCCCCGAGCTCGAAGACGCCCATGTCGACGTACGCCTTCTGGAGCCGTTCGCCCCACAGGCCGATGTCCTTGACACAGGGGACGATCCGGCTGAACAGCAGCGTGCGGAAGAGCTGCAGGTACTCCGAGTGCTCGGAGAGCTCCATGGCCTCCTGCTTGCCGATGCCGAAGTTCTCCAGCACCTCGACGCCGCTGAGCCGGTCGCGCATCAGGTAGCAGCCCTCGATGACGAAGTCCTCGCGCTCACGCAGTTCCGCGTCGCCGAGCTGCTTGTAGTAGTCGCGCAGCGCCATCCGCCCGAAGGCGACGTGCCGGGCCTCGTCCTGCATGACGTAGGCGAGGATCTGCTTCGGCAGCGGCTTGGTCGTCGTGTCGCGGATCATGCCGAACGCGGCGAGCGCGAGGCCTTCGATGAGGACCTGCATGCCGAGGTAGGGCATGTCCCAGCGGGAGTCGCGCAGGGTGTCGCCGAGCAGTCCCTGGAGGTTGTCGTTGATCGGGTAGAGCATCCCGATCTTCTCGTGCAGGAAGCGGCCGTAGACCTCCGCGTGCCTGGCCTCGTCCATCGTCTGGGTCGCGGAGTAGAACTTCGCGTCCAGGTCGGGGACCGACTCGACGATCCGCGCCGCGCAGACCATCGCGCCCTGCTCGCCGTGCAGGAACTGACTGAACTGCCAGGAGGAGTAGTGCTTGCGCAGCTCACCCCGGTCCCGCTCGGTCATCTTCGCCCAGTGCGGGGTGCCGTAGAGCGTGAGAGCCTCGTCGGGGGTGCCCAGCGGGTCGGTGGGGTCGACCTCCAGGCTCCAGTCGATGCGCTTGTTGCCGTCCCACTGCTTGTCCTTGCCCTTCTGGTAGAGGGCGAGCAGGCGTTCGCGGCCGTCGTCGTAGTCCCAGCTGAACCGGGCCGCTCCGGTGGCGGGAACCTGCCACGACGGGGCCTGGGGGGCGTTGATGTAGAGGTCGTGTGTCGACACGGACAGCTCCTTCGCCTGGCGAGGATCGTAAGTTCCGTGGTGCTGAGTGCAGTTGGCAGGTTCACACGTTGGTAGACGCCGGGTCAACAAGTCGCGCACAAGGGATTGACTGCCTTGCTGACGAGCAGTCTCATAAGAGACGACCGCCGGAAGCCCACGTGCGAGGTGCCCTCAGCCATGACGACCGTGACCGAGAAGGACGTTCAGGCGCTTAGCGATGCGCTCGGCCCTCTCAAGGACCGCGAACAGCTCGCCGCCCGCCTGCTCGAAGCGTCCGCCAAGCACTCCTTCGACCCCGACACCGAACTCGACTGGGACTCTCCCGTCGAGGACGGCAAGTGGTTCCTGCCGCCCGAGCTGGTCTCCCTCTACGACACCCCGCTGTGGCGGAAGACGTCCGAGGAACAGCGGATGGACCTCGCCCGGCACGAGGCGGCTTCACTCGCCTCCCTCGGCATCTGGTTCGAGATCATCCTCATGCAGCTGCTCGTACGGCACATCTACGACAAGTCGGTGACCAGCAACCACGTCCGCTACGCGCTCACCGAGATAGCCGACGAGTGCCGGCACTCGATGATGTTCGCCCGCATGATCCAGTGGGGCAAGTGGCCCACCTATCCGGTACCTCCGCGCTACCACAACCTGGCGCGCGTGATGAAGACCGTCTCCACCACCCCCGGTTCGTTCGCCGCGACCCTGCTCGGCGAGGAGATCCTCGACTGGATGCAGCGGCTGACCTTCCCGGACGAGCGCGTGCAGACGCTGGTACGCGGCGTGACCCGCATCCACGTCGTCGAGGAGGCCAGGCATGTCCGGTACGCCCGCGAGGAGCTGCGCCGTCAGATGGTCACCGCGCCCCGCTGGGAACGGGAGTTCACCCGGGTCAGCTGCGGGGAGGCGGCACGGGTCTTCTCCGTCTGCTTCGTCAACCCCCAGGTCTACGAGAACGTCGGCCTGGACCGCCGGGAGGCAGTCGCCCAGGTGAAGGCGAGCGGCCACCGCACGGAGGTCATGCAGACGGGCGCCAAGCGGCTGACGGACTTCTTCGACGACATCGGGCTGCTGAACGGTGTCGGCCGCAGGCTGTGGAAGAGCTCGGGCCTGCTGGCCTGAGCGAACTCCCCTTCGCGAGGGGTTCGCTTAGGCTTCGGAGCATGACGTCCGCCGCTGCTGCCCCGCCGACCCGCGCGTACCGAAGGCTCGGCGTCGAGGAGCGGCGCGCCCAGCTCCTCGGCGCGGCGCTCAGCCTCTTCGCGCACCGGGCCCCGGACGACGTGTCGCTCGACGAGGTGGCGACCGTGGCCGGGGTCTCCCGGCCGCTCGTCTACCGGTACTTCCCCGGCGGACGTCAGCAGTTGTACGAGGCCGCGCTCGGGTCGGCCGCCGAGAAGCTGACGCTGTGCTTCGCGGAGCCCTCCGTCGGCCCGCCCACCGAGCGGGTCGGCCGGGTCCTGGACCGCTACCTGGGCTTCGTCGACGAACACGACACCGGGTTCAGCGCGTTGCTGCGCGGTGGCAGCGTCGCCGAGACCTCGCGTACGACCACCATCGTGGACGGCGTACGGCGCGCGGCGTCCGAACAGATCCTCCTGCACCTGGGCAGGGGATCGGGTCCCGGTCTGCAGCCCGCCGGGCCCCGGCTGCGGATGATGGTGCGCACCTGGATCGCGGCCGTCGAGGCTGCCTCCCTCATCTGGCTGGACGAGGACAAGCAGCCCGCGGCGACCGAACTGCGCGGCTGGCTGGTCGACCATCTGATCGGCCTGCTGGCGGTGACGGCCACCACGGACGCGGAGACCGCGTCCGTGGTGGCGGACCTGCTGGGCCAGGAGACCGCCGACGGCCCGGTCGGACGGCTTGCGGCACTGGTGATCCCGGTGGCCGGCGAGGCGGCGACGCGCCCGCTGCCCTCGGGTCAGGCCGCACAGGGCTGAGGGTCGACGGACGGTCAGTTCTCCCGGCGGACCCCGGGGGCCGTCCTCACCCGCCGAACCGGCCGAGGGGCCGCGTCCGGTCCTCTGGGTCACACTGGCACCGTGAAAAGCGAGAACACCCCCTTCACCGGCGGCCCCCTGGACGGCAGGGTCCTGCCCGTCCTGCTCGGCCCCACCGGACATCCGCCCAAGTGGTACGAGGTTCCCGTGCCGGACGCCGACGGCGGACCGGACACCGTGTACGCCTACCGGCGCGCCCCGGCCGGCTATACGAAGCGGCTCCGGCTGCAGCGCGGCTGGGTGTACGAGTACGTGCCCGGGGGCCGCGAGCGCCGCACCCTCAAGTGGCCCTGGAACAAGCCCGGCAGCGGCGCCTGAGCCGGTGGGGGGAACCGGACCAACTAAGATCGACGGTCAGGTGCCGAGGGCACGGTGACAAGGGGGGTGCGCCATGGAGGCGCTGCGTCAGGACGATCCACGCCACTTCGGGCCGTACACCGTGCTGGCACGCTTCCGTGAGACCGCGAGCGCGGTGCACTATCTGGCCGGAGGCGCCGACGCCGACGACATCGCCGTGGTGGCCGCCGCCCGGCCCTCCCTGGCCGCGGTGCCCGCCTTCAGCCGCCGCTTCCAGTCCGAGGCCCGCACGGCCGAACGGCTGGCCGGCGGCTGGGTGCAGCCGCCGCTCGCCGCACCGGCGGACGCCCTGTGGACTGCGGCTGCGTACGTGCCCGCCCTGACGCTCGCCGAGGCGATCGATCTCGCGGGGCCGCTGCCCGAGCGTGCCGTGCGGATACTGGGCGCCGGCCTGGCCGAGACCCTCTCCCGGGTGCACGCCACCGGGGCGGTCCTCCAAGGGCTCGCGCCCGGGACGGTGCTGCTGGCGGAGGACGGGCCCCGGCTGACCGCGTTCGGCCCCCTGGGCGCGGCTGCCGCAGCCGAGGCGAACGCGAGCGGGCAACTGTCCGTGCGGCTCGGCTACCTCACCCCCGAGCAGGTCGACGGCAAGGACGTGGGCCCGGCCTCCGACCTCTTCGTGCTCGGGCTCCTGCTGGCGTACGCGGCGACGGGGACGACCCCGCTCGCCGACGGACCCGCCGCCGAGGCGGCCGAGCGGATCGCGCACGCCTCCGCGGAACTCGACTCCGTACCCGACGAGTTGCGTGACCTGATCGCGGGCTGCCTGGCGAAGGACCCCGCCGACCGGCCGAGCGCGGGCTCGGTCGCGGCGGAGCTGGCGCTGGAGGGCGCGGCGGGCCTCGCCAAGGGCGGCTGGCTCCCCGAGCGGCTGGCGGCGTCGGTGGCGGACCAGGCCGCGCGGGTACGGGCGCTGCGGGTGCCGCAGAAGGGAGCGGATCCGGAAGCGGCCGCCGGCCAGGCAGTGACCGAACCTGCCGACAGCGCACCTGCCCCGGCATCCGGCCCTGCCGCACCCGAGGACGTCCGGCCCGCTTCCGAACGTGCCGACGGAGCCTCCGCCGGCCCGCAGGACGCACGGCCTGCCGAAGCACCGAGCGGTGCTGTCGGGGAGAGCGGAAACCTCGCGGCGCCCACCGGCACCCAGGACGTCGGCACCCCGGACGCCGGCCACCGGGAGGGAGGACTGCCCGTCCCCGCCTCCGCCGACGGGGACATCGGCGACAGCAGGACCACCCGTTTCCTGGGGACCGTCTCGCCCGCCCCGCGGACCGACCGGGCGACGACCCAGCTCGCCGTCCCGCGCGAACTGGCCGCGGGTCCGCAGGCGCAGCCACCGGAGCCCGTCCGGCCCACCACCCCTCCCGCAGCCCCTGTTTCCGCACCCGCCGCTCAGCCGTACCCGTACACGTACCCTGCCGCCGCACCGCAGGGCGCCCCCGCCCCGCTCCCGCTGCCCGCCCAGGCGCCCGCGGCACCGGCAGCTGCCGCAGCGTCCCCCACGAGCCGGCGTGCCCTGCTCACCGTGGTCGCCGCCGGGGCGGCAGGACTGATCGTCGGCGGGGGTGCGGTGGCCGCGCTCGGGTCCGGTGACGACGCCTCGGCCGCCGACGACAAGCCCGCGCCGAAGCCCCGCCGCGCCCTTCCCGGGCAGGCGCCGGAGCCCAGTTGGATCTACACGCATCCGGCCGCCGAGCCCGCCCCGCCCACCTCCGGGGTCTGGGGGGACAAGCTGCTGGTGCTGACCGGCACGACCGGGGCGACGGGCATCGATCTGCGGACCGGGCGGAAGCTCTGGGAGCGTGCGGACGCCGCCGGCGCCCAGGCGGTGCTGGCCGCCGGCAAGGACCTCTGCTTCCTGGCGAGCCCCACCGAGTTCCTCTGGCTGTCCCCGAAGGACGGGCAGGTCAAGCACCGGGTCCGGTTCGTGGACCAGTTCACCGGCGTACCGAACATGAAGGTGGCCCCGCTCACCGGCCAGTCCGGCTCCGTCGTCTGGTTCACCGGCTCCCACACCGTCCTCGTGAAGGCCCCCACGCCGAAGAAGGGCCAGAAGCCCGGCAAGGACACGCAGGTCGTCAAGGCGTACTTCTTCGCGTACGACATCGTCCTGCGCAAGGAACTCTGGCGCGTCGCCGTCCCCGCGGGCCGGTCCCCGGGCACTCCCGACTACCGGTTGACCGCGGTCCGGGCCGCCGATCTCGTCGTCCGCCAGAACGCGGCGACGCTGACACCGGCCGACGTCACGGCAGGAAAGGGCAAGGCGTTCTTCCGCTGCTTCGACCGGAAGACGGGAAAGCTGCTGTGGTCCCGGCAGTTCGGCGCGCTCACACCGGCCGGCGCGGTGCTCGGCGACGAGGAGGGCCGGCTGTACGGAGGGGTGGGCGACGACCTGCAGGCCTTCGAGACGGCCACCGCGAAGCCGGTGTGGACCCTGAACGGCACGGCGGCGTCGGTGTTCGGCACGCCCGTTCTGGCCGGGAAGCTGCTCCACACCACGAATCGCAACCAGGAGGTCGGCGCGGTCGACCGGGCGACCGGGAAGCTGCTCTGGCGGCGCTCCACGGAGGTGCCACTCGGCGGCAACGCCCCCACCCTCACTCTCAGCAGCGGCGCCAAGACCCTGCTCGCGGCGGACGCGTCGCAGGTGACCGCGTTCGCGGCGGCCGACGGGCGCCGGCTGTGGAAGTTCCAGGACATCGGGGCGCAGGACCCCGAGGGCGCCACGGTCGGCGCGCCGTACCGGGTGCTGGCCGCCGGGAAGACCGTCGTCGTCCAGCGGGGCGGGGTCTTCTACGCGTTCCCGGTGGAGTGAGGCGTTCGGGCGTCCGCCGTCCGGGCGGTCCTCCGGACGCCACGCCCCGCGGTTCTTGCATCATCTGACACCGACTGACCGGATTGACGAGATCCGAGCATTTGTGGGGTAGTCCGATTTTTGGGCGGCGCCCCCGTCACCGGAGGTGATGTCGTGTCAGGCAAAGTCGCGCGCACGCTCTGCACGGCGGTGCTGGCCGCGGTCGTGGCCGCCTCCCCCGCCACCGCGGAACCGGCGGACCCGAGCCCCGCACCGGCGGACCCGAGCGCCGCACCGGCCCCCGACGCCCCGCAGGGCGTCGCCGGGCTGCTCGAGCGGCTGCAGACGCTCTATCAGGAGGCCGAGGAGGCCGGCGAGATCTACAACGGCACGGCCGAGGAGCTCAGGAAGCGGACCGCCGAGGCCAAGAAGCTGGACACCGCTCTCGCCAAGGCACGCACGGTGCTGGATTCGAGCCGCCGGGATGCCGGACGCCTGGCCCGCGCCCAGTACCAGGGGCGCACCGACTTCTCCGTGTACATGCGGCTGCTGCTGTCCGACAACCCCGAGCACGCGCTGGCGCAGAGCCATGTGATCGAGCGGGCCCAGGCGGGCCGGTCGGCCGCGGTCGGCAGGCTCACGGACGCCGAGAAGCGTGCCGACAGCCTGGCGACCAGGTCACGTGCGGCGCTGGACCGGCAGCAGTCGCTGGCCAGGAAGCAGAAGCGGCAGCGCGACACCGTGCGGTCCCGGCTGGAGGAGGTCGAGGGGCTCCTCGCCTCCCTGTCCGACGAGCAGATCGAGGCTCTTGCGCAGCTGGAGCGGAAGAACATCGACGAGGCCCAGGACGAGCTGGTCGCCTCGGGGGCGCTGAGCTCGGCCCGCCCGCCGTCCGAGCAGGGCGGTGACGCCGTGCGGTACGCGATCGAGCAGATCGGCAAGCCGTACGTCTGGGGGGCGGAGGGACCCGAGTCCTTCGACTGCTCCGGCCTCACCTCGCAGGCATGGACGGCGGCGGGGCGGACCATTCCGCGTACCTCGCAGGAGCAGTGGCGGCAGCTGCCGAAGGTACCGGTCGAGTCGCTGCGCCCCGGCGATCTGGTGATCTACTTCCCCAGGGCCACCCATGTGGCGCTGTACATCGGCGACGGTCTCGTCGTGCAGGCACCCAGACCCGGCGCCACGGTCAAGGTCTCACCCGTGGCGTCGAACCCGCTGCTGGGCGCGGTCCGTCCGGACCCCGGCGGCGAGCCGCTGTCCACGTACACGCTGCCGGAGCTGCCCGACGAGGCCTCCTCGGGGCCGGACACGGGCTACGACGCTCCGGACGAGTGAGCCGGGCGCGCCCCGCCGTCGTGACCGGCGGGGCGGCCCGGCCGCCGTCGTTCGCGTGGACGTCAGGCCCGCGCGCCCGAGACCTCGGCGAGGTACGCGTTCGTACGGTCGGGCTCGAAGAAGAAGTTGTCGAAGTCCGCCGGGTCGTTGAACCCGTTGGCGAAGCGGTCGGCGACCGGCTGGAGCTGACCGGCGGCACCGATCAGGTTCAGCACGTGCTCCGGCGGGACGCCGAGCATCGCGTTCGTCCACTTCGTCACATGCTGGGCGGTGTCCCAGTACCGGTCGAACGTGGACTGCATCCAGTCCGCGTCGAACGCGCGGTCGCCGTGCTCGATGATCGAGTCCAGGTAGGCCTTCGCACACTTGGACGCCGAGTTGGAACCCTGGCCGGTGATCGGGTCGTTGGCCACGACCACGTCCGCCACACCGAGCACCAGGCCGCCGCCGGGCAGCCGCCCGATCGGCTTGCGGACGGTCGGGGCGTAACGGCCCGCCAGCGTGCCGTTGGCATCGGTCAGTTCGACCTTGGTGGCGCGTGCGTACTCCCACGGGGTGAACTTCTCCATGAGCTCCAGGGTCTTGGCGAGGTGCTCGGAAGGGTCCTTGATGCCCTGGAAGGCGTCGAGGGGGCCGCCGGGGATGCCCTCCCAGAACAGGATGTCCGCGCGGCCCGAAGTGGTCAGCGTCGGCATCACGAAGAGTTCGCCGACACCGGGGACCATGTTGCAGCGGACCGCGTCGAAGTCCGGGTGCTCCGGGCGTGGGCCCATGCCGTGGACGTACGAGACGGCCAGCGCACGCTGCGGGGCGTCGTACGGCGAACGGGACGCGTCCCGACCGAACATGGAGACGAGCTCGCCCTTGCCCGCGGAGACCATCACCAGGTCGTAGGTGCGGGAGAAGTAGTCCAGGTCGGAGACGGCGGCGCCGTGGATGACGAGCTGACCGCCGCGCTGCGCGAAGGTCTCCATCCAACCGGCCATCTTCACGCGCTGGTCGACGGACTGCGCGTAGCCGTCCAGCTTGCCCACCCAGTCGATGGGACGCGAGGAGTCGGGAGCGGCGACCGAGACACCGACGCCCTCGATCCGCGGCGCCTGCGACTCCCAGAAGTTGAGCTGGAGGTCGCGTTCGTGCTGGAGAGCCGTGTGGAACATGCACTGCGTCGACATGACCCGGCCGGACCGGATCTCGTCCGCGGTGCGGTTGGACATGAGGGTGACTTCGTACCCGCTGGACTGCAGTCCTAGGGCAAGCTGGAGACCGGACTGGCCGGCTCCCACTATCAGAATCTTCCGCATCGCGGTTCTCCGTTACGTGTACGTGGGTGCGTCTGGCAGTTACGCGGGGGTGACGTCGAGCGCGTGCCCCACGAGGGCGAGCAGCGATTCGACGACCGTGATCCTCTTACGCGCATCCATGATCACAACAGGCACGTGCGGCGGTACGGTCAGGGCCTCCCTGACGTCACTCTCCTCGTAACCGGTCGATCCCTCGAAGTGGTTGACCGCGACGATGTACGGAAGTCCGCAGCTCTCGAAGTAGTCGAGTGCCGGGAAGCAGTCGGCGAGACGCCGGGTGTCGGCGAGCACGACCGCACCGATCGCGCCACGCACGAGGTCGTCCCACATGAACCAGAAGCGCTGCTGGCCCGGTGTGCCGAACACGTACAGCACGAGGTCCTCGTCGAGCGTGAGACGGCCGAAGTCCATCGCGACGGTCGTGGTGACCTTGTCGGGCGTGGAGGTGAGGTCGTCGGTCTCCTCACTGGCCTGCGTCATCATCGCTTCGGTCTGCAGAGGGGTTATCTCCGAGACCGAGCCCACGAAGGTCGTCTTGCCCACGCCGAAGCCGCCCGCGACCACGATCTTGGTCGCGATCGGCGCGCGCGTGTGGTCCAGCTGCCAGGCCTGCACCGACTCGTCGGGCTGGTCCCGAGGCCCCGGCTGACGCGGGGTGAAGAGCGGAGCCTCAGAGACGGCGGAGTCCATTGAGCACCCTTTCGAGCAGTGCGCGGTCGGGCTGACCGGTTCCGTGACCGGTTCCGTACACGCGGATCTTTCCCTGGTCGGCCAAGTCGCTGAGCAGCACCCGGACCACACCGAGCGGCATCTTCAACAGGGCCGAGATCTCCGCGACCGTACGCATACGACGGCAGAGTTCGACGATGGCGCGGAGTTCCGGCATGACCCGCGAGGTGAGGTTGCCGTTCGTGAGTTCGCGGCGCTCCTCGGGGGCCTCCAGCGCTGCGACGAACGTCTCGACGAGCAGGACGTGGCCGAAGCGGGTACGGCCGCCGGTGAGGGAGTACGGGCGGACCCGTGCGGGCCTGCGGTCGGACCCCCGGACGGGGAGCTTGCGTACGGGTTCAGCGGCAGAGGTCACTGGGCGCTCTCCATCGATTTGCGCAGTTCACTGCGGAGTTCGGGGGTGAGTACGTGTCCGGCGCGGCCGACGAAGAGCGCCATGTGGTAGGCGACGACGCTCATGTCGCAGTCGGGGGTGGCGTGCACACCCAACAGGGAGCCGTCACTGATCGACATGACGAAGACGCTTCCCTCGTCCATGGCGACCATCGTCTGTTTGACGCCGCCGGCCTCCATCAGCTTCGCGGCGCCGACGGTGAGGGAGCCGATGCCGGAGACGATGGTGGCGAGGTCGGCACTCGAGCCCTTGGGGCCCTTCTGCCGCTCGGCCGGCTCGGCCGGCTCGGCCGTCGCGAGTCCGGGGTCGGAGGAGAGCAGCATCAGTCCGTCGGACGAGACGACGGTGACCGAGTGGACCCCTGGCACCTCCTCCACGAGATTGCTCAGCAACCAGTGAAGGTTCCGGGCCTCGGTACTCAGCCCGAACGTGCTGGGCGCAGTCAACTGCGTGCCTCCTCGACTGTGTCCCCCGTCTCATCGAATCGACCATCGGTACGGTCGTCCAGCTCAGTGTGGTCGGTCTGTGGGGCGCTCTCGGCGCCGTCGCTCCCGTCGGTGCTCCCGGCGATCTCGGCATCGACGTCGCGCCGGCCGTCCCTCGCACCCTGCTGGAAGCCGCCGAGCCTGCGGCGCAGGGCGTCCCTGTCCACGCCGCCCTTGCGCTCCTTGACGGGCGCCGCGACGGGCGTGACGACCTTGGGGGTGCGCTTGGGCAGCCCCTTGTCGGTGAGGGGCTCCGTGATCGGCTGCCGCGGGCCCGGGAGGTCGTCGGCGGCGGACACGGGGTCGGTTACGGGGGCGTCCGGGGAGGCTGCGGGGCTCGTGTCGGCGGCGCGCTCGTGGCTGTCGGGTCCGATGGCGTACGGGCCGGGCGCGTCCTGCGGCACCGGCAGCCTCACCTGCATCGTGGTCTCGGACTCGGACTCGGGCTCGGCGTGCCCGGAGGCATCCGCTTCGGGCCTGTCGCTCTCCGGGCCGCGGCTCTCGGGCCCGTCGGACGCGGGTACTTCGCGCGGGAGCACGGTCGACGCGGGTTCCGCATCCGTGGGTTCCGCATCCGTGGGTTCCGCGTCCGCGGGTACTGCGTCAACGGGTACTGCGTCAGCGGGTACCGCGTCCGTGGGCTCCGCGTCCGCGCTCTCGTCGAGCGCGGCGGGGGCTGCCTGGTCACTGTCCGCGCCCGCTTCAAGGACCGTCCGCTCGGCGGCGGCGATCAGCGGGTCCTCGGACACGGGCGCCGAACGCGTCGGCAGCGCGTTGGAGTTGGCCTCCGCGACGGAACCCGGCAGGTTCAGCGTGGGCGCGTCCCCGGGCATCTGCACGGGTGGCGGCGACGAGGCGGGCGGCGCCTTCGGCAGCAGGGCCTGCGGAAGCACGACGACAGCTGTCACTCCGCCCCCCTTCTGCTCGCGCAGCTGTACCCGTACACCGTGGCGTGCGGCCAGCATCGACGTCACCTGAAGTCCGAGTCCTGCCCCGTCCGCGGCCTGTTCACCGGCCTCGAACGATGCCGGGTCGGCGAGCCCGGCATTGAGCTCGCCCATCCGGACCGCCGACATGCCGATGCCCTCGTCCTGCACGGAGAGCATCACCTCACCGGACTCCAGCAGCCAGCCGGAGAGCTCGACAGGGGAGTCGGGGGGCGAGAAGGACGTCGCGTTCTCCAGGAGTTCGGCGACCAGGTGGCTCAGGTCGTCGGCGGCGAAACCGGCGATCTGGGAGTGCGGAGGCAGGGACTGGATGGTGACCCGCTCGTACCGCTCGATCTCGCTGACGGCCGCACGCAGCACGTCGACCAGCTGGATCGGCCCGCCGTGCCCGTGCCCGTGGTCGGTACCGGCGAGGACCAGCATGTTCTCGCTGTGGCGCCGCATGACGGTGGCCATGTGGTCCAGCTTGAAGAGCGTGGCGAGGCGCTCCGGGTCCTGCTCGCGCTCCTCGAGCCCCTCGATGACACCGAGCTGGCGCTCGACGAGACCGAGCGTGCGCAGGGAGAGGTTGACGAAGGTGTGGTGGACCGTGTTCCTCAGCTGCGCCAGCGCGGTGGTGAGCTCGGCGACCTGGGCCTGGAGTTCGGCGCGCTGGACAGCGAGGGCCTCGCGGTTCGCGATCAGTCCGCCGCGCTCGCTCTGCAGGCTCTCGAAGCGGCCGGCCGTCTCGTGGTGCAGCCCGTGCAGCTTGCTGTGCAGGGTGTTGATGGACCGCACGACCTGGGCGAACTCGTCGTTGCGCCCGGTGTAGCGGACCGGCTCGGCCGCCTCGGGTTCGGCGGCGAGGCGGGCTGCGCCGATCCGCAGGACGGCGAGCGGCTGCGTGAGGGTGCGTGCGACCGCGGTGGAGACACCGACGGCGATCAGCAGACAGCCGCCGAGCAGCGCGATGCGCAGTTCGAGCGCGGTGACGTCGTCGTCGCGCAGTTGTTCGAGGCTCTTGATCCGGGCGGTGCCCAGTGCGGACTCGACGCCCCGCATCCGGTCGATGCGGGCGGAGAGCGCGGAGCGGGCCTTCTTGCGGTCGGTCCTGCGGTCCGCCTCGGACAGCTCGGGGCGGTCGGTGAGCCGGGTGAGGTACTTCTCCGCGCTGTTGACCTCGGGTCCGGTCACGGTGGACGCGAGCTTGTCCCGGGCGGCCGCGCCGGCGGCCTGGTCGAAATCGGCGAGCGAGGCGAGTTCGCGCACCCGGGCCTGCTGGGCGGCGGCACTCAACTCGTCGCGGTTGCGGTCGTTCCCGCTGTCGCCCTCGTCCTGGGTCTGGACGGGGAGGCCGGTGAACGGGTCGATCTGCGGTTCCGCCGGCTCGGTGCCGGGCACGGAGAGCGCGGCCAGGAGCAGCCCCCGGGTGGCGGAGGCCTGCTCGACTGCGCCACCGAGGGCGAGCGGTGCGCGGGTGGCGTCGGCGGCGCGGGGCGGGGTGCTCTCGGCCAGCTCGTCGGCGAGGTCGTGGAGCTTGGAGATGACCTCGGAGTACGCCTGGTGGGCCTCCAGCGCCGAGCCCTTGCCCGTGAGGGCGTCGCGGCGCAGCGAGGGGATGGCGGAGAGGTCGCGTCGCAGGGCCGCGGGGGCGGCTGCCCTGATCTCGTCCACCTGCTGGTCGACGCGGGCTGCGGGTACGCGCCCTGCGTCCTTGGCGTCGTCCTCGTCACGGCCGGCGGCGATGTGGGCGGTGACGTCGTCGCGTTCGTCGGCGAGGGAGTGGGCGAGCGTGATGGCCTGCTGGTTCAGCTCGGCGAGCGTGACCAGTCGCTGGGACTCGTTGAGATCGGAGGACGCGCCGAGAGCCGCAGGGGCTCCCGCGGCGATGACGGTGATCCCGACGACGGCGACGCCGGCGACGAGCCGACTGCGCACCCGCACGGTCCGCTTGTCAGCACCCGCTGCCGGAGGCGTCGCCCCGGAACCGTCGCGCGTGCTGTCCTTGCTCCGAGGCCGCTTCTTCTGCACCGGTGCTCGCAATCTTGACTCGTCCACCCTTGAAGCAGAGGTGACACACGGTCACGTGAAAAGGCGCCCCCGCCCTGGTACGGCTTCTGACCATTCCAGTGCTTTTGAGAGGGAGGCGCGCATCAACCGCTCCGCCACTCGAAGGAGTGAACATCACTCCGGAGTTGGCGAACAAGTCTCCCCGCGGGCGCTCCCGGCCATGCACGGGCCCCTGGGTGGAACTTCGGCCCAGGCTTTGGCAAGATGCCCGCCCGCATATGCACGGAGCCTCTCCTTCTCCCCGGGGAGGCCGCTCTGACCTGCTGGTACGACCCAACCCCTGCTTCGTGCAGCCCTCGTGAAGACATCGTGCAGACTGAACGCATGCGCATCGAGCTGGCCACCGAGCCGGGCAGTCCCGAACGCCCCAACGAGGACTGGGTATCCACCGCCCTCCCGGCAGCCGGCCTGGGCGGGGCGCTCGTCCTGCTCGACGGCGTCACGCCACCCAGGGGCGACGACGGATGTGTGCACTCGGTGCCCTGGTTCACTGCGGTACTGGGTGGCTCATTGGCCGAACTGTCCGCTTCGCGGCGGGATCTGACGCTGACCGAGATCCTCTCGATGTCCATTCGGCGCACCGCCGACACGCACCGTTCCCCGTGTGACCTTTCTCACGTACGGACACCACAGGCAACGGTGGTCATGGCGCGCTGGGACGAACAGGAGATCGAGCACCTGGTTCTTTCCGACTCCGCGCTGCTCCTCGAAGCGCCCGACGGCACGGTTCGGGCGGTCCTCGACGACCGCCTCGACCGGCTGCCACCGGACTCTCTCGCCTCCGAGGCGATCACCGACGCGCGCGTACGGAACAAGGAGGGCGGCTTCTTCACCGCAGCCGCCGACCCCGCCGTGGCATCACGCGCGGTGACCGGCCGCACCCCGCGCGCGGAGGTCCGGACGCTGGCGGCGATGACCGACGGGGCGAGCCGCTGGACGGAGACGTTCCGTGAGGGCGACTGGGCGGCCACGCTGGGGCTGCTGCGCAAGGCGGGGCCGCAGGGGCTGATCGACCGGGTCCGGGAGCTGGAGCGGGCCGACACGGACCGCACGTACCTGCGCCGCAGCAAGACGCACGACGACGCGACAGCCGTCCTGGTCGAACTGTAGGCCGAATCGAGCCGCGGCCCCGCCCGTCGTCGCGCCCGCCGGCATCCGTCCGCGACGACCGACACCCTCACTCCTCGGCGCGCTCGTTCAAGTGGTGCAGCAGCCGGGCCAGTTCCGCGACCTCGGCGCGGTCCCAGTCCGCCAGCTTGCGGGCATAGCGCCCTCTGCGGGCATCCCGGACGCTCCGGAAGCGGGCGAGACCCTCCTCGGTGAGCCGGACGAGCGAGGCACGGCCATCCGCCGGGTCGCTCTCGCGGGCAACCAGCCCCAGGGTCTCCAGCGCGCGCAGCTGTCGGCTCATGGTCGCCTTGCCGACTCCGAAGTAGGCGGCGAGCTCGGTGGCACGCTGCCGGCCGGCCGACTCCAGCCGCACGAAGAGCCCGTAGGCCGCCGACTCGAGGTCCGGGTGGACCTCGCGGGCCATCTCCCCCGAGCTGGCCCGCGCCCGGCGCAGGAACACCGCCAACTCGCGCTCCAGCGCAAGGAATTCGTGGTCCACACCACTCCCGGCCGCAGCACCGGGTCCGCTTGCGCTTCCACTCCCGTGCACGTCAGCACCCTTCATACGCTTTCCCGCCGATGAAAGTTTCTTCCAGCCCCGGCCATCGCCGCAGCTGGGCCAGTATTTCGCAGGCGTAGACCATCGGCAGCGGCCGGTCCCCCTTCCGCCGGGCGGGTCTACGTGCGTAGCTTCATGAGTGTCACGGGTGGCATGTCCACACCATGGCGGCACGCACCGCAGGAGTGTCCCGCACACGCTCCTGGGCCGGCACTTCCCCCCACCGAGTCCTCGGAGGCACGCAGATGCCCGTGCACAGATCCGGATCCGGAACGACCCGCCGCTCGCGCCTCGCCGCAGCGGGATCCCTCCTCGCCGCCCTCGCCCTCCTGCTCGCGCTGCCCGGCGCGGCCGGCGCCGCCGACGTTCCTCAGCGCGGTACGGCGAGGATGGGCCAGGGCGTCATCGCCCACGACGGACAGCAGGGCGGCAGCCCCACGGGCCCCGCCGCCGTCCAGACCGAAGGTGTGGACGTCAGCGGCCATCAGGGCAACGTCGCCTGGCAGACCCTGTGGAACAGCGGCGTGAAGTGGGCCTACGTCAAGGCCACCGAGGGCACGTACTACAAGAACACCTACTTCACGCAGCAGTACAACGGCTCGTACAACGTCGGCATGATCCGCGGCACCTACCACTTCGCCACCCCCGACACGACCAGCGGTGCGGCCCAGGCCAACTACTTCGTGGACAACGGCGGCGGCTGGTCCAGGGACGGCAGGACGCTGCCCGGCGTGCTCGACATCGAGTGGAACCCCTACGGCGCGCAGTGCTACGGGAAGACCCAGGCCGCGATGGTCTCCTGGATCCGCGACTTCACGAACACCTACAGGGCACGCACGGGGCGCGACCCGGTGATCTACACCGCCACCAGCTGGTGGAAGGACTGCACGGGCAACAACGCGAGCTTCGGAGCCACCAACCCGCTCTGGGTGGCCCGCTACAACACCACGGTCGGCGAACTGCCGGCCGGCTGGGGCTTCTACACGATGTGGCAGTACACGTCGTCCGGCCCCACGGTCGGTGACCACAACCACTTCAACGGCGCCCTCGACCGCGTGCAGGCACTCGCGAACGGCTGATCGGACCCCACCCGCACGACCCGGGCCCCGGTGACAAGACCCACGTCGCCGGGGCTCCGTACTGCCCGGGCACTCACTATACATCGCGCGTATACGCACTATGTATAGTCGCGGCGTGCCGCACCGCAGGTGTGCGGCTCAGCCACGAAGGAGTGACGTTGCCGTGCCCAGAAAGATGTCGTCGTTCGGTACGGGACCGGCCGCCGCCCTCGCCGCCGCGCTCGCACTGACGCTCAGCGGCTGCTCGATGCAGACCACCGCCCCGGGGTCCGCACGCCGGGACGCCCCGTCCGACGCGAAGGGGTCGTTCGGCCAGGTGGACTGCCGCAGGGCGAAGTGCATCGCGCTGACATTCGACGCGGGTCCGGCGAAGGACACCCCGCACCTCCTCGACGTCCTCGAGGAGAAGAAGGTGCCGGCCACGTTCTTCCTCCTCGGCAGGGACCACGTCCTGAAGCACCCCGGCACCGTGCGGCGCATCCAGGCCGAGGGGCACGAGGTCGCCAACCACACCTGGACGCACGAGATCCTGACGGACAGGGAGCCGGGCGAGATACGCGCCGAGCTGGAGAAGACCCAGCTCGCGATCGAGAGGATCACCGGGAAGAGGCCGCGGCTGATGCGCCCGCCGCAGGGCCGTACCGACGACACGGTCTCCGGGATCTGCGAGGAGCTCGGGCTCTCCCAGATCCTGTGGAGCGCGACCGCCAAGGACTACTCCACGAACGACTCCGCGCTGATCAGGAAGCGGATTCTCGACCAGGCCGGCAGGGACGGGATCATCCTGCTGCACGACATCTACCGGGGGACGGTCCCCGCGGTGCCGGGCATCATCGACACCCTGAAGGACCGCGGCTACACCTTCGTGACCGTCCCCCAGCTGATGGCCCCCGCGGAACCGGAGGCCGGCACGGTGTACCGCCCCTGAACCGCCCGCGCCCCGGCCCCCTCCTCAGGAACGCGGAACGGCCCGCGCCTCCCTCGCGGGAGGAGCGGGCCGTCCGTACCGGCCGTGTCCGTGGTGCCACGCCCGTCACTGCGTGACACCTACGCCGCAGCCGGGATCCTCTCCTCTGCCCCGACCGACGCCGGAGCGAGCGCGATCTCCAGCACCTGGCGGACATCGGTGACCGGGTGGATCTCCAGGGTGTCGAGGACCTCGGCCGGGACGTCGTCCAGGTCGGCCTCGTTCCGCTTGGGGATCACCACCGTGGTGATGCCCGCCCGGTGCGCGGCCAGCAGCTTCTGCTTCAGACCGCCGATCGGCAGCACCCGTCCGGTCAGTGACACCTCACCGGTCATCGCCACATCGGTACGGACGAGCCGCCCCGAGAGCAGCGAGGCCAGCGCCGTCGTCATCGTGATGCCGGCACTCGGGCCGTCCTTGGGAACGGCGCCCGCCGGGAAGTGGATGTGCGCGCCGCGGTCCTTCAGGTCCGCGACCGGCAGTTCCAGCTCCGCGCCGTGCGACCGCAGGAAGCTCAGCGCGATCTGGGCGGACTCCTTCATCACGTCGCCGAGCTGGCCCGTGAGGGTCAGTCCGGACGCCCCGGTCTCCGGGTCGGCCAGCGACGCCTCGACGAACAGCACGTCGCCGCCCGCTCCGGTCACCGCGAGCCCGGTGGCCACGCCCGGCACCGCGGTGCGGCGCTCGGCCGGTACCTGGGCGGACTCGGGCACGTGGTGGGGGCGTCCGATCAGGCCCCGCAGGTCCTCATCGGTCACCGTGAACGGGAGCTCGCGGTCGCCCAGTTCGTGCTGTGCCGCGACCTTGCGGAGCAGTCGTGCGACCGCCCGCTCCAGGTTCCGTACGCCGGCCTCCCTCGTGTACTCGCCGGCCAGCTTGCGCAGCGCCGACTCGTCGAGGCTCACCTCGTCCTTCTCCAGACCTGCCCGCTCCAGCTGGCGCGGGAGCAGGTGGTCGCGGGCGATGACGACCTTCTCGTCCTCGGTGTAGCCGTCCAGCCTGACCAGCTCCATGCGGTCGAGCAGGGCTTCCGGGATGGCTTCGAGCACATTCGCCGTGGCCAGGAACACCACGTCGCTGAGGTCGAGTTCGACCTCCAGGTAGTGGTCGCGGAAGGTGTGGTTCTGCGCCGGGTCGAGCACCTCGAGCAGGGCGGCGGCGGGGTCGCCCCGGAAGTCCGAGCCGACCTTGTCGATCTCGTCGAGCAGGACGACCGGGTTCATCGAACCGGCCTCCTTGATGGCGCGGACGATGCGACCCGGGAGCGCGCCGACGTACGTACGCCGGTGGCCGCGGATCTCCGCCTCGTCCCGGACGCCGCCGAGTGCGACGCGGACGAACTTGCGGCCCATGGCGTGCGCCACGGACTCACCGAGCGAGGTCTTGCCCACCCCCGGCGGACCGACCAGCGCCAGCACGGCACCGCCGCGCCGCCCGCCGACCACACCGAGCCCGCGGTCGGCACGCCGCTTGCGCACCGCGAGGTACTCGGTGATGCGCTCCTTCACGTCCTGCAGGCCGGCGTGCTCCGCGTCCAGGATCTCCTGGGCGCCCCTGATGTCGTACGCGTCCTCGGTCCGCTCGGTCCACGGCAGTTCCAGGACGGTGTCCAGCCAGGTGCGGATCCAGGAGCCCTCGGGGCTCTGGTCGGACGCGCGCTCCAGCTTCTCGACCTCCTTGAGCGCGGCCTCACGGACGTTCCCGGGGAGCTCGGCGGCCTCGACACGCGCCCGGTAGTCGTCGGACTCGTCCTCCGGATCACCGTTGAGTTCGGAGAGCTCCTTGCGTACGGCGTCGAGCTGGCGCCGCAGCAGGAATTCGCGCTGCTGCTTGTCGACGCCCTCCTGGACGTCCTTGGCGATGGATTCGGCGACGTCCTGCTCGGCGAGGTGCTCGCCGAGCCACTGGACGGCCAGCTTGAGCCGGGCGACCGCGTCCACGGTCTCCAGCAGCTGGACCTTCTGGGCGGTGGTGAGGAAGGGCGAGTACCCGGAGTTGTCGGCGAGCGCCGAGATGTCCTCGATCTGCTGCACCCGGTCCACGACCTGCCAGGCACCGCGCTTCTTCAGCCAGCTGGTGGCGAGCGCCTTGTACTCCTTGGCGAGTTCGGCGGCGGAGCCGGGCAGTGGATCGGGCAGGGACACCTCGATCCGTGTGCCCTCCACCCACAGCGCCCCGCCGGGCCCGCTGGTCCCGGCACCGATCCGTACCCGGTGACGGGCGCGGATGAGAGCGCCCGGGTCCCCGTCCGAGAGCCGCCCGACCTGCTCGACGGTCCCGAGGACACCGGTCCCCGTGTAGTTCCCGTCGATACGGGGGACGAGCAGCACCTCGGGCTTGCCGCCGCCGGGCCGTGCGACGGCCTGGGCCGCCTCCACGGCGGCACGTACTTCCGCATCGGACAGATCGAGCGGCACCACCATTCCGGGAAGCACGACCTCGTCGTCGAGCGGCAGCACGGGCAGGTCGACCGGCGTGGACGCCTGGGACGTGGACTCAGCAGTCATGATCTCCCCTTCGGCAGGCAAGTTGAGTTATGTGGACTCAATGCTTCTGAGCTACCGAATGTTCCCCACCGGGTGTTCGCTCTCAGCGATCGCCCTGGAGCCCTGCCCCGCCCCGAGGCCTGCGGGCCCCACGGCGCATGCCTCTACGGCAGCGTTCCGCGTGGCACTGCCATTCCCGACGGGCCGCCCCGCGAGCGGCGAGATCGAACACGGCGGCCGCGCGGGCCGGAGGGTGACACTGCGGAAATCCGATGGTCCCGGCGGCGGCGGCTGGGGATGATGGACCCGCCGACCGTCCCGCCGCCGACCGGAGACCGGAGACCGCCCACATGTCCGTCACAGACGTCCACCGCCCCGTCACCCTCGACCGGCGCGAAGGGCCGTACGGTGAAGTCGTCCTGCGGGAGCGCGGCGACGACTTGGAGATCATCGCCAACGGCTGCTTCCTCATGGACACCTCCGACGGGCGCTCGGAGCGGCTGCTGATCGACGCGGCGCTCGACGCGCTGCCCGACGGGCGACAGGACCCTGCCGTGCTCATCGGCGGGCTCGGCGTCGGCTTCTCGCTGGTTCGCGCCGCGGCCGGCGAGCAGTGGGGCCGGATCGTGGTCGTCGAGCGGGAACAGGCGATCGTGGACTGGCACCTGGAGGGGCCGCTCGGCCGGATCTCCGGGGCCGCGCTCACCGATCCGCGGACCGAGATCCTCCGTACGGACCTCGTCGAGCACCTCCGTACGACCACGGAGCGTTACGACGCGCTGTGCCTGGACATCGACAACGGCCCCGACTGGACCGTCACGGAGGGCAACGGAAGCCTCTATTCACCGGCCGGTCTCGCGGCCTGCCTGGCCCGCCTGACGCCCGGCGGAGTCCTTGCCGTGTGGTCCGCGCAGCCGTCCGCGGACTTCGAGAACGCCTTACGGAATGCCGGATTCCACGCGGTACGGACCGAAGAAGTAGCCGTTGCCCGAGGTGTGCCCGACGTGGTCCATCTCGCACTCCGGAGTGCCTGAACCCCCACCCGGTATCCATCGCCCCGGTATCCCGCGGGCCAAGCGCCACATGGCCGACGATCCGCCGCTCCCGGGGAGGTAACACCTTCACCTCGGTCAACACCCTGCGTAGCCGTGAGCCGTCTTCTGCCTTTACGCTCTGACCGGCACAAGGGATCACCCACGAAATCCACAAGCGATAACCGTGCCTCCGGGGGAATGGCCTCCGCGAGAACGGGCAGGGGCGGGGCGATGGAACAGACACACACCACCCACAACGGCGTCGCGGCCACCCCCGGGGCTCAGCGCCGGGTTCTGGTGGTCGAGGACGACGCGACGATCGTCGACGCCATTTCCGCCCGTCTGCGGGCCGAGGGCTTTCTGGTGCAGACCGCACTGGACGGTCCGGCGGCCGTGGACGCGGCCGAGGCCTGGCAGCCTGATCTGATGGTGCTCGACATCATGCTTCCCGGCTTCGACGGCCTGGAAGTCTGCCGCCGTGTGCAGGCCCGGCGCCCCGTACCGGTGCTGATGCTCACCGCACGCGACGACGAGACCGACATGCTGGTCGGGCTCGGGGTCGGCGCCGACGACTACATGACCAAGCCGTTCTCCATGCGTGAGCTGGCGGCGCGGGTGCACGTCCTGCTGCGGCGGGTGGAGCGGGCCGCGCTGGCCGCGGTCACCCCGCGCAGCGGCATCCTGCGCCTCGGCGAGCTGGAGATCGACCACGCGCAGCGCCGGGTCCGGGTGCGCGCCGACGACGTCCACCTGACGCCGACCGAGTTCGACCTGCTGGTCTGCCTGGCCAACACACCGCGCGCGGTGCTGTCCCGGGAGCAGCTCCTGGCAGAGGTGTGGGACTGGGCGGACGCCTCGGGCACCCGTACGGTCGACAGCCACATCAAGGCGCTGCGCCGGAAGATCGGCGCCGAGCGGATCCGAACGGTGCACGGCGTCGGTTACGCCCTGGAGACTCCCGCGCCATGACGCGGCCCGGCTCCGGACTGCGGCCCTTCTCGATCAAGGCCAAGCTGGGCACGCTCGTCGTGGTCTCGGTGTTCATCACGACCGGCCTGCTGATCGTCGCGCTGCGCACCAGGACCGAGTTCAGGTTCATCACGGTCTTCTCGGTGATCGCCACGCTGCTGATCACCCAGTTCGTGGCCCACGGCCTGACCGCACCGCTGGACGAGATGAGAGCTGTCGCCCGATCGATCTCGCACGGCGACTACACGAGACGGGTGAGCGGCGCCGGACGCCGCGACGAGCTCGGCGACCTGGCGCAGACGATCAACCGCATGGCGGACGACCTGGAGGCCGAGGACAGGCACCGCAAGGAGCTGGTGGCCAATGTCTCGCACGAGCTGCGCACCCCCATCGCGGCGCTGAGAGCCGTACTGGAGAACGTGGTGGACGGCGTGTCCGCCGCCGATCCCGAGACGATGCGTACGGCCCTGAAGCAGACCGAGCGCCTCGGCAGGCTGGTGGAGACGCTGCTGGACCTCTCACGGCTGGACAACGGCGTGGTCACGCTGAAGGCACGCCGCTTCGAGGTGTGGCCCTATCTGTCGGGGGTCCTGAAGGAAGCGAACCTGGCGGCCTCGCACCGCAGGCTCTCCTCGGGCTCCGGCAACCACTCCCGTACGGACGTCCATCTGCACCTCGACGTGTCGCCGCCCGAGCTGACCGCGCACGCGGACGCGGAACGGCTGCACCAGGTGGTCGCCAATCTCATCGACAACGCGGTCAAGCACAGCCCTCCGCACGGCCGGGTGACGGTGCTGGCGCGTCGCGGGGACCACCCCGAGTCGCTCGAACTGGAGGTCGTGGACGAGGGCCCGGGCATTCCGGAGGCGGAGCGCCACCGGGTCTTCGAACGCTTCAACCGGGGCCAGGCGCCCTACCCGCACGGGTCCGGCAACGACGGCGGTACGGGGCTGGGGCTGGCGATCGCCCGCTGGGCGGTGGATCTGCACGGCGGCCGTATCGGCGTGGCCGAATCAGCTCGCGGATGCCGGATCCAGGTCACTCTTCCGGGGACCTCTCAGTTCCACGGTTGACATAGAGTTCGAACCGGAAGGCGGCGTTCTACGCCGTGGCCCCGAAAGAGATACGGTCCAAGGGGCCGTGTCCACGGCCTCGCGTACCCGAAGTGCAGCGGAACCCCGCTTGTTTCCCGCCATTTCATGCGCCGAAACCCGGCTTCCGATGTGATGTGCACGACGAAGACCGGCCCGGCCTGCATGTAACGGCTGGGGAGGCGTAGCCTTGATTTCCGCTGTCCATCACCTTGTGAAGCGGAAGAGGGCGGTTGCCGCCGTGTCGTCTCAGTCCCCCAGTAACTCGAGCATCTCGACCGATCAAGAAGCAGGCTCCGGGTCCAACCCGGCGGCCGCATTCGGCCCCAATGAGTGGCTTGTCGACGAGATCTACCAGCAGTACCTCCAGGACCCCAGCTCGGTCGATCGCGCCTGGTGGGACTTCTTCGCCGACTACAAGCCGGGCACGTCCGGCACGGCGGACAAGCCCGGCCCCGCAGCCGCGGGGGCTGCGGTGACGCCCGCTCCCGCCGCGACCACCGTCGACAACGCCGTTCCGGCCGAGTCCGTGGCGAAGGCCCCGGCCACGGCCGCCGTGCCCGCACCCGCCGCTCCGGCGCCGAAGGCGGCGGCCCCTGCTCCGGCCGCCCCTGCTCCGGCAGCACCCGCCCCGGCGAAGGCAGCACCCGCGAAGGCCGAGGCCGCCGATGCGACCGAGGCTCCGGCCGGCCCTGAGTACGTGACACTGCGCGGCCCCTCGGCCGCCGTCGCGAAGAACATGAACGCCTCGCTGGAGCTGCCGACGGCCACATCCGTCCGCGCCGTCCCGGTGAAGCTGCTCTTCGACAACCGCATCGTCATCAACAACCACCTCAAGCGGGCCCGCGGCGGGAAGATCTCCTTCACCCACCTCATCGGCTACGCGATGGTGCAGGCCCTCAAGGCCATGCCGTCGATGAACTACTCCTTCGCGGTCAAGGACGGCAAGCCGACCCTGGTCAAGCCGGAGCACATCAACCTCGGCCTGGCCATCGACCTGGTGAAGCCGAACGGCGACCGCCAGCTGGTCGTCGCGGCCATCAAGAAGGCCGAGACCCTCAACTTCTTCGAGTTCTGGCAGGCGTACGAGGACATCGTCCGCCGCGCCCGTGTCGGCAAGCTCGGCATGGACGACTTCTCCGGGGTCACCGCCTCGCTGACCAACCCCGGCGGCATCGGCACCGTTCACTCGGTGCCCCGCCTGATGCCCGGACAGGGCCTCATCATGGGCGTCGGCGCGATGGACTACCCGGCGGAGTTCCAGGGCACCTCGCAGGACACCCTGAACAAGCTGGGCATCTCGAAGGTCATGACGCTGACCTCGACGTACGACCACCGGGTCATCCAGGGCGCCGCGTCCGGCGAGTTCCTGCGCGTCCTGTCCCAGCTCCTGCTCGGCGAGAACGACTTCTACGACGAGATCTTCAAGGCGCTGCGCATCCCCTACGAGCCCGTCCGCTGGCTCAAGGACATCGACGCCTCGCACGACGACGACGTCACCAAGGCCGCACGGGTCTTCGAGCTGATCCACTCCTACCGGGTCCGCGGCCACGTCATGGCCGACACCGACCCGCTGGAGTACCGCCAGCGCAAGCACCCCGACCTGGACATCAACGAGCACGGCCTCACCCTGTGGGACCTGGAGCGGGACTTCGCGGTCGGCGGTTTCGCCGGGCAGACGCTGATGAAGCTCCGCGACATCCTCGGTGTGCTGCGTGAGTCGTACTGCCGCACCACAGGCATCGAGTTCATGCACATCCAGGACCCGAAGGAGCGCAAGTGGCTCCAGGACCGGGTGGAGCGTCCGCGCCCCGCGCCGGAGCGCGAGGAGCAGCTGCGGATCCTGCGCCGTCTGAACGCCGCGGAGGCCTTCGAGACGTTCCTGCAGACCAAGTACGTCGGCCAGAAGCGATTCTCGTTGGAGGGCGGGGAGTCCGTCATCCCGCTGCTCGACGCGGTCATCGACTCCGCCGCCGAGGCGCGCCTCGACGAGGTCGTCATCGGTATGGCCCACCGCGGCCGTCTGAACGTCCTGGCGAACATCGTCGGCAAGTCGTACGCGCAGATCTTCCGGGAGTTCGAGGGCAACCTCGACCCGCGGTCGATGCACGGTTCCGGCGACGTCAAGTACCACCTGGGCGCCGAGGGCACCTTCACCGGTCTGGACGGCGAGCAGATCAAGGTCTCGCTGGCCGCCAACCCCTCGCACCTGGAGGCCGTCGACCCGGTTCTCGAGGGCATCGCCCGCGCCAAGCAGGACATCATCAACAAGGCCGGCACGGACTTCACGGTCCTGCCCGTCGCGCTCCACGGCGACGCGGCCTTCGCGGGCCAGGGCGTCGTCGCCGAGACGCTCAACATGTCGCAGCTGCGCGGCTACCGCACCGGCGGTACGGTCCACGTCGTCATCAACAACCAGGTCGGCTTCACCGCCGCCCCGGAGGCGTCGCGCTCCTCGATGTACGCCACTGACGTCGCGCGCATGATCGAGGCGCCGATCATCCACGTCAACGGTGACGACCCGGAGGCCGTGGTCCGCGTCGCGCGGCTCGCCTTCGAGTACCGGCAGACGTTCAACAAGGACGTCGTCATCGACCTCATCTGCTACCGCCGTCGCGGTCACAACGAGGGCGACAACCCGGAGTTCACCAACCCGCAGATGTACACCCTGATCGACAAGAAGCGCTCGGTGCGCAAGCTCTACACCGAGTCCCTCATCGGTCGCGGCGACATCACGCTGGAGGAGGCCGAGCAGGCGCTCCAGGACTTCCAGGGTCAGCTGGAGAAGGTCTTCGCGGAGGTCCGCGAAGCCACCTCCGCGCCGTCCCAGCCGCATGTCCCGGACGTCCAGGCCGAGTTCCCGGTGGCGGTGAACACCGCGGTCTCCTCGGAGGTCGTGAAGCTGATCGCCGAGTCCCAGGTCAACATCCCCGACGGGATCACCGTCCACCCGCGTCTGATGCCGCAGATGCAGCGCCGCGCGGCCTCGGTGGACAACGGCACGATCGACTGGGGCATGGGCGAGACCCTGGCCATCGGATCGCTGCTGATGGAGGGCACTCCGGTCCGGCTCGCCGGCCAGGACACCCGCCGCGGCACGTTCGGCCAGCGCCACGCGGTCCTCGTCGACCAGAAGACCGGCGAGGACTACACCCCGCTGCTCTACCTCTCCGACGACCAGGCGCGCTACAACGTCTACGACTCGCTGCTCAGCGAGTACGCGGCGATGGGCTTCGAGTACGGCTACTCGCTGGCCCGCCCGGAGTCGCTGGTCATCTGGGAGGCCCAGTTCGGTGACTTCGTCAACGGCGCGCAGACGGTCGTGGACGAGTTCATCTCCTCGGCCGAGCAGAAGTGGGGCCAGACGTCCGGCGTCACGCTGCTGCTGCCGCACGGTTACGAGGGCCAGGGCCCGGACCACTCGTCCGCCCGCCCGGAGCGCTTCCTGCAGATGTGCGCGCAGGACAACATGACGGTGGCGATGCCCACCCTGCCGTCGAACTACTTCCACCTTCTGCGGTGGCAGGTGCACAACCCGCACCACAAGCCGCTGATCGTCTTCACGCCGAAGTCGATGCTCCGTCTCAAGGCGGCGGCGTCGAAGGCGGAGGAGTTCACCACCGGCGGCTTCCGTCCGGTGATCGGCGACGAGTCGGTCAAGGCGGAAGCGGTCCGCAAGGTCGTCTTCTGCGCCGGCAAGCTCTACTACGACCTGGACGCCGAGCGCGAGAAGCGTGGCGACACGGAGACGGCGATCATCCGTCTGGAGCGCCTGTACCCGCTGCCGGGTGCGGAGATCCAGGCCGAGATCGCCAAGTACCCGAACGCGGAGAAGTACCTCTGGGCCCAGGAGGAGCCGGCCAACCAGGGGGCGTGGCCGTTCATCGCTCTCAACCTGATCGACCACCTGGACCTGGCCGTCGGCGCCGATGTGCCGCACGGTGAGCGCCTGCGCCGCATCTCGCGCCGGCACGGCTCGTCCCCGGCGGTCGGTTCGGCCAAGCGTCACCAGGCCGAGCAGACCCAGCTGGTCAACGAGGTCTTCGAGGCCTGATCGGCTGCTGTAAGCACCGTCGGTGCCCGGTCCCGCGAGATCATCGCGGGGCCGGGCACCGCGGCGTTTCGGCCTCGTTATTCTGGTCGCATGTACTTCACGGACCGTGGCATCGAGGAACTTGAGAAGCGGCGCGGCGAGGAGGAAGTCACCTTCGAGTGGCTCGCCGAGCAGCTGCGCACGTTCGTCGACCTCAACCCCGACTTCGAGGTTCCCGTCGAGCGCCTGGCGACCTGGCTGGCCCGGCTCGACGACGAGGACGAGGACGAGTAGTCACCGCCGGGGCGTTCCCGCGGCTTCCGCTTCGCGTCTGAACCGGTTGTAGGCGAGCCCCAGGGCGCCCTGCGCCAGCAGGATCAGGCCCGCCGCGACCCAGCCCCCGCTGCGTCGGCGGGCACCCCACAGAGCGAGCGGAACTCCTACCGCGACCTGCGCGGCGGCCGCTGCACGGGCCCGGGGACCGAGCACCCACGGCCCGAGACTTCCGCTCTCGACCGCGTCGAGCTCCACCCGTACGGCATCGCGCCAGCCGGCCCACTCGATCTGTTCCGCTTGCGGGTGCGCCCCGGCCACGCCGCGCAGCCGGTCGGCCGGTTCGCCGGGGGTGAGGCCGGCGGGGAGGGAGACGCCGGTACGGGAGAGGACGGAGAGAAGTCCGCGCAGCCGGGCGTCGGCGTCCGCCTCCGGGTCCGGACGCGTCAGCGCCTCCAGTTCCTGGACGTCCAGGACCGGGTCGAGGCCCAGCCGTACCGCGAACGTCCGCATGGCCTCGTCCTCGCCCGCCGGGGTGCCGTCGGCCAGCCAGATGTAGCCGACCGGGCGGCGGAAGCCCGAGGCGAGGGTGTAGCCGGAGCGGTCGCCGTCCCACCACAGGGCGAGCACCGGCCACGCCGAACCCACCGCGAGCGCGGTCGCCCAGCCGCCGAGGACCCGGTCGACCGGCTCGCCGCCCTCACTGCGCCAGGGCTTCCCCTCGGGAACGACGGCGCTCCACCCGTCGCCGGCCGGGGTGAGCAGCATCGGTTCGCGCAGGAGATGCGCCAGGGGCCGTACGGTCTCGGGGTCGGCCCGGCACAGCAGCAGGGCGCCCACGGATGTCGCGGTCATGGTCCATACGCTAGGGCAATTCGCCCACACATGGCTTTATTTGTCCGCTATCGCGATCCATCGAAGGCCCCTTGACTTCCGCAATCCGCGATATATCGTGTTCTCAAGAGACGCGATATGTTGCGTCACGTCATGCTCTCCGGGAGGTCCGATCCATGCCTGAGTCGACGTGGTCCGTCGCCGAGCCCCAGAGGCTCACATTCGACGCCCCCGTGACGGCGCTCAGTGTGCGCATCGTCAACGGGGCGGTCAATGTCGTCGGCACCGACGAGGCCACCGCGCGCCTGGAGGTCTCCGGCATCGAGGGCCCCCCGCTGATCGTGACCCAGCGGGACGGCACCCTGACCGTGACCTACGAGGATCTGCCCTGGAAGGGGTTCCTCAGCTGGCTCGACCGGAAGACGCCGCGGCGTCACGCCGTCGTCTCGCTCGCTGTTCCCTCCGGTTCCGCGGTGGAGGTCGGTGTGGTCGGCGCCGGGGCGGTCGTCTCCGGGATCCGGGGCCGCACGGAGCTGCGGGGTGTCACCGGTGACACCACCCTGGTGGGACTCTCCGGCGTGGTCCGCGCGGAGACCGTCTCCGGCAACCTGGAGGCCCAGGCCGTCACCGGCGACCTCCGCTTCCAGTCCGTATCGGGAGACCTGACGGTCGTCGAGGGCGCCGGGACGTCGGTGCGGGCCGAATCGGTCAGCGGCCACATGGTCCTTGATGTCGACACGTCCCCGAAGCCCACGGACATCAGGCTGACCACGGTCTCCGGCGAGATCGCCATCCGGCTGCCGCATCCGGCGGACGCGAAGGTCGAGGCGAACACCGCGAGCGGCGCGGTCTCCAACGCCTTCGAGGACCTGCGGGTGGGCGGCCAGTGGGGAGCGAAGAAGATCACCGGCACGCTCGGCGCCGGGACGGGGAAGCTCAAGGCGACGACCGTGTCCGGCTCGATCGCCCTGCTGCGCCGCCCACCGGCCGAGGACGACCAGTACGACGCCGAGCCGACCGGAAAGGTGCTCTGACATGCCCCCCGTATTCGCCCACGGCCGCCTACGCCTGTATCTCCTGAAGCTGCTGGACGAGGCCCCGCGGCACGGCTACGAAGTGATCCGTCTGCTGGAGGAACGCTTCCAGGGGCTGTACGCGCCGTCGGCCGGCACCGTGTACCCGCGCCTGGCGAAGCTGGAGGCCGAAGGCCTGGTCACCCATGCCACCGAAGGCGGCCGCAAGGTCTACTCGATCACCGACGCCGGGCGCGCCGAACTGGCGGGCCGCGGCGGCGAGCTGGCCGACCTGGAGCTGGAGATCCGCGAATCGGTCTCCGAGCTGGCCGCGGAGATCCGCGACGACGTACGCGGGGCGGCGGGCAAGGTGCGCAGCGAGATGCGGGCGGCGGCGTCCGAGTCGCGACAGGCGACGGGCGGCGCCCGGAGCGGCTGGGACTCCGACTTCGGGGACAGCGAGACATGGCGCACGGCGAAGGAAGAGCTCCGCAAGGCGAAGCAGGAGTGGAAGGAACAGGCCCGCCGGGCGAAGGACGAGTCCCGTCGCGCCCGTGAAGACGCGGAGCAGGCCCGCCGGCAGGCCCGGGAGGCCCACGAGAAGGCGCGTGAGCAGATGCAGAACGCCGCACGCCAGGTGCAGGAGCATTTCGCTCGGGGCGACTGGCCCACGGGCGTACGGGAAGGCCTGGCCGAGATCACCGGCCAGCTCGGCAACTTCGCGAAGACCGGCAGCTGGCCCTCGTACACGAGGCCCGACCCCGCCGCCCCCGACGTCGAGTGGGCCCCCGACGTCGAGTGGGCCTCCGACGCGACGACCACGGGCGACCCGTCCCGCGACCTCGACCGCCTGCTGGACCGCTTCCGCGACGACATCCGGGACGTGGCGCGGGACCGGGGAGTCACCGAGGACCAGCTGACAGAGGCCCGCCGCCACCTCGCGACGGCCGCGGCACACATCGGCACACTGCTCCGAGGCACCGCCGACGGCAAGACCGAGAACACCAAGAAGGGCTGAACCGGCGAAGCGGCCGGGCGTAGGTTCCGACCGGGTCCGGCCGGAGCCTACGCCGGGGGGGGGGCAGGGGCAGCCCGGCGGATGGTCAGGCCCGGGGGCCCCGGGCGGCCCTTCGCCCGGGCGGCCTCTTCGCCCGGGCGGCCTCTTCGGCCGGTGGGCCTCTTTGCCCGGTAGTGGGGCGGGCCCAAGGGCCGGGGCGGGCCCGGTGGGTGTCAGCCCGCCTTCGCCCGGCCTTCCCCCTCGTCCCCGTACAGCGCACGCTCCACCGTGGCGTACGTGGCGCCGTGTTCCGCGAGCACATCGGCGACCACTCCGGGGCAGGCCGTCAGTGCCAGCAGGACGTGTTCCTCGCCGATGAATTTGTCGCCGCGCCCGAGGGCGACACGCAGGGACTTCTCCAGGATGCCCTTCGCGCCCCCGGTGAACGGGCGCTGCGCCGACCACCACCGACGGCTCCTGCGGTCGCCTTGCAGGGCTCCCTCGCCATGGGCCCCTTCGACTCTGGCCACGATCTCGGTGACGTCGATACCCAGACCGGCCAGCGCCTCCGTATCCGCCTTGGTGAGGCCGCCGAGACGCCTGGCCTCCGCGAGAGCCGCCTCCAGGGAGGAGCGTTGGTCGACGAGACCGAGGGAGGCGGTGGCGAAGGCCGCGCGGCTGCCTGTCCGGTCCAGCAGCGAGAGCAGCAGATGCTCCTCGGTGACCGAGTTCGAGCCCTTTCGCTCGGCATGAACCACGGCGCCGGTCACCGTGGCCCGGGCACCCTTCGTGAATCGCTCGAACATCAATGCCTCCCGTACTTCTTGTGCACGGCCTGCCGGCTGACACCCAGCTCTGCGGCGATTTCCTGCCACGACCAGCCCTGGGCGCGGGCACTTCTCACTTGCACGGCTTCGAGTTGCTCAAGCAGCCGCCGCAGCGCGGCGACGGCCCGCAACCCCACGCGCGGGTCGTGATCACCGGCACGTGCGGCGAGATCCGTTGCTTCGGTCATGATGTCAACTTACATTGACAACCAAGAGGCGTCAACCAAAATTGACAGGATCGGTGGCCGGCCGGGCGTGCCGCTCCACGTCGTACCGGACGTCGCCGTAGCGGAGCTTCCCCCGTTCGAGGCCCTCCACCGCGAAGCCGGCCCGCTCGGCCACCTTGCAGGAGGCCGGGTTGTTCGTCCGGTGTCCGAGTTCCAGCCGGTGGAGTCCCAGATCGTCGAAGGCCCAGCGGGCGAGCGCCCGTACGCCCGCGGCGGCAACACCCCCGCCACGCGCCCCCTCAACCGTCCGGTACGAGACCCAGCCCGTGTCGTGGACGTGGTTCACCGCGGTCACGGCGGCACACCCGAGCACCACGTTCTCCCGGACGACGGCCCACGCGTACCCGAGCCGGCCGCTCGCCCGTTCTCCCGGTCGGCGATCCAGTCCAGGGCCTCGGCCGGGGAAGTGACCGGCCGGCCCGACTGGCGCGACATCTCGGCCGGGGCGAAGGCACCAAGGACGGCCGGGGCGTCGTACGGCTGCCAGGGGCGCAGCGACAGCCCCTCCCCGGCGCACGGGGCGCCTTCGGTCCCGGCGGTCACACGGTGGTCAGAACGATCTTCCCGAACTGGTCTCCGGCAGCGAGTCGCTCGAAGCCCTCACGGGCCCGATCCAGCGGAAGGACCTCATCGATGACGGGACGTACCCCTGTGGCCGCGCAGAACGACAGCAGGTCCTCCAGTTCGTCCTTGGAGCCCATCGTCGAACCGACGACCTTGAGCTCCAGGAAGAAGATCCGGGTCAGCTCCGCATGCGCGGGACGGTCGCCGCTGGTCGCACCCGAGATGACCAGTGTGCCGCCGGGACGGAGGGACTTCACCGAGTGTGACCAGGTCGCTGCGCCCACGGTCTCGATGACGGCGTCGACGCGCTGCGGCAGCCGTGCGCCGGGCTCGTACGCCTCGATCGCACCCAGCTCGACGGCCCGCTTGCGCCTGGCTTCGTCACGGCTGGTGGCGTACACCCTGAGCCCGGCGGCCCTGCCGAGCACGATCGCCGCGGTGGCGACACCGCCACCGGCCCCCTGGACGAGGACGGAGTCGCCCGGCCGCACGCCCGCGTTGGTGAACAGCATCCGGTACGCGGTGAGCCACGCGGTCGGAAGGCAGGCGGCCTGCTCGAAGGTGAGTTCCTTCGGCTTGGGCAGCACGTTCCAGCTCGGGACCGTGACCTGCTCGGCGAACGTCCCCTGGTAGCGCTCGGTGAGGATGGAGCGGGGCTCCCGGGGACCGACGCCGTGTCCGGTCTGGCCGATCACCGAGTGCAGGACGACCTCGTTGCCGTCCTGGTCGATCCCCGCGGCGTCGCAGCCGAGGATCATGGGCAGCTTGTCCTCGGCGAGGCCGACGCCCCGCAGGGACCAGAGGTCGTGGTGGTTGAGGGAGGCGGCCCTGACGGAGACGGTGGTCCAGCCGGATCGCGCCTCGGGAGCGGGGCGTTCGCCCAGCTCAAGTCCGTTGAGGGGCTGGTCCCGGTCGATGCGTGCGGCGTAGGCGGCGAACATGGCCCCGACGATAGGCGGTGACGCGCCGTGACGTAACTGTCCGATGGTGTGACGCTCGCCCCAACGAGCTCGCCCCGACAGGAACGGGGGCGGGTGGGGAACAGACCCGCGCAGCGGACCCGCTCCCCGACCCACCCCCGCCTCACCGCATCAGCGGCGTGCCACGCCCTCGGCCCGCGCGGCCGCGGCCACCGCGGCCGTGACCGCAGGAGCGACCCGCTCGTCGAACGGCGACGGGATCACGTAGTCCGCCGCCAGTTCGTCGCCCACGACATCGGCCAGTGCGTTCGCCGCGGCGATCTTCATGCCCTCGGTGATCCGGGAGGCCCGGACCTGGAGAGCGCCCGCGAAGATGCCGGGGAACGCCAGCACGTTGTTGATCTGGTTCGGGTAGTCCGAGCGCCCGGTCGCCACGACCGCCGCGTACTTGTGCGCGATGTCGGGGTGGACCTCGGGGTTCGGGTTCGCCATGGCGAAGACGAACGCTCCCCGTGCCATCGAGGCGACCGCCGGCTCGGGAACCGTGCCGCCGGAGACCCCGATGAAGACGTCCGCACCGGCGAGGGCCGTCTCCAGCGGACCGGAGAGGCCCCCCCTGTTCGTCAGTTCCGCCAGCTCTCGCTTGACGTCCGTGAGGTCGTCGCGGTCCCGGCTGACAATGCCCTTGCGGTCGGCGACGGCGACGTCACCGATGCCCGCCTCCAGCAGGAACTTCGCGATGGCAACCCCGGCCGCACCGGCACCGGAGATGACGCCGCGCAGATCACCGAGGGTCCGCCCCGAGAGCTTGGCGGCGTTGCGCAGTGCCGCGAGCGTCACGACGGCCGTGCCGTGCTGGTCGTCGTGGAAGACCGGAATGTCCAGGCGCTCCTGGAGCTTGCGCTCGATCTCGAAGCACCTGGGGGCCGAGATGTCCTCCAGGTTGACCCCGCCGAAGGACGGCGCGAGGCGCACCACGGTCTCGATGATCTCGTCCGTGTCCGTGGTCGCGAGCGCGATCGGAACCGCGTCGACGCCGCCGAACTGCTTGAACAGGATCGCCTTGCCCTCCATCACCGGAAGGGATGCCTCGGGGCCGATGTCCCCGAGGCCGAGCACGGCGGTGCCGTCCGTCACGACGGCCACGACCTGCGACTTCCAGGTGTAGTCGTGGACGAGCTCGGGATTCTCGGCGATGGCGCTGCACACCTTGGCCACGCCCGGCGTGTACGCGAGGGACAGGTCGTCCTTGTCGCGGATGGGCACGGTGGCCTGCACGGCCATCTTCCCGCCGCGGTGGAGGGCGAAGGCCGGATCGAAGAGCTCGCCCGCACTGCTGATGTCGTTCGCACTGGCCGCACCGTGCGTCTTGCTGTCGTCGCTGCGAGGATTGACGATCTCCGCTGCCATTGTGTTGACCCCTTAAGTCTTCATCGTTTGAGGGTGGCCACTCCTGGTTGAGGAGGGGTGGGTGGGCACCACGTACGTTCCCGGCACTGAGCGGTTGGCCCGCTCCGCAGGGGAAGTACGTACGCGCGGGCGCGCCGCACACGCGCCCTGGGCCCCGGATGAGGGGTGTAAAGGTCTTTCTTACCGGACGGACGGGGCCCCGGACGAGTCCATACCGCCTCGGTGACATGACTCATAGTCGAATATCTGGACAAGTCCACTAAGGGTCATAAAGGTCGCCCGCCGGTTGAGACGCACCGGAGATTCTCCGGAAGAATGCTCGGTTTCCAACAGATGGTCCGGCCTTGCAGTACCGGCCCGTTGGGGTTCGGGGGTCGCCCGTTACCCGATTTTGACATGCCGGGTCCCCTGAATGGGCTAGTCCGAATGGCAAGATGCCGTAATCACACAAGGTTGCGACACCCGATGGTGCGTGCCAACCCGATGACCAGCGTTCTTCTCACCGCCGGAGGATTCCGACCATGACCGCAAGCACCACGCGTCGTACGACCGCGAAGTCCCGGATTGCCGCGGTCTGCGCTGTCGCGGTCGCGGGCACCCTGCTGCTGACCGCCTGTGGCGACCAGACAGAGGGCGGCTCGACGAAGGCCGGTGACGGCACCGCGTCGAAGAGCGGTGCCCCGCTGTTCGACAAGCTCCCGGCGAAGTACCAGAAGTCCGGCGTCATCAAGGTCGGCACGAACGCCGAGTACGCCCCGATGGAGTCCGTCGAGAACGGCAAGATCGTCGGCGTCGACCCCGACATCGCCGAGGCGCTCGGCAAGCAGCTGGGCGTGAAGTTCGAGTTCACCTCCGGCTCCTTCGACGGTCTGATCACCGCCCTGAACACCGGTCGCCACGACATCGCCATGTCGTCCATCACGGACAACAAGCAGCGTCAGGAGGGCCTGGACGACAAGGGCAAGAAGCTGGGCAAGGGCGTCGACTTCGTCGACTACTTCCTCGCCGGCACCGCCGTCTACACCAAGAAGGGCAACCCCGAGGGCATCAAGTCCATCGAGGACCTGTGCGGGAAGGTCGCGGCGGTCCAGCGCGGCACCACGTACGAGGAGGCCCTGAAGAAGCAGTCCAAGGCCTGCACCGCCGGTGGCGAGAAGGCCATCAAGATCGAGTCCTTCGAGAACGACACCGAGGCCCAGACCCGCGTGAAGTCGGGCGGCGCCGTCGCCGGTGTCAACGACTACCCCGTCGCGGTCGACCTGGCCCGCAAGGCCGGTGGCGGCAACGACTTCGAGGTCGTCGGCGAGCAGGTCGACGCCGGCCCGTTCGGCATCGCGGTCAACAAGGACAACACCGAACTGCGTGACGTGCTCAAGGAGGCCGTCGACGCGATCATCGCCGACGGCTCCTACAAGAAGGTGCTCGACAAGTGGGGCGCCGGCACCGGAGCGATCGACAAGGCCGCCGTCAACGGCGGCAAGTGACCGTCGCACCACCGAAGGGCAGTCACCGTGACTGACAGTTTCGACAAGGTGCCCGGCGGCACATCAGCCGTCGCCGCACCCGTCTCCAAGGCAACCACCGTCGCACCGGAGACCATCAGGGCCATTCCCGTCCGGCACTACGGTCGCTGGATCAGCGGCGTGGTCGTCGTAGGTCTGCTCGCCGCCGTCGTGTACGCCTTCTCGCAGGGCAACATCCAGTGGCAGGCGGTCCAGGACAAGGTGTTCGACGACACCGTCCTGGCAGGCGCCGGCCGCACGCTGCTGATCAGCGTGCTGGCCATGGTCCTCGGCGTGGTCCTGGGCGTGGTGCTCGCCGTCATGCGCCTCTCGAAGAACCCGGTGACCAGCTGGGTCGCCTGGCTCTACATCTGGTTCTTCCGCGGCACTCCGGTCTACGTGCAGCTGCTGCTCTGGTTCAACCTGGCGCTGATCTTCCCGGTCCTCAACATCCCGTTCATCTACAAGGACGAGATGACCGACGTGATGACCCCGTTCATGTGCGCCCTGCTGGGGCTGGCCCTCAACGAGGCCGCGTACATGGCGGAGATCGTCCGGGCCGGCATCCAGTCGGTCGACGAGGGCCAGACCGAGGCCTCGCACGCGCTCGGCATGACCCAGGCGAAGACCATGCGCCGTGTGGTGCTCCCGCAGGCGCTGCGGGTGATCATCCCGCCGACCGGCAACGAGTTCATCAACATGCTGAAGACCTCGTCCCTGGTCTACGCGGTCACCTACAACGAACTGCTGCGCTCCACGTCGCAGATCGGCTCGACCAGTTACGCGGTGATGGAGATGCTCTTCGTCGCCTCGATCTGGTACATCATCATGACCAGCGTCTTCAGCGTGGGCCAGTACTACCTGGAGCGCCGCTACGCCCGGGGCAGCCTGCGCAGTCTGCCGCTCACCCCGTGGCAGCGGGTCAAGGTCAACCTCGCCTCCTTCAGCAATCGTCCCTCGGAGGGTGGTTCCGCATGACCGCGATGGTGAAGGCCGAAGGCGTACACAAGTCCTTCGGCGCCGCGCACATCCTCAAGGGCATCGACCTGGAGGTCGCCCCGCGTGAGGTCTTCTGTCTGATCGGCCCGTCCGGTTCCGGCAAGTCGACGTTCCTGCGGTGCATCAACCACCTGGAGCAGATCAACGCCGGGCGGCTGTACGTCGACGGCGACCTGGTCGGCTACCGGCAGAAGGGCGACAAGCTCTACGAGCTCAAGGACAGCGAAGTCGCGCTCCAGCGCCGGGACATCGGCATGGTCTTCCAGCGCTTCAACCTGTTCCCGCACATGACGGCCCTCGAGAACGTCATGGAGGCGCCGATCCAGGTCAAGGGCGAGACCAAGGCTGTCGCCAGGGCCCGTGCGGAGCGGCTCCTGGACCGGGTCGGCCTGTCCGACAAGGCCAAGAACTACCCGACCCAGCTCTCCGGCGGACAGCAGCAGCGGGTGGCGATCGCCCGCGCCCTGGCCATGGAGCCGAAGCTGATGCTCTTCGACGAGCCGACTTCGGCGCTCGACCCGGAGCTGGTCGGCGACGTCCTGGACGTGATGCGCGGTCTGGCCGAGGACGGCATGACGATGATCGTCGTCACCCACGAGATGGGCTTCGCCCGTGAGGTCGGCGACGCGCTGGTCTTCATGGACGACGGCGTCGTCGTCGAATCGGGTCACCCGCGTGACGTGCTCACGAACCCGCAGCACGACCGCACGAAGTCGTTCCTGTCCAAGGTTCTGTAGAGCCTCGCTCTGCGAAGGAAGGGCGGTACGGGCCGAGGCCCGTACCGCCCTTCTACGTGTGCGCGGCCCTACTTCTTCGGCAGCACCTGAGGACTCAGCAGCAGCGTGCGCAGTTCCTCCCGGCCAGAGGGGCGGCCGCGGCCGCCCCTCTTCTGCTGCTGGTGTTGCTTCTGCTTCCCCGCCCTACTTCACCGCGAGCACCAGGGAGTCCGACGGTGAGGACCAGACCGCCCGCGCCTCCCCGAAGCCGGCTGCGCGCAGGGTGCGGGCGTGCCACTGGACGGAGGGCATGTCGCCGTCGGCGTGCTCGCCGTAGATCTTGAAGCGCTCCGCGGTCGGTCCCGCTAGGACCGGGTCCTTGGCGGCGAGGGCCCACCACTCCGCCCAGTCGAGCGCACCGTCGGCCCGGGCGCGGTCCATCGCGGCGTGCCGGTGAGCGCGTTCGGCGGCGTTGATCCGGGGCGTGTCGGTGTCGATCATGTGGTCGGCGTTCATGAACACACCCCCGTCCCGCACCAGTTGCCCGACCCGTCCGTACAGGGCTGCGAGCGGCTCGCTGTGCAGCCAGTGCAGGGCCGTGGCCGTGAGGACGGCGTCGTACGAGGTGTGCGGGAGCCGCTCGGTCCAGCGGGGGTCCTTCAGGTCGGCGGTGACGAAGGTGACCCTGTCGTCGCCGTCGAAGGTGCCGCGGGCGATGGCGAGCAGCGCGGGGTCGAGGTCGACACCGGTGCTGGTGGCCCTCGGGAACCGCTTGAGGAGCCGGTCCGTAATACTTCCCGTACCGCACGCCAGGTCGAGCACTCTCGGTTCGGGCCCCACGACGGCCTCGACCATGTCCAGCATGACCCGGAACCGCTCCTCGCGGTCCGGCATGTACCACTCCTGCTGCCGGTCCCAGCTCTCCTGCCAGGACTGCCAGTCGGTGCCCGTCGCCGTCTCCGTCACACGAACCTCCACGTAATACCCAATGATCGTGTCCACCCATTACACTGGCCGACACATCGACCATAGACCGACGCCGTAAGGACTACAAGTGGAACTGGCCTATTACTCGGACTACGCCGTGCGTCTGGTCAACACCGAGGAGCCGGCCCGCAACAAGGACTCCCTCACCACCGTCGAGTCCGTCCGCGACCTGTTCGGCGCCAACGCCCAGGCCGCCCGCCGCGCCACCGACGCGGACGTGACCCGGTTCCGATCCGTACGGGCACGGCTGCGCGCGGTCTTCGAGGCGGCGGACGGCGGCGACGAGACCCTCGCGGTGGACCTGCTCAACTCACTGCTGCTGGAGTTCCCGGTGAGCCCGCAGATCTCCGGCCACGACATCCGCGACGAGGACGACAAGCCGGACTGGCACATGCACCTGGCCGACCATCCGTCGAACGCCACGGCCGGCTTCGCCGCCATCGCGGCAATGGGTCTCGCCTTCCACCTCACCTCGCACGGCGTGGACCGGCTCGGCCTGTGCGAGGCAGCGCCGTGCCGCAACGCCTACCTCGACACCTCCACCAACCGCTCGCGGCGCTACTGCTCCGACCGCTGTGCGACCCGGGCCAACGTGGCGGCCTACCGTGCCCGCAAGCGCCTGGAGACGGAACGGTCCGAGGAGACGGGCCGCAGCGCGGACACCGCCCAGCCCAGCACACCGAACACGGACCGCTGATCCTTCTTCAGCGGCCGGTACCGGGCCCGCACCCGGGCAAGTACGAGCTCCTCGGGCACCGTTCCGTAGTCCGTGCTGTCGCCGCCCGCGTACGAGTTGTCACCCAGCACCCACCAGCCCCTGCCACGGCGCTCGGCCGCCCGCTTCACGACCAGCAGGTCCTGCTGGAACGGGTGACGCAGGATCACCACGTCCCCGGGGCGCACCGGCGCCCCGTGCTGCACGAGCAGCCAGTCCCCGTGGTAGAGGGTGGGCACCATCGAGGGCCCCGTCACCTCCACCACCTGGAACGAGCCCCGCGCCGCCCGCCCGTTTCCCGGATCCTGCGTCAGTTCCGGCATCTGTGGCACCTCCCGGTCCGTCCTCCAGTACACCGCCGCGCACCGCTCCGTACATTCGGCCACTGGTCCCGTCGTCACCCTGGACTTTTGGCCTAAGCCCATGGGGCAGCCGCAGAAACCGGCCCCCCACGGAGTAATGTCCCACCTGAGAAGACGATCACGAGGAAGGACAGCTCCATGCTTTCCCGCCTGTTTGCCCCCAAGGTGAAGGTCAGCGCCCACTGCGACCTGCCCTGCGGTGTGTACGACCCGGCCCAGGCCCGCATCGAGGCGGAGTCCGTCAAGGCCGTCCAGGAGAAGTACCAGGCCAATGAGGACGCGGACTTCCGCACGCGCGCCGTTCTGGTCAAGGAACAGCGTGCCGAGCTCGCGAAGCACCACGTCTCGGTGCTCTGGAGCGACTACTTCAAGCCCCCGCACTTCGAGAAGTACCCGGGGCTGCACCAGCTGGTCAACGACGCCCTGAAGGCGCTCTCCGCGGCCAAGGGCTCGAACGACCCGGCCACGGGCCAGAAGGCTCTGGACCTGATCGCCGAGATCGACAAGATCTTCTGGGAGACCAAGAAGGCTTGATCTGCGGTCTTCGGATCCGCAGGACCGATCTGTCCGCACCCGGTACGCGCGGCTTCCCGACGGGAGGCCCTGCGTACCGGGTGCGGGCGTTTCCGCGACAACGCGTCGGGGCCGCCGTCGGTGAGCACGTGACCCTCGTACGCCTCGGCGGTACCCAGAAGCGCGTCACGTCTTGTCCGCCTTCCTGCCTGTCCGGGTCAGGCTCCGGGGAGGAGGTGGCGGTAGCTGTCCGGGTTCTCCCGGAGGTAGGTGGCCAGGTTCTTCGCCGGGTGCCCCGTGAGGGTGGGGACGGCGTCCGAGAGCGCGGCCATCTCGCCGGCCGCGATGGCCTCGTACGACGTGACCCAGCCGGCCACTTCCCAGTCCTCGGCCCCGTAGTGCGCACGGGAGACGTAGGCCTCCTCCCTGGTCTCGGGGACGTAGCGGATCGTTCGGCCCGTGCAGCGGCTCAGCTCCTCGGCCGCCTCGGCGAGGGTGAAGGCCTCCGGACCTGTGAGGTCGTACGTCGCGCCGTCGTGGCCGACGCCCTCGTCCAGCAGGACGGCTGACGCGGCGTCCGCGATGTCCTCGTGCGCCACGGCCGACACCCGGCCCTCTCCGGCCGGACCGCGCAGGATCCCGTCGGTGCCCGTCATCGCGGGGAGTGCCGCCAGGTACCAGCTGTCGCGCAGGAAGGTGTACCGCACTCCGGTCATCCTGATGTGCGCCTCGGTGTGCCAGTGGTCGCGCCCGAAGGTGAACGTCGCGTCAGGTGCGGCGGCGAGGAAGGACACGTACACGATGCGCTCGACGCCTACGGCCACGGCCGCGTCGACGGCCGTGATGTGCTGGCCCACCCGGTCGGGGCTCTCGTGGGCGGAGACGAGGAACAGGGTGTGCGCACCGTCCAGCGCGCGGCGCATGGCCTCCCCGTCACCGTAAGGGGCGGACGGCGCGAGGTCCGCTCCGGGCAGCCGGGGCAGCCGTGCCGGATCGCGTCCGAGGAGCCGTACGGGGCCGCCGGTGCGGGCGAGCCGTTCGGCGACCCGGCCGCCCACCGCCCCGCTCGCCCCGGTCACTGCGACGAGGGGGCCGATCACAGCGCATCGCCCTCCTTCTGCGCCGTGGCGTGGGTCCACGGGCGTACCTCCACGACCGCGTGCACCGGGAGCGGTCCGTAGATGTGCGGGAACACCTCGCCACCGGGCTCCATCGCCTCGTGGCGCACGGGGACTTGGAGCCGGTCGGGGTCGATGACCAGCACCACCAGGTCCCCGTCGTCGGAGCCGTACAGCATCCGCGCGACACCGGGGAGCTGGTGCGGCAGTGAGCAGTGGATGAAACCCTCTTCGCGCAGGGTTCGGCCTCGGGTGGACATCTCGTACGTCCCGGTCCCTCGTGCCGCTTGACACAGGGGCTCTTCGGCGAGGTGCAGCAGGTGTTCGGTCATCTGGCCACGCTAAGGGGTGTCGGTTGCCGCCAGAAGCTTCGCCTCGGTCCGCGCGTCGAGGCCGACCGGGGGCCTGTCCGGCCGCTGCGGGGCCTTGCCGCCGCGCTCGCGCATCCACTGCCAGGTGTCGGCCACCGTGTCGCCCACGGGTCTGCACCGCAGCCCGGCGGCATGGGCCTTGGCGACGTCGCCCCGGTGCAAGGAGTCGTAGAGCTCGCCGGCGGGCAGCCAGACCGGCAGGTCGCTCCAGGGTTCGACTCCTGCCGCGAGGAGCACCTCCGGGTCGGTCCAGCGCAGGTCGGCTTGCGAGCCGGTGACCCGGACGCAGGTGTCGAGCAGCTCACCCATGGTGGTGTGACCGGGGTGGCTGACCGTGTTGTACGCGCCGCCGAGACCGGCCGCCGCGGCGTCCAGGATCCAGCTCGCCAGGTCGCGGGCGTCGATGTACTGGAGAGCGGCGTCCCGTGGCCCCGGGGCGATGACAGGGCCGCCGCGGGCCGTGCGCTCGAGCCACCACGGCAGCCGGCCCACGTTCTCGCCGGGCCCGAGGATCAGGCCGGCCCGGGCCAGCAGCGCCCGGTCGCCGAAGGCGTCGAGCGCCGCCAGTTCACCGCCGCGCTTGGCCAGGGCGTACGGGACGTCCGCGCCCGCGTCGGCGGAGGCGCCTGCGACCAGCGGGCCGTCCTCGGGCAGCCCGGCCGGGGTGGGGTACTCGTACACGGAACGGCTGGAGACGTAGGTGTAGTGCCCGGTCCGGCCGGCCAGCAGACGGGCCGCGTCCCGTACGGCGGAGGGGGCGCCGCTCCAGGTGTCGACGGTCAGGTCCCACGTGCCTTCGGCCAGTGAGACGAGGCCGTCCCCGCCCGTCGTACGGTCGCCGGTCAGTACCCGCACCCCCGGCGGTGCCGCGTGGCGGCCGCGGTGGAACACCGTGACCTGCCAGCCGCGGGTGAGCGCCGCGTCGGTGACGGCACGGCCGACGAATTCGGTGCCGCCCAGCATCAGGATCTTCATGGGAAGACCTTGCCCGCCGCGGCCTCTGCGGGAAACGGTGCCTCGCTGTCGGCAGAACGGGGAACTCTCCGCGGTTCAGGGCGTATGCGCGAGCGGGCTGCGGTTGCGCAGCAGCCACTGGTGGTAGCCCGCCGCCCGCCGGGCCGCTTCGCGGTACGCCGCTTCCAGCTCCCCGTACACCACGTCCGTGTCGGCGCCCGTCCGGGAGACCAGCATCAGCCGCACCGCGAGCGGGTCGCCGCGCAGGGGGCGTATCGCCATGTCGTCGCGCGGGCCCGAGGTGGGCTGGCAGGGAGCGACCGCCTCGCCGAGTACGACCAGGGAGGCCGCCGTGAGGTAGTCCCCGTGCAGGACGGGCGGGTCGAGGCCGGCGGCGCCGAGCACCCTGCGTACGCCGTCCCATTCGCCGTCGACCGACGGGTCGACCATCCAGCGGTCGGCTGCCAGGTCGCCGAGGTCCACCACGGGGCTGCCCGCCGCGGGATGGTCGCGCGACAGCGAGATGAACTGTGGTTCCCGGTCCAGGAGTACGCGCCGGTCCAGGCCCTCCGGAATGTCCAGCGGGAAGCCCTCCACCTCGTGCACGAACGCGACGTCGAGGCGGCCCGCCGCGACCGTGCGCAGCAGCGTCCGGGCGGAGACGTCGACGCGCAGCGAGATGTCGGTGTCGGGCAGCCGCACCCGCAGTCTGCGCAGCCAGCCGCCGATGACCCTGCTCGCGGTGGATCCGACGCGGAGCCGGGGGCCTTCCGCGCGGGCCGCCTCGGCCTCTGCCAGGGCGGCTCCGACCAGCGCCGCCATGCCGTCGACCAGGGGGCGGGCCCTGCTGAGGACGGCGCGTCCGAGCAACGTCGGCCGGCAGCCGGTCCTTTCACGCCTGAAGAGCTCCGCCCCCAGGGACTTCTCGATCCGCTGCAGCTGGGTCGTCAGGGAGGGCTGGCTCACGCCGAGCCGGCGGGCCGCTTGGTGCAGGCTGCCCGCGTCGGCGATGGCGCAGAGCGCCTTGAGGTGTCTGACCTCGAGCTCCATGGCGATGAGCGTATGGCTGTCCGTACGCGGTGCACCAGACGGCCCAACCCCACTAAACAGCAGCAATTCAGGGAGTGTTGGGGCGCCGTGTATGTGCGGTTGCGGTGTCGGTGCTGTGGGGCGATAAGGCGGCGTTATCGCCGGTTGACATCATCCGCTGCCGCCCGGCCGCGCAACACACTCTCTCCGTACCCCCCACCCGTTCCCTGTCCGGTCCGCCGGACAGGGTTCATCGGACAGGTAGGAGAACCCCCCATGAGACACCCCAGGACAGTCATCATGTCGGCTGTGGCCGGTCTCGGCCTCACCCTTGCCGCCGCACTGGGCGCCACGCCCGCGGTCGCCGCGCCGGCCCCTGTCGCTCCCTCCACCTCCGTGACGGCCTCTCAGGCCAGCTACGCCGCGTACGCCGGATCCAGTGAGAACGCCGCAGCGAACAAGGCCTTCTTCGACGCCGTCATGAAGTCGGTCGCCGAGAAGCGCGCCGCCAACCCGGGCGCACAGGCGGTCACCGTGATCTACAGCGCCGCCAACGCCCCGAGCTTCCGCAGCCAGATAGCGAGCAGCACCAGCATCTGGAACAGCTCGGTCAGCAACGTCAGGCTGCAGGAGGGTTCCAACGCCGACTTCCGCTACTACGAGGGCAATGACTCACGGGGCTCGTACGCGAGCACCGACGGGCACGGCAGCGGCTACATCTTCCTCGACTACGCCCAGAACCGGCAGTACAACTCGACCCGTGTCACCGCCCACGAGACCGGGCACGTGCTCGGGCTGCCGGACCACTACACCGGCCCGTGCAGCGAGCTCATGTCCGGTGGTGGCCCCGGCACGTCCTGCACGAACGCCTACCCGAACGCGACCGAGCGCTCGCGGGTGAACACCCTGTGGCGGAACGGCCTCGCAGCGGCGCTCGCCCGTACCGCTTCCTGACACCGTCGGACCAGTGCCGTAGGGGCCGCTCCGGAGCGGCCCCTACGCGCATGCCCGTGACGTCGGGAATCAGGCAAGCTCGAGCGGGAAGGCACCACGGTGGCCGGTCCCCGCCCCCTCGGCCGGACGCGGCTCGAACTCCGGGCAGCTCCATATCTCCTGGACCAGTCCCGTCCGCCTGTCCCACAGGTCGGCGACATCCGCGCCGCCTGCCGCGTCGCGGTAGGCGGCCTTCGCCCCGCGGAAGCAGGCGAGCCCGCCGGAGAGCCCGCGGACCGGTACGGGGAAGTAGTCCGAGAAGGCGCAGGCGATGCACGTCTGGAGGCGGATACCGGGCGGCAGGATGCGCTGGATCGTCGCCAGGGCGGACGCGAAGTCGCTCTCGGCCCGGTTCGATTCGTATGCCGCACCGTCCAGATGGAGGGCGAGGTACAGATCCGGGTCGGCGCGGCGCAGCGACAGCAGGCAACTGAGCGTGACCTGGCGGACCGTGCCCGAGACGAGGACCGGCAGCGGCAGGTCCCACTCGAGGACGCAGTCGCTGAGCGAACCGTCCACCATGTCGAACGCCCCGCTTTCGGGCGGCACCGCGGCCACGGGGCTCAGGCTGTCGAAGCTCTCGCCCTCGAATTCCGCACCCCTGACGCGAATCCGGAGTTGCTGCCCGTCCGTGGTGAGGATGACCGGCTCGGAACCGTGACGGTCCCGGTACCAGCCTGCCCACGACTCATCTGTCATGTGCAGGGACTGTAGCCCGTGCCCGGTGCCGCCACGGTGGCACCCTCCCCTTCCCCCTCGCTGCGGCCTGACCGCTGTTCAGACTGTGTACGGTTCACGCCACATGGGCCACATGGAGGGCCCGTCCGGTAGGTCCACGGTCTGCCCCATGAAGGTGAACCCGAGCCGCTCGTAGAGACCTCGGCTGCGCTCGCTGCTCGCCTCCAGATAGGCCGGCACACCATCGCGGTCGCACCGCTCCAGCACCTCGGTGATGAGCGCTTCCCCGATCCCCTCCCCCTGGCGCTCCGGCGAGACGCCGATCATCAGCAGATACTCGTGGGCACGGTCGTGCGGGTGGACGGCGCCCGTCAGCCTCCCGATCAGTTCGGCCCGTTCGTTGTCGGGATCCGCGTTCTCCCGCATGAGTGCGGGGGTGTCGTCGCCCCCCTCGGGTGCTCCCGCCGGCACCGGGAGCCAGAGGGCCACGGCCGTGCCGTCCTCCAGGATGTCGATCCGGCCGCCCGCGAGCGTGATGTCGGCGAAGACGCCGAGGAACTTCCCGTGCACCGCGCGCCGGTGCTCCTCGTCCGGAAAGACCCAGCTGCTCACCGGGTCGTTGTGGAACGCCTCGTCCAGGATCCGTACGACCTGGTCCCTGTCCCGCTCGTCCGCCTGCCGTATGCGTACACCCATGACCGGCCCCGCCCCTTCGTCCCCGATGTGATGGTCTCAACCGACTGTCGGGATCCTAGAGTTGCATCGGGGTGCCGGTTACGGAGGCCTCGGCTCAGTGCGTCCTGCGGGTGACGAACTCGGCCAGGGCGAGCAGGTCTCCCGCAGCGGCCGGATCGGGCACCGCACGGGACAGATGGTGGACCGCCCGGGCCATCCGGTCCGCCGCGCACATCTGCGCCCAGTCCCGGCCGCCCGCCCGGTCCACGGCGTCGGCTGCCCTGCTCACCTCGCCCGGAGTGCTCATGGCTCCCCGGTAGAGCGCGGCCAAGTCGGCGGCAGCGGGCGTGCCCGAGGTGAGAGCGGCCACCACCGGCAGGGACTTCTTGTGGGCTGACAGATCCGCCCCGACCGGCTTGCCCGTACGGTCCGCGTCCCCCCAGATTCCGATCAGGTCGTCGATGAGCTGGAAGGCCAGACCCGCCTCCCTCCCGAAGCCGTCCATGGCTCCCACCGCTCGCTCCCCCGCCCCCGCGTACAGGGCGCCGAGGGCACAGGCGCAGCCGAGAAGCGCACCCGTCTTGGCCGTGGCCATGGTGAGGCACTCGTCCAGCGTGACGTCGTCGGGGCTGCGCTTCTCCAGGGCGCAGTCGGCCTGTTGCCCCGCACACAGTTCGATGACGCAGGTGGACAGCCGGGTCGAAGCGCGCGCGGACGCCGGGTGCGGGTCGTCGGACAGGAGTCGCTGTGCGAGGGCGAGCATGGCGTCCCCGGTGATGACGGCGTCCGGCACTCCGAACACGGCCCACGCCGTGGGCCGGTGCCTGCGGGTGGCGTCCTCGTCGATCACGTCGTCGTGGAGCAGGGTGAAGTTGTGTGCCAGCTCCACCGCTACGGCGGCCCGTACCGCGTGGTCCGGATCGCCGCCCAGCGCGCGTGCGGCGGCCAGGACCAGTGCGGGCCTGATGGCCTTGCCGGCCAGCCCCGAGGCCGGGCTTCCGTCCGCGTTCTGCCAGCCGAAGTGGTACATCGCGACCTGGCGTATGCCTCCGGGCAGCGATTCCACGGCAGCTCGCAGATGCGGGTCGACTACGCCGCGGGTGCGCTCCAGGAGCGCGGCGGCCTCGTGCCCTTCCGTCGCGGCATCCGTACTCGTCATGGTCACGGTCACTCCTTCCGGGTGCCCCAAAGGCACCTCTGTCGCGGCCCTGCGCGTACGGGGCCCGGGCGGGCGTAGCCCGGGCCCCGGGCGGATCACCGCCAGCGGCTGACCTCGACGTTCTCCAGGACACCCAGGGCATCCGGCACCAGGATGGCGGCGGAGTAGTAGGCCGTTACCAGGTACGAGATGATCGCCTGCTCGTCGATGCCCATGAAGCGGACCGACAGGCTCGGCTCGATCTCGTCCGGGATGCCGCTCTGCTGAAGTCCGACGACGCCCTGCTCCGCTTCACCGGTCCTCATGCAGATGATCGATGTGGTGCGGGCATCGGTGACCGGGATCTTGTTGCAAGGGAAGATCGGAACCCCGCGCCAGGCGGGCACATGGTGCCCTCCGACCTCCACGCTCTCCGGCACCAGACCGCGCTTGTTGCACTCGCGGCCGAAGGCGGCGATGGCCCGCGGATGGGCCAGGAACAGTTTCGACCCGCGCCGGCGCGAAAGCAGTTCGTCCATGTCGTCGGGTCCGGGGGCCCCGTCGTGGGGCTGGAGCCGCTGCTCGTAGTCGCAGTTGTTGAGCAGTCCGAACTCGCGGTTGTTGATCAGCTCGTGCTCCTGGCGCTCCCTCAGCGCCTCGACGGTGAGCCGCAACTGCTGCTCTGTCTGGTTCATCGGCTGGTTGTAGAGATCGGCGACCCTGCTGTGGACCTTCAGCACGGTCTGGGCGACGCTGAGTTCGTATTCACGTGGAGCCGACTCGTAGTCGACGAACGTGTGCGGGACGACGCTCTCCCCCACATGGCCGGCGGACAGATCGATCTCCGCCTCGCCGTAGCGGTTGGTGCGCTGGTGCGGGATGGAGAGCAGTCCGGCGAGGTGGTCGCGAAGCGAGTCGGCGCGGGCCGCGAGGTTGAGCACGTCCGAACGTCGCAGGGTCAGCAGCGTGCAGGCGGTGACGGCCCGGGCTGTGTACTCCCAGGCCGCGTCGCCGTCGATCAGCGCCTGGTCACCGAAGTAGGCGCCGTCGGCGAGGACTCCGAGCACCGTCTCGTCGCCGTACGGGCCGGTGCCGACCTTCTCGACCTTTCCGTGGGCCAGCAGAAAGACGCGGTCCGCCGCGTCCCCCGAAGCGGCGAGCACCTCGCCGGCCGCCACGTCACGCTGCTCGCACCTGCGCGCCAGCTCCCCCAGCACCTCTTCGTCCCCGAAGTCCCGCAGGGCGGGCAGTTCGCCGAGCTCGGCGGGGATGACCGCGACCCGGTCGCCGGTCTGGACGAAGGTCAACCGGCCGTCTCCGACCGAATAGCTGAGCCGGCGGTTCACCCTGTACGTCCCGCCCTGCACCTGCACCCACGGCAGCATGCGCAGCAGCCACCGCGAGGTGATCTCCTGCATCTGCGGGGCGGACTTGGTCGTTGTCGCGAGGTTCCGCGCAGCCGCTGTGCCGAGACTCTGCTGCGGCGGCGACTGCGTGTCGCGAACCTCTTCACCAACGGACATCCGACATCCTCTCGATCATGGACTGACCTGCGAGAAGAAGCCTTTCAGCAGGAGGACAGGGTGCGCTATTACACAAAAGAGTGTGACTAATCGGGCTGGTGTCTGGGCACGTTGCTCTGCGTCGCCGCGCGTCCTCCTTAATTTGCATCTTTGATGCAACATACCTACGTTGAACCCATGCGCCTGACGAGATTCACCGACGTGGCACTCCGCGTACTCATGCGCCTGGCTGTCGCGACGGGGGACGAGGACCCGCCGACCACCCGCGAGGTGGCGGCCACCATGCAGGTGCCGTACACCCACACCGCGAAGGTCGTCGCCCGCCTCCAGCACCTCGGCCTCGTCGACGCACGCCGCGGCCGCGGCGGCGGTCTCACCCTCACCGGAGCCGGCCGGTCCATATCGGTCGGCGCTCTCGTGCGCCAGCTGGAAGGGCCCGGCGAGGTGGTCGAGTGCGAGGGCGCCACCCCCTGCCCCCTTCGCTCCGCCTGTCGGCTGCGCTCCGCCCTCCGGGCGGCGGAAGAGGCCTTCTACGCCTCGCTGGACCCCATCGCCGTCGCCGATCTCGTCTCCTCCCCCACCGGCCCCCTGCTGATCGGCATCAGCGGCAGCCGTCCCGCGCCGGACTGACCGGCGCACGCCCCACCGTGCGCCGATTTCGCCGCCCTGAAATATGCATCTTAAATGCCAGTTTTTTCGTCGCCCTGATCCGCTCCACACCTGAGGAGTCACCCCATGCTCTCCGAGACGTCGACCGCCACCGTCCGTGCCACCCTGCCCGCCGTCGGGGCGGGCATGGGCGCCATCGCGGACCTCTTCTACCGGAAGCTGTTCGACGCCCGACCCGAGTTGCTCCGCGACCTGTTCAACCGCGGAAACCAGGCGTCCGGCACACAGCGCCAGGCTCTCGCGGGCTCCATCGCCGCCTTCGCCTCCCAGCTGCTCGAACACCCGGAGACCCGCCCCGACGCGATGCTGATCCGCATCGCCAACAAGCACGCGTCGCTCGGCATCACACCCCCGCAGTACGAGGTCGTGCACACCCATCTCTTCGCGGCCATCGCCGAGGTACTCGGTGACGCGGTCACGCCGGAGGTCGCGGCCGCCTGGGACGAGGTCTACTGGCTGATGGCCAACGCCCTGATCGCCATCGAGAGCCGCCTGTACGCCCAGCAGGGCGTCGTCGCAGGTGACGTGTGGCGGGAGTGGACGGTGACCTCACGGACCGATGAGACGCAGGACGTCGCCACGTTCTGGATCACCCCCTCCGACGGCGCCCCGGCTCCCGACTTCAACCCTGGCCAGTACGTCTCCGTGCAGGTCGAGCTCCCCGACGGCGCTCACCAGATACGCCAGTACAGCCTCTCCTGCGCGCCGGGCTCCGCCCTGCGTTCCCTGACCGTCAAGCGGGTACGGGGCGGAGGCACTCCCGACGGCGAGGTCTCGCGGCACCTGCACGCCCACGTGCGGGAGGGCGACCGGCTGCGCGTCTCGGCCCCGTACGGCGATCTGGTCCTCGACGACAGCGACGCCCCGCTGCTCCTCGCCTCGGCGGGCATCGGCTGCACCCCCATGCTCTCGATGCTGGAACACCTGGCGACGAAGGACCACCGCTCCCCCGTCACCGTGGTGCACGGCGACCGTTCGGTCGCCGACCACGCCCTGCGCACCGACCACGCCCTGCTCACCGCCAAGCTCCAGGACGCCACCGCGCACTTCTGGTACGAGCACCCGGAGCCGGGCCACCCCCGGGAGCGCACCGGTACGGTCGACCTGACCGCCCTGCCGATCGCTTCCGGAACCCGCGCCTATCTCTGCGGCCCGTTGCCCTTCATGCGCGCCGTCCGCTCCCAGCTGCTCGCCAAGGGTGTGCGCGCGGCCGACATCCACTACGAGGTGTTCGGCCCCGACCTCTGGCTCGCCCGGGGCTGACCGACGCCGGAGGTGGTGCCCACAGCTCGCGGAACTGTCCGGAACGACTCGCACTTTGCCCGAACAGGTGGCCCGGAGGCCCACGTTCCGGTACAAGCGCTGTACGGACACACTCCCCACGTACCAAAGGAGTCGGCCATGTCCTCACCCATGTCCGCGAGCAACTTCCTCAAGGCCCTGAAGGACGAAGGGCTCACCGTCGTCCAGGTCGGCGACTGGCGTACACACAACCGCAACCACACAGGCCCCTGGGGACCGGTGCACGGTGTGATGGTCCATCACACCGTCACCAAGGGCACCGCCCGCACCGTCGAGATCTGCCGTGACGGCTACTCGGGCCTGCCGGGCCCGCTCTGCCACGGCGTGATCGCCAAGGACGGCCGGGTCCATCTGGTCGGCTACGGCCGCGCCAACCACGCCGGCCTCGGCGACGACGACGTCCTGCGCGCAGTCATCGCGGAGAAGGCACTGCCGACCGACAACGAGGCCAACACCGACGGAAACCGGCACTTCTACGGGTTCGAGTGCGAGAACCTCGGCGACGGGGACGACCCCTGGCCCGCCGTCCAGCTCGAAGCCATCGAGAAGGCCGCCGCAGCGGTCTGCCGCTTCCACGGCTGGGACGCACCTTCGGTCATCGGTCACCTGGAGTGGCAGCCGGGCAAGGTCGACCCGCGCGGCTTCTCGATGACGGGCATGCGCACCCGGATCCACGACCGGCTCAAGTAGCGGCGGGCGATCCGCGCGGGCCGCACCGGCGGCACAATGAGTGCGTGCACCACGAAGCGCTCGACCTCTCCCGGCTGCAGCCGGTTCTCCCCTCCCCCCTGCAGCCGGCCGAGGACGAGCGCTTCGCCCGTCACGGCGTGACCCTGCTCCTCAAGCGCGACGATCTGATCCACCCCGACCTGCCCGGCAACAAGTGGCGGAAACTCGCCCCCAATCTGCGGGCGGCCGCCGGACACACCGTTCTGACCTTCGGCGGGGCCTACTCCAACCACCTGCGCGCCACGGCCGCCGCCGGACGCCTGCTCGGCTTTCCCACGGTCGGGGTCGTACGCGGCGACGAACTGGCCGGCCGCCCCCTCAACCCCTCCCTCGCCCGGTGTGCGGCCGACGGCATGCGGCTGCACTTCGTGGACCGGGCGACGTACCGCTCGAAGACCGCTCCCGAGGTCCTGGACGGGCTGCTGAGCCTCTTCGGGGCGTGCACCGTCCTCCCGGAGGGCGGCAGCAACGCTCTCGCCGCACAGGGCTGCACAGCGCTCGGCCACGAGCTGCGCGGGCAGGGCGACACGGTCGCGGTGGCCTGCGGGACCGGCGGCACCCTGGCCGGACTGGCCGCCGGACTCGGTCCGGGACAGCGCGCCCTGGGCATTCCTGTGCTGCGCGGCGGCTTCCTGGAGGACGTGGTGCTGAACCTGCAGCACGAGGCGTTCGGCGGCCGGGCCGGGCAGTGGTCCCTGGACGAGCGCTTCCACTTCGGCGGCTACGCCCGTACGCCCCCGGAGCTGCACGCGTTCGCCGACGACTTCGAGGACCGCCACGGCCTGCCGGTCGAGCGGCTCTACGTGGCCAAGCTGCTGTACGCCCTTGCCGCACTGGCCGCGGAGGGCGCCTTCGCCCCGGGGTCCACGGTGACGGCCGTGATCACCGGGCGGCCGGACTGACCGGGCACGTGTACCGCCGGCGCCCCCAGGGCTTCGGCCCTCAGGTTCCGTCCGACTCCCGGTAGGCCGCCGCCTCTTCGAGGTCGAGCCGGCGCAGCAGGGCGCGCAGCATCTCGTCGTCGATCCGCCGCTCGTCCCTGAGCTGCACGAACACCTCTCGCTCGGCTCCGATCATCTCCCGCGCGAGCCGCCGGTAGGTATCGTCAGCCGATTCCCCGGTGACCGGATTGGCCGCGCCGAGCCGCTCCCACACCGCGTTGCGGCGCCGTTCCATGACGGTCCGCAGACGTTCGGTGAGCGGTTCGGGCAGCGCGTTGCGAGGATCGGACAGCAACTCCTCCAGACGCGCCTCCGCAGCCGTGGACGCCTCGCTCTGCGCCTGGGCCTCGGCCAGCGTCTCGGTCCGCACGTCACGTCCCGGGAGCTTCAGCATCCGCACGAGGAGCGGCAGGGTGAGTCCCTGGATGACCAGGGTCCCGATGACGGTCGAGAAGGTCAGGAAGAGCACCAGGTTGCGGGCCGGGAAGTCCTCCCCGTCGTGGGTGACCAGAGGGATGGAGAACGCGATGGCGAGCGAGACGACGCCCCGCATCCCCGCCCAGCTCACGATCAGCGGTGAGGACCACGGCAGGTCGGGTTCGCGTTCCCTGACGCGCCGGGAGAGCCACAGGGGCAGATAGCTCGCCGGGTAGACCCAGACGAAGCGCACCACGACCACTGCGATGAACACGGCGGCCGCGTACCAGAGGGCCTCGATGACGCCGTAGGTGCCGAGCCCCCTCAGTACGAAGGGCAGCTGCAGCCCGATGAGCGCGAAGACCGCGGACTCCAGGATGAACGCGACCATCTTCCAGACCGCAGCCTCCTGGAGCCGTGTGGCGAAGTCGACCTGCCAGGAGCGGTGTCCCAGGTAGAGCGCGACGACGACCACGGCCAGCACCCCGGAGGCGTGCACCCGCTCCGCGGCCGCGTACGCCACGAAGGGGATCAGCAGCGACAGGGTGTTCTGCAGCAGCGCCTCCTTGAGGTGCGTGCGCAGCCAGTGCAGCGGCACCATCAGGACCAGACCGACACCGACTCCGCCGACCGCCGCCAGCAGGAACTCGCCGATCCCCTCGGCCCAGGTCACGCCCTCCCCGACCGCGGCGGCGAGGGCCACCCTGAAGGCGGTGATCGCGGTGGCGTCGTTCACCAGGGACTCGCCCTGGAGGATGGTCGTGACCCGGGCGGGCAGCCCGACCCGGCGCGCGATCGCGGCGGCCGTGACGGCGTCCGGCGGGGCGACCACCGCTCCGAGCACGAGCGCGGCAGTCAGCGGCAGGTCGGGCACGACCAGGTACGCCAGCCAGCCCACCGCGACGGTGGCGAAGAGCACGTACCCCACGGAGAGGAGCGCGACCGGCCGCAGATTGGCCCGCAGATCGAGGTACGAGCTGTCGACGGCGGCCGTGTACAGCAGCGGGGGCAGCAGAAGCGGCAGCACGACGTGGGCGTCCAGCGTGTAGTCCGGTACGCCCGGCAGATACGCCGCCAGCAGTCCCACGGCCACCAACACCAACGGGGCCGGCACCGGGGTCCGCCGCGCGGCCCCCGCGACCGCCGCGCTGGCCGCTACGAGTGCCACCAGCGGCAACGCGTCCATCTCACCGTCCTCGCATCCGTCGTAACGTGGCCATCATGAGTGAGTGCCTGCATGTTCTCGAAATGCCGCGCCCCGAGCCCGCCCCGCTCAGCGAAACCTGTCTCGAGTGTCTGGCCGCGGGCAGCCATCCCGTGCAGTTGCGGCTCTGTCTCACCTGCGGCCACGTCGGCTGCTGCGACTCGTCGCCCCTGAAGCACGCCACGGCGCACTTCCAGGAGACAGGCCATCCGGTCATGCGAAGTTACGAATGCGGCGACAACTGGCGCTGGTGCTTCGAGGACGGTTCGATCGTCTGACGTCTGGGTACGTCAAACCGGCGCCGGTTCTTCGCAATTGACCACCGTAGACCCCTAGCCACTGTGCGTACTCATGGGCTTACCATGAGTGACGGTCAGGGGATGGGGGCTCGGCGACACGGCATCATGGATCGCGATAGCGTCGCCGAACCACAGAACCGACGAAGACCGCATGGCTCCGGGCACTCGTCCCGGAGCCTCGAATGAGTTTGTGCCACCTTGGAGGTGAGGGTGTCCCAGATCGCAGGCGAGCCCGGGAATCAGGACTTCGTAGAGGTCCGGCTGCCCGCTGCGGGTGCCTACCTGTCGGTGCTGCGTACGGCCACGGCCGGTCTCGCAGCGCGCTTGGACTTCACTCTCGACGAGATCGAGGATCTTCGCATCGCGGTCGACGAGGCCTGCGCGATCCTGCTCCAGCAGGCCGTGCCGGGTTCCGTCCTCAGCTGCGTCTTCCGCCTCGTCGACGACTCCCTCGAGGTGACCGTGTCGGCTCCGACCACGGACGGCCGCGCTCCCGAGCGCGACACCTTCGCCTGGACGGTGCTCTCCGCACTGGCCGGCAAGGTCGACTCCACGGTCGCCGACGACCGCACGGTCAGCATCAGCCTCTACAAACAGCGCGGCGCGGGACCCGGGCCGGCGTGAGCAACGGGGACGGTCCCGTGCGGGACGAGACGATCCGACCCGGGGTGGCGCGCCCAGCAGCCGTCCCGGAGCAACAGGCCCGGCCGCATCCGGTGGACGGTGCGGACGGGACCCAAGGCCGCACGGTCGCGGTGAAGCAGTCGCAGGCAGAGCGGGCGGGCCAGATGAGCGAGCACGGGCACCACGATCCACATGACCGCAGCGGGGCGCGGGCACTCTTCATCGAGCTGCGCGAGCTTGCCGACGGTTCGCCGGAGAAGGCGGAGCTGCGCAACCGGCTGGTGCGCATGCACCTCCCGCTCGTCGAGCACCTGGCCCGCAGATTCCGCAACCGGGGCGAGCCTCTGGACGACCTGACCCAGGTCGCGACGATCGGACTGATCAAGTCCGTGGACCGGTTCGACCCGGACCGCGGTGTCGAGTTCTCGACGTACGCGACTCCTACGGTCGTCGGCGAGATCAAACGGCACTTCCGTGACAAGGGCTGGGCGGTGCGGGTGCCCCGCCGCCTCCAGGAGCTGCGGCTGTCACTGACCACGGCAACCGCGGAGCTCTCCCAGCAGCACGGCCGCTCCCCGACGGTGCACGAGCTCGCGGAGCGCCTGGGCATCTCCGAGGAGGAGGTCCTGGAGGGCCTGGAATCGGCCAATGCCTACAGCACGCTCTCACTGGACGTCCCGGACACGGACGACGAGTCCCCCGCTGTCGCGGACACGCTCGGCTCGGAGGACGAGGCACTGGAGGGCGTCGAGTACCGGGAGTCGCTCAAGCCGCTGCTCGAGGACCTCCCGCCACGAGAGAAGCGGATTCTCCTACTCCGCTTCTTCGGCAACATGACCCAGTCGCAGATCGCCCAGGAGGTCGGCATCTCCCAGATGCACGTCTCCCGGCTACTGGCGCGCACGCTCGCACAGCTGCGCGAGCGACTGCTCGTCGAGGAGTAGGCAGAAGCAGGCCCCGGGGCGTCGAATGCCCCGGGGGCGTATGGGGACTCGGGGCGTCGAATGCCCCGGGGGCGTATGGGGACTCGGCCCCCGGGGTCGTACGGGGCTCAAACCGCGGGTGCCGTCCGGAGGCTCAGGCCTCGGGGGTCGTCCGCGGCCCCCGGATGCCCAGCGCCCGAGTGGTCGCCGGGTTGAGCAGCAGCACGAGCGCCGTCACGGCGACGGCGGCGAGGGCGATCCCGGCCGGGATCAGGGCGCCCTGCGCACGCAGCAGCGTCCAGGCGACCGGCAGCGCCATGAGCTGGGTGATGAGCGCGGGGCCGCGGCTCCAGCTGCGCCGCAGCAGCAGCCCGCGGGCGGCGAACAGGGGGATCAACCCGAGTGCCAGCAGCGTGAGTCCGCCCATCTCGGCCTGCTGGGGGCTCTCGGGCCGTCCGAGCAGCCCCATGACCAGCATGTAGATCCCGCCGATGGCGAGCGCCGCCCCTTCCAGGGCGCTGAGTGCGGCCACGACGGCGATCCGGCCCTGCCTCTCCGGGCCGTCCGAGGGCGACGAGGAGGGCGCGTTCTGCTGAGTACTCACGTCGTTCAGGTTGGCATCCCGGCCCGCCGAACGCGAAGCCGGGGTCGAGCCGGAGCGGAGCCGGACCCTGGGGCATCATTACTTTCCGTTACGGGCGGCGGACCGAGCGGATCAGGACTTCAGGCCGGTACCGCGCGGTAGGTACTCTGGCGGGCATGCGCGCACTTCTCGTGGTCAACCCAGCTGCCACCACTACCAGTGCGCGGACGCGTGATGTCCTCATCCACGCCCTCGCGAGCGAGATGAAACTGGAGGCCGTGACCACGGAGTACCGCGGCCACGCCCGGGACCTGGGACGACGGGCTGCCGACTCCGACGACATCGACCTCGTGGTCGCCCTCGGCGGTGACGGCACGGTGAACGAGGTCGTGAACGGCCTGCTGCACAAGGGGCCCGATGTGGACAGCCTGCCGGCCCTCGCCGTGGTTCCGGGCGGCTCCACCAACGTGTTCGCACGCGCCCTGGGCATTCCCAACGACGCCGTGGAAGCGACCGGCGCCATCCTGGACGCCCTCGCCGACCGCAGCGAACGCACGGTGGGTCTCGGCCTGGCGGCCGGCACCCCGGGTACGGCGGACGAAGCCGTTCCGGAACGCTGGTTCACTTTCTGTGCCGGACTCGGATTCGACGCGGGCGTCCTCGGCCGGGTCGAACAGAAGCGCGAGCGCGGCAAGCGTTCGACCCATCCGCTGTACGTGCGCCAGGTGATCCGGCAGTTCCTCGAGGAACCGCACCGGCGCAAGGGCCTGATCACCCTGGACGTACCCGGCCGGGACCCGGTCACGGAGCTCGCGCTGTCCATAATCTGCAACACCGCTCCCTGGACCTACCTGGGGAATCGTCCGATGTACGCCGCTCCGAAGGCATCCTTCGACACCGGCCTGGACATCCTCGGCCTGAAGCGCCTCACCACGCCCGCGGTGGCGAGGTACGCCACCCAGCTGCTCACTTCGAGCCCCGAGAAGGGCCCACACGGCAAGCACGCAGTCTCCCTCCATGACCTCACCGACTTCACCTTGCATTCAAAGGCTCCACTGCCCTTCCAGATGGACGGTGACCACCTGGGACTGCGTACGAGCGTGACGTTCACAGGCGTACGCCGTGCACTGCGTGTGATTGTGTGAGTGGAAGGGCTCAAAGTCCTTTAACTCGAACGTTTGGGCTGGCCCCCACCCCTTAGAAGTACGGCTGTGACCTAGTCGACACCGAGGAATCAAAAAAAACTTTCCAGAAGGGGTTGTATCCGTCGCCGAGGTTTGCGAATCTCTACATGGCGATCGGGACGGCCCGCAACATCGGCCTCCACTGAGAGCCAGAACCCCTCCTCACCACAACAGGACCACAACCAGTTCATCTGGGAGTCGGATCTTCGTCTGCGGGGGGATTCGTGAAAGCGTTCACATTCACAAGCATCCGCATGTAATACCAAGGAGAGGTAGCAGCCATGGACTGGCGTCACAACGCCGTTTGTCGTGAGGAAGACCCGGAGCTGTTCTTCCCCATCGGCAACACCGGTCCTGCGCTGCTGCAGATCGAGGAAGCCAAGGCCGTCTGCCGTCGCTGCCCCGTCATGGAGCAGTGCCTGCAGTGGGCGCTCGAGTCCGGCCAGGACTCCGGCGTCTGGGGTGGCCTCAGCGAGGACGAGCGCCGCGCAATGAAGCGCCGCGCCGCTCGCAACCGGGCGCGTAACGCCAGCGCCTGACCGACGCCCCCCGCACGACGAGCCTCAGCCAGGCGGCGCGTACAGAGCGTACGCACAGCCCCGCCTTCGAGTCGCAGCGCGCAGTACCCCCGAAGCGCATCGCACCGTGAGTACTACGCAGTGGGCCCGGACCGTTACCACGGTCCGGGCCCACTGCTCTGTGCGGTGCCGCTCTATTTGTCGTTGGTGACCGGGATGTCGAGGACGACCTGCGTGCCGCGCCCGGGCGCCGGGACCATGCCGAAGGTGCCGCCCAACTCGCCCTCCACCAGCGTTCGCACGATCTGCAGACCAAGATTGCCGGCCCGCTGGGGGTCGAATCCCTCGGGCAGGCCGCACCCGTCGTCCGTCACCGTGATCAGCAGCCGCCCCTCGGAGGGTGAGCCGCCCCGTACCGCGGACACCTCCACCGTGCCGGACTCGGCCAGGGTGAAGGCGTGCTCCAGTGCGTTCTGCAGCACCTCGGTGAGCACCATCGAGAGCGGAGTGGCCACTTCCGCATCGAGAACGCCGAAGCGGCCCGTGCGGCGGCAGGTGACCTTGCCGGGCGAGATCTCGGAGACCATCGCAATGACCCGGTCGGCGATCTCGTCGAACTCGACCCGCTCGTCCAGATTCTGGGACAGCGTCTCATGCACGATCGCGATCGAACCGACGCGTCGTACCGCCTCGTTGAGTGCCTCGCGGCCCTGTTCGGAGTCCATGCGGCGGGCCTGAAGACGCAACAGGGCGGCCACCGTCTGGAGGTTGTTCTTCACCCGGTGGTGGATCTCCCGGATGGTGGCGTCCTTGGTGATCAACTCCCGCTCACGACGCCGCAGTTCCGTGACGTCACGGAGCAGGACCAGTGAACCGATGCGGACACCCTTGGGCTTGAGCGGAATCGCTCGCAGCTGGATCACGCCGCCTTCGCCCTCGACCTCGAACTCCCTGGGCGCGTACCCGCTCGCCACCTTGACCAGGGCCTCGTCGACCGGCCCGCGCGAGGGTGCGAGCTCGGCCGTCGTCGCTCCGAGGTGGTGGCCGACCAGGTCGGAGGCGAGGCCGAGACGGTGGTAGGCGGAGAGGCCGTTGGGGCTGGCGTACTGGACGACGCCGTCGGCATCGAGCCTGATCAGCCCGTCGCCCACGCGCGGCGAAGCATCCATGTCGACCTGCTGACCCGGGAACGGGAAGGACCCGGCGGCGATCATCTGGGCCAGGTCGGAGGCGGACTGGAGGTAGGTGAGTTCCAGTCGGGACGGCGTACGCACGGTGAGCAGGTTCGTATTGCGGGCGATGACCCCGAGGACCCGGCCCTCACGGCGTACGGGGATCGACTCGACCCGCACGGGAACCTCCTCGCGCCACTCCGGGTCGCCCTCGCGCACGATCCGCCCCTCGTCCAGGGCCGCGTCCAGCAGGGGTCGGCGGCCCCGCGGCACCAGATGGCCGACCATGTCGTCCTGGTAGGAGGTGGGGCCGGTGTTGGGCCGCATCTGTGCCACGGACACATAGCGGGTCCCGTCGCGGGTCGGCACCCACAGGACGAGGTCGGCGAAGGACAGATCGGAGAGCAGCTGCCACTCCGAGACCAGCAGATGGAGCCACTCGAGGTCGGTGTCACTCAGGGCTGTGTGCTGGCGGACAAGGTCGTTCATGGAGGGCACAGGGCGAGAGTACCTGTGGATACCGACAGGTTCCGAACCGATCCGCCCGCCGATGCGTGACACTGGGCAGTGCGGTCGTGCACGGAAAATGTCCGTACCCACGGATGGACAGGGACTATTGGTCTAGTCCACAATGCACCAGGAATGTACATGGTGGAATAAGAGCATCATGTACAAGACAGACCTCCGCTCTCCCCGCACAGGAGAGCGGATCGAGGCACCCGGCGCTCTCTGCCCTGACTGCGCCGGTGTCTCCATTGGCCGGAGGCACCGCACACCGCCGGCCAGGTAGCTCCGGGCTGCGGTGCCGGACGGGCTGAGGGTCCCGTCCCGGCGCCGCGGCCCGCGGGTGTCTCCGGGGCCCGACGGACCGGCCTCCGGACCGCCGGGGAACGGCCCAGGATCCACCCCCGGGCGTCAGCTCGTCTCGGTGACCTTGGCAAGGGCGCGCGGCGCGTCCGGATCCTGCCCCCGGGCGATGGTCACCTCGTACGCCAGCATCTGCAGCGGCAGGATCTCCAGAACCGGCTGCAGTTCCTCCGCCACCCCCGCCGTCGGCAGCGCGAAGCCCGCCGACGCCGCCTCCACCTGCGCCTGGGGGCCGACGACGAAGAGGTCGGCGCCCCGGCCGCGGAGCCGGTCCAGGACGGGCTGCAGGGCCTTTCCGCCCCGGCCGTCCGTGACCACGGCGATCACCGGGGAGATGTTGTCGACCATGGCCAGCGGACCGTGCAGCAGATCCGCGCCCGAGTAGGACAGCGCGGGGATGTAGCTGGTCTCCATCAGCTTGAGGGCGGCCTCCTTGGCCGTGGGATAGCCGTAACCGCGCGAGGTGATGACCATGCGCTCGGCGAAGCGGTAGCGCGAGGCCAGCGCCGCCACCTCCGCCCTGCGGCCCAGGATCTCGTCGGCCAGGTCCGGCAGCACCCCGGCCGCGGCCGCCCCGTCGCCACCGCCCAGGGCCTCCACGAAGAGGTACAGCGCCAGCAGGGAGGCGGTGTAGGTCTTCGTGGCGGGCAGGGCCCGCTCCGGGCCCGCCAGGATGTCGATGTGGTGCTCGGAGACCGCGGCCAGCCCCGAGTCCGGATTGTTCGTGACCGCGAGGGTGACCGCACCGGCCTCCCTCGCGGCCTTCGTGGAGGCGACCAGGTCCGGCGAGCCCCCCGACTGGCTGATGATGATCACCAGGACGTCCGTCAGATCCGGCTTCGCGCCGTACGCCGTCGTGGTGGACATCGAGGCGAGCCCGCACGGCAGGCCGAGCCGGATCTCCAGGAGGTACTTCGCGTAGAGCGCCGCGTTGTCCGACGTACCGCGCGCGGTAAGCAGGACGAAGCGCGGCTTCCTCGCCGCGATCTCGGCCGCCACGGCGCCGATCGGACCGGCCCCCCGACGGAGGATGCGCCTGAGCACCTCGGGCTGCTCGGCCATCTCTGCGGACATGATCACACCCGGACGATCGGACATGACGGTACCTCCCGGTCGGTGCTGGCTCGCACGAGTCGAACACGACAAACCGGACCTCCGCCAGCGGGGCGACGCAGGGCTCTCCGTGTGCGGACAGTTCGCCTCCGGACTACCCGTTTCTGCTAGATTGGGGTTCGATTGGTCTATACCACATGACGCCACTCTCCAGATCGGCAGGCACAGCGTGGAAGTTGTCATCGTCCCGGACGCCACGGCAGGCGGCGAACTCATCGCGGGGGCCATCGGCGCCCTGCTGCGCCGCAAGCCCGACGCCCTGCTCGGCGTTGCCACCGGCTCGACCCCGCTGCCCATCTACCAGGCCCTGGCGGCCAAGGTCCGCTCCGGCGCGGTGGACGCCTCGCGCGCCCGCATCTGCCAGCTCGACGAGTACGTGGGGCTGCCTGTCGGCCACCCCGAGTCCTACCGTTCCGTGGTGCTGCGCGAGGTCGTCGAACCGCTCGGCCTGTCCGAGGCCTCCTTCATGGGCCCGGACGGCTCCGCCGAGGACGTCCAGGCCGCCTGCGAGGCGTACGACAAGGCGCTCGCCGAGGCCGGCGGAGTCGACCTCCAGCTGCTCGGCATCGGCACCGACGGGCACATCGGCTTCAACGAGCCGTGCTCCTCGCTCGCCTCCCGTACCCGGATCAAGACCCTGACCGAGCAGACCCGCGTCGACAACGCACGCTTCTTCGACAACGACATCGAACAGGTGCCGCGCCACGTCATCACCCAGGGCATCGGCACGATCCTGGAGTCCCGCCACCCCATCCTCCTGGCCACGGGCGAGGGCAAGGCCGATGCGGTGGCCCAGACCGTGGAGGGGCCGGTCGCCTCGATCGTGCCGGCGTCCTCGCTGCAGCTGCATCCGCGCGCCACGGTGGTCGTCGACGAGGCGGCGGCGTCGAAGCTGAAGCTCGCCGACTACTTCCGGGCCACCTATGCGGCGAAGCCCGCATGGCAGGGGATCTGAGACACCCCGACGGGAGAGGGCCGGACACCCAGTGGGTGTCCGGCCCTCTCCCGTTCCGATATGGCGTGCCCTCGGCCGACGGACGCTCCGCCCGTCGGCCGGGCCCGCACTCACACGTCCCGGACGCCCGTGATCGCCTCGGCTGCCGCGATCCCGCACACCCGCGCCGCCCCGTGGGTGGCGATGTGAAGTGCCCCTCTCGGCGGTGCCTTCGGCAGGCCCATCTCGACCACGATGGTGTCGGGACGCGCCGCCACCAGGGCGTCGAGCGCCTCCCCCATCCAGGCATGGCGGTGCGCGTCACGGACGACAGCGACGATGCGCCGATCCCCCGCCGCCTTGAGCACCTGGTCCGTGGCCGCCTGCGTCCCGTCGCCGTACGTGTCCGTCCCGGTGCCGGGCACCGACCGGGCCAGCTCCTCCGCGACGCCCCACGGGGTCTCGTCGCCGACCGCGATGTTGGCGACCGGGGTGAACGCGGCAACGTACCCGGGCCCGGTCAGCGGTCCGGCGCTGCCGGTGACCTTCACGGCACGGCGGGCCGCGACGAGCCCGATGCCGCTGTCGGCTCCGGGCGCGGTCCCCTCCTGCATGTCCGCGCCCGGCTCCGAGGCAGCCCCCCTGGCCCTCTGCGTCCAGGACGCGAGGGCCCGTACCCGTACGGCGGCGTCGGCCAGCCGCTCCTCGGGGAGTTCACCGCTCCGTACCGCCGCCACCAAGGCGTCGCGCAGCCGCAGCACGGTCTCCTCGTCCGCCAGCCCGCCTCCGACACAGATGGCGTCGGCGCCGGCGGCGATGGCGAGGACGGAGCCGCGCTCGATGCCGTACGTACCGGCGATGGCGTCCATCTCCATGCCGTCGGTGACGATCAGCCCGTCATAACCCAGCTCCTGGCGCAGCAGACCCGTGAGGATCTGGGGGCTCAGCGTCGCCGGGCGGTTCGGGTCGAGCGCGGGAAGCAGGATATGTGCACTCATCACTGATTTGGAACCCGCCGCGATGGCCGCCCGGAAAGGCACCAGCTCACGGGCGTGCAACGTGTCCAGATCCACATCGATGCGGGGCATCGCGTGGTGCGAGTCGACCGCCGTGTCGCCGTGTCCGGGGAAGTGCTTGGTGCAGGCGGCCACGCCGGCGGCCTGGAGGCCCTCGACGTACGCCGCGGTGTGCCGGGCGACCAGGGCGGTGTCGGCGCCGAAGGACCGGACACCGATGACCGGATTGCCGGGATTGGAGTTGACGTCCGCGGACGGCGCCCAGTTGAGGTTGACGCCGCACTCGGCCAGCCGGCGGCCGAGCTCCCGGGCCACCGCCCGGGTCAGGTCGATGTCGTCGACGAAGCCGAGGGCGTTGTTGCCGGGGAACGAGGAGCCGTTGCGGACCTCCAGGCGGGTGACGTCGCCGCCCTCCTCGTCGATCGCGACGAGGACGTCGTCCCGCTCGGCCCGCAGCTGCGCCGTGAGCGCGGCAAGCTGTTCGGGGGATTCGATGTTCCGGCCGAACAGGCCGACGGAGGCGAGGCCTTCGCCGACCCTTCGCCGCAGCCAGTCGGGGGCGGTGGTGCCCGTGAACCCGGGCTGCAGCACGGCGAGGGCGTCGCGCGTGACGGTGTCCGTAATGGATACGAGGGTGGTCATCGCGCGCGTTATCCCTTCACTGCGCCGGACGTGAGCCCCGTGGCCATCTTCCCCTGAATGATCATGAAGAAGATGACCACCGGGATGGAGATGAGCGTGGAGGCAGCCATCAGCGCGCCGTAGTCCGTGCCCCGTTCGGTGGTGAAGGTCATCAGCCACACGTTGAGCGTGTACTTGGAGTTGTCGTTGATCAGGATGTACGCGAAGAGGTACTCGTTCCACGCGTTGACCAGCGCGAAGATGGACGCGGCCGCGAGCCCCGGGGCCAGCAGCGGGAAGATGACCCGGCGGAAGGCCCCCATGCGGGTGCAGCCGTCCACCATCGCCGACTCCTCGAGCTCCACCGGGATGTTGATCACGAAGCCGCGGATCATGATGGTCGCGAAGGGCAGCGTGGACACCAGGTAGACGACGATGAGTCCCCAGTACTCGTCGATACCGCCCAGCGCGTTGAGCTGGAGGTAGATCGGGATCAGCATCGCGGTCGGCGGCAGCATCTGGACCAGGATCATGATCATCATCAGCGCCTTCCGCCCGAAGAAGCGGAAGCGTCCGATGGCGAGCGCGGCGAGCGTCGCGATGATCATGCCACCGAGCACGGCGGTGACCGAGACGATCAGGCTCGACTGGATCGCGGTGGCGAAGTTGTCCTGCTTCACCGCGCGCGCGAAGTTGTCGAAGGTGAGGGAGGAGGGCCACAGGGTCTGGTCGTACGACCTGATCTCGTGGTTGGGGCGCAGGGAGCTGACGATCAGCCAGTAGACCGGGAAGGCCATGAGGCCGGCTGTGACCAGCGCCAGGACGTTGTAGCCGAGGCGGTTCTTCTTGCGGTCGGGCCGCAGAACCTGGGCAGGAGCGTTCGAGGGTGCGGAGGTGCTCATTCGACCTCTCCCGTCTTGATCAGCTGGCGCAGGTAGTACACGGCGACACCGGAGAGCATCAGGACGGTGATCAGAGCGATCGCACTGCCCTGGCTGAAGGAGGTGGACTCGAACGCCTTGGAGAAGGAGTAGAGGCCGAGGGTCTCGTAGTCCGGCTCCGGCTTGTTGCCGCGCAGCAGCCAGATCTGGCCGAAGACGTTGAAGTCCCAGATGACCGACAGGGTGGCGACCATCGTGAAGACCGGCCTGATGACCGGCCACGTCACGAAGCGGTAGACACCGAACGCGGAGGCCCCGTCGAGGGCTGCCGCCTCCTCCAGTTCCTTGGGGACCTGGGTGAGGGCCGCGTACATCGTGATGACGACGAACGGGATGGCGCCCCAGACGACCAGCAGCGTGATGATGCCGAAGCCCTGCCAGGGATCGAGGAACCAGTTGTGGCCGAGCCATCTGTCCTCGTCGCCGGTGAGGTCGGCGAGCAGTGTGTTGATGAGGCCGTAGTCGGAGTCGGCGAGCCAGCGGAAGACGGACGCGGCGACCATCAGCGGCATGGACCAGGCGGCGATCAGTGCCACCGTCAGGACGAGCCGCACCCAGGTGGACAGGCGCAGCATCATCAGGGCGATCAGCAGACCGATGCCCATGGTCAGGACGACACAGATGGTCATGAAGACGACGGTCCGGCCGGTGACCGACCAGAACTCGGGGTCCCCGAGGATGTTGGTGAACTGCTCGAAGCCGACCCACGGCGTCTCGCCGTTGCCCCACAGAGCCGCGCGCCCCAGGTCCTGGAAGGACATGATCACGGTCTTGATCAGCGGGTAGACGTAGACGGCGGCGATCGCCAGGATCGCCGGCAGGATCAGGAAGTACGGGAGGAGCTCGCCCTTCTTGCGCCGCTTCTTCGGGTGCGGCCCGGCAGCATCCTGCTTGGAGGGTGAGGTCCCGATCTCCTCCGGGGCACTCGGTACGGATACCGGTGGACCGGCGGCCTGGGTGTCGGCAGCAGTCACGTGGCTGACCTTCCATCGGGATTCCGGGGGTGCGCACCCGGAAACACGGCGTTCTCTACCTACGAAAGAAAGGGGGCGGGGACCCGGTGTCGCGGGCCCCCGCCTGGAGAGCCGAAGGCTCAGGGACTACTTGTTGATCAGCTCGTTGATCTTGCCGTCGGCCTTCTTGGCGGCGTCGGCGACCGAGGCTCCCTTGAGGATCTCCAGGAGCATGTTCTCCAGGACCTCCTCCTTCTCGATCGAGGTCCAGCCCGGCGCGATCGGCGTGAACCAGGCGTCCGGCACCGCGTTGGCGACGGCGGCGGTCTCCGGCTTGGCCTTCAGCGGCTCGAGCTGCTTCTCGTTGTTCGGGAGGATGTTCTTGGAGGCGAGCACCTCCTGCGACTTCTCACTCGTGAAGAGGGAGATCCACTCCTGACCCAGGTCGGTGACCTTCGACTTCGCGGTCACCGCGAGGTCGGAACCACCGATGAAGGACGGGAGCGCCTTGCCGTTCGGGCCGGGCATGCCGGCCGTCCCGATCTTGTCCTTGAGCTTCGGGTTGCCGTTGTTCGCACCGTCGACGACGGACCCGGCCTCCCAGCCGTTGCCGTACAGCAGGGCCGCCTTCTCGTTGGCCATGACGTTGGCGTGGTCCTGCTCGTCCTTCGTCTGGTCGGCCTTGTTGTACTTCTTGACCAGGTTGATGAAGTGCTCGATGCCCTTCTGGGACTCGGCGGAGGAAAGGTTGCCCTTCCACTCCTTCGCACCCTCGTCGTACTCGGCGATGGAGCCGCCGTACGCCGCGACGTAGGAGGCGGCCGCGTACCAGTAACGGCCCGGCAGGTAGAGGGACGAGAAGCGCTTGTCCTTCTTGCCGTACTCGGCCTGGACCTTGTCCAGGGCGGCGAGCAGCTCGTCCTCGGTCTGCGGCAGCACGTCGCTGCCGGTGCCCTTCTTGAGCATGTCCTTGTTGTAAATGGCGACACGGGCACCGGCGTAGTAAGGCACGCAGAACTGCTTGCCCTCAAAGGTGCAGGTGTCCTTCAGACCCTTGATCCAGGTGTCCGAGTTGTCGTACTTCTTGGGGTCGATCTCGGCCAGTGCGCCGTTCAGGATGTACTGCATCGTCTCGGTGTTGCCGAGCTCGACGACATCCGGGAACTTGTCGCCACCGAGAGCGGTGTCGAGCTTCTTGGCCTTGTCGGCCCACTGCTGGTACTGGACGTTGACCTTGACCTTGGGATACTTCGCCTTGAACTGCGCGTTGACATCCTTGACCAGCTCCGGCCAGGTGCTCTGCGCGTCAACCATGAGCCAGACCGTCAGGCTCTCGGTACGGTCCTTGGGATCCTTCGAAGCGTTGTCACCACTGTCCCCACCACACGCCGCGATACCGGTCATCATCGCTGCGACGCCTACTGCCGCTATGAGCTTGCGCTTCATGCCACACCCTCCTCAGGGATACCAGCAACCCCCCGCCCACCGCGGAAATGTACGACCAGTACTGCCTGTGGGTCTGGGACCTGGTCTTTAATGGTTTAGACCAGTACCGGGAGCTTGGCCTAGACCTTTAGGGGTGTCAAGGGTGTATAAGAAGTGCACTCGCGTCCGTTATAGGACCGACATCTAAGGGAGGGCGACGACCCGTGACCGGACCGTGCCACCATGTGAGCCGCGACAGACGGAGGAGCCGGTGACGGCAGCAACGCAGCAGTCGGGAAGGCGGGCCATGGGTGCCGACGGGGCCAGCAGTACGAGCGAGACCGGCGCGGGTGCGCGAACGGCGCGCGTCCCGAAGTATTACCGGCTCAAGCGCCATCTCCTCGACATGACCGACACCTTGCCGCCGGGCACGCCGGTGCCGCCCGAGCGGACCTTGGCGGCCGAGTTCGACACCTCGCGCACCACCGTGCGCCAGGCCCTCCAGGAACTGGTCGTCGAGGGCCGGCTGGAGCGCATCCAGGGCAAGGGCACGTTCGTCGCGAAGCCGAAGGTGTCCCAGGCGCTGCAGCTCACCTCGTACACCGAGGACATGCGCGCCCAGGGCCTGGAGCCCACGTCCCAACTGCTGGACATCGGTTACGTCACAGCGGACGACACGCTCGCCGGGCTGCTCGACATCACGGCGGGCGGACGGGTGCTGCGCATCGAACGGCTCCGGCTGGCGAGCGGCGAGCCCATGGCCATCGAGACCACCCACCTCTCCGCCAAACGCTTTCCCGCGCTGCGCCGTTCGCTGGTGAAGTACACCTCTCTCTACACCGCGCTGGCTGAGGTGTACGACGTCCGGCTCGCCGAGGCCGAGGAGACCATCGAGACCTCTCTCGCCACCCCGCGCGAGGCAGGGCTGCTCGGTACGGACGTCGGACTGCCGATGCTCATGCTGTCCCGGCATTCGATCGACGGACACGGCGAGCCGGTGGAGTGGGTCCGCTCGGTGTACCGCGGCGACCGCTACAAGTTCGTGGCCCGTCTGAAGCGGCCCACCGACTGAGAAAAGCCCGGAATGCGGAAATATGACTGATCCCCCTGCAGGCGCAGGGGAATCAGTCATTCCGGGCGACGCCGGACCGTTGCAGGACCGCAATGCGGACGGGGGTGACGGTTGCCGGAGCCCTCGCCTAGATTTCGTGCGCATTGCCATCGGTGATCAGCGAGGGACGGAGTCGCCACATGCCGGAAGTTACAGACGCGAAACGACCAACAGTGACACCCACAAGGGTGATTATCGCCCTTTGTCTTATCGCGCCGTTCGTGGCGATGCTCTGGGTGGGCTCGTACGCGAAGGTCGATCCGACCTTTATCGGCATCCCGTTCTTCTACTGGTACCAGATGCTCTGGGTGTTCGTCTCGACCGCTCTCACGATGGTCGCGTACAAGCTGTGGCAGCGTGACCAGCGCTCCCGCAAGGGAGGTGCGTCAGCATGAAGGACGGCGTGAACGGCGTCGCACTCGCCGTATTCGTATTCTTCTTCCTGGCCGTCACGGTCATCGGATTCATGGCCTCACGCTGGCGCAAGGCCGAGAACGAGGCGAGCCTCGACGAATGGGGCCTGGGCGGACGGTCGTTCGGCACCTGGGTCACCTGGTTCCTGCTCGGCGGTGACCTCTACACGGCGTACACCTTCGTCGCGGTCCCCGCAGCGATCTACGCGGCGGGCGCGGCCGGCTTCTTCGCCGTCCCGTACACGATCCTCGTCTACCCGCTGATCTTCACCTTCCTGCCGCGGCTGTGGTCGGTCTCGCACAAGCACGGCTACGTGACCACCTCGGACTTCGTCCGCGGACGCTTCGGCTCGAAGGGGCTGTCGCTGGCGGTCGCCGTCACCGGCATCCTCGCCACGATGCCGTACATCGCCCTCCAGCTCGTCGGCATCCAGGCCGTGCTGGACGTCATGGGCGTCGGCGGCGGCGAGACCACGCACTGGTTCGTCAAGGACCTGCCGCTGCTGATCGCGTTCGCCGTACTCGCCGCGTACACCTACTCCTCGGGACTGCGCGCGCCCGCACTGATCGCGTTCGTCAAGGACGGCCTGATCTATCTGGTCATCGCCGTCGCCATCATCTACATCCCCATCAAACTCGGCGGATTCGACGACATCTTCGCCAAGGCGGGCGAAGCCTTCGCGCAGACGAACGAGGCAACGGGCAAGCCACGCGGTGCTCTCGTGCCCGGCGACTTGGGTCAATGGGGTTATGCCACGCTGGCCCTGGGCTCGGCGCTGGCGCTCTTCATGTACCCGCACTCCATCACGGCGACGCTCTCCAGCCGCAGCCGTGACGTGATCCGGCGCAACACCACGATCCTGCCGCTGTATTCGCTGATGCTCGGCCTGCTGGCCCTGCTCGGCTTCATGGCGATCGCCGCCGGAGTGAAGGTGGACAACGGCCAGCTGGCCATTCCGCAGCTGTTCGAGAACATGTTCCCCGACTGGTTCGCCGGTGTGGCCTTCGCCGCGATAGGCATCGGTGCGCTGGTGCCCGCGGCGATCATGTCGATCGCCGCGGCGAACCTCTTCACCCGCAACATCTACAAGGACTTCATCAAACCCGATGCGACCCCGGCCCAGGAGACCAAGGTCTCCAAGCTGGTCTCGCTCCTGGTCAAGGTCGGTGCACTCGCCTTCGTCCTCACCATGGACAAGACGGTCGCGATCAACTTCCAGCTGCTCGGCGGGATCTGGATCCTCCAGACGATGCCGGCCCTGGTGGGCGGCCTGTTCACCCGGTGGTTCCACCGCTGGGCCCTGATCGCGGGCTGGGCGGTCGGCATGATCTACGGCACGGTCGCCGCGTACGGGGTCGCCAGCCCGACCCAGAAGCACTTCGGCGGGTCCTCGAAGGAGATCCCCGGCATCGGCGAGATCGGCTACATCGGTCTGACCGCGTTCGTGCTGAACGTCGTCGTGGTGCTCGTACTGACCGTCGTCCTGAACGCGCTGAAGGCACCGGTCGGGATCGACGAGACCTCCCCGTCCGACTACACGGCGGACGCGGGCGACCCGGGCGTCAAGGTGGAGCTCCCGCCGGCCACCGTGGGCGCCCCGGGCGGCGGTCCCACCGTGGGTGCCCAGGGCGGCGGTCCGGCCGTGGAGGCCGCGGGCGGCGGTCACTGACCCCGCCTTTCGGGAGCAGGTTCCGGAGCGGGCCGCCGCGTCCCCGAGGGGCGCGGCGGCCCACTGCGTTCCGGGCCGCCGCCAAGGAGTCCGGCTCGCCGTGGAAGGAGTCCGGGCCGCCCCTCCGCTCCGCCACGTGTCCGGCCCGCCGTCAAGGGGTTCGACCCTCGCCTCCGCCTGCGGCAGACTCCCGCCCATGGACATCGTGATCAGGCCCGTCGGCCTCCAGGAGCACGAGGCGCTGGCCGGCATCACCGCCGAGGCGTACCTCGCCGACGACCTGCTGGACTTCGGCGCCGACGACCCCTATCTGACGGAACTGCGCGCGGTCGGCCGCCGGGCCGCCGAGGCGGAGGTACTTGTCGCGGTGGACGATGAGGGCACACTGCTCGGCGGTGTGACCTACGCGGCGCCCGGCAGCCCGTGGGCGGACATCGCCGGGGTGGACGAGGCCGAATTCCGGATGCTGGCCGTCTCCCGCGAAGCCCGTGGACGCGGGGCGGGAGAGGCGCTCGTACGGGCCTGTATCGACCGGGCACGGGCCACGGAGGGCGTCTCCGGTCTCGTCCTGTCGACGCAGCAGGCCATGCTCGGCGCTCATCGGATCTACCGGCGCCTGGGTTTCGTACGGACTCCGGCACGGGACTGGAAGCCCGTCGAGCACATCTCGCTCCTGACATTCCGCCTGGAGCTCTGACCGAGCGCGACACAACATGTGGGGGCTGCCGTGCCCGGCGGCCCCCACATGTATGCTCATGCTCGCTGTCTCCGCAGGGGAATCCGGTGCGAATCCGGAACTGTCCCGCAACGGTGTGATCGGTGTGCTTCTACGCACCCGGAAGTCCGAAGACCTGCTGACAGCGCGTCCGGCTCGACCGAACCGGACGCCCGACGTCCGGGCCTCGCGGAGGGCCGGTGGACGCCGTGCGCAGTGCTGCCCCCTTCCCGGGTACCGCCCTGCCCGGCTGCCCCCGCTCCCGCCGGCCCCGAGCCGAGCGAGGGGTAGTCCCAGTGACCATCGCGCCAGCCGATCCGGTTTCAGCGGTCGATTCAGCCGAGTCCGCGCACGCCACGCCCGACGGGCCCGGTACCGCACTGCTGCGGACCCTGACCGACCTCACCGTCGATCTGCCCGACACCGACCCCGGACGGGTCGCCGCCGCCGCGCTGCGCGGCCGCAACGCCCGGTCGGACGAGGCCGAACTGCGCTCGCTGGCCACCGAGGCCGCCGCGGGCCTGATCTCCGAGGACCCCGCCTACTCCCGGCTCGCCGCACGGCTCCTCACCCGAACCATCGCGGACGAGGCCGCCGGCCAGGGCGCTGTCTCCTTCTCCGCCTCGGTCGCCGTCGGCCACCGCGAGGGCCTGATCGCGGACCGTACGGCAGAGTTCGTCACGCTGCACGCGGACGCCCTCGACGCGCTGACCGGGCAGGCTCTCGCCGACGGCGCCGACGACCGTTTCGGCTACTTCGGGCTGCGGACGCTGTTCAGCCGCTACCTGCTGCGCCATCCGCTCACCCGCCAGGTCATCGAGACACCGCAGCACTTCATGCTCCGGGTGGCCGCCGGCCTCGCCGAGGACTCCTCCGAGCGCGCCCTGGACGAAGTCGCCTCGCTGTACGGGCTGATGAGCCGGCTCGACTACCTGCCCTCCTCGCCCACCCTGTTCAACTCAGGTACCCGGCACCCGCAGATGTCCTCCTGCTATCTGCTGGACTCCCCGCTGGACGAGCTCGACTCGATCTACGACCGCTACCACCAGGTGGCGCGGCTGTCCAAGCACGCCGGCGGCATCGGCCTCTCGTACTCCCGGATCCGCGCCCGGGGTTCGCTGATCCGTGGCACCAACGGGCACTCCAACGGCATCGTGCCCTTCCTGAAGACGCTCGACGCCTCGGTCGCCGCGGTCAACCAGGGGGGCCGCCGCAAGGGCGCCGCCGCCGTCTACCTGGAGACCTGGCACGCGGACATCGAGGAGTTCCTGGAGCTGCGCGACAACACGGGCGAGGACCAGCGCCGCACGCACAACCTGAATCTGGCGCACTGGATCCCCGACGAGTTCATGCGCCGTGTCGACGCGGACACCGAGTGGTCGCTGTTCTCCCCGGCCGACACCCCCGAACTGGTCGACCTGTGGGGCGACGAGTTCGACGCCGCCTACCGTGCGGCGGAGGCCAAGGGCCTGGCCCGCAGGACGATGCCCGCCCGTGAGCTGTACGGCCGGATGATGCGGACGCTCGCCCAGACCGGTCAGGGCTGGATGACGTTCAAGGACGCCTCCAACCGGACCGCGAACCAGACCGCCGAACCGGGCAGGGTCGTGCACTCGTCGAACCTGTGCACGGAGATCCTCGAGGTCACCGACGACGGCGAGACGGCCGTCTGCAACCTGGGTTCGGTCAACCTCGGCGCGTTCGTCGTCGGCGGGGAGATGGACTGGGAGCGGCTGGACGCCACGGTCCGTACCGCCGTGACCTTCCTCGACCGCGTGGTGGACATCAACTTCTACCCGACCGAGCAGGCAGGCCGCTCCAACGCCCGCTGGCGTCCGGTGGGCCTGGGTGCGATGGGCCTGCAGGACGTCTTCTTCCAGCTGCGGCTGCCCTTCGACTCGCCCGAGGCCCGCGCGCTCTCCACGAGGATCTCCGAGCGGATCATGCTGGCCGCGTACGAGGCGTCGTGCGACCTCGCGGAGCGTTCGGGCCCGCTGCCCGCCTGGTCCGAGACGCGCGCCGCCCGCGGTGTGCTGCACCCCGACCACTACGACACCGAGCTGAACTGGCCGGAGCGCTGGGACGCGCTGCGTGCCCGGGTCGCGAGGACCGGGATGCGCAACTCGCTGCTGCTCGCCATCGCGCCGACGGCGACGATCGCCTCGATCGCAGGTGTGTACGAGTGCATCGAGCCGCAGGTCTCCAACCTCTTCAAGCGCGAGACGCTCAGCGGTGAGTTCCTCCAGGTCAACGCGTACCTGGTGGACGAGCTGAAGAAGCTCGGCGTGTGGGACGCGCGGACCCGGGAGGCGCTGCGCGAGGCGAGCGGCTCGGTGCAGGGCTTCGCCTGGATCCCCGAGGAGGTGCGTGCGCTGTACCGCACGGCGTGGGAGATCCCGCAGCGCGGCCTGATCGACATGGCGGCGGCCCGTACGCCGTTCCTCGACCAGAGCCAGTCACTGAACCTGTTCCTGGAGACGCCGACGATCGGCAAGCTCTCCTCGATGTACGCGTACGCCTGGAAGCAGGGGCTGAAGACGACGTACTACCTGCGCTCGCGTCCGGCCACCCGGATCGCCCGTGCGGCGTCCGGGACGGCCGCCGCCGCGCCCATTCCCGTACAGCAGGCTTCGGCGCCCGACGCGGACGCCATCGCCTGCTCGCTCGAAAACCCCGAGTCCTGCGAGGCCTGCCAGTAATGAGTTCCGACACCACCAAGAACCTGCTCGACCCGGGCTTCGAGCTGACCCTGCGCCCCATGCGCTACCCGGACTTCTACGAGCGCTACCGGGACGCGATCAAGAACACCTGGACGGTGGAGGAGGTCGACCTCCACTCCGACGTCTCCGACCTGGCCAAGCTCTCCCCCGGCGAGCAGCACATGATCGGCCGGCTCGTCGCGTTCTTCGCGACCGGTGACTCGATCGTCTCCAACAACCTGGTGCTGACGCTGTACAAGCACATCAACTCCCCGGAGGCGCGGCTGTACCTGTCGCGTCAGCTGTTCGAGGAGGCGGTGCACGTCCAGTTCTATCTGACGCTGCTCGACACCTATCTGCCCGATCCGGAGGACCGTGCGGCGGCGTTCGACGCGGTCGAGGAGATCCCCTCCATCCGCGAGAAGGCGCAGTTCTGCTTCAAGTGGATCAACGAGGTCGAGAAGCTCGACCGCCTGGAGACGCAGGCCGACCGCCGTCGCTTCCTGCTGAATCTGATCTGCTTCGCGGCGTGCATCGAGGGACTGTTCTTCTACGGCGCCTTCGCGTACGTGTACTGGTTCCGCTCGCGCGGCCTGCTGCACGGCCTGGCCACGGGCACCAACTGGGTCTTCCGCGACGAGACCATGCACATGAACTTCGCGTTCGAGGTCGTGGACACCGTCCGCAAGGAGGAGCCCGAGCTCTTCGACGACGCCCTCCAGCAGCAGGTCACCGACATGCTGAAGGAAGCCGTCGAGGCGGAGCTGCAGTTCGGCCGCGATCTGTGCGGCGAGGGACTGCCCGGAATGAACACGGAGTCGATGCGCCAGTACCTGGAGTGCGTCGCCGACCAGCGGCTCACCCGGCTCGGCTTCCCGCCGCTCTACGGCTCCGAGAACCCCTTCTCGTTCATGGAGCTGCAGGGCGTCCAGGAGCTGACGAACTTCTTCGAGCGCCGGCCCTCCGCGTACCAGGTGGCGGTGGAGGGGTCGGTCGGCTTCGACGACGACTTCTAGATCCTCGCCCAGGACCTGAGGTACGGGCGCCGCGTGGCCGTGACCGGCTGCGCGGCGCCTGCCGTTTCCGGGGGCTGCGCGGTCCGCTGCCGTTCCGCGTCCCGCAGCTCGCGGTCGATCCGGCGCTCCCGTGCGAGCCCGGCGAGTGCGGGCAGCAGGACGAAGGCGAAGAGTGCGGCTGTGGCCAGGTAGTTCAGGAATGTGTTCATGGCTCCACTGTCGTCCGTGCGAGCGGATTCGGTCAGTGGCAGGACTGTCATAGAGCATCGAATTACTGCCACACTGTCGCCATGCTGAAGAATGTCGCCGCTCTGCTGCTCGACGAGGTCCACCCCTTCGAACTCGGCGTGCTGTGCGAGGTGTTCGGACTCGACCGCTCCGACGAGGGGCTGCCGGTCCACGACTTCGCGGTCGTCTCCGCCGAGGGCCCGGTCCTGCGGACGCACGCCGGGTTCACCATCAGCACGCCGTACGGGCTGGACCGGCTGGAGGAGGCCGACCTCATCGCCGTACCGGCGGGCAGCCACTTCATGGAGCGGGAGTACCCCGAGGAGGTCCTGGACGCCCTGCGCCGGGCCGTGGAGCGGGGAGCGCGGGTGCTGAGCGTCTGCTCCGGCGCGTACGTCCTCGGCGCGGCCGGGCTGCTGGACGGCCGCCGCTGCACCACCCACTGGCGCCATGCGGCCGAGCTGGCCCGTCGCTTCCCGAAGGCGATCGTGGAGCCGGACGTGCTCTATGTGGACGAGGGGCCGGTCATCTCGTCGGCGGGAACGGCGGCGGGGATCGACGCCTGTCTGCATCTGGTCCGCCAGGCGCACGGGCCGGCTGTCGCCAATGCCATCGCCCGCCGCATGGTGGTGCCGCCGCACCGGGACGGCGGCCAGGCCCAGTACATCAAGCGCCCGCTGCCCCGCACCCGGTGCGACACGGTCGGGGACACGCTCGCCTGGATGGAGGCCCACCTCGACCAGGAGATGACCGTCGAGCAGCTGGCCGCGCAGTCGCACATGTCGCCCCGCACGTTCGCGCGCCGCTTCCAGCAGGAGACGGGCACCACCCCGTACCGCTGGCTGCTGCGGCAGCGCGTGCTGCTGGCGCAGCACCTGCTGGAGACCTCGGACGAGACCATGGACACGATCGCCGGGCGGACCGGTTTCGGGAACGCGGCGGCGCTGCGCCATCAGTTCGTGCGCTCGCTGGGAACGACGCCGAACGCCTACCGCCGCACGTTCCGGGGGCCCGTCGCCGTGACCGACGCGGCCTGAACCGCGAACGGCGGTGCCCCGCCCGGGAGATGATGCGGTCCCGGACGGGGCAGGCCGGCGGTGCGTGTGCGATCAGATGCCGCACTGGGAGGCCGACCAGAAGTGGCTCGGCCCCTGGTTCACGTGGATGTGGTCGCTGTGCCCGGCGTAGCCCGGGCCGAGGATCCCGTTGAACCCGTGGTTGCGGGCCTGCTTGGCGATGGTGCACAGCGAGTGCGGTCCGGAACCGAGGTCGACCGCGTCGCCGTACAGATGACGGCTGTTCGTCGCCCCACCGACGGCGGAGTTGCAGGAGGTCGACCGGAAGCCGCTCGTGACACGGATGGACTGGTCACCGAGCGCGTGCCGCAGCGCCTCCAGCTTCCACATGGAGCTCAGCGCGTTGGCCTTGGCCGTGCCTGCGGCCACGGCCCCGCCGGCCCAGGTGCTGTTGCACGTGTTGAGCTCGGGGTAGGTGAAGTGGATCGGGGTGCAGTCGTCGTCCTGGAGCGCGTAGAGCTTGGACTGCGTGGCCGGTCCGGCGATGCCGTCCGCGGCGAGGCCGTAGGCCGACTGGAAGCGCTTGACCGCGGCCGTGGTCGCGGGGCCGTACGAGCCGTCGATGGCGAGTACGGAGTTGTACCCCGGGTAGCCGGACACCCGGATCTGGAGCTGGGTGACATCGGCCCCGGAGGCTCCGGAGGACAGGGTGCGGGTCCAGGTGTAGCAGCCGTCGGCCTGCGCGGGGCCTGCGGTGACGATGGCCCCGCCCACAGCGAAGGCCATGGTCATGACAAGACCGAGCAGCAGATGTGCGGTACGTCTGAGCATGGGTTCTCCCAACCACGGTGAGGTGTAGGGGTGAGCCTGTCGGACGAGTCGACGCGCGTCAACTACCCCATGAGAAACATTGGTTGGCGGTTGAATACCATCTGCCGGGGCAACGGGAAGGCCCTGCCGCCGACTCACCGGCAGCAGGGCCATGACCCGGGGACGGCTCAGCCGTTCGCGACGACCTCGTAGCGCGGCGTGCCCTCGTCCATCTGTCGAAGCGCGTCCTTGCGGTCCCGCTTCGAGAGCCGGTCGATGTACAGGTACCCGTACAGGTGGTCCGTCTCGTGCTGGAGGCAGCGCGCGAAGTACCCGCTGCCCCGCACCTTCACCGCGTTGCCCTTGGCGTCCTGGCCGCGCACCACCGCGTAGTCCGGGCGGGCCAGTGCGGCGTACGCCGTCGGGACCGAGAGGCAGCCCTCGTTGGAGTCGTCGAGGATGCGCTCCTCCGGCGCCAGCTCCTCGAGCACAGGGTTGCAGATCGCGCCGACGTGCCGCACACCGTCGTCGTCGGGGCAGTCGTAGACGAAGACCTTGAGGTCCACACCGATCTGGTTGGCGGCCAGGCCCACGCCCTCGGCCGCCCGCTGGCTGGCGAACATGTCGTCGATCAGCTGTGCGAGCTCGTCACCGAACTCCGTGACGTCTCTGCACTCCTTGTGCAGCACCGGGTTGCCCACGACCGTGATCGGGCGGGAGGTGCCGCGCTCGCGGTACGCCGCCTCGCGCGCCTCGCAGTCCTCGGTGTCCACGAGGAACCCCTCGTCGTCCACGCCGACCTGCTCGTCCGTCTCCTGCTGCGACATGTCCGCCGTATGCCTTCCTGCAAACCTGAAACCAGTGAGAACCGCACCGGAATCGGTGCCCGTACAGCCTACGGGCACCGGTCAGCAGACTTCTTCCAGATCGCGCCACTCACGGCTGTCCGGGCTGTCGGCGACCCAGCTGTCCAGCAGCCCGCGCACGAGCCCGGCCGGCGCCGCTATGCCGCATTCACGCTCCGGAACCCAGAGGTCGCCCGCTGTGCGGTGGCCCAGCGGGCCCGGGTGGCCCGGTTCGCTGTGGTCGTGCGGGTCCAGGTGCTCCCCGTCGCCCTCGTCGCTCTCCATCGGGCTCTCCGAACAGGCCCGGCACAGGAGCCGTACGGAGGACGACCAGTCCTCCGCTGCGAAACCGGCATCGGAGGCGAGCTGCTCCAGCGCGTCCCGGTCCACCTCCTCGGCGGCTTCCAGGAGCACCACCCAGGTGGGTACGGGAGAGGGCGCCCACAGCTCGATCTCGTCGAACACGGGGTAGGACGGGCCCGCCGCCGTGATCCGCTCGCCGTTCGGCACCCCGTCGTGCAGGACGACCTCGCCCCAGCGCCGGCCGGAGGACGGCAGCGGGATCGACAGCACTTCCATCCGCGCAGGATCGAGCCTGCGGCCCCAGACGACCTCGGCCTCGCCCTCGGGCGACAGCCGTACCGCCGCGCTGCCCAGCTCCATGCCCGTCGGCTCACTGTTTGCCGCCGCGTTGTACTGACCGCTGCCCGGCACCGTGAGGCCGTACGCCTGCCAGGCCCGGCGCGCCAGGGGCCAGTCCTGCAGTGCGGTGGCCGCGATCCCGACGTTCCACCAGTCGGGGGCGCCGGACTCCCTGTCGAGCAGGGCCACGGCACGCAGGCCCGCCGCCCTGGCCTGTTCCCAGTCGTGCCGGAACTTGTGCAGCAGCGCCAGATTGAACCAGGACTCCGAGAGCCAGGGCTCCAGATCCGCCGCGCGCGTCAGCAGCGCCCCCGCGTCCTCGTACCGGCCGTCGCCGATCAGCGTGAACGCGCGGTCCGTGGCCTGCCGCCAAGAGGCGGATGGCCGATGCCGTACCTTCCCGAAGATCCTCACGATTCCCGCCTGTCCCGACTGGACACCCTCGTTTTCCGCTCTCCTTCGCATCCAACCATGCCCGGCCGGACGCTCGCTCATTACCCATGGGTTACCCAGACCGGACCGGGGTCAGACCGCCTCGTGCCAGGACTCTGGCCAGCGCTTCGACCACCTGCGGCTGGTGGTCACGGCCGGTGCCGAGCCTGAGCTGCTCCAGCGCCCCCAAGGGACCACTGACGCCTTCCCCGCACAGGTCGTCGTACGCATTGACCGTGCGGACGATCCTGGCCGCGATCGGCTGGTCCCGGTACGGATCGGCCTGCTGCTCCACGACCACCGCCACCTCGGTGTCCACTCCGGTCTGCCTGACCACGGCGCCGCCGAGCAGCGCGATCCGGCGCTGCTCGGCGGGCGGCAGCCCGGCGGTCGCGCCGTCGGGCACCGGATCGACGAGCGAGAGCTGGCCGATGTCGTGCATCAGCGCCGCGTACTCCAGGACGGTCAGCTCGGGGCCGGCCAGGCCGAGCTCCCTCCCGACTGCGGTGGAGAGCTCGGCGACCCTGCGGGCATGGCCGTGCCGGGTGTATCCGGCGATCTCCGTGGACCTGGCCAGCGAGGTGATCGTCTGGCGGTAGGTCGTGCGGACGGCGGCGTACCGGCGGAAGGACACCTGGGTGAGCAGCAGCGGGACGCACAGGACAGGCAGCGTCCAGAGCCCGCCGACGGCGACGCCGAGCGCCATGACGGCACCGGTCGCGCAGACGGCCGAGCCGATGCCGCTGAGGGCCCGGAGCTCCTCACGGAGCAGGGGGCCGTACGGGTATCGGGTGCGGGAGTGCAGCAGCAGGGCGGCGAGGACGGCGTCGCACAGGGCGGTGAGGAGCAACAGCAGAAGCAGGAAGAGCGCGAAGTACGGTCCTTCGCCGAACCAGAGCGAGGTGCGCCCCGAGTTGAAGAGCGGCTGGAAACACACCGCGGCGAAGGCGACAGCCAGGATGCGGCGGGCCACCCGGTCGGGTCCCGGTCCGCTGCCGCGCGCCAGCTGCGGCACCGAGGCGAGCAGCTGCGCCGCGGCGACGACGGTGATCACCTGGAGGACGCCGTGCGCGCTGGGTTCCCCGGCGCTGCGCCCGAGCAGCGCGTACGCAAGCGCTCCTGCCGCCCCGAGCGGCGCGGGCTCCCGCTCGCCCGGCAGGGCGCCCCAGCGGGCCAGCTCGCCCACGGTGACGAGGACTCCGAAGGCGAGCGCGTGCCCGGGTTCGACGACACCGTTCCACAGGGTGTGGCCGAGCGCGACGACGGCGAGGGCGAGCGCGGCGCCACGGACGGCGAGGACGGCCGGGGGCAGCGAAGGGCGGCTGAGCAGACTCACCGGAGCCGTCCGTGCCTGTCCCCGGTGCCTGCGACGGACGACGGCTTCCCCGACCGCTGGCGGGGCACACCGAACGCCTCCTCGTCCGAGGTGACCGCGTTGGACGCCGAGGACCAGCCGTGCCGGTCCAGGGCCTTCGCGAGCGCCCGCACCATCCGCAGGTCGAACTGGCTGCCGGCGCAGCGCTCCAGCTCCTCCACGGCCGCAGGAACGGGGCGTCCACGCCGGTAGGAGCGGGTCGAGGTCATCGCGTCGAAGGCGTCGGCGACGGCCACGACCCGGGCGAACTCGGGGATCTCGTCACCGGTGAGGCCGTACGGATAGCCGCTGCCGTCGAGCCGTTCGTGGTGGTGGAGGATCGCGGCGCGCGCCTCGTCGAGGAAGCCGATGCCCCGGACGATCTCGTGCCCGTACTCCGGATGCAGCTCGATGACCCGGCGCTCCTCGGGAGTCAGCGGACCGTCCTTGCGCAGCACCCGCGTCGGAACGCCCAGCTTGCCGACATCGTGCAGGATCCCGGCGAAGCGGAGCGCCTCCATGCGCTCCTCCTCCATGCCGAGCTCACGGGCGATCAGCTCGGAGGCCCGCCCCACCCGCTCACTGTGCCCGCGGGTGTACTTGTCCTTGATGTCGACGGCCTGGACCAGCGCGCGGATGGTGGCGCGGTGGGCGGCGTGCTGACGGTGGTACTGGGCGAACACCCAGCAGGAGATGTACATCGGCAGCAGGACGACGAGCGCGGACACCGGCCCGTACGAGCTGCGCCAGAGGACGGCCATCATCAGCCCGGCCAGCGCGTGCACCAGATGCGGCCCCAGTGAGCTCGCCGGCAGTCCGCGCCAGGCGTGCCGCAGCGGCACGCGCTCGGCCGCGGCGAGGATGCCCCCGTCCAGCGCGGCCAGGACGAGGCTGAAGACGAGCGCCGAGGCGCAGGCGGGAAACAGGGCGTACGGGAGGTCGGGCACCGTACCGCCGCCGGGGCCACCGAGCGTGACCGGGCCCCCGAGCGCGGTGTGGACCGACGAGGCCGCCCACACCGCGAGGGAGAGCTGTGCGGCCCGCCAGACGCGGCGGGCGGCCGCCGGCGGCTGTTCGACCCGGCCGGCCAGCGACCCGGGTACCGCGACCATGACGGCGGCGGCGGGCGGCAGCAGGAAGGCGGCGGCGAGCAGCAGGGGGAAGAAGGATCCGGCGGTGACCGGGACGGAACTGCCGAAGAAGGGGCAGCGCCCGGGCAGCTCACAGCCCAGGTAGAGCGCCGTGAGAAGGGCGAGAGTGCCCCAGGGGGTGCCCGCCCCGGGGGACAGCGCCGGCAGGGCGCAGATGACGGAGCAGATCAGCGCGGCCAGAATGTATGCGCGCGCCGCCCCCGGTGTGCTCCTCACCCGTACCGCCCGCCCCCATCCTGGTCAATGAAGGCGCCAGGCTAGCGAGTTGGGCGTGCGCAGGGGCCCCGGTCGACGGGATTAGCACATTCGGGTGACAGTGCCGGGGTTCCGGCGCTCGACGAAGGGTGCGTGACGGCGGCGCCGGACGGCAGACGTCACTCGGCGGTGGCGGACCGTTCCGCCCCGCCCATCGCGACATCCTGCTCCGGGACGGCCTGTCCCGAACGGATCAGGTCGATCCGCCCCATCACCTTCGAGCGCAGGTCGGTCGGGACGTCGTCCTGGCCGCAGCAGCGCTTCACCAGCTTCTTCACGGCCTGCTCCAGGCCGTACTTCTCGAGGCACGGGGAGCACTCCTCGAAGTGCACCTCGAACTTGGTGCAGTCGCCCTCGGGCATCTCATGGTCGAGGAACTCATAGAGATGATCGAGAACCTCTGAGCAATCCGTCTCGTGCGGCTCTCCGCAGCTCATGAGGTCGAGCCTTTCCTGTCGTCCGACTCCCCGGCACCGGCCGGGACGAGCCCGCGCTCACGCGCGTAGTCCTCCAGCATGCCGCGCAGCTGACGGCGTCCCCGGTGCAGGCGGGACATCACCGTACCGATGGGGGTCCCCATGATGTCCGCGATCTCCTTGTACGCAAAGCCCTCTACGTCGGCGAGATACACGGCGATGCGGAACTCTTCGGGGATCGACTGCAGCGCGGACTTCACATCGGAGTCCGGCAGGTGGTCCAGCGCCTGGGACTCCGCCGAGCGCAGACCGGTCGACATGTGCGACTCGGCACGTGCCAGCTGCCAGTCCTCGATCTCCTCGGCGGCACTCCGCTGGGGTTCGCGCTGCTTCTTGCGGTACGAGTTGATGAATGTGTTCGTGAGGATGCGGTACATCCACGCCTTGAGGTTCGTGCCCTCACGGAACTGGTGGAAGGAGCCGTACGCCTTGGCGTACGTCTCCTGGACCAGGTCCTCGGCGTCGGCGGGGTTGCGCGTCATGCGCAGCGCGGCCGAGTACATCTGGTCGAGAAATCCGAGGGCGTCCCGCTCGAAGCGCGCGTTGCGCTCGGCGGTCGTCTCCTCCGCACGGCCGTCGTCGGTCCCTGTGTCGGTCCCAGTGACCGGACCCACCTCCTCCAACGATGTGGCGGAACCGAAACCGGACCCGCTCGCCTCGGAGAATAGTCGACCTTGCTTCGACGCGGGCTGTCGATCCGGTCCGCCGACGGCGCGCTCGGGAGTGGTCTTGGCCGCGTGCAGGACCGTCCACTCCAGGTCAGCTGTGTTCGAGCGGCGCGGGCAGATGGTCGAACCCATGCGACGGACTCCCTCTCCACGTAGGACTTTCTTGTACCGACGTCCCGAACAACAGCGGCCCCGCACGCCGCATTCCCGGGGCCCCGCCGGTGCCGGGGAGGTGGCCGGAACCACGTGGCTAGGCGAGTCCGTCCAGCCACTCGGCCGCCGCACCGGTGAGGAGCTCCATGGCCTGATCCTGGGTCAGAGGGGCCTTCTTGGGAACGGCGAAACCGTGGTCCCCGTACGGCACCTCGACGATCCGGTGCTCCCCCGGAGGGAACTCCTCGGGTCGTCCGAACGGGTCGCGCCCGCCCTGCACGACCAGGACGGGCACGCCCGCCCCCAGCAGCTCGTCCTTGCGGGACTTCTCCGGTCTGCCCGGCGGGTGCAGCGGAAAGCTCAGCGCGAGCACCGCGTGAGCACCGAGCTCCGTCGCCGTACGGCAGGCCACCCGGGCCCCCGCGCTGCGCCCCCCGGCGACGACGGGCAGCCCCGGGGCGGTCAGCGCGGGCCACAGTCCGCGCCAGCCCGTGTCCAGGGTCCGGGGAGCGGGCGCGAGCTTCTTCCCCGCCACCCGCCAGGGCTGCTCCACCAGGGCGACGCTCACCCGGTGGCCGGGGAGCACGGCGGCGAGGGCCTGGAGATCGCGGGCCTCGATGCCGCCGCCCGCTCCGTGGCTCACGGCGAGCACCAGCCGGGCATCCTCGGCGGGCCACCAGGTGATCCTGGCCACTCCGGCTTCCGTATCGACCGTCTCGGTCCACTGCGCTGTCTCTGCACGGGTCACGGGCCCCATCCTGACGGGTCAGAAGAGCGTGCTCACCTCCGGCGCGGCCAGCTCCTCCAGCAGTTCCGGGCCGTTGTTGCGGACGTTGCTGACCGTCGTGGCCACCGGGTAGGCCCGCATGAGCCCTCCGGGCGGCGGTGCCAACAGGGACTTCAGCTCCGCGATATCGGTGTGCGCAGGGTCGAGCCAGTCGTCCCAGCGGTCGGGGGTGAGCATCAGGGGCATCCGGGGGTGGATGTCGGCGAGCGCGGCGGGCCCCTCGGCGGGGGCCACGGCCAGCGGGGACGTCTCCGCCTCCGTCGTGATCACGGAGCAGGTCACCCACCAGGACTGCGGATGGTCGTCGGGCAGGGTCCGGTCCCGCCAGAACTCGTACAGACCCGCCATCGCGAAGACCGCGCCGTCCGCCGGTGTGACGAAGTAGGGCTGCTTACGGGGGCGTTTCCGCTTCCCCGTCTCCTCCAGCTGCCGCTCGTCGGCGCCGGTGACCCACTCGTAGTAGCCGTCCGCGGGAAGGATGCAGCGCCTCGACACGAAGGGGCGGCGGAAGGAGGGCTTCTCGTGGACGGTCTCCGCGCGGGCGTTGATCATGCGGGCGCCGCCTTCGGGCGACTTCGACCAGGACGGTACGAGGCCCCACTTCAGGGTGCGCAGCTGGCGAACCGGACGCTGGTCCTCTGCGTCCTTCACAGGACGCTCCAGAACCGCGTAGACCTCTTTGGTCGGCGCCACGTTCCAGTCCGGCTCCAGGGTCTCGGTGGGTTCCCACTTCTCGACCCCGAAGAGCCCGGTCAGGTCCTCGGGCCGCCGACTCGCTGCAAACCGTCCGCACATAAGTGCCAGACTGCCACGACCGTCATGTCGAGTGGACGCCAATACCTCAAGTACCTCAAGGAGCCGCCCGCACCATGGACAGCACCGAACTGGGCGATCTGTGGGATCGCGTCTTCGGCACCCAGCCGGCGCCCGAGCAGTGGCTCGTGGTCGTGACGGCCACGGTGGCGCTCATCGCCGTCGTGCCGAACCTCATATGGCGGCTCTCCCGGAACGCGATCACCATCGCGCACGAGGGCGGCCACGGACTGGTGGCCCTGCTCACCGGTCGGCAGCTCTCCGGAATCCGGCTGCACTCCGACACCAGCGGGCTGACCGTCAGCCGCGGCAAGCCGACCGGCGCCGGCATGATCCTCACGGCGGCGGCCGGGTACACCGCGCCTCCGCTGCTGGGGCTGGGTGGTGCCTGGCTGCTCACCAACGGCCGGATCACCCTTCTCCTGTGGCTGGCGACCGCGCTGCTCGCGGTGATGCTGGTGATGATCCGCAATCTGTACGGGGCGCTGACCGTCATCCTCACGGGTGCGGCCTTCCTGCTGGTGTCCTGGCTGACGTCGGCCGCTGTCCAGTCGGCGTTCGCGTACACCGTGGTCTGGTTCCTCCTGCTCGGCGGAGTCCGCCCGGCGTTCGAGCTGCAGTCCAAGCGCCGGCACGGCGGTGCGCCGGACTCCGACGCCGACCAGCTCTCCAGGCTGACGCACGCACCGGCCGCGATGTGGCTCCTCCTCTTTCACGCGGTGTCGCTCTGCTCGCTGATCGGCGGCGGACGCTGGCTGCTCGGACTGTGACGGCACGGAACGCCCCGCCGTGTGTACCACCCTTGCGTTACATCACTATTTCGTCCCATTTGATCTGGATCTGGGTTTGCGGTGTGCCACTAAAGTGAGGGCCATGACCGAAAGTTCCGTGCACCCCGCCCTCTGGCCCGCCCCGCTTGCCGGCGGAGCCGTCGACGCGACCGTCACCGTGCCCGGATCGAAATCGGTCACCAACCGCGCCCTCGTCCTCGCCTCCCTCTCCTCCGAGCCGGGCTGGCTGCGCCGCCCACTGCGCTCCCGGGACACCCTTCTGATGGCACAGGCGCTCCGTGTGATGGGCGTCGGAATCGAGGAGGGCGTCGGCCCGGACGGTTCCGGCGAGGCGTGGCGGGTCATTCCGGCAGGCCTGCACGGCCCGGCCACGGTCGACGTCGGCAACGCGGGAACGGTCATGCGCTTCCTGCCGCCCGTGGCCTGCCTGGCGGACGGCCCGGTCCACTTCGACGGCGACCCCCGTTCCTACGAGCGTCCCCTGAACGGCGTGATCGGCGCCCTCCGGGCGCTGGGCGCCCGGATCGACGACGACGGGCGCGGGGCACTGCCGCTGACCGTCCACGGCGCGGGCGCGCTGGACGGGGGCCCGGTGGCCATCGACGCCTCCTCGTCCTCCCAGTTCGTCTCCGCCCTGCTGCTGTCGGCGCCTCGCTTCAACCAGGGGGTCGAAGTACGCCACACAGGGTCGGCCCTGCCCTCCATGCCGCACATCCGGATGACCGTCGACATGCTGCGCGCGGTCGGCGCCCAGGTCGACGAGCCGGAGACAGGGGGCGAGCCCGACGTCTGGCGGGTCTCCCCCTCCGCGCTGCTGGGCCGCGACCTGACCGTCGAGCCGGACCTGTCCAACGCCCAGCCGTTCCTCGCGGCCGCCCTGGTCACCGGCGGCCGGGTCACGGTCCCCGACTGGCCGCAGCGCACCACCCAGCCGGGTGACGCGCTGCGCGAGATCCTCACCGCGATGGGCGGCAGCTGCGAACTGACGGAGCGCGGTCTCACCTTCACAGGATCGGGCCGCGTCCACGGCATCGACATCGACCTGAGCGAGGTCGGCGAACTCACCCCGGGCATCGCCGCACTCGCCGCACTCGCCGACTCCCCCTCCACGCTGAGCGGCGTCGCCCATCTGCGGCTGCACGAGACGGACCGGCTGGCCGCTCTGACGAAGGAGATCAACGGCCTGGGCGGTGACGTCACCGAGACCGCCGACGGACTGCTGATCCGTCCGCGCCCGCTGCACGGCGGCACCTTCCACACGTACGACGACCACAGGATGGCGACGGCGGGCGCGATCATCGGCCTCGCCGTCGCGGGGGTGGAGATCGAGAACGTCGGCACGACGGCGAAGACGCTGCCGGACTTCCCCGAGATGTGGGCCGGCATGCTCGGTGAACCCTCCGGAACGGTCGGCGTCTCGCCGGGAGCACTCGGGGCGTCCCCGGGAAAGCGCGAGGTCTGAGGACATGCGCCGCTACGGGAAGAACCCGGACGAGGACGACATCCGCGTCCGCCCCAACCGCAAGGGCAACCGGCCTCGCACACACACCCGTCCGAAGCACGAGGACGCCCAGGACGGCATGGTCCTCACCGTCGACCGCGGCCGGCTCACCTGCCTCGTCGACGGGCGCACCGTGATGGCGATGAAGGCCCGCGAGCTGGGCCGCAAGGCCGCAGTCGTGGGAGACATGGTCTCCATCGTCGGCGACCTCTCCGGCGACAAGGACACGCTGGCCCGCATCGTCCGCATCGGCGAGCGCCGCTCGGTCCTGCGCCGTACCGCTGACGACGACGATCCGTACGAACGGGTGGTGGTCGCCAACGCCGATCAGCTGGCCATCGTCACCGCGCTCGCCGACCCGGAACCCCGCCCCCGCATGATCGACCGCTGTCTGGTGGCGGCGTACGACGGCGGGCTCACCCCGCTCCTCGTCCTGACCAAGTCCGACCTGGCGTCACCGGACAAGCTCCTGGAGGCGTATACCCCGCTGGGTGTCCCGTACATCGTGACCAGCCGCGAGGAACTGGAGAACGGTGACGCGGCCGACCGGGTGCGGGAGCTGCTCAACGACCGGGTGACCGCATTCGTCGGGCACTCCGGAGTCGGCAAGACGACCCTGGTCAACGCCCTGGTGCCGAAGGACCGACGGCGTACGACCGGTGTGGTCAACGCCGTCACGGGCCGCGGCAGGCACACCACCACGTCGGCGCTCGCGCTGCCGCTGCCGGACGACCGCGGCTGGGTGGTCGACACCCCGGGTGTCCGCTCGTTCGGGCTGCACCACGTCGACCCGTCCCGGGTCATCAACGCGTTCCCCGATCTGCAGCCGGGTACGGAGAACTGCCCGCGCGGCTGCACCCATGACGACCGGGAGCCCGAATGCGCCCTGGACGCCTGGGTCTCGGAAGGGCACGCGGATCCCGCACGGCTCGATTCCCTGCGGCGGCTGCTCTCGACCAGGGAGCGGCGCGAGGGGGACTGAGGGACGGCGGCCCGCACGACTCGCCACGTTTGCGAGCTCCCACAACTGGTAAGTGCATAATCGCGTCAAGCGAGACGAAGCAGTCACCTACGGGGGAGGCACCTGACGATGGCGTGGTTGCTGGTCGTGGTCGCAGGACTGCTCGAGACCGGCTTCGCCGTGTGTCTGAAGCTCTCGCACGGATTCACCCGGCTGTGGCCGACGATCGCGTTCTGCGTGTTCGCGCTCGGAAGCTTCGGGCTGCTGACGCTGTCCCTCAAGAAGCTCGATGTCGGCCCCGCCTACGCGGTGTGGACGGGTATCGGCGCGGCAGGCACCGCGATCTACGGGATGGTCTTCCTCGACGACGTGGTCTCCACACTCAAGCTCATCTCGATCTCGCTGGTGATCGTCGGTGTGATCGGCCTGCAGTTGTCGGGCTCCTCCCACTGAGCGTCCGTACACCCCGCACACCGCACCGCGGGTTTCAGCGTGCCGGGTGCCGCGCCAGGGCCTCGCGCACCAGCGTCACCGCGTCCGCCCCGACCGGGGACGGTGCGGGGACCGCCGGCACCATCGCGTAGGAGAGGGCAAGACGGAGCGCGATCTCGCAGGTCAGCGCCAGTTCCGCGGCGTCCTGCGGAGAGCTCTGGAGCGCGGCCACTGCCCGGTCCCGGACGAGCGCGAGCAGCTCCGTGGGCGTCGGCAGCGCGGCATCGGCCCGGCGTTGCGCGGGCACGACCGACGACGACGGCCCGGTAGCCACGGGCCGGGGTAACCGGTCCCCCCAGAATCCCGTGAGCAGGGCCTTGACCAGGTCGTTCGCCCGGGCGGCGCGCACCGTCCAGAGGGCGAGCTCCGCGGGTCCCGCTCCCGCGGTCCCGTGCGCGCGAAGGGCCCGTTCCGCCCCGGCCAGATAGCCGTCGGCTGCGCGCCGGATCAGGGCGCGGGCCAGGCCGTCCTTGCTGCCGAACTCGTTGTAGAGGGTCTGCCGGGAGACCCCGGCGGCGGCTGCCACGTCGATCATGCGCACCGCCGTCCACGGCAGCGTGGAGAGTGCCGACAGTGCCGCGTCCAGCAGGGCTTCTCGCGCTGCAGGCATCGTTGCCTCCCACGCCCGGGAATCTGCGATTCAGAGTTGACGCGCTCCCTCGCACTGTCAAGGGTCCGCGCACCGGCTTCCCCGCAGCGCTCCTGCGCACGGGGCCGTGTAGCCCGCACGGGTGCCTGTGGATACTGTGACGGCATGCCCGACTACCACGATGATCTGCGCCTCGCCCACGTGCTGGCGGATGCCGCCGACGCGACGACGATGGACCGGTTCAAGGCTCTGGACCTCAAGGTCGAGACGAAGCCGGACATGACACCGGTGAGCGAGGCCGACAAGGCCGCCGAGGAGCTGATCCGCGGCCACCTCCATCGGGCCCGCCCACGCGACGCGATTCTGGGCGAGGAGTACGGCATCGAGGGGACCGGTCCGCGCCGCTGGGTGATCGACCCGATCGACGGTACGAAGAACTACGTGCGCGGGGTGCCGGTCTGGGCGACGCTGATCTCTCTGATGGAGGCGGGTGAGGACGGCTTCCAGCCGGTGGTCGGCGTGGTGTCCGCGCCCGCGCTGAACCGGCGCTGGTGGGCGGCGAAGGGCGCCGGAGCGTTCTCCGGCCGCAGTCTGACCTCCGCGACCCGGCTGCACGTGTCGAAGGTGGAGCGCATTGCGGACGCGTCGCTCGCCTATTCCTCGCTGACCGGGTGGGAGGAGCAGGGCCGGCTCGACGGCTTCCTGGATCTGACCCGGGCCTGCTGGCGCACCCGCGGTTACGGGGACTTCTGGCCGTACATGATGGTCGCCGAGGGATCGGTCGACATCTGCGCGGAGCCGGAGCTCTCGCTCTGGGACATGGCGGCGAACGCGATCATCGTCCAGGAGGCGGGCGGTCAGTTCACCAGCCTGGACGGGGTCCCCGGTCCGGGCGGCGGCAACGCGGCGGCTTCGAACGGAACGCTCCACCACGAACTTCTGGGTTATCTGAACCAGCGCTACTGACCGGGCGGGACCGGCCTTCCGAGGCGGTCCACCGCCTGAGCAGCCATGCCGGGAGCCCGGGCGGGCGCACCGGAACGACGAGGGGCGTGCCGCACCACCGCACGCCCCTCGAACGGTCTTCGCCACCCCTTGTTGCCGCCCCCCATCGGTGCGACTCTGAGAGTCCCCCTACTTGTGAACTTGTGAATCGACTCACGTAGTCGCTTCACGAAGGAGGTGGCTCCCTTCATGCTCGTCCGTGACGCCATGAGCACGGTGGTTCTCACCATCGGCCCGACCCACACCCTCCGCCAGGCCGCCCGGCTGATGTCGGTACGCCGCGTCGGAGCAGCCGTCGTCCATGACCCGGACACCTGCGGATTCGGCATTCTCACCGAACGCGACATCCTCAACGCCGTCGGATCGGGCCAGAACCCCGATGTCGAGACCGCCTCCAGCCACACCACCACCGATGTGGTCTTCGCCGCCCCCGTCTGGACCCTGGAGGAGGCGGCCGAGGCCATGACGCACGGCGGCTTCCGGCATCTGATCGTGCTGGACGGCGACGGACCGGTCGGCATCGTGTCGGTGCGCGACATCATCCGCTGCTGGGCGCCGGCCGGGCGTCCTCCGGTGGAACTGGTCGGCTGAGCGATCGGCGACGACCGGCCGGCCCCCGCGCGCACGGGATCCGCCCGGTCGCGCGGCGCTGTCGTCGCCGGTAGCTCTCGCAGCGTCAGCAGCCGCCCCGCCATGAACGGCCACCGGCTGTACGTCGGCACGGTGTGCGGCTCACCCCGTGAAGCGAGCACATGCAGAAGTGCGGGGTGGGGCAGCGGATCCGCTGCCCCACCCCGCACTCGTGTCCGACGGCTCAGCCCCGCAGCGCCTGGACCGCAGCTTCCAGCCGCTTGCCGAAGTCACCATCGGCCTGGCGGAAGTTGTTGACCGCGCGCTCGGCGATGTCGTCGCGCGAGACCTTCGAGATGAACCCGGCGAGGTTCTCGATCAGCCGGTCCTTCTCGTCCTCGGAGAAGAGCCGGTAGAGGTTTCCGGCCTGGACGAAGTCGTTGTCCTCGGCGTGGCTCGGAGCCTCGTGGTTGCCTGTGCCGCCGGTGACGGGAACGGGCTCCCACATCGGCCTGCCGGTCTGGACCGGGCCGCCGAAGCTGTTCGGTTCGTAGTTCTTGGTGCCCTTGTGGCGGCCGTCGTACAGATAGCCGTCACGGCTGTTCGTACGCGCCTCGGTGGCGTGCGGGCGGTTCACCGGCAGGTGGTCGGCGTTGATGCCGACGCGGTAGCGGTGGGCGTCGCCGTACGCGAAGAGGCGGCCCTGGAGCATCTTGTCCGGGGACGGTCCGATGCCGGGCACGAAGTGCGCGGGGCTGAAGATGGACTGCTCGACCTCGGCGAAGATGTTCTCCGGGTTGCGGTTGAGCTCGAGCTTGCCGATCTCGACCGGCGGGTAGTCCTCGTGCGGCCAGACCTTGGTCAGGTCGAAGGGGTTGAAGCGGTAGTTCGCCGCCTCGGCCGCCGGCATGATCTGCACCTGCACCGTCCAGGACGGGAATTCGCCGCGCTCGATGGACTCGCGCAGGTCGCGCTGGTGGCTGTCCGGGTCCACTCCCGAGAGGCGGTTGGCCTCGTCGGTGGTGAGGTTCTTGATGCCCTGGTCGGTCTTGAAGTGGTACTTGACCCAGAAGACCTCGCCGGCCTCGTTGTTCCACTGGTACGTGTGCGACCCGTACCCGTTCATGTGGCGCAGCGTGGCCGGGATGCCGCGGTCGCCGAACAGCCAGGTCACCTGGTGCGTGGACTCGGGCGACAGACCCCAGAAGTCCCAGACGTTGTCCGCCTCCTGCGAGCCGGTGTACGGGTCGCGCTTCTGGGTGTGGATGAAGTCGGGGAACTTGATGGCGTCCTTGATGAAGAACACCGGGGTGTTGTTGCCGACGAGGTCGTAGTTGCCCTCCTCGGTGTAGAACTTCAGCGCGAAGCCGCGGGGGTCACGCACCGCGTCGGCGGATCCGAGGTTGCCCGCGACGGTGGAGAAGCGCAGGAACGTCTCGGTCTGCTTGCCGACCTCGGAGAGGAACTTCGCACGCGTCCACTGCGAGACATCACGGGTCAGCGTGAACGTGCCGTACGCACCTGCGCCACGGGCGTGCACTATGCGCTCCGGAATGCGCTCACGGTTGAAGTGGGCGAGCTTCTCCAGCAGCGCCTGGTCCTGCACGAGCACGGGTCCGCCCGGGCCGGCAGTCTCGCTGTTCTGGTTGTCGGCAACCGGTGCGCCGGCCTCCGTGGTGAGCGGTCCCTGCGTCACGTGCGCCTCCTGCGTCATGTCCTGCACAGTCGTCGTTCCCTGCACAGCCTGTCCCTTGGCCAATACCCTTCCCGATCCTACAATGGACATTGTCCAAGTCAAGTGAGCATCCAAAGTCACACCCATTCGGGACTCAGTTCCCCCACTGTTAGGCTGGACCCCATGAGTGACCTCCTGGAACGACTTCGTGGACGCGGCTGGCGCATGACGGCGCAGCGGCGTGTCGTGGCCGAGGTCCTTGACGGGGACCACGTACACCTGACGGCGGACGAGGTGCACGCGAGGGCTGTCGACCGGCTGCCGGAGATCTCCCGCGCCACCGTGTACAACACGCTGGGCGAGATGGTGTCCCTCGGGGAGGTCCTCGAGGTGTCGACCGATCACCGGGCCAAGCGGTACGACCCGAACGCCCACCACCCCCACCACCACCTGGTGTGCGCCCGGTGCGGAGCCATCCGGGACGTGCACCCGTCGGGAGATCCGCTGGCCGACCTGCCGGCCGCCGAGCGCTTCGGATTCACCGTCTCCGACGTCGAGGTGACCTACCGGGGCGTCTGCCCGACCTGCGCCGCCACGGCCTGAGCCGGGACCGGTCCCGCCCCCTGGGTGCGGGACCTTGCCGCGCACGGGGTCCCGCCCTGCACAGGACCTTGCCCTGCGCTCGACCGGACATACGACTGAGGCCCGGATCCTTTTCAGGATCCGGGCCTCAGTCTTCAGTAGCGGGGACAGGATTTGAACCTGCGACCTCTGGGTTATGAGCCCAGCGAGCTACCGAGCTGCTCCACCCCGCGTCGTTGTGAGTGCAACATTACGGTACCCCGCCGACCAGCGCAAATCCCTTTCGCGGGCACCCGCGCCCCCGGGAGCGCACGGCTATGCGGTGAGCTCCTGGTGGAGCGCTTCCAGCAACCGGGCGGCCCGCTCGGCCACCTCCGCCGGTCCGAGCTCGACGGCACGGGCACACCAGCGCTGCCCCTCCGTGAGCTCGCCCCGGCGGGCTGCGAGCAGCGCGAGGCGCAGGGCGGCACGGCCGTGACCGTCGTTCGCGGCGCGACCCCACCACAGGGCCGCTTCGCGCTCGCTGCCCTCACGGGCGAGCAGCAGGCCGAGGTTGAAGGCCCCGTTGCGGCTGCCCGACTCGGCCGCCTCGCGGTACCAGCGGGCGGCACTCTCCATGTCGCCGCGGGCCGCGGCGAGCATCCCGGCCCGCACCTGGGCACGGCGGTGCCCCTGCTCGGCCGCGCGCTCGTACCACTCCTCGCACTCGGTCTTCTCCGGCATCGGCTCACCCAGTCCGGGCGGGCCGGGCGGCGGCTGGCGCAGATCGAGGACGCCGGCCAGTCGGAACGCCGCCTCGGCGCTGCCGCCACCGGCGGCGCAGCGCAGATGGCGCTCCGCCTCCCGCTCCTCACCGTCGCGCAGCAGCGCCATGCCGACCTGCAGCGCGGCATCCGTGTGCCCTGCCGCGGCCGCCCGCTGGTACCAGCTCAGCGCCGTGCGGTCCTCGTCGCGTCCGGCGTGCAGGATGCCGAGGTTGAACGCCGCATCCACACTGCCCGCCTCGGCAGCCTTGGAGAACCACGGCTCGGCGCCTGTGCCGTCGCCCGCCTGGAGCAACAGCACGGCCAGCGCGTTGGCGGCCTCGCGGTGTCCCGCGTAGGCGGCACGGCGGTACCACTGCTCGGCCTGGGGAGTGCGGTCCTGGGCCGCGCAGAGCAGACCGAGATTGTACGCGCCGTTGACGTCGCCCGCGTCCATCGCGGCGCGGTACCAGCGCTCGGCGGTCTGCTGCTCGCCGCGGGCCGCGTGGAGTGCTCCCAGGGCGTTGGCGGCGTTGCCGTCGCCGTCCTGGGCGGCGCGCAGCCACCACACGGCCGCGCTCTCCTCGTCGCCCGCGTCGCGCAGCAGGAAACCGAGGGCGCAGGCGGCACGGGGCTCGCCGTCCTTGGCCGCGGTGAGGTACCAGCGGCCCGCCTCCTTGAGCTCACCGCGCTGCTCCAGGATGGCTCCGAGGTGCAGGGCGGCACGGCGGTGACCGCGCGCGGCAGCCTGCCGGTACCACTGCTCGGCCTCGCCCACCCGGCCGGCCGCCGGGCCCGCGACGGGACCGACGCCCTTCCCTGCCGCCGCACGGCCGTCCAGGACGCTCGGCGCGCCCGCTCCGGCGTTCCGCCCCATGCCGAAGGCATCCTGCGGCTCCTCGACGGCGTTGCGTTCCAGGGTGCGTGCGAGGCGGTACGCGGCCTCCCGGTGGCCCTGTTCGGCGGCAGCCCGCAGCCAGCGCTCGGCTCCCACGTCGCTGCGGTGCTCGAGCAGGTCGGCCAGGGCGTAGGCGCCCAGCGCGTGGCCCTGTTCGGCGGACTGGCGCAGCCAGTACTCGGCCCCGGGCTCGTCGCCGCACTCCCGGAAGTGGCGCCCGAGGGCGTGCGCGGCGGCGGCGGACCCGGCGACGGCGGCGATGCGCCACCACCCGGCGGCCTCGTCCGCGTATCCGCGCTGGTGGAGAAGGACACCCAGGTTGTTGGCTGCGGCCCGGTCGCCCTCGGCGGTGGCGGCACGCAGGTAGGACTCGGCGCCGTCGAGGTCGCCGCGGCGCAGCAGGAGCGCGCCGAGGACGCTCATCGACGCGGCGTCACCGGCCTCCGCCGCACGACGGTGTCGCGCCTCGGTCTCGGCATGATCCGTGGTATCAGTGGTGTCCGTGGCGTAGGCGGCGTCCTCGGCGGAGGTGTCGTCAGCGGTGTCGGCGGCCTCGGCGAGGGCAGCGGCAAATACCGCATCCGCCACGTTTTCCGTCTTCCGGACGTGTCGCTGCACAAACCGCCCTGTCTCCAACAGAGTTGCCCTGTCCCCCATAAATACCATCGTCGCACCACCTGCAACCCGCGTACACCTGGAATACCGCGGCCAGTGAGGTCACTTCAGCGTTTTGTCGACATGCCCACAGAGAGACAAGTCAAACACGTTCAAGCCCAACTCGTGCTCTGCGAACCGCACTTCGCACCGACAACTTGAGAAAGTGGCCGAGGCGACAATCGACGGCATGACGAAGGCCCGGATCCTTTTCAGGATCCGGGCCTCAGTCTTCAGTAGCGGGGACAGGATTTGAACCTGCGACCTCTGGGTTATGAGCCCAGCGAGCTACCGAGCTGCTCCACCCCGCGTCGTTGTGTTCAAACCGTACCACGACGCGGGGTGGAACTTTCTCAGGTGCCCTGGTCCTCGCCCTTCTCATCGGCCTTGTCGGCCGTGTCGGGCTCTGCCACCGTGTCGGCTCCGCCGGCGGCCTTGGGCTGGGCAGCCGCCGCTCGCCTGAGGGCATCCTCCAGGTCCGCCTGCGCCTTGCCGTAGGCGGTCCAGTCGTTCTTCTTCAGGGCCGCCTCACCCGCGGTGTACGCCTTTTGCGCATCCGCGATGGCCTTCTTCAGAGCGGCCTCCCCGGTGGCAGGCGGCTCGGTCGTGTCACCCGGTGGCTCGGTGGGCTCCGTCGGCGGGGTGGTCGTATCGGATTCCTCCACCCCGAAGACCGCGTTGAGCGCCTCCCCGAGGCTGTTCTCAAAGACGATCTTCGACCCGTACGAGGCGGCGACCTTGCGCAGCAGCGGATAGTTCTGCGTGCCACCGCGCGTGTACACCGGCTCGATGTAGAGGAAGCCCCCGTCCAGCGGCACGGTCAGCAGATTGCCGTACTCGATGTCCGAGTCGGTGCCCTTGAGGTTCCTCACGAACTCGGCGACGTCGTCGTTGCCGTTGAGCTCACTCTGTACCTGGCCCGGGCCCTTCACCGTGGTGGTGACTCTCAACAGCCTTATGGTGCCGTAGTCCTTGCTGGCCGCGTCCGCGTCCACCGCCATGAACGCCCCTAGGTCGGGCCGTCCCTTCGGTGTGAACGTCGTGGTCAGGGAGAACCGCTGCACATTCTGATCTGGCATCTTCATGCTCAGGTAGTACGGCGGGACGGCCCCGGGCTCCTTGTTGGTGGGGTCGTCCGGAACCTGCCAGGCGTCACTGCCGCTGTAGAACTGCGCGGGATCCTGGACGTGGTAGCGCGTGAGCAGTTCCCGCTGGACCTTGAACAGGTCCTGCGGGTAGCGCAGGTGGTCCATCAGATCCTGCGGGATGTCGCCACGCGACTTCACAGTTCCCGGGAACGCCTTGCGCCAGGTCTTGAGCACCGGGTCCTCGGTGTCCCACTCGTAGAGTTTGACCTTGCCGTCGTAGGCGTCGACGGTGGCCTTCACCGAGTTGCGGATGTAGTTGACCTGGTTCTGCTGGGTGACGACGGCGCGCTGGTTGGTGGTCAGCGAGTCCGCCGTGGTGTCACCGAGCGTCGTACGCGACGCGTACGGATAGCCGTTGGTCGTCGTGTAGGCGTCGACGACCCACTGGATCCGGCCGCCCACGACCGCCGGATAGGCATCACCGTCGATGGTCAGCCAGGGGGCGACCGCTTCGACGCGCTCCTTGGGGGTGCGGTTGTACAGGATCCGCGAACCCTCGCCGATGGCTCCGGAATAGAGTATCTGCGGCTCGCTGAAGGACACGGCGTAGGCAGCGCGGTTGAAGGCGTTGCCGAGACTGACCCCGCTGTTGCCCTTGTAGCTGGTGGTCTTCTCGCCGTCCTCCTCGTAGTCGAGCTCCTTCTGGGGCCCTCCGACGATGGAGTACTGCTCGGTCTTCTCGCCGTAGTAGATCCGCTGCTCGTACTTCGGCAGCTCACCGGTGGTCGGCAGGCCCGACTCCGTGAAGTCCGGGGAGCCCGCCGGGTTGGTGCCCGTCGTGGTGCCCCGGGCCGCGATGGCGCCGTAGCCGTGCGTGTACGTGAAGTGGTCGTTGATCCAGTTCCGCTTGGGGAGGCCGTCGAGGTTGAGCTCGCGCAGGCCGATGACGGTGTCCTGCTCCTTGCCGTCGGTTCCCTTGTAGCGGTCGACGTCCAGGGTCTTGGGGAACTGGTAGTAGTTCCTCTTCTGCTGGAGCTGCTGGAAAGCCGGCGAGACGACGTTCGGGTCCATCACGCGGTAGCTGGCCGCGGCGTCCGCACCGGCCCGGAGCTTGGCGTCGTCCGTGGTCGTGCTCTTGCCCGAGTAGTCGTCCACCTTCGCGTCGTCGATGTCGTAGGCATCGCGGGTCGCGTCGATGTTCTTCCGGATGAACGGTGCTTCCTTGGCCTGCTCGTTCGGCTGGACCTGGAACTTCTGCACGATCGCCGGGTAGAGCCCGCCGATCAGGATCGCGGAGAGCACCATCAGGCCGAAGCCGATCACCGGCAACTGCCACGTGCGCCGCCAGAGCGTCGCGAAGAACAGCAGGGCGCAGATGACGGCGATGCAGAACAGGATCGTCTTCGCCGGAAGGTAGGCGTTGGCATCTACGTACCGCAGGCCCGTCCAGTTGTCCGTGGCCTTGAAGTCACTCGACTTCACGGCCAGGCCGTACCGGTCGAGCCAGTACGCCACGGCCTTCAGCGAGACGAAGATGCCGAGCAGCACGGAGAGATGGCCGGTGGCCGCACCCGTGGCCCGTGCGCCGGGGCTGGTGATCCGCAGCCCGCCGTAAAGGTAGTGCGTGAGCGCTGCGGCGATCAGCGACAGCACGGCAGCGGCGAAGCCGAAGCCGAGCATGAAGCGGTACCACGGCAGGTCGAAGGCGTAGAAGGACACGTCCAGCTTGAACTGGGGGTCCTTCTGCCCGAACGACACACCGTTGACGTACATCAGCCACGTACGCCACTGGCCCGACGCGGACGCTCCGGCGATCAGCCCGACAAGGGCGGTGATCGCGAGCAGCACCCACTTCTTGTACGGGGCGACACTCATCCGGTAGCGGTCCAGGCTCTGCTGCTCCATCGACATCGCGCTCAGCGGCGGCCTCAGCCGGTGCGCGAGCCAGATGTTCACGCCGACGGCGACGGCCATCAGCAGTCCGAAGACGAGGAACAGCCCGATCTTGGTCCACAGGGTGGTGGTGAAGACGGATGAATACGCGACCGACCGGTACCAGAGCCAGTCCGTCCAGAACCCGGCGAACATGACAAAGGCCATGGCGAGAATCGCCAGGACACCCAGTGTCATGAGCAGGGTACGGACGCGCCGGGACGGGCGGCCGACTCTGATCCGTGGCCCGGTCGGGCCTCCGCCGCGGTCCGGCATCTGGAAAGCCAACGTGCGCACCTCGAAGTTCGCGGTCGTGTGAAGCAGGCCCAGCGATCGTAGAGCCCACCTATGCAACTTACTGAGGCTTTACCTAGTTCCCGTTCCCGGGGCGGAAGGAGGCAGGATATTGACCATGCCCAACGTTTCCCCCTCAGGCCCTCCGATGGCCGCGAGCCCCCTCACCGTCGCCGTACTCGAAATCGACGCCTACGCCGCAGGCCTCGGCTGGGATCAGCCCGCCCGGCTGTTCGCCCTCGTCGACACCGCCAGGCTGCGCGCCAGCGAGCCGGGCCTCGCGGCCCAGCTCGGTCTCGACGACGCCTCGTCGACCACCGCCGCCTTCACCCCTATCGAACAGGAGGAGCTTCCCGCCGGCACCGCCCTGGACGAATTCCTCGCCACGATCGCCTGGCCCGACGCCGTGGTCGGCTGCGCCATGACGGTGGAGCGGCTGATGCTGCCGCCGTCCGCCGAGGCCTCCGTACCGGAAGGCCTGAGCGACAGCCAGCTGACCAAGTGGGTCGCCAAGCACCCGGACCGGCAGGAGGTCCGGATGACCGTGGCTGTTCTGCGGGACGGGGCGCGGGACTCCGCCGTGCGGCTGCGGGAGAAGGACTCCCCGACCGAGGTCCTCACCGGTGCGGGCCTGGTCCCGGGGCTGGCCGAGGCGCTCGCGGCCACTTTCGAAGCCTGATTCCTACGGTTCCGCGGGGCTTCCCGTCCCGCGGAGCCCGGCTGGTACCGTCCTGCGGAACCTGTCCCGGCCCCTGCCTCGCGAGCGGGGGCCGGTCTCAGCCGGCCGTCGCGTGCGGGCCGACTCAGCCTGCCGAGCAGCTCGGCAGGTCGGCCGGTTCCCCTGCGCGGATCTTCTCCAGCGACTTCTTCGCGTCGTCGAGGTTCTTGACCCTCACCAGGGTGAGACCGCTCGGGGTGTCGGCCGCCGCGGCGGCACAGTTGTCGTCGGGGGTGAGGAAGTACCGGGCGCCCGCATCGCGCGCACCGACCAGCTTCATGTTGATGCCGCCGATCGGCCCGACCTTGCCGCTGTCGTCGATGGTGCCGGTGCCGGCGATGAACTTCCCGCCCGTCAGCTGGCCGGGCGTGAGCTTGTCGATGATGCCCAGCGAGAACATCAGCCCGGCGCTCGGGCCGCCGACGTCGGCGAGCTTGATGTCGATCTCGAACGGGAACGCGTGGTCCGTCCCTGCCTGGATGCCGACGATCGCGCGGTCCTCCGCCGGGGCCTTCCGCGTGGAGAGGGTGATCTCACGCGTGCCCTGAGGCTCCTTGCCGGCCTTCTCGGCCGCGGCCGATGCCTTGGCGGGGATGATCGTGAACACTACGTTCTCACCGGGCTCGTGTTCTGTGACGAACTTCGCGACGTCCTCGGGCTGCTTGACCGCCGTACCGTCGACGGCCTTGATCACGTCGCCCGCGTGGAGCTTGCCCTGGGCGGGGCTGTCCTTGACGACGGTGGAGACCACGACGCGTGAGGTGACGGGGATCTTCAGTTCCTCGAGGGCCGCGACCTTGGCGCTCTCCTGGGACTGGCTGAACTCCTCCGCGTTCTCCTGCGTCGACTCCTCCTCCGTCTTGCCGTCCGGGTAGAGGGTGTCGTGCGGCACGATCACGCTGTCGTGGGCCAGCCAGCCGTAGACGGCCTCGACGATGTTCATGTCGTAGTCCGCGCCGGTGACGCGGACCGTCGTCATGTTGAGGTTCCCGGACGTCGGGTAGGTCTTGCGGCCGGTGATGTGCAGAACGGGTTCGCCACGTGCGTCGCCGAGGGTGTTCACGGTCGGGCCGGGAGACATCTCCGAATACGGCACGGGGATCAGCACGCCCACGCAGAGCAGCGCGATCAGAATGAGCGTGGAGGCGAGCATCGTCGCGGTGCGGCGTGGCATGGAACGACAGTACGGGAAGGGCTTGTCAGTGCACCGTCGGGGCCGGTCCGTACGGGGCCCGGGGCCGCGTGGCACGGCGATGGCCGAGGGGGCCGCCGGTCAGCTCGCTGCGCGGAGAACGCGCGGAGGAGGAGCGAGGACGCGATGCGGGATTGGCAACTGCGTACAGCTGCCGCTGTCTCAGACCGCCTCGGAACCGGAGTCCGACTTCTCCATCGCTTCACGGAACCTGGCGTAGCCGGCGAGTTCGGTGACATCGCCGGTCGTTCGATTGCGGGCTGCCCACCCTCCCCATATCGCCGCACCGAGGGCGGCGAAAAGTGGAATCAAAAGCCAAGCGAGTGCTGCCATCACGACCTCCCTACCCCATGAGCGACCGCAACTGACGATCAGAAGATTAACCACCTGCAGGACCAACGCTCGTGGCAGGGGTGCGGTTACGCAAATCGGGGCTGAACACCCCTGGGGCGGTTTGCGCTCAGCAAGCGCCGACCCACTCCTCCGTGCCGTCCGAGAAACGCTGGTGCTTCCAGATCGGGACCTCGTGCTTGAGGTCGTCGATCAGCTTGCGACAGGCATCGAAGGCCTCACCCCGATGGGCGCAGGAGACGGCGACGACCACCGCCAGATCGCCCACACCCAGCTCACCCACCCGGTGGACGGCGGCCAGCGCCCTGACCGGGTACTGCGCGACGACCTTCTCCGCGACTCTGCGGAGCTCGTCCTGGGCGCTCGGATGGCAGGAGTAGCCGAGCGTGCCGACGTCCTGTCCGTCGTCGTGATTGCGCACCGTGCCGACGAAGAGCGCGATGCCGCCGGCGGCGTCGTCGCCGACCGCACGGAAGATCTCGTCGACGGAGAGCGGCGTCTCCCTGATCTCCAGCAGCCGGATCGGGTCCTGAGCTGCCTGCTCGCCGGGGTGGTCGTGGGTGCGTGCCATGGGACCCATCGTGCCGCACGGCGCCGACATCGCGGAATAGCGCTTTCGACCAGCAGGCCGGCCGGCCTGCTTGGAGCCTCCTACAGGTCCCCCCGGGAGCGCCCGGTGCGCGCCTGGGGAGACGAGGGGCCCGGGCCTCTCTAGAAGCGCCGGCGCGCTTTGCGGGCGCGGCGTACCAGCGCCGCCGTGCCCAGCAGTGCGACCGTGGCTCCCGCGGCGCCTGCCGCGGTGGCGTCCTTGCGGCCGAGACGGCGGCCGGCGACCGTGTGGCGCCCCTCCACCTCTTCCAGGAGCGCTCCGAGGACCTCCTCATTGGTCCACCGCGGACGCCAGCCGACGTCGTGGAGCCGGCTCACGCTGACCACCCACGGGTGCATGGTGTAGGCGAGGTCGCCCGCCGGGGACGGAGTGAGGCCGATCCGGTGCAGCCGGGCCGCTGCCCCGAGGGCGACGGCGGACGGCAGCTCCATCCGGCGCACGCCGGAGAGCTCCTCCACCTCCTCCTGCTCCAGCCAGCCGTCGCAGCCGACCGCGAACTCCCCGTCGATCTTCTCCAGGGCCGCGTACTCCAGGGCGCTCACCAGGTCCTCGACGTGGCAGAACTGCCAGGCGGGCCGCGATCCGGCGACGACCAGGAGCCTCGGCGACTCGAAATAACGGGTCAGCGCGGTGTCCGTGCCGCCGACCAGGACGGTCGGGCGTACCACCGTCACATTGAGTCCGGGGTGGGCACGGGGTGCGCGGCGCCCGAGCCGTTCGATCTCCAGCAGGTCGCCGACACCGGTGGCCTCCGCCGTGGCACGCAGTTCGGCGTCCTCGGAGAGCGGGATGTCGTTGTCGGGAAGCGCGCCGTAGACCATCGCCGAGGTGCACAGCACGACCCGGTGGACCCCGACGGCCGCCGCGGCCGTCAGCACGGTCTGGGTGCCGCGTACGTTGTACGCGGTACGGGCCGCGGGATCGGTCTCCAGGTCGAGATCGAGTGCCAGGTGCACGACGACGTCCGCACCGCGCAGTTTCTCCGCGATGGCGGGGTCCCGTACGTCCAGGATGTGCCACGTGGCCTCGGACACCTCCCCCCGGCGCTCATCGATGGCGATGACCTGCTTGATCTCGTCGGATGCGGCGAGATGCGCGGTGAGAAGCTCACCGACGCCGGTCGCGGCACCGGTGACCGCGACGACGGGGCCCCGGCTTCTGGAAGGATTCTTCGTCGGCTTGCTCTCGGGCGAGGGGTCGGCCAGGTTTCGCGCTGCGCGAACCTGTGGATCTGGGGAACTCACCGGGCGTCTCCAGCGGTTGTCTTCAGTACGTACCCGAATGACGCGTACGTACCAGGTGGCGTCCATCCTGCCGCAGGCCGGGAGCCGGCGGAGCACTGAGTCCCTAAGCGGGCTTTGGTGTCTACGCTGGATGGTGATGTCGGGCAGTCGCCGTCGGTTCGAGCCGGCGGCCCTACGAGCCGAGGAAACCCGTGAGTGACACCCCATTCGGATTCGGCCTTCCGCCGGAGGAGCCGGAAAACGGCGACGAAGGCAAGAAGAAGGACCCCACCGGAGGTGGGCAGGGTTCGGGCGGGCCGGCGAACCCGTTCGGCATCGGGCCGGGCGCGGGCGGGGACAACCCGTTCGCAGCGATGTTCGGCACGATGAACCCGAACGACCTGGGAGCGGCCTTCCAGCAGCTCGGCCAGATGCTGAGCTACGAGGGCGGCCCCGTCAACTGGGACATGGCCAAGCAGATCGCCCGCCAGACGGTGTCGCAGGGCACGCCCGACGGCAGCAAGGACGCGAGCGTCGGCCCGTCGGACCAGTCGGCGGTCGACGAGGCGCTGCGTCTGGCGGATCTCTGGCTGGACGGCGTGACGTCGCTGCCCTCCGGTTCCGTCTCGACGGTGGCCTGGAGCCGTGCGGAGTGGGTCGAGGCGTCCCTTCCTGCCTGGCAGCAGTTGGTGGACCCGGTGGCCGAGCGGGTCGGGCTGGCCATGGGCGACGTCCTCCCCGAGGAGATGCAGGCCATGGCGGGCCCGCTGATCGGGATGATGCGTTCGATGGGTGGTGCCATGTTCGGTCAGCAGATCGGGCAGGCGGTCGGCGTGCTCGCCGGCGAAGTCGTCGGATCGACGGACATCGGGCTCCCCCTGGGCCCGGCCGGCAAGGCCGCGCTGCTTCCTCTGAACATCGAGCGGTTCGGTAAGGACCTGAGCGTCGCGCAGGACGAGGTGCGGCTGTATCTCGCGCTGCGTGAGGCCGCCCACCAGCGGCTCTTCGCCCACGTTCCGTGGCTGCGCTCGCACCTGTTCGGTGCGGTCGAGGCGTACGCGCGCGGCATCAAGGTCGACACCAGCAAGCTCGAGGACGTCGTCGGCCAGTTCGACCCGACGCAGCCCGAGCAACTGCAGGACGCGCTCCAGCAGGGCATGTTCCAACCGGAGGACACACCCGAGCAGAAGGCCTCGCTCGCCCGCCTGGAGACTGCGCTCGCCCTCGTCGAGGGCTGGGTGGACGCCGTGGTGCACGAGGCTGCGAAGTCCCGGCTGACCTCGGCGGACGCCTTGCGCGAGACGATGCGCAGGCGCCGTGCGTCCGGCGGTCCCGCCGAGCAGACCTTCGCCACCCTCATCGGCCTCCAGCTGCGTCCGCGCCGCCTGCGGGACGCTTCGAGGCTGTGGGCCTCACTCACGGACGCCCGGGGCGTCGACGGCCGTGACGGCCTGTGGGAGCACCCGGACATGCTGCCGACGGCCCATGACCTGGACGACCCGGACGGATTCGTGCACCACGAGCAGCTGGACTTCTCCGAGCTCGACAAGATGCTCGGCGAGGCCGCGAAGGGCCCGCACAAGCCTGCGGCCGAGGACTCGGACGACTCTAAGAGCGACGACTCTAAGAGCGACGGCAAGGACGACACCGACAAGTGAGCCTGCTCGACGACGCCGTTCTCGTACTCAAGGGCTACGACTCGGAGCAGGAGGACCAGAGGGAGCTGCGCCAGACGTACCTGGACCATCTGGCCGGGCACCCGGACGGTATGTGGAAGGCCTGCGGGGCCGGGCACCTGACGGCCAGCGCACTGGTGATCGATCCGGAGCGGGGCCGGGTTCTGCTGACGCTGCACAGGAAGCTGCAGATGTGGCTCCAGATGGGTGGCCACTGCGAGCCGCAGGACTCGACCCTGGCTTCCGCGGCTCTGCGTGAGGCCACGGAGGAGTCCGGGATCGCCGGACTGACCCTGCTGCCCGGCGGGCCGGTCCGGCTGGACCGGCACCCCATCCCGGCGCCCTGTCACTGGCACCTCGACGTCCAGTACGCGGCTACGCCTCCCGCCGGCGCGACGGAACGGATCAGCGAGGAGTCCCTCGATCTGCGCTGGTTCCCGTACGAAGAGGTTTCCGGAGTCGCGGACGCCTCGGTCGTGCGGCTGGTGGAACGGACCCGGGCACGGCTGGAGCACGGCAACTAGCCCGTGCGCGTGGGCATGGGTAAGGGGCGGCCTCCAGGGAGGCCGCCCCTTGGCTGTGCCGGGTCCGGCTGACTCAGTTCCAGGCGTTGTTCTGGTTCTGGCTGTGGGCGCCGTGCTGACCCACGCCGAACTGCGCTGCCGCGCCCTGGCCGATCTGCGCGTGCTGCGGAGGCAGCACCTCACTCGGCTGGACGAGCGCGAAGCCCTGGCCCAGGAAGCTGAGCTCCCAGCCCTCCCCGGTGTTGCCACGGCGCCGGAGAACGCCGGAGGAGTGCGTCTGCGCCTGCATCTGCACCCTCAGCCCACTCGACCAGGCAACGATCGCGTCGGCGTCGGCATTCACGTACTTGTCGGGCGTGACCTGCATCATCAGCGGCTGGCCCGAGGTCATCAGCGCGACCTTGCCACTGCCGGAGATGTTGAGCTGGTACTTGCCCGTGCCCGAGATCCCGTACTGGCTGTCCACCGCGATGACCTCGGTGTGCAGCGACGAGTCGAGGGCGAGGACGTACGCGCTGTCGACCGTCATGCCCTCGCGGTCCACGTCGACCACGTGGATGTACTGGGCGAGGTTGGCCAGATAGACCGTTCCCTGGCCCGAGCAGCGCATCAGGTCGAGGCCCTCGCCCGTCCTCCTGCGGGCGTTGCGCTGTCCCTGCGACTGGTACTCGCCGTCGAATTCCATGAGCCCCTGATAGGCGACCATGGCTCCCTTGCGGGCGAGGACGTCGTCATGACCGGTCAGCGAGACCCGCAGGAGCTGCGGGTTCTGGACGGTGTACCGGTCCTGCGACTGCTGTTCGGTGTGGCTGAAAAGCGGACTCTGCATGATGTGTTCTCCCCCCGCTCAGTTCCGGATCCGCAGGCGGTCGGTACTGTCCTCGCTCGGCTGGACGACGACGATGCCCTGACCGGAGAAGGCCATCTGGTAGGCCTCTCCGCTGCCCCGACCGATGAGCGAGCTCGCCTTGAAGCTGCGCTTGCCCTTGACCTTCAGGTTCGGGGACCACGCGACGAGCGCGTCGGGGTCGACGTAGGTCTCGTCCTCGCCGCGGCCGCAGTCGACGACGATCGGCGTGCCGCGCGAGGTGATCGCGACCCATCCGGTTCCTTGGACGCAGACGTTCCACAGGCCCTGGCCGGCGAACTTGGCCAGGCCCTTGACCCGCTCCACACCCCAGGTGAGGTGGCCGTCGAAGGCGAGGAGATTGGTGCCGTTGACCGACAGCGAGTCGTTGTTGAGGTTGATGACGACCACATCGGCGCCGTAGTCGGCGAGGTAGAGCAGCCCGTCACCGGCGCACTTCATCAGGGGTGCGCCCTCGCCGGTGATCCACTGCGAGGCGATCTGGCGGACGGCGGGCGGGTTGGGCTCGTACTGGATGAAGCCCTCGTAGGCCACCATCGAGCCGGTACGTGCGTAGAGGTCCTGCCCGGAGGCCATGGCGACCTTGAGCATCGTGCGGCCGTGGTTCTCCATCCGGGCCGTGACGGGGGTCGGGGCGAAGCCCGCGAGTTGCTGATTCATGACGGGCTCCCTCAGACCTCGTAGGGCTGGACGACGATGAAGTTCCCGGGGGCTCCCCGGAACTGGAGGTTCACGGTCTCCCCGCTGTGGCCCGGGTACGCGTTGCGGCGCAGTCGGACCTGGCTGGAGATGATCACCTGGGACGCCGCCGACCAGGCCACGACCGCGTTGCAGTCGGCGAACGTGGTCGGGGTGACCGGCAGGACGACCGGAACACCGTGGGTCTTGACGACGACGGTGCCCGTGCCCTGGAACTGCATGGTGAACAGGGCACCGCCGGGAATCCCGTGCCCTTCGATCCTGCGCACCTCGTACTGCAGCGACTCGTCGAACGCGAGGACGCTCTCCGCCGAGACGCAGATGCCGTCACCCTGCAGCTCGATGGGGTGCAGGTGCGATCCCTCCTCGGCAAGGAAGACCTGCCCGCGACCCGTACAACGCATCAGCTGCATTTCCTGGCCTGTGGCGTTACCGACCATGCGGCCCGCGAAACCGGCGCCCTTGTAGCCGAAGTCGACCTTCCCCTGGTACATCACCATGCTGCCCTGACGGGCGAGCACGGGTGTTCCTCCCATGGTCAGGTCCACACGCATGAGCTGCTGGTTCTGCGAGGTCCAGCGCTGCCCGGTGGCCGTCTCCTTGTACGGCTGGAGGGCTGCCTGCAGCCCTGCGCCGGCCTGCGGGACACCCTGGGGCACCATTCCCTGGGGCGCACCGGGCGGCATGCCCGGGGGCTGCTGCCCATAGGCAGGAGGCTGCTGACCGTACGGCGGCGCGGCCTGGCCCGGTACCTGGCCGAACTGCGGCTGCTGGGGCGGCTGCCCGTACGGGGCCGGCGCCTGGGGTGCCAGGGGCGCAGCGATCGTCGGCGCGGCGTGCACCGGCTGCTGCGGTGCGACGGGCGCCCCGAACGACGGTGCGGGCTGAGGAGCTTGGGGCGCTGCCGGGGCGCCGAAAGCGGGGGGCGCGGTGGACTGGGCGGGCGGGGCGAACGACGGCGCCGCACCCTGTGGCTGCGCTGCTGCCGGAGCTTCCTCGGCGACCTCGCCACCGAAGTTCTTGAGCAGCGCGTCCAGGCCGCCGTCGAAGCCCTGGCCCACTGCGGCGAACCGCCAGACGTCCTTGAGGTAGAAGTCACCCAGCATGACCGCGCGCTCGGTGGTGAACTCCGAACCGGTGAAGGCGTACTTCACCACTTCCTCGCCGCCGGCGACGATCCGGATGTACCCGGGGCCGACCTGCGACATCTGCCCCGCACCGTCGAGGGTCGCGGTGAACGAAAGCTTGTGGATGTTCGCCGGAATGCGGTCGAGGGTGACGCGGAAGGACTCGGTGTCGCCGGCCTGGGCACCGAGCAGCTGAATGGACTCCTCGGGTGATTTCGGCTGGTTGAAGAAGATGAAATACCGGTCGTCCGAGAGCTGCTCATTGGCATCGAGACCGAAGCAGCTGATGTCGAACGTCAGACCCGGGCCGGCGATCTGCACACCTACGTACAGATCCGTCCCTGGCGTGAGATCACTGATCTTGGCCTTGTGGCCGCGTTGGAATTCCCTGGCCATGCGTAACGACCGTCCCCCATCCCGAATGTAAATGCGTCGCGTCAGGCTAACCGCAAACCACGACATTGAGCTAAGTCGGTACAGACCCGGTACAGAATCACCGAACGTCACTCTTCACGTGCGGTGGGCAGATGCGGCAGCCGCTCGGCCGCCACGACTCCTTCGAGATAGCCACGCGCCCGCTCGGTACGCGGATACGCCTCCAGCAGGCGCCAGAAGCGCGGGCCGTGTCCGGGAACCAGCAGGTGGGCCAGTTCATGGAGGAGGACGTAGTCGACGACGTACTCCGGCATGCCCTGCAGCCGGTGCGAGAGACGGATGCTGCCCTCAGCCGGGGTGCAGGAGCCCCAGCGGGTGTTCTGATTGGTCACCCATCGCACCGAGGCGGGGCGCGCCCGGCCCTCGAAGTACTGGGCGGAGAGCCCTTCGGCACGTTCGGCGAGCTCGCTGTCGCCGATCACCCGCCTGCTCTCCTGGGCGGCGAGCTTGTCGAGCATCACGCCGACCCAGCGCTGCTCCTCCGCCTCCGACATCCGGGCGGGGATGAGGACGATCGTGCGGTCGCCCTCGCGGTACGCGGAGACCGTTCTGCTGCGCCGGGCGCTTCTGCGGACCTCGACCGCACTCGTCACCGATGCGCGGGACTGGTGGGCGGCCGCGCTGCGCTGGTGGCGTCCGGCGCTGCGCACGGGGGTCTCCCCGGCGAGGCCGGGTGAAGAGTCGGCGGACACGCCATGACGTTACCCGCTGTCGGCGGGGGAAGTCCTGCCTCCCGGACGGTTCGGCGTTGATCCACTTCGCGGCGTGCACCATTTGAACGACTAATACCCCAGCCTGTGGATAACTTTCCGCACGTTTCTCCACCGCGTTGCATTCTGACAACGGATCCGGGCGCCGGCCGATACCGACCGGCGCAGCCCGACACCGACCGGGGAGAAGTCATGCATCCGATGTTGAAACCTGCGCTGCGCCGGGCCTGGCGCGGACGCAACACCGTGCAATTCGGTGTGACGCCCGCGCATGCTGTGACGCTGGGTCCGATGGATATCGCAACCGGGAGTTTTCTCGAACTGCTCGACGGAACACGCGGACTCCCGCTGCTGCGCGAAGAGGCCGGAGCACTGGATCTGTCGGACCGTCATGTGGACATCCTGGTATCACGCCTGACGGAGGCGGGGCTGCTCGACGACTTGAGTGCGGGCGGCCCGGAGGCCGACGCATTACGCCGGCGGGCAGAGACCCTGGAGCGGCAGCGCCCCGACGCCGCGTCACTTTCCGTCGTCCATCCGGAACCCGGGAGCGGGCTGCGCAGGCTCGCGGCCCGGCGCGCGATGCGGGTCCAGGTACGGGGCGCGGGCAGGGTCGGCGCCACGATCGCCGCGGTGCTGTCCGGGGCGGGAGTGGGCCGGGTCGAGGTGCTCGACGGTGGCCGCACCGAACCGTGGGACATCGCGCCCGGCGGTCTTCCCGCGGCGGCCGTCGGGGAGCGGCGGGATTCGGCGGCCCGGCAGCTGGTCCGCCGCTCCGCGGCCGGCGGACCTCCCCGGCCGGCGGAGGCAGCGGGCGCTCCCACGAGCGGCGAGCCCGCACTGTCCCTGATCGTGGTGTCTCCGCGGGACGGCCTCTCGGTCTACGCCCCCGATCCGGATACCGCCGCACCATGGATCTCCTCAGGTACGCCGCATCTCTACGCGGGAGTGATCGAAGCCACCGGCGTGGTCGGTCCTCTGGTACTGCCGGGCGGCACCGGCTGTGCGGGCTGTCTGGCACTGCACCGTGCGGACCGGGACCCGCAGTGGCCGCGCATGCTGGCGCAGTGGAGGTCCGGGCGTCGCAGTACGGTACCGGCCTGCGATCTGGGGCTGGCGACGGCGGTGGCCGGTCTCGCGGCAGCCCATGCGCTGTCCTTTCTCGACGGGGAGCTGCCCGCTGTCACCGGTGCCCGCTGGGAGGCCGCGCTGCCTCTGCTGGAGTGGCGGGCCGAACGGCTGGGCGCGCACCTCGACTGCTCCTGTGGTGCTGCCGGGCAGACTGAGGGGGAGCTCACCTCCACGGCCTGCCCGGCACAGGACACAATGGCGGGGTGACCGCCGCCGACGGAGCAGGGCCGAACACTCACGCGGCACGGCAGTCTGGGACTTGGAGGGGCACATGTCTGATCTTCCCCGGAAGGCGGTCACCCGTACCGCGAAGCTGGCCGCGCTGCCGCTCGGCTTCGCCGGGCGTGCCACGTGGGGCCTGGGCAAGCGGATAGGAGGTAGGTCCGCCGAGATCGTCGCCCGTGAGGTCCAACAGCGGACTGCGGATCAACTCTTCAAGGTTCTCGGCGAGTTGAAGGGCGGTGCGATGAAACTCGGGCAGGCGCTGTCCGTTTTCGAGTCGGCGCTGCCCGAAGATGTCGCGGGCCCGTACAGAGCGGCACTGACCAAGCTTCAGGAGGCCGCTCCGCCCATGCCGACCCGCACCGTCCACGGGGTGCTGGCCGAGCGGCTCGGTGAGGACTGGAGGGAGCTGTTCCTCGAATTCGAGGACCAGCCGTCTGCCGCCGCGTCGATCGGGCAGGTCCACCGCGCTGTGTGGCACGACGGACGCGACGTTGCCGTGAAGGTGCAGTATCCGGGCGCGGGTGAGGCACTGCTCTCGGATCTGACCCAGCTCAGCCGTTTCGCGAGGCTGCTCGGTCCGCTGATTCCCGGGATGGACATCAAGCCGCTCATCACGGAACTGCGGGACCGGGTCTCGGAGGAGCTGGACTACGCGCTGGAGGCTCAGGCCCAGCAGGAACACGCGGCAGAGTTCGAGGACGACCCCGATGTGGTGATCCCCGGAGTGGTGCACCAGTCCGAGCAGGTGCTCGTGACCGAGTGGATCGACGGGATCCCCCTGTCGGAAGTGATCGCCGACGGCACGCAGGAACAGAGGGACCGGGCAGGTCAGCTGCTCGCGCGCTTCCTCTTCTCGGGACCGGCACGCACCGGCCTGCTCCACGCCGACCCCCACCCGGGCAACTTCCGGCTGCTGCCTCCGCTTGGCGCGGAGGCGGAGGACGGGGCGGCGGAGGACGAGGCTGCCGAGGCGGGCAGCACCGACGGATATGGCGACCGGTGGAGGCTGGGGGTCCTGGACTTCGGAACGGTGGACCGGCTGCCGGGCGGACTGCCGCGGACCATCGGCGACTCGCTGCGGATGACACTGGACGGTGATGCCGAGGCCGTGTACCAACTGCTCCGTGAGGAGGGGTTCGTCAAGGACTCGATCGAACTCGCACCGGATGCCGTACTCGACTATCTCCTGCCGATCATCGAACCGGCGCTGGTGGACGAGTTCACCTTCACCCGCTCCTGGCTGCGGAGTCAGGCCGCCCGCATCGCCGACCCGCGCTCCCCCGCCCACCAGCTGGGGAAGCAGCTGAACCTTCCGCCGTCCTATCTCCTGATACACCGCGTCACACTGAGCACCATCGGCGTGTTGTGCCAGCTCGGTGCCACAGTGCGTCTGCGGGACGAACTGGAGTCGTGGCTGCCGGGGTTCCTCCTGGAGTACGAGCCGGATCGAGAGAGCGAGGACGACCAGGTGGGTGTGGACGACCAGGTGGGCGTGGACGATCAGGTCGGCTTGGACGACCCGGAGGGCGTGGACGACCAGGAGAGCGCAACGGTCGAGGTCCGGAGCCTTTCCTGACAACCGCGGTCTCCCCCGTCACCACCAGGCGGAGTCCAGTCGGCCCTCGATCGCCCGGATATGGGCGCGGGAACAGTCCTCGCAGAAGTACTGGCGTCTGCCGTTCTCCACGGAACAGATCCAGGTCACGGGCGCCGATTCGCCATCGGCGACGACGCCGCACCGGGCACATGACACCTGCCCGGCACCCGGCCGCGCCGGGCGATCAGTCTCCTCGTCCACCTCGCGACGATATCCCCGTCGGTCCGGCGGGCTCGACACAAACGCACCGCGGGGCCGGCCTGTTCGGACCGGCCCCGCGGAAGGGGTAGGAGGCTGCGCGAAGGGCAGAGCGGTTGCCCCCGCAGCCGTGCCGCCGTCCAGCGGCGGTCACATCATGCTGTCGGCGGCGCTGTTAGTGCATGACCGCCATGGCGAGCGCACGGCGGGCGCGCATCGAGGCACGCTCCGCCCGGCGCTGCATCCGCCGGGCGGCCACCAGGCGCACTGCCTGGCGATCCACCTCGGCTTCCCTCAGGCGGTCGTGCATATGCGCACGTGCCAGGGCTTCTGGGATGAGTTGCATTTCGCGGGTCCTGTTCTGACGCGAGTCGTTCGCGCCGATGATGGTGACGTCCGGGGTCGCGGAGCCGACGGGCTCCTTCGTGGGGGTGATCATTGGTGCCTGGTTTCGGGGGTCATGGGTCTGGGGACGGTCGATGGTTCCGATGCGCCTTGTTCGTGTGGGGGACATGACCCCCAGGCCGGCGGTCACGCCGCGACCGGGTTCTTGCGCGGACGGCCACGCGGACGCTTGCGGGCGACGACAACGCCCTGGACGAAGAGCTCGCCACCCCAGACGCCCCACGGCTCGCGACGCTCTTTGGCGCCGGCGAGGCAGGCCTCGACGAGCGGACAGGTCCGGCAGAGGGACTTGGCGTACTCGACGTCGGCCGGCGTCTCGGCGAAGAAGACCTCCGGGTCGTACGAACGGCAGGGGACGGGTACGCCGAGGTTCTCGATGGCGTCGTCGAGCGCGGTGAGCGCGGTGAGCGGGGTCAAGGTGGAGTCCTCCGTGAGGCCGGGCGGGGAGATCGTGTCGGAAGGCGGTACGGACGGGGCGTGCGTCTCGGTTTGCACGGTGGTGTTGTCCTCGTCTGGTCGTGCCGGCCTGTTGGCCGGTTGGCGGCTGGTACCAGGTACTGCTTGTCCCGAGGCTCCTTCGTCTCGTCTCATCCGTTCGGACAAAACAAAAGGGCCGCGGATCCCGAGTGGGGTTCCGCGGCCCTGAAGGCGCCGGCCTGATGCTGGATCAGGCTGGATCACTCCAGGGTTCAGGCCCACGGAAGGCCCACATCGTGTGGTGCTGTGTCGTCTGCTTCTTGGCTCCGGCACCGACGGCCGCAAAGGCATAGGCGCGAGCCTGTCCCTTCGCTACTGCTGCTGCCGGTGCCTCGGTCGGTCGCTCATTGCGCTCCCGAACGGGCAGGCTCGCCAGAGACAGAGGGCTGCCGACGGAGATGCCGGACACACCGGTGACACGAAGCGAAAGTTCCGAAGAGCAGGCGAAGCCGAGCGAGCAGGCGGAGGCGACCGACGGATCGGTCATTTTGATGGTGTTGATGATGCTGATCACAGGAATCGCCTCCTCTCGGCGTCTCAGGGGACCGGCCGGGGCCGGTCCTGCGTATTCGGATAAGTACAGCACGGAATCAGGGCTTCAGAGAAGTCGCTGTTCCCGTGGTTAAGAACCTATGGTGATGACTGCTGCGGGCGCAAACTATTTTTTCGACGAGTTTTTCTCACATGTCGTCGTCGCCCGCTCCTGACTCCGGTTCCAGCGTCCGACCTGCACAGATGGCGAGCACATCGGCTCCGAAGCGGGTCAGCTTCCGGTTGCCGACACCGGCGATGACGACGAGCTCGCCCTCGGTGTCCGGCACCGCCTCGGCGATCGCCATCAGCGTCTTGTCGGTGAACACGCAGTACGCGGGCTGGCCGATCTCCTTCGCCCGGTCCGCACGCCACTGCCTCAGCCGCTCGTACAGCCCCTCGTCCATGTCGGACGGGCAGTCCTCGCAGCGCATCAGCTTCATCTCGCCGGCTTCGGTGAGCGTCTTGCCGCAGACCCGGCACAGCACCGGCCCGCGGCGCCTGGGCCGGGCCGCCCCGGAACCGCCGCTGCCCGTGGCCGTACCCGTACCCGTACCTCGGTCGATGCCTCCGCCTCCCCCTGCGCCGCCCCGTGCGCCGAAGGCGGTCGAGCCGGGCCGCAGGCCGTTCAGGAAGCGCGTCGGCCGACGGCCGCCGCGACCGCCGGGCGAGCGGGACAGGGCCCAGGACAGCGAGAGGTGGAAGCGGGCCCGGGTGACACCGACGTACAGCAGCCGGCGTTCCTCCTCGACCTGCTCATCGGTCTTGGCGTACGCGATCGGCATCATGCCCTCGGTGAGCCCGACCAGGAAGGCCGCATCCCACTCCAGCCCCTTCGCCGAGTGCAGCGAAGCCAGCGTGACGCCCTGGACCGTGGGGGCGTGCTGGGCGGCGGCCCGTTCGTCGAGCTCCGCCACGAGGTCGGAGAGCGTCGCTCCCGGCTTGGCCTGTTCGAAGTCCTCGGCCAGACGCACCAGGGCGGCCAGCGACTCCCAGCGGTCCCGGACCGCACCCGAACCGTTGGGCGGTTTGGAGGTCCACCCCTTGGTGGAGAGCACCGCCCGCACCTCGGAGGGCAGTCCCTCGGCTCCGTCGAGCAAGGAGTCGTTGCCCCCGGCGCGGGCGGCGCCGCGCAGGGCGACGCCCGCTTCACGTACCTCCGCACGGTCGAAGAAGCGCTCGGCGCCGCGCAGCTGGTAGGGCACACCGGCGTCGGCGAGGGCCTGCTCATAGACCTCGGACTGGGAATTGACCCGGTACAGCACGGCGATCTCGCCGGCCGGAACACCCGCGGCGATCAGGTCACGGATACGCCGGGCGGTGCCCTCGGCCTCCGCGGGCTCGTCCGCGTACTCCGTGTAGGAGGGCTCGGGGCCCTTCTCGCGCTGCGACACCAGCTCCAGCCGGTGCTCTGCCGCCCTGCCGCTGGCCTGCCTCAGCAGTCCGTTGGCCAGATGGACGACCTGAGGCGTGGAGCGGTAGTCCCGCACCAGCTTGACCACCGTCGCGTTCGGGTGGCGGGTACGGAAGTTCAGCAGGTGGTCGGGGGTCGCCCCGGTGAAGGAGTAGATCGTCTGGCTGGCGTCACCGACGACGCACAGGTTGTCCCGGTCGCCGAGCCAGAGGTCGAGGAGCCGCTGCTGGAGCGGGCTGACGTCCTGGTACTCGTCGACGACGAAGTGCTGGTACTGGGTGCGCACGTGCTCGGCGATGTCGTGCCGGTCCTGAAGGATGCCGACGGTGAGAAGCAGCACATCCTCGAAGTCGATCACCGACCGGTCGCGCTTGAGCTGCTCGTACATCGCGTAGATCTGTGACAGCTCGGCAGGATCGCGCGGGGCGTCGCGCTGGGTCTTGGCGACCGCGGCCGGGTAGTCGGCGGGCACGGTCTGGGTGACCTTGGCCCACTCGATCTCGCTCGTGGCGTCCCGCAGCTCATTGCGGTCGAGCCGGACGCCGCAGCGCGCCGCTGCCTCGGCGACCAGCTGGACCTTGCGCTCCACCAGGCGCGGCAGCGCACCACCGACTGCTTTCGGCCAGAAGTACTGGAGCTGGCGCAGGGCGGCGGAGTGGAACGTCCGCGCCTGCACACCGGTCGCGCCGAGCTGGCGGAGCCTGCCCCGCATCTCGCCGGCGGCGCGGTTGGTGAAGGTGACGGCGAGCACGGTCGTCGGCTGGAGAATCCCGGCCCGCACCCCGTAGGCGATGCGATGCGTGATGGCTCGCGTCTTGCCCGTACCGGCTCCGGCCAGCACGCACACGGGTCCGGCGAGGGCCAGCGCGACCTCGCGCTGCTCCGGGTCGAGCCCGTCGAGGACGGCGTCCGCGGACTCGGGAACCTGCGGGAAAAGGGTGGAATGCGTTGCTGCTGTCACCCCGCCATGCTGCCAGGTCGCAGGGGGCGGGTGCGGAAGTTGTCCACAGGGGGTGCCGTTTGTCGTACTGATACGGGTGCGATCGCGGGAATGGCGGCCGGGTCCCGTACGTTCCCTGCATGCGGGAAGGTACGGGAACGTGTTCTTTCCGCCTTCCAGCGAGACGGACGAGACAAGGGAGCACCAGCGACATGCCGGGCACTGTGACGATGTACAGCACCACGTGGTGCGGCTACTGCCGCCGGCTCAAGGGCCAGATGGACCGCGAAGGCATCGCGTACACCGAGGTCAACATCGAGCTGGACCCCGATTCGGCAGCATTTGTCGAGAAGGCGAATGGCGGAAACCAGACAGTGCCGACCGTGCTCTTCCCCGACGGTTCGACGCTGACGAATCCCTCGCTGGCCCAGGTCAAGCAGGCACTCGCCGCAGCCTGATCTCTCTTGTGCGTACAGAGTGGCCCTCGCTCCGGCGGGGGCCTTCTGCATCATCTCGGACGGTCGGCGTACCGGTCGACGCGCGCCTGAGCCGTGACCGGCCGTGCCGTCGCACCTCACATACTTCCGTCGTGTCTCCCCTTGTCCGGGCAGGAGAGACGGCACGTCCCTGCGCACGTATCACGGGGTGCCGCACCCTGCCGCCGCACCCCGCCCGCGTACCCGCCGTCAGCCGGCGCTGCCCGGCCTCGGGAGCGGCTTGCCGTACCAGAGCTCGATCAGACGCGCCGCGATCGAGATGCCGAACGGGGGCAGGACCTCGCCCGATGCGAAGGCCGCTGTCAGGTCCTCGCGGGAGAACCAGCGGGCCTCCTCGATCTCCTCGCCGTCCACGTTGATCTCCGAGGAGGTGGCGCGTGCCATGAACCCGAGCATCAGGCTGGACGGGAACGGCCAGGGCTGGCTGGCGATGTACTCGACCTCGCCGACGGTGACGCCTGCCTCCTCGAACACCTCGCGGGCCACGGACTGCTCGATCGACTCGCCCGGCTCGACGAAGCCCGCGAGCGTGGAGAAGCGTCCCTCCGGCCAGTGCACCTGGCGGCCCAGCAGGGCGCGATCCTGGTCGTCGGTGACCAGCATGATCACCGCGGGGTCGGTGCGCGGGTAGTGCTCGGCGCCGCACGCCTGGCAGCGGCGGATGTGACCGGCTGCCGCGATGACGGTGCGCTCACCGCAGCGTGAGCAGAAGCGGTGCAGGCGCTGCCAGTTCTCCAGGGCCACGGCGTGCACCATGAGCCCGGCGTCCCGCGCGCCGAGGAGCAGCCCCGCCTCGCGCAGGCCCGCAGGGCGCGCGGACTGGTCCATGCGGCCCGGCAGGGAGTCCTTCTGGAGGGCGAAGTAGCGCACTCCCTCCTCGTCGGTGCCGAGGAAGTAGCGGTGGGTCTCGGTGAGCGGCGCCTCGAAGGACGGGGTCATGACGAGCTCGGTGCCGCCGTCCGGGGTGTCGTCGATCAGCGCCTGTCCGCCCGATACGACGAAGACTCTGGTCGTCGGGTGGCTCCAGGCTGCGGCGAGCCAGGCCTCGTCGAGACGGTGGTGCGCGGAGCGGTCGATGCCGCTGGGCGCGGTGAGGCCGATCGGACGGTCAGCGGTGGCGTTGTCGAAGGTGCTCACAGGTGCTTCCTACTCCCCCGGGGGTGGATCGGGTGATCAGAGATTCAGCGTGGTGCCGCGGCCAGTTCGCCCCACAGGTGGGCGGCGGTCTCCACGCCCTTGAGGAGGAGGTCGATCTCGACCTTCTCGTCGGGGCCGTGCCAGCCGTCGGACGGTACGGAGATGCCCAGGAAGAGGACGGGTGCGCCGAGTACGTCCTGCAGGTCGGCGGCGGGGCCCGAGCCTCCTTCGCGGGTGAAGAGGATCTTCTTCCCGAAGGCCCGTCCCATGGCACGGGCCACTGCCTGGAGTGCGGGGTGGTCCAGCGGGGTGAGGCAGGGGCGGGTGGCGGGGGCGAAGGTGATGCGGTGGCGGATGCCGGCCGGGATCTGTTCCTCGGCCCACTTGCGGACCGTGTGCTGAACGCGCTCCGGATCCTGGCCGGCGACGAGCCGGAAACTCAGCTTCACCAGGGCGGACGAGGGGATGACCGTCTTGCTGCCCGCTCCTTGGTAGCCGCCGCCGATGCCGTTGACCTCGGCGGTGGGACGGGCCCAGATGCGTTCCAGGGTGGTGTACCCGGCCTCGCCCGCGGTGGCCTGCGAAGCGGCGGTGCGCAGCCAGGTGGCCTCGTCGAAGGGCAGTTCGGCGAAGAGGGCCCGCTCGGTGTCGGTGAGTTCGGCGACGCCGTCGTAGAACCCGGGGACCGCGACCCGTCCCTGTGTGTCGTGGAGCGCGGCGACGAGGCGGGCCACGGCGGTCGCGGGGTTGGGTACGGCGCCGCCGAACGATCCGGAATGGATGTCCTGGCCCGGGCCGTGCAGCTCGATCTCGCACTCGGCGAGACCGCGCATTCCGGTGCAGACGGTCGGGGTGTCCTCGTCCCACATGCCGGTGTCGGAGACGATCACGACATCGGCGGCGAGGCGGCCGGCACGCTGTTCGGCCAGGGCGCGGAAGTGCGGGGAGCCGGACTCCTCCTCGCCCTCGACGAGGAGTTTGAGGTGCACGGCGGGGGTGGTGCGGCCGGTTGCCGCGAGGTGCGCCCTGACGCCGAGTGTGTGGAAGAACACCTGGCCCTTGTCGTCGGCCGCGCCACGTCCGTACATCCTGCCGTCGCGGATCACCGGTTCGAACGGGTCGGTGTGCCAGCCGTCCTCGCGGGCCGCGGGCTGTACGTCGTGGTGGCCGTAGACGAGGACGACCGGTGCGTCCGGGTCGTCGGAGGGCCACTCGGCGAAGACGGCCGGGGCGCCCGGCGTCTCCCAGATCTCGGTGACGGGGAACCCGGTCCGGGTGAGCTTGTCCCTGAGCCACTCGGCACTGCGCCGTACGTCTCCGTCGTGCTCCGGCTGTGCGGATACGGACGGGATGCGCAGCCACTCGGCGAGGTCGTCGAGGAAGGCTGTGCGGTGCTGCTCGGTGTACGTACGGACGGCGCTGTCCGGGGTGTCGCTCATGGTCCTGAGCCTAACGGCCCTGCGGAGGTGACTCGTCCAGCAGGAGCTGCTCCAGCTCTGCTCTGCCCGGCAGCCGGGCGGGGCTGACGGTCTCCCCGGTGCGCACGTACAGGAACGTCGCGGCGACGGCCTCCGGCGGAAGACCGTGCAGTTCCGCCCAGGCCAGGCGGTAGACGGCGAGCTGGAGGGGGTCGGCCGTGCGGTGGTGGCCGGTCTTCCAGTCGACGATCTCGTAGGTGTCGCCCGTGCGGTAGACCGCGTCGATCCGACCCCGGATCACCCGGCCGGCGAGGGTGATCTGGAACGGGGTCTCGACGCGGTACGGGGTGCGCCGGGCGTACGCGCTGCGCTCGAAGGCTTCCTTGAGGGCGGCGAGGTCGCGTTCGTCGGCGATCTCCGTGTCGTTGTCCTCGCCCCCGGGGAGCTCGTCGGGCCCGAGCATGGGCAGCGGCAGCTCTTCGAACCTGGACTCCACCCAGGCGTGGAAGCGGGTCCCCCGTCGGGCGGCGAGCTGTGGGGGCCTGGGCATGGGGCGGGCCAGTTCCCGCGCGAAGCTGTCGGGGTCGTCGGCCAGGTGCAGGAGCTGGGTGGCGGAGAGCGAGGCGGGTACGAGGACGTCCCGCACGGATGCGCGGGCACGGCGGAGTTCACCGGCGAGGGCGTCGAGATCGCGGTCCCAGGAGCCGAGGGTGCGCGATTCCTCCGGGGTGAGTTCCGCGTCCGCGGGGGTGCGGGCGGCGGGAACCTGGGGGGCGGCCGGGGCCTGCGACGGGGCCCCGCGGGAGGGCGCACCGTCGGGGAACGGGTCGCCGTACGGTGCGTCGGACTCGTCGTACAACTCATCCCCGTCGTCGTACGGAGGTTCCGGATCCTCGTCGTAGGGGGGCTCCTCGTAGGACAGCGCGGGGTCCTCCTCGTACACGTCCGGTACGGGGGTGGCGGCCAGGGCCTCCAGGTGGGCCAGCACCGTGTCCCTGGCGGCGCGACGGCGGGCCATGGACGCATCGTCCAGGGGGAGCGGCCAGGCCTGATCGGCGTCCTTCTCCTGGAGTGCCGGGTTCTCCTCGTCCTCCCCGGGCTCGTCGGCCCAGGCCTCGATCTCGCCGTACCCGGCGGCGCAGTGCTCGTACAGCGCCTCGAGGAAGGCGGACGGGCCGCGTGTCTTCTTCTGCGACGGGCCCCACCAGTGGCCGGAGCCCAGGAGCAGGCTGCGGGGGCGGGTGAAGGTGACGTAGCCGAGGCGGAGCTCCTCGGTGTGCTGGTGCTCCTTCATCTCCTCCTTGAACGCCTTGAGGCCCTTGGCGTCCCAGGAGTGGATGACCGGGAGGGTGGCCGCGTCGCCGCGCAGTGCGTGCGGCAGCACCTTGGACTGCGAGGTCCAGGCGTCCCGGGACTGTCCGCTGGGGAACTGACCGGTGACCAGCCCCGGCACGGCGACGACGTCCCATTCCAGGCCCTTGGACTTGTGCGCGGTGAGGACCTTGACGGTGTTCTCCCCGCCGGGCAGGGCGTTGTCCAGGCCCTTCTCGTACTGCGCGGCGGTGCGCAGGAACCCGAGGAAGGCGAGCAGGGAGGCCTCCCCGTCGACTGCCGCGAAGCCCGCGGCGACGTCCAGGAAGTTGGCGAGGGTCTCGCGGCGGCGGGCGGCGAGGGCGTGCGGCGACGCGGAGAGTTCCACTTCGAGCCCGGTGGTGCCGAGGACGCGGTGCAGTACGTCCATGAGGGGGTCGGCCAGTGAGCGGCGCAGGTCGCGCAGCTCGGTGGCGAGGCGGGCGAAACGGACGCGTGCCTCGGCCGAGAACGGCAGTCCGTCGTCCTCGGCCCCTCCGGACTCCAGGAAGGTGTCCAGGGCGTCGGCGAGCGAGATCACCTCGGCGGGGTCGATGCCTTCGACCGCTTCGGCGAGACGGCGGTCGGGGTCGAAGTCGTCGTCCTCGCCAAGAGAGGCACGGTGGACGAGGAGTCGGGCGCGGCGGCCGAGGAGTGCGAGGTCCCGGGCGCCGATCCGCCAGCGCGGCCCGATGAGCAGCCGGACCAGCGAGGCGTTGGCCCCGGGGTCCTGGAGGACCTCGCAGACGGCGACGAGGTCCGCGACCTCGGGGAGGTGCAGCAGCCCGGACAGACCGACGACCTCGACCGGGATGTCCCGGGCGACGAGGGCGGCCTGGATCAGGGGAAAGTCTCCGGCGGTCCGGCACAGGACGGCGATCTCCCCGGGTGCGGTGCCGGTCCGTACGAGGTGGGCGAGGGAGTCGCCGAGCCAGTCGATCTCTTCGGCGTGGGTGCGGAGCAGCGCGCATCGCACCATGCCGTCCCGCTCGGCTCCGGGCGCGGGCCGCAGGGCCTCCACGCCCTCGTGCATGGCGCGCAGGGGGTCGGCGAGGCCGTTGGCGAGGTGAAGGAGACGGCCGCCGCTGCGGCGGTTCTCGCTGAGGGAGTAGCGGGTGGCGGGGGTGCCGTCGGCGTGCGGGAAGTGGTGTGGGAAGTCGTCGAGGTTGGCGACGGAGGCGCCGCGCCAGCCGTAGATCGCCTGGCACGGATCTCCGACGGCGGTGACGGCGTGGCCTCCCGCGGCTTCGCCCGACCCGCCGAAGAGGCCGGCGAGCAGGAGGCGCTGGGCCACGGAGGTGTCCTGGTATTCGTCGAGCAGGACGACCCGGAACTCGTCGCGCAGGATGGCGCCGACCTCGGGGCGGGTCAGGGCCAGCTCGGCGGAGAGCGCGATCTGGTCGCCGAAGTCGAGGAGATCGCGGCTGCGTTTGGCCGCCCGGTAGCGCCGGGTCAGCTCGAGGAGCTCGCGGCGGGCCTCGGCCGCCTCGGGGATCTTGCGCAGCTCGGCGTTGGTGAGCCTGGCCGTTCCGAGCGTGTGGAGCAGCTCGGTGTCGTACTCCGCGAGCTGTTCGGGGCGCACGAGGTGTTCGGCGAGCTCGGCGTCCAGGGCCAGCAGGTCGCTGACCAGCGTGGGGAAGGACCTGGTCAGCGCCGGGAAGGGGCCGGGGGCCTCGCGCAGCACCCGGGCGGCGAGCTGGTAGCGGGTGGCGTCGGCGAGGAGGCGGGTGGTGGGTTCGAGCCCGATCCGCAGGCCGTGATCGGTGAGCAGCCGGCCGGCGAAGGCGTGGTACGTGGAGATGCTGGGCTCGCCCGGGGGGTTGTCCGGGTCGATGACGTCCGGGTCGGTGACCCCGGCTGCGACGAGGGCCTTGCGGACCCGCTCGGCGAGCTCGCCGGCGGCCTTGTTCGTGAAGGTCAGACCGAGGACCTGCTCCGGGGCGACCTGCCCGGTCCCGACGAGCCACACCACGCGGGCCGCCATCACCGTGGTCTTCCCCGAGCCGGCTCCGGCCACGATCACCTGCGGGGCGGGCGGCGCTGTGATGCAGGCCGTCTGCTCCGGGGTGAAGGGGATCCCGAGGAGCTCCTTGAGCTGCTCGGGGTCGGTGATACGCGAGGACACTCCAGAGAGGCTAACCGGAGACACCGACAAAGCCGTCCTGCCCGCACAGCGCCCGTACCTGCGCCCGTACCTGCGCCCGGTCCCGCGCCCGGACCTGCGCCTTGGACGTCACCGGGAGGCTCCTCCGAACGTCACTCGATGATCTGACGGCCTTCGGGCTGCGCGCTGCACGAGGCCCGGAAGGTGCAGTGGGTGCAGTGCTGGCCGGCCGTGGGCGTGAAGCGTTCGTCCAGGACGCGGCCGGCGGCCGTGGCCAGCAGGTCGGAGACCCACTCCCCGGACAGGGGTTCCTGGGCCTGCACCTTGGGAAGGGCGTCGCCGCCCTCCTTCTTCGGGGCCGGCTGGCGCAGCTGGACGAGTTCGGCACCGCCGGAATCCGGGCGTCGGCCGTCGAAGACGTCGTCGACGGCGCCTTCCCTGACCGCCAGCTGGTACACGGCGAGCTGGGGGTGCGCGGCCACCTCGTCCTTGGTCGGTGCCCCCTTGCCGGTCTTGAAGTCGACGACGTAGGCCCGGCCCTCGGTGTCCTGTTCGACCCGGTCCATGGAGCCCCGGATGCGCACCGCGTACTCCCCCGCTTCCAGCGTCACGTCGAAGTCGTGCTCGCTGGCGGCCGGGGTGCGACCGGTGCGGTCCATGACGTGCCAGCGCAGGAAGCGCTCCAGGGCGGCACGCGCCTGGTCCTTCTCCTGCTGGGACTTCCAGGGAGCGTCGAAGACCAGGCCGTTCCAGACGGAGTCCAGGCGCTCCATCAGGACGTCCAGGTCGGCGGCGGTACGGCCGGAGGCCACTTCGTCGGCGAGTACGTGGACCACGTTGCCGAAGCCCTGCGCGGCCGTCGCCGGGGCGTCGGCCTTCACCTCACGACCCAGGAACCACTGGAGGGCGCAGGTGTTGGCCAGCTGGTCGAGCGCGCTCCCGGACAGCGCGACGGGATGGTCCCGGTCGCGGAGCGGGACCTCGGAACGGGTCGGCTCGTTCAGTCCCCACCAGCGGTAGGGGTGGGCCGCGGGCACGAGTGGCTGGCCCTCGTCGTCGGCCAGCGCGGCGAGCCGGGCGAGCCGGTGGGCGGCGGCGTCGCGCAGGGCGGCCGAGGCGGCGGGGTCGACTGTCGTCGCCCGCAGTTCGGCGACCAGCGAGGCGACCGCGAGCGGACGGCGAGGCCGGCCGGTGATATCGCGGGGTTCGACCCCGAGTTCGGTGAGGAAGCGTGACGGCTGGTCGCCGTCGTCGGCGGGGGCCTTGACGGCCGTGACGACGAGACGTTCCCGGGCGCGGGTGGCGGCGACGTAGAAGAGGCGGCGTTCCTCGGCCAGGAGCGCCCCCGGGGTGAGGGGTTCGGCCAGGCCGTCACGGCCGATCCTGTCCGCCTCGAGGAGCGAACCGCGGCGGCGCAGGTCGGGCCAGAGCCCTTCCTGCACCCCGGCGACGACGACCAGCCGCCACTCCAGTCCCTTGGAACGGTGCGCGGTCATCAGCCGTACGGCATCGGGGCGCACGGCACGCCGGGAGAGCGTGTCGGCGGCGATGTCCTGGGCGTCGACCTCTTCCAGGAAGTTGAGCGCACCTCGTCCTCCGGTGCGCTCCTCCGCGCGGGCCGCTGTCTCGAAGAGGGCGCACACGGCGTCGAGGTCCCGGTCGGCGTTCCTGCCACCCGCGCCGCCGCGCAGTGCGGCCCGCTCGAGCCTTCCGGGCCAGGGGGTGCCGTCCCAGAGGGCCCACAGGGCCTCCTCGGCGGTGCCGCCGCCCTCCAGGAGTTCGCGGGCCTTGCGCAGGAGCGCACCGAGGCGCTGGGCGCCGCGGGCGTACGCCGGATCGTGCGCGACGAGGCGTTCGGGCTCGGCGAGGGCCCGGGCCAGCAGCTCGCCGGACGACGGCGGCACGCGGTTGCCGGCGGCACGCTCCTCGTCGCGCAGTGCACGGCCCAGGCGCCGCAGATCGGCGGCGTCCATGGAGCCGAGCGGGGAGGTGAGGAGCGTGAGGGCGGTCTCGGTGTCGAGCCTGCCCGCATCCGTGGCACTACCGGTGTCGCCGTCACTGCCGGTGTCGCCGTCATCACCGGTGCCGCCGTCACCGTTGCTGTCTCCGTCCCCCTCGCTGCCCGTCCCGGCATCCTCGTGCGGCTCGGGCACGGCACGGCCCACCGCCGCCTTCGCCACCGTCCGCAGCGCGGTCAGCAGGGGCGCGACCGCCGGCTCATGACGCAGCGGAAGGTCGTCGCCGTCCACCTCCAGGGGCACACCGGCGGAGGTCAGGGCCCTGCGCACGCCGGGAATCGAACGGCCGCCGGCACGCACGAGTACCGCCATGTCCTTCCACGGCACGCCCTCCTCCAGGTGCGCACGCCGCAGCAGGTCGGCGATGTTCTCCAGCTCGGTGGAGGCGGTCGGATAGGTGTACGTCTCCACGCGCCCGCCTCCGCGTACGGCGGACAGCTCGCGGTGGGCCCGGACCTTGTCCGACGGCAGACGGGTGAGCGGCATCCGGCGGGTCAGCAGCCGGGTGGCGGCGAGGAGCTGCGCACCGGAGCGGCGCGAGGTGGTGAGGACACCGACGGGGGCGGGCGCGCCGTCGGCGCGGCGGAAGGTGTCGGGGAAGTCGAGGATGCCGTTCACATCGGCGCCCCGGAAGGCGTAGATCGACTGGTCCGGGTCGCCGAAGGCGATCAGCGTCCGGCCTCCCCCGGTGCCCGGGGCGCTCCCGGAGTTCCCCGCCAGCGCGTGCAGCAGCCGCACCTGGGCCGGGTCCGTGTCCTGGTACTCGTCGACGAAGACCGCATCGTAACTCCGCGCCAGCAGGGCGCCGACCTCGGGACGCTCGGCGAGCAGGACAGCCCGGTGGACCAGTTCCGCGTAGTCCAGGACGCCCTGTGCGTCGAGGACGTCCAGGTATTCGGCGAGGAACTGCGCGGCGGCGCTCCAGTCGGGGCGGCCGGTGCGGCGCGCGAAGGCGGCGAGGGCGTCCGGGCCGAGACCGAGTTCGCGGCTGCGGGCCAGCACCGCGCGCACCTCGTCGGCGAAACCGCGCGTGGTCAGACAGGCCCGCAGCTCGTCGGGCCAGCGGACATGGGCGAGTCCTGCCTGTTCCAGGCCGACCTGGCCTGCGAGGAGCTCGCGGACGGTGACGTCCTGCTCGGGTCCGGAGAGCAGACGCAGCGGATCGGCGAACAGGTCGGCGTCCTGGTGTGCGCGGACCAGGGCGTAGCAGTACGAGTGGAAGGTGGTGGCCTGCGGGCCCCTGGGGCCGCCGAGCCTGGACGCCATTCGGTCGCGCAGTTCCACGGCCGCCTTGCGGCTGAAGGTGAGGACGAGGATGCGGGCCGGGTCGGTCCCCGCGGCCACACGGGCGGCGACGGCCTCGACGAGCGTGGTGGTCTTGCCCGTGCCCGGTCCGGCGAGGACCAGCAGGGGGCCGGTCCTGTGGTCAACCACCGCGCGTTGTCCCGCGTCCAGGAGAGGGGGGTCCACGGATCCGGGAGGGGTGCGCACCAGCCGGTAGGCGCCCGGGGTCCGCCGCCGTGCCTGACGGTGCGGACTGTTCCGGGTGGTGAAGGAGGAGCTCACGTGGATCGCCGGTCCTGGTGGGTGTACTCGGTCTGCTCGGGTGTACTGGGAACGAAGGAGCGGAGCGTGCCGCGCGGGGACGACGCTACGCCAGCGGCGGGCCGATGCGCACAGACTGGGCTGCGTCCCTCGGAACCGTCTCGCGTCCCGTACCGGCCCGGCGCATGTCTCCGGGGCGTGCGATGGCCGAAGCTGTCAGATGTGAGCTTCCTCGCCCCCGGCCGGACCGTGGTCCGGACCGCTGCCCGGACGGCCCGTCGCGTCCGTGACTCCGTCCCACCTGGCGCGCTTCATGTCGAGGCGCGGGAGATGCCCGTCCGCGCTGCGCGAGGCTTCGCGCAGCGGTGTGCCCTCCTCGCGGTAGTGGTGGAGCGCCCGCAGCTCGTGTCCCGGGAGCAGTGCCCCGTCGGCTCTCACGACACGCCACCACGGCACCGCGGAGCCGTACAGCGCCATCACCCGGCCGACCTGTCTCGGTCCGCCGTCGCCGAGCCACTCCGCCACGTCGCCGTACGTCATGACGCGGCCGGGCGGGATCAGGTCGGCGACGTCCAGGACCCGCTCCGCGTACTCGGGCAGCTCGGCGCCCACGGGGTCCTGCGGTGCCGCACCGGCGGCGCCGCCGCTCGTCCGGTCTTTGCTCATCCGACACATCCTGCCGTACACCACCGACAGTCGTGCCGGTTCGGTGTCGTCCTGATCACACAGCGTGCACGTGGGGGCGAAGGAGCGTATGTTGCGCATCGCGCGCCCGTGCAATGCACCCTGATGCCCCCCTCTGTCTGCAGGCCGTGCCACCATCATGCGGGCGGTGACCGGTGATACGAGAACACGAAGACCAATCAGAGGCGACGAAGGAGCAGGGCGTGCAGCCACCGAAGGCGGCCGACGCCTCTGATGCGGAGCCGCGCCCGAACGCGCCCGACGCCCCGGATGAGCAGACCGCCGCCGCGGACGCCCGGAAGACTCCCGGAACCGAGGGGGAGCACCTCACGGGCTCGACCCTCGCCACGGCCGACGCGGGGCTGACCGACCGCGTATCGGGTGACGAGCCACTGCTGCCCGCCCGTGTGCACCGCCCCTCCGATCTGCTGCGGCTCCTCGTCGGTGTCCTCGCGATCGTCCTCCTCTTCTCCATCGCCGCCTTCGCCCAGGGCACCACCACCGGCCTCGAGGACGACATCTCCAAGGGCACCGACCAGGCGCCCGACCTGCTGATCAAGATCGCCGGACTGGTGTCCAGTATCGCTGTGCTGCTCGTACCGGTCGCCTTCGCGATCGAGCGTCTGGTCAAACGTGACGGGCTGCGCATCGCGGACGGCGTGCTCGCCGCCGTGCTGGCCCACGGGGTCACGCTGGCCACCGACCTCTGGGTCGCGAGATCGGCGTCCGGGACCATCCGGGACGCGCTGACCCAGCCGCAGCCCGGTGACGCGCTCACCGATCCCGTACACGGTTACCTCGCCCCCGTCATCGCCTACATGACGGCGGTGGGCATGGCGCGCAGACCGCGCTGGCGGGTCGTGCTGTGGGTGGTGCTGCTCCTGGACGCGTTCGCGATGCTGGTCGGGGGCTACACCACACCGTTCTCGATCATCCTGACCGTGCTGATCGGCTGGACCGTGGCGTACGGCACGCTGTACGCGGTCGGCTCGCCGAACGTCCGTCCTACCGGCCAGCACCTGATGGCCGGTCTGCGCCACGTCGGCTTCCACCCGGTCGCCGCGATGCGCACCGAGGACGCGGTCGACAACGCCGACCAGAGCGACCGCGGCCGCCGTTATCTGGTCACCCTGGAGGACGGTCCACCGCTCGATGTGACGGTCGTCGACCGGGAACAGCAGGCACAGGGCTTCTTCTACCGGGTGTGGCGCAGGCTCACCCTGCGCAGCATCACCCAGCGCCGCTCCATCCAGTCCCTGCGCCAGGCTCTGGAGCAGGAGGCGCTTCTCGCCTACGCGGCGATCGCCGCCGGGGCGAACGCACCCAAGCTGATCGCGACCTCCGAGCTCGGCCCCGACGCCGTGATGCTGGTGTACGAGCACATCGGCGGGCGCTCGCTGGACTCGATGGAGGACGAGGAGATCACCGACGACCTGGTGCGCGGCGCCTGGCGGCAGGTCAAGGCGCTCCAGTCGCGGCGGATCGCGCACCGCAGGCTCACCGGCGACGCGATTCTGGTGGATCGTTCCGGCACGGTGTTCGTCACGGATCTCCGCGGCGGTGAGATCGCCGCCGGCGACCTGATCCTGCGCATGGACGTCGCCCAGCTGCTGACCACGACGGGGCTCCGGGTAGGCGCCGAACGGGCGGTGGCCGGGGCGCTCGCCGTGCTCGGTCCCGACGCCGTCGCCGACAGCCTGCCGCTGCTCCAGCCGATCGCGCTCAGCCGCTCCACCCGGGCGACGCTGCGCCGGATCGCCCGCGAGCGCTCGCAGCGCGAGCGCGAGGCGGTGCTCGAGGCCTCCCAGTCGGCCAAGCAGGCCAGGGCGGAAGGGCAGGACGAAGCGGCGGCCGGCGACCGCAAGACGGCACGCAAGTCGCTGCGCACCGAGAAGCAGGCCGAGAAGCGGGCGATCGACGATGCCCTGGACGAGGCACGCGAGGAGGACCTGCTCGCCCAGATCCGCCGGCAGGTGCTGCTGATCCGGCCGCAGGCGCCGGTCGAGCCGGTGCGGCTCGAACGCATCAAGCCGCGCACCCTGTTCAGCTTCATCGCAGGTTCGATCGCCGCGTACTTCCTGATCTCGCAGGTCACCGAGGCCGACTTCGGGACGGTCGTCGAGCAGGCGGAGTGGGGCTGGGTGGCGGCGGCGCTGGGCTTCTCCGCCCTCAGCTACATCGCGGCGGCCATGAGCCTGCTGGGCTTCGTGCCGGAGCGGGTGCCGTTCGGCAAGACGGTGCTGGCGCAGGTGGCCGGGTCGTTCGTGAAGATCGTCGCACCGGCGGCGGTCGGAGGCGTGGCCCTGAACACCCGCTTCCTGCAGCGCGCCGGAGTACGTCCGGGGCTCGCCGTGGCGAGTGTCGGCGCCTCCCAGTTGTTCGGGCTCGGCTGCCACATCCTGCTGCTCGCCCTGTTCGGTTATCTGACCGGTACGGAGAAGACGCCGGACTCGCTCACCCCGTCGAGAACGGTCATCGCCGGGCTGCTCACCGTCGCGGTGCTCGTCCTGGTGGTGACCGCGATCCCCTTCATGCGGAAGTTCATCGTGACCCGGGTGCGGTCGCTGTTCGCCGGGGTCGTGCCGCGCATGCTCGACGTCGTGCAGCGCCCGCAGAAGCTGGTCACCGGAATCGGCGGCATGCTGCTGCTGACGGGCCTGTTCGTGCTCTGCCTGGACGCGTCGATCCGCGCGTTCAGCGGTCCCGACGTACCGCAGCTCAGCTACGCGAGCATCGCGGTGGTCTTCCTCGCGGGCAACGCCCTGGGATCCGCGGCGCCCACCCCGGGCGGTATGGGCGCGGTCGAGGGCGCTCTGACCCTGGGGCTCATCGCGGTGGGCCTGCCGAAGGAGGTCGCGGCGCCGGCGGTGCTCCTGTACCGCGTGATGACGCTGTGGCTGCCGGTGCTTCCCGGCTGGATCTGCTTCAACCAGCTGACCCGGAAGGGCGAGCTCTAGAACGCGTTTCAGGACACGCTTCGGAACAAACCGCACCGGGCGCGTACCACCCGCATGGACCGTGCCCCGCGCGCTGACCCGTGCCCCGCCGCACCATGGGGTCATGAGGACCTCTCCCGCCCTGCGTGTCGCTGCCCTCGCCGCCACCACCGTCGTGCTGCTGCCGCTGGCCGCCTGTTCCGACGACGACAGCGGGAGTACGGACCGGGCGAAGCCCTCCACGGCATCGACCGCCTCCCCCACGGCGACGGCGGAGGAGCTGTCCTCCCAGAAGCTCGACTGGCAGCCCTGCCCGGCCCCGAACGAGGCCCAGGGCACTGGGGCCTCTCCCTCCCCGCTGCCGGGCGGGACGGTATGGGAGTGCTCCTTCATGGACGTGCCGCTCGACTACGCGGAACCGGACGGCAGGACCATCGAACTGGCGCTCGTCCGCGCCAGGGCCAGGAACCAGGACCGCAGGATCGGCTCCCTCGTCTTCAACTTCGGCGGACCGGGCGCATCCGGTGTCGCCACCCTGCCGTCCTTCGGAACGGAGTACGAGACGCTCCGTACCCGCTACGACCTGGTGAGCTTCGACCCGCGCGGGGTGGGCCGCAGCGAGGGCGTCGCCTGTTCGGACGACGAGGAACTCGACGCGCGGTACGAGATGGACGGCACTCCGGACGACGCCGCCGAAGAGAAGGCCTTCGTCGAGGACCAGGAGTCCTACATCGCGGACTGCGAGGACAACTCCGGCGAGGTGCTGCCCTTCGTCGGTACGACGAACGCCGCCCGGGACATGGACCTGCTCCGCGAAGTGCTCGGCGACGACAAGCTGTACTACTTCGGGATCTCGTACGGAACGGAACTGGGCGGTGTCTACGCCCACCAGTTCCCGAAGAAGGTCGGCCGCATGGTCCTGGACGCCGTCGTCGACCCGACGGAGAACTCCAGGCAGTCCTCGCTCGGCCAGGCCGAGGGCTTCCAGCTCGCCCTGGACAACTTCACCGCCGACTGCGCGGAGCGCGACGACTGCAGGCTCCCCGGTAACACGTCGCAGGAGGTCCAGGAATGGATCGCCGCCCTCCTCGCCAAGCTGGAGAAGGAGCCCGTCCCGGGGCTCGGCGAGCGCGAACTGACGCAGACCCAGGCCACCACCGGCATCGCGTCGGCCCTCTACTCCGAGGAAACGTGGCCATGGCTCGAACAGGGTCTCGACGAGGCGGACGGTGACAACGGCGGGCTGCTGCTCACGCTCGCCGACTCGCTGAACGGCCGCACCGAGGACGGCCACTACGACAACTCGAACGCCGCCAATGCGGCCATCAACTGCGCGGACTCCAAGGCGCGGTTCACCCTCGAGCAGACCAAGGCGGCACTCCCCGAGTTCCGCGAAGCCTCCCCCCTCTTCGGCGACTACCTGGGCTGGGGACTCATGGCCTGCACCGGCTGGCCCGTCGCGGGCGCCTGGGACACTCCCGACGTCAGCGCCCCGGGTTCGGCACCCATCCTGGTCATCGGCAACACCGGGGACCCGGCCACACCGTACGCGGGCGCCAAGGCGATGGCGGCCGAACTCGGCAAGGGGGTCGGGATCGCGCTCACGTACAAGGGCGAGGGGCACGGCGCGTACAACGGCGGCAGCGTCTGCGTGCAGAGGGCCGTGGATGGCTATCTGCTGAACGGGAAGGTACCGGCCACGGGCACGGTCTGCGAATGACAGCCCTTAGCATGACGCGGGCATCTGTAACGCCCGCATGCGCCGGCCGCCTTCGCGGGATCGGCCCTCGGGCAACGGGGAGGAACGCACATGCGTGTACGCGGACGGGCCGCCAGGACCGCTGCCCTGGCCGGGGCGGCCCTGCTGACGGCAGGAGCGCTCGCAGGGTGCGACAGCCCCGCACCCCCGCAGCCGACGCCCCCGGAAACCGCGTCCGCGCGGCCCGGTTCCCCGCCGTCCTCCTCACCCGCCCCCCAGAAGCCGAACTGGAAGCGCTGCGAAGCCCCGGAGGGCGGCCGAGCGCCCGGTCCCGCCTGGCGGTGCGCCACCGTCGACGTCCCGCTGGACTACGCACGCCCGGACGGCGACACGATCGGCATCGCTCTGATCCGCAAGCAGGCCACGGAGAAGAGCCGGCGCGTCGGCTCCATGCTCTTCAACTTCGGCGGCCCCGGGGGCTCCGGCGTCGACATCCTGCCGCGCGCCGCCGCTTCGTACCGGAAGCTCAACACCCGCTACGACCTCGTCGGCTTCGATCCCCGCGGCGTCGCCGGCAGCTCCGGGGTCCGCTGCCGCACCGACGAGGAGCAGGAAAAGGCCTACCGCGAGATCGACATGACCCCGGAGACGGCTGCGGAGGAAACCGCGTTCGTCGAGGACGGTGCGGACTTCGGCGCCGGCTGCGAGCGCCGCTCCGGCAAGGTGATCCCCCACGTCGGCACGACGAACGCGGCCCGGGACATGGAGGTGATCCGCAGGACGCTCGGCGACGCAAAGCTCTCCTACTTCGGCATCTCGTACGGTACGGAGCTCGGCGGAACGTACGCCCATCTCTTCCCGGAGAACGTGGGGCGGGTCGTGCTGGACGCGGTCGTCGACCCGACGGCGGACGCGGTGGGCCACGCGCGCAACCAGGCGACGGGCTTCCAGCGGGCGCTGGAGAACTACCTCGAGGACCGTGGCCAGGACCCGGAGGCGGGCACACGGCGGATAGCGGCGCTGCTGCGGCGTATCGACGCCGACCCCCTGCCGACCTCCTCGGGCCGCAGGCTCAACGAGACGCTCGCCATCACCGGCATCGTGACGCCTCTCTACTCGAAGAGCGACTGGCCGACCCTGACGGACGCGCTCGACGAGGCCCAGAACAGTGGCACGGGCGACAGGCTGCTCCGGCTGGCCGACTCCTACAACGGCCGTGACGAGAACGGACATTACGACACGCAGAGCCATGCGCAGCGGGCGATCTCCTGCGCCGACACCACGTCCAGGCCGACGGTGTCCGAGGCGCGGGCACTGCTGCCCGAATTCCGCGAACTGTCGCCGGTCTTCGGCCCGTTCCTGGCGTGGGACACGGCCGGATGGTGTGCCCGGTGGCCGGTCGAGGGGGAGCACGACACGCCGGAGGCGAGTGCTCCGGGCGCCGCGCCGATGCTCGTCATCGGCACGACAGGCGACCCGGCGACACCGTACGAGGGTGCGCAGAAGATGGCCGACGAGCTGGGTGAGGGGGTCGGCATCATGGTGACCAACAAGGGTGAGGGGCACGGCTCGTACGACGAGAGCAGGTGCGTGACCTCGCTCGTCGACGCCTACTTCCTGGACGGGAAGGTCCCGGCGGACGGCCGGACCTGTGGCTGACGGCACCGTGCGAAAGGGGCCGGCTCCTCACCGGAGCCGGCCCCTTTCGTACAGCGGAAGACCTAGTAGACCGGCTTCTCGGGCTCGATCTGGTGGACCCAGCCGATCACGCCGCCGCCGACGTGCACCGCGTCGGCGAAGCCCGCCGACTTGAGGACCGCGAGGACCTCGGCGCTGCGGACACCCGTCTTGCAGTGCAGGACGATGCGCTTGTCCTGCGGAAGGTCCTGGAGCGCGTTGCCCATCAGGAACTCGTTCTTCGGGATCAGCTTGGCGCCCGGGATCGAGACGATCTCGTACTCGTTCTGCTCGCGGACGTCGATGATCTCGATCTTCTCGTCCCCGTCGATCCACTCCTTGAGCTGCTTCGGAGTGATCGTGGAGCCGGCCGCCGCCTCCTGCGCCTCCTCGGACACGACGCCGCAGAAGGCCTCGTAGTCGATGAGCTCGGTGACGGTGGGGTTCTCGCCACAGACCGCGCAGTCCGGGTCCTTGCGGACCTTGACCTGGCGGTACTGCATCTCCAGGGCGTCGTAGATCATCAGCCGGCCGACCAGCGGGTCACCGATACCGGCGAGCAGCTTGATGGCCTCGTTGACCTGGATGGAGCCGATGGACGCGCAGAGCACGCCCAGGACACCGCCCTCGGCGCAGGACGGGACCATGCCGGGGGGCGGCGGCTCCGGGTAGAGGCAGCGGTAGCAGGGACCGTGCTCGGACCAGAAGACGGACGCCTGGCCGTCGAAACGGTAGATCGAACCCCAGACGTACGGCTTGTTCAGCAGGACCGCGGCGTCGTTGACGAGATAGCGGGTGGCGAAGTTGTCCGTGCCGTCCACGATCAGGTCGTACTGGGCGAAGATGTCCATCACGTTCTCGGCTTCGAGCCGCTCCTCGTGAAGGACGACGTTCACCAGCGGGTTGATCCCCAGCACCGAGTCCTTGGCCGACTGGGCCTTGGACCGGCCGATGTCGGCCTGGCTGTGGATGATCTGGCGCTGCAGGTTCGACTCGTCGACCTCGTCGAACTCCACGATGCCGAGCGTGCCGACACCGGCCGCGGCCAGGTACATCAGGGCCGGCGAGCCGAGCCCGCCGGCGCCGACACACAGCACCTTCGCGTTCTTCAGCCGCTTCTGTCCGTCCATCCCGACATCCGGGATGATCAGGTGGCGGGAGTACCTGCGGACCTCGTCGACGGTGAGCTCAGCAGCTGGCTCGACCAAGGGTGGCAGCGACACAGGAACCTCAACAATGCAGGTGGTCGGTTTCTACGTACTTCATCTACGTACGGTTGTTCTGCCGTAACACTGCCACGCCGCTCCTCATTCCGAGATACCGGGTCCGATCCGCGAGACGAATTCGTCCCAGTAGCTGGGCAGTGCCGCGAATGGGTCGTTTTGTCCTCGCCGGGCGTCACGATCCGTGAAGAAGATCGTGCCCGCGCCCTGCCAGCGTGCGACGCGCATGGCCTCCTCCAGGTGGGTCCGCGGAACCCCGTGGACGAAGTGGGCGAAGCGGCCCGGCTCGTACGCGGCCGTCCACTCGGCCACCTGTGACCAGCGGTAGTCGGTCCACGGCCCGCGGAAGGTGACCAGCTGGTCGGCGGCCTCGGCGTAGCCGGGATGCGGGTGGGTGCCGTGCCCCAGGACCAGCATGCCGCCCCCGCCCGCGCTGTCGCTGTCCTCCAGGAGCGCACCCAGGGTGCCGGTGAGCCTGCGGACCCCCGGCAGGCCGGCGCGCTCGGCCGGGCAGCGGTCGAGATAGAAGCCGCCGACCCGGTACCAGTCGAGGAAGGACTGGGCGTCGGCGACCAGTTCCCCGAAGGGGCGGCTGCCGAAGGCCAGGTCGAGGTGGCCGAGCAGCCGGCCGCCCGCCGCCCGGACGGCGTCGTCGGGAGCATCTCCGTGCAGGGCTCGTTCCCGGGCGTTGCGGAGGCGACCCGCCGCCTCCAGACAGTGCGGGTCGGGTCGGGCACCCGGCCCGTTGTCGATGTTGAGGACCGCCCAGTGCAGGGGCGTGCCGGGGCGATTGAGCTCGGCCCACTCGGTGGGGGCGAGCAGTGGATGGGCGTAGCCGGGGACACCGACGCCGAGCCCTTCGGCGCCGCTGGTCCGCAGGGTGACGTCGGTGCTGGTCAGATACGGCATGCCGCCTCCATCCAGATGTCGGCCAGGGACTCCTCCAGATTGATCCGGGGGCGCCAGCCGAGCCGGTCCCTGGCGGTGCGCACATCGGCCTGCTGCCACGCGCCGCAGCCGTCCGGATAGGGGGACGGGGTCGCGGCGAGATGCTCGACGACGGACTCCGCGGAGGTCCGGGGGGCGCCGATCGGGAGCCGGGCGGGCGGCGTGTCGAGCTCGTGGAGGGCGCCCGCGTATCCGGCGACCCTGGCGAGGACCGCCGCAGCGTCACGCAGCCGTACGGCTCGGCCGGTGCCGATGTTGACGACGCCCTGGGCGGCGGACAACGAGGCGGCATGGACGGCTCGCGCCACGTCCCGTACGTCGACGAAGTCGCGCTGTACACCGAGGCCGCTGAGCTTGAGCTCGGGGTCCCCGGACTGCATGGCCCGGCGCATCGTCTCGGCGAGCCTGCCGAGCGGGGAGCCCGCCGGGGTGCCGGGCCCGACCGGCGAGAAGACCCGCAGGACGACCGCGTCCAGGCCGGAGCCGAGGACGAGTTCGGTGGCGGCGAGCTTGCTGACGCCGTACGGACCCCCTGGACGGGGCACGGCGTCCTCGGGGGTCGACGAGCCGGGCTGCGAGGGCCCGTACTCGGATGCGCAGCCGACCTGGACGAGCCGGGCGCTGCAGCCGCTGCGCCGCATGGCTTCGCAGACGGTGGCGACGGCGACGGTGTTGTGGCGGGTGAGGTCGCGTGCGCCGCCGCGGGTGGCGCCCGCGCAGTTGACGACGACTCCGGGGTGGACCGCGTCCAGGAAGCGGGTGAGCGCTCCCGGACTTCCACCGGCGAGGTCGAACCGTACGTCGGCGTCGTCGCCGCGGCCGAGCGCCGTGAGGTGCACGGCGGGGTCGGCGAGCAGGCGGTCGGCGACGAAGCGACCGAGGAATCCGTTGGCTCCGAGCAGCAGAACCCTCATCGCGCGCCCCCTGAGTGCCGACGGCGGGCTGCCGGTGCGAGGGATTGGGGGGTCATGTCCGGTGTCTCCTTGAGGAAGGTGTGTTGCGGGAGGAAGGTCCGCGGCGTCGGCTCCGCGGATGGGCGGTCTCTGGTTACGCCGTGGCGTGGGCGGAAGCCCGGGAGAGCGCGACCGAGGCGTGGATCAGCAGGCCGAGGGCGGCGACGCCGCAGGCCAGGATGGGTACGCCTCCGGCGCCGGCCGCCATGACGAGGGCTTCGACGGGCCGGGCGAGGAGGTCGAGACCGGGCAGCCGCCCGGCCAGGATCAGGAAGGGAGCGGCCACTTCGACGGCGCAGGCTGCGGCGAGTCCGGTGGCGGCGGGTTCGGGGAAGCCGTGGACGGCCAGCAGGCGGGCGAGGAAGAGCAGGGCTCCGAGCGCGGCCGGGGCGAGGGGAGCTCCGCCGCCCCCGTAGCCGAGACCGGCGAGGACCAGCAGAGCGGCCAGCGCGCACAGGAAGACGGCGACGAGACCGAGGAGCAGGGGGCGCACACCGGCGCCGAACTCCGCCAGTCCGTGGCTGCCGGCGAGTCGCCGGCGGGCGTGTACGGCGAACAGGTGCGTGCACCAGGCGGCGGGGGCCACGGACAGCGCCAGTCCGAGCACAGGGGCGGGCGCCGCCGTCCAGTGCCCGTCGGGACCACCGCTGATGACCTGGCCGAGCAGGTCGTCGCCGTACACCGCGTAGCCAAGGAGCCAGCAGACGTACAGCGCCACGCCGCCGACGCCGGCCGGGGCGCGCAGGGGGCCGGTCCGCAGGCAGAGCCGGAGCCCGAGGACGACGAGCAGCGCCCCGACGGCGGTCACCGCGAACCGCGACTCCCCGTCGAGCACCCCTTCGGTGGCCCGGAGCACCCCGACGGTCGCGAGGCACGCGGCGCCGGGCAGCAGCGCGAGCAGCGTCCAGCCGGCCCGCGTCTCGGTGTCGGGCCCCGGCTGCGGGAGGTCGGAGGGTGTGGGCCGCGCCGTGCCCGGTACGCGGGCGTAGAGCTCCTCCGCGAGCGAGAAGACGTCACGGTGCCGGTAGCGGGCGGCGGTGCGGTCGGTGAGCCCGTGGGCCTCCAGGCCGGCTGCGATCTCCAGGGGGTCGACGGCCCGCTCGCAGAGGTCCCTGTGCCGGTGCATGAGCAGCTTCACGGGATCGGCGGGGCCGCGCCGCTCGGCGAGCCTGCGGGCGGGGTGGTAGGCGATCTCGGGGGCGCGGACGCCGGGGGCGGCCTGGTCCGTGGCATCGCCGTCGGCCGACACGGTCGTCCCACCCTTCGCGTCGTCGGTGGCGGACAGCGAGTCGGTCGCGGTGGCGGTGGCGGACAGCGAGTCGGTCGCGGTGGCGGTGGCGGACAGCGAGTCGGTCGCGGTGGCGGTGGCGGACAGCGAGTCGGTCGCGGTGACCTCCGGAGCACGTTCCGGCAGCGCGGCGGTTCCGTCCCGGACGTCGGTCGGTCGGCCCATCGTGGGTCCTCCGTGGTCATGGCCGGTCAGGTCGTCACGCATCGCGGTCCCCCACTCGGCGTGCGCCCGCGCACACGCCCTCCTCGGCCCCGACGGCCCAGCTCGGCACCCGGGGGGCGCCCGAAGTCACCGGGGCTGAAGGCAGTTGGCCCAGCACATGGGCCTCCGGGGGTGTGGCGAAGGGGCGTGGTGGGCTGTCGGGGTCCTCAGGACCCGCTGTCGCCGCCCACGAGGCCGGGGAATGCATCACGAGATCCAGGTAGATGCCGCGAAATGCCGCAAGGTTCTGCTCGACGGTGAAGAGTTCGAGCGCCCGGGCGCGAGCCGCGGCTCCGAGTCGCGCTCGGCGCTCGGGGTCGCGCAGCAGCGCGACGCAGGCGTCGGCGAGTGCCCGGGGGTTGCGCGGGGGCACCACGAGCCCCGTACCGCCGATCACTTCGACGACGGCGCCGACATCCGTCGAGACGGTGGCCCTGCCGCAGAACATCGCCTCGACCAGGCTGATGGGGAAGCCCTCGACAACGCTGGACAGGACGACGACCCCGCCCGCGGCGTAGGCCTCCGCGAGGTCGGGTACTTCGGGACCGCCGATCTCCTCGAAGGTGACCGGGCTGTCGCCCACGGCGTGCGCGTCCGTCGCCTCGTCGGGGAAGAGGTGGGCGGCGAGCGCACGGCAGTGCGCGAGGTAGGTGTTCCCCTCGTCGCCCTGGGCCGGGGCCCCGAAGATGCGCAGCCGCGCGCCCGGTTCGGCCCGGCGCACCTCGGCAAAGGCGTGCAGCAGGGCGATCAGATCCTTGGCGGGTTCGATCCGTCCGATCCAGACGAGCGTGTCCGGACCGGCGCCGTCGTCCCCCTCCCCGACGGCCCCGAAGCGCTCCGCCTCCATGCCCGGGTAGACGGTGCGCAGCTTGGAGTGGTCGGCCCCGCACCGCTCCTGCCAGCGGCGGACATGGGTGTTGCCGGGCGTAATGACCGTGGCCTGCCGGTACACCTCGGAGGCCAGCTGCCCGTGGAAGTTGGCCAGCAGGGCGCGCACCGGCGCACCGAACGGCGCCTCGGGCGCGGCCAGATAGTGCGTCCGCAGCGGTACACCGTGTTCCGTGACCAGCAGCGGCACTCCGAAGAAGCGTTTGGCCAGCAGCCCGGGGAGGGCCGCGGCGCCACCGGAGGCCGCGTGGCAGAGGTCGACCGCCCCGAGGCTCTCCTCGTCGTACCAGTCGAGGGAGAGCGGGCGCAGGGCGCGCTCCAGTTCGGCGGTGAAGGCGAGGTAGTCGGGAACGGTCGCGCCGTGCAGGGTCCGTCCGGTTCCCGGGGCGCGGCACGCCGACTCCACGATCCCTGCGGTCACCTCGGAGCGCAGTGCGGTGTGCAGGCCACCACGCTCCCGGGCCAGTTCGGCCAGACCGTAGAGGCCGTCGGTGAAGCGGTCCGCCGATGTGGCGTACGCGCCCGCCCGCCCGGTGTCCTCACCGGTCTCGGCGGCGGCGTCGCCTCCCGCGCAGACGGCGTCGACGAGCGCTGTCACGTGCGACGTGAAGCGCCGCCGGTCGCGCCGCCCGTACGAGCGCCCCAGACCGGTGGCGAGACGGCCGGGCAGCCCTCTCGGACGGAATCCGTGCCGGGCTTCGTCGTCATGCGTCCACAGCGGCGCCGTCCGCACCCGCACGACCCGGTCCGGGAGCCTCACCCAGCCCTGTTGTTCCTGGTGGGCGGAGCGGCTGAGCGCGAAGAGGTCGAACTCGTGCTGGGGCAGACCGCGCACCAAGCGGTCGCACCAGAGTCTGGACTCACCGGTCGCATACGGATAACCACCGTCCGTGAGGAGTCCGATCCGCACGAGCACACCCCCGATCTCCCTTGTGGGCGGCCGCCGTTGATCGGCGACTCACAGCGGGACGACCGTAAGCGGATACGCCGGTGGCACGCCGGACGGTTGTCCGTCGCACCACCGAAAGGGGTGAACCACCGTAACTTTCCCGCCCCCGTCGCGTTCTGTCGCGATAAGGTGCCGTTCGGTTACAGGGCGTCAGGCTTCGGCCAGCTCCTTGCGGGCGGCGCGGCGCACGGCCGCACGTGCCGGATCGAGCACCGGAACAGCCGCCAGGAGCTATTTCGTGTACGGGTCCCGCGGGGATCCGTACGCCTCGTCGACACCGCCCTGTTCGACGGTCCTGCCCGCCCGCACCACCGCCACCCGGTCGCTGCCCTGCCGTACGACCGCCAGGTCGTGGGCGATGAAGACCAGGCCGATGCCCAGCTCGCGCCGGAGCTCGGCGAGGAGCGCGATCACCTGCGCCTGGGTCGTGACGTCGAGCGCGGAGACCGGTTCGTCACACACGATCAGCTTCGGCTCCGCCGCCGGTGCGCGAGCGATCGCGATCCGCCGGCGCCGGCCCCCGCTGAACTCGTGCGGGTAGCGCTCGTACCGGTCGGCGTCGAGTCCGACCCGCTCCAGCAGTTCGCGCACCCGGTCCCGGATCCGTGTCTCGTCACTCCCGCCCGCCGCGCGGAGCGGATCGGCGACGGACTCACGATCGAGCGGCGCGGGTTGAGCGAAGCGACGGGGTCCTGGAAGACCATCTGGAGCTCACGGCGGTGCGGGCGGAGCGCCTTCTCCGCGAGTGAGCCGATCTCCTTGCCCCCGTACCGGAGCCGGCCCGCCGTCGGGTCGAGCAACCGCACGAGCATGCGGCCTGGCGTCGTCTTGCCGCTGCCGCTCTCCCCCACGATGCCCAGGGTCTCGCCACGGCGGACGGTGAGCGAGACACCGTCCACGGCCGTGACCCGGCGTGCGCCCCGGCCGAACTCCCGCCGCAGGCCGACGTCTTCGAGCAGTGGTTTCGCCACGTGCTTCCGTAGCCCTTGGCCCCGGGATCCGCGGCACGCGCTTCACATCCGCCCGGGGCACCGGCGCGAGCAGTTCACGGGTGTACGGCTGCCGGGGCGCACCCAGCACCTCGGCGACCGGGCCGCGCTCCACCGCACGCCCGTCCTGCTTCACCAGTACGCCGTCCACGCTCTCCGCCGCGACGCCCACGTCGTGCGTGACGAGCAGCAGCCCCATGCCCGTCTCGCGGTTCGGCGGCGGCTCAACTGCCGGGATGCACCCACGGATTGGGCTTGCACTTGATGTCGTCCAGCTCCAGCGTCTTGGTCTGCTGCTGCATGACGGGCGCCAGGGCGCCGGGAGTTCGGCAGCTCACATGGTTGTGTCCGAGCCGGTGCCCGACCTCGTGGTTGATCAGCATCTGACGGTAGGCCAGAAGATTGTCCGGACCGAAGGTCGAGGCGCCTTGGGCCCAGCGGTAGGCATTGATCATGACGCGGTCCGTGGCGGCGGAATCGCAGGAGACGTTGTCCTCCGTGGTGTCCAGACCCGATTTCTCGCACCAGATCCCGGTGGTGCCCGGGCTGGCGAGCGTGATCACGAAATCGGGCTCGCCGGAGGAGATCCGCTCGAAGGTCATGGCGCCGTTGTGCGCCCAGCTGCGGTCGTCGTTGAGCGTCTTCTGCACGGCCTCGGCAAAGAGGAGCGCATCGAGACCGAGGCCCTTCTCGACGTCGATCCGGTAGCGGTACTTGTGCCCCTTGCCGGGTGCCTTCGCCAGCCCGGGGACGGCTTCGAACTTCCCGGACCCCTTGAGCGTCGGGGTGAGCGGATAGGGCGCGGCCATCTTCTCCGCGTACGTCAGGGGCTTGGCCTCCACCTGCTGAGGCTGCGCCCGGGGGGTCTGCCGCTCCACGGAGCGTGAGGTGTCCTCGGGGCCCAGCCGGTCGACACCCGCGGCCTGCGACGCGACCGAGGAGTCACCCCCCGAGCCCTGTGCGACCTGTCCGGCCACCACGACCGCGAGCACCGTGGTCACCGCGGCGGCCGCGATCCCGGTGAAGGCGCGGCCCTTGCCTCCCTTGCCCTCCCGGGCGCCTGTGCCCGGGGCGTCCCCGGATCCGTCGGACCCTTCGGCCTCGTCGGGCGGCGCGGTGGGCCTGTCCGAATCGTCGAACGCGTCGACGAACTCCCTGCGCGGGCCCGGTATCAGCGGCGTCCCACCGGTCTGCGGCCCTGCGGTCGGGCGCCGGTCGGCCGCGCGCTGCGCCGCCTGCTGGGCCGTCAGCTGCCGCGCCACGGCCTGCCGGGCGTAGGTCTGCTGGCCGGGACCGAGCCCCTGCCAGTCGCCGTACCGCTGCTGGGTGCCGGTGCCCCAGCCGCCGCCGGGCTCGCGCTGCTCGGGATGGCCGCCGCGTGCCTGCGGGACATCGTGGAACGGCGTGTGGCCGCCCCCTGCGGAAGGTGCGGCGGAGTCCAGCCTGCGCCGACCGGTGCCGGATTCGGAGCGGGCCGTGCCGCGTTCGCCGCCGACCGCGGCAGCGGCAGCGGCCCCGGTATCGCGCCCTTTGGCCACCGGGCCTTTTCGACTGTGTCGTCCCACGCCCCGGATCAGCTCCCGCCGCACTCGTCGAGCAGTTCCCGGAACGCCTGGGCGACCGCCTCCGGGTACTCCATCATCGCCACGTGCCCCGCGTCGGGCAGTGTCAGCAGCCGCGAGTCGCGGAAGGCCGCGGACGCTCTGCGTGCCATCCGGTACGAGACGAGCTGGTCCCGTCCGCCGTACACGAGCTGGGTCGGTGCGAGCACCCGCTCGGCCTGGCGCCACAGCCCGTGCTGTCCGCCCAGAGTGTAGGCATCGACGATGCCACGTGCCGAGCGCGTCATGACGTCCCAGAAGTACGGCAGCTCCAGCCGTCTCTCCATCTCGGCCACCGCGTGACGGAAGGCTTCCTCGGAGATGCGTGCCGGATCGCCGTAACAGAGTGCCATGACACTGCGGGTGCGCTGTTCCGCGGTCCACTCCCGGGTGAGCCGGGAGAACAGGGAAGCGACGCCCGGGAGTGCGAGCAGCCCGGTCGGCACGGCCGGCCGCTGCACCCGGATCTCGGGCAGGGCGGGCGAGATCAGCGTCAGGGTGCGCACCAGATCGGGGCGGACTGCCGCGACCCGGGTGGCAACGGCGCCGCCCAGAGAGTTCCCGAAAAGGTGAACGGGTCCACGCTGCCCCACGTCCAGCAGCCGGATCACGGCCCGGGCGTGTCCGGTGACCGAGTAGTTGCCGTCGTCCGGCGGCGGGGAGTCCCCGAAGCCGGGCAGGTCGACCGCCTCCCCGTCGACCACGTCCGCGAGCATCGGCATGAGCGCCGACCAGTTCTGGGACGAGCCGCCGAGCCCGTGCACGTAGAGAGCGGGAGCGAGACCCGCCGTCGCCCCGGGGCGGGCACGGACGGTCAGCGTGAGGCCGGGCAGCGGGACGGAGCGAAGCTTCTCACCCTCCGCGACTCTCACAGCACTGACCGTGGGAGCCAGCGCGGCGGCGGCGCGGGTACCGGGCAGCTCGGTCGAAGACATGCGGCAATGTTACGAGATGATCACGCGCTGGTTCATGTGTTCGCCGTCACAGGCCGCATAGCGCCCCCGAAGGGTTGCTCCTAGGCTTCAAGGGAAGGAAGGGAGCCACCATGACGGTCGACCCGAGCGACCCGGAGACCTTCGAGGACACCCAGTCCGACGAACCGGACCAGGAAGCGTCCGAAGCCGACGCCGCGGAACAGCACGCCGACATCCGGCAGGAGCGCGACGAACCGCTCACCGACATCGACCGGGACGCGGCAAACGAAGCGGATGCGGCGGAACAGGCCCGCGTTGTCGCACAAGATGAGGACGATTACCGGTAATACGACCTGCTTTGCGGCATCACCTGGCACATCTGTGGCTACCGCAGCAGTCCGGTCCGTGAAATTCTGCGTCCGCGCCGCGCACACCCGGGTTACTCAAAAGTACGATGGCTGCACGGCGCAGCGTGTACTGAACGGCTGTGCTTGATCACAAATTTGGGAGGCGGCGTGACAGCCATCGAGCAGACAGAGGCAGCGCGCCCGCGGGGCACTCGCCTGCCCCGCCGCGCCCGACGTAATCAGCTGCTGGGCGCTGCGCAGGAGGTCTTCGTCGCGCAGGGCTACCACTCCGCCGCCATGGACGACATCGCGGAGCGGGCCGGTGTCAGCAAACCGGTGCTCTACCAGCACTTCCCCGGCAAGCTGGAGCTCTACCTGGCCCTGCTCGACCAGCACTGCGAGTCGCTGCTCCAGTCGGTCCGCACGGCCCTTGCCTCGACGACGGACAACAAGCTGCGCGTCGCGGCCACGATGGACGCCTACTTCGCGTACGTGGAGGACGAGGGCGGCGCCTTCCGCCTCGTCTTCGAGTCCGACCTGACCAACGAGCCCGCGGTCCGCGAACGGGTCGACCGGGTCTCGCTGCAGTGCGCCGAAGCGATCTCCGACGTGATCGCGGGTGACACGGGTCTGTCCAAGGACGAGTCGATGCTGCTCGCGGTCGGCCTGGGCGGTGTCTCCCAGGTGGTGGCGCGCTACTGGCTCTCCAGCCGGTCCGGCATTCCGCGTGACACCGCGGTACAGCTGTTGACCTCGCTCGCATGGCGGGGCATCGCGGGATTCCCGCTGCACGGCACCGATCAGCACTGAGTCCCCGGCGCGGCAGGTGCCGGTGTTCGCTGCGGGCGTTGCCGGTCGACCCGTGATCGCTCCCTTCACCGGGCTAATGTGTGCTGCGTACGGCGCGGTTCACCGCGCAGAGACGGACCGTCGGAGGGACATAGCCGTGGAGGTCAAGATCGGGGTGCAGCACACGCCCCGGGAGATCATTCTGGAGAGCGGGCTTTCCGCCGAAGAGGTCGAGAGCGCGGTCGGCGAGGCGCTCAGCGGCAAGGCGCGGCTGCTCAGCCTCACGGACGACAAGGGCCGCAAGGTTCTGGTGCCGGCCGACCGGATCGCGTACGTGGAGATCGGCGAGCCCAGCACCCGGCGGGTGGGGTTCGGCGCGCTGTAGGTCGCGCGACCCGAAGACAGCGGAAGAGGCCCGGCGGACAACATCCGCCGGGCCTCTTCCGCTGTCCCCGTTTTCCCGCCCCAACCGTTTCACCACCGGTTTTCCCCCGGAAGGGTTTCCCGGGGGCAGGGGAGGGTTGCATTCCGCGGCCCCGGGTAATACCGCCTACGACCGATCTGCCCGCCGCGCAAGCAAGCGAGGTGACACTCTGTGCTCTGGGAATCCATCAGCTCCGTCGTGCTCGGACTCGCGCTGTCCTGGGTCGCGCTCCGCCGGCTGCCCGGCCGGCTCCCGTCCCACCGCACCGTGCTCGTCACCGGGGCGCTCGGCGCCCTGTTCGGGGCGTATCTGACGCACTCGGCGCTGGGCTCCGGCCATGTCCTGGCGACACCGGTCGGCGCGGTGCTGGTCGGGGCGGTGACCCTGTCGCTGCTCATCCGCCCGCGCGGCAGCAGGCCGGTCCGGTCCGCTGCGGCCCAATAGGGGCGTCGGTCAGGCCGCCAGGCCGAGTGCGGCCATCCGCTTGGTGTGGGCCTCGGTGATCCTGGAGAACATCCGGCCGACCTCGGCCAGGTCGAAGCCGTCCGCGACTCCGCCCACGAGCATCGTCGACAGGGCATCGCGGTCGGCGACCACCCGCTGGGCCTGGGAGAGCGCCTCCCCCATCAGCCGCCGGGCCCAGAGCGCGAGCCTGCCGCCCACACGGGGTTCCGCCTCGATGGCGGCCCGTACCTTCTCGACCGCGAAGTTCCCGTGCCCCGTGTCGTCGAGCACGGACAGCACGAGGGAGCGGGTGTCGGTGTCGAGGCGGGCCGCGATCTCACGGTAGAAGTCGCTGGCGATCGAGTCGCCTACGTAGGCCTTGACGAGGCCCTCGAGCCAGTCCGAGGGGGCGGTCTGCCGGTGGAAGTCGTCCAGCGCCTTGGCGAACGGCTCCATGGCCGCCGTCGGCTCCTCCTCGATCGCGGTGAGCCGGTCCGTCAGCTGCTCGAAATGATGGAACTCGGCGGACGCCATCTTTGCCAGTGCCGCCTTGTCCCCGAGTGTCGGCGCGAGTTTCGCATCCTCGGCGAGCCGCTCGAAGGCCGCCAGTTCGCCATAGGCGAGCGCGCCCAGCAGGTCCACGACTGCGGCACGGTACTGCGGGTCGGTGGACGCGGTGGCCCAGTCCTGGGCAGCGATCCCGGTGGGTGCGGGTGCTTCGTCGGATGCTTCAGTGGCGTTGTCAGGCGTCTCCATGGAGCGCAGAATAGCCCGCCCGCCCCAGGACGGAAGGGCCTGGTCAGCCGGAGACATCACACCGTTCCGATGAATTCGCCCAACACACATGCGCGAATCCGGGGTACAGTGGTATTGCGCTTACTGAGCATTTTCATGTGCCAGAAGCGCGACCTTGAATGAGGATGCCCGGTCGGTGGCCCGATCGGCTCCGACCCGACAGCCCTCCACGCGGTGTGTGCGACACGTACGACCGCAGATGAGGGGCCCCCTCAGCGGCACGAGCGCTCGAGCGACGGCAGTGGTCCCGCGCCACCCGGCCCATCCACGGCCGGATGACCAACCCCGGCACGGTACGACCCCCATCGTTCGCCTCGGACCGCGTCTCACAGAAGAGGCAGCACCCTGACTACCTTCCGCGACCTCGGAATCCTTACCGAGACGGCCGAAGCCCTTGAGGCCGTCGGCATCACGTCCCCCTTCCCCATCCAGGAGATGACGCTCCCCGTAGCGCTCTCCGGGTCCGACGTCATCGGCCAGGCCAAGACCGGCACCGGCAAGACGCTCGGTTTCGGTCTCCCGCTCCTGGAGCGCGTGACCGTCCCCGCCGACGTCGAGTCGGGCCGTGCCGCGCCGGAGAAGCTGACCGACGCGCCGCAGGCCCTGATCGTCGTCCCCACCCGCGAGCTGTGCCAGCAGGTCACCAACGACCTGCTCACCGCCGGCAAGGTCCGTAACGTCCGCGTTCTCGCGATCTACGGCGGCCGGGCGTACGAGCCCCAGGTCGAGGCCCTCAAGAAGGGCGTCGACGTGATCGTCGGCACCCCGGGCCGTCTGCTCGACCTGGCGGGCCAGCGCAAGCTCGACCTGTCGCACATCCGCGTCCTCGTCCTCGACGAGGCCGACGAGATGCTCGACCTGGGCTTCCTGCCCGACGTCGAGCGCATCATCACGATGCTGCCGCCGAAGCGCCAGACGATGCTGTTCTCGGCCACCATGCCGGGCGCCGTCATCTCTCTCGCGCGCCGCTACATGTCGCAGCCGACGCACATCAACGCCACGTCGCCCGACGACGAGGGCACGACCGTCAAGAACACCGCGCAGCACGTCTACCGCGCGCACAACATGGACAAGCCGGAGATGCTCTCCCGCATCCTCCAGGCCAACGGACGCGGACTGGCCATGGTCTTCTGCCGTACGAAGCGCACGGCCGCCGACATCGCCGACCAGCTGGAGAAGCGCGGTTTCGCGTCCGGCGCGGTCCACGGCGACCTCGGCCAGGGCGCCCGTGAGCAGGCGCTGCGCGCGTTCCGCAACGGCAAGGTGGACGTCCTCGTCTGCACCGATGTCGCCGCGCGCGGTATCGATGTCGAGGGTGTGACCCATGTCATCAACTATCAGTCGCCGGAGGACGAGAAGACCTACCTCCACCGCATCGGCCGTACCGGCCGCGCGGGCGCCAAGGGCATCGCGATCACGCTGGTCGACTGGGACGACATCCCGCGCTGGCAGCTGATCAACAAGGCCCTGGACCTGAAGTTCCCGGACCCCGTCGAGACGTACTCCACCTCGCCGCACCTGTACGAGGACCTCGACATCCCCGCGGGCACCAAGGGTGTTCTGCCGAGGACCGAGCGGACCCGTGCCGGGCTGCGGGCCGAGGAGCTCGAGGACCTCGGCGAGACCGGCGGCCGCGGCCGCAAGTCGGCCGCGACCGCCCCCGCACCTCGTGAGGAGCGCGCGCCGCGCACCCCGCGTCAGCGTCGTCGCACCCGGGGCGGCAGCGCCTCCGAGGAAGGCGCCGTCACCGTGCCCGCGCCGTCCACGGAGGCCGGCGAGGAGCAGACGGAGGCGCGTACCCCGCGCCGCCGTCGCCGTGCCCGCGTCGGCGCCCCCGAGGGCGTCGTGGAGTCCGCGGTGGCCGTGGCCGAGGCTCCGGCCGCGCCTGCTGTCGTCGAGACCGCCGTGGCCGCACCCGTGGCCGAGGCCGAGCCGGAGACCGACGCGAAGCCGCGCCGCCGCCGCGCCCGGACCACCACCGCGAAGGCGGTCGCCGAGACGGTGACGGTGGCCCCGGCCGCCGAGTCCGTGGTCGACTTCCAGACCGTGGCCGTCGCCGCACCGGTGGCGGAGTCCGTCACCAAGCCCCGCCGCCGCGCCCGTGTCGTCAGGCCGGTCGTCGACGAGGTCGACTTCCAGATCGCTCCGGCGTCCGAGCCCGTGTCCGACACCAAGGCCCGCCGTCGGCCCCGTGCCGCCGCAAAGCCGAAGACCGAGGCGGTGGCCGCTGCTCCGGCCGCCACCGAGGACGCCGCGGAGACGAAGCCGCGCCGTCGTCGGCCGCGTGCCGCCGTGAAGGCGGAGGCCGCAGTCCTCGAGACCGTCGCGAGCGCTGCCACGTCCGAGGACGAGGCACCTGCGAAGCCGCGCCGTCGTCGTGCCCGCGCGACAACGGCCGCCGCCGAGGCGGCGACGACCGAAGGCTGATCACTCAGGCCCGTCCCGTACGGCCTCGGTTCCCGCAGCTGCGGGGACCGGGGCCGTACGCGTTCCCGGGCACGGTGCCGCCACCGGCGATAACCTCGGCCCATGAGCCGGCCGCCCACCTTCACCCCGCCCCCCTGTGCCCGTGCCCGCATGCTGCGTACCGCGCGCGGGGACTTCGCCGTGCTGGACGCCGCACCGCGTACCGGAGCGCACTCGACCGCCCTTCTGCTGCCCGGGTACACCGGCAGCAAGGAGGACTTCATCGCCCTGCTCGAACCTCTTGCGGATGCCGGGTTCCGGGTGGTGTCCGTCGATGGCCGCGGCCAGTACGAGACCGAGGGGACGGACCGTCAGGAGTCGTACGCACAGGCGGAGTTGGCACGTGACGTGCTGGCCCAGGCCGCTGCGCTCACCGTCCCCGACGACGCCACCGCGACCGGCGCGATCCATCTGCTCGGGCACTCCCTGGGCGGCCACATCGCCCGCGCCGCGGCGCTGCTCGACGCCTCGCCGTTCCGTTCGCTGACCCTGATGTCGTCCGGACCGGCCGAGATCGCCCCCGCCCAGCAGAAGAAGGCGCAGCTGCTCAGCGACGCCCTGACCCGCTGGAGCATGGCCGACGTCTGGCAGGCCATGCGCGCCCTCGATCCGCCCGAGGACGCGGACACCGGCGACGGCGAGGACCTGCGCCGCCGCTGGATGCGCCACCACCCCGCGCAGCTGATCGCCACGGGCGCCCAGCTCTCGGCCGAGCCGGACCGGGTGGCCGAGCTCGCCGCCCTGCCCCTGCCGGTACACGTGGTGTCGGGCGAGACCGACGATGTCTGGCCCGTGCCGCTGATGGACGACATGGCGCGGCGGCTGGGTGCGCGGCGCACCGTGATCGAGGGAGCCGAGCACTCCCCCAACACGGCCAGGCCGGACATGACGGCGGCGGCGCTCGTCTCGTTCTGGAACAGCATCTGATCTTCCGGGGCAGCCCCCGGCAGGTGTCAGTACTGCGCCTGCAGGTGCTGCCAGAAGCCGTCGCGCAGCGCTCGCCGCAGATGCGCGTGGCCGCGCAGTGAGTGCTGGAGCAGCCGCTCGGCCTCGACGAGCAGGTCCTGGTCGACGGAGCCCGGCAGATAGGGGTGCCCCGGCAGCAGGTCGGCGAGGGATTCCCGGCCGCGCGAGGAGAGCCAGGTGGCGGCGATCTGCGCGCCGACGAAGCGCACGTCCTCACGGGCCGGTGCCGGGCTGTCGTCCTCGTACATCGTGACGGGGCGCCGGGTCACGTACGGGCGGCAGAAGTCGAGGTCGAAGGTGCGCTGGCTGTCGACCTCCCAGAGCAGCGGCTCGGCCTGGTTGCGTCCTTCGCCGGCCTCGATGCCCCAGAGGTGGACGCGCGCCCCGTAGCCCTGTGCAGCCTCGACGGCCGAGACCAGGTCCTCGTCGCCGCCGACGAGTGCCGCGTCACTGATGGCCCGGTGCCTGGCCAGCGACTCGAGGTCGGTCCGGATCAGGGAGTCGACGCCCTTCTGCTGGTTGTTGGCGTTGAGGTTGCCGAGCCTGACCTTGACGTCGGGGAGCTCGGCGATGGACTGCTGCTCGACGGTATGGATCCGGCGCCTGGCCCCGTCGTACCAGTAGACGCGCAGCAGCCTGCTGTCCGCGAAGATCGTGCGGGCCTTGTCGATGAAGGCCTCGATCAGCCCTTCCGCGTCGAGATCGAAGGAGCGGCGGTCCTCGGTACCGGTGACGAGCAGCCCGGCCGCGGCGTACACATAGCCCGCGTCCACGAAGATCGCGTGGGTGGAGGGCGTCTTGGACACCTCCGCGAGCACGCGCTGGAGCAGCTCGTTGGTGCGGTCCAGCTGCTCGCGGATGCCCGGTCCTTCGTCCGGCTGTGTGTCCGCGTGGTTCATGCGGTCCTCATCGTCTGCGCATGCTCAGTTACTGAAGGGTACTTAGACATCCAAAAAATTTCCTTAGCGTAGGGAATGTTTGTAGAGGGCAAGCCGTTGTACCCCCTGTGGAGCGCGAGACGCAGACGCCTTGCGCTCTTCATCCTTGCGGACGGCCAGCCCGTCCTGCCCAGTAGTTCTCCAGCAGGAGGATCAGACGAAGGGAAGCCATATGCGCTTCGAGATCATGCGACTCGACGATGTCGACGGTACCGCCGTGGACAGCACCGTCGTGGACGCCGCCTCCGTCAACCGGTTCGTGCAGCAGGCCGCGGCAATAGGCCAGCGCATCTACATCCGGCCGGCCGACAGCTCGGCTTCGTAACGCCTCACACCGCTTTGCGCCGCTGAAGAGAAGCGCCCCCGCACGGAAGGTCTGTGCGGGGGCGCCGTGCTGTCCGGGGGTCAGGAGTTCTGGATGACCTGGGTGACCCCGTTGATGATCTGCTGGACGGCGATGGCCGAGAGCATCATTCCGGCGAGCCGCGTCACCAGCACCACACCGCCGTCCTTGATCACACGGATGATCAGCAGCGAATAGCGCATGGTCACCCAGAGCACGACGTGCATGGCGATGATCGCCGACCAGACCGAGAGCCGACCGGCCGCGTCGTCCGCGTGCTGCACCGCCAGAATCACCGACACGATGGCGCCGGGCCCGGCGAGCAGCGGCATTCCCAGCGGGACGAGAGCCACGTTGACGTCCTTGGTCTGCGTCGGCTCGTCCGTCTTGCCGGTGAGCAGGTCCAGCGCGATCAGCAGCAGGAGCAGGCCGCCCGCGATCATCAGCGCGGGGACGGAGACGTGCAGGTAGTCGAGGATCTGCTGACCGAGCAGACCGAAGACGGCGATCACCCCGAAGGCGACCGCGACCGCCTGCAGGGCCATCCTGCGCTGCACCTTGGCGGGTCGGCCCGCGGTGAGGGCCAGGAAGATCGGGGTGATTCCGGGGGGATCCATGATCACAAAAAGGGTGAGAAAGAGGGATCCGAAGACAGCGACGTCGAACACGGTGAGCCTTGCGAGAGAAGAGCGGGCCGAACAGAGGTGCGCATGTCCGGGGCCGCGAGGACGGCCGGACGCTGCGAGGGGGCGGCAGGGGTGCCGCCGGAAACAGGAATGAGTAGCGTGCGGGAGGCGCGTTACGCCCGGCGGGGTCCACCGGCTCCCGGCACCGGGAAGGCTCCCGTGGCGCGCCGGGTGATCTCGCCGTAGATCTCCGGATCGGTCGTGTACTCCCCGAGCCGTACGGTCTTGCGGGTGCCGTGGTAGTCGCTGGACCCGGTGGGCAGCAGCCCCAGGTCGCCCGCGAGGCCGCGCAGCCGGGCCCTGGTGGGCTCGTCGTGGTCCATGTGGTCCACCTCGATGCCGTCGAGCCCAGCGGCCGCCAGACGGGCGATCGCCGCCTCGGGCACCACGTCGCCGCGCTTGACGGCGAGCGGGTGCGCGAAGACCGTGACGCCGCCCGCGGCCTTGACCAGCCGGATCGCGTCGAACGGGTCGAGCTCGTGCTTCTCCGCGTAGGCACGTCCGCCGTTCGCGAGCCAGGCCGGCGTGAAGGCGTCGGAGACCGTGTCGACGACGCCGAGGTCCACCAGCGCGGTGGCGATGTGGGGACGGCCGACGGAACCGTCCCCGGCGATCCGTGCGACCTGCTCCCAGGTGACCGGTACGCCGAGTTCCCTGAGCTTGGCCACCATCGTCTGCGCGCGCGGCACCCGGTCGTCCCGTACGAGCTCGCGCTCGCGCGCCAGTTCGGGCTCCGAGGGATCGAAGAGGTACGCCAGCATGTGCAGGCCGATGCCGTCGACGCGGCAGGAGAGTTCGGCGCCGGTGACGAGCGTGAGGCCCTCAGGAAGGGCCGTGACCGCTTCCGCGTGGCCGCCCACCGTGTCGTGGTCGGTGAGGGCGACGACGTCCAGGCCCGCCGCCGCGGCACGGGCCACCAGTTCGGCGGGAGTGTCCGTGCCGTCCGACGCGGTGGAGTGGGTGTGCAGATCGATGCGCACGACGCGTACTCCAGGGCGGGCTGCGGACAGGGGGACGGTCAAGGATAACCGCCGGGTACGGTGCGCCCGGCCCCGTCGCCGCGGCCCCGGTCAGGGCGGCGTGAGCAGCCGGGGCGTGAGCGCGCCGCACGGAAGGAGGTCCACCTCCGCGCCGGCGTCGCGCAGATCGGTCAGCACCAGCTCGTCGTACATCAGGAGGCCGGACTGTTCGGGCCAGATGATCGCCCAGAGCCACAGACCGCGCGCCTCGCCCGCGAAGACCGCCCGGTCGTCCGGGGCGTCCTTGACGTGCCAGAGCGGGGTGGGACGCCCTGCGGCGAGCACCTTGGCGTCCGGGGCGTCATCGACACCGAATCCGGCACCGGGGTCCAGGCCGTCGATGCCCGCGTGGCGCGCGCCGAGTCCGACGCCGAGCTCCTCGGCGACGAGCAGCAGCTCGCCCATGCCTCCGAGCGGACCGGGGCCGGAGCAGGCCACCGCGGTCGCCCGGCCACCGCTGCGGTCGTCACCGGCGTACGCCACGCCCGTGAACAGCCAGCCGACCGGGAGCGGCCACGGCATCCACACCGGCACCTGCGATCGGTGCACCACCACGCCCAACGCCTCGACACTGGGTGGGATCACCGGCTGCATCGGGTGCACCTGGCCGTGCACAGGGCACTGCCAGGAATCGGCGAACAGACCGGGCGCCCTGACCCGGCCACCGCACTTCGGGCAACTGGGTTCGCCCCTCATAGGGCCCAACGGTCCTCCCCGGTCGTCGCCGCGTCAAGGACGATCACCCGTCCGCAGCGCGGCGAACCGGTGGTCCCGATCAGTCCAGGGGTACCGAGGAACGCAGCGGGTCACGCAGATCCGTCCCCTGGGACAGCCAGCGCTCCTGCAGTTCCTGGGCCCCCCTGACCCGCTTCCAGGCCGCCTCGTTGTGGGTCATCGGCAGCAGCGGCAGAAAGCGCACCGGGTCCATCGGATCGTCCAGCTCCAGGTCCTCGACCAGGCCGCCCGGCTCGGCGACGAGCACGGAGCTGAACGGCGCCCCGGACCACAGCGGTTGACCGAGGTCCAGCGACGCGCCCGGTGCCACGATCAGTCCCTCGACCTGCGGGGAGGCGGCGAGCACGGCGAGCGGCCGCAGCACCTGGTCGGTGTCGGCGAGGCCGGCCCGTACCGAAAGGACCAGTTCCGCACGCGGGCCCTTCACCGGGTCGGCGAGGGGCGAGGTGGGGTCGGCCATCGGTTGTCCGGACATGCCGAGCGTGGCGTAGCGCACCACGTCGCCGTCGATGAAGCGGAGCACCTCGATACGGTCCGTGCCGAGGAACGTCACATCGGCGCGTGCGTCCGGTTCGCCCAGGGCCGTACGGAGCCGGGCCTCGACCAGAGCAAGAATTTCTCCCATGCCGCGAGCATAGAACGCGTTTCGAACGGGCAAAGGTACGGATTGGCCCCGGGGTGGCTGATAGCCTGGGCCGTCGGCCGGGACAGCACGCAGAAGCGTTGCTCTCAGTCCCGGCACACGTGATCCCCCACGGGGGACCGGCCGGAGGAGGTGGGGCTGCGGTGGATCCAAGTCGACCGTGCAGTACCAACCGTTCTTCCGCACGACGCCTATCTTCTGTGATCTGACGCCCTACCAGGACGTCCTCGCGGCAGTTCGCGCAACGGAAGAGCCCCTCGTTTTTGCCTGTCTGTAGCGAACGCCGTCATCGCGCCTGCGCGGTGCCGCCCGCTTTGCGGACGTGAGCGCACGTCCCCATTCCGGGCTGTTCCACGCCCCCGCCGACGGCCCTCCGTGAAGGAGCCAGCCTTGTCGATGATCCGCGACCTGCGCGCCGCCGTGCGCCCGTCCCTGCGCAAGAGCAACACGCCGTACAACAGCTACGACACCACCCGCGACCCGACCGTCTCCAGCGCTGTCGTCGACTGCGCGGTCTACCGGGGCGGACGCCGGCTCGCGGCCGACGCCTGCCAGACCCCGCACGAGGCGATGCTGCGCGTGCGCGAGGAAGGCGGATTCGCCTGGATCGGCCTGCACGAGCCGACCGAGGAGGAATTCGCCGGTATCGCGAGGGAGTTCGGTCTCCACCCGCTCGCCGTCGAGGACGCCGTCCACGCCCACCAGCGGCCCAAGCTGGAGCGGTACGACGACACGCTGTTCACCGTCTTCAAGACCATCCACTACGTCGAGCACGCCGAACTGACCGCGACCAGCGAGGTCGTCGAGACCGGTGAGGTGATGTGCTTCACCGGGCGGGACTTCGTCATCACCGTCCGGCACGGCGGACAGGGCTCGCTGCGCGCCCTGCGCCACCGGCTCCAGGACGACCCGGAGCTGCTCGCCAAGGGCCCGTCCGCCGTGCTGCACTCCATCGCCGACCATGTGGTCGACGGGTACATCGCGGTGGCCGCTTCGGTGCAGGACGACATCGACGAGGTCGAGATCGATGTGTTCTCCACCCCGGCGAAGGGCGGTCCGCGCGGTTCGGACGCGGGCCGGATCTACCAGCTGAAGCGCGAGGTACTGGAGTTCAAGCGTGCCGTGTCGCCGCTGCTGCGGCCCATGCAGCTGCTGAGCGAGCGTCCTATGCGGCTGATCGATCCCGACATCCAGAAGTACTTCCGCGATGTCGCCGACCACCTCGCCCGCGTGCACGAGGAGGTCATCGGCTTCGACGAGCTGCTCAACTCGATCCTTCAGGCCAATCTGGCGCAGGCGACGGTGACGCAGAACGAGGACATGCGCAAGATCACGTCCTGGGCCGCCATCATCGCCGTACCGACGATGATCTGCGGCGTGTACGGCATGAACTTCGATCACATGCCGGAGCTGGAGTGGACGTACGGCTATCCGGTGGTGATGGGCGTCATCGGAATCGTCTGCTTCACCATCCACCGCAGCCTCAAGCGCAACGGCTGGCTCTAATAGAGTTCGGGCATGACTGCTGCTGACGTGTTGCTGGGCCGGGCTCTCGTCGAAGAGGCCACCAAGAAGTCCGGCCTGATCTGGGTGCGGGGCACCGGCCCCGCCCGGGCCCTGTGGCACGTCTGGCACGAGGCCGCGGCCGTGCTCGTCGGCGACGGGCCCGGGGAGCAGCCGCTCCCCGGGGGCCTGGAGGACGGCGGCGCCGCCGAAGTGACCGTGCGCAGCAAGGACAAGGGCGGCAGGCTCGTCGCCTGGACCGCCGCGGTCGCCGTGCTGGAACCGCACTCCGAGGAGTGGGAGGCGGCGGTCGCCGAGCTCAAGGGCAAGCGGCTGAACGCACCGGACGCCGAACAGATGACTGACCGGTGGGCGCGTGAGTGCCGGGTGGTACGGCTGACGCCGGGCGCCTCCCGTACGGAGCTGCCGGACGGCTCCCTGGCCGCTGCCCCGCTGCCCACCGGGGCGACCACGCGACGGCCCGCGCCCGCCGCGCTTCCCCGGCTGCTGCTCAAGCGCCGCAGGAAGAGCTGACCGGCCGGCAGCCCCCGGGCCGGGTAGGCCTGCGGACCGCGCTCAGCCGGACGACTTGGGGAGCTGGCCGCCGTAGTCGACGGTGGCGCTCTCGGGCGGCGCCTCCAGCGTGAAGGCCTTGCCCCAGTCGGCGAGGGTGACGATGCCGCCGCCCCCGCCACGCGCCACGCGCAGCGGATACGGGGTGCCCTCCAGGGAGACGTCGAGTGCGCCGCCCTCACCCTTTCCACCCATGATCTGCACGGTGCGTACCCCGCCGATGGTGTCGCGGTCGCCCTTGTTGATCTTCCCGTGCAGTGCGAGCACTCCGTCGAGCAGGGTCTTCTTCTCGGTGAAGCCGCGCAGTTGCTTGTACGTCGGGTCGTCCTGCGGGACCTTCACGTACTTGCCCTGCAGCTTGTCGGCGGCGGCCCGGTCGCCCTCGTTGTCGCTGTCGCCCGTGTCCTCGTGGTTCCAGAAACCGGCGTCTGCCTTGAGGAAGAGCTCGTCACCGATCCGCAGCAACGCGAACGTGCTCCGTCTCGAGGTGACCGATCCGGTGCCGCCATCGGCGCTGAGCTGCATGTTCAGGGTGTACGTGCCCCCTTTGCTGACCAGCTTGCCGGCGAGCCGCACCGCGTCCGCGGCGTCCGCCGCCGCCCGTGCCTTCTGGTCGATCCGGGCCGCGGTCAGCTTGCCGACGCCGTTGGTCCCCTTGTCCGGGTCCTCTCCGGCGCAGGCCGTGAGCGCGGCCGTCAGGCCCGCACAGAGCACCACGGCGAGAGCGGTCCGGCGATGGGCCCGGACGGCCGGGGCGGAAGAGGTCACGGGCGCACTGCCTCTCGTCTGTGTGTCGGGGGGTGGCAGACGGCAGCGTACCTGTGCCGCGTACGCCATTCGGCAGTGCGCCGTACGGACGGGTCCACCGGCGCACACCGTCGCGGTACGGGCTAGCCTGATCACGCAAAGGAGGGCGTGAGGGACTTCAGGGAGGCGCACACGATGGCAGCAGGCGCTCCCCGGGTCTTCGTCTCACACCTCTCCGGTGTGCCGGTCTTCGACCCCAACGGCGACCAGGTCGGCCGTGTCCGCGATCTGGTGGCCATGCTGCGCGTCGGCGGCAAACCGCCGCGGCTGCTCGGGATGGTCGTCGAAGTGGTGAGCCGGCGGCGGATCTTCCTGCCGATGATCCGGGTGACGGGCGTCGAGTCGGGCCAGGTCATCACCACCGGAGTGGTCAACATGCGGCGCTTCGAGCAGCGCCCGACCGAGCGACTCGTTCTCGGCGAGATCCTTGACCGGCGGGTGCACCTGGTCGAAACCGACGAGGAGGTCACCGTCCTCGACGTCGCGATCCAGCAGCTGCCCGCCCGCCGCGACTGGGAGATCGACAAGTTCTTCGTGCGCAAGGGGCGCGGCGGCGCGCTGCGCCGCAGGGGCGAGACGCTGACCGTGGAGTGGTCGGCGATCAGCGGCTTCTCGCTGGACGAGGACGGCCAGGGTGCCGAGAACCTGGTCGCCACCTTCGAACGGCTGCGTCCGACGGATGTCGCCAACGCCCTGCACCACCTGTCGCCCAAGCGCCGTGCCGAGGTCGCCGCCGCCCTGGACGACGACCGGCTCGCGGACGTCCTGGAGGAGCTCCCCGAGGACGACCAGGTGGAGATCCTCGGCAAGCTCAAGGAGGACCGCGCGGCGGACGTCCTGGAGGCGATGGACCCGGACGACGCGGCCGACCTGCTCTCGGAGCTGCCGGAGGCGGACAAGGAACGACTGCTGGCACTGATGCGGCCGGACGACGCCGCCGACGTACGGCGCCTGATGTCGTACGAAGAGCGGACCGCGGGTGGTCTGATGACGACCGAGCCGATCATCCTGCGGCCCGACGCGACGGTCGCGGACGCGCTGGCCAGGGTCCGGCAGCAGGACCTCTCCCCGGCGCTGGCCGCGCAGGTGTACGTCTGCAGGGCACCGGACGAGACCCCGACCGGCAAGTACCTGGGCACCGTGCACTTCCAGCGGCTGCTGCGCGATCCGCCGTTCACGCTGGTCAGCTCGCTCGTCGACAGCGATCTCGTGCCGCTGACGCCGGACACCCCGCTGTCGGCCGTGACCAGTTTCCTGGCCGCGTACAACATGGTCTCCGTTCCCGTGGTGGACGAGACCGGGTCGCTGCTGGGCGCGGTGACCGTCGACGACGTGCTCGACCACCTGCTGCCCGAGGACTGGCGCGAGACCGACTTCCAGGGCGAGGAGGGGATCGCCGGTGACCGGTGAGGACCGCCCCAGAGCCGGGTCGACCGGCTCGTCGGGCATCGTGCGCCCCCCGCGGCCCCGGCTCGACCAGCCCAAGGCCCAGCGGCGCCGGCTGCTGCCGGAGTACGACCCCGAGGCGTTCGGCCGCTTCTCCGAGCGCATCGCCCGGTTCCTGGGTACGGGACGGTTCATCGTCTGGATGACGCTGATCATCATCCTGTGGGTGGTGTGGAACATCTTCGCGCCGGAGAAGTTCCGCTTCGATCAGTACCCGTTCATCTTCCTGACCCTGATGCTGTCCCTCCAGGCCTCGTACGCGGCCCCGCTGATCCTCCTCGCGCAGAACCGCCAGGACGACCGCGACCGGGTGACCCACGAGCAGGACCGCAAGCAGAACGAGCGGTCGATCGCGGACACCGAGTACCTCACCCGCGAGATCGCGGCGCTCCGGATGGGGCTCGGCGAGGTCGCCACCCGGGACTGGATCCGCTCCGAGCTGGAGGCCATGGTGAAGGACATGGAGGAGCGCCAGGTCCTCTTGCAGGTCGAGAGTGACGAAGGCGACCGCTGAGGGGCTACCCGCGCGTAGGCACCGGCGCCGTACCATCGTCCTATGGCTACGGAAGACGCGGTGCGTGAAGCACTGGCGACAGTGAACGACCCGGAGATCCACCGACCGATCACCGAGCTGGGCATGGTGAAATCGGTCGAAATCGATCCTGACGGTGTGGTCGCTGTCACCGTGTACCTCACGGTCTCCGGCTGCCCGATGCGAGAGACGATCACCAAGAACGTGACCGACGCGGTGGCCCGTGTCGAGGGCGTGTCACGGGTCGAGGTCACTCTTGACGTGATGAGCGACGAACAGCGCAAGGAGCTCGCCTCCTCGCTGCGCGGCGGCACGGCGGAGCGTGAGGTGCCGTTCGCCAAGCCCGGGTCGCTGACCCGGGTCTACGCGGTCGCGTCCGGCAAGGGCGGCGTCGGCAAGTCCTCGGTGACGGTGAACCTCGCCGCGGCGATGGCGGCAGACGGACTCAAGGTCGGCGTCGTGGACGCGGACATCTACGGTCACAGCGTGCCCCGGATGCTCGGCGTGGACGGCAAGCCCACCCAGGTCGAGAACATGATCATGCCGCCGTCGGCGCACGGCGTGAAGGTGATCTCCATCGGCATGTTCACCCCGGGCAACGCCCCGGTGGTGTGGCGCGGGCCCATGCTGCACCGCGCGCTGCAGCAGTTCCTCGCCGATGTGTACTGGGGCGACCTGGACGTCCTGCTGCTCGACCTGCCGCCGGGCACCGGTGACATCGCGATCTCCGTGGCACAGCTCGTGCCGAACGCCGAGATCCTCGTCGTCACGACCCCCCAGCAGGCCGCTGCCGAGGTCGCCGAGCGGGCCGGCTCCATCGCCGTGCAGACCCACCAGAAGATCGTCGGCGTCGTCGAGAACATGTCGGGGATGCCGTGCCCGCACTGCGACGAGATCGTCGACGTGTTCGGCTCGGGCGGCGGCCAACGGGTCGCCGAGGGGCTGACGAAGACGGTGGGCGCCGAGGTACCCGTCCTGGGCACCATCCCGATCGACGTGCGCCTGCGCGAGGGCGGCGACGAGGGCAAGCCCGTCGTGCTGTCCGACCCGGACTCCGCGGCCGGCGCCGCGCTGCGGTCCATCGCGGAGAAGCTGAGCGGCCGTCAGCGCGGCCTGTCCGGCATGTCGCTGGGGCTCACCCCGCGCAACAAGTTCTGAGCGGTCCACGGGTAAGGGTCGGCACCTCCGAGGAGGTGCCGACCCTTACCGCTGTCGCGCTACGGCTGTTCGCTCGACGCCGCGCATCCGCTCGACGCGTCGCGCTCGCTCAGTTGTCGTACGCGGCGATGTCGCCCACCACGGCGAAGCCCAGGCCGTACGCGCTCATCCCGCGTCCGTACGCGCCGATGTGCACCCCGTCCGGCGCCGAACCCGCCAGCACCCAGCCGAACTCGGACTCGCGGTAGTGGAACTCCACCGGCACGCCGTCCACCGGCAGGGAGAGCGTCGACCACGGCGCCTCGCCCAGGTCGTCGGCGAGTACGAACGCGGTCTCGGTCTGCTGGTTCAGCCATTCGTTGCGCAGGGTGTGGTCCATCTGCGGGGGCCATGTGTAGGCCAGCAGACCGGAGCCCGCCAGCCAGGCCGCCGAGGATACGGTGGTGGCGTCCAGCACCCCGGTGCCGTCACCACTGCGCCGTACCGGACTGCTGGCCACCGTCACGACCACCGCGAAGCGAGCCTTCTCGGCGCCCGCGTCGGCCCGCACCACGGGCTCCTCGCCGTGCCCGGTGGAACCGTGCTGCACGGTGCCGTCCGCCGAGGCGGTGACCTGCATCAGCCAGCGCGGACCGGTGAAGGCCCCGTCCAGCCCGTACCAGGGGAACGGCGCCTTGAGATAGCCGTCGACAGTACGCCGGGTCGCCGGCACCCCCTCTGCGGTGACTGCGCTGGGCGCATCTTCCGCCCCTACCCGACTCGTCGTCTCCATCTGTCCGGCCGCCTCCTCGATCTTTCACTGATCCGGAGCGGCCCTCCCCCCGTGGGCATGGGCAACCTCGCAACCGGACAGATGGAGAATAGCCATACCGTCCGGACGAGTCGGGATTGACGGGTCTCAGGTGGCGTCTGCGTCGAACGGCGGACGCTCGTCCTTGGCGGGCTGAGCGGGCTTCTTGAGCAGATCGGGCGCGGAGCCCCCGGCCGACGCGCCGGCGGCGGACGCTGCCGCAGCACCGGCGCCGGATGCGGAGGACGCAGTCTCACGGCCGTTCACCGCGTCGGTGACGTCGGCCATTTCCTTGCGCAGGTCGAAGCTCTCGCGGATCTCCTTGAGCCCCAGGTCGTCGTTGCCGTCCATGAGCTGCTTGCGGACGAAGGTCTTGGGGTTGAGATCCTCGAACTCGAAGTCCTTGAACTGCGGGCCGAGCTCCGAGCGGATGTCTTCCTTGGCGCTGTCCGAGAACTCACGGATCTTGCGGATGGTCCGCGTGACGTCCTGGATGACCTTCGGCAGTTTCTCCGGACCGAATACGAGCACGGCAAGAACCACGAGCGTCAGGAGCTCGAGTGCGCCTATGTCATTGAACACCTTGCTGCTCCTCGTGTTCTCTGCGTGTTCTCCGCGGTTCTCCGCCACCAGGTCGTCAGGGGCCCGGACCGGCTCCACGGTACCCGGCGAAGCTGTCCGGGCGGTACCTGCCGGTGGCCGTCAGGTGCCGCTCGCCGAGCCGAGCGTCAAGGTCATGGACAGCTCTTTGCCATCCCGGGTCAGCCGGAGGTCGAGCCGGTCGCCCGGCCGGTGGGCACGGATCTTGACGATCAGTTCCTCGCCGCTGTGCACGCGCTCGCCCTCCACCTCGGTGATGATGTCGCCCGTCTTGATGCCGGCCTTGTCGGCGGGACCGTCCGCGGTGACCGCGGACCCGCCGTCGGCGCCCTTCCCGCCGACCTTGGCTCCGTCGCCGGTGAACTTCATGTCCAGCGTGACGCCGATCACGGGGTGGGTGGCCTTGCCCGTGTTGATCAGCTCCTCGGCGACGCGCTTGCCCTGGTTGATCGGTATCGCGAAGCCGAGGCCGATGGAGCCGGACTGCCCGCCGTCGAGGCCGGAGCCGCTGTCGGCGCCGCGGATGGCGCTGTTGATGCCGATGACATGGGCCTCTGAGTCGACGAGCGGGCCGCCGGAGTTGCCGGGGTTGATCGGGGCGTCCGTCTGCAGGGCGTCGACATAGCTGACGTCCGAGCCGTCGCCCTTCTCGCCGCCCGCGGTGATGGGCCGCTGCTTGGCGCTGATGATGCCGGACGTGACCGTGTTGGACAGGTCGAAGGGGGCGCCGATGGCCACCACGGGATCGCCGACCTGCACGTTGTCGGAGTTCCCCAGAGGCAGGGGCTTGAGGCCCGAGACACCGGTCACCTTGACGACCGCCAGGTCGTAGCCGCTGTCCTTGCCGACGATCTCGGCGGGCGCGGTCTCTCCTCCGCTGAAGGTGACGGTGATGTCCCCGTTGGAACCTGCGGGGGCGACCACGTGGTTGTTGGTGAGGATGTGGCCCTTTTTGTCGAGGACGAAGCCGGTGCCCGTACCGGACTCGGCGGATCCGCTGACGTGCAGGGTCACCACGCTGGGCAGCGCGCTGGATGCGATGCCCGCGACGCTGTCGGGCGCCCTGCCTCCGCTGTCCCGGCCGGCCTGCGGGAGCTCGACCGTGGTGAGACCTCCGTTGCGCTCGGCGTAGGCGCCGATGCCGCCGCCGATCCCGCCGGCGACGAGAGCGAGCAGCGCGGCACCGATCAGGGCGGATCCACGGCGGCGCCTGCGGGGCTGCCGGTCGGCCCCGAGGGGCGGGCCGGCGTGGGCGAGTGGCTGCTGGGGCGCACCCCACGGGTCGTAGCGCAGCCACTGGGAGGCCTGGGGCTGGAGCTCGTGCTGGGCGGGGTGGGGTTGCTGCGGGGGCGGGGGCGGGGTGGCGCTGTGGTGATGCTGCTGCGGCACCGCATGCGGCTGGGGCGCGGCTGCGTACGCCCCACCGGGGCTGCCCTGGGCGGCAGGGGCCGGGGCGTGGACGGGTACCGGTGCCGCGGCCTGGACGGCCGTCCCCTGCCCGTTCGTCCCCGCGTAGGGCGGGGGTACGGGAGTGCCGTGCGCCGGGGTCGGCACCGGGCGCTGCACGGGCGGTGCGGGCGCCCACGGCCCCGGGCCTCCGTAGGGCGGGGTGCTGTACTCGTCGGGAGCGTGCAGTGGCTGTGCACGGGGGGCGGGCGGCTCGGCGAGCGGAGGCGCGGGCGGCTCGGCGGTTGCGGGGGCGGGGGCGGGCCGGGGTACCGGTTCCGCCGCCGGCACCGCTGCCGGTGCCGCCCCGTGGACCGCGGTGTCCTCGGCCGCGTCCGCGACGGACGTCGAGTCCTCCGGCCCGGCAGGGACAGCACGTCCCGTCGAGGGACGGCTCCACCACTTCGCCTTCGGCCCGCTGGGCTTTCCGTCGTCCATGCTCTCCCCGCAACTGGCCTCTGCACGCCCCCACAGGGGCGTCCCTCCCGGAATTCAACCAGGTTTGCGAATCCGCGCGCAGGGTCCCGGTCAGCGCAGGGGAGAAAGCGGCATCGCGTGGTCACGGAGCTGCGGCGCGGCCGCCGCCGGCTTCGGGTCCGCTCCCCCGCCGAGCGTGGCCGAGAACAGCGGGCCGGCATCGGTCGGGCGTATCAGCGGCGGCACGGTCACGTTCAGCACCGGGTACGCGTACGAGTGCCCGCTCAGCATCGTGGTGCTGAGCAGCGACGGCGCGGCGGCGAGCACCGGCCGGGCGGACGAGGACGGGGCGGGGTGCGAGGGCGTGACCGTGGCCCGGCCGTCGCCGACCGCGAGAGCACCGCCGCCACCGCGGCTCGCCGCAGCACCGGCACTGCCCGTCCGTGCGTCGGCGTCGAGCGGCGTCACGCTGCTTCCCGCGCCCTCCGCGCTGAGCGGCGCGTCAGGACCCTGGTCAAGGGGCAGGGCGCCGCCGAGCGCAATGGCTGCCAGCGAGACGGCACTTGCCGCGGCGAACGCGAAGCGCCGGGCACGCCACGGCGAACGGTCGGCCTCGCGGCCCACGTCGTGGATGCGGAAGGCCGAGCCGGTCGGGCCGCCCGGCAGCACGGCGGTGGAGCCGTGCGCGGTGGGGAGGTAGCCGAATCCGTCCAGCGGTGAGGGCCCGGAGGTCGTTCCCGGGCGTCCGCCGGGGTGCTGCAGTTCGGGGAAGAGACCCTCCCCGAAGCGCCGTCCACCGCCGAAGGGGCGGCTCGGGCCGTCGTCATCGCTCCCCGGGCCCCCGGGAAGGCCCTGCAGGCGCGCCAGGAACCCCTCGGAGGGGGAGGGAGGGGTGGCGGTCGCGAAGGCGCTCTTCAGCCGCCGCTGGGCGTCGGCCTCGGCCTTGCACCTGGAACAGGTCGCCAGGTGGGCGAGGACCCGCTCCCGGGCGTCGTGTTTGAGCTCGCCGTCGACGAGCGCGGCGAGCCGGTCCCCCAGATGGTGCTCCGCGGGGGTGGGGCCTGTGGCACTCACGCCGATCCGCCCTCCCCTGCCAGGACCGCGTCCGCCAGCGAACGCTGCTCGGCGCGGGCTTCCGGCGAACGGTGCTGCAGCGCCTTGCGCAGGTGCGAGCGGCCCCGGTGGATACGGCTGCGCACGGTGCCGAGCTTCACGCCGAGCGTGGCGGCGATCTCCTCGTACGAGAGGCCCTCGATGTCGCAGAGCACGACTGCGGCACGGAACTCGGGCGCGAGGGTGTCCAGCGCCTGCTGGACGTCCGCGTCGAAGTGGGTGTCGTTGAAAACCTGCTGCGGGGACGGCTCCCGGCTCGGCAGCCGCTCCGCGGCGTCGTCGCCCAGGGAGTCGAAACGGATCCGCTGCTTGCGGCGGACCATGTCCAGGAAGAGATTCGTCGTGATCCGGTGCAGCCAGCCCTCGAAGGTGCCGGGCGTGTACGTCGACAGCGATCGGAAGACACGGACGAAGACCTCTTGGGTGAGGTCCTCGGCGTCGTGCTGGTTTCCTGTCAGCCGGTAGGCAAGGCGGTACACGCGACCGCTGTGCGTGCTGACGATCTCTTCCCATGAGGGCGGGGTCCACGCCTGAGAATCCGCATCTGAGGCGAAGGTCGCGGTCGGTGCGGAATCGTTGGAAGAACGGTCAGCAATGTTGGTCACGGATTTCGGCTCACCAGCCGACCTGAGAAAGCGCCGCAGCACTCCTCCCCGATCCACAGGCGCAGCCGCACCTCCCCTATCGGCTCTGGTGGTGTCCAGTGGAGCCCCTACCATAGCCACCTCGCCCGTTAGCTCCGGATAAGCCTTTTCACCTGCTGACGCCCGGGCCCACCCGGGAACAAGGGCCCATGTTCCGGGCCCGCCGAGCGGGTCCGATCCACGCGTTTTCCCCTGCCTCTACCTAACGCCCGGTCCCATCTGCGGGTTCCCGGCTCCAGCGGATACAGTCACCGTTGCGCCAACTACGGGGACAGGAGAGGGTCATTACCGCCAACCGGCAGGCAAGCTGGGCGTTCGCCGACGCCTTTGTCGCCGAGGACGCAGCTCTGCGCTGGGCCCGTGACCGGGCCCGCGAGGCAGGGCTCCGCTCGGTGTCCCCAGGCACCGGAGCTGCGCTGCGCCTGCTCGCTGCCGCCGCGGACGCCAAGGCGGTGGCCGAAATCGGCACCGGTACGGGCGTGTCAGGCATCTATCTGCTGCACGGGATGCGCCCCGACGGCGTACTGACCACCGTCGATCCGGAACCGGAGCGCCAACAGTTCGCGCGCGAGGCGTTCCGGGCTGCGGGTTTTGCCACGAACCGGGCGCGGTTCATCCCCGGGCGCGCCCTCGACGTACTGCCGCGACTCGCCGACGGCGGCTACGACCTTGTTTTCTGCGACGGTGACCGGCTGGAGAGCCTGGACTGCCTCGCTGAATCGTTGCGCCTGCTGCGGCCCGGCGGTCTCGTCTGCTTCGAAGGCGTCTTCGCGGACGGCCGCACCATCGATTCCGCCGCCCAGCCGGCCGAGGTGCTGCGCCTGCGTGAGCTGCTGCGTGCGGTGCGGGAGAGCCAGGAGCTGATGGCGACACTGCTGCCGGTGGGCGACGGTCTGCTGTGCGCGGTGCGGCGCGGCTGAGGGCCGCGCCACCTGATCCGTGACGCACCACTGCCCCGGCACCGAATCGGTGCCGGGGCAGTGGTGAAGTGTGGGCGCGTCTACGTCAGCCGACGACCTTCTTCAGGGCATCGCCGAGTGCATCGGCCTCGTCCGGAGTCAGCTCGACGACAAGCCGACCGCCGCCTTCGAGCGGAACGCGCATGACAATGCCCCGCCCCTCCTTTGTCACCTCGAGCGGGCCGTCGCCCGTCCGCGGCTTCATGGCCGCCATGCTCGTTCCCCTTCCTGAAACCAGCTCATCCCAACCGGCGGCCCCATGACAGGCGCTGCCTCACCGGCGTCGAACACATTGCTTCCTTCGCATTATCCCGCATGGGAGACCCCGATGACCAACATCGGTCTGCATCGCTTGCGCAACGCACTCTCTCAAAACCACCTATTTCGGCGATCCGGCTGCGATACTGCGCCGCCACCGGCCCCCAGCCGAGAGCCAATTGTTAGACGCAGGTCACATCTCCGGCCCGTCCGAAGTCGGCCATGCTTGCCTGGACAGGCACAATGCCGGAGCCGTAAGGGGACCCAGGAATGGCCGACACCATGGCTGACGCCGTGCTCACGGACGTCAGCGACGGGCTCGCGACGATCACGATCAACCGACCCGACGCGATGAACGCCATGAACACCGCGGCCAAGGACGCGCTCCGCGACGCCCTTCGAGCCGTCGCCGAGGACACCGCCGTACGAGCTGTTCTGCTCACCGCCACCGGGCGCGCCTTCTGCGTGGGCCAGGACCTCAAGGAGCACGTCTCCAAGCTCGCCGAGGCCCGCGAGTCGGGCGGCGGCAACGCGCTGAGCACCGTGAAGGAGCACTACAACCCGATCGTGCGGGCCATCACCGAGATGGAGAAGCCCGTCGTGGCCGGGGTCAACGGGGTCGCCGCGGGCGCGGGGTTCGGATTCGCGCTCGCGGCCGACTACCGCGTGGTCGCCGACACGGCCGCCTTCAACACGTCCTTCGCGGGCGTTGCCCTGACGGCGGACTCGGGCGTCTCCTGGACGCTGCCCCGGCTGATCGGCGCGAGTCGCGCGGCCGACCTGATGTTCTTCCCGCGTTCGATCTCCGCGCAGGAGGCGTACGAACTGGGCATCGCCAACAAGGTGGTGCCCGCCGCCGACCTGGCCAAGGAGGCCCTGGCGGTGGCGCGTGCCCTCGCGGAGGGGCCGACGGTGGCGTACGCGGCGCTGAAGGCGTCGATGGCGTACGGCGCGGGCCACACGCTCGCCGAGTCACTGGAGAAGGAGGACGAACTCCAGACCCGGGCGGGCGCGTCGCAGGACCACACCATCGCGGTCGAGGCGTTCCTCGCCAAGCAGCGGCCGAAGTACCTCGGCAGGTAGCCGCAGGGGGCCGTCCGGCCTCGGCGGGTGGCGCCGGGGCTGTTCGGCCGCTCGGAGCCGAACGGCGTGGAGCCGGTCAGGACCGGCTGGACGGGCCCTGGAGCGCCTCCCGGGCCACGCAGTCGGCCAGGTGGTCGTTGACGAGGCCGCAGGCCTGCATGAGGGCGTAGGCCGTCGTGGGGCCGACGAAGCGGATGGACCGCTTCTTGAGGTCCTTGGCCAGCACCGTGGATTCCCGGGTGACGGCCGGGATGTCACCGAGGGCACGCGGGGCGGGGCGGCCGGCCGGGTCGGGGGCGTACGACCAGATGAGCGCGTCCAGCTCGCCCTCGTCCCAGCCGGCCAGCACCTTGGCGTTGGCCAGCGTCGCGTCGATCTTCGCGCGGTTGCGGATGATGCCGGCGTCGGCGAGGAGCCGTTCCCTGTCGGCTTCGGTGAACTCCGCCACGGCGGAGATCTTGAACCCGGCGAATGCGCTGCGGAACCCTTCGCGACGGCGCAGGATCGTCAGCCAGGAAAGGCCGGACTGGAACGCCTCCAGGCAGAGCCGCTCGAACAGGGCGTCGTCGCCGTGGACCGGGCGGCCCCACTCCGTGTCGTGGTAGGCGAGGTAGTCCTCCGTGGACAGGCCCCAGGGGCAGCGCAGACCGCCGTCTGCGGCCGGCCGGGCATCGCTCATCGCTGGCCTTCCTCGCCCGGCGGCCTGCCGTTGTCACGGCCGTTCTCACGGCTGTTGTCCCTGCCTTTGTCCCCGCCGAGCGGCTCGCCCGGCCGCTTGAACAGGTCGGGACCGGTCACCGCGGTCGCCTGAGCGCCGGCGAGCGCCGATTCCAGCTCGGCGATGCGGGCGTCCCGCTCGGCGAGCTCGGCACCGAGCCTGCCCAGCGCCTCGTCCACCTCCGCCATGCGGTAGCCGCGCACCGCCAGCGGCAGCCGCAGGACCTCGATGTCGGCGCGGCCGACCGGGCGGTTCGCCGGCAGCGGGTCGGTGAGCCGCTCGGGCTCCACGTCCTGCAGCACCGCACTTCCGCCTCCGCCGACCACCGCCAGGGTGACCGCGGCCACCACCACGGCCATCGTGAGCAGCAAGAACCAGAACACGCGCATCTCCCCGGGAGCGGAAACCTGTCCGGGTCAGATCGTGCCATGCGGCACCGACAGTTAGGGTCGCAGGCGACCTACCGAGGAGGAACCAGGGATGCGAAGCGGTGCGCTCAGGCTTGGGCGGCGGGAATTCGGGCCGCACGAGCCCGTGATCATGGCGATCGTGAACCGGACCCCGGACTCCTTCTACGACCAGGGTGCGACGTTCCGCGACGAGCCCGCGCTCTCCCGGGTCGAGCACGCCGTGTCGGAGGGCGCCGCGATCATCGACATCGGCGGGGTGAAGGCCGGCCCCGGCGAGGAGGTGACGGCCAAGGAGGAGGCCCGCCGCACGGTCGGCTTCGTCGCCGAGGTGCGCCGCCGCCACCCGGATGTCGTGATCAGCGTGGACACCTGGCGCCACGACGTCGGCGAGGCCGTCTGCGAGGCCGGGGCGGACCTCCTGAACGACGCGTGGGGCGGCGTCGACCCGAAGCTCGCCGAGGTCGCGGCACGGTACGGGGCGGGGCTCGTGTGCACGCACGCGGGCGGCGCCGAGCCGCGGACCCGGCCGCACCGGGTCACGTACGACGATGTGATGGCGGACATCCTGCGGGTGACGGTCGGCCTCGCCGAGCGGGCCGTCGGGCTCGGGGTCAGGCCGGACGGAATCATGATCGACCCCGGTCACGACTTCGGGAAGAACACCCGGCATTCGCTGGAGGCCACGCGCAGGCTGGACGAGATGACGGCCACGGGCTGGCCGGTGCTGGTCTCGCTGTCCAACAAGGACTTCGTCGGGGAGACCCTCGACAAGCCGGTCAAGGAACGGGTGATCGGCACGCTCGCGACGACTGCCGTGTCGGCGTGGCTGGGTGCGCAGGTGTACCGGGTGCACGAGGTGGCGGAGACGCGGCAGGTCCTGGACATGGTGGCCTCCATCGCGGGCCACCGCGCACCCGCGGTGGCCCGCCGGGGACTGGCGTAGCCGAGGAGACCGGTTGGGGCGCCGGGACGGGCCCCTACCGACCGACCTCCTTGGTCACCAGCGCGACCGCCTCGTCGACGTCGTCCGTGACGTGGAACAGCAGCAGATCCGTCTCGGACGCCTTGCCCTGGGCCACCACCGTGTCCCGCAGCCAGTCCACCAGCCCGCGCCAGTAGGCCGAGCCGAACAGCACGATCGGGAAGCGCGTCACCTTGCCCGTCTGCACGAGGGTCAGCGCCTCGAACAGTTCGTCCAGCGTGCCGAGGCCTCCGGGCAGGACGACGAAGCCTTGCGCGTACTTGACGAACATCGTCTTGCGGACGAAGAAGTACCGGAAGTTGACGCCGATGTCGACATGCGGATTCAACCCGGACTCGAACGGCAGCTCGATACCGAGTCCGACGGAGACGCCCTTCGCCTCCCGGGCCCCCTTGTTCGCCGCTTCCATCGCCCCGGGGCCGCCACCCGTGATGACCGCGAACCCCGCTTCGACGAGCGCCCTGCCGATCTGGACACCCGCCTCGTAGTCCGGCCCGCCGGCCGGCGTGCGGGCGGATCCGAAGACGCTGATGGCGCTCGGCAGCTCCGCGAGGGCTCCGAAGCCCTCCACGAACTCCGACTGGATGCGCATCACGCGCCAGGGATCCGTGTGCACCCATTCGGAATCGCCCTCGGAATCCAGCAGCCGCTGATCCGTCGTGCCCGGCTGTACCTGGTCCCTGCGGCGCAGTACCGGGCCCATCCGCTGCTCCTCGGGCTTCACCGCGCCCTCAGGAACCTGCGCGCCCTCGGGGATCCGTGCGTCCTCCGGGTTGCCCATGACCTGCTCCCTCCGCCGACCTGCGATGTGCGTGTCGCTTCAGCGTAGATCGGCCGAGGTTACGAGCAGGGGAATGCGGTGAGTCAGCTGGTGAGCCAGGAGCGGAGGCGCTCCTCGCAGTGCGTGATCCGCTCGACCGCCACCTGCTCGTCCCGCTTGTGTGCGAACAGCGCGTCCCCGGGGCCGTAGTTCACCGCGGGAATGCCGAGGGAGCCGAAGCGGGACACGTCCGTCCAGCCGAACTTGGGCTGCGCCGTACCGCCGACCGCTGCCATGAACGCCTTTGCCGCCGGGTGCGAGAGACCGGGCATCGCGGCTCCGGAGTGGTCGTCGACCGTGATGCCGGCGACGCCGCAGTCCTCGAAGACCTCGCGGACGTGCGCCTCGGCCTCCTCGGCGGTGCGGTCGGGGGCGTACCGGTAGTTGACCACCACCGTGCAGGCGTCGGGGATGACATTGGTGGCGACGCCGCCCTCGATGCGTACGGCGTTGAGCCCCTCGTGGTACTCGAGCCCGTCGATGACCGGCCGGCGCGGCTCGTACGCGGCGAGCTTCGCCAGCACCGGAGCGGCGGCGTGGATCGCGTTGGACCCCATCCAGCTGCGCGCGGAGTGGGCCCGCTCCCCCTCCAGCTGCAGATGGACCCGGATCGTGCCCTGGCAGCCGCCCTCGACCTGGGCGTCGGACGGCTCCAGGAGGACGGCGAAGTCCGCGTCGAGCCAGTCGGGGTGCGCCTCGGCCACGTGTCCGAGGCCGTTGAGGTGGGCGGCGACCTCTTCGTTGTCGTAGAAGATGAACGTGAGGTCGCGGTTGGGCTCCGGTACCGTCGCCGCGATCCGCAGCTGCACGGCGACACCCGACTTCATGTCGGAGGTCCCGCACCCCCACAGCACACCGTTCTCGTCGAGCCGGGACGGGACGTTGTCCGCGATCGGCACGGTGTCGATGTGGCCGGCCAGCACGATGCGCTCGGCACGGCCCAGCCGAGTCCTCGCCACGACGTTGTTGCCGTGCCGCTCGACGGTCAGGTGCGGCAGCGGGCGCAGGGCCGCCTCGATCGCGTCGGCCAGGTCCTTCTCCTGCCCGCTGACCGACGGGAAGTCGACGAGCCTGGCTGTGAGCTCGGGTCCGTCGAGCGCGAGGTCAAGCGTGTGTCCGTCCATGGTCACGACCCTAGAGGACTTCCGTCTCGGCCCCGCCCTACCCTCCAGTACGGTGGGCTCCGTGCCCCGGACCGCCACTTCCACCCGCCGCAGCCGCTTCTTCCGTATCGCGGCGGCCTTCGCCGTGCTCGTGGCCCTGGCCGGCTATCTGGCCGTGCAGTACGTCTCCGGCAACAAGGGCGCGCCCCGCTGCACCGTGCGCTCCGCGGACGGGGACGGCACCGAGGGGCGTACGTACGAGATGAACCCCGACCAGGCCGCCAACGCCGCGACGATCTCGGCGGTGGGCACCACCCGCGGCCTGCCGGAGCGCGCGGTGACCATCGCGCTCGCGACCGCGCTGCAGGAGTCCGCGCTGCGCACCATCGACCACGGTGACCGGGACTCGCTCGGGCTCTTCCAGCAGCGTCCCTCGCAGGGCTGGGGAACGCCGGCGCAGATCATGGATCCGGTCTACTCGTCCGGGGAGTTCTACGAGCACCTCGCCGAGGTTCCGGGCTACTCGCGGCTGCCGCTGACCGTCGCCGCGCAGCGGGTGCAGAAGAGCGGGTTTCCCCAGGCGTACGCCAAGCACGAGCCGGATGCCGCGCTGCTGGCCGCCGCGCTGACCGGACGCGCGCCCGCCTCGCTGAGCTGCACGCTGTCGAAGGCGGCCACGCCCGGGGACGCTGCCGAGGTGCGGACCGAACTGGTACGCGCCTTCGGCGAGGACGTCCTGCCGGCTGCCGGGGCTGCCGGGGCCTCGGCCGCGGGCACGATCTCGGTGCCCGTGCGGTCCACCGTGAAGACCGCCGCGGACACGGCACCCCGGCGCGGCTGGGAGCTGGCCCACTGGGCGGTCGCCCGGGCCGACGCGCTGCGGATCGACGAGGTCTCGTATGCCGGCCGGGAGTGGAGCGCCGAGACGGGCTGGCGGACGGAACGTGAGGAATCGGGCACTACAGAGGTCCGAATGCGGCTCGCGCAGTAGTACGGAGAGTCGCCCGTACGGGCCGTCCGACCCTTCCCCCGACCCCCCTTGCGCCACCCTTCCCACGAGCCCGGCCCACCCCCGGAATTCCTTGCGAACACAGGGAAGTGACGGTTCGGCCGACGCCGACGCGATGCATGTTTTGCCCGGGTTCCTCCGTTGCGGATTATCTGACGCATTACTCAGTCTTTGCCTTCGCGGACCGCAACCTTCCCTGCCCTTGGACCGGTTGTCAGTGCGTCCGGATCACCGGACAGGCAGATTCCACATCTGCCGAGAACCCGTTGTAGTCCCGTCGAAGGAGCATCATGTCCCTCCCCCTGACCCGTCGGATCGCCCGTGCCGCGCTGCTGATCGCCGCAGGCGCGGCACCCGTGGTCGGTGCGGCCGGTGCCGCAGGTGCCGCGGGGCTCCCGCAGACCCCTGCCCTGGGCGGCCTGACCACGCTCGACGGTGCCGGCGTGAGCAGCACGCTCGACTCCGCCTCGAAGCAGGGCACCGGAGCGGCGAACGAGACCGGCGGCAAGGTCGTCGGCACGACCCTCCCGGTCGCCGGTCAGACCCTCGAGAAGGCCGGCACCGTGGCAGGCGGCGAACTGGCGAACGACACCCTGGCGACCGATGGTCTCCCCACCGGCGCCCTGCCGATCGGCTGAACCACCCGCACGAACACGGCACTGATGCGCCGATGGGCCTCGGGAGTGCGCACTCCCGAGGCCCATCGGCGCATCGAGTCAGGACAGCCGCTTGACCGCCGCGGCCACCCGTTCGTCCGTGGCCGTCAGCGCCACCCGTACGAAGCGGTCCCCGGCCGGCCCGTAGAAGTCGCCCGGCGCCACCAGGATGCCGAGCCCGGCGAGGTACGCCACGGTCTCCCAGCACGGCTCGTCGCGCGTGGCCCACAGGTAGAGGCTCGCCTCGCTGTGCTCGATCCGGAAACCGTGGGCCTCCAGCGCCTCCCGCAGGACCGTGCGCCGCCGCGCGTACCGGGCCCGCTGCTCGGCCACGTGCGTGTCGTCGGCCAACGCCGCGACGGTCGCCGCCTGGACCGGCGCCGGGGTCATCATCCCGCCGTGCTTGCGGATCAGGAGCAGTTCGCCGAGGACGGCCGCGTCGCCCGCGACGAAGGCCGCCCGGTACCCGGCGAGGTTGGAGCGCTTGGAGAGCGAGTGGACGGCGACGATTCCCTCGAACGAGCCGCCGCAGATGTCCGGGTGGAGCACGGAGACGGGCTCGGCCTCCCAGCCGAGCTCCAGGTAGCACTCGTCGCTGAAGACCAGCACGCCGCGCTCACGCGCCCAGGCGACGATCCGGGCCAGCTCGTCCTTGGGCAGGACGCGGCCGGTCGGGTTGGACGGCGAGTTGAGCCAGAGCAGCCTGAGGCCGGCCGGGTCCAGCTCGGTGGGGTCGTCGTAGACGACGGGCTCGGCGCCGCAGAGCCGCGCGCCGACCTCGTACGTCGGGTAGGCGAGCCTCGGGTAGGCCACCTTGTCCCCCGGGCCGAGACCGAGCTGGGTCGGCAGCCAGGCCACCAGCTCCTTGGAGCCGACGACCGGCAGGACGTTCTCGTGCTCCACACCGACGGCGCCGAGCCGGCGCTCCACCCAGCCGGTCAGGGCGTCGCGCAGGGCTACGGTCCCCCATACCGTCGGGTAGCCGGGGCTGTCGGCGGCGCTGATCAGCGCCTGCTGGATCAGCTCGGGCACCGGGTCGACGGGGGTGCCGACGGACAGGTCGACGATGCCGTCCGGGTGGGCAGCCGCCGTCGACTTGTAGGGCGTGAGCTTGTCCCAGGGGAAGACCGGGAGCCGGGAGGAGACGGGGACTGCTGCAGACACGGATCTCTGCTTTCTCGTACGTGGACGTGCGTGCCGGGAAACGCCTCGGTCCCGCACGGTGACGAGCCGTACGGGACCGGGCGACGCTCGTGCGGCCGCTGCTACTGGTTCTGCGGCGGCAACGCGGCGATGAAGGCGTGGTCGCGCTCGATGAGGCCCAGCTTGGAGGCGCCACCGGGCGAACCGAGGTCGTCGAAGAACTCGACGTTCGCCTTGTAGTAGTCCTTCCACTCCTCCGGGGTGTCATCCTCGTAGAAGATGGCTTCCACCGGGCAGACCGGCTCACAGGCTCCGCAGTCGACGCATTCGTCCGGATGAATGTACAAGGACCGTGAGCCCTCATAGATGCAGTCGACGGGGCACTCTTCGATGCAGGCCTTGTCCTTTACGTCGACACAAGGCTGCGCGATGACGTAGGTCACGCTGTCGTTCCTCCTCGGTAGGGCGTTGGCTCTCGCGCGGGAGCGCGGCGTCGTCGATGCCCGCATCTAGTATCTCCGTTCCGGGGCACGATCCGAACAGGAGGGGCGTACTGAGCTATGGAGTTCACCATCAGCGGACGGCTTGAGGTACGCATGACAGCTGCTGACGTGGGCAAACGCGTGTCCGTCCGCCAACTGATCAGTGCCCCCGGTGAGACCCCGAAGTTCACGGACACGGTCGGGGTTCTCACATCGTGGGACAACGAGGTGCTCTCCATCACGCCCCGGAGCGGCGAGAGTGTCCACATAGCGGAATCGTCGCTGGTGGCGGGCAAGGTGGTGCCCTCCGCGCCGGCCCGCCGTCGTGGCCCCGCCGCCTCGTTCGACGAACTCGCGCGCGTCGCCGCGCGCGCCTGGCAGCCCGTGGAGAGCGAGCCGCTGGGCGACTGGCAGCTGCGCGCCGCCGCCGGGTTCACCCGCCGCGCCAACTCCGTACTCCCGCTCGGCGATCCCGGACTCCCGCTCGACGCGGCGCTGGAGCACATCCTGGGGTGGTACCGGGAGCGCGGCCTGCCCGCGTACATCCAGACCGCCACAGGTGCGCAGGACACGCAGGAGCAGCTCTGTGCGGCGCTGGAGGAGCACGGATGGCGGCGCGAGGTGTCGGCCGAGATGCGGATCGGGGCGCTCGCGCCGGTCGGCGACCTGGATGCGGACGTCTCGGCGGTGCGGCTCGCCCGTGGGACGGACGATGCGTGGCTCTCCCGGTACCAGCGCTTCGGCGCCCCGGGACACACCCCGGGCGGCGAGGTGCTGAAGGTGCTCGGCAGCGGCCCCTCGGTGTGGTTCGCCACCGTGCCGGGCGAGGGTGCCGACGGGGCGCCCGCCGCCGTCGGACGCTGTGTCGTGGACGGCCGCTGGGCGGGGTTCATGGCTGTGGAGGTGGGCGCCGAGTACCGGCGCCGGGGTCTGGCCACGGCCGTGATGACCGCGCTGGCCCGCAAGGCGCTGGACGAGGGGGCGTCGGCTTCGTGGCTCCAGGTCGAGACGGACAACGACGGTGCGCGTGCGCTGTACGACGGCATGGGCTTCGCCACCCACCACCGGTACCACCACTTCCGGTCCGCCTAGCGGGAACAACAGGGGATTAGTCGTATATGAGCGCTCAGGATTCCGGTGCGGCCGAACGCCGGCGGCAGTTCGCCGACGAGGCCCGCGCGGAGAGGCCGGACCTCGCGCTGCTCTGCCTGCTGGTGGGCGCCGAGGCGGGATTCCCGGCGGCGGCCGACTCCCGGCCCTCCGCCGATCCGTACGGCATCGACGCCGCGCAGATCGAGCTGGACCGGCTGGCGGGGCTCCTGCCGTACGGTGTGCGCAGCGCGGCCGCATGGGCGTCCGCGCTCGGAGAACTGCTCGGCGGGCAGTGCGGTTTCGCCGGTTCGTCCGCCGACTACCAGCGGCTGGAGTCCTCACTGCTCCAGCAGGTGCTGCTGCGCCGCCGGGGCCTGCCGATCCTGCTCTCCGTGGTCTGGACCGAAGTGGCGCGGAGGGCGGGGGCACCCGTGTACGGGGTGGCCCTGCCGGGGCACTTCGTGGTCGGGTTCGGCGATCCCTCGGAACGGGTACTGGCCGATCCGTTCGCCGGCGGTGTGCCGTTGAGCGGCGAGGACGCAGAGCTGATGGTGGCGGGGGCGACCGGCGCACCGCTCGAGGCCTCGATGCTGGCGCCCGCGGGGCCGCTGGAGACCGTGCTGCGGATCCTGAACAACATCAGGGCCTGGGCCGCGGCCCGCCCCGAGCGCACGGACGTGGCGCTGTGGGCGCTCGAACTCTCCCTGCTGCTTCCCTCGCACCCGGCCAGGCTCCGCTACGAGCGGGCCCAGCTCCTCGTGCAGCGCGGGGAGTTTCTGCGCGGGGCTGCGGAGATGGAGGAGTACGCCCAGGTCGTCGACGCGATCGAACCCACTGCGGCACAGGCGATCCGCGACCGCGCCCGGGCCGCCCGGGCGCTGCTGAACTAGTGTCCTTCGCCCTGAAGGGGCGAACGCGGACAGCTGAAGGGCTTACGACGTGACCAGTCAGAAGGAAGCCATGCTCGCCGGCGAGCCGTACATCGCCGACGACCCCGAGCTCGCCGCCGACGCGCTGCGCGCGGCCGTGCTGAGCGAGCGGTTCAACTCCGCTCCGGCCGCCGACCCCGAGGCCCGGCGGGCTGCCCTCGCCGAACTGCTGGACGAGCTGGGCGAGGGCGTGGAGGTCCGGGCCCCGCTCCGGGTGGACTACGGCTACGGAATCTCGATCGGCGCCCGCACGTTCGTCAACTTCGGTGCCGTGTTCCTCGACGTCGCCCGCATCACGATCGGCACCGACGTCCAGATCGGCCCGAACGTCCAGCTCCTCACGCCCACCCACCCGGTGGCCCCGGAGGCCCGCCGGGCCAAGTGGGAGGCGGCGCAGCCCATTACGATCGGCGACAACGTCTGGCTCGGTGGCGGGGTGATCGTCTGCCCGGGGGTGACGATCGGCGAGAACACGGTGGTCGGCGCGGGAGCGGTGGTCACCAAGGATCTGCCCGCCGATGTCGTGGCGGTGGGCAATCCGGCCCGCGTGATCCGCGAGATCGGGACCGCCCAGGACACGGACGCCGGGTGACGGCGTGCCCGTCGGAGCGTGAAGCCGCGAAGATCACCCCGGACGGGGCCCGACCTGCGTCGTCATCCTGTGAAGTCACCGACGCCGCGAACTGATCCCATAGCGGGTCAATTGCCTTTCCACATCGGTTAATTGTGGCGTCATCAGCACACAGCTGAGGCTTCTGATGCACACCTCTTGACGTGTCCGGACCAATGGCGGTTACATCGCCGACACGAGAGAGCGCTCTCTCGCCTCTCTCGGACGTTCGTCGTGCACCCGTACCACGACTCAGGAGATGTACTTCATGCAAGCTCCCCCCACGAGCCCCACCGGCCGGACCGCCCCCCACAGGCGCCGCCGCTTCCGGGCCCTCGGCTTCGCGGCGCTCGCCGTGTCGCTCCTCATGGCGGTCCCCGCCACCCAGACGGCCTTCGGCGAGGGCGTCCAGGAGGTGCCCGGCGGCGGTGACCTCGGCCCCAACGTCCTGGTCTTCGACCCGTCGACCCCGAACATCCAGGGCAAGGTCGACGAGATCTTCAAGAAGCAGGAGTCGGCCCAGTTCGGAACCGACCGCTACGCGCTGATGTTCAAGCCGGGCACGTACGACAACATCAACGCCCAGATCGGCTTCTACACCTCCATCGCCGGTCTCGGCCTCGACCCCGACGACACCACCTTCAACGGTGACGTGACCGTGGACGCCGGCTGGTTCAACGGCAACGCCACCCAGAACTTCTGGCGTTCGGCCGAGAACCTCGCCCTCAACCCGGTCAGCGGCACCAACCGCTGGGCCGTCTCCCAGGCCGCCCCCTTCCGCCGCATGCACGTCAAGGGCGGGCTCAACCTCGCGCCCGACGGATACGGCTGGGCCAGCGGCGGCTACATCGCCGACAGCAAGATCGACGGCCAGGTCGGCCCCTACTCGCAGCAGCAGTGGTACACCCGCGACAGCTCCATCGGCAGCTGGGGCAACGGCGTCTGGAACATGACGTTCTCCGGAGTCGAGGGCGCGCCTGCGCAGAGCTTCCCCGAGCCGCCGTACACCACGCTCGAGACCACTCCGGTCTCCCGCGAGAAGCCCTTCCTCTACCTCGACGGCGCCGACTACAAGGTCTTCGTCCCCGCCAAGCGCACCGACGCGCGCGGCACCACCTGGGGCAACGGCACCCCGCAGGGCGAGTCGATTCCGCTGAGCCAGTTCTACGTCGTCAAGCCCGGCGCGACCGCCGAGACCATCAACGCGGCCGTGGAGCAGGGGCTGCACCTGCTGTTCACGCCGGGTGTCTACCACGTCGACCGGACGATCAACATCAACCGGGCGGACACCGTGGCCCTCGGCCTGGGGCTCGCCACGATCATCCCGGACAACGGGGTGACCGCGATCAAGGTCGGTGACGTCGACGGTGTGAAGCTGGCCGGTCTGCTGATCGACGCGGGTCCGGTCAACTCCGAGACGCTCGTCGAGGTCGGCCCCGAGGGCGCCTCCGCCGACCACTCGGCCAACCCGACGTCGCTCCAGGACGTGTTCGTGCGCATCGGTGGCGCCGGCCCCGGCAAGGCGACCACCAGCATCGTCGTCAACAGCGACGACACGATCGTCGACCACACCTGGGTGTGGCGCGCCGACCACGGCGAGGGTGTCGGCTGGGAGACCAACCGGGCGGACTACGGCGTCCATGTGAAGGGCGACGACGTGCTGGCCACCGGGCTGTTCGTCGAGCACTTCAACAAGTACGACGTGCAGTGGTCCGGCGAGAACGGCAGGACGATCTTCTTCCAGAACGAGAAGGCGTACGACGCCCCCGACCAGGCCGCCATCCAGAACGGCGACGTCAAGGGGTACGCCGCCTACAAGGTCGACGACTCGGTCACCACCCACGAGGGCTGGGGCATGGGCAGTTACTGCTACTACAACGTCGACCCGACCATTCAGCAGCACCACGGGTTCCAGGCACCGGTGAAGCCAGGTGTGAAGTTCCACGACCTGCTCGTGGTGTCCCTGGGCGGCAAGGGACAGTACGAACACGTCATCAACGACACCGGATCCCCCACCTCCGGTGACACCACCGTCCCCTCACAGGTGGTCTCCTTCCCGTAGCCGCGAACAGAAGGAACGGGGCCCGGCCGCGGCTGCGGCCGGGCCCCGTTCCTTCTGCCCGGTACCGCGCACCGCGGTACCTTCTGCCTCGGTTACGGGCGAAGCGGCCCGTAACCGAGGCGCGAGGCCGAAGTCAGACCAGGCAGAACTCGTTGCCCTCCGGGTCCGCCAACATCACATGGTCGGGCCTGCCCTGCACGTCGTACTCCGCGACCACCGTCGCACCGGCGGCCGTCAGCCGCTCCCGGGCCTCGACGACCCGCGGCCACCGCACCTCCCAGGGTGTCTCGCGGCCGCCTCCGGCCTGCACGTCCAAGTGCACCCGGTTCTTGGCCGCCTTGGGCTCCGGGACCTTCTGGAACGACAGGGCGGGGCCCACACCGTCCGGGTCGGCCAGATAGGCACCGTCGTCCCATTCGTCCTGCGGGATGTCGTGGTGGGCGAACCATTCCTCCCAGCTCGCGAACCCGGCGGGCGGGGGCTTCTCCACGTAGCCGAGCGCCAGCGCCCAGAACCGCGCCAGTTCCGCGGGACGCGCGCAGTCGATCGTCAGGTTCCACCTGGTGGACATGGTTCCCTTCCTCCGGCCGGCCCCGGTCCTAGAGCCAGCCCTTCTCGCGGGCGATCCGGACGGCCTCCGCTCGGTTGCGGGCCGCCATCTTCTGGATCGCCGTGGACAGATAGTTGCGTACGGTCCCGTGCGAGAGGTGCAGCGCATCCGAGATCTCCGCGTTGGTGGAGCCGTCCGCCGCCACCCGCAGCACATCGCGCTCGCGTTCGGTCAGCGGGCTCGCACCGTCGGCGAGCGCGGCTGCCGCAAGAGCCGGGTCGATGACCCGCTCGCCCGCGAGCACCTTGCGTACGGCTGCGGCGAGCTGGGACGCCGGGGCGTCCTTGACGAGGAACGCGTCCGCGCCCGCCTCCATGGCCCGGCGCAGATAGCCGGGGCGTCCGAAGGTGGTGACGACGACGATCTTGACGCCGGGCAGCTCGCGGTGGAGCTCGGCGGCCGCCTCGATCCCTGTACGACCGGGCATCTCGATGTCGAGGAGGGCGACGTCGACGCGGTGTTCGCGTGCCGCGTCCAGCACCTCGTCGCCGCGGGCCACCTGGGCGACCACCTCGATGTCCGGCTCCAGGCCCAGCAGTGCGGCGAGGGCCTCGCGCACCATGGACTGGTCCTCGGCGAGGAGGAGTCTGATCATGCTCATTCGGTGGATCCTAGGCCTGAACCGACGAGAACGCGCAGGGTCAGTGCGAAGCCCTTGCCCGGGGCGGGTCCGCCGCCGGCCGGTCCCGTGACGAGTGTCCCCTCGACCGCGGCCAGGCGCTCGGCGATGCCGGTGAGCCCGTTGCCCGCCTGCGGGCCCGGGGCGCCGCGCCCGTCGTCGGCGACGACGAGTTCGAGCAGGGGCCCGTCGAGGGTCTGGCGCCGGGTGAGGGTGATCGTGCAGCGCCGGGCACCGCTGTGGCGCACGACGTTCGTCACCGCCTCCCGCATGCCCCAGGCGAGCACCTCCTCCGGCTCCTCGGGCACGCACTCGGGGGCATCGGCCCGTATGTCCGCGGTGATGCCCGCTGCGGCAAGTGCGGTACGGGCCCCTGCCAGTTCGCCGGGCAACGTCGGCCGCCGGTAGCCGGTGACCGCGCTGCGCACGTCCACGAGGGCCTGCCTGCTGACCCGTTCGATGTCGGCGACCTGCTCGGCCGCCCGGTCGGGGTGCTCGGGCAGCAGCCGGCCCGCTCTTGAGCGAGATCAGGGAGAGCGAGTGCCCTACCAGGTCGTGCGGATCGCGGGCGAGCCGCAGGCGTTCCTCGTTGGCGGCGAGCTGGGCGACGGTCGCACGGGCCTCGCGCAGCTGGACGGTCGTACGGATCAGCTGCCGTACGCCGGTCATGGCGAATCCGCCGAGAAGCGCGGGGAAGACGAGCGCGGTGACGGTCTCACGGGCATCGTGCAGGGTGAGCCCGGTCCCCGCCATCACGGCGACGACCAGAGGGATCAGCAGGCGCGAGTACCGGATCGGCAGCGTGGCGCCTGCCGAGACGCAGACGTATACGAACAGGACGAGTCACGGGACCCCGAACGTCAGCGCGAGGAGTACGGCGAGGGCGCCGAGGAAGGCGATCGTGGACAGGACGCGCTGCCGTCCCAGGGCCTTCGACGTCTGCCGGAAGACCAGTACGAGGTAGACCCCGACGAAGACCACGAGGCCCAGGGCACCCAGCGCGCGTGCCCACCCGGTGTGGTCCCCGTCGAGGAGGTCCTTCACCGGTGCGCTCATGAACGCCAGCCAGATACCGATCCACAGCAGCTTGACGGCGAACTGGTGCCTGCCCTGCGGCGGGCCCGCCGTCACCGCGTACGTCTCGTCGTCGTCACTCACGCCCGCACGGTGTCCTTCCGGTACGCATGGGTGGGCAGCGGTGATCGGCCGAATCGCGTCACCGCTCGCAAAGTAGCCGACGGCGACGCCGGGCGCGGCGGGGATCAGCGATCCCGCCAGGGCACCGCCGCCCGGACCGACGTCCCGGCCGGGCGGTGAGCGGGGCAGCGACGGCCACCGGACCGGAACACGGCACCGCCCCTGCCCGGAGTCCGGACAGGGGCGGAGAGGTTGCGTCCGGTCAGCCCTCGCCGCCGAGGTTGATCGCGACGGTGCGCTCGGCGGGGGTCTTGCCGAGCAGCGCGGTCTGCATGGCCTGGGCCACGTCGGTGGCGCTGACCTCGTGCTGCTTCCCGTCGCCCTTGGTGACCATGATGCCGTCGAAGACACCGTCCAGCAGGGTGTCGATCGCTTCCCTGTCGTAGACCGCGACCAGCTTGCCGTCGACCGGCTTCATGGACAGGATCTGCGGCAGGGACCTCGCGGGACCGAAGTCGATCTGCTTGGGACCGGCCTTGATGGTGACCAGCCCGGACATCGCCGGCTCGGCGAACTCCTTCATGGCCCGGTCCAGTTCGGCCTTGGTGATCGTGGGCTGGGTGGTGGCGACGGGCAGTTCGACGACGGCTGCCTCACCGGTCTGGACCTGCGCGCGGTAGGCATCGCGAACGGAGATCATCGACCGGTTGACGTCCAGCGCCTTGCCGGCCTTGCCGGGGACGGCCACGGCCTTGTTCGGCTCGAACCTGATCGTGCCGTCGTTGGCGGAGCCGGAGACACCCGCCAGGTCGGTCAGCGCCACCCCGAGCTTCTCCTCGTCGACCGGGATCACCGGGTCGGCCGGGCGTGCCCCGCCGAACAGGGAGCCGATCACCGAGACCGGGTTGTAGTCGCTGCCCGCGGCGCCGCGGACAGTCTCCTGGCTGTCCAGGGTGAGACCGGCCTTGTCCGGGGCGAGCTTCTGCTCCTTGCCGTCCACGGAGAGCTGGAGGGGCGCCTCGGCGCGCTTCCCGAGGGCGGTCTCGAGCTTGGTGACCGCCTCCTCCTTCGTGCCGCCGCCGATGTCGACGCCGAGGACGGTGGTGCCCTTGGGGACCTCGGAGTGGTTCATCAGCAGTCCGGCGCCGTAGGCGATGCCGAGCAGCGCGAAGACGCCCGCACCCAGGAGGACCAGCTTGGAACGGCCCTTCTTCGCGGGAGGTGCGGCCTTCGGTACGGGCCGGGGTGCCGGAGCGGGCGCCTGGTGGCCAGGACCCGCCGGTCCGCTGCCCATGGGGCCGTCGGACCCCAGATCCGCGCGGGGGCCGCCGGGGGCACCCGGGCCCCCGGGGAACGGCGGACGGGAGTCGGCCGGAACGACGGGGATGCCGCTGGTGAGGGTGTCACCGGAGACATGGCCGGCGGAGCCGGGACCGGGGGCCGCGGCCTGCGGGGTCAGGATCGCCGTGTCGTCGGACATCCGCGGCGGTACGCCGCCGGGTCCACCCGGGCCGGACGGACCGCCGGGACCGAAGGGACCGCCGGGGCCACCCTGGGACGGACCGCCGGGACCGAGAGGACCGCCGGGACCGCCCTGGGACGGACCGCCGGGCCTGGGGCCTGCCGGGCCGCCGGGACCCGCCGTGCCGCCCATGCCGGGCATGCCGTCGAGGTTCGGCGTCAGGGACGAACTGCCCGTGACCGGACCGTTGGTCGGACCGGACGGACCCGGTGTGCGCACCCCGAGATTCGGCGTGGAGCGCGGCCCGCCGGGAATGTCCGCGTCGATGTCGTCGAGGGCACTGCGCCCGGGGCGCGGGGCGCCCGGTTGCGGACCGTCCGAGAAGTACGGCGGTTCGGCGCGGGGCGGTGTCTGCGCCGGGCCCTGCCCGCCGCCCGTGGCGGACGCACCGGCAGGGGGGCCTGCAGGGCCGGGGGCCGCTGCGCCGGGGGCCGGCGCCGGGTTCTTGCGCGGCGCGAACCAGTCGCTGCCGCCCTTCTCCTTGGCCGGCTTCTCGGCGGATGCCTCGGCGGCCTGGCCGTCCCGGGCGTCCGGGCCGGAACCGCCGCGCTCGCCGGCGCCCGCCGCGGCACCGGACGACGGCGCGGGCGCGCCGGGCCTCGGTGTGCTGCCCGTGCGCTCGGGGTCCGGGCGGCCGCCGGAGGCACCGGTGTCACTCATCGGCGTACGCACGACGACAGGCGGGATCGGACGCGAACCCGGGATGTTGATCCGGATGCGCGTCGTCAGCGTCGTCTCGGTTCTGGGCTCCTCCGGCCGAGGCGGATCCACAGGCTCCGGAGTCTCCTCCGGCCCGTCCTGAGACGGGTGCAGCGACGGATACTGGCGTGATCCGTACGGCGGCGTACCCGACGGGTACGCGGCTCCGCCGCGCCCCTGGGGCCCGGAGGACGAACTGTCAGTTTCACGACTCAAAGCAGGTTCTCCCGATTGGCTCCGCCGCCCGTACTTCCCCCATGCCGCAGGCCAGGGGACGGCTCGGCGCGCGCACCACCATACTGGCCGCCGCCGACAGACTCTCCGCCCGCGGGGAAAACAAGGATGCACCCGTCACCGTGGAGGGGGGCAATCCGGGAGCGGATGTGGCACATCACGTGCCCGGTCGGCCGGTGTTGGTGGCCGAATAAGGCAACCGCGACAGGGTGGCACACATCACAGCGACACCCATGCCGCCGAGCATGAAGAGCGTCAGACCGATCTCGTCACCGAAGACGTAGTCGCCCTCGGGACGGCCGCTGAGCAGGACGACGACGGCGATGAACCAGCCCACGGCCGGTGCCAGCGCCCCGAACTGGTTACGGGCCAGCACCCGGCCCCCGTAGAACAGTCCGGCCGACGCGGCGAGCGCGAGCAGCAACCCTCCCGGGAACAGGCCCGCTTGGACGAGTGCGCCCGCGAGACCGACGACGGCGCCCAGCACCGCGAGACCGACGTACAGGGCGATCCGTGCGAGGTCGAGGGGTGCGGCGGGACCGGTCGGCTCGTGGCCTCTGGGCGGCGCGTTGGTGCGCGGCGACTGCGATGCGGCCCGCGGTCTCTGCCTGCTGCTCATGCCTGTGCTCCCGGTGCCGCCGCCACGTCCGGCACGCCTGCGAAGAGGTCGTGCTCCCGGGCATCATCGTCCCTGCCGCGGGTTCCGCGCACCAACTGGTAGTACTCGGTGGTGAAAACGGGCTGCCCCAGGTCGTTCGACAGTGCGAAGAACGGCCCGTCCACGGCGATCTGGGTGGCATGCGCGCTCATCGCCGCGGTCTTCGCGGCGGCGTACGCCGAGCCGTCGATCTCCGCCGTGATCTCGGCGTCGTCCACCACGCCGGGCACGTCGTCGACGGCGGCGATCCCCGGGAAGGCGTCCGGGGCGGCCTCCCGAAGCCGGGCGAAGGCCTCCTCCGCCACGGAGCGCGGCACCCGGTTCCAGTAGATCTTCGCGATCGCGTGCGGGTCACCGGTGCCGTACCCGGGATCCGCCGCCAGCTCGGCCGCGCGCATCGCGACGCGGTGTGCCTGGATGTGGTCGGGGTGGCCGTAGCCGCCGTCGGGGTCGTAGGTGACCAGGACCTGGGGGCGCACGGAGCGGATCACCTCGACGAGGTGCGCGGCCGCGCCGTCCGGGTCCGCGTCCCAGAAGGCGCCGGGCCTGTGGTTCTGCTCGGTGCCCATCATTCCGGAGTCGCGGAAGCGGCCGGGGCCGCCCAGGAAGCGGTGGTCGGTGACCCCGAGCTCCTTCATCGCGGCGGTGAGTTCACCGACGCGATGGGCGCCCAGGGCGTCGTCGCGGTCTGCGGCCAGGTGCGCCAGGTCCGGCGGGATGACCTCGCCCTCCTCGCCGAGCGTGCACGTCACCAGGGTGACGTGGGCGCCCTCGGCCGCGTACCTGGCCATGGTGGCGCCGTTGTTGATCGACTCGTCGTCGGGGTGCGCGTGCACCAGGAGCAGACGGCGGGCGGGAAGGTCCTTCATGGGTCCACCCTACGAGCCCTCCCCCGTGCGGGCCGACCCCCCACCGGCCGGGGTGGCCGGACAGACCGGCCACGCCCCCCACGTCCGCCCCGCCCGCGCCCCCGCGCCGGCCCTCAGAACTTGATGCCCCCGATCATGCCTGCCACGTTCGACGTCACCTCCGAGATGGTCGGCGCGATCGACGAGCTCGCAAGATAGAACCCGAGCAACACGCAGACCACCGCATGTCCGCCCTTCAGTCCGGATTTCCGGACCAGCAGGAAGACGACGATCGCCAGCAGCACCACCGCCGAAATCGAGAGTGCCACGGCGGTTCACCTCCATCAGTACGGTCGGGACGGGCAGCACACATGGAGCCAGCAGGTTCATACCCACCGAGCGCTACGGATCATAACTATCCGTGCCAACGCATTGATCGGGGCACAGCAGCACGAGGGGCGCACGTGCGGCTCCCTCCGGGCTAGGTTCGGAGCCATGACCTCGCAGAAGTTGTCCTTCGCCCGCCAGCACGCCCGGACCCAGCGGTTCACTCTGGGCGCACCCCGGGCCTTCACCGTCTCACCGGATGGGACGCGGGTGGTCTTCCTCCGCTCGGCGTCCGGCACGGACCGGGCGAACCGTCTCTGGGTGCTGGACCCGGCAACCGGCGAGGAGCGGATCGCCGCCGACCCCGAGGCCCTGCTGGGGGGTTCGACCGAGAAGCTGTCGCCGCAGGAGCGGGCCAGGCGGGAACGGGCGCGGGAGGGTTCGGCGGGCATCGTCGGCTACGCGGTGGACGATGCGGCCGAGTTGGCGGCGTTCGCCCTCTCCGGCAAGGTGTACGTGGCCGAGTTGCGGGCCGGCACGGCGCGCGCGCTGCCGGTTCCGGGCCCGGTGATCGACCCGCGCCCCTCCCCGGACGGCAGGCACATCGCCTATGTCAGCCGCGGCGCGCTGCGGGTCGTGGGGGCGGCGGGCGACGGGGACCGTCCTGTCGCCGAGCCGGAGGACGCGCACACCTCGTACGGCCTCGCCGAGTTCGTGGCGGCCGAGGAGATGAGCCGCTACCGGGGCTTCTGGTGGTCGCCCGAGTCGGACCGCCTGCTGGTCGCCCGGGTCGACGACAGCGCCGTACAGCGGTGGTGGATCGCCGACCCCGCGCACCCGGGCAGCAAGCCCGCCGAGGTCGGCTATCCGGCCGCGGGGACGGCCAATGCCGAGGTGCGGCTCTTCGTGATGGGCCTGGACGGGGCACGTACCGAGATCGTCTGGGACCGGACCCGCTTCCCGTACCTGGCCCGGGTGCACTGGTCGTCGAACGGCGCCCCGCTGCTCCTGGTACAGGCCCGTGACCAGCGCAGTCAGCTGCATCTGGCCGTCGACACGGAGAGCGGAACGACCCGTACGGTGCATGTCGACGGGGACGCGGTCTGGCTTGATCTTTTCGGTGGTGTGCCCGCGTGGGCGCCGGACGGACGGCTCGTGCGGATCGCGGACGAGGGCGGTGCGCGGGTGCTGTCGGTCGGTGACCGGCCGCTGACCGGGGCTCAGCTGCACATCCAGTCGGTGCTGGACATCGGGGATTCGGACATCCTGGTGTCGGCGACAGCGGGTGAGAAGGCGGCGGATCCGGAGACCGGGCAGAGCCATGTGTACCGGGTGAACGAGCTGGGCGTCGAGCGCGTCTCCGAGGGCGTGGGGGTGCACTCCGCGGTGCGTTCGGGCGGAGTGACGGTGCTGCTCTCGGCGTCCCTGGAGCACCCCGGAACGGCGGTACGGGTGCTGCGGGACGGCAGGCGGACCGCCACAGTCGCCAGCCACGCCCAGGAGCCTGTCCTGACGGCCCGGGTGCAGCTGACGGAGGGGGGCGCACAGAGGATTCCGTGCGCCGTGCTGCTCCCCTCCGGCTACGAGGAGTCCGACGGTCCCCTCCCGGTCCTGATGGACCCGTACAGCGGTCCGCACGGCCGGCGGGTCGTCGCCGCGCACAACGCGCATCTCACGTCCCAGTGGTTCGCCGACCAGGGGTTCGCCGTGATCGTCGCGGACGGCCGCGGCGCACCGGGGCGTTCGCCCGGCTGGGAGAAGGCGGTCAGGGACGACTTCACCCTCACCCTGGACGACCAGATCGAGGCCCTGCACTCACTGGCCGGACGGTTCCCGCTGGACCTCTCGAAGGTGGCGATGCGCGGCTGGTCCTACGGCGGCTACCTGTCGGCGCTCGCGGTGCTGCGGCGCCCCGACGTCTTCCACGCCGCCGTCGTGGGCGCCCCGGTGACGGACTGGCGGCTGTACGACACCCACTACACGGAGCGCTATCTCGGCGACCCCGCGGCGCAGCCCGAGGTGTACGCGTACAACTCCCTGGTGACGGACGAGGGGCTCTCCCGACCCGCCGACGAGGTACGGCCGATGATGATCGTCCACGGTCTGGCCGACGACAACGTGGTCGTCGCCCACGCGCTGCGCCTGTCGTCGGCGCTGCTGTCCGCGGGGCGGCCGCACGAGGTGCTGCCGCTGAGCGGGGTGACGCACATGACGCCCCAGGAGCAGGTGGCGGAGAATCTGCTCCTGCTCCAGGTGGACTTCCTCAGGCGGTCGCTGGGGCTGTCGTAGGCGTCACCAGGCGGGCGGCGGGGACGAGGGCGGCGGAGGGCCGAATCCGCCGCCCGGCGGCGGCCCGTAGCCGGGTCCCTGGCCGGGCTGCTGCGCCTGCGGGTAGCCGTATCCCGGAGCGGGGCCCCGGCCGGGTCCCTGCGGGTAGCCGTAGCCGTCGCCGGGCGGCGGGCCGAATCCGCCCGCCCCGTAGCCGTCGTAGCCCCTGCTGTCGCCGTCCGCGTCCTCGAAGCCTCTGCGGGACAGCGCGATCAGTCCGGCCGCCCCGGCGAAGGCGAGGAAGAACGAGGTCAGCACGACGAGCTGGTACTCGGTCCCCAGGTCCCCGAAGCGGTCGAGCATCTCGTGGTGGACGGCCCGGGCGATGCCGAGACCTCCGGAGAACAGCAGGAACGCGGCGGCGATGATGCCGAGCGGCCGGGCGTGGACCGCGTGGAAGAGCGCGGTGAACGCGACGACGAGGCAGAGCACCGCGAGAGCCACGCTGCTCCAGCCGGGCGGCGCACTGGTCAGTTCGACCCGGACGGCGTCCCCGCCGATGAACCAGTCGGGATACACGACGGAGGGCAGCGTGACGAACTGGCGGATCTCCCAGGCGATCAGCACGGCACCGGAGGCGCCGAGCACCAGGAAGGCGACGACCGCGGCTCCCTGGCCGGGCCGGGTGGGCCCCGGTTCGTAGAAGTCCGCGGACGGCCTGCGGCCCGCCGCACCGGTGACGATGAGCGCGAGCCCGGCGGCCAGCGCGACGAAGGTGCCGAGGAGGGCGCGGGTGCGCAGCTCGTCGCTGTAGCGCCCGTCCATCCAGGAGGCGCCGGTGGTCCAGACGCCGGGCATGCGCAGGGCGAGCGTGACCACGCCGGTGGCGACGAGCGCCGAAGCGGCCACCGATGAACGCAGGGCGGCGCTCGTGGCGAGGATGTACACGGCGAGGAGCACGATGTCGGACTGCGCCGTCGCGGGCATCGATGCCGGCCGCGCGTCGGTGTAACCGGCCCAGTAGCGAAGCAGGTCCAGCGGGTCGCCGACCGCCCGGACGTCCCGCACGATCCAGCTCGCGACAATGACGCCCAGTACGGCGCACAGCACCGCACCGGTGATTCTGGCTCCCCGGGTGAGTATCACCCCAGCGATACTCCACCGCGGTCCGCCGTTGAACAAGGGGACCTGTGGGGAAAGGCGGGGAACGGGAAACCGGCCGGGGCGACGTGATGAGCACCCCGGCCGGTTCACGGCACCCGCACGGCCGTACGTTCTTCATGGTGGTGCGTTCGTATATCGGTGCGGCGACAGTCAAGTTGCCTGCGTGTTAACGAATGTGATGCCCTTTTATCATTTCTTTTCTCCCGGGTCGTCCTTGTACGGGGACGGCGGCGCGTCCTGCGGTTCGGGGGTCTCCAGGATCCCCTCCGGCGGTACCACCTGCTTCTCCTCGGCGAAGTGACAGGCCGAGTCGTGCCTGGCCGGTGTGTCCGTCTCTCGGAAGACCGCGGGGACCGCCAGCAGCGGCACCTCCAGCTCGCACCGCTCCTGCGCCTTCCAGCAGCGCGTGCGGAAGCGGCAGCCGGACGGGATGTTCGCCGGGGACGGGACGTCGCCGTGCAGGATGATCCGCTCGCGGTATTCGCGGGCCGTCGGGTCCGGCACGGGGACGGCGGACAGCAGCGCCTGCGTGTACGGGTGCGTGGGGTGGTCGTAGATCTCCTCGTCCGTGCCGATCTCCACGATCCGGCCGAGATACATGACGCCGACCCGGTCCGAGATGTGCCGGACGATCGACAGGTCGTGCGCGATGAACAGGAAGCTCAGACTGAACTCGGCCTGCAGCCGGTCGAGCAGGTTGACCACCTGGGCCTGCACCGACACGTCGAGCGCGGACACCGGTTCGTCGGCGACGATGATCTCCGGGTTGAGCGCGAGGCCGCGGGCGATGCCGATGCGCTGGCGCTGGCCGCCGGAGAACTGGTGCGGATACCGGTTGATGTACTCCGGGTTCAGACCGACGACATCGAGCAGGTCCTGCACCTTCTGGCGCCGGCTCCCCTTGGGTGCCACCTCGGGGTGGATCTCGTACGGCTCCCCGATGATGTCGCCGACCGTCATGCGCGGGTTCAGCGAGGTGTACGGGTCCTGGAACACCATCTGGATGTTGCGCCGCACGGCCTTCAGCGCACGGCCGGACAGCTTGGTGACGTCCTCGCCCTTGTACCGGATGGCACCCCCGGTGGGCGGTTCCAGGTGCACCAGCATCTTGGCGACGGTCGACTTGCCGCAGCCGGACTCGCCCACGATGCCGAGCGTCTCGCCCGCCGCCAGATCGAAGTCGACCCCGTCGACGGCCTTGACCGCCCCGATCTGCTTCTTGAAGAGGATGCCCCGGGTGAGCGGGTAGTGCTTGACGAGGCCGCGCACCTCCAGGATCGGGTCGCCCTCCGCGTACGGGCGCGCGGGGCGGCTCTCGCGCGCCTCGGAGACCAGGGTGGAGCCCCCGGCGGTGACGCCCCTACGGCTCGGGTCCTCAGCGTGCATCGAGCGTCTCCTTCCAGAAGTGGCAGGCGCTCCGGCGGCTTTCGTCCACGGTGTACAGCGGCGGCACGTCCGTACGGCACACGGCCTGGGCCATCGGGCAGCGGGGGTGGAAGGCGCAGCCGGGCGGGATGTGCAGCAGGTTGGGCGGCAGCCCCTTGATCGCGTACAGGTCCTGGCCCTTCTGGTCCAGGCGCGGGATCGACCGGAGGAGGCCCTTGGTGTAGGGGTGGGCGGGTGCCTTGTAGATCTCGTGGACGGGCGAGGTCTCGACGATCCGGCCCGCGTACATCACGGCGATCTTGTCGGCGACGTCGGCCACCACACCGAGGTCGTGGGTGATGAGGATCAGCCCCATGTTCAGCTCGCGCTGCAGTTCGGCGAGCAGTTCCATCACCTGGGCCTGGACCGTCACGTCGAGGGCGGTGGTCGGCTCGTCGGCGATGATCAGCGAGGGTTCCAGGGCCATCGCCATGGCGATCATGATGCGCTGGCGCATACCGCCGGAGAACTGGTGCGGGAAGTTCCCGACCCGCTCCTTGGCTGCCGGGATGCGCACCCGGTCCATCAGCTCGATGGACTTGGCCTTCGCGTCCTTGCGGGACATCCCGCGGTGCACGACGAACATCTCGCCCAGCTGCTGCCCCACGCTCAGCACCGGGTTCAGCGAGGACAGCGCGTCCTGGAAGATCATGGCCATCTCCTGGCCGCGGACCCTGCGCCGTTCCTCGCCCTGGAGCTTCAGCAGGTCGCGGTCCTTGAAGAGGATCTCGCCCCCGCTGATCTTCCCGGGCGGCATGTCGAGGATTCCCATGATCGCCTGGGCGGTGACCGACTTGCCCGAACCGGACTCGCCGAGGACGGCGAGCGTCTCACCCTCGGCCACCGAGTAGTTGACCCCGTTGACGGCCTTGGCCACCCCCTCGCGGGTGTGGAACTCCACGTGCAGATCGCGCACTTCGAGCAACATGGCAGCGGGCTCCTCAGCGCAGCTTGGGGTCGAGGGCGTCGCGCACCGCGTCGCCGAGCATGATGAAGGCGAGCACCGTGATCGCCAGCGCACCGGCGGGCCAGAGCAGCATGTGCGGCGCGTTGCGGACGTACTGGGAGGCGGCGGAGATGTCGATGCCCCAGGAGACGGCCGGCGGTTTCAGGCCCACACCCAGGTACGAGAGGGTCGCCTCCAGCGAGATGTAGGTACCCAGTGCGATCGTCGCGACGACGATGACCGGGGCGATGGCGTTGGGGGTGATGTGCCGCAGCATCATCCGCGAGTTGGAGGCGCCCAGGGCCCGCGCCGCCTGGACGTAGTCGTTCTGTTTGACGGTGATGACGGAGCCTCGTGCGATGCGGGCGATCTGGGGCCAGCCCAGCAGCACGATGAAGCCGATCACGGGCCAGACGGTGGAGCTGGTGACCACGGAGAGGAAGACGAGGCCGCCGAGGACGACCGGGATGCCGAAGAAGACGTCCGTGATGCGGGAGAGGACGGCGTCGCCCTTGCCGCCGTAGAAGCCGGCGAGGCCGCCCAGCACACCGCCGAGCAGGGAGACACCGAGCGTGGAACAGACGCCGACGGTGACCGAGGTCCGCGCCCCGTAGACGGTACGGGTGTAGACGTCGCAGCCCTGTCCGTCGAAGCCGAAGGGGTGACCGGGCTGGGAGCCCTCCTGGGCCTTGCTCAGGTCGCAGTCGAGCGGGTCCTGGTCGGTGATCAGCGACGGCCAGATCGAGATGATCACCAGGAAGAGGATGATCAGCCCGGAGATGATGAAGACCGGGTTGCGGCGCAGATCGCGCCAGGCGTCGGACCACAGGCTGCGCGGTTTGCCGGAGGGACCGGTCCCCTGCGGGCCGCCGGGCGTCTTCTCCAGGGTGGTGCCCTCGTCCACCGCCAGGTCCATCGCACCGCCGGCTCCGGCCCCCGAGATCGCTTCGTCGAACGGCTGCTGCGGCTCAGGCATAGCGGATCCTCGGGTCGAGTACGGCGTACAGGAGGTCGACGATCAGGTTCGCCGCGAGGAAGACGAGGACCAGCACGGTGACGAATCCGACGACGGTCTGCGTGTTCTGGCGCAGGATGCCCTGGTAGAGCTGGTAGCCGACCCCGTGGATGTTGAAGATGCGCTCGGTGACGATGGCCCCGCCCATCAGGGCGCCCACGTCCGTACCGATGAAGGTGACGACGGGGATGAGGGAGTTGCGCAGCAGGTGCCTGACGACGACCCGGCGCCGGGGAAGCCCCTTGGCCACGGCGGTACGGACGTAGTCGGCGCGGGCGTTCTCGGCGATCGAGGTCCGGGTGAGGCGGGTGACGTAGGCCAGGGAGACGGAGGCCAGGACGAGGCCGGGGACGATGAGTTCGTCGAGCGGTGCCTCGGGGGAGACGGAGGGTTTGATGATGCCCCACTCCACACCGAGCAGGAGCTGGAGCAGCAGACCGGTGACGAAGGTGGGTACGGCGATGACGACGAGGGTCAGGATCAGCACCCCGGTGTCGACGGGCCGCCCGCGGTGCAGTCCGGTGACGACGCCGAGGCTGATGCCGATGACGATCTCGAAGACGATCGCGACGACGGTGAGGCGGATGGTGATGGGGAAGGCGGTGGCCATCAGCTCCGTGACCTCCTGCCCGTTGAACGCGGTGCCGAAGTCCCCGGTGAAGATGTGGCCCATGTAGGTCAGGTATTGCTGCCAGACCGGTTTGTCGAGGCCGAATTCGGTGCGCAGCTGGGCGGCGGTCGCGGGGTCGCACTGGCGGTCGCCGCAGAGGCCCGCGATGGGGTCGCCCATCACGTTCACCATGAGGAAGATCAACAGCGTGGTGCCGAAGAAGACGGGGATCATCTGCAGCAGCCGCCGGATCACATAACGTCCCATGAAGGGCTCCGGGGGTCGGGGCGAACGGCGGAGGGACCGGGGAGCCGGGCGGCCGGTGCGATGGTCCGCACCGGCCGCCCGGCTCGGGTCACTTGACCTTGATCTGGTCGTACACCGGGACGCTGAAGACGTTCAGGGCGACGTTCTCGACCCGGTCCGAGTAGCCGGCGCTGCCGTTCTGGTACCAGAGCGGGATGACGGGCATCTGTTCGGCGAGGATCTTCTCCGCGTCCTGGAAGGTGCTGACGGCCGTGGCCTTGTCCTCCTCGGCGTTCGCCTTGTTGACCAGGCCGTCGAACTCCTCGTTGCTCCACTTGCCGTCGTTGGACGGGGCGTTGGTGTAGTAGAGCGGCTGGAGGAAGTTCTGGATGAGCGGGTAGTCCATCTGCCAGCCCGCACGCCAGGCACCGGTCAGCTTCTGGGTGGACACCTGGCTGCGGAAGTCGGCGAACGTGCCGACCGGGCTGCCGACGCAGGCCTTGTTGTTGCCCATGACGTTGTTGATGCTGTTGCAGACCGCGTCGACCCATTCCTTGTGGGAGCCCGTGTCCGCGTTGTACGAGATCTTGAGCTGGCCGCCGGGGATGCCGCCGCCGTCCTCGATCAGCTTCTTGGCCTCGGCCTTGTTGTACTCGCACGGGTCGCCGCACAGGCCTTCCTTGAAGCCGCCGTCCTCACCGAGGACCGGGGAGGTCCAGTCGGAGGCGGGGGTGCGGGTCTTCTGGAAGATCTGGTCGGTGATCTGCTCCCGGTTGATGGCCATCGACAGGCCCTGCCGGACCTTGACCGCGTCGGGCGTGTTCCACGCCTTCACGTAGAACGGGAAGGCGAGCGTCTGGATGATGCCGGCCGGGGTGTTGATGTACCGGTCCCCGAGGTCCGCCTGGACGTTCTTGAGCTGCGAGGCGGGCACATCGTCGACCAGGTCGAGGTTGCCGGCCGTCAGGTCGGTGTAGGCGGTGTTGTTGTCGGTGTAGACCTTGAGGTCGATTCCGCCGTTCTGCGCCTTGTCCGTGCCGGGGTAGTCGTCCCACCGGCGCAGGTTCATCGAGGAACCCTTGGCGTACGAGTCGACGGTGTACGGGCCGTTGCCGACCGGCTTGGACAGCCAGGCGTCGTGGTCCGAGTAGAAGGTCTTGGGCAGCGGTACGAAGGCCGCGTAGCCGAGGGTGTCGGGCCAGAGCGAGAACTTCTGGGTGAGCTTGACCGTGAAGGTCGTCGCGTTGACCACCTTGAGGCCGGAGAGGGTGTCGGTGGCGGCCTTGCCGGCCTCGGGGTGGGCCTTGTCGTAGCCGTCGATGTAGGCGAAGAAGTACGCGTTCTTCTGGTTGTTCTTCAGCGCCGCGCCGTAGTTCCAGGCATCCACGAACGACTGCGCCGTGACCTTCTCGCCGTTGCTGAAGGTCCAGTTGTCCTTGATGGTGATCGTGAAGTTCTGCGAGTCGGTGGACTCGATCTTCTCGGCGATCTCGTTCTCGGCCTCGCCGGTCTTGGGGTCGTACCGCACGAGCCCGCGGAAGAGCATGTCGAGGACCTTGCCGCCCTGCACCTCGTTGGTGTTGGCCGGCTCCAGCGGGTTCTGCGGGTCGCCCCAGGAGGAGCTCACGATCCCGTCCGCGCCGCCACCGCCACCGCTGTCGTCCCCGCCGCCGCAGGCGGTCGCCGCCAGGGCGACGGCGACCGCGCATGCGGCCCACCTGGCGTGTGTGGCTCCGCGCATGGAGTGCCTCCTAGGGTTCCCGTGAGTAGCTCAATGCCTCATATCACCTCATATGGCACTGCGTCGCATGTTCATGTCCGCCGTACGGGGACCGGCCCGAACGCACGAAGACGCCCGGCCCCCTGAGGGGCCGGGCGTCTTCCGTTCAGCTGACCGACGAGCTACGCCGCGTGCACGACGTCCTTCTCCTCGGCGAAGTGGCACGCCGACTCGTGCGCGGCCGGAGTGTCCGAGGCCTTGAAGCGCTCGGGGATCGCCAGGAGCGGCACCTCGGTGGCGCACTTGTCCTGGGCCTTCCAGCACCGCGTACGGAAGCGGCAGCCCGACGGCGGGTTGGCCGGCGAGGGGACGTCACCGGTGAGGATGATCCGCTCGCGTCCGTCACGGGCACTCGGGTCCGGGACCGGGACCGCCGACAGCAGCGCCTGGGTGTAGGGGTGCGTCGGGTGGTCGTAGATCTGCGTGTCCGTACCGATCTCGGCCATCTTGCCGAGGTACATGACGCCGACCCGGTCCGAGATGTGCCGGACGATCGACAGGTCGTGCGCGATGAAGAGGTAGGAGAGGTTGAACTCGTCCTGGAGCTTCTCCATCAGGTTGATGACCTGCGCCTGCACCGACACGTCGAGCGCGGAGACCGGCTCGTCGCAGATGATGATCTCCGGGTTGAGCGCGAGGCCGCGGGCGATGCCGATGCGCTGGCGCTGGCCGCCGGAGAACTGGTGCGGATACCGGTTGATGTACTCCGGGTTCAGACCGACGACGTCCAGGAGGTCCTGCACCTTGCGGCGCCGGTCACCCTTCGGGGCCACCTCGGGGTGGATGTCGAAGGGCTCCCCGATGATGTCGCCGACCGTCATACGCGGGTTCAGCGAGGTGTACGGGTCCTGGAACACCATCTGGATGTTGCGGCGCACGGCCTTCAGCGCACGGCCGGACAGCTTGGTGATGTCCTGGCCCTTGTAGAAGACCTCACCGGCGGTGGCCCGCTCCAGCGTCATCAGGAGCTTGGCGACCGTGGACTTGCCACAGCCGGACTCGCCCACGATGCCGAGCGTCTCGCCCTGGTAGAGATCGAAGGAGATCCCGTCCACGGCCTTGACCGCGCCGACCTGCTTCTTGAACAGGATGCCCTGGGTCAGCGGGAAGTGCTTGACCAGGTTCCGCACCTGGAGGATGGGCTCCCCCTGCGAGACCGGCGCGTTGATCGCCGCTACGGCCTCCGACTCGCTGGCCGCGTTGACCGTCGCCACTTCGGTGACGTTCGGGGTGGCGTCCACGGACTCCTTCTCGAGGTCAGCCATGGATCGTCTCCTTCCAGAAGTGGCAGGCGCTGCCGCGGCCGACCAGCTCGGTACCGTCCTGCTCGGTGACCGGGCGCAGTGCCGGGATCTCCGTACGGCAGATGTCCTGCGCCATCGTGCAGCGCGGGTTGAAGGCGCAGCCGGACGGCACGTGCAGCAGGTTGGGCGGCAGGCCCTTGATCGCGTAGAGCTCCTGGCCCTTCTGGTCCAGGCGCGGGATCGACTCCAGCAGACCCTTGGTGTACGGGTGCGCGGGGCGCTTGTAGATCTCGTGGACCGGGGCGGTCTCGACGATCCGGCCCGCGTACATCACGGCGATCTTGTCGGCCACGTCGGCGACGACACCGAGGTCGTGCGTGATCAGGATCAGGCCCATGTTGAAGTCGCGCTGGAGCTCCGCGAGCAGGTCCATGACCTGCGCCTGGACGGTCACGTCGAGCGCCGTGGTGGGCTCGTCCGCGATGATCAGGTCGGGCTCCAGGGCCAGCGCCATCGCGATCATGATGCGCTGGCGCATACCGCCGGAGAACTGGTGCGGGTAGTCGTTGACCCGCTCCTTGGCCGCCGGAATGCGCACCCGGTCCATCAGCGCGATGGCCTTGGCCTTGGCGTCCTTCTTGGAGAGCCCCTGGTGCACACGGAACATCTCGCCGAGCTGGTAGCCCACGGAGAGCACCGGGTTCAGCGAGGACAGCGCGTCCTGGAAGATCATGGCGATCTTCTGGCCACGGATCTGCCGACGCTCCTCGTTGGACATCTTGAGCATGTCCTGGCCGCGGAAGAGGATCTCACCCTTCGGAATGCGGCCGGGGGGCATGTCCAGGATGCCCATGATCGCCTGAGCGGTCACGGACTTGCCGGAGCCGGACTCGCCGAGCACGGCGAGGGTCTCGCCCGCGCTGACGCTGTAGTTGACGCCGTTGACGGCCTTGGCCACGCCGTCACGGGTATGAAATTCCACGTGCAGATCGCGGACTTCGAGCAGCGGGCCGCTCTCGTCGTCGGAACCACGCGGAGCAGGAACATCCGCTGTCTTGTCGATGATGGTCATGTACGCCTCCCTCAGCGCAGCTTGGGGTCGAGGGCGTTGCGTACCGCATCGCCGAGCATGATGAACGCCAGAACGGTGATCGACACCATGACCGACGGGATGATCAGGACGAACGCGGCGTTACGCAGCTGCTCCTGGCCGGAGGAGATGTCCACACCCCACGACACGGTCGGTTCGGCGAGACCGATGCCCAGGAAGGACAGCGTGGCCTCGGCCGAGATGTAGCCACCGAGCGCGATGGTCGCGACGACGATCACCGGGGCGATCGCGTTGGGCAGGATGTGACGGAGCAGGATGCGGGTGGTCGAGGCGCCCAGCGCCTTGGCCGCCATCACGTAGTCGGCCTGCTTGATCGTCAGGACGGAACCGCGTGCGACACGGGCGATCGAGGTCCAGCCGAGGAAGGCCAGGGCCAGGATGACGACCCAGATGTGGCGCTCCGCGAACGAGGTCAGGACGACCATCGCGCCGAGGATGAAGGGCACGCCGAAGAAGATGTCGGTGACCCGGGAGAGCAGGGTGTCGATCCAGCCGCCGAAGTAGCCGGCGAGCATGCCGACCACCGTACCCAGGATGGTGACGAGGGCGGTGACGACGACGGCGACGGTGATCGAGGCACGCGCGCCGTAGACGACACGCGCGTAGATCGAGCGCCCCTGGATGTCGTACCCGAACCAGTCCTCCTGGAAGAAGTTCCCCCACTTGGGCTTCTGCAGGTAGTGGTGGGCCAGGTCCGCGTAGCGCGGGTCGGCGCCGGTGAACAGGCCGGGGAAGACCGCCATGGTCAGCAGGAAGACGATCAGGACGGCCGAGACGACGAACAGCGGGCTGCGTCGCAGGTCGTGCCAGGCGTCCGACCACAGGCTGCGGGGCTTGCCCACCTTGGCGGCGGGAGCCGGTGCGGCCGTCGCCTCGGGCAGCTGGCCCGCGGTGGTTTCCTTGAGCGTCTCAGGCATAACGGATCCTCGGGTCCAGGACCGCGTAAAGCAGGTCGACGACCAGGCTGGCGACGAGATAGACGATGACGATCAGCGTCACGATGCCGACGACCGTGGCACCTTCGCGGTGCCTCAGCGCGTCGAAGACGGCGGAGCCGACACCCTTGACGTTGAAGATGCCTTCGGTCACGACCGCGCCGCCGAGCAGCGCGCCGAGGTCGGTGCCGAGGAAGGTGACCACGGGGATCATCGAGTTGCGCATGAGGTGGACCCCGACGACGCGGCGCCGGGGCAGCCCCTTGGCCACAGCGGTCCGCATGTAGTCGGAGCGCAGGTTCTCCGCGACCGAGGTACGGGTCAGTCGCGCGACATACGCGAGTGACAGGGACCCGAGCACGACCGCGGGCAGGATCAGCTCGTCCCAGGTGGCTTCCATGCTCACGTTGGGCTCGACCCAGCCGAGCTGGAAGGCGAAGAAGTACTGGCCGAGGAAGCCCAGTACGAATGACGGCACGGAGATCAGCAGGAGCGTCAGTACGAGCAGCCCGCGGTCCCGGAAGGTGTCGGCCTTCAGCCCGGCGAAGATGCCCATGGAGATACCGACGAGGACCGTGAAGACGAAGGCAAACAGGGCCAGTCTGACTGTGATCGGGAACGCTTCCGAGATGATGTCCGCCACCGGTCGGCCACTGGCGATCTGCGTGCCGAAGTCACCCTGGAAGAGGCCGACGAGGTAGTTCCAGTACTGGTGCCAGAGCGGTAGGTCGAGACCCAGCTCCTTCTTCATGTTCGCGATCTGCGTCGGGTCGACGGTCTGCTCACCTGCGAGCGCGCGCACGGGATCGCCGGGCAGCGCGTACATCATGGAGAAGACCAGCAACGTTGATCCGAGGAAGACCGGGATCATCTGGAGCAGTCGCCGCGCGACATAACGCCCCATGTTTGCCTCCGATTTAGGGATAATGCAGCCCAGGGGCCGCTCTCCGGATTCGAAGAGCGGCCCCCGGGACCTACTGCCTGTGTGGGCGGCTGACGGCCTGGTGGGGGCCCTCAGGCGTGTTACTTGACGACGGTGACTTCGGTGATGTTGTAGTCACCGTGGAAGTCGACCGTCACGTTGTCGACCGACTTCGAGTAGCCGCCGTTGGTCTTGTACTCCCAGAGCGGGATCGCCGGCATCTTCGTCAGGACGAGCTTCTCGGCCTCCTGGTAAGCCTTGATCGACTCGTCCAGGGTCTTGGCGTTGTCGCCCTTCTTGAAGGCCGCGTCGACCTCCTTGTCGGAGAACCGGCCGTTGTTCGCCTCAGCGGTGGTGCCGTACAGCTCCCGCAGGAAGTTGACGTTCATCGGGTAGTCGGCCACCCAGCCACCGCGGTACATCGACTTGACCTGGTCGTTGTCACGCGCTTCCAGGTCGGTCTGGAAGTCCGGCTTGGCGTCCGGGATGCAGTCCACACCGGTGGAGTTGCGGATGGACTCGCAGACCGCGGTCACCCACTCCTTGTGGCCACCGTCGGCGTTGTACTGGATCCAGATCTTGTTCTCCGGAACGCCGCCGCCCTCGGTGACGAGCTGCTTCGCCTTGGCCGCGTCGAACTTGAACACGTCGGTGCCCAGGTCCTGGTTACCGGCAACGCCCGGGGGCGTGAAGCTGGTGGCGGGCTTGCGGGTGCCGTTGAGCACGGTCTTGGTGATCGTGTCGCGGTCGATCGCCATCGACAGACCCTGCAGGACCTTCGGGTCGATGCCCTTGAAGGTCTTCGAGTAGAAGGTCGGGACCAGCGACTGGATCGCCGCGTACTCCTGGTCGATCGCGCGGTCGCCGAGGTCCTGCTTGTACTTCGGCAGGTCCTTCGGGCCGACCTGGCGGATCATGTCCAGGTTGCCGGAGAGGAGGTCCTGGTACGCGGCCTCGACGGTCGCGTAGTTCTTGAAGAGGACACCCTTGTTCTTGGCCTTGTTCGGGCCCTGGTAGTCAGGGTTGGCCTTGACGCGGATGAGCTTCTTGTGGTCCCACTTCTCGAAGATGTAGGGACCGTTGCCGACCGGCGCCTGGCCGAACGCCTTGGTGTCCTTGTAGAACACCTCCGGCAGGGGGGCGAAGGTGGTGTACCCGAGCTTGTACTCGTAGTACGGCACGGCGGTGTTGAGCTCGATCGTGAAGGTCGTGTCGTCGACCGCCTTCAGACCGGACATCACGTCGGACTTGGGGTCACCCTTCTCGGGGTGGACGTCCGCGTAACCCTTGATGTCCTCGAACCAGAAGGCGTTCTGCTGGTTGTTCTTGATGTTGGCGTACCAGTTCCACGCCTTGATGTACGAGTCGGCGGTGACGGGGGTGCCGTCGTGGAACTTCCAGCCGGCCTTGAGCTTGACCGTCCACGTCTTCGAGTCGGTCGTCTTAACGGACTCGGCGTTCGTGTAGACGATGTTGCCGTCGGCATCGAAGTCCAGCAGCTGCGTGAACAGCGACTGGATGACGTAGCTGCCGAGCGACTCGTTCGTGTCGGCCGGGATCAGCGGCTTCTGCGGCTCGCCGACGTCGATGGACACGTAGCCCGCAGGCTTGCCCTTCTCCGTCGAAGCCGTGTCCTTGCTGTCGTCACTGTCGCCGCCGCCACAGGCGGTCGCGGCCAGGGCGATGATTGCCGCTCCCGCGACCCACTTGGCGCTCTTGGCACCGCGCATGGGTTTCCTCCTCATGAGTCCACTTTTGACTACAAGAGGGGCACTGGAGAGATCCACCGACACCCCTGACGGTGATCGTTTCAGTGCCCCGAGTGTGCTCGTGAGTCCGCACTCCCCACAGTGCGTCGACCCATTGACCCGAGCTCAATGGAGCCAACTATTAAGGAACACCGACCTGTAAACCACACTTAAAGGGTCTCGGTTTGACAACATCAGGAAGTCATGGTTGACCGAAATCCGGACAAAGGGATCCCAGACAGACACCCGCGAAACGGACCGTTAACACATGTTCCGGAGAGCGACCCCCGATATCCGGACACCTCGGTCAGAAAAACCGATTGACGAAAGGCCCGGGCCCCCACAGTCTCTGCGGGGGCCCAGGCCTCATGTCAATGGCTAGTGCAGGCGGTTCACCGACCGGAGCGGACGCTCCGGATCAGTGGGTCAGCCGTTCTTCGCACGCGAGGCCGTACGGCCTCGCTGCTTCTGGTCCAGGACGACCTTGCGGATACGGACCGTCTCCGGGGTCACCTCGATGCACTCGTCGTCGCGGCAGAACTCGAGCGACTGCTCCAGGGAGAGCTTGCGCGCCGGCACCACGTTCTCCGTGGTGTCCGCGGAAGCCGCACGCATGTTGGTGAGCTTCTTCTCCTTGGTGATGTTCACGTCCATGTCGTCGGAGCGCGAGTTCTCACCGATGATCATGCCCTCGTAGACCTCGGTGGTCGCCTCCGTGAAGATGACACCGCGCTCCTGGAGGTTGACCATCGCGAACGGCGTCACGACGCCCGCACGGTCCGCCACGAGCGAGCCGTTGTGACGGGTGCGCAGCTCGCCGAACCACGGCTCGTGGCCCTCGAAGAGGGAGTGCGCGATGCCCGTACCGCGGGTCTGGGTCAGGAACTCCGTACGGAAGCCGATGAGGCCGCGGGAGGGGACGATCCACTCCATGCGGACCCAGCCCGAACCGTGGTTCGTCATCGTCTCCATGCGGCCCTTACGGGTCGCCATGAGCTGCGTGATGGCGCCGAGGTGCTCCTCGGGCGAGTCGATGGTCATGCGCTCGATCGGCTCGTGGGTCTTGCCGTCGACCTGCTTGGTGACCACCTGCGGCTTGCCGACGGTGAGTTCGAAGCCCTCGCGGCGCATCGTCTCGATGAGGATCGCCAGCGCGAGCTCACCGCGGCCCTGGACCTCCCAGGCGTCGGGGCGCTCGGTGTCCAGGACGCGGAGCGAGACGTTACCGACCAGCTCGCGGTCCAGACGGTCCTTGATCTGCCGGGCGGTGACCTTGTGGCCCTTGCCGCCCTTGCCGACGAGCGGCGAGGTGTTCGCGCCGATCGTCATCGAGATCGCCGGCTCGTCGACCGTGATCAGCGGCAGCGCGATCGGGTTCTCGAGGTCGGCCAGGGTCTCGCCGATCATGATGTCCGGGATACCGGCGATGGCGCAGATGTCGCCCGGGCCGGCCACCTCGGCGGGCTTACGGGTGAGCGCCTCGGTCATCATCAGCTCGGTGATGCGCACGTTGGACATCGTGCCGTCGCGCTTGATCCACGTGACCGTCTGGCCCTTGCGGAGCTCGCCCTGCTCGACGCGGCACAGCGCGATACGGCCGAGGAAGTTGTCGGCGTCCAGGTTGGTGACGTGGGCCTGGAGGGGCGCGTCGGCGTCGTACTCCGGGGCCGGGACCGCGGAGAGGATCGTGCTGAAGAACGGCTCCAGGCTGTCGCTGTCCGGCGGAACCGTGCCGTCCTCGGGCTTGGTCAGCGAGGCGACGCCGTCACGGGCGCAGGCGTAGACGATCGGGAACTCGATCTGGTCCTCGTCGGCGTCCAGGTCGAGGAAGAGGTCGTACGTCTCGTCGATGACCTCGGCGATCCGGGAGTCCGGGCGGTCCGTCTTGTTGATGCACAGGATGACCGGCAGCCGGGCCGTCAGCGCCTTGCGGAGCACGAAGCGGGTCTGCGGGAGCGGCCCCTCGGACGCGTCCACGAGCAGGACGACCGCGTCCACCATCGACAGGCCTCGCTCGACCTCACCACCGAAGTCGGCGTGGCCGGGGGTGTCGATGATGTTGATGGTGATGACGTCGCCGCCATCTTTCGGGTGGTACTTCACGGCCGTGTTCTTGGCCAGGATCGTGATGCCCTTCTCACGCTCCAGGTCGTTCGAGTCCATCATGCGTTCGTCGAGGTTCTCCGCGGCGTGGGCCGCGAAGGCGCCCGCCTGCTTGAGCATGGCGTCGACCAGCGTGGTCTTGCCGTGGTCGACGTGGGCGACGATGGCTACGTTACGGATGTCGTGGCGCGTGGGCATGGGTGGCTTGCGCTTCTCTCGGATCGTGGGATCAGGCGTCTCAGTCGGTCTCGAGTCCTCGTACGCCCGCCGGGCGGACACGCCACGGCTAGTCCAATGGTACGGGCCCGACGCGTCCTGGGCTTCCCGGCCCGATCCGCAGGACCGGACTCCACGCAGTATTCAGCCGATATACAGCCGATATTCAGCCGGTATCAAGTCATCATCCGACCTGTGACGGACCGGACGGAGGGGGGTGTGGGGGGTGAGCAGCCCGGGTCTGGGCAGACACCACCTTGCCCGCCGGGGGTCTCGGCGGGCAAGGGACTTGAGCTGGTTCTGAGCTTCCAGTACGGCCTTGACCTGCTACTTCTTACGATTCGCGGGGGAACCTGCCGCTTGTCGCCCGGTGAATCCGATGTCCTCGTAGCGAGGTGCGGCGAAGCCGAAGGCACCGACGTTCGCAAGCTTCTTGTTCACGGCGACCAGCTGTGGCCGCTGATACAGCGGAATCGATCCGGCAGCGGCCCAGATCCGTGCGTCCGCCTGCTTCAGCAGATCCCTGGACGCCTCCGCGTCGAGCTCGGAGACGGCCTGGTCGAAGAGCTGGTCGATGTGGTCCGAACCGACCCGCGTGTAGTTCTGCTCGACGAGCAGCGACCCGTCGGTCGCGGGCTCGGGCTTGGAGAAGATCGGCCTGCCGTCGGTCGCCGGGTAGGCGGTGGCCGGCCAGGAGTACAGCGCCAGGTCGTAGTCGCCTGAGGCGATGTGGTCCTTGAAGTAGCTGTCGTCCGAGACCTTGGTGATCTGCGTTCCGATGCCGATGGTGTCCAGCATCTCGACGATCCTTTCGCCGACGCTGCGCAGCGACTGCGAGCCGGGGCCGGACGGCAGGACGAATCGCAGCGTCAGCGGCTTGCCGTCCTTGCCGAGCCGGCCGCGGACCGAGGCGGGAGCCGGTGCCGCTGTGCCCACGGGGGCATAGGCGCCCGCGGCGCCGCCGGGCTGCCTGTCCTGGGCGGAGACCTCGGCGCCGTCCCCGGCGGCGGTGGCGGTGAGCGCGCCGGCCTGGCGCCGCAGGGCGGCACTGTGGGCTGCGGCGGCCCGGGCGGTGGCGAGGACCCGGGAGGACCGGCCGCCCGGCTTGTCGTCACCGACGATGTACATGCCTTCGTCGCGGGAGGCCCGGTCGTCCTTGCCCGCGTCGTCCGATCCTGCCGCGTCCGACCCCGCTTCGTCGGCCTCGGCGGGCTTCACCGACTCCTCTGCCTCCTCTGCCGACTCCTCAGCCTTCTCCGCCGGCTTCTCGGCCTTCTCCGCCGGCTTCTCGGCCTTCCCGGACTTGTCGGCCCCGGGCTTCGCTCCCTTCTCCTCGGCCTTCTCCCCTGCCTTCTTCTTGTCGGCCTCGCTGCCGGCCTCCTTCGGCGTCACGGCGGCGCCACCCTTCGTCCAGCCCGCGTCGGCCAGCAGCGCCTGCGCCTCCTTGGTGTCCTGCTCGCCCAGCGCACCGCTGCCGTCCTTGTAGGCGGGCTGCCCGGCCAGCGCCAGGTGGCTGCCCGGCGGCTTCGCGGGCAGGCCCAGCGGCTTCAGGACGAGGTCGGCCAGCTCCTGGCGGTCCAGGGCACGGGCCACGGCGCGACGGACCCGGTCGTCCGAGAGGGGGCCCGATTCCCCGTTCAGCGCGAGTTGCGTGTAGGCGGGCTCCAGGGACTTACGTACGGCGAAACCGCCCAGCGACTTCTGCTCGGCCGCGTACGCCGCGACGGCCGCGCGGTTCTCGGCGCGGGCCGCCTGTGCGGTCTCGGCGGCCTCCTCGTCCGATCCGTGGGCCAGGGCCCAGGAGCGCAGGGCGGCCGCGGGGGTGATGTCTGCGCCGGGGCCGTGGGCGGGCGGCTGCCCGTTCCCTCCCCGGTAGCGGGCGGCGCGGGCGATGCGGTTCGCGGTCGCCGGGTCGACGTCCGCGACGTCCACGGTGCCCGCGGTGAGCGCCTCGTCACGCTTCTGGGGTTCGACGGTCCGGAAGACCAGGGATTCGAGCTTGGCCCTGGCGCCCCACCAGCGCGGGTTCCGGTCGAGGGTGACGGTCCCCTTGGCCTTGTCCACGCCGCGCAGCCGGAACGGTCCTGCGGTGTTCTTGAGCGTCGTCCTCGCGCCGTCGTTGAAGGTGCCCGGGGATCCGGTCACCTCCTTCGGGTACAGCGGGGAGAACAGGGCGCGCCAGTCCGCGTACGGCTTGGAGAAGGTGACTCTGACCTGCAGGTCGTCCTTGCCGCGTTCGATCTTCTCGATCCGCTCGTAGCCGGCGTTGCGCGCCGTCCAGTACGCCGAGTCCTTGCCGCTCAGCGCGCGCCACTGCGCGACGAAGTCGGGAGCACCGATCTCCCGGCCGTCGCTCCACACGGCCTGCTGGTTGAGCTTGTACAGGACGACCTGTTTCGGCTCCTGCTCGATGACCTTCGCCGACTCCAGGTAGTCGGGGTTGAGCCTGGGCTCACCCCGCGCGTCCATCGGGAAGAGGGAGGGCAGCAGGGCCCCCGCGATCCGGGTGGTCGCGCTGTCGGCGTCGGACTGGAAGGTGTTGAGGGTGGCGGGCACCGCGTCGATCGCCCAGTTGAGTGTGGATCCCTCGGTGACCCGGTCGCGGGAGGCCGGGGCGATGTCCTGCGGGACGGCTACCGAGGCGGCGCCCTCGCCGCCCGAGCTGCAGCCGGCCAGCACCGGGATCGTGAGGACACCTGTCGCCAGGAGCGCGACCGAACGGCGCTTTCGGGCCGTCCCCTGTGGGACGCCGACGTGGGCCATGGCTGTTACCTCCGGGGCCGGCCCGGCCCACCCCGTACCGGAATGGACCGGATTATTCGTTCTGGTGGCATTTACAGTTGATCACACTGATTCGTTGACCCACTGAACCCACCTCCACGCGCGCCGGACGGCAGACACGGCCCGTACGGCGGCAAACCTCACCCGAGCGGCCCCACGCCCACGCCCCGGCCACAGGCGACTGCCGGACCCTTGTGGAGCAGCCGTGTGACGCGCAACACTCTCAGGCACACAACTCCGCACCGCCATCGCGGAAGGTTGGTCAAATCATGTCTCTGCACGATGAGTTGACAGCCGTTCAGCACTGCATCGACGACCTGGTCCGCACAGTCGGCCGGTTGGAGCGGACCATCGCGCAGCTGCGCGCCGAAGACTCCGCCACGACGGAGACCCCCGGCTCCGACACTCCCGGCGGTCCCGGCCCCGGGGTCATCACCATCACCGAGACGCCCTACGACGCCGCCTTGTGGACGGACTCGGACGACGAGGGTCTGGGCGTCCGCGGCAGGCACGCCTTCTAGGAGAGCTCCTTGGCCACCGGTACGGAACCAGGTACGGAACCACCGCGGCCCGCCGCGCCGCCGGCGGGCACGACGGGCGCCGGGGCAGGAGTGCGCGGAGCATCGCGCGCCGCCATAGCCGCCCGCCATCTGCGCACCGACCGGTGGTGGCTGGCACCCGCCGCGACCGCCGCCGGTCTCTTCGCCTTCATCGTCTACTCGACCTGGCGGGCGTTCTCGAACGCCGACTACTACGCGGCCCCCTACGTGTCGCCGTTCTACTCGCCCTGTCTGGCGGAGAACTGCGTACCCATGCGGGGCGGCCCGAACTGGGACGTGCTCGGCACCTGGTGGGGTCTCTCCCCCGCGCTGATCATCCTGGTCTTCCCGCTGGGCTTCCGGCTGACCTGCTACTACTACCGCAAGGCCTACTACCGGGCCTTCTGGGCATCGCCCCCGGCCTGCGCGGTCGCCGAGCCGCACACCACGTACACCGGCGAGACCCGCTTCCCGCTGGTCATGCAGAACATGCACCGCTACTTCTTCTACGCCGCGGTCCCGGTCGCCGGAATCCTCACGTACGACACCGTGCTCTCCTTCCGCGACGAGCACTACGCCTGGGGCCACATGGGTCTCGGGTCGCTGATCTTCCTGGCCAACATCGTGCTGATCTGGGCGTACACCCTGTCCTGCCACTCCTGCCGCCACATCATCGGCGGCCGGCTGCGGCACTTCTCCGAGCACCCGGTGCGCTACCGGCTGTGGGGCTGGGTCGGCCGGCTGAACGCCCGGCACATGCTGCTCGCCTGGGCCTCACTCATCAGCGTGGCGCTCTCGGACTTCTATGTGTATCTCGTCGCTTCCGGCGCCTTCGACGATCCGAGGTTTTTCTGAATGACACAGCTCGAACGGCAGCAGTGGGACGTCGTCGTGGTCGGTGCCGGGGGCGCCGGGCTGCGCGCCGCGATCGAGGCCAGGGAGCGCGGAGCGCGTACCGCGGTCATCTGCAAGTCGCTCTTCGGCAAGGCGCACACCGTCATGGCGGAGGGCGGCATCGCGGCCTCCATGGGCAATGTGAACCCGGGCGACAACTGGCAGGTCCACTTCCGCGACACGATGCGCGGCGGGAAGTTCCTCAACCAGTGGCGGATGGCCGAGCTGCACGCCAAGGAGGCGCCCGACCGGGTCTGGGAGCTGGAGACCTGGGGTGCGCTCTTCGACCGGACGCCGGACGGGAAGATCTCCCAGCGCAACTTCGGCGGCCATGAGTATCCACGGCTCGCACACGTCGGCGACCGTACCGGCCTCGAACTGATCCGTACGCTCCAGCAGAGGATCGTCGCCCTCCAGCAGGAGGACCACCGCGAATTCGGCGACTACGAAGCCCGGTTGAAGGTCTTCCAGGAGTGCACGGTGACCCGCGTCCTCAAGGACGGGGACCGGGTCGCGGGCACCTTCTGCTACGAGCGGGAGTCCGGCCGCTTCTTCGTGCTCGAGGCCCCCGCGGTGGTCCTTGCAACGGGAGGCATCGGCAAGTCCTTCAAGGTGACGTCGAACTCCTGGGAGTACACCGGCGACGGCCATGCGCTGGCCCTGCTCGCGGGAGCGCCGCTGCTGAACATGGAGTTCGTGCAGTTCCACCCGACCGGCATGGTCTGGCCACCGTCGGTGAAGGGCATCCTCGTCACCGAGTCGGTGCGCGGCGACGGCGGGGTCCTGCGGAACTCCGAGGGCAAGCGGTTCATGTTCGACTACGTCCCCGACGTGTTCAAGGAGAAGTACGCGCAGTCGGAGGAAGAGGGCGACCGCTGGTACGAGGACCCCGACAACAACCGGCGTCCGCCCGAACTGCTGCCGCGCGACGAGGTGGCCCGCGCGATCAACTCCGAGGTGAAGGCGGGCCGCGGATCGCCGCACGGCGGGGTGTTCCTCGACGTGTCGACCCGGATGCCCGCGGAGAGGATCCGGCGGCGGCTGCCCTCGATGTACCACCAGTTCAAGGAGCTGGCGGACGTCGACATCACGGCCGAGGCGATGGAGGTCGGACCGACCTGTCACTACGTGATGGGCGGGATCGCCGTCGACTCCGACACCGCGAGTGCCCTCGCCGTCCCCGGGCTGTACGCGGCGGGCGAGGTGGCCGGCGGCATGCACGGCTCCAACCGGCTCGGCGGGAACTCCCTCTCCGACCTGCTGGTCTTCGGCAGGCGGGCCGGAGCGCACGCCGCCGAGTACGCGAGCTCGCTCGACACACGGCCCGCGGTGGACCAGGACGGGATCGACACGGCGGCGGCCGAGGCCCTGCGGCCGTTCGGCGCCGAGGTGGCCGGCACCGGCGGGACACCCGCGGAGAACCCGTACACCGTGCACCAGGAACTCCAGCAGACGATGAACGACCTGGTCGGCATCATCCGGCGGCAGCACGAGATGGAGCAGGCGCTGGAGAAGTTGGCGGCGCTCCGCGAACGGGCGCAGCACGCCGTCGTCGAGGGGCACCGGCAGTTCAACCCCGGCTGGCACCTCGCGCTGGACCTGCGGAACATGCTGCTGGTCAGCGAGTGCATCGCCCGGGCCGCACTGGAGCGCACGGAGAGCCGGGGCGGGCACACCCGCGAGGACTGCCCCTCGATGGAACGCTCCTGGCGCCCCGTCAACCTGCTCGCGCGGCTCGCCGGGAACGACGACCCCGCACAGGGCCTGATCGAGCTCGTACGCACGACGACCGACCCCATCCGTCCCGACCTGCTCTCCCTCTTCGAGAAGGAGGAGCTGGTCAAGTACCTCGCCGAAGAGGAGCTGTACGAGTGAGCAGCTACGAAGCCCGGTTCAGGGTGTGGCGCGGGGACACCGACGGCGGTGAGCTGAAGGACTTCGCGGTGGCGGTGAACGACGGGGAGGTCGTCCTCGACATCATCCACCGGATCCAGGCCACCCAGGCGGGCGATCTGGCGGTGCGCTGGAACTGCAAGGCGGGCAAGTGCGGTTCGTGCAGCGCGGAGATCAACGGACGGCCCCGGCTCCTGTGCATGACACGCATGTCGGTGTTCCGCCGGGAGGAGACGATCACGGTCACTCCGCTCCGGGCCTTCCCGGTCGTACGCGATCTGGTGACGGACGTGACCTTCAACTACGCCAAGGCACGCGAAGTGCCCGCCTTCGTGCCGCCGCAGGGGGTGAAGGCGGGCGACTACCGGATGCAGCAGGTCGACGTGGACCGCTCCCAGGAGTTCCGCAAGTGCATCGAGTGCTTCCTGTGCCAGGACACCTGCCATGTGGTGCGCGACCACGAGGAGAACAAGACGGCGTTCGCCGGGCCTCGCTTCCTGATGAGGGTGGCCGAGCTGGACATGCATCCCCTCGACGCCGCCGCCGAGTCGGGACTGGACCGGAAGGCGACGGCGCAGGAGGAGCACGGCCTGGGCTACTGCAACATCACCAAGTGCTGTACGGAAGTGTGCCCCGAGCACATCAAGATCACGGACAATGCGCTGATCCCGCTGAAGGAGCGGGCGGTGGACCGCACGTACGACCCGCTGGTCTGGCTGGGGAACAAGATCCGGCGGCGGGAGGGGTCCTGACGGGGCTTGGCCCCTTGGCCTCTGGGCCTCTTGGGACCCCCGGAGCGTGAACGCGTCACGCGCCGCACCGGTCGGTCTGCTCGCCGCGGCTCTGCGCAGGCCGTCCGGCCCTGGCTGCTGCAGCGGCGGTTCCGGACGGGTGGCTTCGGTCGCGGGTGCACCCTCTGCCCGCTGTCTGACCGCCCCGCCGCGAGGCGGAGTCAGTGCCAGCCTTCCCGGTAGGCCTTCCAGTCGCCCTCGCGCGCGGCGAAGTCGACGTAGAGCGCAACGCCGAAACGCGTCCGGTCGCGGTCCGTCCGCGCCAGGCCCAGCCTGGCACCGCGGACCGCGGCCTCGACCGTTTCCGCGGCGTCCCGGTGCCCGAGGTCGTTCTCGTGGAAGAACGGCAGCCCCATCAGCAGGTCGGTGTCCTCCGGCGTCACCTCGAGGGCAAGCGCGGTCTGCTGGGCGACGAATCCGCCGTAGGTGCCCTCGAAGGGCATCCAGCTGTCGTACGACATCACGGCGATCTGGTCGACCCGCCCGGCGACTTCACCGAAGAACTCCTGCGACCACCACTTCTCCCTGCCGATGAGCGCGCCGAGGATGCTGTGCGCGGCCGGTACGGGGTCGATCTGGTGGGCGGCAACGGAGAGCTGCGCCTTGCGGGTACCGGTGAGTTCGCCCAGATCGTCGAGGAGGGAGAGGTAGTGGCTGTCCCCGGAATGCAGCGGCTCCAGGTCGAAGTGGACTCCGTCGAACCCCGCGTCGAGAATCTGCCGCGCGGAGGTGACGACGGCCGTGCGGGACGCGGCACTGTCGAGGCGCAGGCCGTCGGGCCCCTCGGTCGCCAGAACATCGCCGAGCCAGGCCTGCACCCGGATGCCGGGCAGGGTGCGGTGCACCGCGTCGATCAGCCACTGCGCCTTCGGATAGCGCTTCGCGGGCAGGGTGCCGTCGTGTTCCAGCGGTCCGGCGTGCACGTAGAGGTCCTTGATGCCGGTTCCTTCCATCTGTGCCGCGAAGGCCGCCAGGTCTCTGTCGCCCTTGCGCCCGTCGACCCACGCATGGCCGAGCCAGATGGCATCACGGCCGCGGGTGCGGGTGTCCTCGCCCGGATCCCCGGCGTAGTTCAGCCGCAGCGCGATGCCCGCGGTCAGGACCGGCAGGACGAGCAGCAGGACCAGCGCCAGTGCGATGCGCCTCGGCCAGGTCCATCGGAAGCGGGCCCACCTGCTCCGCGCCGTTCCGGCCGTCTTCCCTGTTCCCATGCCCGTACCCCCCGAGTTTCACTGTGCCGCCGCGGTACGGCCGGCATGACGTCCCCCTGCCGGACCGGCCCGCACCGCTTTCGTCCCTGGCGTCACAGACGCAATCCTCAGCCCCTTCCGTTCCTTCTTCGGCAGGCCAGGGTCGCCCGATCGGACGCGGAGCCGCTGCGCGGCACTCCCCCGCCCCTCATCCGTGCCGCCGTCCATGGCGTTGCGAAGCGGGGTGGCGGACACGGCTGTACGACGGGGAACCGGCCCGTCCAAGGACCGGAGGTGCCGGGTCGCGAGGGGAACTGGGCGGACATAGCCTCCCAAATGTGATGCAGCCTGCGAGCCGTACCCGGATCTCCATACCCGCCAGGGTCCTCCTCGCCGTGCTGGCAGCAATGTGCTGGATCGCTCTGCCCGCCGTGCCGGGCGCCCGTGCCGACGACCCGGTGGTGCTGTCCCGCGACGGGCAGATCACCGACAAGGTGGGGGCACTCGGCGATCGTGACCAGCAGGTCGAGTCCGCGCTCGACGAGCTGTTCGACAGCAGTCGGATCCAGCTCTTCGTCGTCTACGTACGCGACTTCTCCGGCCGCGACGCGCAGACCTGGACCGACGAGACCGCGAACCGCAACGGGCTCGGACAGGACGACGTGCTGCTGGCCGTGGCCACGCACGACCGGCAGTACGCCTACTCCGTCGACCAGGGGTCGCGGCTCACCGACGGACAGCTCCAGGACGTGGCGAGCACGGCGATCGAACCGGCTCTGCGGCAGAACGACTGGGCCGGGGCCGCGATCGGCGCCGCGAACGGGTACGCCGCGGTGCTCGCCGGCCGGCCCGTCCCGGCCCCCGCGATCACTCCGGGGGCCGCGGATCCCGGGACGGGCAGCGACTCCGACAGCGGCAGCGCGGGGAACCTCATCGTCCCGATCGCCGTCGTCGGGGCCGCAGGTGCGGTCGCCGCCTACGCCTACACCCGCCGCAGGAAGCGTGCGTCGAGCCGGACGACCCCCGCCGCGGCCGGCTGGGGCAGCGGCGGAGCCCAGGAATCCGCGGAGCCGTCGACGCCGCTGCCGGAACTCGACGCACAGGCCAAGGCCGACCTGGTGGACACGGACGACGCCGTGCGCACCAGCGAGGAAGAGCTCGGATTCGCCACCGCGCAGTTCGGTGAGGAGGCCGCGGCTCCGTTCACCCAGGCCGTCGACCATGCCAAGTCGGAGCTGACGGAGGCCTTCCGCTTGCGGCAGCAGCTCGACGACGCCTTCCCGGAGGACGACGCGACACGGCGCCGCATGCTCGACGAGATCGTCAGCCGTTGCGTGGAGGCGAACGGGCGTCTGGACGCCGTGGCCGAGGACTTCGACCGCCTGCGCGCCCTCGAGCAGACCGCGCCCCAGGCCGTGGCGACTTCGCAGGCCACTCTCCGCGACCTCTCCGGACGGATCTCCACGGCGGAGTCCACCCTCACCGGAATGCGCAGCCGGTATACGGAATCGGCCGCCGCACCGGTGGCCGGCTCCTTGGAACAGGCCGAGGACCGGCTGCTGTTCGCCACATCCGGTCTCGACCAGGCGCGCCAGGCAGTGGCCGACGGCGACAACGCGAAGGCAGCGGTGTACGTCCGGGCCGCCGAGGGCGCGATCGGGCAGGCGTCCGCACTCGTCGACGCCGTGGACCGGCGTGCTGTGGAACTGGCAGAGGCGGCGGGCAGGCTGCCGGGGGCCCTCACCGAGACGGAAACGGATCTGGCCGATGCCGGCGGTCTGCTGAAGGGTACGGCCGAAGGAGTCTCCACCGCGGATCTGCAGGGCAGGATCGCGCGCGCGGCATCGGTCCTCAGCGATGTGCGGAGCGAGATGGACGCCGGTCCCTACGACCCCATCGACGCTCTGCGCCGGGTGGAGGAGGCGGACACGGCGCTGGACGAAGCCCTCGCCGGGGCCCGCGAGCAGGAGCACGGAAACCTGCGCGCCCGCTCTCTCCTCGACCAGGCGATGCTCACGGCACGTTCGGCGATCGGGGCGGCCGCGGACTACATCACCACCAACAGGGGAGCGGTGGGCAGCCAGGCTCGCACCCGGCTGGCCGAGGCCCAGCGGCGGTGGGAGCGGGCTCGCGAACTGGGCGGATCGAACGATCCGCAGGGCGCCCTGGCCGAGGCCCAGCAGGCGGACGCCCTGGCGGGGCTGGCGCAGAGCCTGGCGGAACAGGATGTGCGGGCCTACCGGAACCAGAACGGTCCGGGCGGTGTACAAGGTGGGGGAAGCGGGATGGGCGGGGCGGTTCTGGGCGGCATCCTCCTCGGCGGACTCCTCGGCGGGAGCGGCCGGGGCGGGGGTTTCGGAGGGGGGTTCTCGGGAGGTTTCGGAGGCGGAGGGTTCTCAGGCGGGCCGGGCAGCTTCGGCGGCGGCGGAACCCGTGGCCGAAGGGGCGGCGGAGGCCGGTTCTGACGTCCTCGACGGACGGCGCGTCGCGTCAGCCGCGGATTCACGTTGCGTCAGTCGCTGTAATTCACACAAGGAGAGGTGCCATGACCAAGCAGACCGTCCTCGGCCGCGTCACGCAGCTGGCGCGGGCCAACATCAACGCCCTGATCGACCAGGCGGAAGACCCCCAGAAAATGCTGGACCAGCTGATCCGCGAGTACACGGGCAACATCTCGGAGGCCGAGCAGGCCGTGGCCGCGACCATCGGCAACCTCCGGCTGATGGAGCAGGATCACCGGGAGGACGTCGACGCGGCGCGGGAGTGGGGGCAGAAGGCCCTCGCGGCCAGTAAGAAGGCCGACGAGTTGCGCGCTGCGGGATCGGCCGCCGACGCCGACACGTTCGACAACCTGGCCAAGGTCGCGCTGGGCCGGCAGCTCCAGTCGGAGCAGGAGGCCAAGACGGCCGAGCCCACCATCGCCTCGCAGACGGTGGTGGTGGACAAGCTGAGGACGGGCCTGGACCAGATGAAGACCAAGCTGACCCAGCTGAAGTCCACACGCGACGAGTTGGTTGCGCGCTCCGAGTCCGCCCAGGCGCAGAACCGGATGATGGACGCCGTGAAGAGCATCGACGTCATGGATCCGACGAGTGAGCTCAGCCGCTTCGAGGACAAGGTGCGGCGCGAGGAGGCGAAGGCGGTGGGCAAGCAGGAGCTCGCCGCGTCGTCGCTGGACGCGCAGTTCGAGCAGTTGGACAGCCTCGGTGAGAGCGCGGAGGTCGAGGCCCGGCTCGCCGCCCTGAAAGCGGGCTCATGACGCGACCGGCGGCTGTCGGCACCGCCGGCACGCCGCCCGCCCCGGTCAGTACATGCTCAGCAGCTGCTCGACCGAGAGTTCGGCGGCCGGCTCGCCGTCGGGCAGCGCCAGCTCGAACCACACCGTCTTGCCTCGCGGCGTCCGTCGTGACCCCCAGGCCGCGCTCAGCAGTCCGACCAACTGCAGCCCGCGACCGCCCTCGTCGGTGTCGCGTGCCCGCCTCCGCCGTGGCTGGACCAGGCCCGCGTCCCATACCTCGCACACGAGGGTGCGGTCGCGCAGCAGCCTGAGTCTGATCTCGCCCTCGCCGTAGCGCAGCGCGTTGGTGACGAGCTCGCTGACCAGCAGTTCGGTGGTGTCCACCAGGTCGTCGAGGTCCCACGACGTCAACTGGGCACGGGCCAGCTCGCGGGCCCGGCCGACGGAACGGAGCTCGCGAGGAAGCCGCCAGTCGCCCACGGCATCGACCGGAAGCCCTTGGATGCGCGCCATCAGCAGGGCGATGTCGTCCTCGCCGTGGCGGGTGTCGAGGGTGGCCAGTACATGGTCACAGACGTCCTCGAGCGGCTGGGACGGCTCCGTGAGGGCGTCCCGGAAGGCCTGCAGGCCTTCGTCGAGGGGATGGTCGCGTGACTCGACGAGACCGTCGGTGTAGAGGGCGAGGAGGGCACCCTCCTTGAGCTCCACCTCGACCTCCTCGAAGGGCTCGCCACCGACGCCGAGCGGCATTCCGGGAGGGACGTCCAGCAACAGGGCAGGTTCGCCCGGCTCGACCACCACGGGAGGGAGGTGACCGGCATTGGCGAAGGTGCACCGCCGGGTGACGGAGTCGTACACCGCGTACACACACGTCGCCAGATAGACCTCGGAGAGGTCCGCCTCGCGTGACTTGTGGGCGACGCGTGAGGGCCACTGGGCGCCGCCGCCTCCGCCGAAGGCGTCGCTCCGGTCCCCGCCACCGGGGGTGCCGAGGCCGCGGGCCACCTCGTCGAGGGCGGAGAGCACCTCGGCCGGCTCCAGGTCCAGGAGCGCCAGGGTGCGTACGGCGGTGCGCAGCTCCCCCATCGCGACAGCGGCCCGCAGCCCGCGGCCCATGACATCGCCGACGACGAGGGCTGTGCGATGGCCGGGGAGTTCGATCACGTCGAACCAGTCACCGCCGACCTCTGTGGCCGTGTTACCGGGGAGGTAGCGGCAGGCGATGTCGAGACCTGCGGCCTCCGGGTCGCCCGGCGGGAGCAGGCTGCGCTGGAGTATCAGCGCCCTTTCGTGTTCGCGGCGGTAGAGGCGGGCGTTGTCGATGCAGACGGCCGCACGGGCGGCGAGCTCGGTGGCCAGGGCCCGGTCCCGCTCGCCGAAGGGTTCGCTGCCCTTGGCGCGGGAGAACTGGACGAGACCGATGACGATGTCGTGCGCGACCATCGGCACGGCGAGCGTGGAGTGCACGAAGCCGCGTTCGTCACCGGGCACGTCTTCGACGCTGCCGGTGCGCAGTGCGACGGCACAGGGTGAGGTGAACGGGTAGCGGTGGACCGCGCCGAGCGCGGGAGGCCCCGGGGCCTCGTTCCCGTCGGGATCGGCACCGCCGCTCAGCCTCCCACCCGGCAGGCCGCCGGGGAGCGCGTCGGAGACGGCGCTGGCCTGGGCCACCCGGCGGAGTTCCGCCGAACCGCCGCCGGACTCCTGCCGGAGCCGGCCCCAGCTTCCGGGTGATGCCTCGTCGCCGGTGAGCAGTCCTTGGTACAGGTCCACGGATGCCAGATCGCAGAAGCCGGGCACGGCGACGTCGAGCAGTTCCCGGGCGGTGGTCTCCAGATCGAGGGAGTTGCCGATGCGCGCACTGGCCTCGTTGAGAAGTGCGAGGTTACGACGGGCACTGGCTGCCTCACGGGCGGCGATGTGCCGGCCCGTGACGTCTGTGGCGAGTCCCGCGATGCCGATCGGACGTCCGGCGCCGCTGTGGACCCGGTAGAGGTTCATGGACCAGTGGCGCCGGGTGCTGGAGCCGGGGACGGTGCCGACCAGTTGGAGGTCGGTGACGGCGTCACCGGTTTCCAGGACGCGCTTGAGGGTGCTGGAGAGCCGGTCGGCCTCCTGCCCGGCCAGGTAGTCGTCCACCGTGCGCCCGCGATGGTCGTCCGCCTCGCCACCGAAGACCGTGGCGAACCGCTGATTGGCCCGTACGACCGTGAAGTCCGCACCGAAGAGGACGAAGCCGAAGGGAGATTGGCCGAAAATCGCCTGTGATGCGGCAAGATCAGTTTCGATGCGCCGTAGTGCCCGGACATCGACGACGATGCAGAGCGCTGCGCGCTCGCCCCTCCCCGTCTCGCTCGGCATGACGTAGATCTCGGCAAGACCCTCGGCTCCGCCCTCGCCCGGGATCCGGAACGGGACGAGACCCGTCCACTCCTTGCCGTCGAGGATTTCGCCGACCCGCCGATGCGCGTCCGAGCGCAGCTCGGCAGGCATGAAGGCCTCGACCGGATCCCTGCCCACCGCCTCGTCGGAGGCCATGCCGAACAGACCGGCGGCCCGCCGGCTCCACTGCTCGATCAGCCCGTCAGGCCCGATCGAGAAGGAGGCGACCCTGATGTAGTCATAGATCGAGCCAGGCGGGCTGCTCTGCCACACGACGTCGCCCGCCGACCCAGGTATTTCGCTCACGCGACCGTCCCCTCCAGCTCACACACCGGACCGGTCCTGCCCGCAGTATTCAGCACTACGGGCCTTACCGGCACGGCGTTCACGATCACAGCACGGTCTCAGTCCCTTTCAGCCAGGTCCTGCCTGACCGCCGGTGATCGCTGTGCGTCCCCTCCCACTCCTAACCAGGGAGAGCGAGCTCGAACCACACCGTCTTGCCACTCTTTCCACGCCGGGTCCCCCAGCGGCGCGCAGAACAAGCCACGAGCTGCAGCCCGCGCCCCCCTTCGTCCTCCGGTCCGGCCATACGTTCGGTGGGCGCATCCGGAAGCGGATCGGAGACTTCCACGAGCAGAGCCTGCCCGGCAGTCCGCAAACCGGTCCCCACGCCTTCCGGATGCGAGCGCACGAGCCGTACCCCGATGGGGCCCGTCGCATAGCGCAGGGAATTGGTCACCAGTTCGCTCACGAGCAGCACGGCGACATCTCCCACCGCCGCGTCGAGCCCCCAGACGTGCAGCGCATCGCGTACCGCATGCCGGGCGCTGCGCACGGAGCCCGGCACCGCCGGAAAGCTCCACTCTGCGCAGTCGCCTTCGGAATCGGTCACGCCGATCACTTCCCAAGACCGAAAACGGGGGTGCACCCCACGTGAAGGGGATAATCAGCACATACCCGAAATGTGGTGCAACCTATCGCAGGACCCGACAGGTGCGGCGTACGGGTGCATGCGCCAGGGGATCAGATCAGCTCACCCGTGGCGTTGAGATCATCGAAGAGCAGTTGGTCGACCGGGGGGACGAGGGAGCGGTCCCCGTAGGAGAACCAGGCCATCTCGTCGATCTCACTGCTGGCTGCCAGCGTGCCCCGGTAGTCGCCGTAGTAGCAGCTCATGCGTACCACCACACCCTCCGGATGGCCGTGTGCCTGCGCCTCGTACGTACCCGCATGGAGGACGGTCGAGGGGACGACGGTCACCGTCAGTTCCTCCTCGACCTCACGCAGCAAGGTCTGCAGGTCCGTCTCCCCGCTCTCCCGCTTGCCTCCGGGGATGTAGAAGATGTCCTTCCCCTTCGGTCGCGCGCAAAGAATCCTGCCGTTCTCCACCCGCACCCAGGCCACCGTGTCGATCAGCACCGGCATCGTTCCGTCCTTGCCATCGGTCTGCCGCCGCCTCGGATGCCGTGGTGTGCGGCTCGGGGCGTTCGACGTCTCAGGAGTCTTCGACGCCTCAGCGCGTTCAACGGCTCAGGAGTTTCGACACCTCGCCGGCAGTCGGTGCGACCGACAACACCCGGGCCGACCCCACGTCTGACGTACTGTCCGAGAGCGTGCGGGAAAAGGGCTTCCGGGACGCGAATATACGGCGCCGTCCGGCACGCCGGACCAGCACGCCCACGACGGACGGCAGCCGGGGCCGTCCCAGGCGGTGGACGGCCCCGGCGGAAGCTCGGAGTCACTCGGACCGCGGGGGTCCGTACGGGCGGCAGACGGGGGCGGCCGGCGCGGCCCCGGAGGCCGCAGCCGTCAGGGGTGGGCGCTCTGGCCCACGCGCTCCACCCAGTAGAGCTGCTTGTGCCCGTGGCGCTCGAGGCCGTCCGCGATCTTCTGCGCCTCGTCCTGTGACGCATAGCGACCGACGCGGTATCTGTTGCCGTTGTCGTCCTGCCGAATCACCAGCCAGGGGAGCACGGCACCGCTGTCGGTCATCGTGTCCCTCCCGAGCATTTCGCCCCTCTCCCCACTGGCGTGCACGTCTCTAAGGATCCCCAGGAAACCGCAGTACGCATATGCCCGAGCGTACGCCTGACCTTCACTCAGCGGATGCGTGTTTACACAAAGAGATACACATCCGGTCATGCGTGAGGGGGCGCACCCATCTGGATGCGCCCCCTCGCACACTGCCCGCGTCAGCCGACGGTCGTACGCGGCGTGGGCAGCGGCAGCGGCAGCGGCAGCGGCAGCAGAACCGGACCCGCCCCTGTCCCTTGCGGCAGACATCGCCGCACTCCGCGAGCAGCGCAGCGGCCAGCACAGCGAGCAGATCGGCCCCGACCGGACCGGGCAGTCGGCGATGTCGGGCAGCTCATAGGCGGTTTCGCACACCGCGCAGGTGTGCGTGGCGGTGACGCCGCGCCGATGATGACCCAGCCGGGTCCCGCAGCGAGGACGGCGAGGTTCCACCGGCGCCTGTTGGCCTCGGTCCTGGCCGGCATGAAGCGCAGGTAGTCGGCCTGCTCGCCGATCTGGGCGATCAGGGAGAGCGCGACACCGGTACCGAGCCTGAAGGCGACCCAGGAGAAGCCCGGGCCCGCCCCCTCCGTACCGCCGAAGGAGCCGAACGCCCCCAGGCGTCCGGGGCTTCGAAGGCCAGCACCACGAAGGGCAGCATCATGCCGATGATCCAGACCGGCTGGGTCCAGGCCTGCACCTTGGCCAGTGCGCCCATGCCCCGGAAGACGATCGGGATGACGATCAGCGTGGTGATCAGATAGCCGGCCTCGACCGGCAGCCCGACGGCCTGATGCATGGCCTGCGCCATGATCGAGCCTTCGAGGGCGAAGAAGATGAACGTGAAGGACGCGTAGATCAGCGAGGTCGGCGTCGATCCGAAGTAGCCGAACCCCGCCCCTCGCGTGACCAGGTCCATGTCCAGGCCGTACTTCGCGCAGGCCCGGGCGATCGGTATGCCGGTGAGGAAGATGATCGCCGCGGCGGCAAGGATCGACGCGAACCCGCTGGTGAACCCGTAGGTGAAGACGATCGAGGCGCCGATCGCGAAGTCGGCGAGGTAGGCGATGCCGCCGAGCGCGGTACCCGCGACCATCGACGGCGACCAGCGCCGGAGGGAGTGCGGCGCGTAGCGGAGGGAGTAGTCCTCCCGGCTCTCGTCCGCGGCGAGCTTCGCATAGCTGCGCCGGGCGCCGCCCCGGCGCAGTCCTGCGGCGCCGGTGGCGGCACCTCGGCCGTTGTGGGCGTTGCCGTGTCCGTCATCGGTGACTTCCCGTTCGTCGGTCCGTGTGCGGGTGACGAACGGGAAGTTACGAGCCGGACATGACAAATCCTCACAGTCAGCGATTGCCTGCGGGTCAAGGGCGGCGAGGGGGAGTTAACTCCTCGTCACGGGCGGCGGACACACCATCCCCCACCGCGGTCGTCGTGTCCTGTACAGGCCTCACGGCCGGTCACCTGACCGGCAGATGGTAGGCGATCCGGTAGCGGTCGGCGGGCACGACCACATCAGCGGTCTCCACGGCCCGCCCCGACGCGTAGTACGTGCGACCGATCACCATCACCACATGCCCCGGCACACCACCGAGCGCCAGGAGCTCCTCCGCCAGCCCCGGGCGCGCGCCGACCTCCTCCGCCACGTTGTCCACGACGACATCGATCGCGGCCATCCGGTCGACCACGCCGCAGCCCCCCAGCGGGCCCTCCTCCGGAAGCATCACCGGCGTACGGCCCGTGACGGCGAGAGGTTCCCAGGACGTCGAGAGCATCATCGGCTCGCCCGCGTCCCGGAAGACGTACCTCGTACGCATCACCCGGTCACCCGGCTCGATGCCGAGGCGTTCGGCGATCTCGGGGCCGGCCCCCTCCTGCTCGCTGCGGGACTCCCAGGTCCCGCGCATTCCTTCCGCCGTCTGCTCCTGGCGGAACGGACTGGCTCCGGCTCCCGGCCGGTAGCCGGAGCGGGCGATCCGGCGCGGGACCGGGCGCTCACGCACATACGTCCCGGAGCCCGACCGCCCCTCGACCAGCCCTTCGGCCATCAGCACCTTCCGCGCCTCCAGCGCGACGGTGTCCGACACGCCGTACTCCTCGCGGATACGCGCCTGCGACGGCAAGCGGGTATGAGGCGGCAGCGCGCCGTTGACGATCTTCTCTCTGAGATCGCTCGCCACGCGCAGATAGGCGGGCTGCTCACCGAAAGTCACAGGCCACTCCCAACAGGTTGACAGACTGCAACAGCCTGGCAACCGTGGGTTGTACACCGCAAGCACAGGCCAAAGTTTCACTCGATGTGATGATTCCTTGCCGACCAGCGCATACCTCGCGCGGCACCGCACAGACTCTTGACCGTTTTTGGTCCAGACCAATACCTTCCTCTGCACAGCACGGCTCTCGCTGGCTCTCCAGCTCCGGCACACGCACAGGAACGAGTCCCATGCGTCGAAGAACCCTGTCCAGACTGACCACGGCCGCCTGCGCCTTCGCGCTGCTGGCCGGCATCGCCCCCGCGGCCACGGCCGACGGCGCCCAGGACCGCGGCAGCCGCGGCGACCGCGGCGCGGGCCACGACCGCGCGTACAAGAGCGTCGGTTACTTCACCCAGTGGGGCGTCTACGGGCGCGACTTCCAGGTCAAGGACCTGGACACAAGTGGTGCGGCCGCCAGGCTCACCCACATCAACTACGCCTTCGGCAACGTCAGCGCCGAAGGCAGGTGCTTCACGGGCAACGTGCCCGGCGAGGCGGACGCATGGGCGGACTACACCCGTCCGCTCGATGCCGCGGGATCGGTGGACGGCGTCGCCGACACCGACACCCAGGCCCTCGCGGGCAACTTCAACCAGCTGCGCGAGCTCAAGGCCAAGCACCCCGGCCTCAAGGTGATGATCTCCCTGGGCGGATGGAGCTGGTCCACCCACTTCTCCGATGCTGCCCGCACCGCGGCCTCGCGCAAGGCCCTCGTCTCGTCCTGCATCGACCTGTACATCAAGGGCAACCTGCCCGTCGACGGCGTACGCGGGGGCGAGGGGGCCGCGGCCGGCCTCTTCGACGGCATCGACATCGACTGGGAGTGGCCCGGTTCCGCCGGTGACACCGACACGGTCTACCGACCCGAGGACAAGAAGAACTTCACCGCTCTGGTGCACGAGTTCCGTACCCAGCTCGACGCGTACGCGAAGTCGCAGAAGTCGCAGAAGTCGCAGACGAACCGGACGACGCATCAGAAGCACTACGAGCTCTCGGCGTTCGTCCCGACCGCACCCGCCAAGATCGACGCGGGCTTCGACGTCCGCCGCATCATGCGGGACTTCGACTTCGTCAACCTCCAGGGCTACGACTTCCACGTCTCCGGTGAGACGACGACCGCCCAGCAGTCCGCCCTGTACGCGAAGGGCGACTTCAGCGTCGACCAGACGGTCCGTGACTGGATCAGGCGCGGCGCCCCCGCCCGCAAGCTGGTGGTGGGCATGCCGTTCTACGGGCAGGGCTGGACCGGAGTGACCGGTGGCGGCGACGGGCTCGGGCAGCCGGCGACGGCACCCGCCCCGGCCACGTACGCGGCGGGCTACGAGGACTACAAGGCCCTCAAGAAGCTGGCCGATTCCGGGCAGTACACGGTGCACCGCGACACCCGCAACGGCCACGCCTGGCTGTTCGACGGGACGACCCTGTGGACGTACGACGATCCGCAGGTGCTGCGCGCCAAGACCTCGTACATCCGTGACCGCGGTCTCGGGGGTGCGATGTTCTGGTCGCTGGACGGCGACACGGACGACGGCGAGCTGATGTCCGCGGTCGACCGCGGGCTCAATCACCGCTAGGGCCTTTCGCCTGACTCAGGTGTGCGGGGCGGCTGCCGACGGCAGCCGCCCCGCGTGCGTTCATGTCCGGCTCAGAAGCGGTCCGGCATCAGAACTGCAGTGCCCAGGAGTTGATCCTCCCGGTGTCGTACGTGGCGTTGTCGCTGACCCGGAGCTTCCAGACGCCGTTCGCGACCTCCGACGAGGCGTTCACCGTGTAGGTGGTGATCACGTTGTCGGCGCTGCCGCCGGTCCCGTACGCCTTCAGGTTGTAGACCGAACCGTCGGGCGCGACCAGGTCGATCTTCAGGTCGCCGGAGTAGGTGTGCGTGATGTTCACGGGAACGCTGAGCGCTGACGGTGCGTTACCGCTGATACCGGAGACGGTGATCGGCGACTCGACCGTGGCGTTGTCGGCGATCGCGTAGCCGGTCGTGCTCTCGAACTTGGTGCCGGTGGGCGGCGGGGTGGTGCCGGTGCCGACGTTCAGCAGCTTGTTCGGCGACCCGGTGCCCGGGCTCGTCACCACGCCGCTGGTGGCCGCGGCGACCAGTCCCGCCGAGACCTGCGCCGGGGTCTGGCCGGGGTGGTCGGCGAGGTACAGGGCTGCGGCACCGGCGACGTGCGGGCTCGCCATCGACGTGCCCGAGATGGTGTTGGTCGCACTGTCACCGGTGTTCCACGACGAGGTGATCGAGGAGCCCGGCGCGAAGATGTCCAGGACGGTGCCGTAGTTCGAGAAGCTCGAACGGGCGTCGGTGCTGGTGGTGGAGCCGACCGTGATGGCCTCGGCGACGCGCGCCGGGGACTTGGTGGAGGCGTTCGTCGACTCGTTACCAGCCGCGACGGCGTAGGTGACGCCGGAGGCGATCGAGTTGCGCACGGCGGTGTCGAGCGCGGTGTCCGCGCCGCCGCCCAGGCTCATGTTGGCGACGGCCGGCTTGACGGCGTTGGCCGTCACCCAGTCGATGCCCGCGACGACCTGCGCGGTGGTGCCGGAGCCGCTGTTGTCGAGGACCCGGACGCCGACGATCTTCGCCTTCTTGGCGACGCCGTACGAGGTCCCGGCGACGGTGCCGGCCACGTGGGTGCCGTGGCCGTTGCCGTCCTGTGCGGTGTTGTCGTTGTCGATGGCGTCGTAGCCGTTCGACGCGCGGCCGCCGAAGTCGCTGTGGCTGATGCGTACACCGGTGTCGATGATGTACGCGGTGACGCCCTCCCCCGCCTTGTCCGGGTAGGTGTAGCTCCGGTTCAGCGGCAGGGCCGTCTGGTCGATCCGGTCCAGTCCCCACGAGGGCGGGGAGGGCTGGGTGCCCGAGATCGTGAAGGTCCGGTTCTGCACGACGGACTCGACTGCCGGGTCCGCGGCGAACTTCTTCGCCTGCGCGGCCGGGAGTTCGACGGCGTAGCCGTTGAGCGCCGCACTGTAGGTCTTCTTGATCTTCGCGCCGTACTCCGCGGCGAGCGCCTTGCCGTCGGCGGATCCGGCGTCGGCGGCGGATTCGTCGAGGGTGACGATGTAGCTGCCGCTGATGGCGCCCGGGGCGCCCGCGTTCTCGATCCGGCCTTCCGGCGCGCTCGGGGACGCGAGGGCCGGGAAGGCCGCCGCGGTCGAGAGGGCGAGGGCCGCGCCGGTTATGACGCTCGTCGCGGCCAGTCTTCGCGCGTAGCGTGCGTGACGCTTCACTGCCATGTGAGGGGTCCTCCTCGTTTGCGGTGCACTGGTGGGGGATGCCTGGGGGTGCATTGACCTGCATCGCGGTGCATGGGGGGTGCATTCGGTCGAGCGGGGTGCATGCTGCGAACATCATGGGCATGACAAACCAGACACGACAGAACCCCGGTCCGGGTTCCTCGCACGGCGGCATGCCCTGCTGCCAGCGAAAGATTGGCCCATCCATAGGAATCCCACAAGACTGCCTTGGCATGAGCAATACATTCGCCACACGGCTGACATGCTGGCGGGCATGGCCACCTATCGCTGCCCGCAGGACGGGACCCGCGCAGACACGACCGACCTGACCTGGTGTTGTCCCCGCTGCCGGGGCCCCTGGGACCTCGACTTCGACGTCCGGTCACCGATGTCCCTCGACTCGCTGACCGGACGCGTAAGTTCACTGTGGCGTTACGAAGAGGCGCTGCCCCTCGGCGATCCGGCGGTCAGCCTCGGCGAGGGCAGGACGCCGCTCGTCCCCCTCACCGCGAGTGTCTCGGCCAAGCTCGACTACCTGATGCCGACGCTGTCCTTCAAGGACCGGGGCGCGGTCATGCTGGCCGAACTCGCCCGCCGGCTCGCCCCGGAGCGGGTCGTCGCGGACAGCAGTGGCAACGCGGGCACGGCCGTTGCCGCGTACTGCGCCCGGGCCGGCCTGCCCTGCACGGTGTACGTCCCCGAGGGAACGTCCCCGAAGAAGACCGAGCAGATCCGTGCGCACGGCGCCCGGTTGGAGATCGTGCCCGGCGACCGCGAGGCCACCGCGAGGGCCGCCCGCGCCGCCGCCGACGCGCCCGGCACCTTCTACGCCTCACACGTCTTCAACCCGTACTTCCTGCACGGCACGAAGACCTACGTCTACGAGATGTGGGAAGACCTCGGCGGCAGTCTGCCGGACGCGATCGCCGTGCCGGTCGGCAACGGCACCCTGCTCCTCGGCGCGGCCCTGGCCACGGCGGAACTCCTCGCGCAGGGCCTGATCGACCGCCGTCCCGCACTGATCGCCGTACAGGCCGAGGCCGTGTCCCCGCTCGCCGAGGCGTTCCGTGCGGGCGCCGGGAAACTGCTCGACTCCCCCGGCCATGCGTCCCCCACGCTCGCGGAGGGCATCGCCATCCCCCGTCCCCCGCGCGCCCGGCAGATCCTTGCGGCCGTCAGGGAGTCAGGCGGCACCTTCCTCACGGTCACCGAGGACCGGATCCGCGCCGCGCAGCAGGACCTGGCGGCCCGCGGCTTCTTCGTCGAGACGACCGGGGTCGCCTGCTGGGCGGCCGTGGGTGACTGGACGGACCGCAGCGTCGTCGTGCCCCTGTGCGGCGCAGGCCTCAAGACAGGCCTGGCGCCCGCACCCTGACGGAGCCCGCGCCGTGACCGGAACCCGTCCCGCGCCGTGAGCGGAACCGTCAGTCCGTCCAGTACGTGTCGTGCCTGATGAAGAACTCCGCGCGCTCCTTCTCCGGCCAGTCGGACACCTGCGACACCTTCTCGAAGTACTCCTCGCGCGGCGCCCCGGGCGTGAACAGGAGCAGCATCGATGCGGGTGCGTCCGAGTCGTTGCGGAAGGCGTGCAGGCCACCCTGCGGCACGTACAGGAAGTCGCCCTCGGTCGTGTCGACCCAGCGCTCGCCGTTGTAGATCCGCACCGTCCCGTCGAGGATGAAGAACGACTCCGAGATCGTGCGGTGGAAGTGCGTGGCAGGGCCACCGGCCCTGGGCGCCATGTTGATCCGGTAGAGACCGAACTCGCCGTGCGTCGATTCCGTCGTCGCCAGGTAGTGCGTGGTACCGCCGCTGCGCGTCAGCAGATTCGGCGTGGTGTCCGCCGGGCGGTACTGGGCGCTGATCTCGCCCTCGCCGTCCGCGTACACGGGTTCCGGATACGACATGCCGTTCTCCCTCTGCCCTGGACCGGTCCGCTCCGAGTGCCGTCCGGTCAGCCGTTCACCCGCGCGCCGCAGCCGTACCCGCGCCGCAGCCCTGCCTACCTTCGTACGGTGAGCCTCACGCGCATCTCTGTTCTCACATCCTTGGTGGCGGGCGCACTGATCGTCCCCCTGCCGCCGCTCTCCCACGCGACCGGCACGAGGGCCGCCGTACCCGCGACGGCACCACTGCCCGCCTCGTGCGGGCGGACGGGCCACGCGACCGCCCGGGACGCACCCGGCAGGTCCGCCGCCTCCGACGACGCCTCCTGGGCGCCGACGTCCACCGCCTTCGGCGAAGCCGCAGGATACGACCCCTACGTCGGCAACGGCTATCTGGGCCACCGGGTCCCCGCCACGGGCACCGGATACGCGGCGACGGGCGGGAAGACGGGCTGGCCCCTCTACGCACCACGGTACGACGGTGCCTTCGTCTCCGGGCTCTACGCCCGCGACAAGGGCCTCGCCGAGGGCCGCGAGGTGATCGCCGCCCTGCCGAGCTGGACCACCCTCGACGTGCGCGTCGGTACGGAGACCTTCGGGACCGGCACGCCCGCCGGCCGCGTCTCGCGGTACCGGCAGACCGCCTTCCTGCGCTGCGGTGTCGTGGTGACGTCGCTGCGCTGGACCACCGCCGACGGCCGGAAGACCGATCTGACGTACGAGGTGATGACGGACCGCTCCGACGTGCACACCGGGGCCGTACGCCTGCGGATGACCCCGCACTGGAGCGGTACGGCGACGGTCACGGGACGCCTGGACGCGCGCGGGGCGCGCCGGGTCACGGTCGCGGACGACGGCACGTTCCGCACACTCGGTACGGGCACGACGGGGGCGATCGTCCAGACGGGCTCCGGCAACGGCACCCGGACCACCCGGGTCGAGGCGGGCCGCTCGTACACCTTCGAGAAGTACGTGGGCATCGACACCGCCCTCACCTCCCGCACGCCGCTCGCCTCCGCGCGCGAAGCCTCACGGCGCGCCGCCCGGCGCGGCTGGTCCGGAGTCCTCGCCGACAACGCGGCCGCCTGGCGGAACGCCTGGGCCGCCGACATCGCCGTCCCGGGCAGCCCGGATCTGCAGGCCTGGCTGCGTGCCGCGCAGTACGGCCTGCTCGCCAACACCCGTGCCGGTTCCTCGGACAGCGTCGCCCCGGCGGGGCTGACCAGCGACAACTACGCGGGCATGGTGTTCTGGGACGCGGAGACGTGGATGTACCCGGGGCTGCTCGCCACCCGCCCCGAACTGGCCCGCCCCGTGGTCGAGTACCGCTACCGCACCAGAGGTGCCGCCCGCGCCAACGCCGAGAAGCTGGGCCACCGCGGCCTGTTCTACCCGTGGACGAGCGCGAGCAGGGGCCGGCTCGACACCGAGTGCCAGAGCTGGGACCCGCCGCACTGCCTCACCCAGAACCACCTCCAGGGCGACGTATCCCTCGCCGTCCGGCAGTACTACCTGGCCACCGGCGACCGGACCTGGCTCGGGACCCGGGGCTGGCCGCTCCTTCAGGGCATCGCCGAGTTCTGGCAGTCGCGCGCCACGGCGAACAGCGACGGCAGCTACTCCGTGAAGAACGTCGCGGGCCCCGACGAGTACAGCAACGGCGTCACCGACGGGGTCTTCACCAACGCCGTCGCCGCCACCGCACTGCGCAACGCCACCCGCGCCGCCCAGCTCCTCGGCCACCCGGCGCCCGCGGGCTGGACCCGGGTCGCCGACGGGCTCCGCATCCCGTACGACGCCGAGCGGAAGCTGTTCCTCCAGTACGCCGGGTACAACGGTTCGACCATCAAGCAGGCCGACACCGTGCTGCTCGTCTACCCGCTCGAATGGCCCATGGAGGAAGGCGCCGCCGCCGCGACGCTCGACTACTACGCCGCGCGCACCGATCCGGACGGCCCCGCGATGACGGACTCGGTGCACGCGATCGACGCAGCCGCGATCGGGGAACCCGGCTGCGCCACGTACACGTATCTCCAACGTGCCGTACGCCCCTTCGTGCGCGGCCCCTTCAACCTCTTCTCCGAGGCGCGCGGCGAGAAGTCCGGCGCCGAGGACCCGCTCTCCGGCTTCCCCGCCGAGGACTTCCTCACCGGCAAGGGCGGCTTCCTCCAGGTCTTCACCCACGGCCTGACGGGCCTGCGGCTGCGCGAGGACGGCGTACGGCTCAACCCGCTCCTGCCGCCCCAGCTCCGCGAGGGCGTGGAACTGACGGGGCTGCGCTACCGGGGCCGTACGTACGACATCTCGATCGGCCCGCGCCGCACCACGGTCCGGCTGACGGACGGCGCCCCCTTCACGGTCCACACCCCGTCGGGCCCGCGCCGCCTCTCCACCACGCTCACCCTCCCCACCCGCCGTCCCGACCTCGCCGTGACGGCCGACGCGGCGCGATGCCGCCCCGCGACAGCCACGTCCGAGACCCCCGGCCTGTACGCCGCCGCGGCGGTGGACGGCAGCCCGTCGACGGCGTGGTCCCCCGACGGCGCGACGGGAACCCTGACCGTGGACCTGCGCAGGGTCCTGCGGGTCACCTCTGTCACCCCCCGGTGGTCCGACACCGCTCCCGCCTCCCACACCCTGGAGACCTCGCTCGACGGCCGGACCTGGCGGCCGTACCGGTCCGGGGACCCCGCCCGGCAGGTGCGGGTGACGGTGCGCTCGGCGGACGCGGAGAAGCCGGCGGGCGTGCGCGAACTGGTGGTCCGCGGCCGGTGAACGCGGCCGCGCCGGCGTCGGCAGCGGGCCCTTTACCCGGAGCCTGACCTAGCCCGTTCAACCGGTCCGGGTCACGGGGCGATGTTGTGGTTCAGACGGAACAGGTTGGAGGGGTCGTACCGCCGCTTGACCGTCGTCAGCCGGTCGTAGTTCTGCCGGTAGTTGGCCCGGACCCGGTCCTGGTCGTCCTCTCCCATGAAGTTGACGTACGCGCCCTCCATCGAGTGGGGTCGCAGCGCCTCTGCGAAACGGCGTACCCAGTCCATGTTGGCCACGCATTCGTCGCGTGTGGGGAGGGTGGGGCTGAGCGCGGTCGAGAAGTCCGCGTCGCGGTAGGCGAACGCGGTTGACTCGGGTGCGACCCGGTGGCAGGCGCCGTCGATGGGGAACACGACGGTCGAGCTCTGGATGGAAGGGGATTCGGCGCCGTACTCGACGTACGCGTCGATGGCCCCGTCCGGCAGCCCCTCGCTGAACGTGCCCTTCCAGTAGTGGAAGAGCCCTGCGGGGAGCAGCTCGTCGAAGAGGGTGTTGATCACCGGGTACGGCATGCGCCCGACATGCTGCCCGATAACCGGGCCGAGGCCGGCGAGGCGGGCGCGTATCTCGTCGTCCTGCGCCTCGGGCCCGGCCCAGCAGGCGACGACACCGCACAGCGGCCGCCCGTGCCGGCGCTCGGGCAGGAACGGGAGCGGCGGGCCGAGCCCGATGACCAGCAGTGCTCCGAGCCGCTCGTCGGACTCGGCGACCAGCTCCCGGTACCGCCGCAGTACGCCGCCGTCGAGCGGGTAGAACGTCGGGCCGCCCAGGATGTCGGCCACGGGGTGCAGCCGGTAGGCGAAGGACGTGACGACGCCGAAGTTGCCTCCGCCTCCCCGCAGGGCCCAGAAGAGGTCCGCGTTCCCGTCGTCCGGCTCCCCCGTACAGGTCAGGAAGGATCCGTCGGCCACGACCACGTCGGCCGCGACGAGGTTGTCGCAGACCAGCCCGCAGCTCCTGGCCAGATGGCCCATGCCGCCGCCGGTGGTGAGCCCGCCGATGCCGGTGCTGGAGACCACTCCCCCGGTGGTGGCCAGGCCGAAGGCGTGCGTGGCGTGGTTGACGTCCGCCCAGGTGCAGCCACCCTCCGCCCACGCGGTGCGCGTGGTGGGGTCGACCCGGACTCCGCGCATCCCCGAGAGGTCCAGGACGACCCCGTCGTCGCAGGTTCCGTAGCCGGACACGCTGTGGGCGCCGCCCCGTACCGCCAGGGCCAGGTTCTGCTCCCGGGCCAGGTTCACCGTGGCGATGACATCCCCCGCGTCGGCGGCCCGGACGACGGCCGCGGGTCTCTTGTCGATCATCGCGTTGTAGACCGTGCGGGCCTCGTCGTAGCCGGGTTCGCCCGGCTGGACGATGTCGCCGTGCACGGCCTCCCCCAGCCGCTCGGCGGCTGCGCCGACCAGAGTTCCTGCATAGGTGGTCATGACCGCCACCGCTCTCCTGTCCTCGGCTGTACGAGTTGAGCTCGGTACTTCCGTTGTAGTCCGGAAGCGCCTCGCGTTCATCGTCGGAACTGCCCATTCCGTCGGAGTGCGCCATGGGCGGAACGGCCTATGCGCGGGGTGCCACCAGGCCGTGTGTGTACGCGTAGGCGGTGGCAGCGGCCCGCGAGGACACGTCGATCTTGGCGAAGATGTTGTTGAGGTGCCGGGCGACGGTGTGCTCGCTGATGGTGAGCTCGGCGGCGACGGCCCGGTTGGTACGTCCGTCGGCGACCAGCCTGAGCACCTCGACCTCCCGCCCGGTGAGCTCGCCCGGGAGCCGGAGCAGGGCCGCCGCCCTGCGTGCGTCGGGTACCGCCCCCAGCGCCTCGAAGGCCGCATGGGCGGCACGCAGCTCGAGACGCGCGCTCTCGTCGTCCCCCGCCGCCCGGTCGGCGGCGGCCAGGGTCATCCGGGTCTGCGCGGCCTCGTACGGGACCCCCAGGTCGAGCCAGAGCGCCAGCGCCCGGTGCAGCAGCGGAAACGCGCGCCGCAGGTCGTGCTCGGCGAAGGCGACGGCGCCGCCCGCCCACGCCGCGGTCGCGTGCGGCGGAGTGCGATCGGACTCCCGCCGCAGCTGCCACTCGCGCGCGGCGGCCTCCAGCTCGTCCGCCACCGCGCGGGCCTCGTCGACCCGGCCGAGGGCGAGGAGGATCTCGACCTGGGCTGCGAACAGCCGGCCGCGGTGCCGGCCTCCGTCGGCGGCGATCGCGACCCGCAGAGCGGCTTCCGAGGCGTCGGACCTGCCCTGGGCGAGGAGGAGCAGGGCGAGGCCCGGCTGCGGGTCACGGCCGAGTTCGCGTGCACGGGCGTACGAGCGCCCGGCGGCAGCCCTGTCACCGCGCCTGCGCTGGATCTCACCCTCGAGATACACCGCCTCGGCGGCCGCCTGCGCCTCGTACGGCAACAGCTCCTTGCAGGTCAGGGCCGCCTCGGTGGCGGCCTGCGACCAGGAGCCGCGCAGCTCGAGCACCTCCACCCGGTGCACCCGGCACAGACCGCGGAAGTTGTTCTCCTCGGGCATCGCGGCGCACCAGGCCATGGCCGCGTCGGTCCACTCGGCGGCCCGGTCGAGGTCGGCGCTGGCCATGCACTGCTGGAGCCCGAGACAGAAGATCCAACCGGTGAAGAAGGCGCTGAGCTCGCCCGCCGCGACCGCGCACATCACGTCGTCGAGCCGCTCGATCCCCTCGGCGACCCGCCCCTCGGCCAGCAGCACACCCGCTTCGGCCTCGGTGCTCAGGGCCAGGAGGTCCGCACTGCCGCAGCGCCGCGCGATGGCGGCCATCCGGCAGGCATGGTCCATGGCTTCACCGAAGGCACCGCGGTTCTGCGCCTCCTCGGAATCGGCCCACGCCAGGTAGCACTGCTCGACACACTCGGGTTCACCCGCGAGCCGCTGCCGCGCACGGTGCAGCCAGCCGGCGGCCGCGGCATTCCGTCCGGCCTGCTGGTGCTCGTAGAAGAGCATCCACGCACAGTGACCGGCCTGCCGGGACTCGCCCCTGTCCGCGTAGGCGGAGTACGCCTTCGTCCGCACCGCCACGGACTCGTCGACGCGGCTGGTCCACCAGGCCGCGTCGGCAAGAGCAACGAGATCGTCGGCGTCCAGGAGGTCCGGGTCGATGCGGTGCATCACCTGGTAGGCATCGCCCCACGCCTCGCGGGAGACGGCCTCCCTGGCCCGTTCGAGAGCCTGACGGCTCTCCGGCCCGGCCGAGGTCCGCCAGGGGTCGCTGATCCGCTCGGTCATGGGGCAGCTCCCTTCGCGCTCGCTGCGAGCCCGTCCGCCCTCCTCACCAGGATAGAAGCGAAGGACCAGGTCGCGCCGGACGGCGCGTAAGCCCCAGGTGCGATGTCGAAGGGATCATCAGCGAACTCGCCGATCACCACCGGGTGATGGCCTCTCCCGATCCCTCGGGGCCGTCCGGCTGCGCCGGGTTGTCGGTGGTGACTGCTTCCATGACGCCATGAGTACCGTGCACGAGATCGCCGCCCTCCTCCCCGACCCCGCCGAACTCCGCGCCCACCTGCGTGCGTTGGCTGTCCTGGAGGCCACGATCTGCGACGATCCACAGTTCTGTTACTACACCTTCAGCACCACCTGGGGCCCCGGCGAAGAGGCAGCCTTGATGGACAACGGCTCGGGGGACGATTTCTCGGTCCTCTTCACCCCGGCCGGCACGCTCATACGCGGGTTCGCCCACGAGTCGAGGATGAGCCCGTACGGGGCGGGTGACGAGCAGGTCTGGCCCGGTGTCATCGACGACGTACCCGCCGCGCTGCGCCCGCTCCTGGACGAACCGGCCTTCCGGGACGACGACATCGACGCCCCTCACGTCACCGCCTGCCTGTGGCGGGAGAGCGACGACACAACCTGGCGCACGGGCTCGTCCATCGCCTTCCCGCCCGGCAGCGAGGACCCCGACGGCTCCGGCTACCTCTTCCACCTCCTCGCCGACCGCTCCCCCGAAGCCGTCCGGGCGCACTTCGAGGACTACTACGAGCGCCCCGTGCCTCTCGACGCCGTCCGCCACGTCCTGTCCGGACGTCCGCTCACCCCCGCGATCGCCGCGGCCCTCAACCCGGCCGCCCTCTCGGACGACGCCCTTCTCGAAAGGATCGCCGCCCATCCCGAGGCCGCCTCCTACCTGGCCTGCGACGGAGAGTTCGACCTCGCCCGCACCGACCCGATCGAGCCGATCGCCCTGCCCAACGGCCTCCCGGTCGAGCCCGTCGCCGGCTGCAACGCGGGCGGCACCCACTACCTCTGCGGCCCGGCCGCCCCCGGCGGCCCCCGCCCGGTGCTCTATACCGACTCGGAGGGCCGGGCCACCCTGATAGGCGAGTCCCTCGCCGATGTCCTGACCCTCGTGGTCGCCCTTCCGTCCTGGCACGACGCCCTGGCCGGCTTCCGGCCCCCGGCCCTCAGCTCCGACCACCTCGACGACCACCCTGACCACCCCGCGGCCTGCGAGCGCCTCCTGGCCGCCCTGGGTCTCCCCCCGGCCACGGAACAGGAAGTCCTCGACCGCCTCATAGCCACCGCTGCCCGCACCGTCCCCGACGGCTTCCTCCCCTACGTTCCCGACGAGGAGGACTCCGCCTTCGAGCCGATGCTCGAACTGCCTACCGACCGCCCCAGATGACGGTGCGCCAGACATCCGGCTCCCCTCCCGCAGGGGAACGGCGCGGCAAACGGCAAGGGGTCGACTCCCGGAGGAGCCGACCCGTTGCCACCTGCGAACCTGACGAAACGCCCTTGGCCCGCAGTAACGGACCGATCACACGTTGATGCGGAACGTGTCATATAGAGCTCTGACCTGCGTAAACGTGATTCAGGGCGGGCCAAGTCAGGACAGAATCAGCACGGGAGAACGTCATCCATCACGTGAGAGCACCTCCATCACCCAGCGGCTCCATGGGGATCTGCTCGACGGCGGACTACACCGAGCTGGTGAGCGGGTCCACGCGACCGAAGGGTCCGTCCGGCTCCACCCGGAACTCGTAGACCTTGGGCAGCTCCGAGGAGAACAGTTGATGGCCCACATCCATGACGAAGGGGATGCGGCGCTTGGGGGAAGGGTCGCGATGCGCCGACCAACAGCACGGTCGAGGGTCTCGGCCCGCTCGGCCCCCAGGGTGGTCTGGAGCGGAGGACTCACCGAGATGCGTGCGTTGCGGGCCAACGTCTGGCCGATGTTCTCGATCACCAGCACAAGCAATGACGAACCAGGGATGCGGGGCCTGATGTCGACGATGACGTACGGTTCCGCCTGCTCCCGTTGAGCCTTCTCCGTGAGGGCGTCGGCCTGGGCAACCGCCCTCGCCTGACGCCGGTTGTGGACGAGAGCCCAAAACGCGGCCGTCGTGGAGAAGACGAGAGCCGAGCCACCTGCCTAGCATCCGGGTCATGAGCGACTCAGCGGTTCAGATCGCCACGGTGGTCAGCGTGGAAAGTTCCCGAAAACCATCCGGCCGAGATCGTTGGCTCTCCAGCCTGAGCTTCAGGCCGCTACCGTGAAGACATGACCGCACTGCCCGACTGGATGCGCCCGCCGCGCGCGGAGGGCTGGTTCGCGGAGGACCTCGACCGCCTCCCCGAGGCGCCCCGCCACACCGAGCTGATCGACGGAGCCCTCGTCTTCATGATGTCGCCCCAGAGGTGGTGGCATGGCCACCTCGTCACCATGCTCACGGTCGCACTCATGGAGCAGGCGCCCGCCGACACCAGAGTCGGCCGCGAGATGACCATCAAGCTCGACCCGCGCAACCGTCCCGAACCGGACCTGCTGGTGACGACGACCGACTTCGACGGCGACCGCACCTGGTTCGCACCAAAGGACGTCCAGCTCGTCATCGAGGTCGTCTCCCCCGAGTCCGCCCATCGCGATCGCACAGTAAAGCTCCGGAAGTACGCGGAGGCCGACATCCCGCACTACTGGTGCATCGAGGACGAAGGCGGGGCGCCCGTCGTCCACGTCTACGAGCTCGACGAACCCACCGGCGCATACGCGCCCGCCGGGATCTTCCGAGGCACCCTCCAGCGCCCCGTGCCCTTCGAGGTCAGCCTAGACCTCGACAAGCTCGTGCCTCCCCGAAGCAGCTGAAAGTCAGCACGGGAATGCGGAAGGGGTCGGACTCTCCAGAGTCCGACCCCCTTCCGACCTGCCCCTTTGACGCTGCTAACGTGCAGCAACGGTGCGACTACACGTTGAAGCGGAACTCCACCACGTCGCCGTCCTGCATGACGTAGTCCTTGCCCTCCATGCGGGCCTTGCCCTTGGCGCGGGCCTCGGCGACCGAGCCCGTCTCGACCAGGTCGTCGAAGGAGATGATCTCCGCCTTGATGAAGCCCTTCTGGAAGTCGGTGTGGATCACACCGGCCGCCTCGGGAGCCGTGGCGCCCTTCTTGATCGTCCAGGCGCGGGTCTCCTTGGGGCCTGCCGTGAGGTAGGTCTGCAGGCCCAGCGTGTCGAAACCGACGCGGCCGAGGGTCGCCAGGCCGGGCTCCTCCTGGCCCATGGACTGGAGGAGCTCGAGCGCCTCGTCGTCGTCGAGCTCGATCAGCTCGGACTCGATCTTGGCGTTGAGGAAGATGGCCTCGGCCGGGGCGACGAGGGCGCGCTGCTCGTTCTTGAAGTCCTCGTCGACCAGCTCGTCCTCGTCGACGTTGAAGACGTACAGGAATGGCTTCGTCGTGAGCAGGTGCAGCTCGTGCAGGAGCTGCCCCTTCTCCGTGCCCGCGGTGATGCCCACGGAGAAGAGCGTGTCGCCCGCCTCGAGGATCTTCTGGGCCTCCTCGACCGCGGCGAGGACGGCGACCTTCTCCTTCTGGAGGCGGGCCTCCTTCGTCAGGCGCGGGACGGCCTTCTCGACGGACTGGAGGTCGGCCAGGATCAGCTCGGTGTTGATCGTCTCGATGTCGTCCTTGGGCGAGACCTTGCCGTCGACGTGGACGACGTTCTCGTCCTTGAAGGCACGGATGACCTGGCAGATCGCATCGGACTCGCGGATGTTCGCGAGGAACTTGTTGCCCAGGCCCTCACCCTCGCTCGCGCCGCGCACGATGCCCGCGATGTCGACGAAGTCGACGGTGGCGGGGAGCAGCTTCTGCGAGCCGAAGATCTCGGCGAGCGTGTGCAGGCGCGGGTCGGGGACGCCCACGACTCCGACGTTCGGCTCGATGGTGGCGAACGGGTAGTTGGCCGCCAGCACGTCGTTCTTGGTCAGGGCGTTGAACAGGGTCGACTTGCCGACATTCGGCAGGCCGACGATTCCGATCGTGAGCGACACTTTGGCGACTTCCTGAGGTGAGGACGATGAGTGAGCTGAGGGGCTGTGGAGGGCGGGCCCGGTGTGGACCGATTCTCCAGTTTACGGGCGGGGCGGGGCGGCCGGTCACGGGTCCGGGGCGGGGCGGGTGCGCGGCCGGACGGGGCAGGTTTCGGCCGTGCGGTATCGAACGCAGGGCCAAGGTCGGCCAAAGCGCGTGTCCAACGCCCGAAAGGACCCGCGCCGCGACCTAGGTTGTCCAGGTGGAGCAGCACAGGACACGTACCCCGCAGCGCAGGCAGCCCCAGCCGGCCCCGCTGTCCCCGCCGGGCGGCCTCGGCGAGGCCGCGGCCTGTCCGGTACCGGCAGGCGTGGGAGTGGCGGTCGCACCGGGGCCGGCGCCCAGGCCCCGCACCGTCGCACCCGTGGTGCTCGCGCTGCGCAGGTTCCCCAACCCCCGGCTGACCGGCATCGGCGCCGGGCTCTTCGCGGCCCTGGTCATGTTCCTGCTGGCCTGCCTGGACCGGTTGCTCCTCGGCAGCTCGGAGATCGTGTACGGGGTGCTGTTCCTGCCCGTCAGCGCGCTGACCGCGCTCTGGGTGCGACCCGCCGACCTGGTCACGGCGCCGATCAGTGTGCCCATCGCCTTCGCCGTCGGCGTGATCCCGGTCGCCGGCGGAACGGGCGGCTTCGGCGGGCAGACGATGGCCGTCGTCACCGCGCTCGCCGTCCATGCGGGCTGGCTGTACGGCGGCACGCTCGTCGCCGGGATCATCGCGACCGTTCGGAAGATCCGGCACATGCGGGAGCGGCAGCGGCACCTGGCCAGGTCCGGTCAGGGTGCGCGCCGCCCCCGTCCGTAGCCCTGGTCAGTTCCCTGCGGCCGCCATGGCCGCGCCCACGATGCCCGCGTTGTTCTGCAGCTCGGCCGGAACCACCTCGGCCCGTACGTGTTCGATGAGGGGGAGGAACTTCTCCGCCTTGCGGCTGACTCCCCCGCCGATGATGAAGAGCTCGGGCGAGAACAGCATCTCCACGTGGACCAGGTACTTCTGCACCCGGTGTGCCCAGTGGGGCCAGCTCAGGTCCTCGTCCTCCTTGGCCTTCGTGGAGGCGCGCTTCTCCGCTTCGTGCCCGTGCAGCTCCAGGTGGCCGAGCTCGGTGTTGGGGACCAGCTGTCCGCCGGTGAAGAGGGCGCTGCCGATTCCCGTACCCAGGGTCAGCATGATCACGGTGCCCTTGCGGCCGCGACCCGCGCCGAACGTCATCTCGGCGATTCCGGCCGCGTCGGCGTCGTTGAGGATCGTGACCGGCTGCCCGATGCGGCCGCTGAGCAGCGCACGGGCGTCCGTGTCGATCCAGTCCTTGTCCACGTTGGCCGCGGTACGGGTGATGCCGCCCGTGACCACCCCGGGGAACGTGATGCCGACCGGGCCCTTCCAGTCGAAGTGGCCGACGACCTCGGCCACACCGTCGGCCACGCTCGCGGGCGTGGCCGGATGCGGTGTCAGTACTTTGTGGCGCTCCTGCGCCAGCTCTCCGCGGTCCAGGTCCACGGGAGCACCCTTGATCCCTGACCCGCCGATGTCCACACCGAAGATCTCCATGGAATCCACGGTACGGGCAGGTGGCACGGATCACTCCCCGGGGAGGGGATCCGTGCCACGCGGGGTGCGTTCCCGTTACTCGGCGGAGAGTGCGGCCGCCTCGGCGCGCAGGTCCCTGCGGAGCTCCTTGGGAAGGGAGAAGGTGATCGACTCGTCCGCGGTCTTCACCGTCTCCACGTCGCCGTAACCCCGCTCGGCCAGCCACTCCAGCACCCCGTCGACCAGGACGTCGGGGACCGAGGCGCCCGAGGTGAGGCCGACCGTGCTGACGCCCTCCAGCCAGCTCTCGTCGATCTCGTCGGCGAAGTCCACCAGGTGTGCGGCGGGCGCGCCGGCGTCCAGGGCGACCTCGACCATGCGGATCGAGTTCGACGAGTTCTTGGAGCCGACGACGATGACCAGTTCCGCGTCCTCGGCCAGCTTCTTCACCGCGATCTGACGGTTCTGCGTGGCGTAGCAGATGTCGTCGCTGGGCGGGGAGATCAGCTTCGGGAACTTCTCCTTGAGCGCGTCCACCGTCTCCATCGTCTCGTCCACGGAGAGCGTGGTCTGGGAGAGCCAGACGACCTTCGACTCGTCGCGTACGGAGACGCCCGCGACGTCCTCGGGGCCGTCGACCAGCGTGATGTGGTCGGGGGCCTCACCGCTCGTGCCGATGACTTCCTCGTGGCCCTCGTGGCCGATCAGGAGGATGTCGTAGTCCTCCTTGGCGAAGCGGACGGCTTCCTTGTGGACCTTGGTGACGAGCGGGCAGGTCGCGTCGATGGTGGCGAGCTTGCGCTCGGCGGCCTCCGCGTGGACGGTCGGCGCGACGCCGTGGGCGGAGAACATCACGATGGAGCCCTCGGGGACCTCCGCGGTGACGTCGACGAAGATCGCGCCCTTCTTCTCCAGGGTCTGCACGACGTACTTGTTGTGCACGATCTCGTGCCGGACGTAGATCGGGGCCCCGTACTGCTCCAGGGCCTTCTCGACGGCGATCACGGCACGGTCCACGCCCGCGCAGTAGCCACGGGGCGCGGCGAGAAGGACACGGCGGGCAGGAGTAGCAGTCATGCGTCCCATCGTAAGGCCGTACCGAACAGGCGCGGGCTCTGCGGGGTCGGGAGACTGAAGCCCTGTGCGGCGGGCAGGCGGACGACGGAGGACTGATGGCGGGCAGCAGCGCGGACGGCGGAAGGCTGCGACGCACGCTCGGCTTCCGGGACCTGGTGGTCTACGGGCTGCTGTTCATCGCCCCCATGGCGCCGGTCGGCGTGTTCGGCACGCTCGACGCGAAGTCCGACGGCGCCGTCGCGCTGGTCTATGTCGTGGCGACTGTCGTGATGGCCTTCACCGCCTTCAGTTACGCCCAGATGGTGCGCGTGGCACCGCTGGCGGGTTCGGTCTTCGCGTACGCCCGCAAGGGGCTCGGGGAAGCGCCGGGTTTCATCGCGGGCTGGATGGCGATGCTCGACTACCTGCTCATTCCGGCGGTCGCCTACCTCTTCTCCGGGATCGCGATGAACGCGCTGGTCCCGGATGTGTCGCGGTGGGTGTGGACGGCGATCGCGGTGGCCGTGACCACGCTGCTCAACCTTTGGGGCGTGCGGGCGGCCGCCCGGGTGGGCTTCGCCGTGCTCGCCATGGAAATCGTGGTGCTGCTGGTGTTCATGGTGTCCGCGGTGGTGGTGCTGGCCAGGGACGGGGCACAGCGCGGCTGGCTGACGCCGTTCACCGGGGACTCCGGCTTCTCGATGACGGCGGTGCTGGGGGCGGTGTCCGTCGCGGTGCTCTCGTATCTGGGCTTCGACGCGATCGCCTCGTTCGCGGAGGAGGTGACGGGGGGTTCGGCGAAGGTGGCGCGGGCGGTGCTGTTCTGTCTCGTCCTCGCCGGGGTGCTGTTCGTGGTCCAGTCGTACCTGGCGGCGCTGCTGGAGCCCGTGAGCTCGGCGGAACTGGCGGCGAACCCGGTGATGCAGGGGTCGGCGTTCTACGACGCGGTGGACGCCTCGGTCGGGACGTGGCTGCACGATCTGGTGGCCGTGAGCAAGGCCATCGGGGCGGCCTTCGCTGCGCTGGCCGGGCAGGCCGCGGCCGGGCGGCTGGTGTTCGCCATGGCCCGGGAGCACCGGCTGCCGTCGTTCCTCGCCCGGGTCGACGGCGGGTCCGGGGTACCGCGCGTCGCGATCGGGGGCACCGCGGTCGTGACGCTGGTGGCGGCGGTGTGGGCGGCCCGGCGCGACGACGGGCTCGACCACCTGGTGTCGGTGGTGAACGTGGGTGCCCTCACGGCGTTCGTCCTGCTGCACGCGTCGGTGGTGGGCTGGTTCGCGGTACGCCGGATGGAGGGCCCGCCGAACTGGTGGCGTCATGTGCTGCTGCCGGTGGTGGGCGCCGGTGTGCTGATCGCGGTGATCCTGGAGGCGACGACGAGCGCCCAGTTGGTCGGGCTGTGCTGGCTGGGCATCGGCCTGGTGGTGCTCGGGGCCCAGTGGGGGCGGCGGGCGGTCTGAGGAGCGCGGTGGGGCGGGCGGCGCCCTGAGGGCCGGGAGCCCGGCCGGGTTCCCCCGTCGATGTCCGTCCCGGCCGATACGCTCGCCGCATGGCTCTCACTACGTCCCCGGAAGCTCCGCTGCCCGTCGGCGACGTGTCACGGCTCATCGGGGGGTGGATCGACCGGCTCGGCGCGGTCTGGGTCGAGGGGCAGATCACCCAACTGTCGCGGCGGCCCGGCGCCGGCGTCGTCTTTCTGACACTGCGTGACCCGTCGCACGACATCTCGGTGAGCGTGACGTGCTTCCGCCAGGTGTTCGACCGGATCGCCGATGTGGTGACGGAGGGCGCGCGGGTCGTCGTCCTCGCCAAGCCCGAGTGGTACGCGCCGCGCGGGCAGCTGTCCCTGCGGGCCACGGAGATACGGCCGGTGGGCATCGGCGAGCTGCTGGTGCGGCTGGAGCAGCTGAAGAAGTCGCTGGCCGCCGAGGGCCTGTTCGCACTGGACCGCAAGAAGCCCCTGCCGTTCCTGCCACAGCTGATCGGCCTGGTCTGCGGAAGGGCGTCGGCGGCCGAGCGCGATGTCCTGGAGAACGCGCGGCGCCGCTGGCCCGCGGTGCGCTTCGAGGTGCGCAACACCGCCGTACAGGGAGTGCACGCCGTGAACCAGGTCGTCCAGGCGGTGAAGGAGCTCGACGAGCTGGCCGAGGTCGACGTGATCGTCGTCGCGCGCGGCGGCGGCAGCGTGGAGGACCTCCTGCCGTTCTCCGACGAGCAGCTCATCCGCGCGGTGGCAGCGTGCCGTACGCCGGTGGTGTCGGCCATCGGGCACGAGCCGGACTCCCCCCTGCTCGACCTGGTCGCGGACCTGCGGGCGTCGACACCGACCGACGCGGCCAAGAAGGTCGTCCCCGACGTGGGCGAGGAGCTCGACCGGGTGCAGCAGCTCCGGGACCGGGCGCTGCGGACCGTACGGGGACTGCTCGACCGGGAGGAGCGGGGACTGGCGCACGCGCTGGGCCGGTCGGCCATGGAACGCCCGCAGCGGATGGTGGACGAGCGGGCGGCGGAGATCGACGCGCTGGCCGGGCGGAGCCGCCGGGTGCTGGGCCATCTGCTGGACCGGGCCGACTCGGAGCTCGCGCACACCCGGGCGCGGGTGGTCGCGCTGTCACCCGCGGCGACGCTGGAGCGGGGGTATGCGGTGCTGCAGCGGCCGGACGGACATGTGGTGCGCTCCCCGTCGGACGCCGGGGCGCCGGGCGAGGAGCTGCGGGCACGGGTGTCGGAGGGCGAGTTCACGGTGCGGGTGGCCGAGTGACGCGCCGGAGGCCGGGTGGCGGGCCGGTGGCCGGGCCCTTGATGTCACAGCTCACGAATAGGGTGAACGCATGACGGACGACGGGACGACGACTGCGGCTGCGGCGACCGGCACGCTCGGGTACGAGCAAGCACGGGACGAGCTGATCGAGGTCGTGCGCCGCCTGGAGGCGGGCGGCACGACGCTGGAGGAGTCGCTGGCCCTGTGGGAGCGCGGCGAGGAGCTGGCGAAGGTGTGCCGGCGCTGGCTGGAGGGCGCGCGCGCCCGGCTGGACGCGGCGCTGGCCGGCCCGGAGGAGCCCGCGGAGGGCGAGCGCACGGACTGATCCGACGGCGGCGACGGATCCGCCCGATCCGGGCGGTGCGCTGTGCGGTCGATCACCCCGGGACCGATTTAGTTGAACATTAATCAATATGCCGGTTACGGTGATCACATCGCTTCGCGCGACCCACGTGACGTCCGTGATCCGAACGCCCGCGCGATCTCGTGCCCGCGTGATCCCCATGACCACGTGACCCGTAGCCGTTTCCGGAAGGTAGCCCCCAGATGCCCCTCGTCCTTGACCCCGCCGCCCAGGACCTCCTCTTCCGCGAGGCCCGCACCGCCAACACGTTCACCGACGAGCCGGTGACCGAGGAGCAGGTCCAGGCGATCTACGACCTGGTCAAGTACGGCCCCACCGCCTTCAACCAGTCGCCGCTGCGCGTCATCCTGGTCCGCTCGGCGGAGGGCCGCGAGCGGCTCGTCCAGCACATGGCCGAGGGCAACCGGCCGAAGACCGCCGCCGCGCCGCTGGTCGCGATCCTCGTCGCGGACAACGAGTTCCACGAGGAGCTCCCGGCGCTCCTGCCGCACTTCCCGCAGGCCAAGGACGTGTTCTTCTCCGAGCGTCCGGTCCGCGAGAGGTCCGCCGCGCTCAACTCCGCGCTGCAGGCCGCCTACTTCATCGTCGGCGTCCGCGCCGCCGGGCTGGCCGCCGGCCCGATGACCGGCTACGACGCCGCGGGCATCGAGAAGGAGTTCCTCGACGCCGACCACCAGGTGCTCATGGTCGTCAACATCGGCAGGCCGGGCGAGGACGCCTCGCTCCCGCGACTGCCGCGCCTGTCCTACGACGAGGTCGTCACGACCGTCTGAGGCCCCGGGAACACCGAAGACCCCCGCAGCGCTCGGCGCCGCGGGGGTCTTCGACGTAGGGGCGGAACGTGGTTCAGGGAGCCGTCTTCAGCGCAGCCGCCATCTCCGTCAGCCGCTCCGTCGAGGCCGAGCCCGTGACCACGGTCGTCACGTCCTCGGCGTGCAGCACGAGGGCGTCGTACTTCGGGCCCTCCCAGTGCTGCCACGCCTCACCGGCCACCTCGCGGGTACGCCCGGTGTTCCTGGCGTCCTGGCTGACCTCGGGGACGTACTTCTTCGCCGGGGACGTGGACTGCTCCACCGCGACGTACTTGCCGTCCGGGTCGAGGAAGCCCAGGTGCCAGCCGGCGCCCGCCTGCCCCTCGTACGAGACGGAGGTCGGCTTCCAGTCCTTCGACAGCCCGGCCGGGGCGGCCACCGGATACGGTGCCGCGCGCCTGGCCGTCGCGAGCTCGACCCGGTAGTCCACGGCGCGGACCGGACCGGCCTTGTCGTCGTGCGGGACGAAGATGTAGATGACGCCCGCCAGTGCGGTGATGACCATCATCGACAGGAACATGTCCCGGACGGTCTGCTTGCCTCGCTTGCTTGCCACGGACTCAATGGTGGCATGGGCTCCCGGACACCCGACCACGGGGCTTCCGCTCATACGTGACCCGCTCTGCTCATTTTATCGACCTACCGATAGAGTCACAGCACCCTCTTTTCCGGTCGTCGTCGTACAGAAAGGTGCGCTCCGATGTCCGAGCATCATCTGCCGTCCCAGCTCGAGGTCTCTCCGGAGGCCCCCGACCGCAACCTGGCCCTGGAGCTGGTCCGGGTCACCGAGGCCGCCGCCATGGCCGCCGGGCGCTGGGTCGGCCGCGGCGACAAGATCGGCGCCGACGGCGCCGCTGTGAAGGCCATGCGAACCCTCGTCTCCACCGTGTCGATGAACGGCATCGTCGTCATCGGTGAGGGCGAGAAGGACGAGGCCCCCATGCTGTTCAACGGCGAGCGGGTCGGCGACGGCACCGGCGCCGAGGTCGACATCGCCGTCGACCCGATCGACGGGACCACGCTCAACGCCAAGGGCATGCCGAACGCGATCGCCGTGCTGGCGGCCGCCGACCGCGGTGCGATGTTCGACCCGTCCGCCGTCTTCTACATGGACAAGCTGGTGACCGGCCCCGAGGCGGCCGACTTCGTGGACATCAACGCGCCGGTGTCGGTGAACATCCGACGCGTCGCGAAGGCCAAGAACTCCACTCCCGAGGACGTCACCGTCGTCATCCTGGACCGCCCCCGGCACGAGGGCATCGTCAAGGAGATCCGGGAGACGGGCGCCCGGATCAAGTTCATCTCCGACGGCGATGTGGCCGGCTCGATCATGGCCGCCCGCGAGGGAACCGGCGTCGACCTGCTCATGGGCATCGGCGGAACGCCCGAAGGCATCATCTCGGCCTGCGCCATAAAGTGCCTCGGCGGTGTCATCCAGGGCAAGCTCTGGCCCAAGGACGAGGCCGAGCGTCAGCGTGCGCTGGACGCCGGGCACGACCTGGACCGGGTGCTGTCGACGGACGACCTCGTCAGCGGGGACAACGTGTTCTTCGTCGCTACCGGGATCACCGACGGTGAGCTGCTGCGCGGTGTGCGGTACCGCGCGGAGACGGCGACCACGGAGTCCCTGGTGATGCGCTCCAAGTCGGGCACGATCCGGAAGATCGACTCGACGCACCGGCTCTCGAAGCTGCGCGCCTACAGCGCCATCGACTTCGACCGCGCCAAGTAGGACCGTGCGAACAAGGGGTGAGGGGGCTGCCCACCGGCAGCCCCCTCACCCCTTGTTCGCACGTCTCAGCCGGCTGCGAGGTGTTCCGTGGGGGCCGCCGTCTTCAGCTCGATGTCGCGCCTGCGCCGCCGGGCGAGCACCACGCGGCGTTCGGCGGCCGTGAGGCCGCCCCACACCCCGTAGGGCTCGGGCTGTATCAGTGCGTGTTCACGGCAGTCCACCATCACCGGGCACCGCGCGCAGACCTGCTTCGCGGCCTCCTCGCGTGACAGCCGGGCAGCAGTCGGCTCCTTCGACGGGGCGAAGAACAGCCCGGCTTCGTCCCGGCGGCACACCGCCTCCGCGTGCCAGGGGCCTGCCTGGTCCTCCCGCGCAGGACTGCGCTGGGACGGCACGGCGGCGACCTGCAGGGGCTGATGCGGCAGTTGCAGCACGGTCCACTCCTGACGACGGCTTCGCGAGCGAGAGACGATGCAGCACTCCCTACCCGCTGTGCGCACGCCTATGCACTGAGTGGCCCCGGCTTCGGGCCCACCCAATTCCGCTCAACCGCCTTTTGGCCGGAATTCGAGCCGTACCGGCCACCCGGTCTCAGTGACCGAGGTGTTTCCGCAGCTGGTCGTGGAGGTTGGCAATGAGCTTGCCACGCTTGGGCTTTGCCTCGACGCTCCCGAAGACGGAATAGCCGTTGACTACGACCACCGGGGCTTCCGGGTCTGTCGATTCCAGTGTGTCGACTTCGAAATTGCCGAAAATGCCTGTTCCGCTGCCGCGCAGCGAGATGTTCTCGGGCACCCTGATCTCGACACTGCCGAAGATGGACGTCGCATTGATCACGGTCAGACGCTGACCGAAAAGGGCCTCGGTCAGATCGATCTCGACACTGCCGAAGAGCGAGAAGGCGTTCGTGCGGCCGCCGACGCGCCAACGGCCCTTCCGGGTGGAGCTGCTGAAGACCGCCACCATGTTCTCGGCGGGCCCGGTCGGCCCTTCCGGGCCGTACCCGTACGGAGAGGCGGCAGGCCGGCCGGTGGCTCCGCTCGCGGGCAGGTCCCGGACCAGCGGCTCGAGCTCACCCACGGTCTTGGCCCGGTAGACCAGGTCGACCCGCTCGGCGTGCTCCTCGGCGGTCAGCCGGCCCTCGGCCATGGCCTCCCGCAGGATGTCCGCGATCCGGTCGCGGTCCGCATCGGATGCGCGGATACCGGCGGGCGCGGGACCAACCGGAGCGACGGGCTGCTGGGGCTGCTTTTCGAGGTCCACCGGCTCAGCGTACCCAAACGCGATAGATCGCGACCAGTACCCCTGCGGCACTTCCGCGGGATCCGGCCCCGTTCGGCCCCGGTCCGGAGACGGATCGAGCCACAGGCCCGTCATGATCCGGACCGGGGCACCGGGCCGGCTCCGGGTGAGCCCTACCTCACAGGCTCACCGCCCGCGCGGGGTCCTACCCTGGTGGATGCGCTGCCCAAGGGAGGACGGCGCTGTCGCCGAGTGAGGAATGGCCGTAATGCCAGAGTTTGCGTACTCCGATCTGCTCCCACTGGGAGAGGACACCACGCCGTACCGGCTGGTGACCGCCGAGGGCGTCTCGACCTTCGAGGCCGACGGCCGTACGTTCCTCAAGGTGGCTCCGGAGGCCCTGCGCACCCTCGCCGCCGAGGCCATGCACGACATCTCGCACTACCTGCGGCCCGCCCACCTGGCGCAGCTGCGGCGCATCGTGGACGACCCCGAGGCGTCGTCGAACGACAAGTTCGTCGCCCTCGACCTCCTGAAGAACGCGAACATCGCCGCCGCGGGTGTCCTGCCCATGTGCCAGGACACCGGTACGGCGATCGTCATGGGCAAGCGCGGACAGAACGTGCTGACCGAGGGCGGTGACGAGGAGGCCCTGTCACACGGCATCTTCGACGCGTACACCAAGCTCAACCTGCGCTACTCGCAGATGGCACCGCTGAACATGTGGGACGAGAAGAACACCGGCTCGAACCTCCCGGCCCAGATCGAGCTGTACGCGACCGACGGCGGCGCGTACAAGTTCCTCTTCATGGCCAAGGGCGGCGGCTCGGCCAACAAGTCGTTCCTCTTCCAGGAGACCAAGGCGGTCCTCAACGAGACCTCCATGATGAAGTTCCTGGAGGAGAAGATCCGCTCCCTGGGGACGGCCGCCTGCCCGCCGTACCACCTGGCGATCGTCGTCGGCGGTACGTCGGCGGAGTTCGCGCTCAAGACCGCGAAGTACGCCTCCGCGCACTACCTGGACGAGCTGCCCGCCGAGGGCTCCCCGACCGGCCACGGCTTCCGGGACAAGGAGCTGGAGGAGAAGGTCTTCGAGCTGACGCAGAAGATCGGCATCGGCGCGCAGTTCGGCGGAAAGTACTTCTGCCACGACGTGCGCGTGGTCCGCCTCCCCCGGCACGGCGCCTCGCTGCCCGTCGCCATCGCCGTGTCCTGCTCGGCCGACCGCCAGGCCACCGCGAAGATCACCGCCGAGGGCGTCTTCCTCGAGCAGCTGGAGAAGGACCCGGCGCGCTTCCTCCCGGACACCACCGACGAGCACCTCGACGAGGCGGGTGACGTCGTACGCATCGACCTCAACCGGCCGATGGACGACATCCTCGCCGAGCTGACCAAGTACCCGGTCAAGACCCGGCTCTCGCTGACCGGCCCGCTGGTCGTGGCGCGCGACATCGCGCACGCCAAGATCAAGGAGCGGCTCGACGCGGGCGAGGAGATGCCGCAGTACCTCAAGGACCACCCGGTGTACTACGCGGGCCCGGCGAAGACGCCCGAGGGTTACGCGTCCGGTTCCTTCGGCCCCACGACGGCCGGCCGCATGGACAGCTATGTCGCGCAGTTCCAGGCGGCGGGCGGCTCCAAGGTGATGCTCGCCAAGGGCAACCGGTCCAGGCAGGTCACCGACGCGTGCGACGCCCACGGCGGCTTCTACCTCGGTTCGATCGGCGGCCCCGCGGCTCGTCTCGCGCAGGACTGCATCAAGAAGGTCGAGGTCGTCGAGTACGAGGAGCTCGGCATGGAGGCGGTCTGGCGCATCGAGGTGGAGGACTTCCCCGCGTTCGTCGTGGTCGACGACAAGGGCAACGACTTCTTCACCGAGCCCGCCCCGGCACCGACGTTCACCAGCATTCCGGTGCGCGGCCCCGGCCTCGGCTGACCGGCCCGCGCGCGTCCAGGGGCGTTCCCGCTACCGCCGGGGCGCCCCTGGGGCATTTCCGCTCACCCGGGACATGCTCGTGTACGGCGGTGTGCGGCAATCATCTGGCGGTGGGCACGAATGACCGCTCTTCACACGTGTGCAGATTGCCTGTGTGCGGGCGGTAAGGGTGCTGCGGGCGGGGCGGCCGGGCGAGTATGAACGGATGACGCGCGGCATCAGCACCACGGACGACACGGCCCACCCGGAACGCCGTTATCGATTTCTTGTCGCGGGTTACGCCGTCTCCTCGTACGGCACTTTCCTGAATACCGTGGCACTCAATCTCTTCGTCTATGCGACGACGGGCCGGGCGCTCGCCATGGGGCTGTTCATGGCCGTGCGGCTGGCGTCGGGATTCGCCGCGGGACTGGCGGCCGGCGGGCTGCTCGCACGTTTCACGGCGAGGAGCGTCATGCTGTGGACGAACGCCGCGCAGGCCGCGGTGATGCTGTCGCTGGTCGTCGCGCCGGAGGGCCTGCGGACGGGTGCGCTGGTCGCGGTCTCCGTGGTCGTCGGCGCCTGCGGAACGCTGTTCATGGTGGCGTTGCGCACTTCCGTGCCGGAGATGGTTGCCCCGGACCGGCTCACCTGGGCGAACTCGCTCTCCATCACGGCGCGTTCGGTGGCGATGGTGGCCGGGTTCGCGTCCGCCGGTGTGGTGGTGTCGCTGGTGGGGTACACGGCGGCCTTCGTGATCGATACGGCGACCTTCTTGGTGTGTGCGGTGACGGTGGCTCTGCTGCCCGTCGCGGGCGGCGCGGCGGGCACGGGCGCGAAGGCGGAGCCTGCCGGGGGCGCGGACGCGGAGCCGCCGGGCCGGAGGCGGATGCCCGTCGCCCTCGCCGCGCTGGCCGCCGCGCCGGGCCTCGGACTGATGGTGGCGCTGCGCGGGGTGGACGCCTTCGGCTCCTCCTCCCACAACGCCGCGCTGCCCGTCCACTCCAGCGCGCTGGACGCCTCGCACCCCGCGGTGTTCGTCAGCGCGTTCTGGTGCCTGTGGGCGGTCGGGAACATCGGCGCGCAGCAGGTGATCCAGCGCCGCGCCCGACGAACGGGCCGCGCGGTGGGTGCGCGGGGCTTCGGCTACGGGACCGTGGTGATGTCCGCGGCGTTCATCCTCGCGTTCGCCGGTCTGCCACTCGCCGCGACGGCGGTCGTCGCCCTGGTCGCCGGGGCGGCGGACGGGCTGACGGAGGTCTCGTACACCTCGCATCTCCAGACGCTCTCCGCCCGGCTGCGCGGTCGCGCGTTCGGGCTGTCCGCGACCGTCGAGAACCTCGGCTTCGGCGTCGGCATGATCATCGTGGCGGCCGCGCTGGAGGGCTACAGCCCCCTGACCGTGGTCGCCTGGTCCCACGGGGCCGCCATCATGGTCGCACTGGCGTTCCTGCTGCGGGTGTCCGCGCGGCAGGGCGGGGAGCAAGGGGTGCGCCACCGGGTACGGCAGCCGCGTCGCGGCGACCGGGACGGCGCCGGGACACCCCTGGGCTGACACACCGCGCACGGGAGCGGGGACGCCGCCCGCGCCCTGCCGGTTCATGGAGGTGCTCCAGGTATTTACTGACGGATGACGCCGCCGGAATACCTGGAACGCACCACGCGCTCGTCTCCAGCAGGAGGTTGGAACACATGGACGGATCGACCGAGGACCCGCAGTACCGCATCGAGCACGACTCGATGGGAGAGGTGAGGGTCCCCACGCACGCCAAGTGGCGGGCCCAGACGCAGCGCGCCGTCGAGAACTTCCCGGTGTCCGGGCAGCGGATCGAACGGGCCCACATCGAGGCACTGGCCCGGATCAAGGCAGCCGCCGCCAAGGTCAACGCCGAGCTGGAGGTACTGGATCCCGAGATCGCGCGGGCGATTCAGGAGGCCGCCGCCGAGGTCGTCACGGGGCGGTGGGACGAGCACTTCCCCATCGACGTGTTCCAGACAGGTTCCGGCACGTCGTCCAACATGAACACCAACGAGGTCGTGGCGACGCTCGCCACAGAGCGGCTGGGGCGTGAGGTCCACCCCAACGACCACGTCAACGCCTCGCAGTCGTCGAACGACGTGTTCCCCTCCTCCATCCACATCGCCGCGACCGCCGCGGTGACCGCGGATCTGATCCCGGCACTGGAGCATCTGGCGGTTTCCCTGGAGCGGAAATCAGCCGAATTTGCGGAGGTCGTGAAGTCGGGCCGTACGCATCTGATGGATGCCACACCCGTCACCCTGGGCCAGGAGTTCGGCGGGTACGCGGCGCAGATCCGCTACGGCGTCGAGCGGCTTCGGGCCTCGCTCCCCCGCCTCGCCGAGCTCCCGCTGGGCGGTACGGCGGTGGGCACCGGGATCAACACTCCGCCCGGCTTCTCGGCCGCCGTGATCGCGGAGGTCGCCAGGACCACCGGACTGCCGCTCACCGAGGCGCGCAACCACTTCGAGGCGCAGGGGGCCCGGGACGGGCTCGTCGAGACGTCCGGCCAGCTCCGTACCGTCGCCGTCTCGCTCACCAAGATCTCCAACGATCTGCGCTGGATGGCGTCGGGTCCCCGCACCGGGCTCGCCGAGATCAATCTGCCCGACCTCCAGCCCGGTTCGTCGATCATGCCGGGCAAGGTCAATCCGGTGATCCCGGAGGCCGTGCTGATGGTCGCGGCCCAGGTCACGGGCAATGACGCCACGGTCGCGGCAGCCGGAGCGGCCGGCAACTTCGAGCTGAACGTGATGCTTCCGGTGATCGCCAGGAACCTGCTGGAGTCGGTGCGCCTGCTCGCGAACGCCTCCCGGCTGCTCGCCGACCGCACGGTCGACGGCATCACGGCCAACGTGGAGCGGGCCCGGCAGTACGCGGAGTCCTCGCCGTCGGTGGTGACCCCGCTGAACAAGTACATCGGCTACGAGGAGGCGGCGAAGGTCGCCAAGAAGTCCCTGGCCGAGGGCACCACGATCCGGGAGACCGTGCTGGCAGGGGGGTACGTGGAGCGCGGCGACCTGAGTGTGGAGCAGCTCGACGAGGCCCTGGACGTGTTGCGTATGACCAGGCCGTGACACGTATCGCAGCGTGCGGGCGCCCGCGTCCGTAAGATCTCTTCATGACAGCCACGGAAGCGGGTACGGGAGCAGGCACCGGTGCCGGTGCGGGAGACGGCGCGCACTGGGCACCGGGGGACCAGATCCTCTGGCGCTACCGCGGCAACGGCGGCGGGAGCCCCGTGCACATCTGCCGGCCGGTCACCGTCGTCCAGGACACCGACGAACTGCTCGCCGTGTGGATGGCGCCCGGCACGGAATGCGTGAAGCCCGTACTCGCCGACGGCACGCAGGTGCACGCCGAGCCACTGGCCACCCGCTACACGCGCCCGCGCACCACGGTGCGTGCGCGCTGGTTCGGCGCGGGTGTGCTGAAGCTCGCCCGGCCGGGCGATCCGTGGTCGGTCTGGCTGTTCTGGGACCGCGGCTGGCTCTTCCGCAACTGGTACGTCAACCTCGAGGAACCCCGCGCCCGCTGGGCGGGGGGCGTCGATTCCGAGGACCACTTCCTCGACATCTCCGTGCACCCCGACCGCAGCTGGGAGTGGCTCGACGAGGACGAGTTCGCCCAGGCCCAGCGGGTCGGGCTGATGGATGCCGCCACCGCCCGGGGCGTGCGGGAGGCGGGCCTGGCGGCGGTCGACGTGATCCGTGCCTGGGGGGCTCCGTTCCGGGACGGCTGGGAGCACTGGCGCCCCGATCCGCAGTGGGGGGTTCCGCCGTTGCCGGATGACTGGGACCGCACCCCTGCCCCCACGCGGTCGTGAGACCCTTGATGCACCCCAGGGGGGCAAACGTAGGATCGCCTTCCACGATCCGCGTCGCCACAACCGGCGGACGTGGCACGGGACCTGACCACAAGTCATCGCACACGTCGCATGAACCGCACGGGCCACGGAGCCGGGCGGGTCGTGCGGTCGCCTGAACCGCTACGAGGGGGTGGAGACGTGCTCACTGTCCGCTGCCCCGTCGCCGGAATGACCGATATCGGCCCACCGCGCGGCCGTGCGGTTTCGGCCCCGCTTCTGAGGGCATCCGGTGACAGCCGTTGTTCTCACCGCTCTTGCCGGGGCACAGTGGCGCCCCACGAGGTGATTGCCTCACACAACCGGCCCGGACGGACGGAATCCCACGCGTGACGGAGCATCCCACCTCCCACGAAGGCCGGCAGCCCCTCGCTGCCCGGTCGCAGGAACGCGCCCGGCCCCGGCAGCAGGAGTCCGGACCGGGCGCCGCTGCCACCGCCGCGATCCCCGGCCCCTCCGCGGTGCCGAATCCGGGACCCGGTACCGCCCCGGAGTCCGCCACGCCCGGCGTCGACACCCAGGCGGTCACCCGCCGCGAAGGCGACCGGCTGCGTTTCGTCGGCGCGGCGACCCGCCGGATCGCCCGGGGCATAGACCTCGACGAGATCGTGCTCGGCCTGTGCCGAGCCAGCGTGCCGACGTTCTCCGACGCCATACTCGTCTATCTGCGCGACCCGCTCCCGGTGGGCGACGAGCGCCCCGTCAACCCGTTCGTGCTGCGGCTGCGCCGCACCGACAGGCTGCGGCTGACCGACGAGGACAGCGAGAACGGCCCGGAGGGCGAGCGGCTGCGGCTCCCCGTCACCGACCCGCAGGCCGGTCTGCTGCCCGCCGCCGACCTGTGCGAGGTCCTGGCGGGCGGCGCGCTCGCCGAGGTCCTTCGCGGGGTGCGTCCCGTCTTCGGGGACTCGGCCGCGGCCCGCGTCGCCCTGCCCGAACTGCTCGGGGCGGGCCGGACCGTACCCACCGGACACCGCGCGATCCTGGCACCGCTGCGCGGCCGGCGCCGGGTCATCGGCGCCGCCGTCTTCCTGCGCGGTACGGACCGCCCGCCCTTCGAGGCCAACGACCTGCTGGTCGCGGCCCAGCTCGCCACGCACACCGCGCTGGGCATCGACAAGGCCGTGCTGTACGGCCGCGAGGCGTACATCGCCGACGAGCTGCAGCGCACGATGCTGCCCGACTCACTGCCGCAGCCCACCGGCGTGCGCCTGGCCTCCCGCTACCTTCCGGCCGCCGAGACGGCCCGGGTCGGCGGTGACTGGTACGACGCGATCCCGCTGCCGGGCAGCCGGGTCGCCCTGGTCGTCGGCGACGTGATGGGCCACTCCATGACGTCCGCGGCGATCATGGGCCAGCTGCGCACCACCGCGCAGACCCTGGCCGGTCTCGACCTGCCGCCGCAGGAGGTCCTGCACCACCTGGACGAGCAGGCGCAGCGCCTCGGCAGCGACCGGATGGCGACCTGCCTGTACGCGGTGTACGACCCGGTCGCACACCGGATCACCATCGCCAACGCCGGCCACCCGCCGCCCGTGCTCCTGCACCTGGGCGGCCGGGCCGAGGTGCTGCGGGTGCCGCCGGGGGCCCCGATCGGCGTCGGCGGGGTCGACTTCGAGGCCGTCGAGCTGGACGCGCCGGCCGGTGCCACGCTGCTGCTGTACACGGACGGTCTGGTGGAGTCCCGGCTGCGGGACGTGTGGACCGGGATCGAGCAGCTGCGGGAGCGGCTCGCCGCGACGGCGCAGCTGACCGGGCCGGACCATTCGCCGCCGCTGGAGGCGCTCTGCGACGACGTGCTCGACATGCTGGGCCCCGGCGACCGGGACGACGACATCGCTCTGCTGGCCGCCCGTTTCGACGGGATCGCGCCGAGCGACGTCGCGTACTGGTTCCTGGAGCCGGAGGACGCAGCCCCGGGACGTGCCCGCAGGCTGGCCCGCAGGGCGCTCAGCCGATGGGGGCTTGACGCCCTCTCGGACGAGGTGGAGCTGCTGGTCAGCGAGGTGGTGACCAACGCGGTGCGGTACGCGGAGCGCCCGGTGACCCTCCGGCTGCTGCGGACCGACATCCTGCGCTGCGAGGTCGGCGACGACTCCCCGCAGCTGCCCCGGCAGCGCCGCGCCCGCGACACGGACGAGGGCGGACGCGGTCTGTTCCTGGTCAACCGGCTGGCCAGGAGATGGGGGGCCACTCGGCTCTCCACGGGCAAAGTGGTCTGGTTCGAGATGACTGTTCCGGGCTCGTAGCACTTCATCACGTTCTGGACCCTTTCCAGATGTTGCCGACCTCCCGTCGCCGGAGTTGACTTCAGTCGTGAACGAAGCGACCTGAACGAGACCCCACACCGACGGGAGGCCGATCGTGACCGAGGAAACCGGCAAGGTTCCTTACACCACGAACAACGCCGGGATCCCGGTGGAGAGCGACGAACATTCACTCACCGTCGGATCCGACGGCCCGATCCTGCTCCAGGACCACTACCTCATCGAGAAGATGGCCCAGTTCAACCGTGAACGGGTCCCCGAACGGGTGGTCCATGCCAAGGGCTCCGGCGCCTACGGCATCTTCGAAGTGACGAACGACGTCAGCCAGTTCACCAAGGCGGACCTCTTCCAGCCGGGCAAGCGCACCGAGATGCTCGCCCGCTTCTCCACGGTCGCAGGTGAACAGGGTTCTCCCGACACCTGGCGCGACCCGCGCGGATTCGCACTGAAGTTCTATACCGAGCACGGCAACTACGACATGGTCGGCAACAACACGCCGGTCTTCTTCGTACGGGACCCGATGAAGTTCCAGGACTTCATCCGCTCCCAGAAGCGCCGCCCTGACAGCGGGGTGCGCGACCACAACATGCAGTGGGACTTCTGGACCCTCTCGCCGGAGTCGGCGCACCAGGTCACGTGGCTGATGGGCGACCGGGGCATCCCGAAGACGTACCGCCACATGAACGGCTACAGCTCGCACACCTACATGTGGGTGAACGCGGGCGGCGCGCGGTTCTGGGTGAAGTACCACTTCAAGACCGACCAGGGCATCGACTTCTACACGCAGGCCGACGCCGACGCGATGGCCGGGACCGACGGCGACGCCCACCGCCGCGACCTGTTCGACTCGATCGAGCACGGCGACCACCCGAGCTGGACCCTGAAGGTCCAGATCATGCCGTTCGACGACGCACCGGACTACCGGTTCAACCCGTTCGACCTGACCAAGGTGTGGCCGCAGGGCGACTACCCGCTGATCGAGGTCGGCCGGATGACGCTGAACAAGAACCCGGAGGACTTCTTCGTCCACATCGAGCAGGCGTCCTTCGAGCCGTCGAACATGGTGCCCGGCATCGGTCCGTCGCCCGACAAGATGCTGCTCGGCCGGCTCTTCTCGTACCCGGACACCCACCGGTACCGGATCGGCCCGAACTATCTGCAGCTGCCGCCCAACCGGCCGCGTTCGCCCGTCCACTCGTACGCGAAGGACGGCCCCATGCGGTACGAGCCGGCGCGCACGGGTGCGGTCTACGCGCCGAACTCGTACGGCGGCCCCGCTGCGGATACCGCCCGCTTCGGGGAGCCCGCGGGCTGGGCCACGGCGGGCGAGATGGTCCACGAGGCGTACACGCCGCGCAAGGACGACGACGACTGGGGCCAGCCGGGCACGCTGGTGCGCGAGGTGATGGACGACGCGGCGCGGGACCGGCTCGTCTCCAACGTCTCCGGCCATCTGCTGGACGGCGTGAGCAAGCCCGTCCTTGGGCGTGCGCTGCAGTACTGGCGCAACATCGACAAGACCGTCGGCGACCGGATCGCCAAGAAGGTGAACGGCGGCTGACGCACGGCATGCGCAAGGGGCGGTGTCGGTGACACCGCCCCTTGCGCATGCTCACTGTCCCAGCAGACCGTTCCCCGGGCGCTCGCCCGGCGGCTGGTCCCCGTCATCGGGGTCCTTGGTCGCGCTGGGGTCGTCGCTCGGCGTCCCCGAGGGCGACTCGCTCGGCGGCCAGCTCGGTGTCGTCTCCTCGCTCGGCGTCTCGCTCGGCGTCTCGGTGGGCTCCTCGGTCTCCTCGGAGGGGGTCTCCTCCGGGGTCTCCGTCTCCGACGGCGTGGCCGAGGGGCGCTCGGTCACGGCCGTCTCACCGCGCTCCACACCCTCCAGGTCGAAGGTGGCGTCCGAGCCGCCGCCCAGTGCGCCGAGGGTGTAGTCCGCCCAGATCTTCGCGGGGAATCCGCCACCGTTGGCGCGGCCGGAGTTGGCCGTACCGGTCAGGGTGACCTGACCGCCACCTTCCTTGGTGGACTCGCCGTACAGGGCCACGACCGTCGAGAGCTCCGGGGTGTAGGCCGCGAACCAGGCTGCCTTGTTGTTCTCCGAGGTACCCGTCTTGCCCGCCGCGTCGTAGGCCGAGGTGTTGGCCTCGCGGCCGGAGCCGATGTCGACGACCTCGGTGAGCGCCTTGGTCACCGTGTCGGCGGACGCCCGGCTGAGCACCTGCTCGCCGGTGCCGTCGACCGGCTCCATGGTGCGGTCACGGTGCTTCGCGGACTTGACGATGGTCGGGGTGACCTTCTTGCCGTGGTTGTCGAGGGTGGCGTACACCCCGGCCATGTCCCAGGTCGAGGCGTTCATGGTGCCCAGGGTGATCGCGGGGGCCACGGGGAAGTTCTTGTCCGGTACGCCCATGGCCAGCGCGGTCTTCTTCACGGCGCTCGGGGTGACGTCGACGACCATCTGCGCGAAGACGGAGTTGATCGACTTGTCCATCGCCTTCTGGACGGTCGGACTGTCGTAGCTGATGTCGTCCTCGTTCTGCGGACTGAACGGGATGTTGCTGCCGACAACGGGGCGCCTGCTGGTGCCGTCGTAGACCGTGTCGAGACCGATCACATCGCCGTCCTGGGTCTTCGACCCGTTCTCCAGCGCGGAGGCGAGCACCAGCGGCTTGAAGGTGGACGCGGGCTGGTAGTCCTGCCGGGTGGCGTTGGACATCCAGTGCTCGGTGGCACCGACACCGCCGTAGAGCGCGACGACCTTGCCCGTCTTCGGGTCCACGGAGGTGGCACCGGCCTGGACGGTCGCGTCGGTCTTGTTGCCCTGGCGGTCGAGCTTGCTCTCCAACTGGCGGTCGACCGACTTCTCGAGCTGCTTCTGCTTCTTCTTGTCGACGTTGAGGGTGACGGTCCAGCCGCCGGCCTCGCGCATCTCCTCGGTGATGCCCTGTCGCGCCATCTCCTGGTTGGCCGCCTCGACGAGATAGCCGGTCTGGCCCTCCAGGCCGGGGGCGGCCTTGGGGGACTTCGGGATGGGGAACGTCAGCTTGTCGCGCTCGGCCTGGTCGAGCCAGCCCTCCTCGACCATGTTGGTGAGGGTGTAGGCCCAGCGCTCCTTGACGAGCTTCTTGCCGGTCGGTGAGGCGACCGCCCAGTCGTACTGGCTCGGAGCCTGGAGCAGGGCCGCGAGATAGGCGCCCTGGGAGACGTCGAGGTCCTTGGCGTCGACACCGTAGTAGGCCTGCGCCGCCGCCTGGATGCCGCTCGCACCGCGTCCGTAGTACACGGTGTTGAGGTATCCGGCGAGGATGTCGTTCTTCTTCATGCGCTGGTCGACCTTGAGCGAGATCACCAGCTCCTTGAGCTTGCGGGTGACCGTCTGGTCCTGCGTGAGGTAGTAGTTCTTCACGTACTGCTGGGTGATCGTCGAGCCACCCTGCTTGCCCTTGCCGGAGAGCGTGTTGAGCACGCCGCGCGTGGTGCCCTTGAGGTCGACGCCCTGGTCCCGGTAGAAGGACTTGTTCTCGGCGGCGACGAAGGCGTGCTGGACCTTCTTGGGCACGACGGCGAGGTCCACGATCTCCCGGTTGACGCCGGTGCCGGTACGGGCCAGGAGCGTGCCGTCGCTGTACTTGTAGACGTTGCTCTGCTTCTCGGCCTGGGCGTTCGCCGCCGGTACGTCCACGAACATGTAGAGCGCCACGAAGGCACCCATCACGAGCAGGCAGAGCCCGAAGAACGTGCCCAGCATCTTCCGCCAGGTGAAGAGTCCGCGTATGCCGCCGCTCTTCCCGGCCCGGCGCGCTCCCCGCCCCTGAGCCCGTCGCGCATCCGCTCGACCCATTGCTGTGGTGCTCCTGTTCCTCTGCTCGTTCTGCTCCGGTCAGACCCATCAGCTAACACCGAGAGCACGGACAAATGGCAAGCGATCCGGTCTTTTCCGGACGTGACAATCAGCACCTGTCACACAGGAACCGACTCACGAGGGGTGCACAAGGTTGCGACGTCGGATAATGTGAAATCACATTGCTAGCACGGCATTGAGCCGTACGAATCGGGGGACCCATGTCCGCACCGCACGACCGTCCCGGCTCCGCCGACCCCGCCGCCGACCTGACGCCGGACGCGCCCGAGATGCCCGCTCCCCAGGTCAGGGAGACCACGGCGCACTCCATCCCCGGCGGCCTCGGGCTGCTCCTGACCGTCCTCGGGGTGTTCGTCGGCGTCGGCCTGGCCATCGGCGGCGGCGTTCTCGGCGCCAACGGGCACAACGGCATCGGTATCCCGCTCTTCGTCCTTGGCGTGCTGCTCGTCATCGCCTCGTTCTTCTGCATGAGCGGTGTGAAAATGGTCGCTCCGGGCGAGGCCCGGGTCATCCAGCTCTTCGGCCGGTACGTCGGCACGATCCGCGCGGACGGTCTGCGCTGGATCAACCCGCTGACCTCCAGCCGCAAGATCTCCACCCGGGTCCGCAACCACGAGACGGCCGTCCTGAAGGTCAACGACGCGTACGGCAACCCGATCGAGCTCGCCGCGATCGTCGTCTGGAAGGTCGAGGACACCGCGCAGGCGCTGTTCGAGGTGGACGACTTCCTGGAGTTCGTCGCCACGCAGACCGAGGCGGCCGTGCGGCACATCGCGATCGAGTACCCGTACGACGCCCACGACGAGGGCGGCCTCTCGCTCCGCGGCAACGCCGAGGAGATCACCGAGAAGCTCGCCGTCGAGCTCACCGCGCGGGTGCAGGCGGCGGGCGTGCTGATCATCGAGTCGCGTTTCAGCCATCTCGCGTACGCCCCCGAGATCGCCTCCGCGATGCTCCAGCGACAGCAGGCGGGCGCGGTCGTCGCGGCCCGCCAGATGATCGTCGAGGGAGCGGTGGGCATGGTCGAGATGGCCCTGACCCGCATCGCCGAACAGGACATCGTCGAGCTCGACTCCGAGCGCAAGGCGGCGATGGTCAGCAACCTGATGGTGGTGCTGTGCGGTGACCGTGCGGCGCAGCCGGTCCTGAACACGGGCACGCTCTACCAGTGACGGACGACGCCTCCACCCCTGCCGCCCGGCGGCCGCAGCGCAAGCAGATGCTGCTGCGGCTGGATCCCGCGGTGCACGACGCGCTGGCCCGCTGGGCCTCGGACGAGCTGCGCAGCGCGAACGCGCAGATCGAGTTCCTGCTGCGGCGGGCGCTGGCGGAGGCGGGGCGGCTGCCGGGCGGCGCGGCCCCGATCCCCCGCCGGGGGCGCCCGCCGAATCCCGCACCTCCCCCACAGGACGCCGCTGAGTGACCCGTGGGGCTCGAACGGGCACCCCGAACCCATATACACGCGAGGTATACACGCCATGTAGAGTGCCGCCCATGTCAATCGGCCACACCCTCCTCGGGCTCCTCGAAGCCGGTCCCCGCCACGGCTACGACCTCAAGCGCGCCTTCGACGACACGTTCGGCCACGACCGGCCCCTCCACTACGGCCAGGTCTACGCGACCATGTCCCGGCTGCTGAAGAACGGCCTCGTCGAGGTCGACGGCGTCGAGTCCGACGGCGGGCCCGAGCGCAAGCGCTACGCCATCACCGACGCCGGCATCACCGACGTCACCACCTGGCTGGCGCAGCCGGAGAAGCCGGAGCCGTATCTCCAGTCGACCCTCTACACGAAGGTCGTCCTGGCCCTGCTCACCGGCCGCAGCGCCGCCGATCTGCTGGACGCCCAGCGCTCGGAGCACCTGCGCCTGATGCGCATCCTCACCGACCGCAAGCGCAAGGGCGACCTCGCCGACCAGCTGATCTGCGACCACGCGCTCTTCCACCTCGAAGCGGACCTGCGCTGGCTGGAGCTGACCGCGGCCCGCCTCCACCAGCTCGCCGAGGTCGTGGCGCCGTGACTCCTGCCGGCTCCCTGCTCGCCGCCCACGACCTGCGCAAGTCGTACGGTTCGACGGCCGCGCTCGACGGGGCCTCGTTCTCCGTCCACCCCGGTGAGGTCGTCGCCGTCATGGGCCCCTCCGGCTCCGGCAAGTCGACCCTCCTGCACTGTCTCGCGGGGATCATCACCCCCGACTCCGGCTCCGTCACCTACGCGGGCCGTGAGCTCTCCGAAATGTCGGACGCCCAGCGAAGCGCCCTGCGGCGCAGCGATTTCGGCTTCGTGTTCCAGTTCGGCCAGCTCGTCCCCGAGCTGACCTGCGTGGAGAACGTCGCCCTGCCGCTCCGGCTGAACGGCACCCGGCGCAAGGAGGCCGAGCGCATGGCCCTGCGGTGGATGGAGCGACTGGAGGTCGACGACCTGGCCGCCCAGCGCCCCGGCGAGGTCTCCGGCGGTCAGGGCCAGCGCGTCGCCGTGGCCCGTGCCCTCGTCGCCTCGCCCAAGGTGGTCTTCGCGGACGAGCCGACGGGAGCGCTGGACTCGCTCAACGGCGAGCGCATCATGGAACTGCTCACCGAGTGCGCCCGGACGGCCGGCACCGCCGTCGTCCTCGTGACGCACGAGGCGCGGGTCGCCGCGTACTCGGACCGCGACATCGTCGTGCGCGACGGCCGCTCCCGCGATGCGGAGTACGCCGTATGACCTGGCTGCGTGATCTCGGCCTCGGCATACGCTTCGCCGCCGCGGGCGGGCGCGAGGGCTGGGCGCGGACCGCGCTCACGGCCGCGGGTGTCGGCCTCGGCGTGGCGATGCTGCTGATCGCCTCGTCCGTGCCGCACCTGCTGGACCAGCGTTCCGTGCGCGACCGGGCCCGCGAGGAGGCCCCGGTGTCGCGCAACGCGGACGTCCCGAAGTCGGACACCACGGTCCTGCGGGTCAGTGCGGCAACCGAGTTCCGCGGCCGCACGGTCGACGGTTTCCTGATGCGCGCAGAGGGCGCCCGTCCTGCCGTTCCGCCCGGGGTCACGGCCTTTCCCGGACCGCGCGAGATGGCGGCCTCACCCGCTCTCCGGGATCTGCTGGCCTCTCCCGAGGGCGCGCTCCTCAAGGAGCGGCTGCCGTACCGGATCACCTCGACGATCGCCGCCGCGGGCCTGCTTTCCCCGAACGAGCTCTACTTCTACGTGGGCAGTGACGCGCTGACTCCCGCCAACGGCGGTCACCGACTGGCCGCTTACGGCGGCGGCGGGGGCGAGCCGCTCTCACCCGTCCTGGTCGTCCTCGTGATCATGATCTGCGTCGTGCTGCTGGCACCCGTCGCGATCTTCATCGCCACGGCGGCGCGGTTCGGCGGCGAACGCCGTGACCGTCGGCTCGCCGCCCTTCGCCTGATCGGAACGGACATCCCCGCGACCCGCCGTATCGCGGCCGGCGAAGCGCTGTTCGGTTCCGTGCTCGGCCTGCTGGCCGGGGCGGTGTTCTTCTTCGTGGGCCGGAGGTTCGTCGGCTCCGTCGAGGTGTGGAACCACAGCGCCTTCCCGTCCGATCTGGCACCGGCGGCCTGGTCGGCGGCCCTGGTCGCCCTCGCCGTACCGCTGTGCGCCGTACTCGTCACGCTGACCGCCATGCGCTCGGTGGTCGTCGAGCCGCTGGGGGTCGTACGCCACACCGGCAGCCGCGGACGCCGTCTCTGGTGGCGTCTGCCGATGCCGCTCCTGGGACTGGCCGTGCTGGGGCTGACGGGAAGAGTCGACGACTTCACACCCGTCGACCCGTACCCGATCGCGGCCGGCGCCGTACTGGTGCTGGTCGGACTGGCACTGCTGCTGCCCTGGTTGATCGAGGCCTGCGTGAAGAGGCTGCGCGGGGGGCCGCTCCCGTGGCAGCTCGCCGTCCGCCGGCTCCAGTCGAACAGCGGGGCGGCCACCCGCGCGGTCAGCGGCATCACCGTGGCCGTCGCGGGGGCGGTGGCCCTGCAGATGCTGTTCGCCGCGGTCGGCGACGAGTTCGAGGCGATGACGGGCCAGGACCCGTCGCGCGCCCGCTTCCACACCTTCTCGGAGACGGTCACCGGGCAGGCCGCCACCCGGACCATCGAGGAGTTCCGGGCCACGGAGGGGGTGGACCGCGTCATCGGCACGGTCGAGACGTACGTGACCAAGCCGGGAACGTACAAGGAGGACGAGGTCACTCCCACCACCTCGCTCAGCATCGGCGACTGCGCCACCCTGAAGGAGCTCGCCGAGATCGGTTCCTGCAGGGAGGGCGACGTCTTCGTCGTCCACCCCAGGGGCGACAAGGAGATGAGCGACTGGGTCGACGAGACGGCGCGCAAGGGCGAGGAGATCGAGCTCGACCCCACCTCCGACCCGAAACCGGGGGCAGAGTCCGCGCGCTGGACCCTGCCCGCCGACGCCCGGACCGTCACCGCCCGCCCCGACCCGCTGGGCGAGGAGCAGTGGGGCATCATGGCGACGGTCGGGGCCATCGACCCGCGCACCCTGCCGAACGCCCAGACGATCGCGCAGATCAAGGTCGACGAGGGCGTGAAGGACGTCTCCGAGTACGTGCGGAACACGGCGGCCCGGATCGACCCCGGAATGCGGGTCACGACCCTGACCTCGGTGACGCGCGATCGCCAGTACGCGAGCGTGCAGACCGGCCTGCGGTTCGGCGCCGCGGCGACACTGCTGCTCATCGCCGCCTCCATGCTGGTCTCCCAGCTGGAGCAGCTCAGGGAGCGCAAGCGGCTGCTGTCGGTCCTGGTCGCCTTCGGTACCAGCCGTGTCACCCTCGGCTGGTCGGTGCTCTGGCAGACGGCGGTACCGGTGGTCATCGGCCTCCTGGTCGCGACCGCGGGCGGCCTCGGGCTCGGCGCCGTGATGACGTGGATGCTGGCCAAGACCGTGACGCAGTGGTGGCTGTTCCTGCCGATGGCAGGTGCGGGCGGGGCCCTCGTCGTGGCCGTGACCCTGCTGTCGCTTCCCCTGCTGTGGCACCTGATGCGCCCGGACGGCCTGCGGACGGAGTGATGCCGGGGTGGGCGCGCCGGGGGCGCGCTCACCCCTCTGCGGGCACCCGTACCGGAAGGGTCACCAGGGCCTCCCGCAGCGCCGCCGCGAACTCCTCGAACTCCTCCTGGCGCGCCGTCCCCGTACGGATCGCCAGGGCGACCCGCCGCGACGGGGCGGGATCCACGAAGTACCCGGTGGTCAGTGCCTCGTTGCGGCCGGTCTCCACCGTCACCGCCGTGCGAGGCAGCAGCGTCACCCCGAGACCGCCCGCGACGAGCTGCACCAGCGTGGAGAGCCCCGCGGCGGTCGTCGTCACCGGCGCCCCGTCCGTGCGCCCCGCCTCGCGGCAGATGTCCAGGGCCTGATCGCGCAGGCAGTGCCCCTCGTCGAGCAGCAGCAGCGGCAGATCACGCAACGCCTCCCGAGGGATGTCCGTGCGCCCGCCCAGCCGGTGCTCCTGCTCCATGACGAGCACGAAGTCCTCGTCGAAGAGCGGAAGTTCGGTGACACCTGGCACCCCGAGCGGGACGGCGAGCAGCAGCAGGTCCAGCCGTCCCGCCGCCAGCCCCTCCAGCAGCGAGGAGGTCTGCTCCTCATGCACCTGGAGGTCCAGCTCCGGGTAGCGCTCATGGACCAGCCGCAGCACCGCGGGCAGCAGGTACGGCGCTACGGTCGGGATCACACCGAGCCTGAGCACCCCGGTGAACGGCGCCCGCACCGCCTCCGCCTCCTCCATCAGCTCACCCATGGCCTCCAGCACCGCACCGGCCCGCACCGCGAGCCGCTCCCCGGCGGGCGAGAGCAGCACCTTGCGCGTCGTACGCTCGATGAGCTGGACACCCAGTGCCACCTCCAGCGCCGATACGGCTCCGGAGAGTGCGGGCTGACTCATCCCGATTGCTGCCGCCGCGTCCCGGAAGTGCAGATGCTCCGCGACGGCCGCGAAGGCGCGAAGCTGCGAGAGGCTGGGCTGCTTGGCCCTCATGCCCTGATGTGCGTACGCCACTGATAGGTACCTCCGATCATCACGACCGAGTGTAGCTATTTCCGCGATCAATGCACTCTGTGCCAAGGTGGAGATCGTCCAACCCCCAGGAACACCCCCAAAAAGGGAATTCCTATGCTTCAAGGAGTGCGCGTGCTCACTGTCGGTGACAAGTTCCCCCAGTTCGACCTGACCGCTTGTGTGTCGTTGGAGACCGGCAAGGAGTTCGAGCAGATCACCCACAAGACCTACGAGGGTCAGTGGAAGATCGTCTTCGCGTGGCCGAAGGACTTCACCTTCGTGTGCCCCACCGAGATCGCCGCCTTCGGCAAGCTGAACGAGGAGTTCGCCGACCGCGACGCCCAGATCCTCGGCTTCTCCGGTGACTCCGAGTTCGTGCACCACGCCTGGCGCAAGGACCACCCGGACCTGACCGACCTGCCCTTCCCGATGCTGGCCGACTCGAAGCACGAGCTCATGCGTGACCTCGGCATCGAGGGCGAGGACGGCTTCGCCCAGCGCGCCGTCTTCATCGTCGACCAGAACAACGAGATCCAGTTCACGATGGTGACCGCCGGTTCCGTGGGCCGTAACCCCAAGGAGGTCCTGCGGGTCCTCGACGCCCTGCAGACCGACGAGCTCTGCCCCTGCAACTGGACCAAGGGCGAGAACACCCTCGACCCGGTCGCGCTCCTCTCGGGCGAGTGAGCTGATACCCACATGGCACTCGACGAACTGAAGTCCGCGATTCCGGACTTCGCCAAGGATCTGAAGCTGAACCTCGGCTCGGTCATCGGGAACAGCGAGCTCCCCCAGCAGCAGCTCTGGGGCACCGTCCTGGCCTGCGCGATCGCCTCGCGCTCACCGAAGGTGCTGCGCGAGCTCGAGCCGGAGGCGAAGGCCAACCTCTCCGCCGAGGCGTACACCGCGGCGAAGTCGGCTGCCGCGATCATGGCGATGAACAACGTCTTCTACCGCACCCGGCACCTGCTGTCGGACCCCGAGTACGGGAACCTCCGTGCGGGCCTGCGGATGAACGTCATCGGCAAGCCGGGCGTGGAGAAGGTCGACTTCGAACTGTGGTCGCTCGCCGTCTCCGCGATCAACGGCTGCGGCCAGTGCCTGGACTCCCACGAGCAGGTGCTGCGCAAGGCCGGCGTGGACCGTGAGACCATTCAGGAAGCCGTAAAGATCGCTTCGGTGATCCAGGCTGTCGGCGTGACCCTCGAGGCCGAGGCCGTGCTCGCCGAGTAACACCCGCAGTACCCATGTACGAGAAGGGCCCCGAGGACGACCGACCGTCCCCGGGGCCCTTCTTACGTGTCCGTGCGCCCTACCGCTTCCCGGGCTCGTCCTGCGTGTCCGTCCCGTCGTCGTCGGCGGGCACATCCCGGGCCTGCCGCGCCCCGGGGGCCTCCGTCGGCGCCACCCCGATCGCCGTCGCGCCGTGTGGCTGCGGTGAGTGGCGCAGCGCGTCCTCCCGCCCGTACGCCCGCAGGTAGCCGACCACGGTATTGGTCACGGCGACCAGCGGTACGGCGACGACCGCGCCGCCGATGCCGGCGATCATGCCGCCGGCCGCGACCGAGAGGACGACGGCCAGCGGGTGGACGCGCACCGCGCGGCCGAGGATGAACGGCTGCAGGATGTGGCCCTCGATCTGCTGCACGGCCAGCACGACGATCAGCACCATCAGCGCGGTGAACACGCCCTGGGTGACGAGTGCGACGACCACGGCGAGCGCCCCGGAGATCACGGCGCCGACCAACGGGATGAAGGCGAAGAGGAAGATGAAGACGGCCAGCGGCACCGCCATCGGCACATCGAGGAAGTAGATCCCGAGTCCGATGAAGATCGCGTCGATCAGGGCGACGATCACCGTGCCCCGCACATAGGCGGTCAGCGTGCGCCAGGCGCGCGGTCCGGCGCCGGCGACGCCCGGCCGGGCCTGGGCGGGTACCAGCTTGAGCACCCACTGCCAGATGCGCTTCCCGTCGTGCAGCAGGAAGAGCGTCGAGAACATCGCCAGCAGTATCCCGGTGAGGACCTCCACCATCACGGTGACGCCCTGCAGGCCGGCCGAGGTGATCTCCTCGGTGTTGGTGCCGACGGTGTCGCTGAGGTTCTTCGCGATGTCGTTGATCTGCGACTCGGTGACGTGGAACGGGCTGTCCAGGAGCCAGCGCTTCAGCTCGTCGATGCCGTCGCGCACCCTGTCGGACAGCGTGTCGAGGTTGTCCATCACCTGCCACACGACGAACCAGCCGACCAGGCCCATGACGACGAAGCCGAGTACGGCGGTGACGGCGGTGGCGAGACCGCGCGGCAGCCCGAGCCGCCTCAGTCGCACGACGGTCGGCTGGAGCATGGCGGTCACGAGCAGTGCGGCGACGAAGGCCAGGACGACCAGCTGCACGGCACTGATGATCCGCATCAGCACCCAGAGCGTGCCGGCGAGTACCAGAAGCCGCCAGCCGGCCTCGGCCGCGACGCGCATCCCCCAGGGGATCGCCGCCACCGGATCGGGCCTGGCGGCCACGGAGGGGGCGTACGCGGGCGGGCGCGGCACCTGCTCGGCGGCAGCGGCGGCAGCGGTGGAGGCAGCGACGGTGGAGAGGGTCGAGGAGGACACGGAATCGGCGTCGGCCCGCCGTTCGTCCTCGGCGCGCCGCTCTTCCAGGCGTGCCCCGATCTGCGTCAGTTCGGCGCCCAGACGCCCGAGCCACCCCGGAAGTGTTGACATGGACTTTCCCTTTCCCCCGCTTGCTCCCATCACTCCCCCGGAGCTGTTCGGATCGACCGTACACGCGTGAAGCCCCGCACCGTATGAGGGTGCGGGGCTTCACGAGGTTGAGAGCGGAACCTCGCGGGGGTTCCTAGTACCAGTGGTTGGCCTGCCAGAACGACCAGGCGGCACACGGGCTGCCGTAACGGTCGCTGTTCATGTAGCTGAGGCCCCACTTGATCTGGGTGGCCGGGTTGGTCTGCCAGTCGGCGCCCGCGGACGCCATCTTGGAACCGGGCAGCGCCTGCATGATGCCGTAGGCACCCGACGACGGGTTGGTCGCCTTGTAGTTCCAGCCCGACTCGCGCTCCACGATGTTGCTGAAGCACTGGAACTGGTCGGCCGGCATCATCTGGCGGGCCATCGCCTGGACTTCGGCCACGCTGTAGGAGCCCTGCGCGGAGAAGGACGAGGCGTCGCGGACGTCGGAGCGGCTCGCGCGGTCGGCTTCCGCCTTCGCCTCGCGCTCCTCCTCCAGCTTGTCCTCGGCCGCCTGCTTCTTCGACTTGGCGTCCTTGGCGGCCTGGATGCGGGCCGTTTCTTCAGCAGACTTCTTCGCCGCCGCGTCGGCAGCGGAGGCCTGTGCGTCGGCCTGCTGCGTCAAGGAAGCGGTCTGAACCTGGGCCTGCTGGCCCGCGGGAATGTCTGCGAGCAGCGTGGTGTCGGCTGCGGCAGCCTCGAAGTTGTCGTCAGCAGCGGGAGTGCTGCCCGACGCAACGCCGACGACGGCGCCTACGGTGGTGACCGCGGTGGCAGATGCCACGGCGAACCCCCGGACCGAGATCCGGCTCACATGGTGTCCTTCCAGCATCGCCCGCTTAGGTGACCTCGCGGGCGCAATCGTGCCCTTGACACTGGCCTCCCTACTGCATGGGTCACGGGAGGCACGGGCCCGGTGGGCAACTTCCTTGCGGAAGTGCCGCGTGGTGCTCGCGGGCGGCATACGGACGGCGACTGTTGAGTTGTGTGGTGCGTGGCGCCTTCGGAGGTGCCTGAGTGCCGTATGCGGGGCCTGACGGAAGCAAGACTCTGCCGGACGGACACGGGGCGTTGCAATTCTGTGTTGCGTGTTAAAGGTCACACCCCGTCTGGAGCAAGTGTTTTGCGGAAATGACGGCGCAACATGATGCCGCCCGGCTAAGCTCCTTCGCTCGCCGGGCGGCATCTTTGGGACTTCCGGTGTCAGATCCGGCCTTCCTCCAGCATTTCGGTCACCAGTGCGGCGATCTGCGAGCGCTCGGAGCGGGTGAGCGTGACGTGCGCGAAGAGCGGATGCCCCTTCAGCTTCTCGACCACGGCGACGACTCCGTCGTACCGACCGACCCTGAGGTTGTCCCGCTGGGCCACGTCATGAGTGAGCACCACGCGGGAATTCGTCCCGATACGGGACAACACGGTCAGCAGGACATTCCGTTCGAGCGACTGCGCCTCGTCCACGATCACGAACGCGTCGTGGAGCGAACGGCCCCGGATGTGGGTGAGCGGCAGGATCTCCAGCATCCCGCGCCCCAGCACCTCTTCGATGACCTCGCGCCCGGCGACCGCCGACAGCGTGTCGAAGACGGCCTGCGCCCAAGGGCTCATCTTCTCCGACTCACTGCCGGGGAGATAGCCGAGCTCCTGCCCGCCGACCGCGTACAACGGCCGGAAGACCATCACCTTCTGGTGCTGCCTGCGCTCGAGCACGGCTTCCAGGCCCGCACAGAGAGCCAGCGCCGACTTGCCGGTGCCCGCCCTGCCTCCCATCGAGACGATGCCGACGTCCGGGTCGAGGAGCAGATCGAGCGCGATGCGCTGCTCGGCGCTGCGGCCGTGGATGCCGAAGGCCTCCCGGTCGCCGCGCACGAGGCGCACGTTGCCCTCGGCGGTGACCCTGCCGAGGGCCTTGCCGCGCTCGGACTGGAGGACGAGCCCCGTATGTACGGGGAAGTCGGCCGCCTCCGGGACGTACAGCGTCTCCTCCGTGAACAGCAGATCGACCTGTTCGGCGGAGAGCGACAGCTCGGACATCCCTGTCCAGCCGGAGTCGGTGATGGCGAGTTCGGCGCGGTACTCCTCGGCCAGGAGGCCGACCGACGACGCCTTGATCCTGAGCGGCAGGTCCTTGGAGACGACGGTGACGTCGTACCCCTCGGCCTGCAGATTGCGCGCTACCGCGAGAATCCGTGAGTCGTTGTCCCCCAACCGGTAGCCGGCGGGCAGTACACCGGGGTCGGAATGGTTGAGTTCGACGCGGAGCGTCCCGCCCAGATCCCCGAGGGGGATCGGGGCATCCAGCCGGCCGTACCGGACGCGGAAGTCGTCCAGCAGGCGCAGGGCCTGCCGGGCGAAGTACCCGAGTTCGGGGTGGTGCCGTTTGGCCTCCAGCTCCGTGACCACGACGATCGGCAGCACTACTTCGTGCTCGTCGAAGCGGGCCATGGCGTTGGGGTCGGCCAGCAGGACGCTGGTGTCGAGAACATAGGTGCGCCTGTCGGGCATGCGGCGCTTAGTGCTGGTCACCACGGAAGGACGTACCCCCTCGGACGAGGTCGGGGAGTGCGACGGACGTCGCGGAACTTCCCGAAGGGAGAGGACGGACCGGGTTCGGACCCCTGGCGCGGGCCGAACACCGGCCCTCCGCGTCGGCCGCACGATGTGCGGTCCTTCGTGTGCAAAGGGCCTCCCGGGCGAGCGGACTGGGCTCCGCTCACTTGGCTGCGACATCCGCCTGGTTGTGACTGGATATCGACCTGAGAGGGGTATTCCCTCGAACACGCGAAGCCATGCGCGCGGGGTGGACCAGGCACGGTCCGGGTTCAACCGGGAGCCGGCAGCCGCTTTTGTCCTCAATCTCCCCGAACTCCGTCCGGGGGTACGCCAACGGGCCCGATGTGCCGCACGGGCGCCCGTGGCTCAGGGGGTGTCAGGTGCCGTAGCGGCGGTGGCGGGCCGCGTAGTCGCGCAGGGCGCGGAGGAAGTCGACCTTGCGGAAGGCCGGCCAGAACACCTCGCAGAAGTAGTACTCCGAATGGGCGCTCTGCCAGAGCATGAAGCCGGACAGGCGCTGCTCGCCACTGGTCCGGATCACCAGGTCCGGGTCGGGCTGTCCACGGGTGTAGAGGTGCTCGGAGATGAGGTCCGTGGAGACGACCTCCGCGAGCTCCTCGAAGGTCGTGCCCTTGGCGGAGTGGTCCAGCAGCAGGGACCGCACGGCGTCCGCGATCTCCTGGCGTCCGCCGTAGCCGACCGCGACATTGACGATTATCCCGTCGATACCGGCGGTGGCCTCCTCCGCCTCCTTGAGGACGGTCTGGGTCCGCGCCGGCAGCAGGTCGAGCGTGCCGACGTGGTGGACACGCCACCGCCCGTCGGCCGCCAGGTTGCGCACGGTGTTCTCGATGATGCCGAGCAGCGGGATGAGCTCCGCCTCGGGCCGGTCGAAGTTGTCCGTGGAGAGCAGCCAGAGCGTGACGACCTCGACCTCGGTCTCACTGCACCAGCCGAGCAGCTCGGAGATCTTGTCCGCGCCCGCCTGGTGCCCCTGCACCGCAGAACCGCCCGAGGCCTTCGCCCAGCGCCGGTTGCCGTCGAGGATGACTCCGATGTGCTTGGGCACCTGCGCGTGATCCAGGCGGCCTTCCACCCGGCGTGCGTAGAGCCCGTACACCAGGTCGCGCAAGTTCACTGAGTTCACCCTCTCGGTTCCGTACGGGCCGACGACCCGTCCTCCCCGTCGCCGGGGGTCCGGGGCGGTCCCCGGAGGGAATCCCGCGCAGTCCGCACATCACACTCTCGCGCCGCGCATCGGCATTTCCCGAAGCCGCCACATTACTGCGCACGAGTGGTAAGGGCCCAACCCGGTCGGTCACAAGTCCGTGATAGGGAGAGAAACGTGACTGATTCCCTCCCCCATATCGCCGCCGAGTCGCGCTACGACTCCATGGAGTACCGCCGCACGGGCCGCAGCGGGCTCAAGCTCCCCGCCGTCTCGCTGGGCCTGTGGCACAACTTCGGCGACGACCGCAGCCTCGGCTCCCAGCGGGCCATCCTCCGCCGCGCCTTCGACCTGGGCGTGACCCACTTCGACCTGGCCAACAACTACGGTCCGCCGCCCGGCTCCGCCGAACTCAACTTCGGCAAGCTCTTCCGGCAGGACTTCGCCCCGTACCGGGACGAGCTGATCATCTCCACCAAGGCCGGTTACGAGATGCACCCGGGCCCGTACGGGGAGTGGGGTTCCCGCAAGTACCTGCTGTCCTCGCTCGACGCCTCGCTGAAGCGTATGGGGCTCGACCACGTCGACATCTTCTACTCCCACCGCTTCGACCCCGACACACCGCTCGAGGAGACGATGGGGGCGCTCGCCTCCGCCGTACGCCGGGGCAAGGCGCTGTACGCGGGCGTCTCCTCGTACAACGCCGCACAGACCGCCGAGGCGGCCCGTCTGCTTCGGGAGATGGGCGTGCCCGCCCTGATCCACCAGCCGTCCTACTCGATGGTGAACCGCTGGGTGGAGGCCGACGGGCTGCTCGACACGCTGGAGTCGGCCGGCATGGGCTGCATCTCCTTCGCGCCGCTCGCCCAGGGGCTGCTCACGGGCAAGTACCTCAAGGGCATCCCGGAGGGGTCGCGCGCCTCGCAGGGCAAGTCCCTGGACCCGGGCCTTCTCTCCGACGAGATGGTGCGCCGCCTGCGCGGGCTGAACGACATCGCCGTGCGCCGCGGCCAGTCCCTCGCCCAGCTGGCGCTGAACTGGGTGCTGCGGGACAGCCGCATGACGTCGGCCCTCATCGGCGCGTCGAGTGTGAAGCAGCTGGAGGAGAACGTGGCAGCGCTCGGCGCACCGGCGCTCTCCGCGGCAGAACTGAAGGAGATCGACACCTTCGCGGTGGACACCGCGAGCACCAACATCTGGGCCAACCGGGGCTGAGGAGCCGGTCCGGGGACGGCGCCGGTACCGCTTCTGCACAGGAGCCACAGGGGCCACACAGCCCGGCCACAAAAAAACGGGCCGGTCCGTGGGGGGGGTTACGGACCGGCCCGAGGGGGGGTTTCCACCATAACCCTTCGTAAGTGATGCTGCGTGCCACGCCACTCCATAATTACTCTCCGAGTTCGTCCCACTTCGCTGTGGGCACAGGTTCCGGCCCACCGAGAGCTCCGCGCCCCAGCCGTACAGGACCGGAACTGTCCTGTTGACGTCCTAGGTTCGGTCCATGACGACACGCGCCCGCACCGTGACCGTGACCTGGCCCGAGGCGAACGCCCGTCGGCTGGCCCGGCAGTCGCTGACCGAGGGCACCGGCCGCTCCCCGGGCACCCCTTCCTCCTTACCCGCACCGTTCTCCTCACCCGCGGAAGCCGTCGCCGCCATGCTCGGCGCGCACGCCCAGGTGCTGTCCGCCGCCGAACTCTCGGTGGGCCTGCGTACGGCGAAGCTGACCCGGGCCGATGTGCGCACGGCGCTGTGGACCGACCGGACCCTCGTCAAGACGTTCGGACCGCGCGGCACGGTGCACCTGCTGCCCGCCGGCGACCTCCCGCTCTGGACCGGGGCCCTCTCCGCCGTACCGACCGGCGCGAGTCCGTTCCCGAAGGGCGCCAGGATGACGCCGGACCAGGTCGAGGCCGTCGTGACAGCGGTGTCCGACGCGCTGACCGGTGCCGAACTGACGGTCGACGAGCTCTCCGAGGAGGTCGTGGCCCGCACCGGGCCCTGGGCCGGGGACCTGGTAATGCCCGGGTTCCAGGACATGTGGCCGCGCTGGCGTCAGGTACTGCACCTGGCCGGTCACCGGGGCGCCCTGTGCTACGCCCCGAACCGGGGACGCAGGGCCACGTACACCAACCCCGGCCACGTGCCGCTGCCCGGACCCGAGGCGCTGGCCCTGCTCGTACAGCGCTACCTGTACGCGTACGGTCCCGCCACCCCCGCCCGTTTCGCCCGGTGGCTCGCCGCGCCGCGCGGCTGGGCCGGACAGCTCTTCGACACCCTGGCCGGGGACGGCACGATCGAGGAGGTGGCCTTCGAGGACAGCGGGACCGCCTGGGTGACGGCGGGCGACACCGACTTCCCGGCGGCCCCTGCGCGCGGCGTGCGTCTGCTCCCCTACTTCGACGCGTTCACCATCGCCTCCTTCCCCCGTGAGCGGCTCTTCCCCGGCGCGGCGTACGAGCGCGCGCTCGCGGGCGGGCAGGCGGGCAACTTCCCGGTGCTGCTCGTGGACGGCACGGTGGCCGGTGTCTGGCACCAGCGCCGGTCGGGGAAGCGGATCGCCGTGACGGTGGAGCCGCTGTCCGTCCTCGGCGCCGCACACCTTCGGGCGCTGGAGGAGCAGGTGGAGCGGGTGGGCGCCGTGCTGGAGGGCAGGCCCGAGCTGACGGTGGGCAAGGTGACGGTGGGCCCCCACGCGTAGAGGGCCCCGCGTCGCGGCAGCTCAGCGGTGGACGAAGCGGATCGCGACCGTGTCCCCGCCGATGACCACGAAGTCGCCGTTCTCGCACCGGATGACGGCCTCGTGCACCTCGCCGTGCTCGTCCCGGCGCTCCTGGGTTCCGAGGACCGTCCAGGCTCCTCCGTACGGCGGCGGGGGCAGCTGGCACAGCGGCGCGAACTGCCACTGCCCTGCGGGCACGCACCAGTCGGGAAGTCCGGGCCAGGTGCCCGAGGTGATCCGCAGCGTCCAGTCGGAGGAACAGGTCATGAGGACCGACTGACCGCCGTCGAGGAGGAATCCGACGGCTTCCGGCTCTCCGGCGCGCCCTTCGGGGCGGTAGAACAGACCGTGGACCGCGGTGATCCGCGCGCCCGTGAGCCAGTCGGCGTTGCCGTGGCGCGGCCGGCCGCCGGGTTGGCGGATCTCTTCGCCGGGCGAATCCCTTCCCACCGTCATGACCTGCTCCTTCGCTGTGCGCTCAACCACCAGGGTCGCACTACCCATGGGTAGGACGGAGGAGCGGGTGCTGCCGTTGCGTCCGGCGGCCCGGGAAACCGTCTTCAGCGTATGCCCGTCGGCGCTACCTCGGCTTACGGGCCTCGATCAGGAACCGGGCGCTGTACGCCACGAAGGGCCCCTCGGTCTCGATGAGCCGGTGCAGGGAGCGCAGTTGGGGCAGATACGCCTCCACGGTGAATCCCGGCACCATCCAGATCACCTTCCGCAGGAAGTAGACGACGGCGCCGATGTCGAAGAACTCGGTGCGCAGCCGCTCCACGCGCAGGTCGGCCACGTCGAGCCCCGCAGCCTCGGCGTCGGCCCGCGCCCGCAGGGGGTCACGGCCGCCGCGGACCTCGGGGGGCTGCGGGCCGAGGAAGTACTCGACGAGCTCGAAGACGCTTGCGGGGCCCACCTGTTGCGAGAAGTACGTGCCACCGGGTGTCAGTACCCGGGCGATCTCGTCCCACCACGTGGTCACCGGGTGCCTGCTGACCACCAGGTCGAAGGCGTGGTCTCCGAAGGGCAACGGCGGCTCGTCCGCATCCGCGACGACGACGGCTCCGCGCGGGTGCAGCAGGGTGGTGGCGCGGGCGATGTTCGGGGGCCAGGACTCGGTGGCCACGGTGAGCGGCGGCAGTTCGGGTGCGGAGGCGAGGACCTCCCCGCCTCCGGTCTGGATGTCGAGCGCGGCCCGGGCCCGCCCCAGCCGGTCCGCCATGGCCCGTGCGTACCCCCACGAGGGGCGTTCCTCGGTGGCCCTGCCGTCGAGCCAGGAGAAGTCCCAGCCGTCGACGGACACGGCGGCGGCTTCGGCCACCAGGGCGTCGAAACGTGCGTCGGAGGTCGGGGACCCGGGGGCCGGGGGCTGGTCACTCATACGGGAATCGTGGCAGCCGGGTGCGGCGTACGCGACCGAGATTCGGTGGGGCCGGGCCCGGTCAGGCGGCCAGTCCGCCGAACAGCAGCCCCAGCAGCGCGCCCGCGATCATGAACGGGCCGAACGGGATGCCCGTCTTGCGGCCGGCCCGTCGCAGGAGCATCAGGCCGAGGCCGTACAGCGCCCCGAGCAGGAACCCGGCGAAGCCTCCCGCGAACAGCACCGCCCACCCGTACCAGCCGAGCGCGACGCCCAGGGCCAGGGCCAGCTTCACATCGCCGAAGCCCATGCCGTTCGGGTTGATCAGGAACAGCAGGAAGTAGAAGCCGCCGAGCGCCGCTCCGCCGAGCAGGGCCGAGGTCCAGGAACCGGCGTGCTCGGGCAGCAGGGACACGGCCCCCAGGAGCAGGGCGGCGGCGCCGGCCAGCGGCAGCGTCAGCCGGTCGGGCAGCCGGTGGACCCGGCGGTCGATGACGGCGAGGAGCACGGTGACGGGGGCCAGCAGCAGCCAGACGGCGAGCTCCGGCCGGGGGCCGGTGGCGGCGGCGAGGGCGACGCACGCGAGGACGGTGACGAGGGGGGCGAGGACCGCGGGGGCGTAGCGGTGCCGTCCGGCCGGCGGTGCGGCCTGCGCGGCCGCGCCTGCCGGGAGCGAGGGGACGGCCACGGCGCAGGTCGCGCACCGGGTCGAGCCGAGCCAGCCGCGGCCCGGTCCGGTGAGTGCGTGCCCGGCCGGGCACTCGACCCGCCAGGGTTCCTCCGGCTCGACGGAGAACCGGTAGGCGGCGCGCGGGAGGAGCAGTCCGGTGGTGGCGCCCCAGAGGGCGGCGACCGCAATCAGTGTGGCGTCCACGACGCCGACCCTAATCCGGCGGCACCGCAGGGGTCTTGGGCCCTGGGGCCCACCGGTGACCGATCCGGACCCAGATCGGGACTCCGGCCGCTACGGTCGGTGCCCATGGGGAAATGGCGCAATGGCGGCGGAACGCTGACGGTCGGTACGGGTGCGCGGACGCAGGAGGTGCCGCTGCGGATCGCGGCGTCCTACCGGGCGCGGATGCGGGGGCTGTTGGGTGTGGAGGGAGTCGACGGGGCCCTCCTGATCACGCCGTGCGGGAGTGTGCACACCTTCCGGATGCGGTTCACGATCGATGTGGCCTATCTGGACCGGAAGTTCAACGTCCTGGCGGTCCGCACGATGAAGCCGGGCCGTCTCGGCCTGCCCCGGCCGCGCGCCCGCCATGTGGTGGAGTCGGAGGCGGGCGCGATGGAGAAGTGGGGGCTGCGGCCGGGCGCGCGGGTCCAGGTGAGCGCCACGCAGCCGTAGTCGGGCGGGGCGTTCCGCGGGAGGGCTCGGGGGCGTTCTGCCGGACTCCCTTGCCGCACCCCGCTGTGACGACCTTGCCGGGCATGCGGACCACTCCTACCCTGAGCGTCTGGTCGTCGACAGGGGGGAGCGGCCGTGGCCCGAGTACCGTCCGACGCGGAGATACTCGAGGCGGTGGAGGCGTACGCAGGCCGCCGCGGAGTCTCCGCGCGCCTGGCCGATCCCGGTGCCGCCGCCGTCACCTGGCAGGTCCTGCTGGACTTCCGCATCGTCCGGTCCGTCGAGGAGCGCGGCGAGCGCCCGGTGCGGGAGCCCGGCAGCCGCCGCGAGGAACTGGCCGGCCGGCCGACGTACACCGACATCGAGTCCTACCGGGTCGCCCCACCGGACGATCCGGAGCGGCACGACGCCTTGCGACTGGTGCGCCGGGGGTCGCTCGGTGAGGAGCGGTGCGAGAAGTGCAAGGACGGGACGAACTCCTGCGGGGCGTGCGGCGGGCGCGGCGTCCGCGACTGCCCCCGGTTCGTCGACTGCCCCGTCTGCCAGGGCGGCCCGGACGCCTGCTGGGAGTGCGAGGGCACGGGGCGCCGACGCGTCGGCAGGCCCGCGCACCCGGGCGCCGCGGCCCCCTCGGCGCACCGGGTCCTCTGCACGCGCTGCCGGACCTCGAAGGTGGCCTGCCCCAAGTGCGGAGGCCGGCGCCAACTGGACTGCACCGACTGCAAGAAGACGGGCTCCGTGCAGTGCGGTACCTGCGAGGGCACCAAGCGCGTCGTCCACCAGGAGTGCGAGGGCACCGGCCGTTTCACGGTGTGGACCGAGGGCTACATCAACCGGAGCCCCCGCCGGGAGAAGGAGCGGCGGCTCGGCAGACTGGACCTGAGACGCACGACCGGGAACGCGGGCCGGTGGCAGGAGACCGTGCTGCGCGGCGCGGCCGACGAACTCCCGGACGACCTGGACGAGGCCGACCGGACCCTGATCGACCCGCTCATGGCGCTGCGGAAGGACGAGGTCGCCCGCCGTGCGACCCTCCGCCGCCTCCCGCTGGCCCACGTCCGTGTCCACGCGGACCCGCACCGCGACTACTACGCCTTCCCGTCCCACACGGGTATCGAGGTCACGTCCCGCCCGACGAAGGAACGCGTCCGCAACGTCGCCGCGATCGCCGCCGCCTCACTGGTCCTGGTGGCCCTGTTCGCGGCGCTGGGGATGGCGGTGCTGCGCTGACGCGGCCCTTCGCCCTCCGGGGCTCAGGGGAGCTTGGCCGCCTGTGCGGTGACGAGTGCGGCCGGTACCTCGGGTGTCCTGGCCGACGTGAAGTTGGCGGCGTAGAAGGTGACGACCGTCGACCCGGTCCGTACGAGCTGGAAGACCAGAGGCACGCCTTCCCCCTCGATGCTGCCCGTCACCTGGTAGGCGAGCGACTCCTGCCCCGCCTTGGGCGCGGGCAGTGCCTTGACCTCTGTGTACGTGGACGGTCCGTCGTCACTCGTCGTCCGGAAGCCGCCCGCGCAGGCCTTCACCGCGTCGCGGACCGAGCTCAGCAGCTGCTCCGCCTCACCGGCCGCGTGCGAGGTGAGGATCTCGGTGACGACCGTCTGGTCGTCCTGGCCCTCTTCGGAGACGTCCATGGCCGTACGGAAGACGGTGGCGGCGGGGGCGGGTTCGGGCGATCCGTTGATGATCGAGGCGATCGGCCGGCAGGCCGCGTCCTCGGTCTGCTCGGTACCGCGTTCGTCGCCGCCCGGCATCTTGGCGAAGTCGTAGTCCGGCAGCTCGCCGTTCACCAGGGCCACCTCGGTGAGCTCTGCCTCCGTGAGCGTCTTGCCGTTGCTGGTGGGCTCGGGTCCGGGAGCGGATCCGGTGTCGGAACCCGGAGCGGGAGAGGTGCTCGCCTTCCCGCTCGCCTGGCCGGTGGCCTTCCCGCTGTCCTTGCGCCCGCCCTCGTCCGCGCTGTCGCCCGGCCCGCACGCGACAGCCGTGAGACACAGGACGGTCGCTGTGGCCGCCATGACAGTCGTCCGTACCTTCATCGTTCAACGCTCCTGACCGACAGTGCACCCGGAGTCTGCACGCTAACAACCGGGCGGTCGCGGGCGCGTGGGCCCGTGGGCCCAAGGGCGGACCGGGAACCGGAGGCGGTGGACACCGCCGTGGTCAGGGCGGTCCCGAGCCGAGCAGCGTCCACGCCCCGTAGGCGGCCGAGGCCAGGGCGAGCACGCCGACGGCCGTGGCCGTACGGGCCGTCGTACGCAGCCTCAGCAACGCGACGGCGGGCGGCAGGAGCAGCGGGAACGCCGGCATCATCAGGCGCGGCCGGGACCCGAAGTACCCGGAGCCGATGAGCGAGATGACGACGACGGCGATCCCGTACACGAGGACGGGGAGCGGCTGCCGCTGCCGTACGCACAGGACGACCAGCCATCCCAGCAGCCCGAGCGCCGCGCACAGCCCGAGCGCGGCGGGCAGCGGCAGGCCGACGATGAAGGAGGCCAGCGCCCGGCCTCCGTCGATGCTGTTGCCCCAGGCCGCCTGGACCTCGAAGTACGCGAACGGGCTGTCCTCCCGCACGGCGACGAACACCACGTACGCGAGCCAGCCCAGCGGTGCGAGGCAGACGCCCGCCAGCATGCGTGCATTCCTTCGCAGGAGGCCCTCCCGGCCACCCGCCCGGTACTCCTGTACGAGGACGGCCAGGGCCGTGACCCCCAGGGCGGCCACGAGCGCGGCCGCCGAGGGCCGGGTCAGCCCTGCCAGGACGCACAGTCCGCCCGCCACGATCCAGCGGTCCCTGAGCACGGCGTACAGCGCCCAGGCGGCGAGCGCGGTGAAGAGCGTCTCGGTGTACGCCATCGACTGCACGAACGCGGTGGGATACGCGCCCCACAGCGCCGCGAGCACCACCCCGGTCCGCCGCCCGTGCAGTCGCGCCCCTACGGCGAAGATCCCCCAGGCGGCCAGCAGCCCCGCGGCCCAGGCGACCGTGATCCCCGCTCCCCGGACGGTGAGCGGGGTCACTTCGGCGACGGCGCGTTCCAGTGCCGGCAGGAGCGGGAAGAAGGCCAGGTCGGAGTGGATGCTGCCGTCGGGAAGGGTGACGGTGTAGCGGTAACCGTGCTCGGCGATCCGCTGGTACCAGACGGAGTCCCAGCGACCGCCGAGCAGCTTCAGCGCGTCCTTGCCCGCAAGGGAGGCGGCGCCCCAGAAGACGACGAGCCCGATGACCCGTACGACCGCGTAGGCCCCGAGGGCCGGGGCTGCGGCCTTGAACGCCGCCGCGGCGCGGCGGCGGACGGCGTGCCGGTACGGAGGCGGCACCGGCGGCCGGTCGCTGGTCAGGTTGTCGTGCATGCGGCCGATTATGGGCAGGGCGCCCGCCCTGTTCCCAATCGCCGGTGCCCGGGCCGCCTCCCCGCCGGCTCGCGTCCTCAGCCGTCCCAGGGCAGCCGGGCCGGGCGGCGGCACCACCACCAGCCGCGCTCGGCGACCGCCGTACCCGACCGGGTGAGACGTCCGAGCAGCGCGCCGCCGTCGCCCTCCGTGTGTCCGCGGAACACGTCGTCGAGCGCCGCGACGGCTCGGGCCAGCAGCTCCCGCTCCTCGCCCGAGGCCGCCTCGATCAGCTCCTCCAGGCGGTCGCGGGTGCCGAGGTCCTCGGCGTACAGGTCGAACGGGTAGCGCCCGGTCGGCCCCCAGTCGGCCGCGATGCGGCGTACCAGCCGCTCCCAGAGCAGCAGCGCCTCGCGCGCACGGTTCACGGGGCTCTCCGCGGGGGCGGTGCGCCCCGGGTCCGTGGTGTCCGCGAAACCATCGGCGACCGGGGTGCAGAGCTTCTCCCCCCGCAGGATCTCGGTCAGCACGTCGACACGTGCGGTCGGTAGCTGCGCCATGGATGCCTCGACCGCGTCGACCACGAGGGCCGGGGGCTCCCCGTCCCCCTCGCCGTCCGTCTCCAGCACCCGCGCCCGGGTGACCGTCCCGTCCGGGCCGGCCGCCCAGTACGCCGACGGTGCCTGCTCCTGTGCGGGGTACAGCACGGTCGTACCGAGGCGCAGTGCCAGCCGCAGGGCCGCCTCCGACTCGTCGGGCGGGGACGTCACCGCGTCCGATACCGAGACGTCCCAGGAGAGCGCCACGTCCCCGCCGACGCCCCGGTAGGTGCACAGCACCGGAGCGTCCCAGTTGCGGTCGTACGTCTGCTCGTCGTCCTCGTCCGCCACGTCCGTGTCCGCCACCGGCAGACCGATCGCACCGGCCAGCGCCGCCGCGATGGTCTGCGGTTCCGGCCGGTGCACCGAGAGGAAGTTGTAGAGCACAGTCATGAATAGGTCCCGTCGTAGACCTTCTTGGCCTTCTCGACCACTTCGGGATGGTTGGCGAATCGGGGGTTCCTTGTCAAAGCGGGTGAATCGGTCCTTCCTCCCGCCTTGGCGATCTCCTTGAGGGCCGCGTACTCGTGCCTGTCGAGTTCCACGAGGCCCTTGCCGGAGATCGGGAAGGTCCGGCCGTTCTCCTCGACCCCGTACCTGCGGCCGTTGATCTCGTAGGCGCTGCCGTTGTCGACGAGCTTCGCCTTGCCTTCCGCGATCCCCTTGATGTCGTTCTGGATGTCCGCCTCATTTCCCTTGAGGATGACGGTGTTCTTCGGCTTCACCTCGCCGTTCCTTGCCCCTGCGACGGTGTGACGGCGGTGCGGCGGCTTGAGCTTCTTACCGGCTGCGGGGCCCTTGACGCTCGGGTCCGTCTCGAATTCGCAGTCGTTGTTGTGCACGAGCGCGCTGGCGGTGCCGATGCCGACGTAGTACGCGTGGATTCCCTCGACCGACAGGTCGTGCGTGGTCTGCTGCTCGGTGTACCGGGAGACGCCGGTCACCAGGAGGGAAGCACCGCCGGGCAGCCGCAGCCGGTCCCCGGTCACGATGTCGCCGGCGTCCACCCACCGCTGCCGGCCGGTGAGCCAGAACGGGTGCGTGTCGGTGGCCGTGACCTGACCGGCGGAGGTGCTCAGCCGGGTGAACTCCTTGTCGTCGTACGTGGTGAAGGTCTCCGTCACCCTGCGCACCTCGGAGAGGCCGCGAACCGGGTCGGTGGCGACGACCTCGTCCCCCGTCCGCAGCGACTCGATCGGCACGCGCCTGCCGTCGGCGACCAGGACCGGGGTCCCGGGCGGGAAGCTGTGGCTCACCGGGCAGGTGGTCGGCTTGTCGTCGGGCTTGTCGTCCTTCTTCGGCGGGTCCTTCTTCTCCGCGTCGAGCTTCTTCTTCGCGTCGGCGAGCTTCTTCTCCGCGTCCTGAACCTTCTTACGGTTCTTGATCAGACCCGTCAGCCCGTCATACAGATCCCCACCGTGCTTCTTGAGCTTCTTGATCAGCTCAACGGCCTTCTTCCACTTCCACGGCGCCCCGTACTTCGCCGCAAGCTTCCCGACCGCACCACCCACAAGACTCAGCAACACATTGATCAACGTCTCGGTGCACGCACCCATGTCCCCCTTGGTGACACAGTCCAGCGCATCCGTGATCCCCAACTCCTCAGCAAGGATCTTCGCAAGCTCCTTGGCCGCCTCGACAGCCTTGTCGGAATTGGTCTTCTCCTCCTTCTGCGCATCCTGGAGGTCCTTCAACGCAGCGTCATAATCGATCTGGGTCTGCGTCTTGGGGGAACCGTCGTCCGACGCCGGAGACCTGTCGCCCGGTGAACCCGATTCGCCGCCCTGGGCCTCGGTACCGTCACCACCACCACAGTTGCCGCCACCGGTCACCTGACAGACCGCCGTACCGAACCGCTCCGCCAGCTGAGGACCCATCCCCGTCGCCGACAACGCGCCCACAATGGCCACGACCACAACGACCAGGCCGACGTACTCGATCGCGCCCTGACCCCGCTGCGACCGACGCAGACCCGCAAGACGTACATCCGTACGCGGCACGAACCCCCGCGACCAACGGCGCAACCGACGACGCAATACCCCCAGAACTGGCATGCATTCGACGCTAACTACCGCACACCGCAACCGTCTTGGGCCCACGGACCCAACTCTGCGGACGCGGTTCGGCCGGTGGCCCTACCGCTCCGCCTCGGCCCGGGTCCCGAGGCCCCGGCCGACCAGCGGAGCCACGGTACGGATCAGTTTCAGCTGGGTCGAGCGCAGGACGCGCACCGTGGTGTCGTCGGGCCAGCCGGTCGTGGTCGACCACTCGTAGCCCGAGCCGACCACATCGCTGGCGAAGGCGAGCTCCGTCGCCAGCAGCGCCCGCGCCCAGTCCAACGGATCCAGAGCCTCCCTCTCGGCGAGGGCTCTTCGGATCCGCAGACCCCGGCGGTTCAGATCCTCCGTACCGTCGAAGCCCATGGCCACGGCGAACTCCTCCGTGCAGCGTGCGGGGCCGCTCCACTCGATCAGGCCCTGCTGGAGGAGCCGGGACTCCTCGTCGGTCAGGGTCAGTTGCTCAGCCGTGGGCATATCCGTCGTCACCTTCCGGTTGCGGCCCGGCCCGGCGCCGTGAGGGGCGCGCCGGGACGGGCGTCGATCATCTGCCGCGACGACGCTATTTTCCGGGCGGTCGCCCGTCTTGGGCCCACGGACCCAACTCGGCACACCGGGCCGGAATCCCGCGCTCTGCGACCGCAGCCCGGGCGGTCAGTCGCCCTCCAGGTGGAGTTCCGTGGAGGGGTCGTCCCGGCAGATCCGGGCCAGGCGTCCGACCTCTTCCAGGGCCGCTCGCTGCGCCGCCCCGGTGGTGCCGCTGCGGGCGCCGTCGAGCTCGGTGAGCAGCTGCTCCATCTCGGCGGCGGTCAGAACAAGCGTTCCGTAGAGGTCGACCCGGGACAGCATCGACAGGGCGCTCCCGTCGCAGATCCGGGCGAACGTGTCCGCGTCGTCCACGAACACGTCGACCTGGGTCAGCCGGCGCCCCCTGGGACTGGTGCCGGGCCGGTCCACCCGCTTCAGCACTGCGTCGACACCCATGGAGGTGGCCCTCGTCTCTTTCGTCTCCCTGCCCGGACATCGCAGACGTCCGTCTCGCGGGCCGGAACCGGCCTGTCGACCGCATCCGTTCGTGTAAGGGTTCGTAAATCCCTACGGTTCGTACGCCTACGAGCCCCCCAGAGCGGAGAGGCGCCACAGCGATGCCCCGTCCTTCGACACCGGCGCCAGACGAATGGACGGAGGGCAACGGTCCTCCCGAGTCCTCCGATCCTTCCGGGCACGCGCCACACCCCCGGCTCGTCCGCGACCTCTCGCTCCCGGCGGTCCTCGCCGGGCTCGTCGCGGTCATCGTCTCCTACTCCGGTCCGCTGGTCATCGTGCTGTCCGCCGCCCACGCCGCGCACCTGGACGCCGCCCGCACCGGCTCCTGGATCTGGGCGATCTCGATAGGCAGCGGCCTCACCTGCATCGCCCTCAGCCTGCGCACCCGCATGCCGGTCGTCACCGCCTGGTCCACCCCGGGTGCCGCGCTCCTGGTCACCAGCATCGGCTCGTACGCGTACGGAGACGTGATCGGCGCCTTCGTGGCCTCCGGTGTCGTGATCGCCCTGATCGGACTGACCGGGGTCTTCGGACGGCTGATGCGGATGGTGCCCGGCGCGGTCGTCTCCGCCATGCTCGCGGGCATCCTCTTCTCCTTCGGCACCGGTGTGTTCACCTCACTGGAAGGCACCCCGCTCATCGCCGGCTCGGTCCTGCTGGCCTACCTGCTGGGCAGGCGCCTGCTCCCCCGGTACGCCGTGCTCATCGCCCTCGTCGCCGGCGTCCTGTGCAGCGCGGCCACCTCACGCCTGCACATCCGCCTCGACCATGTCGGCCTGGTGCAGCCGGTGTTCACCGCGCCCAGCTTCTCCGTCGCCTCGCTGATCGGTATCGCCGTCCCCCTGACCCTGGCCACGCTCGCCTCGCAGAACGCCCCCGGAGTCGCCGTGCTGTCCGCCTCCGGCTACCGCCCCGACGACCGTCTCCTGGTCGGCTCCACCGGACTGGTCTCCGCCGTGCTCGCCCCCTTCGGCTCCCACGCCGTGAACCTCGCCGCCATCACCGCCGCGATCTGTACGGGGCCCGAGGCGCATCACGACCCCCGGCGGCGCTACGTCGCCGGGGTCGCCTGCGGTGCGTTCTATCTGGTGGTCGGCGCTTTCGGCTCCACCCTTGTGGCGTTCTTCGCGGGCCTGCCCGAGGAACTCGTCGCCGCTCTCGCAGGCGTCGCCCTCTTCGGCGCGCTGTCCGCGGGCCTGACGGGTGCTGTCAAGGAGGACAAGGACCGGGAAGCCGCCCTGGTCACATTCCTGGCCACGGCCTCCGGAGTCAGCCTGTTCGGCATCGGCTCGGCGTTCTGGGGGCTCGTCCTCGGCATGACGGCGCACCTCGTCCTGAACGGCAGGCTCGTTCGTCGACGGTGACCGGCGGCACGGGTTGCCGAGGGAGCCGGCCGGGCATGGTCCGCACCGGGTGGACCTGCCGAACCCTGCGAGTCAATTGCTACACACATTGCTACCGTCGATCCATGGACAATCCCGCGGAGCACGGCACCGACGACGGCCCCGCCCAGAAGGTCAGCGTCTCCATGCCGGCCGGCCGGATCGCGGCCGTGAAGGCGCGCGTCGGCGCACGAGGGTTCTCTGCCTACGTCAGCGCGGCCGTCGAGCGGCAGATACAGCGTGACCTGCTGGAGGAACTACTCCGGGCCAAGGAGACAGAGATCGGCCCTCCGACCGAGGAGATCCAGGACTGGGCAGCGGAGATCTTCCGCGAGGCGGAAGGGTTGTCCGCACAGGAACACTCCGCCTCGACGCAGGAGGGGGAGACCGAGTGGGACGGGCGCAGGGCCGGCTGAGTCAGGGCATCGTTCTGCTCGACTCAGAGGGCCTGAACAAGTTCATCGACAACGACCCGCGGGTCGTCGGACTGATTCGCACCGCCCAGTCCAAGGACGCCCTCGTCGCCGTCAGCAATCTGACGCTGATCGAAGCCTGGCATTCGAAGGTCCGCATGGATCGCTTCCGCCGGCATGTGTCCCGCCTCGAAGTACTGCCCGTCACGGAGGGAATCACGTGGCGGGCCATCGATCTGCTCCGCAACGCAAACCTCCACGGCCACAAGTACGCCATCGACTTCGTGGTGGCAGCGACCGCCCTGGATCACGCAGGACCGCGGATCGTCGTCACTTCGGACGTGGACGACATCAACAAACTCTGCGGCGACCGTGTGCGCGCGGTCGGCGTCCGAGCCGTGGAGTCATCGCAGGCTTCGCCGCGGGACCACGTCACACGCTGAGGGCCGCGTCCCCGAAAACCCGCCACGGCGACTGCTCCACCGACTCCAGGACCGCCAGCTGCGGGTGCCCGGACGCGATGTCCTCCCGTACGGCAAGGGCGTCGGGCCACCCGTCGAGACCGGCCGTACCGTCGACGACCACACCGTCCCAGTCCGTCCCCGCGGTCGCACCCTCGCGGTCGACGACGAAGCCGATGCACAGCACGGACGCCCGCCCGACCGTCAGCCTGATCGCCCGCACGGTCTTCTCCAGCTCCTCCGCAGGCAGCCCTCCGAGGGCGAACTCGGCCACGGCCACTCCCGGTCCCGCCCGGCGGATGCGCATCAGGACGTCCAGATCATGGCTCACCCACAGCCGCACACCGATCCCGTCCAGTCGCTCCAGCCCGGCGATGGAGAGCAGTTGCTCCCTGGAGACCGGCGACCGGGTCCCGCCGGACACCGGCGATGCGGGGTCCTGACTGTCGAGCACGATGCGCCCGGTGACCGGATGGGCCGGCCGGAGCCCCGCCGCTTCGAGATCGCCGAGCAGCGTCCCGGCATCCACCCGGGTCCAGCCCAGGTGGTACGAGTGGAAGAAACCGGCACCCATGGAACGCCTCACCCCATCGCAGCGTGAACACTTCGCTTCGGCGCCGGCCAACCGGCTCTCCGGCGAGAATATTCAGCCGCCCAGGCCCGGCGCGTAGGCCCAGGGACCCATCTCCCGGCCCAATCCGGAACCGCGGGTCACGACTTCCGGGCTCGCACTCAGCCGAAGGCGGCCCGGTTCGCCGCCAGGAACTCGGCGAAGGTGCGCGGTTCGCGGCCGGTCAGGTTCTTGACCTCGGGCGTCGTCGCGGCCAGGGAGCCGGTGGCCAGGTCTGCCCAGAGGTGGGCGACGTCGAGGGCGAACTGTGCCGGCACACCCTGCGCCCGGAGCCTCGCCGCCATGCAGTCGCTGTTGAGGCCGACCACGTCGACAGGCTTGGCGAGGGCACTGGAGAGCTGCCCGGCAGTCTCGGCCATCGTGAGCGCCGGCGATCTCGGCCATCGTGAGCGCTTCGGGGCCGGTCAGTACGAAACTCCGGCCCGAGCCCGAGGATTCGGCCAGCAGGGCGGCCGCGCAGGCGGCGCCCCTGCTGCGCGAACGGCACAAGGCGCTGTTCGGGTTCGGCGATCAGCTGCCTCGACAGGGTTCGGCGCTTGAGGCGCTCGCTGGGTGGATGGGGGCCGTCGCCGTCCACGCGGCGGCGTACCGGGGGCTTGCCGCACTCCTGATGGAGAGCCTCGACGACGAGGCCTCGGAGCTGCACGAAGCGTGCGGGCGGATGGCCGCGATCACGGAGGCCCTGCTGCACACTGCCCACGAGGCGGGCGCGGTCCGCGACGACGTCGCGGCGGCAGACGTGCACGCACTGATGAACGCCGCCGCCTGGATGCGCGAGCAGGTACCGGTGGACACGGCCGAGCACCTCCTGGACCTCATGGTGAACGGCCTGCGCCCCGGTCATGAGCCGGTGAAGCGCTGAGCCGCGGGTCTCGGATGCCTGGCCCTACGAGCGGTCCAGGCCTTCGCCGCGGACGCGGCGCGGAAGCTCAGTCGGCCGACTGGACGCCCGCCCGACGCGTCTGCTGGGCCAGGATGGCGGTAGCGCGCTCCAGGAGTTCACACAGCGCAGCGTGGTCGGCAGGTGAGAACGAGTCAGTGAGGGTGCGCTCAAGGATGACCACCTCCTGATAGGCGCGGTCCAGTAGCACCTGGCCGTCGTCGGTCAGGGTGGCGATCTGCACCTTGGCGTGCACCGGCGACGCTTCCCGGCGAATGAGGCCCTTGGTCTCCATGTTGGCCAGCACGCTGCCCATGCTCTGCTGCGTCACCCCGCAGGAGCGGGCCAGCTGCGCACCGGACATGCCGCCCTCACGGGAGAGCGCCAGCAGCACGGTGTACTGCGTCATGGCGAGCCCGTGGGTGCGCAGCACCGCCTCGTGGTGCGCCATCAGCGCCTGCTCCGCCCGCCGGATCCGGGTGCAGAGGTACTCCTCGACCGGGGTGTCCGCCATGCGCTCCCACTCCAATGACAGATTCATGGGTTGACTAAGGAACCTTATATACCTACGGTTCACGTATAAGGATACTGAGTCAACGCAAGGAGCTGTAACCGTGAAGGCAGTCATCCTCGACACCGATGACCAGTACCGGGTCACCGAACTCGACGAGCCCACCCCCGGCCCCGGCGAAGTCGCCATCCGCGTCGCCTACGCCGGGGTCCAGTGGGGGGACACCATGGTCCGGGCCGGCCACTTCCCCGTGCCCCGTCCCTTCATCCCAGGCTTCGAGGCATCCGGACACATCACCGCGGTCGGCGAAGGCGTCGACGCAAACCGCGTGGGCCGGCCCGTCACCACGCTGGTCACGGGAGGCGCCCACGCCGAGGTGGTCGTCGCACCGTCCGTACTCACGCTGGACGTCGGCGAAATCTCTCTGCGGTCGGCCGCAGGTGTCGGCTGGGGCACTCCGACCGCCTACGACCTGATCCATACGGCCACCCGTGTGCGGCCCGGCGAGAGCGTGCTGGTCCATGCCGCCGCCGGCGGAGTCGGCACACTCGCCGCACAGTTCGCCGCGTTGGCCGGGGCAGCCCGGATCGTGGGCGTCGTCGGCAACGCGGCAAGAGCCGACTACGCCGCTCAGTTCGGCTACCACCAACTTCTGCTGCGCGAGGAGTTCCCGGCCGAGCTCGGCAACGAGCAATTCGACGTGATCCTCGACCCGGTCGGCGGCCCGACCCGCCGCACCAACCTTGCACAGCTCGCAGCGCACGGCCGACTGGCCGCCTACGGCAACCTCAGCACCTTCGACCCCGTCCTGGCCGATGCCAATGACCTCCTCATGCAGGGCAGGTCGCTCGTGACCTACAACAGCAACCTGCTCAGCCAGACGCACCCCGAGCGACTCGTCGACAGCGCCCGCCGCGCACTCGACCTCGTCGCCGAGGGCCAGGTGCGCGTGGACATCACCGCCGAGTACGACCTGGCGGACCTGGCCACCGCCGTCCAACAGCTCGCCGACGGCACCACCCTCGGCAAGAGCATCATCCGCGTCGCCTGACACGCACGGACGCCAACGCACAGGCAACTCAAGCCGGTCCCACTGGGCATCCGTCAGATCGACTCGACTCTCATGACTCGCTCAACAAATCACGTGCTTGGCGGACGCGGCTCACGGTCGATCCTCTCTGCGCCGGCCAACAGCTCCGGATGCAACCGGCGTCCGGCACTGAACAGCTCGATGCCCAGGAGTCGTCCGTGTGAGTCGTAGTCGAGTATCGCCGTGTCGTCCTCGGCAGGTACCTGCCGGACGGCCTCTCCGGGAGCGATTCGGTCGACAAGGTAGATGTATGCCATGTTCGCCACTGCGTCGTACTCGACCCGCATCGCCGACCTTCCCCACTGTTCCCCGACCTGTAGTGCCAGGCCCTGACCTTCCGGAGAGCGTACTGACGTCTAAGGTCGCCAGGACTAGCCCTGGCGCGCCACGCGGTGGCGGAGGTAGACGACTCCATTGCCGAAGGGGCGGGTCTCCATGAGTTCGAGATCCACCCGGCGCTCGCTCCGGGGAAAGAACGGAATGCCGCCGCCGACCAGCACCGGGTAGACCATGGCCCGGTACTCGTCGATCAGACCCGACGCGGCCGCCTCGGCGGCGAGGGTCGCGCCGCCGATCGCGATGTCGCCCTCCACCGGCTCGGCTCGCAACCGCTCGATCTCCTCCGCCAGGCCGCCGGAGGCCAGGCGGGCCTTGCCCTGCACCGCCGACAGCGTCGTGGAGAACACCACCTTGGGGAGCGGGTTCCAGAGCGCGGTCCACTCGCGATCCGCATCGCTGAGCGATGCATCCTGGTCAGCGGTCTCCCAGTACAGCATCGTCTCGTACAGCTTTCGCCCCAGCAGGTGGACGCCGACGTCCCGAATCTCGTCGATCCAGAAGCGGAAGACTTCCTCGTCGGGCGCCGTCCAGTCGAAGCCGCCGTCCGGCCCGACGATGTAACCGTCGAGTGAGATGCCCATCGAATAGGTCACTCTGCGCATGAGAAGTCCTCCTGGGGGACGGGTTCGACAGTATGACCGCCGAACACCCCAGGACTCATCGCGGCTCGCGGGATCCCACGGGCCGCATCGCCCCACCAGCAGACAGCATCCGGCATCCACAGGCTGAAGACGGTCCCGGGGCAGGTACGACGAAGCCCCTGGTCGTCGGCGGGTGGCCTTGGCTGCCACCCCGGCCACCAGGAGCTTCATCGCTGCACACCGCTTGGGCGCCCTACCTTGGAGACGGCCCCGTTGGCGAGCATTCTTCCGTGGTCAGCAGGATCAGCAGGGGAAGGTGCCGCTGTAGAGGGCGTGTCCGTAGGAGGAGCTTCCGGAGCCGAAGCCGTAGATACCGTCGTCGCTCCAGACAGCTTCGCGGAAGCCGTTGACGCAGGTCGAGGCCGGCGCCATCGCGAAGCCCTCCAGGTTGTCGGTCGGCATGACCTCCGGGTCCGTGTAGGTCGCGTCCGGCACGATCGCGCCGGAGGCGTTGACCTTCATGAACGTGTGCGTCCCACCGCAGGTGTTGTCGCAGGTCGCGACGAGACGCTGGGTGGCTGCGTCGTACGTCACGTCCATCACCGAGGCCTTGCCGGTCCCGATGGCGCCGAACGTGGTGAACGTGCCGCTGGAGTTCAGACCGTAGACGTGCAGCGAGCCGTCCCACTCCAGTCCGGCCAAGAACAGGCCCGACCCGTGCAGCGGGTAGTCCGCCGGGTTGTAGGCGGTGCCGGTGAGCGGGTCGACCCAGCCGTTCGCGGTCAGCCAGCTGTCCGGAACGTACCCGACACCCTCGAAGCCGAGGTTGGCGTCATCCTTGCTGCCGGTGTTGAGCTGCGGAAACTGCGAGGTCATGTCCCACTGGTGGACCGGCGTCAGCGTCGATCCGGTCGCCGACGGGTCGAACTCCAGGATCGTGTCCTTGGGCGCCGTGTTCTTGGTGTTGTCGCGCTCGGACGTCACGTAGACGTGGCCGTTGCTGCCGACCGTCAGACCCTCGGCGTCCGGTTCGCCGGAGCCGCCCGCGAAGCGGATCTGCTTGCCGTTCGCGCTCCAGGACGCGTCCGGGATCCACTTGCCGTTGCTCTTGACCAGCTTGTACAGCCAGTTCTTGTTCTTGGCGGCCCACAGCACCGACGGGTTCGCCGGGTCGAACGCCAGGCCGCTCAGGTCGCGGCCCTCCGGACCCGTGGAGGTGGTGAACGCGCAGACGTTGTCCGCGATCGTGACGTCCGGCCCTCCCGGCCACGCCAGGGTGCCCGTCGGGGTGGAACCAGAGCCGCTGGGCGCCTCGGGGGTGCAGCCGCTGGTGAGCGAGCCACCGCCGCCCAGCAGCTGACCGGTCCCGGTGCCGCCACCGCCGGTGCCTCCACCGCTGCCGCCCGAGCAGGAGTTCGCGCTGCCGAGCGTCGCAGTCGCAGCGGTCCTGAACCAGCCGGTTCCGTCGACGCAGCGCTCGTCCGACGGCTTGGCACCGTCGGTCGCCCAGGTCACCGAGTCGGTGGTGGTGCCGCTGCTGTCGACGAGGAGGACCGAGTCGTTGTCGCCCAGGCCGATGGTGGAGTTGAACGTGACGTAGCCACCCGCGGGGATGCTGGTCGCACTCGGCGAGGAGGACGAGATCGACACGGGAGCGTGGGAGGTGTCGCTGTCGACGTACTTCCAGGACCCGACGCTGACCGCGCTCGTTCCGCCGTTGTACAGCTCTACGGTGTCGGAACCGTTCGAGGTGACCTCGTTGATCCGCACCCGGCTCGCCGCCGGGATCGACGACGGACAGCCCGAGGCGTTCGAAGCGCCGAACGTGGATGCCGAAGTCGCGGTCACCCACGTCCCGGAGCCGTCGCCGCCACAACGCGCCATCGCCGGCTTGGCCTTGCCGGTCGCCCAGTCGACGCGGTCGACCACCGTGCCGCTGGACGTGTAGATCACCAGCTTGTCCGAATCGCCCAGCCCCTTGGGCGAGTTGAAGGTGACGAAGCCACCGGCCGGGATCGTGCCGGAGGACGGGGTGAACGACTGCGGCGAGAAACCGTCGTCGGACATCTTCCAGCCGCTGATGCTCACCGCGGTCGAGCCCGTGTTGTGCAGCTCCACCGTGTCGTTGCTCGACGAGGTGACTTCATTGATCCGAACGTCCGGGTAGCCGGCCGGGTCCGCGGCAGCCGCAGGCTGGGCGGCCAGCATCCCTGTGAGGAGCAGTCCTGAGAGCGTCAGAGCCGCGGCGCATACAGAGGCGACGCGGGCACGCGAGTGTGAGGTAGGCACGAGGAGCAACTCTGCTGACACGATCTTGAAACGGCGTGTACTCCAGCTGAACGTCCCCTGCTGGCCACCGGAACGTCGGACCTCCTCGCCACCTGCTGGGTCACACGAGATGACACCTCAGAAGGTGAAGTCCTTGGGGGCGCCTTCGCCTACGCGACCGTCCACCGCCTCGCGAAGGATGTCCGCGTGGCCGGTGTGGCGCGCGTATTCCTCGATCATGTCCAAGAGCATGTCGCGGACGGTGGGCGTGCGTCCGTCGGGCCAGGTGAAGGACGCAGGTCCGTCGAGCCCTCGCTCCTTGATCACCTCGGCTACGAGTTCACGCGACCGCTCGACGGCCTGGTGCCACACGGCGTAGAGGTCACCGGGCGGGTCCAGCGCCCCGGTCCGCCACTCCCAGTCCGGGTCGGCGTCGAAGTCCACCGCGTCCCAGGGTGCTCCGTACCCGCGGCCGGCAAGCTTGACGGCCAGCCAGTCCGCCTCGACCAGGGCCACGTGCTTGACGAGGCCACCGAGCGTCATCACGCTCGCAGCTGTCGTGGCGCGGAGGGCCTTCTCGTCGAGTCCCGACGTCTTCCACGCGAAGGTCCTGCGATTGCGCTGGAGAACTGAGCTCAGGGACTCCGCCTCAGCAAGGACCGCAGGCTGGGCAGAAAGAGGAGTTGGCTCGCTCATGACCGGCAGCATAGGCGTAGCTGCCCCGCAACGGCATCGAACCGTTCTCGGCCTGCGCCCCGGCGCACCGAGGCTATGGAAGTCATGGACACCGACTACGGGGTGCTGCCCAAGCAGAGGGCGGCGAGCTGCGGGAGTCGGCGCCGCATCTCATCGAGGTCATCGAAATCGAAGTCCTCGCCCATGTCTACGGAGGCTTCACCGGAACTGGCACGTGAGGCGCTGTACTCGTTCCACGCCTCGTAGACGTTTTCTCCATCGCCCGCGACACGCTCGAACGCGTAACTGGCCGCATAGTTGACGGCCTCGTCGAATACGACCTCGTCGCTGTGCGCCTCCGCAGCGGCCGTCACGGCCGGGTGCTCCGCAAGAACGTCCGGGCAAGCCGCTGCCCTCTCGTACCACTCGCGGCCCAGCCCTATCAGGCCCGCGCGGAAGTCCATGAAGCTGTCGTCCGAGCAGCCGCCGCCGATGAGGTACGCGGCTGCCCACACGTCCCAGCGGTACACGGCTTCACGGGCCTCGTCGAAGCGTTCCTGGTAGCGGAGGATGTCGTCCTTGGTACGGGTGGCCAGCTCATCGACCAGGGTTTCGGCGAAAGACTTGTCTGCTGCGGAGGCAGAACGAGCGGCCTCGATGACGGTCCAGAACTGCGAGGTGTCCATGGCTGGGAACTCTGCCAGCCGGGTACGACAACGACCCGTCCGATTGCAGCGGGAGGGGCCGTTGGGCTCGTCCCAGCCGTACCGGCCGTCCCAGCCAAACGAGTCACGGCGGCGGCACGAGTGCCGCCGCCGTGCAGTTCTCGCAGCGACCGGCAGGTCAGCTCTGCGAACCTTCGGCGCGGAGGAAGGAGACCTCCACCCGGCGGTTCTTCTTACGACCCTCTTCCGTGCTGTTGTCGGCAATCGGGTACTGCTCGCCGTAGCCACGGATCTCGAAGGTGATGCCGGAACCGGACAGCGACGATTCGAGGACGTTGTGGACCGCCTCCGCGCGCTGCTTGGAGAGAACGTCTCCGTGTGCGGAGGAGCCCAGGTTGTCGGTGAAGCCGAAGACACGGACCTTCTTCGCGTCCTGCTTCTTGATCTCGGCAGCGATCGCGTTGATGCGCCCGTTGGCCGCGGAACTCAGCTTGGCACTGTCCTTGCCGAAGAGGACCTCGGCCTGGAGTGCGAACTTGATGTCGGCGTTGGTGTCTTCGCGACGCTCTTCCCCGCCCAGGTCCTCGATGACGGACTTGATGTCGAGGACCTTGGGTGCGGCAAGCGTGGCACCATCCGGCAGCTTCAGATCCGTGTCGTTCGGATCCACCTTGACCGGAACTTCCGCGGACGCCGAGGGATACGGGCTGTCCTCCGCTGCGGCGTCCGGCGCCGCAGCGACTCCGAAGGCCATTGCCCCGGCAAGCACGGTCATCGCCACCCGGGCCCGGAACCCCTGGGTGCTCATGATGGCGCTAGTCATCAAGAGATCTCAATCGTCGCGTTGGCGAAGCCCGGAAACTGAAGGTCGACCTGACTGGTCGACGTGGCAGGAGCCGGGAACTGTGCAAAGAAGGTGAGACTCTTTCCGGCCTCGATGCTCGGATCGAATCCGCTCGTCGTCAGCGGCCTGTTGTCCGTGTCGCGAAGCACGTAGTAGCGCTTCTTTGCCTCGGAATCCACCAAGGTCATGGCTGCGAGCGACCGTCCGGTGCCAGCGACGGCCTGCTCCTCACCGCTCCACTGGATCGGAGTCGTGTACAGACCACTGCCTGTGTTCTTGAGTTGTCCGCTGATGGTGAGGAAGCCGCCGGTGTCGCGCGTCGCCGAGTTGATCACCATGTCGATTCCGGAGTCGCCCTTGATCGTTACCAGAACCTTGCTGGTGTCAGGTACCGTCTCCCCTTCACCCTTCCCGGAGTCTTCAGCCGGCTTCGACGAAGAGGCGGACGAAGTCCCCTTCTCACCCTTGCCTGAATCACCGCCGCAAGCGGCCACGGAAAGGGTGAGGCCAGCCGCAAGAATTACGGCCGTCGCTGCTCGGCGCAGCTTCCTCACGTGCGGAATACTCATCAGTCAAGGTCCTTTACGATCGCGGTCAATCTTCGGCCAGGCGTACGGTGAAGAGATCAGTCATTTCTGGCAGGAGCGCCAGATCCTTGGGGTCGATCACCCACACTTTGGTGTCACAGGCGAGCGCGCCGGGCGATGGCGACGACAAGTCCGGGTTCGGGACGAATTTGCAGCGAGGTTCGACGACAGCCACTGACGTGGCCTTCGCACGCTTCCCCTTGGTACCCGGAACCAGGTTCGCACTCATCCCCTTGTTCGACTGAACACCAACCCGGAATCCCCAGCGGCCGTCGAAGAGCATGCGGCACTCGACGCTGGTGGCGTCGTTCTGCGCAGCGAACCTGGACGCATTCCCACAACCGTTGTGGGTACCGGGGAAGGGGCTGTTGAACAGGAGGGTGAGGTAGGCCCTGTCCAATATGTGGGCCCGCAGGTCCAGCGCTTCCAGACTGCGGGAATGCTGGGCTGCCGCCAACGCAGAGGCATCCGCCGCGGTCTGGGCACCGTTGCGTTTGACATCCGCTTCACCGAACGCAAAGAAGATCAACGCGAGAAAGAGCAGGCCCGCCACCGCTGTGATGTACAGCGGTGCGGCCTGCCCTGACTCGCCGTGAGTCCGCGGACTCACTTGTTGAGAACCTCGTTGATCTTGGTGGTGAACTTGTTGCCGATCGTCGCACCCATGTTGGTGTTGAGCAGCGCCACGACGATCGCCACAACCAGGATGGTGATGCCCACGTACTCGATGGCGCCCTGACCCTTGTCGCTGCGGCGCTTCATCGCCTCGACGGCCGTGTTCTTCCAGCCGTTGACGTAGGCCTGCGTGGTGGTGGCGGCCTTCAGAGTGATGTTCGACATGGTGTTCCCCTCCAAGTTCGGCCGACCGTGAGTCGGCCGACGCTGCTGCGTAAGTCTCCGTGTCGTCCGCGCTTCCGGCTTCCTCCTGGCCGGTCTCGCTTTCGACATGAGAAACGTACGTCGGGGCAACACCCGGCCACATGGGCCTGCGGGCCCAACTCCGGGCCCATTCGTTCAGATGGGCCTGCGGGCCCACGGCGCGCTCAGCCACGGCTCGTCGACCCCCCGGACGACACCCGGTGCCAGTAGGCGATGGCCTCACCCCGGCTGCCGGCGTTCAACTTGGCGAAGATGCGGTTGATGTGGTTCTTGACGGTCTTCTGACTGATGAAGCAGGTGGCAGCGATCTGCTGATTGGTCATGCCCGACGCGATCAGCCCCATCACTTCCACCTCCCGTTCACTCAGCTCATCGACCATTCCCTGAGGCGCCATCGAGGATGCCTCTGAAGTTGAATGTGCCACAGAAGGTTGCGCAAGCGAAGCCTTTTGAGGGAATTGAGATTGCCCCAACTCCGTTCGCTCGGGGCTGACCTGGGCATTCGGTGCCGATGTGGGGATTGCCCGGTCCCGCGCGTTGTGTGCGGATGCAGATTGATGTCCCGGAGGAGACGCCGGTCGGTACCCCTGGCCGGTGAAGGCCGTCCCGAGCCCTTCAGGCAGGGGCTGTCCACTCCGGCCCGCCGCGCTGCCGCCTCCTCGCACCGACTCCAGCAGAGCGCTGGACGCCGAGTACGTGAAATGGGCCCGCCCCTCCTTCGTGTCCCGCACGGCGGCCACGAGCTGGTCCGCGGTGAATTCACCGTGCACGAGGTACCCACCGGCTCCCAGACGCAGCGCCTCGTGGACGATCTCGCTCTCGCGGCTGTAGGTCATCATGAGGACCGGTGCGAGGCGTACCAGGTGCGGCAGCGCGGAGATGCCGTCGACCCCCGGCATACGCACGTCAAGCAGGACGACATCCGGGCGGTGCTGCACCGTCATTTCGTAGGCCTGACGGCCGTCACCCGCCTCCGCGACCACGTCCACGTCGTCTCGGCCCTGCAGCAGAACCGTCAGGCCCGCGCGGACGACCGGATTGTCATCGGCCACAACAACCCTGAGGGCCATCGGTGGAGGCATGGTCGCGGGGCCGGGAAAGGCAGGGAACTCTCCGAATGCCGCGGAGATCGGGGCACCGGAGGTGTGGTTGGAACTCAGCGGACTGGGATGCGAGGACGTGTGCTGCGAGACGTGCGGGTGCTGTGTCCACTGCTCTCCGGAGCTGCGGGAGATCTCGTCCGACATGGTGCGGCCTCCTCTCTCAAGGGTGGGGACTGTGCCGTAACTGTTTTTCGGTGAACGTCAGTTGCTGCTTCATACGCGTTGGCCGGGTACCTGCCCGAGCGGGGGCCGGTACTCCGGGGTACTGGGGAGTGCGGGGGGTGCCAGATCCATCGCGGCGAGCGAGAGGTCGAGGCGTACCTCGGTCCCCCGTGCCGCGCGGCCTCGGCCGATGCGGATACGCGCGCCGATGGACGCAGCCCGCTCGACCATGCCGACCAGGCCGAAGTGTCCGGCCTTCCTCAGGTCGGCCAGCGAGGTTCCCGGGGGGAGGCCCTCGCCGTCGTCGTACACGCTGATGCGCACCACATCGCGGACCAGGCCGGCGGAGACGTCCACATAGCTGGGGCGCGCGTGGCGCTGGGCGTTCTCCATGGCCTCGGTAGCGATCGTGAGTGCGTGCCTCGCCACGGCATGCGGAATGAGCGGTACGGGACCCTCACTCAGTCTGTGGAAGGCTGCCTTGACGTCATGGCGGCGCGCAAAGTCCCTCGTGCGTGCCTCCAGTTCGTCGAGGACGTTCACTCCACCGTCCAGGCCGGACTCCCTGCGGAGGTCGGAGAGCAACTCACGGGACTCGGCTGCGGCCCGGCGGGCGGATCGCGCGACGAGCTCCGCCTGGTGCTTGACCGTGAGCGGGTCCATACGGTCCGCCGTGCTGGCCAGTCCTTCCGCCGCGAGGGCAAGCCCGTGCAGGGTCTTGGCAACAGAATCGTGCATCTCACGGGCGAGACGGGCCCGCTCCTCCTCCACCGCACCGTTGACCGCAAGGCGGGCCCGGGTGTCCGTCAGTGCCTGGGAAGCCGCACCGAACCGGAGCAGCAGGCCCCGCAAGGTGCTGCCGACGGCACCGGCCATGATGCAGAGCCCTACTACCAGGAGCGCTGAGGCGTCCGCTTCCACCTTCGCACTCACTCCGTACGCAGCAGCCAGCAGCAGCGACTGGAGTGCAGCGAAGATCGCACCACCGCGCCAGCCGTAGACGAGGCCGGCAAGGAGCGGCGTACAGACCGTGACGTACGACAGTGTGGAGCCCGGAGAGGCAGCGAAGAGCAGGAGCGCACCGAAGAGCATGTCCGCCGCAAGCAGCGTGGGATGGCGCAGGAGGATCGGTCCGAAGCGCTCCCAGTCGCGCATCAGCACGTACGACACCATGACGGTGACGAGAACGGCGGCGCCCACGAGCCAACTGCCGAGTTCGTCGTCGACCCCGTTGAGCGCGAACGGCGCGGCGAGCGCCGTCATCGCGAGCCGGAAGCCGAAGAGCTGGCGGCACAGTGCCTGGAGCGCGTTCACCTGTATCGGCAGGGCCGGCACATGGCCGGGGGTACCTGCCGCCGTGGACGCGTCCGGGCCGCCGGTCAGTGCGAGCTGCGCCGTTCGTGGTCCCAAGCTTGTTCACCTCCCCCTCTCCGTATTCGTCCCTTGCACGCTCAGCCTCCGAAGACATCTCCGATGTTGACGTCTGCCGCGTAGTAGAAACCCACGGCGATGAGGATCATCGTGCCGGGCAGCATGAAGCTGGTGACGATGAGCGTGGCTTTCGGCACGGCCTTGGAGGCCTTGCGGCGGGCGTTCTGGGCGTCCGTACGACGCATGTCATTGGCGATCTGGATCAGGGTGTCCACGATGGGAGCACCGAGCTCCTCGCCCTGTTGGAGCGCGGAGACGAACATGGAGACCTGTTCCGACTCGTTGCGCTTGCGCAACTGGTCGAAGGCGTCGCGTCGGCTCACACCCATGTCCATCTGGCGTAGCGTGATGCGGAGTTCGTCGGCCCAGGGCCCCGAGTACTTTTCGGAAACCCGCTCCAGCGCCTGCCGGAAGCCGAGGCCGGCGGAGACCACGACCGCGAGTACATCGAGAAAGTCCGGAAGGGTTCTGTCGATGTCGTCCTTGCGGCGCCCGATGGCTGCCCTGATGATCACATCGGTCCAGAAGAAGCCGTACACAGCCAGCAGGACAGCCAGAATGGGCTGCCCGTTCATCAGCATAGCCAGCGCCGCGATGGCGCCGAGGCCTCCGTAGACAGCCCGGCGAGCCGCGTAGCGGTCGACTGTCATACCGCCCGGGTTACCCGCCATGTCGAGCTTGCGGCGTACCTTGTCGACCCGCTTGGGCCCCATCATGCGCAGCACCCGAGGCGCGTATCGCATGCCGAGGCGGTCGATCGCGGAACCGGCCGCTGTCGTGCGGGTGGCACCTACTTCCAGCGCGACGGCCAGGTCCCCGGGGAGCTTGGCGTCGGCTCGGTACATGCGGATGCCGTGAAAGGCTCCGTAAACGGCGAGTCCGAAGACGGCCGCGATCAGCAGATCCATGGTGTGTGTCCTCCTCCTAGTTCTTCAGGGCCGTCAGATTCAGATACGGACTCGGGTGAGCCGGTTGATGAGGAAGAAGCCCAGGCCGTACAGGCCTGCCGCGACCAGTACGGCGATCCGGCCCGTTGTCGCGGCGGTCATGTCGTCCAGCGCCCCGTCCCGCATGCCGTTGATGATCAGCAGGAAGCCCATCCCGAGGATGGGGACCGCGACCGCTGTCACCTTCACCTGTGACAAGAGCGTGGTCACTTCTCGCCGGGTCTCCTTGCGCTCCTCCAGCGTCTCCGTGAGGTTGCGCAGCGACGAGACGATGGTGCCGCCGGCCCGGTTGGAGAGGATCAAGGTGGAGACCAGGACGGTCAGCTCACGGGAGGGCAGCCGTTCGACGAGTTCGTTGAGCGCGTCGTCGAGGGAGTGGCCGACGGCCAGCCGGTCGGCCACCCGCCGAAGCTCCTCCCGCGCCGGGTCGTCGAGCTCTTCGACCGCCATTCCGATCGCGGTACGCAGGGCGAGCCCGGCCTGGGTCGCGTTGGCCAGGACCCGGGTGAGCTCGGGCAGCTGGTTGATGAACGCCTCGGTACGTTTCGTGCGTTGCCAGTTGAGGAAGGCGTTGCCACCCCACAGACCGATGAGGGCGGCGAGAAGTCCGAAGAACGGCGCGAAGATCGACCCGATGACGAAGTAGAGGCCCAGCAGAGCGGCCACCACGTAGACGGCGTACTCGCCCGGCGTCAGATCGAGGCCCGTCGCCGAGATCTTGCGCTCGATGCGCTTACCGAGGCTCGTCGTCCGCAGACGCCTGTCGATCCCGCGGAAGCGCCGGACGCGCCCGCCGATGGTGACCTGCCCGGTCTGGGACATGCGGTCGAAAAGGACCTGCCGCTGTGCCTTGCCCGCCGAGTAGCCGTGCACGCCCAGGACGGCGAACAGGCCGGCGAGCAGTGTCACTCCGATCGTCAGGAGCGGAAGATTATCCATGTCGGGCGGGGACCTTCTCAGTGAGCGGCGGGCAGGGGCGGGGACGGCAGGACTGGGTCAGGCAGTGGACCGGCGAACGACCAGCTGCTCCTCCGACCGGGCGACACCGAACGCGGCCGGGATGGCCTCGCTGGTCATGTAGAAACGCTCGGCGACCCGGCGCGGCAGCGGGTAGTACTCGAACTTTCCGACGACGCGTCCGTCTGCGCCGATCGGCTGGGCGGCGAAGCGACAGACCGAGACGATGCGGTAGTCCTCGCGGCCGTGGGAGTCGACGACGGCGATCTCCGTGATGCGGCGGGAACCGTCGGCGTGACGGGTCAGCTGCACGATCACGTCGACGGCGCTGTTGATCTGGTCGTGGATCGCCACGAACGGGATCTCGACCTCGGACATGGAGCTCAGCGTCTGCAGACGCATCAGCGCGTCCTCGGCGTTGTTCGCGTGGACCGTGGCGAGCGAGCCGTCGTGACCGGTGGACATGGCCTGGAGCATGTCGAGGGTCTCTCCGCCACGGACCTCACCGACGATGATGCGGTCCGGGCGCATACGCAACGAGTTGCGGACGAGGTCGCGGATGGTGATCTGGCCCTTGCCCTCCACGTTCGAGGGGCGGCTCTCCAGCGTGATCACGTGCGTCTGCTGGAGCTGGAGCTCGGCGGAGTCCTCGATGGTGACGATGCGCTCGCCGTTCGGGATCAGGCCGGAGAGCGCGTTGAGCAGGGTGGTCTTTCCGGTACCGGTGGCTCCGGAGACGATCACGTTGAACTTCGCGCGGACGAGTCCGGCGAGCAGGACGAGCATGTGCTCGTCGAGCGAGCCGAGGCCGATCATCTCCTGAAGCGTGAACGCCCGGGGGAATCGGCGGATGGTGAGGATCGGGCCCTTGAGGGAGAGCGGTGGGATGATCACGTTGACACGCTCACCGGAGGGCAGCCGGGCGTCCACCATGGGGTTCGCCTCGTCCACGCGGCGGTTGACCGTGGAGACGATGCGCTCGATGGTCTGCATCAGCTGGTCGTTGGACGAGAAGCGCATGGGGAGGAGTTCGAGTCGGCCGCCTCGCTCCACGTACACCTGCTCAGGACCGTTGACCATGATCTCGCTGATGGACGCGTCCTCGAGCAAGGGCTCCAGGATGCCGAGGCCGAGAGCTTCGTCGACGACCCGGCGGATGAGCTGCGAGCGCTCCGTGGAGGAGAGGACGGGTCCCTCACGGCTGATGATGTGGCCCAGCACGCGCTCCAGGCGCGCCCTGCGCTCGGCCGCCGCGAGGGCGGACATCTCGGCGAGGTCGATCTCCTCCAGAAGCTTGGCGCGGTAGATCCCGACCAGCTGGCTCTCCTCGCTCAGCCCGTTCGTCGGCTCGGGACTGGTGATGCGCGCCCGCAGACTCATGCTCTCAACTCCCTCTGGTGGTGCGGTGGCACGGAGATCAACCGCGCGGCATGGTGGCGCTCTTGGTGACGGACCCGAAGTCGAACATCGGGATCACGGCCGGGATGTCGATCTCCACGGTCACGGTCACCTCGTCGAATCCGTGCCGGACGTCGACATCTGCGTCGTCGACCAGCCATCCGCTCATGGACGCGAGCGCTGCCTGCTGCGCAGGCATGGAAGCGCGGTCGTACGACCCCACTCGGGCACCCGATCGGGAGGCCGTGCCGGCCTGCTGGGCCGCGTACACCGCGATACCCAGCTGGACCACGGCCATGGCGACGACCAGGAGAAGGGTGAGGACGCCTACGTACTCGATGGCGGCCTGCCCCTTCGTCGCAGCATTGCGCGTCCACCGGGCGCGCTGACCTAGGTGCAGTACGCGGGTCACCATCCCCAGCTCCTCTCCAGGTTTGCCGAAGCCTCGCCCGTCAGCGTCATCGGCGTGTTGAACCCTCCGGGGAAGAGCAGCGGGACCTTGACGTCCACCCGGGACGTCATGAGGTCACCCGAGGAGTGGCAGTCGAAGTTCGCGTCCCAGGCGCTCGGCAGGTCTTCCCGCCCGGCCTGCCTGCAGGCCGACAGCGCGCTGCCGTTGGCCGTCGTGGCCGCGGTGACCGCCTTGTCGGCCGCGTTGCCCGCGAGCATGAAGGTGTAGCCGACCATCGCTGCCTGCCAGAGCAGGGCCAGCGTGATCAGGATCAGCGGGAGTGTGCCGGTGAACTCGATGGCCGCCTGGCCCCGGTCGCCCCGGAGCCCGCCCCGGCGGCCCGGTACGACACACAGAACCTCGTCACCCGGCGGCTCCGGTACGCCGGGTATGAGGTGTTCGGCTGCGCCTCCTGGGCCTGTGACAGGTCCCGTTCCTGGAAGTCTCATGGTTCAACTGTCCCCCTCGGTCGCATCGTTCCGCTCGTCACTTCACACGTCCGCGCCGGCCACCGATGGCACCTCGGTCGCCCTTGAACTTGCCCTGCTTGTCTGCGTTTTCGGCGTTCTTGACCAGTCCCAGATCTCCCGCGAGCCCCCACAGTGCCTGTTTCACCGTGGACTTCGCCTCCAGATCCTGCATTCGGCCCGCGTCCACGACCGCCTGCAGTTCCTTGAAGTTCGCGGGGACGACGATCCGGGCCACCTTCGTGGCCGTGATCTTCTCGATCAGCGGCGGCTGGATCTCCGTGTTGCGGGTGTAGCGGTTGACGACCGTGATCGTCTCCTCCGCCTTGCGGATCTGCAGCCGGTCCCAGAGCCGGACCATGCGTTTGGCGGCCCGGACCGTCACCACGTCGGGCGTGGTCACCAGCAGGGTCCGGTCCGCCATTTCGATCGCTGCGGCGTTGGCGGAGTTCATGTGCGTACCGCAGTCGATGATCACCACTTCGAAGCGGTGCCTCAGTGCGCTGATGGTCTGGCGTACGACCCGGTCGCTGACCTCCTCGCCCCGCTCCCCCTCTCCCGGAGCGAGCAGCAGCCCGATTCCGGTGTCGTGGTTGAACAGGGCGTCCTGGAGCACGCGGGGCGAGATGTCCTGGATGGTGGAGAGGTCGACGATCGACCTGCGGAACTGGACGTCGAGGTACGAGGCCACGTCACCGGACTGCAGGTCCAGGTCGGCCAGGGCGACGGTGTGCCCGGACGCCTTGGCCGCGAGGGCGAGCTGGACGGCGGTGACCGTCGTGCCGACGCCGCCCTTGGCTCCGCTGACGGTGACGACCGTGCCGCCCGGGCCGGTGAAGACGTCCGCTCCCTGGCCCAGGTGGCGGCGGACGCCCACGGACCAGGCCGCTGCGGCCTGTACTCGCTGGGCCAGTTCCTCGTACGAGATCGGCAGACCGACCAGGCCTCGCGCACCGGAGTCCATGGCGGCCGAGTAGAGCCCCGGGCTCGCGTCGGTGGTGACCAGCACGACCCCGACCGCCGGGAAGCGGAGGGCCACCTCCCGGATCAGCTCGAGCGCTGGAACCGGACCGATCCGCTCATGTACCAGCACGACCTCGGGCAGCTCGTCCAGGGACTCGCCGGCCAGCCGTGCCAGGGTGTCGAGCAACGAGGTCGAGTCACCCAGAGGCCCGGCCGGCTCCGCGTCGGGGAGCTGGCTGAGCAGCGTGGTGATGGATCGGGCGGCGTCGGCTTCACCGACGGCCGGGAGGATTCTGGTACTCATCCGGCCCTCACTTGTTCTTGTCTTCGTCGAGGTTGTAGCTGCCCTCGCCCGGACGGAGCGTGGTCGGGCTGTTCTCCGGGAGGAGGGCGAGACGTACGTGCTCGGCGAAGGACTCGGCGTAGGCGACGCGCTGGGCGTCCGTGGTGTTGAGGGCGAAGGTGATCGGCACCGCCTCGGTCGGGCCGCTGTTGCGGTCGTCGCGCTTCGGGTCCAGGGCGGTCAGCTGGCCCACGTCGATGACCTTGGCGTTGGGCACGATGACGCGCGAGGTGGCCTTGTCGCCCTCCTTCTCGCCGGCGAAGGTCGCGAAGATGTTGACGAGGTTGCCGGGGCGGATCTTGCCTGCGACACCGGTCGCGGCGTCGATCATGATGGCTATCTCCTGCTCGCCGTTCTCCACCCTCGGGCGCTTGACAAGCATGTCGTCCTGGAGGAGGGAGCCCTTGCGCAGCTGGGTGACGGCGATCTTGCCGTTGATGATCGCGAGGTCGGTGACCGCGTTCTCGGACAGCCAGCGCTTGGGCATCTCGACCTTCTCGAACTGCCCCGGTTCAAGTGCCGTGTACGGGGCCACATCCGTTTTCACCTGGTAGGCAGTCACCTCCGGACCGACCTTCGAGTTGACGTCGCTGATCACCGAGAGCACACCGGCGAAGGCGCCGAAGGCACAGAGGACCGACAGGAGCAGAAGGATGACGCCGCGGCGTTGCCGTGAGTTCATGAGCGGAGCAACCTCGTTGGGAGACGTGGGCCGATGAGCGGGCAGATGGGCGGAGCGGATTCGTGCCGTTTCGGATCATGAGGCGGAGCGGTGCGGAACGGGCGGGGCGGGCGGCCGTGCCGTACGGGCGCGGGGACCCGGAGCCTTTCGGTCCGGTAGTGCCGTCCGGTTGTGCCGTCCGACTGTCCTGTTCCGGCTGCCGAGAAGCACAGCGGGACGCACGGTGCGGTGTTCTACGAACCTTGGCGCATGGGTGTTCCTTGGTTCAGGACACCGGAAGCGCGCGTTTGGTTCTCCTGCGGCTTCAGTGGCGCCGAGCACAACCCACAGCGGTCGCCGATGAGTTCATTTCCGCACCAGGTGCAAACCTCCCTGCGGACCGAGGAAACCAGCTGGTAGATGACCGAGATATCGGGCAGGAAAGCAGCGAATTCGATCATCTTCGACGTGCCCCACCAGCCCGGTGAATCCGAGGGCAGCGCGACTTCGTGCACGGCCTGGACCTGCCAGGCCGGTGCGATCGTGCCGGTCACCCAGTCCGACTGCAGCTGGCCCTTGGCGACCAGCAGGTGCGTACCGAACTCGGGGCCGGCCAGCTCTCCCGCACCGATCTTGATCAGCTGGGGGTTCGGGTTGGCGATCACCCCGAACTGCGAGCCGGGTACCCATGACTTGGCGTGGGCCTTCAGGCTGACGGGGACCCGGTCGAGCTTGGTGACGGAGTTGAGGAGGGCGCCGGCGTGGATGTAGTGGGCGAGCAGCCTGGCGGCGGATGCCACCACCCCGGCGCTGAAGTCGCAGATGGACAACTGCCGCAGCTGCCGCACGAGGACGGCGAGCCCGAGGGGCGGGAGGTCCACCTTGAGCAGGGCGATCCGGTCGCTCTCGAGCATGTTGCGGATGGTGTGCAGCCGCCTCTCGTGCACGGTCGCGATGTTGGCCGGATAGACGGCGATGACATAGCCGTGCTGATCGAGCAGCACCTGCATGTCCACCAACGCCTGGTCCAACGCCTGGTCACCGGGCGCCTGCAGGAGCGCCGCGGGCGGCGTCTGCTGGTCGGTGGGCGGTAGGACCAGGTCGGCACTGGTCACTGCTATTGCGGTCGGCACGCTGTTCCCCGTTCGGCTCCGGCCGCCGCGTACCGCCGGCCGCAATCGCTCCCTGCTCCGTGCTCCTGATCCAGCACTTTATCCACGTACCCGGATGCAGAGAACACCTTTCGGCCCTCAGTAAGTCACTCCACAGGAGTTCCACACAGGGCCCTCGTACCCAAATCGGGAGATGTGACCAGTCGTTAAATTCCGTACCAGCAAAAGGTTTAATCGCGTACTTCACGACTAGGTGTGATCGACTCCCTGTTGTCGCACGTCAGCACGGTGGGAGCGCTTCCCATTCCGCCGCGGGACGCGGAAATCCGGGCCCAGCGCGCACTCTGGGCCCGGATTGGGGCCCCAGGACCCACGCCCATCACCTGCTTCGCTCCGTAGTCTCCGGTTCCTGCCGGCGGTGGCTGCCGGGTGCGAAGGGAGCTCCTCGAATGGATCAGATCGGGCGAATACCGTCGCTTTCCGGGCGCCGGGGCAACAGGAGATGGTACGGCCTGCCGCTCGACGACCGCGGCGCCACCGCGACGGAGTACGTGGGCATGGTCGTGGTCGTGACCTCGATCATCGGCGCGCTCACCGCGACCCAGGTCGGCGGTCGTGTCGCCGAGCGGTTCAAGTGCGCCGTCACCTTCGGGGAGTGCGGCAGCGGCGGCGAGAACGAGGCGGCTCCCAAGACGGACGCCGACTACGAGCCACCGCTCTGTCAGCTCTCCTCCCTCTCCGACAAGGCCGGGGCGAAGGCCAAGGTCCTGTTCATCGAATGGGGCGAGGAGTACGGCTTCCAGCAGCAGACCTTCCAGTCGAAGACCGACATGAACGGTGACGGCAAGGTCGACGAGAACGACCAGCAGGTCACCATGACCTTCACCGACGCCGCTTCCATCGCCGCCAAGAAGGACTGGAAGCCGGGTGCCAAGGTCGGCAAGTTCGGTTCGGACAAGGTGGAGCTCGGAGCCGGCATCAAGGTCACCAACGGTGACACCTGGGTCTTCAAGAGCGAGGAGGAGGCCAAGTCCTTCCGCGACGACATCGAGCTGCTCAAGACGTACGAGCTGAGCAACCGGCACGCCAACGCCCAGGGGGCCGGCCTCGGCAACAGCCTCCTCTACCTCTTCGGCAAGGGGCCCATGGCCGAGGAGGAGAAGCTCCGCAAGAGCATCGACGAGAAGCTGGGCGACCGGCACATCAGCTACGGCAAGGTCGGCTTCGAGGCCAGCGCCGCCGCGGGTATCAAGATCGGCGCGGGCGACGACAAGAAGCTGAGCGCGGCGCTGGGCGGCAACTTCAAGTTCTCGCCCGAGGTGACCTGGACGGACAACAACTTCAAGGGCACCAAGGCGTACACGTACTCCGCTGCGATCGAGTACGGCACCAAGGCCTCCTACGAAGCCGGCCCGATCAGCGGGGAAGCCGGCGCCTCCACCACGCAGACCGGTTCCATCACCGTCACCCACGACAAGGAGACCGGTGAGCTGCTGCGCATCGACATGACGCGGACGGTGGAGAAGGGCAGCGTCAAGGACGGCGTCAAGGTCGGCGGCGACAACGGAAAGTCCGGCACCGACAAGCGCGGCGGCAGCGGGAGCGTCAAGGGCGGTGACTCGGAGACCGGCATCGAGGTGGTCACCAACTCGGTGGTGCTGAAGCCGGGCCCGGAGGGCGACGCCGACCGGAAGATCGCACAGGACTGGCTGAACGGGAACGGCAAGTACGGCATGCCCTTCAGCTACATGTTCAGCGACCACGCGCCGACGTCGCGGCCGGGCGCCGACGACCCGTTCGGGCAGCTGCTCTTCGACAACGGGCTCTCGAGCCGGACGACGTACACCGGCCAGACCGAGGCCGCGGAGTACGGCTTCGAGCTGAACCTGGGCCTCAGCGTCGGCTTCTCGGTGTCCACCGAGAAGAAGGAGGAGATGCTCAACGACGCGGAGTTCCTCGGGGCACCCAACGGAGGCAGCCGGAGCTATGTGCCGTACAGCTACTGTGCGAACTGATCACGGCCGACAGGAGCAGCCAGCCATGGACAGCAGCGGAATCAAGCAGGACAGGACACCTCGCGGCGGACGTACCGGGCGCGGAGTGATCGCCGGGGGCCTGGTCCTCGCCCTGGGCGTGTTCGCCGTCGGATGCGGTGACGACGCCGCCACCGGTACGTCACCGCAGGGGTGGGGCAAACTCACCACCCCGGCCGTCTCGGTGGCGCACCCGGCCGCCTTCAAGGCGCAGAGCGATGCCGAGCGCAGCAAGTTCAACGCCGCCGGGGCCCGGCTGACGGAGGACGGCCGGACGGTCGGCACCATCACCGTGCAGCTGGACTTCACCAATGCCGATTCGGTGGAGGAGGCGGCGATCGGCGCCGAGGCCGGGATCGCGCTCGGGGCGACGCTCAAGAAGCAGTCGGACGTCACCGTCAAGGGACCCGAGGAGGTGCGGGAGGCCAAGCGGGTCGAGTTCGAGTTCACCTCCGGCGGCGAGGACGGGACCCCCGCGAAGGGCACCCGCGTCAAGGGTGTGATCATCACGGGCCTGGACTCGGAGAAGAAGACGTACGCGGTCCGCATCGATGCCGCCAAGGGCACGCTGGCCGCATCCGACCTGGACCGGATCATCGAAAGCATCACGGTGAAGTAGGTCCTTCGATGCTCCTCACCGGCCGATACGGAGGCACACCCGCATGACTCGCTACAGCTACCCCGGGACCCCCACCCACCGGGACGACGGACGCGGGGCAGCCGTCTTCGCGCTGGCCCGCGCCTGGGCTGCCGGCATCGTCGTGCTCGTCGTCACCGAGTACGTGCAGGCCACCGTCGTGTACGAGCACGTGGCCACCCCGGAACGGATGGAGAGCTTCGGCGGCCGTCTGCTGCTGATCCACATCCCCAACGCGATCTGCCTCGCCCTGGCCACGTGGGCGGCGGCCCGGGTGCACCGCGAACCCTTCCGCCACTCGCTGCCGCAGCACGTGACCGCCGCCATCGCCGTGCCCGTCGTGGCGCAGCTGCTGAACATGGCGGTGCAGTGGGAGGAGATGGCCGCGGAAGGGCTGTTCATGTCGAACGCCGTACTGGCTGTGGGGTGCGTGAGCGGATACATGGCGGCACGGCTGCAGGACGACGCCTGAGCGCCTCGTTCATTGTGCGGGTTGTGACGAGCTGCCGCCAGAGGTCTTGACAACTTGATTGGTCTGGACCAGTTTATGGCCAGCGGTGGCCACCGTTTCACGCCAGCACCCCCAACTCCCCCACCGGAGGCAGCAAGTGGAACGCTCCGCAGGCAGCAGACACAGAAGAGGCCGTTCCCGGGCCTTCCTCGGCGGGGCGGTCGCCGCCCTCGCGGCCGGCGCCCTGACCGTCACCGGGCTCGTCAGCAGCGCGGAGGCGGCCGACGTCAACGTCGCCAAGAACGCCGGATTCGAGTCCGGGCTCTCCAACTGGACCTGTTCCGCCGGAAGCGGCAGCACCGTCTCCTCACCCGTCCACGGCGGTGCGTCCGCCCTCAAGGGCACCCCCGCCGGCCAGGACCACGCCAAGTGCACGCAGACCGTGGCGGTGAAGCCCAACTCGACGTACTCGCTGAGCTCCTGGGTGCAGGGCGGATACGCCTACATCGGCGCGAGCGGCACCGGGACGACGGACGTCTCCACCTGGTCCCCCGGGTCCGGTTCCTGGACCCAGCTCAGGACCAGCTTCACGACCGGCGCCTCCACCACGTCGGTGACCGTCTACACCCACGGCTGGTACGGCCAGGCGGCCTACTTCGTCGACGACGTGGAGGTGACCGGGCCCGACGGCGGCGGCGGTACGGACCCCGAACCGGCGATCCCCGGCACCCCCGCCGGCCTGACCGTCGGTGCGACGACGTCCTCCTCCGTGTCCCTGTCCTGGAACGCGGTCTCCGGCGCCACCGGGTACACCGTCTACCGGGGCGGCACCAGGGCGACCACCTCCACCGGCACCTCGGCGACCGTGACCGGGCTGGCCGCGGACACCGCGTACCAGTTCTCCGTGAGCGCCACCAACTCCGCCGGTGAGTCGGTCAAGTCGGCGGCGGTCAGCGGCCGTACGGCCAAGGCCGACGACCCCGGCCCCGTGACCTCCGTGCCCAAGCACGCGGTGACCGGTTACTGGCAGAACTTCAACAACGGCGCGACCGTCCAGAAGCTCAGCGACGTACCCGCGAACTACGACATCATCGCCGTCTCCTTCGCGGACGCCACGGCCACGCCCGGTGCCGTCACCTTCAACCTGGACTCGGCGGGTCTGAACGGCTACACCGTGGCCCAGTTCAAGGCCGACATCAAGGCCAAGCAGAGCGCGGGGAAGAACGTCATCATCTCCATCGGCGGCGAGAAGGGGACGGTCGCGGTCAACAGCGACGCCTCCGCCACCGCGTTCGCCGACTCGGTGTACGCGCTCATCCGGGAGTACGGCTTCAACGGGGTCGACATCGACCTCGAGAACGGCCTCAACTCGACCTACATGACGAAGGCGCTGCGCTCCCTGTCGTCGAAGGCGGGCTCCGGTCTCGTCATCACGATGGCGCCGCAGACCATCGACATGCAGTCGACGTCCGGTGAGTACTTCAAGACGGCGCTCAACATCAAGGACATCCTGACCGTCGTCAACATGCAGTACTACAACAGCGGTTCGATGCTGGGCTGCGACGGCAAGGTGTACTCGCAGGGCTCGGTGGACTTCCTCACCGCGCTCGCCTGCATCCAGCTGGAGGGCGGCCTCGCCCCGTCGCAGGTCGGCCTCGGTGTCCCGGCGTCCACCCGCGGTGCGGGCAGCGGCTACGTCGCCCCGTCCATCGTGAACGCGGCCCTGGACTGCCTCGCCAAGGGAACGAGCTGCGGTTCGTTCAAGCCGTCCAGGACCTACCCGGGGCTGCGCGGTGCGATGACCTGGTCCACGAACTGGGACGCCACGGCGGGCAACGCCTGGTCGAACGCGGTCGGCCCGCACGTCCACGGACTCCCGTAGCCGGACCGGACCTTCGAGCCAGCAGCGCCGCCGCTCCCCCGGCGGCGCTGCTGCGTTCCCGCGGACGCCTACGGCGCTGTCACCAGGGCAGGTCGCGCACCTGCTGGACGCACAGCACGACGAACAGCAGACCTGCCGCGCCCAGCATCCCGTTGCTGAGCCAGCCGTTGCGCCACTCCCTGGGCGTACGGGAGGAGTTGAGCAGCATCAGCAGGGTCAGTGCCAGGAACGGCATGAAGAAGGCGCCGAGCACTCCGTACCCGATGACCAGGCCGAACGGCTCGTCCAGCCAGAGCAGGGACATCGGCGGGAAGGTCAGCCAGAGCAGGTACGCGCGGAAGGGTACGGACCGCTCCTGGCGGCCGATCGTCCCGCTGCCCGCCCTCTCCGGGTCCCCGCTGCGGCGGCCGGCCCGCACCCTCTCGACGAAGTCGGCGAACATCAGGCTCACACCGTGCCAGACGCCGATGAGCGACGAGAACGAGGTGGCGAAGAAGCCGACGAGAAACAGCTTCGCGGTGGTCGCCCCGAAGCGGTCCTGAAGGACCTGACCGAGGTCGATCAGCCCCCGGTCGCCCTTCGTGAGGGCGATCTGCGAGGAGTGCAGCAGTTCGGCGCCGACGATCAGCATGGCGACGACGAACACGCCGGTGGTGATGTAGGCGGCCCGGTTGTCGAGCCGCATCACCTTCATCCAGGAGGAGTTGCTCCAGCCCTTGGCGTTCACCCAGTAGCCGTACGCCGCCATGGTGATGGTGCCGCCGACCCCGCCGATCAGTCCGAGCGTGTAGATCAGCGAGCCGTCGGGGAGCACGGGCAGGAGTCCCGCGAAGGAGGCGCCCACGTCCGGCACCACCCGGATCGCGACGTACACCACGACGACGAACATGACGCCGATCAGGACCGTCATGACCTTCTCGAAGACGGCGTACTGGTTGAACCAGACGAAGACCAGGCCGACCAGCCCGGTGATGATCGCCCAGGTCTTCAGCCCCGGTCCGTCGGGGAACAGCGCCACGATGGGCAGGGCGCTGGAGGACATGGCCGTCGCGCCGTACACGAAGCCCCAGATGACGACGTAGATCGCGAAGTACACCGTGGTCCACCCGCCGATGCTGCGCCAGCCCTCGAAGAGGGTGCGGCCCGTCGCGAGGTGCCACCGGCCCACCGCCTCGGCCAGGGAGATCTTGACGAGGCAGCCGATGACGGCCGCCCACATGAGGGTGTAGCCGAACTTGCTCCCCGCGATGAGTGTCGCGACGAGGTCCCCGGCGCCGACGCCGGTGGCCGCGACGACGATGCCGGGTCCGATGTACTTCCACCTGGATTTACGGGGACGGGAGTCGGGCTCCCCGGTTCCTGATCCTTCGACGGTTCCCGGCCCCGTCCCTGATCCTGACTCTGTGGTTCCGCTTGTGTCCACCATGCCGATCAACGAAGCGCAAAGAGGCAGATCGCACAAGAGGGCGCGTCGCACCGTCCGCTCCGGCCGCACCGGAGCCCGGTGCGGCCGGAGGGATCGGATCCGCGGGCCGGAGGGGTCAGATCACCAGGCTCAGCGCCGCGGCGACCACGAAGCCCGCGACCGAGAGGACCGTCCAGGACTTCAGGGTGTCCCGCTCCGAGGAAATCCACCGTGCCGAACCAGTTCACCCCGCGAAAGCGCGGATACCCGGGTGTCTCCCCGGCCTTGACCCGGCGGAAGAACGCGGCGAACGCCTTGTCCAGCCGCCGCCACGTCGCCTGCTGCGAACTGAACGACCGGCGGCCCTGACGTTCAGGGTCGAAGGCCCGGATGTCCTTCAGCTGCCCGGACTGCTGCCCGTACCTGATACCTGTCAAGGAGGGGTGCCGGTAGGCGTCACGGCGTTCCTGTAACACCCCGTTGTAGAGCGAGCAGTGATCCCGCAGCATCTCGCCCAGCGCGATCGCCTGACCCACGGTGGGCCTCAGGAGAACTGGTACGCACGGATCACCCCGCTCACCCCCCTGCGGTCGGATCCGCGAACCAGCGTATCCTCGGCGAACGTCACCACACCGGGAACCAGACCCCCCTCACCCGCAGGAGTGACAACGCCCTCCACAACCTGAACGCCACCAGGTCGAGCGGGAAGCGGGTCAGCCGAGTACGGCGAGGGCGTCGATCTCGATGAGGAGTCCCGCGGGGAGGCCGACGTAGACCGTCGTACGGGCGGAGGCGGGGGCCTTGAGCCCCTGCTCCTCGAAGTACGCGTTGTAGATCGCGTTCATCTCGGCGAAGTGGTCCACGTCCGTGAGGTAGACGCGCATCATCATCACGTCGTCCCAGCTCGCGCCGCCCTCCTCCAGGATCGCCTTGACGTTGGCGAAGGTCTGCAGGGTCTGCTCGCGCAGCGTCGGGCCGGCCGGGGTGGGCGCCTGGCCCTCGACGGCGGGCAGGAAGCCGACCTGTCCGGCGACCTGGAGGATGTTGCCCTTCTTCACACCGTGCGAGAACTTCGCGGGCGGGGCGGTGTGGGTGCTGGGGGTGAGTGCGGTCTTCTCGGTCATGACGGTTCAGGCTTTCTTGGTGGGGGTGGCGCCGGAGTACTCCCGGCTGATGGTGTCGGCGGTGCGGCGCACCAGGGGGAGCAGGGTGAGGAGTTCCTCGGCCGTGACGACCACGTTCGGCGCGGACACCGACATGGCGGCGACGACCCGTCCGTCCGCGCCCCGGATGGGGGCGCCGACGCAGTTGATGGACTCCTCGTGGCCACCGAGGTCGGTGGCCCAGCCCTGTTCGCGCACACCGGCGAGTTCCTTGAGGAACGCGCCGGCGTTCGGGGTCGAACGGGACGTGTACATGGGGTAGTCGAGCCGTTCGGCGATCGCGCGCCGCTCCGGCTCGGTCAGGTCGGCCAGGAGCAGCTTGGCGACGGCGGCGACGGTGATCGCGACGGGCTTGCCGATCCGCGAGTACATCCGTACCGGGTAGCGGCTCTCGACCTTGTCGATGTAGAGGACCTCGTTCTCCTCGTACACGGCGAGGTGCACGGTGTGCCCGCACTGTTCGTTGAGCTCGACGAGGTGGGTGTGCGCGATCTCGCGCACGTCGAGGTTCTCGACGGCTTCCTGCGCGAGGGCGAAGAGCCGGGCGCCGAGGCGGTAGCGCTGGTCCTGCTGGCGGTAGACGAGTCCGTGCTCGTGGAGCGTACGCAGCAGGCGAAGCGCCGTGGACTTGTGGACGCCGAGCCGCTCGGCGACCTGGCCGAGGTCGGCGGGGCCCTGGGCGAGCAGCGGCAGGATGCTCAGCGCGCGGTCGACGGTCTGACTCATGCCCGTGCCTCGCAGTCCTCGGCCAGGACTTCGCCCGGGACGCCCCTCTTGTCTGTTCTCTCGCTGCGCTCGTTCACGGCGTACGTACCTCCGGATCGTCCCCCGTCCACCCGGGGCCGAGACGAAGTCTCCCCCAGGCGTCGTCGTCGAGGTCCGCGAGACGGTCCGCGTGCCCGCGGGCCGGGGGCCCGGTGAGGTCGCCGGGGACGGTGAGGACGGCCGCGGCCATGAGGTGGCCGTGCCGGATCCGGTGCCGTACGGGCAGTCCGCGCAGGGTGGCGGAGAGGAATCCGGCGGCGAAGGCGTCACCCGCGCCGACGGGGGCGACGACGTCGACGTGGAGGGCGGAGACGGTGGTGGCGGTGTCGGTGTTCCCGGCGCCGCGCGAGAACACCGTCGCGCCCTCGCTCCCCCGCTTGACGACCAGGACGGACGGCTCCGGCAGCGCCTCGCGGATGGCGGCTGTCCCGCGTACCCCCCACGCCTCGTCGGCCTCGTCCTCGCCGACGAACACGAGGTCGCAGCGGCGGGCGAGGCCGAGCAGTACGTCCGGTCCCGCGGCGCCGTTCCGCCACAGGCCGGGGCGGTGGTTGACGTCGAAGGAGACCAGCGGGCGGCGTTCCCGTGGGGCGGTCAGGTCGTGGAGCAGTGCCAGGCAGTCCGCGGAGAGCGCGGCCGTGATGCCGGACAGGTGCAGGATGCGGCCGGCCAGGAGGTCCTCGTACGGAACGTTGTGCGGGGACATCGCGGAGGCGGCGGATCCCGCCCGGTAGTAGGCGACCTCGTGGGTGTCGGTGGCCCGGTCGGTCGCCGTGCGGAAGTAGATGCCGGTGGGGCGGTCCGGGTCGCGTCGTACGGCGGAGGTGTCCACGCCGTATCCGGCGACGGCGGCGACGAGGTGGTCACCGAAGCCGTCGGCGCCGACCCGGCTGACCCACCTGGTCCGGTGGCCGGCCGCGGCGAGCGCGCAGGCGACGTTGGACTCGGCGCCGCCGATGCCGCGGCCGAAGGTGGGTACGTCGGCGAGGCGGCCGGGCTGCGAGGGCAGGAACGTCACCATGGACTCACCGAGACAGACGACGTCCGCGTCTGCGGTGCTTGTCCCGGCTGCGGATCCGGACACTCTGGGCTCCTCGTGGTCGGCTGTCGGCGCCGGTGCTCACCATTGACCCGGCATCGGCTCGGATGTTAGACAGCGTCAAGCGATATGCGCAATGGGTGTTGCACATAGTGCAACGATCACTTTCGAGGAGGCTCCCTTGGCCGCCGAGCAGTCCGTCACGGCACTCATCGACGAACGGGTCGACCACCGCTTCAAGGCACTGCCGCCCGACGCGGAGGGACTGAGCGTCGGCGCCCTGGCCGCCGAACGCCGGAACCTCTTCACCGGCGGGTTCACCACCCCGGTGCTGGCTCTGTCCGCGGAGTCGGTCGAGGCGAACCTCGCGCTGCTCGAAACGTACGCCGAGCGGCACGGCCTGGCCTTCGCGCCGCACGGCAAGACGTCGATGTCCCCGCAGCTCTTCGCCCGTCAACTGGAGTACGGCGCCTGGGGCATCACGGCCGCCGTCCCGCACCAGGCCCGCGTCTACCGCGCCCACGGCATCCGGCGGATCTTCCTGGCCAACGAGGTCGTCGACGCGGTGGCGCTGCGCTGGCTGGCCGCCGAACTGGACGGCGACCCGGACTTCACGTTCGCCTGTTACGTCGACTCCGTACGCGGTGTCGAGCTGATGGACGAGGCCCTGCGCGCCGCGGGCGCCGTCCGCCCCGTCGACGTCGTCGTGGAGCTGGGCGCGGGGCAGGGCGCGCGCACCGGCGCCCGCACGGAGGCCGACTGCACGGCCGTCGCCGACGCGGTGGCCGTCACGTCCACGCTGCGCCTGGTGGGCGTCGCCGGGTACGAGGGCGAGGTCCCGGACGCCTCCCCCGAGCGCGTACGGGAGTGGCTGCGCCGTCTCGTCGCGCTGGCCGCCGGCTTCGACACGGCCGGCCGCTTCGCGCGGCTCGCCCCGGCCGACGAGATCCTGATCAGCGCGGGCGGCAGCGCCTGGTTCGACGCGGTCGCCGACGTCTTCGCGGGGATTCCCGAACTCTCCCGTCCCGTCTGCAAGCTGTTGCGCTCCGGGGCGTACGTCTCGCACGACGACGGCCACTACCTGCGCATCACCCCGTTCAACCGGGTCCCGGAGGAGGGCGTCCTGCAGCCCGCCTTCCGGCTCTGGGCCCAGGTGGTCTCGCGCCCCACCGGCGAGCAGGCGTTCCTCAACGCGGGCAAGCGGGACGCGGCGTACGACCTCGACCTCCCGCAGGCGCAGGTCGTACGGTCCGGGCGCGACGGCTCGGTGCGGGCCGCCACCGGTATCACGGTCACCGGTCTGTCCGACCAGCACACCTGGGTGGGTACGGAGGAGGGCGCCGAGCTGGAGGTGGGCGACTGGGTCGGCATGGGGCTGTCCCACCCGTGCACGAGCTTCGACAAGTGGCAGCTGATTCCTCTGGTGCAGCGGGACGGCACGGTCACGGACTACATCCGCACGTTCTTCTGACCCCTACAGGGTTCGGTCCCCCACCCCGCCCCCTCCCGGGACCGGCCCCCTGAAAGGCGAGCCGCACCATGGACCTGGTCATCCGCGACGCGACCGTCATCGACGGCTCCGGCGCCCCCGCCCACCGAGCCGACGTGGGCATCGACGACGGCCGGATCGTCGAGATCCGGGGCGAGGGCGACGGCCCGCGCCCCACCGCCGCCCGCACCCTGGACGCCGACGGCCTCGCGCTCTCCCCCGGCTTCGTCGACATGCACGCCCACAGCGACCTGGCCCTCCTGCGCGACCCCGACCACAGCGCGAAGGCCGCCCAGGGCGTCACCCTCGAAGTCCTCGGCCAGGACGGGTTGTCCTACGCCCCCGCCGACGACCGCACGCTCGCCGAGGTGCGCCGCGCCATCGCCGGCTGGAACGGCGACGGCTCGGACATCGACTTCGACTGGCGCACCGTCGGCGAGTACCTGGACCGCCTCGACCGCAACTTCGACGGCCGGGGCATCGCCGTCAACGCCGCCTACCTGATTCCGCAGGGCACCGTACGGATGCTCGCGGTCGGCTGGGAGGACCGCCCGGCCACCGGCGCCGAACTGACCCGGATGAAGGAACTCGTCGCGCAGGGCATGGCCGAGGGCGCGGTCGGCATGTCCTCAGGGCTGACGTACACCCCGGGGATGTACGCGAACGACGCCGAACTCACCGAGCTGTGCCGGGTGGTGGCCGAGCACGACGGCTACTACTGCCCGCACCACCGCTCGTACGGAGCCGGGGCGCTCGCCGCGTACGAGGAGATGGTGCAGCTCACCCGTGACGCCGGCTGCGCTCTCCATCTCGCCCACGCCACCATGAACTTCGGCGTGAACAAGGGTAAGGCGCCGGACCTCCTCTCACTCCTGGACGACGCCCTCGCGTCGGGCGCGGACATCTCGCTGGACACCTACCCGTACACCCCGGGCTGCACGACGCTCGTCGCGATGCTGCCGAGCTGGGCGGGCGAGGGCGGTCCCGAGTCGGTCCTGACCCGGCTCGCGGACGACGCGACGGCGGAGCGGATACGTCATCACCTGGAGGTCGTCGGCTCGGACGGCTGCCACGGCGTCCCGATCGAGTGGGACACGATCGAGATCTCGGGCGCCCGCGCACCGGACCTGTCCGGATACGTCGGCCGTACGGTGGCCGAGTCCGCCCGGCTGCGCGGCGAGGCCCCCTGGGTGACCGCCCGCCGGCTGCTCATCGAGGACCGGCTGGGCACGACGATCCTCCAGCACGTGGGCCACGAGGAGAACGTCCGGCAGATCATGCGCCACCGGGTGCACACCGGAGGCAGCGACGGCATCCTCCGGGGCGACAAGCCCCACCCGCGCGCCTACGGCACCTTCCCCCAGTACCTCGGCCGGTACGCGAGGGAGTTGGGCATCCTGACCCTGGAGGAGTGCGTCGCCCACCTCACCTCCCGCCCCGCCGCCCGCCTGCGCCTGCCGGACCGCGGCCTCGTCCGCGAGGGCTACCGCGCCGACCTGGTCCTCTTCGACCCGGCCACGGTGGCCGCGGGCTCGACCTTCGAGGAGCCGCGCGCCCTGCCGGTGGGCATCCCGCACGTCCTGATCGACGGCCGCTTCGTCATCGAGGACGGCAGGCGGACCAGTACCCTGGCCGGCCGCGCGGTACGGGGACCGGGGCGGGCGCGGGGCTGAGGGAGGCACCCTTCGGGTGAACCTCCGGCGGAAGGAGGGGTCGCCGAAGCCGGGACTACGGCCCCGGTTCGACGACCGTTCCCGTTACGGCTTGGGCAGCGCGCAGCCCGTCCTGTTCAGGTCGATCCGGTTGCCACTGCCGATGCACGGCACGATGCCGTAGGTCTGCTGGGCGTAGTTGATGCCCTCGCGTACGGTGACGGTGCCGTTCTCGTCCACCTCGCACGGGTTGTTGTCCGTGCACTGCTGCCCGTCCTCGTTACCGGTGTTGTTGACGGCGACCACTTTGCCGGTCGCGTCGTCGATCACCGGGGAGCCGGACGTACCGCCGATGGTCCTGCAGGCGGAGGTGTAGCGGATCGAGTCCTTCCAGGTCCAGGCGCCTTCCTTCAGCCGGTAGGCGAACCCGTCGATGTCGCAGCTGTAGGTGCGCTTCCAGTAGCCCGAGGCCACCGTGATCGCGGAGCCCTGGACGGGTCGCGCGGCGTCGAGTTCCAGCGCCGCTATGCCGTAGCGGCTCTTGATCTGGGCGTACGTGCTGGTGAGCTGGTAGAGCGAGACGTCCGTGTCCGTCATCGTTCCGTACGCGACCTTGCTCGCGCGCAGGGTGCCGACACCGCGGCCCGCAGCGTTCAGCAGCGTGAAGCTGCGGGTCGAGGCCTGGTTGAGGACGACTTCGCCCGGGTCGGGGAAGCCGCTCTCCAGGCAGTGCCCGTTGGACATCACGAGCGCCGGGTCGCCGGGCTGCGAGGACGGCGCCCGTACGACCGAGCCGGAGCAGTTGCTGAGCGCGACCGTCCCGGCGAAGCCGACCGCATTCACCCGGATTTCGGCGGTGTCGGGACCGGTGGCCGCGGTTGCGGGTGCGATGCCCGCGCCGAGGAACAGGACAGCAAGAAGTGCGCCGATGAGAGGCTTGTTCATGTGGGGGTCCCCTCCGTATATGCCGGTGACCGGAGTTCCTCCGGTTTTTGACATGCGCATGTTTGCGTAGGGAGAGGGACCCCACAAGGGGCGAATTCAAGCCGGGTGGATCAGCGCACGGAGTTCACCGTCCGCGCCGCCCTCACCTTCCTGACGACGGGCCTACCGAGGAGGACCCCCGCCAGCACCAGGACCAGCCCGCCGGGCCGGCGCACCGTGAGCACCTCGCCCGCGATCACCGTGGCCAGCAGGACACCGGTCACGGGGTCGAGCAGGCCGACCAGGCCCACCGTGGCCGCGGGCAGGTGCCGCAGGCCGGCGAACCAGGCGGCGAAGGCCAGCGCCGTCGCCACCACGGAGACGTAGCCGAATCCGAGCAGGGCGGGCGCGTCCAGACGCGGCGGCGCCCCCTCGAGAGGGCCGGGAGCACACCCGGGACGGCTTTGTAGGGTCGGTGCATGACACTCGACCTCGACGCCTATTTCGCCCGCATCGACTGGTCCGGGGAGCGCCGCCCCACACGGGAGGTGCTGCGGTCCGTGCACCGCGCCCACATGCTGGGCATCCCGTTCGAGAATCTGGAACCCGTCCTCGGCAGTGCGCCCTCCCTGGCGCTTCCCGACGTGGAGGCGAAGCTCGTCCGCAGCGAACGCGGCGGGTACTGCTACGAGCACAACACCCTCCTCGCCGCGGCCCTGACCCAGCTCGGCTTCCGGGTGACGCTGCTGGCCGCGCGCGTGGTGCTGGGCGCCGCCCCCGGCGACGTCAGGCCCCGTACCCACATGCTGTTGCAGGTGGAGACGGAGAACGACGCCGCCGACCCCACGGCTCCCACCGTCTTCCTTGCCGATGCCGGCTTCGGCTCGAACGGGGCGCTGCTCGAACCCATCCCGCTGATCGTGGACACCGAACTGCACGACACGCCGCGCCACCACAGGCTCGTGCACGCCCCGCACGACGGACCGCTGGAGCTGTGGGAGCTGCAGACGGACAAGGGCGGGGTCTGGGAGCCGCAGTACGAGTTCACCCTGGAGCCGTTCGAGGCTCCGGACTTCGAAGTCATCAACTGGCACATCGCCACCAATCCGCGCTCACCCTTCCAGCAGGCGGTGTACGCACAGCGCACGCTGCCCGGCCTCCACCGGGCGCTCTCCGGCCGCACCCTCGTCGAGACCACGGACGACGGAACCGTCGCGGAACGGGAGCTGGGCGACACGGCCGAGGTGCTGCGCGTCCTGGCCGACGACTTCGGTGTACGCCTCCCCGGGGGGACCGCCCTGCCCGGGTGAGTCCGGTGGCGTGGCGCATCTCACTCGGCTCCGTACGTCACGCCCGCATTCCAAGCCCCGCCGCCGCCCCGACCGGCCCATCCCACGGTGGGCGGCCGTGGGCGGCATGCCGATGGAAGACGGGACGGACCGGCGCGGAACCCTGAGGGAGCAACCCGGGGCCCCACTCCGAGCACCGTGCGAAACACGGTCGTAAGCTCGCAGACATGCAGGTCATCCAGTCCACGAAGCTCTCAGGCGTCTGCTACGAGATCCGCGGCCCCGTGCTCGAAGAGGCCATGAGGCTCGAAGCAGCAGGTCACCGCATCCTCAAGCTCAACACCGGCAACCCTGCCGCGTTCGGCTTCGAGTGCCCGCCCGAGATCCTCGAGGACATACTGCGCAACCTCGCGGGGGCGCACGGCTACGGCGACGCGAAGGGCCTGCTGTCCGCGCGCCGTGCGGTGATGCAGCACTACCAGACCAAGGGGATCGACCTCGACGTCGAGGACGTCTACCTGGGCAACGGCGTGTCCGAGCTGATCCAGATGTCCATGCAGGCGCTGCTGGACGACGGCGACGAGGTGCTCGTCCCCGCTCCCGACTACCCGCTGTGGACGGCCTCGGTCTCGCTGGCCGGCGGCACGGCCGTGCACTACAGGTGCGACGAGCAGGCCGACTGGATGCCCGACCTCGCCGACATCGAGCGGAAGATCACCGACCGCACCAAGGCCATGGTGATCATCAACCCGAACAATCCGACGGGTGCGGTCTACGGCGACGAGATGCTGCGCGGGCTGACCGAAATCGCCCGCCGCCACAACCTCGTCGTCTGCTCCGACGAGATCTACGACCGGATCCTGTACGACGGCGCGACCCACACCCCGACCGCCGCCCTCGCCCCCGATCTGATGGTGCTCACCTTCAACGGGCTCTCCAAGAACTACCGGATCGCCGGGTACCGCTCCGGCTGGATGGCGGTCTGCGGCCCGAAGGCGCACGCCACCTCGTACATCGAGGGACTCACGGTCCTGGCCAACATGCGGCTGTGCGCCAACATGCCGGCCCAGCACGCCGTGGCCACCGCGCTCGGCGGACGGCAGTCGATCAACGATCTGGTGCTCCCTGGCGGACGGATCCTGGAACAGCGGGACACGGCGTACGACCTGCTGACGCAGATTCCCGGCGTCACCTGTGTGAAGCCGAAGGGGGCCCTGTACCTCTTCCCGAGGCTCGACCCCAAGGTCTTCAAGATCAAGGACGACCGGCAGATGGTGCTCGACCTGCTGCGGGCCGAGAAGATCATGGTGGTGCAGGGCACGGGCTTCAACTGGCCGGAACCCGACCACTTCCGGGTCGTCACCCTGCCGTCCACCAAGGATCTGACCGACGCCATGACCCGGATCGGGAACTTCCTGGACGGGTACAGCCAGCCCTGAGACCGTGTTCCGGCGCGAGCGGTCCGCCCACCCTCCGGACCACTCACAACTTTAGACTGAATCCAAGCTAGGATGGCCTTACAGCAACACCAGGAGGCCAGCCATGTACGAGCCGATCCGCACCAAATCGGTCCACACACCGGCCGACGACGCCGATTTCCCGCACCGCACCCGTGAGGAGGAGCTGGACATCCAGCTCGCCGGCCATCTGGCCGCTCTCCTCGCGGTCACCGACGAGCTGGGGCTCGGCACCGCGGGCGACCGCATCGCCGAGCAGGTGGCCCGGCTCCGCGGGAACCCTCCCACCCGGCACGCCGGCCTGAGCGACGCACCCGCGGCCGCTCTCCACCGCCGCGCCCACGCCCTCGCGGGCCGGGCCCTGGTGGTGGCCGCGTCCCGCGCCGACACGGCCGTGGCGATCCTCTCGGCCGAGCGCATGGACGCGCACACGGCCGCGATGCCGACGGCCACCGCGCCGGACTCCGCCGCGCCGCCCGAGCTGGTCGGCGCCCTCTGACGGCCCCGGTCCACGGGTCGCGAAGACTCGTGGACCGGGTGCCACCGCACAGGCTAGGCGGCGCGGACGCGTACCGTCACGGACGCCGTCGAGGCGCTGTGCAGGGCATCGCCCGCATAGCTGACCGTGTACACGACCTCGCCGCGCGCGGAGGGCAGGTCGTTGATCCGGAAGGTGCCGTCGGCCGCGACCGCCGCCGAGGTCAGCGTGCCGGTGCCCCGCCTGTCGGTGCGCTGCACGGACAGGGTGATGCCCGTGGGCAGCGCCCGGCCCTGGCCGGTGAGCGTGCCGGTGATCTCCAGGCTCTGGTTCTTCGTCCCCTCCGCCGGTGCGGTGAGCACGATCGCCGTCGGCGCCCTGTCCACCGCGACGGCAAGGGTGACGTCCTCGGCCGGACGGTGCGTCACATCGCCCATGAACGAGAGCGTGTACGTGGACTCGCCGACCAGCGAGGGGACGTCGAGGACCGTGAACGAGCCGTCCTCGCCCACCTCCACGGCCGCCAGCTTGCGGTCGCCGTTCGCATCGTGGCGCACGGCCGAAACCTTCACCGGCTCGGCCGGGGCGGGCCCGTCGAGCTCCAGCCGGCCACGGATTCCCAGCGGTTCACCGACGACCGCCCGGCCCGGGGTGGTGGACAGGGAGCCCGTGAAGCGGGAGTCGTACTGGGCCGCGGGCGGCTGGATCACGTGCAGCCAGTAGGAGGTACCCGAGGCGTTGGTGGTCACGGCGAAGAGCCGGGAGCCGTCGTTCGACCACCCGAGACCGCGCGGGGCGATCCGGGCGCCGTCCAGTTCACCCTCGAAGGCGAACTCGGACGCGGTGGTTCCCTCTTCCGGGTCCGCCTTCTGGATCAGCAGGTCGGGTACGGAGCCTGTGGCGGTGGCGCCCCGCGCGACGTACCTGCCGTCGCCGCTGAAGGCCACGGCCGAGGCCTTCGCCCCCTCCGGGAGCGGCTGGTAGGCCGTCGGGGCGTCGGACAGATCGGTGGCGTCGAGCAGCCGGGTGCCGTAGGAGGCGTCGGCGACGGCCAGTCGGCTGCCGTCCGGGGTGAGCGCCAGGTCCTTGAGGTCGAGGGCGCCCGCCCCCTCGCTGTCCGCGAAGCGGCGCTGCGGGCCCCGGACGAGCGTGTCGCCGCTGCTGTCGAACGTGGTCAGGTAGGGGTTGGCCTCTCCGGTGCTCAGCGTCTGCCCCGTGGCGAGCAGGTCCGGGGCACCGGGTGTGGTCGCGAAGTGCAGCCTGCCCGCGCCTTCCCAGCCCGTCGTGTAGACCCCGGCGCTGCCGGTGCCGAACAGCTGGCTCACGCGATCGTCGCACTGCGTGGCGTACGCGATCTCGGTGAACCACACCTTGCCGCCCGAGTAGGCGACCTGCCGCCCGCACTCACCCCAGTAGTAGGTGGAGGCGTGGGTGGTCTTCGCGTGGGTCACGGTGTCGTACGCCGCGATCCGGCCCATCTCCGACACGAACAGCTTGGTGCTGTCCGTGGAGAGCGCGATGCCGCTCACGGCACCGGCCGTGCTCGGCAGCGTGGCGACGCGCTGGCCCTGGAAGTTGTAGACGAGCACCGACGACTTCGTGTTCAGCAGGCGGGTGTCGTCGCTCACGTAGACGCGCTCGTGCACGGAGTCCACGACCATGGAGGAGAACGACGAGATGGGCAGCTTGGCCACGTCGTCGTCGGCCGCGTGGGCGGCGGGTGCCGCGAGCACGGTCAGGCCCGCACCCGCGAGTGCGAGCGCGAGCAGTGTCGCGATGCTGCGTCTCTTCTGCTGTGACCTGTTCAACTGTGTCCCCCCACAGGGTTGTCGGCGCCTGCGGTACCCGGCAGGCGGTCTGTGAGGACCATGCAACTGTTGTGAAGAGGATGTGCACAAGGAGTTGGCGTTACACGGGTGTTCCTACCGAAAAGGGACAGCCCCCGGAGCCGTGAGGGGCTCCGGGGACCAGGGGCGTGTTCGTGCACGTCCCTACCGCGGCGGGCAGTTGACCCCCACAGGTCAGGGCGGATGTCGGGATGCCCGGCCACGGAGATCGAAGGGGCGTCAGCCCAGGCGCTGCACCAGCGCCCGGTACTCGTCCCACAGTTCCGTCGGCGTGTGGTCGCCGAAGGTGTTGAGGTGCTCGGGGATCAGCGCGGCCTCTTCGCGCCAGACCTCCTTGTCGACGTTGAGCAGGAAGTCCAGGTCGGACTCGGAGAGGTCCAGCCCGTCGGTGTCCAGGGAGCCCTTGGCCGGCAGGATGCCGATCGGGGTCTCGACGCCCTCGGCCTTGCCCTCCAGGCGCTCGACGATCCACTTCAGGACACGGCTGTTCTCACCGAAGCCGGGCCACACGAACTTGCCCGCGTCGTTCTTGCGGAACCAGTTCACGTAGTAGATCTTCGGGAGCTTCGACTGGTCCGCCTTGTCGGCGCCGACCTCGACCCAGTGCTTCATGTAGTCGCCCATGTTGTAGCCGCAGAACGGCAGCATGGCGAACGGGTCGCGGCGCAGTTCGCCGACCTTGCCCTCGGCGGCGGCGGTCTTCTCGGAGGCCACGTTGGCTCCGAGGAAGACACCGTGCTGCCAGTTGAAGGACTCGGTGACCAGCGGGACGGCGGAGGCACGGCGGCCGCCGAAGAGGATGGCCGAGATCGGCACGCCCTTCGGGTCCTCCCACTCGGGCGCGATGATCGGGCACTGCCCGGCCGGCACCGTGAAGCGGGCGTTGGGGTGGGCGGCGGGCGTACCGGACTCGGGGGTCCAGTCGTTGCCCTTCCAGTCCGTGAGGTGCGCGGGAAGCTTCTCGGTCATGCCCTCCCACCACACGTCGCCGTCGTCGGTGAGCGCCACGTTGGTGAAGACGGAGTTGCCCCACATGGTCTTCATGGCGTTGGCGTTGGTGTGCTCGCCGGTGCCGGGCGCGACGCCGAAGAAGCCGGCCTCGGGGTTGATCGCGTACAGCTGGCCGTCCTCGCCGAACCGCATCCAGGCGATGTCGTCGCCGATCGTCTCGACGGTCCAGCCGGAGATCGTGGGCTCCAGCATGGCGAGGTTGGTCTTGCCGCAGGCGCTCGGGAAGGCGGCCGCGACGTACGTGCTCTCCCCGCGCGGCGGGGTGAGCTTGAGGATCAGCATGTGCTCGGCGAGCCAGCCCTCGTCACGTGCCATGACGGACGCGATGCGCAGCGCGTAGCACTTCTTGCCCAGCAGGGCGTTGCCGCCGTAGCCGGAGCCGTACGACCAGATCTCGCGGTCCTCGGGGAAGTGCGAGATGTACTTGGTGGAGTTGCACGGCCACGGAACGTCCTCCTGGCCCTCCTCCAGAGGCGCGCCCAGCGTGTGGACGGCCTTGACGAAGAAGCCGTCGGTTCCGAGCTCGTCGAGGACCGCACTGCCCATGCGCGTCATGGTGCGCATCGAGACGGCGACGTAGGCGGAGTCGGTGATCTCGACGCCGATGGCGGAGAGCGGCGAGCCGACGGGGCCCATGCAGAACGGGACGACGTACATGGTGCGGCCGCGCATGGAGCCGCGGAAGACGCCCTTGTCGCCCGTGAAGATCTCCCGCATCTCGGCGGGGGCCTTCCAGTGGTTGGTCGGGCCCGCGTCCTGCTCCTTCTCGGAGCAGATGAAGGTGCGGTCCTCGACGCGGGCGACATCGCTCGGGTCGGAAGCGGCGTAGTACGAGTTCGGACGCTTGACCGGGTCAAGTTTCGTGAAGGTGCCCTTGGCGACGAGCTCCTCGCACAGGCGCTCGTACTCGCTCTCGGAGCCGTCGCACCAGACCACACGGTCCGGCTCGGTGAGGGCTGCGATCTCGTCTACCCAGGAGACGAGCTCCTGGTGCTGGGTGGGAACAGTGAGGGGAGCCGCGATGTCGCGCGCCACGATCGCTCCTTGTCGAGGGTGTCTGTTGTAGGTGCCCCGTGGGGGCTGCGACCCGGATGCTGACCCCTTCATTTTCCCCTGGCGCTCATCCGGTGCCGACCGCACTCATTTGATCATCCGACCATCGCGCCCATATGTCCAGAGGGCCGCCCACGTGAGCATCGCCACTCATATTCGTTACCTACGGTTGCGTAGGTAACATGCGGTCATGACTTCTGCCGCCGCCGCGTCCGGACCCGTCGTCCTCGATGACCCCGTCCCCGAGAAGCCACGGATGCGCGGCTGGCTGCACGCCGGAATGTTTCCCGCGGTGGTCATCGCGGGCATCACCCTGATCGCCCTGGCCGACGGCACACGCGCCCGGGTCGCCTGCGCGATCTACATCGCGAGCGCCTGCCTGCTGTTCGGCGTGAGCGCGGTCTACCACCGCGGCACCTGGGGGCCGGTCGGCGAAGCCGTGCTGCGCAGGCTCGACCACGCCAACATCTTCCTGATCATCGCGGGCACCTACACCCCGCTGACCCTGCTCCTGCTGCCCGAGTCCACCGGGCGGCCGCTCCTGTGGGCGGTGTGGGGGGCCGCGGCGGCCGGCATCGCCTTCCGGGTGTTCTGGGTCGGCGCGCCGCGCTGGCTCTACACCCCCTGCTACATCGCCATGGGCTGGGCCGCGGTGTTCTTCCTGCCCGACTTCATGCGCACGGGCGGCATCGCGGTCCTCGTCCTCGTCGTCGTCGGCGGGCTGCTCTACAGCGCGGGCGGCGTCATCTACGGCATCAAGCGGCCGAACCCCTCGCCGCGCTGGTTCGGCTTCCACGAGGTGTTCCACTCACTGACGCTGGCCGCTTTCATCGTCCACTACATCGGCATCTCGCTCGTCGCCTACCAGCACGGCTGAGCGGTCCCGCCGGTCAGCCGCCCCGCTTCCCGCCCAGCTTCCCGGCCAGCTCCGCCGCGTCCGTCGTCGGCGCGTCGCAGACGAAGTGCCGGCACACGTACGCGGTCGGCGCCCCGCCGACCAGCGGCCGGTCCACCAGCAGCGGGAACTCCGTGCCGGCCTCGGCGACCTCGCCCGCCGCGACCACCGCACCCGGCGCCCTGCCCAGCAGCGCGGTCCGGTGCAGCTCCCCGCCGACCGGACCGGCGACCGCAACCTCGCGGGGCCCGTCCAGCCATGCCTCGGCGACGGCGAGCCCCCATCCGATGAACCGGGGCGCCTTGGGCCCGAGCGCCTTCACCACCCCGAGCGCACCCTCGGCCGCCGTGCGGTGCGCCTCGGAACCGGTGTGCGCCGCGTACGAGAGCAGCGCTCCCGCGGCCGCCGTCCAGCCGGCCGGGGTCGCGCTGTCGGTGGGGTCCTGCGGGCGGCGGATCAGCTGCTCGGCGTCGTCCGCGGTGTCGTACAGCTGCCCGCCCTCGCCCGTGAACCGCTCAAGGACGATGTCCAGCAGGAAGCCGGCGAACTCCAGCCAGACGCCCTCGCCCGTGACGGAGGCGAGCGCCAGGAAGCCCTCCGCGACATCACCGTAGTCCTCCAGGACCCCTGCGTTGTCGCCCGCGCGGCCGTCCTTCGACGTGCGGCAGAGGCGGGCCACGGGGCCCATGTGTACCCGTACGAGCAGGTCGGCGGCCTCCGTGGCCCGTTCGATCAGATCCGGCCGGCCGAAGTACGCGCCGGTCTCGGCAAGCGCCGCGATCGCCAGGCCGTTCCAGGCGGCGACGATCTTGTCGTCCCGTTCCGGCCGCACCCGCAGCTCCCGCGCCGCCAGCAGCCGGGCCCGCACGTCGGCGACCCGCGCGCCCTCCTCCGGCACCACGGTCGCGGGCAGCTGCAGGACGGAGGCCCCCTCCTCGAAGGTGCCCTCCTCGGTCACCCCGAAGTGCTCGGCGGCGAAGGCGGCGTCCTGCTCGCCCAGCACCTCGCGCAGCTGCGCGGGCGTCCAGACGTAGAACGCGCCCTCGACATGCCGCCCGTGCGCGTCCTCGCTGTCGGCGTCCAGCGCCGAGGCGAAACCGCCCTGGGCGGTCCGCAGCTCGCGCACCATGAAGTCGGCGGTCTCCAGGGCCACCCGGCGGGCCAGCTCCGATCCTGTGACGCGCCACAGGTGGGCGTACACACGGCACAGCAGCGCGTTGTCGTACAGCATCTTCTCGAAGTGCGGTACGACCCACTCCCGGTCCACCGAGTAGCGGGCGAAGCCGCCGCCGAGCTGGTCGTAGATCCCGCCGCGCGCCATGGCCACGCAGGTGTCCTCGGCCATCTGCAGGGCGCCCTCGGCCCCCGTACGGGCGTGATGGCGCAGCAGGAACTCGACGGCCATGGACGGCGGGAACTTCGGCGCGCCGCCGAAGCCCGCGTGTTTGCCGTCGTATTCCCGGGTCAGCCCGAGCAGGGCCTGGGCCAGCTCCGGCTCACCGGGCACACCCTCCTCGCCGTGCGACAGCGAGCGGCCGGCGAGGTCCCGGACGATGCGCCCGGCGACCTCCGCGACCTCCTCGCGGCGGTCGGTCCACGCGGCCACGACACCTTCGAGCACCTGCTGGAACGACGGGCTGCCGTGGCGGGGCTCGGGCGGGAAGTACGTGCCGAAGTAGAAGGGCTCGGCGTCGGCGGTCAGGAACACGGTCATGGGCCAGCCGCCCTGGCCGGTCGCGGCCTGCACGGCCTCCATGTACACGGCGTCGACGTCGGGGCGTTCCTCGCGGTCGACCTTCACCGGCACGAAGTGGGCGTTCAGGTAGTCCGCCACCGCCGCGTCCTCGAAGGATTCGTGCGCCATCACATGACACCAGTGGCAGCTGGCGTAACCGACGCTGAGCAGCACCGGAACACCTCGCCTGCGGGCCTCCTCGAAGGCCGCGGGCGACCACGGCCACCAGTCGACGGGATTGTCGGCGTGCTGGAGGAGGTAAGGGGAGGTTGTCTGCGCAAGTCGGTTGGCCATGACCCAATCCTTGCGTACCCGGATCCCCTACCGGTTGATCGCCTCGCTCTCTCGCGCTGACGCGCCGTACGCAGGACACTGGGTGACCATGACAGCTGCTTGAAGTGAAGTCGCTGGAACCTAGGGGGACGCATGCGGGACAGCCATCGGGCGGAAGCAGAACGCCTGTTGGTACGCGCCGTGGAGGACGAAGCGCGGCGGACCGGAGGACGGACCGACTCGGGCGCGCTCATGGCGCGTGCGCGGGGCGCGCTCGACACGATGGCCGCCGGCGCGGCCGAGGAGTACGCCGCCTACACACATGCGCTCGACGCCGCGGAGGCCGGGCAGAAGCCGTTGTCGGAGCGGTTCAGCAGAGCCTCGCTGGGAACACCCCTGGTGGTGGCGGGGGTTGCCTCCGTCGCCGCCTTCGGCGCGGACCTCGCGCTCGGCACCCCGGCCGGTCTCGCCCTCGGGGCGGGCGCCGTCGTCGCCGTCGCGGGGGCGACCGCGACCGTCGCCCGGGTCACCGCGTCGCACTGGCCGGCCGCGCATCGCAGGGCGGGTGCGCTGAGTCAGCCCGGCGGCCCCGAACAGCTGCGACTGCAGTGGCTGACGGCACTGGAGGTACGGGGCATCCGCCCGTTCCTCGACCAGCAGCGCATGCTGACCGCCTCCTCCCGCACGCCCAAGAAGGCAGTCTCCTCCGTGGTCCCGCAACTGCGCGGCGGGGACCGCAGCGCGGCGGCCCGCACCCGGTCACTTCTCGAACAGTCCTTCGGTCATCTGCCCGCGGCCGACGGCCCGTTCGTGGGCCGCCGCGGCGAACTGGCGCAGATCGCCCAGTGGGTGCACGCCGCCCGCGCATCCACGGAGACCAGGCCGACCGTCGTCGTCCTGCACGGCACCCCTGGTTCCGGGCGCACCACCCTCGCCGTGCGGGCCGCGCACGCGCTCAAGGACCAGTTCCGGGGCGCGTGCGTGGTCGATCTCCGCGGCAATGTGTCCGGGGAGGCCCCGCTGCCGACCCGGGACGCCCTGCTGCACCTGCTCAACCGGCTGGGCGCACCGCGCGAACAGCTCCTCTTCCGGGAGAGATCCTCCGCCGAGCAGCACGTACGGCGCCTGAGCGAGCTCTACCACCAGCACCTCACCGGCACACCCGTCACGATCGTCCTCGACGACGCCACCGACGCCGCCCAGGTCCGCACGCTGCTGCCGGAGCGCTCCGACAGCCTCGTGCTCGTCACCGCACGCGAACCGCTCGAACTGCCCGCCGGAATCCCGGCCTGGGTGCACCAGCTGCCCGTCGGCGGACTGGACGCGGCGGGCGCCGAGGAGTTGCTGCGGGAGTCGGCCGAGGACGAGGAGGACGGGCCGTACGACTACCCCTCCACCGACTCCGTCGTCGAACTGTGCGGCGGGCTGCCGCTCGCCCTGCGCGTCGCGGGTTCCTCGCTCGGCGCACGGACCCGCGGCGCCCTAGCGGCCGACCTCGGCGCGTACGGTCCGGTCGCACCTGTCGAACGGGCCCTGTGGCTGCGCTACACCGACCAGCCCGAGCAGGCCAGGCGGCTGCTGCGGCGCCTCGCCCTGGCGGGACGCGCCAGCCTCGGCGTGGCGGCCGCCGCCTCCCTGCTCTCGGCCGAGGAGCAGGAGGCCGCACGGCTGCTGGAGACCCTCTCCCGGGCCGGGCTCCTCGCCCATGTGCGCGGCTCGCGCTACCGGCTGCACGACCTCGTACGGGACTTCGCCCTGGCCCGGCTGCTCGACGAGGAGGAGGCGGCGGACCGGACCGCCGCGCAGGAACGCCTCATCCAGAACTACGCGGAGCTGGCCGACGCGGTGATCCGCATGGTGGACGGCAAGATGTCCACACGCGCCGGGCAGTTCGGTTCGCACGGCTTCAGCTCGCTGGACGCCGCCCTGCGCTGGCTGGACGACGAGTCGAGCTTCATCACCTCGGCGCTGCGGCACACCGAGGGAGTCGACCAGGGGGCCGTGCTCCATCTGCTGGGCGCCCTGTGCGACTACTGCCTGCTGCGCGGCGACCTCTACCGGCTCGGCGAGATCAGCGAGCTGACGCAGTCGGTCGACCAGGGGCTGCTGGAGCGGTCGGTCCAGTGGCGTACGGGCATCGCGGCCCGCCAGCTCGGCGAGCTCGACAAGGCCCGTACCACGCTCTCCTCCGTCGTCGGCCTCTACCGCGAGGCGCAGAACGACGCGGGTGCGGCGCTGGCGCTCTGCTCGCTCGGCATCACCCTGCACCACCAGGGCAACCTGACCGAGGCCTCGGTGCGGCTGCGGGAGGCGCTCGCGCTGCAGGCGTCCCCGGAGCAGGCCGAGGACCGGGCCTGGTCCCTGCACGCCCTGGCGGCCGTCGAGCGCGACCGGGCCAATCTGGCCGAGGCCCTGACCCTGCTCGACACCGCGCTCGCCCTGCACCGGGAGGGCGAGTCGCTGCACGGGGAGGCCTGGTCGCACTTCCAGCTCGGCCAGGTCTGCCTGCGCATGGGCGAGGTGGCGCGGGCCGAGGAGGAGCTGACCACCGCCCTGGACCTGTACGGCCGCACCCGGGACGAGCGCGGGGAGGCCTGGGCCCTGACCCAGCTGGCCCGCGCCCGGCTGCTGGACGGCGACCCCGCCCCCGCGGTGGAGCAGCTGCGCGGCGCCCTGGCCCTGCACCGGGACAACGAGGACGCGCGGGGCGAGGCGTGGACGCGGTACTACCTGGGGCAGGCCCTGGAGGAGGACGGCGACACCGATCAGGCGGTACGGGAGCTGGAGCGGTCCCGCACGATGTTCTCCCGGATGCGGGACGTCTACGGCCTGGCGTGCGCCCGGCACCACTCGGGGCGCGTCACCCGCGACCAGCGGGCCGCGCAGACGGGCAACCTGCGCAACTCCGGTTTCGCCCGGCAGCTCCTCGTGGACGCGCGGGCCGACTTCCGGCGGATCGGGGTGGCCCACGGCGAGGCCTGGACCTGCCTGGAACTTGCCCTGATCGACGGCGGCAACAACCGTACGGCGCAGGCCCTGGAGCTGTGCGACGAGGCGATCGGCCTGTTCGCCTCGTACGGGGACGTCAGGGGCGGCGACTGGGCCGCGTTCCTGCGGTGCACGCTGCTGCCGTACGCGTCGCCGGGGGGCAGCGAGGTGGGTACCGCGGTGGCCCAGCAGGAGCTCGCGGACCTGCTGCGGGCCGCCCATCCGCTGCGGGACGGCAAGCTGGAGGACTGCGCGGAGGCGTTCACGGTCGTCCTGAACCGTGGCGTGGACCTGGACGACGGCTGGCAGGCGTGGCGCCTCGGCCTGACCCCGTCCCGTCATGCGCGGGAGGTCATGGGGGTGCCGGTGGGGGTGCGGCCGTAGGTGGCCCGGGGCTTTTGCCCTCAATCGCCGGGCGGGCTCGAAGGTGGCCCCGGTCCGCGGGGTGCACTCCGTGCGTGGGGGGTGGCCCGGTGCCCCTCCGGAGTGTCTCCTCGGGCAACGAACGTGCGCGCTCCACGCGGGGGGACCCTGCCCTTTGTTCGTCGCCCTGCGGGGACCCTCCTGCACGGCCCCGGACCGGCCGTCGCGTGCCTGCGACCACCGGGTGGCAGGCGCCGGTGAGACCTGGGTGGTGCCGTGCAGGGGGGTCCCCGCAGGGACTGGCGTAGGACCGGGGCCGGCCGCGTTCCCGGGTGCCACGCCGGTCCCGAGGAGACACGCCGGAGGGGCACCGCCCACCACCCACCGCGCAGGGCGCACCCCGCGGACCGGGCCCACCACCAAGCCCGTCCGGCGATTGAGGACGAAGCCCCGCGGGGCGCGCGCCTACTTCTTGCCGGGGGCCGCCGCCGCCGGCGTCGTCCTCTCGGACGCGGGGTCCGGCGCCTCCTCGAAGTCGATCTTGCCCATGTGGCGGTTCATCGACTTCATCAGCAGCCACACGCCCACGGCGAGCGCCGCGAAGACGAGGAAGCCGAGGACGCCGGGCGTCACCTTGTTGTCGTCGACCTCCTTGGCCAGAGGGAGGAGCTGGTTCAGTGCCTGGGTCGCGTACATATCAGGCATTGTCGCGGATGCCCGCGAAGAGGTCGCTCTCGGGGAGGGAGGTATCGACGAGGGACTTGGCCAGTTCGTACTCCTCCGTCGGCCAGACCTCCCGCTGGATGTCCATCGGGACCCGGAACCAGCCGCCGTCCGGGTCGATCTGCGTCGCGTGCGCGATCAGCGCCTTGTCGCGGATCTCGAAGAACTCGTCGCACGGGACGTGCGTGGTCAGCGTGCGCTCCTCGCGCTGGAACTCCTTCCAGCGCTCCAGCCACTCGCCGTACGGGGACTCCAGCCCGCGAGCGAGCAGCGCCTCGTGGAGGGCGACCGTGCGCGGCCGGTTGAAGCCCTGGTTGTAGTAGAGCTTGAGCGGCTGCCAGACGGGCCCGAACTCCGCCTCGGGGAACCTCTCGGCGTCCGCAGCACCCTCGAAGGCGATCATCGAGATGGTGTGGGTCTTGATGTGGTCGGGGTGCGGGTAGCCGCCGTTCTCGTCGTACGTGGTGATGACCTGCGGCCGGAACGCACGGATCTTCGCGACCAGGCGGCCCGCGGCCGTCTCGTCGTCCTCCAGTGCGAAGCAGCCCTCCGGCAGCGGCGGCAGCGGGTCGCCCTCGGGCAGGCCCGAGTCGACGAAGCCGAGCCACTGCTGGTCGATGCCCAGGATCTCGCGGGCCTCGTCCATCTCCTTCTGGCGCACCTCGTGAATGTTCGCCTCGATGTACGCGTCCCCCTGGAGCTTCGGGTTGAGAATGGATCCCCGCTCGCCCCCTGTGCAGGTGACGACCAGGACGTCCACCCCCTCGGACACGTACTTGGCCATGGTGGCGGCGCCCTTGCTCGACTCGTCGTCGGGGTGGGCGTGAACGGCCATCAGTCTCAGCTGCTCGGTCAAGACTCGGTCCTCAGTGATTGGTCTCGATGGTCGGCTTCTATAGTGACTGACCCGGGGGGCGGAAAATTCCTCGATCCCCTGTACGGGAGGAACGATCATGGCAGCGGTGCGCGAAGCCTTGCCCGACGGTCGCTACGGCCGGTCCGAGGATCAGCGTGCGGACCGCAAGCTCAAGATCGTCGGCGCGGTGCTCGGCGTGGCCTTCCTCGGCATGGTCGGCTGGTTCGGCTACGACTACGTCGCAGGCCAGGACATCAGTGCGGAGCTCATCAAGTCCGACATCGTCTCGGACGACCGGGCCGAGGCGCACCTGGAGGTGCGCAAGGACCGGGACACCGACGGGTACTGCACGGTCCGCGCGCTGAGCGAGGACGGCGGCGAGGTGGCCCGCAAGGACTTCCGGTTCGACGAGCGCTCCGAGCGGATCGACGAGGTCGTCTCGCTGCGGACGACGTCCAGGGCGACCGCGGTGGAACTCCTGGCGTGTAGCGCCGGCAGCTGATCGCAGTGCCGGGCGCGCGCCGCGCCTGATCCGCACGCCCCGGCGCTCACCTGCACGAATACCCGTGTGACCGTTTACCTTCTCCCCCTTTTCGCGGGGAATTGTTAGGCTCGTGGTTTCGCCCACCCGTGGCAGCACATGCTTGGGGTAGGGCGATGCTTTGTATTCCCAGTACCGACGAGGAGCACCCTGTGATGACCCAGACCAGCGATAACGTCACCTGGCTCACGCAGGAGGCGCACAACCAGCTGAAGGCCGAGCTGGCGCGCCTCACTGGTCCCGCGCGCGCGGAGATCGCCGTCAAGATCGCGGCAGCACGTGAGGAGGGTGACCTCAAGGAGAACGGCGGGTACCACGCCGCCAAGGAGGAGCAGGGCAAGATGGAGCTCCGGGTGCGCCAGCTCACCCAGCTCCTGGAGCACGCGAAGGTCGGCGAGGCACCTGCCGACGACGGCGTGGTCGAGCCCGGCATGGTCGTGACGATCGCCTTCGACGGCGACCCCGACGACACCGTCACCTTCCTGCTCGCCTCGCGCGAGTACGCGAGCGCGGACATCGAGACCTACTCCCCCCAGTCGCCGCTCGGCACCGGGGTGAACGGCAAGAGGATCGGCGACGACGCGGACTACGAGCTGCCCAACGGCAAGACGGCCTCGGTGAAGATCATCGCGGCGAAGCCGTACACGGGCTGATCCGCAGCGGTCATGAGAGAGCCCCGGCCGCATCTGCGGCCGGGGCTGCTCGGTGTGCTCAGGCGGTCGCCGAGCGGTACCTGCGGACCGCCAGGGTGCGGAAGACCACCACGATCAGGACCGACCAGAGCACCGAGGCGAGGATCGGGTTCTGCATCGGCCAGGCGTCCGGGGTGACGAAGCCCGGCGGCAGGTTGCCGAACAGCTCGCGGCAGGCCTGCACGGTGGCGCTGAAGGGGTTCCACTCCGCGATGTGACGCAGGACAGTCGGCATCTGGTTGGCGTCCACGAAGGCGTTCGAGATGAACGTCAACGGGAAGAGCCAGATCAGTCCGCCGGACGTGGCGGCCTCCGGTGTGCGTACGACGAGGCCGATCAGCGCCCCGATCCAGGAGAACGCGTACCCGAGCAGGAGCAGCAGCAGGAAGCCGAACAGCACCTTGCCGAGGTTCTCGTGGGTCCGCCAGCCGATGAGCAGCGCGACACCGGCGAGCACGACGAGGGTGAGCGCGGTCTGCACGAGGTCGGCGAGGGTACGTCCGGTGAGGACGGCTCCCCGGGCCATCGGCAGCGACCTGAAGCGGTCGATCAGCCCCTTGTGCATGTCGTCCGCGATACCCGCGCCGGCGCCGGCGGTGGCGAAGGTGACGGTCTGGGCGAAGATCCCGGCCATCAGGAACTCTTTGTAGTCCGCCGACGAGATGGTGCTGCCGACCTTGATCGAGCCGCCGAACACGTAGGTGAACAGCACCACGAACATGATCGGCTGGATCAGCCCGAAGATGACCATCTCCGGGATGCGGGCCATGCGGATGAGGTTGCGTCTGGCGACGACGAGGGAGTCGGCGACCGACTGGCTGACGCCGCCGCGAGGGTTGATCGGCGCAAGTTCGGGGGTGTCGGTGGTGGCAGTCACTGCCCGGCCTCCTTGCCGCTCTTCGCGGCGCGTGTCGATCCGGTCTCCTCGTTCTTCTCCAGCTCGGCGGCGTGGCCGGTGAGCGAGATGAAGACGTCGTCGAGGGTGGGGCGGCGCAGGCCGATGTCGTCGATCTCCACGCCGTTGGCGTCGAGGTCGCGGATGACTTCGGCGAGCAGTTTGGCTCCGCCGCTGACAGGGACGGTCAGCTTGCGGGTGTGTTCGGCGAAGGCGATCTCGCCCTTGCCGTACGTGGCGAGCACCGAGCGGGCGGGCTCGATCTGGTCCCGCTGGTGCACGATGACCTCGACACGCTCCCCGCCGGTGCGGGCCTTCAGCTGGTCGGAGGTTCCGCGGGCGATGACCTTGCCGTGGTCGATGACGCAGATGTCGTGGGCGAGGTGATCGGCCTCCTCCAGGTACTGCGTGGTCAGCAGCAGCGTCGTACCGCCGGCGACGAGCTCCTGGATGACCTCCCAGAGCTGTTGCCGGTTGCGCGGGTCGAGGCCCGTGGTGGGCTCGTCCATGAACATCACGGGCGGGGAGACGACGAGTGCGGCCGCCAGGTCGAGACGGCGGCGCATGCCCCCCGAGTACGTCTTCGCGGTGCGGTCGGCCGCGTCGGCGAGGTTGAACTTCTCCAGGAGCTGCCCCGCCCGCTTCTTCGCGTCGCGTGAGCTCATCTGGTAGAGCTGCCCGACCATCTGCAGGTTCTCGCGGCCCGTGAGGTACTCGTCGACTGCGGCGAACTGGCCGGACAGCCCGATCGAGTGGCGTACCTCGTTGGGATTCTTCAGCACGTCGATGCCCGCCACGACGGCCTTGCCGCTGTCGGGCTGGAGCAGGGTGGTCAGAACGCGTACGGCGGTGGTCTTGCCGGCGCCGTTGGGACCCAGAAGCCCCAGGACGGTGCCTTCCGGTACGTCGAGGTCGACGCCGTCCAGTGCTCGTACTTCGCCGAAGGTCTTCACCAGGCCTTCGGCGTAAATGGCGCCTGGCATGTGGGACTCCCCCAGTTGCTTCGTGACTTTCTGAAACAGATCCTAGATTTGCCGGTGGCCCGGTGCCCGGAACCACGGATTGTGCGGCGGCGCACGCTATCGCGATACATCGTGAGCCACAACAGGTTTTCACACCGCGCCCGTCACCGGGTCCGGTACTCCGGTACTCGGCCCGGCACTCAGCCCATCACGAGATAGCCGGCCTCCCGCAGTGCGGCGGCGACCTCCTCGCAGTGCTCCCGGCCCTTCGTCTCCAGGTGCAGTTCCACTTCCGCCTCGGTGAGCCCCAGCCTCGGATCGGTCCGTACGTGGCTGACGTCGAGCACGTTGGCGTCGGCCACGGACAACGTGCCGAGCAACGCGGCCAGCGCCCCCGGCCGGTCCGTCAGTCGCAGCCGGAGGCTGAGGTAGCGGCCCGCCGCCGCCATGCCGTGCGTCAGGATGCGCTGCATCAGCAGGGGGTCGACGTTGCCGCCCGAGAGTACGGCGACCACCGGCCCGCGGAACGCCTTCGGGTCGCTCAGCAGCGCCGCCACCGGGCTCGCCCCGGCGGGCTCGACGACCATCTTGGCCCGTTCCAGGCAGAGCAGCAGGGCACTGGAGAGCTCGTCCTCGGAGACCGTACGGACCTCGTCGACCAGCTCCTGGACGAGACCGAACGGAATGTCGCCGGGGCGGCCCACCTTGATGCCGTCGGCCATGGTCTGCACCGAGTCGAGCACCACCGGGTACCCGGCAGCCAGCGACGGCGGGTAGCTGGCCGCGCCCGCGGCCTGCACGCCCACGATCCTGACGTCGGGGCGCAGCGCCTTCACGGCGACGGCGATGCCCGCGGCGAGGCCGCCGCCGCCGATGCCGACGACGATCGTGCGGACCTCGGGGCACTGCTCGAGGATCTCCAGGCCCACGGTGCCCTGGCCCGCGATGACGTCCGGGTGGTCGAAGGGGTGGATGAAGACGGCCCCGGTCCGATCCGCGTACTCCTCGGCGGCGGCGAGCGTCTCGTCGACGACATGTCCGTGGAGCTGAACCTCCGCCCCGTACTCGCGTGTTGCCGCCACCTTCGGCAGGGGGGCGCCGAGCGGCATGAAGACCGTCGACCGTACGCCGAGCAGCGAGGAGGCCAGTGCGACACCCTGCGCATGGTTTCCGGCACTTGCGGCCACGACTCCGGCCGCCCGTTCCACCGGACTGAGGCCCGCGATCCGTACGTACGCGCCGCGCAGTTTGAACGAGCCGGTGCGCTGCAGGTTCTCGCACTTGAAGTGGACGGGCGCGCCGACCAGTGCCGTCAGATGGCGGCTGCCCTCCATCCCGGTGGTTCTGGCCACCCCGGACAGCATCTTCTGCGCCCCGCGGACGTCGTCGAGGATCAGCGGAGGAAAGGGGCCTGGCGTCCGGTAGGTCATGACAGCAAGTCTTGCAGCTCGGAGCGGTCGCGGCCCTCGCATCTCATGGTGGCCTGCGGTGGTGTCCATGGGTTTGTGCAGCGCTGGTACACGTTGCCCCGTGGCCGCGTACTCTGTCCCCCACCCATCCGACACCGCACGAAGAGAGCCCCCGGCCATGCCCCCTCAGGACATGACGACTGCTGCGTCTCCTTCCGGGGGCGCCGCCCCCGGACACCCGGGTACCGACCCCCTCCTCGATGCTCTCCAGCACCAGGTGGCCGTCTTCGCCCGCCGTGCCGAACAGACCCGCCTCGGCGGTGTCGGCCAGGTCCGCAATTCCATGGACCGCGCCGCCTATCTGCTGCTCAACAGGCTCGACCGGGAAGGCCCGATGGGCGTCAAGGCGCTGGCCGCGGGCATGGGGATCGACTCCTCGACCGTGACCCGGCAGGTCGCGCCGCTCGTCGACACCGGGCTGGTCAAGCGCACCTCGCACCCGGAGGACGGCCGGGCGGTCGTGCTGCAGCTGTCACCGCGGGGCCAGGCCCGCCTCGACGAGGTCCGGGCCTCGCGGCGCGAGCTGATGTCCCAGGTGACCGACGACTGGAGCGAGGAGGAACGCGACACCTTCTGCGCCCTCCTCACCCGGTTCAACGCCTCGCTGGCAGCGCGGCAGGCCGCGCACCACCCGGTACAGGACAACTGACCGGCGGCGCACCCGTTCTCACGCCTCCGGGCCGACGACACCCGCAGGACGGCCGGCGACGGCCACTGGGCATCCCTTTTTGCCCGGATCTATCCTGGGAGAGTCGCCAGGCACCAGCCGAGGAGGCTGTCATGACCCGGAAGATCGCCGACTGCCGTAAGTACCCGAGCGTGTCGAACTGCTCACTCGCCATCACCGGCGAGGAGGACGAAGTCGTACGGGCAGCCGCCGAACACGCCGTCTCGGTCCACGAGCACACGGACAGCCCCGAGCTGCGCGAGCAGATCCGGGCCTCGTTGGAGGACGAGAAGGTCGCTGTCTGACAGCGAAGCCGTCCGGCGGCCGTGATACGTCATGGCCGCCGGACGGACGCGTCTTTCGGGTTCTTCTGTTCGGGCCGGGCCGCGAGCCCGGCCCGGTCGGGACGGGAGGCCCTAGCCGAGCGCCTGCGTGAGGTCGGCCAGCAGGTCGTCGGCGTTCTCGATGCCGACGGACAGCCGCACCAGGTCGGCGGGCACCTCCAGCGGGGAGCCCGCGGCCGATGCGTGCGTCATACGGCCCGGGTGTTCCAGCAGCGACTCGACACCGCCGAGCGACTCACCGAGCGTGAACAGCTTGGCGCGGTTGCAGACCTCGACCGCCGCCTCCTCGCCGCCCGCGACGCGGAAGGACACCATCCCGCCGAACGCCTTCATCTGCTTGGCGGCGATCTCGTGCCCCGGGTGCTCCGGCAGCCCCGGGTACAGGACCTTGGTCACCTTGGGGTGGCGGGTCAGCAGGTCGGCGACCTTGGTGGCGTTCTCGTCGTGGCGGTCCATGCGGACCGCGAGGGTCTTGATGCCGCGCAGCACCAGCCAGGCGTCGAACGGTCCGGCCACGGCGCCCATCGCGTTCTGGTGGTACGCGAGTTCCTCGGCCAGCTCGGGGTCGCTGACGACGAGTGCGCCGCCGACGACGTCCGAGTGCCCGCCCATGTACTTGGTGGTCGAGTGGACGACGACGTCCGCGCCGAGCCCGAGCGGCTGCTGGAGGTAGGGGCTGGCGAAGGTGTTGTCGACGACCAGCCGCACGCCCGCCTGCCGGGCCACACCGGCGACGGCCCCGATGTCCGTGATGCCGAGCAGCGGGTTGGACGGTGTCTCCACCCAGATCGCCTTGGTACGGGCGGTGATCGCCGCCCGGACCGCCGACACGTCGGAGGTGTCGGCCACCGAGAACTCCACGCCCCAGCGCGAGGCCACCTTCGCGAACAGCCGGAACGTACCGCCGTAGGCGTCGTTCGGGATGATCACGTGGTCGCCGGGCGTGAGCAGGGTGCGCAGGAGGCAGTCCTCCGCGGCGAGGCCGGACGCGAAGGCGAGCCCGCGCCTGCCCCCCTCCAGGGCCGCCAGGTTCTCCTCGAGTGCGGTACGGGTGGGGTTGGCGCTGCGGCTGTACTCGTAGCCGCCGCGCAGCCCGCCGACGCCGTCCTGCTTGTACGTGGACACCTGGTAGATCGGCGGGACCACGGCGCCGGTGAGGGGATCCGCCGTGTTGCCGGCGTGGATCGCAAGGGTCTCGAAGCTGTGCTGGTCGCTCATGGGGACCGAGCGTAGTTCGTCAGGAGGGCACTTACCGGCCGCTGCGCCGTCAAGGGACAATGGAGCCATGGAGATTCTGTGGTTCCTGCTCGCCCTGTGCATGCTCGCCGTGATCGTCGGCCCGATCATGCTGCGCCGCCGTGGCGGTGTCCGGCAGGTCGCGCCCGGTTCCCCGGACGCGGCCGACCCGGAGAACTACGGATTCGTGCGCCAGGAGGAACTGGACATCCGGATGCCCGGCCCCGACCAGGACCTTCTCGACGTCCTGGCCGTCGTGCAGGGCACCCAGGAGTGGCGGGCCGCCTCCCAGCTCCTTGCGGGCACGCCGAAGGAGAGCGAGATCCGCTGGCAGCGGGTCCAGGCCTTCGCCGGTGCGGCTTCGCTGGAGCTGGCGCAGCGTCCCGGTGAGGGCGGGGCGTGGCTGCGGAAGTGGCGGGCCGAGGCCCCGAAGGACGCGGGCGGCGCGGCGGTGCACGCCGAATTCCTGGTGCAACAGGCGTGGCGTACCGCCGCGGTGGGCACCGAAGACTTCCGGATCATCCTGGAGGAGGCGCATACGGTCTGCGGCGAGGCGGCCCTGCTGGCACCGGGCGACCCCGTCCCGTACATCGTGGAACTGGCCGTCGCCCGTGGACTGGGCTACTCCCACGAGCAGTTCGACCAGCTGTGGGCGAAGGTCATCGACCGTGCCCCCGCCCACATGGGTGCGCACATCGCAGCCCTGCACTTCTGGTGCGAGAAGTGGCACGGCTCGGCCGAGCTCGTCGACCGCTTCGCCACCGCCGCCGCCGCCCGCGCCCCGCAGGGCTCGCTGCTGGCCGCGCTGCCGCTGTTCGCGCTGTACGAGAACCTGCCGGAGGTCAATCTCGTGCAGGGCTTCTACCGTGGTGCCGTCGTGACGAAGGCGGTCGGGGGCGCGATGTTCGCGGTGCACGCCGCGCGCGCCGACGATCCGGTGCTCGCCCATGTCCGGCACCTGCTGGTCTTCTTCCTCGTCCGCATGGAGCGCTGGTCGGAGGCGATGCACCAGCTCGTCCACATCGACGGCCACGTGGGCGCGCTGCCCTGGATCCAGGACTCCGATCCGGCCGCCGAGTACACGGTGTACCGGGCGCTGGCCGTCGCCGGGTACGAGGCGAACGGCGGCAGCCCCGCGACGCTGCCGCAGTAACCGCCGACGGGCGGGGGCGCCGGAATCCACGGCGCCCCCGTGGCGTTGTACGCACTGAACACCGACCCCGGAGGAGCCCCCGCATGTTCCTGAACCACCGCACCCCGCAGCTCCCCACTCCCGAGGAGGCCCTGCGCGGCCGTCCCGTCCCCGAATTCACGGTCCCGTCCCGCCACACGGTCCTCGGCAACCCGCTGACCGGCCCGTACCCGGAGGGTCTGGAGGTCGCGGACTTCGCGCTGGGCTGTTTCTGGGGTGCCGAGCGCAAGTTCTGGCAGACCGAGGGCGTGTGGACGACCCTCGTCGGCTACCAGGGCGGCTATACGGAGAACCCGGCGTACGAAGAGGTCTGCTCGGGCCTGACGGGCCACACGGAGGCGGTCCGTGTGGTCTTCGACCCGACGGTCGTTGGTTACGCGGAGCTGCTGAAGCTCTTCTGGGAGTCCCACAACCCGACCCAGGGCTTCCGCCAGGGCAACGACGTGGGCACGCAGTACCGCTCGGCGGTCTACACCCACACCGCGGAGCAGGCGGAGGGTGCGGCAGCGTCCCGCGAGGCGTACCAGCGGGTCCTCACCGGTGCGGGCTTCGGCGAGATCACCACGGAGATCCTGCCGGCCGAGGGCCGCACGCTGTGGCCGGCGGAGCCGTACCACCAGCAGTACCTGGACAAGAACCCGGACGGCTACTGCGGCATCGGCGGTACGGGCGCCACGCTGGAGTCCCCCTCCGAGACGAACTGGGGCCGCGCCTGCCCGACGGGCATCGCACCGGCGCCGACGGAAGGCTGAGCCCCGCCTGCCGCACGGAGTCCGCGGACGGGAGTCCGGGCCCTCCATGATCGCGTGATCGCTACTCTGTTCCCCCGCCCGGCTGAGGGCGGGGGAACACACAGGGGTGGGACCTGCGCAGAGGGATCGCCGCACTCGCGGCGGTGGCGGCCGTGGGCGCCGCGGTGGTGACGGCTCCGGCCGCACACGCCGAGGGCCGGGGCGACATCCGGGTCGTCAATACGGCCGTGAACGCGGGCGGCAGTGTGATCGTCGGCGTCAAGAACGTGAAGCGGTTCCCGATCGTCATGACGATCAAGGACAACTCGGGGGTGAAGGGCGTGACGGACGTGTCCGCCTTCAACACGGCCAACGCCCACGGGCCGGTGTCGTACCTGGGCACGTCGTGCAGGAGGAGCAGCACCACCACGTCCGTGTGCACCGCGACGATGGAGATCGACCCGTCGTGGATCGACTCGTACGGGAGCGGCAACGAGGGCTGGGACGCCAACGCGGTGGCCGGGACCTGGCAGGTCAACGCCACGGTGAAGGCCAACGACAAGGACTACTGGATCTCCGACCGCATCGCCACGTTCAAGGTGAAGCGCGCGGCGACGCTGACGACGGACGCCGCTCCCGAGCCGGTGAAGAAGGGCGGCACGCTCACCGTCACCGGCAAACTGGCGCGTGCCAACTGGACGGACCTCAAGTACCACGGCTACACCAAGCAGGTGGTGAAGCTGCAGTACAAGACGCCCGGCGGTGCGTACCACACGGTCAAGACGGCGACCACCGACAGCGCGGGACGCCTCCGGACGACCGTGAAGGCCTCCGCGTCGGGCAGTTGGCGCTGGGCGTTCCTCGGCACGACGACGACCATGAAGGTCGTATCCACCGGTGACGCGGTCACGGTGAAGTAGACGGCCGCCTCTGCCCGCGGCGAATCTGCCGCGGGCAGAGATCGGTGACGCAGGCGCCCCTCCGGGCCAAGAGTGGAGGGAGCGCGGCCGTTCCGGCCGCCCCACCACCGGGAGGTCCGATGTCGCCCCACTTCGCTGCCCGTCCACGCGCCGCCGACGAGGACACACCGCCGACGCGGTTCGACGACCACCTCGCGGCGCAGCTCCTCGCCCAGCGGATCGTCTTCCTGGGGACCCAGGTGGACGAGGTCTCCGCCAACCGGGTCTGCGCGCAGTTGCTGCTCCTGTCCGCCGAGGACCCGCGCACCGACATCAGCCTCTACATCAACAGTCCCGGCGGATCCGTGACGGCCGGGCTGGCCATCTACGACACGATGCAGCTCATCCCGAACGACGTCTCCACCCTCGCCATGGGGTTCGCGGCGTCGATGGGGCAGTTCCTGCTCACCGTCGGGACCGAGGGCAAGCGGTTCGCCCTGCCGAACGCGCGGATCATGATGCACCAGCCCTCGGCCGGCATCGGCGGCACGGCCTCCGACATCGCGATCCAGGCCGAGAACCTCGAATTCACGAAGCAGGCCGTCGAGCGGATCACGGCGGCGCACACCGGGCAGTCCGCGGAGACGATCTCCCAGGACGGCGACCGGGACCGGTGGTTCACGGCCGGGCAGGCGAAGGCGTACGGGATGGTCGATCACGTCGTCGAGTCGCTCGACGACGTACGCCCGGCCGGTTCGCGGCGACGGATGGGACTCTGACATGAGCCAGTACACGATTCCGAACGTCGTCGAGCGCACCCCGCAGGGGGAACGGTCCTACGACGTCTTCAGCAGGCTCCTGTCCGAGCGGATCATCTTCATCGGTACGGAGATCGACGACGGGGTCGCCAACGTCGTCATCGCCCAGCTGCTCCACCTGGAGTCGTCGAGCCCCGGGACCGAGATCGCGATCTACCTCAACTCGCCCGGCGGCTCGTTCACTTCGCTCATGGCGATCTACGACACGATGAGCTTCGTCTCGGCCCCCATCGCGACGTTCTGCGTCGGCCAGGCCGCCTCGACCGCGGCCGTGCTCCTGGCCGGCGGCGACTCGGGCCGCCGGTTCGTCCTGGAGCACTCCCGTGTGCTGCTGGGCCAGCCGGCCAGTGGCGGGCAGCAGGGGACGGTCTCCGACCTCCGGCTGCACGCCAAGGAGATGCTGCGGATCCGCTCACAGGTCGAGGAGGTCCTGGCCCGGCACACCCCCCACGACCTCGCGACCCTGCGGGCCGACACCGACAGGGACAGGATCTTCACCGCGCAGGAGGCGGTGGCCTACGGCCTCGCGGACGAGGTACTCAGCCGCCGGGTCCTGGCCTCCGCCTGACGCGGCATCAGGCGGCCAGTCGCACCTCGCCCATGGAGGTGCGGGCCGGGGACATCCTGGAGGCCGTGCTGCGGCGCGCGAGCTCTCCCTGGGCCAGGGTCAGCACATCGGCCAGTCCGAGTCCGAGCGAACGGGCCGCCGCCCCGAGGACCTCCGACGAGGCCTCCTTGCGGCCGCGCTCGATCTCGGAGAGGTACGGCATGGAGATCCGGGCGTCCTCGGCCACGTCCTTGAGCGTCCGGCCCTGGGCGAGCCGCTCGCGGCGCAGGACGTCCCCGACGACGTCCCGCCAGAGCGGCTCTCTGGCGGCGGGTGCGGAGTCCGGTGTCGCGGGGACGGGACGCAGAGGGATGACGCGGGCTCGGTCCTGCGCGTGGCTGCTCATCACCCCAGCCTAGGAGCGCTGCGCCCGGCGCGGGAGGTGGAAGCGTTCCGCGCCGGGCGAATCTGCTGTTGGCTAAGCCGGGTGTGGTGCGACGGATCCGGGTCCTACGGGTCCGGTCACTTGCCGATGGTGCTCTGCGGGCCGCCGTACTGCTGGAGCAGGGCGGGGACGTCCGCGGCCGGGTCCAGCGTGTAGCTGTAGTGGTCGCCCGGCTTGAAGGTCGTCCCGTTGGTCTGTTGCTTGCCGGTGCACGAGACGCAGATGCTGCCCGTCTGGGTCAGGGATGCCGCCGAGGTGTCGATGTTGTAGGGGTTGGCGACGTTCCGGTAGTAGCTGTTCTCGATGACGGTCTTCGAGGCGCCGCGCGAGAGGTTGCCGTAGGACGACACGTTCTGCAGGTAGTTGTTGTAGAGGTGGGCGTACGCGACGTTGTCGATGCTGGGGTTGCGCTGGTTGGTGTCGTGGATCCAGTTGTGGTGGATGGTCATCCGGGCGGTGACGTTCTCCGTCCAGCCGATGCCGAAGGCCTTGTTCTGTTCGCCCATGACGTTCCAGGAGACGGTGAGGTAGCTGGTGTCCTTGCGGCTGTCGATGAGGCCGTCGTTCATCCGCTCGATGCGGTTGTGGTCGATCCAGATGTGGTCCGCGGTGTCCATCTGGATGCCGTCGTAGTCGTAGTCCTTGTCATCGGGATCGTCCTCGGTCATCCGGGTGTCGCGGATGGTGAGGTTGCGGATGATGACGTTGTGGACGCCGGTGCCGAGGAAGAAGCCGCCGCCGACGATCTGCCCGGAGGTACCGACACCGATGAGGGTCTTGTCGGACTTCACGGGTATCTCGTGCCCGTACGGGGTGACCGTGATCGCGGACGCCACCTTGATGACGTAGGGCGTCGAAGCGGTGGCGTACTTCACCAGGTCGGCGAAGTTCGTGACCGTGACGGTGGGCCCGGCCGCCCCTCCGGTGGTGCCGCCTCCCGTGGCGGCGAAGCCGTCGGCCTTGTCGGACCAGGCGCGTCCCCCGGACACGGGCTGGAAGGCCCACTGCTTGTTGCTGTTGGCGGTGCAGGTCTCCTGGATGATCGCGGCACCACTGGCCGTGGAGGCGCCCTTGTCACTCATGCACAGACCGCTGTTGACGTTGATGATCTGGTACGTCCCCGTCCCGCTCGGGGTGAGCGTCCACTGCTGGTTCGTCTGCCCGGCGCACCCCCACTGCTGCAGCTGCACCCCGCTCACCTTCGAATAGTCGGGCACATCCACGCACTTACCGCTCTGCCTGTTCACCAGCCGGTACCGCCCCGAACCGTCCGCGGTCAGCGTGAACTGCTGCCACGCAGCCCCCTCCGTACAGCCCCACTGCTGCAACAACGCACCGTTCGCCGTCGACGCCGCCGGCACATCGACGCACTTACCACTCTTCGTGACGGCGAGCTGGTACACACCCCCTGCGGCCGGCAGCTCCGCCGCACCCGCCGGCGACACCAGACCACCGGCGAGAACTCCTCCGACGGCCAGCAGGAGCGCTGTCACCAGGGCTCCCAGCCCCAGCGTCCTCCGCCTGTTCCTGTGCTTGCGCATGCTTTCGTTCCTCTCGAATGGGATGCGTTCACGGATTCGCTCGGATGTGCCGGACGGTCAGCGCACCGGGTTCCAGCCGTCCGTGCCGGCCAGGTACTTCTGCGGTGTGTAGTTCGCTGCCTGGGCGTCCGTCAGCTGTGGGCGGTTGCCGTTGACGGTGGCTCCGGCTCCGGTGTTGCGGTACTCGGAGAACCTGGCGTTCTTCCACGAGTTGGTGGACATGTCCGTCCACGGCTGCGCGGTGGCGAGGGCCGAGGAGATGGAGGTCTCGCGATAGAGGACCTGCGCGTCGGCGCGCCAGGGGCGGCCCAGCTGGGTGGTGTTCGCCACGGCACCGGTCACGGTGGACCGGTAGAACAGGAATCCGTACGCCCTGTCCGCAGGGGTGCTCGCCGCGGTGATCGGGCCGCCGGTTGTGCGCTTCTCGTGGATGGTGGAGGTGTGGAACACGGCGATGCCACCGCCGTAGATGAAGTCCACCGTGCCTTCGACGTAGGAATCCACGATGTAGGCGCGGGCGCTGTTGTTCACCAGGAAGGTGTCCTGGTCACCGAGCAGCCTGACGTCGTCGAGGACGGCACGGTCGGCGTCGAGGTAGAGGGCGAGCGCCTGGTCGCCGGTGTCGGAGCTGTTCTCGTCGAAATCGTTCGCCATGGTCAGGTTGAGGGCCTGGAAGTCGTGGCCCTTGGCGACGACGGTGGCCGATCCCGCGGTGCCGTAGGTGCCGGCGTTGCGGTTGCCGATGACGACCACGTCGTCCGCCGAATCGCCGGTTCCCTTCAAAGTGATGAAGGGCTTGTCGACGGGGATGGTCACCTGCTCGCGGTAGGTGCCGGGCTTGATGGTGATGGTGACGCGGCTCGCGTTGCCGGCGCCGACGGCGTTCACCGCGGCCTGGACCGTCCGGTAGGTGCCGGTTCCGTCGGAGGCGACGGTGGTCGGTCCGGTGGAACCGCCGACCGGTTTGAAGGCCCACTGCTTGTTGCTGTTGGCGGTGCAGGTCTCCTGGATGATCGCGGCACCACTGGCCGTGGAGGCGCCCTTGTCACTCATGCACAGACCGCTGTTGACGTTGATGATCTGGTACGTCCCCGTCCCGCTCGGGGTGAGCGTCCACTGCTGGTTCGTCTGCCCGGCGCACCCCCACTGCTGCAGCTGCACCCCGCTCACCTTCGAATAGTCGGGCACATCCACGCACTTACCGCTCTGCCTGTTCACCAGCCGGTACCGCCCCGAACCGTCCGCGGTCAGCGTGAACTGCTGCCACGCAGCCCCCTCCGTACAGCCCCACTGCTGCAACAACGCACCGTTCGCCGTCGACGCCGCCGGCACATCGACGCACTTACCACTCTTCGTGACGGCGAGCTGGTACACACCCCCTGCGGCCGGCAGCTCCGCCGCATCCGCCGTCGACACCAGACCACCGGCCACGAGCAGGGCGGCCGGTAGTGCGAGTGCCAGGGCGCGCCGCCTCTTGTTCGGTTTCTCGGACATCGTTCGCTCCTCCAGATGGACGGTTGCTGCGGTGCTGTGGAGCCGCAGTGCCCAGGTAGATGCGCGAAACGGAGGGGGATGACAGAAAACCTGGAAGAAACTTCTCCGGGGCCCTGGAGGCGGAGGCGGCCTGGTGCCGTACGTGGTGGAAGCGGCAACTTCTTTACGGGTCGGTCACGTTGTGCCACGATGCGTGGCTCCGGGGCCCTGTCGGCCGCTTGTTCGGGGCCGTCCGGTGACCGGCCCCGAAGGGGACGAGGGAGTCGTGACGGGATGACGGACAGCGGGACCGGCGCTACGGTGCGCGACATTCCGGCGCTGGTGCACAGGGCCAGGGGCGGCGACACCGTCGCGATGGAGGAACTGCTCGGCGTCCACCTGCCGTTGGTATACGGAATTGTCGGGCGGGCCCTCAACGGCCACCCCGACGTCGACGACCTGGTGCAGGACGTGATGCTGCGGATCGTCCGCGCCCTGCCCTCGCTGCGCGAGCCCGAGCGGTTCCGCTCCTGGGCCGTGGCCATCGCGTACCGGGAGATCCAGCAGCACCAGCGGCGCACGGCCCGCGACCGGTTCCACCGGCACGAGGTGGAGGAGGTCGCCGACCCGCTCACCGACTTCGCCGAGCGCACCGTCGCCGAGCTGGAACTCACCGGCCAGCGCCGGGACCTGGCCCGTGCGGCCCGCTGGCTGGACGCGGACGACCGCCGACTGCTCGCCCTGTGGTGGGAGGAGGAGGCCGGCCGCCTCACCAGGGCCGAGGTCGCCCGTGCCATCGGCCTGGACGCCCGGCACACCGCGGTCCGGGTACGGCGCATGAAGGTCCAGCTGGAGGCCGCGCGCACGGTCGTCCGCGCGCTGGCCGTCACGCCCCGCTGCCCCGGGCTGGCGGACGCCGCGCAGGGCTGGGACGGCAGCACCGGTGCCCTCTGGCGCAAGAGGCTCAACCGCCATGTGCGGGGCTGCCCGCAGTGCGGGAAGGAGGGGTCGGGGCTGGTTGCACCGGAGAAGCTGTTGCCCGGACTGGGACTCGTACCGATACCTGGAGGACTCCTGGACGGGGTGCGGCTGAGCGTGGAGACCGCCTCCGTGATCGGGCAGACGGCGGTCGGCGGGGTCCGCGGGTACCTGCACCACCTCACGGCGAAGTCGGTCACGGCCTCCGCTGCGGTGCTGGCGGTCGTCACCGGGGCCCTGACCTACCCGGTGTGGCACTCCCCCGCGCCCTCTCCGCAGTCGGCGCCACCGGCCGCGAGCCGCCCCGCCCAGCCGACGGACCCGGCGCCTTCCCGTCCGGCCCCGGCGGGTTCCGCGGCCGCCTCGCCTGCCGCGGTCCCGACGACGACGGCTGCTGCTGCGCGGAAGGGGTCGGGGGCGATCGGAGTGACCGGTGCCGACATCTATCTCGCGCCCGGCGGCTCGGACTCGGGCGACGGCAGCAAGGCGCGGCCCTTCGCCACTCTCGGCAAGGCGGTGTCGGTGGTCCGGCCCGGACAGACGATCGCCATGCGCGGTGGCACGTACCGGCCGGAGGAGGGGGTGGACATCGGCACGGACGGCACCGTCGGCCGCCGCATCACACTCAGCAACATCCGGGGCGAACGGCCGGTGATCGACGCGTCCGGCGTACCCGCGGACACCTGGGCGATCACCCAGCAGGCGGATCACTGGACCGTGCAGGGGCTGGAGATCCGGGGCTCGGGAAGTCACGCGTACGTCTGCCGGGGCTGTCGGGACACCGTTTTCCGGGGGCTCTCCCTGCACGACAACGCCGAGTCCGGGCTCACCCTGCGCGATTCCGGCACCGAGGGCAACAGCGTGCTCGACAGCGACTTCCACTCCAACGGGCCGAAGCCGGGGGGCGGCGTCGGCCTGGCGGTCAAGTTCGGCTCCGGCGGCGGCAACGTGGTCCGGGGCTGCCGTGCCTTCGACAACGGGGCCGACGGCATCGACCTGGGCGGTTTCACCACCCCGGTGACCGTGGAGAGCACCTGGTCCTACCGCAACGGCAACGGTTTCACGCTCGGCGGGGGCAACACCGCCGCCTCGGTGGCGCACGTGCTCACCGACGACGCCGCCTGGGACAACGCCGGGCTCGGCTTCAACGACGAGGGCAATTCGGGTGCCATCCGCCTCACCCGCAACACCGCCTTCCGCAACGGAACCGGCTTCTACCTGGCCAGCTCGTCCGCCGTGCTGAGCGCGAACGCGGCTGTGGACAACACCGAGGGACCGGAGCCGGTACTGGCGGACTCCGCCCGTTCCGAGGGCAACACCTGGGACGGCGGGGGCGGGAGCCCGTCGATGTTCGGCACGACCGATCCGGCCACCGCCGAGTCGCCCCGTTCCGCCGACGCCGCGCTGCCCCGGACGTCCTTCCTGGCCCCGGCCGGGCGGCAGCCAGGGGCACGTATGGCCGAAGGCTCCTGAGATGGCGCGGGCACATGGCACCCTTGCACGCAAAAGACTTCGATCGAAAGGAAGTTCGGATCCGATGGCGGCGAGCGATGGCCGCAGCCACCTCACCACCCTGCAGGGCCGTCCGTGGTTCGCCGCGAACGAGGTGCTCGCCTTCGTCCTCGAACTTCTGGCGATCGGCTGTCTGTCCTGGTGGGGCTTCACGGCCGTGGACGGCTGGGCGGCCTCGCTGCTGCTGGGGCTCGGGACACCTGCGGCGGCCGTAGCCCTGTGGGGGCTCTTCGCGGCACCTCGCGCCCGGATCCGGCTGCCGCTCGCGGGCGTCCTCGCGGTGAAGACGCTGGTGCTCGGCGGTGGCGCGGCAGCCGTGTACGGGACGGGCCGTCCGGTGGCGGCCGCGGTCGTGCTGAACACGGGCTGCGCGGAGTACTTCCGGCGCGGCGCCGGTCAGGACGTGACGACGTAGCAGGTGTAGGCGCCGGTCACCGACGTCTCGGTACCTCGCGCGCCCACCGTGACCGTGGTGTCGGAGGAGCCGGTGTACGAGAAGCCGTCCTTGTGGACGGCGCCGCGCAGCCATGCGGCCGGGGCCTTGTCGTACGCGCGCCCGCACTGCTCGTCGGCGTATTCGTTCCCGCTCTTCTCCGCCCCGTCCCCGGGGAAGGTCCGGTCCACCTCGGTCTGCGCGAGCACCCGCATGTCGTGGCTCTCCGCGCAGTCGACCGGACGTACGACCCCGTTGCTGCCGAGTCCCGTGTCCGTGGCGGCACACTGTCCCGCCTTCAGGCCGCCCACGGGGGCCAGCGTCTTCAGTGCGTCCTCGACGCCCTCGCCCGGCTTCTTGTGCCGGACCGGCTTGCCGAACGCGCTGAGTTCGTAGGTCGCTCGCAGGGTCCTGATGCTTCCGGTGGGAGCGTTCTCCTCGTGCAGGCCGACGAGTACGGGCCCGAGGTCGGCGGTCACCTTGGTGAGCCTGCCTTCGGAGTCGAGCCGCACCGTCAGTTCCACCGGGTCGCCCCCGGCGGTCTGGAGTTCCGGGGGCAGTATCTCCGACGCGACCTCGGCGAGTGCGGTCACCCGGTAGAGGCGGCTGCCGTCCGTCTGCCGCTCTGGTTCCTGACGGGGGATCGTACGGGGGACGAGGTCGGCGAGGGTGCCGCTGTACGGTGCCACGTCGCCCGCGGCGTGCGCGGCCACCGCGCGGGTCGACTCGCCCAGTCCCGTGATCGCCTCAGGGGTGTAGCGCAGCCAGGCGGAGGCGCCGCGCCGGACGTAGACGTCGTCGCCGTCGGTGGCAAGGGTCTGTTCGACGGTCGTCCCCGGCTCCCCGACGAACTGGGCGGCGGTCCGGTGGAAACGCCGGTCCACTGTGAGGCTGACGGTGGCGAGCGAGGTCCCCTCGGTGTAGTCCAGGCTTCCCTCGGTGCGCTGTTCGGCGTCGCCGGTCGTCGTCCCGTACGTGAGGGTCGAGACGAAGGCGGCCGTGCCGGCCTTCCGCGTCGCTTCCGTCGCCGCGTGGAACTGCTCGGCCAGGGGCAGGCCGTAGACGGACTCCCCCGCCTCCGCGTCGTCGTCCGCGCCGCACGCGGCTGTGCCGACGAGCGCCGAAGTCAGCGCGAGCACGGCCCCCCAGCGTCTTGCAGTCTCCATGTTCCCCACCCCTTGCACCTGCTCCGAACAGGCATTCTTCTCGGAGCAGGTGCTCCTGCGCGAGCACAGGATGATCACGAAACCCCCCACACCGGGGAGGGCGGCCCGGGACACGCGCCGCACCCCGGGCCGTTGCCGCGTGGGGCCTTCGGATCAGATCAGGCCCTGCGCGAGCATCGCGTCGGCGACCAGTTCGAAGCCCGCGATGTTCGCGCCCACCACGTAGTTGCCGGGGCTGCCGTAGCGCTCGGCCGTCGTGTAGCAGGCGTCGTGGATGTGGCGCATGATCTCCGCGAGGCGCTCCTCCGTGTGGGCGAAGGTCCAGGAATCGCGGGAGGCGTTCTGCTGCATCTCCAGCGCGCTGGTGGCCACGCCGCCCGCGTTGGCCGCCTTGCCGGGGGCGAAGGCGACACCCGCGTCCTGGAGGACGCGTACGGCCTCGGGGGTGGTGGGCATGTTGGCGCCCTCCGCGACCGCCTTCACACCGTGGCGTACGAGGGCGAGCGCGTCGGCCTCGTCGAGTTCGTTCTGGGTGGCGCAGGGCAGTGCCACGTCCACGGGGACGTTCCAGACTCCCGTACCCGGCACGTAACGCGCGTGCTCGCCGCGGCGCTCCGCGTAGTCGGAGACCCTGCCGCGCCCTGCTTCCTTGACCTCCTTGAGGAGATCGAGGTCGATGCCCTTCTCGTCCACCACGAAGCCGCCCGAGTCGGAGCAGGTCACGACGGTCGCGCCGAACTGCTGTGCCTTCTCGATCGCGTAGATGGCCACGTTCCCCGAACCCGAGACGGCGATGCGCTGGCCATCGAGGGATTCGCCGCGGCTGCGGAGCATTTCGGCGGTGAACAGGACACAGCCGTAGCCGGTCGCCTCGGTGCGGGCCTGGGCGCCGCCCCAGCCCAGGCCCTTGCCGGTGAGCACGCCGGACTCGTAGCGGTTGGTGATCCGCTTGTACTGGCCGAAGAGGTAGCCGATCTCGCGGCCGCCGACGCCGATGTCACCGGCGGGTACGTCGGTGTACTCGCCGAGATGGCGGTGGAGTTCCGTCATGAAGGACTGACAGAACCGCATGACCTCGGCGTCGGAGCGGCCCTTGGGGTCGAAGTCCGCACCGCCCTTGCCGCCTCCGATCGGCATGCCGGTGAGGGCGTTCTTGAAGATCTGCTCGAAGCCGAGGAACTTCACGATGCCCAGGTTGACCGAGGGGTGGAAGCGCAGTCCGCCCTTGTACGGGCCGAGGGCGCTGGAGAACTCGACGCGGAAACCGCGGTTGACGTGGATGTCGCCGGAGTCGTCCGACCACGGCACCCGGAAGATGAGCTGGCGCTCGGGCTCGCAGATCCGCTCGATGATCCTGGCGTCGACCAGTTCCGGCCGCTGCGCCAGCACCGGACCCAGGGTTTCGAGGACCTCGCGTACCGCCTGGTGGAACTCCTTCTCACCCTGGTTGCGTCGCAGAACCTCCGCGTAGAGCGGTTCGATGACGCGGGTGGCGGCGGTGTGCGGGCTTACGGAGCCGGAGGTGGCGGGCATCTGATCAAGACCTTCCATGGGTGGGCTCGTGCGCGACGGCGCTCCCTGTCCCTGGAAGCGCCACCGGTCGGGGGAGGACCGTCGCACCGGGCGATTGTCCCAGCGTGGCCCCGGAGAAGCCCGGAGCCGCCTCCATACTGACCACGATCATCCGTATGACGACCCGTACGGTGGCGAAGCTCACAGCCTCGCGGGCGGGGGCGTGAGGGCCCCAGGGCGCCCCGCCCCGCCGTAGGGTGTGCGCGCGGGGATCACTGAACGTGTTCTCACGCATACGCGGGTTCCCGGCCGTCCGTCCGCGAAGATCCCGCGATCGCGCGGCAGTTCGAGCCCGGGCGAGGTGGTGCACGGGGACGCGGCGTCACTGGTGATGCGGATGCCGTCGGCGGGGTCGGTGCGGTACGGATCGCGTACTCGCCCTGGTTGCGGACGAACGGCGGGGCGTGTGTGGGGCGGGACGGCGCGCGGACACGGCTCACGGTGCCCCGGGCCGGCGTGTACCGGCTGGATTCCGGCTACCGGTTGCCCGGGGGCGGCTGCTGACCGTGCTCCCGCGGACGCCCGACGGACATCCGCGGCAAGTCGGGGGTGCAGGACAAGCTCCCGCCGGCTGACGATCGGTCATGATGCCGTCATGACATCACCACGGGGGGCCCGGAAGGCTACCGGTAGTCAACTTCCATATGGACGTGGGGTGTTGGGGCACTCACCCCGCTCGCACGACAGGGCGATGCCCCCTCCCCCGTACGGTCTGCTCCGACCGCCGCCCTCCCTTCCGTCGGGCGCCGACGGCATGCGGCGCTATCTCGCCATCGCCCTCGACTGCTACCTCTGCCTGCTGGCGGCCGGGTTACTGACCCGGCCGTACGTGCACGCCGCCGAGACGGGCCGGGCGGTGATCCTCACCGCATTGCCCGCCCTCGCGCTCTCCTTCGTCAACCAGGTGCTGCTGACGGCGGCCGTCCGGGCCAGCGCGGGCAAACTGATCATGGGGGTACGGGTGGTCGGGCTGCCCGACGCCCGCCGGCCGGGGCTGGGACAGCTGATCAGGCGCTGGCTGTACGGGCTGGTCCGGCTTCCGCTGCAGCCCTGGTACCGGCTGCGCAAGCGCCCCGCCCGGCCCGGCGCCCGACGGCCCGCGTGCGGGCAGCCCGGGATCCCACAGCCAGGGGTCCCGCAGCCCGAAGGCTCACGGCCAGGCAGCATGGCCGACGACGACGTGGCGGGGCTGCGCCAGGTGAGGCGCGGGGACCTGCGGACGTACCGCAGGTCCGTCGCCGCCCACGCATCGGCGTGACGCGGCGCTCCCCGCCCGTCGGCCGGGGAGCGCCGCGTACCCGCCGGCTTCAGGCCGCCGCGTTCTCCGTGACCGTCACCTTGCCCTTGCGGATGGTCGCCACCCGCGGCGCCTTGCGGGCGAGGGAACTGTCGTGGGTGACCATCACGAAGGTCAGCCCGTGCTCCTTCCACAGCCCGTCGAGCAGTTCCATGATCTCGTCGCGCATGGACTCGTCGAGGTTGCCCGTGGGTTCGTCGGCGAGCAGCACCTTGGGCCGCTTCACGAGCGCCCTGGCGATCGCGACGCGCTGCTGCTGGCCGCCGGACATCTCGCCCGGCAGGTGGGTGGGACGGTCGCCGAGGCCGACGGAGTCGAGGGCCTCCGCGGCCCGTTCACGGCGGGTCCTCGCGCCGAGGCCGAGCGGGACGAGCGCGGTCTCGACGTTCTCCTGGGCGGTGAGCGTCGGGATCAGGTTGAAGCTCTGGAAGACGAAGCCGATGGACTCCGCCCGCACCTGGGTGAGCCGGGACTCGGGCAGCTTCGCCAGGTCGACGCCGTCGAGTTCGATGGTGCCGGAGGTGGGTCTGTCCAGCCCGCCGAGCATCTGGAGGAGCGTGGACTTGCCTCCGCCGGTCGGGCCCTGGATGACGAGCCTGCCGCCGTCCTCGATGGTCAGGTCGACGTCCGCGAGTGCGTCGACGGGGTTCTTGCCGCGCATGTAGCGCTTGGTGACGCCCTTGAGCTGGTACACGTGTGGACTCCTGCTGCTGTACGTACGAGGGGAGGGGCGGGGCGGCGTCACGCGACGCGGCGCAGGGCGTCGGCCGGGCGCAGCCTGGAGGCCCGCCAGCCGCCGAAGGCACCCGCGATGAGGCCTCCCGCCACCGCCAGCGCGACGGCGGTCAGGATCGTGGTGAGGGAGACCGGGGCGGTCAGCGCGATGTCGAGGGTCTTGGCCGCGGTCTGGCGGCCGGGACCGCCGCCCATCGGGCCACCGCCGCCCATGCCGCCTCCGCCGCCCGAGGAGCCGAGCTGGGCGGTGAGGGTGGGGCTGATGGCGGTCACGGCGTACGCGCCGGCGAGCCCGACGGCGATGCCGAGGACACCGCCCATGAGGCCGTTGACGAGGGCCTCGCCGACGACCTGGCGGGTGACGCGTCCGCTCTTCCAGCCGAGCGCCTTGAGGGTGCCGAACTCCCGTACGCGGCGGCTGACCGCCGAGGAGGTGAGCAGTCCGGCGACGAGGAAGGCGGCGACCAGGACGGCGATGGAGAGCCACTTGCCGACGCTGGAGGCGAGGTCGGAGGCGGTGGAGAGGGAACCGGAGACCGTGTCGGCGAGGTCGGCGGACGTGGTGACCGTGGTGCCGGAGATGTTCTTCTGGATGGCGGCCTTGACGGTGTCGATCGCCTGCGAGTCGGCGGCCTTGACGTAGACCGTGGTGATCTTGTCCTTGGAGTCGGCGAGCGTCTGCGCCTGCTTCAGGGGGACGTAGACGTTGGCGGCCGCGTCGCCGCTGTCCGCCGTCGAGACTCCGACGATCGTGTACTTCGTGCCGGAGATCGTGACGGTCTCGTCGACCGCGAGCTCCTTCTCCCTGGCGTACGCGGCGTCGACGACCGCGACCTCGGCGTCGGTCTCGGTGGCCTTGAACGTACGACCCTTGGTGATCTTGGAGGAGGTCAGCGGGCCGAGGTCCTGCTGAGTGACGTCGGTGCCGTACACGGTGAAGGAGTTGACGTCGAAGGAGGCGCCGCCGCCCTGGACCTCACCCTGCGGCTGACCGCTGCCGCCGCCGCGGGGGCCTCCCTGGGTCGCCCCCTCGTCCTGCTTGAACTCACCGCGCTTGAACTGGCCGTCGACCTTCATGACGGTCAGGCTCAGCCCGCCGACGGCGTCCGCGACGCCGTTCTGCTTGCCGACCTTGTCGACGGTGGTGGAGGCCAGCGTCTGGAAACCCTGGACCATGACGCGGTCGGTGCTCTGGGTCGCGTCGTCGTCCTTGGCGTCGAACTCGAACCGGGGCCGTTCGGTGCCGGAACCCGGGGCGGCGGCGGCCTTGGTCACCGTCATGTCCGTACCCAGGCCGTACAGCGATTGGAGGACCTTGTCCTGGGCCTTGCTCATGCCCGAGGAGACCGAGCTGACGATGATGACCAGCGCAATGCCGAGGGCGAGCCCCGAGGCGACGACGAGCGCCGCCTTTCTGCGGCGGCGCAGCTCGCGCCGGAGGTAGGTGAAGAACATGGCGCGAAGCTACGGAGCGGGTGTGATGAGGAGTTGAGGCTGCGATGAGAGCTGGATGAGAACGCCTGCGGGCCGCACACGCCGAAGGCGGCGGCACCCCGGGGAATCCGGGGTGCCGCCGCCTTCGTACGGGGGGAGGAGCGCGGTGGGAAGATCAGGCGGCGGGTGCCGTCCACTCCGCCCAGCTCATGTTCCAGCCGTTGAGCCCGTTGTCGGGGGCGATGGTCTTGTCCGGGGAGTTCTTGACGACGACCACGTCACCGATCATGGAGTTGCTGTAGAACCAGGCGCCCGGCACGTCGGGGTCGCCCGCGCCCTTCGTGTCGGACAGGCCGATGCAGCCGTGGCTGGTGTTGACGCTGCCGAAGATCGACTTGGCGCCCCAGTAGTTGCCGTGGATGAAGGTGCCCGACGTGGACAGCCGCAGGGCGTGCGGCACGTCCTTGATGTCGTACTCACCCTTGCCGTCGTCGTCGGTGAAGCCGACCGTCGAACCGTCCATGCGGGTCTCCTTGAACTTCTCGGAGATCACCATCTGGCCGTTGTACGTCGGGTTCTCCGAGGAACCGGCGGAGATCGGGATGGTCTTGACCGTCTGGCCGTCCCGGGTGACGGTCATCGTGTGCGCCTTGGCGTCCACGGTGGAGACCTGGTTGCGGCCGACCTTGAAGGTGACCGTCTTCTGCTGCACACCGACGACGCCGTCGGCACCCTCGACGCCGTCGAGCGCCAGCTTCAGCGTGACGGTGGAGTTGCCCTGCCAGTAGTTCTCGGGGCGCAGGTCCAGGCGCTTCTCGTTGAACCAGTGGCCGACGACTTCCTGGCCGCTGCTCGACGTCACGGTGATGCCGTCCTGGACGGCCTTCTTGTTCGTGATCGCCTTGTTGAAGTTGATCGACACGGGCATGCCGACGCCGACGGTGGAGCCGTCCTCGGGGGTGAAGTTCCCGATGAAGCTGTTCTCGGGTGAAACGGTGGTGAAGGAACTGTTGGCGTGCGCCTCGCGGTCCTTGGAGTCGGTGGCCGTCGCGCTGATCTTGTACGTGGTCGAGCGTTCGAGCTGACCCGTCGGCTTCCAGCTGGAGCCGTCGGAGGCGAGCTTGCCCTCGACGGCCTCTCCGGCGGACGTGGTCATGGTGACTTCGGTGAGCTTGCCCTTGGCGACGGTGACCATGGCGGCACTGTTGATGCTCGCGTTGGTGGCACCGTTCTTCGGCGCGATCGTTATCTGCGCCTCGGAGGCGTCCTTGGCCGCCGCCTCGTCCACCTCGGCCTGCGACGTCTTCGAGCTCTCGGCGCTGCCGCCCTTGCCACCGCCGTCGTCGCTACAGGCCGAAAGCACCAGCACGCCGCCGAGCAGTGCGGACGCGGCCATGAGGCCCCTGCGCCGCTTGCTGTCCGTCATCACACGCTTCTCCATCGTTGCCGATTCCCCAAAATCCCCGACGGGGCCGCCGGACGGCGAACACCCGTCAATGCTCCAAGAACACCCTGACCGGGTCTTCCGTTCCTCATCAGCCGAAGATGTGGGGAACACCACTCATCGACGCACCGGCGGCAGCGGCGGTTCCCGCCGGCCGGACGGCGTGCCGAGCGGAGTCAGCGCTCCGTCCCGCCACCTTCTTCGTCGTCCGTCTCATTGTCCTCGATCCCGTAGTGGCCCTCGTCCTCGTCGTCCCCGCCGGCGGTCCAGTCGTCGGCGCCGGGGTCGTAGTCGATGGTCTCGCTGCTCCACGAGGCCTGGGCGAGCTCGACCCCGGGTACCTGGCTGACCAGATCGAACGGGTCGATAAGTGACGCGAGCGCCTCCGCATCGTCTTCCCTGACCGTCGCTTCCGCATGCATACGTTCTTCGGCGGAGTCCTCGGCGGCATCGCCGGACGCTGCGTGGTCGGCGGCGATGCTCTCGAGTGCGGTGCCGGTCAGGGCGTCCGCGTCGGTGATCTCCAGCACCATCTCCACGCGAAGCCGGACGAATGCGTTTGTCTCTGAAGTGCTCATACGCCGGAGCGTAAGGCTCCTGGGGCCCGCGACTTTCCTCCGACCCGCTGCTTTGCTTAGCATCGGCCCACGGGGCTAACTGATGGTTGTCGCAAGGGGATCGATTCTGTGTCCATCGCTCGTCGCACGCTGCTGACCACCACCGCGGCAGGCACCCTGCTCTGCGCTCTCTGGTTCGTCCCCTCCGCCAACGCGACGGACGGGGCAGGCCCTCGGACCAGTTCCGCCGGCTCCTCCGCCCCCGGCCAACAGGCGTCCGGTGCGGGAGAGATCACCACGCAGGAGACGCTCGCCGATACCGGGGCCGGGGTCGACACCACGCCGTATCTGATCGGCGGTACGGCCTTCCTGTGCGCCGGAGCGGGATTCGTCGCGTATTCGGTACGCCGGGGCACCGTGAGCCCGGGCTTCTGACGTACGCGGAAGGGCCGTTGCACCCGCGGGTGCAGCGGCCCTTCCGTGCGTACGGGTCGGGCGGGGTCAGGCGAGCGGTCCGGTCACCGTCTCCGCGACGGCGACGAGCTTCCCTTCCCGGACGAAGGCGTCGGCGGCCGCCAGGTCGGGCGAGAGGAAGCGGTCGGGGCCCGGCCCCTGGACACCGGCGGCCCGCAGCGCCTCGATGACGGCCAGCGAGGCGGGCGCGGGGGCCAGTCCCTGGGCGGCGCGCAGTTCGACGGCACGCGTGGCCGCGTACAGCTCGACGGCGACGATCCGCGCGAGGTTGGTGACGGCGGTACGGAGCTTGCGCGCGGCCGACCAGCCCATGGAGACGTGGTCCTCCTGCATCGCGGAGGACGGGATCGAGTCGACGGACGCCGGGACCGCGAGCCGCTTCATCTCGCTGACCAGGGCGGCCTGCGTGTACTGGGCGATCATCAGCCCGGAGTCGACACCGGCGTCGTCGGCGAGGAACGGCGGCAGACCGTGCGAGCGGTTCTTGTCCAGGAGCCGGTCGGTGCGCCGCTCGGTGATCGAGCCGAGGTCGGCGGCGACGATCGCCAGGAAGTCGAGTACGTACGCGACGGGCGCACCGTGGAAGTTGCCGTTGGACTCCACGCGGCCGTCCGGGAGCACGACGGGGTTGTCGACGGCGGAGGCCAGCTCACGGTCCGCGACGAGCCGCCCGTGCGTGAGGGTGTCGCGTCCCGCCCCGTTGACCTGGGGTGCGCAGCGTACGGAGTAGGCGTCCTGGACGCGGGGCGCGTCGTCCTGGTGGTGGCCGGTGAGGCCGGATCCGGCCAGCACCCGCAGCATGTTGTCGGCGGAGGCGCCCTGGCCCGGGTGGGGGCGGATGGCGTGGAGCTCGGGGGCGAGGACCTTCTCCGTGCCGAGGAGGCCTTCCAGGGAGAGCGCGGCGGTGATGTCCGCGGCGGTGTAGAGGTTCTTCAGGTCGGCGAGGGCCATGACGAGCATGCCGAGCATGCCGTCGGTGCCGTTGAGCAGGGCGAGGCCCTCCTTCTCGCGCAGTTCGACGGGCGTGATGCCGTGGGCGGCGAGGAGCTCGCCGGCGGGGCGCACGACGCCGTCGGGGCCCTCCGCGTCGCCCTCGCCCATGAGGGTCAGGGCGCAGTGCGAGAGCGGGGCCAGGTCGCCGGAGCAGCCGAGCGAGCCGTATTCGTGCACGACGGGGGTGATGCCCGCGTTGAGCACGTCCGCCATGGTCTGCGCGACCTGGGGGCGTACGCCGGTGTGCCCGGAGGCGAGCGTCTTCAGCCTCAGGAACATCAGCGCCCGCACGACCTCGCGCTCGACGTGGGGGCCCATGCCCGCCGCGTGAGAGCGCACGATGTTGCGCTGCAGTTGCGCCCGGAGGTCCGGGCTGATGTGCCGGCTGGCGAGGGCACCGAAGCCGGTGGAGACGCCGTAGACCGGCTCGGGCTTGGCGGCGAGCGCGTCGACGATCTCCCGGGCGGCGGCGAGGGCGTCGACGGCGTCCTGCGAGAGCTCGACACGGGCGCCCCCACGGGCCACGGCGATGACGTCCTCGGCGGTGGTACCGGACGTCCCCACCACGACTGTATGCATATCCATATTCAGAAGCCTACGGACTGAATCTCGACATGTCACTAGTGGTCGTGCGGTTGACCCCTTACCGATCCGGCAACCCGTCCCCGGGCGGCGGACTGCCGCGCAGCCTGCGGCGGTCGTGCGGCGACTTGGGCGGGGAGTCGGCGAGCCGGATCACCTCGCCGTCCCGCCCCGCCACCACCGGCCTCCGGGAATGCGCCGCCTTGGCCTGGTACTGGGCGGCGTCGGCGAGCCGGAAGAGCCGGCGCGCGGAGCGTACGGGGCCGATCTCGTCACCGGTCGAGGCGACTCCGCAGGCGACCCCGTTGCCGAGCTCCAGGGCTACGGCCCGCGCGCAGAGCTCCTCGGAGACCCGGACCACGTCGTCCGCCGTGGGACCCACGGTCAGCAGACAGAACTCGTCGCCGCCCAGCCGTGCCGCCAGGGCTCCGGGGAGCATCGCCCCGCAGAGCGAGAGCACGGAGCCGAAACGTTCCAGCAGGCGGTCGCCGACCGCGTGGCCATGGGTGTCGTTGACCGCCTTGAGGCCGTTCAGGTCACAGACGACCAGGCTCACCACGGCATCCTCCGTACGATGCCGCTCCACCGCCTCGTCGAGCCGGAGGTCGACGGCACGGCGGTTGGCGAGTCCGGTCAGCGGGTCGGTGAAGGCCAGCTTGCGCACCTCCTCCAGGCGCTCGGTCTGGGCGATGCCCGCCGCGACGACGGCGGCCAGCACGGTGGCGAAGTCCGCGTCGTCCCGGTCGAACACCCGCGCACCGGCCGGACGCGCCACGTACAGCTCGCCCCACGCCCTCCCGTGCAGCACGATCGGCGCCACCACGCAGCAGCCCCGCCCCCGCCGCCGCAGGGCCGCTACCCGCTGGTGGCAGTACGGGCGAGCGCCCCGGGCCGGGGCTCCGGTGGCCGGGCCGCCTTCGGCGGTCTCCACCCAGGCGTCCGGCTCACCGCCACCCGCCCAGCGCTCGTGCAGGAACTCGGTGATCTCCGGGAACTGGTGCACGGGGTAGGCCTCCTCGTCGGGGAACTCCTCCTCCCCCTCGGCCCGCTCCCCCGCGTTCACCAGCACCCGCAGCCTGCCCCGGTCGCGCTCCCAGACGGACAGGGCCGCGAAACTTCCGCCCAGCGCCTCGCACGCCCCCAGCGCCGCGGCCCGCCAGGACTCGCGCGAGGTGTAGGCCGCCGCCATCGTCTGCGCCAGCGAAACCACGGCGCGCAGCCGCACATCATCACCGCCCATCACCACAGCTTAGGGAGGTTTGCGGCGATTTGATCAGTTGACAGTGCGGATGATCTTCAGCGCGCCCGCCGGGCGCCGCCGTCACTCACCCGGCCAGTTCGGCTTCCGCTTCTCGTTGAACGCGGCGACGCCCTCGGCCCGGTCCCCGGAGAAGGCCACCGACCGCCAGGCCGCGTCCTCCACCTCGAGCCCCGCCCGCAGGTCCAGCCCCTGGCCGAGCCGCAGAGCCCGCTTCGCGGCGCGCAGCCCCACCGGGGAGTTGACGGCGATCCGGCCGCCGAGCGCCAGCGCCTCGTCCCGGTCCAGGCCAGCGTCGACCAGCTCGTCCACCAGCCCCAGCTCACGCGCCTCCACCGCCTCCACCCGCCGCGCGGAGAAGACCAGCTCGGCCGCGCGCGCGGCGCCGACCCTGCGGGGCAGCAGCTGCGTACCGCCGCCGCCGGGAATGACACCGACGGACACCTCGGGCAGTCCGACCACGGCGGTGCGGTCGGCCACGATCACATCGCAGGCCAGCGCGAGCTCAAAGCCGCCCCCGAGGGCGAAGCCGTGCACGGCGGCGACGGTCGGCATCGGCAGTTCGAGCACACCGGTGTACGCGGCCCTCGCGGTGGGCCGCTGCCGCACCAGCTCGGCATCCGTGAAGGAGTTCCGCTCCTTGAGGTCCGCGCCCACGCAGAAGGCCCGCTCATGGCTCGAGGTGAGCACGGTGACGCGCACCCCCTGGTCGGCGCCGAGCGCATCGCAGGCGGCCCCGATCGAACGAGCCATGTCGGTGGACACCGCGTTCATCGCCTTGGGCCGGTCGAGCACGAGCTCGGCCACATGCTCCTGACCTTCGTGCCGCCGCACGACGACGAACTCCCCGAACCGCTGCTCCGACGTGACGGTCATGACTGCACCCCTCCGGTTAACGATCGTTACCGGGGATCCTAGGCGGAAGGACCGCGACACCTCAGCCCACCCGGCCACTTCCCCGGCGGCCCCAGGCTTCCGACGCTCAAGGTCACCGCTTCCCCCGCTCGATGGCACCTTTGAAGCCCACCCCCGGCCACATCCGGCCCGCCCGGCGCTCGAGGGCACCTTCGGGGCCCACCCCGGGCCACTCCCAGCCTTCCCGGCGCTCGAGGGCACGTTCCGGAGCCCACCCCGGCCACATCCAGCCCGCCCGGCGTTTGAGGGCATCCTTCAAGCCCGTCCGGCGATTGAGGACCGGGGCCCCGGGGGCGGAGCCCACGGTTTCGGGAAGGGGCGGCTAGGGGACAGGCCCGCCGCAGGCGCCACCCGCACCCCCCACCGCGTCAGGACGACGGCTTGCCCCGCCGCGCCAGCAACCACGGCTCCACGACACCCAGCCCCCGCACAGGCCGCTGCCACATCGGCTGCAGCCCGAAGCGGTACGTCGGCAGCGGCGGCTCCTCCTCCACCGGCCGGCCCTCCTTCTCGGCCAGCCGCGCCCGCTCGGCCGCAGCCGCGACCACCTCGGCCGCCTGGGCCTCGGAGGCGGGGGCGTCACCGGTCCGCGTCAGCTCCTGGGCGAACGCGCCGTCGACCAGCACGGCGTCCTTCGGCGCTATCGAGGTCAGCCGGCTGGCCAGATTCACCGTCGTCCCGAACACATCACCCATCCGGGTGGTGACCGTGCCGAACGCGATGCCCACCCGCAGGGCGGGCATCGTGGTGTCCTGCGCCATCGCCTCGACCAGCCGGAGCGCTATCTCGCCCGCCGTGCCCGCGTCGTCCGCGGCGAAGAGGACCTCGTCGCCCAGCGTCTTGATCAGCCGTCCGCCATGGGCGGCGACCAGGTCGGCGGAGGTCGTCTCGAAGGCCTCGACGAGCTCGCCGAGCTCCTCCTCCTCCAGCCGCCGGGTCAGCCGTGTGAAGCCGACCAGGTCGGCGAAGCCCACGGCGAGCCGGCGGTCGACCATCTCCTCGTCGTCCGCGGCCTGCACGACCCGGCCGGTGGCTGCGGCCAACTGGCGCCGCCACACGTACACGAGGAATTCCTGCAGCTCGGGCAGGAGCAGTTCGACCAGCGGATACGTGACCTCGGTACGGGTCATACCGGGCTCGGGGGGCTCGGTCAGCCCCTCCAGGAAGGAGTCGATCTGCCACTCCGCGAGCCGCGCGGTCGTCTGCCCGGTCGACCGGGCCACCTGGATCGCCATCGGCTCGCTGAGCAGCCCGGCCTCCACGAGGCCCGCCAGGCGCCGCAGCGCCAGCACGTCCGCCTCGGTGAGTGCCTTGGCCTGCCCGATGTCGGCGAAGCCCATGGCCCGCCAGAACCGGGACGCCAGGTCCATGGAGACCCCGGCGGTCCTGGCCGCCTGGAACGGCGTGTAGCGCCGGTCGGCCCCCAGGATCAGCTGTTCCAGCCGGATCGCGAGAGGGTCGTCGGTCGGTTCGGCCGTGTGGTCGACTTCGTGATGCGGTGTCGCGTGGACCGAGGATCCCGGCGGGGGCTCCGTGCCCGCGCCTGAGTTCGTGTCGTCGACGGTCACCGGCCGCCTCCTGCCCGTTCCCTGCGCACTGCCCTGCCGATCTGTCGCTGGATCGCCTCAACGATACGACAGGTGTGCCCCAGCTCACGTCCCCGGTTGCCCGGTTCGGGTGCGTCATGAGAGACATCGTCCGCAATCGCCCGTGCCGTCCGCGCCATGCGTACGCCGGCGCCGGCCCGGTTCAGGTCAGCCCGCCCTCCGCTCCACGCAGATGGACGATGTCACCGGCCGAAACCGGCTCCTGGAGCCCGTCCCCGGTGGCCAGCACCAGCCGCCCGTCGCCATCGATCGCGACGGCCTCGCCGACGACGGACCGGTCGCCGGGCAGTTCGGCCCGCACTGTGCGGTCCAGGGTCGCGCAGCCCGCCGCGTACGCGGCCTGGAGGCCGCTCTCGGCGGCGTCGCCGTTCGCTTCGCGCCACCGGCCGTACCACTCCTCCAGTGAGCGCAGGACGGCCCGCAGCAGCGTCTCCCGGTCGGTCGACACCGCCCCGGCGAGCGCCAGCGAACCCGCCTGGGGGGCGGGAAGCTCGGCCGCGCGCAGGGAGACGTTGAGCCCGATGCCGATGACGACGCCGTCCCCGGCCCGCTCGGCGAGGATGCCGCCGGTCTTGCGCTCCGCGCCGGCCGGGGTCCCGGCCTCCCCGGGGCGGGTGACGGAGCCCGTGGGAATGGTCACCAGGAGGTCGTTGGGCCATTTCAGTGCCATGTCGACGCCGGCCGACTGCGCGAGACCCGTCGCGGTCGCCACACCGGCGAGCAGCGGCAGCCAGCCCCAGCGCTCGGGGGGCACGTCACCGGGGGTCAGGTAGACCGAGAAGAACAGCCCCGACCGGGGCGGCGCCGTCCAGCTCCGGTCCAGCCGCCCGCGGCCCGCGGTCTGCTCCTCGGCGACCAGCACGGTGCCCTCGGCCAGTCCGGAGGCGGCCCGTGCCGCGAGATCGGAGTTGGTGGAGCCGGTCGTCCCGACGATGTCGAGCGAGGTCCACAGGCCGCCCGGTCTCAGCAGTCCGCGGCGCAGCGCGGCGGCGTTCAGGGGCGGTCTGTCGAGGTCCGACCAGCGGTTGTGTGGCGCATCCGGAGGTGTCATGCAACCCACATTAGGTGTGGGCAACGACGCACTGCCGAACCGTATGCGCGCCGATACGCTACGGATCAGTAGCTAACACCAGCCGACGAGCCGGTAGCCGTCGAGCACTTTTCGGTCCAGCACCTTTACTGGATGTACCAGCCGTCCCCGTGACCAGGCAGGGAGCCGCCACCCGATGTCCGAGCCGCAGAGCGACATCCACACGACCGCGGGCAAGATCGCGGATCTGCAGCGCCGTATTGACGAGGCCACGCACGCAGGTTCCGCTCGCGCCGTCGAAAAGCAGCACGCCAAGGGCAAGTTGACCGCCCGTGAGCGCGTCGAGCTCCTGCTCGACGAAGGCTCCTTCGTGGAGCTCGACGAATTCGCCCGGCACCGGTCGACGAACTTCGGCATCGAGAAGAACCGCCCCTACGGCGACGGTGTCGTCACCGGCTACGGCACCGTCGACGGCCGCCCCGTCTGCGTGTACTCGCAGGACTTCACGATCTTCGGAGGCTCGCTCGGCGAGGTCTACGGCGAGAAGATCGTGAAGGTCATGGACTTCGCGATGAAGACCGGCTGCCCGGTCATCGGCATCAACGACGGCGGCGGCGCCCGCATCCAGGAGGGCGTGGCCGCCCTCGGCCTGTTCGCCGAGATCTTCCGCCGCAACGTGCACGCCTCGGGTGTCGTCCCGCAGATCTCCCTGATCGTCGGACCGTGCGCCGGCGGCGCGGTCTACTCCCCCGCGATCACCGACTTCACGGTCATGGTCGACCAGACCTCGCACATGTTCATCACCGGACCCGACGTCATCAAGACCGTCACCGGCGAGGACGTCGGCTTCGAGGAACTGGGCGGCGCCCGCACCCACAACACCACCTCCGGTGTCGCCCACCACATGGCGGGCGACGAGAAGGACGCCATCGAGTACGTCAAGTCCCTGCTGTCCTACCTCCCGTCGAACAACCTCTCGGAGGCTCCGGCCTTCCCCGAGGAGGCCGACCTGGGGACCACGGACGAGGACCGCGAGCTCGACACCCTCATCCCGGACTCGGCGAACCAGCCCTACGACATGCACACCGCCATCGAGCACGTGCTCGACGAGGGCGAGTTCCTGGAGACCCAGGCCCTGTTCGCGCCGAACATCGTCACGGGCTTCGGCCGCATCGAGGGCTACCCCGTCGGCATCGTCGCCAACCAGCCGATGCAGTTCGCCGGCTGTCTGGACATCAACGCCAGCGAGAAGGCCGCACGCTTCGTCCGTACCTGCGACGCGTTCAACGTGCCGGTCCTGACCTTCGTGGACGTCCCCGGCTTCCTGCCCGGCGTCGACCAGGAGTACGGCGGCATCATCCGCCGCGGCGCCAAGCTGATCTACGCCTACGCCGAGGCGACCGTCCCGCTGATCACGGTCATCACCCGCAAGGCCTTCGGTGGCGCCTACGACGTCATGGGCTCCAAGCACCTGGGCGCCGACCTCAACCTGGCCTGGCCGACCGCACAGATCGCGGTCATGGGCGCGCAGGGCGCGGTCAACATCCTGCACCGCCGCACCATCGCCGCCGCCGACGACCCGGAGACCACCCGCGCCGAACTGATGGCCGACTACGAGGACGCCCTCCTCAACCCCTACGTCGCCGCCGAACGCGGCTACGTCGACGCCGTCATCATGCCCTCCGACACCCGCGCCCACCTCGTCAAGGGCCTGCGCCAGCTCCGCACCAAGCGCGAGTCGCTGCCCCCGAAGAAGCACGGAAACATCCCCCTCTAGGCACCGGGAGCCACCATGATCAAGGTCGTACGGGGCAATCCCACCCCGGAGGAACTGGCTGCCGCGCTGGCGGTCGTCCGGGCGCGTGCCGCTGCGGGTGCCGTGCTGCCGTCCGGCGATCCCATGCCGCCCGAGCAGTGGGCCGACCCGGGCCGTGTCGCGCGCGGCGGGGCGCTGCGGCCGGGCCCGCGGTCCTGGGCCCGGACGTACTGGCCCGTCTGACGGGAGCGCTGAGTCGCACGGTCGCGGCGCCTGAGTACGCGTACTCAGGCGCCGCAGCCGTCCCCGGGCCACCATCGGAACCATGCTGTGGTCCGACCCCGAGAACAAGCCGCCGAAGGAACTGCGCGACGCCCAGGACATGATGCGGCGCGCGGGGCTGCTGCTCGCCCTGGCCATGGTCGTCGCGATGTTCGTACTGGGCACCCGCTGAGTCCGCGTCACGAGGAACCCGGTCCGGGCTTCGGGGACCGAGCCCGCGTCACAGGGGCCGAGTGCGGGTCACGAGGGCGCCGGGGCCTTCTACGATGGCCGCTATGACTGATCAGCGCCGCCTCGTGCTCGCCTCCGCCTCCCCCGCCCGTCTCGGCCTGCTGCGCCAGGCGGGCTTCGCCCCCGAGGTGATCGTCAGCGGCGTGGACGAGGACGCGCTCTCGGCCCCGACACCGGCCGAGCTGGCGCTCGTGCTGGCCGAGGCCAAGGCCGCCGCCGTCGCGGCCCGCCCCGAAGCCTCCGGCGCGCTGGTCATCGGCTGCGACTCCGTCCTCGAGCTGGACGGCGAGGCGCTCGGCAAGCCCGCCGACGTCGAGGAGGCCACCGCACGCTGGAAGTCCATGCGCGGCCGTTCCGGGGTCCTGCAGACCGGGCACAGCGTGATCGACACGGCGACCGGCCGTACGGCGTCGGCGACCGCGTCCACCGTCGTCAGGTTCGGCGAGCCGACCGACGCCGAGGTGGCCGCCTACGTCGCTTCGGGCGAGCCGCTCCATGTCGCGGGCGCGTTCACCCTGGACGGCCGCTCGGCACCGTTCGTCGACTCGATCGAGGGCGACCACGGCAACGTCATCGGGCTCTCACTGCCCCTGCTGCGCCGGCTGCTCGGCGAACTCGGCATCTCCGTGACCGAGTTGTGGGTCTGAGCGGCCCCTGTTTCACGCCGGCGCGGGCGCCCCTTCTCCGGCGCCGCTCCCGCTGATGCCGGTCTCTCCGGCGCCGCTCCCGCTGATGCCGGTCTCCTTCTCGTCGCTGACCGGCTCACGGCGTCCGTACGCCACCAGGGTCAGCACGATCAGCCCCAGGACGACCATCATGAAAGCGAACGCGGTCCAGCCGACCAGTCCCACCACCACGGCGCCCAGCACACCGTGCACGACCGCGCACCCGATGAGGGCGATCCTTGCGATCCGGCCCGGCGCGCGGTCACGGATCCCGGCCAGCAGCGGGATCAGACCGCACGCCACCAGCAGGAGCCCGGAGAAGCCGCCCATCACCCATGTGCCGGTGGACATCACGTCCGGGTCCATGCCCGCCAGGGACATCTTCTGATTGTCGACGACCGTCGCGAGGATGCCGTTGATGAGCACGATGCCCGCGGCTTCCCCGAACAGAACGATCGCGGTTATGACGGCCACTGATCTACGCACCACGGCGCCCACCCCCTGTTACCTGTAGTACCTGCGATACAGCGCGGACCCTACTAACGGGTAATCCTTCGGACAAGGGGTCGCGCTGTCCTCGCGGCTCCTCGTACGTTCGGCAAAGATTCCTTCGGCCGTTCGTAGGGTGTCCACAAAGAAACACCACGTGGGGCTGACCGTACGGACAGAGACTTGGACCACACCTCGTGGCTACTGTGCGGTGAAGGATCGCGGCGTACCGTGGTGCGACAAGGGATTTCGCGACTCGAGCAAGCTTCGAATCACACTCCGTGTGGGCAAGTTCACCTTTGGGGACGGGTCGTACGGCCGTGTCGGTAGTCCCTAAACTCAGCTTGTTCTCAAGGAGGGAGTCATCGTGCGCAAGGTGCTCATCGCCAACCGTGGCGAAATCGCTGTCCGCGTTGCTCGGGCTTGCCAGGATGCCGGAATCGCGAGCGTAGCCGTCTACGCCGATCCGGACCGGGATGCTCTGCATGTCCGCGCGGCCGACGAGGCGTTCGCTCTGGGCGGTGACACCCCGGCCGCCAGCTACCTGGACATGGGCAAGGTCCTCCAGGCGGCCAAGGACTCCGGGGCCGACGCGATCCACCCCGGCTACGGCTTCCTCTCGGAGAACGCCGAGTTCGCCCAGGCCGTCCTGGACGCCGGCCTGACCTGGATCGGCCCGCCCCCGCAGGCCATCCGCGACCTCGGTGACAAGGTCGCCGCCCGGCACATCGCCCAGCGCGCCGGCGCCCCGCTGGTGGCCGGCACCCCCGACCCGGTCTCCGGGTCGGCCGAGGTCGTCGCGTTCGCCGAGCAGAACGGCCTGCCCGTCGCGATCAAGGCCGCCTTCGGCGGTGGCGGGCGCGGCCTGAAGGTCGCCCGCACCCTCGAAGAGATCCCGGAGCTCTACGACTCCGCGGTCCGCGAGGCCGTCGCCGCCTTCGGCCGCGGCGAGTGCTTCGTCGAGCGCTACCTCGACAAGCCCCGCCACGTGGAGACCCAGTGCCTGGCCGACTCCCACGGCAACGTGGTCGTCGTCTCCACCCGTGACTGCTCGCTGCAGCGCCGCCACCAGAAGCTGGTGGAGGAGGCCCCCGCACCGTTCCTCTCCGAGGCGCAGAACGCGGAGCTGTACGCCGCCTCCAAGGCGATCCTGAAGGAAGCCGGCTACGTCGGCGCGGGCACCGTGGAGTTCCTCGTCGGTGTCGACGGCACCATCTCCTTCCTCGAGGTCAACACCCGCCTCCAGGTCGAACACCCGGTCACCGAAGAGGTCACCGGCCTCGACCTCGTCCGGGAGATGTTCCGCATCGCCGACGGCGAGGAGCTCGGTTACGGCGACCCCGCCGTGCGCGGCCACTCCTTCGAGTTCCGTATCAACGGCGAGGACCCGGGCCGCGGCTTCCTGCCCGCCCCCGGCACGGTCACCACCTTCAACCCGCCCTCGGGTCCGGGTGTCCGCCTCGACGCGGGCGTCGAGTCCGGCAGCGTCATCGGCCCCGCATGGGACTCCCTGCTCGCCAAGCTCATCGTCACCGGTGCGACGCGTGAGCAGGCCCTGCAGCGCGCCGCCCGCGCACTGCGCGAGTTCACCGTCGAGGGCATGGCCACCGCCATCCCCTTCCACCGTGCCGTCGTCGCCGACCCGGCGTTCACCGCCGACCCGTTCCGCGTCCACACCCGCTGGATCGAGACGGAGTTCGTCAACACCATCCCCGCCTTCGCCGTCCCCGCGGACACCGAAGCGGACGAGGAGTCGGGCCGCGAGACCGTCGTCGTCGAGGTCGGCGGCAAGCGCCTCGAGGTCTCCCTGCCCTCCTCGCTCGGCATGAGCCTGGCCCGCACCGGCCTCGCCGCCGGCGCCAAGCCCAAGCGCCGCGCCGCGAAGAAGGCCGGCTCCGCCGCCTCCGGCGACACCCTCGCCTCGCCCATGCAGGGCACCATCGTCAAGGTCGCCGTCGAAGAGGGCCAGGAAGTCAAGGAAGGCGACCTCATCGTCGTCCTCGAAGCGATGAAGATGGAACAGCCCCTCAACGCGCACCGCTCCGGCACCGTCAAGGGCCTGTCGGCCGAGGTCGGCAGCTCCATCTCGTCCGGCGCCCCCATCTGCGAAATCAAGGACTGAGCGCTCTTCTCTCCCCGAGGGCCCGGCCGCTGTCGGTGATTTACGCGACAGCGACCGGGCCCTCGGTGGCATCCTGGACGCAGGGCGGAGACCAGGAGGACAGCGCGATGGCGATGAGCACGGCACGGACACCGGACCGGCCGATGCGCGCCGACGCGCGCCGCAACTACGAGCGGTTGGTCGGCGAGGCCCGCACGTCCTTCGCCGAGCACGGTACGGATGCCTCGCTCGAGGACATCGCCCGGCAGGCGGAGGTCGGCATCGGCACGCTGTACCGGCACTTCCCGAACCGGCACGCGCTGATGAACGCGGTGTTCCAGGAGGCCCTTGCCTCACTGGTCGCGCGCTCCCACGAGCTGACGGAGGCGGAACAGCCGTGCAGCGCGCTGGTGGAGTGGCTGGGCGCGATCGTCACCCATGCCGGTGAGTACCGCGGCCTGGCACAGGCGCTCATGTCGGCTTCGGGGGATGCGACTTCCGCTCTGGCGCAGTGCAATGTGCCCCTGCGTCAGGCGGGGGCGCGCCTGCTGGCGCGGGCCCAGGCGAGCGGTTCGGTGCGGGCAAATGTCTCGATCGACGATCTGCTGCAGTTGACGAACGCGATCGCGTTGGCGGCCGAGCAGACTCGGTCGGATCCGGGCCTGGCCGACCGCCTTCTGATGCTGACGCTCCAGGGCCTGAAGAGTGGGGCATCCGCACCTGGCCCACGGGCCGACTGAGAGACTGTCCCCCGGCCCCGGTTTCGGGTGGAGAGGAGCCGCCGTGCGCGGCCTCGCTACCGGCGCCGCAGGTCCGCCACCCGGGCACGCTCCCCCGACCCCTGCTCGGCCAGCGCCGCCGCGCTCCGCAACTGCGGTGGCCCCAGCCCCGAGTGGCCCCCCGGCTGGGTGCGGCGCTGGCCCGGGAGCGGCATGTCCCGCCTGGGCCGGTGGCCCGGACCGCTCTCACCGCCGGAGGACTCCGCGTCGGGTCCCGCGACCGTGATCTCCACGCCCTGGTCCGCCAGAGCCTGCAGCTCGGTGGCGGCACGCTCGTCGTGGACCGGTGGTTCGTCGGTCACCAGCCGGGTGATCAGCTCCGTGGGCACCGTCTGGAACATGGTGTCGGAGCCGAGCTTGGTGTGGTCCGCGAGGACCACCACCTCCGCCGCCGCCTGCACCAGCGCCCGGTCGACGCTCGCGGAGAGCATGTTGGACGTGGACAGCCCGCGCTCGGCGGTCAGCCCGCTCCCGGAGAGGAACGCGCGGGACACCCGCAGCCCCTGGAGGGACTGTTCGGCACCGCTGCCCACGAGCGCGTAGTTGCTCCCGCGCAGCGTGCCGCCGGTCATCACCACTTCCACCCGGTTGGCATGGGCCAACGCCTGGGCGACGAGCAGCGAGTTGGTGACCACGGTCAGACCGGGAACACGCGCGAGCCGGCGGGCCAGCTCCTGCGTGGTCGTTCCGGCGCCGACCACGATGGCCTCGCCTTCACCGACGAGGCCGGCAGCCAGGTCGGCAATGGCCGTCTTCTCCGCGGTGGAGAGATGGGATTTCTGCGGAAAGCCGGACTCCCGCGTAAAACCGCCCGGCAAAACCGCACCGCCGTGTCGGCGGTCGAGGAGTCCTTCTGCCTCCAGTGCCCGCACGTCCCGCCGTACGGTCACTTCGGAGGTCTGGACGACGCGGGCGAGCTCACGGAGCGATACCGCCCCGTTGGCGCGCACCATTTCGAGGATCAACTGACGACGTTCTGCAGCGAACACGGAACTGACAGTAACCTGGCCGTGGGTTGCTTTTCAGCAGTTTGCGCCGAATAAGAGAAGTTGTACATGCGTAGGGCCCCCTAGTGGTATAGGAGGCCCTGTTGTTGTTCTTGAGCTGTCCGGGAGGTGCCCGGGAGATGCACAAACGCCCTGTCAGGACGCCGGGGAGGGCCGGGGACCGCCGGTTCGCCGGCAGTCCTTCGGCTCCTGACTACGCCTCGCCCGCCCGCTTACGGGTGTGCAACTGCCGGGCCACTTCCGCGATCGATCCGGACAGGGACGGGTACACGGTGAACGCGTTCGCGATCTGTTCCACTGTCAGATTGTTGTCGACCGCGATCGAGATCGGATGAATCAGCTCGCTGGCCCTGGGCGCGACGACACAGCCGCCGACCACGATGCCGGTGCCGGGCCGGCAGAAGATCTTGACGAAGCCGTCCCGGATGCCCTGCATCTTGGCGCGCGGGTTGCGCAGCAGGGGCAGCTTCACGACGCGGGCGTCGATCTTGCCGGAGTCGACATCGGCCTGGCTGTATCCGACCGTGGCGATCTCGGGGTCGGTGAAGACGTTGGAGGAGACCGTCTTCAGGTCCAGGGGAGCCACCGCGTCCCCGAGGAAGTGGTACATCGCGATCCGGCCCTGCATCGCGGCGACGGAGGCCAGCGCGAAGATGCCGGTGACGTCGCCGGCCGCGTACACGCCGGGGGCGCTCGTGCGGGAGACGCGGTCGGTCCGGATGTGTCCGGACTCCTTCAGCAGGACCCCGGACTCCTCCAGGCCCATCCCCGCGGTGTTGGGGATCGCGCCGACGGCCATCAGGCAGTGCGTACCGGAGATGACGCGACCGTCGGCCAGCGTGACCTCGACGCGGTCTCCGACGCGCTTCGCGGACTGGGCCCGGGAGCGGGCCATGACGTTCATGCCGCGGCGCCGGAACACGTCCTCCAGGACGGCCGCGGCGTCCGGGTCCTCGCCCGGGAGAACCCGGTCGCGGGACGAGACGAGGGTGACGCGGGAGCCGAGCGCCTGGTAGGCGCCGGCGAACTCGGCGCCGGTCACACCGGAACCGACCACGATGAGCTCCTCGGGGAGCTCGTCCAGGTCGTAGACCTGGGTCCAGTTCAGGATGCGCTCGCCGTCGGGCAGGGCGTCCGGGATCTCCCGGGGGTGGGCACCCGTCGCGATCAGGACGGCGTCGGCGGTGAGGCGCTCCTCGGTGCCGTCGGCCGCGGTCACCACGACCTGGCGGGAGCCGTCGGCCGCCTGGAGGCCTTCGAGGCGGCCGCGGCCGCGCATGACCCTGGCGCCGGCGCGGGTGACGGAGGCGGTGATGTCGTGGGACTGGGCGAGCGCGAGGCGCTTGACCCGTCGGTTGACCTTGCCGAGGTCGACACCGACCACGCGCGCCGCCTGCTCTATGTGCGGCGTGTCGTCGGCGACGATGATGCCGAGTTCCTCGTACGAGGAGTCGAAGGTGGTCATCACCTCGGCCGTCGCGATCAGGGTCTTCGAAGGTACGCAGTCGGTGAGTACCGACGCGCCGCCGAGGCCGTCGCAGTCGACGACGGTCACCTCGGCGCCGAGCTGGGCGCCCACCAGTGCCGCCTCGTAGCCGCCGGGGCCACCGCCGATGATCACGATCCGGGTCACGAAAAGTCCGCCTCGCGTGGTGTCTTCCCGCGGCCGTCTGCCGCCCCGGCCGGGGGTCCGGGGGATCGCCCCGGGGAATGCAGTACGTAATTCATTGTCCCGCACGCGCCAAGGTGCTTCGCCCCGGGGCCCTCCATACGGGAACGGGGCCGATCGGGCCACGGCCTCCGGGCCCGATGACGCCACCCCGGACGACGCCCCGGCCGGGGGCTTCCTCACAGGAATCGGCACGCGCCCCGCCACCTCCCGTACCCTCGACCCCATGTCGCTCTACGCCGCGTACGCCGGCAACCTCGACGCGCGGCTGATGACGCGCCGCGCTCCGCATTCCCCGCTGCGCGGCACCGGCTGGCTCAACGGCTGGCGGCTGACGTTCGGCGGGGAGCAGATGGGCTGGGAGGGCGCGCTCGCCACGGTCGTGGAGGCGCCCCGTTCCCAGGTCTTCGTAGCGCTGTACGACCTGGCGCCGATGGACGAGGACTCCATGGACCGCTGGGAGGGTGTCGGCCTCGACATCTACCGGCGGATGCGGGTGCGCGTGCACACCCTGGACGGCGAGGAGCCGGCCTGGATGTACGTGCTGAACGGCTACGAGGGCGGGCTGCCGTCCGCCCGCTACCTGGGCGAGGTGGCCGACGCCGCCGAGTCCGCGGGCGCGCCGCACGACTATGTGATGGGCCTGCGCAAGCACCCCTGCTGAGCCCTCGCGGAACCCGTGCCGGTCCCCTGTCGGGCGGCGCCCCGGAGGACACTCCCGCACCGCTTTCGTACGAAAGTACGAGTACGACAGGCCAGACTCTGAACCTGCGCATCTACGCGCGTAGGGATTCACCGGTTACCCTCATCCGCGTGAACGCATCTGTTATTCCGGACCACATCCAGGGCGACCCCCACGTCGCCGCAGCCGACGCCGCCGCCCGCCTGCGCGAGCTCACCGGTGCCGAGACCCATGACGTCGCCCTCGTGATGGGCTCCGGGTGGGCCCCCGCCGGCGATGCGCTCGGCGCGCCGGAGGCCGAGTTCCCCGTGACCGCGCTGCCCGGGTTCCCGGCGCCCGCGGTGGAGGGGCACGGCGGCACGATCCGCTCGTACCGGATCGGTGAGAAGCGCGCCCTGGTCTTCCTCGGCCGCACGCACTACTACGAGGGCCGCGGCGTCGCCGCCGTCGCCCACGGCGTCCGTACGGCCGTCGCCGCGGGCTGCAAGACCATCGTCCTGACGAACGGCTGCGGCGGTCTCCGCGAGGGCATGCGCCCCGGACAGCCCGTGCTCATCAGCGACCACATCAACCTCACGGCGGCGTCGCCGATCATCGGCGCCAACTTCGTCGACCTGACCGACCTGTACTCGCCGCGGCTGCGCGCGCTGTGCAAGGAGATCGACGAGACGCTCGAAGAGGGCGTGTACGTGCAGTTCCCCGGCCCGCACTACGAGACTCCGGCCGAGATCAACATGGTGCGCGTGATGGGCGGCGACCTCGTCGGCATGTCCACCGTGCTGGAGGCCATCGCCGCACGTGAGGCGGGCGCGGAGGTGCTGGGGATCTCCCTGGTCACGAATCTGGCCGCCGGCCTGAGCGGTGAGCCCCTCAACCACGAAGAGGTCCTCCAGGCCGGCCGGGACTCCGCCGCCCGGATGGGTTCGCTGCTGGCCCGGGTCCTCGACCGGATCTGAGCAGAATCAGTTTCGCCGGCGTCCGGGGCGCGGTGGCCGGGGGCAGAGCCCCCGCAGCGCAGCGGCCCGCCCCGGCCCACACAACAGCACCGCAGAAAGGCGGACACCGTGCAGCAGGACCTCATCACGCAGGCCAGGACCTGGCTCGCCGAGGACCCGGACCCCGAGACCCGCGCGGAGCTCGCCGGACTCATCGACGCCGGGGACCTGGCCGCGCTCGCCGACCGCTTCGCGGGCACCCTGCAGTTCGGCACGGCCGGCCTGCGCGGTGAGCTCGGCGCGGGCCCGATGCGGATGAACCGGTCCGTCGTCATCCGCGCCGCCGCCGGCCTCGCCGCGTATCTGACGGCGCAGGGGCAGGCCGGAGGACTCGTCGTCATCGGCTACGACGCCCGCTACAAATCGGCCGACTTCGCCCGCGACACCGCGGCCGTGATGACCGGAGCGGGCCTGCGCGCCGCCGTGCTCCCCCGCCCGCTGCCCACCCCCGTCCTCGCGTACGCCATAAGGCATCTGGGCGCCGTGGCGGGCGTGGAGGTCACCGCCAGCCACAATCCGCCGCGCGACAACGGCTACAAGGTCTACCTCGGCGACGGCTCGCAGATCGTGCCGCCGGCGGACGCGGAGATCGCCGCCGCGATCGCGGCGGTCGGCCCGCTGGAAGCCGTGTCGCGCCCCGGGGCCGGCTGGCAGACCCTCGGCGACGAGGTCCTGGACGCCTACCTCGCCCGTACGGACACCGTCCTCGGTGCCGGCTCCCCCCGCACCGCGCGCACCGTCTACACGGCCCTGCACGGCGTCGGTACCTCCGTCCTCACGGCCGCCTTCGCACGAGCCGGTTTCCCCGCGCCCGTGCTCGTCGCCGAGCAGGCGGAGCCCGACCCGGCGTTCCCCACCGTGGCCTTCCCCAATCCGGAAGAGCCCGGTGCCATGGATCTCGCCTTCGCGACCGCGCGCCGTACGGATCCGGACATCATCATCGCCAACGACCCGGACGCCGACCGCTGCGCCGTCGCCGTGCCGGACGCGTCCACGGACGGCGGCTGGCGGATGCTGCGCGGCGACGAGGTGGGCGCGCTGCTGGCGGCACACCTGGTGGACCGGGGCGCCACGGGCGTGTTCGCCGAGTCGATCGTGTCCTCCTCGCTGCTGGGCCGGATCGCGGAGAAGGCCGGCCTCGGGTACGAGGAGACGCTGACGGGCTTCAAGTGGATCGCCCGCGTCGACGGCTTGCGCTACGGGTACGAGGAGGCGCTGGGCTACTGCGTGGACCCGGACGGGGTCCGCGACAAGGACGGCATCACCGCCGCGCTGCTGATCGCCGAACTCGCCTCCGTCCTGAAGGAGAAGGGCCGGACCCTCCTCGACCTGCTCGACGACCTCGCGCTCGCACACGGCCTGCACGCCACGGACCAGCTGTCGGTCCGGGTCGAGGACCTGACGGTCATCGCGGACGCCATGCGCCGCCTGCGGGAGAACCCCCCGACCGCGCTGGCCGGTCTCCCCGTCACCTCGGCCGAGGACCTGTCCCGGGGTACGGAGCAGCTGCCGCCCACGGACGGTCTGCGCTACCACCTGACGGGCGCGCGGGTCATCGTCCGCCCGAGCGGCACCGAGCCGAAGCTCAAGTGCTACCTGGAGGTCGTGGTGCCGGTCGCCTCGGCCGACGAGCTCCCCGCTGCCCGGGAACGGGCCACGGAGCTGCTCACCGGCATCAAGCGCGACCTGGCTGCCGCCGCCGGCATCTGAGGGGCGACGGGCCCCGCCTGCCGGCCGTGGCGGGCCGGGCCCGGCCGGGGCAGGCGGACGGCGACCGCCGGCACCGGTGGGGCTGACCGCGCGGGCCGCCTCAGGCGATCGCGAGCAGCACCACGAGCAGCACCGCACCGACGACGGCCGGGGCGATCACCTCGTACGCCCAGCGCACCGACGCCGTGGTCACGGCCTCCTCCTTGCGCCTGCCCGCCCGCTCGGCCAGCTCCCGCAGATCCCGGACCGACTGGTCGGCGGCGGCGGCGCGGGCCTGCATGTCGCGCACGTCGGCGTGCACGGAGGTCCGGCCGTACGGGTCGTCGTGCGCCTCCCGGGTCGCCTTCCGCGCCGCACGCTTGCGCTCGCGCAGCGATACGGGCACCGCCCACAGCTGGTACTTCCTGCCGTCCTGGGTGAACAGCTCGCTGGAGTACGAGGCCCGGACGTCGGAGACGTCGGTCCAGGGCAGCACGATCGTCCGGAACGGGTTGCGGATGCGGATCCGTTCCTCGTCGGCGAACACCGCGGGCCGCAGGGTGAACGCCACGATCAGCGGAATCAGGGTCAGCAGCGCGGCCAGTGCCTGCCACGGCACCCATCCGTGGCCCCGGACCACCGCGTCGCCGCCGATCCAGCCGACCAGCAGGATCAGCAGCGCGCCGCTGACCAGCCCGGCGACCGACCGGAAGGTCCGGTCGGCGTAGGCGGGCTCGGCGGGAGGTGTGGGGCTCGTCATGGTCCCGATTCTGCCTGACGGGCGGGCGCGGCGGCGGGGCGCCCGCCCGCCAGCCCCGTACGGCCTGCGGGAGACGCGGAAACGGGGAGGGCCCTGTACAGGTCGCTACGCGCGTAGATATGCTCATGTGGTGACCATGCCCACCACTGCACCTGCATTCGCCGACGCGACGGCGTCCGACAGTGCGCTGCGCCGCTTCCTGCACGGGCTGCCCGGCGTCGACACCGTCGGCCTCGAAGCGCGCGCCGCCTCTCTCGGTACCCGATCGATCAAGACGACTGCCAAGGCGTACGCCATCGATCTCGCCATCTCGATGATCGACCTGACGACGCTGGAAGGCGCGGACACCCCGGGCAAGGTCCGGGCTCTCGCCGCCAAGGCCGTCAACCCCGACCCCACCGACCGCACGACTCCGCGCACCGCCGCGGTCTGCGTCTACCCCGACATGGCGGCGACCGCCGCCGCAGCACTGGCCGGCTCCGGAGTGAAGGTGGCGTCCGTCGCGACGGCCTTCCCCGCCGGGCGCGCCGCGCTGGACGTCAAGCTCGCGGACGTCCGCGACGCCGTGGCGGCAGGGGCCGACGAGATCGACATGGTGATCGACCGCGGAGCCTTCCTCTCCGGCCGTTACCTGAAGGTGTACGAGGAGATCATCGCCGTGAAGGCCGAGTGCGGCTCGGCCCGGCTGAAGGTGATCTTCGAGACCGGCGAGCTGTCCACGTACGACAACATCCGACGGGCCTCCTGGCTCGGGATGCTGGCGGGCGCGGACTTCATCAAGACGTCGACCGGCAAGGTCGGGACCAACGCCACGCCGGCGAACACGCTGCTGATGCTGGAGGCCGTGCGCGACTTCCGGGAGCAGACCGGTGTGCAGATCGGCGTGAAGCCCGCGGGCGGAATCCGCACGTCCAAGGACGCGATCAAGTTCCTGGTCCTGGTGAACGAGACCGCGGGCGAGGACTGGCTGGACAACCACTGGTTCCGCTTCGGCGCCTCCAGCCTGCTGAACGACCTGCTGATGCAGCGCCAGAAGCTCAGCACCGGCCGTTACTCCGGCCCCGATTACGTGACGGTGGACTGATCCCCATGGCAACTGCATTCGCATACGCACCGGCTCCGGAGTCCCGCTCCGTCGTCGACATCGCCCCCTCGTACGGCCTCTTCATCGACGGCGAGTTCACCGAGGCCGCCGACGGCAAGGTCTTCAAGACGGTCAGCCCGTCGTCCGAGGAGGTGCTCTCCGAGGTCGCCCGGGCCGGCGCCGAGGACGTGGACCGGGCCGTGAAGGCCGCCCGCAGGGCGTTCGAGAAGTGGTCGGCACTGCCCGGCTCCGAGCGCGCCAAGTACCTGTTCCGGATCGCCAGGATCATCCAGGAGCGCTCCCGCGAACTGGCCGTCCTGGAGACCCTGGACAACGGCAAGCCGATCAAGGAGACCCGCGACGCGGACCTCCCGCTGGTCGCCGCGCACTTCTTCTACTACGCGGGCTGGGCCGACAAGCTCGACCACGCCGGCTACGGGGCCGACCCGCGCCCGCTCGGTGTGGCCGGACAGATCATCCCGTGGAACTTCCCGCTCCTGATGCTCGCGTGGAAGATCGCCCCGGCGCTCGCCACCGGCAACACGGTCGTGCTGAAGCCCGCGGAGACGACCCCGCTCTCCGCGCTCTTCTTCGCCGACATCTGCCGCCAGGCGGGCCTCCCCAAGGGTGTCGTCAACATCCTGACGGGGTACGGGGACGCGGGCTCGGCCCTCGTCGAGCACCCCGACGTCAACAAGGTCGCCTTCACGGGTTCGACCGCGGTCGGCAAGGCCATCGCCCGCCAGATCGCCGGCACGGGCAAGAAGGCCACGCTGGAACTGGGCGGCAAGGGCGCCAACATCGTCTTCGACGACGCGCCCGTCGACCAGGCCGTCGAGGGCATCGTCAACGGGATCTTCTTCAACCAGGGCCAGGTCTGCTGCGCGGGCTCGCGGCTCCTCGTCCAGGAGTCCGTCCAGGACGAGGTGCTGCACTCCCTCAAGCGCCGTCTGTCCACGCTCCGCCTCGGCGACCCGCTGGACAAGAACACCGACATCGGCGCGATCAACTCCGAGGAGCAGCTCTCCCGGATCACCGCGCTCGTCGAGACGGGCGAGGCAGAGGGCGCCGAGCGCTGGTCCGCCCCGTGCGAACTGCCGTCCTCCGGCTACTGGTTCGCGCCGACCCTGTTCACCGGCGTCACGCAGGCGCACCGGGTGGCCCGCGACGAGATCTTCGGTCCGGTGCTTTCGGTGCTCTCCTTCCGTACGCCGGACGAGGCCGTCGCCAAGGCCAACAACAGCCAGTACGGCCTCTCGGCGGGCATCTGGACGGAGAAGGGCTCCCGCATCCTCGCGGTGGCGAACAAGCTCCGTGCGGGCGTCGTCTGGGCCAACACGTTCAACAAGTTCGACCCGACCTCGCCGTTCGGCGGATACAAGGAGTCGGGCTTCGGCCGCGAAGGCGGCCGCCACGGTCTGGAGGCCTACCTCGATGTCTGACGGACGACTGAGCGTCTTCAAGACCTACAAGCTGTACGTCGGGGGCAAGTTCCCCCGCTCCGAGAGCGGCCGGGTGTACGAGGTGACGGACTCCAAGGGCAGGTGGCTGGCGAACGCCCCGCAGTCCTCCCGCAAGGACGCGCGTGACGCCGTCGTGGCCGCGCGCAAGGCGTTCGGCGGCTGGTCGGGAGCGACCGCGTACAACCGCGGCCAGGTCCTCTACCGCGTCGCGGAGATGCTGGAGGGCCGCCGGGAGCAGTTCGTACGGGAGGTGGCGGACGCCGAGGGGCTGTCGAAGTCCAAGGCGGCGGCCGTCGTCGACGCGGCGATCGACCGCTGGGTCTGGTACGCGGGCTGGACCGACAAGATCGGCCAGATCGTGGGCGGGGCGAACCCGGTCGCGGGGCCGTACTTCAACCTGTCCACCCCGGAGCCGACCGGTGTCGTCACGGTCCTGGCCCCGCAGGAGTCGTCGTTCCTGGGCCTGATCTCGGTGATCGCCCCGGTGATCGCCACCGGTAACACGGCGGTCGTCATCGCCTCGGCCGACGCCCCGCTGCCCGCACTCTCGCTGGGCGAGGTGCTGGCCACCTCGGATCTGCCGGGCGGTGTGGTGAACATCCTGTCGGGGAAGACGGCGGAGCTCGCCGCTCCGCTGGCGTCCCACCAGGACGTCAACGCGATCGATCTCACGGGTGCCGTCGCGGGCAGCGAGCTCGCGAAGGATCTGGAGATCGCGGCGGCCGACAACGTGAAGCGGGTTCTTCGTCCACAGGCTGTGGACGGCACGGACTGGACCGCCGATCCGGGCACACGCCGCCTGACGGCCTTCTTGGAGACCAAGACGGTCTGGCACCCGACGGGCGCCCTGGGAGCCTCCGGCTCCTCGTACTGACGCTCAATAGCCCTCTGGGCGCACGCAGGGCCGCTCCCCGGGGCGGCCCTGCGTGCTGTGCGCGTGCGTACGTGCGCGCTGTGCGCACCCTGCGCGCGTCAGCCGGTCATCAGGCCGGTCGCCTGTCCCACCCCGGGCAGGTCACCGAGCGCCGCGCCACTGGTCAGCGGGTCGGTCACGAAGGCCGTGGTCACCGGCTTGAAGTCGGCGACCTGGGTGCCCGCGGCATTGTCCAGCGGGTCCACTCCCGTCCCGGCCAGCGGGTCGAGCTGCAGATCGGTGACGGGGACGACGGCACCGGCGAGCCCGTAGCCGAGCGCGCTGGTCAGCGCGGGCGCGGCGGCGTCGCTGACCGCCCCGAGGGTGCTGTCCGCGCCGGTGGCCGGAGCGGCGGGCAGCGGTGCCGCCTGGGCCGCCGCACCTCCCGCACCGAGCGCCGCGCCCAGCGCGGTAAGGGTCAGACCGGCGCGCAGCAGGGCGCGGCGCCGGGGCTTGGAAAGTGCATGACGTGCCATGTTTTCCCACCTGATCGAGGCTGGTTGAGTAATCATTCGTGCACGCAGAGTAGTTGAGGTGTGATGCTCGATACCAACAGGACCTCCCGGGGATCCCCTGCGCGGGTCAATGCCTCACACTTCTGTTCTGTGAGTTCCCAACCGATCCCCACTCGAGTCGTGCTGCTCGCCGGTCCCTCCGGCTCCGGCAAGTCCTCCCTCGCCGCCCGTACCGGTCTTCCGGTGCTGCGGCTGGACGACTTCTACAAGGAGGGCAACGACCCGACGCTGCCTCTGGTCACCGGCAGCACGGACATCGACTGGGACTCGGGGCGGTCCTGGGACGCGGACGGGGCGGTCGCCGCCATCGCCGAGCTGTGCCGCACCGGGCGTACGGACGTCCCGGTGTACGACATCGCCACGAGCTCCCGGGTCGACCGTGAGGCGCTCGACATAGAGCGCACACCCCTGTTCGTCGCCGAGGGCATCTTCGCCGCGGACATCGTGGAGCGCTGCCAGGAACTGGGGCTGCTCGCGGACGCGCTGTGCCTGCGCGGGCGCCCGTCGACGACGTTCCGGCGGCGGCTGCTGCGGGACCTGCGCGAGGGCCGGAAGTCAGTTCCGTTCCTGCTGCGGCGCGGTTGGCGCCTGATGCGGGCCGAGCGGCGCATCGTGGCCCGCCAGACCGCGCTGGGCGCGTACCCGTGCGGCAAGGACGAGGCCCTGGGCCGCCTGGCCGCGGCCGCCGCGGGCCGCTGCCGCCGGACGACGGCGGCTGCGGCCTCACCGGCCCCGCCCGCGTCCTGACCGGGGGAGCAGGGTCCGCTTCTAGCTTCTCCGGCGATCGGGGAGCGGTGTCCGGGGCGGAGCCCCGGCGGGAGCCGGCGCGGGCCGACCGCCGAACTGATGTGATTCGGACCGCACAACGCACAACGCAGCGGGGCCGGACAGGACCCCCCGGCCCGTCCGACCCCGCCACGTACTACCCCCGTACCGCTGCTTCCCCCGAAGCCGCGGCCCGTTCCCCCCGTACCGCTGCTTCCCCCGAAGCCGCGGCCCGTTCCCCCCGTACCGCTGCTTCCCCCGAAGCCGCGGCCCGTTCCCCCCGTACCGCTGCTTCCCCCGAAGCCGCGGCCCGTTCCCCCCGTACCGCGGCTTCCCCCGAAGCCGCGGCCCGTTCCTCCGTTCCCCCTGCGCCTCAGGCCACCAGCTCGCCGAAGGACTCCTCCTCGTCACGGCCGAAGCTGAGGACCTCGTCCTCGCGCAGCCGGCGGAGCGACCGCCAGATGCTCGACTTCACCGTGCCGACACTGATGTCGAGGATGGACGCGATCTCCGGGTCCGTGCGGCCCTCGTAGTAGCGGAGGACCAGCATCGTGCGCTGGAGTTCCGGCAGCCGTGCGAGGGCCTGCCAGAGCACCGCCCGCAGCTCCGTGCCGCGCATCGCGTCCGTGTCGCCCACCGTCTCCGGCAGCTCCTCGGTCGGGTACTCGTTGAGCTTGCGCCTGCGCCAGGCGCTGATGTGCAGATTGGTCATGGTGCGGCGGAGGTATCCGCCGACCGCCGCCTTGTCACTGATCCTGTCCCACGCCCGGTACGTCGAGAAGAGGGCGCTCTGCAGCAGATCCTCCGCCTCGAACCGGTCGCCGGTCAGGTGATAGGCGGTCGCGTACAGGGAGGCGCGGCGCTCCTGGACGTAGGCCGTGAACGCCGCTTCGGCGTCCTCGGTCCGCTCCAGCGGCTTCCGCTCCCCCGTGACCTCCCCGTACGCGGTTCCCCCGTTTCCCCCGTGGCCCCCGTTTCCCCCCGTGGGCGCGTCGACCATCGTCAGGTACGACGAGTACTGACGCCCGGCGCCGCGGAAGCACCCCCGCCCTCCCCCGGCGCCGGACTTCTCCGGGCTCCGGACGTCGTGGAGGCGCGTGACAACTGCGCTTGAGGTGGTGCTGTGCAGTGCGTTCATCTCGCGCCCCCCGTCGGTGGAGTCCGTTCGTTCCGTGTGCCAATGAGCTTGCCGGGGCAGTTTCATGGCGCTGTCCCCCGACTGTCACAGGCCTGTCACAGGGCATGTTGACCGCGTCCCAGGGCCTCGGGAGTGCATGGGGAGACAGATCCGGTAGGGGGGTTTGTCGAACTGCGGCACCACCATGGGCCAGAATGACCTCCGTGCCTTTCCTGTTGCTGATCGAGGACGACGACGCCATCCGCACGGCCCTCGAACTCTCGTTGTCACGCCAGGGCCACCGTGTGGCCACCGCGGCGACGGGAGAGGACGGCCTGGACCTGCTCAGGGAGCAGCGGCCTGACCTGGTGGTGCTGGACGTGATGCTGCCCGGGATCGACGGTTTCGAGGTCTGCCGGCGCATCCGGCGGACCGACCAGCTGCCGATCATTCTGCTGACCGCGCGCAGCGACGACATCGACGTCGTGGTGGGGCTGGAGTCCGGCGCGGACGACTACGTGGTGAAACCCGTACAGGGCCGGGTTCTCGACGCCCGTATCCGTGCGGTGCTGCGGCGTGGGGAACGGGAGTCCACCGACTCGGCGACCTTCGGGAGCGTCGTCATCGACCGCTCGGCGATGACCGTCACCAAGAACGGGGAGGACCTGCAGCTCACGCCGACCGAGCTGCGGCTCCTGCTGGAACTGAGCCGCAGGCCCGGCCAGGCCCTGTCCCGACAGCAGTTGCTGCGGCTGGTGTGGGAGCACGACTACCTCGGTGACTCGCGGCTCGTGGACGCCTGTGTGCAGCGGCTGCGCGCGAAGGTGGAGGACGTGCCGTCCTCGCCGACCCTGATCCGGACCGTGCGCGGCGTGGGCTACCGGCTGGACTCGCCTCAGTGAGTGATTCCGCGAAACGCTCCATACTCGCGGGTCTTCGCTGGACCAGCCTGCGGCTGCGGCTCGTTGTCGTGTTCGCGCTGGTGGCACTGACAGCCGCGGTGTCCGCGTCGGGCATCGCGTACTGGCTCAACCGTGAGGCCGTCCTGACGCGTACGCAGGACACGGCGCTCGGCGACTTCCGGCGGCAGATGCAGAACCGGGCGGCCTCGCTGCCGCTGCAGCCCACGGGCAGCGATCTGCAGGACGCCGCCGGGCAGATGGCGAACAGCGGCCCCGGCTACCACGTGCTGCTGGTCGATTCCCATGACGGCAAGCCGATCGTCGGGTCCTCCGACATCGACGCCTTCACCAAGCTCGACGTACCCGCGTCGCTCCAGCGCCAGGTGAACAAGAAGCAGCCGCTGACGTCGAGCAACACCCATGAGTACCACCTGTTCTGGCAGCGTACGAGCATCGGCGGCACGCCGTACCTGGTGGCCGGCACGAAGATCATCGGCGGTGGTCCCGCGGGCTACATGCTGAAGTCGCTGGACCAGGAGCGCCAGGACCTCAACTCGCTGGCCTGGTCCCTGGGCATCGCCACCGCGCTGGCCCTCGTCGGCTCGGCGCTCCTCGCGCAGGGCGCGGCAACGACCGTGCTGCGCCCCGTGCAACGGCTCGGGGACGCGGCCCGCAAGCTCGGCGAGGGGAAACTCGACACCCGTCTCGTGGTCTCCGGCACCGATGAACTCGCCGATCTCTCCCGCACGTTCAACAGGACGGCGAGCTCCCTGGAGAAGAAGGTCGCGGACATGACCGCGCGGGAGGAGGCGAGCCGCCGGTTCGTCGCCGACATGTCGCACGAGCTGCGGACCCCGCTGACCGCGATCACCGCGGTCGCCGAGGTGCTGGAGGACGAGGCCGACAGCCTCGATCCGATGATCGCGCCCGCCGTGCACCTGGTGGTGAGCGAGACCCGGCGGCTGAACGACCTGGTGGAGAACCTCATGGAGGTCACCCGCTTCGACGCGGGTACCGCCCGGCTCGTCCTGGACACGGTCGACGTGGCCGACATGGTCACCGCCTGCATCGACGCTCGCGCCTGGCTGGACGCGGTCGATCTCGACGCGGAGCGGGGCATGATGGTGCGGCTCGATCCCCGCCGGCTCGACGTGATCCTGGCGAACCTGATCGGCAACGCGCTCAAGCACGGCGGCTCGCCGGTACGCGTGGCCGTGCGGGCCGACGACGACGAGCTGGTCATCGAGGTACGGGACCACGGACCGGGCATCCCCGAGGACGTCCTGCCCCATGTGTTCGACCGCTTCTACAAGGCGAGTGCCTCGCGCCCGCGTTCCGAGGGCAGTGGTCTGGGTCTGTCGATCGCGATGGAGAACGCGCACATCCACGGCGGTGACATCACGGCCTCGAACTCGCCGGACGGCGACGGCGCGGTGTTCGTGCTCCGGCTGCCGCGCGACGCGGAGCGGCTGACCGGTGCCCCCGGGGACGACGACCCGGACCGGAACGAGAAGGGCAGCGCGAAGTGATACGCAGCGACCGCGCGTACGACGCGCCCCGCACGGGATCCTCCAGGCGGGGCCCCGGCCGGGCCGCCGCCGCGCTCACGGCCGCCGTGGCGTGTGCGGCACTGGCCACCGGGTGCGGCATCAGGAGCACCTTGGTGCCGGTCGACGCGGGGGCCGCGCCGTCCCGGATGCCGTGCCGCACCTCGGCTGCGGCGGCGACCGCGCAGCCGCTGGAGAGTATCCCGGTCCACGTCTACCTGGTCTGCGCCTCGCAGCTGGCGACGGTGGAGCGCACGGTGGAGGTCGACGAGTCCAGCTCCGACCGGGTCCGCATGGCCCAGTCGCTGCTCGGCGAGCTCCAGCGGGTGCCGACCGCCGAGGAGCAGCGCGCCGGCTTCTCCACGGAGGTGCCGACGGATCTGCGGGTCACCGCGGCGCGCAAGGGCGACCCGGAGGGCACGCTGCGCCTCAGCGAGCAGCCCGAGGACCTGCCCGCGCAGGCGCTCGCGCAGGTGGTGTGCTCGTACGCGGAGAGCGAGTCGCTCAGCTCCAGAGGGTCGGTGCTCCTCGGCGGGCCGGGGAACTACACCCCACGGGGTTATCTGTGCACGACGGAGACGAAGAGCCGTCCGGGGAACGTTCCGACGCTGGGTGCGGTCGAGCTGCCCTGAGGGCCGTGTCCGGGCCCGGTTCCGCTCCCCGTGCCGCTCGTCACAGATGCTGCCTGCAACCGGGCGGAACCGATCCTGCCGGTCGCGGCGTCTTGGTGCACGTGCGTCACAGTTCGGACGGCAGCGCCGTCATCCGCTTCCGCGCGGCGGGGGTCCTCCTCCTCCTCGCGCATCTGCTGTTCGTCGGCTGGCTGACGCTGCGCCCGCTGGACGTGCCCTGGGTGACGGCCGCGAATCTGCAGCCGTTCGCCGGGATCAGGGCGGACCTGGCGTTCGGCCCCGTCGAGGCGGCGCGCCGGATCGGTGAGGGGCTGCTGCTGCTGGCTCCGCTGGGCGTGCTGCTGCCGATGGCGGGGGGGCGGCTGCTGGTCTCCCCGTGGGCCTCGCTGGCCCGGACCGTCGCGGCCGGGGCGCTGATCTCCATGGCCATCGAACTGGGCCAGACCGGGGTTCCGGGGCAGGTCGTCGATGTCGATTCGATGCTGCTGAACACCGTGGGTGTCGCGCTCGCCCATCTGCTCGTCGTTCCGGTGTCCCGGGCGCGGCTGCGCCGCGGGAACCGGGCCGGCGCCGGGGACCTGGCCCGTCTCAGGGGCGAGGCCCGCTTCAGGAGCGAGGCTCCTCAGGGGTCGACCCCGACGATTTCCAGGGTCGGCATCGCCCCGTAGAACGACGTTTGCACCCCTTCGCGGAGCCACTATGGAGGTACCGGGAGCGCAACGGAGCCGCCCCCGCAACGGTTCGCGAAGGAGCCCACCATGGCCGCACCTGTCCGCCCCGGTGACGGACGCATGATCGGTGGAGTGTGCGCGGCGCTGGCACGGCGCTTCGGCACCTCCGCAAGGACCATGCGGATCATCTTCCTGGTCTCGTGCCTGCTTCCCGGCCCCCAGTTCCTGGTCTACCTGGCGCTGTGGCTGCTGCTGCCGTCGGAGAAGACCTCGTCCGCGACGGCCTGGTGACCGGCGGGACCACGGGGTACGGAACACGCAGAACACGATGGGGCGCACACCCGGACCGGGTGCGCGCCCCGTTCGTGTGTGCGGGGCGGTCAGCCGCCGAACGGCAGGGCGCCGGGCGGCAGGGCACCCGTCACTCCGCCCGCGGGCATGCCGCCGAGCAGGTTGGTGCCCGGCGCCGAGACCTCGCTGCCGCCGCGCTGCTGGTTGAGGAAGCCGCTTGCCGCCTCCTGCACGGCAGGCAGCGCGTCAGTCACTGAGTCGAGCGCGACACCGGCCGGAAGCGCGCCGGCGGCGGCGTCGACGGGCAGGGAGACCGCGGAGGCGCCACCAGCACCGGCGGCAGCGAAAGCGGCACCGAGAGCGGCGACACCGAGGGTCCTGACAGCAGACTGCTTCATGTGAACTTCATCCTTGGGGAAGGGGATGTGAGCGGCTCTGCAACGTAGTCATCGCTCCGCCCTTCCCGCAAACACGCCAAAACACGGAAAAAGGCCGGGATCCGAAGATCCCGGCCGTTTCCCTTGTGGCTCCCTCAGCCTGCCACCGACGAAGAACCGCTGGTCGCAGCCGTCTGACGGAAGAGCCACTCGGACTTCAGCTCCGCGTATCCGGGCTTGACGACGTCGTTGATCATCGCCAGACGTTCATCGAAAGGAATGAACGCTGATTTCATCGCATTGACTGTGAACCACTGCATGTCATCGAGCGTGTATCCGAATGTCTCGGTCAGCCGCTCGAATTCCTGGCTCATACTGGTCCCGCTCATCAGCCGGTTGTCCGTATTCACCGTGGCGCGGAAATGCAGCTTCCGCAGCAGCCCGATGGGGTGCTCCGCGTACGAGGGCGCGGCACCGGTCTGGAGGTTGGAGGTCGGGCAGAGCTCCAGCGGGATCCGCTTGTCCCGTACGTAGGAGGCGAGGCGGCCCAGCGTCACGCTGCCGTCCTCGGCGATCTCGATGTCGTCGATGATGCGGACGCCGTGGCCGAGCCGGTCGGCGCCGCACCACTGGAGGGCCTGCCAGATCGACGGCAGCCCGAAGGCCTCGCCCGCGTGGATGGTGAAGTGGTTGTTCTCGCGCTTGAGGTACTCGAACGCGTCGAGGTGCCGGGTGGGCGGGTAGCCCGCCTCGGCGCCCGCGATGTCGAAGCCGACGACACCCAGGTCGCGGTAGCGGTTGGCGAGTTCGGCGATCTCCAGGGCGCGGGCGGCGTGCCGCATGGCGGTCAGAAGGGCGCCGACGCGGATGCGGTGGCCGTTCGCACGGGCCCGGCGCTCGCCCTCCCGGAAGCCCTCGTTGACCGCCTCGACGACCTCTTCGAGGGTCAGGCCCGCGGTGAGGTGCTGCTCGGGCGCGTACCGCACCTCGGCGTAGACGACGCCGTCCTCGGCGAGGTCCTCGGCGCACTCGGCGGCCACCCGGACCAGGGCGTCGCGGGTCTGCATGACGGCGCAGGTGTGGGCGAACGTCTCCAGGTAGCGCTCCAGCGAACCGGAGTCCGCCGCCTCGCGGAACCAGAGGCCGAGTTTGTCGGGTTCCGTCTCGGGCAGCGCGTCATAGCCTTGCGCGAGCGCCAGTTCGACGATGGTGCCGGGGCGCAGGCCACCGTCGAGATGGTCGTGCAGGAGCACCTTGGGCGCGCGGCGGATCTGGTCGGGTCCGGGGACATTCAGGGTCTGGCTCGTCATTCGGGCACTCTAGCGCCTACGCGCGTAGAGCGCGTGTAGGGCGCCGGCTGCCGATGCGTAACAGTGACCGCGATGTCGGGTGGAATACACCTGCCCTTCTGACACTGTTCTGTCATGGCACAGCGCGCACTTCCCCTGCCTGCTGCGAGGCTGGGACGGGCCGTCCACACGGCCGGAGCACCAACTGAGGTCAGCGGCGTGGTCCTGCTGCTCCCGGACGGCGAGACGCACTCACAGCGCCGCCCCTCCACCTTTTCGTACGCGATACAGCTGCCGTTCGCCCGGATGCTGGCGCGGGCCGGCCAGGGCGACGGTCTCGCCGTGCACGTGGTGCACTACCGCCGCCGCGGCTGGAACACCGACGGCGACCCGGTACCGGACGCGGAATGGGCCGCCGACGAGGTCGTTCGCCGCTACGGCGACATCCCCGTCTGCCTGGTCGGGCACGGGATGGGAGGCCGGGCGGCGCTGCGTGCGGGCGGGCACCCCGCTGTCACCTCCGTGCTGGCGATGGCTCCCCGCCTGCCCGGCTCCGAGGCACCGGAGCCCGAGCCGGTGAAGCACCTGGCGGGGCGGCGGGTGCTGATCGTGCACGGCACGAACGACCTGCGGACGGATCCCGAGCTCTCCTACCGGCTGGCCGAGCGGACCAAGAAGACCAACCGGGACACCTGCCGTTTCGAGGTCCACTCGGACGGGCACGCCCTGCGGCAGCACCGGGCCGAAGTCGTGGCGCTGGCCGCGGACTTCATCCGCGGTTCGCTGTTCGCCGGGTCGTACGCGCGGCCGGTCGCCGACGCGTTCGCCGCGCCGCCTCCGCTGGGGCTGCGGATGCCGCTGGCGGCGGGGTTCGGGCAGTCGCTGCGCCACTGAGCGGCTGGGCGGCGGCAGTTGCCGCGATCAGTCCGGGAGCAGGTTCCCCCTGCGCGACAGCAGGAAGTGTTTGAAAGCGGCCACCGGTGGCGTGTCCGGGTGGCCGTCCAGCCATGCGACCCCGATCTCACGGGCCGCGCGCGGGGCCGTGACCGTCAGTTCGACCACGCCCGGCCTGGCGACCGCGGGCGGCGGGAGCAGGGCCACCCCGAGCCCTGCCGCGACCAGGCCGCGCAGCGTCTCGGCCTCCTCCCCCTCGAACGCGACGCGGGGCGTGAAGCCGGCTTCCGCGCAGAGGTCGTCGGTGATCCGCCGCAGGCCGTAACCGGGTTCGAGGGTGACGAACGTTTCGTCGGCGGCCTCGGCCAGCCGGATGCGGCGGCGGCCCGCCAGCCGGTGGTCGTCGGGTACGACCAGCCGGAGCCGCTGCTCGTCCAGGCGGCGGGTCACGAGATCCGGGGCGTCGGGGACCGGCGAGGTGAGGCAGAGGTCGAGGTCGCCCGCGCGCAGGCGCTCGATCATCGCCTCGCCGTAGTTCTGGACGAGCTGGAAGCGGACCCGGGGGTGGTCTGCCCGGAAGGCGCGGATCAGGGCGGGCACGGTCTCGGAGCCCATCGTGTGCAGGAAGCCGAAGGCGACCTTGCCCGCCGTCGGGTCGGCGTCCGCCCGTACCGAGTCGGCGGCCTTCTCCACCTCGGCCAAGGCGCGTTCGGCGGAGCCGAGGAAGGTGCGGCCCGCCGGAGTGAGCGAGACGGTGCGGCCACGTCGGGCGAACAGGGCGACGCCCAGGTCCTGTTCGAGTCTCACCATGGCCCGCGACAGTGTCGACTGCGGGACGCCGAGCTCGTGCGCGGCCCGGGTGACGTGCTCGTGGCGGGCCACCGCCTCGAAGTACGCAAGGCGTGGCGCGAGCACGGAGCGAATGTCTTCTTCGTAACTACTCGGTGACAGCCGAGGCCGTGAGCTGTGTTGATGCACCATGGGAACGATTATGACGAGTTCATGCATTGGACGCATGAAACGCCGGGCCCTACGTTCGGGGTATGCCTCCTGCCAGTACCGGGGCGCCCACCATCGTGCTGGGCGCCTCCGCTCCGTCATTGCCCGTCGCCGCCGTCCCCACCCCGGACCCGGACCGCCTCGAGCCGGGCCGACCCGGCTACCGCCGGATGAGCTTCGCGCTGTTCGCCGCCGGGGTCGCGACCTTCGCACTCCTCTACTCCACCCAGGCGCTGCTGCCCGCCGTCTCCGCCTCCTTCGGCGCCACGGCCGGCCAGGCGAGCTGGACGGTCTCGGCGGCGACCGGCGCGCTGGCGCTGTGCGTGCTGCCGCTGAGCGCCCTCTCGGAGCGCTTCGGGCGGCGCCAGATGATGACGGCGTCGCTGACGGTCGCGGTACTGGTCGGGTTGCTCGTCCCGTTCGCCCCGTCGCTCGGCTGGCTGATCGCGCTGCGCGTGATCCAGGGTGCGGCGCTGGCCGGACTGCCCGCCTCCGCGATGGCGTACCTGGCCGAGGAGGTGCGGCCCAAGGCACTGGTGGCCGCGATCGGCCTGTTCGTGGCGGGCAACAGCATCGGCGGCATGAGCGGCCGGATCCTCGCCGGATGGGTCGCCCAGCTGTGGGGCTGGCGCGCCGCGCTCGGCGCGATCGGGCTGCTCGCCCTCGCCTGCGCGGTCGTCTTCCACTTCATGATCCCGAAGGCCCGTAACTTCACCCCCGGTTCGCTGAACCCGAGGGCCCTGGCGAAGACGGTCGGCGTACACCTCTCCGACCCGCTCCTGCGCCGGCTGTACGCGATCGGCGCCCTGTTCATGACGGTGTTCGGCGCGGTCTACACCGTGATCGGCTACCGGCTCGTCGGGGCGCCGTTCAACCTCCCGCAGGGCATCGTCGGTTCGATCTTCCTGATCTACCTCGTCGGCACGCTCTCGTCCGCCGCGGCCGGCCGCCTGGTCGCCCGGCTGGGCCGCCGCGGGGCGCTCTACCTCGCCGTCTCCACCACGGCCGCGGGTCTGCTGCTCTCCCTGGCAGACGTGCTCGCCGCCGTCCTGCTCGGCCTGGTCCTGATCACGGCCGGCTTCTTCGCCGGGCACGCCGTCGCCTCGTCGTCGGTGAGCCGTACGGCGACGACGGGCCGCGCCCAGGCCTCGGCGCTGTACCAGTCCGCCTACTACCTGGGCTCCAGCGCGGGCGGCACGCTCGGCGCCGTCGCCTTCCACACCGGGGGCTGGGCGGGCACGGTCTTCCTGGGTCTCCTCGCGGTCCTCGGCGTGGTCTCGATCACGCTGTACGGGAGCCGGGCCGCACGGGCGGAGCGCCGCCCGGCCGTCCCGTCGGCAGCAATGCAGAACTGAGACCTCCGCACGCACAACCACCGCTCCCCCACGCGCGTCCAACAGGGACAGACACGGCGCGGACGCGCGAAGGGGAGCAGGCGTACATGACAATCTCGGGGAAGATACGCACCGGCGCGGGGACACGGCGCGGAGTCGCGCTGTCCGTCGCCGGTCTGGTGGCCGCACCGGCCATCGTCCTGGGCACCGGGACCTCCGCCCAGGCGGCCTCCTGCACGGCGGCCAAGGGGCCGTACCAGATAGAGGTCGAGAGGAACCTTCGGCTGCCCGCCGACGGCCGGCAGTCGACGGCCGACTGCATTGCGATCCGTTCGTACCAGGTGGCGAAGGGCATCACCCCGGCCATCGGATACGCCGGTCCGGTCACCTGGCGCACGATGAAGACGATCGCCGCCCAGAAGGCGGCCGGGAAGAACCCCAACGCCGCGAAGAAGTGTCCCACCGACAAGGGGCGCATCGCGTGCGTGGACCTGACCCGGCAGCTGACCTGGATCCAGGACGGCAGCAAGCTGAAGTTCGGCCCGGTGCCGGTGCGGACGGGCCGCAACGGCGCGGAGACGCGGACCGGCGCGCGGAAGATCTACTGGCGCAGCATCAACCACTGGTCGACGCTCTACGACGTCCGGATGCCGTACGCGCAGTTCTTCGACGGCGGTCAGGCGTTCCACTCGGTCACCAAGTCCATGTACAACAACCCCGGCTCGGCAGGCTGCGTCAACATGCGCCCGGCGGACGCGAAGTCATACTGGAACCTGCTGAAGAACGGCGACGACGTCTTCGTGTACGGACGCAAGCCCGGCACCTGAGCAGCGGTTTCCGCGCTTCCCGCCCGATTGTCAGTGGCCTGCGGTAGCTTCCACGGTGCTGAGTGAGCGGTGTCACAGCACGACTGGGTGAAGCGATGAGGGATCTGACAACCACGGCCGGGGCGAGTATCGACAGCCGTCTGGAGGGACACCGGACCGAGCTGACGGGCTACTGCTACCGGATGCTCGGTTCGGCCTTCGAGGCGGAGGACGCGGTCCAGGACACGCTCGTGCGTGCCTGGCGCAACGTCGACAAGTTCGAAGGCCGTTCCTCGCTGCGCTCGTGGCTGTACCGGATCGCGACGAACGTCTGCCTGGACATGCTGAACGCGGGCAACAAGCGGGCACGGCCGGTCGACCTGACCGGCCCGACGCCGCTGGCGCAGGCGGCGCTCAATCCGCTTCCGGGGAACACCTGGCTCGAGCCGATGCCGGACGGCCGCATCCTGCCTTCGGTGGCCGACCCGGCCGAGGCCGCCGTGGCCCGTGAGTCGGTGCGCCTCGCCTTCGTCGCCGCACTGCAGCACCTGCCGCCCAAGCAGCGCGCCGTGCTGATCCTGCGCGAGGTCCTCGCCTGGAAGGCGAGCGAGGTCGCCGAGCTCCTCGACACCTCGGTCGCCTCGGTCAACAGCGCCCTGCAGAGGGCACGGGCGACGCTGGCGGACACGGACAGCTCGGCCCGGGACACCGCGAACCCGCTGGACGACGAGCAGCGCAAGCTCCTCGACCGGTACGTGGCGGCCTTCGAGGGGTACGACATGGCGGCGCTGACCGCGCTGCTCCATGAGGACGCCGTGATGACCATGCCGCCGTTCGACCTCTGGCTGCAGGGGCACGAAGACATCACGGGCTTCATGCTCAGCATCGGCGCGAGCTGCGCAGGCTCCCGGCTGGTGGCGACCGAGGCCAACGGGTCCCCGGCCTTCGCGCACTACAAGCCGAATCCCGACGGGCCGGGCTTCGTGCCGTGGGCGCTGCAGGTCATCGACATCTCGGAGGGTTCCATCACCGGGATGCACTGCTTCCTGGACACGCCGCGCTGGTTCCCGCTGTTCGGTCTCCCCGACCACCTGGAGGCGGACGCCTCGTGAGGGTGCGCAGACCGCTGGTGATCGGCTGGGCACTCCTCACGGCGGGCGGCTGGGCGGTGACGATCTGGCTCGGCGAGCCCACGGCCACCGCCGGGCCGAGGCCCTCCCCCTCTCCGAGCTCTCCGGCCGACGCCGAGCCGGGACCGCAGCCCGAAGGCCCGTGCTCGGCGTCCCGGGCGGGGCCCGGCGCCACACCGTCGCCGGACCCCAGCACGTGGTCGACGAGCGTCGAGCAGGGGGACGGCCGGGTGGTGCAGCACCTGTGCGACTACGCCGTGGCCACCCGCTGACCGAGGGACGCCAGGGGCACCGGATCAGACCGGATCCCGCTCCGGGCCCCGCGCCTGGTCCGCACCACCCAGGCCCACCACATCGGCCAGCCCCACGAGGTCGAGCAGCGCCCGGAGTTCGCCCGGTACGTTGCGCAGCCGCAGCTCGACGCCACCGGCCCTGCGCGCGACGAGCCCCAGCCGGGCCAGCACCTCGACCAGGGCGAGGTCGGGGCGCAGGACACCGCCCACATCGCAGTCCACCGCCGCGGGCGGACCGGCGTCCTCGCGGCCGCGCAGCAGTGCCTCCAGCTCGGCGCAGAGTCCCGGCACATCGGCCCTGGTGATGCGGCCGGTGAGGACGAGAGCGTTCGGGTTCATGGCATCCACACCACAGAGACCGGCGTGGCGCCCGAAACTCATCGCTCCGGCGGGCGTGTGTCTCAGCTCACCGGGAACATTCCCGTGTTCAGGTCCAGCCCGAACGGCTTGGGCAGCGACAGCGTCTCGCCGTACTCGACCGCCTCCAGGACCCGGTAGGTGCCGTCGCTCGGCTCCCCGTACAGGGTGGCGGTCGGGCGGCCCGTGTGCCACGGGTCGAGGAGCAGGAACAGCTCGATGCCGGCCTTGGCGTATCCGTGCGCCTTGCCGATGCGGTCGTGGTTGGCGTTGGCCGGTGACGTGATCTCGACGACGAGCCGGACTTCTTCCGCCGGTACGCGATTGCCGGGCCCGGACGCGACCTCCCGCGGCAGGACGACGAGATCGGGGATGTACAGACCCGCCCGTCCCGGCACGGAGACACCGAGGGTCTGGTAGATCCCCCAGTCCTCCGGGATGACGGCGTACAGCCTGCGCTGCAGCAGCTCTGCGGTCGTGTTGTGGTCCTTGGACGGCGGTGGCGACACGGTGACGATCCCCTCGATGATCTCCACCTTGCAGCCCTCGGGCGCGTCCGTCTCCTCCCAGATACGGACGAGGTCGTCCCAGTCCTGGCCGTGACCCGGCCCGGGATCGACAGTGAGTGCGCTCATGGCGGTCTCCTCTTATCGGTGCGTCACCGAGTCCAGCATGCCGAACGGGACCGGTGGTGGTCCACCGGTCCCGTTCACCCGAAAGGGAAAGCCCCAGGTCAGGCGATACGTTCCCGCACGACCGGCGTGGCGGCGAACGGCGTGCCGGCCGGAGCGATGTCGTACGAGCCGGGCAGTGCCTTCAGCGCGTACTCGAACCTCTCCGGAGTCTCCGTGTGCAGCGTCAGCAGCGGCTGGCCCTCGGTCACCGTGTCACCGGGCTTGGCGTGCAGCTCGATGCCCGCACCCTCCTGCACCGGGTCCTCCTTGCGGGCACGGCCCGCGCCGAGGCGCCATGCGGCGACCCCGATGTCGTAGGCGTCCAGGCGGGTCAGTACGCCCGAGGACGGGGCCGTCACCACGTGCTGCTCGCGGGCGACGGGGAGCTCGGCGTCCGGGTCTCCGCCCTGGGCGGAGATCATGCGGCGCCACACGTCCATCGCGGAGCCGTCGGCGAGTGCCTTCTCCGGGTCGGCGTCCTTGAGCCCGGCCGCGTCGAGCATCTCGCGGGCCAGCGCGAGGGTCAGGTCGATGACGTCCTTGGGGCCGCCGCCTGCGAGGACCTCGACGGACTCGCGTACCTCCAGGGCGTTGCCCGCGGTCAGGCCGAGCGGGGTGGACATGTCGGTGAGCAGCGCGACCGTCCGTACGCCGCTGTCGGTGCCCAGCGCGACCATGGTGGAGGCCAGTTCGCGGGCGTCCTCGATCGTCTTCATGAAGGCGCCGGAACCGACCTTGACGTCCAGGACGAGCGCGCCCGTGCCCTCGGCGATCTTCTTGGACATGATCGAGCTGGCGATGAGCGGGATGGCCTCGACGGTGCCGGTGACATCGCGGAGCGCGTACAGCTTCTTGTCGGCGGGGGCGAGTTGGTCGCCCGCGGCGCAGATCACGGCGCCGGTGGTATCCAGGACGTGCAGCATCTCGGCGTTGGTGAGGTGTGCCCGCCAGCCGGGGATGGACTCCAGCTTGTCGAGGGTCCCGCCGGTGTGGCCGAGGCCCCGGCCGCTGAGCTGCGGCACCGCGGCGCCGCAGGCGGCGACCAGCGGGGCGAGCGGCAGCGTGATCTTGTCGCCGACGCCGCCGGTGGAGTGCTTGTCGGTGGTGGGGCGGGAGAGCGCGTCGAAGTTCATCCGCTCACCGGAGGCGATCATCGCGGCGGTCCAGCGGGCGATCTCGGTGCGGTTCATACCGTTCAGCAGGATCGCCATGGCCAACGCGGACATCTGCTCGTCGGCGACCTCGCCGCGGGTGTACGCGTCGATGACCCAGTCGATCTGCTCGGGGCTCAGCTCGCCGCGGTCCCGCTTCGTGCGGATGACGGAGATGGCGTCCATGTCCTTGGAGTCCTTCCGGCCGGTACGTACGCAAGAGTCCCGAATGACTCTACGCGCATAGAGATTCCTGTTCACAAAACACCGAGCCAGCCCGGCGATTGGGGGCGGGGCCGCCGGACGACCCCGGCGGCCCCGCCCACGCACTACCTCAGGTGCTGCGGCCCGAACGCCTGCGGCAGCATCTCGTCGAGCGTCCGGAGACCGTCCGGGGTCTCCAGGACGAGCTCCGGCCCCCCGAACTCGTACAGCAGCTGCCTGCACCGCCCGCACGGCACGAGCACCGCTCCCCTGCCGTCCACGCAGGTGAAGTGCGTCAGCCGGCCGCCGCCCGTGGCGGCCAGCTGGGAGACCAGGCCGCACTCGGCGCACAGGCCGATGCCGTACGACGCGTTCTCGACGTTGCAGCCGACGATCGTGCGGCCGTCGTCGACGAGGGCCGCGACACCGACCGGGAAGCCGGAGTACGGGGCGTACGCCCGGGACATCGCGTCCCGGGCGGCCGCACGCAGCGCCTCCCAGTCGACCGGCGCCGCGTCGACGTCCGACGCCGGTGTCACTTGCCCTCGCCCTTGCGGTACGGCACACCGTCCGCCTTCGGCGGCCGCAGCCGCTGCGCCGACAGCGCGAGCACGAGCAGGGTGGTGACGTACGGAGCGGCGTCCACGAACTGGCTCGGGACCTGGTCCGTCAGCGCGTACCAGGTGAACAGCAGCGCGGAACAGGCCGCCGCGATCACCGCGGACACGTACTTCTTCCGGTACAGCTGCCAGCACGCGGCGATCACCAGCAGGATCGCCAGGAGCAGCAGCATCGCGTGCACGTTCTCCGCGCCACCGCGCAGCTTGAGGCTGTCGGTGAAGCCGAAGAGTCCGGCACCCAGGGCCATTCCGCCCGGCATCCAGTTACCGAAGATCATCGCGGCGAGACCGATGTAACCGCGGCCGCCGGTCTGGCCCTCCTGGTAGATGCTCGTGGCGACGATGGCGAGGAAGGCACCACCGAGCCCGGCCAGTCCGCCGGAGATGACGACGGCGATGTACTTGTACTTGTAGACGTTCACGCCGAGGGTCTCGGCGGCCACCGGGCTCTCGCCGCAGGAGCGGAGCCGCAGGCCGAACGCGGTGCGCCACAGGATCCACCACGTGGCGGGGATCAGCAGCAGGGCGACGACGGTCAGCAGGGACAGCCCGGTGACGAGCCCGCCGATGATGCCGGCGAGGTCGGAGACGAAGAACCAGTGTTCCTGTTGCAGGTCCTGCATCCAGTCCGACAGCCCCGGAACGGTGATCTTGTCGATCTCCTCGAGCCGGGGGGACTGCTTGGAGGAGCCGCCCGGCTCCTGGGCGAAGGTGAAGTTCGAGAGGTAGCGGGTGACTCCGACGGCGAGGATGTTGATCGCCACACCGGAGACGATGTGGTTCACGCCGAAGGTGACGGTCATGACCGCGTGCAGCAGACCGCCGAGCGCGCCGCCGATGATGCCGAACAGCACGCCCACCCACGGGCCCCACTGGAATCCCGCCCAGGCACCGAACCAGGTGCCGAGGATCATCATGCCCTCGAGCCCGATGTTGACGACACCGGCCCGCTCGGCCCACAGACCGCCGAGACCGGCCAGGCCGATGGGAACGGCCAGTTCAAGGGCGCCCGCGACCTGGCCGACGGAGGTCACGTCCTCCGCGCCGCTGATCAGCCGGACCAGCGACACGAGGGCGAGGGCACCGGCGACGATCAGGAGGACGACGGGCAGGGAGAGCTTGCGGCGTCCGCCGCCCTTCTTCGGGGCGACGCGTGCGGCAGGTACTTGGGTGCTCACAGGGCCGCCTCCTTCTCGGTCGTGAGGGCGTTGCCGGCGGCGAGTTCCTCGCCGACCTTCTGCTGCTGACGGCGGGTCCCGTAACGCCGGACCAGTTCGTAGCTGATGACGACGGAGATCACGATCAGGCCCTGCATGATCGTGGCGATCTCCTTCTCGAACCCGAACTGGTCGAGCGACGAGGACGCCTTGTCCAGGAACGCGATCAGCAGGGCGCTGAGGGCGATGCCCACCGGGTGGTTACGGCCGAGCAGCGCGATGGTGATGCCGGTGAAGCCGATGCCGACCGGGAAGTCGAGGCTGTACGTGTGGGTGTCACCCAGCAGCGTCGCCATTCCGGCCAGACCGGCGACCGCGCCGGAGATCAGCATCGAGGTCAGGATCATCTTCTTGGCGTCCACGCCGGACGCCTGGGCGGCACTCTCGCTGGCGCCGGTGGCCCGCAGGTCGAAACCGAACCGGGTGCGGTTCAGGACGAACCAGTAGACGAGGCCGAAGCCGGCGGCGACGAAGGTGAAGCCGTAGATCTCTCCGGCCTCGGCGCCCAGGGAAAGCCCCGGGAACCAGCCCGACTCCGGGATCTCGCCCGTGGTCAGGTTGTTGGAACCGGCTGCCTGCTCACCGAAGTTCTTCGGCAGGATCAGCCAGGCGATCAGCGAGGTCGCGATGGAGTTGAGCATGATCGTGGAAACGACCTCGCTCACCCCGCGCGTGGTCTTGAGGATGCCCGCGATGCCCGCCCAGAACGCGCCCACCAGCATGGCGACGACGACGATCAGGGCGATGTGGAGCGGTCCGGGAAGACTGACGCTCGCGCCGACCAGGGCGGCCATCATGGCCCCGAGGCGGTACTGGCCGTCGACGCCGATGTTGAAGAGGTTCATCCGGAAGCCGACCGCGACCGCCAGAGCGGCGAGGTAGTACGTACCGGCCTGGTTGATGATCAGTACCTGTACGTCGGGGTACGACGCCTGCTCGAACAGCAGCCGGTACAGCTCGAACGGATCACGGTTTGAGATGAGCAGGACCACGGTGGCGAGCGCGAAGGCCACGACCAGGGCGAGTGCCGGCCCGGCGAAGCCCAGGATCAGCCGGTCCTTGTCGAATTTCTTCATCGGGCCTCGTCCTCCGGTGCTGCTTCGAGGTGACCGGCGGCGGCGCCGGTCATGGCCGAGCCCAGTTCCTCAGGGGTGATGGTGGCGGGGTCGGCGTCCGCGACGAGCTGGCCGCGGTACATGACGCGCAGGGTGTCGGAGAGCCCGATGAGCTCGTCCAGGTCCGCCGAGATGAGCAGTACGGCGAGCCCTTCGCGGCGGGCCGCGCGGATCTGGTCCCAGATCTGCGCCTGCGCGCCGACGTCCACGCCACGGGTGGGGTGGGCGGCGATGAGGAGCTTCGGTTCGTGGCTCATCTCGCGGCCGACGATCAGCTTCTGCTGGTTGCCGCCGGAGAGGGACCCGGCCGTGACCTCGATGCCGGGGGTGCGGACGTCGTACTCGCGCACGATCCGCTCGGTGTCCTGGCGGGCGGCCTTGGGATCCAGCAGGAACCCGCGGCTGTTGGGCTTCTCGCTGACGTGGCCGAGGATGCGGTTCTCCCAGAGCGGTGCGTCCAGCAGGACTCCGTGCCGGTGCCGGTCCTCGGGGATGTAGCCGATGCCCGCCTCGCGCCGCTTGCGCGTGGGCGCGCGGGAGATGTCGTCGTCGCCCAGGGTGATCACGCCGCTGTCGGCCGCCCGCATGCCGATCAGCGCGTCGATCAGCTCGGTCTGCCCGTTGCCCTCGACGCCCGCGATGCCGAGGACCTCACCCTTGTGGATGGTGAAGCCGACATCGGACAGGACGTCTCGGACGACTCCGTCCGGGTCCGTCACACTGAGGGAGAGCCCCTCGATGCGCAGCATCGGCACATCCGTCACCGTGGACTCACGGGTCTCGGGCGAGGGAAGCTCGCTGCCGACCATCAGCTCGGCGAGCTGCTTGGTGGTCGTGTGCGCGGGATCCGCGGTGCCCACCGTCGTACCCCGCCGGATCACCGTGATCTCGTCGGCGACCGAGAGGACCTCGCCGAGCTTGTGGGAGATGAAGATGACGGTGAGTCCCTCGGCCTTGAGCTCGCGGAGGTTCGCGAAGAGCGCGTCGACCTCCTGCGGCACGAGGACCGCGGTCGGCTCGTCGAGGATGAGGATGCGGGCGCCGCGGTAGAGGACCTTGAGGATCTCCACGCGCTGGCGGTCGGCGACCCCGAGGTCCTCGACGAGTGCGTCGGGCCGGACCCCCAGGCCGTACGCGTCGGAGATCTCCTTGATCTTCCTCCGTGCGGCGGAGCCGATGCCGTACAGCTGCTCGCCGCCGAGGACGACGTTCTCCAGGACGGTGAAGTTGTCGGCGAGCATGAAGTGCTGGTGCACCATGCCGATGCCGCGCGCGATGGCGTCGCCGGGGTTGCCGAACGAGACCTGCTCGCCGTCCACGGCGATGGTGCCCTCGTCCGGCTTCTGCATGCCGTAGAGGATCTTCATCAGCGTCGACTTGCCGGCGCCGTTCTCGCCGACGAGGGCGTGGACGGTGCCCTTGCGGACGGTGATGCCGATGTCGTGGTTGGCGACGACGCCGGGGAAACGCTTGGTGATGCCGTGCAGTTCTACGGCAGGGGGGCTGCTGGACGCGTTGATGACGCACTCTCCTTGGCCGGACAGGAGCGGGGGCGGAGGGGCAAAGGGGCGGGGTGAAGTTATCGCGCCTGAGGGCTGTCTACACGCGTAGCGCTGCCGAATCGTAAATCAGACGGGCGGATCTTCTTCGGGGGAGTTACTCCGGAGGCCCGGAGCGGCAGTGATGCGCGCGCTCCGGGCCCACAGGAAACCAGACGTACGACCGGGGTCGTTACGGAGTGGTCTTGACGGTGATCTTGCCGTCGATGATCTCCTGCTTCGCCTTGTCCACCGCGGCGATGACCTCGGTCATCTCGGTGAAGGCAGGGTTGGACATGGCCAGGCCGACGCCGTCCTTGTCCAGGCCGTAGCGGATCTCACCGGTCTGCGGCTTGCCGTCCTGGACCGACTTGATCAGGTTGAAGACGGCAAGTTCGACGTCCTTGGTGACCGAGGTCAGGATGGACTTCTTGTAGGCGGAGAGTCCTTCCTGGCTGTACTGGTCGGAGTCGACGCCGATGTTCCACTTGCCGGCCTTGGAGACGGCCTCGATCGCACCGGAACCGGCCAGACCGGCCGCCGAGTAGATCACGTCGGCGCCCTGGGCGAGCTGGCCCTGGGCAGCGGCCTTACCGAGGTCGGGCTTGGAGAAGCCACCGAAGTCCGGCGGCTGGGTCAGGTACTGCGGAAGTACCTTCACGGAGGAGTCGGTGTCCGCGACACCCTGGGCGAAGCCCGCCTCGAACTTCTTGATCAGCGGGGTCTCGACACCACCGATGAAGCCGACCTTCTTGGTCTTGGTGACCTTGGCGGCGGCGACACCCGCGAGGTAGGAGCCCTGCTCCTCGTTGAAGACGATGTTGGCGATGTTGGCGCCGGTCACGGACGCGTCGTCGATGATGCCGAAGGTGATCTTCGGGAACTTCGGCGCGACCTTCTTGATGGCGGGCGCGTAGGCGAAGCCGACACCGATGACCGGGTTGTTGCCGGCGCGGGCGAGCGAGGTGAGGCGCTGGACCTTGTCCGCGTCCGACTCGCCCTCGGAGGGCTCGGCCTCGGTGCCCTTGACACCAAGGTCCTTCTCGGCCTTGGCGAGACCCGCGTACGCGGCGTCGTTGAACGACTGGTCTCCGCGGCCACCGATGTCGTACGCGATGGCGGCCTTGTTGTCCGTGGACGACGACCCGGTGTCCGAGGAGGACGAGTCGTCGCCGCACGCGGTGACGCTGAGTGCGAGCGCCGCGGACATAATGCCCACGGTGGCAATCCTGGTGATCCGGCGCAAGGGAAGGCTCCTTCAAACCTGACCGAAGCGCCTCTTCCGGCGCTGGTTTCGCGGCGATCGTAACGCGCGTAGATGTCAGATAAGGACCTGTACGTAAGCCGTTATCGGATCGTCGCGAACAGAAGGTGTCCTGTCCGGTTACGAGCGGTTGCCGTCGAGCAGCGCCGAAGCGGTGAACAGCTCCACTCCAACCGTGATCGCCTCCTCGTCCACATCGAAGTTCCCCCGGTGCAGGTCCAGACCACGGGTGTCGCCGGGAGTACGCACTCCGAGCCTGGCCATGGCGCCAGAGACGTGCTCCAGGTACCAGGAGAAGTCCTCCCCGCCCAGGCTCTGTTCGGTGTCCTCGATCGAATACGATCCGCGGCGGGCGGTCATCGCGGCGTCCAGCAGACCGATGGATTCCGCGTCGTTCACGACGGGCGGCACACCGCGGATGTAGTTGATCACGGTCTTGGCCCGGTGCATTCCGGCCACCTCGTCGACCGCCGCGTGCACCAGATCCGGCGCCTCGCGCCAGGCCTCCAGGTCGAGGCAGCGAACCGTTCCGGACAGTTCGGCGTGTTGCGGGATGACATTGGGCGCGTGCCCGGTCTCCAGCCGCCCCCACGTGAGGGCGAGCCCCGAGCGCGCGTCGACCCGCCGTGCGAGCAGCGCGGGCACGTCGGTGGCGACCCTGGCCGCGGCGGTGACCAGGTCGGTGGTCAGATGCGGCCGGGCGGTGTGCCCGCCGGGCCCGTCGAGGGTGACCTCCAGCCGGTCGCAGGCGGAGGTGATCGCACCGATCCGGAGCCCGATCTTCCCCACGTCCACCTTCGGGTCGCAGTGCACGCCGATGATCCGCCGGACACCTTCCAGCGCCCCGTCCTCGATCGCGTCGGCCGCACCGCCGGGCAGGACCTCCTCGGCCGGCTGGAAGATCAGCCGCACGGGGTTCGGCAGCAGGTCCTGGCGGTCGAGCTCGGCGAGCACGAGACCGGCGCCGAGGACCGTGGTGGTGTGGACGTCGTGCCCGCAGGCATGCGCCCGGTCCGGCACGGTGGACCGGTAGGAGACGCCCGCCTTGGTGTCCGGAATCGGCAGCGCATCGATGTCGGCCCGCAACGCGAGCATGCTCCGCGTGTCGCCGTCCCGCCGCCCCACGTCACAGATGAGCCCGGTCCCGGTCGAGAGCACCCGGGGCTTCAGCCCCGCCCTTTCCAGCCGGGCCTTGATGGCGGCGGTGGTACGGAACTCCTGGTTGCCGAGCTCGGGGTGCATGTGAAGGTCACGCCGGAAGGCGATCAGCTCGGCACGCAGCTCATCGGACAGGACGCCGGGAAGCGCGCCGGGCAGGGCGGCTCCTCCGGGCAGCTCGGCTTCGTCGTGGGACGCGCGGGACTTCAACTGGTTCACCCAGTGAAGGGTAGGCCCCCGGGCCCCTCAACTGGCCACAGATCAATAAAAGTTCAGCCGCTTAGAGGAACAAAAGTTGTCGTTGCGGCGTGTGACGGGTATTGACGGTGGGTACACTCCACCGTTCTCCACTGCGGTGCGAGGGGCGCGAGCGCGGTCGCACGCGGGATCGAGGTGCCCGGCCCGCCCGATCATGCCTGTGCAGTACAACGGCATCCTCGCAGAGCCCGAGCCCGGCCTCTGTGAGAACCACAAGGGCACCCTGTTGTCGTCGCAGGCACCTTCCACCGGCCGCCGGCACTCAACGGCTCCGAGTACCGCAACCCGCAGGTCGGCGCGCCATCAGCAACCTCATCAACCGAATGCTGGAACCTCGCGGTAAGGGATAGGCACCGTCTCTCCCCTCCAGGGCGGCAAGACCCCGCCGCCGACGCCCCGGACGCCGACGCCTCACCGCATCCCCAGGAGACGGCCGCCTCGCCGTGCTCCGAAGGCGTCGAAGATGAGCTCAAGGGCTGGATCGAGGAGTTCACACGACAACGGGGCGGCGATGACGGTCCGGGCACGGGAGCGGTACCTCGGAGGAGGCGTCCTGTTTGCCGCCTTCCTCACCGTGGTCCACGGGTTCGGAACGGCGCAGGCGGACGGATCGATCGGGACAGTCCTGGTCGCAGCCGTGCCGGCCGTCGTCGGCCTGCGCCTGATCCGTGGAAGTCTCAGGCGCCGCCGACCGCGCACGGAGGCAGAGGGCCTCTCGAGCGGCCCCGCACCATTGGCCTGGACTATTGCGGAGGGTGAGGGGATTGCCGGATGATTCCCATCCGTGACGATCTTCATCGCCGTCGTGCTCGGCGCGCTCCTCTCTGTGCTCTACAAGCTCCTTGTCGCTCCCCGTCGCATCGCCCGTTGGGTCAACGAGAGCTTCGTGGCCGCCGACTACGGTCTCGTGCCCCGCGAGGATCTCGACGCGGGGCGCTCCGGCCCGCCCCCGGCGCCGTACCGGCGCAAGGAGATGCAGGCCGTGGCCGACGCCGCCTGGGAGGGTCACTGGCAGGTGGCCGAGGCGTACGTCGAGGTGGCCGGTCAGGACTGGGACGAGCGGTGGTCCCGGACCGAGCTTCTGCAGCAGGTGGCCTGCGAGGACGACACATGGCTGGACGAATGGCGCGCGGCCAGGCTTGGGAACTGTGATGCGGCGACCATCCACGCCGGGCTGATGGTGCACCGGGCCTGGGAGATCCGTGGCAGCGATTACGCCAACGCGGTCTCGCGCGAACGGATGGACGCCTTCCGCTCCATGCTGCCGGCCGCGATCGCGGAAGCGCAGCAGGCCGCCCTGCTCGACCCCGAGAACCCCGGCCCCTGGGTCGTCATGGTCACCGCCGCCCGCGGAGCCGAGTACGAGCGCGAACAGTTCCAGCCGCTCTGGGACGGCTTGGTCTCCCGCGCCCCGCACCACTACTCGGGCCACTGGCAGGGCCTCCAGTACTGGTGCGCCAAGTGGTTCGGCAGCGACAAGTTGATGACGAGGTTCGCCGAGCAGGCGGTACGAAACGCTCCGCCCGGCAGCCCGCTTGCCGGCGTGTACCTCCACGCGCTGGACGAGCTGGTCAAACGCTCGGGCTCTTCGGCACTGCCCACCACACGGGCGGCGAAGGATCTCCTCGAGAGGGTCGCGGCTTCGCTCGCCGGGGTCGCCCCCGACAACGAGCACCTGCCCGCCCTGCGTCATCGGCTGGCGCACTACATGGTGCGGTCGAAGATGTACGCCTCCGCGCTGGAGCAGTTCCGTCTGATCGGCCCGTGGTGCGGCGCCGAGCCCTGGAGCGAGGACGGTAATCCGGTGGAGGCCTTCGAGCTCGCCCGGGGCACCGCGGCCAAGCTGTCCGGGGCGGCCCCCCAGGGGTGAGGAACCCGGCAGGGTGCCGCCGAAGGCGAGGCGTACGCCTCGGCCCTCCGGACGGATTCCACCGGGCGGCGCATGCAGTCGGCGTACGCGCCGCCCAGGACGCGGTTCTCGCGCGCACCGTCGACCGGGCCTGCGGCGTGCGGCCGGGCCGTAGGCACTCGCGCCACCGGGGGCGTCCTCCCGGATCCCCCTCGGCGGGAGGACGCCCCGGCTTTCATGGTGGTCGTGCGGTTTCGCGATGCCGTCTGTCGGGGCGTCAGTACAGCTTCTTGACCGCCGTGGTCGTCGTGTTCTTGAAGCCGGCCACCGGAGCGTCGGCGAAGGTCCCCATCTGCCCCCAGCTCACGACGGTCACCGTACGGCCGTCCCGTCCCACGGACAGCAGATGGACGTCCGTGGCGCCGTAGGACGTCGTGGTGTGCAGACCGTGCACCCGCGCGCCCTCCTCGACCGGCAGCGAGCCGTAGTCCCGGCCCTCGGCCTCGGTCTCCGGGTCGTTCTGCTCGATCCGGTCGGCGCAGGAGCGGATCTCCTCGTTCAGCAGTGCGGCGAGCGCCTTGCCCTTGGCGTCGGAGCCCGCGACGACGGTGACCTGTGCGGCGCCGGTGTCCAGATCGGTGGAGAAGACCCGGTGCCGGTAGTCGTAGGCCGGTACGCCCTCGCCCAGGCAGTAGGCGAGCTCGACCGGGAAGCCGTCGGTGACCGGCCCCGCGACCCAGTCGGACGAGGGGTGCGGCGGCAGTTGGGACGCCTTGAGGAACGCGGGCGGGACGGCCTTCGCCGACACGACGGCATTCTTCGCTGCGACGGCCTTCCCCTGCGCGGCGCCCTCCTGCGCCTGGGTCGGTACCGCGCAGGCGGCGAGAGCGACGACGGAGAGCGCGGCGGCGAGCACGGCGGTGCGGGTGTGCATGGGCATGGGTGTCCCTCGTGTGGAGTGCGTGATGAAGTGCCTGGTGGCCTGCGTGGGAATGCGGCGGTGTGACGACCCGACGTCATCACGCCGGCCGTCGTACGACCGGGTCGCCGCGCCGCTCGCCGTGACGGTGGCGGTGCGTCCGGCGGGGACCTGGGCGGCACCACGAGCATCGGCGGTCCCGGTGGGCCGGCGCAAGACCCGCCGTCGGATCGGTCGGGGTGGAACCATCCCAGCCACCCTGACGTGCAGGTATATGGGTGCCTGGGACGGGCCCCCACCCCGGGACGCCTGTTCCCGGAACCGGATCGAGCCCTGACGGGTGCGGAGGTGACGGTGCAGACACAGGACTCCGTGGCACAGTTCGCGGCGCTGTTGAGGGAACTGAAGGAGCGCACGGACCGCAGTTACGGTTCGCTCGGCCGCCGTCTCCACATGAACACGTCCACGCTGCACCGCTACTGCACCGGTGAGGCGGTCCCTCTCGACTTCGCACCCGTGGAGCGTTTCGCGGCTCTGTGCGGGGCGTCGGGTGCGGAGCGTCTGGAGCTGCACCGCCGCTGGCTCCTGGCCGTGGCTGCCAGGCAACGCCCCCACCCGACCGGGCCCCTCGGTGAGGCGGAGGGTTCGGATGCCCCGGCCGGCCGCCAGCCCGGCGACACCGGCAGCGGCAGCGATGACGGCGGCGCCCCTACGAGCGGGGCTGCCGGTGGTCCGGCCGGCGCGGAGGGCCTGGTGAGCGGTCCGTCGCCCGCACCGCCCCGCCGCCCCCGGCCCTGGTACCGGCGCAAGCGCGCCGCGGCCGTCGTGTGTGCCGTGCTCGCCGCTGCGGGGAGCCTGGCCCTGCTGCCGGACGGCCGGGACACCGACGACGGTGCACGGGCCGCGTCGGTCGCCCCGGAGACCGCGGCCGCCTCCGCCGGCCCGAGGGCCTCGAACACCCGCTCCGTGTCGCCTTCCGATGGTCCGAAGGACGGCACCGCGAGCCCTCCGGGAACCCGGCGCGAGCCGTCGGACCCGGTCGGCTCCACGAGCGCCCCGGCAGGGTCCGAACCCGCGGGTCCTCCCCTCGCCTGGTCCGTCGATTCCCATGCATGGGCGTTCGGCTGCGGTCACGACTACGTCATCGCCGCACCGCCGGAGCGGGTGCCGCCCCCTCCGGTCCAGCAGGACGCCGGCACCTGGGCGGCGACCCAGCGGGCGGTGCACGGCGGGGAGACGATCGTGAAACTGTCCGTGCAGGGGACGTCCGACACCGCCGTGGTCCTGGAAGCGCTACGGGTACGCGTGACCGGCCGCGCCGAGCCCGCTCCGGGCGACGCGTACTCCATGGCCCAGGGCTGCGGCGGCTCCCTCACCCCGCGGTCCTTCGCCGTGGACCTGGACACGAACCGGCCCGTCGCCCGCGCGACCGCCGGCAACGACGCCGGCACGCCGATCCCGGCGGTGAGCATGCCCTACCGGGTGTCCGCGGAGGACCCCGAGGTGCTGCTGGTCACCGCCAGGACCGCTGCCTGCGACTGCAGTTGGTACCTGGAGCTGGACTGGTCGTCCCAGGGCCGCACGGGCACCGCCCGGATCGATGACCGCGGCCGCCCGTTCCGCACCAGCGCCGTCAAGGGCCTGACGTCCTACGCGTACGACACCTCTGCCCGTGCCTGGGCGCCCCGCGTGGACTGAAGTCCGTCAGTCCTTCCGCGCGTCCCAGGCATCGCCGATCCAGCCGTCGAAGGAGGGGATCAAGGCGGTGAGGGCGGCTCCGAGCCGCCAGTCCAGGTCCGGCGCGTGCAGGCGCACCGCGTTGCCGGACGACTTGAACTCCAGCGGGACCTGCCCTCCCGAGCGCCACTTGATACGGCGGGGGCCGCGGGGGAAGTCCCCGCCGCCGCCGCCGAAGACGAGGGCCACGAGCAGAAGCGGCAGCAGGGGTGCACAGAGCCACCACACGCCCCACCAGAAGAGCCGGCCCTTGTATCCCACCGCGTCGGGGGCACCGGCGCGGCTCACGGTCCAGCGGGTGCGCAGCCCCCGGCTGAACGCCTTGTCGCGCGTGAGCACACCGAGCGGTTCACCTTGCGGGCCGAGCACCTGGAACTGCGCCCGTCCCCCGCTCGTGGAGAGGGTGACCAGGGTGGCGACCCGTGCCTGGCGGGACTCGTCCGCCCACAGGACGAAGGAGCGGGCGCCGCTCTGCCGGGCCGCGAGGTAGGCGGGGATGCCGTCGGGAGGCAGCTCGCGTTCCACATGGGCGACCGGCCGTGAGGCTCCCGGGCCGTCCGTGAAGTCGACCCCGCAGTCGAACAGGCCGCCAGGTGCGGTCCTCAGCTTCCCCAGGATTCGCAGGGTGAGAGTACTGGGCACCCGACGGGCTCCTTCACGCGTGTCCGGGTCGAACGGTCGACGCACAACCTACGGGAGCCAGTTGAGCACCGCCCTCCGGCCCCCACGCGCACACCGTGTGCAAGCCGGTCCCTCAGCCCTCCGCCGTCACCGCCGTGACTCTCCAGGGCGAGAGCCGCTGGACGTCCCGGGCCGTCTCCGTGACGCCGCTCAGGAAGCCCTGGGCGCGCGGCGAGGCCGAGTCGCGGAGCCATTCCGGCGCTATGTCGCACACCGCGACCTTCACCCCGGTGCCGACCAGGGCCAGCGGGAGGGTGTGGACGACCGTCGACGGGAAGCTCAGGACCGTGTGGCCGATGGGTCCTCTGCGGGCGATGAGTTCCAGGGGGAGGTCCGGGCGGACGATCTCCAGGCCGGTGGCGGCTTCCAGGGCGTGGAGCTTGTCCGCGGACTCACGGCGGTGGGCGAAGTAGCGGGTCGCGCCGTGGGCGCGGGCCAGGGCGGTGACCGCCTCCTGGTACGGGACCGGGTCGATCACGCCCGTTTCGACCAGGGACGTGCCCACCAGGTCGGCGCCCTTGGTGATCAGGGGCGGGCCGAACCGGGCGCGGGTCCAGGCGAAGGTGTTGGAGGTGACCTCGACGCCCTGCGGCGCCTCCACCGGCATCGCGGTGAACACCTCGACCGTGCGGGTCGCCGAGGGCGTGAAGCTGCGGCGGGCCGCGGAGGTCACCGGGGCCAGGAGCAGTTCGCGCGGGCCCCGGCTGCCGCGGCGGTGCCAGCGCACCAGGCGCTCGCCGCGCGCGAGTTGGGCGACGAACTCCATGGTGGCCGTACCGTCGTCGACGACCGTGATCCGGCGGGTGCGGACCAGGGAGAGGAGCAGGTGCACGTACCGGGAGAACGGGTCCCCGATCACGATGCGGTCCGCCTTGCGGATCAGCCCCGTCAGGGCGCGCAGGGCCTTCAGAGGCGCGCCGGTCTCCCCGCGCGCCTCCTGCCAGCGGACCGTTGCGCCCTCGTCGCGGGCCAGCTCCGCCATCCTGCGCAGCTGGCCGCGCGACATCGGGTCGACCGGGGGGAGGACGACGACGGTGGTGTCGGCGGAGCCTCCCCGGGTGTGGGTCCACTCCAGGACGTTCAGGAGCTGGACCGGGCTCTCGACGAAGGCGAGGTTCACCGGTCTGCCCGTCAGACCGCGACCGGCTCGGCAGCCGGCGCGTTCTCGGTCTCGGCGATGACGCCCGTGACCCTGCGGAGCTTCTTCATCGGGCCGAGCTCCGACTCGTACACCTTCTTGACGCCGTCACCGAGGGAGGCCTCGATGGTGCGGATGTCGCGGACGAGGCGGGTGAGACCCTGCGGCTCTACGGAGGCGGCCTGGTCGGAGCCCCACATGGCGCGGTCGAGCGTGATGTGCCGCTCGACGAACGCGGCGCCGAGCGCAACGGCGGCGAGGGTCGTCTGCAGGCCCGTCTCGTGGCCGCTGTAGCCGATCGGGACGTTCGGGAACTCGCCCTGCAGGGTGTTGATGACGCGCAGGTTGAGCTCCTCGGCCTTGGCCGGGTACGTCGATGTGGCGTGGCAGAGCAGGATGTTGTCGCTGCCGAGGACCTCGACCGCGTGCCGGATCTGGCGAGGGGTCGACATGCCGGTGGAGAGGATGACCGTGCGGCCCGTGGCGCGCAGCGCGCGCAGGAGCTCGTCGTCGGTCAGGGAGGCGGAGGCGACCTTGTGCGCCGGGACGTCGAACTTCTCGAGGAAGGCGACGGCCTCGGTGTCCCACGGGGAGGCGAACCAGTCGATGCCGCGCTTGGCGCAGTGGTCGGAGATGGCCTGGTACTCGGCCTCGCCGAACTCGACGCGGTGGCGGTAGTCGATGTACGTCATCCGGCCCCAGGGGGTGTCGCGCTCTATGTCCCACTGGTCGCGCGGGGTGCAGATCTCCGGGGTGCGCTTCTGGAACTTGACGGCGTCGCAGCCGGCTTCGGCTGCCACGTCGATCAGGGCGAGGGCGTTGTCGAGGTCGCCGTTGTGGTTGATGCCGATCTCACCCGTGATGTAGACGGGGTTGCCGGGGCCGGCGGTGCGGGTGCCGAGCGTGCGCAGGCGGGAGGTGCTGCTCATGGTGGTGCTTCCTTACGTGGTGGGGGTGGTGCCGGCAGGGGTGGAGCCGGTGGTGAGGGTCGGGCCCAGGAGCCAGGCCGCGATCTCGCGGATGGCGCCGAAGCCACCGGGGGTTGTGGTCACGGCCCGCGCGGCGGCGCGTACCGAGTCGTGGGCACTGGCAACGGCGACGGGCCAGCCCGCCAGTCCGAAGCAGGGCAGGTCGTTGACGTCGTTGCCGACGTAGAGCACGCGGTCGGGGTCGAAGCCCTGCTCCTCGCACCACTGCTTGAGCGCCAGGTCCTTGCGGTCGATGCCGTGCAGGACGGGGACCTGGAGCTTGCGGCCGCGGGCGGCGACGACCGGGTTCTGTTCCGTGGACAGGATCAGGAGCGGGACGCCGGCCTTGCGCAGGGCGGCGATGCCGAGGCCGTCACCGCGGTGGACGGCGACGATCTCGTGTCCGTCGGAGTCGATGAGGACGCGGTCGTCGGTCTGCGTGCCGTCGAAGTCGAGGACGACCGCGTCGATGTCCTCGCGGGTCGGCAGCGGCGAGGGGTCCAGGAGCGGCGCGAGGGCGCGGGCACGGGCCAGGTCGTGCGGGTCGTCGATCTCCAGCACCCGCGCCGGGTCGGTCCGTACGAGCGCGGTGCGGCCGAAGAAGCGGTGGCGGTGGGTGCGGAAGCCCTCGACGTCCATGGCGTACGCGGCGCCGGTCTCCAGCAGGTCCTGCGGACGGTCCTGGCGGCGGGGGCGTACGGCCTTGTCGTGGTTGACGCCGTACGTGTCGTCCTCCACCGCGCTGCCGTCGCGCCAGACGAACCCGTGGAACGGGGCGACGGTGACGGCCGTGTCCGCACCTTCGCGGGCGACCGCGGCGGCGACGCCGTCGATGTCCTCGCGGGTGATGAAGGGGCTGGTGCACTGCACGAGCAGCACCACGTCGGCGGACCTGCCGGGCTGCATCGCCTCGTACGCGTCGAGGGCGTGCAGGACCGCTGCCTCGCTGGTCGCGGTGTCGCCGGCGAGGGCGACGGGGCGTCGCACGCAGTGCAGCCGGTCCGACTCGCCCCGCGCCCGGCCCGCGGCCCGCGCCGCGTCCGCGATGGCGGGGTCGTCGGTGGTGACGACGACGTCCGTGACCTCAGGGGAGGCGAGGCAGGCGTGGACCGCGCGGGCCACCAGGGGGACGCCGCCGACCTGGGCGAGGTTCTTGGCGGGCACGCCCTTGGATCCGCCGCGGGCGGGGATCACGGCGAGCACGGTCGGGGCCGGTGGCGGGGTCATGGCTGCTCCTGAAGCGGTGGACGTGGCGGCGGCGGTCACAGCTCGCCCATCCGGCGGATCACGGGGGCGACCCGCTGGACGCCGTGGCGGTAGGCGCCGCGCGCCGCGTTGCGGACGGTCGCGCGCACCGCCCCTCTGACCCGGCCGGTCTCCTTGGGCGCCGCGGCGCCCGGCAGCGGGCGGCCGTCGGTGGCCAGGTGGTGGCGGGCGAGGATGCCGGGGAGGTATCCGGGGGCGGTGGCCGGGGTGTAGTACGGGGCGAGGTCGGGAAGGGAGCCGTGTTCGAGCAGGACGGCCACCTTGGCCCGCGCGGTGTCGTAGGCCGTGTCGTACGAACCGTCGGCGGCGACCCCCTGGCCGGACACCCATGCCTCGTCGGGCTCGGGGCGGTGCCCGCCGTCCAGCCGGTCCCAGGAGGTGACCAGCCCGGAGCCGATGAAGTGGTGGTTTCCGAGGGTTTCCCGTACGCCGAGGTCGGAGAGGATCGCGGTCGGGATACGGCGGTGCAGGGACTCCAGCGCCGCCGTCGAGGAGACCGTGACCAGCAGGTCGGTGCGGTCCAGGACCTCGCCCATGTGCCCGTACGCCAGGCGGAAGTTGGGCGGCAGCCCGCCCGGGAGGCGCTCCGCGAGCCGCTGGTAGGGCAGTTCCTCGATGTGGGTCGTGTGCTCACCCGGTTTCGAGCGCAGCTTCAGCAGCACCTCGCGGCCCGGGTGCAGCCTCGCGTGCTCGACGAGCCTGCGCAGCAGGTACGTGCGGTCCGCGCGGGAGGCCGGTACGGAGGGCTGGGCGGCGAACACGACGGTGTCGCGGCCCTGTTCCGGGCGGTGCGGTGCCCCGCCGAGGAACGGCAGCGCGGCCTCCGTGACGGACGAGGCGTCGGCGCCCACTCCCTCGTACACCGCGCGGAAACGCTCCGCGTCGTGACGGGAGTTGGCGAGGACGATGTCCGCGCCGTGCCGCAGCAGGAGTCCGTCGGCGAGCTTCTCGTAGACGACTCCCACGTACCCGGTGACGATCACGGGCCTGCGGGGCAGGCCCAGGGCGGCCAGGCCGTGCAGCATCGCCTGGACGGCGCCGCCGACGAGGGCGAGCACGACGACGTCGTACGCCTCGTCCCGCACCGCGTGCAGGAATTCGACGGCCGTCACCTCGCGCACCCGGCCGGCATCCACACCCACCTCTCCGACTTCGGCCAGCTGCCGGGGAGTCGGGGTGGCACGGCCGCGCAGCAGCAGCCCGGTGACCTCGACGGGGCGTTCGCCCTCGCCGGTCCGGGAGGTCCCGCCGGCACCTGCGGTCAGGCGGCGCGCGGTGAGCGCGCCCCACTTCCACCGGGTGTCGGAGTCGGCGAGTACGGCAACCCTGAGCGCCGGGGAGGCTGCTGCTGCGGTGTCGGCCGGATCAGCCGAGTTACTGGTACGTGGAGGCACGCCCTAAAAGCTAGGAAGGCATTTCTATGAGCGGCCCAACGCGGGGGCAACAAATGGTTAACAGCCCGCCGACGGTTGGGGATATGACCTCGGCAGCACCTCACATAGCCGTGAATGTACGCCGATTCACTGATCCGACATGCGTCGTTCACCCTCAGTCCTCTTCGGGGACAAGGGAAATGCCGGGCCCGCCCTTAGCGTGATGCGGGTGGTCAAGCTCTCCGTCATCGTGCCGTTCTACAACGTGCGGACATACGCCCCCGATACGCTCCGAAGCCTGCGCGCCAATGCCCGCGAGGACTTCGAGTTCATCCTCGTCGACGATGGTTCGACCGACGGTACGGCGGAGCTCCTGCGCCGGGCCCAGGACGACATCGAGGGGGTGGTCGTCCACAGACACGAGCGGAACGCGGGTCTGGCCACGGCCCGCAACACCGGCCTGGACGCGGCCCGCGGGCAGTACATCGCGTTCCTGGACGGCGACGACTGGCTCGCACCGGGCCACTACGCCCGGCTGCTCGCGCAGACGGAGGCCCTGGGCTGCTCCTTCGTCCGTACGGACCACGTCCAGGTCACCGGCAGGTCCCGCACGGTGCACCGCGTCCCGCACGGCCGGCGCGGTGCGGTGAGCTCCCCCCGGGACGCGATCCTGCCGGCCTCCCGGAGCACCTCGGTGGACTACGCGTACGCCTGGGCCGGGCTCTACCACCGGAGCCTCCTGGACCGGGGGCTGCTGCATTTCGCCGACGGGCTGCGCACCGCCGAGGACCGGCCGTGGATATGGCGGCTGCACCGCGAAGCGGATTCCTTCGCGGTCCTGGGAACTCTGGGCCATTTCTACCGCCGGGGGGTGGCGTCATCACTCACACAGATCAGCGACGAGCGCCAGCTCGATTTCGTGCGCGCCTACAACCAGGTCGTGGGTGAGACGGCGGCCGACCGCGACGCGGACGCGCTGCTGCCGAAAGCGGTGCGTACGTACTGTGCCGTCATCGCCCACCACGTCGGCACCATCGGGAAATTCGAACCGTCCGTTGCCCGGAAACTGAGATCGCTCAGTGCGGCGGCGCTCGCGGACATGCCCCAGCCGATCCTCGACGACACCCTCGACGCCATGGACGTACGACGGGCGACCCTGCTGCGCAGACTGCGCCGCCGGCCGGTCGCCGCGAAGGGAACGGCCGCCGCGTGACCACGCAGATCTTCGTCGCCTCGACTCCGCACGGCACGGCCGCACTCGCCGCCGCCCTCGACGCGAACTGCTTCGACGACGCCGACCGCCGCATCCTGCTGCTCTGCGACACCTCGGCGATCCCGGAGGCGGCGCCCCCCGCCGACTCGATGCCCGGTTCCGGCCTGCTGCGCACCCGTTTCGACGAGGTGCTCTCCTGGAACGACACCATCTCCCCCCAGCACCCGGCCGAGTGGACCCCGCGCGCCGACGACGCGCCCCTGTGGGAACGCCATCTGCGCCGGGCCTGGCACCTCGGGAACGACGAGGTCGAGCTGGCCTTCGCGTCACCGCACGCCGCACCCGCCCAGGCGCTCGCCCAGATCCTCGGCGGCGGACCCGTCACGGTGTACGTGGACGATCTGGCCGGCTACGGCCCGACCGGCAGCAAGATCCCGCCGCTGATCGGCACCCGGGTCCGGCGTGTGCTCCATCCGGACCTGCTCCCCGGCCTGCGGCCGCTGCTGCTGGCCGAGTTCGGTGCGGAGCCCGTCCCCCTGCCCACCGCGGCCCTGCAGAAGGTGTTCGCCGAACTGGCCGTAGCCGCTCCGGAGTTCCCGTTCCCGGACGGCCCCGCGCTGCTCCTGGGCGAGCGCCTCGCCGAGTCCGGGCTCCTCTCCCCCGCCGAGACGAGGGAACTGCACCTGCGGATGGTGCGCGGCACCGTCGCCCTCGGCCACACCCGGCTCCTGCTCGTGCCCCACCCCCATGCGCCGGTCCCGTGGTCGGCCGCGCTCGCCCGGGAGGCCTCCCGCCTCGGCGCCGAACTGACGGTGCTCGACAGCGGGCCGCTCGGCGCCCACGTCCTCCCGGAGGTCCTCTACCAGCGGATACGCCCCGCGCTCGTCGTCGGCTGCGCCGCGACTGAACTGCTCACGGCGGCCACCCTGTACGAGCTGCCCGTGGCCAGGACCGGCACCGGAACGCTGCTGGAGCGCCTGACCCCGTACGAGAACGCGCACAGGGTGCCGGTCACGATCACCGACGCGCTGCTCCCCGAACTCACGGACGTCGCCGCAGTCACCTGCCAGAAGCCGCCCACGGAGGCGGCCGTGGCCCGGAAACTGGACGGTCTGCTGCACGCGGTCGGCTTCGCCATGCAGCCCAGGGTGCGCCCGGACCTCCGCCCGGCCGCCGAGCGCTACCTCTCCGAACACCTGGACGGGCGCACCTGGCGCTATTTCAAGCGCCGCCGGCTGGCCTCGCTCGCACTCCCTGGCGTGGTGCCCCCACGCCTCGCCCTCATCCGCCGCAACCCGACGCTTCGCCGCCTCACCCGCCGCGTACGCGGCAGGTGACCACCGGCTCTCAGCCGAGCAGTCGGGTCAGGCCGAGACGGGTCCACAGGAGGGCGGCTCCGAAGGAGAGCACCGTGGTGGCTGCCGTCACGCCGACCATGAGGGCCGCGGCCGCCACCCACGTGAGGTCCGCCGTGACCAGGGCCTCGGTGAGGACGCCCAGGACGAGGACGTGGATCATGTACGCGCCGAACGAGGCGTCGGACAGCCGGGTCAGCGCCGGACGCAGTCGGTCCGGGATGTGCAGGCGGTGCAGGGAGAGCAGCACTCCGGCACTGAACAGGGCGACCAGCACGCTCGCGTACGGGATCGCGTAGTGCACCACGTGCTGGTACGCGACGGTCGCGGCCAGCGCCGCGCCCGCCGGGAGGAGCCACCACAGGCGGCGCCTGCCGAACGTACCGGCGGGCACCGCGAGGAGCAGGGCGCCGAGCACCGCGTAGATCAGCTGGTACGGGCCGAAGCCCCAGCCGAACCGCGGCAGATCCAGGTCCGTGATCCGGGCGATGTCGCCGAACAGGGACGGGGCCGCGCCGAGGACGAGCAGGGCGGCACCGAGCCCCCAGGGGCGTTTGCCCGCCCTCACCAGGGCGGCGAAGGCCAGCAGCATG